>CAVSTL010000007.1:0-844918 GCA_963730805.1 uncultured Acidobacteriota bacterium | reverse complement strand
AGCAGTTTCGTGGTCTGCGCTCGCGCATCGACCAGCTTCGCATTCAGGCCCCCATCAAGACAATCCTTGTCAGCAGCGGGATACCTGGTGAAGGCAAGTCTTTCATAGCGGCAAACCTTGCCCTGAGCATGGCGCGGAACACCGTTCATAACGTTCTTCTCATTGACGGGGATCTACGTCGCGGAACCCTTCATAATTTGCTGGGTGCTCCCAATACACCTGGGCTGGCGGAATATCTCTCCGGAACCGCAGAGCTGACGAGCGTTATGCAACGTAGCCTGGCAGCCGACAAAGCAAGCACCAGCGTCATGCGCGGCATTTCGAACGTCACATTCATCCCTGCTGGAGTCGGCGGCGATAACTCGTCTGAGGTTATCGCCTCTCCCCGTATGGAGGGCCTGATCACAACTGTAACTCCGCATTTCGATTGGATAGTGATCGACTCGCCACCCGTTCTTGCCGTCACGGACGCGGTAGAGCTTGCTCGCGCCGCCGATGCAGTTTTGCTTGTTGCGCGTGGAGCGAACACCCCATTTGACGTAGCGCGGCGCACCCAGGCCGCTTTTGGCAGCTCCCGCATTCTTGGTTCCGTTCTAAATGCGGTCAAGGAGAATCCCCGCAACCATTCGTACTCCTACTACTACGGGGAGGAAGAGGGTCAGCGGCATGGTGAGCAGGGATAGGTAATTGTGGAGGTTAAGATGATAAGGCTCCTTAATGTTTACTATCCAACCCGGGCCATCGTGCTGCTTCTCATTGAGGTACTCCTGATTAGCGGGTCATTTCTCCTGGCTTTGGCATACCTGATTGGACCGGATGCTTACATTTCTTTGGTTTATGAGAATGGGATCCTAAAGATCCTGAGCATCACCGTTCTCACGTTACTTCTCTCGTACTACTTCGATCTCTATGAACCGCAGCGGATCTCAGGACGATGGGAGATCTACTTTCGATTATTGTTGGTTCTTAGCGTTCTGTCTTTTGTCCTCGCGGTAGTCATCTATTGTTTCCCCGGCGTAGACATAGGACGGAATGTCCTGGCCGCAGGCGTGTCGGTTCTTGTGATTGCTCTCGTCGTTTGGCGAAGGCTTTATGAATGGGTGATTGGTCTCTCAGTTTTCCGCGAGCGCGTATATGTCTTGGGTTCCGGCGAGCGGGCGCGCTCCATCGTCGGGATTCTGCGTTCGCGGCGCGACGTAGGCATGGAAGTAATCGCGGAGGAGAGTTGCGGAGTACCCGGCGAGCAACTGCTACGTTTTGGTGAGGCACTTCGCGGATTCCGGAAACGGAACCCTTCCATTGACCGCGTCGTTGTTGCTATGGAAGACCGACGCGGATTGATGCCAGTTCGTGAGCTCCTCGCACTTCGTCTCAGCGGTGTTGTGATTGAGGATGCCAGTCTGCTCATCGAGAGACTTACGGGCAAGGTGCCGCTGGAAGGGCTTACGCCCAGCACGCTCATCTTCACAGAAGGTTTTAACGTTAGGGCGCCGCTGCAGTTCGTTCGGCGATCGGTCTCCCTCACCGTCTCGCTAATCGGGCTGACGATCTGTCTGCCCCTGATTCCGCTCATCGCTCTGGCAGTGCGGCTCTCTTCCCCGGGGCCCATCTTGTTCCGCCAGAAACGGATCGGGCGTGGGGGCCGTCCTTTCACAATATTGAAGTTCAGGACGATGGCCCAAAATGCTGAAGCCAAGGGGGCGGTATGGGCGGCAAAAAATGACCCCCGAGTGACTCCTCTTGGCAGATTCATGCGTAAAACCCGGCTGGATGAAATTCCCCAACTCTGGAACGTCCTTCGCGGAGACATGGCCTTTGTTGGACCCCGCCCGGAGCGCCCGGAGTTCGTGCAATGGCTCACGAACGAGATTCCATACTACGACCTGCGTCACATCATTCGCCCAGGAATCACGGGCTGGGCTCAGGTGCGCTATCAGTATGGCGCCAGCCTCCAAGAAACGAAACAGAAGCTCGAATACGATCTTTACTACGTCAAGCACCTGTCTCTTGGGCTCGATTTGCTCATCATGTTTGAGACCGTCAAGACAATCATTTTGAGAAGAGGTGCCCAGTGACAATTATAGGCGGACACTTCGGCGCTCGAGGCACCAAATCACCCTTGATCACGCGGTCATCTATCGCTGGTTGCGCACCCGACTGTGCATTATGTGCGCTTGACCCTGGCACGATTCTTATATCTCCTCACCGGAGGGCGCAGTGAAGTTGCTCTTTTGGCTCTGTATTTCGACGGTAGTCTACGCGTACTTCGGATATGTTCTCTGGCTCTTGGTTCTCTCTCGAGTTCGCAATCGCCCAGTCACTAGAAAGCGCTTCACCCCGAGCGTGTCGGTCGTCATCGCTGCGCGAAATGAAGAACGCAACGTGCCTGCCCGACTGGAAAATCTTCTCCGGCTGGATTACCCCAAGGAACGCCTTCAGATTGTCATCGTTTCGGATGGATCTACTGATCGCACCGCAAAAATACTGGAAGAGCAATTCCCCCACATTGTGCCCGTGATTCTTGCCGAGTCCAACGGGAAAGCGTTCGCCTTGAATGAGGCCATAAAGTGCGTGACAGGTGAGATTCTAGTGTTTATGGACGCACGGCAATCTGTCGAACCTAATGCAATCACCGAGTTGGTCTCCTGCTTCGCGGATGCAGCCATTGGCGCAGTTAGTGGCGAATTAGTGATTGATGCGGAATCAACTGTTAATTCCACAGGTGCCCTGGGTATCTACTGGAGGCTCGAAAAACTCGTCCGCAGACTCGAATCGGCATCCGGCTCGGTTGTAGGAGTAACTGGGGCTATTTACGCGATTCGCCGGGAGCTCTATACAGAGATTCCCCAAGGGACAATTCTTGACGACGTTCTTGTCCCAATGAGAATAGTACGCCTGGGTAAACGAGTAGTCTTTCAACCATCAGCAATTGCCCACGATCTCCAACTCGGGAAACTTCGGTTTACGCAAAAGCGATTCCCGGAGGGCGTCTCGCTGCTCGAACACGCCCTGCAGTACGATCCCAACTCCTTCGAAGCTCTTCGCTTGCTCGTCGGTTATGACCTTTTCCAGAAGCATCCAGACAAGGCTTTTGCCCGCTTGAATGCGCAAATAGTCAAGAGCCCGTCGAATAGCGGTTTCTACGATCTCCTGGCGCAGTTGCAGATCCAAAACAAGAATCTGGAACAGGCAGCCGCGACAGCCCAAAAGGCCATCCAGCTGAATTCCGGCGATGGCGAAGCGGTTATGCTCTTCGCACAGATTAAGGTGCAGCGCGGACAAGTGGCGAACGCGATCGGCGCTTGGGAACAGTGGCAGAATACGCATCCCAACGATGCCGGCGCCATGGCGATTCTCGGAACCCTCGAGGAATCGCGCGGAGATGTGGGCAAAGCCGAGGCCTACTACAAGAAGTCTCTGCAAATACAGCCACAACAACCTATTGCGGCTAACAACCTCGCCTATCGAATGCTGCAGAACGGCGAAAATGTGGATGTCGCCCTGACACTTGCACAAACCGCGCGGCGGGCCATGCCGGATTCGCCCAGTACCGCCGACACCCTGGCTTGGGCCTACTACTGCAAGGGAACCTACGTGTTTGCTCGCGATCTATTGGAAGAGGCAGTCAAGACCGAACCGACCAACCCCACCATGCAGTATCACTTGGGATTGGTGTATAGCAAACTGGCGGACAAAAACAGTGCCGTGATTCACCTCAAGAAGGCGATCACGCTGGCTCCCGAATCGAGTTCTGCGAAGGATGCCAAGACCGCCCTGGAAGGTATGGGTTAACGCAATAAAGCAGATTCGATTCGCCGAACCCCTTTTTTCTTTCGGGACGCTCTTTTGAAAGCAGAATGCCATGCCTCTTCGTGTTGTTGTCGAATCCGGCAGTTACCCTCTTCATAACCATGGCGACAACGCGATGATGCAAGTAGCCGTCGATCGCTTGCGACAGTTGTGGCCCGACGCAGAAATCGGAATAGTGACCTCTAGACCAGACAAGCTGCCGGACTATTGTCCCTTGACCAATCCGATTCCCGAGGAAGAGCGCAGTGCATGGTTGTCAGGCAGGTCATTGCTAGGAGCGATTCTTATGAAGATCCCGGCGAATGTATCCGTCCATGCGCAAAATCTGGAGAGATGGCTTTGGTTGCAATACCCATGGATGATATGCCATGGTGTTGCAATCAAGGCAAAGCTCTTGGGAAGGAGAGGTCCTGACCCCTACAGATTTTGCAAGCGATTGTCGAGCGTGGATCTATTGGTTGTAAGCGGCATGGGTTTAATCAACGATGCGTTTAGCGATTCAGCGGTCGCCCTTCTGGATGAGTTGGAAGCCGCGATAATGAGAGGCGTTCGAGTCGTGGCAATGGGGCAAGGCATCGGCCCAATCACAGATCCCGCGCTGCGGGCGCGAGCGGCTAGAGTTCTGCCGAAGCTCACGTTTATTGCATTGCGAGAGCGCCATGCTGGGCCTCAACTCCTAAGGTCTCTCGGCGTGCCCAGCGATAAAATTGCCATTACGGGCGATGACGCCATCGAACTTGCGTATGCCCTTCGCCCCAGTTCTTTGGGAGAGATGATTGGCATCAATTTACGCTTTGCGAGTTATTCCGCGATGGGCGAAGAGATGATAGCGGGGCTCCGTCAGCCTCTACGCAGCGCGGCTGAGGCTCTGCAATCATCCCTTACTCCAGTGCCGATTTCTTTGTCTAATGAAACCTCTGACTCACATCCTATCGGAGAACTGCTCGAAGATCGAAGCATAACCTCAAAGTTAACTGAAGTTAAGCCGCAGGATGTCATTCATGTCATCGGAACCTGCCGGGTTGTCGTAACGGCAAGTTACCATGCCGGAGTGTTTGCATTGGCGCAAGGTATACCCGTAGTTGCACTCGTGCATTCGGCGTATTATGAACAGAAGTTTCGTGGTCTAGAGGAGCAATTTGGTTGTGGATGCAGCATCGTCGATCTCCGGAAGCCGCTACCATCCGACAACCTTAAGGGAATGATTTGTGGTGCCTGGCGAGCTGCTGAACACCTTCGAGCGCCTCTGTTGAAGTCTGCCGCGAGTCAAGTCGAATCGAGCCGCGCAGCTTACTTAACCGTGCATCGCATGATTTCGTCACCGCCGGGTCACTGCAAGTAATATACGCGCTACCCAATCTTTTCGCGGAGACGATACGACGTGAGTCGGGGAAAAATCTGACGCTTGATGCTGTTGCGAAACATCAGACCGACTGTCGCGCCAAAAATTGGGAGCAGGGCAATCGTCTGTAGCACAAAGATTCCCATGCTCCGCGCCGGGTAGAGATTCTCGACGGCACACGATGCGACAGCGAACGGAACTGCGCAGAGATAGACCGGCCCCCACACATTCCGGTAGACCTGAATCCAGCTAACGTCAACCAGCCGGGAAACATATCGCGGCCACAGAATCAGCTGCACGACCAGGCTTGGCGCCAGGGTCCCAATCGCCACTCCATAGATTCCGATCTTCCGAGCCAAAACGACACTGAGAGTCAGATTGGCGATTGCCTCCGGAACCGCCCACATGGCGACCGTCTTGTGCTTTTCAACGCCCCAGGCGATTGCAGCTGCCGTGGAGTTCGAAAGAGAAAACAGAAGCGCGGTGGCCAAAATTGCCAAAACGATCCCCGACGTCAGGCCATACTGGGCGCCCATCCATACCCCAATGAAATTCCTGCCGCGAACCAGAAAGGTAATCACAATGGGCAGGGAAATCATCATGGCAGCGCGAGTGCCGTTGTAATAGAGACCTCGAATCCTGGCCTTATCGCCCGCCGATTCGTAGGTGCTCGCCGCGGGGGTAAATGTCATGGTCATCGCGTAGATGAGTTGCTGCGTATAACGGCACAAGGAGTTGCCAATGGAGTAGAAGGTTACCGCCGCCGCCGAAACAAACGCGCCCACTACCAGGTTGTCCGTCTGGTAGATCAACTGCCCGGCTATCGTTAACAGAAAAGCGTAGAAACTGTAGGACCATATCTTGCGAAGAACGTCCCATCGTGGCTTGGTCAGACGGATTTTCAGTTGGGGGTATATTCTGCGAGAGATGTACGCCAGCAATCCGTTTCCGACCACAGCCGCGAGCAATTCGCAGAGCGCGATGGCGACAATTCCCCGTCCCGCCGACAATACCGCCACTATGCCAATGACTCGAATTGCCAATTGAGTGAGCGTCACGTAGCTCTGTAGATCGTAGCGGTTCAGCGCGGACAGAACCCCCCCGAGGACCCCGATCGACATGGTCAGTGCAGTCGTGATCCCGATGATGAGAACCGCTTCGCGCGCCTCGAAGCCCAATGCCGGAGGGACTTTGAAAATCAATGGAAAGACCGCGGCAAGTCCTCCACAGAGCAGCAACACCAACGCGCTGATTTGCAGCCGAACCCAGAACGCGGCCGAAAGCGCTTCGGAAGCCCCCTGGTGATCCTGCGTGCTGTGCCCTTTGGAGACGAATCTCAGCACAGAGCTGCGCATTCCGAGGTCGAGGAGGTTCAGGTAGTTGACCGAGGAAATCGCCAGGATCCAAACCCCATAGGCTACATTTCCCAACCGATGGACCACAAACGGCGCCAGGAAGAACCCGACAGCCAGAGTCGCCGCGGTGGCGAGCCAATTCGACAGAACACTCCGGGCAATGTGCCATACACGCAATTGCAAGGAGAACTCCTTTGCACCTTTGCCGTCTTTCTTGTGCGGTCTTTCTTGGATGATGAAGGGATTATAGACTGATTCTCGTGGTTTCTAGAACCCTCAACTGACTTTGTCTGAGGGAGCAGACTCTGGGGGGCTGGGTAACGCTGTCTCGACTATGCCAATCGTTCGGTTGATATAGCCCGCGGAACCGGAATGCGCGACCACCTTGCCGGGATTTCCAACGACCACTGCCCTTGCCGGAACATCGAAATTTACAAACGCTCCTGGTGCAATCAGTGCCTCAGTTCCGATTGTAACTTTACCCACAATGATTGCGTGAGCCCCAACCCATACTCGATCCTCGATAGTGGGTGCGCCGACCCGTTGCCCGCGGCTCTCGGCTCCTATAGTGACGCCTTGTGCAATGTTTACATTCGCGCCAATCGTCGCAAAAGGACTTATCACGACACCTCCGAAGTGCCCCAGGTACAAGCCCGCCCCGATGCTGGTAGTCGGAGAGATATCGAACCCGTACCGAAACCGATAGTGATTCAAGAGAAATCGATTGTAGATATAGCCAATAATTCCCCAGGTCTTCTTCCTTTGCGCGTAATAGTGCACTTTGCGTAAATAGTAAATAAACCGAAAGCCCGGATCGTGTAGATAGGCCGAGAAAAACGCGCGCTTGTCCGCACTGCCGCGGTAACGGTAGACGTCGGCTCGTAGTGTTTGCCACAGCCAGTCAGTCAAGTCCGCCTCGGCTCTTTCCAGATACGCTACATGGTGCGATGAGCCGGGAACAAAGCCCAGCGCAGCTTGTACGTGGCCCTGACCAGCAGTGGAGCATGCCTGATAAACGCGATCACGACTGATATCTTGACGCTGTGAAGGTAGTGGTTCGCAGCCTCTAAATGAGTGCGTGCAGCGTTAAAATCGCGATCCCGAAGAGCAAGTTTCCCCTCGATTACTTCTAACTCGGCTACCTTCTTCGCTGCGGCTCTGCGCAATAGGGTTACCTCCTCAGAGTCCTCCGGCCACCACGACATGGCTTTGCTCAGCACTCGTATGTTGAAAGTTGCCATGGACTTGGGGTTTGCCGAGAGACTTGTTTCATGCTTTCGGTACAGAACCAGGATCTCCCGGTGATAGCCGATTTTGAATCCTGCAGCGGTGAAGCGCAGCCAGCAGTCGAAATCCTCACAGGAGCGAAGCGACTCGTCGAATCCGATGCGGAGAAGAACCTCCCTTCTGGCTGTGACAGAAACAAATACGTGGCATCGGCGCGCTATGATCGCCCTCGCAGTCGCCTCCCCCGTGGATGGACAAACCGACATGAAATCTTTCCCCGCGTAAACGGAATCACCGAAGAATCGGGCGTTGCAATAGACCAAATCGAACTCAGGATGGTCGTGGATAAACTGCATCTGCGCGGTCAGGTAATTGGGGAGCCAAATGTCGTCGGCATCGAGCAGGGAGACATATTTTCCGGTGGCACTTCTGAGCCCCGTGTTACGGGCGCCAGCGAGGCCGCGGTTCTCCTGGGTGATGTAGATCACGCGATCCCGATACGGAGCCAAGACCAGTTCCAGTTCCTGGGAGTCCGGCGATCCGTCGTTTATTACGATTACCTGGTAATGCGGATAGGTCTGAGCGAAAACGGAATCGAGCGTTTCTTTGATGTATGGGGCCGCATTATATGCGGGGATGATGATGCTTACCAGATCTGCAATTTCGAGTTTCCGGTGCCTCTCGACTAAAGTGCCTGGTGCGCGAGACATCTTGCGGATCCTCCGCGTCATTGAATGCGCTGCAGTGTTAAGCTTAAGAAAACAAGTATAGCCTTAAACGGGGAGATTGAGTATTGCTCGGTGCATCAATTCCCGGGATCAATCGGACTCCGGCGGTGCCGTGTCTTCATCTCCTATATCACGAACTCCGCCCAGGTCCGGACAGATACTCCTACTCCATTGAAACCGCGACCTTTGAAACTCATGTTGACCTGATTGATGGAGCGGGGCGAGTTCAGACGTTCGGTGTGTCGGCCGAGTTCACCTTCGATGACGGACACTCTTCTCATTTCGAGATTGCCCTGCCGATCTTACAATCCCACGAGCTTCAGGCACGGTTTTTTATTACCGCAGGATGGACCGGTAGAAAATCCGGTTACATGGGTTGGCACGAGGTGCGGTGTCTGAGTGATGCAGGTCACATCATTGGTGCGCACGGCTGGTCGCATGCCCTACTCACGCATTGCTCTCAGACGGAGTTGGACCGCGAAATACACGGATCCAAAAACCTCCTGGAAGACAAACTCGGAACACCGATCGCGACAATGTCGCTGCCCGGCGGGAGGTACAACAAGCGAGTCCTGGCGGCTTGTCAGGATGCTGGATACACGAAGGTTTACACTTCCGTACCAAGGATTGAGACCACCGCGTCTGAGTTCCTGGTTGGCCGCGTCAATATCTCTTCCCGGCGTTCGCGGGATTGGATTAAGAGTCTGTTTCAGCCCGACAGCGCGGAACTCGCCGACTTGCAGGGTCAATATCGGTTGAAAGAGGCGGCAAGAACCATCCTCGGAGACTGGTGTTACAGCAAAATGTGGGCCAGCGTGACACGAAAAGAACCGGAATCCGAGGAGGACACGAACGAGTCCCCATGAAAATACTGCAAGTCATCAGCAGCAGCGGTATGTATGGCGCCGAGTCGGTGATCCTGAACCTGGCTCGCACGCTGAATTCGACGGGGAACCAGTGCCTGCTTGCGGTTTTCGCCAACTCCGGCAATGAGAATCATGACCTCCATGAAAGCGCGGTCCGGCAAGGAATCGAAACCTTCGTTATACGTTGCGCTGGCCGCTTCGACCGCAAGGCGATTTCAGCTGTTCGCGAACTCATCACGGAGACAGGGGCGGAGGTTGTCCATTGTCATGGGTACAAAGCCGATGTCTACGCATACATGGCGCTCAGGAACCATGAGATTCCATTGATCTCGACATGTCACACCTGGTACGACACAGATACGGCGGTCTACCTCTACGGTGTTTTGGACCGGCTCGTGCTGAGGAGATTTACACGGGTCATTGCCGTGTCGGATGAGGTTCGGCAGCGACTCCTAAAGTCAGGTGTGCCCGCCCGCCGAATCGATTTCGTTCGGAATGGAATCGATACCGAACCGTTCGCACCGGCACGGGAATCGTCAAAGACCGGAAACGGCAACCGGCCTGTTGTCGGCCTGGTGGGCAGGCTAGCCTGGGAGAAAGGAGTCGATGTTTTTCTCGAGGCGGCAGCGCGCGTGCTTTCTGAAGTACCCAATACAAAATTCACTGTAGTCGGAGAGGGTCCCGACAGGAGACAGCTCGAGAACTTGATCGACACATTGGGTATTGCCGCCAACGTATCGATGTTGGGGCGACGGGAGGATATGCCAGCCGTTTACGGTTCATTCGATATCATGGTGTCTTCTTCACGCCAGGAAGGGCTTCCGATGGCGATTCTGGAAGGTATGGCCTGCGGGCTGCCGATGATTGCCACTGCAGTTGGGGAAGTGCCGAAAGTCGTTCGAGATGACCACACCGGTGTGCTCGTGCCACCTGGCGACTCAGGTGCGCTTGCTTCTGCGGTTTTGGGTTTGCTGCGCAATGGCGAAAGGCGAGAGCGGCTGGGAACCGCGGCCAGAGAGTTGATTAGGTGTGAGTATTCCTCGGGGCGGATGACTGCCGAATACGTGCGCCTATACGAGGGTGCGAGTTTGTCGCGGCCTTCCAAAAGATCACCACTATGACGAGCGGCTCTGGTGGTCACACTCGCATTCTCTGCTGTCGAACATGAATATTCAGTTGTTGAGTCTGGAAGACAAATTGCCGAGCAAGGTCGGCTAGATATGCTTCTTCTCGTAATAGTATTGTTCTCGCTTTCCGCCCACTCAGTGTTTCTTGCGGTCGTTAGTATGGCTGTTCGGCGTAGGCCGAAGGAGATTGTAGAGCCGTCTAAATGTGAAGAATGCGCCTTCATCTTGCTCTTGGTTCCCGCATATAACGAAGGGGAGTTTCTTCGTCCAACGCTACGCAGCCTTTGTGGCCTCGATTATCCGCAAAGCCGCTTCCAAGTCGCTGTCATCGCGGACAATTGCACGGACAACACGGCGCTTGTGGCTGAAGAAGAAGGGTGCGAGGCGTGGGTGCGAGTCGAGCCTCAAAGACGCGGAAAGGGGCACGCTCTTGCGTGGGCGCTTAATCGAGACGAGATTCGGGCATTCGACGCTATCGTCGTCGTCGACGCTGATACTGAAGTATCCAGTAATCTCTTGCGGGTCTTCAACCGGGAGCTTCGCCTAGGATGCCTAGCCATACAGTCGGCCTCCGACTTCACTTTCCCGCCAACGACTCCTCCATGGATAAGCATGCCTGCCCGGGCCGCCAATCGTGCGTATGAAAATTATGTTGCGTGGCCGAGATCGATATTTGACTTGTATCAGGGGCTCCACGGAACGGGTTTCTGTTTGAGTTGCAAAATCTTGGGAATCGTTCCGTGGCGTGCCCGGTCAATTTGCGAGGATCTCGAGTACGGTATCGCGTTATCGAGGCATGGCGTAGCTGTTCGTTTTGTTACCGATACTGTCGCTACGTCCGTTATGACTGGAAAGGTTCAACACGCCAGCGGACAACGAGAGCGATGGTCTGGCGGGACATATGCGCTGATTCTGCGGCTCTTGCCTCAGTTAGTTATCCAAGGAATTCGCCGGAAGGACTGGCGCAGTTTTGAGGCCTGCGCATATTTGATAATGCGCAGCCGAGTTCCCGTTACCATGCTGACGGTGGGAACAGCCCTTGGATTGCTGTTCGTCGGACGAAGTTCAGGCATTACATGTTGGAGCGTCTTTGGACTCGCAGTTGTTCTACAGTGTACATATGTCTCGACGCTGTTATCCTCTGCACGACCTGCAACGAGCGTCGGACTCAACCTGTGGTGGCTATGTAAGTATGCTACATGGACTTGCCTCAACCACTGGCATGCATTGCTGAATCTCCGCAATGCTGTATGGAACCGGACGGAGCGAGGGTAACGTGTGGATGCCGATGTGGGCGACAACCGTGGATGTCCACTCCCAAGATGTCTGGTTGAGGTCTGTCGGAATCAGCTAGAATAGATTTGCCAGTCAGGCGCCGGCGAATCTCACTCACCCGCGCCAATATTTAACTAGGAACATGTTAATTTATCAACACTTTCTCTCCTCACGAAAAATCACACAAAGTTGTGCGACATGAGAACCGGTGCACGCTTGAAGCTAAAGGGCGCGAATTACTTAAGTGTTCGATTTCCTCCCACATGCAATTAGCAGGGGGGACGGTGCGGCCGATGACTAATTGTGGTCCCCTGAAAGGAAAAAACGGCGATGCAGTTTGACGAATTCCGCATGGCTGCTCCCCAGCGACTAAGTTCAACCTCCCTTATATTTTCTGTTTCCAAATGGAAGTACTTGTCAAGATACCTCACTCTTTTCAGTCTGCTGTGTTGCACTGTTCCGCTTTGCGCCACGACGTGGTATGTGCGACCGGACGGCGGAACGCGCTATTCAGCAAACCGACCGACCGGCCAGTGCAACGGCCAGGCAAATGCTCCCTATCCAGGCACAGGAGTGAACCAGGCGTGTGCATTTGGAGACGTACGGTACTTGTGGGCGGATGGCAGCTACGCAACGGGTAAGGTATTCCCTGCATGGGGCTGGGTTGGCGCCGGTGGCGATACATACATTGTCGATTGTCCGAACGACTGCCGCGTGGGGTTCAGCGGGCCAAATAGCGGGCCGACCGATTACTTTCTGGGCATTGCCGGCAACCCGTATGGCTCAGGTTCTCCAGCCCCCCCCAACGGAACTGCCGCTACGCATACTAGAATACTCGGCTCGAACTTTGCGAATTGCTCATCGGATGGCGCCAAGGCCCGCATCAATGGGGGTTATGGCGTCGGTGGGGTCTTCAATCTAAAAGGAGCGTCTTACGTCGATCTGGCGTGCCTCAACATCACGGATCACTCCAGTTGCGGAAGAGCGGGTCAGGCGCACCAGTGCCACATAAATTATCCATTGGACGACTACGCAACGAACGGCATCGTGACCAATAACAAGACGACAAACGTCACCATTACGGATGTGCGTGTCCACGGAATGAGCGTGTCAGGCATGCTTGGCGCAACCGGTGATCAGGTCGTTTTGGAGCGGGTTGCGCTAGTGGGCAACGCTTCAAGCGGCTGGAATCTGGATGATGGATCGGCGACGACGGGATCCGGGTCCCTGAGCCTGAATCGCTTTTCAGTCTTATGGAACGGATGCGCAGAAGAGTATCCCCTTCGGGATCCGCTGCCTTATCAGGATTGTACCGACGACAACTCTGGAGGGTACGGCGATGGCATGGGGACCGCGACGATTACCAGCAATCCGGCCTGGCATATGAATGTGTCCCATTCAGTCGCAGCGTATAACACCCAGGATGGATTTGACCTGCTTCATCTACAAGGCGGGGGATCATCGCTGACCATCACCAGTTCGCTCGCATATGGAAACATGGGGCAGCAACTCAAGGTCGGAGCGGCTTCTGTCTCCAGAAATAATCTCCTAGTCGGAAACTGCAATGCTCTTCGGATGCCGATTCCGGGAACGCCAACTGGGTATAACAGCAGGTTGAGCGACTTTTGTCGCGCTGCAGATACAGCCGTCTTGGTTAAGGTGCAAGACTCTCTTCCAACATATTTCCAGTTCAATACGCTGTACTCCGCCAATGCCACCGGCCTCGAGATCGATTGCAATGGAACCTGCAGCGGCCTGTCGACCATTGCTTATGAGAACAACGTATTCGTCGGATTTATGAATGACGCAAACCACGGATACCCCAAGGGCGGCTCCGGCTCATTCGCGAATCCGATCTATTTAAGCGTTGCAGGCTTGTTTGCTCATTCTGGATCGGTTTTCGGTCATAACGTAACGTACCATCCAAAGAGCAACTGGACCTGTCCTGCGATCGGCCACAACGAGACAGATGCTGTCTGCGGCGAT
Source organism: uncultured Acidobacteriota bacterium (assembly GCA_963730805.1). Classification (GTDB taxonomy): domain Bacteria; phylum Acidobacteriota; class Terriglobia; order Terriglobales; family Acidobacteriaceae; genus Telmatobacter. Next base: position 831,202 of record CAVSTL010000007.1, on the reverse strand, counting down.
CCGCAATTGAATGACGAAACGTGGCACCTCTATGGATATGGCGATATGAGCCCGGTTGCGAACAGCACAAGCCTTGGAAAGGGCGTCGAAATCGGTGGTGTCATTGCCGATTATAACGACGCCCGGAGGCCAAATCCTCCGGCGATTGGAGCTCTTGAATTCGGAGCCAATCCTGTGGGCGAACAAGTTGTTTTGGACGTGTCGCCAAATCCGGCTTTAAGCGGGCAATTGGTTTCTATGGTGGCCTCTGTGGAAAACACCGCTAGATCGGTACCCACCGGAGCCGTCATGTTCCTGAATGGAAACACCTCTCTGGGTTCGGCTCCGCTCGATAATCTCGGTAGAGCTACATTGGAACCTTCCACACTACTCGCTGGTCCCAACTACATCATGGCGGTTTATTCCGGCGATGAGGTCTATCCGCCATGGGGATCCGGAATAACTCCGATACAAGTTATGTCTCCAACGACTACGACTCTCTCCGTCACCGCCACCGTCGTGTATGGAAAGTCGCTCTCCCTGACTGCGACCGTGAAGGGCAGCACGTCGGCGGTGCCGCCCGGCACCGTGACTTTTTTCAATGGATCTACCGCTCTGGGAACAGCAACCTTGTCGACCGCAGGAACTGCGACTCTTGTCGCGACATCCTTACCGGTCGGCAATCTTGGTCTTTTAGCCAAGTTCTCGGGAAGTGGTAACTTCGTTGCAAGTAATTCTCCGGTGGTCAAAGTTAGTGTTACACCTGAATCGACAACGACAACCCTGGTTTCTTCCTCTTCGACAGTGGTATATGGAAAACCGATCTCGTTGACCGCGACGGTAAGAGGTTCCGGATCGGGTGTACCGACAGGCACCGTGACGTTTCTCAACGGATCCAACCCGCTTGGAGCAGCTAACGTATCCGCTTCGGGTACCTCGACCCTCTCTCTCGGCTCTTTGACTGTCGGCAGCCATACGTTAACGGCCTGGTTCTCAGGAAATGCAGATTTCTTGGGTAGCCTATCGAGTGGCAAGGCCGTGACGATTACAAAGCAGTAAAAGCTGGAACCGACCGCATTCGATCCCTATTCCTCCGGTTGGCCAGAAGCCGAGGCAGAAAACGAGCTATCTTCGCAGTCGGTCACGCCATTCTCGTCATGGCATATCAAATGCTAAAGACACAGCAGACGTATCGCGATCTTGGCGAAGACTACTTTGACCGACTCGACAAAGCCCGCACGGCTCGCGCACTCGTCACACGGCTCACAAAGCTTGGTTACAAACTCCCGCTCTCTCCGATCGAAATCGAGTGTGCGCCAAGGAGATTTTCGAGAGGGGCGGTTCTCCCTTCAAGGTTTGGCAACCCGATTCTTTCAGAATTAGGCTGAACGACAGACCAGGCCAGAGGTGTCTCCTCGCGTACGATCGAGTCTGAGCCTCTACTGGCAAGCTTGGCACAAGGCGGGAGTCCTGGCCCAATCGCCGTTCCTACGTGGGGAGCGCAACTCCCCGTCCAAATTATTTTCTATGTCGTTTGCGTTATCGTCGGGTCGGGTCGGATTGGCACCCTTTCGGAGTGCGCCAGCCTTGGAAGTCTGCCCGGAAGTGCTCCAATGTTCGAATCCCGCAGCTTGTAAAGCAGTGATCGGTAGCTGATATTGAGCCACTTGGCCGTCTTCTGGCGGCTCCCCCCATTTGACCGCAGTACTTTCAAAATAATCTCTCTTTCTAAATCTCGCGTGGCCGCCTTGGTAAACTCCTTCAACGAGATGGGACTGGCCAGATCGATCTCGGGACCCACCCCGGCCGTCGCAGCTGGAATCAGCTCCGCCGCCAGGGCGTCCTCGTCGCCGACCAGGACGTAGCCGCGAATCATGTTTTCCAATTGTCGAATGTTTCCAGGCCAGTTGTATCTCTCCATCATGTCGGTGATTGCGCGCGAAAGCGGCTTCGCCTCAAGCCGATACGCACCCGAATAGAGATCCAGAAAGTATTCGATCAGGATTGGCAGGTCCGCGGTCCGCTGGCGCAGTGGAGGCAGATCAATGGTCACCGCGTTGATACGGAAAAACAAGTCCGCGCGGAAGGTCCCAGCCTCGGCCTGTCGCTGCAGGTTTCCATTCGTCGCACAGACCAGGCGTGCATCGACTTGTCTGGATTCCTGTCCACCGACGCGCATAAAGGTGCCATCCTGCAAGATTTGCAGAAGCTTGGCCTGGGCGGACAAATCCAGGCTTCCGACTTCATCCAGAAACAAAGTTCCCTGGTGCGCAAGCTCGACGCGACCGCGCTTGGTTGCACACGCACCTGTGAATGCTCCCCTCTCATATCCAAATAACTCCGACTCGATCAGAGAGTGCGGAAGCGCCGGGCAATTCACCTTAACCCAGGTGCGACTCGGGCGACTGGAGCGCGTATGCAACAACTTCGCAAAAACATCTTTTCCGGTTCCACTCTCCCCTTGCAGCAAAACCGGTACGGTCGTCCTGGCAATCCGTTCAAGCTTTCCGCGAACCGTCTGCATGGGACACGACTGTCCGAATATCACATCGTACGGTGGCAATTCTCGAACGTCGACAAAACAATTTGGATGCGCCAAAGCCATTAGTCAACCAACCCAACTCCTTCCTCTTGTATGCAACATTCGGGCCATACTGTCCTACTCATTAGCCCCCCGCGAAATGACCGCAAAAGCGCAATACGACGCAACACGAGCCACGAATACCGAAAACGTAGAACGATGAATACCGCAGATACTGCGACTAGTGTCCCTATTTAGATCACTTACTTTGGATTATTCCAAGGAGTATGAAATCTGTTGCGCACGTGTGCAACAAATTACTACTTTCCATGCTAGGATTAATTCCTAAACCTACTCTGATTGGGCGAGACAATTTCTTGGGCTCGGTTTCCCTGGAAGAAAATAATCAACTCCCCCGTTGACCAATTCTTCCATCCCTCTTTCGCGAGACGGAACAGGATTTTCTTGTGAAGAATCGAAGTTCCAGCACGCACAGCATAAGCGATGGCACGATCGCTGTGGGAGCACCAATGAAGATCCAAGGCAGGCCTCACCTTCATATCGCAGTTCTCGACTCAGATCCGGCAATCCTCCAATACGTTCGCCAGTTACTCGCCGACCGCTTCACGGTTGATCTTTTTTCCGAGCCCGGAGAATTGACCCGCAGCCTGGACAATCACCCGACTCCAAACCTGCTTTTGATGGACTGGAATATTGACCGGGATAACAGCGAGGAAACTGCACTGAGCCTCATGGCAAGGATTCATGCGTGGAAGCCTTCGCTCAAGATCATCCTCTTCGCTTGTTCGGCCGAACTTAAGGAAGTGGTGATGGCGGGTCGCATGGGCGCCGCCGATGTGATCCTCAAGCCTTTTACGAAGCCGGACATCGATCTGGCCGTTGAACAGTGCCTTAAGGAAACGGATGGTCAACCGCTCGATGATGACGTCAAGGAAATACCCCTGAACGAGAACGCGTCGTTTGTAAGAGCGAGCAAACTCATGCGTGACATCGAGTCCCAATCCAGGCTCGTCGCACGTGCGGATATTCCTGTACTCATACTTGGAGAGAGCGGAACCGGTAAAGAAATCGCCGCCATGCTGATCCATAAGCTGTCACCCCGCAACCAACGCAACTTCCTTAAGGTGAACTGCGCGGCGATGCCGGCCGACCTGCTTGAAAGCGAACTCTTTGGCTATGAGCAGGGCGCTTTTACCGGGGCTGTCAAGTCTAAGCCGGGAAAGTTTGAGCTTTGCGATCACGGCACTATCTTGCTAGATGAAATTGGGGAAATGCCGACCGCGTTGCAGGCGAAACTGTTGCAGGTTCTCCAGGATGGCAGCTTCTCTCGTCTGGGCAGCCGGGCTAGTGTCAAAGTCGATGTGCGCGTGATCGCAGCCACAAACATCGACATCAAGGCCGCAATAGCCCAAAAGACGTTTCGCGAAGACCTCTACTATCGTCTGAATGGTTTTACCATGAGGATGCCTCCGTTGCGCGACCGCATCGAGGAGATTCCTGTTCTGTCGCAGCATTTCATGCTCAAAGCCGCGTTGAAATTCGGGTGCGATCCCCTGCCCTTTCCCCCCTCGCTCCTGCACGCTCTGACACGTTATTCCTGGCCTGGCAATCTTCGTGAACTGGAAAATGTGGTTAAGCGATTTCTCGTTCTGGCCGACGAGTTCGCAATCATCTCCGACTTGAACGTTCAGCAGAGTGCTCGATTGTCCGGTCTGAATGGCGACGACAAAGCCGGAAGCGGAGGCCTGAAGCACCTCGTGCGGAACCTGAAGGGCGACGCCGAATCCGTTGCGATCGCACAAACGTTGGAGGACACCGGCTGGAACCGCAAGGCAGCGGCGAACGACCTCCAGATCAGCTACAAGGCTTTACTGTACAAGATCAAACAGTACAATCTCATGCCGCCCCAGAAGCATTACGGTTTGCATTCTGTGAGCAACCTGTAGACTTCGCATCGCCGGGTCAGTTTGCGAGCCGCTTTGTCGGTCTGGAACGAGAGGATCATGGGTAACTAGGTCTCAGTTCTCATTTCCCGTCACAGCGGTTCAAGCCGAGCCTGCGTCCTCGAGCCGTGTGTCGCTTCCTGCGAGTATCCTGCGAGGTGAAAGACTATAAACAGGAGTGAGTGACCGAACTCACTCCTGGATGAGTAACACTATCCATTGTCTTTTTTCCTTAAGTTAACAAGCGTTGTCTTCAACCTCTTATTCACGGCGGCGCGAATCGGGGCTCCCGTCCTTTCGCTCGACTCGCTATTATGTGAAGTAGAGCGTCGCGGATCTATCACGCGGCCTGACTGGGCTCATTGGAGAAGCTCGACCGACTATGACTGAGGACAATTCACCAAAGTTGGAAAAGGTTGTGATCCAGTTCGGGACCAAGCAGATCAAGGGGTACGTGGAATCGCCGAACTGGAACACCTTAGAGGAGTTGCTAAGCAACTCTGCAAACAGTTCGCCGCGAACGTTTCGAGTTCGCGGTCTTGACTCAGATCTTATCGAAGAGATCGCCATCAGCGATGTCAAAGCAGTCTTTTACGTTAACAGGTTCGAGGGCGACGCCGGTCACAAGGAACTGAACTTTCATTCCAAAGCACCCATTGCTCACGGGATTTGGATGAGAATCCAATTTCTCGACGGTGAGGTGATGGAGGGAATCGTACACAACTCGATTCGCTATCTGGTCGACCCGGGGTTCTTCCTTGTTCCGACCGATCCATACAGCAACAACAAGCTCGTATACGTGGTGAAAAGCTGGCTTGCGGACCATCGCGTCCTCGGTATACGCAAGCTCTAAACGCGGGTCGCCGCCTCGCTGAGAATCGAGTATTGGAGAATCTCGGCGGCTATGCCGGTCAAATGGCTCAAGTCGTTTTCCATCCGGACCAGCCGTCCACGGCAGCGTATTGAGGAGCAGGTCGAGAGAGTAATCTCCGGAGGCAACTTAACCAACAAGTCGATGGTTTGACCAATTGAAAAGCCTTCGGCTGAAGCAACGTAACAATACAATCCTCGGCTGCTCAAGTCTCTCGTATAGGCTGAGATCTCGTTCTCGCCTGTCTCAAGAGTGACGGGCACGCTCAGGCTGAAACGCTGCCTCTCTCTCCGTTCGCTTGCTGTTGCCGAGTTCCCCATAATGAGTTCCGTTACCATGATGCGATTGCCGGCTTTCGGGTCAGATTTGATGCTCTTGCAGGATGCACGATGGGAGCAGCGTTTTTATCCTCGACCGCTTCGCCACCGAACCCACCGAGCCACTCCATCCCAGGCTTCGATGTTTGATATCCAGTCAAAATGCAATCTAGATGCCAACAGTTATCTCGCTTTCTCGAAGCATTAGGAAGTATCCAGAGCTTTCATATGCAGAGTTCTGCGTAATAAAGGCGAACACAATTCCCTTCCGCCGGGCCGATGGGCATCGCGGGCGTTCCTTTCAATACTCGTTGTTTCTATAGGACTGCGCGCTTCCAAACGCCGCTATGATTATGACGGCATAGTTCCGCGCGCCGAGCACTAACAGTAATGCCATTTAGCTTCTCTCTTTCTCAGATGGCGCCGACCTTCTTGTGCGTTTTGTCTGCGTCCGTGGCCAGGCCAGACATAAGTTACGATGCTATAGATGATTCCCACATGAGCAGCGCGGTGAGATAGCCGGGAGCAAAGGATTGTCCGTCGATATCGTTTGGGTCGGTGCAATTCTGGATGCAAGGATCAATCCTCTGGCAGCCTTCCGCAAAAGCAAGAGTTGACAAAGCTGCTGGCCTCCCACTCGGTCCCTTGGCCGTGTGACCGAGTGGAGGAGTGCAAAGATGGGGCCCAAGGCAAAAAGCTCAAGGCCGGCTCCATGTTCGGCCGAATGATCCTCAGATGCAATGTACAAAAGGAGGTTTGGCAGGTTGCTGCCCGACAGAGTGATAACGGGCGGACGGACAGACTCTCACGATATGTAGCATGATAAATAAAACGAGCGATAGCATCAGGCGTTCCTTTCAAAGGACGGTGAAGCCATCCCGTCATGATGGATCAGACGGACGCAAGGAACACTGGATTTCTCGTGGGGTTGAAGTTAGAAGCCTCGTCATCTCTGGCTGTCCGCGTTACTATGAACGAGACTCTCGACAAATCCCCACGATGATTCTGTCTGATTTGTGTTTGGACAAGGGGCAGGTAACTAGCAATTCGATGACCGATCGCGATCTATCAATTTCAACCTATATGCGGCTTATCGAGGGAATGCGATGTGCAAAGTTTTTTACATTGCGGAAGATGTCTTCTCATTTGCAACGCACATCGAACTTCGTGGTTCCGAAATAAAGCCCGGTGCAGGCCTAAACAAAGCTCCGGCCAGCCACACAAACCGCCTACGGCCTTTGAACATCGTATTCGTCCTCGTTGGCATTGATCGCGTTTGAGGTGCCCCATATGCGCAAGTAAACAAGACCCAGTCCAAGTCCAACCAAAAAGACACTCACTGACGTGTCTTCCATTATCGTGAGCCTCAGGTCCTCATCCGTCGTCTGGTACACCACTGTTCCGTGAATGTTCCGTGGCGTCATGCGCAACTCGGCTGGATCGGGCATCGTGGGCAGACGTTCCAGGTAGCGAACAGAAATCATGGCCGAAACAATGAGTCCTGCAAGCCCTGGCATAAGAAACAGCAGAGAAATTGATCGAAGCACATTTTGGTGCTGAGCTTTCATGGGACCCCCTGATCATAGGTTAGACAACTGGCCCCCGAACCTCTGAGATACGATCGGACCGATTTCGATAGTTCGGGGTGGAAGCGCACCGATACCGCAAACCCACAGTTAGAGTCGTCGCCGATTCTGCTCCTGTCTGGCTCGACTCTGAGCACGACGCCCTTACCGGTCAAATGCATCTCCGACCCGCCCGGTACCGGATTGGGAAGCAAGATATCCATTTGGACAAGTTCCCCGATCGCTGGCGTCTGGTCGGCAATGATATATACTCCGGCCGCCGTGACGTCACGCGTAAAGCCTTCGCCGCTTTGTGGCGGACCGCATTGCGGATTCCAGAAGAAAAAAACGGGAACACTCAATCGGCGCCGGTTGCTCGTTCGTCGCTCGATAGTCTGTGAGTACGCGATCGGCCGTTTCATGCTGTCCGCTCCACCTTGAATTGCCCAAGCGAATCTGATGTGTGTGCTCATATCACCGATTTACCGTTAGCCTCAACGAAGCAGCGCCGTATACGCATCACGTTGGCACCGAGGCAACTCACAACCTAAGCACGAGACCGGACTGGAGAGTCAGTGTGCCCCTGTTTTGCCTGGAACCACATCATGCACGTGCACATCCAATCAAGGTTTTGAATGTATTCCAGGTCGCAGTTTGTCGCGGGGAGCTACAAGATCGAAATGTCCAAGAACCCTTGGGGTTTTCTCGCGGTCAAAGGGACAGAGGGACGCGGACTACCGTGTCTCGTTACGCCGAGGACCCGCAAAATGAAGGAATGTGCAAATGGTTTCACATCGATTGGGAAGTTTTGTTCCGTTTTGACAGTAGGCGGTCCAAGAAGCTGCAGGATGCTACATGACTTTTCCTCATGATCGATATGCGGAGACCAACCCACAATAGGACGGAGATCGCGCGGATGAGTCTGGCACGAAAGCTCCTCACCACAATCAAGTTGCGTGCTTGCCGACTTCCTGGATGTGGCTGTTTTGGCACGGTACGTGCTTAAAGTTCTAGTAAAAGGGTCTCGTTTTCTATTGGCCCCGATAACCAGTTGAATGGCGGAATCTCAGGTGGCTTCCACGATACAGGTGAGCAAATGAGAAACAAACGAGTCTCCGCTTTCATGGCCATTCTGCTTGCGATTGCCGGGGTTTCCTTCTTCGTGTATAGGTTAACGAACCGGCCACGCATCGCTGCTCCCGCTGGCGTTTCCAACTTTGAAACGTTGACGTCCACCTACGCTGCTGCGCGTGGCCTCCTGGCCGACTCAGGAACCCTGCCTTCCTCCCACGCCGCGGCGCCTTCGGGCGTCGCCGATTCCGGAACGTTTGCGTCCTTCCGGATGACGCCTATGCTGCGGTCGGGGCCGCCGAGGGTTCCCCCGGTGAACCCATACGCGGTGGTTCGTGGTGGAATTTGCGTCCCCAGCAACGCTCCTGATGAGGAAAGCGCATCCCGAAAGAAATGGGAAGCACTCTTACGTGACTCCTTCTGGGGATCGATTTTTTTGGGCGTCAACCCGGAAGAGTTCTCTCTTGTAAAGACATCGCTTCCGCTGCACCGCTATGTGGCCTACTGGAAGATGGAAAAAGGACAGTTGATTCACTGGACTGGCAAGAAGATCCTTATTCCTGCGGGCACAAGAGTATTCGCCGACGGGCGAAGTCATATGTATCTCTGCGCGTGCGGGAACCAAGTCGCGGCCGTCGTGCCGCCAACCATGCCAGCTACTGTCCTGCCGCCCGACCAAGAACCGCCAGTGGCGTATCTTGTTCCATCCGAGCCGGAACTGTTCTCCGTGATCTCCCGAGAACTCCCCGGGGAAACTCCCGTGGTTCAGTCCCCAAAACTGGCGCCGCCGACCTACGACGGACCGGAACCAATCTTTTCAATACCGCCGATATTTGTGCCATTGGGCGGCGAGCCCGGACCACCTCCCGGACCACCTCCCGAGCCTCCCCAGCCACCGGTAATTCCGGAGCCGGGCACATTATCACTCATTCTCATTGGGCTCGGTGCGTCGATCCTTGCGCGTCGTCATCGGAAACGACAATGAGGATTTGTAAGCGCCAGTGGAAGATTGGTTCTTCGGCAATTCGAGGGGCAAGGCCGGCACTTTCGTTGTGCCGCGGTCGCCCTCAGAACGGGATAGGGTGCTGAGAGATTCTCTGCGATGCCGCCCTGGGCTCGTTCCTCAATGCCAGTTTCAGCATTTGACCATAATGGCATCCGCGTCCCCGAGAACGGCGACCTCCGCAGTCGTGAGGACCGGCCGCTTGGCCGTAGCCGGGAGCACGCCTTCTCCAGTGCGCTTGATCGTCCTTGCGTTCTCGACCCACGCGACCGCGTCAGCCCGTCCCAGTGAACCGCGCCCGAAACTCTTCCGAACGAGCTTCCCGTCGCCGGCAATTGTGATACGGTCCCGGCCGGCTTCGATACGAATGCGATACTCGAACTCAAGTTAATCGTGCCAGCCTATGCGACGATTCGCCCCTAAATTATGTCGCTAAAACCCGCATGACTATTGGCGATTATCAGATTCATGCATCCGAATGCGCCTCAGTGCAAAATCACCCAAAAATGCCCTTTCAAGGCGTGGGTCGAGCGTTCGAGCCGCTCCGGGCTCACCACATCCTCATCCGCGCATTTCCTCCCCCCACCCGTTACGCCCTGCTCCGTTCTGCTCACCACTCCCAGGCCCGCCGCACCTTACCGCTCGCGTGAATTTTTCAGCGAATCGGAAACACCTGGCGCAGCCGCCTCTCGCGCAGATAGATCCCGGCCCAGATCACAATGCCAAAAAGGACCGGGAACACCATCTCAAATAACCTGCTTCCGGTGCGCAACTGAATGGCAACCGCTCCCCCCAGGTAGCCCGTCAGCAGCACCGCACCCAGCACCGCGGTGCGCGGAATCGCATAGAGGAGTGTGCTCAGTGTGAGCAGCACCCCAACCGTCGCGCTCAGGTTGATCGGAAACCCCAATCGCGCAAAGGCCTGGACCACCGGCGCAGGCATCATGAACTTTCCCGCCGCGTCGAACAGCAGAAAAAGAACGGCGAGCGCGGTGAGCCCTCGCCCGGTCCAGACCTGCCACTTCGCCGCTGAGACTCCGGCGTCGTACCGCGGCTCGCCCATTTCTACACCTTGACCGCGTCCTGTCGACATGGATCGCCTCCGTGGTTGCCATTTCGGATTAAGCGCAATCCCGATTCTCAGCCAGTCGGGAGGAGAATATGCGTGATGAGCTGATCCTCGGGCGTAACGCGGGGATCATTCATGTAGTTCTCGATTGCGAAGTCGTCCCGCAGGGAGATCTTCTTCTCGGCCACACTACCCCACACCTGGCCTGAGGCCGCGGGCAAATCCGTGTAGGGCCCCGTGACCACAAACCGTACATACCTTCCGCCTTCAAACTCTTCATAGGCCAGACCCTGGGGCAGATCGACGGGCGGTGCCGAGAGCGCGAAGCCGGCGCGATAGACTTTCGGGCCGGTCTTGTAGAGACTCATGTAGCCCGTGATTTGATTTTTCTTGGTGAGCTCCGGCACAAACGTATGAGCGCTCTGCCAGGCCTGACCCGCGGTGTTCTGAAAGGGTCCGATCTTCTCCACAAAGACGTAATGCGTCGCTGGGAAGTCCACGGCGTCGGGTTCCTGGATAAGATTCATCGCTTCTCCTTGAGGAATTGAGGGGTACGGAATCAGCGCCCGCCGCCACTCTCGCCTTTGCCAGAATAAATGCGCCCCGCCGGGCACCGTGCGCGCACACTGGGACTCTCCGCCGTCCCAGCACGACGGCGCCCTCACGCGGTGGGCCGCTCCGGCGGTGGCATGCTGGCCAGGAACATCTGCGCAAACTGCCCGGAGTAGGACTCCAGCAGTTCGGCAACCCGGGCAGGCTCGGTCGAACGGACAATCAAACCCGCGTGGTGGTGCTTCTTCATCCGCTGCACGATCTCCGGGGCATCGAAGGCGCTGGTGTCGGGCTCGGCGGTGTGGGAGAGACACAACACGCTTCCGGCGTAATCTTCCCTCACCGCGGGCAGGGTGTACGACTCGCCGCGCAGGTTGGCGACTTCAATACGAGCCCATTCGCGCCACAGGTTCAACCCGGTGGCAGCCTGCACCAGGTCGGAAATGAAAGCGCCGCCCACCCGCGCCGCGATCTCGAGGAAATAGAGTTTGCCGTCGCCGTGTGCTTTGATGTACTCGGCATGGGTCACGCCGCCCTCGAGGCCGAGTCCGGGCGCCAGCTTGTCGTTGAAAGCGGTCAGCTCATTCCAGTCGCGGCTGGCGCGATCCACCGTGCGCGTGGTGAACACGCCCCCTTCATGCATGACTTGCATGGGTGGGCGGCCATACTTGTGAACCGCCGCGAACACCACCTTGCGTTCGCTCACCACCGAGTCCACGTGGAAGATCTCGCCCGGAACGAAGCGCTCCAGCACAAAGTGGCTCTGCCGGTCGCCCAACTCATCGAGGGTGCGCCAGAGTTGTTCCGGCTCCTCGATCTTGCGGATGCCCAGCGCCGACGCCGAGGTGCGCGGCTTCAGCAGCCACGGGCCGGGAACGCTGTCCATGTATCCGCGCAGTTCGTCGTAGTTGATCACCCGGCAAAAGTCCGGAACGCGAAACCCCTTCTCCCGCGCGGCGCTGCGCATGGCCAGTTTGTCGCGGTAGAACGCGGTGGCGCTCACGCCCATACCCGCCAGCCGCATGTGCTCGCGAATCAGCGCTGCCGTCTCCAGGTCAAATTCGTCCAGCGCCACCACCCGGTCGAAGCGCCGCCCCCGCGCCATCCACGAGACGGTATTGAGAATCTGCGCGCAGGGGAGGTTCTCAGGCATCGTAGCCAGGTCTTCGAGGGCCTCGCGCGGCCAGTTCGCGTTGCGCAGCTTGTCCACCGTTAGCAGCGTGGTCTTCACGCCCGATTCGGCGCAGGCTCGCAGGAAGTCCTGACCTTTTTCGTAACTGGAGATGCAGAGAATGCGCTCTCGCGTGTCGGCCATCAATCCCCTCGCGATTCCTTTCGAAGTGAGGATAGTTCTATCACACGGCAGGCTCGCCAATGGGAGGACTGGGATTTCGTCTCATCAGCAAACTTGAGACGAATTTACCGCGCAATTTTTGAACCCTTCTCCAATGAATCGACACCTGGCGCGCTGCCAAAACCAGCGCCTTACAACACGTCGCGCAGCATTGCAGCAGCGTAATCTACGGCACGAAAATACAGAGATCAAAAGCAGTGACGACAATCACATCGTTGCGATACACCCTGGACGATACTCCGGGTAACGATCCCTGAAGTACTGCTCCGCCGGCCGATCCCCCTCCGCTTACTGGGACAGGCTGATGACTTTGGTCATCATTCAGGAAAAACTTATTGATTGTTTCCACCGGTCACCCGCGCGCCGTCCTCGGCTCTCCGCATAGGTTAGTCCGTTTCCGGTGGCTGGCAGGAAGGGGGGTATCCGTATGACCGCACCTACAACGAGAAACGGCATACGCGTTCCACTCCCCTTGGAGCCTGCGTATCGCGCCCTCGCCGGCTTGCTCGCCATCCTCAGCGCCGGCACCGGAATGATGGTCGTGGCCGGCTGGATGCTGGGGATCGAAATTCTGGTTCGCGTGCGCCCCGATTTCAACGTCATGAAGTTCAACACCGCCCTGTGCCTGATCGCTTCGGGATGCGGGCTCTGGCTCATGGCAAACGCCACCGCCAAAGGGCGGACGGTCGTATCGGCCGCCCTCGGATTGTTCGTCCTGGCCGTTGGCGCCATGTCCCTGTTCGAATCTGTCCTGGGCTGGAATCTCCATATCGACCAGCTCTTCTGGAATGACCTTCCCTGGCATCCGGACTTGCCGCGGATGGTCCCACAATCCGCGACTTTCTTTTCCTTCGCGGGTCTTTTCCTCATTTTCAACGCCGCACGCCGGCCATTCTCATGGATAGCCCCGGTGGCGGCCTTCCTTGCCAACCTCACTGCCCAGGTTACGATCCTCAACCTGGTTTTCCGGCCAAACAAGGGGGAGGGCGCCGCTCTCCACACCGCCACCGCCTTTTTCCTGTTGTCGATGGGCATGCTCCTGGTCCCCAATCCGCGCGGCCCGCTTGCCCCCATGTTCAACCGGACCGCGGGCGGAGGAATCCTCCGGCGGCTGGTCCCTGCCGCAATTCTTCTGCCACTGCTGACCGGCTGGATTTATCTCGAGGCGACAACCACCGGTCTGCTCGCGCCGGCTGCGGGCATCGTCGCCATGGTGGTCCTCTACAGCGCCTCCCTCGTCTTGATCACCGTTTGGACCGCGCATTCCATCGACAACGTCGATCTGCGCCTGGCCGCCATCATCGATTCGTCCGAAGACGCCATCCTGAGTCAATCCCTCGACGGCATCATCCTCACCTGGAACAGCGGCGCGGAGCGCCTCTACGGTTATTCCGCCATCGAGGCCATCGGCAAGTCGGTGCTCATGTTGAGCCCGCCAGAGCTTCATGAGGAACAGCAAGCTTTCCTGGAGCAGATCCGAAACGGCGGCCGGGTAGAGCATCACGAGACCGTCCGGGTGCGCCAGGACGGATCCCGCTTTGACGCATTCGTCAGCATTTCTCCCGTCCGGAATGCAGTCGGAGAGATTTGCGGCTGTTCCGCAATCTCGCGCGACATTACCGATCACAGGCGGGCCGAGAAGGCGCTCGATGAGAGTGAAAAAGCATTCCGGACCCTGGCCGAACTGGTTCCGCAGATGATCTGGAAATGCACCCCTGACGGCCTCGCCGTCTACTTCAATCAGCAATGGGCAAACTACACCGGCCTGACCCTCCAACAAAGCTACGGACGAGGCTGGGACACGCCCTTCCACCCTGACGACGCGACGGCAGCCCGGAACGCCTGGAATCATGCTGTCTCCACCGGCGAAAACTACCGGATCGATTGCCGCCTGCGGGCTGCGAACGGAAAATATCGCTGGTTCCTGATCAAGGGCGTACCCCAGCGAGACGCCGCAGGAAGCGTTCTCGAGTGGTTCGGCACCTGCACCGACATCGACGACCTGAAGCAGGCGGAAACGCAAATACGGGAACTGAACCGGCACCTCGAACAGCGCGTAGAGGAGCGCACCGCGCAGCTCCTTGAAAGCGAGCGCCAGGTGCGCCAAAAGCTGGACAACATCCTGTCCCCGGAAGGCGACGTGGCCAGTCTCGAACTGCACGATGTTCTTGACGTCGAACTGGTTCAGCCTCTCATGGACGATTTGTGGTCGTTCACCGGCATTCCCGTCGCGATTATCGATCTCGACGGCAAGGTGTTGATCGGCGCGGGCTGGCAGGACATCTGTACCAGGTTTCACCGCGTGCATCCCGAGGCGTGCAAGAACTGCCTGGAAAGCGATTGCCGGCTGACCACCGGGGTAAAACCCGGAGAATTCAAGCTCTACAAGTGCAAGAACAACATGTGGGATGTGGTCACTCCGCTGATGCTCGGCGATCGCCATATCGGAAACCTGTTCTCGGGCCAATTCCTGTTCGAAAATGAAGCCGTCGACACCAGTCATTTTGCCGCCCAGGCAAGGACCTACGGATTCGACGAATCGATATACCTGGCCGCCCTCGATCGTGTACCGCGCATCAGCCGCGCAAGAATGACGGCCGCGATGAAAATGTACTCGCGGCTCGCAGGCGTCCTCTCCCAGCTCGGATACAGCGGCGTCAAGCTGGCCCGTGCCATGGCAGACTCCACGCGCGCGAACAACGAGTTGACCCACAGTTCGAAGGAACTGGAGGGGTTTGCCTACTCGGTCTCGCACGACCTGCGCGCGCCCCTGCGTCATCTCGACGGCTTTCTGACCCTCTTGTCGAAGCGCACCTACGATTCACTCGATGCCCGCGCCAGGCATTACATCGATTGCACTCTCGAAGCTTCGCAGCGAATGGGCCGGTTGATCGACGACCTTCTCCAGTTCTCACGCCTGGGGCGCAGTGAACTCCACAAGTCCGAGGCAGACCTGAACGTCATCATCAGGGAAATCCGCAACGAACTGGAACCGGAGTCGCGTGGACGCCAGATTGCCTGGCGAATCAGCGATCTCCCTCCGGTGCAGGCGGACAAGGCGATGCTCCGCCAGGTGCTCGAAAACCTGATTGCCAACGCACTGAAGTTCACCCGCAAGTGTGCTTCGGCGGAGATCTCGATTGGAACTACGCCTGCCCCGGACGGCTCACTGGTGATCTTTGTCAAGGACAACGGCGCCGGGTTCGACATGCAGTACTACGACAAGCTTTTCCAGGTCTTCCAGCGCCTTCACGGGGAAGACGAATTCGAAGGAACCGGGATCGGACTGGCCAACGTGCGCCGCATCGTGGAGCGCCACGGCGGCGCCGTGTGGGCCGAAGGCGAAGTCGGCAAGGGAGCCGCATTCTATTTTTCCCTCCCCCAGCAAGACATTCACAACGGAGTAAAGAATGAACTCACTGAAACCCATATTGCTGGTTGAAGACAGCGCCAAAGGCATTGAACTCACCCTCGCGGCGCTCGAGGACAGCCATCTTGCCAATCGCGTCATTGTGCTGCGCGATGGCAGCGAGGCGCTCGCCTATCTGGGCGAGCATTCGAGCGGAACCGACCAGAATTTCCCGGCGGTCATGCTGCTCGATATCAAAATGCCCAAGGTCAGCGGGATTGAAGTGCTGCGCGCGATCAAGTCCAACCCCGCACTCAAGCACGTTCCCGTGGTGATGCTGACCTCGTCGCGCGAGGGTCCGGATCTGAAGGCCTGTTATGAACTCGGCGCCAATGGCTACGTCGTGAAGCCGGTTGATTTTGCTGAATTCTTTGAAGCGGTCACGGCGCTGGGAAAGTATTGGGCGGTCGTCAACGAACCGCCGGCACTGGACGTTCCTAGAGGAGCCGGCAATGCCACACACGATGCAGTCCGCGCTTAAAGAATCCGGCCTCATCCGGGTGCTCCATCTCGAAGACAATGCCCTGGATACGGAGCTGGTGCGGGAGTTGCTCCGAGACTCCGGCCTGAACTGCCAAATCAGCGTCGCTCGCACTCGAGCCGAGTTCGACGACTACGTGCAGAACCAGAGCTGGCACGTGATTCTCTCCGATTTTGCGTTGCCGGCCTTCGATGGTCTCTCTGCGCTTGAGGCGGCAAAACAGGTCTGTCCCGCAACCCCCTTCATCTTCGTGACCGGAACCATGGGCGAGGAGAACGCCGTCGAAAGCCTGAAACATGGAGCGACCGACTACGTCCTGAAGCAGAACCTGGTGCGTCTGGCTTCGGCCGTGCGCCGTGCCCTGCGGGAACGGGCCGAAACTCTCAAGCGACAGCACGCGGAAGCAAAACTCCAGGAGAGCGAAGAACAACTCCGTTTCCTCGCCTACCACGACGCGCTCACCGGTTTGCCCAATCGTAGTTTTCTTCTGGAACGGCTCGCCGACTTGCTCGCCGAAGCGGGGCGGCACGGAGAGAAAACCGGCCTCCTCTTTATCGACCTCGATCATTTCAAGGTGGTGAATGATTCCCTCGGACACTCGGTCGGGGACCTGGTTTTGAAGTCGGTGGCAGAACGGCTGAGAGAAACGGCTCGCCAGGAGGACATCGTGGCTCGCCTGGGCGGCGACGAGTTTGTCATTGTCCTGCGCAGCATCAAAGACTCGAGCGATGCGGGTATCGCCGCGGACCGCGTCAAGAGGGTCATCGCCGGCGAGATCTGCATCGAGCATCACCGCCTGATCAACACCTGCAGCATTGGGATCAGCGTGTTCCCTGAAAACGGCTTCGACGCCGAGACCCTCATCAAGAATGCCGACGCGGCCCTCTATTCCGCCAAGGAAAACGGCAGAAACAGCTGGCAGTTCTTCACCGCCAACATGAACCAAAGGGCCGTGGAACGCCTGGTCATGGAGAACGCCCTTCGCCACGCCCTGGCCGAAGACCAGTTCTACCTCGAGTTCCAGCCCCAGGTGGAGATCGCGACCGGCAACGTGGTTGGAGCCGAAGCCTTACTCCGCTGGCGCCATCCCCAACTCGGCAACGTGCCGCCCGGCAGATTTATTCCCATCGCCGAAACCACCGGAGAGATCGTCCGTATCGGCGAATGGGTCCTGAGGTCAGCCTGCGCGCAAGCCAGGCAGTGGCAGCTTGAGGGCGCGCCTTCTCTCATCATCGCCGTCAACGTGTCGGCCGTTCAATTCCGTCATCCATCCTTTCTCGGAACCGTTCATGAGGTGTTGGCCGAGACCGGGCTGGACCCCAGGTACCTCGAACTGGAAATGACGGAAAGCCAGTTGATGGAAAACCCCGAAATGATGATCGTCCTGTTACGCCAATTACGCGAAATGGGCCCGGGCCTCGCCATCGATGATTTCGGAATCGGATATTGCGGCCTCAGCTACCTGCGGCAATTCCAGTTTTCCCGGCTGAAAATCGACCAGTCGTTTGTCCGCTCCGTCCTCGTGGACCCCCGCGACGCGGCCCTGACCGCGGCCATCGTCAACATGGCAAAGGTTCTCAAGATGAAAGTCATTGCCGAGTGCGTGGAAACCGCGGAGCAGTTGAAACTTCTGCGATCGATCGGCTGCCAGGAGATCCAGGGATACTTCTTCAGCCGCCCGGTCAGCGCCCAGGTTTTCGCGGAGAAGTTCCTGCACCGGTCAGACCCCGGCGCGTGTCTTTGGGCGAATGGATTCGAGGCGCCCGCTCACGCGCTCATGGAACCCCTGGAGATTCATTAGACCCGCGGCTTCCTGCTATGTTGGCTGGTGGGAGTCGTCTCGCGCCGCACGAAACCGTGGTTGCCCGGCTGCAATCCCGCGTGCGACCGTGGCGACCGGATGAACCTCCATGCTCTCAGCCGACGAAATCACGAAGCTTCACGATCACCTCACCTCGCAATGGCATCGGGAAGACACGCAAGGCGACCCTGCACACGCAACTGACTTTCTCAATCGGGTTGCAGCCCACCATCGCGCCAACTTCGATCTCTGGCACATCGAAGACGAGGCACGCACCCCGGGCGCTACCGATGCCGGCCTCGCGGACGTGAAGCGCCGCATCGACACCACCAACCAGCTCCGCAATGATCTTGCCGAAAATCTGGACCGGGCTCTTCTCGAATGGCTGGCCGCGCATCAGCTGCCCAATCC
The DNA here is from genome assembly GCA_963730805.1 of uncultured Acidobacteriota bacterium. Taxonomy (GTDB): domain Bacteria; phylum Acidobacteriota; class Terriglobia; order Terriglobales; family Acidobacteriaceae; genus Telmatobacter. Next base: position 812,834 of record CAVSTL010000007.1, on the reverse strand, counting down.
CGACGCGGAGTTGCAGTCCGAATCTCCCGGACTCATCATCGATCGGCTTTCCATTCTCGCGCTCAAGATCTATCACACGCGCGAGGAGGCCGGACGCGTGAATGCCCCGCCGGGCCATGCGGACCGCAATCGCGACCGCCTCGCCATCCTCCTCGAACAACGCGCCGACCTTGCCCACTGCCTCGACGCACTCTGGCGCGACACCCTCGCCGGGACTCGCCGATTCAAGCTCTACCGTCAACTGAAGATGTACAACGATCCCACTTTGAACCCCGCCATCTACCGTGTGTCAAAGAGTGACACACAGGCCTGATCCACGGGCAACGCGCCGCGGCCCCATTGACGAAGTAAGGGGTTATGGGTATAAAGAGGGCTCATGCGAACGGAATCTCAAACGCAGGCTGCCCGCGCGGGAAACTTATGAGGACTGACAGTGCGAGTTGAGATAACCGCTCCCGGTAAATCCAAGATGGAAGATGCGAGATCCGCGGCTCCCGGCCGCAAAAAGACTACTACTATAGCGGGAAAACCAGCTGCCAATCTGAGTTCGAGCCCGGCCTACCAGCACTACAACTCGGCGGTCCAACTGTTGCAGCAGGGCAAGTACGACAAGGCGCTGACGGCATTGGAAAAGTTGCTGCCGTCGGCTCCTCCCGAAATTCTGGAACGCACCAGGATGTACATTGCCACCTGCCACCGCCAGTTGGAACGCGCCCATCTCACGTTCCAGACCCCAGAGGAACGCTACGACTATGCCATTTCCCAATTGAACCAGGGGTACTATGAAGAAGCCCGCGAGCAGTTCCAGGGAGTCATCGGAGACGATCCCAAGGCCGACTACGCTTTCTACGGCCTGGCGGTGCTGGATTCCATCACCGGACGTCCGCAGGATTGCCTGGACAACCTGGCGCAGGCCATCGAGCTGAATTCGAAGAACCGGCTCCAGGCGCGCTCCGATAACGACTTTCAGAGCATGGTCGACGATCCGCGGTTTACCGAGTTGCTCTACCCCGAAGTCCCGTAAGACACCCAGGCCTTGGACATGTGACCGGCGACGGTGCCCCTCCAGGCCTTGTCTCGTAAAATGACCCTTCTGAACTCGATGCGAGAATTTGAGGCGCGCGCGACGATGCGGCCATTGCGGGTAGTGGCCATCGGCGGCGGCACCGGGCTTTCCACGCTTCTGCGCGGGCTGGCCGGGCACGTCATCACTCCCGGCCGGCCCGCGGGGGTTTCGGGCCAGATCAGCGACCTCGCCGCGGTGGTCACGGTCACCGATGACGGCGGATCCTCCGGCCGCCTGCGCAAGGACTTCAACATGCTCGCCCCCGGCGACCTGCGCAACTGCATGGTCGCGCTCAGCCAGGAAGGCGACCTGCTGGCCAGGCTCTTCGCCCATCGCTTCCGCGCCGGCGAGGGACTCAAGGGCCATAACTTCGGCAACCTGTTCGTGACCGCTCTGACCGAAATCACCGGCGATTTTGGCCTCGCCATCCAGTTGGCGTCGAAGGTCCTGGCCACGCGAGGCAAGATCTATCCCGCCACCATGGCCAACGCCACCCTCGTCGCCCGCATGGATGACGGTTCTCTGGTGCGCGGCGAAACCAACATCACCGCCAGCAAACTCCATATCGAAGAACTGATGCTCGACCCTCCCGACGCCCCGGCGCTCCCGGAGACGGTCGAGGCCATTGGCCGCGCCGATCTGATCACCGTCGGCCCCGGGTCGCTCTACACTTCGCTCATCACCAACCTGCTGGTGCAGGGCATGCCGGCAGCCTTGGAACATGCGCCCGGACTGCGCGTGTACGTCTGCAACCTGATGACCCAGGCCAACGAGAGCCTGGGGCTCAGCGCCGCAGACCACATCCAGCGAATCTACGACCACACCGGCGCCCCGGTCTTCGATTACGCCCTCGTGAACACGGCGCCGTTTTCACCCGCAACGCTGGCCCGTTATGCGGCCGAGAGCGCCACGCCGATCGCCGCCGATATCGAGCGCATCGAGGCCATGGGCGTCCGCTGCATCGCCGGCAATTTCTCCAGCGAAGGCAGCTTCGTCCGCCACGAATCCGAACGCGTGACCGGCGCCCTGCTGGAACTGGGACGCTCGGTGCTGGTTTCAGGCGCCTGACCGGTTGCCACCTGGTCTCTTCACCGCTTGTTGATCTGCCATCTTCGTTGCCCCATCCTTGCGACTGTTTTCTGTCGCAATCGCACACACCTGAAGCTTCGAAATCATGCGGTCAACGACCTCGGCCGGAACCGGAGTCTGAGCGCGTCTTGACTTTATACTAAGACATCTATATAAAGACATCTATATATGGCCAGGACCGATGCCCTCCAGGGTTCCCTCGATTTGCTCGTGCTCAAGATATTGTCGCGGCGCCCGCGCCTTCACGGGTACGCCATCATGGCTGCCATCGCCAATACATCCGGCGAAGTGCTGCGCGCAGAGGAAGGCTCGCTCTACCCGGCGCTGTATCGGATGGAGGAAGCGGGCTGGATTCGCGCCGAGTGGGTCAGGAAAGACACCGGCCGCCGCGCCCGCATCTACGAACTGACCGCCGCCGGCAAACAACAGCTGGGCGCCGAAGAGTCGCGCTGGCAGTCCGTCAGCGTGGCCATCAATCGCGTTCTCCGGGAGGCATGACATGTCGTTGTGGTCGCGAATCTCCAATGCCGTGCGCGGTGAGCGCTTGAATCGCGAGATCGAGGAAGAGCTGCAGTTGCACATCGAAGAAGCCATTGCGTCGGGCCGCGATCCCGGCGAAGCCCGCCGCACCTTCGGTTCGATCCTGCGCCAGCGCGAGACCAGCCACAGCATCCGCGTTGCCGGATGGCTTGAGTCGCTTCTCGCCGATGTGCGTTTCGGCTGGCGCCAGCTCTGCCGCAACAAGATCACATCCGCGGCCGCTGTGCTTTCCCTCGCTCTCGGCATCGGCTCCTGTGTCGCCGCCTTCCGTCTTATCGATGCCCTGCTCTGGCGCCCGCTGCCCATCTCCAACTCCAGCAAGCTCTACGTCCTCTCCCGCAAGATGATCGGCCTGTACGGCAGACCCAGTCGAGGACGGCTACTGGGCCACGCCGGACTTCAAGCTCATGCGCGATGCCGTCCAGGACCAGGCCGACCTCATCGCGATCAGCGAGGCCGACCGCACCGACATCACCTGGGCTACCGATGACGACATGGAGAAAACCCACGTCGTTTATGTCTCCGGCAACATGTTCTCGCTCTTCGGCCTTGAGCCCGCGCTCGGCCGCCTGTTCATCCCCGCCGACGACCGCGGGCCCGGTGCCGGTCCCTATGCGGTCCTCTCCTGGGACTATTGGAACCACCGCTTCGGCCGCGATCCCCGCGTCCTCGGCCGCTCGCTCCACATCGGCGACCAGACCTTCGAAATCATCGGCGTAGGCCCGCGCGACTTCACTGGAACCGAAAAGGGAACGGTCACCGACATCTTTCTGCCCCTCAGCATGAACGCCATGGCCACCGAGGACAGGGCGGACTGGCACCGCATCTTCCTGATGTTGAAACCCGGCGTCAACCCTGCCACCGCCCTCGAGCCCATCCGGCAGCACCTCTCCGCCGTCAACCATGCCTTTGGAAGCGCCTGTTCCACCTGCTACCGCGGCGAGACCAGGGCGTCCATCGACCGCTATCTCAATCAGACCCTCGTCTTCAATCCCGCCGGCGCCGGCATCTCCGACCTTCAGAAGGAATATCGCCGGTTCCTCGGTGCCCTCGGTCTCATGGTCGCTCTCGTCCTCATCATCGCCTGCGTCAACGTAGCCAACATGATGACCGCCCAGGCTGCCGCCCGCGCCCAGGAGATGGCCCTCCGCATCTCGATCGGCGCCGGCCGCCGCCGGCTCATCCAGCTCATCCTCGCGCAGAGCGCGCTGCTCGCCCTCCTGGCTTCCGTCGGTGGATCCTTGTTTGCGGCGTGGTCGGCGCCCTTTGTCCTCGGCCTCGTCAATCCGCCCGACAACCCGGCGCGCCTCGACCTCCCGGCCGACTGGCGTGTGCTTCTCTTTGGCCTTGCGCTCTTGATCCTCGTGGTTCTCTTGCTGGGTTTGCTTCCTGCCCTGCGTGTCTCTGCCGTCAGGCCCGTCGCCGCCCTCAAAGGCGGGAAAGATCCCCACTCGCCGCGCCGTCTCCTGCGGGGAGCCATCGCCCTTCAGGTCGCTTTCTGTTGCCTCGTCCTCTTTCTGTCTTCGCTCTTCGTCACCTCTTTCCGGCGCCTCGAAAACCGCCCCCTCGGTTTCTCCAGCGACCGTCTCCTCCTGCTTGAAACCACCGCCGGCAAAGGCCAGCCCCCCGTCGTGTGGAATCAAACTGCCGAGGCGCTCCGCACCGCCCCGGGCGTCGACTCGGTTGCCATCTCGGGCTGGCCCATTCTCGGACGCATAAGAATCAACAGCGACATCTCCATCAACGGCGCGCCTCCCAGCCCGACTCCCGCCTTTTTCCTGAACATTTCCCCTGGCTGGCTCGCAACCATGAAGATCTCCCTTGTCTCCGGCCGCGACTTTCGCCCCGAAGACACATCCCCGGGAGCCGCCATCGTTAACGAAACCTTCGCCAGGACCTTTTTCCCAGGCCAGGACCCCATCGGCCGCACCTTCGAACGCGGAGCCGGTCAACCCCTCAACAAGATCATCGGCGTCACCCCCGATATTCCTGACCACGACCTGCGCGAGCCCAATGGCGCGGTCTTCTACGTCCCACTCAACGTAATTGACGACAAATCAGCCCCCGGTGCTGTCAATTTCTCCACGTTCGTCATTCACAGCGAGGCCACCAACCCGCTGGCGCTCGCCGACTCCCTCCGCCGGCTCATCGCCCAGCGCCACAACGGCCTTCGCGTCTCGAACGTCACCACCCAGCTCGATCTGGTCCGTGACCAGACCATTCGCGAACGCCTCATCGCCACGCTCGCCGCCTTCTTTGCCGCCGTGGCCCTGCTCCTCGCCGGCATCGGTCTCTACGCTGTCCTCAACTACTCTGTCCTCCAGCGCCGCCGCGAGATCGGTATCCGCATGGCGATCGGCTCGACTCGCACCGGCATCGTGCGCCTCGTGACTCTCGATTCCTTCCTGATGATCGCGCTCGGAGGCTGCGCGGGCATCGTGCTCGGATTCGGCGCCGCGCGCTATGTCGAATCGCTCTTCTACCAGGTGAAAGCAACCGATGCGGACATGATCGCTCTGCCCGCGTTTGCCATTCTGCTCACTGCTGTTGTCGCCACTCTCCCCGCCGTGCTCCGTGCGCTGCGCACAAACCCCACCGAGATCCTGCGCGCCGAGTGACGCATCGATGCGCACAGCCGCAACCGGAGCGGAGCACAAGAGGACCAATTTTCAGGCCATTCATTCCACAATACTTACGCCCCATATTTCGGTGCAAAAGATTAGGCGTGCCTGGAGGACAATGTAGGAAAGGCAACCATGACTCGCAATTCGGCGAGAATTGCAATCCTGGTTCAGTCGGCTTGGAACTTCGTCTTATATTTGCCCTCGAAGCTCACCAGAAACCCCCGACGCAAAAAAAAAGTTTTGGGCTGTGAACTGTGAAGACCGTATTAAACTATTGATTTTTAAATAGTTACACGATTTATGACGTTGAAATTTGTAGCGATATTGGTGCAAATTTGGCACTTTTTGGCCGTTTTTGACCGAATTTAGCCCCGAATTCGGGGAAAAGTGACCGCTCCCTCCGGCACCGGTTGGGAGCTCTCCAAATGGCGTCTTTATCCCGCGACGGTCCGCTTCAGCTGCCCGCACGCCGCATAGATATCCCGCCCGCGGGGCTTGCGCAGATAGACAGGTATGCCTTCCCTGGCCAGGGCGGCGCGAAAGGCATCCACAGCTTCGGCACGGGGCATCTGGTACGCGATCCCGGGCCCGGGATTCCATGCAATCAGGTTGACCTTGGCCGGAAGCCCGGTGCCCCGCACCAGGCGCGCCACCTCGCGGGCGTGCTCCGGACGGTCCGTCACTCCGCCCAGCAGCACATACTCGAACGTAATCCGCTCCCGCGACCTCAGCCGCACCTGCCGCACCGCATCCACCACCGCATCGATGGGCCATTTGCGGTTCACCGGCATCACTTCGCTGCGAACCTCATCGTTAGGCGCGTTCAGGCTGATGGCAAGCTTGGGGCGGATTTCCGCCGGCTCCCGGGCGAATCGCTCAATCCCCGGGACAATCCCGGAGGTGGACACCGTCATGCGCAGCGGGCTCAATCCCACTTCCTCCACCAGCAGCCGCACCGCTCCCATGAAATTGTCGTAATTGAGCAGCGGCTCGCCCATGCCCATGAACACCAGGTTGACGCGGTGCTTGCCGATCTCAACCGCCTGCCGGTCGTGGACAGCCACCACCTGCCCCGCAATTTCCCCCGCCGTCAGATTGCGCAGCAGTCCCAGCCGCGCCGTCAGGCAGAACTGGCAGTTGACCGCGCAGCCAACCTGGCTGGAAACGCAGATCGTAGCCCGGTTCCAGTCCTTTCCGCCTCGGCCGGTCTCCGACGGCAGGCCCGCATCGCTGCCGTCGCCGGCTTCGCCTTCGTCCCCTTCCGGCATCCAGACCGCCTCGACCGTATCCGAAATACTCCCGGGCGCAACCGATTGCCCCTGGACGAGGTAGCGTTCCGTCCCGTCCACCGATCGGAAGGCCTGGACGATTGCCGGCCGCCCCACTTCCCATCCCGCCTCGACCATTCGCCGGCGCAACGCCAGGGGCAGCGTGGTAACGCCATCCACCTCCGTAACTCTCTGCGAATAAATGGCCTCCGCCACCTGACGCCCACGCCATAACGGCTCCCCCATTTCCACCATCAGGGCCCCGAGAGCAGCACGATCCATCCCAAACAGCGGCCTTCGGGTCACGTCCCCCACCGGTCGGGCGTCTAAAATATCAAATTGGGTCGGTTTTCCGGTCACAGCTTGGGCCAGCATAGTGCATTTTGGCGTATGATGCAGCCCTGACGGGTGCGCAGTCACCCCAACCGATGCTTGTTACCAGCGGCCTCCTTTCTTCCCCTGCCTGGCCTTGCACTCTGGTAGCACGAAAACCTCAGCAAGCGCCGTCTCTTCAGCCTGCCGTACAAGTGAGTCTGTCCGGCCCAGAATCGAATCGAATAGGAGACGATGACAATCGAACGCAACCTCCGACGCACTATATTGCCCAATGGCCTGATTGTGCTGACCGAGCGCATGGATCACCTGCGGTCAGTCGCCATGGGTGTATGGATCAAGTCGGGCTCCCGCGGTGAAGCTGCCGAAACCAACGGCATCTCCCACTTCGTAGAACACATGGTCTTCAAAGGGACGCGGTCCCGGTCCGCGCAGCATATTGCTCGGGAAATGGACTCGATCGGCGGAAACCTCGACGCCTTCACCGGCAAGGAAACGATCTGTTTTAACGTCAAATCGCTGGCCGATCACGTCCCCATCGCCCTCGACGTATTGGCCGATCTGGTGCTGAATCCGGTGTTTGCGTCCAACGACATCGAGCGCGAGCGGGGCGTGATCCTCGAAGAGATCAAGATCGACGAAGACAATCCCGACGTCCTGGTGCACGAGCTGTTCACCCAGAATTTCTGGAAGGATCATCCGCTCGGCAAGCCGATCCTCGGAACCACCGCCACGGTGGCCCGGCTCGACCAACCCAAGCTGCTCGACTACCATTCCGGCCGCTTCCACGCCGGCAACATGGTGTTTTCAGCTGCCGGTAATCTGGACCACGATCTTTTCGTCCAGGCCGTGGGAGAGAAATTTGCGCCCCTGCACAGCGGCCAGCCGGTCGGTGAGCTTCCCGCTCCGGTTTCCAGCGCGCGCATTCTGCTCAAGAACAAGAAAGCCCTCGAACAGGTGCAGATCTGCCTGGGCGTGCCGGCGCCGCCCATCACCGATGAAAATCGCTACGCCACCCTCATTCTCAACACGGTGCTGGGTGGCGGGATGAGCTCGCGCCTCTTCCAGACCATTCGCGAGGAGCGCGGCATGGCTTACTCGGTGTTTTCCGATCTGAGCCCGTATCGCGACACCGGGACGCTTTGCGTCTACGCCGGAACCTCGGCCAACAAGGCGCTCGAAACCATCGACCTGATCATGGTCGAGTTCCGCAAGCTCAAGGAAGAACTGCTTCCGGACGAAGAACTGACCCGCGCCAAGGACCAGCTCAAGGGCAACATCCTGATGGGGTTGGAGAGCTCCAATTCACGCATGGCGAACCTGGCGCGGCAGGAAATCTACTTCGGCCAGTTCTTCACCGCGGAAGAGATCGTCGCCCGCATCGAAGCCGTGGAAGCCGCCCAGGTGCAGGCCATGGCCCAGCGCCTCTTTGATCCCGAGCGCATCGCGGTCACCCTGCTTGGCCGCCTCGACGGCATAAAGCTGAACCGTGGCAGGCTGGCGTGTTGAAGACGAGTTGACCGTCGCCAGTTCTCAGATTTCAGTTGGACCTGCGTCAGCTACTGAAAACTGATGACTGATAACTGAGAACTGTCTTTGAGCATTCCATTTCCCTTGCGCGTCCATCCGTTGTAGCATTTTGTCGGACGGGTCTGCTCGCACGGACCGCTCCCACGAAGGTCGTACATCCATGAAAAGCTCGAGTCCTCTCTGTTGCGCACCTGAAAATGCGGGTCGCCCGGTTCGGCCCAGTGGCTTCACCCTGATGGAATTGCTGATCGTGATGGCGATTATCGCCATTCTCATGCTTATCGCCATCCCTACCGTCGGCAGCCTCAAGAAGAAAGCCAACGACATTTCCGCCGTTCAGTCCATCCACACCATCATGAACTCGGAAAACATGTTCGAGTCGAACTATCCGACGAACGGGTATTCGTGTTCGCTGTCAGCGCTGGGCGGCGATCCAAAGTCCGGGCCGCCATCGATTACCGGCGCTCAGCTGATCCAGCCCGACCTGGCGTCGGGGGCGAAGTCGGGGTACATCTTCACGATCAGCAACTGCACCAAGGTGAACCTGGGGGGCACCGACCGCATTACCGGCTATACGGTTACGGCGGTCCCTCAGACCGTGGGCCAGACCGGCGACCGCGCCTATTGCGCCGACCAGTCCGGGATCATCAAGTTCGACCCCGCGGGCGGCGCCAACTGCAGTCAGACGCTGGGGCAATGAGCCTGGGAAAGACGTTCCGGCGCGGCTGCTTTCTGATCACGGCAGCCGCGCTGCTCTCACCGGGCGTCGTACCGCAACAAATCCCCCCGAAGGACCTGGATGTCCACGCGCTCGCTCAGCGCGTGGACCAACATTACAACAAGCTCCATTCGCTCAAGGCCGGGTTCACCGAGAGCTACGTGGGCCTAGGCATGCGCCGCCAGGAAAGCGGCACGCTCCTGCTACTGAAGCCAGGGCGCATGCGCTGGGACTATTCTTCCCCACCTGGAAAACTCTTCCTCCTCGACGGCAAATATGCCTGGTTCTACGCACAGGGAGATACCCAGGTACAGCGCATCCAGGCAAAACAGCTCGACGACCTGCGCTCTCCATTGCGATTCCTGCTTGGCCGCACGCAGTTGGAAAAGGAACTGACCCACCTCACGCTCAAGCCTGCGCCCGATGGGGAATTCACCCTGACCGGCCAGCCCAGGGACCAGGAGAAGCGCATTCCTCGTCTCACGCTCACCGTGACCGGCGCGGGAACCATCAGCGCAATCGAGATTGAAGAAGTTGACGGCGCCATCACCAGCTTCACCTTCACCGGCGAAATTCCCAACGCGCCGGCTCCGACGGGCGCGTTTCATTTCACCCCGCCCCCCGGAATTCCAATCATTGACGCTCCGCCGCCGGTGTGACGAAGGCAGGGACCAAAGGACTAGGGACTGAGAACTAGAGGAATACCCACCCAATTGGTCTTACTTGTTCCCTGATGCCTATTGCCTGTTCGCCCGAGTCCCCAGTCCTTAGTCCCTAGTCCCTTGGTCCCTGGTCCCTTGCTCCCTTAGTCCCTGAGTCCCTTGGTCCCTGATTCCCTCGGTCCCTGTTCTAGTACCATCCTGAGTGTGCCCGGACTCGAAACTCAGGTGATGTACGTGCGCGGCGTGGGGCCGCGCGTGGCGGAGATGCTCGCCGCCAAAGACATCCAGACCGCCGAAGACCTCCTCTACCATCTTCCTTTTCGCTACGAAGACCGCCAGAATCCGCGCAGCCTCGACGAGCTGAAGCCGGGCGAAATGGCCAGCGTCATCGCCGAGGTGCGCGGCGCCGCCCTGCTCAAGACCAAGCGCATGCCCATCTTCGAGATGACCCTTGGCCAGGGACAGCGGCTCGCGCTCAAGTGCCTCTGGTTCAACGGAACCTATCTCAAAGACCGCTTTCACGCGGGCCAGACCGTTGCCGTCTTCGGCAAGGTGGAACCATCGCGCTCGACCAGCAACCTGAAAATGATTCAGCCGCAGTTCGAGATCCTGCCCGACGAGGCCGACGACGCGGAGACGCGACTGCTCGAAGTCGGTCGGATCACCCCGGTCTACGAATCGCTGGGCGGGTCGCGGCTGGCGTCGCGGTGGCAGCGCAAGGTGATTTTCGGCCTGCTCGAGAGCATGCGCGGCGCGGTTCCGGAATGCCTCCCGCGCGCCATGCTCGCGCGCCTCGACCTGCCCGAGCGCGAGACGGCGCTGTGCGGAGTGCATTTTCCACCCGAAAGCACGCCAATGGGACAACTGCAGGCGGCGGCAACTCCCGCCCACCGGCGGCTCATTTTCGAGGAGCTCTTCTTTCTCGAGCTAGGGCTGGAGCTGAAGCGGCGCCGCATGCGCGAGCGCTCGGGAATCGCGTTTGCCACCACCGACAAGGTGCGTGAAGCCATCCGCGAGGTGCTGCCATTTCATCCTACGGCGGCGCAGAAGCGCACCCTGGGCGAGATCGTCGCCGACATGCGCCAGCCCAACCCCATGCGGCGGCTGTTACAGGGCGACGTGGGCTCGGGCAAGACCATCGTGGCGCTGCAGGCCATGCTGGTGGCCATGGAGAACGGCTACCAGGCGGCGCTGATGGCTCCCACCGAGATCCTTGCCACGCAGCACTTCCTGGCCGCGCGCAAGCTGCTGGAGCGCTCGTCGCGGAAGTATCGGATCGTGCTGCTCACCGGTTCTCTCGACGACGAGCGCAAGCGCCACAACCGCGGCCTGATCCATCGCGGCGAGGCCCAACTGGTCATCGGCACCCATGCGTTGATCGAAGAGAAAGTGGAGTTCGACCGGCTAGGCCTTGTAGTTGTGGACGAACAGCACCGGTTCGGCGTGCTGCAACGGTTCAAACTGATGAAGAAACCCAATCAGGCCGAGCCGGATGTCCTGGTGATGACCGCGACGCCGATCCCGCGCACCCTCGCGCTGTCCCTGTATGGCGATCTCGACGTGAGCGTCCTCGATGAGCTACCCCCGGGAAGAACGCCTGTCGTCACGCGGCGCGTGCCTGACGAGCGGGCGGGCGAGGTATGGGATTTTGTGCGCGCGCAGGTGAAGCAGGGGCGACAGGCGTACATCGTGTATCCAGTCATTGAAGGAACCAAAGACGATCAACCGGAGCTCGACTTTCCCAGGGATGAAGCGGAAGCGGCCGCCGAGGCTCCCGCGCCGAAACCTGCGCGCAGATCAAAAGCCCCGGACCTGTTTCCCAATGCGCTTCCAGAAACCAAAGCCAAGCCTGGTTCGGGTTTAAAGTCCGCTGTCGATATGCATGAGAAGTTGCGCACCGGCCCCCTCGCAGGGCTGCGCCTCGGCCTGCTGCATGGGCGGCTCGATGCGGACGAGAAGGAAATCATCATGCGCCGTTTCCAGCGCGGCGAGATCGATGTGCTGGTGGCCACCACGGTGGTGGAGGTCGGCGTGGACGTACCCAATGCATCGGTCATGGTTGTGGAGCACGCCGAACGCTTCGGCCTCGCCCAGCTCCACCAGTTGCGGGGGCGAGTGGGGCGCGGCGGCGCCAAAAGCTACTGCATCCTGATGACCGGCCGCCGAATTTCCGCCGTAGGTGAGGAGCGCCTGAACGCCATGGTGCGCACCCAGGACGGGTTCGAATTGGCGGAGCTTGATCTATCCATGCGCGGACCGGGCGAGTTTTTCGGAACGCGCCAGGCCGGCCTGCCCGATTTTCGTGTAGCGAACCTGGTCCGCGACCGGCAGGTGCTGGAGTTGGCCAAGCAGGAAGCAGCGCGATTCGCGAACGCCCGTCCGGAAGAAGCGGAAGGAACCGAAGCCGAGCGGGCACGCGTCTGGGCCCGCCTCAAAGAAGCCTGGCAGCGACGCTACGGCCTCGTAGAAGCGGGGTAAGGAACGGAATCTGTGGCTGAAATTGAGGTCCTCGTCTAGTCGAGCGGGAATCTACGTCCGCAGTGCCGAAGTTCCTCGGGGAGCGAGCGTGTCGGGGAAGGTCTGAATTTCGAGATCGACGCTGGCGATCTCCGCGCCGCACTCCGGTTGCAGGCTGCGGGTGCACTGGCAAAGCTCGGTGAGTCGGATGTGTCCGTTCTGACTCAATTCGATGCCCGCCGCAATGAGGACGCTGTAGATATCGAGGCAAGCCTGGCGCTCAAACTCGAACAGCATGCTCACTATGCCTGAGTCGCTGGCGCCCCGGCTGAGAACCCAGCCTCCGCAGCCGAGAATGCCGCCTGTGAGGGTCTTCACCAGGCGCGACGGTTCCTCGGCGGAGACCGCTTTCATCTCCAGCGCCCACGGAATCGCACGAGACCCCACAGCATCCCGTTCTGTCCAGTTGATCCTCATGCCCGCTTTATCGGAGAAGTCGTCAAGAGCATCACCGCTGTTCCGGAGTCGAACGGAAGCTGGCCGTCTTTGAAACACGACGACGCCTTCGAGCAGGGAGACGTGCCTCGTTGGTAATTTGCAGACCGGCTGCGCAGGTCCAAAGCCCCATTCGCAATGCCCCGGAATGATGTAGTTTCATAATCAAGATGATCGTCGGCTCGGGAATCGACCTGGTGGAGATCGACCGCATCCAGCACTCGGTGGAGCGCTACGGCGCGCGTTTTTTGAACAAGGTATACACCCTTGCGGAGCAGGCCTACTGCCTGAGGAAACGCAACTCCGCCGAAAGCCTGGCCGCGCGCTTCGCCGCCAAGGAAGCCGGCGCCAAGGCCCTGGGAACGGGGATTAGCCGCGGCGTGACCTGGCTGGAGATCGAAGTGGTGCGCCAACCTGGCGGACGCCCCACCCTGAGGTTCCTCGGCCGCGCCGCGGAAAGGGCGCGCAACCTCAACGCCCACCACGCCGCGCTTTCGATTACGCACACGGCAAGTCTCGCCATGGCCAGCGTCGTCCTCGAGGACAGCCCGGGAGCCGAGCCGGTTTGATATCCTCAAGGCATTAGGACTGAGCCGCTTACCCCAAAGGAGCAAAGTGCCTAGCCGGAAAGAGATTCAGTGGTCACAACTCAAGGTAGGCACCCTGGTCCTGGTGGCCGTTGCGATCCTGATCGTTCTGGTCTTCCTCATGTCCGGGTCGACTGGGGGCCCGTTCGCGCCCAAGCTCCTCCTCCGCACCTACTTTGATAACGCCGGCGGCCTGAAACCCGGCGCGCCCGTTACGCTGGAAGGCGTGACCATCGGCAATGTGGCCAAGATCAGGGTTGTGCCCTCGCATAGTCCAAAACCGGTCGAGGTCACCATGCGCATCGGCGACAACTACGCCCGCTTCCTGCATGTGGATTCGACCACGGTCATCGCCGCGGCCGGCGTGCTGGGCGACAGCTTTGTTGACATCACCTCAAAGAAGGCTACGGGACCGGCGCCCCTCAACAATACCGAACTCATGTCCGTGGATGCCCCCAGCATCCAGGAAGTCGTGAATACCAGCGAGGTCGCGCTCAAGCAGATCACCATCCTGATGGGAAAGGTTGACATTCTCTTCGATTCGTTGAACTCGAAAAAGGGCAGCGCCGGCATGCTCCTGAACGACCCGGCGCTTTACAACAAACTGTCCCAGGTGACAACCAACCTCGAAGCCATCACGAAGACAATGGCCGGCGGCCAGGGTACGCTGGGCAAGTTGATTCACGACGACACGCTCTACCAGAAGTTGAATTCCTCCGTTGACCGGCTCAATAGCATTACCGTCGCACTCGATGAGGGCAAAGGAACAGCCGGCAAGCTGCTGCGCGACGACTCGCTGTACAAGAATCTGAATTCCGCGGTTGCCAACACCAACGAACTGGTGGCCAGCATCAACGCGGGCAAAGGCGCGTTGGGCAAGCTTTCCAAAGATCCGCAATTTGCCAACAAGCTCGACGATACAGTGACCAATCTCGACGCGCTGCTGAAGGGCATCAATGAGGGCAAGGGAACGCTGGGGCAACTCGCCCAGAACCGTACCCTCTACGACCACGCCGATCAGACCATGGACCAGGCTCAGCAGCTTGTAAAGGCCATTCGCGAGAATCCACGCAAATACCTGGTCATTCAGCTGAAGATTTTCTAGGACTCAGTGTCCCGGTCTGTCTGTTAGATCTCCGGTGGACTGGGTTCCGAATTCGTCACATTCCATTTGGCAAACAGCGCATGTCGTCCGATATAGTCCAGTTGCGTTTGTCTTGTGCCATCGGAGTACTTCATGCGAATTCCCAAGCTCTTAGTGATCGTGTGCCTGATTGCGTGCGGCCTTGCGATTCGACTGGCCTTGCGTCCGGTTCAGCCGGTTCGAGCCGCGTCGCCCAACGCGCCGGCCTTCGCCAAAAACGGCGACATGCTTCCCCCCGCGAACTACCGCGAATGGATCTACCTGACCTCCGGCCTCGACATGAGCTACACGGCGAAGGCCATGGACATGGGCGGCATGTCGATGTTCGACAACGTGTTTGTCAATCCGGAAGCCTACCGCAGCTTTCTCGCAACCGGCACCTGGCCCGACAAAACGGTCATGATCCTGGAAGGCCGCGAAGCGCACAGCAAGGGGTCCATCAATCAGCACGGACATTTCCAGGCGGCCGGAGTTGCCGACCTCGAGGTCCACATCAAGGACGAAGCGCGGTTCCCCGGCAAATGGGCGTTTTTCTCGTTTGACGCCCCGAACAAAAACGGTACCCTGATCCCCCAGAACGCGCCGTGCTACAAATGCCACGCCGAGCATGCAGCGGTCGACACTACGTTTGTGCAGTTCTATCCCACCCTGCTGCCGGTGGCACAGGCGAAGGGGACACTGAGCGCGGAATACGTGAAAGAGAATCCGGCTCCGGCGGGGAAATGACATGGTCAGACTCCAGGTCCCAAAAACCAAGACCTGCGTCACCCTGCTCAGGATGGCAATTCTGTTTCTCGGACGGCACCATCGCCACGAAACATGCGCCAGAACTCGACGAATCCCTTCAAGCGCACCACGTGGAAGTAATCGCTGGCGATGAAATAAAACAGCGAGACGACGATCCATTCAAGGTGCAATGCGCCCGCGCCAACCTCGTCGCCGAAGGGGATCAGCACCGACGAGAACACCATCGCCAGCACCAGCAACGCCAGCTTGACGATGCCCATCACGAGGTTGATTTCGACCAGTTTGCTGCTGAAGGACTTTCCCAGCCTCAAGGCTTCGCCAAAAGCGGAGCCAGCCGAGCGGTCTTCGAGCAGCACCAGCATCGGCGCAATGGCAACCGCCCAGTTGACGAACGCCCACAGGGTGAAGAAACCAAGCGTTAGAAAAATGACCCACATCGTATAACCGACGAGATCGGGCTCATCGCCGCTGCCGATGTGGCTGGCCGCGGCCCAACTTATGGAGCGGTACCAGGCCCAACAGGTGACGGCAAGAAACACGAGCCACGCCGCCTGAAGAACCATCATCGACACCGGACGAAAGGGAACGCGCGGTTCGAGCCGTTTCATCACCAGGTTACGGCCCAGCCCGGAGACGACCACCCAGGCGACTGCCGCGACCGGGCCCAGCCAGATCAATACGTGCGCAACGAGCGGGCGGTAGAGATCCCATGCATCGGCGAGGCGCACCGCCGATACCCAGGGGTCCTGCAGGGTCACCTTGTCGAGCCCGGTTACATCGGGCGGCAGTGCGGCGAAGATTTTCTGCGCCTGCATCCAGCAGACGAGGAACAACGGCGCACCCACCAGCCAGCGCCACGCGATCTCGAGCGCCGTGAGCGAGGGACGCGCGAACACCCAGCCCATCTGCGCAACGGCTGATTGCGTCCCGCGGACCCGCTCGGCGGACATCTTACTTGACGACCAGGTTCACGGTCTTGCGCGGGACAACGATCACCTTGATGACATTCTTGCCGGCAATGCGTGAACGCACTTTTTCATCGGCCAGCGCGGCGGCCTTCGTGGTTTCGGAGTCCGCATCGGCGGCTACTCGCACTACCGTGACAAGCTTGCCGTTGATCTGCACCGGGATTTCCAGTTCGTCCTCTTTGGCGAGCCCAGGATTGCTGGTCGGCCATGGTGCACGCAGGACAGCACCATCCTCACCGAGTTCGCCCCATAATTCAGCGGCGATGTACGGAGCGAACGGAGCCAGCAACAGAACCAGCGTTCTCAGAAGTTCGTGCACAACGGGCGCCGGGATTTCGCCGGCTGCGAGTTGCGCGTCGGCTGCCTGGAGTTCGTTGACAAATTCCATGATGGCCGCGATGCAGGTGTTGAAATGCCAGCGTCCGTCAAAGTCCAGCGTGATCTTGGCGATGGTCTGGTGTAGCTTGCGCAGCAGTTTTATCGAAGTGCCGCCAGTCGGCTTCTCGCTGCCCTGTCCGCGGCCTGACCTTGCGAAAACCGCATGTTTTGTCACCAGCCGGTAGACCCGCGCGAGGAAACGGCTGACGCCGGCGACGCCGTCTTCCTGCCAATCGAGATCGCGGTCGGGCGGCGAGGCGAACAGCGCGTACATGCGGGTGGCATCGGCCCCGTAGCGCGCCACCATGTCGTCGGGCGAAACCACGTTGCCCTTCGACTTCGACATCTTGTGGCCGTCCTTAATCACCATTCCCTGCGTGAAAAGGCGGCGCGCGGGTTCGTCGTTGGTGATCATGCCCAGGTCGCGCATCACCTTGGTCCAGAAGCGCGAATAGATAAGGTGCAGGATGGCGTGCTCCACGCCGCCGATGTACTGGTCGATCGGAAACCAATGCTGCGCCACCGCCGAATCAAACGGCGCAGTCGAATTCTTCGCGTCGGTGTAGCGATAGAAGTACCAGCTCGAGTCGACGAAGGTATCCATCGTGTCGGTCTCTCGCCGCGCAGGGCCGCCGCACTTCGGACAAGTGACATTGACGAACTCCGGCACACGCGCCAGTGGCGATCCGCCCTGCTGCGTGATCGCGATCTGCTCCGGAAGAATCACCGGTAGCTGATCGTCGGGCACCGGCACAATGCCATCGCGCTCGCAGTGAATCATGGGGATGGGCGTGCCCCAGTAGCGCTGGCGGCTCACGCCCCAGTCTTTGAGGCGAAACGTAATGGACGCTTCGCCAAAGCCCTTGCGCGCGGCGACTTCCTGGAGCTTCTTTTTCGCCTCGACGCAACTGAGCCCGTCGAACTCGCCGGAATTCACGAGCACTCCGTCTTCTGACGAGAACGGCAACTCCGGTTCTTCCGCGCCAGCGCCGGCGGGCGCAATCACGCGCCGAACGGGAATTGCATACTTCTTCGCAAATTCGAAATCGCGCTCGTCGTGTCCCGGCACGCTCATGATCGCGCCCGTGCCGTAGTCGATCAACACGTAGTTGGCCACCCAGATGGGCACCTGTTCGCCGCTATATGGATTGATGGCGAAGTGGCCGGTGGGCACGCCGTGCTTTTCGATTTCACCCACATCGCCGGCCTCGCGCGCCTTCTTCTGCTCATCGAGGAGTTCGCTTACCTGCTTCCTGAGACCGGAATCCTGCGCAGCCAGCGCGCTCACAAGCGGGTGCTCCGGTGCCAGCTGCACGCTGGTGGCGCCAAAGATGGTGTCGACCCTGGTGGTGAAGACGCGGATCTTCTCTGGCCGGTTTTCGACCGCGAAGTCGACCTCGGTGCCTTCGCTGCGGCCGATCCAGTTACGCTGCATGGTGCGCACTTTTTCAGGCCAGCCGTCGAGCTTGTCGAGCCCGTCGAGCAGTTCCTGCGTGTACGCCGTGATGCGGAAGAACCACTGCTCCAGGTCGCGCTGTTCGACGATGGTGTCTTCGTGGCGCCAGCAGCGGCCGTCGATCACCTGCTCGTTGGCCAGCACCGTAGCGCACTCGGGACACCAGTTCACCTTGCTCTTCTTGCGATACACCAGGCCGCGTTCATACATGCGCAAAAAGAACCACTGGTTCCAGCGGTAGTAGTCGGGAAGGCACGTGGTCACTTCCGCCGCCCAGTCGTAGCCAAACCCGAGGCGCTGCATCTGCCGCTTCATGGCGGCGATATTGCTGAGAGTCCACTCGCGGGGGGGCGTATTGTTTTTGATGGCGGCGTTTTCGGCGGGGAGGCCGAAGGCATCCCATCCCATGGGGTGAAGCACGTTGTAGCCGCGCATCCACATCTGCCGGGCCAGCGCATCGCCGATGGCGTAGTTTCGCACGTGGCCCATATGAAGCTGGCCGCTCGGATAGGGCAGCATTTCGAGGACGTAGTATTTTGGCTTGCCGCTCGAGACCGCATCGGCCGCGTAGAGTGCGGGGTCCGCAGCCCACCGCTGCTGCCATTTCGGCTCGATCGCCGCCGGGTCGTATCGTGGTTCTTTGTCGTCCGCCATAACTCCTTAGTGTAAATGGCGGAACAAGTGAGGCAGGCCGCCACCACGGCCCACCGCGACTTCGATGCGGCAGACTCGCGCCGCTACTTCTTGGGCCGCGATTCGGGCGGAACCAGTCCGGCGACACGGTAGTACACCACAAGTTGCCCGTAGTGCTCGCCGGAGTGTTCAATGAACCCCCAGGCGAAGTCGCTGAAGCGGGCCTGATTTTTGGAAAACGGATCGATCATCACGTCGCCCATGCCAGAATCACCTTTGCTCTGGATAAGCGCGGCTCCATCAGAGAAAGACTGTCGCACGTATTCAACCACGGCTGCCTTGGTCTTGTAGTCGGCCCGCTTGGGATCGCCTTTCGGAGGCTCCAGCCCCTTGACTGGGTTGATGAAGAAATAGTTGGCTCCGGCGGCGTGCAGCAGTTGTTCGGCAAAGCTGCGTTGCGCGGGATTGGGTTTGAAATCGTACTTGTCTTCGGGCATGTCCTCGGCCATGGCGATGAGCTTGCGCCCGTTGTCGTTCCATGAATCGAGCAGGACCTTGGACGGGCTGTCCGGCGGCTTGGGTGCGGCACTCTTGTCTGGAGCCTGCGCGCGTGCCACGGTCATCAGCACCGCGGCGGCGAGCATCAGGGTGGAAGCCTTGCTTTGAATCCGCATGGTTTTGAACTCCTTTCATTTCCTTCTCATGAGATTGCCATTTAAGGGGATCCTCCAAGCACGTTTTGTTGCGGCGCGGATCAATGGATCATTGAAGCGGGGGATCACCGAAGCGGGAAGCGGAGCAACCATCGTAACCCGGCACAGCGAACGAGAAGATAAGTTATCGAGGTTTTGAAACCAGCCGCTTCAGCGCGCGCACGTTGCTCGCCTCGTCGCCAGCGTCGTCGACCGGTGTTTCAGCAATGAACGCGCAGTGGGCAAAGCGGGCATCGTTGAGGATGCGGCGAAAAGCTTCCTTGCCGATGGTTCCCTTGCCGATGTGCTGGTGGCGGTCAAGTCTGGAGCCGCGCTCGGCCTTGGCGTCGTTGCAATGCCACACTCGCACCGCATCAAAACCGACCGTGGCTTCGATCTGGATCATGGTGCTTTCGTAGCCGTCCTCTGACACGATGTCGTATCCCGCCACATGGCTGTGGCAGGTGTCGAGGCATACCGCCACCGGTGCATGCCTGCGCAACAGCCAGACCAGTTCGGCGACCTGGTCGAAGCTGCCGCCCAGGGAGCACTCCGACCCCGCGGTGTTTTCGATGAGGAGGGTGAAGCTGGTGCTCTGCCACGGAATTCCATCCACGGCGCGCTCGATCGATTCGGCCGCGAGTCGCAGGCCTTCGTGGCGGCTGAGGCCTTTCCATGAGCCGGGATGAAGGACCAGGTAGTCCGCGCCGAGGGTGAGCGCCCGCTCGATTTCGAGGCGCATGCAGGCGATGCTCTTTTCGCGAACTTCCTCGGTCTGGCTGCACACGTTCACCAGATAGCTGGTGTGGATGGCAAGCGGACCAATGTTGTACCTCGCGCGAAGTTCATGCATGCGCTCGGCCTGCACGGGATCGATGTTGGCCGGCCGCCACATGCGGGGACTCGAGGAAAAGATCTGCAGCGTGTTGGCGCCGATTTCGCGAGCGCGCAGAATAGCGTTCGACGGGCCGCCTGCCGTACCTAAATGCACGCCGATGCGCCGGGTCATACAGTTGAGTGTAATCCGGAGCAGCACCCCTGGCTCCAGCTTCCGGCTTCCAGCTTTGGCTCCCTTTTCAAGGTCGAAGCCGTTGCCTAGTCGTCATCATCCCTGCGCGTCCGCTTCACCCGCACCTTCAACCTGGCCGGCACGGGCGCGTTGCCTTTGGCGTCTTTCCAGAGAATCACGTTCAACTTCCGGGTATCGGCGCGGTCGGCGTGGCGGAAGTCCATCCTCATGCTCTCCTCCGCTCCCGGAGCGCCCTTCTTATTGGCGGTGTAGATGAGATTGTTGTCGCGGTTGCTGTAGTCGGCCGAGTAGGCGGCCTGGTCGCCGGGGCCGGTAAACAGCGTCGAAATCACGGAACTGAGAGCGTCGTTGTTGTTCATCGGCGGAAGGCCGAGCAGCGTTTCCATGGTGCGCACAAAGCTGACCGTCGAATAGAAACGGCTGTCGACGTAGGCTCCGCCATCCTTGGCGCGCGGGGCGTACTTGCTGATTACGAGCGCGATGCTGCGATGCGCTTCGACGTGATCGGCGCCGGCCTGGGCGTCGTCTTCAAGGATGAAGAACGCCGTGTCGTCCCAGAACGGCGAGTGGGATATCGCGTCCACAGCGCGGCCGACCGCTAGGTCGTTATCCGCGACCGACGACTTGGGCGTGGGGCCGCCGGGCCGGGTACCGGCGGTATGGTCGTTGGGCAGGCGCAGAAGTATGAAGTTCGGCATGGTGTCCTTGCCCTGCTGCTTATCGTCCTCCCACTGCTTCAAATGCCGGAGGAAAACCTCGACCCGAATCTGGTCGGGCACCTGGAGGTTGAAATCAGGAGCCTCGGCCGCGAAGTGGCCGACGAGTTCCTGTTTGGTAGCCGTGTTGGCGGCGATCAGGGGAATCGCCCAGGGCCACTTGTTGACGCCGCCTCCCCACTCATCGGGGATGGCTTCGCCGGGCGCAATCTCCTTGCGCGCGCAGGCGCGCCCTTCCATCATCGGGCCTTCCCTCGGATTGCTCGGCATGTGCTCAACCGCTTTATCGGTGCAGAAGATGCTGGAGATGAATTCGCCGAAGTGGTAGTAGGATTTGCCGTGCGTGGCGAGGTTGCCCCAGAGGTATCCGCTGGATGGCTCGTTCACGTCGGGAATCTTCTGCAGCAGCGGATAGCCATCGGCCACCGCCCCTTCAAAATCGTAGAAGCGCTGGTTGCCGCGATAGGCAATCTGCCAGTTCTTTTCTAGATAGTCGGTGCCGATCGCCGCGTTGGACCAGACGTGCCCATCGCCCGAGACTTCGCCCGAATCGTAGAAATTGTCGAGCACGCCGAACTGCAGGGCCAGTTTGTGCAGGTTGGGAGTGATGTCCGCGCCGAACATGGTCAAGCTCGAGTCCCCATTGCCGACCGGTTTGCCGCCCTGCTGCAGGTCGCCGAAGATCTGGTCGTAGGTACGGTTCTCCTTAATGATGTAGATGACGTGCTTGATGCGATCGTTCGCGCCGTTCGCGAATGCGACCTTCTCCTCCGCCGCTTTCATGCGATTCGAATGGATCACGGCGTCTGTGAACTGAACCAGGCTCTTGTCGATGGACTCTTCGTCGATGGTTGCGATCGAACCGTGCAGCAAGGTGGGAATGTAGGTGTGCTCGGGATGTTCATTCCTCGCCTTCATATCTGCTGTCTGAGCCTGGGCCATGTGGTTGGGCCCGGTTCCGCGGCCCTTGATGGTTGCCACGTAAAGCTTGCCGTTCGCGAACGCCATGGAGATGGGCATCCATTCGGTGGGCACGAAACCAACCGATAACTTCACATCCTGCTTTGGAACTCGGGTGGGAAGCTTGGTGGCGTCGATGACTGCGACGGCATTGGTGGCCATATTTGCAACGTAGAGCCGGGTACCGTCCGTGTTGACCGCTACGGCGACTGGCTCGGCGCCGAAGTATGTCTGGCCGGGCAGTCTCGTGTCGAAGAAACCCTTCACCGCGAACTTGTCCCCGGCGATGTCCACTACGGCAACCGCATCGCGATTGGCAAGGGGAACGTAGAGAATTTTGCCGTCGGGGGAAAGCTCAAACGCACACGGATGCGACCCTGGCGCGGTGGGTGTAATTGGTTTCAGCAGCACCAGCCGGTGCGCAATGGTTCCGTGGGCCAGGTCCAGTTCGTCGATCTCTGACGCATTCCAGAGCGCAACGAAGGCATGTTGCCCGTCCGGGGCGATGGCGAGCGCGACGGGATAAGTGCCAGGCACCGCGCTGCTTTCGGAAAGGTCGAAATGCTTGAGGATCTGGCCGCTGGCGGAGTCGACCAGCAAAACAGCGTCAGAAAGATTTCCGGCGACCAGGAGCTTTTCCGAACCGGATGAACCGATGACAGCGATCGCGGCGGGAAACGGGATGGCCTTGTCACCGTCGCGTTCGTCAATCAGGCGCGTCTTGTGGTTGGCATCGAGTTGCTGCAGAGGCAGCTTGATAAACCGGTCCGGGGCGATCTTTCCGTCATTGAAGCTGTAAACGATGATTCCGTTTCCGGTATCGCCCTCCTTTTCGCCGGTGGGATCGGTGACCGAGCCCATGCTGGCATAGAGGTGACTGCCGTCGCGGCTGAAGGCGAGCCCGGAATAGAGCGTCTGTTTCGACCTGCGCGCTTCGGTTCGTACCTCGGGGAAATCCGACACGGCGCCGGTCTTTGTATCCAGCACCGCCAGCGACTGCTGATACTGCGACTCGACGGTGCCATAACCCGCGTTCACCGTCACTACGTAGCGCTTGTCGGGAGAAACAGCCATGGACAACGGAAGGCTGTTCAGGCGTTGCGGGTGGCCCGGAATCTCGTCGATCAATTGCTTGCTCGCGGGCAAGTCGATGGATTGAGCCCGCAGGAAAATTGGGCCCGGAAGGACAAGGGAGAATGCCGTCGCAAATGCAACCCGAGTGTTCATACCACCAACCCTAGCAAATTGAGCCCCCTGGCGCGTTAAGAAGATGTTGATGGGCTCCGGCCCGGGCCGCCGCAGCCCGGGGACAGCGCATCGGCGCGCCTGCAATAATGCCCCTCATGCGAATGGTGTATACGGCGGCAAAACTGTGGGATGGAAAGCGCCTCCATGACAATCCAATGATGATTACCGAAGACGGGCGGATCGCGGCGATCGAAAACCGGGCTGCCTCGGAACTACCCCCGGGCGCCGGGATTCGGAATTTCCCCGGGGCCATGCTGGCTC
Source organism: uncultured Acidobacteriota bacterium (assembly GCA_963730805.1). Lineage (GTDB taxonomy): Bacteria > Acidobacteriota > Terriglobia > Terriglobales > Acidobacteriaceae > Telmatobacter. The sequence continues at coordinate 789,232 of CAVSTL010000007.1, read as the reverse complement.
CGGCATTCTTTGATGTGCATATCCACGGCGCCGCCGGGCACGACGTCATGGAAGGAACGCCGGAGGCGCTGCGTTGCGTCGGCAAATTTCTCGCCTCGCGCGGGACGGGCGCCTTTCTGGCCACCACGGTGTCGGCGCCACTGGATGCAACCCTTCAGTCGCTCGAACGGCTGGCCAGGGTCATTGCGCAGGATCCCGCGAAAGGGGAAGCCAATCCCATCGGAATCCACCTGGAGGGCCCGTTTCTCTCGCATGGAAAGCGCGGAGCGCATCCCGCCAACCGTTTGCTGGCTCCCGACATTGGCGTGTTTGATCGCATGTGGGAGGCAGCCGCGGGAAATGTTCGGCTGATCACCCTGGCTCCCGAATTGCCGGGCGCCACGGAACTGGCGGCGCATGCGGCGGCGCGGGGGGTGCGCGTCTCCGTGGGGCACTCGGACGCCAACGCGAAGGAAACGCGGCGGGCCATCGCCGCCGGAGCCACCAGCGCGACCCACACCTACAACGCGATGCGCGTGATGGACCACAAAGATCCGGGGATCCTGGAAACAGTGCTCACCACCGACGAACTCTATGCGGAGCTGATCTGTGACGGCATCCACAACATGCCGGAACTGGTCCGCCTGTGGTGGCGGGCGAAGGGCGCGGAAAAGGCCATCCTGGTGACCGACGCCATGAGTGCCACCGGCATGCCGGATGGCGAGTATCAGTTGGGCGATTTCCCCGTGAAAGTTGCGCATGGACGGGCGATGATCGGCGATTCTCTGGCCGGCAGCGTGCTTACGCTGGACAAGGCACTGTCAAACTTTGTCGCTTTCACCGGCGCCACCGTGGAGCAGGGTCTGCGGCTGATGACGGCAAACCCCGCCGCGATGACGGGGTTCAGTGACAGGGCCGGATCGCTCGAGGTGGGGCGCGCGGCCGATTTCGTGGCGGTGGACGCCAGGGGGAATCTCGTGGCATCCGTTATTGGCGGAGTATCAGCTTGAAGGAAGGTTTACTTGGAATCGGCAAGGCGTTGCGCCCGCCAGACTGCGCCTTCAATCCCCGCAACTTCGTTGGGAAGAATAGGCATTTCGGGGGCGGCGGCGCGAAGACCGGCAAAGAATTCCTCGCGCACCAGGAGGGATTTCCCGATGACGCTGCCGATCCAGGCCATGGGCACTTCGACGGTCACGTTGTGCTTGCGGCGCAGTTTCGTGCGCACCAGGAGCACCGATTCAACCAGGTCGGCGGCGGCCTGCTTGAGGACTCCGAGCGCAATGGAGTCTCCCTCCGCCGCCAGCCGGTCAATATCGGGAGCCAGCGCGGCAAAGTCGGGACCTGGCGTGCTGTCGCCGAGGTTCACTAACTCGTCCAGAGTCGCCGTTCCCCAGGCGCAACCCACCACGTCGAGAATCCTCGTCGCCTCGCCGCGATCGTAGGCCTTCAGGGCCCGTCGCACGGCGTGAAGCCCAATCCAATAACCGGATCCTTCATCGCCGAGGCGCGAACTCCAGCCGCCTGCGGTCTCGCGCCCGCCGTCGGGAGCGCGTCCCAGGCAATTAGTGCCGGTTCCCGCAATCTGCAGAATGCCCGGGCCTCCGTGGAAGGCCGCATCGAGAGCTATGACCTCGTCCCCGACGATCTCGGACTGCTGAACGCCGAAATCATCAAAGACCGCCGTGATCCACTCCTGCACTCCCGGCATCGTCGCGCTCGCTACACCGGCCGAAGCCGCGCGGACGCCGGCCACACCGGCCTGGGTATAAACCTCCGCGAGCAGCGCCCGCAGATGCTCTTCCGCTGCCTGGGCGCCAACGCGGAGACGCTTGATGGATCCGTTCTCCGCGAAGCCCAGGACCTTGGCACCGCTGACAATGGATGCCCGCGTGCGCGTCCCGCCTCCATCGATACCCAGTACCACGGCGCTCATCGTTGCTCCTGCTGCATACGCTACTGATTCTCCGATGGGTTGGACGGAGGCTCTCCTCCCCCGTCTCGCAGAGCTCCCGCCAATATGTTCAGATTGCCATCGGACTTGGGAGGCGTGAGACCAAGTAAATGGGCCATCCAGGGATACAGGTTTACGTTTTCAAACGGCGCGACCGTCTTTCCGGACACAATATCAGCGCCGGCGGCAAAGAAGATGGCCTTCATTTGCGGCACCTTGCGGGGATCGAATCCATGCATGCCGGGACTGGGCGGCTGGTCGGGTTTGCCGGCCGGTGGTTCGTGGGCGCGGATGGCGTACGGGCCGGTGGCCACGATCACCGGGTCGCCTTCGCGGGAATTCTCATTGTAGTTAAGTCCCGCAGGCACGTCTTTGCGGCGGTAAACAACAAATTGCGAGGAAGCTTTCTTGAGCTGATTGTAGACGCGCACCCGGTCTTCCTCGGTTTTGCCGTAGAGCAGTGGCCCCGATGTTTCGAAGTTGGCAAGGTCGGCGAATTTATCGAGCGTGATCCACGGGCCTTCTTCCTTCACCATGCCGTGATCGCTTACGACGACCAGGTCGATCGGCAGTCCGGTAGAGTCGAGCGCGGCTTTGAGCTTGGCGATCAGCCCATCCACTTTAACAACGGCGGCCTTGGTTTGAGGAGCGTCAGGACCGAATTCGTGGCCTTCGTGGTCGGGCTCGTTGTAGTAAATCGTTATGAAGTGAGGCCGCGTGGATTCAGGCAGTTTGAGAAGCGCAACGGCGTTATCCGTGCGCGCCTGCTGGACCGCCTCGCTAGCCTCTGTCTTCGTATCGAAGCGGGCGTACCACGTGGGGCGATGCCCGGCGATCTCGGATTCCGATCCCGGCCAGAACAGGCAGGCCGTGCGCATCCCCTGGCTCTCGGCCAGGCTCCAGAGAGGGACACCGCTGTACCAGCCCCCCTCGGTCACGGCCTTGGCGTCGCTGATGCCGTAGTGCGCCTGCTTCCTTTCATCGTAAAAACTATTGGCAACCAGGCCGTGATGCTCGGGGTAAAGTCCGGTCACGATGGTGAAATGGTTGGGGAACGTTAGCGAGGGATAACTGGGTAACATGCCTTCCGGCGCCCAGACTCCGGCTTTTCCAAGCGCCAGAAGGTGGGTGGCTCCGTCGCGTTTGGCATAGTCCCAGCGAAAACCATCCAGCGAAACCAGTACGAGATAATGCGCCTTCTGCGCGGCCTCGGAATTGGGCCCATTGTCAGTATGAACAAGCGGAAGGGCAGGGTTGAGATCCTGCGCAGCTGAAAAGCTGCCGACGGGCCCCAAAGCCGGAGCCAGCGCTAAAAAAAGAAAGAGAATGCGCCAGCGCTTCAGGAAGTGCATGAACATACCCCCGCATCAGCTTATCGCAGTTGGGCCCAATGGTAACGTAACCATGCCTGATTCTATGCGGTTCACAAGGTAACCGGGAGGCAGCCAAATCGAGGCTTTATATTGATAATCGGTGACCATAACCATGTCCAAACGTGAATTCCAGACAGAAGTCAATCAGCTCCTGCACCTGATCGTGCATTCCCTCTACTCCCATCCTGAAATCTTCCTGCGCGAATTGATCTCGAACGCCTCCGACGCGCTCGACAAGCTCCGCCACCTGACCCTGGTGGACGACGCGTACAAGTCGGTTTCCTTCTCGCCGCGCATCGACCTGGAGTTGAACGAGGAGAAGAAGACTCTCACCATCGCTGACACCGGCATCGGCATGAACGAGGAGGAACTGGTCTCGAACCTTGGCACCATTGCGCGGTCGGGGACCAAGAACTTCCTCTCCCAGCTAACCGGAGACGAGAAAAAAGACACCAACCTGATCGGTCAGTTCGGGGTGGGCTTCTACAGCGCGTTCATGGTGGCGGATCGCGTCGAGGTAGTCTCGCGCAAGGCCAGCGAGGCCCGGGCCTGGCGCTGGGCAAGCGATGGCAAAACGGGATTCGAAATCGAACCCGCCGATCGTGAACTGCCCGGAACGACCGTTTTGCTGCACTTCAACGAGGAAGGCGCCCAGTACGCGAACAGCTGGCGCTTGCAGGAGGTCGTGAAGAAGTACTCGAACCACATCGCGTTCCCCATCTACCTGACCTACGACAAGAGCGAGTGGGACGAGGCAGAGAAAAAATCAACGAAGAAGCGCGTCACGGAGCAGGTGAACGCCGCCAGCGCGCTATGGCGCAGGCCAAAGAACGAGTTGAAAGACGAGGACTACAAGGAGCTCTACAAGTCGATCGCCGGCGGATGGGACGATCCGCTGTTCTGGTTCCACACCAAGGCCGAGGGCAGCCTCGAATACACCACTCTTTTCTTCGTGCCGTCGAAGGCGCCGCTTGATCTCTATCATGCCGACTACAAGGGCGGCGTAAAGCTCTACGTGCGGCGTGTCTTCATCATGGACGATTCGAAGGAAATGCTGCCCCAGTATCTGCGTTTCATCCGCGGCATCATCGACAGTGAAGATCTTCCCCTCAACGTGAGCCGTGAAATCCTGCAGCAGAACAAGGTCGTGACCAGCATCCGCACCGCCAGTGTGAAGAAAATTCTGTCGGAGTTGAAGAACGTCGCGGAGAAGCAACCGGAGCAGTACCAGAAGTTTATCGCCGAATACAATCGGCCTCTCAAAGAGGGCCTGTACACCGACTATGCCAACCGCGATACACTGCTTGATCTCATTCGCTTCAAGTCAACGAAGGCGGAGGGGCTAACCAGCCTTGCCGACGTGAAGTCGCGCATGAAGGAAGGCCAGAAAAGCATCTACTACATCACCGGCGGGGCCGAGTCGCTGCTGCGCACTTCGCCTTTGCTCGAGATCTACAAGAAGAAGGATCTCGAAGTGCTCATCCTCGACGATGAGGTTGACGAGATCGTTTTCTCGGGCATCGACAAGTATGGCGATACAGAGCTGAAGTCGGTCAACAGGGCCGCCACCAGCGAGGACCTGAAGGACGAATCGGAGCCCGATAAGGGCGAGAACCTGAAGCCTCTGCTCGAGAAGCTCAAAACCACGCTGGGCGACCGCGTAAAGGATGTGCGCGCTTCCGTCCGCCTTGCCGACAGCCCATCCTGCATCGTCACCGATGAAGAAGAACCCACCTTGCGCATGCAGCAGATGATGCGCGCCATGGGGCAAAAGGATATTCCGGCTCCCAAGCCTACTCTGGAGATCAACCCCGACCATGAGATCGTGAAAAAACTCCTTGCACGTCCCGATGATGACGTCGCGAAAGACGCGGCCTGGCTGCTTCTCGACCAGGCGCTCCTCATGGAAGGCGTACCCCTCGAAGAGCCGGCCGCCTTCGTTCAGAGGCTTAACCGGATGATGAATCTTTCTATCTAGTCGAAGGTATTTCGGCAGCCGAGGATATGTACACATGATGATTGCAACGTTTGAATCGAGCATTCCGCGTCGAACCCTGCGTAGGAATTTGCTCTCTTTTTCGCTCGCTTTTTTCGGCTGCATGACCTTCACATGGGGCCAAGCAGGCGGCAAGAGTGGTCCCAACCTGATGCCGCTGCCACGTTCTGTTCAGTCCCGCGCCGGAAGCCTGAATCTCGGTTCGCACTTCAACGCCGGATTCAACGGGCCGCACGATGCTCGCCTCGACAATGCTCTGGATCGTTTCCTGGTCCGCCTCGACCGGCAATGCGGAGAGATCCGCCGCTCTCAATACACGTCGCGCGACGCCCCTTCGTTTGTGCTCACGCTTAAAGTCGCCGGCCCAGGCGCGGTTGTGCAGGACGTGAATGAGGACGAGAGCTACCAGTTGCAGATCACGTCTTCACAGGCGACCCTGACAGCCGCAACCGACGTGGGCGCGATGCATGGCCTCGAGACATTCCTCCAACTGGTCACTCTCGAAAACGACACGTGCAGTGTTCCGGCGGTCGCCATCGACGATGCCCCGCGCTTTCCATGGCGCGGATTCATGATCGACGTCAGCCGCCACTTCGAGCCGGTTGCAGTCATCGAGCGCACACTCGATGGAATGGCCGTCGCAAAGCTGAACGTATTCCACTGGCACCTCAGCGACGACCAGGGATTTCGGGCCGAGAGCAAGAAGTTCCCGCGCCTGACGGAGGTCGCCTCTTCGGGTCAGTTCTATACCCAGGACCAGATGCGTGAGGTTGTCGCGTATGCTCGTGCGCGCGGAATCCGGGTGGTGCCCGAATTCGACATGCCGGGTCACACTTCGAGTTGGATTCTCGCCTTTCCCGAATACGGATCGGGCGAAGACATACGGGAGTTGCCCCGGGTCTTTGGCATTCCCCATGCCGAACTCGACCCCAGTAATGAAAAAACCTACAAGTTCCTCGACGCGCTTGTAGGCGAAATGGGGGAAATTTTTCCCGATGCCTACTTCCACATCGGCGGTGACGAGACGGCGGGCAAGGGCTGGCTTGAGAATCCGCGCATCGCCGAATTCATGAAGAAGAAAGGATTCGAAAAACCGCCGGAGTTGCAGGCGTACTTCAATCAGCGGCTTTTGCCGATCCTCTCGAAGCACCACAAGAAAATGATCGGTTGGGACGAAATTCTCAATCCCGCGCTACCCAAAGACATCATGATCCAGAGTTGGCGCGGCGAGGCTTCGCTGGCCGACGGCGCGACCAAGGGCTACACCGGAATCCTGTCGGCGCCGTACTATCTCGATGCGCAGAAGACCTCGGAGATGATGTACCTCGCCGACCCCGTTCCCGCCGACACTAAGCTCACTCCTGAAGAGCAGAAACTGATCCTGGGCGGCGAAGTGTGCATGTGGGCCGAACAACTCAACCCGGAGACAGTGGACTCGCGCGTCTGGCCGCGCACGCTGGCAATTGCCGAACGCTTCTGGTCGCAGCAAGCGGTGCGCGATGTGCCGGATATGTACCGGCGCCTTCGCGTAGCCGCGCTGGGACTGGAGGACGTGGGACTGACGCACATCTCCGGTCCCCAGCAACTGCGGCGCAGCCTCATGGGCTCCCTTGATACCGAGCCGCTGGACGTTTTCGCCGCAGTGATCGAGCCGGTGAGTTTTCACGAGCGCTACCAGGGGCAAAAGACGGATTCGCTCACCGCGCTTGATCGCCTCGTGGACGCGGTTGTCGCCGATCCGCCGTCGCGGCAAGCGATCGCCGCAGAGATGAATGCCCTACTGACCGGTGACGGAACCGCGGCCGAAATGCGGCTGCGCCGGCGCTTTATGCAATGGCAGCAGGCCGCCCCGGTTCTGGAAGCTTGGGCCCATCGCTCCGTTCGTCTCTCGGATATCGAGGCGCGCGCCCATCAGCTCGGAGCATTGGCACAGGTGGGGCTCGATTCCCTCTCCTTCTTGGACGCTCGCGCTCAGCCCGCGCCTGGATGGCAGGACACCCAGACGGCCGTGATTGCCGATGCGGAAAAACCCTCCGCGCTGGTGCGTTTTGTGTTCCTGCCGGAGATGCGGAAGCTGGTCGAGGCTGCGGCAAACAGCGGCGCGAAAGAATAGCACAAGGCACAACCCGGCTCCGGCTTGCGTCCATGGATTATATCGTGACACGATTTAACCATGACAGGACCTCCCGAGCCCGATCCGCTCCTCAGGACGCTCGCTGACTTTCGCTATGAATTACGCCGCTTTGTGCATTTCAGCGAGTCCGCCGCGGTCGCCGCTGGTTTGCAGCCTCAGCAGCACCAGTTGCTTCTCCAGGTGGCGGGTGCGCCGGAGGGCACGCCGGTCACGATTGCTTACGCCGCCGAGCGCCTTGGACTTAAGCACAACAGCACCGTCGAGCTTGTCGATCGTTCCACGCGCGAGGGCCTCTTGACGCGTAAGATTGACAGCGGCGACCGGCGCCGCGCGATCCTGCACCTTACGCATAAGGGCAGGCAAGTCCTGGGCCGCCTTTCTGGCGAGCACGCCCGAGAACTGAATGAGCTGGGCCCGCGCCTCGAACGGGCTTTGAAGCACATACGCCTGCACTCCGAAATTTCCCTGTCATAAAACAGGCCCCCGCGGCGTTATACAGGTGTAAAAGCTATGGTCATGGCCAGCACCTGGGTTGAAGCCGAGTTCGAGAGCATTTTCCGCGAGCACTTCGGGCGCATGGTTGGCGTGGCGCGCCGTGTGCTTCGCAGCGATTCCGAAGCCGAAGAGGTTTGCGCCGAAGCGTTTCTGAAGCTGTATCGAAGCGGTCCCCGCGTGCTGGCCGGAGGCGCGGTGGGAGCGTGGCTCTATCGCGTGGCCACACGAGAGTCGATCGACAGGCTGCGAAGAAACAAGCGGCGAGGAGTCGAAGAGGAACTCGACGATGAGGCGCCGGGCGGCTCGGAAGACAGGCCCGACGATCCTCTGAACCGATTGATGCGGAACGAACGCATTGCCGAGGTGCGGTCCACGCTCGCGCGGTTGAACCCCGAAAAAGCGCAATTACTGCTCTTGCGCTACAGCGGGCTCAGTTATCAGGAGATCGCGGCAGCCATGCAAGTCAAGCCGGCGTCAGTCGGAACCATGCTGGCGCGGGCCGAAGCCGAATTTTCAGCGAACTACCAAAAGCAGCAGCGCCAGGGCAAACGAACAGCTCGCCTGCAAACGGCGAAGGAGGGGTAATGAAGCACAGCGAGGTTGACACCGGAATGTTGCGTTCCGATCTTGATGGCGAAGTGGATGCGCAGAAAAGCTCCGCGTTAGTCGAGCATGTGGCGGTGTGCGACGACTGCCAGAACGAATTGGAAACACTGAAGGGCCGGACAGCGAACGTCCGCGCTGGAATGGAATACCTTCCGCAGACGGCGCATGTAGATGCGGGGGCGGCGTGGTCCCGGCTGCGAATGCGCATGCATGAATCCCAGCAACAGCATCGGTTCCAGTGGAGTCCGCTGCGGACGTGGTCATTGGCGGCGGCCGGACTGGTCGCGGTTGCTGCCGTGCTGGTCGTCACGGTAGCGCCCATTCGAGGCTGGGCGGAAGACGTGCTTTCGATCTTCCGCGTTGAGCACGTGGCTGTGCTCGACATTAGCCCCGGTTCGATCAAAGGATTGGAGAATGACACCGTCTTCAACCAGGCCATGAGCCGGCTTATCTCCGAAGAAGTTACGGTTACCCAGGCTCCCCGGAAGCCGCAGGCTGTTGGTGACGCAGCCACGGCCGCGAAGTTCGCCGGGTTCGACGTTCACCTGCTCGCGGGCCAGACGCCTGCATCGCTCACGGTCAGGAGCACCATCAGCGCGCAGATGAAACTCGACCGCGATCGCATCCAATCCATCATCGACGAAGCGGGACGGAGCGATCTGCAGATCCCGGCATCGGTGGATGGTGCCATCATCGGCCTTCGCATTCCGGCCGGCGTAATGGCCTCCTATGGCAATTGCGGCTCGACCGAGCCAGCCGGCTCCGCTGCGCCCGAAGACGCAACCTGCATAAAGCTCACTGAATTGCCCAGCCCTTCCGCGTCCGCTCCAAAAGAGGTTGACCCCGCTGCAATTGCCCAGGTGGCCCTCCAATTCGCCGGCCTGAGCGCAACCGAGGCCGCGAATTTCACCCAGACGGTCGATTGGACCTCCACGTTTGTCCTCCCAGTCCTGCACGGGCAAGCCACTTATGAGAAAGTCAATGTCGGCGGGAACGATGCCGTTTTGCTGCGGCCGAGACTTTCCGGCGCCCGCTTCAACCTCCTCTGGGTAGACAATGGAATTCTCTACAGCCTTATGGGAACCGGCGACGATACCACCGCGTTGAACCTGGCTTCACAGATCGAATAGCGAGGCCGCGACCAGAGCGAGCATGGCAGCACTCACCATTGATGCAGCAGGACTGAGGAAAGACTACGGAACCCGAACTGCCGTCCGCGATCTGACGCTCCAGGTCGGCCGCGGAGAGGCGTTCGGGTTTCTTGGTCCCAACGGCGCCGGCAAAAGCACCTCGATCAAGATGCTTCTGGGATTGGTTCGGCCCACCAGCGGCCGCGCCCTTCTGCTGGGCGAGCCGGTTGGATCGCGCGACGTACGTGCCCGCATCGGGTTTCTTCCCGAGCACTTTCGCTTCTACGACTGGCTCTCGGCGTCGGAGTTGGTCACACTCCATGGCAGGTTGTGCGGCGTCTCCGACCAGGTGTTGCAGAGCCGCGTGCCGCGTCTGCTGGATCGAGTGGGACTCGGCTTGCAATACTCCAAGCCAATCCGCAGCTATTCCAAAGGCATGATGCAGCGGGTGGGACTTGCCCAGGCCATGGTGAATGAGCCGGAAATTCTCTTTCTCGATGAACCCACCTCGGGACTCGATCCCGCGGGACGCAAGCTGGTGCGCGAGATTGTGCGCGAGCAGCGCGATCGCGGCGCTACGGTGTTTCTTAATTCTCACCTGCTTGGCGAAGTGGAGCAAAGTTGCGACCGGGTCGCCTTCATTCGCGATGGCCAGGTTGTCGGCGAGTATGAAATGGGCGCGTGGCAAAAGCAGCAGACCAACGTCGAGATTGAGGCCGCTGGCATCAGCCCCGCCTCTAAGGCCCTGCTGGAGATGATCGAGGGAGTAGTCGTGGAGACTCATGCCGGCCGCCGGCTGCGGCTCCGCCTGGACAATGACGCTTGCCTTCCCGATGCGGTGCGCCTGCTCGTCGAAAACGGCGCGAGCATCTATGCCGTCGTGCCCCAGCGCGTGAGTCTTGAAGATCTTTTTCTTGAAATGATGGGACCGGACCCAGGACTATGAACGAGCAGGTATTGCAACCAGCCGACCCAACAGTGGCGCCGAGCACCGCCATCAACGGCTCCAGTCAGATTTCGCGTGCTGCCGTGGTGCGCGGACCGGGCGCCATGCGGACGATCGCTCTGATGGCGCAGGTGACGTTTGTCGAAGCGGTGCGGCGCAAGATCCTGTGGATCGCCGCCATCGCGGGCGCTGCGTTCCTGGCGCTTTTCTGGGCGGGTCTGATCTCGATGCTTCACTCGATGTCGCCAAACATTACCACGGTGGGCCGCCATGAAGCCGTAGGCATGATGACCATGATGGTGCTCTACGCTGGCAGCATGATGACCTCGCTGATGGCCGCGCTGATTTCGTGCGACACTCTGTCGGGTGAGATCGCTTCCGGAACCATTCACGCCATCGCCACCAAGCCTGTAAATCGCTGGTGCCTGGTGCTGGGCAAGTGGATCGGCTTCACCGCCATGCTCACCCTGTACGTGCTTTTCATCGAAGGCGGCACCATTGCGATCGCGCGGATCGAAGGCCACCGTATCACCCCGCACACTGCAGCCGCGCTCAGCCTGATCGGGCTCCAGGCCATTGTGCTGCTGAGCGTGACCATTCTCTGCAGCACGCGGTTGTCGGCGCTCACCAGCGGCGCATGCACGCTGGGGCTGTATGGCCTCGCATTCATGGGGGGATGGATCGAGCAGTTTGGCGCAATCCGTAACATCAAGGCCTGCGTCGATCTGGGCATACTCGCCAGCCTCATCATGCCTAGCGATGCCCTGTGGCGGAAGGTGGCGTTCAAGGTGCAGCCGCCCATCCTTGGTGCCGCCGGCGTCTCCCCCTTCAGCAGTTCCGCGGTGCCGAGCACCGCGATGGTGGTTTACGCGGTTGTCTATGCGGTGCTGGCGCTGGTACTTGCGCAGATCGTCTTTGAGCGTCGCGACCTTTAGGAGTTTACTTAGTGGCTTCGGCCCACTCCTGTTTTCCGCGATCCACGAATGCGGCGCGGTCTTCCTTCAGAATCCAGCGTTGTGTGATCAGCGCATCCACGGCGGTTTGGTAGCGCGAAAGATAATCCTCGCCGCTCGCGTATCGCTCGGCGATGGATTTGCGCGGGTCGCCGGAAAACTTCGCGGCTTCCGCGGTTTTCGGAAAAGGAAGATATGACCCTTCGAAGGCCACGCGCTGTTCTGGCGCGCCGATGGATGGATCGCGTAGGTTCCAACCCGTGTACGTGGCCAGCGGCACCGTGATCTCCGGCAGTCGCACGCCGTCCCGTTCGTTCCCGTCGCCATCCACCTGCGGCACAAGCACGGGAAACGCGGCGCCCACTTTGGGTGGTTGACGGCTCAGGATGCCGCGTTTCCAGTTTGGGCCGAAGTCGAGGCGATTCGCCGCATTCGCATCGCGCGGTATCTTGATTCCGGGAATTTTGGGAAATGCGAACTGATGCAAATGCACCAATGTTCCATCCGATATTTTCGGATAACTGCTGGGGGGCGGCGGAACATTGTCGCGCACCCATGCGTCCATGTTGGCAATCATGGCCCGCCAGAAGTAGCGAACCGGAAGCGGCGATTGCGGCTGCTGGCCCAGAAGATCATCTTTGCCCTTGGGGGGTGGAAACGGCGCGGAGAAGTGTTGCAGGCCGGTGAAGTGATAAATGCGCACGTTGTCCGAGATAGCGGCGTCGCTGTTTCCATCCGGGCTGATGTGAATCAAGGCGCAGGCACGACCCCAATATTCATAGGACGTGTTGGAGAAGAAAATCTTCGGAACGGTTCGGTCAGCAGTCGCACGATCGAGAAGTCCGCCTGTCTCTCCCGTGAGTGGATCGCGCGCCGGTTCGTCGGTAAACGGAAAGATGTCGGTCGGAAAATGTACTGACGACGTTGGCTGGGCGTCGCGCGACGGTTGAGCGAAGCGGTAGTTGAAACTTCCGCGCCCCGCTCCCGCAACATGCGCCAGAACACCATCGAGAGCGATCCTGCCGGCTTCATCCGCATTAAAACCCTGATAGAGAAAGTCGCGGAGGAAGCGGCCGTTCTGCGAGATGCCCTCGCCATACACGCGTTTTGCCGGCGTCACTGCATCGTTCGCATGCTTGGCGTAGGACGCGAAGTCGCGAACCGCCGCGAAGCCTGCGCCGGCCACAACCGGATCGGCAACCACATAGACGTACTCGTAAATCCGGCCGGGCTGAAAGCCGCCATCGAGATGAATATATCGATCGCTGCGCGTGAGCTTGCCGTCGGCCATGTGCGCGAATTGCCATTGAGCGCGTGGAATCACGGCAGGTTGGGCGTCGCGAGAATCACGAACCGTAAGCACATTGCGAGGATCGTCCGGCGCGGCCACCGGGTATTCCGAACCGCCGATGTTGCCCTGGATCAGGTGCCCCAGCGGAATTTCCGGCATTGCTTTGTAAGGCATGAGATCGCCGCGAAGCAGGCCCGTGATCGTCTTCCCCTCTTGTTTCGCCACCGGCGCAAAAAACCGGAGTGCGCCCTGGCCGGCAGCATCCCATTGCCATCCCAGGCTGACAATCGTGTAGCCGTTGCGCAGCAGCCACCCATCGCCGGCATCGGTCGAGACATCCCAATCGCCGCCATCAACCAGGCCGATTATGCGGCTTCGTCCGCGATTCGGAACTTCGAGCAATAACGAGCCGTTGCCCTTGCCACGGTCCTTGGGACATACCGCCATGAACTCCGCGGACAATTCGACTTCTCCATCCTTCAGATTCACAGCGTTCTTCAAATCCACGATTCCCGTGTTATGCGGATTATCTACAGGGAGCGAAAAGTACACGCGGCCGGCAAGCCGTTCATAAGGGCCAGCATCGCCGAAGCTCTTGCCCCCAAGCACGTCGACACTTGAAGTTACTTCAACCCGTATAACCCGGGCATGAATCGGGACGCCGATCAGGAGCAATTGTGCGAATGCCAGAACCATCGAACAACGGAGGCGCATGCGACAAAGCATAGCAGGGCCAATCCGCGCGGTCGCCCGCGGCTACTTTGTACACTTCTCTATAGAGGACCAACTTTGATGGACTCACCCCGAATTCGCATGCTCGCGTTTCTTCTGCTGTCGGGCCTCGCCGGCCCTGCCGTTTTTGCCCAGGACGCCATCTCGCTAACCGTGGACGCCACCAAGACGCAACAGAAGTTTCTGCACGCGCATCTCGTGATTCCGGTCAAGCCCGGCCCCCTCACTCTCTACTATCCGAAGTGGATTCCCGGCGAGCATGGGCCCGAAGGCCCCATCGCCAATCTCACCGGACTCAAATTTGCAGGCAATGGAAAGCCCATCCCCTGGCAGCGCGACCTGCTCGATGTGTTCACGTTTCACGTGGAAGTACCGGCCGGTGTCAGCCGGCTGGAGGCCGAATATTCCTTCATTGAACCGGTCGGAGTTTCGGCTACCGACAAGGTAATGGTCCTGGAGTGGAACGACGTCGTGCTGTATCCCGCCGATCCTCCGGCGGAAAGGCTCACTTATCAGGCCACGCTCTCGCTGCCCGATGGGTGGAAGTTCGGCTCTTCGCTTCCGGTTGACAAGCAGTCGGGAAATGAAGTCGCGTTCCGGCCGATTTCGCTGGATATGCTGGTCGACTCGCCCGTGATTGCGGGCGAATTTTATCGCAACGTCGACATCACCCCGCCGGGTGAGCCGATTCACCACCAACTCGACCTGGTGGCCGACAGCGAGGCCGCCCTGAACCTGAGCCCCGAAAACCAGAAGCAGATGACGAGCCTGGTGGCCGAATCGGGCAAGCTGTTCGGCACGCGCCACTATCGCAATTACCATTTCCTCCTCACTCTCAGCGATCACGTGGCGCATTTTGGCCTGGAGCATCACGAGTCGAACGACAGCCGGTTGCCCGAGCGTACCCTTCTGCAGCCCACTTCCGGGATGTCGCTGGGCGGCCTGCTGGCGCACGAATTTGCGCATTCGTGGAATGGGAAGTTTCGCCGTCCCGCCGATCTGACGGTGCCCTATTACGAGCAACCCATGAAGACCGATCTGCTCTGGGGTTATGAAGGGCTCACGGACTACCTTGGACCTCTGCTGGCAGCGCGCAGCGGCCTCTGGACACCGGAACAATATCGCGAGTCCATCGCCGGCATCGCGGCCGCTCTGGGGCCGGGACGCCCCGGCCGAACCTGGCGGCCGCTGATCGATACCGCCATTGGAGAGCCGGGGATGAACGGACGAGGCTGGATGAACTGGCGGCGCGGCGTGGACTACTACGACGAAGGAGACCTGCTTTGGCTGGAAGTTGCAACCATCATCCATCGCGAATCGCACGGCTCCAAATCCATCGACGACTTCTGCCATGCATTTCATGGCGGGACCAATAACGGCCCCGAGGTCAAGACCTATACCTACGACGAACTGGTCAGCGCATTGAACGCCGTCGCCCGGTTCGATTGGGCTGGCTTCTTCCACGATAGGTTGAATTCCACCGCCCCTGAATCTCCCATGGGAGGCATCGAAAACGCAGGCTGGAAGCTCGCCTACAACGGACAGCCCTCAAAGCTGGAGGGGCGAAGAGGCGAATTTGGCGATGCCTACTCGATTGGCTTGCAGGTCGGCAGTGATGGAACAGTGAGCGATGCCATCGTAGGCAGCCCCGCATTTGAGGCCGGCATTTCGTCGGGCATGAAGGTTGTCGGAGTGAACGGTAGGATCTTTAAACCGGAGATTCTTGCCGATGCGATCAAAGCCGCGAAAGACAGCTCGGCACCGATTACTTTGCTGGTCGTAGTCGATGATTACTTTCGAACCTGCACCATCAACTATCATGGCGGGGCTCGCCTTCCCCACCTGGTGCGCGACGAAAGCAGACCGGATTACCTTGATGAACTGATCAAGGCGCGCTAGAAACAAATCCTCTCAACAGACTTTCAGATATAGACGAGATTGAGGCTCCGCGGAGCCGAGCCTCAATCTCGTTTCCTCTAATTTAATCTAATTTCTATATCGATTTCGGTTACCGCGCAGTACGGCCAATCTCCTTACGCCTGCGCCAAAATCTGACGAGACCAGATCCGAAATTGATTACAGCCGAGGGCGATTCAACTGATTCCCTTACCATCGAGACCACGAGGACCGTGGTGGCGCAATGCCCGCAGAGATGCTGACCGGCATGGACCTGCCCCGGATCCTCGAGGAGAAAACCGGCCTTACCTGTAATCAGATTGCCAAACGCCCGCGACTCACGAGTTGTCAGAACTTCGGACCGTACGGGGTAATCCCGGCAGCATCGGGAATCTGCGGCCGAGCATACCCTGCCTGGGGCAACCAATGGCCACCGCAACCTTGAGCACCTTGCGAATAGCTTCAGTCCCGCGTCCGCGAATAGAATCAGCCATAGCGGAGAGGACCGGAGTCATCAGCGAGCTCGATGACATCGACGAGTTGGTCAGGATCCACCAGGCGAGAATTCGCCGCTTCGTGACGTGCTCCACAGGGGACGCCGACCTGGCGGAAACCATCACGCAAGACACCCTGCTTCGCGCGTACAAAGGCAGGGAGAGCTTTCGCGGGGATTGCAGCCTGAGCACCTGGTTGACGGGCATCGCCATCAATGTCACGCGCGACCACCTCCGATCGGGACGATACAAATTCTGGAAGCAGCTCAAGGCTACCGCCGTCGACGTACACGAAATGGCGTCATTCCTTCCGTCTGGTTCGGTCAGCCCGGAACGGCGCATCCTGGCGAAGGAAAGGATTAAGGAACTCTATAGTGTGCTAGAGACATTGTCTTACAATCAGCGAACCATTTTCTTAATGAAGTTTTCTGAGGAAATGTCGGTAGACGAGATCAGTGAAATACTAGGAATGGCAGTCAACACGGTGAGGACGCACCTCCACCGCGCTCTAAAGGCCGTTCGTAGCAAACTCGGAGCGAAGATATGATGCCCGCACCGTCAAACCATCTTTCCGAAGAAGCCCTCGACGACGTGCTCATCGGCCTCGGTTCCACCCAATCGAAGGCTCACCTGGCGGTGTGCCCCCTATGCCGAGGCCAGGTGGAGACGTTTCGAGGCGACGTGGCTCTGTTCAACGCCGCATCCGCCGCATGGAGCGAAAGCAGGCGCCCGCATCCGCAACACCGCGCGCGAACACACGCAGGAACGCGCATCGCCTTCGCGAGTTGGGCGGCCGCGGCCGCGGCCCTGGTCATCATGGCGTTGGGCATTTGGCATCACCGGCCGGCTCCGCCACAAAGCCAGGCGAACGTGGTTCAGCCGCAGGCTGTCGATACCGAAGCCCAGATCGCCCAGGACAATCAACTGCTCCAGGCGATAAATGCCGCTATCAGTCCAGACGAAGAATCACCCATAGACGAATACAAGATATTGGAGAGCCCCAGATCCCATAGAGAGGCACACTCCAAAACGAGGACGAAATGAGCACGAGAGCTCTGAGGATACTGTGCTGCTTGCTCTGCCTGGCGCTGCTGCCATCTGTTCGCCTGCTGGGCCAGGATGGCGATCATGATCGGGATCGGGATCGCCCCGGAGGCCCGGGCTCGCCCGGAGGTCTAAACGGGCCGGCCGGACCAGCAGGATCGAGGGAGCCTCGGCATACAGAGCGAGGAAAGGGCCATGCAGCCGACGCCCCGCACAACGCGCTTCAATTCGGGCCCGTGGGAAGATGGTGGGACGATCGGTCCGTGGTCCAGTCCATCGGATTGCGCCGGGAACAGCAGAAGCGAATGGATGCGATCTTCGACGCCAATAAACCCGCAATCCTCGATAGTTACAAGGGGTTCTTGAAGGCGCAATCCGATCTCACCTCCATCAACAAGGATCCGCAGGCGAATAAGGACCGCGTGTTTTCGGCAATCGATGCGGTGAACCAGGCGCGCGCATCGCTTCAGAAGGCCACTTCGGCAATGCTTCTCCAGATTCGGAAGGAGATGGATCCGGATCAGGTAAATAAGCTGGAGAAAATACCGTAGACGTCCCGTTCCCGCTCGGAACCAGCCAATCGTGCTCAAATTGCCCAACGCTGCCGACGCCTTTAGGGCAGGGCGAATTGGAAACCGTCAGCCTTATTGCGGACTGGCGTTTTCAGCTTCGCGCAGAGCCTTGTCGATCATCGACAGTTTCCTCCGTGACGGGCCGCGCAGCACGTAGGTGAGGCCGACTGAAACTGTATCCAGCCGCTGCCGCAGGCTGCGATTGTAATAGCCCGAAAGAGAAACGTAGTTGTTCAGGGGTACGCCGACAAAAGTCGTGAATCCGTTATCCTCGCTGACAGTAGTCATCGTCGTAGGTGCCGGGGTGGGTGGAGGCGGAGGGTTCCCGCCACTGCCGTCGTCATCCCCCGCTCGGGCACTGTCTCCTCGCACAACCGTCCGGTAGACCGTCTGGCTTCCCAGGGGAAGCTGTTCATACGCGACCGCTTCAATGTAGCTCCGCCGCGGGAGCCAGTACACCAGCCCGCTCTCGAAATGCGCCAGGCCGCCGACGGAACTGTAATCCTTGACTACCTGGTCGTTGAAGAGCCCGGAAGAGTCGCCGCCGCCCATGTCGAGCACAAATCCAAGTTGTTTGATATAGCGCTCCAGATGATCGCTGAAGTCGTAGGTCACCTGCCCGGCGCCAAAGCCCTTGGCGCGGTCCCCGGTGGGGGCGGTCAGGGAAAAGGTAACAGTATTCTGCAGCGATCCCGGCTCAAAGAACGCATGGAATCCCATCAGGGTATCCCCGGGATTGACGCCACCGTCCACCAGCGGATGAGCCGTCGCCGTCGCGGTATTGGTGTTCTGCACCAGCCGGTGAAAGTAGATCGACGTGCTGGCGTCGGCCGAGAAATGCCGGGAGAACGTGTAATTCACCGCCGGCGTGGTAACGGTATACCAGCCCACCGAAGAACTATGCACGCCCGAGTAATTCACGCCTGCATTTAGTCCGTCAAAGAGTGTGCTGAGTCCGGGTACCCTCGGAACGGTCTGGACCTTCTCCGGAATGTGGCCGGGCGCGATTCCGGCAGCCGCCGTGACCTGCGCGTGCGCACTTACGCCGCACGCGAGCAGAAAACCCGACCGGATCAGCCAGCGAGTGGGGAACAACAAGCGCCAAGCCCTCCATCGTGCCCTATTAGTGTGTCACAACGGATTAGACGCTTCAATCATGGAATTGGGAAACAACTTTGTGCTCTCGCCAGAGGCGCAATCGGCTAAAAATGCGGATTTCTTCCTGGAAACGATTTCACTGTGCGGGACCGGCATGATCCGCGCCGGGTTGCCGGATCTCCGCTCCCAGCAGCTCGTACTGATCCGATGCCAGATAGTCCACGTGGGCCGCGATCGCCGCGCGCCACCGCGCACGAGCGGCATCGAGCGACCCGAAATTATAGCCGCGAAACCAGCCGTGACAGCTAAGTTCTTCCGGGGCTGCGCCGTCAAGGGTGTAGAACCGGATCCAAAGGCCGTTGGCATGGGCGCGCTCGACCAGCGCCCGCAGACGGTTCGCCTTTTCCGGCGTCCACTCCCCCGCCTTCGGCTGACCGGCCGACTCCACCACTTTCCAGGGGTTATTCCACCAGCGCCGGTAGTTGGTTGCTTTCTCCGGGTCGATGACCTCGGGGGCGGCCTGCGGATTCTTGTTCTCGGTGTGAATGGCGCCAAACAACAGCACCCTTTCGCCGGGCTTTAGTTGGTCGTAGAACACCGCCTGCTGCGCATCGGGCTCTCCGGTAAGCACCAGGATGGGTTTTACGTCCAGCGGCGCTACGTCGTGGATGTCCTGCCCCTTCGCGGTGGAGGTCAGCCAGGTTTCGTACTTGCGCAAAAGCGCCAGCACGGCGGCCAGGTGCTCGGGCTTGTTGTCTTTGAAGTCCAGGTTGAGCGTGATGAGGGGCCAGTCTCCATGATTGCCGTCCTTCAACGCTTTTTCGATAATCGGCTGGACACGCGCAAAAAAGTACTGCTCCATCGTCGGTTCTTCCCCGGTGATGGGATTGCCATGGGTCACGACCGACCAGCTTTTCCGCGTTTTGGCGTCGGTGTACCAGCCCAGGTCCTGCTCGATCGCCAGCGGCGTTCCGGCAGAGAGAGCGCGGTCGATGCGATCGCTCCACCACTCGAAGTACGGATAGCAGTTGTGCGCATCCATCAGCGTGCGAGAGCCGGGCTGCGGCGCCTGCTGGCCATGAGCGTTGTATGCCAGGAGTGCCGAGGACAGCAAAACCGCTCGCTTGAGCCAGCATGTGTTTCGAATCGAAAAGTGCATGGTATTTCCATGATCCCACGCCGGTCGCGGCGCAAACGAAAGAACCAGAGAGGCGACGTCCCTCTCCGGCCCATTCGCAATCCGGGTTAAGGCTACCAGTTCACGCGTATCGCGAATTGCATCACGCGCGGATCTCCGGAGAGATTGGTAATCGACGCGACGCCGCCGCTGCTTGCATCACCGCTGGGCTGGCCAAACAACGCATGATTGGCCACGTTGAACACCTCCCAGCGCGCTTCGACATTCCACTCTTCGTGAATGGGAATGTGCTTCACCAGCGCTGCGTCAAACACATTCGTATTCGGCCCGCGCAGCGTGTTGCGGCTGGTGTTGCCCACCACGAATTTTCCCGGATCGGCGAACGGATCGGTCACCGTGGTTCCCGGCGATGAGCAGCCGCTGTTCCGGCTCATAAAGAACCAGCAGGACTGGCTCTTCAGGTAGTGGACTTTTCCGACCGTGTTCGGAACCGCGGTGGCAAAGCCGTAGGGATCGAGCTGGCTGCTTTCGCTTCCCCACTTGGCCTGGAACGGATGGCCGCTGTAGAACGTGTAGACACCCGAGGTTTGCCAGTTGCCCAGGATCCACGAGAGCGCCCCGGAGTTGAACATTGCCTTGCCGCGCCCAAATGGCGGCTCGTAGACATAGCTGACCGAAACGCGATGCGGCACATCGAAGTCGCTGGGCCCGTACCAGCCGTTGTAGTTGCGCCCGTTGGGCGGATCGCCGGAACTCGATTCCAGTTCCTCCGGCGTGTTGTCGAGGCTGCGCGAATAAGTGTAGGCCGCGCGCAGGCTGATGCCCTTCTTCATCTGCCGCGTCAGGCTGGCTTGCAGGCCGTTGTAGTTGCCATATCCGATCGGCGTCGTGTATTCCACCTGCCCGAAATTCGGATACGGCTGGACCTGCGTGCTGACTCTGCCGGAAATGATGGGCTGGTTGTAGTCGTAAATCACGTCGAGGTGATTCGACTTGGTTCCCACGTAATCGGCTTCCGCCTGCCAGTCGTGACCGATCTGACGCTGCAATCCTCCGCTCCACTGCTGCACCATTGGTTCCTTTGCGGCGGGGTTCAGCGCGCGGATGTGGAATGCCTGGAGGTTGTTGAAGTCGATGGTCGATGGATCAAGGAAGTTGGAGGGGAAACCGACCTCAGGCGTAATCACTGATTGCGTGGTGCTGGCTTGGGTCTTGTTGATCAGGAAAGGAGGGTTGAGCGAAAGCTGATCTTCGCTGCCGATGCGTTCGAACACCGTGTAGTAAATTCCATAACCGCCGCGAAGGACCGTCTTGTCTGTTACGGCGTACGACACGCCAAAGCGCGGGCCAAAGTTGGTAGTGTTCGGATCCATCAGCGAGCGGTCGCCCACCGATCCGGACTTCGCAAAACGAAGCGATCCCGATCCCGCCGGATTGAAATTGGCGACGCGATTCTTGCCCTCCATGACCGGTGTGACGAAGTCGTAACGCAAGCCGAGGTTGAGCGTCAGCCGCGGAGTTGCCTTCCAGTCGTCTTCGAAAAATCCTGACGCCATCCACAACCGCTGGTCGACAAAGAAGACATTGGTAAGCTGCGTGTATTGGGTCGCTCCGAACAGGCCGTCGGCATAGTCGCGGGCATTGGTGGTTCCCTTCACCGATGCTGTGCCCAGCCCGGAAAAGACACCATTGAATGTCAGGTCCCCGCGCATCCCCGGTTCGTCCTGAAACAGGTTGCGCATCGGCAGGTAGACCGTCGCGCCGAACTTGACCGCGTGATTGCCCAGCGTCCAGGCCAGCGAGTCGTTGTACTGATAGAACATCGGCACCTGCTGCTTGGGCAGGAAATCAGGCGAGCCTAGAAATCCGTGGCTCGAAAAGGTAGTCAGCGGGACCCCGCCGCCAATCGCCGGATTAGCGGGAACTCCGGGAAGAAAGTCTCCTGAGTGCTGGCTCAGGCCAAATGGCTGCTGCTCGGCAAAGGAGTAGTTGCGAACCCAGCCGAAACGAAAGTCGTTCACCATCCGTGGATTGAAGATATGCGTCCATCCCAGCACCGCGCTGGCGCCTTTCAGCTTCTGATCGCCCCACGCCGAGGTGGATGTGCCGTCAGCGATTCCACCCAGGTAGCCGGGAATGTCGCGGGTCCGGTTGAAGTAGTTGAACCGGCCGAAAATTGTATCGGCCGAGTTCGGTGTCCAGTCCACCCGCGCATCGTAGCTGTCGTTATAGTCCGTAGAGGCGCCGGTCCGCGCAAAATTATTTACATCGGGAAATGTAGCCGATCCCGGTTTGTAGTTGGGCTCCGGGAACAGCGCCATCAACTTCGCGACCGTCGCGTCGATGTGCGCGCTCGGATCGGACTGGAAACTGTTATTCACCAGCGGAGGAGGCGTGCAGGTCGTAATGTTGATTGGCGTCGGACACATCGAAAGGTTGTAGATGGTCGGGTACGGCCCTACACCGGCCGCCGCTGCTGCGCCGGCGCTGAAGTCGCCAATCCGCTCGTTGTCCAAAGGGACGGTGGAAATCCGCGACAATCCCTGCTTGATGCGCGTGCCTTCGTAATTGAAAAAGAAGAAGGCCTTGTTGGGCACGATCGGCCCGCCCAGGCTTCCGCCGAACTGATTCTGATTGTCTTCGGCTTTGCGAGCGGTAGTGCGCTTGGTGAAATAGTCAAACGAGTCGAAGTACTGGTTGCGCACATATTCAAAGGCGGTGCCATGAATCTTGTTCGTGCCGCTGTGCGTGTTCACAGACACGACCGCCCCCGGTGCGCGGCCGTACTCGGCCGAGTATGGATTCGTGATCACGTTAAATTCCGTTATGACGTCGACGGAGGGGTGAGCCGATTCGGTGCTCAACTCCTGCACGTTCTCGGAAAACGTGTTGTTGTCGATGCCATCGAGAATGAAATTGTTTTGCAGCGAATGAACTCCATTCACATTGAAGCTGCCCGTGCGGCCGGACGAGGTTGCGCCGCTCTGGTTCGTGTAGCGGTTGATCTGCACACCCGGAACGGTGCGCAGAAGGTCGTCCCAGTTGCGGAGATAAAGCGGTGTATCTTTGATCGTCTCCTGGGTCACCAGGGAACCGATGGAGGCGTCGTCTCTCGAAAGTCCGGATGCGCTCGCGGTGACCTCGATCGTCTGGCCGGTCGTTCCGACCTGCAAATGAAAATCGGATCTCGCGCGGACTCCCACGTTGACCGTGGCCGCTCCCTTCTCCGTTGCAAACCCATTCGCTTCCACAGTCACCGTGTACTGGCCGATGGGCAGGTCGGGAAATACGTAGTTGCCTTCGCCGTCGGTCTTTCCCTGGCGGCTATAGCCGGTGTTCTGGTCGCGGATGGTGAGAGTCGCAGCGGGCACAACCGCGCCCGTTGCGTCGGTCACCTGTCCGCTCAGGTTGCCCGTGTTTACCTGCGCATGAGCTACAAAACCATGCGCGTGCAAAAAGCACAAGACGATCGCGCATATCCATGAAAAGACCTTGCGCAAAAGACGTTCGCGAAAAGCCGCGGACACACGACTCCATTCCTTGCTAGTCATAATGGCGCTCCTTTGAAGTGACTTTCAGTAGCTGGGGAAGTCAGCCAATTCAATGGAACCCCGGCTTCGTTCAGAGGGCTCCGAAATTCAACATACGTACTTTTAATGAACAGACGATGACAATGGATTCATCGTGAGTCGCCAGAATTCTATATTTCCTGAAACGCCCTGATCAAACAGAATCCGTTTGGTTACTCGTCACAGATTCATCGACATGCGCTGGAAATTGAGGTAAATTCGGCGGCGGCAATACAGTCCCCGCGCACCACAGCAACGCGTTGGGCAACGCTGACGTTGTGCCGATCCAATCCCCTGGGAGAAATCGATTTCTATTGCATGAAGTCCGCGGGATTGACGTTTATCGAATCAGGGGGAAAGCTCTCTTTCTGTGAGCCCAATTGCTTGTTTGGCGCATCGCCCATGGTCAGTTCGAGGGTGCCGCCATTGGCAACGTCTGCGTGGCGGAACCACACCTGGTTCAGCGGCTTTCCATTCAACTGGATGCTCTGCACATATTTGTTGTTAAGAGAATTATTGTGAATGAGAATGATGAAATCTTTTCCGCCCTTCAGATGGAGGATTGCCTTGTCGAACACCGGGCTGCCCACGTCGTATACCGGAATCCCGGGAGTAACCGGGTAGAAGCCCAGCATGGAAAACACTACGAACGCGCTCATTCCACCGCCATCCTCGTCGCCGGGGATGCCCTGCAGCGTATCGGTAAAGAAAGACTCAAGGAGCATGCGCACGCGCTTCTGCGTTTTCCACGGCGCGCCCACGCGGTTGTAGATATACGGAATGACGAGGCTGGGTTCGTTCCCCATCGAAAACTCTCCGGCCATAGACGTGGAATCGGGGAATTTCGCCTGGAACTCGTACTTCGATCGACCCAGCGGCTCTCTGAAAAGCTGATCGAGATTCGACTCCGCCTTTTCAACTCCGCCCATCATCGCGATCAATCCGTCGAAATCCTGCGCAACATCCCATGTGTACGTGTAGCCGTTGTTCTCGTCGTAGTAGTCGCGCCCGCCCATGCCCCCATCGAATTTCGGATCGAGAGGCTCTATCCATTTACCCTCGCTGTCCTTTGGCCACACCAGTTCCTTGTCCGCGCGAAAGAGATTCTTGTAGTTTGCGGCACGATGGAGAAAAAGTTGTTCGTCGTCGGAACGCTTGAGGGCACGCGCCATCTGTGCAATGTTCCAATCGTCAAAACTGTTCTCCAGCGTGACCGGTACGGGCTGCCGCTTCTCGAAAGGATGAACCCGCGTATCTGTCTCTTTTTCTCCGGGACGCAGAGCCGGCATATATCCGTGCGTAGCGTAAAAATCGTCAAGCGGGCCTTTCTGCCCCAGCCGCCAGGGAAGCAGCGTATCGCGAAGCGCGCGCTTCTTCACGCCTTCAAACGCAATCTCGAGATCGAAGTTATGCACGCCTTTGAACCAAGCGTCGGCAAACCAGGGAGCCGCGTGATTGCCGTTCATGCACGGATAGTTGCCCGATGCCAGCGCGAACGTCGGCATGATTCCCGACTGCTGATACATGCGCACATACGATTGGATCTTGTCGGCCTCCATCTCGGGATTCAGCAGCGTTTGCAATGGCTCCAGCGCGCGGTAAGTGTCCCACAACCAGTTGTCGACGTAAAACGGGCGCGGATCACGATGCACCTGGCGATCGAACGCGCTGTAGTACTGGCCATCTTCCGTAATGTTGATCATGCGCTCGAAACAGCGATAGAGCGCCGTGTAGAAAATCTTTCGCTGGGTCTCCGTCCCCCCCTCAACCGCAATCTCGCCGAGAGTCTCATTCCATCGCGCCTTCGCCGCATCCCGGATGCGCTCGAAGTTCCAATCGGAAATCTCACGCTCCAGGTTCTTCTTCGCCTGGCCCACGCTGATGAAGGAAATCCCATAGCGAAACTCAAGAACTCTGTCTCCCTTCCCTGTTGCGACCATACGGCTTTTGCCGTTCGCGACCTCGACCTTCGACGTCACCGTTTGGTGGAACTCGCCATAGACATACGCCTGGAGATCGCCAACCACTTCTTCACCACTCATCGATCCATCGTCATCGATGTGCAATGCGCCTGCCTGGCGGTTCGCAAGGACAACCGCGGAATTTCCACCGGGAAAAGTGAATCGGAAGAATCCGCAACGTTCCGTGGGCGAGAACTCGGTCCGGATGAGCGAATCGTCGAAGCGTGTGGAGTAGTAATAGGGGGTCGTCTTTTCCTGGTCATACGCGGCCGCCGCGCCGCTCTCGCCGGGCATGATGCTGAATAGCTCCGGCTGCCGATGGGAACTTATGGTGAGCGGGAACGATTCGATACGATCGTCGAGTGCATCCTCGCGAATCGGATAAAAGCGAATCATGCTGTTGGGCAGATACACCGCCGGCCGCGTTGGGACCAGGAGGACGCCAACATTGCCAATCGTCGGATCGACGTACTCCACCTGCCCCTGCACGCACCGGGCCGCCATCAAAAAATTCAAGAACGCTGCACTGATCAGGACTGCAGAAAACCTTTCACGCTTCCTCGAGCCATTGGCCGTCATCAACTTCGCTACCGCCTTCGATTATGGATGATCCAAGCAGAATCATAGCTCGTGCGGCTGATTAACCGATGAGGATGGCGTAAGTCCGGACCAACGTTCAGAAACCCTGCATCGTTAGCGCGCTGCAATGAAACGCGTCGGCGAGAAAATCTCGATTGGGTGACCGGTTTTGCCCGTGGTAGCGAGCTCAGCCAGAATTTCGCCAACCACCGGCGCAAACTTGAATCCGTGTCCGGAAAAGCCGCAGGCAAGGCTCACAGAGGGGAACTGCGGATGCGCTCCGATAATGAAATGCTCGTCAGGTGTCATCGTGTAGAGGCAGGTCTGCGCCTTCACGATCTCTCCGTCGAGGGCCGGAAACCGGGGCTTCAACTTGCGAATGATCTCCGCGCAATCGATCTCGTGAATCATGCGGTCGACGGTTTCCGCCGTACATTCGATGCCGCTGCCGTGGATCGCCGCCTTCACCCCGCCCGATGCGCCATCCACCGCGGGAAATCCATACCCAGGCCAGCTCCCGTCCGGCGCTTCACAGAGAAACACGGGAAAGTGAGCGGGCAGAAACGGCTCAACCCCGCCCCTCGGCTGGATCCACGTCATTACCTGGCGCGTAACCCGCAGCGGAAAAATTCCGCGCATCGCTTCATTGGCCCATGGTCCCGCTGTAATCAAAAGGTGCCCGGCCTGGTAGACTCCGCGACTCGTCGCGACTTCCACTCGATTTGGCAGCGCCGTCCAGCCAATCACCTTTTCATCAAAATGCAGTTCCGCCCCATTTTGTGCCGCAACTTTCAATTGCGCGCGAATGCATTCCTCGGGGAAGAGATAACCGGCAAGATCTTCGTAGACCGCCACATCGCCTTCGAGAGGAGTGATGACCGGAAAGCGAGCGTGTATCTCATCGCGCGCCAGCACGGAATACCTGATTCCATGCGCCTCGGCCGCTGCGATTCCCCCGGAAACGAGCTGCCCCTCCGCCGATCCGAGAATCAGCCCGCCCGTAATATTCAAAAGCTTTGCACCGGCATCGCGCTCCAGCTGCGCCCAGAGCTCATATGCGCGCAGCACAAGCGGAATATACGCCGGACTCTCGAAGTAGGCCTGGCGAATCATTCGCGTTCCGCCGTGCGACGAACCTCTGTCGTGGGGAGGCGTGAACTGTTCAATCCCGAGGACATTTTTGCCGCGCATGGCGAGATGCTGCGCCGCCGCGCTGCCCATCGCGCCCAGCCCCAGAACGATTGCGTTATAGCTCATACGGATTTTGCGCGCGGGGAGGTATCAGACTTGTTTGCGACCGCGCGTCCTGATCCACTCTATCCGACCGCGACCATGCGGCGCCGGCAGTCGCTAAAAACAACAACGGGACGCCCGCGGGGGGCGTCCCGTTGTTAACGAATCACTCAACCCGGCTAATTGCTGGAGACTTCCTTGCCTTTGCCGTCCACAGGCACGTTGTGCGCCTGCGCGATCTGCTCAATCATCTGCAAGTGCTTGGAGATGACGTCGGCGCCCTGGGTCGCAATCTGTTTCACACTTGGATCCTGCGCCATTTTTGCTTCATTCTGAAAGTCTTTCAGATCCGCCTTATGGTCCTTCAGCATGGCCTGGATGTATTCGGTATCAAATTCCTGACCCGAAAGTCCCTGCAGCTTTTCAATCAGCTTCTTGTCTTTCTTCGATGGTCCTTTTGGCTCGCTCACGCCCATCTGCTTGGCCACCGGCTTGAACCACTTGTCGCCCATCTGCGAATGATCTGACACCATTTTCTGGGCAAACTGTTTCACGTCGTTGCTTTGCGATTTCTGTTCCGCAAGCTGACCCAGTTGGACTTCCGTAACTCCGCCTTCCAGAGCCTTGGCAACGAAAGCCTGGTCGCCAAAGTTCTGGCCGGCGGGCGCGCCTTCAGCTCCGGCTCCCGGAGACGGCATGTTTGGGTTTGGCTGAGACTGGCTCGGCATACTCGGCTGCTGGCCGCCGCCACCGCTGCTCGGCGGCGCCTGTGCCAGCAGCGCAGCGCTCGTCAACAATGCCGGCACGGAACACAGCCACATCTTTCGCACTTTCAACTTCGAAATCATCCTCTTTTCCTCCTCCGCTCCTCGATTCGGGAGCAAAAATCGCAGCCTCTGCACGCTTCTTTCGGCTGGGGCATGCGATGCGATTCAGGAGCGAGGGAGTTGCTTCTGGATCATCCAAGGCAGGATAAGTGACTTAGATTGAGCACATGTTCGAATCGTCTTCGATCGCGCGACGGATTCGACCCATGGTCTTGCGCTCGATTCCCGGCGTTAATAAAGAACACCGGGAGTCGAGCTTTCGAGTGGGATCGGCGGGACGGATCCGAACCAACGGGATCCTTGCCTGATCTCGTTAGTGCGGTTGCCCTGTCAGCGGATCAAGGAACAACCGGCCGTTCGCACCCTCGCCATGGAAATCGAACAATCCGTCCAGAGTTCCCGCAATCGCATCCGTTGAGCCGTTGCCGATTCTTCCCAAGTTCCAGTTGTCTTCGATGAACCGGATGATGGAGGACTGATCGGTCACGCGGTGATCGACAAAGTTGGCGCGCGCAAACGGTGACACTACCAGCAACGGCAGGCGCGGACCGTACCCGCAGCGCCCGTTCTGAATGGCTCCGCTCTCATCAGGCTTCGGAGTTCCGCAATTGCCGGCCCCGAGCAACTGATCGTCGGTCACGTTGGATTGATTCATGATGGGGCCCATGACGTGGTCATACCATCCATCGGAATCATCGTAGGCGATGATCACGGCGGTCTCGTTCCAGTCCGGGGATCTCTGCAGCTTGTTGATGAACTGGACCAGGAAATTCTGCTCATCCAGCGGATCGGAATAGCCGGCGTGGCCGTCTTCAATGGCCCGTGCCTTGATAAAGCTCACAGCAGGCAGATTGTGAGCCGACAGTGCGTCCCAGAAATCGGTGAGGTCATAGTTGTGGTTGGCGGCGTCGCCCTGGTGACCGATCATCGCCACCGATGTCCGCGGCGTGTGATTGGGGTTTGACGTCGATTGCCAGTACTGGAAGAACGCGTGGTGTGGAATATAGTCGGCGGTGCTCAGGCCGGTGATTCCGGTGGAGACGTTGGTGCAGTGGGCAAAGCCGCCCATGAATGAGCCCCAGGTGATGCCTGCCTTATTCAACAGGTCGCCGACGTTCTGGCCCGACATGGAGATCTGAGTTCTCTTCGGATTGGAGCAGACATCAAATGCCGGATCCGGATCCCCGATGTCCGCGCCGCTAGTCGATCCGCCGGCAATGTTTCCTGCGGCTGACAGGCCATTGGTCACACTGGCTTCAAAAGTCGTTCCCGCCAACAGGTTCAGTAACCCGGGTGTCGATGGTCCAAACGTTGTGCCGAACGAGTTGTCGCTCATGGCGAAGTGCTGCGCATAATTCCACAGCGCCGTCACGGTGTTGCCGTCGTAGTAGCCAAGGGTGCTGTTCGGGCCGAGGTTCACATCGTTGCAACTGAAAGGATGGCCGTTGGGCAGAGTCCCCGTAAACCGGTCCATCAGCCCGCCATGAAAGGCAAACTGCTCATCTCCATATCCGTGGTCTTCGTCGCAAGTATTTGGATTGCTGCGATCGATGCGAAATGGATTTGTCCCGTTCGGATTGTTCGTCAGCAAACCTGCGCTGACCAGGTTATTCACGCGCGGCGTAGTGCTTCGCGCGCCGCCGAAATACTTGCTCCCGTCCTTGTTCGGCGCCGCATTCGGATAGGTGCCAAAATAGTGATCGAACGAAACATTTTCCTGGAAGATCACAACGACGTGCTTGATCGGAGTGCTGGTAGGGAAGTCGTCTTTCTCTGACTGCGCTGGAGCCAACGCAGGGAGCGCCAGGGTCAGAATTGCTGCAGGCACAAGTAATTTTCGAGCGACGGTGCGGTACATAGACTCTCCTTGGGGGATAGACGTGAGGTGGAACGCGGGCATAGACGTACCAACCGGGTGAGGAAGACCCGCCGCCCTAAGTAACTATTTGAGTGATATTGCGAAGTGATGAACGAGACGTAAATTCTGTGCGTGGGCAAGTCCGGCAGGCGCGAACATCTATCCCAACCACGATGGGGGGAACGATCAAGACGACGATTGCTTGGCGTCCCGCTCGCGTATGCGTTTCAACGTCTCGAGGTATCGTTTGGATTTCTGCCCGGAAAGTGAGTCCTGGACACCCTTGCGGTATCCGCCCAGATAGATCGAATAGAGAATCGCCAGGGCGCAGCCGATGCCCCACATGAATCCGATGCACAGTCCAATCAGCGCCGCGGGACCAAACGAGGTCATCGGACTCATCCCTTTCGCCGGTCAGACCGCCACTGTAAAGCTGTCTTCCGTCCGCGTCACCGCGTGGTAAAGGGTGTCGCGCTCCACCGGGACACGCCCCGCTTCGGTAATCAACCGGCACAGGTCCTTGCGCGTCATGCCCTGCGGCGTCGTGGCGCCGGCATCGTGGTAGATCTTTTCTTCAATCACGGTGCCGTCAAGATCGTCCGCACCGAACCGCAGCGAGATCTGTGCAATCTTCGGCGTCAGCATCTGCCAGTAGGCCTTGATGTGCGGGAAGTTGTCGAGCAGCAGGCGGCTCACCGCGATCTGCCGGATGTCGGTGAGTCCCGTGGTTACGGGTAAATGATCGAGCGGCGTGTTCTCGGGATGGAAGGCCAGCGGAATAAACGTCTGGAAGCCTCCTGTCTCGTCCTGCAGGGCGCGCAGTTTCAGCAGGTGGTCCACGCGGTCTTCATCGTTCTCGATGTGGCCGTAAAGCATGGTCGCGTTGGACTTGAAACCCATTTTGTGGGCCAGGCGCGCCGTCTCCAGCCACTCGTCGCCGTCGATCTTGTGGTCGCAGATGATGGACCGCACGCGGGAAGCGAAAATCTCCGCGCCGCCGCCGGGCATGGAATCTACCCCGGCATCGCGGAGTTTCACGAGCGTTTGCTCGATGCTGAGTTTTGCGCGCCGGGCCAGAAAGGCGATCTCCACCATGGTGAAGGCCTTGATGTGTACCTTGGGAAAGCGCTGTTTCAGCCCCTGGATCAGATCCAGGAAGTATTCCAGCGGAAGATCAGGATGCAGCCCGCCCACAATGTGGAACTCGGTGACCGCTTCGGAATAGCCCGACGCCGCCGTCTCCCAGGCTTCCTCGAGCGCCATGGTATATCCCGCCGGATCGCCCTTCTTGCGCCCGAACGCGCACAGCTTGCAGGCGGCCACGCACACATTGGTGGGGTTGATGTGCCGGTTCACGTTGAAATAGGTCACATCCCCATGCAGGCGCTCGCGCACATGATTGGCCAGCCAGCCCACCGCCAGCACGTCAGCCGAGGCGTAGAGTGCCAGCCCGTCTTCGAAGCTGAGCCGTTCCCGCGCCATGACTTGGGCCGCGATGGGTTCAAGCCGCGGATCGTGGGTTCTGAAAGGGGATTGGGGGGGAATCTCGCGCGTGTCCTGCATACCTCAATGATACCGGAAGTCACTTCCGGCCGACTTCGGATTTGGGCCCCTGCGGTTCGGCCAGGACCCCATCGTCCAGCGAGGCGGCAAGCAGGCGATTACCCGCGGGCCTCACCAGAACCAGCGGGAAGCCGGTCTGCACCCATTTCCAATCGAGTGATTTGGCGTCGATTGCGTAAACCACATCGCTGCCCCGCGAACAGACCAGGATTTTGTCCTGGCCGGCGTCATAGAACAGATCGTCAACCCCCGACAGAGGCAGACGGTGCACCCACATCCAGGTTTTTCCTTTGTCGTGGGTGAAGTAGACTCCCTCGCGCGCTCCCACCCACAGGGTGCCATCGGTCGAGAAAGCCACGCGGTGAATACGCGTCAGGGCAGTGGGTATCCCCATCGGCCACCACGTCTGGCCCGCGTCGTTCGAGAGAACTACGCCGGCAGGCCGCGCGGCGACCATCATGGGCCCATGCGCCGCGACCGAAAGGTAATCGACGCCGCCCACCGCCGGCCCACCCTGCCACGTTTCGCCTTTGTCCTTGCTGGTATAAAGGCCGCTCGCGGTCGAGGCCAGCCACGCATCTCCCGACAAATCCAGGCCGTAAACGCGTGTTCCGAGTTCCAGCACAGGGGCCTTCACCTGCTTTTCGATGGTGACATGCTTGCCCTTGACCACCTGGGCCACCGGCTTGGGAACTGTGTTCGCGATCGTATTTTTCGGCTTCCACGAATCGCCGTCCAGGGCAAAGATGCCGCTGTTGGTTCCCGCAAGGACAGTTCCGTCGGCAGACTGCGCGAGGCTGAAAACATCGCGCCCGTCGAGGCCGCTCGCGATCTGCTTCCATTGGCTGCCGCCATCCTCGGATGCAAACACACCGCCGTACGTCTTGTCGTTGACCACGCCGGCGTACACGTGCAACGGACTGGCGGGGTCAATGAGCAGGGCTTCGACTTTGCGCGCGGAGAAACCGCGATTCGAGTCCTTGAAGCTCACCCCGCCGTCACTGCTGGTCAAAACGCCGCTACGATCCGTGGCCAGCAAGACGCGATCTGGATTCTTCGGGTCAACGAAGACGTCGTTGATAATGACGTCGGGGCCGGTCATGCGCTGGAAACTCTTTCCGCCGTCCGTGGTTTTGTACAGGCCTTCGGTGGTTCCAGCGTAGACCGTGTCGCGGTGGACCGGGTCCTGGCGAAGCACGCGGGTGCGGCGCGCCGTTGCGGGGATTCCCTGGATCTTCTTGAAGAGGGCGCCGGCGTTGGCACTCTTGTAGATCCCGCTGCAGGCGCTGGCGTACACGATGTTGGGCTGTTCCGGATCCACGATGATCGAGAACACGTCGGAGTCGTCAATCACGCCCTGCTTGATGTTTACCCAGTAGTTGCCTCCGTCCGGTGTCTTCCACGGCAGATGCCAGGTGCCGGCGTAAACGATGTTGGGGTCCTTGGGGTCTACGGCCAGCGACTCGACCTCGTGTATCTCCTGATTTCCCGTGGGGCTGATCTGCTGCCACGAAGCGCCCGCGTCCCTCGAACGAAACACTCCCAACAGTGTTCCCGCGAACAACATCTTTGCATCGGAAGGGGCCTGGGCAAAGGCGCGAATCGACTGGCCCTGCATGCCCGGACTGGCCTTCCAGCTCTTTCCGCTATCGTGGCTGATCCATAAGCCCCCGTCCGGCCGCCCGAATTTCCATGCCGCCGCATAGATCAGAGATGGATTGCCCGAATCGACCAGGATGTGATCGACCACCAGGTCGTCCGCCGCATCCAGCTTCGCCAGGCGATGCCACGATCCGCCCCCATCTGTCGATTCATAGATCCAGCTGTTGGCCGTGCCCAGGTACAGATGATTGGAGTTCCCGCTGGCTGCCGCGATTGCCCGGGCATCCCCCCCATCCGGCCCCACCGCCATCCAGGACGACTGGGCGTGAAGCACCGGAAGAACTACGACCAGCCAAAGCAGGAAAGCCGCCCGCTCAACACTGGGCGACCCCGGAACCAGATGAAAAAGAGTTCGCAATGAAAACACCCGGGAGGAATATTCGGCCCTGCTAGAAACAAAGAGGCTGACCGGCATACCGGTCAACCTCATCGATTCCGCGGCGGATTGGTTTCGATACACTCTGAGCGCGCCGCCGGCCAATTTATCGGCCGGCGCCTCGACCAACACCTTGATTGCTTTCAAGAGCAGGCGTGCCGCTTGCGTTTCCGCGGCACGCCTGCCCGATGGAGTTACTTCGACGCCGCCCGGTGATGCGCGTGCTTTCTCGTCGGCAGCGGCTTGCGGACCTGCGGCTTGACCGCGGTCTCGTCCACCGCCGTCGTGCCCTGCACGTCGCTGTTGAAGTTGGCCCCCGCCGGCACAAGGTAGTCTTCCACCTTCTGCCCGTCGGTGGCACTGCTGGATACCGTGATGCGCGAAGGATCGATGCCCTTCTCCTTCACCAGGTAGTCCTTGGTGTTCACCGCGCGCTCCGCGGCAAAGTCGTCCACCGGCTTCGGGTGGCGGTGGCGGGACTCAAGCTTCTGCTTCTTCTCCTGCGCTTCCTTCTCCTTGGCGTTGGAGGAGCCTACCACAACCGCCTTGGCGTCAGCCTGGCGCTGCAGATCCAGCGCCACTTCGTCCAGGCACGCCTTGGCTTCGTTATCCACGCGCGTCGGACGCTTCTTGTCGTTCTCGAAGTTGATCGAGCAAAGCGCCTGCGCGTGCGGCTGCGGTGGCGGCGGAGGAGCAAGAATGTTCAGGCTGCTGTTCGCCGACGCATTGTGGCCCTTGTCGTCAGCCACGTTGCAGGTGATCGATACCGATCCCGTCGGCGCCCCCGTCGAAGCATACGTCGCCGATGCCCCGGTTCCGCTCACCGTGCCCGCCGAAGCCGAATACGTATAGGTCAGCGGACGGTTCTGGGGGCTGGTCGCCGTAGCCGTGATGGTCGCGCTGTCCCCCGGCTTGATCGTGGTCGGGCTCACCGAGCAGCTGATCGTCGGCGGCTCGTATTCCTTCACCGTGAAGCTGGCCGTCGATTCGGTGGCCACTTCCCACGGCTTCAGCCCTTCCTTGCCCGGCTTGCCTTCCTTGGCGTCGCACTTGACCGTGTGCTGGCCCGCCGGCAGCGAGGCCGTGCTCACCGTGGCGGTCGCGCTGTTGCCACCCGTGATGCCGTCCCCCGAGATGCTGTATACCACTCCCAGCTTGGGGTCCTGCGATCCCACCGTGGCGGTCGCCGTCACCGGATCGCCCGGGAAAATAGACGTGGGGTTGACCGCGCAGGCCACCGTCAACTGCGGCGGCGGCGCCAGAGATCCCACATGAATCACAACCCCGGCGCTGAGACGCGCCGAATTGAAGTTGCCCCGGCCGCCCAAGACACCCGGGCCCCAATCGATGTGCATGTACTGGTAATCGGCCTGGAACAGGCGAATCGCAACGTGGCCATCGAAGAGCGGCGTGGCATAATCCATGCCGCCTCCCGCCGTCAACAGCGGGCCCCACTTGGAAACCTCATGCTCGGGACCGCCGACCAGAGCCCCGCCCACCAGCCCATGAATAAACGGCGTGATATCGGCCGTCGGGAACCGCGCCACCAACCCGCCCGAAAGCATATACGCATGGCCGTTGCTCGACGAACTGTTGACCCACAAGTCATGAGCCGAACTTTCCACCTGACCACCCACATACTTGTTGAAGTAGTAGGTTCCGCTGCCGATCACGCCCTGGTTCATCGATTTGAAGGTCTGAGGCAGCGTGGTGGTCCCATCCGACTGAAGAACTTCCACTGTCCCCTTCGGCGCAAGGTAACTGTACCCCGCAAAAATGTCCCATCGCGATGGCGAATCAGACGGCGAGGCCTTCGGTTGAGGCTTGGGGGCATCCTGGGATGCCAATGCAACGGGCACCGACGCCAGCACCGCCAAAGCCAATACCCGGCTCAAATTTTTCAATAGATGAGAGTGCATGCGTTTCTCCTCCGCAATCAAGCTTTGTTGCCAAATCAACTGATTTTGTTCTGTGAACGGTTTGCGGGGTCATTGATGATTCGTTCGGCCCACACAGTCCCTTGTCGGACGACGTCGGTCCAGCACTAATAAACGTACCATACGTGCTTTCGGGTAGAGCGCACTTTCTCAACAAGTTGCCCCAGTTTTATTACCAACTCAACACGCCTGTACAACTCTGGGAAGAAGGGCCTTGACTGTCGAGTTTAATCTTCAAATCGTCCCGGCACTGTATCCGAATGCACACCCGCGCCGGTCGCGGTTCGTCGAATCCGGTGCTACGTTGCATTCAGGGTCTTCAACAAACTGCGTGGCTCGTTCTGGATCTTCTCCTGCAGCAGCGTGATGGCATACAGCAATTGCTCGGGCCGCGGCGGGCACCCCGGGACGTATACATCCACCGGGATCACCTGGTTCACTCCCTGCACCAGTGCGTAGTTGTTGAACACGCCGCCGGAAGTCGCACAGGCTCCCATGGAGATGACCCACTTCGGTTCGGGCATCTGATCGTACAGTCTCCGGATCACCGGCGCCATCTTCTGCGATACCCGGCCGGCAATCACCATCAGGTCGGATTGCCGCGGAGAAGGACGAAACACCTCGGCGCCAAAGCGGGCGATGTCGAACCGCGAAGCACCCATCGACATCATCTCGATGGCGCAGCAGGCCAGTCCGAAGGTCATGGGCCACACCGAACTCTTGCGAATCCAGTTCACCGCAAAATCAAGAGTGGTGAGGAATACTCCCTCCGGCTGATCGAAGCCGTAGTTCACCTCTCGCACTTTCGCGCGGTTGTTAGCGCTGCTTTCGAGATTTCCGAAAAGGTAGCGATCGCGTCCCGCTATTTCCGCCATGGTCTAATAATACCCCTGCGCTTGGCGATCCTTGAACTTCGTGACCCGCCGCAAAGCCATCGGTCCCGGGAAAAACGTTCCCCATCGAAAGCCGCGCCTGCTTTACGACTGCGATGGACCCAACCCGGTTTGCGTTGCATCCCCTCCAATTGAATAGTTGTCTTTCTTTAATCCGGGCAGGGGCTAGGCACGGCGTGCCATCCCGGAAACGCCTTCCCCTGTGCCGGCAACCACAGAGTGATTCGAAATCGCATCGATAGCAGCTTGCCCCGTTCGCTCGCCTGGTTCGCCGGCGCCGCTTCGATCTCGTGCGGCGTTTGCCGCGCTGCCAGCGCCCATGCCTGCGCGAAGGGCTTAGGATCCGCTATTCCGGGGACCAGGCCCGCATCGAGGATTCGGAATTCTCCGTGGGACGCGCCCTTTTCCAACTCCAGCAGCCGCGCCAGCGGGTTCGCGGCCCGCTCTTTTGGCTCTCCCGCATTTCCGGGCGCAAATTCGCTCTGTGTGAGTTCGAGAAACCAACGCTGGGCTTCCGTGAACTCCCGGGAGTTGGACAGGAAACGAAAGCTGCGCGGGTTCCAGCCAATCGCATCCTGGGCCCGAAGGCCGAACGTGGTCCCGATTTCGCGTTCGTTGATCGAATCGTAGGGAAGCGTGGCAAGCAGCAATGCGTCGGGGTATCCTGCGGCCGGATCTCGGTCCACCACCAAATCCCAACCGCTGTAACCGTGCCCGGATTCTGCGATCGGCACAACGCGAAATACCCACCCCTGGCCCAGCTGAGCCCTCCACTCCCGGCCGGCGCTGACCTCGCCTTCGATCGCGACTCGCGTGCAGCTCGGCTTTGGCGGCCTGGCGGCATGACAGTCAAGCACCAGCGCAAGCATTGCCGCCAGGCTCCCGCACGCCGGTCCCCAGCGTCGAACCCTCCTGCCGATCTTCCGCACCCGCCCCATGTTACATCGCACCCGCGCCATGCCGATCAAGCTGCGGTTCCTTTCTTCTCATGCAGTATCATGAAAACATCCACCCCAGCATTCATCCGTAGCATTTGAATTGTGCGTGGACGTCCTGAAATTGCGTTCTCACTTGGAATCAAGCCAAAGCAGTCGCGCCCTGTCGCGAGACCATGGAACAGCATCGTCGGGCGCGCGCCCTCCGGGACGATCGCGTGTGACGACAGGGGCCGCTAGCCAACGACCTTTCATCGGAGCAAACCAGAATGTGCCGTAACAAAACCCTGTTGCTCTTGCCTGTCCTTCTGGGCTTCCCATCGCTGGCGTTCGCACAACAAACAGCTGCGGCTTCAACACCGGCCACGCAGGAGCAGATGGCCGCCCTGCAAAAGGCCGTGCAGAACGCCCAGATGTCCGGCGACAACGCCTGGATGCTGCTTTCTTCCGCCCTCGTCCTCCTCATGACGGGGCCGGGCCTGGCCTTGTTTTACGGCGGCCTGGTGCGAAAAAAGAACATCCTTGGAACCATGATGCAGAGCTTCGCGATGATGGGACTGGTCACTATCCTGTGGGCCATCGCCGGTTATTCGCTAGCCTTCGGCCACGGCAATGCCTTCATCGGCGGCTTGAACCACATGTTCCTCCGCGGCGTCGGCCTGGGGCCATCGGAGTACGCGCCCACCATCCCCGCGCAGACCTACATGATCTACCAGCTCATGTTCGCCATCATCACCCCGGCGCTCATCACAGGGGCGTTCGCTGAACGAATGAAATTCAGTGCCATGGCGCTTTTCCTGTCCCTGTGGTCGCTTTTTGTCTATAGCCCCATGGCCCACATGGTCTGGGGCGCTGGCGGCCTCTTGAACTCAAGCGGCGGCCGCTTTCCCAGCCTCGACTTCGCCGGAGGCACCGTCGTCCACGTCACGTCTGGAGTTTCCGCGCTGGTCACGGCCATCTATCTTGGCAAGCGCCTCGGCTATCCCAAAACCGCCATGCCGCCGCATTCCATGGTGCTCAGCTTCATCGGTGCCTGCCTGCTGTGGGTGGGATGGTTCGGCTTCAATGCCGGCAGCGCTCTCAACTCGGGAACCCTGGCAACCAGCGCCTTCGTGAACACCCACTTCGCTGCCGCCGCAGCCGCCCTGGGCTGGACCATCGCCGAGTGGATTCATAACGGAAAGCCCACTGCCCTGGGCGCAATTTCCGGCGCCGTCGCGGGCCTGGTTGCCATCACCCCCGCCTCCGGGTTTGTCCAACCCATGTCCGCCCTGGTCATCGGAATCACCGCCGGAATCTTCTGCTCCTTCATGGTCTTCGAGGTCAAGAGCCGCCTGGGCTACGACGATTCCCTCGATGCCTTCGGGGTGCACGGCGCAGGCGGCACCCTGGGGGCGCTGCTCACCGGGGTGTTTGCCGTCGGCTCTATCAACGCTGCCTTCGGTGCCGATCCCTCGGGAAGGCCCAACCCCACGGGCGGCCTTGACGGCCACTGGGCACAAATAGGGAATCAGGCCGCCGGCGTGGCCATTGCCTGGGTCATCTCGCTGGTGGGCACGCTGGTGTTGTTGTTCCTCGTCGACAAGGTCATCGGGCTGCGGGTTTCCCCGGACCACGAACAGGCCGGTCTCGACCTCTCCCAGCATGGCGAGGAAGGTTACGACTTCAACACTTAATCAACAGCAAAGGTGGCCGCCGCCGGCCCCTTGGGCCGTCCGGCCTGATACGCTGTCAAACGAGGCAATTGCACATGCTCAAGATCGAAGCGGTACTGCAGCCTTCCAAGCTGGACGCGGTAAAGGACGCCCTGCTGGAAGCCGGCATCGAGGGAATGACGATTCTGGAAGCCCGTGGCCATGGCCGCCAAAAAGGACACACCGAGTTCTACCGCGGGCGCGAGTATACCGTCGATCTTCTGCCCAAGGTGAAAATTGAAATGGTCGTCCCCGACGAGTTGAAGGAGAAGGCCATCGAAGCCATCATTGGCGCCGCCCGCACCGGCCGCATCGGCGACGGCAAGATCTTCGTCAGCCGCGTCGAAGACGCGATCCGCATCCGCAACGACGAACGCGGCGAAACCGCACTCTAAGCGTCGCAATCCATCCGCAATTGACTTCACCAATCGAAGGGGGCGCACTTCCGAGCCTGCGCCCTATTCTCCGTTCCCTATTCCCTATTCCCTCTCTTTTCCCTATTTCCTTTAGTTTTGCCTTATTCTGGGTAGACATCCTTCTTGCTTCGGCAAGCCATACATACCACTCATGAATCCAGTTGGCATCGCGGTTGACGATCTACGGGAGCAGTATCTGCGGGAGATGGCGCTGGTCCGCCAGACCTACGAACGCACCGGCGATGGCACCGCCGCCATCCGCCGCCGCTCCGCCGTCGTCGACCGTATCCTCATTGATATGTGGCGGCGGGCGTTCGCCGGACAGCCCGGCGCCAACATTTCGCTGGTCGCCCTGGGGGGCTACGGACGCAAGGATCTTTTCCCCTTTTCCGACGTGGACGTGCTGTTCGCGTTCAGCGACGACAAGGCCGAGGAGCAGTCCCGGGAATCGGTCCGCGCCATTATCCAGGGCATGTGGGACATCGGCCTGAGAGCCAGTCCGGCCTCGCGCACCCTCAAGGAGGCCGGCCGCTTCGATCCCGACAATCTCGAGTTCACCCTGGCCACGCTCGATCGCCGCTTCCTCGCCGGCCAGTTCCCCCTCTACCAGCAACTTCATCAAACCATCCTTCCCGGCCTGGTTCTCAGCGAGTGGGGCACCATCACCCAAAAGCTGGGCGAGATCGCCCGCGCCCGCCATCAGAAATACTCCAACACCATCTTTCACCTCGAGCCCAACCTCAAGGACTGTCCTGGCGGCCTGCG
This sequence comes from uncultured Acidobacteriota bacterium, assembly GCA_963730805.1. Classification (GTDB taxonomy): domain Bacteria; phylum Acidobacteriota; class Terriglobia; order Terriglobales; family Acidobacteriaceae; genus Telmatobacter. The sequence continues at coordinate 749,133 of CAVSTL010000007.1, read as the reverse complement.
CGACTACCATCTCGCCGTCTGGTTCGCTCTCCTCTTTCATCTCAAGGAAACCAAGGAATGGCCCCGCCAGCGCGGCGGCGTCTTCCAGAGTGCCCGCGGCGATGCCGAAGCCGCCTTCGACTTCCTTGCCGCAGCCCGATGTTTTCTCCACTTCCGTCACGGCCGCGACGACAACACCCTCGACTGGCAATCGCAGGATGAAGCCGCCACCCAGTCCATCGGCCTCGAAACGCGCGGCACCGCCGACCCCGCCTACTGGATGCGCACCTACTACCGCCACGCCAGGGTCATCTACCGTCGCGCCGCCCTGCTGATGGAAAATCTTCCCGCCCCCGTCAGCTTCTACCGACAGTTCCGCCGCCGCCGCACTCCCATCGCGGGCACCGATTTCATCCTCGACCAGGGCCGCATCGACATCCTCGCCGGCGCCCAGTTCAGTGACACCACCGCCATCCTCCGGGTCTTCTCCATGATGGCCACGCACGGCTACACGCTCTCCCAGGCCGCCGAGGATCGCATCACCGACGCGCTGCCCGCCCTCGCCATTCGCATACCGGAGGGCCCGTATCTGTGGAATGCGCTGCGCGAGGTGCTGCTCGGCCCCCATGCGGCCCACGCCCTCCGCACCATGCACGCGCTCGGCGTGCTCGAAATGCTCCTGCCGGAATTTCACGGCATCGACGCCCTGGTCATTCGCGACAGCTACCATCGCTACACCGTCGACGAGCACACCTTCCTGGTCATTGACAACATTCATGGCCTCCGGCAGCCGACTCACGACTACGAAAAGCGCCTGGCCCAGCTGCTTCCCGAAATTGACCGCCTCGATCTCTTCCTTTTGACCCTGCTCCTGCACGACACCGGCAAAGCACGCCGCACTGGAGAACACACCGGCCCCAGCGTCGAGCTGGCCGACAGCTTCATGGCGCGCCTCGACTTTGATGCCGAGGAACGCGAGTCGGTGCTGAAGCTGATTCGCATGCATCTCGAAATGTCGAACGCCCTTCGCCGCGACATCTTCGACCTGGAAAACGTGCGCGGCTTCGCCGAAAAAATCGGCAGCCCTTCCCTGCTGAAGATGCTCACCCTGCTTACCTACGCCGACATCAAGGCCGTGAACCCGGAAGCGCTCACCCCCTGGAAAGCCGAGAACCTCTGGCAGCTCTACATGGCCACCGCCAACTTCATGGACCGCAGCGTGGACGAGATTCGTTACCACGCCGCCATCGATCCAACCCTGCTCAACCGCCTGCGATCGATGGTGCCCATGAGCCAGTACCAGGCGCTGGGTCAATTCCTCGAGGGGCTCCCCCAGCGCTACCTCCAGACCCGCCTTCCCGAACACATCCGCAATCACTTCCAGCTCGCCGCCAGGCTCGACCAGGATCCGGTTCAACTCGATCTGCGGCCGGCGCGGCAACTGTTCGACCTCACCGTCATTGCGCGCGACCGCAGCCGCCTGTTCGCCGATGTGGCCGGCGCTCTCGCCGCCTGGGGCATGAACATCGTCAAGGCCGGCGCCTTTTCCAACGAAAGTGGCGTCATCGTCGACAGCTTCCACTTCTCCGACGTCTTCCGCACCCTGGAACTCAACCCCAGCGAGAAAGAACGCTTCCTCGAATACCTCCACGACGTGGTGGCGCAAAAGACCCCGGTGGAACAAATGCTCGAGGCCCGCCGCCACATGAACCACAGCGGCAACATCAAGGTCGAGGTGGAAACCCGGCTCAGTTTCGACGCCGAATCCTCGACTCACTCGACCCTGCTGCAGGTGGTCGCCCAGGATGGCCCCGGCCTCCTTCGCCAGGTCGCTCTCGTGCTAAGCAATCATCAGTGCAACATCGAGGTTGCTCTGATCGATACCGAGGGCGAAACGGCAATCGACGTCTTCTATCTCACCCGCAACGGCGTCAAGCTCGAGCCGGATACGCAGCGAATGCTGGCCACGGACCTCGCCGCCGCCCTCGAATCCATGCGCGCCCCCGTGGGCTAGGTCCTTCTTCCCGTGAACGGCTGCCCACCGGCAAGATCGCACTCAAGTTTTGGCCGAAACATGACGGAAGAGTGAGGCAGAACGATCCTATAATCTGCCCATGCTGGCTCTTCTTATTCTTCCCCTTGCCTTGACTCTTGCCATCGCGGCGCCTGAACAGCAGACCGTCTCCTTCGCAACGGACGATGGTGGACAGCTCTGCGCTGATCTCTATGGTCAGGGCAGTCGTGCTGTCGTGCTGGCTCACGGCGGCAGATTCAACAAAGAGAGCTGGCGCGACCAGGCCTTGTCGCTCACATCGGCGGGGTTTCGGGTACTGGCCATCGACTTCCGAGGTTTCGGTTGTTCGAAAGGTCCTGGCCAGGAGGATTTCGACAAGGCTCCGTTTGAGAAAGATGTGCTCGCTGCGGTTCGCTACCTGAAAGCGCACGGTGCGAAAACGGTGTCGGTGGTTGGAGGCAGTTTCGGCGGCTCGGCTGCCGGCGATGCCTCAATCAGGTCGGAGCCCGGTGACATTGATCGGATCGTATTTCTCGGCGCAGCGCCGAATCTTCCCGCAGACGGCTTGAAATCACGAGCATTGTTTATCGTCGCGCGCGAAGACAGCAACGGAAGCGGCTTAAGGCTGCCGGGCATCCGGGCGCAATTCGAAAAAGCTCCTCAGCCCAAGCAATTGATCGTAGTGGATGGTTCTGCACACGCCCAGTTTCTCTTTCAATCTGATCAGAGTGCTCGCGTTATGCAAGAGATCGTGCGATTTCTTGCAGCGCCATAAGGCGCGCCGCGATTCGAGTGTCTCGGTAGGAACGTGAAGTTCTAGTCGGATCCCGGCCGCTCCGGACATGATCCCAAGGTCATGTCCGGATCTGTCGCCCCAATGGTGCTGCATGCACCGATAGACCGGCGGCGCGTCCTTTACAGCGGCTGCCCCAGCCGCTTCTCCAACTGGGCGCGATAGGTGCGGCTGACGCGCGCCCGCGATCCATTGCGCAGCACCACGTCGAACTCGCCGTGCGAAATCGGCTCCAGTTGCACGATGCTCTCGATGTTGACGATCGCCGAGCGATGCACCCGCACAAACCGCCGCGGGTCGAGCCGCTCGGCAAGGTCGTTGAGCGCGGTGCGATACAAAAACTCCTTGCCCGCCACGTGCAGGTTCACATACACCCCTGCAGCCTCGATCCAGTCCACATCCACCACGCGCACAAACCGCGTTGACCCGCCCGACTTGACCACCAGCCGGTCCCAGCGCCGGTCCGCATTGGCGGGCGCTGCCGAAACCATCTTCATCACCCGCTGGCTAAACTCCAGCATGTTGCGCTCATCGAGCCGCGTCTTGGCGCGCGCCAATGCGCCTTCAAATCGCTCATCGCTGAACGGCTTCAGCAGGTAATCGAGCGCATTCGATTCGAACGCGCGGATAGCATGCTGATCGTATGCGGTCACAAAGACGGTCAGCGGCATCTCCGCCGTCCCGATAGCGTCGATCACCCCCAGGCCGTCCAGTTCCGGCATCTGCACATCGAGAAACACCAGCGCTGGCTGATGGTCCTCGATCAACTCCACCGCATCCTGCCCGTTGCAGGCTTCGAGAATCGTTCCCACCTGGGGATCGCGGCGCAGCAGATCGAGCAGCCGCTGCCGCGCCGGCGCTTCGTCATCCACCACCAGGACCTTGATGTTTTCAAGCGCTGGCTGCATTGGCTTCTTCTCCCATCACCCGCAGGGGCAGGACAATCTCCACCACCGTGCCTCCTTCGTCGCGCCCGCGGATGGCGAAGGTGCCTTCGCCGTTCGGGTACATGCCGGCAATGCGCTCGCGGGTCACGGACAAACCCAGCCCGGTGGAATTCTCGAGGCTCCACCCCGCGGGAAGCCCCGTCCCATCATCGGATACACGAATGGCCAGTTTTCCGTTCACTGGCTCCGCCGTTACCTCGACCGTTCCGCCCGAAGCGCGATGCGAAATGCCATGCCGGATGGCGTTCTCGACCAGCGGCTGCAGGAACAGCGACGGCACCGAGGCATACCGTACCTCAGGAGCAATGTCGATCTTGATCTTGAGACGCCGGCCAAAACGGATAGTCTGAATCGCGAGATAGTGATCGAGGAAAGCCAGTTCTTCCGCCAGCGGAACTTCCTGGCGGTCCTTCGATTCGAGCGACATGCGCAGCAGGTCGCCCAGGTGTTCGATCATCAGGCGGGTAAGCTTCGGATCGCGCTCCACGTGCGAAGAAATCGTGTTGAGCGCGTTGAAGAGGAAATGGGGATCGAGTTGCATGCGCAGCGCGTTCATGCGCGCCTGCGAATAACTCTTTTCCAGTCGCTCGAGTTGTAATTCGCTCTTCATATAGCGCTCGTAATAGCGATAGGCCTGCAGTCCGCCCAGGATCATCCAGTAGATGAGACAACTCCAGATAAACCAGCCCGAGCCGATCTTCAGCATGTTGGTCGGCTTCAACACGCTCCAGTGCGGACCGCCAGGGAGACTTTCGTCTTCGATAACCACGCGCAGAAAAAGGAACACGTAGATATACAGCGCCGTGACGAACAGGCTGGCTACCGCGTGCGCCGCCGTCCGGCGGCCGATCTGGCGGCCGCTATAAGGCAGCCGGTGGTCGATGGCCACAATCAAGGGCACCAGCAGGCCCCAGCCCCACCACTGCGCCAGGTCCTGCTTCCATCCCATGCCCTCCCTCCACAGCGGGAACATGAAGATGAGGCCCATCGCCGTGGATGCTGCAAACACCAGCGCCGCACGCAATAGCCACGACCGCGCCATCAGGCGGGTAAAGGGGGCGCGGTGGATTTCTTCGTTGATAGCTACCCGCCCTGCATCAGCCACACTGGACATCCGGAACTCCTTGAGCCTTGCCTCCGAAACACCCGGCCGGACGATGGAACCATCTGCCGACAGGAGATTTTAGCTCGTTGGATTGCGCACCCATTATCTATCCGTTTTCGAGGCCATGGAAAGGACTACTCCCTCAGTCCCTTCGTCGCTTGGTCCCTTAGTCCCTTGGTCCCTCGGTCCCTGTTTTCTCAATTCAACGCGTAGACATTTCCGTCCACGCTGCCGACATAGACCACGTTGTCGACGACCACCGGCGAGGCGAGGATCGGTCCAACCTCCTGCATCTTTACGTAGCCGGCCATGATGTCGTCATAAAAATCGGAAGCGAACACCGCCTCGTAATTGGGCTTGCCGTCGGGCTTGGTGAGTGCCGGGCCGTACTTCTTCGCAGCCTCGGTGGCGAAGGTCCAGCCCACCTCCTGTGACTTGAGGTCCACCGCGTTCAGCGTCCCCGCTGCGGATCCTAGATAGACCGTGTCGCCCGCAATTGCGGGCGAAGAAAATAGCGTCCACCCCTTGAAGTTGAGCGAAAACACGATGTCGCCGGTCTTGGCGTCGGCCTCAAAAAGCAGCGCAGTATCGGAGGTGGTGAAGAAGACCTTGCCATCCCGCACCGCCGGAGACGCGATCACCCACGATCCCTTGGTGGAATAGGACCACTTCTGCTGGCCGGTCTGTTCGTCGAGCGCATAGAGGTGGGCGTCGCGGCAACCGAAGAAGACCATGCCATCCATGACCGCTGCCGACGACTGAATGCCCTGCTGGTTGTGCATGTCGGGATCCTCGCCGGTTTTGAATTTCCACTTCAGCTTCCCGGTAGCCGCGTCGAGCGCATAAAAGTAGCTGTCCCAGCTGCCGATGAAGACCATACCGTCCGCGATGGCGGGGGAGGCGTGCACCACGTCCCCGGTCTTGAATTTCCACTTGAGCGTCCCGTTGCCGGCATCGACCGCGTACACATTGCCGTCGCCGCTGCCAAAATACACGGCCCCATTCGACACCAGCGGAGAGGACAGGTAACAGTCGAATGGGTCGGGCATTGTTTCCGTGGCCGGCTGCGAGCCGTGCAGATGCGTTGCCGAGAACCGGTGCTCGCCGGCGGTCTTGAATTGCCACTTCTGCTGGCCGGTACCCTCATCGACGGCATAAAGGTTCCCGTCGAACGCTCCGAAGTACACCAGGCCTCCCGCGACGGCCGGGGACGACGCGATGCGCGCCTTGGCGTTGAATTTCCATTTCTCGGTTCCGGCCCCGCGGTCGAGGGCATAGAGGATTCCGCCGGTGCTGCCTACATAAAGCCCATCCCCGTGCACCGCCGGGGATGCGATCACTTGACCGGCCGTCTTGAACGTCCATTTCACCCCGGTCAGTTTGGGAACTCCAACAGCATCGTAGACGCCGGTGTGGCGGGCATCGCCGCGGAACGTCGTGGCATCGCTCCCAAATCCGGTCGCTGGACAGGCAAGCAACAGCCCAGCCGCACCCAGGCACATCACGCCCGCGCGCGCCAAAAGAGCCTTGCAGGATTCTCTTTTCATGCAGCCACCCTAACCGCGAGCGGCTTCCCGCGTCGACTCATCTGTGACGGCCGGGCTTCTTGCTGGCTCCAAACGGATTCCGGCTTTGCCGGACAGCGTGCGGGAAAAGGAATTCAGGCCGGCGTCGTCCTGTTCACTGTTCGGCCAATCGCTGTTACCATTAAATTCGCGACAACCCGGAAATCCGGACACATTGAACAAATAGCAGCGAAAGAGGTTACACGTGGACACCACCAAGATCGAAGATCGCCAGGAACGGAAGAAGCTGAAACGCACCGCCCGCAAAAAGGCCGCACCCAAGGCCAAGCGCACCACCCCGCGCGGCGCCGCCAAGAAAAAAGTGAAGAAGATGGTGCGCGGCGTATCGAAGCGTTAGGGCCGTCCAACCGTTCAGCGCCCGGGTGCCCCAGGTCTCGATTTTGAGACCTGGGATTCGGTCCGGAGGCGCGATCCTCTCCACTTCCGATCACTCGCACGACACGCATTCGAAAGGTTTGCCTCGATGGCACGTGCCGCTCTCCCCGGTTCTGACTCAGACCGCAAGAGCCGCACGCTGGGCAGACAACTCATTTCGTGCAAGTCGATTGACAAGCTGATCAGCGATTCGGAAGAGCCCGAGCACGCGCTCAAAAAGTCGCTCGGGCCTTGGTCGCTGACCGCCCTGGGCATCGGCGCCGTCATCGGGTCGGGGATCTTCACCGTCATCGGCACGGCCATGGCCGGCCAGAAGTTCGACACCCCGGAAATCAGCAACACCCCGCTGATCCACTACCTGCTCACCCACACGGCGATGGCAGGACGGCCCGGCGCGGGGCCCGCGCTGGCCTTGTCGCTGGTGCTGGTGGCCATCGTGTGCGTGTTCACCGGCCTCTGCTATGCCGAGCTGGCGTCCATGATTCCCATCGCCGGGTCGGCCTACACCTACACCTACGCCACCCTCGGCGAGCTGGTGGCGTGGATCATCGGCTGGGACCTCATCCTCGAATACGCCTTCTCCAACATGAGCGTCAGCGTGGGCTTCGCCGCGCACATCGAGGCGCTGCTCGAATGGTTCGGAATCCATCCGCCCCTGCAGTGGATTTCCCCCGCCTATCTGCCCACCGGTCTCCAGGACCTGGCCGGCAAGGACCTTTACCCGGCAGGCTGGCACTTCGGATTTAACATCCCCGCGTTCCTTGTCGTCATGGTGCTGACCGTGGTCCTGGTGCGCGGCATCCGCGAGTCGGCGCGCACCAACAACATCCTCGTCCTGATCAAGATGGTCGCCATCCTGGCGTTCATCTTCGCCGCCGCCAGCTTCATCCAGCCCCGCTACTGGCATCCGTTCATGCCCAACGGCTGGACCGGCATGCTATCGGGCGGATCGATCATTTTCTTCACCTACATCGGGTTCGATTCGGTCTCGACCGCCGCCGAAGAATGCAAACAACCGCAGCGGGACCTGCCCTTCGGAATCCTCGCCACCCTCGTGGCCTGCACCCTCCTCTACGGCGGAGTGGCCATCTCCCTCAGCGGCATCGTGCCCTGGAACTCCATCATGGGCGACGGCGCTCCGGTGGTGAACGCCCTCAAGCGGCTCTCGCTCGATGCCGGGCGGAGCCAACCTGCGCTGGGTCGAACTCGTGGTCCTCATCGGCGCCATGCTGGGCATGATCTCGTCCATCCTTGTCTTCCAGCTCGGCCAGGCCCGGGTATGGTTCGCCATGTCGCGCGACCGCCTGCTGCCCACCGTCTTCAGCAAGATCCACACCCGCTTCCGCACGCCTGCTGTGGCCACCTGGGTGGCCGGATTCGTGGTTGGCATTCCCGCCGGGCTGCTCGACATCGGCACGGTTTCAAACCTCTCCAATATCGGAACGCTCTTCGCCTTCGTGCTGGTCTCGATCGCGGTGCTCATTCTCCGTTATCGCGAACCGGAGCGCCGCCGCGCCTTTCGCGCACCCTTCGGGCCGGTGTTTCCGGTGCTGAGCATCATCTTCTGCATCGTCCTGATGATGGGCCTCGAAGTGCTGACCTGGATGGCCTTCTTCATCTGGCTGTTCACCGGGCTGCTGATCTACTTCTTCTATAGCCGCCACCGGTCCGAGTTCGCGCCCGCGCGCTAGCCCGCGACATAGTATTCCTCCCCCCTTTTCTCCCCGTGATCCTTCCAGCACCGAAATTCCACGGAATCTTGACGCACGATTGTGTCCATCCTGAGTTACGTTTTCGTAACGGTACATGGTCGAGCGACTTCCAGATCATTTCGCCCGATACCAACGACCCTCGAAGAAAAAGCGCGAAGAGCCCGACGGCGAGAGTCGGCCAACCAGCAGATTACGTACCGTACGAGCAAGCCGGCATCGTTGTCAAAGTTTGTTGCGGTCGCAATTCTTTTGCATCCCGAACCACTGCTCTCTGCGGCTTTGCAAGTAGAAGCGAATCGATTTCGCCAGTCTCCCCGGATTGACTTGATCCTCGTTAACCAGATGCGTCTCCCTTTCGTTGTGGAGTTATACGGCACCGACGACCCCGGAGGAAACCAATGTTGCTCCGAACCGCAAATGCCACGCTCCTGTTGTTCGTTCTGTTCACTGCGGCTGTTTCTGCGCGCGCGTTGTCATCGGACCTCCGTCTGATCCAGATGGTGCCTCCGGAGAGCCAGGTCATTGGCAGCATGCTCAGTCCCACGCCCCAGGGACAGCCGAGCGGCTTTCTGCTGATCACCGCAAGCAACAACCTCGATCTCGAGGACTTCTACTCCGTGACCGGCGGTGACGCGTCGCGTTTGATTCAACAGGTTCTCTTTCTTGCCGCGCCAGGCAGCGAGGGCAGACTGAGTGAGCACAGTCTCCTCATCAGCGGGCACTTCGATGCGAACGCGATCTTCCGCTTCGCCGAGACCGGGAACGCCATCACCGAAACGTATCGAGGCGTGCCAATTCTCGTGGTGCCTCCCCTCGCACGCGAGCGGAGCCGCTTCAAGCAGCTTCGCTGGCTGGCCATTCTAAATTCGGACATCGCGATCTTCGGCACGCCAGTGAGCGTGCGCCAGGAATTGGACCGGCAGATCGCCAACAGCTCGCCGGACCCGTTTCTGATGGAAAGGCTCAGCCGCCTGGGCCGCCACGACGAGATCTGGTGCCTGTTGCCAGCGCCTTCGCCGGGCGGAATCATTGAGATCGCTCTCCAGAAACTTGATCCGGCGCTGGGAGCGATCGCCGGAGAAGGCCGATCGATACAATACGGAATTCATTTTGGGAGTCACGTGGAGATAACCGCGTCTGTCAATAATGCCGCGCCCATAGTTTCGAACTTGGAAGATGATCGACCCGCCGCCGTCTCGGCGCCGGCGCATTCGTTTCTTGCCGGTTCTCCGGGCGGCGGTGACGATCGAACCACCGCCGTGGTGAAAATATCGCGTCGCCACTATGACGAATGTCTCGCTCAATTTTCCAGAAGCGGCCTCGCGGTTGGCGGCCCCCGTCCCCATTGAGCATTGCCCGGGCGCATTCCCCTGGAACGTGCGCGCCGCCGGCTTTTATGTGGTCACGACTGCGCGAGCTGCGGCGGGTTCGACAGGGACCTTGCGGCGGAGCACGGCAGCGGAGACGAGCGTAAGGATCAGCCCGACGGGCAGCGGCTCGATGAAGGTGTAGGCCATGTTGACCAGGGGGTTTTGGTAGAGCTGCTGAGAGTGCTTGATAGCGGCGACCCGCGCGGCCGTCGTAGCGGGGTCAAGTCCGGAAGACTGGACCTTGTGAATCTGCGCCGCGAAGTAGCCGTCCATGAAGTGGGGCATGAAGTTGAAGTAGAGGACCTCCCACGTGGCCACGTAGCACACCGTGGTGATCAGCGTGATCAGGATCCCGCAGGCAAAGGCGCGGCCGAAGGAGATTTGGCCGGCGAGGGTGTTGTCCCGGTAGCTGCGAATGCCGAAGTAGACCAGCAGGAACGACGCCACCATGATGGTGTAGCCGAGAATCATGCTGTGGCCGGAGCCGATCTTGTCGGCGATGAGAAGCGAACCGTCCATAAGAACGGAGATCATGACGCCCGAGATGAGGCCGAAGGTGACTACGGTTTTCTTCATGGCTGGCTCCTTGTAGTGGGGCTGCTTGCCCGAGTGACGATGGAGTCACAATGCGGTGTAACCGCGCCGGATGTCGTCACCCTTTCGAATGATTTTTGAGCAGTGGAGCCCAAATCGTGCTTTCGGATGACGCGGTCACGGCAGCAGGCCGAGTTCTTTACCGCGCTGCACAGCCTGGGTGCGGCGGGCGGCTCCCAGCTTGTCGAAGGCCCGGGAACAGTGCGTCTTCACGGTGTTTTCGGAAACGAAAAGCTGCGTGGCGATCTCGCGATTGCTCAAGCCGCGGGCGATCAGATTTAGGATTTCAAGCTCGCGGGCCGTGATCCCCAGGGTCTGCTGCCTGGCAATGTCGGGAGCGAAGGGTTCGCGGGCAGGGGCCTCCGCGGGGACAAGCACTTCCCTCACCACGACGGTCTCCCGAATGGTTTCGCCACTCCCGGTTTCGCGACGGCGCGTGATCCTGAGCCCGAGCCAGATACCGAAGGCCGCGAAGAGAATGGCGACCAGCGCGCCGTAGAGCTCGACGGAGTGCTCGATGATGACAAAGCGATATTCGGTGTATTGAAGGGTAGCGATGAGGAGGCCGCCGACAATACCGAAGATGAGGACATGGCGCTTCATGATGGAGTCGTCCAAAAAGTATATCCCCGCCTGCGCCCCAGCCTCCACGCACGCCTCACGACTCTGGAAATTTTCGCTGTGGGATGGCACAAGCCTTAAGCTTCGAAACCATGCGGTCAGAGTCGTCCCGTAGAGTCTTAGGCAATCAATCGGGCTTTTATTCCCTGACGGATGTCTTTTTTGAATCACCAATTTCGCCACGGGCTGCTAGACGTCGTATCCTTGCGGTGTGCCTCGAGCCGCCATCGGATTCGGTTTGGTTCTCTTGCTTGCTCTGGGCTGCCATTCCCCGGCGCCTTCGAGCCCTTCCGGCGCCGCCCCTCCAAATGATCAGCCGCGTGCCCTTGCCGCCGCCCAGTTCGATTTTTATCTTTTGAACCTCTCCTGGTCGCCGGAGTTCTGCCAGACCCACCCCACGGCCGCGGAGTGCGCGTCGCATCCGGCTTTCGTGCTCCATGGCCTGTGGCCGCAGAACAACGACGGCACCTATCCGCACAACTGTTCGACCGCTCCCGGGCCCGCCGATCCTTCCCAGTTCAGCGACATCTACCCTGACCCATCGCTGCTCGCGCACGAGTGGGCAACCCACGGCACCTGCTCGGGTCTTTCCCCGGACGATTACTTCAGCCTGGCGCGCAAGGCGTTTCGCGCGGTGGTGATTCCCCCCACGCTCGCCCGCCTGACAGCGCAGACCTCCATGCCGCCGGGCCAGATCCTCGACCTCTTCACGGCCAGCAATCCACACATTCCGCAGGCTTCGCTGGCTTTGAGCTGTGGCAACAACTACCTGACCGCGGTGGAAGAGTGTGTGGACAAGACCCTTCAGCCGATCGCCTGCAGCAGTGTTCGCTCGTGCCGCGCCAATACGGTACGGATTCCCCCGCCGTAGGCCTCGCGTCCCTCACCAGTGGTCGACGGGGTGCGTACAACGCCCCGCCATCAGTTCATTCCGAATCGCGCGCCAATCCATCCAGGATGCACTTGAACGACTCCGAGGGCGATTGACGTTGTCCGGTCCAAAGTAACGCATCTGGTTATGAGACGGAGCTCACCCCGCCACGCATCCGCTCAATTTTGGTCCGCAGTTCGCGCACGATTGCAGCGAAAGCCGCATCCTGGTTCGGCCAGCCCGTTCCGGCCACCACGCGATTATCCCGAGGCAGGGCCTGGATTGTGTACTCTTTCCGGTTGAAGACGCCCGTCCAATCGCAATCCCTCAGAATAATGGGAATGGGGATTGATTTTTCCGCGCTGCGAAGCTTGAGCGCGCGCTGAAGTTCTTTCTGGCAATATTGGGACTTCAGAAATGAAGCGCTGACCAGGAGGAGGATGATATCCGCGCCTCCAATTTCGTCGTTGACCTGCGCCTCCCAATCAGCGCCGGCTTCGATTTCCCTGTCATGCCAGATCCGGATCAGACGGTCGTGTTCGAGTTGCGCCAGGTGTTCCCCAAGTCTGTTGCGCATTTTCTCGTCGCGATGACTGTAGGAGATGAACACATTCAGTGGCCTGTCCTTGGTCTCGGCTGCCCTGGACATTCCATAGACGTCTGCCTGGGACGCGATCACCGGCCGCGGTACAGGTTCGAGAGGTTGCAGCTCACCTCGCCATGCCTCGCATATCTCTCTTGCCTCTGCGCCGCCTGCCTCAAGTCCCTCAAGGACCGCATTCTGCAGATACCTATGCACAAAGAAGAGATCGACGCGCAGAAAAAAATCAGAAACATCGGCAGCAGTGATCAATTCCCGGTGTAATTGGAGGGCGCTTCCAGGCGCACCCAAAAGGGCCAGGGCGGCAGCCACGTAGATGCGCTCGATCGGTCTTGCGGCCTCTCCCTGCATGGCTTTCAGGCGAAAAGGGGCATCCTTGTCGCGCAAATAGGCAATCGCCAACGCTGCATTCAGCCGTCGATGATTATCAGGGGAATCGAGGGAGTCGTTGAGTTTCGGGTGACGTTGCCCCATCCGCGCGAGGGCCACTAGGGCCTCTGCGCCGACAGTATCGTCTGAATTGGCGAGGGTAGTTAGTACTTTGACGCACTGTGGGCGATCGTTAGCCCTCCAGGCCACCCGCGCCAGGTACATCGCCCCCTCGCCATTCGTGCGGTTGAAATGATCCAGAAGCACGTCTGCGCCGGCCGGCGATTCACTCCGCTCCAGCGCGTGCAGGAGATCCAGCCGGACCTTCCCCAACTGCTCGTTGCGGATCCACTCCAAAATCGGAGTGACCGTTCGCAGAAAACCAAGGCCGGCGAGGATTTGAGCCCCAAAACTGCGGACACGCCAGTGGGGATGCTGTGACCAGTCCGATAACACTACATCGGCGACTTCGCCCCTGCGCCAGGCGATAAACGTATGGCTCGCCTCACCCCACATCTCGGAGCCCTCGATGGAATAATGCGGAATCTTCGCATCGGGACTGTCGCCGATCTTCTCGAGCTCCTCTGGGCCCCCGTGGTGCGTGATCAGTTGCTCAATTGACCATGAGGTTTCCGTGTTGATTCGGGCAAACGCGGCGCAGGAGGCACGAAACGCAGAAACCCTGAGCTTTTCCCACGCATAGCCGCTCTCCTTCAGGAGATACCAAATCGATGCGCCGTCCCCGCCCGCGTATCCGTAGGCGGCCATTCTCGACATTGCGCCTTCGCGGGAATACTTGCCTATGTCGGCTTTAATCTGCGTGAACAGCTCACGAGTAATTTGGCTGTCCACCTCTAAGCCCGCGAACAGGAATGCGATGGCGTTCGCATCTCCATATGCCTGCTGGCTTTCCATTCGATTCAGAAGCCGCGGAGTCAGAGCGTGTTTTCTGGTGGCGACGTATTGCAGCCACCGGCGGCGCACCTGCACGTTATCCGGAAAATGGATTCGCTCCGAAAACAGCTTTTCTTCCCCGGCATCGCCCTGCGCCACAAGGTCGCGGAGTGCCTTGGACCCGGCAATTGGGTCACTCCCAAGAAAAGCTGCGACCGATTGCTCCAGCGCCATCTTTTTCTTCCTCCCTACCGAGCGAGTATGTCAGTAGTGAGCGCGGGCGGGTACAGGCATTTGCCGTTCAAGTTTCCAAGCGTCCGAGCATGACATTTGCCAGATTCTCGTCGGGTGAGGCTTGGCAGTTCGGCCTGGCCGTAGATACGACGCGCACTGGGTGGCAGCATACCACTACATCATCGCCATCCCATCCAACTGTTGCCGCAGGATTTTGCGGAAAATTACCCCCTATGGAGGACAATCATTGTGAGAGTAAAGCCCGTCTCGCGCAACCCGCTTTCTCTACACCCCGCTCGATCCAATTTCGAGCATCCAGGAGCCACCCCGGGAACGGCAGAACGGCCATCCCTTGTCCCGATCACCCGGGTAAACTCGAATCATGGACGACATCGCGGCGTTCATTCGCCGTCTCCCCAAAGCCGAACTTCATCTTCATCTCGAAGGCACCATTACCCCTTCCACCCTGGTCGAGCTGAGCCGGCGGCACGACGCCAAACCTCTCTCGCTGGCCAGGGCGCGAGCCATCTTCCAATTCACTGACTTCACCGGGTTCATTGAAGCCTTCAAAGCCGTGACCCGCCAGCTCATCCACCCTGACGACTACGAGCTGGTGGCATGGCGGATGATGCAGAAGCTCGCCCAACAGGGTGTGGTCCATGCCGAGGTGTACATCTCCGTCGGCGTTATCTACATGTGGCGCAACTACGACCCCCTTTGCTTCGAGCCCATCTTTGCCGGCCTCGAGCGGGCCCGCGAGCGAGCGCTGCGCGAACTGGGCCTCTCCCTCTACTGGATCTTCGACGCCGTCCGCCACTTCACCGTGGAAGAGGCGGGGGTGGTCTTCCGCAAGGCCGCCGAGATGCGCCCCCGGTTCCCCTCCATCATCGGCATCGGGCTGGGCGGAGACGAACGCAAGGCGCGCTCTGAGCCCTTCCGCGCCTTTTATGCCCAGGCCCGGGAGGCCGGACTTCGCCTCACCAACCACGCCGGCGAAACCACCGGCCCCGAAGCCATCCGTGAAGCCCTGGCGATCGGGTCCGAACGCATCGGCCACGCCCTGTCCGCCATCGAGGACCAGGCCCTCATGGAGGAGTTGAAGTCGCGAAACATCGTGCTTGAGCTGAATCCGACTTCAAATGTACGCACCGGGGTGTGCCGCTCCTTTGCGCAGCATCCCCTCCGCCGCTACTTTGACGCGGGACTCCTGGTCACGCTCAATTCCGACGACCCGGCCTTCTTTGGATCGGACCTAGCCAATGAGTATCGGCTGGCGCACACCCAACAGGGCTTCACCCGCGACGAACTGGAACGTCTGGCGGCTAACTCCATTCGTGCCAGCTTTCTTCCCGAAACAGAAAAAGCGACGTTGCTTTCCCGCAACGACAAACCGCAGTAACCAAATCATCATCAAATCGTCCCACTACTGAAACAGCGCGCAGTGGATTTGCGCTATCCTAGCCACAGGAGATTTGTTCGATGTCCACGGACCCACAGGAAGTCGCGGCTGAAACGGTTGCCAGCGTCGGGCAGGCGGAAGCCGAACACGGAAGCGAGGGCAAGACCCTGCGCGTCATCGGTTGGTTTTCCGCGGGAATGGCTTTGGCCACCCTGGGAATCTACCTGGGCTATGAGATCCGTTCCCGCTACAAGTTCCGCCATCGCACGCCCTACGACTTCTATTCGAACGCGGAGCCTCAGACCGCCAATGACTTTGGCGTCGGCATCTGATCAGACTCACCGGTCTCCTTGTTCCTTGAAATGCCGCCCTCGGGCGGCATTTCTGCATTTCATCCCGGTTTTCAACCGGCCCCCGATACTTCGCCTCGGTTACGCTAGAGCGTTATGGGTCGCATTCGAGTTCTTTCCGACCAGGTGGCCAACCAGATCGCCGCGGGCGAGGTGGTGGACCGGCCGGCGTCGGTAGTGAAAGAACTGCTCGAGAACGCGCTCGACGCCGGGGCCAATCGGATTCGGGTTGAAGTCGAGGCGGGCGGGCGGAAGCTCATCCGCATCAGCGACGACGGGTGCGGCATGAACCGCGACGACGCCCTGCTCGCCTTCGAGCGCCACGCTACCTCCAAGCTGCGCACCGCCAATGACTTGCTGTCGATCGCCACCCTGGGGTTTCGCGGCGAGGCGCTGCCGTCGATCGCCTCGGTGGCGCGCGTGACTCTCGAGACCGCGACAGAGGAAGATCCGGCGGGGACCCGGCTCGAAATCGCCGGCGGCAAAATCCTCCATGTCGACGACGCGGCCCTGCCCCGGGGCACCACCCTCTCGGTGGCCGACCTGTTCTTCAATACCCCGGCGCGGAGGAAATTCCTGCGCGCCGAGTCGACCGAACTGGCGCACGTGACGGCTCTCGTCACGCATTACGCCCTGGTCCACCCCGAGAAGCATTTTGAGCTGCTCTCGGCCAGCCACACCCTGGTTTCGGCGCCGCCCGTGTCGCGGACGGCCGAACGCATCTATCAGATTTTCGGCAAGGACACCCTGGGCCAGCTGCTGCCGGTAGCCGCGGAACTGCCTCTCGAGCGCGCCGGCCTTCCGGAGCAGCCGCCATGGAAGAAGGATCCCGACGAGACACCGCGCGAGCCAGGCCGGCTGCGGCTCAGCGGTTTCTATTCGAAGCCGGAACTGCAAAAGCTCAATCGCAATTCCATCTATATCTTCATCAACAAGCGGCTGGTGCGGGACCGGCTGCTGCTGCACGCGATCACCGAGGCCTACCGAAATATCATTCCGCCGACTAGCTTTCCGGTGGTTCTTTTGTTTTTTGAACTGCCACCGGAGGAAGTGGACGTAAATGTTCATCCTGCGAAAACGGAAGTGCGGTTCCTCCAGCAATCGGTGATCCACGATTTTGTCCGCGACAGCCTCCGCACGGCCCTCATCAAGGCCCGGCCTGCGGCGGGGTTCCTGGCGGCGTTGGATTCTGCGCCATCGGCCAGCCCATCCTTAATGCCTCCAGCCACTTCCCCGCTGCCGGGATCACCGGACGGCGCCCCCGCCGCGATTCCACCAGATTCCGATCCGATGGCGTTCGAAAACGTCGACGCCGAAACGTTCCGGCTGACGCCCCAGGCACCCTCGGCGGTGCCGGGAAAGCTGCCGTTTTCGCCGGGAGCTTTCCGGGCAAACGGGTTCGCGAATCACCCGGCGTGGGGGGAAGCGGCGAACGCCCTGTTTCAGCCAGCCGCCCTGCCGCCTCCCGCGGATTGCTCGCCAAACCATGAAATATCAGCGGCTTACCCCAGCGCCGCATTGGCGACGGCACAGGTCGAGGCTGAGCAAGCTTCCGGCACCCTGAACCACCTGGGGTCTCTTAAGGCGCTGGGCCAGTTGCGCGAGTCGTTCATCCTGGCCGCGGGGGACGATGGCCTCTGGATCATCGATCAGCATGTTGCCCACGAGCGCGTGCTGTTCGAGAAAATCCTGCGTGACCGGAATGTCGAGAACGTCCAGCGCCAGCGGTTGCTGATGCCAATGCTGGTGGAGCTAAAGCCTTGGCAGATGGTGGTTTTTGCCGAGATCGCCCAGGAACTGGACCGCAACGGTTTTGAGGTCGAGCCGTTCGGGCCGCAAACTTTGGCGGTCAAAGCCGCGCCGGTTGGGCTGGAAGGTGCGGCGCTGGAACGAATGCTTGCGGAAGTCATCGAGCAGTCCAGCGGTGAAGCCAGAGAAACCTCGCAGAATGATAATCTTAGAGTGCTTCGCTCGCGAATTGCCGCATCCATCGCCTGCCACTCGGCTATCAAAGTCAATACCCCCCTTGACCCCGCACGTATTGAGTGGCTATTGTTGGAACTTGCAAAAACGGAACACCCGACCAGTTGTCCGCATGGACGTCCAATCGCTTTGTTGTATTCTTGGAAAGAGATCCAGCGGGCCTTCCACCGTATCTGAACGGTGACGAAGGCGGCAAAACCCTCCCCCGAGGGGGAAAACGGTGGCCCGGCGCACAGCCCAAAACCAGTTTCAACGGAATCAGAAAACATAAGACTTCATCGACGCAACCCTCAGGGGCGCGGCGAACTTTTTGAGTGGCCTGACAGGACGCAACATCATCTGGTAGAAGCTGTAACGCCAGCCTGGAAAAGAGGTTCTTCTTTGACATCAGAGCAAATGGAAGCAGCGCGCGCGGAACGCATGCGCCAGAACGGACACGGGGCAATCTCACTGGAAGATGCCCGGACATGGATTGAGGAGACGGGACTCTGTCTTTTCCTTCCCAAGCGGCAATATTCAGGATCACTTGCCCCATCCTTTGTTGAGGCCGTCGCGGGTCAGCAGAATTCCACACCTGATCCAAAACAGATCGCATTAGCCGAGGAGTTGCTGGTTCGCCTGGAGAAAGACGGCGTGGCAGTCCGGCTCAATCTTCTTGGGCATCCCGGAGAGCAGCCCGACTATGTTGTGGCCGCCTGGGTCTTGCCGTATGTCTATGCACTGCGGGGAGATCGCGACTGGCGCCGGACCCCCCAGTTGACCGGCTCCCGGCAGGTATCGCCGCTTGCCATCCAGGCCTACAAGCGGTTGGAACAAGGCGACGCTACCATCCCCGAGCTCACTCGATTCCTGGGCCGCGAAGTCTCCGAATCCGCCGTTCTGCGGGCCATCACGGAGCTCTGGCAGCAACTTCGAATCATTCCCGTCATTTCAGCCCCGGGGCAGGCGGCGCAATGGCAATTGCTGCGCCAGCGCTACCAGAAAGCGATCGCCGAAGGAGCCTCTACCTCGCAGGTCACCGCCATCTCGGTGCTGGCTTCCATTTACCTGCAGGCCGTGATCGCCGCGACCATGGAAGAGGTTGAGATCTTCCTGTCGCCATTGACGGCGCGCAGCAAGATACGGGAAGTCCTGCGCGGCCTGGTAGCCACAAGGCAGGTGCACACCCTCACCATGGGCCACGCGCCGCACTACTATGTGGCCGGCACGCTGCCGGAATTTGCTCCCACTCCCACCATCTACGCGAGTTCCGCAATGTCTGTCGGCGGGTACTTTTCGCGTTTCCACGATCACGAGGACAACTACCCCGAACCGGTCGCTCCGGAGCCAGTGGCTTACCAGGCGGCTTCGAACCATGTTCCCGCAGCTGACCATGTTCCTGTTCCCGGCCCGGTAGCCAGCAATCCCGAATCATTCGCCAACGTCAGTTCCAACAGCCACAAAGCCGTGGAAAATGCGAAGACCCCCCCGTCGAGAACCCACTTCACCCGCCCCGCTCCGCACGCGCGCAACCGCAAGCCCACGCAGCCGTCGGCAACCGCCCGGCAGCCGCGTCGGACCTCCGATGCGCGACCGGGCACAACCCGTGCAGCCGGCAGCAATGGCCATTCCGCAAATGGATCTCGCAACGGCAAGCCGGCGGCTGGATCCTGGGCGAAACACAACGGCAACGGGTCGGCGGTTGCGGGAAAGACCAGTTCTTCCTCACGAACCGGCACATTGTCCCGCAGTGCGGCTCCGCGCAAGGAATCCCGCACTGAGGCACGCGGCGCCCGCAGCAATCGCACACCGGCACTCACCGCGGGCACCAAGGCGGGAAACAGCAAACGCTATGGCTTCACGGGCAGGCCCAAGCACCGGACAAACAAGCGGGGATGAGTTCGGATTCTCCTGCGAAAACACGAAGGAAGGTCATTGTCGCTATTGACGGGCCTGCGGGCGCCGGGAAGAGCACCATCGCCCGGCACCTGGCCCGTCACTTCGGCCTCCTGAACCTCGAGACAGGCGCGATGTACAGGGCCTTTGCACTCAAGGCCCTGCGCGCAGAGACTCCACTGGACGACAGCGAAGCGCTGGAGAAGCTTGCCGCTGACACTTCCATTCACCTGGAAAGCGGCGGGGACGAAAACCGCGTGTTTCTAGACGGCGAAGATGTGACCGGATTGATCCGCAACCCCACCGTCACCGACGGGGCCTCAAAAGTGAGCGTTTTTCCTGCGATCCGGGCGTGGATGGTCAAGCTCCAACAACAGCTTGGGGCAGGGGGAGGAGTGGTGATCGAAGGCCGCGACATCGGCACCGTCGTCTTTCCTCACGCCGATGCCAAGATTTTTCTGGATGCGGCTCCTGAGGTCCGGGGCATGCGCCGCTTTGATCAACTCGGTCCCAAGCCCGCACAGCAGCCCGAGGAAGTGATCCGCGACCTCCGGGAAAGAGACCGCCGCGATCGCAATCGCTCCGATTCCCCGCTGAAGCCCGCGGAAGATGCCGTGCTTCTGGACTCCACGAACATGACGCTGGAAGAGGCAGTCGCTGCGGCCGAAGACATTGTGGCTGTCCGGATTTCCCTTTTCGATCCGGCCTGAGCCACACTGCAGCGAGCGAAACGCATCCAAAAGTAACAATCGAAGTAATTTCCCTTAAATGACCAATTCACTACAATCGTCTGGAGAGGCTAGCCCTCGTCCACCCGCAAGCGGAGTTTCCTCGCATTCCAGGAGTCGAAAAATGGAAAAACACTGCGGCGCGTGCGGGGCCAGCCGCTTTCGCCTCTCACGATTCAGGCTTACCGATATTCCGCTATTGTTGGCGTTTCGTTATCCTGTCCGGTGTGCTGAATGCATGGAGCGATCGAATGCCTCCTTTTCCTGGGTGATCGGATACCAGCGGCGCCGTCGCGCAAGGCGAAAATGATGGCGCCCATGCAGGACGCCGTCGGATCGAGCGGTATTCTCCCGCGCGCAATATGAGATAGGCTTGAAATACATGGAAATTACCTGCAGTCGATGTCACCAGCCTGTGACCGAGGAAAGTTGCTATTGCCCGACGTGCGGCTTACCGCAGCTGTTGTACACGAGCGACGCAAATGCAGGCCCCGTTCAGCAAGAGAAATGGAACGAGGTGGTCAGCGACGCGAGCACGGTGGAGTGGAAGCCGGCTCTCCGCGCGGCGACGCTTCTCGCGCTTCCCGCAGGACTCCTATCGTGTGGGATTTCCCCGGTGGGCGGTTCGATCCTCGGGCTGATATTGATGGTAGCGGCATCGGCCTGGGCGGTGACGATCTATGTCAGGGGCCAGCATCCTGCATGGATCACCATGGGTGCTGGAGCGCGGATCGGCTTAGTGACAGGCTTGCTGGCCGCCGCCCTGGCGTTCGCCATCACGGGCATCGCCCTCTTCCTGGAACGATTTGCTTTTCATCAATCCGGCGTGATGGACACGCAATGGAAGATGCTGGTGGATGCCATGGTTCAAATCAGCCAGCGGGTGATGGGACAGCTGGGGGTTCCGGACCAGGGCCAATACCAGTTACAAAGGAACCTCATGCTTTCCCCCGAAGGCCACGCGGCTTATGAGACATTGAACATTGCCAGTAACGACGCCTTCCTGATCTTGTTCGCGGCGGCCGGCGGAGCCATGGGAGCCCGTATTCTGGCGCGGTCGCGGCGGCACCAGAACTGATCTGCGTCGAAGCCCAGCCCCGGCCGCGCGAGACGATTACCTTCAGGAGCAATTCACTTCTCCACAACTTGCCCCAACCCGATACACCCTCGTATCATCCACGAGAGACAAACCTCAACGGCATTTCCGAACTATCCGACCAGGAATCGGTGCGTTGAGGACCATCGCAGGCGGGACGTTGCTTAAGGCAAGGCGGGAAAAGAACATTCCATGAGCGAAGTGCAGACTACTCCAAACTTACGCATCAAGGGCAGGCTGATGTCCGCCTCTGAGATCGAGCGCACCCTGGTGCGCCTGGCCCACGAGGTGGTGGAAAAGAGCAACGGCAGCGAAGGCCTGGTGATGATCGGCATCAAGCGCCGTGGAGTGCCGCTGGCCGAGCGCCTTGGCAAACTTATCTCCGGCATCGAAAAACACCCTGTCGAGACCGGCGTTCTGGATATCCAGTTCTACCGCGACGATCTTTCCACCGCCGACATACGCCCGGTTGTCACACCCGGTGCGATCGGTTGCGAAATCGTGGGCAAGGACGTGGTGCTCTGCGACGACGTCCTCTACACGGGAAGGACCGTCCGCGCCGCGCTGGATGCCCTGTTTGATCATGGCCGGCCGCGCCGAGTCCAGCTTGCCGTACTCATCGATCGCGGCCATCGCGAATTGCCGATCGAGGCCACTTATGTTGGCAAGCGGGTACCAACCAGCAGCCGCGAGATCATCGAAGTCAAATTCCAGGAAGTGGATCACGACGAGCAGGTGCTGCTGGTCGAGCGTGTGGACTGAAAAAAGCAGCTTCTAGCTTCAGTTGCTGGAAACGAACAAACTGAACTGACCGCGACTTGGGTCTCGACCCGATCTCGAATGAATGCGACCGTCAACCAGCTCTCACCTGCCGCTTCCGGCCCTTCAGCGAGAAGCTGGGAGCTAGAAGCTAGAAGCTGCTCTCTATGAACGCAATCTCCGCTCCGGTTCGCCGCAAGTTGAATCCTCCGCAGGCCGCCACATCGCTATTTCCTTTTCACCCCGGTTCGCTGCTGTCAATCAACGATCTGACTCTGGACGCGCTCAATCACGTTCTGAGCCGCGCCACCGCCCTCGAAAAGCACGACCCGCTAAAACGCGATCATATTCTCGCCAAGCGGCGAGTCGCATTGCTCTTTTACGAGTCGTCCACGCGTACGAGGACCAGCTTCGAACTGGCCGCGAAGAGCCTCGGCGCTGACACCGCGCTCATCTCCAGCCTGTCGTCGAGCATCGAGAAGGGCGAGTCGCTGAAAGATACGGGGCTCACGCTGCGCGCCCTGGGCGCGGAGGCGATCATCCTTCGGCACAATTCGTCGGGCGCGCCATGGCTTCTCGAAGAGGCGACCAGGCTGCCGGTGCTCAATGCCGGCGACGGCATGCACGAGCACCCCACGCAAGCGCTGCTTGACCTGCGCACCATCCTGGCTCATCTGCGGCCAGGAGTAGAGTCTGTCAACGCCGAGACGCTCGCGGACATCACGGTGACCATCGTAGGCGACATCCTGCACAGCCGCGTAGCGCGGTCGAACATGCTCCTGCTTCCTCGCCTGGGAGCCCGAGTTCTGCTGTGCGGGCCGAAAGAACTGCTGCCCGAACTCGCCGCCGGCGCAGGGCCGGGCATCGCCATCGAGCGCAACTTCGAAACTGCGCTTCGGGAATCTCAGGCCGTGATGATGCTGCGCATCCAGGCGGAGCGCCTCGCGGGACTGCAACTCGATCTCGAACAGTACAAGGCGAGCTATCAACTCACCGGCGATCGCCTGCACCGGCTCGCACCGAAAGCCGTCGTGCTTCATCCAGGACCGATCATTCGCGGACTCGAACTGACCGCCGGGGTGGCGGATGGTCCGCAGTCCGCGATTCTCGAACAGGTTCGCAACGGGGTCGCGATTCGCATGGCGGTGGTGGAACGCGCTTTGATGGCGAAGAACGGCGGCCGCGCATGACTGCTTTGGCGATTCGCGGGGGACACCTGCTTGATCCGGCGGCTGGCGTCGACGGTCTGAAAGACATCCTGTTCAAGGACAACCGCGTCGCGGAGATCGCCGCTCCGGGCAAGCTGAAACTGGCCAATGGCGCCCAAACGCTGGACGCCAAAGGACTGATCGTGGCGCCGGGGCTGGTGGATATTCATGTGCATCTGCGCGAGCCGGGCCAGGGCTACAAGGAAACCATCGCCACCGGCACGGCGGCGGCAGCAGCCGGGGGATTCACCGCGGTGGCGGCCATGCCCAACACCACCCCGGTGAACGATTCGCCGGAGACCACGCGCTGGATGCTGGCGCCGGAACGGGGTGCGGCGATTCGCGTGTTTCCCATTGCCGCTGCAACGCGCGGATCGAAGGGCGAGGCTATCAACGACTTCGCAGCGCTTAAGTCAGCAGGCGCGGTGGCGGTGACGGACGACGGCCAGCCCATCCTCAAAGACACGGTGATGCGCGAGACGCTCGCGGCTGCGGCGCGGGTGGGCCTGAGTGTCATCCAGCACGCCGAGGACACCCGGCTGACGCAGGGTGCTTGCATGAACGCGGGGCCAATGGCTTTCAAATTGGGCCTGCGCGGCATGCCGGCAGAGGCTGAGTCGAACCTGGTGGAACGTGATATCCGCCTGGTGACGGAACTCCGCGATGCGCGAGCCCATCTGCACGTGGCGCATACCTCGACAGCGGCGGCCCTGGCCGCGGTGAGGCAGGCGCGCCGCAATGGCCTGCGCGTGACCTGTGAAGTGGCTCCGCATCATTTCCTGCTGACCGACGAGCATGTGGGCTTCTACAACACGCATTTCAAGATGAATCCGCCGCTGCGCTCGGCGGCCGACCGCGATGCCATGATCGAGGCCATTCTCGATGGCGTGGTAGACGCGATCGCGACCGATCACGCACCCCATGCCATGCACGAGAAGGAAGTGGAGTTTGAGCGCGCGCCCAACGGCATCATCGGCCTCGAGACCGCGCTGGGACTTTGCCTCCGCTGGCTGCACCGGGAATGGAAGATGCCGCTGGGCCGCGTGCTGAGCCTGCTGAGCGCGCAGCCCGCAGCGCTGCTGGGGCTGAAAGGGCGCGGCACCCTGACGGTGGGAAGCTGCGCCGATGCGGTGGTGTTCGATCCCAAAGCGGAGTGGACCTATCGCGCCGCCGACGGCAAGTCGAAGTCGAAGAATACTCCGTTCGACGGCTGGACCCTGCAAGGCAAGGTGCGCTGGACAATCTGTGAAGGCCGAATCGCGTACGCGAGCTCTGCGAACTAATACCGGGCCGCCGTGCATGGAGCTTCCTATCCCCGATCTCGGAATTGTGATCCCTCGACAGGCGCGGAACAACCTCTAGCCCCCCAGACAGGATCGCGGTGGAAAGCTATAAGATGGCGATACTCTTTGTCACCGGAGCTCGCTCATCATGAAATCTCCCCTCATCACCTGGCGTTTCCTGCCTGGATTGCTATTCCTTATTTCTTGGTCTCCAGTGGTCGGTGCGCAGGATTCCGCTCGTTCGCATCCGCAGGGGTTGCCCGATCTTCACTGGCGGCTGGTAGGACCGTTTCGCGGCGGACGGACGCGCGCGGCCACGGGCGTGCCGGGCCAACCCAATGTCTTTTACGTGGGGCAGGTGAATGGCGGCGTATGGAAGTCGACCGATTACGGGCGCACGTGGCAGCCGATCTTTGACGACCAGCCAACCCAGTCGATCGGCGCGATTGCCGTCGCTCCGTCGGACGCCAACGTCGTATATGTGGCCAGCGGCGAGGGGCTGCACCGGCCGGACCTGTCGGTGGGCGACGGCATCTACAAATCAACTGATGCGGGCAAGACATGGCAGCGTGTCGACTCGAAAGACGGGGGTCTGCGCGAGGGACAGCAGATTCCGGCGCTGGCTGTCGATCCGCGCGATCCGAACCGGCTGTATGCCGCGGTGCTCGGGCATCCGTATGGGGCGAATGAAGACCGCGGCATTTACCGCTCCACCGATGGCGGCGCGACTTGGAAGAAGGTTCTGTACAAGGATGCGGACACGGGCGGCTCGGATATGAAGATCGACCCGCAGCATCCCGATGTGATTTATGCGGCGCTGTGGGAGTCGCGCCTGGGGCCGTGGGAGGATGGCAACCAGTACGATGGCGCGAAAGGCGGGCTGTTCAAATCGACCGATGGCGGCGAGACCTGGAAGCCGTTGACCAAAGGCCTGCCCGAGGGCCTGGCGCAAGTGAACATCGCCATCGCGCCCAGCGATCCCAACCGGCTGTATGTGACGCTGGCAACGACGCGCGAGAGCGGCTATGCGTCGGCCGCGGGGCTGGGCGTGTATCGCTCCGACGACGCGGGCGAGAGTTGGACGAAGATCACCGACGATCCGCGGCCGGCACTGAAAATCGGCGGCGGCGACCTGCCGGTGCCGGGGGTGGACTCAAAGAATCCAGACATCGTGTACAGCGCCAGCATCGTGACGATGCGCTCGACCGACGGCGGAAAGACGTGGGCGGGATTGCGCGGCGCACCGGGTGGCGACGACTACCAGAACATCTGGATCAATCCCAACAACCCCAACATTATTCTGCTGGTGAGCGACCAGGGCGCGCTGGTGAGCGTGAACAAAGGCGAGAGTTGGAGTTCGTGGTACAACCAGCCGACCGCGCAGCTTTATCACGTCGCGACTACCAACACGTTTCCTTACAAGGTGTGCGCGGGACAGCAGGAGAGCGGGTCGGTGTGCATCTCGAGCCGCGGCAACGATGGCGAGATCACGGAGCGCGAGTGGCACCCGGTGGGCGTGATCGAGTATGGATACGTGGCTCCGGACCCGCTGCACCCCGAGATCATTTACGGCGCGGGCCGGACCGAAGTATCGAAGTTCGATACAAAGACGGGACAGGTGGAGAACATCACGCCCATCCCGGTGCGCACCCCGGAGTATCGCGCCGACCGCAGTGAGCCAATTATTTTTCTGCCTTTGGATCAGCACATCATGATGTACGCAACCAACGTGCTGTGGGAGACACGAGACTACGGCAAGAACTGGACGAAGATCAGTCCTGATCTTTCGCGGGAGCACTCGGGGCAGCCTGGGTCGCTCGCGCCTCTCCCGGAGAAGGACCAGGCCAAGCGGCGGGGCGCGATTTACGCTGTGGCGCCGTCGTTCAAGAGTGTGGATACGCTGTGGGCGGGAACCGATGACGGCCTGGTGTGGGTTACGCGCGACCACGGCAAAAACTGGAAAAATATCACTCCGCCGAAGCTGACGCCGTGGAGCAAGATCACGCAGGTCAGCGCTTCGCACTTCGACGATCAGACGGCGTACGTTTCGGTAAGCCGGTTCCGCATTGACGATTTGCATCCGTATATCTACCGCACCCATGACAGCGGGGCAACCTGGCAGGCGATTACAACCGGGCTGCCGGACGACTCGCCGGTGGATACGGTGCGTGAGGATCCGGTCCGGAAGGACCTGCTGTTTGCGGGGACCGAGACGGCGGTATGGATGTCCAACGACGACGGCGAGCATTGGCAAAGCCTGCAGTACAACCTGCCTCACACCTCGATGCGCGATCTCGAGATCAAGGGCAACGATTTGATCGTGGCGACCCACGGGCGGTCGTTCTGGATTCTTGACGACATTTCGCCTCTCCGCCAGCCTGAGGGACTGCAGGCGCAAAAAGAGCCGTGGCTCTTCAAGCCATGCGAGGCATATCGCGTGCGGCGCAGCACGTACAGCGATACGCCGATTCCACCCGACGAGCCTTTGGGAGAGAATCCGCCGGACGGAGCGGCAATCGATTACGCGCTTCCCGCATCGGTGGACGGGGCGGTCACGCTGGAGATCGTGGATGCTACCGGGAAAATGGTGCGGCGTTACGCCAGCGACGACAAGCCGGAGATGACGCGCGAGGAGATGGAGAAACAACTCATTCCCCTGCACTGGTTGCGCATGCCTGAGACGCTGCCAGCGACAGCGGGAATGCACCGGTGGGTGTGGGACCTGCGTTATTCGACGCCGACGGCGACACGATATGAATATCCGATCTCAGCGGTGCCGCACGATACGCCGCGCACGCCACAGGGGCCGCTGGCGCTGCCGGGGACCTACACGGTGCGGCTGACGGCCAACGGCAAATCCCTGACTGCGCCATTGACGGTCAAGATCGATCCGCGCGTTACGGCTTCGCGCCTTGAGTTGGAAGCCGAGTTCAGGCTCGAGTCGCGGCTGGCGGGAGTGCTGACGGAGAGCGCGAAGGCCGACCTCGAAGCGCATTCGGCGCGCGAACAGATTGGAAAGCTGTCCGGGGATGCGGCGGCCGACACGAAGGAATCGCTGTCGAAGCAGGACAAGGAACTGGAGGCGCTGCTCAGCGGGAAAGAGAAGTCGACGGGCGGCGAAGCAGAGCCAGGATTGGACGACGTGGCCGAGGAGGCATCCGGCTTATACGGGCAGGTGGGGCAGGCGGATGCCGCGCCCACCGCGGCGCAACAAAGCGCCGGGGAACATGTCTCGATAGAAGCGAAGGAAGTGGTGGAGAAGTGGCAACGGATAAAGAACACTTCCCTGCCCGCTTTGAATCGCAAGCTGAGCGCGGCGGGGTTGCCGCCGATCAACCTGGAACGGAAGCCGGAGAATATGCCGGAAGGCGGGGATGAAGATTGACTCGCAGGTCCCCGCCTCTGCTATGGGCCCGATCGAACGAGATTTGATTTGGCACCGTCCCGGCGACAAAGTTTCGGTGGGGCTAAAGAAGTAACCTGCTGAATCCGCACAACTTGACGTCGTCGCTCGCTCAATGGCCTTTTCCCCGGGAACAGTGCACCACTATTTGGGCTTGTAGTAGCAGGTGCCCCCGGCCAGTACGTACGTCCATAGCGCTGGGTCCGACGGCTGCTCGCTCGAGCCAAGCAGCAGGTATCCGTCGGGGGCTGTGACCCGGTGAACTTCCTTGAGCAGCGTCGTGCGGGTCTCCTGCGAGAAATACAGCATCACGTTGCGCAGAAAGATGATGTCGAACTGATCGCTGGCCCGGCTGAACGGCAGACGGGGCGTGGACAGGCTGGCCTGGCGAAAGTTGCAAACCCCACGGATCGCTTCCTTCGCCACCCACTGATCGCCTTCCTGATCGAAATACTTCACCAGGAAGCGCGCCGGCAGGCCGCGATTCACCTCGATGCGGTGATAGCGGGCCTCCCGCGCACGATTCACCGCTTCCGCGCAGATATCGGTGCCCTCGATCGAAATCCGCCAGTTGGCCAGCAGGGGAAAATGCTCCCGCAGCAGGATCGCCAGGCTGACCGCCTCCTGCCCGGTTGAACACGCCGCGCTCCAAAAACGCAGCGTGCGAACCGCTCGCCGCGATTCAATCAGTTTCGGAACGAGGTCGGTGCGCAGCAATTCAAACGGACGGTTGTCGCGAAAAAAGCTGGTCTCGTTGATCGTCATGGCTTCGGCGATCGCCCGCTCCAGCGCGGCGTCCTTGCGGCTGCGCAGGTGATCGACCAGCTCTTCCAGCCGGCTCATCCCCTGGTTGCGCAGAAGCCGCGCCAGCCGGGAGTCGAAAAGGTAATCGCGCGAAGCATCGAGTACGTTCTGCGAATGGCCGTGCACCAGCCGGCGCAGGTATCCGTAATCGACCCCCGGACTCGTCGCCATGTTCAGGCCACCGACCCTTGGATTGTCCCGGAAGACGAGAATGCAGGCGCTTGATTTCCGCCGGCCAGCCGCAGAATCTCCGGCCCGATCGCTTCCAGCGGTAGCACCCGGTTGGCCAGCCCGGCGGCGGCAACCGCGCCCGGCATGCCCCAGATTGTGCTGGTCGCCTGGTCCTGGGCCAGCACCGTGCCGCCGGCCGCGCGCAGCAGCCGGCATCCGGCCAGCCCGTCCGATCCCATCCCCGTCAGGACGACGGCCAGCACCCCACCCCCAAACACAGTCGCCGCACTGCGAAAAAGTACGTCCACCGCCGGCCGGCAGTGATTTTCAAGCGGCCCCTGGGTCAGGTGCAGCGTCGGAGTTGCGGTACGCCCCGCCCCCCGCACCTCCATGTGCCAGTTGCCCCGGGCGATCGAAATCGTCCCCGGCTCCACCGGAGCGCCTTCCGTAGCTTCCCGCACACTCATCCGGCAAAGGCCGTTGAGTCGTTCCGCCAGCAGTGCGGTGAACAGTTCCGGCATATGCTGGACCACCAGCACGGGCAATGGGAAGGTGCGCGGGAGCGTGGGAAGCACCCGGTCCAGCGCCGCCGGTCCGCCCGTCGATACTCCAATGGCGACGATCGCGGGCGCCGCGCCACGCGCGACCGGCGCGACCGGCGCGACCAGCGGTGCAGGTTGAACCGCAACTCCGGGAGCGATGCGGGGCGGGGAGTTCGGCGAGGGCTCCCGAGCCGTCCGGGCCGCGAGTGCCTTGATTTTCGGGATCAGTTCCTGCGCGAGCGCCTGGATCGCCGCCTCGCGGTTGCCAAACCCGGCGGGCTTGGCGATATAGTCCGACGCCCCCAGGGCCAGCGCTTCAATGGTCACCCGCGCGCCCCGCTGGGTCAGCGAACTGCAGAGAATGACCGGCGGCTGATGGCTCCGCGTTCGCAATGCCTTCAACGTCGCCAGTCCGTCCATCACCGGCATCTCCACATCCATCAGCACCAGGTCGGGATGCAGGCTGTCGATGGCCTGCAAACCGAGTTGACCGTTGGTCGCGGTTCCGAAAACTTCCAGGGATTCGTCGCTTGAGACCACGGCGCGCAACAGGCTTCGCATCACCGCCGAATCGTCCACAATCAGAATCCGCGTGCGGCGTTCGGGCCCCATTCGCTACTCCTCTCCAACGCCAAGCAGCGCCAGCTTTTCACACAGAGCTTCTTTTCCGAATGGCTTCATCAGGTACTCGTCCGCCCCCGCCGCGAGCGCGAGAAGGATGCTCTGGTTGTCGCCCTCGGTGGTCACCATCATTACTTTCACATCGACGAAATTCTCCGCCCGCATGCGCTTCACCATCTCCAGCCCGTTCATCACCGGCATGATCCAATCCACAAATGCCAGGTCGAAGCTCGAGCCGGCGTGCAACTGATCCATCCCCGCCTGCCCATCGCCGGCCTCTTCGCACTCGATGCCTTTTTCCTCGAGTATGCCGCGCAGAAAGCCTCTCAAAAACCTGGAATCGTCCACGATGAGCGCACGCATGCAGGGTCTCCGCTCATGCCGTCCGGGCCAGCCGCATCGGGTCGAGGCGCTCCGGATCGAGCATCACCATCAGTTCGTCTTGCAATTTGTAGGCTCCCGCAAACAGCATCCTTCTCCGCTCATTCACGGTTGCGGGGTTGGCCTCAAAATCAACCGAGGACGCCATCAGCACCTCGCCAACCGAATCGACCAGCACTCCGAAGCACGCGCCTGCGTTCTCCACCACCAGCATGTCCTGGGTTCCCTCGCGGGGAGGCAGATCAAGCAACTGGCGCAGGCTGACGGTGGTCAACACATCGCCGCGATAATGAGCCAGCCCGCCTACGAACCCGGGGGCCAGCGGCACCGGCTGCGGCCGCGTCCCGCCCACGATTTCGAGAATATGCGTGATGGGTATGCCGAACAATCCATTGCCAACCCGCACCGAGCACACTTCCACCTGTGCCGCAACTGCGGACTTCTTCCTGCGCCGCGGGACCGCTCCCCTGGGTGCCACTGTGGCCGTGCTCATGCGATCGCCTCCGCAAATGCATTTGATTCCTCACGGGTGGATTCTTCGGCTGTCCCCGAAACCGATCCCAACTCCACGAGCCCGGTAACCCGTTCCTTCAGCAGTGTGACCCCGCCCGCCGGTTGATTGCTTCCCGCTTCGAACAGATCGCCGCCCGCGGCCACGTCGAGGACGTGCGTCACGGCAATGCCGACATGCCGGCTGCCATCGCGGCAGATCACCAGGATGATTGGAGCGGATGGATCGGTTGGCCCTCCCGCCAGCAGCCCGTCCGCGTCTTCTACCGGCACCAACTGTCCTTCGAAGTTGACCACTTGCCGGCTGCCCGCAAGTTCGATCCGCGAAACCGGGATCTGCTCGATGCGAATGACCCGGTTCAGAGGAATCGCTGCCTGGCGACCGCCCCGGTCCACCAGCAGATATTCCACGCGGCTCTCTCCGCCGGCTTCGCCGTCGTCGTCTCTGCTGCCGGCCGCCTCGTCCTCGCCGGCCATGGCGATTCCCGACCGCAGTGCGATGGCGCCGGGGTCCAGGATCAACGCCAGTTCGGCATTGCCGAGCACCGTGGCTCCCGAATACAGCCCGATGCTTTTCAGCACCGCGCACAGAGGCTTCACGACGATCTCTTCAGGATCGGCCAGGCCATCCACCACCAGCCCAAACTGCCGCCCGTCCGCGTCTAGAACCGCGATAAAGTTGTCGCGCTCGGTAACCTGCCTTTGCGCGGCGCCCGCCGTCAGCAGCCGGTCGAGAAACACCAGCGGCAGCAGCTTGCCGCGCAACCTGTAAAGGGGCGCATCTTCAATCCACTCGATAGCGCTTGACGCCTTATCCGGAGGTACATGCACCAGTTCGGAAAGCGCGCCCTGCGGAAGAGCGAAACTCTGGTTCAGGCTGCGCACGATCAGCGCGGGAATGATGGCGAGCGTGAGCGGAATCCGCAGGCGAAGGGTGGTGCCCTTGCCCGGACGCGACTCCAACTCCACTTTTCCGCCGATGCGTTCCACGTTGGTTCGCACCACGTCCATGCCTACGCCCCGCCCGCTCACGTTAGTGACCGCGGCGGCGGTAGAGAACCCCGGCAAAAAGATCAGTTGCAGCAGTTCGCGTTCGGACTGCTGGGCCGCGCGTTCCTCGGTGATGAGGCCGCGTTCGATGGCCTTGGCGCGCACCCTCTCCACCGCGATGCCGGCGCCATCGTCCGTCACATCGATGATGACGTGGCTGCCCTCCTGCGCTGCGCGCAGCCGCAGGGTCCCCTCCGGATCCTTGCCCGCCGCTGCGCGCACTTCGGGGGGCTCGATGCCGTGATCGAGCGCGTTGCGCACCGCGTGTGTCAACGGATCCTTGATGGCTTCGAGCAGGCTCTTGTCCAGTTCCGTCTCCTGCCCTGCTATCTCCAGGCGCGCCCTTCGGCCCAGGGTGCGAGTCAGATCGCGGACCATGCGCGGCATCTTCGAAAAGATATTCGATACCGGCTGCATGCGCGCCTTCATGACCGCCTCGCGCAGATCGGCCGTCACCATGTCGAGCCGCCTCGAAAGCACGGTCATGCGCGGATCGGCCGCGGTTGCCTGCAACACCTGGTTGCGGGTAAGCACCAGCTCGCCGACCAGATTCATCATGCGGTTGAGCAGGGTGACATCCACGCGTAACGTACTTTCGGCCGCCGAGCCGGACCCTGGTGCCGAAGACTGGGAAGGGGGAAGCGCGGCGTTCGGCGCCGAGGGCGGCTCGATCGCGCCGGAGGTTGTAGAAGAAGGAGCGGAAGAGGGTGCGGCGATGGCCACGATCGGTTCGGCAGGCGTCCTCGCTTCAACCGGCGCCGGAGGGCGACGATCCGCGGGCGTCTGCAGTTCCTCCAGCCGCTCGATCAATTCCGTGTCCTCGCCCTCGCCCTCAGCGCCTTCGCCCTCGATGGCCTTGAGAATCGAACGCAGCGCGTCCAGCAGTTGCAGCAGGCCGGTGATCACGTCCCCATCGGCCGCCAGCTTGCCATCGCGGAGCAGCGACAGCAGGTTCTCCCCGGCGTGGGCCAGCTTTTCAAGGCGTTTGAACCCCAGGAATCCGGTGGTCCCTTTAATCGTATGTACAGCGCGAAAGATTTCCGCGAGGAGGTCAGGGTCGCTGGGCCGCGTCTCCAGTTGCGTCAGGCCCCGCTCCATCCGGTCCAGGCCTTCCTGGCTTTCGATCAAAAACTCTCGTGTCAGTTCGTCCATCTCGCCCACGCACCCACCTGGCTCCGGATTCAGGCTCCGGGCGCAGGAAGCATTCGATTGCTTTATCGGAAGAATGGGTTGCGACTTGAGGTGAACGAATGCCGCCCCGGGTGGGCGGCGCTTCGCGTCTGGCTGGATATGGTCACTGGTTGTTGAAGATGGCGCCCACGGATGCGCTGCAACTTGATTGCCATCGCTGGCTGTTTGTTTCGATAGAGATGACCGGGCTTTCATCGAAGCGGCGATTGCTTGCGCAGTCTGCCGTATACGCGCGGAAGTTTCGCTTTCTTGGTTTTGGAAGAGAGCCGCGCAGGAGTGTACCGCATTTTGCCTCTCCCGGCAGCAGACGCTACACTTCTGCTCAGCATATGGCGATCGCGCGCGACAACTCTCCTGAAAGGCTGGTCAGCGCTTCGCGCGCTGAGGAAGAGCAGAATTTCGAGCTGAAGCTTCGGCCGAGGTGGCTGAGGGAGTTCATTGGCCAGCCGAAAGCCAAAGAGCAGTTGGAGATTGCCCTGGCGGCGGCAAAGTCGCGGGGGGAAGCGCTCGATCACGTGCTGCTGTTCGGGCCGCCCGGGCTGGGCAAAACCACCTTGGCAACGATCATTGCCAACGAACTGGATGTCGGGTTCCAGCAGACTTCGGGGCCGGCGCTGCAGATCCAGGGTGACTTGACCGCGATCCTCACCAATCTGCGCGAGCGGCAAGTGCTGTTCCTCGACGAGATTCATCGCATGCAGCCGGTGCTGGAGGAAAAGCTCTACACGGCGCTCGAGGACTACAAGCTGGACATCATCATCGGGCAGGGTCCGGCGGCGCGCACCCACGTGATGGAAATCAGGCCGTTCACGTTCATCGGCGCGACCACGCGGCCGGGACTGCTGAGTTCCCCGCTGCGCTCGCGGTTTGGGATCCTGCTGCGGCTGGAGTTTTATACCGAAGACGATCTGCGCATCATCGTGCTGCGTTCGGCGGAGGTGCTGGGCGTGCCCATCGATGCCGATGGAGCGGCGGAGATCGCGCTGCGCTCGCGGGGAACGCCGCGCATCGCCAACCGGTTGCTGCGGCGGGTGCGCGACTATGCACAGGTGCGGGGGACCGGGAGTATTGACCGGCCCACCGCCAATGCTGCGCTGACGATGCTGGAAGTGGATGCGCACGGATTTGATGAGATCGACCGGCGCCTGTTGCTGACCATCATGCAGAAGTACGACGGCGGGCCGGTGGGGCTGAGCACGCTGGCGGCCACGCTGGCCGAAGAGGAAGACGCGCTCGAGGAAGTGTATGAGCCGTTTTTGATTCAGATCGGATTTCTGGACCGCACGCCGCGGGGAAGAGTAGCAACTCGGCTGGCGTATGAGCACTTCGGGTTGAGCATGCCGGGACGGCAGCCGGGGCTGTTCTGAAGAGCACCGGATCTAGCGGAGTTAGCAAGGTTTAGCCGATGCTCGCGCGGACCGCCCGGCTTGGCTGATTCCGCTGACTCGGCTGGCTCCGCTTGGGAGGAATTCATGGCACTTACGGAATCGACAATGGAATTGGAACTGGGTACGGAGGCGCCGGACTTTGCCCTTCGCGATGTGGTAACGGGCAAAACCGTGCGGCGCGATGACTTTCGCGGGCAGAAAGGCCTGCTGGTGATGTTCATCTGCACCCACTGCCCCTATGTGAAGCACGTCGAAAAAGGGCTGGCGGCGCTGGGGATGGACTACGATGGCGAGCCAGTGAGCATCGTGGCGATCAGCAGCAACGATGCGGAAAATTATCCCGACGACGCGCCCGATGGATTGAGCCAGCAGGCCCGGAGAATGGGCTTTCGCTTTCCCTACCTGTATGACGAGACCCAGGAGGTGGCGCGCGCCTATCACGCGGCCTGCACACCGGATTTCTTTCTGTTCGACGGGAACATGAAGCTGGTATATCGCGGGCAGTTCGACGGAAGCCGGCCGGGAAGCGGGGTTCCGGTGACCGGCCAGGATCTGCGCGCAGCCATGGACGCAGTGATTGCGGGGCGGGGTGTGCCCGGCCAACAGCGCCCTTCAATCGGGTGCAATATCAAGTGGAAGGGTGGCTACTGAGCCAGGCGGAAGCCGGAGTCAGGGCCGGCCGGCGAGCCCGTTCAAGCGAATGCGGCGGCGCGACCGCTCTGTCCCATAAGGAACAAAAGGTGTATAAGACGATACAGACCGTATGATGGGAAAGCGATTCAGTTATCTTGGATGGTTTTATGCGAATTCTAGAGTTTCTCAGACAAGACCGGACCTTTAAGCAACCCATCATCTGGTTCACGACCTTTTTCATGGTGTTGTTTCACCTCGGCGCATTGGCGGCGCTTTTCGTATTCAGCTGGAAAGCCCTGGTGCTGGCCTTGCTGCTGTGGTGGGTTGCCGGGAGCCTGGGCATCGGGATGGGATACCACCGGCTGCTGACGCATCGTGGATACAAGACTCCCAAATGGATGGAATATATCCTGGCGGTCTGCGGTACGCTGGCCCTGGAAGGCGGACCGCTCCTCTGGGTGGCGACCCACCGTATGCACCACCAGAACACCGACAAAGAGGGTGACCCCCATTCTCCCCACGATGGAGGTTTTTGGGCCCACATGGGCTGGATTCTCACCGGGAAGACCATGCAGCACAACTCCGCCGAGCTTTTGCCGTATGTCCCAGAACTTCGCAAAGACCGATTCCACAAGTGGATCAGCCGGTGGCACTGGGTACCGATTACCGCCCTGGCCGTCCTGCTTCTCGTGGTTGGCGGATGGCGGTACGTCCTGTGGGGTATTTTCCTTCGCACCGTGATCGGCCTGCACTCCACGTGGTTGGTCAACTCGGCTACCCACATGTGGGGAAGGCAGCGCTTTCGCACCCACGATGATTCCCGGAACAGCTTCTGGGTGGCGCTGCTCACGTTTGGCGAAGGGTGGCACAACAATCACCACGCCTATCCTCAATCCGCCCGTCATGGCCTGGCATGGTACGAATTCGACCTCAACTGGTATGGAATCTGGGTACTGCGCGTCCTGCGCCTGGCATGGGATGTGAAGACCAAGAAGCTCATCCGGGGCGAATCCAAGACCGCCGGGAACCAGGATATTGGCGTGATCCTGCAGCCAGAGCTGCGCCGTAGTGAGGCTTCCGACTGACTCCCCAGCGCGGGGAAGGCGAATTTAATTTTCAATTCACGACACCTGCCAGTTCGACGTTGCCATTCTGGTCCACGATGCGAATGGGGCCTGTGGATCGATGGCGTACCTTGGCAGTCCGCACCATCCAGTGCTTTTCATTCTATGTCTGGGCATGGCCGCAAACCTTGGCGAGCTGTTATGGGTCAGGCTCGTGGAAGGTGGCGCTGTCCAGGCCGAGGCAGCCACGCGTTCAGTTATCGCGCAGCGATCTCTCCTATAAATTATCGAAGTTCGATATCAAGCCCATGCCCCAGTGACAACCGCCGCTTCCAACTGCGTGCATATGACGGCTACGGTATACTTCTTGAAAATTCGAGGTATCAGTCAAGCCTTGTCTCGATCAAGTCTGGAGCGCAGTATGCCCGCCCCTGGGCCGTCCTCGGTGGTTGCATCCAAAGAATCCTGGCACACGTTAGGCATCATCCGGGAGCGTACTCGCGGGCTTCACGCGCAGCTTGAGGCGGGTGTCAGTCTGGACCGGCTAACCGGCTCCCGAGCTTCCTACTGCAACATGCTGGAACGTTATCTGCGCGTCTACCGGCCCTTCGAACGGCTGATCAAGCAACAGCCCCCTGGCATCCTCGCATTGGTCCGATGGGCAGAACGACCGCGACTGGCTCGCATTGAGAAGGACCTCACAGCTCTGGGCGCCACCTCTGAACAAATCGGTTCCGTGCCGGAATGGCCAAACCTTCCCGCGCTGGACGACCAAGACCGGGTGCTGGGCGCGCTTTACGTAATTGAAGGATCCGCTTTGGGCGGCCGATTCTTATTCCAGGAGATCCATGCGAAGCTAGGTCTCGATCAAGCCTCCGGTGCCGCCTTCTTCTTCGGAGAGGGGGAGCGGACATCGGCAGTGTGGCGATGGTTCATGTCTGTACTGCAAGACCACGTTCAATCTCCGGAACGAGCCGGCGACTCCGCCGTTGAAATGTTCCATGTGTTCCAATCCGTATTGATGGATCCGGACAATTTGGGGACCTTGTCATATGAGTGACGTGATTATCGACCTTGAGCAGTGTGCCCGCGAGCCGATTCATATCCCCGGATACATTCAACCCCACGGTGTTCTGTTCGTGTTGCGCGAAGCCGGACTGCAGGTGCTGCACGTCAGCGAGAATTGCGAACACTACTTCGGGTTGAAGCCCGATGCGATCCTCGACCAGGGGCTTGGTTGCCTTTTGGACACGGCACAGATCGAGCGCGTGCAGTTTGCTCTCGATTCTTCTGATCCCACTGAAAACAATCCGGTGCGGCTTGGTCTTGCCTGCAGGCTGGAAGGCTTGGTGTTCGACGGCGTAGTTCACCAAAATGACGGATTGTCTTTTCTGGAACTGGAGCCGGCGATCGACGCATCTCAAACCAACTTCCTGGATTTTTACAAATCCGTTGCCAGAATCACCAGCCGGCTTCACGCGTCGCCGAATTTAAACGCTTTGCTCCAGGAGGCTGTCTCCGGAGTGAAGCATATTACCGCCTTTGACCGCGTGATGATTTACCGCTTCTCTGAAACCGATGACGGACAGGTGATCGCCGAAGCCAGGGAGCCGGATCTGGAATCCTACCTGGGCATGTGGTATCCCGCCAGCGACATTCCGGTACAGGCTCGCCGCCTTTACTGCCTCAACCCGATTCGTTCGATCCCTTCGGTGAACTACACTCCGGTTGCCATTGTTCCGGTCATCAACCCGGAAAGCCGTCGCCCCGTCGATTTGAGCTTCGCTACGCTGCGCAGCGTGTCACCGGTGCATTGTGAGTATCTGACCAACATGGGGGTTGCCGCATCCATGTCGGTGTCCATCCTGCGGGACGGCCAACTCTGGGGGTTGATCGCCTGTCATCACACAAAGCCCTTGTGGACCTCGTACGAAACTCGCGCCGCATGCACGTTCCTGGGCCAAGTTGTCTCCAAGGAAGTTGTGCAGCATGAGGGTCGCAAAGAGTCCGAGTACATCACCCGTTCCACCGGCCTGCTGGCACAGTTTCTGGAGCTCATGGTCAGCGCGCCTTCGGCTTTGCTCGCCCTCGTGGATCAGTCACCCAACCTGCTCGATTTGATACCGGCCGGCGGTGTTGCCGTAGTCATTGGGGGCAAGGTCCGCACCCTGGGCATCACCCCGGGGTACGACCAACTCCTGTCGCTGATTCGCACTCTTCGCAAAATTGATGCACCGAGCACGTTCTCAACCAAGTCTCTGCAATATCATTTCCCGTTGATGGCGTCCATAACCGGTACGGCCTCGGGAATGATTGCCCTGGAGATCGCGAGAGAACCTGAGAGTTATATTTTCTACTTTCGTCCGGAGCGGTCGGAAACCATTACCTGGGCCGGAGATCCCACCAAGCCGGTTACCCCCTCCGAAGGCGGCTTCCGGCTCAGCCCGCGAAAGTCCTTTGCCGCCTGGAAGGAAAAGACTCACGGAATAGCGGCGCCATGGACGACGCAGGAGATCCAGGTGGCGGACCAGCTGCGAAAGCTCGTCTCTGTCATCGCGGTCAGGAAAGAATCGTGACCCTCGCGACGGCCGCTCTTCAATTCACTTTTTGAACTTTTCGCTCTCGTAAGGCAGGAAAACCGACACGACAGTCCCGGACCTTCCTGGCTTGGTTGAGCTGCGGATCGCTATGGCGCCGTCGTGCTTGGCAATCAGGTCCTTGGTCACCCAGAGACCCAATCCCGTGCCGGTGATTTCCTTGGTGGTGAAGAAAGGTTCAAAAATATGGCTGATGTGGTCGCGGTGGATCCCGGGGCCAGTGTCGGCGATCGTGATTCGAACGCCAAGCCGCTCTGTTCGGGAGAATCGGCGCACGGAACGCAGGCGGACGACCAATCGCCCTCCCTTCGCACAGGCTTCGATGGCATTGGCGATCAGGTTGCCGATCACCTGGCGGATCTCCCCCGCGAGACAAAGCATCGGTTCGGTACGCTCGAATTCCCGCTTCAGCTGAATGCCCGCGGCGGTGATGCGAGGCCGAAACAGGGAGAGCACGGAATCCACGATTTCCGCGATTCGTACCAACGTAGCGGACGAAGATTGCTTGTGGAACCGAAGTGTCTGGGTGGTGATCTCGGCGACACGAGAAAGTTCTTCCTGGGCAGTCTTGAGGTACGAGCGCCCGGCGTTATCCAGCGAGGCATTCGAGTCCAGCAAGAACAGGAGATTGGTCACCGACATGAGAGGGTTGTTGATCTCGTGCGCGATGCTCGCCGCTAGGCGGCCCACCGCCGCGAGCTTCTCGGTTTGCCTCATCGCCTCTTCCGAGAGCTTTTGCATGGCGATGTCGGTGGAAGTTCCAATCCATTCGACAATCTGTCCGCTTTCGTCGTGGCGTGGCGATGCTCGATGCAGGAACCAGAGATATTGGCCGTCGTTGCGACGAAGCCGATACTCCACCACGAAGGTTGTTCCCCGTCGAAGAGCTTCACCCCACTCCCTTCCGGTTTCCTCCAGGTCGTCGGGGTGTACGCATCGCAGCCAACCTCCATCGAGCACCTCGCTGGCCGCCATTCCCAGGAAATCCGCACATGCCTGGCTGACAAAGGTGCAGCGTCCCTGCTGATCGGCTGTCCACAGAAGCTGAGGAATAGCCTCGGTAAGGAAACGCTGACGAGCTTCCTCTCCGGCCAGCCTCTCGCGCAACTCATTTTGCGGGGTGGTGTCCCTCTGAATCGAAATCCAATGGGTGTACCAGCCTTCCTCATTCGCGATGGGAAAAATCGAGAGGTCGACCCAGAACTCGCTTCCGTCCTTTCGATAATTGATCAGTTCTTCCCGAATCGGCTGCCAGGAAGACAAGGCCGCGCGGATACGCCGCAGCGCGGATTTATCCGTTTGCGGTCCATGGAGGATGCGAGGGGTCTTTCCGATCACCTCGGCTGGGGAATAGCCGGTCAGCTTCTCGAATGCGTGATTCACATAGAGAATGCGGGGGCCTGGTTCGTCCACTGGCTCCGCTTCGGTAACGAGAATGACGTCTTCGGCGCGTTCCACCGCTCGATACAGCATCTGCATCATGGCCGACGACGCTTTTTGTTGCTCGATCTGGCGCTCAACTTCTTCCGTGCGGCGCACGGCCAGGGTTCCCAGCTTCTGGGCAGTCACATCCACCGAAAACCCGACCATTCCCGTGGGGGTCCCGTCGGCATCACGCAAAAGAGCGACGGACAGGTGGATGTAGATGTAATCCCCAGACCGCGTTCGATTCCGGAGCTCTCCCTGAAACGAGCCGGTTTTTAAGACCCCGCGAACGACTGTATCGGAAAGGAAATGCCTGTCTTCCTCGGCATAGAGAACCGCCACATTCTGGCCAACTAATTCCTGAGGCTCAAATGCGTAAATGCTGTTCACTGCGCGGTTGCATCCTGTAATCACGCCGTTTAAATCCGTGACGATGACGGCATCGTGCATCCGGTCGAGCATTTCCGGTTGAAGGAACATCCAGTCGGCTGGCCGGAATGCGATCTGCGGAGTAATCTTGGATTCCACGTTTCACGCCCTGCTTCGTAATCCGTTCAATGACAGACAGATGGTATCCCGATTCATTCTGCAATGGTTACGAGTCTTGATTCTAGGCCAATTATGCGGATTTGGCTTTCTAAAAAAGGCCCGGCAAAAAGAACAGAGCGACTGGCCCGTCCGAAAATTGTAAGGACCTCGTTGCAGATGTAAGACCTGAGATAGACATCTTCCTTTTTCTAGATACTTTTACATTTCATGTTGGGGATACGCATCGGATTGAAATCGATTACCAGCTTCGGTCGAAAGTCCGGGAACTCCTCGTCAGACCACTGCGGTAAGGTATCCGGAGATCAGTAGCTTATCCTTGCGCCAAACTGCATGACCCGGGGGTCGGTTGCGGTTGCGGTAATGCTGCCAAACGCCGGCGAACCGAAGCTTCCATTGGGCTGGGCGAACCCTGGAGTGTTGGTCAGGTTAAAGATCTCGGTACGGAACTCAACGTTAGCATGCTCGCCAATCAATGTCTGTTTGATGAGAGCAATGTCGCCATCGCGGAAGGCAGGGCCGCGGACGGGGTTGCGCGATGCACTCCCCAGTTCGAACTGCGGCGCCGTGGCAAAGGCCGCAATGTTGAAGTACTGCGCGGGCGTGCGATGCGATGGGGACAGATCGACATTTCCGACGATGTTCGGCCGCTGCAGCACAAATCCGGCGAAACTGTTGTTATTGGTCGCCTGCGTCACTGTGACCGGCATCCCCGATTGTGCCAGGAGGATTCCGTTCAAGGACCATCCGCCCAGAAATTTTGCCGCAATGCCGGCCGGGGCGAAATGGTATCCCTTGCCCGCCGGCAGCTTGTACGTCCCGCTCACCGCCAGCACGTTGGGCATGTCGCCGTTGGCCGAATCGCGCTCCAACTGCGGTTGGAATGTGTCCGCCGCGATCAGGCTGCTTGAGTTTGGCGATGACAGAACCGTTGTCGAGAAAACCGCGGATGCGTCGTCGATGAGCTTGGAATGAGTGAAGCTCGCCAGGAACGACAGGCCTTTGGTCATCCTCTGTTCGACGCTGACCTCCAATGCGTTGTAGTTCGTCTGCCCGGTGTTTTTGCGATAGGAAGCGACATTGAGGAATCGCGGATATGGCTTGATCGACTGCGCATACGTAATGGTCTTGCCTCCGATCGAGGAGGAAATGGGCAGCTCGCCATAATACGGATTGGGAACTTTGGCCAGGAGGGCAGGACCTGTCGCGAGCTGAGCAACCGTAAGTTGATTCAAATTGGTGTCGGGCATGCCGACGTGCACGACATGCGAACCCACATATCCAATGCTGAACGACAGGTTCCGCGCGATCTCCCGTTCGACAGCCAGGTTCCACTGTTGGACATAGCCGGATCCGAGCGT
Organism: uncultured Acidobacteriota bacterium; assembly: GCA_963730805.1. Lineage (GTDB taxonomy): Bacteria > Acidobacteriota > Terriglobia > Terriglobales > Acidobacteriaceae > Telmatobacter. The sequence continues at coordinate 706,700 of CAVSTL010000007.1, read as the reverse complement.
TCGGTTGGCGGTGTAGACGCTTTGCCCCAGACCCGCGTCGGCGGTCAACGGAATCGGCGCTACGGTCGGGCCATCGCTCAGCGCAAAAGCTCGGTTCACGCTGTCCTGAGTCCGCTGCGCGACGTTCTGAATAAACGGAAACTGTGGATTTGTGAAGGGCGTAGTGATGCCGGATTGATCGAAGAAGACGATGCCGAACCCGCTCCGCACCACCGTTTTCGGGCTGAGCAGATAGGCCACGCCGAGGCGCGGTGCAAAGTTGTCCAGGTGCAGTTCGCGGGCGCTGCGTGAATAACCGTCCCTGCCCAGGTACTGGAGTTGCTGCTTGCCGAGATCAAATACGGCGCCCTGGTTGTTCGTCTCGGTCGAGGGGAAATTGAGCGTCCACCGCATTCCCAGGTTCACGGTCAGGGTGCGGGTCAATTTCCAGTCATCCTGCGCAAAATATTCCTCGGCCCTGGCTCGAGGGCGCATCTTGTTTTCCTGTAAGTCAATCTGGAAATTGTCGACCTGGCCGAGCAGAAAACTTGCAATCGCATTGCCGCTGTTCGTGATTCCCTGCTGGTTGGTACCCGTGGTGGTGAAGCCGAAAGCGCCGGTTGGATTTCCTGGAGCAATCGCGTTCAATTGAGACCAGCGAAGATCGGCCCCGAATTTAAACGTGTGGCTTCCGGCGGTGCGCGAGAAGATATCGACGATCTGAGTCACGGCTGTCACGTAATTTGAAAACGTGCCGGCGGACTGGCCGATCTGCTGAATGCCCGTCAAGGTAAACAGAGGTAGCGCATTATTGAATGCGCCGTTGGTGGGGATTCCCGGAATGCCGAAGGTTTCCGACGGCGAGCTGGTCAATGCGCTTCCGACGATATTGTTCGACCTGCGCGTGTATCCAGCGCGCAGATCGTTGACCATGTTGGAGCCGAAGAGGTGGGTCTCGTTCGCGACCACCTGCTGACCAAGGACGTTGGACAATCCGGTTACATTGTTTGTGCCCAGCACAGTGCCGGTGAGGGCGCCGCTGCCGTCGGCCAGCGGAGTGGCAGGGTTATCGACGTCGCTGAAGTAGGAATAGCGCACAAAGCCGAGGTCATTCGGTCCGAACTTTCCATCCACGCGCACGTCAAACTGGCTCTCATGATCGAGATCGTCCGCAACTCTCGTGTAGTTGTTTGCCACACCGGACTTGGTGGGCTTCGGGTAGCGATTGAGGAGCAGGACCGCTGCCGGATCCAACGGCGTGTTGATGACGTCGTTGGGAAATTCGGTGCGCACATATTTCCCGTTGGTGAAGACTGTAGTCGACGGATCAAAAATGTGCGCCACTCCAGTGAACACGCCGTTGCGCTCATCGAGCGTGGGAACCGTCGAGGTTCGCACCACTCCCACATCCTGCCGCTGCCCCTGGAAGTCGCCAAAGAAGAAGAGGCGCTGCTTGAGCACAGGCCCGCCAATGGTTCCCCCATACTGATTGCGGCGGAACTTCGGTTTGGCGGCCGTTGTGGGAGTGAAGTAGTTGCGTGCGTTGAGGTCTTCGTTGCGAAGGAAGTCGTACACGCTGCCGTGGAATGTGTCAGAGCCGGCCTTGGTTGTCAGGTTGACCACGCCGCCATTGAATCGTCCGAATTCGGCGGGCACGGCGTTGGTCTCAATGTTGAATTCCTGGATGTCGTCGACGATGGGAAAAAAAGCGACTTGCCCAGGTTCCGGCTGCAATGCCGAAATGCCATCGAACAGGTACTCGTTGGTTCTCGGCCGGCCGCCGTTGATGCGCGGCAACTGCGTTCCCTGGGGAAGTTCGACTCCCGGCGCGAAGGTTGCGAGCTGTACAAAGTTTCTCCCGTTCAAAGGCATGGCCGGAATCGCCTCGCCATGAATCACGGTCTCGACATCGCTGCTTGCCGATTGCAGGGGCAAATCATCGGCCGTTACGACAACCACTTCTCCCTTCGATCCGATCTCCAGCGCGAGATCGAGGCGGAGGCGCTGGCCGGTTTCCACCGTGACGTTCTCGCGCTTCACCGATTTAAAGCCGTCAGCCAGAACATCGACGCTATAAGTACCGGGATTCAAGTACAGGAACGAGTAGTCGCCGCTTCCCGTGGTCACTGCGCCCAGGCTCACGCCGGTAGCAGTGTAAGTGGCTGTGACTCGAGCCTGTGGAACACCATTCCCAGCGGGATCGACGACCCTGCCCGTCAGTTCGCCGCTACCGGCCTGCCCATGGAGCCACACCGGCGAAGCTGCGAAAGCGAGACAAAGACCGAGGCAAATGGCATTTTTTCTCATGGATCCTCCGTAGCTTCGCGCGATGCGGCGTAGCGCCCCCCGGGAGCCCCAAGTACTGTATACCAGACACTGTTGCGTTTGTAATACGAGTTCGCGCGAATTGCAGCGGAGGATATCAATCCGCTCGCGAATCCCGGCATGGTTGCCGGGAGTGGCTTGGGAGTAAGGGCGGAAGCAGAGATCTCCCGGATGCGGGCGTGGGTTTGTTGTGACTTGTCGTGTTCACGGAACGTGGATGGCGATGCCGCAGGCTCTGGACTTACACGCCGATCAACACATTGGACGCCTTCACGACCGCGCTGACCTGATCGCCGGTGTTCAATTCAAGAGCCGCAACGCTGGCCTTGGTGATGGATGCGACAATCTCCGTGCCTCCGGGCAGGCGCACCACAACTTCACTGTTCACAGCACCCGCCGTCACATGGGCCACTTCTCCGGCCAGGATGTTTCGCGCGCTGAGTTTCGCGCGTTCGAGGCCTTTGCCGATCATCACCTCGGACGCCTTCACGATTGCGAATGCTTTTTTCCCTTTGGCCAATTCGAGCGTACTGGCACTCGCGTTGGTGATGACGGCGGTAATGAGTTCGCCGCCCTGGAGAGCGAGAATAATTTCAGCATTGACAGCGCCCCTGCTGACTTCCTTCACTTCTCCAGCTAAGACATTGCGCGCGCTGATCTTCATGGCGTTCCTTTCTTACTCCGCCCCACTGCCTTCTATCCGCGTCAGGAGTTGCGTATAGAATACATTGAGTTCCCGGAGGAAGGCACGCAAGACGATGGAAGTGAGAACAAAGCTCGGCGAACTGAGAACTCGGAGGGGACTGGGCGCAGCGCAACTGGCCGAACAGATTGGGGTGAGCCGGCAGACGGTCTATGCCATCGAAGCAGGCACCTACGTGCCCAACACCGCGGTGAGCCTGCGGTTGGCTCGAGTCCTGGAAACGACGGTTGAGGAGATTTTCCAGATCGAGCCTGAGGCGCGAGCCCCTGACGAAATTGTCGAGGCGACGATTCTTGGCGATAGCGAATTCATGGCTCCTGGACAACCCTTGCGGCTGTGCAAGGTGGATCGCAACCTGGTGGGCGTGGCGCCCGAATCGGGGGGATGGGGCCTCCCCCCGGCCGATGCAGTTTTGCTTGAGCCGATCAGCCATGGCCAGCACACCGCCAAAGTACGCGTACTCGGAGACAAGTGGAAAAAGGCGACGCGAATTCTGCTCGCTGGCTGCGATCCAAGCGTCTCGATCCTGGCCCAGACGTTGCAGGCCGAGGGCTGCGAACTGATTGTGGCTTACGAAAACAGCTCTCGAGCCCTGGAGTTCCTGCGTGACGGCATGGTCCATCTGGCCGGGACTCACCTTGTCGACAAAGCCACGGGCAAAACCGACCTCCTGCCCCTGACGAGGATCTTCGGCCGCAATGGGGTTGCGGTCTTTGCCTACGCGATCTGGGAGGAGGGCCTGGTGGTTGCGCACGGGAATCCGAAACGCATTGCGGGCATAGCCGATCTTGCCCGGGAGGATGTGCGATTCGCCAATCGCGAACCGGGCGCCGGCTGCCGCCGTTTATTGGATGACCTGATTCGGAAGAAAGGCATCGCCCCGCGTCAGATTGATGGTTACAAGCGCGTGAGCGTGGGGCATCTGCCTGCGGCGCGCCTGGTTCGCGATGGCGATGTGGATTGCTGCGTCAGCACCGGGGTCGTGGCGCGGGCGCTGTCCCTGGACTTCATTCCGCTGGCTCGCAAGCCCTATCACCTGATCGTGAAACGAACTCACCTGAAGCTTGCTCCAGTCCAGATACTCCTCGAGACACTGGGCCGGACTACCTTCCGCCGCGAGGTAGAGGCCAGCACGGGCTACGACATGAGCACGGCCGGCGATCGCCAGGTTTAACGCGAGACGAGAACGATCTTCTCCGTTTCTTCGCGGACATCGAAGATTTGACAGTTCTCGCACTACAGGGTAGGGACTACCTTTCGCAAGCCATCCTGCATCGTAAAGTCAACAGCAAGCCGCCGTGCGAACCTTGACGGCGACCGCTATAGGAGGACTATGGCTAGCTCCAAGAAATGTGCAAATGCTGCCTGTAGCTGCATCCCTTCGGACAATTCGAAGTACTGCAGCGCTCATTGTGAGGGGATCGCGAACAAGACAGAGATCGTCTGCACGTGCGGACATCCAAACTGCAGTGGGCATGTTTAAACAGCTGTAAGCAAAGCAGATCTGGCCGGCGTTTCTGAAACAACGAGATGGCCGGGCAAGCCGGCTGCTCTCGTGGTTCTCTAAGTCCAAACTAAGTAAAAACCCCAGGCGCCTTCGCCGGCCTGGGGTTTTTGTTTTCAGATAACCTCAGTGGAATAACCGTACAAGATGCCAGACGAGATAAATGAAGACAGCACCGCCGGCCTCGAACCCAATTGCAAGGGTGGTGCCCCTTACACATCCCAATCCCACTTCACTGGCCCTGGATTCCATCGTTGTCTCGCTCTTGCATGGTAGACCTTTGTGGGCTGAGGTTCTTGAGAATTCGCAAAACCGGTCGATCTCGATGACCCCGGGCATTGACCCTTGTACAGCGGAGGAGAGTATTGGACCGGCCATGTCAGTTCCCTTTTCGTGTGAAACATCACCGCGCAAAGCATGATCGTCCATAACCAACCTATCGGCTCTGGATGATCAGATTGTGAATTTTTGGCAGAAATCTGGCAGTGATTTGGCTCACGGCTCCTTAGGGAAAAATAGGAAGCGGCCTTAGGACTTAACTGTTTGCCCTCCGGAATCGCGTCCGCGGTTTTGCTGGATATAGGCTTTCGAATCAAATTTCTTACCGGTTGAAGCCGCCATCATGGTCCGTACCGTCCCGAATACCGGCCGGTCAAACCACGGCCGGTCGTGTTTGCCGACGATGGCCCAGGCGATTCCGGCATACCCGTTGGGATCGCGGCCGTCGAGTTCGTATTTGTCATTCAGAATGACGGCCCAGTCGAAAGCCGTGGCCGGGTCCGGCGCCCATTCGAGAATCTTCTTGGCCCAGTACATCCGCATATAGTTATGCATCCATCCGGTAACGACCATTTCGCTCTGGGCGGCATTCCACAGTTCATCGTAAGTTTCGGAGCGCTCCAGTTGCCTTAGGCTGTAGCGCCCGGGGCGCGGGTCGCCGGCGTGCTCGCGGAGGGACTTCTGCGCCCACGGCTCTCCGCATTCCCAGTTGTCGTAGTTGGGGTTGTAGCGGACGAAGAGCGCCGACAACTCGCGCCACCCGATCAATTCATCGAGATAACGATCCCGGGCGCTTGCGGGCGCTCTGCCCTGGATCACGGCCTGGTCGCAGGCCAGCGCAATGGTGATCGGACTGATGTTGCCGAAATGCAGGTAGGGAGAGAGGCGGCTCGTCCCTTTCTTCTCGGGGTGATTGCGTTCGGTTTCGTAACGGGCGAGATCATCGTGGACGAACTCCCGCAAGCGCTTGAGGGCTGCCTGGGTGCCGCCCGTGAAAGTGTCGACTGGCTGCACGGTGCGATCGAGTTTGTCGAATCCCGCGGTGATGTCTTCGGCGAGAGAAAAACTCTGCAGACGCTTCGAGGGCTTCCACTCGCGTTCGGGCCGGATCTTCTCCTGTGGAACCAGGTATTTCGGCAGTTCGCGCTTGAGGTGAGGACGAAAATGGTGCAGCAGAAAGTAGTCCCGCCCAAACACGCGTGAAGGGACGACAACATCCGCATCGACAGTCCAGTACGGCAGCCCGAGCCGCTTGGCCAGGACGGTGCGCCACCGTTCGGGTTCGCGGCAGGGATTCTCATCCCCGATCAGCAGCGCCGCTCCGGCCTCGTCGAGAAACGCCTCGAGCGAGTTATCCGGATGCCTGCGCACCACAAATCCGACGCCGCGTTCGGCCGCGTCCTCGGCGACATCGCGGAGACCCTGCTGCAGGAAGTGATAGTGGCGGAGGTTCGCATGCGGATAGTTGGGAATGACGGAGAAGAACACCACCACCGGAAGGTCGAGCAGATTGCCGGCTTCAATTGCCACGTCCAGCGCGGGATTGTCCACGATGCGCATGGCGCGCTGCATCCAGTAGACGACGCATCGGGCGGCGGGGAGGGGAGGGCCCGGGTGGCGGACGAGAATACGTTGCTGGCTTGCCAGCGCGGCAAGTTGCTCCGGAGAGTTTTGCTGATTGTCAGGTTGGCTCATGTGGGTCGGTCGCAGGCGAGCCCGATTGACAATCGCCGGACATCATCGGCACCAGTCGCGGAATAATGGCTCCGACACAATGATAGGGAATCGCGGCCTGTCGGGGACGGCACTTCAGCGGACAGATTTCACCGCATGAACAGAGGATCCGCTCATTTTTTAGGAGATCGCGGATTCGGTTGAATGGTCTTCCACCCGTCGCGACCGCAAAAAGTCACAAGACTGGGCACGGAGGTTTTTGGATCGGTAAGCTCGTCTGCAGAGAAACGAAAGGGCCACCCGCGGGCAGCCCTGTTTTGAGGAAGGAACGTGCCGCCTACCAGCGGCCCCAGGCGCGGGTGAAATAGTCGGCCAGGGTCATGCCAACCAGCGCCAGAAATGTGAACAGCCCGGCGCCCACGGTGAGCTTGGTCAGCTTGGAGCTGTACTTTACATGCATGAAGAACAGCACCACGATGGTGGCCTTCACCACCGCGATGAATAGCGCGACGATGGGATTGAAAATATTAAGTTCCAGAAAGGATGCCCAGACCGTCACCCCGGTTAGGACCAGCAGCGTCGAGCCCACAATGACGTAGATCCTGGGGCTGACAACGTGGTCGAGGTTGTCGTGAAAGTCGTGCAGATTCTGATCATGCTGCGATAGATGCTCGTGCTCGTGTTTTTCGCTCATGAGTGTCGCCTTTATGGGTGCCTGCTGATCAGGTAAAGCAGCGGGAAGAGAAAGATCCAGACAATATCGACGAAGTGCCAGTAGAGGCCGAAGTTCTCGACGAATGTGACGTGCCCGGTGGTATACGCCCCGGCTTGCGCCCGGAAGATCATGAACCCCAGGATGGCGATTCCAATGATCATGTGCAGCGCGTGCATCCCGGTCATCGCGAAGTAAAGCGAGAAGTAAACCTCGGTGCGGCGTTCCATGCCGCCTGTCAGCGGCTTGTCGTGAGGATACTTCTCGAATACTTCTTTGTCCGATTCAGGATCGACGAACGACTTGACGCTGTAGTGGAAGCCAGGTACGTGATGCTTGCTGATCTTCTCCCCGTATTCGATGGTCTTGATGCCAAGGAACGCGAGGCCCAGAACGAATGTCAGCACCAGGCACAGCACAAGACCGGCCTTGCGCCGCGTCTCCGCGCACCACACGCCCATCGCCATAGTGAAGCTGGAGGAAATAAGCACGGCGGTATTGAGCGTGCCCCACAGGATGTCCAGCTGATGCGAGGCCGCCACAAATGCGGGATAGTACCAGTTGCGGTAAATCAGGTAGGCGGTAAACAGCCCGCCGAAGAACATGATTTCCGTAAGCAGGAACAGCCACATCGCAAAGCTCGTGGCATCGACCTGCTGGCCCATCGATTCGAAATGGTGGCGCTGATAAGGCGGATGCGGGTGCCCATGCTCCGCCGGCGGTGCGCCGTGTACAGTCGCGGTGCTATCCGACACTGGTGGTCACCTCTTTTTCTTTCTGCCGCTCCAGCCATTCGTAGTCGTAGGCATCACGGTCGACCACGGGAGTCTCAAGAAAGTTTTCCGTGAGCGGCGGCGACTGAATCTGCCACTCGAGCCCGGTCGCCTGCCACGGATTGTTGCCGGCTATCTCGCCGTAGCGCAAGGACCATCCCAGGTACAGGAGAGGCAGGACGTAGCCGACACCGAGAATCGTCGCGCCGGCGGTGGAGAAGACATTCAGGATCTGGAACTCCGCCGGATACGCCGCGTAGCGCCGCGGCATTCCCAGCGTGCCCAGGATGAACTGCGGGAAGAACGTGAAGTTGAACCCGATGAACGTAACCAGCGCGGCGAGCTGCGAAATCTTCTCGGGGTACATGCGCCCCGTGATCTTGGGCCACCAGAAGTGAATGCCGGAAAGGAAGGCCATCAGCATGCCACCCACCATGACGAAGTGGAAGTGGGCCACGATGAAGTACGTCTCCGTGAGGTGAATGTCGGTGCCGGTGGTGCCGAGGAAGACGCCCGTCAGGCCGCCAATGGTGAACAGCCCCATGAACCCGAAAGCGTAGAGCATGGGTGTTTCAAAGGTGATGGAGCCCTTGTACAGGGTGAAAGTCCAGTTGAAGATCTTGATGGCCGAAGGAACTGCAACCAGCATCGTCAGGAGCGAAAAAACCAGCGTCGAATAGTTCGAAACACCCATGATGAACATGTGGTGTTCCCAGACAAAAAACCCGAACACGGCAATGGCGACCGACGAGAATGCGACCGCTGTGTAGCCAAAGACCCGCTTGCGCGCGAAGGTGGAGATGACCTCGGAGACGACGCCCATGCCGGGCAGGATCATGATGTAGACGGCGGGATGCGAATAGAACCAGAACAAGTGCTGGAACAGGATCGGGTCGCCGCCCTTGGCCGGATCGAAGACGCCGATGCCGATGGTGCGCTCCAGGGCAACGAGCACGATGGCGATGGCCAGAACCGGGGTTCCCAGCACCATCAGGATGCTGGCCGCGTAATGCGACCACACAAACAGCGGCAGCCGGAACCAGGTCATGCCGGGCGCGCGCATCTTGTGGATGGTGACGATGAAGTTGAGGCCCGTGAAGATGGAGCTGAAGCCCGCAATGAAGACCGCGATGCCCGTACTTAGCACGTTGGTGTTGAGGTAGTGCGTCGAAAGCGGAGTTGTGAAGGTCCAGCCCGTGTCCACGCCGCCGCTGATCATGGTGTAGAGGACCGTGATGCCCCCTGCCACGTACAAATACCAGCTCAGCAGGTTGATCTTGGGCAGCGCCAGGTCCTTGGCTCCGATCATGATCGGAATGAGGAAATTGCCCAGAGTGGCCGGCACAGACGGCACCAGGAACAGGAACACCATGATGACGCCGTGCATGGTGAACACCTTGTTATAGGTGTCGGTGGCCATCAGATCCGATTGCGGCGTAAGTAATTCGAGGCGGATCAGCCCTGCCAGCGCGCCTCCAATAAAGAAGAACACCGTGATCGACATCAGATACAGAACCGCAATCCGCTTGTGGTCGCCAGTCAGCAGCCAGCTCAGAAGCCCGTTCTCCTTGGTAAGGAAATTGGTCTTCGGTACTCGAGCTGTTGCCTGGTCGGGAAGACTTACGATTGTGCTCATTGCTTCACCGTCCCTTGTGGTTGGGAAGTTTTCCCTGTGGGTGATTGCCCTGCCGGCTTTTGCACGACGCTTGCCCGCTTGCCCTCGCCCTCCGGCAGCAAGCCGGTCGTGTTCAGAGTTTGTTCAATGCGGTAGTTCGAATTCAGGTTCTTGATGTACTCCACCAATGCGATCACGCCGTCTTCGCTGATCTGACCCTGGTAAGTGGGCATGATAGGCGCGAAGCCCTGGGTCACATGGTCCGACGGATTGAGAATCGCCTCGCGGAGATAGGCTTCATCCGCGGTTACGGCGGAGCCGTTGGTCAGCGTAAGTTTCGATCCGAAGACATTGGCGAGGCTGGGGCCGCGCGAATCGGGCCGCCCGTTGTGGCAGGCATTGCAACTCAGGGTGGCGAACAACCGCTCGCCATTCTGGGCCAGCGACATTCCGCTGGTGGATTGCTCAAGCCATTTCCTGTAGTCGTCCGGACTTAGCACCACGATGTCGCCAACCATGGCGGAGTGGTTCGTTCCGCAATATTGGGTACAGAAAAGATGATAAGTGCCGGGCGTTGTCGGTTCAAACCATACCGAGGTGTATCGGCCGGGAATGGCTTCGCGCTTCACGCGAAATGCCGGGATCGAAAAACTGTGAAACACGTCCTGCGAAATAATCGTCAGCTGGATGGCGCGCCCCGTCGGGATGTGCAGCGAATTGATCTCGTGCTGCCCGCCGGGATGCTCCGCTTTCCACATCCACTGTTTGCCGACCACGTAGATGTTCATGGCATTCGCAGGCGGAGTGTAAATGCGGAAATAGATGATCGAGCCCCAGACGAACATGACCAGGAACAGACCCAGCGGAATGATGGTCCAGGTAGCTTCGAGCAGCGTTGACCCCTCGATCTGCACCGCTACCGGATGACGACGCTTGCGATAAAGGATGGAAAACGTGGTGATCAGCAAAACAACGATCGTCAACCCGATCAGGCTCACCAGCACCATGAAGAAGTACAACGCGTCCATCTGCGGGGCGATCTTCGACGCCTCCGGCGGAAACAGCGCGAAGTTCGTCAACCACTTGACGAGAAACTGCCAGATTGTCTCACTGATGTGGTTCATTCGTTATCCGTTCACCCCCGGGGTCCCCGGCGACAGCTCTTCGTCGCGGGGGTGGCCCTTTGTTCCTGAGGCCAGCGCTTCCTTTGCCGGGGCATGATCGCGGCGAATGTCGCGGCGGAACATCACCCACATGAATCCTCCCAGCGAAAACATGGTGACCAGTCCGCCCAGTTGCACAACCCTCGCCACGATCAACGAATGCTTGTTTGTCCCCGGATCGTAGTGGTAGCAGTAAGTCAGAATGTTATCCACCGGCGAACCGATGCGGTTGGCCGAAGCCTCCACAAGGCCCAGCCGCAAATCCTTGGGGGAATACTCCACGCCCATGTAGTACTGCGCCAGCTTGCCCTGCGGCGTGACGATCTGGATCGAGCTGGCATGAGCAAACTGCGTCAGCTTTCCGTCGGGTCCGGGGATCTTGGTGTATCCAAATCCCACTGCCTTCGTAATCGCATCGATGTTGGCCTGCGTGCCGGTAAGAAAGTGCCAGCCGTCCGCGGTCTCCGGATGCCCGTAGCGCTTGAGATAGGTGCGCTTCTTCGACGCCGCCAAATCGGTGCCTTCGCTGGGATCGATGCTGGCGATGATGACGTCGAAGTCCCTGCCCGGCCGGAAGCTCACCATCTGCAAGGCCCCGGTAAGGCCATTCAATTCCTCGGAGCAAAGCATCGGGCATTGATAGTAGACCAACGCGAGAATGACCGGCCGCTTGCCGAAGTAGTCGCCCAGTTGCACCTGCTTGCCGGCGTCGTCAGTGAAGGTGAGGTTCAACGGCAGCTGATAATTCAAATGCTGCGCGATTCCCACCTTGTCGAGAATTTGCGACTTCGAATTTGCCGGTCCCGTCTGCTTGTCGCCATAACTGGAGACCTGCGCCGGCATCCACTGCGCAAACGCACTGATGCCGAGCGCGGAAACGCCGGCGAGTCGGACCATTTTCCGGATTGTTCTCGAATACTGCATCATCCCTGCACTGCTTTTCTTGTACAGCTGTGTTTGTTTCGCTCGAATAGCTGTGATCCTGGTCCAAAGTCGCGCAGCGGCCGAATTCGCAGGTGTCGCGCTTGCTCCTGGCCACTGATTACTGGGGCCTCTTCGCTTCAGCCTGACGCGCCGCTTCCACATCCAGTTCGTACGCAGTGCGCGCGAAGCCATTGGTGAGCGGATCCTGAACCGCGGCTTCGCGGTCGCCGGTCATCGACGGCGCCTTCTGTACTGCCGACGCCACCGGCAGCCCGCGCTGCGCCATCAGTTCCATGGCGTGCTCAATCGGGATCCGCACCGTGCCAGGCTTTCCATCCACGCGCGTGTAGTTGTCCAGCAGCAAATCCTCGCGTGCATGCAGGTCGGCAACGTCCTGGTTGCCATCGTCGGTTTGCACGCGCGGCGCGGGAAATTGCTGCGTCAGTTCGGCCATCTTGTTCTGCAACTCCGGACTCGAAGGCAGGTTCCCAAGCTCGCGCACCTCCGCGGTCTTGGTCCACTTGCTGTTCGGCCCATCCTCCTTATTCATTTGTGCGTTGATGACTTTGCCGATTCCATAACAGAGGATGCCCGTCACCGCTACGAAGATGGCCAGCGCGGTCAGGAACACCACGATGCCGGTGACGCGAACGTCGGAGAGTTCGTATCCCTCTGACGTGTCGATCTCTTCCGGCTTGGGACCGTGCGAACCGAGTTGTTCGTCATCATGCTGTGGCATGTTCGGGCTCCAGGATTTCTGCGAGGTGAGGGTCGTTGGTTTGGACGAGGGGTCTGGTCTTGAGCTGGGTGAGGAAGTAGGCGATCCAGAAGGCGACCAGGGCGGCGGGAACGGCGATGTACTCGAGGATGCCGAAGGAGAAGTGGAGATTTCTGGAGGCGTCCTTGTAGTTGGGCTCGATGAGCCAGAAGAGGTCGAAGGCCTTGGCCAGGATCATCCACTGGCAGACGCGGAGCAGGCGCTTGCGGTTGCGCTTGAGGTCGCGGGAGAGCAGCAGCGAGAAGGGGATCACCCAGTGGAAGATAAAGTCGAGGGTGATGATGATGCCCCAGTGGCCGCGGATGCGGTCGAGGTACCAGTTGATCTCCTCGGGCAGGTTGCCGGACCAGATGATGAGGAACTGTCCGAAGGCGAGATAGATGTTGAGCATCACAAACGCGAACGTCAGCTTGCCCAGGTCGTGCTGCTCCGTGGTGCGCAGGATGGTCGCGAAGGGCTCGTAGCGGGCCAGGGAGATGGCCACGATGATGGAGAGGGCCAGCACCGAGAAGCCCTGTCCGACCAGGAACAGCAGCCCGTAGACGGAGGAGAACCAGGTGACGTCCATGGACATGACCCAGTAGATGACGGCGGCGGTCATGGTGAGGGAGTAGACGACGATGCCGGGGCCGGAGAGGTTTTCTAGCTTCTTGATCCACCATGGAGTGTTACCACCCCCCGGACCAAGACCTGTCCGCGGGGACCCCGGGGCCGGCGAGTCGGCATCGCGGCGCAGGGCCATGGAGTTGAGCCGCCAGGTGTAGAAGGCCCAGATGGCGAAGCAGAGGATGCCCACGATCCAGAACATGGTGGGGTTGAGCATGGGGCGCTTGAAGGCGATGGCGTGGTTGATGGCTTCGAGCTGTTCGGGGGTAATGCGGCCGAGCTTGAAGTCGTTGTCGACCATGGCGTGGTTGGCCCACTGGTAGAGGCGGGTCTGGCTCAGAGCGACGACGATCCAGTAGGCGAAGACCAGGGGCAGGGAGCGGGTCATGGCTTCGAGGGGGCGGCGCAGCAACAGGCCCCACTTGCCACCGGAGCAGTACTGGACCATGAGCAGAGCCAGTCCGCCCACCGACCATCCGAAGGTGAGCATCAGGCCCAGCACCCAGGCGCGCAGGACATGATCGATAGAGTGATCGAGCAGGGCGAGCAGGGCGGCGATCACCGAGAAGACGGCGCCGACGATGAGCGCGCGCGTGCGCCACTGGTCCACCACCGGCGGGGCCGAGAGGTCGGCGGGAAGGGTGCGCGCATGAGATGTGTGAGCCATGTTCCTTATTTCCCTGTTGCCGGTTTGGTTTGGTTGGGGGCCAGTTGCGCGGGGTCGGCGGGGTTGGCCGGAGCCATGGCCGGCCAGCCCTGCTTCCAGTCGTGCTGATAAGGCTGCACGGCGGTGGCGGGCATCTGCCAGGGGTCGGCGAACGACGGCGCGAGCCCTTCGCCCTGGGCCACGTCCCTGAGGCTCTTGAACTGGACGCCGGAGGGCGCGTCGCTTTCCTTGGCGGCCTGGCTCAGCTGCAGGGCGCGGATGTAGGCGGCCACCGCCCATCTATCCGCGGGCGTGAGCTGGGCGGAGTAGTCGGGCATGGCCCCGTAGCCGTTCGACATCACGTAGAAGTAGTGCGACAGGGGCTGGGCCAGGCGCACCTGGTCGTGCAGATTGGCGGCGGGTTTGTAGCCGCGCTGCACGATTTCGCCCAGGCCGTTGCCGACCCGCGAGTGGCACGGGGAGCAGTAGATGTTGAAGCGCTCCTGGCCGCGCTTGAGCACTTCGAGAGTGGCCGGGAAGGGCAGCTCGTCGTGTTCTTCACGGTAGCCGTTGGCGCCCTGGGTCACGCCGGTGTAGAAGTACGAGTCTTCGCGAAGCTGGCCGCGGGCCACGGTGTTGACCACCTGGGGACGCGCGCCGCGATGGTCGTCGAACAGGTTGGAGCCGCGCTGGGGGATGATCTTGGGCTGGTCGTGCATGTCCTGGCGGCAGCCGGCGATCACGAGCAGCGCGGAGAGGGCGGCGAGCGAAGCGATGCGGCGGGCGAAGCTTCCCTCAGGGGCTAAAGCCCGGGTCGTTTTTGAGGGCTTATCGGCACGACTGAAGAGGCTGCGGAAAAACAGTGAACAGCGGGTGAAGGGCGAGAGGAAACATCCCTCGGGGGCTAAAGCCCCGTTCATTCTGCTGAGGTTAATGTACGGGCTGAAGCCCGTACCCTCCATGCACGGAGTTTTTCCGTAGCCTCTGAAGTCGTGCCCTTTCAAAACCACGGAGGCGCCGCCGGCGCGGCCTTGGTCCCTTAGTCCCTTGGTCCCTTGGTGCCTGTTCGTCATCAGTACTCGACCTCCACCACGGAGTTGGGCTCGAAGGTTTCGAGGTACTTGCGCGACTCGGCCAGGTCGAACTTGGGGTCCAGGGCTTCCAGACACAGGAAGAACTTGTCCACCAGGGCCCCGGAACGGAAGTTGGGCGCGTTGAACAGGGGATGGTAAAGCGTGGGCATGTGGTTGAGCGCGATCATGCCGAAGGCCGCCGACAGCCCGGCCCACAGGATGGTCCACTCGTACGCCGGCACGATGAACGCCGGCCAGGAATAGAGCGGCCGTCCGGCGATGTTCAACGGATAGGCGACCACCGAGACCCAGGTCTCGAAGGAGAACATGGCGGTCAGGCCCATCAGCGCGCCGATCAGGCACAACAGGGGCACGCGGTTGGTGTGGAAGCCGATGGCTTCGGCGGCTTCCTCGACCGGGTAAGGGGTGTAGCAGTCCATGCGCCGCCAGCCGTCCTGGTGGGCCTGGCGCGCGGCCCGGATCAGGTCGCCGGGGGTGTCGAATTCGGCCAGTAAACCGTAGGTTCCTTCACGAGGCGGCATTTATCGTCCCACCTCCTTCGGCTTTTTGGGCAGGATTTTGGCGCCGGGCAGCAGCATGCGGATTTCGTTCATGGGGATCATGGGCAGGAAACGCACGAACAAGACGAACAGCGTGGTGAACAGGCCCAGGGTTCCGATGAAGGTCATGTAGTCCCACTTGGTGGCCCGATAGGTTCCCCACGAGGAGGGCAGGAAGTCGCGATACAGGCTGGTCACGATGATCACGAAGCGCTCGAACCACATGCCCGTGTTCACGATGATGGACATGACGAACATGAAGGTGATGTTGGTTCTGAGCTTGCGCGACCACAGCGTGGTCAGGGGGATCGCGAGGTTGCAGGCGATCAGCGTCCAGTAGCTCCAGCCCATGGGGCCGAACATGCGGTTCCAGAACATGAACGCTTCCCAGTGGGAGGCCGAGTACCAGGCCATGAACGCTTCCATGCCGTAGCCGTAGGCCACGATGAAGCCGGTAGCCAGCATCACCTTGCCCATGTTGTCGATGTGGCGCTCGGTGACCAGCGCTTCCAGGTGATAGAACTTGCGCAGCGGAATGGCCAGCGTCAACACCATGGCAAAGCCCGAGTAGATGGCTCCGGCCACGAAGTAAGGCGGGAAGATGGTGGTATGCCAGCCGGGCAGCACCGCCACCGCGAAGTCGAAGCTGATCACGGTGTGCACGGAGAGGACCAGAGGAGTCGCCAGGCCGGCCAGCAGCAGCGACGCCGTCTCGTAGCGCATCCAGTGGCGGACCGACCCGCGCCACCCCAGCGAAATGATGCCGTAGACATACTGCCCGACGCGCGATTTGGCGCGGTCGCGGAAGGTGCCGAAGTCGGGGATCATGCCGACGTACCAGAACACCACCGAGATGGTGGCGTAGGTGGAGACCGCGAACACGTCCCACTCCAGCGGGGAGCGGAACTGCGGCCACACCGTCATGGTGTAGGGCAGAGGCAGCATCCAGTAGCCCAGCCACGGACGGCCCACGTGGATCAGCGGGAACATGCCGGCGCACACCACCGCAAAGATGGTCATGGCCTCGGCGAAGCGCGAGATGGAATTGCGCCACTGCTGCTTGAACAAAAGCAGGATGGCGGAGATCAGGGTGCCGGCGTGGCCGATGCCGATCCACCACACGAAGTTGATGATGGCGAATCCCCACGCCACCGGCTGGGTGATGGCCCAGATGCCCACGCCCTTGAGGAACAGCCACGTCACCGCCACCAGCAGCACCGTGGCGCCCATGCCCGCGAAGGCGAAGATGGCGAACCAGCCCATGGGGGTGTGCGGGGTGAGCACGATGCGCGTGATCTTGTCGGTGACCGACTTGAAGGTCTGGCCCGGCTCGATCACCCGGTACTCGCCCGTAGCCGGGTCTACCCAGCGCGCATACTCGGGATCGGTCGGTTTCAGGTTGCTCGTTGCCATGTCAGTTGTCAGTTCTCAGTTCGCAGTTCGTAGTTCACAGTTCGTAGTTCACAGTTGTCAGCACGTCAGCCGTAATGGCGATTCCCTTGGTCCCTTGTTCCCTTGGTCCCTGTTCCCTTGTTCCCTTGGTCCCTGTTCCCTTGTTCCCTTAGTCCCTTGGTCCCTTGTTCCCTTGGTCCCTGTTCCCTCGTTCCCTGCTTCATCCATGCTCGATCGGCTTGTCTTCCAGCTCGCTGTTGGGGTTGATCACCGCCGCCACATACGTCGTGCGCGGGCGGGTATTCTGGTCGGCCAGCACTTGATAGGTGCGCTCATCGGAGCGCTGCTTCGCCACCCGGCTGCCCTTGTCGTTGATATTTCCGAAGGTGATGGCCTGGGCCGGGCAGGCCTGCTGGCAGGCGGTCTGCACCTCGCCGTCCTTAATGGCCCGGTTTTCCTTGTCGGCCTCGATGCGCGCCGCGGTGATGCGCTGCACGCAGTAGCTGCACTTCTCCATCACTCCGCGCGAGCGCACCGAGACGTCGGGGTTGCGCATCAGTTTCAGGCTTTCGGTTTCGTAATCGGAGAAGAGCAAGAAGTTGAACCGGCGCACCTTGTAGGGGCAGTTGTTGGAGCAGTAGCGAGTGCCCACGCAGCGGTTGTAGACCATGGTGTTCAGCCCTTCGGGCGTGTGCACCGTGGCGCCCACCGGACACACCTGCTCGCAGGGCGCGTTCTCGCAGTGCTGGCAGAGCATGGGCTGGAAGTGGGCCCGCGGCGAAGCCAGGTCGCCTTCGAAGTACGAATCGATGCGGATCCACTGCATGTTGCGCCCGATCCTGACCTGCTGCTTGCCCACCACCGCGATGTTGTTTTCCGCATAGCAGCCGATCACGCAGGCGTTGCAGCCGGTGCAGCTCGTTCATGTCGATCGACATGCCCCAGGCGTTTTCCGTGTACGTCCAGTTGGGGAACATCGAGGTCCCCATGCTGGTCTTCTCGTGGCCCTCGCCCTCGTTGGCGAAGCCCGGGTTCTGCTTGTACTCGTCCAGCGTGGCGTAGCGGATGATGCCCCTCGGGCCCAGCGCTTCCACCGCTTCCAGAGACCGGTTCTGGTTGCCGTAGTCCGAGAAGGTCTTGGAGCGATGGTCCTGGTAGTGGCTCTTGGTAAGAGCGATGCCCCACTTGCCGTCCACCTTCCTGATGGAACCGGCCGCGTAGAAGGGCGCCCACGTGGGGCGGATCTGGTAGGCGTTGAAGCCCGCCCCCGAGCCTACCCGCCCGGCCGCTTCGCGCCCGTAGCCCAGATACACCGTGACCGAGTTGTCAGGATGGCCGGGAGCCACGATTACCGGAGCTTTCACTTTTCCGCTGCCGACAGTGATCTCCACGATGTCGTCTTCTTCAAGCTTGAGCGCGGAGAGCGTCGCCCCCGATACGATGGCCGCGTTGTCCCAGCTCAGGCTGGTCACCGGCTTGGGCAGCTCCTGCAGCCAGCCCACGTTCGCGAATCGCCCGTCGTAAATGGTTGGGTCGGGGCGGAAGATGATTTCGATATTTTCTTTGGGAGACGGAGTGGGAACGTTGATGGCCGCAGTGGTTGCCTTGCCGGATGTCTCGAACTTCGTGTCTTCGATCCAGCCCGCGTGCAGCGCCTTCCTCCAGCCGGTCTCGAAGTCGCCCTTAATGGCGGTCTTCCACGTCTCGCGCACCGCCGCGTAGGAGCTCAGCAGCGGCTCGGCCAGCAGCATCTGCAATACATCGTGCGCGCTCCGGCCGCCGTAGAGCGGATCGATCAGGGGCTGCACGATCGATACCGTGCCGTCGTAGCTGCGCGCGTCCGACCAGAACTCCAGGGGATGCGCCGAAGGAATGTGCCAGTGCGCGATCTGCCCGGTCTCGTCCTGGTGCGGGCCCAGATGCGCCACCATCTTCGCCTTGTTGAAGGCCGATGAAAAATCAAGATCGGCGGGCGACGAATAGATGGGGTTCGCGTTCAGGATGATGAGCCACTCCACCTTGCCCGCGTTCAGGTCCGCCACCAGCGCCTTCATGTCCGCAATCTGGTCCGAAGGCAGCGGGTTCAAGGGCTCGCTCGAAACCGAAACGGTCTTGCCCACGTTGCCCAGCGCGGAGTTGATCGCCGCGGCGAGGGCTGTGACCGATGCGTCCTGATAAAGGCCCGGCAGCACCGCGCTCTTGCCTGCGCTGGCCTTGAGGTCTTTGGCCAGGGCGGCTAAAAACTTCTGCTGCTCGCCGGTCCACGCATAGCTCGAGGCCGGCACGCCGGTCGCACCGACTGCCGCCGCCAGCGCCGCGGCGAACGCCGGCACTTCGCTGGCGCGCAGGACCAGGCGATGCTCGGCCTTCATGCCGGTAGTGGTCGGCGTCGATTCGATGGAGTAGAGCCGGTTCAGCTTCGTGGGGTCCTTGCGCCGCTGCGCATACTCCCGCACCAGCTTGTGATGGCCCGGATACGCCGCACCCGACAAAAAGTCCGCATCGAGCGACACGATCACATCCGCCCCGGAGAGGTCGTATTGCGGGATCGCGCCGGTAGCTAAGACCGTGCCCGCGATGGCCGGGTCATACTGGATCAGCCTGGCCTGCGGATACGCCTGCTGCACCGCTTTCCACTGCCGGGCCAGCGTGGGCGAAGTAATGGTCGTCGACAGGAAGTAAATCCCCGTGCCGCCGTTCGAGGCCACCACCGCGTCGCGGAAGGTGCGCGCGAACTCGCTCCACTCCCGGTTCTCCCCGCGCAGGGTCACGCGCTTGGACCGGTCCGGATCGTAGAGCGCCAGCAGGGACCCCTGCGTGAACACGTCCGACGATCCCTGGTTGTAGCTGTGCTCCGGGTTGCCATCGATCTTGATGGGACGGAACTGGTCGGCCTTCACCAGGGTCGGCACCGCTCCAGTCGGAAACGGATGCGCCGTGGCGAAATACATCGGCTTGCCCAGGATCAGATCCTCGGGCTGCTTGATGTAGGGGAAGATCGGCTCGTCGGGCTGCTTGGTGCAGCCGGCCAGTCCGGCCAGCGCCATCGACGCCCCCATCAGCTTCATGAACCCGCGCCGCGATACCGGATCGACCCACTCCTGCGCCGCCGAGGGAAACTCCTGCTCCACCGCCCGCTCAAACTCCTCGGTCCCGGCCAGCTCGTCCAGCGAACGCCAGAACTTTTTGCCGCGAGTGCCCTTCAGCTCCGCGCGCACCGCGGCCAGCGTCATCGGGCCGTCCTGAAGGGTACGGGCTTCAGCCCGTACATCGGCCCCCGCCGAATCCTCTGGGGCTTCCGTCCCCGAGGCGTGCCTTTGCGAAATCTCGTTCACGACGCGACCTTCTTCATCCAACCGCTTGTTCCTCTCTGGCGCGCTCATCGGTGGCACACCTCGCAGCTGGTCAGATCTTTCGGCGTGCGGATCTTGTACTGCTGAAGCAGAAAATGGCCCAGCTCGTCCTGGCTGGTGAACTTTTTATAAGCTTCCGCCGACGCCCCGACCGCGGGACGCACATCCCCGGCCAGACCCTTCGTCACCGGCAGCGCCAAAGACGCCAGCTGCGCACCCTCCCCCGCCGGATCCTTCATCACGCAGTTCACGCTTTCCGCCGTCGGCACTCCGTCCTTCGCCTCCCCCGCCGCGCACCATACCGGACGCTCTCCGGCCGGCGCTTCCCACGCCATGTTGTAAATCTGGCTGGTCGGCCGCAGATTCTTGGACGGGTTGCGGTGGCAGTCCAGGCACCACTCCATCTGCAGCGTGTTCTCCGCGTACATCAGCGGCATCTGGTCCACCCGCCCGTGGCAGGTCGAGCAGCCCAGGCCCTTGTTCACGTGGATCTCGTGGCTGAAATAAACAAAGTCGGGAAGATCGTGCACCTTGGTCCACGCCAGGGACTGACCCGTCGCCCAGCTGGCCCGCACCGGCTCCAGTAACTGCGCGTTGGTCCAGATCTGCGCGTGGCAGTTGATGCACGTCTTGGTCGGAGGGATCCCCGCGTAGCTCGACTTCTCCACCGTCACGTGGCAGTACTGGCACTGCAGCCCCAGCCCCTGCACATGATGCTTGTGGCTGAACGGAACCGGCTGGTCGGGTCGCTGTCCCTGCCGCGTCACCCACGGCGATCGCTGCAGCTCGTCCAGCGTCACCCCCACCGCGATCACAAGCAACCCCGTCAACACCAGGCTCATCCGGGCCAGTGCGTTCGAGCTGCGGTCAAATATCTGAGCCATGCAAGCTTTCCCTGGTTGATTGGTTGCGTATGTTTGGAGGGCTCGTGTTGCTCTCTGAAAATGATGCGCCGCTTGTGCTGACGGTCACATAGGCTGCGTGCAAAACTTGTGGGAAGCGCTACAACAGCATCGGGACGGAAACCCCGAAAGTTCAATATAGCAGCGCAGGGTCGGTGCGCAAGCTTCCCGCAGGACACAATACAGAAAAATTTCTTCCCAAAACGGTCTTTGTAATCTGCTGAAAAGAAAACGGGTTGGGATTCACCCTTAATCGAGCAACGCCGCAATAGAGCCGCGACGCATGTCCCAGAGACTGGGATGGAAACACAAGGAATCGGGATAGGGGAATAGATCCGTCACCTGGAATTTGGGATCAGGCGTTAGCATCCGAGTCGGTTTCGCCGAACGACTCGTCCGGAGAGCTTGCCGGCCAGCCGATGATCACCAGGAACACATCCAGCACAAACAGCGCGATGGCGATGTCGTTGTAGAGCGTGGCGCGGGCCGAGTCGGGCCACAACTGATTGGCAGCCCAGAAAAGAAAAGCGATGGCCAGCAGGATCGCCTTGCCAAGATCCTTGATGGAAGGCCGGTGGGCGACCTGGTAAGCGAGATAGGCGACGGCAATCATCGTCAGTGCGAATGCGCCCAGGACGTCGTGGCTTCCGGCGGGAAAGAGGCGGGGGGCCACATCCCAGACGAACAGGACGCCAACACTTGCGAGGGTAACAATGCCAAGCGCCACGGGCACGGCCCTGTGGGCACGGTCCAGCCGGATGTACATAGGGCATTATGGACCGCAACGCCACAAAGAAGGCATAAGGGCAAAAGACGGCATCCGGACGCCGGCCCCGCGCGACCCACGGCCCGGTCCGCACGAGCCGATGCTTTAGAATTCAGACAGACGTAACCCGGCCGCTTTGATTCCGAAATCATTCACCTTGAGAACTGCCGAAGTGGGCATCAGTCCATCGAGCCAGCGTCTATCCGAGATCCAATCGCAGCCATTCCTGAAAGGCAGAGCGACATGAAATATGCGGGATTGCTGGTGATGCCCACGGGATTCTTTCTCGCGGTCGCCGCGCTCATCCTCTTCCCTGAAGCAGGAATGCGCGCCGCGTTTGTGGTCTGCGGACTGGCTGTCGAATTTCTCGGCCTGGGGGTGGCTGTGCGCGGCCACATGGAGCGCAGGCAGGAGTCCAATCCTCTCCCGCTGCCGGGTTCCCAGCCATCCGCGGGATCGGGCGCATCCCGTGGGGCGGGCCGCCCATGAACGTTCCGCCATTATCGGAGGCGATGTTTGTCCTGACTCTGGGGCTGCTGGTGCTGGCTCCGCTGGCAATTGCGGGCGTGGCTCTGCTCAATACAGGGCTGGGCCGTTCGCGCTCCGCGGCTCAATCGCTGCTGGGCTGCGTGACGCTGGTGGCAGTTGCGGCGATCGCGTTTGCGGTTATGGGGGTTTCGTTTGCGGGTGCGCCGGGCCATGCCCTCTCGGTCGCCGGCAAATCCTGGAACTGGATCGGCGCGGCTCCGCTATTTATGCGGCACTTCAACGCCCTGGAGCCGCAGACCCAGTTGGCGGTCCTGTTTGAATTCCTGGCCGCCGGCATGATGGCGATCATCCCTTGGGGATCGGGGGCGGACCGTCTGCGATTGCCGGCCGGTTGCGCCGTGACCGCCGTGCTCGCGGGGGGTGTGTTCCCGGTTGTGGCGCACTGGACCTGGGGCGGCGGATGGCTGGCCGGACTGGGAGCGAACTTCGGCCTGGGTGCTGGTTTTCTCGATGGGGCCGGCGCGGCGTCGGTGCACGCCGTCGGAGGCCTGAGCGCGCTGGCCGTGGTCTGGATCGGCGGCTCGCGGAAAGGCAAATTTCCCAAGGAAGGCCTGGCCACGGCCATGCCCGGCCACAACGCGGTCTATATATTGTTCGGCTGCCTGCTGGCGATGGTGGGGTGGCTGGCCTGGAACATGGCCGGAGCCATTCTCTGGCTGCATGTCGCTCCGGGCGGATTGGCAGTCACGGCCATCAATACGGTGCTGTCGGCAGCGGCGGCCCTGGTGGCGACGTTTTCCGTAACCCGCACGCGCTTCGGCAAGCCCGACGCCAGCATGTGCGCCAACGGCTGGCTCGCCGGCCTGGTCTCTTCCAGCGCCTGCGCCGGGATCGTGACCCCGGTCGAAGCCATCCTGGTGGGAGCAATTGCCGGGATCGCCACGCCGCTGCTGGTGGAGCTGCTGGAATTGGCGCTGTCGATCGATGATCCGTCGGGGGCGATTTCCGTGCATGCGGTGGGAGGGTTGTGGGGACTGTTCGCCGCCGGCATCTTTGCGCCGCTTCCCGGCCAGATGATGGCGCAACTGGTGGGCATCGCCACGCTGCTGGGCTTTGTATTCCCGCTTGTCTATCTGGTGCTCTCGATCGTGAACCGGATTCTTCCGCTCCGTGTCGATCCGGACGGCGAGCGGCTGGGCATGGATCTCCATGAGCTGGGCGGCGGGGCTTATCCGGAATTTGTGATTCACCGGGATGAGTCCTACCGGTGAGGAAACTCACTTGCTTTCGCTCGATTTCGAGGCTGAAAACCCTCGAAAAACATCCTAAGGAAGAGCATTGCGCGATCACTTACGGGAAATCGCGTGCAAAGCATCAAAGGCTCCCTTCATGGTTTGCGCTTCGCCGTAAAAGTCATAATTACCCTGGTGGGTCGTGGCCACATGAAGAAGGCCGTTGCCCAGGAACTTGACTTCTTTTATGGCGCCCGCCTGGAAGAGCACATGATCGCACCGTCCCTGCGGATCGAAAGAACCAGTGCAGTCGAATGCCGCCATGCCGTTCGGCGCCACCGCGAAGACCCCGATGCAGTACGCCTGGCTCATCTGGCCGTTGTTTCCAAAGACGATGTGGCGATGCTCCAACAGGAATTTCTTCAGCTGACTTTCGGCGGCCTCGCTGCGCTGCTGTTGTTCGATGTCCGATTTGATCGAAAGCATTTCCGGGCTGCCCGGGTAGAACTGCAAAAGCGCATCGAGATCCTCCAGCGCCGCGGCGTAGTTGTGAGCGGCGCGTTCGCGATCGATCTGGGCTCCCGCAGCCACAGCCGCCTGTTTCTCAAGAGAAATTCCGCGTTGGTCTCCTCGCTGCTCCAGCTGGCGTGCCCAGTAGATCACGCAATCGTTTGCCGGCCTGGCCAGATGGTTCATCGTCATGGCCGCTTGTGCGCTCGCGAACAAAACCTCGGCAAAATCAGTCTGCGCCTGCTGGGGCTGCGTTACCGGCTGGGGCGCGGCGCTTGGCGCAGGCGCCGCGGCGGGAGTGTAGCGGTGAGAGGTGGAATCAGATTGCAGGGGCTGGCTGGGTTCGGGATTGGCACGGACGCCCCCGCTGCCGACAACAACCGGGGGATATTCGGGAGACGGTTTTGCCGGCCCGGCAAGAGGCGAAGGCGGCGGCTCAACCACTGGATCGGGCGGAACATCTTGTTTGGGCGGATCCACACCAACCACCGTTGGAGGTTCTCGCTTCAGTTCGGACGATTGTTCGGCCCGGACTAGCCGAACTTCCGCAGCATTAGCCGAAGGTTAAGGAAATTGTGACTACTTTGAGTCGCTCTTTTCAACAACGGCAAGTGGAAAAGGCTTTGTTTGCAAGGCAGGGTTGAGGGGAGTGGTGCTTGATCGCCGCCGGAGTGGCGTGTAGTGAAGACCTACCCTCTTGCAAGTGGGGCGTAGATCGGTAGGATGAGCGCCATGTATGTGCGGCGCTGCTACCGAAAGAAGAACGGGAAGCGACACGCATATTGGGCCCTTGTGGAGTCGTATCGAACGGCACGCGGTCCGCGGCAGCGAGTGGTCGCGTACCTTGGGGAACTGGATGAGCGTGGCCGGATTGGAGTGCAACAAGCGGTACAGCCGGCCTCCACAGCACAAGCGCATTTATTCCGGCAGGCGGGCAGCGCGGAGTGGGTAGAAGTCGACATTCACGGTGTGCGGGTAGAACGCAGTCGTCAGTTTGGTGGCTGTTGGCTGGGCTTAGAGCTTCTTCGTCAACTGGGCCTTTCTCAACTGCTCGATAGGTTGTTGCCGCAGGGGCGGGAAGGGATTTCCTGGAGTGTGATGGCGCAGATTCTGGTGCTGGGGCGCATGGTGGAAGCCTCCAGTGAGCTTCGACTGGCCGAGCACACCTATGAAGCCAGCTCCTTGGCGGAGTTATTGGGAGTGCCGGCGGAGAAGGTAAACGACGATCGTCTCTATCGGAGCCTGGATCGATTATTGCCGCACAAGACGGCCTTGGAGAAGCATCTTCAGCAACGCTTGGGCGAGTTGTTTCAGCTCGACTACGACTTGCTGCTCTACGACGTCACGAGCACTTACTTTGAGGGCGAAGCGGCAGCTAACCCCCAGGCGCAGCGCGGCTACTCGCGGGATCATCGCCCCGATTGCAAACAGGTCAACATTGCCATGGTGGTGAGTCGCAGTGGGCTGCCCTTGGGATATGAAGTGTTCGCCGGCAACCGCAGTGACGTCACCACGGTGGAAGAGATCGTCGCGGCCATGGAGAACAAGTACGGTCAGGCCAACCGCATTTGGGTGATGGATCGGGGCATGGTCTCGGCAGAGAACGTTGAGTTTCTGCAGAAGGGTGGGCGACGCTACATCCTGGGCACCCCCAAGAGCATGTTGCGTAAATTCGAGCAGCAGTTACTGGACGAGACATGGAGTGAGGTCCACGCCGGGCTGGAAGTGAAGCTCTGCCTCGGGCCAGAAGGGCAGGAGGTTTTCATCCTCTGCCGCAGTGCCCAGCGGCGCCTGAAGGAGCGGGCTATGCACGATCGCTTCGAACGGCGCATTGAACAGAAGCTGGAACAGATGGCCGCCAGTTGCCGCCAGCGCAGGCAGGATCCACTGCTGCTGGCCCAACGCCTGGGCAAGCTCCTGGGCGGGAACAGCCGCGCTGCAGGCTTATTTCGTGTGCACATCCAAACCGATGCGCGCGGCGGCGCCCACCTGGAGTGGAGCAAGCGAGAAGAGTGGCGCGATTGGGCCAGGCTGAGCGAGGGCTGTTATCTGCTGCGCAGCAACGTCACCGATTGGAGCGGAGAAGAGCTTTGGCGTGCCTACATGCAACTGACAGAAGCCGAGGCTGCCTTTCGAATCCACAAGAGCGATCTGTCTCTGCGCCCCGTCTGGCACCATCTCGAGCGCCGCGTGCAGGCTCATATTCTGGTTTGCTTTCTCACCTACGTGCTCTGGAAAACGTTTGGCCGCTGGTGCCATGATGCAGGACTTGGCGATGAACCGCGAAAAATCTTCGCTGAACTCGGGCAGATCGCCTTAGTCGACGTGGTCTTGCCCACGCGCACTGGCATCTCGATTCGCAAGCGCTGCGTGAGCCGACCCACCGAACATCAAGCCATCTTGCTCCAGCGACTCGGCCTCGAACTTCCGACAAGCATCGAATGCGCGGACTTGTAGTGAAGACTTCACTACTCCCGCGCTGTAAAAAAAGGACTTACCGCCGTAACTGCGGAAGTTGGGCTAGGGCAAAGCCTCCGACGCAGGCCACGAGGAGGGTCGCGCCCGCGGACGCTCCGATGTACCGCCAGATTGGAATCGGCTGCGATCCCCCCCGCACGCGCTCCTCAGAAGAAGCAGCCGCCGCCAGGATGGGTTGGGGCTCGGCTGAATTGGCTCGGTCGCGCATTCCGGCGCACGATTCGAGAAGCGATTCGTGCGCCAGCATGGCAGCCAGGTGGTAGGAGTCGCGCTTGCGGCTTTGGCTGCGGACAACGAGCACGCTACCGTCATCGGCAAAGCGGATGGCGCGAAGGCCTTCGAAATCGTGCAGGGACGCGAGGGCGTCTTCCCATGGAGTTCCCTTGAAAACAGAGCGCATATGGTCGACGCGCGCGTACGCATCGGCAATTCGCTTCGCAGCGCGGGCCCGCTTGGGCTCCGGGATCATCACGATCAGCCGGGGTACAGACCCGCTCTCAATTACCTGGCGGAGTTCCCAATTGACCCAGTGCGTTTTGCCGGAGTACATCACGATGGCCTGGGAACGGCGCATCCAGTCGAGCACCCGTTCCTGCCATTGGTCGTCTGGCAGGAGAACACGCGCGGCACCAAGCTGCGGGACCTTTTCCCGGGGCGATCCGATGGCCACAAACGGGCCGAAACGCGAGAAATGATTGGAAAGACGGGTCTCGAGAGAGAAGTCGAGAATGGCCTGATTACTGTTTGCGTAGGTCTGTTTCTCGTCGTCATCGAAGGAGCGGAGAAAGAGGATCGGCGGACGTTGATCGACGTGCAGGACAGAATCGGCATCGGGTTGGAAGTAGCGGCGTGCTCTGACCAATAAGAAGTAGGCAAGCAGCTGAAGGTCGCGGTTAAGCCGCATCAGGAACTCGGCCACGTGCACGTTCGACGGATCGGGGAGGAAGTTGAGGAGAAGAATCAATGCGCCACCAGAGGCGGCCAGGATGCCCCGCGTCCGGTTCATCGGCTTGAACCCGCCGGCCTGGCGAACATTGGCCCCCCCCTTCTGGTCGAGTTCCAGGGCAAGCTGAGCGGTCGAAAGGCCCACCCCGACGATTTTCCGGCGTATCAGGGAGCGCACGGCGATCAATCCCAACAGGCCCACCAACGCGGTCCAGAACGCTGTGACCATTCCGCCAATTTCGCGAGTTCCAGAAACCTTGTCCTGTTCGAAAATGTGGGAAACGCTGCCAAAACCCAGAACGAGAATCAGGAGCAGAACACTTGCGATGATCAACGCGGGGAAGATCACGAGGTAGGATTTCCAGACCCGGGGCTCAATCACGCCGACGTGCCGCCACCCGGTATAAACAGCGAAGGCGAGCGCAGCAGCGGCAAGAAGTTCGGCGGCGCCCCTGAAACCGGCGAGAAGAATGGGCAGCGCATCTGCTATCAGCGCTATGGCAGCATACCCGCAGATCACAACCAGAACGTAGTCCGACATGCGCAGCCATGACAGAGCTCGCGCTTGCCGGGTAATATCTATTTCCACCAATTTGGGTTGGCTGTTCATCAAAAACCTCCAGTCTTGGGGGCCGCGGAGCGAACGAAATCAGTTCACACGGGGGAGCGGCGCCAATTGCCGGGCGAACAACGGTGCTCGACACAGATTAAAAAATGCCGAAGAATGGCCGCGCGAAGACTGGCTAAAGGGGGAATGACGGCACAGCGATGAAGATAACAATAGCCCAAGTCCAGTCAGGCCACTAGAACAAAGTGATCGCAGAGCGCAACTCGTTTCATGGGCTGTTACCAGTGCACTCCCGATACTCGCGATGGAGCATTTCCGGGACAGGTGCGGCCTTTTTATAGGGGAGACAATTCGATTTGACTGAGGCTGCGGGCCCAACCCGAGACCCTCACCGCCGCGCCAGCAGCAGCATCACCACGAACAGCACGATCGGCACCAGCGCCAGGCCCGCATACAACAGCATCCGCTTGTTGACCTTGTCGAGCAGAGAAGCCGCGCCGCGCCGCGGAGGACGATAGCCGCGGTCCTCCACGCCCACCTGCTCCTTGTGTTCGAGGTCCCACTCCATCTCGTGGGCGCTGGGGTAGCGGTGGCGGGGGTCGCGTTCCAGGGCGCGGAAAACAATCTCGTCGATCTCGGGCGGGATTTCGGGATTCAGCGCGCTGGGGGGAGGGGGATCCTTTAGCAGGCGCTCGTTCATCACCGCCAGCGGATTGGGCCCGCTAAACGGCACCTGCCCCGTCAGCATCTCGTAGAACATGATGCCGAGCGAATACATGTCGCTGCGCTGGTCGCCGCGCTTGCCCTGCACCTGTTCCGGGGAGATATAGTCGGGCGTGCCCAGCATCGACGACACGTTCACAAACGTCAGGCGCCGGGCGTCCTCTTTCATGGCGATGCCGAAGTCGATGAGCTTGATTTCGTCCTGCTCCATCACCATCACATTTTCGGGCTTGAGGTCGCGATGCACGATGCCGCGCTTGTGCATGTAGTCGAGGGCGTCGCAAATGCGCAGGGTAATCTTTTCGGCGCGGCCGACAGGCAGCGGGGCCTCTTCATTTAGGATGGCCCGCAGCAGGCGCCCTTCCACCCACTCGATGACCATGTAGAGGCGGCTGCGTTCTTCGCTGTTGAAGGTTTTCACCACGCCGGGATGGTCGAGTACCTGGCCGATTTCGTGTTCGCGCTTGAAACGTTCCACCAGGACCGGGTCGGCCTCCATCTCCGCGTGGGGCACCTTCAGGGCCACCTGGCGGCCGTTCTCGACATCCGTGGCACGATAGAGAGTTGCCATGCCGCTGCGCACCACCGTGGCGTCGATGCGGTAATGATCCAACGTATCGCCGGGTTCCAGCATCTTCGTGGTCATCTGCGGAATGCTTCGATTGTTTCATGGCGACGCATAAGGGAGCCGCAGGAATCTTCGTGGAGGGGTGGTTTCGACCGGTGGCCGCGGCGGCGGGCCGGGGGCGATGCCGTTGAAGGGGCGCTAAACAGGATGAGACACGGAGACTTGTTGGGCCGGACCCGAACTGACGATAATGGCGTCGGCCCCCTATCATGGGATGCGAACATGGTCCGTCTTCCGAAAGTCCTGGCTGCGAGCCTGTGCATTGCCTGTAGCTTATTGCCGACGGCCGGACACGCCACCGAGGTCCGGAACCACCCGCCTCCGCCGTTGCCGCCGGCCCAGGAGACCGGCTTCCTGAATCGAAAAGTGGAGCTCAACGGGGCAACCTACCGGTTCCAGATCTATCTCCCCGAGGAGTTCCGGCGCGACGAGCACAAGCCGTGGCCGATATTGCTGTTCCTGCACGGGCGGGGCGAGCGCGGCGCGGAAGGCATGTTCCAGACCCAGATCGGGCTTCCGCTCGCGGTCCGCGACCATCCCGACCGCTGGCCGTTCATCATCGTGATGCCGCAGTGCCTGTTTCCGAACTTCTGGACCGATCCGGTGATGCTGGATATGGCCATGGCGGCCCTCGACCAGGAAGTCGCCGAGTTCCACACCGACCCTTCCCGCACCTACCTCACCGGGTTGTCGATGGGCGGTTACGGGGCGTGGGAGTTGGCGCGCATGTATCCCCATCGCTGGGCGGCGATTGTCATCGCCTCCGGCGGGCCCTTCTGGAGCTATGCGCCGGAGCGCTGGCAGTTGGCGAACACCCTGCCCGCCGAGTACGCCCGCATCATCGGGCGAACGCCGATATGGATGTTCCACGGCAGCGAAGACAACGTCGTGCCCATGCGCGAGAGCGACCTGATGTTCAATGCTTTCAAGGCCGGCGGGGGAAATGTTCGCCTGTGGATCTACCAGGGGCTGCATCACGACTCATGGGCGCGCGCCTATAACGAGCCGGAACTGCCGCGCTGGATGCTGTCGCACCGTTTTGGCACCCTGCCTGAGCCGCCCCCGTACGCGGAGAGGCTGGTGGTGCCGCTCCATCCCAACGCGGTCAAGCTTCCGCTTCCGGTCCTGGATACCATCGCCGGAGAATATCGCGACGCCAACGGGCACCTGGCCGCCACCCTTTTTCGCCAGGGAGAGGCGCTCTATGAGAAAGATCCCCACGGAGAAGTCACCGAGGTCGAGGCCGAAGCGCCCAATTCGTTCTTCTATCCGCTGGGCAACGTCTGGACACGGCTTACCGTCGAGCACGACAAGCAGGGCCACGTGACCGCGCTCCTCTATCACGACGACCGCCATGAAGAGCGCTGGGAACGAATGCATCCGGTTGCGCGTACTCCTTGATTAGACAAGAGGCCCGCGTTCGTAGTCAGGACGGGCCCAGGGGAGGTTTCGCCATGTATTGCAGCGCATGTGGTCAGGCATTACAGCCAGGAGAAGGCTTGTGTCCCCGGTGCGGGCGGCCCATGGCGGTGGCGGCGCCTCCGCCCTCGGTTCCCGGACTCCCTTTCGAACTGCAGAGTTATGCCGGCAGGATACACGTGCTCAGCATGGTCTGGTTCATCTACGGCGCGCTGGTCGTTGTCACCAGTCTTGTCACCATGGCATTCGCCCGGACGTTCCTGTACAACCACTTGGGCCCGTGGGGACGCTGGAACGGCGGGTTCCGTCCGGAGTGGCTTGGACCGGGCTTTCTCCATTTCATCTGGCTGTTCGTGGTCCTGCGCGCGGCCATGATCTTCGCGGCGGGCTGGGGCCTGATGGAACGGGCGCCCTGGGGCCGGATCGTGGCCATCGTGGCCGCCTTTCTCAGCCTGATCAAGTTCCCCTTCGGCACCGCGCTCGGCATCTGGACGCTGGTCACTCTGATGGGCTACCGCAACGAGGCGCTTTATGAGCAATTGCCGTAAAAAGACAGTTGTCAGTCTTCAGTTGTCAGTCTTCACCTCTCACGGGCTCTGACAACTGACAACTGAAGACTGTCTTACAATCTTCCATATGAGTTTCCCAGAAACGCGTATGCGGCGCCTGCGCCGTTCAGAGTCGCTCCGTGCTCTGGTCCGAGAGACCTCCCTCGATCCCGGCGACCTGATCTACCCGCTCTTCATCTGTCCCGGCGAGGGCATCCGCAAGCCCATCGGTTCCATGCCGGGCGTGTTCAACCTGTCGGTGGATGAAGCCGTCAAGGAAGCCGAAGAAGTGGCAGGCCTCGGCATCAGCGGGCTGCTCCTGTTCGGCCTTCCCGCCACCAAGGATGAACACGGCACCGGCGCCTATGACGATGACGGCATCGTGCAGCAGGGACTGCGGGCGCTGAAGCGTTCCAGTGCCGCCAGGAAACTGGTCCTGATCGGCGACGTGTGCCTGTGCGAATACACCAGCCATGGGCATTGCGGCATGATTGTCGAAACCAGGGAGGGGTGGGAAGTCGAAAACGACTCGTCGCTTGATCTGCTGGGACGGACGGCGGCGAGCCTCGCCCGCGCCGGAGCCGACATCGTGGCGCCCAGCGACATGATGGATGGCCGGGTGGCGGCAATCCGCCGCGCCCTGGATGAAGACGACCGCACCGAGATCCCGATCCTCAGCTACGCGTCCAAGTTCGCGTCGGCTTTCTACGGCCCGTTCCGGGAGGCGGCCGATTCCGCGCCGCAGTTCGGCGACCGCCGGACTTACCAGATGGACGGCGCCAATTTGCGCGAAGCCATGCGCGAGATCGACCTGGATCTCGCCGAAGGCGCCGACATGATCCTGATGAAGCCGGCCATGCCCTACCTCGACGTGGTGCGCGAGGCGCGGCGGCGCGTCGATGTGCCCATCGGCGCCTACCAGGTTTCCGGCGAGTATTCGATGCTGCACGCGGCCTTTGAGAAGGGCTGGCTCGACCGCGACCGGGCCATGATGGAATCGCTGCTGGGGATCCGGCGCGCCGGCGCCGACTTCATCGTCACCTATTTCGCCAAGGACGCGGCGAAGCTGCTGTAAAGCCACCTATCAGCTTTCAGTTGTCAGCTCTCAGCCTTTTGCAACCAGGCGCCGCAATATACGGAAAGCTGATAGCTGATAGCTGAAAGCTGATAGCTCGTTCCGGGCGGTTCGAGATCGCACATGAACACCCTTGAAATCATCAGCGTGCTGGTGGCCACGGCGGCCCTGTTCGGCTGGTTGAGCTCGCGTGTTCTGCGCGTGCCGATCACGGGCGGCACCATGCTGCTGACTGTCCTCACCATGTTGGTCCTGGCGACGCTCGGCCAGTTTTCCCCCGGACTACGCGCCTGGACCGGCCACCTCGCAGACAGGATCGATTTCGAGAGCCTGATCCTCCACGGCATGCTGCCCCTCCTGCTGTTCGCGGGAGCGTTTTTGCTGGATCTGGAGCATCTTGCGCAAGAGAAGTTCCCTGTCGCCGTGCTATCCACGCTGGGCACGGTG
This sequence comes from uncultured Acidobacteriota bacterium, assembly GCA_963730805.1. Classification (GTDB taxonomy): domain Bacteria; phylum Acidobacteriota; class Terriglobia; order Terriglobales; family Acidobacteriaceae; genus Telmatobacter. The sequence continues at coordinate 673,911 of CAVSTL010000007.1, read as the reverse complement.
CTGTCGTTCCTGGCCGTGGCCAGCCTCATGATGCTGCTCACCACGACGGGCACCCCCTGGATGGAGTGCCTGATTTTCGGGGCGCTCATCTCCCCCACCGACCCGATTGCGGTTCTCGAATTGCTCCGCCGGGTGGGCATCCCCAAATCCCTCGAGGCGCAGCTTGCCGGAGAGTCGCTTTTCAATGACGGTGTCGGGGCGGTGCTCTTTCTTACCATGATTGAGATCGCCCGGGGCCACGCTCCCACGCCGTGGCAGGTTGCCGGCATTCTGCTTCTGAAATCAGGCGGCGCGGTGGCCCTTGCCATTCTGGCGGCGTGGATGGTTTCCCGCCTCATGTGTCTCGCCGAGGCATATCAGATCGAGATCCTGCTCACCCTGGCGCTTGCCCTGGGCGGCTACGCCATGGCGGATCGTTGGCACCTTTCGGCGCCGCTGGAGGCGGTGGTTGCCGGCATTGCGCTGCGCCACTTCAATCGCAAGAAGCCCAAAGGCCGCATCGCCGACGAGCGAGTCGACCAATTCTGGACCATGCTCGACGAAGTGCAGAACTCGCTGCTTTTCGTCCTGATGGGACTGGAAGCGATGGTGGTCACCCTCAACGCCACGACCATCCGCGCCGGAATGGCAGCCATCCTCTCGGTCAACCTGGTGCGTTTCGCCGTCGTGGCGCTGTGCCTCGGCCTGGTCCGCGTCTGCCAGAAGCAGCGGCTCAGTTCCATCAGGACGCTCACCTGGGGTGGATTGCGCGGCGGCTTGTCGATCGCCCTGGCGCTCTCCGTGCCCAAGACTCTCGGGCAGCTCCACACCGGCCATTGGATCTTTGGTGCAACGTACATGATCGTAGTGTTCTCGATCATCGTGCAGGGCGGCTCGCTGCAATATGTGCTGGCGCGCAAGCAGCGGGCGACGGTAGTTCTGAGCTCGTAGTTCTCAGTTCGTAGTTCTTAGTTCACAGTTCGTAGTTCACAGCTCCTAGTTCGCAGCATCGGGTTGAACTTCGCGCGGTCTCAGGACCCGGAATCGAGACCCGGAGCACACGAGATGGCTGACTGTGAACTGTGAACTACGAACTCGCGGCTGCTGTGAACTATGAACTACGAACTGTGAACTCCGAACTTACAGCCGGTATCCGCCGGCGGCCTGGATAGCCTGGCCGTTGATCCAGGTCGAATCGCTCGATGCCAGGAAGGCAACCGCGTCGGCGATGTCCCGGGGCTGGCCGATGCGGCCCAGCGGAGTTTCGGCAACGGCCTTCTTCTCGAAGTCGCTGCCGATGAATCCGGCCGCGTGCACGCCTTCCGTCTCGACCATGCCGGGGTTCAGCGAGTTCACGCGAATCTTTCTGGGACCCAGTTCCTGGGCCAGTGCGGCGGTAATCGAGTCCACCGCGCCCTTGGTTCCGCTGTAGACTGCGGCTGCGGCGATACCGGCCGCCGCGACTGAACCGATGTTGATGATGCTGCCGCCGGCCTGGTTGAAATGCTTGAGCGCGGCCTGGGTGGTGAGAAGCAGACCCAGCACGTTAACGTTGAACTGTTTGTGGAAGTGCTCGGGCGTGACCGCTTCGATGGGATTGAACTCGTAGACCCCAGCGTTGTTGACGAGGATGTCGATGGGACCCAGTTCGCGCGCCACTTTCTCGACGAACGGGCCGATCGAATCGGGGTTGGACAGGTCGGCCTGGACGGCAACGGCTTTGCCTCCCGCGGACTTGATCTCTGCCACCAGTTTCTCCGCCGCCGCTTTGCTGCCGGCATAGTTGACCGCTACCGCGGCGCCTCGCCCTGCGAGCTCGCGGGCGATGCTTGCGCCGATGCCTTTGGACGCGCCCGTAACCAGCGCCACTTTGCCCTGAAGATTTGCCATTGTTCTGCTCCATCCCGAAACGTCATCGCTTCGACATTTCGACAACTATCGAATTGATTGGCGAGCGTCGAAAAGGATTCAGGACCCATTGTGGATTTCTTATGGTCGGGGATTGGGCGGCAGATCGCAGCCCTCGGGGCGGAGCCGGGCAAGACACGCAATGAGGGCGTCGAGCACCCCGGGCCGGAGCGCCAGGAAGTGGAATTTGCCTTCGCGGGTGACTTCGATCAACCCGGCGGTTTCCAGTTCCTTGATGTGATGGGAGAGCGTGGCGGGCGAAATGGCCAGGGCCGGGCGGATCTGCGAGCAGTTCAGGGCGCAGTTCGCTTTGGCGATCCGTTCCAGCAGTTCATACCGCTTGGGATCGGCCAGGGCCTTCAGGATCGCGGTGCGGCGGGCACGCGTGAGAGCGGCGGATTTCCGGGATTCGGCGAGCGGTGCGGATGTCGTGTTCATTGGAAAAGGCGTGCTCTGGTTGGATGCAATGGTAGCGCAAAGGAGACTTGGGGCCCTGACCGCTCGTTTATGCACCATCTTCCGTTCCCCCGTCCCTGCGACCCTTTCCGGTCGCGAGGCCCTTTCCGTAGAAAAAAACGGAAAGGATGGGGCGCGGGCTGCATCCGCGGCAGCAGATTGAAATATGCGGCGGAAGTGAAAAGGGGGTACACTGTCTCCGCTTCAGAAAGGATTCTGCGATGAACAACGACGCTTTGGTCCTCGCGGTAATCTTCATTGTCGCCATCACCGTAATTTGCGCGGGAGTGGTGATGGTGGCGCTCAACCGCGTGGGCGCCACGGCCAATGCGCGCCCGCGGCGGCGGAAGTCCGGATACAGGCCGCCGGCCCATCGAGCCTTCAAGGACGTGGTTTAACCGAGTCGCGCGGCTATTTCTCGCCAATCGCCAGCAGGGTCTGGAACTGCGGCGGCTCGGTCTCCCTGTCCACAATGGACGTGGTCACGCTGTGGAATGCCGCCTTCTCGAGCAGATCCATCAGTTCCGCCTCGCTGAAGCCGAGGCGCTCGTCGGCATAGAGTTCGCGGGCTTCTTCAAAACGATGGCGGGCCAGGTCGAGGATGGCGATCCGGCCTCCCGGGCGCAAAATCCGTGCGGCCTGGTGGATGGCGCGCTCGGGATGCAGGGCGTGGTGCAGGGACTGCGAGAAGAACACCAGGTCGACCGCCGCGTCATCGACAGGCGGCTCTTCCATGTCGCCGAGCCGGAACTCGACATTCTCAATGCCATGGCGGGCTGCCTGCTCGCGGCCGAACTCGAGCATATTGGCCGATGCGTCGACGGCGATGACCTTCCGCGCCCGCTGCGCAAGCAGAAGTGCAAACGCGCCGTCTCCCGCCCCCAGGTCGGCGATCACCAGCGGCGGCATCAGGCGCAGCAGAGCTTCGGCCAGGCTCTTCCATGATTTTCCCGGAACGTAGTCCTTGCCCACGCGCCCGGCCATGCTGTCAAAAAAGCTCCGCATCTTGTCCTGGCGTTTTTTAACCACGGCGCGCATGGCGGCGCGGTCTGTCGCCGCTTCGGGAGTTTCCTTCTCTGCCTGGGCCAGGATCTCGTCCAGGGTCCCGCCCCGCCCGGAGCCACCGAGGCTGTAAAAGCTGCTCTTGCCGGTGCGGCGGTCTTCCACCAGGCCGGCATGTTTCAGCTGCGACAGATGCGTCGAAATCGTGCTCTGGCCCATGACCAGGATCTCCTGCAGCTCGGCCACCGACAATTCTTCAGCCTTTAGAAGCAGAAGGAGGCGGAGCCGGGTAGGATCGGCGGCGGCGCGCAGAATTTTCACGATTGACGGCATGAGCGGCTTCTGATACATATCAATATATCACGATAGGTCGATATAAGGATTGAGGAGAAAAGAGCGAATGGCAACAACAATTGAAATCGCGGCCGCACCCTACAAGGTAGCCGACATGAGCCAGGCCGAGTGGGGCCGCAAGGAAATCAGCATTGCCGAGCATGAAATGCCGGGGCTGATGGCCATCCGGAACAAGTATGCCGCCGAGAAGCCGCTGGCCGGGGTGCGCATTACCGGCTCGCTGCACATGACCATTCAGACGGCGGTCCTGATTGAGACGCTGGTCAGCCTGGGCGCGGAAGTGCGCTGGGCGAGCTGCAACATCTTCTCCACCCAGGACCACGCGGCGGCGGCAATCGCCAAGACCGGCGTGGCGGTTTTTGCATGGAAGGGCGAATCTCTCGAGGACTACTGGGAGTGCACCTACCAGGCCCTGAATCACAAAGGCGGCAAGGGTCCGCAGCTGGTGGTGGACGATGGCGGCGACGTGACGCTGCTGATCCACAAGGGCTATGAGCTCGAAAACGGCGACAAGTGGGTGAATTCGGCTTCGGGAAACCACGAAGAACAAGTCATCAAGGACCTGTTGAAGCGGGTGCACGCCGAAGATCCGCAGCACTGGCACAAAGTCGTAAAGGAATGGCGCGGCGTCAGCGAGGAAACCACCACCGGCGTGCACCGGCTCTACAAGATGCTGGAGCAGGGTCAGTTGCTGGTTCCGGCCATCAACGTCAATGATTCCGTGACCAAGTCGAAGTTCGACAACCTCTACGGCTGCCGTGAATCGCTGGCCGACGGCATCAAGCGCGCGACCGACGTGATGGTGGCGGGCAAAGTCTCGGTCATCTGCGGCTACGGAGATGTGGGCAAGGGCTGCGCGCACTCGCTGCGCGGCATGGGCGCACGCGTCATCGTGACTGAGGTCGATCCCATCAACGCGCTGCAGGCCGCGATGGAAGGCTTCGAAGTAACCACCCTCGAGGACACCCTGGGCCGCGGCGACATCTACGTCACCTGCACCGGCAACGTGGACATCATCACCCTCGAGCACATGAAGCTGATGAAGGACCAGGCCATCGTGTGCAACATCGGCCACTTCGACAACGAAATCCAGATGGACCGCCTGAATGAAGAAAAGGGCGTGGAGAAGCTGAACATCAAGCCCCAAGTGGACAAGTACACCTTCCCCAAGGGCAACAGCATCTTCGTGCTTGCCGAAGGCCGCCTGGTGAACCTGGGCTGCGCGACGGGCCACCCCAGCTTCGTAATGTCGAACAGCTTTGCCAACCAGACCCTGGCGCAGATCGACCTGTGGAAGAACAAGGACAGCTACAAGGTGAACGTCTACACGCTGCCCAAGAAGCTGGACGAGGAAGTAGCCCGTCTGCATCTGGAAAAGATCGGCGTCAAGCTCACCACGCTGTCGAAGAAGCAGGCCGACTACCTCGGCGTGCCGGTCGAAGGCCCGTACAAGGCGGACATGTACCGGTACTAAGCGACAGTTTTCAGCTATCAGTTGTCAGTAAGCTTCTTAGTTCCCAGTTAAGAAATTCCCTGAGCTCGATCCATTGCTTATCGGTGCGATGGATCGAGCGCTTTCCCTTTTAAATATGCAAGTCGCGCACCCATCCTTTCCCCGCGATGGGCGGCCACCTAAACGCTCCATCAACCTGCAGGAGTGGCCCGATGAGTTCTCAACCGACGTTCTCTTTCGAATTGTTTCCACCGCGCACGCCGGAATCGGCAGCCAGGCTGCCCGGCGTCATAAACCAGCTTGCCTCCGCGGGCCCGGATTATTTTTCTGTCACGCATGGCGCGGGCGGATCCGACCAGGACGGCACCTATGACACCCTGCTGACGGTAGCCGAGCACAGTGGCGTCGATGTCGCTCCCCACCTGACGTGCGTGGGATCGACGCGGGCGAGAATTGCCGCCCAGCTCGACAAGTACCGCGAGGCCGGGGTGAAGCGCATCGTCGCTCTGCGCGGCGACCTGCCGGCCACCGCCATGAGTGCCTCGGCTCCCGGCGAGTTTCACTATGCCAGCGAACTGGTCAGCTTCATCCGCGAGACCCACGGGGACTGGTTCACCATCGAAGTGGCCGCGTACCCCGAGGTGCATCCGCAGGCCTCCGGCTACGATGCGGATTTCGAGAACTTCCGCCGCAAGGTGGATGCCGGCGCCGACGGAGCCCTCACCCAGCTCTTCTATAACGCCGATGCCTACTTCCACTTCATGGAACGCTGCGAGAAGGCCGCCATCACCATTCCCATCGTGCCCGGAATCATGCCGATCACCGGCTACTCCAATACCGTGCGCTTCTGCAACGGATGCGGAGCCGATTTGCCGCGCTGGGTGCGCCTGCGCCTCGAAGACCTGCAATACGACAAGCAGGCGTTGATCGAGTTCGGACTGACAGCGGTCAGCCGACTGTGCGAGACGCTTCTGCGCGGCGGCGCGCCGGGACTGCACTTCTACACCATCAACCAGGCCGAGCCGGCGCTACGTTTGTGGGAGCGGGTGGCTTCGCTGACGCCGGCTTAGCGTCGTTCGCTTCGACGGTCTCCTCAAAACCGGGCCGCGGCTAGCGGGAGCCTCGCCGAAATCGTCGTCCTCCGGATCCCTGGCCGAAACGCGCGTTTCGATTTTGCCCGCCTTCCTCGTCAAGTGAAGTTCGTAGCGCTTGTCGCGACGGGGATGGTAGACCAGCGCCGGCCGAAAGCACGCCAGGCAGCGCGAGTCCTTTCGCCGCACGCTGGGGTACACCACGCCGTTGGACTTCTGCGACAGCAGCAGACGCGCCAGCGCCTGCGAGGGCTGATAGCATTCCGGCACAGGCTCGGGCGCGAGGCACTCGGGATAATCGGCGGCCGGCTCGAGGACATGGAACCCGGCATGGAAATCTGCCTGCCAGTCGTCATAGGTGGCGATGTCGGACCGTGGCATCTGGTCCGGCTCCTCGGGATCGATGATATCGCTCAGCCGTTTCGCGCGGTGATACGAAACCTCCGCAATACACGTCTCCACCTCTTCCGCCGCGTACCAGGCTCCGCGCGTCGTGTCGTTGAATCGCGAGCCTCCATCCTTGTTGGGATGGAGGAAAGCCGCACGGATGATGTGAGCGTTGGGAATTCCATAAACCAGCTCGAACTGGCTGATCCCTGTCAATCCCCGCGTTTCGCCGAGCACCCTCTCGTTGGTTGCAGCGTCAAGCGCGGTAGCCGCGGCGAGATCGTCGTCCGTAGTGGCGACGTCTTCCAGCACCGTGCCGCTCTGGCTGTATTTGGACGAGATCAGGCGGTGCATGCCCGCAAGGGCGAACTGCTCAACCGGGGGAATCAAATACCACCCCTCCATGCGTCCAGCATGCGGCGCACATCAACCATCCCGGGCAGCCCGTTCTGCACCATGTACTCCAGGGGAGAATTCCCGGAGAACAGGGCGCTCCGGTTCCCCAGCACGATCCAGCGATCCGCCAGCGGCTTGTTGAAGTAGATGTTCAGGGCCTTGTAGATGCCGATCGCAAGAGAGATACGCGTGAGGGTGTCCTGATCGAGTTGCCTGCCTTTGGGGTTGGTCTTCCAGGCATGGTAAGTGGAGGAGGCCACTCCACCCAGCAGGGCGCGCGCCTGGGCTTCGGTCAGGTTCCACTTGTCCACGATGTTGACGAAGGTGCGCAGCGCCGCGGGGCTCAATTTGCGGCGAACCTCAGCCTTGGACAGGTCGGGCGCAACGTCAAACGAATAGCCAATTACATTGGGAACTGCCAGGGCAGTTGCGGTCATGCACTAACTCTCTTTCGAGAACTATTATTCTCGATTTCGAGAAGATAGTGCAAGAACAATCTGACCGGATGGGGCGGAATCTCCGCCCGTTACACCTCGATCACCGCCTTCGAGAGGTTCCGCGGACGATCCACGTCTACCCCGTGTTCCAGCGCCATGAAGTAGCTGAACAGCTGCAGTGGGATCACCTCGGGAATGATCAGCAGGTGCTCGCTCACCGGCTCGATTTCAACGCAATCGGACGACAGGCCGGCGATGGTTCGGTCCCCGGCGTTGGCGATTGCGATCACCCGCGCGCCCTGCTTTTTCATGTCCGTAAGCAACTGCACGGTCTTCTCGTACCGATTCTTCGAATCGGGTAAAGCCGGATCGACAGTGGCAATCACCACCAGGGGAACGTGCTCGCTGACCAGGGCATTGGGCCCATGCTTCAACTCGCCGGTGGGGTACCCTTCGGCGTGCACGTAGGAGGCTTCCTTCATCTTCAGCGCGCCTTCACGGGCCATCGCATAGTGCACTCCGCGCCCCAGGTAAAGGAACGTGGTCGCGTCGGAGTACTTCCGCGCCAGGCCCGCGGTCTGCTCCCGCCAGCGGTCGAGTTGCGCCGCGATCTGAGCAGGCAAGGCCTCGAGTTCCGCGATCCTGCGCGTAATCTCCGCATCGTCGAGAGTCGCCTGCTGCTTTGCCTCGAAGAGGGCCAGCAAGTAAAGCGCGGTCAGCTGGCAGGTAAAGCTCTTGGTGGCGGGAATCGCCAATTCCCTTCCCGCCGCCAGCGGCATGGCCGCCGACGCTTCGCGGAGCATGGTGCTGCCCGGCACGTTGGCGATCGCCAGGGTCTGCTGGCCGGTGGAACGCGCGTAGCGCAGGGCGCCCAGCGTATCGGACGTCTCGCCCGATTGCGAAATCACCACCACCGACGGATTGCGCGGGTTGGGCGCGCTGCGGCAGTCGTACTCGCTGGCATATTCCACATCTACCGCCAGTCCGCAAAGGTCTTCGAGAACGATCTCCGCGGCCAGGCCGGCGTGGCGGCTGGAGCCGCTGGCCGCGATCAGAACTTCGCCCCGCGGGTTCAGCCAGCCGGCTAGCGGAGCAAAAGCATCGGCTGCAAAAGACTGCCCATCGAGATAAAGGGCCAAAGTCCGGACAATGGCATCGGGCTGCTCGTAAATCTCGCGCAGCATGGCATGAGGAAATTCGATCACGTCTACCCTCGGGGAGCGAACTCGGCGCGGAATCCCGCCTCCCCGATTTTATAGGGCTTAATGAAATTGAGATGAAATGACTGTGACCCAGAACTCGGGCGGGACAACACCAAACCGCGCCGGGGCATCCCTCTCTGTGACGGCCTGCGCGGAAAGTGCGGGCGGAATGGACCCCGGAGGCGTACGCGGCACCGGGTATTTTGGTGACCGGGATGTGCGCAAGCCTGATGCGGCGGGGGAGGCTTCGCGCCCTGAGGTCTTTTTGTGTAGCGGCCTTGGTGGTGTTGTCTTCCTCTTTCTTCTCCTTTTGCCAGAACAGTGCGGTTGCTTTTACCGATGCGCAGCCGGTGCCGCTCGCAAACGCATGCAGCAATGCGTTCGCAGGACATCTGCATCGCGGCGCCAAAGCAGACCTCGTGACCACCTGCACTCCGGCCGATTCTCCCGGACAGGGCCCCTTCACGGCCGCCCTGATGAATCAGGGCAACGGGTTGTTCCCGGCCATCGAGGATAGCGCCATCGATGGGGTAGGCTCGCCGGTACTGGCCGCCGACCTGAATGGCGACGGTCTTGCCGACCTGGTTTTGAATCAGCAATTCAGCACCGCGATCGGTGTGCAATTGAGCAATGGCGACGGCACCTTTCAGGCGCCCGTCTGGTACACGCCCGCGTCCATTGCCGCCAACGCCGTTTTCACCGCGGCGGCCACCGGCGACTTCAATGGCGATGGCAAAAACGACGTAGCCATCATCACCACCGTATTCAGCATTTCGGCCGCGATCAACAGCACCAATACCTTGACCATCTTCCTGAACACCGGCGGCGGAATATTGAAGCAGGGAGCCAGTTATACGCTGGACTCGATGCCTGTAAACGAAAACCCGCCCATCCTGGTGTCGGGTGCGCTGGACGGGGACCAGGAGGCAGACCTGGCGGTGGTGTACCGGTCCCCCAGCGGCAAGACCACTCCTTACTTCGCCACCGCGGGCGGCGCATTCCGCAGGGGCACGACGTACCACGCCGGGGCGTTTCCTTCGGCCGCGGCTATCGGCAATCTGACCACCAGCGGCTATGGCGACATCGCCGTCAGCACCCAATCGGGGGTTGCCATCCTTCTGGGCTCGAGCAGCGGGGCATTCACTTTTGCCGCCAGACTCGCGTATCCCCCTCCGGTGCCGCCTTTCGGGGCCGGCGCACATTTGCTGCTGGCCGATTTCGATCGGGACGGCAAACTCGACCTGGCCATCTCCTACGCCAACTTCGTCGAGGTGTACTGGGGCGAGGGCGGTGGCAAGTTCACCGCGCCCATGGCTTACAGCGTGCCCGCATATCCACTGGCCTTGCTTGAAGCCGACTTGACCGGAACCGGGCGCAAAGACCTTGTTTCGGCCGCGCAGGACGCCAGCATAACGGTGCTGACCAACCTCGGCGATCGCAGGTTTCGCGGAGCGCCGACCACGCGCTCGCCCTACGCTACCGGCATTGTTGCTTTCGACTTCAACCGGGATGGCAAACAGGACGTCGCGGTGGTGAATTCGCCACCATGCAAGTCTCCGTGCAGTGGTTCGGTCACAGTGTTTCCGGGGAGCGGGAGTTCGTGGTTCAATGGCGGAAAACGCTACGCCATCGGCATGCACGGCGCAGCCATTGCCGCCGGCGATCTCAACGGCGACGGAATCCCCGACCTGGTGGTGACCAATGCCACCTCGGGCGACAATGCGGATGTGAGCGTGCTGCTTGGCGTGGCCGGAGGCGGTTTCGCCGCCGGCCCGCAACTTCACCGTGGGTTCGCTCAGCAACGACGCCCTCCTGGTGGACGTAAACAAGGACGGCAAACTCGACCTCGTTGAAGACGGCGGGGTCGCCCTGGGCAATGGCGACGGCACCTTCGGAGCCCTGAAGCCGTTTCCCGGTGGCCTCGGGTTCGGTCAACCCTACCCCACCACGTTCTCGATGCATTTGGCGGCCGGCGACCTCAACGGGGACGGGTTCCCCGATATCGTAGCCTCGTTCGTTCAGCCGGGAATGAGTCCGTACGCGGCCGAGGTGTTCGTGCTCACGGGAGACGGCCACGGAAACTTCACCGCCAACCAGCTTTACGATGCCAACCTGCAGGTGCAGCAAGTTGTGGGCATTGCGGTGGGCGTTCTGCGCAAGGGCGGCCCGCCGTCGATCGTGCTCGCCAACAACGTGGTAAATCCGAGCGGAGGCGACCTGACCAACGCGGTCATTTTCGCCAGCGACGGGGCGGGAGCCTTCACCGAAACCGCCCACCCGACGCCTTCGATTGACGCGGGCACTTCGGGGGTGGTGGCGATTGCCGATTTCAACCACGACGGAAGCCCCGACATTGGATTCGTCACCGGCGGCGAGTTCGCCGTGGCGCTGGGCAACGGCGACGGCACGTTCAGCGCGTCGCTGGCGGCCTTTCCCATTGCCAGCGGCACCCAGTCCAATCCTGCGGCAAGCATGGCCGTGGCTGATTTCAACGGGGATGGCTGGCCGGACGTGGTGCTCACCAACGACCAGGGCCTTACCCGCCTTTATAACCAGCCGGTTCCGACGGTCTCTCCCGGCAGTTTGAAGTTTGCGGCCAGCGGCACGCAGGAAGTGACGGTCGAGAACACTCTACCGGCCAATCAGCCCATGAGCGCCGGGTTGGCAGGGGGAGCCCAGTCGCCCTTCAGAATTACCGCGAATACCTGCCAGGGCACCCTGGCGCCAGGCGCCAGGTGCAGCGTGACGGTGGAGTATGCGACTGCCGGAATGCTCGCTTCAGACACGCTCTATATTCGCGGCAATGGCGAGTTTATCGCTGCGGTGGGCCTCAGCGGAAACTGAGGTTGGCGCCGCTTTGCGGCATGCGGAAACTCGCCGCGCAGGCAGGCGGGGGCTCAACACCCCCGCATAAATCAACCCGATTTTTTGATCCCAGCTGATTTTAAACGGCTTAGCCATTCTTTTCGTTGCAGATAATTCCCCACGCCTGGAGCACAATGGAAAGTGAATGACCTTCGTCTTCCCCCGGTTCGCGTCTTCAAAAGTCGCGATCGGACGTGTTGCGCAAAAAAAAAATTTGCGATGAAACAGCTTAAATTCATTTAACGCTCTCGTATTCAATGGCTTAGCCGGTGCCATGATGCAAATGCGTCTAAAAAAGTTATTGAAAATAAAGGACATACGTCCAAGGGGCTGAATTTTCCAGCCCCTACAACCGCCGAAGGCGCGCGCAGGCTTCGTCCAGATCGTGGTCCTGCTTGGCGAAGCAGAACCGCAGCAGGTTTTCCCCGCGTCCGGCGCGGAAGAACGCGCTTCCCGCCACCGAAGCCACCCCGGTGGCGGCGAGCAACGCCCGGGCCTTCTGCGCCGCCGTTTCGCCCGGGAGGCGCGTGGCGCTGGCCAGGACGTAATAAGCCCCCGCCGGAACGCTGGGCTCAAACCCGGCGTCGCGCAGCGCGGAGAGCATTCGTTCCCGCTTGGACTGGTGGTCGACCGCGATCTTGGTGTAGAAGCTGGCAGGCAACTGCTCGAGGCCGGCCGCCGCGCCGTGCTGCAGGGCGGAGGGCGCGCAGACATAGGTCAGGTCGTGGAAGTAGGACATGGCGCCCATCCACCTGGCATCGGCGGTGGCGTAGCCGAGCCGCCAGCCGGTAATGCTGAAGGTCTTGGAGAAACCCGACATCACGATGGTCCGCTGGCGCATGCCAGGCAGGGATGCGGGAGAGATGTGCTCCGCGCCATCGTAAACGAAGTACTCGTAAATCTCATCGGTGAACAGGAAAAGATCGTGGTCCCGGCACGCCTCGGCAATGGCTTCGATCTCACTGCGCGAAAAGACCTTGCCGCTCGGATTGGCGGGAGTGTTGAGAATGATGGCGCGGGTGCGGGGCGTGATTGCGGCCTTCAAGGCGTCGGTGTCGAGGACCCAATCCGGCTCGGCGAGAGCCACAAGGACGGGCTTGACGCGCATTGAATTGAGGGTGGCCACGTGGTAGCCGTAGAAGGGCTCGAACAAGAGTACTTCGTCGCCGGGATTGAGCAGCGCCATGGCCGCGGCGTGCAGGCCGGCGGTGGCCCCGCTCGCCACCAGGACTTCGGTTTCGGGGTCGTAAGTGAGGCCGTAATCGCGCTGCTGCTTGGCGGCGATGGCCTTGCGCAGGCGCTCGATGCCGTCGAGGCGGGTGTAGATGTTGTAGCCGGCGCGGATGGCGCGGATAGCTTCTTCTTCAACCGGCCCGGGTACCGGAGTGTCGCAAACGCCCTGGGCGAGATTGATGCCGCCGATCCGGTCGCATTCCGTGGTCATGGCGCGAATTTCCGACTGCATGACGCCGGGAGCGAGTTCGCTCAGCGCGAGACGCGACGGTTGGGGAGCGGCGACAACCGAAACGGACGGGGAATCGAACGGCTTTTGTGGCGCGGCGGTTTGAGGCACAGGGAAGTATCCTCTGCTCTCCATCTTACATTCCTGGCGAGTTTGCCATCGACTTCGAACTGGAGTGAGATACGCCACTCCGGACGGCGCGGGCCCGGGCGTAGAATCATGCTTTCCGAGGCGAATTCTTTCCCATGCATGAACTATCGATCGTCTCCAGCGTCGTCGAACAGGTGATTGACTCGCTCGAAAAGTATCCTGGCGCGCGAGTGACCGAGGTGCGTCTGAAAGTAGGCGCGCTGGCCTCGGTGGTGGAAGACTCGCTGCAGTTCTGCTACGGGATTGCGACCGATGAGACGCCGCTGGAGGGTTCGCGGCTGGTGGTGACTATCGTTCCGGTAACGGTGCATTGCGCGGCCTGCGGCTCGGACGGCGCGCTCGAAAGCCTGCAGAGCTTTCGCTGCCCGAGTTGCGGCGAGCCGGCCAGCGATATCCGCCACGGGCGCGAGCTGGAAATTGAATCCATCGAGATTGAAGAAGCGGAGCAGGTTAAGCCATGACCACCCGGATTGTTGAATTGAGGCAAGGGATCCTGAAGAAGAACGACGAACTGGCCCGCGGACTGCGCGGGCGATTCGAAGCGGCGGGCGTGCTGGTGCTGAACCTGGTTTCGAGCCCCGGGACGGGCAAGACCGCATTCCTCCAGCGCACCCTGCAGGAGTTGCGCGAGCGGGGATCGCGGGTGGCGGCGCTGGTAGGCGATCTCGAAACGGACAATGACGCGCGCCGGCTGGCGGCCAGCGGAGCGCCGGTGCGGCAGATCAACACCCACGGCATCTGCCACCTCGAAGCGGAGATGGTGAGCAGGCACCTGGAAGGATGGGATGGGGTGGAACTGGGCGGGCTCGACTATCTCTTTATCGAGAACGTCGGCAACCTGGTATGTCCCTCGAGCTACGACCTGGGCGAGCGCATTCGGGTGGCGCTGCTGAGCGTGACCGAGGGCGAAGACAAGCCGCTCAAGTATCCCACGCTGTTCAACTCCGCCGACGCCGCCGTGATCACCAAGATGGATATCGCCGCAGCGGTCGGCTTCGATCGCGATGCTGCGGTTCACAACATCCGCGAGATCCGGCCCGATATCCATGTGTTCGAGACGTCCGCGAAAACCGGCGCGGGGATGGATGCGTGGCTGGAGTATCTTGCCGATGGCAGAAGCAGAGTAGGTTTGTGATTAGTGAAGTCACTTTTTGAAATCCATCCAGGTACTCCAGTCCTTTATGCAAAAGCACCTGGCCATTGTTTTGGCCTTTGAAATTTCGTCTGGATTAAGCACAATCTGACTCGGCCACAGCCGGAGCCAACTGGCGTTTTTGATCGAACGATTCGGATTCTTATCATTGATGCCCAGCGCCGAAAGAACTGCTCGAGTTTGCGCGTACGTGACGTTCCCGAGCTCGGCTTTCTTGAACCAGAGCAAGAGCAAAGTGGCAACAGCTGCTGTAGGTGCAATTCGCGGCGCGCGAACTTGGCTATTCATTTCCTCCCAATGATGATCGTTCAAGCGTATGAAGGGTGGAATTTTGATTGGGGAGCAAGAGCCCTCGACCTGCTGAAGAGTCACGCTCAAATCATTCGCGAATCGAGCGACCGCATCTGAATCGACTGCTTTAGAGGCGTCATTCTCGTCTGCGCGAGATTCGCTCAAACCTTCGTGATCTGCGCGACTGCCTCTGTGGTCGTCGGCTCGATTCGACCGCTCATTCTGAATTTCCGCGAGTATGCGACGCCAGAGGATGGGGTTCTCGGACCTTTCAACGAGGATCTCATTCGCGTACAGAGCGAGCGATAAAGTTGCCTTCTCCTGGATCATGCTCCCCCTCTGGGACTTCGTTCATGTCCTTAACGAGACATGGAAAAAGTCTTGCATGGGACTCAAATTATGTCAACCGTAAAAAAACTCGGACGATGTTTAACGTCCCAGCCGCCGGGTCTGCGGCGGTACTCTAACAGCGATAGCTGATCCATAGCGCCTTAGAATCAACCTCGAGAAGAAGGCCATATGAAGAAAGCGGTCACGAGCGTCTCTGTTCCAATCTTGATCGGTCCCGGAAAGGCAGCTGATGTGGAGTCTTATCTGGCGGCCTGCCCGGAACCCCACCGGACGACACTCGAGAAAATGCGCGCGACCATCCGCTCGGCGGTCCCCAGGGAGGCCACCGAGGCCATCTCCTACGGCATGCCCAGCTTCCGCTACAAGGGCGGCCTGGTGGCGTACGGAGCCTTCAAGGAGCATTGCAGCTTCTTCCCCATGAGCGGGCGCCTGGTGGAAGAATTCGCGGACGAGCTGAAGGCGTACAAAACATCCAAGGGGACGATCCAGTTTCCCGCCGACAAGCCGCTACCCGCGGCACTGGTGAAGAAAATGGTGAAGGCCCGGATAGCGCAGAACGAAGCGAAGAAGGGCAAGGCGTAGGTTTGCCACAGACTGTATCGGGCTTTCCCCGAGTGATCTTAATCACTCGCCCCTATGGACAGAGTTGGTAAAAGAGGAGTAAGAGGTCATCTATGTGTCTTGCGATTCCAGGTCGAGTGGAAGAGATCAGCAGCGACGGGTTGATCAAGATTGGGCGAGTGAATTTCGGAGGCGTGGTCAAGAAGGTATGCCTGGATTACGTTCCCGAGATCGCCGTCGGCGACTATGCGATTGTGCACGTTGGGTTTGCCATCTCGATAATTGACGAGAAGACCGCCCAGGAGACGCTCGAGACCTTCCGCCTCATGGGGGTGCTGGAAGAGGAACTGGCCACTGAGGAAGAGGTCTTCGCGCGGGCGGCCCTGGCTCCCCAATCGCCCTGCCCGGATGGAAGTTGTGCTCCACCAGCGAAACAGGAAGAGCCGGTGAACTGAGAGGTCGTGGCCGCCGGAGATCACCCCGGGCGGCGCTTGCATGGAAACTTCCCAACCACACTTGAGGCGATCCGCTACGGATCGTAATGGCTTATGAAATACCTGACTGAGTTTCGTAACGGGGAAATTGCGCAGCGGATAGCGCGCGAGATCCACCAGGTGGCCACCCGGCCGTGGAAAATCATGGAAGTCTGCGGGGGCCAGACCCACTCCATCATCAAAAACGGCATCGACCAGATGCTGCCGTCCGGAATCGAGATGGTGCACGGGCCGGGGTGCCCGGTGTGCGTTACGCCGCTGGAACTGATCGACAAGGCCCTGGCGATTGCCGCCCAGCCGGGCGTGATCTTCTGCTCGTTCGGCGACATGCTGCGCGTGCCCGGCACCGACGCCGACCTGTTCCAGGTGAAAGGGCGCGGGGCCGATGTGCGGGTGGTCTATTCGCCGCTCGATGCGGTCGACCTGGCGGTCAAGAATCCCGACCGGCAGGTGGTGTTCTTCGGGGTGGGATTTGAGACGACGGGGCCGGCCAACGCCATGTGCGTGCACGTGGCCAAGCGGCGCGGGTTGAAGAACTTTTCAGTGCTGGTGTCTCATGTGCTGGTGCCGCCGGCGATCGAGGCGATCATGAGTTCGCCAGGGAACCAGGTGCAGGCGTTTCTGGCGGCCGGCCATGTGTGCAGCGTGATGGGCTACTGGGAATATCCGCCGCTGACGGAGAAGTACAAGATTCCCATTGTGGTTACGGGATTCGAGCCGCTGGATCTGCTCGACGGGATTCGGCGGGCGGTGATCCAGCTCGAGGCAGGTCGTCACGAGGTAGAGAACGCCTACGCCCGTATCGTGCGATTTGAAGGCAATATCCCCGCGCAGGAACTGCTGGCCGAAGTGTTTGAAGTGACGGATCGCGCCTGGCGCGGTATCGGGGTCATCCCCAAGAGCGGCTGGCGGCTGAGCGCCGAATATCGCGATTTTGATGCGGAGGAGCGGTTCCACATCACCGGCATCCACACCGAGGAGTCGAAGTTGTGCCGGTCGGGCGATGTGCTGCGCGGAGTGATCAAGCCGGCGGAGTGCGGAGCTTTCGGCAAGGAGTGCACGCCGCGGCATCCGCTGGGCGCTACCATGGTGTCGAGCGAGGGCGCCTGCGCCGCCTACTACAACTACGGGCGGTTTATCTCGGCGGAAGAGCTGGCGGGAGCGGGGGTGGCTGCGAGCTCCTAGGTACTAGCTTCTAGCTTTACGGCGCCATTTTGAAGCAGGATGAGGCAAAGTTGAAAGTGCGACAAACGTGCCGCAGTCGCATGTGCAAGCTTCGAGCTAGAGGCTAGGAGCTAGAGGCTAGGAGCTGATTCTGAATGCAAATCGATGGGAAAAGTGAGTTGAACGAAGCGTCGATGGCCGCGCCCGATTTCTCCAGCTGGTCCTGCCCGTTGCCGCTGGTTGGCTACGAGAACATCGTCATGGGCCATGGCGGCGGCGGCAAACTGAGCAACGAACTGGTGGAACATCTGTTCCTTCCCGCGTTCCGAAATCCGACGCTTGAGAATCTTGGCGATGCGGCGGTATTTGAATTAGCCTCCGGCCGGCTGGCGATGAGCACCGATTCGTTTGTGGTGCAGCCGCTGTTCTTTCCCGGCGGGTCAATCGGTGCACTGGCCGTGAATGGCACGGTGAACGATCTCGCCGTCTCCGGCGCCGTTCCCAAATTCCTGAGCGCCAGTTTCATTCTCGAAGAAGGGTTTCCGCTGAACCAGCTTGCCGCCATTGTGCAGGCCATGGCCGATGCCGCGGCCACGGCGGGGGTGCAGATCGTTACCGGTGACACCAAAGTAGTAGAGCGCGGTCACGGCGACGGGTGCTACATCAACACGGCGGGCGTCGGCCTGCTCCGGCAGGACATCAGCGTGGGCCCGCATCGCGCGAAACCAGGCGACGCGATTCTTGTTTCAGGGACTATCGGCGACCACGGCATGGCGATCATGAGCGTGCGCGAGGGGCTCGAGTTCGAAAGCCAGATCCGCTCTGACTGCGCGGCGCTGAACGGGATGATTGCGGACGTGCTGGATGCGGCGGGAATGGCCGTGCACGCGATGCGCGATCCGACGCGCGGCGGCATGGCTTCGACGCTCAATGAAATTGCGGCGTCTTCCAAGATCGGCGTGGCCATTGATGAACGCGCCATGCCGGTGCGGACCGAGGTGCAGTCGGCGTGCGAGTTGCTCGGGCTTGATCCCGTCTATGTTGCCAACGAAGGCAAATGCGTTTTCTTTGTCGCTCCTGACGCGGCGGAGCGGGTGCTTGAGGTATTGCGCGCGCACCCGCTGGGCCGCGATGCGGCGCGTATCGGCCATGCCACCGCCGAGCACAAGGGAATGCTGGTCGCGCGAACTCAGATGGGCGCTAACCGCGTAATCCCGCTGCAA
Organism: uncultured Acidobacteriota bacterium; assembly: GCA_963730805.1. Classification (GTDB taxonomy): domain Bacteria; phylum Acidobacteriota; class Terriglobia; order Terriglobales; family Acidobacteriaceae; genus Telmatobacter. The sequence continues at coordinate 655,532 of CAVSTL010000007.1, read as the reverse complement.
ATCGGGGAACAATTGCCACGGATATGCTGAAGTGGATTCCCAAGTCCCAAAAATGAGCCCTCGACCCCAGACCTGGGAATCCCGGGTTTCTAGTGCACGGTTATCGTTTACGCTTTTCTTGGATCTTCTGTATTGATTGGTCGCGTAGAGAGTGTAAGTCGTGGTTGCGGCGGGTGCGGTGGTTGTGCTGGTTCCGTGCATGCCGCCTAACTTATCGATAAATACATACGAGTCTCTGCTGATGTTCCAGGTGAGAGTGATCTGCGTTCCCTTGGTCACGGTGTAGCCGACGAGGTGAAGCTGATGATCACCGGAGCGGATCCCTTGGGGGCGGTGGCGAATTCGTAGCCGGGCCACGTCGGCGTCATCTGCACAACTTCGAAATTGGATCCGGCGGCGTCGCTCCTGGTTTGCGACAGGGTGAAGCGAAGAGCGTGGTTGATGGCGCCGGCTGCGACTTCGTCATAGCGAACCAGGCCTGGCATGATAGGAAGCCCGCCGGCATCGGCCGAGGTCCAGGCGGATGTTCTTTCCGGTGCCGGCATCCGTCCGCAAGCAGTAATGATGGTGATGAAGAAGAGAAGAAAGATGATAATGTGGTGCCGTGGAAATCTCCGCAGGGGGCTGGGATGGGAAAGAAGATGCAATTTGTTCATCGGGCCAAGCGCTACGAGCTGACCAGGGAAGACTTCATCCGAGCAGTCAAGAACGTACCTCCAGCCCGGGTTCAGCGATACTCTGTGACCATTGGCAAGCTTGAATACCCCACGCGGCAGGTGGTGGCCCTGGCCACGGGACGACCCTCCATCGAATTCACATCGGCCGCGGCCTACAGGATTTTGCAGAAGTTTGGATTTGACATCGACGTCTGGGAATAGGGCGCCGGGATTTCGGGAAGCCAACACATGCGGGGATCAAGTGGTTGCCTGGTTGGTTGCCTGACCAAGGTGGCGCTGGTGCTGCTGGCCGGCGGCATTTTTGTCTGGGTTTTGACGGCAGCCCTCAATCCGTGGGCACTCCACATTGGGGGCCGGTCAACGCCCCTGCTTTATTGGCATGGCTCCGGCACGGTTTTGTCCAAGGACGGAAAGACGTACCCGGTCTATTTGGGCTTTTTCCCGGGTCGGCCCCAGGGTATTCATGGCGGCGGGCGACGCGAGGGCAAGCTGGTCAGTGCGCACCTCAAGGGCACCGGCTGGCTTGCATCGCGCCGGGGACCATTCAGCAGATGGACGTGAGCGGGACGATGTACGGCGGCTATGCGAGCTCCGACGATAGCCTGCTCGACTTCCGGCTGCTGGAGCGGAAGAAAGCATTCGCCATCAATCCGCAACGGCGGGGCTTTTTTGATGTGGCGGGATCGTGGCACGGCCAGGAACTGGTGCTGGACCGGCCGGGCGAGCAGGGGATTTCCTTCAAGTCCGGATTGCTGATTGATAACGCGACGGTCACATTGCGGTGGTCGAGCTTTGAAGAATTTGAGGCGGCCTGCCGGGATGCTCATTAGCCCTGCGGTACTCCCAGGTCTAAGAAGCGAGACCTGGGGCACCCAGTTTGAACTGAATCAACTGAATGGAGAGCTTGACTTAGGCGGGGACGAGGCCCTTCGGGGCTGGACTTTTGGCGAACATCTGCTTAATCCCGCGCAGGGCCTGGCGGGTGCGTTCTTCGTTTTCGATCAGGCTGAACCGCACGTGGGTGTCGCCGTAGTCGCCGAAGCCGACGCCGGGGCTTACAGCGACCTTGGCGTCAGTCAGCAGGCGTTTGGAGAATTCGAGGGAGCCTAAGTGGCGGTATTGCTCGGGGATCTGGGCCCAGACAAACATGGTGGCCTTGGGCAAGGAGACTTGCCAGCCTAACTTGTTCAATCCTTCAACCAGCACGTTGCGGCGGTTGCGGTAGGTGCAGCAGATTTCGGCGACGCAGTCCTGCGGGCCTTCGAGGGCGAGGATCGACGCCACTTGAATGGGCGTGAAAGTACCGTAGTCAAAATAGCTCTTGAGGCGGGCGAGGGCGTTGACCAGAACCGGGTTGCCGACCATAAATCCGACGCGCCAGCCGGGCATGTTGTAGCTCTTCGAGAGAGTAAAGAACTCGACGGCGACGTCTTTGGCGCCGGGGACCTGCAACACGCTGGGCGGCTTGTAGCCGTCGAAGGCAATGTCGGCGTAGGCGAGGTCGTGGATGAGGTGGAACCCGTACTGGCGGGCGAGCTCGACGAGCCGGGCAAGGAAGGGAAGCTCGACGCACTGGGTGGTGGGGTTCGAGGGGAAGTTGACGATCAAGGCCTTCGGCCTGGGCGTCATGCGGGGGATAAGGTCTTCGAGCTCGGCCAGGAACTTTTCCGGCTGGACGATGGGCACGCTGACCACGTGGGCGCCGGCGATGACGGGGCCGTAGATGTGAATGGGGTAGCTGGGGTTGGGGACCAGCACGGTGTCGCGCGAGTCGAGGATGGCGAGGCAGAGGTGGGCGATGCCTTCCTTCGATCCAATGGTGACAATGGACTCGGTGTCGGGGTCGAGCTGAACGTCGTAGCGCGACTTGTACCAGTTGCAAATGGCGCGGCGGAGGCGGGGCAGGCCGCGGGAGACCGAGTAGCGATGCGTGACCGGCTTCTGCGCCGCTTCAACGAGCTTGTCGACGATGTGCCTGGGCGTGGCACCGTCGGGGTTGCCCATGCCGAAGTCGATGATGTCTTCGCCGCGCCGGCGCGCGGAGACCTTCATCTCCCCGGTGATGTTGAAGACATAGGGGGGCAGGCGCTGAATACGGCTGAACTCTTCCATAGAGACAGTTTACAGTTCTTAGTTCACAGTTCTCAGCTGTCAGTTGTCAGTTTTCAGTGATCAGTTCGCTTCGGTCGATCTGTTGCACGCCAAGGGGGTTGCGCTGAAGACTAACGCTCTGTGAACTATGAACTAAGAACTATGGACTAAAAACTGCGAACTGCCGCTTCAGTGCGCGTGTCCGTGGTGGGCGGGGTCGGGGGCGGCAGACATCTGCTCAATGGGGACGACACAGCCCTCGGTGATGGTGCAGTTCTCGTGTTCGAACTGAATGGTCGAGTGGCAGATATTGAAGTGGTCTTTGAGGACGTGGTTGAGCTTCACAAGGATGGAGGCGCTCTCGGACGGCGGGATGTCTTCGATAGTGACGTGGCAGGCAAGGGCGCGGGACTGGGAGCCGAGACACCAGATGTGAAGGTCGTGGACGTTGAGGACGCCGGGGACGGCCTGCATGTCAGAGCGGATGTGGTTGAGGTCGATACCTCGGGGGGTGCCTTCAAGAAGGATGTTGAGGGTTTCGCGGACGATGCCGATGGACGACCACAAGATGAGCGCGGCGATGACGAGGGAAAGAACGGGGTCGATCCAGTTGTGGCCGGTGATGAGGATGCCGGCGCCGCCGGCGATGACAGCGGCAGTGGAGAGGGTGTCGCCGGCCATGTGGATGAAGGCGGAGCGCAGGTTGACGTCGCGGGCCACGCCCCAGAGCAGGCCGGCGATGACGCCGTTCATCAGCACGCCGGCCGCCGCCACGTACATCATCAGGCGAGGCTGGACTGTGACGGGGGCATAGAGGCGATGCACGGCTTCGAAACCGATCCAGAGAGCGATGAGAATGAGGGTGCCGGCGTTGACGAACGCGGCAAGCACACCCATGCGCTGGTAGCCGAAGGTCCTGGAGTCGTCGGCGGGGCGCATCTGGAGGTGGACGGCGGCGAAGCTGAGCAGGAGGGCGAGGAAGTCGGAGACGTTGTGGCCCGATTCTGAAAGCAGGGCGAGGGAATGGGCGCGGAGGCCGGCGACAAAGGTAATGGCGACATAGGCCAGGGTGGCAATAAGGGAGAAGCGAAGTACGGATTGGGTGCGGTTGTTGGAGGAGTTCCGGGGTGCGCCGTTGCCTGATGGGTGAGCGGGCGCGGCGTGGACATGCATGTCTCTAGTGTAATCGGGGGCTGGTATGGGTGTCGTCAGTTGAGAGAGCGGCGGTCGAACGCGCGGCGATCATAGGCGGGCAGGACCGGGAGGCTGGCGCGCAGGCCGGACCACTTTTCCGAGATGACGATGCTGTTCTGGGGGTTTCCGGGCTGGTAGCGCACCGAGCAGGGAAAGCCGGCGCGAACGGCTGGGACGTCGACCACGTCCTGCATGGTGGTTACGTCCTGGGTGCATTCGTAGTCGACGCCGCCGATGCGGTATTCGTAAAGGAGCATGGTGAGGACCCGGCCTTCGGAGGGGACTTCACAGACTTCGAGGAGGGTGCCGTCAACGAGACGCCCGGATTGTGTAAGAAGCTGGCGGCGAGTGACTTCGAGTTCCTCGGCGGAGGGGCGCTTGCGCAGGACCCACCAGGCTCCAGCGGCACCGAGGCCGGCGACCACAACCGCGCCGGCGGCAATCTCGATAACTCTGATGGCGTGGAAGGGCATGTATGGCCGAGTGTTCCCAAGTCAAGGATAGCGCAGAACAAGTCGCGGCGTTGTGGTGGCGCTCACGAGCAATTCGGGCGAACCGGGAAGGGCGAAGGGCCGTGCCATTGGGCAAGTTGAGGTGGGGGCGCTGCGCTATACTCGACTGGAATCTCTGGGTTTTGGCATGAATTCTGGCAAGGGACAGCGCGAACGAAGACGCATACGCTCGACAACCGTGATTTGTGTGCGCCGCAATGGGCAGGTGGTCATGGCGGCCGATGGGCAGGTGACGCTGCAGGATCACGTGCTGAAGCACTCGGCTAAAAAGATTCGCCGGCTCTACCAGGACAAGATCCTGGCGGGGTTTGCCGGCTCTACGGCGGATGCCTTCAACCTGTTCCAGCGCTTTGAGACCAAGCTCGAACAGTATGCCGGAAATCTGAACCGCGCGGCGGTGGAGCTGGCGAAGGACTGGCGCACCGATAAGATGCTGCGAAACCTCGAAGCCCTGCTGGTGGTGGCCGACAAGGGGCAGACGTTTCTGCTCTCCGGATCGGGTGACGTGATCGACCCGGACGAGCCGATCGCGGCAATCGGGTCGGGAGGGAGCTACGCCACGGCGGCGGCGCGCGCGCTCCTCGAAAACACCGACCTTGGCGCTTTGGAGATTGCCAAAAAAGCGATGAAGATTGCCGGAGATATCTGCATCTATACAAACGATCGCATCACGATCGAGGAGTTGAAGGGCTAACGGAGTCCGAGGGCCCCGCGTCCACCTGACATGGCTATTTATCTACCCGCATCGGCAGAAGAACAGGATCTAGCGCTGGACGAACTGACGCCGCGCGAGATTGTCGCGGAGCTGGACAAGCACGTGGTGGGCCAGCGGGCCGCCAAGCGCGCGGTAGCCATTGCGCTACGCAACCGCCAGCGCCGGCAGAAGCTTCCGCCGGACATCGCCGACGACATCATGCCCAAGAACATCATCATGATCGGGCCGACGGGGGTGGGCAAGACGGAGATTGCGCGGCGGCTGGCGAAGCTGACCAATTCGCCGTTCCTGAAGGTGGAAGCCTCGAAGTTTACTGAAGTAGGGTACGTGGGCCGCGATGTGGAATCGATTGTGCGCGACCTGGTCGAGATCTCCATCGACATGGTGCGCGAAGAGCGCCTGGAGGAAGTGGAAGACAAGGCCGAGATGAATGCCGAAGAACGGCTGCTCGACGTGCTGCTGCCGGCGCCTCCCACGACACCCAGTCACCAGGACGGGCAGCACGCGCTTCCCAGCGGCAACGACAGCCACCAGCGCTCGCGCGAAAAGCTGCGGCAGCAGTTCCGCGAAGGCAAGCTTGACGATCGCATGGTGGAGATCGATGTGCGCGAGCGGAATACGCCGCAGTTCGGCATCATCTCCAACCAGAACCTTGAGGACATGGAGATGAACCTCAAGGATATGCTGCCCAATATCTTTGGCGGGGGCACGAAAAAGCGCAAGCTGAAAGTCTCGGACGCGTTCGACTATCTGGTGCAGGAAGAAGAAGGCCGGCTCATCGATATGGACAGCGTGAACCGCGCGGCGGTGGAGCGCGTGGAGTCAAGCGGCATCGTGTTCCTCGACGAAATCGACAAGATCGCGGGGCGCGAAGGCGGGCACGGGCCGGATGTTTCGCGTGAAGGCGTACAACGCGACATTCTTCCGATCGTGGAAGGGACCACGGTGAACACGCGCTACGGCATGGTGCGGACCGACCATATCCTGTTTATCGCGGCGGGCGCGTTTCATGTTTCGAAGCCGAGCGATCTCATTCCCGAGCTACAAGGACGTTTTCCGATTCGCGTCGAGTTACAGTCGCTTACTGTGGAGGATTTCCTGCGCATTCTTACCGAACCGAAGGCGTCGCTTACCAAGCAATACTCGGCGCTGCTGGAGACGGAAGGAGTGCGGCTGGAGTTCTCACCCGAGGCGCTGCGGGAGATGGCGGAGTTTGCGTTCCGGGTGAACGAGACTACCGAGAACATCGGGGCGCGGCGGCTGCACACCATCATGGAACGGGTGCTGGAAGATGTTAGCTTCCTGGCGCCGGACATCGCGCGGCGCACAGGCGATGACGCCCAGAGCGGTACCGTGCCGGAGTCGATTCAGAAGGACGCATCGAATCCGCTTCCATATTCCGAGCGTATGACGAAAACCGGGCCGGAAAAGGTCTTCCTGATCACCGATGCCTACGTGAAGCAGATGGTCGCGGCGATTGTGCGCGACAACGATCTGAGCCGATACATTCTTTAGGCCTCGGGCGGCATAATCTCGAACCTTCAGATTTGTGCCATTCCCACCCTTGCGACAGAAAAAAGTCGCAAAGATTGGGCACGGAAGTTGGTACGTAAAAAAGCGGTCCACAGGCTGGTACACACTGAAGCCTCATTCATCCGGCTGAGGTTGATATACGGGCTATAAAGCCCCTACACTTCGCCGCCGGATTTCTTCCGCCGATTGTTAGTTCCTGCGCTTGGGGCGCAACAGAAACGCGACTACAACGATACAAACTGCCGACCAGATCCACGGCTCGGACCCCGTCATATTAAAAGGAAAATACCAGGACGACATGTTCACCTCGAATTTAGAGAGTGGTCCCTTTCAGATGGAACCGCAGTACATTTTTGCCATGCCTTATAACGGTGCATCGGTTTCATGGCGAGAGACGCCAAGGTAAAGAGTGGCACCATTGATGTTCGAGGGCGATGAAGCCAATTCTACATGGAGAGGACGAAATATTAAAGGTATTGTCCCGGATTGGGACACTAACGTTTTCCATTCCCGCGGCTCAGGAAGGCGTCGATGTTCGCGGGGATTTTCATGGAACTACATGGAACAAGTGGGCCAGGTCGCGGCGATATGCCGCATCCCGTATCGCAGCGCTCTAACGCCTCAGCCGAGCAGACAAGCGACCGGGCGAAGCGATTCCCGCCGCAACCCTATCATCACCTACAGACCGTATTCGTCAGTCCCGCCATTTCCCTCGATTCCATGCAACAGATCAGACAAGGAGAGAGAATATCCTCGAGGGACCTATGCGACAGGCTCAGCCGGACTCGCGACCTGAGTCAGCGGCAAATTTCCCCAGGGATCATGATTATGCGATCTCGACCCGCGAATATCAGACTGATCAATCGTCGCTCAAACCTGTCCCGACCCCTGCCGGCTCTGTGCTTGACAAACGGAAAAGGCAACGGCAACATTGCGGCAATTGAAATGGTCATTCATATCAGGTATCTGACCGCTTGTTTATGCGCTATATCCCGTGCTCCCATCCTTGCGACTTGTTCTGTCGCAAGGCTAGGATGGCACAAACCGGAAGGTGCGACATCGGGCGGTCAGAAACCTAGTGGTCGTCCTTATCCCAATCGAAGTCAAGCGGCGGGGTGAGCCCGGTGAAATCACCAATCTGCTTGGCGTCATAGGGTCCATTGAGGCGGTTGAATCCATTCCCCATCACATTGGTTTTGCCTTGTTGGAAAACGATCCGGCCGCCCGGCGTTACTTCAATTACGCGATTGTTGAACTGATCGCTGATCAGCGTGTTTCCGTTCCTCAGCCGGATGCCGCGCGTGGGCTGCGGGCTGGGATTGCTGTTTGCCCCCATGCTCGTCACGTATTGCCAAACGATGTGATCGGTCGAGTCCACTTCGACGATGCGATTGTTGCCCGCGTCGGAAATCAGAGTGTGCCCGTTTGGCAGACGGCTGGCGAACGCCGCGCCATTGAGCGATCCGCCGATAGTGAAGGTCTTTACAATGCTCCCGGCCGGAGTGATTTCGATGACGCGGTTGTTGCTCTCATCGGCGATCAGGATGTTGCCGTTCTCCAGCACTTCCGCGCTGTTTGGATTGTTGAGCTGGTTCGGGCCATTTCCCGCAACTCCCGTCGTGCCATATTGCCAGACAATATTCCCGGTCAATACGTTCACCGTGATGATGCGCTGGTTGCCCTGGTCCGCGATGATCACATGAAATCCGGGATGGCCCGGAAAACCCGACAGAAAGGCTGCCTGCACGGGAGTATTCAGTTGATTGTCGCCCGAGCCTGTGACCCCGGCCTGGCCGTACTGCCACAGAATTCTGCCTGCCATGTCCACAAGAAATACGCGGTTGTCGGGGCATCCGTTGACGGAATCGGAACAGCCGGGCAACGGAGGATCGCTGGGCGGAATCCCCGTGCCGGAGATGAGAGTCACCGGTCCGATGCGCTCGACGTCGTTGACGCCAACCACGCTGTGCGGGCCGGCGACGTCGGAACCATCGCCAAACGTCCACACCACGCGGTGCGTAGCGGGATCCACTTCAATTACCCGGTTGTTGAACTGATCGGCAATGAGAATGTGGCCGCGCTCTACGGATTGCGCTTTCAACCGGTGCGCCCTTGCACCGCACGTGACCACAACTGCAATCACTAGAAGGAACTTTATGGAGAATCCAAACCTTTGCCTGAGTGTCATTTTTTTCCTCCGATCCTTTGCGGCCAAATCGAGCTTGATTTTGGGGAGTGCGAGATGAGGCCGTCAGGTCCGGATTATAGGTTCGAAAGAATGCATTGAGTTGAACGTGACAAAGGAATGACAAACTCGCGACAAATGGCCTCCATCGGCTCGAGAAGCGACTTCCTTGGCTGTTCCATGGCAGACAAGGCGCTGTCCTGTCAGTTCACGAGGCGATGAGGTGCGGCCGGCCGGACCCTGGGCGCGGCAAATTAAACTGGTGTGCTATGCAAGCCAATCCAGACAAAGGGAAGGTAGCCGATTCGGGAGAGCGGCCGCACCGGGTTGCGCTCTGGATAAGTGGAGCGTGGATCCTGCCGTTCTTGGGAATTGCACTCCGGCTGGACCCCGGCTCAGGAACACGGATCACGGTCCTTTCCATTTGCGCCACCCTGCTGGCGCCTCTTCCGGCGCTCCTGTTTGTGCGTTCGCAGCGAATCCGCCTGCTAGGCCACATAGCGAAGGCGGAGGAATCAAGTGCGCAACTCAAGCTGCAACTGGAAACGGTACGGTTCCGCACTGGGCGGTTGCGGGAGGAATTGCAGGCCGCCGATACACAGGCGCGCTTGTCTCACCAACTCACGCTTCTCGGTCAGTTCACCGCCGGATTTATGCACGAATTCAACAATCCGCTTGCTATTGTTGCCGGACGCCTGGAAGTGCTGCTCGAGGAAAGAAAGATCGACTCGGCCCTGTGTGCGGATATCGAGGAGATGTTGAAGGAAACGCGCTACATGGGACAAATTGCCAGTACGCTCCTGCAGGCCTTGCGAAGAGAACGCGGCGGCGAGGTCTTCGATGCCTCTGACCCAAAGCAGGCGCTCTCCGAAGCCGTAGCCGCTTTCCTTCCATCCGCAAGGGCTGAGCATGTATCCCTGCTCGAAGAAATCGAGGAGGCGCCCCGCGTGGATGTCCCAGAGCATGTCATTGGAGAAGTGGTCCGTGGCCTTCTGAGCAACGCCCTTAAGGCTCTTGAGGGCAGGGATCAGGGCATGATCCGGGTGCGACTAGAGCCGTATCGCACGGCGGGCGCAAAGGTGGTGCTTCGCATCGAAGACAACGGTCCCGGCGTGCCCGAGGCAATCCGTGCGCATTTGTTCGAACCATTCGTCACGCAGAGCAGCGGCCGCGAACGTCTGGGTCTCGGCCTGTTTTTGGCGGCCAGCCTGTTGGATATGTATGATGGCCGCATCCGATACGCGACCAGAGACGGAGGGGGCGCGAGCTTCGTTATCGAACTGCCTCTCGCAAGATTCACCCGGGGCCAGCCGTACCACTGGTTCGCCGGAGGAACATCGCAATGAGCCGGATATTCGTCATCGACGACGAACCCGCGCTGGGCGAGAACATTCAGCGGATGCTGCGGATACCCGGCGTCACCGTGGTGGAATTCGTCGATCCGACGAAGGGCCTCGCCGAGGCTCTGGCGAAACCTCCCGACCTGGTCCTGCTTGATGTGCGCATGCCGGGGATGTCGGGAGAAGAGGTTTTCGCGCGGCTGCACCAGGCGCGTCCCAGTCTGCCCATCGTTTTTCTCACCGCGTATGGATCGGTGGAAGGCGCGGTGCTCGCGATGCGCAACGGCGCGTTCGATTATCTGCAAAAGCCATTCAAGCGCGACGATCTTTTACTGGTGGTAAACCGCGCCCTGTCGCATACCTCGCTGGAGCGCGAAGTGACGCGGCTGAAAGGGCGTCTCGAATCCCTGGGCGAAACGGATGCCGCGCAAAGCCGCAGCCCAGCCATGCTCGACCAAATGGAGAAGTGCCGTCGCGCCGCACCCACCGATGCGACCGTCATGATTCTCGGCGAGAGCGGGACCGGCAAAGAGGTTACTGCCCGCCTGATCCACGACCTGAGCCGCCGCAACGATGGGCCATTCGTGCCGGTCGAGTGCAGCGCCATGCCCGGTTCCCTCATCGAGAGCGAATTGTTCGGTTACGAGCGCGGGGCGTTTACGGGCGCTGAGCGCATGAAGAAGGGACTGATCGAGTCGGCGGATGGAGGCACCCTGTTTCTCGACGAGATCGGCGACCTTAGCGTGGAGTTGCAAACGCGGCTGTTCCGATTTGTTGAAGAGCGCGCCGTGCGCCGCGTGGGCGGATTGGCGCTGGTGCGGGTGGACTGTCGCATCGTGTGCGCCACCAATCAGGATCTGCAAGCCAAGATCAAATCCGGAACCTTCCGCGAGGAACTTTACTACCGGCTCGGTGTGGTAACGGTGAAACTGCCGCCGCTTCGAGAACGGCCCGAAGACATCCAGCACCTGGCACGATTCTTTCTGGAGCGGTTCTCGCGGCGTTACGGCAAGAGTCTTTCCGGCACGCCGCAATTCTATGAGGCTTTGCTTCGCCAGCGCTGGCCCGGGAACGTTCGCCAGCTTAAGAACGTGATGGAGCGGCTCACCGCGCTGCATCCCGATGGCGTGATGGAGCCGAAGAATATCGAAGAAGATTTTCCGAGCGTCGATGCCGCCGTCGATCTGTCTTCCCTGCCGTGGAAAGATGCGCGCGATCGCTACCTCGCGGACTTTGAATCCGCCTATGCGAACTCGGTGCTGGCACGTTGCGGAGGGAATATCAGCGCGGCCGCGAGAGAAGCCGGGGTGGACCGCAAGACCTTTTACTCGCTGCTGAAACGAGACCGCGAACTGTCAGTTGGGGAATCCATTCCCCAATCCGCGGCCGAAAGCGTGGAGTAGATTCCCCAGACACCGAAATGGTTCCTTGTATGTGATTGATAGCACTCTGCGGGGCTTTGGCGAGGTGCATGCTCTAGCAATACTCAGGAGCCCCCCATATGAGAGTCTGGACATCTTCTGTAAGGGCAGTGTTGTGGGTCTTGTTTATTACCCTCCTTCTGCCGATACCGTCCCGCGCCATTCCCGCATTCGCCCGCAAATATGGGGTGAAGTGCTACCAATGCCACACTGTTCCCCCGGCGCTCAACAAGAACGGCTATATGTTCAAGCGCCTTGGCTACCGCATGCCCCCGGACGAGATGGACGGGACCAAAGCCGCGCCCAAGATCACTGAGTTAGACAAGAATACAAAGTTCAGTCTCGCCAACTCCTTCGCAATTCTTCTCCAGGGAAGCGTAACGGAAGATAAGAATATTGCGGATACGGGAAGTACCCCGCCCCAGGCCACTTCCACGACTTCCAGCTTCAACCTGGATGAAGCGGCGTTCTTCGTTGCCGGCGCAGTTCCCGACACCGGCTTCTCTTACTTCGGCCATTACGAGATGTACCAGGACGGAAGCAACGGCCTGGAACAAGGCTTCGGCGTCTATACCGCCGGGCGCGCCAACAGCAGCATGTTCATCAAGGGTGGCCAGATTCACATGCAGGAAGGCGAGGGAACGCGGGCAGCCATGTTCTATAACCTGTTCCCCGACCCCGCTTTCACGCTCACACAGACAGATCCCATCGGCTTCACGCTCGACCAGGCACCGGTTGGCGTGGACGTCGGCTACACCTGGGCTTCGAACTACTTCAAGAATGTGTTTGCGGTTTCGGCCAAGGTCACCAATGGTCTTGCTGCAGACGGCAGCGCAATCCTGAATGCTTCGACCAAGAACTCCAAGGATGTATGGGTCGATGCGGACTATTGGTTCGGTCCCGACGGCGGCGTTACGGCAATCATGTATCGGGGTTCGAAAGACCAGGTGCAGAATGCGGGCGCCGACAATGAGTTTACTTATCGACCGGTGTTCACGCGAGCGGGAGTATTCGGCAACTATCTATTCTTCGATAAGTTGGACATCCTGGGCGGCTATATTCATGGGCAGGACGACTGGAAGACCGAGCAGGCCGATCCGTTAAAGAATTACACTCAGAACACTTATCGCGGCGAGGCCGACTATTACCTGAAAACGGGCACCGTCATCATGGCGCGGGTCGATCGGGGCACCGCCACCATCCCCGGGCAGCCAACCGTGCACACGCGGGCCTGGGGAATCGGGGCCGAGCGTGGGCTTACCGAGATGGGCAACGTCATCGCTCGCATCTCCTACAACCAGGAGCATGATGTTGACCCGGTGGCGCTACTGGGCACAACGGACAAATTACTCAAACTTGATTTTCGGTTCTCGTGGTAAGGAGAAGCTAGGATGAACAAGGTTATTCGATTTTTCGCACTTGCAATGATGACCGCGCCAATGTTTATGGCCGCGCAGAGCAGCAATGTAACCCTCCCGCAGGATAAGGGCCCTGCAACCGTCAACGTTTCCACTTATCCCGCCGAACAGCAGAAGAACTACAAGTTATTTGTCGATAAGTGCGCTAAATGCCACACCATCGCCCGGCCGATCAACACCACCATGACGAAGCCGGAATGGGAGCGGTATGTAAAGCGCATGATGCACAAGCCTAACTCCGGAATCAGCGACAGCCAGGGAAAGAATATCTACGAATTTCTCGCCTATGACCAGGACACGCGCAAGGATAAGAATCCTTCGGCGTTCTCCAAATCGCTTTCCGACGAGGAAATCGAGAAGCTGAAGGCACAGCAGCACTAACGATCTACTATTTTATAAGCCGGCTTCTCTTTGAGCCCCCGGCGGACGAGACTACCGTTCGCCGGGGTATCTCCCGCCACTAACTAAAGTTGCTTACAGCGGAGCTGCATGAGCTACTCCATCACCATTCCGGACCGGGAGTATTTCGACAAGAATATTCCCTGCCAGAACGCCTGCCCGATTCACACCGAGTGCGGGCGATACGTTCAGGCCATCGGGATCTCGCGGGATGAAGAAGCGTACCTCCTGGCGCGGGCCCCCAACCCTTTTGCCTATGTGCTCGGCCGCATTTGCGCTCATCCCTGCGAAGACAACTGCCGCCGCGGCAAGATCGACGAGCCCATCGCCATCTGTGCGCTGAAGCGCTATGCAACCGACCGGCACAATCTCGGGACCGGGCACGATCCAGCCCGCAAGGGCCTTATCCCGGCTGCTCGACGCAACAAGCGTATTGCGATCGTGGGCGCGGGCGTGTGCGGCCTGACCTGCGCGCACGACCTCGCGCTGCTGGGCTACACCGTTGAAGTCTTCGAGTCGGCGCCCGTACCGGGCGGCATGCTCTATCTCGGCATTCCGCAATTCCGCCTACCGCGCGAAATCATCAAGATGGAAGTCGACAGCATTCTGTCGATGGGTGTCACGCTGCATACGCGCACGACCATCGGTCGCGACATTTCTTTCGCCGACTTACGTTCCAAGTTCGATGCGGTGCTGCTGGCCACCGGGCTGAACAAAGGGCGCGACCTTAACATTCCCGGCGCGCACTTCGCCGGCGTGTTTAACGGCATTGATTTCCTGATTAATGTAAATCTTGGATTCGAGATCGAACTCGGTAAGCGGGTGGCAGTGGTTGGGGGCGGCAATGTCGCCATCGACGTAGCGCGGGCCGCGGTCCGGCTGGTGCACGAGGCGGTCGAATTTGGCGTTTCCGATGAGGAAGAGAAGAGCCTTCAGCCTGCCTTGGACGCGGCGCGCGTCGCCATGCGGTCCGGCGCCGACGAAGTGAACATGGTGAGCCTTGAGTCGCGCGCCCAGATGCCGGCGTGGAAAGGCGAAGTGGAAGAGGCTGAGCACGAAGGCATCGTAGTGGACAACGGATGGGGCCCCAAGGAAGTGGTCGGCGAAAACGGCCGGGTTACCGGATTGAAGGTCCGCCGCTGCGTTTCGGTCTTCGACGAGAACGGCCGCTTTAACCCTGCCTTCAGTGATGAGGAAAAGATCATCCCCTGCGACAGTGTGATTCTCGCCATTGGTCAACAGGCCGACCTTTCCTTCCTCGACAGCGACGATGGCGTTCAAGTTACTCCGCGCGGGATTCTCAAGATCGACGAGAACCTCAGTACCACGGCTCCGGGTGTTTTCGCCGGCGGCGATGTGGCTTTCGGTGCGCGCATTTTGGTCGAGGCTGTCGCCAACGGCCATCGCTCCGCGCGCTCCATTCACCTTTACCTGAGCGGCAAGACGGAGAAGACGGTGAAGAGCCGCTTTCGCATCTGGCCGGATTGGAAGATGCCGAAAGGCTTCCTGACGACGCCTCGGCAACAGATGCCCACGCTGCCAGCCAATCGCCGCATCGGGATCGCAGAAGTGGAACTGGGCTTTCATGAAGAGCAAGGCCGCGCCGAGGGACTCCGTTGCCTCAAGTGCCAGGTGAATACGATCTTCGATGGCGCCAAGTGCATTCTTTGCGCGGGTTGTGTAGATGTATGCCCCGAGAATTGCCTGCGTCTTGTCGACCTGGTGCAGGTCAGCGGGGATGCACGCTACGACGCGCTGATTCAAAGCCGTTACGGCGTGCCGGCCGCGCAACTGCAAGCGGGCCAGGGCGGCGCCATCATCAAGAACGAAGACAAATGCATCCGCTGCGGACTCTGCGCCGATCGGTGTCCTACCGGCGCAATCACGATGGAATCGCTCGAACGACAAGAGAGGGAAGTCTTCGAATAGGAGAGCACGCATGAATCGTCGAACTTTTTTTGGTTGGGGCGCAGCAGGATTCGCGGCACTGGTGTCCGGTGTCGCGGTGAGTTTTGGCGCAGTGGTTCGATACCTCGTTCCGAGTGTCTATTACGAGCCGCCTCAGTCGTTCAAAATCGGCAACCCGGCTGATTTTGCCTTTGGAGCGCCGACCTTTCTTCCCGACGAAAAGATTTTTGTATTCCGCGATCGCGACAAAGGCTTCTCGGTGGCCAGCGCCGTTTGCTCCCACCTGGGCTGCACGGTCGCGCACTTCCAAAGCGACCAGCGCTTCCACTGTCCCTGCCACGGAAGTGTGTTCGGCGCCGATGGAGCGGTGTTACATGGACCTGCGCCCAAGCCGCTGCAATGGTACGAAGTGACCATGGCGCGCGACGGACAGCTGCGCGTGGATAAAGACAAGAACGTACCTTCCGGTTATCGGTTGATGGTGTAGCGATGAATGTGATCCGCGAAATCTGGCAATCGATCGTCCGGCGGGATCCGCTCTCCACCGACAAGGGAAAGTCCGAACTGGTCTTTCTCAATGTGTGGCTGCACATCCATCCGGCCAAGGTGAAGAAAGAACATCTCAAGTTCAAGCACACCTTCTACCTGGGCTTCATTTCTTTTTTTCTTTTCATGATCCTGGTTACTACCGGAATCGCCTTGATGTGTTATTACCGGCCGTTCCCGCAGCAGGCCTACCAGGACATGAAGGATCTGGAATTCGTCGTGTATCTCGGACCATTCCTGCGTGCGATGCATCGCTGGTCCGCGCATGGCATGGTTATCTGCGTGTTCCTTCATATGTGCCGCGTTTTCTTCACTGGTTCTTACAAGAAGCCGCGCCAGTTCAACTGGGTTATCGGTGTCATGCTTCTTCTGCTAACTCTGGGGCTGTCGTTCACCGGCTATCTTCTGCCCTGGGATCAGCTTGCTTACTGGGCAATTACTGTAGGAACTAACATCGGCAGTTATGCGCCGATTGTGGGCGGCCAACTGCGCGAACTCCTTATCGGCGGACACGGCGTAGGAGAAGGCGCGCTGCTGCGCTTCTATGTCCTCCACGTCGCGGTGCTGCCGGCTGTTTTGATCCTGTTTACGCTCGTGCACTTCTGGCGGGTTCGCAAAGACGGTGGACTTTCGCGGCCGGTGTGGAAGCTCAAGCCGAAGGAACCGGAACGCGAACTGGTCACGATCGGCGCCCCGGCACCGGCGCTGGCACTGAAAGCGGTGGCGGCTTCAACCACCAAGACCTATGGCCTGATGGAAGTAGTTACAGGCAAGCCGATCTTTGAAACCATCGAGCCGGACGAAGAGGAAGACGCCGTCTTCTCTTATCCCTATGCCTTCTTCCGCGAAGCCATCGCATTAATGGTTACAGTCACCGGCGTGATGGCTATCTCGCTGTTCTTCCACGCACCGCTGGAAGAACTCGCCAATCCGGCCAAGACTCCGAATCCGGCCAAGGCGCCCTGGTATTTTCTCGGGCTTCAGGAATTGGTCAGCCACTCCGCGCTGATTGGCGGCGTGGTAGCGCCGGCGCTCATGGTGCTTGCGCTGCTCGCCATCCCATACTTCGATCGCAATCCCAGCCGCCGGCCCGGTGACCGGAAATGGGCGATCTGGCTATTCACAGCGTTTGTCGCGGTGAACCTGGTGTTGATCGTGATAGGAACTTTCTTCCGAGGTCCCGGGTGGGCATTCGTTCCACCGTGGGTCCACGTAGTTGCGGGAGGCGAGTGATGGGACGCCGACTGCCCCAGATCTTCTTTTTCCTGAGCCTCGCTTCGCTCGTGCTCCTGATGGCCGCTATCTGGCAGGCCAACACGCCCTCTTGGAAGACCTACCAGCGCCAGTTCTTCCAGCTTGAGGCGCAGGGCGAGCCCAATGCGGTTACCAAGGCCGCCGTACTAGCCACGCCGCCGCAGATTCACCAGGTGATGCTCACCGGTTTGCAGCGGGTGGATCGTTGCACCACTTGTCATCTCGGCGTAGATGACCCAACCATGAAGAATGCACCCGAGCCCTTCCGTTATCACGAGGGACTGGGGCCGCACATTCCTTCGCGATTCGGGTGCACCATCTGTCATGGTGGCCAGGGCCTGGCCACCACCAAAGAGGACGCCCATGGCAAGGTGGAGTTCTGGCAAACGCCCCTGCTGACTGGCGACTATATTCGTGCTTCCTGCGGGCGATGCCACAAGGAAGGCGACGTTCCCGACGTGCCTGAGCTCACCGAGGGCCGCCGGCTTTTCGAAACCAGGGGATGCCGCGGCTGTCACAAACTGAACGGCATTGGCGGCAGCATCGGCCCCGATCTGACGGAAGAAGGGGCGAATCATCGCTCGCCCGACTGGCTGGAGCGGCATTTTCTTGCGCCCACGACAGTCTCTACCGGTTCGGCAATGCCCAATTACCACTTCACTAAGGAGCAGGCCAAGGACCTTTCTTACTACATGCTGTCTCTCACCAGCGAAGATATGGGCAGCTACTACTCCAGCGTGCGACTGATTCCAAGCGCCGCATACGGCCGCCAGCTCTTTGTTGAGAAAGACTGCATCGTTTGCCACGCTGTCGGCGGAGTGGGCGCAAAAACTGGACCCGATCTTCTCGGCGTCACCAAGCGCCATTCGCTCGAATGGCTCGATGAACAACTCGTCAATCCGGATCTCGTGTACCCAGGAAGCACCATGCCCGAATACGATCTGGAGACAAACGCGCGCAAGGCCCTTGTTACCTACATGTCGATTGCGACGCCCGACGACGCCCAGGCCATTCTCACTCACAAGGTGCGTCCACTCACCGAAGCGGATGTAGCCATCGAAGCCGGGAAGCGGAACTTCGCGCGCTTTGGATGCGCGGGGTGTCACGGTACCGAACTGGAGGGCGGCCTCGCCAATCCTAATGCCCAGGGCGGCCAGGTTCCGTCGCTCGTGCACCTGTCTGACGACTACACCAAGGACGAAATCATCGCGGTCATCCGCAACGGCCGCGCTCCTCCACTGGACAACGCCTCCGGCCCCACTCCGCCGCTCTACATGCCTGCGTGGAAGAGCCTGCTCAGCGACGAAGATATTCACCAGCTCGTTGAGTTCCTCTGGTCACGGCAGGAGAAAGCAAAGGCGGGTTGGTAATCGGCAATTTCGCGAAACTGCCCGATCGGATGGGCAGGCGGCTTTGGAGAATTCCAGCGCCGGCTGCCGGTTTTTAGCGAGGACCTCACTTCCCGGATCCGGCTCGACCGATCGATTTGATCGAAACCAATGGATACCGTAGGATCAGCAAGGTAGGTCGCTTTTGCGTATGCCGCGGGCCTATAGCTCCATGGTTAGAACAGCTGACTCATACTATGACAAAGCACGACAGGACTGAGGTACATTCCAGCCAGATTTAGCCAACTCCGCAGATCGGCGGATAGCCCATAAGGGCCCATAGCTCAATCGGTTAGAGCAGAGCACTCATAATGCTTTGGTTCCAGGTTCGAGTCCTGGTGGGCCCACCAAATCCCTTCAAAATTCCCTTAAGGTACAGTACGGATGACAAGACTGCACCGGAGGTACTCTTGGGTATTACGCAGAGGGCGGGAGATGGCAATTCCATATTCGTGATCGGGAATCTCGACTCAAGGGATTCACGTTGAATAGGGCTCGTCATGCGATCTATGCCTCATTTGACCTTGAACAAAAGGAAAGCATCAAGGATTTGGTATTGCTGCTTTTACCGGGGTGCAAGACAGGAAGTTCGCCCCGAATTCGTTCTGAAAAGAGTCGCTTATGAAGAAGAATTGTGTCGCGAAATCACTGGCCATTGCAGCCCACCTCATGATTTTGATGGCGGCACCGGGGGTGACCCTTACCCAGAGCACTGCACGTCAGGTGCTGCAGCCTTCAGCGTCGTCAGATCCATACGCGGAAGCCTTTGCGGGATTGACCTATACCGACGTACAGAAAGAAGTGATCAGCAAGATACGACAGGACATAACGTCACGCCGAGCGGCGGTTCTGAAAGACGACAAGCTGACGCAGGAACAGAAGGACGCCATGCTCACCGGTTACACGCGCATTGAATACGGCCTTATTTTCAAGGAGCTGACGGCTGAGCAGAAGAAACAGGTAAGCACCCGGATGCACGCCCGTCGTGCGGCGGATCAGGCTGCGCAAAAGACTCAAGCGCCTTCGCAATAGGTCTTGTGGCATTAGATTGACGTCTGTGTTGACACCTGATCGGCGGATCGAGGCTCGGCGGAAGTCAGGTATTGACCCGCGCCCTAAAAATGAACCAGAACCAGGGACTGAAGGTGTCCCGGTAATCACGTCTGCATACCCGACGAGCCGGCAAATAGTTTATTCGTATGTTGGCGAAGGAGAGGTGATCCAGGCGGGTTGGGCTCTGCGAAGTTTCTTTGAATTTACGTTGAGTATCTTTGGGAAGAATTCGAAAGGAATCCCGATTCGAAGTCGCAGCAACCATGGTCATTTACATAGGAGTCCGCATAACCACATACGACCGGCATTGCATAGGAGGAGCCGATTGGTGTTTCCACCAATCAGCCCCACCGAAACTTCAACGAGCGCCACGGCGAAACAGGCCGCAGGTAACCCTCACTCCACGACGAGGTTGGTTGCATGGAATGAGCCGATGACCACATCCACTCGGTGGCCGCGTTTGACCGCCAGCGTGGGATTCGAAAAAGCCATCCAGTACGTCATGCCTGCTTTTGGGGTGCTCTCCTGGCGCAGTTTTCCGACCTTCTCCATTTGAGGAACCGTGAGCTTGACTCCAGCCTGCGAATCATACAACTCAGGCTCTATCTTCTTATCGTTGAGGGCTTTGGCTTTGCTGGGGTCTAACACGCGATAATTAAATCGAATGAGCTCGCCCGACTCTGCCGATTTGACGCGAAGTTCGCCGACGCCCCAAGCCCCCTCGAAATACGTTTCCGCCCGGGCAGAAAGCCGATTCGCCTGAGCGCCTCGCCAAGCCGGCGCCGGCCGCCCGGTGGCACTGGGCTGAGCAGGCGCGACAGGTTGAACTGGCGTCGCTGACGGGGCGGGAGCAGGCGATTGGGGTGGTTCCGCCGACTCTCCACGAAAGCCTCCCGCGAAGACCAGGGCCGACAGAACAAACATGCAAGACATGTTCCTATATTTCATGGGAAAGGTACTCCTTCTACAGTATTCCGGCTTCCATTCCAGCGCCGCCGAGCATTTGGCTTTGAGCGTCCGCCGTTTTGCCGCACTGGGCGCCGGTTTTCGCTTCGAGGGCCGCGAGGTTTCGATGAAGAGGAACGGCCTCGCCGGCCCGCGATAGCTCTTACGGTTACAAACCAGCAATCCCGGCCTTGCAAGTGCTGACCCCTTTACTGACCGCGATCTTGGCAAGCTCTGCACGCACCGCGCTCAGGTCCGACTGGTAGGCTGCGCCTTTTTCATCGTCGCTTTTCAGCTGCGACGATTGCCCGGACAGGACCAGATCCCCCAACTGTTTGTATTTCGCCGACGAGTGGGGATCAACCGATTGACAATAGGAAATGATCCCTTCAATTTGTGCCATTGCGCTCACCGGGAGGGCCGGTGGGGCGGGTGACTTAATAACTGCGGGTGCGGGTGTGGTTTTCGCGTGAGCGAGCGTGGAAACAGCCAAGACTGTTCCCGTAATCAGAGTGACTGAAAACCTAAGGCACATAACTCCCCCAATTGGTACGTGAAGAAAGAGGACTGCTGCCTGAACGTCTCTCTGTATCAGGCTATGACTTACTGTACTGCGTCTCGACTTTGTACTGCATCCGGATTTGAATCGATTTGAGCGGCGATGCTGCCCGCGGATTCCCGCGAGCAGCATCGTCCTACGGCTGGTTTGCCGTAATTATCGAGCCGTTCCGTTCAGGGTTGACGTCTGCGTACCGGCCGCGTCGGTGACCGAGATGGTCGCTGACTTGAGTCCAGCCGCTTGGGCGGTGAGAGGCTTGAATTGCACCTGTATGTTGCAGGTTCCGCCGGGAGCCAAGGTTATGTCACCCAGCAGCTGTCCTCCGGTAGCCGGACCGCAGGTCGAGAGCAACCGCAGTACGGTGTAGTTGGCATCGTTCGCGGCCGTTCCGCCCAGAACTCCCTGGGCGATGCCGGTCAGCGTTACGTTGCCGGTGTTGGTCAGGGTGAACGCTTGAGACGGATCAAGCCCGCAGGCAATAGCCCCAAGACCCGTACCCGGGCAATTCCTGGTCTGAGATACGGTCCAGGTAGCCGGCGTCAGTGTCGCAGCGACCACCGGCGCGACGCCCGTACCAGTGAGAGGCACTGGCGAATTCGTGACAAGAACGTTGGCGAAGATGGTCGCCGTTTGTCCGGTCACAGCACCAGGTGCGGTTGGAGTGAATGCCACGATGATGGTGCAGGTGGTGGATGTAGCCGGAGCCACAGGCGCCGCCAAGGTTGTGGTGCAAGTACCGCCCGCCTGCGTGAACAGCGGCGACGAGAAGGCAACGTTGATGCCGGTTGCCGCTGCCGTACCCGTGTTAGTCAGTGTCAGGGTCTTCGTGCTCGTCGTGTTCACAACCACGTTGCCAAAGGCCAGCGGGGTTGGGGTGACGGCGAGCTTTGCCGATGGAGCCGAAGATCCGAACTCCACCGCGCCTGGGTCAAACTTGGCGGTGTCACCCGGTTCCGGCCTCAGGTTGCCGAAGAAGTCCAACTTGGGCACCAGAGGAGAGGTGTAGTTCGGTTCCGATGTCGGGATCGCCGCAGCGGTGCTGTCGAAGGACGCTGTCGGCGCGTAATTGCCAAACAGAGCCCCTCCACCGTAGTTGTTATTCGGCCCGCCTACCACCGAATCGTCGCTCAGCGCGAGCGGACCCCAGCTTACGTTGATCCAGTTGTTGCCTTCGTCCACCGTCGCCGCTGGAGTGAGGCTGAAGACCGGATTCGGTGCCGACGCGTCGACAACTCCCGGAGGTGTGCCGTATCCACTCGGTCCGCCGCACCCATCCCCCACCGTGCACGTTGGAGGCACCCGGGCACCGTTGCAGTACTGAGCAACGAAGCCGGGAGCCACTGTGTGATTCGTGGCGGAATAGCCTGTGGTGCTGGTGAGCAGCGAATACGTCGGGTTAAGCGTGCCAATACCGTGGTTTG
Organism: uncultured Acidobacteriota bacterium; assembly: GCA_963730805.1. Lineage (GTDB taxonomy): Bacteria > Acidobacteriota > Terriglobia > Terriglobales > Acidobacteriaceae > Telmatobacter. The sequence continues at coordinate 632,973 of CAVSTL010000007.1, read as the reverse complement.
TCGGGCCCGTGTCGCCGCGGACGCCGATGTCCCAGTAGCTGCCAGCGGGGAAGCCGGTGGTGCCGCCATCGACGCACTGGCCGAAACCGGTCTGCGCCGGCGCGGGAGTGGAGGTGAAGGCGTCAAACAGCGCGACCTGGTTCTGCTGGTTAGTAAGCCCCGCACTGGGGCCGTTCACCCCGATGTAGAACGAGCGGTTCTGCCAGATCAGGTTGTTCTGCAACAGGGGGTTCGAGATGGTCTTGCACGGGTAGGCCGCTCCAAATGGGCAAGTAAGCGTTCCTATCCCGGTAAATGTCGTGGTCAGCAACGTGGAGTTTTGCATGCTGGTCACGCCTGCGGATTGAGGGCAAGAGGCCGTCCCGGCGGTATTGGTGCAAGTTCCCGGAGGGGCGCTGGCATCAGGCGTTCCAATGCTTTGCGTAAGCACGCCCGAGGAGGCCAGGGTGTCGTTGCTGGCGATGGTGTTGTTGACGATGGACACGTTCAGGGCGTCCTGCAGTGAAATGCCCGCGCCATCCCAGCCAGCAATGTTGTTGACGATGATGTTGTTGGTGACGGCGACACTGTTCCAGAGCGCCGGCTTCGTTGGGAATGTGGAAACATCGGTCCCGTTGACCTGCTGCAGACGGAGGCCGCCGCCACTGCCACTGTCGGCTCCGTTGGCCTGGATCAGGTTGGCGTTGATCACCAGATTCGGACCCGTACCGTCGCTCAGGCCCGCCGGGCAATCCGCGTCGGGTATGGTCGTGCAGGTCGGATCGGTATCGGGCGTACCCATAATCTGAATTCCGCCGCCGTTGGTGGGAATGGTTGGGTTGCTGCTTTCGTTCAGTGCGACCGTGTTGTGCTGGATGTCGCCGTTGTAGGTGAATCCGAGGTGGGTGATGCCTCCGCCTTCAGCCGAGCTGACGTTTCCGCACACCCAGTTGTAGTCGAACTTGTAGTAGTCGGAGCCGGTGCAGAAGCTGGCGCCGCCGCCACCCGCGAGAGTGCCGGAGAACAATTCATCTCCCAGCGAAGAGTTGCTGGTGATGAAGTTGTTGTGCATGTTGACGTTCATGTCCAGGCAGTAAGGCAGGTGCGTGCCGACTGTCGTGCTGTCCTGGCAGGAGGGGAGTACATCGAGAGCGGACTGCTCTCCTACGAAATGCGGCAGACCGAATCCAGTCAAGAGGCCTACGCCAGTGACCGTGATCGCATCGGGGAACTCACCCTGGCCGAGGGTGATTCCGCCCGAGAGCGTACCGGCGTTGTTGTAGATGCGGTTGTTGGCGATCTGCAGGTTGTGGTTCCAGCCGTGCACGAAGATGCCGCCACCGCCCTGGGTGCTGTCCCGGATGGTGAGGCCGTCAATCGACGACGGATTGCACTCGAAGTTGCTGGGAACGAAGGGAGAAGTGGTGCCGTCGCCGCAATGGGTGGTCTGGGCGGGAATCACTGCCCCAGTGCTGTCCAGCGATGCCGCGACATTCTGGAGGAGCAGGGAACCTGCCGGGAATGCGCCTTCCAGGCCGAAGGAGGCCTGTCCAGGAGGCGTCCAAACGCCCTTGGCCAGAACCGTAACCCCGGCACCTTCATACGCGCCCATCAGCGAGGGCTCCTGGAGTTGTTCCGCCAGGTTGCCATTCAGCGTGGCGTCCCAGCCGACAACTGCTTCCAGCGGAATTCGGTCAACCTGGGGAATCTGGGGTTGGCCGACGAAGTTATTCCAGCCCGTTTCAGGGCAACTGTAGCCGCCGGTCGGATCATAGGGGTTAGCGCCCCCGGATCCGGGTATGACGTTGCCGCTACCGTCAAAGCTGACACTGCCGGTGCTGGGTGTGCCATTCAGCGACAAGCCGAAGAGGCAGTTGACATGCCGGCGCCAAGGGTCGAGCAGTTTGCCCGCCGGGAATGCACCGGAATCGATGATGGACACCGGTGCGCCCGCACCTTGCAGGCGTACTGGTTTCCACATCAGCAGCATCTCGTTATGGGCTGCTGTCGAAGCTTTCTGAGTTGGCGTTGTTCCATTAAGCGCAGTGACACTGCAGGTAGTAGTAGTCGTCGTCCCACTGACCGTGCAAGTGGGGTCGACGATGATCAGATCGCCCGGATTCGCAGCGTCGATCGCACCCTGGATGGTTTGATTGACGCTGACGTGGGTGGGCGTACTGCCGCCGATGGTGACGGTCACTGCATCCACCGATTGTTTGCCATTGCCCGCTGTGATGAACACCTGGCCGCAGAGCGCAGTTGCTGACTGACCCGCCGGTATGGTGCCCTGGTACTGTGACTGTTGCTGAATTGCGCAGGGCGACACGCCGGGCGGTACAGTGACGGTGATCTGAGTATCGCTCCACTTCGTGATCGGGGCTGCGATTCCGCCAATGGTTACCGAGGAGACGGTATTGCAGGTCGGGCTGCCTGCTGTGGGGGTTGTGCATTGGGTGAGCCCAAACCCATAGTGGCGCTTGATGGTTTTCGAAGCGAACGGAACGACGCTGGCGGAGGGTCCTGAGTAGGAGTTGTTACTTACCTGCTGATCCCCAAGCGCCGTAATGACGAGCGTCTTTCCGGGTGCGCTGACCCATGGACCAATTCCGTCACCGTCCACTTCCGCGATCGCCGGCGTGGCATCTGGGTAGCTGCAATCGGGATTGTTGTATCCCGCGCCGACGAACGCCTGCGTGGGCACAACGGGAGTGTCGTTATAGGTCGTCACGCCCGGCATGAACGGATTGATGTAGCAGAAATCGCTGTAAGCCGGGTTGTACAGAGGATCCTGGATCAACTGCCCGAAGGTCGGGGAACCGGCGGTTTTGTCCACGATCGGGCCAGGGTCGTTCATGCACTGCGTCATCATCGAAGGTGAATATCCGGTGATGTTGGGCGGGTTCACATCCCAGCTGGAGAAAGTCAATCCGTCATAGGTTCCCCAGTGGTCGGAATACACGCGGGACAGTTCGTTTCCGATGTAGTCCCTGGTGGCAACCGGCATGTTTGGCGGTGCAAACTTCTCGCCGAACTGTGGAGCAAACGGATCGAATTCCGAAGTGAAGTCGTCGGTGATCACGCCGGTGAACTTCGCGGCAATGTGGGTCGAGGTGAAGAGGAAGAACCTCGCGTTCACTGCCATCTGGTTGGTGAGCGTCACTTCCTTGCGGTCGCACAGAGGCCGAGTCGCGCCGGCAAAGGGAGCCGTCTCCCCAACCCCTGGGTAGAGGCTCAGGTAGTCGGGCACGACGCGCATCTCGCCCGCGCATGGCCACACGGGATCCGTATAGCCGGGGAATCCGGGAACGCCGGAAAGTTCGTCCGACATCAGGCCCGTGGTCGAGTTCTGGTAGTTGGTGCCGTTGTATCCGACGCCACTCTGGTCGTACATGGAAGCCACGGAGGCCTGGTCGGGCAGAATGAAGATGTCCGTACCCAGCCCACCGAATTGCTGCGTAACCGGGGCGATGAAGTTGTCGCCGATCAGCAGGTTCTTGTCTTCCTCCTTATAGACCTCATAGCCCGGAGGCATGATTACTTGCACGATGTACTTGCCGGGGGGCAGCATTGGAGTGCCAACACGCCACGCGTCGGTCGTATCGGGGTTCGCTACGCAGATGGTGCAATTGGTCCCGGGCATGGATGACGCAGTGACGCCAGGCGTCGGGGTCGCTGGGCACGCCGTACCCGGAGCAACACCCACGCATCCGACGGTGGTGACTTGCTTTCCTGTCGCGGGGCTGATGCCCAGCGAGCTGGGGAAGTAGTATTTCCCGTCGTAAGGCGCCGGCTGCAGCTGGTTGTTGATCTTCATCGCGTCAAAGCACTTGAACTGCGATTTATACGGCAGCGGAGTCGGAGTGTTGCCACCGCTGTGTATCGTGTTGTACCAGTCCAGATAATTCGGCTGGTCAAGCAGCGTGAAGTAAAACAGGTCCTGGTTGGGAGAGCCTTTGACATTCGTGCCCTGGCCGGGGCAGTTCATGTACGACAAGGGACCGCCTCCGCCTGCCCCGCTTACCGCGGAGCCCGGGTAGAACCCTTGCGCCCACGCATCCCAGCTGCTGGTTGTGGTGGTGTCCACCATGGTCAGGGTAGGCGTTACGCCATCCGCTGCAAAGCCTTCCTGGTAGAGGTTGACGGTGACACCGGGAATATTCGGCTCCCAGGGCTGTTGGATCATTTGCGAGGCATCATCAAACGGACGGGTCGAGGCATAGGCGACTTGTCCATAGATGCCGCCGTTCTCGCCCACCTTCGTGGTCGTGGAGGTCGTTGCTCCGGGAGGGGTGACGGTGACCGTGGCGCAAGCCGGCGGGCAGGCAGCATAAGGCGCCTTACCGATTTCCATCCAGTTGCTATGGCCGGTCAAGCCCGAAAAACCCTCCATACCGCCGAAGTAATACGGCGGATCGATGCGGCCGGTCGAAGCATTTGAGGAACTGGCTACTGGCTTGCCTAACATGAAATTGGCGTTGGCCTCATCACTGCAATCCGCTTTGGAGCAATAGACCGCGCCGGGCACGGACAGGTCGGAGGGCAGAGGAACTGCCTCAAAGGTGTTGGTCATGAACTTGTAGGCAGTCGAAGTTCCGCATGCCCGGGCGCCATTCGCTGGCCCGCAGGAGGACGTGCCGTCGGCAGGGCCGCCCGCGTCATAGACAGTGTGAACGCCCGTGGTCTTGTAGCGGGTCGAATCCGCTTCCACCACATACCAGTTAAACAGCGGGAATGTTTCGTTGAAGTTGGCGACGCCGTTGAAGTCCGTCGTCAGAGCATTGGCGTTGTGGCCGTCCCGGTAGTGGATCATCGTGTAGATGAGCGGAATGCCGATTTCGCCCGGGTCCATGATTCCGTTCTTGTTGTCGTCAATGAACGTGCGAGTGTAGAGATTCGACTGCCACTGCTGGACACCGACATTGCCCATGTGCAGGGTCTGGCCGCCCGGGCACGGGGTAGCCTTGGCCGGCGGGGTAAAGGGAGGAGTGACACCGTTGGGCGTGCAACCCACGTTCGCCGGCGTCGACAGACCATCAATGATCTGGTCGTTCCACTGGTCGCCGATGGTCAGTCTCCAGTTGCCGCCCGGAACACTGGTGAACTTAAAGTTCCCGTTGGCGTCGCACTTGGTGAACATGAAGTCTTCGCCATCGGGGTCACCGAGGCTGACCCAGCACTGGGTCCAGGCTAGGGCATCGCGGGAACCGCTGGCGTAGAGTCTCTCATCCGGAATGCGGCTCAGGCGTTCAACGTCCACGGTGCCGTCAATGGTGTTGGTGCAGGGACCGACCGCGCCAGGGCTGCCAAACCCGTTGCAAACATCCTGGTGACGGGCGTTGATGATGGCCGGGTTGGCGAAGCCGATCATGACGTGATAACCGGCCGGACCGTACTCCTGGAAGTAGCTCGGGTCGCCGATTTCGATGAAGGAATCGTGGGGATGCTGTCCGTCCAGAGTGTTGGTCTGGATCCACTCTTCCCCGCGCGCAATCCGGTCCGCCCCGGGGTAAGCCTGGACGCTGAATTTCTCCGGCATGAGGTTGGCAATGACGGCCTGGCCGGCCAACGGAGATAGGGTGTGCCCGTCAGTTTCATACTTCGGGCAGGTCACGAGCATGCCCGTCATTGCTACGGCCTGGGCCGGACCGGCTCCGTTCCCAGTGATAAGGCCGCCAGCGCCCGTAGCTTGAAGCGGATTGGGCGTAAGCGGACAGGCGTCTTGCCCGGTGGTGGGATCGATCGTTCCTGCCAGGCTGTTCGACAGGGGCTGGTTGAACTCGTCGTTTGAATCCTGGCCGGTGCCATCGCCGAGTGAGCCAAAGGTGTCCCAGAGGACGAGGTTGAATCCTCCCAGGCCGGGCTCAATAGGAGCAATTGCGCCGCCGGCTCCGCCGCCGCCATCCTGCTCGCCATTGAGCGGGAAGTCGTCTTCAAAGACGAGCACCGAGAGTTTGCCGGTGGGCAGCGGTGTGGGCAGCGAGAGCACGGTCACGTCTGCAAAGGTGGCTGAGCTGGTAGAAGAGCACCCCGCCACGAGTACATTGCAGGCAGGCGGGATCGGAGCGCCGCTCATGGCGTGGCCGCACATTCCATTACTTGTTGGTGCTTCGCCACCAGTGGATGGGCAAGCAGGGGCGCCCAGGTACGCAGGGTACGGATTGGCCGCATCTCCCGGCAGCACCGAGATGTAATAGCGCTTGGACGGATCGAGATGGACCTGGCTGGGGAATGTCGCGGTAAATCCATTACCCGTCGTATCGAGTCGGCAGGCGCCGTTACCCACGTCGCACACCGCGGGATCATGGGTGCCGGTCGCGGGATTCAAGAACGTCTGGCCGGCTTCGCAAGACATCGGCCCGGTGCAGCCCTGGGCAACAAAGTCCATGTTGCTGGTATGGAATTGCACGCCAAAGACGGGGATCGTTCCGCCAGAGCCTGCGCCGCCTACAAAGCCAGGGCAGCCCGGCGTGCCGGTGCTGGCATTGGTGGTGCAGTTCGGGTCGATCCAGAACGTCTTGTCTTCTTCAATGATCCAGCGATAGTCGGTGAACTTGTTCGCCAGCAATTGAGAGATGCAGGAGCTGTCCCCGGCGCAGTTGTTATACGCCTGCGCGTCAAGGACATTGACCTGCAGATTGCTGGGCTGCGGGAAGATCAGGGTCACGGTCGCGGGACTACTGGTTCTCCCCTGGGAGTTTTGCGCCGTGTATTTAAAGGAGTAGGTGCCCGGGGCGGTCGCGGTCGCCGTGAACCCGCCTTGCGAGTCCATATTGATCGTTACCCCTGCCGGCGACGATGCCGAAACAGAGGAAACTGCCACCTGAAGCGGAAGGCCACTGGGGTCTGAGGCAACCGAGAGCGGGCCGGGGGATGGAATCTTCAGGAACGTGGCCAGCTTGGAGGTGTAGGTGATGCCGTTCGCGGTGGGGTTTCCGCTAAGCGTCGACGCGCTCAGGGTAACCGTCGTGCAGAGCGAGTTACCCGTGCTCGGAAACGAGCCGTTCGCGCAATATCCGAAGGTGTCGTATACAGTGCTCGAAATCGCAGTTGCGCCCGCGGTGGGAGTGTAGGTAAAGGTACCGTTGGCGCAAATCCCTGGCACCGTGTTCCCCGGGACCGCAGTGCAAGTCAGCGTCCCGTTGGTTGGAGCACTCGACAGCGCGACGCCGTACACATTGACGTCGTTGGCGATCACACCCTTGGACGGATCGGTGATCACCAGGGGAATGCACGAGCCGGTCGAACATGGGATGACAGAGGGATAGCCATCCGGATTGGCAGTTGCGGCGGAGAAGACACCCGCCCCTGCAACACCCGGGAGTGCGGCGCCGTTGACGCCGATGTAAGCCAGCATGCCGGCGTCACGCACGGAAGAATTGGCCGAGAGGCTCCCTTCGCGGTCAAAGATCGGCAGCGACGGAGGAGCGGTACCGCCAGCGGCAGTCGCCGGTACGTTGATCATGACGTCGTAGGTTTTGCCGGCGGCCATGAATACTTCGGTTTTGACTCGCGGAGCTGTCAGGTTCGGGATCGGGTTGCCGTCTTCCGCGATCAGCGTGAAGCCGTTTACGGTGGCGGAATTTCCTTTGCCGTCAAAGCCTGTGGTTTGCGGTCCGACGATCGACGGTACGTGCATGCGGAGGCCGGCATTCACGAGACGCACCAAAATCGTGCCCGTAATTGGAGAGGTTGTCGAGGTTCCCGCGGTAGCCGAGAACAGCGAGGGCGTAGCATTCGCCTTGTCGAACGCGACGCCGTTGATAAGGAAGTAGAACGGTGTGTAATTCACGGCCGGGGGATAGCAGGTGTGATAAGCAGCGCCTGAACCTGGGTTGCCGCAGCCTGGATTTCCCTGCGGGTCGGTCGGCAAGCCGGACCACACCTTCGTCTCGCTGAAACCTGGGGTCCTTACGGCCACGTCGACGGCTCTGTTCTGCACGGGGTCGATTTCGCTGAACTCGAGTGGGAGTTCCGCATTGTAGGTCACTGCAGGAACCGCCGCCTGAGCCGCCGCGGTGGAGGGTGTCCATGCGGGGTAGGCGGTGCCCGTGACACTGGTCGAGGACGGAGCGCTGGTAACCACCAGCATGCCGATCAAGCCCATGGGCACCTGGATCGAAGGATGGGTACCGGATTCAAGCAGGTAAGTACCCGGCTTGAGCAAATTCCACGTGAGCGAGCTTGCGACGCCTGTTCCGGCGGTCACTTCCGCGCCCATCGACTGCACGCGTGGCTGCTGCGTTGGCGGACTAGCCAGTGGGGTGTTACCAGTCGCGTTAAGATAGTCCTGGCATGACTGGCCCGGGGCCTGAGAGGCGATAAACCAGCTGGGACACCCCTGCGCATTGGTGTGGTCGGGACTCGCCGCGGTGGTCGGCGTCCCGCCGGTACCGCCGGCGGGGACTGGCTTGACGCCGAGACCGCCGCCCACCTGACCTACAATCACGATCGACGTGGGAATGTTAGCCCCAGTGAAGGAGAGATTGTTAGTGAGGTTGATCGTCAGGGCTGCAGGCGCCGACGCGGTACCTGCCGGAACCGTAATCACGACCGGGGACCAGGCGGGCGCTGCTGCCAACACCGCGTTGCCGGCTGAGACCGTGACGGTAGGAGCTGCGATATAGCCAGCGCCATGGTTGGTCACATTGATGCCAACCACTTGGCCGCCACTGATGATCGCGGTCGCCGCCGCCTGTGGATTCCCCGTAAAGCTGGCAGGAACCGTCCCGGTCGGGGCGCTGATGTTGATCGTGGGCGCGGTCGTATAGCCTGATCCGCCATTAAGGATGTAAATTCCACCGATCGCCCCTTGGGCTGCGGCGGAGCTGGATCCGCTCAGCGGTGCGCAGGTCGCGGTCGAGCTTGTGGCCGCCGAGCCGCAGGAGTAGCCCCACATTGGTATGGTCGTGCCGTCGGGCAGGGTTGTGGTAGCCGGGCCGGCCGTCAAGTTGACCACCTGCTGGCCAAAGCCCGACGCGACCGCAAAGAGAAGGAAGGCGCTCACCAGGACTGCGGCCTTCAGTGTGGTCTTTGCCTTGGAATAGTTGATCCGGTTCATCGTTGTCGCCTCTCGTTCTCGTTTGCGTCCTAGACACAGAATTCTTATTACCGTCCGCCGGCCCGGGGGCTCAGGCGGACGGCCTTGCAAGGCAGGCACTCTGCGCGCTGCTAGTTCGATTCGTCGATCGCAAATTCGCGTGAATCGACCAGCATCATCATCAGCATTCCGCCAGGGAATACGTTGTTGGTCGTGATCTCCCGCTCGTTATGCGAGTGCCACATGAACGCCCAACCGCGCTCGGTAGAGGGATTCGCCTGCGTGTTCACAGGCATAAGCGTCGTGCAGTTGGCATTGGTCGTGGTATCGCAGGTGGGCATTGACCCGCGCAGGCTCGCGTCCGGACCGAGGTATGGACTGCCGCCATACCATTGGCCGTTCGTAAGGACATTCGGATCAGGCAAGGTTGCGGGGCCGCCCGATGCCACATCGCCGAACGGGGCTACCTGCACCGGCTTGTTATGGTCCTGGCACCACTCGTAGTAGTTCAGGGCGGAGGGGTTCCCAGTGTTGTAGCCGTTGGTGTCAGGAGTGCACGGCAACGAAGCATTGACATCGCTGGCAAACGTCGAATTCGTGGCGCCCGTGTTCACCTGAACTGACCCTGTCGTTGCCGGGGTCAGACCCGAATTCGGGTCGGTATAGGTGAGCGTGCTGACGTTGGCAGTCGTGGCGGTTCCCGTTGTTCCTGCCGCCAGACCTGTCGCCGTGGCGGTATATTTCAGGGTGCTTGTCACGGTCCCCGGAGTGACAGAGGTCACTGTCCACGAACCGTTGTAGCCGGCCGGAACGGCGCCCGAAATGGTCACTTTCAAGCCGACAACAGCAGGTGGGAGCGTGCCGGCGACAGTCACGGTTACAGCATTTCCCGCCTCGCTGATGGCTTGAATCGGGAACGCGCCACCGTCGACTGCAGAAGCCGCGATAAACGTCCCGTCGTAGCCTGCCTGAGAAACGCCCGAAATCACGATCGACGAATTCGCAGTAGGAACGGGAAGCAGGCCAGTCACGGTCGCGGTGACGGTGTTCACCCCGGTCGCGGGATCCGTCGACTCGTTTAGAGCGGTAATGGGGAAATTAGCGAATGTCGGGGTCGTGGAACCCGCCGGATGGTGACCATACGGATCCCAGTTCAATCCCCTGCCGCTGAAGTAGAAGATACCGTCGAAGGCCTCGCCCGGAGTGGTATCGGTGTTGAACATCAGGGTGCCGGCGAGATTGTTCGCCGGGTCAATCGGGCTGAGAATCAGATTCCCGTCACGAGCCAGGATGCGCACGTGGTTGGCGTGCTCGTGGAAGGGATGTTGCCAGCGTCCCTGCCCAATCGTCCGGATAAGAGTGAGCTCACCTGGATGCATGTGCGGGTTGCCGTTGTAGGGCTGATGTGGGTATTCGGAGGCATAGTTGGGGTCCATGAGGTCAGGCATGGATCGTCCGTTGATCAGGAAGTAAGCGGGGTGGTAGGGTTCGGTCTGCACGTCAAGACTGCATCCCATTGTTCCCGCCTGGCAGCCGGCCTTGGCCTGAACTTGCGCCGCTGCCTGGCTGTGAATTCTGGAATCCATCTCGGCCCACTGGAACAGGTATTCCCGGTCGTAGCAGCTCTTGGGATGGTCGTAGGCTGCCTGAGACAGACGGAAATCCTGCTCGGGAAATCCAGTGATGTGGTTCGCTGTCCCGAAATCGGACTTCCCGTACAGATTCGTGACCGTACTTTTGCAATTGGCGGGCACTGTAGCCGGCAACACAACGATCGCGCCGTAGAGCCCCATCTCGACCTGGAGGTCGCCCTGGGTACCGCTGTAATAAGCGTGTGTGCCCGGCGCTGTGGCGGTAAACGTGTAGGTCACCGTGGCGCCCGGAGGCGCTTCGCATGTCAACAGTCCTTGCTGACCGGTAGCTCCCGCCCCGGTACAACTGGTGGTCGACACGTTGAAGCCCGGAAACAGCAGCGAAGTGTTGCCGGCTGCGGTGGGCAGACTATTGGTCAGACTGATCGAGACAATCTGACCCTCATTTACAACCATGGTCGGGCCGGGAACCTGCATGGTGTTGCAGGTTGGCGGGAAGGCGAAGCTAGCCGCCGGGACGAATGCCGGCGTCGAGCCGGTGACGCACCCGTATCCCCACGAGTAAATCGCCGATCCATCCGGCTGATTCAGGTACGCGTCCTGGGCGGTCAGATTGAATAATGAGCTTGTTGTCGCAGTTGTCGGGTTGCCGGTTATTCCAGGAACCGCAGCGGAAGCGGGCCGCGCAAGCGACAGCGTCACGGCCACCACCAGCGCCAGGAACAGATGTGTCTTGGAGGTTGCGTATTTCATGTTCATCGGCCTCATCGCTGCTCTCCTAGTTGCAGGTGTTTCCAAAGGTATCGCTCGACACGCTCTTGCAGATGTTGACCTGAGTCATCATTCCGCCAAAATTTTCCGCGTCGTTCGACAACATGTCGAGATTCGAGGTGTAGACATAGAACGTGGTGCCCGCCGGATACAGCTGATGGGCGCATCCCGTGCCCAGGGAGGCGACGCAGCCATCGTCACTGGCATCCAGAATCACGTCCAGCGACTCGCCGCCGCCGAGCGTGATCGAGTTGGTGTAGAACTCGGTGTCGTTGCCACCCTGGTCGCGCAGCAGCTTGGCGTTGAATCCGATCTCATGCATGGGAACGCCCAGGCTCTGCAAGGTGAAGTACTCGGCGACCGACAGGTTGACGAGGCGCAGAGAAGCTTTTCCGCCTTCGGGAATGTTGATGATGGCCGGCAGCGGCTGCGAATAGTGCATCTGCCCGTCCGTGGTGACCGTTGCCTGCGGACCGGCCGCGACCGTGTCAGGGTAGCTCCGTCCATTCAGGAGGAAGTACTTGTCCTTCATGTCCACAAACATTTCCGGATTGAAGGTCATGCCAATGAAATGGAAGTTGGGGTCGAAACCGTGCATCTGGATGGGGTACGTGACGTCGTAGCAGCTTGAGGCGTCGCCGTCGTTGTAGACATAGTTAGGCGTCGTCCCCTCCCCGCTGACGGTCGTGCCGTTGCAGAGAGTACCGGAAGTCACAACGCCCGCCGAGACAATAGGAGCCGCCGGCCTGGTGGCGCCTGTATCAGCGACCGGCATGGTCGCGCTGCACAGGATGTCGGTCGAGGGATTGCAAACCGTGCGTGCGTCGGCTACTGTTCCAGCCGGCAAGCCGATCCCATTCTGGTAACCGAGATACGTATACAGGTCTTTTCCCGCAGGCACTCGATCCTGGCGTGGCCGCACATAGAGCTGCCCCACCATGCCCATCTGCAAGTGCTCGGGCGGCGTGATATGGCAGTGCCAGAAGTACGTCCCCGCGTCGGGCGCGAGATAGTAATAGGTGAAGCTGGCGCCGATGTTGATGGCCACGGATGCGTCGGGCACGCCGTCATAGAAGGAGGAAGCGTTGGGATAACCGTGGAAGTGGACTGTGTGCTGCTCGAACAGGTCCGGGCGCATGATCATGCCCACGTTGGTGAGGGTGAGAAAGAACTCGTCGTCCTCGTCAAATGCGATCAGGGGCGCCGGAATGTTGGCGTTCATCACGCCCACATCCATGATGGGGCGGGGATCCACATGCCCGTCGTATGCCGAGGGCGATGAGGCTGTGGCAGCCAGGTCATTCCCGGTATCTGCCGGCAGTCCTGTAGCAGTCAAGTCAGTGTACTGGAAGGCATATTCGTTGAACCCGTCAGGAGTAAACGCGGACCCGGTAGCCACGCAGAGAATGGGGAAGGTGCCTGCATAGCCCGACGGAGTTACAGCGCCGCCCTCAGCAGTCGCATTTGAAATGACGACTGATGCTCCGGCGACAAGGCCCAGGGGAGCGTCCGTCCATGCGGTAACTGTGTGAGGGCCGAACGTGGTGCAGCCGGGGACAGTGGAGCCGGCAGGAATCGGGCCCTCAACAAGGTTGCTCACGCTCACGACAGTCGCGACGTCGGGCGCCAAGCCAACCGCGCCGTTCCACGTGAACATCGGAGTGGAGGTAGCTGTCGGCGCGCCTACACCTGGCGAGGCCCCGCTAGTCGCTCCATCGGTCGTGGCCGGGTCGCCACGCAGCAGCGGAAGGCTGCTAACGGTACTATATGGATCGTTGAAGGAACTTGGGTATTGGGTCCCCGGATGGCCAGCGGCAATGTCTGCCAGGCCAGAGAGCGGCCCGAAACCAAACATGAAGATCTGGTTGCCATCGCCCATGGTCGAGAGGCCGTCACCGCCCGAGATCTGCTGGCACTTGATAGCGCCGTTAATGGTTGAAGTAACCGGGGTGGCAAAGTCTCCACTCGTCCCGCTGGGTACACCAAGAGCCGGTTTGTTGAATTGCGTCGGCCCGTTATACAGCGGCTCAGCGTTATTTACCCCGGTACCTCCAGGGTCTGGATGCGTAATCGTGCTGGTTGGACACTGCACCCTGAACGACTGGGACACAGCTGGGATCGCTGTCGCAATTGCCATGAACACAAGCACAGAGAACGTTGCGCGCACGTTTCTGTTCGTCATTCGTTTCCTCCATTGCCGGTAGCGGCACTGACGCGCTGGCATGCACCAAGTCACGTCGGACCGAATCGGGCCAAGATTCAAACATTTGGGATTGGACGTGTTTGCTCTTGAGCAAGGAATGTGGCGATCACGACAGAAAATCTTACAAAAGGTCATCGTTTCGATTTCTTGCAAGCCTTGTGGGCGGAAAAATGATCTCTTGCAACAAGGCTCGCGGCATCGGCTTTGCGCATCCTTTGGCGCGGCCAAGACTGGCTACAAGCTGCTCTCAAGCGGGGCCGACCCAACTTCCCGAAGCACGACCATTAGGCTTCGGTGCCAAAAGAACCTTTCAATCAGCGCCCAGGTTTCTCTTCGCGGAAGATCGTTCGGATCCTGCCATGCTCCCGGTCGCGACGAGTGACGATACGCAGTGACCAGAGCTTGGCTGCAAGCACGCGATCAATTTCGCTGAACGATAGATTGCTAAAGATTTACATCAGTGTTTGCTTTGGAGCAAAGTAGATTACAAACCTTACAATTTTAAATTAGGCGTCCGCTGATTCTCTAATGAGAGGATTTGCGACAAGATTCGAGCGAACCTCATTCCATCGAACGGCCGCTCTCTGGAACAACTTGCTGTTGCCTGCGGGCATGATATTCCGCGATATGCAAAAGAATTGCCGTTGGGCGAGTGGCATGTATCCACTGCGTCTCAGGAGTGCCTTTGTGGAAATTGAACGCAATGTCAGCCGAGGATCCGATTCATGGAATGGTTGTTCTGACGATACTCGTGTCAGATCCGGGATGCTGGAAGATATAAAACCCACCTCACCAGCCTGCTATCCAGAGATCGGCTTGAACGATCGTGATGCGCAGGATGCCCTTCCAGTCCATGGGATGCAGCGTGAACACCCGGATCACGGGAGGCAGCATTGGGCCTCGTCAACATCAACAACTTTTGCGGATTTTGTGGAATTCAGTTTCATTCCAGAATTCGTTTCGACCAAGCGTTATGCTGGGCGGGCCCATTTTCAGGCAATTCTCAAATACGTGCTTCCTCCCGAGCGAGTTGCGCGTGCATTTCGTGCCCATCGCACGACAACCAAGAATGCGTTGACAGCCGTACTGGATTGGCCGTACATCGATTGTCTGCGATTGCCGGAAATAGCCCCCGAAGTGATCCACCACCTGATAACTGCTGCGCTCGCGCGCGGGTATTCGATCCAGACGGCGACGCACATCCGTAATGTAATCAGGTCCATTTTTGGTCACGCGATACGAACTGGATTTTATGAAGGCAATAATCCAGCATCCATGGTCGCGCTGCCTCCCATGACCCGACGGCAAATAAGTACGCTGACCCTCGACCAGCTGAAAGCCATATTGCAGTCAATGCGATATCCCGAAAGGGAAGTTGCGCTGTTTGTCATGCTGACAGAGATGAATGTCGCAGAGATATGTGGCCTTCAGTGGAGATTTGTAAACACATCGGGTATCGGCCAAATCGTCGGACAGGAGTTCATCCCGGCGCGATCTATCGCAGTCAGAAATCAGAGTTATCGAGGCGAACTTAGCTTGGTTCTTGGAAAGCGAAAGAGATTCACGCGAATACCGGATCTGCTGGGTTCAGTTCTCCACGAGATTAAAGGCACTAACCGATCGTCATTGCCGAATGATTTCGTTCTCGTTTCCCGGAATGGCGCTCCGATTCGCCCGGAAAATATCCTGGCGCGTCGCCTGAAACCGATCAGACTATCATTCAATCTTCCATGGCTCTCCTGGTCTGTATTCAATCAAACTGCAGTCAAGTTACGCTCACAAATCGGAAGAACCTTCGATGAGGAACTCAAAAGCTCCTTGTTCCATGCGAATCACGCAGCGAGCCCGATGAGTTCCATCGAGAGCAAGGCATCCCTGTGAATACACCTGCCCAGAAAACTGGAGAGCGCATGCAAGACATACATAAAGCCGACTCGCTGCCCTCCGCTCCGCCCCAGGGGGTTTCATTCGTTTCTGGCGAAGGCGCGGCGATTGGCTCGACAATAACCGTCGCCACCTTCGTCCACAGGAAATTCATTCCTAACCATGTCGAATTGAAGAGTCCCGCTGGACGAACGCACTACCATGCGATTTTGAAGCACCTTATCACTCCTGAGCGAGTTGACTGTTTTTTCACATCGAAGCCAAAATTCACGAGTGCCCGGCTCAAGGCTGTCCCAGGCTGGCCCTATCTTGACGATGTGCTGCTTTGCGATCTCACTCCCAACCACGTCCGTCAGCTTGTCCTGTCAGCCGCCCTTCGCGGCTATTCCCCCCAGACTGTGAAGCACATCAGATGTGTGCTTGGAGCGATTGTCAAGCATGCAAAGAAAGAAAGGATGTTCGATGGCGAAAACCCCATTTCGGAAGTCGAACTGCCCCCGACTTCGCTCACCAGGTCGCATGAATTGACGGTTCTGCAAGCCAAGAAGTTGCTCAAGTCAATGCAGTATCCGGAGAGAGAGATAGCCCTGCTCACTATGAGCACTGGCATGAATATCTCAGAAGTCTGCGCCTTGCAATGGAAGCATATAAACCTCACTGGGAAGACCATACGTAGCGACGAGGATCCAATTCAATGCGAATCCTGCATCGTTAAGAAGCAATGGACCACCGACAGGATCATCGACGTTGCAGGAAACAGGGTGAGGGTGGTTGAGCTTCCCAAGTCGCTTGTTCAGGTGCTGTTGCAATTGAAGCGGAGCCGACGGATCGTTGACGAGGATCAATTTTTGATCGCCACAACGGAGGGACATCCAATGCGACCCGCGGACACCCTGATAACGTGCCTCAAACCGATAGGGCAACGACTGGGGATGCCATGGATTTCTTGGCAGATTCTTCGCAGAGCACATCAGTCCTTGTTATCGGAACTCCGTACACGGCTAACAAACGAACTCGTTCTCAGCACGACTTCTCTCGAGGACGAAGAATTGCACCAGGCAAACTCTGCTTAAGAACTCGTTGAAAGTCGCCGTGTTGTAGCGGAGTCATCGGGCATTCGCGTTTGCGCGGACGTTGGCGGTTCAGACGGCTTTGAGCAAAGTCGGCGTGAAGAGTCTTTGACCGCGATGGATGCGATCGTTCCCCGCGTGAGCTGGAAGCACTCATTGAGCCACGCTTTCCAAAGGCTGGCAACGGTCGTCAGCCTGTTGGTTTGTCACTATGCCTCGCGTCTGCTATTTTACTTTCTGCAGAAGTGGTTTAATCTCTCCGATCCTGCCGCCGAGCGAAGCATACAACAATGTACATTTCCTACCACGGCTGGGCCGCGTCGAACTTGGCAGATCGCTTGTTGGGTCCAGGTTCAAGTCCTAATGGGCCCACCAGGACGGGCACCATATCGCTCCATCTCTCGTAAATGCACCTTCCCGTTCTAAATAATCTGGATCCAGTACGCGAGGACCAGGACTTCCAACCCGACGAGCGTGGCCAGAAACAGGCTGTGCTTCAGCGTGAATCGCATCAGTTGCGACTGTTCCCGCACCGTGATTCCGGTGGCCGCGGCAGCCACGGCGATCGATTGAAGGCTGATCATTTTGCCTAGCACACCGCCCGAGGAGTTGGACGCGGCAATCAGGATCCGGCTGAATCCAAGCCGCTCAGCGGTGATCGTCTGCAGGCTGCCGAACAGCGCGTTGGAGGAAGTGTCTGAACCGGTGAGGAAGACGCCGAGCCAGCCGAGGAATGAGCTGAAGAATGGAAACGCGGCGCCGGTCGCGGCGAACGCGAGGCCAAGGGTCCCGGTTGCGCCAGAGTAGTTCATCACGAAGGCCATCGAGAGAACCGCCGCGATGGTGAAGATGGTCAGGGCCAATTGCTGCGCGGACCTTGCGACGATGCGCGCAAAATCGGCTGCGTGCATGCGCAGAAAAATAGCCGAGAGGAGGCTCGCGAACATGCACGACGTTCCCCCGGCCGAGATCAGGTTCAGGTTGAAGACGGCCGGATATGGCGACGCTTTCAAAAGAACAGGCGGTGTGCGGAGGATGATATTGTGCAGCGCCGGCCAGTGAACCGCGACGGTGGCCAGGTTCAGGATGTCCTGAAATGGCTTGTAACCCCACAGTAGAACCAGGACGACGACAAAGAAGTACGGCATCCAGGCGGTGACAACCTGGCCGGCGGTATGTTTCGGCGCTGCCGATTCGGTAGGAAGATTCGGCGCCGCGTCGAAAGCCCCCCGCTCACCCGGCCCGCTCCCATTTGCTACCGTCATTCCCTCGCGTGGTCGCGGGCGCCAAAACCTGAGAAGGATTATCACCGAGGCCATGGACGAAGTCGAGCTGAGAATATCGCTCAGCTGCACGCCAACGAAATTCGACACCAGGTATTCGACCGTCCCGAACGTAAGCCCGGCGGTCAGCAGCGCAGGCCACACCTCCAGTGCCGCGGTCAAACCGCCCATGACCGCGATCATGTAACCGGGAAGGATGACTGCGATTGGGGCGCAGAGAGTCCCCACCGCGCCGCTCAACTTATCCACTGGGAGCCCGGTGATTCCCGCCAACGTGATGACCGGCACGCCAATCGCTCCAAACGCAACTGGCGCGGTATTCGCAAGCAGGCACAGGGCCGAGGCGTAGTAGGGCGAAAACCCCAGCCCGACCATCATGGCTCCCGCAACCGCTACAGGCGTTCCAAACCCGGCGGCACCTTCGAGAAAACCGCCGAAGCCGAAGGCGATAATGATGGCCTGAATTCGCAAATCAGGAGTCAACGATCCGACCGAATCTTTGATGATCGTGAACTTCCCGGTAGCGACGGTGATGTTATAGAGGACAATCGCCCAGAACACGATCCACGAGATCGGGAACAATCCGAAGGCCGCTCCGTAGGCCGCCGAGCTTAACGTCAGCCCAACCGGCATGCGATATCCGGCCAGCGCGACCACCAGCGTGGCGCCCAGCCCCCACAGCCCCGCAACCCATGCGGGCTTACGCTTGATTCCCAGCAGAAACAGCAAAACGGCGATGGGCAGCGCCGCCACCAGCGACGAAACTGCAAGACCTTGTCCCCAGATGGAGTAGTTCTGGGACCAGACTGTGTTCATGCATTCCTTCCCTGATGCACATTCTTGCGTGAAGCGGAGGGTGCGTTGATTGGGAGCGTTGCCGGACGCCTACCACCATAGCCGAATCGTTGCCGACCGCGCCACCGCGACGCTGTAACAAGCCGGAGACGCGATTAGATTCAGCAGCCAACCCGGGCGGTCTTCGCGTAAGCTGTTCAAAAGTGCTGACCCCACGCCAACTCGCCGCCCTGGGTAGCGCCGTCGGCAACGATGGGCTGATCAGTGCGAAAACCCAGTTGCAGACCTACGAGTGTGACGGTCTCACGAATTTCCGCGTTATGCCAGATGCCGTGGTCCTGCCCCGCACCGCCGATCAGGTGCAGGCCGTGGTCCGGATATGCGCCCGCGACAAGATCCCCTTCGTGAGCCGCGGCGCCGGGACAGGGTTGAGCGGAGGTGCGTTGCCTGCCGCCGGCGGCATCGTCATCAGCCTCGCGCGCATGAACCGCATCCTCGCCGTCGACATTCCCAATCGGCAGGTTGTCGTTGAGCCCGGGGTGATCAATGCGCATGTGACCCAGCGGGTCGCTTCCTATGGCTATTTCTACGCGCCCGACCCTTCGTCGCAATCGGTATGCACCATCGGCGGCAACGTTGCTGAAAATTCGGGCGGCGCGCATTGTCTGAAATATGGCTTCACCACCACCCACGTGCTCGCGCTCGACGTCGTGCTGCCCTCGGGTGAACTGGTGCAATTCGGCTCGCCCACGCTGGACGCGCCCGGCTACGACTTGCCCGGAGTATTTGTCGGCTCGGAAGGCACGCTGGGCGTGGCGACCAAAATCACGCTGCGCATCGTCAAGCGGCCCGAAGTGGTGCAGACGCTCCTCGCGGCCTTCGATTCGATCCAGGCAGCGGGGCAAACCGTCAGCGACATCATCGCGGCGCGCATGTTGCCCTCGGCAATGGAGATCATGGACGCGCTGGCCATCGAAGCCGCGGAAGCCGCCGTCCATGCCCATTATCCCGTATGCAAAGGCCTGCTGCTGGTCGAACTGGACGGATCCTGCACCGAAGTGGACGCCCTGATGCGCGGGGTGCAGGATCTGTGCCGCAAAAACGGCGCATGGGAAATCCGCTTGGCGCAATCAGAGCAGGAGCGCGCCCTGGTATGGAAGGGGCGAAAGGCCGCATTCGCGGCAGTAGGGCGCATTTCGCCCAACTACATCGTGCAGGATGGCGTGATTCCCCGGACCGCTTTGCCGCATCTCCTCGAGCAGATCGAAGAAATGTCCGTCGCTGCCGGATTGCGTGTGGCCAACGTCTTTCATGCCGGGGATGGCAATCTGCATCCGTTGGTTCTTTACGATCAGTCCATTGCCGGCCAGGAAAAGAGCGCCCTCGAACTCTCCTATCGCATCCTGCGCCTGTGCGTCGATCATGGCGGCTCTATAACGGGCGAACACGGGGTGGGCAGAGAGAAGCAGGAAGCGATGGGATATATGTTTGCCGAGCCCGACCTGGCGACGATGCAACTGGTTCGTTGCGCCTTCGATCCGGACAACATCGCCAATCCCGACAAAGTGTTTCCCCGTCCCCGCCTGTGCGCTGAAAAGCCCGGCCCCTACACGCCTCATCCGCTCGAAACAGCGGGCATCGCGGAGATCTTTTGATGAGTTCTTCCGCCGCATTCACGTTGGAACAGGGCATCTCTCACCTGGCCTCGATCGTGGGCCAGGAGCACGTCGCGCTTCGAGATCAACCGAGTCAGGCGATTGTGGCCTCTCCCGCCGATGCGCAGCAGATCGCGCAGGTACTGCGGTTTGCCGATGCCAATGGACTGACGGTGATGCCCAGTGGCGGCGGCACCAAACTCGCCTGGGGCAATCGCGTTGCATCGGACGTCGAACTGCAGTTGAATCGCCTCGATCAATTACGCGAGCACGCCTGGCAGGACATGACCTGCACCGTCCAGGCCGGCTGCTCGTGGGCAGCAATGCAGGCACAGTTGCAACGGCATGGACAAATGGTTGCGCTCGATCCTTTGTGGCCCGGGCGCGCCACCGTGGGTGGAATCGTCGCCTGCAACGATAGCGGAGCGTTGCGTCTAAAATATGGCGGCCTGCGCGATCTCATCATCGGCATGACCATCGTGCTCGCCGACGGCACCATCGCGAAAAGCGGCGGCAAGGTTGTGAAGAATGTCGCCGGTTACGACATCCACAAGCTCCTGACCGGGAGCCTCGGTACATTGGGCGTAATTGCCGAAGTGAACTTCCGGTTGCACCCGCTTGACGAACATGCGCGAACCTGGACCGCGACCTTGCCGGACGCGGCCCAGTGCGCCAGCTTTAGTGCTCCGCTGAATGCACTGATGGACTCCCAGATCGCTCCATCGAGTGTGCAGGTGCGGGTGTCAAAAACAGTGTGCGCCGTGGATGTTCGCGTCGCCGGCGTGCCCGAATGCCTGGACCAATATGGAGCCCGCATCCACCGCATCTTTGCGGGCGTTGAACTCGCCCAGTCATCAGAAGAGGTCTGGGTGGCGAGGCAATCTCTCTTCGAGAAGTCCGAGGCCCTCGTGCTCAAAGTCTCGGTCCTTCCCGGCGAAGTATGCGATATCAGCGAAAAGCTGTACGCATGGAGCGGAGACTCGGCCGCCATCGGCATCGTTGCACAGGCCACCGGTTTGATGACCGTCTCCATCACCGCCGCTTTCGAAACGGCGGCTTCACTGTTGGAACGCCTTCGCGCGCACCTGACACAATCCGGCGGCAGTGGGGTCGTGCAGCAGGCGCCGGATCCGTTCAAAGAAAAAATCGCCATCTGGGGGCCGGACACCGGAACACTGCCGTTAATGCGCGAAATCAAGCGCCGTTTTGACCCGAACCGCATTCTCAACCCGGGTCGCTTCGTGGGAAGCATCTAAACGATATGCCGCCACCCCAACCTCAGGAAGAACAGCAAACTTCCAGCTTCGACGCGCATCACCCGCCGGAGAAGAAGTACATCGACGACTGCGTGCACTGCGGGTTCTGTTTACCGGCTTGTCCCACCTACGTGTTGTGGGGCGAGGAGATGGACTCGCCGCGCGGCCGCATTTACATGATCAAGAAGGCTGCCGATGGCGAGGCTCCGCTCGATGACCGATTCCGTGTTCACATGGATAACTGCCTCGGCTGCATGGCGTGCATGACAGCGTGTCCATCCGGCGTGCAATACAACAAGCTGATTGAGCCAACCCGCGCGCAGATCGAGCGTAACCTGCCCCGCACACTCGGCGAACGTCTCCTGCGCAAATTGATTTTCGCGACATTCCCCTATCCTGGAAGGTTGCGAGCGCTCGCGTTGCCGCTGCGGGTCTATCAGAAAAGCGGACTGCGGAGACTGGTGCGAGCAACCGGCCTCAGCAGTCTCTTGCCGAAGCAACTCGCGGCTATGGAAGCACTTTTGCCCGACGTGCCCTCTGGCGTGCTTGCGCGGCAATCGACATTGGCGCGCCCATCCACGACCCCTCGGCGCCGGGTTGGCATGTTGAGCGGATGCGTGCAGCAGGTGTTTTTCCCCCATGTGAACGCAGCGACAGTGCGCGTGCTTTCTGCGGAAGGCTGCGAAGTGATCATTCCCCGCGACCAACCCTGCTGCGGCGCGCTCATGCTTCATTCGGGTCTCGACGACGAAGCCGCGGCCATGGCGAAGAAAATGATCGCGACGTTTGAGAAGGCGAACGTGGACACCATCGTCATCAACTCCGCCGGCTGTGGATCGACCATGAAGGAATACGGGCACCTGCTGCGCGACGACCCCGCGTGGGCCAGACGCGCTGGGGCCTTTTCCGCCAAATGCAAAGACATCTCCGAGGTGTTGTGCGACCTTGGTCCGCAGGTGCAGCGCCATCCGCTCAAGCTTCGCGTAGCCTATCACGATGCATGCCATCTGCAACATGCCCAGGGCATCCGGGAACAACCTCGCCGCCTGCTCGCAGGCATTCCGGACACTGAGGTCGCAGAAATTCCCGAGGCGTCGCTCTGCTGCGGTTCCGCCGGTGTTTTCAATCTCCTTCAGCCCGACACCGCCGCGCAGCTTGGAATCCGCAAGGTCGATAATCTGCTTACTACGGGCGCCGACGTGGTGGTTTCAGCCAACCCGGGTTGCCTGCTTCAACTGATGTTCGGCCTCCGCCGGCGCGGCTTGAAGACCATGCCGGCATTTCATATGGTTGAATTACTGGATGCCTCGATGCGCGGCATCTCACGCGAAGAATTGTTGCACGGAGACCACTGAAAGTTGTCGGTGCAAAATGGGAGTTCCACAATGTTTGAAGAGATTCATCTTTCTGGCGTTGAAATACTCGCACCCGTCAGCGAAAGTCACGCCCAAATCCTCACGCCCGAAGCGATCGACTTCATCGTCGACTTGCAGCGCACATTCAACACTCGGCGCAAGGAGTTGCTGGACGCTCGCCAGGAGCGCCAAAAACGTCTCGATGCCGGCGAGAAGCCGGACTTTCTCAAAGACACGCACGCAATTCGCGAGTCCGAATGGACCGTCGCGCCCCTGCCGTCCGACATCCTCGACCGGCGCGTAGAGATCACCGGACCTGTCGAACGCAAGATGATCATCAACGCGCTGAATTCCGGCGCGAGAGTTTTCATGGCGGATTTCGAAGACTCGAATACGCCGACGTGGAAAAACCTGCTCGACGGCCAAATCAACCTGCGCGATGCGATCCGTCGGACCATTGCCTACACCGATCCCGCCACCGGAAAGCAGTACAAGCTCAGTGCCAAAGTCGCAGTCCTGTTCGTGAGGCCGCGCGGATGGCATCTCGACGAGCGCCACATCACCGTCGACGGCGAGCGGATGTCTGGGTCTATCTTCGACTTCGGCCTCTACTTCTATCACAACGCCAGGGAACTGGCCGCCCGCGGCAGCGGCCCCTATTTCTACCTGCCGAAGATAGAAAGCCATCTCGAAGCGCGTCTGTGGAACGACGTCTTCATCCGCGCGCAAAAGGAAATCGGTCTGCCGCAGGGAACGATCCGCGCCACCGTGCTGATCGAAACCATCCTGGCCACCTTTGAAATGGATGAGATTCTTTACGAACTGCGCGATCACTCGGCGGGGTTAAATTGCGGACGCTGGGATTACATCTTCAGCTTCATCAAAAAATTCTCCGGCGATGCCCATGCGATCCTTCCCGATCGCGGGCAAGTCACCATGGCGACGCACTTCATGCGCAGTTATTCCAAGCTCGCCATCAAGACGTGCCATCGGCGCAACGTGCACGCCATGGGCGGAATGTCCGCATATATTCCCGTGAAGACTGATCCCGTGGCGAATGACAAAGCCATCGCGCAGGTGCGCGCCGACAAGGAGCGCGAAGCCGGCGACGGGCACGACGGCACCTGGGTCGCGCATCCGGGCCTGGTGCCGGTGGCATTAGAGATCTTCGATCGGCTGATGCCCCAGCCCAACCAGATTTCAAAGCAATTGCCCCACTTCAATCCCACCGCCGACGATCTGCTGCGCGTTCCGGAGGGACAAATCACGGAGGCCGGCCTGAAGCAAAACGTGGCCGTGGGCTTGGGTTATGTGGAAGCGTGGTTGCGCGGCATCGGCTGTGTGCCGCTCTTCAACCTGATGGAGGACGCCGCCACCGCCGAGATCAGCCGAGCCCAGCTTTGGCAGTGGGTCCACCACAACGCGAGGCTGATTGACGGGCGCACGGTAGATATCGTCCTCGTCGAAAGCATGATCGACGACGAACTTGAGCGGCAGAAGCATGCCGTCGAACTGGAGCGCTACGCGGCGTATGAAAAAGCTGCGGAACTGATGCGCCAGCTGGTCCGCGCGCCCAAATTTGTTGAGTTCCTCACCGTACCGGCGTACCAGCGAATTCTCAAGGAAGAGAGATTCGTCCCGGCTTGACATCGGTTTCCCAGATCTCAGAAGCGACCTTGTAAACCCGTTTGGAGTTTCGTCTCAGAACTCGATGCGCGCGGCGAACTGGGCAAGACGATAATTCGTCAGCAATGCCGAGGCCTGGCCGAATTTCTGCGGATTGTCTAACGTCGAGTTGATCGACTGGGGATCGAAGCGCACGCTGTTGGTCACGTTGAACATGTCCCAGCGCAGGATGAGCTTGAAGCGCTCGGTCAGCGGGAGAGTCTTGTTCAGGCCCTCGTCCCAATCGAAGTAGCCGTCGCCGCGCAACGGGTTTCGCGTACCCGACTGCCCTGGCAGCGCGTGCGCAAACGACGCAAACACCGCGGCAGGATCGGCGAAACGCTGCGTCAGGCTCCCTTTCGCATTGGCGCGCGACGGGATCGGCGCGACCTGTTCGGCATAGCCCTGGATATCCCAGTTGGTCGGATAGTACGCGCCGTTGTTTACCAGGAATGGAAAGCCGCTTGTCCAGCGCACGATGCCCGTGGTCTGCCATCCGCCGAGGATTTCGTTCGCAAGGCGGCTCGAGTTGGCCAGAAGTCTCTTTCCGCGGCCCACAGGCAGATCCCATACGAAGTTGGAGTTGAGCTGGTGGCGCACGTCGGCGTCGGAAGGGCCGTAGAGTTGATTCGGCGACCACGAGTTCATGATCTGCGCGTAGTTGGTGCTCGCGGAGTTGCCCAGCCGCTCGGCCTGCGAAGTGATATCGAGCGATTTGGAGAACGTGTAGTTGAAGTCCGCCTGCAGGCCGCCGAAGCGCTGCCGGTAGACGGCCTCGAGGGCATTGAAGTTGGAGTAGCCCACCGACCGCCAGGAGTACAGCGCCGAATACTGATCGTGATAGTAGCGGAAAGCCGGATAATTCACGCCGGCGCCGATGTTGCTATTGGGCAGCGAGCCGGGCGTGTCGAGTTGATAGAGCGCGTAGGTCTCGTTGTAAAGGTTGCCGAGATACAGCGCATACACGTTCTGCGTGGCGCTCAGCGGGCCGTATCCCAGGCCGATATCCTGCCCGTCAAGACCAGCGAATTCCTGCTGCCAGTACGCGACGGGGGCCACAGACGTAACCGATACTCCGGAGCGGGCCATCTGCGCCATCTGCTTCGCTACCGCGAAGTACGGAGTCCCGCCGACCGCCAAATTGATCGGCATGGCCACGTCTTCCTGCGCGAGCTGGCGATGCGCGAGCCGGCCGACCCACGAGACTTCCAGCGATCCGCCGTTGTGCAGGCCGCGGGTAACAGAAAAGTCGAGCAGATGCGAATAAGGCGTCTTGATCTGGGAATCGAGTCCCCAGCTTATCGCGAAGCTACCGTTGCCGCTGGAGGCGGGCACGGCGGGGAATCCCCCCTGCGGCGCGGAGGGAAGTAGCGAAGTCGGCACCGCGCCCAACGCCGTAAATCGGGGCGCGTCTTCAATGGGCACGGAACCGGCCGTGTTGGAAAGGTGCGTGGATAGGCCGAATGATCCGGTGGTATCGAAGTTCTGCACGGTGGCGGCGCCGAAGTGATCAAACACCAGCGAATAGCCGGCGCGAACGCTGGTCTGCTGGCTGCCCAGAACCTTGTGCCACACGCCTTCGCTGGGTGCGGGCGAGAAGGCGATGGCGAGGCGCGGCCCAATGTTGTTCTTCTGCGGGGTCCAGAAATCCGATGCGTGATTGTACCGGCCGTTCAGGTTGAAAGCGACTTCGCCCACGTTGTTGGCCGCGCCCCCCGATTCAGCCTGAGCGATGCTGGCCTCGTAGAACTTCGTCAGGGAATAGGGCTGGCACACGCTCCCGGAAAACTGGCAGGTACCTACTTGCGTGCCACTGGTCTCGGCGGGAGCCTGCAGGTAGGAATAACGCAATCCATAGGTCACTGTCAGGGCGCTCGTTGCGCGCCACGTGTCTTGCGCGTAGAGCTCATACTCATTCCAGCGATAGTCCCGCTTGATGGGTGTGCCCAGGGCGAGCGCATTGCCGGTCTTGGCATAGTTGTAGATCGCGTCGGCCTCGGGCAGGGTGCCGACAATGTTCATCAGCGCGTCGTTGTACTCATTGCCATAGTTGGAAAAGTCGACCGCGGGGAAGCCGTATTGCTCGGGATCGAACGGCCCATGGCTGTTGGCGATGGTCGAGCTGCGCGTAAGCCACCCCTGGTTCATTTGCGCGTCGGGGAACGATTGCGCATTGCTGACGCGGCGGTCGTCAATGATCCGGATATCGGCCCCAAACGCAAAGCTGTGATCATGCTTGGTCCAGGAAAGATTATTGACCACGTTCTGCACCGGAATAACAAATGAGGTCGAATAATTGCTTGACGTGGGTTGCGCGACTTCAGAGAAGAAGATGATGGGTTGATTGGCCGCCCCCGCGTTCTCCACGCCCTCGCGGGTAAAGCCGTACCGCAGGTCGTTCACCATGTTGTTGCTGAGAATGTAGCTGTAGCCGGCAGCGAATCCCTTGTTGTTGGTGAGCACCGTGGTTTGTGGCGGCTGGCCGGGGAATGACGGCGCTGACGGCTCGCTGTCATTCTGCAGATTGCCGCGCCAGAACAGGTTGTGCTTGCTGCTCAAGTTGAAGTCGAGGCGGGCGATGTAGGTGTCGTATTTGCGATGGATCGTGTAAGGGAATCGATACCCGATGCTGTTCAGCCCGTCACCCTGGGTGGGATCGTTGCCTTCTGGATACTTGTTCAACAGTTGCAGAAGGGCCGCGTCGTTGCCGATGTTCTTCGGGTCCATGCTCTGAATGTCGGCGGGCGTGAGTGTGTAGACGGTATCACCGCCGCTGTGATTGATAGCTTGATACTGAATGTTGCCGGCGCGGTAACTGTCATTGGGCACGGTCCCGGCGTTGACGCTCGCGCCTTGCGAATCGCGGCGGCCTTCGTAGTTGAGGAAGTAAAAGAGGCGGTCCTTCAGAACGGGCCCTCCCACCGCGGCGCCGAAGATGTTGCGCACCAGGCTGGGCGGACGGTTGGGCAATCCCCCTCCGATTTGCTGTTGCTTGTTGAAGAAGTCGTTGGCTTCGAGCAGATTTGAACGGTTATATTCGTAGGCCGAGCCATGCATGGCGTTGGAGCCGCTGCGGGTGACCAGCGCAACCTGCGCGCCCGAGGAGCGGCCCTCCTGGGCGTTCGGATTGCTCGTAGTGACACGGAACTCGGCGATCGAGTCCTGCGTGGTGCGCAGCACGCTGGTGAAAGCGTAGCCGTTATTGATGTCGTTCACGTCGACGCCGTCGAGCGTAATGTTCGATTGATCGCTGCGCCCGCCGTTGACTGAGCCGGCGCGCGAGTCGGTCGAAGTGTTGCCTACGCCCTGGGTGCCGCTCACGCTGTCGGTGCGCCCCATGAAAGTGACGCCAGGTTGCAGGCTGAGCAGGTCAGGAACGTTGCGCTGCGCGAGCGGCAGGGTGGCTACCTGCTGGCTGTCGAACGCGTTGCCAATCGTGGCGTCGGTAGTGTTCAGCAGTACCTGTTCGGCCACATTTACCGTCACCTGCTCGGCTACCGCGGCAAGTTGCAGAGTCACGTTGGCAGTCGCGGGCTGGCTTACCAGCAGGTCCATGTTCGTGCGCCGGTTGGTGGCGAAGCCGGACGCAGACACCACCAGCGTGTAGCTGCCGGGCACCAATTGGGAAAACTGGTACTGGCCGCTCTCGTCCGTTTTGTTTTCCCGTGCTGCTCCGGTGGCCTGCAGCGTGAGCTTCACCGAGGCTCCGGGAATCACGGCGCCGGTGCGATCCGTGACGCGGCCATTCAGAGAGGTAGTGGCTTGCGCCATGGAGAAAATGGTTGCGGCGAAGAACAAAACGAAACACCAGAAGGCCTTCACAGCTTGATGACGGGTCACGGCTGGCTCCAGGGATGAGGATGCACTGGCCCGGAGCTGGCGCTCTAGTTTGTCTTGCGGTGCGATACGAAAGCTGATAGCTCGCGATCGGTGCCGTCTCGCTCCAGCGAGTGATTGGGGAAGTGTAACAGGAGCGAACCGCGGAGGAAACTATTTGGATTGGTTGAGTCGTTGGCGTGCGGTCAGAGCGCGTCCAATGGATCCGGAAACTTTCCATCCGCATCGACATTGAAAATGCTCGTTCCTGCGCGCCATTCGCGTTGGCGTTTGTCAGATCCCGTCTAGCACCCTCGACCCCTGGAGCACTCGCCGCGTTTGCCACCTGATATGGCCGCGCGCTATTTTGAGCGAAGCATGCCAAGTCGCTGTTCATCGAGAAAAGGGATGTTTGTCATCGTGGGATTGGCGGTGGCAGCCTACACAGCTGCAACTGCGCAGAGGGCAGGAACCGGTGCGGCGTCCGACAAGGAAGCGCAGTTTCAGGCGCTTCTCAAGCAAGGATTCGGTCTGCATCATCAGGCGCGCTTTGCTGAGGCCATCCCGGTGCTCGAGCGCGCGCGAACGCTGCAGCCGCAGGACTACTTCGCCAATCTCCTGTTGGGTATCGATCTGCTGCGCACGGGAAGGGCAACCGAGGCGATACCGCGCCTGGAGCTTGCCGCAGCCGTGAAGACGGACGAAGAGACGCCCGAGGATTATCTCGGCGAAGCGCTCGCCGGCCTCGAGCGCTATGATCAGGCGGCCGAAGCCTATCGGCAGGCGATGCATAGGGGGCACAACTCCGAAGAATCGCTGCAGGCGTGGGCCGGTTTCGCACTGGAGAGGTTCCGCCAGATCGACGAAGGCCTGCGCGCTTCGGAAGCGGGGGTGGCCACGGTGAATCGTTTGCAAAAGGCGGCGGCTGTACCCACGTCGGGATTGTTTTGCCCGCAATCCATCCCATCGCTGGAGCGACGTCTCGCGGGCCAGGGCGACACCGAAGCAGAGCATATGGATGTTGCCTACAGGCTCTCCATTTGTTACGCGCTCCAGGCGGGAGTCGCCGCGGAACAGCTGCTGGCCCACGGCAAAGACGAAGCAGCTTTGCACCGTCTGCGCGGCGATGTATTGCTCCGCGTCAAGACCGATGCCCCTGCCGCGCAAGAGGAATATCGCAAGGCGATCGCATTGCGGCCGGGTGATCCGGCACTGCTTGCGCGCCTCGCCGAAGCCCAGATGACCGAGGGCGATGCGGAAGGCGCGAGGCAGTCCGCGCAGGCTGCGCTCGCCATTGATCCCCACCGGCGCGAAGCCTTGCGCACACTTGCCTTTCTTGCGATGAACAACCGCGACTACGATCAGGCGCTGCCATGGCTTCGGCAAATTGTCGCAGAATCGCCCGGCGACCGGAGCGCGCAGGTTGAGTTAGGTCGCGCGCTGGCCCAAACCGGCAACAGCGCCGAGGCTTTGCAGTATCTCGCGCCCGCCCTCGCCGCTGGCTATCCCGACGAGAAGGGCGCGTTGCATGCGCTGGAGGCCCGCGTTCTGCGCGACCTGGGGCGCACTGAAGATGCCGCTGCGGCATCGGCGGAAGCGCAGCGCCTGTCGGACACATTTCAGGCGCGCAGCAAAAATATCCCCACCGGAAAAGCCGATGCTAATCAGTAGGCGCGGGCTTTTGCGTGTGGGAACTTTTATGTCGGGCCACGCCCTCTGGGGGATTTGGTTGCGACACGCGTTGGGCCAGACCACCACTGCGCAGCCTGCGACAACAACCCGAGCCCCGATCCAAATGGTGAACGGAGCCAGCGCAGCGGGATTGAATTTCGTTCTGCGAAACAGTGCGGCCGGCCACAAGTACCAGGTGGAAACGCTGCCCGGCGGACTAGGTGTGATCGACTTTGACGGCGACGGCTGGCCCGATTTGTTCTGCACCAATGGCGCGTCCCTTCCATCCCTTACCAAGACCGGCCCAGACTACTGGAACCGTCTCTACCGCAACAACCACGACGGAACCTTTGCCGATGTGACTGAAAAAGCCGGCCTGCAAGGACAGGGATACAGCATGGGTGTGGCTGTCGGGGACTACAACAACGACGGGCACGAAGACCTGTTCGTCGTCGGAGTCCATGCCAATTTTCTCTACCGCAACAATGGCGACGGCACATTTACCGACGTGACGGGCGTTGCCGGCCTTGCCGGGCCTGGCTCGCTGGGCAAGGCGGCGTGGTCTGTCAGCGCTTGCTGGATCGATTACGACAACGATGGCTATGTCGATCTCTTCATTTCCAATTACTGCGACTGGGAGCCGGGCAGCGACCCGATCTGCGGAGGCCTCCAGGCCGGCGCGCGCGCCTACTGCCATCCCGATCGTTATCGCGCCCAATCCATGCAACTCTACCACAACAATGGCGACGGCACGTTTACCGAGGTTACGCATAAACAGGGTTTGCCCGACGTGCTGGGCAAGGGCATGGGCCTCGCGATCGCGGATTTTGCGGCGGATGGCCGCCCCGGCATCTTCATCGCCAACGACAACGCGCGCAATCTGCTGGTGCGCAATCGCGGCAAAGGTTTTGAGGAGATGGGCACCGATGCGGGTGTGGCCTACAACGGCGATGGCCGCAACATTTCCGGCATGGGCGCCGACTTCGGCGACATCGACGGCGACGGCCGGCCCGATATCGTGATGACCGGCCTGAAGAATGAAACCTATGAAGTGTTTCTGAATCAGGGCGGCGGCACGTTCGACGACGGCAGCGCGCGCACCGGCCTGCTCAACCTGAGCCGCAAATGGAATGGCTGGGGATGCGGCCTCGTCGACCTTGATAATGATGGATGGCTCGATCTGTTTGTCGCGGGCGGCGGCCTGGACACGCAGGACGCGCAGCCCAATCGTATCTTCCGCAATCGCGCCGGCCATTTCGAAGACGCAACCGATGCGGCCGGAGCGGAGTTCCTTAAACCGGCGCTTCATCGCGGAGTGGTCTTCGCCGACTTCGACCGCGATGGCCGCCTCGATGCCGCTGTAAACGCGCTAAATGCGCCGATTGAGCTGTGGTGGAATCGCGCTGCGCGGGGGAGTCCGGCGCGTCACTGGCTGCAACTGCGCCTCACCGGGCGGAAAAGCAATCGCTCGGCGATCGGCGCGGAGGTACGCTGCCGCGCCGGCGGACGCCAACAGCTCCGCACCGTTTCCGGCAGCGTGGGGTATGCATCCACCAGCGATCTCACTGTCCACTTCGGTTTGGGTGAAGCGACGCGCGCGGCGGTCGAAATTCGCTGGCCGTCGGGGAAGACACAGGCTGTGGGCGAGGTCCCGGCCGATCAGCGTCTCAATCTGAGCGAACCTCCGGATTGATCTTCGCGGACCCTGCGATCGAGACCCTTCGGCGCCGGGCTGGCCTTTCGTCGGTCACAAAACCGCAACCCAAAAGCGATAAAACAAAAGAAAAATCTCCATCCTGCATAGACTGTCGTTTTACGCGGGGGCTATGAATTCTCTGCGACTAGTGTGCCGGATACCATTCCCTTCCGGCAGTCGTGGAGGCAAAGAACGTGAAAACATCAAAGTGGAGAGGAACCGCACTGGACCTTTGCATGGTCATTGGCGCGACCGCAGTACTCGCGATCTTGATCCCAGGTCCGCAGATGCTGGCGCAGTCGTCGAATGCCGAATTAAGCGGAGTAATTACCGATACCAGCGGAGCCGTCGTGGCGGGAGTCGAGGTCAAGGCTCTCAATACTGCCACGAATGTCACCTATGCCGGGGTGTCCAACGGCTCGGGGCTCTACCTGTTGACGGAACTGCTGCCCGGGCCCTACACCATAACCGCATCGGCGCCGGGATTCGGCGTAGTCAAGCACAGCGGCCTCAAGCTCAGCACCGGCGACCATCTTTCCCAGAATTTCACGCTCAAGCCGGGCGCGGTCGAAGAGTCGGTCACAGTCACCACCGCGCAAACCCTTATCTCTTCCGACGAGGCCAGTACAGCGGATGTCCTGAACAACAACATGATCACCGAGTTGCCGCAGTTGAACCGCAACGCGCTCGATCTGACGTCTACCACGCCGTCCATCCAGGGCAGCGGACCAGTGGTGGACCAGATTAGCACCCTTGGCCCAAACTCCTACCTGATCGCGAATACGTCCAACAACTACTCGATTTCCGGCGGCCAGGTGAACGGGACCAGCATCTACGTCGACGGCAATCCCGTGCAGGAAGCGGAATTCAACGCCACCAACCGCTCGATTCCCACGCCCGATTCCATTGGGGAATTTCGCGTGGAGAGCGGCGTGCTTACGGCCGACAAGGGACGCTATGCCGGCGGCATCATCACCATGGAGACGCAAACGGGCACCAACGAGTATCACGGCCGTGCGTTCTTCTATTACCGCAACCAGAGCCTGAATAGCAACGACTGGACCGACAACTCCCTGGGCAATGCGCGCCAGAAGTTCAACCAGAAAAATTACGGGTTGGCGGCCGGAGGACCGGTGCGGATTCCGCATCTCTACAACGGAGCCGACCATACCTTCTTCTACGCCGCATGGGAGGGCGAGCGGTACTCCAATGGGGCGGTGATCGAAAGCAGCGTTCCCA
Source organism: uncultured Acidobacteriota bacterium (assembly GCA_963730805.1). Taxonomy (GTDB): domain Bacteria; phylum Acidobacteriota; class Terriglobia; order Terriglobales; family Acidobacteriaceae; genus Telmatobacter. Next base: position 600,006 of record CAVSTL010000007.1, on the reverse strand, counting down.
CGCTGCTCAACCAGCAGGGTGATTTTTCCCAGACCGTCATCTCTCAACAGCAGAATGCACAGGGTCAGGTGGTTCCCGTGCTGGCGAACATTTATGACCCCTTCTACGGCGCATACGATACAAATTCGGCCGATTGCACCGGGCCGCTTCAAACTCAGTTTGCCTCCGACGGCATGTGCTGGGTTCGCCCCCAATTTCCGGGCAACAAGATTCCCGCGGCATACGGCAGCGGGGTATCGGGACAGAGCCTGTTGTTTGCCAAATATCTTGCTCTCTGGCCCCAGCCCAACCATGAGCCGGCGGATAACAGCGATCACCTCTTCAATCGCTACGATCCGATCACGAATACGCGGCCGACGGACAAGTATTTCCTCCGTATCGACGAGGCCTACCACAACAACCAGCACTTGCAGGCGAGCATGAGCCGTTCGATGTTGACCAACAACATTCCCCCGGCCTTCAAGCATGCGGCTGAGTCGGTCACAACGGACGATGACTGGCTGGGGAACGTCCTCTACACGCTCACGCCCAACGCCAAGACAGTGGTGAACGTGCGGCTCGGGGTCGGAGTGACCAATCTGTTCAGCAACGGCGTTTCCGGAAATGGCTCGGCGCCCGACCCGACCATCGATACCTCGAAGTGGCCGTTCGATCCGCTGATCCTCAGTAACAATGAAAAGAGCACCAACGAAATTCCGCCCGTGATCCATGTGGGGACAAATAACTACAACTGGTACACCCAGGTGGGCGGCAACGAATTCGACAGCTTCATCACCCAATCCACCAATGGAAGCGTATCCGTGTCGCGGCTGATCGGGCGCCATGCGATCAAGGCCGGCTACGAGCAATACTTCACGCGCTTTACCGAGCAGGGCGGCGACAAGACAGGCGTGGCTTGGGCCAGCCCTGGCGGAGGCTCCAACCAGTACTGGAACCAGAGCGACAATCTCACCGGAAGCCCTCTGGCCGAATACATGATGGGGTCGGCCAGCTTCTTCAATTGGGGCAACTGGAACATTACCCCCTATGGCTGGAACCAAGCCGCCTACGTGATGGACGACTGGAAAGTAAACACCAAGCTCACCGTGCAGATCGGGCTGCGCTGGGATCATGACGGCGCGCGCCGGGGCCGCCATGTGCCGGGCAGCCTTGTCTACGACCTCAAGGCCAAGAACGTGCTTCAACCAAACGGAAACTGGAATTGGGCCCAGGTTACCTCGGCTGTTCCGGAGCTAGGTAACCTGCCAACTCCAGCCTGGCTAACCCAGGGCGCCACGGGCCGCGTGGCTCTGATCGGAACGCCCGAGTATCCCCAGAAAAATCTCTACACTACCAACGTCGCCAACTTCGCGCCGCGGCTGGGAATCAGTTGGGCCATCAATGACAAGACGGTCCTGCACCTCAGCGCCGGTTCCGTCGACCAGGGCCTCAACGGGCTATCGACCGATTGGCTCAGCTTCTACTACAACTCCAACACCTTCAACCAGCTCCCGTCGACCGATGGGCAACACTGGGTAAGCGAATTCGGCACCGATCACGGGCTCGGTTCGTTTCCCGCGCTTCCGGGCGGAGGGAATCTTGGCTGGGTCCCCCCCATCACCAACAACAAGGATTACTGGTACGCCAGTTATGGAGCCGCCGGTAACTTCGATCAGACCGGCACCACCATCGGCCATTTCGACACCCCCACCGATTACATGTGGGGCATCAGCGTGCAAAGGCAGGTGAGTCCCAACTGGGCCTTCACCGCCGAATACCTGGGCGTAAAAGGTGTCCACCTGCTGACCAATGTGTGGAACTGGAGCCTGAATAATGTTCCCCTGAGTTACTACCAGCTCGGAACTCACTTGAGCGACCAGGTGCCCAACCCCTTCTTTGGGCAGTCGGCTAACTTCTCCGCGGAACAAACGGTTTCTCTGAGCCAGCTTCTTGGCCTCTCGCCCCAGTATGCGGGAAATACATCAACCACGCCCGGCCAGGCCACGTGGGGCAAATCGTTCTCCCACTTCGCGAATTTTCAGATGCAGTCGCGTAGCTACCACGGGCTGGAGCTGATGGCCGCCTGGTCGATTCGCAAGACCCTCACCAATACCGGCAGCACCGACATTCACGTCTTCGGGGCCACCGCCGGCGCGTTGCAGAATCCGCATAACCTGATGGAAGCCTATGGAGTGTCTCCGGCCGAGATGCCCGCCACGCTGAAGCTGAACTACTCGTACGATCTGCCATTTGGCCGCGGGCGCGCGTGGCTCGGCGCTCCGCAGGGTGTGGGTGAGCGGGTACTCGATGCGGTCGCCGGCGGGTGGGCCCTGGCCGGCATCACGACATGGAGCCCGCATGGAACTCCGGTGCAGGTTCCGACCGTGGACAACAGCCACCAGGTACCCGGCGCGGCTCTGCGATGGTCGTTTGCCGGCACTCACTTCAGGCGATCGGGAGCAAGCAATTCCAGTGCGCTCGTAATCAACGGAGGCTTCGCCAACAAAACCGGTCCTGGCTTGTTGAACCAGAGCGCGTTCCAGCGCACGCCGGACTTCTCCATTTCCAACTCGCCGGTCTTCTTCGCAAACCTGCGAAACCCGGGAGCCTTCACCACCGACGCCAGCATCCTGAAGAAGTTCTATCTCAGCGACAACAAGGCGCGGTATTTCGAGGCGCGCCTTGAAGCGCTTAACATCCTCAACCATCCGATTTACGGAAACATCATCTCCGATCCTGACTCGGCGGTGTTTGGCGGCATCAACGGCAAAACCGGACAACGGGTGATGCAGCTGGGAGTGCGGTTCTTCTTTTAACCCGAAAACGTGGGCGCCCAGGTCCTCGAACGGGGCCTGGGCTCTTTTCCGCCGTTTGTGAGATATCGAGCCACGCCAACATTGAGAACATAGCGATCATGAAAAGTTCCTTGAAAGCGCCGCGCCTTGGGGCGGCTGCAATCGTCCTGATTTTTGCGGCAAGCGCGCGGGCGACGCAGGCGTCTCCGGATCCGATCGTTTCCACTTCGGACGTGAGTTTGATGTTGCATGTCGCCGGGCCGCAGCCGCGGCTTGCCGTGTTAAATAGCCCGGGCCGCCTTTCTTTCACCAATCAAACCGACGAGCATCTGCCGACAACCGTTGAAATCAACGGAGTAAGTGTTCCCATCACGTGGAAGCACAACCAGACCCTCGATACGCACGACTATCCTCATCATGCTGTCATCGTGTACGAGTCCTCAGAACCCCACCTGCGCCTGCGCTGGGAGTGGCAGGCCCGCGCCGGCTTCGGTCCCATTGAGCATCGCATCACGGTCGAGAACCTGGGCGACAAGGAAGTATGGCTGCCCATGGTGGATTCACTGCAGCTCGATTGGAAAGTCGCGCCCAGTGACGAGTTCCGCAACTTCTATATCGAGAAGGGAGCCGGCACTCCGTCGCCGCAGGGCACGCACACCGACACTATGGCCGACGGCTATCGCTGGACCGGCACGTCGTCCACGTATGCCCATCCGCCCGAGGGCGCGCCCCGTGAAATCATCCCCGCCGAAATTGTCTACTCCTCCACCGGTACGCACGCCGGCTGGTACGCCGGCATCGAATTCAGCGGCCGCACTCACGTCAGCCTGGAACGCAGCGGCCCCAGCGTGAAATCGACTCTCGGCCTCAACTCTGATCCCGGCCCGTTCCGCACGCGCCTGGTGCCCGGCGGCAGCTTTGAAACTCCAACGGTCTTTCTGGGCGCATTCGATGGCGGCCCCGATGGCGCCGGCAATCAACTTCGCCCCTGGGTGCGCGCCGTGCTGGGCAATCCGCTTTCGTGGAAAGACCAGCACTACCCGCTGGTGGTGAACAACAGCTGGGGCAGCGGCATGGCTGTCGACGAGCCGCTCGCGCTGCGCATGATCGGCGAATCGAAAGAAATCGGAGTGGAGATGTTTCACATCGATGCCGGCTGGTTCCGCGGAGTGGGCGACTGGTATCCCGACCCGAAGAAGTTTCCCCACGGCCTCGCCTCCATCGCCGACGAAGCGCACAAACAGGGGCTGCGTTTCGGCATCTGGGTGGATTGGACCCAGGCCGCTCTCGACACCGAACCGGGAGCCCTCAACGTGCGCGATCCCAAAGTTCGCGACTGGCTCGTGGCCGATGTTCCTACCGGTTGGAAACCGGAGGAATTCAAGGGCCAGACCGCCGACCTGGGCGTGCCCGCCGCACACGATTATTTCCGCACCGAAGTCAAGCGCATCGTCGACGACTATCACCTCGACATGATCGAGCACGATGGCTACCTGGTCCCCCAGGGCTGCGTGCGCGACGATCATCCCCATGCGCCGCCCGACAAATCCATGGTGGTCAAGCATAACTGGGGCTCGGACTTCGTTCTCGCATCGAACTCCACCGACGTGAGCTATCACGCCGTGCGCGCCTATTACGACATCTATGAGCACACTCGTCGGGAACACCCCGGCCTGCTGTTTGAAATCTGTAACGATGGCGGCCGCATGGTCGACTTCGGCTCGGCAGCCCATGGCGACTACTTCTCCATCACCGACACCTACGACCCCCTCTCCAACCGCCGCGCCTTTTATGACACCAGTTATCTCCTCCCCGCGGCCATGATGGAAAGCTATGTCGAGAAGTGGCCCGCGCCTCACCCCGAAAACTTTCTCTACATGCTGCGCAGCGGCATGATGGGCTGGCTGACGCTCATGCTCGATACCAGCATATGGACGCCGGAACAGCACGACGCCGCCAAGCAGGCCATCGCTCTTTACAAAAGCGAACTGCGGCCGTTAATTCGCGACGCCCATCTCTATCACGTTTCAGAGCGGCCCGACGGCGTGCACTGGGATGGCGTCGAGTACTGGGATCCGGCTCGCGGCAGAGGCGTGGTTTTGGCGTTTCGCGGCACGACTCCCGACCAGGCCGAGCACCGCTTCGTGCTCGCCGGCCTCGATCCTGCCAAAAACTACCGGCTGCATTTTCAGGATGGAAGCGCGCCCGACAGCAGCGCCACTGGCAGTGATTTGATGGGTCAGGGACTGCTGGTACGATTGCAGAACCCACTGAGTTCAGAGCTCGTTTTCTTGAGCTACAAAGGCAGCGCGCAATAGCCTCCGGGGCCCATCCTTTTCACAGCTTCAACATGAAAAGGGTGGGAGACCACGAACGCGAACCACCCTGCCAAAAAAATGGATCCACCGGCCGATGAAGAGGGGCACCGCGATGAACGATGATTTTGCCGGCAAAGTTGCAGTGGTCACCGGCGCAGCGCGCGGGATCGGTCGAGCCATTGCCGAATGCTTGCACCTGGGCGGTGCCCGCGTGCTGATGGTGGATTGCAATGCATCCGGCGTTGCTTTGGCGGCCTCATCCCTGCGCGGCCTCGACGGCCCTGCCGCCGAATCTCTGGTGGCGGACCTTGCCCAGCCAGCGAGCATTGCCTCCCTCGCCGAACAGGTCCGCGGACTGGCAACCAAAATCGACATCCTAGTCAACAATGCCGGAATCGAACTCGACCTGCCGTTTGAACAAGTCACCCCGGAACTCTTTGATCACGTAATGGCTATCAACCTGCGCGCCCCGCTGTTGCTAACGCAGTCGCTGGTCTCGCTGTTTCCTCCCGCCGGCGGAGCCATCGTTAACATCAGTTCCATCCACGCCGAGCACGCGTTTCCCAATGCCATCCCCTATGCCTGTTCCAAAGCTGGCATTGTTGCCCTCACCCGCAACCTGGCGCTGGAACTAGCCTTCCGCCAGATCCGTGTGAACGCCATCTGTCCCGGCTACATCGACACGCCCATGTGGGATGAATGGCTGCTTTCCTCCAGCGACCCAGAAGAAATCGCCCGCCAGACCACGGCCCTCCATCCTCTCGGCCGTCGCGGCCAGCCGCAGGACGTTGCCGCCGCCGTCGCTTACCTGGCTGGTCCCCAGTCCGCCTGGATCACCGGCACCTATCTCGTGGTTGACGGAGGCCTCACTATCCGAACCCACCCATGAGGCCCGGCCTTCCCGGTTTCTACAACAAAATTTCGACATTATGCCGATAAAACAAAATACCGCGCTGATTTTTTAGTATTCTTATGTCCGTTCCAGCACTTAAGATGGGCACCGCCGCACGTGTAACCGCGGCAGGCCTTCCCCATGAAAAAACCAAAGTCCGCCTTGAGCGAGACTCTCAAGAATGAGTTCAAGAAGGATCTTGAGCTGTTCGAGTATTTCCTGGTGCTGATCAACAACTCCAGCCCCATTCGCAACGTGGAACTGATGTGGGCGGAGGATCTCGAACTCTTCGATCCCATGCAACGGCCGCGCGTGAATACCGGAGATGCGCTGGTGCAGTTGCAGGGGGACGGAGCTGCCGCGCCGGCCCGCAGTTCGCCCAGTCCCAGCACGTTATTTTGTGATCTTGTCCACGGATTCGGCGCCCACGAGGAACAGACCTGCGGCCGCAGCGATAACCCCGCCAAGGAGCGCTGCCGCGTTACCGGCCGCAGCCACGTGTATCCCTGCCACGTCGGTCTCACCGATATCGCCGTGCCGGTAATTTGTGAGGGGCGCTACCTGGGCACCCTGTTCAGCGGACAGGTGCTCACGGAACAGCCCACCCCCGCCGGTTTCGCGCAGGTACGAAAAGCATTGGAAGGCCAGCCCCACATCGATATCGCCAAGCTCGAGGAGGCATATTTTCGCGTGCCTGTTGTCACCACCGCGCAACTGGCCGAGATGGTGCGCATGATGGAAGTGTTTGCGCGCTATCTCTCCAACGCCTGGAAGCGCCTCGAAATCATCCGCGAGTTTCAGCAGATGAGGGAACGGGAGCTATCGCTCGATCGTCGCGAACTGGCGGAAATGCTGCTCTCCGGCCAGATGAGCGAAGACGATCAGGATGCCATGGATACGCTGCGTACCCTGGCGCGCAACGTGGGCCTGGAGCAATTCCCCGACCGCGTACTCCTGTTGCGCCTCCAGGATCCCGGAGACCATGCGGATCGCGCGGTAACGCCGCCCTGGCAGTCCGGCATCCTCGCCGCGGAGAAGGTGGGCAGCCATCTTGCCCTGGCCCGCGTAGCGCACCTGATCGAGGACCGCTGCCGCAGCTGGCCGAACACCATCGCCACTACGGTGACTCCGGGCGTGATGTGCATTCTGACGACCCAAAAGTCGCGCACCCCCAATCACGAGCGATTGCTGCTCGATGAGGTGGCACAGGCCCTCTTGCGCATCGCGCGCTCGCAGGGCCTGATGTCTGCGCGTATCGGGATCAGCGCTCAGCATGCTCAGCCTACGGAATTGCTGCGTGCCTATCACGAGGCGGCGTCGGCGCTCGACTCGGCGCACTCCACTCTGAATTGGTTTGAGGCTCTGCCCGAGCGCCAGCAGCAGCCGGCCCAGGCCCTCGCTCAGGTGCTGAAAGCATTGCAGGCCGCGGAGTCCGCGGGCATCGCCACGGCCTTGCGCGAATTCCTCTCCGCCGCGGCGCCCTTCTCACCCACCCTCGGACAGGTGCAGCAGACCCGCGGCTTGCTTACCTGGGCCTGCGAACATCTCAGCAGGGAAGTGGCCGCGCTGGGCGTTGCCGCTGATCCGCTCAACGCTGCCCGCGAACGCGCCATCCAGATCATCATGGGCTCGCCCAACTCCTTCGCAATGGCGGAAGCGTTTCGCAGCCTGGTCGAGCAGATGCGCCAACAGATCCTGCAGCTGTTCACCCAGCGCGATCAGAAGATCGTGAGCGAGACGCAGCGGCTGGTGCGCGAAATCGGCCCCGACAAGGCGACCATTCATAACATCGCCCAGAACCTGCAGCTCTCCGCCGGCCACCTCGGCCGCGTCTACAGCCGCACCGCCGGACACACGCTCGAGGAATATCTCATCCGCCAGAAACTCGAGATGGGCAAGCGGCTATTGCTTGATCCGCGCCTGCACGTTGCCGAAGTGGCCGACCGCTGCGGTTTCTGCAATCCTGCCTACTTCGCTTCGGTATTCAAGAAGCACATGCACTGCACGCCGCGCGCCTATGCCCGCCAGCCGCAGAGATGGGGCGCGATGGAGCCGCCCGCATCCGAAGCGGCCCGCATGGTTGTGTGAGAGAAAGGATGCTCCGCAGCCTGAATAGCTCCGTGCCCCATCGATTCGCCTTTTTACTGGCGAATGGGTGGGAGGCCAGAAACACTTCCATAACGGGTTCATTGGGTGCCCCAGGTCTCGCTTCTGAGACCTGGGAGTAACCTCACGGTGAAAGAGAAATCGTATGTATCGATTGCTCCTCCTTCTGATCGCGCCGTTCTGCCTTCCCATACCGGTTCGCGCCGAACAGCCCCTTCCGGCCCTTCACGATGGCGCGATCCTGTCCGGGCCCGGCGAGTTTCGCCACGACGGCGCGTTGCTCGTCCAGGGCAAGGTCACGCTGAAGCAAATGACCTTCGCCCTGCATGGCCCCATTCGTGTGGAGGCGGGCGCAACGCTGGAACTCGACGATGTTCATCTGGTTATCTCCGACCCGGACGGCGCGCCCAACGGAACCAGCGGCCTGCGCTGCGAGGGCCCTGCTCACGTCATCGTCCGCCGTTCCACCATGGTTCCGGCCGGCACCGCGCATCCCATGTGGTTGTTGCAGGGGCAAGTCGAGGTGGATGGATTCGCAACCACCAATTCGGAATTTCACCTCGATCACGCCCAAGCCAGTCTCGATCGCTTGAAAATCTTCGAGCTGGAAATTTCGCACCAGAGCCGCGTGACCGCGCATGGCCTGGACTTGGTGTTTCTTTCGACCCATAGCGGCGCCAACGACCATCTGCGCTTCGACCATATCCCCGTGGAACGCGCATTTACGCGAACTCTCGACTTGGGATCGGGCGCCCGCGCAGAGTTGACCGACGCCCGCATCCAGCTGTTCCTGCTGTATATGCATGGCCATGCCGATGCCACGCTGGCCCACATCGACCGCGTCCAACTGGCCATCTCGCCGCAATGCGACGGGACCTTGAAGTTGCCAAAGGGGCGGATGGGATCGGCGCAAGCGCCTGCGCAATTCCCCGATCCCGCCAAGTCGAATTGCGCATTCCGCATTCACCTCGACGACGTAAATGTGGACACCTGGGACGTGTACGCATCGGGTCAGTCGAAGTTGACGCTCGAAGATTCGCAGATCGACGAACTGGTCGCAACCGATCACGCGGCGATCGACGTTCGCCGCTCCTATGTGTACGCGGATTGGCTGGTAGCGGCGGCCGATGCCATCATCAGCGTTGAAGACTCGACCGTGGGCGCGCTGCGCCTGGCCACCGAACGGCCCGATCTCGCCACCAGTCAGGTTCGTGTTTCCGGGCGTGGCCGCGCCAGCTTTACGGGTGTCCGCTTCGATTGCGGCATCGTTGCCGAAGATGACGCGACGGTCTCGATCACCCATCCCACCACGCCGCCAAAATACGCCCGCCATTCCGGCAACGCGATAATCCATATGGATTAACCGTCTCTGATTACCCCCGTTCGGCACGATCAGAATGCGCTCCCTCACGCCGCCGTAAGCCGCGATCCACAGAACGAAAGAATGATCCGCAAAACACGAGCCCCGGGCCGCCTCGGCCATTGCACCCTGAATCGCCGCAACGGTATGCTCGGCGCGTGAACGCTGATCCGACATCGGTCTTAACCAAAACCAATAAGAAATGGCTGTTTTGGTCGCTCATCACCGTCGTGCTCTGGGGAGTGTGGGGACTGGTGTCGAAAGTGGCATCTGCGGGCGTCGACGCGTACGTGAACCAGCTTCTCTACACCGCCGGATTGGCCCCGCTTCTGATCTTCGTCGCCTGGACCGTGCACCGCCGTGGCGCCCAGGAAAAGCGCGAAGGCCGTTCCGCCGGCGTGTTCTGGGCCTTCTTCACCGGCATCCTTGGCGGCGTCGGCAATATTTTCTTTTTTCAGGCCATGGTCGCGGGCGGCAAGGCCTCGGTCGTCGCGCCCGTCACCGCGCTCTTTCCCATGATCACCGTCCTGCTGGCCATGATCTTCCTGCGCGAACGGCTGGGCCGCGTGCAATGGATCGGCCTGGCGCTGGCTTTCGTCGCCATTTACCTGTTAAGCGCGTAACTGCGGAGTTGTGAAATGCACCTTTGGCTCGGATTTGCGATAGCGGCGCTGGTGTTGTGGGGCGTCACGGGCGTCACGCAAAAACTGTCGACCAATCGCATTTCCAGCGAACGCTCGTTCCTCTGGTTCTGCTGGGCCATGGTCGCTTTGTCGGCCGCGGTGCTGGTCGTGGCCCGGCCTCACTGGGGTCTCGGCACTCTGGTCGTGGTCTGTTCCATCGCCGGCGGCGCATTGAACGGGCTCGGCGCATGGACCAGCTTTCGCGCGCTCGAATCCGGCGGCAAAGCTTCGATTGTGATCTCCCTCATCTCGCTCTATCCGCTGCTGACAGTCGGGCTGGCCGTGATGCTGCTCGGCGAGCGCCTCACCTCGACGCAGACCGCGGGCGCCCTCACCGCCATTGCCGCCGCGATTCTGCTCTCCCTGGAAAGCCCGCCAAAGACCGAAGCGTAAGGATTACTCATTCGTCGCCGGCAGTGATCACGCCGTTCTCATCGACCCCGCCAATCGAACGCAAACCCTCCTGCACCGACAACAGCACCGAAGTCTCCAGTATTCCTCCCGGTGCCAGCCACCGCGCCTGGCCGCCGTCGATCATCGCCTGCATATTGTAGGGATAGCCTGTAGCCGGCTCCAGCACCGCAACATTCAGATCGCGCCAGCCGCCATGCGTTGCAAACAGCCAGCAGCTTGAAAACACCTCGGGGTCGAATCGCAGCCCCGCCGCCAGCCGTGTAGCCCGATTGGTTATCCCGCACCAGCCCGCGGCCAACTCCGTGCCATAGAAGAAATGCACCGCACCCGAGCGCGCATCCGGCACCTGGCGCAGATCAAGCATCGACTCGCCCTCGTGCGCGTAAGGCCACGGGAACACCAGGGGCGCCCCGCCCAGCGTCCCCGCAAATTCCGGCTCACGCTGAACCGTCATGGCGGGAAAGTCGATGCGGTGATCGCCTGAAACCGCGAAGGCCGGGTGAAGCTTGAAGAGGAACGGGAACGCGTCGTTCCCTCGGTTGGTGAGCTTGTACCGCACTTCAACGACCGCGCTCGCCGGCCGCAACACCAGCGACTTCTCCACCAGAAAACGGCTCACGGGTGTCGTGTAGCTCAAATGCAGTCCGCCCCCATCGATTCGCTCCGCCTGCCATTCCCCCGTCCACAATTCCCCATGGTCCGGCAGACTGTATCCCCGCAACTCTCCAGCTTCATCGTTGGGAAACAACTCGTCCCACCCGCCGCTCCAGGTGTCGTCGTATGAAGCGTAGAGCGCCTGGCGCGCCGGGCTAAGGGAAGGATGATTCCAGAGCAGATCGACCGCGAGCGGCTTGTAATGGATCTGCCACACTTTGGCTCCTGCCTCGGGCAGCACCACGAGGCGCAGGTGCTCGTTCTCCATCTCGACGGCTTTGAGACCATGCACTGCCGCAACCGGCTGAATCGTGATCTTATTCATATCAAACGAAATCCCGCATCCAGAGTCTAGCCGCAAATCTCCCGCGCGGCCCGTGCAAAAACCCATGCTTTACGGAGAATTGAGTTGTTTTCACCGCCCCTGGCAAACCCTGTAACGAACTCGCCTCCGCGTGTCTTCTTTCTGATCCATCCGCTCTCAAACAACTGTGCCGAACGATACAGAATAGCCCGCGTCCGCAGAAGCAGACTGAAATCAGCTTCGCGATGCCGATCGCGAATCCGCCGAGGAAGGAAACCGGTATGCAGGTCCACGTCCAGCAATTAGAAAACGCAAAATTCGCCATTCATGCACGCCATCACACGGTCATTTGCGACCAGCCCGCCGACAACGGGGGCACCGACCAAGGCATGACCCCGCCAGAACTGATGCTGGCGTCGCTGGGATCGTGCGCGGCTTTTTACGCCGTGCAGTATCTGAAAACCAGGAACCTGTCCACAAACGGGGTTGAGGTCACGGTAAACGCCGAAAAGCTGAAGAGCCCTGCGCGCCTCGGCAACTTCCAGATCGAGGTGGACTGCCCCGTACCGCTCACCGAGGAACAACAGGTGGCCATGGTGCGCTCCGTCCACAGCTGCCTGATTCATAACACCCTTATGTCGGTGCCCGAGATTGCCATCGAGCTGAAACTCCCGGTCCTTGCCGGTTGACAACGTTCGGCAGCGTTATTCCTGCGGCTCGCGGGGCTTAAGCGAACTGCGGGTGCAGCAGTAGTCCGGCTTTGAATGGGCACGACTTTTCGAAGCTACTGGAAGCTTCCTTCGGGAACTGTTGAACTGAAGGAGCGAAGGGTACGTTCTTAAGTCCGTACATTAACTTCAACCAAATCAATGGGCTTCAGCGTCTGAGGAGATGGCCGCGGCCGGTACGGAGACTTCCCTGAGCTAAACTGAAGGTCCCGCTGCCTACAGATCTGGTGACGCAGCGGCCACCTCCATGCCGACCCGGCTCGATTCGATCTTGGCCACCACCCGCGCCACCGTGGCGCGCGCCAAAGAGCGCGTGCCGGTTGCGGAATTGGAACGTCGCGCGGCCGCTCACACCCCGCGGGGCTGGGCGGCCGCATTGTGGCGCAAGGCTTTCACCGGCCCGGCCGTCATCGCCGAAATCAAAAAGGCCTCGCCGTCGAAAGGCCTGATTCGCGAGCAGTTCGATGTAGCCTGGCTGGCCTCGCGGTATGCCGCAGGCGGCGCCGCCGCCTTGTCCGTGCTCACCGATGAACCTTATTTCCAGGGCGGATTAGGCAACCTCGAAATCGCCTCGCAAACCGTCAGCCTGCCCTGTCTGCGCAAGGATTTCACCATCGACGAATATCAGATCGTCGAAGCACGAGCCCACCATGCCGACGCCATTTTGCTCATCGCCGCCGCCCTTACCGATGACGAAATGAAACGCTTCGCCGCCGCCGCGCACCATCATGCATTGGACGTGCTGGTCGAGGTGCACACCATCTGCGAGCTGGATCGCGTTCTTGATGCGCTCGGCAATACCGGCGCAGACGCCATCGGCGTAAACAATCGCGATTTGAAGTCGTTCGACGTGCGCCTTGAGACCTCTTTCGAAATAGTCACGCGCATCCCCCACGACGTGGTGCGCGTGACCGAAAGCGGCATTTCCTCTCCCGAACAAATCACGCGCCTTCGCGCCGCAGGATTCGACGCGTTCCTCATCGGCGAAAGCCTGATGCGCCAGCCTGATCCGGGCGCGGCCTTGGCCGGCCTCCTCGCCAATCCGGTTGGAACGCCATGAGCCCTTCGGTCCCTATCTGGGTAAAGATCTGCGCCAACACTTCGCTCGAAGATGCGCAACTGGCAGCGGATGCCGGCGCCGACGCCGTGGGTTTTGTGTTTGCGCCCAGTCCGCGCCGCGTGTCGGCCGAACAGGTTGCCGCGATCACTCCGCACCTGCCCTCGGCCCTCGAAAAGATCGGCGTATTTGTCGACGCAGCCTTCGACGAAATTGAAGTGACTGTGCGCGAATGCGGCCTCACCGGCGTGCAGGTGCATTCTGCTGGAGTGCCGACTCTGCCTGCGCAACTCCGCCGGCGATTCGGCGCTCACGTCCGCATTTTGCGCGCCATCCACTTTGGCCCTGACGCTGCCGAAAAGGCAGAAAAGCTGGCAGCCGATCCCAACATCGATGCGATCCTGGTGGATTCCCGGACTGCCACCGCTGTCGGAGGCACGGGGCAAACCTTCGACTGGACAAATGCGCGGGCCACCGTCTTCACCCCCCACTGCCCGGTCAGGCTGATCGCTGCCGGCGGGCTCACACCCGCCAACGTCGCCCAGGCCATCGCAACATTGCACCCGTGGGGCGTCGATGTGGCCAGTGGGGTTGAAGCCTCGCCCGGACGCAAGGATTCCGCCAAAGTGCGCGATTTCGTCACCCGTGCCCGGGCTGCGCACAGCGATTGACGCAGCCGGCTCAATCGTTGCAAATCCATACTGAAGTGGGAGCAAAGCGATCAATGAAGAGGTTCATCCTGACTGGAACCCCCGGCTCAGGCAAGACCGCAATCCTCCGGCAACTCGAACTCGACGGATTCAGCGTGGTGGAAGAAGCCGCCACCGATGTGATCGCGCTGTCCCAGGCGCGGGGAGTCGCGGAACCGTGGAGAGACGTTTCGTTCCTCGACGCCATTGCCGATCTGCAGCGCCTTCGCCAGCTTCGAGCTTCGCGCGACGGCGGCGAAGTGCAGTTTCACGATCGGTCCGCAATCTGTACGGCCGCCCTGGCAACCTACCTCGGATTTCCGGTCACAACCGGCCTCGAACAGGAACTGGGCCGAATCCTGACGGAGCGAATCTTTGAAAAACAGGTGTTTTTCATCCGGAACCTTGGATTCATCTCCCCCACCGAGGCACGCCGCATCAGCTTCGACGAGGCTCTCCGTTTTGAGCGGATCCATGAAGAGACCTATCAAAAATTTGGATTTGAGATCGTGCCGGTCGAGCCGGCCAGCCTGGCGGAACGCGTGGATCGGATCAAAAATCTTATAAACACAGCTTCCTGGAGTTCCCGCCGGTAGCCATTCCAATAGAAAGCAGCTGCCCTAGTACACTGGAGAGTCAGGGCAGTCGCTTTCCCCGCTCAGGAGATCCAGATATGGCATCGGTCATTCTTCCATCCAGTCCTTCGGCGTCGCGCCCCGGGCGATTCGGCGTTTACGGCGGGCGCTATGTGCCGGAGACCCTGATGGCCGCGCTGCTGGAACTCGAGCACGAATACGAGGCCGCGAAGGCCGATCCCGCTTTCCAGGTCGAGCTCGACGGACTGCTCAAGGATTACGCGGGCCGCCCCACCCCGCTTTACTTCGCCAAACGCCTCACGGAGGATCTTGGCGGCGCCAGAATTTACCTCAAGCGCGAAGACCTGCTCCACACCGGCGCGCACAAAATCAACAACGCGCTTGGCCAGGGCCTGCTTGCCAGGCGCATGGGCAAAAAGCGAATCATCGCCGAGACCGGCGCGGGGCAGCACGGCGTTGCCACCGCCACCGTCTGCGCGTTGTTTGGAATGGAATGTGTCATCTACATGGGCGATGTCGACATGGCTCGCCAGGAGCTCAACGTTCTCCGCATGCGCCTGCTGGGCGCTGAAGTGCGCGGCGTTTCCTCCGGTTCGAAGACGCTGAAAGACGCCATCAGCGAAGCCATGCGGGACTGGGTCACCAACGTTCGCACCACCCACTATCTGCTCGGCAGCGCGCTCGGAGCGCATCCCTATCCCACCATGGTGCGCGATTTCCATCGCTGCATCAGCCTCGAAATGAAAGAGCAGATCCTCGAGAAGGAAGGCCGCCTGCCCACCGCCGTGATCGCCTGCGTCGGCGGCGGCTCCAACGCCATCGGCGCGTTCTACGAGTTCCTTAACGACCACGACGTCCGTCTCATCGGCGTCGAAGCCGGCGGCCGCGGAACCGCCCTTGGCGAGCATGCAGCCCGCTTCAGCGGCGGCGCACCCGGTGTTCTGCAGGGCACCTATTCCTACGTACTGCAGGATGAGGACGGCCAGATCGCGCAGACCCACTCGGTCTCCGCGGGCCTCGATTATGCTTCCATCGGTCCCGAGCACGCCTCGCTGCACGACTCCGGCCGCGCCGAATATGTATCGCAGGACGACGCAAACACATTGAACGCCGTGGTCAAGCTGGCGCGCACAGAAGGCATCCTGCCCGCGCTCGAAAGCGCCCACGCCGTCGCCGAGTGCATGCGCATCGCCCCGGCGATGTCTCCGCGTGACATACTGGTGGTGAACCTCTCCGGACGCGGCGACAAAGACATGGGCATACTCGCCCAGCAGTTGCACATTCAGGGAGCGTGACGCGCAAATCCGATGGCGATCCGATTCGATCACAAACCTGGCCTGGTGGTATACGTCACTGCAGGCGACCCGACTCTCGACGCGACTCGCGCCATTGCAGTTGCCGCCATCGATGCCGGTGCGGATGTGATCGAACTCGGAGTGCCCTTCAGCGATCCGCTCGGCGACGGCCCCGTTATTCAGCGTGCCATGGAACGTGCCGTTGCGCGCAAGACCAGCATGGCCGATGTGCTTGCCGTCGCGCGGGAAATTCGTTCCGCCCGTCCCCAGGCCGGTCTCATCGTCTTCACTTATTTCAATCCAATCCTGCGCTATGGCCTTTCGCGCTTCGCCGACGATGCGGCCGCTGCAGGCGCCGACGGCGTGCTGGTGATCGACATGATTGTCGAAGAAGCCGCCGAATACCTTGCCGAGATGGACCGTGTTGGGCTTTCGCCTGTGTTTCTCGCCGCGCCCACCAGCCCCGATGAACGGCTTGAGGCCATCGCCGCGCACAGCAAGGGATTCATTTACGCTATCTCGCGCGTCGGCATCACCGGCAAGCAGCAGAGCATGACGTCCGACGCCGTCGCGCTGACGGCGCGCATTCGTCGATGGTCCGAGCTGCCGGTGGCTGTGGGGTTTGGCATCTCCAACGCGCAACACGTCGCCCAGGTGGCGGAGTTCGCGGATGCCGCGGCCATCGGCAGCGCCATCGTGGAGTTGATCGAACGCTCCACGCCTGATTCAGCAGCTGACGCGGTGGCTCGATTTATCAAGGGCCTGCGCCAACCTGAATCGGCGCTGGCCCGTTAAAGATCATCCGGGAATTGTCCGCAACCGCGGTCGATTGCTCAGATGCTCGAAAGACTCCCGCAGCGAACCGCCCCCAACGGACGCTGATTTGGCTCAACTCTTGTTCCTGTGCACGGCGGCAGCCATCCGCTTCCGCCGGTGCAACACGAGGATGGAATGACGCTGGAAGAATTGCGGAATCGAATCGATGTGCTCGACCGCCAGCTTGTGGAACTGCTCAACGAGCGCGCCCGCGCCGCATTGCTCATCGGCCACCTCAAAGCGGCCACTTCGCTGCCCGTCTACGAGCCGGCCCGCGAAAAGGTGATCTACAGCAACGTGCGCGAGAATAACAAGGGTCCACTGCCGGACATCGAGCTTACGCATATCTACGAGCGAATCATCGACGTGATGCGCGCTCTGCAACGGAACGAGTTGGCATCGGAACGACATGCCCAGGCATTAGCCTCGGCCCAAGGCGGGGGCGCGGAGGCGCCCGAGACAGGGAAGAATCAATGATCGTAGCTATGCAGGAGAAGGCCACCGAAGACCAGATCGACGCGGTCATCGACGCCATGACAGAAGCCGGGGTCGAAGTGCATCGCACCACCGGCGAAAGCCAAACCATTCTTGCCGGTGTGGGTGCCACCGCCACACTCGACTTGAGCAAATTCGAATTGCTCGCCGGCGTGATGCACGTTCACCGCATCAGCTCGCCTTACAAACTGGCCGGCCGCGGCTGGCGCCCCGAAGGCACCGTGGTCCAGTTCGCCAACGGCGTCAAGCTGGGCGCCGAGCGCGTACTGGCCATGGCAGGCCCGTGCTCCATCGAGAGCCGCGACCAGATGTTCGCAACCGCGAAGCAGGTAAAAGCGTCCGGCGGCACATTCCTGCGCGGCGGCGCATTCAAGCCGCGCAGTTCGCCCTACTCCTTCCAGGGCATGGGCATTCCCGGACTCGAGATGATGCGCGAGGCGGCCGACGCCCACGGCCTGCTCGTCGTCAGCGAAGTCATGGAGATTTCGCAGATCGAATCGATGCTTCCCTATGTCGACCTGTTGCAGGTGGGCGCGCGCAACATGCAGAATTTCAACCTGCTCCGCGAGCTCGGCCAGGTGCGCAAACCGGTGCTGCTCAAGCGCGGCATGGCGGCCACCATCGAAGAACTGCTGCTCTCGAGCGAGTACATTCTCTCCGGGGGCAACTACGACGTTATCCTCTGCGAACGCGGCATTCGCACTTTCGAAACTGCCACGCGCAACACCATGGATATCTCCGCCATTCCCATGGTGAAGAAGTTGTCCCATCTGCCTATGGTGGGCGACCCGTCGCACGGCACCGGCCGCCGCGACATGGTGCCTCCCATGGCGCGGGCCGCGGTAGCTGCGGGAGCCGACGCGATTATCGTCGAAGTCCATCCCAACGCCGACAAAGCCGCATCCGATGCTGCGCAAACCCTGTACCTGGATCAGTTCGATCGGCTCATGACCGAACTGCGAGCCATCGCCACAGCCGTAGGTCGATCCATGTAATCACTCGTGTCTTCTCCAAGTTGAGGACCAGCCACGAAACTTCCGTGCCCCATCCTTGCGATTTCTGTTTGTCGCAAGGGTGGGAGACCACCAACGCAGACAGGCCATAACCTAATTCAGATCAGCTTCTCGAAGCTTTTCTGAACCCGGTCCGGAATCGCCGCCGGCGCGTCGCCCAGGCTTTGTCCAATCTCCAGCACCGCGGCCGGCGGCGTCTTCAGCCGCTGCAGCGCCTCGCGCACGACCATCCAATCCACGCTGCCATCCCCCGGCCAAAGGTGCTCGTCTTTCATGCCGTGATTATCATGCACGTGCAACGAAACAATGCGATCGCCGAGCACTGAAAACGCTTCGGCCACGCCGACGGTAATATGCGCATGCCCCAGGTCCAGGCACACGCCAATCCCATCCAGGTGACCCTGCTCGAGAATCGTGATCAGGTGCTCCGGCGTGGTCGGATCGCTCAACAGGTTTTCCACCAGCACCCTCACCCCCAGCGGCCGCGCAAATGCGCCAAGGTGCTCCAGTGCCGCCTCCGCGAATTCCATCGTCCGCTGCGACCACCCGTCGTCGCGCTCGCCCAGGTGCACCACCATGTTGCGGAACGGGACGTGCTCGGCGGTTTCGAGCGCGCGCTTGATTTCGTCCATGGCATTGATGCGTCGCGCCTTCTCGGGATGAACCACGTTGACGGCCGGCGCCCCGGCGCGCCCCATTTCGTAATCGGGCCACAGCGGAGCATGCAGCGAAAAGGCCTGCAGCGAATTGGACCGGAACCAGTCGCCCAGTTCGCGAACGTGCTCGCGGCTGGTGTAGTCGAAGTGCTGGCGGGCGGCGAAGATCTCCACCGCCTCCACGCCGGACCGCGCGGCAAGTTCCAGCAGACCTGGATGCAGTCGCTGGCTGAGAAACAGGTGGGTCGAGAGCGTTCGCAGCATGGTTAAAAATTTCCCCCGCGCCGGCCCATGATTGTCGACGGGGCCGTTCGCTTTCTCTTATTTTCGCATCCTCACAACGTCCCGCCTGTTGCGCACCGTGATCCCCGCCGCGACGTCCGGGTGCCCCAGGTCTCGATTCTGAGACCTGGGAAAACCTCACCCCGTCGGAATCACGGCTTCGATCTTTTCTTAAGCCGCATCCTCCACCTTCTCCGTAATCTTCCGTCCCAGGCGCTGTCCTGGACACCGAATAGTGCGGGCGGAACCCCGATCGAGCGGCCGACGTCTCTGGGACTCTTAAACCACGACCTTGCTGTTTCGGCCCCTCGCGTCGCAGACTTGAAACAAGCCATGCCCTTAACGATCACCAGCGCAATCCCCATCGGCATCGGCGCCGCCCTCGCCGGCGCATTCGCCTATGCTTCCCGCTGGCCCGCCTCGCAACTCTTCGGCCGCACTCTCATCGCACCCTGCGCGCCCTGGCGAACTCGCGCTCACCTTCGATGACGGCCCCAACCCCGCGGGGACGCCGCAACTCCTCGACATCCTCGCGCGCCATAGCGTGAAAGCGACCTTTTTCCTTGTCGGCCAATTTGCCCAACGCGAACCGGCACTCGTGCGTTCCATCGCCGCCGCCGGTCACCTTATCGGCAACCACTCCTGGAGTCATCCCAACCTGTCGCTGACGACCGCTGATCGCGTGCACCAGGAACTGGTGCGCACCAATGACACACTCGAGCAGATCACGGGCCAGCCCATTCGCTATTTCCGCCCTCCGTTCGGCGCGCGCCGTCCGTCTGTGTTGCGCTTATCGCGCGCTCTCGGAATGACCCCGGTGATGTGGAATGCCATGACCAATGACTGGGCGGAGCGCTCGCCCGATCGCATCGCCGATCGCCTTGCGAAAAAGATCGATGCCCGTCACCAAAGTCGGCATGGCCGCCAACATCGTTCTTCACGATGGCAGCCACCGGGGCCTGAACGCCGATCGCGGCCCATCCGTCGCCGCCGCCGCCACGCTGCTCGCGCGGTATTCCGCAACCCACAAATTCGTCACCGTCGACGAGTGGACCTGATCAAATCCTTCCTCGTCCGAGATACCTATCAGCGCCCCGCATTCACGACAGAAGAGAATGCCTCTGTCGCCGCCGCAATCGTCGCATGGATTTCTTTCTCCCCGTGCGCCATTCCCAGGAACGCCGCTTCAAACTGGCTGGGCGGCAGCCACACGCCCTGTTCGAGCATGGCCCGGTGGAATCGTCCAAAAGCCGCTGTGTCTGACTTGGCCGCGTCCGTGTAGTTCGTCACCGGCCCCGGTGTGAAGAACCACGTCCACATCGCGCCCACGCGGTTGGTCGTGAGCGTCACTCCTGCCTTCGCCGCTTCGGCAGCCACGCCCTCCGCCACCGCCTTCGACATCGCTTCGAGCTTTGGATACACCTCCGCCGCATGTTCCTGCAGATATCCAATCGTCGCAATCCCCGCAGCCATGGCTAGCGGATTGCCGCTCAGCGTTCCGGCCTGGTACACAGGTCCCAGCGGCGCCAGCAAATCCATCACTGCCCGCTTGCCGCCGAAGACTCCCACCGGCATGCCCCCGCCCACGATCTTGCCCAGCGTCACCAGGTCCGCGTCGATTCCGTAGAGTTCAATCGCCCCGCCCAGCGCCACGCGAAACCCGGTCATCACTTCATCCACAATCAACAGCGCGCCCTCGCTCGCCGTAATCGCTCGCAATCCGGCAAGATATCCCTCCGCCGGTTCAATGCATCCCGCATTGCCCACCACCGGCTCAAGGATCACCGCCGCAATTTGCCCGGGATGCGCAGCGAAAGCGGTCTCCACCGCAACCAGGTCATTGAACGGCAACGCCAGCGTCAGGTGGGCAATCTCCTCAGGCACGCCCGCCGACCCGGGAATTCCGAACGTCGCCACGCCCGATCCCGCCTTCACCAGCAGCCCATCCGCATGCCCGTGATAGCAGCCTTCAAACTTGATGATGATCTTGCGGCCGGTGGCCGCCCGCGCCAGCCGGATCGCCGACATCGTCGCCTCCGTGCCAGAACTCACGAAGCGCAGCTTCTCGATTCGCGGATAGCACGCGACGACCCGCTCCGCCAGGTCAGCTTCAATCGCCGTTGAGGCTCCGAAACTCGCCGACTTGCGCGCCGCCCGCTCGATCGCCTCCACCGCCGGCGGAAATGCATGCCCCAGGATCATCGGCCCCCACGAGCCGAAATAGTCGATGTAGCGGTTGCCGTCCGCATCGGTCAGGCACGCGCCCTGCGCGCTTTCGACAAATGGCGGAGCTCCTCCCACCGCGCGAAACGCCCGTACCGGCGAGTTCACGCCGCCTGGAAAGTAACGCTCGGCGCGCTGTTGAAGAGCTTCGGAACGTGTATGGGCAACGGCAGGCGATTGAGGGCTCATGGTGCGATCAGTATAGAAGGCTGATGCGTGCCGATTCGAAGCGGGTGCCCCAGGTCTCGATTTTGAGACCTGGGTGGGAAGCCTATCTGTTGCGCAGAATCATGAACACGCTGATCAGCACCAGCGCCGTTCCGCCCAGCGTCCGCATCGTTACCGGTTCCGCGGCCAGAAAATATCCCAGCGCCACCGCCACAATCGGATTGACGTACGCATGGCTTGCAACCCTGGTCGCCGGCATATGCGCCAGCAGCCACACGAACGCCGTGAATGCCAGCAGCGACCCGAAGACAATGAGATAGAGCAGCGCCATGGCCGCGCGCAGCGAGACATGCGGCGCGGAATGCATTTCGCCGAAGCCCGCGGAGAGCAGCAGCAGAATTCCTCCGCCCAGCATCATGGTCGCGCCTGACGTTACTGTTCGTGCCTTGGGCAGATCCATCGAACGGCTCAGTACGGACCCCAGCGACCACGTGGTGCAGCCGCACAGGATCGCGAGACAAGGCACCACGGGAAAATGCTGCTGACCGCCCGGCAACAACAGAACGCCCACTCCCGCGAATCCGAGAATCGTGGCACTCGCCAGGCGTAGGTTCCATGTCTGCTTGCGCAGCACCAGCATCTCCAGCACCAGCGTTATGATCGGGATCGTCGCCGCCAGCACCGACACGATCCCCGACGGCACATACTTCTCCGCCCAGAACAGCGGGCCGTATTCAGCCACAAACATCAGCAGGCACAGCATCAGCAGATTGCGCCATTGCCGTCCACTCGGCTTCGTTTCACCCTTCAGCAGCATGAAGCCGAGCAGCACAACGCCGGCGATAAGAAAATCGCGCGCCGGCGGCGAACAGCGGCGGCAATTCCTCCACCGCAATGCGAATCGCCAGAAACGTCGTTCCCCAGAGGAAGTAAATAGCGAAGAATGCCAGGACCATCCGAATCTTGAAGGATTTCGCGGTCAGCGAAGGTTCCGGGCTGGTAACCATTGAAAGACTCATAACAAGTTACCACTTTACAGATCGGATATTAACCTGTCAAACTTGTTTTGAGGGTTATTTTTAAAAAAACGCCATGCCGTCCTCTAAGCAACCCCGATCTTTTGAACTGATCGCCGGAAATCCCGCCCTCGATCTTGTCAACACTCTCGATTGGCGCTTTCGCGACAGCGGCGCAGAGGAACTGCTCGCCGGCTATGACGATCTCCTCGCCTTCGCCGTCACAATCCTCAATCCTGAGTCAGAAACAGATCCGCCAGATCCTTCGCGCCGGGAACGACAGCGCCGCCGCCCAGGCCATTGTCGCCTGCCGCGAATTGCGCGAAGCGGCCGCGGAAATCTTCTATGCCACTGTCGATGATCGAACTCCGCCGCCGTCGCAAATTAAAATCATCGAGCGCTTCTTCAAGGAAGCCCGCGACCATCAGCGACTCGCCTGGTCGGGATCGCGCGCCGTGCATGGGAGTGGCCGGCCTCCGAACACGGCCCCGAGCTCCCGCTATGGATTCTGTCGGTCGCCACTGCCCGCCTGCTCCTGTCGAAGACATGCGCCTCCTGCGTGCCTGCGAAAAGCCCGACTGCCGCTGGTTGTTCCTCGATACCAGCAAGAATCACACCCGCCGCTGGTGCGATATGAAAATCTGCGGCAACCGCATGAAAGCCCGCCGCTTCAAAGCCCAGCACAAATCCTGATCGATCAATTTTCGTTCGTAACTCAATCGCGCACTCTGTTCTGTATGGGTGCCCTAGGTCTCGATTTTGAGACCTGGGATTCTGCGCACGCGCCCTTCCTTTATCCTGAATACCGATGAAGCTCGCACATCGAGAGACAGCATCCCGGCTGGCCGCGGCACTGATCGTGTCTCTATGCGCGTGTCTCTCCGGATGCGGAACCCCCGGCGCCCCGCAACCGCCATCGCTCAATCTGCCTGACCGGGTGACAGATCTCTCCGCCACGCGCGTCGGAAACCAGGTATCCCTCACCTGGACCATGCCCAAACGCAACACCGACAAACTGCCTCTGAAAGACAAGATCGCATGTCCGCGTTCAGTCGCCGCGAAGGCGTCAACGGCCAAGCCGCGGAAGCAGGCCAACTCCAACTCCCGCCCGCCTCCGATGGCACATTCTCCGAGACTCTCCCTGCCGCGCTGACCATCGGCACTCCCCGTCCACTTATCTATTTCATCGAATTGAACAACCGCAATGGTCGTTCCGCGGGCCCCTCCAATCCCGCCACCGTTCTGGCCGGCGAACCTCCATCGCCTGTTTCCGGCCTGACTGCCGAGGTCCGCAAGCAGGGCGTCCTGCTGCGCTGGAATCCTGCCGATCCCAATGCCGCGATCCGCCTTCATCGCGAACTGCTCACGCCGCCGCCCGCCAAGCCGCGTACCGGCGCTCTTCCCGACGGCGCCCGAGCCTGTCAAGCAGAATTTCATTGTCGAGTCGGCCGCAGATCGCGCAGGCCGTCGACAAGACCATCATCTTCGGCAACTCCTATGAATACCGGGCACAGCGTGTTCTTCGCACACCCATCGACAACACCCCCATCGAACTCGACGGCGAGCTTTCCGCGCCCATCCGGGTCGATGTCCTCGATGTTTTTCCGCCCGCGGTTCCGGTCGGCCTTGCCGCGGTAGCCACGGCGGCTGATTTCGCCTCCGGCACTTCCGCCTCCATCGATCTCAGTTGGCAGCCCAACACCGAGGCCGATCTCGCCGGCTACGAAGTCTATCGCCGCGAAGACCAGACGCCGTGGCAGCGCATCTCCGGCGACCAGCCCGTGGTTGGCCCAGCCTTCCACGACGACCATGTCCTTCCCGGCCGCACTTATCGCTACGGCGTCAGCGCCGTCGATAAAGGCGGCCACGAAAGCGGGCGCTCCGCTGAAGCGCAGGAAACCGTGCCCAACCCCTGAGAGCGATTGCCGTTCAAGGAGTAACCCGATGAAGTACTGCCGGTTTTGTTTGGATGAACAGATTCACTATGGCCTCGTCGAGGAACGGGGAAACGAACCCTGGATCGTCGACCTCACCGCCGCCCCTGATGAGGATCTCGCCTTCCATCTGTTCCGCGCCCGCGCTTCGAGTCTCGTTCCCGATCCTGCCGCTCTGAAATTCGAACCCATGCCCTTCAGCGCCGCCGATCTTCTCGCCCCGGTCACTCCTTCCAAAATCGTCTGCGTCGGCCGCAACTACCGCGAGCACGCGGCCGAACTCGGCAACCAGGTTCCCGCCGAGCCGCTGCTCTTCTTCAAGCCGCCTTCTTCGCTGCTCAAGCCGGGCGGCGCCATCCAGCTTCCTCAGGCCTCATCGCGCGTCGATCATGAAGGCGAACTCGCCATCGTGATCGGCAGCCGAGCCAGCCAACTCGCACCCGGCTTTGACCCGCTCTCTATCATTCGCGGCTACACCCTGGCCAACGACGTCACCGCCCGCGACTTGCAAAAGAAAGACGGCCAGTGGACTCGCGCTAAGGGTTTCGACACGTTTTGTCCCGTCGGCCCCTGGGTCAGCGACGAAGTCGATCCCGCCGCCGGCCTCGTCATTGAAACCCGCGTCAACGGCGAGCTTCGCCAGCACGGCACCACCGCCGACTTCATCTTCACCATCGCCGAGCTCCTCATCTACATCACCGCGGCCATCACCCTTGAGCCCGGCGACCTGGTGCTAACCGGCACACCCTCGGGGGTAGGCCCGCTCGTCTCCGGCGACCATGTCGCCGTCACTGCTCCCGGCCTCGGGGTTCTGGTCAACACCGTCGCGGGCCACCCCTGACCACCAATGCAACTCCTTCCCCGCCCGTGAATCAGTAGTAGAGGTACACTAAGGGCGCAGGCGCACCCCAGGACGAGGCCCCAACGAGCGGGTCCTCGCTGATGGGGCAGAGTTCCCCACCCCTTCGCTCGATCCCAAGGAGGTTTCGATGCCGCAGAATCTGCTCGAACAGTTGCGGAATTACACCACGGTGGTCGCCGACACCGGCGACTTTGAGGCGATGGAAAAATTCCGCCCCACCGACGCCACCACCAACCCTTCCCTCATCACCACCGCCGCGCAAATGCCCGCTTATCAGGACCTTGTCGATGGCGTGCTTAAAGAAGCCCGCAACGAAAAGGGCGACCATGCCAGCGATAACGATGTGGCCAAGCTCGCCTTTGAGCGACTCGCCGTGGCCTTCGGAAAGCGCATCCTCGAAATTATCCCCGGCCGCGTTTCCACGGAGGTTGACGCCCGCCTCTCCTTCGACACCCAGGCCACCATCAACCAGGCGCGCAGCATTATCGCCCAGTACGACCAGGCCGGCATCGGGCGGCAACACGTTCTCATCAAGATCGCTTCCACATGGGCCGGCATTCGCGCCGCCGAAGTGCTTGAAAAAGAAGGCATTCACTGCAACCTCACCTTGCTTTTCGGAATGCACCAGGCCATCGCCTGCGCCGAAGCCGGAGTCACCCTCGTCTCCCCCTTCGTCGGCCGCATCCTCGACTGGTACAAAAAAGACACCGGCAAGGACTACCAGGGCGCCGACGATCCCGGCGTGCAGTCCGTGACCCGCATTTACAACTACTACAAGAAGTTCGGTTACAAAACCCAGGTGATGGGCGCCAGTTTCCGCAACCTCGGCGAAATCAAGGAGCTGGCCGGAAGCGACCTGCTCACCATCTCGCCCCAGCTGCTCGCCGAGCTCGAGTCCACCCAGGGCGATCTGCCCCGCAAGCTTGATCCCGAGAAAGCCAAATCCATGTCCATCGAGAAGATCCCCATGGATGAGGCCACCTTCGAACGCATGCATGCCGAAGATCGCATGGCCCACGACAAACTGAGCGAAGGTATCGAGGGTTTCTCCGCGGCGCTCGTCAAGCTCGAGACCCTGCTGGCCAACCGCCTTGCTCAGCTTGAATCACGCACCCCTGCCACTGTCTAAACGAGATGGTTTTTTAATTCACTCCCGAAGGGCAGCCGCGAGGCTGTCCTTTGCGTTTCTCCCTCCAAAGTTGCACTCAGTAACTTTCGTTGTACCCCCTGTGGTGATTTAGATCACGGACTACCGCAACATTTCTTGTATTCTTTGTTTCATAGCAAGCAATCCAGGCCGGGCCGGGCATATGCTCCGACCATTGATGCGCACGTTGCACCCGGGAGCATATGAACCAACCCCAAACGTGCGTTGTCAGGGAGGCGTGTATGCCGACACAAGCTCATCATCCCCTCGAACCCTTCTTCCAACAGGCAGTCCGCGAAAGCTATGAAGGCAAGCTCGGCCTTCACGATCCCGACGTAATCGGGTACGTGTCGCGCGTACTCTGCGATTTCTCTGAGGCGGACAGTCTCTTCAAAGCCCGCGATGCCGCCGGCCATCCCAAGGAAGAACTCGATGCCATGGTGCTTGCGTCTGATCCCGTGAACGGCGCCGCGCCTTCCTTCGATGCCGAGCGCGCGATGCGCAAGTACATCGGTGATTACGCGCTCTTCGTAGCGGGAATGGTTCCTGAGGCCATCGACTCCGGCGCTTCCGACAAGGCGCGGCGTCCTACGCTTGGCGAGTTGATCAAGGCCGGCAAAGAAAGCTACTACGTTGTCAGCCAGTTCAACGTGTTCGAGTACAAGAAAGAAGCTGCGCTGTTCACGCGTCTCTCCGAACAGTTCGAACGCTACATCCTTGGACTCGCACTGGTTCGCGAAGAGATGGGCAAGCGCCTCGCGCTGCCGTCGCAAGTCATCTAGACGAATGAAACGTCGCTCGCATGTTGTTCACCATGGTGCAACGGGTCCGGCTTTTTAACCGGAACACAACATTTTCAGTTAGAAATGTGTCAAACAAAGTAGCCCGGTATTTCTTCATGAGATGCCGGATGTTCTTTCAGATGGATACCCTGGGCTGTGGCCGTTGTACTCCGGCTGCGCGCAAGTCGGCAACCGGTCATCGCCTCACATGATTCCGGGCTGCGCGCGGCCACAAAGCGAGAGCAAGTTTCGCTTTCCCCGAGGTAGGCCCATGCAGCCCCGCCAGTCGCATCCACTCGAATCCTTTTTCCAGCAGGCCGTCCGCAATAGTTATGAAGGAACGCTGGGACTCAACGATCCCGATGTGACCGGCTATGTCGCTCGCCTTCTGTGCGATTTCTCTCGGACCGACAAGCTCTACAAGATGCGCGACGACATGGGCCGCCCCATCGCAGAGCTCGAGCAGATGGTGACCGCGGCCGATCCCGTGAACGGCTCCGCGCCTTCGTTCGACGCCGAACGCATGATCCGCAAACATATCGGCGACTATGCCCTCTTCGTTGCCGGCATGTATCCCGAAGCCGTGGACTCCTGGCGCCATCGCCGCCGCAGTCATCCCAGCCTGCCCGAGCTAATTCACGCCGGCAAGGAAAGCTACTACATCGTCAGCCAGTTCAACCTCTTCGAATACGAACAGGAAGCTCCGCTCTTCGGGCGACTCTCCGACTGGTTCGAGCGCTGCATCCTGGGACTCACTATGGTCCGCGACGAACTCGGCCATCGCAAGCCGCAGCTTCCACCTCCCATGTAATCTGAGCACCCCGTATTTCCTTGACACCCGCTTCCCGGGACCAGTAACGTCAGGCTCCTGTGCCCACGATGCTATGTGAAGGCGCCCGTGCGCGAGAACGCGTACCAAGGAACGAGCATGAACGTGAAAGACCTTGCAAGCGCGTTTAGCGGAGAAATACTTACTGCCGGCTCACCCGAATACGAAACATCCCGCAAACTCTGGAACTCCATGATCGATCGCCATCCGGGCGCCATCGCGCGCTGTCGCAGACCCGAAGAGGTTCAGGCAGCCGTCCGTTTCGCCGCCGCGCAGAATATCTACCCCGCGATTCGCGGCGGAGGCCACAATGCCGCGGGCTTGGCCATGATCGACGACGGCCTGGTCATTGACGTTTCCCTGATGAAAGAAATTTCCGTCGACGCGGCTGGCCTCACCGCCACCGCACAGGCCGGCCTCACGTGGGGAGAGTTTGATCGCGAAACGCATGCTCATGGCGTGGCGACCACGGGCGGTCTCGTCTCGACTACAGGGATCGCCGGACTCACGTTGGGAGGCGGAGTGGGTTGGTTGATGGGCCGCTGCGGCCTGGTCTGCGATAACACGCTGAGTTATGACATTGTGCTTGCAGGCGGAGAATTGGTCCGCGCCAATGCAAGCGAACACGAGGACTTGTTCTGGGCTCTTAAGGGTGGAGGCGGAAATTTCGGCGTCGTCACATCGATCACGTATCGCATGTATCCGATTCGCGAGGTCGTTTCAGGTTTGATCGTGCATCCCCTTGCCCACGCCTCCGAGGTCCTCAAGTTTTATCGCGACTTCACCATGGCGGGATTGCCCGATGAACTGATTGTGTATGTCGCCGCTCTATGCCTGCCGGATGGCACTCCGGTGGTGGCGCTGATTCCCGCTTGGTGCGGCGACAGTCTTGACGAAGGCGAGCGCGTACTCGAGCCGCTTCGCAAGTTCGGCTCGCCGGTCGCCGACATGATCAGCCGCATGCCCTATCCCGCCATGCAGCAGATGGTGGATATGGTGGCCCCATATGGTCTTCGCAGCTACTGGAAAGCGCGTTTCCTCAAGGAGCTTCCCGACCAGGCCATCGAACGATTTGTCGAGTTCGCCAATACGGCTACCTCGCCGCGGTCTCTCATAATCCTGGAACATGCCCATGGCGCCGTCGGCCGCGTACCCGTCACAGATACGGCTTTTCCTACCCGCACAGCTCCCTACGATTTCGTCGTGATCGGCGCATGGACCGACGCGGCTGAGGATCAGCGCCACATCGACTGGACGCGCAAATTTTTTGCTTCAATGGATCCATGGGCCGAGGGAACCTCGTACGTGAACGCCCTCGATCAGGATGACACCGCCCGTATCGCCGAAGCCTACGGTCCCAACTTCGACCGGCTGCGTGCCATCAAGGCGAAATACGATCCGGAAAATCGTTTCCGCCGCAATCAAAACATCCTGCCTCGCAACGCGAATTAAAACACCAGCCGGGTGCCCCAGGTCTCGATTTTGAGACCTGGGATTCCACGATGCTCGAGGAACAAATTCACGCGGCCGGCACCCGGAGCGTTCCAACTGTGAACTAAGAACTGAGAACTACGAACTCTCTCCTCACTCCGACCACACCGCCAGCAAATTTCCCGCTCCGTCAGAAAAGTGAAACCGATGTCCCCCCGGGAACTCGAACGTCGGCACCACGATGCTCCCTCCCCCACGCACGATCGCCTCCTCGGTTTCTTTCAAGTCCTTCGAATACAGAACCACCAGCGGTGCCGATTCGCGGCTCTCCTCCGGCGACGGACCCTTGCGGAATCCACCGTCGATTCCCCCGGTCTCCGAACTGAAACTCACATAGTCCGGTCCCCAGTCTTGAAACTCCCACCCAAACACCTTGCTGTAAAACGTCTTCGTCGCGGCTACGTCGGTGGTCGAGAACTCAATGTAATTGATCTTGTGATGATGCGCGGGATGACCCATGGTTCCTCCTGTGTGCATTGCTCCGGCTACTGCTGGCTCTGTGCTCGAATTGGGTGGCGTGATTCATTGGTGTTTTTGCTTTTCATTCTCACGGTTTTGGCTCTGTTTCGCGCAGGAACTCCGCGAGGTAATCTTTCCACACCTTCGCCACGGTATGCGTGCTGTGCCCGCGCGTTTCGTCGGAAATGGGCAGCAGGATGAAGCGTCCGTGCGGCAGACGCTTTACGAGCTTTTCCGCGATGCCGAGCTCCGGCGGGTTGATGAAGTCGTCGGCCGAGTTGATCCACAGCACCGGCGCGGTGACGGTCTCAAGTTTCGGCTCGGGATTGTAATTCCGGCTCGCATTCAGATAAAAGACCATGTTGTTGGCATCGGTGGAAGCAACGGTTCGTTCCAGGGAACGATCAACATACTGCTCCGCCTGCTCGCGAGTGGGCGCCTGCTTCTGCATCTGCAGCGCGCTCGAGCCCATGATCATAACAATTTCATTCGCGGTGCGTAGGCCTTGCGTGGGTTGGGTCTTGTATTCCCCATTCATCCAGGCCGGATCCTGCTTGATGGCCTGCATAGCCATGTAGCGCATCATGCGGTTGCGGCCGGCTATCGCTACTGGCAGACAGGCAAAGGGCGCGAGTGCGTCCATAAAGCCCGGATATGTCTCGCCCCATACGAAGCTCTGCATGCAGCCCATCGAGGTGCCGAGGATGAGCCGCAGGTGGTCGATCTTCATCTCGTCGAGCATCATGCGCTGCCCACGCACCATGTCGTCATAGTCATAGGCAGGGAAGTGCGCATGCAGGCCGTCGGAGGGCTTCGAGCTTTCCCCGTGGCCGATGTCGTCGGGAAGGATGAGGAAATATTTCTGAATATCGAGGAGGCCGCCGGGAACAAAAAGCACATTCGAAAATACCGGATTCAGCAGCGAGTGCGCGCTACCGCCGGTGCCGTGAAGCAGCAGCACGGCGTTGTCGACATGGCCGGCGACATTGCGATGCGGCGTGCCTAGCGTGAGATAGTGCAACTTGAGTTCGGGCAGAGTCTCGCCAGTGCCGAACTGGAAGTTCTTGAGCACAACAGCGCCATCTTTCACCGGCCAGACGGTGGTCGGGGGTGAAGCGGTTGAACCCGGTTGGCCCAGAGCCATTCCGGTCAACAAGACGACAGCCACTAACTTCAGCGAAGAGATGAACATCAGGAACTCCTGGCGTTCGATTGTAGGGCAGAGCGCCTTCTTTGCAGCTACCCTGCCATGAAACCCCGTGCCCAGCCTTTTTGCGAACTCTCGGATTCCCTGAAAACGCCTCGGCGGGATAAAATTATTGGCGGATTCCGATGCGCCCTCGCACTTCCCTTCCCGACCCAGTTCCTGTCAAGCGCTTCCGCCGCGGCCGCCACGACCGTGGACGGTGATTCCCTCCGCTCATTAATCTATTCCCGACGAGATTCTGCATTTCCAGGTCTCAGAATCGAGACTTGTGGCACCTCTGCGCGGACCGAGGCTCCGTGCATTTCATTCGCGACCATCAGCGCGGATAGAAAGGTTATTCCAATGAATAGTTTCAACAGCCGCGCCAGCCTTAGTTCCGGCGCGAAGACCTACACGATTTACCGGCTTCCCGCCCTCGAGGCCAAAGGCTTCAACCTGAGCCGGCTTCCCTTCAGCCTGAAGATCCTGCTTGAGAACCTGCTGCGCCGGGAGGATGGCGTCAACGTAACCGCCGGCGATATCGAGTTCCTGGCCAATTGGGACCCCAAAGCCGAGCCAAGCCGCGAAATTGCCTACATGCCGGCCCGCGTACTGATGCAGGACTTCACCGGCGTTCCCGCGATTGTCGACCTGGGTGCCATGCGCGACGCCATCAAGACTCTGGGCGGCGATCCGGAGCGCGTGAACCCGCTGGTGCCGGCGGAACTAGTGATCGACCACTCGGTGCAGGTGGACGAGTTCGGCACCCCGGCCGCGTATGAGGCAAATTCGCTGCTCGAGTTCCAGCGCAATCGGGAGCGGTATGCCTTTCTCAAGTGGGGCCAGACGGCGTTCCGCAATTTCTCCGCGGTACCGCCTGGCATGGGCATCTGCCACCAGGTGAATCTCGAGTACCTGGCGCGGGTTGTGTTCACAACCGAGGTTGACGGCGAGATGGTGGCTTACCCCGACACGCTGGTCGGCACCGACTCGCACACCACCATGATCAACGGCCTGGGCGTGCTGGGCTGGGGCGTGGGCGGCATCGAGGCCGAGGCGGCCATGCTGGGGCAGGCGGTGTCGATGCTGGTGCCGCAGGTGGTCGGCTACAAGCTCACCGGCAAGCTGCGCGAGGGCGCCACGGCCACTGACCTGGTGCTTACCGTGACCCAGGCGCTGCGCAAGCTCGGCGTAGTGGGAAAATTCGTCGAGTTCTATGGACCGGGAATCGCCGAACTGCCGCTCGCCGATCGCGCCACCATCAGCAACATGGCGCCCGAATACGGCGCTACATGCGGTATCTTCCCCGTAGACGCGGAGACGCTGCGCTACCTGCGCCTCACGGGGCGCAGCGAGGAACAGATCGCTCTCGTCGAGGCTTATTACAAGGAACAAGGGCTTTTCCATACCACCGGGACGGCGGAAGCGGAATACTCGCAGACGCTCGAACTCGATCTGGGCGCAGTCGAGCCCAGCGTGGCCGGGCCGAAGCGCCCGCAGGATCGCGTGCTCCTCAAGGACGCAGCGATGAGCTTTGCCCAGCAGCTTCCAAGCCTGCTCGCACCCACGGCTAAGCCGCTCGGCACGCGAACAGCGTCCGCCTGGGAACGGCGAGCCGTGGCCGACACGGCCCTGGCCATTGACGCGGAGGACAATGAAGGACCGGCTGCCTCTTCTGCTGACGCGGCTAAGACTCCGCTCCACGTGACTACCACGGTGAAAGAGCGATTCAACGTCGATCCCGACAAATACCTGGACCATGGTTCTGTAGTGATCGCAGCCATCACCAGTTGCACCAATACGTCCAATCCTTCGGTGATGATCGCGGCGGGGCTTCTGGCGAAGAAAGCTGTCGAGAAGGGCCTGAGTGTCCCGCCGTGGGTGAAGACCTCGCTCGCGCCCGGCTCGCGCGTGGTCACCGACTACTACCAGAAATCCGGGCTGCTCCCCTATCTCGAAAAGCTGCGCTTCAACGTGGTGGGCTATGGATGCACAACTTGCATCGGAAACTCGGGGCCGCTGCCCAGCGATGTTTCGAAAAGCATCGACGAACACGGGCTGGTTGCGGTGAGCGTGCTGAGCGGCAATCGCAACTTCGAAGGCCGCGTGAATGTGGACGTACGGGCCAATTACTTGATGTCGCCGCCGCTGGTGGTGGCCTACGCGCTGGCCGGCAGGATCGGGCATAACTTCGATGCCGACGCGCTGGGCACCGACCAGAATGGCAAGCCGGTATTCCTGCGCGATATCTGGCCGACCCAGCAGGAAGTGGCCGACGCCATCGAGAAAGGCTTGAGCAGCGAGGGGTTCCGCAGAGAGTACGCGACGGTTTCAGACGGCGATGCGAGTTGGCAGGGATTAAGCTTTCCTACCGGCGACGTCTACCAGTGGGAGCCCGCCTCTACGTACATCCGCCAGGCGCCCTACTTCGACGGGATTGAAAAGACGCCTGCACCGATCAAGGACATTGCCGGGGCGCGTGTGCTCGCGGTCCTGGGAGATTCCGTGACCACCGATCACATCTCCCCCGCCGGCTCCATCAAGGCCAACGGACCTGCCGGAAAATATCTCGCGGAGCATGGGGTGAAGCCGGCCGACTTTAACAGCTACGGCTCGCGGCGCGGCAACCATGAAGTCATGGTCCGCGGTACATTCGCCAACGTGCGTTTGCGCAACAAGCTCGCGCCCGGCACTGAGGGCGGAGTTACGCGCCTGCTGCCCGAAGGCGAACCGATGTCCATCTACGATGCCAGCGTGAAATATGCCGAGCGGGGCGTGCCGCTGTTGATTCTGGCCGGCAAGGAATATGGATCGGGTTCGTCGCGCGACTGGGCGGCCAAGGGTCCGAACCTGCTCGGCGTGCGCGTTGTCATTGCCGAAAGCTTCGAGCGCATTCACCGCTCGAACCTGGTGGGCATGGGCATTCTTCCGCTGCAGTTTGAACAGGGACAGAATCCCGAGTCGCTTGGTTTGAACGGCGAAGAGACCTACGACTTCCCCGGCCTGAAGGCGCTGCTCGAATCGAAATTCGCAGGCGGCCGCACGCTCGAAGTGACGGCGAACTCGCCCGGCGGCGGCAAAAAGAAATTTATCGCCAAAATTCGCATCGACACGCCCCAGGAGATCGAGTACTTCCAGCACGGCGGTATTCTGCAATACGTGCTTCGGCAGTTGGCGGAAAAGTAAGGCTCGGTGGAACCCAGGTCTCCTCCGCCGCGGCGGAGGAGACCTGGGACACCCGGCATACGGTTCCCTTTTGCCCACTCAACTCCCGGCCGCGGTCTCCACCGGCGTGCGCACCTTCGCAAACACTCTGCTCTTCAGGGGATGATGCAACGCCCGATAGGCCATGGTGAGCAGTTCTGCGTCCTCAGTATCGTTGCTCAGTTCCCAAATCATCACGCCGCCGAGACGCTCATTGCGCGCATAGCTGACCTTGTAGCGAACCGAGATCGGATCTTCATAGGTCCAGAAGGTCTGGCCGTCAAAGAGCCATGGTGCCTGGGAGCGCTCATCGCGAAAGACCGATCCCGGCAAGGCCAGCGTGCGGATATAGTTGTAGGGCCGGTCGTTGTGTACAGCACGCCCGATCTGGAACAGGCCGTTGTTTGCGCTCGGAACCGCGGTCCAGCTGTAGCCATAGAAGGGCACCCCCATGAGAAGCTTGCTTGCGGGAACCCCCTGCGACTTGTAGCTCGCGATGCTGCCTTCAATACTGCCGGAGTGCCTGCCCGAAAACAACGGGGCCAGAAATCCGGTGGTCGGGTTCCACGGGCCGGCGTAGTCATAATTCATCACGCCTACCTGGTCGACGATCCGGGCCACCGCGGCGAAGTCGGTTCCTGGAAGCTGCTCCGGCGCCGCTCCCACCGCGATGGAGAGCCGCAGGCCCGGACGCACCGCGCTCATCTGCGCCCGGAACTCCTCAAGCAGTGCGCGAAAATTCTCCGCATCCGCTGCCTGCGGCGACTCCCAGTCCACATCGAACCCATCAAAGATCCCCGGCTCCTTGACCCCGGGGGGCGCGAAGTTGCCGCGGATGAACATATCTACGCACGAGGCCACAAATGCGCGGCGATTTTCCGGTTGTGCGTCGTGCGCAAAATCTTCAGCTTTGCCTTCGAGCGAGATCAGGATCTTGAGCCGCGGGTAGCGGGCCTTCAATTCCTTGAGCTGGTGGAAATAGCCGCGAAACGGGGAACCGGGGTCGTCAGCCCGCCCATTCACGCTATCCGCGGCCGTGAACGAGGCATTCAAATCGGCATTGGGATCGGCCAGCGAACAACGCCCTCCGTTCACAAAACCCTGCGCGTAGTTGATCTGATCCAGATGGGCCGCGCTGCCATTGGTGATCAGCGCCTTCACGTAATATGGCTTAGGATAATAGAGTCCCCATTGCGGAAAGTAGCCGACCACTACCGGGCGCGTGGAGTGCCCCCTAAGGCCGGGCACGCCGAATCCGCGCGCCTCGAACGGATGCAGCATAGCCGATACAAATGCGAGCAGCGCCAGCTTTCGCAGACGCAAGGGGAAACGACCCATAGTACACATTGAGACGCCGGCCGCACCCAAAGGGGTTCAGAGCTCAGGAAAAAATTACGCTTCGACCGTTCCATGATTGATCCCGCGCAAGCCCAAGGACCTCGCTCGAATCCTTTTACTGTGGTGGTGGTCCTTCACGCTGCGCAGGGCCGCCGGTTGCAGGAGGCCCGCCCACATTCACTGCGGAGGCGACGAATACGCCTTCTTTCACCGCGCCTTCCACGCGCACGTTGGATCCCACCTCGATATCGGCCAGCGTAACCGGCTCGCGGCGCTTGCGAAACGTGGTGTTCTCGTTGGCCACAAAGGTGTGATCGGCGTCGTCCATGGGGCTATGCAGGGTCACCTTGGTCTCGTTCACCGCGGTCACTCGGCCCGCCAGCCAGGTCTTGCCGAAGTTGGCCTGCATCTCCCGCATTTCGCGGGCGCGCTCTGGATCGATCTTCACCACCGCCATGGCGCCGACGGATTTCGCCGCGGCGTCGACTTCGCCGTTGGCCATGATCACATCGCCCACACGTATGTCGGCAGGCTTTATCTCCTCGGGAGGAACCCGAATGGCGCCCGCGGAGCGCTGCGAGGGCTGTTTGACTACGCGGGTATTGGCGCTGAAATGGATGGTGTAGGTCTCGCCGTTCAGGGTCTTGATGGTGTAGTGGTCCGCTCCCACTTCGCTGACGGTGCCGGCCACGCCCCGGCCGCCGCCCATCATGCCTCCGCCCCAGGCCCTGCCCCGGCTATCGCCCCTGCCTGCGTCCGAACCGGGACCCGACTGCAGTCCCTGCAGAGGTGCGGGTGCGTCCTGCGCGGCGGTGACCATCCCTGCGAGCAACGCCGCTGAAACCACGGCAATCAAGCGAAATTGCATATCGAAATCTCCCCAACGCCGAATGGATGATCCGGCGCCTCATGATGTAACAGACGTTGCAGGGGTCGAGAGGGACGACCCTCGGGACCGATAAGGCGGCACTCGCCGAGCGGTGCGGGTTCATCCCATGAACATGCCGCCATTCACATCGAGCACGTGGCCGGTAATGTAAGCGGCCGCATCGGAGGCCAGAAATGCCACGCATTGCGCGATCTCGGCGTCGGTGCCGGCCCGGCCCAGAGGGATCCCCGCCAGCATGGCGTCGCGCTGCTTCTGATCAAGTACCGCGGTCATGGGCGTCTCGATGTAGCCGGGAGCCACGGCGTTCACGGTGATGCCGCGGGAGCCGACTTCCCGCGCCAGCGCCCGGGTCATTCCGATCATGCCTGCCTTCGATGCGGCATAATTCACCTGCCCGCCCTGGCCGGTGCGGCCCACGACGCTGGTGATATTCACGATACGGCCCCAGCGGTTGCGCAGCATCTGGCTGAGGAGGGCCTGGGTCAGCAGAAAGGCGCCGGTGAGATTGGTGCCCAGCACGTCGTCCCAGTCGGGCCGCTTCATGCGCAGCACCAGCCCGTCGCGCGTGATGCCGGCATTGTTCACCAGGATCTCGACCTTGCCGAGTTTGTCGAGGACCTCCTTGGCGCCGGCCTTGATGGAATCCTCGCTGGCCACGTCGAGCGCAAATACCGCGGCCTTGCCGCCCGCGGCCTCAATCTCGGCGGCGGCTTCCGCCAGTTTGGCCTCGTTGCGCGCCGCCAACGCTACCGTGGCGCCGCAACGCGCCAACTCGATGGCGCATGCCCGCCCAATGCCCTGAGAGGCGCCGGTGACCAGTGCGATTCTCCCTTGCAGATTCGCCATGCTGTCGGAAATCCTTTCCAGCGCAACCCGAGCCTGTCCAGGGCGCGCCCTTCCGTAGCTCATTATAGGAGTGGAGGCCCGACGCCACGCCCGGCTAAAATTCGAGACTGTGGAGTGGTTCGCGAACCCCCACGCTGCCGAAGAGGGCCCGCCATTCGTGGAAAACCTGCTGCTCGATATTCGTTACGCGCTTCGCATGCTGCGCAAGTCGCCCGCTTTCACGGTGGTGGCTTTCCTGACCCTGACGCTGGGGATCGGGGCAAACGTGGTTGTTTTCGGCGTGCTGAATTCGGTCCTGCTGCATTCGCTGGACGTACGCGATCCGCAGAGCCTGTACCAGGTTCGCCACAAGCCCTGGATGAGCGGAAGGCTGCTGACCACATCCTATCCCGCGTTTGAAGACTTTCGGCGGCGCAACACCACGTTCAGCCAAATGGCCGGGATCTACGCCTATTCCCATGCGGCACTAAGCTGGCGTGACACGGTGATCAACATCGCCGGGGATGAAGTCACGGGCGACTACTTCGATCTGCTGGGAGTGCAGCCCGAGGCCGGACGGCTCTTCCACGCGGCTGACGAGCATGGCCAGAATTCGGCACCTTACGTGGTGTTGAGCCATGCGTTGTGGGTTCGCGCATTCCATGGCGACCCGGGAATTATCGGAACGACCGTTGAACTGAACAAGCATCCGTTTACCGTGATTGGCGTGGCCCCGGTTCCCTTCCACGGCACCGAGCGGTTTGTGTTTCCCGACTACTGGATTCCGATGGTGAACCAGGAACAGGTGGAAGGGTGGAATTCCCTGCATAACCGGACATCCATGACGGTTACCGTGATTGGCCGCCTGAAGCCGGGTGTAACGCCCCAGCAGGCGACCGACAACCTGAATGCGATCGTTGCCCAACTGGCGAAAGAGTATCCGGATACCGACGACGGACAACCGCTGCGGTTAATTCATCCCGGGCTGATCGGGGACGAAGGCGACGTCATTCGCGGATTCCTCTGGAGCGTGACCCTGCTCGCGCTGCTGGTGCTGGCGGCGGCCTGCGCCAACCTCTCCAGCCTGTTTGCGGCGCGCACCGCCGATCGCAGCCGGGAGCTGGCGGTTCGCATGGCCCTTGGCTCGAGCCGCCGCGGGCTGGCCCGGCAACTGCTCACTGAAGCGGCCCTGGTCTCGTTGATGGGCGGAGCTGCGGCTCTCGGCGGCGCGTACCTGCTGCTGGGCTGGTTGAACCGGTTACCCCCTTTCGTTGAAAGCCACGTGGCGGCGCGCCTGGATGCGCGTGTTTGCCTGGTCGCCCTCGCATTCACCCTGGTAAGCACGCTGCTGTTTGGTCTGGTTCCGGCGAGCCAGGCATGGCAAAGCAGCCCATCGCAGATGATGAAGAGCGGACTCGCGGATGCAATCCACCTGCGGCGGTTCGCCATGCGCGATCTCTTGCTGGGCGCCCAGATTGCCATCTGCACACTTCTCGTCACGGCCTCGCTGGTGGCGGTGCGCGGCATGGTGCGCGCGCTGCACGTTCCATTGGGCTTCCAGCCAAAAGGCGCAATGCTTGTCGATATGGATTTCGGCCCGTCGGAACCATCACCCGCACAAACCGGAGACGTGGTGCTGGAGAAACAGAAAGCCGCGATCGACGCGGTGCTGAAGATCCCTGGCGTGACTGCTGTAGGTACTGTGAGCCGCACGCCTTTTACCGGCGGGATGCATGGGGTCCCGGTCTTCCAGCCCGGAACGGCCGACTTTAAATTGAACAACGCGGTGCTGGCGCCGTACGAGTTTACGATCTCGCCGGGATACCTGGGAGCCGCCGGGACCCGGCTGCTTAGAGGGCGGGACGTTTCATGGCAAGACAGCCCCGAAACGCCCTACGTCGCGGTTGTGAACGAAACCTTCGCCCGCCAGATGTGGAGAGAATCATCGGCTGTCGGACAACACTTTCTTCTGTCGGGACACCTGACCGAAGTGGTGGGAGTGGCGGAGGATGGCAAGTATCACGACTTGCAGGAGTCGCCCCAGCCCGTCCTGTATGTGCCGTGGGCACAGAACCTGCAGAGCGAATCCATTTTTGTGGTGCGGTCGCAGCGGGCGCCGAGCGAGACGACGGCGGCGCTCGGACGCACCCTGGGAGCCATTGAGCCGGATAGGGCGATTACAGTTCAAAACTGGCTCGATGCGCTGGATGGCGAGCTGTTCCCGGCACGAGCCGCAACGGTGGCATTGGGCGCAATGGGGTTTTTAGCGGCGATGCTGGCGGTGACGGGCATATTCGGCATGGCCGCCTATAACGTGAGTAAGCGGATGAAGGAGCTCGGAATCCGAGTAGCCCTGGGTGCGCGCAAAATTCAGGTGATGTTCAACGCCGTCGGCCGTCCCCTGGTCCTGCTCGCCGCGGGGTCCGTGATTGGCCTGTCTGCGGGATTTTTCGCCAGCCGCCTCCTGCAACAGATTGTGTTCCAGGCCAACCCTGGCGATCCTTTGGTAGTGGGCGGAGCAGTAGTCACCATGGCGCTGCTGGGCGTAGCCGCTTCGGCCATCCCCGCCCGGCGCGCCCTCGCCGTTGATCCATCCCGCCTCATGCGGGAAGAGTGAAGCGGTTGATAGGACGGACTGCCCAGCTCTTTCTCCTCCTGATTTGTCTTCGCTAACATGCTAATTATCAATAGCTTGATGCCAGAAATTACCCTGCCGAGGTTAAAAAGAAAAGGGCGTGTGGCCTTCTCGGGGGAGAGTAAGATGCCACACGCCTCTAGCGCTTCGCACCCGGGGGGGCGTAGAGCGCGTCCATCGGCCGCTGGACACCTTCAATCTAAGCGGAGCATGGAATAGTTGCATGGGCACGAAAGTGTTGCGTCCCAAGGTAACTAGAGGTTTAGGTACTTTTGTGGCAGCAAACTTCGACTCGGCTCTAAGTCGTCGTCCGGTGGAACTGGATTGAAACCGATGCCCCCCGAAGGCGACAGACGTCGGCTGGAGGCAGATTCACCCGGGTAGCGACGTTGGGGGCCGAACTTGGCGGGACGCACAAACCGGGCGAATGCAATCCGGGGCGGGACACTGCCTGGTACCTGACAGAATTCCCGCAGGAATTCGCTCGTAGCTTCAGGTAGCCAGCCCAGGGTGACTTACATCTCTTGCAAAGTGAGGCCAAATCCCCACGGTGGAACTAATCGCAGCGAAGAGCA
Organism: uncultured Acidobacteriota bacterium; assembly: GCA_963730805.1. Classification (GTDB taxonomy): domain Bacteria; phylum Acidobacteriota; class Terriglobia; order Terriglobales; family Acidobacteriaceae; genus Telmatobacter. The sequence goes on along the minus strand of CAVSTL010000007.1, from coordinate 559,311 downwards.
GAGACCGGATCGATCTTGGCGGCGCGGCGGGCCGGAAGCCAGGCCGCGAAGATCGTGGACCCGGCAATCACCAGCAGTGCCACCGAGAATGTGAGCGGATCGAGCGGGTTCAGCCCGAACATCTGTCGCTTGATCAACCTGGTCGCCAAAAGGGCGAGTGGCAAGCCAAGCATAGTGCCCAAGGCAAGCAACAGCATCGATTCGCGCAGGATCATTTGCACCACGTTGGACCCCTGGGCGCCGAGCGCGAGGCGAATTCCGATCTCGTTGGTTCGACGCGCCACGTTATAACTCATCACCCCGTACAGGCCAATCGCCGCCAGCAGCAGCGCCAGCAAAGAGAAGAGGGTGGTCAGCGTGGAGATCAGTTCATCGTGCGAGATCAGATTGGTGACCTGCTCCTTGATGGTATTGACTTCCAGCAGCGGCAGGTTTGGGTCGATAGACGCAACCGCCGAGCGAAGAGCGGCAATTGTCTTTGCGGGATCACCCGTGGTGCGGAGGAGCATGGTATTCGCGTAGCAGGCCTGATTTTCCTCGGGCTGGCTTCGAGCGGTGGCGGTACCGTCGCCTGGAGCTGTCTTGGCCGGTGGAAGAATAGGCGCAATTTGCGCCACGGGAATATAGGTCATCCTCACAGGGTCGATGTCACGCGGGTCGCCGGGCCTGGTGTCTCTCGAAATGCCCACAATCTGCCACGGCCCCCGGACCGAGTCCATATCAATGGTCAGGATCTTCCCGAGGGCATTGCCTTTAGGGAAAAAATGGTTGGCGAGCGTCTGGTTCACCACTGCCACCTTCAGACTATTCACGGTGTCTGTGCCAGCAATGGGGCGCCCCGCCACGATGGAAATGCCGGCCGTTTCAAAGTACCGCCCCGAGACCCGGTTCAGGGTCGAAACCATGTTTTCCTTCGGGCCGGCTGTGTAACCGGAAAGCGAAATGCTCGAACTCCAGGAACCGCTGCTGATGGGCGGCATTTGAGATAGGGCAACCGAGCGAACACCGGGGATCGCGGCGAGGCGTTCGAGCAAAGCCTGGTGAAGTGCGGCGACCTGGTGCGGTTCGTATCCGGCGAGCCTTGCATTGGTCTGTGCCAGCAACAAATGAGTCCGCTCAAAGCCATAGTCCTGGTTTTCAAGATTGCGCAGTGTTCGCAAAAACAGGCCCGCCACAATCAGCAGCAACAGGGAAATCATCACCTGCAAAGAAACCAGCGATCTGGGCACGAAGCTGGCCAGTTTCCCGCCGCTGCCTTGGACGGTACGCGCGTTGGCACTGAGGGCTCCGTGCGCATTGGCGCGGGAAGCGCTGATGGCGGGCGCAATTCCAAATAGCATTGCGGTAACGATCGAGACCACCAGCGTGAATGCCAGGACCTTCAGATCGGGCGCCGGACGCAGAGCGGTGTACCGATCACCCTGGCTGACAAATGCCAGCAGGGCATGGGCGGCCGCGAAAGCCACGCCCAGGCCCAGAATGCCGCCGGTTCCGGAAAGCAGCAAGGCTTCCGCCATGCTCTGTCGAACGATGCGCATCCGGCTCGATCCCAGGGCGAGGCGCGTGGAGGTTTCGTGCCGTCGCCTTGCCGCCCGTGCCAACAGAAAGTTGGCCAGGTTGGCGCATGCAATCAGCAGCACCAGGCCTACCACCGCCGTGAGAATCTTCAGGGAGTCGCTGTATTGGCTCCGGATCTGCGAGACACCGTGCGCCGCGGGGACGAGAGAGACCGCCTCGCGGCTGATCTCCGCCTGCCGCCCGGATGAGATGGCCGATCCTTCGCGGTCCCGGATGCCGTTATGCACCTGCTCATTCAGCCAGTTCTGGCTTCGCAAAAACTCGGCCTTGTTCGCCAGGGCTTTCTCACTCAGGCGTCCGAACATATGAAGGAAATACAATCCGGAATGGGTTTTGAGCATGGAGGGAAACTGAAGGACAGCCGCCTGCATACTGACAGGCGCCCACAGGTCGGGCGGCTCCAGTTCCTGCTTGATGCCGTGAAATCCTTCACGCATCACGCCGATTACTTCGAATGGCGTCCCATTGATCGAGATCGATTTCCCCACAATTTGCGGGTCGGAGGAAAGCGACTCCTGCCAGAAGTGGTGGCTGAGGACGACGACCGCGCCGGATCCCGGGGTAGCATCGTCCGATGGAAAAATCGCGCGCCCAAACAGCGGCTCTGCGCCGAGAACGCTGAAGTAATTTCCGGACACAAGATTCGCCGGAGCCAGCAAAGCGGGGGCATTGGCAACGCCTCCCGCCCCGGATGTGAGCCGCACACTCACCTTGTCAGAAAAGCTGCAATAGGCGGCGATTCCCTGAAAGGGCCCCGGATCGGATTGAAGTTGCCGCGCGAAATCCCAGGGGAAGTAGCCGCCAAATTGCCCGAGGTCGATGCCGCCCGCGATTCCCGCGGATTCCGAGTTGCCGAATGCCACCAGTTGCCGTGGATCGCGTACCGGCAGGTTACGCAGCAGCACCTGGTTGACGAGCGTGAAGATTGCGGTGTTTGCGCCAATTCCCAGGACCAGTGAAATCAACGCGACCGCGGTGTAGCCGGGACTCTTCATAAGCGTCCTGAGACTGATGCGCAGGTCCAGCAGAACGCTCTCCAGTATCGACTCCCAGCGAGACGACCAGACCTGGTGCTTGACCGAGTTATGACTGCCGATTTCGACGAGCGCCGCGCGGCGCGCCGCCTTCTCCGCCATTCCGCTCCTCAGCTTGTGCTCCACAGAGGCCGTCACAAACCCTTCAAGCTCTTCATCCAGCTCACGTTCCGACCGGCTCTTTTGGAAAAGCGATTTGATCCCCTTGGTTAGGTTCGCGAGCCAATGCATATCTGGGCCTTTCTCCCTGTCGGTTCGATTGATTAGGCTTCGAGAATGCGTGCGATCGCGCCGATTTGCAGCTGCCACTTCTCCGTCTCGGCGGAAAGTGCCTTCCGCCCCCTTGCGGTAAGCAGGTAATACTTCGCGCGGCGGTTATTCTCCGTGGCCCGCCACTCCGATTTCACGTTCCCCGCCCGCTCCATCCGGCTGAGCGCAGGCAGGAGAGATCCTGCGTTGACCCGGAAAACCCCTCCGCTGATCTGCTCGATGCGCAGCCCCACGCCGTAGCCGTGCATGGGCTCCATCGCCAGCGTCTTCAGGATGAGCATCTCCAGGGTCCCCTGGACCAGGTCGCTCGATTGCGCTTCGCGTGGGTCTGTTTCATTTGACTTTGGCGCCATGTCTCTCCTCTAGATTGTCCAGAGGTTAATCTCCTTACTCTAGATTGTCAAGAGGAGCCGTCGCGGGCATGCTCCGCTTTGCGGGGCTGGTCCTCGTGGCCTGGGCAGGATTCAATTTCCGGAAAATCATGGACTCAGACGGTTGTCATGGACTAGGATTTGGCACGGACGCAATTGCCGGCAGAAGTTCGTGGGAATAGAGATTTTGTACCATCCGCAGTAATGAGTCCCGCCGGCGCGCAGCTATTCCATTTTCCCTGGTAGGCCGCTTCCCCGCCCGTTGAGGCCTGAATTCCGGCTGGAGAAATGCACTTCGTCCGTGACTTGGATTGAACAGTCAGTTGAGGATTGTCTATGTTTCGGCTCGACGCCGATAAACGGGTTCATTTCTGCGACGGCGTGACGCGCCGCGACTTTCTTCATGCCGGGTCGCTGGGACTCCTCGGCCTCACCATGCCCCAGTTTTTCCAGCTCAAGGCCATGGGAGCTGTGAAGCCCGATAAAGATGTCAGCTGCATTCAATTGATGTTGGTTGGAGGGCCCAGCCAGCTTGATACGTGGGACATGAAACCCGACGCGCCGGCGTCGATCCGGGGACCCTTCAAACCGATCAAGACGAATGTATCCGGGATTGAAATCTCCGAGATATTTCCCCGGATGGCAAAGAACGCTGACAAATTCGCTTTGTTGCGCTCCATGTATCACACGGCCGCCGCTGTCCATGATACCGGCTGCCAGATGATGCAGACCGGCAGGTTGTTCCAGGGTGGGCTCGAATCGCCCAACTTCGGATCGGTGCTCAGATTTGAGAAGGGCGCGCGCGGCGATATGCCCCCCAACGTGCTCCTCCCATACACAATCGGACAGCTTGGTGGAAACCTTCCCCACGGCGATACCGCCGGCTTTCTCGGAAAAGGGTACGATCCCTTCGTTTTGAACGCGGATCCCGCCGATCCGAACTTCAAGGTGCCCGACCTGTTGCCGCCCGATTACATCTCCGCGGTGCGCGTGGATAGGCGGCGAAGCTGGCGCCAGGCCGTCGACAAGTCGGTTCAGTACTTTGAGGAAGCCAACCAGGATTCCAAACTGATGGACGCGACGTTCAACCAGGCTTATACCTTGATGACGTCCGCGAAGGCCCGCGAGGCATTTGAACTCTCCCAGGAACCAGAAGAGGTCAGAAAGCGCTATGGCCTGAATCGTTTTGGCCAGGGCTGCCTGTTGGCGCGCCGGCTCGTCGAGAGAGGCGTCCGCTTCGTCACCCTCAATATGTTCGAAACAGTCTTCAACGACATCACCTGGGACATCCACGGCTCCGCTCCCTTCAGTCCCATCAGTTGTTACAGCGATCTGGTTGGCCCCATGTTTGACAACGCCTACAGTTCCTTGCTCGAGGACCTGAGCAAGATCGGCCTGCTTGACACGACGCTGGTCTTGGCCACCGGTGAATTCGGACGTACGCCGCGCATCAATCCCGCCGGGGGCCGCGACCACTGGCCGCAGTGTTGGACCGTCGTTCTGGCCGGCGGCGGAATCAAGGGCGGACAAGTGGTAGGCGCTTCAGACGCGATTGCCGCAGCGCCCCAGGACCATCCGGTAACGCCCTCTCACCTCGCCGCCACCGTGTATAAGTGCCTTGGCATTCCGATCGAGACCGAATTGAAAACCCCGCAGGGGCGGGTCGTGCGTCTTGTGGATCACGGTTTTGACCCAATTGATGAATTATTAAGTTAGGCGCCGCGGAGTAGTTATGGGTTTTCGCAACTTTCTGATGATCGCGTTGGTAAGTGGTGGACTTATAAGTGAGATGCCGGCCCAGACGCAAGTACAGGCAACGCCAAAGCCAGCCACACAGCGAAACGATGCGCCCTATCATGCAACCGATATGTCCAAGCCTGAGGCCGAAACTAATTCAACGGCTAACAGGAAGCCCCCTGCGGCGGCGCCTGATCCGCATAAGGGCTCGCTCATAGGCCTCGTCAAAATGGAAATCCTTCCATCCACGATATCTATCGCCGGACCACACTACGCTCAGCGGCTTTTGGTGGAAGGCACCTTTGCCGATGGACACCAGGAGGAACTGACATCCCGGGCCGCGCTGGCAATTTCAGATGCCGGCGTTGCGAAACTCGACAAGGACAACTTCGTCCATCCCGTCGGCGATGGCGGGGCCGCTCTGACCGCATCGTTATCGGGGCATCGAGCCACCGCCCAGGTTGCCGTCAGGGACTACTCCACCGCCACGACCTGGAGCTTTCGCAACGATGTGCTCCCGGTGATGACGAAGGTCGGATGCAACTCGGGTCCGTGCCACGGCGCCGCTGCGGGGAAAAATGGCTTCAAACTCACTCTGCGCGGATACGACCCGGTTATCGATTACTACACACTTACCCACCAGGCGCTGGCCAGAAGAACAGATCGACTCGAGCCGGCAAAGAGCCTGATCCTGCTCAAGCCGACCCTCACCATTTCCCACGGGGGCGGGAGGCGCTTCAACGTCGAATCGCCCGAGTACAACGTGATTGCAGGATGGCTCGCCCAGGGGATGCCGGCGCCCCAGGACTCCGATGCGTTGGTGAAAGAAATCGAAGTGCTTCCTCATGAGGCATCGCTGGTGCCTGGCGCAGAACAACAGTTGATTGTCACGGCAATCTTCTCTGACGGGCGACGGGTCGACGTTACCCATTGGGCGAAATACGACAGCGGCGATGAAGGAGTTGCCACCGTCGACAAAGATGGCCACGTAACGATGCATGGTTACGGAGAGGCTCCGGTGACGGTTTGGTACCAGAGCCACGTCGCCTTTTCCAGGCTGCGCATTCCGTTCCCGTACAAGGTAGATGAGGCGGTGTTTCAAAAAGCAGTTCGCAACAACTACATCGACGAAGCAATTCTTCATCATTTGCGGGCGCTGCACATTCCACCTTCGCCCCCTGCGGGAGACGCGGAGTTCATCCGCAGAGCCTACCTCGATGCAACAGGAACAGTGCCGAGTCCGTCGGAGGTTGAGGAGTTCCTGCAGGACACTTCGACTGAGAAACGTAACCAACTGATCGACAGGCTGATCAAGCGGCCCGAGTTTGTTGATTACTGGACCTATAAGTGGTCCGATCTTCTGCTGGTGTCGAGCAATCACCTTTCCAACGACGAGATGTGGAGTTACTACAAATGGATTCGCGACAGCGTATCCACTAACAAGCCATGGAACGAATTCGCCACCCAGGTTATCACTGCCAGCGGCAACACGCTGAAGAATGGCGCTGCCAATTACTGGCTGATTCATCGCGATCCGCTGGATACCTCGGAGAATATGGCCCAGGCGTTCCTCGGAATCAATATTAGTTGCGCGCACTGCCACAATCATCCGCTGGCGAAGTGGACTCAAAGAGACTATTACGGGATGGCGAACCTGTTTGCGCGAGTGAGGCTGAAGACTTTCGCTCCGTCTGGCTTTCGTCCCGGCGTCGGCCCGCTGTTTAACGACGTCACGGTCTACTCGGCGCCTACCGGCGAATTCATGGATGACCGCCTGATGATCCCGTTGCCGCCCAAACCGCTGGACGCCCAGGCGCTCTCCAGTGAAATACCCGGCGATACCCGTTTCTATTTCGCTAAGTGGCTGACGTCTCCGGAGAACCCGTTTTTTGCGCGCAACATTGTCAACCGGATCTGGCGTAATTTCATGGGCCGGGGCCTGATTGAGCCGGTGGATGACCTGCGCGACACGAACCCGGCAACGAATGATGAATTGCTCAACGCACTGGTGAAAGATTTTGTGGCGCATGGGTACGACATCGACCATCTGATCCAAACCATCATGCGATCTGCCACCTACCAGGCATCGTCGCATCCGCTCAAAGAGAATGCAGACGACGATAAATACGGGTCCCATTACCTGATCAGAAGGTTGCCGGCCGAAGTGCTTCTTGACGCTTACTCGCAGATCACGCAGATTCCGGAGAAATTTGAAGGATATCCTGCCGGCATGCGAGGATTGCAATTACCGGATACGGCCGTCCAGTCTTACTTCCTGACGGCATTCGGAAGGCCGGCACGGCAGCAGACGCGCGAGAGCGAGCGCACATCGGTGCCCACCATTACCCAGGCGCTCCACATTATTAACGGCGACACGTTGAACGATAAGCTGCGGGCTCCGGGCAATTCCCTCGATATGCTCATCCGGCTCGGGTTCTCTGATGCACAGATCGTGGACTATCTCTATCTCTCCGCGTTGAGCCGCCATCCCACGGATGCGGAGCGTTCAACGCTCCTTCATGTCCTGGACACCGCCGAGCACGAGAAGATCCCGGGTGTCGAGGATTCGCGGCATGCCGCCCTTATCGATATGTCGTGGGCTCTGTTAACCGGCGAAGAGTTCATGTTCGAGCATTGATGGAATGAACCACATTTCGATTCGACCGCTTATGCGCGCTTGTTCACGAACTATTCCGACGCTGGACCAGAGAGGGGGACCGGAAATGCTGAGACTGCTCATCGCGGCAGTCCTGGTCCTGTTCGTTCCCGGCGGAGCCATGAAATGCCTCGCTCAGGCGGCGTCCACTCCGACGTTCAGCAAGGATGTCGCTCCAATCCTTAAGAAGAATTGCATTGTTTGTCATTCCAAAGGTGCACATAAGAGCGACCTCGTTCTGGACACATACGAAAACCTGATGAAAGGCGGAAAACACGGACAGGCCATTGTTCCCCACGATGCCGACGGAAGCCGGTTAATCGCAATGCTTGAGGGGAAAGTGAATCCCCGCATGCCTATTGACGATGATCCGCTTCCAGGCTCCGACATCGCCACCATCCGCTCGTGGATCGATGCGGGCGCATCCGGGCCGGCGTCCACTGCGGACGCGGACATTCCGACGCCGCTGATAACCCCAAACATTCGCCCCGAGGTTGCGGTCGCTTCTCCCGTGTCCTCGCTAAAATTCTCTCCGCAAGGAAGCCTGTTGGCGGTTGGCGGATATCAGGAGGTGCGCCTGATCGATCCTCGTTCGGGCGCCATGCTCGCTTCACTTTCCGGCCATGCCGACTACGTGCGTTCAATCGCGTTCAGCCCCGACGGAAAAATGCTGGCTGCCGCCGGTGGAGGCCCGCAGCGAGATGGCGAGATCAAGATCTGGGATGCGCAGTCACACCAATTGTTGAAGACAATGCGAGGTCACAAGGATTGCATTTATTCCGTTGCATGGAGCCCGGACGGAAATCTGCTCGCCTCGGGAAGTTACGACAGGGCAGTGAAGTTATGGGATGCAAATACCGGAAAAGAAGTGCGCAATCTTCAGGACCACATCGACGCGGTGTTTGCGGTGGCTTTCAGTCCGGATGGGAAACACCTGGCTTCGGCATCCCAAGACAGGACCGTAAAGATCTGGGATGTCGCGACCGGTAAGCGCTTGTACACTCTGAGTGATGCGTCAGATGGACTAACCAGTGTGGCTTATTCGCCTTCCGGCGACCAAATTGCTGCGGTAGGTTATGACAAAACCATTTATGTTTGGCGCTTGACGGCAGACGACGGTCATCTAAGCCAATCGCTGATAGCCGACGAGGATAGCCTGCTGGCCCTCGTTTGGTCGCCCGACGGCAAGGGAATCATTACCTCCTCTTCAGATGGTTCGATCCGATTCCGGGACACCAAACTGGATCTCATGGGAGTTATCGACCGTCAGCCCGATTGGGTAGAGGCTATTGCCATCAGCCCTGATGGCAAGTGGTTGGCTGCAGGACGCTATAACGGCACACTAAGCCTGTACGACTCGGGCACGCACAAGGAGTCAAGAGAAAGCATGACCGTGTTTGGCCCTCTGAAAGGAACCGCCCAAGGTAAAGAGAACCAGGCGGCAAGATAACATGCATTGTAATCATGAGGAGCATCAGGTCATCTGAATGGAACATGACCGCCATCGTGCGCAGGAGGCGATGTGAAGATAGAACATCTGCATTTCAGGCACTGCTTCGCGCTTGCACTCGTCCTCTCGATACCCTTATTTGGCGAAGGTCCACGTATCCCGCCAAGCGTGGCGAAGATTACTCCCGCGGGGATGCAGCGCGGAAATACGGTTACCTTCAGTATCGAAGGACGCAGCCTTGCCGATGCAACCGAAGTTATCTTCGACAGTCCGGGACTTAGCGCGAAGATAAGTCAGATAACCGACGTGGCGGAACAGATTACCGGTCCGCGGGCTGGTGTAGACCTCGGCGCTCAAGTCCCGCTCGGCAAAAAACAGACGGCTAAGCTTGAAATCACCGCAGCCAAGGATGCGATTCCCGGTATCCGTCGCTTCCGCATCAAGACCCCCCTGGGAACCTCAAATGTAGTCGCCGTGGGCCTGGGCATGCTGCCGGAGATTCAAACTCGCGATCGCGAAGCAATGGATGCGGGGACGCCTCCGCAGGGAATCGAGCTTCCAGCGACACTCATTGGGACCATCGCCTCAAATGGAATAAAACACACATATCAATTTGATGGGAAAGCCGGCGAGGAATTGGTCTTCGTCGTCCAGGCGTCAAAGCTTGGTTCCAAACTTGCATCCGTTCTGGCTCTAAGTGATAACTCCGGGCAAGTTCTCGCAACGGCAGGCCAGAACACGAGTAACCCCGATGCCGCATTGGCGTGTAAGGTTCCCCGCGACGGTAAATACACCATTTCCATCGCCGATCGGGCTCTTGGCGGCGGACCGGAATATTTCTACAGGCTTGATGGCGGAAAGCTGCCTTTTATCACAGGTGTGTTTCCGCTTGGAGTAAAGGCCGGCCAACCCGCGAAAGTGTCCATCGCAGGCGTGAACCTGGGCGGAATTACCGATACAAGTGTCGTTCCGGTGTCAACGGCAGAGGGCTGGACGACGATCCCGCTCGTCGATCTGGGCGGCGGAATGCGCCCGGTGAACGAAGTGAAACTTGCCGTGGGTAATGAGCCTGAGATTGTTGAGCAGGAACCCAACGACACCATCGCTCAAGCCCAGGCTGTTTCGCTACCAGTCACCATAAACGGTCACATCGACGGAGGAACCACGCGAGGCGGAAGCCCCGATGAAGAATACTTTCGATTTCACGCCAGGAAAGGCGAAAAACTGAACATCGACCTTGCAGCAGCTCGCCTGGGCTCGGCATTGGACTCTGTGCTCGAAGTCCTGGATGCTCAGGGGAAGCCCATGCCGCGGGCGACCGTACGCTGCCTGAATGAGACGACGACGACGCTTGCCGACAGGGACTCCAGGACGGAGGGAATCCGGTTGGTCTCGACGTCAGGCTTGCGCGAAGGCGACTACCTGATGGTGGGCGACGAGCTCGATCAGATCAGTTTCATCCCGGACCAGCCCGATGCCGACACCAGTCTGAAGGCGATGGGCGGACTGCGGGTGGCGTACCTTGGAACCTCGCCCGATGTCCATGCTGTAAATACTCCGGTATACAAGGCGCAGATCCTTTCTCCTGAAGCGGAGTTTCCTTCGAACGGCTTGCCGGTATTTCACCTCACGTGGCGCAACGACGATGGCGGGCCCGGTTATGGATCGGATTCAAAAGTGGATTTTGTCGCGCCGGCGGATGGCGATTATTTTGTCCACCTGAAAGATGTACGCAACCTGGAGGGATCCGACTTCGCGTATCGACTGACGATTCACGATGAAGCTGGGGATTTTCGACTTCGCGCCGAGCCCGCCAACCCCAACATCCCCCGAGGTGGATCGATACCGGTAACTGTGTCGGTGGAGGCCATTCGCGGCTTCGACGGCCCGATTGAGATTGGCGTCAAAGGCCTGCCGAAAGGAGTCACAGCGAGCACTGCAACTATTTTTCCCGGGCAGATCTCGACGATCCTTGTCTTGTCTGCGGCCGCGGATGCGCCGCTGGACACTCCACCCGCGCCGATCGAGATCATCGGACACGCAACAGTCGACGGACACGACTTGATCCGAAGGGCCAACAAGGACAACGATGCCGAGATGGAAGAGTCGATTCAACTCGCATCTGTCACACCGTTTCCTGACGTCGTGGTAACCACCGAGTCGAAAGAAGTGTCGCTCGAGCCAGGAAAGGAAGTAACCGTCACTCTGCATGTGGAAAGGCGTAACGGCTTCAGCGGTCGCGTGCCTTGTACAATCGAAAACCTCCCTCCAGGAGTGCGGGTCGTCAATGTCGGGTTGAATGGAGTTCTGGTTACAGAGGCCCAATCGAGCCGGACCTTTACGCTTCGGGCGGAGGACTGGGCACAGCCCTTGAAACAGCCCATCTATGTCGTGGGCATGGTCGAGTCGAATTCGCCCACTCTGCATACTTCTCCGCCGCTAGTAGTGAGGGTGGCCGGTGACAAGCAGGCAGCAGCACAAAAGACCGACACAGGTCTATATCCTCAATAGATCGTCGACGACGCAAGAACAGCTCGCCCTTGACGACTCGAACGGGTGCATCCCGACATTCGGCCGGGCGTTTCTTGCATCGATGCCAGATATTGCTTGACAGCTGCCCTAAGATGTCTTATTAAGATATCTATATATGGCGAAGACCGATTCCATGCAAGGCACTCTCGACCTGCTTGTCTTGACCCTCCTGGCGCGACGACCTGGAATGCACGGTTACGCTATCATGTCGGCCATTTCCGAGATGTCGGAGGATGCGCTCCGGGTTGAGGAAGGTTCCCTTTACCCCGCCTTGCACCGGATGGAAGAGGCCGGATGGATTCGTGCGGAATGGGTGAAAAAGGAAAGTGGCCGGCGTACTCGTGTCTATGAGTTGACGAAGGCGGGCAAGAACCAACTGGCGGCCGAGGAGTTTCGCTGGCAGACGGTGACCTCTGCCGTGAACCGAATTCTGAGGATAGCGTGATATGTCACTCTGGTCCCGGATCGCAAATGTCTTTCGCGGCGAACGCCTGAACCGCGACATCGCGGACGAAATTGCATCGCATGTTGAAGAGGCGATTTCGCGAGGCCGAGATCCGTTGGAGGCCCGGCGAGCGTTTGGAAACATGCTTCGACAGCGGGAGAAGAGCCACGAAATCCGCGTGATCCGCTGGCTCGATTCGCTCCGGGCGGACGTGATTTTCGGCTGGCGGCAGCTCAAGCGAAATCGCGTCACCTCGGCCGCAGCGATCCTTTCTCTGGCTCTGGCTGTTGGAGCATGCACAACGGCCTTTCGGCTCATCGATGCGCTGCTCTGGCGGCCGTTGCCGGTGACCCATCCCGAGCGATTGTATGTTCTCTCCCGCAAAGGAATGGGATTCGATAACAAGCCGGGCGAATGGGATTCGTGGGCCTATCCTGACTTTCAGCTGATGCGCGCTGCCGCCAGGGGCAAAGCGGAGTTGATTGCAGTTTCCTATGCCGACCGCACGGACGTGACTTACAAGACAGATCAGGAGATCGAGAAGGCCATCGTGCAATACGTCTCCGGGTGGATGTTTCCATCATTCGGAATTCAACCGGAGGCGGGACGACTGTTCAATGAAAACGACGACCGTACACCGGGCGCAGCTCCCTATGCGGTGTTGTCGTATGACTACTGGAGCCGGCGTTTCGGGCGCGATCCTGATGTGGTCGGCCGAACGTTTCATTATGGCGATGGTATTTTTCAGATCATTGGCGTGAGCGAAAGAAAGTTCACTGGGACGGAGCCCGGCATCGTCGTCGATATCTTCATCCCTACCATGATGCATCGCGCGGTGACGCGGCAGGACTCAACCTGGTTTCGAACGCTCGTCCTCATGGAACCCGGCAATCCGATCGAACCACTGAGAGCAATGCTGGCGGCCATCAACCATACGTTTGAAAAGAATCGGCTAAGCGGTGAGACGGGGTTGTCGCAGGAGACGCTGCAAAATGTTCTGAAGAACGCGGTCCTCTTGAAGGCCGCCCCTACCGGCGCCTCTGGGATGCAGAATGAATACGCCCAGGCTCTGGGTGCGATTGCCGTGCTGGTTCTCATGGTTCTGCTGATCGCATGCGCGAATGTTGCCAACTTGATGGCAGCGAAAGCGGCGGCGCGATCGCGCGAAATGGCGCTCCGCGTCTCGATCGGCGCAGGGCGTTTGCGGCTGGTGCGCCTGGTCTTGGCGGAGGGCATCTTGCTCGCTCTTCTTGCGTCGGCCGGGGGAGCCATGTTCAGCTGGTGGTCCGCGCCTCTTGTCATCAGCATGATCAATCCCAGGGACAATCCCGCGCGCCTGATTTTGCCCGCCGATTTGAGGGTACTGGGATTCGGCATCTTGCTCATCGCGGCCGTAGTTCTTCTCTTCGGCCTCTTGCCTGCGTTACGGGCCTCCTCGGTCAAGCCCGTAAATGCCTTGAAGGGCGGTGATGAACCGCGCGCGCGCGGGCGCATGATGCACGGCATGATCGGCGCGCAGGTTGCATTCTGTTTTCTCGTAGTGTTCATTGCAGGATTGTTTGTGACTAGTTTCGAGCGCCTTTCGAACCAGCCCACAGGCTTTTCTGCCGATCGGTTGCTGCTGCTTGAGTCGATCAGCCGGCCCGCAATGCCTTCAAACTATTGGGACCAGGTTGCAGAGCATCTGCGCGGCATTCCAGGCGTCGAGCGAGTGTCTCAGTCGGCCTGGCCTCTGCTCAAGGGCATCGGGTCGAATGATTCGATCTCCGTGAACGGCGGACCCGTCAGCGCCGATCTGGCTTATTTCCTGAACGTTTCACCGGGCTGGCTCGACACGATGAAGATTCCTCTCCTGCAAGGCAGGGATTTCCGTGAGAGCGACTCCTACCCTGAAGCCGCAATCGTCAACGAAACGTTTGCCCGGAAATTCCTTCAGGATGAACATCCGGTAGGAAGATCCTTCGACAAGGCATCGGATGATGCCACGCGCGTGCACATGCAGATAGTGGGTATTGTCCGTGATGCCTACTACAGCAACATTCACATCATGTTGCCGGTGGTCTTTGTGCCTATCCATCACCGGGATAACAAGGGACAGATGATGCCCCTGACCGAAGGGACGTTCATCGTGCGCACTACTTCGCCAAACCCGGCCGCTCTCGGTTCGCTGCTTAGGCAGGAAGTATCGCGAGGCCGATCCCAAATTCGGGTGAGCAATGTCCGCACTCAGGTTGAACTGAACGAGGCCCAGACAATCCGCGAACGCCTGTTGGCGACGCTTGCTTTCTTTTTCGCGGTGGTGGCCCTGTTGCTCGCCGGTATCGGCCTTTATGGAGTGCTCATCTATTCGGTCATTCAGAGGCAACGCGAAATCGGGATTCGGATTGCTCTTGGCGCCCAGGCAGGCGCCATCGTCCGTCCCGTCGTCGGGGGAATCATCTACGCCGTGGCGCTGGGCTCAATCGTAGGCCTGGGTGCCGGGATGGCTTCGACGCGGTATCTGGAGTCGCTGCTCTACCAGGTGAAAGCTACCGATTCGACTATGATGGCGACTCCGTGCCTGGCAATATGGCTCGTGGCTTTGATCGCTCTGGTCCCGGCAGTCGTGCGCGCTCTCCGCGTCAATCCAGTCACCCTGTTGCGCGCGGAATAAGTCGGGGAATCCCCTTACGCCGCGCTCCCACTGGCATGGGGTGATCCGATAACATCTCGCCAGAGGAACCCGAGCCATGAACCAGGCAGAGATGATCGCCAAGTGGGACGAGCATATCAGCTATGAGTTTTCGACACGCGATGTCTCTTCCACCATTGCAACCATGGTGGAGGACGCCTACGTCAACCACGTTCCAGTGATGACCGGCGGATACGGCCGTGAAGCGCTCCGCAGGTTTTATGCGGAAGACTTCATTTCGCTCATGCCGACCGATACCTCCATCAAACTCGTTTCCCGTACTCTGGGCCAGGATCAACTCGTTGACGAAATGATTTTTTCCTTTACCCACACCGAGGAGATGCCCTGGATGCTCCCCGGAGTTCCGCCGACCAACCGTCACGTCGACATCCCCCTTGTCGTGGTTGTCGGTTTTCGCGAGGGCAAACTTGCCCATGAGCGCATCTATTGGGATCAGGCCTCAGTGCTCAAGCAAATCGGACTGATCACCGACGTATCGCTTCCGGTATTTGGGGCCGAGACCGCGCAGAAGGTTCTGGACCCGTCTATGCCCTGATATAAGCGCGCCATTATGCGGGGATCTTAACTTCCCTTTGTATACTGGCGACACGCTTCCCTCGATCATTCGATCAGCAAGCGTTCAGGAGCACCGTGGCCAAACAGCAATTACTCGTACCCCAGACTGTTTCCTTCTCTTCCGATCGAATCCGCTCGCGCTTTCCGGCTCTGGACCAAGCGCCCGCGTTCATCTTCTTCGACAACGGCGCGGGCGCGCAGGTTCCCCAGGCGGTTTTTGACGCGATCAACGGTCACCTTTTGCACCGCAACGTACAGCGCGGCGGACGCTACCCCAGAAGCATGGATGTTGACGCAACCATCGCGCGTGCCCGCGAGAGCGTCGCGTATCTGATCAACGCCCGCGACTCTGATGAAATCGCGTTCGGCATGAACGCTACCTCGTTCCTGCGCCTGCTCAGCCTGGCGATCGGCCGCACCCTTGAGACACGCAACGAAATCGTTGTCACGGACCTTGACCACGAAGCCAATATCGCCACGTGGCTGCAGCTTGAACGCGAAGGCGCGAAGATTACTTGGTGGAAAATGCGCGAAGACCACAATCTTCACGTTGAAGATCTGGCCCCGCTCCTCACTGCGAAGACCCGGCTGGTTGCCTGCACGGTTGCGTCTCATGCCCTCGGGTCCGTTGTAGACGTCGCGGCCGTTTCCAGGCTGGCACATGCCGCGGGCGCTGAGGTCGTTCTCGATTGCGTTCACTACGCTCCCCATGCCCTGATCGATGTCCAGGCCTTCGGGTGCGATTACCTGGTCTGCTCCGGATACAAGATCTTCGGTCCTCACATGGGCTTTATGTGGGGTCGACGCGAGCTTCTGAATGTCCTTCCGACATTTCGCGAGGACTTCATCCCGGACGTTCCTCCCGGCAAAATCGAAGCCGGTACCTTCATCTTCGAAAACGTCGCCGGCATGGCGGCCGCCGTCGCCTACCTGGAAACTCTGGGCGAGAGCCACGACAGCGAAGACAAATGCGTAGCATCCGCGTCACGTCGAGACTCACTGGTACGCGCGATGACCTCTATCCGCGAACACGAAGCCACACTTTCTCTCGCTATGCTCGAAGCGCTCCACGATTCCGGCGCTATCATCTACGGAATTGACGACCCTGCGCGCATAGCCGAACGCGTTCCCACGTTTTGCTTCCGCCTTCCCAACGTCGCGCCGGCGCTCGTCACTCAGACCATGTCGGACCGCGGCATCGGCATTCGCGACGGCCACATGTATGCCCCCCGACTCATGAAGCGCCTGGGAGTCAGTCTCGACACCGGCGTCAACCGCGCGTCGCTCGTCCATTACAACACCGCCCAGGAGATTTACGAGTTCGGGAAGGTGCTAAGTGACATGGTCCGGGGGCAATAAACCAGCCGCTCCCGCGCGGGCAGGGATGGATTCGCAAGCCGACTCCCCTGAGAGTTCTCCCGGGCTCACGCGCGCTCTCACGCAACGCCAACTTACCATGATGACAATAGGGGGCGCGATTGGAGTCGGCCTGTTCCTCGGCAGTTCCGTGACGATCCGACTCGCCGGGCCGGGCGTCATCTTCTCTTATCTCATCAGCGCAGTGATCGCTCTCATCGTCGCCTACTCCATTGCGGAGATGGCGGTCACCCATCCTGTTGCCGGTTCGTTCGGCGTGTATGCGCAGACTTATTTGAACGAGTGGTCGAGCTTTGCAGTTCGCGTTACCTATGCCTTTGTGCAGATACTGGCCATCGGCGCGGAGGTCACGGCCGTTGCCATTTACTTCTTCGCCTGGTTCCCCGGGGTTCCCCAATTGATTTGGGTTGTGGGAGTCTCCGTTGGTTTGATCGCCGTGAATGGCTTGCACGTCGGCAAGTTAGGTGAATTCGAATACTGGTTCGCCATCATCAAGGTCATCACCATCGTGGCCTTTATACTTGTCGGCCTCGGGCTGATTTTCGGCGTGGGGCCCGCGCGCGCCATCGGCTTCTCAAATCTCACTTCCCACGGAGGGATTCTCCCCCACGGCTTGAAGGGTATCTGGCTTGCCTTGAGCCTTGTCCTCACCAGTTACATGGGAGTAGAAATCATCGGCATCACCGCCGGGGAAGCCGTAAATCCCGAGAAGACCATCCCCCGAGCCATGCGGACCGTCATAATTCGGCTCATCCTTTTCTATGTGCTTTCCATTACTGTGATGCTGTCGATGACGCCGTGGGACGCGATGTCGAGCGGCCTCACCGGCAGTCCGTTTGTGCTGGCTTTTGCCAGGGCCGGCATTCCCTACGCCGCCAAGATCATGAACCTGGTGGTTATCACTGCGGCTCTGTCGAGCGCGAACACCAATCTCTATCTCACCAGCCGAACACTCTTTTCGCTGTCAAAGGACGGCTACCTCCCCAAAGCGCTGCGAAGCCTGGGTGCGAACGGTGTTCCCTACACTGCCCTGATCGTATCGACCGCCGGCATGGCAGCGGCCATCCTGCTCGCAATCTTCGCCCCCGGGCGCGCATTCCTGCTGCTTTACGGCATTGCAGTAGCTGGGATGTTTTTCGTCTGGGCTGTAATCCTGCTCGCACATCTGTCCTTTCGCCGCTCGATCGGACCAGCGCGCATCGCCCAACTTCCCATCCGCCTTGCGTTCTCCCCCTGCGCGCAGATCTTAGCCCTGGCCGCTCTTGCAGGCATCGCCATCGGCACCTTTTACGTGCAAGGCCTGGAATATTCGGTTGCGAGTTTCATTCCCTTCCTGGCGATAGTTACAGCTTCCTACTGGACGCTGAGGCGGCGCAACCGCACCCGACGGAACCACGGCCCAGAACACAATTAGTACGATCACAATCGCGGTTCCGACGTAGATCTACTGACTCACCGTCGGACGGATATTTTGATTGACGCGGAAGAAGTTCTCCGGATCGTATTTTGCTTTCACGCGAGCCAGTTGCTCGTAGTTTTCGCCATACGAAGCTCGAATTCGCTCCTCACCTTCTCCCTCCATCATGAAGTTGACGTACGCTCCCCCGCTGCCATAAGGATGCAGCGCTTCCCAGTAGCTCCTTGCCCAGGCCGTGATGTGATCTGCGTTTGCCGGATCCGGATCGACCCCTACGATCACTTCGCTCCAGGTGGCGTCGCGATGGTTCCAGGGAGTATCGGTATTCTTCCTCCGGCCCGCCGCGCCGTTGATCGGATACAGGTGCATGGTCGAATGCAGTGTGGGCAATTCGGAGCCGTGCTTGATGTGCAGGGCAATGGCTTCGTCACTGAGTTCCTTCACAAAGTCGGCCTTCCAGTACCATTGCAGACCGGGCGGATAAAGACCGTCGAACATTCCTTGCAGCATGGGAAACGGCATAGGGGCAAAGAACTCGAATGTCGGTCGCCGGAATTTGCGCAATGGCTCGAGAATCTTGTTCGCATCCTCCAGCGAGCCGGTGTAGCACCAGACGATTCCGCACATCTTGTTGAAATGCAGGTTCTCGGGAAACGGCGGCCCGGGCGGAACAGTCAGGAATGCAAAAAATCCATTCATCTCTTCCGGCGCGTCCACGATGAATTCGCGGTACCACTTCATGATGTCGGCGGCGTCTTCGAGATTCCACAGCATGGGGCCGGCGCAGACAACCTGTACGGGTTGCGCCTGGAAGAGAAACGAAGTAACTACGCCGAAGTTGCCGCCGCCTCCGCGGATAGCCCAGAACAGGTCGGGGTTCTGCTCCGCGCTGGCCACGTGGAAAGTTCCGTCCGCGAGGACCACATCCGCAGACAGCAGGTTGTCGATGGTCAGGCCGTACTTGCGCGTGAGATGGCCCATTCCGCCGCCCAGCGTGAGCCCACCCACACCGGTAGTGGAGATGATTCCGGAAGGCACGGCCAGCCCAAATGCATGCATGGCATGATCGACATCTCCCCAGGTGCAGCCGCCCCCCACGCGCACCGTGCGCGTGCCCGGATCGACATGCACAAACTTGATGGGGGAAAGATCGATCACCAAACAATCGTTGCAGATTCCCAGCCCGCCGGCGTTATGGCCGCCGCCGCGAATCGAGACCTGCAACCCGTGCTTGCGGGCGAAATGAATCGACTCCATCACATCGGCGACGTCGGCGCACTTCACGATCATTTGTGGCTTGCGGTCGATCATGGCATTGTAAACTTGGCGTTCTGTCTCATAACGCGGATCGTGGGGCTCGATCAGGTCGCCTCGAAGTTGACTTTTGAATTCAGTAAGTTCTTCTGCTTGCATTTGTTCCTCCGTGATCCGCTCAGAGTTCTTGCGGTTTCGGTACGTTTTGAAGCTGGTGCGGCCTGGGTTTAGTGAACCCAATGCGAACGAGTGTATTTCAATAACTGGGGCAGAGAGCATATTTCGAAATCGAAGTTACGCGGTGCAGCCGAACGAATCGTCCGCCGGGGTCGCACCGCGTGGTTCGTCATCTCTTACGGACGAGCTTCGTAAACGATGTTGAACGGTGTTTCGGCGGCACGGCGAAAGCGAGTGAAGCCCGCGGCGTTAACCACCTCGCGAATGCGCGACTCGCCGGCCTGCGCGCCCAGGCACAGTCCTACTTCCTGAGAGCGGGAACAAGGCGTGCAGAGCAGAGTCGAGAAGGAGTAGTAGACGCGTCCAACCGGATTCAGGTTATCTTCCAGGCGGTCGTTTGCGAACGGCTCCACGATCATCCACGTCCCATCTTTGGCCAACGATTGGCGTACGTGCGCCGCAGTCCCGATCGGATCTCCCATGTCATGCAGGCAATCGAAAACGCAGATCAAGTCATAGTCCCTGCCGGAGAATGATTTCCCCTCCGACACCTGGAAAGTGGCTCGACCGGCAACCCCGTTACGGGCTGCAGATTCGCGGGCCCCTTCAATGGACTTGTCGTGATAGTCGAAGCCGAAGAAGCGCGAGTTCGGAAATGACTTGGCCATCAGGATGGTCGACGCTCCTTTCCCGCAGCCCACATCCGCCACGCGAGCTCCGGCTTCCAGTTTCTCCTGAACCCCGGTTAGGGCCGGTATCCAGGAACTCACCAGGTTCGCCGCATACGCCGGACGAAAGAACTTCTCGCAGCCATGAAATACGCCATCGTCATGCTCATGCCAGCCCATGCCCTTGCCGGTGCGGAACGCCTCTGTGATCCTCGGGACCGCAGCCAGGGACCCGAGAGCCAATTGAAACGCTCCGGGCAGATAGGCGGGACTATCTTCGGTCGCCAGCGCGAAGGCCTGTTCCTCGGTGAGGCTGAACTCATTGGTCGTCTTGTCGAAAACAATGTAGCCGCCCGCAGCCTGTGAAGCCAGCCACTCCCGAACGTAGCGCTCATCGGTCCC
Source organism: uncultured Acidobacteriota bacterium (assembly GCA_963730805.1). Taxonomy (GTDB): domain Bacteria; phylum Acidobacteriota; class Terriglobia; order Terriglobales; family Acidobacteriaceae; genus Telmatobacter. Next base: position 538,696 of record CAVSTL010000007.1, on the reverse strand, counting down.
GGTTTTCCGTGCCAATTGCAGAGAAGAGATGGGCCCCTGCGCGAGCGCCTTGTAAAGTCCCAGTTTTTCGCCGATCACTACCATGCCGGCGTGCACGGCTGCGCCTAGGTCAGTTACAAACTGTCCGATGAACGCATTGAGCCTGTCCATGTCGATTGCGGGAACAACTGCGGTACTCATAGGTATCCGTCTCCTTTTTTCTTTGACTGCGTTTGTAAGGCGGCCTCCCCGATGTAATCACCGTGAGAAGCCGCTTGAATGAACCAAGGCAATATTGGACGCGCGTTGTTGAAAAATGCTACTGAACTTGCGTCGGGTCGAGTTCGCCGCGCTTTACCAGGTCGCCATTCACGTAGTGGAGCCCCATCGCGCCAGAGTCGGGACCGGTGACACAGCCAAATTGAAGAGCGTAGCCTTCGGCCTCGGCAACATGCACATCCTTGAATCGCTCCGTCGAATCTCGCACGATCTTGACGAGTTCATTGGCCTTGGCCTTCTGGTCCGCCGTCTGTTCGTGATGCGGGGTGCCATGGGAATGGCCATCCTGGGCAAGAGCGCAAAGAACGCCCGCGCTAAGTAAGGCAAAGCTGATCAGAATGGGCCGCAGGGCATTTGCGAGCGTTCCGAAAGTGGGGGGTGCTTTGAGAATCTGTGTTGCTGTCATTTGAGTGTCTCCTCTTTGTCTCGATGGTTCAACTGCCCACCGCACTCAGGTCAATGCTTCCCGAATGGGCACTTTGCTAGAATCCGCTAAGTGCGTCATCTCCGGTCTGGATTGTCCTCGTTTTGGGGAAGGGCGGAGGTCGTTCAACCTTGTCGAGCAACATCAAGGTACCCATTAGCAGCGGGACGAGTAACGAAAGTATTCCGAAGAAACGACAAAATTGAGACAAATCAGATGGGGTGGCATCTGCACGATAGGGTATGCCCATGGAAATCAGTTCCCTGACGTACAAATTCGGCGAGTTCATCCTCGACATCGATAAGGGGTGTCTCTTCAAGGATGGCGCCGAGGTCAGGCTCCGCCCCAAAGTGTACGAAACGCTCAAGTATCTGGTTCAGCATCCGGAGCGCCTGATCAGCAAGCAGGAGTTGATGCAGGCGATCTGGGCGGATGCATTTGTGACCGATGATTCACTTGTCCAGTGCACACTGGAGTTGCGTCGGGCGCTGGGAGACCACGGCCAGCGACTGCTGAGGACCGTTCCGCGGCGGGGATATATATTCAGCCCGGTCACGGTTGAGGAACCCGTTCCGCCCGGGCAAAACGAACCGGATCCATTTGAAATGAAGTCGCGGCCAGAGCCGGCCGGCGGGCGGTCTCCCGGCAATCGAAACGACTTGCCCGTGCCGCGCACTCAACTGATTGGCCGTGATGAACAGGTGCACTCTGCGTCCGCGCTGTTGCTCCGCGACACGATTCGCCTGCTGAGTCTGACTGGGCCCGGCGGTGCCGGCAAGACAAGACTAGGAATCGCCGTGGCCGCCTCGATTGCGGAGCACTTCCCGGCCGGGGTGAGATTTGTCAACCTCGCTTCCATCACCGAACCGGCCTTGGTGGCGACAGCGCTGGCCGACGCGCTTGAGATCCAGAAGCTTGGGAGCCGCACGATTCCTCAACTCGTCGCCGAAAAATTCAGAGACACCGGACCAATCCTTCTGGTGCTGGATAACTTCGAACAGGTGCTTCCAGCCGCGACCTTTGTGGCCCAAATCCTGGAAGCGTGTCCTTCCCTCAAGATCTTGGTCACGAGTCGATCGTGCCTGAGAATCTATGGCGAGCAGGAGTTTCCGGTAACGCCATTGTCCGATCACTCGGCTATCGACCTGTTTGCGCAACGCGCCTCCGCGGTTTGGCCCGGCTTTGCGCTTTTGCCTGAGAACCAATCCTTGATTCGCGAAATCTGTTCGCGACTCGACAAACTGCCTCTCGCAATCGAATTGGCCGCGGTCCGGATCAAGGTGCTCTCTCCCGGAGCCATTCTGGACAAACTCCAGAACCGGCTGCAACTGCTCACCGGCGGCCCCCTTGACCTGCCCGAACGTCATCAGACTCTCCGGGCTGCGATTGATTGGAGTTACAGCCTCCTTAGTTCCGCTGAGCAGCGACTGTTCCGAAGGCTTTCGGTGTTTGTGGGCGGATGTACGCTCGAGGCGGCTGAGGCAGTCTGCGATACCAGGCTTGACCTGGGAGTGGACCTCCTCGAAGGCTTGTCCTCGTTGGTTGACAAAAGCCTCATACAACGTACCGATGGCGCTGATGGAGAGCCTCGCTTTGCCATGCTCGAAACCATACGGGAATTCGCCGGAGGGCAATTGCTCGAAAGTGGTGAGCGGGTTATCACACGCCAGGCTCATGCGGCCTACTGTCTTGTGCTGGCTGAAGAAGGGAATCCAAAGCTGAACCAGACCGACCGAAGCCGTTGGCTTGCTCGATGCGACCTGGAGATCGATAACTTCCGCCTGGCGCTGGATTGGGTGTTCGAGTCGCTCGATTCGGACTGGAGTTTGCGGCTCTGCTCGGCATTGTTCCGATTCTGGGACATGCGCGAGCACCTGAGCGAAGGCCGCGTACGCCTTGAGACCGTACTATGCATTGTCGGTAAGGAATATCCGCGAGAACGAGCCCGGGTATCGCTTTTTCTAGGTGCGCTTGCCTCTTCTCAGGGCGACTATGGGGCAGCCGAACGGTTTTTGAGCGCGGGTCTCGATCTCTATGAAGACCTTGCAGATGAGTCGGGCATTGCGGCTTCGCTGAACGCCCTGGCCATCGTGGCGCGCGATCGGGGAGACTTTGCCGCGGCACAACGCTATTTTGAACGCAGCCTCGCCTGTTGGCGGATGTTATCCGACCCTTCGGCAATCGCCCGATGTCTCCATAACCTTGCCAACATCGTGAGGGTGCAGGGCGACTATGATCGCGCCCGCTGGGCATTAGGCGAGGCCACAACCATCTTCGAGCGAGTTGGTGACCGCAGTGGGGCGGCGTGGACGCTGAACCAGCGAGGCGACGTCGAATGTGCTGCCGGCGATCTCGTATCAGCGCGCACTTACTATGAACGGGCTCTCGCCGTATTTCAGGAAGTAAGAGATTTTTGGGGAACTGCCCGCTCCCTGACAGACCTCGGCTCCATCCACTGCGAAGAGAACCGGCCGGCGGCCGCAAAAACCGCGTTTGGAACGGCCCTGGAGATATTTGTCAAGCTCGGGCATCGTCGTGGAATCGCGCGCGTCATGGAAGGCTACGCATGCCTGGCGGTAGCGGCTGGCCATCCCGCCCGCGCGCTCACACTCGGAGCTGTGGCCTCGAACATCCGTCGACTGATCAACGCGCCGCTGTCTCAACGCGAGCAATCAAAAGTCGATAGAACCCTTCTTCCTGCTCGCGAATTACTCAATGAAACCGAGGTTGATCGTGCCACGTTCGCAGGTGAATCGATGTCCCTGAGTGAATCGATCGAATTTGCGATGCGCGACTAAGCGCCCGGCTGCTGATACTTCGCGGGATCAATCATGCGGCGTACGGCTGAAACCCTGTCCGCGGGGATGCCGGCACGCCGGGCATGCTCCCGGATAACGCCCTCATCGGGTGCGAGATAGACACAATAAACCTTATCTTCTGTGACGTAGCTGTGGAGCCATTGAATCTGAGGCCCTAACTCGCCCAATGCTTGTAGAGAGCGCAAAGACACCTCCCGAATCTCTGCCTCGGTAAGGTCACCGGCGCCCGGAACCTGGCGTTCTATTACGTATTGCGGCACATCGGAAAGTGTAACACCTGTTTCCTGATCCGCTAATTGGAAAGGTACGGGGCATCGAAGTGAATAACTTATTGCTGCGCAATTGATGGACCTAAATATCACGGGAGAAACATAACAATCATCTCCTTTGCGTAAAATACTCCAATAAAGGTTCACAAGTAATTCCGCGAGTTGACAATGTGCAAGGCGTCCGGGTTTTGCGTCGAGCCTGGAATCCCGTCTAAACTCGGTTCAGGGCCGCCGTATTATCCGTTGCCGGGATTGCGCAACTTCTGCAGGTTTCCGCTGCGATCGGCGCATTCCTCGTTGGCATCGTAGTCTCTGGCCAGATTGCCGAGCAGTCTCATCGCTTGCTTTCGCCCCTGCGCGATCTGTTCGCGGCGACCTTCTTTTTCTTCTTCGGGCTGGAGACGGATCTACGCAGCTTGCCGCCCATGATGCTCGTCACCCTTGGATTAGCTGCGGCAACGATCCTCACCAAGACAATCACCGTTGTCCGCCGCTTATGTCCTGCAGATGACGATTCCGTTAACAACAGGACCAGCGCGCCTGGATCGTGTATGGTCTCGTCCGCCACTTCCCAGGCTTGCGACTCCTCACCCCAAGCCTCAGCAGTTATACGGCGAAATGCACGATCGACCTTCCCTTCTCGCGCTTCTGTTGGTTACCCTTAACGGGCAGCCTGATTGAGAATTGAAATTGAGATTACCCGGGAGGGAACAATGCCACTCCAATCGAGAAGAGAATTCATCAAGGCGGCCGCGGCCGGCGTGGCAGCCGGCGCAGTCCTGTCGACGGGCGAGCCCGCCCTTCGCGCCGATCCACTCGGCCTGCCTATCGGATGCCAGACCTGGCCGGTGCGCGCCATGATCGCCAAAGACTTTCGTGGCGCACTCAAGGAGCTAGCCGGCGCCGGGTTCCAAACCATCGAGCTATGTTCGCCCGTGGGATACGCCGACTCCGGCTTTGCCGGACTCCAAAAGTACTCTGGCGCGGAACTTCGGGGCATACTTCACGACGCGGGCCTCACCTGCACCAGTAGTCACTTTTCTATTAACGAGTTGAGGGAGAACCAGGATGCCAGCATTGCCTGGGCAAAAGATGTCGGCCTCACCCAAATGCTGGTGCCAAGCCTCGACGGGCCGAAAAATCCGAGCATGGATGACGTGAAGCGAGCAGCCGACGAATATAGCCGTATGGGTGAGCGAGCCGCGGCCGCGGGAATCGTGCAGGGGCTGCATAACGAGGACTTCGAAGTCTCCAAGGTCGGCGGGCAGCGAACCTATGACTTACTGTTCCAACTTCTTGATCCTAAGTCGGTCAAGTTCCAATTCCAGGTATCCACTATCAGTGATGGATTCGATGCCGTTGAATACTTCACGAAATACCCCGGCCGTTTCATCTCCATGCATGTGCAGGGTTGGTCGGCAAAGACCAGGAAGATCGTCCCGGTGGGCCAGGATACCCTCGATTGGAAGAAGATCTTCAGTTCGGCAAAGGCGGCAGGGGTCCAGAATTACTTCGTCGAAATGGACTTGCCTATGATGAAGGCAAGTGTTCCGTTTCTCCATCATCTACAGGTGGGCTGAATCTTCGTCGGCATCAACGTAAGACCTTTTTGTGCAAGCCATATCGCCGTCCTCAAACGAATTCGGCATAGGCCGATGTGGTTAGAAAATCCTGAAATGCACCCGTCGAGAATCTCGCTAGCAGTTCAGCAGCACGTTCAAACTTCGAATTATGGAACCTCGATACCCCAAGTTCTTCCTTGATTCCTTCGAGAATGTCGCCTAAGGCAAAGCACATCATCTCCCGCGTGATGGTCCGCCCATCGTCAAGGCGAGCCCCGTAGCGTATCCACTGCCACAATTGCGCCCGGGATATTTCGGCTGTTGCCGCGTCTTCCATGAGGTTGTAAATGGGAACACAACCGTTGCCGCGCAGCCACGACTCGAGGTAGCGCAGAGCCACATCGATATTGCGCACAAAGCCGCCTTCAGTTAGCTGACCTTCCGGGACCTCGAGCAGGTTCCGCTCGGTGATTCTCGATGTAAACGCAGCCGGCGGGGCGATCTGGTTGGGCTGTTTCATATGCTGGTCGAACACAGCCTTGGCCACAGGAACCAGGCCAGGATGCGCCACCCAGGTTCCGTCGTGGCCGGCGCGCACCTCGCGGAGTTTGTCCTGGCGGACGCGTTCCATGGCCTCTTCATTGGCGGCAGGGTTATCACGGACAGGGATCTGGGCAGCCATCCCTCCCATGGCGTGGATTCCGCGCTTGTGACAGGTGTGAATCAGCAACTCCACATAGGAGTGCAGAAAAGGCTGCTCCATGGTGACCGCGCCGCGCTCCGGTAGCGTGAACTCCGGATGATTTCTGAACTTCTTGATAAAGCTGAATATGTAGTCCCATCGTCCGCAATTGAGACCGGCGGAGTGATCACGCAGTTCGTAAAGAATCTCGTCCATCTCGAAAGCTGCGGAAATCGTTTCAATCAGGACCGTAGCCCGGATTGTTCCTTTGGGCAAGCCCACATACTCCTGCGCAAAGAGAAAGATATCGTTCCACAACCGTGCTTCCTGATGGCTTTCGAGTTTGGGAAGATAAAAGTAAGGCGCCGTTCCGCGTTCGACCAGAGCCTGGTGGTTATGAAAGAAGTACAAACCGAAATCAAACAGCGATGCAGAAATTGGAAAGCAATGGATTGGGAAATGCTTCTCAACCATGTGCCAGCCGCGCGGACGGACAAATAATACCGCTGGCTTGGGTCCGAGCTTGTATAGCTTTCCTTCCGCAGAGCGGTACTCAATAGTCCGCAGGTTCGCGTCGCGAAGATTGACTTGCCCTTCAATACAGTTATTCCAGGTGGGCGCGTTCGAGTCTTCGAAATCAGCCATGAAGACGTTGGCTCCGGAGTTCAGAGCGTTGATTACCATCTTGCGGTCAGTAGGCCCGGTGATCTCAACACGCCGATCCTGCAGGTCCGGAGGAATGGGGGCGACGCTCCAACGTGCTTCGCGAATTGACCGGGTTTCCTCAACGAAGCCCGGCAGTTTGCCTTCGTCAAACTGGCGCTGCCGATTCTTGCGCGCTTCCAGCAGATCAATGCGCCGGGTATCAAACCGCTCATCCAGGGCACGGAGAAACTCCTCCGCTTCCGGCGTGAGTATCTCAAACTCGGCGTTTCGGCTAAAAGCGTTGATCTCGCCCAGCGGCAGTGTTGCGCTCATTGAAAGTTTCTCCCTTTTGGGTGGGTTCCGGATTCGAGAAATCAGGCAGAAGATATGAGTTTCCTGGAGGCGAAATCTCAGAGATTTCAATAGGGCAAATTCCGAAAGGCTGGGCTCCTGCTCCGGCTCCTGTTGTGAGTAGATATCATGCCAATTGAGGGCACAAGAGCTACTAGTCCGATTCGGACGAGTGGACAATGATGCCCAGGCGGTTTGATAATCATGGCGCTTTGGGACGGACAGTCGCAGGGGAGCCCAGGTCGTCCAAAGTGGATTGACTTTGCACAACTGGCATCCCCGGAAATATTGCTCGCAACCTGTCGAAACTTGGTCGCCCGGTTGCCGAGATCACGGCTACAGATGGGCGGCAATGGTCATCGAATCGAAGTTCGTGAAGGACTTGGGCCTTGCGCTCAACCTCCGCCACATATCCGAAGGCATTAGCCTGCTCAGCAAATCGGAAATCGCCCTGGCGAATCTGTCGCCCACCGATTCGCACGCAACGGAACTGCTTTTCATGGTGGCGCAATGGGTTGATGTCGGTTACCGCAATCGCCACTTGCTGGATGCATTGCTTCACAAATTTCCGCCTGAATGTCGGCGTAAGTTGACCCTCGAGGATTTCCTGCGCGTGCGCATGGCCGAGGGATTTCGAGCGCTGTCGGCTGAAGAGGTTGATCGCGCAATCGACACATTCGAATTTGTACTGCGGGCGGAGCCGGAGTGTCCTGACGATCATTTGTCCGCGCTGGCGCATTTCTGGAAGGGAAGAGCTCACCGAAAAAAGGGGGAATACGAAACCGCCCTTCGCGAAATGGTGTCGGCACGAGAACTGGCCCAGAAGAATCGCAATTTCGGTACCCTCACCGCCGTGATTCAGATTCACGAAAGCTGGGTACTCTTTCAAAAAGGCTTAAGAAAGGAAGCCTTGCGCCTCCTTTCGCACGCGGAGACCGCTCTCAGAGGGACGGATCACTATCTTGCCCTGGGCAATATCGAATCTGCGCGCGGCAGAATCGTCAGGCGCGCAGGCGAATACGTCAAAGCCCTTGAGCACTTTGACCGCGCCATCGCAATTTACTCGTCCGGTGACCCCGATCATCGAAGTCTCGCTCGAACCTTGGTGAATTCCGCCTATGTCAAGCGGCTCCTCGCCTTGCAGTTACGAAGAAGAATCGATGCGGGTACCCGCAAAGCTGGTTCCCCCCGCGTGGGCCACGAAAAGGTCTCGGGAACCAATGATCCGACAGCCCTGCGCACGCGCCATCAGCATCTCTGCAGCGAAGCCATGGCCCAGTTGCGCCAGGCGAGAAAGATCTACTCCTTACATGGTCATTCCGCGGGAATCGGAACGGTAATTGTGAATTCAGGATTTCTTCATCTCGATCGAGGGGACATCGATCGCGCAGCACGCGAAGCCCTGGAAGCCTATCGCGTAGGCCACGAAAAGAGCGACTATATTCTCATGGCCAGGGCAAGGGTATTGCAGGCCGCCGCAGAGAACGCCAAGGTTGAAGAACAACTTGGCGAAGATGTCGATACCGCTCTTCACGCCGACCACGCGAAACAATTCAGCGAAGAGGCACTCGAACTCGCCAGGCACACGCAGAATCGCAGGTTGTTGGCCGGAGCTTGCATCGCGCGTGGCGCGACCGCCGCCAACGAGTTCTTCCAGGACTGGGATCTCGCCCGACGTTGCGCCAACGAAGCAGCCGACCTGATGGGCGCAGGCGAAAACGACCACCTGGCCGACGAGTTGGCCGCGCTCAAATCCCGAATCACACAGACATCCGGCATAAATGACACACTGCGCGGCTGGTCCGAGGGCGTCCTGGGTGACAAGACCTTTCAGCAAGTCACCGAAGAATTCGCGGAAATCGTAATTCCAAAAGTGTGGTTGCGCGAAGAGCAAAAAATTTCGCGCGTGGCGCAATCCTTATCAATTTCTCCCAAGAAAGTAAGGCGCATCCTTCGCAATGCTGGTTTGCTTGAAGGGTTGAATCGGGTACACCGCCTATAGACTTTACCTGAGGGAAACGAGCGAATAGATAGATATCCTCGTCGGAAACCCGGGTGCAATTCTCGAGACCGCGTCAACCGGATATCGGACTTATCGTCAAGAGTCGTGACGGCGGTCACGGATCACTGTTTGCCTATGTGATTAGCTAAGGGTCTCGGGCCCCCTAGCTCCCCGGAAAAGATCCCGGAATCACATTTTCCCACTAACCCCCTCCCGAGGTGTATATGCAGTACTCCCCGCCCCTTCCTCCGCCACAATTAGCGCCGCAGTTGGAAAGCAGGCCATTCCTGGTTTCGTTCGACTCGGCCCGCGAGTTCAGTCTTGATCATTGGACGGAAGTCTCCTGGCTCGTTGAGCAGCAACAAGACGAATTTGAAGGTTACGTCTTCGAGGACTGCTTAGTTACACGTTAGAAGAAGCGGCGGAGAGACCGGCTAGAAATGAAGGCCTCCGCCGCAGATCAACACTTCTGCGGTGACATAGTCCGATAGCGGGCTGCAAAAAAACAGTACCGCGCCGGCGGCTTCTTCCGGAGTGCCCAGCCGACCAAGCGGACATGCAGTTTTCACCGAATCCAAAAGGCTGGGTTGGACGCCCAGGCGAATCTGGTGACCGTGCATTTCCATATTGGCGGTGGCGTCGGTTAGTGGCTGCACTAGCCGCGTGCCAATCAGGCCAAATCCAACGGCATTCACATTCACGTTATACCGGCCCCATTCTTTCGCCAGTGTCTTAGTAAGGCCGATAATCCCGGCCTTGCCCGAGGAATAGCCCGCTTGGCCGGGGTTGCCGTCGGTACCGGCGATGGACGTAATGTTGACCACTTTGCGCATCACACGCTGGCCGTTCGCGATCTCTTTTTTCGCTGCCTCGCGAATATACGACGAGGCCGCCCGGAGCACCCGGAATGGGGTCAGCAGGTGAATTTCAAGCATCGCCTGAAATTGCTCATCGGTGGTCTTTTGAATCACGTTGTCCCAGCTGTAACCGGCATTATTCACGATGATATCGATGGATGTGAATTCGGCTATGGTAGCCTCGACAATCTTTTCCGGGACCGACGGATCGGTTAAGTCGCCGGTTACATGGCTGACCCGTCCCGGATGCCCTAGCTCTGCTTCGGAATCCAGAAGCATTGCTTCGTCCAGGTCGTTGATCATCACGCGAGCCCCGGCTCCCACGAGCCGTTTCGCTATGGCCCGTCCGATGCCTCGGCCCGCTCCCGTCACCAGGGCCGTCTTTCCTTCCAGCGTGAACGGCATCTCTGCCTTGAATTCGGACTCAAACGCGATTTTTCTTGCTTCCATCTCACTCACCTTGCAACGTCATCTTACGCTGCACCGCAGCATCATAAATGCTGCGGTGCGCAAATGTATAGATGGGGCCCGGTCCCATGTCGTGGCTTCCCCCTAAAGGGGCGCCCTCTGTGGTTGCACAAAGCACCGCAGAAGATCTCCACGGACATCTGCGTTACCTTTTACCTCAACCCGGCGAACGAAAGGATTTGGCTTTATGAGTCATCGAGAAGTTGTTGTACTCAGCGCTGTACGAACCCCCATAGGAAAATTCGGGGGCGCCCTCAAAGATATTCCTCCCAGCGAGCTTGCCGCCAAGGTAGTGTGCCAGAGCATGCAGCGCTCGGGCTTGTCCCCGGCCGACATCGGTCATGTTGTCTTCGGCAACGTCATTCATACCGACGCCAAGGACATGTATCTTGCCCGCGTAGCGGCCTTGCGCGGCGGCCTTCAAGTCGAAACGCCTGCTCTGACACTGAACCGACTGTGCGGAAGTGGTCTCCAGGCCATTGTGACGGCAGCCGACACCATTGTCCACGGCGATACGGATGCTGCGATTGGTGGCGGTGCCGAGTCCATGAGCAGGGCCCCCTACTGGCTGCCCGCCATGCGGTGGGGGGCGCGGCTAAACGATGCCAACGCGATTGACGCCCTCGTCGCGGCCCTGACTGACCCGTTTGACGAAGTCCACATGGGCAATACCGCGGAGAACGTCGCGCGCAAGTGGGGCATAACCCGTGAAGACCAGGACGAACTGGCGGTAGAGAGCCATCGCCGCGCACTGGATGCGATCGAAAAAGGCAAGTTCAAAAGCCAGATCATACCTGTCGAGCTCAAGAGTAGATCCGGATCTACCTTCGTTACGACCGACGAGTCGCCGCGCACCGACGCGACCATTGAAAACCTTGCCAGGCTCAAGCCCGCCTTCGACAAAAACGGAACAGTTACTGCCGGCAACTCGTCGACCATCAACGATGGAGCAGCCGCCTTGGTCCTGATGGAACGCCACACGGCAGAAGAGCGCGGACTCAAACCCATGGCCCGGCTCGTCGATTATGCGGTCGCCGGGGTCGAGCCCGGAGTGATGGGGATCGGACCGGTGCCGGCGGTGCGCAAACTCTACAAGCGCACCGGACTCAGCAACGATCAGATCGATGTCTTCGAGGCCAATGAAGCCTTCGCTGCCCAGGTTCTCGCGGTACAGCGCGAACTGGATCTCCCGACCGACAAGACAAATCCCAACGGCAGCGGCATTTCTCTGGGCCATCCGCTCGGAGCCACGGGCGCCATTGTCACCGTGAAAGCCTTGCATGAACTCCAGCGGGTCGGGGGCAAATACGCCCTCGTGACCATGTGTATCGGCGGCGGCCAAGGGATAGCCGCCATCTTTGAAGCCATCCACTAAACCGACAAAGGAGAGAGAATTTCCATGGCTACAGCAACCTTATACGAAGTCAACGTGTCCGCCTCCAAGCCCCTTGCCGGCAAGGTTGCGTTCGTCACCGGAGCGTCCCGCGGCATAGGGCGCGCCATCGCCCTTGAACTGGCCAGTCGCGGAGCCACCGTCGCCATCAGCTTTCGGACCGGCTTGAGCGGAGCCGAAGTGGTCAGAAACCAGATCGAGGAAATGGGCGGCTCCAGCGAAATCTTTCAGGGCGACCTCTCGGAGAAAGGGAAGGCGCGCACCCTTGTGTCCCAAGTGTTGGACACCTACGAACGGATCGACATCCTCGTGAATAACGCCGGGATTACTCGCGACCGCAGTCTCCGCAAGATGACAGACGACGATTGGACGGATGTCATCGATACCAACCTCAATAGTGCTTTCTACTGCACCAGCGCCGCCATACCCGCAATGATCGAGCAAAAATACGGACGCATCGTGAGCGTGGCTTCCTTCGTCGGTCAGGCGGGCAACTTCGGTCAGGCAAATTATGCGGCCAGCAAAGGCGGACTCGTTGCATTCACCAAGGTCCTGGCCCTGGAACTGGCGAGGTATAACATTACCGCGAATGTGATCGCGCCGGGCTTCACCGCGACCGACATGTTAAGCGGCGTTCCGCTCGATCGCCTCGAACAAATCAAGGAGAAAATCCCAATGCGCAGACTCGCAGAGCCGGAGGAGATTGCTAAAGCGGCGGCGTTCCTCATCTGCGATGGCGACTACATCACCGGCCAGCAAATCAACGTGAACGGCGGGCTCTATATGTAGCCAGATCGTCACATGTCCCGGTCTTCTGGGCACAGAACCCCTGTGTCCAGGAGGCCCCAGCGTCAGTGGCTATCGTTCCAGGGTAAAAACGGATCTGTCCAGCAACCGCAAAACTCATTGCGATCGAGCCGCCAGCCAATTGTTGATGTGGGGCCAGGTAAGCTTTTGCGCGCCACTACCGGCCATGATCCCGATGTGGCCGCCCGGTACACGATAGACTTCGGTGTCGGTACTCGAGATCTTCGTGAGAATCGCTTCCGACTGACAGGGCGGAGTGATGTGATCGCCCTCTGCGATCACCGTGAGCAAATTGGCTCGCAGTCGTTTCAGGTCCACCAACTCCCCACGGATCTTCAATTCGCCCTTCATCAGCCGATTGTTGCGATAGAGATCTACGATCAGCTGTCGGTAGGCGCCGCCAGCCATGGGAAAAATATCGGTAACCCAGGTGTTCATCGCATGCCACGATTCCACCACCCGGGGATTGTCGAGATTGTCCCAGAGCTTCAGATAGTTCGCCAGGTAGTTCTCCACCGGCTTCAACGCCTTGGCGCCGTAGTCGATCATCTCCCCGGGCATATTGCCGTAGGCGGCCAGCACTCGATCGATATCGAAATGCTTTTCGTCTGTCCAGCGGGCAAATGTCAGTTGCTGCGGATTGGAAAAGTCAAGGGGAGCGGTCAACAGGAGCAGGTTGCGAAGCCCATCGTCCGGCCGCATGGAGGCATAGATCGTGGTGAGAATCGCACCGATACACCAGCCGAGCAAGCTGAACTCATTGGATTCGGAAAGTGCCTTCACCTTTCGAATCGCCCTCGTCATGTAGTCCAGAACATAGTCATCGAACTTCATGTCCTGGTCTTCGAGACCCGGTATGCCCCAATCGAGCAGGTAGACATCGTACCCGCGTCCCACCATGTATTCGATGAAGCTGTGGCCAGGCCGAAGGTCCAGAATCGTGGGCCGGTTCATGAGCGCAAAAACAAGAAGAAGCGGAATGCGGTGCCGCGACTCTGGCGGGACCATCGGGATATAGCGGTAAAGCCTTGCCTTGTTGAGCGTCCAGACAATCTCTTTGGGCGTCTGTGCAATCGCCGCCTTTGTCGTCATCACTTTGTTGAGAGTTTGAAACCGCTGCTCCAGAACCGACCACTGATCGGGCAACAACGCAGCCTCTGTCATATCGACCTCTGTGGCATTTTCGGAGCGTCGCTCGATTCAATGCGAGAGACCGCGCGCTCTCCGAATTGCTCTATCTATTACGGTTTCCTTTTTTTGGAGAGCTTCCCTTGGCGCCCACTGCCTTTTTCACCGCCTGGGCTTTTGGTGCAGAACTTGTTTGAGCATCGGAACTCGGAGGTGCCGGCCTCGCGACTGAGCAAAGCTCTACTATTCGATCGAGCTTGGCTTCCATGTCGTCGAGTCGCATCTCAATGTTGGTCAAGCGGCCTGCCAGCGCCGCCACTTCCTGTCGCGATGGCATCGATGACTTTTGCAGCGCCGCCGCCATGGCCTTGTCGAATGCCTCGCGGAAAGGCGCGGATGCCATCAGCGAACTGTTCAGCAGGGTGCCGGTGGCCTGCGCATACTCCTCGCTGTTCACCGCATTGATCATCACCTTGGACACCGCATCGAGATAACTATCCCGCATTCCGCGAAAAGCGTCGAACGGATCGACCGGCTTCTCTTCCTTCTCTGCAGCCATGGGTGAAACCCCCGACTCTCACTTCACACAAAGCATATACCCGTTCGGGGCATCCGGCTGTCCGGTTCGCTCATCTGGGCCTTAGGCCGGATAACCCCGCACGGGTTCGTTTGCGCATCCCGATCAATGGACCTTGAGTGGTTCTTTCAAGACTTCCAGCAGCTCCTTTTGAGCATCAATTACCACTTCGATGCCGCGCTGCACAGAGTCCGCTGCTGCACCCGCGGGAGTGCCGGCATAGCCAAATTGCTTTTTCGCGGACTCGAAAGCGGCCTTCGTGTGCTTGGTCGTGTAGTCGAGTGCCGTCTTCTGTGCCGCTACTGATTGATCGATGGCTTCCTGTGCCCGCGCTACGTTGTCGTCGACGACCTTGGCCGCCTGCACCTTCCGCTCCTTCACCAGCCCGGTCATCATATGGGTCTGTTCCACCACCAGGTCGATCATCGCCTTGTGGGTCTCCGCAAAGCGATCGAATGCCGTCGTGGCCAGATCAACCATGAACAACCCGGGCGCACCGGCCGCCATTTTCTTCCACGTTTTCACCATCTCTGAATTGTGCTCGGTAGCAAGGTCGATCGATTTCTTCTGTACTTCGGCCAAACGCTCCACACCCGTCGCGTAGATTTTGACCGCCGATTCCACAACATCCCATTTCTCGCCTGCGGCAGCCGTTACCGGTCCCTCAGGCCCCTTTTCTGTAGCCTTCATATGGTGCTCCTTCAGGCGCATTGTGCGCTGCGATTAATGCTGCGGTGCAGCAATTTCATTAGGCTCCCCATCGCCACGTGTTGTCAAGAGTAAAATGCCAGATAATGGCGAAGAAAACGGTGGTTATCAAGAAATACGAAAACCGGCGGCTCTATGACACGACCAACAGCCGGTACGTGAACCTCGAAGAAGTGGCGCAACTGCTGCAGCAGGGCAACGACGTGCAAGTCGTCGACGCCACCACCAACGAAGACATCACGCGGTTGATTCTGACCCAGATCATTGTTGAAGACGCCAAGGCTCCCAACTCGACTTTCCCGCTCGACCTGCTCCGCCAGATGGTCATTACCTCGGGTCGCGCCAGCCAGGAAAGCGCTTTGAAGTATATGAAAACCATGCTGGAGATCTATCAAAGCACCTATCGCGCCATGGTGCCCCCTCTCAATCCCTTCGATTTCATGCAGAATCTCCGCACGGAGCGCGAAGCGGCAGGCCAGGGCGCCACCCCGTCTGATACCAATCCGGCACCGGAGGGAGGCAGGCGAAAGAAGACAGGCCCGCAGGATGCCGATGAGGTGAAAGACTTGAAGAGGCGCATTGCCGAACTCGAAAGACTCGTTTCCGGCAAGAAGACGAGAAAATCCTAGCGGTGCGCCCGGTTTCGCTCCCTCACGTAGTGGAAGAATTCCCTCGCACAAATCTGGTGCATACTTCCGGATGACCGTCCGCCATTCCTGCTCCGACCCACGGACGGATTGGCAACAATGCAAAGTCTCGCCGCCGATCAGAGCGCAAAGGACGTTCTGAACAACTATCCCGTCGCTCCCAAGGCTGTATATGCTCCGATCGGCCATATAGGCGCGCTTGTTCGAACCGTTGATGGAAGCAACGATCGACGGTGCTGTTAAAGTTGGTGGATATTTGCCGCGCCCTCCCGCTGTTTGCGCCGGTGCGCATCAGGAGCAGGCGCCGGCAACGCTGCAATGTACAAGGGAGAATGGAGTGATGGAAAAAAACATCAGCAGCGAGAAAAGCGAAACAGCTCCCTTCTGGATGCCGAGTCGCCGGGAATTTCTCGCTGGATTGGGCGCCCTGGGGGTGGCTGGGTGGACTAATCCGTCCATCGCGGCCCCAGGCACCAGCGGCTGGAGTGGGTTGCCCGATCGCCCGTCGGAGCGCCCCCTCGACTTTCATGCGCTGGCCGATGCGTTTAGCGCCTATGTCATGGATCCCGCGCATGGGCTGAACTCGCGCACAAAGGACGGCCGGCAGGTATTTCCGTCCGCGCTCGAAGGTGAGCAGGATGGCGGCCTGACTACCTATGCGCCGATGGCAATGGGAAAGGAACTTCGCGGCGAGGGTTTGGAAGGGCTGGCTGTATCCCTGAAAGGTTATTTCAGCGAGCCATATGGGCTGTTCCTCGACGGCGCCGGGGCCACGCTATGCGAGTACTGGTACATCATGAACGTGACCGCAATCGCCTTCGGACTCGTCCGGCTTCGCTTCGCAAAAGACAGCGAGTGGCTGGCACGCGTGGAGAGGAGCGCTGCAAGCCTGAAAACGATGGCGCAGCAGCTTCGCTACGACTTCAACTCGCAGGGCTATGACTTTGCGAAAGGCGCGGCGTTCACCAACCAGGATATCTACCGTCAGCCCGACGCCATCGGCGGCTACAGCTACGTGATGCTCTTGGCCTGGAAGCTGACCGGCAAGGAGTTTTGTCTTGCCGAAGCTAAAACCGGGATCGATCGCTACCTGAGTTTCGCCGCCAACCCATGGTATGAGGTTCCCAGCGGCGCGCTGGCAACGTTGGCTGCCGCACGCCTCGAAGCGATGGGTTATGCAACCAGCGCGAAAAAGGCGCTCCGGTTCGTCCTTGATTCGCAAATAAAATTGATGGCTACCGGGCGATGGGGAGGACATGAAGTCAACGGCTTAATGGCGGGGTTTCGGACCGAACCGCCCGACCAGGTCTACAGCATGGAATCGATGGTGACGCTGCCCTATCTCTTGCCCGCGGTGCGATTCGCTCCCCAACTCGCTTCCGACGTGGCGCGTTACGCCCTGAGCGTGACGGCGAACCTTCGCTGGTTCTACCCTGAATATCTGCCCCGCGAAAATCAAAGCCGTCCCGACCTGCCGCCAATGTTTCCCTATGAAAGGTTGAGCCGCGAAGAAAAGGGACACAGCCCCTACGCGACCGGCGACTTTGCAGGCCACCGTTCGATCTATGGCGGAGCCTATGTTATGTGGCTTGACAAGATGGTTCAGCCGCTCGCAGATCCCTGGCTGCTGCGATGGGATCTGGCTAAAACCAACTTTCTGGATCCCGGGCTTCCCCCGGCATTCCTCTATTACAACCCAGGGCCCGGAGAGAAGCGCGTGACGATTGAGACGAAGGGACGAAGTCAGATTCATGATCTTACCCGCGACCAATCGGTTCAGATGAACAAGGGCAAGCTGGAGTTGGTGCTGCGTCCGCAGGAGGCAAAGGTGGTCGAGATTCGAAACTGAGTTCGCTCTGGCTCCTGCGACGGCCGCCGCTCAGGGTTGAAGCACGCGCGCTGTAATGATTGAAGTAGCATTGGGCGCGCCTGCGACGGCATTCGTTCGGATAAGAGCTTCGAAGTAGATGGTCTGGCCAGGGGTCCCCGTGATGCCGAGTGCCTGCTCCAGTCGTTTCCGGTTGCCCGCATCCGCAAGGAAAAGACCGGCCGCCTCGGTTCCTTCCTGTTGCAATCCCTGCAGGATCAGAACGCTGCCCCGCCCGTCGGCGAGGGGCAGCAGCGAGATCGTCGCATAGTCCTCGCCCGAACTGCCGGTGAAAGCGAGGCCTTGATACATTTGTTGCTCGCCTGCCTTGGGATGGACATTCTGAAAATACTTCAGGCTTTCCCCCACCACTCCCTCGCGCTCCTGAAAGTTCAGCTTGTCCTGAAAATAGGAAACCCATGGGTTCGAGCTGGGGCTGCCGACGAAAACGAAGTTTCCCGATTCAAGGTCGCGCGGCCGCAATTCCCGCGCGGATCGAATCACAAGCCAGTCGCGCGAGCTTCCGCTCAACCGCATCATCGTATTCACCACTACCAGGTCCGCATACGACGTTAGCAGCGAGCCGGACAAGTACTTCATCATCCTCGCTTCCCGGCCCGTCGGATGTGCATTGGAGAGATCCTCTCCGCTCCGATAGGCGGGGCTCAGATACCTTTCCAGGGTCACCGGCTGCTCATCGACCAGCCGCATCATCCCATAGTTCACGTCGGCAACCACCACCTGCACGGGGCGGTTAGCCGGATTGAAGAGCGCAGCCACCGGCCACGGCGGCGGAGAAGGTGGCGCAACCTCTCTGGGGAGAAACCAGGCTAGCAGGGTGGTGGCGAAAAAGAGAGTGGCCAAACCCCACGGCAAGTAGCGGAGCCAGGAACGGAATCCGACGGGGCTGGCAACGACAAGCTGTTTTTCGGTAGTGGGCTGCTCGATGGTGCGAAACAGGGTGGTGTAGGCCCCTTTGGGAATTTCGACGATCCAGGTCTCGCCGCGACCTTCCCCATCAAAATACTCATGGAGCTTCAGCCGCAGTTGGCGCACATGCACCCGGACAGAGCTATCCTCGACGACGCTGTAGTCTTTGGGTTTGCCGAAGACGGTGCTGCCGATACGATGCTCGGTCAGGTCCTGGATCTGGCCATGGATCGACCTCTCGGCCATGAAGCGCAACAGATCTCTAAGCCGCGCCGACTTCTGGAAGGGCGGGCTGGCGGTGATTCTTTCGATCAATTGCCAGCGGGCATCTGCCCGAAGTGCCGGATCGTCTTCCATTGCCCGCGCTTAATCCCATCTTTGCCCGAAGCAGCCAGATCGTGTGGAGTTCCATCCACGATGCAAAGCAACGCCCGTTCGCCGCATGGTAGCACAACGCGGGCATACGTGGCAGATCAACCAGGATCAGCCAGCGCACTTAGAAATGATTGATTATCAGAAAGATTGCGCGATCCAACCACCTGAGTGGAGGTCTCCTGAAGGTGGTTCTCTGACGATGTCCCTAGCCTCAAGCCTCGCGGCGAGAACTGTGGACCGGAAAGAAGCGGGATTCCATGCGAATCACATGTAGTTCACATTGATTCTCAATGATTTTCCCCGTAAGTCCCTTTTGAAAGGCTGGGGCGTTCATCCAGGGTTATCCCCGGCTTCCCAACCGGGTTTGCTTCGTAGCCAAACGCCGGTGAGGTTCATTCCCTTCCCAATTTCCGAAAGGCTCATGATGAACGACCTGGCGCGACGTTTTGGCGAGAACCCCATCCTCAGGCCGCGGAACCTGCGTCCCAGTGTGGAAGGCATGAAGGTGACCTGCCTCCTGAATCCCGGAGTCTTTCGATTTCAGGGGAAGACCTGGCTGCTCGTGCGAGTGGCGGAGCGCCCCGCACAGGTCCCGGGCAAAACATCTTTCCCCATCCTGAGTCCCGACGGCCGGCTTGAAGTGCTCGAATTCGACTCCAGCGATCCCAGGCTCGATCTGACCGACCCGCGCGTCATCAGCTTCGATGGGCAGGACTATCTCACTACTCTCTCCCATCTTCGACTGTTCGCCAGCGACGACGGCGTCACCTTCAGCGAACCCGAGCAGGGCCGCCCACTGATGGGGATGGGGGAACTGGAAACCTACGGCATCGAAGACTGCCGCGTTGCGCAAATCGACGGGACTTACTGTCTGACATACACGCAGGTGTCGAGCCACGGTGTCGGAGTGGGGCTCAGAACCACCTGCAATTGGAACGACTTTACGCACGCCGGCATGATCTTGGCTCCCCACAACAAGGATTGCGCGCTCTTCGAAGAGAAGATCGGCGGGATGTATTACGCGCTGCATCGTCCCAGCAGCCCGGAACTGGGCGGCAACTACATTTGGCTGGCTGAGTCGCCTGACCTGGTTCACTGGGGACGGCATCGCTGCCTGGCGCATAGCCGCGAGGGGTACTGGGACAGCGCCCGAGTGGGCGCGGGAGCGGCGCCGATCCGGACCGCCGAAGGGTGGCTGGAAATCTATCACGGCGCGACCAGTGAGAATCGCTACTGCCTGGGAGCCCTGCTGCTTGACCTGGACGAACCCTGGCGGGTGCTGGCCCGGTCCGAGACCCCCATCATGGAACCGCTCACGGCCTACGAGCAGGAGGGTTTCTTTGGCCACGTGATCTTTACCAATGGTCACCTTCTCGATGGCGACCGCTTGACGATATATTACGGCGCGGCCGACAGTGTGATTTGCGGAGCATATTTTTCCGTCCGCGATATCCTGGCCAGCCTCATTCCCGTCCCCGGTCTGGTTGCACTTCAGGGAGCGAGGCCTTGAACCGCCTCCGCAAGGAGTTTGAGGTCTTCCGCCTCTGCCCGCACTCCATGCAGGTATTGATGGTTTCGAACATGATGTACGCCCTCGTCCTCCCGGTGATCGAGATCTTTGTGGCGGCCTATGTCATGCGCAACTCCAATGCCGTCGCGAAAGTCGTGACTTACCAGTTGTCGATCTACGCGGCCACGCCGCTCGCGTTCTATCTGAACGGCAAGCTGCTGGGCCGGGTAGGCGCCAAACACATGTACGCCGCGGGAATGCTCCTGTCGGGTTTGGCAATGATGCTGATGATGCAGCTGAGTATCCTCACTCCGATCGGCGTTGCGAGCTCCGGCCTTATGATGGGGCTCGCCACCGGACTCTTCTGGGCGAATCGCGGCTTCCTTGCCCTGACCGCAACCAACGACAGCAATCGTAACTACTACTACGGCGTGGAGATGTTCGTTGCCACCCTGGCCGCGGTAGTGGTTCCCGCGCTCCTCGGCTGGTTTATCAGCGGCACGACTCTCTACGGTTGGCTCGGCGGAATCCCCAATCGCGCCTACCACATCATCGCGGTAGTCGTGTTCGGCCTCACCGTGCTGGCCGCCGGCATTCTGGAACGAGGCACATTCCGGAACTCCCGACAAACTCGCTTTGTCTTCTTCCAATTCCATCCGCTCTGGAGGCGGATGCTTGAGTTGGCTCTGCTCAAGGGACTGGCCCAGGGATACATCGTTACCGCTCCGGCCATGCTCATCATGTTGCTGGTAGGCAAGGAGGGCACCCTGGGCGCCACCCAGGCCATCGGCGGCGTCTTCACCGCCTGCCTCATGTATGCCGTCGGCCGCATCGCCGCGCCCAGGCATCGCATCTTTGTCTTTTCCGCCGGACTCTTGTTGTTCTTCCTCGGTGCGTTCACCAACACGGCCCTTTTCAACGCCATGGGCGTACTGATCTTCATCGCCTGCCTCGTTCTGGCCAAACCGCTGCTCGACCTGGCCTATTACCCGATTCAGTTGCAGGTGATCGATGCCGTGTCCCGGCTCGAGGGACGCAATGAATACGCCTATATCTTCAACCACGAGTTCGGACTCTTTATGGGGCGATTCCTGGGTTGCGGGCTATTCCTTGGAATCGCATACGCGTGGTCTGGAAATGCCGCGCTCAAATATGCCCTGCCGGTAATTGCGCTCCTGCAGTTGTTGTCAATCGTGGTAGCTGGCCAGATCTCCCGCGATCTGGACAAGGCGGAAAACACCTCCTCCACCGCAAGCTTTACCGCAACTACTTCGGAGGCCTGAGAACCATGTTTAAAAGGAGACACACCATGATCCACGAACGTTTAACCGCGCAAAGACCTTGGCGTCTGGCGGTCTGGCTGCTGGTTGCGTTGGGCCTGACCCTCGCCATCCCCGGGCTGGCTCAATCGAGCCGTGGCACTCTCACCGGATCCGTAAAGGACTCCACGGGAGCAAATATTCCCGGCGCTTCGCTTGTACTGACCGAGACAAATACTGGAAGTCAGTATAAGACCACTGCGAGTGACAACGGCCTGTACACATTCCCCGAACTACAACCCGGAACTTACAGCCTTGCAGCAACCTATGCAGGGTTTGAGTCATATACACAGACTGGCATCTCCGTGGATGTGGGAAGCACGGCGACCGTCAATGTCGCATTGCAGGTCGGAGCGGCCACGCAGAATGTCACCGTAACCAGCGACGCTTCGCACCTGGAGACCGAGTCCTCTGACGTCGGCTTTACGATGTCGCCTCAGGTACTGGAGTCGCTTCCGCTGCCCTTCGGCGGTGAGATCCGCAACCCGCTCGAGTTTGCGGCGCTCTCGCCCGGATTCGCCGGCTCCATGAGCAACAACCCTTCCTCGCCACCGTCCGGAGCCTTCAAGCTCAGCGGCGGACAACAGGGCGGCGGCGACATCCTGCTCGACGGCGCCACCACCGAGCTCGCCTCGGCCAATATGCAGGTCACCTATGGCTTCAGCGTCGAGGCCGTCTCCGAATTCAAGGTCATGACCAACACCTTCGACGCCCAATTTGGAAGCGCAAGCGGCGGGGTGGTCAATCTCGCCTCTAAGCAAGGAACGAACAGCCTTCACGGGTCAGCTTACGATCTGCTCAAGAACCGCGACCTGGATGCCAACAGTTGGCTCAACAACTACAAAAACGCAGTCTTCGGGGCCAACACAGCACCCACGCCCACCGACACCCAGAACGATTTCGGAGCAAGCGCCGGAGGGCCGGTGCGCGTTCCCTGGCTTTACAACGGTAGAGACAAAACCTTCTTTTTCTTCAATTACGAGGGCTTTCGGCAGGTCAATGGCGGAAAATCGCTGCTTTCAGCGCCCACCCAGGCCATGCTCGGCGGGGACTTCTCGTCCCTGCTAACGCCTACGACTATCAACGGCCAGACCTTCCAGGCCCATATCCTTTATGATTACTCGACCTGCACGGGCTCCAACCAGGGACAGACCTGCCAGGCATATCCAGACAACAAAATCACCCAGTCCCCGGATCCGGTTTTTGTCGCCGCTTCTAAGGTCATGCCCTCCGCCCCCTCCGGCACCTCCAGTCCGTACTTCAACATCAATGACACCAGTTCCAATCACGAGCAAGCCGACATGTGGAGCCTCCGCATCGACGAGAACATCAACGCGAAGAATAAGATCTCAGCCAGTTACTTCGCCGGCAACATGCCTTACATCAGCACCCAAAGCCTCGGATCGCTTTACGACGGCGGCAACACCCAGGGCAACAAGTATGTGCGTCTGGGTTATGACTACTTCATTTCGCCCACCATGCTCAACCACTTCAACGCCGGCTTCACTCGCCGTCACCGTGTCGAGGGTTCGGGCCAGGGCGGATATGGTGGCCACTGGGCCAGCAAGTTCGGCCTCAAGGGCGTAGGCGACGCGGTATTCCCTCGCTTCAACTACAACTATCCCGGCGATGGCATCAACACCCCCAGCGATGGCGCAAGCACCTTTAACGACAACGTCTTTCAATATGACGACGCGGTCTCGTGGCAGAAGGGCCGTCACAGCTTCCGGTTCGGCGGAGAATTTCGCGCCTCGCAATTCAACCTCAACATTCTGACCGGCAGCGCCGGCCAGTTCAACTTCACCCAGGGTCCCACTAGCACTCCGTCTGACACCAACTCCGGCTTCGGCTTCGCCAGCTTCTATCTTGGCGCAGCCTCGAACGCGTACATTTCCATTCCCCAGATCAACGGATGGCGCGTCAAGTACTTTGCCTTGTATGGCGCTGACGACTGGAAGCTCAACAACAAGCTTACCGTCAACCTCGGCCTGCGTTATGACATTCCAATTCCTGTGACCGAGGCGCGAGACCGCATGTCTTTTGTGAATCCAACCCTGCCGAACCCTGGGGCGGGCGGCCTTCCCGGCGCTTACGTTTTTGAAGGCAAAGGCGCCGGACGCCTCGGCGGCAGTTCACCGCAGTCGACCTTCCACAAGGCTTTCGGTCCTCGCGTCGGCCTCGCCTATTCGGTCGATCCCAATACCGTCGTTCGCGCCGGCTACGGCATTTACTTCTCCACCCAGCGCGTGGGAGGCTTCGCCGAAAACGACAGCCAGGGCTTTTTCTCCAACTACAATTACCCAACTGCGGCCAGCACGCAGGCGCCGGTCGTAGTGCTCTCGCAGATCAGCGCCTATCCCGGCAAGCTGCCGCCCTTCATCGACCCCACGGTCATGAACGGGAATGGCAACGCACTGTTCATCGAGTCGACGGTCGACCGCCCCGGGACCATCCAAAACTGGACCCTCGATGTACAACGCCAGTTGCCCGGACAGACCATTGTTGACGTGGGCTATGTCGGTGGTCATGGCGACCATCTGCAGGCATTCCTGCACGACCCCAACCAGGGCAGTCCGGCCAACTTGCCGCGAGGCGCATGTTTGCAAGTGGACATCACGGAACAGGTCGGCAACGCGGCTTGTGCTGGCCAGAGCGTGGTTGCGGCACCATATGCTGGCTTCAGCGGGACCGTTTCCCAGGCGTTGCGGCCCTTCCCACAGTATGGAACCGTCTCAGTGGACTCAGCGACCATGGACGATCCCTTCGGCGATTACACCTACAACGCCATGCAGGTGCAGGTAACCAAGCGGACCAGCGCCGGGCTGTCCGTGCTGGCCAACTACAGCTGGTCAAAAAACCTCACCAATGCTGACTCGGAGTATCCCAGCGAGGCCGGCTGGGAAGGGAACGGGAATGCCGGCGCGCTGAACGTCTACAATCTCAAGGCCGAGAAGGCTCTCAGCTCGTTTGACATCCCGCAACGCGTCGTCCTGGCCTGGACTTACGATCTGCCCTTCGGCAAGGGCAGGCAGTTTGCCAATCATGGCGGAGTCGTCAATGTGCTGGCGGGTGGATGGGAAGTTGCCGCCGTCCAGAAGTACCAAAGCGGCACCCCACTCAGCGTATCCTCGGCCAACTGGACCTCGGGTATCTTCGCCGGAAACCAGGGCGCGACCGGATCATCCAGCCGTCCCAACATCGTTAGCGGACAGAAAGTTGGCGCGCTCCACGGCAAATATATTTGGGGCACGAGCCGCCTCCTGAACATGAATGCCTTTGCTCCAGCCGCCAACTTCACCTTTGGCAACGCCCCTAAAGCCCTTGGGATCCGCGAGTTCTTCAACAATTCCGAGGACTTCAACGTCACCAAGGGCATCCCCATGTTCACCGAACGGGTCCACACCGACTTCCGCGTGGAGTTTTTCGACCTCTTCAACCGGCACCGCTTCACCAACTTTGACACTTCAGTGAGTTGCAGCCCCTCGCCGACAGAAAGCTGCAGCCCGCTGGTCAACACCAATTCAAACTTCGGGAACGCTGGGGGCCTTGCCTATGGTCCGAGAAACATCCAGGGCTCCCTGCGGCTCACCTTCTGATGGCACAGGGAGAACCAGCCCTGGTACGTCCGGCGTTGTAAAAATAACCCGACTCTCCCGGACCTCTTCATCGAGGTCCGGGAGATTTAGGATCAATGTATGTTCCGCAAAGCATTTGGGCGGCACTCGCTGATTCCCCGCCTCATCGCGATTGCCGGTGTTCTGCCGCCCTGGTGCAGCGCGCAGGAAACCGATACCTCGGTTCAGGAACATTTCCTCGCCGCCCAGCAGGATCAGCAACAGGGAAAGCTGGATGCCGCCGCGCAGGAATATCAGGCTGTCCTGCGCCTTCAGCCTGATTTAGCCGAAGCCTACGTCAATCTCGGGTTGGTCTACTACGCCCAGGCCAAGTTCGACGAATCCGCCCACGCATTGTCGTCAGCCGCCAAGTTAAAGCCTGGCATGCGCGGCGTGAGCCTCTGGCTTGGGATCGACGATGTTCAACTGCATCGGCCCGCACAGGGTGCCACACTTTTGCGCGAAGCCATTCGGCTGGATCCCTCCGATAAATTGGGGCAGAGCTGGCTGGCAACTGCCCTGTGGAATGAAGGGCAAATCGACGCGGCTCTGCTCCAACTGGACAAAGCCTGCGCCAAATTTCCCGACGACCCCGATCTGCTCTTCGCCCGTGGCGAGGCCTACGGCAAAGCGGCGAGTCAGCTCGCCGTGCAACTTCTTGAACAGTCCTCGGGAACCGCTCTCTCTGACCTTATTTATGCGACCCAATACGTCGAGGAGCACGATTGGACCAAGGCTGAAGGCCATCTTCGCCGCGCCATCGCTCGCGACCCACGTATGCTCGAAGCGCACCTGCAGCTCGCCACCGTATTTCTCCAGCAAGCCAATCTGCCCGCAGTTCAGGAGCTATTGGATCGGGCCTTGGCGCTTGCGCCGCGATCCGCTTCCGCGTTAGCCCGCACCGGGGAGTTACTGCTCCTTACCGGCCAATCTGCCGACGGTCTGTTGCACATTCAAAATGCTATGCAAATCGATTCCGGCGAGACGCTCGATGCTTTAGGGCTTCCCCTGGACCAGGGTCTCGACCAAATCGATCGTAGCCGGGCCGACGCGACGATCTCCTCGATATCCAGGAAAAGCGCGGAAGCCCTGGAGGCCGATTCAACGGGAAGCCCAGCCACGAATGTGGCGCTTGCTGCTTTATATGCTCTGGCCAGGGACGAGGACGCCTCGATGCGCGCATACCGGCGAATTGGCCCAGTTCCCGCCGGCCAGGGGCCGCCCGCTAACGGTTTGGCGGAAGCCGTCGCGGTCATGCATCAGCATCGGTACGAGCAGGCCGAGCCGATGCTTTTGCGTTGGCTTGCGACCAATCCCTCCGATCGTCTCGCGCTCTACGACTTGTTGCTGGTTCGACGCGAGATCGCGAAATCGCAGGTTATTCGTCTCCTCGCCGTGGCTCCCGACTCCTATCATGTCCACCAGTTACTTGGACAGATCTATGTCAATGCCGAGGAGGATGACAAGGCCCTGGCGGAGTATCTCGCCGTTGTCGCGGCTCGTCCCGACCTCCCCGGAGTCCATTTCTGGCTGGGCCATCTCTACTGGAAGCACGGCGACGCCGAGCATGCTCGGGCCGAACTCACGCGCGAATTGGAACTCAGCCCCGGGTATCCCGAGGCCCACGCGGAACTTGGGACGGTCCTTGTGGCCGGAGAGAACACTGCCGAAGCAATACCCCATCTTGAGTCCGCGATCCGCAGCAAGCCCGACCTCTGGCCTGCCTATTCGCAGTTGGGGCGTGCCTACATAATCGAAAAGAAGTATCCGCGCGCAGAGGAAGTGCTTAAGCACGCTCTGCCGCACGACCAGGACGGCTCTGCCCACTATCAACTGGGATTGGCCCTTCGCGCCGAGGGCAAGACCGCACAGGCGGCGCAGGTCTTTGCCCAGGTCCGTGCCATCAAGAACGAACAGATGGCCTCGACATCCGCGGCCAATGCCGCAGGTCAGGAATCAACCATCCCGGGAGCAAGGCCATGAGGCGGCATCGGATGCTCGCTGCTGCGTTGCTTCTGATGGCATTGGGTTCCTTGTTAAGGGCGCAGTCGACCGCGTTGGACGAGGGGGTTCAGCTCATTCGCGAAGGAAAGTTCGATCAGGCACTCCCAAGGCTTGAACAAGCGAACAGAATCGCCCCTGGCAGCGCCACCATCGAAAATCTACTGGGTATTACAGAAACGAGGCTCGGCCACATCGAGAACGCCAACAACCGTTTTCACGAAGCCATTCGCCTCGACCCGTCGCAGGCAGCGCCTCACCGTAACCTGGGTTTCAATTTGTTCAACTCAAAGGATTACCTGCAAGCCGAGCATGAGTTGCGCGAAGCATCGCGCCTCGATCCCAAGGATCGATTTGCACACTTCTATCTGTTGTTGTTGGCAATTGCCACTAACCATGATGCCGACGTCCTTCTTGAAGCGTCTTATGCCGGCCAATTACTCAACAATGATCCCGAGGCCGCAGCCGCAGTAATCGAAGCCGAAGTCCGCAGCGGCCGCGTGGATGACGCGACCAGCCGCATCGAGCGTATGGAAGACGCCGATCAACTCGGCTCCGCGCGCGAATATCAAATCGCAATTCTGCTAAGTCAGCATAAGTTTTACGGTCAGGCGATTCATTGCTTCCGACGGATCGTTGCGCTCGACCCGTCGTGGGAAAATCGATATAACCTCGCGCTGGCCTTACTGTACGACAGGCAGGCTGCTGAGGCGTCAACACTGTTCGCCGCTTTGCACAACGAACGGCCCGCACATGCCGACACGCTCATGTTCCTCGGGGCGGCCTTCGAGATGCAGCAAAAAATGCCGGAGGCCTTGGAGGCGTATCGCGCCGCCCTGACCGCCGACCCATCCAATCCCGACCGAACCCTGGATTACACGCGTTTGCTGATGGATATGGATCGCTACGACGAAGCCATCCAGATTGTTCACACCGGCATGGACCAGGCCTCCTCAACTGCGCCGCTGCAACTGCGCCTGGGCGCGGTGGAGATGGTCAAGGGAAATTACGACGCCGCGCGCGAGGCCTTTCATGCGGCGCTCGCCATCGATCCGCAGCTCGATGCGGCCTATGTCGGCCTGGCGCAGACCTATGCCCGCGAGGCCAACGATGCTGAAGCCCTTCGCATCCTTCAGGCAGCCCGAGCCAAATTCCCTGACCATTACCTGCTGGAATACTATTTCGGACTGTTAGCCAGCCGCCTTGGCCGTGAACATGATGCCATCGTAGCGCTTGAAACAGCATCAAAGTTGGCGCCCAATTCCTCGGATCCATTGTACGAACTCGGCAAGCTCTACACCTCGCATCAAGAATGGCAGCAGGCTCGTCAGGTGCTGGAACACGTCAGCGAGCTAAATCCACAATTTGCGCCCGCCCACTACCAGTTGAGCCGCGTCTATGCGCATCTGGGCATGGCCTCCAAATCTGAACAGGAGGCCCATCAAACCCACACCCTGGTCGAAACGCAACGCACCGCGGCTCTCGACAAACAACGCGAACGAGCGGCCAGTTTCCAACCCCAGACCCCGGCAACGCCCTCAACCCTGCCGGAACCCTGAGCGTAGCCTGGACTAATACCATTGAACATCAGGTCCGGAAGTTATATAGGCCTGACTAAGATGAGTTAGTCATACAATGCAGCATCACGCCCTGACAAGCGCTCCATCTCCCTGCAATAGCGAACATCCTGGACCTTGCTGAGCTGCGATGTTTTACAGCGTACTCACCTCAAATACCTTGAGCCCGAGTTCTCTCGCCGCTTTGCCTAAGTTATCCGTGCTGTCGTCGGTTCCCTTTGATCTTAAGTTCCATACCAGGGAAACGGCAGCTTGATCGCCCGTTTCTTCCGCCACCCGCAAAATTTCGCCGAGAATGGCTCGGTTCGCCGTCGCGTAGGATTCTTCGCACTGATCAAGTTGCAGATTGACCAGGTCGCCGCCGCGCTCTGCCGCGGTGATGATCCTGTCGAAGATGGGACCCCAATCTCCCGGCCGGTCAATCACGGACGTCTGCCGAAAATCACTCGGCGCAAACGGAAGAATGACCCGGCGCCGTATGTCCAGCGCCTCGGCGGCTTGCAGAGCGAGCAGGTCGGCGCCGCACGCTGCTGAACAAACCAGGACGCGCACATTTTGGTCCGAGAGCAAACGGATCAGGCGGTCACGCACGATCGCATAATTCTCTAGAGGGAATGCCGGTTCCGCCGTTCCAGGCGCATCAATCCGACGTCCAGCTAAACCAAGTATCATCCAGCCTCTTTTGCTCCTTTAAATGCAGGCTTATCTCGGTAATAATTCCTTCAATTTCTCCATCTTTTATGCTACGCTTGCGCCCATCGTTGAGAACGAACTTATGCCCGATCCGATCGATATTCCCCCTACCGACTCGCCGGAAGACTCTGCGGCGAAGTTGAAGCACGACGCCGACGTAATCATCCTACTCTTCGGCAGCGCCGACGCTGCTCATTCGAGTGCAATACGGAGTGCGTTCGCCCGGGCCCTGATTCCGGTTGCGCTTCTCTCCAATGCGCTCATCGTCGACGACGGTGCCGCCGGCGGGCTCGCAGGGCTGCTCGGCGAAGCGGTCGACCAGGTGGAATCCGCGCCCGCCACCCTCGGCATCCTGGCTCCCGGAACCACCCAGGCAGCCGCCAATCACACTTTTCTCCTGCGACTGCCGGCGCAATGCGCAAATCCCGACAAGCAGAGGTACCTGATTGCGGCGAGCCTGGCAGGAAAGCAGCCGGCAGCCAAGCAACCGATTATTGCTCTTTTGATCGGCGGAAGCGATTCGGATAAGATGACCGCGCTCCGGTGTGCGCGCACCTGTTGTCCTATGTTGGTAATCAGAAATTCAGGGGAGATGAGTGATGCCCTTCTCACCGCCAAGGACGCGGTAGACGCAGGCGGCAAACTCACCGACATCGCTGATCCAGATGTAAGGGAGATCGTCGACTGCGGCACCATGCGAGCTATCGATATCTCCGCTGATACCGACACATTGAAACGGCTTCTCCTGGGACCAATTCAAAAACCCGGTGTGATTCTTTCCGACGCATGGTCGCGCTATGACCAACTCGATCGCGGTGCCGTAAATAAGCAAAGGCTGTTTCGCGCAACCCAGTTCAACATCCTCACCCTGACTGTGCTTGCAACCTTGATGGCCATCTTGTACTCCATTGCTCAGTCCCTCGCCAATTTGCAGCATGTCAACGCCCAGAATCAAAACGTGAAGGATCATCCATGGGCGGATCCCGTCACCGGGGCATTGCACATCATCATGATCATCATTCCCATCAGCATCTCGCTGCTGGTGGGATTCAACGCGCGCTTCCGCGATGGAAACAAATGGATTTTGCTGCGGGCTGCGGCGGAATCCGTGAAACAGCATATCTTCCGGTATCGCACCCGGTCGGGCACCTACAGCGAAGACCAATGCAAGACCGAATCTGCCTCGACGAAGCTTGCTTCAAATATCAGGGACATCACTTCAAACCTCGGGCAAAGCGAGGTCAACCGCACTAACTTGGCTGAGGCGACGATTCCGGATCCCAAGTGGACCACCTTCCTTACCGCGGAAGAATATCTTCGCGCCCGGGTGGAAGATCAAATTAATTACTTTGTGGGGACCACCGCCAAGCTCTATCGACGGTTAGTGGTTTTCCAGATCTTGATTCTTGTCGCAGGCGGCGTCGGCACTTTTCTTGCCGCCGTCCACAAGGACCTCTGGGTCGCGTTGACGACTGCCCTTGCTACAGCCTTTACGTCCAAGCTGCAGATCGACCAGGTCGAGCCTTCCCTCGTTCAGTACAACACCGCACTCTTCAGCCTGCGCAATATCAAATCGTGGTGGAACGGCTTGTCTCCCTGGGAAAGAATGAGGCAAAAAAATATTGACCTGCTGGTGGATCAAAGCGAATCCACTCTGCAGCAGGAAACCGCAGGATGGGTCCAGAAGATGCAGTCCACGCTCGACAAGCTTACGGAAAAGGAGTCCGGCACCGATCAAAAGCCGGATCAAAAGCCAGATCAAAAGCCGGAAAAAGCCCCGGATCAGAAACCGGATCAGGCGCCCGAACAAGAGAAGGATCAGAACCCCGACCAAGGCACAGATGAAAACACCGATCCCAAGCAACCCCCGGATGGCGATCACTGAGATAACTCCTCGACGAAGTGAAGAAGCAAGCAGGTCGGTGGTACTTACCACATGAGGTTGCTTCCGCGCCAATATCGGGCAAATCCGGTGATTATTTGTCAGTACCGTGCACTAGCGATCGATTCGCAGGACCCAGTTCGCTCCGCAACCAAACCAGGCGAACCTGAGGAGATGTGCTTAGCGGGGTTTACCGCCTTTGGATTCCCGCGCCGGCTTGCGCACTTCGGGGAGCGATTTGAGCAAAGCGGCGAGCGCTAGAGCCACAGAGAAAATGGCGGAAACAGTGGCCGATTTGCGCAGAGCGACGAGCACTCCGACAACAAAAATAAAACCGGCGATGCCTGGAACGCCGTAGCGCAGCCAGTAGTCGCGATCGCCTTCAAGCAGCTTCTTGAGTATTTCGCCGAAGCCGGCGCGTGCACGTCGACCGTGGCCGAATAGACCGGAAGTTCCCTCAGGATGTTGTCGCCGGAACCGGGAGTCACTACCCATACGCTGATCGCAAGCTTTTGGCTTGACCGCGTGTACTTCGGCATCACGCTCCATTTCCAGGTGGTGGCGCCGTCCACCGGAACAAACTGGGTATCCGACGTCCCACCCGTCATGGTGATGATGAACTCATCGGGATTCTCTGGGGATGACAAGACCACCTTCATGCGGTCCGATACTCTTATCGCGCCAGATACGGCCGCGCCTGGGGTCACCGTGGATGCAGCCGCACGCGGGCCGTTGATCCTCACTGTCACGGTAGAAGAACTCTTCCACACCATAACCTTGGGCACCTCGTACTGGAAGCTTCCCTGCTGGAGTTGGGCAAACCACGCCGAGACTTGGTTTGCTACTTGGGGCCTAACCGGGGAGGCCTGGTTTGCTGCTGGGCGCGCAGTAGAAGTGGTCGGTTGGGCCGATGTACCGGCGCCCGCGGGAGGGTTGCCGCAGGCGACCTGTTCAATCTGGCGATCGTTGTAGGTCAGCGGAGTCATGGCCTGCGGCGTCGGGCACCACTTGTCGAGATCAACAAGATAGGCATCTTTCCAACGAGAATTCCGGAGCCCGTCCAGCATTTTTGCAGCCGCGCCGCCCGACTCGTCCGGCGCAATCCGCAAGACCGTCCGATAATATCCGTCTTTATAGAATTCAGCCACGTTGTTCGGGAAGCCAAGGGTCGCGAGCTTATCCACCTCAAACATGGCGTCCACGCCCTGCGGGTTTGCCGAATCCCACTCTCGATCCGCCGACACCACGATCCCATAATGTCCCGTGGAACCGGTTGCGGTGAGTTGTGGAAACGGCGGCCCCAGGGGCGCGGTCATATTGATGCGATACCACGAACCGAATAGTCCTTTGGGAAGCGGATTGCTCCCACCCCAGGCCGCAGTATTCAGTGGATCGATGTAAGCGCAAGACGATGCTGCCACCGCCCCGGAACTCGCCTTTTCACAGTCCTGCCTGGAAGAGTGGCAATAGGCGCCGAATAACCCGGGCTGCAGTTGCCATGCCTTGCTCCGCTCCGAACCGGACTCCTGATAACACCAGGCCCTTGTCGGTGCGACTGTCGTCCAGTTACGAGTTGCTACATTGTCCGGCGCCGGTTGTGAGGCTTTAGTCACTGGCATCCGGTTTGCCACATTATTCCCCACCGATTGTTGCGTTGCAGGCAACGCAGGCAAATCAATCGAATTGAGTGGTCCAGCCCCGAGGCTGGGGATTTCCCATAGGTTGCTGGATGGTCGTTGGTCGGTAGCGGTGATTTCCTGATGGACATCAACCAGGTACCATCCATAATTCATCTTTATCCCGCTGATGCCGTCCTGTCGAAACACGGCGCCCGGAACAGGATCGGAGGACTGATCCGTCGCATTTTGAAGCGTAATGGGCCGATTCAGGAGTAATTGGGTTACTTGATAACACCAGTCAGCAAAGTATTCATTCATGTCCCCGCGCGCCAGATAATAGGCCGAATCATGATATTGCGAAGACGCGACATCCACCACCACGCGAGCCGCTTGAGCGAGTTCATTCTCCGGAGTTACGGGACGAGGCGGATTGGTGAGAAACCAGATCCCCGCCGAGATCACTGCCGCAGCGGCCAGCATCAAGATCGGCCTGAGCCAGATCCACGCTCCGCGCTGACTGAAAAGCAATCTGCGCAGTGGAGTGTTAGGCAGCAGCAGGCTGCCGGGATTGCGGCCCCACACCAGCGAAAGCCACACTTCGTCCTCGCCTACACGCTGCGTGTGGTCGCGCTCCAGCGCAATCTCCAGGGGGCTTTTATCCGCGTTGACACCACTTTCCGGAAGGCTGTTGAGGCGATCGCGCAACAAGCCCATCACCTGCTCGCGAAAGTTCCTGTCCTGATTGAGAAGATGCGTCCTGAGCCACACCGGCATGGCGCCGCGTCGAAACCATGGCAAGCGAATCAGTTTGTGAAGCAAGGGATTGAATTGATCCGCCGGCACAACGGCGCGCCCCAGATACAACGTCAGCGGCCAGTCCAGAACCAGGTAACAGGCACAGGCGGTCAGCCATCGATTGCCGTCCCGCCCTAGATAAAGACGAAGCTCTGTACGGAGGCGCGTTATCTCCCGTTCATTCGGAGCTTGATTGCTGACCCAGCGACCGGGTGTTTCTTCGAGCATCGGAGGATACGCATCGAGCGCAATCCCCGGCCGGGAAACATGTTCGACAATCCGGGCCAGGCCTCGCGGAGTCGCGGGGATAATCTCAAATCCAAAATCAGCCAATTGCACTTCACGCGGTCCCCAGTCGCCGGAAGCCGCGGGGGTAAGCAGGATGCGCTTTGGCCATTGTAAAAAAGTGTCAACCCATAACTGCATTCGACCAGTCAGCGCATTGAAGAACGAAACCCCCTCTGTCATTACCCAAATCTGGCAGGAACCGTACCGGGCCGAGAGATCCGTCAGCGTGACTTTGCTTTCCGATCCTTGTTCGCTGCAGATTCGTGGGTCAGTCTGGAAGTAGAACACATGGGCAAAAACGCCGCGCACTTTCAGCCTCTCCACCAAGTCAGTGCCGTAGCGGCTTTGATGATCCCGCTTTCCATTCCGGTCAATCAGGATCAAGTATTCCTGTGTCTGCCGGCGAGCTCGGTAAATCGGAGTGAACCAACCAGCATTCTCCACTGTCGACGCCACCGTAGGTTCGGGCCATAGCTCCACAAGCGGAACAGGTTGTGGGCGCCGCAGTTCCTGGACGCTTCGTTGCAGCTCCGACTCAGAGAACAAGATCTTCGAGGAGTCGCCGAGTGGAATCTTTGCGAAATTCGATCCAGCGGCCCCCTGCCATTTCTGCAGGCCAATCCGGCGCCGGATCACGTACACGATCCACGCCAGCAGGGCCACGATAGGAATGAGACTCAATGCAACTCGGAGATTCCGCGGAATTGTCGCTCGTAGTGGCTGACTCAGACCCGTGGGTGGTGGCGGGGAAACGTTGCAACCGGGTTGCGCTTTATGCACCATCGTTAGCGGCACATTCTGTTTTGAGACAAGCGGAAAGAGCACGGCATCGTAGTCGCAATGCATGGCCAGAACAGGCTGGCCTGATTGACCGCTTATCTTGAACTGCCCGTTGGCATCGGACTGAGAGTCAGAGTTTCCCTCAAAAAGAAATCGGGCTCCTGCTACCGGCTTTCCGTCAAAGCCTTTGAGTGTGCCGGTAATCGTCGCATACCCGTTGTCGACAGGCGCGGGTTTCCGCTGTTGCTGCGGAGCGGTTCGGTTGGATGGAGTTGGATTCTGCGGCTGAGACGGCTGTTCCGATGGAGATTTCATCTTCCACCACACCACCCCTGCAATCAAGGCGAGCAATGGCAGAACCAGCAGCCACTTTTTCTTCGAAGCGGTTTGCTCGGGGACTTTCTTCACCGTTTCTGTGGAGCCGCTCTGCCACTGTTTGTACAGTTCCGAGAACCGAACAAAGTTCCGGGAGTCTGTGGCAAAGACGGGGGCGAGCCACGGCGCCATCTCAGCAGCCGTAGGAAAGACCCCGTTCGCCGCCATCCGGCACTGCAGGCGCTGTGCCGCGGCCACCTGCGCAACACCCGCTGTGAACCCCTGGTCGCGGAGAAAGATCGCAAGTTGCGCTAATTCGCCCGGCCCCAGCGTCTCTACTTCCATATCGATAAATCCAGGCTGGAGACCCGGTTCAAATCCTCATCACTCTTTACCAATACCGACAGGCTCTTCCTTATTAACTCGGGATCATTGGACTTGGCCGCTCCGCTTCGCTTCAGATAAGTCACCCACGCAAGCAGCTCGGCTGTTGCCGGCGCCTTATCCAGTCCCGCCGTGCGAAGTTTCTGATACGTAGCGATCGCCTTGCTGTAAAGTCGATCCTCCGAGTCAGCGTCTCCCAATCGGCTCTCCAGAATGCGTGTCAACTTCTTCTCGTCCGGCGGGTCGATGTGGTAAAAGGTACAGCGTCTCAGGAATGCGGGCGGCAGATTTTTCTCGGAGTTGGACGTGATGACCAGGACAATGCGATACCTGTCATCGATCTTGATTTCATCCAGGTCGATCTCAGGAACTTTGAAGTACAGATTCTCGATCTCGCGCAGGATGTCGTTGGGAAAATCGCGGGGAGCCTTGTCAATTTCGTCGATCAGCACAACCGAGGATTTTGGCCCGTAATGTTTGGCGTTCCTTCCCAGATATCTCCGGACTTCGAGCCCTTCTCGGGTCTCCAGGATCGCCCGTCCCAGGGCGTTGTATTCGATGTAATCT
Organism: uncultured Acidobacteriota bacterium; assembly: GCA_963730805.1. GTDB lineage: Bacteria > Acidobacteriota > Terriglobia > Terriglobales > Acidobacteriaceae > Telmatobacter. Next base: position 502,583 of record CAVSTL010000007.1, on the reverse strand, counting down.
CTGGCCTCTTTGCTGGCTTCGGGCATTTCCTTTGCGTGGAACCTTCCTAACGCATCGTACGTGTAGAAGAGATCGCGATAGCTGCTCGTGCTCTTGGCCTCGAAAATCAGCGGGTCGCCCCATCCGAATTGATTGCTCAAGTGGAACGGAAGTTGCGTCTTTCCGGTTCCCGGCTCCCCGGTTAGGAGCAGCGGCTGGCCGAGCAGCAGTGCCACGTTGACGGCTGTTTCAAGGCCTTCGTCGGCTTCGTATCCAAGCCATTGGTCGAGGCCCGCCAGTGCGGGCTTTGGCAAGTCGGGCGCAACCACTGTCTTGCGATCGCGGGCATAAAATGGGAATGGCATATTTCTCGTGCCCTCTTTCCGGATGTTGTGATTTACATCGACGTCGCGGAGCACTCGTCGGATCATCGCCCCGCGGGCAACTCATTCAGAGTTGCAACTCCCGCAAAACTCCGAGGAACTCTCCTGCGAATTCATCCATGGGAATACTGGATCTGGTGGCGAACAGTTGGCCGATTCGATTGCGTAATTCGCTGGCCTTGAAGCGGTCTTTGGCCGTTGGTGTCGCGAGCCAGGTGAGAACGGATTCTTTCCTCACCGAGGGGAGCGCGATGCAGATGCCGCCGGGCACCTTGAAGATTCCCGCTTCGGCTCGGATGACAACAAATATGATCAGATTCCGGTTCGGCTTCAACTCCGGCCAGTTTGCCCAATACTCCAAAAACTGCCGGCGGCGCCCGATACTGCAGGCTCTCCAGTCTTCCCCCGAAAACTCGCACGTTACCACCGTCAACCCGGCGTCCTTCGCGATGGAGGCCGCAATGCTTTCTTGTTCCTCGGAACTCGGCGGCGAAAGCAACTCGGCTGCCAACGCCGCATTCAACGAACTTTCGATCGTCCTGCTCGCACTCGCCAGCGCCGCCCCGTCTACCTCGATAGAGTGGTGCGTCGTCGAGAGATCGAGCGCCGATCGAACTACCCCGCCTTCGATCATCAGGTTCTCAATGAACTCGCTCTGCCCTTGACCTTCGCCCGTTAAAACGCATACGAACGGTCGGTTGCGGGGAGTGCCGCGGAGCGCCGCGGCAAATGCATCCGTTTCTTCATTCCGACCGATCGCATGAGGCATCAGCCGCGGCACTGGAATGCTTTTTGCCGGCAACGCCGGAAAATACTGGCCGGCAAGAAAAGCCTCAATGGCGGCCCCGATCATTCTCGCAGCCTCGGTCCAGCTTCGGTCACGGCGAGAGTCGATTACCGGCTTGTCAAACGGCAGGATCACCTGCAAATCTTTCAGTTCCTTGATCTGCCAGTTTGATTCTTCTGCGATGACTGGTGCAATCAACGCACTCCGGCTTTCATAGAGCCTGCGGGCAATCACCAGTTCGATATCCATCGAAAATGTCGAACTAATAAAACGATTGGTAACGATGAGCACGAAAAGACGAGACTGTTCAGCCCTGGCAAGGAGCACCTCTTCCCACTGCTGACCGGTGCGTATCTTTCGATCGTCCCAACTGTCCAGCATATTCTGCCGTACCAGGTAAGCCAGCGCGTCGAGAAGTTCGTCCAGATACTTCCGGTCCCGCCCGTTTTTATGGGCATAAGAGTAAAAAGCCGGTACCGGGGGCTTAAGTTGCATCTTGATAGTGGAGTCTAGCACACAAAATTTTATGAGTATCTAGTGCAGCAACGGATAGTTTCAGCCGACAACTGCCATTCGGTTTTCCTTCGGGAGGGGTAAATACGGTTAGCGAACTCATATTCTGTTTTTGAGCTGCGAGAAATCTAACTCGAATGGAATTGAAGATTCAAGATCATTGCTCGTATTGTCATTTTGTAATCACACTGATAATAAGTCACTTACTTACCGAGCAGAAGATCATACCACGCCCGGACCGCAGTATTTATGCTGGCTGCAGGGAATCCGGGTTGGCGACGTTTCGGTGGAAGTGGAATATCGACAGCTTGCTTTGATCGTCAACAAACCCAGGCAAGCCACCATCAGGAGTTCCCATGAGACCGCTGCAATCCGGTTCGCCGAGGGTTTACAAATCCTGTCGCCGTCGCATGTGACACGCGCGGCAACTCACGCCGTGTGGACGAATTGATTCCAGTTACCTGTTCGCGGCCGGCCCGCAAGCCATTCGTAGTAATCGAAAGTGGCCGTAACGAAAATGAATCGGTCTGGTTCACCATCGGGCCGCGGTAGCAGAGGGCGCAAGCTCCCGCCAGTGGCATGGTCGCGTAGAGCAATGGCATCGCTCCCCGACGGCTCTACTTGTTTTTTATCGGCGAAAATTTAAGTTCCTGTTGCTTTCCAAGAGGGAGTCATGTCATTATCTTATTCCTGTTGGAAACCTAAAGGTTGATTCGCCATGAAGGAAAAGCCCGACGTCTTGCAAGGTACGCTCGCGCTTATGGTCCTCAAGACGCTTGATGTCCTGGGGCCGCAGCACGGCTGGGGAATCGCCCGGCGCATCGAGCAGATCAGCGGAGATCTCCTGGCCGTCAACCAGGGCACTCTCTATCCCTTGCTCTTGAAGCTGGAGCATGAAGGCTCGATCGCCTCCGACTGGGGAGCATCAGAAAACAATCGCCGCGCCCGCTTCTACCGCCTGACCGCGGCCGGCCGCCGGCAACTCACTGCTGAGACGCGCGGATGGGAGCAGACCGCCGCCATCATTGCGCGTTTCTTCAAAGTCAAAGCGGAGGATCTGACTTGAGGTTCTTGCGACGCTTCCTGATCCGCCTCTCGAACTTCGCGACAAGGCGAAGCGACGACCAACGCCTTCAGCAAGAAATCGCTGAACACCTTGCCTTCCAGACCGAAGAGAACCTGCGCGCCGGAATGTCTTCCGGCGAGGCGCGCCGCCAGGCCGCGCTCAAACTCGGCGCCTCCCTCGCGATCCGCGAAGACCTCCACGCCGAACAAAGCCTCCCCTTCATCGAGAATCTGTTCTTCGACCTGCGCTACGCGGTTCGCATGCTGCTCCGATCTCCAGGATTCTCTTTCATTGCCATCGCCACGATGGCGCTTGGCATCGGAGCCACCACCGCGATCTATAGCGTAATCGACGCAACTCTGCTGCACCCTTTGCCGTACCCAAACCCGGGGGAGCTGGTGCGCGTTGTGGACGACCTTCCCGGCGTAGGCGCGCAGAGCGTTGGCATCTCCGTCCCGGAGTGGCGAGACCTCGAGAGTTCCGGGATATTCCAGTCCGCCGCGATTATAGGCACCGGCGCAAACGTGAACCTCACCGGCAGTGCACAGCCCCTGCGTCTCAGCTTCAAGCAGGTCACGCCCAATTACTTCTCTGTCCTCGGTGTCAACGCGCAGTTGGGCCGCACCTTCGATCCGCACGATTCCACTCCCGGCTACAACCTGGAGGTGGTACTCAGCGACGGGCTCTGGAGAAGGGAATTCGGAGCCGACCCGCACGTTATCGGTAAAGCTCTGCGCCTGGACAACGACATATATCACGTCGTGGGGGTCATGCCGCGCGGCTTTCGCGATCAGGGCTCAACCAGCGACGAGCAGAATGTGGAGCTGTGGCTGGGCGCCGGCTTTGCCGGTGTGCCGTTTGATCCTCCGCAGCGTGGTTCGCGCCTGCGCAGCCGTGCTGTCCTCGCGCGCCTCAAGCCGGGTCTCTCGATTACAGCCGCGCAGGGCCATCTGGATGCGCTGGTGGAATCGCTGAAAAAACAATATCCGGCGGAGTACCCTGCACAGACCGCATGGACCGTGCGCCTGATTCCGCTCACCGAAACCGTGGTCGGCAGCGTTCGCCAATCCCTCATTCTCCTGTTCTGCGCGGTAGGATTGGTCCTCCTGATCAGTTGCGTTAACGTCGCCAATCTTTTGCTTGCCCGCGCCAGTTTGCGGAGTCGTGAGATCGCGGTTCGCCAGGCTCTGGGAGCGCAGAAAATGCGTCTCATCCGCCAGCTTCTCACCGAGAGTCTGTTGCTCTTCCTGCTCGGCGGAATCACTGGTTTTGCCATTCTCTTCTTCGCGAGGAAAGCCCTGCTGCGGTTGATTCCCGAGAGTCTCCCGCACCTGAACGACATATCGATCAACTGGGGCGTTTTCGGCTTTGCTCTAGCCGTCTCGGTGATAGCAGGGACCGCGTTTGGACTTGCTCCCGCGTGGCTCATGAGCCGTTTTGATTTGACTGGTACCCTCAGGCAGGAAGGACGCGGCTCCCGCGGCTCACGGGAACGCTCGCACGCCCGCCAGGTTCTGGTCGTCACTGAATTGGCGCTCTCCCTGGTGTTGATGGTCGCCGCAGGTCTTCTGCTGCGCAGTTTCTGGGACCTGTTTGCGGTCCAGCCCGGCTTCAATCATGACCGGGTCATTGCCATTGAGACGTGGTTGCCCGGGCCCAACGATCCCACCATGGATCCCTATCAGACCGCCACGCAGGAAGCGGTCCTGCTGCGCGAGATTCTTCGCCGGGGCCGAACCCTGCAGGGCGTGGAAGAAGCGGCGGTCGGCGACGGGGATGCTCTTCCCCTGGGCCACGATCACCCCGGCCGGCTGCCCTTGATCCGCGAAGGTATCGAGTCGATGGACAATCAGGCTCCTGTAATTGAGAGTCCCATCGTTTCGCCTGAATACTTTCACCTGTTGGGCATGCCACTGCTGCGCGGGCGCATTTTCAGCGAACAGGATATTGAAACTACGCCCCACGTTGCGGTCATCAATCAGGCCGCCGCTCACACCTACTGGCCAAACCAGGACCCGTTGGGCAAACGCGTCCGTCTGCACTTGGATACCCGCGGGCTGTTGATCTCTGCCAGGCCGTGGACCACGATCATCGGCGTCATTGCGGATGCCCGCACGGAATCATTGGCGGACGCAGCAATTCCGCAAATCTACCGAAGCGTGTACCAGCGCCCCGCCAAAGACCTGGCCATCTTTCTTCGCGGGCAACTCGATCCCGGCGTTATATCTGGTCAAGTGCGCAAGCAGGTCCAGTCCATCGATGCGACACTTCCCGTCTTCCATGCCGAGAGCCTGGATGAGGTGCTCTCCACCTCGCTTTCGGTAAGGCGATTCTCGATGGAAATGGTGGCGCTCTTTGCCGCCACTGCCTTGTTGTTGGCCGGGCTTGGAATCTATGGGACTATCTCCTATATTTTGAATGAACAAAGACGCGAGATCGCCATTCGCCTCGCTCTGGGGGCTCAAAGACGCAATATCCTCAAGATGGTCCTGCGCCGGGGATTGGGTCTGGCCGCCGCCGGAGCTGTGCTGGGTGTGGCCGGTGCGCTCATCGCCTCTCACCTCATGGCCGGGCTGCTCTTCGGCGTGTCGCCGTCCGACCTGCCCACCTTCGCTGGCGTCACCCTTGTACTTACCGCCGTCGCACTAGTTGCCAGCTATATCCCAGCGCTGCGCGCCATGCGCCTCGATCCAAACACCACTCTCCACTCCGAATGAGCTCGCGGCTTTGCTCGAAACCCGTCTTCGCAAGATCTGCATTGAATAGGAATCGTATCCAAGCTGCGGTTTTGTTCCAGATGCCCCTTACGGTGCAAGCGCAGCCTGATATGGAATCCCTGTGCCCGTAGCATCCACGTCGTGAATATCGAATGGTAAGTCCGATAGCGCACACCCGGGCAGAAACTTGATACCGATCATTAACGCCCCCGAGTGCGGATTGCCGTCCTCGCCTCGCTGACACCACAAGAGGGAAGCGGTGGTTTCCATGCGGTTGGGCGCGGACGGACCAACGTTGCTAGCCATGGAAGAAACGCACTTATTTGTCAGTTGAGTCCCCAGGATCAAAAACCGGTTTCAGCCGGTTCTGGAGAATCGATGATGATCCAAGGATCTGGAAATCCTCGCACTCGGCACAATGTCAAATTATTTTCCGATGCAGAACGTAGAGAAGATCAGGTTGAGCACATCATCTGGCGTGGTTTGGCCAGTAAGTGAGTCGAGAGCCCAAAGAGCCCGATAAAGATCAATCAGAATCATCTCGTGGGGAATGCCGGAATCGTTCGCTTTAGCCGCGGCGCTTAGCGCCTCGATCCCCGTGCTGACTGCCTGGTGGTGCCGCAAGCTCGTGAGCATGCCTGGCTCGAACGCCGCCCCTCCTGTGGCCAACTCCAGGATGCGGTCGCGCAAGCCGGTGATTCCTTCCCCCGTCAACGCCGAAGTGCGCAGCGCAGGGACGTGCGATATCTCGGCTCCGATCGAACGGGCGGACCCATTCGGATCAAGATCGCACTTATTGATGGCAATGAGAGTAGCCCGGCCCTCAAGTGCGGAAAGCAGCCTTCGTTCCTCGTCGTTGATTGGCTGCGTCGCGTCCAACACCGCTAGCACAATCGCGGCATCGGCCAGGGCTTCGCGGCTGCGCGCGATGCCCAGTTGTTCGACTTCCTCCACGGTTTCGCGAAGTCCGGCGGTGTCGACCAATTCGAGCGGGATCCCGTCCAGCGAGATTCGTTCGGTAACCGTGTCCCGGGTAGTACCAGGCGTAGCGGTGACGATAGCCCGTTCGCGCTCCACTAGGCGGTTGAACAGCGAACTCTTGCCGGCGTTGGGCCTGCCCACGATCGCCAGGGTCAGGCCGTCGTGCACAATTCGCCCGTGTGCGAACGAGGCCTCAAGCCCTTTGAGGGGTTGTGCGATTTCACGGACCCGCCGTGCGATTTCCGTGCCCGGCGTCACCTCCACGTCGTCTTCCCCGAAGTCAATGCCGGCTTCGAGAAGGGCAATCAACTCCAGCAGGGATTGCTTGATCGGCGCCACCCGCCGGCTCAGTGCGCCACCCATCTGGCTCGCCGCCTGGCGGGCCTGCGTCAGTGTCTGGGCTTCGATCAGATCGCGAACTGCTTCGGCCTGTGTCAAATCGAGTCGGCCCGCTAGAAATGCCCTCTGGGTGAACTCGCCCGGCTCCGCCAGGCGCGCGCCCAAATCGATGGCGCGCCTCAGCAGAAGATCGAGCACCACCGGCGACCCGTGTGCTGCGATCTCTATCAAATCCTCTGCCGTATACGAGTTGGGGCGCGAGAAATACGTCACCACCGCTTCGTCAATGCGGCCCCCGCCGCTCTCAGGCGTCGCATCGAGAACATCAGCGACCCGCGCCCGCGCATGCTCCAGCGGTTGGCGCAATCGCACAAGCTGCTCCCCGATGCCTCTGGCTTGCGGCCCGCTCAGGCGCACAATTCCAATACCCCCGCGCCCCGGCGGAGTGGAGATGGCGGCAATGGTGTCGGTATCGAGCCCTATATCCGGCATGGCTGGAATCAGTGTAGTGGGCTGGACCGCCGGGTACTTAGGAGCCGTGCGTCCGCTGCGAGCAAAAACCTTTTAGCACCACTCGGGCGATATAATCTACGCCAACGGCTCTTCCCATTTCGCGGAACTTTTTGGGGATCGCAAACGTTTACAAAGTTAAAGGTTGAGACAAGTGAAGTGTGAATCAGTTTTCTCCCGGGCCCTTGTCTTTTTGAGTGCCTCATGCAGCGCAAAGCCATTCTGGCTCCTATATCTGGCGACGTGGTTTTCGTTGGGTGGGTTTTCGTATGCGCAGGAATCCGCTCTTCCCTCCTGGCAGGGAATCGTGCACAACGCCGCCGGTTCCCCCGTTTCCGGCGCGCGCGTGAGCCTTGCAGGCAAAAACGAAAGTGCCGACGCTACAACCGGAGCGGATGGGCAGTTTCACCTGAAGCCGCTGCCGGCCGGGCAATACAAGCTGATCATCGTCTCCGAAGGCCGCCGCATCGAGTATGCGCAGCCGATCGCCGTTCATCCGGGAATTCCATCGGTCAACATTGAAGTGTCCAGCCGCGGCGAACTTACCGTCACTGCCGCCGCGCAGGCCGCCGGCACCGGCGGCGAAGCCCTTTCCAGCCAGGCTGTCAGCGAACTTCCGCTCAATAAACGTGACTTCAGCCAGTTGCTACTGCTGGCTGCCGGCACCATGACCGATGCCAACGGCGCGACCAACTTCACCGCCCAGTTTGCCATCAATGGACAGCGCGGGGTTGAAGCAACATTCGCCATGGACGGCGCCGACATCAGCGATCCGGAGATGGGCGGCTCCACATTCTCCAACTTTAATGTCGATGCGGTGGAAAGCATTCAGTCGAGTTCAGGTTGGATGCCGGCCGAGATCGGCCGTGGCGCGGCGGGATTCACCAACATCATCACCCGCTCCGGCGCCAGCGGATTTCATGGCTCGTTTTTCGAATTCGTGCGCAACTCCGCCTTCGACGCGCGTAACTACTTCGACCATCCCACGCCGGCCTACCCTGGAAGAATTCCTCCTTTCCGCCGCAACGAATTCGGATTCACCAATGGCGGCCCAATCTTCCTTCCCCACCTGTATGACGGCCGCAAGCGAACCTTCTACTTCACCCAGTACCAGGGCTTCCGGCAGGTGCTGGGGACAACGCAGGTAATGGCGGTACCGACACCAACGGAACGCGCCGGAATCGATACTTTGACTTATCCTGACGGATCTACTGATACGCTGACGGTGCCAGTTGATCCGTCGATTGCTGCAATCCTTGCGCGCTATCCATTACCGAACTACATCAAGGGCGCCTTTGGGGAGCGTACCTATGCATCGGCGTCCAAGGTTGTCACCAACGCCAACCAGTTCTCTCTCCGCATCGATCATAAGTTTTCGGAAAAGGATCAGTTTTTTGCGCGTTTCACCCTCGATAATATGGACGGTCCAACCACGAATCCCGACCAGACCGCGATCGATCCGGCATTTGCCGTTGAATTCTTTGACCGTCAGCGCAATGTGGTTGGTACCTATATGCGGACTGTGTCGCCGCGCCTGACGCTTGAGTCTTCGATTGGCATCGAACGCACTACGCCTGGGTTTCCTACCGTTGACCACACGGATCCTGCTTTGAAGTTCAACGACGGATTGTTTGAGGCGTTCAATTTTGCCGGCGGAACCGTGACGCAATCCTTCGCCAATCTCTTTCAGGGGCGCGAGAATGTTACTTATACGATCGGGACTCACGCATTTAAGGCGGGTGCCGAGGTGCGCCTCAATCGTGATACAAGCTATTACGGGATAAGTCCGAACGGGGAGTATGATTTCGGCGGTGGCACATCTTATGCGACTGAAGCAATTCCGTCCCGGAGCGGAATGCACAACATACAGGTTGGCGATCCGTTACCTGATACGCTTTCCGGACTGCTTTCGGGCAGTTCCTTCGTTTACACCATTGCAATAGCTCCGCCTGATTTCTCCTCCGGGCAGCACATCGGTCCAGCTGCCGTCAATCGTAACAATGTGAGCGCATATGTGCAGGACACCTGGAAAGTGACGCCGCGATTCACGCTGGACTACGGCGTTCGGTGGGATCTATATACTCCCATTGCGGAACGTGCGCGGCGCACCGCGGGACTGTGGACCGTCAATGGAGTCCAGGAGTACGGGGTTAATCCGCAGCCCGGTTACCGGACCAACTGGCACGCCTTCGAGCCGCGCGTGCAAATGTCCTGGCAAGCGGGAATGGGAATCACCGCGCACGCCGGCGGAGGAATCATGGTCATTCCGCCCAATATCTGGCAGGATAACTTCCTTACCGGAACGACGCCGTTTTCCATTTATCCTCGCGCAGTCGCCACTGCCGCCGCGCCCATCCATTATGGATTTCAGATCACTCCGGACGAGTTGCCGCGCGTCTATACTCCGTCAGGAGTTGACATCTTTGCCAAGTGGAAGGCGCCCCAGGTCCCGGAGAATACCGTAATGGATGTGGACCGCTATGAAAAGGACTTGTCGGCACTTACGCACGTCTTCACTCCACTCAACCTGAGCGGAATCGATCGCAGTTTTGGCAACGCGACCATGTACACATGGACGCTGGGTCTGGAGCGGAAGTTTGGTAACCTGACAGGCGATGCAGCCTACGTGGGCACCGCCAGCGAGAAGCTCCCGCGTTTCTCCTACCCCAATGCTTATCCGGGAGCGTCGCCGGGCTTCGCGCCGCATACCGAGTTCGACAGTGCGGGCAATATCATTGGAGGGTTTGGCGTGGAAAACGTGATGATTGCCAACGCGCATTCCACTTATCACGCGCTGCAGACTTCCCTTTCCGGAACCGTAGGTCACGGTGGCCCGGGAGTGCAAGCAAGCTACACATGGGGTAAGTCCATCGACGATATCAGCCAGGTTTTTCCAGGCTCATCATCGAGCGGTGGTCCAGGCTCGATTGGCGCAGTCACTCTCCCGTTTTCGCAGAATCCTTACAATTACCGCTCGGATAAGGGTCCCTCGGCATTTGACGTCACCCATTCTTTCAGCCTTAGCCTTGCTCAGGATCTACACATGGAAAGCGCCGGAATTCTGCGGCCGATCACCAGAAAAGTAACGGATGGATGGGAGTTGTTGAGCATTTCAAGCATCAGTTCGGGATCGCCGTTCATTATATATTCGGGTATTCAGCAGACTGGATATGGCTCAATCGGCACGGATCGACCCGACCAGATTGCGAAGCCGCATCTGTCGACAGCTCGAAAAGTCCGCGAAGACTACTTCGGCGCGGGGCCCAACAATGCCTCTCAATTCTTTTCCATCCCAATCCACCTTCCGGGAGGAACCGGACCGAACCAAGGCCGATTCGGCACACTCGGGCGAAACTCGTTTCGCGGTCCCGCGTTCTATAACTTCGATTTCGCGCTCATCAAAGACACTCCGATAGGCCGACGCAGGAGTGGCGCGGAAAGAATGGATCTGCAATTTCGCTCAGAGTTTTTTAATCTTTTCAACATCGTGACCATGGGTCTGCCGTCCAATTATCTCACCGGTTCAGGATTCGGTGAGATCGGTAAAACTGCCGGTAACTCACGCCAGATCCAGTTCTCGCTCAAGTTGATCTACTGACGCTGCGATCATGAAATTTCTGCATCCGTGAAAGCCACCTCGACTTCAGGCTGCCTGTCGACTCAGGCAGCCTGAACCGTTTGCTGCGAAATATTCCGGTTTAGGAGACGAAGCAATGAAATGTGTCCTGAGGACCCGCTGCGCAAGAGCTGGACTATTCGTTCCCTTCCTTTGCGCGTCGATAGTTGCGTGTGTCGCTCAACAGTCCAGTCAGGGAAGTCTGGGTCCGACGGTAGTGTTGACAGGAGCCGATCGCCGGCCTGCACTCTCGCTCAATGGAGACTGGGCCTCCATTGTCGATCCATACTTCTCAGGGCTCTTCAGCTTTCATCACCAGGAAAAGCCGAACGGGTGGTTTCTCAATCGCAAGGCTGAGCCCGATGATCCGTTTCCAACCGAGTACGACTACAGCAAGTCGCCGAAGCTGAAGGTTCCCGGGGACTGGAACACACAACGCGAATCGCTCTTCTTCTATGAAGGACCCATCTGGTATGAACGCGACTTCGACTACCAGCCCAGGCAGCATTCGCGTGTCTTCCTCCACGTTGGCGCTGCGAACTACCGCTCCTGGTTCTGGATCAACGGAAAGAAAGTCTGTGAGCACGAGGGAGGTTTCACCGCTTTCCATTGCGAGGTGACTCAGGTAATCAAGCCGGGCCCGAATTTTGTGGTTACTGCAGTGGATAACACGCGACGCGAAGATAACGTGCCGACGCTCGAGACCGACTGGTGGAATTATGGCGGGCTTACGCGCACCGTCTCGCTTATCGAGGTGCCCGAAGCTTTTATCGACCAATACGATGTACATCTCAGCCACACTGAAAATACGATCGAAGGCTGGGTTCACGTGTCTGGAACTAAGTCAGCTGCGACGGTGGAAGTAGAAATCCCTGAGTTGCACGCCAACGCCACGGCGACCACCGATGATAGTGGCCGCGCTCAAATTCAACTCGCTGTGCAGGGCATGGAAAGATGGTCGCCGCAGACACCGAAACTTTACAAGGTCACTCTGCGGTCCGGCAATGATACGGTCGAGGATCTCATCGGATTCCGTACCATTGAGACGCACGGAACGCAGATCCTGCTCAACGGCAAGCCCATCTTCCTTCGCGGAATTTCCATCCACGCTGAAGCGCCTTATCGCGGTGGCCGCGCTTATTCCGACAAAGATGCGGAAACTCTCCTTGGATGGGCAAAGGAACTGGGCTGTAACTTTGTTCGCCTGGCCCACTATCCCCATGATGAATCCATGCTCCGTGCTGCTGACCGCATGGGTCTGATGGTCTGGTCGGAAAACCCCGTGTACTGGGCGATTCAGTTTGATAACGCCCGGGTGCTCGCCAAAGCCGAGCAGCAGCTGGACGAAGAGATTGGCGCTCTGCGTAACCATGCCTCCATCATCTTGTGGTCCATGGCCAACGAAACACCCATCAATGAAGCTCGCACGCGTTTCATCGAAACTCTTGCCGGCCGCGCTCGCTCTCTCGATTCCACCCGGCTGATCACGGCTGCGTTGCTGGTTCGCGCCGACGGCCACACCAAGATCGTGGACGATCCGCTCGGCAAAGCTCTCGATGTTATTGGCGTGAATGAATACATTGGCTGGTATGAGGCGCACCCAGACACTGCGGATATCACCCAGTGGAATATCGCCTACGACAAACCGCTGATCGTAAGTGAATTTGGCGGAGATGCAAAGGCCGGCTTGCACGGCGACGAAAACCAGCGATGGACAGAGGAATATCAGGCGAATATTTTCCGCCATCAATTGCCCATGCTCAATCGCATTCCTCAGCTTAGAGGCATGAGCCCATGGCTATTGATGGACTTTCGCTCGCCCAATCGCGTGCTCACCGGCATTCAGGATGAATTCAATCGTAAGGGACTTATTTCCGAGCAGGGCCAGAAGAAGTTGGCATTTCATGTACTACAGAAGGCATACAAGGAACAGAGTGTAGGAAAACCGGAGTGAGCCAGTTCGTTACTTTGGATAAGTTGCAATGATCGTCGCACAACCTAGTCAAACCCGAGTTGAGTGAGTTATCCTCAAGGCTATGGCGATTGAATCAATTCTTGCCCAAATCGATTCGGAGATTGCGCGGCTAACCCAGGTTCGCTCCCTGCTTGCCGGCTCCGGTTCCCCGAGCGCAACCGAGCGTAAAACCCGGAAAGCTCCAGCGAAATCAAGAAAGTCCCGCGTGCTCAGCCCCGAGGCTCGCAAGCGCATCGCCGATGCGCAGCGAAAGCGTTGGGCGGCACAGAAAGCAAAGAACAAGTAAACGCACCCAGGGGCGGCTCCATCGCGATCGAACGATTCGCGGCAATCGCGTATCTTCAACGGTATTCTCGCAAAGGGATGAGAATTACCCGCATCAACCGCATGGGGCCGCCCCGCAGTTTCATGATTCGTTGCTCATCCACGCTGGTGCAACTTTGTTCCGGGGATTCGTGTGAGAAGAACTGTCTCGTGGTGTTCCGTACATATTCCCGGACTTTGCAATACATTCGACTCGAAGCAGAGTCGATCGCTTAGCTTTGTAAACATGTCATTTACACTGATGCAAAGATAAGAAACAGGCCGGCAGAGATAGCGCCGATCATCGCAACAATCGTATGACGATTCTCCACTGCTACGCCGTCTGTGTCGCCGCACCGTGCGTGTGCCTGGACCGCTGTGGAATCAAATATTCACATCTTGTAAATGGTTCCCTCCAACCGCAATCACCAAACATTCTTACCCATCTTTGCGACTTACCGGGGCCACGGCGACAGAGTCTTTGCCGCTGGCTGATCGACCGTGTGAATCGAAGTCCACTGAACCTCCTATACTGATATTTTCGTCTTGTTCTCGCTAAGCTCCTGTGAGAGACAAACATCCGGGTTGCTTCTCTCCCATCGCCACGAAGCTTCGTCAAGTCATACAATTTGCAGGAAGGAAACAGCCATGCCGCGAACGCGCAGAGAGTTCCTTACCTTCAGTTCGCTTGGAATGTTGACGGCCGCCCTTGAGGTCGCATCCGCGCAGGCGCCTGCCTCGTCCAGTCAGGAGCCGACGCCCGGCGCGCCCCCTGCATTCGGTACCGCGAACGCCGTCGGGCCAGACGTTACCGCCGCCACCTTTGCCCAGGCTGAAAAGCTGGTCCAGGTGGAGATGAAGCCCGAAGACCGCGAGCAGGCCGCCTCGAACTGGCGCATGCAGATGGCGCCCAGCTACGAGTTTCGGGTCGGACCGCGCAAAGTCCTTCTCGAAGATACGCTGGCGCCCGCCATGCTATGGAATCCTGCCCAGCCCGGCATCCTCGAGCGCAACGGCGAAAAGGAACGCGAGAATGAAAAAGATTCGGCATTCGTGCGCAGCGCCCCCACCGAAGCACCGCTGCCATCGAGCGATGACGCCATTGCCTACGCCACCGTGGCCCAGCTTTCGCGCTGGATCGAAACCAAAGCGTTAACCTCCCAGCGACTCACCGGCATCTATCTCGACCGCCTCGAGCGTTTCGATCCCCGGCTCCATTGCGTCATTACTCTCACCCGCGATCACGCCCTCACCCAGGCTCGCCAGGCCGACGAGGAAATCGCCGCCGGCCATTATCGCGGCCCCCTTCATGGAATTCCCTGGGGCACCAAGGATCTCCTCGACACCGCCAACATTCCCACCACTTATGGCGCCGAGCCATTTCGAAAGCGCGTGCCCAAGGCCAACAGCACAGTAGTGGCGCGCTTGAATGCCGCCGGCGCCGTGCTTGTCGCCAAGCTGAGCCTCGGAGCACTGGCGCTGAACGACATCTGGTTCGGCGGCCAGACCATGAATCCGTGGCTGCTGGAAGAAGGCTCTTCCGGTTCGAGCGCGGGCCCGGGCGCCGCGGTCGCCGCCGGCCTGGTCGCATTCGCCATCGGCAGCGAAACCGAAGGCAGCATCGTCAGTCCTTCCATGCGTTGCGGCATCACCGGCCTGCGCCCAACCTTCGGCCGCGTGCCGCGCACGGGAGCCATGACCCTCTGCTGGTCGCTCGACAAACTGGGTCCCATGACCCGTGGCGTCGAAGACACCATGCTCGTCCTGAAAACAATCTCCGGCCCCGATCCCGGCGACCTGGCCTCCGTTCCCAGTTCCCTCTCGTTCCGCGCCGGAGCCAGCATTTCCGGCCTGCGCGTTGGCTATTTTCCCAATTGGATGAAACAGCCCCCCGCCACCGACGTGGACCGCGCCGCCCTCGCCATGGTGAAAAAGCTTGGCATGACGCCTGTCGAAGTCTCCCTCCCCGACTGGCCCTACGACTCCCTCAATCTCATCCTTTTCAGCGAAGCCGCGGCGGCCTTCCAGGAACTTACGCTGAGCCACAAGGTCGACCAGCTCAAGGCCCAGGTCCCCGACGCCTGGCCCAACGTCTTTCGCCAATCACAATTTCTCTCCGCGGTCGATTTCGTGCAGGCCGACCGTTTCCGCCGCAAAGTCGCCCAGGAAATGGCGCGCATTTTTTCTCAAGTCGACTTGTTGCTTGTCCCTGCGTTGCGCGACGAGACCCTCACCATCACCAACTTCACCGGCCACCCCGCGCTGGTGTTGCGCGCCGGATTCGTCCAGGTCTCCGAGGCGCGCAGCGACTGGGCGCCCGATCCAAAGCATCCGCTCCCGAAGTTCTCCCCGCCGCGCCGCGTCCCGCACGGTATATGCCTCATCGGCCGATTGTTTGAAGAGGGAACAGTAGCTCAGGCCGGCATGGCGCTGGAGTCGGCGTTCAACGTCGCTGCCGAACATCCCCCCGGCTTCTAGCCAACGTCAGTCCGCTGCCCGCGCCAGGTCCACCGTCGCATAGCGCGGCGTACTCGCCATCACGTCTTCCACATCGCCCACGGTGCGGATGCCCCCGCGCGCTCCCGATGCCGTGCAATTCAGCGCGGCGGCGGCACACGCAAAATCGAGTTGGCGCTCGAGCGTCCATCCCTGCAGCAGGCCATAAATAAACCCCGCATGGAAGATATCCCCCGCACCCGTGGTGTCCACCACCGATACTCGATACGCGGGATGCAGATACGACCGCCTTCCATCCCACGCCAGCACCCCGTCCTGGCCGAGCGTCGCCGCCGTCACCGTGCATCCATACCGCTGTTGCATCCGCCTTAACGCCCGCTCCAGGTTGCGTTCGCCCGTCAGCCGTTCCGGAAAATCCCGGCTCACGATCAGGTAGTCGACATTCTCGATCAGGTCGTCCACGCCCGCGTACGTCTCGTCGAGATCGGCAACCACCGGAACGCCCGCTTTTCGCGCCCACCGCGCTGCCTGTGTGGCCGCCGCGGTCTCATAGCCATCCACGTGCAGCGCCCGCGCATTCACAATCCAATCTTTTTGCAAGTCACCGGGTTGCAGCAACAGGCGATCATCGCGCCGGCAAAGCACGGTGCGCTCCCCGCCGCCGTCCACCACGATCAGCGATTGCGGACTCGCCGCTCCCGCCACTTCCACCAGCCGGGCATCCACGCCGGTTCGTGCAAATTCGCGCCGGTGCAGCCGGCCCGCATCGTCATCGCCCAGTTTGCCCACGTAGCGCGTATTCAGGCCCCAGCACTGGCACGCCACCACCGTCGATGCCGCCTGTCCCCCGGGCATCACCGAAACCGAGCTGTATTCCACTTTGGACCCGCGCGCCGGATAGCTCGCCAGAGGGATCAGCGTGTCGGTGGCGTTCAATCCAACCCCTACGAGATCCACCATCGACACTTCTGCCATATCTCTAATTGTACGGCGGCGTCCACCCGTCGAGCGCCCCGCCAATGCCTCGCCCGATCCATTCCGCCACAAACCCCGCGTCCTTTTCTCTTCCAGGAAACCGGTCTGTCACTTCCGCGAGTCGCACAGTTGTTCGTCCTGCTCTAAACTTGGAACACCGATGAAATACGCCTCGCGAAGCTTGCTATTTCGTTTACGAAAAGCTGCTTGCCGGCTTCTGGTGCTGTACGCCTGCGGCCTTCCCGTGTTTTGGGCATCAGCTCAGCAGGCTCCTGCCGCGGCACCGGCAGCCTCCGCTGCCAACGCGGTTCCCGCCGGCATCCACGGCGTGGTTCAGCTCGACGGCCCCTGGCGCTTCCAGATGGGCGACGATCCGCGCTGGGCCGATCCGGCTTTTGACGACTCCGCCTGGCCCACCGTTACGCTCGACAAATCCCTTGTCGAGCAGGGCTTCGAGTCCTATGCGGGGTTCGCCTGGTACCGCCTTCGCATCCAGCCGCAGCAACTCCAGGTCGGCGCCGCGGGAAACGCCCCCATGCACCTCCTCATTGCCAGCCATAGCGTCGGGCAGTTGGCCGTCTATGTCAACGGCGTGGAAGTGGGCCACAGCCGCGGCATGACGGATTCGCCCAGGATGTATCTGTCCCCGCCCTTCGATGTCGTTCTGCCCCAGTCCGGGAGCGCCCCCATCGAAGTCGCAGTTCGCAGCTGGGCGGCCCCCGGATTACCCATTTCGCACGGCCTTCTGGAGCGGGTCGAAGCCGGCGCCCCCGACGATATTGCCGACCGCCTTGCCCTCGCCATCTCCCGCCATTGGGACCAGCACGTCATTGCCGAAATGATCATCGCGTTCCTGTTCCTCGGCGTAGCCGCCCTGGGCATGATCCTTTACCTCGCCCAGAAGCACCATTCCGAGTACCTCTGGCTGGCTCTCCTCTGCTTTTCTGCCTCCCTCATGGCCACCGTCGAGCTCGCCAATCAACTGGCCGTCATTCCGGCCGGAGTCTTTGACGTTCTCACCCTCTGGACCGGCCGGATTTTCATGGCCGTAACTGTCGAATTCGTGCTCCGCTTCGCCGACACCGGCCGCCGCCAGTTCGCGCGCGGCTTCCAGGTCGGCGTCCTCGTGCTTCCGTTCCTGTCGCTGCTCAATCTGCAAACCATCTACCAGGTCCTGTCCATCTCCGCGGAAGTCATCTTCTGCGGCCTCATCTCGCTTTTGCTCTTCCGCGCCTGGCGTCGCGGCTTCCGCGAGGCGGGCATCATGCTGGTGCCTTTCTTCCTCGCCGCCACCGCCGACTCCATCGATTCCGCCCTCGACTACATGTCGATGCGCCATTGGGTTTCGGACAAGTTCGCCTCGCATCACTTCCACTTCGGCCCCATCGAGTTCACCACCGGCCTGGCCACCTACATGGTCTTCCTCTCCAGCCTCATCGCCGTGATCCTTTACCGGTTTGTCAGCGTGAGCCAGGAGGAGCAGCGCTCCAACGCCGAAATCGCCGCCGCCCGCAGCGTCCAGGCCATGCTCATCCCCACCCAGCTTCCGTCCAACAGCTACTTCATGCTGGAGAGCGCCTACGTGCCCGCCAATGGGGTCGGCGGCGACTTCTTCCAGGTGCTTCCGGTAGAAGATGGCTCCATGCTCATCGTGGTAGGCGATGTCAGCGGCAAGGGACTGCAGGCCGCCATGAACGCCAGCACTCTCGTCGGCGCCTTCCGCAACGAGCTCTCTCACGATCCCGCCACCATCCTCAGCCACCTCAACCACGTCATGTTCGGAACCGGGTCGGGTCTGGATGCGGTGATGGCCAAAGATGCCGTCGCCACCTTCGCCACCTGTCTGTGCGCCCGCATCTACCGCAACGGCGCCATGGAGATCTCCAACGCCGGTCACCTCAGCCCCTACCGCGACGGCCGCGAAGTCGAGCTGCCGCCCGGCCTGCCACTCGGCGTCATCCCCGGCATGACTTACGAGCAGACCCGCTTCCAGCTCGAGCAGGGAGACCGCCTCATCTTCCTCTCCGATGGGGTCGTCGAAGCCACCAACGCGCAAGGCGAGTTGTTCGGATTCGAGCGCACCCAGCAGGTCAGCAACGAGCCCGCCCGCTACATCGCCCAGACCGCCAAGCGCTTCGGCCAGAACGACGACATCACCGTCATCTCCATCTACCTCGCATCGCGCGACGCCAAGATTAAAGAAAAACTGGAACCCGCGCTGAATCGCTGACGCATTAACTGAAATTACTTGAAAAAAGCCTCCGTAGCTTGGCGTGGTTCCTTTTCTTCAGCGACAAATACGAAGACCTCGAAACCACGCCGGCACGGTTTTCAAACAACAGGCAGAATTCATGGCTTACTGGTCCAGCCAGAACACCCCTACTTCCATGGGCACGGCGTTGCCGTGGCAAATCAGTAACTCCACCCGCTTCAGTTGCAGCCGCTGCTTGTATCGAATGAACGCGATTAATGGCCATGATTGGAGTGTGATCGGGTTCGTCGAGAAAAACGTCTGCACGGCGTTCATCCGTTCCCCCGAACTGAGGACTTCGAACTGTTCCTTCTTCAGAGCATCCGTATTTAACAGATACCGCAGGTATTTTTGATATTCCAGCATGCTGCCTTTGAGCGCTAGCCGCCGTGAATATTCGCCGGAGACGACCAGTGACTTGGAATCGAACTCCTCGGCCGTCACTTCCTTCTTTCCGTTGTTGGTCAGACTGTTCCACGTATTCACCAGGGCTGCCAGAGCCTGGTTCTTCGTATGAACCGCAAAACTTGTGTGAATGGGCATGTTGCCCTCCTGGTCATCGATGTAAGCGAGGGTTGAGTTATCTCGCTCCAGGCATATAGGCGACGTTTCCCGGCGCGTTCCTACATCCCCATCGAAATCTTTCGCATTTTGCATATCGCGCCACCCGCGCGCAGCTCGCAGGCTCCTGCCGACGCCGCGGAGGGATGAGCCGCGAAACGGAAGCCACCGGTCCGCCAGACCGCCAGTAGTTAACTCTCGATCGAAGCCCCCAGCAGCTGCTTCAGCGCCTGCACATATTCCGTCAGCGCCTTCCGTCCCGCATCCGTCATGCGATAAAGCGTCTGCGGCTTGCGCTCCACAAACTTCTTTTCCACGGCCACATATCCCGCCTCTTCCAGCTTCGCTAGCTGCGCGCCCAGGTTGCCGTCGGTCGACCCCGTTCGCGCGCGCAGCCATGTGAACTCCGCCTCCTCCACCGTCGTCAGCAGCGAGAGACAGGCCAGGCGCAGCTTCCCGTGGATCACGGGATTCAAGTCCGGCAGCTCAGGCATGCACCACCCCGCCCTGTTTGCGCCGACGGGACTCCTGGATCATCGCGTAAATGCCGAACACGATCTGGCACAGAAAAATCGCTGTGAGGAACACTCCCAGAAGCTGGGCATCCGAGCCGAAGCATGCCGCGGCCGAAGTGGTCCACCAGACCACCGCGCAGCCAAATTGTGCCTTCCACCGGAGAAGGATGGCGGATCCACCATTCGCAGCGCCGAGCATGGCCGCCACCAGGGCGACAAAAACGTGCGGGTCGAGTTTTCCGGCCAGCGCAAGCGCCGGAAACACCACCAGCATCGAGATGCCCAACGCCACCCAGATCGAGAAGATCGCACGCCCCGCGGTGGTTTCCGGCTGCCCTTTGCCCTTTCGGATCCCGATCGCCATCGTCAGCACACATGCCAAGATCATCGTCACCGGCCACGCCAACGCACTGCTGCCCCAGACGGCAAAATGCTGACCCCACGTGGCCCACGCAATCGCCACGTAGTAGGCCACCCCCCACAGCAAAAACGTCCAGCCCCAGCTTTCCGTTCTCCGCCGCCCCTCGGCAATCATGCTTTCAATCAGCGCCAGCCGTTCCTTCAAATCCCGTTCGCTCGTCTCTTCCTGCATCGCAATGCTCCTTTTCCAAATCCCTATCCCGCGTGTTCGTCTTTCCTGCTGACAAAAGTAAACAAGCCCCGGCGAAGGCACGGAACCCGCTGACTTGCTGACTCGCTACGTCGCGAAGCGACGCTGACTCGCTAAAAGCACAAAACAGAAAAGGGCCGTTTCATCCATCGCTGGATCGGGATCTCCGGTGTTCGGCTAATCAGAAACCAACCTCCCGTGTCCCATCCTTTCGATTTCTTCGATCGAAAGGGTCGGAGACCACCCATCTCAATTCTCCAGACGCTTCCCTGTCGCTTCGGGCGGCAACCCCGATGCGAGATCGGGCTGGCATCATGGCTGTCGCTCGAGCAGCATGTCCACACTCTTTTGCGCGGGATGGTCGCCCATCGTGACTTCGGTGGTTTCCTGCCATTGCCCCTTGCCGGTCAGGTGCATCCTGTTCACAATCCGTGCCGGCCCAGCCGAAAATCCCCAGGAGAACCCATCGCCGGCCACCGACAGTTCCGTATCGAGATAGTGCCCGCCGTTATAGGCGCGTATGCGATAGGAATGGGTCGCATCCTCGTACGCAACGGTGGCCAGCGCCTCGAACTGCGTCTTGCCATCCCCGCCAACGCTCTTCCCCTCGATCAGCAACACCAGCCCGCCCAGCTTGTACTCCACGGTTTCGGTCTGGGTCAGACGAAGCGGCTCGCCTGGTCCCCGCACAATGGCGACCGGCCCCGACCAATGTCCGGCCAGGAAACCCAACTTGCGCATGGCTTCGCGTTGAACTTCCGGCCCGGCCGGCAGTTCCTGCGCGAAAGCTGCAAGGGTCAAAAACACCATCGCCGCTGCAGCCGCGGTTTGCCTCGCTGAATGCATCCGAGATCCCGATTCAGTCAACCAGCTCGTCATCCGCTCGCCTCCGTGTCGAGATTCCCTCGCCCGCCCGAATCCCTTGGTACGTAGAGTACTCTACATAATAGAGTAAGCACAGTCAAGCGAATCTTTTATGAGGCGGTCCATCCTCATAACTGCCAGAATCGCAATCCCTTCCGGGACTTCGCGGACGCACTCGGGCAGTTTGCACATAATTACCCGCACATGGAGCACAATGAAGACCTGCTGAAGATTCCGGGCATTCCACTTACCGTGGGGTCGAGGGGGTCAGGCATCTCCCCGGCGCATCCGTAGCCTTATTGCACAAAAAAAAATTTACGGCCCGAGCCATAAAATGCTATTTAACCCGTTCAAAATCATAGAGATAGGCGGGGTGCCAGGTCAAAAACGTCATTTCAAAATGTTGCAAATAAAGGACTTACGATGGGGTAGGTCAAAACCCCGCACCGACTCAAATGGTTGTTGTGACTGGCTTGGGACGCCGGTTTACCACGTCTCGAGCGCGAGAATACTCGGCGGGCCGGGATGGCCCTCGATGACCTGCGTCTCGATCACCGCTTCCATATTCAGCTGGTCCCAGTTCTTGGGCGCCTTGGCCAGCAGCGTCTCGAGGTAAACAGGGTTGTACAAAATCTCCCCGGCGGCTTCCGTGCCTTCTTCCGAGATGCCCGCCGCGATGATCACCGGCTGCCCGGTCGTATTGTCATGAATTCGCGCCACTATCGCGTAATCCCGCGAGAGTTTTTGATAGGGAAGATCCCACGCCGTCGCCCATGTGGTCTCCTTCTGGCTCTTCCGATCCACCAACAGAGCCACCCCATCCTTCGACTCGAACCCGAACCGAAGTTTCTGCGTAACCCGCAGCGTCCATATATTGTCGAACGCACCCACCAGAACCACCGGCCCCTCGCGCAGCTGCGAAAAGCTGGCTTCCGACGCCGGAACCACCCGGAAGTTCTTATGCCGCGACGCCAGTGCCGCCACCGTCCGCGTAAGCGTGATCACGTCGGCCAGTGCCAGGTGCCCCGAATAGTGCAGCCGAAAGTAGAGCGGCTCCGGTTTGCTTTCGCTCACCACCGGCGCATCGTAGGAGTTCACGGCGTCGAGATCGATGTTCTTGGCCGGCTCCCCCAGGCAAAACGTGGTCGGATTCAGGCTGCCCGTGACCGGCGCCCAGAAGCGATCGACATTCGATGGCGGAGGAGGCTCCTCGCGGTATCGGCGTCCGCCAACCCACCCCGCCACCGCCGCCGCAACCACCAGGACCACCATCCCCGCGCCCGTCCACCACAGCAATGAGGTATTCCGAGTCCGTCCGGATGGCGGACGCTCGGCGGCAGCAGCTGGCGCTTCCTCTGAAATCCCTGCTCCGACCTCAGGCTCCACCACGGCCAGGCGCTCCGGCCCGCGAAACACGGGAACATACGACCCTATCGGAAGCTCGATCACCGGTTCACTTCGGTGCGACGGGTCATAGTAGTACTGAGTCAGGCGCTTCCGCACTTCCCCGGCTGTGATGCGCACCACTGGATCCGCATTCGCATCGTAAGTGGGCGCTCTGCCGAAAACCTCCACCGCGATGCTCCGCTCCTTAAGCTCGGCACCATTGCCCAGCAGCGTCTGCTCCACCGTATAGGCCAGGAGGGCAGGATACCGTTTGCTATTGGAAAAAAGAGGATGCGTCAGAAGGCGCCCGAGCTGCTCCCGGATCTTGGGGGCATCTACCAGGGAACCTGGCTCAATCGCTTCCTGCGGACTCTTGGGTGAAACCGGCATTCTCGTCAAACCTTCAGCGAAGATCGCCGCGAAAGCGGCCACCGGAACTTGCTAATGCGAAATGTTCCCTCAGTTGCGGCAGAGGATACGCTCGATTGGTGTGGATTCACCCCAAGACCGACACGGGAACTCAGGCTCCGGCCCGATCAAGTCCAAGTCGGGTGCGCAACGCGTATGATACGTGGACGTAAATTACTTGTCCACGCTTGATTAAACCCGCTGGATTCAAATGGTTTACTGGGCATCCCTGGGCAATGGTACCCGATAGAACCTTTTTAAGCCGCTGCGATCAAAATATAGTCATCTCGGTCCAAGGAAGTAGTTTCAGATCGTGTCCCACCCAGCAAGCAATTGCTGAGCGGTACTCAGATCTGTGACCGCTTCCATGTGATTGCGGCTCCTCGCCCCTCCGTAGGCTAGACCTGGATCAATCCAGGCACAACCACCGAGGGGCGCTTTTTTGTCTGGCGCCTTTTATCGGGCAACAAATTAATAGAAGAGATATTTCCGCCAGCGGTCATCCCCCCGGCCGAGCATCCGCATAATCTGCCGGCTCGTGTGCAGCGAGAAAGGCCGCGGCTCCCGCATCAGAATCATGTCATCGAGCTCGCTCAGCATGCGGTTGCCCTTGCGGCGATTGCATCCGTGGCAGCAGGCCACAAGATTTTCCCAGGTGGAATTGCCTCCCCGCGAGCGGGGAATTACATGGTCCAGTGTCAGTTCGCCCGGCGCGAAAACCTCGCCGCAATATTGGCAAGTATTGCGATCGCGCAAAAGAATGTTCTTCCGCGAGAGTGCCCGGGTCTGGTGGGGAATTCGCCTGTATTCGAGCAGCCGAATTACCGACGGCATGGCAATCAGGCTCCGCTGGGCATGAAGCGTCAGGCCATGCTCCTCCTCCGTGCGCGCTATCCCCTTCAGCACTAGCACCAGCGCCCGCCGTGCTCCGCAGATGTTGATGGGCTCGTAGGACGCATTCAGCACCAGCACCGGCATCTGCAGAATGTGATTGGACTGCACGACGGCGATTTCGCCGGCGTGCGCCGCTGATCGGGCAATCGACTTCTGCTTGCGTGCGTGAATCATGGCTTTTCCCAGCGACATCTCTTCCCCCCGGTCAAAAAGATGGTTGGCTTTCTGTCTCGTGCAGGGTCGCCGTCTCCAACTCCGCGGCAGAATCTTCCTCCCCCAGTTGTCTTTTGACTTCGCTCCGCGCCAATCCCCTGCCTGAATAGACTTCGTCGGGATTGCCCCGGTAATCAAAGGCCCGCCGCGCCCGTGCCAGGGTCGCAACCCACACATTTGCCGCCCCGGCCCCTAACAGGGCCCGCGAAACCGACCGCGCCGTCGCCCCGGTGGTGAAAATGTCGTCGATCACCAGCACATTTCTGGCCGTCACCGCTCCCGGAGCCGACACTAGAAATGCTCCGCGAACGTTCAGGCGCCGCTGTCGCGTGGTCAGGCCCGCCTGGCTCTCGGTGGGACGCTGCCGGATGACCGCTTTCGCTGCAAGTCGCAACTGCCACCCCGGATGCGTGGTCCGCAGGACTCGAATGGCATGGCTGGCAAGCATACGGGCCTGGTTAAAGCCTCGCTGGGAATATTTTGACCTGTGCAGCGGCACCGGAATCACAAGGACCCCGGCCGGCGCGTCTGCAGCCAATTGGGCAATCGCCACGGCCAGCATCGCACCCATCCGGCGGGCCGCCCCAAGCAGACGGTCATATTTCAAAGCATGAATCGCTTCACGCATCCGCCCCTCGTAGGGCCCGTACGAAACCGCGCGCACAAAGGGAGGGGGAGCCAGGCGGCACGCGCGGCATCGATTCACGGCCGGGTCCTGGATGTCCAGCAAATCGCCGCAACGCGGGCAGACGGGACCCTTCTGGATCGGAAACTCGGTCCAGCACGTTTCGCAAATTGGAACAGGCGAGAGAAGCGGCAGGGGGGAGCCGCAAAGGGCACAATCGGAGGGAAGCAAAGCACAACTCGATGCGTCCATGGGACTTCGAAGTACGCGAGCCACAGCCCGCCACACGGAAGTCCCCGATGGTGGAACGTCGAGCGTCAGTGAGTTTCCGTCACTGCTGAAGACGCACCTCACATGAGAAAGCGGCCTTTAGCAAATTTCTTGCCACTTTCCCTTGTCTATATCTATACGCGTTTGCAGGTTCCATAGCAAACAGAAGCCTTGGAGCATTGCCAAAGCTCGCACAAAAATCAGTGATTTTTTGAACTCCCTGCAAACACCAATGCCCCCCCAAGCACGATCCCGCATATTCCAAGCACCGGCGGGAGGAAGACCCGGTGCCGGGTCTTCGTTTCGATCTGCAACGGTCCCATGTCCACGGCCCGCTTGTGCGTGGTGTAGGTAAAGCCGCCATAAGCCAGCGCAAGTATCCCCGCCAGAATCAGAATCACGCCAAAGATCTTCATGAGAATTCCGCCTATAACTGCATGTGGGGCAAGGCTGATCCAGACAACCATCCTTAGAAAGCCGCAGCGGTCGTTGTCTGCTTACTCGCTCGTGGTGGGATCGATCATGGTGCGGATCCGGGAGATCGTGTTGGCGGGAAACCCGCCCATCTCGGCGTGCTGCTTCACCGTAGCTTCATCGGGCGCGATGTAGACGCAGTAGATCTTGTCGTCGGTCACGAAGCTTTCTACCCATTGAATCTGCGGACCTATCTCGCGAATGACTCCGCAGGATTTCTGCGAGATAGCTTTGAGGGTTTCCGTCGGCAGATTGCCGACACCAGGAATTTCACGCTCGATTACGAACTTAGGCAAGGATCCGAACCTCCGTGCAAAACATCTTCGACCCTTGCCATCATCCAATGCCGGCGCGCCTTCGCGCAATCGGAATTTCATGCAATTTGAACGCGAAAACGCCCACTTCCGCGCTTCGTTTCACAAGGGTGGGCGGAGCAGTAACTCGCGGGGCGCGTTCTAACTACGAACTCGGCGTCGAGTGCTTGCCGGACTTCACCTGCAGTTCATTTACGACCTGCTGAACGTTGGGCACCTGCTTGGCCAACGTCTCGGCTTCCGCTTTCTGCTGCGACGTTTTTACGCTGCCTTTCAGAACCAGGGTGCCGTTCTTGGCGGAACCGCTGATGCTCTGATCGTTCAGATTCTCATGCGACTTGATGCTTGCCTTGAAGTTGTCCTCGATGGCCGAATCAAGTTTAGCGTCGGCGCCTGCGGCATCGGCTACTGTCGCCGGCCGGACCCCGATTTCATTGGCAATGGTGTAGTCGGGAGCGGCGCGCTGCGCGATCTTTTGGGCCCGGTCTTTGTCTCCCGGCAGGGCGACATTCCCCTTCAGCGTAATAACGCCTTTATCTCGATCCTGGGAGACGTCCACCGTGCCAAAATCGCTGCTCGTCAATGCCTGATCGACAGCAGCCTTCTCATCGGGATAAGACTTGTTGCAGCCCGAAAACGCCAGTGCGCCCGCCAATAGAAGAGTCGAGCTCAGCACCAATCTAAAACCTGACTTTCCCGTTCTCATGGATCCATCTCCTGGCGTCCTCGGTGACGCACTGTAGAAATGAGATGGGATCGGAACGGATTGCGTTGTTCAGCGCACCGACGGCAGACAAGTATTAGCGCCCACTCAGGACTGCCTCGATTTAGGACGGGCGAACTTCTCAACGAAATAGGCGATCAATCCCGTGGAGAACAGGCGCGCCGCAAATGCGGTCGATCTGCCTGTCAGGTTGGGAATCACGGTGCGCCTGCCGCGTGACAGGGCACTGATTCCAATACGAGCGACGTCCTCGGCTGACTGCATCCCGCGCCGCATAACTCCGGCTTTGGCCACGTCGAAGAATTCCGATTCGGTTG
The DNA here is from genome assembly GCA_963730805.1 of uncultured Acidobacteriota bacterium. Lineage (GTDB taxonomy): Bacteria > Acidobacteriota > Terriglobia > Terriglobales > Acidobacteriaceae > Telmatobacter. The sequence goes on along the minus strand of CAVSTL010000007.1, from coordinate 475,556 downwards.
TCCCCGGACAGAGCGCGGTCACCTTGACCCCGAATCGCGCCACCTCGTAAGCCAGGCCCACCGCGAAAAATCGGTCGAAGGCCTTGGTCGCCGCATACGTTGAGAAGTAAGGGAGCGGCTGAAAACTCGCAGTCGATGCGGTGATCAGCGCCCAGCCGCGACGCCGCTCCACCATGCGCGGGACGAAGAGCCGCGCCATGTGCACCACGGCTTCGCAATTCACGCGCACCTGGCTCAATTCCTGCTCGACGGAGCTCTCCGTGAACGCGCCGAACTGGCCCAGCCCCGCGTTGAGGATGAGGACATCGACGGCCAGGCCCGCGCCCTCGGTGGCATCGTAAATTTGCTGCGGCGCAGCGGGGTCGTTCAGATCGGCAACCACGGTGCGAACCTCGGCGCCCTTGCCGGCGAGTCCGGCCTCCACCGCTTCAAGCCGGTCTTTGCGCCGCGCGGTGAGAATCACCTTCGCTCCCCGCCGCGCCAGTTCGCGCGCCAGCGCAACGCCAATTCCAGCGCTCGCTCCCGTGATCAGCGCCCATCTTCCTCGAAAGTCTTCTGTGCCTGCCATCGCTCGACAATCATAGCCCACGACCCCGAGCGACCCTTACTTCTTCAGAAGTTTGAAAGCGTGCGTCCACTCGTTGCGCAGGAAGCCGGGGAGACACCACAACATGCACAATGGCTCGATGGCGCGGGCCGATGCGGCGCCGCCCATGTCGGCCGTCTCCCAACCGAACTGATCGAGAATGCCGGTGACGGTTTTCTTCGCGCCATCGTCGTTGCCGCAGAGGAACATGGTCGGCTTGCCGCCGTCGAATTGCGGATCGACCATAAACGCCGAGCCTACCGAGTTGAACGCCTTCACCAGGTGCGCCCCTGCAAACTCGCGCTGCAACTGCTCCATCAGGGATTCGTTCACGCTGGTGAAAAACTGGAGTACGCCGTTGGTGGGCGGAGCGTCGGCGATCGGGTTGCACGTGTCAATGACAACCTTGCCGGCCAGGTTCGCTTCTCCGGCGAGTTGAAGCGCTTCCGATGCCGCGGGGCCCTTCACTGCCAGCACCAGCACTTCACCGAACTCGGCCGCTGACGCAAATGTGCCGGTCTTTCCACTGGAATTCGCCGCCGCCCAGTCCTTCAGTTTCTCCGGGGTTCGCGAGCCCAGTGTCACTTCGTGCCCATGCTTCAGAAATCCGCTCGCCAGCGTTGTCGCTACGATTCCAGATCCAAGAACGCCAACCTTCACACTGCCCTCCTGCTGTACTTCTCTTGCACCTAAGATGAGACGGCTATCGCGGGGATGCGGTCTTTTTCGGTTTGGCCGCGGGCCGCGGCTTGCGGGCGGTGCGGTTCTTTTCGAGGCGCAGCTTCCATGCGGTCTGCAGAGCGCCGAAGACCAGGTCTTCGTTGGCCGCGGCCAGTTGCAAATGCGTGGCCCCGTTGCGGCCCCATCCTCCGGGGATCGGGATGAAGACATCGGGCGCCTCGGCAACAAACGCAGCCTGCTGCTCCGGCGATAGCATCAGGTTGCCGTACCCCTGCGCCTGCGCGGCGAGTGTCGCGAAGATCCTCCCTCCGACGCGGAAATCCGGCGAGCCCATGTGCGAGCTTTCTTCTGCGCCTTCCAGGCTGAGCGCGATGCGTCGAAAATCGGAAGTATTCATGGCGGCGGATTTCAGTTGTCAGTTTTCAGCCTAAGTCGCGGGACAGGGACGGAAGGACGCCCAGTCGATGCCCCGTTGAAATTCCTCGTCAGGTTCAAAGATTGCTTTGAAGGTGAACGCAAACTGCGTGGGTCCGTGCGTCTCGAGATGGGCGAGCCGGCGCTTGGCCTCGTCGATGCCCGGAATGTGGCCGGCCGGCACCCACCAAAGCGCCATGAACGCTCCCTCGAATTTCTCAAACCACGCCTGCCGTTGCCGCAACACTTCCCGATGCGCGGTTTGATACACATACTGGCGCAGCGAATCGATATCTTTCCAAACTGACATGTTCAGCAGCGTGCGCTCGTCGTTGAAGGGACGGAAATAGGTCGCGTTGTTCTCTTCGGTCTTGAGCCGCCAGACGAATCCCGGGCTCGCATCGGCCAGCGCGTTGATTTCATCAAGACGGTTCATGAACCCCGCCATGATCGGATCGGTAAGCTCGGCGCGAATGCGTCCGATGTTGACCTGGGCGACGTGGTACTGGGACATGGGACCTCCCGGGGACAGAGACATGATCGCATATGAGATTTTCATCCCGTACGCGAAAAAAAACGACTGAGAAGCATGAGAGTTCGTGGCTTCCCACCCTTGCGACAGAAAAAACTCGCAAGGATGGGGCGCGAAGCATCCCAGAAGCTAAGAAGCTAAGAGCTAAGAGCTAAGAGCTAAGAGCTAAGAGCTAAGAGCTAAGAGCTAAGAGCTAAAAGCTAGAAGCTAAAAGCTAGAAGCTAGTAGCTAGCCGCGCCTCTCCCTCAAACTCCTCATTCAGCCATCGCGTGAATGCGGCGAATTCCTCGTCGCGTCCCAGGAAGTCGCGCACCATTTCGCGCCCCGGCTTCGAGCCGCCCTGCTCGAGCACCGTTCGGCGGTATTTCGCGCCAGCCTCGCCGCCCAGCAGATCGGCCGGATCGAACTGGCCGAAGAAGTCCAGCGCAATCACCTTGTCGAAGGCGTACGTGTAGTAATTCGACGAGTACCCGGTCAGGTGGCCAAAGCTCGCGTACATGCGGTTGCCGTCGATCCATTTCCAGGGCTGGAAGCGCTCGTACAACTCCTTGATGCTGCGGTCGAGATCGATCTGCGCCGGGTCCTGGTCATGGAGATCGAGCGAGAGCGTCGTGTAGTAGAGCTGCGTACGCATTCCGTCGGCGCGCCCGAACGCTCCTGCCTTCTTCATTTTTTTAATAGTTTCGGACGGGAGTGTTTCTCCTGTCTGATAGTGCTTCGCGAAGGACTGCAGCAGTTTTTCGTCGCGGAAGAATTCTTCGAGCATCTGCGACGGCACTTCAATGAAGTCGCCCTCGGTGGCGAAGCCGGAAATGCCGGCCCACTCGGTCTGCCCGCCGAGAATGGCATGCATCAAGTGGCCGAACTCATGGAAAAAAGTCACCACGTCGTTGTATTGCATCAGGCCCGGGTCGCCGGCCTCGCCGCCGGGGAAATTGCAGATGAGCGCCGCTTCGGGCAGGTAGCGGCCGCGAACCCCGGTCACCACCGGGTGGGCCGAGAACCACTTGTCCTTGCCTTCGCGGGGATGCATGTCGAGATAGAAGCGTCCCACCAGCTTTCCGCCCTCGTGGACCTCGAAGGTGGAGACTGCCTTGTCCCAGGCGGCCGCGGACGAAGGCCGAAACTCGACCTTGAACAAACGCGCGGCAGTGTCGAGCACGCCGGCTTCGACCTTCGCATAGGGGAAATAAGGGCGCACCGACTGGGAATCGAAGTCATAAGCCGAGCGGCGGAACTGCTCGTACCAGTAGCCGCGGCTGGCCATGTCAATGGACTGTAGGGCGGGATCGCGCTGGCGCACGAACTTGACTACCTGCTCCACCTCGCGCGCCGCACCATCGCGGCTGGACTCATCCAATTTGGTAAGGAACTTGCGCACGTTGGCAGCCGAGCCCATCATCTGGTCGGCAGTGGCCAGATCGGCCCAGCTTCGAAATCCCAGCACCGTGGCGATTTCCTGGCGGACGGCGAGCAATTGCCCCAGGATCTGCTTGTTGGCCGGCCAGGCGCGCGTGTGATAGGCGAGAAACATGCGCTGGCGCAGGGCGGCGTTGGAGGCGAACGTCATTACCGGCTGCATGTCGGGCTGGTCGGTGGTGAGCGTGATCTGACCGTCGGCATTGGGAGGATGACGGTCGATGTAGTCCTGGGGCAGCCCCTCGAGTTCCGCGGGCGTCGCCGTGATGGTCTTCCCGCCTTCCTGGATGTTGCGGCTGAACTGCAGTGAGAGCTGCGTGGCTTTCTCATGCAGCTTTTGGATGTGCGCGCGGGTTTCCTCATCCTTATCGACGCCGGCCAGGCGATAACTGAGCAGCGTGCGCTGCACGTAGTGGGTGGTCGCCGCGTTGCAGTGGTCGATGCGCATCGCCGCCAGTGCGTCGTACACGGCCCGGTTCAGGCTCAGGGCCGACCCGGCCATGGCCACCCGCTGCGCCTCAAGCTGAGCCTGGTCGCGAACCCCCTTGTCGGCGGCGACGGAGTTGAGAACACCCGCCTGGGCGCCGGCCAGGCTGAGCTGCTCCAGAGCCGCATCGTAGAGACGCAGCGTATTTTCCGGCGTGCGCGGCACATCAATGGCGAGCAGCGCGGCCAGGGCCGCTTCGTGCGCGGCCAGCCGGCCGCTCACCCAGCCGGAAACCGCCTCTGCGGTCTGCGCGCCGTTGCATTCCCATACGTGGAGTTCGTTGCACACCGAAACCGCGGCCATCGGATCGACTTGCGAATTGACTGACATGACGGGGAAAAAGTCCTCCAGAGTTCTAGGTTGCCACATCGGGCGGCACGTTTGCCTGGGCCCCCTGTCCGGCTGGGAACGGGGCTGTCCGGAAGCGAACAACAGATTCGACGCGCGCCTGCCCAGCCCGGCGCACGCGTTTGGGGCAATCCTTGCACCGGCTGGATCTACCCGCCCTCGCGATCCCGCCCCGCTTTGGAGTTCGGCATGCTTTCCAGAATCACGGAGAGTCGGTTCGCATTTTTCCTTCCTGTCTTGGTAAGGTTCCAGTGAGGCTTTCCCGATGGGCAATTTCCGTCAGAATCTCGCTTTTGCCGTGCGCCAGTTGAGCCGCAATCCGGGCTTCGCGCTGACCGTCGTCTTCACCCTCGCGCTGGCCATCGGCGCCAACACCGCCATCTTCTCCATTGTGAATGCGCTGCTGCTCAAGAAGCTGCCCTATGCGCATCCCGAACGGATGGGAACGATGTTCCTCCGGGTGCAGGGAGCCAAGCCCTCGGATGAGGCGCACAACCTCGACGGGGCGCAGTGGGAATTGCTTCGCGACAATGTGCCGTCGCTGATCTCCGCGCTGTCGAGCGGCGGAACCTCGGGAGTGAATCTGCAGGCGGGCGAGCGGGTCGAGTACGTCCACCAGGGACGCATCTCGGCGCACTATCTCGATGTGCTGGAGGTGCATCCCATGCTGGGGCGCAACTTCACGGAGACTGAAGACCTGCCCCACGGCCCCAGGACGGCCATCCTCAGCTACGCGTTCTGGCGGAATACGTTTGGCGGCGACCGCGACCTGGTGGGCCGCGCCATCCGCCTTAAAGGCGAATCCTATACGGTCATCGGCGTCCTGCCCGAGGGAGTCCGCACGCCGCTCAATGCCGATATCTATACCGCCCTTCAGCCGCGCCGCGATGGAGAGGGCTCCGGCACCAACTACGACGGGATTGTGCGCCTGCGCGACGGGGCCACCTGGACGCAGGCCACTGCCGAACTGAGCCGGGCGTGGGCAGAGCACATCACCCGGATGGAACAGCACAACCCCGGCGACCGCTACGAGTACTACTTCGTTCCGCTGCAGCAGGGGCAGACATCGGAACTCCGGCCCAAGGCGCTCTCTTTGATGGCGGCGGCCGGGTTCATCCTGCTGATCGCCTGCGCCAATCTCGCCGGGCTGGCGGTGGTGCGCATGGTGCGCCGAATGTCGGAGGTCGCCACCCGGCTGGCGCTGGGCGCTTCGCACTGGCAAATCCAGAAACAGTTCTGGATCGAAAGCCTGCTGCTCGGAATCGTCGGTGGAGCGGCGGGGGTGGGTGTGGGTTTCGCGGCATTGCGCGGACTGCTCTCGCTGTTGCCGAAAAACTATCTGCCTGTGGCCACCGTGCCGCTTGACCTGCGGGTTCTGGGATTCACGCTGGGGCTCTCGGTGTTGACCGCCGTGTTATTCGGTGTGCTGCCCGTTCTGGCGGTGCGGCGGGTGGATCTGCGTTCCTCCATCGCCAGCCGCTCGGGAGCAGGGGGCGAGCGACTGCGAGTCCGCCAGGTGCTGATCGCCGGCGAAGTGGCGCTGACAGTTCTGCTGCTGGCGGGTTCGGGCCTGCTGATCCGCACCCTGATCCACCTGCAAACCTTGCCGCCTGGGTTCAATCCCAACGGAGTGATGGCCGCCAAGGCCTCGCTCGACGACGCGCGCTATCACGACCCGGCCACGTTCCAGCAGTTGCTGACCGCGAGCGTTGCCGCCATGCAGCGCATTCCCGGCGTGCGCAATGCGGCCATGGGCCTTTCGCTGCCGTTTGAGCGGGTACTGAACGAGGGAGTCGTGCTCCACAACGGCCCGCTTGCCGGCAAGATGGTGGGCACCGACGTGGTCTACGTGACTCCGGGCTACTTCGCTACCCTCGAAATGCCCTTCCAGGCGGGGCGCGATTTCACCGCCGCCGACCGGTCCGATTCGCAGCAGGTCGCCATCGTCAATAGGACCTTCGCCGAGAAGTATTTTCCCGGCGAGAACCCCGTGGGCCGCACCGTTGATACCGGCACCATGATCGTCGGAGTGGTTGCCGATACGCAGCTCTCTTCCGGCATGAATCCGACTGCCCCTTTGCAGAGCGAGGAGACCATGTACATTCCCGCCACGCAGTTGGGCGTGCAAACCCTCAGCATGGTCCACGTGTGGTTCCAGCCCAGTTGGATCGTGCGCACCGCCGCCCCCATCGAAGGGCTGACCGCGCAGATGCAGCGCGCGCTCTCCTCCGCCGATCCGGGGCTTCCTTTCTCCGGCTTCTACAGCATGAACGACCTGCAGGCGGAGACGCTCGCCACCCAGCGTATCGAGGTCGCTTTACTCAGCGCCATGGCGGGTCTGGCCCTGCTGTTGAGCGCAGTGGGGATCTTTGCCCTGGTGGCCAACATGGTGGCGCAGCGGACCCGCGAAATCGGCATCCGGATGGCCCTCGGCTCAACCGTGCGCCAGGCCATGGCGCAAGTGGGAGCGCCGGGGCTGCGCGCGTCCGGAGCCGGGCTGCTGATCGGGCTCGTCCTTTGCGCCATCGCTCTGCGCGTGATGCGCAGCGTCCTTTACGGAGTGGGAGTTTACGATGTCCCGACGATGGTCGCTGTGCTGGTGACCCTGGCCGTTATCGCGCTCGTCGCCACCATCGCGCCGACTCTGCGCATCGCCCGCATCGATCCCGCGACGACGTTGCGGGAGGAATGACGTTTTGGATTTGAGGTGTCAGCGGTTCTCGGTATTCAGTCGCCCGATTCCGGAGAGGCCACCGCGGGCACGCGCCGCAACAACACGGTCAGTGTGGGCGTGAGCAGCACGACTACCGGCACCGCAAGCATCAGCCATGCTAGCAGCGCCTGGCCCGCCATGCCGCCGAACCGGAGCGCCAGTTGCGGCGAGTGCGCGAACAGCTGCGCCGGCGAATGCAGCAACGCCGAAAGATCGGGAGACTGCCGCGCCGCCATCGGGAACATCTTTGCGCCAAGCCGTACCAGCGGCACAATCAGCAACGCCTGGAACGGCATGGCGAGGTAATTGGCAGCCTGAATCGCAGGCTGGTTCAGCCGGAAGGCCAACGCAATCACCACGCATAGAGCTGTCGGAAGGCCAACCACCGGAATGCAACCCACCGCAAACCCCAGCGCCAGCGTAAGCGCCAGGCGCCGCGGCGAAATGCCCTGGCGGAGGTACACCGCGGCATTTCGCTTGATTGTGTTCAGGGTTTGCATCGGGTCTCTCATATCCACTGTACGCAAATAGATGCAAACCGGATTGAACGTACCGTGAAACTTTTGTACCGGGGTCATTAGAAAAGCCTGGCAACCGGTCAGCCGGCACTGCTCCGCAGCAGTCCGCGCGCGCGCATTTCGTTCAGAACCCGCTCCACTTTCCAGTCCAGCGCGCCCGTGCCGTCGACGATCAGATCGGCATTGGCAGCCGAAGGGCGGATGCACTGCTCGGCCGCCGGCCGGACCGTGGCTTCATACTGCCTGCGCACCGACTCCAGCGTGCGCCCGCGCTCTTCCACGTCGCGCCGCACCCGGCGCTCGAAGCAGACCTCGTCCGGGGTATCGACATACACGCGCAACTGGTAGAGCGGCAACATGGCCGGATAGACCAGCGCGAACAGGCCCTCCACGATCAGGAACTGCGCGGCGCTTACCCTCTCCGCCTGGTTGGGAACCCGCGTGTAGGTCGCGAAATCATACACAGGCCGCTCGATCGCTTCGCCGCGGGCCAGGGCCGCCACATGCGCGGCCAGCAACGGACTTTCGATAAGGTCGGGATCGTCGAAATTCTGCCGGATGCGTTCTTCGAAGGGAAGATGGCCGAGGTCGAGATAGTAATGATCTAACGGAAAATGCACGCCGCCGAGGGTGCGCGCCAGTTCCCCGGCCAGCGTGGTCTTGCCCGAGCCGGAGCAACCGGCAATTCCCAGCACCACGATTGGCGAAGGCGGCGAATCGGTCACGATGATGCTTCCCCCGGGAACGTCGCGGCAATGGACGGCGCCAGCCGCAGGATCAGCGCGGCCAGCCTGTGTTCCACCTGGCGGCCCGCCTCGAAAACCTCCGCATGGCTCAACGGTTTTTCGCTCAGCCCGGCGGCGAGGTTGGTTACGCACGAAATCCCCAACACCTCGATGCCCATGTGACGGGCAACGATCGTCTCCGGAACCGTGGACATGCCCACCAGCGTAGCGCCCAGCGTGCGGAACGCGCGGATCTCTGCGGGCGTTTCGAAGCTGGGGCCGGGCGTGGCGAGATACACGCCTTCCGAAAGCTCTATCCCTTCGGCGGCCGCGGCTTCCGCCGCCAGTGCGCGCAGGCGCCTCGAGTAGGCCTCGGTCATGTCGAAGAAGCGCAGCCCCGCTCCCGGAATGCCCGCAAAGCGCGGCTCATTGGGGCCGGTGAGCGGATTCCACCCCATGAAGTTGATGTGATCGGAAAGCGCCACAAGCTGCCCGATGCTGTAGCCGGCCTGGATGCCGCCGGCTGCGTTGGTCAGGATCACCGCGCGCAATCCCAGCGCGCCCAGCACGCGCATGGGAAACGTAACCTGCGCGGGGGTGTAGCCCTCGTAATAGTGCACCCTCCCCTGCATCACAATCACCCGAACGCCGCCCAGTGTCCCCGCCACAATGCGGCCGGAATGGCCTTCAACGGTCGATTGAGGAAAGTGAGGAATGTCTGAATATGGGACAGTCACGGGTCCCGCAACCGAGTCAGCGACAGCGCCAAGGCCGGAACCGAGCACGATGCCCAGGCGCGGACCGGGCCCGCCAAGCCTGGCGCCCAGGAAGTCAGAAGCCTCAGAGACCTGGTCAAAATAAGCAGAGCTCATTGGAAATACTGTACAAGGGGCCGGTTCACAGTTCGTAGTTCACAGTCCACAGTTGTCAGTCCACAGTTGTCCGTTTTCGGTCGGGGCGAATATTCGGTTCCCCGAGAATCCGATGAACAGTCGCAAAAAAGCCCGGCGCAATGCCGGGCTTTTTTGCTTGCCTTGATTGTACGGTTGCCGGGTTATTTTTTCTTCTTCTTAGCGGCGGCTTTCTTGGCAGGAGCCTTCCTGGCTGCCTTCTTCGCCGGAGCCTTCTTCGCAGTAGATTTCTTCGCTGCCTTCTTCGCTGCCTTCTTGGCAGGCGCCTTCTTTGCTGCCTTTTTAACTGCCAACTTTTTACCTCTTTGTGTGGTTTTGGCGCTTTTCTTGGCCGGAGCCTTCTTGGCTGCGGTCTTTCCGCCCTTCGCGCCGGCCTTGCTCTTCTTTGCGGCGGACTTCTTCACGGCTTTGGGGGCCACAGCTTTGGGGGCCTCTGCCTTCTTGGCCGGAGCCTTGGCTGCCTTTTTAGCGGGAGCCTTTTTCGCAGGCTTGGGTTTGGGAGTCTCGGTAATGACAACGGAGGTCTCTTCAGGTACGCCCTCATCGTCATCGGAAGAGGTGAGTACGCTGGAGGTTTCTACTTCTTCGTCCTCGTCATCCAAGGCTTCATCGTGATCGTCAACTTCGGCGGACTCGGGATGCTCTTCGCCATCACTCATCGCGTACATCTTGAATACTTCATCCATTCCATCGCCTCCAGCGGCTCGCGCTGTGCTTCATCATTGGTCGCTGCGGATAACTCGACTCCGCATGCGGAAGCCATTGTAGCAATAGCTTGAGCCAATGCACACGAAAAGACAAGTATGTAGTAAGGCTCCACTCCTATTTTTGCTTTTTTGCGTAAAGCTTTTCGGTCTGTGCGTGCTTGGCGAATTGCGAAGATGGCCTGGATCCCGCATGCGCCGCACTCTTCGCGGACGACGAACGGGTGCTCGACGGCGTTTCACGCGCCTTCGATGTCGGCGACGCACTCGAACCGCGGCGATGAGGCGTAGCTGTGTGGTGCGGTGATGACGTATCCGCCACGTGCAGGCGGCGTCCCGGGTCTACCTTGATGCCCGACGGAATCTTGTTCCAGCGTCGCAGCTGGTCGAGCGATACCCCGAACCGATCCGCGATCGACACCAGCGTATCCCCGCGCCGGGTAGTATAGACCAGCGTGTGAAGCGACGGAGCCGCGACCGGGGCCACGGGAACCACGAGAGCCTCCATGCCCGACACGCTTTGGTCTTCACGCATCTGGTTGGCATCGGCAAGGTCCGCGACCGTGACGTGATAGGTGCGCGCCACCGAGGCCAGGCTGTCGTCGGCGGTTACGCGGTGATAGCGCCAGGCAGTCCGCTTGCTTTCCGGAATCCCCGTGATGCGCTGCTCAAACAGGGCTGCTCCTCCGGCCGGGAGATGCAGATCGAAGGCAATGTCCGGAGGTGTCGCCATGCGCAGCAGGCTCGGGTTCAACGCCATCAATTCATCGATCGGCGCATTCACAAGGTCAGAGACCAGGCGCAGATCCACGGCATAGTTGATGGTCACCGTGTCGGTAAGAATGGGCGGATCGAGGGTGATGTCATCGAAGCCGTACTGGGTAGGATGGTTGGCAATAATAATGGCCGCGAGGATTTCGGGAACATAATTTTGCGTCTCGCCCGGCAGGTTGTGGCGCTTGTAGAGCTCCCAGAAATCGGCATAGCCGGTCTTCTGCACCGCGCGCTGCACGTTGCCCGCGCCCCAGTCGTAGGCTGCCATGGCCAGGTACCAGTCGCCCAGCTGGCTGTAGAGATATTTCATATAGCGGGCATAGGCCCGGGTGGACTTCTCGGGATCGAAACGCTCATCGACAAAAGGATTGCGCTTGAGGCCGTAATCGCCATACGGCATGAATTGCCACATCCCCCCGGCGCGGGATTTCGCGTTCACGGCGCGTGGCTGGAAGCTGGATTCCGCCACCGCCAGGTAGATCAGGTCATGGGGCACGCCTTCTTCGGCCATCACGCGCTCGATCATGGCCTTGTAGCGGCCGTAGCGCTGGAACGAGTGCAGCAGGGTGTTGTGGCCCTTCTGCGAATTGGCGAAGAAGTTGATGAACGCGCCTACGTAGTCGTTGACCATGAGAGGCAAGTCGGACTTGGTCGTGGCCAGCTGCGTCTGCGCCTTGGCCACAACATTGGGGTCCACTGTTTCAAAGGTCACGTCGGCGGCGACATCGGCGGGAGATGGCTCGACCTTGGGTGCGAATCCATTGCCCAGCTTGAGCGCTTCCATCTCCAGGGAGTTGACCTGGTCGACGATGTGATCGAACTCGTCCTGAAGTTTGGGTTCGTTTTTGACATCGAGCCCGGTGGTGAGCATCAGATCGACGGCGCGATCGAACTCGGCTTTGGCTTCCGGCAGATGCCCCTTGCGGTAGGCAGCTTCGCCGTTGGCATAAGCCTTCTCGACCTGGTCGATGAGTTGCTGCACATTGTGTTCGCGGAGCGCTTGTCCAGAAGGCTCCGCCGGGGGCGCCGGAGCAGGAGCAGGGAGAGCTGGCGCCGTGGCTTGCGGCTGGCTGTTGGCGGAAGGCCTCACCGGATTGGAAGGTCCGCAGCCGGCCACTAGAACCACAATCGCCGCGCAGCCAAAACACCGGTATCGAATGAAACTCATGAGTATCCGGACCGCGGTCTTGCTGGCGGCATAAGGCCCTGCAATTGGAAAGAAAGACCCTATGCCGATGATAAGCTATGCCATGGGGGCTCGCCACGGCGGGCGCGCCGGATACGGCGCAAAATCCGTCATGGTCGACTCTGCATGGACGCTCGTTTTCTACGTAACTTCGCAATCATCGCCCACATCGACCATGGAAAGTCGACGCTCAGTGACCGCCTCCTGGAATTGACGGGATCGGTGACCGGGCGCGAGATGCAGGCCCAGATCCTGGACGCCATGGACCTGGAACGCGAGCGCGGTATCACCATCAAGGCGCACGCCGTGCGCATGATGTACAAAGCCCAGGACGGCAATACCTACCAGCTCAACCTGATCGATACTCCCGGGCACGTGGATTTCAGCTACGAGGTTTCGCGTTCGCTGGCCTCGTGCGAAGGCGCCCTCCTGGTGGTCGACGCGAGCCAGGGCGTGGAAGCGCAGACGCTGGCCAACGCTTACCTGGCCATCCATCACGGCCTCGAAGTCATTCCCGTCATCAACAAGATCGACCTGCCCTCGGCCGACATCCTGCGCACCCAGGAAGCGATCGAGAAAGCCGTGGGCCTCGATGCCACCGACGCCATTCCGGTGAGCGCCAAAACCGGCCAGGGCGTCAGCGATGTGCTCGAGGCGATTGTTCACCGCCTGCCGCCGCCCACCGGCGACCCGGATGCCCCGCTGCAAGCCCTGATTTTTGATTCGTGGTTCGACGCCTACCGCGGCGTGATCGTGCTCGTCCGCGTCATGCAGGGCACCATGCGCAAAGGCCAGCAGATCCGGCTGATGTCGAACGGCAAATCGTTCGAGATCGAATCGATGGGCGTGCTGATGCCCAAGCCCGTGGAGATCGCCGAGCTGCGCGCCGGCGAGGTGGGCTTCTTCGCCGCCACCATCAAGACGGTCAGCGACACCAAGATCGGCGACACTGTCACCCACGACGGCCGACCCGCCGCGGCCGCACTGCCGGGCTTTGAAGACATCAAGCCCATGGTTTTCGCCGGCCTCTACACGGTCGACTCTCATGAGCACACCCTGCTGCGCGACGCGCTCGAAAAGCTGCGCCTCAACGACTCGTCGTTCTTCTTCGAGCCGGAAAGCTCGGTAGCCCTGGGATTCGGCTTTCGCTGCGGATTCCTCGGCCTCCTGCACATGGAGATCATCCAGGAGCGGCTGGAGCGCGAATACGAACTGGACCTGATCACCACTGCCCCCGGCGTCCGCTATCACATCCGCTTGACCGATGGCACCGAGATCGAGGTGGACAATCCCTCGCGCTGGCCGGAGCCGCAGAGCATCGAAAAGATCCGCGAGCCCGTCATCCGGGCCAGCATCCTTACCAACGAGGAGTATGTCGGGGGCATTCTGAAACTGGTCGAGGAGAAGCGGGGAAAGCAGCTCAATTTTGAATACGTGACCCCCATCCGGGTGCTGCTGACCTATGAGCTTCCCCTGAACGAAATCGTCCTGGATTTCTACGACCGGCTGAAATCGATCTCCCGCGGCTACGCCTCCCTCGACTACCAGTTAGCCGGGGAGTGGGAATCGCCCATGGTCAAGCTCGACATCCTCGTCTCCGGTGAGCCGGTCGATGCGCTATCGATCATCGTGCACCGTGACTTTGCCTACGAGCGCGGAAAACTGCTGGTCTCGAAGATGCGGGAATTGATCCCCCGGCAGCAGTTCGAAGTCGCCATCCAGGCTGCCATCGGAGCCAAAATTGTGGCGCGCGAGACGGTCACCGCCCTGCGCAAAAATGTGCTGGCCAAGTGCTACGGCGGCGACATCAGCCGCAAGCGTAAACTGCTGGAAAAGCAAAAAGAAGGCAAGAAGCGCATGAAGCGAATCGGGAAAGTGGATATTCCACAGGAAGCCTTCCTTGCCGTGCTCCGGGTGGGCGAAGATCAGGCAAAGTAACCCAGGCTTTGTGACCGTGCGCACCGACGAAGTAACCCCCTGTTCATGGGCAATTGTGGAAACCTCCTCAAACCCTCCATCGCAGCCTCAGAAAGAGGCTAGCCAACTTCGGTCCCGCAGCATGGCTGTTACTTATTGAAAAAAAACAACTTAAATCTCCTACCAGAACAGCTCCCATTTTGACAAGAGGGTAGCAACGGTGTTTTTCTGGGGGTTGCAACTTGTTATCCACATTTTTTTCCACAGAAGCACACAAAGGGCGAAAAATATTGCCATGCATGGACAACCCCGCCAGGCCCTGTGGGAATAACGCATTCATTTTGCGGGTTCTACGCAAAAGTCGGGCCTCGGCGGCCCCATGGGACGGACGGCGTTCGCCATAAGAAAGCCCCGCCGAAGCGGGGCTTCTCAATGACCGTCTGGACCCAAGGATCAGTGGCTGGCCGGCGGAGTCCTCGGAGCCGTGGGCTTGGGAGCCGGCATCGGCGCTGACGGAGTCGCCCCGGCGGCGGGCGCCGGTGGCGCGGGCACGCCCGACTTCACGTTGTACGCGTCGATGATCGGCTTGGTGATGTTGGTGTTATCGACCGCGTAGAGAACCGGGGTCTGCTGCTGAGCGACATCGAGAACCAAGGTGTAGCCATGCTGCTGCGCGTAGGTCGAGAGAACGTCGTAAACCTTGGACGCCAGGCCCTGGTACATCTCCTGCATCTCGTTCTGGAAGTCGTTGGAAGCGTCCTCGCCATCGCGCTGCAACTGCTTCTTCTTGTCGTCGATGGTCTTGGCGCGGCTGGCACGCTCCGCATCGCTCAGCTTGTCGCCCTGCGTCTGCAGCTGCTTGGTGAGATTGTCGACGTCATCGCTCAGGGTCTTGAGTTGCTGCCGCTTGGGATCGTATTTCTTCTGCAGATCGGCAAAGTTGCGCTGGAACTCGTTGGTCTGCCCCACGGCTACCTGGAAGGCGATGACAGCAATCTTGGGAGGGCCCGCAGGTGCGGCGGCGGTGGTGGTATTCGCCGGCGCTGCGGTGGCAGGCTCAGCGGGCGTTTGGGCGGCAGCAGCCAGGGCGACGCCCGAGGCCATCAGTACAGCGATTGCAATCGATTGCTTCATTTGAATCGAAAACTCCTTCAAAATCCCTGAGTGGCCGTAAAAACAGGCCGGTGCCTCCTGAGAAACCTCTCGTCATCTGGGGAGGTTCTCCACCCCGGCCGGAGCAGAGAGAAGACGCGGACGGAGACGCAGCAGGAACTGTATGGATTATAGGAGGGCCGGTTGGGAGCGTCAAACGAGCGAAGCAGGGACCAAGGGACAGAGGGAACAAGGGAGCAGGAAAGAGCGAGTAAACCAAGAGCGGGCGAAGAACCGGTTCGGCAACCTTGGTCCCTCGGTCCCTTGGTCCCTGTTCTTAGAACGTCGTTGACACCGTCAGGCGGAACGTCTTGCGCGGCTCGCGGAACAGATTGCGCGCTCCGAACGACTGCAAGGCCTGGTCGTAGGTATAGTCGCCCGCGCCGCCCGGGGGGAACAGATCTCTGGTGATCAGTTGCGCCGAGCAGCTTTGATTGATGCCGAGCTTCCCGTTGTTGCAGAAAGGCCGCTCATACAGCCGCAGCGGGTTGTACGCGTAGTACAACCGGAACGGCGCATTCACGACCGGCATGATGACCGAAATCTCGCCGCCCAGCGACATGCGAGGCACAAAGTTGGTTCCCGCCACCGGGCGAATGTCCCTCTGGAATCCCACCAGCGAGCCGGGAATCCCTCCCTGGCACGCGCCGTTGTTGTAAACGGGGCAGCCGTAGAGGGGGGCCAGCAGCGAAGCAAATCCCTCCGGGCTCTGCTTCAACTGGTTCCTGTTCAGAGCCATGTCGATGCCGAAGTCATCGAAGAACGAGATCATCACCGGTCCTGCGATCGGGATACGGTACTCGGCGTTCGAAGTGAACTGGGTGTCTCCGCCGATCGATGCAATACCGTAGACCGGCAGGGGGACCTGGATGCACTGGTTCAATTGCGGATTGTTCGGATCGCGCGGCACGCAACTGCCGTCGGGATTGGTCAGCTGCACGTTTACCCGGTTGGGAACATAGCCATAAGGCGTTGCGCCGCGTACATCGAATCCCCGAATTTCGCTCTCCCCGCCAGAGTAGAAGCGGTTGTTGGGAGGAGCGACGTCGCCGCCGAATCCCTGGATGTAACCCAGCTGCGCGCGCAGGCCCAGGATGTTGTGGCCGTTCGGATTGGGCAAGAGGTAATGCATAGGCCGGAAGCTCTTGTAGGCCACGAACGGAGAAATATAGCGCAGATTGCCGCCGAGTCCGGAGAACTGGAAGACCCCCGTCAACTCCTTGCCCGAGCGCGGCCGCAGCGGATTATTGACGGTGTTGTAGATATAGGTGAAGGATGCCTCGCTGTTGATGATCCCGTTCAGCGAATTGGAGCCCTGGATACCCGAGCGGAAGCTGATGGTCTGGAAGAACGTCTGCGAGGCGGTGCTGAACGCCGTGATCGATGACTTGGTCAGCGAATAGGTAAAGCCCAGGCGCTGGAAGGCATGGCGCTTCAACGGGTAGCTCACCGAGAAGTTCAGTCCGGTAGAAGCCTGGTTGTAGTTCTGCGTAAGGTTCTGTTGCGCCGCGGTCAGGTTGGCGGCCTGGCCTGTGGTCGCCTGGTAGTTCTTGGCCGCGTTGAAATCCTGCTTCTGGTTGAAGATCTGGAATCCGACGTTCAGCGGCCGGTTGTGGACGTAAGGCTGCGAAAAGCCGAACAGGAACTGGCGGCTCACGTTGCCCAGGTTGCCCTGCACGCTCAGCGTCTCGCCCAGCCCCAGGAAGTTGTTGGTCTGGTAGTTGACACCGAGGAACGCGCCCGACAGCCCGCTGACGCCGCCGTTCAAGCCGATGGAGTTCTTGCCCTTCTCCTTGACTTTCAGCAGCAGGTCCACCGTGCCGGCATCGGGATCCTGATGCGCTTCCGTGTCCTGGTCCACCTTCAGCGGCTCGAAGTACTCGAGCTGGTTGAGGCGCAGCAGGCTGTATTCCCAGGCCTGGGAGTTGTACACCTGGCCTTCGTCGAGCATCAGTTCGCGGCGAATGACACGGTCACGGGTGATGGTATTGCCGATGAACTCGATTCTGGAGACGAAGAACTGCTTGCCCTCGTCGATGTCGATCTGCAGCGAGACCGTCTTTTTCTGATCGTCGAATACCGGCTTGGGAATCGCGCCGAAGTTGATATACCCAAGCTGACCGTAGGCCTTCTTCAGATTGTCCAGGCCTTTGCTGATCAGCGTGGCGCTGAACCAGTCCCCGTCCTTTACCGCGAAGGTTGCGCGCAGCGCTCTCTCGTTGCTCACTGCCTTGTTACCGGTAAAGGTGATGGTGCCCAGGCGGTAGCGCGCGCCCTCTTCGATCGGCATCAGGATGTCGATGCGCTTGCCCTTGTTGGGACGGAACGTAAACCAGTTCAGGCCGCCCTGGTCCCGAATCTGCGTCTTCGGCTCTTCCACGGCGGCGTTGTAGTAGCCCTTGTCGCGGTAAGCCTGGCGGACCCGCTCGGAATCCTCTTCAAGCTTGGTGGAGTCGAAGGTCTTGGCGAACAGGTTCTCGAAGATCAGCGAATATGGAATGCCGACCGGCTTGAGATTGACCATGGCCCGCCGCAGCAGAAGGTTGCTGATGTGCTGGTTGCCGGCAAAGCGGATCTGGCCGACTTTGACCGTGGGGCCTTCCTTGATATTGAAGTTCACCTGCACCGAGGCCGGGGGAATGGTCTTCACCACCGTCTTGATGGTGGCGAACTGGTGCCCGTGCTCCGCCAGCACTTCGCGGATCACCGCTTCGGCATGCTTCACCTTGGTTGGGTCGTACTGCCCTTCCTGGGTAAGCCCGACTTTTTCCTTTTTGAAGCGGTCGAGAAGATCCGACTGCGAAACGGTGTTCAAGCCCGGATAATTGATTTCCCGGATGGTCGGCTTCTCTGTGACATAGACGTTCAGGATGATGCCCTTTTCCGAGTCTTCCCGCTCGATGCGCAGGTTCTCGAAATATCCGGTGTTCCACAGCGAGTTGAAATCGCGCTCCACCGAGATTGGGTCGTAGGTGTCGCCGATGTGGGTAAAGAGGCGGGCCAGCACCGTCTCTTTGGGGATGCGGCGGTTGCCGATCACGCGAATCTGATCGATGGTCTGCGGTTGCTGGGCAAAGGCTGCGACGGAAGTGACGACCATCAGCAGCAGCAGAACCGTCCGTGCGAAACGGGTGGCGAATCGCGCCATGGCATTCGGAGCCGCGCCATCAAGGGAAGTGTGCTTGATCCTCACCGGGCGTTGACCCAGCGGCGAGCACAAAAAGCAAAGGTGAGGTCCATGGTTCCGATTCACGCGAAAAATATGCACACCCTCATTGCTGGTAAAGTCGTTCTGCCTCGAGGAAAATTTGATTATATTTGACCGCCGCCACCCTGCCCAAGCGATCCGGGGCGAACTCCGCGCACGGACATCAGTCCGCGGCAAATTCGTGCCCGCATTCGGCGCAAAGACCGCACGTTCCTCAAGAATTCCCCGCCGTCCGCCGGCCTGTCCCAATCCTCGGAACCAAGTCGCCGCCGAACGACCCGCTTGCGTCGCGAAGAACTGCCGTCTGCAGCCTGCCGTTTCTCCGCACCGGTTGAAAATGCCCTGGTGTCCGCCAGACCTGCGCCGGACTTCAGTTCTCGATCCCCAAAAAGGACCCTGACCCAGTCTAACGGACTGAAATGGGGTGGCCTGCGGCGAATCGAAACTGACCCGCACGCGGGCGCCCCATCGGCATAAACAAGACTTTCCCAGCCCGCTCTGGGTTGCATGAGCTTTAGACGCACGACGACGGAACATGACATCCTTACCAACAGAGGTCTTTGCGGGATGAAACTGGACACCGGCTCAGTGTATGAATTCTCGGCGCCTCTGCTCGATGGTCGTTCGATCTCGCTGGCCGATTTCAAGGGCCGGGTGCTGCTCATCGTCAACACCGCCAGCCAGTGTGGCTTCACTCCCCAGTACGCCGGCCTCGAAGAGCTGTATCGCGCTCACCGGGAGCGCGGCTTTGAAGTGCTCGGCTTCCCCTCGAACCAGTTCGGCGCCCAGGAGCCGGGAGCGGCTGAAGAGATCGCCGCGTTCTGCGAACGCAATTACGGAGTGAGCTTTCACATGTTCGCCAAGATGGATGTGAACGGTCCCCACGCTCACCCGCTCTATCAATATCTAAAGGAAAGCAGGCCCGGGCTGTTCGGTTCCCAGCGCATCAAGTGGAACTTCACCAAGTTCCTGGTCGATCGAACCGGAAAGGTCGTGGACCGCTTCGCCCCCGCCACCAAGCCCCACGACATTGCGGGACGCATCGAAGAGTTGTTGAGCACCTGAGCGTCGCGATCGCCCGAAACCAGGAGAATCCCCAAACAGCATGCGCCGAAGTCTTCCCATGATCTTCATCCGGGTAATCGTCGCCCTTGTCTTTATCACGGAAGGCGCATTGAAATTCGTCTACCCCGCCGAGTTTGGCGCCGGGCGCTTTGCCCATATCGGCTTTCCCGCTCCCCAGGTCCTCGGTCCGCTGGTCGGAGGGGTCGAAATCGCGGCCGGAGCGGCGGTGCTGGCCAACTTTTACGCCGGCGACGCGGCGCTGTTCCTGCTGGCGGTGATCATCACCGCCATCGTCAGCACCAAGGTCCCGATTTTGCTGGGTCGGCCGTTAGGACCTTTCCCCTTGGCGAAGAACCTGGGCCACACCGGCGTGATGGGGTTTCTGCACGAAGCACGCACCGACCTGGCCATGCTGTTCAGCCTGATCGCGATCGCCATCGACTCCGGCGTGCGCGGAGGACGGCAGACCCGCTGGTACCAGCGGTAAAGCAAAGCTCGCCAGGCTCACGCGCCAAAGCCTGGCTGATTTCCACGCCCGTTCCCTCTCCGTTTGCGTTTACCCGTCGAAGCGGTACGCGCTGATCGCTGCGCCCATCGGTTCGTCGTGGAAGACGCGCGTTCCCGGCGCATCGCCGCCGGCCCCGGCAGCCACGAACAACGGAACCAGGTGTTCCGCGCGCGGATGGCTGAAGAGAGCGTGAGGAGCGCTTTGCCAGTCGGCCAAAAGCGCATCGCGCTGCGCGGCGGGCGACTCGACCGCCGCTGTCAGCCACGTATCGAATTCCCTCGATGCCTCCAGGGTTTCCGGGCGGAAATAGGCGCGAAGGTTGTGGAAACTCATGCCGCTGCCGATGATCGCCACGCCCTGATCGCGCAGAGGCGCAAGCGCGCGCCCCGCCGCGATGTGAACCGCCGGATCGAAACTCCCGTCGGCATTGGCCGCCAGCGACAGCGTTACAACAGGAATGTCGGCGAGCGGAAACGCCACCTTGAGCGGAACGAACACCCCATGGTCGTACCCCCGCGCGCCGCTTAGCGCCGAAGGCAGGCCGGCCCTCTTCAACAGGCCGGAGACTCGCTCGGCCAACGCCGGATCCCCGGGCGCGGGCCAGTTGAGTTGATAGGTGTGAACCGGGAACCCCGTGTAGTCGAAAATGAGCCGCGGAGCCGGCGCCGCACTGGCGGTGAACGCCCGCTCTTCCCAATGCCCGCTGATCACCAGCAGGGCTTTGGGAGACTCGGGCAGCGTGCCTGCAATCCGCTCGAGGAAGCGCTGCGTGGGGTGCCAGGTGTCGGCCGGGCCCCAGGTCCAGTCCATGAAGAAACACGGTCCCCCGCCGTGAGGAAGAAAGATGGCAGGCTGGCGGAGGGGATGGGATGTCATGCCGGGTTCTCCTGGTCGAGCCCAGGATTCCCTGGGGTCCACAAAATTAGTCGTCGAAACAACTAATTTTTCGATGCGGAAGGCCCGCCCCGGGATTCGCCCTCATTCCAGCGGCCCCGCCAGGAATACCACGTACGCCAGCATGGCCACGCCAACAAACGCCGGAATCAGTCCGCAGAGATAGGGCGATCCGCTCCCTCCGCCCAGCATGGCGCGCAGAAAGATGATCAGAGCCACGCCGACGCCCACGTTGATCAGGCCTCCGATCTTCAACCCTTCCCGCGCCTTGATCCTCTTCAGCCGTTCCTCTTCGCGCATCATCTGGATGGCGGCCTTGGCGCCCTCCCCCGGCGACTCCGCCAGCCGCCGCATGGTGTCGGCCTTATAGAAGGCTTCGCGCTCCTTGCGGCGGTTGTCGATCCACGAAACCAGCGGAATAAAGACGACGAACAGACACACGGCGCCAACCGACAGGAACAGCCAGACGCCCATATGCTCGGGAAAATCGGCTCCGCTGATCGCGTGCATTGCGAGATTGATCATGGCTTTCTCCTCCAGGGCTTTGCTTCCCTTACGCACGGTGGGACAGGAGAAGACCGCAAGCGGTTGCAAAATTCTCTTGCCACCGCCCGCCCGCGGTCACACACGGGGGTGACAGCCGCTCGGCGGTTCACCCCGGAGCCATTGTCGTCCTATGAATTACCGGGGGGTCTGATCGCTTGTTTATGCCCATCTTCTGCGCCCATCCTTGCGACCTCACGCTCGCAAGAGTGGGAAGGCACAAACCTGAAGGTTCGCAATCATGCAATCGGACATCTGGCTAATCCTGCGTTGGGGCCGGGGCACGCCGTGGCGGCGTGAGCACGAATCCTTTTCGCACCAGTGAGAAGCCCTGTTGTGGCAGTTCCGCCTGCAGCACGTGGTTGTCGGCATCCGAGAAGAGATCCGTCTCGGTGCCCGCGATGGTGGCCACCAGGTGATGCACCGTCACCGGCTTGCCCGCGAGGGTCCCGCGCTCATCGGAGTAGGTAGCCAGTTGCACCGCCTCGACGCTGCCCGCCTGCTTGGGAAGAATCGCCCATAAGTCGCGGCCATTCTGCGCCGCGGCCAGCTCTAGCAGTGTCTCCAGTCCTCCCGGATCGAAATCGGGCAGGAACACCGCCGCCGGATGCGCGGCAAGCCGCGTCGTCGAACTCCGCCCGTTGGCCGAGATGTTCAACAGAAACTGTCCGGCCGCGGGCTTTCCATTCACGCTCACTGCCTGCCCGTTCACCGTCGCGCTCAGCACCACGTGTTCAAGGTGATCGGAGGAGTCCAGTTGCTCGGTCTTGGATAGCGCGTAATCGAGCCCCTGCATCTTCACACGCACGGTCGCGGTCGAATCGTACCCTCCGGCGCCTCGCGCAATGCGAAATTCCGCCGTCCCGACCGCGTGCCCGAGTTGGCTCACGCTGAAGCTGCCCGATTCCGCAATCTCCCCGCCCGGGCGCTCCGCCGAACGCTGACCAACCGCCAATGGGGCCGTGACCTGGGCGATCATCACGCGAGACGCCGGTGCGGCTGCCCTCACCACCATCACCCTCCCTGTGGCTTTGGCGGTGGCGCTGCCCGCATGGGTCTGCGCGTGCGCCGCGGCGGAACGCGCCTTGGTCGCCGGCCCTCGGGAGGACGCCAAAACGTGAGTTTTGGACTGGGCAGGATGGGCAGTCCTATGCGTCTCCGCAGCCACGTGGCCGGGCTTCGACTCCGCCGAAGCCTTTGCCGCTGCATTGCCCGGAGGGGTATGGTTCTCCGTTCCCGGCGTGGCCCCCGCATTGGGAGGCGCAGGCAGTGCCCCCGGGGCATCGGGCTGCGGCTCGGGTTTGATCAGCGCCACACCCGGGTGTGGCTTGGCATGGGGAGGCGGAGACGGGGGCGGAGATTGCGCTGCGGCGGGGAAAACCGCAACGGAGATCAAGGCAAGAAACCCCGCCAGGGGCAGAACCGCAAAACTGCTCATCCGCGTGTAGATCACGACTGGCAGCTTAGACGGGGTTTCCCAAAAAGAGTTGCGGTGAGGCAGCGGCTGGTTGAGCAACGCTCGCTCCCACCGGTTTTCACCAGAAGCTAGCAGCTGGAAGCTGCTTTACCCCTTCGCCGCTGCGAACCGCTTGTTCACTTCGGCCCAGTTCACCACGTTCCACCACGCGGCAAGGTAATCGGGGCGCTTGTTCTGGTATTTCAGGTAATAGGCATGCTCCCACACGTCGTTGCCCAGGATGGGATGCAGTCCCTGCGACAGCGGCGAATCCTGGTTCGCGCTGGTAATCACCTTCAGCTTGCCGCCCTGCAGCACCAGCCAGCCCCACCCGGAACCGAACTGCTTCGCCGTGGTTTCGTTAAAGGTCTTTTTGAGCGCCTCGAAGTCTCCAAAGTCGGCCTTGATCTGGTCGGCGATCGGACCGGTGGGCGCGCCGCCGATGCCGGCCGTATTGGCCGGACCCATGATGGTCCAGAACATGCTGTGGTTGGAATGTCCTCCCGCATTGTTGCGCACTACGGTGCGAATGTCTTCCGGCACCGCATTCAGATCCTTGAGCAGGGCATCCACCGGCTTCGCAGCCAGGTCCGGGTGCTTCTCCATCGCGGCATTCACGTTATTGATATAGGTTTGGTGGTGCTTGTCGTGATGCAGGTGCATCGTTTCGGCATCGATAAAAGGCTCGAGGGCCGCGTAGTCGTAAGGCAGCGGGGCGAGTTCGTAAGCCATGGGGGAATTCTCCTTTGCGGATTGTAGTGTACGGAGGGTTCCGCACGTCAGGTGGAGCCGATCGAGGCCGCGGGGTCAAATCACTTTTTTTCAGCGCAGGCCGCAATCGTGTGTTTGGATGGAAACGCATCGTCCTACGGTTGGATGGATGCGCCGGACCTTCCGCGGGGTGCGCGAAAAACCTTGGCGCCTCGCGGATTTGTCGTTGCATCCTGACCTTCATTAACACGGATGTAACCTGTGGGACCAGCTTATCGCCACAAGCAAAACTTTCTGCTCCGACTGCCGCCCCGGCCGAAACTTTCCCGAAACTTGCAACATCGTTAGGAAGGACAGAACAATGCGGCCTCCCCTCACTCCAGCCAGCTATTGCCGCAAGGAACCATGAGCGATCAGCCACTCTACCGCTGGCTTGACCAGCAGGGCGAAGCCTTTGGCGCGCCCGGAATGCCGCCCCGCTGGACCTCCAGCGTGAAAGACGCCGTAGGTACCGCCTACTCGGCATCGAGCCGGGTGTGGTTTACCTGCTCCCACGGAATTCTCAACGAGGTCTACCACCCCACCATCGACCACGCCCAGGTGCGCGACATGGAGTTCCTGGTCAGCGATGGCGAATCCTTTGTTCACGAAGAGAAGCGCGACCTGCTCTCGACCTTCGAATACATCCACCCCGAGGCCCTCGGCGTCCGCTATATCAACCGCGATCCCGACGGCCGCTACACGCTGACCAAGGAAATCATCTGCGATCCCCACCACAGCGTGGTGTTAATGAGGGTGCGGCTTGACGGAGATAAGGACCTGGTTCCCCGGTTGAAGGTCTATGCGCTGCTGGCCCCGCATCTCGATGGCGGTGGCGCAGGCAACTCCGCACGCGCCGTGGACGTCGCCGGATTTCGCGTGCTGCTGGCCTGGAAGGGCCCTTGGTCTCTGGCCATGGGCGCCAGCTGCGGATTTGCCAAAGTAAGCTGCGGCTTCGTCGGCGCCAGCGACGGATGGAACGATTTGAAAGCTCATCGCCGCATGGAATGGGAGTTCGGCTTAGCCACCAATGGAAATCTCGCGGTAACGGGGGAACTGAACCTGGAGTGTCCGAGCAATACTCCCCCCGGCGAAACCAATTCCCGCGAATTCACCGTCGCCATCGGCATTGGCGACACCCAGCATACCTCGCTGCAAAAAACTGTCAGCGCGCTGACCATGCCCTACCAGCAGCATCGCGCCCGTTTCATCGAGCAGTGGCATCGGGCGGCCAATCCCGAGTGGCTCGCCGCCAAAGCCTGCGACGGCGGCAAGCTCATGCGCGCCAGCCACAACGTGCTCCTGGCCCACGAAGACAAAACCTATTCCGGAGCGTTTGTCGCCTCCGCATCCATCCCCTGGGGCCAGTCCAAGGGCGACGACGACCTCGGCGGCTACCACCTGGTCTGGACCCGCGACATGGTGCAGACCGCCGGCGCCATGATCGCCTGCGGCCGCGCCGAAACCGCCCGCCGCGCTCTCGTCTACCTCACCTGCACCCAGGAGCCCGACGGCGGATTCGCCCAGAACTTCTGGGTCGATGGCCGCCCCTACTGGTCGGGCGTGCAGCTCGACGAAGTGGCGTTTCCCATCATCCTCGCCTGGCGCCTGTGGAAGGCCAATGGCCTTGGCGAAATGCATATCTATCCGTTCGTCGAACGTGCCGCCGGGTTCCTTGTAGGTCACGCCCCCATCACCCACCAGGAGCGCTGGGAAGAGAACGCCGGCTACTCGCCCTCCACCCTGGCGGCCGTCATCAGCGGGCTCATCTGTGCAGCCGAAATCATTCGCGAGCGCGACACCGACGGCCTGGCCACGTTCCTCGAGGAATACGCCGACTGGATCGAAGGCCATCTTGAAGACTGGACCGTAACCAACCAGGGTGTGCTCCACCCCGACGTCCCCCGCCACTACATGCGCGTCCGCCCTCCGGAGACCGGCGAAGCCTACGCGTGCGAGAGTTGCGGCAAGGAGATGATCCACCTCAACAATCGCCCGCCCGGAACACCTTCCGAATTCGAAGCCCGCGAAATCATCGACGGCGGGTTCCTCGAACTGGTCCGCTACGGCGTTCGCCGCGCCGACGACCCGCTCATCATTGACTCGCTCAAAGTCGTAGACAAGGTATTGAAGCGCGACCTGCCCCAGGGCCCCTGCTGGCTGCGCTACAACTACGACGGATACGGCGACCGCGCCGACGGAGGCCCCTTCCTCGGCTGGGGCCAGGGCCGTCCCTGGCCCTTGCTCGCCGGCGAGCGCGCCCACTACGAACTCGCCGCCGGACGCGACATCACTCCCTTCATCCAGACCTATGAAAAATTCGCCACCCCCGGCCAGATGATGCCCGAGCAGATATGGGACCAGCCCAACCGGCCCGATCGCGGCCTCCGCTTCGGCGAGCCCGGCGGATCGGCCGTGCCCTTGGTCTGGGCCCACGCCGAATACCTCAAACTTCTTCGTTCCGCCCTCGACGGCAAGGTATTCGACCGCGTCGATCCCGTCTATGAACGCTACTGCGAACCCCAGGGCCGCGGGCGCCTCCGCCGCAAGCTGGAAATCTACACCCGCCGCCGCCCCATCCAGAAAGTAACCGCAGGCGACACCCTGCGCATCCTAGACCAAGATCGTTTTGAACTGGTGTGGTCCCTCGATGGCTGGAAATCGACTCACCACACTCCCTGCCGCGGTTTGGGCAGCGCCGGCTTCAGTGCCGACGTCGAAATCCCCGAATCCGCGCACCCCGGTGAACTATCATGGACTCTCCAATGGACCGAGAAGGGCCGCTGGCTTGGTTACAATGTGCAAGTCAAGATCGGCTCTGCTGAAAACTCCGCATGACTCAGGGGCCGGTGCCGCTGATTTGCTGACTCGCTAAAACGGAACAAACATCGGCTCTCTTACATGCCACCGAATTGCGGCAACTCCCGCGGGAGACTATAGCTCCATTCGACTCCCGGATCACTTTGCACCGCGACGAAAGGATTGAGCAAAGATCATGACACCGACCGCTGCCGACATCACCCTCGACCAACTGTCCATCGATACCCTGCGGCTGCTTGCGGTTGACGCCGTAGAGAAGGCGAAAAGCGGCCACCCCGGAGCGCCGCTCGGCTGCGCACCCATTGCTTATCTCCTCTATCACAAGTTGATGAAGCACAATCCGGCCCACTTCAAGTGGCCCGACCGCGATCGCTTCATCCTGTCCAACGGCCACGCATCGGCGCTGCTCTATTCCACGCTCTATCTCTCCGGCTACAACCTCACGCTGGACGATCTGAAGTCGTTTCGCCAGTGGCACTCGAAGACCCCCGGACATCCCGAGTCCGGAGAAACCGAAGGCGTGGAAGTGACCACCGGCCCCCTAGGCCAGGGCATTGCCATGGCCGTCGGCATGGCCATCGCTGAAAAGCACCTGGCTGCCACCTACAACAAGCCCGGCTTCGACATCGTCGATCACTACACCTACGCCTTGTGCGGCGACGGCGACCTCATGGAAGGCATCTCCCACGAAGCGGCCTCTCTGGCCGGCACGCTGGGCCTGGGCAAGCTGATCTTCCTTTACGACGACAACCTCATCTCCCTCGACGGCCCCACCAGGTGGAGCTACACCGAAGATGTGCTGCAACGGTTCGAGGCCTACCACTGGCATGTGCAGCGCGTAAGCGATGGCAACGACCTCAAAGCCATCGAAGCCGCGATCGAAGCCGCCAAGGCCGAGACCGGCAAACCGTCGCTGATCGCCGTGCGTACCGTCATCGGCTACGGAAGCCCCAAGGCCGGCACCAACAAGGTGCACGGCGAAGCTCTGGGCGCCGCCGACACCGCCGCCACCCACAAATATTTCGGGTTCCCCGAAGACCAGAGCTTCTACGTCCCCGAAGATGCGCTCAAGAACTGGCGCAAAGCCGTCGATCGCGGCAAGGCCCTCGAAGCCGATTGGAACAAGCTGTTCGACGCGTATGCTGCGGAGAATCCCGAACTGGCCGAGCAGTTCAAGCGCGCCATCGTCAACAAGCGCAAGCCCGGATGGGAAAAGTCTCTGCCCAGTTTCCCGGCCGGCAAGCCCGTGGCCACGCGCAACGCCGGCAACACTGTCATGAATGCGATTGCCGACGCTGTGCCCGAATTGTTCGGCGGCGCCGCCGACCTCACCTCTTCCACCAAGACCATCTTCAAATCGAGCCCCCACTTCGCCGACGATCCCGCCGGCCGCAACGTCTTCTTCGGCGTCCGCGAATTCGGCATGTGCGCCGCGGTCAATGGAATGGCCGCCCACGAGGGCCTGGTGCCCTACGGCTCCACCTTCTTTACCTTCTCCGATTACTGCAAGCCGGCCATCCGTCTTGCCGCACTGTCGCGCGCCCATTCGCTCTTCGTCTTCACCCACGACTCCATCGGCCTCGGCGAAGACGGCCCCACGCACCAGCCCATCGAGCACCTGATGATGCTGCGCGCCGTGCCTGACCTCACCGACTACCGCCCCGCCGATGCGAATGAAACCGCGGCCTGCTGGCGCCTCGCGCTCGAACGCCCCGGGGCTTGCTTCTTCGCGCTCAGCCGCCAGGACCTCCCCGTTATCGATCCCGCCACCCACGATGCGTATGCCAATGTGAGCAAAGGCGCCTACGTCCTCGAGGACACACCCAACCCCCAGGTCATTCTCATCGGCACCGGATCGGAAGTCTGGCCCTGCGTCGACGCCAAAAAACTCCTCGAAGCCGACGGCATTGCGGCCCGCGTCGTAAGCATGCCCAGCTGGGAGATCTTTGACGAACAATCAGCCGAATACAAAGCCAGCGTCCTGCCCGCCAACGTGCCCAAACTCGCCGTCGAAGCCGGTTCCCCGCTCGGTTGGTGGAAGTACGTCGGCACGGACGGCGATGTCGTCGGGCTCGATCGCTACGGCGCCTCCGCCCCCGGTCCCATTGTTCTTGAAAAACTGGGATTCTCCGCCCCCAGCGTCGCCGACAGGGCCAGGAAGCTGGTAAAAACAGGGAAATAGGGAACCGGGACCAGCGAATACAAAGTGGTTTCAGCAGCTTTTCTATTCCCGGTTCCCTCGTCCCTGAGCTCCGAAGGAGTTCTATGAAGCTCGTCATCAGCGCCGATCATGCCGGCTTTTCTTTAAAGGAGGAGGTGCGCGCCTACCTGACCAAAGCCGGTCACGAGATGGTTGACCTCGGCGCGTACAACGGCAATTCCGCCGACGATTATCCCGACTTTGCCGAAAAGGTAGGCGACGCCATCAATGCCGGAGTGGCACTGCGCGGAATCCTGATCTGCGGCTCCGGGGTCGGCGTGTGCGTCGCCGCCAACAAGATCCCCGGCATCCGCGCCGGCATGTGCCACGACACTTATTCCGCGCATCAGGGCGTGGAGCACGACGACATGAACGTCATCGTGTTCGGCGCCCGCATCATCGGGCCTGCATTGGCCTATGAGCTGGGCGACGCATTCATCAACGCCAAATTTATCCAGAACGAAGAACGTTTCACCCGCCGATTCAAAAAGGTGAAAGCCATCGAAGCAAAGTACATGTGCGGCCAGGGCTCAACCAGCCCCGCCTGAGGCCTGAAAGTTCATAGTTCACAGTTCGTAGTTCACAGTTGCGTGTGAACGGATCGAGCTGTCAACCGTGAACTAAGAACTGCGAACTGTGAACTGGCTTTCAACTGGGAACTGTGAACTGGCTTTTCCGAGGCGCCGATGCTCCCCTTCGACGTAATCCTCTTCGACATTGGCGGAGTCCTTCTCACCAACGGTTGGGACCACTGCGAGCGCGCCGCGGTGCTCGACGAGTTTCACCTCGATAAGGATGAATTTGAAAGGCGCCACCCCGGGCCCAACGATGCATGGGAGCGCGATGCGATTTCGGCGGAAACTTATCTCGATGAGACCGTTTTTTACGAGCCGCGCAGTTTCTCTCATCGCGATTTTCTCGCGGCCGTCTTCGCGCAATCGGTCGAACTGCCCAACGGCGCGCTGGGAATCCTTCACGAACTCGCAGCATCAGGTAGATACATGCTGGGTTGCTTGAACAACGAAGCACGCGAACCGAACGAGCATCGCTTTCAGTCGTTCGGCCTTCGCCAGTATTTCGATGTAGCTTTAAGTTCCTGCTATTTGGGCCTGCGAAAACCGAAGCCCGCAATCTATCGCCGCGCCCTCGATGTTATTGGACGGCCGCCCCAGCGCATCATGTTCATCGACGATCGGCCCGAGAACGCTGCCGCAGCAGCAGCCGCGGGCATGAAAGCTGTCTGGTTCAAAGGCGCCGACGCTCTGCGCCAGGACCTCGAATATCTCACCGTTTTTTGAAGGATTCAAACCATCTCGCGGGATTGGCAGTGAAAGGCTTTGTAACAGGGCACGAAGTTAGTCGTGCCAGGAACGGCAGAGGCTTACCGCACGGTTTTGAAAGGGCACGACTTCAGTCGTGCCGAAAACGGCAAAAGCAGAACGGGCTTTAGCCCCTGAGGGACGTGGGCCCGGAAACAGTCTTCGCAGGAACGCACGGAGGAAACATGCAACTTGGATTAATTGGTCTGGGCAAAATGGGCGGCAATATGGCCGAACGGCTCCGCCTCGGCGGCCACCAGGTGATCGGCTTCGATTTCAACGCCGAAGCCGTCGCCAAACTCACCGCGTCGGGCAATGTCGGCGTCTCCTCGCTTGAAGACATGGCCAAAAAGTTCACCGGCCGCAAGGCCATCTGGATCATGGTGCCGCAGGGCAAACCGGTGGACGAAACCATCGCCAGGCTCGAACCGCTTCTCAACAAGGGCGACATCCTCATCGACGGCGGCAACTCCAATTACAAGGACTCGCAGCGCCACTACAAGGAAGTCACCGCCAAAGGCTACCAGTTTGTCGACGTCGGCACCTCGGGCGGGGTGTGGGGCTTGAAAGAGGGTTACAGCATGATGATCGGCGGCGACAAGGAAGCCGTCGAATTCCTGCGCCCCATCTTTGAAACGCTCGCTCCCGGCAAAGACAGTGGCTGGGGTCACGTGGGTCCCGCCGGCGCCGGCCATTTCGTAAAAATGGTGCACAATGGCATTGAGTACGGCCTGATGCAGGCCTACGCCGAGGGATTCACCATCCTGGAAAAGAAGGAAGAGCTGGATTTGAATTTGCCGCAGATTGCGGAGATCTGGCGCAACGGCAGCGTGGTGCGCAGCTGGCTGCTCGACCTGACCGCCGACGCTCTCTCCAAGAACCCCACGCTCGACGGCCTCCAGGCCTATGTCTCCGATTCCGGCGAAGGCCGCTGGACCGTATTCGAAGCGATCGACCTGAATGTTTCAGCGCCGGTTATCACCGAGTCTCTGATTCGACGCATCCGCTCGCGCGAAGAAAATAACTTCACCGACCGCATGTTATCCATCATGAGAAACGCATTCGGCGGCCACGCGGTGAAGAAAGACTGAACCGCAGTTCGTAGTTCATAGTTCGTAGTTCGCAGCCGCGGGCAAGACTGTGAACTTAGAGCTACGAACTAAGAACTGTGAACTGAGAACTGCGAACTGTGACCGGAGGTCACACATGGCGACCATTCAAATGAAGGTGCATCCCGACGATCTCTCCCAGGTTCCCCGCGGCAGAGAGCGAGTTCCCGACCCGGTCATCATGACCATCTTCGGCGCGTCAGGCGACCTGACCAAGCGCAAGCTGCTTCCCGCGCTCTTCCACCTCGAACAAAACGGGCTTCTCCCCGAAAAGTTCGCCATCGTCGGCGTGGCGCGACGCCCCCTCGGCGACGAGTTCGCGGCCGACATGCGCCAGGGAATTATCGAATTCGGCGGAGTGGACGCCAGCGACCCCAAGCTCGACAACTTCGTCAAGAAGATCGGCTACTTCGCCCTCAACTTCGACGATCCCTCCCACTACGCCGCGCTGAACGCCGAACTGGACCGCATCTCCACCGAGCGCGGCATCGGCCCGCATCGCCTGTTCTATCTCGCCACCGCGCCGGAATTCTTCACCGGTATTGTCGAAAATCTTGGCGCGCAAAACATGGCCCATCCCGACCAGGGCCACGTCGGCGTGGTCATCGAGAAACCCTTCGGGCACGACCTGCAATCGGCGCGCGAACTCAACCACCAGGTAAATTCGGTCTTCGAGGAACGCCAGGTCTTCCGCATCGATCACTACCTCGGCAAAGAGACGGTGCAGAACATCTTGGTGTTCCGCTTCGCCAACGGCATCTTCGAGCCCATCTGGAACCGCAACTACATCGAGCACGTGCAGATCACCGCTGCCGAAACCCTGGGAGTGGAAGGCCGCGGCCCGTTCTACGAAAAGGCTGGCGCGCTGCGCGACGTGGTCCAGAACCACGTCATGGAGTTGCTCAGCTTCGTGGCCATGGAACCGCCCGTCAGTTTCGAGGCCGAGAGCGTGCGCCGCGAAAAGCTGAAGGTGTGGCAGGCCATCCCGCCCATTCCCATCCTCAATGCTGTGCGCGGCCAATACGGCCCCGGCGTAGTCGAGGGCAAGAAGGTTCCCGGCTACCGCGACGAGGAGCGCGTTAATCCCGAGTCCGGCACCGAGACCTTCGCCGCCATTCGGCTTGAAATCGAAAACTGGCGCTGGGCGGGTGTGCCGTTCTACCTGCGCGCGGGCAAGCGCCTCAAGAAGCGCGCCACCGAGATCAGCATTCAGTTCAAGCAGCCGCCGCTGCTCATCTTCAATCGCATGGCGGCCAGCGGTCCCTGCAACGAGATCCAGCCCAACCTGCTCACCATTCGCATCCAGCCCGACGAAGGCATCGCCCTGCGCTTCGGCGCAAAAGTCCCCACCACGCCGGAGATGGCCGTCTGTCCCGTGGTGATGGACTTCAACTACTCCGCGGCATTCGGCCGCTCCACCGCCAACGGCTACGAGCGCCTGCTCCTCGACGCCATGCTCGGCGATCAGACCCTCTTCGCCCATCGCGACGGCGTGGAGACAACCTGGGGCCTTTACACCCCCATCCTCGAAGCCTGGGCAGCCAAGAATCCGGAAGTGTTTCCCAACTATTTCGCAGGCAAGTGGGGCCCCGACTGCGCCGACCGTTTACTGGAGCGCGAAGGCTACACCTGGCGCAACAACCTGGGAAAGCCTGAATAGTTGTCAGCTGCCGGTTTTCAGTTGTCAGTTGCGAAACGCGAGCCGGCTTTTTTCCAGCGAGTGGGTGGCTGACAACTGAGAACTGAAGACTGAAAACTCTTCTCAGAAATGCCGGAACGTCTCGCCCGGCCCATTGGCAGGCGGAATCGGCGTCACCAACCCGCGATCGCGCTCCACATGGCTCTCCAGCGAGCGGCTGACAATATCCCGCGACCCCAAACCCACCGCCAGCGACAGCGTCAGCACGATCCCCCCAAACAGAATCCCGAACGCCTCCGCCACAATCGCGCCGCCGATTTCCAGGTGATCCAGCACCATCGCCGCGGTCAGCACCAGCACCAGCCACTTCACTCCCAGCGACAGGATCCGCGCGTACTGCAGTTGCGCATTCACGGCGCTGATCAGCACCGAACGCGCCAGGAATCGCGCAATCAGCACCCCCGCCATGAGCAGAAGAATCGCCCCCACCGCGTGGGTCAGGTAGGGCAGCAGCGAAACCGGCAGCGGAGTACTGGTCGCATAGGAAGCATCGAACGCTGAAACCCCGATCACCAGTCCCAGCAGCACGCAACCCCAGAATGAACTCCGCGCGACAATCTCGGTGGGAGAACTCGAGGGCGTCCAGTCCGCCGCCAGCCGCGTCCGGGAGAACCGCTCATCGGCCATCACCCATGTCAGGCCGCGGCGAAGCACCGCCGAAATCCCCATCCCGATCAGGGTGAAAATCGCCAGCGCCACAAAGAATGCCAGGATCCCGGGCAGGATGGCGATCAGCAGCGAAAGCACTCGGTAAATCGACTGGTGCAGCGCGTCGGACATGTGATGCCAGATCGAAGCATTATCGGCATACACCGGCTGCGACACCACGGGGGACCTCGACTGGAGCATCATGGCAAACACGGTGTGCATCGGACTCACTCCTTCAAGCGACTGTGGCTGCAATCCGGGATTGGATGAATCTGCATAAAATAAAGCCGGGAACAAGCTTGGTCGTCATGGATTGAACCGGTCCGGCCAGCGCCAGCGCGAGACCAGGTAAGGTTTGTCGGCATCGAACGCCGCCGCTACGGCTTCAATATGCCGCTCCGAATCCGCGCCCGACGCCGTGATATTGATATGGCCCGCTACCCACGCGAGATAAAGAGGAATCAAAGCGCCCAGCAAATGCCCCCGATTGATCGTGCGCAGCCGATAGGCGATAAGAAAGTCATAAACGATCCGGGCCCACAGGGGCTCCGGCATACGGAACGACGAGGGGTCCACCACCGACAGCCGCTTCAGCCCCAGTAAAGTATTGGGCGGCAGCACCAGCGACCAGATTTCCAGCAGGTTGCTGTAAGCCAGGCGGAAGCCTTCGATCATGGGCATGATGTCGGGATGCGCTTCGCCCGAATGGCGCTGCGGAACCGAGCTTCGCGGAGGCGGCAGCCGGCGCGCCCGTTGCCAGAACGCCGCCTTGGCTTCCACATCCGAGAACAGAGACCCCGTAACATGCGCCAGAATCGCGCGAATATCCGGATCGGTCGGCTGCGGAAGCGCTCGATCCCCCACTTCGCATTGCTCAATCGTGAACCCGGCAACAATCGCTTCGGCGGTCGGCCACAGCAGCGCATCCTCCTGGCCAAGCACCATAAAGCGCTGCCCCGCCGCCGCCAGCTTCTCCGCCATGCGCAGCGACAAACCCAGATCGATCGCCAGCGGAAAACGCGCCCGCGTTGCATAGAGCGCTCGCGTCAGTGGGTAAAGAATCGCCGAGTTCACCAGGCCCGCATGGGGCGGAAGATCGTAGGACGGGACCGCGAGGTCCGTCGATCCCGATTGCACCGCGCTTGCCAGGTCGTGCAGCGCCACCGCGCTCAGCGACCCCGAGTCCGGCCCCAGCATCAGGATCGTCTTGGCCTCGTTTTTCCGCGCCAGTTCATACGCGTTCACGAAATCAGCCGCCGTAAGCGTCCACGTCGTACTGGTTACCGGCGCGCTGGTAAGGTGAAGCGGCAGGTAGACGTCCGCGCCAATGTCGTTCTGCGTGGCGATCAGCATGTCGTCCGGCGGAAACGACGTCGCCAGCTTGGCCAGTATGCTCTCCAATTGATGGGTCGGCAAAGGCGCAACCACAACCAGCAGGGCGTAGCCCGTCCTGGCCGGTGGTCGCGAAAACTCGGGGATGGGGTCTGCGATCGCCATAGATGGAAGAGATTTCTACTGGATTTGCCAGGCGGCACGTCTGCCGGGCCCGGCGGGAAATTCAACTGCTGCCAACACCCCTACATGGATAGGATGCCACCGATTGGAATCCGCAGCCATGTCGGCCGATTATTGAGTTCGTACAACAGCTCGTAAAGCGCCTTCTCAAGAAGATACGCGGTGAACAGCGACTGCGCCTGTTCGGGTGGAGGAAGCAACTCGCGATCCGCCGCAATCGTTGCCCGGTACGCCCCCAGAAACGCGGCCGTTGCCGAGTTTTGCCAGAGCCTTGCCCACAACGCGAGATTGTCGGCGTTCGCGCTGCGGCCCGCATCGCTCCCCGAAAACTGATCCAGCCCGGAAAAAGCCGCGTATGAGAATGAGCGCACCATTCCGGCTACATCTTTCAACGGCGACTGCTTCTGCCTGCGCTCGATCAGCGGACGCGCCGGCTCTCCCTCAAAATCCAGCAGAACAAAATCTCCCGGCTCACTTTCTCCTCCGCCGGTCCGGAGCGTCTGTCCTAGATGATAATCGCCGTGGATGCGAATCCGCTTGCCGGCCGCCGCAATCTCTTCGATCGCGTGCGCCCGTCGAACCAGTTCCCGGCGTCGTGAAAGCAGCAACGCCGCGTCATCCGCAATCGCATCCACGAGCCCCGGCAGCTTGGCCTTCAACGCATCCAGCGCCGTCATGATCTGCGCATCGATGCGCCGCGCATCCCGGGTCAGGTCTTCGCGAGTAAACGGCTCTGCCGCAAACGCCCCATCGTCCGTGGCGGTAGCCAGCGCCAGGTGCATCTCCGCTGTTCGCCGCCCCAGCAGAGCCGCCGCCTCCATCGTCGCGCCCGCATGTTCAACCGCTTCCGGCCGCGGTTCCTGCCGATTCACAAAGCCCGGCGGCACGAGCTCCGTGGGCGGCGCCGCCACCTCCGCCACTGATCCGAAAAAGCCCGGCATCTGGTCCAGGAACCACTGCCATCCGTCACCTTCGTTTGCCACCAGCCCTTGCAGCATGGCCACCGTTGTCCGCTGCCCGCCCGTGGGAGTAATCGAGATATCCCCAAGAAACGTGGGAATTCGCGGGAACCTGGCGATCTCCGTCAGAAACCGCCCGATCTCCACATCCGGATTCTCGCCCGGCTGCAGGCGCCGGAACAATTTCAGGATGAGCTGCTTGTCGAAGAGAATCGACGTGTTCGACTGCTCCGCCCGCCCCACGCGTGCCGGCAGCCGTTGACCGTGATAAACCCCCGACAGCGCCGACGATGCGCGCGCATCCAGCCGTCCCGACAGGGGCGCAGGATCGCCCGCCGAGGGCGATTCGCGCGGCTGATTCCGTTGCGCATAGGGCGAAGGCGACGGCACCGTCGATCGCGGCGGAGCCGCCGCTTCGCCCGGCTGCGCGGTAATCGGAGCAGGCGCCACCGTGACCGGAGTCAGCGGATGCGGCGGCGCGGAAAGCGGCGGGCTGCCTGCCCCCAGCGGATCCGTCGCCGACACCACAGGGACAACCGCCGCCGCTTCGCTGGCCGGAAACACCTCGTGCGGCCGCAAATGCACTTCGCCCGCTCCCGCCGGGTTATGAGTCGCGCGCTCTGGATGCGCCAGAACTTCGGCTGCTTCCCCGCTCGCCGCTTCATCCCTCGCAGCGTTGCCCGTCGCGGCCGAAGCCAGCGACGCCGCCACCTCCAGCGCCGCTTCGCGCTGGGTCGAGAGACCCAGTGTCGCGTTCCGCTCCATCAGCGTGAGCAGCGACTGGCGGAAATCTTCGCGCACCGTGGCATCGTGCAGAACCCCCGCACCGGCCGGCGAAGGCAGCATGGCGATGATGCTTTGCGGATGGCTCGCCGTCAGCTCGTCCGCGTCCGCTCCCACGCTGAACGCCAGCGGCACCTGGTATACATCGCAAACATTGTCGCCATAGCCAATCTCGAAGTAGAACAGTGCCGGCGGAATGGTGTTGGCCGCGGGAAGCTCGCTGCTGGGCGGAATGATCGCATTCGCCGCGACCGCCGCGGGCAGCTCGGCCCAATCGATCACCCGTACCCGCTGAATCTTGCGCGTCTTGGCGCCGAACCAGCGCTGCCGCGGAATCCACGCCGCCAGCGAACCTTCGATCACCGCCAGTCCGTGACCCGCCACAAACCCCGACCAGCCCTTGGTCAGCAGATCCATCACCGCGAACTCTTCGATCGAGTTCTCGGGCGGCGCCTCCAGCGTCAGCTCCGGCAGCTCTTCCATCTTTGCGCTGGCCGGCTGCAGTTCGAGCCAGATAAACGAATACGGCGCGATGCTCAGCGAATAAGGCGCCTCCGTGATGGTCGGGAACGAAACGTAGCCCAGCATCTCCACCGGCTCCATCCCCGCGAAGAGCGACAGGTCCAGCGACACCGGTTGCGCAAACCGGCTCAGGTTGGCCACGCACAGAATCGTCTCGTGCGTTCCATCCCCGCGATCGAGATCGCGCAGGTACGCGAGAATCTTCCGGTTCGATGGATTCAGGAACGTCAGCGTCCCGCGCCCGAACACCTGGAACAGCTTGCGCAGCGCGATCATGTTGCGCGTCCAGTGCAGCAGGCTCGACTGGTCGCTGAGCTGCGCCTCGACGTTCACCACCTGGTATCCGTAGATCGGGTCCATGACCACCGGGAAATACAGCCGCGCCGGGTCGCACTTCGAAAATCCCGCATTGCGGTCCGAGGTCCACTGCATGGGCGTGCGCACGCCGTTGCGGTCGCCGAGATAGATGTTGTCGCCCATCCCGATCTCGTCGCCGTAATAAATAATCGGTGTCCCCGGAAAGCTGAACAGGATCGAATTCAACAGCTCGATCCGCCGGCGATTGTTGTCCACCAGCGGCGCCAGCCGCCGCCGAATGCCCACGTTGATGCGCATGCGCGGATCGGCCGAGTAGGCGAAATACATATAGTCGCGCTCGTCGTCCGTCACCATTTCCAGCGTCAACTCATCGTGATTGCGCAGGAACAGGCCCCACTGGCAGTTATCGGGGATCGGCGGCGTTTGCGCCATAATGTCCGTGATCGGAAGCCGGTCCTCCTGGCGCAGCGCCATGTAAATGCGCGGCATCAGCGGAAAATGGAACGCCATGTGGCATTCATCGCCGTCGCCGAAGTAGGGTCGCACGTCCGCCGGCCACTGGTTGGCTTCCGCCAGGATCAGGCGATTCGCATAGTCAACATCGATCGCCGCCCGAATGGACTTGATCACGACGTGCGTCTCGGGAAGATTTTCGCTGTTGGTCCCGTCGCGCTCGCACAGGTACGGAATCGCGTCCATGCGCAGCCCGTCCGCGCCCATGTCCAGCCAGAAGCGCATGGCCTTCAGCACTTCTTCAATCACCATCGGATTGTCGTAATTCAAGTCGGGCTGATGCGAGAAGAAGCGATGCCAGTAAAATGCCTTCGCCGTTTCATCCCACGTCCAGTTCGACTTTTCGGTATCGGTAAAAATAATGCGAGCTTCCTTGTATCTCTGGTCGTCGTTGCTCCACACGTACATTTCGCGCTGCGGCGACCCCGGCGGAGCCAGCCGCGCCGCCTTGAACCAGGGATGCTGGTCGCTGGTGTGATTGATAACCAGCTCGATCATTACCTGCATATTGCGCTGGTGCGCCGCATCGAGAAACGCCTTGAAGTCATTGAGCGTCCCGTACGACGGATTCACGTCGACATAATTCGCAATATCGTATCCATCGTCCCGCAGCGGCGATGGAAAAAACGGCAGCAGCCACAGGCACGTCACGCCCAGGTCCTGCAGATAATCGAGCCGCGACATCAGGCCCGGAAAATCTCCGATGCCGTCGTTGTTCGAATCCGCGAACGCCCGCACGTGAAGCTCATAAATGACCGCGTCTTTGTACCACAATGGGTCGCTTGCGCTGGCGAGCTTCTTCAATTCCAAATCTCCGACCTGCTTGGATGCGAATGATTTTCATGAGCAGCCCGGCGGGTCGTTCTGAAGGCCGGCGCCGCGAAAGCTCTGGATGCCCGGGGTCCGGGGTCCACGGATAGGTCTTCGTCCGCAGGGGGTCTCTCTTTACGGGACCCGGGAGAGCACGAACCCTGACAATACTGCGATTACACCACGCGGTTCACCCGAAACACATGCGCCGCCTGCACACCCGGCCGAAGGACGACATAATTCCGCCGTCCACTCCATGTATAACTCGGTCCATTCAACAGATCTTCCATAACAAAAGTATCTCCCGGCGCCAGCCCCAGCCGCCCCAGATCGAGATCCACCCACCCCGATTGCTGATAATACGGATCGAGGTTCACGATCGCCACGATCGCGTTCTTCAGATCGCGCGTCGTCTTCGAATACGCCATCAGGTTGGGGTTGTCGGTGGTATGAAACTGCAGCGTGTCATTGATCTGCAGCGCCGGATTCGTCCGCCGTATCTGGTTCACGATGGTGATGAACGGAACCAGCGAACCCGGCGCATTTCGGTCGCGCTGCCGGATCTCGTACTTCTCGCTCATCAGGTATTCTTCCGACTCGGTTTTGCCCGCCGCCGGCTTGGCCGGCGCGTTCTCGCCAAGCTCATACGCCGGGCCGTAAATTCCATAATTCGCCGTCAGCGTTGCGGCCAGCACCAGCCGCAACAGGAACGCCGCTTTGCCTCCGTCCTGCAGCGTCTTGTGCAGAATATCGGGGGTGTTCGGCCAGAAATTCGGCCTGAAAAAATCACTGACCGGCGGCCGCGTGATCTCTTCGAGATAACTTTGCAGCTCCGCCTTGTTGTTGCGCCACGTGAAATACGTATATGACTGCGTATATCCCGTCTTGGCCAGCCAGTACATCACGTGCGGCCGCGTGAACGCCTCTGCAAGATAGATGGTGTCGGGATACTTCGCCCGCAGCGTGCCCAGGCACCACTCCCAGAACGGCATCGCCTTGGTGTGCGGATTGTCCACGCGAAACACATTCACTCCGCGCTTGATCCAGAACTCGAACACCGAATACAGCTCATCCCACAACCCGCGCCAGTCCGGCGATTCGAAATTCAGCGGATAAATGTCCTGGTACTTCTTGGGCGGATTCTCCGCATACTGGATCGATCCATCCGGACGAATGTTGAACCACGTCGGATGCTCCGTCACCCACGGATGGTCGGGCGAGCACTGGAAGGCGATGTCCAGCGCGATCTCCATTCCGTGCGCCTTCGTCGCCGCCACCAGGTGATCGAAATCCGCATACGTCCCCAACTCGGGATGAATCGACTTGTGCCCGCCGTCGTCTTCCTTGATCCGGTTTGGATCGCTCGCATCCGGCGCCGCCGACTTGTCCCCGATCGCCCATGGGCTGCCCGGATCGCCCGGCTTCGAAATCGTCGAATTCTCCGGCCCCTTCCGAAACGCCCGCCCGATGGGATGGATGGGCGGAAAGTAAAGGATGTCGAATCCCATCGCCGCAATTTCCGGCAGCTGCCTCTCCACATCCGCAAACGTGCCATGCTTGCCCGGCTGCGGAGAGGTCGAGCGCGGAAACAGTTCGTACCACGTCGAGTACCGCGCCCGCTCGCGATCCACCCAGACTGGTATCTCCGGCTCATACCTCGTCGCGAACGTCTGGTCCGGATACCTCTTCACTAACTCGACAATGTCCTCCGTCAGCGGGTAATCGTAGAAGGCATCGTTGCGATCAGCCTTCTCGTTCAGAGATCGCGCCACTTCCGCCAGCCGCTTGGCATCGGCGCCGCCGGCGCGCTCCGCCGCTTTCTTGATCAGAATCGCCCCGGTGCGAAGCGCCAGCGGAATATTCTGCTCCCCGGTCACCGTGCTCACCGTCCAGCCGCCGCTCGTGCTCGGCACCGTCGCCGCATCCGGATCGGCCGCCGCCACCGCCTTAGCCGGATCTCCCTGCGCCGCCAGCCGCTTCCGCAACTCGCTCTCCCAGGTCACAAAGTGGTCCACCCAGCCCAGGATGGTGAACCGCCATTGCCCCAGCTTGTCCACCTTGAACGAACCCGTCCAGATGTCGTTGTTCACCGGCGTCATCGGCGCGGATCGCCAATTCCGGTCATTCCCCCGCCGATACAGCAGTTGCGCCCCCAGCTGATCGTGCCCG
The DNA here is from genome assembly GCA_963730805.1 of uncultured Acidobacteriota bacterium. Taxonomy (GTDB): domain Bacteria; phylum Acidobacteriota; class Terriglobia; order Terriglobales; family Acidobacteriaceae; genus Telmatobacter. The sequence goes on along the minus strand of CAVSTL010000007.1, from coordinate 434,681 downwards.
TCGCCGAAGATGGCGGCTGTCACCACCACTTCATCTCCCGCCACACGGCACACGGGATGCCGCCCGGCATCCACCTGCGGCTGGATTTCTTCGATGACGACACGGTTGCGGCCATTGCGAGGCTTCATCGGGTCTGCCCCTCGCTTCCGGGACAGCGGTTGCCGCGCACTTCAATTTCCGCGATTGCTAATTTTGCCACCTGCACAGAGATGCGGGCGCTGGCGGGAAAGATTGTTCTTGCAGTCGGAAACATCCGGGCGCGTCTCCTTTAGGAGACAGCATGACCGATTCCGCCCGCCCTGTGTCAACTCTCAGCCAGGTTAAGCTTTAGAGAAATTCTTCAACCCTTCGCAGGCCGCAGCCGCACGCGGCCGGACCGCACGGACATTACGCCCGTAATCTCCCGATCCATGCCGGTCCAATTCCCCTGGCTACTTCTTCGACCGGTTGTAGAACGGCAACGCCACCTGCCTGGCCCGCACCTGGTTCGCTCTTACCTGCACCAGCACATCGCCCCCGCTCGCCGCGACTTCCGCCGGCACCAGCGCCATGGCGATATTGGTCTTGAGGAAAGGCGCCGGCGATCCCGACGTAATCACGCCGATCTCGCGACCCTGCAGATCCTGCACCGGGTAGCCGTCCCGGGCGATCCCCCGATCCACCATCTCCAGCCCGACGACCTTTCTCTTGGGACCGCCCGATTCCTGCACCGCCAGCAACGCATCCCGGCCGATGAAGGATCCCTTGTCGAGCTTGAGCCAGTGAGTCAACCCCGCCTCGAGCACATTGATCTCCTCCGAGATCTCGTGCCCGTAGAGGCTCATCCCCGCCTCCAGGCGCAGCGTGTTGCGCGCCCCCAGGCCGCACGGGCGGATCCCGAATTCCTCCCCCGCCTCCATCAGCGCATTCCACAACTTCACCGTGGTCGCCTCGTCGGAAGGCGTGTAGACCTCGAAGCCGTCCTCGCCCGAGTAGCCGGTCCGCGCGATCAGCACATTGGGAATGCCCGCCACCGTGCCCCACGTGAACCAGTAGTTCTTGATCGCCGCCAGGTCCACGCGCGTCAGCTTTTTCAGCGTCTCCAGCGAGCGCGGCCCCTGCAGCGCCAGTTGCGAGTAATACGGCGAGTAGTCGCTGATATGGATGCCCGGCCGCGCGCCCACCTGCTTGCGGATCCACGCGTAATCCTTCTCCGTGGTTCCCGCATTCACCACCAGCAGATAATCGTTGTCGCTCAGCCGGTGGACCAGGATGTCATCCACAAAGCCGCCGCTGGGCGTCAGCAGCGCCGAATAGTGCGCCTGCCCGTCCTTCAGCCGCGAGGCGTCGTTCATGGTGATGTGCTGCACCGCCTCCAGAGCCCCGGGCCCGCGGAACTGGATTTCGCCCATGTGGCTCACGTCAAACAGGCCCACCCCGGTGCGCACCGCCATGTGCTCCGCGATCAGTCCGCCGCCCGGGCAGGGATATTCGACCGGCATGTCCCACCCGCCGAAATCAACCATTTTCGCCTTCAGGGCGCGATGCGTGGCGTTCAGGGCGGTCTTCTTCAGAGCCGGCGGAGCGGGAGCAGCAGGGGTGGACATGGGGTAATCCTTTCCGAGTGAGCCGTACCTCCACCACGATAGGTTTCCGCGCCTCACAGGTCAAACCCCGCAGCCGCCCTTTACGATGGAAAAAGCCGGTGGCCAGGGGTGGGCGATGGATAAGGTTCGAGGAATCCTGATGGTGGCGGTGGGCGCCTTCGCCCTGTTCCGGGGCTTCATCATGCATGGCCGCCCTGGGGCGTGGCTGGCCGTCGGCCTGGGCCTCGCGGCCGTCGCTCTCGGGGTCTTTCGCCTGCTCCGCAAACCGCCGCGGCGGCTGGTATAGCGCGCCGGCCCTTCGAACCAGCCGGGATTCCGCTTCGCGACACGCCGCCCAATTCGCGGAACCGAATCCCGCCGCTTCGCGTATGAATCCACATAGGGCTGGACCACGGCGCCGGACTTCCGGGCCTCCCGTGCCCGTTTGCGGCCTGGAGGGGAGGCAATCCGTCTGTACAAAGACCGGAGCAATTTTCAATTCTTACCAGGCCTTCTGCTCCCAACCCCGGGCCCAGGACCCGCCACCCCAGTCGCGCAACGGAAAGCAAATGCATGCAACTGATTGAGGCATTTCGTCTGGCTCTGCAGTCCCTGTGGGGAAACAAGCTCCGCTCCATCCTCACGCTCATCGGCGTGGTCATGGGCGTGGGTGCGCTCATCACTGTCATCACCCTGGTAAACGGAACCAATCATTACGTGGCCACGAAATTGACCAGCTTCGGGGCGGACGTCTTTACCGTCTCCCGCGAGTCGGATGTGATCCTTACCCCCGAAGAGTACTTCAAATATCAGAAACGCAAGATCCTGCGCTTCGACGACTACGAGGCCATCCGCGACGGCTGCACCGAGTGCAGCGAAGTGGGCGCGCTGCTCAACAAGCAAACCAAGGTGGTCGCCAACGGCAAGTCCAGCGACAACACCAGCATGCGCGGCTACACCTGGACCATGCTGTCGCTCAACAACATCGACATTGCCATCGGCCGCGGGTTTACCCCGGCCGACGACGAACATGCCACCAAGAACGTGATCGTCGGCTACGACATCGTGGACAACCTGCTGCCCGACGGCGACCCCATCGGCAGGGAGATTCGCGTGGACGGCATCTCCTACACCATCATCGGCGTGGGCGATCGCCAGGGCAAGACGCTCGGCCAGTCGCAGGACAACTGGGTGGCCATTCCCCTCACCACCTACCAGCAGATCAACGGGTACAACGATTCGATCGACATCTATGCGCGGGCCAACGGCAATTCCGAGGTGATGGAACGCGCCAAAGACCAGGTCCGCGCCATGATGCGCGTCCGCCGCCACAATCGCGCCGGCGAGCCGGACGACTTCGAAGTCAATACCAACGACACGTTTCTCGACCTGTGGCGCCAGATCAGCTCTTTGTTCGAGAGTGTCACCCTGGGCCTCGCCTCCATCTCCCTGGTGGTCGGCGGCGTCGTCATTATGAACATCATGCTGGTCGCCGTCACAGAACGTACCCGCGAAATCGGCGTCCGCAAAGCCCTGGGCGCCAAGCAGCGCGACGTCCTCATGCAATTCCTGATCGAAAGCGGGATGATGTCCCTGGTAGGCGGCGCCATCGGAGTCATCGGCGGAGTTCTGCTCGGCAAGATAATCACCCTCGTGTCAGGCTGGCCGGCCACCGTGCCGGTGTGGGCCATTCTTCTCGGCCTCTTCCTGGCCACCGGTGTCGGCATCTTCTTCGGCGTCTACCCCGCCAGCAAGGCCGCCCGGCTGGACCCGGTCACCGCGCTGCGGGCCGAAATGTAGTCGCGCGCGAAGCGCGCCGTAATCAGTTCTTAGTTCACAGTTGACAATTGTGTGGCTTTTGGACTGTGAACTAAGAACTATGAACTATGAACTGACTTGTTGCGGAGCAACCCATGGCGCAAGGACAAACACGCGAATCGGTGAAGATGGCGCTTTCGACGCTGCGGACCAACAAGCTGCGCTCGGGACTGACCATCCTCGGCATCGTCATCGGCGTCACCAGCGTGATTACGATCTCCTCGGTCATCAGCGGCCTGAATAACCGCGTCAACGACTGGGTCAGTTCGCTCGGCTCCAACGTGTTCTGGGTATTCCATATGCCCGTGATCGGGGTGCGGCCCACCACCGAGATGCTGGCCCGCAGAAAGCTGAATTTCGACGAGGTGCTCGAACTGCGCAAGCTCCCCCACGTGGTCGCGGCCGACGGCGGCTACCAGCACGTGGGCCAGTTCCGGGTCGGCGCGGTTAGCGTGAAATACAACGGCAAGAAGGTAGCCGGTACGCGCCTGCAGGGGTCCACGACAGAGATTGCCCAGGTCACGGACCTGGTATTTCTGCAGGGGCGGCTCTACACCGATGAGGAGAACACCCGCGCGTCCCACGTCTGCGTGCTCGGCCACGACGCGTGGGAACAACTTTTCGGAGACCAGAACGCCATCGGCAAGGAAGTGAACATCGAGACCGGCATGTACACCGTGATCGGCGTGCTCGACAAGCTGAAGCAGCCCTTTGGCGGAGGCAAAAACCCCGACGACAACAAGGTGATCTTTCCCCTCAACACGTTCCACAATCTCCACCCCGAAGACAAGGACATGTGGGTCAGCGTCAAATACGACGATCCCAAAAACAAGTCGCTGGTCGAAGAGGAGATCCGCGAACGCCTGCGCATCATGCGCAAGGTCCGCGTCGACAAACCCGACGACTTCGAAATCTTCGGGCCCGATTCCTTATCGAAACTCTGGGGCCAGCTTACCGGAGGACTGGTGCTCTTCATGATCGCCGTCTCCAGCGTCGGCCTGATGGTGGGCGGTGTCGGCGTTATGAACATCATGCTGGTCTCGGTCACTGAGCGCACTCGTGAAATCGGCGTGCGCAAGGCCATCGGCGCCACCAAGCGAACCATCCTCACCCAGTTCACCACTGAAGCCGTAACGCTGTGCGCGGTGGGCGGCATCATTGGCATCACGGTGGGCGCCGTAATCACCTACATCATCTACTTCCTGCCCATCGGCCTTCCCGCCACCCTCTCCTCCACCTGGGTCCTGATCGGCTTCACCGTATCCTGCGCGATCGGCCTCCTTTTCGGCATTTATCCCGCCTGGAAAGCCGCCAACCTCGACCCCATCGAAGCCCTCCGCTACGAGTAAACAGGGAACAGGGAGCAGGGACACTCCCTGGTCCCTTGTTCCCTTAGTCCTTGTCCTTAGTCCCTTAGTCCCTTGTCTTCCCTTGGTCCCTTGGTCCCTGTTGTCCCCTTGGTCCCTTGCCTCGATACAATGGTGATCCACGCGCGAATACTACCTCCGCGGCCGTTTTGTGCGCCGGGCTGGCTTCGCGACGGAGACGGGGACCATGCAATTCATCGAAGCATTACGGCTCGCGCTGCAGTCGCTCTGGGCCAACAAGATGCGCTCCATCCTGACCCTCCTGGGGGTCATCATCGGCGTGGGTTCCGTCATCACCGTGGTCACCCTCACCAATGGCGCCAAGGAGTTTGTCACTTCGAAGGTCAACTCCTACGGCGCCGCCACCATCACCATCAGCAAGATGCCGCAGACCTTCATCACCCTGGACGAATATCTGGCCTTCCAGAAGCGCAAGGACGTCACCTACGACGACTACCGGGCCGTGCTTTCCGACTGCAATCTTTGCCAGTCGGTGGGCGCCCAGAGAACCTCGACGGGCAAAGTCGTCCATGGAACCAAGTCGACCACCGACACCAACATTCGCGGCTGGACCTGGACCATGCCCGCGCTGTCCAATCTCAACATCGAGCTCGGCCGGTCGTTCACCCAGGTCGAAGACGAGCACTCCTCCCCGGTGGCCATCGTGGGCGCGGACATCGTCGACAACGTGCTCGGGGACGGCGATCCGATGGGCAAGGAAATTCGCGTCGACGGCGCGCCTTACACCGTGATCGGCGTCGGCGAACGCCAGGGCAAGATGCTCGGCATGAGCATGGACAACTGGGTCGCCGTTCCCCTCACCTCGTTCCTGCACAAGTATGGAGAGCATTTCAGCCTCTCCATTTATGTCGACGCCGGCGGCGGCGGAGAAGTCATGGACGAGACCGCCGACGAGCTGCGCACCATCATGCGCTCCCGCCGCCACCTGGCGCCCGGCGCTCCCGATGCCTTTTCCATCGACTCCAGCGCCACCTTCCAGAACCTGCTGGGAAAAATCATCAACAACTTCGGCGCCGTGGTCGCCGCCATCGCCACCATTTCGCTGGTGGTCGGCGGCATCGTCATCATGAACATCATGCTCGTCGCCGTCACCGAGCGCACCCGCGAAATCGGCGTCCGCAAAGCGCTGGGCGCGCGCCGCCAGGACATCCTCCTGCAATTCCTCATCGAGTCGGCCACCGTGTCTCTTACCGGCGGCGTCATCGGCGTTGTCGCCGGCATCGTGATTGCCAAGCTGATCACCCTCGCCATCTCCTTCCCCTCAGAAGTCCAGTTCTGGTCGATCCTGGTCAGCCTGTTCGTCTCGGCCTCGGTGGGCCTGTTCTTCGGAATCTATCCCGCCTACAAAGCGTCCCTGCTCGATCCCATTGTCGCCCTGCGCGCAGAGCTCTAACGGCAGTTCATAGTTCGTAGTTCTTAGTTCTGGTTGGCTCAAAATTTGGAGTGTTTTGATTCGATGGCACAGTCATTCAGGGACTTGGTAGTGTGGCAGCGGGCGATGCAGTTAACCGTTGCCGTTTATAAGTTGACCCAGGACTTTCCGCGAGAGGAACAGTACGGGCTTACCAGCCAGCTTCGGAGGTCGGTAGTCTCGGTTCCGAGTAACATTGCGGAGGGGCAAGGCAGAGGCAGTTCCGGCGAATTCCGTCAATTCCTGGGGATCGCCAGAGGGTCCAATTGCGAGGTTCAAACCCAACTTGAAATTGCGCGGACCCTCAATTTTGGCAATCATCATTTGTCAGAGGAAGCTGAGGCTCTATCCAATGAGGTCCGTAAGATGCTCTTCGGGATTATGGATTCGCTTAAGGAAGCTTGAGCCGAAGCACCATGAACTACGAACTGCGAACTAAGAACTGTGAACTTCGAACTGTGAACTACGAACTAAGAACTGTGAACTAGAAGGCTTTCGCCATGCACATCAACGACGCAAAAGAATCCATCAACCTGGCGCTCGACACGCTGCGCAAAAACAAGCTGCGCTCCGGCCTGACGGTGCTCGGCATCTCCATCGGGATCGCCACCGTCATCCTCATCTCCTCGGCCATCAACGGCCTCAACACCAACATCGATCAGTTTGTGCGGTCGCTCGGCACCAACGATCTTTGGGTCTTTCAGTTCACCCCGTTCGGCCACCGTCCTACCACCGAGGAACTCAACCGCAAGAAGCTGACTTACGAAGATGCGATCGCCATGAGCAAGCTGCCCCACGTGGCCGCGGTCGATCCCGAACTGACCTATCAGAATTTTCAAACCGGCCTGGGCGCTGTCTCCATCAAGGCCGGCACCCACAAGATTCAGAACACCATCCTCAACGGCAACACCACCGCCGTAAAAGAAGTCACCGATCTGACATTCCTCGCCGGCCGGTTGTGGACGGAATCCGAAGAACAGCGCGCCGCCAACGTAGCGATCCTCGGCCACGATGCCGCCGAAGACCTTTTCCCCGACGGCTCGCCCATCGGCAGGGACATCGACTGCGAAGGACACATCTTCACCGTCATCGGCGTTCTCGATGTGCAGCCCCAGCCTTTTGGAAGCGGGCGCAATACCCAGGACAACTCCGTCTACTTTCCGCTCCAGACCTTCCGCAAGATTCATCCCGAGATCAAGGACTTCTGGGTCGTGGTCCGATACGACGATCCGGCCAATAAATCCGCCGTCATTGAAGAAGTCCGCCAGCTTCTCCGCGTCCGCCGCAACGTCCGCGTCGAACAGGACGATAACTTCTCCATCTTCGGCCCCGACTCACTCACCCGCTTGTGGAACCAGCTTACCGGTGGTCTCTTCCTCTTCATGGTGGCCGTTTCGTCGGTCGGGTTGATGGTCGGCGGCGTAGGCGTTATGAACATCATGCTCGTATCCGTCACCGAACGCACCCGCGAGATCGGCATCCGCAAGGCCATCGGCGCCACCAAGAAAAACATCCTTCTCCAATTCACTCTCGAAGCCGTCACGCTCTGCGCGGTCGGAGGACTTCTCGGCATTCTCGCCGGCTCGCTCTTCACCCTCATCCTTCACTTCGCCGTGTCGTTCCTGCACGCCGCCGTCTCCACCACCTGGGTCGGCATTGCGTTCGCCGTAGCCTGCATCATCGGCCTCGTGTTCGGCATTTATCCCGCCTGGAAAGCCGCCAACCTCGACCCCATCGAAGCGTTGAGATACGAATGACTTTGTGCCGCATGATTCATTCGCTGCCTTGTAACTTAGCGAATATTACAAATGCGGAATAACAGTCTTAGTATGAAAATTTTATTTGACATCTAGAATGACATAGCCGTACTGTGTTCGATAACTTCCCAGGGGTCCAGATCACAGGAGGCGTGCGGCGATGGCATGGCAGAGGTTCCATAACAGAACAAACTTTCCCGTCAACTTATGCTTTACAAACGCTGGGATCATCTACCCGGATGCCGATAAAGGCGTGAAGATGTACAGAAACAATGTTAAGAAATATGACGAAATCTTTACCCCGGGTGTCGGGTACGATCTGCATGTTTTCTACAGCACGGATCAGACCACCATCGATCCCGATAAATGGAATCCAGGCGCGATCTTAAACGTGGTTTCCATTTCGGTTGGTATCGCCGCGGTCGTCGTGGGGATCGTCGCCATTCCTCTAACCGCGGGAGCATCTGGCACTCTTGCGGCCGTTGGCATGGGCCTGGCCATTGGCGGCGGTGTGGCTGGGGGTGTTGCGACGATAGGGGGCGCAGTGGCTTCTGCCCTTGGGGCTTCCTACAACGTGGGTGGTCTCTACGGGGCAAACGATCACAACTTCTATCTCGATGGGGGAATTGAAGGAAAAGTAAAGGACGACGGTACAATTGAGGTCACCAAGGTGAAGCCTCTGACGATTTCCTACCTCAATTGTCAGACCGGCGAAAAGGTCGAAAACGGCGGCTACAAGATTCCCTGATTCGCCCGCACACTTACACGCGCTGCGTCCTGCCGGCCGCCTTGCGTTCTCTTTCGGGCTGGAAGTCTCTTACTACCAGATAGGAGTGACCACTAATCACTATCCCCAATCTCGTAGCTCAGCCCGAACCTTCCGATCTGCACCAGCGACTTATCCCCGGGCGGCCAGATATGCAGGCTCTCCACCCGCGTTGACCCCGCGATGCGATGCGCCTCGGCAACACCGACCAGCACGCCCGTCGCCGCCACATGAAACCGCACCTTCAACGCATCCCCCGATTTGGACCGGTCCCAGCCGAACGCATAATCTCCCGGCTTCAGCAGCACGCCGCCAATCTTCACCGGAACCTGCACCATGAGATAGTGCGAATACTTTCCGTCCGCCGAGTAGCCCGCCGTCAGCAGCACCACGCCCGCAATGTATTTTCCATGCCCATTCACAATCCCTGAAGCGGTGCGCATCTCGGTCTCAATGTGTTCCTTCTCCACCGGGGCGCGCGCCGGCAGCAGCGACGCCAGCTCGGCGTCCGTCGCCTGCCGCCACGTCCCCTTCTGCGCATGAATCGCCGAACCAGTTATAGAAAGTAACAACGCCATAAGACAGATCTTCCCCAAGGCCGACAATCCAATTCTTTGTCATAGTTGTTCTCTTCATGGCTTCGGCTTTCTCAGCGACTCGAGAGTAACAAGGCCGCGCTGGATCGCCGCCGTGGCCGCCTGCGTTCGATCGGTCACTCCCAGTTTGCCCAGCAGGCTGTTGATGTGCGTCTTCACCGTGGCCTCTGAGATATCCAACTCCGTCGCGATCTCTTTGTTGCTCTTCCCGTGCACGATCTGCTCCAGCACATCGAATTCGCGCGGGGTCAGTTCCTCCGTGCCCATGCGCTCCGCCAGCCTCTGCGCGATTGCCGGCGGGATATGCGACTTCCCCGCATGAACCGTGCGAATCGTCGCGATCAGCTCATCCGTGGTCATGCCTTTCAGCAGATACGCCCGCGCCCCGGCCTGCAGGGCGCGATAGATGTCCTCGTCGCCGTCATAGGTCGTGAGCACGATAAAGCGCGCCTGCGAATTCTCCATGCGGATGCGCTGAATCACTTCCACGCCGCTCAGCCTCGGCAGCCGCAAATCGATGAGCGTGATATCCGGCTGATGCTTGCGAATCTGCCCGATCGCCTCCACCCCATCGGCCGCCTCGCCCACCACCTCCAGGCCGTCCACGACATTGAGCAACGCCACCAGCCCCTGGCGCACCACGTGATGATCTTCGACAACCAGTACGCGAATCGATTCCAATGCTTACTCCTTCAATCCCTTGCTGGCCGGCGTGCGCAGCCTGACTGTTGTGCCCGCGCCCGGCTCGCTGGTCACCTCGAGCGACCCGCCGATCAAGGCCGCCCGCTCCCTCATCCCGGTCAGACCGTAATGCCCAGTGGGGGATTCCGGCGATTTCCCGTTGCGCCCCATGTGTTCGGCGGCGAATCCCCGGCCGTTGTCGCGAACTTCGAGAGCAACCTCGGCCGGCCCGTATTCCAGCTGAACCATCAGGCTGCTCGCTTCGGCGTGCTTCTTCACATTATGGATGGCCTCTTGCGCCACGCGCAGGATTTCGCGCTCCGTCCCCGGCGGCATCGGCCGATACGCCCCAAACAAACTGAACTTCGCTTCCACCCCATGCCCATCCGCGTGTTCCACCAGCCTCTGCACCTGCACCGGAAGCGTGGTCTCATTGGCGTCCTGCGAGCGCAGCGACCAGATCGACTGCCGCGCATCCGCCAGCCCGTCCCGCACGAAGCCGCGCGTCTTGTCCAGATGTTTGGTCGCCGCGTCCACCTTGCTGTGGCGCAGCAGTTCGCTCAGCACTTCGAGCTGCACCGAGATCCCCACGTACCCCTGCGCCAGCGTGTCGTGAATCTCGCGCGCGATCCGGTTGCGCTCCGCCAGCACCGCGCGGAATTCGCGTTCCGCGCGCAGCAGCCGCAGCCGCAGCAGAAGAAGAATGAATGCCCCCAGCAACACCACCAGCACGGCATAGAACCACATGGTCTGGTAGAAATGAGGACGCAGCTCAAACGCCAGCGCCGCGCCCTGCATATTCCACACGCCGTCGTTGTTGGCCGCCTGCACCCGGAACGTGTATTGGCCCGGAGGAATATTGGTGTAATAGGCAATGCGCCGCGTGCCGGCTTCGGTCCAGTTGGGGTCGAAACCCTCCAGCATGTAGCGGTAGCGCACCTTCTGCGGCGCCACAAAGCTCAGGCCCGCATAGTCGAACTGGAAATGATTGTGCCCCGCCGGAACAGTCAGGGAATCGGCCGCATGCAATGCCTGCTCCTGGTCGTCAACCGCGAATCGCTCGATGGCGATGGGAGGCGGCACCAGGTTCACCGGGAAATGCGCCGGATCCACCGACTCCAGCCCTTTCGGGCTCGCAAACCATAACCGCCCGTCCCTCGCCTGCCACGCCGAAGGATGGCTGTTGGTGGCCGTGTCGCGGCCGATCAGGCCGTCGGCGGTCGAAAATTCGATCCAGTTCAGGCAATCCACCCCGTCCATCGCTCCCGCGATCCCCGCGCAGTCGCAGCGCGCGATGCCCCCGCCCGTGGCAAACCATAAGTGTTCGTGCCCGTCGTCGAGAATGGCGTGTATCGAAGTCGTGGCCAGGCGGTCCCGGGTCACATGCGAAAACCGCTGCCCGTCCCACAGATTCCAGCCGCGATCCTGGGTGCCGATCAGCAGCGTCCCCTTGGCCCGGGGCAGCAGCGCCGTAATCACGTTGCTCGAGAGCCCGTCGGCGCTGGTGAAGTTCGTGATCCCGCCCTCGTGTACGCGCGATAGTCCCGCAAATGTGGCTACCCACAGATCGCCGTTGCTGTCGCGAGCCATCGCGCCCACCAGGTCGCTGCCCAGCCCTTCACTCTCGGTGAAGGTCTCCATGCGCATCCCCACACCTTCACTGCCGGGCGGCCGGATCCAGTGCGTCAATCCGCGGCGCGTCGCAATCCACAGCGAGCCGTCCGCATCCACCAGCAGCGAGCGAATAAAGTCATCGGGCAGCCCATCGGCGGAAGTGAACGTATTGACCACTCCCTGGCGCACCCGGCTCAGCCCGTCCGGAGTCCCCACCCACATGTCGCCGTTGGGCGCCGCCGCCAGCGAAAGGATCACGTCGCTCGGCAGCCCGTTCCTCACGCTGTAGCCGCTGATGACGGTCTTGCCTGCCTCGCCCGTCCGCACCACGTTCAATCCGCCGCCGCTGGTGCCCACCCACAAGGCGCCGGTGCGATCCTCGACCACGGCGGTGGTGTTGTCTGAAGAAAGCCCATCGTGCGCGGTCAGGGCCTTGAATCGCTGGTCGCGCAGGATGTGCAGCCCCCCGGTTTCGGTCCCTACCCACAGGTTGCCTTCCCGGTCTTCCATCAGCGCCAGCACTGAAGCCGACGCCAGCGAATCCGTCACCGGCAGCCGGTCCAGCTTCCCATTGGACCAGCGCGACAATCCCCCATTGGTGCCGATCCACAGGCATCCCTCGTGGTCCGCCAGCAGCGCCTGAATGCGGCTTCCGGGCAGCTCTTTGCCGGCGGTCAACCGCGTTTTTAACCCGTTCACGCTGCCCAGCATCAAGGTGCTCTTAGTGGCGACGCCCATCGCGCCGCTGTTAAACTCGGCCAGGAATTCCAGGTCCTCCTTGGGCAAACCGGCCTCCGCCGCGGCCTGGCGCCAGGCGTCCCCGCCAGTCTCGCCGCCATCGACCCATGACCTCGTCTGCCCCGAACCCGTCTCCGTCGTGATCGCCGCTCCTGGATGCCAGTCTCCGGAAGCTTCAAATCGCTCTCCGTTCAGCCTTGCCAGGCCGGCTTCGGTGTAGACCCACATCCCGCCCGATGGGTCTTCCGCAAGCGCGCGAATGTCGCTCCCGGGCAGCCCGTCCTTCGTGGTGAACGCCTTGGCCCCGCCATCCTTCCAGCGCGCCAGGCCCTCGCTCGTGCCGATCCAGAGCGATCCATCGCGCGTCTCCAGCAGGGCATGAATGTCATTGCCCGGCAGCCCCGGCGTTGAAGCGCGGTCGAACACCTGGAACCCGTTCCCATCAAACCGCACCAGCCCCACTTCCGTACCCAGCCATACGAAGCCGTCGCGCGTCTGCAGCAGCGCCTGCACCGTATTTTGCGGAAGCCCGTTCTCCATGGCCCACGATTGGCGGCCGTAGTTGGCAAGCGGGGTGGCCGGTTCCAGGGCCGACGCTCCCGCACACGCTGCGATCAGAACCGATATTGCGAGCCGGCAACAGCGAGGAAGCTTCGAATTGGCACGGATCCGGTGCACCATCGGTCGGACGCGCACCTCATGGTGAGGATAGTCTTCCACTCATTGAAAAGGCTGCGCACATCCACACTAACGGATAGGCATCCCCATTCGCCAACGGTATCCGCTTTCCCGCCCCGTCAAGGTAACCGCAGCCCGCAACTCTTTCCAGCCAAAGCCACTTCTCCACCTTTTGATCGACTTCCGCATCCCTCCAATGACGCAAGACAGTCCCTCCTGCGAAAGCTACTCTGTATTTGTCTCCTGAACAGCCTGTACATCACTGGCTTGTGACTTTCGGGTGGCTGCCACGCAGCCACCCTTTCTTTTTGGTGCAGGGACCAAGAGACCAAGAGACCAAGGGACCAAGGGACCAAGCGTACAAAGGCCCAAGGGAGTAGCGGGCGGGAGGGCACCGGAAAATCGGGCACTGACCTTTTCCATAATTTGCCGGTTGGGGTCTTCTTGGTCCCTTGTTCCCTTGGTCCCTTGTTCCCTTGGTCCCTCGTTTTCTTGGTCCCTTGTTCCCTGCCTTTTTCACACCAGCCGCGTGCCGATCCGCCGGGCCCGTGCCAGCGTTCGTGGCGAAGGCTGATGATCCGCTTCACCCGCCGCCAGCCCGATCCACAAACTCGCTACAGGCTTTGCACCCAGGATCTTGGCCGTCGTGCGCAGCGCCGTCTTGGTCCCGGTGGCCACCGGAATCAGGAAGCCGGGCGCTGCCGAGGTAGCCACCAGCACTGCCTTGATGGCGCGAACATGGGTTCGCGCCTTGGGCGCCGCTTTGCCCCACGGCCAGTAGGAACAGCCGATCAGCCGCTCCATGAAGCACCGGAAAAGTGCCGTGGTGTTCCCAAAGTTCACCGGACTGCCCAGAACCAACCCGTCGGCAGCCTCGATTTCGCTGACGATCGCTTCCAGGTCGTCCTTCTGCCGGCACATTCCGCGCTCCGGGCCCGGTTCCTGCGTACATTGCCGGCAATTGGTGCAGAACTCGATGTGCTTCTCCGAAAGGTAGATCGTGCTGGTCGTCGCGCGCTTGCTGCGCGCCCCTTCCAATATGGCTTCCACCGCCGCATCGAGCGTTCCGCCCTTGCGGTAGGTGCCCAGAACCGCTACGACTTTCTTGCCCACGCTCCCGCCTCCCGTGAGAATTTTGTGCGCCCCGCAATTCCTGAGTAGCTCTCCCCGAAGCCGATGTATTCAAGTCGACGCGACCCCAAAGAGCGGCGACCTTGCACAATAGCAACAAACGCCGCATTCACTCAGGAATTGCCGAAGTCTACCCCAGATTTGAGACGCCTGGCTGTGACGAAGCAGGAAAATTTACGCAGCCCAAAAGTTGGTCTGCTACCCTCGTTTTCACATGGAACTCCACAATCTGCGAATTGAAAAACGCCCTCCATTCGCCGTGGTTACCCTCGACCGGCCCCAGGCGCTGAACGCGCTGAACACTGCAACCCTTGCCGAGCTGGACGCCGCATGCGAAGATCTCGCCGCCGACGAAGCCATCCGCGCCATCCTGCTCACCGGCGCCGGCGACCGCGCCTTCGCCGCCGGCGCCGATATCCGCGAACTGGCTGCGATGGCCCCCGAAGAGGGTCGCGTCTTTGCCCTGCGCGGCCAGGGAATCTTTCGCCGCATCGAGACGCTGGGCAAGCCCGTGATCGCCTGCATCCGCGGATTCGCCCTCGGCGGCGGCTGCGAATTGGCCATGGCCTGCACCTTCCGCATCGCCGCCGAAGACGCGCGCCTCGGCCAGCCCGAGGTCAAGCTCGGCATCATCGCCGGCTATGGCGGCACCCAGCGCCTGCCCCGCCTGGTGGGCCGCGGCGCCGCCCTCAAGCTCCTTCTCACCGGCGCCATCATCGACGCCCGTGAAGCTCTCCGCATCGGCCTGGTCGACGAAGTGGTTCCCGCTGCCGACTTGATGTCCCGCGCCGAGGCCCTCGCCACCGAAATCGCCGCCAACGCCCCCATCGCCATCACCGAGACTCTGCACGCGGTCGATGAGGGCCTGAGCCTCCCGCTGGAACTGGCCCTGCTCCGCGAAGCCGCGCGTTTCGACGCCCTCAGCGCCACCGCCGACAAAGCCGAAGGCACCTTGGCATTTCTCGAAAAGCGCTCCCCGGTATGGCAGGGCAAATAGTCGATCCTGCTATCCTTGAGCGGTGATTCACCGCGCAAAAACAGGGCAATTCGCCGCCTGGCTCTGCTTCTGGCCATGACCGTCGTTGCCTGCCGCAAGGAAGAGCAGGCCGTGGTGGGGGTAGCCCATTCCGCCCAGCAGGCCGAGCAGAAAGCCCAGGCCGCCGCCACCGAACGCGACCGCGAGCGCGCCCAGCTCGCCAAGGTCCCCCTCCCTACCAAGGGCCTCTACATCAACGTTCACGAGCCCAGCCAGTGGGCCAACCCCTTCCTCAGCGCCGACGCCGACTACCTCACCCTCCGCGTCACCATGGCCGATCCCAACCCCAGCCCGGTCGGCGAGGGCACCTTTTTGCGCCCCGAAGCCGCCCGCCGCCAGGAACTCCAAATCCGCCCCGCCGAACTGGCCGAAGCGCTGATCGCCCTGCCCCCCGCCGCCTGGCGCTATGGCCGCGTTGTGGCCGTCGCCGAGTCCCCTCTCGCCGACAAGAAGAAGCGCCCCATCATTCGCCGCAACGTCGAAGCCGCCATCCAGAAGCTCAACGACCTTGAAGTCGTCGTCGACGAATGGCCAGTGCGGTGAGAAAGACAGCTATCAGCCGTCAGCTTTCAGTTGTCAGCTCTTTCGTGCCAAACCCGGGCTGCTCGCATCGCCGAGCTAGCTGAAAGCTGAAAGCTCGGCTGTTATCCTGCCAACGCCATGCCGGAACTCCCCGACATCACCGCCTACCTCACCGCCATCGAAACCCGCATCCTCGGCCAGACCCTCGAGCACGTCCGCCTGGGCTCGGTCTTCCTGCTCCGCACCGTCGATCCCCCGCTCAGCGCCGTCGAAAGCCAGAAAGTCGTCGCCATCCGCCGCATCGGCAAGCGCATCGCCATCGGTGTCGAAGGCGATCTCTGGCTGGTACTCCACCTCATGATCGCCGGACGCCTCCACTGGAAGCCCGCCCAGGCCAAACTCGCCGGCCGCAACGCCCTCGCCGCCTTCGACTTCTCCAGCGGAACCCTCACCCTTACCGAAGCCGGCAGCAAGCGCCGCGCCTCCCTCTACGTAATGCGCGGCGAAGAGGGCCTGCGCTCGGTCGATCCCGGCGGCGTCGAGATCTTCTCCACCGATCTCGCAGGCTTCCGCGCCGCCCTCTCCCAGGAAAACCGCACCCTCAAGCGCGCCCTCACCGATCCGCGCCTCATCAGCGGCGTGGGCAACGCCTACTCCGACGAGATCCTGCACGCCGCGCAGCTCTCGCCCATCACCCTCACCAGCAAGCTCAAGCCGGAGGAGTGGCAGCGCCTCTTCGACTGCACCAAGTCCACCATGACGCAATGGATGGACCGCCTCGTCTGCCGAAGCCAAAAAGTCCTTTCCCGAAAAAGTCACCGCGTTTCGCCCCGAAATGGCCGTGCACGGCCGCTTCAACCTGCCCTGCCCCCGCTGCGGCGAAAAAATCCAGCGCATCCGCTACGCCGACAACGAAACCAACTACTGCGCCCGCTGCCAGACCGGCGGCAAGGTCCTGGCCGACCGCAGCCTCTCCCGCCTCCTCGGCTCCGACTGGCCCCGCACTCTGGACGAACTCGAAGCCCTCAAGCGCAAATAACACTCCCACCGCATTTCCGCTTGACACGCCTCCCGCCGTACCCCACAGTGGATTCCTCCCCTGCTTCTCGCTCCACCGCTCCTTGAGCGAAATTCCTGTCATTGGAGGTTTTCCGATGCACCACCTGGCGCTCAACCCCTGGCCCGTCCTGGTATCCGGCGTGATTCTCTGGATTCTCGGCGCCGCCTGGTATTCCCCGGCTCTGTTTGCCAAACCCTGGATGGCCGCGCTCGGCATCACCCCCAATCCCGCCAACAAGAAGGGCCTTTACGCGGGCATGCTCGCGTCCCTGCTGGGCGATTGGATCCTCGCCCTGGCGCTCGATCACGTCATTCACTGGGCCCATGCCACCACCCTCCACTGGGGCGCATTCATCGGCTTTCTCGTCTGGCTGGGCTTTTTCGCCGCCCCCAACCTTCCCCAGGGCATCTACGAAAACCGCCCCTTCAAGCTCTTCGCCATCAACAACGGCTACTGGCTCGTCGGCCTCCTCCTCATCGGCATCCTCCTCGCCCTCTGGCGGTAAAACAGTTCGTAGTTCGCAGTTCACAGTTCGCAGTCAATCCCGCGGTAAACAGTTCACAGTTCGTAGTTCACAGTTCGCAGTCAATCCGCCCGGCCCGTCAATGGCCAGAACCGGCGCTAAGTGAACTGTGAACTAAGAACTACGAACTACGAACTGCGAACTGTGAACTACAATCGGCCCATGGCGAAAGAGAAAATCGCAACCGCGCACGCCCCACAGGCCATCGGCCCATACTCGCAGGCCATCCGGCTCGGCAACCTCGTCTTCACCGCCGGCCAGATCGCGCTCGATCCCGCCACCCAGCAGGTCGTCCCCGGCGGCATCACCGAGCAGACCACCCGCGTCCTTGAAAACCTCAAAGCCATCCTCGAGTCCGCCGGCAGCAGCCTCGCCCACGTCGTCAAGACCACCGTCTTCCTCAGGGACATGAACGACTTCGCGGCCATGAACGCGGTCTACGGCCAATACCTGGCTCCCGAGGGCGTCCTCGCCCCCGCCCGCAGTACCGTCGAAGTCGCTCGCCTGCCCAAAGACGTCCTGGTCGAGATCGAAGTGGTCGCCGAGCACGAGCCCGGCATTCATTCGTATCTTCACCGCCCCCCGGGCATCCAATAATCACCGACTATGTCCGACACAAACGAAAAGCTGATCAAATCCGAAGCTGAGTGGCGCGCCACGCTTACGCCCCAGCAGTATCACGTCCTGCGCGAGAAGGGCACCGAGCGCCCCTACACCGGCGCCCTCACTGAGAACCACGAAACCGGCAACTATCACTGCGCCGGCTGCGGCGAGCTCCTGTTCCTGTCCGGAGCCAAATTCGACTCCGGCTGCGGCTGGCCCAGTTTCATGATCCCCGCCGATTCCAAGTCCGTTGCCGAGCACGAAGACAACACCTTCGGCATGCGCCGCATTGAAGTCACCTGCGCCCGCTGCGGCGGCCACCTGGGCCACGTCTTCCCCGACGGACCCCGCCCCACCGGCCTCCGCTACTGCATCAACTCCGCCTCCCTCACGTTTGAGAAAGCCGCCGATCCCAGCGGTCACTGATCGCGGGTGAGAGATCCGTTCGCAGGGCACAGTTCGCCGATCCCAATTCGAACCGTGCCCCAAGCAGTTCGAACCGTGCCCCACCCTCGCGCCTTCTTTCCGGCGCGAGGGGTGGGAGACCACAACCCTGAATCCGGGTGCGTTACCCTGTCTCCATGTCCGTTCGGATCGTCGTCTCCGTTCTTTTGCTGTTCTCACTTCTCCAACTCCGCGCCACCGCCTTCGCCCAGGAAGACCCCCAGCTCGACCAGCAGCTTCAAGCCATCGCCGCCGCCCACCACGGCAAGCTGGCCGTCTACGCCCACAATCTCGAGACCGGCCAGACCGCCTCCCTTTCCCCCGACCTGCCCGTCAAGACCGCCTCCACCATCAAGCTCGGCATCCTGCTCGACGCCGCCGAACAGATTCGCGCCGGCAAGGCCTCCCTCTCCGAAAAGCTGGTCCTCAATCACGACAACCAGGTCGAGGGGTCCGGCGTCCTCGCCCAGCTCACTCCCCCGCTGGCTCTCACCCTCGGCGACACGCTCACGCTCATGGTCATCCTCAGCGACAACACCGCCACCAATCTGGCCATCGACCGCCTCGGCCTCGCCCACATCGACGCCACCCTGCGCGCCGCCGGCCTCAAGCAGACCTGGCTCTACAAGAAGGTCTACGTTCCCCCCTCCGGCCCCATGCCGCCCGACCAGCTTCAGTTCGGCCTGGGCAAGACCACCCCGCGCGAAATGGCTTCGCTCCTGGAGCGGCTCGCCGCCTGCCGCCTGGCTCTCGACAAACCCGCGCCCAAGGCCCACTCCCCGGCGCCGCAGCCCCATAGCGATGGGCCCCTCTGCGGCTCGCTCCTCCACATGCTCCACAACCAGCAGGACCGCGACAGCCTTCCCCGCTACATCGAATCGCTCGACACCAGCGAGCACGGCTCGGCCATCGCCAACAAGACCGGCGCCCTCGACCAGGTGCGCAACGACGTGGCCCTCATCTCCTCCAAGGCCGGTCCGATCGTGATCGCGGCCTTCACCTTTGATAACGCCGACCAGCGCTGGAACGGCGACAACGAAGGCGAAATCACCCTCGCCAAGGTGGCGCAGGCAGTCGTCAAGCAGTGGTCTCCCGAGGGGCTGGATCCCCAGGCATTTCCCTGGGACAACCCGCTCAACCCCTCCTCCGCGCCCTGACCCCGCGAACCGCGTGCCCCATCCCGGGGTGCCGGGGTGCCGGGGTGCCCCATCCAAGCTCTGCTTGGGTGGGGTCGGATATCGCCTCGAAACCCGGGCCCCAATCTCCACCGCCATGCACAGACCTTTCCCTGATCCCCTGCTAGAATCATGGTTTCGGCCAGCCCTCTTCGACCGCGAATTTATTCATAGAAAGCTCTCATCGTGCCCGACGAAGCAAAACCCCATTCCGTGACCTACGCCGACGCCGGCGTCGACATCTCCACCGGCGACCGGGCCAAGGAACGCATCAAGTTCCTGGCCCAGAAAACTTTCAATCGCAATGTCCTGGGCGGCATCGGCGGCTTCGGCGCGCTCTTCCGGCTCGACCTGCAGCGCTGGAAGACGCCCATCCTGGTCAGCTCGGCCGACGGCGTCGGCACCAAGCTCAAGGTAGCCTTCGAAATGGGCCTGCACCACACCGTGGGCCAGGACCTCGTCAACCACTGCGTCAACGACATCGGCGTCCAGGGAGCCACGCCCCTGTTCTTCCTCGACTACTTCGCCAGCGGCAAGCTCGACCCCGAAGTCACCGAGAGCGTGGTCAGCGGCCTGGCAGAGGCCTGCCGCGCTAACGGCTGCGCCCTCATCGGCGGCGAAACCGCGCAGATGCCCGGCTTCTACACCGACGGCGAATACGATCTGGCCGGCTTCATCGTCGGCGCCGTCGATCGCGACAAGATGGTGACCGGGGCTGGCATCAAGCCCGGCGATGTGCTCATCGGCATGCCTTCCACCGGCCTTCACACCAATGGCTACTCGCTGGCCCGCAAGCTGCTCTTCGAGGTGGCCGGCTACAAGGTCACCCAATACGTCACCGCCATCAAGGAAAAGGCCGGCGCGGCGCTGATGAAAACCCACCGCAGCTACCTGCACGTCATCCAGAAACTGGTCGGCGCCGGCATGACCACCGGCATGGCCCACATCACCGGCGGCGGCATCACCGAGAACCTGCCCCGCATCCTTCCCAAGGGAACCGAAGCGCAGATCGAACTGGGCTCCTGGCCGGTCCTTCCCATCTTCGAACACCTCCGCGAACTGGGCCAGGTCTCCGAAGACGAGATGATGCGCACCTTCAACATGGGCATCGGCCTCATCGCCGCTATCCCCGCCGCCAAATTCACCCGCGCCAAGAACCTCCTCGACCGCGCCGAAGAGAAGTTCTACGTCATCGGCCGCATCGTTAAAGGCGAACGCCGGGTCCACTACACGTGAGCCTTTTAACGTCTCGCCGGGTCCCGGCTCCAGTGAAGGCCACGGACCCCTACAGCGCACGGACTTCAGTGAAAGGCACGGACTTCAGTGAATCGCACGGGCCTTAGTGAATGGTACGGGCTTCAATGAAGCGCACGGGCCTCAGTGGGAGGCACGGACTTCAGTGAAAGGCACGGGCTTCTTTGAACAGTACGGGCTTTAGAGGCTGCGGAAAACTCGCTGTTTTGAAAGGGCACGGCTTCAGCCGTGCCGTAAGTGCAGCAAAGTCGATGCCGGCTTTAGCCGCCGAGGGATGTTTCCCTCCACCTTCACCGTTCGTTCCGTTTTTTCCGCAACCACGTTAGCCCGTACATAACCTCCGCCGCAAGACCGGGGCTTTAGCCCCCGAGGGAAGCTTTTTGGGGACTTCGCACAACCCAATCCGCAGTTCCGGCCACCCCCTTCGCCTCGGCATTCTTCTCTCCGGCCGCGGATCCAATTTCCTTGCCATCGACCGCTCCATCCGCGAAGGCCGTCTCCCGGGCGTGGAGATCGCCATCGTCATCTCCAACGTCGCCGATGCCCCCGGCCTCGCCGCCGCCCGCGATCTGGGCCTGAATCACGCTCTCTTTGTTTCCAGGGGCCGCCCCCGCGCCGAACACGACGCCGACGTTCTCGCCTGCCTGCGCTCCCACCGCGTCGACCTGGTCTGCCTGGCCGGCTACATGCGCCTGCTGTCGCCCGAATTCATCGCCGCCTTCCGCAATCGCATCCTCAACATCCACCCCTCGCTCCTGCCCGCCTTCCCCGGCCTCGACGCGCAGAGCCAGGCCTTCGACTACGGAGTCAAGATCGCCGGCTGCACCGTCCATTTCGTCGACGAACACCTCGACCACGGCGTCATCGTCCTGCAGCGGGCCATCCCGGTGCTCGAGACCGACGACGCCCGCTCCCTCGCCGATCGCATCCTCGCCGAAGAACACCTCGCCTACAGCGAAGCCATCGCCCGGGTGGCCTGCGGCGATTACCAGATCTCCGGCCGCCGCTACATCAAGACACTCCACTGAAGGCCCATCCCCCGCCCTCGCGACCTTTTCTGTCGCCGGGGCGAGAAACCACCCCCCGGCAGCCTCCTGTCAACCCCTCCCCACCCCGCCCAACCATAAATTCGCTTCATTTTCAGTCATTTAGCTCCCGGCGCCCGTTTGCCGAAAATATCCTCGCCATCCTCTAGCCTTGAAGAGAAGCCGCACAGCCCACGGAAACACCGCGTCCGGTGAAGGACCACGCCCTCCCAACCAGCGGAGGACACCGGGACGCGAGGTCGCGGGCGTGCGCGAAAAGGCTCCCTGGCCGGCCGTCCGCAACCACGGCACGACCGGCTCCGGAGCCGGTAACAAAGGCCGGAGGCCGGCCGAGTGCGAGCCGGCCTCGGCAGGAAGAGGAATCATCGCCATGGCCAACATCCTGGTCAACATCGAAAAAGGCATCGAAATCGGTGCCGAAGACGCCCTGAATTGGCTCACCGGAGCCAACAAAGCCCTGCACGCGGCTCCCGAAGTGGTGGCGGCCCTCGCCACCCTGATCGCCGCCGTCGAAAAACCCCTCGCCGACGTGACCGGCGTTGCTCAGAACCCGCTGAACATTGCCCTCGACATGCAGACCGTCACCGACCTCAAGGCCGCATGGCCCGCCGTCAAGCTGTTCCTGGGTACTCTGGGCGTCAAATTCTGATCGAAACTCGTCCGTGCCGCGAAACTCTCTACCCGGGCGCGGCACCATCCTGTGCGCACCGAGTTCACCCCAAGGAAGGAACTCCATGAACATTTTCTCGAATGCTTTTGAACATCCGCGTACCTCCACCGCCGGCCTGCTGATCTCGGTTGTGGGCATCATGAGCGTGCTGTCCCAGCAGGGCATCACGCTGGGCAACGCGGGGACCGGAACAGTCGTGAGCCTGATCACCGCCCTGGCTTCGGCGATCCTTGGCCTTCTGGCCCGCGATCCCGGCTCCGAGCCCGTTCCGGCAACCATCCGCAACAACCAGCGATAGATCTGTATCAACGAATAGAAGCGGCTGCACCAGGTCTCGATTCTGAGACCTGGGCAGCCGCACTCTCTGGAAGCGTCGGCTACGTATTCACGCCCCGCGCCTCTCCCAGGATCAGCTTGATGGTCATCTGCTTCCGTCCCCGCAGGATGGTCACCGAAACGGTATCCCCCGCCTGGTGACGGTCCATGATCGCGCTGATGTCCTGCGGATCGGTCACCTGCTGCCCATCGATGCCGATAATCAGGTCGCCCCCCAGCATGATCGGCGTATTGCCCACATACGCCTGCTCCGAGCCGCCGCGCAATCCCGCACGATCCGCCGCTCCACCCGGAATTACCTTCTGGATCAGTACCCCGTAGTCGGTATTCAATCCCATCTGCTCGGCCAGGTCCGGCCCGATCGCGTACGAAACAATCCCCAGCGACGGACGCCTTACCTGTCCATAACGCGTCAGATCGGCCAGCACCGCCTTGGCCGTGTTGATGGGAATCGCAAACCCGATCCCCGAGCTCTGCTCCGCGCCATTCGAAGCGATCATCGTATTGATCCCGATGACTTCCCCGCGCGAGTTCAGCAGCGGCCCGCCCGAGTTGCCCGGATTGATCGCGGCGTCGGTCTGGATCGCGTCTTCAATCGGCGCTCCCTCCGCCCCCCGCACCTGCCGGATCGAGCTGATAATCCCCCGCGTCATGGTTCCCGCCAGCCCGAACGGGTTGCCGATGGCAAACACCTTCTGCCCCACCGACAACTGCGCCGAATCCGCCAGCGTCACCGCCTGCAAATTCGCCGCATCGATCTGCAGCAGCGCCAGGTCGTGGGTCGGGTCCGTCCCCACCACCTTGGCCGAATAGCGATGCTTGTTGCTCAGCTGCACCTCGATGCCGCGATTGGCGCCCTGCACCACGTGGTAGTTCGTCAGAATGTGCCCCGACTTGTCGAGAATGAACCCCGACCCCTGCCCCTGCTGCGGCACCGACCCATAAAAGAAATTGAACACCAGCGTTGTCGAAGTGATGTTCACCACCGACGGCAGAACCCGCTTGTAGACGGCAATGTTGTTCTGCTCCTCGGTGTCGTACTCCGGCGCCGCCTGGGCTTCGGTGAGCTCGAGCGGAGAGCCCGCCCCGTGTCCATTGAGCAGCGACATGCGGGCCAGCCCCGTGGGCAGGTGCGTCGTGACATACCAGAAACCGCCCACCAGCAGCACAACCAGAAGAAGCCGACGTAATCTCATAACTCTTGCAACCTGACGCCTTTCTCGACCGGCGTTGACGCGAATCTCCCGCGAGGAACAGCTACGCACGAAGCCGCGCCAAAGTTCGTCTCTTCTATTCTAATGAACCGCCGGATGCTCTTTTGTTGCTCTCCGCACTCAGGCGCCGCCACACCGAATCGACCTGCGCCCGCAGAGCCTCCAGGTCGCCCGTATTCTCGATCACGAAATCGGCCCGGGCCGCCTTCTCCGGGTCCGGCATCTGCCTGCCCAGCCGGATCCGCGCATCTCGCGCAGCCGCGTCGCGCCCCGGACCCGCCTCCGCGATTCGCGCCGCATAGCGCGCGATCTTCACCTCATCCGGCGCGGTCAGCACGAGAATGTGGTCGAACCGATGGCGCCAGTCCGCCAGCACGCCTTCCGATTCCCCCCGCGCCCGCGCATCGCGCTCCACCTCGAAGATCAGCGCCGACTCCACCACCGCCACCGCCGCCGGATCGCGCGCGAACACTCCCTCCATCCATTGCTGCTGCGCCGCGATCACCGCCGGATGCACAATCGCATTCAGTTCATCCAGCCGGCCCTCTTCAAACGCCAGCCTCGCCAGCCGCGGCCGATCCAGCCGCCCATCCGGCCCCACCACCTCCGGCCCGAACACACGCACGATCTCCTCGTACACCCTCTGCCCCGGTTCCATCAGCACCCGGCCCAGCTCATCGGCCTCGATCACCTGCGCGCCCAGCTCCCGCAATGCCGCCGCCACCGTGCTCTTGCCGCTCCCCAGACCGCCCGTAAGCCCCACCCTCAGCATCGATCTACAATCCCCGCCGCATCTTCGCCGCGCGCACCGTATTCGACATCAGCATGGCAATCGTGAGCGGCCCCACCCCGCCCGGCACCGGCGTATACGCCCCCGCCAGTTCATACGCGGCCGGATGCACATCGCCCACAATCGTCGACCCGCGCTTTTCAAACCCAGCCAGTCTCTTCGCATTCCCCGCGAAGTAGCGGTCAAACTCTTCCCGCGTCGTAATCCGGTTGATCCCCACATCGATAACCGTCGCGCCCGGCTTCACCATCTCCGCCGTGACAAACCCCGGCCGCCCTATCGCCGCGACCAGAATGTCCGCCTCGCGCGTCACCGCCCCCAGGTCGCGCGTCTTCGAGTGGCAGATGGTCACCGTCGCATTCTCGTGCAGCAGCAGCATGGCCACCGGCTTGCCTACAATGTCGCTGCGCCCCACCACCACCGCATGTTGTCCGGCGATCGGCAGCCCGCTGCGCTTCAGAATCTCGAGAATTCCCGCCGGCGTGCACGGCGCCAGCGCCGGCCGCCCCGCCTGCAGCCGTCCCGCATTCACGGGATGGAATCCATCCACGTCCTTCTCAGGCAGCACCGCATCGAGCAGCACCTTGGTTTCCACCTGCTTCGGCAGCGGCAGCTGGATCAGGATGCCGTCGATATCGTCGCGATCGTTCAGGCCGTGAACCACGTCGAGCATGTCTTCGGTAGTCACGGTATCGGGCGGCGTCAGCAGATCGCTGTAGAGCCCCAGTTCCGCGCAGGTCTGCACCTTGCTCTTGACATAAATCTCCGACGCCGGCACATGCCCCACCAGCACCGCCGCCAGCCCCGGCCGCACCCCCTGCGCCGCCAGCCGCTTCACCTCTTCCGCAACTTCCTGCTTGATCGCGGCGGCGATCGCCGCACCGTCCAGAACCCTTGGCATGATGGCACTCCAAAGATTCATCGTAACGGAACCAGGACCGATAAACCGGAGACCATACTCGCCTGAAGTTACGTGAGAACCGGATCCTGGGCTGGCTTGCTAACTTGCTACGCCGCGAAGCGGCGCTGACTTGCTGCCTTTGAATTCGAAACAGTCTCTGGCCGAGTTCCCGGGCAGTCAAAGTCACGCACACCCGGAAGCCCTCGGCGAATGCACGATTCCCCAACTCCATTCCCTGCCTTTGCTCACTCCGGCACGACCCGCGGCTCCACCGGAACCGGCGGGATCATCGGCGGCCGAATCGGCACCGGCATGGGATGCACCACCCCCATCGGGTACCCCCTCCGATCCACGTTGCGCAGCTTCAGCTTGCTGACATGCACGTCCCCCTTCGCATCCGGCAGCAGCGATTCCAGCACAAAGGTCTCCGTCCCATTCGACTTCAGTTCCAGGTACCGGTAGATCCCCACCGATCCCTCGCTGGTCTCCGTTCCTCCAGCCGGCGTCTCCAGAAACTTCTGCGCATCGGCCACAGTAGGTTTGGCGCGGGTCTCCCCCGGGTTCAGGCTTTCGGCCGCATACGACCGCACCAGCTTGGTCCAGTACCGCGACAGCAGATCAGTGCTCAAAAAAAGATCGGCCCACACGATTTCCCCGCGCACCGCCACCACCACGCCCACCGCGCCCTCTTTCCGCAGTTGCGCCAGGATCTCTTCGCGCGACTGCATCAGCGGCGCCGCCGCATCGTCCACCTTGGCCCGGAATTCCTCGCTCTGCATGGCCTTCGCATAGCTCGTAGTCGGCGGCGGCGGCCCGGCCGGCATCGGCCCTCCGCTCGGCCGCGAAGCCGCCGCCACCGCTCCAATCGAGGAATGCACGGAATCCCACACCTGCTGCTGATCCTTGGCCACCATCGCCCTCTCGCGAATCGCAGGCTGAACCATGATGCTGGCCACCGGCGCCTTCGCCGAAGCCCCAAACACCGCCGAGCTCTCCACCCACCGTCCCGGCTCGATGCAGAACACCGACAAATCGATCGGATCGCTCCCCGGCGGAACAATGCGGTCCTTGGCAATCACCCGATCCTGCTTGCCGCCGGTAACAATCTCCCCCGCCAGCAGCAGCAGCGGCTGCTTCGAGTTATTCACCAGCACCAGCGTATTCACCTGGTCGCCCTGTCGCTCCGCAAATATCGCCGGCCCGTTATCGCGCCGCCGCACCAGGCCGCGCACCTTGCCGGCCTCCGTCACTTCCACCGCGCCGTTCTTCAGCCCCTCATCCAGGGTCAGAAACGGCGTGCCCGATCCCGCTTTGCCGCTCCCCCGCACCACCGGAAACAGCAGCAGATTGCCGCTCTCAATGGGAGCCAGCACGTGATACCCCTCATTCGTTTCCGCCGGTCCGCCGGCCGCGCTGACCGCCACCCCATGGTGAAAAATCACCAGACCGCAAACCATCGCCGCCACCGCCAGAGCGCCGATGAAAGCTCCGCCCCACCCCCGTCCACGCATCCTCGCCAAATCGCTCATAACTCTCCTTTACCGCTTGTCTGCGTCTAGGGAACGGAAGCCCGCCCGCCTCTTGCACAGTTTTTTGGTGGAAGTTTTTTGGAGTATCTTCGCAATCGTGGGAGTCGTGCCGACCCAATCCGTCGCCGCCGCAGTATCGTCGGAACTCGCTCCGCCCGTTCCCTGCGCAATCGCCCCGGCCGTCCTCGACGACCTCTGGCATAGCTGCGAGGCCGAAGCCTGCGGCCTCACCCGCTCCGCCTTCGAGCCCATCGTTCTCCGCATCGGCATGGCCCACAACTTCGGCCTCGCCGCGGGCCTCCCCGTCCAGGCCGCGCCCGCCCAGCAGGCTGCCTTCTTCGCCACTCTGCGCATGTCCGACCTGGTGCTCGCGCGCGCCTGCGCCCAGGGGAGCGAGCGCGCCTGGGAGCGCTTCCTTGCCCTCTTCCGCCAGCCTCTTCTCCGCGCCGCCACAGCCATCAGCGGCAATGAGAGCCTGGGCCGCGAACTCGCCGACGGGCTCTACGCCGAACTCTACGGCCTCACCGAGCGCGAAGGCGAACGCCGCTGCCCTCTCGACTCCTACAGCGGCCGCGGATCCTTGATCGGCTGGCTGCGCACCACCCTGGCCCAGAGGCACGTCGACCGCCACCGCCGCACCCATCGCGAGCAGCCGCTGGACGAGGACGGCGACAGCCCCGCGGCCCCCGAAACCACCTCGGAACCGGACCAGAAGGCCATTCCCCTCCTCGCCGCCGCCGTTCAGGAAGCCCTCCAGCGCGAAGGCCCCGAGGAGCGTTTCCTCCTCGCTTCGTATTATCTCGATGGACGCCGCCTGCACCAGATCGCGGCCGTTCTGGGCGTCCACGAAGCCACCGTGAGCCGCAAGCTCCAGCGCGTAACCAAATCGGTTCGAAAGCAGATCCTGCGCGGCCTCGAACAGAGAGGCATGAATCGCCGCCAAGCCCACGAAGCCCTCGCCACCGATCCGCGCGACCTCACCGCCGCCGACACTCCGGACCGGCCGCCCGGATACGTCCGGCTGAAAGAACTGCTGCAAAATTCGCACTCCATTCCGTTCCATGAGCAGGCAGGGCCAACCCAGACCCCATGAATCCGAAGATCCAATTCGATCGTCACCCCGACGCCGATGCCCTGAGTGCGTTCGCGGAGCAGGCGCTGCCCGTGGCCGATCGCGCCCGGATCCTGGCCCACATGGCCTCGTGCGCGCGCTGCCGCGAAGTGGTCTACCTCGCCCAGGCCGCGGCTCAACCCGAACCAGCCCCGGCTATCGCCATAAAAGCCCAGCCAGAATGGTCGTGGGCCTCCGCTTTAGCCAAATGGCGCATCGTGTTGATCCCCGCCGCCGCCCTTGCCGCAACCTTCGCGGCGGTGGTCTGGGTTCAAACTCGGCCCGCGCCGCCGCCGGCCCAGATGGCGAAAGTGTCTCAACTCCCGCCGGCTGCGCCCGGTTCCGATCTCGCGCCAATGGCCCAGCAGAAGTCCGCGCCACTGCCCGCCGCGATCGCTCCCCGCCAGCCGGTCGCGCTTCCGCCCCGCCCGCCTGCTGCCTTCGCCGCGCGCACCCAGCCGCTCCCCCAACCCGAGCAAAAGAAGGCCATGCCCGCCGCCGGCACAATGGATCCAAACGCACTCGCGCTTGCCTCCGCGCCGCCACCCCTCGCCGCCGCGACCGCTCAGAGCCGCGCGCTCGCCCCAACCCACCTCGATGCCCATTCGGCCTCAATGGCGCGCTACAACCCCGTGCCGGCGCCGTCCATTCCACCCCCGGCCTTGTCGCTGACGCCCTCTTCCCTCACTCCGCAATTGCAGCCGCAGCCGGAGGCCGTGCTGCGCCCCGTCCCCGTCGGCAATGTCCCCTCAGCCGCCGAAGCCCCTGCACCCCAGCCGCTCAACGTCGCGCCCATGCTTGCGGCAAGGCCGGTCAATCTCCCCAGCGGAAAGAGTGCCGTCTCCTCTGCCGCGCTGCTCAACCGTCTCCTGGCCGTCGATTCGGCCGGCTCCGTCTTTCTCAGCCAGGATGCCGGAAAGCATTGGGAAACCGTGGACCCCAAGTGGACCGGCAAAGCCATCCAGGTCGAGGCCCGCCCTCAGAACCCACATCGCCTCAGCAACACCGAGGTCTCGGTCGAGCCGGCGACCCCTTCACCTCAACCCCCGGTTGACGCCGCCGCCAAAGCCGTCCCGCCCCTCCCGCCCATGCTCTTCCGTCTCGTCACCGACCGCCGCCAGACCTGGGTCAGCACCGACGGCAGAGTCTGGCACGAGCAATAATTCCCGAATTCGCGTAAAGACATTCCCTCTCCCGCCGAAAACCTCTGGGAAGGCATACAACTTTCGGGCCAGGGGAAACTAACATGCCGGAGCAGGTGCTTGAAAACGAAACATCCCGGATCTCCTGGGCGCACCTCCGCATCCCGCCGTTCCCCCAGGTCGCCCTCAAGGTGATGAAGCTTGCCTCCAGCGAGAACGTGCAGTTCCGCATGCTTGAGGATCTGATCTCATCCGACCCCGCCTTCGCCAGCGAAGTGCTCACCGTGGTCAATTCGCTCCTGTACGCGCCGCGCTACCCGATCAAAAGCGTCCTCCAGGCCATCGAGGTCCTGGGCGCCACCCACCTCCAGGGTCTCTGCCTCACCGTCGGCGTGCGCGCCTACCTCGGCAAGTCGCTCGGCCATCCCACCATGCGCACCTTGTGGCGGCACAACCTGGCTTGCGGGCTCATCGCCCAGCAGATCGCCTGCGCCGGCACCATGGATCGCGACATCGCCTACACCGCCGGCGTCATCCATGGCATCGGCCTGCTCGCCCTAGCCGTCGTCCGGCCCCGCGAGTACATCGATCTGCTCGGCACATTCATCGGTGACCGGGTCTCCATGCTCGAGCGCGAACGCGCCCTCTTCGGCATCGATCATGCGGAGCTGGGAAAAAGGCTGGTCGAAGAATGGAAGCTGCCCGAGGAGTTCGCCGCCGCCATGCCCGCCCCGAACCCTCCGCCCCCCACCGATGGCCGCTGGGGGTTGCCGGAAATCATCGGCGTCAGCTGCCGCATGGCCGACACCGCCGGCTTCGCGCCCTTCTCCGCCTGCCATGCCGCATCGTTTCCAGACCTGCTCGAAGAACTGCCCCCGCGCGAACGCAGCCTCTTCCACACCGACCTCGAATCGCTCACCTTTGAAATCTCCAAAAAAATCGCCGCCCTCGAAGCCATCTAACGCAGCCCCACCGCGAACCTGCCAACTCGCCAAAATTCAAAACCGGCCCAATTCCTGTCTGGTCCCTCTCCTTCCCCCCACCCACGCGACCACCCCTCCCCCCCGGGCAGTACTATGGTCCGAGGCAACGGCACTACCTGTTGTTGCCCTGATCATCGATCGGGAGACATCCATGGACAAGCGCGAATTTCTGAAAGCCTCGGGAGGTTTCGTGGCGGCGAGCATGATCAACGGCGCATTCGCGCAGCAGCACCCCGAGCCCCGCACCAACTGGGCCGGAAACTACACCTTCAGCACCGAAAATCTGCACCTGCCCTCCTCCGTCGACGAAGTCAGGGAAGTGGTAAAGAAGTGCAGTCACGTTCGCGCCCTGGGCACCCGCCACTCCTTCAACGCCATCGCCGACAGCAAGGAAAACCAGGTCTCCCTCAAGAAACTCGACCAGATCACCCTCGACGAAAAAGCCCGCACCGTGACCGTGGGCGCGGGCGTCCGCTACGGCGATCTCGCCACCGTCATCGACAAGCGCGGCTACGCGGTCCACAACCTCGCCTCTCTGCCCCATATCTCCGTGGCCGGCGCCTGTTCCACCGCCACCCACGGCTCCGGCGTTCACAACGGCAATCTGGCCACCGTGGTCTCCGGCCTCGAAATCGTCACCGCCGACGGCGCCGTCGCCCACCTCACCCGCGAAAAAGGCGATCCGCGTTTTGCCGCCTGGCCGGTCGGCCTCGGCGCTCTCGGCGTCGTCACCAGCGTCACCCTCGACGTGCAGCCCACCTTCCAGGTCGCTCAATCCGTCTATCAGAATCTTTCCTTCGATCATCTCCAGCATCATTTCGAAGAGATCTTCTCCACCGCCTACAGCGTCAGCCTCTTCACCGACTGGCAGAATCACCAGGCCACTCAGGTCTGGATCAAGCGCCGTCTCGCGCCCGGCGACCCCAACAAGTGGCAACCTGAATTCTTCGGCGCCAAGCTTGCCACCCAGAAACTCCACCCCCTCGCCGGCCACTCCGCCGAAGCCTGCACCGAGCAGCAGGGCATTCCCGGCCCCTGGTACGAACGCCTGCCCCACTTCCGCATGAACTTCACCCCCTCCAGCGGCCAGGAACTGCAATCGGAATTCTTCGTCCCCCTCGACCGCGGATACGAAGCCATTCTCGCCGTCGAAAAACTTCGCGACCGCATCACGCCCCACCTCTTCATCACCGAGCTGCGCACCATCGCCGCCGACAAGCTCTGGATGAGCATGGCCTACGAGCGCCCCTCTCTCGCCATTCACTTCACGTGGAAGCCCGAATGGCCCGAAGTCCGCCAGGTGCTGCCCCAGATCGAAGCCGCGCTCGAGCCCTTCGAACCTCGCCCCCACTGGGGCAAGCTCTTCACCCTCGCCCCCGCCAAACTGCAGTCGCGGTACTCCCGCCTGGCCGATTTCAAGGAAATGGTCAAGCGCTTCGACCCGTCCGGAAAGTTCCGCAACGATTTCGTGCAGTCCAACCTGTATGCCTGAAAATTCCCCCTGAATAGCCCGTGCTGGAAGTCCAGACTTGAAAGGGCACGATTTTAGTCAGGGGGTAAAGTGCCTGGAATGGTTTTTCAGTGTCTCCGAGAGCTGCCCTTTTCGCTGACTTGCTGACTTGCTACGCCGCAAGGCGGCGCTAACTTGCTGTTTTTATTAGAAAGACCTGCTCCGTTATTTTTGATCGGAGTCCTGTGGGCATCCCCATATTTTTCCGAACTCCTGATCGGTTTTCACGCACATACTCTAGCCCCATGAGGATGCCTTCTCAGAATTTCCACGTTCGCCGCGGGCTGCTGACCCCGGATCGATATAATTCTCCCCGCATCCGGAAAGCCAGATCCAGCGAACCCCCGCACGTCAGGAGTGTCAACCATGCAGCGTGTTCTTCGCCCGGTCGTTCTTGCCGCAATCCTTACCGCCGCGCTGCCGTCATTCGCCCAACCCGCACCCGCTCCCGGCATCAATCAGGACATCCTCGCCAAAATCCCCGACCGCATGCGCCACTTTGTCGACGACAAAACCGTCGCCGGTGTCGTCACTCTCGTCTCGCGCGGCAATGACATCGTCGAGTTCGACGCCCAGGGCATGGCCGACGCCGAATCCAACCATCCCATGCGCAAGGACTCCATCTTCCAGATCATGTCGATGACCAAGCCCGTCACCGCCATCGGTATCATGATGCTGGCCGAAGAGGGCAAGCTCTCCCTGCGCGATTCCGTGGAGCAGTACCTCCCCGAGTTCAAGGATCTCCGCGTAGCCACCACCACCGGCCCCGACGCAGCCCAGCTCGGCATCCCCGATCACGCCATCACCATCCGCGACCTGCTCACCCACACCGGCGGTTTCACCGACGGCGCCCCGGCCGCCATCAAGGACTACCGCCAGCTCCTGAACGTCCCCCTCGATGAAGTCGTGCGCCAGCTCGCCAAGGAGCCGTTGCTCTTTCAGCCCGGCAAAGCGTGGAGCTATTCCAGCGCCGGCATTGAAGTCCTGGGCCGCATCATCGAAGTCTGTTCCGGCCAGAAATACGAAGACTTCATCGCCGCGCGCATCCTCCGCCCGCTGGGCATGAAAGACTCCTTCTTCTTTCCCCCCGCGGATAAGACCGACCGCATCGCCATGGTCTATAGCGGCAAGGATGGCGCCCTGGTGCCCGCTCCCGGCTCCATCCTGGGCGGCGATCCCGCCATCCACCGCAAGGGCTCCGTCTTTCCCGCCCCCGGCTGGGGACTCTATTCCACTGCCGAAGATCTCCTTCACCTCTATCGCATGATGCTGAACGGAGGCGTCTACGAAGGCCACCGTTACCTCTCGCCTTTCTCCGTGCACCTCATGACCGAGTCCCACACCACCGCAATTCATTCCAAGGGATGGATGCGCGGTTCCGACTATGGCCTGGCCTGGGAAGTCGTCACCGATCCCATGGGCGAACTGGCCGGGCACACCCTCGGCAGCTACGGCCACGGAGGCGCCTTCGGAACCCAGGGCTGGATCGACCCCGCCAACCAGCTCATCTCCATCCTGCTCATCCAGCGCGCCGACGGCGGCGCCGAAACCATGACCCGCGTCTTCCTCAACATGGCCGAATCGAGCCTCGGCAAATAACCGCTCGCACCTCCCGCCCGCGTCACAAACCGCCACTGGCTCACGCACGTCCCCCCCCAGGCGCCGTCGTCCTGGCTGCAGAGAAGGATCTGCGTTTGTTCCCTGGCATTCCGGAATCGGCGGCGCCTTCATATCCACACAATTCGGCCGCAGGATGCCCTCATTCCCGAACACAAGCGCGCTTATCGCTACCAATCCCTCAGAAGTCTCAAACCTGAAGCTGGAAGCGTGTTTGGGTCTGATCTCGATCCTTAAAGAATGCCGACGGTTGCCCGGCGCGCCCATGCGAACCGCTCCGCATGCCACGATACGCAGACGAATTCAGCTATTCTGATTGCGTCAAGCCAAGCCAGCGTCAGATACCCTCAATCTGGAGTCACTGCCATGTATCACAGCATGCTTCTGGACGGCGTGAGGGATCTCTTCCTGAAGACGGGAAGACGGCTCGCCGTCAGATCCATTCGCCTTGCGTTCCTCGCGTTTCTGCTGTTGGTCTTCCTGAGCATCTTCCTCGTCTCGCTGGCGCCGTTGTGCAACAACATCGGTTTCTATTTGCAGAATGGAGGCCGGTTTTCTTCAAGGGAGCTTCTCCAGCGGCCGACAAGAAATCTTCAGAGCGATTCCGATTTCGTGTTCAATGACGCAGCTGAACTGCTCACCGACTCGGATTACGGCAAGGCTGAGCACTTGACCCTCAAATTGACGATCGACGAACGAACAGTGCGCGGTACTTATACTCTTTCAGGGCCTGGTGATCGAATTGACCTCCTGAGCGATACGATGCGGGTATTCACCGACACCGCGGTAGACCAACTGTTTGGTTCGGTGACGGTCAATGGAAATAAGCTCGGGTTCAATCAGATTGAGCTTGATCCAAATTCGACCAATGACGTCTCCACCCTCGTAATGCAATCAGGCTCCGTTCCCAAAAACGCCTTCCTCGACGTCAACTTGAACCCGCCGCCGAAGACAAAGCACCTGTTGTTTGCGGCCAAAGATATCGTGCTGAACTCGAAGATACCGCTGCAACAGGCGATTGGTCTCTCCAACCTCAGTCGCACTCAGAATCCGAATACATTTCGAATTACCGATGCGAAGACCGCGGATTCGCATTTCGAACTTGAATTGTCGCAACAAGCTCAGGCATCCGAGCAACCCCTCGCGGCCATGATGGAGCGAGCAGGCCTGCTCAGGATTCCGTTTGCGGGTGACTTGGCCGAAAGCCTGCTTTGGGCAGTCCCATACCTTTTGCTTCTGGTGCTGGTCGTGCCTGTTTCTCCCGGCGAAATCAAGCCGTACGGCAAAGTCGTCCTTTTGGTCCTGCTTCTCGAATGCGGCGTAACCTTTCTCCAGGCTACGCGCTTCGATCTGGGTAGCATCGCGCGAACGTTCCCCTGGATTCAACTATCCCTCATGCGATTGACCTCCTCGCGAGAGCCGATCCGCTCCCTGTATCAACAACCGATTTCGTTCGCGGTTGTGTTGTTCGCCGGCGTTCTCTGGCCCAATCTGGTCCATCGAGTAATCTCTGCAAATTCTCCTCTTATGCCAAGAGGGACGCCGAGAAAAACTTCTGCCATTCTTGCGGCTTCGCTAGCGAGCGTTGCTCTGGCAACGGTATTGATCGTCCAAACCACGTCCTCTTTACCGCTCGTCTGCATGGCCCTCTTACTTGGTCTGTTCGTGATTGCACTCTTTTGGCTCTTGTGGGAATTCTTTGGATTCTGGGAGGCAGTCGCTAAGGCCGTTCTCGGGGGGTGCGCCGTCGCCATCCTCGGGCTGTGCGTGGGGCTTCCGAACTTTGTGAACGCCCCTGCTTCCTACCATTGGGCAAGGAGTGCGGTCGCGATTTGTATCTCGGTTCTGGTCGGTACGCGGATCAGCGTCGCGTTCCTCAACCTGTCCGCCGTGCTACTCCAAAACGTCTACCTCAACCTCCTTGTACGTCATAAGTGGATCGTATTGGCATTCGCCCTGGTGCTATGCTCTCCCGCTTCCTGGATCCAGAACCCCTCGTCAATTTATTGGGAAGACGTCGGATCGTTGATCTATCTTTTCCGTGACCTTTTCATCCTTGCGGTCATAGTTTCCCTGATCAGGTTTCTCCAGAAACTGGATGCAAAGAATGTTTGGCCTTCCCTGACCGCCCTTGATCTGGATTGCGGAGTTGCCCTGGCAATCACGGCATTCTTTTCCTCAACGAGCGTTTGGCTCTACTTTCCAATTCCGTTGATCGTCGGATTCATACTTTTGCGATGGTTCCTCTTCGTCGAGCCGGTGCAGGTCACCTTGGCGTCGAAACTCAATGCGGATTGGAAACATCTCGTCCACTCCGTACTGGCACTCCAACGAGCTGAAAAGTTGGAAGAAGACGTGCAGAACGGTTTAAAGGACAAACTCACCAAGGCTGAAATCGAGTTTGCCGACTATCAAAGCCGGTTGGCAGCCATCACCGGGGACGCCAAAAGGCAGCGCGACCTCTTAACTGACCATGGTTGGCCGGTCGATAGATTGCTCTTCAGCTACGGCACAGCCAATTCGGCGTGGATCAGTGGGCGGAATGCAGCGTTGTACAGCCTGGTCTTTGCCTTGCCATGGATTGTCTTATCAATCCGTGATCTGCTTAAGGAGCGATCCGGGGTTACTTATCTACTTCTCTACTTCCTCAGTTCGACGGTGATGATCATCGCGCGTTGGGCTCTGTACGGATTCTTCTTCGGTTATTTCTACGCCTATCTGCGCGGACACAACGGGTTACAGAAGGCGCTGGCGTTTTGGTTCACTCTCGTGGTTCCTTCCGTGCTTGCGTCGGTTCTCGCGTTTTCCCTGGACAAACAATCACTCGCGCCTTTGTTGTTTTGGGCTGCGGAAATGTTTCTGCATTGCATGCTGCTGGGCCTTTTCATCGGCGAGTTGCAACCCCTGTGGAAAGCCGACCTCAGTTGGCGTCAGCTGCTTGATTTTCACAAAGTCACCGGATTGTCTGTATGGGGATCGTCGTTTCTCCTCGCTTTGGGTGCTGCAGTTACGACGGCGCTGTCATCCGGTCTTGGCTCGTTGATCAACCAGGGATTGAAGTTCGTCGGGGTGCTCCCCGCGAATTTAATGAAGTGACCGCTCAAGTTGGGAAGGGTGCGGCTTGATCCAGTGAGCTACACCAGCGCGACAGCGCGTTTCCAACTATTCCCTTTTGGCGCCCCGCGCTGCCTTCCTCAATACGTTTGCAGATTATTTCCCCTCCCGCGCGCACAATAAAGACAACATCCCAAAACATCCTGCTGCACTGGAGAAACTCATGCCCAGAAGGCTTGTTCCGCACATCGACCGTCTCCCCATCCCCCCCGACCTCGAAGCCACTGCCATCGGTCGCTGCTGCGAAGCCTGGTACAACGCTTATGAAAAAGCCGCCCGCCAGGGCAGAGGAGAGATCTCCTGCAGGATTCGCGCCAACGAGGCGTATCGGGCCGCCATGCCTCCCCTTACCTGCGCTGAGAATATTCCCGGCTTTGTTGCCTGCGTCACCCATGGCCTGGTCATGGGAACCGTGGTCGACACCATCGCCACCCGCCTTATCCACGCCGCCGGGGTGGTGTCCCGCGCCTGCAAGTCCTCGGCCCGCAGATCCGGATCCCGCTCGAAAGCGCAGTCTCAAACCAGGTCTCCGAATGCAGTCACGTCCTCCCAGGACCAGGCCCCGAGCACCGAAATCCCGGACGAAGAGGGCGATGCGCAAAAAAAAATTCTTGCTGTGAAACTGTGAAAGTGATAGTAAACGCCTTTAAATCATAAGTTTACAACGTTTTCCACATCCCGGAGCGCGCTGGCTCTGCCGTTTAAATGCTTTGTTTTCAACGATCTTTGATCGGCCCACTCGCGTTACTGGCCC
Organism: uncultured Acidobacteriota bacterium; assembly: GCA_963730805.1. Taxonomy (GTDB): domain Bacteria; phylum Acidobacteriota; class Terriglobia; order Terriglobales; family Acidobacteriaceae; genus Telmatobacter. The sequence goes on along the minus strand of CAVSTL010000007.1, from coordinate 397,204 downwards.
CCTTCCGCTTTGCCCGCCCGGCCGATCTTCCGCTCCAGGAAATCCGCCGTCGCACCATAGGCTCGAACCCAGTCCCGCCGCAGCAGGAAGTCGTGAATCTCATCGGGGAAGATCAATTCCTCGAAATCCACCTTCCTGCGGCGCAGCGCCTCCACCAGCTGCACAGTCTCGGCGAACGGCACATTGCGGTCGTCGTCTCCATGAATCAGAAGCACCGGTGAGCGCCACGTATCCACCGACGCCAGGGGCGACGACGTAAACGCCAGCCGCGCAAAGTCCGGATGTTCGCGCGCATCGTAGCTTGGAACAAACGTCGGAATCTCCAGGTTCCAGTCGTGCACGCCGTGCATATCCACGCCCGCCGCGAACAGGTCCGACGCCCGCGCCAGCGCCAGCGCCGTCAGGTACCCTCCATAGCTTCCGCCCCAGCACGCAATCCGTTTCGGATCCACCTCCGGCCGGTTTTTCAGGAACAGACCCGCGCCCATCACATCGTTGAACTCACTGGCTCCGTCCGCCCCGTAGTTCAACGCCTCGCGAAAGTCGAGACCGTACCCGATGCCGCTGCGGTAATTCACGCTCAGCACCACGAACCCCTTGCTGGCCAGGTACTGGTTCATCGCGTACGCGTTGGAGTAGTACTCCATGTAGTGCCACCCCAGCAGCATCTGCCGCTGGCTTCCCCCGTGGAAGAAGATTGCCGCCGGCCGCCGTTCGCCGCCGCGCAGATCCGCCGGAACAAACAGCTGCCCATGAATCTCCATCCCATCCGCCGCCGCAAAGATCACCTGCTGCGGCGTAACGAAATGTTCGCCCGGAAACCCCGCCGGTATCGCCTGCGGAGCCACGTCCGCAGCCTTGCCATCGCGCACCACGGCCACCCTTATCGGAGCGTGCACATCCGAGCGCAGCACCGCGATCGTGCTGCCATCGCTCGCCACCACCGGCTGCGTTTCAATGCCCGCTCCCGACGTCACCGCTTCGGCCGAATGCTTCGAACCATTGCCGAAACCGATCTTCCACACATGCCGCCGGTCGATGTCGTCTTGATTCGAATCGAACACCAGCGTCTTCCCATCGCCGCTCAGGCTCACGTGTTCCACTTCGAAGCTTCCCGGAGTGAGCGCCACCGCCTCCCCGCCCCCAGCCGCCACCGCGTAAAGATGCAGCCAACCTTCCCGCTCCCACGGAAACACGATCTGGTCCCCGGCAGCCCAGTGCAGTTGATCGCGCGCATCCGTCTCCCGAAACGCGCTGCCCTTGCCCTCCGCCGCGCACCACACTTCGCGACTCTTGCCGCCGTTCAAATCGCTCACCCGGATCGACCAGGGAAGCGCCGTGCGATGCGGCACAAACAGCATCGCGTTCTTGTCCGACGGAATGCGCAGATAAGCAATGCGATGCGAGTCCGCCGCCCACCCCGGGCTCTGGTCCTGATCGGTCGACGGATCCAGATACGTAATCGACTTCGTCGCCATCGAAAAGACCGCGATAAAGCTGTGATCCCCGCGATCGCTCACGAACGCCAGCCTCGTGCTGTCCGGAGACCATCGCAGGTTCTGCGCCGACCCCCGCGTCTGCACCAGTTGTTCAGGCTTGGCGTCGGCCTCGTTCAGGTTCAGCGCCCACACCTGGCCCTTCACCACAAACGCCGCCAGCTTCCCGTCCGGAGAAACCGCCGGCCCGCTCCCTTCCGCGAGCAAGCGCGGCTCCCCGCCTTCCGCCGAAACCATCCAGATCTGTTGCTGTGCGCCCTTCGTGAACCATGCCGGGTTCGGCACCGGGTGCGTCTCGCCCTGCGCGCTGCTTCCCCGCACATAGACAATCGACGCCGCATCCGCCGTCCACTCCGGCGCGCTCAATTCCTGCCCGTCGTCGTCGCCGTAATGCGTCACCTGCCGCGAAACATACGCCCCGCCGGAACCAGGCTCCGCCACCCACAGGTTGCGACGTCCGCCGATATTCGCCACCCACGCCAGCCGTCCCTTCGCCGGCGCCGCTCGCAGTTCTGTCGTGAACGGCGCGCTCAACGCCTGCTCAATCGTGAACCCGCCCCCCTGCCCCGACGCCTTCAGGACGCAGCGCAGCCATCCACCCCAAAGCAAGAAACACACGGAACACCATGCAGCATTCTCGTCGCAAGGGAACCTCCCGGAAATGCCATTGTGCCACAACGGAATTCCGGCTCCCCGCATTCCCGTGCGGATCATTCGTCCCGCCATCGGACCGGTTCACCACATTTCACGGATTCCCGCGCGTCCCATCCGCTAGGGTCAGGGAATGTCGTCTCAGGAGAGCGCGCGCAGGCCGCGCCGAAATTCTTCCGGATCAGCGCCCGGAAGCTGCCGCTCGATCTGCTCATGCATGCTCTTCCACACTGGAAGCGCGCTCGCCAGCAGCGTTTTGCCCGCGTCTGTCAGCTTCAGCACCCGGCTCCGCTTGTCCCCCGCAACCGGGCGAATCTCCACCAGTCCGCGGCGTTCCAGGGGCTTCAGTGCCGCCGTCAGCGTAGTTCGATCCATGGCCAGCAGCGCAGCCACCGGCCCCATCGGCGGAGGCTCGGGACGATTCAGCGACATCAGCAGAGAGAACTGTCCATTGGTCAGCCCAAATGGGCGCAATGCATCATCGAACTGCCTCCCCAGGACGCGCGCCGCACGCTGCACGTGCAGGCACAGGCAGTTGTCCCGTACCATGAGTGTGGTCTCAAACGGAAGGTCCAGGGGACTTGACACCGGACTAGACTAGTTGATATCAACATACTCGTCAATTCATTTTGCCGATTCCCCGGCCGCAATCCCCAGCGCCCACCTCGATGGAGGTCTCCAATGTCGTTCCTTCACGATCTGAAAATCGCAGTGCGCTCCCTTTCCCGCGTTCGCACATTGTGGATTACGGTCGCCTTCACTCTCGCCCTGGGCATTGGCGCCAACGCCGCCATCTTCAGCGTGGTGCGCGCCGTCCTGCTGCGCCCCCTCGCCAATCGCGATGAGAACAGGCTGCTCTACTTGCGCCAGAGCGCTCCCGGCATCGGCGTCCCCAACGCTGCGTTCTCAGTCCCCGAAATCCACGACCTGGCCGACAGTCACCTGAAGACCATCACCGAACTGGGCACATTCTCCACCATGTCTTTCACCGTGGTAGGCCTGGGCTCGCCGCGCGAGATTCCCGCCGGCGTGGTCGACGGCCATTACTTCGAAGTCATGGGATTGAAGCCTATCCTGGGCCGCCTGCTGGGCCCTGGGGATGACGGCCAGAATGCTCCGGGCGCCGTCGTGTTGACGTACAGCTTCTGGAAATCAACGCTCCACGAAGACCCCGGCATTCTGGGCAAGCAAGTGCGGTTGGAAAGCATCATGGGAGCGCGCGGCGCGACCATCGTCGGCGTACTCGAGCCGTCAGTGCCGTATCCCGTGGCGACTGAGATTATTGCCAACGTTGTCACTAGCCCCCATCACTTGTCCGCCACCATGGTGCAGGGGCGCGAACATCGTATGACCGAAGTATTCGGCCGCCTTGCTCCCGGCGCTACAATCGACGAGGCGCGGGCGGAGCTTCACACCGCCTACAGCGCCATGACCGCGGCGCACCCCGAGCAGTACAAGCCCGAGGATCACTACAACATCAGCATCACGCGCATGCACGACCAGATCAATGCCCGCGCCAATACCGTCCTGTGGATCCTGTTCGCGGCCTCCGCCCTGTTGTTTATCATTGCCAGTTCTAACGTCGCCAACCTCGTGCTGGCGCGCACTGTGCGTCGCGAATCGGAATTGGCGGTGCGCTCCGCGCTGGGCGCCACCACCGCCAACCTTCGCCGTTCTCTGCTGGCCGAGAGCCTGGTCCTCTGCGGCAGCGGTGCCATCGCCGCCGTGCTGATCGCCATTCCCATGGTCGCCATTCTGGGCCAGTATGCGCAGCGCTTTTCGGTGCGAGCCAAGGACCTCACCCTCGACTTCAGCCTGGTATGGTTCGGGATCGGACTGGCCCTGGTCGCGGCCGTGTTTCTCGCGTTTATTCCCCGCCTCCCCTCGCCCGATTCTCCGCAGGGCGGACTGACGGGTCGCGGCACGCGCGTTGCCGGTGGAAGCAGCCGCCGACTGCGTGTCTTCGCGGTTACGCAGATTACTGCATCCTTCCTCCTGCTTGCCGGGGCCTGCATCCTGTTGAAGACGCTTTACACCCTGGAGCAGACCCGGCCGCCCTTCGATTCGGCGCGCGTCATGGCCATCAACCTGCCGGTCCTGTCGTACGGGAAAACCCCCGAGCAAATCCGCGAGTTCTACCACCAGATCAAGGATCGGGTGGGAGCCCTTCCCGGAGTGGACCGCATTTCTGAAGGTTTCAGCGTGCCGTGGCGCGACGACCAGGGACTGAATATCAACTTCGAATTTACGGCCCAGGGCGCCAAGCCCAGAATCACCGGCCGCAGTGATTACCGCGCCCAGTTCCGCTCCGTCTCGCCCGGCTTCTTCGAGACCATGGGCGTCCCCATACTCCAGGGCCGCGACTTCAACGACGAAGACAAGGATGGGCATGAGCGGGTGGTCATTATCAGCCAGAGCCTGGCCAACGAGCTCTATCCCGGGCAGAATCCGCTCAACCGCAGCCTGAGGTGGACTGACGGCGTGATGAAGTTCATCGGCATCAGCTACGAGCCCCGCCGCATCATCGCCGTCGTCCCTGACTTCGATGACGAGAACATCATTCCCGCCCCGGCCATGAGCATCTATCAGCCCGCTGACCAGGAAGGCTGGAACGGCCGCCTGTTTGTCCGTGCCAAGTCGGATCCCTATGCCCTGGTGCCCGCCATCACCAAGACCATCCACGACATGTCCGCCGATCAGCCGGTGGAGAAAGCCAGCACCCTCGGCGATGTGCGGGCAGAAGTCCTCACCCCCGATCGCCTCAACGCCATCGTCTTCGGCGGGTTCGCCGCCGTGGCCCTCCTGATCTCGGTGGTCGGCGTCGCCGGCGTGCTCGCCTTCTCCGTCAGTTCGCGTACCCGCGAATTCGGCATCCGTATTGCCATGGGCGCGCTGCCCCGCAACATTCTCACCAACGTGTTAAAAGAAGGGGTAGTCATGGCCGCCATCGGCGTGGCCGCCGGCGTTGTGCTGGGATTTGTCTCCGTGCGCGTCATCGGCAGGTACATCGGCGAGATCCACCAGATCGGTGGTCTGGCTTTCTTTGCGTCGGCCTTCGTCATCCTGGCCGCCGCCATCATCGCTTCGGCAGTCCCCGCCGCGCGCGCCGCCCGGGTCAATGCGGTGGAGGCCCTGCGCACCGAATAACGCTCCCTCCTCCGGCCCGTTGGTCCCCCAGGTCTCGCTTCTGAGACCTGGTTTTTACCGACCTCGACCCCATTCGCGTCTTCCGCATCCAACTGCCCAAGGGGAGCGTGTGCGCATTTCCCACACTGGCAATCCGACCCCAACCCGCGGAGGCAGCATGAAAAAAGCAATCTGGATCGTTTCAGGACTTGTCATCGGTTGGGCGGCTTATAACCTCGCCCCCGATATGTACCGCTATTGGAAGATCTCCACCATGTAGTCCGGCGAATGAAGATGCGGCGGTGTCAACCCCGACCGACGAATGGCATCTTTGTCGCCATCACGGTGATGAACTGCACGTTCACGTCTAGCGGCAGGTTGGCCATGTACAGCACCGCATCGGCCACGTGCTTCGCATCGATCGTCGGCTCCGGCAGCATTGCGCCATTCGCCTGCGGCGTCCCGCTCGCGAACCGCGCTGTCAGGTCCGTTTGAGCATTCCCGATATCGATCTGTCCGCACGCGATATCGTGCGCCCGTCCATCCAGCGAAATGGATTTCGTCAGTCCCGTAATCGCGTGCTTGGTCGCGGTATAGGGCGTGGAGTTGGGCCTCGGACTGTGCGCCGAAATCGACCCGTTGTTGATGATCCGGCCCCCGCGCGGCTGCTGTGATTTCATCAGCCGTACCGCTCCCTGCGCACACAGGAACGCGCCGGTCAGGTTCACATTCACCACCCGGCCCCACTGCTCCAGGGTCAGATCCTCGATCGGAATTCCCGGAGCTCCGGTACCGGCATTGTTGAACAAAACATCCAGCCGGCCGAATTCCTCGCGTGTCCTCGCATACACGTTATCGACCGCATCGGGTTGGCTCACATCCGCAGCCACGGCCAGCATCCTGCCCCCGTTGCCAACGCCCATCGCCGCCGTCTCTTCCAGTTTTTCCAACCGCCTTCCCACCAGCACCACTGAATATCCATTCGACTGCAGCGCCAGCGCCACCGCCCGCCCGACACCGCTGCCGGCTCCGGTCACCAGCGCCACCTTGCCGGTTCCCGCGGGCGCTCCGCTTCCATCCATGGCAAACCCTCTCAATACGTCGCCCGTCCGCCGCTGATGTCGAACACCGCCCCGGTCGTAAACGAGTTCTCTTCCGACACCAGCCACGCCACCATCGCCGCGACTTCATGAACCTCCAGAAAACGCCCGCGTGGAATCTTCGCAAGCATGAAGTCGATATGCTCTTGCGTCATCTGGTCGAAAATGCGCGTCCTGGCCGCCGCCGGCGTCAGGCAATTGACTGCGATGTTCTTATCGGCCGTCTCTTTCCCCAGCGACTTGGTCAGCGCGATCACGCCCGCCTTCGACGCGCTGTAAGCCGAAGCGTTGGGATTGCCCTCTTTCCCCGCAATCGATGCAATATTCACAATGCGTCCGTAATTCCGCTGAAGCATATAGGGCACCACTGCCCGGCAGCAGTAAAAGATCCCCGACAGGTTGATGTCGATCACCTGTTTCCACGCATCAATCGGGTATTCCCACAACTTGTAGTTCGGCCCCGCGATGCCCGCATTGGCCACGAGAATATCGATCTTTCCCAGTTCCTTGGCCGTAGTCTCAGCGGCGCTCTGCACGCCCTCGAGACTGGTTACGTCCACCGCAACGGTCGTCACCCGTCCAGCCCCCGAAAGATGGCTCAGGGCCTCGCGCAAAGTGCCCTCGTCCCGATCCCACAAAGCCACTGTCGCCCCCGACCTCAGGAGCCTCTCGGCAATGGCAAATCCAATCCCCTGCGCCCCGCCCGTAACAACCGCGGTCCGGCCCCTCAAATCGATTTCGTTCATTGACTCTCCCGTTTACCTCGCCGCCGCCCACGCCAACCCATCCGTCTGTTTGCCCGTTTCGATCATCCGCGTCGTCTTCCCGCTTGCCAGGTCGATCTCCGCCACCTTGTTGGCATGCATGCAACTCGCATACGCCGTCTTCCCATCGGGACTTACCACGATCGCCTGCGGATACTCCGCCACATCGACGTTGCGCACCACCTGCATTGTGCCCACGTCGATCATTGCCACCTTGTTCACATCCGCAAGCGCAACCAGCAGCCATTTCCCATCCGGCGTCGTCGCGCTTCCGTAACCAACGCTCACCAGCGGCACCCAGTGCTTTACTTCATTCGTCGATGTATCGATCACCGCCATCTGCGGCTTGGTCTGGTCCGCCGTAAACACCCAGCGATCGTCCGGCGAGATCGAGATCCGCTGCGTATTCCCCGAAATCGGAATCACCTTCAGTGTCTTCCGCGCCTTTACGTCGAGCACCGACACCGTCCCCGGCCCCACGTTCGCGGTGTACCCGCGCCGCCCGTCGTGCGAAAGCGCCAGCATGTGGCTCTCCGGCTGTCCTGTCGGAATCGTGCCCACGATCCGCAGCGACTTCGGATCGATGATGCTCACCGTCTTGTCCAGTTCTGTAGTCACATAGAGCATCCCGTCCTTCGGCCCGAATACCGGATCGTGCGGCCGCACGCCGTGCCCGAAGTCCACGTTCCCCACCACCTTTCGCGCGGCCAGGTCGATCACCACCATGTTGGTTCCATCGGTCCCCGGCTTGCCCACGCCTGAATTTCCATAGATCGGCACATACGCAAATCGCCCGTCCGGCGAAGCCGTCAATTCGTGTCCCGTCGTACCGCCTTCGGGCACCGTCGCCAGCACCTTCCCCGCCGCCGGATCGACAATGGCAACGCTCTCTTCGCCTTTCTGCGCCACCAGCAGCAATCCCCGCTGGCCAAACACGCGCGCGGAACCCGCCACCAGCAGGCACAGGGCTATCCCAGCTCGAACATCCATCGCAACAACCTCCACATCACGCAACGAATATACGGCACCGCACGCCATTCATGCGCCTTCTATCGCACTCCAACCCTCTGAAACAATCGCCCCGTGCCCCTCGATAAGGACGAAGACATTGTCAAGCGCTCACGAATTCTGTGCGGTGGGTGAGGACCGCTTTTCTCTCCAGAGGGTTGAGGGGGACAGGAGCTCACCGCCGCGCCCAGCTCGTCCACCGGCCGGTCCAATTCCGCAAGGAGCTTTAGCAAATCCTCGCGCCGCCGGGCCGCATCCCCGACCCCGACAACCTGGCCCAGACGCTCCGCCAGTTCCATAAACCACTGGCTGTCCGCTCACTCCATCTTCGCTGAAGCCTTCGTCCTTATCCCATCAATCCTGTCGCCTTTTTTCTTCGGAAAGGGTGGGAGACCACGAACTCTCGCCGGGCTACTCTACGCCCGGTTCTTCCTCGCCGAGGTTCTCGAGGACGCTTAGAGCCTCATCGGGCACATCCCACTGGCGCAGAATCTTGTAAATAACGCCGGTTGAAAACCCCGCCGCCACCAGTCGCCGCATTACGCGCGCTGTTTCCTTTTCATTCTCCGGCTTCCTGATGCGTTTCTGTTCGAGGTGCTTGCGCGCCAGTGCCTCTTCGTCGGTATTGCTGTAACGCGCATCGACGGCCTCGTTCGCGATGGGCGCCGGAACACCTTTCTGCGCCAGCTTTCGAAGCACGCCGCGCGAGCCAAGCTTCTCATTCTCCTGCCGCAGCCGCGTGTAGGTTTCGGCAAAGGCTGCGTCATCGAGATAGCCGTACTCTTTCAGCCGCGCAACAACAGTCGTAATCACCGCGTCCCCGCGTTCGCCGGGCTCGACGCGCGCACGCATCAGCCGCCGCAGCTCCGATTCAGTGCGCATGGAGCGGCCGAGTGCCTTCACCGCGTAGTCGTGCAGGCCCGCTTCGTTGAGGAAGGCTTTCGGCTTACCGGATTTGCGCGCAAAGGGCACTGTTCACTGTCCACTCATCACAGACCGCTGTTTTTCGTCCACTGATCGACCCAGTCGTTCACCGTCTTGTACCACAGCCGCGAGTTCTGCGGCTTCAGCACCCAGTGGCCTTCGTCGGGAAAGTAGAGCATCTTCGACGGCACGTTGAGGCGCTGTAGCGTGTCGAAGAGCTGGTAACCTTCGCTCACGTCGAGGCGAAAATCAAGCTGGCTGTGAATCACCAGTGTGGGCGTCTTGAAGTTCTTCGCGGACATCATGGGAGCCCATTTGCGGTAGGGATTCTCCGCGTCGGGCTTGCCGTAGTAGTCCCACGGCTTGCCTTTGAACTCCCATTCGTTGAACCACATTTCTTCGGTGGAGCCGTAGGCCGATTCGGGGTCGAACATGCCGTCGTGCGAAACTATGCACTTGAAGCGGTCGGTATGGCCGAGGACCCAGTTGGCCATGTAGCCGCCGTAGCTGGCTCCGAGCGCACACTCACGGTGAGTGTCAATAAAAGGAAAATGCTGCTCGGCGTAGTCGAGGCCGGTCATCAAGTCGGTGAAGGGCTTGCCGCCCCAATCCCCATTCACGCCGTCTACAAACGTCTGCCCGTAGCCTGTCGAGCCGCGCGGGTTGATCATCACGACGACGTAGCCGTTGGCGGCGAAGAGTTCGGCGTTCCAGCGATACGACCACGAGTCGCCCCAGGCCCCCTGTGGGCCGCCGTGCATGAGGAATTTCAATGGATACTTTTTTGACGCATCGAACCCCGGCGGACGGATGAGGAAGCCCTGGACCTTCGCGCCATCCTTCGCGGTGAACCAGAAGGACTCCATCTGCGCGAGATCGAGTTGAGCGAGGAGGGCGTCGTTGAGGTGGGTGATGGGGAGTGCTTTGTTGTAAGTCAAGAATGTGATGAGTCGCGATCCATCAGCTTTTGGAGGAGCATTATCAGGATCACCGAACCGGACAACTTCGGCCGGTTGCTCAGCTGTCATCTTTGTGGCTACCAAATACGTGCCCTTAACCATCTGCAATACAGGTAGAAGATTTGAGAATTCACCCGGCGGCTGGTTACCCCAATTGAATTGATGCAAGCCTCCGGAGAGGGTCACTTCATATATGGGTGCTTCGCCTTTGTCTCCCGCAACAAAGGATATCCACTTCGAATCTCTACTCCAAACGAACTCATCCACCCAGTTATCGAACTTAGACAGCAAATCTTTGATCGTCTTCGCGGCGCGGTCATAGAGGATCAGGCGGAACTTGTCGCTCTCGTAGCCGGCACGGGCTTGCGAGCGCCACGCGATGTATTTGCCGTCGGGCGAATAGGCCGGATTGAAATCTCCTCCTGCCGCCGTGCTGATTTTTACTGGTTTTGGAGTAGCGGCAGTCAGGTCAAGCGTGAAGATATCCGCATTGGTCGAGATCGCCGGCTCGGGATCGAGATTCTCGGTAAACGCCAGTTCCTTCGAATCGGGAGAAATGGAGAACCCGCCCCCGCCTTCGAGCGAGAACGGCGGGACGTCGTGCGTGTCATTGGGATTCAAGTCGCGCATTCCACCGCTCTCAACCGAAACGAAAAACAGGTGAGAACGCTTGTCGCCGGTGAAATGGTTCCAGTGGCGGTAGAGGAGGTGCGTGAAGATCTGCGCCTTTACCTTGCTGGCAGCCGCTTCCGCGTCACGGTCCTTGTTGCACTTGTCGCCGGTCGTTTGATCCGCTGTCGTGATCGGTGCGCAATCGGGATACACCGTTGACGTGAAGACGATTGCCTTCCCATCCGGCGACCACTTGGCGTTGTCGGCTTCGGTGGCGATGTTGGTCAGCTTCTTTGCGTTGCTGGTCGCGCCCGTCGCCCCATCCAAATCCGCCAGCCATACCTGCTGGCCGCCCTCGCGCCCCGACAGGAATAGAATCCGCTTTCCATCCGGTGAAAACTCGGGGCCGCCGTCGCCCGCCTGAGCAACAGCGATCTTTATAGGCTCGCCCCCAGCAATCGCCTGCAACCACAACTCCGGCGTCTTGGTGTTCTTGTCGAGATCGACGGTGGTGACGGAGTAGGCCAGCCACTTGCCGTCGGGCGATACGGCCGTCTCCCCCAGCCGCTTCATCTGCATCATGTCTTCGAACGTCATGGGCCGTTTGGCCGGGGAGGGTTGTGCGGAACAGAGGACGGCGGAGATCAGAGCAGCAGTGCAAACTATGAACGTGCGGATATGCATAGGTTTCCCTGTGCGCGCGTATCCCAGGTCTCAAAATCGAGACCTGGGGCACCTCGGTTCATCGAGTGTGGCGCGAAGGAAAAGTTTACACCGAAAGGCAGTTCTCGGTCCGAAGCGCTTTGCTGGCCTGAAGCGGCGGGAGCGGGAATCTGTGAACTACGAACTGCGAACTAAGAACTCTATTTGCTGTACTCGTCGCGGAGGTGGGTCTGCCGGTCTTCCATCGGGACCGCAACTCCCTGGATGTAGACCTGCTTCACATCGGTGCGGACGTCGAGAGGATCGCCGTTGGCTATTACCACGTTGGCCATCTTGCCCACGTCGAGCGAACCAAGGCGGTCGCCGAACCCGAACATCTCGGCGACATTCAGCGTGATTGCCTTGAGCGCGTCGTCGTAGGGCAGACCATAGGCCACGGCGAATCCCGCGGAATAAGGCAGGTTGCGCGCGGAGTGGCTGCTGACCGGGCCGCCCGCATCGGCGGAGGAGATGGCGATCTTGACGCCGCGTTTGGCCAGTTCCGCGGGCAGTGTGTAGACCGCGTCGAAGCGCTGATCGGCCCGCGGAAAGTCGTAAATGGAGCCGACGATTACCGGCACCCTGTAGGCCGCGATCTTGTCGAGAATTTCCTGCGTGTGCGTGACGTGGTTGAGGATCACCTTGAGGTGAAATTCTTTAGCCAGCGCCATGATGGTCTCGACGTCGTAGCCCTCGTAGACGCCGATGACGACTGGACGCTCGCCCTTGAGGTACGGAATCAGCGCCTCCAACTTCAGGTCGCGTTTGAATGCCTTCTCGTCCTTTTTGGCCGCGGCATCGCGCTTCGACTCGTAGTCCTCCACATCGAGGAACGTCTGGCGAAGCTGGGTGATGAGGCCCATGCGCGTGGAGGGATATTCGGGACGGCCTCCACCACCGCCGCCGCGTCCGCCACTGCCGCGGCGGCGCTGTTCCGCGCCGAAGTTCATGGCCAGCGCCATATCGCGCTGCATGATCATCTGGTCGCGATCGGTGCCGGCAAGCTGAATGAAAATGTCCTGCCCGGAAATCGTGTTCTCCGAGGCCGGCGCTACCACCGCGTTGGTGATCCCGTTGAGCCGCGCCACCGGAATCAGTTCGGTTTCGGAGTGGAACGCGTCATAAACATGCATGTGGGGCATGATCTCGTCGGAGCGTTCCACCAGATCATTCGTCATCTGGTCGGAGCCGATCTCGGTAAGGCCGAAGTTCGATTCCGGATCGATGAGGCCGGGATAGACCGTCATGCCTTTCGCATCGACGATCTTGGCGCCGGCGGGAATCTTTACTTTGCCGTTTTCGCCTACGGCCGCGATCTTGCCGTCAGCCATCACCAGGACGCCGTTTTCGATGGTGCCGTGGCTGACGGTGAGAAGCTTTGCGCCGGTTATGGCGATCACCTGCGGTGGCGCCTGGGCGGCAAGGACAACACTGGAAGCAGCCACAACACTCGTCCAAAACCAGGAAAAAGAAGAAATCACTGGCCGTCCTCCGTCTCATCGTCGGAGCCGAATCCGCCGCTATCGTGCATCACACCGTTGAAGTGGGTGGTGCCCAGGCCGGGAAGCGATACGTCGAAGAACAGGTCGCCGTCGATGTAGACCTTCTGCGCGCGCGCATAGGTCGAGAGCGGATCGTGGTTCCACAGCACCAGGTCGGCGTCCTTGCCCACGTCGATGGAACCGGTGCGGTCGTCTACACCGATGATCCATGCGGGGTTGAGCGTGACCATGCGGATGGCTTCGTCTTCGGTAGCGCCGCCGTAGTGGACCATCTTGCCGGCCTCCTGGTTGAGGCGCCGGATGTGATCGTCGGAGTCGCTCTTCAGCGCCACCTTCACGCCCTTGCGCATGGAAATTACAGCGTTCCAGGGAATAGCGTCTCGGGCCTCGTCCTTGAATCCCCACCAGTCGGCAAAGGTAGCGATCGCGGTCTGGTCAGCGGCGATCTTGTCGGCCACTTTGTACATTTCGAGCGCGTGATGAAAGGCGCGCACCTTGTAGCCGTATTCCTTGGCGATGGCCTCCTCAGTGAGGAATTCGTCGGCGCGATAGCAGTGGATTTGGACGTAGAGCTTGCCGCGGAGCACGTCGGCGAGGGCTTCGAGTTTCAAGTCGCGCTTGGGGGACACGGCGTCCTTGTCGCCTTTGGCCACCTTGGCGTTGTAGGCATCCTGCTCCGCCATGTAGTGTTTCGCATCTTCAAACGCGGTGCGCATGACTTCGAAGTTGCCCATCCGGGTGGAGGGGAGCTGATCGCGGCCGCCGTAGACGCGCTTGGGATTTTCGCCGGAGGCAAACTTGATGGAGCCCGGCGCGTTGGGAAACAGCATGGAATCGCGATCCAGGCCAAACTTGTTTTTGATGACCACCGCCTGGCCGCCGATCATGTTGGCCGAGCCGTGCAGGAGCAGTTCAGTGGTCACGCCGCCAGCCAGCGCGCGATAGAGATCGGCGCTGCGGTTGTCGAATGCGTCGATCATGTGCATCGACGGAGTGACCGGGCTGGTGGCCTCGTTGATGTCGCCGTCGAGGGCCGAGTGGGAGTGGGGATCGATGATGCCGGGCGTGAGCCACATGCCGGTGGCGTCGATCACCGCGGCGGAAGACGGCGCATTCACGGCGGCTCCAACTCCCGCGATTTTGCCGGCATGCACCCAGACCGACCCGTGCTCGATGGTACCGTGGCTGGCGGTCATCACGGTGGCATTTTTGAAGACTATATCAGTGGACTGCTGGGAGCGGCCCGAAGCGGCAAGGAACGGAACGCTTACCAGCAACAGGCAGCGAGCCGCTCGCATTCGCGGCAGGAGAGGAGTGATGATGTCGATCAAGTAACCTCCTGAAAAAGAAGCAGCGACTGCGACTATGAACTGAACCGGAGAGAAGCCAGGGAAATGGTTCGAGCGCGAACGAAGCAATCGAGCAATATGCTTGGCGGAATCGTAACCCATTTCGTCCGGGATGTCGCGCCCTTCAGCCGGCGGCAAGGATTGCGTCCGCGATGCAGGCCGCTTCGACCGCTTGGCGCACGTTATGCACGCGCACAATCGAAGCCCCATGTAGGATGGCGGCGACCATTGCGGCGAGACTGGCATTCTCGCGTGCATCGACAGGCGCGGATGAGCCTCCATGGAGCGGCGCGAGCGTATGCCCGAGAAAGGATTTGCGGGAAATACCGGTGAGCAGCGGACGGCCGAGCGCGAGTAACTCGGCCTGGCGCTTGAGCAGGGAGAAATTTTCGCCAAAGCGCTTGCCGAAACCGTATCCGGGGTCGAGGACCACTGCGTGGGATGGGATTCCAGCATGGGTTGCCAAAGAGAAACTGGCCGCCAAGCCGTCGCGCACCATGGTCAGGACAGCTTCGGGAGCGAGTTGCTGCTGAGTGCGCCACTCCTCGGGAAGGCCCCGCGTGTGCGTCAGCACTATTCCGGCTTTGTGCTCCGCGCAGACACGCGCCATATCGGCGTCCCACAGCAGGCCGCTGACGTCGTTGATGATCTCCGCGCCTGACTGGAGGGCTGCGCGTGCTGTTGCGCCTTTGTAAGTATCGACCGAAACGATCGCAGCGGGACGGGCACGAACCACGCCTTCGAGCACAGGCAGGAGGCGATCCTGCTCCTGGTAGGCGCTCACGGCCGGCAGTTCTCCGCCCGCGTGAGACCCAGGCCGGGTGCTTTCGGCTCCCAGGTCGAGCAGGTCGGCGCCTTCGTCCAGCAGGCGGAGAGCTTGTTCCACGGCTTTTCCTGATTCAAGAAAAGCGCCGCCGTCACTGAACGAATCTGGCGTAATGTTCACTACGCCCATCACGAGCGTGCGTGCGTCGAATTTCAGCGTGCGGGTGCGCAATTGCCACTGTGCGGAGGTTCTCGCCGGAGTGTTCATGGAATCCTCGTGCCGCTTTTAATTTTAGGTGCACGCGCGCCAGACTCAGCCAACCCATCAATGTTCCCTGCTAAACTCCGGTGCATGATCCTCTGTCGCCGTGGATGGGAGCTTTGGCTGTGGTGCGCTCTCCTTACTGGTCCTTCTCTTTTTTCCCAGGCGCGGCCCGTGCGACCCGCCCAGACCCACTCTGGTGGAGTCCATGGAGGGGCCCTTGCCGACCGCATCAATGCCATTCTCGGCGAGCCCGCAGTGGGCCACGCGACCTTTGGCATTAGCGTGGTCACGATGGACGGCCAGCCACTCTTTGGCCTTAACGAAGGCAAGCTGTTTGTGCCCGCATCGAATAACAAGCTGCTTACGACGGCCACGGCTTATGCGCTGCTTCCCGCCGACCGGCTTACCTGGACAACGAATGTGGTGGCCGGGGGTGCGATCGATTCCAGCGGAACTCTGCATGGCGACCTTGTGATTCTGGGTTCGGGCGACCCTACGCTGAGCATGCGCCATTATCCTTACAAGCCGCCTGCGCCTCCGCCGCCACCCGGCACCCCGGGGCCACCTCCTGCTGAAGCCCAACCCAAGCCGAATCCCGCTGAGGTTCTGGATCTGCTGGCGCAACAAGTGGAACAGGCCGGCGTCCGCAGTGTGGAAGGCAGCGTCATCGGCGACGACAGCTATTTTCTCTATGAACCGTTTGGCTCGTCGTGGGGATGGGATGATTTGCAGTGGCCTTATGGTGCGCCGGTCTCCGCGCTCTCATTCAACGACAACCTTGTCGGGCTGAGCATTGTGACGGATCCTGCGAACCCGAATGCGACGGTGGCCGAGTGGTCACCGAATGCGGAGTATTACACGCTCGACAATACCATGACGCTGGTGCCTAAAGGACAAGCGGCGCACCCGGGAATTGACCGCGCACCCGGCAATCTGCTGGTACGGGCGTTCGGCACCGGACCGGCCGACGGGCTTCGCGAAAGCCTTGCCGTGGAAGATCCCGCGGCATTCACCGCCGCGGTTTTCAAAGAGGCGCTGCGCGGGAAGGGCATCAATGTCGTGGGCGCGGCCTCGTCTGCGCACCGTTATTCGATCGAAACAGGGGACTTTTCCGCGCAACGCTCCACGCCGATCAAGCCTGCTCCCGTGCGGGCGACTCTCTGGTCGGTCGAGGCCCCGCTCGAAGGACGTAAGGTCCTGGCTACGCGCACGTCGGTGCCGCTGGCGCAGGACATCACGGTGATCAACAAGCTGAGCCAGAACCTGCATGCCGAACTGCTGCTGCGGCTGCTTGGCAAAGTTCACGGGAGGGATGGCAGCTTTGCCGAAGGAACGCGCGTGGTACGGCAGTTCATCACCAGCATTGGTGTGGACGATAATGATTTCTTCCTCTACGACGGATCGGGGATGAGCATGGACGACCGGGTGGCGCCGCGCGTTTACACCAAGCTTCTGACCTATGCTGCGAAACAGCCATGGGGCCAGAGTTGGCGCGATACGTTTCCGGTTGCGGGCGTCGAAGGCACGCTCAATAACCGATTCCGGAACTCGCCGGTGAAGGGAAAGCTGTGGGCCAAGACGGGCACACTGAACGAAAGCGATGCGCTGTCGGGTTATCTCGCCGCGGCAAGCGGTAAGACGGTGGCATTTTCGATTATGGTGAATGGTCATCGACCGGGCAGTACCGCCGAAGTGCAGGCCATCGATCGCATTTGCGAAGCCATCGCCGCGGCGGAATGAACCCGATGGAAATATGTTCTGGTAATTGTACAGGGCCAAGTGCCCCAACTCTGGATTCCCAGACCTGGGAGGAGTGTCTCACCCGCTCGCGCCCTTGTATTATCAGGAAAATATGAACACACGTGCGATTCCGGCTTATATATTGATCGCGGCGGCCCTGATGCTCGGTTGCCGCTCGCTGCCGCCGTCCAAACCCGAATCGCAATTCACCGAGTTGGAGGCACGCGGTGCGCAGGTGTATCAGGCCAACTGCGCCAAGTGCCACTACCCCACCAACACCCACTCTCTGCACGGACCCGGGTTGCAGGCGATCACGAAGATCAAGGCCATGCCGTCGGGTGCGCCGCCTACCGATGAACGGCTGACGTCGGTGATTCTGCGCGGCCGAAACATGATGCCGGCAACGCAACTGCCGGACGATCAGCTCAACGACCTTCTGGCGTATTTGCATACGCTATGAGCGACGATGAAATTGTGACTCCTGCGAACGACGCGGGCAATACCAACCCGCCGCGCCGGCCCTTGCCGCTTCCCGGACTGGCCGCCATCTGTCTCTACCTCCTGCTGCTCGCGGGAGTGATCATTCTCGGTGTCGCCAGCGGCGGGCATTATCCGCGCCTCTTCCTGATCTTTTCTGCCGTTTTCATGGCGGCCAGCGCGGGGCTGCTGCTTTCATTCCGCTGGGCGTGGGCATTGGCTCTGGGGGCCGTCTTTCTGCTGGCGGTCTACAACCTGTGGATCTTTTCCGGGCAGCATGAGCCGTCGGGGCTCGTCCAGGGCCTATTGAACCTGGTGATGTTTCTCTATCTGATCCGACCTGAGGTGCGCGCCAACCTGCGATAAGGGACGCACCTTTCGCTGCTCACTCACATCCGTTTCCTGCTCGTTAATCTGATAATCTCGGCCCATGCTGCGTGAAATTCTCAAGTGCTCTGCCTGCCTCGGCCTGCTGTGTTCGCTCGCTTGTTCCGCCCACGCGGCGGATGCTCCCAAGAAACGCCCTATCACTCTCGACGACCTCAATCGCATCGTTCGCGTGGGCGCTCCGGTGGTCTCACCGGACGGCGCTTGGGTGGCGTACACGGCCGCGCAGGTGGATACCAAGGAAGACAAAAGCATCAGCCAGCTCTGGATGGTCAATTGGGATGGCTCGGTGCATCTCGAGCTTACATATGGCAAGGACGGCGCTTCGGCTCCGAAGTTCAGTCCCGACGGCAGGTACATCAGCTTTCTGTCGTCACGCCCCGGGCCGGCCAAGGGGAACCAGGTGTGGGTGATGGACCGGCGCGGCGGCGAGCCGCAGCAATTCACAGCGATCACCGACAAGGAGATCGAAGGCTACACCTGGTCGCCGGATTCGCAGAAGCTGCTGCTGGCCATGCATCCCAAGGACGAGCCGGATCAGGAAGAAGGCAAGCCGCCCGCGCCCCCCAAGCCCATTGTGATTGATCGCTACCACTTCAAGCAGGACATCGAGGGCTACATCCGCGACGACACCTGGGATGCGCTATATTTGTACGACATCGCCACGAAGAAAGCGGAAAAGCTGACTACCGGCAAGAACGTGAATGAAGAGGAGCCCGCGTGGTCGCCGGATGGCGCCTGGATTGCGTTTGTCAGCAACCAGGACACGGATCCGGACCGGTCGAATAATACCGACGTGTTTGTGGTCTCCTCGAAGGCTGGCTCGGCGGCGCGCAAGCTCACTACCTGGAATGGTCCGGATGGCGGGCACTTGGCGTGGTCGCCGGATTCAAAATCGATCGCCTATGTCCAGGGAGCGGAACTGAAGCTGGAGGAGTACTCGCAGGCCAGGCCCGCCATGGTTACGCTCGATGGCAAAGTCAGTTATCCGGCCGCGACTCTGGACCGCTCGGTGAGCCATCCTTCGTTCACGCCAGAAGGCCATCTTGCCTACCTGGTGGAAGATGACCGCAACGAGTACCCCTCCGAAGTGGAGTTGAACGGCAACGGGGCGAAGCGCCTGCTGAATCCGCCGGGGACCTTGGATTCCTGGGACCAGGCCGGCGGCCACACGGCCGCGCGCTTTACCAGCGACTCATCGATCGCCGAAATCTACGCGTTTGAAAATGGCGCGCTGCGCAAGCTCACCACGCACAACGATGCCTTGATGGCGGAGTTGAAGCTGGTCCCGACTGAGGACGTGGAGTTCAAAAGCAAGGACGGCGCGGAGGTCCACGGGCTGCTGACCAAGCCGGCGGACTGGAAGCCGGGCTCGCCGGTTCCCATGATTCTTTTCATCCATGGCGGACCCAACGCGCAGGACGGCCACGACTTCGACTTTCTGCGCCAGTTTGTGGCGGCGCACGGGTACGCTGAACTCAACGTCAATTATCGCGGCAGTTCCGGCCGCGGACAGGACTATTCCAAGGCGATCGCGGCTGACTGGGGGCACTACGAAGTGATGGACCTGCTGGCGGGGGTCGACAAGGCCGTGGCCATGGGCGTGGCCGATCCGAACCGGCTGGCGGTGACCGGCTGGAGTTATGGCGGGATTCTGACCGACTACACTATCGCCAGCGACCCGCGCTTCAAGGCGGCGATCAGCGGGGCGGGTGTGGCCGCCCCCATGTCGTTCTACGGCACCGACCAGTACATTCTGCAGTACGACAACGAGCTGGGGCCGCCGTGGAAGAACGCGCAGCTTTATCTCAAGCTCAGCTATCCATTTCTCGAAGCCGATAAGCGCATTCACACGCCCACGATGTTCATGGGCGGCACATCGGACATGAACGTGCCTATCCTGGGCGGCGAGCAGATGTACCAGGCGTTGAAATCGCTGGGCGTGCCGACGGAGCTGGTTGTTTATCCCGGCCAGTTTCACGGCTTCACGCGGCCCAGCTTTATTCGCGACCGCTACGAGCGCTGGCTGGGGTGGTGGGACAAGTACCTCAAGCCCGCCGCGCCGGCTGCGGAAAAAAAATAAACACGCCCCTTGCGGAGGGAAGTCGCATGCGGCTCATTTTCATTTATGGCCTGCCGGCGACCGGCAAGCTCACCGTGGCGCGGGAACTGGCGCGCATCACGGGCTACCCAGTGTTTCATAATCATCTGGCCGTCGATCTGCTGCAGTCGGTCTTCGAATTCGGCAGCAAGCCTTTCGTGGAACTGCGCGAGGAGATCTGGCTTTCGGTTTTCAAAAAAGCCGCGGAGAATGAGATACCCGGCTTGATCTTCACCTTCGCCCCCGAAGCTACAGTACGCGCGGTATTTATCACAACGGTCGAAAAGACACTGGCCGGCTCGGGTGGCTCCGTGGATTTTGTTGAGTTGACTTGCCCGGTTGAGGAATTGAAGCGCCGCCTGCCCGATGCTTCTCGCCGGCAATACACCAAGCTCGCGTCGGTTGAGTTGTTCGAGCAGCTTCAGGCGAACGGCATTTTCGATGCCCTCACTATGCCCAAGCCCGGAATCTCAATCGACACCAGCACCTGTACGCCGGCGCGGGCTGCGCTCGAAATCGCGCGCGCGCTAACGCTCTTGGAATCACCGAATCTGGGATAAACAGAACCAGGTCAATTCAAAGTCACATCATTCAAAGGGATGCCGGCCTAATCTTCGAACTCTCCAAACGGCGTGCGGCGCCTAGTTTCAAGATCTGACGCAAGAGTTGGTTCTGGAGGGCGGCGGAACTGGGAAACGATTGCGGCAATCAGCGCAAAGAACAGCAGCAAGGCACCGGCCGCAATCAGCGGCATGCCGGTCAGTGCAGGGATTCCGGTAGTCGTGATGTCCACGTGCACTCTGGTCGCTGAAAACGGATAGCCGACATTGAGCCCCGTAGTGCCGTCGGTGAAACCAAACAACAATCCAAGGCCCGCTGCAAGGAACAGAACCGCTGCAATTACAAGGCGATCCGATTTCATTCCATCTCCTGACGTCGGCGTGCCGAAAGCATTCCGTGCGACAAAATGGGTTCCGATCGGGCAAAATTCCTTCGAACTTCAACCCCGCACCGGGGGCGGGGGCATAGGCCCCCTTCCACATTAGGTAAAGATGCAAACCGGAAGCCCCGGGTGCGCAGCAGGTCGAGCAACTGCGGCACCTTGAGGGCGGTTAAGCGGTTGCGTGAAGCAGCATCACGTCGGGAATTTCATGGCCAAACGATCTGCCGCTCTCCGCGACCAGCCGGATATATTCTTCTGGGGAATCGAGATAGCTCTGCTTCAGCCAACGCAATTGCGGCATAATCCAGCGTTGGCTGGATACGCTAGCGCGCGTACAGAAGCTAGCGAGGGAGGTCGGGGAATAACGAAGGTGCGACGAGGCAACAGGAGCGCCGTCGGCTGCCAGCGCTCCTGTTGTTCAGGGCTGAATTAGACGACGTCGATGGAGCCGTTGACGCCCTTCGGGAAGAAGCCCCCGCGGTTGGTGCCGCTCTGGCTTGATCCGTAGACTATGGCAAGGACTTCACTGGTCGTACGGATTGGACAGAGTCCATTGTGGTCAACGGTGAACATGTTCAAGCCCGTCGGAGGCGGCAATACGTCGTGCCAATCAATCTTGGGGGTGGCCACTCCATAAACGTCACAGAAAAGGCGCATGTTGCCGGTGTGCTCGCACTCGATGGCGAGGATGCGTGCGGCCGCAGTCAGGTAGGACTTGTTAGAGATGAACTGAGCCGCACCAGCATAAGCAGATTCGCCCGTTTCTTCGAGGGCGCGGGAGACGGCAATCAACTCGTTGACGTTAGCGAACCCGATCCCAAGCGCGTTAAGATTGATCTCGGGCTTGGCTACCGCGTAGCTTCCCAGGGCTGTACGCAGAAACTTCACGTGATTCTGCTCATCATGCATGATCGACGTGAATGTCATGTTCAACTCGGTATGCAGCGACCCGGTAAAGGTCATTTTCTTGCCGCCGGTAGTAGGGCCAAAGCTTCCTTTGCCGCTGAGGTCGAACCCAGACTCATCGAGAGTCTTTCCGGTCACGGCGACCGTGTAGAATTCGGCTTCAAGATATTCGAGATTCAAGGCGAAGTTAAGAATGTCGACGTCGGTGATCGAAGCCGCCTCCACCGAAGTCGGTCCGAGACCCAGTTTGCTTGCTCCGGGCAGCTTTTCTATTATTCCAAGCTGGCTTCCGATCACTGCTGAGCCGGCGAGACCGAGTCCGGTCAATCCGACACCCCTGAGAAAATTCCGCCGATCAGAGATGACCTTGTCCAACTGTTCCTGTTCCTTGCTCATAAAACCTCCGAGATTGGCTGTGCTTTCGATTGAAAAACGACGACAGACGAGGAACGGCGGCTATGTGTGGCGATCGGGAAAGCGTGACGACACAGGACCGCGAATGCCCGGAGCCGGTCCGTCGAACCACTTGGGGAATTTAAGCGAAGGTGGTTGCCTTCAGTACCAATACGTAAGGGGGAGGACTTTGGATTTAGGCGGGACGGATAATTTTGAGGCGGGTTAAAAGAAATTGCCCATAAGCCGAAAAACTCAAGGACCGAGATGGAAAGCGGTAGCCCTGCCCATCCCGACCCTCAAAGCTATGCGGTCAGAATCCTGCCTTTCACAGCAGCAGCTTCGGCTTGCCTTGCTGGGCATTGTAGTTCGCCGCGCGGCCGATGCTCACGTAGGTAAACCCGTGATCGGACATGTACTGCGGCTTGTACAGATTGCGGCCGTCAATGATGATGGGGAATTTGAGCGCCCGGTTCAGCTCCGGCAGGTCGATCTCCGCAAATTCCTTCCAGTCGGTCAGGATCAGCAGCGCATCCGCGTCCTTGGCGGCCTCATAGAGGTTCGACGCATAGCCCATCTTGTCGGACGGCCGTAGAACTTCCCTGGCTCGTTCCATGGCGGCAGGATCGTATGCCGTGATGCACGCACCGGCATCGAGAAGTTTCCGGATGACTTCGAGAGCCGGTGACTCACGGATGTCGTCGGTGTCGCACTTGAAGGCCAGGCCGAGCGCCGCCAGTTTCTTTCCGCGCAACGTCCACACCGCGGCACGCACCTTGTTGAAAAACACGTCCTTCTGCGCGTCGTTAATACGCCGAACATCCTCGAGCAACTGGAAGTCGAGCCCCTGCTGCTGTGCCACCCAGTGGAAAGCCGCCACGTCCTTGGGAAAACACGACCCTCCATAGCCGAGCCCGGCACGCAAAAACTTTGGGCCGATGCGATTATCCATTCCCATCCCCGCCGCGATGTCTTCGATGTCGGCGTCCACGGTTTCGGCGAGGTTCGCTACTGCATTGATGAACGAGATCTTCAGCGCGAGGAAGGCATTGGAGGCGTGCTTGATGATCTCCGCGCTTTGCGCCGACGTAACCAGCAGCTTGGCCGGATGAGCCGGGTTGCAGGGGCCCGGCAAAGCGGATGGTTCTTCATAGTAGGTCCCGCTCGTGAGCGGCGCATAAATACGCCGCAGCAAGTCCGCGGAACGCTCGGTTCCCGCCCCAATCACGATTCGATCCGGATGCAGAAAATCGCTGACCGCCGTGCCTTCGCGCAGAAACTCCGGATTGGACACCACGTCGAACATCTCGGGTTCGATTCCGCGCCGGTGAAGGACGCGGCGGACCCATTCGTTGGTGTAGACCGGAACCGTGCTCTTCTCGACGATGACTTTGTAGCTGGTGATGGCCCGCGCGATCTCCGATACCACCGCTTCGACGTAGGACAGGTCGGCGGCACCGGTATCTCCCTGCGGGGTCCCGACCGCAATGAACACCGCCTCGTTCTTCTCCACGGCGCTGGCCAGATCGGTGGTGAAATCCACTCCACGGCCAAGGTGCTTTCCAAGGAGTTCGGGAAGGTGCTCCTCGAAGATAGGTATCCCTCCCGCGCGCAGCATTTTCACTTTCGCTTCATCGTTGTCGACACAGGTGACGTGGTGGCCCATTTCGGCGAAGCAGACCGCCGCGACAAGCCCGACATATCCCGATCCGATAACACAGATAGATACAGATTTTGTCATGTGCTGGAATTTCTCCTAAGCTAACCCCGGCACGTTAAAGTCAACGGCCGTTTGAGGTTTCTTCGGGTGCTCGTCTTGCCCGGCCGGTTCAAAGATTGATTCCCCGGAGGCGGGATGTCTCTTGTGTTTCAAATGCAGGCCCTGAAGACGGGATGATTGGTCGTAACTGTAGGCTCAATTATAGCTGGAAGTTTGCCGCCGCCCGGCACGCTGATCGGGTTCAAACCTTTGCCTCTTTTGCCGCATCTTAGCATGTGCGATGTTCGTACAATCGCCTACCTGCACCGCACTGGGGGAGCCATCTGGACATCGACAGCCAGGGCTGCATGTCTGTAACTTTGGACATGTTGCGGGGATTTTTTGTCCGATGCATCCCGCTGTCTTGAATGTATCTTTATAAGTACAACCAAAGGAGCACCCACCCATGAACCTCAAGAACCAAAAAGTAGCAGTTTGTGGCGCCGGCGGATTTATTGGCGGCCACCTTGTACAGTCTCTCCTCGATCAGGGCGTCGACGTGGTCCGTGCCATCGACATCAAGCCGCTGGACGAGTGGTACCAGCATTCGAAAGACGTGGAGAACCTCAGCCTCGACCTGAAGGAGAAAGAGAACTGCCAGAAGGCGGCGAAAGGCGTGACCGCGGTCTTCCAGCTGGCGGCCGACATGGGCGGAATGGGGTTCATCGAGAACAACAAGGCGCTGTGCATGCTGAGCGTACTCACCAACACCCACATGCTGATGGCGGCGCGTGAAGCCGGCGTGGAGCGCTTCTTCTATTCATCGTCGGCCTGCGTTTACAACGGCGACAAGCAGAAGACACCGGAAGTAATTCCGCTCAAGGAAGAGGATGCGTATCCTGCCCTGCCCGAAGATGGATACGGGTGGGAAAAGCTTTTCAGCGAGCGTATGTGCCGCCACTTCGAAGAGGATTTCGGCCTGCAGTGCCGCGTGGCGCGCTATCACAACGTTTATGGGCCGCTGGGCACGTGGACGGGCGGGCGGGAAAAGGCGCCGGCCGCGATGTGCCGGAAGGTTCTGGAAGCCAAGATGTCAGGCAAGCACGAAATCGAAATCTGGGGCGACGGGAAGCAGACCCGCAGTTTCATGTATATCGACGACTGCACCAAGGGCACGCAGATGATCATGGAAAGCGACATTCACGAGCCGCTCAACCTGGGTTCCAACGAACTGGTTACGATCAATCAGCTGGTCGACATCGTGGAAGAGATCGCGGGAATCAAGTTGCAGCGCCGCTATGACCTGAATGCGCCCAAGGGAGTGAACGGCCGCAACAGCGACAATACCAAGATCATGGAGCTCATGAATTGGGAGCCCTCCATCCGCCTGAAGGAAGGCATGGCCAAGACGTATCAGTGGATCGAAAGCCAGATGCTGGTTGGCTCGCATAAGTAGAGGCAGCGGGTTTGGCGGGTTAAATATATACAGCACGTAGCGGGGACGGGCCGGGACTTGATCCTGGCCCTCCGCGCTTCCGGCACGCCGAGAGCGAACCGGTACAGACAAACGGGTATAATCGGTCGCATGGCGGCATCCGCGCAAACCGGCGTTTCCGAGCCACTTCCCGACACATTAACCAGGCAGCAGGCGCTCGAAACGCAGCTTCGCATCCTGGGGAGTGTGATGGTGGCTTACTCAGGCGGCGTGGATTCGGCCTTTTTGGCCGCAACCGCGCACCGCGTTCTCGGCGATCGCATGCTGGCGGTGCTGGCTGACTCACCTAGCCTGGCGAGGCGCGACCTGGAGCAGGCGTCGGCCTTCGCGCAAGCCATTGGCATGCCGCTGCGGGTAATTCGGACCGAGGAACTCGACAATCCCGAGTACCAGCGCAACGACGCCAACCGCTGCTTCCACTGCAAGACGGAGCTGTTTGAAGGCATGAAGGCGCTGGGCGCGCAGCTCGGCTATACGAACATTGCATATGGCATGAACGCGGACGATATCCGCGACTACCGTCCCGGGCAGCGCGCCGCCAAGGACCACGATGTACTGGCTCCGTTGGCCGATGCCGGCTTGACCAAGCTCGAAGTGCGCGGGCTGGCCAAGGCCGCTGGTTATTCGCTGTGGGATCGGCCGGCCGCTCCCTTGCCTGTCTTCCCGGGTCGAATACGGGCGCACCGTGACCCGCGAAGTGTTGCAGCAGGTCGAACAGGCTGAGGAAAGCATGCGGCAACTGGGTTTCCGCGAATTTCGCGTGCGCCATCACGGCGAATTGGCCCGCGTCGAGATCGCGCGTGCCGAGATGCCAAAGGCGCTTTCGATGGAAGTGCTTGATGCGATTACGGCGGCGATGCGCGGCGCAGGCTTCCAATACGTCACGCTTGATACCGCCGGCTTCCGTTCCGGTTCGCTGAACGCGGTGCTGCCCGCTGATGTGTTGCTGCGGCGCGGCGCATAACAACGCGTTTGTGAGTGAATGGGTGCTCCAGAGCCTGCGCTGAGCCTGTGGGAGGTCTCGATTGTGAGACTGGGATCGGCCGCCTCGCACTATCCACGGTCTTCCGGAATACCGTAGAATCAGCCTCGATGCGTATTGCCTACCTGGACTGCTTTTCCGGCATCAGTGGAGACATGTTGCTCGGCGCGATGGTGGATGCCGGCGTTCCTCTATCGACATTTTCAGAAACGGCGACGGCCCTCAATATCGGCGCCCGGTTGGAAGCGCGCAAAGTGATGCGCGGCGGTCTGACGGCAACCAAAGTCGACGTACTCACGGAGGAAACTAACGCACCGGAGCCGTCGCACGCCCACGTCGCGCACGAAACTCATTCGCACGTCCATACGCACGAAGATCATCATGGCCACTCGCACGAGCACAGCCATTCGCATACGCACACCCATTCCCACGAGCACACTCTCGAGCATCATCGTTCGCTCTCTACGATTCTGGGCATCATTGGTTCAGCCCATCTGTCTGATGATGTCAAGCAGCGCGCATCGCATGCGTTTCGCCTGCTGGGCGAAGCGGAAGCGGGCATTCATTCCATTCCCATCGAGCGGGTGCATTTTCACGAAGTGGGCGCCGTGGACACCATCGTCGACATTGTGTGCGCCGCCGTGGGAGCCTCCTCGCTCAACGTGAAGCGCTGGCTGGCTTCACCGCTCAACGTGGGCAGCGGCACGGTGGAATGCGCGCATGGCACGTTGCCTGTTCCAGCGCCGGCGACGCTTGCTCTGCTTGGCGATGCTCCGATTTACTCCGCCGGGCCCCCGATGGAGCGCGTTACACCGACAGGCGCCACGATTCTGCGCATGCTCGGCGTCGAGTACGCGCCGCTGCCAGCGATGCGGGTTGCGGCCACGGGCTACGGCGCGGGCGGCCGCGAAACTGCCGGGCAGCCCAACGTAGTCCGGCTGGTGTTGGGCGAAGAATCCACCGTATCGAACACAACCGTCGAGCCGATCGCCATCATCGAGACAGTCATCGATGACTCGACACCGCAACTTCTCGCCTATGTCAGCGAATTGCTGCTCGCCGCCGGCGCATGGGATGTCTACCGCGTTCCAGTACAAATGAAAAAAGGCCGTACCGGAGTACAGTTGACGGTGCTTTGCAGCCCCGATCTTGTCTCGGCGCTGCGCGATCTCCTGTTCCGCGAGACCACTACCATCGGCCTGCACTGGCGAATCGAGAACAAGATTTCGCTCGAACGCGAATTTGCGCGAGTCGAGACTTCGTGGGGACCGGTGCAATTGAAGGTTGCGCGCTGGCCATCGGGCGAAATCGCCAACGCGTCACCGGAATATGAGGATTGCCGCAAACTCGCCGCGGAGCACTCCATCCCGCTGAAGCAGGTGATGCAGGAAGCTGCGCGCCTGTTTGCCGCTACACGAAAGGACCATTCATGAATCGAGCGCAGATCGAGGCGCTGCTGAATGAAGTTCGCGAAGGCCGCACCGCGGTTGACGACGCGATGGACCGGCTGCGCGACCTGCCGTTCGAGGACCTGGGATTCGCCAAGGTTGATCATCATCGCAGCCTGCGGACGGGAATGCCCGAAGTGATCTTTGCTTCTGGTAAGACCACCGACCAGGTCGCCGCCATTTTTGCGCGCATGGCCGCTGCCGGCGGCAACGTACTGGCGACGCGGGCCTCGCGCGAGTGCTTCGACGCTGTCGTTGCGGCCGAACCACGCGCAACCTACCACGAGACTGCGCGCGCCATCACGCTCTCGCAGGCCCCGGCGATTCCGGGCAAGGGCACGGTGGCCGTGGTCTGCGCGGGCACCAGCGATCTGCCCATTGCCGAGGAGGCGACCGTGACTGCGCGCCTGATGGGCAACACCGTGGAATTGATCGCCGATGTGGGTGTCGCCGGGATTCACAGGCTCCTGGCGCAGCGCACTTCGTTGCAGTCCGCGCGGGTGCTGATCGTGTGCGCCGGCATGGAGGGCGCGCTTCCCACCGTGGTGGGCGGCCTGGTGAACGCGCCAGTGATTGCGGTACCCACCAGCGTCGGCTATGGAGCTTCGTTTGGGGGCGTGGCCGCGCTGCTAGGCATGCTGAATACCTGTACCCCCAACGTAAGCGTGGTCAATATCGACAACGGTTTCGGCGCCGCATGCATTGCGACGCTGATCAACCGGCTCTGATCATTAACAGGCAGACGAATCAGCGACTATGGAGTCTTGGGTTGCGCCGGAGGTGTCTGGGCGGGCTGCCCAGCCGCGGGCTGTGCGGGCTTGGGGGTAGTCGGGCGCTTTTTCTTCGGTGCGGGCTTGGGCGGCGTGCACGGGACCGGCGCCGGCGGTGGTGCCGACTTGCGCTCCTGTGCGTCAGCCTGCTGCGCCTTGATGGCCGCCAGCAGATCGTTAACCTGCTTCTCCTGCCCCGCGGCTTTCGCTGTCATATTGTCGTACAGATTGATGCGCGCCGCGGAAAACGCCTTCAGAGCCGCCGCCAGTTGGTCGATTTGATCGGAGGGTGCGGACACACGCGCTCCCTCTTCCACTCGCAGGACGACGGCGTAAAGCGCATCGAGGTGCTTCAGAAGAGGAAGCGATTTGCTCAGCGCGCCCGGCGCCGAATCCGCGTCCGAGAGAAGGGGCGGGACGTTGTTTTTAAGGTCGCGCAGAATGGCGTTCACATTGTCGTTGGCTTCATCGCGCACCGAGCCCTTCTTCCACTTGTCCATCTTGAGGGAACTGATCGTGCTCTGCACGGTCGCCAATGCCGGTTGAATCACGCTCGAAGGAACCGCTGGAGCAGCGGGCGCGGCTGGTGCCGCCGGCGCAGACGGGCCTGGCTGCCCACAGAGCAGGAGAGGCGCGAACGCCATCACGGACATCAAAGTTCCACGGGAAATCTGCATGGCTTTTGCTCTATTTTCAGCTTGCGAGCCGCTCTGCTTAGACAAACTCGTCCCCTCGGAGTTTGCACCCATCATTTTGGATGCGAATGCCCGCGCGGCGAAGAGGCATTTCCGGAAACTCTTCTTGAGTATTGCATTTCGTTGACTGTATCTTCGCCTTGTCTACACCCATTCTCCGCTGCGCATCAACGGCTCTGACGTGCCAGACGCAGTAACTCCGTCGATGTCGAGTTGGTCTGAGCCGATCATCCAGTCCACGTGAATCAAGCTGTCGTTCGCGCCTTTGGCAGCCAGTTGTTCGGGGGTAAGCTTGTCCCCGTCGCGCAGGCACGACGTGTACGCCTGGCCCAGCGCGATGTGCGACGCGGCGTTTTCGTCGAACAACGTATTAAAGAACAGGAGCCCGCTCGAAGCGATCGGAGAGGAATGCGGAACCAGGGCCACTTCTCCCAGCCGGCCCGCGCCGTCGTCAGTGTCGATCAGTTTCTTCAGCACTTCCTGGCCGCGCGTAGCATGGGCCTCGACAATTCGACCGCGATCGAAGCGCACCCGAATTCCTTCGATCATGGTTCCCTGGTAGGAGAGCGGCTTGGTGGCAGTTACGGTGCCCTCGGCGCGGTCTTTGTGAGGCGTCGTAAAGATCTCTTCGGTGGGCATGTTGGGAATGCAATAGAGGCCGTTTCCCGCCGTGGTCCCGCCGCCCAGCCAGAGATGATCGTCGGCAAGGCCCAGGCGGAAGTCAGTGCCGGGGCCGCGATACTGCAAGGCCGCGTAGCGCTTTTCATTCATGAAAGCGGCGCGGTTGTGCAGTTCCGCGTCGTGCGCCTTCCAGTTGCTTACCGGGTCGTCAACGTTGATGCGCGACGTGGCGAAGATTGCTCCCCACAATTTGGCCAGCGCCGTTTCCGGCTGCTCGGCGGGAAACATGGCTGCGGCCCATGAGGGAGTGGCGCTGGCTACGATCGTCCAGTTGATTTCGTGCCGTGTGATCAACTCCAGCGCGGGCCGGTAGGCCTTGGAAACCGCCTGGTTGGCGCGGCTAACCTTGCCGGGATCCTCGTTCGACAAAAGCAGGGGATTGGCGCCCGTAATCGCGAGGCGCGCAGCTCCGCTCTTGAAGGCCGTGCCCATCCCGTCGTAGAGCCAACCGGCCGCGCGATCAAAGGCGTCGTCCGGAGCGTAACGGAAGCGCATCAGCGTGGCTTCGTCATCGCCGTAGATCGTGGTTACCAGCGAGGCGCCCGCGCGGTAGGCCTGTTCGGTAATACGACGGGCCAGCGGAACGGCGTCGAGCGATGCGGTCATTAGAAGCTCCTGACCGGACTTGAGGCCGAGCCCAACCTCGATCGCGACTCGGGCAAGCTGGTCGAGTTTTTGTTCGAAAGTAAGTTCCTGAGCGACGGTCGCCATGGTGGTTTAACGCAATGCCTCCTGGAAATGATTGTCTCAGGCGGAAGCCAGAATTGGGCTCAGGATCGACCATTGGCGATATGCTTGATGCGTAAGTTCCATCGAAGGGTTCGGCGACGCCGATTTCCTCCGTGGGAGGTCCCATGACGTCTTCCCGAAGAGATTTCCTTAAATCCGCCGGAGTGATCGCCGCGGCTTCAGCATTGCCGTTGCGAGTATCCCGGGCTGTTGGGGGTGATCCCGCACCGCTGCAGCAGTTCGGCTATAACGAGGTCGAACTTCTTGAAGGCCCGTTACGCCATCAGTTCGACACCAATCACTCCTTTTATGGCGCCATGGACGAAGACGCGCTGCTCAAGCCGTTTCGCCAGCGTGCGGACATGCCCGCGCCCGGGGAGGACATGGGCGGGTGGTACAGTTGGGCTCCCCTCAGCGATCTGGACAAGCCGGGCAACAACGGGTTCTGCCCGGGCGCCAGCTTTGGCCAATATCTTTCCGGTCTGGCACGCGACTACGCGGCTACCGGCAACAAAGCCACGCAGGAAAAGGTTCATCGGATCGTGCGCAACTTTGGGCCCGCCATCACGCCGCACTTCTGGGATGACAATCGCTTCCCTGCCTACACGTATGACAAAATCTCGATCGGCATGATCGACGCGCACCAGTTGGCTGGCGCGCCCGGCGCGTTGAAAGTGCTGGACAAGACGCTCGATTCGGTCTGGGATCATCTGCCTCCTGGCGGCATCTCCCGGGTGCAGGAGTATGAACGGCCGCACAAGGATGAGTCGTTCTGCTGGGACGAGCCCTATACGCTGCCTGAAAACGCGTTCCTTGCCTACCAGTGCGGCGCGGGCGACCGGTACAAGGAACTCGGGATCCGTTTTCTGGCGGACGACTGGTACTGGAATCCGCTTGCCGAGGGGCAGAACGTGCTTCCCCACAAGCATGCCTACAGTCACGTAAATGCGATGAGCTCCGCCATGCAAGCCTATCTCGTGCTTGGCAGTGAAAAGCACCTGCGCGCGGCCAGGAACGGATTCGATTTTGTGCGTACCACGCAGAGTTTCGCCACCGGTGGGTGGGGTCCGAACGAGGATTTTCGCGAGCCCGGCAGCGGCGAAATTGGTGAGAGCCTGACGAACACGCATTCGAGCTTCGAAACGCCCTGCGGCTCCTATGCGCACTTCAAGATTACCCGCTACCTGACCCGCGTGACACGCGACAGCCGCTATGGCGACAGCATGGAGCGTGTGCTCTATAACTGCATTCTCGGCGCAAAGCCTATTCAGGAAGACGGGCATGCGTTTTACTATTCCGACTACAACAACGACGGATCGAAGGTTTATCACCCCTACAAGTGGCACTGCTGCACGGGCACGTTCTCGCAGGTGACGGCCGACTACGGCATCAGTTCTTATTTCCACGATAGCGAGGGAATTTATGTCAATCTTTACGTGCCATCGCGGGTGACGTGGAACCGCGCGGGCGGACGGGTCGCGCTGGTGCAGAAGACGAACTATCCGCACATGGCGACCACCGAAATTGCGATTGAAGCCGACAAGCCGGTCGCGTTTCCGGTTTACCTTCGCATCCCGGCATGGTCCGGTGCGAAGACACGCGTCGCGGTGAACGGGAAGCGGGTTGCTGAGCCCATGGAACCAGGAAAATTTGCCCGCGTCGAACGCAACTGGAGGAAAGGCGACCGCATCGAAATCGAATTCGATATGCCGATGGCCCTTGAAGCGGTGGACTCGCAGCATCCAAACCTCGTAGCGCCGGTGCACGGGCCCCTGGCGTTGTTTACGGTTCGGGGAGTTCCCGCGATGGTGCGCAGGCCAGCTCTGCAGAGCGCGGCACAAGTCGCGTCAGGCTCGACCGATTGGCAATTCAAAACCGACACCGAGCCAATCACGCTGCGTCCGTTCACTGCGATTCAGGATGAACATTATCGCCTGTATCTGAATGTGGAAGGCTGATTTCTTTGAATCTTCGAGAGCAGTTTGGCCAGATTGATATCTACCTGTTCGATCAGATTCTGCGCGAGAACATCGTGCCGGGCATGCGGGTGCTCGATTCCGGATGTGGCTTCGGGCGCAACCTTGTCCACCTTTTGCGAGAGGGCTACGAGGTGTTCGCAAGGGACCTGGGTGCGGACGCAATCGACCACGTTCGCCGGCTGTCCGCATCTTTGAACACCGGGCTGCCGCAGGGAAATTTTCAGGTAGGGCCCATCGAGCAAATGCCTTTCCCCGATGCCTTCTTCGATGTGGTGATTTGTGCCGCGGTACTCCACTTTGCGCGGGATGACGAGCATTTTGTCGCGATGGTTGCAGAGCTGTGGCGGGTATTAAAACCAGGCGGGATGTTGTTCTGCCGGCTGGGATCAAGAATCGGAATGGATTTTGAGCCGGTGCGGGGCCGCAGGTTCATCATTGGAGACGGGTCGGAGTGGTACCTGGTGGATGAGGAGATGCTTCTCGAACTGGGCGAGGATATGAATGCCGTGCTCGTAGATCCGCTGAAAACGACCATTGTGCAGGATCTTCGATGCATGACAACGTGGGTCTTGAGAAAGAGGCACGTTACCGCGCTTCAGGAAGTGTAGGGCCCAGGCGATGCTCTTCCACGGTCGACATGACATAGGATAGCTCGACAAAACCGTTCTTGTAGGCGGCTACGTTTTTCAAATTCCACCTCTTCTCCGCCAGGCAGCCACCGAATAGCCGGAGTCCGTCACCCAATAAAACAGGGGCGATCGTCAACCTGATTTCGTCGACCAGGCCAAGTTCGAGAAAACGCTGGCACACCATTGCCCCACCTACCAGCCAGATGTTTCGAAATCGCGGAGCGAGTCTCTGGTGAACGAGCGTTTCGAGATCACCCGAATAAAATTCGACGCTGTCCTTCGCCGCTGGCCATTGTCGGCGGGTCAACACAACCGTTGCGGTATCTCCATATGGCCAACCCAGTTCGAGCGCATGTTCATACGTGCGGGAACCGAGGACGTAACAGTCGATGGCTTTGACGAAGGTCGCGATTTCCTCGTCGGAAAAAGAAATCCCGGCTTCGTAGACGGTTCCATTGCCATCCAGCCAGGAGACGCTGTTGTCCTTCCTTGCGATGAACCCATCAAGGCTTGAGACTACATGCAGGGTTACTCTTGATCCTGTTACATTTCCTTCGCCCGACACAAATCCTCCTGGTCGATGGAACCGGGCTATTTCGCCCAGGAATATTGGACTAGAAATCGGCCGCAGCGAGACTTGCTCGCCGAACTCAGCCGTTTTTCACGGCCTGTCGTAGAAGCGGAAGAATAGCGACGGCTTGGCGCACGGTTCGGCCTTTGCGACTAACTCGCCGGCATGCCTGTCGGTGATAGGAGTGAAGTCGCGCGCCAGTTGCACATTCTCTTCCAGTTGCGCGATCGAGTCACACCCGACGATCACCGTGCTTACCGGCCGCGACAGCGTGTAGTACATGGCTTCGCGCATCGTGAGCGTGCCGGGCGACGATGTCTGAATCGCCATGCCCTCCCAGGAATGCTTCTGGGCTTCGATCGAAGGCGGATTCCACGACGCTAAAATGCGGCCGCGGCCGGGGATCTTCATGCCGATGATGCCCATCTGCTTCTCGACCGCGAGCGGCAACAACTGCTCGTTGAAGCTGTAGTGATGCGGGTCGGCGGCGTTCATGGCCATGAGGATGGCGTCAAACTCATGGCGGCGGATGCACTCCATCAGCGCTTCGGGCCGATAATGCCCCGTAATGCCGAGGAAGCGCACCACCTTCTGCTGCTGCATGTCGAGCAGGGCTTCCATAGCTCCGCCCTTGGCAAAAATCTGATCCACGTCGTACATTGTTCCGACATCGTGCAATTGCCACAGGTCCACGTGGTCGGTCTGCAGCAGTTCGAGCGACTTCTCGATCATGCGCATGGAGTCGTCGCGGGTGCGCTCCTTGGTTTTGGTGGCGAGAAACGCCTCATTGCGGCGCTTCGCCATCACCTTGCCTACGTACTGCTCGCTCCAGCGGGGAGGGCCGCCGTAGATCGACGAGGTGTCGATATAGTTCACGCCCAAATCGAGCGCGCGGTCGATGATTGGCACGGCGATGTCGAAGTTGTTGGCCTTCTCCAGCGCGGCCTGCCCGCCCAGCGAGAAGATGCCCACCTTGTAGCCGGTCTTGCCCAGATTGCGCGTGGGCATGGCTTTCATGGTGATGGGATTCGAAGGCAGCGCGGGCAGCGACTTGTTGGGCGTGACTGCAAACGCCGTTGGAGTGAGGAGAGCAACCGTAGCTGCGCCGCCCACCTTCAAAAACTCGCGCCGCGCGTGTCCGCGCCCATTCAGCTTTTCGCTCATAAAAGGCTCCTTGCAGGAACTCTAGTGGAGAATCTCCATCATAGCGCTGCGCAGAAGGAAGAGAAAGCAGGGGAACTGAAGGTATCCAGCCCGAGCAGAGCTTGGACGGGCCACCCGGATGTATTGGATTGTGGTGTCACAGGCGAGGAAGTACGTGCCCTGATAGGATTTCTTCTTCCAGAAAGAGGGGAATCCATGTCGCGTTCTATGTTTCTATTTCTTGGTCTTGGGTTAACTGCAGTGCTCCTGTCGAAGGGGATGACTGCGCAATCGGTGGCTGTTTACCAGACAACGCCTGACCTGACTCAAGCCCTTTCGGCCCAGGAAAAGCTGCGCTTCGGGGCGGCTGCGCCGGCCGGGAACGGCCCGGTGATCCACATTGACGATGCGCAGCGGCTGCAGGAAATCGATGGATTCGGGGCTTCGCTTACCGATGCGGCGGCCTGGCTGTTCGCGAAAAAACTTCCGGCCGCCCAGACGGACGCCGCTTTCAAAATACTGTTCTCGCGAAAGGACGGGATCGCGCTGAGTTTTCTGCGCCAGCCAATTGGATCGTCGGACCTGGCGGCCACGTTTTACTCGTTCGACGACCTGTGCGAGCAGTCGACCAATGCCTGCACCACGCCGAGCGGCAAGGAGGATGCGAACCTGACGCACTTCTCGCTGGCGCACGACCAGGAATACATCCTGCCACAATTGAAAAAAGCCCTCGCGCTGAACCCCGCGATCCACGTGATGATTACGCCGTGGAGCCCGCCGGGCTGGATGAAGACCACAGGATCGATGCTGGGGTCGAAAGCGGAGACGAAGGAGGCTTCGTCGCTGCGGCCGGAGTTTTATGGAGCGCTGGCGCAATACTTCGTGAAGACGATCCAGGGCTATCAGGCTGCGGGGGTGCCGATCTGGGCGATGAGCATGCAGAACGAGCCGCTCTATGCCCCACCCACGTACAGCGGGATGCAAGTGCTGGCGGGCGAGCAGGCGAAGTTCTATGGCGAGGCGCTGGGGCCGGCGCTAGTCGCGGCGCACCTCAGCCCGAAGGTGATGGCGTACGACCACAATTGGGACCGGCCGGACTATCCCGAAACCGTATTGAAAGATGCGAAGGCAGGAATTCTGGTAGCCGGGACGGCCTGGCATCACTATGGCGGAGGTCCCGAGGTGATGAGCAAGTTCCACGAGCAGTTCCCCAAGAAGGACCAGTGGGTAACGGAATCGAGCGGCGGGACGTGGCAGAGGGGCTACCACGGCAACGGCAACCTGCTGGCCGAGGAAGCTGCGGAGCTGATTGCGGCGACCCGCAACTGGTCGAAGGCCTATGTGCTGTGGGGGCTGGCGACGGACCAGCATCACGGCCCGTTCGTGGGCGGCTGCGATACCTGCCGCGGGCTGGTCACGATCGATACCGACAAGGGGACTTTCAAGCCCGAGCCCGACTATTACGTCATGGGCCACGCGACCAAATTCCTGTATCCGGGCGCGGTGCGAATCGGGTCAGACGAGCCGACGGGAACGGAAATCAAGGATGTGGCGTTTCGCAACACCAACGGCACGATCGTGGTTTATGCGCTGAATGCGGGGGCGGCGAGCCAGGAGATCGGGATTGTTTCGCGCGGGAAAACGGTGGTCACAACCCTGCCCGCGGGTTCGGTGACCACTTTCGTCTGGAAGCCGTAAGTTGCAAAGTACTAGTGCGGGACAGGCGGCTTGGTGTCGGCCGGCGGTGGTCCATCATGATGTTCGTGCTCATGCTCGGGCGGTGGCACGAATGCCGGAGGATCAAAGTGGCCTTGGTGGCAGGTGCCGCAACTGACCATCTTCGCGGACTCGTCCTTGCTGTGGGTGCTCTTGACCATCGAGGTGTAGTTCTCGTTGATCTCCCTGGTCATTTTGACCATAAGACGGGCGGTTTCCTTCTCCGGCTTGGAATCATCCGCGAAATTAAGGGCGGGATGGCCGTTGGGCATCTTCCGGTTGGGATCAACCGTGTGGCAGGTGTCGCACTCCACTCCGAGTTGCCCTCGCCACTTGTGCATGATCTCCATGACCTGGTCGCCGGTAAGGGTTTTGGGCAGGACCTTCAGGTTGGTCGGTGCGGGAGCGGGCTGATGCGGACGGGCGGGTCCCTCCGGCCCGGGGACCTGTGGAGGGGCTTGCGCCAGGGTGGTCACAGCAAACAGGGCCAGCAAAGCAGCCGCAGCGGAAGCAGGCAGGGAATTCAGTCTCAAGGTGGAGAGGTCCTCTCGGCGCGAAGTCTTTCTTGTCAGACGGAACTCTACGGAACAAAGATGCGAGGTCCTGATAAAGACTTCGGTCCGGAGACGCAGGGATGGCAGGGGACGGCAAACCGGAGGGGCCAGTCGAGAGCCGGGTTGGAGGGGTTGATGCCGATGCGGGCGGTCGCGATCGCCTCCGTGACCTGGAAGCCGTCGTCGCGAATTTGAAAGTGGGACCGGCGGCTGGTGAGGTCGAGACCGTTGTGGCTGGTGCGGACGATGGCCATGGCCTGGCAGAGTCGGCTCGGCCCCGATGTGAGTTGGCGCGCGATCTGGTCGGTGAGCGGTGCGGTCCAATGAAGGCCGCGATTCTCGGCCATCTGCTCAAATCCGGCAACCGGGTCCAGGGCACGGATGAGCACGCAGCCTGCCTGGCCCTCGTTTTCGCATGTGACGTTCATGCAGAAGTATCGGCCGTAGATTGAATAGACATAGGCATGACCAGCGTGGCCGAATAGGACGAGATTGCGGGGAGTGGGACCCCGATGAGAGTGGGCGGCGGGATCGGGTGGGTTGTTGTGCGGGCCGAAATAGGCTTCCGTCTCGACGATGCGGCCGGCGATTAGCCCCGCTTCGGTGCGGTGGACAAGAAGTTTTCCCAGGACGCGCAGGGCGATGCGATCGGGTCGATCTTCGAAGAAACTGCGAGGCAGCAAATGGCCAGGCAGCGGAGAAGGAATGGCCAAATCCCGCTCCGCGCGGGCTCGGGCAGGTCTGGATTTTTGATCTTCCATCGATGCCTAAGTTAGCGCACCAGGCCGGAAAGCCCAAACGGTCCCACCAGAGACTCAATCAAGGCGCACCGGCGGGCGGCATTCACGAAGCTTCGCGTTGTGCCCGCTGGTGCAGTCCAAGATGGAAGTGTGTGTTTCGGGCGCTAGCTGTTGGCTTGCTTTTCGGCGAGATCTCCGATAACGGGCAATTTGAAGCGCTCGCCGTTAAACGCCTTGATCAGGAGGATAATCCAGACAATCAGGAATGCCAGTCCAACCAGAGGCCACAGGAACAGCGACATCAAGCCAAGGAAAGGCATTCGCGCGAGAACCCCGATCGCGATGTCGATCGCGATGCAGGCCACGGTGAAAAAAATGGACTGCCAGGCATGAAACCGGACGTACGAGTTTCGGTTATACGGGGCGATCGCGAGGAAGACGATAGCCGGGATGATGGTCACGTAAGCCAAGCCGCCCGCGGCGTTATCCGAGAGTCCGGACTGGCTCATCACAGAAGGGTTTTGTTCATTCATGGATTCTCCTTTACCAAGGCCCGCACATCGCCATTTCTGCACATGCAAGGAAGCGCGTGCCGCCCGCGGGAGGGCATGGGGGCGGCTCAAGACGAGACGTCAGGACACGAAGGATGGTGCGGAATGCGCAACCTTCGTTACGGAACAAACCCTTCCGGGAAATGCCAAATTTGCCTAAAAACAGCGAATTTCGAATCGGTTGTTCTTGTTTGCCGGGAAAGAGATTTCAATAATACGGCAGGCAGGATCGAGACTCAGAAAACCTCGAAATACGAAAAAAGTCAAGGAAATTCTCTGCAATTGCCGCGATTCTTCGAGCCAATGGACGAATCTTTGGCCAGAACCCTTGCAGTTCCAGAGCGTCCATTACGGGTGCGATTTCTGCCATTCCTTCACAATTTTCAGGACTTCTTCGGCGTGGCCGTCAGGGGTAACCTTGGGGAAAACATGCAAGAGGGTACGGTCGGGGCCAATGAGGAAGGTAGTGCGCTCGATGCCCATGACCTTCTTGCCGTACATGTTCTTTTCCTTGAGGACGCCAAACTGATTGCAGACTTTCTCGTCTACATCAGCAAGGAGTGTATAGGGCAGGCCGTACTTGGCGCGGAATTTGGCCTGGGCGGCGGGTGTGTCGCGGCTGATTCCGAGGACTACCGCGCCGGAGGCTTGGAGCTTTTTGAAGGCATCCCGAAAGCCGCAGGCCTCAATCGTACAGCCAGGAGTATCGGCTCTAGGGTAAAAGAAGAGTACGACCGGCTTGCCGGCATAGTCCGAGAGGCTTACAGTTTTGTCCTCGTCGGTTTGCAGGGTGAAATCGGCGACCTGTTCATTGACTTCCATTGGACTTGTCCTCTTGAGACGCATGGATATGGAGGGCCGGAGTGGCCATCAGGATGCATTATTTCCGACGCGGGTGGGCGATGTCATCGCGCCCGGGTCTAACGGTGTTGGCATGGGTGTAAGAAAGATGCTTTCGTTGAGCGGGGTGCAAACGGCAGCCGTGGCGGCTGCGATGCTCGTCCCGTTGATTGCTGTAGCGCAGTATCCGGGACAGGTAACGAAGAAGGCCAAGGGCACGCCTGACCTCCGCGCGATCGCGGTTCTTGAGTGGACGGGCGAGGTGGGGAAGCCCAAGGCCTGCCGGATGGTTCCGGTGATGGTGTTCGATGGCGAGAAGCTGCAGGATGCGGGGATTTATCTTGCCCGGCCGCAGCCCCTGGCCTTGTCGGGCGAAGTGGAATACGAACTGAAGACGAACGGGAAGACATTCGGGTTTTTCGATATTGAGAATGCGGGTCAGGAACAGGGCTCGTGGGTTGGGTACGGGAAGTGGAAACCGATGCCTGCGCCGAAGGCGCCGGAGGCGATGGCTCCCGCAAAGGTTGACGATTTCGAGGACGAGAAACCGGTCTTGCATCGCAAGCAGCACAGTGGCGAAGGATCGGGATCGGGCACAAAGAGTGGCGACTCCACCCAAACATCCAGCCAGTCGCCGGGATCGAACGATCCAGACCGGCCGAAGCTGCAAAAGAAGACTGACGACGGAAAGGACACGTCGAGCAGCACTGCGAGCACTGGCCCGGACGATCCGGATCGACCGAAGCTCCAGAAGAAGCCCGATACTGGAAAGCCGGCGTCGCAGTCTGATTCGGATCAGCCTACCCTGCAGAAGTCGCGGCCGAACCTGGCACAGGATATCGGGAATGTGGATTCTGTGGCCGATTCAAGCGATCCCGACCGGCCAAAGCTTAAGCGCGGAAAGTCGAGCGGGAACGGGCTGGAAGTGGCGCCAACCCTGATGGGGATTCCTCCGGATATGCAGCAGGCCGTGGCTGTCTCGGATGCCAAGAGCCGTCCCGACCATCCGTGGACGTATTCGTGGGCCAATCCCGATGACGAGGACAAGATGAAGGCGGCGGTGGAAGACATGGCGCGCCAGGCGCTGGGAGTGGCGGCTCCGGCACCCGCTGCCGCGCCAAAGCGGACGGGGACCCCAGTGCGCAAAACGGCCAGGCCGGCCGCTCCTCCACCGGCTCCGGCGCCGCTTGAAGATGAGCAGTTCCGGGTCTTCGAGCTGGCTTATGGATCAGGGGCGACCCTGGTTCTGACAGCGCATACTGACGGACCGCCGGCAAGCCAGAGATTCGTGACCATCGTGGCGCAGCCGGATCTTTACGGGAAAGTGCGGGTTCTGCTGAAAAGCGTCACCGACCGGGCTCACCTGGACGAGACGCCGCGCATGCGCCTGGTGGATGCGGTGGATGCGCTTGCCGACAATCGGGGAGAACTACTCTTCGAGTTGCGCGGCGACGGTTCGCGGCAATTCGCCCTGTATCGCATTTACGGGGGTACGGCGGAGAAAATGTTCGTGAGCAGCGGCGGGGTGTATGGAACCATGAGCAGCGAATAGACGAAGGGCTGAAGGCAATCTGGCAAATCAATTTCGCGCGGGGCTGTTTTCGGCGCCGCGCCGGTCCGGCGAAAGCAGAAAGAACAAAGCCATGGCGGCATTCATCGCCAGGCTCAGGCGTACATTCCACCAGGTTGCAGCAAAACACAGGCCGTAAAGAACGGGCCCGAGGGCGAAGCTGCGGGCGATGTTGCGCACTGCGGCATACTCGCGGTCGACCAGCCCGCCCCGGATGCAGGTGAAAAGCAGCAGGTTAAAGAGCAAAGCGATGACGAGGTAGGAGCCGTTGTAGAGGATGGCGGCTTCGCGCATGCGGCCCGACGTGAGAGCCTGCGCCATCAGCGAAGTTGGGTAAGGGATCCAGACAACGCCCAGGAGAAGCAGCAGGTTCGAGAGCATGAGGAAGTCGTCGCTGCGCCGCACGTGGGTGAAGAGGCGATGGTGGTTGATCCACATGATGCCGATAAACAGGAAACTCAGCAGGAAGCTGGCGAACCCCGGCCATTGTGCCGCGATGCCCTGCCAGAACGGGAGGGTTAGGGGAGGCGGCTTTAGCTCGAGCACCAGCAGAGTCGCGGCGATGGAAAAGACGCCGTCGGAGAAGGCTTCGATGCGGCTGGTTTCGCCGGTCATGAGTCGGAGTCTTCCTTTCATTCCAATGAACTCGGAGGGGCGGCTGCGCGTAATTGCTGGAGGATAGCAGAGCGGCTGGAAACCGCCTGAATGAAATACAGCACGCGCGGATGAATCAAGTTGAATCCGGGCCTGGTATTTGGTCTGCCTGCGATCATGGCCTTTTCTTCAATTAATCCAGCCGGGGAAGAATTCCCAATGTCGCCCGGGATACAATGAAGAGTAAGAGTGGGCGTGTTTGCCACTTGTGTGAGGAAATACCAGCGAATGGCAACAGTCGTAACTTCCCCTTCCCGTGAAACCACGGCAGCCGTCCCTTCCAAAACCCTGCACGCCTCCACCCCGGATGCATCGTCCGTGGTGGATGTCAATGCGGTTCCTGCCCGCGACCAGGTGCGAATGGGTCGCGCCGCGACGGTTCAGTCGGGAGTCACCTGGCTCACCCTGTCGGTGATCATCTTGTTTCATGGGGGGGCGCTGGCTGCGTTCTTCTTTTTCAGCTGGTCGCGGCTGGCGGTGATGGCGGTTCTCTATGTGCTTGCCATCAATGTGGGCATTGGCATGTGCTACCACCGGCTGCTAACGCACCGCGGCTACCAGACGCCGAAATGGATCGAGTACCTCATGGCGACGTGCGCGACGCTTTCGCTGGAGGGCGGCCCGATCTTCTGGGTTTCGACGCATCGCGTTCATCATCAACTGAGCGATCAGGAAGGCGACCCGCATACGCCCAAGGAAGGCGGCTGGTGGGCCCATGCCGGGTGGATCCTCTTTGGCAAAGCACTCCATGCGCAGACCCAGGCGCTGGCGCGCTATTCGCCGGACTTGAGCAAGGACCGGTTCCACGTGTGGCTGAGCAAGTACCACTGGCTTCCGATCACCGCGAGCGGCGTGCTGCTGCTGGCGGGCGGATGGATCTGGGGCGGATTCGTGAACGGCATCGCGATGGTTCTGTGGGGCGTGCTGCTGCGCGTCACCCTGGGCCTGCATGCCACTTGGCTGGTGAACTCGGCGACCCATATGTGGGGCAGCCGCCGGTTCGAGACGCGCGACGGTTCGCGCAACCTGTGGTGGGTGGCCCTGATCACGGGCGGCGAAGGCTGGCACAACAATCATCACGCGCACCCGGTATCGGCGCGGCATGGGCTGAAGTGGTATGAAGTCGATCCTAACTTCTATGGCATCTGGCTGCTTTCGAAACTAGGACTGGCGAAGAAGATCCGCGTTGCCAAGTACGATCCCGAGAATCCCAAACCCGCAGGGATGTGAGAAGAGCAGGGACCAAGGGACCGAGGGAACAAGGGAACAAGGGACCGAGGGAACAAGGGAACAAGGGGACCGAGGAATAAGGGAATAAAACAGTTCAGCCGCGCTCCATCTGGGGCGCGGCTGAATTGTTTTTGGGCTTGTGAGGGCTTGATCGAGCGATTCAACGGGGTTGCGAATCCTGCCACTCGATGGCGCGCACCTGGTCGGAGAAGAGCTGAATCAGCGGCTGATTCTCGTCCCGGCTGACGAGCAGATAAGAGCTTGCGCGATAGAAAAGAAGGAACTCGTCCGGCGCGTTGATTGATTTCGGCGTCCCTGTTTTTGCAGAGAGCAGGTTCGGTACTTGTGGTTCCTTGAAAACAACTCGGATATGGGCCGGACGCCCACCGCCAAAGTTGTAAGGAATCCTGGGATAGATGAGCAGTGCGTAGCTGATCACGAAGAAGACAAAACCGGACCAAAAGCAGACCAGAGAAAGGAAGGGCGGGACCCCCGGATCCTTCCACTTCATGTTGTGCGCCTGCACCACAAAAGTGATGTTGAGCACGAAGGCAAGTCCGCTCAAGCAGAACAGGATCACGCCGATCGGCCAATGCCCTGCCCCAAACTTCGCGCCGATCCAGATGGCGCCCGCTACCAAAACGGTCACGCTGATGGCTACGGTAATCATGCCTCCTATCAACGAATCGGAAACGGTGGTGCGGTCTCCCATGATGCGGCGGGTGAATTCCGGCCATGTCCAGACACCGACACAGATCAACAGCCAGACGGGTAGGCCGGCAACGATGGTTTGAGCCTGAAATGGCTCGATCACTGGCGCCCTGAGGGTGGCGGTGTGGGTCAGGATCACGGTGAATCCGACGCCGTACGCGAGTCCGGCCAGTGCCAGGAACTTGCCAAAGAGGCCTTGCAGCGAAATGCGCTCAGATGGGGTTTCGCCCGTTGTAGCCGGTGTCACTGGAACATCCGGTGTTTCGCTCATTTGCACCCCTGTTCAAGAGTTTGCGCGCATTTTAGCGTGAGGATGGAGCCAATTTCTTTACCGGCGTGCACACGCCGTCGCCGCCTGCCTTGGCGACGAAATCGGGATCGAGCGGGTCGTTGGATCGCCCGGTATAGGGCGCAACGGAGATGCAGCGGCAGCCCGCATCGGCAAGGGAGACATTCTTCAGGATGTACTCGGACGATATCGACTTGACCAGGATCTGCTGCGAGGTCATGGGTTCGGTGCCGAGTGAATAAGAATCCTTGATGGAATAGCCGGAGCCGGCAAATGCGGGAAAGATTCCATAGTTGTCCTGGAGCCATTTGGCCATGGCCGCGTGTTGGTCGTCGTAGAGCGCGCCCGCGTAGTTGAACGTGTGAGCGAGCGAAAGCGGGACGGCTGTGGCGGGAGGGTCAGTGAATGCTTTCGCGTAACAGGCCATCCGGGTTGCGATGTTGTCTGACGGCGCGGCGCATGCGGCCTGGTCAGTTGGGACGTCGCGTTGAATGGCGAGGAAGACATTGGGCCAGGTGGCGAGAACGGCGTCTACTTTTTCGGGTTGGGGAGGCCGGCAGCGCATGGCCACCAGCACGCGGGTATCGTCGTTCACCAGTCCGGAATAGTAGGGCAGATCTTTCAGGCGAAGCGGCGGGTTGTAGAGCGGAGTTGCGGTGGCGAAGGCGCGCAAGGCTCCGGGGCGCGACAGGCTGGTGACCTGGACCCCGGCGGGGAGGAAGCTTACACGGAGATAGTCGTTGGGCAGGGACTCACGGACGATGTCCGAAACAATCAAAGGCGGCTGAGCCGGGGGATGGAGGGCGTGATTGGAGCATCCGCACGCCAGGCAGGCGAGAATTCCACAGACGGATTGGCGCA
Organism: uncultured Acidobacteriota bacterium; assembly: GCA_963730805.1. Lineage (GTDB taxonomy): Bacteria > Acidobacteriota > Terriglobia > Terriglobales > Acidobacteriaceae > Telmatobacter. The sequence continues at coordinate 352,497 of CAVSTL010000007.1, read as the reverse complement.
GAATCTGCATGAAAGACACCGTCCTGGTTCTGGATCGTTGTCGTAACGAAGGTTTCAGACTGCGACCCATATTTGTTGGAGAGCCAATCATAACCGCTGAGGGGACTTGAAGATAGAGGGACCGGCGGGGTTTTTCTCCGGGCAAATCGGGCGCCTCATTCCGGGGCTAAAACTGCCCCAAAAACGGTGAAAAAACTCGATTTTTGCACTAGTATTGCAACATTTTTGACCGTTAAAATTCGTGGAAGTCATTGAATCGCGGGTGGTTAAGTCAGTTTTCACAGTTTTACAGCCCAGAATTTTTTTTGCAACATTCCCCATGAACGCGAAAGAAGGGCGAAAAAGACGACAAATGGCTGGTTCCTGCGACCGGGGATTGTAGTTTTTGGGGCAGCCAATGAAAATCCCTTCTCTCAGACCATTGTGCTCCAGGCAGGCAGAATGATCTGCAATTCGATCGCAGGAATCTGGAGGCGAGTGGAACGGCTGGAAATGGCCGGCCAGACGTTGGCTAGACGAGGCGGGCGCCGGCGAGTTTTTCCAGGATCGCCAGGGGGGTGGATTGGGGCGTGACCATGGCATCAGGATCGACGAGGAGGGTCTGCTCCAGGGCATATTGCCCGGCGAGAGCGGCGTGGGGAACGGTTTCGGTGTAGACCATCCAACTGGAGCCGGGAACAAATTGCACGAACTCCTTGGCGCAGGAGTTCTGGAATTCGGCGTCTTCCTTCATGGTGTTATGGAGGCGCATCATGAATTCGTCGTAGGGGGTGCGCTTCCACTGGGGAACCAGCCTGGCGAGGCCCGCGGAGGTGGCAAACTGCCTGGCGGTGCGCGCCAGCGGGCCTGCGGGCCGGGGCACGGCGAGTTTGCGGGGGGTGAAGTTCCCGACGATGCGTGAAAATGGTTCGCCCACCACCCAGTCGCGGGTGCGGTCGGGATGGATGTTGTGGAAGAAGCGAAGAATGCGCATTCCCTTGGTGGGCCGGGTGGGGAAGGCATCGACGTGGAGAAGGTCGTTGCGGCGCCGCACCGGCAGATCGCGGCCTTTTTCTTCGATGGGGCGATAGCTGGCGTAGTCGCGGCGCCAGCGGTTTTCGTAGGGTGCGAGAAACTTCGACAGGAAATCGGCGACGGAGGACGAATAGCGGCGCATGATGGCGTGCAGCTGGTCAACCGCGGCGGGCGGAACCGACTTGCGGTCCACGCCGCCGAGGGCGTCGGCCTCGGGCTTGTAAGAGATGTTCTTGTGGAGGCTGCTGTCGGCCTGCTGCTGGTCGAGAAGGATGTCGATGTCGGCGGGCGGAATGGGAATCGGGGTGCGGGGAAAGTAGAGAATGCTGCCAGCTTCGAGAGCGGTACACCAGGCGCGCAGTTGGGGAGATTGCTTGCGCAGCTCGCGGGTGGGCGCGCTCACGGCTTTGGACAAGGCATCCAGGTCGATGGTATGCACCGGCATTGATTTGCCTTTTTACTTCAGAAACTTGGCTCGAATCCAGAGGGTTGCGAAAAACGGAAGGGCAATCAGAAGCACGATGACGCCCGCCGGGAAGCCGATGTAGCGATAGCTGTCAGCGTAATCTACGGCGTGGTGGCCGCCCAGGTTCCATGCGAGCAGAAAAAAGATGGCAAGGCAGGTGGACGCGAAGAAAGTGAAAAAGGCCGAAGCGAAGGCCAGCAGCAGGCTGGTGAAGAGTCCGAACCCGCTGAGCGGGAAGCCGAAGATTCTCGCGCCGTTGTGTCCGGTATTCAGTGCTTGCGTCAACTCGCGCCCCTCTCGTCTAGAATACAAGTCCATGGCCAGTAGCGCGCAGATACAACTTTGGCATGCCGAAAAGGTGGCCACCCAGGTTGAGGTCAGCACCGCCTCAAATGGGATTCATTACGCGGCGTGGGGTGAAACCCGCATTCCCGAGGGCGACCTGGATCGCCTGGTGAGCGCCGTACCGGCCGCGCTGGCGCCGGCGCTCACTCATCGCGCCTATTACTTTGTCCCTCTAGCCATCGCCGACACCGGCGAGACCATGATCGCTCCGACATACACGGTCGAACTCGGTGACCGCGCCGTCTGCCATCGCAATGCAGCGTTTGGCACGACGGAGGCTGTCTTTCTTTCGACGCGGCTGGTGGAAGATCGCTTCGGTCTGGCGTTTGAATTTTTTATCAACGTCGCGCACAACTTTGTGGAAGCGGCCGGCGTGCCGGACAGCTTTGCCGCGCTGGCCTGGTCACAGGCGGAGAGCCAGGTGCGGGGCGAGACCAGCCAGGATGCCTGGGAGACGCGGCGCCGGGCCCAGGACAGCCGGGGCGCCAAGGGGATCGACGAGCGCGCGCGCAACAGCTATATCGAGTCGTCGTTTTCCGATGCGCTGGCGATCTACCAGCTTTCGCTGGCGGTGGATTTCGACTATCACGATTTGCGGGAAAGGGAATACCCGCTGCTGGCTGCGCCGGCGCTGGCGGAGCGTTTGCGGCATGTGTCGGGACTATTCCCGCCCAACACGGGGTATGACTTCCAGATTCTTTACCGGCGCAAGGGGTAGGCTGGATGCCGGAACTGCCCGAGGTGGAAACGGTCGCCCGCGGTGTGGATGCCCGGGTGCGCGGCGATCGCATCGTGGATGTGTGGTTCGCCACCCATCGCGAACCGTTCAAGACCGCGGCGGCGCGACAGGCGCGCGGCCTCGAGGGCCGCAGCTTTCTGGCGGTCCATCGCACCGGAAAGCACATTGTCTGCGAACTCAGCGAGCCAGGGCAGGGGAAAACGGGTTCACGGGCTAGCGGCGCTCCGGCAGCCCAGTGGATCGTTCATCTCGGCATGACCGGCCGATTGCTGGTAACCACGCCGAATGCGCCGGTGGCTGCGCATACCCACGCGCGGCTGACGCTGGGAAGCGGGCGGGAGCTGCGTTTCGTCGATCCCCGCCGCTTCGGACGGCTGGAATTTCGCGATTTGACCCGGGTTGAAGGGTTTTCCGGCCCTGGCGCCGAGCCGCTCACGATTCCCGCAGTCGAGTTTGCAAGACTGTTCCGCGGGCGCACCCTGGCCATCAAGGCAGCGTTGCTGAACCAGACGCTGCTGGCGGGGGTGGGGAATATTTACGCCGACGAAAGCCTTTTCCGTGCCGGCATCCGGCCGCGAAAGGCGGCGGGCCGCCTGACGAGGACCGAACTCGAGCGTCTGCGTGTGGCGCTTGTCGAGGTACTGGAGCATGCGATCCGCCTGGGCGGGTCGTCGGTGTCGGACTACGTGGACGCGGAGGGCGCCCGGGGATTCTTTCAGCTCGAACATTGCGTTTACCAGCGCACCGGGGAGCCGTGCAGAAAGTGCGCGACGCCCATTCGCAGGATTGTCGTGGGCGGTCGGAGCACCCATTACTGCCCCCGGTGCCAGAAGTGACTCTATGGTTTTTGGAATGAAACGCTGGATTTGGCTCCCGGAATTGAGATTACGGGCCCTGTCGTCCGGAAGCAAGCGATTGAAACTAAAGGATTAACCATTCGGCACCGCAATTGCTATAAGGAGGGTGCCAGTGATGTAACAGGCTGCCGGGAATCAAATTCCGGAACAGCCTCAAGAACGCAGGATCCGGCAAGAGCAACCGCGAAAAAGCGGCCCATACAGGGAACCCGGCCGGGTAACTGCAGCAAAGGCGGGCAAGACCCGCTAAACGTGTTCCGAGAGGCCAGTGACCAGTGCAAGTGCCGAGGCGCCACCCCATGGGGAGTGGCGCCTTCGGCATTTCTGGGAGGTTTTCTCTCCCTCTAACACTCTTTTGTGGAGGGGTGCATCAGAAGTACCCAAAAGGCGACTTGCCACATGTGGCCTCTGGCTGTAGTATCGAACTTGCCTACGAAGCGGCTGACGCGAGCCTCCGGACTCCGGACAAGTGCAAGCTCGCCGCTGAACCAGGAAACTTCGCCACAGAGTTCAGAGCGCACCAGGCTTTAGGCGGCGAAATCTCCCCGTTTGGAAAGGCATCGCCAGAGGGTATTGCCGATCAGTAGACCACGTGGGTTTGCCGAGGTTAGAGCCCTTTGCCAGGATTCTGATTACAGGGGATTAAAAAGGCGGCCAGCATGCGTTCGCCGTGGCGAGCGCACTTGCGTATGAGACCGAACAGGCAGGATGACGTGGCGTGTTCGATCTTGCCCGGGAAGGCCCAGGGGAGCCAGAGACGCTCTCCGGAGAAGAAACCACCTGCGGAATTACCGGTCAAATCACGATCCAGCGAAAACGCTCTCGACATTACCGAAGAGATGGACTTCTTGGGATACGACTTTGTTTTACTGCGTTCCGATCGCTCCTCCCGCTTCGAGCGGACTGCTCACGATCAACCCGTCTTCCGATCTGGATCAAGGCCCCATGATTGTCAGCCTTGACGCAAGAAATGGCTGACCTGAAATAGCTATGCATCAAACCGCAAAGTGCCAGGAAGTGCACGCATGACAACAGAATCAACCCAGCCCCAGCCAGAAGTGGGGCCGAGCCCGGCCAACGGCCCGGGCCAGTCGCAAGGGCATCGGCGCCGCCGGCGCCGGCGCAAAAACAAGTCGAACCGGCCCGGAGCAACCCCGGTGCAAGGTGCGATGAACCAACCGCCGCAAGCCGCGTCGCCTGCGCCAGCACCGCAGCCGCAGGCTCAGACGCCGCCGCCGCCCCCCAGGCAGCAGCACCAGCAGGGTCCGCCGCGGCAGAACCAGGGACGAAAAAAGAAGAAATTCTTCCCCAAGGGTTCGGGTCCGCAGCCACAGCCGGGCAACAGTCTCTCGGGTTCGCACCAGGGCAAGCGCAAGCAGAAGCAGCGCGGTCCCCGCGAGTTCGTTGGACCCATGGATCACAGCTACCGGGCAGTCAACGGCAACATTGCCGACGGGCCCGCCTCGACCATTCAGATCACCAGCAATGGCCATGGCAGCTATAACCCCGAGCTCTACCAGGCACCCGCGCCGCCGGCCCCGGTTCGCAATGATGCGCCGGTTCGGATCTACTGCTTCATCGACGACCTGTTCTTCCAGGCCAAGATCCAGGAGACCTCGCGCAAGCTTGGCATCAAGGTCGAATTCGTGAAAGGCACGGACAAGGAAATCATCGCGCGTCTTACGGATACGCCGGAAGCCGATCGTCCCCGCCTGCTGGTGTTTGACCTGAATAACGCCAGTGCCAAGCCGATGACGCTGATCCCCAAGTTCAAGACCAAGTTCAAGAAGGCAATTTCGATCATCGGTTTCCTCAACCACCTGCAGGGCGACCTGAAGATCAAGGCCACGGAAGCAGGCTGCGATACCGTCATGCCGCGGTCGGCATTTTCGCAGAGCCTGCCCAATCTGCTCCGCCGCTATGGACTGGAAGAGGAAGAAGAATATATTCCGCAGCCGATGTGAGAAAGATTGGGAAACGGGAATGATCGCCGGATACCTCGAAAATTCACGGTAATTCTGCCGCACTCCGAAAGAACGCCCGGCCGCCTTCCGCGGCCGGGCGTCGTTCCATGGGCGAACTTTCTGTCCATGGAACCAGCCGGGGTTCGTGCTTATCCTTTCTGCTCGCCCGTCTCGGGATGAACGGTGCGGTAGCTCGCGTTCCCCTTCGACCACACCAGCAGCAGCACATCCTGACCGGTGGGAGCGTTGTGAACCTCGTCGACGAAGTTGCTGGCTGACTCGGCCGGCTTGCGGTTGACTTCGAGGATTACGTCCCCGGGCTGGAGGCCCGCGTCTTCCGCGGGGCTGGCGGGCCGTACCTGCTGCACCACTACGCCCTTCACGTTTTCGGGCACGTTGAACTGCTGCCGCATCTGTCCGTTCAGGTCGGCAACGGCAAGTCCGATTTTGCCCTTCTGTTGTCCGGGAGCGGCGTCATTGGCGGCCTCTTCGGTTTTGGCGTGATACTGGCCCACCGTCAAGTCCAGCGACATGGGTTTGCCGTCGCGCATGATGCCGAGCTTGAGAGAGGCGCCCGGGCTCATTTGGCTAACCGCCTACCTGCAGGCCGCTGGCGTTGACGATTTTCTGGCCATTGACTTCGGTGACGACATCGCCCTGCTTCAGTCCGCCCTTGCTGGCCGGTGAGTCAGGCGACACCTGCGCCACGATCGCGCCCGCAGCGTCGTTCACGTGGAAGAAGTGGGCGTTGTCGGGTGTCACGTCGTTGATGTTGATGCCCAGATAACCATGCTCCACCTTGCCGTGCTTGATGAGCTGTTCGGTGGTGGTCTTGACGATCTGCGAAGGAATCGCGAAGCCCGCGCCGGCAAACGCGCCGTTGTTGGTGATGATGAAGGTGTTGATGCCGACCAGTTCGCCGTGGGCATCCACCAGCGGGCCGCCGGAGTTGCCGGGATTGATGGCCGCGTCGGTCTGGATGAAGCCGCCGGGCTTGCGCGCATCATCCGAGTAGGGATTAGGCCGGTTCACCGCGCTCACGATGCCACGCGTGACCGAGAACTGGAAGTAGCCGAAGGGGCTGCCGAAGGCGAGAACGGTCTGGCCGGGTTTGAGCCGGGTGGAGTCGCCCCATGCCACGGTAGGCAGGTCGCTGGCGTTCACCTTGATGACGGCGAGGTCGGTCAGCTTGTCGGTGCCGATGACCCTGGCGTTCAGGACACGACGATCGTTCATGGTGACCCGGATCTGGGTGGCTCCGTCAACCACGTGGTTATTGGTTACGATGTAGCCGTCGGGGGAAATGATGATGCCGCTGCCTACGCCGTGCTCGATCTGCGGCTGGTTGGGCATGCGGGGGATCATCCCACCGCCCCCGAAGAACTGCCGCAAGCCGGGAGGCAGTTGCTGCATCTGGCTGTCATCGTCTGTGGCCTGCTGATCTTCGCTGGGCCCGCGCGAGGTGACAGCGACGTTCACCACCGCCGGGGTCACCTTGGACGCGACAGCTTCCATCGCCTCGTCGAGCGAGCTGAGCGCCGAGACGCTGTGCTCGTCAAGGGGCATGGCCGCGGCAGCGTGGACGCCGCCGTGACCAGCGTAGAACGCTGCGCCGAGCACAAATGCCCCGGCGATCGCGGCGGGAACGGACAGCTTTTTGAGGGTTGCTACTAAATGATTAGTTGATGTTGCCATGGGTCGTTTTCTCCGAAGTTGGGTTCTCTGTTGAATTTTGAGTCCGGGCTGGCCCGGCCCCGATGTTCTAAATCTGGATAATCAGCCATCCGTTGGGCGTGGGAACGATGGCGTAGGTTGCAGGAATGGCCACTGCGGGCGCGGTACGCCGATCGCTGGATACGGCCAGGACCACGCGCGGACGGGCTTGATATACGGTCACTTCGGTCAAGACCACCAGGGTCTGCTGATCGAGCATGGGCAGCGGAACCGGCGTTGGCTCGACACGGGCAATCTGGCTGGCAGCCGGGCGGCGGTGTTGAGCGGGCTTAAGAACTGCCCGGCGCATGGATGCCTGGACGGGCTTCTGGCGGCCTGCGACTGGAGCTTTGGGGGAGGGCAGGTCTGCCTTGATCAATTGCGGGGTTCCGCCCAGGGCGCGGGCCAGGTCATCCGGATCGAGCGACTGGGCCGCCTGCAGCGGTTCGTGCGCGGGAACAAAGCTAACCAATTGCGGGCTGTGAGCCAGTGCCACGGCGCAGCCAAGCGCCCCGGCCAGCAGGCCCCCGGTGGCTACCGTCGCCGGCCGGCGGCCCATGGAGCGCACCGGCTGGCCGATGATGCGCTGTACGCGCCGCACCAGCTCCGGGCGGCGTTCCCATAAGCCCAGTATCAGCGAAAAACTTCGCCGCAACATCGAGAACTCGGCCATGCGGGTGAGGCAAAGCGCGTAGGCCTTGCGGCCGGCACTGGAGCGAACCACGCGATCGTCGCAGGCCAGTTCGCGTTCGGCGCAGAGTCGGCGTTCCACCCAGAGAAGAACCGGGTTGAGGGGGAAGAACACCAGGCCGATTTTCTGCAGAAGATTGGTCCAGTCGTCGCCGCGGCGCAGGTGCTCCATCTCGTGGAGAACCACTTGCTGCAACTCCTGCGGCGTGAGAGCTTCGACAAGCGCGGGGGGAACCAGAATCCGAGGATGAAAGAAGCCTAAAACGCTGGGCCGCGCTACCTCGTCGGAGACGCACAGTTCTGCCGCCCGGCGCGGCGCGTCGGCCAGAAGAGCCTGCAGTTCTCCATCGACCTCGACGCGGACAGCCCGCCTGGCAAGCTGGCGCAGATGGACAACGCCGATCACCAGCTGCACGGCCCGCCACAGCGAAAGCGCCAGCCAGATCAGCGCAAGGCCGAGGCTCCAGCGAAGATCAAGATGGATGGCCGGTACGCGGCCGCTCCCCAGACCGGCTGGCCGCCCCGCGAACGCCGGAACGAAATGCAGCAGTACCAGCAGCACAAAAACATTCAGCCAGATTACCGACCGCGCCGCGGCGCTCAGTCCGGGCAGGAGGCGCAGGCACAGATACACTCCGAGGGCCAGTACCGCTCCCTCCCAGATGGCTGAAAACAATGCACCCGAAGCGTCGGCGGAAATATAGCTGAGGGACTGGAGGATCTCGTTCATCGCGCTCCCTCCTCAACTTCGTCCGGCATCTCCGCGATCGCCTCTTTCAGGCGCTTCACTTCTTCGGGGGTGATCTCCTCGTCGCCGAGCAGAGAGAGAAGAAGGCGTTCCCGGGAATTGCCGAAGAACCGCTGCAGCACATGCTTGACTTCGGAGCGGCTGGCTTCCTGTTCTCCGATGCAGGTGTTGTAAAGGAACGCCCGGCCGTCCTGGCGATGGCTGACATACCCTTTGTTTTCAAGGATCCGAACGGTCGTCAGCACCGAGGTATAGGCCAGGGGGCCATCGTCGGCGGTTGCGCTCACCATGTCGGCGACGGTGGACTCGCCGCGCGCCCACAACACCCGCATCAATCTCAATTCGGCCTGGGTCAGCGTGATGGATCTCTTCGGCGGCATTTTTTATTGGTCTTGGAGGAGAGCTGTATCACTCTCAACGCTTCTTTAGACTAGCAACTAATAATCTAGTTAGCAACTAATTTTATAGTTGCTGCTGGACCGGAGTGCATTTTGAGCCCAACCCGATGCGCGTGTATACCTTGAGGCGAGAAGTGCGCTACCCTTTTTCCGCTAGCTGAACGCCCAAGGAGCTTTCATTGTTCATAGACACGGTTCCCGTCCGCCGGTTGCAAGCGGGCCTGATGAAGGTCGAGGTTTACCCTTCCCGCGAAGCTGCGGGCAGTGCGGCAGCCCAGGCCGCCGCACGCGCGATCAAGGCGATCGCCGAGGCTCGAGAGCGTGTCGCGGTAATCTTCGCCACGGGCGCTTCGCAGTTCGAAACCCTGGATGCGCTCACCGCCATCGACGCGCTTCCCTGGGAACGCGTAAACGGCTTTCACATGGACGAATACATCGGGCTTTCTCCGGAGCATCCCGCCTCATTTCGGCGCTATCTGCGCGAGCGGTTGACGGGGAAGGTCCGGATGGAGGAGTTCTTCGAGATCGATGGGAGCGCGACGGATCCCGAACACATTGCCGGCGAATATGCCGCCAGGCTTCGCGCTGCCGATCCGCAGCTTTGCCTGTTGGGGATTGGCGAAAACGGGCATCTCGCGTTCAATGATCCGGGAGTCGCCGACTTCGAGGATCCGCTGGACGCGAAGATTGTTGAGCTTGATGCTGAATGCAGGGAGCAGCAGTTTGCGGAAGGCTGGTTCCCGGACCTCGCTGCCGTCCCGGCTTCTGCGATTACGCTGACCATACCTGCGCTGATGCGGGTGCCGAAGCTGATTGCCTCTGTGCCGGGAGTCCGGAAGGCGGCAGTTGTCGCGCGCGGGCTTTCTGATCCGATCTCGACCGCATGCCCGGCGACGATTCTGCGCACCCACCCGGACGTCACTGTATATCTTGATCCCGATTCGGCCAGTCTCATCCGGGACTACGTTGAACTTGAAGCTAGAAACTAGAAGCTGGACGCTGGTTTTGGGAGGTCCCCATGGACGACAACGCGAACTCCGGCACCGACCGCCGCACCTTTCTCAGGCAGGCAACCGGAACGATGATCGGAGCCGGCCTTTCCGCGCGCTCTTACGGCCGCGTGCTGGGCGCCAATGACCGGATCGCCATCGCGCAGCTGGGATGCGGGGATCGCAGCGAGGGCCACGTCCACATGGCGCAGATGGCCGCAAAGCAGATTCCGGTAGAGACGATCGCGGTCTGCGACCTGTGGAAGCTGGCCCGCGAGCGGCGCGCCGCGCAGGTGAAGCATGCCTTCAATCTCGATGCCAAGTGTTACCAGTACTCCGAAGAGATGCTGGCCAACAAGGACATCGACGGGGTGATGATTGCCACTGGCGATTTTCAGCACGCGAAGCTTTGTGCCGAGGTGGTGCAGGCCGGCAAGGATTGTTACGTTGAGAAGCCCTTCGCCAATGTCCTCTCCGAAGCCAAGGAAACGCGCGCCATCGTCAAGGCCTCGAAGCAGGTGGTGCAGATGGGATCGCAGCACCGCAGCGAGCCTTATCAACTCGCGGTGCGCGATGTGGTTCGTTCCGGCCGGATCGGGCCGGTGATTCACATCGAGCAGGAATGGAATGTAAACCAGGAGCGCTGGCGGTTCGTCGCCAAAGACACCGGCCAGACGGAGGAAATGCTCCAGGACCGCAAGATGCAGTGGAAAGAGTGGCTGGACCGTCCATCGCAGCTTCGCGAAGAAGACACGGACTGGAAGCGCTGGCTGCTGGGCAAGCCATACCGGCCGTTCGATCCGCATGTGTATCTGGAGTTCCGGTTGTACAAGGACTTTTCTTCGGGCATCTTCGACCAGTGGATGAGTCACGGCTCCGATCTCGTCCATCTCTGGACCGACGAGACCTACCCAGAAAGCGTGGTCGCGAACGGCGGCGTCTACACCTGGAAAGATGGCCGGGAGAATCCCGACACGTGCGTGGCGGCAGTCACTTATCCCAAGGGATTTCTTTACACGTACAAGACGACGTTCGGAAACAGTTTCCGGAGTTTCTCGCGCATCATGGGGCGCGACGGCACTATCGCCAACTACGGCGGAGAAGGCGCGACCTTGTTCACGGTCAGCAAGGAAGGCGGCAGGGACGAGCACTGGGGGTCAGTGAATTCGAGAGGAGTGCCGATCGCCGCGCCGCCTGCCGATCATGAGGAAGTCATTACTGTGCCGGGAGCGCCGCCGCCCGAAGCGCGCGAACCCAATGACGACAGCCTGGTGCACATGATGAACTGGCTGAAGGCCATGCAGGCGCGAACCCAGCCCAATGCCAACGTGGACCACGGGTTCTCGCATGCCATCGTTTGCATCATGGCGGCGCAATCGTACTGGAGCGGGAAGAGGCTCTACTGGAATCCCGAAACCGAAGAGATCGTCGACCAGCCCGTGAAGCGTAACGCCTGATTCATGCCCGACTCGCGCGCTTCCGGCCATACACGCTGGTGGATCGTTTGGACGCTGTTCGGCTCGACGGTCATCAACTACATCAGCCGCCAGACATTCTCCGTGCTGGCGCCGATGATCACGGCGCAATTTCATTTGAGCCATACCGACCTGGCGCGGATTTTCAGCGCGTTCCAAGTGTCGTATGCGATCACCTGGCTTCTGGGCGGGATCTTCCTCGATGTTGTGGGAACGCGCATCGGGCTGGCCGTGGCCGTTGTTTTCTGGTCCCTGGTGAACATCTTTACCGGCCTCGCCAATTCGGTCTTCGCGTTCGTGGCTTTCCGGTTTCTGCTGGGAGTGGGCGAGGGATTCAACTGGCCGGGCGCGAGCAAGACCGTTGCGGAGTGGTTTCCCAGCGAAGAGCGCAGCGTAGCTGTCGCCATCTTCGACAGCGGATCGAGTGTGGGCGGTGCGCTTGCCATCGTTGGAATACCCTGGGTGGCTTTGTGGTTTGGGTGGCGATGGTCGTTCGTGTTCTCCGGGGCCCTGGGGTTCGTGTGGCTGATTGCGTGGCTGCGCATCTACCATCCGCCGGCCAAGCATCCGCGCGTTACGCCGGAAGAACTCGAGACGATTCGCCGGGGCCAGGAGGGTCCGGCAACATCGGAGCGGAGCGGCGTGGCGCGATGGATGGATCTGGCACGCGACCGCAATGTGTGGGGAACGGTGCTGGGCCGCGCGCTCACCGATCCCATCTGGTGGTTTTACGTATTCTGGCTGCCGCAATACCTGAGCGACGCGCGGGGATTCAGCCTGAGGCGCATTGCCATTTTTGCCTGGGTGCCGTTCGTGGCCGCCGATGTTGGCAATTTTACCGGCGGCTTTGTCTCCCGCTCCCTGATCCGGCGGGGGCTCGGGGTGATCGCGGCGCGCCGCTGGGTGTGCGCCGTCAGTTGTGCGCCCATGCTGCTCGGCATTCCGGCGGCGCGGGTGCATAGTCCGTATGTCGCGCTGGTGCTGATCAGTCTTGCAGTATGGGGGTATGCGGCGTGGTCCACGATGGGGCTCACGCTGCCTTCGGACCTGTTTCCGCAGGACGTCGTGGCTACGGTGACCGGCTTGAGCGGGTTGGCCGCGGGATTGGTCGGCACTTTGTTCACGATGGCGGTGGGAGTGACGGTGGATCGTTTTTCCTATAAGCCGGCATTTCTGGCCGCGGGGTGTATGCCGCTGGCCGCTACCGCGTGCGTGTTTCTGCTGATACGCCCGCGGGAGGCGTCTTCAAGTTAAACACTGGACCGGCTGCGGTGATCCGGAGGGCTGAAGGACGCGATCGTTAGCCACCAGTTCGCGGGGCTCTTCTTCGCAGCGCAGGACGCGGAGGGCGCCTTCGGCAAGAGCCTGTAACTCGTCCTCTCCAGGGTAGACGACAACCGGCGCAATCCACTGGATGGCAGCGGTCAATTCCGAGATCAGCTTCTCCGATCGGGCCATGCCGCCGGTGAGCAGTATTGCGTCAATCCGGCCGTTCAGGGCCGCGGCCATCGCGCCGATTTCCTTGGCGACCTGGTAGACCATGGCGTCGAAAATCAGCGCGGCGGTGGCGTCGCCCTCGGAGATTCTCCGTTCCACTTCGCGAAGGTCCCTTGTTCCGAGGTAGGAATAGATGCCGCCTTCTCGGAACAGCGCGTTGTACACACCGTCGGCTGTGTAGCGGCCGCTGAAGCAGAGTTGAACCACCGAGGTCCACTGCATGCCGCCGCTGCGTTCGGTGGACATGGGGCCTTCCTGGCCGGCCAGGTTGACGTCGACCATGCGGCCGGCTTCATGGGCGGAGACGGAGATGCCGCTGCCGAGGTGGGCGACCACGAGGCGCAGGTCGGCATAGCGCCTGCTCCGGTCGCGCGCGTAGCGCTTGGCTACCGCCTTGGTGTTGAGGGCATGAGAAAGGCTGCGCCGCTCGGCGAGGGCGGTCCCGGAAATGCGCGCCCGGGGAGTGAATTCGTCCACACTGACTGGATCGATCACAAAAGCCTGGGCGTGGCCCAGGTGAGCAATGGACCGCGCCAGAAAAGCGCCCAGGTTGGAGGCGTGTTCGCCCTGCTCGGCGAGGCGCAGGTCGGCGAGCATTACTTCGTTCACGCGGTAGGTGCCGCTGGCGATGGGGCGCATCAGGCCGCCGCGTCCGGCGATGGCGTCAAAGCTGGTCAATGGGTATCCGGCGCTGTCCAGTTCGGCTTCGATGCGGGCCCGACGGAACTCCAGTTGGTCAAGAACGGGGCGGCCGCGGAAGGCCGCCATTTCCGTTTCGGAGTGGGTGAGGCAGCGCCCCCATTCCTGATGCTCGTTGGCGTAGACGGCGAGTTTGGTCGAGGTGGAGCCCGGGTTGATGGCCAGGATCCGGAATTCAGCGGGCGGCATACAACATTCCCAGGGCCATGGCGTTGACCTTGTCCTGGGCGCTTTCGACTCGGGACGGGATGAGGATCGGCGTCTTTGCGCCTACGACGACGTGCGCGAAGGGGCGGCCAGCAAGGAAAATGATGGACTTGGCGAGCAGGTTGCCGGCCTCGATCGACGGCATGAGGAGGCAGTCCGCGTGGCCCGCGACCGGGTGGGTGATGCCCTTGGCTTTGGCGGCCCATTCGAGCAGCGCATTATCGAGGGCGAGGGGACCGTAGACATCCGCATCGCCAAATTCGCCGGCCGCAGCCATTTCCGTGAGGGCGTGGGCATCGATGGTCGAGGGGATTGCGTTTGACACTACTTCGATGGCGCTCATGATTGCGATTTTGGGGCGCGGGATACCCAGGCAATGCAGAAGTTCGATTGCGCCGTGGATGATCTGCTTTTTCTGCTCGAGGGTGGGTGCGATGGTGAGGCCGCCGTCGGTGGTGGCCACCATCCTGGCGCCATTCAAGTCGCGATGCTCGAACACGGCAACGTCGCAGAGCACGCGGCCGGTGCGCAGGCCATGCAGCTTGTCGAGGACAGGGTGAAGAAGCTGATCGGTGCGCAGGTGGCCCTTCATCAGGATATCAATGCTGCCTTCGCGAGCCATTCTGACCGCGACCTGGACGGCGTCATCGGATGCGGCCACAAACTCGGCCCGGCGGGTCAGTTCAATGAGGCCGAGGGCTTCGGCGCGGGCGCGAATGGCCTTTTCGTCGCCGATCAAGACGGGAGTGGCGATCCGGGCGAGCAGGGCGTCGGAGGCAGCGGAGAGGGCGACATCATCGTCGGCAAGGACCACCCCGACGCGCCTGGGTCCGAGTTCGCGGGCCCGTTCGCGGAGTTCCGCGAAGGTGCGAATGAGTGTCAGTTGTTCGAGGGTGCAAGTCGTCATGGATGCACAGGACCATCCATGAAAGTTTCACAAGCTTGATAAGGTACTCAGTGCCTTGAATCACAGGGCGCAGTCCCGGCGGCGCCCGGGGAAACGGAAGCGGTCTCGAGGCGGGTTTCGGGGTGTCCCACCTTTTCGCCAGGAAAAAGGCGAAAAGATGGGGCACGAAGCGTTGTTCCTGGTTCCGGCGTCCCGCTAATTGGCGCGGAGGGCGACCAGGGGGCTGATGCGCGAGGCGCGCCGGGCGGGGAGATAGCCGGAAAGGGCGGCAACGGCTACAAGCAGCAGGGCCATGCCTATGTAGGTGGCGACGTCCGAGGTTGAGGTCCCGAACAGGAGGGTCGCGATCATGCGGGAAGCGAAGATCGACGCTCCGCACCCCAGCACGATTCCGATCAGCGCCAGGCGCAGGGTTCCCATGAGGACTTCGCGCTGGACGCGGCCGGCGCTGGAGCCGAGGGCCATGCGGATTCCGATTTCGCAGGTCTGGCGGGTTACGGAATACGAAATCACACCGTAAATGCCCAGGCCGGCCAGCAACAGGCCAAGGCCGGCAAACGAGGCGACCAGAAGCATGAAGAACCGGCGCGGCGAATTGGCATGGTCGACGAGCATCTGGATCGGCTTGAATTCGGCGGCGGTCTGCTTCGGGTTCATTTCGCGCAGGATAGCCATGACGCTGTTTGCCATTTGCGCGGGCGGAAGGGCGGTGCGCACCACAAGCTGGGTCGCCCCCGCAAAGTTTTGCGTTCCGGGATAGTAAATCTGCCATCCGTTCTCGCCCTCCACGCTCTCCGCGTGGACGTCTTCGGCAACGCCGATCACCACCATGCCCGGATCCTTGTCGCCATTTACCAGAACCTGGCCCACCGCGTCGTTATTCGGCCACTTCGCGTAAGAGGCCAGGAACTTCGCGTACGATTCGTTGATCACCACCACGTTCCGTGTGCCGGTATTGTCGCTCCAGGTGAAGTCGCGCCCGCGCAGCCTGGTTCCCATGGCGGGCAGATAGCCGGGCGACACCACGTATACGAGCGGACCCGCCACGTGCAATCCCTCCGGCAGCTTTACCCCTTTGGGATACGGCAATCCCCAGGACCGGTTTCCGGCCAGGGGCAGATAGTCGGTGGTTCCGGCGGCCTGGACACCCGGCAGCGCACTGACGCGCTGAATCAGGGGCTGAAGGTAGGCGGCCCGATGGGCCAGGATCAGCTTCGCCGAAGCCTCTGTATTTCCGGTTCCGTCGGCGGGATTGTCTTCGTAGTCGACCGTGACCGCGGCGGAGCGCGCCGGCTGGAATCCCAGGTCGACATCGAGAACTTTGAGGAAACTGCGCAGCAGCAGGCCGGCTCCCACCAGCAGAGTGCAGGCCAAGGCGACCTCAGTGACGACCAGCACCGCGCGCAGGCGCTCGTGGCGGCGCCCTGAGCCTGCGCCCATGCCCGATTCCTTGAGTCCGTCCTGCAGGTTGCCGCCGGCCATGCGCAGGCCCGGGAGCAGGCCGAACAGCATGGCCGCGGTGACCGCCAGAATCACCGTCCAGCCCACGGCGGAAGTATCGAAGCGCAACAAGCCCAACAGCGGGAGCGCAATCGAACCCTGGTGGGCCAGCCACTTGACGAGGGCGAACGCGAGCCCCAGACCCAGGACCGCCCCTGCGCCCGACAGAATCAGGCTCTCGGTCAGGAGTTGCCGGACAATCCGGCTGCGGGAGGCGCCCAGGGCTCCGCGCATGGCGAACTCCTTGCTGCGCGACGAAGCGCGGGAAAGGAGCAGGTTGGAGAGGTTGACGCAGGCGATGAGGAGGATGGCGCCGACCGCGGACCACAAGACCACCAGCGAACGCCGCAACCTGCCGCTGATGTAATCCTTCAGCGGGACAGGAATCACCGCATCTTTATACTGCCCGCAGGAATTCGGCTGTTTGTTGTTCCAGCACATGTACTTGTCGGCGGCCTTGGCGTCCCCCACTGCCTGGCCCAGCGTCACGCCGGGTTTCATTCGTCCGATCATGGTGATGATGTTTCCCCAGTCGCGGGGCGGCCCATAGAGATCGAGGGGGGTGATGGCATCAATCTTGGCGCCGGGGGAAAACACTGCTCCGAAATCGAACGTGCGCGGCAGCACGCCGATGATGGTGGTCTGCTTGCCGTTGAGATCGATGGCCTTGCCGACGATGGCGGGATCGGCGTTGAATTGGCGGCGCCACCAGGCATCGCTGAGAAGGACGACCGGGGCGGCGCCGTGGCGGCCGTCCTCGGCGGTGAAGGCGCGGCCCATGGCGGGCTGGACTCCGAGCACCTGGAAGAAGTTGGCAATCACGTCGATGCCGGTGGCGGGAGTGGGAGAGCCGCCGCTGCGCCCCAGCTTGAGGTTATCCGGACTCGAGAAGGCGAAATAACCGGTCACATCCTGGTACGAGCGCGCATGCGCGCGAAATTCGTCGTAAGCATCGGTCGAATAGGTGGCGCACGACAGACCGCACTTGGCCGGCGGCGGGGCAATCCAGGTGAGTTGCTGCGCGTCAGGAAACGGCAGCGGACGGAGCAGAATCGTGTTCACCACGCTGAACACGGCGATGTTGGCGCCGATGGCTAGGGCGAGAATCAGGATGGCGACGGATGTAAATCCGCGATCGCGGGCGAGAGTGCGCAGCGTGTAGCGAGTGTCCTGGCTGAGAATGTCGAGCGTCATAATTCCCCTAACCTCCCGATGTCGTTCCCTGGCTTGCTGCAGTCCGCCGAGGCTAATGAGGGCCACGCGCCTGGCTTCGGCAGGCGCCATGCCTCGGGCCAGGTTGTCGTCGATGGCCATTTCGAGATGCGCGGTGAGTTCTTCATTCAGGTCCGCGTCAAGAGCGCGTTTACCGAGGAATGCCAGCGTGCGGCGAAGGATGCGGCGGAAACGGCTCATGCCGGCTCCTCGCCTTCCTTGCCCATGGCCATCACGCGATCCATTACGTCGTTGAGGCGCTCCCAATAGTGAGCGTCTCTGGCGAGCTGGCGGCGCCCGGACGCGGTGATTGAGTAGAACTTGGCTTTGCGGTTGTTGTCGGAAGTGCCCCAGTTGGAAGCGATCCAGCCGTGCTGCTCCAGACGCACCAGGGAGGCATAGATGGTGCCCTGATTGAGGAGGACCTGGTTGGCGCTGACCTGCTCAATGCGGCGGGCGATGCCGTAGCCGTGCATGGACCCCATGGCGGTGAGGGTCTGGAGGACCATAAGGTCGAGCGTTCCCTGCAAGAGGTCGAGTTTCGAGGGTCCCATCGTCTCCCCTGTGGCATTACCACATAAGACTAACCCGGCTACCTGTGTTATCGCCACAGGAAAGGACTGAGGAAGGCTGGAAACCGGCCCTGACTCTCGATTTTGTGACGGATGGGGAGTAATGGAGTGGCGACGCTGTAAGTCAGGTTGGTGGGAAGAGCCTTGCGCGGGCCGATTGTGCGCTGATACAAGGGGAGCGTTACGTGTGGAACCCCCGTTCGCGTGCCGCGCGTGATTTCTGCCTTGAGAGTAGACATCTAAAGCGTTCAAGAGGGTCATGTTCCATGTCCGCTTCCTTGATGCCCCACGCCGTCTGCTGGAATTCCGATCCCAATCTTATCTGGACCATGGCGGTCACCAACGCGATCACGTTCCTCAGCTACTCCAGCATCTGCGCTACGCTGTTCTACCTACTACGCCGGACGGGGCGATCGATTTACCGCGAGTGGGGATTCTTTTTGACAGGGTTCGCGCTGTTTATCGTGGCCTGCGGTTCGACGCACCTGATGGATGTGGTCACCACGTGGATCCCGGTGTTCTGGATCGACGCGTGGACCAGTATCATCACCGCCGCCCTCTCCGGATTGGTGGCGGTGCAGTTCATCCGGCGCGCGAAGGAATTGAGTTTCGGCATCAATGACTATGCGCTCCGATTGGCCAGCACGGAAACAGAAAAGGCGAAAATCGAAGAGAGCCTGCTGGACGCCCGCAAGCTCGAGGAGTGGAATAGGATGTCGGCGGTGGTCACGCACGAGATCAACAATCCGCTGGCGGCGATTCAGAACATGATGTTCCTGATCGAGATTTCCCCCAACGTGCCTCCTGAAATTGTGCAGATGGCGAAGCAATCTGCCGAAGAGGTGCGGCGGATCGAGTCGCTGACCCGTTCCACGCTGGGATTCTTCCGGCAGTCGGATGCGCCGGAGAAGGTGGACTTGAAATCCTCCGCCGAGTCGGTGCGGGTGCTGCTCGAGCTGCTCATGCGCAAGCGCGGGGTGGAGTTCGAAATCCGCTGCACGGGCGACTGCACCGTGCGTGCTTTGCCGGTCGAGACAAGGCAGGTGCTGCTGAACCTGGTGCGAAACGCGTGCGAAGCGACCAATCGCCGGGGGTCCAAGGTGAGCGTGACCATGACGGGCAAGCCGGATGCGGTGGAGATGGTGGTCGCGGATGAAGGAACCGGGATTGACCCCGCGATGATTCCCAACCTGTTTCACTTTGGCGCCAGCACCAAGGGGGAAAAGGGAAACGGAATGGGGCTGTGGGTGGTGAAGCAGCTGGTAGAGAAATACGGCGGAACGATCCATCTCGAATCCACGCCCGGGGAGGGAACCCGATTCACCGTCAATTGGCCGCGCGAAGTTCAGGCCGCGCAGGGGGTGGAAGCGGGTGCGGCTCCGGCGCGGATTTGAACGATCCGGCAAGGCGGCTAGGTCAAGGCCCGATCGAGGTGAACGTACCCGCCATCGACGATGACATGCTGTCCGGTGGTGTGGCCGGACTGGGTGGGGGACAGCAGGAACACGGTTGCGGCCGCGATCTCCGACGCCAGCGTCATCCTGTGGCCCAGAGGGATCTTGTCGGTAATTTCTTTGAGTTTGGCTTCCGGATCGCCAAGGAAATCAAGATAACGGCGATAGAGGGGCGTCATCACTTCGGCGGGCAGGACGGCATTGACGCGGATTCCATAAGCGAGCAGTTCCGCGGCCCACTCGCGGGTGAGGGCCAGTTGCGCTCCTTTTGAGGCGGCGTAGCCCGATGTGCGGCCCTGGCCTGTCAAGGCCACTTTGGAGCTGATGTTGACGATCGCTCCCTGGCTTCGCTTGAGCGCGGGCAGGGCGAAATGGGCCAGCGCATAATTGTGAATGAGGTTGCTCTGAAGGCTCTGGACGAATTTTTCGACGGAACCGGATTCGAGCCCCACGCCGTCGTTGGCGCCGGCGTTGTTCACCAGGCCGTAGATGGAGCCCAATCGCTCTTCGACCTGGGCGATCGCCTGGCGGCACTTATCCGTGTCTTCGAGATGAATTTCGATCAGCTCGCAACGGGCGCGCTTTGCGGCCATTTCTTCCATGAATTCCTGAACGTTTTCCGAGCGTCTGCTCAGGACTACCAGGCGGGCGCCTTCGTCGAGGCAGGCGCGAGTGATGGCGGCGCCGATTCCCGCTCCGCCGCCGGTCACCAAGATGACTTTGTCTCGCAGGCCAAGATCCATGGAATCAAACCTCAGGGGACATAAAACGTCGGCGAATGGAATGCCGTGGTTTCCCCCTGGGACAGAAAAACATTGCAAGGATGGGTCAGGGGGCTTTCTCCAAAACTACACAAAGGGCGAAGGGTCAGCTGACGCCGGCCATTACCAGCATGCGCGGCTCGGTCATTTCCTGGATGGCGGAACGAATGCCTTCGCGGCCCAGGCCGGAGTCTTTCACGCCGCCATAGGGCATGGGGTCGAGGCGCCAGCTGGGGGTGTCTCCGACGATGAGCCCGCCGACCTCGAGTTCCCGGAAGGCGGTGAGGATGCGTCCGGCGTCGCGGGTGAGGAGGCCTGCCTGGAGGCCATATTTTGAATGGTTGACTTCCGCGAGGGCTTCTTCGAAGTCATCGTAGGGCTCAATCATGAGGACCGGCCCAAAGACCTCCTCGTCGCGCACTTTCATGCCGGATTTTGTGCCGGTGAGGATGGTGGGCGTGACCATGGCGCCGTTCCGCTCACCGCCGGCAATCAGTTTGGCGCCCGCGTCGACCGCTTCTTTTACCCAGGATTCCACGCGCTCGGCTTCGCTGATGCGAATCATCGGGCCGACGTCGGTGGCCTCGTCGGCGGGATTGCCGCTAACCAGTTTGGCGGCGATCTCGACCACTTTCCAGAGGAAGGTCTGAAAGATCCTTCGTTCGACATAGACCCGCTGGACGCTGATGCAGGATTGTCCCGCATAGCCGAAGGCGGCATGGGCAGTGCGCTGGGCGGCATCGTCGAGATCGGGCCAATCCCCATGAACGATCATTCCGGAGTTGCCGCCGAGTTCGAGCAGGACCCGCTTGCGGCCCGAGTGGGCCTTCAATTCCCATCCAACCTTCGCGGACCCGGTAAAGGTTACCAGCTTGAGGCGATCTTCTTTCTCGGCGAGCCAGGCGGTGTCGACGTTGGCCAAGGGCAGGACCGCCAGAGCTTCCTGGGGCCAGCCGGCTTTGAGGATGACTTCGCCGAGCGCCAGCGCGGTAAAGGGCGTCTGCGGCGCGGGTTTGAGGAGGAAGGGGCAGCCCGCGGCGATGGCGGGGGCAACTTTGTGCGCGGCAAGGTTCAGGGGGAAATTGAAGGGCGTAACGGCGAGAACGGGACCCACGGGGAAACGCTGGACCAGTCCCCAACGGCCTTCGTTGCCTTCGGTCAGGTCGAGGGGAATGGTCTCGCCGCCCAGGCGGGAGACTTCCTCGGCGGCGGTCTTGAAGGTGAGGACGGCGCGATCGACCTCGGTGCGCGCCAGCCGGATGGGTTTCCCGGCCTCGGCGACGATCAGCTGCGCGAAGCGCTCTTTCTGTTCGATGAGAGAGCCGGTGACGTCTTCGAGGATTTCGCGGCGTTTCCAGCGCGGAAGGGCGCGGGTGCGGCGAATGCTGGCGACGGCGTGATTGACGGCCTGCCGCGCATCGGCGCGAGTCGCCTGGATGACGCGCCCGACCAGGCCCTGGTCCCAGGGCGATCGGACCTCCAGCGCTTCTCCGTCCGTCCATTCCTTCCCACACAGCAAAAATCCCGTTGGCGAACCCGGCCGCATCTTCATGACGATCTGCGCTCCTGATGGCGTTGCTACGTCCTTGATCCTACTAGGGCGGCCCGTCGGCCGCCGAGGAAAGGGGGAGCCCTCATTCTTATGGGCCGCGGGGCGTCTGGTTCTTGTCAGGCATTCAGAACGTAGCGGAAGCGGGCATCTTCGCCGTACCACATGATGTAGTTGGTGCCCCAGGCATTGTTGTAGAGGCAGGAGTGGATTCCGCGGCTCAGGTCGGGCTGCTGGTTCGAGAAGAGCAGCGGGGTTCGCTCGCCCAGGGCCACCACGGGCGCGTCGAGAGTCGCGACTTCAAAGCGGCTCGTACCATTGCCAATGTTGAAGCCCTTCGACAGCGCATGCATGTGGCGGTTTCCGGACTCGACCACGCTGAATGGGGAGACTTCCTCATCCGATTTGATCAGCGTCCATTGCTTCGGGTCGGGCACCCTGGGATTGAATGTGAGCCATAGCGCTTCGGGAAGGCGGGTCGGCGGTTTCTGAAACCAGCTCAAGCTCAGGCGAATGACGGCATTCGCCTTGGGCAGCACCAGTTCGACATAGACCTTGCGAGGAAACGATGCCCGGCCCGATTGAAATGCGTCTTCATCCTCGAAGCGCGGCTGAATCAGGATGCGGTGGGCATCGGGGGTTTCCTCTACGTGGATTGTGGCCGACCCCGGCAGCCATGTCCGGCTCTCCGCTCCGAGGCGATCGATGTTGGGCTTGCCGAAATCCTTGAAGGCCCAGTCGGCGGTGGTGGTGAGATAGCTCTTGATAAAGGTGTCGTAGTCCTTGGGCGAGAGGGTTTGGTAAGCAACCATGCCAATGGGGTTGCTGTCACCGGCCCACTCGACGCCGGTGGTCTTGTTGTGCAGGCGCGTGATGGCGCCGGTCCTGGGGTCCATGCCCAGAACAAAGTGGGCGGTCTCGATTGTTTTTCCGGCTGGGCGGGAACCGGGTCCGATCGCTGGTTCTGTCGGCTTTAATTTTTCGATCGCATTCTCGGCTTCGGCCCGCAGGTCGTCCGGAAGCGTTGCCACGGCATCGAGCAGGTCCTTGCGCTTTTCCTGCCAGCTGAACTGCACCACTTTGTAATTCTTGGTATCGAGCATGCGCTCGAGGTCGGCGGGTTTGTAGTTGTCGAAATCGAGCCAGGTCTTGGTGTCGGTGCCCCAGGTGTGCTCGGGCTCGAGCAGGAGCCGGCGCAGCAGCGAAAGGTCCGTCTCGTCGCCGCTCACCAGCTTTCCCGTAGAGATCCAATGGTGGCGAAGGCGTTCGACCTCGCGGTAGCGCGCCACCTTCAGCGGGTCGCTGGCTACGCCGTGGATCCAGGTGTCGCCGATCTCCTGGGTGACTAGCGGCAGCGCGTCGCGGTGCGGAGCGATCGCTGTCGCCATATCGGACAAGTTGCATGCGAGGATTTCGGCATTGGGAAATTGCGTCGCGAGTTGGGAATGCATGGTTGCGATCTCTGCGGCGGTGTGGGGGCCGGCGTTGTCGTCGCGGACGCGCGTGACCAGCGCGATATCCGAGCCGGGGACGCGCGCGATCCCGCTGTAGTCCCAGTGGTACATGACCGGGAGGCTGGCGCCGGAGGACGACTTCCAGAGGAAGATCGGGGGCAGTTTCGCTACGGTGGATCCGCCGTTGACGCCGATTTCGAGAAACCCGACACCGTGTTTGGCGAGCGGGGCGATGAGCCCGCGTGTATGCCCCGGCACATCGGTCATCTTGGCGCCGGTGGTGACTTTCCCGAAGCGCTCGTCCAAACTTCGTGAGAGCCCGAGGCTGCCTTCGATGAGGGACTGGCTCATCATTTCTGTCTGCCAGGTGAAGGGCAGTGCGTGCCATGCGATGTCGCCGCGGGCTATGGCCTGCTCCATGGTTTTGCGATCCGCCGGCGAGGCTTGCTCCAGGTACTCATAGAGGAGCCACGAGCCTGTCGTCCACACGTAGCGTTTCTTGCCGCCTTCGTTGGCCGCCCCCGCGATCTCAATGGCGTGGGGAAAGTATTCGTTGAAGTAGCGGTGAACCACGTTGGCCTGGGTATCGATGAAACCCGCATCGAAGTGGCACTTGAACATCACCAGCACGCGCTTGACGCCGGGGTCAGGCTGGGGCTGGTCGGCCCACAATGAAAAGTGCGATCCAGCGCGAATCGTCAGCCCCGCCGCTGTTGCCGCCTTGATGAATTCGCGGCGCTCCATCCTGGCCATTCCAAAGCCCTCCGGTCCGCTCCGGAGTGTACCACCCCGCACCTTCGCGCTTCGGTGCTGAAGGGGCGGCGCGGGGTGCGATAGACTCCATCCATGCCCCAGGATGGCCGCAGGCGCAAGCTTCCTTTCGACCCCAACGAGGCCGTCGCGCATCTTCGCGGGCGCGATGCGAAACTGGGCGCGCTCATTGACCGCGCGGGTGAATTCACCATGCGCCTTAGCGGGCTTCCTTCGCCATTCGAATCGCTGCTCGAGGCGATTCTTTACCAGCAGTTGCACGGCAAGGCGGCCGCGACGATCCATCGGCGGGTGCGCGAGTATTACGGTGGCGATCCCTCACCCAAGGCGCTGCTCGACACGCCCGATGAAGTGCTGCGGGCGGCGGGCGTTTCGGGGAACAAGACCAAAGCGATGAAGGACCTCGCCGCCAAGACGCTCGATGGCACGGTGCCGTCGCACTCCGCGATTCTGAAGATGACGGACGCGGATATTGTTGAGCGGCTCACCGAGGTGCGCGGCATCGGTCCCTGGACGGTGGAGATGCTGTTGATCTTTCGCATGGGCCGGCCGGATGTGCTGCCGGTGACGGACTACGGGGTGCGCAAGGGTTATGCGCTCACATTCATGCGCGTGCCGAAGTCGCGGCCGATCGCGGCCGAGGACTTGCCCAAACCCGACGTGGTGTTCAAGCGGGGGCAGCGGTGGAAGCCGTTTCGATCGGTGGCCAGCTGGTACCTGTGGCGGGCGTGCGACCTGGCCAAAACGTCGAGCGCGCCGCCGGGGATGTAACGTCAATTGTGGAATCGTTACCACCGACGGACGCGAGCGTTGGGTTCTGGGGCGCGATGACCGGTGGTCACACTAAAATAGGCATGTGGCCGCGTTCTCCCTTCCGGCGCCGGCCTCGACGGGAAATTGTTCATGGCCACAAGCAAGCGATATGTCTGCATTCATGGGCACTTTTATCAGCCTCCGCGGGAAAACCCCTGGCTGGAAACAGTAGAGACGCAGGATTCCGCCGCTCCCTATCACGACTGGAACGAGCGCATCTGCGCCGAGTGCTACGCCAACAACGGCGCGGCCCGGGTGGTCAACATCAAGAATCAGATCACGCGTATCCTGAACAATTACTCGCGCATCAGCTTCAACGTCGGTCCCACACTGCTGAGCTGGCTCAAGGAGAACGCACCGCGTACCTATCGCATGATCCTGGACGGGGAACGGCGCAGCCGCAAAAACTTCAAAGGGCACAGCTCGGCCATGGCGCAGGTGTACAACCACGCCATCATGCCGCTGGCCAATCGCCGCGACAAGATTACGCAGATCCGCTGGGGCATTGCCGACTATCAGCATCACTACGGAATTGCCCCGGAAGGCATGTGGCTGGCCGAGACGGCCGCCGACACAGAAACGCTGGAATTGCTGGCGGAACACGGCATCAAGTTCACGGTGCTGGCGCCGCATCAATGCCGGCGGATCCGTTCGCTCAAGGATGGGGGAGATTGGAACAACACTCCCGATGCCAGCGTGGACACGACCCATCCCTATCTCATCAAGTTCGAGTCGGGCGCCTCGATGGCTATCTTTTTCTACGATGGCCCGACCTCACGCGCGATTGCGTTCGAAGGACTGTTGAACTCCGGCGAGAATTTCTCCAACCGGCTGAAGAGCGCCTTTCGCGACGGTTCTCAGCCGCAACTGGTGCACGTGGCAACGGACGGGGAGTCGTACGGCCACCACCACAGGCACGGCGAAATGGCGCTCGCGTACGCATTGCGCCTGCTGGAGCAGGACAAGAACGTCAAGCTCGCCAACTACGGGAGCTTTCTCGCCCAGTTCCCGCCGGAGTTCGAGTGCCAGATTAACGACAACACTTCGTGGAGCTGCGCGCATGGCGTGGAGCGCTGGCGGTCCGACTGCGGTTGCAACGGCGGCAAGCAAGGCTGGAACCAGGCGTGGCGCAAACCGCTCCGCGCCGCGCTCGATGAACTTCGCGACGCATTAATTCCGCTCACCGAGAAAGCCGGCAACGAATTGTTCCACGACGTATGGGCGGCGCGGGACGGCTATATCGGCATCGTTCTCGATCGCAGCTCCGAGTCCGCCAACAACTTCTTTATTGATCACCAGGGCCATCCGCTCACCGACCTGGAACGCACCCGCGCGCTTGAACTGATGGAAATGCAGCGCCACGCGCAATTGATGTACACCAGCTGCGGCTGGTTCTTCGATGACATTTCGGGAATCGAGACGGTGCAGATCATTGCCTATGCGGCGCGCGTGCTGCAGCTGGCGGAGCGATTGTTCGGCACCGAGGCGGCGGGCCTGGAAGCGGTGTTTCTCGACCACCTGAGCCTGGCGCGATCGAATGTTGCCAGCGCCGGAGACGGGGCCAGGATTTACCGCGAGAAAGTGGGCAAGCTGCAACTCGGCCTGGAACAGGTGGTGGCACACTACGCCATCAGCTCGATTTTCTCGTCGTTCAGCGAGGAAACGGAACTGTTCTGTTACAGCGTTCGCCGCATCTCGTATGAAGTATTCAGCTCGGGGCGCGGCAAGCTTGCCATCGGGCGCGTGCACATTGCCAGCGCCATCACCGGCCGGCAGAGCAGCTTCTCGTTTGCAGTGCTCCACTTCGGCGACCAGAACATTACCGCCGCGGTCAAGGCGTATGACGCGGGAGAGGCCGAGGCATTTGATAAATTCGTCAAGCAGGCATCGGACCAGGTTCTGCGCGCCGATTTCCCCAAGGTGATTCGCCTTCTCGATGCTTATTACGGTCACGTGGATTATTCGCTGACCTCGCTGTTTACCGACGAGCAGCGCCGCATTGTTCAGCTGATCCTCAACTCCACCTTGTGGAATATCGAGAGCTCGATGACCCACATTTACGAGGATCACGCCAGCCTGCTGCATTTTCTTTCGCAGGCCGGGTTGCCGAAGCCGCCCGCGCTCACTCTGGCCGCGGGGTTCGCGATCAATGCGGGAATGCGGCGCGCGCTCGAGTCCGATCCCATCGATCAGGGCGCGCTGCGTTCGTTCCTGGCGTTGGCGCATGCCGACGAGGTGCCGCTGGAAATCGCAACGCTGTCTTACATTGCCGATCAGCGCATGAAGCGGGCGATGATCGAACTGCTGATGTCGGCGGGATCGGTGGAGATGCTGGAGCGGGCGCTGACCCTGGCGCGGGTGTTTGCGGAGCTTCCGTTTGACCTCAACCTCTGGCAGGCGCAGAACATCTGGTACGAGATTCTGCGCACGTCGAGCTACGCGCTTACGGCTCTGACGCCCGACGACCGGCCGATGTGGGACAAGGCATTCAACGAACTGGCGGTTTGTTTGTCGATCGATCCGGAGGCCATCACCTTGCAGGACCTGGCGGCGGTGACGACGGGGGATTGACACGCGCACAGTGGGTAGTTAGGGCGGGCCGTCGTACACCGACTCCCAGGCTATGCGGAATCCCGGCTGGCGACCCCAACCCGGAACAAACGTCTCGCGGTATTCCAGGCGGAGCCCGGCGGCATTGTCAGGCCCGAGCCGTTTCAATGGCCAGATGAAGCCGGCCCCATAGTCCACGCCGTTCCCGGTAATGAAGTACTTGGAATATCCACCTGTGAAGTAAACGAACCCCGGCTTGATACTTGTCCGGCCCGGGTTCCGCCGCAGACCCCAGCCGGATTGAAAATTGATCGTAAACAGACCATCCAGCTTCGCCTTTGGAGTTGGACCCGCAGCTCCCAGTTCAAAGATCAACCCACCGCCAGGCTTGTGGAAACCACCGCCGTCATATATGCCGAGATAGACGCCGGCGCCACCCATCTGCCCGCCTGATCCGTAGAATCCCCCGGCGAGGCCTCCAAAATCGTTGTCCTGCGCCGGGCACGCAGGCACGAGCGCCACAGGTAATACGAGAAAAATCCAGATGCCCTTGAACATGTTTGCTCCCATCGACAACCTGGGAGCATTCTTTCTCCGCCTCGACTCGAGTCGTGGATTGCTTGTGACAGATTCGCGAGTGTCCCACTCAGCTACGCCAGTGCAAGTCGATGGGACCATCCATAGGGTGTTTCGACGTACCGTCGAGGCGCGCCTGCTTCAGGGCGAAGTACCACTTGGCGGGTTTGTCGGCATCGTCAATCAGCATCAGGCTGGGATTGTGCTTGAGCCCCTCGGCCTGCTGGATCATGGTGACCTGGTCCTGGCGCACGAACTTCGCGCCGAAGAATTTTGCGATCGGCGTGACGAATGGCACGTAATAAAACACGTTCCAGGCGGCCACGACGTCGATGCGGCACGTAGAAGCGGTGACCGGCGTGACGGTGGTGAGGCTGGAGAACCACTTGTCTCCGCAGCGAATGATTTCGGTGCGGCGGTTGGGCAGCGCGAAGTCGATGGTGGTTTCGATGGGCTGGCCGTAAACGCCGAGGAGTTTATAAGGCGCCGAGTTTCCACTGGGCGCATGGGCGCTCATGCGAAAGCCTTCAGGAATCGGTTCGAAGCGCTTGGTCTTCTCGCGAATGCTGGCGCGCGAACGCCACCACCAAGCCTGGTGCACAAACGGCCCGTGCGCCGGGTCCATCAGGCCGATGATGCCGTGGTCCACGTTGCAGGGGAGATCGGCGGTAAGAAACGCGGTGCGATAGCGACGCCCGAATTTCCGCACTTCGGGAAGAGGAGGCAGAGCCGCAGAGGGGCGTCGTCCGCTTCCGGGGCCGGGTATGTAGACCCAGGCGTGCCCGTCGCGTTCTTCGCACGGAAAGGCGGTGGCGTAGATGCGGGTCGCGTTCAGCTTGTCCTGACTGGTGAGCGATGGAATCAACTGGCACTGGCCGCTGCAAGGCTCGAACTCCCAGCCGTGGTAGCGGCAGGTCACGCGGTTGCCGTCGAACCATCCCTCGCTCAGGGGGATGCCGCGATGGGGACAACTGTCGCGCAGGGCGAAGACCTGCCCGTCGGCCCGCCGCCCGAGCACGAGCGGAAGGCCCAGCAGCATGGCGGTGGCGAGCTGGTTTCGCCGCAATTGGGTAGTGCGCAGGGCCGGGTACCAGTCGTCGTAAATAAGCGTGGCGGACGGGCCCTGAATCGGCACACCGGCTTCGGTGGTGGTCACAAACGGCATTTGGGACTCACGATAGCATTCGCGCCGGGGCTGGTGCCAACGAGCCGCTATTGGGGAGAAGTCACGAAGTGGACCAAGTGCTCCCCCTTCATAGCAGCGGTCCAACCGTTCGCCGCGTCAGGCCTCGGGCAGGGCCTAGACCGCGGCAGTGTCCTCGCCGCAGTCGCACACGTTATTCGCCAGGACGTGCTGAGCGCATGACGAACAGTAGTGCCGAATGCACATGACGCATTCCCTCCAATGTGCGCCGGAGGCATAATCTCGGCTCAGGGCTACTGCCTGACAATGGCAACAGACGAGCTGCTGAAAATTGTGGGTCTTCTCCACTGAAGCTGCGGCGTAGTAGCCCACCGCCTTCATCCGGCGTTTAACCTCGTCGCGGAAAGCGTCCGTCGATACCATGTCCTTGGCCTCGACACGGATCTCAGCATGTTCATTCTGCCTCGGCGCATATTCTGCGCTGGACCGCGAGAGCCGATCCCAACCGTCCTCACGCTCTGCCACAGCGTCGGATATCATGTCTTCGAGGGCAGTCCTGGCTTCCGCCCGTGTGGGCCTCTGCCGATTGCGAGCTCCTCCCAACTCATCTGCCTGTTGAACAGACCAATGGAATTGGTATCCACGGTCTCTGTGGGTTAGATTGGGATTACCCGATCGACGTCTAGCCTCTTCTAACTCCGCTTTTGGTATTTCCTCTTTTCCGGCCCAGCCCTCGAAACACTCAACCTGATTCGCGCGACCGGTGAGGAGAACAATCGAATGAGAGTGGTTCTCCGAAGATCCATACTTTACCCAGATCGCCTTGTTGTCCAGCGCGAGCGCTGTCCGCCCGGCATTCACGTAGTTAGCCGCCTGCTGGCCCTCCGCCATGGTGCCGACCGTGTCATCATTCTCGTAGCCCGCGTTTGAAACGACGTTCATGAACATGATCGCGTTGGGGTGACAGGAGGCCCAGCCGTTCTCATCTTCAATCTTGAGGCGTTGCTGGGAGTGCTGACTGGCTTCGTGATTGTTGTGCATCTCGCGATAGTGAAGCATCAGGCTGATGAATTTGAGGGGCCACCTCCCAGCCTGATAGGCATCCAGCATGATTTGAGCGTAGGTTCCAGGCATTTCGTCCTCCATGAACCTGAGTTCCCGGTGTCACTTCCCCCCAAAGAGCGGGGATCTGAGACCCGGATACCGGCGACCTGAGCATGTGCTGTGATTGGAAAGGGGAAGGCAACTCCATGCCGGAGTTGCGGGCAGATTATGGCGATCGGGGTGCCGGTTTGTCAAGTACAAACAACCCGCTCTGGAAACCGGGGCGGCGGTTGAGGCCGGACTAGTCGGCCTTTTCCAGTTTTCCGGCCTTGACGGCGAACCGCTCTCCCCGCCAGACGATGGTGTTTCCGGCAAAACCCGCAACCCACAGGCCAAACGCGAGGATATCGCGCAGAGGCAACAGCCAAAGCGCGGGCAGTACCTGGTGGTCGCCCAACACCTCGGCGCCTACGGTCATGGCCAGGGACAGGCGCAGAAAAAAGCTCAATGCCAGGAGCCAGAGGCTCAGAGGGCTGACTCCACTGGCCAGGACATTGAGCAGCGCCCAGACAAGGCCGCAGGTAAAGACCAGGCCGGCATACCCGCCCGGGCGGGCATCGCGAACGGTGCGGTACCAGCGGAGCTGGTGATCGATGAAGCCGCCCCAGTTATAGGCCGGAATGCTGGTTTCCACCACTTCCGCACTAAGGGCGATCTTGTATCCCGCCTTGTAAATGCGTTCGCCGAGTTCGTAGTCGTCGGCGAGGTGGTTGACCACCGAGGCGAGGCCGCCGATGGTATCGAGGGCTTCGCGGCTGGCGGCCAGCGTGGAGCCTAAGCCGTAGCGCAGGCCGCCTTCGATCCAGCGCGCCAGCAGGACGCTGGGCTGGAAATCGGTGGCAATGCCCAGGGCCTCCAGCCGCGACGGGAGTGTCTGATGGGCGCGGCCGCGATAAAGGGCGGTCACGAGGCCGGCTTTGGGCTTTCCGGCAGCGGGATTGGACGCATGCAGAGCCATGACGCGCTCGAGGTAGCGCGGAGAGACCGTGATGTCCGAATCGTTAATGAGCAGGTATTCGAAGCGGGCATGGGCCACAAGCTGCATCAGGGTGCTGATCTTGCCGTTGGCACCGAGGCGCAGGGGACATTCGATGAGCCGGATGGATCTCTCGGGAAATTCGGCCTGAAGCTGTATCACCGCGGCTGCGGCAGGGTCCTCAAGAGAGGACACGCCAAAGAGCAGCTCGAAGTCTCCCGCATAACTCTGGCGGCAATGACTGCGAAAGGCGTCGATCATGCCGGGATCGAGGCCCTTAAGCGATTTGAGAATGGTGACAGGCGGCGCGAAGCTGGGCAGGGGAGCGCGCCGCTGGAAGAGGAATACCCGGGCGGCCAGGATGGCGGCGAGGAAATAACCCATCCCCGCCACGGCCATGACGGTGGTTACCACCTCCACGGCCTGTGCCAAAGCGTGCGGCATCCCAGCAGCTAGTGTAGCGGAAGGACTCTAGCTGTTAGCTGTTAGCTTTTAGCTTCACGCCCCCACGGCAAACCTAACTTTCAAGTTGAGCGCGGTTGATGGACTGAGGCAGACGTCCGCAAGCAAGGCTAATAGCTAAAGGCTAATAGCTGTCTTTAGATATGGCAGCTGGTGGCGCCGCGCTTTTCGAGATAGCGCTGGTGATATTCCTCGGCGCGCCAGAAGGTCTGGGCCGGTTCCACCCTGGTGACGATGCGCCTGGGTTTGAATCGGCCCTCCGCAGTCAATTGCTCGATCTTGGCCTGCGCCTGCTTTTCCTGCTCGGGGGAGTGGAAGAAAATGGCCGACCGGTACTGGGCTCCCCAATCCGGTCCCTGCCGGTTCAGGGTGGTGGGATCGTGCAAGGAGAAGAAAGAGTCGAGAAGCTGGTTATAGGTGACTTTTCCGGGGTCGAAATCGAGTTCGACGACCTCGGCGTGCCCGGTCTGGTCGGTACACACATCCTTGTAAGTGGGCCGTTCAAGGGAACCGCCCTCATAGCCTACGGCTGTCGCTGTCACTCCCGGGATGGCCGCGAACGCAGCTTCCACACCCCAGAAGCATCCGGCTCCAAATGTTGCTTTTTCCATGTCTATTGGATGCTGAGGGCGGGTGTGAGGAATCAGTTTTTGGGTATCAGTGTCCGCGCCCGGCCAGCAGGGCGGAAACCTGACAACTGAAATCCGGCAACTGCTCTTTCAGGCCGCCTTCAGGTTCCGTATGGCCAGTTCGTGGAAGAATTCTTTGAGAGTGCGCGGTTCACGGCCGAGGATGCACTTGAGGACCGTCGGATTGCCCCCGTGGAATCCGAACTGGTTGTAGTCGGCATACATGCGTTTCAATCCGGCGCGCCAGGGACCATCGGGAATCCGGGCCATGTCGGCCCATACGTCGAAGGACACTTCGCCGGCTTCGATACGGAGTTCGAGAGCTTCGCTCATGAGAGCGGCGATTTCCGATCGATTGAACATGCCGGGGGCGCACAGTTCGAATGTGCCGTTGTCAAACTTGTCGGTGACAAAGGCTTCGGCCGCGACCGAGGCGACGTCGCGATAGTCGACGAAGCAGGTCTTGACCCGGCGGGAATAGGGGAGCGCAAAGCGGCCGGAACGGATCACTTCTTTCCACCCGGTCTCCATGGTCTGCATGAAGATGGCCGGCTGCAGCACGACGAAGGTCATTCCAGATTCGTAGAGCGATTCCTCGACGGGGCGCTTGGAGGCGTGATTGGTGAGCTTGGAAATGGAGGGATGCATCACGCTGGAGAAGACGAATTTGCTCACGCCGGCGGCCTTGGCGGCTTCCACCATGGTGACGCCCATGTCGGATTCGCGCAGGGCGAAGGCCGGCCCGATGTAGAAGACCGCATCCACGCCCACGGCGGCGGAAATCAATCCGCGCGGATCGGCGAGATCACCGATTGCCGTTTCGTCCGCCCCGGATTCACGAGCCTTTTTCTCACTGTCGCGGCTCCGGACCAGCGCCCTGACTTTGACACCTCTTTGTTTGAGCTCCGGCAAGACATGGTGCGCATACCTGCCGGTCGCTCCGACCATCAAGACTCTCACAGCAACTACCCCTCGGGAATGAAATAGATGAAAGGAAGGAAAGACCCTCGGCTCCCTGATGTAGAAGCAGCCTTTTGGCGTAGGGATGCTTTTCGTTTTTGATTTTGTCCAACGTTTTCCTGCGAAATTGCATCGGCGCAATTTTTCAAATTTACCCGCTTGCCGGAATCGGTAATTCAGGAGATCAAACCGCACCGAAGGCTGACGTGGCCTCTCCACGACGGCACGGAAATGGGAAGAAATTTGCGAGGCTTTCCCGGTGCTCTTTTTTGAGCGACAACGGCTGAATCATTGTTTCGGCAATGGCCCGGAAAAACTGAAATTGCCAGGCTCAGCCGGCCATGGCCTGGGGGGCCGCAGCGCGGGCGTTGATGGCTCCCTGCACCGCCGCAATCATGGGTTCGAACCCGATGCACGAGTTCAGAAGCATGTGATAGAGGCCGCGCGCGCACCACTCCTGCTGGTAATACTGCTTGATGGCCGCGGCCCGGCGCTTGTCGTGCGCCACCAGTTCCTGGTCGGCATGCATGGCGCGGTCGGGAAAGGTCTGGGTGAACCATGCGCGCTTGGCGGCCATGGTGGCATACACGAAGACATGGAAGCAGCCCGGCTTTCCAGCCAGGGCACAGGCCCCTCCACGACCGACGATCACACAGTTGCCCACCTTCGCCTGGTCGAGAACCTCCTGCTTGATGAGCGCGTACATCCGCTCGCAATTGAAGACTTGTTCCTCGGGCAGCGTGGCGGTGGAATAGAGCTGGTCCTGCCAGAACACCTTGCCGTAGCGGTAGTACCAGGGGTCGAGCCGGTCATCGAACTTCGAGGCCATCTCCTCGGGCACGCAGGCCTTGCGCGCCGCGGCCGTCAACAGTTCCGAATCGAGCAGCCGCCATCCCAGCCGGGCGGCAAGATCGTGGGCAAACTCACCGCCGCGGGAGCCATATTCGCGTTCGACGGTGATGACACGGACGGGTGAACTGATCATGGCGCACAATCTCCCTTGCGAACTGGAGCATACAACGGAATTGGCTCGCTGCGCCAAGACAAATCGCAAATTGCGGGGCCGTTTGCCGGGGTTGTGACTCTTGCCGGTTTGGGGCCGGGATCAAATCGTCACTGATACCTTGACGGTCTACAATCGAATGTTGTAGATAGTCTAGGTATGGGGAAACCGAACGATCTCGTCCAGGGCACGCTTGACCTTCTTATTCTGAAAACAATTTCACTTGAGCCGATGCATGGCTGGGCCATTGCCAAACGCATCCAGCAGGTTTCGCGGGAAGTGTTGCAGGTGCAGCAGGGGTCTCTCTATCCCGCTCTGCACCGGCTCGAGCAGCAGGCGTGGATCGAGGCCAAATGGGCGGAAAGCGAAACCGGCCGCCAGGCAAAGTTTTATGCGCTGACCAATGCCGGACGAGCGCAGCTGGAAAAAGAAACGGCCAACTGGAGCCGCCTGTCGTCCGCGATCAACCTGGTGATAACGGAAGCGTGAGAAAAGCAGGGACCAAGGGACCGAGGGACCGGGAATGAGGGACTGAGGGAATGAGGGAATGAGGGACCAAGGGAACGAGGGACCAAGGGACCGAGGGACCAAGGGACCAGGAGCTAGACGATGCGGTGGTTCGATGTTTTTGCCATGAAACTCGCGATGCTGACGGGGCGGCGAGCGGCGGCGGCGCATTTGGATGATGAGCTTCGCTTTCATCTCGAGCGCCAGATCGCCGAGAACATGGCCGCCGGGATGAGCGGGGAAGAAGCGCGGTTTGCGGCGCTGCGCGCGTTTGGCAATCCCGCCCTGCTGCGCGAGGAAGCCCGGGCCAAATGGAGCTGGCACGGCGCCGACCAGTTGGTTCGCGATGTCCGTTACGGGGTGCGCACGCTTCGCCGCACGCCGGGGTTTGCCATCATCGCGGTTCTCGTGATGGCGCTGGGAATCGGCGCCAACGTGGCGCTGTTTACGGTGGTGCGGGGCGTGCTTCTAAAGCCGCTGCCGTTCAAAGATTCCGACCGGCTGATGATGCTGTACGAGAGAAATCTGCAGACCGATCCGTACAACATCGTCTCCGGCGGAGTCTACGCGGAGTGGAAGAAGCTCAATACGAGTTTCAGCAGTCTCGCCCTGGTGCAGGCCAACGACTACACTCTCTCGGCGTCAGGCGGACAAGTCGCGGAGAGCCTGCGAGGCGCACAGATCTCGTGGAATTTGTTAACGACTCTGGGGGTTCAGCCGGCATTGGGGCGCGATTTCACCGCGGGCGATGACGCGCCTTCCGCGAATGGGACCGCCATCCTGAGCTATAGCCTGTGGAAGCGGCGGTTCGGTCTCAATCCCGCGATTCTCAACCAGACCGTCTACATGGACGCGAAACCTTACACGGTGATCGGCGTCATGCCGGAGTGGTTCGCTTTTCCTGAACCTCACATGCAGCTCTGGACCCCCGTTTACCATGAAAAGCCGCCGGCGATCATGGCCATGATCGACAACCACATGTTTCGGGTTGTGGGCCGATTGAAGCCGGGCGTATCGGAGCAGCGGGCCGTCGCCGACCTGAGCGTGATCTCGCGCAGAGTTCACGATACTCATCTCGACACGCCGAACGTGATGCAGGCCGCGAACATCCGGCCACTGCTCGAACACATGGTGGGTGATCTCAAGCGCCCGTTGTATGTCCTTCTGGGAGCCACCGGCTGCCTGCTGCTGATCGCGTGCATGAATATCGCCAATCTGCTGGTGGCCCGTGCGGCCGCGAGGCGGCGCGAACTTGCGATCCGCACCGCTCTCGGCGGCGGCCGCCTGCGCCTTCTGCGGGAACGGCTGATGGAGAGCCTGCTGCTGTCCGCGGCGGGGGGCACGCTGGGGCTCGCGCTCGCATTCGCCGCTCTCCAGTGGTTGAAGCAGACGCGCCATGACATGAGCCGCATCGAGAGCATTCACGTCGACGGCGTGGTTGCCGCGTTCACGATCGGCGTTATTGTTCTGTGCGCGTTGTTCGCTGGCTTGATCTCGGCACTCACGGTTCGCGATCGGCAATTGCTGGCCACGCTGCACGAATCGTCGCGGTCGTCGATCGGCGGCCAGTCGCGGGCTACGCTGCGCCGCGTGCTGCTGACCCTTGAAGTGGGGCTCACGGTGGTGCTGCTGATCGGCGCCGGACTGCTTCTGAAAAGCTACGAACGCCTGCGATCGGCCGACATGGGCTGCGCCACGGACAACGTACTCACCATGCGCGTGGGCGTTCCCCGAGCGCGCTACAAAACTCCCGGGCCGGCTCCGGCGGCGTTCTTCGACGCGCTGCTGGCGCGCGTCCGAGCATTGCCGGGAGTGACCGCGGCAGGGCTGGTGACCGCCGTGCCCGGACAGGGATGGTGGGAAGACAGCGGCTTTACCATCGTCGAACATCCTCCCCTTCCCAGGGGCACCGATCTCGATGGCCTGAATCGCACCGCGGATGCGAGCTACTTCGCCGCAATGGGCATTCCGATTCTGCGCGGGCGCACGTTCAACGACAGCCTTCGCCTCGACCAGGCCATCGAAATCGTCATCAGCGAGAGCGTCGCGAAGAAATTTTTCCCGGGCGAGGAGTCGCTGGGAAAGCACATCAAGACCAACGACAAGACCTACACGATCGTGGGCATCGTGGGCGATACTCGCCATGAAGTGGGCTCCGAGCCGATGCCCGTGAAGTACCTGCCGTATCACGAGGGACGAGAGAACTACGGAACGCTGGTGATCCGCTCCGGCCGCGACGTGGAGCAGCTGGCCCTGCCCGTCCAGCGCGTCATTCAGGGACTCGATCACGATCTCTCCGTCGCCGATGTGCTGACGATGAATCAGTTGCTGGGCCAATCGACGCTGGACCAGAGTTTCAATACAACCCTGCTGACGGGTTTTGCCGCGCTCTCGTTGCTGCTGGCCGCTGTGGGGCTGTTCGGAGTGCTGTCCTACATTGCCGCGCAGCGAACCAGCGAGATCGGCATTCGCCTCGCACTCGGCGCCCGGCGCAAGCAGGTATTGGGCAAGATGCTGTCGGACGGGCTGCGGCCCGCTCTGATGGGATTGGCGCTGGGGCTCGCCGGCGGCGTTGAAGCTTCGCGGCTGATGCGCGAGATGCTTTATGAGACGGAGCCGCTCGATCCGATGGTCTTCGCGGGCGTCTCCGCGACGTTAATGCTGGTAGCGGCAGTGGCCTGCCTGATTCCCGCGTGGCGTGCTTCGCGAGTGGATCCGGTGGAGGCGCTGCGGACGGAGTAAAGCAGGGACTAAGGGACAAAGGGAACAAGGGAGCAAGGGACCGAGGGACAAAGGGAACAAGGGACCAAGGGACTAAGGGACCAAGGGACCAAGGGAACAAGGGACCAAGGAATAGGGAACAGGCATCAGGGATTAGGCATCAGAAGCCAGGAGCCGAAGGTATGCGGTGGTTCGATCTTGTCACCATGAAAGTGGGAATGGTATTTGGCCGCCGGAGGGCGGGCACGCAGCTCGACGACGAACTGCTCTTCCACGTCGAGCGCCAGATCGCCGAGAACGTCGCCGCCGGGATGAGCGCGGACGAAGCGCGCTGCGCGGCGATGCGCACGTTCGGCAATCCGGTAGTCCTGCGTGAACAGGCGCGCTCCACCTGGAGCTGGACCTGGCTCGAGTCGTTGCTGCACGACGTACGCTACTCGGCGCGCACGCTGCTGCGCACTCCGGGATTTGCGGTGATCGCTATTCTCGTGATGGCCCTGGGCATCGGCGCGAACGTTGCACTGTTCACGGTGGTTCGCAGTGTAGTGCTCAAGCCATTGCCCTATCGCGACCCGAGCCAGCTGGTGACCATCTATGAAGCCGATTACGGCGGCAACCACCCGCAATGGAGCCCCTATCTGCCCGTCGATGCCGGCAGCATGAAGGACTGGGAGCAGGCCACGCGCGGCATGGTCGAGATGACGTTCCTTTCGCCGTGGCAGGGTTACAACCTGTCCGCCGAGGGCGGCAAGATGCCGGAGATGATCAATGCCGCGTGGTGCTCGGGGAACTTCTTTACGACGCTTGGGGTGCAGCCCATTCTTGGCCGCACGTTTTCCGCGGACGACGATCGCCCCGGTGCTACGGCCACAGTTGTGCTCAGCTATCCCTTCTGGAAACGGCGCTACGGGGGCGATGCCAGCATCGTGGGCAAAACCATCTGGCTGGATGCCCGGCCCTTCGCGGTGATCGGCGTGCTGCCGGAATCGTTTGTCTATTTGAGCAAGATGACGGGAGATCCTCTGCAGGTGTGGACGGCGCTGAACCATGAAGCGCCGCCGCCGCTCCTGCAGACCTATGAGGATCACGAGTTCATGGTGAGCGCGCGGCTACTGCATGGAACCACCTTGCCCGCGCTGGTGGAGCGACTCAAGGCAGTGCAGACGCAGATCGTGGCAGCGCATCCCAAGCCGTCGGTTCACAATTCCATTTCCGCCCTGTCGATGCTTGACGACGCTGTGTATGGGTACAAGACGCCGCTGTTTGCGCTGCTCGGCGCGACGGGATGCGTGCTCCTGATCGCCTGCATGAACGTGGCCAGCCTGCTGGTGGCGCGCACCGCGGCGCGCGCCCGCGAACTGGCTATTCGCAGCGCGCTGGGCGGCGGCCTGCTGCGGCTGGCCCGGGAGCGGATTATCGAAAGCCTGCTTCTCTCCCTGGGCGGCGGGGCGCTCGGGCTTCTGCTGGCATGGGGCGCCTTACAGTGGCTGGTGCACGCCCGGCAGGACATGCATCGAGTGGAATCGATTCACATCGACGGCGCGGTGCTGGCGTTCGCCCTGGGCGCCGTCGCCTTGTGCACGCTGTTTGCCGGCCTTGTCTCCACCCTGAGCTTCGCGAGCAAAAAGATCCTGTCCACACTGCAGGAATCGTCGCGCGCGCAGAGCCAGGGTCGCGCCAAAGCCGGCCTTCGCCGCACCCTGCTGGTGATCGAGGTCGGCCTCACGGTGGTCCTGCTGGTGGGCGCCGGCCTGCTCATCAAAAGCTATCAGCGGCTGCGCAATGCCGATCTTGGGGTGCCGGTCGAAAATGTGCTGACCATGCGCATCAGTCTTCCCGAGGCGCGCTACAAGAAGCCCGAGCAGTGGGTAGCTTTTTTTGAAGATCTGATCGGACGGGTCCGCGCCGTGCCCGGGGTGCAGTCCGCCGGGCTGGTAAGCCGGGCTCCGGGCGAAGGCTGGGGCGGCGATCACCTGATGCACGTGGTCGAGCATCCGCACGCCAAGGGCCAGGACGTGGACATGATGGTGCGAGGCGCGGATCCGGGATACTTCGGGGCGATTGGAATTCCGCTGGTCCGCGGCCGCATCTTCACCACCGGCGAGCGCATGGAGCGCTCCCATGTGGCCGTTATCAGCCAGGCCGCGGCGCGAGCGTTCTTTCCCAAAGAGGATCCGTTGGGCAAGCATCTCACCAGCGACTTCAGCGGTGAGGTGGTGGAGGTGATTGGCGTGGTTGGGGACACTCGCTGGCACCCGTCGTTGCCTCCTTCGCCGACCTTGTTTTGGCCGATCTACGGCAATGATTACAGCGTGGCCACCATCGTTGTTCGTTCGGAGCGCAATGTGGATGCGCTGGCCATGCCCGTAGAAAAGATTGTCAACCAACTCGACCCCGATCTGCCCGTTTCCGAAGTGATGACACTGCGCGAGTCGCTGAGCAAGTCGGCGATCGATTCGCAGTTCGATTCGATCCTGGTGCTGGGCTTTGCGGGAATCGCCCTGGTGCTGGCGGGCGCGGGACTGTATGGGGTGCTCGCTTATCTGGTTACGCAGCGTACCGGGGAGATTGGCATCCGCATTGCGCTGGGGGCGCGGCGCGAATCGGTTCTGGGATTGATGCTGGTGGACGGATTGCGGCCGGCGCTGCTGGGCCTGCTACTGGGACTGCCGGCGGGAGCCGCAGTGGTGCGTCTCATCCGCAGCATGCTGTTCGAGACGAGGCCGCTCGATCCGATTGTGTTTGCTGCGGTTGCCGGTACGCTGCTGATAGTGGCCGCGTTGGCGTGTCTCGTGCCGGCTTGGCGCGCTTCGCGATTGGATCCGATGCAGGCGCTGCGAACGGAGTAAGGCGGGAACCAAGGGACCGAGGGAACAAGGAAACAAGTGAATCAGAACAAACCGGGCGCGGATGGGGATGTTCCTTCCGCGCCCTCATTTGTTGTGATTGCGGCTTCTTGTGCTTTTTGGTCCCTTGTTCCCTGCTTTACTGCGTTACCGGTTCCACTGGCGTCTTGGGCGCTTTCAGATGAGGAGCGTTGGGCGGCGCGGGGGGCCGGGGCGGATTCGAGGAAACCGACGGCTCCGACGGGAAGCCCGACCCCTTCTTGATGCGCACATCGCCGACGTCGGTGCTGAGGTTGATCTTGGTGGTACCCGAGCCCACGGTGAAGGCTACTCTCTTGCTTTCCCCTTCGGGCATCGACACGGGGTAATCCGACAGAATGTCGCCGTTGTGGGTATAGGCGTTCACGTTCGCCGAAGCGTTGGGAGGCAGCGTCAACTCGAGGTCGCCCTTGCCGCTGTTGCTCTTGGCTTCTACGGCGTACGGACCGGCGGGCTCGATGGAGATGTTGCCGTCGCGGTCTTCCACGTTGATGTCGCCGTAGATCTGGCTCAGGTCGACATTCTTCGAGTGAGTGGACACGCGCACCTGGCCCTTGGCTTCGGTGACGCGCAGGTCTTCGTCGTTGAGGGTCATGTCGCCCGGGAGGCTGCCTAACTCGAGATCGGTGACGGACGTGTGGAGGTGAACAGGGCCGGCGAGATTCTCCATGTGGGCTTCGCCGAAGATGTCGCCGTTGAGGACAACCTTGCCCTTGATTTCAGAGAGGGTGAGGTCGTTACAGCGGCCGTCGGCGGTAATGTCGCCGTCGACCTGGTGAGCGGAAAAATCACCCTTGTCGGTAGAGAAGTGAACCTGTACCGAGCCGGCGATGGTGTTGAGATGGATATCGCCATGACCGGCGGTAATGTTGGCCCCGGCGCCGAGACCCGCCGCGGTAACGTCACCGCGACCGGCATTCACCGTCACCCTCGCCGACTTGGGGAGCGCGACGGTCAGGTTGACCCGGCCGCTGCTGTTGCCTTCCGACTTCAACAGCACCGCGTTGCCGCTCACCGTCACATGCGCCGCTTCCGACTCGAAGATCTTTCTGGCCTTGTCGTCCGAGTCGGCATAGGCCACCTGGTGGGCCTGCACCTGGATGGTGTTGGAATCGCCGGCGGTAATGCTGACATCGCCGCGGGGATTCTGGATTTCGATGGTGGCATTGGCGGGAATCTGCGTATTCAGTACCTGCTGGTCCTGGTCGTGCTGCGGCCGGCCGAGCATGTTGAAGAAGTCGTCGCCATGATCGCCCCACTGGGCGCGCATCGGTCCCCACCATTCGTGCCCCCAGGCCGCGAACACGCCGACCAGGGCCAGCACGATGAGGATTCCCACAAAGTTGCCGCCGCGACGCACCGGGGTCTGGCGCTTCATGTCCAGCGCCCACTCGCCCAGCATGGCCACGCCGGCGCCGATCAGCAGAAGCGGCCACCAGCGGCCATACCAGGACCAGAACTCGCTGGCGTCGATGTGCCCGGTAAGCATGAGCAGGGCGACAATTCCCACGCCGATGAGGATGACGGGGCCCACCAGAGACGGAACCCGCGGACCATAGCCGTAGGCGCCCTTCCACGACTGGCGCTGGGCGCGCAACGCGTCGCGCTGCGCGCGCCATGCGGCCCGCTGCTGCTCGCGATACACCTTCCATTGCGTGCGCGGATCGTAAGGGGGCGGCATGCCGCCCCCGGGAGGAGTGTAAGGAGGTGTGCTGCTCATGACTGTCCCCCGTTGCCGCGTTCCACATCATCGCTGTTGGCGGGCACGATCGACGTGCCCGGAGGGGCCGGCACCGGCGCGGTCCCAACACCGGGGCCCTGCGCATAGGGGCCGCCCGGATACGAAGCTTCCGGATAGATCTGCTGGTAGCCTTCCATCTCCAGCGCGGCGCGTTCGGCCAGCAACAGGACTCCCCAGAGAATGAGCGCCAGCGGCCAGAACAGGTGCCAGAAATGATAGACCACCCCTGTCTGGTGCAGCAGCGCAATGATGCCCAGGAGCAGGAGGAACGCGGGGCCGCGCAGGCGGCGAATCAACATATAGCGGTTCATCGGGATCCTCCTCGGTTATCGCCCATGCGGCGAACCACCAGCCAAACGCCCAGCCCGATCAGCAGCAGCGGCCAGGCGAACTCAAAGATGCGTCCGCCGATATCGTCCAGCTGCCCGATCAGGAACAGCAGCCCGAGCCCGATGAGAACGATGGCGCCGATGGGTTCCTTGCGCCGCCAGTAGGCCGGCGGAGGAACGGGAACGCCCGGGTCCGGCATCCCGGCCACCGGCGTGAACGGCGGAGCCTGGTAGGGCGGAGCCTGATACGCCGGAGCCTGGTAGGGGGCCTGGTACGGAGTTCCATAGGGGGGCGTATAACCGGCAGCTGGACCGGGACTCCCGGGCCCGGGGTTTGCGGCGCCTGGATTCACCGGCGCGGCCGCGCCTGGTTGCGCCGGGTACGGCGGCTTCGATCCCAGGTTGAGCCAGTTGCCGACTTCGTTCAGTCCCAGCGGATCGGGAATCGGCTGACCGTCGCGGATGGCCTTGGCGGTGTGGAATGCCTCAAACGACTGGTACAGGACCCAGGCAGGAATGAACAGCCCGAAGAGCCCGTAGTGGGTCGTAATGCTGATGATCACGACGAAGATCACGACGTGGATCAGTCCCTTGAAATATTGCCCGTTGTACATGGCGCCGACGCCGGGAATGAGTCCCAGGACCGCGGCGGCCGATGGATTCGGTCCCCCCGCGGGAGGAGCGATAAACGGATTCGGCGGTACATTCTGCCAGGCCACCCAGCACGGTTCGCAAAGGATCTGTCCCCCCGCGCCGTGACGCACGCAGTTGGGGCAAAGCGCCTTGCCGCAATTCTGGCAAAAGGCGGTAGCGGTCACACCGCTGTGATTGACGCAGTCCATACTGTGCTCCTTCCCCGTCTTTCTTTCGCGGAGCCGCCGGAATGCGCGGGCCGGTTATGTGAAAGCGCTGTCTCCAGGTAATCAATTGAATCGTTCAGGATGGGTCCCGACTGCTGGGGCGGATCTACACGGGATCCGCCGTCCTTCTGATTCTGTTTCGACTCGCCGGGGCCGGCAGGCTGCTTTTTCTGCTGCTGCGTATCCGGGGTGTTCTGGGTGGTGGTGCGGCGCAGCTCCCGCATCCGGGATTGCACTTCGTACACGAACCGCAAGTGATCGTAGTAGCGAATGATGGGAGTCGAGGCGGTAGTGAACTGCCGCTCCACGTACATGCGCATCGAGGTGGGCTTGAGATCGGAAAGCCGGATGCGGCTCAGGCGGACCCCGGTGAGGTTGAGCGTCAAGGCGATCGAGAAGAAGGCCATGGCGGCTGTCATCAACAGCCGCGGCTCGGCAAAGCGGCGGATGCGGGCCATGAAGCCGGG
Source organism: uncultured Acidobacteriota bacterium (assembly GCA_963730805.1). Taxonomy (GTDB): domain Bacteria; phylum Acidobacteriota; class Terriglobia; order Terriglobales; family Acidobacteriaceae; genus Telmatobacter. The sequence goes on along the minus strand of CAVSTL010000007.1, from coordinate 308,789 downwards.
ACGCTGCCATGCCGGAGTAACGGGAAGCACGTTGCCGGCGCTGGTCGCCAGCCCGAAGCCCGCCACCTGTCCGGGACCTGTCTGCGCGAGCAATTTATCGAGCAGACCGGCGGGCACTTCTGGTTCCGAGGACAGAAACTCCAACCATTCCCGGCCCTGCCGGGCTTCTTCAAACAAGGTGGTGCAATTGGCGCAGGAGGCCATGTGGGAGCTGAAGGTCGCCTCGTCCTCGGGGCGCAGCAGCCCATCGAGGGCCTCGGCCAAGAGGGTCTCCCACTGCCCGCAGGCGGGAGAGCTCGGAATGTTTGTGCGCTCGGGCATTTACATCACCTCCCGTTTATTACGTTCCAGCAGGCGCGCAAGTTCCGCGCGGCCACGGCTGATGCGGGACTTGACGGTCCCTTCGGGGATGCCCAGCACCTGGGCGATTTCCTTGTAATCCATATCCTGCAAGTCTCGTAATATGACGGCTTCGCGCAACTCCACGGAGACATGTGATAGCGCATTCTGCACCATCTTTTCAAGCTCTTTGTGAGCGGCGAGCTCGTGCGGAGAAGGACCGTGGGCGGTCAGCCGGTCCACCGGCTTCAGCTCTTCGGTCTGATCCCATCCATCGTCGAGAGAACTCGTCGCGCGCTGGTTCCTGGTGCGGCGGAAGTTGTCGACCAGCAGGTTGCGGGTCATGGTGGTGATCCACACCTGCAGGCTGCCCCTTCCGGTGTCGAAACTGGACAGATTCGAATAGATTTTCAGGAACACATCCTGGGTCAGGTCTTCCGCGTCGGCGGCCGAGCCCGTAAAGCGATAGCAGAGCCCGTACACTCTCCGATGGTGCTCACGGACCAGCTCGGCCCATGCGCCGGAATCCCCGTTCATGCAGCGGGAGACAATTTGGGACCAGTCGACTTCCAGCGGTCTTACCTCCCCGCGCGCGAATCGGCTTGCCTGGGCGCCGCGGGCGTCCTCGCCCAGCGAGCGTCCAGCACCGCTGGCGGGGATTGCGGCAGATGCCGGCTGCTGCCTCGTCCCGCCGTGGCCGGAATCATCCCGGCCGGGGGGGTCGATGCCGCGCTTCGCCGGTTTCGGCGGCGCCACCAGCCCTACCATGCTCCAGCTTAATGTACCAACACACTGCATGCCGTGATGTACGCAGCATTTACCGCGTTGGTTCCCGAAGGGGGAAATGGGGACCGGGATGCTCTTTGCACCAGGGCTGGGTGGGCGCAGGGTGATGCTTGGGGAACCCCGCCTCCCGCCCCTGCGTACCCATCGTCAGCATGCCGCACGCTGACTGCACGCCCTGGTTGAGACCGCACGTTGAGCGGACCCTCGATCTCTGGATTGCCTCCGGCGCGCAGGACCCGGCCGCCGTCCCTCAGTTCACCCCATCCGAGCAAGGGAAGCGCGAGAACGCCTACGACGACGGCATCCGTTCGGTGGAGAGGGAACTCAAGCACCGACCGCGAACCAGGGCGGCGCGAACTGCCGCGCAAGACCGGATCATGGGAGTGTTCGGCCGCTTTGCCACGACCGCCCTGGGCCTCGAAGATGACGCGGTCCAGATGATCACTCAGGATTTTCTGCCTGTAGGCACCGAACTCGGCCGCTGGGCGCAGCGCTTCGATCCCACCATGAGCAAGACGGATATCGTGCAAGCCTGCCGCAATGCCTGGACCGCGGGTGGCCTGCAGGCTCTGCTCGGGCGCCGGACCGAGCTGACCCCCTCGATCCTGGCCTACAGCCTGATGTATCCCTATACCGACAACTACATCGACTGCGCCGATGTCCCAGCCGAAGCCAAGTCAAGGTTCAGCGCGCGCTTCCGGGAGCGGTTGCGGGGGGAGCTTGCGCAGCCCCTGAACGAACGTGAGGGCGCACTGTGGACGCTGGTTTCGCTGGTGGAAGGGGAATATCCGCGCCAGCTATACACCCAGGTGTTTGACAGCCTTCTCGCCATCCACTCGGCGCAGGAGCGCAGCATCGCCCAACTCAAAAACGGAGGCCGGTCAAGCGATGCCGATGTGCTCGAAATCAGCTGCGAGAAGGGCGGCTCGTCGGTGCTGGCAGACGCCTTCCTGGCCCGCGGCACTCTCAACGAAGCGGAGAGCCGGTTTGCGTTCGATTGGGGTGTCCTGCTGCAGCTCGGCGACGATCTGCAGGATCTGCGCGACGATTTGCGCCGCGACTCGGCCACGCTGTTTACGCGGGCGGTTCGACGGCGCGAGCCGCTCGACGCGCTGGTGAATCAACTTTTGGTTTTCTGCGACACGGTGGCTGCCGGGATGGACGAACTGCCCCACGCGACTCCCACCCTGAGGGGGCTGCTGCGCATGAGCTGGCGGTCCCTGATCGTCGAAGCGGTGGCGGACGCGCGCGAGTATTTCACTGGCCCGTTCCTCGGCGAGCTCGAAAGCACCTCGCCCTTCCGATTGAAGTTTCTCCGCTCGCGCCACGAGAAGCTGGCCGGGCGCAGGGGAATGTTCGCAGCGCTGTTCGACGCCCTGGTTGAGGCACCCGATGACGAGCCCAGCCGGCTGCCGCTGCCGGAGTGGCCGCGAGTTCCAGTGACTTTCTCGAGCTGAGGGCGGCGTTACTTGTACCGGTACCAGTCCGAGTGAACGGACCATAGCGCGCATTGCCGGCACTGCGTGTAGGCCCATTTGAGCATGCAGTTCGGGCATACGCCGCCGGTTTCAAAGGTGTTCCAGCTGTGGCCGCAACTGCAACTCCAGCGATCCTCGGCCTGCGGACTCCATGCGCAAACCGGACAACGAATCTCGTTCTCCCCGCCGCCTGACCCCCCGGTTTTGATCTCCAGATCGGCGTCGGGCCCATGTTCCACTACCGATGAACCATCCTTCAAGTTCATCCAACCTCCTCTCCTTGCCGAACCGGAATCATAGCCCAGAATCGGATTCGCCCTGGGAAATTTCTTGCCACGCCGCATTCCGCTCACGCATTATGCTCGAACCGGAGGCAAACATGTTCGACCGGTTCAAATCCAAGGCCGATAAGAGCGAAGACTCCAGCCTCACTTCTCTCGGTTTGCGAAGCGACGCGCCGCCATCGGTGGCCAAGCCCGGTGCCGCGCCAAATCCACCGGGCGAGCAAGCCAAACCAACCCCTCCCGCCGTCAATTGTCCCCGCCTGATCCTGAGCGCCGAGGACGCGCTGAACTACCACAAGGAGATCCGGAAAAGGCACGATGCATTCGTTCAGGGCGGCTCGAAGCCGGATTTCATTTTTTACCTGGTGTTTCCTCAGCAGGGCCACTCTTATTCGGTCTCGACTGCCGACGGGACCAAGACCATCCTGCTCCTGTTCAGTTCCACGATTATGGCGAATGCGTATATCGAAGCCAGGAATCTGAAAGCGGTAGCCGCGGCTTGCCGGTTCGAGTCCATTCCCCAGCAGGCGGAGAAATGGCTGGTTTCCGGCATCAATTTCTACGCTCTGAATCCGTGCGTGAAATGCTCCAACGCAGGCATCTTTCCATCGAGCGACCTGCAGTCCAGCGAGGTCTTCCGCGAAGCCTGGGGACTGGATGCGGTGAACCGCCGATACTATGGCGAGATCCTTCTTCGTCTTTGGAACCAATCGGTGTCGGCGAATCCAGCCGCCAGCCGCAAGACCCTGGAGGGATTTCGGGATCACATTGATCCGTGCACTCCCTACCTCTACCTGATGCTTGCCGCCCTGGCGGGCATGGCCGGCGATCGGCCCGCGGTGGCCGAGGCCATCAAACGCCTGGACAGGTTTGGGCCGCCCTTCACCGGAAAGCTGAAGGAAGATTCGATCGTGCCGGGCCAGGTTGAGACCTGGAGCGGCACAGTTTCAGAGGCATGGATCGGCCTCCTGGCGTCGTATGGAATTCTCAATGTGCCGATGAAGCCCGCCGGTGGCTGAAAGCCCGGGATGATTCCACGGTGGGTGCGGCACCCGTCGGCTGCGCTCAGGCTGCCACAAACTTGAGGGCCAGAGAATTGATGCAGTAGCGCAGGCCAGTGGGTTTGGGGCCGTCGGTGAAGACGTGGCCCAGATGGCCGTCGCACACGCGGCACGAAACGGCGGTTCGAACCACCATGAGGCTGCCGTCCGGGCTTTCGCGGATATTTTCCGGGGCGATTGGCTCCCAGAAGCTGGGCCAGCCGGTTCCGGAGTCGAACTTGGCCCTGGAACTGAACAGGTCCAGTTCGCAGGCCGCGCAACGGAACATGCCGCGCCGTTCCTCGTGCAGCAAGGCTCCCGTAAACGGGCGCTCGGTGTCCGCCAGGCGCATGACCCGGTAAGCATCGGGTCCGAGGCGCTTGCGCCATTCGTCGTCGCTGCGAACCAGGCGCGGGCCGGTGGTTTCGCCCACCGCCTCGCCATCGGGCGAAAAGCGCATCACGGTCACGGCCCTGGGTCCCTGGCCGGGCGCGAGAGGTCGCGCGGGGGCAACGGTGAAGTGCCGAAGACCCCAGAAAGCCGCTCCACTGACCACTGCGGCTCCGCCAAAAATGAAGAACCGGCGGCTTAGCTCGCCCGATGTACGTGACTCCTGGCCAACCGGAAGGCCGGCGGGATCCGCTGTCAACGATAGTTTTTCGACCACAAGCATTCGACGCGGAAGGCGGTCCGGAAGTTACGAATTCGTTGGCAGTGGAAGCGCGTGAGGCGGGAAGTGTGGTGATGCGGCTGAAAACCAGGAATGCTCGACTTTGCCCAATCGACTTGTAAAGTTCATCAAATTGTGATGTTCTTCGATAGACCAAGCATCGCTTTGCGCTTCTCGCGCAACTTACCAGGTATCCCCTTGATCCATCGGGGATTCCGCCCCGGATCGTCATTGAAATGCAAGAAAAAACATCGAAGTCATTCGAGCAGACGAAAACTCTTGTTGTCTCTCCTTCCCGACGCATAGTGGCGGCGTGGGCATGCTCCGCCGTGCTGGTGCTTGTCGCCGGCTGCGCTCAATATCACACTTTCAGTGCTGTGTCCCCCGCGCGCCCCAGTCCAGGACCGACACCTACGCCGACGCCAACCCCGACTCCCACGCCAACACCAACACCCACTCCGACCCCAACCCCGACCCCGACTCCTACTCCAACTCCTACTCCTACTCCAACTCCAACCCCCACTCCAACTCCCACGCCTACACCCAGCCTTTCCCTTGTCCCGCAGGGACCCTGCATCGGGTTGTCGGGGCGGCAGCAGTTCACGGCGACGCTGAAGAACGTTACCGGATCGGGCGTGAGCTGGACGGTTGACTCGGTGAAGGGCGGAAATGCCGCCGTGGGGACGGTGAGTGCAACCGGCCTCTACACGGCTCCCCCGGCTTCCGGCCAGCACACTATCGGAGCGGTGAGCCAAGCCAATTCCAAGGCATCGGCAACCACCAGCGTCACCGTGGCCACCACCCCCGGATTGACGGTTTTGCCCGCGTCCGCCACGGTCCTGGTTTCGTCACAACAGTCATTCCAGGGCCAGTCGTGCGGGATGGCCGCATCGAATCTCAGCTGGGCGGTTGACGGAGTCGCCGGTGGCAACGATGCCGTCGGGATCATCTCGTCAGGCGGGGTTTACACGGCCCCGGCCGCTGCGGGGACCCATACCGTCCAAGTGACGGATAGCTCTCAAAACACCAGCAAGGCCGCGGTCACGGTTTCCTCGGGGATCACGGTGGATTTTGGAGGCCGAACCGACACCAAGTTCGCCATTCCTACCGGAATCCTCGGTGTCAATCACGTCGATTGGTGGTATGTTGCGGGAGTTCCGCAGCAAATCGCAAACACCGGGCTCAAGCTGTCGCGCACCTACGCGAACCTGCCCCAGGTCTACGCAACCGTGCAGCCCAACTGGACTGCCATCGATCCCCAGATCGCCAAGCTGAAAGCCGCGGGATTCCACGTTCTGCTGCAGCTTTTGCTGACTCCACCGTGGCTTCAGCCCAACCCCAATTCCTGCACGGGGGACAAATCCAAGGCACCGCCCACGAGCCCGAGTGCCTGGGCGTTGCTGGCAAAATCCTACGTTGCCCACATGGACGCGACCTTTCCGGGCGTGGTGACTGATTACGAAATCTGGAATGAGCCGGATGCCGGCGGCATGTGCGGAACGACGGACAAGCTTGCTTCTTACGAGGCCCTCTATGCCGCGGCGGCCCCGCTGATGAAGCAGCAAGCGCGCGCCGATGGCGCGACCATTCGCGTCGGCGGGCCGGCAGCGTCCAACATGAACACGACGTGGTTCCAGGCGCTTCTTTCCGACCCGGCTACGGCTCCGTATGTCGATTTCGTGAGCTATCACCAGTACTTCGCCGGGTCCGCCAACAGCAATGCCGCCTGGGATACGAATAACGGCACGGCATCAATCTATTCGCTTACCCAGGACCCGACCATTGGCGCCGCTTCAACCTATGCGGCGGCCAGGCGTGTAGTTGCAGCAGGAAAGCAGCCGAATGCCTCCGCGACGCCGATCTACATCGACGAGTTCAACACGAACTGGGCCTTTGTAAAAGACTGCTGCCGCAACAATCCCACCTACTCGCCGGTGTGGAACGCTCTCTATGTCAGCGACGTGATGAACACGGTGTACTCGGGAACGCCGCACCTGCCCGCGCAACTCACTTACTATGCTGCAGTCAGCCTGCCTTATTTTTGCCTGGTGGGCGATTGGAACGCCAACATGGACTGCAGCCACACTTCCGGCGCGCCAGTTCCGTATCCGCAGTACTACGCCTACCAGTTGATGGCCTCGACGAATTATCTAGGCATGAACGACGGCGGATATATGGCTGCCTCGGCCGCTTCGGCGCCTGCGGGAAGAGGCATTTCCGCACTGGCTTTCTACACCCCGAGCCAGGATTCGATTCTCATTGTGAACCCGACTTCGAAGTCGTATTCAGACGTTGTGAGCCTTGAAAACCTGGGCATTCGTTCGCCATCCGCGACGCTGTACCAGATCGTCGGCGGCAAATCCATCAGCAAGACAGCGCTCAAGCTCACCGATACGGGAACGACGTACACCGCTTCGATCAACGTGCCCGCGTACACGGTTCTTGGCATCACTCTCAAATGATGGTTCGGAGGTCGGGACGAGCTAGCGGCTCTGCGTCAGCCGCTGGTCCTACCGCACTTCGCTGGGAAAATTGGTCTGGTTGGTAAGGGCCACTTTTTCTTCCGGCTTCCGGCGCCCGAAGGGCATGCGAATTCGCAGCACCCGCTGGCGGGCTCTTTCCTCGTCGAGGTTGCGGCTCCGGGCCATCAGCAGGTCTTTCAGCGATACCATCCCCACGATTCTGCCGCTTCCGTCGGCATCGAGTACTGGAAAACGAGTAAAGCCCGACTCCGCCATTCGATTCACGACCCTGCGCAAAGGCTCATCGGCGAAGGCCACCTGGGGCTCGCGAGTCGCAATTTCCGCTAGCCGGATCGAGCCGGCCCGGGCCGCCATTCGTTCGTGCAAGTCGGCCAGTTGATTGCGGGTAACCACTCCCGCCAGCGTGTCACCAGGCCCCAGGACGGGGAAAAGATGCTGCCCCTTGGGACTGCTGGTCGAGCGGATGCGGCCGTAGGCCTCTTCGAGCGTGGCATCCTCGGGCAGAACCACGACGTTGGTGCGCATGACTTCGCGAACGAAAAGGATTTCCAGGGGATCGAGCGAATATTCGCGGCTCAGGTGGTACCCGCGGCGGGAGATCTTCTCAGTGAGGATGGAGCGCTTGAGGGTGAGCACCGTGAACAGGTGGGCGACAAAGCACGCCACCAGCAGCGGCATGAGCATGTTGAAGTCATGGGTCAGCTCCAGGGCGAACACGATGCCGGTAAACGGCGAACGCATGGTGCCGCCGAGAATGGCGCCCATGCTTACCAGCGGCCAGAAACCGACTCCCAGGTGGGGTAGGAAAATGGCCTCAATTCCGCCCAGGGCCGCGCCCATCATCAGCAACGGGGCCAGCACGCCGCCTGAAGTTCCTGACCCGAGCGAAACCATCCAGATGGCGGACTTGACCAGCAGCACCCCGGCAAAGACCGCCAGAGGAACGTCGCCCTGGAGCAGTTGCTTGATGGTGTCGTAACCGACTCCGAGTGCCTGGGGAAAGATCAGGCCGCCCAAGCCAACGAACAGGCCGCCGATGGCGGGCCACCACATCCAGTGAATGGGGAGCTTATGGAACAGGTCCTCAGCCGCATAGACGCCGAGCGTGAGCAGGGCTGAAAGCGCGCCGGCCGCGATCCCGGCCACGAGGCAGCCTCCGAGTCCTGATACGCCGATGAATTCGGGGTGCGAATGGACCGGGAAGATGGGCCCCAACCCGAGAATGTAGCGTCGCACCAGGCACGCGGTGGCGCTGGCAAGGGCCACGGGAATCGCGCTGCGCGGCTTCCACTCGAAGAGCAGCAGTTCAACGCCGATGAGCACCGACGCCAGCGGCGCCGCGAAGGTGGCGGACATGCCGGCCGCTGCGCCGGCTACGAGGAGGGTTCTGCGCTCGGTGCTGGTGAGGTGGAAGAACTGGCCGATCATCGAGCCGAACGCACCGCCGGTCATGATGATGGGGCCTTCAGCGCCGAACGGGCCGCCAGTGCCGATCGAGACCGCCGCCGAAACCGGCTTGAGGACTGCCAGGCGCGGCTTCACGCGGCTTCCGTCCATGAGGATGGATTCGATCGCCTCGGGGATTCCATGGCCGCGAATGCGGTCGGATCCGTATCGAGCCATCACGCCGATGATCAGCGACCCGATAACCGGAACCGCCACTGCGTATAGTCCGAGATGGTTGCCGGCGGGTGAAATGAAGGCTGTGTCGAACCGATGGTAGTAGGCAATATTCGTGATCAGGCCAATCAGCTTCAGCAAGAGCCAGGCAACAAACGTACTTATGACGCCGATGCCGATCGCCAGCAGGGAAATCGGGATCACTCGGAACGTCGTGGTGAAGTCGCCAAGTTCCTCCAGGCAGGATTTTCGTGGTTGACTGACGCCGGCAGAACTCATGCGGGTTGACCTCTCTCTAAAAACAAGACGCGGCCCGAAACGAGAAAGCGAAGGGGCGCTTTCGGGGCGGGTCGCAAGAGCAATTATATCGTGATGCGATATATTTTGCCGGGATTGAGGCGGCCGCTGGCTCCGTTCTCGTTGTCAGGGTTTGAGATTGGCGGAAGCGCGTGTGAGTCGAACACACCGTCGCCCGTGAAGGACGACCGCCGGTTTTGAAGACCGGGAGGATCACCGGAGCCTAAGCACTTCCGTATCGGTTGGAGGATGCAGCCGCCGACGCCGCGTTTTTCCGCAACGCGTCCGGTGCTGGTCTGGCACTCATGCTAGCAAGTTTGGGCAAGAACGGGAATGAACGGCGTCTCTCGGGGGCTGAGGTGTGTGCGTGAAAACTAACTTTGACTGGCGGGGGAATCCGGAAATACCGGTTGAATTCAAAATCGGCATTTTAGCGTCGCTTTCGCGACGTAGCAAGTTAGCAAGTTGGCGCCGAGTCCAGTTCTCACGCAGATACTAAAGCCCCATTTATTTTGCTGAAGTTAATGTACGGGCTGAAACCCGTACCCTTCATCGCTGGAGTTTTTCCGAAAATTTAAAGTCTTGACCTTTCAATGGACTTACACCACAGGCTCGTAAGGTTCGTGGGTTTCCCATGGACGGTCTTCGTCTGTGGGGATTTCTGCCGAATCCCGCCGGCCTTCATCCCGGCAACTGCGGAGCCAGCTTCTGGACCGCCGGGGTATCGCCTCCCAGCCAATCCGGGTGGCGGATGGTGGAGTCAAAGTGGGTGGTTGTCTTGAACAACTCGTACTTACCCGCGCTCGCCGCTTCTTCCGATTTGGAAACCAGTGAAGCGATCGACGCTTCATCCATTGGCTTGAAATTCTTGGCCGCCTCGAAGGCCTGGTTCAGCAGCATGGCCGAATTGATTCCCGTGATGAGCACCGACACCGGTACGTTGAGCGAGTAGTTGAGGCACTCCATCGGCTGCACGGCGCCGCTTTTGAGAATCACGCCGCCTCCGAAGCACTTCATTCCCAGCACCCCGATGTTCCGCATGACCGCCTGCGGCACCACCAGCTGCGCGAAGCTTCGGAAGTGTGCGTCCATGATGTTGATCGGCATCTGCACGGTGTCGAAGTGGAACCCGTGACGGTCCGCCACCTCCAGCATGTACAGATGAATGCGCGGGTCTTTGTGCCCCGTGTAGCCGATAAATCGGACCTTGCCCGCCTGCCTGGCGGCCACCACCGCCTCCATGGCCCCGCCCTCGGCGAAGATGCGATCGGGATCGTCGAAGCGGATGATCTCGTGGTGCTGGAGCAGATCGACGTGGTCCACCTTGAGCCGCTTCAGCGACTCGTCGATCTGGCTGGTTGCGGTCTCTTTGGTGCGTCCGTCGATCTTGGTCATCACGAACGCTTTCTGCCTATAGCCGCCCTGGGCCAGGGCCTTGCCCACCCGCATCTCACTGCGGCCCTCGTTGTAGTCCCACGAATTGTCGAGAAAGTTGACTCCCCGATCCAGCGCTTCGTGCACCAGCTTGATGGCGTCCTCTTCGCCCACATCGGGCTGCCCCAGATGCGAGCCTCCCAACCCGATCACGGAAACTTCCACGCCGGTCGAGCCTAGTTGCCGGTAGAGCATCTCCCCGCGCAATGTGCCCGCATGAGTCACGCGGGGAATGCTGGCGGCCGCCGATTTCGATCCCGTCTGTGATTCGGTTCCAGGCAGGAGTCCGCCCTGCTGGGCGATCGCGTTGAATGAAGCGGCGCCGGCCAAGGCGGCAGTGCTACAGGAAAGAAACCTGCGTCGTTGCATGGATGTGCATCCCTCGAAAAGAAAGCGGCCAACAGGTCCAGCCGGCTTCCAGGCCGCATCTGTATCGCCAATGGGATGCATGAGTTCGAACGGAAGTGGTCTATGGGTGGGGTTAGCGCAGAGGTGTGATTAGAGCGCGGGAGCGGGCTCCCTCGATACCAGGTATTCATCGATGAGTTCGGCGACCAGGACGGCGGTTGGGACCGACACCAGGGCTCCGACCACTCCCTGCATCTCCGAACCCAGCAGCAGGGCAACGATGATGGCCAATCCCGGCAGGTCTACGCTCGATTTCATGATGCGCGGGGTGAGGAAGGAGTTCTCCAACCAGAGGTAGACGATGTAGAAGATGCCCACGCCGAGTACGCGGCCCCAGGAGTCGACGGCGGCGGCGAGCAGCGCCAGCACGATGCAGACGGCGGCACCCAGCACGGGGATGATGTTCAGCAGGCCCGTCAGCACCCCGAGCGCCGAGGCGTAGCGCACGTGCAGCGACGCATAGACGACGGTGCTGGTCAGGCCCAGAATCAGCATGAGGCTGCCCTGCCCGATGAGCCACCGTCCCATGCGGACTTCGGCCTTGCGCAGCGTCATGTCGAGGCGCGGACGGCTTTTGGCCGGGACAAGGGAGAGCACCCAGCGATACGCGATGTCGCCTTCCAGCGTGAAGTAGATAGTCAGGATGAGTCCCATCGCGATGGTGAACAGCGAACTTGCCCCGTTTTTCAAGGAGAGCAGCAGGTACGTGGCGCTGTGGCCGGCGAAGTCCTGGACCTTGTCGGCGAAATCGCTGAGGTTGACCTGGTCGGCAAGCGGGAAACGCCTCACTTTGGCCATGATGCCGGGGAGGCGTATGGGCATCTCCTTGCCGAATTCCTCCAGGTCCTTAATCACCGGAGGCAGGGCGAAAAAGCCAAACGCGACAAGGCCGCCCAGGACTACGAGGAGAAGAATGAAAATGGCCACGTGCCGGAAGGGCTGGAAGCGCCCAATGCGCAGGTTGCCGACGAACTGCACCAGCGGCTGAAGCACCACCGCAAACAACGCGCTGACATAAAGCAGCACCAGCACGCTGCGCAGCAGCCACGCTACGTAACAGGCCAGGGCCAGGGCAAAGGCAAAGGTGATGTCGCTGCGAAGACTCCGCGAAGAGCGGATAAATAGGGTCATGCGCTGGTTTCCTGCAAGTGTCGAATCACCCCTGAGTACGGTAAGATGCGGGTTTAAGAATTTGGCGCTGATCCGGAGAGATTACTCGCCCCCGCTGAGGATGGAACCGACAATGCCGCCGAGTAAACCGGCGCCGGCGGTTTGCGGAACCTCGCGGCCCGAATGCGGCAGGTACTCGCCGATTTTGTGGGCCAGCCGGGACAGCGGGAGTGTCTGCAGCCAGATGCGGCCCGGCCCCACCAACTGCGCCAGGAAGATGCCGTCGCCGCCGAAGATCATGTTCTTGATGCCGGGCACGGTGGTGATCTGGAAGGAGACGGTCGACATGAACGCCCCGACGTGGCCCGGATGGACGCGCAGCATCTCGCCCGGCGCGAGATCCTTCATGATCAGTTCGCCCGAGAGTTCGAGCCACGCGGTTCCGTAGCCGCTCAACTTTTGCAGCAGAAAGCCGTCGCCGCCAAAAATGCCCGCTCCCAGGGACTGCTGAAATCCCACGCTGATCGATACCTGGGGCGTGGCGCACAGGAAGCCGTGGCGGTGGACCATGTATTCATAGCCCTGCCCGAGTTGCACCGGCACAATGTGCCCCGGTACCTTGGTGGCGAACGCCACCTCGCCGGGATACTGCCAGGCGCGGTACTCGGTCATAAAGATACTGCCGCCTCCGGCCATGCGCTTGAAAACGCCGAACAGGCCGCCGCCTCCTCCCATCTGGGTGTGGGTGGCCATCTGGATGGATTGCGTCATCCACGAGAGTTCGCCGCTTTCTGAAAACACGCTTTCATTGGGGTCGAGCTGCACTTCGAGCACGGGCATGGTGGTGCCCTGGATCCGGGTTTGCATCGCGCCTCCTGGTTCCCAACAGTGTACACAGGACTTAGGGAACGGCGACGTGATTCCGCTTGAGGCCGCGACCACCTCTTGATCGGAAACAAGCCCCTTTTGGTCTGCGACGCATCGAAGTAGCCATGAACGGTACTCGGAAACTCGTCTGGCTTTTCACGCTCACCCTGCTCCCGCTGGCGGCCTGCACCCCGGAAAAACGCAGTCCCGATTCGATACGCGAAGATACGGCCCGGGCTACCTCAGAGGCCGCCAAGGATGTGAAGGCGGTTGCGCAAGGCGTCGAAGAGGGCCTCAGGCAGAAGGGCCCGGTGAACATCAACAAGGCGTCGGAAGCGGATCTGGAAGCACTTCCGGGCATCGACGAGGCCGCAGCGCGGAGGATCGTTGACGGTCGTCCGTACGACGCGGGAAGCGACCTGGTGAAGAAGCACCTGGTTTCAAAGACGGAGTACGACCGAATCGCCGACAAGATCGTGGCCAGGTAGCCGTCCGGCCGGCAACGATACTGCCGTGCCCCGTCTTCGCGCCTTTTTTCGGGCGCGAGGGTGGACGGCTTCCCGCCCGCTATTCCACGATCTGCAGGCTGGTTTCTTCCGTAGCCAGCGAACTGCCGCCGACCCAAATCTTGTAGGTGGTTGGTTCCACGGTCCGCTTCAGGTCCACGTTGTAGAAATTGAGCTCATCGAAGCCGAGCGGGAACTCGACGTGCTTCGACTCGCCGGGAGCAAGCTCGATCCGCGTGAATCCCTTCAACTCGCGGACCGGCTGCTCCACGCTGGCTACCGTATTGCGGATATACATCTGCACCACCTCGGTCCCTTTGACGGAGCCCGTGTTCCTGACATCGACGCCCACCTTGACCAACGGCGAATGCCCCGACGCCAGCGCTTCCTTGAGCGGTACCGACGGGCGACTCACGGTCGGCCTGGAATAGCCGAAGCGCGTGTAACTGAGTCCCCAGCCGAACGGGAACAGCGCTGAATTTTCCTCGTCCACGTAGCGCGACAGGAACTTCGACGGCGAATCGGTGGGTATATGGCTAAGATCGACGTTCAGTGCCGGACGTCCGGTCGGAAGCTGCGCGTAATAGAGCGGTTCCTGCCCCACGGCGCGGGGCAGACTCGCGGGCAGCTTGCCGGAGGGGTTCACGTCGCCAAACAGCACGTCGGTGATGGCGTGTCCGCCTTCCATGCCCGGGCTCCAGGCCTCGAGAATCGCCGGGACATGTTCGGCAGCCCATTTCAATTCCAGAGGTCGTCCGGCAACAACCACCAGGATCAGGGGCTTGCCGGTCGCCGCCACGGCTTCCAGCAGCTTCTGTTGCGCCCCGGTAAAGCCCAGGTGGACGCGGCTGGCGGCTTCGCCCTCCATCCAATTCGCGCTTTCGCCAAGTGCGAGGATGGCAAGGTCGGCCTGCTTCGCGGTTTCAACGGCTTCGGCGATGGTTCGGGCGTCGTCGGGAACCTCATTTGTGGCGCCGGCGGCCGCTACCGATCCGCCGAAATTTACCTTGTTGAGCGTGACCTCATCCTGACCCGACAGAAGCCCGCAGCCTTCCGCGTAGAGCAGGCCGTCGCCGAGGCGCTCGCTTAACGCCTTGCGCAGCGTGATGGCATATTTCGGATCGCCGCCCGTCCAGGCGCCGAGGATGTCGCGGGGATTGTCGGCCATGGGCCCGATCAGGGCCACCTTCTTCGCCTTGCCGGTCATGGGAAGGAGCGCGCCGGCTCCTTCCACCGGGTCGTTCTTCAGCAAGACCAGGGTTTCGCCGGCTACCTTGCGGGTGAGTGCGCGACGTTCGGGCGTGGCGTCGTAAGCCGGCCCCGCCTCGACAAACGGATGCTCGAACAGACCGAGCGCGAACTTCACGCGGAGGATGCGGCGTACCGCCTCGTCCACCACAGATTCGGGAATCTTGCCGGCGCGCACCTGCTGGGCGATCACGGTCCCGTACAGGTTGCCTTCCATGTCCATATCCACACCGGCCACCAGGGCTTTGCGGGCCACGGTGGGCCCGTCGCCGATGGAGTGGTTGATCAACTCTCCTACCGAGCCCCAGTCGGACACCACGAACCCGTCGAATCCCCATTCCTTGCGAAGGATCTGGGTAAGCGTGAGCGGATTTGCCGAAGCCGGGACGCCGTTGATGGAATTGAAGGAGCTCATCAGCGTGGCTGCTCCCTCGGCCACCGCCGCGCGGTAGGGCTCGAGATAGACCTGCCGCAGCTTGATTTCGCTCATATCGGTTTCGTTGTAGTCTCGCCCGGCGATGGCCGCTCCGTATGCCGCGTAGTGCTTGACGCTCACCGCCACGGAATCAGGCTTGGAGAGATCGCCCTGCTGGTACCCGCGAACCCAGGCGCGCGCCATCACCGAACTCAGATAAGGGTCTTCGCCGTTCGACTCGATGATGCGGCCCCAGCGTGGATCACGGGCGATGTCGACCATGGGCGAGAATACCCAGGGAATCCCATCGGCCCGGGCTTCGACTCCGCCGGTATGCGCCACCACTTCGGCCGCCGCCGGGTCCCAGCTGGCGGCCACCGCCAGCGGTATGGGGAACACCGTGTGATCGCCGTGAATGACATCGAGCCCGAAGATGAGCGGGATGTGCAGCCGCGTCTTCTCCATGGCGATGTGCTGATAGTGGTTGGTCGCCTCGGCTCCCACCACGTTCAGAAATGATCCCACCTCGCCCCTGGCGACCATGTCTTCGAACTTGGTGTTGGTGGACGCCGCATTGGGGCCGGTAGCAAACCCGGCCGAAAACTGCACCAGCTGGCCGATCTTCTCCTCAAGCGTCATTTTCTTGAGAAGAGAATCCACCTTCGCGTTTAGCGGCTTGGCCGCAAGCTGCGGGTTGGGCTTTTCCTGTGCGAAGGCGCTGAAGGGGATAAGTCCTGTGAAAAGAATGGCGGCGAAACGAACGCGAGGATTCGTAATCATAACCGGTCATGATAAACGGTTTGATCGGCGGTGGTCAGGCGGGGCCGGCGATTGCGCTGGGGATGCGATTACCGCGGATGGAGCCGGTATTTGCGCGGGGTCAAAATTAAACTTTCGTAACTCGGTTAAAGTGGCCCAAATCACAGAACTCGGGCGAATTCGGGTTATGAATATAAGCACATACCCGCAAACCCAATTTTTTTGGAGCACTCCTATGAGCACTCTGCTTGCGTTCATCGTCGTTGCCTCTCTCACCAACGGGTCCGCAGTCGGTACGGCCAAGGCGATCAATCCGCCCAAAGCCGATCCGGTTTTCCTGAGCGTCCCCAAGCCGCCCGAGGGGCTCACGCTTTACAACCCCAACGGCGAGGTTATCGCCCGATGCGGCCGGAAAGACGACTCGTTCGCGAACTGCAAGATGGAGCCGGGCGTTTCGCTCGATGACCTGATGAACGCGTGGGTCCACGCGTACCAGGACGCGCAGAAATAATCAGGGTTGGCTGGCCAGGCCACGCGAGGTTGCGCGGCCTATATATAGCGTTGCCTGAATAAGCACTACTTAGCCGGGAAGAACATCCTGCCATATCCGGTCCATGCTCTACTGTTGCTGTGACGGGTATGCCGCGCATTCTGAAACAAATCCGCAAGGCGCTGCTCCTGGCCCTGGACCACGATCTGTTTGGTGTGGCGAAGGCCGCCGCGTACTCCGGAATGCTGTTTTCCTTTCCGGCCATCCTGGTGCTGACCACGCTGCTGGCGCAGGTGCCGGAGGGGAGCAACATTGTCGGCGATGTGCGCAGCTCGCTGGACCAGTTTCTTCCCGCCGGATCGATGTACCTGCTGCAATCGGCGCTCGAGACAAAGCACTACTATTCAGCGCAGGTGCTGTTGTCCGCGACCAGCCTGAGTATCTTCGCGGGCCTGGGGTTGATGCTCTCGCTGATGGAAGGATTTCGGCGCGCCTATGAGCTTCCGCGCGGCGACTGGGCCTACCTGCAGAGAGTTGGCCGCGCCTTCCTCCTGGTTCCGATCGTGCTGGTTCCGTTATGGCTCGCCAGCCTGCTGCTGGTCTTCGGGCAGCAGATCGAGGGATGGATGGTGAACAACTCCGATCACGAACTGCGCCACATTGTTCTCTTCTTCTGGAGAATGGTTCGCTGGGCTCTTGCCGTCGCCACCAGCGTATCGGTGCTCGCGAACCTCTACCATTTCGGCACCAAGCGCGGCGAACACTGGAAGTGGGTGATTCCCGGAGCGTTCGCCGCAACCGGGATGTGGTTTCCGGCGACGCTGCTTTTCGGCTGGTATGTTACGAGAGTCGCGGACTACTCGATGTTTTACGGCTCGTTTGCCGCCGGCATCGCGACGCTGGTGTGGCTATACATTACTTCGCTCAGCGCTCTTCTGGGAGCTGAACTGAACGGCGTGCTGTTTCGAGCGCGGCAGGAGCGCTTGTCGGCGGGCTCCGAGGCCCCTTCGGTTGCCTCCGCCACGTGAGCATCGGCCCGGGCCGCCGGTGCCGGCCCGCCGGAAGGCCTTAACCGAGCCTGCAAACGGCGCAATGTAAGATGAAGTAGGTCGGATTCCCTCAAAAACAGCCACTCTTAATCGCTTTTCCCCAAGTGGAGCCTCTGGATGCCTTTCGGTGAAAAACCCCTGAACGACTCTGTCTCTCAACGCCGCGCAAAGATCGTTGCGACTCTCGGTCCGGCTTCCAACACCGTTCCCGTGTTCCGTGAACTGGTGCGGGCCGGAGTGGATGTGGTTCGCCTGAATTTTTCCCATGGCACTCTTGAAGAGAAGCTTGCTCTGATCCAAATGATCCGCAAAGTCAGCCGCGAGGAGCGCAAACCGCTTTGCATTCTTGGCGATCTGCAGGGACCCAAAATCCGGACGTCGAAATTGAAAGATCATCAGGCCGTGATGCTGAAAGCAGGGGCCCGGCTCACGATCACGCCGCGCGATGTGCCGGGCACGGCATCGCTGGTAGGGACGACGTTCAAGACGCTCTCGGAAAACGTGGAACAGGGCTCGCGCATTCTTCTTTCCGACGGCCTGATCGAACTGCGCGTGCACGAAGTGGTGGGCGGCGACGTGGTTTGCAACATTGTGAATGGCGGCATGCTGGGCGAAAACAAGGGCATCAACCTGCCGGGGATTCCGGTTCGCGTTCCATCCCTGACCGACAAGGACAGCCAGGATCTGGAGTTCGCAATCCGCAACGGCGTGGATGCGATTGCGGTTTCGTTTGTGCGGACCGCGGAAGACGTGCGCCTGGTGCGCAATCGCGTGTCTGCGCTGGGCGGGGAAACGTGGATCATTGCCAAACTCGAAAAGCCCCAGGCCATCGAGCATTTAGACACAATTTTGCAGGCGGCAGACGGCATCATGGTGGCGCGCGGCGATCTGGGCGTGGAAGTGCCGCCCGAACAGGTGCCGGCGTATCAAAAGCACATTATTCGTCGGGCCGCGGAGTATCGCAAGCCGGTGATCACGGCCACGCAGATGCTGGAGTCGATGATCGAGAACCCGCGGCCTACGCGCGCCGAAGTTTCCGACGTGGCCAACGCGGTGTATGACGGCACGGATGCCGTGATGCTGTCGGGGGAGTCGGCGGTGGGCAAATATCCGGTGGAAACGGTCTCCATGATGGGCCGGATTGTGTTTGAAGCGGAGCGCCACATCAAGGAGCGCAATTTCACCGAGCCGCATGTTCGCGCCACGCACCTGTCGATCGCCGAAACCATCTGCGAAGCCACGGCGCACGCGGCCGACGATCTGGATCTGCGCGGCATTGCGCTGTTTACCGAATCAGGGTCAACGGCGCGGCAGCTTTCGAAGTATCATCCCTCGGTGCCGATTTATGCGTTGAGCCCGGTGGAAGTCACGATCAATCGTCTCAACCTTCTTTGGGGCACCATTCCCATCCGATGTCCCAAGGTGAACACGACAGAAGCCCTGGTCGAGGTGGCGGAAAATCTTCTTGAGCAGAGAGGGTATGTGCGCAACCGCGAAGTGATCGCCATTGTGGCCGGAACCCGCACCAAATCCGGCTCGACGAACTTCCTCCGCCTGCACGTGATGGGCGAACAAAGCCTGGAGGGAGTGCGCTTTTTTGCTCCGCATGACGATGAAACCACGCCGCCAGCCCTTCGCGAGGGCAGAAAGAGGCGCACACGAACGAAGGACCGCTCCGCGCCCGGCGACCCCAGTGTTCCGAGCCCTTCCTGACTTCGGTTTTGGAACTACTTCTTGCGCAGGTTGTGGATGAGGCCGACGATCCCCGAAGGTATGGAGAGAATCGCGGGCAGAGGCGTGGGTATGGCCGTCAGAAACCCCAGAATGAGAGCCTTGATGGCGGCAGATTCCTTGTCGTCGCCATACCACTTTCTCTGCGCGCGATAGGCGATGAGGCCGAGGACAAGGCCCGCGCCGATCGAGACAGGAAGGATTGCGCCCATGGTCGCAACTTCGCCGCCGAACAGCATCAGGTCAACGACCAGCGCGAGAAATGCGATGGCGGGATGGATGCCGAAGATCTGGCTGAATCCGTGCGCCCGTGCGGCGTGGTGCGCGAGCCCCGGATAGGGTGGCGCGGATGGATAGGTCTGGAGACTCTGAACCGGAAGCGCGATCCCGGTTTGGACGCCGCAACCGGGACAGAAGGGGCTGGGCTGGCTGGTGGTGAAACCGCATCGGGAGCACTGCACGTGTTTATATCCTCCGTCGTATGGAACCGTCTCCAACGAGCGCAAGGCAGGGTCCACGTCTCTCTAATGCATTGTATCCGGATGCCGGTGGAAAAGCACGGGGGCGGATGGAATGTCCCGCTCCCCGTGCCTTCAAAGTTTACAGGGACTTGTCTGCTGCGAAGGGAGCAAGCTCCTCTGTAATCTTCGATTTGTCGCCCACTACCACGATGGTCATCGAGGCCGGCTTGAGGTATTGCGCGGTCATTTTCTCGACGTCGGCGGGAGTGACCGCGTTCACCTTGGCCACGTAGGTCTTGAGGTAATCGTCGCCGAGGCCGAGTGTGTCGATGGTCTGCAGTTGAGCGATCAGCGCGCCGCGAGTGGAATTGCGAAGAATGAACAGGCCGGAGAGGTAGGCCTGGATCCCCTTCAACTCCGCCGCGCTGGGAGGTTCGGTTGCGAGGCGGTTGATTTCGGCGACGATCTCCTTGAGCGAAGCCCCCGTGAACTTGGTAGTCACGTCAGCGCCCTCGACCCAGTACGAATCGTGATAACGGCTCGAAATGGTGCCGAACGGCGAGTAGGTGTAGCCCTTCTGTTCGCGGATGTTTGCCGTGATGCGCGAGTTGAAGGAGCCGCCCAGAAGAGCATTGGTCACCTGCAGGGGGATGGCGTCGGGGCTGTTTGCCGGAGTCACCGGCAATCCGATGAGGATGGTGGACTGGGGTGCGCCGGCGCGATCGGTGACATCGAGAAGCCGTTGCGGATTGGGCTTGGGAACATGGGCGGCGCGCTCGGCCCCGGTGGCGTTCCACGCGCCCAGCGACTCGGAGATCGCTTTCTTGACCGCGGGCAGATCGAACTTTCCCGCGACGTAGATGTGCGTGCGTTTCGGATTGAAATTCGATGAGACGTAGTCCTTCACGTCCTGAATGGTGATCTTCTTGACGTCGTCTTCCGAAGGCAGAACCACGCTGTAGGGATGATCGCCGTAGAGAATCTTTCTGAACCGCATCAGGGCGATGGTCTGGGGCTGCGAAGATCCAAGGGCGATCTGGCGGAGCGCGTTGCTCTTGAGCCGCTCCACTTCCGATTCAGGCAGGCGCGGGTGCACGACGACATCGGCGAGCAGGCGCACGGCGTCCGGCCCGAACTCCGACAGCACATCGAGTCCGGCATCGGTCCGGTCGTAGGCGGAATTCACGGTGAGGGTGCTGCCCATGCGGGCCGCTTCATCGGCGACCTGGCTCGAAGTCAGCCTGGTTGTGCCTTCCTTCAACAGGTCGGAGGCGACTCCGGATACGCCCTGGTGATCCTTGCTCTCATCCGCGCTGCCGGCCACGATGCTGACGTCCACCGTGACCTTGGGGAGGATTCCGTAAGGCACGAGGGTGACCTTGAGCCCGTTGGGCAATGTGTAGGTCTCGTGCGCGGGAACCGTGAATGCCTTGGCGGGCCCGCCTTCGGGAGGTGTCTGCTTTTGTGCGAGGAGGGGCAGCGCTACCGACACAGTCAAAGCCGCCACCAGCCAACCTGTCTTTTCGAATCTTTTCTTCATCGTCGTCTCTCCCTATTGCCTGGCTGGTGCCGCGGATTCTTTGGGCTTCGGCTGCAATTCGATCACGGTGCGATTCTCAGGCCGCAGATACTCCTTTGCGGTCTTCTGAATCAGCTCGGGCGTCACCTGCTCGAATTTTGCTTCGAGCGTATTGACGCGCGCCGGATCGTCATCAAACAACGCGAAACTGGCCAGCATGTCCATGAGGCCGAAGCCGCCGAACTGGCCCATCGAGTCGTACATGCCCGACCGCAGCTTGACCTTGGAGCGCTCCAGCAACTGCGCATCCACGGGCTTTTCGCGGATGGGCTCGATGGCGGTGTCCATGGCCTTCAAAACATCGTCGGCGCTTGGTTGAGGGATCGTAGCGCACGTCGGCGAACAGCAGCATGGGGCCGTTGTAGTTGAACATGTTGCCCAATGCGTTGATCCCGCCCTCGACGCTGTCGGTCATTCCGCGTTTCTGGGCGAGTTCCTTGTAGAGCAGGGAGTCGTCGCCTTCGATGAGCATCTGTTCGATAAGTCCCATGGCGAAATATTCGGGCGTGTTGCGATCGGGCATGTGGTAGCCGATGGCCAGAGCGGGGCGCGGCGCCAGCGCATCGGTCTTGGTGATGCGTTTCTCCGCTTCCTGGCGCGGCTCGGTGAGATCGGGCTGGGGCGGAACCATCCGCGGACTTGACCGGACCGAAATATTTCTCAACGAGCTTCTTCGCGTCGGCGATTTCAAAATCGCCCACGATGGCAAGGGCGGCGTTGTTGGGCGCGTAGTAGGTGGAGAAGAACTTCTTAACTTCGTCGAGTTTGGCGGCTTCGATGTCGTTCAGATCGCCGTAGAAATTGTGGGCGTTGTACCAGTTGGAATTGGCGGCCATGGGCAGGTCGATCCAGGGGAAGCCGCCGTAGGGAGCGTTCAGCACCGCTACTTTGACTTCATTGCCCACCACGCCCTGCTGGTTTTTCAGGTTGTCGTCGGTGACGGCGAGACCGTTCATGCGGTCGGCCTCGGCCCACAACGCCGTCTCCAGCTTGTTCGAGGGCAGCACCTCAAAATAGTTGGTGAAGTCGAAACGCGTTGAGCCGTTGAGGATGCCGCCATTGCTCTGCACGAGCTTGATGAATTCCATCTTGCCCAGGTTGGCGGAACCCTGAAACATCATGTGCTCAAACAGGTGAGCGAAGCCGGTGCGGTCCTTCGGTTCGATGCGAAAACCGATGCGATAGTAGACGCCGACGCAGACGGTGGGAGCGGTGTGATCGGGCGACAGCACCACGCGCAATCCATTGGGAAGCTTGTAGTACTCCACCGGGACGTGAAAATTTGCCGCGCCGGTTGCGGCATGGGCTGGGCACCCCCATGCGAGCGCGATGAATAGCGCCAAGGCGATCACGGGCACTCGCATCCTTAACTTGAACAGCATGATTCCTCCTGACAGACATGTTGCATGGACTGCTTTGTCGCACAAACCGTGCATGGAAAGAAATGAAAATGTGACGGTTGCAATTGGATTTGGTGTTGAGTTTGCTTGAGCTTGCATGCAATGCGAGAGCGCACTCCGACAGAGTTCTTCAATTCATCAGTTTCATCATGAAGTAGGTGTACTTCTCCGCCTGGGTGCGTGCCTCCTGCTTTTTGTCGGCCCCCTCGCCGTGGCCGCCTTCGGTGATCTCGTCATAGTAAAACGGCAGGTGATATTCCTCCATCAGCGCGGCGAACTTACGCGCGTGCTGGGGGCCCACGCGATCGTCCTTGGTGGTGGTGAAGATCAGGGGTACGGGATAATGCCCGTCGGCTTTGAGGTTGTGGTAGGGAGAGATGGAGGCCAGGAACGCTCGCTCCTCGGGGACAGACGGGGAGCCATATTCGCCCACCCACGATGCGCCCGCGGAGAGATGGTCGTAGCCCAGCATGTCGAGCAGCGGCACCTCGATGACCACGGCGCCCCACATCTCCGGGTGCTGATTGAATTCCACGCCCATCAGGAGGCCGCCATTTGATCCGCCGAAGATTCCGAGCCGTTGCGGGTTGGTGATCTTGCGCTTCACCATGTCGTCGGCCACGCCGTAGAAATCGTCATAGATCCGCTGCCGGTGCATCTTGAGGCCGGCCTCGTGCCATGCCGGGCCAAACTCGCCGCCGCCGCGAATGTCGGCAAGCACGAAGACGCCGCCGCGTTCCAGCCACAGCTTGCCGATTACGCCGTCGTAAAAGGGGGTCAAGGAAACTTCGAATCCGCCATACGCGGTCATGACGGCCGGATTGTTTCCATCGTAGGGCATGCCCTTGCGATGGACGATGAAATAGGGAACCCGGGTGCCGTCTTTTGAAGTGGCCTCCAACTGTTCCACCACGTCCCTGGAACCATCGAAGCTGGTCTTCTCCGCGCGGACGGACTTCAGAGATGCATCGGCGGCATCGCCCTGCCACAACGAATTCGGATTCAGGAATCCTGACTCGCCCAGAAAGAAACGCTCGTCCAGGGGGCTCGAAGCCGCCACGAAAATTGTCTGGTTATCCGCGACGGGAAGCTTGCTTCGAGTCCACTGGCCGGTTTTTCCGCGGGTGTAGATATAGGCGCGGCCCTGAACGTGTTCGAGAGTGGTAAGCAGGAGATGGTGGCGAGTGGTCGCGACCTGCTGCGAGAATTCCTGGGCGGTGGGGGCAAACACGACGACGGGTTTCAGATGAGCGGGATTCTTTGAAGCCGCGTCGAGATCGATTGAAATGATTGATCCCTGCTTGAGGCTGGTGGTTTGCCCGTCCGGCGTCCAGTCCTCGTGGAGAGAGAAGATCAACTGGTTATCGAAAAAGCCTTCGAGCCACGACTTGGCGGGGAGGCCAAGCTTATGGACACCGTCGGGAAGAACAAGGTGCCATTCGTGCTCGAAGAAACTGGTATTTCGCGCGATGACTGCAGCATGATGTCCCAGCCCGTCGTTATAGCTCGCGGGCCCCACATCCACGTCTTTGGTGGTTCCGCGAAACAGCTCCTTGGCGCTGTCGAGCGGCTGGCCGCGCTTCCATAACCGCACGGCGATCGGGTAGCCAGACTCGCTCATGGTGCCCGCTCCCCAGTCGCGGGCAATCAGAATCGTGTCTTTATCCACCCATGCCTCGTTCTGCTTGCCGCGCGGAAGCACAAATCCGCCCTCGACGAACTTGCCTGTCTTCAGGTTCATTTCCCGCTCGATGACGGCATCCTCGCCACCCGCCGAGAGCTGCACCAGGCATAGCTCGTCGTCGGGCTGAAGACAATCGAGATTCTTTGCCACCCAGCTCTGGTTGTCCTGCTTAGAGAGCGCGTCGTAATCCAACACAGTTTCCCACTTGGGATCGGCGACCAGGTAGTCCGCGAGGGTGGTGCGACGTACGATCCCTCGCACGTGTTGGGCATCCTGCCAGAAGTTGTAAATGGACCCGCCGTGGAAAATGGGCCAGGGCAGCCGGTCAGGGGACTCGAGCACCTTGAGCGCTTCGGCCTGCAGCGGGGCGAAGTGCGGGTCTTTCTCGAGCACGGCCGCGGAGCGTTCATTGTGTTCTTTGACCCAGGCAAGCTGCTTGTCGCCGTAGACGTCTTCGAGCCACGCGTATTTGTCGGGAGGGATGGTGGCGGGCTGAGCAAGGGCGCGCGGCGCAGGGCCGGCCGAAAAGATCGACAACAACAGGATGGGGGCAATTCTCACAATGACAACCCTCCTTCGGAGGAGTTTGCTTTGAGGAATGGACGCAGAACAGGGCACGCATGTATTCCTTTGCGGTGGAATTCAAGTCTCGGGAACAGGGCGACGCGCCGCGACTCGCATTCTCTCAGAGAATCGAATAGTTTGAAACCCCATCCCAACGGCGTGCCGCCGAATCAGCGTTGCAGCAGGTCAATCGGCTGAGTGAAGTCGGTGGCGCGGATGTGTTTTGCGAGCGACGGATGCTGGCGCTCAAGCGCGAGATACATCTCCCACGCCACGCGGCGATAGCTGAAATGGCCGGCGGGGGCGGAGCGAAGCTCGGAAATGTATTGGGCTTCGGCGAAGTCCATCTTGAACAGGCAGCGGACGCGCGTGGCCAGGGGCAGGACATAGAGTGCGGAACCGGCCGACTCCGGCGCGGACCCGGCCGCGATGCGGGCGCCGGCGGCATGGGCGGCTTCGACGGTGGCCTGGTAGTCGGCCAGGATGCCGGCTTCAGCCAGCAGGTTCACATCGGCGCCGAGGTCGCCGAGGATGGGAGTCTCGTAGCCGAGCTTGGCGGTAAATCCCTGCTTGATCTGCGTGGCGCGGCGATGGCGGTGCATGTCGCGAAAACCGCCGATGTCCATGAGGATGTCGAAGCGCAGGGCGGCGCCGGCGTGAAAAGCGCGCAAGGCCTCGTCGTGGCGGCCGCGATGCTGGAGCCCGATTTCAATGATCTCGTCGACGCGCGCGGCGGGCAGATCGGCTACGATATCGCGCACCTGGCGATAGGGATGATCGCTGGCCCAGTAAATGAGGGTGGCGGCGAGTTCGACTTCGAGGGTTTCGGTGCGCTCCACCAGGTCGACGAGCGGCGCCGGCGCGATCGCGACTCCCGCGAGCAGCTCGCCGGCCGCCTGCTCCAGAGCGGTGCGGGATTTCACCAGGTATTGGTTGGCCTCGGCGTATTTCACCAGGGTGGGAGCGGTTCTGACTTCACGGGTGAGCAGTCCGGCGGCTTCGGCCGCCAGCGGCCAATCGGCGGCGGTTCCCTCCGCCGAATCCGCCTCCAGGCCAAATCCGTTGTCTCCGGTGGCGCCGGGCACCGTTCCGGCGTAGCGCACCGTGGCTGCTTTTTCAAACGTTTCGAGCTTCCTGACGAATTCCGCGGCGGCTTGCGCGTTGACATTCCACGCCGGGCCGGTGGCGGCATCGCGCAGCTTCGCTCCCAGGTCGCGAACTTCAGCCATGGGATGGGAAAGCAGCCGCGAAACCTGCGTTTCCAGGGTGCGGGCATTCACGATCTGGCCCAGGGAAGTGTTGGTCGCCAGGGGGAGGAGATAGCGGGCCACGTCGAAAGCGCGCGCTCTCAAGGTGCGTTCGTAGGCTTCCGGCTTCATGCCTTCCGGACGGGCCACTCGTTTGCGCAGCGCCTCCTGGACGGCGGCGGTGGTGCGGTCGTAGGCAGCGAACAATCCGCGAACGGTGGTGGTATAGAGCTGAGCTGAATCCGAATCGGATCCGAAGTCCGGGAAGAACCATCCCGACTTCATGAAGTTCTGGTAGCGGGTCGACCGTTCCTGACCGTCCCAGCGCTGCTCGTCCACGAGCACGATGGCGGCCAGGAGGCTCAGGCGCTCCACGGCGAAAGCGATGTGCGCGAGGTCGGCGATGGAACGATGGCCGTACTGGAAATAGAATGTATTGAGGAACTGTTCGGCACGCTGGGCACTGATTTCGGCCAGCGACTCGCGCATGGAGAGCGCGGAACGGGAATACTTGGCCATGGCGTAGGCCAGCACTTCAGGATCGGCGCCGTGGACGGCAAAAACATCGGTCAGGTTCTGGGCGCCGGCAGGGCTATTTCGATCGGGACGAAAAGATTCGCTGGACATGTGGATGTGCTCGCGACCAGAATACGTCATTGAGGGTGCCGTGATGAGGCCGCCGGAATCCTCTCCGGGAAGAAAGCGTTAACAACGCTGGAGCATCGGCCATGCGGGAGTACCTGGTAAGAACGTCGCAAAGTCCGCGGCCGCTCCCCTCCGGCCGCTGGGTGATGACCCAACGCTGGAATGATCTGCTGTTTGCGCACTGGCCGATCAAATCGAGCGCGGTCGCGCCGCTGATTCCCGATGGGCTGCAGGTGGACACGTTTCAGGGTTCGGCGTGGCTGGGCGTGGTGCCGTTCTGGATGGACCGCATCAAGATCCGGGGTTTTCCTCCCATTCCATTTACGGGCAGCTTTCCGGAACTGAACGTGCGAACTTATGTGCGCGACCAGGAGACCGGAATGCCGGGAGTGTATTTCCTCTCGCTGGACGCCAATAACCTGCTGGCCGTTCTTTTTGCGCGCACCATGTACAGCCTGCCGTATCACTGGGCGGAGATGCGATTGGAACAACGCACGGAGCGCGAATTCTCGTTTTACAGCCGGCGGCGGGGTACGAAACAGCCAGTTCTGTTCAAAGCCCGCTATCGGGGCCTGGGCCCCACCCGGAAACTCGTGGAGAGCCGCAGCGGTTCGCTGGAATATTTCCTGACCGAGCGCTACTGCCTGTTCTCGCGCAGCCGTTCCGGGGAGCCGATGCGGGCCAGCATTCACCACATTCCCTGGCCTCTCGAAGAGGCCGAAGCGGAGATCGAGCACAACGATCTGGCGGCGGTGCTGGGAATTCGGCTTCCCGACGACGAGCCGGTGCTGCACTATTCCCGCCGGCTGGCGGTTTATGTGTGGCAGCTGGAGCGGCTCAAGCCGCAGCGGGCCCAGCAGAGAATTCCCGCCGAAGCCATGCCTTCGGTCTGAGGGCTGGGAATTGCCAAGCTATCTGGGGCGTTTCTCCATTTGAATTCAAAAGCGGCAGGTTCGCGTCGCTTCGCGACGTAGCAGGTTTGCAGGTTGGCGCCGAGATCCGGTTCTCGCGGAGAAATTTTCGACCTTATATGCCTTGACACGTATATGCGTTATGAAGTATACAAGAAAAGTGGAATCTGTATTCGAAATCATTGCGGAGCCGAACCGCCGCGCGATCCTGAGTCTCCTGGTCTCGTCCCAGCAGTCGGTTGGAGAGATCGAGCATCAGCTTCGTATGTCGCAGCCGACCGTGTCGAAGCACCTGCGAGTCCTGCGCGAGGCGGGTTTCGTGGAATCGACGGTAGACGCGCAGCGCCGTCTTTACCGGCTGAAACCTGAACCTCTTCAAGAGCTGGATGTGTGGCTGGCTCCGTTCCGGAGGTTCTGGTCAGCTCACGTGGATGCTCTCGAACGCCACCTGGACCGTATGGAGCGATCCACGCGAGCGCCAGCAGCACGGACAAAACGGAAGGACAATGAGAAGCCGCCGCGGCCCAACCGCGTGGGGCGAAAAGGAGAAGCGAAATGAAAATCAAACTGACCAGCGTGTACGTCGATGACCAGGACAAGGCCCTTCGGTTCTATACCGAAGTTCTGGGTTTCGTGAAGAAGACCGATTTCAGCCAGGGTCCCTATCGCTGGCTGACCGTGGCATCCTCCGAGGATCCGAACGGCACCGAGCTTCAGCTCGCGCTTAACAACAACCCCGCGGCCAAAACTTATCAGCAAGCCCTATTCCAGCAAAGCCAGCCCGCGGCGATGTTTTTCACCGATGATGTGCAGGGGGATTACGAGCGCATGAAAGAGCGGGGGGCGGACTTTACCATGCCGCCGACGGACGTGACGGCGTCCAAGATTGCGATGCTGAACGACACCTGCGGCAATCTCATTCAACTTTCGCAGCTGATGTGGTAGGCGGACCGTGCGCAGGATGGCGGCCGGCAGGCGCCCGCGGCGGGGACGACTTGGGGGGGCGGGTGCGTGGCCGGGACGGTTGCGCCGGTTCTGGTCGGCACGCGTGGATGCCCTCGAATGCCACCTGGAGCGATTCGCGCGAGAGGAATCAACCGGTAAGAAGCGGAAGACGAGGAGACGAAGGTGACCAATCGCGAACCATATGCGCCGGGTCCGGCGAGCGGGGCGCAGATACAAAAGGACGGAGAGAAGTGGACGCTCATCCTGGTGAGAGAGCTGCGCCATCCGCCTGCGAGGGTGTGGGAGGCTTTGACCGATCCTGCGCACCTGTCGGAATGGGCTCCGTTCGACGCCGACCGGAACCTGGCTGCGCCGGGGCCGGTGAAGTTCACGATGGTGCGGACACCCAAGATGCAGACGTTTGACACCACGGTGAAGCGGGCCGAAGCGCCGCGGCTGCTTGAGTACAGCTGGGGCGGCAGCGACCTGCGGTGGGAACTGGAACCGCTGGGCAAAGGGACCCGCCTGACGCTGTGGCACAACATCAATCGCGGATTCATCGCTTGGGGCGCGGCGGGCTGGCACATCTGCTTCGATGTTCTTGACCGGCTGCTGGCGGGCGAGCCGATTGGCCGCATCGTCGGCAGCGATGCCACGCACTACGGGTGGCAGCGATTGGTCGCCGAGTACTCGGAACAGTTCGGAATCAAGTCACCCGATTTGCCGGCCAAGGCGGCTCAAGAATCGTGAATCAAGAGGAGGAAACCATGGAATCGACCCTTCAAAATCCTGCCGTGGCCACCGCCGCGCGGTGAACCCCAAGGCCAAGACCATCGCCTATTGGACAACTCGTACGTTATGGCGCCTCCGGCCAGCAACAATTGCACGCCGGCGTGATCCGGCCCGAGATTGACGTGCTAACGGTACCAGCGCCAGCCCGCCTGAGCGGGACCCATGTCCTCCAGGTCCACCGGGTTCCATCGGCTGTCATCCAAATCCGGGCGGGACCACTGCGGATTGTCACTGTCCTGTTCGACCCAGCCCCGGTCTAACTCGATGAGACCGGACCGCCACGGCGCTACTGGTGTTGGAGCAGCGCCCTCGGCGGAGATAGCCCGCAAAGATGCAAGAGACGCCTTGTGAGGCGCGGGCCCATGCGCGTGGAGGGAGGGCAGATCCGCCGGAGAAACCTGGGCACGATGAACCACATGTTCTCTATTCTGCCTTCTTCCGCCTGGTGTTTCGGCGCTTTCCTCCATGGTTCATGGCGCTCTCAGCGTAAAGACGTTAGCCTGTCAGTTATTCGCGGAGGACGAAGGAATGATTTCTCACAGGATGGCGCGGCGGCCTGTGCCGTGGCCGGAATTGCGGCGCGGATTGAAGCATCGGTGGCTGGTTCCCTTTCGGGGATTCGAGTGGCTTTGGGAGTGGGTCGCGTATGGACTGAGCCGATGGAGCTTTCTGAAGGTGCTTGAATACCTGGGGAGCTTTTCCGTGCTGGTGGGGGTGATCTTCTACTTCAGCGAATCGGGAGACCGCGTCAAGCAGCGGCATTACCAGGCCTGGCAGGTTATCAATACCGCGCAGGGCAAGGGCGGAAGCGGAGGGCGGATCGAGGCACTGCAGGAGCTGAACGAAGACAGGATTCCGCTGGTCGGCGTGGACGCGTCATCGGCATTCCTGCAGGGTATTCGCCTGGGCCATGCGAATCTTTTGCGGGCCGACATGAGTGCGGCCGACCTTCGCGGGAGCGACTTCACGTCCGCCAACCTGACCTTTGCGGATCTGCATGATGCCAATTTTCGGGGCGCGAGGCTGGAGAATGTCCAGCTTTCAAATGCCAACCTGAAAGACACGGACCTGGTGGGGACGGACCTTGCGGGCGCCGACCTGGGTCAGGCCGATCTTTCGGGCGCCGACCTAGGCACGGCCACGCTGGGTTCAGTGAAATGGAAGGAGATCAAAAGCATCAAGTCCGCGAACATCGCGGGCGTGAAAGGAGCGCCGGAAGGGTTCGTTCAATGGGCGCTCGCGAACGGCGCGGTCGAGAATGCGCAGGTCGATGAATAGGCGGGGGGCTACGGTGTGTGCGTGAGAACCAACTTTTGACCGGCGGGAGAATCGGGGAAAGACGGTTTGAATTCAAATGCGGCAAGTTCGCGTCGCTTCGCGACGTAGCAGGTTAGTCAAAATGGAGTGACCGGTCCAGTGCGCTGATCGTGGGTTAGGCTGTGAGTCAAGACAGAAACACAGTTCAGAGCCACAAGCGGAGAGGAACCGGTCATGAAGGAAAGGTACGATTTTTGGGTTTGGATGTCCATGCCGAGACGATCGCTGTTGCCGTTGCCGAGGCGGATGGCGAGGTGCGCAGCCTGGGAACGATCGCCAACCGCATCGAGTCGGTGCGCAAGCTGATGAAGAAGCTGGGGCCGGTGGAGCATTTGCGGGCCTGCTACGAGGCTGGTCCCACGGGATACGTTCTTTACTGGCAACTGGCGGAGTTGGGAGTCAAGTGCGAGGTGATTGCGCCGACGCTGGTTCCGGTAATGGCCGGCAACCGGGTGAAGACGGATCGGCGGGATGCGGAGAAGCTGGCGCGCAGTTACCGGTCGGGTGATTTGACCGCGGTGTGGGTTCCCGATGAGGGATCCGAGGCTCTACGCGATCTGGTGCGGGCGCGGGAATCGGCCAAGCAGGATCAGTTGCGTGCGCGGCACCGGCTGGGCAAGTTTCTTCTGCGCACAGGCCGGCGTGCTGAGCATGGCGTGAAGGCATGGACGCAGGAGTACATGAAGTGGGTGCGGCAGTTGCGTTTTGAGCCGATGGCTCAGGAGGCAACACGGCTGGATTATTTGCACGAAGTGGAGCACATGGGGGAACGGGTGGCGCGGCTGGAGCAGGCCATCGCAGAGGCGGTGAAGGTAGCTTCGCCGGCATTGCAGGAAGTGGTCCGGGACCTGCAGGCGTTACGCGGCATCGCGCAGATTTCGGCAGTGACGATTGCCGCGGAGTTGGGCAACCTGACCCGCTTTGCCGGCGCCCGGCAGTTGATGGGATACAGCGGGGCGGTGCCCAGCGAGGACTCCAGCGGGGAACGGACCAGGCGGGGGCGGATCACCAAGACGGGCAACGCGCATCTGCGCCGGATCGCGGTGGAAGCGGCCTGGAGTTACAAGTTCCGGCCGGCAGTGGGGCCGGCATTGCGCAAGCGCCAGGAAGGCTTGCCGGAAGAGATAAAGGAAATCGCCTGGAAAGCGCAACACCGGCTGCACAAACGCTTTTCCCGGCTGGCGGCAGCCGGTAAGGACCGACGCAAAATCGTCACTGCAGTAGGGCGCGAATTGCTGGGATTCATCTGGGCCATCGGGATCAGGGCTGAAGCGGCAGCCAGCCGACCAATGGCGGCCTGAGAAAGACAAAAGCAAAAGCAGAACAAAAGCAAAAACTCCCCAAGAGGGAAAAACAAGAACCTGACCATGAACAGGCTTGCCCAACTCGAGCACAGAGCCAGCAACAGGCGGAGCACGCACGAAGGAGAATCCTCGTACTTGCTATGCGACAGGCTCGGCCGGACTCGCGACGTTAGTCAGAGGCAGCTCCCGACGGATCATGATTATGCGACTTCGACGCGCGAATATCAGACTGATCAATCGTCGTTCAAATCTGCCCCCACTGTTGCTGGCCCTGTGCTCGACAAACGGCAAAAACAACGACAACAACAAAAACCACCCCACGGGATGAGATGAGGTTGACAGGGTCACTCCATATCAGCAAGTTGGCGCCGAGATCCAGTTCTCGCGCAGATACTACGGGCCTCCACGACCTTCACCAAAATAGAAG
Source organism: uncultured Acidobacteriota bacterium (assembly GCA_963730805.1). Lineage (GTDB taxonomy): Bacteria > Acidobacteriota > Terriglobia > Terriglobales > Acidobacteriaceae > Telmatobacter. Next base: position 276,499 of record CAVSTL010000007.1, on the reverse strand, counting down.
GCGGACGAATGACGTCATCCGCAGAGCCTGCATCGCGGGTTCTGCGATGCAGGCAGTTGGGTGACAGACCGATCGAATACAAGGAACGACTACTGCACGATCAGCGTCAGGTTCTCCGTTGCGGTGGCCTGACCGCTGCCCGCATTGACTGTCAGTTGATAGGTGCCGGGAGCAACCGTGTGCGTTACCGGTCCTGTGCTGCCGCCCGATCCTCCTCCGCACCCAACCAGTCCTATGGCGAAAGCGGCCATCCATAGCAGAAGGCCGGAGCGAATCCGCGAGCGGCGCAGGATGACCGGAACGAGCAAGACAGACAGAAGCATTCCGTTCGCCCAGGGAGCAAGGCGGCGGTCGTCACTCGCGACCTGCTGCGAGGTAGCCACGGAAACCGTAAAGTTCGCCGCGCTCCCCGAAGTGACTGCCAGGCTCGAGGGTGCAATGGTGCACGTCGCATAGGTTGGCGCACCGGTGCACGATAACGAAACGGTGCCGCTGAAACCGGGTGCGGCCGCGACATTCTGCGCATAGCTGGCGGTGGTACCGCCCGTCACCGTTGCCGAGGTCGATCCGCCTGCCTGGGCCGCCATGGTGAGAGCCGCGACGCCTGTACCGGATACGGCAATCTGGTGCGGTGCACCCTGGGCATTGTCGGCGATGGTCAGAGTGCCGGTCTTCTGGCCGGTGGCGGCGGGCGCAAAGGTCACCGAAACCGAACAAGCGGTTGCCGCAGCGAGAACGGTTCCGCACTGCGAACTCACCGCAAACCCGTCGCTCGCTTTCAGCGACGCGATGGTGATCGCCACGCTCGAGGTATTTTTCAACGCGACCGTCTGTGCGGCGGATTGCGTGGTTACGGCCTGGTTGCCGAAGTCCAGGGAGGCCGGACTCACGCTGATGGTGGCATTCGCAGCGGTTCCCATCACGGCCACAACGGGCTTTGAGTTGATGGCATCTTCGTGGATCAGGACCTGGCCGGCCTGCGCGCCAGCCGTGCTCGGGTCCAGCACCACGGGGATGGTGCAGTTGGAGAGGTAAGGCAGCGGCGCGGTGCACGCCGATCCCGCGATCGCAAAGGGCGTGGCCGTGGTCGCGCCGGTTACGTGCAGCGGCCCGTTGCCACTGTTGGTGACGGTGATATTCATGGCCGGAGAGTTTGCACCTGTGGCGACGGATCCAAAATTCAAGACGGACGGGCTCACCGTCGCCACGGGACCGCTTAAAAAGAGCGATCCTTTTGCGGAGACGATGAGAGGATCATCGATTCCGTCTCCGTTCAGATCGGCCACCAACACCGGATCGTAGAGCGAGGTCGCGGAAAAGATGCGAGGGGCCTGGAGGGTTCCGTCGCCATTTCCGAACAAGATGCCGAGGTATCCCGGCCCGCTGCCGAATCCGCTTACGGCCAGGTCCAGTTTGCCATCGCCGTTGAAATCGCCGATGGCCGGCTGGCCGGGAAATCCGGTGATGGAATAATCGACACGGGTGGGAAATGTTCCGTCGCCTTTGCCCAGGAACACGTCGACCTTTGATCCGGTCGCGACGAGGTCCAGCTTGCCGTCGCCGTTCAGGTCGCCCACGGTCAGACCGTCGGGCAGGTTGTCGGTGGCATAGATTACGGGAGGCGCAAAGGCACCGGTCCCATCTCCGAGGAGCACCGCTACCCCATTGGGATTGACGGTCACCGCCACGTCCAGTTTGCCGTCGTGGTTGAAATCTCCCGCGACAATTTTGTCCGGAATGGAGGTGAGATTCCAGAAGTGGCGCGGGGCCTGAAATGTTCCATCCCCGTTGCCCAGCATCATTTGCATGGGCTGCGATTCCAGGAATCCATTGCCGACGACGAGCAGGTCCAGTTTGCCGTCGCCGTTGAAATCGCCGGTGACGAAACTGCGCGGACCGTTGGGGTCGCCGCCCAGTGACACCGGTGTACCGAATGTGCCGTCTCCTTTGCCGGGAAGGAAGATCGCGCCGTTCACGATCAGATCCAGCTTTCCATCGCGGTTGAAATCGCCGACCGACCCCTGGCTGACCACCCAGTTATCGGTGGAATCGACCACGATGGGCGCCTGGAAGGTGCCGTCTCCCTTATTGAGCAGAACGGTAAGTCCGGGCTGAGTGGAGACTGCGACATCCGGCTTGCCGTCGCCGTTGAAGTCGGCGATCGCTGCGCCGTTCATACTGAAATAGGGCTGACCAGCGCCCAGCGGCAGGTTCCTCCTCGGACTGAATGTTCCATCTCCATTGCCGAGCAGGACAGCGACATATGCGGATTGCGAGTCGGTCATCACCCAGTCCAGGTTGCCATCGCCGTTGACATCGCCGAAGGCATAAAAGTACGGCTGCGGGCCGGTCGCGTAGGTTTGCACAGGTTGAAAGGTCCCGTCGCCATTGCCCAGCAGCACGGCGGCGCCACTGTCAAAGACGCTCGACATGACCAGGTCGAGTTTTCCGTCTCCGTTGAGGTCAATCAGCTGCGGGAATTCGGAGGTCAGGTTGAGATCCGTGACGGGGACTGCGACCTCGGGTTGAAAGGTTCCGTCGCCATTGCCCTTCATCAGCGTGATGTTCGGCGACGTGTAATAGGACACAATCAAGTCAGGCTTCTTGTCGCCTGTAACATCGCCGGCGGTGATTCCCGCGATATAGCCCAAGCCATAGTTGACTGGGGCTTGAAAGGTGCCATCGCCTTTGCCAAGCAGCACCGAAACATGCCCGTTCGATGCGCCGGGGTTGACCGTTTCCCAATTCGCGAAGGCCAAGTCCGGGGAGCCATCGCCGTTCAGGTCGAGGACCGTGAATTGCTGGGGCACGCCTCCCGGCGAAAAATCCGGTTGCGACGAGAATGTGCCGTCGCCTTTGCCGAGCAACACGGAAACGAATCCGCAGGTGGCGCCACAACTGCCGGCCGCAACCAGGTCCATCTTGCCGTCCCGATTGAGGTCGGATAATGCGAGAAAGTACGGTCGATTCGCCAGGGGGTACATTACCGGCGCCTGGAACGTGCCGTCGCCTTTGCCGAGCAGCACCGCGACTCCGCTGGTTTGAATCACGGCGACGTCAACTTTCCGGTCGCCATTGAAGTCGCCGGTCACAATCTCGAGGGACGATTCCTGGAGGGGGATCTCGGTCTTCGGCCCGAATGTGCCGTCGGCTTGCCCCAGCAAGAGGGAAATCGTCGCGACGTTACTATTCGGAACCAGTAGATCGGCGCGTCCGTCGGAGTTCACGTCGACGATCGCGACGCCCGCGGGAGAGGGACCCGTCCCAAACGTAGCGGCGTTATAGAAATACTGGGGGGCGACGGTGACCGGAGTCTGCGCCAGCCCGCTGAACGCTTTGAGAAGAGAGAAGGACAGAACGACCCAGACGAACTTACGCATCTTTGTCCTCGATCCGCACAGAGTGGATATTGATGAGGCCGCGCAGCGTTCGAGCTCCGCGACCACCAGCTTTGAGGGAACGGAGCGAATTCTAGCATGAAATCAGTAGCCCACGCGCGCCACGTCGCTCTTCGCAATTGAGGAAATAGCCAAGGTTCACAAGCGCCAGAACACTTTCTCCGCCTGAAAAAGATCGGCGGGGCGCTTGCATTGTTTTTGCGTGTTCGGGCTTCCTCTCCGGAACGATCCTGGGCTGCGGCCTGGGCGTCAAGGAGACGATTGGCTGTCCCTTGTCGCCGGCGCGTATGTTCGTCTACTCTCCTTCAGGCCATGCATCGAGGTTCAGCCGGTCAAGATTTCAGGAGGGAGCGGAGAGCGAATGACACGATACGGAATGGTCAACCGGATTCGACCGGGATTCGAGGAGGAGTATCGGAGGCATCACGCGGAAGTCTGGCCGGAGGTGCTTGCCATGATCCGCGAATGCCATATCGAAAACTACTCGATTTACTGGAAGGATGACTTACTGTTCAGCTACTTCGAATACCACGGAAACGATTTCGGGGGCGACATGGCCAGGATGGCCGCTGATCCGAAAACCCAGGAGTGGTGGACCCTCATGAAGCCAATGCAGGAGCCCCTGGCAACCCGCAAGCCCGGGGAGTGGTGGGCTGAAATGCAGGAGGTCTTCCACCTGGACTAAGTCTCTGGAGAGCGCCTGGAACTGGGGGAACCCATCCGTGAACTCGCGGGGCATAGTGGCCCGCGTGGAATCGCGATCCTCCTGCAAGGAGAGAGTTTCGGATGGCTTATACGCCACGACTCGAACTTCATCACACCGCGATTCCGGGCTGCGGCGAGGCTCCCTGTACAGCATTTAACATCTACTTATGCGAATCAGGAAGGCTGTCATCACGGCCGCAGGTCGAGCCCAGCGCACGTTGCCGATGCAAACGCTCTTCGATCAGGAGGGCGTGGAGCGTTCGGTCCTTAGCCTGGTGGTTCGGGAGGCCCTGCGCGCCGGCATCAGCGACGTAGCCATCGTGGTGTGGCCCGGGGACGAAGAGCCGTATGAAAAGCTGTTGTCAATTGACGCGGCGCGACTGACCTTCGTACGCCAGAGCGAAGCCAGGGGTTATGCCCATGCGGTGTGGTGCGCCCGCGATTTCGTCAAGGACGACCCGTTCCTGCACCTGGTTGGCGATCATATCTATGTATCGACCGAATCGGCGGGCTGCGCGCAGCGACTGGTTGAGGCCGCCAGTGCCGAAGGCAGCGCCGTATCCGCGGTGCAGGTAACCCGGGAAAATCTTCTGCCGCTTTACGGAACGGTGGGGGGGCAACCTGTTTCGGGAAAGCCGGGTGTCTACCGGGTAGACACGGTGGTGGAAAAGCCTACACCCACCGAGGCCGAGCAGCGGCTCATCGTTCCCGGACTGCGAAGCGGCCAGTACCTGTGTTTTTTTGGGATGCACGTGCTGACTCCATCCATCTTCGATGTCCTCTCGTCGATGCTGGAGGATCCGGAAGCGGGACGGGTGAGCCTATCGTCGGCCCTGGCCACGCTGGCGCAGCGCGAGCAGTACCTGGCCATGATTCAAAATGGCCGCCGGTTCGACGTGGGCGTGAAATATGGACTGTTCACTGCGCAACTGGCGCTGGCGTTGAGTGGGCAGGATCGCGACCAGATGCTTGCGGAGATGGTCAATCTTCTCGCTACCCGGGAATTGCTTGGAGCAAAAGGGGCCGCAGTGTGAGCGAACTATGGGCGATCATCACCGCGACCGATCCTGAAATCCGCAACCGCTCGCTTGACTCATTCTGCCGGCGGGCTGATGCGGCTCAATTACAGGCCGAAGCGGCGGAACTCGAGCGGCTCCGGCACGGCAGCGACAATCTCTACGAACGAGTTCGCGCGCTGTTCTTTCTATATGCGATTTACAGGTTTCATTTGCCGGAGATCGCGGAGGTTCGATCGGCCGCGACGCTCATTCCCTTTCGCGGCTACGAGAAATTGTTAAGCCGCCGGTATGAGGAGGCCATCGGCGCTTTTCTGGCCGTGAAAAATAGCGATGGACTGAGCGACGGAATTTCGAGCGCGCTGGCGGTTGCGTATCGCGGGCTTGCTTTCCAGACGCTGGCCGACCAGGTGCGGCGGAGCGTTCGCCTGGTGCGCGGCAATCAGTGGATGTTTCGTACAGGGCATTCGGGAGATTACGCCCTGCGCATCCGCCCGGAATTGCTGAATCGCGCGCCGGGCGGGCCGTTCCCCATTTTGCACGAGAGCACGCCGGTGCGGATGGACCTGAGCCACAGCGGGTGGAGCGACATTTTCTTTCTCGGCATGGACCTGCCCGAACTGGCGCGAGTGCTGAACGTTTCGATCGACCTGGCGGTTCTGGGTGCGGGCTCCGGGGCGCCAAAGCCGCCGGTCGAAGCCTACCTGCGTGTGATCGACCGGCCCGTCATCCGCCTGGTGAGCGTGGATCTCGATGCCAGCGCGGAGATCAGCGATTTGCAGGAGATGTTTGACTTTGGGCGAGACTATCTTGGGCTACTCAAGGCGGCGGTGATTGCGGCAGGGATTGTTCCGCCCGGGCTGGAAAGTTCGGGCCAGCCGCTCGCCGACATTCTGCGCGAGCTGATGGGACAACCCGGGCTGGGGATTGAAATTGTCAGCCACGTGAATAACATTCCCAAGGGGTCGCGCCTGGCTGTCTCAACGAACTTGCTGGCGTCGATGATCGCGGTGTGCATGCGTGCGACGCGGCAGGCTGCTTCGCTGACCGGCCAGTTGAGCGAATCCGAACGCCGCCTGGTTGCGGCGCGCGCCATCCTGGGCGAGTGGCTGGGCGGCTCAGGGGGAGGCTGGCAGGATTCCGGCGGCGTGTGGCCGGGCATCAAGCTTATTGAAGGCGTGCGCTCCTCGGAGGGCGATGCGGAATTTGGTATCAGCCGCGGCCGCTTGCTGCCCAATCACCGAATCCTCACTCACGCTGAAGTGAGCGAAGAAACACGCCGGCGGCTGCAGGAGAGCCTGGTCCTGGTGCATGGGGGCATGGCGCAGGATGTCGGGCCCATCCTCGAGATGGTCACCGATCGGTATCTTCTTCGCTCCGACGCCGAATGGACCGCGCGCCTTGAGGCCCGCTCGATCCTCGATGAGATTCTCGCCGATCTGCGCTCCGGGGACGTGCGCGCGATCGGCAGCGCCACGCAACGAAACTTCGACGGACCGATCAAGACGATTATTCCCTGGGCCACGAACCTCTACACCGAAACTCTGATTCAGGAGATCCGCGCAGTTTATCCCGATTCGTTCTGGGGATTCTGGATGCTGGGCGGCATGTCGGGTGGAGGGATGGGATTCATCTTCGATCCGTCCGTCAAAGCCGAAGCCCAGAAGAGGCTTGCCGACGTGATGCGCGACGTGAGCAAACGGCTTTCCGGCGGAGTACCGTTTGCGATGGAACCGGTGGTCTACGACTTCGCCATCAATGCCCGCGGAACCTGGGCCGATCTGCTCGAGGGCGGCGATGCGGTCTTGCCGGATGGCTACTACAACCTGATGCTTCCGGGAATTCTGAGGAAAGATCAGCGGCTGTTGACGCAGACGGAACGGTACGATCTGGAACGATTCAGCTCGTCATTCGCGAGTGGTTATCAGGCTCACGAGCGCACCCGGCACTTTCTGGATCGACTGCTTCCGCACGCGCGCACCCTTGAAGACAGGACCGGCACGCTCGATACGGTCCTGGCCGAGAATGGATTCGATCCGATCCAGCATGAGCGGATCCAGGCGGAACTGCGTGCCGGACAAATCGGGCTGACCAAGAACAGATTTCCCGCTTCTGTGCTGATCGACGATGTTTTGCCGAAAGATGTGTCTGATGCGCGAACGGACATGGGCGCGGAGTATCGGCGCATCGGCGAAGAGGCCCTGGCATCGGGAGCGGTTGCGGTGGTAACGCTTGCCGGCGGGGCGGGCAGCCGCTGGACTCGCGGAGCGGGCGTGGTGAAGGCGCTTAGTCCCTTCTGCCGGATGGCGGGAAAGCACCGCACATTTCTCGAAGTGCACCTGGCCAAGAGCAGGCGCGCGGGCAGGCTTTCGGGGACTGCGGTTTCGCACGTGATTACAACCAGCTACCTGACCCACCAGCCGACGGAAGAGCTATTGCGACGGGAAGGAAATTACGGATACGAAGGGCCGCTGCATCTTTCGCCGGGACGAAGCGTGGGCTTGCGGCTCATCCCCATGGTGCGCGATCTTCGCTTCGCGTGGGAAGAGACTGCGCAGCAGATGCTCGATGCGCAGGCGCAGAAGGTTCGCGACAGTTCGCGAGCGGCGCTGATTGCCTGGGCCAGTCAATCGGGCGAAGGAAGCAATTACACCGATAATCTTCCGTCGCAGTGCCTGCATCCGGTGGGCCACTGGTACGAAGTGCCGAACCTGTTTCGCAACGGAGTTCTGAAGGCGCTGCTGGAGTCGCGGCCGGGCCTGCGTTACCTGATGGTGCACAACGTGGATACGCTGGGCGTGGATCTCAATCCCGGGATTCTCGGGCTGCATATCGCGCGCGGCAAAACCATGAGCGTGGAAGTGATCACGCGGCGCATTGAAGATCGCGGGGGCGGCCTGGCCTCGATCGATGGGCGGGTGCGGCTGGTAGAGGGCATGGCCCTGCCGTCGGAAGAAACGGAATTCAAGCTGTCGTACTACAACTCGAACACGTTCTGGATTGACATCGATGCGCTGCTGCGGGTATTTGGCCTCGCCCGCGAAGATTTGTCGAACCAGGAACGAGTCGCCAATGCCGTTCGCGCCATTGCCAACCGCATGCCCACTTACATCACGCTGAAGGATGTGAAGAAACGCTGGGGCAAGGGGCAGGAGGACGTTTACCCCGTGGCGCAATTCGAGAAGCTTTGGGTTGACATGACGGGGCTGCCCCAGATGACGACAGAATATGTCGTGGTGCCGCGCGTGCGCGGGCAGCAATTGAAAGAGCCGGCGCAGTTGGATGGCTGGCTACGCGACGGGTCCGCCGACTATGTCGCGGGGCTTTGTGAATTCGGCGCCGATTCTTAGGGACGATCCGCGAAGGCGTTTGAGCCGGCGCCCGCCACTGCGACAACCGTTACATTCGGTTACAGTCCGGAAAAATTCGCGACACTTCTCTCGCCGAAACTAGTACTGCGCCCGGCGGGTGCGCAGCATGCGCGGCATCATCATTGGCGGTATCGTGTTGGCGCTGGCCGGGGCCGGCGCCGCGGGATGGATGCGGTTCGAAACGGTGCATTCCCAGCAGAGCCTGCGCAACCAGGAAGTGGTGCGGGTGACGCGCCGCGATGTGGGAACGCAGGCCAAAGCGACCGGAATCGTCAAGCCGATGATCGGCGCGGAAGTGAATGTGGGATCGAGCGTTTCCGGGGTCGTAACGCGCCTCTTCGTGCAGATTGGGGATCACGTTGACAAAGGACAGCCGCTGGCGGAAGTGGACAGCCGCGCGCTCAAGGCGCGGCGCGATGCCGACGCCGCGGCACTGGAGGTCGCGCAGGCGAACCTCGACTACGCAAACGTCGATCTGCACCGCAAACTCCAACTGAGCGCGGCCCAGATCATTTCGCGCAGCGAACTCGACCTCGCGGAGAAATCGTTCGCCGTAGCCGAGCAGCAGCGAGACCAGGCGAAGGCGACGCTGGCGGACTCGACAACGCAACTGGGATTCACGCAGATTGTCGCGCCCATAGCGGGAGTGGTTTCTACCGTAACCACGCAGGAGGGGGAAACGGTGGCGGCCAGTTTCGCGGCGCCGACGTTCGTGACCCTGCTGGATCTATCGAAGCTCGAAGTCTGGGCCTACGTGGATGAAACCGATATCGGTCATATCCGGATCGGTCAGCAGGCCCGCTTTACCGTCGATACGTATGGCGATCATGAATTTCGCGGCACGGTGACGTCGATTCACCCCAAGGCGGAGATTCGCGACAACGTGGTTGACTATGTGGTCGTGGTGCGATTTTCGCCGCCGCACAACTTCATCCTTCGGCCGGAGATGACTACCACGGTCATTATCGATCTGGAGCGACGCGCCAATGTGCTGGCGCTGCCCATTCGCGCCGTGCGCCACGAAGGCAACCGGGCTTTTGTCTTATGCCGCAGCAATGGAAAGACCGAGCAGCGCGGGGTCAGCACGGGCATGCGCGACGACAGCTATTGGGAGATCGCGGGAGGACTCCGCGAGGGCGACGAAGTGGTGATCGGGGACGCAAATTCGCAGTGAGGAGCCAGTTGACGTGATCGAGATGCATGGAATCAGCAAGACTTACCGGCGGCCTACGGGAGAAGCGGTGGATGCGCTCATCAACGTGTCGCTCGAGATCGACGACGGTGAATTTGTGGCAATCGTCGGCTCATCCGGATCGGGAAAATCGACACTGATGAATATCCTCGGGCTTCTCGATGTGCCCACCGCGGGCAGCTATCGTTTGAAGGGACAGGAGACGGCGGGTCTCTCGTCAGCGGCGCAGGCACAGTGGCGCAACAAGCGGATTGGCTTTGTTTTCCAGACATTCCACTTGCTGCCGCGCACCAGCGCTCTCGAGAATGTTGAACTTCCGCTGCTCTATTCCGATCGTGACAACCTTCGCGGCCTGGGCCGAAGAGCGCTCAACATGGTTGGGTTGAGCGACCGGGTTTCCCATCGACCATCTGAATTGTCGGGCGGGCAGCAACAGCGGGTGGCGATCGCACGGGCACTGGTGAATGAGCCGGATCTTCTGCTCGCGGATGAGCCCACCGGCAACCTCGATCGTCGATCGGCGAATGAAGTGATGGCGATCTTCCAGGACCTGAACCGCGCCGGGCGCACGATTGTGCTGGTAACTCATGACGCGGAGATCGCGAATCATTGCCGGCGCATCGCGCGTATCGAAGGCGGCCGGATTGTCGCGGACGAGCGAGTTACCGCGCCCAGGACCGCACTTGAGGAGGCGCTATGAACACGATGCGGCTGGTCAACCACAGTGCGGGCATGCTCAGCCGGCACAAAGTCCGCTCGGCTTTCATGATGGTGGGCAGTTTCATTGGCGTTGCCGCGTTGACCATGGCGATCTCCGTCGGGCAGGCGGTGAAACAAAAGATGCTCACGATGGCGCGCCAGATGTTTGGCGACTCTTCTGTCATGGTGATGGATGGCGGTGCGCACATGATGGGCGGCCCGCGCAATCCGGGCACGCGGCTCAAACTCGACGATCTTGAAGCGGTCGTCAAAGAGGTTCCGGGCATTGAGAACTGGGAGCCGCAGCAGGGACTGACCACGAGCGTGCGCCGCGGAGACGCCAGCGATACGGCGCAGATCCTGGGCGAGTCGGAACGATACGAGCAGGTGTGGGGCCGGAGCGCGATACGCGGCGCGCTCTTCGATGGCACCGCGGTGAAATCTTCGTCGCGCGTGGCGATTATCGGCCAAACCGTCGCGAACCAATTGTTCAAGAACGAAGATCCGCTCGGTTCCGATATTCAGATTGGCTCTGTGCCCTTTCGCGTGGTTGGAGTACTGGAGGCGTGGGGTACCGATCCGCACGGAATGGATCGCGACAACGAAGTTGTCGTTCCCATCTCCACGCTGATGCGGCGGCTCACAAATGTCGACACCATCACAGGGGCAAAACTTGTGGTTGCGGGCACAACGACTGAGGACGAGATGGTGAAGGCGATCCGGGGAGTTCTGCGCAATCGCCACGCCCTTTCTACAGATCAGCCCGATGACTTCTCGATCCTGACCGCGTCCCAGGTGCGCCAGATGATGGCCGCCGTGGAGCGTGTGCTGTCGGTGTATCTGCCCCTGGTCGCAGCGATCTCTTTGCTGGTGGGCGGCATTGTGGCGGCCAGCCTGATGGTCGCATCGGTGCATGAGCGCGCCGGCGAAATCGGCTTGCGCCGCGCGGTAGGTGCGCGCAGCGAAGACATCCGGCTGCAGTTCCTCATCGAGACAGCGGCAACAACGCTTGCCGGCGGAGCAGGAGGAATCGTGCTCGGCTATGTTCTGGCGCAGATGAGCGCCAGCAGATTGCATCTCGATGGCGTGGCGCCGTGGAGCGCGGCACTGTTGGGGATTGCCGCTTCCATCGTTGTCGGCCTGGCCGCCGGCTTGTTTCCGGCGCAACGTGCAGCCCGCATGTCCCCCATCGATGCGCTGCGATGAAACTGCTGCGTGGTCTCGCTATTTCCGGGCGCGCTCTTTTTGCGCACAAACTGCGCGCGGGGCTGGCGCTCGCGAGCATTGGCGTAAGTGTCGCGGCGGTGGTGCTGGTGAGCGCAATCGGCACCGGAGCCAAGCACGAGATCCTGCGCCAGACCGAGAGCATGGGTACGAATCTACTGGTCGTGCGCCCGGCGCAGGTGAAGAATTTCGCCGCGCGCAAGCAAGTCCGCGGCGTGGTGACAACGCTTACCGAACCCGACTACGAAGCCATCCATCGCCTGGCCGACGTGAGCGCAGCCGTACCGGGGCTCGAGAATTCCCTGAAGGCCAAGGCTGGAAACCGTACGTTTACGGCTCGCGTACTGGGCACAACGACTTTGTATCTTGATGTTTGCCGGTTTGAGATCGAGCGGGGCCGATTTCTCGATGACGACGACAACCGAAACGCGCGGCGGGTGGTTGTGCTGGGTGCGCGTGTCAAGAACGAGCTGTTTCCCGACGGGGACCCCATTGGCGAGGATTTACGGATTCGCGGAGTTCCGTTTGAGATCATCGGTATCTTGAAGGCGAAAGGAATTCAGGCCGACGGCTCCGACCAGGATGACCAGGTGGTGATTCCGATCCGCACGGCGCTGCGGCGCGTTTTCAATTTGACGTGGCTCAATCCCATCTTCGTGAGTGTTCGCGACCCGAGCCGGATGAATGCAGCCGAAAACGGGATAGTGCAAACGCTGCGCGTGCGGCACCGGCTCGAGTCCGGCGGGAAGCCCGACGATTTCTCCATTCAAAACAAGACCAGGACTCTCGCCGCCCAGCAAAAAATTGCCGATTCGCTCACCACGCTGGCCGTGGGCCTGGCCGGCATCTCGCTCATCGTTGGCGGAATCGGCATCCTCGCGCTGATGCTGATGTCGGTAAAAGAGCGAACCAGCGAAATCGGCCTGCGCATGGCGGTGGGCGCACGGCCCGTGGATATACTCATTCAGTTTCTTGCGGAGGCGATCATGCTCGCGCTGGGAGGCTGGCTCGCTGGATTCATGGCCGGCCTCTCGGGTGCGGCCGTCGTTGTATTGGTTGCGCATTGGAAGGTCGCGGTTTCGGCGTCGATGCTGCTCGCTTCGCTGGGCACGGTGCTGATCGCGGGTGTCGGGTTTGGGACGTATCCGGCGCGGAAAGCATCGTTGATACCGCCGATCCGCGCGTTGCAGGTGGAATAATGATCGCCAGAGCCGACTCCATGACCTCCGCCAGTCCACGCAGAACCAGGGTTCTTGTGATCGACGACGATGAGCGCCTCAACGCGCTTCTCACCCGCTACATGGACCGCTTTGGTTTCTCGGTGCATTCGGCGATTGATCCCAAGGCCGGCCTGCGCATGCTCAAGGGCGACCCGCCCGATATCGTGATCCTCGACATCATGCTTCCCGAGACGGATGGTTTTGCAGTGTGCCGCAAGGTGCGCGAAACCAGCCGCGTCCCCATCATCATGCTTACCGCGCGAGGCGACGTGATGGACCGCATCCTTGGCCTGGAACTTGGGGCTGACGATTATCTGGCCAAGCCTTTCGAGCCGCGCGAACTGGTGGCGCGCATGCAGGCGGTGCTGCGTCGCGGAATACCTGGAGATAACGGCGAACGGCTGCGGATCGGCGCGCTCGACGTGGATTGGTCGACGAGGTCCGCGCGCCTGGCGGGGCGCGACGTGGGGGTGACCACAGCAGAATTCGAGCTGCTCGGCCTGCTGGTGCGCAATCGCGGACGCGTCTTGAGCCGGGAGCGAATTCTGGACGGTACGCGCGGAATCGACTGGGAAGCCTTCGATCGTTCCATCGACGTGCTGATAAGCCGCCTGCGCCAAAAACTGGGCGACGATCCGAAGCATCCGAGTTTTATTCGAACGGTTCGCGGCGCCGGCTACATTTTTATCGGAGGCGAAGGTGACTGACCGCGGGGGGCGCGTGCGGGTGTCGATTTTTGCCCGCCTCCTGACCATCATGATCCTGATGGCAGTCGCGCTGCTCCTCATCGTAGGGAATTTCTTTGTCTTCTTTGTCTTCCCCGGCGCCACAGCAGAAGCACGCCACGCATTTGAGCAGTTTTCACGCGGTATCGCCGCCACGTCGCCCGACCTGCAAACGGCCACCGCCCTTGCCCATCGCGTCAATGTCCAAGTTCGCTATGAAGGCCCTCGCGAATCATGGTCGACTGACGCGAGTGTGCCCGCCATCGCCGATGTGCGGGACGGAAGAGTTTTCTCATGGCTCGGCCATGAGTTCCATCTCGAACCCGCCGCGGATGGCGGTTCGTATCTTTTTGTCTGGGACTATGGAGCGCACGTACGCAGCCTCCACGCCAAGATGCTGTGGCTGCTTTTGTTTCTCGTCACCGGGGTTATATGCACTTCCTACGTCTTTCAACGGCGTCTCCTGCGGCCGGTTCGCTTGTTGGACGAGGGGGTGACAAGGCTGAGCACGGGAGATCTCAACGTGGCCGTCCCGGTGGTGACGCGCGATGAGTTCGGGGCGCTAACCGATGCGTTCAACAAGATGGTTGGGCGCGTCAAGCAGATGATCCAGGCGAGGGACCAATTGCTTCTCGATGTGAGCCATGAACTGCGCTCGCCTCTGACCCGCCTCAAGGTAGCGCTGGCGCTCCTTCCCGAAGATGAGAACCGGATCGGCATGGCGGGCGACCTGAACGAAATGGAAGCGATGATCACGGAACTGCTCGAACTTGAACGGATTCGGGAGGGCCGCGGAATTCGTCTGGAACGCCAGGACCTCGTAGGGGTGGTGCGCGGGATGGTCGAGGTGTACAAAAATGATCCGCCCGGAATTGCTTTGCGTTCATGCCGGGGGGAAGTATGGCTCGAGATCGATCGCGAGAAGATCAAAACCGTTCTGCGAAATTTGTTTGAGAACGCCCGCAAATTCTCGCTTGCGGATAGTCGCCCCATCGAGATCACGGTGGAAGCAGAAGGTTCCGCGATCCTGGTTTGCGTGCGGGATGATGGGCCGGGGATTCCGGACTCCGATTTACCAAATCTGTTTGAGCCGTTCTATCGGGTTGACCGATCGCGTTCGCGGAAGACCGGCGGCTACGGACTTGGCCTGAGCATCTGCAAGCGCATCATGGAAGCGCACGGCGGAAGCATAACGGCCGCTAACAACGAGGGGCGCGGTGCAGCGTTCGTCCTGACGTTTCCAACGGCATTACGCGATCAAAGTTTGTGATCGCATGGTTTCGTGTTCGAACGGGGCGCACAGAATTTTTCCCGCCGGAGCCCGGACTCTGGGATGATGAGACAGGCGAGGGAGTCGCGGCCAGGAGCGGGAATGCCCGAACGGACGCGCCCGGTTCCGGCTGAAGCGACGGTCTGGGCCAACGGTCCTCCTCAATTCCCGTCGCAACGGTCTTCCTTCTTTCCCCAACTTCTGATTCGGACGGCGAACATGGCGAACGATCCCCAACTCGTTACGCGGCTGCTCCATGAGTGGAGAAACGGCAACCGCCATGCGCTCGATGAATTGACGCCACTGGTGTATGACGAACTGCGGCGCCTGGCATCGCGCTGTCTTTATGCGGAACGGCCCGATCACACTTTGCGCGCGACGGCGCTGGTTCACGAGGCTTACATGCGCATGCTGGGCGCCAACGTAGAGTGGAACGATCGCGCCCACTTCTATGCCGTGGCGGCCCGGATGCTGCGGCGCATCCTGGTGGAGTACGCCCGAAAGAGCAAGCGCGAGAAACACGGCGGGGCAATCAGGAAGGTGGAACTGGAGGACGCAATTGTCGTAAGTCCCGAGGCCTCCGACGTGGTGGTGGACCTGGACGAGGCGCTCGAGCGGTTGGCAAAACAGGACCAGCGGAAGAGCGACATCGTGCAATTGCTCTACTTCGGCGGAATGACCTACGACGAAATCGCCGATGCCCTGGGCATCTCCGCGGCCACCGTCCACCGGGAGATGAAGCTCGCCAAGGCCTGGCTTTACCGGGAACTGGTTCAGGCTCCTGCGTAACCAATGGAGTATCCATGGCGGAGACTGCCGGAAACATTCGCTGGCAAGAGATTCAGCAGTTGTTCTACGACGCGCTGGAATTACCCGCGGCCGAACGTGACGGATTTCTAAAACAGAGATGCGGCGGCGATCCGGACATGCTGCGCGAACTCGAGACTCTTCTGGCCGCGTCCGATCAGACGCTTGGATTTGCCCGGCAGGCGGTGGTGGCAGTTGCGCGCCAGCAAGAGGAGCAACCGTTCCTGAACGGCACACGGATCGGGCCCTACCGGTTGCTGCGGCCGATTGGCGAAGGAGGCATGGGAAAGGTCTATCTCGCCACCCGGGCTGACGAGTTGTACCGCCAGGAAGTTGCCATCAAACTTATGAACCCGGCCGCGGGGCAGGGGAGCGCGATGTTGCTGCGGTTCAATTCCGAGCGGCAGATTCTCGCAAATCTGAATCATCCGAACATCGCCCGGCTGCTGGATGGGGGAATCACGGCGGACGGATTGCCGTATTTGGTGATGGAATATGTTCCGGGCATTCCCATCGATGCTTATGTTCGCGAGAACAAGCTTGATACCAAGGGTCGCCTGAACCTGTTCATTACTCTCTGTGCGGCGGTTGAGTACGCGCACAAGAATCTTGTCATTCACCGCGATATAAAACCGGGCAACATTCTTGTTACCGCTGCTGGCGTTCCGAAGCTGCTGGATTTCGGGATCGCGAAGCTTCTCGATACGGAGTCAGGAGTGCCGGCGCCTACGCGCACCGTGGACCGGATGCTGACGCCGGAGTACGCCAGCCCGGAACAGGTGCGGGGCGAAACGGTCACCACTTCCTGGGATGTGTATGCGCTGGGGGTTCTGCTTTATGAACTGCTGGTTGGGGAACGGCCTTTCCGCCTGGATTCAGGAAGCCCCCTGGAGGCGATGCAGATTGTGTGCGAGCGCGACCCGGAAGCTCCGAGCCGAGCCGTCCGCGCGCATCCTGAATCGGCAAGCTCCGACGCAGTGCGCCAGGTCAGCGTAGAACTCGACAACATTGTTCTGATGGCGATGCGGAAGGAGCCGGGCCGCAGGTATGCTTCGGTGTCAGCCCTGGCGCAGGATGTAACTGCTTTTCTTGACGGCTATCCGGTCCACGCGCGAACCGACAGTTTTGCGTATCGCAGCCGCAAGTTCGTTCGCCGCCACAGTGTCGCAACGGCGGCGGCCGCGGTTGCCCTGGTTGGGCTGGTTGCGTTCAGCATCGGGATGGGCGTCCTGGCGGGCCGGGCGGAAAAAGCGCGCGCCCTTGCCGAGCAACAGCGGCTTACAGCGCAACACGAAGCGGATTTCCTCGCAAGTATCTTTCAGGCAGCGACGCCCGATGAAGCGCTGGGGCGGGAGATCACAGCGCGCGACTTGCTGGATGAAGGCACGAAGCGCATCGACGAAGAACTCGGCACCGAGCCGGACGTGCAATCCACCATGCTCGATAACGTTGGCTACGCCTATTTCCGGCTGGGAACCTACGACAAGGCGCAGTCGCTGCTGGAACGCGCCTACAACCTGAAGAAGAGTTCCAACAGCACGGAT
Source organism: uncultured Acidobacteriota bacterium (assembly GCA_963730805.1). Lineage (GTDB taxonomy): Bacteria > Acidobacteriota > Terriglobia > Terriglobales > Acidobacteriaceae > Telmatobacter. The sequence goes on along the minus strand of CAVSTL010000007.1, from coordinate 259,328 downwards.
CGCCTGGGTCTGGCTACCAACGCGTTCAATCTTGCCACCATCTATCGGATGCGCGGAGAGTTCAAGCGCGCAGAGCCGTATTTCCATGAAGCGATCAACCTTCGGCAACAGATGCTTGGTCCGGATGCGGAGCCGGTGACCGAGCCCCTGGATGGATTAGGGGAATGCCTCTACGACGAGGGCCGCGATGCCGAGGCCGAGTCAATCCTGCGCACCAGCCTGGCCATCCAGCACAAGCAGAAGATGGACAAGGGCGATATCGGAAGAGGGTATCTTGCCCTGGTGCTGGAACGAAGGGGAGCGTATCAAGAGGCACGGCAACTGCTTCGTGAGGCGGTCGAGATCAGTCGTCAAGTGAGGGGCGCGCAATCGGCAAGCTACTTCGTCCACTTGCATAATCTTGCGGGAGCGTCGATTGACGCGGGAGATCTGAGCGAGGCCGAAACGACGGAGCGGGAGGCGCTTGCGGTCCGGCGGCGCATCGTGGCTGCCGACCATCCGGATCTTGGCTACCCACTGAATAACCTGGGCTGGATTCTGCTGGCAAAGGGCGACTGGAAAGCAGCGGAGCCGGTGCTACACGAGGCTCTCGAGATTCGCCGCAAGGCTCTGGGGGAGAAACATCCGCTGTTTGCCGCGTCTCTTGCCAACTGGGCGCGGGTACTGCAGGCCGGGGGCGATTACGCGCAGGCCGAACAGGATTTCCGGCAGGCTCTCGCAATCGCGCAGCAGGCCAATGGACCGGAGAACTGGGCCGCCGCCAAGATTCTCAGCTACCTTGGCGTGTTGCAACTGAACCGCGGTGATTTTGCCGGAGCGGAACAACACGCACGCCAGGCGCTCGCAATGCGACGCAAGCTGGGCGGAGACGAGCATCCCGACGTGGCCACATCGCTGATTGAAGTCGCGGTGACGCGCGAGTTTCAACGCGACCCCGCGGGGGCCGAAGTTCTGTTTCGCGAGGCTTTCGAGATCCGCAAGAAAAAACTATATGCCGGCCATCCGGATACGGCCGCAGCGGAAGTACGCGCGGGAGAAGCGCTGGTGGAGGAGGGCAAGACGAGCGAGGCGGAGCCGCTGTTGCGGGAGGCGGTCGCCACCCTCAACCGTGAGCCGTTTCCTGTGCAACCCTGGCAGTTGGCTGACGCCAATGCGCAACTGGGAATTTGCCTCCGCAAGCTGGGGCGCGCACGGGATGGCGACGCCCTTATCAAGGCCGGCCTCTCCGGACTAAGCTTGTATCCCGAGCCGGCCATGCGGCGCAGGCTGGTTCATTTGGCGTCCGCGTCGATCGAACATCCCTGAGACAAACCGGCGAGGGCTTAAATCCATACCTTCGACTGGATGGCCGGCTTGCTGCGATCCTTACTCGCCGCGGCGCCGGAATTCTCGTCCTCCTCCCCGGGGTAGGCGTGGGGTGGGCCAACGCGGTTCATTCGAGCGTAGTTCGGAATGGCCAACAAATCCGAACCGTCCGCCCATTGGCCTTTGATCACAATCACGCCGCCGAGCAGATCCGGATTCCACTGCGTGCTAAGCGGGCCCGCGCCGAGTCCCTGATCGATGTTGTGATTGTCGGCCGCTTCGACGTTGTAGACCAGCGGACCGAAGGTCAAAGCTGTAAGTCCGGCATTCGCCTTTATGCGCTGGTCCGCGACGACGCGCTGGGGCTCCATGGGCAATTCCAATTCGATTCGATCGCCGGCTTTCCACTCGCGCGTCACGACCGCGTAACCTTTCCGGATGGTGGGCGTAACCTGCCGGCCATTGACGGTAAATCGCTTCACTCCTCGAACCGCCGGGGAGTTTTTGTAGAGCCGGCTGGTGGTGCGATCGGGAACCCTTACGTACACCGAGAAGGTCTTGGCCTGCTCGGGATTCACGGTGATGGAAATCGCGCCGCTCCATGGGTAGTCTGTCTTCTGTACAACTTCCACGCCTGTGCCGGCTACCTGGCCGACGTGGATCCGGCTCCCTACGAACATGTTTACGTAGAGTCCGGTCGCGTCCTTCACGTAACTCCAGGTCGGAATCATGAGCAGCGTGCGCGACAGGTTGCCGACGCAGCACGGGCACACGTGCCACAGGGCGCGTTCTGTGTTGATAAGCGGATTGGTGTAGCAATAGCTCTTGCCGTCAAGAGCCACTCCGCCGAGCAAAGCGTTATACATGGTCTGCTCGTAAAGGTCCGCATACTTGGCATCGTGATACGCGAGGTTGAGCTTGTACTGGAAAAAGACCAGGCCGCAGCTCGAGCACGTTTCGCAATAGGCTTCGTTGCGAAGGGAATAGTTTGGCCCGAATCCTTCGGAGGTTTCGCCGCTGCCGATGCCGCCGGTCAGGTAATACTTGCGGTTGACCATGTTGTCCCAGAGCGAGATGACGGCGCTCTGGTAGTCGGGGTCGTGGGTCTCGGCGGCGATGTCGGCCATGCCGGAGTAGAAATAGGTGGCGCGAACGGCGTGGCCCACGGCCTCGTACTGCTGGCCTGGCGGGAGATGGCTCTGGTCGTACTCGGAACCGCCGCGGCGGGAGTCGAGGAGGAACTTGCCGAGGGCGATGTAGGCGTCTCCGCGATGATTCCCTTCCTGGTCGTTGACGAAGCGCCCAAAGCGGACCAGGGCCTGTTCCATCTCCTGGTGGCCGTCGAACCATTCTTTCTTGCCGGGTCCGATATTGGCGACCCAACAGTCGGCCAGCTTTTTGGCGGCGTCGTAGAGGCGCAGGTCCTTGCCGTCGGTGAGCGTGTAGTGATTGATGGCGGACTCGATGAAATAGCCGGAGACGTATCCTTCGTGATTGCCGCGATGATCGGGCGACCATCTCTCCGGCCAGCTCTGGCGATCGGCGAGGATGTACGCGGTCTGCAGATAACCGTCAGGCATCTGAGCCGCGAGAATGATAGGGATCCAGCGTTCGAGCGTCGAACGCATCAGCTCCTGGGCCTGGAGGATCTCGGCATCCCCCTGCGCATCCACCATGAGCGCGATACACATGGACTCAACGGTCTGGTGAACCCAGGCATTGGAAAACACGTAGCCTTTGTGCTTGCCATGGGGCTCGCCGCGATTGGCCTTTCCGGCTTCAATGAAGTTGTCGATGCCGCCGTCGCCGCGCATCGCGGGGATATCGGTTCGCTCGCACATCTGGATGCAATGAGGAATCCAGTTGACGATCAGCGTCTTGGCGCGCTGGTTCCAGAACGGACTGTCGATCGAATACTTCCGCGTATAGACAACATCCAGCCGATCCTTTGGCGGTTGCGGTTCTACGTGAACCGAGACAGAGTGCGACCGGTCGTTGGAGCCGGAAGCCGCGAGCGTCAGGACATATTCTCCGGGAGCCGAGAATCCCGCTTTGGTTACGGGCGAGGCCGCCTCGTCAAAAGTAACGGTTCCAGGCCCGGACTCCTTTACCCAACGAGCGGTGTTCTTAGGGGAATCTTCGAGCCAGGTTACCTTTCCAGCCAGATAAGTCCGGGCGCCCATCACCACGGAGCGATCCACGCCGGATTCAATCACCGGGGAAAGCGATGGAGCGGGCCCGAAGTTGTAGACTCGCCACTCGAGGATGCCGGCCGGCTGACCCTTCTGCGGCGTGACTTCGAGCCGCATTTTGCTGGTTTTGACGGGTGCGAAGGTGGTGGCGTTGAACCCGTCCGCGACGACGCCAAGGCCGTCAGGCTGATCGACCGCTACGAAGTCCGACCCGTTCCAGTAAAGAATGCGGTAGCCCTGCGGAACATGCATCCGGCGCAAACTGCTGCTGCCGGGCAGTGCGCCCGGCTTGGGACGGTCCACAGCCCAGTACACTTCGATCTTGTTGATGCTGACCGGTTCGCTCCAGTCATATTGCACCCAGGATTTTCCGCTTTCGCTCGGCCACTCTCCGTGCAGAGCATAGAGCCCATGGGAGCGATCGAACGAGTTCTCCGGCACAAAGCCGTCATTGAGAGCGGAGATCTTGTTTTCGCTCATGACGGTGAGGCTGGAGGGAACCGCCACGCGGGCAATGTTGAGGGCACGATCCTTCGGCTGGGCCATTCCCTTCTGGCCGGAAACGGCTGCCACGACGGCAGCTCCCGTCAATCCCGCAAGAAACTCCCGGCGATTGGGTTCAATCTGAGTATTGTTTTGGCCGATGCTTGCTAACGAAATCGTTTTCGCGATGTGCCGTTTTCTGCCCATGAGAGTTACTCCAATTCTGCGCGGATGGTGCGGGTCACATTCAGGTGGATTCGTGCCTGGGTACAGATTCCGAGGAGGGCGATGGAGACTCCAGGGAGGATTTCGAAAGAGATACGGAAAACGTTTGCTGGCGAACCTGGGCTGAGCGAAGACAGTTTATCCGACCTGGACCAACCCGTGCCAGTCCTTTGGGGCGCCGAACCGGGATGCGCCGGAGCTTTCAGGTTCTGAAGTTGGCTGAAACCAATCAACTCCTGATCGGTAGAGCGGCCGGAAATGAGGCGCGCCACCGTTTGGTTCCGGGTCAAGCCCAAGCGCCAAGGCCGGGATATTGCGGTGATAGCCTAGGTATTGCGAAGTGGCCATCCATTACACGATCAAGCTGGGCGCAGCGTTGCGAATCGCCGGCGCCGCGATTGAAATGACGCCCGCCCTCGCGATCCACGTGCGGTCAAAACTCGAGCCGACCTCGGTGAAAAGGCGGAGTCCCCGGGGGCCATTGTTTCTCGTGGGCATCCTTTGTATCCTGCTTTCCGTGGCTATCGGGGTCCCCGCCCAGAGTCCGGCTCCCACCAGCGCAAATGTCATCGAAGCGATCCAGAAAGGAAGTTACGACGAGGCACTGCAGTTGTCGGAGGGGATGCTGCGCGCGGATCCGAAATCCCCGAAACTGTGGACCCTGCGCGGCCTAGCCCTGGAACGTTCCGATCGACCTCGCGAAGCTCTGAAGGCGTATCTCGAGGCGTTGAAAACTGCTCCCAACTATCTTCCGGCGTTGGAGGGTGCGGCGCAACTGGAATACAAGGCGCAGTCAAGGGAGGCGATCGCGCATCTCCAACGCATCCTCGCGATTCAATCCACGGATCCAACCGCGCACGGGATGCTGGGCGTTTTCGAGTACCAGGATCGGGAATACGCCAAGGCTGCGCAGGATTTTGGCGCAGCGGGCGATCTGGCGCGTTCCGAACCGGGCGCCCTGATGGCGTATGCGCTCTCGCTTGCCCATCTGAATCGCGAGTCCGAGGCCGTTCCGCTGTTCAAGCAACTGCTCGCGCTTCGCCCGGCGGACCCAGCCCCGCGCTTTGATCTCGCGCTGCTCCAGTGGCGGCTTTCCAACACGGAGGACGCCCTGTCGACTCTTCAGCCGCTCCTCGATGCCCAGCCGCCCGACTCCGCTGCGATGCGCCTGGCGGCCGAAATCCGCGAAGCCAATGGAGAAACGCCGCAGGCAATCCAACTGCTTCGATCAGCGATCATCGCCCATCCGGATGAGCCTGAGAACTACCTCGATTTCGCCTCGCTCTCCTTTGCTCACGGCTCCTATTCGGTGGGCATCGACATCATCAATAGCGGGCTGAGCCGGCTGCCAAATGCCGCCTCGCTGTACATGGCACGCGGGGTTCTTTACGGGCAGAACGGCGATTACGAGAAGGCGATGGCCGATTTTGAACGTGCCCACACGCTCGATCCGGGCAATTCGATGTCGGCATCGGCCGAGGGCATTGCGCAGTCTCAGCGCCATAACAACAAGGAGGCCCTGGAGAATTTCCGCAAACAGGTTCGCGAGCATCCGAAAGACGCCTTTGGATACTATCTGCTGGCCGAATCATTATCATGGTCGGGGCCTGACGAGGGGAGCAGCCCGGCGAACGTTACTGAAGCGATTTCCGCCGCGGAGAAGGCGAAGGAACTGGATTCGCATCTGGTCCAGGACTACGATTTGCTGGCTTCCCTGTATCTACAGAACGGCCAACTGCAAAAGGCGGTTGATACCTGCCGCGCCGCGCTCAAGCTGTCGCCCAAGGATCAGTCGGCTCTCTATACGTTGATCCTGGCGCTTCGCAAAACGGGCTCCAAAGAGGAACTGAAAGAGTTGGTCCAGAAACTGACCGAGCTTCGCAAAGAAGAACAAGCGGAAAACCGGCAAAAACAGCGCTATGGAATGCTGGTCGAACAACCGTGATCGGGGGATGATTTGGGATGCGACCTCGGCCGCAGCTTCGGAACTATGCCCTGTGGATTATCGTTGCCCTGATTGGGCATCTGGCAGCGGCGCAATCGCCTGCCTCTTTTTCTTTTATCGCCGATCATGAGCCCGTTATTTCGCTGGACGGCCTGTGGCGTTTCCACCCTGGGGACGACGTTCGGTGGGCTTCTCCAGGCTGCGACGATTCTGCATGGCCACTGCTCCGTTCCGATCAGCCGTGGACAACCCAGGGATATGCCGGCTTGAGCGGCTTCGCATGGTACCGCTTCACGGTCCGGGCTCCGTCACCGGCAATGCCCCTCGCCCTTCTGCTACCCTCCATTCTCACCGACTATGAGGTCTTCGAAAATGGCAAGAAGATCGGCGGGGCGGGCCGGATGCCGCCTCACGGAAGCCTGCGTTTCAACCAGACGCTTCTCTATCATCTTGATCCCGTTGCAGCCGGCGCTACGCTCCAATTCGCGATTCGCGTCTGGCATCATCCCATCTTCGCAACCTATCTCGCGGGCGGCCCACGCTATGGCGGCGCGCGCCTGGGAGAAGACTACCTGGCTCGGCCGCCAACTCCGGCTCATCGAGTCAGAACGACTGAATCGAGTTGTCAGCTTTTTTGCGGTTGGCATTTTAAACGCCGTTCTCAGTGTTACCGTCTTTGGCCTGTATGTTTTTCGCAGAACGGAACGCGAGTATCTCTGGTTTGCAGTTCTTCTGCTTACCAGCGCGCTTCAGGCGGCTCTGACTATCAGCGATTTCATCCTGAACTTTCCGCTCGGCCTTCGCGACTTCCTCGCGGAAACATTGGGAGCGCTCGGGATAGCCTCGTCCCTGTTCTTTTTCACTCGCGTACTGGAAGGAAAGCGATCTCTGGCCTGGCGCGCGGCGCTGCTCCTGGCACTGCTCGATCCTCTGAATGTCGCTCTCTATTTATTCCGAATTACCTCACCGGCAACCTCGACCAGCCTGAGGATCCTTTTCGATCTGCCCATCGAGATCTATATCCTTGTTCTGCTTTGCGGCCGTGCTATCTCCGGCAACCGTAATGCACGGCTTCTCTTCGTGCCGACGATGTTGCTCTATGGCGCAGGAATTCTGGGAGGCGCGCTTCTTCTCTCTTTCCAGATTGGCTGGTATTTCCCCACGCTGGCTTCCATCAATCAATGGAACGTAGTCGAGGCTCCGTTTCCGGTACCGCTCCAGGCCCTGGTCCAACTGATTTTCGCGGTTGCGTTGCTGGCTTTCCTGATCCGCCGCTTCGCCAGTTCTCGTGCTCAGGAAGAGCGTTATACAGCCGATCTTGAAGCTGCGCGCTCGCTCCAGCAAGTCCTTATCCCCGAGACGCTGCCTTCCATTCCCCACCTGGGAATCAGCACTGCCTATCATCCCGCGCAGGAGGTGGGTGGCGACTTCTTTCAGATTCTGCAGTTGCCCGTCACCGCCCCCAACCTCGAGCCGGACACACTCATCGTTCTTGGGGATGTGGCCGGGAAGGGCCTTCCTGCGGCGATGACCGTATCGCTTCTTGTCGGTGCTCTTCGCTCTCTGGTGGAAACGACGGGCTCGCCGGCGGAGATTCTCGCCGGGCTCAACCGTCGGCTTTTGGGTCGAGGATCGGGATTTACTACATGCCTGGCCATCCGTCTTTCTCCTTCAGGGATACTCACTCTCGCCAACGGCGGACATCTAGCGCCCTACCTCAATGGTCAAGAGTTGATGAGCCCACCGGCGTTGCCACTCGGGCTTGACCCTGACGGCGCCTTCCCGGAACAGACTTTTCAAATCGTCCGCGGCGACCGCCTCACCCTGCTTACCGATGGCGTCCCCGAAGCCACTTCCCGTCGCGAACTCTTTGGCTTCGAGCGAACCGCCGGTCTCAGCACCTCACCGGCCGACGTCATCGCCGAGGCCGCTCTCCGCTTCGGGCAGTCAGATGACATCACCGTGATCTCGCTTGTGGCCACTTAATGACCTCCTTCGTGAATCCAAAAATCCAGACACCCCGCACGTCCGAGGAGCCTCGGGCCAGGCTCTGACTTGATGTGGGACAATATTCTGTCTGTCAAAGGTGTGATTGAGACATGCGCGAATGCATGGCATCGCGCGGCGGAAGGGTATTTTCTGAGCGGGCTCGCGAAAGCGATTGCGATGCAATGAGAATGACTGATATCGCCTGCGAATCTGTTCAATCAGTTCGAACGAAGTTCAAGCGAGGGAAAAGGGATGCTGGTCGCTGGTGTGGATCTTGGCGGAACTGCGGTTAACTATACGTTGCTCAATGACCGGGAAGAGTTTCTTATCGACGGTCTGTGTGAGTATCCAGCCCGCTCAACCGAGGGCCCTGCTATTTGTCTGACGCAAATTGCGGAGGGCCTGAAAGTGGCGGTGGACAAGGCGGGCGTTTCTCTGGCGGATGTGGCGGTTGTCGGGCTCGACACACCGGGGCCGGCGAGCGCGACGGGAGTGCTGAGTGCAAGAGGCTCTACGAACTTTGTTCATGCCGATTGGGCGAGCTTCGATATGTGCGGCAACCTTACGCGGATTCTGGGGAAGCCGGTCGTCTACCTGAACGACGCAAACGCCGCGGCCCTCTGGGGCCATTTTGCTATCTTCGGCACCAGCAGGGGGGCCACCTCGATCTCTTGCATCGTTGGCACCGGGCATGGCGGCGGAATCATCATGGATGGCTCTGTAATCAAAGGCCGGAAGGGGTTCGGCGGAGAACTGGGCCACGTCCTCATTCCGTATCAGGTGATTCCCGGCACGGAGGGCTTGATTCCAGAGTGCAATTGCGGACGCACGGGAGACCTTGAATCCCTGTGTTCTCTCACTTCGATTCGGAGATACCTGCTGCCGCATTTCCTGAAGCAATATCCCGATCACGAGCTGGGCAAAATCGAAGATCCCCACAAGGCCGCCTATCGCGTTCGGGGGATGGCAGAGAAGGGCGATCCGATGTGCCGGGACATCTTCCGGGTAGAGGCGCGGGCGCTTGGACTGTTTTTTGATCAGATGATCAATACTTTCGACCCCGACGCCCTGATCGTGGGCGGCGGCGTGGTTGAGACGAGCCCGGAATTTCAACGCTGGTTCCTGGATGAGATTCGCATTGGAATGGGAGTTCAAAGAGAGGAACAGGCCGACATCCCGATTCACGTGATGCCGAATGGCGACACTGCGGGCGCACGTGGCGCAGCCCTCGAAGCGCTGAAGTATGCGCGCGAATCCGATGTCCTTCCCGGCCCCAGGTAGGGCATAGGGGCGGTTTCGCGAAGTTAGCTCTCCGTTCTTGCAAGATAGATGGAATTAACTGTTGGCAGTTGCATATTTATGCAGTATTAATATAATATGTTGACGCGCCGCTTCAGCCGCAATAACATTTCACCCATCCGCTCTCGAGGGCGCCTTTGTATGCATGAAGTAACTGACGACGGCTTATCTGCCGCGCAAGACCAGGTGGGATGGCTCCATCGCAAGGCCAACTGGATCAGGCTCAGTGCGATGACCATGACGAACCACGCCAATCTAGGGCACACGGGAGGAGATCTTTCTTCGGCGGATATCCTGGCAGTTCTCTATTTCGGAGGCATCCTGAGGGTCGATCCCACGATGCCGCGCTGGCCGCAGAGGGATCGATTCATCCTGTCGAAAGGGCACTGTTCCGGGGCGTTCTATTCCACCTTAGCCGCAAAGGGATTCTTCCCAATTGAGCAGCTAAAGACCTTTATGGATCCCCTTTCGATGTTGAATGGGCATCCCGACAAGAACAAGCTCGCCGGCGTAGAAGCCAATACCGGTCCGCTCGGGCATGGTTTGCCGATTGCCGTTGGGGCCGCGCTTGGTTCACGCATGCGACAGGAATCGTGGCGCGTCTTTGTCCTCACCGGCGACGGTGAACTCCAGGAGGGATCGAATTGGGAAGCCGCTATGACGGCACAACATTACGGCCTGGAAAATCTCACCGTTATTGTTGACCGAAATCGTATTCAACAGGGAGACTTCACCGAGAAGACGCTGCGGATGGAGCCCCTGGCTGATCGCTGGAGGGCGTTTGGCTTCGCCGTCGAGGAGATCGACGGGCACGATACGGGCGCGTTGCTCGATCGTCTCAGCCGCTTGCCCATTGAGGCCGGAAAGCCGAGTTGTATCATCGCTCACACCGTCAAAGGGAAGGGCATTTCGTTCGCTGAGAATATTCCGGCATGGCATCACGGCGTTCCGACACTGGAACAACTCGCCGAGGCTGCTCGCGAACTTGATGTGGAGGTGACGTGGTGAGCCAAGCCGGGACGAGCGTCACGACTGAAAATCCGGCCGGATCAAAGCTGTTTGATTGCCGGGATACCTATGCGCGAACGCTGGAAGCAATGGCGGAGCAGGATGCGCGCGTTTGCGCAGTCATCAATGATTCTCTCTCCTCGGCAAAGCTCAAGAATTTCCAGACGAAATTTCCTGATCGGTTCCTCAACGTGGGCATCGCCGAGCAGAACATGGTGGGAGTTGGTAATGGCCTGGCCAATGCGGGGATGGTGCCCTACCTTTGCGGCGCCTCGTGCTTTCTTACGGCGCGGGCCATGGAACAGGTCAAGGTAGACCTGGCTTACTCGAACGCGAATGTGCGCATCTGCGGGATGTCTTCCGGAATGGCGTATGGCCAGCTTGGTCCGACTCATCACTCGGTCGAAGATATCGCCTGGATGCGGATCCTGCCGAACTTCGCGGTCATCGTGCCGGCGGACAACGTGGAGACGGCGGCGGCCATGCGGTATTCCCTTGCGCACAATGGACCGATGTTTCTTCGGATCAGCAGAATGCCTGTTCCGCAGGTTCATGCGGACGATTACAAATTTCGATTTGGCCAAGCGGTCATGCTTCGCGAGGGAACCGACGTCACGATCATTACCAATGGAGTGCTGGTGGCGCGCGCGCTCGATGCCGCGAAAATGCTGGAGAGGGAAGGGATATCGGCTCGCGTTCTGAATATGAGCACCGTCAAGCCCCTGGATCGCGAGGCCATTCTGGACGCGGCCCGCAGCACGCGCGCCATCGTTACCGCCGAGGAAGGTTTCGCGGCGGGAGGACTGGGCGGGGCAGTCGCAGAGTTGTTAGCAGTCGCGAAGCCAACGCGGATGCGGATTCTCGGCTTGCCCGATGTGTTCTCCCCGACAGGTTCGGCGGAGTTTCTGCTGGAACACTTCGGCCTCACCGCGCAGGGAATTCATCATGCATGTCTCGACGTGCTAGCGGAGAAGCGCTAAATGCCCCCTGGTTTGATTCTGGCGATCGATCAAGGCACGACCAACACGAAAGCTCTGCTGGTTGATCGCTCGGGGGAACCAGTCTTTCGCACGGCGTGCGCGGTTCCCTTGATCCATTTGCCATCGGGCTTTGTGGAACAGGACCCGGTTCTTCTATTTCAATCAGTGATAAAGGTGATTGACGAGTGCCGGGCCTATGCCGACCGGGTCGGCGGCGTAATGGAAGGATTGGCGATCTCCAATCAGCGCGAGACCGCGGTCGCGTGGGATTCGAAAACCGGCGAACCGGTGGCAAACGCGATCAGCTGGCAATGCGGCCGTTCCGCGGGAATCTGCAATCGTCTGGCGGGGTATGCCGGTGAAATGCGAAAGCGTACGGGTCTGCCCCTGGCTCCTCTCACCACCGGGGGTAAATGGGCTTGGCTACTAGAGAACAACAGCCCGGCCCGGGCCTTTGCAGAGAAAGGCAACCTGTGTCTTGGAACAGTTGACGCCTGGCTGGTTTTCAAACTCACGGCGGGATCGATCCACGCCACTGACTTTTCTAACGCATCGCGAACGGGGCTCTTGAATCTTGATGGCCTCTGCTGGGATCACGAACTCCTTGCAGCCTTCGGGATTCCCTGCAGGGCGATGCCTCAGCTGCGTTCGTCTTCCGGTGAATTTGGTCGGTGCGCTGCGATTCGGGGGCTGGATGGAGTGCCCATCCTTGCCGCAATTGGCGACTCCCATGCAGCCATGTTTGGCCATGGACGTTACGATCCCGGAACGGTCAAGGCTACGTATGGCACCGGTTCCTCCTTAATGACGCTCACTGCGTCGCTCATTCCCGAGACTCCCTCTCTGGCGCGCACGATTGCCTGGTCAATCAACGGGAGGACGCAGTTTGCTCTCGAAGGAAACATTGCGATGACGGGCTCTGCCGTGCAGTGGGTTGGCGAATTTCTGCAATCGCCAAACGCTACGGCGGATGCAGTCGCGCTAGCCGCCAACGTTCCTGATTCGAACGGAGTCTATTTTGTTCCCGCCATGGTTGGTCTTGGCGCCCCTTATTGGGATGCCAAAGCCCGCGGGATCATTGCCGGTCTGGGACGTTCGCACACAACCGCACACCTAGCACGGGCGGCGATCGATGCAATTGCCTACCAGGTCGCCGACGTCTTTTTTGCAATGGAAGAGGCGGCCGGCGAGCACGTACGCGAACTATACACGGATGGCGGCGCCACGCGGAATGAGGACCTGATGCAGTTCCAGGCAGGCATTCTGGGCCGCCCGGTTCTGCGGTCATCCAACGAAGATCTATCTGCCCTGGGAGCGGCATGGCTGGCTGGCCTTGCGCTCGGCTGGTGGGGTTCTCTGGACGACATCGAAGCGCTCCCGCATCGCACCGATCGCTTTGAGCCCTCTCTCGGACAGGCCGAGCGAGACAGATTGTACGGCGGATGGAAGAAGGCGGTTCGGGCTGCTCGCCTTTTCACGGAGGCGACCTAAGTGAGCGATTCCGCGATGGATATCATCCTTGAAGCGCGGGCTGTAACCAAGCGGTATCCAGGCACTATTGCGCTCGATTGCGTTACGTTTCGCGTACGCAGGAATAAGGTCAACATACTTATCGGAGAGAATGGAGCAGGCAAATCCACATTGATGCGCATTCTTGCCGGTGTCGAAACCGCCGACGAAGGAGAGCTGCTTCTAGAAAATGCTCCCATCGAGGTCAAGTCTCCGCGCGAAGCCGCTGCGCTGGGAATTTCGATCGTGCACCAGGAACTATCGGTGTTTCCCAATCTTGACATCAGCGAGAATGTTTTTGCGGGCAGGGAGTTAGTAAAGTCCGGGATGTTTGTCGATCGGGATTCTCAGGGTGCGCGCTGCTCCGATGCGCTGCGCCGGCTGCGAAAACCAATGAAGCCTTCTACGCAAGCAGCGCACTTGTCGCTGGGCTGCCGACAGATTGTCGAGGTGGCGCGAACGCTCGACCAGGGCGCCAAAGTCCTGATTCTGGATGAGCCGACCTCCGCGCTTTCCACGGCGGAAGCGGATTCGCTTTTTCAAGTGATTGACGATCTGAAGCGATCGGGCGTGACCATCATTTATATTTCTCATCGGCTGCACGAACTCCTGCACCTCGGCGACTATTTCACGGTGCTCCGGTCGGGCCGTGTTGTGGGCGAAGCGGCCCGCGCGGACGCCTCGCGCCAGTGGATTGTGGAGCGCATGTCGGGCGGTGCCGATACGAGCGATCTTCAGGTTCGTTCAGCCCGGGCGGATATGCCGGAGGTTCTGAAGGTAAGCCATCTTTCGCTGCCCGCATCGGGAACGGATGAAGCCGCACAGGCACCTTTGCACGATGTGAGCTTCTCAGTTCGCCGTGGCGAGATTCTTGGAATTTACGGTTTGCTCGGCGCCGGAAGAACGGAGTTACTGGAGTCGCTCGCGGGCGCGAAGCAAATGTCCGACGGCGAAATTCAGTTTGCCGGGAAGTTGTTTCGAGTTCCGAATGTCTTCGATGCGGTCGAGGCTGGCGTCGTTCTGGTTCCAGAGGATCGCCAACGCGATGGCGTCATTCCGGAGATGTCCATTCGTGAGAACGTGGCGCTCGCGTCGGCGAGGGGCTTCTTCTTGTCGCGCGCGCACGAAACCGCGCGGGTCAGAGAGCTCGCCCGCGAATTGAATATCGCCGCGAGAGACCTGGAATTGCCGGTGACAACGCTTTCCGGCGGCAATCAACAGAAAGTCCTGATCGCGCGCTGTCTCATGCGCTCTCCATCCCTTCTGTTGCTGGACGAGCCGACGCGCGGAGTGGATGCGGGGGCCAAGGCGGAGATCTACCGCATTCTTCGCCGTCTGGCGGCGAAGGGACTCAGCATTGTCTTCACATCTTCAGAGATTGAAGAAACCCGCACGCTGGCAGATCGCGTTCTGGTTCTTTGCCAGGGATGCATCTCCGCCGAATTCTCCTCGGAGTTTTCGGATGAAGCGCTCTTTGCCGCAGCCAGTCCCGTCGTATCCACCGAGCTTGTCTCATCCGTTGGAGTTGGGCCCGCATGACTACTTCCGCCGCTTCGCTCGCTCGCTCCGATCGCTTCGCCATGTCCTCGGTGCGCGCGCTTCTGTTTGTTCTGCGCGCTCGCGCGATTTTTGTTCTACTCGCCCTACTCATTTTGTTTTCGGTGCTTGCGCCCTCCTTTCTCACCGCGAACAACCTATCCATTCTGTCGAAGCACGTCGCCATTTCCGCCATTTTGGCGATCGGGATGACATTCGTCGTGCTGACGGGAGGCATAGACCTGTCGGTTGGCTCAGTCGCCGGACTGGGAGGAATGGTGGCAGGCTACGTGCTTACGCAGGGAATCTCGCTCGGCGGAACCGTCCGATACCCCTCTGTATTCGTCGCCGTTTTCGTCACGCTTGCGGTCTGCCTGGTTGTGGGCCTTCTCAACGGGTGGCTGGTCGCGAAGGCAGGGGTCGCTCCTTTCATTGCAACGCTGGGGACGCTCTATGTGGCACGCGGCGCGGCGCTGCTGCTTTCCAAAGGCAAGACTTTTCCGAATCTTGCAGGAGAATCCGCGCGCGGCAACACGGGGTTTCCCATGCTCGGACAGGGATTCCTTTTCCGCGTTCCGTTTCCCGTCTGGATCATGCTCCTGCTGTTCGTGATTGCCGCCGTGGTCGCTGCCAAGACTCCATTTGGCCGGCACGTTTATGCCGTGGGTGGCAACGAGCGTGCTGCCCGGCTCGCCGGAATTCGCGTGGCGCGCGTCAAGCTTGCGACCTATGTGCTGTCCGCACTCTGCGCCGCCCTGGTGGGCCTCATCATCGCTTCGCAGCTTGAGGCCGCACATCCTGCTACGGGTGAGAGCTTCGAACTGAATGCAATTGCGGCCGTGGTTCTTGGCGGAACGTCGTTGATGGGCGGGCGAGGGTCGATCACGGGTTCGCTTATCGGCGCATTCGTCATCGGAGTGTTGGCCGATGGCCTGGTCATGCTGGGTGTCTCAGAGTTTTGGCAGATGGTGATCAAGGGGACCGTGATTGTTCTGGCCGTTGCGATAGACCAGTTACAGTCGCGGCTGCAGACGAAATTTCTGCCTTATCTCGTGCGCTCGGATGTTGAGGTCGCGCGGTGATACGGCTTAAGGCGTTGCATCTTGCGGCGGTGGCCTGTTTCGCGCTTGGCCTGAGCGGGGGCTGCCATCGCGCCGAACTGAACAAGCCGTTGATCGTTATTCTCATACCGTCCCAGGACAATCCATTTTTCAAAGCGGAAGGGGATGCGGCCGCCGCACGGGCGCTGTCGCTTGGCTACCGCGTGCGGGTGGACGCACACGGCGACGATGCTTATCGGCAGGACAACCTGATCGACGCGGCCATTGCCTCCAACGCTGCGGCCTTGATTCTGGATAACGCGGGCGCTGACTCGTCCATCGCAGCGATTCGGCGGGCTACCAAGGCCGGGATCCCTTGCTTTCTGATCGACCGGGAAATCGCGGCGAATGGAATCGCGCGGGCGCAGATCATTTCAGACAACGATCAAGGGGCCAAGGTCGCCGCCGCGGAGTTCGTTCGCGCCCTTGGCGCGGAAGGCGGAGAATACGCTGAACTGCTCGGCCGCGAATCGGACACCAATGCGCAGGTTCGGACCAGGGGGTTCCACGCGGTGCTAGACCGGCAGGCCTCGCTCCGACGAGTGGAGGCGCAGTCCGCCAACTGGTCCCAATCGGAAGCATTTCAGAAGACCGAAACGATTCTTCAGGCGCATGCGAACCTGCGCGGGATTATTGCCGGAAATGACACCATGGCCCTGGGAGCGGTGGCTGCCGTGAAGTCGTCGGGCCTAAAGAACATCGTCATTACGGGGTTCGACGGAAGTCCCGATGCGTTGCTGGCGATCCGTTCCGGCGAACTGAGGGCGACTGCCCTGCAACCGGCGGTCTTCATTGCCCGGCTCGCCGTGGATGAAGCGGTTCAGTATTTGAAGTCCGGCAGCACCGGCAAGCCGGAGCGCCAAGTCATTCCGTGCGACCTTGTTACCAGGAACAATGTCAATGACTACGGAGAATTCGAAAGGGTAAGGTAAACGAAATGGCGATCACTCTTGGCGTTCTTCTCGGGAACAGGGATTTCTTTCCGGATGCTCTTATCACCGAGGCGCGGAAAGACCTTATCAAGCTGTTCAAGGAACTGTCAGTCGATCCGGTCTGGCTCAATGAGAGTGACTCCAAACTCGGCGCGGTCGAGACCTGGGCGGATGCGGCCAAGTGCGGTGAGTTGTTCCGGGCGAATCGCGATCGCATTGAGGGGATCCTGGTTTGCCTGCCCAATTTTGGCGATGAGAAAGGCATAGCGGATGCCATTCGCCTCTCTGAGTTGAATGTGCCGATACTGGTCCAGGCTTGTCCTGACGACCTGGATCAATTCGGTCTGACGAGACGCCGCGATGCTTTCTGCGGCAAGATATCCGCGTGCAACAATCTTCGCCAATACGGTTACAAGTTCGGGCTCACTCACGACCATACGACGCCGGTTCTTTCTGATGCATTCCGAAGTGACCTCAGGAATTTCTTTGCGGTGTGCCGCGTGGTTCGCGGCATGCGCAGATTCCGCATCGGGGCTGTCGGCGCTCGGCCCAACGCATTCAATACGACCCGCTTCAGCGAGAAATTGCTGGAGGCGGCAGGAATCTCAGTGAATACGATCGATCTCTCGGAAATCTTTGGAAGCGCCGCATTGATCTCCAACGATGACCAGAGAGTGACGGCCCGTCTCGAGCAGATTCGCGCCTACGCTGATAGCTCTTCGGCTCCGGAAGATTCCCTGCGCAAGATGGCGAAATTCGCCATTGTCGTGGACGACTGGATGGCCTCGCTCGGCCTGACCGCAACCGCGATCCAATGCTGGAGTTCGATGCAGAAGAACTATGGAGTCAACGTTTGCACGGTGATGAGCATGATGTCCGAGCAGATGCTGCCCTCCGCCTGTGAAGTCGATATTGCCGGCGTAGTAAGTATGTATGCTTTGCAGTTAGCCAGCGGAACACCAAGCGCCCTGGTGGATTGGAACAACAACTACGGCAGCGATCCGGATAAGTGTGTCCTGTTTCACTGCGGTAACTGGGCTAAAGATTTCCTTCCGGACGTTCGCATCGGGACTGCTCCGATCCTGGGAACGATGCTGGGAGAGGAAAATACGATGGGCGCCCTGGAGGGCCGTACACCCGCAGGCCCGATGACCTTTGGCAGAGTGAGCACCGACGATTACTCGGGAAAGATTCGAGCTTACTTCGGCGACGGCCACTTTACCGACGATCCTTTGGATACCTTCGGAACGCGCGCAGTGGTTCGCGTGCCCAGGTTGCGGGAACTTATGCAGTTCATTTGCTCGAACGGCTTTGAGCATCACGCGGCAATGAATCGCGGGCACAACGCAAAAGCTGTGTCTGAGGCGCTGAGTAAGTACCTTGGCTGGGAGGTCTACCAACACGATCATCGCGGGAATATTGCGGTTGCCATATAGCTCCCGGAGTTGACTGGTGTTTGGCCGGAGATCGTACTTATCCGCCGTATTACAGTTACCGCCACGGAATGGATGCTATGTCCCGACAAGATGAACTCCGCCTGATGGCCAAGGTCGCGAGGATGTACTACATCCAGGGCATCCGCCAGCAGGGGATTACAGAACGGCTGCAGGTTCACCAATCAACGGTTTCGCGCCTTCTGAAGCGCGCCCGGGAAGCGAACCTGGTGCGCTTCAGCGTCGCTACGCCTCCAGGGATTTTTTCCGAGTTAGAAGACCAGTTAGCCGCGACCTACTCACTGAAAGACGTGGTTGTTGTGGATTGTCCGAGCGAAGAGGAAGCACTGGTGCGCGATCTTGGAGCCGCCACAGCGTACTATCTCGAAACCACTACGAAGCCCGGAACAAAGATCGGAATTTCGTCATGGAGCCGTTCGCTCTTCGCGATGGTGGATGCATTGCACCCAGGGGAGTATTGCAAAGGGGGAAGCGTAGTTCAGATCCTGGGAGGAGTTGGAAACGTTGGCGTGCAGCAGGAGGCGATGTACCTGGCGCAGCGTCTGGCCGCCGTGATCGGCGCGAGCGCGATTCTACTCCAGGCACCGGCGGTGGTTGCGTCGGCAGAGGCGCGGCGTATTCTTTCCCGGGAGCCGCTGGTGCGACGGGCTGTTGAGAGTTTCGAAAATCTTGACGTCGCCCTCGTCGGCATCGGCTCCATGGAGCCTTCGCGGCTGCTGGCAAGCAGCGGCAATGTGTTCTCAAGCGACGAGCGCGCTGAACTAACCCGGCTGGGGGCGGTCGGCGACATTTGCTTCCGGTATTTCGACGCACAGGGAGTTCCAATCAAGTCCTCTTTGATGCAGCGCGTGATTGGCATCGAGCCAACTACCCTCAAGAGCATTGAGCGCGTGGTAGGAGTGGCCGGAGGACAAAAGAAATCAGAGGCGATCATCGCCGCTTTGCGCGGAGGATGGATCGATGTACTCATCACCGACCGAAGGACTGCAGAAGTGCTCGCTGCGGGAGATATGCCATAATCGGGTCAACAGCGCTCCGACAAGCCCGCCGCTTCAGCGGACGTTCCACGAGCGGAGCATGAATGTCGATTCTGGGCTTGGATTGTTGACCACTGCCGCCAATCCGGTAAACCTGACTGACCTGCTCGGTTCGGTATTTGGATTTGCCGGATTCCGAGTGAATCAGGAAGCCGTTTGCCGGGCGGCGATCGCGGGGCGTGACCTGCTGCTGGTGATGCCGACCGGAGCGGGCAAGTCGCTGTGTTATCAACTGCCGGCCCTGGCGCGCGATGGCACCGCATTGGTGATTTCCCCTCTGATTGCGTTAATGGAGGACCAGGCGGCGAAGCTCTCGAGCCTTGGGCTGAAGGTTGCACGAATTCACTCAGGGTTGGAGCGGGCAGTTGCGCGGCAGGCGTGTGTGGACTATCTGAACGGCACGCTGCAGTTTCTCTTCATTGCGCCGGAGCGGCTGCGCGTGCGCGGCTTTCCGGAGATGCTGGCCAAGCGAAGGCTGGCGCTGATCGCGATCGATGAGGCGCACTGCATTTCGCAGTGGGGCCACGACTTTCGCCCCGACTATCGCATGCTGGGCGACCATTTGCCGAGGTTGCGCGGGAGCGGCGACGATCGCCCGCCGGTGCTTGCACTTACGGCGACGGCCACGCCCACGGTGCAGGCGGACATTCTGCAGCAACTGGGGATGGAGAAGCCGGCGAAGTTCATTCACGGTTTCCGCCGCGACAACCTGGCTATCGAGGTGGTTGAGGTTTCGGTACCCATGCGTGCCGGGATCATCTGCAAGCTCCTCGCCGAGGAAGCGCGAAGGCCGGCAATCGTGTATGCCCAGTCGCGCAAGCAAGCGGAGGAACTGGCGGCGGCATTGTCGGCAAGTCCGTCGGGGAGACACGCAGGAGAGCGGTTGCGGGCGGCGGCCTATCACGCGGGCATGGACGCTGATTCGCGCGAGCGGGTGCAGAAGGCATTCCAGGCGACCGAACTGGAGGTGGTGGTCGCGACCATCGCGTTTGGAATGGGCATCGACAAGGCCGACATCCGCACCGTGATTCATGCGGGGCTGCCGTCGACGCTGGAGGGCTTCTACCAGGAGATCGGGCGCGCAGGACGCGATGGCAAGCTGAGCCGGACTTTCCTGATGCACTCCTATGCCGACCAGCGAACGCATGATTTTCTGTTGAGCCGCGATTATCCGCCACTCGAGAATTTGAGCAAGGTGTTCCAGGCATTGACGGCGGAAGAACGGCCGGTGGACGAAATACGGGCGGCGGCGAAGCTGGAGGATGAGGAGTTTGACAAGGCCCTGGAGAAGCTGGAGATTCACGGCGGAGCGCGCGTGGATTTCGGAGGCATGGTGACGCGCGGACGGCCGGAGTGGAAGCGCACCTATTCCATCCAGGCGCAATACCGGCGCGAGCAGTTGGAGAAGGTGCTGCGGTTTACCGAGTCGCAGGAGTGCCGCATGGGCGCGCTGGTGCTGCACTTCGGCGATGTAGCGGACGCGCGGCGCGGGTGCGGGCGGTGCGACGTGTGCGATCCGTCGGGCGCGGAACTGCGGTTGTTCCGGCGGGCGACGACCTGGGAACGGCAACGCGTACAGGACATCGTGGAGGCGCTGCGCGGTGCGGCTTACAAAACCGTGAAGCAGTTGCGCGAGGAGTTCCATTGGACTGATGCAATGAGCCGCGATCAGTTTGAGGAGTTGCTGAGCGCGATGACGCGGGCCGGATTGATCGAAGTGGAGAATGCGGAATTTGAGAAGGATGGACGGGTGATTCCGTATCGCCGCATCAGCCTGACCGACGCGGGTGCGGAGGTGCGGCACACGATGCCGCTGCCGCTGCTGATCAGCGACGGAGTGGTGGAGGCATTCGGCGGAAAGGCTGAGCCGAAGGCGAAAGAACGGAAGAAAAAATCCGGACGGGACGCCGACGCAGGCAAGGTGGAACCGCTGGAGTTGGATGCGGAGGCCCAGGCGCTGGCCGGGAGGCTGCGCGAGTGGAGAGCGGCGGAGGCAAAGCGGCTGCGGCTTCCGGCGTTCATGGTGTTGCCGGAAGGCACACTGACGCGGGTGGCGGCGAAGCGGCCGCGGAATCCGAATCAGTTGCTGGCTATTGATGGGATTGGCGAGGCGAAGGTGGAAAAGTTCGGTGCGGCGATTCTGCGGTTGTGTGGAAGCCAGGATTGATCCCGGGTCTCGAAAGAGAGACCCGGGGCTCCCATTGATACGGGCGATGATCAGCGACCGATCACGATTACCGTGAAGCTGCCAGGCAGGATGGCAGGGCGGGGGCGAGGATTCTCCGCAGTTGCGGCGGGACGCGGGCCGAATTCCGCGGAAACCACGTAGAGCCGGTCGGTTGAGGGGTCGTAGGTCATAGTGCGCGCGCCGCGCTGCGTGGGCAGCGATTCAACCGTGGAGTAGCTGGAGTTGGAAGTGTCGACCACCGAGAGAACACCTTCGCCGGCCGAAGCGAATGCCAGGTTTTTGCCGGGCGAATAGTTGGCGGCGTCGGGGCCGTCTCCGATGGCGGGCGTGGCGAGCATTTTGCCGGAGTTTGAATCCACAACGGCCATCTTCTTCCCATCACACACGGCAAACAGCCTGTGGCCCGGAATGTCGAAGGCGAGACCGGACGGAGAGTCGCAGGCGGGCCACTCCGCAGTCAGCTTGCGCGCGTGCGCATCGAGGCGAACGATTTCGTTTTTGTCCTCGATGTTGTCGAAGACCGTGCCATTGCCGTCGACCGCCGGAAACTCGGGCTTGCCGGGGAGGGGGATGGTGGCGACTACCTTGCGCGTGGCTGCGTCGATCACAGTCGCGTCTTTGCTGCGACCGTTAAACGCCCACACTGTCTGAGTAGCCGGCTCGAAGACGATGCCATCGGGATTGGTCCCGGCGGCGATGGTGGCCACCGTGGCCAGGGACGAGCGATCGAAGACGACCACGGCGTTTCCGCCGCCATCGGAGATGTAACCATATTTACCGGCGCTGTCGAGAGCCACTCCGTGGGTACCGTGCAGGCCGGTGATGGCGCCGACTGGCTTTCCGGTCTGCGAATCGATCACTTCGACGCGCGGGCCGTGCGTGACATAGAGTCGATGCGCGGATGGATCAGCCAGCAGGTAGTCCCATCCTCCATCGCCCCCGATCTTCCAGTGGTCAATGATGTGATACGGTTGCTGCGCTGCAAGCGGCGCCGGCGAGGCCAACCAAAGAAACAGAGCGGCCGTCGCGAAGACCGGCAGCGAACAAAGGAACGGGAGATTTCGTTTACGCATATCAACTCCATTCGAAACACCGGAAGGATAGCATCCCAATCTGAAACTGACCTTAAGACGAAGCCGCAGCGGCCCAGGACGCGAAGGCAGGCAGATGTCATCTGCGGTTCATTCTGAACATCCTATGATGCCGGAGGTTTGCGACGGGGTTCACTCCCCCAGCGATTTACCATCGCATCCATGAAGCATTCTGCATTGATTTGCATTCTTTGTTTTCTGGGTGCGGGCCAGTCTGTCATGGCCAAGCCCAGGCCGATCCCGGTGAAAGTAGTCGTGGTGGCGATGTTTGAGGTTGGCAACGATACCGGCGACCAGCCGGGCGAATTGCAATACTGGGTGGAGCGCGACCATCTCGATCGCGTCTACCCGTTGCCGGCGGGGTATCACGCGGCGCGAATGAACGCCGAAGGGGAGATGGCGATTCTCACCGGCCAGGGTACCGCGCACGCCGCGGCGACGATCATGGCGCTCGGCCTCGATCCGCGCTTCGACCTGAGCCATGCTTACTGGCTGATTGCGGGAATCGCGGGAGGAAGTCCGGACCGCGTTTCTCTGGGCTCGGCAGCATGGGCGCGGTGGGTGGTGGATGGCGATCTCGGGTACATGATCGATGCTCGCGAGATGCCGGCAGAGTGGACCACCGGTTACATTCCGCTGCGCAAGACACGGCCATTCGAGGGACCCGCTGCCCCGCTCGATGGGCAGATGTATGCGCTCAACGCGTACCTGGCGAAGTGGGCGTATGAACTGACTCGGAATACGACGCTGGCCGATACGGATCGCTTGAAGGAGGTTCGCGGGCATTTTGATGGCGCCGCGTCGCAGAAGCCTCCGGCCGTTTTAATGGGCGACGAGGTTTCAGGATCGACCTACTGGCATGGCAAGCTCTCCGACGCACGGGCCGCGGAGTGGATGCGGTACTTTACGGATGGAAAAGGGGACTTCGCGACCACGGCAATGGAGGACACGGGCACGCTGCAGTCGTTAAAGGGGCTGTCCAACGCCGGACGCGTGGACTGGAACCGCATCCTGGTGCTGCGCACGGTGAGCAACTTCGACCAGCAACCGCGCGGCATGAGCGCCGCCGAAAGCCTGTCGCACCAGCGGATCGGCTCGTATAGCGCTTATCTGCCGTCGCTCGAGAGCGCCTACACCGTGGGTCATGTTGTGGTGCGCGAGGTGCTGGGCAACTGGTCGAAATACAGGAGTGGCGAAATCTCCGGATCCAAGTGACTTTGAACAAAGCGCCGGCGGCATTGGCTGCCGGGCGGACTGGCAGTACCTTGGCGAAAGCAGCCCCGGCAGTGCAGAATGCTTGGGTTCCTCGATTCTGGTCGCGTGCATGCATCTGTCTCGCGGCTTTTGCCGCCTGACAATGAGCGCAATGCAAGGAGCTCGAATGCATTCTCCCTGGTTTGGTGAATTCCTCGGCACGATGGTGCTGATCCTTCTGGGCAATGGCGTGAACGCCGGCGTAACGCTGCGCAAATCGTACGCGGCCGATTCGGGTTGGATCGTGGTCACGACAGGATGGGCCCTGGGGGTGATGTGCGGAGTGATGGTGGCGCAGGGATTCGGAAGTCACGATGCGGCGATCAACCCCGCCGTGACGCTGGCGTCGGCGGTGCTTTCGGGGAACTACTCGAATGTGTTGTGGTTATGGTCGGCGCAATTCCTGGGCGCAATGTGCGGCGCCTCGCTGATGGCGCTGCACTACGCTCCCCACTGGAGCCACACGCCCGACGCGGGCGCCAAGCTGGGTATCTTCTGCACAGCGCCGGCTGTCTACAAAGCCTGGGCCAATCTTGTGAGCGAGATAATCGGCACGATGGTGCTGGTGATTGTTGCAGGGGCCATTTTCTCGCCGGGCGTGGCGGAGAAGGGGCCGGTTGCGGGAATCGGACCGTGGCTGGTCGGCAGCCTGGTGTGGGGCATCGGGCTATCGCTGGGCGGCACGACGGGCTACGCGATCAATCCGGCGCGCGACCTGGGGCCGCGGCTGGTACACGCGATCCTGCCGATTCCAGGCAAGGGCGGCTCCAACTGGAGCTATGCACCAATTCCGGTGATCGGTCCGTTGCTTGGTGCGGTGCTGGCGGGGCTGTTTCTGCGCTTTGCGCATCCGTGGTGAGATTCGACTTCAGCTCACGTCGATCATGATTTTTCCGAAGCGCGTGGGCTCATGGTGCCATGCTTCGAGAATGCGCGGAGCTTCGTCGATGGGGACCATGTGGGTTACGGCGTCCTCCACCGGAAAGCGATGCGCTTCAAGCATACGGATGACGGAGTAAAAATCTTCGGGCAGCGCGTTGCGCGAACCAAGGATGTCTACTTCCTTCAAAACAAAGAGGCGCGTTTCGTAGGCGACCTCTTCCTTGGCGAAACCGAGATAGACCACGCGGCCGGCCCAGGCAACTTCGTCGACCGCGGCGCGAAAGGTCTGGCGCGAGCCGATCGCCTCGATTACCACATCGGGACCGTGGCCGCCGGTGAGTTGCTCGAGCATGTCGTGCAAATCTTCGTTCGCGGAATTGATGGTGTGGGCAGCCCCCGCTTTGCGAGCGGTGGCTAGTTTCGCATCGTCGAGATCGACGCCAATCACGGTCGCCCCCTTGAAAGCGGCGGCCGCGACGACGCCAAGGCCGACTCCGCCGCAGCCGAAGACCGCGACCGTGTCTTCCGCCGTGACGCGGCCGCGCGCGGTGGAATGAAAGCCGACGGTGAGCGGTTCAACCAGGCAAAGCTCTTTCAATGAGAGATCCGCGCGGAAGAGTTTTTCTGCCGGGACGGAAATGAACTCCGTGAGAGCGCCGTCGCGCTGCACGCCAAGGGTCTGGTTGAACCGGCATGCGTTGGGGCGGTTACGGCGGCAGGCTGGACACTGGCCGCAGTTTTTGTAGGGTGACAAAGTTACCGGAGTTCCGGGGCTCCATTCGGGATACTTGGGATTCAACTGCGCGACGGTGGCGGAAATCTCGTGCCCGGGAATGCGCGGGAACGAGATCAACGAATTGCGGCCGCGATAGGAATTCAGATCGGTGCCGCACAGACCGATCTTGCGGACCTGCAGCAGAATCTCGTCTTCGTCGGTGATGCGCGGGTCAGCGATCGAGGCGAGTTGGGCCTGGCCGGGCCCTTCCAATACGACAGCTTTCATCTCATCTCCCGTCGCTGCGGTCGCGCGACGCATCGATCATAGACGATCCGCCAAAGGTGCGAGCGCCTCGGGCAGGGTTATATCCTTGTGTGGTCGGACTGGATTTCCAAAGGAACTTCCCCATGGCGGATACCGCATTGCAGATTGATCCCCGCGACAATGTCCTGGTCGCGCTTACGCCGCTTGCGGCCGGAACCGTGGTGCACTACGGCCACCCTCCCGCTGCCGGCTCTTGCCCGGTTACGCAAAACATCCCCGCGAAGCACAAGCTGGCGCTCCAGGATTTGCAGCCGGGCGATCTTATCCGCATGTATGGAATGGTCGTGGGCGAAGTAGTCCAGGCGATTCCGCGGGGAGGATTGATCTCGACGCGCAACGTGCGGCATCGCGCCGATCCTTATACGGCGACTCGCCACCCGGTTTCGTTTGCGCTGCCGGATGCATCGCCGTGGCGGGGCAGGACCTTTCCTGGCTATCACCGGAACGATGGCCTGGTGGGAACGCGCAATTACTGGCTGGTGCTGCCGCTGGTGTTTTGCGAGAACCGCAACGTGGACCGCCTGCGGGAAGCGCTCGAGGAAGAACTGGGCTATGGAAGCGCGCAGAACTCGTATCGGCAGTATGTGCGCCGGCTGGTGCGGCAACGGGCAAGCGGCGACGGGCACGGTTTAGAAGACGCGGTCGCGGCGTCGCGTGCAGAGCGCATCTTTCCCAATGTCGACGGTATTCGCTTCCTGACGCACCAGGCCGGATGCGGAGGAACGCGGCAGGACGCCCAGGCATTGTGCGGGCTGCTGGCGGGATACATTCATCATCCCAACGTGGCCGGAGCCACGGTGCTGAGCCTGGGCTGCCAGAACGCGCAGGCCAGCATGCTGATGGACGAGTTGCGGGCGCGCGACCCGCAGATGACGAAACCAGTGCTGGTGTTCGATCAGCAGAAGTCGGGACGCGAATCGACGTTGATGGGCCGGGCTCTGGATGAGACCTTCGCCGCGCTCGAAGCCGCGAACCAGGCTCAGCGCGCGCCGGCGCCGCTCGCGGATTTGACAGTGGGTTTGAAATGCGGCGGCTCCGATGGCTTCAGCGGCATTTCGGCGAATCCCGCGCTGGGCTATTTATCCGATCTGCTCTCTGAGATTGGAGGGCGGACGCTGCTTTCGGAGTTTCCGGAGTTGCATGGCGTGGAACAGGAACTGATTAATCGCTGCGCGACGGATGAGTTGGCGAAGCGCTTCTACGACCTGATGCAGGCGTATTCGGCGCGAGCCAAGGCGGTGCATTCGGGGTTCGAGATGAATCCGTCGCCGGGAAACATTGAAGATGGATTGATTACCGATGCCATCAAGTCCGCGGGGGCGGCACGCAAGGGCGGCGTGGGGCCGGTGCGCGACGTACTGGATTTCCCACAGTATGCGACTACGCCGGGATTGAACCTCTTGTGTACGCCAGGAAATGATGTGGAATGCGTGACGGCGCAAGCGGGTTCGGGCGCGAACCTCGTTCTGTTCACCACCGGCTTGGGCACGCCCACTGGAAATCCGATTGCGCCGGTGATCAAGATCTCGACGAACAGCACGCTGGCGGAGCGCATGGGCGACATCATTGACTTCGATGCGGGCGGAATCGTCACCGGCGAAACGAACATTCCGGACTGTGCAGCGCAGCTGCTCGAAGTTTGTATCCAGGTCGCGAGCGGAGAACGATTCACCAAGGCCGAGCTGCTGGGGCAAAACGACTTCATTCCGTGGAAGCGCGGAGTGTCGCTGTAGAAGAGTCGATGGTTTATTTGGTTGGCTTCACTCTTGCGACAAAAGGGTCGCAAGGATGGGCACGGGAATGCTGAGGCCGATCGCACGGACTACTCAAGAAACGACACGACGACCGCGAGAGCGGCAATGGCCGCTGTCTCTGCGCGGAGGATGCGCGGACCGAGCGAAGCCGCGCGCCAGCCGTTGGCGTCGAAGAGCGCTTCTTCTTCCGGAGCCCACCCGCCTTCGGGACCAATGGCGATCTCGAGCACGGGCATCTCGTTTTGCGCGGAAGCCACGGCTTCCTCGACGGCGGTTCGTAGAGTGGTGGTGCGTTCCTGCTCGGCAAGCACGATGCGCGCTCCATCGACCGAGGATCGAACACGCTGGGAAAGACGAACCGGATCGTGGATCAAGGGAACATCGGATCGGCGCGACTGCTGCGACGCTTCATTGACAATGCGGCGCCAGCGCTCGGTTCGCTTCTCAGCGGCCAACGCCAGGTGCTTCTCGGTTCGCCGCGCAATCACCGGCGCGATGGAGGCCACGCCGAGCTCGGTCGCCTTCTCGATCGCCCATTCCATGCGATCGAATTTATAGATAGACATGACCAGGGTAACGGGCAGGGCCGGATCAGCCTGCAGTTCGGCGACGAGGTTGAAGCGAACTTCGCTGGGAGCGACCGCGGCCACCTGCGCATGAAACACGCGGCCACCGGCAACGACATCGGCATCCATGCCGGGCTGCGCTCGCAGAACGCGCGTCAGGTGCTCGGCCTGCGCACCGGAAATGCTGGCGGTGGCCTCATCCCAATGTTCTGCGATCCAGCGGCGGCGCGTCATGCATTCCTTCCATATCAAGTTTAGTGCCGAAGGCCGCGGCGGTGCGTGATCCAAACCGCGCCCTTCGAGTTGCGCGGCGCCGGGGCTATTGATTTTCGTCAATGATGGGGAGGATCGATGCGATGGAGTTGAGCGATTGGTCGTTGTCCTGGAGGAGAGAGATATGTGCAGAAACACCTAGGGGGCGCTTTAAGCGCCCCCTAGAGTGTTGCCTTTTCGGTTGTTTCACCGCTTACTTCTTCTTTGCGGCTTTCTTTGCGGCCTTCTTTGCGGGTGCCTTCTTGGCTGCCTTTTTCGTTGCCATTTGCCTATTCTCCCTTTTTCGATGGGTTGCATCGATCCTGCAATTACAAATTGCAGTTGAGGAATGTATAGATTCATGCTTCAACATAGTCAAGAAAAAAACGACATAGAGGTGGAAAAAGTGGCAACAATTTTTTCGATTGAGCTTGGATGACGCGCAATGAAGTCACAGCTTGTGATGCGCTTTGAGAAATGCGAGCACCAAACCCGCGAAGAGGTCCTGCCATATGTGCGCGAATATGCCGGGACGAAGACTGCGGCGCAGGAGAGCGAGCAGACTGAAGAGCGCGCCGAATATCGAAAGCAGCACCATGTTGCGCGCGCCCTGGTATCCGTGCGCCGCGCCGAAGAAGAGCGCGGAGAACACCACGCCCGCAGCCACAGCGCCGCGCGCCCACGCGGTGAACTGGCGATGAAGATATCCGCGAAAGACGATCTCTTCGGTAATTCCGGCGATGATGCATAGCACAATCCACGCGGCCACTTCGCGCCCGCTGGTGGGCGCCAGTTGCGTGAGCGTGTGGAGCGTTTGCTGTTGCGAAGGGTCGGGAGCGAGTTGCTTTCCGGGAATAAAAATGGGCTGATGCTTGATCGCCGCTTCGATCAATGTCCAGGACAAGCCGATGGTAGCCAGAACAAACAGCGCGCCGATCCAGAAGAGCAGGGCGAGGCCGGCATCGGTCGCGAGCGATCGTAGATCCCCTGATACGGAGCCCAACAGCGACCGGAATGGAATTTTCTTCAGCCGCAATCCAAAGTAGACCCAGGCCAGCATGCACAGCTCGGTCGTAGCGGTGAGGGCATAGGTCTGCATCGGGTTGACCACGGCTTGCGCACCCGAGAGTTGCTCTGCGCCGGCAGCGGAGAGCACCACGATGACGGCAATGAGGAGCACGGTGTGCCAGACGGGAGCGACGGGACCCGGCGATGGCATGGAAGGAGGATCCATTCGTGGCGATGTCAGATCGATGGGATGGTTTTCAGGTGTTTGCAACAGGATCTCCCTCAGATGGCGAGGAACAAAATTTGCAGTTGTTCCTGATCACTGCGGCCGTTTGCCTTTGTGGATTGCCGCCCCGACAGCAAAAAACGCCGATGGGATGGGGCACCCAGGTTTTGTAACCAGGATGACGGTTTTCATTCACGCGTGGAGACTCAGTGGGATCAGCATTCGATGATGTTCAGCGCAAGTCCGGCCAGGCTGGTTTCCTTGTAGCGCGATTGCATGTCCAGGCCGGTCAGGTACATGGTGCGGATGACCTGGTCGAGCGACACCTTGTGGTCTTCCTGTTCGTTCATGGCGATTCGCGAAGCGTGCACCGCTTTGACAGCACCCATGGCGTTGCGTTCGATGCAGGGAATCTGCACGAGGCCGCCGATGGGATCGCATGTCATTCCGAGGTTGTGTTCCATCGCGATCTCAGCGGCGTGCTCGATCTGGCCGTTGGTGCCGCCCAGCGCCGCTGTCAATCCTCCGGCCGCCATGGAGCAGGCTACACCCACTTCCCCCTGGCAGCCCACTTCAGCGCCACTGATCGAAGCGTTCTCCTTATATAGGATGCCGATGGCGGCGGAAGTGAGGAAGTAGCGCAGCATGCCTTCATGGTTTGCTTCGGCAATGAAGCGCTCGTAATAGCGCGCCACCGCCGGAACCACTCCCGCCGCTCCGTTGGTGGGCGCGGTCACCACCCGGCCTCCGGCGGCGTTCTCTTCATTCACGGCCATGGCATAGACCGTGACCCAATCGAGAGGCGACAGCGGGTCAGTCGATTGCCCGCCGCTTTCCTTTTCACGAAGGCGTTCGGCAAGGCGATGGGCCCGGCGCCTGACATTCAAGCCTCCGGGAAGAATGCCCTCGGTGGCGATGCCGCGATCGATGCAGTCCCGCATGGTTCGCCAGATGCGCTCGATACCGGCTCGAACAAAAGCGTCGGGGCTAGGTCCGGTGGCAGGCAGAGCGAGCGCGCATTCGTTGCGCAGCATAAGTTCGCTGATGGTGATGCGGTGGGTGTTGGCTAACTCCAGCAACTCGGCGGCACTGTGAAATGGAAACGGAATCGGGCGATCCGGTTTTTCCGAATCGGCGGCGGGCAGCGTCCCGTTCCTGCCAGTTCCGGCAAAGTCCTCAGTGATGAATCCTCCGCCGATGGAAAAAAACGTCCGCTCCTCGATCACTGCACTCGCGGCATCGTAAGCCGTCAAACGCAGCCCGTTGGGGTGCTGTGTGAGTGACCCCGGCGGAAACATGGTGGAGCGGTTGAAGACGAGGTCACGCATCTCTTCGAAAGGAATGGAGCGTTGGCCGGCAAGAGTCAGGCGGTGCATTTCGCGAATGGAAGCGACGGTGGGCGCGATTTCGGCGGGATCAATGGTGGCAGGCTCGTTTCCGGCGAGACCGAGCAGAACCGCGCGATCGGTGCCGTGGCCCAGGCCGGTCAAGGCAAGGGAACCGAACAACTCCGTGTGCACGCGTGCGACATCCCGCAGCAGACCGCGCTCGGCGAGCCCTCGCGCGAAACGGCACGCCGCGCGCATGGGGCCCATGGTGTGGGAACTTGAGGGGCCGACACCGATTTTGTACAGATCGAACAGACTGGTGGTCACGGCTCAGATTGTAGGTGGGAGAAGCAGGCAGTGACCAGTAGTCAGTGGCCGGTGGCCGGTCCCCCCTTGCGATTTTCAAGGCGGTAGAGTCGCTCCGCACTGGTGTTCACGGATACTGACCACTGTTCCTGACTTTCTGGTACACTCCGAGCAAACCACCCATGTCGCACTTCAGGGCTCTCAGCGCTGCCGTTTATGGAATCGACGCCAACCTGATCGACGTCGAGGTCGATTACAGCGGCGTGGTTTCGAACGAGGACCACTTTCACACCGTTGGCCTGCCGGATGCAGCGGTGCGAGAGAGCCGTGATCGCGTGCGCGCCGCTATCAAGAATTCCGGTTACAGCATTCCCCCTACCCATATCACCATCAATCTTGCACCCGCGGATCTGAAAAAAGAGGGCTCAGGATTTGACTTGCCCATTGCCGTCGGCATCCTGGGCGCATACGGGGCACTGAATAACAACGATCTGAGCCGCTTCCTGCTGGTGGGAGAGCTGGGACTCACAGGAAGCGTGCGTCCCGTTCCCGGCATGTTGCCGGTAGCGATCCTGGCGCGCGAAAGAAATATTCCCAACCTGATCCTGCCCGCGGCGAACGCACCCGAAGCCGCGGTGGTTGAAGGAGTGAACGTGTATCCGGTCAGCTCGCTGAGCGATGTGCTCGAGCTGCTCAACAGCGCGGTGATGGGCGTGATCCAGCGCGAGCCGTTTCGCGTCTCCACCGAGACGCTGCTCGGCGAACTGCAATATTTCAGTGTCGACTTCAAAGATGTTCGCGGACAGCATACGGCAAAGCGCGCACTGGAAGTGGCCGCGGCGGGCAGCCATAACATCCTGATGATCGGGCCGCCCGGCTCAGGCAAGACCATGCTGGCCAAACGTCTGCCATCGATCCTCACTCCGCTTACGTTTGATGAAGCACTTGAAACGACGAAGATTCATTCGGTCGCCGGAGTACTCGATGCTGCGGCGGGGCTGGTGACACAGCGGCCGTTTCGGTCGCCCCACCACACCATCTCCGACGCGGGGCTCATCGGGGGCGGCGTCATTCCCCGTCCGGGCGAAGTCTCGCTGGCGCACAACGGCTTGTTGTTTCTCGATGAGTTGCCGGAGTTTCCGCGCAACGTTCTCGAAGTGATGCGGCAGCCGCTGGAAGATCACAACGTGACCATCGCGCGCGCGAGCATGTCGCTGAGTTTTCCCGCCAGGTTCATGCTGGCGGCGGCCATGAATCCCTGTCCCTGCGGCTTCTTCAACGACAAGTCGCGCGAGTGCATGTGCACGCCGCCCATGATTCAGCGGTACGTGGCGAAGATTTCCGGGCCGCTGCTCGATCGCATCGATATCCATATTGAAGTTCCGGCGGTGCAGTACAAGGAATTGCGGGGGGGAGCCGCGGCCGAGGGATCGGCCGAGATCCGCAACCGGGTGATGACGGCGCGCGACCGCCAGCGCGAGCGTTTCAGGAAACACGGCGAGAAGATCTACTCCAACGCGCAGATGACCACGCGCCAGATTCGTGCGTATTGCGAACTGGGTGCGGATGCCGAGCGCCTGCTGGAACGCGCCATGCAGCAACAGGGACTTACGGCGCGAGCGCACGATCGCATCTTGAAAGTTGCCCGCACCATCGCCGATCTCGAGGGAGCTGAAAATCTCAGTGTGTCGCATCTCGCCGAGGCCATCCAATACAGGACATTGGACCGTAGTTACTGGGCCTGACCCGAGTGGAGCAGGCCGGGCGGCAAGTGATTCGACCGGCGTCGATTGCGGGCCCGCTTCCGGTCCCCGGGAAACCCTGGGAATGAAATTGAAAGTAGAGACGGTACTTCAGGTGCGCCGCCGGTGTGCGTGTTCTGAATCCTCTGTATACACTTGCTTCAGCGTTCCCCGGGAGGCCGAATGGGACACACCGTATCCAGGGCGGGTTGGGACCTTTTCCTTTTCGGGATTCCGCTCATCGCGTTTCTAGTCTTTGGATTCTTTCGCCTGGACCAGGCCTTTACCGCGAAGAAGAAAGACCCCCGCGGGCCGCGTCGAGCGAGTCCGGCCGGCGACAAGAGCGGAAAATCGATGCGGAGCGACCCGGACGGGCGCCCATGGGACGATCAGTAGTCCGGCTCTGCGACCCCATTCGAACAATGCTTCGAAAAACTCCCTTTCCATTACTTCGGATTTCTAAGGAATTTCCAATCCTGGCCGATGCAGGAAATTGAGCGACATGAGAAAAACCTCATGTTCTACATCGATTGGGATTGGAGCGAAAAGTGATGGGCGCTGAAGTTCTCCCGGCCTGGGATGCATTCATTCTCTCGGTTCTGGTTTTGGCCATCTTCGCGGTTTGGCTTCTGGGTCTTGATGAGCGACTGGTTCGCCCAAAGCACAATTCCAGGCGGTCGCGGAGCTTTTGCGAGGTGGATAACAAGGGCGGAGCGATGCTTTCCGATCCTGACGGGCGCCTCTGGCAAGTAGGCCCGATTCGTCAGATCGAGGCGCGAATTGTCCGAAGGGACCCGGTGGCAAGCCGGCGGGGCAGTGTCCGCTTTTAGGGTATCCGGGGAGATTGATTTCGTATATACCATAGACACGAAAGCACTTGGGTTAGTCTGGCGGAGTTCATGCGCCCCTCCGGGCAGACCCTGAAAAAATTGGGAAAAAAGTGTTGACCCCAAGAACATCTCGTTATACATTCAGGAGTGCCATCCACGAGGGTTGATCGTACAGTCAGGCCGGATTGAGCCCTATCTGTCATTTCCCCGCATCAATCAGTTGGAGCTCCGGCTCAAGTTGCTGATAAGGCGGCGTGTTTAGTTTTCTCGCTGCTCACGGAAATGAACGCGAACGTCTCTTAACAACAGTGATGTGCATCACCAAATAATGTCTCCTGCCATTCCATAATGTGCGGGATTGCATCAAAAGATTTTGAACTAGACGGGCAGTCTGCGCGTCTATAACCACAGGAATGAAGGAATCGGCGACCGGGAAATCATTGGTTGCCAGCTGCACTGGCGGCGCCAGGTAGTCCCGCCCAGGCAGCCACTTTTTAAGGAGAAATACTGTAATGCGTTCTGATTTGGTTTTCGGGGCACTTTCGCACGTGTCCAATCGCTACCAGCTCTGCCAGCTGGCGAGCAAGGCGACTCGCAAGCTGCACAAGCCCAACACGCGGCTGCAGGACACGACAAACGAGGTCCTGGTCCGCTTCCACTCCACCAACCCCGGTACTCCCGTAGCGGCTCCCGCAGTCCGGCCCATCGAACACCGTCGGGCCGCGTAGGCCAGGTATCGCTTAACAGTTTTTCGTAAGTCACGGTTGCAAGCGGCTCTTCTTTGGCAGGAGCCGCTCTTTCCGGCTTTCCAATCTACACTGCTCCAACCGGGAGATGCTGCGCACGCGGCCGTGCTGCTAGCGGTTGCCAAACTCCCGCCCCGTTTTGGATCACGTCCCCCCTACGGCTCTCCCTTACTTCCATCCCGCCCTTTCGCAGGTGAACATGACCATCGCTGAACTCAAAGAAAAGAACATCACTGAATTGAGCCGCATTGCGCGCACTCTCGAGATTCCTGGCGCCAGCGGCCTTCGCAAGCAGGATCTTATCTTCAAGATCCTTCAGGCCCAGAGCGAGAAAGAGGGCCACATTTTTGCCGAGGGCGTGCTGGAAATCCTGCCTGACGGCTACGGCTTTCTTCGCTCTCCCGACTACAACTATCTGCCCGGGCCTGACGATATCTATGTTTCGCCTTCGCAGATCCGCAAATTCGACCTCAAAACGGGCGATTCCATCAGCGGCAACGTCCGGCCGCCCCATGAAGGCGAGAAGTATTTCGCGCTGGTCAAGATCGAGGCCATCAACTTCGAGTCTCCCGAGGAGACGCGCAACAAGATCCTCTTTGACAACCTGACGCCGCTGTATCCGCAGGAGCGCATCAAGATGGAGACCGTGCGCGAAGCCGTGAGCGGCCGCGTAATGGATCTTCTGACGCCAGTGGGCAAGGGGCAGCGCGGACTAATCGTGGCTCCGCCGCGCACCGGCAAGACGATGCTCCTGCAATCGATCGCCAACTCGATCACCACCAATCATCCCGAGGTTGTGCTGATCGTTCTGTTAATCGATGAGCGTCCGGAAGAAGTCACGGATATGCAGCGCTCGGTGAAGGGCGAGGTCATCAGTTCGACCTTCGACGAACCGGCGGCGCGCCACGTGCAGGTAGCGGAAATGGTGATCGAAAAGGCCAAGCGCCTGGTGGAGCACAAGCGCGACGTGGTGATTCTGCTTGACTCGATTACGCGACTGGCCCGCGCCTACAACACCATCGTGCCTCCATCGGGCAAGGTGCTGTCGGGCGGCGTCGATTCCAACGCTCTGCAACGGCCCAAGCGATTTTTCGGCGCCGCGCGCAACATTGAAGAAGGCGGCTCGCTGACAATTATCGCGACTGCGCTGGTTGACACCGGCTCACGCATGGATGAAGTGATCTTTGAAGAATTCAAGGGCACCGGCAACATGGAAATCATTCTGGACCGCAAGCTGGTAGACAAGCGCGTGTTCCCGGCCATCGACATCCAGCGTTCGGGCACGCGAAAGGAAGAGCTGCTGATTCCCAAGGAAGACCTGCAGCGCATCTTTGTACTGCGCCGGGTGCTGAATCCGTTGTCGCCGGTGGAAGCGATGGAATTGCTGATTACGCGCCTGGAGAAGGTCCGCAACAACGCCGAGTTCCTGCAAAACATGAATCAGCTCTAATCTCATTGCTCGCGCGCATGCGATCGACAATCGCTGCGCGTGATAATGAGAGGTATCGATGGTCGCGGCGCTGGCCAGGATCCGCCATCGAATCCTTTTGCTTCTTCGTGTGTGATGGACTCAAAGCAGTTCAGATTTGGTTCGTTCGAGTTTGACGCCGGCAGCGGGGAATTGCGGCGCGGCGGGATGCTGGTGCATCTGCAGTCGCAGCCGGCAAAGCTGCTGCATCTGCTGGTCAGCCGGGCAGGGGAGATGATTTCGCGCGAAGATCTGCGCGCCGCAATCTGGGGCAACGAGACATTCGTCGATTTCGAGCGCGGGCTCAACGTTTGTATCGCGCAGATCCGCTCTGCTCTTGGGGATGAATCCACGTCGCCGCGGTTTATCCGCACCGTGCCGCGGCGGGGATATCAGTTCATTCACCCCGTCGAACCCATTGCGCTTCCGCAAATCGAAGAATCCGAGCGGCCCGACAAGGCGGAGTTTCCCTGGCGAGTGTTGGCTGCCTGCCTGGCGGCCGTGGTGATCCTGACCATCGTGGTTACGTGGCAAGCTCGCCGGGGGCGGACGCAGGTGAACGATTCGCCAGTGATCGTGGCGGTAATTCCCTTCGACAACGAGACGGGCGATGCCGGCCTGAACCGGTTCTGCGATGACCTGACCGACACGCTGGTTGGGCAGCTCACAGAATCGAGCCAGGACCGTTATCGAGTGATTGGCAACGCGTCGATCCTGAGGACACCGCGAGAGCGGCGGAACCTGGTTGAGATTGCTGCATCGTTGCACGCAAGCTATGTGATCCTCGGGCAGGTGCAAGGCAGCGGTTCGAAGACGCGCATCCTTGCCCACCTTATTCATATGCCGGAGCAAACCCATGTCTGGGTGGTTCGACTGGAGCAGCCCTTCGAGGATCCGTTTGCGCTGGAGTCAAGCGCGGCGCGCGGAATTGCAACGGAATTCTCCAACCGGCTGGCAAACCCGACGACCGCGTCGAATTTACATTCCGCACTAATTCGCTGATGGGCGATGGGTTAGCACTTTATCTCGAATTGATTCGATCGCGCGCGCAATTCACTTGCGGCCAGATGCGAAGGTGCTCCATCCTCGGACTCAATTTGAGTTCGAGGAGGTACGCATCTGAATTACTCAGCATTTCCATATTTTTCTCTGGCCTGCTGGCCGCGCCGCAGCTTTCTGAAACTGGGTGGACTGGCGTTCTCGGGGAGCACATTGGCGTTGGCTTCGGCCCTGGATTCGGCTCACGGTCATCCGGCCGTCGGTGCTGCGGATAAAACCGCGGTAAGCGAAATGTTCCCAACGCAATCTCCGGACCTGGCGCGCGAAATGGTCAAGGTCTCGCATTTCGATCTCAATCGAGTGAAGGAGTTGGTCGAGGCGAAGCCGTCGCTGGCCCGTGCCGCCTGGGACTGGGGCTTCGGCGATTGGGAGACAGCGCTGGGCGCGGCGTCGCACATGGGCAATCGCCCCATCGCGGAATATCTCATGGAGAAAGGTGCGCGGCCATCCCTCTTTTCGGCGGCGATGCTGGGCCATCTGGAGGTGGTCAAGGCTTTCGTCGCTGCTCAACCGGGGGTGCAGCGGATTCGCGGCCCGCATGGCATCCCCCTCCTGGCGCATGCCAAAGCCGGGGGAGAGGCGAGCCGGGGCGTGCTTTCGTTTCTCGAATCGCTTGGCGATGCAGGGGCGGATGCGCCAGCCCCACTGGCGCAAACGGATATGGATGCGATTGTTGGCGTGTACGGGTTCGGATCCGCCGACAACGATCACATCGATGTCAGCGCAGAAAAAGGAAATGTAATGTGGACGCGCCGAGGCGCAACCGGGCGGCCGTTATTCCACTTGGGCAATCGGGTATTCTCTCCGGCCGGTGCGCCAACGGTGCGAATTCGATTCTCGAGCGGCGGAGATGGGGAAATGCTGATGACGGTTGACGATCCGGATTTGGTGCTGACTGCCCGCCGGCAAAAGTAGTTGGCGAGCCGGCCGGACATTCGACCGGCTCCCACAAATTGTTAAACGGCGAGCAGGCGCCGGAAGAATGAGCGGTAGCGGCGCATGGCGAGTCTCAGGTCTTCGGTGGAGACATTGTCGCCGCTATCCCACTGACGCTCGAGCCGGGCCCTCTCTTCGGCGAAGATCTCCGCGGTGCGCTTCATCGCGGTGGCGACGAGGTTGTCGGCCTGTTCCACGGCACGACGAGGCTCGTCGATGAATTCAACCTGCAGCGCGTCCCATTTTGCAAACATGTCTTTGGATTCCCGCTCGGCGAACAGCGGCGTGGCCTGCTCGTCTTCCGGTGTTTTTCCGGTTGGGGTCTGCTGCCGGTTAGGCATCGAGTCCAATGGATGGGGCTCGCGAATTGGTTCCGCGGTCCGCGGGTTTCGGGCTGGTGTTCCGTTTTGCCCCGATGGGACCAGGCTTGGGCCAGCCTCCGCCGCTGCCCGGTCGATGTCGCGTGTGGACGCATCCGAGAAGCGTTGGTCGATGACTCGATTTTCGACTCGATTTTCGGCACGGTTCTCATCCTCGGTCCGGTCGTCCACATGGGCCAAGGCGGCTGTCGAAAGCGGTGCATTTCTGCGTTCTTCCTGCTGAATGTCCTGTTTCATGTGTTCCTCCACGTTGTTCTCCATTCGAGATGAAACTGCTCCGGGGAAATCCAAGATCTTCGACCGTTTGGTGCCGGACCAGGGAGACGGCAGCCAAATCGAGCCGGTCTGCAGCGCCCTTTCATCAGATTGGGGCCGGTTGGGCAAAGGTTGCCGCCCGGACGAACCATGGACCGGCATGGCGCGCGTCGCAGGACGGGCATATCCCGGAAATCCAGCGATATCGGAACCTGGGAATTACTGGTAAGATATAGAAGTCACTCAGCGTGGGGCTGTAGCTCAGCTGGGAGAGCGCCTCGTTCGCAACGAGGAGGCCAGCGGTTCGATCCCGCTCAGCTCCACCAACGACTCATCCTTCTTTCCTATCAAACCAAGATTCTGTGGCTCAGCTTATCCTCTGGCGGTGCGTTCCCGATGAGCTCTGCATTTGCCAGAGGCAAGATGAGAGCGTTATAAGAGCGTTCGTGAACTTCCCGGTTTGAAACTAATCCCAGATTTTCCTCTTTGAACTCCTGGCTTCCTTTCGTTCGTAATGGGTAGCGAAATCAGCTAAGTAAGGGGATATCGATGAGACAGAAAGTAGTTCTCGCCACTCTGCTTTTCGCAGCCTTGTCCTGCGCCGCACAAACCAGCACATCGACAAGACCCTATGACAACTTCAAAGAAAGATTCCTCAGCCCCTCGCGGTGGTCTTCGGACACTGCCTGTTTTACCGGCAACGGAGTGGAGCAGGAATGCGTCCGCGATATAGAGGACGGCAGATTGCGCCTCGCCCATCGCAACTTCGGCCAACGGGACTCAGATAGCGGCTTCCAGTTTGGTTCTTCCGCGGTCAGCTTTGTGAACCCGTCATCGATCCGAAGCATCACGACGGATGTAGCGGTACGCAGCATCGTGGAATCGAGTTGCCCGGCAAATCCCCAACTCGGGGCGGCTGCGCACATCGATGCAACGTTCTTCAACACGGGCACCGGCGATCCCAATGACGACATCGGAGGGCACCTGGCCCTGGGGCGCGTCTCATCGGATCCCCCCGGGCAGCTAACCGTATACGGCCAAATCTCGCAGGGAAATAACTACTATTACTACCTGTTTCTTGGCACCGTCGCCATGGGGACGCCGGTTACCGCAACATTGACGTGGGATCAGCCAAATCATCGATTTCTCGTGACCTGGACAAACCGGCTTACAAACACGACCAACGAAGCAATCATGCCTTACAGCTTTCCGGATACGACTCCGGCAACGGGACCTTACAAGGTCCTTACCGTGAATACCTTTCCTGCGAACTGCACCGCCGAGTCAGCATGGGTGTATATCGATGCGACTTTCGGCAATGTGTATGTGAACTCGCCGGGGGCAAAGTAGGAGAGCATTCCTTCTTCCGGACGCGAATCCGGCTAGGGGGAAGACGCGCCGACAAAGGCATTGGACGGAATCCGCGTCGAAGTTGCGATCCAGGAAATGGCCCGCGGCGCGATGGCAAGGGCCGAGGGAGCGAGTTGCAGACCGGCGGCGCTGACCATCGCCCGCGACAACATCGTGGCCAGCGACATCTGGCGATTCAACTGAGCGCGCAACGTGCGTTGGTATTCGGCGGTACTCGCGCCGGCAAGGTACATGTCGGCCGCGAGTGCGCCCGAATGCAGGGCGATGGCCATGCCGTCGCCGGTGAACGAAGGGATGACGGCGGCCTGATCGCCCACGCGCCATGCGCCGCAGTCGCCCTTCGCAAGATAGCCATAGGGAATGGACGAGATCGCCAGGGGACGCTCCCAAAGTGCTTCGGCTCCGGCGAGGCGCTGCGCGATGAGCGCATTGTCTTCCCGCAAACGGGTCAGCAGCTCATTCCAT
Source organism: uncultured Acidobacteriota bacterium (assembly GCA_963730805.1). Classification (GTDB taxonomy): domain Bacteria; phylum Acidobacteriota; class Terriglobia; order Terriglobales; family Acidobacteriaceae; genus Telmatobacter. Next base: position 219,185 of record CAVSTL010000007.1, on the reverse strand, counting down.
CCGCCGAGGGTGCGCAGGCGCGAGCGGCGGACGACGAGGCAAAGATTGGCTGTCTCGTTTTCAACCAGCGCCAGGCCGCCGTAGCCGCCTTCCAAAAGAAACAAATCCATGAAGCCGCGCAACGCGTGCGTTTGATCGGGTTTCAATCGCCAGTGCAGTTTGAACCCGACCAGGTCGCCCTGCCGGCCGGGTGGACGATTCCATCCACGCAGATCGTGTTTGCCGTTTGCCAGAAAGATCGTGCGTGCCCGTTGCACGCTCCCGTCGGAGAGCCGGACGGTCCAGCTATCGCCATCGCGCGAAAGCGCTTCGACTGTCACGCCTGCGCAGACATGGCAACCACTCTGGGCGGAGCGTTCCAGCAAATCCGCATCGAGAACACTGCGCGAGACGGAGAGCGCACAAAACGGCAGTTTGGTTTCCACCACCCGGCCTTTGGCACATACGCGCAACTTCGATATGGCCGCCGCACCAAGGCGAAGGGAATCGACTCCGGCCTGGCGCAGATACGCGACAGCCTCGGGGCTGAGGAACTCGCCGCAGACCTTGTGGTGGGTACCCCGTTCCTTTTCGATGAGCAGCACATCGCGCCCAGCGGCAGCCAGGCGCAGCCCGACCATGGCGCCGGCCAGTCCTCCGCCGATGACCAGGTTGTCGCGCATCGCTGGCCCGCCCCTCACTTCGCTTTCCTCCGGCTCACGCACAGGCGCGCGGGTTTGAAGTTGAGAATTTCAAATTGATCCGGCGGCAATCCCGCCACAGCGCAAAGCCGCCGCCAATCGCTTGCCACGAAGGCACGGCGGAATGATACCGGCCCATCATGCTGTACGAACCGGTGCAGCCGGGCCGCCCGCGAAAACCAGCGAAACAAATAATAGGGGATGGGTGCTCGCGATAGGTCGTTGATAAACCAGCCAAGCTCTGCGTTCCTTTCCATCCATTGCAAAAAGCGAACCACGCCCTCGTCAGGGAGATGATGCGTGAACAGCGAGCTCACGATGAGATGCGGCGGTCTGCCTCCGTAGGCAAATACATCTGCCGCGACCCACCGGATGGTGCTGTCCGGCGGGCTGGCTTCCGACGCAATCGCAATGGTGTCGGGATTGAGATCGAGACCGGTAAGTTCCACGGCCTTTCTTCGATGGCGCGCCCAAGTTTCAATACGACGCAGAGCATCTCCGTATCCGCAGCCAACGTCGAGAATTCGCAGCGGTCCTGGCCGCGGCCACTCAATGCTTTCAAGCCAGTTGAGAGTGGGGCGATAGCCGAGAAACCAGCGATTCACCTGCGCCAAATCGCGCAGGCATGCGCGCATCACGTCCGGGGCGCAGGGCTCGTCCATCAGTTCGGTGAGTTGCGCACGGACGCGAAAGTCGATAGGGCCGGCGCGATGCCGGAAGGGGCTGGTTTTCGATGAGGAATCCAGAAACCTCTCCTCAGGGGCTAAAGCCCCATTGATTCTGGTGAGGTTGATGTACGGGCTAAGCCCGTACCCTTCACCGTTCGAGTTCGTCCGCAGCCTGTGAAGTGGTGCCGTGACACAAACTGAAGGGCCGGTCGCGATTCGCGTTGCCCTACAGATCACGGCGGATTACGCGGCATGGAACAGCATGGTTTCCGCGGTGATTCCCGGGCCGAACGACATCGCGCATCCTGTCTGTCCCGGTCGCGCGTGTTTCAGTATCTGCTCCAGAACGAACATCACGGTAGCAGACGACATGTTGCCGAAGCGGGATAGAATGTCACGCGAATACGCGAGCGCATTCTCACCCAATTGCAAGCTCTGTTCCACCGAGTCGAGGATCGTCCGGCCTCCCGGATGGATGGCCCAAAGGTCGATGTCGGCGGGTTCGCGCCCGCGCAGCACCTGGCCGCGCACATCGCCGAGGTTGCGCTTGATCTCTCCCGGCACTTTTCCGGAGAGTTGCATATTGAAGCCCATTTCTCCAATGCGCCAAGTAATCAGCTCGCTGGTCTGGGGAAGATTGATGGCCAGAAAACTGTCGATCGCCAGGCCGTCAGGTTCGCTGGAGACAAGGCATGCGGAGCAGCCGTCGGCGAACAGCAGGAAGGAGAGCATCTGTTCGAGGTCCTGGGTTTCCTTGAGGTGGAGCGAACAAAGCTCCAGGCTGACGATAAGCACTTTCGCGTCGGGTTCGGACCGCACAATGTGGCGCGCCGACTTGAGCGCGTTGATGGCCGCGTAGCAGCCCATGAATCCGATCATGGTGCGCTCGACAGAGGGGTTGAGGCCGAGGTGGTTGACGATGTCGATATCGAGCCCCGGCGCATAGAGGCCCGTGCAGCAGGTCACGAGCACATGAGTGATCTGTTGCCGCTCCGCCGCGGTAAGCCTGAGTTTGTCGAGCGCGCACCCGGCGAGACGGGGAGCGAACCGTTCAAACGCCTCCATTCGCCGTGTCGTGGAGGGAAAGTTCCCCACCACGTAAAGGTCCTCGGCATCGCGCCAGTAGGTCTGGCCGTCGCCAATCGGTTGGAGAAACGAGTAGCGGTGCTCGATGCCCGACATGCGGACCATGCGCCGGAAGAGATTGCGCCCCGTTCCTTCGGGGAGCATGCTCTCGGCAAAAGCCACAAAGGGCCGATGCACATCGTGCGAAGGAACTGCGGTGGCAATACGCTGAATATGTGCTGTCGTCATTCCCTGCCTTTCTCAGGCTTCGCCCAAGATATAACTCTTTCCTGCCGCGGATTTGTCAGTTTAAAGCTAAGTGATTGTCACGTTTTCAATACCGGGCCCGCTGATGCTTGGATGCGGGGATTGGTTGGAGCGACTCCGATGGTGGGCTGGCCGCTTTGATCTTATCGAGTCAGGGCGGCGACTTTTGTCATTCCGTACACGCCCGGCATAACCTGCAGCGAAACATGCATCACAGCCTTTGACAAGCGAGGACCAGCATCGAAAGGGCTCAAATCCCGTGGTTTCAAACTGAAACGGCCCATCGGGTCGGGGATTCCCCGAGGGTGCGGCCTTGTGCCTGTACCGTCATCGGAGACCATAGGGGATGAGACTGCCCGGGCCCATAAATGTCGCGTCAACCGAATTCGGCGGTTCCTCTCCCAAGGCTGCGAAAATCGTGGGCAAGGGAGAGATGGCGCGGCGAATCCGCAATTTCGCGTGGGCCTCTACGCCACTGGGTCCTCTGGAGCGCTGGTCACCGGAATTGATGGCGATTGTCAATCTCATCTTGTGCTCGCCGACGCCGGCGCGCATGCTGTGGGGACCGGAATTGATCCTCATCTACAACGACAGCTACAGCTCCATTCCCGGGAAACGTCACCCGGACGCGCTGGGGAAATCGGCTCGCGAAGTGTTCAACGATGCGTGGAACGTGGTCGGACCGGTTCTGGAAACAGCTTACGCAACCGGTGAACCCTTTGTATTCGACAGGCGGCGCGTCCCGATCGAAACGGGCGAGGGTGTGAAAGAGTTCTACCTTGACTGTACTTATAGCCCGATCTACGAAGGCGGAAGGATTGCGGGCCTTCTTGGCCTGTTCCACGATGTTACCGGCGAGGTAAATGCGTCGCGCAACCTTGAAGCCTGCCTCAACGCGATTTACAGCACCAGCCTTGAATACATCGGGCTCATGACTCCCAACGGCATCCTGCTTGATTGCAACCGGGCCTCACTGGAATTTGCCGGCAACACGCGGGCAGAGGTGGTGGGGAAGCACTTCGCCGAGACGCCGTGGTTCAAGGGCACGCCAGGGGCGACGGAACTGGTTCGCAGCGCTGTAGCCCGTGCCGGTGCGGGAGAGACTTTTCGCTCCGAGCTGCCGCTGATTCGCCCCAACGGTGAGACAGTCACATTCGATTTTTCGCTTACGCCGGTGCGAGGAGCGGACGGCGCGGTGATGTTTCTGGTTCCCGAATGCCGCGATATCAGCGAAGTCAAGCGAACCGAGAAAGCCCTGTTGCAGAGCGAGAAGCTGGCAGCAGTGGGAAGGCTGGCTTCCTCCATTGCGCACGAGATCAACAATCCCCTTGAATCCGTAATGAACCTGATCTATCTCGCGCGCAACGCGACCCCATCGGAGTCGGAACGATTTCTTGACCTTGCCGACCAGGAGATTCGCCGGGTTTCCATCATCGCCAACCAGACGCTGCGGTTCCACAAGCAGGCATCGAAGCCGCAGGCCGCAACCGCCGCCGATCTGTTTTCGACCGTGATGAGTATTTACGAGGGCCGGCTTCGCAACGCTCACGTGCGCGTGGAGAAGCGCTTCCGCTCCGACCGACCGGTTGTATGCTTCCAGGGGGACGTGCGCCAGGTGTTGAACAACCTGGTGGCCAATGCCCTCGAAGCGATGCCATTGGGCGGGCGGCTGTTGATCCGGAGCCGCAAGGGTCGCGATTGGAAGACGGGCCGGCATGGCCTTTTGCTGAGCATCGCGGATAATGGCGCGGGAATCCACCCTTCGGTGAAGAAAAAGATCTTCGAAGCGTTTTTCACGACCAAGGGAACGGCGGGAAACGGGCTGGGCCTATGGGTCTGCCAGGAGATCGTGGATCGCCATCGGGGAAGGCTTCGTATGCGCAGCACACAGCGGGCGGGGAGGAACGGCACCGTGTTTACGTTGTTCCTGCCGTTTGAGCCCGCGTCGGAATAGGCGTCGAAGAGTTCAGGAAACTGCGCGATCGCCGACTGCCTAAAGTTTTACACGCCGTCTGAACTGACCGAGAGTTGAATGAATCGCGGCGCACCGATGCCGCGGAGCATTGAACTTTGAGAGCCGGATAACATCATCAAATTGTCATTTCAGTCATTCCCGGTCGGTGATAGACTTCCGGCATCGCTTTTTAATCCAGGACAGTTGCGTTCGCGGCTCGGACTCGGAAACCTTTAGAACGACCTGGGTTCCGGAGATAGACACTATGAGTTTGGTGCGTTGGTGCGTTCGCCCCGCCACGCGTGTTTTTGCGCTCTTCCCCGCGTCCCACTTCAATCCCCTCATCAATCGGAGTCTCCTGGCCGCCTTGTCGGCGCTGTTCTGGTGTATCGCCGCGACCGGGCAGGTTAAAACGGCCACCACGACGACTCTAGCTGCGACCACCAGTTCGGGTTCGGCCGGAACGATCACGTCCGGCACAGTGGTGACGCTCACGGCCACCGTAACTCCGGCGTCGGGCAGCATCAAGGCGGGGCAAGTGAATTTCTGCGATGCCACCGCTGCCCATTGCACCGATGTCCATCTGCTGGGCACGTCGCAGCTGACCATCGCCGGCAAGGCGACGCTCAAGTTGCGGCCCGCCATCGGCAGCCATAGTTACAAAGCAGTGTTTCCGGGAACGACGGCGGACGCGGCCAGTTCATCGAGCACAGCGGCGGTGACCGCAACCGGAACGATTGGGCCGTTCACGAGCGCGACCACGATTGCAGAAACCGGCGGCTGGGGCAGCTACACGTTGACTGCGACAGTGACAGAAGCGGGAGGAACCGCTCCGGCGACCGGAAGTGTTTCGTTCGTCGATCAGTCCAATGCGAATTCAGTGTTGAATGCGGTAGCCCTGGGCGCGAGTGTCGCGGGAATGACCTGGCAGGCTCCACAGGTCCTGGCGACCAACACCGGGAGCCAGACGGTAGCCCTGGGAGATTTCAACGGAGATGGAATCCCTGACGTGGCAGCGGTTGCCGGAGGCACAAGCCGACCGCTGGTCATCCTGCTGGGGAACGCGGACGGAACGTACACCACGGCTCCCTCGCCGGCGATATCGGTTTACACCTTCGGCCCCATTGTCGTTGGAGACTTCAACAGCGATGGCAAACAGGACCTGGCGCTTTTGAATGGCGACAACAACACGGTTACGATTCTTTTGGGCAATGGAGATGGAACATTTAATGTGAGCGCTTCCAGCTCTTCGATCGCCGCCAACTCCAAGCAACTTGCGCTGGCGGATTTTAACGGCGATGGAATCGCCGACCTGGCCGTGATCAGCAACAGCTCAAACCTGGTGACCGTTCTTTTGGGGAATGGGGACGGAACATTCACGGCGGCCACCAGTCCGGCGGCGGGCGGCAGCCCGAATGCAATCGCGGTGGGAGACTTCAACGGCGACGGCAACACGGACATGGCCGTCGGCGATCTTTATGACGATGGCATCTCGGTCCTGCTCGGCAAGGGCGATGGCACCTTTACCGCCGCGGCGACACTGCATTCGGGAAGCAACGGTTCCCCCATCGCGGTGGCGGATTTCAACGGCGACGGCAAACTGGATCTCGCCGTAGGAGTCATCAGCGCAACTCCAGGCGGCGACGCGGTGACGATTCTCGCGGGCAATGGAGACGGAACGTTTACATCGCCCTCGACCGGCACGCCGGTCAGCTCCGCTTTCATTACCGCCCTGCAGGTGGGAGACTTCAATGCGGACGGCATCCCCGACCTGGCGCTGCTCGACTCGACCAGCGGGTATGCGATGGTCTTTGCGGGCAATGGGGCGGGCTCATTTACCGCGACCTCATTGCCGCCGGCGACGGCGCCCTACTACAACTTTGTTTTGGCTTTGGGCGATATTGACGGCGATGGACGATCGGACCTGGTGATTGGAAACGGCGACACCTCCGGGGTTTCTGTGCTGCGTACACGGCCTACCGAGACGGCTACCGCGACTACCAACATTACCCTGACAAAGCCGGGGCAGCACAGTGTGGATGCGAGCTATCCCGGAAATGCGAATTACCATTCCAGCGTTTCGGGCACGATTCCGCTTTGGGGCATTCCGCCCGTCACCACGACCTCATTGATCCTGACATCGGGGTCAACCAAGGTGCAGAGCGTGGCGACCGGCACCGTCATCACGCTGACGGCGTCAGTGGTCGCGGGAGCGAGTCCGGTGACGGCCGGACAGGTGAACTTCTGCGACGCCACGGCGAGCCATTGCACCGACATTCACCTGCTCGCATCGGCGCAACTAACAAGCAGCGGAACTGCCGTATTCAAATTTGTTCCGGGCCCGGGACAGCACAGTTATAAGGCCGTGTTTGTCGAGAGCGGCGCGGGCATGAGCAGCGTCTCGAACATTGCAGCCCTCTCGGTCGGTCCGGCGAAAGCGCCTGTCTATACCGAAACCACTTCGATTGCGGTTGGCGGGTTTCCTGGAAACTACTCGCTGACGGCGACGGTGGAGGGATTTGGCGGACCCTCACCGCCTACGGGAAAAGTCTCATTTATCGACACCAGCTTTGGGAACAACGTGCTGGCGTCGGCCAACCTTGGAACCGCAACCCCGGGAATGGGCTGGCTGATATCGCCGGCGCCGGCTTTGACCAGTAACCCTGTTTCTGAGGTGACAGGGGACTTCAATGGAGATGGCCTCCCTGATTTGGCCATACTCTGGAGCACCAGCCTGACGACCGGTCCGGCCGGTATCACGATTTTTTTCGGAAAGAGCGACGGAACGTTTACTACCGGTCCAACCACGCAACTGGCGTTAACCAACCAGTTGGATCCTTACATGATCACCGGGGATTTCAATGGAGACGGCAAGACCGATCTCGTCATCTTCAGTTGGCAGGTCGGTCTCAATGTCAGCACGGTTACGAGCCTTTTGGGCAATGGGGATGGCACGTTCGCCGCGCCGATCAACAGTCCGGCCTTTAACCAGGGTGTGGTTGGCGGAGACGGGGTTCCGGGATCCGTGGTTGCGGCCGATTTCAACGGCGACGGCAAATTGGACCTTGCCGCCGTCGGCGACTACGTCGCCCCGGGCGGGCTTACGGTTCTGCTTGGGAACGGCGATGGGACGTTTACGGCGGCTGGACCAAATCTCTCCGCGAACCTGGACTTCAGCGTAGTGGGAACCGGTGACTTCAACGGAGACGGCATTCCAGACTTGGTCGCGTCGAGGTATTTTGGTCCCGGCGGCGCTACGGTTTTTCTCGGAAAAGGGGATGGGAACTTTACCGCAATGCCGACAACCCTGGATGTTGGTTCCTTTCCAAAATCGATGGCCGTCGGCGATTTTAATGGTGACGGGATACTCGATGTGGCATTCGGGAGTGACGGCGCCGTCGCGGTGTTTCTGGGGAGCGGGGATGGCAATTTCACCCAGGCGCCGGGCAGTCCGGTTGGAGGCGGGGGCCTCAGCCTGGTGATGGGAGACTTCAACCACGATGGAAAGATGGACCTAGCGGGGATCGACAACTACAACGTCCAGATCGATCTCTTCACGGGCGCGGGGGACGGCACATTTACTGAATCGGTTACGACACCGAACGTAGGCCAGAATGCCCTTGGTCCTTTTGCGATCGCGGCGGCCGATTTCAACGGAGACGGGGTACCGGACCTGTCGTTGCTGACGACAAACGTCCCTTCGGCTTCGATCTTGATCACCGAACCCACCGAGACAGCCACGGCAACGGTCACGGGAATTGCGCCCATCGGGGCCGGAACTCACAACGTGGACGCGAGTTATCCGGGAGACAGCCACTACCAGACCGGCGTTTCGGCGGTGGCCCCACTCACTGCCGGATTGGCGCCGCTAGTGGTTACGCCGCCCGCGGGCACCTACACGTCGGTACAGACGATCACACTGAGTGAGCCCATTCCGGGGGCCACCATCTATTATTCTGCGGCGGGACCGCTCAGCACCTCCGGTTTTCAACTGTACACAGGCCCCATCACGCTCTCCAGCGCCGGCGTGCAATATATCCAGGCGTACGCGGCCGAGACCGGATATCAGCAAAGCGACTACCTGACGGCGATCTACACGCTGGTGCTTCCGCCCACGACCGCACCCACCATTTCTCTGGCGTCCGGCTATTACGCCGGCGCACAGACGGCAACCATTACCGACTCGCAGACAGGGGCGAAGATCTACTACACCACCAACGGCACTCTGCCGACCGTCAACTCCAATCTCTACAGCGGGCCGATCACGATTTCTTCTTCGGAAACGCTGGTCGCGGCGGCAGTCGCATACGGCTATGCCTTCAGCCCGACAGTGTCGGCGAAGTACTACATCGGCTCATCTGCGACATCGCTCATCTATACCATCGCCGGAAGCGGCACCTACGGGTACACAGGCGATAACGGCCCTGCAACCCTGGCCCAGCTGGATGGTCCCGTCGGCGTCGTGAAGGACAGTGCGGGGAATGTGTACGTAAGCGATTCCGACAGTCACATGGTGCGCAAAGTTGCAACGGGAACGGGAACGATCACGCGGTTTGCCGGCACCGGTACCATTGGCTACAGCGGCGATGGGGGACAGGCGACGAGCGCGGAACTGTCACTCCCGACAACTCTCCTGATCGACTCAGGAAACCTGTTCATCGCCGATAACGGCAACGGGACGATACGCAAACTCAACCTGGCATCCGGGATCATCACGACCTACGCCGGGAATCCCGCGGCGACCGCTGCCGGCGATGGAGGGCCGGCGACCGCCGCCAGCCTGGGTTCCATCGGCGGCATGGCAATCGATGCGTCGCACAATGTCTACATCGCGGAGGTAAGCCCGAGCGTAATTCGGGAAGTGAATAATGCTACCGGGATTATCAGCACCATCGCCGGCACGGGCGCGTTTGGCTACTCGGGCGATGGCGGACCGGCCATCAGCGCCGTATTGGGCGGACCCTATGGACTTGCTGTCGATGCAAGCGGAAGCCTGTTGATCGCGGACACTGGAAACGACCTCATCCGCAAGGTCACGGCTACCGGCGGCGTCATCACGGGGAACAGCGTGATTTCCACCGTGGCAGGCACGGTCCCCACGCAGCCTTTCTTTTCGCCGGGAGGATATTCGGGAGACGGCGGCCCGGCCACGAGCGCGAAGCTCAGCCGGCCGATTTCTCTGGCGTTCGATCCTTCCGGAAATCTCCTGATCTCCGATTCAGGCAACAGCGCCATTCGTATGGTGGCGGCGGGGAACATCTCGACCGTGGCCGGCGACGGTCTGGCGTGCCAATCGTATGGAGGCGACGGAGACACCGCCACGAGCGCGGCGCTGTGCTTCCCGCGGGACATCGCCGTTGACACCGCCGGAGATATCTTGATTGCCGACGAAGGATTCAACCGCGTTCGCGAGGTTTTCGCGCCGGGAACTCCACCGAGCACACCGGCGGCAGCGCCCACGCTCAGCGTATCGAGCGGCAGCTATGGCAGTCCCCAGACCGTAACCGTTTCGGACTCAACCCCGGGAGCCTCCATCTACGTGACTGTCGATGGAAGCGCGCCAACCACCGCCGGCTCGCAAGGCTACAGCTTCCCCATCAACGTTGCCGGGGCTCTGACCATCAAGGCGATCGCAACGGCTCCGGGTTATCTCGCCAGCGCGCCCGCCTCCGCAGCGTACACGATCACATCCTCTTCGCCGGTGATCACCACAGTCGCCGGCAAAGGCCTGATTGGATTCTCCGGACCGGGCGGCCCCGCGCTCAATGCGCAATTCGGCGTTTCCTATGGGATAGCGATTGATAAATCGGGAAACATCTATCTCAGCGATAACCAGAACGACGTGGTGTGGTTGATTTCGGCCACAACCGGCAATGCTTCGCTGTTCGCCGGAACAGGAACGCGGGGATTGGCCGGAGACGGCGGACCCGCGACCGGCGCCCAGTTGAGTTCACCGCAGGGAATCGCGCTCGACAGCGCCGGCAACCTCTATATTGCCGATAGCGGCAATTATCGGATTCGCAAAGTCGATGCGAATACGGGGGTCATCTCCACTGTCGCGGGCGGAGCCGGGGGCGGCCAGGGAAGTATCGGCGATGGCGGACCGGCCACTTCCGCTTCGCTCGTCTACCCCAGCACCGTCGCGCTCGACGGAGCAGGCAATCTCTATATCGGCGATTCGGGCCACTTTGCCGTCCGGGTCGTGTCAGCGACAACCGCCATCATCAACACTGTCGCCGGGAACGGCACCGACACCTTCAGCGGAGATGGAGGCCCGGCCACCAAGGCAGGAATTGAGTCTCCTGACATGCTGGCGGTGGACAAGGGCGGCAATATCTATCTCGCCAGCGCGAATTCGGCGAGAGTGCGAAAGGTGACGGGGGCAACGGGCGTGATTACGACGGTTGCCGGCATCGGTGACCTTCACGGAAACACAGGCGATGGAGGTCCGGCCATCAGTGCCGAGATCAATGCACAATCGATCAACGTGGATGCGGCGGGCAATTTGTACCTCGCTGACTGGCCCGGCCAGATTCGCCGAGTCGACGCGAACACCGGGGCGATCACGAAGGTGGCGGGTATTGGGTTCGGGGGCTTCAGCGGGGATGGCGGCGCGGCCTTGTCCGCCGAGCTTCTGGGCCCGTCAGGGATGACGTTCAACTCCGCCGGGGATCTGTACTTCGCCGATACCTACAACTTCCGCGTGCGCAAAATAAGTTTTGCGGTGCAGACGGCCGCGGCGCCGGTGTTCAGCATTGCGCCGGGCGCGTATGCCACGGCGCAGACAGTGAGCATCACCGACACCACGCCGGCCGCCGTGATTTACTACACCACCAACGGAAGCACACCGGGCACTTCGTCTACCGTTTACAGCGGCGCCATCACAGTGAGCGCTACTGAAACTATCAACGCCCTCGCGACGGCCGCCAACTACAACACGAGCGCGATTGCCAGCGCCGCCTATGCTATCGGCGAGCAGGCGGCTGCGCCGTCGTTGGCGAGCTTTTCGCCGGCCTTCACCAGTGCGGGAAGCGCCGCATTTTCGCTTACAGTGAATGGCGCAGGGTTCACCTCTGCGTCCGCAATCAACTGGGCCACGACAGCCTTATCGACGCAATATGTGAGTGCGACCCAGTTGACGGCGCAGGTTCCTGCGGCTCTGATCACCACCGCCGGCGTGATTGCGGTGACCGTGCAGACGCCGGCGCCCGGTGGAGGAACATCGAATGCGCTGAGCTTTGAGATCGACACGGCGGGATCGGGAACGCCTCCCGCGTTTGGGACCACATCCGCCACGGTGACCGCGGGCGCGAGTGCAACGTATCCGGTAACCCTGCCGTCGACGGCAACCAATATTTCGGTGAAATGCCTGAACCTGCCACAAGGTGCGGCATGCAGTTATTCGGCGTCAGACCTCACCATCACCACCGCGGCGACAACTCCGAAGGGCATTTACCTGATCACGGTGGTATTTACTGAGACGCTGCCCGGAGCCAATGCTGTTCTGGCATTCCTCTTGTTGCTGCCATGGGCTTTCCGCGGCAGGCGGAAGAAAGCGCGTTTGTGGATCATCGGTTCATTGGCGCTGGTGGTTGCGGTGCTCGCGGCGGGAGGCGGCTGCGGCGGTGGGGGTGGGAGCGGAACGCCGCCGCCGCAGACGCACCAGGTGACGAGTTCAGGCACGGTCACGCTGATCGTGAAGTAGCGGCAGAGCGGAGTTGCAAAGTCACGACAGGATCAGCGGACTCGAGTGAGCCAGCCAGTGAAGAGTTCCTGCTCGTTGTTTTTCGACATGCCCGGAATGGAGAAGTGGTATTTCTTCCCGGATGTGAGCCGGACGCCGTTCTCGTCGACCGCCTGGATCTCATCGATCGCGATCTGGACGCTGCCATGCGGATCTTCGGGGCATTGGAAAACGAGGTCGTTGCTGCTGAGCGTCAATTGGCCGGAACAACCATCCCCGAAATGCTTGTCGTGCCGGGCGGGATAGGTCATTGGCGCATAGGAGCCACTGGTCGTGACCACCGGCGGAGGAGGCATGACACCCGCGATTTGCGGAGGCGTGGCGGGGATCATCGGCGCATTTGGCGGGGGTTGCGAAGAAACTGCCGAGGACGGGCTGCGGGGAGCGGCGGGAGCCGGGATCGCCGGAATCGCGGCGGTCGAGGCCGGCTGCATGGCGGGATACAAGGGCCTCCCGGGAGCGGGTTTCGATACCGTTCCGCGAGCGCTGTCCGCGGAAATTCCAGCGGGAGAACCGGCGCCGGAGCTTCCCGTTGCAGGCCTCCTCGCATATCCGAGAATGAGTCCTGCAATGGGAATCACCAGCAACACAACCAAGACAATGGCGACCCAGCCATTCCGGCCGGCAAAGGCGGATTGGCCGCTACGCAGGGGGGAAACCAGGCCCTCCCGGACGCCTTTGGTCCGGATGGCGAGCAATAACTCTTTTCCGCGACGCCACCAGCTCATATTCGTGGTCTCTATGGGAGTGGGGCTACGCGGCACTTGGTTGTACGAATCGCTCTCGAATTCGCTCATGGCAGATTCCTCAAGGGGAATTGGAATACCGGCAGAGTGGGCCGCCTGCTCTACGACAGTTGCTACATCCATTATCGCCCCATGGGAGGAGGAGGTTCCCCGGGGCATCGGCAGTTCGTTGCCTTGCGCGCGACAATGAGAGTAAGACGGTAGGAAGAAAGGAGCGGCGCGAATGAACAACGATACTTCGTTGAATGCGATTGGCGTGCTGCAGCGACGCGAGATTGAAGCCCGCATCCTCGCGCCGGTACTGGAGGCCCTGGGGCAGGCGTTCGGCAAAGAGGCGGTACTGGAAATCACGCGGCGCACGATTGCCGACATTGCTCGCCGCCAAGGCCGCGAGCTGGCGGAACAACTCGGCCGCAACGATCTCGGCGCCTTTTCTGAATCGCTAGAGCCGTGGACTCGGAACGGCGCATTGGAACTGCGCATCTTGAATCAGACCCATTCACATCTCGACTTCGATGTGACGCGATGCCAGTACGCCGAGCTCTACCATCAGCTCGGGTTGGCGGAACTTGGAAGCATTCTCTCATGCAACCGCGATGCCTCCTTCATCGAAGGATTCAACTCGGCAATTCATCTCGATCGAACCCAGACCATCCTGCAGGGCGCATCGCACTGCGACTTTCAATTCTCGAAAAAAGAGCCTGAGTAGCAACTGCTTCACGCGGGGCAAGCCAAGCGGTGGCGCAGACCGCCTTTTTGCCGTGAGACGGACACTGCCGGTGGAGGATTCGATTGAAGACCCGCCAATGTTTGCGCGCGCCTTCAATCGAAGGCCGATTCAGATTTTTTGTTTCTTCCAGCGGCCCTGGCGGAACAGAATGATGCCGGCAACCGCCATGGAGCATTCGGCAATGACGATGGCGAGGAAAGCGCCTTCGGCTCGCAACTGCAGAGGGACTGCCAGGGCCCATGCCAGCGGCAGTTCGAGCACCCAGAAGCCGAAGAAATTCACGATGGTTGGCGTGAACGTGTCTCCCGCGCCGTTGAACGCCTGCAGCATCACCATGCCATAGGCGTAGCCGATGTTGCCGCAAGCGAAGGTGCGCAGCGCCACCGCCGCAATGGGAATGACCGCCGGATCATTAACGAACAGCTTGACCACCGGCGTGGCAAACACAATGAAGAAAATACCAATGGCGCCAAGGAACAGCATGTTGTAGAAGCCGGTACGCCACACCGCTTGCGCGGCGCGATCGGGCTTGCCCGCGCCCAGGTTCTGGCCCACCAGAGTGGCCGCGGCGTTGCTCAGTCCCCAGGATGGCAGGACGAAGAAAACCACGATGCGAATCGCCACCGTGTACCCCGCGACCGAGTTTGACCCGAAGATCGATATGATGCGCACCAGGAAGATCCAGCTTGCGTTTGCGATTGCGAACTGGAGCATGCCGTTGAGTGAAACCCGCAACAAGCGCAGCATGACCCCCATGTTGATGCGCAGATGGCGCACCAGCACGCGGATGCGTTCCGATCCCTTCAGGTGCCGATAGAACTGGTAGAGCACACCGATGCTTCGCCCTGTGAAGGTAGCCAGCGCCGCGCCGGTGACGCCGAGATGAGGAAACGCGAAGGGTCCGATGCGGGGACCGAAGATGAGCAGCGGATCAAGAATGAGATTGATGATGTTCGACACCCACAGGAGGCGCATGGCGATAGCCGCGTCGCCAGCGCCGCGGAAGATGGCGTTGTTGAGGAACAGCATGATGATGGCGCCGCATCCGCCCAGAGCGATGCGCGCGTAGCCTGATCCCACAGTGACGATGGCGGGCGATGCGCCCATCAAATGCAGCAACTGGGGCGCAAAGATCCCGGCCGGAATGCCCAGGCCGAGCGAGATCACCAGGCCAAGCACGATGGCCTGCACGCCGGCGATGGCGGCGTCTTCGGGGTCTTTTTCGCCGATGCGGCGGGCCACCATCGCGGTAGTCGAGAGCGACAGTCCGAGGCCGATCGCGAAGACCAGCGCAAGAAGGGACTCGGTAAGGCCCACCGTGGCGACAGCATTGGCGCCGAGCCGGCCGACCCAGAACACGTCGACAACGGCGAACAAGGACTCGAGCACCATCTCCAGAACCATAGGAATGGCCAGCAGGAGGATGGAGCGGTTGAGGTTTCCGGTGGTGTAATCCTGGTGCGAGCCGCGGAGAGCTTCTCGCACCGAGGACCAGAGACTGCGCGCACCGCCGTCGACCGGCGGCGGCGCGGTTGATTCAAGCATAGACATGAGAACTCCACGTTGGCCGCAAACAATTGCGGGCACGAGCGATGGGGTCACGCTGCGATCAATTTGAATTGTGCAGTGTAATTACCCCGGGGCTGAATTGATCCTCGGGGATGCCGCAGAGGGCGGCGTGGCTTAAAAGCCCGAGGCAATGTTCAGCGAGTAGGCGTAATGACGATGACGGGCTGGAACATTGTTCTCCTCCGTAGCCGGAGTTCGGCGATTTTTAGAGTGTAGCGCGAATCCCGCGCGACTTTCCAGAGAAAAATTGGTTGAGCGAAAACATTTCAATTGCGTGACAACCGCTGAATCGGCGGGCTCTCGCGAGACATCGAAAAATCCAGGAGTTGGAATGTTGCGTCTTTTGGATATCGTCACAACCACTTGCATCGGTTTGCTGATTGGAACTGAACTCACTGTTTCCGTCTTTATCAATCCGATCCTGTGGAGGCTTGACAGCGTGGCGCAGATGAGCGCCGTGCGGATGTTTGCCAAGAGGCTCGGATCTGCGATGCCATTTTGGTACGCGGCCAGCCTGGCGTTGCTGATAGCGGAAGCCGTCGTTCGGCGCCATGAAGCGAACATGGCGCTGTTGCTGGTTGCCTGCGCTATCTGGACTGCCGTGATCGTGATTACCATTATGTTTCTTGTTCCCATCAACAACCGGCTGGCGCAGACCAGCGCCCGATCGGTTGCTGCCGTGGCGCAGCAGCAACACAAGCGCTGGGACAAGATGCACCGTTATCGCGTGGGGGCGCTCGGAATTTCAATGCTCTGCTTTCTGATTGCAACCGCGAGCTGATGGCGGAGCGCGGTCTATTTCGGGTCCAGAGGGATGTTTAACTCGTGATGCGCCAGCGCGGCAATCTGGGAGCGGCAGTGTTGCCAGTCTTGCCAGACGCTCTCGCACCAGCGCCGAATCATGGCGTCGCGTTCCTGGCCGGGTGGCACGCTGAGCACATCGGCGACCCCGACGGTGGCGCACCGCTGCGGGATGGACGGTGCGGTCCACTTCTTGCGATTGCGCGCGAGCTGCATGTGAACGCGCTGAACCTGGCGACCTGTGAAGTTCTTCTCGAGATATAGATAGAGCCCGACAAGGCCGAACACGATGGCGATGGGCTTGCTGTCAGGGCCGGCATGTTGGACCGCAAAAGCATCGACAATGTGCTGATGGATGAATTCAGGATCGCGCAGTCCGAGCGTATAGAAGGCAAGCTCGTCGTAGAGTTCCTGATCGGACGGCGCGGAAGGCATAGGGCTCCCTGATTAGGTTCCGGTGGCGAAACAACGATTATGGCATTGCAAACAGGGTTACTGACAAGCCGTCCCAACCATCGCACTCACGCTAACCCGTGACGCTAGTCACGCAAGGTTTGGCGAAGCCGGGCATACGATAAAAATCTCGCCACGGTCTACGCGAGCTCATCATGTTCAGCCACTCGCAGAATGAGAACGGCACCTACAATACCCGCTGCCTCGATTGCTTCATGACGATCGCATCGTCGGTTGAATCGCTGGAGAAGTTGGAACGGGTTGAAATCCAACATGTGTGCCTCGAGAAAGCGCTTGCCGATTTGCTGAGCAGCCGCGGTTCGATTCGGCAGCCGCATGTTCACACCCACTGAGGCGGCCCTATTGCGCGGCTGCGCAGATCATTGAGGTGATGGAAGGGCAGGCGTTTCCACGCCGTCCGGCGGGCTGGGATGTGCACCGGAAATCTTCTTCAGTAGATCGTCGTCGGCAGTCTTGTGCAAATTGCTTGCCTTGTCAAATTCTTCCTTGGCCTCTTCTTGCCGGCCCATGGTGCGATAGAGCTTTCCCAGGCGCCAGTGCACGTTGACGTCATCGGCCTCGAGCTTTTCGGCGAGCAGGAGCTCATGCAACGCCTTCGCGTCTTCGCCGGTGTCGCTCAAAATGATGCCTAGATCGAGATGCGCAAGCGACTGCGCTGGGTCGAGCTTGATCGTCTTTTCCAGAAGTGGTCTAGCGTCTTCAGGCCGGTTCAGCTGGATATACGTGTCAGCGAGGTACTCCATGGCCTGGACATGATCGGGATCATTGGCCAGCTCGGCCTGAAACTCGGCGGCGGCCTCGGGGTAGATTTTCTGGGTCCACAACAGGTATCCAAGGCCAAAGTGGACATTTGGTTCCCTGGGGTTGGCCTTAACCGCGGCCCTGAACATCCTGGTCGCGCCTTCGTTATCCTTCATCTCGTCGAGCGCTTCGCCGGCGATCATGTCGGCTTCGGCGGAGTCAGGGTTGATAGTGAGAATCTCTTTGTAGGTGTCGAGGACGCACTGATTCTGCTTCGACCACAGGCAACTGTGGGCCAGGACCAGGCGCGCGGGAAGGTTTTGCGGATCAGCGGCGGCTGCTTCCTTCAGGAACGGAACAGCATCGGCATACTCGCCCTGTGCGTAATGGGCCATGCCGATAAGAAGCCGGGCGCGAAATGCGTCGGCATGAGACGTGGCAGCGGAACGCAAAAGGTGCGTGAACTCTGGAATGGCCTCCTTCGGTTGTCCACCTTTGAAGAACGCCAGTCCCAGGTTCATGCGCAGTCCGGGAAGATCCGGGCCGAGAGCAAGCGCCTTGCGGTAGAGACGAATCGCTTCCGGGTAGTTCTCACGGCGCGCCGCCAGAATTCCGAGATGGGCATACGCCTCAGCATTCCGCGGATTGGCTTTGAGAATGGCCTGCCAGGCTTGTTCCGCACCGGGGAAGTTGCCTTGCTGCTCGAGGGAGACGGCCTTTTCCCGGGGAGCCGCACCATGGGAAGCGGCTGCCGGTAATGCATCCTGGGCTCCGCAACAGGAGCCGAGAAGCAGGAAATACAAGGCAAGGCCGGGCATCCGCGCTATACGCATGACTCATTCATTGTCACGTCAGTGAGAGGGGCGTGCAAGTTGGAGCCCGCAAAAAAGGAGCGCGGCCGAATCCTGTCGGCCGCGCTCCGTGCTGGGGGCGGAAGTTAGAAGACGAACTTGCCGCCGAGTTCAAGAGTACGCGGACCCCAGTCGCTGTTCACCCATCCAAAGTTGTTGCCTCCCAACGTGGTGTTGAGGCCGTTGAAGGCGACATGGTTGAAGGTGTTGAACGACTCGAAGCGCAGATCGAAGTGCGCCGCCTCGGTGATCGCGAAGGACTTACGCAGCGAGGTGGAGAAGCTGACGCGGCCCGGCCCTACCACAGAATCTCTGGCGCTGGTGCCAAAGCCCAGGTTTGGGCCGCCCAGCCAGGACGCGGTCGGGATGGAGAACTTCGTGGTGTCGAACCAGCCTTTCACTTTCTTCGGATTCGATACCTTGCCGGAAGCTGTGGCACGATTGCTGTATCCACCACCCAGGCCGATTGGGTCGCCACCACCTGTGAAACCAACGCTGAAGGGCGTGCCGGTTTCATCGACGAAGGTTCCTGCGATTTCCCAGCCGCCCGCCAGGGTCTTGACAATACCTTGGGAGTGGTTCAGGAAGGGCAGATGGTAGACGTAGTTGGCGTTGAGCATGTGGCGCCGGTCGTACTGACCGGAGGCCTTATCGTATTTGAGGACCCACGGATTGCTTACGCAGCAGCTATTGTCGCCGCTCTGAATATCAATCGCGTGCGACCATGTGTAGTCGACTTCGCCGCTCAGGCCCCAACGGTTCTGGATGCGAACGCCTGCCTGCAGGCCGTTGTAGCTGCCATTGGTGTTGGTCTCCATGGCGGTGACGTCGCCGTAACCCTGATAGGCTCGGAACGAGTTCGAGTTATTGGCGGTGTTGCCCTGCCCAGAGCCTGGCAGGGTAACGACCGCGCCGCCCGCGTTGGTGTAGGAGGACAGGCTGCCGCCCTTGGCTCGAACCGCTGGGTCGGTGCTCAGCAGGAAGTTGTTCATGTGCCTGTACTCTTCCTGATGCCAGGCCAGATTGCCCACGTATTGCACGACAGCAACAATCGAAGGCTGCAGCTCGTGCTGGATGCCCAGGCTGTACATGGCCACGGCCGGATCCGGGAAGGAACTCGCCATGTTGTACTCGCCGGCCGGGAAAAACGGCGTAGCCGCGGTGGCGCCAGTTTGGTTGCTGGTGTGAGGATCGCTGAAGTAGACCTGGTTTGCGCTGGGATCGAATGCAAAGGGCGACACCGTTGCGCTGTTGTAGATGAGGTTGCCCTGCATGCGCTCGAAGAAGGTTCCGAAGCCGCCGCGGATCACGGTCTTGCCGTTACCGAACACGTCTTCAGAGAACCCGATGCGAGGCTGCACGGTCCCGTATTTGTTGCTGACCAATCCCTTGGGCGTTCCACCCTGTCCGGCAAGATCGATGCCGTTCAGGTAGACCGGGGCAGTCGCGCCATCGATCGTCATGACCTGGAATCCGGGCCCGCCATCGAACATCGAGCCGTCCGTCTGCCACAAGGGAGAGAGCCCGGCCGAATAATGCGCGGGGTTGAAGTTGGCGATAAAGTTCTGGCGCTCCCATGCCTGGGGCAGCGCGTCGTACCGCACGCCGAGTTGGAGCGACAGACGCGGCGTCACGTGCCAGTTGTCCATCACATACACGGAGGGTGTCTGGTTGACGTAATGGCGGATGGGTTGCGCGCGCTGCTGGTCATAGGACCCGGTGAGGCCCAGCAACATGTCCATCATGGCGTCGCCTTGCACGCACTCAGATGGCGCCTTATGGCCGGCTGTCCAACCACCTGACGGGGGCGTGCACTGCGGCAGATACAGAGTGCCTGTGTACTGGTTGCTCGAGGAGTCGCCCTTCTCGGTGTATTTACCGCTGGCATCTCCAAAGAGCTGCTGGTTCTTGGTGTAGCGGTTGTAGCTGAACCCGAACTTCATGGCGTGTTTGCCCATGGTATACGAGACGTCAACCTTCGGCTCGTAGTCCTCGGCGGCGTTATGCCAGGGAGCGGAACCCATCTCCAGGTTCGTGCCGTAGGGGGCGCCCCAGTCGAAGCTGGGAATTTCGTTCCTGTGGTTGTTGAAGTACGTTTGGGCAGCCCAGCCTTTCGACGTCAATGTCGACAAGCCGGAATTAGGGCTGTTCTTGATGTCAATGATGTTGCCGTCATAGTTCATGCTGGCTTCGACCAGCAGGTTGGGCGAGAGCGTACCGGTCAACTTGAGGGCGGCACTGTTGGACGGAGTGATTTCGGTACTGAATACGGTGTAATAGCTGTCTCCGTCCCATCCAAGGAAGGGCTTGGGGTTGGTGTTGTTGTCGCTCTCGTGCATGTAGTGGGCGAGCAGTTGCCACTTGTCGTTGAAGTGATGGTCCACGCGAACGATATCGTCGCGAACCGTAAGCGGAGCAGGCGTGCTTTCTACCGATTGGCCATTTGCGTTCTTTGGCGTGGGCAGAAGGCTGGCGTTGAAGAAGGCCAGAGCATCGGGGTTAAAAAGCCCATTCGGGATCTTGTTGCCGGGGAACGGCTGTCCGGGCGTCAGACCGGCCGCCTGTAGCCTGGCATTGTAAGCTGGATCGTTAACCTTGGCAGGCACGACGATCCCGAGTTGAGGCCCGTTGGCATCCACATTGAAAGCAGGGTTTTGATAAACCAGATCCGTACCCGCCTTGGGAATATCGGCCGTGGGGATGGTGTTCTGGGTGTTGGTGGAAGCGCCCTGCTTGATGTTCCGCCACTCTTCGTTCACGAAGAAAAAGGTCTTCTGTTTGTCCCTGTTGTAGAGACCGGGGATAAACGCCGGGCCGCCGATGTTGAATCCGTACACGTTGTAATTCAAAATCTGGCGGCCATTGTGAGCGCCATTGAACTTATTGAAGTAGTCGTTGGCGTCGTAGTCGGTGTTGCGGTTGAACTCGTAGGCCGTTCCGTGGAATTTCTGCGTGCCGCTCTTGAGCGAAAGGCTGAAGGTGGCGCCCGAGGAGATTCCGTAATCCGGCGGGTAGTTCGAGGTCAGCATGTTGAACTCGGCGATGGCGTCCTGCGGGGGCATGAGGGCCATGCCGCCGGCGCCGCCGCGGTCATCCGACTCGCCGCCGTCGATGAGCCAGATATTGTGGCTCTGGCGCAGGCCGTTGGCGCTGATGCTGAAACTGCTGCCGCCGGCGCCCGCCATGGGCGTATTGTTGTCGGGCAGCAGCGAACTGACGCCGAGGCCGAGGGCGGCCAAGGCCGCAAAGTTGCGGTTCTCCGTGGCGATTTCGGTGATCTGCTCAGAGCTGATCACGGTGTTGACGACGTTGGAATCCGTTTGAACCTGTAAAGCGTCGGCCTCAACGGTAACGGTCGTGGTCTCGGCGCCTACGGTCAACCTGACGTCCACGCGGACCGTGGAGGACACGTTGATCACGATGCCGTTCTGCTGGAAGCTCTGAAAACCCTTGGCCGTGACCTTCAGGTTGTAGTTGGCGGGGTTCAGGCCGCCTATTTGGTAAAGACCGGTAGCGCTGCTTTCGGTGGCTTTGGTGGCTCCGGTTGCCGGATCGGTGAGCGAAATCTTCGCTCCCCCCACCACGGCTCCCGATGCGTCCGTCACGATGCCTGTCAGATCTGAGTTGGCCTGGGCGAATGCGAATACGCCAGCCAACGCCAGGAGCACAGGCAACAAGAACAACCTGTATCTCGTTTGTCTCATATGACCTTCCTTTTCAAAAAGTTACTGCCGTGGTTCGTCTTACTGTCGTTTCCCGTCTGATAGAAATGAGGTTTGCGATGTCCCCCTCAGGTCCCAGTCGATTTTCATCCTGGCTTACTCGCGATTCTGCGGTGACCACAAGGGTCCCCGCAGACGAAATACCGCTCTGGCGTCGCGCGTAGATGCGTGACGTCGCAGCGATTACGAGCTGAACCGAACGCGATGCCTTCGATTCACCAGTTAAACGTGAGTAACGACCGGGCCATTTGACGCGTGCGAATTGTGAATTGTCAAGAAGAAAATCAATTTACCTTCAGAGGTTAATCAATTTACCTCGCGACCTTTCAATTCGCGGATCCAACGCCCCCACTCTATCTATTTCGGCCCTTCCGGGAAGTGGTCCCGGGCCGGCCTTTTAGCGCTCGAGGCGCATTGCTGCGGGGTTCCCACTCATGTTTTCGGAGCGCTCCTCAGAACTCCGATTGGCTAATTGGCTCTGACCTTCGGAGACGAATCGAATCCGAATTCGAAGGTTGAAATAGCCCCGATTTTCTACAAGGTATGGAACCTCAAATTCCAAAAACTCTCGTTTTTGGAATTATCTCGCTCAAACGATTAAGTAAGAGGCGCAGTCCATACATGTTTTTGAGCCGGAAGCCATTAAATGCCCAGCGAATGGGGATTGTCAAGGGCAAAGTTAGAGGGAGCTCGAGGCGTCATACAGGGATCGAAAAGCCCGTGGCCTGCCTGGGTCAGCGCAGGCGCCCGAGATCGCGCAATTCGCGCGCGGCGGCCTCGAGAAACGTCTCGGTGCTGACCCCCGGAGGCTGCTCCAGGCCGGATTTGGCGCGGATGGCAGCGGAAATGCGCGCAGCCAGCGCCTCGCGCGTCGCCAGCGACATATCGAGCCGGCGGGCGAAAAAGCCTTCCAGGACCTCGAGGTCTGCGGAGGAAAGTTTGCCCACTTCGGCGGAGGGCAGGGAGACAAGTGTATGCGGCTCGGCCGTTGGCGGAGGCGTGGGAAAAATCTGGGCGGTGAAGGTGCGGTTGGGAGAGTCGTTCCACGGAGTCGATTCCTGCTCGCGATCCCGCACCACCAGCGTGCCCGCAGCCAGATCGCCCAGCCGCTGATGCTGCCTGGTGACGAACATGACGATGACGCCCACCGCGTAGAAGAACGGGATCTGGTCCACGTAGCGAACCAGGTTGCGGGCCAGCGACTCAAAAAAGCCGATAGGCCGGCCGGAACGCTGAATCACGCGAATTTTGGCAACGCGCTTGCCGGGGGTACGGCCATTGCCGAACGCCTCAAAGAGCGTGAAGTATCCCCAGTTGAGCAGAAAGATCACAAACGTGACGATGGCGAACGCCCACTGATAAGAGATCTGCGAGAAAGCTTCGACGGCGGGCTGAAAGGCCCAGAACAATAGCCCGAGCAGGAACAGGCCCGCGGCCCAGATGAGGGTATCGACCAGCAAGGCGATGAACCGGCTTCCGATTCCCGCCAGCGGCATCTCGATGGCCACCAGTTCCGGTGTTTCGATGCTAAGCTGATCTGAATTCGGATCCATGCCGCAAACTCTCTCCAACCTCTGGATTCAGAAGCGCCGCCCGCACTGGGACCGGCTCGCCGCCCTGCTGGCGCAGTCGGACCAGACTGGGCTCAGGCAACTCTCCCGGGCCGAGCTCGAGGAACTCGCCCTGCTGTATCGACAGGTGGCCGCCGACCTGTCGGTGCTGCGCCAGGACCCGACCGCCCGGACCTATGCCGCGTTTGTGAATCAATTGCTGGCTCGCGCTCACCATATCATCTATTCCGGCCGCAAGACGAATCTTCTCACCCTGTTCCGCTTCCTGAGGGACGAGTACCCGGCGATCTTCCAGCGGCAGATCCAATACGTTGTCGCTTCGCTGCTGATCACCACGGCGTGCGGGCTGCTGGGGGTTGTGCTCACCACTTCGCGGCCGGAGTTCATGCGTCACTTCGTGGGTCCGCAGATGATCGCCACCATGGAACGCCACGAGATGTGGACGCAGTCGATCGTAAGCATTGCTCCCAAAGAAACCAGCCGCATCATGACCAACAACCTGACGGTCAGCTTTGAGACGTTTGCGGGCGGCATTTCGTTTGGGCTGCTCACGCTCTACTCGCTGTTTGTGAACGGCATGCTGCTGGGGGTGATCGGAGCGGCGTGCCATCACTATGGAATGTCGTTGGCGCTGTGGAGTTTTGTAGCCGCGCATGGCTCGCTCGAATTGCCGTCGATCATCATTGCGGGTGCGGCGGGGCTTCGGCTGGGGCACGCCATGCTGTTTCCGGGCGGATACCGCTGGAAGGACTCAATTGCCAAGGGCGGCATCGAAGCCACACGGCTCGTCTCCGGAATCATTCCGCTGCTGGTGATCGCCGGATGCCTTGAAGGATTCTTCTCGCCGTCGCATGCCCCGGTGTGGCTGAAATTTACTGTGGGAGGAGTGCTGTTTGCACTACTGAATCTGTGGCTGTTCCGGCCGGTGAAGGCGAGAAGCGCGGCGGCATGATTGAGTTTTCGGCCGTCCGGCCCAACTTCCCCATTTGGCGACGATAGGCTTGCTCTCTACCAGAAAAGGTTCGAGTGGAAAAACGCGCAGCTAACCACAACTGAAACAGCTCTGGGCGGAAAGCAATTTCATTTGAGACGGAGTCGGATATATTTACGATGTTTACGATTATTCGGCTCACCGTGAATACCACGATTCTCAAACTGAGGTTCAACGCGAAATGGAGGGGAAGAGGATGCTGCGCAAGATAGCTGTCGCCGCGCTGTTTGTTTTGTTCGGTAGCATCGGCGCTTTGGCTGGGGACTTCAATGGCAAATGGAAGGCGGATTTTGAAACGGGCGTCGGTTCGCAGAAGTACGTATTTGAATTCCAAGTGGACGGAACGAGGCTGACCGGCAAGGTCGTCAGCAATCGCCATGGGGAAACGGAAGTTCGCGATGGCAAGGTGGACGGCGACAACATCAGTTTTACCGAAGTTGTCACTGCGAATGACGAGGAAATCAAAGTCATCTACACCGGCAAAATCGATGGCGACGAGATCTTATTCACTCGCGCGTTCGGTTCGTATCACACCGAACACATCACGGCAGAGCGTATAAAGTAGGCAGCTCATTTTCGGCTCGGGCGCAACCCCCACATCCTACTGAGATCGTAATCGTGTTCGCACGCGAGGCGACGTGAGTGATCGACCCCCGACTTGGACATAACGAAAAGCACCCGCAGATCCTTCGTCCGCAGCGGCGAACTCGGGATGACTGCAGAGGCCGTCTCAGCAACTACAGCCCCGGCGTGCGGACGTGGGGCGCGTGATAGCGGAGATAGCCCAGGCCCACCCGCATGTTGCGCACCACAGGTCCGGGAATGGTGATGGCCACGGTGATGCCAAGCAGCGCATGGGCAATCGCCAGCGGAAAGACGTTGCGACAGCGTAGAAACACAAAGCAGGCACAGGCGCCCCAGATCAGCGTGACCGGCGTGAGGATGGGATTGGGCAGGTGGGCCAGGGCGAACATCCCGGCCGCCGCCAGCGCCGCCCATTCGCGCCGGGGAAGCAGTCGCAGTAAGCGAAACAGGAAATACCCCTGCAGCAGGAACTGCTGAACGAACGACCAGACAGTGTAGCCGCCGAAGGTCATCACCCAGGTGCGCGTACTGATGGGATGTCGCAACGTACCCAGATGGATCGCAACCAGGATCGCGCCGGTTGAAACGATGGCGGCGGCAAACACCACCCATAGTGAATCGAAGAAACCGCCGCGGCGCACGCCCGCCGCCGCCCACCCGGGAAATGCCGGGATGGAAGTCAGCACGATCCAGGCGACCGCGACGCCGTAAAGCCACCGCTGGTAAGGGCGCGGCGTCCAGATGGTGACGAGGATGAGCCCATAGCCTACGGCCAGTTCGAGAAGAGGCCGGACTTTTACTCGCTTGTCGATGGAACTTGTTTCGATGGATGGCGAAGCTTTCACGTCGAGCGCCATGGACGTTCCCCGATCGTCTCTTCACTCCACATTGATCGCGTCGATCACGGGTGTCAAATCACTCTCGGAAGAAAACCGCAGAACATTCGTCGCGCCGGGCCGATCGAGCCGGGTCATCACGCTGATCTCTCCGATGCCGGCGCCCGCGGGCGGAAGCGCGACGCTGGTGGCCGTCTGGCCGTTGATGCGCAGATCGACGAAGCGCGGCCCCGCGGTTGAATTGTGATAACTGATGCGGAGACGGGTCCAGGGAGCGGGGGAAGCCACGCCCGAGAACGTCAGGTCGCAGCCTCGGCACCGATCGGCTCCGGGCCGCTCCGGCCGGTACGTCCTGGCGGGCGCGTCCGTTCCTTTGACGAGCAGCAGCGCAGCATCCCCAGCCGCCACCTGCGCGGAGTACTCGGTCTGGAGACTGCCGAGATCCTTTCCCGACCAGAGGTCCTTGATGGTTGCGGGGGAAGACGCGGAGAGACCGAGATCCTTCCAGGCGACCTTCACCTCAGCCGGGGCAGCGGTTCGATTCAACAGCAGCACGGCGCGAGTTCCCGCGGCCGCAAGCGTCTTCGACCAGACCTGAATCCCCTTATCCGGCTCCGCGACTTTTACGGCCTGCAGGCCGAGGGCATCCTGGTCTACCGCGAGGACTTCTTTGTTGGTAAGCGTCGCGAGAGTCTCCGGGGTCAGTTTGGCGAGGTCGGCTCCAACCAGCAATGGCGCTCCGCTGATGGCCCACAAGCTCATGTGCACACGATTCTGCGCGTCGGAGAATCCGGGCATTCCCAGGACCATCATGTCGGGGTCGTTGTAGGAGCCGGTGTGTTGGGCTTCGGGATGAATGCCCTGGTCGAAATTGCCCAGCATCTTGTCGAATCCGGCCTTGCGATCCTCATGCGGACCGCCGGCCACGATGGGATCAACGATGTCGCCGCTGGTGCGCCAGATGTTGGCGGGCAATCCGCCTACGTGCGGAGCCCACGTCCAGGGGCTTTGCTTGCCCCATTCGCAGAGCGATAAATAGAGCCGATGTCCGGTGAGTTTCTCAGCGCGGGCAATGGCGCGGGCGATCTCGGCATACTGCACTTCGGGGTCGAGATTCTCCTTGTCGCCGCCGCACCAGTCCACCTTCACATAGTCGAAGCCCCAGCGCGCGAACTGGAGAAAGTCCTGCTCGTAATGCCCTTCGCTGCCGGTGTTGAAATACATCCACCCCACGTCGGGATAGAGGCTGCATCCGTCTTTGCCCGCATCGGTGTAAATCCCGGCTTTCAAGCCCAGCCCGTGAATGAAGCGGACAATGTTGGCCATGTCGCCCGGCTTCTCGCCTTCCTTGAGCGCAGGCCATGCCTTCTCCTCCACCACGATATTGCCCTCGGCGTCGCGCCCGCCCAGCCACCAGCCCTCGTCGATGTTGACGTATTGATAGCCGGCCTGTTTCATGCCGTTCGACGCCATGGCGCGGGCCTGCGCCATGATGACCTGCGAATCAACAGCGTTGGAGAAGCTGTTCCACGATGACCAGCCCATGGGCGGGAGGGGAACTGCGACTGCGTGAGTGGTTCCCTGCCCGGCTGCAATGGCCGAGACACAAAGAATCATCGGCGCAAGAATCGCCGCCGCCGGCAGCCGAAGCATACGCATGCTTACACCTTGAGAAAAATCTTCTTCCGATAGAGGATCCACACCGGAATGAAGCAGAACGCGGTGAACGAAACGGAATAGGCGAAGGCGGCCCAGCCTGGATCTGGAATGTGGGCAAAGGTGTGCATCAGGAACAGCATCAGAGGGCTGGGTTTCCCCGGTGTCGAGGGCAGGTTGTAAATGATGCCCGGCACCAGTTCGCTGAACATGTAGGCGGCGATGGCATTGGAGCCGAAGACGATCCACACATACGTCCAGCCTTTACGCCAGTTCCTCTGTTCCACAGCCCAGTAAGCAAAGGTAAGGAGGGCCAGGGAATAGCCGCCGGCAACCAGAACGAAAGAACTGGTCCACATGTTCTTGTTGAGCGGGAATTCGAACGACCAGAGATAGCCGATGGCGAGGCTCGAGAGGCAGCCAAGGGCGAGACCGGCGGTTTTGGCTTTCACGCTTCGGCTGGTACGAAGCCATAGGCCGGCAAGCATGCCCATCAATGTAGTACCGATGGCGGGCAGGTCGCTCAGAAGACCTTCGGGGTCGCGCACGTTGTGATCCGGCGGATAGAGATAGAGGTGATAGGGAAAGACGTGGCGATCGATCCAGGAAGTGAGGTTCTGGGTCATGTCCATGAAGGGAACATCGCGGCCGGGCACACCCACTCCCGGAATCGGAACCCACCGTATCAATACCCAGTAGCCCACCAGCGCGGCCGCCAGCGCCGCGGCCTTGGTCCAGGCGCGGCTGTCATAGAGAAAGAAAAGGCCGCACACGAGATAGCAGATCGCCAGGCGCTGCAGCACCCCGAAGAACCGCATATGCGCCAGGTGAAAGAACGGAAAGCTGTTCACGAAGATGCCGAAAAAGATCAGGATGATGGCGCGCTGTACCGTGTGAATCGCCAGTTCGCGGCGAGTGGCTCCGCGCGCCAGGCGCGCACTGAACGCAAACACCACCGATACACCAATCACGAAGGCAAACGTGGGGAAAACCAGGTCGGTTGGTGTCAGCCCGTTCCACTCGGCGTGATTCATGAAACGCCACGAACCGGGGCCGCCGTTATTGTTCACCATGATCATGAACGCGATGGTGATGCCGCGAACCACGTCCAGCGAGAGCAGGCGCTGCAGCGGAGCTTTCGGCGCGGTAGCCGGATTGGTCATGGTCGGCGCGGTAGCGGATTTGGTCATAGGCGAGGACCGTCTCCTTGCGATTGGCTTGCCCATAAGCTACGCGCTCAGGCCATGGTTCGCCAAGCGGCACATCGGCTCGAGGGCAGCCCATTTATCACGAATTGGGCCGGCGGCCCGCGAGGTATGCTGAATATTCATCGCACGGAATCAAA
Source organism: uncultured Acidobacteriota bacterium (assembly GCA_963730805.1). Taxonomy (GTDB): domain Bacteria; phylum Acidobacteriota; class Terriglobia; order Terriglobales; family Acidobacteriaceae; genus Telmatobacter. The sequence continues at coordinate 190,189 of CAVSTL010000007.1, read as the reverse complement.
TTCGGGAAAAGTCGAGCGAAAGTTTCTAACACATTCCGTATGCAATGCACAAGACTTGCAATTCTTCGCGAGGACACATACTATCCGCAATAGAAACCGGCCTGCAAAGCAGGTGGGTAATCAACGCCGGTTGAACCTACATTCATTGAACAGGGGCTCAACTCGACAATCGGTTCTGTGTGCCGTGTCCGCCAGTCCGGAATGCCTAATGAACCGCGGAGAGCTCCACCGTCTTAGGACGGGTTCACCGGCGCATTACTCACGGCCCAGCGGGTCGGATTTCTATTTGAATCGTCGTCATCGCTTCGACGCGATTGCTCCGTTGTGAATTCCTCATTAGAGCTTCATTGGTCGCGACAGGCCGGGCATCTGGCCGCCATGCCTGCGGTCGTCACCCACCGCTACGATCCGATTCGAGGCGCCTGTCTCAATTTATGTTCGCTGCCCGACCGTGAAGCTTCACTCGTCCTGGATCGCCTGCGGCGCGAATCCCGACCGACGCTGAAACCAAATTACCTGGCCCGGCGCAGGGCCACTGAAGCGTGGCTTTCCGAGGACGCGAGCAGGGTTCTTGGGCGAGCTCTCCTGCAGAAGCCGGCCTATTTTTTTCTGGGTGATTTTTCTTATTGTCACGACGCGTCGCGGCCGGCGTCTCTGGTGGTCCCGCTGGAAGAATTACCGGCTGATTCCATCACTTTTACGATCGGCGATAGCATGAGCATCGGACAAGAGCCCACGTGCCGGCTTTACACACTGGCAGAGATGGTTGGGCTGTTTGCCGACGGCGCGGATTTTTCGGGATTCGGCTTCACGGATGAGCCCGGATTTCAGGCTCGTTTCGTTGAAGTGCAGGTATGGGATACCTCCGCAATTGCGCCTTTGACGAGGCATGCACGGGTTCTTCCTCCCGCTTATTCAAACTGAGACCGTCCCGGCATTGCCCAGGCTGCTCGCTACAAATTCGCATGCCGTATTCTGAGATCAGTGCATCCGGTTCTCTTCAGGTTCGGCGCTCTTCTGATCCCCAGCTATGGCGCAATGGCCGCCGCCGGCGTGCTGGCGGCGCTCGCGCTGGCGCAACGCACGGCGCGCAACGCGGGTGTCTCCCCTGCGCGGGTATGGAATGTCTGCGTGCTTGCGCTGTTCACAGCGTTGCTGGGCTCGCGATTGTTGCTGGTTGCGGTGAACTGGCGCGAACTGATCCGCCACCCGTTGTGGATGTTCGGCCTGGCCACTATCCACAGCCCATGGGTAGCCGGCGCCGGGATCCTGGCCGGCGGCCTGGCCGCGCTTGTTTACATGCAATGGCAGCACATGGCGACTAGGGCTGCGCTGGATGCGCTGGCGCCCCCACTCTCCGTAGGGCTGGCTTTTGAGCAGTTCGGCGCCCTGCTCGCGGGCGCGGGATACGGTACCGAGACGACGGTGCGGTGGGCGGTGGTGTATTCCGATCCCCTCGCGCAGCGCTGGAGCGGCACCCCGCTGGGCGTTCCGCTGCACCCCGTGCAGGCCTATGCTGCTCTGGCCTACCTCGCGTTGGCGCTTCTGCTGCTGGTGTGGATGCCGATGCGGCGCCGGGCCGGAGATGTGGCCGGCATGGCCCTGATGGGAATCGGCGTATCCCTGTACGTCACCGAGTTGTGGCGTGACCCTGAGGGGCGCGGGCAGGTGCTCAGCGGAGCGCTCGACGGGCCGCAGTTGGCGGCGATCGGGCTGGTGGCAATGGGCGGATGGCTGCTGCTGGAGCGAAAGGAGTCCGCGATGGGCGGAGGTCTCCCACCTTTGCGACAGGAACAAGTCGCGAATGTGGGGCACGGGAGTGCCGTGGCAGCCGAACCCGCGAAAGACGAGGCCGCGCATGACTGAGGTACGCACCTTCCTGGCGCCACCCGAGGCGGCCGGCCAGCGGCTGGACCAGTTCCTGACCAGCCAGCTCGATGGAGTGAGCCGGTCGCGGGTGCAGCTTCTGCTCGAGCAGGGCGACGTCGTTGTGGACGGCGTGCGTCCCAAGGCTTCGTACAAGCTTCGGGGCGGCGAATCCATCAGCATCACCGGCGAACCGCATCCTGCGCCGCTCAAGGCCGTCGCCGAAGACATCCCCCTGAACGTCGTCTTCGAAGATGGGGACCTGGCCGTGATCGATAAGCCCGCCGGCATGATGGTCCACGCGGGCTCCGGTGCAACCGACGATGCGCGCAACCGCGGCACGCTCGTCAACGCTATCCTGCACCGCTTTCAGGCGCTTTCTTCGACCAGCGGCGAAATGCGGCCGGGCATCGTGCATCGGCTCGACAAGGACACCAGCGGCCTGATCATCGTGGCCAAGAACGATCGCGCCCATGCGGCGCTGGCGCGCATGTTTTCGGGCCGCGAGATCCGCAAGACCTACGTCGCCCTGGTGCACGGAGCAGTGGAAAAGCAAAAGGGAGCCATCACGGCCGCCATCGGCCGCGACCAGGTGCGGCGCACCAGGATGTCGACCCGGGTGCAGGACAACGCGCGTTCCGCGGTTTCCCATTACGAAGTGGTGCGGCGGCTGGAAACGCGTTTCGGAAAATTCACCCTGGTGCGGGTGCGCATCGAGACCGGGCGCACCCACCAAATCCGGGTGCACATGGCGTCTATCGGGCACCCGGTGGCAGGCGATACGCTCTACGGCGCCGCCGGACAACTCACAGTGCAGACACCGCCGAACCAGGGGCGGGGCAACGCGCGGCCCAACGCCGATCCCGAGAGGCTTCGCCTCGGCCGCAACTTCCTCCACGCCGCCGAACTGGAGTTCACCCACCCCGTGACCGCGAAGGCGATGGCCCTCCAATCCCGGCTGCCGGGCGAGTTGGAAGACTTCCTGCGGCGGTTGGAAAACGGGGCTGACGCCAATCCCCCGGGCGGAGCGTCCAAGGAGCAGGCCCCAACAATGGGCAAGAGAGCGGCGCGGCCGGAAGCCGCGATTGGTAAAATAAAACGGTCATGACCAGAAATACTTCGTTGCCAGCGGCTAAGGTCCGCCGCTTGGCCTGTACCTTTGCATGCTTGATGCTTGCAGGCGTCTTTCCCCTGACGTTGTTGCGCGCGCAGCAGCCCGCAACCACCCCTCCGGCGCAGCCCGCCTCGCCGGCCGCCCAGCAACCGGCGACGCCGCCGGCGCAGACTCCGGGCGCTCAGCGGCAGGCCCCGCCTTCTGACGAGCCGGATGCCGGTGCGCCCACCATTCGCGCCATTGTCAACGAAGTCAACCTGATTTTCACGGTGACGGACAAGCACGGCCATTACATTCCCAACCTGAAGCAGAGCGATTTTGCCTTGCTTGACGACCAGAAGGCGCCCGCTAAGGTCAACTCGTTCCGGCAGCAGATCAATCTTCCGCTGCGCGTAGGGGTAGTGATTGACGCCAGCACCTCCATCCGCACGCGATTCCAGTTCGAGCAGCAGTCCGCGACCGAGTTCCTGATCGAGACGCTGAAGCCGCAGGCCGACCGTGGATTCGTGATGGGATTCGACGTGACTCCAACGATCACGGCCGACTGGACGAACAACCTCGACGCGCTGGAGACGGGTATCAACCGCCTGCGCCCAGGGGGCGGCACGGCGCTCTTCGATGCGGTCTATACGGCTTGCCGCGACAAGCTTCTTCCGGAACGCGGTCGCGATCCGGTGCGCAAGGCCATGATCCTGATTTCGGACGGCGACGACAACCAGAGCCGGGTGCGGCCCGACGAAGCCATCAAGATGTGCGAGCGTTCCGAGACCATCATCTACGCCATCAGCACCAACTGGACGCCCAGCCGCGGAAAAGGCGACCAGATCCTGCAACAGATGTCCGACGCGACCGGCGGCACCACGTTTTTCCCGCCATCGGTGGAAGAAATGACCAACAGCTTCCACGAGATCCAGGCCGAGTTGCGCAGCCAGTACGCGCTCAACTACACGCCCGCCGACTTCAAAGCCAACGGCGCCTTCCGCCCCATCTATCTGTTCTGCAACGACCGGCGCTACCAGGTGCGGGCTCGTAAGGGATACTTCGCGCCCACCCAGTAGTCAGTTGTCAGTTGTCAGCTTTCAGTTCCGAGCAATAGCACCGAACTGAGGACTGACCACTGAGGACTGGATTTCCCGATTCAGGAAAGAGCCGGCCAGTCTATTCAAATCCGGATCGGCGCATCAGCCTTTTCGATTCGCGCTCTTCCTTGCACTTCGTTTCGCGATGAAATGGATGTGGGTGTTTCCCTCGATGGAAGCACTGTCCGTTTTAGCACCATTGCGGAGCGGGAGAAGCGATGATCCGGCAGGCCATTTCGTGCGACATCTGCGGGGCAGAAAAAAGGCAGACCAATCACTGGTTCGTGGCGTATACGCACAGTGGCGAATTGCGCGTCACGGGGTGGACCGCGAACAGCCGCCTGCGCGCCGGCTCGAAACATCTGTGCGGGCAGACCTGCCTGCACAAGCTTGTGGATGAATTTATTGCCGGCAACATGTCGAGCCGGGTGCTGCCTGTCGCCGATGCCGTCGTCAGAGACGAGCCTGTCGCGACAGTGGACGCGAGCCTTACCTCGAAGGCAGCCTATGCGACTTCGTCAAGTGCAACGGAGGCGCCCGCCAGGACCAGCATTCCGTCCCATCCGCTGCCGGTGCTGCCGGCCGCGGTGATCGCCATTTCGCCGTCGCGAGCGGCCGATGAGCCCCGAACGCCTATGACAGTGGGACCGTTTGACGATCCGCCCAACTATAGTTCGCGCCGCTGGCGTGCCGAAGCCTGGGAACGCGAGCGGGAACGGGAGCGCCGCTCCTCCATGGCAAACCATCGCAAGACTTCATGACGCGTGCCGCAAGGAGAATGATCTTGATTTTTGACGTTCCGTTGCTGGCCGTCGCGATGGTGCCGCTCGTGAAGCGCGGGTAGACAGCTAAACCGGCAACCGCAACTCCTGAAACGTCCGCCAACAGCTCAATCCGCGTTGTTCTGCGCAAGCAGCGCGAGCAGCCCGGCTTCGTCCAGAATCTGGATCTTCAACTCCTGCGCCTTATCGAATTTTGAACCGGCTTCTTCGCCGGCCACGACGTAATTGGTTTTCTTGCTCACGGACCCTGACACTTTTCCCCCGGCGGCTTCGATCTTTGCTTTGGCGTCTTCGCGGCTCAGGGTTGGAAGAGTTCCCGTCAACACGAACGTCAGGCCGGCCAGTTGCGTGGTGCGCTGCTTCTTCTCCGCCGTCATCTTCACGCCGGCGGCCTGGAGATGCGCGATCAATTCGCGATTCGCCGGGCGGGCGAAGAAGTCGAGGATGGAGCGCGAAATGCGCGGCCCGATTTCCTCCACGCGCTCCAGTTCTTCGGCGGGTGCGTTCATGATCGCGTCCATCGATCCGAATTCCTGGGCCAGCAATTCAGCGGTGCGCTCGCCCACAAAGCGAATGCTCATGCCCATCAGCACGCGAGCCAGGCCCGCATCCTTCGAGTTCTCGATCTGCTTGAGAAGCTTTTTGATTTCGACCGGGCCAAACACGCGCTGCATCTTCTTTTCGCCATTCCGCTCCACTTCCTGCTTGAGAGAGGAGAGGATGTCTTCGTTCAGCGAGTAGAGGTCGGCGACGCTTTTCACGACCTGCTGCTTGGTTAGTTCGTAGACCGAGGCTTCCCCCAGCCCTTCGATGTTCATCACCCCGCGGCTGGCCCAGTGTTCGACGGTGCCATGCAACAACGCGGGGCAATCGACATTCACGCAGCGGTAATCGGCCTCGCCTTCTTCGCGCACAGCCGGGTTGGCGCACACCGGGCAGCGGGTGGGGTAAACAAACGCCTCCTTGCCGCGCGGGTGGTCGGGGTCGGAGACGATCTCGGCGACTTTCGGAATCACGTCGCCGCCGCGTTCCACCTTGACCCAGTCGCCAATACGGAGGCCCATGCGCTCGATCCAGTCGGCGTTATGCAGGGTCGCCGCTTTGACGTTGGCTCCGCCCACGAAGACGGGCTTGAGCATCGCGGTGGGAGTAAGCTTGCCGCTGCGGCCCACGCTGATCATGATGTCGTACATCTGGGTGACGGCCTGTTCCGCGGTGAACTTGTAGGCCAGCGCCCAGCGCGGTGCGCGGCCGGTGTAGCCGAGGCGCTGCTGGGTGGCCTGCGAATCCACCTTCAACACCACCCCGTCGATGTTGTATCCCAGGGTGGCCCGCTTCTGCTCGGCCTGGCGGATGAATTTGAGCATCTCCTCCACGGTGTGGACGCGACCGCGATGCGGGTTCACGCGAAATCCCATGGCCGTAAGCGCATCGAGAGTCGCCTCCTGACCAATGGCGAGGTACTCGCCGCCACTGAGCAGGAAGTAAGCATAGAGATCGAGCCGGCGTTGCGCGACGATGCTGGGCTCGACGGTACGCAGCGTTCCCGCCGCCGCGTTGCGAGGATTTACGGCAGCGGTCAGGCCCTGCTTTTCGCGTTCCTCGTTCATTTTGAGGAAGGCCGCTTCCGGCATCACCACTTCGCCGCGCACTTCGAACGCCTGCGGCACGCCGGCCTTTTTCAACTGCGACGCGGAGATGCTCAGAGGCACGCTGCGAATAGTGCGGATGTTCGAGGTGACGTCTTCGCCCACCTGGCCGTCGCCGCGCGTCAGCCCGTAGGCGAGGCGGGACGCGCCGTCTTCGGCCGGCTCGTAATGGAGGGCGATGCTGAGCCCGTCGAGTTTCAGTTCGCCCGTGAATTCGACCGGCAGGTTGCCGGCCAACCCGTGGACGCGCCGCACCCAGTCGCGCAGTTCCTCTTCGGAGTAGGCGTTGTCGAGGCTCAGCATGGGCCGCGAGTGGCGCACTTTCTTGAATCCCTCGGCGGGCTTGCCGCCAACACGCTGGGTAGGCGAGTCAGGCGCCACCAGATCGGGATGCTCTCGTTCGAGCCGCTTCAGCTCATTCATCAACTTGTCAAAGGCCTGGTCGGAAATGGCAGGCGCATCCATTACGTAATACAAGTGCTCGTGGCGGCGGATTTCCTCGCGCAACTCCTCAATGCGTTGTCCGGCATCCGTATGGGTTTTGGTCTGTGCGTCCATGGGCAGGATTATAGGATGCGAAGTCCGACAGGCAGGTCTTCGGTGGCGGGGTGATCGACGGGTTACTATGGTGGTCAGCCGCATGGAACCCATCACCCACTTCTTCACCGGCGCCTGCATGGGGCGCGCGGGACTGAATCGCAAAACTGCGTACGCTACCCTGGCTGCCACGCTGGCCGCCGAAGCCGCCGATCTCGATGTCTTCTGGAGCCTGCGCGGACCCGTGGAGGGACTGAAGCATCATCGCGGCATCACCCACACGTTCATTGCGGTTCCTGTCGTGGCGGGTGTGATTGTTGGCGGGGTGTGGCTTCTTCATCGCTGGAACGAAAAACGCAGGCAGCGCAGACTCGCCGCCATGACCCTCCTTCCCGGACAGCCTCTTCCTCCCAGGCTCGAGCCACGCGTAGTGCATTGGGGATGGCTCTATCTCACGTGTTTTGTCGCCGCCCTCTCGCACATTCTGCTGGACTGGACCAACAACTACGGCGTGCGCCCGTTCTTCCCGTTCAATCCGCGGTGGTATATGGGCAGCTTCATGTTTATCGCGGAGCCGGTGCTGTGGGGGCTCTTTTTCCTGGCCTGGGTGATGCCCTGGCTATTGGGACTCACCGACCGCGAGATCGGCGCGCGGCGTACGAAGTTTCGCGGCAGGGGCTGGGCCGTTTTCGCGCTCGCAGGCATGGCGGCACTTTGGGCATGGCGATGGACCGAGCACAGCCAGGCCGGCGCTCTGCTGAACAACACCCAGGTGGCTTCGGCGCCGGTGACGCGGATGACGATCGAGCCGTATCCCCTGAATCCGTTCCGCTGGCACGCCATCCTGGAGACTTCCCGGTTCTACCAGACCGCGGAGGTCAACACGTCTTCGGGCGCCATTGACAGCGATCCGCAAACCGATGTGCTGTTCAAGCCGGACGACACCCCGGCCCTCGAAGCGGCCAAGCGAACGTTCCTGGGCCAGGTTTATCTTGACTGGGGTCAGTGGGCGGTGATTCGCGACGTGGGCCAGGAACCCATCGAGGGCGTGGAACCGCCGCAGCTTACCACCAATCGCACCTGGACGACCGTAGAGTTCAGCGACCTGCGCTTTGCGTATGCCTTCACGCAGTCGGGACGCTCACGGCCGCCGGCGGGTTTGACCGGATGGGTCTACATCATCGACAACCGTGACGACGGCGGGGAAGGGATGGGCAAGCGGGAGCAGAAGTGAGTTTCCGGGTTGACCCACTGGCTTTGGCCCCCCACAATGGATGTAGCGCTGTTCGCCCACGCGCACCGTCCCACGGAATCTTGTTACGGTATCTGGGAAAGAGGTCGTCATGCCTGCCTATCTGCTGCTGGTCGCCGCAATATTGAGCCGCCTGATTCCGCACCCCGACTGGTTAAACTTCACCGCGGTGGGCGGCGCCCTGCTTTATTTTGGCGCGCGGCGGAGCTGGCGCGAAATGATCGCCCCCCTTGCGACGCTGATGGCCACCGACTACGTGCTCACGGTGTTCACCTACCACTACGCCTTCCACTGGCAGTCATATGTCACAACCTGGGCCTGGTATTTGGCGGTGATGGCGCTGGGCTGGATTCTGCTCCATAGCCGCACCACCTTTCTTCGGGTTGCCGCGGGAGTGGTGCTTGGTCCCACTTCATTCTTCATCCTGTCGAACTACGCGGTGTGGGCCGGCAGCGACATGTATCCGCACACCTTCAGCGGACTGATTGCATGCTATGTAGCAGCCATTCCGTTCTACCGCAACGACCTGATCTCGACCGCGATCGTAGCCGGACTGGCGTTTGGGGTTCCGGTGCTGGTGCGGCGCATGAGCAGGGTGCACGCGGTACCTTCCGCCTCCTGATTCGACTCATCCTGGTTCGCAAAGAAGCCGCCCTGAGAGGGGCGGCTTCTTTGCCTAGGCGGTTTCGGCGCGGCGTCTCTTCTTCATCCACCATCCGAGAATTGCGAGGATCGCAAGGCCGGCCACGGCCCCCAGCGCGGTCAGCGCGTGATGTTCGACCACCTGAACGGCTCCTGGCCCCAGCTTGATGACCAGCAGCGAAAGCGCCAGCCACCGAACCAGCCGGCCAACAAAGACGGCAAGCATGAAGTTGCCGACCCGCATTTCGAATACTCCGGCGGCGAAAACAAAGGCCTTCCAGGGCGTGGGCGGGGGCAGCATGGACGGGATCGCCATCGCCCAGAACTCCTGCCGTTCGAAGCGGTTGCGCATGACTTCGAAGCGGGCTCGGTCGATCCGCTTGAGCAGAAAGAGTTCCCCGCCGGCCCGTCCCAGGCCATAGGGAAGCAGGCCGCCCACTGCCGATCCGGCCGCCGCCATCAACGCATACAGCCAGAAGTGCCCTTGATCCTTCCAGATATAGATGGCAAGGATGGCGTCCATGGGGACGGGAATCGAGGAAGAATCCAGCAGAGCAACGGCCCCGGCGCCCCAGAAACCCAGCTTGAGAATCGCGGGGAGCACAATAAAGTTCCATTTATGCAGAAGTTGGGCAAAAAACTGCTTCAATCACGGTCCCCTTCCCGCCGCTGGTCCGTCCATTCAAAAAGACCATTGTACGGTGCGGGTTCCGCCCAACTCCCCGCCAGCCCCTCTCCGGGTTTCCGCGATTCGAGAGGGATGAGAGAATAAGAGAAAGGACTCGGAAGCGAGCCGGCGGTGCGCTGTGCGACCGTGGCTCCCATCAACGAATGCCCCTGAGCGTAGTGCCAACCAGCGTGAACGAGCCCCAAGACCCGACGGCAGCCGGGCCGGAGACCGCCCACCCGGAGCATGGTGCGGAAGACGGGCGCCAGGCGGATATTGGCCGCGGCTCGGAGCGGGTCCAGGAATCCGACCGGAAGGCGAACGAATCGGATTCCGCAGCCGGGGTGTCTCCCGTGGTGCGCGGCTCCCGCTGGATCGACTACGACACCCACGAATTGCTGAACATGATCAGCGAGCTCGAGGACGAGCGGCGCTGGGCACGTCTGCGCGAGGGCATCTGGATCGCGATCCTGGTCCACCTGATTCTGCTCTCGGGGCTCACCTGGATCCCGAAATACATCTTCAAGGTTCCGGCGGTCATCGATCCGTTCGAGGCCATTCGCCAGCGCAAGGAGGACTTGAAGTACCTGGACCTGCCACCCGATTTGATCAAGCGGGCACAGCCCAAGGTGGAGGTCAAGCCGGTTCCGAAAAAGGCTCCGCAAATCGACAAGAAGACGCTCGAGGCTCTCAACAGAGCCGCTCCGCCGCTGCCGCCGACTCCGGCCCCAAAGGTGGAGGAAGCCCCGGCTCCCGCGCCTCCGCCGCCGCCCAAGCCGGAATCGCAGGCGCAGCTGGAGTCGCCGGTTCCCAAGCCGGCTCCCCAGCGGCCCAGCTTTGCCATGGGTTCGCAGAATCCGGCCGACCAGTTGCGGGACGCGATGCGGGGCTCGCGAGGTCCGAGTAACGGGGCAGACAACGCGCCTTCCAACCCCGGCATGGCCATGCATCCCGGCGCGGGCGGAGGGGTTCAGGTTCTGTCGGACACCCAGGGTGTGGACTTCAATCCGTGGCTGCGGCGCTGGTATTTCGAAACCGAGCACACCTGGGATCCGCTGATCCCGGACGAGGTGAATCCGCCCATCCTGAAGCAGGGACAGTGCATGATCCGCTTCAAGGTGCTGCCCAGCGGGCGCATCATGGAGGGCAGCATGGCGCTCGAAGGGCGCTCGGGCGATACCGCTCTCGATCGCGCGGCGTGGGGCGCACTGACCGGATCCAACTACCCGCCGCTGCCGCGCGAATTCCACGGGCCATATCTTGAGCTGCGCGCCATTTTCATGTACAACATGCGGCCGCAGTGAGTTGATGTGGTTCCCGGGGCGAGGCTGAACGAAGGGGCTTCCCAACCCTTGCGACAGAAAGAAGTCGAAAGGACGGGGCACGGAGTGTTTGTTCCTGCGAAGCTGTAACCCTGCCGTATCAGCCAGCCGCCGGCGTTGCGCCTCCTATATCCGTCGCAGGCGCAGGCAGTGGGGTACCGGAACCTGAATCCTGTGTGGGGGTGGGCGTCGGAGGGGCCGGCGGAACGCTAACCATCAGCGGGCTCATGGGAGGCGGCGGGCTGGAGTCTTTCGAGGCTTCCGGACCGCTCTTCTCGGCGGGCTTGACTGTAGAACGGATCACGATGATCTTGTTGAGAACATCGAACCAGAACGGGGCGCCGAGGGATACCGCCAGGGCCGTGATCAGCCAGCCGATCCAGTGATCGGAGAACTCTTGCCACGGGTTCATGGGTGATTCGCCCTTGGAGCGGTACCAACCCAGGGGCAGGCCGATGTCGTCCAGGGTCTTGAGATCGGTTTTCACGCGATCGACGGCGGAAGTGGTCGTATCGGGCTGGGTTTTGGCGGACTCCGCGAGGCTGGCAAGGGAGTTGCGCATGCTTGCATCGGTGGAGAGGCGCTTCGCAATCTGGATGCAATCGGCATTTACCAGGACGGCGGCAACCAGCCCCATGACCAGGACAACGCGCTGGCTGTAGCGCTTGTACCATCCTGAGACCCGATCCATGGAGCTGTTGAACCAATCTTCGACGTTCCGCTGGAGTTTGGCGGCATCGTTTCCCGCGTTCTCCACGCAGGCGTCCAAAGCGCTCTTCACGTTGGGCGGCAGGTCCCGGGTGGTCCGGCGCAGATCCAAGAGGGCGAGAGCGAAGTTTTTGGCCGGGATGTAGGAGGGTAGATTGGCTTTCCTCCAGAACATCCACGACGGGCCGGGCCTGTAATTGCCGCGGAAAAGCGAGTTGATCATGCCATGGTTGTAGAGTTTCTCGACGAACTGCTCGTTGCCCGGTCCCGCCATTTCCTGGATTCCTCTCTCCAGGTTGCTGGCGCGCCGCTTGAGGAAGCTCTCGAGGATCTCGTTGGCGGCCGAACAGATGAGGCTCAAGAGCAGGAAGACAAATACCAGCCCGATGGCGACGTCGATGACGTTGGAGTTGAACATGCACCCTCCAGGGAAAGCAGCGGAATTCTAGCACGTAAGTGACTGGGAAGAATCGTTTTCCTTCAATTCCGGCTTTGGGCTGACAGGGGATCGGGAAATGGAGGGGAGAGAAAGCCGGGACCTGGTTTGATCTGTCCGTGGGTTATTCGCTTTTGAAGCTCTTCCTGAGATTGTTGGGAGAAAGATTGCTGAAGAACGGAGGAAAGTTGCGTTGCGCCGAGATTCTGCCGTCCTTCCTGATTTCGAGAAATTCCTTTTTGCCGGCGCTCCATGCCGGCCAGTTGGGCAGGCCCTGGGCGTTAGGGGTGCCGGATTTGGCGAAGTTCGTCCAGTAAGTCTGAAGCAGGTTCGAAAGCGCCGCATCGTCGGGAGTGAAGGGCAGCCATTGCCAGGTTGGGTCGCGCAACGCGCCGAAGACAAAGGGAATTTCCAGGCTGTGAAATGCGCCCAGCTCTCCTTCTCCCCTGCCTGGAATGGAACGATCAAAGCGGTAGACGAAAACCTGCCGGCCGGCGTCGCTGGTCAGCTCCGCCATGGCGCCAACCGGGCAGGCGCCAACGATGTCGTTGGCGGCCTGATCCACGCCCGCGGTACGACGCAGCAGAATGTTCCCGAGGTAAAGCGCGATGGCCGGTTTGGTCCAGATTCCAAAAAAAGGTCGAGCGGCATCCGAGAACTGTTTCAGGGAGCCGGCGCCTGCTCCGTCCTTTTGATTTCCTGAGGACTTTCCAGCCGCGGCAGCCGCGAGACGGAAGGCACTCAGTTCGCGTCCATTGATGCCGATCATCAGATCCACTTTTTGAATCGCGCCGCCCAGGAAGGCATTGCGCGGGGATTGCGGCAACACCCAGCCATCCGTAGTGAAGGTGGAAGTGTCCGCGCCAATGCGCGCTTTCGCCTGAACCACCAGTCTTTCGATGTCGGCTGGGGGCAGGGCGCGCAACCGCTCCAGGGGCGTTCGATGCGGGTCTCCGGGCGCGAGGTCGCCAACGGCCTTTCCCAGCGCTTCAGCCTGCGCGAGGGTTTGCGCGGGGTTGAATGCAGGGCCACTCTCAGAGATGACGCGCCGAAAGAGACCTTCCGCGAGGGGAGAGGTCATCAACATGGCGGCATCGATCGCGCCTGCCGACTCACCAAACAAGGTGACATTTTGGGGATCGCCACCGAACTTGGCGATGTTGTTCTGAACCCATCGAAGGGCGGCGATTTGATCGAGCAATCCGTAGTTCCCTGAACTGTGCTGTGGCGATTTTGCGGTAAGTTCGGGGTGGCTGAAGAAGCCAATCGTGCCGAGGCGATAATTAGTGGTTACCAATACGACGCCGCGCGCGGTCAACGAAGCGCCGTTGTAGCTTGATTGCGCCCCGCTTCCGACCCGGTTGCTGCCTCCGTGCAGCCAGACCATCACGGGAAGAGCGTGGCTGGGGGGCCACTCGGGCGCCCACACGTTCAGGTAGAGGCAGTCCTCGGAGGACTGCACGGTCTCAGCGTAGCTGGAGCCATACGCCCTGGCCATGGGGCCCAAAAACGCCGTCAGTCCGGCGGGATCCTGCGCGCACGGGGGTCCGGGGCGCGTGGCATCTTTCACTCCGGCCCATGGTATCGCCGGTTGAGGAGGCTCCCAGCGCAATTGATCGACGGGAGGACGCGCGAAAGGAATTCCCATGAATACGGTTGCCGATCCCGCGGAAGCTCCCCGCAGGACTCCCGCTTCCGTCTGCGCCACGAGATCGCCTGCAGCATGGCCGCCCGCGGCGGGTGCCGACAGGCTCGAGAAAGCGGACGGGGCATAGCTGGGGTAGAATCCGGCTCTTACCTCGAGGTAAACAAAGCAAACCACGACGGCGAAGAGGGCAACCACGGCAACTCCGCCGATGATCCTCAATGTTGGCCGCACGCCTTCCCCCTGACCGAGAACATGTTCCGATCCACGATCCGCCGGCAACACGGGCACGCCTATCAAGTGTGAACCGTGCTGCAGGGATGGACTGGATCAACCTCGCAATCATATTCGACAGACGGGGTCATGCAAGATTGCCAAGGTGAATCAGTGAACTCGCCAACGACGCCTTTGCAAGAGGCATTCGGGAGGTGCGGGAAGATTACTGCCTGTGAGGCAGGTCCATCTTCGTTAATATTTGAGCTGGATTTGGCGGAGCGAAGGGGATCTTCCATGTGCTTTCAGTGATCCGGACACACGGGATCGGAGGGACTTGCCGGGCTCTCATGAGCGCGGGAAAGAACCAGCTAGGCCGCGTACCTGGTGCTGGAGGCTTCGCCCTTCCCATAGCCGGGATTGGGAGCCTCTCTTGAAAAGAGCTGCATCACGTCGAGCAGCGCGGTGAGGTAGCCGTGGGCCCAATACCCGCGCTCGTCGCTGCCTTCCTGCAAATGCTTCTGATCCGTCGCGCATTGTGGAGCGCGACGCAAGATCCATTCTCTAAGTTCACTGCAGCGATGTTCTATCTTGCGAAACTCTATGCATTCGTCCGACATGCGGACTTAGATGCATGGCAAGCGTGGATGGCTCTGGCCGGTTGATCCCGAATGCCCGGCCGCGGCGCCAATGGGGCGCTGCTAGAATCCTTGAGAGCACATACCAATGTTGGTGAAAGCCTTGTATCCCGGCACTTTCGACCCGCCGACCAACGGTCACGTGGACCTGATCCAGCGGGGGTCAAAAATCTTTGATCATCTGACGGTTGCGGTTCTAAACAATCCCGGCAAGAACCCGCTGTTCTCGGTGACGGAGCGGGTGGAGATGCTGCATGAAGTCGTGCGGCCGCTGGAGAATGTGTCGGTGGCAACGTTCGACGGGCTGATGGTGGAATTTGCGCGGCGGCAGGGGGCAACGGCGGTGCTGCGGGGGATTCGAGCCATCTCCGACTACGAATACGAGTTCCAGATGGCGCTGATGAACCGGCGGCTGGCGCCGGAGATCGAGACGGTTTTTCTGCAGCCGGCGGGACGCTACTCGTTCATCAGTTCGCGGATGTTGAAGGAAGTGTTCAGCTTCGGCGGCGATGTGACGGGCCTGGTGCCGCCCAATGTGCTGAAGCGGCTGCGGGGCCGGATGAACAAGCCCTGAACCCATATTTGCATGAGAAGAAGGAGCCTGCCCGTTCGTCGCCGGGCAGGCTCTTTCAATTTTGAGACTCAGGCGCCGGTGGTGAGCACCACGCGGAAGCGCGCCTTGCCGCTCATCATGCGATCGAAGGCTTCCGCGGCTTTCTCCAGCGGGTAGACCTCGGTCATGGGCTTGACGCCGGCCAGGGCGCTGAAGTTCAGAGTGTCTTCCGAATCCATGCCGGTGCCGGACGGCCATCCCGCCACGGTGCGGCGACCAAGCAGCAGAGGAAAGGGACTGACGACGATGGGCCCGTCGTCGGGCGCGCCGACGACGATCAGCTTGCCGGCGGGGGCCAGCCCATCGATGGTCCACTCCAGGGCCTTGGCGCTGGTGAGGGTGGAGAGAATGATGTGGGCGCCGCCCAGCTTTTGCAACTCTTTGGCGGGGTCCTGGGTGGTGCTGTCGATGTAGAGGTGGGCACCGAGTTGTTTGGCGAGCGGGCCCTTGTCCTGCCCGCGAGCGACGGCTATGGTGCGGTAGCCGCTTTTGGCGGCGTACTGGATGGCAAGGTGGCCGAGGCCGCCGATGCCGAGGATGACGACGGTGTCGCCGGCGCGCGCGCCGCTGTTGCGCAGGGCGTTGAAGGTGGTGATGCCGGCGCAGAGCAGCGGCCCGGCATCGACATCGCCAAGATCGTCAGGAATGAGGGCGATGGCATTGGCGGGGGCGATGACGTAGTCGGCATAGCCGCCGTCGTAGCTGATGCCGGAAATTTCCTGGTTTTCGCAGAGGACGAAGTCGCCGCGACGGCAGGGGGTGCAGTAGTTGCAGTGGCCTCCGTGCCAGCCGAGACCGACGCGCTGGCCGACCTTGAATACGGGGACGTCTGGGCCGACCGCGTCGAGGACGCCGGCGATTTCGTGGCCGGGAACGCGTGGGTACTGGAGGCCGGGCCAGATGCCCAGCTTGGTAAGCGAATCGCTGTGACAGACTCCGCATGCCTGGATACGGATGCGAACATGACCCGGACCGGGATCCGGGAATTCTTGTTGAACGAGCTTGAAGTCTCCGCCGGCGGCGGTTACTTGTACGGCACGGCCTTTCACACTGGACATAGGGGGAGGTTCTCCTGCGCGTTGGATGAAGGCCCGGAGCGGGGGTTGCCAAAATATGGGGAGACGGAATAGGCGCGCACGCAGTTAAGGGGCGGGGCTCGGCGGGGGAGGCCCGGAGCGTTTGGCATCGGTCATGAGGCCGGCGGAATAGATGAGGGCCCAGCGGGAGCGATCGGGAACACAGAGGAAATGCACGCGCCGGTTTTCGTCGATGGCGTAGTTGTACCTTCCCTGGCGGGTGATCGCTCCGGCAGCGCCGGGAACACCGGGGATCTGGAAATGCAACTTGCCGTTTACGGCCTGGAGGTCGAGTGGGCCTTCGTCGGAATCGTAGACGCCGGGGATGCAGGCGAGTTCTTCGGCGGGTACCGGGATGTCGCGCAGGGCAATCGGCGTGATGGCCAGAATGGTGCGGACAATAGCTCCCGCCAATTCGGTCGCCGCGCCATCCGAAGCTGTGTTGATAAGGATGGCGAGGGACAGCTTATCGTCGGGCAAGGTCAGGAGCGCGGTGGTGTACCCGCCGCCGCTTCCGGTGTGTCCGTAGATTCGATGGCCGTCCAGGAGGCCGATTCGGGTACCAAGGCCGTAGTCGATGCTGGACCCGTCGGCTAGAACGGTCGGGGTTCTCATCAGCGCCAGGGAGCGCTTGGAAACAACGTGCTCTTTGTTGAGGGTGATCTGCCATCTGAGCAGGTCGGACGGGGTGGAACAGAGTCCGCCAGCCGCGAACGGAAGCTTCCAACTCATTTTGGCGGCTGCCGCCAGCTTCCCGTCGGAGACTTCGGATCCGTAAGCGAGGTTGGAGATCGGGGCGACGGCATCGCAGAGACTGGAAGAGGGCATCTGCAAGGGCGCGAAGATGCGGTCATGGACCAGGGTTGCGTAGGGCTGGTGCGAAACATTCTCGGCGATCATTCCGGCGAGGTAGAAACCGGAGTTTGTGTATCGCCAGGAGGTGCCGGGATCGAAATCCGGGGGAGCGTCGGCGATCAGCTTCAGAACTTGTTCCTGCGACAGGTCGAGTTGTTCGTTGGCGGCTTCGCCGGGAAGCGAGGTGTAGTTGGGAATGCCCGAGGTGTGATTGAGAAGCTGGCGGATAGTGACGTGGCGCCCGTGCACCGGGGCATCGGGGATGTAGCGGGTGATCTCATCGTCGAGACTGAGCTGGTGCTGATCGGCCAGTTGAAGAATCATGCCGGCCGCAATGTTCTTGGAGATGGACGCGATATGGAACACGGTCTGGTCGGTGATGGGAACGGTGCGGGCGAGGTCGGCGAAGCCGTAGCCGCGCGCAAAGACAACGCGATCGTTGTTGGCCAGTGCGATGGAGATGCCGAGGACGGGCCGGTCCAGCGTTTTCCGGGCAATGGTGTCGACCATGGCCATCCACAGCGGAGTAGGCGCGGGCGGGGCTGTACTCGCGCTGCCGGCGGGAAGCAGGATGCACCCGAGCAGACAGGCGATGCCTCGGAAATGGCTGGAGGTCATGCGCACCATCGTACAGTTTGGGCGGGGATGACGCGCGGGGAAGGAGGCAGGTGGATCGCGAATTTATACTTGAACACGACATGAGCGAGTTTTTGCCAGTGGATGAGCAGATGGACCTGCTCGAGAAGGGGGCTGCGGAGATCATCCGGGGCAGCGACCTGCGCGAGCGCCTGGAAGAAAGCCGCAAGACCGGACGTCCGCTGCGGGTGAAGGCCGGGTTCGACCCCACGGCTCCGGACCTGCACCTGGGCCACACGGTGCTGATGCGCAAGCTGCGCCACTTTCAGCAGCTCGGGCACCAGGTCATTTTTCTGGTGGGCGACTTCACTTCGCTGATCGGGGATCCCACGGGGCGAAACGTGACCCGCAAGCCGCTGACCAGGGAGCAGATTGACGCGAACGCGAAGACGTATCAGCAGCAGGTGTTCCGGATCCTCGACGAAAGCGCGACCGAGGTGCGCTACAACTCGGAGTGGCTGGGCAAGCTCGGCTATGAGGGCACTATCCGGCTCGCGTCGCATTTTACCGTGTCGCAGATGCTGGAGCGCGACGAGTTCCACAAGCGCTTCCAGGCGGAACAGCCGATCAGTTTGCACGAAATGCTCTATCCCCTGATGCAGGCCTATGACTCGGTCGCCCTGGAATGCGATGTGGAGCTGGGCGGGACCGACCAGCGGTTCAACCTCGGCGCCGGCCGCGAACTGCAGCGCCATTACGGGCAGAAGCCGCAGATCATCCTGATGACGCCGATTCTGGAAGGCCTCGACGGGGTGCAGAAGATGTCGAAGTCGCTGAACAACGCGATCGGCATCAACGAGGCTCCGACGGAGATGTACGGCAAGCTGATGTCGATCTCCGATGGGCTGATGTGGAAGTACTGGATCTTCCTGACCGACCTGCGCCAGTCGGAGGTGAGCGCGATGCAGGCAGGCGTGGAGGCGGGGGCGCAGCACCCGATGGAGATCAAGAAGAGGCTGGCGGAGACGATCACGGCAGGGTTTCATGGCCAGGATGCCGCGGCCCATGCGGCCGAGAACTGGGCTCGGATGTTCCAGCAGAAGGCGGAGAGCGAGGATCTGGAAGAGGTGCACGTGGCCTATGGGGACGTGGCGGGCCCGGCCGGGGAGAACGGCGGGGTTCAGATTCGGCTGCCCAAGCTGCTGGTCCAGCTGGGGCTGGCCGTGAGCGGCGCCGAGGCCAACCGGAAGATCAGCGAGCACGCGGTGAAGCTGGATGGGGAGGCGGCCGTAAATGCTTTGATGACGTTAGATACGTTGCCCGCCCGGATCGTGGTCCGCCTCGGCAAGCGGGCCAGGGTGGCTGTGATCGGGGCAGTGGGCGAGGGCGCCTAGGCGCGGCGCCGGCCGGAGACCCGGGAACCTGTTGCTGTCTGGCCACAGATTGTTCCGCGGAATCCTCTAGCAAAATACGGCAGCCTTGATGTACCTTTTGCAGATACTAGATACGGTTCGCACTTATTAGATCCGCTCGACATCCATGGCAGCCAGAGTAATTCACTTCGGAGTTGACGATTGCTACCGGCTCAGCGTGCTGCGCCGGGCGGGGTACGATGTCGACGACTGCAGCGACGAGATCCAGTTGCGGGCCGTTCTTGAAACCATGGGCGAAGCCGACGCGGTGATGGTGAACGACAGCGACGGTTCGATACCCGAATCCGTCATCTCGCTGGCGCGTGCGCGGTGTGCGGCGCCGATCATTCTGTTCCCGAATGCCAGCCGGACGTATAGCGCAGAACAGGAAGTTGACCTGGTGGTTCCTTCGTTTACGCCGCCGCAGGAGTGGCTGCTTAAACTGGCCAACCTGATTGTGCGCAGCCGGACGCTGCGCGCTTACTCCCAATTGCTGCAGGCCGGAGGGAGCCCATCGAGGGCGCCCGATGGGGCGGATCCCAATTCCGGAGCGGGGTAAAACTGCCTCGGTAATCAGCCTTCAAAATCCAGTTCGACGGGGTCGATGAGGGGGCGGAGCCATTTCAACAGCGCCAGGTGCATGGGGTGGGTAGTGTAGGCGTCGGCGGCGGCCTTGTCGGTGAAAGTCATCAGGCCGCAGAAGGTGTAGCCCTGGCCGCGGGGGGACAGGTTGGGCCCTACGTGCACGTCGGTGAGGCCGACGACGTGGCCGCGAAACGCGGCGATGTCCTGGGCGGCGCGGGCCTTGTCGGCATCGGTGGCCTCAGGTTTCCAGCGAAATCCGAAGATGTGGATGAACATGGTCTCCTCTTTTTGGACTCTCCCGGACCAAATATCTTAAGACGCGCTTTTTGAATGACTTACAAAACCGTTTTTGACCCGGTACCGCTTCAACTCATTGAATAAAAAGGCACTTAACGGTGATTTTGACAGTTTTGCGATTTTTTTTTTTTGCAACACGGAAGTTTGGAGCGAACAGCCGGCGAATTTGATTCTCGTTTTTGGATCCGGTTTGAGCATGACGCTGGGCTGGATGGAGTCCTGAATCCACGCTCCAATTCGATTGTGCGCCATCAGGGCGAAATGATGTGCAAACCAATTGGGGAAAAGGATTGGGCGGTGACACCACTGCTTCAATATCCTGGTCATGCTGAACGAAGCGACGCATCTGACGTGAATCACTCCCAAAAAACAATTGTCGTCAGTTTGAGATTTCATCGCTGGATAGCAATCTTCTTAGGAAGCAAAGCCGAAAGGACTAGAAGAAAAATCACGAACCATAGGCATTTATCCAATGCCTTGTCTGCACCCCACAAGGTGTCTGCGTTCAGTCCTCCCCGATAGAGATGGACTTCTGTGTATACATGCGCGATAAGAAGTAGTACCGTCGCGAGTGCCGTAGCACGCAGGGACCAGATAGCCAGCAGCAAACATGGCGTTAGAAATGTCCATGCGAAGGTGTGTGGCCAGCACTCGATTCCGGGACAAAACCCCATGAAGACCGTACCCAAAAAAGACACGTAGAGGCTAATCGGAACGGCAAGAGCAAACACGAGCCACCGAGCCTGCATAGCCTTGTTCAAACCAGCAATACCAGGGTTTCCATCACTTCCAGTCGATTCGACATCTCCCTGAATCATTGGATTTTCTCGTTTCGCCCGGGTCGTGACTGGATTGTCGGTAAATCAGACCTTTGTCATTTCTTCGTCGCGAATCAGGTGGCAAGCCAAAACGACAGGTGGCAGCATTTCCGGAAAGGCCTCAGCTTCTCAATGCAAATTCCCGACCGGCTTCGAGGAGCTTCGCTACTGCTTCCTTTGATACGGACTCGGTGTAGATGCGCATCAGGGGCTCGGTGCCGCTGGCGCGGAAGAGGATCCAGGTTTCGGCGGCGTTAGGCCTGGTCCTGGCCTCAGGATTGTCGAGGTAGAATTTCACGCCATCCAGCGTTTCCTGGCGAAAGATCGGCATCCCGGCGATCGCCGGATCACCGGGATGGAGAGCGCGGGCGCGCGCGATGGCGGCGTTCTTGAGCTCATCGGGGATGTGGAGGTCGATGCGGCCGTATTGATGCTCGCCGTACTCGGCCTGCAGGTCGGCGACGAGCTGGCCGAGGGTCTTGCCTTCCTCGGCCATCACGTTGGCCAGGAGCAGAGCGTTGAGGAGGCCGTCGCGCTCGGGCAGGTGGCGCTGGAAACCGATGCCGCCCGATTCTTCGCCGCCCATCAGGATTTCTCGCTCCAGCATCAGGTCGCAGACGTATTTGAAGCCGATGCCGTGTTCGATGAGCTCGCGGCCGTACTTCCTGCAGATGCGGTCGAGCATTTTGGTGGTGTTGAAGGCGCGGGTGACGGCGCCGGGCCAGCCTTTGCGGCGGAGCACCCAGCTGAGCAGGACCGAAAAGATCTTGTGGGGGTCGACGAAGTTTCCGTGCTCGTCGGTGGCGCCGATGCGGTCGGCATCGCCATCGGTGCAGAGGCCGGCATGGCAGCCGTTGGCAACGACGGCCTCGCCGAGAGCGCGGATGTGCGGCTCAATGGGCTCGGGATTGATGCCGGGGAAGAGCGGGTCGATGTGGCCGCGGATTTGTACGTGGTCGACGCCGATGCGGGTGAAAATATCAGAGAGGATGGTCAGTCCCGCGCCGTACATGGAGTCGATGGCGAACTTGAAATGCGATTTGGCGATCAGGTCGAGGTCGGCGAAGGATTCGATGGCTTTGAGGTAGGGGGGAAGGAAGTCGTAGTCAGCGATGGCGGCGGGATGCGCGGCTTTCGCGACGGGCTGGCCGAGACAAGACTCGATCTCCGCGATGATGGAGGGCTTGCCCGAGCCGCCGTACCAGGCCTTGTATTTCACGCCGTTCCACTGGGCGGGATTGTGCGAAGAGGTGATCATGATGCCGCCGGCGGCGCCGAGGCCGCGGACGCCGTAGCTGAGCGCGGGAGTGGGCGTGATGTCGTTGGCCAGCAGGATGGGAATACCTGTGGCGGCGACGACCTCCGCGCAGGCGCGGGCAAAGGCTTTCGACCCGAAGCGGGTGTCGTAGCCGATGCAGAGGCCCTTGGCTGGATCTTCTTTGGCGTGGACGTAGGCGGCGATAGCTTCGGCGGCAGTGCGTACATTGGCGAAGGTGAAGTCGTCGGCAATGACGCCGCGCCATCCGTCGGTGCCGAACTTGATCTGGGGATGAGGCATTCGCGGTCTGACTTTCTCCTTGAACGAGTGTAAATAAAGGAAACCAGGCGGGGTTGGAGAGAGAGACCCGGCTGGGGCGACAGAGCCTGGTTGGCGGTCTCCCAGGTCTCAAAACCTGGGCACTCGTGGCATTGGTCTTGAATCACCGCAGACTCTGAGCCAACCGTGATCCAGATCACCGTTAGGGAAGAGTGGTCCACTACTCGCCCCGAACGCAGGCGTTCTATGATTGCGCAAGTGGAATATCTCGGCAAGCTCGCCCTAAATGTCGCAGGTGCGAGCGCTGGAGACATCTGATGACGATTCCCGACGCTTTCCTAATTGGCAAGTTGGTAGATGAAAACGGCCTTCCTCCGCATTCGGCCAGTTTCACACTGGTGACCGAGGGGGAATTTCATGGTCAACACGGATTTGGAAGAATCCAAGGAGATCACAGATGCGGTCCCGACGGGACCTTCACCTCGCCGCCGCTTCGCCCAGGAGAATACTTCCTGCGCTTTCTTGGAATACGCCGTGCACCTGCATTCGAAGAGGAGAGGGAATTCAAGCAACAGCGCGTCTTTGACTTCATCTATCCGAACGCGTCGACTGTGACCGAGGCCCTTCCCTTTGCAGTCAAGGGAGGGGAGACCGTGAATGTTGATGTTCAGATACCCAAGCCTGTCTGGTTCAATATCGCCGGGTGCGTCAAAATGGGTTCGCCCATCGAACAACGAAATGTACACGTGATGTTTGCTCGGAATATGGGCATCTTGCCGGATGTCGGAGGCACAGGATTTCCCGTTAAGTCCGATGGAAGCTTTGAGGGAATGCTCTTGGGAGGCTCGTATGCCGCGTCTCTCCATGAGATGACAGACCCAGAACCGAGCGGCTATACGCGGTCAGCAAAGCAGTTTGGTTCCACCGTAGTGATCATTCAGCGAGACACGCTGAACCTCCAATTGTTGATGCTGTAGAGCTGTTCCCTCTGCGTTCCTCATTGGTGGTAGTATCACCGCCAATGGGGAAACTAGGTCCCTCAGGGGTTAAAGCCCGGACGTTTTGTGCGGCTTTGCGGCACGACTAAAAAGGGTGCTGAAAAACAGTGAACAGCGGGCGAAGGGCGAGAGGAAACGTCCCTCGGGGGCTAAAGCCCCGTTCAGTCTGCTGAGGTTAATGTACGGGCTGAAGCCCGTACCCTCCATGCACGGAGTTTTTCCGCAGCCTGTAAAGTCGTGCCCTGAATACAAAGCGCTGTAACTTTGTCCTATCGCCGCCAATCCGGGAGTTACTCTCGGAAAGATCCGAACGACAACCGCAGTCGGGCATAGAAATGGGGTTCCACCCGAGACGGCGCTTTGGTTTCTCAGATCAGCTCTTCGCGCATCATGGCGAGTTCCTTGACGATTTTGGCTACGTCCTGGGAGTGGTCGCGGTGGGCGATGAGGATGGCATCCTCGGTGTCGACGATGACCAGGTTCTTGACGCCGACCAGGGCGACAAACTTTTTGGGGCTGAAGACGTAGTTGTCGATGGCGTCGATCGCAAGGTGACCGTCGGTTTCCGCGACATTGCCCTCGCCGTCGCCGCGTAAACGCGACTCTATCTGATACTCGTAAAGCGAGGCCCAGGAACCAAGGTCGTTCCAGCTGAATTCGGCGGGCAGGCAGTAGAGGTGCGAATTGTGCTCGCCCTTGGCCGAGCGCGGCTCGAGGACGGCGTAGTCAACGGAGATGTTTTCGCACCTGGGATAGAGCTCGCGGAAGCAGTCGTCGAATTCCGGAGTCCCGAAGCAGGCGGCGATCTTCTCCAGCAACGGCGCGGTATCGGGCATGTGCTCGCGAACGGCGTTGGCGAGGGTTCGGGCGGACCAGAGGAACATGCCGGAGTTCCAGTAGTAATTGCCGGCGGTGACGAACTCCTCGGCCCTGATCTGGTTGGGCTTCTCGGTAAACCGGCGCACGCGCAGGGCGGTGTCGGCCTTATCGTCGGGGGCGAAGTCGCCGGTTTCGATGTAGCCGTAGCCGGTTTCGGGGCGGGTGGGCTCGATGCCGAGGACGACCATGTTGTCGCCGGCGGCGGCGAGGGCGATCCCCTTCTGGAGGGCCTTGAGAAAGCGGGGCTCGTCGGCGATGACGTGGTCTGAGGGGAAGACTCCGAGGACGGCATCGGGGTTCTGGCGCTCGATGATGAAGGCGGCCAGCCCGCAGGCGGGCGCGGTGTTGCGGGCGATGGGCTCAGAGACGATCTGCCCGGCGGGCACTCCCTTCAACTGGTCGGCGATTTCATGGGCCAGGAACTCGTTGGTGATGACCCAGGTGCGGTCGAGTCCTGCGAGGGGCTTCAACCGCTCCACGGTCTGCTGAATCATGGAGCGCTCGCCATCGAGCGCCAATACCTGCTTGGCCCGGGCGCGGCGGGATCGGGGCCAGAAGCGGGTTCCGCTTCCTCCCGCGAGGATCACAGGACGAAAATCAATACGCTTTGACATGGAACACACATCCTAAGCGACAAACGCAAGGTTTGACCAGTGACGGCGAATACAGTTTATTGACTAATGTTTGAAGTAGCGCGTTTAGGCAAACGCTTGTCTGGCCTGAAAACAAGCGTTCGATCCGGAGAATCCGACTGATTTCGAGGGCTTAAGCCTTCGACTTCCAGCTAGCGACAGGCCTGGGGATGCCGGCGGAAACCTTCCGGCGGCATCTCTCAACCTGGTACGAGCCGGATCCGGCCCGACTTCGAGTCAGGCCAGTTGTTTGAGGAATTCTGCCATGCGGCGGGTTCCTTCGTCGATGCTTTGCTTGGTGACGGGGTAAGAAATGCGGATGTGCTCGGCGGTTCCGAAGGCTTCGCCGGGCACGGTGACGACGTGGGCTTCGTGCAGGAGGCGGGTGGCGAGCTCGGTGGCGGTGCGCACGCCGCCTTTCCCGAGAAACGCGGAAATGTTGGGATAAACGTAGAAGGCGCCTTCAGGTTTAGTGCAGGTGACGCCGGGGATTTCGGCCAGTTTGGCCAGCATGTAGTCGCGGAGCTGGATGAACTCGGCGCGGAAATCGCACACGCATTCCTGGGAGCCGTTGAGGGCGGCAACGGCGGCTTTCTGGACGATGCTGGAGGCGTTGGAGGTGGATTGCGACTGAAGCTTGCTTAGATTGGCGACCACGGGCCTGGAGGCCAGGGCGAAGCCGGCGCGCCATCCGGTCATGGAGTAGGTCTTGGACAGGGAACCGAGGACGACCAGGTGGTCCTTGGCCCAGGTGAAGGATCCGCCCGAGACGGCCTTACCGGCATAGTTGAGGTAGACGTAGCACTCGTCGAGGAGGAGGAAGATACCGCGGTCGTGGGCGAGATGGACGATCCGCTCGAGGTCCTCGGCGGAGACGACTGAGCCGGCCGGATTGGACGGGGAGTTGAGAATGATGGCCTTGGTGCGGGGGGTGATGGCCTTCTCGATGGCGTCGGCGGTGATGCGGAAGCTCTCCGCTTCGCTGGTTTCGAGGAAGACGACCTTTCCGCCGGCGTACTGGATGATGTCTTTGAAGCTGACCCAGTAGGGGACGGGCAGGATGACTTCGTCGCCGTGATCGATGAGCACCTGGATGGCGTTGAAAAGGGCCAGTTTGCCGCCGGTGGTGAAGATGGCCTCGTCAATGGAGTAGTCGGAGCCGAAGTCGCAGGCGTGGCGCTCGACGATGGCTTTGCGCACGTCGGGGATGCCGGGGACCACGGTGTAGCGGGTGAAGTTGGCGTCGATGGCCGCGATGGCCGCGTCCTTGATGTGGCGCGGGGTGGGGAAGTGGGGTTCTCCGGCGCCGAAGTCAACCAGGTTTGCGCCCTGGGCGCGCAGCTTGGCTGCCTCGGCGGCCACGGCCATGGTTGCGGAAACCTCGATCCGGCCTATGCGGTCGGCAAAAACTTTGGCAGGAGCGGCAACAGTCGTCATGCTTCTTATCTTGGCAGATTTTGAGGGATGGGGGAACCTTTCTGGAGAGCAAAAGCCGATGCAACCGTCCGACGCGCCCGGCGTTCTCAGATGAGCTAACCCATGACCAGCTTCCCATAGGAGCCTGTGGCAAAAGTCGAAATCTCGAGAAAACCATCCCTCGGCGGCTAAAGCCGCATTGATTTACCAGGCTGTACGGCACGGCTTAAACAGGCTGCGGAAAAACAGTGAACAGCGGGTGAAGGATGAGAGGGAACGTCCCTCGGGGGCTAAAGCCCCGTTCATTCTGCTGAGGTTAATGTACGGGCTGAAGCCCGTACCCTCCATGCACGGAGTTTTTCGGCAGCCTGTGGAGTTTTTCGGCAGCCTGTAAAGTCGTGCCCTTTCAAAACCGGAGTTTCACAACGGCTGATAGACATGGCGAGATGGACGGCGATGGCGAATTCTTCTAGAAGCGGAAGAAGGTCTCAACGTTGATGGTGCGGTTGGACGAGCCGTTGCCCCAGGCGCTTTGGAGGGCGGTGGATTTCCCGAAGAGAGGGGAGCCGAGCACGCCCACGGGCTGGGCAAGGTTGGGGTGGTTGAGGATGTTTTCGGACGAGATGGCCAGGCCCAGGGTGTATTTGCGCTCGATTTCCTTCTTTACGGGCTTGGCGGGCGGCTTGGGAGGGGGCGGCGCTTCCTTGCCGGGAGTAGAGGCCGTGGGCGAGGGCGGCGCGGGCTCTTCGGGCAGTTTGGGACCGAAGTTGAATCTGCGGACAAGGCGAAGGTTGAACACCACCAGGCTCGGCCCCTTGCCGTAGTTGATGGGGATGATTTTCTGGGTCTGGATGGGTTGGGTATCGAAGACGCCCCAGGGGGTGTGGACGACGCTGGGGCGTGACAGGTCGGTCGCGAAGGCCGGACGGTCGTTGAACTGGGTGTCGCCGTTGAGGTCCTGGCCGACCACGATGTTGAACGGGGAGCTGGACTGGTAGATGAAGAAGGGGTTGATGCCGAAGCCCCACTTGAGCCTCGTGAATCCGCCGAGAAAGACGCGCTGGCGCAGGTCGAAGGCGGCACGGCCGTAGTCGAGATGCAGGTTGTACTGGTCGGAGGGGAAGGTGGCCAGGCCGGCGGTGTTGGCGTCGATCTTGCTGAGCTGGTAGCGCATGAACAAGCCGAGCTCCTTGCCGTGGACATTGCCGTTCACGACCAGGCGGGTCCGGGCCGATGCGCCCTGGGAGTCGTATTCGTAGATGTTCTCGTTGATTCCGAGGGGGCGGACGCCGCTGGTGGGGTCGGCGGGATCGTAGGTTCCCGGCAGCGGCGCGTTGATGTTGCGGGTAAGGAAGAGGTGCTCGCCGCGGGAATACATGTAATTGGCGGACATAGAGCCATGCTTGCCGAGCGGCTTGTCGAGGCCGATGCCGGCAGTCATGAGATAAGGCGCGCGCAGGCTGGGGTTGATGCGGTAAGTGGTGGGCGCGTTCTGCATGGCTCCGGCGCAGGCGCCTGGGTCGCTCGAGCAGGTGGCCGGATAGAAATCGGGATCGCTGACCACGATGCCGCGTTCGGTGGTGCCGTTCTGGCGTTCGGCCTGAAGCAGGCCGGTGGACGCGAAGCGGGTGTAGAAGAATCCGTATCCGGCGCGGATCACGGCGCGGGGAGGCTTGTTTTTGCCTCCGGGGACGGCCCACGAGAAGCCGAGGCGGGGCCCGAAATCGGCGTGGTCGTGGATGCCGGTCTGGGTCTCGTAGCGGAGGCCGTAGCTGAGGGTCATGTCTTCTTTGAGCTTCCAGTCGTCTTCGGCGTAGAGGCCGATGTCTGCCAGCGCGACCGCGATATTGGGGGTGCCCTCGGTCTGCGAAAACAGGCTTGCGCCGCCGCCCGCGGCGCGGATTTGGGCGGGAGTCAAGCCGCCGGCCATGCCCTGCACCGTGGCCTGGTAGGCGGCGAGGGTTGAAAAGGTGTACTGGCCGTTGAAGTTCGCGGTGGAGTAATTGGAGTCGCGGATCGCGCGCAGCCGGCCACCCATGTTCCAGTCGTGGGGGCCGCGGGAAATATGCAGGTAGTCCTGAAACTCGTAGTGGTCCTGGTTGTCGCGATTGATGCCGACGTTACTGCCGCCGCCGGTGAAGGCGCCTTGAACAGCGAGAGTGGGCGCGATGGTCTGCGGGGTCTGGTTGTTGCGATCACGGATGTATTGAAAACGGGTCTCGTTGAGGAGCTTGGCGCCGTATGCCTGGGCGTCGCTGAACTGCAGCACCTGTTCGGTGTTCGAACTCGAGAAGCCCTGGGACGCGAGCGCGAACTGGCCCACGCCGGCGTTGGTCGAGGTGGTTCGCTCCAGTTGATAGCGCAGGCTAAGGGTCTGGACCTTGCCCCACTGCAGGTCGAAGCGGGGCGAAAACTCCAGCGTGCCGGCGGTGCTCGAAATCGCCTGCTTGAGGGTCACGGGGTTGTTGGAGGGGTCGAGAACCACCGCGTTGATGATGGCGTCGTTTACGGCGTTCTGCCCGAAGATGCCGGCGAAGACGGAGGCGGTCTTGGTGAGCGGCCCGTTGAGGTCGCCGTCGAACATGTAGGAGTGATAGGGCGGTTGCGACTTGACGAACGGGTTGGGAGAATTGAGCGGCGAGTCGTTGCCCTGCATCCAGAGGTCGCCATGGAGTTTGTCGGTGCCGGGTTTGGTGAAGATCTCGATGCGCCCGAAGCCCAGGGTGTCGTACTGCGCCGAATACGGGTTCTGGTTGATGCGGATCTCGCGGATCGAGGATTTGGGGGGCAGCTTTCCGCCCGAGAATCCATCCACGTAGAGTTGCGTGCCGGTTTCGGGGTCGGCGCCGGCGATGGCCTCGAGCTGCGTTTGCATTTCGTCGGGATCGTCGGAGAGGGCGCGAAGATCGTCGCCCTTCATGACGATTGCGCCGCCATTGGAGCCGGGGCTGGAATCGACGGTCGAGTCGGTGACGACTACCTGCTGCTGATCGGTTTCGATGACGAGCGTCAGGGTAAGCCGCTGCGCCGCGCCCGGCGCGACGCGAATGTCCTGCTTGAGGAGGGTGCGAAAACCGGCGGCCCGGGCTTCAATGTCGTAAGCCCCGGGGGCGAGGCCGGTGATGGAAAATCGGCCCAGTCCGTCGGTGGGAACCGAGGCGGACGGACGACCGCGCCGGGACACCGTTACGCTGGCCTGAGGGATGACCGCTCCGGTGGGATCGGCCACGGTTCCGGTGATGCCGCCCGGAGAATCGGGACTGGCAAGCTGCGCGCGAGCCGGAGCGCGCACACCGGCCACGATTCCGCAAAGGGCGACCAGCTTCACGATTCTCGACGGAAGGAAAAATGCGCGCATACAGGTCCCGAAGCCTCTGCTCTGAGCAGAAAGGTGACTGGCAGGTTTGCTATTCCCGGTGCGAAGGGAGCAAGAGCCGGCGATCGTGCGGCGCAGTCTTGCAGGATGGGAAAAACCGACTTCGTGTATAAGACGGGGCCGAACCCGAAATCGTTCTATGTAAAATGATCGCAGATTGTTAATGATGGATGACATTCCCCCTCACACTCTGAACTTTGCCTGATTGCCTGTGCATGGAGGGCTTCTTGTCCCGGATTCGTGTTGCCTTTGTGGTTTTGTGTTTGGCGCTGCCGCCTGCCGTGGGGGCGCGATCCTGGTCGAAGGGCGCCCAGGCGCCGAATGGCGCCGCGCTCGAAAACTTCGCCGGCGAATACACCGATTCGTACGAGCCGGATACGCCGCTCAGCTTCTATGTGCAGAACGGCAAGCTGACGTTCGAGTCGGAGCGGATCGTTCCCACCGAACTGAAGCCGGCTTCGGCCACATCCTTCTCCATTCCGGACACCAGGATCACGGTACGATTCACGGTTGATGACGCAGGGCATGCCGACAGCGTGAGGACTTCCGATGAGCCCGAAATTGTCTACCGCCGCTCGGGCGAGGCGGCGCATCATGTGTTTCACGAGTATCAGCGCTCCGAAGTAATGATCCCGATGCGGGACGGCGTGAAGCTGCACGCGGTGATTCTGAAGCCGAGCGACATGCGAGACCCGCTGCCATTCCTGATTCAGCGGACGCCGTACGGAGTGGACGGAACCAGCCGCTCCAGTTTTTTTCGGCAGCGGCCGGAACTGGCGCGGGACGGCTACATTTACGTGGGCGAGGATATTCGCGGGCGGTACAAGAGCGAAGGCGAATTTGTGATGAGCCGGCCGCTGGCGGACCATCGCGGTGGCAATCCGGGGGGCGGGCCGGTGGACGAAAGCACCGACACGTATGACACCGTGGCGTGGCTGCTGAAGAATGTTGCGGGCAATAACGGGCGCGCCGGTTTTGTGGGCACCAGCTATCCGGGTTTTCTGGCCATGATGGCGGGCATCGATCCGCACCCGGCGGTAAAGGCAATTTCGCCGCAGGCCCCGATGATCGACGTGTGGATGGGCGACGATTTCTTTCACAACGGCGCTTTTCGCCAGACGTATGCATACGACTACGTCTACGGCATGGAAAGCACCAAGCAGAGCACCGAAGTGAGCTACGGCAAGGACTGGACGGGCAAGCCGAGGGATGGCTACGACTTCTTTCTGGAGCGAGGCAGCTTTGCCGAAGATGTGAAGAAGTCCGGCTCGAAGATGCTGCCCTCGTGGAAGCTGTTCCTGGAACATCCGGCCTATGACAGCGTGTGGTCGTCGCGCGCGGTGGAACGATATATGAAATCCGTGGTGGTGCCCACGCTGACCGTGGGGGGCACCTACGACCAGGAAGACATGTACGGTCCGCAGATCGAGTACTCGACGCTGGAGCCGCACGATGACAAGCACGAGAATTTCCTGGTGCTGGGCCCGTGGCGTCACGGGTACTGGTCGTCGTCGTCGCGGCGCCTGGGTGCGGTGGAATATGGCGAGCCGGTGGGCAAGGAGTTTCGCGAGCAGATCGAGGCGAAGTTCTTTGCACATTATTTGAAAGACGAGCCTGGTTTTGATCTCGAGGACACGGCCAGTTTCCAGACCGGCTCGAACACGTGGAAGCGGTACTCGCACTTCCCGCCCAAGCAGGCGGAAGTGACGAGCCTGCATCTCCAGGGCGACGGCAAGCTGAGCTGGACGGATGCGAAAGCCGAGGCCCAGACGAGCTACGTCAGCGATCCGGCCAACCCGGTGCCGTACCGGCACCGCCCCATTCAGCCCACTTACGGCGATGCATCGCAGTGGTTCGACTGGCTCACCGAGGATCAGCGATTTGTGACCGGCCGCAAGGATGTGGCGGTATGGAAGCTGCCGGTGCTGAAGAAGGACATGGTGGTGACGGGCGAGGTGATGGCGGATATTTTCGCGGCCACGACCGGCACCGACAACGACATGGTGGTGAAGCTGATCGACGAGTATCCCGAGGACGCGCCCGATCCGCGGATGCACGGCTACCAGCTGATGATCAATGAAGAAATTTTTCGCGGCCGCTATCTCGATCGCTTTGACCAGGGGCGCCCGCTGCGGGCGGGGTCGGTGCGCGAATACCGCTTCAGCCTGCATGATGTGGACCACGTGTTCAAGGCGGGGCACACGGTGATGGTGGAGATCCAGAGCAGCTGGTTCCCGCTGTATGACCGCAATCCGCAGACGTTTGTGGCAAACATCATGACGGCGAAGCCGGAGGACTACAAGGCGGCGACGATCACGATCTACTCGGACCGGCAGCACGATTCCAATCTTCAGGTGCCGCTGATGAATGCGTGCGACCATATTGATTGCTTTTGAGATTGACACATAATATGTGCCCACATATTATGTGTGCATGAACATTACCCTTTCCATTGACGAACAGCTTCTTGAGCGGGTACGGGAAAAGCTCCGCGCCACGGGCAAGACCGTCAACCAGGAGATTCGCGAGCATCTGCAAAATATCGCGGGCGATGACCAATTGGAGCGGGATCTCGAATACCTCCGCACACACTCGGGTTTGGGAAACTCCCGCGGCTGGAAGTACAACCGCGAGGATGCCTACGAAGGGCGCCTCGAATGGCCGAGAAAATAGCGGAAAGTGGTTCCGGCCGGGTTCGCACTTTCTTCGATTCCAATATCCTGCTTTACGCGGACGATGCCCGATTCAATTCCAAGCGGAAGCGAGCGGCCGAGCTGATCCTGCAGCACCGGGAACAGGCCACCGCGGTGCTTTCTTTGCAAGTGCTGCAGGAGTACTTTTCAAACGCCACCCGCAAGCTTGGCGTCGATCCCGCGGAAGCGCGGCGCAAAGTTGAGATCTACTCCCGCTTCCACCTGGTTGAGCCGCGCCTCTCCGACGTTTTAGAGGCGATCGATCTCTACCGGCTTCATCGAATCAACTACTGGGACGCGATGGTCGTTCACTGCGCGAGCAAGAGCGGCTGCCTGCAGGTCCTCACAGAAGACCTGCAGCATGGACAGGTGATCGACGGAGTACGAATCGTGAATCCTTTCCTGTGAATGCGGGCCTCCTTTGAAGGTCGGACCGATAGTGGCCTGAATGACCCGCAAAAGCCTTGAAAGTCCATGTCCGACTCGCGTTAGAATAGGAGCAGGCGTATGATCGTCCACCTCCCAGTTCCGGCCCTCCTCTAGCGGCGCCCGCCGCCATGAATCTTGCTGCGCAATTTTCCCACTGAGAATTCACCTGAAAAGCAAAAGGCCGGAGGGCTCGCCATGCTGGATCGCCTGGAACAAATGGAGCAGCGCTACAACGAACTGCAGGGACAGTTCTCGCTGCCTGAGATTATCAACGACCACGAAAAATATCAGAAGACGGCCAAGGCGCTGCGCGAGATCGAGACGCCGGTGGAGAAGTACCGCGAGTTGAAGCAGGCCCAGCAGGGCATTGCCGATGCGCGGGCCATGCTGGCCGAGAGCGATCCCGACCTGCGGGCCATGGCGGAGGAAGAGATTGCGGCGCTGGAGCCGCGGGCCGCCGAGCTCGAACAGGAGATCAAGATCCTGCTGATTCCCAAGGATCCCAATGATGAGAAGAACGTGATTCTCGAAATCCGCGCCGGCACCGGCGGCGACGAGGCATCGCTGTTCGCGGCCGAGGTGTTCCGCATGTATACGCGCTTTGCGGAACAGCATCGCTGGAAGGTGGAAGTGATGTCGCTGTCGGAGTCGGGCGTGGGCGGGTACAAGGAAGTGATCGCCATCATTGAAGGCGACCGCGTGTATTCGCAGCTCAAGTGGGAGAGCGGCGTGCACCGGGTGCAGCGGGTGCCGCAGACCGAGACGCAGGGGCGCGTGCATACGTCGGCGATCACGGTGGCGGTGCTGCCGGAAGCCGAGGATGTGGATATCAAGATCGAAGCCAAGGATTTACGGATCGATACGTTCTGCTCGTCGGGTCCGGGCGGCCAGTCGGTGAATACGACGTATTCGGCGGTGCGCATCACGCATATTCCGACGAATACGGTGGTGAGCTGCCAGGATGAGAAGTCGCAGATCAAGAATCGCGAGAAGGGCATGCGGGTTCTGCGGTCGCGGCTGTACGAGATGGAGATGGAGAAGCAGAATGCTGAACTTGCGGCCGCGCGCAAGCAGCAGGTGGGGTCGGGGGATCGGAGCGAGAAGATTCGTACATATAACTTTCCGCAGAACCGGCTTACGGATCACCGCATCGGGCTGACGCTGCACCAGCTCGACCTGGTGATGGATGGGCGGCTGCAGCCGATTGTGGATGCGCTTGTCACCCACTACCAGGCGGAACAGTTGAAGGCGGAAACGCAGGCGGCCTAGTGGCCATGAACGTGGCGAGCCTGGTGTTGCACGGAGTTGGACGGCTCTCGTCGGGGCCGCATGCCGATCGGGCGCGGATGGATTCGGAAATGCTGCTGATGCACGTGCTTGAGCGGGACAAGGCATGGCTGCTGGGGCACGGCGAGGATGATGTGCCGGAAGGAGCTCGGGGCAGGTTCTTCGAACTGCTTGAGCGGCGTTATTGCGGGGAGCCGGTTCAGTACATCCTCGGGGAGTGCGAATTCTATGGACTGCCGTTCAAGGTGACGCCGGATGTGCTGATTCCGCGGCCGGAGACGGAGCATGTTGTCGAGAAGGCGCTGGAGTTGGCCGGGCGCTTCACGAGTTCTCGCATCGTCGATGTGGGCGCGGGCTCGGGAGCCATTGCGGTGGCTCTCGCGCATCACTTGGCAGGCGCCGAGATCACCGCCATCGACCTGTCGGAAGCTGCCCTGGAGGTCGCGCGCGACAATGCGCGGCGAAATCGGCGTCGGACGGCCGCATTCGATTCTTGGCAGGCGATCTGCTCGCACCCGTAGCCGGCTGAGCAATTCGAGATAGTCGTCTCCAACCCGCCTTACGTGGCGACCATCGATCGCGAATCTCTTTCGGTCGAAGTGCGCGAGTTTGAGCCGGAGATCGGCTTTGTTTGCGGGCGAGGACGGGCTGGATGTGTATCGCCGGTTGATCCCTGCGGCTTATGGGCGCTGGTTCGCGGGGGGTATCTTGTGCTTGAAATCGGATATGCCCAGGCGGAGGCCGTCGAGGGGATGATGGAGGCGGCGGGGTTCGAAAACGTCGAGTTTACTCCCGACCTGCAGGGCATTCTCCGCGTGGCTTCGGCGCAACGGCCCTAGAAGGCGGAGGTACCCGGTGGGTTGGTGGTTTCCCACCTTTCCGACAGAAAAAAGTCGAAGGATGGGCAGGGGGATTTCGTCGCTGGGGCGGCGAGACGAGAAGGTTGAGTGGCATTCACGCAATGGGAGGTTGCAGGTTGACATCTCTCGCGGCGCCTCTTTATGGTTGCGCCAGTGCGGCAACCAATCCCCGATGACTGAATTTGAAAAACTTCGCTGCGTCCTCACCGACAGTCATTTTCTGATTCCGCTGATCGTGTTTGGGATCGGCCTGGCCCTGTTGATCACGTTGCATTGACACCCGTCCTCCGCCCACATACCGAAGAACCCACGATGAGCGCAACCTCCGCGGAAAAACAATTTCGATCGATGCACGGGCTGGGGGTGCTCTGCGGCCTGGGTGCGGGCGTATGGCTGGGGGCGGCAGAAGCGCCAACCAAGCTGGTCAATACAGGGCTTTCGCCATTCGCGATTTCGCTGTGCATGGTGGCGGGGGTGTTTACGGCGCGCTGGTCGCTGCCGACGCTGTTGAAAGGCACGCGCAGTGTGTTTGCCGACCTGGCGCAGAACCGCCATCTTATTCCGACGGCCGATCATCGCGGGGATGCTTTGGGCGGTGGCCAATACGCTCACGGTGTTCGCCATTCGCGACGTCGGCCTGGCCATCGCGTTTCCCCTGTGGAACACGAATTCGCTGGTCGGCATCTTCTGGGGCTGGCTGCTGTTCGGCGAATTACGGGGCGCGAGCGCAAAGAATATCGCCAAGGTGGTGCTGGGCGCGCTGGCGATTGTGGGCGCGGCGATCATGCTGGGCTTCAGCACTTTTCAGGGCGGCGGGGCGCACGCGCAGCACGCGGTGGGAGGAATCCTGGCGGCGGCCGGAGCCAGCCTGCTGTGGGGAACGATGTACATCCCCTATCGCAAGGCGTATGTCAGCGGCATGAATCCGCTTTCGTTCGTGACCATTTTCACGATTGGGGAGCTGGGAACGGTCTTCGCACTGGTGCTGGCTCTGGATGGGGGCACTAAGGCCGCTGTATTTCATTCCCCCGAAGTGGGGCACATGCTGTTCTGGCTGTTCCTGGGTGGATTCGTGTGGGTGATCGGCGACATTTTCCAGCAGTTCGCCACGAAATATCTCGGGATCGGGCGGGGTATTCCGCTTTCGAATACGAATCAGTTGTGGGGATTGGCGTGGGGCGCGCTGGTGTTTGGCGAACTGGCGCACGCCGATGCGGCGCATCGGCTGCTGGTGGTGGCCGGGTCGGTAGTGATGATCCTGGGCGCGCTGGCGGTGAGTACCGCCGTCGCCACGGAGCGGGAACACGGCTCGATCCATCGATCGCTGGTGCGTGAGTGCGACCGGTATGCGCTCGACTATGACCGGGTGTTCCGGGCCTATTCCGGGGACCAGGAAGCCGCGGGAACCGGGCGGGCGTGGTGGGATTACCTCATCGTGGCTGCCGCGGTCGGGGTGTTTCTGTGGCTGGGGCTGAAGGCGCGCGTGCCCACGCTGAGCATGAACTATTTCTGGGTCGGGGTCCTCAGTGGGTTGCTGGCGTTGTCGGCCGTGATTTCCGGCTGGGGACTTTGGAAGAAGACGCGGTTTTCGTAGTGCGCCGGTCGAGGGTGGCGGCGGCTGATTGGCCGTGGTGGTCTCCCACCCTAACGACATAAAACGTCGTTAGGGTGGGGCACCCAGAGTTTTATCCCGTGGGCTGATTAGAGCGTAACCAGTGTTCCTGAAAGCTCGGGCTGGCAGATGGCGGCGGGCTCGCCGTCCTGAAGCGGCTTCCAGTTTCTGGGTTGGTAGATGCAGCAGGGTTCCTGGGCCAGCGGATCGCCGGTCAAGGCGTAGGCACGAGCTCGGGAACCGCCGCAGATCTCCTTGTATTCGCAGGCTCCGCACTTGCCTTCAAGTCGGCTGGTGTCACGGAGGGCCTTGAAGATGGGCGCGTTGCGGTAGATGTCCCCCAGGGGCGTCTCGCGAATGTTGCCGGCTTGGATGGGCAGGAAGCCGCTGGGGTAGACGTTGCCCACGTGGGAAATGAACATGAATCCCTTGCCGTCGTTGACGCGGCGAGTGGCCCAGGTGTGATTGCGGGTTTGCGCGTCGGCCTTGGGCGCGCCGGGCTCGTACTCGGCGACGGCCGCGGGATGCGGATGGCCGCTGCCGTGCTCCTTTTTGCGCTCCTCCAGATTGTGCTGGAGAAGGTAGCGGCGGTAGTGCATTGCTTCGGTCGTCTTGATCTGGAAGCTTACCCGGTTGGATAGTTCGTAGATTTTGCCGAACACCTGTTCGAATTCCTCGCCGGAGAGGAGGTCGTTCAACTGGCCGCGACCGACCGGAACCAGGAAAAACACGTTCCACATCACGATGGCGAGCTTTTCGAAGAGCGCGCAGAGGTTGTCAAGGTCGTGGGCGTTGTGGCGGCTGATGGTGGAGTGGACCTGGATGGGGATGCCGGCTTCTCCGGCCCACTGGACGGCCTGGATGGTCCGCGCCCAGGCGCCCGGCAATCCCCGGAAAACGTCGTGAATCTCGGGGGAGGAGCCGTCCAGCGAGATTCCCAGGCGGACGACGCCGGCTTCCTTCATTCTGAAGATAGCTTCGCGGGTCAAAAGGGGTGTGGCGCTGGGCGTGACTGCCACCTTGACATTCTTTTCAGCGGCATAGCGGATCAACTCATAGACGTCGGGGCGTTTCAGGGGGTCGCCGCCGGTAAAGACAAAGATCGGCACCTGCATCTGGGCGATCTGGTCGATCAGGCCCTTGCCTTCGTCGGTGCTCAACTGGTCGGGATGGGGGATGGGCTGGGCGGCGGCCCGGCAGTGCTTGCAGGCGAGGTCACAGGATTGCGTGACCTCCCAGATCGCCAGAAAAGGGGTCTCGTCGAAGTTCAATCCGCCGCGGGCGGGAATGTTGTGCATCGGCTGCATGTGGCCTCCATTCAATCGCGGGGAACCGGCCCGGAGAAGCGTCAGCAAAGGGAGAAATCCCGCGTTTCTGTCTTAGGACATCAGGAAGGAGGGCCGCTGGCTGTGATTAACATCACCTTTACAGAGAATTCACCCGTATCAAAACCGAATCCGTGCTATTTTCGTATGATCAAGCAGCGCATTTTTGACAGCGTGCTTGTAATCGTGGTTGCACGACCACGCAAGAGTGATTTAGATCACCGTCTGTAGTGTCTTCCGTCACAGAAAGTCCTTCCCTGCTCTGCCACCCTTCTAGTTCTCCGCACCGCCAGGAGGTTTCCCATGGCAACCGTCTTGAAGCCGGGTTGGAGCAAGCCCACAACCATCCTGTTTGCCTCCGAAATCCCCGCCAATGAGAAGGCGTTCGCCTTTGCGCTGGCTCAGGCCTCCGAATTTGGCGCGGATCTGATTCTCTTTCACGCCTATGACACGCTGGTAGTTTCGGCCTCGGAAACATCGGGTATTCGCTACTACGACTACGCCGCGGCCGCGCGTGCCGAGATGAAACACCTTGAACCCCTGGCCGATCGGGCCCGGGCCGCCGGCCTCCGCTGCCAGGTAGTGGTGCGCCCCGGCCTGGCCGCCGACCAGATCCTCGCTTATTCCCGGGAACGTGAAATCGACCGCATCGTGATGGGCACGCATTCGCCGGGGCCCATCGGCAAATTGCTGGTGGGATCGGTGGCCGAAGCGGTGTTGCGCACGGCGGGAGTGCCGGTTTGCATCGTTGGCCCCGACGTGGTGGACGGCAAGTATCGCAACTTTGCGACCCGGACCGTCCTTTGCGCGCTCAGCCGGCTCGATACCAGCCACGTGGTAGCCGCGTATGCCGCGGAGATGGCCGCCCAGCACAGCGCCCGGCTGATCCTGCAGCACGTGATCAAGCCGCAAGAAACCCGCGAAGTGCTGGCGGGCCGGTCAATCGAGGACATTGAACACGACCTGATGGCCCTGGTCCCGGAGGAGTTCCGGGGGAGGGTTCCTGTCCAGACTGTGGTGGTGCCGGGCGATCCGACCGAGGAACTGCTGTTCCAGGCGCGCGCCCAGCAGGCCGATCTGATCGTTCTCGGCGCCCAAGGGGCTTCGGCTTTTGCCGCCATCACCCGCCACGGGGTGGTGTACAAAGTGCTGGCTCACTCCCATTGCCCGGTGATGACGCTGTCGCCGGTGGTGCTCGCGCAGTGCGGAGCGACTGGCGAACGGCCTACGGCGGTGGAGAGTTTCCTTGCGGGCGTCTTTTAGGGCAGGCTGGATTTGATTCAGAACGCGGGGCTTTGCGCCCCGCGTTTTTTGTTGGCCTAATCGGTCACGCAAGCACTTGACGACGGGCCGATGATCTTCCGGTAATTGCCTGCCGGAGATAAATGAGGGACGAGAGAGGTCCATCGTCTGTGTCTAGTGCGGCAATCCTGGTGCGGGTTCAGCGTGAACAACCCGCCTGGCCTTGATCGTCATGTAGAGTTTCAGGGAGTCCCGCGAGTCGCCGACGTAGAGCATCTGGATGAAAGAGTTTGGAGTGATGCTGGACCACACCTCTTTCTCGAACACGGGTTTTCCTGAAACTTCGTGCACGTCTGTGGCAACGTAAGCATCGCCCTCCCAATTGCCCAACTGGGACGATACGCGGCAACCCTCATCGAGAGCGAAGCTGTCACACCAGACAAAATGGAACCCGGCAGCCTTGGCGTCCCACCAGATAATTCCAGTGCCCCATGTTTTTCCGCCTGCTCCATCCCCGTGGTACTCCTCGATGAGCGATGCATGCGACGGACCGGCCCGATAACTGTCCCTGGATCGGCCTGAACCTCCGCGGGGAAACTGTTGACTGGGTTCATAGATAATCTCGGTTGACCAGTCTCCGGCAAGGGAGTGTATGAGTTGCAGCATCTGAGGGGAGGAGCTTTTGGCCGGGGCTTTCGCCTGGGGAGCTGACGCCAAATTCGGCAGGGGCTTATCGTCTTTTTGCGCGCGGGCGGCGCGTGGGACGAGCAAGAGTGTCAGGCAAAAGAGGGAGGGCGCGATCATAAAATGTTTCATCGAAAATCCTGAATAAAGATAGCCAATTCGCTCACCGATGCGCCAATCAAGGAAAAAGCCGTGCGTTTTGGGATCACGCGGATAACAGGCAAGCCGGAAGTTATGGTTTCGCCTTCGGACGGCGTGCAGCCGGCTTTTCAGGCGAACTTGCGGCACAAGATTTCCTTCCGCAGAACTCTCCGGTGATTCCTTTGCCCTCGGTGAGGGTGTAAATCCGGTCCACGGCGGGGAGCTTGACCGTATCCCTCGGTGGCTAAAGCCGTCCCAGAGTTTGCTGCATCTACGGCACGGCTGAAAGCCGTGCCCCTTCAAAGCCGGGAGATCTTTCGCAACCTGTATAGTCGCCGCGGCGACCTTCGCTGAGGATGACAGGGGAGGAGTCGGGCACGCCGCTTACTTGCCCGCCGGGGCCTTCGCGGGGGTGAAGCCGGGACAGTCTTTTCCGCCACACATGGCCGCCGTGATTCCGACGCCTTCGGTGATGGTGTAGATCCGGTCCGCCGCAGGCAGCTTCACATTTTCGACTTTGCCGGAGGGCCAGTGAATCTCGGCGGTACCGGCATCCGTGACGTCACCCAGGCCGAAGTGGGGCCGCTGGTCGTTGGCGGAAATGTAGCTCCCGCTTGAGAGGACGTCCTGGCGCATGCGGGTGCCGTTGGCCTTGAGGTAAACCGTGGCGCAGGTGGCGTCGCGCGGGCTCTTATGGCCTCCGACCAGCTTCATCTCCACCCAGTGATGTTTGTCGGGATTCACATTCTTGAGGAGCACCGGGGGCCCATCGACCGGGTTGAGGACGACGTCGATCTTGCCGTCGTTGAACAGGTCGCCGAAGGCCGCGCCGCGGGCCGCGACGACAACGGCCAATCCCGTCCCCTTCACCGGCTTGATGTATTCGAATCCGCGCTCCTTATTCTGGGCGGCGGTTTTCACGCTGCCTGGCGCGGCAATGGTCGAGAGCGGTACGTTGTGGAACAGCAGAGGGCGCTCGGCGAACGTGGTGCCCCAGTCATGCTGGTCCACCTGCGGGTACACGTGGCCGTTGGCTTCGAACAGGTCGAGCCAGCTGTCGTTGTCGTAATCGAGGAATCCGTCGCCCCAGCCGACAAAGGGGATGGTGGTCTGGGCGATTCCGGCCTTGTAGCTCAAATCGGTAAAGCTCACTTCGCCGTCGTTGTGATAAAGCACCTTGTAGTCGTCGCCGAAGTCGGTGATGAAGAAATCGATGAGGCCGTTGTTTTCGTAGTCGCCGGCGGCGATGCCCATGGACGCGATCTCGCGGCCATCCTTGTTGAGCGCGAAGCCCGACACGTAGCTCTGGTCGTCGAAGGTGCCGTCGCCCTTGTTGATGTAGAGATAATTGGGTTCGGAGTCGTTGCCGACTACCAGGTCGGGCTTGCCGTCGCCGTTGATGTCCACGAAGATGGCCGCGAAGCCGTAGTATTTGTCCTTGTCTTCGACGCCGGCCTTCTGGGTGACATCGGTA
Source organism: uncultured Acidobacteriota bacterium (assembly GCA_963730805.1). Classification (GTDB taxonomy): domain Bacteria; phylum Acidobacteriota; class Terriglobia; order Terriglobales; family Acidobacteriaceae; genus Telmatobacter. The sequence goes on along the minus strand of CAVSTL010000007.1, from coordinate 148,822 downwards.
AAGGTGCCGTTGCCGTTGTTGTGGAAGAGGTGGTCGGGCTCGCCGGGCAGCCCGCGCGGGCCGCAGTTCACCGAGGCGCCGCGATACTGGCAGTTGGCATATCCCACGGCCTTGGTTCCGGCGATGGGCAGGTTGTTGCGGTCGAAGTGCACGTATCCGGTGACGTAGAGGTCAACCAGGCCGTCGCCGTCGTAGTCGCCCCAACTCGATCCCGGCGACCAGTTTCCGAGCGTAACGCCGGCTTCTTCCGCCTTGTCGGTAAACGTGCCGTCGTGATTGTTGTGGTAGAGGCGGTTCTTGCCGTAGTTGCCGACGTAGATGTCGGGCCAGCCATCGTTGTCGTAGTCGGCGACGGAGCAGCCGTATCCCCAGCGGTCGTTGGCCACACCAGCCTTCTGGGAGACGTCGGTGAAGGTTCCGTCGTGATTGTTGTGGAACAGTGCGGCGTGGGGCGTTTCTTCCAGGCCATCGAGGGCCTTGAAAGTGGAGCCGTTCACGAGGTAGATATCGAGCCAGCCGTCGTTGTCGTAGTCGACGAGGCAAACGCCGGAGCCGTTGGTCTCGAGGATGAAATCCTTCTGGGGGACGCCCATTTTGTGGATCCATCCGGCCAGGCCGGCTTCTTTGGTAACGTCCTGGAAGACGATCGGGCCGCTGTCGACGATTCCACCCATGGTGATGGGCCGCTTCTGTTCGTCGTACTGAGCGGGGGCGCCGAGTCCACCGGCGATTCCGCCCATCCCGGTGCCCTGCTGAGGCTTGGCGGGCGGCGGCGGCGGCCTGCTGGGCCCGAAGATCGAATGGAAACAAAAGAGCCGCGATCAAGATCAAGGTCAGGGCTCCGGAAACCAGCGTACGCGCACCCAAAAGACGGCTATCCCCCACGGTTCGAAGTTTACCTTATCGCTGCCTCCCGGCCGGTCGGGGCGTTTGAGCGGCATCTAACCACCCAGGGGGAAAAGGGCCCATGCGCAGAAGAATCACGGAGATCAAGGGCGATCCGCCACTCAATCCGGACCGGTTCGGCCAGTTTGCGGCAAAGGCCTCGTATTGGATGGGGTCGAAATGGTCGTTCGTCTGCGCCGGCCTCCTGATCGCTACCTGGGCGATTACCGGTCCCCTGTTTCGCTATTCAGACACCTGGCAGCTGGTCATCAACACCGGGACCACGATCGTCACCTTTCTAATGGTGTTTCTCATCCAGAACACCCAGAACCGGGATGCCCGGGCCATCAACCTCAAGCTGGACGAGTTGATCCACTCCATCGACAAGGCCCGCGATCATATGATGAACATCGAGAAACTCAGTGATGTGGAGTTGGACGTGCTGGAGGCGCAATTCGAGCAAGTGCGCGCCGCAGACGCCCGACGGACATCGCGAAGTCAAGCCGGTCCGGCCGCAGACTGAGGGTACCTTGGGTACCGCGGAGTTCCAGGCGCGACATTTACCCTAGAACCAGATGCCTTCTTCCCCGATAGAGAAGCCGTCCCGGCGCGGCCTCGAGGCTTTCGCATCCCGCGATTTCCGGCGATACCAGCTTGCGCGTGTCGCGGTGATCCTGGGGGCCGAGGCGCAATCAGTGGCGGTGGCGTGGCAGGTGTATTCGATGACGCACCGGCCGCTCGACCTGGGGTTCACAGGCCTGGCGCTTTTCCTTCCCGGGCTGCTCTTCCTTCTTCCCGCGGGGCACGCGGCCGATCGCTTCGACAGGCGGCAGATCATTCTTCTCTGCTATGCCCTGCAGGTGCTGGGCACCATCACGCTGCTGGTGGTTACCCGCATCGGCCTGCACAGCGTTCTTCCCATCTACGGGGTGCTGTTCCTCATCGGTATGGGGCGGGCGTTTTCAGGTCCGGCGAGTTCAGCGCTCATTCCTCACCTGGTACCGGAAAAGCACTTTGTCAATGCAGTGACGTGGGGCGGGGCCATTTTCCAGTTTGCCAATACCTTGGGACCGGCGCTGGGAGGCCTGCTGTTCACGCTGCCGCTGAAGCGCCTTATTCCCGAGACCCGGCTGGAGGGCGCCGGGATTGTGTATGTGTTCACGCTGGGCACGCTGGGCTGGTTCCTGGTGCTGGTCACCAGCCTGCACGCGCGGCCGGGGCGCATGGAGCACCGCGCGGCATCGCTCAAAGTTGTCCTGGCCGGCTTCCGCTACGTGTTTAACATGCCCATGCTGCTGGGGTCGTTTTCGCTGGACCTGTTCGTGGTGCTGCTGGGCGGGGCGGTGGCGCTGATGCCCATCTTTGCACAGGAGATTCTCCACACCGGTCCGCGCGGGCTGGGCATGCTGCGGGCGGCGCCGGCGGTTGGGGCGCTGTGCACGTCGCTGTTCATGGCGCGATTTCCGCTGCGGCGCAAGGCCGGGGTCCGGCTGTTTATCTGCGTGGCGATCTTCGGGATCGCAACCGTGGTGTTCGGTCTTTCGCGCAGCCTTTGGCTGTCGCTGACGGCGCTGGCGATCACCGGGGCGGCCGACATGATCAGCGTGATCATCCGCGGATCTTTACTGCAACTGGCCACTCCACCGGAGATGCGCGGACGGGTGAGCGCGGTGAACTCGCTGTTTGTGGGGGCGTCGAACGAGCTCGGCGAGTTCGAGAGCGGGCTCACGGCGCAGTGGTTCGGCGCGGTGCGCGCCACGCTGTTTGGGGGAATCGGCTCGCTGATGGTGGCGGGCTTGTGGTCCGTTCTTTTTCCCAGCTTGCGCGATACCGATGAACTGACCTCGGCATCGTTACGCGGCCAGGCGAATGGCGGACCCGAAACCGAGCACGAAGCCGCGACCCTGACCTGAAGCAAGCCCGTCGCTGGCTTGCTATGGCAGCGTGGGAACACTGCGTCACTGACCGCATGATTTCGAATCTTCAGGTTTGTGCCATCTCACCCTTGCGATAGAAAGAAGCCGCGAGGATGGGGGCACGGAGAGATGGTAGATAAACAAGCGGTCAGAAACCTGGCTTGCCTAGGCCCGAGAGCGGGTAATCGCATCCGGATGCTCCTCAACCGTTGTAAAAATGTCTTGACATTGCGCGCTTTATCGGGAGAATGATCTGGTCGTATTTTCCCCTTCAGGAAGAATCTCCTTCGGAGCCCATCAACCTGCCTTCCTGATGTCCAGACAGGATATCTGTTTCATTTCTACTTCTCCAGATCCCCTCGGGCGCACGATTTCTATCATCGAGCGCCCAACGAAGTTGCGGTCTGAACCCTCATGAGGAGATGAAGATGAAGTGTGCATCGGCTCGTCCGTATCAATCTCTCCGCTCTACCTTCTTTGCGGTCGTCCTGCTTTGCGCGGCTTTGTTGAGCGTGGTGCCGACGAATGCCCAGACTGTGACGATCGTGAAAGACCGCAACACGGCGATCAGCAAGCAGGCTCAGAATCTGTCGCTGATTCCGGTCCAGCATCAGCAGATGCTTTCCTCGGCCCAGGAACGGATTCTCTACTTAAACACGGTGATGCAAGGAGCGCCGGGAAGCGGCAAAACGGCTTCGGTGGCGGCGGCCGCCGCGATTGCGCAAGCCGCACCGGCCGGGCCAATTCCCGGCCCGTTTCTGCGCGTGTCCGATCCGCGCCTCGACTTTGGCAACTCGGTAATGACGAGCTTTACGCAGAGCGAGACGTCTTCGGCGTGGTGTGGCAACACGGTGGTGGCCGGGTACAACGATTCGGGTGCGTTTGCGCGCACGGCCGGCGTGAACTATGGCGGCGCCTGGAGCTTCAGCAGCGTTTCCTACTCGACGGATCGAGGAGCTACTTTCACGGAAGCGGGATATATGAATCCCGGCACTAACCCGGTCAACTTCCTGGCCGGAGATCCGGTCGTGGCCTGCACCAGTCCGTCTCAGTTCTATTATTCTTCGATCTACGCCTCGGGCCAGGATAGCCTGGGGAACTTTTTCAATGGCGTGGCAGTCAATTCATCCAGCGATGGCGGAAAAACCTGGGGGCCCCCGGTAGCGGCCGTCGCCAAGGACTTTAGTCATACCATCGACAAGCCATGGATGGCTGCCGACCCCACCAATCCCCAACGGCTCTTCGTCACGTACACGGACTTCGACTTTTCAGGTTTGTATGGCTATCCAACCGCGGCCTGTCCGAACGACATTCGCTATGCGATCGAAGTGGTCGTCTCCGGAGATGGCGGGGCCACATGGAGCAGTCCCGTATCGGTGCACCAGGAATGCTTCTATAACGGCGGTAACAACGCAGTGCAGGGCTCGAACCCGGCGGTTGCGGCCGATGGCACTCTCTACGTGGGATATGAGTTCTATCCCGGCTCGGTTCCAAATGATGAAATCCACGTGGCGAAATCGACCGATCACGGCCAGAGCATAGTCTCGGACGTGAAGGTGTCCAACGTGTGGCCGAACGGAAATGGCGGGTTGTTGCAGGGCGGTTTCCGCAACAATGAGTTCCCCCAGATCGCGGTGGATCGCAGTGCGTCCCGTACCCGCGGGGCGATCTACGTTGCATGGTCTGACGGGGCTGCCAATATCGTGCAGGACCTTCCTATAGTTTTCGGCACCTATGCCTATCCTGACGTGCGGGTGGCGAGTTCGAGCGACGGGGGCGCCAGCTTTTCAACACCGGTCACGGTGAAGCCGGCACCAGCGAATTTCACGGGGCGCGGCCGCGACCAGTTCTTCCCGGGGATCGCCGTGGACAGGCGAGGTCGTGTAGGCGTCTGCTACTATGATCGACGCCAGAGTCCGGACAACAGCCGCATCGACCGTTATTGCTCGGTCTCAGAAAACGCCGGGTCTAGCTGGGATGAGGAGCAGGCTTCCGAATTCGGCTGGATTCCGACTCACGCGTCCGACGGGGTGATCAACCCCACATACATTGGCGATTATGACGCCGTCTCCAGCGATTTTCTTCTTCAGCAGAGTGGCTTCTTCAGCAGCTTTGAAGTGCAGTTCAACGGTAATCCCGACGTTCTGGGATATCGACTGCACTGAGTTGCTAATTGACGGCGAAGCGGAGACCAAAATGGATGGAGCCGTTAGCTTGATCCCTTTGCTCTAGCGACCGCACGGGGGAACTGATTCTCCCAACATGTCCGCAGGTGCAGCCGAAAGATTGCCGGCACACAGCGCAGCACGAACGCGAATGACCGGTGGTAGTCTCGCCGCTGGTCCAGCAATTCGAGGAGGGCCCTGCCTGGGCCCAGCCGTGAGTTGAAGAATGCGACTTCGTCGTCGAGGGAAGCGGTCCTGAGGTGGTAGCAGAAATAGCAACTGTGCAGGGAGTGCTTGAGCGCACCCATCGCATACCTGGTTGCGTCGGGGAGCATTGGAAAGGCGGCCGCGGAGAACAGGACCAAACCTGTCAATCGGAACAACGATTTGAACACGTCGAGATATCGGAGGGAGGGCAAGGGCACGAGGCTCAGCAGGTCCTCCCCCCAGACGGTCCTGGCTGAAACAATCACGCAGGCGAGAAACGTGCGTTCAAGAAACACTTCTTCGGCTCCCCGCAGGCCGAAGATCCGCGCTACGTCTCCAGAAATGAAATCCGCCTGCGTGCAGAAGAAGCAAGAATGCGCGTGGCCGCCGGCGTGCTCAGCGAACATCTCCAGTTGGTTCCTGGGTCGTGTTTCGGGGAATCGAAGGCCGTGCCTGATTTCGAGTTCGGTCACGGCACCGCGAAGGATTCGCCTTTCTTCCCGGGATGCCTGGTTGGAGATTACGACAATGAGATCAACGTCGGATGACTCCCGGAAGGCGCCGCTCGCAGCACTGCCGAAGAGAATGACGCTGACAAGAGAAATCACACCATCCCCATGCAATTGTGCGACGGCATCGAGGTACTGGTGAACACGATCGGCCATCTTCCACCTGCATGCAGCGCTCCTGTCCGCGAGAGGGCGAATCTCCCGGGCCGGCTCAGAATTTCTTCGGAGACGGAATTGTTCTACAATCGCCAGCAGTCAACGGTGGGAAACCATGCTGCGAAGTCGACAAATCTCGATCTTACAGGCCGCCGCAGCAGTGCTTCTTTCTGCAGCCGCGGTAAGCATGGCCCAGATCCAGGGCATGCGCGCTTTCGAAAACCGCGTGGAGGGAACCAACGTCCACACTAATGCCCTGCAGGACTTCACGCTCGTTGCGGTGCACCGAAGCTTCGCGGCATTCAGTCCAAATGCGACTTTGCATGTGCGGTTCTTCCTGCCTTCGGGGCCGGCAAGTACTCAACGGGAGGTTTTTCTCGAGGCATCGGAACTGCAGGACTCCTTCCACTACTTTATGCAGGCCAAGAACCCGCGCCGGTGGGAATACGGAAAGTTGAACGTCTTCGAACCGTGGCCAACCAAGGATGTGATCGACCGGTTAGGGCTGCACTATGAGAATATCGGGGTGCGAGCCGGATATCGAATCGCGAACGGGCCCCCGGTGTATGTCCCGGTGGACGTATATCAAAGCGAAGGTCAGCCGGTGTCTCATGTGTATACCTTCTATTTTATCAGCGGGTCGGATTTGCAGGCACTTGATGTGGCCGTGAGTAACAGTGGCGGGATGGTGATGAAGGAGCTTGCTCTCGAGCAAAAGTGCAATAAGTCCTTCAATCCGAGTTGCCGGTTATACGCGGCCGGAAGCACTCATTCGTTTTCACTCGACATGTCCACATTGCCGCAGGGCGAGTACCATGTACGGCTCACGGGCCACGTACCGGGCAGCCTGACTCCCACGTCGTTCAATCTGGTTTTGTATCATTCCCACTAAACATGGCAGACAATTCCGAAAAAGCGGTGCGGCCGTGGGTCGCGTGGTTAGTTGTGGGCATCTGGACGGCAACGGCGCTTGGGGTGTTATTCGCATCTCGCGTCCATCCCGCTACGAAAGCAAATCTCTCCGTTCGTGCAAGGAAAATCTCTTTCAAGACCAACGCCAGCCAGATACTGAGCCAGAGCGACGAAGAGCAGTTACAGGTGACGGGGGTCAGCGCACTGCAAATCCAATTCGGGCGGCCCCAGAAGGTTCATGTGGGAATGGATTTGCGAGATATGAACTCGTTTACGGGCGAAGGCGATGCCGCGACGAGTTGCTCGTTGTACCTGGTCCGGAGCCAAGCCCTGGAAGTCCGCGAACCCGCCGTAATCACTATAGAAACATTGGAGAGTTCGAAGACAGACTCTTTCAGCGTGAAGTCCCATGGCACAATCAATGATTCGCTTTCAAGCCTGCCAAATGCGCATGGCTTGGAATCTGGACTGGAGTGCATCGGATTGCGGACGAATGGTGGGCCGCCCGAAAATGTGGAGGTCCATTTTGGGGCCGAGGGAGGCGACTCTATCTTCCTGGCCACCACAATAGATACGCGATTTGACATCGCGGTGCAGGGTCATTCGGAAATCGGAGATACCCAGATTCCTATCCTGGGCGAAGTGCGTTTTTCTGAAGTCGATCCGCGAACCTCTGAAGAGAAAAGCGTTTTGATTGAGCCGCCGGAGATAACTTTTGAAGATGTGAATGAGAAAGCGACAGCAAACTCCGCCGACTTGCTGGTGGTGATTCCGAAATCCGGCTTCTATCTACGCCAGTTTACGGTAAAGGATGGAATCCAGCTTAGTCTGCATGGGAACGTGCGCCAGATACTGGCGGGGGCGGGACCCAACGATCTACGCACGCTTATGCCCTCGGCATTCGATCGCTTAAGCAACTCCTCTCGTTTGTTTGGTGCAATCCCGGCGATCGCCGGGCTGTTGCTGGGAATTCTGGAAAAGGCGGGCGCCCTGGGCAAGAAATGACAGTGCCGCTGAGGACTTATATCGCCGCAGTGGTTCTGTCCCTGCTGTGCCTGCACGGAACCGCGCACGGACAGATGGAGAGTGCGGACGCGCAGATGCAACTGGTCGTCAAATTACGTATCCACCGCGCGCTCCAGTCGACGGAAGAGACGGCGGCGGGTGTATTCGTCGGCAAGGACCGGCAGAGCGCGTATTTCATCACCGCCTGTCACGCCGTGATTCAGGATGACGCGCGGGTGCGCTCGGTTCAGCTTCGATTTCACGACAGCCCCCACGATTACAACGCCACAGTGTTCGAGCACTATGACCCAGTCCTCGATCTCGCGATTGTGCTGGTGCCGGTTGGCGATCTTCCTTCAGGCATGCGCGAGCTGGTACGCCGGGACCCGACCCTGGGGATGCCGGTTCATGTGATCGGCCACCCCGCGGCGGGTGACTGGAGCATGGCGTCGGGGACCGTGCAGAATCTGAATACCCCCACGGGAGACATTCACCACTTCATCACGAGCCGCGATAACTCGCTCGCGGAGGGCCATTCCGGCGGACCTGTCTTTGACGCGCTGGGGAGTTTTCTGGGGATGCATACGGCCAGCGGTCCGACTTATGGGATTGAGGCTAAGAGCGGAGAGATTCTGAACCAGCTGGCCGCGTGGCACGTGCCTTCGAATAACATCACGACGGTGCAGGAAACTCACGCCGTACCCGGCGGGGACTTACCAAAGGATCGGGATGCGATCAACGGAGTTATCGACTCTTACGTTGACGCATATAACAAGCGCGATGCCGATGCCCTATGGCAGATATGGCCGAGCGCACCCGCGCAGACCCGGAAAGCGATCGAAACTTACTTTCGTGACGCGCGCTCCGTGACGATGCGAGTTACAGAACGAAAGGTCGAGGCCAGCGGAGGCCGCGCCACGGTGACCGCGAAGTCCTCCCAGGAGTTCGTTCCCAAGAACGGCAGCCCCCAGAAATCGCCGGAGAGTCCAATTTCTTTCGATCTTGAGAAGAAAAACGGTGCATGGGTTGTCAGCCTGGTGAGATAGTCTTCACGGGCCGCGCAAATATCACGCTCACGGTAAGACGGGGATGTCTGCTCGGTCTGAATTTGTAAACTTTGTAAACTTCGTGCGTCTTTCCTTGTAACGATATGGCATTTGGATCACTATCAGCTTGCAGTCCAATCAGGAATCAAGCGCGGGCCCCCTAATCTGGCGTCAAAACTCAATTTTGTATGTTAGCTGAGCGGCATCGGATTCCCCCGCGAGATCGGGAGTTTTCCCCATGCCTATACGCGCCGTTCTTTCTTTCATCCTGGCGATATTCGGTTGCCTGTGTTCGTTTGCCCAAACCTGTCCAACCGGGATACAGAGCGACAAGCTGATCTGTCTGATACCGCAGATCTATGGAATCGACGGTCTCGGTGCGGCGGTGAGGTACGGCGATTCCGGGCAATTTACAACCGATTTCCTGGTGGAAAAGCTGACACCCCTTGAATCATCGATCGCCCGGCAATCCGCGCTGTTGCCGCTCGCCTCCCCGTCGTCCGGTCTTACCTTCTCGTGGGATCCATCGGCCAGAGTATTCGTCTCCTCGACCGACAGTCTTGGACCGATCTATGGCGAACGTGCGGAAACGATAGGAAGACACAAATTGTCTGTTGGTTTCAGCTATCAATACTTCAAATTCGACCGCATTGATGGCCAAAGCATGAAGGATCTCCCAGTCGCGCTATCCCAGGCGGACGATAGTACCACGGTCTTCGGTACGACTTGTTCGGCGAGTTCCAATACTGAGATCACGAGAAGCGATGGTAGTGCGGTCGTGACGAGTTTCGGCGAATGCGGATTTATCCGCGACTTGATTGAAACCGAAAACCAGGTTGACCTGAAGGTGCACCAGGTCAGCACTTTTGTTACCTTCGGTTTAACCAACAAGATTGACCTCTCCCTGGCCCTTCCGGTCGAAAACATACGGATGTCGGTAATTTCCAGCGGCAAAATCATCTACAACGATAATCAATCGACAAAGCATTTTTATGGTTTCAACCCGACCCGCGAAGATTGTCACAATGTATTTCCTTGTTATAGCAGCACCTTCAGCGATGCCAGAAACGCCTCTGGGATCGGCGACCTCACTCTGCGAGCGAAGGGAACGGTCTGGAAAGGTGAACGGGCCGCGGTTGGCTGGGGAGTGGATCTACGCCTGCCGACTGGCGATCAGCAGAACTTTCTAGGGGTGGGCGCGGCAGGAATCAGGCCGTTCGCGGTGTGGTCGTACAGGGCCAGAGTCTCACCGCATGCTCTGATTGGATATCAAGCCAATGGAAGTTCAGTCATCGGCGGCGACCTCAATACGGGGCGCAAGGATCGGGTTCCCGGCGCAATAACTTACACGGGCGGCGCTGACGTGTGGTTGACTAAGAGAATCACGGCGGCCTTCGATCTGGTCGGCCAGCAAGTGCCTCGAGCGGAAGTCGTGTGGAAGAATCGCCCACAATTCGTGGACCTGGGAGAATGTGACCCGAACAGCTGCGATGTGAGTCAACCAGTCAAACCGGGACAGCCGCATGACACTTTGAATACCGCGACCGAATCATACAACGCCACCGATGGATCGGCCGGCTTGAAGATCAGGCCGGGCGCGAATCTGCTGATTATTGGCAATGCGCTCTTCAAGCTCAATGACGGGGGCTTACGCGCCTCGACAGTTCCGATGGTGGGGGTTTCCTATACCTTCTAGCTCGCTGACCGCATGATTTCGAACGTTCAGGCTTGTGCCACGCCACCTTTGCGACAGGAAAAGTCGCAAGGATGTTCAAATTGCCCATGAACGCGACCCACGGCAGTTCATGCGCTGACTCCGTCTGTTCCCCGCCCCGCTGACGGAACTCCCGCGGATCAGACCCAACCCAGTTGCCTCCCCTTTCCCAAACACCTTTACACGCGCTTTCCAAACGACGCTCCTTTCCGATCACTGGCAGGGCAGGGGCAAGCATTTTCAGCCCATAGAAGCGAGAACCGCGAAGCAGAAATTGAAACGATGGGTGAGATAGGCACACCATAAAGAAATTGGCTCGGGCTCCTTATTGGTCGCGGAGTTCGTCTTACGGGTCTGGGCAACGTCGTTGAATGTCAAATTTGTCAATTGGAGGTAGTCAGAGGAGGTGCAGCGAGTGTGCCGGCGAGTGGTGGAAGTGTCAACGAAAAGCGCGCGAGTTCGGTCGCGGTATCTAACCACTGTAACGTTATTGTTCCGCTCGTATAAGTCGGAGCTATAACCTTGTGACAATCCCGGCCGTCAGCATCAAATTTAACTTGACAGCTAGCGAATCCTGCTTTCAGATGGTTGTTCGCTGTAACACAGGTCCCAAAGAGACCGCGTAGTGTATTTGATCCCCAGAGTTGCATCCGAACCTAGCCCGCCGCATGCTCGCTATGCGAGTGTACGTTCAGGGCCTTCCCCGCATTCTCGCATTTTGTAGAATATTCGCCATCGATTTCTTCCTCCACTGTTGGAGACGATTCATAGCGGTTTTTTGTGCCTTCGTTAGGCGGTTCCGTTGTTATGCGTATTTGCCGTGTCTTCTTTTCAAGGGAAGTCTGACGGTGATATCGAGACCCTTTGGTGCCGAATCAAATCCGGAGGAGTTCTTTCGAAATTTCAAATCCCCGGGGAGGGGAACCTAACACTGGCTGACTTGTCAGCGGACAGCTCATCCCCTTGTATCCATCCCATGATCGGGCTGACCTTGAACGGTGCAGCTTCAGGAGCGAAGAATGCCGACCCCAAGAGTTGTGTTGCCAGGAAGCGAAAAGCAACCTGCAAAGAACCTGCAGAAGATCGGTCCCACCGACCCATCACAAGATGCCCACGTCCTCGTGGTCTTGCGCCGTAAAAACCCGGTGGTCCCGATCAAACAGGACAGTAGAATTGCGGACCGTCAACAATATGCTTCGGAACATGGCGCGAGCGCGAGCGATTTTCTTGTGGTAAGCGAGTTCGCCAAGCAATACAACCTCCAGCCGCGCGAGGAAAATGCCGCTGCGCGCACGGTAGAACTTCACGGAAAAATCGAAGATCTCAGCCGCGCGTTCGGTGTGGTTCTTGAAGACGCCAAGTCAGGGGACGCCGTCCACCGGGTTCGCGAAGGAGCGATCACGATTCCTGAGAACCTGGCGGGAATCATCCAGGCCGTGCTCGGGCTGGACAACCGTCCGGCTGCGAGGCCTCACTTTCGCAAGCCAAGATCCGGAGGAGCATTAGCGTCCGGCAATTCATTTACGCCGGTTGCCGTGGGACAGCTTTACAGTTTTCCCCAGCACCTCGACGGCTCCGGCCAGACTATCGCAATCATCGAGTTGGATGGCGGATTCCTGCAGTCTGATATCACCACTTATTTTCAAGGGCTCAGCCTGCCCGTACCTTCTGTGCAAGCTGTTTTGATTGATGGCCAGACGAATCAGATCAACAAGCATCTTCCGGATCATCCGGAGTTGAATGCCGATGATGAGGTTGCGCTCGACATCCAGGTTGCGGGAGCCATTTCTCCCCGCGCCAAGCAGGTTGTCTACTTTTCGCAGAACTCTGACGCGAGCTGGCTCAAGGCGGTGAACCAGGCCATCCAGGCCACTCCCAAGCCGGCGGCGATTTCCATCAGTTGGGGCGGTCCCGAAGGAGGTTTCACCAGCCAGTCGAAGGTGGCTTTCGAACAAGCCTTCCAGGACGCAGCGAATCTGGGCATCCCGGTCTGCCTTGCGGCCGGAGACAATGGCTCGTTCGATGGCACCAGCGGCCTGGAGGTCGATTTCCCCTCGTCAGCGCCTCACGCTCTGAGTTGCGGGGGAACCAATCTGGTGGGAAGCGGAAGCTCAATCACCAGCGAAACGGTATGGAATTCGCTAACCACCGACGCGAATGGGAACCCCGTGCGAATTGGCACGGGCGGCGGCGTGAGCACTTTCTTTTCGCAGCCGACGTATCAATCGGGCGTAACCGTACCAGCTCGTCCCTCGGGGTCGGGCGCGGGCCGCGGGGTCCCGGACGTAGCTGGAGATGCCGATCCCGACACCGGATATCAGATTCTGGTGAAGGGACAAAACCAGGTTGTGGGCGGCACCAGCGCGGTGGCGCCGCTCTGGGCCGGGCTGATTGCCCGTTTTGCTCAGAGCCTCAATGGGCCGGTGGGTTTCCTTCATCCCAAGATTTATCAATCCAGCGTAAGCGGCGTAGGTTTCCGCGACATTACACAGGGAGATAACGACAGCAACGGCCAGGGCGGTCTCTACCACGCCGGCACCGGATGGGATGCCTGCACAGGCTTAGGCTCTCCCAAAGGCGCCGCGCTTCTACAGGCGCTTGGGCCGGCGACACCTACGCCAACGCCCACTCCGCATCCGACGCCGACGCCAACGCCCACGCCAACTCCGCATCCGACGCCGACGCCAACGCCCACGCCCACTCCGCATCCGACGCCGACACCGACGCCAACACCCACTCCGCATCCGACGCCGACGCCAACGCCCACGCCGCACCCGACCCCAACGCCGCACCCGACTCCAACGCCGACTCCACATCCCACGCCTACGCCGACGCCGCATCCGACCCCAACGCCCACTCCAACGCCAACACCGACACCCACACCATCCGGGTCGACGGACTCGCAGGGGCCTGCGCTCGAGTTCCCGCCGCTGCCTCCTCCGGAATTACCACCTCCGCCGATTGTCCGCCCCACTCCGCCGCCTCCGGCGCCCGCACCGGCTCCGATCATTGGCCAAATCATGGGATCAGACAAATCGGTGGCCGTGGTTGCCGTCGTTGGACTCGCCGCTGTCATGGGAATGGTCGCTGCCACTGGCATCATCGCGGCGGTTGCCATCAGCAAGGACAAATGATGAATGAAGTGAAATCACTTATAGCAGGCCTGGTGAAGCAGCCAGGCCTGCTCAAAAATCTCGTCAAGGATCCTCAGGCCATTGTCCGGGTGGCTAAGCTTGTCGATCCTGAAATGAAAGCACTGAGCGCCGCGGGCTGTTTGGTGTCCCGGTTCGCGGAAAAGTTATTTACCCCAAGTGCATCCTCGCCAACTATCGCCTCTGTATCTGTTCCGGTCGTGATCGAGCAGCCGGCCATGGCCACCGAGGCGCGCGCAGGTCACGGAGTGGCTCTCACAGGGATCGTGTCTTTAGCGGCGGTTGCGGGGGCTGTCGCTGTAGCCGGCGCCGTCTCCGTTGTTGCTCTCGCCTCGAAGGGTGAGAACGCAAAGGCTTAACTTTGCGGACGGAGGCGCGATCCATGCAATCCGTTGAGAAGCCGCAGGTCAGTTTCGTGATCCCGGTTCGAAATGAGGGACCCCGGCTGCTTGCGGCTGTATCTTCCATCGTGCAAGGCCGATCGTCCGTGTTTCCCATTCAAATCGTACTTGTAGACGATGCGTCGTCAGACGGTTGCTGTGACGTATTGCCCTCCGCTTATTCATGGGGCGGGGATCGGGTCCAAATAACGGTGATACGGCTCGACCGATGGTCTGGAATTCCCTTCGCTCGCAATCGCGGCGGCTTTGCGGCCCGCGCCGACATTCTTTTCATCACCGACGCCAACGTACATTTCCCTTCGGGATGGGATCTCCCGATTCGCGCCCGCATTGCCAGCAATCGCGCACTTTGCGCCACCATTGCCGATGTTGACTCGCCCTTTCGCGGCTACGGTGGAACCTTGCACATGGCTTCCATGGGATTCGATTGGCTGAGAACCCCCAACGCGTTCAGCGGCTATGTTCCCATTTCTCCATGCACTGGCACTGTCTTGCCAACCGCTTTGTTTCGCAAGATAGGCGGGTACGACACGGCAATGCCCATGTATGGAGCTGCGGAACCGGAGTTCAGCGTGAGGCTTTGGCTGAGCGGCGCGGAGATTGTTGTGGCGCCCGACCTGGTGCTTCGCCATCGCTTCCGTCCGCCCTCAGAACGAAAGCCTTTTCTGGATGCTTTAAGCGCCATTGAAACCCACAACTACCTGCGCTTCGGACTTTTGTACCTGGATCAGCCGCAGGTGTTGCGTTTGCTCCAATACTACGCGGCTTCTGCGCCCCGGCATTTCGAAAAGTCGATTCGCCGCGTATGGGCCGGCGATGTGTGGGCTCGTCGCGAATTGCTGAGGCGGGCTTTCCCGGGACGATTCGAAGCGCTCGTCGAAAGGTTCGGGCTGCAAAGATCGCGTAACGGCTCCGTAACTTCAAACCACAGGGTAAGGGTCTCATGATTTCCCAACGTCCTGATCGGCGCATCACGGCATGCATTCCTTATTATCGCTGCAAACGTTATATCCGCAGGGCGGTGCTCAGCCTGCTCGCACAGACGCATCGCGACCTGACCGTAGTGGTTGTGAACGACGGAGATCCGGACCCGCCCTGGCCGATGCTGCGCGATATTACGGACGCTCGCCTGGTGCGCTGTAACCTGGCAGCAAACCGCGGACCCTATTTTGTAACCGCCGCGGTTCTTGACGCATGTAACACGCCCTATCTCCTCATTCAGGATGCCGATGACTGGAGCGCGCCCCGAAGAGTTGAACGCCTGCTCGGCGCACTGGAGAGAGATCGCTCCGATTTCTCGGTTTCCGCTGCGCCGCAATTCATCGAGCACGGGAGAGGGCAGCGGATTGTCGAGATCCGCTGGCGGAGCGCTACGCATGAGGCGGATGCGGGAAATTTCGTGATACACCACCGAATTACCTCCGCGTTCAAGTATCGCGCCCCGCATCACGGTCTCTTTCGCAGCGATTCGTTGAGGGCGATCGGCGGCTATTATGGCGGACTCAAAATCAATTACGATACACTGGTCCCCAACCTCATCCTGATGATCGGCCGCATATCCCATGTGCCTGAGGGCTTGTACTACCGCCTTTTGCGTTCTGAGTCGCTTACCCATGGCAAGCTCACGGGCGTGGGGTCAGCCGACGCCAAGCGCGAGTCGGCGTTTCAGCGCGTGCTATATAAGTCGTGCTTTGCATCCTATCGGCAGTTTTTGAATGGAGAGATAACATCATCGCAACTTGCGGCGACCATCCGGACTAACTGCGCGGCGGGGGTAAGTGCGGCAGACCGGCAGATTCTTGCTATCGAAACCAGGCGGATCTCCGCAGCGGTGCGACATCAGACGCGACAAGTGAGGGCAGGCTAATTTGATGCTTCTCATACCACGAAGATTTCATCGCATCTGGCTCGGGACTCGGCCCCTCCCAAAGGAATTCATAGAGTTCGGAAAGAGTTGGCAGGTCCTGCATCCCGGGTGGACGCTGCACACCTGGACGGACGCCTCGCTGCACGGAATGACGAATGCCGAGGCTTTCCAGAAGTCCCGCGCGCACTCGGGCAAAGCCAACGTGCTTCGCTACGAGATTCTGCTGCACCATGGCGGCGTTTACATCGATACTGATTTCGAGTGCAAGAAGAATATCGAACCGCTGTTGGATGGAGTTTCCTGTTTCGTGGGCGAACAGTCCCGGGGCTTTGCGAATAACGCCATCATCGGAGCCGTTCCCGGTCACCCATTCCTGCGCGGGTTAGTGGCGGACCTTTCCAGACGCGTGCCCCAATTTTCGCGTCTTCCCTCCATCAAGCAGTCGGGCCCCTACTACCTCAATGAGGTTCTCCGGCGCCATCGCGACGTCAAACGATTTCCGCCCGAAATCTTTTATCCTTATCAGTGGCACGAAAGGTGGAGACGCAATGAAAGTTTCCCACATGCATACGGAATCCACCATTGGGCGCTGAGCTGGAAGAAGAAGCGTCCGGCCAGGCCATGCACGACGCAACCTGACTTATCGATACTGCTGATCAATCTTATTCCCGACGTGCAGCGCCTGCGCTGGACCTTGGAAGGACTGTGCGAGCAGGTTGCACCGGCAGCCTTTGACGTTGTCGTGATGGATTATTCGCGGGATAGTTCCATTCGCGACGCGGTCGCCACCTTTTCCAACCGACTCAAGCTGCATTACATTCTGCCTGCGGAGTCTCAACGCGGACTGCTGAGCCATGAAGTGCAACACTATGCCTCGCATTGCCGCGCGCCTCGTGTGCTGCTTCTCGACAGCCGCTGTGTGCCGGCGCGCAAAGTAGTGCAGGAGCACGCCAGATTCAATGGCAGCAGCGTAGTTGCGTTCAGCTCCCAGCGCCTTTATCCAGGCAAAAAGTTCTATCCTTTCTGTCCTCCCCTTGACTACGACGCGATGAAAATTCACTCGATCCCCGACGCACGCTACCGAGAAGCATCCGAGGGCGGAGTGACGTGCGATTGGAAGGACATCCCGGAGAGTTGCATCAGCGTACCCAGATCCATTCTCGCTGAAGTCAAGATCCCGCAGGGAATAGCCTTGCGCGAGGGTGGGCGATGGCTGGCGCGGGAGTTGATGCTGCGCGGCCACGAGATCTCTTCCACCCCGTCTGACGCCGGTGTAACTCGACTTGTAAATTGAGGGCGAACTCAGGAGGCGATGCGATGATTGCGGGCCGGTGCCCGGGTCCAGGATATGGCGTCGGTATAAGGCTCACTTATGATTTTTGTCTGAACTGATCGTTCGTTGAGGAATCCACCAATATTGATAATTTTTCTGCAGCGGCACAGGCAATCGACCTCTTCCAGGAATGTGAACATGGCCCGCTTGTCCTGGCGATGCACGTAATTTCCGGTTTTCTGCCTCAAATCGAACTGCTTTTCGATGTATCGCGCGTCGTTGAAGTGAGAAGCAAGCATAGTTTGTATGTATTGGGAGTCCGTTGCGATGAATACCCTGGAATGCCACGGAAGCCGGATGATCGAAGTCAGCACTTCATCCAGTTCGCGCTGAATCCTATGGGGCTTGCGATTTCGCTCGCTGTACTCTTCCACGCGAACGCGGATGCCGAGACGGCTCTCGAGCCCATGGCGACGAACATACTTTGCCACACGTTCCTGAATGGGAGGGCTCACGGGGGCAACAAGATGCTTCGAGGGGCTGCCCACCTCGCGAGCGAGAGCGAATGCCCCGGGAAGATCCCAGGAAAAGAATCGGTCTGGCCGCTTCCACCCTGATTGATCCGGGCGAAAAAGAGGAAGCGGCTGACTGCCAAAAGTAATTGTCTGCTTCTTGTACGCGCACTCGGCCACTCCCGCTAGCGCGGCATCGGAAATGTTCACGATGCGCACACCGGGAAGCGGCGCGAAGAGTTCTTCGAATTGGCAGAACGCAACGCCGCGCGTGACGCCCCACAACATGCACACCGAGTAGCCGAATCGATCGGCAAAATGCTTCAAGGCTGACAGGGCCATGAAGCGATGACGGACGCCGCTACCCGGCGTCGTCGCGCATACCACCACTCTCTTCGGGCTCGATAACATATCCGTACAATTACCTCCGCCGCGGTTTATCCAGTTCAGTGGCAAGCGATAAAAGAAGCTTCGGATCGTGAGATGGCTCGATGATCCTGGATTGAGCCAGTTCTTCGTTCAGAAATCCCCCAAAGTTGATGATCTTCCAACATGCCAGGAGGCAGGTGACCTCAATCATAAAGGTGCGCATGGCCGCGGCATCGTTTCGATTTACGTACCCGCGGCCGGATTCGTTCAAGGCGAACTTTTTTGAAATGAAACGAATATCCCTGAAATGCGAAGCGAGCATCTGCTGAACATACCCGGAGTCGGTGACGACGAAGACCCGCACCCACCATGGCATGCGGATGATGGCCTTGATGGCGTTGTCCAGTTCGTTTTGCTTCCGGCGCAAACTCCGCCCGTCTGTCGGGTTCTCGGTCACTCTTACTCGAATGCCGATGCGCCGGCGAATATCCCAGTCGCGGATACGCGACTCGGCCTCCCTTTTTAACTTATCCGCCGGTGTCGCTCGTACGGGAACGATGGTCCGCAAGGGGGACGGCACCTCACGCGTCAAAGCGGTCGATTCGGCAAAGTCTCCCCACAGATCGAAAGCCAATGTTTTGGGCTTGGGAACTCCCCTGCGATAAACCGAAAACTTCTCGCCGCGAAAGGTTACGTTGTCTGCTTTCCGATAGTCCCGTTCGAGCTGCGCGAGTTCGGCTTGCGGCACATTGATCACTTTGAACCCAGGGATGGGAGAAAGCAGTTCTTCGAATGTGCAGTTCGACACGCCTTCGCTCACGCCCCACAGATAACATGGGCGGAATCCTGAATGCTTCACAAAGGCCTGTACGTTATTCAGGGTTCTGAATCGATGCCAGACACCAGCCCATCCGGGCGCGGCGCAATAGAGAACGCCACCCATCATCGCGCGCCAAGCCGCGTGGATTGCGATGCCAGCAGACGCCACTGATCGTGGTGCCTTACAAAGACGCGAAGGTAGCGGAAGGAATGTGCGCGCCCGGCATTGCGGATGGTCGCGACGCCGCGCGAGAGGGCCACATCGCCGATGATCTGGATTTCCTGGTCAGAGTGTTCGCCTTCCGCGGAGTCGTTCGCGGCGGAGCGAATCGTATTGAGGAAATCGGTCTTGGAATGAATTACCCCGTCGGAGTTGGATCCGCGATAGTCATCGTCCAGCAGGCGTTCGCTCAAGGTCGCATCTCCTCGAGCGCGCTCTTTAAGCCACTCGTCCTCGAGGCCATGGAGAGCAGCGATCTGCTCCACCAGGGTCTCAGTTAACGGGCGGGAAACAACCTGGCTGCGATTCTTGGATCTGGCCATGATGGGCTCCATCCTTCGGAAACAATCTCGAGCGTTCCGTGAGTCGATCCGCCTCTGGATTGATCAATCGTAGTGCGTCGATGGAACGGCCGGCAGGCTTAAACTTTTGGCAGTTATGAGAAGGGAGTTACTGTTTAGTGGGCTCTTCGTTCCACTGATATGAGTTACCAACCGCGAAGTTGATAAAGGAAACGCTGATGCTGACATCGAGCGAACGCACGTGATGCCACCAACCGACGGGAATAAAGAGAGCTTCGCCCGGTTCGAGATAGACTTCGATGGGCGTGACTTTCCTGAAATTGGGGTAGTTGAGATAATCCGGTGCGTCCAGATCGACCTTGCTGTAGACGCCCACTTCGTTATACATGAGCGGTGTCTGGAACGAAGGGATCAAAGTGACTTTTTTTCTTCCCATAACTTGCGCCAGCAGGACATTCATCACGTCGTAATGCAAGGGAGTTACGGTGCCGGCGGGCCCAAACCAGAGAAATAGTTTTGAAGCCGCATTGTCCGCGTCGAGAATTCCATCGAAGAAGCGGATATCGTCGAGAAGATAGCGAAGGTTGCCGCCCTCGATAGAGCGGTTATTGGCGACCATGTAGAAATCGTTGGTCTCTCCGACCGATCGAATCATCTCCACAAACTGGCTCATGCGCATGCTGGTCTTGTGCTGGGCGCAATTAATTTCATAGGCAGGGTCGGAATTCCTGCCCGACATTACTTCCACCCTCTCATTGCCGTAATAGGTCTGGAAGTAGTCGACGCTCCATTTATCAAGTGCGGGCCAGCTGTTCATCTGGTCGCGAAGGACAACCGGTGTATTAGTCGCGTAGTACCAGCGAAAAAACTGCTCACCTGTCAGGGTGTTCTCGCGATCGACGCCGGTCAACTTACACTGCGACCGCAGCGCAGAATAGGCGGCCATGAAGGACTCAAGCTTCCTGGCCTGACCGTCAGGCGCATGTCCGTTTTGACGTTTCACCGTGCTGATTGCCAGGTCAACTTGACGGTCGGCAAAAGTACGCTCCAACCCGCGGTCGACGAGGATATCGCGGATCCTGCCAAGGTCTACACCACGCTTGTAATTGGTGCTGATCCAATCGATCCAATCAGGGGAAATGGTCGCATCGGTCCACATAAGAATTGAGCTAGCATAAACGACAGAAAGGTCTTAAGCAACCGAAAAGTGTTAAAAGATGTCTCGTTCTAACTCGGCAAAAGATAAAAAAAAGATAGATCATTGCGGCGATCGCGAAGCTACTGTTTTCAGATCGCGGCTTCAGGACAGGGCGCAACACTTAGCATCGCCGTGGGCGAGCGTCATTCCGGATTGAGAAAGTCGAACCGCAGGCCGCTCGATCGTTCGCCGCTTCCGGTTTGACGGCAGCGGGCGGTCCAGGTCACGCTGCGTCCGTTGAGCCATCGCGCATAGCGGTGCACCCGGTCCACTTGCGTGCCTTCGCGAGGCACCTCCTCATCGAACAACCACAGCCTGCTTCCATCGGCATTGGGCGCGAGGAGAAGCCCTTGCGGTTCAATCAAGCGAGGCGTTCCTCCATCGTCCGCTTCCATGGGGACCATGCGAAGTCGAATCGATTTCTGGTCGGGCAATTGCTCAGGCGCCAGCGGAATCCAATAATCGGGAACGATGGTTTCCACGCAATACGAAGGAAGCGCAGCATCTCCAGGAGTGATGCTTCGGTGTCCTGTCCATGCGGCGCGTCGATCCTTCACGCGCTCCAGGCTGTCCTCCACCACGCCTTCAACGCCCCAGGCAAGGTCGGCAACCTCATCGCGAAGGAACAACACCGATTCCACAGCCTTGCTCTCGCTGAGCGGTCCCGCGGTGGGAGGCAGGAACAGGGCGTTTTGGGCGGGATGCGACTGTCCCCCGATAGTGTCGAGGGAGAAGAGGTTCCACTGCGGCTGGTTCGCTCCAGCCCGCGACAAAAGGAAGTTGCGTCCGAAGACATCGCTAACAACCACTGAATCCAGGATGGTCAGGCTGCCTGCGGAAAGCTTGATCGGCAAAACGTACCAGTTGTTGCCGTATACGGTGGCAAACTCCACCAGCAGCAAACGGCCGATATCGTTGGCTGCGGCTTCCACCGAGCCCAGATCGCTTTGCGCATCTTCCATGGCCCAGAAGCGTGGCAGGGGCATGCCGCCGTAGCGAATCGGAGTGGGGACAGAGCTGCTGGAAACGCCGATGGTTGCCGCCGCGGGGCCGGACGCGGCAGACGGATCGATATCGAAGTCGAACCAATCGAGCCCGTCTCCGAGGTATGCGGCAGCGGTCAGGACGGTTCCTCCCGCTGCTGAACTTGACACCGAAAACCCGTATTCCAGGCGGTTGTCCTGCCATGTAACAGCGGTGCCGCTGCCCGGGGCGGGCTCCAACTCGTCTGTGTACCAAGCAAGCCACGCAGTCGCGACCGTCTGGATTGCCGCTACATCGCCAGGATCGATCTGGACGGGGCCGGGGCTTCCGGCTGCCAGTAGCACCGCCGTTGGATGCAGCAAAAGGCCATCGGCGGTTCGTCGCGCCACTGCCATCAACATCAGGTCAGACTGAAAGGCGGGGTCTGCCAAAGCAGTGGAATCGAAGGCGTGCGCGGTAACAAAGGCGGCCGCATAATGCTCCAGGCCGGACGCCGCGAGCATGCGCAGAAAAGCAGCTCCCGATTCGATGCGCTCCCGCAGGTCGAGCGTGGGACGGTCTTCCGGTTCCACCAGTGAATCGAGCGGCACGAGACCGGCATCGAGAGAAGACCATGCGGTTTGACTCGCGCCCCGCCACGCATTGACTGCGGTGGTATTGCCGGCAACCTGGACAATGGCCGGCGTGCCGGCATCCTTGCCGTTGAATTCGCCGAGCTGCCACTGCCGCGCCAGCAGCCACAAGGGATCGTGCACCCGCGCTGCGAGTCCCTCTTCAATGCCCACGCTTCGGGGCGACGGTTCCAGTCTCCAGCTCATGACTACATCCCCGCTGTATGCAGCATGTCATCGACATTGCCCATGGTATGCAGGGCGGGCAGAACCCGCCCCAGCCGCGGCAAATCGCCGAGATCCACACTGCGAATTTTTGCCATTTCCAGAGTTTCCTTTACCACGTCGAGCAAGATGTCGAGCGACCAGCCGGTCGATGGGTCCGGGGCGATCGCCAGCAGAACCGCCTGCGGCGGATAAGCGTCAGGCGTATCGAACTGGAAGGAAAGCCCCGTCACTTCCGCCGTTTCGTAGCCTGTCGTCCCGGAGGCGACGCTTGTCACTCCGGGAAGCTGCTCGGTCCAATTGTCAAACAGAATTCCACAAAACTCGGCGGTCCCATCCATGGGCGCGGGAGTCAAAGCCACAGTCGACAGGCGCGCCTTGGGAATCGGAACACCGTCGGCATAGGGCAGAGCGATCCACGCTTCGCCCGCGGTCACGGGCAGTTGCGCCACCGTGATGGGCGGACTGGAACCGAGAATCGCTTCGCCCGCCAGCAGCGAATCATGAATGGCCAGAGCATTGGTGCGGACGCGTGCAATTCTGCGTAACCACGCCATCACGCCAGGACCATCGCTCCCGGATGGAGCGGCGCCGGCCGCGAACGAAGCAGCAAACGCGGACGACGCCGGAAGCAGATAAGTGGCTGTGACAGGAACCACGGTGCCTATGATTGCCTGCACAAACGCAGCGGTTTCGCTGAACCAGCTTGCCACATCCGAGGGCGCGGCATCGGCGGCAGGAGGCGGCGGCGCGGTCTTCGCGCTCAGCGGAGTTACGACGCCGAGGATTGCGCTTGCGAGCGATCCCAATTGACTGGCCGCGGCTTGCACGTCAGAACCGGCGGCGGCAGGATAGGCGGACGGTATTCCATGATCGGCAAGGACGACCAGCGCGGCCCGGATCGCCGCAACCGCCGTTTGTAAGTCACCGGGAGAGGATGCGTTGCCGAGATTCTGCTGGGCTGTATTCAATTGAGCGACCGCGGCCGAGAATGACGACTGCAGCGCGGTTACGCGGCCTTGCAGTTCGCCCGCATTCAATCCCAGGCCCGGCGAAGAATCGGGGCCTTGTACATGCTGGGGTCCCAGCGCGGAGGACTTGGCAAGCAGCGTGCGCAACCGGGCGGTGAAATCGGATAGCTCGCCAAAGCCCACGCTGCCGTCGGAAGCCGGGGTACGCTCAACGGAGATTTGGGCGCCCTGCTGCTGGCCGGCGGCGATCGCGTCGATTATGCGCGATTCCAGCAGGGATGGACTGCCGGAGGTTTCAATCACTACATCTGTGGCGCACAGGTTGAGGGAATCGAGGGTAATGCTGGTCTCACTGGTCGCGCCGTTGGAGATTACCGAGCACGTGATCTTCCAAAGCGACGCGGGCCCGAGCATGGTGCGAAGCCAGGCTTCCACATGCGGCTCCGCGATCGCCCTGGGACGATTGCTGTTCCATCCCGTCCCATCGGATTGAAAATCGGCGGGAAGCAAGGCGGCAATCTGCCAGGAAAGGGCACGCCCGCCTCGCGGCGTCTGGACGACGTCGAAGCGATCGGGCATCGACTCTCCTCGCCCGATGGTGTCTACGGCAAGCCCCGCGCGCAGCGGATTTCCTCCCACCAGATGATGCACGCTTTCGGCGACCAGTATGTCTCCAAGAGCGTCGACCGCATCGACAAGCTGATTCAGAAGGACTCCCACCTGCGGAGTATTTGCGAATTGCGCCGCCACTTCCGCCCTTTGACGGTACAGATCCAGTCCGTTGACGACGTTGCGCTCCGCGATTGAACTTTTCGCGGGATCGGGGCCGTCAAGGTCGTTCTGCGAGGGCAGCGGAAGGGGATGATCCTGGCGCAGGCCCTCAATCAGATCGTCGAGTTGAGCGTCGTGCAGTCCGCGCTCGAATCGATAGCCGAGGAGTGCGCCCAGAGTTTGGCCATGGCGAACGCCCTCAGCCAGCCAGTCCGCCACCCGCACCCGGCTGGATACAAGGTTGACGGCAAGCGCATCCTGATTGGCGTGCGATTCGAAGCCGGCCCGCAGCACCGCCGCGGTGGCGGCGTGGTGCAGGGATGGAGCGTGAATGTAAGTCTGGTCGGGGACGGTGAATACGGAAGTGAATCCCGCCGGGGGCGTGGGGTCGCTGGTCAGGTCGCTGCGCGGGGAGAGGTTCTCCACCCAGCCATAGGCGCCGATCACCACGCCTGCGGGTTTCGCTGTGCGCATTTCGTCCAGACGGCGCGCTGCGATGGATGTGACCCATGCATCGTAGCGATGGGAAAAGATATCCATGATTTCCCGCAGGGCTGGACTGTACACGCTCGGATCGATCTTCCCTACCTGTTGCAATTGCGCGAGGATCGCGTTGGCCCCGGGCAAAGCGGCCGCAATCTGCTGCGGGAAATCCGGGTTCTCTTTTAGAATCGGGTATTCCACGGCGCCGAAAATCATCGCTCCGAGGGGACTCTGATTGCCCTGGAGAGGGTCAGTCAGTGAATCCTTGATCATGCTGGTAAACAGATCCGGCTTCAGGTTGGCCATTGGATTATTGCCGTTGACAACTCCAAAGAGGCCGCCATACTTGTTCACCCAGACCTGTTGATCCAACACGCCGGTAACCACTTGAATGCTGTCGCTGATCAGGGCGGCTAACGCCGTGAGGAACTGCTGATCGATCACGGGATCGGCCACAAACGGCACAGGGGAAGGCACGGCCGCGTCGGCGGGAGCGGCCAGGAAAAGTTCGCTCGACATGTTAATGCCGGGAATCGGGGCGGGAGGAAGCGGCGCCCCGGATTGCGCCGGAGCGAAGTCGTCTCCGTCGGCGCGCAGCATGATCGTTTCCGATACCGGCTGGCGGCTGAGGATATTGACGATGGTCGCGTCCGGGCTGGGATCTCCATCCACGACCCGGGGCACATTCAGCGCGGCGGCAAGCCAATACGGACGAAAGGTGCGCAGCCAGTTGGTCAACGGGGCGACAGGATCGTCAGCAGGGGCAACCCAGTCCGCCAACGACGATGTCGGAAGAAACCCATACGGCTGATTGGAGACGCGCATCACGGGCAGCGTGCCGCGGCTGCGAATCCACCCCTGGAGGTGTTGTTGAATCACCGTGGCGCCGGGCAGGTCGGCATGCAGCACCCAGGCGCCGCTGGCAGGGGGCTGTCCGGCGGGAATGTCCCAACTGGTGTAGAGCTTCGAAAGGGTATTGGAGCCGAAGGCCGTCCAGAGCTGCGATTGCAGGAGGGAGACATCGGATTGTTGGTCGATAAGCCCATTGGGCGTTGCGCTCAGAGCCGCGGAACCATTGATGCCCAGTGCCTTCGCCGCGAGTGAGGCATTCTGATTGCTGCCCGGTAGATAGGCTGCGCGTGCAGCGGTTACCGCGGAGGGGATAGGCGGCTGCGGTGCACTTTCCCACGCCGAGCGCGTGGATGCCGTGTTGTTGGTGGGCGTTCCGGGCAGCAGAAAATCAAGGCCGCTGGTGAACTGGTGCGCCACCAATGCGGATTCCAGGCGGCTGGCGGCGTCGGACGGCGTTACGCTGGAGCTTACCCCGAGGACAAAGAGTTGATCGACGTTTAAGTCCTGGCCCGTCATCGGAATCCTCACCGCCATGCCGGCCGCGATGGCGGCGTCGAGATCCACCAGCCATCGGCTGGCGTCATCAAACGGCAGGTTGGAAGAATTGGCGCTGGTTCCGGGGGGTCCGAAACTCACATTCAAGGAATCGGGTATGGGGGTTCCATCCACATTGAAGAGCTCGGCTCCGCCGCGGAAGGCGATAAAGTGCCAATGATCGGGCAGAAGCGTGGTTCGGGCCGCCCGGGTGAAATTGCCGGCCCGCGTGGGAACTTGCGGCAGCGGTGGAACGGGCTGAGGCTGGCCGATGGGAGTTTCATCGGGTGGAGGTGAAACGGACGGCGTCAGGACCTCGACCGCCCAGGCCGCACGGTTTGGCTTGAGTTGTTGGAGGATCGCATGCCAGGCGTTGTTCAAGCGGTCGGCGTTGGCACCCGCCCCCCACACGGACTGCCAATACTGCGTGCCCGAGGCCAATTCCGCATTGGTGAGTTCGGTTTCATGGGAGTCGACATGGATGTCGTCGGGATAGACGCGAATCACGAGGTCGGTTCCAGCAGCACCTGGCAGATAGGCGGTTTCGATCCGAATGGGCAGAAGAACGAGGGGAAGACCGGCATCGGTCGCGTTCATCGGATCGGCTGCGACTCCGGCCTTGTATTCCGCCTGGAGTGCGGAAAGGGCGGCGGTCATCTGGTTTACCAGCCGCATCTGTGCGCCGACACGGAACCTCAATTCAAGGAGCAACCGAGGCGGAAGATCTCCGCCCGCATTCTCAAGCTCATTGCGCAGCTCCTCGAGCGTTTGGGTAGCAGCATCCAAGGCGGCGGTCTGAGAAACGATTTGTGCGCGCAGTGCAATCAGGTCGGCCATAGTCAGTTCTGAGAGGGTGGGGGAAGAAGTTCGTCGGCGTGAAAGCCGACGCGGAAAGGTCGAGAGAATGCGATACGGCCCATATCCGCGGCATCGTTGTTCCAGCGCGCCGCTCCCGGGCCGTTTTCGCCGGATGGCGGTGGGACGTCCTGGCTCGCAATGGCAAACCCGCGCGATTGCGGGACGCTGTCCCAGGCCAGATCTGTCCACAGCGCGGGAGAGGGATTGGGTGCGGCGTCGAAGTTGAACCTCGGCCCTGTGACCGGTTCGGAGAACACGAAATAGAATCCGGCATTCTGGTGGGCGAAATCGCTGCGAACCCGTTGCTCGGTGAGGGGATAGGCGAAGGCTGTCGTATTCGAATCCAGCTTAAGCAGGAACTCCGGCGGCGTCCACGGAATGGAGTCGTCCAGGGTGAGCGTGTCTCCGTCGATACGGCCTGGGGCGGCATAGGCCACTGTGCGTGGAAAGCGCCGCAGGATCTCGCCCCGGACCAGCAGCACCAGGATGGCTGACCAGTCGATTCCCTGGCCGTTCATGTTCTGACCCAAGGCGTTGCCCTGCGCCCACTGGCTGATGGGAGGAATGTCAGGAAGCCCATCGGGCCGGGGCCAGAAGCAGCGGAAGGGTGTGCCGCGCCGGTCGGTGGGGTATTCCCGCCACAGCAACTCGCGATTCATCTCTCCGTTCGCGCCCGCGAGGAACGCTTCAACAAAGGCGGAGTTCGCTTCGAGCAGGGTTACGCTGTCGTCGGGAAAATTTCCCAGGCCGGGCAACAGGTACTCCGTGTGTCCCTTGATCAATGCCAATGCCAGCGGCGCCGGGAATTGGGGCCCCGCCATCACCCGCGGAAGAGAGGCAATGCCTGTCAGGGATTCGGGCAACTGGATGCGATCCGCCAACCGTCGCAGGATAGCGCCGGAAGGAACCAGAGCATTCAAAACAGTAGTGGCGAGGGAAGCGGAGTCTCCGGGCGGCATCAGGCCGCCGGTCTGAATTGTGACGGGGGTTCCGCCGGAAAGCGAGATGCCGGTAGCTAAGACCGGAGCTGTCAGAATCCTGTGGATGTCCTGCAGATTGGTGGGAATTTGTATGGTCTGTTCGACCGTGGTGATGTTGTTCCATGCTTGCGAAACCATCACCGCGGTGGCATCCGTTGAAAGCTGGGTCAGCACTGGCTGAACTTCAAGGGAAGATAACCCGTCAAGGCTGAGCGGCGGAGGAGCAACCCGCACCGCCCCATCGATGGTCTGTGAAGCGGTCGTGGTGAAAGATCCCGAAAAAGCACGGCGCCCAACGGGCCCCAAAGGCCTGGCGAATCGCGTGAATGCCACCGTCCCTGCTCCAGCGGGAAGGGGAGTGGTCGCGGTATGCGCCTGCAGGGTGGCGTCGCTCTGCACCAGCATGCGGGTGCGCGCAGGTGCGGCCACGGCGAACAGTTCCGAGGTCGTGAGATTTGCCAGGTGGCGGGCGTGGAGGCGGTCGGCTACTTCAGCAGCCAGTTCCGCCAGCGCTCCCAATCGGTTCGCTTCCTGCACGGCGCCCAGTTGGTCCCACGCGCGGGCCATCAGGAATTCCTTGCGGTCCCGAACATACTTGGCGCCGAACGACGCGGCGATGCGCCTGCGCGGATCCATGTTCAATTGTCGGGGCCACGCATCGTCAGGAGGAACCTGGTTGAAGCCTGCCTGGGTTCCTCCGTAAATCGGTGGAGTTACGGCGGAGAGGGTGGGATCGCCGCTGGAACTAGCGGGATTGAGCGTCGATGGAAAATTGAGCAGCGTCGTGAGCCGGCTTTCAAACGCCGCTTGGGAATCGGAGAATGTGCCGGGGCGATTGACGCCCACCCAGAGGGCACCATCCAATTCGATGGTCACGCCGGGCCCTAATTGCGGCGGGCTTTCCCATGGAGCCGACATGTCGATGGTTCGCGTGCCGAATCCGGGAATGGTTTCCGGCCTTACTCCTTTGAGACGCGCGACGAGGGACTTGAAGTCCCCATCGGTTCCGGTTGAAAACGTCCAGGAATAATAAACCGGAAGCGTGACGTCCTGGTTAGCGCCGGCGTTCCAGGGCAGCGATGCGCCGGACCCCGGGTCGACAGCAAGGTTCAATCCGGCTTGAACTCCAGCCAGCGTGCTCGGGACCAGGCACGCAAGGTAAGAGCTATCTGGCTGCAGGCGTCGCGGACACAATAGCCGCGAGATGGCGCTTCCCCCGAAGGGAGCGTCGAGAGCCGCCGCTGCTGTCGAAGGATCGTCAACCGTAACTTGTGCATGCGCCCAGGCCCACGAGTCGTTCAAGTCGGGAAGCTGCGAATCGTTCACAGTGATCGTGGGCAGCGGCGATCCAGGTTGAAGCAGGTCGGGGGACCAGTCCACTACCACCAGCACCAGCCAGGGGCGCAGGCGATTCTGAGCATTGGCTTTCGCCGGAGTGAATAGCCACGGATGATCGGGCCGCGCCATTTCCACCAGCGGCAGAAAATTGTCTTCCACTCCAGTGGCATTATGTGCCGGATCTGGCCGCACGATGGCTTTTCCGTGAACGCCAATCAATGCCCCCGGTCCCACCACGGGAAGATTGGGCCCGGGAATCGGATTCTGATTATTCCCGTTGAGCGACAGGGTTACGCTGGGTTGAAAAGTTGCGGGTCCACCGAGCGGCCCGGAGCCGGGGTCGGGTTCGGTGATTCCGGCTGAGGCGCCGCGCCGAACCCATGAGCAAAACAAGCGAGTGGTCACGCGGTCACCTCCCAGCGTTCTACGACCTGCACGGAGGAAGCCGGACCCACCGCCCCAAACTGCGCCGTAGCGGCTTGCAGAGTAGCTGTATATCCGCCCATCGCCGATATTCCAGGAGCCGCGGTCATGGTACTGGTACTTGCAACAGCGAGCGGTTGGACCGACTGAACGCTCACCGACTGCGGAAGCGTTGACTGCCAAAGCGAAGGAAGCGCATGAGCATCGTCGATGGAAAGGAAGACTTCCGCCGCGAATAGATCGAAGAGCAGGTTGATGGTATTGATGAGGATGATGTTGGGGATGAGAACGACTTCATAGTCGGTATCGACGGCGCGCAGATTGTCTGAAATCACGCCTTGCGGGGTCATATCCGCGCCCGACGTGAATTTTTCAAACGCGGGACGAGATAACTTCTGGTCATCGGTGAGGTTGAGAAATTCACCGGCTGGAAACTTGTCCTGGGTCAGGTTGTCTAACGTGGCGGGGTCGGTGGGGGAAAGCTCAACCGCGGCGATGGACCAGGTTTGGGGGGAAATGGGTTTGTTCTGATAGCGCGAGATTTCAATGTCCAGTGGAACGGCGCGCTGCCGAACTACGATTCCGCCCAGCGGATGCACGGCCTTGTGCCCTTCGGTAGCGTCCTGGACGCCTCGCGAGAGGGTAATCATGGCGTCATCTCCCTGGGGCTTCGAACCGACCCATGCGGCGGGGTTTGCCAATGCCGCGGCCAGCACGGGTCCAAGATCGGGAGGAGGGGGCAACGCCGGCGGTCCCGGTCCCCACTTGACGTCGAAGTCAAGAGAAGCGCTGAACAGAAACAGGCTGATGGATCCAGTCCCATGGATGTGCCACGGCGCCGGGCCTTCGACGGTCAGGTCAAACGAAATGCCCGCCAGCGTTTCGCCGAATACCTGCACCGCCACTCCCGCGGAGCAGTGCACGGAGAAACAGAAAACCGGATCCCATTGGAACAGGGCATCGAAATCGAACCAGCCGTCCACTCCGCAGCCGGCGATCTCGTCACAGAGTTGAAGGTGTGCACCAAACTGAACCGTGTTGGAGGTCAGAGCAAAATACGTTTCCGATCGCAGGCCCGGAAAGCCTGGGGGCATGATGTCGACTTGAATGCGATGCAGGCTTGGAATCCCGGGAGGCGGAGTATAGCGGGGATGGAAACCGCCTACCGACAGAACGAAGGCAGCGTCGTCGCCGGTCCGCAAAAGGAACAACATGTCACCATGGAGCGCGATGCCTACAACGTAGGAACCTTCGAGGCTGGCGACCACCATCACGCTGAAGGATGGCGAGAACTCAAACACTCCCACCACGGTGGCCTGCAGGAGCACCAGCGGCGCAGAGGGATCGGGCAAAACCATTTGCACCCGCCCGATTATGACCAGTTGGAAGGGGCTGGGCATGTCGATGATGATGGCCACGGAGAGCGTCAGGAACCGGCCGCCCCAGGCGATCTGCAACATTGGACCGATCACCAGGTGCCCATCAGCCGCCGGAAAGACTTTCCCTAACGTGGCCACGATGGCAGGGCCGTGCGCTGCGGGATTCACGGGGAACAAGAGCTGATTCACCGAGCCATCGACCACGGCGGCTTCGAGCGAAGGCGCATCGATGCGGCGATTGATCGCGACCACTCCCCCGACCGCGTTCAAAGAAAAGCCAAAGCCGAGTTCGATTCCTGGAGTCGGGAAGGTTACGGAGATGATGGCGACAAAAGAAAGCGGCTGGCCGTTTACCGGCAATTGCAGCAGTCCAAAGGCATCGATCGAAATTTCGATCAGGTCGAGTTCGAGGACGCCGCCGAACCCGCCCGGCCCGGTGATCTCAAGAAACCCACCCCCGGAGAGTACCGGCAAAGTGAGGTCGACCCCAATGCCGGTAGGCATGGCGGGCTGCACTCCGCCGGGATCGATGCCCAGGCCGCCCGAGCCTACGGCCACGGGAAACTTCACGCCCAGTCCGTCCACGGTGCACGACACCGGCAAACCCTCGAATCCTCCGGTAAAGGAGACCGCGAAGATGAAATCAAGTCCGCTTCCCTGTGCCTCGACAGCGATGGTCACCGACTTGATATCGATTCCGGGAAGGTCAAGGTTGACCGGGATGGTTGCTTTCACGCCACCACTGCGAAAGCTCAGCCCGTTTTCTGGATCCGCAGCCACATCCACATTCACGGGGAGCGTGAGCGAGTTGCCGACCAGAATCGACAGAAACGCCGGTGCCAGGGCGAGACTCGCCGAAGGCAGTGTTAATGCATAGTTGATGGTAGGCGCCCCGCCGCCGTCGAGCGCGGTTTCCGCGCTCAGTTGCACGGAGGGCATCTTCAGATTTGGTCCGCCATCGGGACCGAAAGTGGTAGTCGTTCCAGAGCGTTGAACCGACCACTTGGCGTGGACTGGGCCTCCAGCATCCAGAACCTGAGCCGGGCCGCCTCGGGGCAGTTGCAGCCGGGCGCCTCCACCTACATCTCCAGATATAGAAAGAATCCAGCTATTGAGGAGGTTCAAGGTCGCGGGCCCAAATGTACCCGCGCCCACTGCGGCGATCTCGAATGCGATTCCCTGCGCGCCTGCGGAGGTCAGTGCTGCGACCACGGTGACCACAGGGGCTGGAGTCGTGACAACAATGGCCAGGCTTCTCGCCTGGCCACCGCCAGGGTCGAAACCGTGCAACGTCACGGCCACATTGGGAGTGTTGATATCGGGAAGGATGGACTGCAGTGCGTTGATAAAAACCGAAACAGCCGGATCGGCACTCGTGATGGCGTTGGGCTGGAGGGCGGTCAATAAGCGACCGCTGAGCGGTGGGCCGTCGAAACCTGGCTCGACACCAAGACTCGCAAGCGCGGAGGCAGCGTCGGAGCGCATGCGGGTCAGCATGTCCCAAAGTGCGTTGCTTGCGATTTGAAAAAGGCTTTGCCCTGCGGTGCCCATCCTTCTTCGACCCTCCAGGCAGGAACCGACAAACCGAGTGATTAGCGGACTCGCAGGATCATGACCATGTCGAGAGACGGATCAGGGGATCAGGCGTGCACGGAAAGTCTAACCTCAAAGTCCATTCCGGGGATATTATTTTTCTCGCATTTTGCAATTCTTTCTTCGATGCTTCTCACTTAACAATCGAATAAGTCAATAGTGAGGAATGGCTGATAATCGTTTCTCTGGCGGCCTTTCTTTCTGAGGTTATCCAGGGTGCGGGGAATCTTGCAGGAGTGCTTGTTTCCGGTCAGTAAATAATTACCAGTCCCGACTCGACCTGGTTCACGTGGTCGAAGTTCGGCGCTTCAGATCCAATCTTCTCTGTAATCGACCATCCAAAATGTCCCACGGGGTCCAGCTTCCAAAGAAAGCTCGCTGTGCCGAAAACGTGCCAGCCATGGATCGACCGCGTGTAGATCTTCTGGACCGTCGTGGTCGGGGTAGACGGATTGGGAATCGGCGTCTCGCGTGTCACAGTTTCGTGAGTGAACAGGTACCGCGGTATGGCGTGAAGATTTATGGTTGCGCGGCGAGCCTCCCCGGTGAATGACAGCGTCGGCTTGAATCGGGCAATATTGTAAGTCGGTACCGTGACAGTCGTCAGAGCGTCAGAGGATGTTGCTAAATCCGAGGAGAGCGCCCCTCCCGCCTCCATCCCTGCCAGCAATTCAAAGAGGTAACCGGAATTGTAGATATGGACCTGCCCAGGTTTGCCCGGCACCGGCTTCGCTATTACGTCGGGTCGCTTCGGATTCAGGCGCCGGATGTATTCGTCGTAGTTCCGCTGCGCAATCGACTTCCTCCATCGGCGACCGAAGTATTGCGCCTCGCCATCAAAGAGCAGGTTCCGGTGGGTCCCGTGACGATCGGTCTCGTATTGGAGAGAGGGTCTGAACTCAATGTATTGTTCTGCAAAGTAACGCTCCGCGCCGATGCCGAGCTTGATCATGTTGGTCGTTGTGGTGGGATCATCGGCCTTCGAGAACCCGAGGTCGACGTCTGCGCTGGGCATCAGATACCAGCCCGATCCCAGGTCTCTGAGTTTCGGAGCAATGCTCGCGAGAACTGTATAGCCCGGTTTCTGACCCTGGCCTGCCTGGGCATCCAATTTGATATAGTACGTTGCACTCTGCTTGTCCGCGGGAGCGGTGTTGCTGGTAATTGACCCTGTCGCAGCGATCGATTCGCCGAAAATGTTCTTCAAGCCCTCGATTTGGAGATCCTGCATTTCGCCCGGACCGGCAGCGTACGATTTCACGCACGCGTCGGCCAGTCCAATCGATCCAAACCCCGTCGTTGCCCGTTGTGTGAGGGTGATGGAAAGGGTCGCCACATCCTGAATGCGTAGGGTCGCCCCCTGCAGTGTGGAAGGATCGAATGCTATTTGCGATTGCACCTTGAGCAGTGGCTCGAGCGATGGGTTCTTGAGTTTCAGGCAATTGGTGGGTTGCCGCGGATCGACGACGGAAATCGCAGCCGTGGCTTCGGTACTGATTGTGTATGGAGCGAAATAGGGTTTGGCATCGGGATGCTCAACCAGGTACTGCTTTGCCGGAGACAGGTCGGACGCCAGCGATATTTCCAGCCAGGTGGGATCCGAATCGTTCTGTTTCAACGATCCGGAGATCGGGGCGCCTGTGAGTACGCCCGCCGATGTGATTTCCGTAAGCTTGACTGGCCTGGGTGTCAGCTTCAGTCCGGTCTCGTCGCAGGAGAGCGCGATCCGGTTTTTTGCATAGATCCGGTAGTCTTTTACGGTGCACACCTGCGCGAACATGCAAGCATCCCCGGAGAGGACCAACGATAACACCACCGCTCGAGCAAGCAGTTTCACAAATTCCTCCTGGCCTCCGACAAACTTCGCGATCCGCACGGGCTTCATTCAGTTGGCTCTGGCACACCGCGATAGACGAGTGTGTCTCTTTTTCCGGGGCGTTCTACAGGACGGCGTCAGCCAATCGCCGAAGGCTATACCGCGCCGGGGGTTGGAGCATCATCGATCCACGTGATCAGATCGCTGAGCAATTGGATTGACCCGCCCGAGTCGAAATCCGCCGGCGTAAGCCCTGTAAGGTTCCGGGCGTCCGTTCCAGTGTCAAATTCCTCTTGAAGTTTCCCAATCAACGGCACGGTCGCGGGGTCAGAAAACGGAACCGTGTCGCTTCGCGTGCCCCAAATGTCCCTCATGGGACTGCTCTTCTTCACGGGGAAAGGAACCGGATCCGCCCAGTCAAGCACTACCGTGATCACACGTTGTTCCAGGGACTGCACAATCTCCATGAACACTCCTTCTCGCGCACATACGTCGAATGCGCTTCGATCCATTTGTTTTTGAGTTAGACCGGAAGAACGAAGGGAAACGCGGCAAGTTTACCCCACACTTTGTCCGGGTTCAATACCAAATATGCGGCAGAAGGAACGTCGATCTCCAGGAGCCCCAATGGAAAAGGCGTCGACTTCGTCGTGACCGAGAACGGAAACCGGGCATTATCTGGCGCCAGGCACTCAAGGGCGGGCCGCCGGTCGAGATAACGCACTTAGACCGGGAGGAGTGATCCCCTTCGCCTGGTCTCGCGATGGAGGCCTGCTTTGCACCCACGGCAATACCACGCGCACGGCGATTCTTGTCCGGGATTTCCGCGGAGGGTTTCGTTCCGGTTCTGCAGCTTCCGCACATCCACGCAGCCGGCTAGTGCTGAGGTTCCTCGATGGTGAGAATCTGGTCAGCGGCAACATTGTGCAACACCTGATGGATGCCGCTTGGCCAGCGAATTTCAATTTCTTTGATCCGCTGGTCGCCCGCGAGGCCAAAGTGCACCCGACTGTCGCTCGAAGCGGTGTAACCTACCGCGGTCGTCACTTCATTCCACTGCTGCCGTCCATCTTCACTTGTCATGTGGATCTGTGCTCCAATTCCCATGCGATTGCTTTTGGTGCCTACAAGTTTCAGAAGGATCCAGTGGTTCCCCGTATTGGAAACATTGCGAAGAAGCTTGACCGGCCCGTTGAGCACGGTCACCACAGCGTCGATGTGTCCATCGTTGAACAGGTCGCCAAATGCAACCCCGCGGTGCGGGGCTTCGAGTTGGAAATCGAGCCCAGCGGTGCCGCTTACATCAGCGAACTTCCCATTGCCGAGGTTACGAAACAGTGAATTGGGCTCCGCATATTTACGACTCGGGGTCAACTCGCTGACGTTATCAAGCACATTGGCCCGTGCTACAAAAAGATCCTTCCATCCGTCATTATCAAAATCGAAAATGCCATTACCCCATCCTGACATCTCGTTGGTCGATTGCAGTCCGCTACTGTGAGTCATATCATCGAAAACTCCGCCCCCGGCGTTGATTAACAGCGGGAACTTTTGGTGTTCTACTGCCGTATACCAGATATCAGGCCGCCCGTCATTGTTTATATCCCGAAAATCAGACCCCATTCCTGAAAGCGTGAACCCCTCTGGAGAATAGGCCACGCCTGCCGTTGACCCAATTTCTTCGAATTTCTTGCCGTGAAGGTTATGGAAGAGGAATGCTGGAGTTGTATCGTTCGCCACAAAGGCGTCGAGAAATCCGTCGCCGTCATAGTCCGCAAAGGAGACACTCATGCCCTTGCCCATATGCGCAGCGATACCCGTCTCCTGCGAGACGTCGGTGAAGGTTCCATCGCCATTGTTGCGGTACAAGGTGTTGTGGAGAGAAGAGTAATTTTTGGGATGACAGTAGGCCCGCACCCCATCCTTCAGCAGGCAAAGTGGATCCTTGTTGACCTCCCAGGCGCAGTAATTCACCACGAACAGGTCCAGCAGGCCATCGTTGTTGTAGTCGAACCAGCCCGCCCCGACAGACCACATTTTCTTCCCATTCATTTCGGCTCCGCTCAGCCCAGCTTTCGCGGTTACGTCTGTGAATGTGCCATCGCCATTGTTGT
Organism: uncultured Acidobacteriota bacterium; assembly: GCA_963730805.1. Taxonomy (GTDB): domain Bacteria; phylum Acidobacteriota; class Terriglobia; order Terriglobales; family Acidobacteriaceae; genus Telmatobacter. Next base: position 112,262 of record CAVSTL010000007.1, on the reverse strand, counting down.
GGAACAGTTGGTTACCGGTGACGTTGGCTAGAAATAGGTCCGGCCTTCCGTCGTTATCATAGTCAGCCACAGCAACGCCCATTCCGTAGCCCGAGCCCGCGACCCCGGCATGCTCGGTCACGTCGGTAAATGTGCCGTCGTGATTATTTCGATACAGACGATTCCAGTATGACGGAGATTCTTTCCGCAGCGAAGGTATGGCGGCGCCATTTACCAGATAGATATCCATCCAACCGTCTCCGTCATAGTCGATCAGCGCAACTCCGGAGACCATGGTTTCTATCTGATTTTTGTTTGCTGTCGGAGAGTTTTGAGTCGTGAAGTGCAGGCCGGCTTTGGCAGCAATGTCTTCGAATCGGATTACCCCGGGACTAGCCGATGTTTGTGCCGAGGTATTGGTGGCGAGCAGACTAATAACAAATAGCAGAGTGAAAAAACGCATGCTGAGTGAAAGCGTCAGATGGTTGCTCCGCCGTGATGTTTTCGCTATCCGGTGCCTGGAAATAATATCCTCCTTTTGCCGGACCTGGCGCGCTCAGTGACGCATTTCCGTTCCTGTGATCTCCCGGCGTTCAACAAGAGCATCATCAGGTATAACAACGGCGACCCATGGCGTATCCGCGGAGAGAACGTGAGCGTGCCAGACAGCCTGTTGAACTTTGCCGGCCGTTAGATCAACCTTCAGGGATGGCTGCTCATGCACGACTAGATTGCTGCTTCGAATCGAAAATACGTGAGGGCCGGCGCCTTCAGCAGACACTCGCACGAGAATTTCGCTTTGACCAAGATCCTGAAAGGACACTTTGAAATCAAGGAAATGTCCTGGACGTAGATCGACAGAATAAGATCCACCGGGTAAGACCGTTAGGTTGGTATGGACGGAGCCTTGCCGAACATCATAGCGGCCTTCCGACAAATGGATGCTGAAGTCGCCCGCGATCAGACTTGATATCGTCGCAATCAACTGGCCACTTCCTTGTTCCCGGAACTCCACGGGTTGACGGTTCGCCGGGTCAGCGGTCCCCCGGACGGTAGCGGGCACCGCGATATCCTGCATCAGCCATATCCACTGCCCGACCGGCTGCGTCCAGACTTCTTTATAGGTCCAACAGATTTGGGTTGGCCAATAGGGGGCGTCGTCGAGGCCCCTGGTTTCGATTCCGACCGGAAGCGCGCCCACCATTTGGCCGGAACGAACGCTGTAGAGCGGCGTCCAGTCATATCCCTCGCCGTACATCAGGCTGGCTGAGAACGGATTGCGACCGACCAACCATTGCGCCTGTTTCTGTGCCAGATCTTCAGCGTCCAGATCCCCTCGCAGCCGTCCAGCGGCTGACAGTGCCTTGGCTTGTGATAACAGAACGCTGGAATTGCCTCGAAAATCAAACCAAACCGGGAATCTACGCAGATAGTATTCGCCGCCGAGCGAAACTCCTTTGTGGACTTCCTGCACGTAAGCATCACGATCGGCGGCGCGCAGCGGGGTCCAATTCTTGGATTCAGGAATGAGGCGAACTTCGCTGTCGCGATAGACTGCGGCGGGCAACACACCGTAGGGCTCATCGGCGGCTGCCGCGGCTTTCAGATAATACTGCGAGTGCAGCACAACTGCCGAGTACCACTGCATCCACTTGTCATGGTTGGGCAAAGCTTCACACAGCCGGATCAGGGCCATGACCGGCTCTTGTTCTTGACCGACATGAAAACGGTGAAACAGGTTTTCCCGTTTGGGGCTGGTATAGAAATATCCAGTCAGGGGAATGCTCCATGGCTGCAGTTTGCGTTCCTGCGAGGCCAGCACTTGATCACCAAGAGTGACAGCCTCGTCGGCGTATCGCTGCTCTCCGGTTGCCTGGTAGAGTTCGATGGATGCGACGACTCCAAACGAAATTTTCTCCAATTCGTCGGAGGCACCGTACACTTCGGGAAGCGGAGCGGCGGTTTTCAGGCCTTCCACCGCATACTTCCAATCGTCCTCCGCGGTTGCCAGACTGCGGTTTGCCAGTTCCGGTTCGCTGTCTTTGAACACGCGTGCCGCCAGAGCTTCGACCGTGGTCACGCGGAAATTCCATTCTGGATTGTTGACGGCTTCTCCGAATCGATCATCCGCCGTTCCCATGATGCCGTCAGTCCAATAGCTGACGAGTTGTCCGGTGCTGCGATAGCCACTGCCAAAGCGCGTTTTCAGAACCCAGTTCAAACCCCAACGCGCCTCTTCCAGCAGGCGATCGGTTAAGACGGAATCGTCGCCCTGTCGTTTCAGGGAGTCGGCCAGAGAAAGCAATGAATAAGCCATGGCGGGCGTATGTCCGGTGGCGCTCAGGTCGCCGGCATCGTGGTATCCGCCATTGACCACGATTCGCTGGTCCCCGTGTGTTGTGTAGATGTCCTGGTGACAACGGTTATGGATGCCTGGTATGTCCGTTCCACAGCGCTCGCTGTACATGAAGTTGACAGCCTTCCAGATACTGCTGCGCCACGCGTCATCGCCGATTCGGAAAGAGCGAGTGAGCGTGTCACCCGCTTTGATCGCATAGTTGCCAGGTTGGCGGAATTCAGAGAAATCCAGGATCTGATATTTACCAAGCGGAGTTGTCGCCGCTTCAGCCGGCTTTGTGAAAACCACCTGGCCCGTTTGTTGATCGACGAGGGAAAACTCGCGGGCTGACAGATCGCTGGCTATAGCAGACTTCGATGCACCGACTGTGTACCCGCTGTGGCTGAAGGCGATTTTGCCGGCGGCGACGTCCCATCCTTCAACGTGATCGGGCACTACTGTCTGCAATTCGAGTTGATCGAGGTCGAGAAGGGTGCGATCGCCGGGATCGGGGAACTTCTTGGGAAGGCTGTAAGCGAAATCGAGGGCCGTGACACGGTCGCGGTCGAGAGGGGCGATTTCCCACACGATCTGGTTCCACTCATGATTCCTGAGGATGATGGATTCGTGGCGTCCCTCGTTATAACTGTCGGGTAGTTTGTGCTTACCGTCATTGTGAAGTACGAGTGTACAGGAGATCGCGGGAGCGCCGACCACGTCGGGATATACCCACAGAGAAATGCGGTTGAACCTGGACCAATCTTCATTTGCAAACTTCCGCGTAGCCACCAGGTCTTCCCATTCTTGATCGCCGCCGGCGCGTGCCACGTTCGTGGTTGAACGGAGCTGCAGAGCATATTTTCCATCTTTGGCTCGATCCGAGGTTAGAGTCATCTCGCCAGTGCCAGCGAACGACCACGAGGACAGGTCCTCCATACTATCGAGCACGCGGGAATTCAGTACCTTTTTGTTGAGCCAGCGAAATTCAGCTCCGTCCTCAGAGTGCGCTCGCATGGGCATGTTGGGCACTTTCTCCTGTGCTCTGAGAGATGAGGCGAGACAAAGCAATAGCAGCGCCGCGGCCAGGCTGAATTGTAGTGGCCTGGTTCGTCTGGAGAACCGTTCGGATCTGTTTCGCATGAACTTTCCTGTTTCTGAATGGGCTGCAAACTACCCGCAGCCGTTCAAGAAAGATAACTAAACTTTACAAGGTCGCGCACGCCCCGCACATAGTATTCGGGGGGAAATGGCTTCTGTTATTCGTCTTTTGAGCACCAGCCCGCAGCTCGAGCCCTGGTGGTTCTAAAATTGGGCGATGCTCGATAGCTCAGCGGGCGATGATCAGCAGGCGCAGTTAGAATTTCATGGAGCACCTTGGCGCCTGATCACCTGATGGCATATCCCTTGAGGCGGCTTGCAGTGTCGAGCAAGGCCTAGGCGGTTAAGTATGTCGGGAGCAAAAGTCTTCATGACCGGGTTTATTTGCGTCTCAACTATGCTCTTTGCTTGGTGCAGTGAAGTGCCCGCGGGCGCTCGGATCATTCAGAGCAACTGGGCCGATTCGGACCCAATTCTTGACACGAATCCTGCGTCTTTATTTTGGCGGGATTCATCGCCGACCTACATGGACGCAGATGCCCACGGGAAGCCTGACCCGGGGCATCGTACGGAAGTTCGGACACGGTGGACGGCAAAGAATCTGTACTTCCTGTTCGTATGCCCATACGAAGAGCTCAACCTGAAGCCAAATCCAAATCGGTCGGCCGAGACGAACGAACTTTGGAACTGGGATGTGGCGGAAGTTTTTGTCGGGGCCGATTTCAAAGACATCCGGCATTATAAGGAATTCGAGGTTTCTCCGCAGGGCGAGTGGATTGATTTGGAGATCGATCTGAGCAAACCGCATCACGAGGATGGTTGGAAATGGAACTCCGGGTTTCAGGTTTCAGCGCGAATCGATGAAGCAGCCCATGTTTGGTATGGGGCGATGAAGATTCCTTATTCCGCCATCGATGATCGCCAGGCGGCGCAGGGCAATATGCTTCGGATCAACCTGTTTCGGAGTCAAGGGGCGGCATCGGCTCGGCATCAGATTGCGTGGAGCCCCCCGATGACCGACAGCTTTCATACGCCGGAACGATTTGGATTGCTTAAACTCGTGAAGAAGTAGCGGCGGGATCAGATTTGCCGCACGTGTCCAAGGCTGCATGTGTATTCAGCCTGCGCGGGAATTGTGGCTTAAGTCTATTGTGGGTTTTCGGAGCCTTGCGCGGAAGTCAGACTGCGGTGAATGGTGAATTCCTTTTCTGCTTCCTCTTTGTGCCCTGATCTCTGGAGTGCCGTAGCAAGCGTGTGGTGGACCTCCGGGTTTCCCGGCGTGAGGCTCTCCGCGCTGCGCAATAGGGGAATTGCCTCTTCATATTTTTTCAAACTCACGAGACAGAGCCCCTTGCCGAGATAGGCCTCCGCAAAGTTGGGATTGAACTTGATCGCCTCAGAAAATTGTGGGATTGCCTCCTCGCATTTCTCGTCCCTGCGCGCAAGTTCTCCCAAAATGTAGTGTGCGCCGGCATTACTCGAATCGATGGTAATTTCCTTGAGGAATTCTTGCCTGGCACGTTCCGCGGCTTCGGGCCCCGCATCCGGCCGCGAGAGAAGCAGCCGGCCTAACAAGTAGTGGATGCCGCGAACGTTCGGGTCTTTTTGAATTATCGCTTCGTATTCCAGCTGAGCAGGTTCCCACTTGCCCTGCATTTCCAGAGCTTCAGCATTCAATTTATGTGCCGCGATGGATTGCGGAGCATCGCGACCAAGATCCTGGGCTGTTCGCGTTGACAGGTCGGAATAGGCGTGGACGATTACGAAGAGCACGTCCGGGTCCTTGCGAAATTGTCTGGTCAACAACCGGATGAATTCATTCGTCGAGTCACGGTCATCCATGGAGAGGGAACAGCGAACGCCGAGCACGCCAGCCTGTTTTCGAACCTCAACGGGGACGGTGGCGGCCATTGCATGTTTCAGTGCGGAGATACTTTCACTGCAGCGTCCCTGCTCCGCCAGGCTGATGGCTTTCTCGGGAGTTAGAACTGGTCGCGAACCGGGAGATGAGGATTGCTGAGCGAGCAGGATCGACCCGTGCCAGAAACAACCCAGTAAGGCGGGAATTGCCGCGGCCTTCGCCAAGGATCTATACATCGGGATGTGAATTTCGAAGGTCCTCTCTGAGGGGTAAACACAAATGATGCAGGCGAGGGTTGCTCGCCTGCATCATTATACGTGCCTTGTTTTCAATAGTAGAGTTTCAGCGCCAACTGAATGTTCCTTGGGGGTTGGGCACCGGTAATCTGTCCCATGGTGGATCCCAAGCCCATGTTGGGCGCGTTGAATTGGACATGGTTGAAAGCGTTGATGAAGTCGGTACGGAACTGCAACCTTAACCGCTCCGTAAAAGGGAAGTCTTTATGCAAACTCATGTCGACGTCGGTGTAATGCGGCGAACGCAGCCCATCGAGTTGCGCTGGGCAGTTTCCGAAGGTGCCAACTGCTGGATTGGTGAATTGCCCGTCGTTGGTGAACCACTGAACGCCAATCCCCGGTATTGCCGACTTGGTAATCTTGGGGAGGCCGCTGCAGTCTGCTCGCGCCCCGCGTCCGAAGGTACCAGAATTGTCGGAGGCTCCATACACCGGCATTGGCCAGCCAGTGCGGAAAGAGACGATGGGGCTGACTGCCCACCCTCCAATCACTTCGTTCACTACCTTGTTGACGTTTTTTCCTATCATCTTTCCGCGTCCAAAGGGGAGGTCATAGACGGCATACGATGAAAGGACGTGGCTGGCATCGTAGTAGCATGGCGCCCACTCGGCTCGCTGATCGTAAACGTTCTGCCAGTAGGCTGAAGCACTCAGAGCGTTGCTCCACGCGCCGTAATACCCCGTGCTATCAGACATGCATTTGGAGAACGTATACGACACTTGATATTGCAAACCGTGACTCATCTCCTTCTGCAGCACGGCTTGCAATGAGTTATATCTCATGTTTCCGTTAGACTTGGTGCCTGAAACCGTTGCTCCCTCACCGCCTTGATCGGGGTTGCCCAGCACGGCATAGAGCGTCGGATTGGCTGCGAAATAGGGACTGGGCGCTGTACAAGGCGGCTTGTCGCAAGACGAATTCGGCTGCAACACCCGCTGGGCATAATCAAACGGCACCATCAAGTGAGTGCCCCTTTGCCCGACATACCCGACCTGAACGGTTGTATTTCCGGCAAACTGATGTTGCACCGTGGCGTTGTATTGATCTGCGATCGCAGGCTGCACATTGGGATCCCAAACCCGGAGGAAAGCCTGAGCGTAGCAAGCATAAGCTGGCGCATCGCAGGAGGCGGCCGAGGCCGAACCCGCAATTCCATCGCTCGCATTGGTCGCAGGCAGCGAGTTGCCGCTGTAGTTGGCATTGATTTCCGCCGGAGTGAAAGGCGGATTAAGTGTCAAACGAAGATTGGTGCCGGTCCCTTCAAGATAGGACGATATCGTGAACGCGCCCCGGATGACCGTGCGCCCGCCCAGTGCCCTCGGAGTCCACGCGAACCCGATGCGAGGCTGGAAGTCTCTGCCTCCATAAAAGCCGTTGTAGAGAGCACGGCTGGCCCCGTTCTTGCCGGCGAGGTCGATGTTGCCGGTAGCGATGTTGTAATTCGCCTGTTCATTGTTGGCTTCGACCCAGGGGGTGTGCGCATCGTAGCGCAGACCTAGATTCAGAGTCAATTGATCCGTGATGCGCCAGGTGTCTTGCACATAGGCGCCGATGACGTTACTCGATTGCTGCCAGGTCTTGCCGGTGCTCACGCCGCGACCGTATTGATAATCGAGGCCGAGGGCAAAATCGGCTCCGCCATCGCCGGTGGTTCCGGCCGAAGCGGGATCCGATGCCGTGAACTGTCCATTGAAATCCATTAGACCGAGTTGACCGTTGTTGCCTGCATAGAACGTCTTGATGTTCTGACGCCATAACTGGCCACCAAACTTGAAGTTATGCCGTCCGTGATTCCAGGTGATTCCATCTTCGAACTGCCACACGTGGTCATCGAAGCTCTGGGTCGATTCCGCGGCGCCTATATTGCTGACCTTTGTATTGCTCAGGTTGAGAGCAAGCAAGCCCGGGAGACTTCCAGGGTTGCCGTTCCCGATTCCCAGTGTGTTGCCGAACTGCCCGACGCCGGATGCCCAACTATTGCCGCTATTCAGCGTGATATGGCTCCAGCCGATGCGGGCGTCATTCACCACGGTGTTTCCTATGGTGCGAGTCCAGTCGCCAACGGTGTTGTAAATTGGCGTGGTCGAATAGCTATCGGACAACAGCACCTGCGAATTGACAGATGGATTGTTCTGGTAGGCTCTCGTGAAGCGATAGGAAATATTATCTTTCTGACTCGCCCTGTAGTCTATTTTCAGATCGCCCTGCTCCACATTCTGAGCTGAATTGGTCGTATTCACCGCGTTGCTTTGCAACTGGTCGTTGATGGGAGACGGATACAGCTTCGACGCAAACAATGCGGTCGCCACGGGGCTGATCATGGCCGCCGGGATTACGTTATTCGGAAAGGGCTGGCGCGTGGCTGCGGGCGCGGATGAGGATGTACATGGCGCGGCAAACGATGCGCACGGGTTGTATAACTGGTGCGTCACCACCTGTACGCCCTTCACTGTGGTTCTGTCGTTGCAGACGCCGGCCCCGTTAAAACCGCTGGTGCAAATACCTCCGAAATCGCCGGATCGTTCGGGGGAAGTGAAGACCGTGTTGAAACCCGCGGAGCTTGGAACATCAAATCGCTGCGCCTGAAAATCGGCAAAGAAGAAAAGCCTATTTTTGATGATCGGCCCGCCCGCCGTGCCGCCAAACATATTCCAGCGCACTTTGGCCTTATCAAGCGCAGGACTCACCAGTTTATTGGACCAGCTGTTGGCGTTGAGAACGTCGTTGCGGAAAAACTCCCAAACATCGCCGTGCAGGGCATTGGTGCCCGATTTGATCGTCGCGTTGACGATGCCGCCTTCAAAATTGCCAAATTCCGCCGGGGCATTATTGGTGATGAGGTTGAACTCCTGGATCGCGTCCGGGGCCGGCGTGTAACCCAGCAAGTTGTCCGATACCTGGTTGTTGTCCATGCCGTCGAGCAGGAAGTTATTGGCCTGCTCGCGATTTCCATTGATGAGGGGACGTCCGCCATACCCGCCGGTATTGTTGCCGCTATTAAAGCTACTTGGGTCAGTCGATACCGCGCCGGGCGCAAGCAGCGTCAGCTGCACGTAATTGCGCGAAGCCAAGGGAAGATTGTCGTTGGTTGCCGCATTGATCACGGTGTCGACCTGGGTCGTCTCAGTTTCAAGAACTGGCGCTCCGCCAGTCACTTCAACCGTCTCGCTCGCCTGTCCGACTTTCATCGCCACGTCGATACGGGCTACCTGGTTCACGGTGAGTACAAATGCAGGATAGGAGGCTGCCGCGAAACCGCCTTTTTCGACTTTAATGGCATAGGCGCCTGCAGGAAGTTGAGCGATCCGATAAAGACCGCTGTCGTTCGTCTGGGCGGTGTAAGTCTGACCGCGCTCCTGGGACGTTGCCGTCACCGTGGCTCCAGGCAAAGCGGCGCCCCTTGGATCCGTTACCGTGCCGGTGATGGAAGCCGTTACTTCCTGGCCCCAGCCGAAATGACAAATTCCGGCTACAGCCGCGAACAGAAGGAGTGAACGGAACGACGCAGAGAAACTCCTCATTTAATGCCTCCTGAAATTCAACAAAACTTCATAGGCAAAGCTATATAGCGGAATGCGCGGCAAGTCAAGCAAAAATTGCAGCGGTGATTGCGAAATCCCGTTCGAACGATTTGCTACTCGCCGGGTCCGAATCTGTGACCAGGAAAGCTGCGCCGGTACGATCGAACGCCCGATCGGTATATATAATGAGTGTGTTTTCAATTGCTTAAGGTGGAGTTGACGTGATTTACTATGACCTCAGGAGACACATCGCGTCACCCGCCGGCCCTTACCGTGGTGTATAGCTCTTCTGGATTCGGCCAGCCGTGTACCTATACGATTGTTGTTGGAGCACTAGAGCACTTTGTAGTAACGTCCACCTTCGTAGGGAGCGTTAGGTAATGTCACATGTCCGGAAGAACGGGCTGCCTGCATACAAGCAGATCCAAAGCGCGATTGTGAAACGACTGGAGCGCGGCCTCCTGAGGCCAGGGGATCTTGTAGATTCGGAGCGCGAACTGGCGCGGATTCACGGCGTCAGCCTGATGACCGCCCGGCATGCACTCACCGCTCTGGAGCGCGAGGGGATGGTTGTGCGCCGCCGCGGCTCGGGGACGTTTGTGGCTCCTCCAAAGATCCATTTCAACAAGTTGATGAGCTACACGGAGCAGATGTCGGGCCGAGGCTTGACTGTCTCTTCCAAAATGCTCTCGCTCAGTATCACTCATACGGAGCAGGAAATTGCTGCGCGACTCGCGTTGCCAGCCACAGAGCCGCTCGTCAAGCTCGAACGCCTGAGGCTCAGCGGAGATGAACCGTGCGCCATGGAGACCTGCTACTTTTCGGCTGACAAGTTTGCGGGCCTCAAGCAAGCCCGGCTGGACCGAGTCTCGCTGTTCTCCATGCTGGAGCATGAGTATGGGATTCAGATCGGCCATTCCGACGAAGAAGTGGACGCGACCACTGCCGACCCTCACACGGCCCGACTTCTGGAGATTCCTCTCAATGCCGCGGTTCTTCGGATTCGTCAGAAGATTTACTTCACGACGGGCCGACCGGGTTTGTACGTGCTCGGCCTTTATCGATCCGATCGCCACTCGCTCTTTATTCGCAGATTTCGCTAGCGTCGCAAATACAAGCGATTGGACCTGTCACTTGGCGGGCGCCGGCGGGATGGACGCGGGTGTGTCCGGAATCGGCGTCACCCAGGGCGCGCCATAGTTCGCGGCGTAGGCATGGCCAGAGCTTTGATCAACGGCTACGGCGTAGGGGTGGCTGCCCGCGTTGCGAACGCCGATGACGGTATTCGTGGCACCGTCAATAACCGTGACGGTGTCCCCTTGTACATTCGCGACGTAGATGCGGTTGGATTTGGAATCGACGGTCAGCCCTTGCGGATGCACCCCTACAGGCAAAGTCGCAATCGTCTTTCTCGTTTGCAGATCGAGGATGCTAAGGGTTTTGTCGCCGTAATTGACTACGTATAGCCGGCGGGTGACGGGATTGATGGCCAGCGCGCATGGGATTGTGCCGACAGAAATGGTGCTGACAGCGCGCGTCTTCTCGTCGAGCGCGACAATCTCGGCGGTTGCAGTGTGCGTGAAGAAAAGCGTGCCCGAGGTCTGATCGAACACCATGCCCCAGACATGAGGACCCACGCTGGCCTTGGTGACTGAACCGGTTGCTTCGTCCACAAAACGGATGGAGGGGTCTTCGTAGGTGGAGAGAAAGAACGTGCCGGTGCGCGGATCGAGAGCGATGCCGTCGGCGTCGCCGACTTTGAGTTCGCGCGCGGCATTGGAGATGCCATCGATGACTGTCACTGAACCGGAGTAGGTATGAGTCACATAAATTGTGTTGGTCGTCTCGTCCACCGCCAGGGTGTAAGGAAGCGGCGCGCTTGCGATAGTGGCGATCACGGTGTCATTCGTGCCGTCGATTACGCTGACCGACGCGCTGCCGTCGTTGGCGATATAGATCCTGTTGGTGGTGGAATTGATGGCGATCGCGATCGGCTCCCGGCCGACTTCGACGGTGTGCATATTACCGGTTGCGGGGTCGATGACGGTGACAGATCCCACTCCCTCGTTGACCGCATAGATCTTGTGAGTAGAGGGATTGCACACGATGGCGGTGCTGGTGATGAGGCGCCCCCACGCGGCATTTTCCGGAGCCGACCATACGAGAGGCGCAAACGTCGCCAGCAGAAGAGCGGGAATGGAGCGGCGACGAAAGCCTGCAGGAAAGATCGAAGCGCGCGGAATCATATTGTGAATGAACCTCGGTGGAACTATATTATTAACCATTACAAAGTCCGGGTCGAGTGAAATCGCGGCATGTCCGGAGAGAAAGGCTTCTCTATGATTCGCCACCTGCGTCTTGTCTGCTGCGTTATTGTTTTCGGCCTGGCGGGAGTTGCCCAGGCAAAGCCGTTTCGCGTTCTCGCCTTTTACTCGACGCACGTGGAGCAGGATCACGTGGATTTCGCCATGCAGGCAATCCCGTTTTTCCAGGAGATGGCGAAGCGCGACCACTTCGACTTCAAGGCGACCCCGAACTGGGACGATATGAACCCGGCGGTGCTGAAGGAATACCAGGTGGTGATGTGGCTCGACGAGTTTCCTTCGACGCCCGCACAGCGCAAGGCGTTTGAGGAGTACATGGAACACGGCGGTGGGTGGATGGGTTTCCATATTGCCGGTTGGACGGAAAATCGCGCCGCGTGGCCGTGGTTCTCAGATTTTTTGGGCACGGTGTTCGTTGGCAATAGCTGGCCTCCGCTGCCGGCCACGCTGACCGTGGACGATCTGAAACATCCGGCGGTGAAGGGACTGCCGCCCCGCTTCGTCTCCCCAGACAACGAGTGGTATAGCTGGCAGCCAACTCTGCGCAGCAATCCGAATATCAAGGTGCTGATGACGCTTGCCGCCTCGAATTTTCCGCTGGGATTCAAGGACACTCTGGGCGGCGGCGACGTTCCCGTGACCTGGACGAACACGAAGTACAAGATGCTGTACACGAACATGGGTCACGGAAGCAAGATTCTGAACAGCGCTACCCAGAATCTGTTTTTCGAGAAGGCCCTGTTGTGGCTGGGCGGCCGGAGTTGACGATGTCGGCCAGTTGTCCGGTGGAAGTGGTTGCAAAGCGAACCATGATCGAACGCTCCCGCTTGCATGGGGGCCATACGGATTTACAAACGCGCCCGCAAGCGCAGGGCTGAAATGCCGGGGTGCATCCTGATCAGATCGCTGGGGCAATACTGCAAACGCAAATCGACGATGGTGCTGTTCTGTGCGGCGGCGGCTGGCGCGGCGTGGGGACAGGCGAAAATCCCGGAAGCCGCCTGGAAACGGCCTCTGGGGCTACCGCTCGAGAACCCAGGCAAGACGCGGACGCCGGGCGACATCGATGACGGCTACTGGCAGGGCGTTCCGGTGGGAGGGTTGGGGGCGGGCACCTTCTCCCGCAGCTATCGCGGAGACTTTGCGCGCTGGCACATCAAAGCGGCGGTCCATAAATATGAGCCGGTGTATGCCAATCAATTCGCGATGTTCCAGCAGTCCGAGGGAGACACGAAGGGTGTGGCGCAGGTGCTGATGAACGGGCAGCCACAGGGCGGTGAATTGTCCGCCTGGCAGTGGAATTATCCGGTGGGCGCCGGAAACTACTATGCGCTTTTCCCCAAGGCCTGGTTTGACTACCAGTGGGAACACTTTCCTGCTCACGTGACGCTGGAGCAGTTTTCCCCCGTGCTGCCCGGGAACTACCGCGAGTCCAGCTACCCCGTGGCGGTTTATCGGTGGCATGCAGACAATCCGACTGATAAGACGGTGACCGTCTCCGTGCTGCTGTCGTGGACCAATATGGCCGGGTGGTTCCGGACGTTTACGCGCGATTTTGCGGGAACGCCGAACCAGGGGAACCATAACGACTACAACAGCGAGCCCATTGGGCGTGCGGGCACGATGAAAGGCATCGTGTTCGGCAGGAACCATGCGGGGGCGGCCAACGAGTGGGATGGGCAATTCGCGATTGCCGCGCTCGAGAATCCCGGCGTGGAAGTAACCTATCAAACCACATGGCTGGCGTCGGGAGATGGGAAAGAAGTATGGGCGCCATTTTCCAAAAGCGGGCGGCTCGCCAACGACACAAAATCGTGGGTTAGCGACAAGGAAAAACTGGCAGGCACGATCGCCCTGCGATTCACGCTGCGTCCCGGCGAGAAGAAAATCATCCCGATGGTGTTGGCATGGGACTTCCCCGTGGTGCAGTTCGGCGAAGGAAGAAAGTGGGATCGCCGGTACACGGATTTCTATGGAACCTCAGGCAAGAATGCATGGAAGATCGCGCGCGATGGGTTGCTGCACGCCGCGGAGTGGAGCGAGGCGATCGATCGCTGGCAGGCGCCGTATATCAATGATCAGAGCAAACCGCTGTGGTATCGCGGCATGCTCTTCAACGAGTTGTATGCGATCACAGACGGCGGAACGTTCTGGGCCGCGAGGCCGGTACGGATGCGAAGACCGCAGCAACGTTTGCGCTGCTTGAGTGTTTTGACTATGCGTATTACGGGACACTCGATGTGCGGTTCTATGCGTCGCTGCCGCTGTTGAAGTTCTGGCCGCGGATCGATAAGCAGGTGCTTCGCGAGTTTGCCGCCACGGTGCAGAAGGAATGGTCCGAGCAAGGGCTGTGGGTGTGGAAGTCGCAGCGGACAGGAGCGCCTGTTACGCACAAGCGAAAAAAGATCGGCGCGGTGCCGCACGACCTGGGCGTGCCGGAGGGCGATCCGTTCATCGCCGTCAACGAGCCCGGCTGGCAGGATACAAACGACTGGAAGGATTTGAACTCGAAGTTTGTGCTCATGGTCTATCGCGACTACGTGCTGACTGGAAGGAAGGACAAAGAATTCCTTCGCGAGTGCTGGCCGGCGATGCGGGCGGCAACTGAATACCTGCGGCAGTTCGATCGCGGCGGAGGCGTGCCGGAGAATAGCGGCTACCCTGACCAGACTTATGATGACTGGGTGGTCAGCGGCGTAAGCGCCTACTCCGGCGGGTTGTGGCTGGCCGCGTTGCGAGCCGGGGAAGAGACGGCACGCATTGTTGGTGATGTGAAAACCGCCAGCGAATATCACGCGCTGTTTCTGAAGGGGCAGAAGACTTACGTGACCCGATTGTGGAATGGCGAGTATTTCCGCTACGACACCGGCAGCGAGTCCAAAGATGATATTCAAACCGACCAGCTTGCGGGACAGTGGTACGCGAATCTGAACGGCCTGGGCGACATTGTGCCGCACGCAATGGAGCAATCGGCGTTGAAGAAAATTTTCGACTTCAACGTGATGAAGTTCGGCGACGGGCAGATGGGCGCAGCCAACGGCATGACGGCGGACGGCAAAATCCTGACCAACGCCGAAGCTAAAGAAGTCTGGGTGGGCACAACCGAGGGCTATGCCGGGCTACTGATGAGCGAAGGCATGCAGGACGAGGCGTGGAAGTCGACCTGGGGACTCTACTACGTGATCTACGAGAGCAAGGGATACTGGTTCCGGACGCCGGAAGCGTGGGACGTCACGGGAAACTTCCGCGCAGGAATGTACATGCGCCCGATGGCCATCTGGGCGCTGGAGATGACACCGGCACGAGCGAAGTGACCCCGTATGCAGTTGCTGGATGGGAGTGCGGGAACGAGGATGTCGGCTGGAGAGGATATGGGGATCGCAGGCATGGCTTTGTCGCGCAGAGCAATTCTGGCGGGGTTGGGAGTGTGGTTGGTTTCAGCGGCAGGCGCGAGAGCAGCCACGCCGGAGATCGCCGCTCCGCGATTCAAGGTGGTGGCTATTGCGGAGGCGGGAGGGATTCATGCGCCGTTCGTGGAAGCCGCGAAGGTGTGGCTGAATGAGCTTGCGGCGAAGAACCAATTTGCAGTCGATTACATTCAGAACACTGACAAAATCGACGACGAATTCCTTTCGCATTATCAGCTCTTCATTCAGTTGAACTATCCGCCTTATAACTGGACGCCGACGGCACAGGCTGCGTTTATCAGGTACATCGAGGAGGGCCGCGGCGGATGGATTGGTTTCCACCACGCTACGCTTCTAGGGGAGTTTGATGGCTTCCAGATGTGGCCTTGGTTTTCGCAGTTCATGGGCGGCATCCGGTTCAAGGAGTACATCCCGACATTTGCGGACGGCACGGTGACGGTCGAAGACAAGTCCCATTCCGCGATGGGGGGCGTGACCAGTCCGTTTCCGGTTGCACACGAGGAATGGTACACATGGGACAAGTCGCCGCGACCCAATGTTCACGTGCTTGCCAGCGTAAGCGAGAACAGTTATCGCCCGGATTCAAAGATCAAGATGGGCGATCATCCGGTGATCTGGACCAATGAGCGCTACAAGGCCAGAAACATCTATATCTTTATGGGGCATCATGCGGATTTATTCGAGAACCCGGCGTTTGCCACTATCTTCCGCAATTCGATCTTCTGGGCAGCGCACCAGTCGCCGGCTCAATGAGATTGCGCGGGGTTTGTTCGGACTCGAGAAGGGTTATTGACATAGGCAAGATCGTCTCCATGCACTTCACTTAGTTCTCGACCCAGTATTTTTGGAATCCGATATATTCAGCGGGCACCGAAGCCAGGATCTTCCGACGCAGCTGGAGCATGTCCACGGAGCCCGTGGTGCTAAACAGCACCTGGCCTCCGGGAGCGAGCAGTACAGTGTAAGGCACAGCCGACTCCCAGTGCGGATCGAAGGCCTTCTGCAACGCGGCAGTGTCGTCGGACGCAAAGAGCAGGTTACGGCTGGTGGCGTGTTTGCGCTCAAGAAACTTTTGCACGCCATCCTTCTCATCCGGCGCATTGGCCGAGACGGTCACGAGATTGAACCCGCGGTCGCCATACATGCGAAGGGTGTCCTGCATGTCAGCAAACTCCGCGACACACGAACCGCACCATGTGGCCCAGAAGCTGACCAGCGTATAAGTATCGCCGGCGTTTGCGCGCAGTTTCCTGAGGCCATCGGAATCTACCATGTCAAGCGTAACCGGCTGCGCATTCAGCTTGCGTTCGGCTTCCTCGCGAAGAGCTTCTTTTTCCTGCCACTTGGTAGAGCAGCCAAAGACGGCCGTGTGGTCGACGGGCACGGGTTTACCGGCGAGCAGGGCGTCGACGGCGTTGCGCGCGTCTTGAACAGTCACCTTTTCGATCCGGAAATTGTCGTCGAAACGGCCTTCGTAGCGAAGACGGCGGCTTGCGTCGAAGATGAATACGTGCGGTGTGGCCTGCGGGCCGTAGGCGCGTGCGACGGATTGTGTGGCTCCATCGTAGAGGTAGGGATAATGCAGATGCTTCCACGCGACGCGGATCTTCATCTCAGCGAGGGTGTCACTCGTATCGGAGGAGTCGAGCTCATCGATGGTCAGTGCCTTTGGATCGTTGCCCTGAATGGCCACAACGGCTACGCCACGCGGGCCATAGTCTTTGGAGAGCTTCTCGATTCGCTGCTCGTAGACTTGAGCGACCGGGCAATGATCGCAGGTGAAGACGACCACCAGCACCGGGCTGGCGGCATAGTCGCCAAGCTTGTGGATCTTGCCGTCAACGCCGGGAAGACTGAAAGGGGGTGCAGCCGATCCGAGAGCGAGAATGGGGTGCGATTGAGCACAAAGAGGCGCGGCCATCATCGGCAGCAAAACAAAGGTCAACAGTTTTCGCATGATATTCCTCCCGCGCGAACGTCCACAGGATTGGCGACACAATTGCCAGGGCAACGAGCGGGCCTGCCGGATCGTTTATAAAGTTTTATTACAAAGTCGGGCGCGTCTGCAAGGGCCCAGGATTCTGCGGCGAGAAAGCTCACAGCGCCGGCGGCGGGAGCAGGACGGACGGAATGGCTTCCAGGGCAAGGGAGATGCCGCCCCAGAGAACAGCTCGCTGTCTGGGTGGGCTGGAGGTAATTCTGGGTACTGCGAACTCTCCCCCCTTCAGATGTTTGTGAACGAAATCAATCAACACCGGATGGCTGCCGATCTCTCCGCCCAGAAGGATCAGGCCGGGATTCAGGATGAGCGACAGGTTCAGGATGATATCCGCAACGATTGCGGAACGCTGCCTAACAATCTTGACGGCGCATGGATCGCCCGCGTGAGCCAGATTCAGGACCCCTACGACGTTGATGTCTTTTTTGCCCGTACCGCGCGAAGACCGCGCAAATTCCTTGCGCCAGCTCTTCAGGATTCCTGGACCGGACAGCACAGTTTCCAACTCTCCGAACTCGTGGATCGTTGGCTGGCGGCGAGAAATGGAGGGAAGACGCAGATAGGCAATTTCTCCGGCAGACCAATCGGTACCGTGATGTATTCTTCCGCCGAGGAAAATGCCAGCGCCGACGTTGGTACCTATATGAATGAGGGCGAAGTCGCTGACGTGTTGCGCGGAGCCGCAATAGTATTCGCCCTGCGCGGCAAGATTCATATCGTTTTCAACGATCACGAGGCAACCGGCGATCTTGCTGAGCATAGCACGCAGGGGAACCGAGCGCCAGCCCTCGAGGGAGCTGATCGAGAGCACGCTGCCCTCATCCACATTTGTGATGGCAGGCACGCCGACCACCATCGCCAGCAGATTGTCCCGGCTTCGCGCGTGTTTGCGCAGAAGTTTCTTCAACTCGTCGCCAATCAAGCCGCAGAGCGCCTCCGGGGTGGTCTTCCGCTTGGCCAGCGAGATCTCTTGCCGGTCGAGTTCGCTGCCATTCAGGTCGGTAAGAAGAAAGGAAGTGTTTTTCGCGGTGATTTCCACGGCGAGAAGACATCCTCGTTCTGCCTTGAATCGAATCATGTCGGGCGGCCGTCCGCCGTTGGACGAACCCTCGCCGAGCGGTTCAATCAGATCCGCCGAAAGCAGGTCTTTCACGACATTGGTGACCGTCGGGGCGCTAAGCCCGGAGGCACGCACCAGATCTGCCCTCGAGCAGGAGCCGCATTCCCGGAGCAACTTGAGAATACCCAGGGCATTGGTATGGCGCAGGACAGAGGGCCTGCCAATTGGAATGGCTCTTTTCTTCACTGTGTTCCCCGCAAGTATATGCGTCTCATGATGAAGGCAGCCAGCGTATTTTGTCACGCTTAGCAGCCGTGGCAAAAGTCGTGCTTCGAAAAAATCGCCCAGGAGCTAAAATGTGTGCGTGGGAACCGAGGTTGGCTGCTGGGAGAACCCCCCTCCAAAAACCGGTTGAATTCAAAAGCAGCAGGTCAGCGCCGCTTCGCGGAATGGCAAGTCAGCCGTAGTAATCCAATTCTCAACGCAGACTAAAGCCTGATTGATTTGCCAAACTCTACGTCACGACCAAGTCGTGCCCTTTCGAAACTGGGCTTCTGCCAGGCTAATAGTCCGCGTGGCTGACGGCAACCTTTAGCCCGAAGAAATCCTTGCTTCCAAAGCCTTGCAGGAACGATACTAAATAAACATTACGAAGTCGCAAGAATGGTCGTGCGAGTAGGAACTGCAAGCCGCAGCGGAAGTCAAAGTACGAGATGATGGAAGAAGCGAAGAACAATGGACCGCGGTGGATCGGGGGAATCGAGCCCCCATCCGTGCTCCTCAACGCGACCGGCACCGAAGTCCTCGACATCGAATGCAGAGAGCAACCGGGCCGGCTTCGCGATCTGATTCTGGCGTATCGCACCGATTCGGGCATTCGTGCCGAGCTCGCGAAGCTGCGACCGCTCGCGCACAGAGAAGGCCCGATAGTCTTGATCGGTATGGGCGCGTCGTACTGCAGCTCCTTCAGCGCATCAGTCCTTCTTGAGAGCCATGGAAGGCTATCGTTTTCGGCGGATGCGGGGGAGTGGCTGCACTATGCGCAACCGGCCTGGAAGGATGTTGCTGTGTCGGTGCTTTTGACTGCGTCAGGGGAGAGCGCCGAACTGGTCGAGCTGTTCCGCGCAGGTGCCAACAAACCGCTGGGCCTGATCTGCAACAACACCAATAGCACCTGCTGGCGCATGGCCGAATACCGGCTTCCCGTTCTTGCTGGACCGGAATACGGCAACGCAACCAAGACCTATACCAACACTGCCGCTGCGGCCACTGTGCTGGCATCGGAGATACTGGAACTGCCCTGGCAGGAAGATGCAGAGCGCGCGGTGGAAGGCTATGCAAAGTCATTGGACCGTATCTTCGCCGGGCGCGGTGCGTTGGAGGAGTTCTGCCGAGGGGCAGCTAACATTGAAATCATCGGCCGGGGAGCGGCCTATGGCGCGGCCAGGATGAGCGCGCTGTGCATCCGGGAGATGAGCGGCTTCCGGGCGGCGGCGCACACGGGCGCGGGTTTCAAGCACGGGCCGAACCTCGATGTGGATGCCACCCACGTGGCAATCATCTTTGCTCTCGGACGCGCGGCCGTCCTGGGATTCAAGCTTGCCGATGAGTGCATTCGGCGCGGGGGAAGGGTGGTGCTGGTTTCCAATGAGGACCGCCAGCCTGCCGAGAGGCTTTTCCCGGTTTGCCTGGATGCCGTGCCGGAGCCGTGGGAAGGCATCAGCGCTGTGCTGGTGGCGCAATCGCTAACGCTGGCAATGGTAGAAAGAAGCGGCTGCCGCCTGCCGCCACGCTTCCAGTACGGTCCGATGGAACAGTAGGATGATGCTTGTGAACCGCGAGTCCAGTTCGGTGGGTCAGAGGATCGCCGAGACCGGAGTGTTCCGTGGGTTTCTGTGGCGCGTGTCGTTCATCGCCGGACTGGGCGGAATTCTTTACGGTTTCGATATGGGGATCATCGCCGGCGCGCTGGCATTTGTGCGGGAATCGTTTGCACTCTCCACGCGCATGGAAGAGGCCGTGGTGAGCATTGTGCTTGTGGGCGCCATGCTGGGAGCCATTGCGGGCGGCAGCATTGCAGATCGCATTGGAAGGCGCGCCACGCTGCTTTGGGGCGGAGGCATTTTCCTGGCCGGCTCGCTGCTTGCGTTCTGGTCACCCAACGTAACAATCCTGGTCGCGGCTCGCGGCTTGCTGGGAATTGCCGTCGGGTTCACATCGGTCACGGCGCCGGTGTATGTCTCGGAGCTGGCCCCACCGCGGTCGCGGGGCTTGTTGATCGGGCTTTACCAATTCGCGCTCACGATTGGCATCGTCTTAGCCGATCTGGCGGGGTACTGGCTATCTGCGCAGCATGCCTGGCGGTTGATGTTTGGACTGGGGATTTTGCCGGCGGCGCTGTTTCTTGTTCTCATTGTCACGCTTCCGGAGAGCCCGCGGTGGCTGTTTGCGCAGAATCGAATGATGGAAGCGCAGTCGGTGCTAAGCAGCTATACCGATCAGGCCGGGGCGCAACTGCTGATCGCGGAAATTCGCGCGGCGCTTGCCATTCCGGTGGAGCAGCGCTGGCGCGAACTGTGGAGTCCGGCTGTTCGCACCTCGCTCCTGATTGCCGTTGGGTTCACTGTCTTACAGCAGGTGACCGGCATTAACACCATCATTTACTACGGGCCGCGAATCTTTGCTTTGGCGGGCATTACCTCGAACAAAAGCGCAATCTTCGCCACGCTGCTGGTGGCGGTGACCAACATGCTGGCCACCATTATTGCGCTTGTGCTGGTCGATCGTGTCGGACGCAAGCCTCTGCTGTACGCGGGTCTCGGAGGCATGACGATATGCCTGCTGCTGCTGGCGTGTTCGTTTTACGCGCCGGCCGCATTCGGAGCGGCGCCCGGCGTAGTTGCCACCATTTGCCTGATGGTCTATATCACTTGTTTCGCATTCAGCATGGGCCCCATTGCATGGATCCTTGCATCGGAGGTGTTTCCCCTGCGTGTGCGCGGGCGCGGCGTGGCTGCAGCATCTCTCGGCTCAGGCGCTTCGAATTTTCTGGTCTCACTGACTTTTCTCTCGCTAATCAAGGCCGCTGGCGCAACTTGGACCTTCCTGATTTATGCGGCGTTTTGCATACTCACCGTTTTGTTTGTACGCTTCATTGTTCCAGAGACGAAGGGGCGCGAACTGGAAACGATCAGTTCCGACGCAAATGCGGCGTTGCCCGGGAACCTCGAAAAGAGAACATTCGGTCATGTCTGATTACAACGACGCGGTGGCTTCAGGGGCAGTGCAAGAAGAGGCAGGCAATGCCGCTGTTGCACCGCAGGATCCGGGTGTGGCGAAAGACCCCGGCTTTGTGGCCGGAGTCGACGTCGGCGGAACACGCCTGCGCATGGCGCTGGCTGACATGTCGGGCAACATCGTGGCGAAGTGGTCGTCCTCGACGATCGGCTTGCGCGGGCCCGAGAGAGTGATCGAACTGATCTTCGATGGCGTGGAGAATCTCCTGCCGCAGGCTGCTGCATCCCCGAGTGCGCTCCGATCGATTGCTATCGGTGTACCAGGGGTTACGAATGTTGAAAACGGAATCGTGGTAGCCACCTCATACCTGATGGGTTGGCAAAATGTGCCCCTGCGAGCTCTCGTGGAGAAAGAACACCGCGTTCCGACGATTGTGGATAATGACGTGAACCTTGCGGCTATTGGGGAAAGCTGGGCCGGCAGGGCAAAGGGCGTAAGGGACTTCGTCTTCCTCGCCATCGGAACCGGGATCGGGGCAGGAATCATGCTCGATGGCCGGCCCTATCGCGGAAACTCCTGGGCCGCCGGCGAGATAGGCTATATGCTCGTGCCTGGCGTAACGGGGGGCCCCGGGAAAGGGAACGAACCGGGCGCGCTGGAGAGCATGATCGGCGGCGAGGGCATCAAGGTGCAATGGCAAAAACTGTGGAGTGCCGAACGAACTCCGCTGCCGAGAGAACTGAACGCGACCGGGATATTCGATCACGCGCTGAAGGGCGATTCTCAGGCGCAGGCGATCCTTCGACAATCATCCGCGATGCTGGCGAAGGCAATCTATAACACCTTCGTGGTCCTCAACTGTCCGCTCTTTGTGCTGGGCGGCAGCGTTGGCATTCACCCGGCGCTCTGCGATGCAACCCAGAACGTTCTTGATCAATGGAACGTTCCAGGCTGTCCACGCCTGGTCATCAGTCATCTGGGAGCCAACGCACAGCTGCTGGGGGCTGTGCGCGCTGCGTTAGATACGGCAAACGCCTACAAGATTCCGCCTGAATTCCCCGCCGGTTGAGACTAAGGGCGACCATGCCCTTTCGACGAACCGCGCGCTGCTGAATTCGAATCTTTGAAGTATATAGCCGAGCTTGTCATACGCCGGTAGACCCGAGCCGCGGCAATTGTTACGGGGGGCAAGCTGATTGAGGGAGATACCAAGCCGCGCGGGGCAATCAACTTTTGAACAGATTTCCTGCGCGAAAGGCTGGCGCTGGTTGACGGGCTTCTGTTGCTGACATCGACGGCCGCCTCTCTGGGACCGACCGTTGCCGCCGCACCGATTCATCATGAGAGCACTGCGAATTGAGTGATGATCCCTTAGTCTAGAACAGTTGCGCTCTAAAATGCGTCCGTCCGCCACGTCAGGGAATTCCCGATGAGATCTGCACAACCCCTGCAACTCTCTGTTTTCTAACGCTGCGCCGAATCCCGAAGACGGGAACGGCTGCGCCCAAGCAGAAATTCAATCTCCTGCCGGGCATCTCCCACGAGAAAATCGTTGGCCCACTTCGAGGCGGTCCCCATGTCGGCATCCCCTACATAGACCGCGATTAGCAGGCCACTCCATGGCGCCTTTCTGTCGCCCATCTGGTGCGGAGTTATGGCAAGAAGAATGCGGGACCAATATCGGGTTTCGCCTGTCTTCGGATTGGCCTCCGCCAGCGTTCCAGTCTTGGCATACAGTTCGAAGCCGCCTTGTTTCCGGTATGCGTTCACAGCGTCTTTCATCTTGTCGGTCGCCGTGGCGCCGGGCCAGGTCACCACGCCGTTCAGCCCCCGCTCAAGCTTTCCTCTCACGTCGTTGGGGCAGGGGATTACGCGGGGCCGGATCGGTCTTGTCCTGCATGGAAACGATATGCGGCACCAGCAGGTTTCCGGTAAGGGCTGTATAAAAACCCGATGCCAACTCGATATTCGACCATCGATTGGTGCCCCCACCGAGAAGAATGGTTACCAGGTCTCTCGCCGTGTTTACGTTATCCAGCGCAAGGTTTGTTTGCTGCGGAGAAATTCCACCCATGACCGCGGCGAATACATCGCTGTTCCCGTCATCCTGGTTCCGCCCGGTCCAGAACGACAACGAATGGTAGACCGGTTTCGGGCTGGTCGATTCAACCTCCACCGGATAGAAGTTGTGCATGTTCCTGGCAAGATCGGCATCGGCAAGGCGATAGCCGTTCGGTCCCTCATCTAGCCGGGTTTCCCAGTCTCCTCCTTTCAGGTCGCGTGGACGAAAGCCAAGCCGCGACAGATCGGGAATCCCTCCCCAGGTTCTTCCTCCATCGAAGGACTCGTGCGGGGGCCGCGACTCGGGCGGCCCTGCCGTCATCAGCTTCATCTTTCCCCGCGGCTGTTGCTGCTCGGCCAAGGCTGAAAAGTTCAGGCGGGTTTGGAAGCGGTTGTCCGAATAGGCAAGATATTCGTCGAGTCCACAGCATGCCTTTTCGTCTTTTCCGCGATTCTCGAGAACCCAGCCGGGTTTCACATCCACGCCGAATAGCTGCGCTTCCTTCTCCTGGCCATCGTCCTCCGCCGTCTTTCGCGTGCGCATCTGCGCCAGTGCAGGATTCACGCTCAAAGCCGCCGCCGCCCACATTGGCTTCGACGCCGACCCAACCGGGAGCGCCTCTAGATTGTGATCTCCCATGAATCGAATCCGCAAGCTTGCGGGCGCCTCGGTCGAAATCCATTCTTCCGCGGGCTCGAGAACGCCGGCCGTGCTCGCGTCCAGGCGCGGCACGTCGTCTCCTGACAGGTGCGGCCACCCCACACTCGCCAACACGTCTCCATTGGACATGTCGAGCACAGCGATTCCGGCCCGGAACGGAATCAGCTTGCGGGTTCCCGCGTCGAAATATTTGGCGGCAGCCAGGCCATCGAGAAACTTTCCGGCCGAATCCTGCAGAACCGGATCAAGAGTGAGCCGATATTCATGAAATGCGTTGGCCCCGGGAAGCTCTTTCTGGATGGCAGGATTGGGCAGCGCGTGGGCCAGCGTTGAGACCCATGGGATGTTGGGAGTACGCCGCCAGGTCAGCTTCCATTCGCCGTTCTCCCACGCCTTGCCAATCAACTCGTTGGGGTTTCTCATCCGCTCGACAGACCATGCCGGCTTCTCCGCAAGCCCGCATGCGTTGGTGGCGGTTTCGTACCTCTCCCCGTCGGTGAATTCCATGCGGCCGGTTTGTTCGCGACGCCCGTGCGAAGTGGAGGCCACCTTCATATGCGGCTGGCCCCAAAGCCGTCCCTCTTCGTCCACGTCCAGCGTCACCACCACTTCTGTTCCCGGAGTGCCTTTGGGGCGCCGCGTCGGATTTGGATGGCTGCAATTGGTCAGCGCAATGTCCACTGATCCGGCGAACCTCGCCTGCCCGAGGCGTGGCGTGAGGTGGCCGTCCCTGGCCTGAAATGCCGCTGTCTCATGCCTTCGCTCGCGGCTCCCCGTCACGATGAATTGGGAGCCCGCCATTGAAATCCGCCATCCCACCCCTCCCCCGTCCGGGTTGCTGAACACGACCGATGGGAGCTGGGACATGTCGTAGAGAGCGAAATCGATCACGTTCTGAAAGGCGGGGTTGATGTCGGTTTCCGGCGGGGCGGTGTTTTCGTACTGCTGGTCGATGTCGGCAAACAATTCATGTGTCAGCTCGAACAGCGACGGCCTTCCCGCCTGGTGCGTCTTGCGATAGGCGATCTCCCGGTTGAACAGACACCGCATGTAGGCGTGCTTTTCGCCATGCGACTCGTCCACGCACGCGCCTCTCGATCGCAGGAGACACCCTTCCTGTTCCTGGGGAGCGACGTGGGAGCATTCGTCGGCAGACGGCTCCGCCGGAAGACGCCGGCTCAGCGGCAGCCCATTGAACCGCTGGGCTTCCTCGGCCAGCTTGGTGTGCTTGAAATCGTCGAGCTTCAATTGCCCATCGTCGTTGTGCAGCCAGGGGTTTCCATCGCGGTCCCGTTCGATACGCAGGACCGGCTCCTCACCCGCCTGGCGGGTTATATAGAGGCGCGCTTCATTCATGTATGCCGACCGGGAAAAGATCAGCGCGCCCTTCGACCGTTCGGCTTCGCTCAGAGTCTTGAATCGCTCCTTTTCCTCCGGCGACAACCTTCCGGTACTGGCGAAGGCCGTCTCCTCCACGGCTCTGGTCCAGGCCCCCATCCCCAGGGCGAGAACCAGAACCATCAGGCCGATTATGAGCAGGGCTGAGGCTTCCTCCAGGCTGAACCAACGCGCCAGCCTGAGGGCTGGCCGGGGAGGCTCAGGCGCCCCGGAGCGCGCCCAGCACACACAGGCGAAACACAAAAGCGCCACCCAGCGGACCGTGTTGGCCGGCGATTGAGTCGACAACATTGGCATATTCCGCCCCGTCATCGGCAGCACTTCCATGTTCATTAGAACGTGCGTCAGCATCTCGAGGAAAAATGCCGCCATGATAATGGCCGCCATCCGCTCGGGTGCGTTCCTGAGCCCTGTTTTCCAACTACCCTTGATCACCGCAATCAAAGGAAACGCAAACAGCAGGATCAGGGCAATTCCCCCCCGACGCCCGTACTCGCTGCCGATAAAAAAGGAATAGGTGCTGTCAGCCTGCAGCGTATGCTGCGGAATGGCGGAACGATGCACCGGAGCATTCCCGAATCCCACTCCCCTCCAGCCGCCCAGCACAATCATCGCCTGGTTCTGCCAGGTCTGCTCGTCGGTCTCAGAAAGCTCCTGCTCGTTCGACCGCCCGCTGGCACGATAATATTTCTCGGCAATCTCCTGAGCCTGGACATCTTTGTCGTTGGCGTCCAGCCAGTGGAAGATTCGCTGCGTGGCGGGGGTATCGACGAACTCTTTTCCTTTATCCAGCCAGGTGGTTTGGCAGGCGGCCCACCCGGCCATGCCCGCCAGCCCAATAATGACGATGGGAATCACTGCTATCGAGAACTCCCGCGTCCACTTGAACCGGTAGCGCTTGCCTTTTTGGAAATGCGCCACCAGGGCGATTACTGCGAGCGAAATGAGAAAGCTCCAGCCCGCCATGATGCCGCCCACGTCGTCGAGGCTGATCGAGGACACGATGAAAAACACTATGCACCACCGACAAAAGGTTCGTGATGCGAATGCGGCGCTGTTCTTCGTGTCGATTCCCCGCAAGGCGTACCACACTGTCCCGCACTGCATCGCGGCCAGGAGCACCTCTTTGGTGAAACTGCGGACTGGCGGCCAGGGAAAGTGCGAGGCTATCCGGCCCGCTACCAAGGCAATGAAGATCCAGAGAATGATTACCCCGATCTCTTTCAGGAGCCGGAAGCGGTTGTGCGTTTCCCACTGGAAGAAGAGGGCAAACAGGCTCTCCTGGCCGTTGTTGCCGGCACGTGGCGCCTTCCCACTGCGCACCATCGCGATAACCAGACCGACGATCAACGCAGGCGCGACAAACTCGTTTCTGTCCGCCGCGATTATCGAATTGGGCAATTCAACCCACAAATGCCGGGCGAACCAATGCCCAAGCGTTACCAGCAGCACTGCGGAACTCACGACGAGTGCACGGATCATCCACGCAGATCTCACTCTCACCGTCGCGAACAGGCAGCACAATGCCACCGCGCCGGGGATCAGGATTAACGCATGCACGCCGCTATACATCTGTTGCGCTGAGTACTTATCCATCTGCGCGGGATCGAAGCTGAAGCGGAAGGCCAGAAGGAAGCGGATGCAGACAATACCCCACGTGGCGAGCACTACGCTTCCGAACATCGCCTTCCTGTCTATGGGAAGGCGGCTTGCGAAGAGGCATGCAAGTTCCCCGAGCAGGGTCAAAAGGCCTAGCGCCATCACGTCGAGCAGGGTCGCGCGGTTGCCCGACAAGGAGAGGCGGTCGGCGCGTGGTACGGCATCGATCGACTTGAAAATCAGATCGAATCCCCGGTACGGGACCGACGTTTCGTGAAGGATGGGAATCTGGATTTTTCTCTGAATGACGGACTTTTCAATTGCATCCACCGGCTTCTCATCGAATCCGTCCCTGGCCGGGAAGGGAAGCAGAAACGCAATGTCGCCCGGCGCCAGAGTGCGTTTCAGCGCCAGAGTCTTCTTGTCATTGATGCCCAATTCCGGTTTGCCGGGCGGCAATGGCGTGGAGTGCCTATAAGGCGCGTCAAACGCGACATCGATTTTGTTGCTCGTGTTTTTTTTCACCGCCATCGACAGCTTGTTGCGCGGCCATAGAATGGTGATCTCCGAACCACTTGCAATCTGGTCGTTCGAGAACCGGTCCTCCGTTCCCTCATGCCCCGGGTCGAATGCCAGGAAGTAGAGTTCCTTACCGGCCTTAGACTCGCGGGCAGAGAACTCGACGCTGGCCGCCCAACGCTCCAGCAGCCCGGCCTGAGCCGCTTTCTTATCCCGCTCATCGTGGTTGGCACCCTCCTGCCGCATGCGCCGGACGGCTTGCTCTACAAATCCGGAAACAAATTCCGCGCGCTCCTTACCAATCGGCCGAAAGCCGAACCGGCCTTCTTCCGCCTGGGTGAGCGAGTCCTTGCCGCCGTCGAGATAGATGGAAAGGCACGACGGGATTTCAGCCCAGAATTCCATCACGCCACGAAAGGTCCACCTGGAGTAACAGGGACGAAACTCAAACTGAAAGTGATGCTCGACGCCGTCCTCGGTAAATGTCGTGACAGCGTTGCCGCCCTCGGCGACCAACTGGCCGTTGAGTATCTTAAGGTCCGAGTCACGCCTCACAAACCCGCTGTGGCTGGAAGTCTCAATCTCGAGCATGTCTTCCGTTCCGGGAGTGAGCCGGACCTGTGGAAAGCGGAAATTGCCGGGCCATCCGATGTTTTCGGTTTCGGTGGCGGCTCCGCCAATCGTCAACGGATTCCCGCTCTCGCCGTGCACGCCGATCCATGCAAACTGCAGGTGGTCTTGCCAATGGCCGGGATGAGCCAGAGGGAACAAGGTTGCGGCGCCGGTCAGCGCGGCGGCCAGTCCCGCGATGCCAAACAACCTCCACCTGTGCCGGTCGGTCAGGACCCGGCCAAAGATTCCGCTGAGCACCAGGAAGACCATCACGGGCACGACAATCCACACAATCGGCATATTCTGCAGTTTCTCCGCTGCCTTCAGGCATACGCGGCACCCTCTCGCCGCCTATGTCCTGGTTGACTTCTGGTTTTTCTTGAGGTTTTGCGTCTCCTCCCCAGCGGAGTCGATCGCCTGTAACAACTTCACGTTCCCGTCAAGGAGATTTCGAACCTGTTTCAGCCTCTGCGGACTTCTACGCAGAAGGGCTGCCACCACCTGCGCGAATTCCCGGTCTCCGCCGGCATGAAGTTCCGCCAGAATCCCGGTGATGGCTCGCGGTTCGCAGGCGCCTAGCCATTCGCCCAGCCTGTCCATCGAATCCATCTCTCTGGCGTTTTTGATGGCAAGCCTGGCCCGCTCCTGCAAGGCGGAGTCGATACGCGAAGCTGCCTGCGCCTGGAGAACGAACTTGCGCAAAGGGAGGAGCTCGATCAACTTCGAAATGCGGCGTTTCCAGGCGTGCTTTGTTCCCGTCAACTTTCCCCACAAGCCGACCTGCGCCGATACCAGCTCATCGACTTTGTTCAGCTCTTCGGGAGAGAGCAGCATCCACGCCTGGATCCATTCAATGGCCGGAAGCGTTTCCATCCCATCCGGTAAGAGGCCCGACAGTTCATGCGCCAGCTGTTCGCGTTCTGCTCTGCCGGGTGGCGGCGGATCCTTGGCTGGAACGTGCCCTCGCATGGCCTCCTCGAGCATCCTGAGATTGCTCCAGGAAGGCAGCCCGCCGTGCCTCGCGAGGTCTCGCTTTACTTCCAACGACAACAACTCGCGGATTTTCGCGTGCATGGCCAGCTCATCGAGCCATTTCAAAACGCCCTCGGAACCCGAAAACGAATGCAGCAACGACGCGACCACTTCATTGCGGCCCGGGTTTCTGAACAGCTCGCGGTGGGCTTCCTCGTCCTGCTCCATCAGAATGGCATCGACATACCATTCGGGGGTGTTCTTTGAACGTGCCACTCGCAGCCGATCGAGGCATCGCCGTTCCAGCCGGTCGTCTCCCGCTTTCCTGGCGTATTCGAACATCTCATTGAGAGGAATCCGATCGTTCGAGACGGCGCTGTCGAGGATGGGAACCAGGTGCTCGAAGCCATCGATCGAAAAAGACTCCAGGAATCGGCGCCAGATCCCAAAATCCTCGAGCGCCGGTTTGTCGGCAAAGAGGCGCGTCGCCAGCCGGATCGCCACATCCGCCGATAGTTCGATCTTGTCCGTCAAGGGCGGGCCCGTCCGGCGCTCGCGCGCAAGCTGCGGAATCGAAGCCAGAAACTTGTCAACTTCTGCGGCATCGAGGGCCTTGACGTCGCGCGTGCTCAAGCGGGAGGAAGCAGTGGTATTCCACACATAAGAGAGCAACCAGGCGGTGCGCGCAGGCCCGATCCGGCCTCCCTCCTCGATTCGCTTTCTGATGGTGTCTGCAAAGGCGCTTGAAAAATAGGTGTGCAGTGGTTCAGCCGCCGGCACCAGCAAGATGCTGTCGCCGCCGGCGTGTTCGTTGAGCAACTCGAAAGCCCTGAAAATTATCTCTCCATCGGCCCATAGATGAGCCGGCCGGGATTCGTTAGCAAGCCGATACCCTTCCGGTAGCGCCGAGAGAAAATTCAGCAGGCCGTGCCCAAGCCGGCTCGCCTCTTCCATGGTCCCGCGACCCGCCCCATTTTCTCTGTCTCCAGCTGTGAGCCGAAATGCCGCGCCCAGTCGCTTGATCACCTCCGGGTTGCCGCCGACCGACCATCCTTTTCCCAACCGGAAGCACGCAGGCACGCGATCCAACAGGCTTTCCATCTCCGCCGGCGATGGAAGCGAATCGGGGCCGCCCGCGATGATTTCCCTTCGGCGCACGCTCAATGGGCTGTGTTCCACCAGGCGGCTCATGCACAATTCGTTCCACCGCGCGGGGGGTCCCGCAGGTTGCACGGGCGGAAGTTTTCGCAGTTCCACCGCGAGGCGATGCTCAATCGACTCCAGATCTCCCGACGTAATGTCGTCAGGGTTGAAGAGACGGTGAGCATCTTCCATCGACAGGATTAAGCGCCACAGGCGGCCGGCATTCCATCCGCACGCATTCCAGACGGCCTCGCTCGGCCCCAGAAGGAGCGTGAATGCGTATTGCCTGGTGTTGGTCCTGGCCAGATCGCGGTAGAAAATGTGGGGCGGGCCCTGGGCGAAGATTCCCGCGCCGAAGACCGGTTTTTCGCCCAGATCGTCGGTCAGGCCCAGCGCGCTGGGGTCGAAATCCCAGTCTCCCCGGCCCACCCGGATTCCGAAGCGATTCCCGCCATCCGCGTAAATTCTCATAGGCGCAGCAGGGTTTACCTCCTGCCCCTGAAGTTCTCAAATTTTTCAACCAGGGTTGGCCAAAAGCGGTTGCCGCCGAAACTCTGCCTGCGATCCTGCGCCATCCACTGGATGGCCTCGCCTATTCCGAAAGGCCGAACCTCATTCTGCGGATTGGCCGCTGGTTCCGCTTCCTCGTCCCACCCGTCGACTCCGGTAAAAAAGGCCACCGCATCAGTGTGTTTGATCAGCTTGCGCAGCTCTGTCTCCAGGCGCGAGTTCGAACTTGCCAGCAACTCCCGCAGGATCGCAGTGCCCCGTGCGGCCAGGTTCTTCATCGACTTTTCAACCGGCGCCGCATCCGTTTCGCCGTCATCCGGAAACGATTGAGAGCTGCGCTGCCGCAGATAATCGAGGTGCTCATGCAGGCGCTTCAAGGCTTCCCCGTGGCGCGGATTTAGAACCGGGCAGTCATTCGGAACCAGTTGATCCATCCTCGGAATAACGATCACGACGCGGCGGAATTTTTTTCTGAATTCGGACATCTTCGCGCATGCCTCGCCGATGCTCGATCTCCGACTGGACGGGGCTGGTCCGCCACTGCCGCCAGTTCCGAAACAGCCGCGGAGGCTGGCAAGGTCGGTTGGAGAGATCACGACGCAAAGGTAGTGGCCGCCTCGCTGCATCTCGTAAGCTGTCGCATCCCAACCCGAGTTGAGCTCGCCGGGCAGGTCGAGGAGCAGGACGGTGTCGACATTCGAATCAGGAAATGGATGTAGGAAAAATCCAGCCCGGAACAGGAGCCCCTTGGGGTCGGTGGGTGTAATTGCAGCCCGGCCATATTCCGTGTATCGGAACTGGCGAAGTAGCTCCTGAAAATCCTGATAAGCAGGAGTGGCGGGCGCGAATCTCGGGATGGCATATCCGAAGTTATTCGCAAGAGTGACTCCGGGCATGTGAATATATGCGTTCCGGCTTACTGCCATAGTGGCGAAAAACGACTTACCCGTTTCGACGGGGCCGCTGAGATAGATGGTAAGTACGGGATGGTGCTCGTCATCTTCGGCTGCGAGTCTTCGCGGGAACCACATCCGTCTCGGTCTTCCCTCCGGTTCGGAAGTAGTCAGGATCCGGGATACCGACCAGTGATTCCCTGCGTCACGTTCGAGGATTTGACGATTGGCGGAGGTCAGTGCGCCGGTTGCAAGGCGTGCGATCCGGTCGGCGCGCTCGGCGGAGATTCGATTATTTTCAATAATGGCCCGCACCTCTTCCTGTTGCGCGCCGGCGGGAATGACCAGAAGAGGACTTAAATACAAACAGTTCATGTGCATAAGCAGCGGCCCGTCGGCTACATCGGAAGCTGCGTGATCGAATGCAGGCAAGTCGCGGCCATGCTCGCAAACTTCGACGCGTGCGTCCGCATCAGCATTCGCAAGGAAAAAAACTCTCTCATCATCCAAAGGCTTGAAACAGAAAGGGCAGATCATTTGATCCGTTTCTCTGGCCTTGCTATAGAGGTAACTCAGTGTACGGCGTTGATAAATACCCGTCAAATACTAAAGCTTTTGGAACTACCTTGAAAACATAGGCAACTGGATAAGTTGCTGCGACAATGGCTCGACGATCACCGCACAATCCCGGCGCAACATCGTTGCCTACGATTCGCATTCCATGTACAATTAATTTCCTCGGCGGCGGGTCTTCTCCAGGCTTTTATTTGCCCCCCCAGCACCGGGCTCAGTTATTAACGCTGCACGAACGATGTATCTGAAGACTGGACGCGCAAGTCCGGCATGGATGCATACAACGTGTCGACCCTGTTGCTGGATCGCAAACCTAATCGTTGGCCGGCGGCTTTAAGCAGCGAAGGATGGGTTTGGTCGACGATCCTCACAGTTTTGCGAATCCTGAATCCGTATCCGCGGATAGCGGGGAATGCCTGGTCATCGGTGAAAGCAACGCCGGCAAGACCATGTTCCTGATGGCCCTGCACCGCGCGTGCCACATTCAACTGCCGGGACAGCCCTATCTTGAATTTGTTGCGGGTGAAGGGACGCAGGAGCTGATCCCGAACTCCATTGACATCCTTCGCGGAAAACTGCGCCTGCTGGGTACGGCGAGAAACCGGCGATATCAGTTTTCGGTTTCAGCGTATGACGAGGGGATGTTTGTGGCGAGAGACCGCCGCTACCAGAAATTCGATTTCCAGGTGATCGATCCTCCCGGCGAAGCCCTGTTTCCGGGCGAGTCAACAAATGTGGCCAGCATGGCGGGTTTTCGCCAGGAACTGGTGGAAGCTGGAAAACGAGCCGCCGCCATCATCCTTTGCGCGGACGTACGCGCAGACCAGCTCCACCTTCATCAACATTTGCCCAGCCGCCTGGGAGAGATGGTCACGGAACAAGTTATTCGCACTCCCTCGTTTTGGGAGAGGTCGGTTCGGCGCCGCCCCGACTTGCATGTGCCATCGGGAACCGGCCCGGTTCGAAAGCTCGCCTGCAAGCGGTTCCTTTTGCTGTTGACGAAGGTCGACAAGATCGCTGTCGCCGCGGTTCGCAAGCTCCGTGAGGCCAGATCGGAAGTGCAGTTTTCTGCCGCCGAGCTGGCGGGACTGGTGGCGCCCACGGCCCAGGCACGACAAATCCTCGGTGTTGAGATTCTGAGCGCGATTCGAAGCGTTCTTCTTCCCGATGCCGAATTTGCCGTCGGAATCTGCAGCGCCGGCGGTTTCGATAAGGGAGGCGGTCCCTTCCTCGACCGTAACGGGATCCCCGTTGAAAGCGACGCCATTTCAAAACCCGAGGTCCTTAGCCGATGGGTTCCCTTCGGCGTGAGGGAGGCCATCCTCTTCGCGGCTTTTGGCAGGTATACATCCACAGTCGAACGCGTCACTCTCGATCACCTGCGATACGACCCCATCGGGGACATTCGCATTCTTTCAACCTAGAAGGTTAACCACTTGGAAAACGAAGATTTCATTGACGGTACTGAACTCCCGCCGGAGGAATTCTCAAGCCCCGACGAGGAGACGCGATATGCACTCCATTCCTCCGATGAGGATCCGGATCCACCCCGTCCGCAGCGACCGTCAAGCAATCCGCAGCCGGGGGCTGAGCAGGCAATGCCATCCCCTCCGCAGGCCCCATCGGACGGTGCTTTCTCATCGAAGCCTTCTCCGGCAGAGAACGGCCGCGACGATGTCCCCGGGATCGATCCGGGCCCACCTGCTTCCGAACCTCGCAAAGGTCCATCGTCCAGCGGCTTCGGCGCCCGCCCCTTTGGCGGCCGCGAAGACAGAGAAAAGCCACCGGGGAGCAAGGCCGCGCCGCCTCTCAATGTGTATGTGGCGACCAGCGGCGCGCGCCCCATACTGCTCGTACGCTTGTTTGGACTGGATGTTTTCGGAACCTGGCAACTAGGACGCGCCGCCCGCTTCAACATGAACGGCCTTGCCATCCTGCTCACCATTGTCGCGTTTTACGAGTTCATTTCGTGGCTGGTTCTTTTCAACGTCATTCTTCAGGCTGGCCTATTCCGCTTTTCCTTCATCAAAACTCCCCTCGCCGCTTTCCTGGCAATTCCATTCACCGTGGTCACGCTCCTGTGGGAGCAGCAACTGGTGACCTCCGACTTCACCGATATCTGGAAGAACGGCTTTCAGTTGGCGGCGCTGGTCCTGCGCCTCGGCATCATTGGGCTGGTCGCGTTTGTCAACAGCCAGCCCATCGAGTTGCTCGTATTCAATTACAAGATTGAAGGCCGCCTGCAGCAGGAGCGCGCGCGGGCGGAGGCCGTCAGGCTGCTCAATGAGAATGACGAGAAGCGCGCCGACATCAACAACGTGTCCAAAGAATTGCCGGCGGTGATGGATCTCAGGTCCCCGGTCGTCAAGGAACAGTACGAAAAGTCCGACGCGGCAAAAGACAAAGCCACCAACGCGCAGTCCGACGCCAAGGCCGGCCTTGAGAGGGCGACCCGCGTTCGCGATTCGGAGAAATTGCGTCTTAAAGCGTTAAGCGAAGAAATCAAAGACCTGCAGGCGGAACAGCGCAGCAACGACAGCGAAGACGTTAGACTCAAGCTGCAAAAAGCCGAGGAACGGGCATCGAGAATTTCCCGTGGGCTCCCGAGGCTCGAGCTGGATGTGACCACTGCCGGGGAGACACTCAGAGGGAGAGAGATCGATCTTCAAAAGGCCGCCGAGGACTATAAAACGAAGTGGAGCTCCTACGATAGCGAGGCAAAAGCCTTTGGAAATGAACTCTACGCTCGCCAGGAACTGGACAAGTTATTTCCCACCCGGCTCAGGAATTTCATCAACAGGGTAGAAAACACCGCCACCTCCGACACGGTCTACGAGGTGGGCAAAGGACCCCAGGAAAACTTCTACACGTACACATTAGCGGGGAACACGAGTACACAGTCTCCTGCCGGGAAACAAGCCCAAGCCAGCGACCCTGGGCTGGTTGCTCCTCCGCGCAACTATGACTGGTCTGACCGCATGCGTGTGATCCACGATCTGCGCTTCGCAATTCCGCCCCGCTGGCCCGAACTTGATACGGCTTCAAAGGTGGTGCTCGCAAATAATTTGCGGTTTTACGATGTGTGCGGTATCGATCACAGCGGCTGTTCGGCCGAGCCGCCGTCCGGGGCCGCCGATCACAGCCAGGCCGGTTCCGCAAAGGAGCCTCTGCGATTTGACGATCATGAACAAGCCAATCGCGAACAGGACGCCGCCGGATTCCGCACCCTTTACAGAATCGTGTTCTGCCTCGCGCTCGTGATCCCGCTCTTTACCATCGCCATGAAATTCCTGATGCGAACTGAGCTCAAGTACTACTACTCCACCGCCTATCAGGCCAGCCGCAAGCATCCCGAAGCCTGGGCATTTCAGATTTTTCTGGACCGCCTCAGGGAACGGCGCGGCTCTGCCCGCCGGCAGCCCGTTCCCGATGAACCCGCTCCGGACTTTGGCTCCTACGAGGGTTGAGGGGACTATGACCGAGGGGAGCCCCGCCGGGACAATTTTCAGAGTCGACCGGCTCGAATATGGAAAGTTCTGCGTCGACCCCTTTGGTCCGATCGCCCCTGGCGCCGGCTACGGGCATCTGGCAGCCTCGCTCTCTTTTCCGCCTGATTTGGTCCCCGTGTGCACTCCTTTCTCCATCGGGCTCTCGGAAACCGTCCTGGGCCGCCTCGAGGCTGTTCAGGGCTCGCACGTTTCCGTGGTGATCCCCTGCCGCGGCGCCCGCGAAATTCGAACCATCTTTTGCGTAACACGCGTGAGGCCGGAAGACGGCGAAGCGGGCAAAGGCCGGGGCTTTACCCTGGCGCGGTTCTGCACCGGGGTCAGCGGCATCAACCCGGCCGTCCTGTATCGCGCCGCGAACTACGAACCGTTTCTGCCTTTGACTCGCTCGGCGGTTCAGGAGGACTTGTCGCCGGCAGGCATTCCCGCGATTCACGGCTGGAACGTGCCGGACGAGCCCGATGATACGTTGACGGCAACCGCCGACACGCCGGTTGGCTCGCTCCTCCCGGCGTTGCTCCCCTACCTCTTCTCCGGGATCCCCGTTCTAATCAAAGGCGCGCCGTCGGAAGGTTGGTTTTATTCTCTTCTGGCCGTGGTCTGGCGAGCCGTTCCACACCTGCTTCGTCCGCTTCTCAGAGCCGGGTGGGGGATCCCGCCCGACATCGCGCAGCAGTTTGCCATCTGCGCATCGCAACAGGAGTCCGAGCTCGCCGCCGTTTACGACTACGAGGCGCACCGCTGGCGCGACCCGCGCACGATTCGGGCCTTCTCCGGTGACGTGGCGGTCAGCGAGAACTTCTCTGCGCGCGTGCTCATGCCCGGCCAACTCGCCGGCAACATCCCCACCCTTCAGAAAACGGGCCCGATCCTTTCTTTCTATGTCAAAAATTACCTGACTTCCCTGGCGCCCCTGCCCCGGTTTGATGACCACCCCGTGTGGCAGTTGTTCCGGACGCCGCCCCGCATCATCCGCGATTCCAGGCGCGTTGGAGCGCTGAAGCAGTGGATCGAAGATTCGGTTCCAGGCAAAGCCATCGACCTCGATATCCTGAACTTCGATTACCCCGTTTACGCGTGCAAAGCCCTGCCCCACCTCATCAGGGCCATGGCGATCCCCGAGAAGCGCCGTCCAGCCGAAGAGGCCTTGCGCGTCGTGCTCCTCGGCCCTCATTCCGCCGCAGTCGCCCGGGACCTCGATGATATGGAGCCCAGGGACCAGGTCCACACGCGGGCCCAGCTCTTGAGAACGCTGGTCCAGCGCAACGCCAATGGGATTCTCTTCGATTACAAGCTCGCGGTGGAAGTCGATCAGGCCGCAGATATACCTTCCGTGTACGAAAAAGACATCATCGCGGCATTCGAGGCAGCTCTCGCCAATGCCCGACCGGAGGAACTGAAGCAGATCAGAGCGTTGTTCCATTTTCCGCTTACGCCGGAATTCTCGCGCTGGCTGAACACCGGCGACAACGCCTTCCTGCTGGCCATGAAGCTCCTTCTTCTGGGCACAAATGAGAACTGGTTTTCGAGCATGTTTTTTGCCCACGCACCCTCTCCGGCCATCGCGGTGCTGGATCGCTGGATCCGGCGGGTCCACCCCGGTCCCAACGACGTGCAACCGATC
The DNA here is from genome assembly GCA_963730805.1 of uncultured Acidobacteriota bacterium. Lineage (GTDB taxonomy): Bacteria > Acidobacteriota > Terriglobia > Terriglobales > Acidobacteriaceae > Telmatobacter. Next base: position 75,050 of record CAVSTL010000007.1, on the reverse strand, counting down.
CTGCAATTGCCGGAGCAGCAGCAGGCCTTGTTCGCCTCGGTCATTGAGAGCGCATGGAATTCCTACCCTGAACAAACTGAATCGATGCTTCCCTGGGCGCAGAGGTTCTACCGCAAGCCCGACGTTCTGCTCGACCTCGCCGAAAGAAATTGGGCGCAACTGCCCGAAGCCTCCCTCGCCGCCCTGCTCAAGGAAATCTCATCCCGGCGCGTTCCCTCGTCGCTGAACCCGCGAGTGGCGGCGATTCTTTTTCGCCACTGGGGAGCCCTGCGCGAGTCAAACCAGAAAGTCAAATCTGCCTGGAACGAGTTCCTCGCTTTGCTTCCTCTCCAGGTGCAGAAGATCCTCAGCCTGAATCTGGGCTCATCGCACCGGTCAACACCGCCTGAGCTGCGCCTGGATTCAACCGACCCCGCCATGTCGCTTGTGTTCGTGCATTCCACCGACGACCGGGATCGGACTCTTGTGCATCCTTCTCCCAGGACAATCGAAACTCTTCTGACGGACTGGGCGAAAATGACACGCTATTTGACTCCTGATCTCGCTATCGTGCTGCACGCCTGGGCCAACCACGCGGTCGATTCTCCCACGGGTGGGTCCAGGTTCGCCACCGTGCGTGCGATTCTCTCCGGAGTGTTTCCTCTTCTTGAACCGACGCCGGCGGTGCTACAAGACTGCATCGACCTGCTGACGCACCTGGCTGTTGGCGACCTCGCGAAACCCCTGTGGAACGCAAGCCGGCAGTTATGGCACATCAAACTGGTGCTCCAGGTGTTCCCCGGCGCGCCGTTTTTTCCCGGGCCAGGACATGAAATGCTCCTCGTCGGCGACAGAAAATGGCTGGCCGAGTACCTACGCCGTAAGGACTTGGCGGACACTGCGATCGACCAGTTTGGGGCATGTTGCCGCGATTTTCTGTCCACTCCCTATCCCCATGGAGATCAACGCGGCCCCTGGCTCCAGGAATTCAAGAGCCGGCCCTGCGTCTGGGCGGCTTTCAAAGCGCTGCCGCCGGCTCTTCGCGGCAAACTGTCCACAGCTCTGGATGGCTACGCCGCCTCCCCGCAAGAGCGCGCAGGGTTGTGCCTGCGCTACCTAGAGCAGAACTTCAACGATCCCCAGTTGTTGCGCGATGTCCTGATCGCCTTCGGATTCCGGACCGATCTGCCCACGCTCGACCGCTTCGCCGTAGCCTTGTTCGCAAATGCCCATCTCCGCATAGACGGACAGGTAGCCTCGGTCAAGGCGGGTCTTAGAACAGTTAAGATGGAACGCCGCGAGGCCGAATTCCTTGAGAAGGTCGTGACCGCAACGACCTCCGACACCTGGTCGAAAGCACTCGATCTGCTCCCCGTGAAGGAGGACCGGCGTGGAAACAAGTAGGAGCCTCGATGGACGTGGTATCGGCTGGCGCTCGCATCCTCTTTCCGACGTAATGGTCAGTCGCAAAATACCGGAGTTGGAATGGGAACCGCTTATCCTTCCGCCTTCCCCCCTCCATCCGGAATCCCTCGTTCAGTTTGCGCTTCACGACGGGAACTTCTCCATCTCCTGCCGCAACTCTCTCTTGCCGTTTGCGCATCGCTGCCTCGTCATTCAATTCGATCACTTCGGCGAATCAGAGGGAAACCCCGTCGAATATGAAGCCACCCAGATGTTCTCCTTCAATGGTGAAGGGGTTTGCACACCGGAAATCGATCTGAACAGCCGTTGTGAAATCGCTGTCGCTGTGGCTCTTACTTCGGGGTGCTGGCTCCTCGATTCACGGCCCTTCGCCGAATACCTCCGCGTTCAGTTCAGGCCCGCTCAGGATAAAGTGTTTCATCTCCGTGAAGCGCTGCGGCGCTCGGCGCTCTGCTCGCCCTCGATCGATCAGCCGTTCTGGGAGTGGGATCCACCGGCCCAAAAGCGGCTGACGGCTATGGCCAGGAGGATGTGCCATTTTCTTGGCGTCCATCCGAAACAGGCAATCGAAATGCTGGAACGCGACCCCTCCCAGCCGTTTCGCGCCCTTGTGGCGATTGTCCTGGGCTGCTCGCCCGATGCGGCTATGGAGATCTCCGCGTCGCATCCGGATATCCGAAGCTTCTTCCACCATCATTGGCCCGCCATGGAAGAGGAAATCCCCGGACTAACCCCGCAACAGATAATGGACCTGTGGCCAGTCGAACCATCGCGCCGCTCCGCGGTCGCGGTCTGGATGGACCGAAAACCAAAGGCCCGCGCCGCCACCGCTGACCGATTTCTTTCCGCACGCCATGCTCTGGCGCGGCTCTCCCGCGACATTCCCTCGAATGCACAATCCCGCCTGGGTCTTGACCTCGGCGCCCTCGAAAAAGCGATCAACCGCGCCCCTGAGACGTCGCAAGACGAGTGCGAAAAACTCCAGGGTCGCTGGGCCGAGGTGGAAGCTCTCCTCCTGCGGGAATATGGCTTCGATATTCATGAACAGGCGTCTCCAGGAGGTCTGGACCGTTTGCGTCCCGGCACCATTGCCCTTCGAGAGCTTGAGGTCGGGATCAAGTGGTGGGTCAGCGTTCTTTCAGACAGGAGCTTGCCGGAAGAGAAAGAGCAATTCTCTCCGGTAGACGGCAAACCCGTGGCCTTACGAGTACGGGAAGGCTGCACCATGCTCCGCCGCCTTATTGAGCATTTCCAGTTGCTAAAGATCCCGGAACGGCCCGCGGCTGACAAACCAGGCCAGAAAGCAGGGGTCGGACGCGATGCCATCCTGGAGCGCCTCGAAACCGCTCTTTCGGGATTGCGACAGGCCGCCGCCACTGCCCGGAGAGCCGCAGTTCAAACCGCGATCGATTGGGTTTCCCTCGAAAAATGCATCGAGCGCCTGGAGGCTCTAAAGGAATCCATCGCCGTTCACTGCGCGCGCACGGATTTGTTCGAGAAAACCTGAACCGGATTTCTACCGGCCCACCGGCCCTGTTTGTGACGGATGCCATTCGGTCAACTACGACATCGACGCAAAGTCCGTGACCGAGTGGAACGTCGGCTGTGAGAAATGCCACGACCGGGGAGCGACCATGTTTCCGATCCAACAAGGCAGAACTTCGTCAACCCTGAGACTCTGGACTCGTCCGGGGGATGATGTCTGTGTTCAGTGTCATAGTCAAGGCTGCGACCAACCCGGTGGCAAGGGCACGATTCGCGAAGCTCATGGATGCTGTCAAAATAGATCCAGCACAGCGTCTTCTAGTTCTACGGCCCAGGGGTGAGATGTGTTTGAAATCAAAATACGGAGACGCTATGGAAGCGCCGGAGCAGTTTTGCTTTTGTTGATATTCCTGGGGGAACTGACATTCTCGATCCGACAGCAATCATTGTCCTGGGATGAAGGGGACCATATCTTTGCCGGCTATATGTCATTGAAGAAGGCAGACTTTGGCATCAATCCGGAGCATCCGCCACTGGTGAAAGGACTGGCGGCGATCCCACTTCTGCCGATGCACCTTAAGGTGCCAGATTCCAAGGGGAATGCATACTTCAAAGACGAAGCATACTCGGATGGACGCGATTTCATTTTCGGTAATGGTGGAGAAGCCGAAGCGGACCGCATCATTTTCCGCGCCCGAATGGTGGTGGCAACCCTCAGTCTTTTGCTGGGACTGCTCGTCTTTCTGGCAGCGCGAGAGATGTTTGGCGACGGTGCGGCGCTGTTCGCATTGGCGCTGGTGGTTTTTGAGCCAAACATGATCGCGCACGGCGCCTATGTCACAACGGACATGGGTATCTCGTGCTTTTTATTTGCCAGCATCTATGCCTTCTACCGCTACGTGAAGGCGCCTTCAGTCAGTAGGCTGATCGTTCTCGGCCTGGCCAGTGGACTTGCTCTGGCTTCCAAACACTCAGGTGTGCTTCTCCTCCCATTCGGCCTGACACTCATTATTACTGAGATATTGTGGCCCTCGACCGAGACGCCAACCAACAAAGGGAAGGTAGCATTGCGCCTGACTGGCGCCTTTCTGGCCGCGTCGACCATCGCCATCGTGGTGCTCTGGGCTTTCTACGGTTTTCGCTTCGCCGCCAGGCCAAGTGGATTGCCGCTGAATCCCTCGCTCGCTGAGTACGCGGGCGGGTTGAAAGAGGCGGAACGGCACGTCTATCTCGCGCTCGCGCGTTGGCGCATCCTGCCCGAGTCTTATCTTTACGGGCTGGTCGACGTGCGGCTGATCTCAGATTCGTTCTCAACGTACATCTTCGGCAAGGTATATGCGCGCGGTGTCTGGTTCTACTTTCCCGCGGCCTTCATCATCAAGTCCACGGCAGCATTCATGGGTTTGCTTCTGCTGACCGGCTTCGCGATTGTTACTGGAAAATTGCGCGCCCGGCGCGAGATCTTCTTTCTCACCATTCCTCCCCTCCTGTATTTGCTCATCGCGACGGGCACTGGGCTGAACATTGGTGCCAGGCACATTCTGCCGATGTATCCATTTCTTTCCGTGCTGATCGGGGGCGCCGCGCTCGCACTGATGCATAAGGACCGGCGGTGGGCCTATGTCGTGGGATTGGTGCTGGCGTGGCACGTGGTTTCGTCGGCGCGAGCTTATCCGAATTACCTTGCCTACTCGAACGAATTCTGGGGCGGCCCGGCGAACACCTATAAGTACCTGACCGACTCCAACACAGACTGGGGCCAGCAGTTGAAGGGGGTCAAGAAGTATCTGGACAATCACGAGGTGAAGGACTGCTGGTTTGCCTACTTCGTCGAACCTTCCATCCATTTCAGCGCATATGGAATCCCATGCAAACCATTGCCGACGGCGGACAGCGGGTGGACGAATTACCAAATCGATACGCCGCAGACGATCACGGGAACTCTGCTGATCAGCGCGGGAACGCTCACGGGCTACGAGTGGGGCTCCAACGTGCTAAATCCTTACCGGCAGTTTCAGGAGCTGAAACCAGTTGCTTTCATCGAGGACGGCGTATTTGTCTACGATGGGACGTTTGACATGCGTTTCGCCTCCGCCCTTGGCCACGTAACGCGGGCCCAGGATCTCGTTAGGGCCGGGCAGTTAGCATCCGCGCTGGTAGAGGCGCAGGCGGCCGTTGCCATCGACCCCGATGAGCTGCAGGCACAAATGGTTCTGGGCGACACATTGACTAAGCTCGGCCGGCCGCTGGCCGCAGAGGCCGCATACCAGGCGGCACTCGCAATCGCAAAGACCATGGAGCCCAGTGCCGAAACGATCTGGGTGAAGACAATCCAAAGGAAGATCGCCCGAATGCAAGGATGATACTCATTTCGTGTTGACCGTCCCAGGCAGCCGGACGCGAGCGCCGCTTCCACCCGCTCGTGTGCTGCGAGGAACTTTCCTATTTAGCCCTCGGATTTTAAGATGTAGTACCTTGGACGACGCAAACCACTTTTACTCTAAGGAGCCCATTTGCATACGATGCTGCACGATCTGCGCTACTCACTACGGCAACTGGTTAAAATGCCAGGGTTCACCCTCACCGCAGTGGTCTCGCTGGCCTTGGGCATTGGTGCTACGGCCGCCGTGTTCAGCGTAGTCTACGCCATTCTGCTGGACCCGTTTCCGTATCAGGCGCCGGACCGCATGATCCATCTAGGTCTGGTCGCGCAGAAGGGATTCACGGGTTGGTTTGCGAATCTTACCCCTTCCCAATGGCGACAGATCCGCATGTCTCCGGCAGTGGAAGACTCCTTTCTCTCTGACAGCCGGGACATGACGGTGAGCGGGGGAGATTTGCCGGAAAACGTCCAGGCGGCGTTCATGACTTCGAACGCCTTCGAGTTCCTGGGTGTTGCCCCGGCGCTTGGCAGGAACCTGCAACCCTCTGACGCAATCGACGGGCAGGACCCACAACCAGTGGCCGAACTCGGCCACAAATTCTGGCAGCGGCATTTTAATGCGAGCCCCGCCGTCGTGGGAAAGACGATCCAACTGGATCATAGAAGCTATCTGATCGTGGGAGTGGCGGCGCCGCGGTTTACATGGCAAGACGGAGACGTGTACCTTCCGTTGAAGACAGATTCCAATCAAGCTCTGTCCTACTTCACAGAGATTCGCCTCAAGCCGGGCGTGACCCACATCCAGGCTGACGCCGCCCTGCAACCGCTGATTTACCAGTTTGCAAAGGAAACGCCCAAACACTTCCCGCCGAATACATTCCTCCTGCACGTGATGGGGATCAACGAAGAATTCGTACAGCAATTGGGTGGAACGCTCTATCTGCTTTTCGGTGCGGTAACCCTGCTGCTGCTGATCGGATGCGGAAACGTTTCGATTCTCCTGCTGGCGCGTGCAACCGCGCGGCGGCACGAGTTTGCGGTGCGCGCAGCCATTGGAGCGAGCCGTCGCCGGATCGTTCGCCAATTGCTTACCGAATCGTTGTTGCTCTCGCTTAGCGGAGCTGTCGCCGGAGTGGCTCTAGCCACCCTGTCTCTGAATACCATTGTGGCCAACCTGCCGGAGAATTCGTTTCCGCATGAGGCCTCCATTCATATCAACCTGGCGGTGCTGTTGTTTTCGATCGCCGCGGCGATGGGCACGGGCGTCCTCTTTGGCCTCTGGCCGGCCCTGCAACTGTCGCGGACAGAGGTCAGTCAGGTGATGCAGGCAAGCGCTCGCAAGATGACAGGCGGAGTGAGCGGTCGGCGCGCGCACGGCGCGTTGATCGCGGGGCAAATCGCGCTTACGCTGATTCTGCTGTCCGGAGCGGGCGGCGCAATCGAGGGATTCTTGCGCCTGGCTCATATTCCCCTGGGCTACGATCCGCACAACGTTATGGCGGTGGGCATTCCCTTGCGCGATGGGGTATACACCACCTGGGCCGGACGCGCCGCTTATTTCGATCAGTTGCGAGAGAAAGTGGCAGAGGTTCCTGGGGTGACGATGGCAGCGCTATCCACCAACGCTACGCCGCCATCGAACGGCTTCGAGACCAAATTCGAGATTCTTGGCAAGCCGTCCGCGCACGATCAAGCCGCGCGGTTGAGCATGGTCAGCCAGGAGTATTTCCCTTTGCTGCGCATTCCGCTTCTCGAGGGCCGAATTTGGGATCAGGCGGAGGATTATCGCGGGGCCTTAGTCGCTGTGGTGAATCAAACGCTGGCTCGGCAGTATTTTCCCGGAGAGGATGCCGTGGGACGTTCGATCAAGTGGCCCGGGCTGCGGGCGCAGCCCCCGTACAGCATCTTGGCGCCTGGAGCGGATGGTTGGCTGCGGATCGTCGGTGTGGTCGAGGACAAGCTCAATGACAGTCTCTCCAAGCCGGTGCAGTCGGAAGTGTTCGTTCCGGAAACTCTGATCGAGGTAATGGGAACGCATTTGCTGGTCCGGTCCGAGGTCCCGCCGCTTCGATTGCTCCATGCGGTGCAGCTTGCGGTCAACTCGGTGGACCGCGATCAGCAGACCGCTCGCGACGTCCGCGACCTGGAAGGCTGGATTCAGGAACAGCCCGAGTGGGCGCGAGGCCACCTGATCTCCTGGCTCTTCGGCGCATTTGCCGCCTTGGCTCTGGCGCTGGCCGCTGTGGGGCTGTTCAGTGTGGTCTCCTATACGGTGGTCCAGCGTACAAATGAGTTCGGCATTCGCATTGCGCTGGGCGCTCCCCGAAGTCATGTTCTGGGTCTTGTTTTCAACTCAACGGTCGTAAGCGTTGGCACCGGAATTCTCGCTGGTGCCTTACTCACTCTGGTGCTTAATAGGGTGCTGGCGGGCTGGGATGCCGAGAGTTCGCGCAATCCCCTTCTACTGCTCGCGGCCACCGGGGTGCTGGCCCTGTTGGCCGCCGTGGCGTGCGCGCTGCCTGCCTGGCGCGCAGCAGCATCGAATCCGATGCGTGCAATCAGATACGACTGATCAAGTAGTAATTGAGAATAAAGCGCTGGACCCGCTTTTGTTGGGCATTTCCGCAGGAAAGCAATAACCTGTGCCACACATGCCCGAGATGCGCTGAAATGCTCCTTCGAGACCGTCAAGGTCTGCGAAAGGAGTCATCATGCAAAAGGGAAGCTTGATACGAAGAGCACGGCGGTTAACCGGTTTTACAACCGCTTGAACGAAAAATATCCATAAGAACTTTCCGATTTTCCATTCCAATCCCGTGAGTAGTCCGGCGGAGATGTGACTCGATGAAGAGAACTTCCCACTGATGCATCGAGACTCCCAGGATCCGGAATCGAAGTTCGCCGTCCACTCACTTCCCATCGTCGCCGCTGGCGGGCAAGACAAAACCAAGAAAAGACAATTCTCTTTACCTTGCTTGCTGCAGGCGATCCAAGGCCTCGATCCAAACAGGGACTGCGTCGCAATAACTTCACGTTCACGGGGGCAGTATGTGCTGGCAGAAGCAACAGGCGAAAGACGAAAGACCTGCTAAGTGCCATGGCGAAGGACGATCATCTTGCTTTGCAGCATGTCTTCCATTGCGTAAGGGATCCCCCCGGTGCCAAGGCCCGACTGCCTTTGGCCGGCGAAGGGCATCCAGTCGGTCCGGAAGGCGGTGTGATCATTCACCATGACGGCGGAAGCGGCGAGATGTTTGGCCGCGTGGAGCGCCGCATCGATGTCACGGGAAAAGATGGATGATTGAAATGCAAATGGGAGGCTATTCGCTCGGGTAATGGCTTCGGCGAGGTCGGTGAAGCCGTAAATGCAGGTAACGGGTCCGAATATTTCGTTTGTGGAAACCAGTGAAGAAGGCCGGGGCTCTACGAGAATGGTTGGCTCGTACAGGCGGTCTCCCATCGGTCGTCCCCCGGCCGCCAGAGTCGCCCCTTCGGCGACGGCATCGCACACCCATTTTCCGAAGCGCTCCACCTCCCTCGGTGCAATGAGGGGGCCGACCTCTGTGTGCATGGAGCGGGGATCGCCAACATTGAGCCGCCGGACTCGCTCGGAAAAGCGCTCGATGAATGCGGTCTTCAGATCTTGATGGACAAATATCCGCTGGACCGATACGCAGACCTGTCCGGCGTGATAATAGCCGCCCTTGGCGAGTGGCTCGATGACAGCATCCAGGTTGGCGGAGCTGTCGATGATCACGGGCGCGGCGCCTCCATGTTCAAGGGCGCAACGCGTGCCCGGGGCAAGTTGCGAGCGCAGGTGCCACCCCACTTTGGCGGAGCCGATGAAACTGAGAAAGGCAACGCGAGAATCCGTGGCCAGCTTTTGCGCGAGTGAGTTGTCATCCAGAATCACTGCCTGGCACCATGGCTCGGGAAGGCCAGCCTTGTGCACGAGGCTGACAAAGTGAAGACAGGTGAGCGGCGTGACCGGAGCCGGCTTGACGAGCACAGGACACCCAGTGGCAATGGCCGGCACCACCTGGTGAACGATCAAGTTGAGGGGATGATTGAAGGCAGAGACGGCTACCACTGGTCCGATCGGTTCCCGGGTGGTGAATGCCCACCGGTTCGCGGAAGCAGGAGTGAGGCCCATGGGGATCTCGACGCCGGCGAGGTGTTCGATATGCGATGCCGCACCCTCGATTCCATTGATGGCCCGCCTGACCTCGACGTGGGCATCGGCGAGAGGTTTGCCACCCTCGCGCGCGATCAACATCGAAAGCACTTCATGGTCGGTCTCAACCAGTCGGGCAAGACGGCGAAGGATGTCGATGCGCTGCCAGGTGGGCAGCCAGTTGGCGCGGCTGGAGAAAATCTGCGTGGCCCTCTCCAGCTTCGCTTCAACATCGGCGGCGCCGTCAACGGGAATCTCGGCGATAAGCTCGCCGTCGTAAGGCTGTGTAACGCGCATAGACTTTCCTCTTATGAAGGCGACTCTAATCAAGCGTGGCAGGGCGCGATTTCAGCTCATCGATGAGCACTCGCTGGTTCTCTGAGTAATCAACGGGCAAGATGATCAGGTGAACGCCACCCTTCCGGAAAGCGGTTTCGAGGATCGGAACGAGGTCTTCAGTGGCTCTGACTCGTCTCCCATGTGCGCCATAGGCCCTGGCGTACTGAACAAAGTCGGGATTTCTGAAGGCGAGACCGAAATCAGCAAAACCTTCCGCGCGCTGTTTCCAGCGGATCATACCGTAGCCGCAATCTTCGAGGATAAGAACGACCATATTCAGATTTAGCCGGATCGCGGTCTCCAGTTCCTGCGAGTTCATCATGAACCCGCCGTCTCCGCAGACCGCCATGACGCGCTTATCCGGATGGAGCATGGCGGCCATCATGCCGGAAGGAAAGCCGGCGCCCATGGTCGCAAGGGCATTGTCGACCAGAATGGTGTTGGAGACATGGGTGCGGTAGTTGCGCGCAAACCAGATCTTGTACATGCCGTTATCGAGGCAGAGGATTCCGTCTTCGGGCATGACGGCGCGCACGTCGGCGACGATGCGCTGCGGCGTGGGCGGATAGCGGGGATCATCGGCGCCATCGGACACACGCTCTCTAACCAGCGCCTGCACCTTGCGATAGTAAGAGAAGTCGTAATTCGAACCTTCCAGGGCGACGGCGATGCGGGTGAGACTGTCGGCGATATCTCCAATGACTTCGATGTGCGGAAAGTAGATTTGATCGATGTCGGCCGGATTGAAGTCGACGTGGATCACTTCCGGGCCTGAGGAGCCCATGATGAAGGGCGGCTTTTCGACCGTGTCGTGACCTACCGCGATGATGAGATCGGCGTGATCGCTGGCGAGATGAACGTAGTCATCGCTTGAGAGCGCGGCAGTTCCGATATATAGGTCGGAGCTACCGTTGACAGCTCCCTTCCCCATCTGGGTATTGAAGAACGGGATGCCCATGCTGTGCATGGCGGCCGAAAGTGCGGGGGCCATCCCTGAACGGTTGGCGCCGGCTCCGAGCACGATCAGCGGATGAACCGCTTGCGAAATTTTTTTGGCGGCTTCCCGGATGGCGTCTTCTGCCGCCAATGGGCGGAAGGAGGAACTGATTGGAACCGTGCCGGAGAAGTCGGTACGCTGAGAAGCGATGTCTTCGGGAAGTTCGAGGTGTACGGGACCGGGCCGCTCCGACTTCGCAACACGAAAGGCATCGCGGACGAGAGTCGGAATATTGCGGGCATCGAGAACCTGTCGCGCAGATTTGGTGAGAGGGCGCATCATGGCGACGGTGTCGATGATCTGGAAGCGAGCCTGGCGGCTATGGCGGATCGGCTTTTGGCCGGTAATCATCAGCATCGGCATGCCGCCGAGCGAGGCGTAGGCAGCAGCGGTGACCAGGTTGGTAGCACCTGGACCGAGAGTGCTGAGACATACACCCGGTCGGCCGGTAAGCCGTCCATACGTGGCTGCCATAAAACCAGCAGCCTGTTCATGTCTTGTAACCACCATGCGGATGGTAGATGTCCGCAGGGATTCGAGCAGATCGAGGTTTTCTTCTCCGGGAACTCCAAATACATATTTGACTCCTTCGTTTTCCAGAGCGCGGACGAAGAGATCCGAGCCCTTGAGTTGTGTGCGCGGTGCAGGCATTTGGGCGGATTCGAGTGCGACGAGCGTTCCAGACATTGATCGGGCCTCATGGTGGTACCGGGCGTTTGCCATCCGGCCAGAAGGCCGACACTTCCTTTATTCAGGAGCCGCATGAAGCCGGACTGAAGGTTGGATTAAGAGGTATTAAGATAGGCGCTGGGAGGAATAACGTGGAGATGAATGCAATTTCATTCGTGGTTCAGTAATCGCTCATTGCTGGCGCTGATGCTCAACTTGGCATTGCGATCTGTGCGCTGCCGCAATAAACCAGCAGAGCATTTCAACTCAAGTGCAGGAGAGTTATGAAACCCGCCAGAACGATACTTTGTGCAACGTCCTTGATGGTTTTGGGTCTCGCGTCGGGCTACGCTCAGGATACCCGGGAGCAGGCGGTCGCCGGCATGCGGCATGTGGATCCGAAGGAACTGGACCCTACCTACACGAAGCCGGCTGCTTACGCGCAGAAGCTTGTCGACGAAGCGCTGGCCAATCACCCCGAGGTTATCTTGCTCGCCATCCACGCCCAGCCGCCTGGTCACAAGAACGTAATTGTGGCTTCCAACTTCGGGCGCATCGGCAAGATCGGCGATGAGGACGATCTTCGCTGTATCCGCACCGGCAAGAGCAACCTCGAACTTAATTCCACGGGCAAGCATTTTGAGGACGAACTCATTTTGCTGGACAGCGCGGGCAAGACCGTCGGCGCCCTGGGTGTGGTTTACAACTACAAGCCTGGCGACGATAAAGCCGCCCTGGCGAAGCTGGCCGAGCAGGTTCGCGATGAGATGAAGGCGAAGTTGCCTTCGGAGGCTGCGCTGTTCGGGCCGGCGTAGGCTCCTGAACTAATCTGAATGAATGAAGCACGAGATTGCGGGGCTGGTGAATTGACATCGCGTCACTTCATCAGTCCCGTTTTGCTTGAAACCCTCACCTGCGCGCGGCATGAAAGGCAGTTCCGTTCGACTGCGTCCGGTCGCACTCCCCTTATCGGGGGCTGGTTTGCGTTCACGGTCTCCCACCCCTGCGACATAAAGACGTCGCAAGGATGGGGCACGGAAGCGCGTGGTAGGTCCGCGGTGTATCTCGCAGCGTGAGGATGGTGACTGAAGGCGTTAACGAGAGTAAACCAATACGACGAAGCTGTCCGGGAGGATGGAGGGACGGCGCTTGGGATTGGACGGAGAGGCGGGAGGCTTGGGACCGAGGGCGGCGGAAACGCTGTAGACAGTTCCTGAAGATGGATCGACCGCCATGGTGCGAGCGCCAGGCTTGGTCGGGAGAGTCTGGATGGTGGCGTAGCCAGCCAGCGCGGCAGCGCGCACGACGGTCATAGTGCCGCTCTCTCCGTTGGAGCTGAAGACCAATTGATGCACCGGATCGAATGCCACCGCGTCGGCGCCTTCGCCGATCGCCGGCGTCCCAAGAACTTTGCCGGTCTGGCTGTCTAGAATGACCATCTTGTTGTTGTCGCAGACCGAAAAGAGACGATGCCCCGCGATGTCGATGGCGAGGCCCGACGGAGTCTCTCCGGGAGCAAGAGACCAGGACGACGTGATCTTGAGAATAGCGGCATCGATGCGGAGAACCACGCTCGAGTCTTCGATATTGACGAAGACGTTGCCGCCGCCATCGGTCACGGAGAACTCCGGCCTGCCCGGCAGCGGGATCGTAGCCATGACGGAGTTGGTGGCGGCATCGATCACCGTAGCATTGTGGCTGCCGCCGTTGAAGGCGAAGACGCGGTGCTTCGTCGGCTCGAAAAGGACAGCATCAGGGTTCTTTCCGGCCTGAATCGTCGCGAGAATCTTGTAGCTTGCCCGATCGAAAACGAGAATGGTGCCGGCGCCCCCGTCCGAGATATATCCAACCCTTCCCTGATCGTCGAAGGCGATGCCGTGCGCGTGGGTCAGGCCGGTAATCTCGTTGACCAGCTTGCCCGACCGAGCATCGACCAGCATGATCCGGTTGAGCCGCGCGATGTAGAGGATGTGCGATGCGGGATCGACAGCCATGTAGTCCCAGCTTCCATCGCCACCCAGCTTCCAGGTCCTCTGGAGCTTGAAGGAAGGCTCGGAGGCGCGGAGGTTCAGGGCCATTGCGAGGGAGAGCACGAGAACTTCGAAGACCATACCGGATCTTGACCGCATAGCGAATGTCCTTGGGATTGGATTTACTGCCGAGGGATCAGGAAGAGCAACGAAAGGCCGAAGACAATTCCCGAGATACAAAAGGTGACAACCATGAAGCCCATGACACGGCGCATGGGTATGCCGGCGATCGCGAGGATAGGAAGCGCCCAGAACGGCTGCAGCATATTGGCCACGGACTCGCCCATGGCCACGGCCATGGTTGTGCCGGCGAGCGAAGAGTGGAGTTGCACCGCCGCAGGCACTGCAAACGGGCCCTGCACTGCCCAGTGACCTCCCCCGCTGGGCACGAAGAGGGTGATGATCATCGAGGTCAGATAGGTGAAGAACGGGAGCGTGTGGGCCGTCGAGTACTTGATGAAGATCTTCGACAGCACGCCCGCGAGCCCGGTGGTGGTGATAATGCCCATCAACCCGCCGTACAGCGGATATTGAAGAACCAGCGAGCCGGAGATGCGGGCGGCGTGCTTGACGGCGCCGATGTACGCCGAGGGCCGCCAGTGAAGCAGCAGGCCGCCCAGCACGAGACAGATAATGACCGAATTGAGATCGAGAGAGAATCCTTTGCGGGACCACTCCATAACCAGTGCGAAGATGCCGAAGAGGACCAGCGCGAGATTGAGAGTCCAGGCGTTATCGAGTCTGGAACCCAGGGTGTCTGTACGCTCCTTGGTGTGAACCTGCTCATCCTCCTTACGCAGACGATCAGGATCGGCCATGACGGTACTTTTTTCAGCGGGTTGAAGATATCTGAAGATTACGGGCATGATGATCAACAACACCAGGCACGGGATCAGGTTGAAGCGCGAAAAGACAGTCTCCGACAAGGGAACGCCACGGCCGGTGACCTTCTCGACGACGTTGAGCACCGATCCGTGCGTGGCCTGCGATAAAGCAATCGAACCGGACAGGCCTTCCGTGGAGACAACGAACCCGGTGTAGGCGGCGGCGACCAGCCAGCCGAAATCGAGCCGCACTCGCTTGGCCATCTCGCGTGCCAGGAGGGCTGAAGTTACAAGCCCCAATCCCCAATTGAGCCAGGAGGCGAGGAGGCTGACGACGATGGTGAGCGAGATTGCCCCGAGCGGCGTGGAGACCGCGCCCGCGATGCGCGCGAGCAATCTGTGCACCGGCGGAGCCATGGCCAGCGCGTATCCAGCGACCAGCATGATGACCATCTGGAAGGCGAAGGCAAAGATCGCGAAGATGCCACCATACCACGCCGACGCGATACTGGGGAGAGTGGTGTTTGGTGCAAACAGACGCGCCAGCAGAACGCCGAGAAACGTGAGCAGCACGGCGAACACATAGGGGTCGGGCATCACCTTTTCGAAAAGAAAAACAAAAACTGCTGTCGCGCGGCTGAGCAGCGACTGGTGATGATCTTCGGTGGACAGGGGTTTCGGGGTGTCGAACGTCATGGAAGCCATATCTTAAATCTCCGGGAGAGAGAGACGTTTCTGGCGCAATTCAAAGGCGTACCCATGATCCTCCGCGGGCCGGAAAGGATCCATGAAGTGGGAATAAAGAATCGTTCATCGAGGCGATTCGGGACCTGAGCCGGGTCAAGCAACTTCTTCTTCGAGTTGCCGGACGTTTGTCTTGCGCGTGAGGCGGAAATAGATGACGGGCGTTACAACGAGCGAGAGGAGCATGGAGATGAGCAGGCCTCCAATGACGGCGATAGCCAGCGGCTGGAGCATCTGCGATCCGGAGCCGAGCGCGAAGGCCAGAGGGAGCATGCCGGTGATGGCCGCAAGCGCAGTCATCAGGATGGGACGAAGCCGGCGGCGGCCGGCCTGCAGGACTGCTTCTTCGGCGGAGAGTCCCTCGGCGCGGAAGCGGCTTTCGGCATCAAGGAGAAGAATCCCGTTCTTGGCGACGATCCCGATCACCATGATGAGGCCCATAAAGGACGCTACACTGAAGGTCGTACCGGTGATCAGCAGCGCGCCAACGACCCCGGCAGTAGACAAAACAGAAGACGCGAGGATGGCAACAGGCGCAGAGAGGTTGCGAAACTCGGCCAGCAAGACGCCGAAAACGAGAACCAGCGCCAGGATCAACACCCGGGTAAGCTCCGCGAACGATTTTTGCTGCTCTTCGTAAGTTCCGCCGTAGGTGACGCGAACCGTCCTGGGAAGGTGAAGCGCATTCACCGCGGATTGAATGCGCTTGATCGCGGAGCCAAGATCCGAGCCCTGCAGGCGCCCGGTTACGACCACATCGCGCTGCAGGTTTTCGCGCCGGATCTCCTGCTGCCCGGGAAGCTGCCTCCTGGCGGCCAGCGAACGCAAAGTGGCAAGGTGGCCGGTAGCGCTGTTGACCACCGTATCTTCCATGGCGCTGATGGAGGACCGGTTGGCCTCGGGATACCTCACCCGGATGGTGTACGGGTGTCCGTTGGCAATCAGCGGTACGGTGGCGGGAACACCCTCGACTATGGCGGTGGTGTCGGTGGTGATTTCCTGCACGGTGAAGCCGAGGCGCTGTGCGATCGACGGATCGACCTGGAAACCAACGGCCGGTCCGCTGATAGTGTTCTCCAGGCCATCGAGGACATCGACCACGCCGCGCTGCTTCTTGATGGTGTCGGAGACACGGGTAGCCACGTCCTCGAGAACTGCGGGGTTTGGATTGAAGAGCTTGATCTGGATGGGTTCGGGGGCATTGGACAAGTCACCGATCATGTCTTGGAGGACTTGCGTGAACTCGACATCAAGCTGCGGCTCTGTCTTCTTGATTTCAGCGCGAACGTCGGCGATGACTTCATCGATGCCGCGATTGCGGTTCTTTCTGAGCTTGACGGTAATGTCGCCGGTGTTGGCCTCGGTTACGGCCGCGAGGCCCATTTGCAGGCCGGTGCGCCGCGAAATGCTTTCGACCTCGGGAGTTTTGGTCAGAATGCGTTCGACGTGCTGCAGGACGCGGTCCGTCTCCGCAAGCGAGCTGCCCGGCGGCATGATGTAGTCAAGGATGAAACCGCCCTCGTCCATTTCCGGCAGCAGGTCCGACCCGAGCGACGAGTAGCCGGCGTAGATGCCCACGATAAGCAAGCCGCAGGCGATGAAGAGCGCGGCGGGTTTTTCCAAAGCGCGGCGCAGCCACTTCTCGTGGAAGTTGATCACGCGGAGCATCAGGCCGCGGTCGTGATGCTCGCGATGGGCACCTGCGGCCCGGCTCGAATCGCGGAGGAGCAATCCGCTCAGGGCGGGCGTCCAGGTGACTGCGAGAAGCAACGATGCCAGCAGCGATACCGTCATGGTGATAGCCAGCGCGCGGAAGAAACTGCCGGTAACGCCTGAAACCGACACGAGAGGCAGGAAAACAACAATGGGAGTAATGGTCGAGCCGATGAGGGGCGTGGTGATTTCCTTGAGCGCCTTGCGAACAGCTTCAACCCTTCCCTCGCCCGACTGGCGGTGGAGGACAATGTTCTCCACCACAACAATCGCATCGTCAATGACCAGGCCGACCGCGGCGGCGAGGCCACCGAGCGTCATGAGGTTGAAGCTTTCACCGAGCACGAACAGGAACACAAATGTGATGGCGATGGTGGTGGGGATGACCAAGCCGGCTACCAGCGAAGAGCGCCAGTCGCGAAGAAAAACGATGATGATGATGGTGGCGAGGATGAGGCCGATCAGGATGGCGTCGCGGACGCTTCCGATGCTGTCGCGCACCAGTTCGGACTGATCGTAGTAGGGCTGGATGGCAACGCCGGGCGGGAGGAGCGGTTTGAGCCGCTCGACCTCCGTGGCGACCAGGTCAGCCACCTGCACGGTATTGCTGGTCGGCTGACGGGTGATGTTCAACAGGATGGCCGGTTTGCCCCCTGCTCGCACCATGGTGTAGGCGGGCTCGGTCGATTCCTTGACCGTGGCCACGTCGGTGATTCGGATGGGAATGCCCGACGCGGTATTCTTGATAACCACCTGACCGAGTTGAGCCGCGTCGTGTACCTGCCCGCCGATCAACCCCAGCACAAGTTCGTGCTGGGTCTGCAGCAGGCCGGGGGAGTCGACGATGTTTGTCGACTGAACAGAGTTGAGGACATCAGAGACGGTTACGCCCGCGGCGACAAGTTTGCTCGGCTGGGGCGTGATTTCGACGTTGGGAATTTGGTCGCCTTGGACCACGACATTGCTGACGCCATCGACGCGATTGAGCGCCGGCTTCAGGTCATAAGTGGCCAGTTCCCAGAGCTTGGTGAGCGGGACGGTATCCGAAGTGAGGCTGTAACCCAAAACGGGGAAGGTGGCGAAGGTGAGGCGGTTGGAGGTAATCACTGCGTCGGGCGGCAGAGTCTGGCGCACCCTGGCGATGGCTGCGTCAACCAGCTCGAGCGTCCGGAACATGTCCACGTTCCAGTCGAAGAAGAGGCTGACCTCGGCCGATCCACGGCTGGTGGTGGAGCGTACCGTCACTAATCCCGGCACCGAATTCACCGCATCTTCAATCGGCTTGGTAATCGTGACCTGCATCTGGTCGACAGGCATGACACCGTTGTCCACGCCGATTACAACGCGTGGGAAATTGGTTTCAGGAAACACCGAGATGGGGATTCTGCCCGCCAGATACAGGCCCGCGGCGCTGAGCACGATGATGAAGAACAAAATCGTGGTGGCGTGGCGCGTCACCCAGAACGTCTGGCCGGATGTGGTGCGCGAATCGGGATAGTACGTCACTTTTCATCTCCCGCGTTGCCGGGCTAAGATTTTCCGTCTTGAGCTGGCTCGGCTGCAGCAATCTTCACCTTGGTGCCGTCGTCCATGCCGTACGCGCCCTTGGTGACCACCTGGTCGCCGGCTGCGAGTCCGCTCAGGATTTGCGTGTCGTGGCCGTCGCTGACGCCGGTCTTAACGGATTTCTGATTGGCCACGCCGTCTGCTCCAATCACCATCACCGCGGGGTCTCCCGCCTTGGTTGCGATAACAGCTTCGTTGGGAATGCAAAGAGCATTCGGGATGGTACGCGATGAGACGGCCACACGCGCGGAAGTTCCAACCTTCAGCCTGCCGTCTTTGTTGGGGATTGCAACCCACACCTCGAGCGTGGTGGACCCAGTGTCGAGGGCTGGGCTGATCAGGGTGAGTTTGCCCTTGACCGGCTCTCCTTCTCCCGGGATGGTCACGGCCGCCTCGTCGCCCAGCTTCAGTGCAGCGGCCTGTTCCGGAGAGAGATGGACCTTGGCGACGAGAGTCGACACATCCATGACGGTGACGATGGGCTGGCCAGTATTGGCCATCTCGCCGGCGAACAGCGGCCGGTCGGTGACTACGCCGTCGATGGGGGAACGGATTTCCGAGTAGCCGAGAGCCGCCTGCGCAGCCTCGTACTTGCCCTGCGCAGATTCGCGCGCGCCTTCCGCGTTCTGGATGGTGGCGGTCTGGCTGACGGAGTTCAGCGAGTTCAAGTGCTCTTCGGCGATGTCGAAAGCGGCCTTGGCCTGCACGAGAGCGGCCTGCGAGGTCTCGAAATCGCGGCGCGGAATGGCTCCCTCTTTCAGCAGATTCTCACGGGCATTGAAGACGTTTTGGGCAACTTCAAGATTGGCCTTGGCCTGGGCGAGATCGAGCCGGGCCTTTTGCAGATCCTCGACTACACCGGCCTTGGTGGTTGTGACATAGGTTGCATCAGCTTGCTTGAGAGCGCCGTGACTGTCTCGTACGGCAGCATCGAGGTCGGCGTGTTCGAGCGTGGCGAGCAACTGGCCTCTGGAGACATGAGCGCCGCGCTGGACGAAGAAGGCTTTGGCCGGCGCGGAGATCTTGGGGACGATGGCGGCCTGCGCCAGCGGAGTGAGCATTGATTCGGCGGAAACAGATTCGGTGAGCGGCTTCACCACGGCCTTCTCGGCCTGCACGGTCACTTCGGAGGCTTCTACCGTATCGGCCTTCTTGCAGCCGGATAGGAGGCAGGCAGCGGCGGCCAGGGCGCAAGCGAATTTGGGCAAATGATCGAATGGCAAGTTCATTGGGGCATGCTCCCTGTCAGGGTTTGCAGATTGGCGAGAGCGTTGAAATATCGGGCAGCGCCGTCCGCGCGGCTGGTTTCGGCCTGGACGAGGGTGTTCTGGGAATCCACAACTTCGAGGATGGCGCCCTCGCCCGCGCTGTAGCGGTCGGTCGTAAGCCGCAACGACTCGGTGGCCAATTGCACGCTCTTATCAAGCAACCGAAGCTGATCGAGAGATACCAGCGCCTCCTGGTACGCCTCCTTGAGCGAGGCGATCAGTTGCCGCTGCGTCACGGTCAATTCGGTGTTGGCCTGTTCACGGCGAACTACGCTCTCGTGAACCCGACTGCGGGTGGCGAACCAATCCCATACGGGGATATCTAGGGTCGCAGACGCGGAGTAACCGAGATTACGACTGCCGTCCGGCGCCTTGACCGCGAATTGCGGCGCATCGATGCCGTAGCTGTAGTTGAGGACGAGATCGGGGAAAAGGGCAAATTTTGCGGCGCTCACCGCGTGTTGCGCGGCGCGGAGAGATTCCATCGCTGCTTTCAGTTCCGGATTATTGGCCATGGCCGCGGCCTCGACTTCGGAGTGCGACGGAAGAGCGGGAAACTCGCCGAAGTACGTTGTAAGCGCGTAGGGCGTGCCGGGATCGCTGAAGAGCATCACACCGAGGTCGAGGCGGGCGCGATCCGCCGCAACCTTCGCATCGTTCAAGTCTCGCTGGCGCTGTTGAACTTGGAGATCGGAGCGAATGCTGTCAGCATGGGCGACTTCGCCGTTCGATTCGCGTTTAGCGGTGATGGTGCTGAAATGGCTGGCTTCGTCGAGCGCGCGCCGCGCCGCAGCCAGCTTTGCGTCCGCGGCGAAGACGTTGTAGTAGTTGGCCACCACGGTCACGACCAGGCCGCGACGGGCTACTTCGAGCCGGGCATGAGCGGCGGCAGCCGCTGCCTCGGTAAGCCTATATTGGGCGATGCCAACGCCGCCGATGGTCTCTGTGACGGATGCCTGACTGACGTACTCATGAACGGCGTTGTTGGCAATGAATTTTATGGGCGCGTTAGCCGGGTGGCCGGTTCCCTGCGTGTACAGAAACTGGTTGTGATAGACGACGTTGGGGAGCAACAATGAGCGGGCGATATTATGCTCCGACTGCGTGAACCGGCTGTCGGCATTGGCTGCGGCAAATGCGCTGTTGGCCGATTGCGCGCGCTTAATCGCCTCTTCCAGCGAAATGGAAGCCGGCGGAGCGGCCGCTTGCTGGGCGGCGCAGAAGGTGCACAGGAGGCCGCCCATCACCACCACGACTTGTAGGACAGTTTTCATGAGTGTGTGCCAAGTTCGGCATCGGGTTACGCGGTTGTTCCATCGACTCCGGCCTCAGCCGAAGCCTTGAATGGAAGAGCAGTGATGGATTACTCGACCTCGTAAGTAAGAACTTTGGCGGTTGCCTTGGTATCGCCCGGCGATACGGCCAGGAAGAGTCGGTGCAGCGGGGCAACCAGCAGCCCGGTCTTTGCCCCCGGCGCCGTGCTCACCTTCTCGATCAATTTCAGGTGGTTGGCATCGCGGGTGTCGTAGATAGCCATATAACCTTCGCCGCCGGGAACGTACAGGCGGTACTTATGGCGGTCATACTGCAGTTCGTCCGACCGCAGAGGGGCGGGCTGCGTATCGACCACCGCGCCGGTGTCGGAATTCATGACGACAACCATTCCGGGATCGCGGCAGACTACGTAAAGACGGTGCAGTTCGGGATCGAACGCCACCATCGCATTCTGCTTGGCCGGGGTAACGGGCCAGGTGGCAATCAGCTTCAGTGTCCGTCGGTCGACCACGGCGATCTTGTTGGTCTGGGCCAGGTTGATGAACAGCCGGGGATCACCGTCTACAAATGCCATCGCCTCGACATGGTTGTCTTGGAAGGTGATGCTACCCAACTGGGTTCCGGTGTCGGGATTCACGGCTTCGAGCTTGGCCGTCTTCATTTCGACGTCCTTGCCACCCGTAACGACATAGAGTACATTGGCGGCGGCGTCATATTTCGAGGTGTCCGATCCGGGGGTTAGCGGAACGGATTGCTTCTTGGCGTAGGTATCGGCATCGCGAAGAGTGGCGCCTTGCTTCTCACTGTCGGTGACCAGCACCGTGGGCGAGCCTTTGCGGACGAGGATGCTGTGGGGGTTGCCAAAGCCATCCACGCTGCGAAGGTGGGCGGATGTTCTGAGGTCGAAGACTTCGAGCGTACCATGGTCCTCTGCTGCCAGCAGCAACCGGTTGCGATCGAAGTCCACGGCGAAATGGTCGAAGTCGCCGGAATAGCCGGGGAGGTCGACGGATTTGATCAGCTTGATTGATGGGACATCCTGGGAATACACGAGCGGGAGAACCATCCATCCAAGCAAAGCGATCAAGGACGAGGTGCGAATCGATGAAATGTGCATATCTGCTCCTTCGATACAGGAGCCAGCTTGCCGGTCCGGAATGAGTCTGTGTTGAAGCCGAAATGAAAATGCTTTCATTGAGGCCTGCGATTTGCTCGCGACAACGCCGGCCGCCATATGAAATATTTTTCATCTTGGGTTCAGGCGCGCTTCATGCCGCGCCCTCCTAATGAGGTGGCAGCCTTATGCGGATAATGGTCATAGAAGACGAACAGAAGGTCTCGGCGCTGGTGAAGCGAGGGCTCACTGCGGAGCGCTATGCAGTGGACATTTGCGCCGACGGGATTGAAGGCCTGGAGTACTTCGAAGCCTTTCCCTACGACCTGATCATCCTTGACCTGATGCTTCCGAGGCTTCCTGGAACAGACGTCCTGCAGCGCATCCGCCGCAAGAACGACCATGTGCCGATCCTTATATTGACGGCCAAGGATTCGGTGGACGACAAAGTAAAGCTGTTCGAGCTGGGTGCGGACGATTACCTGACCAAGCCCTTCGCCTTCGCCGAGTTGCTGGTGCGGGTAAAGGCTCTGCTGCGGCGCGGGCCGGTAAACCGCTCGAGCACACTGCGCATCGGCGATCTCGAACTTGACCGCCTGACCCAACAGGTGAAGCGCGGAGGAAAGCGCGTGGAATTGACCGCGAAGGAGTATTCGCTGCTCGAATACCTGATGCAAAACCCTGACCGCGTTCTGTCCCGCAACATGATCATCGAGCATGTATGGGATCAAAGCTTCGACGGCATCACCAATATTGTGGATGTTTATGTCAGGCACCTGCGCACGAAGGTGGATGAAGGCCAGACCTTCAAGATGATCCGGACCGTACGCGGTACGGGGTACATGATCCGCAGGGGAATGGAAGCGTGAACCTGAACCGCAATTCGCTGCGCGCCCGGGTCACGGCGTTTTATGTGTCGATGCTGGCGGTCGCGCTCGCGGTCTTTTGCTTCGCTGTGTACGGCGGAGTTCGCGCGTACCTGACCAATTCCATGCAGCGCACGCTCATCCACACCGCAGACACGATCATCGCGGATTACCTTGTACCGCTGGATACCAAGGGGCAGGCTTGGTTTGAGAACGAAATGAGCGAGTCCTACCCGCAGGGGATCAGTGACCCCTTTGTACGAGTCACTCAGAATGGCAAGGTATTGTATGAGTCCGGCGACATTCGCGAGCCGTTCGTGCCGGTCACCGGTCTGGCCGTACCTTCCAATTCGGCCGAACTGAACCGTTTTCGTCGGGTGACCACAGGAACGGGCCAGCCGTTGATGATCTATACGAAGTCCTATGCTGCCCCCCGCGGTGCGCCGATTCTGGTCGAGGCGGGCGCCGATATGGAACCGCTGTTCCACTTGCTGCATAGTCTCGTCGTAATCCTCATCGTTGTCATGCCGGTCATTCTGCTGGGCGCGGCAGTGGGAGGTCACTTGTTAATGGCGGGGCCATTGCGGCCCGTGGTGGCGTTGACCGAGCAGGCCGAACACATCGGCCGTAAAGAGCTGGGGGAACGGCTATCCGTCATCCGCTCCGGTGACGAGTTGGAGCGCCTTTCGCTGGCCTTGAACCGCATGATCGACCGGCTGGAGGAAGCATTGGCCCACAATCAGCGTTTCTCGGCCGATGCCTCGCACGAGTTGCGAACTCCGCTCACCATAATCCATGGTGAATTGGAAGCGCTCCTTGAAATTCCGGGGCTCGATTCCCAGACGGTGGAAGGAATCAGCAGCGCGCTCGACGAAAGCGAGCGCATGTCGCGCATTGTCCACAATCTCATGACCATCTCGCGTCTCGACAACGGTGGCGAACGGATCGAGATGCGGCCCGTCGAGTTGGTCGGCGTACTCAAGAGCACCCTGGATCACATGAGCCTGCTGGCCGAGGAGAAAGCCATCCTCGTGACCTGCGACGCCGCGGCGCCGGTGTGGGTGACCGGCGATGCCATGCGCTTGAAACAAGTCATCGTCAACCTCGTGGACAACGCCATCAAGTACACATCCGAGGGCGGAAGGATTGAAGTGACGCTTCAGGCTTACGAGGAACAGGCAGTTCTGATCGTCGCGGATACAGGTATCGGCATACCCATTGAATCGCTTCCATTCGTTTTCGACCGTTTCTATCGAGCCGACAAGGCGCGATCACGCGAATCGGGCGGTACGGGTCTGGGATTGGCCATCGTAAAAGCCATCTGTACCGCGCATAACGGGGTTGTGTCCGTAGAGAGTTCGGAGAACAAAGGCTCGACGTTCAAAGTGCAATTACCCCTTCTGCACCTGTCCGGGCGGGAGGCGGCACTGCTCGAATCGGCTCCCACTGTGGCTGCCGATTCAGCCGCTGACGAGCGCACTATTGAAGTTCCGATCAAGCCGTAGCCATCAAAGCCGCCCGCGTCACCTGCAAAGAGTGCAGCGGTTTCACTGCATAGGGAGAGCTGTCTTTAGCCAGTCTTGCAAGGGATACGGGAAACATATCCTTTGAAATCATGAGAGGAACTGAATTATGCCCAGGGCATGCACTCAGGAATCGTGTCTTACTACCAACAAGCATCTGATCCGCTGGGTCGAGAAGATGGCGGACCTCACCCAGCCAAACCATATCCATTGGGTCGACGGCTCGCAGGAGGAGTACGACAGCCTCTGCCAGCTGCTGGTCGACTCCGGGACGTTCATCAAGTTGAATGAGGACCTTTGGCCGGGCTGCTACTATGCGCGCTCCGCGCCCAACGACGTGGCGCGCGTGGAGGATCGCACCTTCATCTGCTCGCTCGCTAAAGACAGTGCCGGACCCACGAACAACTGGGAAGATCCGTTTGCGATGCGCAAAAAACTGAAGTCGCTCTTTCGCGGGTCGATGCGGGGCCGCACCATGTACGTGCTTCCCTTCAGCATGGGGCCGGTGGGATCGCCCCTGGCGCGCATCGGCGTGCAATTGACCGACTCTCCCTATGTAGTGGTCAATATGAGCATCATGGCGCGCATCGGGCTGCCGGTGTTCGCCCAGATCGACAAGGACGAGCAGCGCGTGGTGCCCTGCGTGCACAGCCTGGGCGCTCCACTCGCGCCGGGACAGAAGGACGTGCCCTGGCCATGCAACGACCAGAAGTACATCGTGCATTTCCCGGAGACCCGCGAAATCTGGAGCTATGGATCGGGCTATGGCGGCAACGCATTGCTGGGAAAGAAGTGCTTTGCGTTGCGAATCGCTTCGAATCTTGCCCGCGATGAAGGCTGGATGGCCGAACATATGCTAATCCTGGGTGTCGAGAGCCCGGAAGGCGAGAAGACATACGTTGCGGCGGCGTTTCCGAGCGCTTGTGGCAAGACCAATTTCGCCATGATGATCCCACCTCGCGAATTCGAGGGTTGGAAGATCACGACCGTTGGAGATGACATTGCATGGATCAAGGCCGATGATCGAGGTCAACTGCGAGCGATTAACCCCGAGGCCGGATTTTTTGGCGTCGCACCTGGGACGTCAGCGAAAACCAATCCGAATGCCATGGCAATCTTGCGCAGGAATACGATCTTTACCAACGTTGCTCTGACAGCCGACCTCGGGGTGTGGTGGGAAGGCATGACTGACGAGCCTCCGGCAGAGTGCCTTGACTGGAAAGGCAATCCCTGGACTCCGGAAATCGCCAGGCAAACGGGAGCCACAGCGGCTCACCCCAACGGGCGCTTCACGGCGCCCGCTTCGCAATGCCCGGTCATAGACGAAGCATGGGAATCACCGCAAGGGGTGCCCATTGCGGCGATCATCTTTGGGGGCCGGCGATCGAAAAACATCCCACTCGTCTATCAGGCCTTCAACTGGTCAGCCGGAGTCTACATGGGCGCGACCATGGGCTCGGAGACGACCGCCGCAGCCGCAGGAGCCACGGGCAAGGTACGCCGCGATCCCATGGCGATGCTGCCGTTCTGCGGCTACCACATGGGAGACTATCTCCGTTCCTGGATCAGGATGCAGAGAGCGCTCGCCATAACACCCAGGGTGTTCAATGTGAACTGGTTCCGCAAGGACGACCAGGGTAAGTTCCTGTGGCCCGGCTTTAGCCAGAACTTTCGTATTCTGCGCTGGATCGTGGACCGCGTCCGCGGACGGGCCATGGCCCTGGAAACCCCGATCGGCTGGACGCCCTACTACGAGGACATCCATTGGAATGGCCTCGACTTTCCGGAGGCTCGATTCGATCAACTGCAAAACGTCGATCGGGCAGCCTGGAAGAGGGAAGTTATGGAGCACGAGGAACTGTTTATAGCGCTCCATGACCATCTGCCTCCGGAAATGGTGTACGAGCGCGAACTGCTGATCTGCAGGCTGTAACCACAGCGGCAAATCCCGGGCCCGGCGCGAGAGGATGAACAGCTCAACCGGGCCCGCCCCTCCGGGAACCTGCCGGCACGCTTTCTTTAGGAGTGAATGGCGCCCGCATTTCCGTGCCATCAAAGTACTTGACGCCTTCCCGCAAACACCTCCCACGTGTCCGCCCCTCCTATTCTTCTGGATTCGCTCCTTGTCGCGCATTCACTGGCGAGCCTGGGACTTCTCCGGGAGCGGCACTGGCTCGTGTCGAAAATGGCTGCACGTTGACCGTTCATTCGTGTATAAATCGTGATCTCGGCAACGCAAGTAGCCGGTGAACAAGATTTCATGTACGGTTCAGTCATCCTTCATTCCGAGAGCCGAGATTCTGGTTCGTCAAGGGAATAACAAGGCGCTCTTCCCCAAGGGTTGTCTTTGAAGGAGTAGACGTGATGAAAGCCCCATTCGCAGTCCTGGCAGCAATTTTGGCCGTGGCCAGTGCGGTAACGAACTTACACGCTCAGGTTACCGGCGCAACGGTGGTCGGAAAGGTAACCGATGCTACTGGTACGCCAGTCAGCAACGCGTTGGTGGCGGTTTTGCGCCCCTCCACAGGTATTCATATCGAGGTCAAGACTAACGATACCGGCGGCTACACGGTTCCCAACCTGACTCCGGGCACTTATAACGTCACGGTGAGCGCAGATAACTTTGGAACCCAGGAACTGCGGGCACTGAACGTCGCGGTGGGTGAAAATCTTGAGGAGAACTTCACCCTTGCTCCGCCCACAGTCGTGCAACAGGTCGTTGTCACGACGGCGCTTCCGAGTGTCGATCTGGCTAGTTCGCAGATCTCGAACGTCGTGGACGAACAAACTGTCCGGGAGCTCCCCCTGAACACCCGCGACTGGACGCTGCTCGCGACTTTGCAGCCAGGAGTAAACCAAGTGCGTACAGAGAAGGCCGTCGCGGTCGGGGCCGATCGCGGAAATCGCGGCTTCGGATCGCAGTTGACCATCGCCGGCGGCCGCCCCCAGCAGAACAACTATCGCATGGACGGCATCTCCATCAATGACTACTCGAATGGAGCTCCGGGGAGCGTGTCCGGCATTGACCTCGGTGTCGATGCCATCCAGGAATTCTCCGTGGTAACGGCGAACGCATCCGCAGAGTACGGTCGCGAAGCCGGCGGCGTGATCAACGCTGTAAGCCGGGCCGGCACAAATGATCTTCACGGTACGGTGTTCGACTTCCTCCGCAACGATCTGTTCGATGCGCGCAACTATTTCGATCGTGCCCAGAAGGGCGAGTTGCGCAAGAACCAGTTCGGCGGCGCGCTTGGCGGAAGACTCATCAAGGACAAAACATTTTTCTTTGGCGATTATGAAGGCATTCGCGAGGTCGCCGGCATACCTTTCGCCGTAAATGCGCCCAGCGCCAACGCGCGCCAGGGCATACTGAATTGTTCCCAGGCGGTTGGCGGCGTCCAGCAGGCCGGGTGCCCGACTCCGGGTCCCCTCGCGGCGGGCAGCACTTATACAGTGCCCGTAAGTTCCGACAATCAAAGCTACCTCAAGTTCTACGGTGTGCCGACCAACCAGCCGGCGAACTCCGATACGGGGACTTACAGCTATAACGGAAAGCAGATCACGCCGGAGAACTTTCTCCAGGGCCGCGTTGACCAAACCTTCTCGGCCAAGGATTCGGCGCACGGCACTTACATGTACGACAATGGCAACTTTACTCAGCCCGACGCCGAGAACAACTACCTTCTCCTCTCGCACACCAACCGGCAACTGGGTCTGGTGGAAGAAACACACGTGTTTTCTTCGTCCCTCGTAAACACGGCGCGCTTCGGCGTGAGCCGCAACGTCGCGAATATCACCAACACCGCGCCGGGACTGAACCCCCTCGCCGCGGATACGACTCTGGGGGGCGTCCCTGGCCGGACGGCTTCCAGTATGGTCATAGGCGGACTCACCAATTTTGGCGGCGGACTCAAAGCCCCTTCGCAATACGATTTTTACTGGACATCGATCCAGGGCTACGATGACGCATTCTACACATTTAAGAATCACACGATTCGCTTCGGCGGGGGCTTCGAGCGGATGCGCAACAATATCGTTGCCACTTCGAGCCCGGCGGGGTTGTTTACGTTCGGCTCGACGGCTGACTTCATCGCCGGACGTGTACAGAACTTCCAGGCGCAATTGCCGGACTCGATTCCCGAAAGAGGCTTGCGGCAGACCCTGGGCGCTGGATACGTGGTCGACGATTGGAAGGCCCTGCATAATCTGACCCTGAACCTGGGCGTCCGTTATGAAGCCACGACCGTGCCCTCGGAGGTGGACGGGCATCTCAGCCGGCTCGTGAACCTGACCGATCCCGCGCCGAAGCTGGGCGGAACCTATTTCTCCAATCCGACCCTGAAGAATTTCGAGCCTCGCGTCGGCGTAATCTGGTCTCCCTTCAAGAATCAGAAGACGGCCATCCGTGGAGGATTCGGAATGTTCGACATCCTTCCCTTGCCGTATCAGTTTGAATTGCTGAGTTCATTGGCAGCCCCCTACCTGAAGAGCGGCAGTGTGGTCTACGCCAACGCCGCGGCGCCGTACACGACGCCGCAGCCGGGCGACGGGAAATTCCCGCATGGTTCCTACTCATCGATTCAAGCACCCTCCACGCTGCGGCAGAGTTACATCCAACCCAATCCGAACCGCAGCTATCTTCTCGAATGGAACCTGAACGTGGAGCAGGACCTGGGTCACGACCTCAGTATGTATCTCGGATTTGTAGGTTCGAGGGGCGTCCATCAGCCTTTCCGCACCGACGAGGCGAACACCGTGCAGCCTATCGGCTACACGAATGGCCACCTGACATTTCCCAAGCCGGGCACGGCTTCGGTGCTCAACCCGAACGTCGGGCAGATTGCCGCGATCTTCTACAACAACAACACCTACTACGACGGTCTCGAAGCGGGATTTACAAAGAAGATGGGCCATGGGCTGCAAGCCCAGGTCAGCTACACCTATAGCAAGGCGATCGACCTCGGCTCCGCGGTGCTGGCGGGAGATCCCTTCGGCAACTCGATCTCAGGGCTGTTCTTCTTCGCTCCGCAAACTCGCCGCGGTGTTTCCGATTTCAATGTACCCAATGAGTTCACGGTTAACTACCTCTACCAGTTCCCGCAGATCAAAAGGTTTCATGGGCCGCTCAATATGCTTGCCAACGGCTGGGAAGCCAGCGGAATCTTCTTCGCGCAGAATGGATTGCCTTTCACGCCTACGATTGCGGGCGACTCACTCGGGCTGAAGGGCACCGCGCCTTACAACGTCCCTAATCGCATCAAGGACGGGGCCGGGTGCGGCAGTGGTGTCCACTCGAGGCGAGCTGTGGGCTATATCAATCTAAGTTGCTTCACCTTTCCCAC
This sequence comes from uncultured Acidobacteriota bacterium, assembly GCA_963730805.1. Lineage (GTDB taxonomy): Bacteria > Acidobacteriota > Terriglobia > Terriglobales > Acidobacteriaceae > Telmatobacter. The sequence continues at coordinate 45,334 of CAVSTL010000007.1, read as the reverse complement.
GCCAAACGCCGACGGGACCACCGTGTATGGCAACGTAGGCAGAAACTCGCTGCTTGGCCCTTCATTGAATTCGCTCGATTTCTCCGCCATGAAGACAACCCACGTCAGAGGCGACTCCGACAGGATGAGCCTTCAATTCCGCGCAGAGTTTTATAACATCCTCAACCACTCCAATTTCTCGCCGCCCATCGCCAACCGGACCGTATTCACCTCTGCGGGCGCTACGGTGGGAACCGCGGGAAATATCACATCCACGGTGACAACGAACCGCCAGATTCAATTCGGCCTCAAACTCCTGTTCTGATTGGTGCTGCAAATTGATATACGAACCAAGGTGAAGTGCATGGTCCGAGAGTCTTCCTCTCGGATCACTTCTCATGAGCCTGTGCATTTGTTGAGGTGTCAGCCCGAGGGAAAGATCGCCCAAGCCCCAGTGAGGTGATCATAAAGCACGGAAAGCCCACCACAGTCGTACTCGGAGCATAAGGATTTGCTCTCACTTCGCGCTGCATATTTGTGCCGTTTTACACTCTCGAAGCGCTGGGACGACCGGGCCGCGAACCTGCAAACTCTTCCGTGACCCTCGAATGCTCGTAAGCTTTCGTCAGTCGGCCGAACCGCTCACGTTGACTTCTCAAGTGAGAAGCCGCCCGAAAATCGGAAACGGGAAATCAGCATTTATCGACCGATGCCACTGGATTTTGTGCCACGGATGCGTGTGCACAATTTTCCCGAGAAAACGATCCGAGCGCCGCGGCGAGGCATCTGGATATTGGTGAGCTGTTCCGATCACTCGCTTGCGGTATATCCGACGACCGCAATTACGTCCGGCCCGTGGCCGCAACTCTCAATATCCAGAAGCGCACGTACTCCACGCTTCTCAGGAGCGTCGGAGCCGAATTCAAAGTAATGCAGGAATTGATGAGGCATTCCACCTTGGGTACGACGATGGATGTCTATACGCAGGCAGCCGCGCCCGCCAAGCATGCCGCGCAAGCTGCCGTGCTGGCTCTGTTCTTTCCGATGAACGACGCTGACGACGATTCAATCGTCGGAACGGCATAGCCACGTTCATTTGAGGGTGCAAAAGGGGCGCAGAGGTGTGGGCTTTTTGCACCCTCGAATGTCCGGCGAAAATCGCCGTAAGCTGCAGATTCTAATTGGCGTCCCCGACGGGATTTGAACCCGTGTTATCGCCATGACCCGTTTCAGGGAACGTATCGCTGATTCGAAGCCTAAGGTTAGCTTAATGAGGGACTTACTGGGGATCGGACCAGCCGTCGTGAAATGTGCGTTTCAATTTACCGACCGACAAAAGACACGTCGGATCTAGGTCCTATTTTCAGACGGCTGGATAGACTTGCACGAGGCTGCTTATCGATACACAAGTACTTCTAACTAGATCAGTTAGTCTAAATATTCACTCAGCATGCGACTGCATGCCCTCGCACCAAATTCCGGTACAAAGTGGCACCAAAAGTGGCGCCGGAAAAGGCAGTCCAGAGATACGCTAAAAATAGGCAACGCCTCCCATCTTCGGCATGGCCGGTTCTTCAGCAGAACTCAGCTCTGGGGATAGGAGCCATCCTGATTTCACAAGTCCCGATTCACATGCGAAAACCGAAATAGTGCCAGAATGATCCCGTCCGCCCACAGTGTTTTGTTATCACCACTTGCCTTGTTCGCTCCGTCGAGCAATCGCATTTGCAGAGATAGACGCGGACCGTTCGCGGCGGCTGCCGTAAATTCCCAAATTCTGATTGAAGCGCCCGCAGCGCGGCACTAGAATTTTAGAGGTTATGCCCAGAGGTACAGGTGCGGAAAAGGCGGTGAATGTGTGGGGGTTCGCCCGATGCTGAAAAGCGCGGGTGTGTCTTTTCTGGTTCTCGCGCTTAGTTCTGCGGCTTGGTTACCCGCGCAGAGTCCTCCTGTATCTGCCGAGCTTCCGCAACTCGTAACCTCTGAATTTCCTCCCGAAACGCAAAAACAAGTCGAGCAGGCCTTCGCTGCCGCGCATGAGCACCTGAATGACGCAGAAGCAATTGGGAAGCTCGGGATGCTGCTGGACTTGTATCACCGAACTGACGATGCTGCGTTGTGCTACCGGCGAGCGCACCTGCTCGCACCCACCTCTTTCAAGTGGCTGTACTACCTGGGCTCACTTTTGTTCAATCAGAAGAAAATGCAAGATGCTGTGCCTGTGTTGACCGCGGCCCTTAACCTCCAGCCCAGGTATCTGCCAGCAAAACTCAAACTCGGGGAAGCCCTGCTGGACACCGGAGAAATTGAAGCAGCCGCAGAGATTTACGAAGGCATCCTCAAGGATCATCCCGAAACGGCAGAGGCCTACTATGGGCTGGGGCGCGTGCAATCGGCCCGTGGCGATCAAAGCTCGGCAGCCGACAAATACCGCAAAGCGTGCGACTTGTTTCCGAGTTACGGTGCCGCTCATTATGGCTTGGCCTTGGCTTACCATAAGTTGGGTCGACTCAGCGACGCAAAAGAACAACTAGAACTTCGTAACCGCAATCCCAACATCGTTCCACCCGTCGCGGACCCCCTGCGCGATGAACTCCGCGACTTGGACCGGAGTGGGATGGACCATCTCGAGCGTGGAATGCTGCTTGAGCAAGTCGGGCGCGTCGAAGACGCTATTGCGGAAACCGAAAAAGCCCTCGAACTCAATCCTTCCATCGTGAAAGCGCATGTCAACCTATTGATTTTGTACGGTCGAGTTGGAAACGCCAGCAAAGCTGAGGAGCATTACAAGGCCATCGTCGCCGTCGCTCCGAATGAGTTTCCTGAAGCCTACTACAATTATGGCGTCCTGCTCCTGAAGGAACAGAATCTTGATGGCGCGGAGAAAGCATTCCGTAAAGCGACTGGCGCTTGGGCTCTCGAACGAAGCGGCGCTGAGCAATCTGGGTTATGTGCTCGAGCAGGAGGGCAAGCTGTCCGAAGCCGCGTTGCAATTCGGGAAGCTGATCGATCTTCATCCCACGCGGGAAGCTCACTTTGAGCTCGGTCGCATTCTTGTGAATCAACAACAGTACCAGGGCGCAATCGCACAGTTCCAACAGACGCTGGTCCCGGAAGATGAAAAAACACCTGCCTACCTCTATGCTCTCGGCGCCACCTACGGGCGCGCCGGCGACAAGGTACAAGCGATCCAATACCTTGAACAAGCAAAGCAACTTGCCACCTCACGCGGCCAAAGCGCCCTGGTTGCAGAAATCGATCAGGACCTGGGACAGGTGGAAGCCTCTTCGAAGTAACGGCAATTCTTGAGGGAGTTTGTTGGTTTGGACCTGATACGCACTCCTATCACCAATGGTTGAGCGCAGGCTTCAGCAGCGGCTGCTCCCTCTTCGGGGCATACATTCTGCGGGGCTCAATGCCTTCCCGTCGGGTTTCATTGGCAAGATGCGATTGGAAGATTGACGCTTTCGTTTCTGGAATGGCAAGATCATTAAACGAACGTCGTGTGAAACGCATGAGCAACAGCACCCGCAGAGAATTTCTCGCCGCAGGTCTCGGATTTTTATTTTTACCTCAGGAAAAAAAGAATCGCGCAACGTCGTTAAGCCCGATCCGTTTCCGGAATGTCGCCGAGAGTGCCGGGCTGCACTTCGTTCTGCAGAACAACCCAACGCCGCAGAAGCATCTGATTGAGAGCATGCCCGGAGGCGTCGCGGCCTTCGACTATAACGGCGACGGGCTTACGGACATTTTTTTCACGAACGGCGCCTCTGTTCCTTCGCTGCAGAAGGAGTCTTCCAAATTTTCCAACCGGATGTTTCGCAACGAAGGCGGGATGCGCTTCACGGACGTGACAGCGGAGGCCGGGTTGACGGGAATCGGCTACTCGATGGGCGCGGCAGCCGCGGATTACGACAACGACGGCCACGTCGATTTGTTTGTAGCCGGCGTTTTCAGGAACACCTTGTATCACAACCGGGGTGACGGCCGCTTTGAGGATGTGACGGAGAAAGCGGGGATCAAGAGCGATAAGTGGTCGGTGGCGGCGGGATGGTTTGACTACAACAACGACGGGCTGCTGGATCTGTTTGTGGTGAATTACGCTTCGTGGTCCCCGAGTTATAACCGTTTTTGCGGCGATCAATCGCGGAACCTGCGGGTCTACTGCCACCCTATGTACTTCGAGGGCCTCAGCAGCACACTATATCGCAATCGGGGAGATGGAACCTTTGAAGACGTTTCTGAGCAGGCGGGCATCGCGCAGCACCGCGGGCGGGGAATGAGCGTGGCCTTTGCCGATTACGACAATGACGGATTCATGGACGTCTTCGTGACCAACGACAACCAGGAGAACTTCCTATTTCACAATCGCGGCGATGGAACGTTTGAGGAAATCGGCCTGACGGCGGGCGTGTCCCTGCTTAACTCTGGGAAGCCCATCTCCAGTATGGGCACGGATTTCCGGGATTACGACAATGATGGCTTACCGGATATCACCGTAGTGGGTCTGGCGAATGAAACTTTTCCGCTCTTTCGCAACGCGGGCAAGGGCCTTTTCAGTGACGACACGTATCGCAGCCGCCTTTCCGCGTTGACCATCGCACGGAGCGGCTGGAGCACCAGCTTGATTGATTTGAACAACGACGGACGTAAGGATTTGTTCACGACATGTTCGCATGTGGACGACAACGCTGAAATGTTCCAGGCCACCAAATATAAGCAACCCAATGCTGTCTTCGCAAATGCGGGCGATGGAACCTTTTCGGATGTGTCGGCGCAAGCCGGTGAAGATTTTCAGGTCCCGCGAGCGCATCGAGGCAGCGCCTTTGCCGATTTCAACAATGACGGCAAGATCGATGTGGTCGTCTCGTCGCTTCAAGATTCTGCGGAGCTGTGGGAGAACGTGAGTCCTGACACCAATAATTGGATCATTCTCAAGCTCACTGGCACAAAGAGCAACCGTGACGGCATCGGGGCGCGGGTCAGAATCGGGAATCAATATAATCACATGACCAGTGCATGCGGGTATGCGTCTTCGAGCCACTTCGGAGTGCATTTTGGCCTCGGCAAAATGGAAACCATTCCAAGCATAGACATCAAATGGCCGAGCGGAATTGTCCAGGTTCTGAAAAATGTCAAAGCGAATCAGACCCTGCAGGTTCGAGAATCGCAGGAGCGCTAGAAACCCGGAAGCCGGGGCTGGACCGGAGCCGGAAGAGATAATCGGAAGATTGGTAGACGGAGTTCGCTCTGCGGTGGAGTGATTTGAATGTCGCGATTGAGCGACTGCTTTTCGGCCTCTTGTTGATCGTGAATTTTCTGGTATTCCTTCAGGGTTTGCCGCGCCAGCTCCACTTGACCGCTAGCCTGATAGGCGCGTCCAAGTTGATAGTGCAGGCTACCGTCGTCATCGATGGGAAGGGCAGATTTCAGATAGGGGATGGCTTTGTCGGATTGACCGAGCGCCAAATAGGTGCGCGCCAGTGAAGCTTGCGCCGGCAGAAGGTGGGGCGCTTGACGGACGGCCTTGATCAACAAAGGCAGAGCATCCGCCGGCTTCTGCGACTTTAGAAGGATGTCGCCGAGATAATAGTTCAGCTCGGCAGATTCCGGCGAAGACTTTATCAAATCCTCGAATAGCTCCCGGGCGCGATCCAGATCGGCGGTGTGGAAAAGCGCAACGGCGAGTTGCTGTTTGACATATGGATCGTCGGGGGAAAACTTGAGGGCTTCCGCCCAATGTCTCGCGGCCTCGACATATTGCCGGCGTTGAGATTGCATCTTCGCCATCAAGATTTCCGCCGGCCCAGACGGCGGCAATTGGGCCAGGCGGATGTAGGAATCGCGCGCCAGGGCGTTATATGCCCGCGTTCGCCAGTAATACGATTCCGCGGTGGTCTGATCCTGCGTCGCAGCAAGCAAATCACTGTAATGACCTGCCACAAAATCGCATTCGATTTCGTGCTGAACGCAGTCCGGAGGCGGGAGTTGGCGCTCCTTAGCGGCCTCGGTCTCCGCCCAATCGGAGTGCCCGGTCTTGCGATAGATCTCTGCGATGGAGGCGTGTATGCCACGCAAGGAGGGCATTTTTTCCAGCGCCTGACGATATAAGTAGAATGCGGCAAATAGCTGTTGGTTCTCGAAACGAGATTCAGCGGTAATATCCAGCCAATAGGCAGAACCAGTTGCCACATCCGTGAGTTTGTCAAAACTCCGCTGCGCCAAGCCGTCGTAACTCAATCCCAGGTCATACCAGAACTTTGGATTGCCGGGGTCTGCTTGAGAGAGCTTTCGAAAACCTTCCGCCGCACGCTCGAATTTCTTGAGAGCCAGGCAAGTCTCGGCGAGCGCCTCCGGAGCATCGGGTTCATTGGGATTGACGCTAACCGCCTTCTCCAGCGGGCTGAGGGCTTTGGCGGCATCCCCTAACTCAAGATAGGTGGTGCCCAAATAGAGCATGGCTACGGCGTTGCCTGGATCGAGTTGCAGAACCTTTTGGAATTCGCTTAGCGCTTCCCGTTTGTGTCCGGAGTAATCCAGTGCGAAACCTAGATTCATCACGAAGCCCGGATTTTTCGGAAGGGCGCGAACGAGCTCGCGATAGATGGGAATGGCATCGGCGAACTTGCCTTCGCCCATGAGCGCTTTAGCCTGCCGCGATCGAGCTGCCAACTCGTCGTCCGACTGGGCGAATCCCTCGACCGCCAGGCAAGCAAAACAAAGCAAAACAACGCAAACTTTTGTGGCGTGGGTTGCAGGTCTCAACGCGCATACTCCTGAGCGGCGTAGCGGAACCCCTGGCATCAGTTCCAGGTCAGTTGGGGTTCGACCCTCTGATCGTAGCAGGCTGAAAATGATTGGGAACAGCAAACAATTGGGACCCAGTAGACGAGAACGAAATAGGAAAAACCCGAGTGTGAGTAGGGATGCTCTGTCGTTCCCGATGGCGCACCACTAACGGTAGGGCATCGAAGCTGCCCGCCGATTTATGGATCGAGTTTGTTTCGTGGCCTTCTGGTTAGGCCCCACCGACTGCGGCGGACTCATTCCTGAGGCCATTAGGGCACGGCCGAAGCCGTGCCCTGACCTAGAACCAGCTACTGCCTAGACCAGGGCAACCTCTCTAAAACGTCAGAATCTCAGGTGCGATGAGACTTGCACGATACGTTCCCCGTAGCTGGTTGTGATATGACCTAAGTCTCCACCGCACGTCGCGTCCGACCCGGCACAGGTAAGGCCTGTCGGATCGTTGAAATGCACGGTATTGAACAGGTTTTGTCCTTCTCCGCGCAACTCAAAGATGAATCGTTCCGTAATCTTGAAATCTCGGGCCAGGCTGGCGTCGATTTGCCAAAGGCCAGGCCCGCGAAGCCAGGATTGTGTGCGATGCATGTTGCCGAGGACACTTAAAGAGCAACCTCCCGTCGTCGGACACGATGAAAGGTTGGGTGCGAAGGCCGAAGGGTCAAACCACTGCACGTTGCCAGCGGGGTTCCTCGCTCCTCCAACATAGTGCACGGGCGCCACATGGTTGGGCATTGGAGAGGTATCAAAAGTATTGATATTGTTGACGCTTTGGTTAAGCTGCAATGGGTCGCCGCTGAAGGCGGAGTAAACGCCGCTGGTTTTCCAACCGCCAATAGCGTAGTTCACGACCTTGTTGCCGGTTCCCGCTTTCTTGCCAAAGGGTAGATCGTAGACATAGGCCAGCTTCAAGTTGTGGGTATGATCGAAGCTCAGGGGGCCTCGGTTATATTCCTGACATTCAGGACAATTAAACAACAGACTGTTTTCCCAAGTGTCATCGTTCACGTACCCCATCGCTTTAGACCAGGTGTACGCTCCCTGAACGAAAAGGCCCTGCCCAACCCGACGCGTGACTGAAACCTGGAGCGAATTGTAGTGTGAGTCCAGGTAGCCCTGAAATTGGTAGAGACCGCCGAAATATTGGCAAGTGCCCGGGTCAGAATTGGGGCAGGGCGGGCCATACGACGGCGGACTGCTTTGACCGAGATGGCCAGCCGACAAATCCCTCCCATTCATCTCGTGGACGAAGTGATTGCCCACGTACCCAACATTCAAATCCACGTTCATGGGCAGTTGGCGCTCGACGAAGAGATTCCAGGACTCCACGTAGCCGCGTTTAAATTCACCCGGCCCCAGCGTTCCAATAGTGAGTGTGTTATCAATTGCCCCGACGTCGAGGCTACCGGAGGACGATATCGGCGGTGGCTGGATGACAGGAACGCCTTCGGCGAAAGTTCCATGCCCGGCGGGAAGGCCGAAGCAGCTCGCTGGGCTCGCCTGCTGTTTGCATGCGGGCTCAGATGTGTCGTAGAGATCGGAACCAATCGCGAGGGGATAGAAACCACGCAGGGGGCGTTCCAGAGGAGTTGTGTCGTTAGCGATGCCGAAGCCTGCGCGAATTACGGTTTGTGAATCGAATTGATAATTCAATCCGATGCGAGGTGAAAACAGCTTGTGGCTTGTGGTCATTCCTAAATGAGTGGGATTGCCGCCGAGACCGCCTAAAAGCAATGATCCGCTCGCGGTGTCGAACCTCTCGAGCTTTTCACGACCGTCGCGCGTAATCAGAGGGAAGTATTCCCAACGCAGTCCGAGATCGGCGGTGAAGTTCTTGGCAAGCTTCCAGCGATCGCCGAAATAGAGAGCGTACTGGGTGTCCTTGCCGGTGGATTTGATGTATTGTGCGTCGTTCTGGCCTTCGGAAATCAGGCCGAGATCCCAGGCCGCGAAAGAGTTCTGCGCGTCCGGGGACAGGGTGACGCCTGGTAAATTGGCGGTGTTGAGCGCGGTGGTGCCCTCATCCTCGATCACGTTGCCGCGCGGGCAGCAGAAGATTTCTGGCTGAAAGGCGTTCAGGTGATTATGGGAGATGTCGACACCCATGCGGAACTCATGTTTGTTTTTGATCCAAGTCAGGTTGTGGGCAGTGGTGCTGGTCCAGTCATTGCGTTGAGCGGGCTCCCAGGAATTCAAGGAGCCCATGCCGGTGAAACCGTCGATGGTGATTCCGGGAAGACCTGTGTATCGAACATCTCCGGACGGCGTATTCGTTCCGGCGATGCCGAGCAGGCTCTCGCCAAGTGGCTTACCGTATCCAGGAGGGGTCGCAAACTCGGTCATCCGGTCAAAACCTACGTGGCCGGTTAATACAAGTCTCGGAGAAAGCGTCCAGCTGTGGCCGAGCGTGGCAACCTGGGCGCGCTGATAAGCACTGCCGCTCCCGAGACCGCCGGCGTCGCCGAGGTCGAACGGCTCGAGGAAATTGTTTTGTTGGATCGTCCATTTCGCCCATATCACGTGATTTTGGCTCCGGCTCCAATCGACGCGAGCCGTGCCAATGTTGCGGCCCAGCAGATGAGCGGCCTTCGTGCGAATGTAATTATGTGGACTGGCGAAGACGACTGGGCCGACATTCAAGGTCGGCTCTGGGATGAGCTTGTTGAACGTCATTGCTCCGGCATTCAACCGCGTGCCCGGTATGACGTTCAGTTTCCCGCCGGAGGAGAAAACGCACCGATTCTCGCCGATACCCGGCCCGCTTTGCACGCCGGTGGTGGGATCAAAAACCATCCCTTGTTGCAACGGGACAGTTCCGCCCTCAGTCGTGCACACGGTCTGACCCGGGACAGGAGCGCCAAGGTAGGCGCTGAAGTCTCCAGACTTTATGTCATCGGTAGGGACTGTGTCAGAAAAGCCTTCGGCCGCGTGCTGCCAGCTGTCATCCCAGTTCAAGAAATAGAAGAGCTTGTCCTTCTTGACGGGTCCACCCACCGTAGCGCCGACGTTGTTGAGAAGACCGGTGCTTTTAGACCCGTTGAACCAGTTCTTTGCGTTGAAACCATTTTCCGTATGGTACAGGTACAAAGAGCCATGCAATTGGTTCGAACCGGACTTCGTGGTAACGTCCACCGCGGCCCCGGCAGTCAAGCCCTTTTCCACGTCAAAGTCCGCGGTTTGAACGTTCACTTCCGAAATCGAATCTTGTGGGGGTATCACCAGCATATGGTTGGGCAACCAAATAAAGAGGTTGGTGGCCCCGTCGACACGCGTGGTATTGGCATGATCCGGCATGCCGTTCGAATTGATTGAGAACGACCGATCCGGCGAGTCCGCCGAGGAGTTCGGGTAGCTGTTGCTGATTCCTGACGTCGAAAACACGCCCGGAGTCAACAATTCCGCACCTTGGAAATTCCGGAAGCTATTGAGCGGCATGTTCTCGATGGCATAGCTGGAGATTTCCGTGTGTACGTCAGCCTTCTCGGTTTGCAAGGAGACGGCCGAGGCGTCGACCGTCACCTGCTCCGTGGCAGTGCCCACTTCCATTTGCAGGTTTTCTGCATTGACTTGCCCCAGCGCCACCGGCACATTTCCCACCTTCAGGGGTTTGAATCCCGCGGCGCTTACCTCGATGGTGTAACCGCCCGGCGGTAGATCCAGGGCCCGATAGATTCCAGCGGCATCCGTCACGGTTTGTTGAGTTAAACCTGTGGATGGGCTCGAGATCGTCACTTTCGCTCCGGCAAGGACGGCGCCAGACCGGTCAGTGATCGTGCCTGTGACCGAACCGTAGAGCACCTGCGCATGTAGCGGGGAAATAACGAGCGGCGCTAGCAGAATGCCAGCAATGAATAACGTAAAAGGGACAGCCCGGCCTAAGGTGTTCAGCTTTTTCATGGTGCCTCCTCCCGTTCCTTGGGACGGAACGGCTCCGCAGGGAAGATGCTTAGACACGCCTTCACATGGAAAACGGCTCTTTAAACTAGGAGGCGAAGCCTAACTGTAGTTCGCGCGCATTGTCAAGAGGCAGTCAGCGGAGTGCCAAAATTGCAATAGACGGCAAATTCAGCGCAAGCGTAAACCTGGATTTGAAGACGACGCGTACCTGGAGCTCAGCTGCATCTCCAAGGTAAAACATTAAATCGAAAGCGTACAAGAAATAATTCGCAATCAAACACCAAGGCAAAGCTCTTCCTGCGAGGCATGCCTTCCCGCTTTGTGCCTTCAAAGGCCCCGAGGGTATAAAGAGTCTACCTGAGTTTCGCACCGGGGGGCTCATCCAATGACCGTTCTGGCCGACGTTCGCTATGCCATGCGACAGTTCAGATTGGCCCCGATGTTTACCGCCACACTGGTGCTGACGCTGGCTCTGGGCATTGGCGCTTGCACTGCGATCTTCTCGCTTATTGACGCAGTCATGCTGAAATCTCTTCCTGTAACCGATCCATCGCAGCTCTACCAGATCGGCATTGGCAAGTCCTGCTGCCTGACCAACGGCCTCGAGGGAGACTGGGGCCTCTACTCGTTCAAGCTCTACAAGCAAGTGGAGGCTGCTGCGAAGCCCGAGTTCGACCAGGTTGCAGCTTTCCAGGCGGGACCTGGGGTCTTGAGTGTCCGGTATGGTACGGGCACAGATCGCGCGCAGGCACGAGCGCTGATGGGCGAGTATGTGAGCGGCAATTACTTTGATACGCTCGGCGTCCGTGCAGCCGCAGGACGGATGCTGACACCGGCGGACGATCACCGGGGCGCTCCGCCCGTCGCTGTAATGAGCTATCGCACCTGGCAACAGAAATACGGCGGCAACCCGAGGGTTGTCGGTGCGACCTTTCAGATTGAGACATTCGCTTTCACCATTGTTGGGATAGCGCCTCCAGGCTTCTTCGGCGAAACACTCACCAGCAATCCCATGGACCTGTGGGTTCCTCTTTCCGTCGACTACCTGACCGATGCCGAGGCTCCTTACTGCGATATACCTTCCATGTCATGGCTGCGCCTCGTTGGCAGGTTGAAACCAGGTGCCAATCCTGCGGCCGTTGGGGAAAGATTGACTATCCTGCTGAGGCACTGGCTGACCGGAGAAGCTGCTCTTGCGCCCCAGTACCAGTCTCAACTGAATGACGAACTTTCGCAGCAGGTGATTCGTCTCGGGCCAGCGGGCCGTGGCATCGGCGAGATGCGCGATTCATATGGCGCCAGTCTGAAGATTCTGCTGGGCATCTGCTGCGCGGTACTGCTGATCGGGTGCGCAAACGTGGCCAACCTGCTGCTGGCGCGCGGCATGGTGAGACGTCCGCAGACGGCATTGCAGCGTGCCCTGGGAGCGCCCACGCGGCGAATCCTGCGCCAATCGTTCACCGAAAGCCTCCTGCTCGCAACAATGGGTGGGGCGATCGGTGTGATCCTTGCCTGGGGCGGAGCGGACCTGATTGTGCGCCTGGCATTTCGTCATGCAGTGGTCTTGCCGGTGCACGTTTCGCCTTCGCTTCCGGTTCTGAGCTTCTGCCTGGTTCTGTCGTTGCTCACTGGCGTGATTGCTGGAGTGGTTCCCGCGTGGCTTGCTTCGCGTACAGACCCCATGATGTCGATGCGCGGATCCACCCGCACCGTGGCCGGCGGCGCCGGAATATCGCAGAAGACCATCGTCGTTTTGCAAACGGCGATGTCGCTCCTGCTGGTGACCCTCGCCGGCATGCTTACTCACAGTATCAACAATTTGCGCAACCAGGATTTCGGCTTCCAAACAGAGAATCGCGAGATTGTAACCATTGAGCCTCCTCTTGCGAAGTACACGGTGACCGATCTCGACAGGATTTACCGGAATTTGAAGATACGGCTCGAGGCTCTGCCTGGAATTCGGAGCGCAAGCATGGCTCTCGACAGCCCCATGGCCGACGACTGGCCCAATTATGTGATCAAACCGGGCGAAGGAATTCCTCCCAGCGACGATGCGCATCGAGTCGATTACGACCGCGTTGGCCCCGGCTACTTTGAAACCATTGGCCAGCCCTTGATAGAAGGCCGCAGTATCCTGCTCTCTGACCAGGAAGACACGCGCCACGTTGCCATCGTGAACCAGGCGTTTGTACGCGCCTTCTTCTCGAGCGAAGACCCCATTGGCCGCACCTTCGGTTTCAATCAGCCGGCCTACAGCGAAAGCTTTGAAATTGTGGGTGTGGCTCGCGATGCGAAATACGCCGATCCCGCACTTCCCGCTGAACCTATGGTCTTCGGCGCACTCTCGCAGAGCATTCCTTATGAAGACAGTGCACTGAAAGAAAACGAAAAGTGGTCGCACTACATCAACGGTGTCCAGCTTTGGTTGAACGGCGACATAGGCAGGTTGGAGCCGCAAATCCGCAAAGTATTCGCGGAGGTCGATCCGAACCTCGCTATCCTCAATATGCACCCGCTCCAGGACCAGATCGATGTGCATTACGACCAGCAGAGAACGGTCGCCGAGCTCAGCACGCTCTTCGGCGGCTTGGCGATCCTTCTGGCCTCAATTGGTCTTTATGGAGTAACGTCTTATGCTGTTGAGCGCCGCACGGGTGAAATCGGTGTGCGTATGGCCGTTGGTGCAACGCGTGGCGATGTAATCCTGTTGATGCTTCGTTCAGCATTCGCGCAGGTAATCACCGGGCTGGCAGTGGGGCTCACGTTATCCTTCGTTGCAGGTCGCATGCTGCATGCGCGCCTCTTTGAAGTGGGCGAAGTCGACTTGGCGGCACTGAGCGCCGCGACTGTCGTTCTGCTCCTCAGTGCATTGATTGCCAGTGTGATCCCAGCACAGCGCGCAGCCGCCGTAGAACCCTCGGAAGCATTACGCGCCGACTGATGCAAATCGCCTACGACGCTGATGTGTCGATGCGGCTGCGGATCCATACTAGGATGCTATTTCCCTATCGTGGGGCAGATTTATAGTAAGTTGAAGAATTCGTCCATTTTGGTTCACTGCGGCTGTGCTTCCAGCGTGAGCACTTGGAATGGTTCAAGATGGAAAGAATAGGGCCGTCCGGCAAGCAGCTCAAGAGCGGGCTGCGAAGCATCCGCAGCCCACGGGCTACGAGCCTTGTAGCGGCTCGGCGCACCCCCGGGAAGCTCAAAGATCTGCGCTGCATCGAGCGTAATCGTCTGCGGTTTATCACTCGGATTGCGCAGCGTCAAAATGCCTTTCTCAGGCGACCACGAAGCCCATCCGTACACCGCCAACCAGCGCGGATCGCCGCCAACCCAATGGGTATCTTTCAGTGTCGCCGCATTCGCCCGCGACCATTTCGCGCTTTCGGCCAGCACATCCCAGTTCGCCGGCGTCAGCAGGGACGGCGTAATGTACATTTCCTGCAGTTGTGTGCCGGTTCCAAAGTAGCTATGAACCTCGTTGGCAAAATCATTACCCGGGTCCGTCGAAAGGTGGGGGGCCTTCTGCGCATACACAATGCCGTGCAGCATCAGCGAGTTCAGCGGGAACAACGGTCCTTGCTTCACCACTTCATCGTAAACATCAGCATCGCGATAGGTGATCCATCGCTCGCGGTCTGTGCCCACTCCTTCGTGATTCGTATCATCGCCGCCGCGCCAGATTGAGTCCGCATAGCGCAGCCAGAAAGGCGAAGGATATGTGCCAGTTGTCAGATTGATATACAGATCCGGCTTCAACTGCCGCAAATCCTCAATTAGATGAATCGCCGCATCAAAGTCGCTTGAGAATTCGCTGCCCTTAATCACCTGGTTCGCATTGCCAGTGCCGTCAAACTTGAACTGGTTAATGCCGTACTTCGCCACCAGTTCCGTCACGGCCTCATGGAAGCGCACGTAATACTTCGGCCCTGACAACGCCAACAGTCCGCCTTGCAATTCATACCCATCGCGCTTCGCCGTGGCCACGCGCTCATCCTTCGGCTTGCCGTAACCGCCCCACGGCGAGAGCCAGATTCCGGGTGCGGCGCTGTATTCGGAAGCAGCTGCTTTCAACGGTGCGAATCCATCTCTCAAAGTCCGACCGAATGTGCCACAGGTCATTGTGGTCGTCCCACCCATCATCAAAAAGATACGAGTCTAGAACCACGCCGCGTTTCTTATGCAGTTCCTCGCCAATCTGGTGAATCCGCGTCAGCGCATCCTGTTGCGAATAAGGCGTGAAAAACCCTATATCGAACCAGCTGTTATAGTGCAGAAACGTGCGGTAGGGGTGCGCCCGCTCGCGCTCAATGTAGGCCAGAAAATCGCGACGCAATTGTCCTTTACGCGCAATGCCGATCACAGCGGTATAAGTGACAGCATGATGCGCCCCCAGCGGCACCGCAACCGGTAGCTCGCTCACTCCGTGGTCGTCCACTACGCTTGACTCGCTCAGTGGCTGTTCAAAACCGAGGTAGAAGTCTGCCTTCTCCCCAGGAATCACCAAGGGCGAACCATGCACTGTTCCAGCAACCGCAATCCCCGGCGCGTGTACATCGATCATCCTGATATTCGTAATGGCTACCGGCTTATCGCCTGCGGTGATCGTGAGCGACTCGCGCACATAGCTCGACCCCTCGCGCAGAATCAGCGACCAGTCGCCACGGAACCCTCCTTCCGGATCAGCCAGGCGATAATGCACGGCCACGCCGGGAATACGGTCCGAATACTGTGAAGCATCCATCACCGGCTTGAGGCCGTCCGTCGTTGGCGCGCTCACCGGCGTCAAGTCAGATGCACGCAGCGTGCCGCGCTTGTTGATAAGGATCGCGAACGGTGCATCCAGCGTAATCGAGCTTAGCCCACCGCGCACCAGCAACCTGCCGGGATGGTTTCCCCGCGCCTGCCACTCTGCGGTAATCTGCGTATTTGCGATACTTCCGCCGTCCTCTTTCAACTTCGCAGTTTGCGCTGACACCAAGGTTCCCGCGCGGGCAACAACGAAGCACAATACAGTAAGCGACAGGCTACATCCGGTATGCCTCATTCCCCACCCCTAAAGAGCTCGAAAATCCATCACCGGGCATCACACCATGTAGCGTGAACAGGCCCCAGGCATTCTCATAAAATCTCGATGGTCTGCACGATGCGGTTGATGACGCCGTTGGAACTTGGCCTATCTGGTTTCAATCCAAGTTGCAGGAACAGAAGAGACCAGGCAACTGTCCAAAATCACATCTACTACCGAGCATACAGATCAGGAGTTTTCCACTCCCGCTCAGTTGCAAGGAAGTATTCAACAACGTCTGTACGTCGCCCTGCGCCGCCGCAGCCTGTCACCGCAACCCGAGCACGCACCAGGCGCTTTTCACCCGCCCCAATCCAGACGATTCACTCCGCCACTCTACTCCGGTCTAAATGCATTGACTTGATCGGCAATATAATCTCTGGGGTCTTGCCGCGGAACGATTTGAAAGCCCGCAGCCTGCAGACGTTTCTCAACCAACTCCCTCGTGCGGAAGAATTCGCCATCGCCGCGTTTAGCGCGAAAATCGTGGCACGAAATGCAGAGGGATCGAATAAGGGGGAACGATTGCGTCATTCCCTCGATCGCGAGGGCCTCCCCGCCTTCAATGTTCATCTTCAGAAAATCGATTCTTGAAAGATTGTGCAGCTTCACCAGATCGTCGAGCGGGAGCCCCGGTACTTGCTCGCCGCTCTGTACCGTTGGAGATTACACTACTCTCCTGCCAACTGATCGGCGGTCTCGATCGGCACCGATTCCGGCTTCTCAGTGATAGCGCAATGGATCGGCACAACGTTGCTCAGACCATTCAGCTCGATCGAGGTCCGCAGGCATTGGAAAGTTGACGGATGCGCCTCGATGGCGAGCACCTTTCCATTGAGTCCGACTGCTCTCGAGAACGCCACGCAATCCTCACCTTTCCCGGCGCCCACATCGACAATAATGCCGCCTACCGGCGGTCTGCTGGCAAAAAACCAATGATCCTCCGCTTGGGAAAGGATATTTTCAAGCATGAGAGGCCAATGTTTGATGGTGTGAGCATAGTAGTCGAAACGTGGCGAGTCGGCAAAAGCGTATCCACCAAGCCAATGCACCCACACTCCTTGCCGATACTCGATCAGCACGCCGCGCAGCCTGCGCTGAGCCCACCGGGTCGCGAGTACTCCCAGAATCGTACGTCCTACGTTGCGATCCAAGGCGTTGGCTACATTTCTACGTAGCGACAAGGCGTTCTCATCCTTCGGGGCGGGCGTTCCGAGTTCAGGACAGGCCTGATTTTAAATCCGCAAGGCGTCGTAATTCCCGAGTGGTGCCCAGCTGCGGCCGAGAGCTGCCTTAACTAGAAGATCATTACCATCTGTAACAGCAGAAACCGGCGTTGTCTTCTGGGCTGCCGAGATGCGAGGAAAAGGCGAGAATGCGCAAAGCCCAGCGCCTTCTTCCGAAATCCCAACTTACACGATCTCCGTGCCAATCGACAACCAGGATTCTGCAGGTAGTCGAGCACGCCATTTGCCTTGGGGAACTTCCCTCCCTAATTCTGATCGATTGTGGCCGTTCGCCTGGTGCGCATCGTCCATGATACGACCCGAACACTCTAGGTCGACTTGAACAAGGAAATTGAGGCGCTGCTCAAAGGGCCAGTCTGAGCACGTCCGAAAATCCAATTGCTCTCGGTTTAGGTTTTCTGCACCGAGCTGAACTTGGCCAAAGCATCCTTGTATCGAAACAATGTTGTGCAGCATAGCGGTGGAAATTCGTGACTTTGGCTCGTGCTCATTCTGCAATTCGCTCTTGCCGAACGATGACCAGAATCTGTTGGTGTGTGCCTTCTAGGACGTTATGCCACGGCCCCCTCGCAGCGCATACTGAATCCAACAGGAAGGAACTAAGCATTCCGAAGCCCAATTCCGAGTCATAGTTATTCTGGGCAATGAAGGCCCGTGTCATTTTCGCTGACATTCTAGTGACAATGTCGCGCGCATGAAGAGGTATTCTGAGCCAATTGCAATGGCAGCCAAGCGAGAAGACCCGCAGAAGAACTCTTGGATTCGAGACCAGCTCGACTCAGGGAATCCTCCCAAGATCGAAGCTCCGTATTTTGATCCTGATCGAGTTGGGCCCCCGCTAGCTTTCGAGGCTGCGCGATGCCGGGGGTGCGCTCGACCAACCGATTGCATTTTGCACGGCACAGACTCTGAACGCAGATCTCCAGCTTTTCGAAGAAGCTGAGCGGAACGATCCCGATGCAGGCCTGGCAGTGGAGAGCCTGGCGCTAGAACTTCTGGGCCATTACGTCCGGAAGCCGGGTGCCAGCCTAGACGGTATGCCGTCGCGCTGCATTTCCCGCGGTCACTCTTTCTAGGCGCCGTTTTTAGACTGAGTTGCAAGACGAATTGGTAGGTATATCAGGCGCGATTAAGCAGCGAAGGCACCCGAAGCCTGACGGACCCTTGTGATCAAGGAAAGGAATAGTGTTCCAGTCGGCAAAGCCTAAAGCCGCTCCAACCGGGTCTGCGAATCGCCGAACTGCTCGAGTTTCAGGCCGTAGCGATCCATGAGCGAGAGGTACAAACTACACATCTTGTGATTATCTTCGCTGTCGTTGAGATAATTCAGGGTACGTCCCGTTTGCAATGTCCCGCCAAGCCCGCCGGCGAGCACTAACGGCAGGCGGAAGTTGTCGTGCTTGCGCCCGATCCACATATTGGATAGGAACATCAGGCAAGTGTTGTCGAGTACCGTGCCGTTCCCCTCCTTCATGCTGTCCAACTTAGACGCCAGATAGGCGTATTGCTCGACGTGGAAGCGTGAGATGCGCTCGTAATCATCGGAATTGTTGTTATGTGACGCGGAATGGTGGCCGTCCTTTACGTTCAGGAAGGGATAGTACATGGCCGACAGATCATGGGAGATGATCAACGAGGCGACGCGCGTCTTATTGGTCTGGAATGCAATGGCGATGATGTCGCACATCAGGCGGGAGTGATCGCGCAAGTCTTCCGGCAATCCGTTGGCCGGCCGCTCCATGGTAGCGGCGACGGTGTTTTTGGCTTTGGCAGCGTCATCGGCGTCCGCCTTGTCTCTGCGCATGCCCTCGACGCGCTTTTCGACTTCGCGCACGCTAGTCAAATATTCGTCGAGCTTGCCTTTGTCGGTCGAGCTGATGCACTTGGAAAGATCCTGGGCGCGATCCTTGACGCGGTCGAGAATGCTGAGGTTCTGCAGCCTGCCGCGGTTGTCGAACAGGTTATCCCAGGCGAGCGATGGGTACACCTCCACCGGTACAGGCGAATCGGGACTCTGCCACGAGATATGGGAACTGTAGGCCAGAGAAAAGTTCGACTCGTGGTAGCCGGTCAGGGGCTGATCGCAGGCCAGCACAATGCTGGATTGCGGTGTGTCTTGGCCCACGTGATTGGCAATCATTTGGTCGACGCTGATGCCGGAATGGATAATGGCGCCTTTGGAGATGTGCGCACCGGATAAAAGACTGCCCGTCTGACCGGGATGAATACCCTGCCCTGTCAACGCATGAACGTAGAGACCATCAACGACGTTGATCTTTTCTTTGAGCGGTTCAAGGGGTGCGAGGGTCTTCGATAGCTTCATCGAGGCGCCCTGGCCTTCGGCGCTCCAGTGGTCTTCGTTGATGCCGCAACCCAGGAACACGACGCCGAAACGCGTGGGGAAGGCCGAGGGCGGCGGCACCTCCGCAAAAGCATGCAGCGACTCCAGCCAGGGCAGCGCCACGGTGCAGCCGGCTCCGCGAAGTACGGCGCGGCGCGAAATGGGGAATGCAAACTTTCTGGACAGTCGAGACATGTTAGTTCACCTTTCCAGAGGCTACCTGCATTGGAGCCGGGGGTGCAGGGATTCGTTTGTTTCGGAACTGCGGGCTCATGACAATGGTTTCCACCATCGAATCGAAACCGTAGCTGTGCCTGGCCAGGTTGGTCTGCATGCTATCGATGAGCGCTTCGTCGGAGAGTTGCAGTGAGCGATCGAGCGAGTAACTGAGCAGCTTGCGGCAGAGGCTGTTGAGGAATTGGTCTTGCCGGTGATCGCGGATGAAGTCGCGCAGGCCTTCAAAACCAACTCCGTTCACGCCGCCGGGATAAGTGACGGCGGTATCGACGGGGCGACCGGCCAGGTCCCTGGTACGCAGATCACCGATGGGCCCATAGCCTTCATAAGCCAGGCCGAAGGAATCAAAGCGCTGATGGCAGGCGGCGCAGAAAGGAACCGAGCGGTGTCTGGCCAGCATTTGGCGTATGGGTAGATCGGTCTTCGACTCATCGCTCGGCAGCTCGGGCACCACGGGTGGCGGAGGAGGAACACCAATCCCCAGCACCTTTTGCACCACCCAATTGCCACGCTTCACCGGGCTGGTGCGCAGTCCGGGGGAGTTCTGGGTCATAAAGACCGCCATCGGCAGCAGGCCGCCCCGCCCGTAATTGCCAGCATCGTCGACGCGCACCCAGTGGTCTGTATCGCCCTCGACCCCCGGTATGCCATAGTGCCTGGCCAGCACCGGGTTGACGAATGTGTGATCGCCATAGATCAGGTCGAGTACGGAACGATTGTTCTGGATGGTGTCTTTGACGTAGCGGATCGGTTCCTGAAACATGGCTTCGCGCAGATCATTGTTGAACTGTGGAAAGCGCTCGCGGTCGACGGCATTGTTGGTTTCAAACTGGCGGAATGCGAGCCAGTTGCCAGTGAATTCCGTAGCGAATCCGCGCACCCGGGGGTCTTTCATCATGCGCCGGGCCTGGGCCTGCAGTACGTCCGGCTTTTGCAGGTCGTTCGCGGCGGCGTGCCGCAGCAACTCCTCATCGGGCATGCTGGCCCAGAGGAAATAGCTCAGCCGGCTCGCCAGCTCGTAACTGGTTAAAGGCTCGGATGGTATGGCGATCGAGGTATGAAGGAGCACGGCGTGCGATGCCCGCGCAGGCGCCGAGGCCATGAGGTGATTCGATATATCCAGGCGATAGAGGAAGTCCGGCTCCATCAGCACGCTGGTGATCAGGTCCCGCATGGCGTCTTCGTTGGATGCCTGATTCCGGGTCCGGACCTGATGATAGTAGCTGAGCAGATCTGCCTGTTCGGCATGCGTGAGGGGCCGACGATAGGCGCGCGCGGCAAATTGCAGCAGAGCTTCCAATTGCTTGGGCTCTGCCTCTGCCCGCTCTTTTTCCAGGCTGCGCAGGGTAGCGTTCACACCGTCGAAGTGAGCACGGATCGCTTCCGCCGCTGCGGGGTCATTGGCTGGATTTGCTGCGGCTTTTGCCAGGTAGGCGTCGCGTAGTTTGAAGATGACTTCGGTATCCGTCTCGGCGTGACCGGTCGGACGCTCGGAACCGGACTCCTCGCCTCTGCCAAAAACTTCCCCGCTTTGGTTGTAGTAGTACTGGGTCCAGGTGCGGGCCGAGATATTGGCGACATAGTCGAACGAGTTCCACAAATGATCCAGTTCCTTATTCCCTTTGTCATCCAGGATGAGCTGCCGCAGGGGAAGGTCGTCGCGGTAATAGCCCATGGTGTTGTGATAACCGGCGCTCAGCAGGCGGCCTTTGTCCTCCGAGTCGTCGGGGAAATAACGGCCGCGTTCGGTCACATAAAACGTGTCGGGAAACACCCACGCGAAGCGCGTAAATGCTGCCTCGTAGCGGGCTCGCTGGGCGTCAGGAACGATCAGGTCGGTATCGTTGGCGCGAGCCTTTGCGGAGAGAGCGGCCCAACGGGGCGCGGCTTCCTGGTGAAGGTTAGGGTATCCGGGGATATCCGGAACCACGGGCGGCGGATCGGTGTCATTGCGCAGGGTCTTGGGGTCGCTGTTACGCCGGTGCTCGGCAAACTGCTTCAGCTTCCAATTCAAAAGCGGCTCGGATTGTCCGGGCAAGCCTACGACCACCGGTGCAGCAAACTGCATCGCAGTGTGGGCGCGGATTTTCATCACGAAATCGCGCATCGCGACGCACTTTGCGCGTAACTCGCCGGTTTGCCCCGCCGCGGGAGGAGGCAGGGCCAGCCACATCTTCTGCAGCTTGAGAACCGGACCTACCGCATTCGGATCGTGCAGAATCTGCCACACCATGGGCAGGTATTTGGGGCTCACCTTCGCGTCCACAGCGGTCGTGGCCAAGGTGGAGTTTGGTTTCTTGAGGGTGATGCGGTATTTGTAGCGCCATGCGGCCTGAAAATAATCCGCATAGTCGGTGGGTTGCGCCAGGTAAAAGCTCACAATCCGCTGGATGGCGTACTTTTCCCGGTCGGTCTCGACCAACATGGGATAGGGCGCGAAGTCGATTCCATCCGGCTCGAGAACCGCGTGATCGGCCACCTCGCGAGCCGCCTTCAGGTACTTATTCAGCAGCGCCGGCGACATGGTAAGGGATTCGCCGGAATTATCAAAGCCAGCCTGATTGGCAGGATCTACGGGAAACTCCTTGGCGACCTGCATATCCTGGCCGGTGAGATCGCGAATCGTATAGCCGTACTCGGCATTGCTGAGCCGGCGTGCCAGCACGACACCCGGGTCGCCGGCGGTCTTCTTTATTTCTGCCGTACGCACAGCGGCTACCCAATCGATAACCTGCTGCGCCTCAGCCGCAGGCGGGGGCGGCATCGGCTTGGGAGGCATTTCCTGATTCTTGAGCCTTTCTGCCAGCAGGGCCCAACGGGCAAAGTCGTCGGTCACCATGTCCACCCTGGTATAGGACTCGAGGTCGAACTGCGCCGGGGCCGCTTTGCCACTATGGCAGGCCACGCAATATTTGCCGACAAAGGGCTTGACAGTGTGCTCAAACTGCTGGTCGATAGAAGGAGCCGATGTGGCAGCAACTGCCATGGGGGCCGCAGTGAGGGGGAGGGACAGGAGAAGGGTCCAACGCTTTGTCACAATACACTCCGGGCCTCAAGACAGGCAGCGAAACATTGCGATCACTATGATACCTATTCGACGGGGGGAAAAGCTCATTTTGCCTCCAAGCGAGAGCACTCTAGAGAGAGCAGTCGCGGGTAAAGGAGATTTCCGTCGGTAATTACCCAGTCGTCCCTGCCAGCGAGGCAGGCTGCTCTGGTTCGGCCAGTCGGTTTGAGAGAACGCAACCGTTCCAGCGCCGCCACAGGAACTGCTCAAGTGGAGGTTTTCATTTGGCAGCACGGCGCGACCATTGATGTAAGTTCCAGAGCGTCGTGGCTTTGCCGGAAATTATGCCTTGTTATGTTGAGGCCTCGTTGCGATGACACCGACAGGTAACGATATGTCGGGCCAGGCGATAGCTATCGCTCGAGCTCAAGAACCACCGGGGTCAAGTCCTAGGCCGTCGTTAACGGCGTTCTGAAAGCGCTGCTTGCAGCCGAGATACCGTTCACTGGTTTCGATGGAAACATGCCCGAGGAGGAATTGAATCTGCTCAAGCTCTCCTCCAGCTTGATGGCAAAGCCGCGCACATGTTCTACGGGAATGCCTCATGCGGCATAGCTGCGCAGGTCAGGAAGGGCGAGCCCTGGGATGGCGCAATTGGCCGCACCCTCTTTGACAATCGACCAGATTGGGTGTAAACCCGTTTCCCCAAGCCCGACGTGCTTTGTTGATCGCTCGAAACAACGGTCCGGCTGAGATTCCAGCCGGTGCGGCCCATTCATCTATCGCTTTCTTTACCCAATCCGGCACCGGAACCGTACGGATATGCCCGCCCTTTCCACGTAGATCGGCGATCACCCAGTGCCCTTTCCTGAGTTGAATGTCCTCAAGCTTCAGAGCTGCCTCAAGCCATTACCGCCAGATTTACGGGTACGCATCCCTTTCCTGAGTTGAATGTCCTCAAGCTTCAGAGCTGCAGCTTCCGCCCTCCTGAGACCACAACCGATCAACACGGCAATCAACGCCCGGTTCCTCCGCTGCTTCGGAGTCGATACATCAAAGTACGTTCACAAGGCGCCTGCCCTCTTCGGCAGTCAGTCAGTTCCCAATCCGTACACCTCATCGACGTGCTCCCTTCACCCTTCGAAGACCAGCCGACAGATCCGGACTCAGCAGTCCACTATCCGACGCTTCATACGCCAGTCGACGGACTGCCGCGAGTCTCGGATTGATAGTCGAAGAAGCGAAATGTCTCTGCTCGAGCGAGATCCGATATCTAGTCACGACCGTTCTGTTGAACGCCAGCCTTGGCTCTGAGCAATACCAATCAATGAACTCGCGAATGGCATGATCGTAGGAGCACTGAGAGCTTGGGGATGTCAGACTGTTGAGTACAGCCGATTTCGACTGCTCAAGATCAGGGAGCTTCAGGACTGATTTCGGTGCCCGTTTCCGCTTCGGTTTCGTCTTTGCCATTGCAACGGCCTCCTCCTGCCGTGGCAACAGCCTGGCCCACGGGGATGTTCCCTAACCAGTCGGCTCGTCATTACGTTTTCGGAAAAGACGTGTCATTTACCATGCATCAATTCCTTCTTTAACCCAATCTGGAACCAGGACGGTGCGTATATGCCCGCCCTTGCCAATAAGGTCGGCAATGACCCAGTGC
Source organism: uncultured Acidobacteriota bacterium (assembly GCA_963730805.1). Classification (GTDB taxonomy): domain Bacteria; phylum Acidobacteriota; class Terriglobia; order Terriglobales; family Acidobacteriaceae; genus Telmatobacter. The sequence continues at coordinate 21,088 of CAVSTL010000007.1, read as the reverse complement.
ATCCTCTCTTTGCTGGATATCTTCAACTCTCAACGCGGTCAGTCGGCGCGCCGAAGACCGCATCCTGGGAGGATGGCGAGCGTGGCGTAGTCTCGTTTGCCGCGAAGACTGCCAACGTCCACAGTCCGCAGGAGTCGCTTCCCTTGCTCCGCTGAAAGCCAATTGCCAACGGGCATACCCAATCGTTTGGCACCCTTCACACGGCGCATCCCAGCCGCTAAATCAGCGCTCAAGAGCCTGCAGTCGCCGCCTCGTAGGCCAGCCTCCAGACTGCGGCGAGTCGCAAATTGATGGAGGTAGATGCATAATGCTGTTGTTCGAGTGAGATTCGGTACCGGGTGACTACGGTTTTGTTGAAGGCGAGCCTTGGTTCCGAACAGTACCACTCGATGAATTCTCTGATCGCATGATCGTAGGTCCGCTGAGAACTTGGCGAATTCAGGCTGTTTAGAACGGCACTCTTCGACTGCTCAAGATCGGGAAGCTTAAGAATGGATTTTGGCGCTTGTTTGCGCTTCATCTTGCTCTTTGCCATTGAAACGGCCTCCTGTTCGACTCATAAACTGCCGAGCAGGGTTCAGGCAGCTGTCGTTGCGGGATTCTTTCGGCAACCGGGCAGCCAAACGCGGTTTATTGAAAGGTCGAAAGTCCAACAGCACCGGTCGGCCCTCTCGCGGGTGTATTGGTGCAACAATAGCGGAAAAGTCGAACTCCTCAAACACGAGCCCGAGCCGATTGCCTTGGTGTACCCGCACCTTTTCCGGATCCGAGAAGCAGCCGGCCAATCCTTTCGCTGATAGATCAGCCGGCTATCTTCATTGGGCGGGCACTTACTGGACGACTTGAGCCACGCTCGCTGAACTGGCGATCATGTTCGCATTGCCGTTGTAAGTTGCGGTTATGGTGGTTGTCCCCGAAGGAAGCGCGCTTGTGACGATGCTGGCGCTGCCACCGGCCAACGTCGCCGTCCCCAGTGTTGTCGAACCCGCCACAAAAGTCACCGTTCCCGTTGGAACTCTCCCGGTCGCGGACGTGATGGCTGCTGTGAATCTGACCGGCAGGCCTACTCTGGACGGATTCACCGAGGAACGAACCGCGGTGGTTGTGGTTGAGGGATTGACTTGTTGCACGAGTGCTGCGGAGGTACTGGGCGCATTTACCGTATCCCCGTTGTACACCACGGTAATGGTGTGGCTGCCCCCGGCCAGGTTAGACCGCGTTAGAACGGCTGCGCCGTTCATCAGCGCGACGGTGGCAAGATTGGTTGAGCCGTTTTTGAAGGTTACCGTTCCGGTGGGAGTGGTTGATCCAGTTGTCGTCACGAGCGCGGCAAAGCTCACAGCCTGTCCGTAGGCCGATGGATTCAATGTCGACGAAACCGCGACTGTGGTTACATCTCGATTGATCGTCTGCGTGATTGCCTGGGAAGTGCTGGCAGCGTACGTCGCGTCTCCAGCGTACGCGGCGCGAATGGGATGCGCTCCCGGTGTTAGCGACGAGACTGTGATGGTGGCAATTCCGGCCGTCAACGGCGCCGTACCGATCACAGCCCCACCGCCATCGCTGAAAATGACAGTTTCCCCCTTTGGAATTTGCCCAAACGTCGAAGTGACGGTCGCGGCGAATACAACCGCCTGGCCGAAATTCGTAGGCGAGCCAGACGAAGTGACGACGGTCGTGGTTGCCGCCGGAAGGTTGCGAACCACTTCGCTCAAAACCGCTGAGGTGCTTGCTGTGAAGGCGCCGCTGCCGGCATACACTGCGGTAATCGAGCGGGTGCCTGCGGTAGCGTAGGTCGCGGTGTAGCTCGCCACGCCGCCGGCGAGGGGTACCGTCGCGACAGCGGCCGCTCCCTGCCGGAAGGTCACACTGCCTCCGGGAACACCTCCCGTGGAGGAGACCATGGCCGTGTAGGTTACCGGCTCCGTCACGTAGGCCGGATTGACGCTCGATGCTAGTGTTGTCGTCGTAGCGTTTGAGGCGGCCGTAACGGTTTCGATCAAAGCTGTGGAAGTGGATCCAAGAACATTCGCGTCTCCTGAATAGGTCGCAGTGATCGTGTGGCTCCCGGCAACCGGGTAGGTTATGGTGTAGGCAGTTACGTTTCCTGCCACAGTCATGGTTGCGATGTTGGTTGTTCCATCGAAGAAGGAAACTGCCCCGGATGCGGTTCCGCCGGCCTGCGGGATAACCGTTGCCGTAAATGCCACAGCCTGTCCGGTAGCTGAGGGGTTCGCGTTCGACGCCAGGGCCAGTGTTGAACTGGCCTGGATCACAGAAAGGGTTCCATTAACGGGCGCTGGGACGAAGTTATAGTTGGCTGCGGACAATGACCCTGCAGAGACGCTGATCGGATATTGCGTCGCCGCCTGTGAAGAAGCCGTGGCTGTCGTCGACAATACGGGCGCTCCGGAAACAACCGCTGAAGTCTCTCCATTCACAAATCCTGTGATCGTAAAGGGTAGAGCGGGTACTGGAGCACCATAGACCTTCGTCACGTTTTGTGGCGTCACTGTCAGCGTTGCCTTGGCCACCGTGACTGTTCCGTTCATGTAGCCGATGGTGTAGTTACCTGCAGCCGCGCCGGAGCAGCTAGTCGTTTGAACCGATCCGGCTGCGCTCTTCGGAGTGTAGGTCGTCGTGCAAGTGGGCTGGGTTGTCAGTGAGGCGGCGGTATCGCCATTGACAAAGCCGCCATAGGCTGGTGTTACAGACATCGCGGGCGCGCCATAAATGACAGTCGTGCTGGGGGCTATGATAGCCAGCGCCGCTTTGCCCACCGTGAACGTCTGCGACACACTGGTAGCTGCCGCATAGTTGGAATTACCTGCCTGGCTGGCCGTCACCGTTACGTTGCCCGCTCCTGTGACGGTCAACGTCGAGCCGGCCACCGCCCCCGGTCCGGTCACCGCGTAGCTTACCGGGAGCCCCGATGAGGCTGTCGCCCCCAGCGTGATCGGGCTTACCCCGTAGGTCACGTTGGCGAGTGCCCCGAAGGTGATGGTCTGCGAAGCTTCTCCGCTGATGGTCAGGGTGCCGCTGACGAAGGTGAAGCTGTAGTTGGCTGCCGACAACGTTCCCTGCGTGACCGTGATGGGATAAACACCGGCTGGCGAGGCGGACGCCGCAGTCGTACTAAGTGCGGGAGAACCGGTGGTCGCGCTCGACTGGGTGTCTCCATTGACGAAACCGGAAATTGTTGCGTTAAGCGCCGGAAGGGTTCCGCCGTAAGTCATGGACGCGTTGTTCGCGGTGACGGTTAAAGCTGCGGGGCTGACCAGCACGGATGTTGTCGCACTTGCGGAGGTGTAATTCGTTGTATTTGTCGGGGTGAATGAGACTGACAGAGTCTGAGTTCCGACCGAAAGAACCGCTCCTAGTCCCGGCGTGTAGGTGAAGGTGCCCGGCACGTTGGCGGTGGCATTCAGTTGCGCGGCCGAAAGCGAGGTTCCGTAGGTGATCGCCGCCGGTGCAGACCAGGTGATCGTTGGAGCGATTTGAGTTACCTGGTTCCCGGTTCCGGTCAATTGAACGCTCTGTGAGCCGGTGCCGGAGTTGTCGGTGATGATGACGGCGGCATTGCGTGCTCCGGATGCCGTGGGCGCGAACGTCACGGCGATTGTGCAACTCGCTCCCGACGCGAGCGAGGTGCCGCAGGTATTGGTCTGGGTAAAATCGCCTGCGTCTGTCCCCGTAACGGAAATGCCGGAGATGTTCAATTTGGATACGCTTTGATTGGTGATCGTCACGCTGCCGGCGGGCGATGTCGTTCCGACATTCAGTCTGCCGAAAGCGATGTTGGAAGAGGAATAAAACAGGGTCGGGTTGCTCAGCAGCAGAGTCAGGCTGGAATCGTCTGTCAACGCGGCGATGTCCGGTTGCCCATCTCCATTGAAATCGCCCGCGGTGAGTCCGACACAATTTACATTCGCTCCATTTCGAGGCACAGCATACTGCAATTGAGACCGGAATCGGCCATCGCCAATACCTAAGGAGACTCCGACTCCTGCATTCGGGCCACAAACTGCGACGTCAGGGATGCCGTCGCCGTTGAAGTCCTCCACAACCATTGGACCAGCCATATTTCCGTAGCTGTACACGGGCGCGCCAAAAGTTCCATCATCATTCCCGGGAAACGTCCAGATTCCTACTCCTGCCGGTGCGACAATGTCGAGTATGCCATTGTTCCGTAGTGATGCCGCCGAGACACCAAATGGATCCCACAGTGGTTCTGCAATCGTCATGACAGTCACTTGCGTGGTCAGGAAGGTTCCGTCACCATTTCCGAGAAGGACGGCAAAGGCGGAGCCGGTGCTCACCAGCAGGTCGGCCTTCCCATCACGGTTGAAATCATAGACCCCCACAGACGAGACACCTTTGCTAGAGGAGTTATACGGAAGGGGTATTCCCACAGCACTCGGCACGGCGTTGGAATGAATGGTTGTCGCCGGTTGGAAAGTTCCGTTCGGGTTGCCTAACAGAATCGAAAGGGTATCGTCGCCGCCGTTCCCGATTAACAGGTCTATGTTGCCGTCTCCATTGAAGTCTCCCCATGCGATGGCATCTGGATAGTTGCCGACCGTGTAAGCGGCAAGCTGCGAGAAGGAGCCATTGCCAGTTCCCTGGAAAATGGTCAGCGTACCGGCGTATCCTACTACGGCCAGATCCGTAATCCCGTCATGGTTAAAATCTGCAGCCGCAATCGCCGTCGCTGACGCGCAGCAATAGGAGCCGTATGGGCTGGGCGCTTTGAATGTACCATCGCCCTTCCCAAGGTAGATAGTCACTCCTTTCGAAGTACCCACCGCCAAATCGAGGATTCCATCCCCGTCTAGGTCTGATGATACGACCGCATTTGCATCCGGCAGGGACGTAACCGAGCCCGGTGGGAGAGTAATGTTCTCGCCGGCGCCGAACGTGCCATCGCCATTGTTGGCCAGGATAGTGAACACCTGGCCGGTGAAATAGTACGGGACTGTAGCGATGTCGGGTTTGCCGTCACCGGTGTAATCTCCGGCTACGATACTGGAATACGTAGCAGCGCTTCCATATGCCGCCCAGGGCGTTTGGAATGTGCCATCCTTGTTTCCGAAGAGCACGATCACACCGGTCCACGCGCCCCCCGTTGCGATGTCGGGAATCCCGTCTCCATTGAAATCGGCGACGGCCAACGGACCGCCGATATTCTCTGCTACTAAAGACGTTGAGACAACCGTGTAGATCGCATTGTCGAAGGTACCGTCTCCGTGACCCATGAAAACGTAAATCCCCGCTCCAAAATCGGTCACGATGTCCGGGTTCCCGTCCAGGTTCATGTCGGCGATGGTCACGCTCCATCCCTGAAGAGCCTGCAACTCTACAGGTGCCGCGGGAAACGTCCCGTCTCCGTTATTCAGCAATATGTAAGTGCCAGTTGTCGTTCCGACCACAATGTCCGGGACGTTCACTGACGTTCGCAATTTGCCCGCCGTTACTTGGCCAATGTTTCCCGAAACCAAAAAGGGAACGGCGGGCTGGAACGTCCCATCGCCATTGCCCATATGCACGAAGAACGTACCCGGATTAGAAACATCGGTGTCCGCGACATCGAGCTTCCCGTCTCCGTTGAAGTCGGCAACCGAAATGCTGAAAGGAGTGACCTCCAAAATGCTTGTTAAAACTGGAGCCTGGAAGGTGCCGTCCCCGTTTCCAAATTGAACAGCTAGAGCGTCGGGAGATCCCGTGACCCCGTATACCAGGTCGAGTTTGCCATCTCCGTTGAAGTCGCCCAAACCCAGGGACGATATCCCGTATCCCCCATACGGGCAGGATGTTAAGGACGAACCCGGCTCGAGGTACCTGCTCGTGTTTACGTATGTTCCATCCGCTTGAGCTATGTAAACGGCAACGCCGGCGCAATTTGAACCATTCGAGGACAAATCTTCGAGAATCGCGAAGTCCATTCGCCCGTCACCGTTGAAATCACCTTGGACAATTGATCGCGAGTCGTAGGGCGCACCATTGCCTACAGATGGTGGTTGGAAGGGCCACGGAGCATTCGAGCCGCTCATCTGGTTGAAGAGGTAGCGGCCTTGCCCGGAAGACCCCACCCATTTGCCGGGAGTGGTGTTTCCTGCCACCGCTTGAACGTTTGCAATCGTCACGGCTTCGCCATTACCCGTGGAGCATCCGTTGGGACGGCAAGTAAAAAGCCCGTCGGTGGTCTGGAATTGCGCCACGCCCGTGGTGGTACTGTATGCCTCGAAGTCCCATGCCGTTATCTGTCCATTCGAGTCTGTGGACACCACGAAGTGCAGGGTCGTGGTTGTATTGTCGGCCGTCTGCACGCTGTCGGTGAAAGAAAAGGCCGTCGCCAGGCTGGAGACATCGCTACTCGTCAGGTTGGCGCCCAGGGGAGTCGGGAAGGTTACCGATCCCGATATGAAATTGTTCGTGGTGACCCCGCAGCAGAGCGCGCTGGTGAATGGATTCCCGGTGTACGTGTAAACCGCGGTCTGCCCGAACCCCCGCGCGCTGATCATCAGCAACCACCAGATACCGAAGATGAGTAGTTCCTTGACACACTTCCGCATATATCCTCCGGGGAACGTTCACTGTTTTCACGTGGGGGAAGTCTTTGAGACCGTTTCACTCAAGCGAACGTAAAACGCGAGGAAAAGGGGACACGGATTTTCCACTTATGGCTCGCTTTGGTTCTTCGGGGGTGCAAACACGATGGATTTACGCCCATTGGGGCTATGCGTGGTTCGTGTCGGCGCCATCGGCGCCAATCCTCGTCGATCGATTCGTGACCGTCGGGATGGTTCGGAAAACCAGGCGACGAAGGCCGCCAACCCGTCGTGAAATCAATGGTATAAATAGACCTACCTGATTTCATCCCAGAGCAGGACTTTTTGTGACCCCGGTACCCGGCGACGTTACAAATCTTTTGTACGAAATCAAACGAGGAAACAAGGAGGCCGAGGAGAGGCTTATCTCTTTGGTGTACAACGAGTTGCGTCGGATTGCTGCCGCTTATCTCAGGCGCCGATGGTCGCCCAACTCGCTGCAGCCCACTGCCCTGGTCAACGAAGCCTACTTGCGTTTGACGGACGTCAAAGAAACCGACTGGCAAGGGCGGTCACATTTCTATGCAGTAGCTGCCATGATCATGCGCCGGATCCTGGTGGATGATGCCCGTGCAAAAAACGCCCGCAAGCGCGGGGTGGGATGGGATGCTGTCAGCCTGAATGATGCCATTCTGCCGTCGCCTGAACGCGGCCCCGAGATCCTGGCATTGGATGAGGCTCTGACAAGGCTCGCCTTTCTCGACAAGCGCCAGGCAAAGATTGTGGAACTTCGCTTTTTCGCAGGGATGAGCGAACAGGAAGCCGGCGAAGTCCTGGGGATATCTCCGCGCACCGTAAAGCGCGACTGGCGCATGGCAAAGGCATGGCTCTTGAGGGAACTGAGTTGCTGACACGATTGGTGAACTAAAGGGTCGGACGTCAAAGATCAATCCAGGGCCCGACGAACGAACCTTTCCTTGGAAACCGCGTGAGGCGGCCCGAACGATCAGTGTGATATCAAAAGGCCGAGCGAATACCTGGAAAGACCCGTGACACCAGAACTCTGGCAACGCCTGAAGCCTCTCTACCAAGCTGCTCTCGATTTGCCGAGCCAGTCGCGGCTCCAATTCGTGATCGAGGCTTGCGGAGAGGATCGGGAATTGCGCGAAGAACTCGAATCGCTCCTGAATGTCAATGTGTCGACCGAGACCAATGAGACATTTCCCATCGTGCACCTGGGAGAACTTCTCCCCCGCGGGCCATCAACACTCCAGATCGGCGAACTCCTCCTTGACCGGTTCCGAATCGTGCGGCATGTGGGAAGCGGGGGGATGGGCGACGTTTATGAAGCCATGGATATCGAACTGGGACGGGTGGCGCTCAAAACGATCCGCTTCGATATCGCCCAGAACGCACACCTGCTTGCACGTTTCAAGCGCGAAGTGCAGGTGGCCCGCAAAGTCAACGGCGCGCATGTCTGCCGCATTCACGAACTGTTTGCGGCGCCGGCGGGCACGGCACGCCCTCACCCGCCCTTCGTGACCATGGAGTATTTAGAGGGAGTTACCCTCGCGCACTCGATTTCCAATTCGGGTCCCACTCCGTGGCAGGAAGCAAGAGCGATCGCGCTCGACTTATGCGCGGGTCTACGTGCCGTGCATGAGGCGGGCGTGGTCCATCGAGACCTGAAGTCCGGCAACATCATGCTGGCTGAACGCGGTGGACGCAAATGTTCGGTGCTGATGGATTTCGGTCTCGCCAGTGAAGTGGCTCGACCGCGTGACACGTCAACCGATCGGACCACAAGAGCTGGGACGGTGGTTGGTACGCCTGACTATATGGCTCCCGAACAATTCGAAGGTGGCCCGATCAGCCCGGCAACCGATGTGTACGCGCTTGGCGTCGTGCTCTATGAGATGCTGACAGGAAAGCAGCCGTTCCCTGCCACGACTCCGATTGCAGCGGCCATCCAGCGGGCTAAGCCGGTCACGCCGGTTTCTACGCTCCAGGCCGGCGTGCCCCGCGAATGGAATCGCATTATCGCGAAATGCCTTCAACTCAGGCCTGAAGACCGATACCAGTCCGCCGCAGAAATAGAGAAGGACCTGCAGCAACGATTACCGTCTGATCCAGGACAACTGCGCCGATCGTGGGTCATTCGGGCCAACCGGGCCCCTGGTTCCGCTCGGGTCGCGATGATCGTTCTTGTGGGTACGATCCTGGCGGCCACAGCAGCATTACTGGTGTGGCGCTTCTATCCGCGTCCTCAGGCATTCCTGACGTTTTCTACCGGGCAGGTTACAAGCAGCGGAGATGTTAGAGCGATTTCGCTCTCGCCGGACGGGAAGACCATTGCCCAGGTTCGATCCTCTGGTAAAGACCAAGCTCTCTGGGTGCGGAATCTTACCTTGGGAAAAGACATTCAGATCCTTCCCGCGACTCCGCTGAGCTACGGCACAATTACCTTTTCGCGAGATGGAAACGAGATCTATTTCGTGCGAAAAGAGGAAGGTTCCGATTCGGACAACCTGTATCGCGTACCAGTATTCGGCGGCGATCCCGGACTCGTCCGCCGCAATGTTGAAAAGGTCGTCGCCATCTCGCCGGACGAAAGTCAAATCGCCTGGATAAAAAGTGCGAATAACACTGACGCAGTGCACGTCGTAACCCTTGGCAATAGTGACGACAAAATCGTCTCAAAGTTTGAGGATCGAGACCTCTACGCACCTGCATGGTCGCCGGACGGCCGCTTTTTGGCATTCGCAAACAATCGACCGCGATGGAATATTCCGCACGCAACCAAACGAGTCGCGATCACGATTCGGGAAATGGCTTCGGGGAAGCAAAACGACATTCCGGTTCCGGTCCAGGTTCAAAGTGTCTCCGCATTGACCTGGCTGCCATCAGGAAAAGACTTTCTTCTCCTATTCCAGAAGCACTACTTGGGAGTAAGGGATCCCGGCGATCAGTTTGGAACGCTCTCTCTCTCTGGAGAATTCCGTCAGATCACCAACGACATGACACCTCACAACGGGATTTCCTTATCGACGGATGGAAAGTCCATCGCTACCTTGGTGCAACAGGGTAATTCGGAAGTCAGCATTCTTGATTCCGCAGGAACCACAATCTCATCCACTGCTAGATTCCCAAGAGATTTAAGGACCCTTACTTGGGTAGGGGACGACCGGTTGTTTGCATTTGATCCGTGGATAGTGGCGCTGCGCCCGGACACGGGCGAGGTCACCAACATGGAACTGAAGTTTCCTGCTTCAGTTCACACTCATGGATATTTCTCGAGCTCCGATGTGAATTCCACCCCCACGCCTTGTTCGAGCGACCGTATCCTCATAACCGGAGACCTGGATCAAGTGGCTCAATTGTACTTGGTCGATGCACACGGGCAGTTCGTCAAAACAGTGTTGAAAACCTGGGCCGAAAGCCTGTTCTGCAGCCAAAGTAGTGACTTGGTGTATTTCGTCAATCGAAGCGTGAACGACGCGTCGATCTGGAGATTGCGGTTGAACGACAATTTCGCCCAGAAGTTGATGTCTTTGCCTCATTTCGCTCCCATCGCTTATTCAAGCGATGGCAAGCAAGCCGCTTACGTTTCCGAGTCGAACGGCGGAACAACGGCCACAATCATCGACCTTGATCGGCACACAGTGATTCGCGAACTGCCGCTTCCAGGTTACGTCCACGACTCATTACCGCACTTTACTCCGGACCGGCACTCTCTCGCTTTTGTGCAACAGAACGAGCAGGGGTTCTTTGCCTTGGCTCTGGTGCCCCTGGACGGTTCGCCGATGCGCCTTTTGCCTACCGTGTTCGGGAAAACGATCTCCGATTTCGGCTGGTCCCCCTCCGGAAAACGTCTTGCGGTTCTGTGGGACCATTCGACGTCGGATGGAGCGGTAATCACGGACAGCGCAAGGAAGAGCGCCGAGTGATCGACATCAAATTCATCGGTCTCGACATTGGACTCGCCTTTCGGAGACCTGAACGTTTGGAATCGTTGTGCCGGCGTCGCTCTTCGGGATTTCGTGCCTTAACGTCGTTACCATATTGCCCGTCCTGAACTTCAGCCGCACTACGTGCTGAAATGTCTTTGGGCTGTATCTAAGTCTTTGGGCCGTATCTGGAGCGCCCACATGACAAACTGGTTGCGCCCCGATGGTTGCGGGTGGGCGCTTTAGATACAGCGACATGAAGGAAGCCGCTGCGGCGGCGGACGCTTATGTTAATTGAATGCGCCGATGCCGCCGGCGGTTGAGGCAATGCAGCCGATCTTGTCTCTCTGTCCGTGACATGAGTGGCCGCGGATGGAGATGGTCCGTCGTTAGTAAGGGGGAGCAAAGAGCGGTTTCGGCGGCGGCCAGTTGCTGCAGGCAGAATGGGATGGCGTTCCCCGTGTGTGCTGGTGCACGGGGAAGCGTCGAGATAGGAAATAGCCGTTCATGTCGCACACCTTAGGGCCTGAGGGGGAGAACGGGGCAACAGTTGGGCTGCGGAGATTCGTTCGACAATGCGCATGGATCCGCCGCAAAGAGGGCAGCGCCAGGTCGAATCCTGTTGAGTTGGGGAGACGGCCTTTGCTGGTTCCGCTTCCATGTGTGCCAGGCGTTTCCGGGAAACAGCCAGACTCTTGGCTTGCGCTTGAGGGTGCGCCAGTAATCGCGCAGCCCATCGAGCAGCCTGGGGCTGAGCATTACGTCGCGATCCCTGTTGCCCTTGCCGCCGTGAATGTGAACCACCATGCGACGGCTGTCGATATCCTCGATCTTCAGATGGGCTGCTTCCGCCCGCCGTGCGCCCGTACCGTAGAGAGTCATCAACATTCGGGCGGTGAAACAGGTTGTCGGCCGCATCGATAACGCGCCCGACCTCTTCCGGACTGAGAATCTCCGGCAGCCGGATGACCTTCCTCGGATATGGGGTCTCGGCAATACTCCAGTTTTTCTTCAACACCTTGATATAGAAGAAGCGAAGAGCAGCGAGACCCTGAATGACCGTATTAGGTGTCCTGCAGTCGGCCACGATTTAGGAGATAGTTCGCTTCACTTGGCCGAAAAACCGGCTTCACGGACAGTGATTTCTTGCCAATTGACGCTACAGCTTTCTCGAGCAAAAGTCCGCTGAGTCACTCATCGAGCCGGATAGATCCTGAAAAGTCGGGTAGGCTTCAGGTTTTCGGCAGCGGTCCCTGGCCTCGGAAACCTGGAGCAGAGCTCGTCTTAAGAGTAGTACTTTAAAAGCCGAGGTAGCTTCCGGAAATTCGGAGGTAAAGTCCGACGTACTTGCGCAAGCCCCCTCAGTGCGAAGAGACACACCGATGAGTCTTGCCAAAAGTGTTAGCGGTCTGGAGAGGTGTAGGGCGTGTCATACCGGATCTTCAGCGTGGGGCAAGCGACAAAAACTTTGTCGTCGCCGCAGTTCTCAGGCTTCTCGGCAGGCCGAATCTCCATTTTAGGAAGGACGACCGGAGCGACGGGCATCTTCGGTATCACCAATCCCTTTTCCATAGCTTGAAGCCTGACCGGGGCCACTTTGGCCACTGAGCCCGACCCGGTTCCCTTCGCAGTGGGGCCGTTGTCCATCGCCAGTGGGGCAAGAGACGGTGCTGCGGTCGCGTTGGAATGTGGTCCTGCATTACTGTGGACGCCAGCGCCAGGAATACCAAAAGATGCGCCCAAGCCCTGGGATGCGCCCAAGCCTTGGGGCGCGACATTGGCGCTTGCACTCGAAGGCGCTCCTGGATTGCGAACAGGAGAGGGACTCCGGCCGAAACGTTCCTGTGGAGGGTAAATCACGGGCCGTGGCATCGGCGCCGACAAAGCCGCGCTCTGTGGTTTACTGGCACGCCGTGCGTTGGTCTCGGGGCGCTCCGCCTTCTGGGTGCTGGGCGACGCCGCCGGCCTGGCTTCGACAGGGAGAGTTTTCAGACCGAGGCTGGACCTCCGATCGAGGCTTGACCCCTGATCGGGTGGCGCATTGATCTGCAGCGTGGAACCGGCCTTCGGGCGGTCGGGTGCCAGCGGAGTAGAAATTGTCGGTGCTGCAGGCCTCCCAAAGTCAGTTCTTACGAGAAATGCTGCAAGGAAAATGTTTAAGACGAACATTGCTCCGAGGAGGAGCCGCGCGGAGAGAGGCCATGACGGGCGAGCCGTCCGGACACGCGAACGAGTCTGGCTGACCTTGGTTCTACCCCTTTCGGGCTCATCAAAGATACCCAACCCAATGCTCCCGGTTGCTCCGTCCCGGCGGGGGGACGTATGCGCCGATTTTTGGTGCGCCCAACTTCCAGCAGGGCGTAACTGCATCATATTCCAGATGACAGCCCCGCGCACACGGTTGCCGTCTCTGAGTTTTCCTGATGAAACCGATTCGCATTCATTCGGTAACGAAAAGTCGGGCAGTGTCGAGCGATCCGGGGAGACGCGCCCCCTCTCCCGGCAGCCCTCTACCCCACCCTCCCCGGTTCAATTGATTGTTCTCATATCGTTTGCCGCCTGGTCACGAATCAGCAAAAAGAGATGTCCGAGGTCGCAGACCTCACTCGCTGGAGCCCAAAAGATGAATATTACTTCCACCCGCAACCGCGGGGCAGGAGGCTTACGTGCAGCAAGAAGCGTAATTCTGACCGGTCGTAAACATGGGCCGGACGTATGGCAATTTAGGTGGTCCGAAAAAGACCGCAGCGGTCGCCGGATCTACCACAAGCGAGTGATCGGCACGGTTCAGCAATATCCAGATGCCCAAGCAGCGCGCGAAGTGACAACCGCTCTGGTGGGCCATATCAATGCAGGTGCAAGCGGGTGCAAGATCAGTATTGAGCAGGTCTGTGAGCATTTTGAACAGAGAGAATTGCGATCCGGCGATTCGTTCCGGAGCTTCGCTACGGCGAAGACTTATCGCGGCTACATTCGCAAGTAGATTAAGCCGCGCTGGGGTTCTCGCTACTGGACGAAATCAAAGCTGTCGACGTCGAAGCATGGTTGCGAAGGCTCCCCATGGCTCGATCCTCACGCGCAAAAATTCGAAGCATCTTGTCGATCCTGTTTAATCATGGTTGCCGGTACGAACTCTTTGACCGCAATCCGATGCGGTTTAGCCGCCAGGGCGCAAAACGCCGGAGCGCTCCGAATGTGCTGACAGCCGCTGAAATCAAGGCATTGGTGGATCACCTACCCCTGCGCGAACGGACACTTGTAATGCTAGCAGCGGCGACGGGATTAAGGCAGAGCGAGTTGTTCGCGCTCAAGTGCCGTGATGTCGACTTCAAACGTGGGATGATTTCGGCATTCTGGTTTGGCCCAGCCGTGGCAGTTAACTTTGGCCCACCTGAGAGGTGGTTGGGTACGCTTCGTGGATGGGCAACGGAAGCGTAGCTGGCTGACCAGGTGGGACAAGGTGGAACTTTTGGAGCAGATACGCCGTGAGTTTGAGTTCGGCGTAGGGACGATCGCAGGTGTGTCGCGGAAGTTGAGCGTACACCGGCGGATGGTGCGAGAGGCATTGCGCAGCGCAGAGCCTGCGGCGAGCAAGCCCCAACAACGTCGGCTTCGCAAGCTGGACGCGGTATCCGATTTCATCGACCAGATATTACGAGTCAATTGCACAAGGGCCGACGACCGTACTGGGGAGCCTCGATTCTTCGCAATTACGTCCGGCCCGTGGCCCCAACTCTCAATATCCAGAAGCGCACGTACTCCACGCTTCTCAGGAGCGTCGGAGCCGAATTCAAAGTAATGCAGGAATTGATGAGGCATTCCACCTTGGGTACGACGATGGATGTCTATACGCAGGCAGCCGCGCCCGCCAAGCATGCCGCGCAAGCTGCCGTGCTGGCTCTGTTCTTTCCGATGAACGACGCTGACGACGATTCAATCGTCGGAACGGCATAGCCACGTTCATTTGAGGGTGCAAAAGGGGCGCAGAAGTGTGGGCTTTTTGCACCCTCGAATGTCAGGCGAAAATCGCCGTAAGCTGCAGATTCTAATTGGCGTCCCCGACGGGATTTGAACCCGTGTTATCGCCGTGAAAGGCGCAACCCGTAACTCTAACAATTTAAAAGGCAGCGAAGTGCATCGGAACACATCGCAACGATTCTAACGAACGACTCTCTGGTCCCGAACTGGTCCCGAGAAGTGCCTTTTGCCATCGTAATTTCCACTGATTAGCGCCCAACCGGACCCTGTCGGAGGAAGCCTGGCCTAGCGGGCCTCGATCAGAAATGAAAACTTGTGGTAGCGATACTATTCGCAGCGGATCGCAGCTGATTTATTCATCCTCAGTGCTATCCGGCGATTGGCTTTCTAACCAAACCAATTCCTGGCGAAACGTTAGAATACGAGCGCAGAAATTTCAGCTCGCCGGTGAGGACGACTACGCGTGACTATGCAAATCAACGCTGGCGACAGGATCGGCGGTCGGCCGATACTTGAAGTCCGCGATCTGCTCCGGAGGTTTCCACTCGGATTTCATTCCATGACCTTGGAGAGGGCTGGATACTCAGGGTATCGCGCGAAGAAGCTCATCCGTGCACTTCTGATCGTCGGATACCTTAAGGCCAGTGCTGACGGTCATCTGAGATTGACCCCGGCAGGCAAGACGTTCAGCCGTGGTTCGGCGGCAAAGCGTGTCCGATGGGAAACTGCTGATGCGGCACTCAAGGAATTCATGAAACGTGTAGAACGAGCGAACCGCAACCAGGGATTCCTGATGACGATCACGGCCGCGGTGGTCTTCGGCAGTTACCTGCGTGGCGGCGAGCGCATCGGTGATCTGGATCTTGCCATCGAACTGGAGCCCAAGAGGACACCAAAAGATTCCATCGCACTTCACCGGATGTACGCGGATCACTTCGAAAAGTCAGGTCGGGCTTACCGCTACGTAGGCTGCGAATACGACTGGGCACAGCGAGAGGTTCTTCTCTGTCTCAAAAATCGGAAGAGAACGCTGAGCCTCCACACGATGAGTGATTTTGTCGCCATGGATAAGACCCCGGATTTTTCTTACAAGATTCTTCTTGGTGATCCTGAGCGGATCAGCGCCAAGTTGCGACCCCACGATGATAACGACAGGCCAAATCCTTGAGCCCCGCTCCGTTAGCATGGGAATATCCGTCTTGCGAAGGAGCATACGTCATCGCCCGCCGCCGCGACCCACAAGAGAGCATGATCGAGTCGGCTCTGCAGCCCGGCCACTTTATTGCATGGAGTCAGGAGAATGCATTCGTGGAAGATTTGGAGGGCACCGAGCGCGAGATCGCGGCTATGGTGGCCGACGATCCTCAGCGGGCCAGCAGTTTGTATGAGACCTTCATGGCCGCTTGTTTCTTGAAGGCTGACCAAATTGACTCGGAATGGGAGTTCGGCCGCTTTATTGCAGAGCTTGCCTGCGGATGGATACGGGCGCGCCAGGCAGCAGAGGCGAGCGCCGAATCGACAGCAAGAACCCTTCTCTCGTGGATGGATCGTGACGACTATGGTTTCTTCAACGATCTTGGCTCCGATGCAGCCAAGGTTCTGGACGGGCCAGGCTTGGCGGCCTTCGAAAAAGAGGTGCGCGGCCGGTTTGAGGAAGATTGCCGAAAACAAAAGGATCAATCGGGCGGCGACCCTAGAAATTGCTGGGCGCAGATTCTCAGGTCAATTTATGTGCAGAAGCACAGTGTCGAAGAATATCTAGCCGTTGCCGAACGGACGGGTCTTTCGCCCGCCGATTGCGCGACCGTCGCCTCGATGTTTGAGGCCAGGCGCAAGCTTGGCGATGCTCTGAGGTGGATTGAGCGCGGCATCGCGTTGGAAGCACAGCACCCCTTCGGAAGCAACGCCGAGTGCAATCTTGCCGGGAAGTTGCGTGCTTTGCTGAAGAAGCCTGGGCGCGGGCAGGAAGCGCTGGAATCCGCCTGGGCGGAGTTTGAGAAGCGCCCCGGTGCGTTTGCCTACGATGAGCTCATGGGCTACGTTCCGAAGCGCGATCGGTCCGGTTGGCATGAAAAAGCGATGAAGGCTGCCGAGCGGGGCGATTTGGCCTCGCTCATCGATTTGTTGGTAAAGGTGAAGGAGGCCGGACGGTTAGCGGACCGCCTGGAAGGCGCAAACGATCGCGAGCTGGAACATCTGAGTCATTACACGACGGAACCGGCGGCAAAGGCCCTTGCCCAATCGCATGCAGCCGTGGCGGCAAAGGTTTTTCGCGCGCTCTGTATGCGTACTCTGAAAGCTGCTGAGAGCAAGTATTACGATGCGACGCTCGCGCACCTCAAAGAAGCTCGCAAGTGTTACTTGGCTGCAGGGCTTGAGCACAAGTGGGAGGGTCTTGCGCTTGAGATCCGCCGGGATCATTTCCGCAAATCCAGCTTTATGCCGGGCTTTAACGCGATCATCGCGGGGAAGAGGGCTCCCATAGAGCCATCTTTTCTCCATAGAGCGCGCTGGCGGTGGGCAGCCAAGACGAAAGTGTGAAAACACATGGCAGTATCCCAAAGATCCGGCCGTGTCAAAACCTGTGCCATGTGAGACGGGCCGTGGCGTACAGTCTTAGAAGAAGTCAGAGAACTCTTGACCTTATATCAGCAGTGCGCACCAGAACAGAGTTGTCTGGTTCAAGTTCTCCGTCAAGATATTTGCGGCGAGTGGTCGCCTCAATCGCTTTACGATTCTCTCGGAACACGTCAAGCTTGTTCCTGTGATCACCATGGAAATGATCGTCGAGCGCCTCTCGGCTGATGGCGCATCGCACCCGCCGTTCCCCATCTTGCCCGAAGTAGACAACCGCGTCTCGGCTTGAAATATACCGCTCTTGTGGAGCAGAGAACGTCAATTCACGGTGGCGTCCGCTGTCCAGAGATCGGCGCACGCTCCTCTCGATGAATTGAGCGAAGGGCTTGATGTCCGTTTCGATACTGGCCGAATCCAGAGCATGGAGATAATCGTCCCGGTCTTCGACGCGGATCACAGTCCATGGAAAACCACCCGAGGCCAGCATGACATTCATTAGGAAACGGGCCATCCTCCCATTGCCGTCCGGATAGGGATGGATATAGCCGAACATCCAGTGCCCAAGGACTGCGCGGACGGATGGTTCTTGTTCCGATTCGAGCAGGTCGAAGAGGGCCGGCATCGCATCTCGAACCGCCTCCCAGCGGGGAGGCACGTAGCGGGATGTTCGAAGATAGACGGGCATGTTCCTATATCCGGCCAGAGCCCCCGCTGCAATTAGACCTGCCCTGACACACGGCTGGAACATCTCGCGATACCACTCCTTGTGCCCCTCGCGTGCAAGATCAGCGGCGTCACCTCCCGCGATCACGTTTCCGACCGCACTCTTGACTGCCTGGAATGCCTGCCAGTATCCGCGCGCCGCTAATGCGTCGCGGCTCTTTCGATCTTCTTCATCGTGATCGGGGTCCCAGTCACCTTGCCGTACCTTTTCGATCAGGTCCAGAGTGACCGTATATCCCTCGATCGACAAGGAGTGGTAAGCATCGCTCTTGTAGATTTCATCAATTGATTGAAGATAGGCATCTCTTTCCTTCGGAAGTCCAAGAGGTTTGGGAAATACTGCAACCACGTCCTCTCGCATCATTTTCCATAGCATTTGCATGCGGCCCACGACAGGTGCAACCGCGGCTTGTGGCATTGCGAGGATCTTTTGCGCTTCGAGGGGATCTTTCTCTCGCACGCCGTAGCCCGCACTCTTCATGGCGCCGATGATTTCATCTGCCTGCTCGTTACGGCCTATCTTGCGTAGCGCCCCAGCAAGATAGCCGGCCTTTGCCGAGTGTCCTCCATTCAACAGAAGTCGCAGTAGTTCCGAAACATCTCTGAGACTTGTGAGCACCACCTGCGATTCGACCGGATTACGAGCGAAGAATGATTCCGTCACGCCAATAAGCGACGCAGGTGGCGAGAACAGTCGCAAACCATCCCGGGTAACGAAGGCCTCCAGTGGCGGCATCTCGTTTTCCTTTAGGTCGTAGAGAGATGTTCCGTAGCGAAGCTCGATAGTATGGTTCGTTCCCCTCGGGCTGCACACAACCACCTGATTCGGGATGATGGTTCTCTCGCCATGGAGCCACAGCGACTGTTCCGCCGACAGATGCCACTCATCTCCGAAACGCTCACCGCAGTAGCGGGCGCAAAATTCCCAGAAGGATGCATACCAAGGTGTACTGTCGCCAGTGCGCGTCTGCGGGCTCGCGGAAACCAGCCACCCCTTCATCACTTCCTGCAGGAAGCCGTTTCCAACCAGCCGCTCACGGTGGACACGACTGAGATCGGCGGAGCTAAACACGCGGCGTCCGCCTTGCTGAAGTTTGTTAAGCACAGCGAGGGATTCAGCGAGTTTCTGGTTCGGTGTTGCCATGAGCGGTAGGGCTCCTTCGAGCCATTGCAAGCATTTTACGCTGCACGACTTCAAGCATATTACGCTGCTCGAGAACAAGCAAATGACGCCGTGTAAGTACAAGCATATTTAGTGAAACGGTATTGACCTCACACCTTCCGTTAGACCGCCGTCATCTGGCCTGTTGAAGTACTTGTTCCTGCGATTGTCATGTCGCCAGAATCTATTCGATCCACAAGGATTCTTCCTGTCGCATGACGAGGCGCACTACCCCGCGCGCCAACCACTCGTGAATGAGTTTGATGTGCGACTATTCTGAGGTTAAGAGACTGACGCATGCGAACGGAGATCCAGATTGACCAACGGCGATAGCCAGGCTCCGAACTCCAGTTCACTCCACGCAGAAGTGGAGCGCCTGCAAGAAGAGAACGCTCGTTTACGTAGCCTCCTGATTGCGCATGGCGTCCCAATCTCGGAAGTTCCAGCCTCCAGGTCGGAGACAATTCAAGTCTCCAGTTCCGCCCCTGAGGTGCAGAGACCCGGAGTGGCAACGGCAGAGCAGCGAATTGCCTTGTTTCGCAGCCTCTTCCGTGGGCGCGACGATGTCTATGCAATTCGCTGGGAGAGCAGCGACGGGCGATCTGGATACATGCCCAAAGCAGATCGCGACTGGAAGTCTTATTTGAACGCGAAGGAGCAAGACCGAAAGAAGATTGATCGCCAGACGCGAAGCTACAGGCCGCTGACTGATGATGTGCTGCGAGGACATCTTGTTGGCGATCAGACGGTTGGGATCTATCCACTTCTTCAGGATGAGTCTTGCTGGCTTCTAGCTGCTGATTTCGACAAAAGCACATGGCAGGAAGATACAGCAGCATTTCTCGCTGTCTGCCACGAACTCAATGTACCGGCGGCACTGGAACGCTCGCGATCTGGGAAGGGTGCCCATGTGTGGATCTTCTTTGAACGGGCGATTCCAGCCACAACTGCTCGCAAACTCGGCAGTATAATCCTCACTCGGACCATGGAATCGCGTCATCAGATAGGACTCGACTCATATGATCGCTTCTTTCCCAACCAGGACACCATGCCCAAGGGTGGGCTTGGCAACCTAATCGCCCTTCCATTGCAAAAGCTTCCGCGGGCAAACAATAACAGCGTCTTTTTGGATGCGAAGTTTTGTCCTTATCCAGACCAATGGGCGTTTCTGGCTGGCGTCAGGAAAATGCCTGCTGACGCCGTCGAAGCCCTTGTGCTTGACGCTCAAGGGCGTGGAGATCTCATCGGCGTGCGGTTCAGCGTTTCCTACGATGAAGACGTTGAACCATGGATGCTGCCGCCGTCACGAACGCGAGCGGATCGCGCAATTCCAGGGCCATTCCCGACACAGGTGCAAATCATTCGGTCGAACCTTGTCTACACAGAAAAGAACGGTTTGCCCTCTGCGATGCTGAACCGACTGCTTCGCCTGGCAGCTTTTCAGAATCCTGAATTCTACAAGGCCCAGGCAATGCGGCTTCCCACGTTCAACAAGCCGCGAGTTATTGCATGTGGCGAAGATCTCTCCAACTATATTGCGCTCCCGAGAGGGTGCTTCGCCGAAACGGTGCAGTTGCTTGAAACGCACCACATCAAGACGGTGATTCGCGATGAGCGATTTGTGGGCCGTGCAATTGACGTGGAATTCTCGGGTCAACTGAGACCGGCACAAGTCGATGCCGCGGCCATGATAGCCGAGCACGACGACGGAATCCTGTGTGCCCCTACCGCGTTTGGAAAGACTGCATTGGCCGCTTGGATGATCGCATCCCGGAAGGTAAATACCCTCGTGCTGGTTCATCGTCAGCAATTGCTCGATCAATGGCACGCAAGGCTCGCTATGTTCCTCAATCTCCCGGCCAAATCAATTGGGCAAGTAGGCGGTGGTAAGAATGAGCGCACTGGTTGTGTCGATATTGCCATCATCCAAAGCACTCACGATAAAGCAGGGGTGAAAGACCTCGTCGCGGATTACGGTCAGGTCATTGTTGATGAATGCCACCATCTGTCAGCGTTTACCTTTGAAAAGGTCATGAAGCAGGTAAAGGCGAAATATGTTCTCGGTCTGACGGCAACTCCGGAACGCAAAGACGGTCACCACCCCATCCTCTATATGCAGTGCGGCCCTATCCGATACAAAATGAGCGCGCGTA
>CAVSTL010000006.1:0-344280 GCA_963730805.1 uncultured Acidobacteriota bacterium | reverse complement strand
CCAGGTCTGCGACAATCCTACTTAGCTTGTAAGTTAAATATCTTAGGAGCTAAGATAATGTCAAGATCAAAACCCGGGCCAAGCAAAGAATCGCCGAAAAGCATGTTGCTGCGGCGGGTAGGGCATGAACTCGGCCGGGTACTGGCGACGGTGAGCCTCTTTTTCCACACCCTTGTCGCGGGCAAAGTCGGCTTGAATGCGACCGATACACGCTGCCTCGATATTCTGGTCCGCTCCGGCTCGGCTCCTATGACTGCCGGAGCACTCACAGAGGCAACCGGGCTAACGACAGGTGCCATAACGGGATTCCGATAGATTGGAGCGAACTGGGTTCGTCAAGCGGATGAAAGATGCAACGGATCGCCGCAAGGTTCTGATCGAGCTTGTTCCAAGTGAAATGGCAAAGCTCGGCAAACTCTACGATGGGCTTGGAGCCGGTATGGAAAAGCTTGCAGCGCGATACTCCGTCACCGAACTCCAGATCATTGAAGAGTTTCTCCACGCCAACCTCGATATCCTGAATAAGGAAATTGCGCGCCTGAACGATCCGGAGTCGCAACCAATCCCGAAGTGAGGTCAAGAACTCCTCATCGAGAGGCGGTCTCAAACCGCATCGATGAACCGGCCGAATGAGTGGCGAGAACCTTTTCCCGTCGCTGATGGCTTGTGGATTGATGCAAAATCTCCGCCATAAGCGGCCAATCGCTTCCCATTTTCATTCAGGTGGTTTTGAGTTTTCTTATCTCGGTGAGGATCTTGATGAGCCGGTTGGCGAGCCTGAGCAGACGCTTGCGGGCGTTGGCGTTTGTGAGAGAACGGCGGAACATCTCCATGAGATGTTGGGCGGCGAGCAGGACGTCGATGATCCCGTCAAGGCCTGTACGTGCTGGGGTCGGGGATGTCTTCGGCTGGGGGGCCAGATGCCTGGGTTTAGAGCGAGCCTGTTGGAACTCACGTTCAAGATCGGTGAGAGCCACATCGACGTAACGCATGGTCATGGCGGGGTCGACGTGGCCAAGCAACTTCATCAGAACGGGGAAGCTGACGCCGGCGCGAAGCATCTCGGTGGCGTAGGTATGCCTGAACTGATGGGGGACGATATCTGTGGGAAGACCGAGAGAGTGGCAGACCAGGTGCAAGTAATCGCGGAGTTGAACCAGGATAGCCACCTTGCTTGCGGGTCGCGCAAGGAGCCGTCCATCAGCGGGCAGTGGATCCAAGGAGCGGAAGAAGCGTAGCCGGTGCACGAGATCGCGGCCGAAGGCATCAACCGGACCCATGCGTTCGGTCTTGAGTTTGCCGAGGGGAACATGAATCGCCCATTGGTTTGGCCCCGTGGCGCGCAGGCAGTCATAGGAGAGATCGGCGCATTCGCCGATACGCATGCCGGTGGAGCGGAGTAACAGGAAGACGTTTCCGCCAAGATCGTTGCGGCGGATGAACTCCTGCTGGAGGACATGATCCTGCTCGGCGGTAAGAGGCCGTGGCAGAGTGTGAGGAGAACGCGGAATATCCTCACGTAGCAGCAAGTAACTCAGTTCAGCGAGATGGCTGGTGCGAGCCAGTTCATGGAAGATAGTGCGCAGAGCAAAGAGCCGGCCGATGCAGGTTGCCGTGGCCAGAGGTGGCTTTTGGGAGCGCAGGTGCGCCATCCATCCGAGGATATGAGGATCGCGGCGGAGTTGTTGGAGTCGACTCACCGCTGGGTAATCGGTGCCGAGATAGACAAGGAAGCTGCGCACCACGATGCCGTAGTTGCGCTTGCTGGAAGGAGCGAGTGCGGTCGACAGGGACTCGATCGCATGGGCAAAGACCGGAGCCAGGGGATGGCGGAGTGGAGGACGGCGCCAGCGCATCAGGAGATCCTCGGTTGGGGATGGATGCACTGTGCAGCCGCGCGGGCGTACTGGAGATAGACATCCTGCGGTGAGACCTTCACGTAATGCATGGTGGTCTCGATGTCGGCATGGCCCATCAACTGCATCAGTGCGGGCAGACTGATGCCGGCGCGCACCATATCGGAGGCGAACGTATGCCGGAACCGGTGGGGATTGGCCAGTTGGACGCCGGTGGTGCGGCGATGATGGCGGAACAGGGAGCGTAATCCCGCCGGTGTGATGCGTTGACCCCGAGCGGGTCCCTTCAACACCACGAACAAGGCTGCCGAGCAGGGATCGGGACGCTCGACCCGGAGATAATGGTCGAGCAGTTGTGTGGTTTCAGGAGCCAGTGGCAGCAAACGCGTTTTGTTTCCCTTGCCGCGGACACGGATCTGACCTTCGGAGAACAGCACGTCATCGCGATTCAGGGCCATGACTTCAGCGGAGCGGAGCCCGTGCATCAACATCAGTCCGACGATGGCCAGGTCGCGTGTGTTTCGGAAACTGGACCAGAAGCGGGCCACTTCATCGACCGAGAGAGGAACGATGTTGAGCCGTGGTTCCTTGATGCGTAACCGACTGAGCTCGAACCTGGGGCGCCCCAGGCCCATCGGCCGGCGGTGTAGGTAGATCTTCTGGAAGCCATGCGCCACCTGACAGGGAGCATCGGGGAACTGATTGCGGATAGCACGATCGGCACAGGCCGCGCGATCGTTGATAGTGGTGGCAGCAGGCGGTGGTTGTCGACTCGACTGGAAGCGCAGGTAATCGAGCAGGGTCGATTCGGTGAGGTCGGCAGCAGAGATCTCGCCGGTATGATGAATACCCGCCCACCAGCGCACGAAGTGCAACAGGCTATGCGCGTAGCTAAACAGGCTCTTATTGGAAAGCCGGCGGACATGCTCACGGTCGAGATACCGATTGATCCACCCGACACCCTTGCCGGTGGATTGTTCCACGACCTGAATCGGGCTATGCGCGCCCGTTGAGGTCTTGTTTGAAATCACGCGGAACTTCATAGCCGAGCTGCCTTCAAAAGGGACTGGAATTGGTGTGCGTCTCCTCCTTGAACGAAGAAGGAGTTGGGATCGTGACCCTCAGGCAGGAGAACGCGACGTGCGGAGACGCCGTGCACGGCAAGGCGATTGGCCAACTGCTCTGCAGCTTGCTGACCGCTCTTCTGATCCACATCGAAGGTGATATAAACGGTGCGTTCGCCTTCGCACAGCTGCCCGAATTGGTCCTCATTTAGGTGTGTACCCAGCGAGCAGGTTACGTTGTGGAATCCCGCCTGCCGCAGAGCGGCATAGTCGAACATCCCTTCGACCAGGATGACTTCGGAGCAGTTGGGAATCTGCTCCCAGGCATACAGGCCACCCTTTCCGCCGGGCAGGAAGCGATGGGCGAAGGCGGAGCCGATGCTGCGGCCGTACAGGTTGAGGATGCGTCCATGCTGATGCAGTGGGAACACGATGCGCTGATAGAGCGCGTCGCTGCCCTGCGCGTTAATGAGCCCGAGCCCACGCAGTTCAGCCAAGCAATGACCTTGCGCGATCAGATATCGGCGCATGGATCCGCCAGACGCATAGCCGATGCCAAGTTCCTCGATCAGCGCAGGATCATGCAGTCCGCGCCGGTGGAGATAATCGAGTGCCTCGGGGTAGCGATTCAGTTGCCGTCGATAGAAGGCCGCTGCCTGCTCCAGCACAGCGCTGGAATCAGCTTCTGGAACGAGCCCCGGATCGAGGCTGGCCAAGCTCTGGCGGAAGGATAAGCCGAGCGACAACTGGACGAAGCGAATCAAGTCGCCGCCCTGCCCGCAGCCGTGGCAGTAGAAGACGTTTTTGCGTGTGTTGACATAGAACGATGGCTGGCTTTCCTGATGCAACGGACAGATCCCGACATACTCGGACCGGCCTGTGAGCCGTCCTTTCCAGTTATGCTGCCGCAAATAGTCCAGCAACGGCATCCGTCGCTTAATTCTCGAGACGTCTTCGCCCACCACGGCTTTTTCGCCTCCCGAGCCAGCGTAGGAAAACCCCGCCGGCGTTCCCAGGCAAGGATGGTGGGGAGAGCATTTTTTCTCAGCGGCGCATAGGACAGAGGACTTCCAGCACCGGAGTCAGCCATGACAAGAACGCTGCTTCGTTCTGAGACCCAGGAGCAGACTCCAGCCACTGAGCCGCGCGCGCAGCCGTCCTGTGGACGAAGGAATCGATCGGTTTGAACTCGTCCACGCCTTGCGACCAGCGGCGCACCGTGGAGGAATCGGGCACGCGGTCAGCATCCTTGAACTTCGGCGCTGCTCGCTCCCATGAACAGCCCTCTACAAAGCGCCGCAGCAACGCCTGGCAGCGCCCCAGCAAGCTGTAGTGCGTGTAAGGAAGAGATAACGCCGGCAGGAAAGTGAAGGTCCTTCCGCATCGTACACAGCGGCCTCGGCGAATCCCGATCCAGTCGTGATGCTCATCATGCACCTGCTTGCGGCGACGGCCATGGCCGATGATCGTATCCTGTTCACAAACCGGGCAGCGGCGTAAGATGATCTCGTCCGAGTTTTCGGCCCAGCAGGCGGCAAGCTGCTCCAGCGGGACCGACACTGGGACAAAGAGGATCGTTACCTCACACGGGTCCCCGCTTCTTGCTCTGATCCGCCAAGATGCTGGCAGGAAGCGGGGCACCGCCTCCTGAAGAAAATCCAACTGAAAGAAAATATAACTTCTTACCGCCAGCCATGATCACGTGGTCCGGCTTATTGGCCGCTTATCTCCGCCGAGTCACTCATTGATCCGCGATCGACAAGCGAGAATGGCCTTCCGCCACAGAAGTCCTTTGCGCTGGATCGGCAACTCGTTTGAAGCTCGGCTGCGGGTGTTAATTCGCCGAACTGGTTTCAAACATCGCGTCGTAAGCAGGGCAAACCGAAGAGTGTGCCGCCCATAAGAACTTGACTCGACCTGACGGATGGTCGAATGGGAGGTAGGCACGCTAAATTCGGAGCTCGGCAGATGATCCGGACCACCAGTTGCCGAACAGGAACATCTCTAAAAAAGAAAGGAGATCAGATCATGCCGAAATTCATTACGATCGGATATGGCGAGCAGCACGGGTATGATCGCACTTCCCCTTCTATAAGGGATGCCGCTCACGCGCAGGATTCGAAATTGCGTTCAGAAGGAGCATTGATGGGAATTGCTGGCGCGCCGGTGCAGGTTCGTAACCCAGATGCGGCTGGTGTGGAAACTCGTAACGGTCCCTTCATGAATTCCGCCTTGCCAGTCGCAGGCTTCGCAGTGATTGAAGCTGCCGACTTGGCCGATGCCATCGAAAAGGTCTCGCGCGTCCCGTGCGCCGTGGCCCATGGCGTCGTCGAAGTTTGGCCATTAAAGTCCTGATCGCTGAACCCTGAGTTTGCGCATGGCATCGAGTGTCTGCCGTGCATATTCAGCCTGCTGCCCCTCTTTCTGAAAACCTGATATCAGGAAGCTCGATTTGCAATGCAATCAGCGCGACACCTGCCCGTATGACACGGAGGAGCAGCGAATATATACGCTTCAGCATTTGCTTGGCCGCGACTGTCATCTTGCGCTCGACGATGCCGTTGCCGCCTTTAACCGGACCGAGCGGATCAGGGGGAAGACTATTATTCGCGTTAATCCGTAGAAGACTCCAAGATTATCGAATGCCAACGGAGGTTGCAAATTGAAGCCTAAAGTAGGTTTTCAATTCCTACGATGGCGCCTGCTCTTGATTGATGCAATGTGATGAAATCCGCGTCCTTGTTGATTGCCGAATCATCGGCAACCGAAACTTCATGGCTCAGCGCAGTTAACGTGAAGGGACATCAGCCCCTCCGCCTGGGAGTTAGACTCGAAAGATGATGCCGCACCCTTCTTGGGATGAGAGTTACGCTTCGGGACAGCTGCCCTGGGACACAGGACAGCCTGAGCCAATGCTTGTGGAATTCGTCACCGCTGGAGAAGTGGTGCCATGCCCGACGCTTGAGATTGGGGCGGGTACTGGCACTAATGCGATTTGGATGGCGGAACACGGGTTCGACGTACTCGGTGTCGATGTTTCGCCGCTGGCGGTTGAAAGGGCGCGTGCGAAGATTGGGAATCGCAAACTTCGCTGTCGCTTTGCCGCGGTGGATTTTCTCGCAGCCCCTCCACCGGGCGGCCCGTACCAGTTTGTGTTTGATCGAGGCTGCTTTCACGTGTTCGATGAACAGAGCGAACGGGAACGGTTCGCGGCACAGGTTGCTGCTGTCCTTTCGCCGGGTGGTTTGTGGCTGAGCTTGATTGGCAGTACCGAGGGTCCGGGGCGTGAGGTTGGTCCACCGCGGCGCTCAGCGCGCGAGGTCACCCTCGCGATTGAGCCCTCGCTGGAGATTGTCGAATTGCGATCAGCCGAGTTTCGCGGTCATGGAGCGAAGGCGTGGATCTGCCTCTCGCGTCAACGCACGATACCAGTACAGCCCTCCACGTCATAAGATTGAGAATCCCAACTGCGCCAGCATGGGCCGACCAACGCCGCTATCGGCTAAGCTAATTTCGCATTACCCTCGCCTGAACGAGCGTAATCCGATGTACAGCATGAAGCCAACGGCTATCGGACCGCCTAGGACGATCTTAGCCAAGTCAGCTCCCCTTCGAGGCGCCACGCCTGCGATCACGAGGTATATTCGGCCCAGCACTTCCGCGCCAATGAAAATCAAACTGAGGACCGTCCCCCGGGTCCGCGGAGTTATCAGTAAAGCCACGCCGCCCAGAATATAGAACATACCGACAATTGCAGTCACGGCCGAGATAGGATCCCTAAATAGTTTCCTGACCATCCAACCCAGACCTCGCCAAGCCCAAATACGATTACAGTCACGGCGACAATTAGCACGCCTTTAGGCCGTCTCGATTCGTTCATATTCATATCAGATGCTCTACCCCGCAGATTTTTTTTCGCATGATGATTGGACGATCCCCGTTCACTTCCTCATCGAGTTCGACGTTCGAACATCCAAGTCCATTACGATCACAAAGTCATCCTCTTGGCGTGAACAAACGTTGTCGGTGTGCGACGGCCAGATAGATGAAAATCGATGCCAATAAGTGTGGCGTCCCAAATGCCAGCCGCCATTCCGGCTTCAGCATCCGCAATCGACTAAGTATTGGCGCGCAGTCCCGCCAGAATGATGGCTACTGACCCCAGCGACAGCACGATCGCCGCTAACAACACAAACGGGCCTGAGTGCGTGAGCGAACTCCCAGTCTTCCCGAACGCATCCTGCAGTACCAGTCCCGCCCAGTTCAGATACATTGAGACAATTGTGATCCAAGCTCCTGCCGTGGACCAAGCCGGCCTTAGGTTGAGCCGTGGCCATAGCAGGCCAAGCGTGATCAGCCCATATCCGCCGATCAGCCCCGTCAGATGCGACGCATTCCCGAGGTTATGGCTGTGAAATTTACCGATGAAAAATCCTGTCAGCATGCCCAGGAGCAGCACGATTACCCCGTGACGTGCTATCCGAACATCGATTGGCAAATGCATATATGGCTCCCAACCCAGACTCAACTATTCTTCGGCCAATATATACTTGAAACGATCGTTTCATCAATAGGGATAGTGAAGGATTCAGCGAATAACTATCAGCACGAGAACGGCCGAATTCGATACAGTCAGAGAGTGGCCCGCACCCGAAATGACCGGCGACCGGAAGAGTTGCTCCAGGCGATTACCGTCTACGTCGTGAAGCACGGACTCGCCGACCTCTCCCTGAGGCCTCTCGCCAACGCTGTCGGCTCAAGTCCGCGAGTTCTGCTTTATTACTTCGGCTCCAAAGAAGAACTGGTGTCCGCCATTTTTGTCCAAGTCCGCGAATGGCAACGAAAGACGTTGCTCGTGAGTGGCGAGAACAACACCTTCGCCGGCATCGCTCGGCGAGCTTGGAGCGAGATCGTGCGGCCCGGTAACCTGCACGGCCTCGAGTTCTTCTATGAGTGCTACGGCCAGGCGGTGCGGCATCGCAAGGAGTACAAAGAGTTTCTTCAGGGCTGTTTTGAGGACTGGATCGATCGTTTTACAAGCGTATTCCTCGATGCCGGAACTGACCGACAACGTGCGGAGAAAATAGCAACCATCTTGCTCTCAGGCCTCCGCGGCTTTGCCCTCGACTACTGCGCAACGCGCAACCGTCGACGTGTGGAGCAGGCGCTTGAGCTCTGGATAGTCGCTATGGAATCGCAGATCAAAATCGGCCGTTCCTAATCTCTGGCACAAGTCGAATTTAAAGAGGAACGGGAATGGGTAATACGTCTCATGAGTGAAGTCGGATTACGCGCGCGATTGGGCTGAGCGGCGTGTCAATGTGGTTCACAGAATTGGCGCGGCGGTCGTTTCATGTGTTGGGAAGAACCGCAGCCCTACGTCGAGAATCTCAGGGCATTTGGAAGTGAATTGCTGGCAATGCGACCGGCTTCTTCAAAACAAAGGAGTGGGTGACGTGGTATTCCAGAGGAAGGTACAGATACGCGGGATCAATCCATACGTCAAGGTCTTGGCAACCGAGGCTTCCGCTCTCAAACCGGGCTGGCGCAAACCCTTGCCGGTTTTGGTTCGAATCAACGGAAAGCCATCCAATCCGCACCGGACGAACATGATGCCCTCGGGTGACGGTGCCTTCTATCTTTATTTGAATGGAGGAGTGCGCTCCGAAGCTGGAGTGGTCGTCGGAGATGCTGTGCAAGTTGAAGTGATGTTTGACGCGGCATATTCCAATGGCCCGCAGCATCCAATGCCTAGCTGGTTCAAGCAAGCTCTAAAGCAGAATTTGTTGGCCGAAAGAAATTGGAGTGCACTTCCCCCGAGCCGAAAGAAGGAGATTCTGCGCTACTTTGTTGGTCTTAAATCAAACGATGCGCGAGACCGCAATCTTGCAAAGTGCATGCGGGTACTTCTGGGCGCCGAAGGGCGTTTCATGGCCCGTGATTGGAAGAATGGGGTCTAGCGGAAGTCCGGAGGAAGTCGTTCGCCCGGACTAGGCTGCCCATTCCTACTGGCGCGCGCCCCAAGAGATACGTGGCGCGCGGATCGCGGCCCAGCAGGCAATCGCCTTCTCGCGGGGCGAGACGGCGGCGCGGCGCGCACTCATCTACACTATTGACGGTTCCAACATTGTTAACTGAGCACGAGCTGAGCACTTCATCTCGGGTATTCGCCCGATCTATCAAAGAAGGAAGAAGATGACTTCGCAGTCCACCAGCAAAACACGCCTCATAATCACCTGGATTCTTAGGGTGCTGTTGGGCGTAATATTTCTGGGGATAGGAATCGAAAAGCTCACCGGAACTATGGGAACCATTCCGTTCTTCAACGCGATTGGCTGGGGACAATGGTTCCGCTATGTTTCCGGCGCGCTCGATACGGCAGGGGCACTGCTCATCCTTGTTCCACGATGGACCTCTATAGGAGCTATCATCATTACGTGTACGGTCGGCCTGGGAACTTTCCTATGTTTCACGAGGGCGCTTTACTACCCGAGCTTCCCGATGGTGATGACCCTGTTAGCTGCAACGCTGGTCTGGCTTGCGTGGCGGCGGCCGAAATTGGCCTGAAGGCTCTACCACCACTCTAACTCCGCCCCTCGTTGCGTAATAACAAGCCGAGTGAGGTCGTTTCCTCATGCATCTCTCTTCTTCACGCACAGTCGCCGCGCTCATCTTGATTGCCGCCGCCAAAGTTTCCTCAGCAACTCAGCCACCCCCAATCAAACCATTGGATCAAGCCTCCCTTCGCGAGTATGCCGGCGTCTACAGGTGGGGGCCGGATGCATTTCTCTATCTGCAACTGTGGAGTGAGCTCAGCGGTACTCCGCAGCTTGTCGGATTCGATGAGTCCGGAGTTGTCCGTACACTCTACCCCACAGATCACGACCGTTTCTTTGCGGGCCCCGGTGCCGCCGTCTCAACTTCACTCGAATCCACGATCCAATTTGACCGTAATCCGCAAGGCGAGATTGTCTCGCTTGCATGGCAACGTATCGGATCCACATCGCGGGTCGCACGGCGAGAGCAGATGGAGACTCGTGAAGATGTTCGGTTTTCCAATGGCAATGTTCGCCTGACAGGCTCTCTCATCCGTCCCGCCACCGGCCTCAGGTATCCGGCCATTATCCTTGTGCCCGCGTCGGGACCGGAGGATCGCGAGTACCTCCTCCCGCTTGTTCACTTCCTGGTTCGCCATGGCGTAGCAGTGTTGGGGTACGACAAGCGCGGCGTAGGTGGGTCGAACGGAGATTGGACCACTGCCTCCTTCGACGAACTGGCTGGCGACGCCACGGCTGCATTTGAATACTTGAAAACCCGCCCGGATATCGACCATCGCCAGATCGGATTATTCGGCCTGAGCCAGGCGGGTTGGATTATGCCGCTTGCCGCTACCCGGATGAGCGGGTTGGCGTTCCTCATCAGCGTCTCGGGTGCCGGAGTGACACCTGCCGAGACCACGATGGACGAGGCACGCGGCGAAATGACTGCGGCCCACATGCAGCCTCAGGTCATTCAGCAAATCGTCGATCTCCTGCATCTTGAGTACAAGTACGCTCAGACCGGCCGCGGCTGGGACGACTATGCCGCTGCAAGGGAAAAGCTCGTAGCTCGAATGGGAAAGGCGCCGAGCACATTTCCTGGAACTCCCAATGATCCGTACTGGGATTCGATCCGCCGCTTCTACTTTTACGATCCAGCCCCGACACTTCGGCGGCTTCGCGTTCCCACCCTTGCGCTCTTCGGGGGCTTGGACGACAACATCCTGGCCGCAAAGAACAAGGCTGCCTGGGAGGCCGCATTGAAGACCGGCGGTAACCCCGATTACACTCTGTTGATTGTTCCGTCAGCGGATCACCTGATGCTCGATGCCAAAGTCGGGAACAATGCGGAGATGCCCTCGCTCCAGCAATTTGTCCCGGCCTACTTCACCGCCGTACAAGGCTGGCTCGCAAAACGAGTACGTGGCGTTCATTAGAGCTATTCATGTAGTCGTCCCGTGGTTCTACGGCCGAAATTGTCGCTTGTGAGTAAAGGTTTTCTTATCCTTAGATTGAGGGATCTGCAGACGCCTGCTTCCGCTGCGACGAGACCTTCCTTCTTCTTTATGGCACTCGACTTTTCGCCGCCTTGCACTCCGTCCCTGCCTTCGATCCCAGTTGGGTGATTGGGCGGCTCGGAACCCGAGATTTTGAGCTCGAGCGCATAGGCCCGACGGTAATGGTCGAGAGCGCTCTCCGAAAGGCTGAGTTGCAGCTCGATGTCCTCGAGCTCTTCAATCGCTAAGTCTGAGCTGGTCTGCCGATTCCTGAGGTTCTGGATTGTGTTTTCCAGGTAAATTATGTGCGAGCGCAGGGGATTTAGCATGGCTAGCAACCTCCGCCAACTTTACTCTAGCTTACGTTCGAGCGACGCTACAGGAATTGATGTGGCGACTACCGCTTGGGCAATGCATCTGTGGTAGCAGTGACAGTGTCACACCTCCGCCTCCGTTGTAACTTATTGAATCTATGCAAGATGGGATCAAGTCCGAACGAGAAGGCAGGCGCTCCGACCAACTGAGCCCGTCGGGTGGGCAGAAGATTGTCGCTTTCGCGAATGCGAAAGCGACATACAGGGTGGGAAGCAGAGACCAAAAAATGGACCTGCCCGAAGGCAGGTCCAGAAATTCATCATTTGCTACGCGGCTCGCTTGGCCTTTGCCGCTGGTTTCGGCTCCGGCTTTGCGGCCTTCCTCGCCTTCTCCTTCACAGCAAACTCCTGCTTTACCTTGACGGCCACGGCGTCCGTATCAACCCCGTATGCCTGGGCCGCTGTGCGGAGAACTTTACCTCCGTCTGATTGCGACCTGCATTCCGATTGCGTTCGCAAGTGCTTCCTCGCGGCGGCGCTTCTCCTGCTCGGCCTTGAAGCTGGCATCGGCCTTCGGTATCTGCTTCTTGGGATGGTGAACGGGGCAGGTCGCCTCGGTGCAAACCTTCCGCAGTTCGCCCTTCTCGATGCCGTCCGACACGATGGCCTCGGTAGTGTACTTGCACGTTTTGAACTCGGGCCATCTCGCCTTCTCCGGCGTGTCGGGCTTCTCCTCGCGAATTTCGACGTACTTGTTGCGCGGGATGGTCTTCTCGCCTTCCGACTGCTGCTTGTATGCCGTGCTGATCTGGACAAGATCGGGCTTGGCGACAACCTTCGCCTTTACGTGCGCGTCCAGTTTCGCCGCATAGCAATTCGGGTCGGTGCATTATGTGGAATCTGGGCAAACCGCAAGTCTTTCCTGCTGGCTCGCAGTCGCCGCGCAGAACGCCTGGTCAAAACAGATTCATTTGGGATCATCGGCCTGAACTAGTCATGGAGGTTGAGTCGCTCCAGCCACAGGGTCCATGCTTTGGGAGTTCTGCCAAATGCGCGCCGAAAGGTCTCCACAAAGGCGCTGGACTGGCGGTATCCGATGCTGAAAGCGACGTGTTTGACGGAACGGCCCGAGATAAGCAGATCGACGGCCTTGGTCAGTCGAACCTGACGCCGCCACGTCTCGAAGTCAGTGCCGATGTCCTTGCGGAATATCCTCTGAATCGTCCGAACGCTCACTCCATGCTCGCGGCAAAGAACCGCCAGGGGTCTGGTCTGCTCAGGCGCTGACAGCACCGCCTGAGCAAGCGCAAGGCCTCGCTCATCTCTCGGGAGCGCTACTAGGGTCGGCACTGGAGATGCGTTCTCCAAATGCAAAATGATCAAGTCGCGAAGAGCTCGCTCCTGAAGTTGCCGAACGCGCAGCTCTCCAATGCGCACTGCTTCGAGGACCAACTCACGCAACAACGGCGTGACGTGGAGGACAGCACAGCCCAAAGGGCGCGCGCAAACTAATCCGCGCCGGAAATAGAGAGTGCGCATCGAAACTGCGCCAGGCATGTGTATCCGATGTCGGGTTTCTGCGGGTATCCAGAGCGCGAAATTGGGAGGGACCAACCACATACTTTCGCTTGAAAATACTTCCATCACTCCACGAATTGCATAAATCAGCTGATCCGCTCCGTGTGTATGTTCTGGAACGTCCCACTTCGCAGAATACTCATGGGCCAGCGTTGCGACGGAAACGCCGTGCCTGGGATCGAACTCCCGAAGAACCTCGCTCTGGCGCATTAGCGATATATTATGACGTACTGCCATCCTTGTGCCATGCCAGACTATTCATGCATGATAAACACATGGTGAAACAACGTGGACTCAGCGAATACAACATCATCGGATTTGTGACCATCGTCGATGTGAGCCGGGCGAAGAGGTTCTACGGGGACACACTCGGACTGCGTCTGATCACCGAAGAGCCCCCATTCGCTCTGGTGTTCGATGCCAACGGCATCATGCTTCGCTTGGGGATGGGTAAGGAACTTCCGCCGGCATCTGGAACTGTGTTAGGTTGGCAGGTTCCCGACGTAGATTCGGTCGTTCAAAACCTAAAAGCAGTGGGGGTTCAGTTCGAACGCTATGACTTTTTAGAACAAGACGACTCTGGGATATGGACCTCGCCCACCGGAGCCAGAGTTGCCTGGTTCAAAGATCCGGATGGGAATACCCTAAGTGTCTCGGAACATCCGGAGGGAAGATAAATTCAAGCGGTGCGGTCCCCCGCATCGACGAGTGAAACAATCACTGGTCATCAGATCTGTTATCTCGATGCTCTAACAGCGGGTATGAACTCCCAGACGCACGAGTCTTTCGTCTGAGGGTTGTTATCTGCAGTCTTGTACGTCACAGCCGTCTACAACTGACATCGCCGCTTTTCTGATCGAAGTGATCTGCACCAACCCGGCGCTGATCTGCCGCGGCGTCGGGCCTGCTGGCGTCGGCACGTCCGTTAGCCGAACTTCCGCAGCATTAGCCGAAGGTTAAGGAAATTGTGACTACTTTGAGTCGCTCTTTTCAACAACGGCAAGTGGAAAAGGCTTTGTTTGCAAGGCAGGGTTGAGGGGAGTGGTGCTTGATCGCCGCCGGAGTGGCGTGTAGTGAAGACCTACCCTCTTGCAAGTGGGGCGTAGATCGGTAGGATGAGCGCCATGTATGTGCGGCGCTGCTACCGAAAGAAGAACGGGAAGCGACACGCATATTGGGCCCTTGTGGAGTCGTATCGAACGGCACGCGGTCCGCGGCAGCGAGTGGTCGCGTACCTTGGGGAACTGGATGAGCGTGGCCGGATTGGAGTGCAACAAGCGGTACAGCCGGCCTCCACAGCACAAGCGCATTTATTCCGGCAGGCGGGCAGCGCGGAGTGGGTAGAAGTCGACATTCACGGTGTGCGGGTAGAACGCAGTCGTCAGTTTGGTGGCTGTTGGCTGGGCTTAGAGCTTCTTCGTCAACTGGGCCTTTCTCAACTGCTCGATAGGTTGTTGCCGCAGGGGCGGGAAGGGATTTCCTGGAGTGTGATGGCGCAGATTCTGGTGCTGGGGCGCATGGTGGAAGCCTCCAGTGAGCTTCGACTGGCCGAGCACACCTATGAAGCCAGCTCCTTGGCGGAGTTATTGGGAGTGCCGGCGGAGAAGGTAAACGACGATCGTCTCTATCGGAGCCTGGATCGATTATTGCCGCACAAGACGGCCTTGGAGAAGCATCTTCAGCAACGCTTGGGCGAGTTGTTTCAGCTCGACTACGACTTGCTGCTCTACGACGTCACGAGCACTTACTTTGAGGGCGAAGCGGCAGCTAACCCCCAGGCGCAGCGCGGCTACTCGCGGGATCATCGCCCCGATTGCAAACAGGTCAACATTGCCATGGTGGTGAGTCGCAGTGGGCTGCCCTTGGGATATGAAGTGTTCGCCGGCAACCGCAGTGACGTCACCACGGTGGAAGAGATCGTCGCGGCCATGGAGAACAAGTACGGTCAGGCCAACCGCATTTGGGTGATGGATCGGGGCATGGTCTCGGCAGAGAACGTTGAGTTTCTGCAGAAGGGTGGGCGACGCTACATCCTGGGCACCCCCAAGAGCATGTTGCGTAAATTCGAGCAGCAGTTACTGGACGAGACATGGAGTGAGGTCCACGCCGGGCTGGAAGTGAAGCTCTGCCTCGGGCCAGAAGGGCAGGAGGTTTTCATCCTCTGCCGCAGTGCCCAGCGGCGCCTGAAGGAGCGGGCTATGCACGATCGCTTCGAACGGCGCATTGAACAGAAGCTGGAACAGATGGCCGCCAGTTGCCGCCAGCGCAGGCAGGATCCACTGCTGCTGGCCCAACGCCTGGGCAAGCTCCTGGGCGGGAACAGCCGCGCTGCAGGCTTATTTCGTGTGCACATCCAAACCGATGCGCGCGGCGGCGCCCACCTGGAGTGGAGCAAGCGAGAAGAGTGGCGCGATTGGGCCAGGCTGAGCGAGGGCTGTTATCTGCTGCGCAGCAACGTCACCGATTGGAGCGGAGAAGAGCTTTGGCGTGCCTACATGCAACTGACAGAAGCCGAGGCTGCCTTTCGAATCCACAAGAGCGATCTGTCTCTGCGCCCCGTCTGGCACCATCTCGAGCGCCGCGTGCAGGCTCATATTCTGGTTTGCTTTCTCACCTACGTGCTCTGGAAAACGTTTGGCCGCTGGTGCCATGATGCAGGACTTGGCGATGAACCGCGAAAAATCTTCGCTGAACTCGGGCAGATCGCCTTAGTCGACGTGGTCTTGCCCACGCGCACTGGCATCTCGATTCGCAAGCGCTGCGTGAGCCGACCCACCGAACATCAAGCCATCTTGCTCCAGCGACTCGGCCTCGAACTTCCGACAAGCATCGAATGCGCGGACTTGTAGTGAAGACTTCACTACTCCCGCGCTGTAAAAAAAGGACTTACCGCCGTAACTGCGGAAGTTGGGTTAGCTTCGATAGGAGGTTTTCGTAGGCTGTCACGCCATCCTCGACGGCGGCCTGCTCCGCTTCGCCAAGCGGAATCTCCTGCAGAAGACGGAGCAGATGCGTCTTGCCCTCTAACAGGAACCCCGCCGTGGACTCCTTCGGCATATAGAAATCGCACTTCGCACAGGCCATGCGATGCTGGCACTGCTCAAAGAACGTCCGCAGCCGCACTCGCTTTTTCGCGAAGCGCAGCCATTCGCCGTTTGGCTCGCGAACCGGTCGAATCGGAAGCTGGCCAGGATCATTGAATGGGTACAAGGCTTGCTGGTGGAACGATTCCGTCCTTATCAGTGGTCCATACGCTGCCGTCGCGTCGGAGGAAGGACGAACCGGCGCTCTCCACGTCGCCAAAGCCCAGGCGACCGGCGAGCAATCCTTCGATAAACCACTTGAAGCCGACTGGAACCTCGAAAAGCAGCCGATCCAAGCGAGCAGCGACGCGGTCGATCATGCTGCTGCTCACTACGGTCTTCCCGACCGCGATGTTCTGACTCCAATTGGGCCGGTTCGCGAACAAATAGCTGACACACACTGAAAGGTAGTGATTTGGATCGACAGATCGGTTGACGACCGTCAGATCGAGACCATACTGCTCGCCAATCCGTGGCCAATAATCGATACCCGGTCCCCGAGCGGATCCACGGCAAGCTTGATCTTGGCGTTGCACACCGCAAACAACTGACATGGACAGTGTGGTGGACACCAACCTGCGCAAATAATTGATAAATATATGCTGGGATGCGAGGGCAGCGCTCTGACCAACTGAGCTACGTCCCCAGATTGTTTTTCAACAACTTGGTTATATGTCACATAGAATGAAGCGTTTCTTAGCTTTCGCTATTTTCGCTCTCTTCTATCATTTCGCTGCTGTGGACTCATTTTTGGGCCTTGGTGGACACCAAGGTGGACACCAAAACGGGTCAACCCAACGACAGAATCAGGTCTATCAGATGAGCGGAATTTGGTGTCCACTCCCCGGTCACCAAGGCGAAACTTTTCCAGGCTCGAATGGCTGGCCAGAGCCGCTCCGCGTAAAAAACCAACTGCAACTCCTTACCCTCATCCATTCAGCATCGAAGAACTTGAGCGGTTTGAGGCAGGAGGCCATCCAGATATGGCACTTGAGGTTTTAGAGACGACTTGCTGCGTGGTTGGTGGTGGGCCTGCCGGCATAATGCTCGGATACCTTCTGGCGCGTGAGGGTGTCCAGGTTGCGGTGCTGGAAAAGCACCAGGATTTTTTTCGCGATTTTCGCGGTGACACGGTGCACCCATCCACTCTGGAGGTGCTGAACGAGCTTGGGCTGTTGGAGGAGTTCCTCGATTTGCCGCATGAGAAGGTAGAGTCGCTCGGAGTGATCGTCGGAGATTCCCTATTCGAAGTGGCCGATTTTCGACATGTGCCAGTCACCTGCAAATTCGTCGCACTTATGCCGCAATGGGACTTCCTCAACTTTCTTTCGGCTAAAGCAAAGCAGTTCCCGTCGTTTCAGTTGCTCACGCAACACGAAGCCACAGATCTGGTGAGAGATGGCGAACGGATTACGGGAGTTGTGGTGCAGAACGAAGGGCGAGAGATGCAGATCCGTGCGGATCTGGTGGTGGGCTGCGATGGCCGTCATTCCCTTACACGCAAAGCGGCCGGACTGGAAGTGATCGAACACGGAGTGCCTATCGATGTATTGTGGTTCCGGATCAGCCGCACGCCGGGCGATTCGGCGCAGGTGCTCGGCAACGTGAACTACGGAAAAGCGCTGATCCTGATCAATCGCTCGGATTATTTCCAGGCAGGCCTCATCATTGCAAAGGGCTCATATGACGAGATCAAAGCACGCGGCATCGATGCGCTCCGCGCCGACATTCGCAAGATCGCGCCGTATCTGGGCGAACGAGTGAATGAACTGCACGATTGGGAGCAGATCAAGATCCTGACAGTGCAAATCAATCGGCTTCAGCGATGGTATCGACCGGGCCTGCTGTGCATCGGAGATGCCGCCCACGCCATGTCGCCCGCTGGTGGAGTGGGAATTAACCTGGCGATTCAGGATGCCGTCGCCGCCGCCAACTTATTGACGGGACCCCTTCAGGCGCGATCCGTTCCGATGACGGCTTTAGCCACAGTGCAAAAGAGGCGCGAGTTTCCCACGCGCGTTACGCAGGCGATCCAGCTATTTGCTCATCGCGGCTTCGCTCGGGTGTTTGAAAATCCCGGACCGATCAGGGCCCCATGGCAGTTAAAGGCAGCGATGAAGATTCCTGGCATCCACCGCGCGGTGGGATACGCGGTGGGAATTGGTGCGCGCCCAGAACATGTTCGTGAGGAAACAAGATGTGGGCGGCGACATCGTCGCATACCCTCTCCAGTGTTCGCGGCGATTGGGGTCGCGGCCTCGGCTGTCGCATTCAGTTGGGCTGCGTGGAAGGCGTGGAACAGACTTACTGAGACAGGAAGGTAAATCCCCATGCAGACGCCGAAGAGCATCGAGGTGCTATTCGTTGCCGGTTTTGGCCCGATCGTTCGCGACCCGGCCTCAAGCCGCAAGTTCTATTCCGAAACATTAGGTCTGGAGTTCCAAGAAGACGCAAGCGGCTATCTGTATACAGGCGAACTCGGTGGCGTGAAACATTTTGCCTTGTGGCCACTGGCGCAGGCGGCTGAGTCCTGCTTCGGCACCGATCAATGGCCCGGCAATCTTTGCGTACCGCAAGCGTGGATCGAGTTTGATGTAGGCAATATCGAAAAGGCCACAGCGGAACTGAAATCGCAGGGCTACGAACTGCTGGTTGCGACGCGAAAAGAACCCTGGGGCCAGGTGGTTACGCGAATGCTGGGACCGGAAGGTTTATTGGTGGGCTTAACCCATACGCCCTCGATGCGGAAGTGAACTCTTGTCCCTTATCGATCCGGGAGAGAACCATGGCAGACACAACGAGAGATGAACTTGGAGCTCCTAATGTAGTCGACCGCGCGACGTTCCAGGCGGAGCTGAACGCGTTACGGGTTCGAGAGAAGGCCCACACCCACGAGGGTGATGCGATTGCGGCCGCCCGCCGACGACTCCCCATGGTCGAGGTGGATGGCGCCACACCGTTGATTAGCAAACGTGGCGCGGTGACACTATTGGACACGTTCGAAGGACGACGACTGCTTATCGCCTACTACTTCATGTGGCACACCGGCCACGCCGCGCCGGAGCAGTGCGAGGGCTGCACCTGGGTAACATCGCAGATCCGCGAGCTGTCCTATATTCATTCTCGCGACGTCACCTACGCCACGCTTTGCCAGGGACCGTACGAAGAGAGCGCGCGTTACCGCGACTTTATGGGCTGGGATATACCGTGGTACTCGGCCCCACGGGAGTCACTTGAAACTCTCCTGGTTGGGCGCCGCGTGGGCAGGATGCACATCGTTTGCTACCTGCGCCAAGGATCCAAGGTCTTCGAGACTTACTGGACTACTGCGCGCGGCGTCGAGGTGATGGATAACAACTATCACTTGCTCGATCTGACGGTATATGGGCGGCAGGAGAAGTGGGAAGACTCGCCCGCCGGCTGGCCGCAAAAGTGCACCATCACGCGGACGAAGAGCGGCTCGCCAACTTGGGAACCAGAGTGGCCGGGTGGACGCCCCATCGCTCAGTGGCCTCGCGTGGAGGCGGGGTATTCGGACGACCTGGGCACTGCCGCTGGAGGCGTCAACCACGGAGGAGAAATACGATGAGCCGCCGCACAGTCGCATCACTAACAATCCTCTGTCTCGGTATATGGATGGCAGCGAACGCTCAGACAGGCAGGGACACAGAGCATATGAATCCGGCGCATGCACGTGCAAAAACAAAAATCATCGTCCAGAGCACTGAAGCCAAACCCTACGAAACTACGATTCCGAAATTAGTGGAAATCCAAATCAGCGAAAAGTTCTCCGGAGATATCGATGGCCAATCATCGGTTCGGGCTTTGCAGGCCCAGCGCGAGGATAAATCCGCGAGCATGGTCAGCATGCAACGATTCATCGGAAAACTGGGTGGGCGCAACGGCACGTTTGTGCTTCAAGGTAAGGAAACCGTCGAGAGCGGCAAGATCAAGGCCACATTGTTTGTCGTTCCCGGATCGGGGACAGGTAGTCTTGCCGGGCTGCGAGGCGAGGGCGGCTTTGAAGGCGACTTTGGAAAAGGGTCAGACGGATGGCTGGATTATTGGTTCGAAAAGAACTCGACACAGGGAGGTGACCGATGAAGGCGATTGTTGTGACGGATCGGGCTGCGGGTACGGCCGGGGTGAAGCTGGTGGAGCGGCCCGAGCCGCAGGCGGCGATAAACGACGTCGTTGTTCTGATTCACGCATCGGGATTCACCGGGGATGAGCTGACGTGGCCCTCGACCTGGACCGATCGCGTCGGCCGCAACCGGACACCTTCAATCCCTGGACATGAACTGGCCGGAGTTGTCACCGCTCTCGGATATGGCACGACGGGGCTGTCGATTGGACAACGGGTATTCGGCCTTACCGACTGGTATCGCGACGCACGCTTGCAGAGTATGTGGCCGTCGAGGCACGCAACCTCGCACCGCTGCCGGGAGATGTTGACTTCACGGAGGGCGCCGCTCTCGTGATGTCGGGCCTGACCGCTTGGCAGGGCCTGTTCGGGCACGGCAGCCTTCAGGCAGGGCAGAGAGTGCTCGTCCACGGTGCAGCCGGCGTTGTCGGCTCGATGGCGAGCCAGCTCGCACGTGAGGCCGGCGCGTACGTCATCGGCACCGGGCGCGCCGCAAGCCGTCAGATGGCTCTCGACTTCGGCGCACAGGAGTTCGTAGACCTCGAAAACGACGCCCTGGAAGATGTCGGCAAAGTCGATCTGGTGTTCGATGTCATCGGCGGCGACATCGCGAAGCGGTCTGCGCGAGTGATTCGCCCCGGAGGAACGCTCGTCACCATCACCGGTCCGACCGATGATGCCCGGCCCGTTGACGGCCAGACTATCGATTTCGTCGTCGAACCCAATGCCACCCAATTGAATGAGGTCGTCCATCGGTTTCGGAATGGCCGGCTGCGGACAAACATCGGCAACGTGGCCGCGCTCGAAGATGCCGTTGCCGCCTTTAACCGGACCGAGCGGATCAAGGGGAAGACTATTATTCAAGTTAATCCGTAGAGGACTCCCGGATTGTCGGATGCCAACCAACCCTGGCCTAAATAAGCGCAATCCGATCCGCGGCCTCGACGATTAGATATATGTCTTCCCATGGGGGTGGCTTTCAATACGAATGGTCTCGTCTATGCCTTTCAACCGACGGGAGCCTTCGCGACCGGCTCTGCTGGGAATCTAAGACTGAATCGCTCGACCAGTTCCGGGACGCTATTGAAATCAATCTCCAGAGCATAGCGCTGGCACAACCCGCCGAGGAATTGAGGGCTGGCGCCAGTTACACCTCCAGCCTCGCTCAGTTCACGGAAAAACTCCTCGAAGCCTGCCGGAGAGATGATCTCCAGAATTTGTGCGGGCTGGTCCCCCGCATTCCAAAATGTGTGCCACTGATTCCGCGGCTTGAACACTAAATCACCGGGTTTGGCCACGAGCACTTCGTCGCCCAGCAGTGCGCCTACCTCTCCCTCGAGCACAAAGCTGTATTCGTCCTCGCGGGCGTGACGGTGGAGCGGGGCCGCCAGCGCTCGCGGCCCCATGGGATGCTCGACCAAGGAGAATCCCCCGCCGGATTCATTGCCGTTGATCATGAAGCGAACGCCGATGCTGCCAAGGAATCCGGCAACTCCATCATGTGGACCTAATATTTTTGCTACCATCTTCGAGCCTCCTTATTTGATGCGACACTACTGACCGACTAAATACTAGTGCGGTCCGGCCTCTCATGTCAATATTTAATGAGACAGGCATGTGCAATGAAAAAACGTCGCTATGTGATGAAAAAGCGAGCCGAATTGGAAGAGCAGACCCGGCTGCGGATAACGGAAAGCGCGATCGCGCTTCATGGGTCGCTGGGCCCGTCCCGGACG
This sequence comes from uncultured Acidobacteriota bacterium, assembly GCA_963730805.1. Taxonomy (GTDB): domain Bacteria; phylum Acidobacteriota; class Terriglobia; order Terriglobales; family Acidobacteriaceae; genus Telmatobacter. Next base: position 322,470 of record CAVSTL010000006.1, on the reverse strand, counting down.
ACGATGCTCTCCATTGCTGAACATGCCGGTGTACGGCGCTCTACCTTGTATCGGCACTTTCCCGATGAATCGGCCTTGTTCGATGCGTGTGCGAACCATTGGTTTGGGATGAATCCGCTGCCGGAGCTTTCCCATTGGGAAGCTGTGCGGGATGTGGATCAGAGGCTACGGACAGCATTGGCAGAGCTGTACACCTGGTATCGCTGCACCCAGCACATGATGTTCAACGTCCTTCGCGACGAGGAAGTGATGCCCCTCGTCAAGCAGAAGGCGATGGGGTTTCGGATCTATTTGGAATCGGCTCGCGAGAGTTTACTCAAGGGCCGCCGCGTAAGGAGAACTGGCCGCGATCAACTCCATGCCGCAGTCGGTCATGCGCTCGCATTCTCGACTTGGCGATCGCTGGCTGTGGAGCAAGGTCTGGACGACGCTTCGTGCGTGGATCTGATGTTCATATGGGTCGAACGCGTAGAAGCCAATGCACAGTGAAACAGTTCCGCTTTCTCCTGCGGTTGACCACAAACGGTCGTCAGTCCGGGCGTCCTCCCACTCGCAGTTTCATGCGCACAAAATCGCTAGTTCAGCCGTCCGCAGCGTCGGTGAGCGCCTCGGCTGTACGCTTACATTAATTGACGATCACCCCGAGGTGGTCATCGGAAGCTATATCCTCGGGTCGGGAGACTCTCGATATGCGAACGGGCGTTTTGCTATGGGTCCGGCGCTTCGCGGCTGTCTTGATCTCGCTCCTGACGGTGGGACTGGCGTTGGCCGCAGGTTTGCTGGTGCCTTATTTTCTGGCAGCATGGACGGCGAGCGTCCTGATGCTCATCATCGGAGCCGTGGCTTCATTTGCCTTGCTAGCGTATGTAGGTACCAAGCTCGCGCTTGCCAGCTGGGGAATTAGCAGATGGAAAGTGACCGCTACGCTCAGTGGGCTGCTCGCGATCAACTTTCTCGGATGGCTATATTTTGGGGTCCTGCGCCCGACGAATTCGCGTTTCGTTGAACGAGTGCCTTACGTGAATACCAAATATTGGCAGCTGCCGACGGGATCGAGGATCGCTTACAGTGAGTACGACCCGCCGAAGGGAGTTGTGGTCAAGCCTGAGGCCATCGTCTTCCTTCATGGCGGACCGGGCGTACGACAGGCTCCATTCGATCAGGATATCTATGGCAGCTTCGCTGCCAACGGGTTCCGAGTCTTTCTCTACGATCAGGCCGGAAGCGGTCTCTCCGATTTTCTGCCACATCTCCGGGATTACACGGTCGCGCGTTCGGTCGCTGATCTGGAAGCGATAAGGCAGAAGATCGGCGTCGAAAAGATGATACTTATCGGCCATTCCTGGGGCTCAACGTTGGCTGCCAGTTATATGGCGAATTTTCCAACGCACGTCGCCAAGGCCGTATTTCACTCCCCCGCCAGGATTTGGCGCTTGGAGAGTGATGACTACGACTTTTCTCGAACAAATGGCGGTGCTCCGAAGCTTCCGCGCTTGCGCCTTCTGGCCGCGCTATTCTTGCGAGACCGCAATCCAGACGCCGCCGAGAACCTGGTGCCTCAGTTGGAATCGGAGATTTTGGTGATCCCGTCATTCCGGCAAACGCTAGGAACCGTCATCTGCAAAGGCGATTTCAATAAGCTGCCAGTAGACTTGATTCGAGCTCTTGATGGACATGAAAACCCAGGAGTCAATCCGTATGTCCTGCAAGAAATAGTCCCGGATACCGAGCGTGCGGAGGGTGATCCACACGCAGCTCTGCGTGAAAACCATACCCCGGCGATTCTGCTTTATCCAGAGTGTAACTATCTATCGTGGAAGGGCGCTGTCGACTACCGGAAAACGCTCCCGGATCTGAAGATCTATTACATACCGCGGGCCGGACATTACATCCAGTTCGAGCAGTCAGAGACACTAATGCGCGTAATCCAGGCTTTTCTCCTGGATGAGGCCGACGCGCTTCCCCCGTACACAAGCGACACCGATCCAAGAATGAATCGGCCATAGCGTTCGCCTTTTGGAGTCGTACTCTCAATTGTTTTCTGACATTGCGACCGTTGCCTGCCGAGCCGGGGGGCGGACCGAATCTGGAATGAGTGCTCCATGCGCATGGTTGAGACCTGATCGAGCTTCTTCACCGGGCCGCGTAGATGGTGCGGTGCACACACCATTTCTCGATCTGATTGGTCTCTTTTTGCCATTTATCGTAATTTGAGCCAAACTGTGGCGGCACCTCCGGGTTCATGAAGCGCGGGCCGGTGTGGACTCATCAATTCCATGTTGCTCTGGCAACCAGAGGGAAAATATGAGCCATTTGGGTGGAAAAGTAGCAGTCGTCACCGGATCGTCGAAGGGCATTGGCGCAGGAATCGCAAAGGACCTCGCCGCACACGGAGCATCTGTGGTCGTGAACTATTCCAGCAGCAAGGAAGGCGCGGACAAAGTCGTCGCAGAAATTACCAAGTCAGGCGGAAAGGCGATCGCCGTTGGCGGGAGTGTCGCGAACTCTGAAGCAATCGACCATCTCTTCGCCGAGACAAAAAGGACGTACGGCAAGGTAGACATCCTCGTCAACAACGCCGGCGTCTACTCGTTTTCCCCAGTAGAGACGCTGACCATCGAGAGCATCACTGCGATGTTCAGCGTCAACGTGTTTGGACTCATGCTCGCAACCAAAGCGGCCCTGCCACTCTTCCCGGAAGAGGGCGGAAGCATCATCAATATCGGCTCGGTTATTGGCGAGATGGCGCCACCGCAGGCATCGATTTATGCGGGCACCAAGGGCGCTCTGAACTCCATTACTCGTGTGTTCGCTAAGGAACTTGCAGGCAAGAAGATTCGCGTGAACGCCGTAAATCCTGGCGCGGTGGATACGGAAGGCTTTCAGACGGCGGGCTTCAAGGGGAGTCCGTTTGAAGCCCACATGGTCTCGCAGACCCCACTCGGCCGCGTCGGCACACTAAAGGAACAACACCCGATCCGCCGCCAATCAGAAGAATTGGGCCTTGATCCTCTGGACGCAGAATGAAGTGGCCTCCAAGTGGCCCTCTCATCTCCACTTCATCGCCAACGACAACGATGTCGTGGAAGAAAGGGGAAACCTCGCCATCAACGAGTCGTTCAATCGCCAGTTCAATGCGGCTAGTATCGTCTGGGGACGAAGCAATCGAGTAACTCCGTAGCGCGACGTAGCCGTCCTCAGCCGTGAGTCTAATGTCAACATGCTGTCCAGGGAAAAACTCGAATGGATGCTCCAGAGCCAAGGCGAAGCTTTTGATCCGCGGCGTGCTTGTTTCGATCGACGTAACACGGGCCTTCTGCCATCGCACGTTGACGCGGTTCGCGTCTCCCGGTTCAATCATTCGAATATCTCTGCTCGCGCCATGGGTCACCGTACATGTTGTATCCGTTGCTCTCCCAAAATCCCGGCTCATCACGTTTTGTAAATTGGAGTCCCTTAACCCATTTTGCCGACTTCCAAAAGTAGAGGTGTGGGACGAGAAGCCGAGCCGGACCTCCGTGGTCGGGCTCAAGTGGGAGTCCGTCGTACCTCAGCGCGATCATAGCCTTCCCATCGACGAGATCCGCAACAGGCACGTTGGTTGAATATCCATCGATCGAATGAGCCAATAGGAAGGGTGTCGTGGGCTCGATACCGGCGGCTGCAAGTAGATGGTCGATGGTCACCCCTTCCCACAAGGTGTCCATCTTGGACCAGCTGGTTACGCAATGGATATCGCGCGTCACTATGGTTTGTGGCAACTGATTGAACTGATTCCACGTCCAGGACCGTACAACTCTGACCCCGTCCTTCAGCTCGAAGTTCCATTCATCGAGAGAGACACTGGGAACCGGACCGGCTGAAAGGACGGGAAATCCGTCCACGAGGTGTTGCCCCGGTGGAATCCGCCCAGCCGGGGTCGTTGGCCTTTGGTGTCCAGTAAAACCTCGAGTAGGCATAGTGAATCCTCCCATTTGAACCGTTTCTTGCACGAGACAAAGCCCGACCCTCAGTGTATGCGGTTCTTCGATGCCACGATACATCGCCAGTGCACGCGTGAAACTGTAGTTTTTGCAGGTAGCGTAGGAAATCTCAGCGAATCCGTTGCATCATCGCGACTGCCGCTAAAAGACCCAGCACGAGAGCCCAAGGTTCGAATGCATCGCAGACGTGGCAACGAAGAACTTCTGCATCCTTCAGAGTTAAGCGTGCCCGTCTGCGGAGGTAGATCAGCAATCCACCGGCATCGGCAATTGTCTGTTGCAACGAGTAGTCCGTCATCAGCACAGATGCCTGACAGCCGCGGCACGGCACAGCCGATGAATTGTCTCACAATCGCTTTTGTTCCAGCCGATCCTCCGCGGCTGAAGCCCATCCTGCAGAAATTGCAGGTTAAACACTAGTCTTTCTCGGTATCCGCGGATTCCTCCGGTGTCCAAAATGGATCGACTGGACTTCCGACAGTGGCGCGCGTTATCTCGTGCAGCCGAGGGAGTCCGTTGCGGCCGTTGTAACGCTGGAGATGCCGCTTCTGAGGCGCATTCTAGGGAATCGAGCCACACTCGACTGCGTGAGCCTTGGATATCGGGAACGGAAGAATGACTGGAGGGTAATTGGTATGAACTACGCCCGAGTGGGAATATCCGTCATCGCGCTCATTGCTTTGGCGATAGTAGTTGTGCAGCTTAAAACACCGACCATAGCAGCTTCAGCAGCAGCTGATAAATCACCTTTTGAAGATAATTTCTCACTCATTGGCAAGACTGGTGAGATCGCCAAGCCCAAAGATTTCCGCGATAAGTATCAAGCGCTCGGGACATACTTCGTTCTGGACCCCGCCAGCAATCAGATGCACGTGACCTACGCCTCACCCGGTGCGGCCGCATACTACCGCCAGAACGCCAAGTTCGCAGATGGGACAGTCCTGGTTAAAGAAGTTTTCGGAACCGACCATGCCCAGATGACCACAGGGGACGCGCACTTCGCAAAGGATACTAAGGTCTGGTTCGTCATGGTCAAGGACGGCGAAGGACGTCACAAGGACAGTAAATTATGGGGCGATGGTTGGGACTGGTCGCTCTACAAATCTGACGCTCCGGACAAACAGGTAGCTGTCAGCTATAAGCACGACTGTCAGGGTTGCCATATCCCCGCTGAGAAGACTGATCGGATCTACGTCCTGGGATACCCGGTTCTCAAATCGGCAAACTAAACAAAAGCCTTTTCTGCTCAAAAAGGGGGCACAAATGAAGCAGCGTTTCATGATTGTGGCTGGTGTAATAGTGGGTGTCGGTCTGCTCTGCATTGCAAGCACATCTCAAAAACACGAGGTACTCGCTGCTCAGAAAATATCGGATGCGACACCGCCTTCTTCGGACACGGCGGTGCAGTACACCACAGACGGAAAGCTTAAGCTTCCGCATGGTTTCCGCAGGTGGGTCTTCCTTGGCGCTCCTCTGACACCCAACGCTCTCAACGATGGTGAGGCGAATTTTCCGGAATTTCATCACGTCTATGTCGAAGAGAAGAATCTGGATGTCTATGAAAACGGGCAGCTTCCCAGAGGGCACGATCCTCATCAAGGAACTCACGCGCGTATTGAAGCCTACATTTCCTGATGGTTCGCGAACCGAACCATCTGGGAGAGGTTACTTCAATGGTGAATTGAACGGAATTGACGCGTCCGTCAAGGACAGCAAGCGTTTTGCCAGAACAAATGGTTGGGGATATTTCACTTTCGGCCATCATCCAATGCCGTACGAGCAAACAGCTGCTGAGATGCCCGTCAGCGAATGCGCCGGATGCCATCTGGCAAACGTTGCGAAAACCGACATGACTTGGGTTCAGTTTTATCCGCTTCTGCGTGACAAGCCGAAGCCCTAGGTTCTCTGGTTTGCTAACAAGAATCGTGCCAGCCCAAGCTCAATGAGTGACAAGCACTGAAGTCACCAAATGACTGCTGATACCGCGAGCGCAGATGTCTGCTAGACTGTTGGGGAAATTTCCGAGTGGGGTGATCTATGCGTCTCCTGTATGTTTGCACCGCTTTGATTCTAGGAGGCTGTACGCTCGCGGGCTCCGCGCGAGCGGGCTAAACGAGCGCAAAGGTGGCCACCCAAATGTCACCGGTACAGGCGCAGGAGGAGTTGCTGAACCTCTTCGAGCAGGAGTTTATGGGACTCGCGCAGGCGATGCCCGCTGACAAATACAGCTTTGCGCCTACTACTGCGACCTTTGCGACCTCCCAGGGCGCGAAGTATGGCGGGGTTCGCACGTTCGCGCAGGAAATATCACATGTCACGACGGCGAACTACTACTTCACTTTGAAGATTCTCGGGGAGAAGATGCCGGTTGATCCGAAACGCATCGATAGTCTGACGACGAAAGAGGAACTCCTGAAGGCTGCCGCGGATTCCTTCGTTCTATGCACACAAGGCGCTCGCGACGATTACTCCGGAGAATGCCTATACCACTATTGACGGTGTCGACGGTCTGCACACGCGGGCGGTCATCGCATCCTTTATCTCTGCTCGCGGCTACGACCACTATGGGCAGATGGTGGAGTATCTGCGCTTGGGGAAATCCCTTCGCACTGGCCGACTTTGCGGAACTGATCGGAGTTTGCTCGCGCCTCGCTCAATGCAGGCTGGCGAGGAACGCGATAATCTCGGTGACAACCTGAGCTTCATTGGTGAGGTACACGTAGTGATCGGCGTTCGGGATCATGACGATTCGTGTGCCTGGCACTCCATGCTTGAAGTTATCCGCCCATGCGGTGCAGCGTACTTTATCGTCTGCGATCAGAGCCGCCTTCCGTCCCGACCCGTCATCAGGCAAACGGTCCCAGTTGTGGGGACAGGCGTAGATGGCAAGAGCGGGAACCGGGATGTTCGTATATCTTTGCATTCCGAAATTCATCGCGGCGTTGATCGGCGAGCGTGGCGGCAATGGAGGCATATTCGCCACGCCAAGGTTGTTCTGATGAAGAACGATCTCGAACTTTGCGATCGCAGTCTCCAGTTCCAATAGCTTCTTCTTCTCATCAACCCCACCAGCTTCAATCTCATCGATGCGTCGCCTGATGTCATTCATTTCTACTTCTACGATTGGGTGTGCGGGATCGTAGAAAGCGAAGTCAGTTGCCGCATCGAGATAGATGAGCCCGGAGACCTTCTCCGGGAAGCGGCTGCCAATGGAGCTTAGCTCCTCACCCGCGATGGAGTGTCCAATGAGAACCGGGCGGTCGATATGAAGCGACTTCGTCACCGCAAGCACGTCATCCCCCAAGTGATCCGCCGAATAATTGCCGTTAGCAGGCGCGGGTTTGCTGGAGGCACCAAATCCTCTGCGCGTGATTCCATAGACATGATGCTTCGCGGTGAACTGTGGGGCGAACCCGTCAAAGCGATGGGCAGTGTCTCCGGCGCCAGCTAGAAAGATGAGGGGCCTGCCGGAGCCACCCCAATCCAGCACTTCAAGCTGGACACCCTGATCGACCGTCACAAACTGAACCCTGTGTGCCGATGAATCCGTCTGCGCGGACGCTTCCAGAGCAAGGATGAAAAACGCGATCAAGAGAAAAAACGAGTTACCCAAGTTGCGCACAAGATTCTCCCGAAACAGCGGTCACTGCTGAGTTTGACACAAGCCCAAAGGACGGGGTTGTCAAAGGATTTGGTCTCAGGATGTCCTGCGGATCGTCAGCTGGCGCATTATCGCCGAGTATCAAATCTGGCTGTTCCCAAGCTAACCGCTGGCCCGAAGGTGCTTTGCAAGTTGGCAACAGGCCTGAATCCATCCTTCTCGCAAGGGCGAGCGAAGCGCTGGGGGTGGATGATAAGCATCTACCGGTTCTTGCCCCGGTGCCAATGGACATAGGAGGTGATGAACTCCAGCCCGGTCACACTTCCATCCGGATTCACGTCGAAGACAACACGCGTTGGAGCATCGCGAAGAAAATATTGCGTCTCGGACTCTGGAAATAACTCCTGCTCTTTTGACCCGAGCGGGATCTCCGCCATCAGATGGCTCCCATCCTGGGAGACTTTGATGAAATCGTAGGTCCCAACATAACGCCGGAATTTCGATGGGTCTACGTGTATTACGGTGTGCTCAACCGGCTGAAAATCCGGCCAACTGTACGCTTGCGCAACGCTGCGGACGATCTGGTCGGAAAGCGAGCCACCCCCACCACCGTTGGTGAGCACGACCACTCCATCACCTGCGGTATAGCCCACCATGTCGCATTGAAAGAGTGCCGATCCCCCATGCTCGAAGTAAATATGCGGCCGGGTTCCTCCTACGCGCACACCCAAACCCCACCGGATGCTCTCCGATGGCCCAATGCCCGCTGTCACCATCATCTGTGCCAACTTTTGATCGAGCACACGGTGAGATTCGCCCGCGTATTCCTTCTCGAGCTCGATCACAAACTTTGCATAGTCGGTCGCTGTGGTCCACAGTCCGCCGGCAGCGGCGTTTGGCTCGACAAAATGCCTTGCCGCAGTTCCTCTCGTTCCGCTCTCGTCGTAAGCCGTTGCCGCAGTTGCTGCTTTCGCGGGAGACAGCGGCGCTTGAAAGGTGCTGTGGCCCATTCCGATAGGCGCCAATACCAACTCTCTCATGGCTTCTGCGAAGGATTTACCAGTGAGGTCTGTAATCAAAAGTTGGAGAATCATGTACCCGCCATTGGCATATGCATACTTTTTGCCTGGCTCCCATTCCACGCGAACGGGTGGTGTCGTGGCAGGGGGCTTTCCGTCCAGAATGTCCACCATCGACGGCACGCCCTTATCCGGATCATAGAGCGCGCCGTTATGCGTTTCAATTCCCGAAGTATGGCTTAACAACTCCCGCACCGTGACAGGATGGTCCTTCGTGTATTCATTGGTCGGAATCTTCCAACTCTTCAGATAGGTGTTCACATCCTCGTCCAGATCGATCTTGCCCTCCTGCACAAGCCGGAGAACGGCCATGGCGGTCACTGGTTTGCTCATGGATGCAGCGCCAAAAATGGTCGACGCAGAAACAGGCGGTCCACCGAGGCGCGCCACCCCGTAGCCCTTGCTCCATTCAATTCGTTTGTCGTGAATCACCGCAACACTCACACCCGGCACATGCAGACGCAACATTTGATCCGCCAACGACATGCCCGGATCAGGACGTCCTTTGATCACTGCTAAGTAGTGGAGATTTTCTTCCACTTCCTTTTCGTGACGCGCCGCCGAGCGGTCAGTCTGACCGATCGCACGCGCGGCCAGTAAGGTGACTATCAATGAGAACCAGAAATAGTTAGGCATCGGTACCTCTTTTCATTGACCCTGTCTCTTGGTGCTTATCATCTGCAACCGCAGCCGCTCTTCCACGCATCACTCATATAGAATGCTACATAGTTAAAGACACCTGCTGATGCCAAAGTGTTCCCGGTATAACGGACTGCAATCGATCGAACGGGAGTTCCACCGTGACAATCGCCTAAGCTCGCTTTAAATGCTGATGGCAGTGATCGGGATTGCCGCCGATGCACGCATCGCGAATCTTAGAGAGAACATCCCCATTGTCTACTTGCCCTTCTGGCACGATCCGCCCGCCTCCGTTTTCCTCCTTGTTCGTACGTCTCGTACCCTCGACGAGTTCGCGCCGATTATTCGCCGCCAAGTCTGGGATGTTGATCCTGAAGCCGCCATCCCGATCATGGAGATGCTTGACACGCAATTGTCGCAATCAGTTGCGCCGGATCGTTTGGAATCGATTGTGCTGTCTTCATTCGGGACCGCTGCGCTGGTTCTCGCGATCCTCGGAGTCTATGGTGTTCTGGCGTATTCGGTCTCGCTCCGAACACCCGAATTCAGCATCCGCCTGCTGGGACTCCAGTCAGCGAGTCTCTTTGCTTTTACGATCGTGTCTACCGGGCGACGGCATCTCACTTGTCAGGAGCGAAAAATGGCAAAACTCACAACGGCGAAGAAAAAGGCTGAACCGAAGAGCGATTTCGGACTTCCAAAGGAACATAAATATCCGATGCCGGACGCCGCTCACGCCCGCAATGCTAAGGCCCGGGCGTCCCAAGCGGAGAATGCTGGCAAGCTGAGTGCGGCTGACAAGAAAAAGATTGACAGCAAGGCGGATAAGGTTCTGAAAGAGAAGTGAAAGAACCTATGACTGAAGTCGTCCAGGTCCTCGCATTCTGAAGGCTTGGTTCGAGTCATTAGCGGATGGCCCGCGGAGGTTGAGAGTGAACTCTCAAGCGGCACGCCTGGACGCAGCGCGAGAACAGAGAGATGACTCCGAAGTCTGATACAAGTGATTCATTCGTGTCCGCTCTTCTGGAGCGAAGATTCTTCAATATGTTCTTGCGCGCTGACCCGATCATTCGACACTGGATCTTTTGGCGGGAGCGACGGGACTCGAACCCGCGGCCTCCTGCATGACAGGAAGGCGTTCTAACCAGCTGAACTACGCCCCCGCATTGAATGATTCCCTACCCTTCCTATTCGGCTCTGACCGTTTCCGGCACTTCCCGATAGTTCCGGAAAATGCCGTGACAGGGCAGAGGATCCCTCCATCGCGAGAAAAGTAATGTGAAGTCGGGCACTGTTTACGGATGCACCCGTTTCACTTTGCCGCATAACGGGCTAGCCTGACAAATGCGTCGGGTTGTGCGTTGTCGACGGCAGGCCAACCCACTCATCCCGGGCCGCTCCTGTCACATTCCTAGCCAGCCACTCGCACTCGAGATAGAGTCCTATAAGCCAAGTGCCAGTTTGCGGTGAAAAACCGAGAGCATCATATCCTTGAGTTGATGTTCCAGTTCCGGGTCGTAGGGGTAACCTTCGTCACGCATAAAAGCATGGGCGCCGTTGACCTCGATCCACTGGTAGTTGGCTCCTACTTCGTCGAGGCGAGCGAGGATCCGCCGTCGCCCTTCAAGCGGGACATGGGGGTCTTGTCGGCCCCAGATGTGGAGCAGTTCACACTTGATATCCGAAGCTCGGGCCAGCGAGTTATCTTTCTTGCCAGCACCGAGCGTACCCGAGTGAATGTCAGTCGCGTAGAAACAGACTGCTGCGCGTACCTCGGGGTTCATTGCAGCGCGGAATGCAAGATGTCCTCCAAGACAGATGCCAACCACGCCCAGGCGCCCGTTGCACTCGGGCATTCTAGCCATATGACCCAGCAGTGAGCGCGAGTCGTCATCGTAGGCTGCAAGTTCTTTGGCGTACTTATCGTAATTGCCCTTGTCGGAGCCGGCCTGGTCGTAGGCGAGCACAGTTCCAGCAGGCTCAAGTTCGTGGTACACCTCAGGCACGGCAACCAAATAGCCATGCCCGGCAAGGAACGTGGCGAAGCGGCGAATTGGTCCGGTCATCTGGAAGATCTCGGAATAGGCTATGATGCCCGGGAACTGCACGTTTTCAACAGTTGGGCGAAAAAAGTAGGTTCGCATCGGACCGTTTACGGTAGGGACGTCCTGAACGAGATCGTCTTTGAGGATCATGGGGTTCCTTTACGAGATTCACGTTGCGCGGTCAGGCCGAAACTCGTAATCCGCACCTGTTGGATCAAACGCTTATTGACCGCTGTTACTCGGAATTCTCAGAATTACTCTCGGAGAATCAACCCGATGCTTTGGCTCGGCGTACCATCTCGACCAACGCTTTTCTGGCCTCCTCGGACGTTCGTACTTCGCCGGGGTAATTAATGCGCGTGCCCTTCATGGCGTCTGCCGTTCGCAGCCGGAGATGAAAGCCGAGGCGATCCACCGCGGTTATTGCAGCCTCGGTCGCCTCGATTCCCGCATAGTTCTCAGCCAACAGGATCATCGCGTCGGTGTGGTCGGCATTCATATGTGCGATAATTCCCGCCGCCGCCGGTACCAGGGGATCGGGAGAAGCCGTTTCATACTCCCGCGCATCCACCCACCCCATCACCCCAAAACCACCGACATAGTAGATGTCGACCGGTTCGAGCCGGAAGAAACGGAAATCTGCAAAATCAACCCAGTATCGGCTGTTTTCGTGCTTTGCAAGGTAGATCGTCCGCGCTGCAGCAAGGTCTTCCTCCGCGATCGCTGTGGCCTGGCCCATAATGGTGACCCGAGCCGCGCCAAGTGGATCATTATCTCCAGCCGCCTGCGTAATGAACAGACTGGCCCGCGGCTCCGCGTTCAGATTCTGCGTGTGCACGGCCATGTTGCTGATCAGGAAGATTGGCCGGCCTTGAGAATCCAATGCGTACGGCATCAATGATCCAAATGGAAACCCCGGATGCTTGCGGGAGCACGTCGACAACGTTCCGAGGGCGGCTTGCGAGACGAGGGTTCGGACGCGTTCCGCATGACTCGGTTCGGGCAATTGCGGCGGTTCGGGTCCGCTATACGCGTGTTGGCGGGCAGGGCCGCCCTGATTCGATGTCATACGACCTCTACTGCTTCTAGCGTAATCCAGTTGCGTGCTCGACTCGTAATTGATGCCTGGTACCCACTCACGGGTTATGGACCGCTATGCTTGATGGATGCGAGCGGTCAGGCCGACAGGATTTGGCGGAACAGAAGTGTTGAGGATTGAAGAAGGTGAGATGCCTCGACCCGGCCCAGGCGAAGTGCTGATCCGGGTAGCAGCCGCGGGAGTGAATCGGGCAGATCTGCATCAGCGGCAAGGGCATTACCCTCCACCTCCCGGAACTTCGGACATTTTGGGACTGGAAGTCGCAGGAAAGATTGTGGAGCGTGGGACGAGCACGGACGAGCGCTGGAAGATTGACGACAAAGTGTGCGCGCTGGTCCCTGGCGGTGGATACGCCGAATATTGCGTTGCGCATGAAGGTTGCTGTCTGCCCATTCCCGAGAAAATGGAATTTGCGGCCGCAGCATCCTTGCCCGAGGCTGCATTTACCGTGTGGGCAAACCTCTTCGAGCCGCGACGGATCCATTCAGGCGACCGGTTCCTGATGCAGGGAGGCACCAGCGGCATCGGGACCTTTGCAATCCAAGCGGCCAAAGCCTTTGGTGCAGCTGTCGTGGCGACGGCTGGTTCCTCCGAAAAGTGCAGATTCCTGCTTGAACTGGGATGCGAACGCGCCTTTAACTACCGCGAAGAAGACTGGGAGACGGGTGCGACGGAGTGGTCCGGCGGAAAGGGCGTAGACATTGTCCTGGACATGGTGGGCGGCGACTACTTTGCGAAGCACATCAAAGTGCTGTCCCGGGACGGCCGCCTTCTGCACATCGCCACTACTGCGGGAAACAAGGTGGAGCTGGATCTGCGGGCATTGATGGCGAAAAGGCTAATCATCACCGGATCGACACTACGCTCGCGCTCCGTGGAGGAGAAGGCGCAACTGCGAGATGGCGTGGAGGCGAATCTGTGGCCTCTTGTGCAGGAAGGCAAGATAGGGCCGATTGTGGATTCTGTATTTCCTATTGAGGATGTCGTTAGAGCTCACGATCGCATGCAATCGAGCGCGCATATCGGAAAAATTGTATTACAGGTGGCTTGAATGTTCGCAATGCTCAGTTTTTAGCCGCAGTGTTCGTCTCTCAATGACATTTCCGAACACTGCCCAACATTGCAGTCGTGGCCTGCAATTTCTTGATCGTACCGAGTCGAAGGGGGACTGTATCTATGAAACCCGTGTCCAGGAGGGCCTTGATCACGTCGTCTGGTCGCGCAGCGATCGCCGCAGTCGGGCTGCCGTTACTCGCCGAAGGGATCCCTCAGACGGCGCCTTCTCGCAGGCTGAAGGTCATCGTTGCCGGAGGCCATCCAGACGATCCGGAATCCTCGGCTGGTGGGACCATGGCTCGCTACGCTGATCTAGGCCACGAAGTTGTGGCGCTTTATCTCACTCGAGGCGAAGCCGGAATCCATGGCAAATCTCATGCGGAAGCGGCGCGCATTCGTACTGAAGAGGCGGAAAAGGCCTGTGCGATCCTCAAGGCGCGGGCCTTGTTCGCTGGACAGATCGATGGGTCCTGTGAAGTGACTAATGCAGCCTACAAGCAGTTCGCTGATCTGCTTTCCGCCGAGAAACCGGATATCGTCTTTGCGCCGTGGCCTGTCGATTCCCATCGCGACCATCGTGCAACCTCGCTACTCGTCTATGACGCCTGGCTGAAGGTGAATAAGGGATTTGAGCTCTACTACACCGAAGTGATGTCCGGTGTCCAGACTCAAACCTTCCGCCCCACCAGACTCGTGGATATCACCACAACGGAGGCGCGCAAACGCGAGGCGTGCTATGCACATGCCAGCCAAGAGCCAAAAGAGTTTTACAGCGTGCATGAATTGATGAACAGGTTCCGCGGTTCCGAGCTGGGTGTGACATATGCGGAAGCCTTTGTCCGCCATGACCAGGACCGCCCAGAGTCACTGCCGATGATTCCCTGAACAAGGTTACGTTACCCTTGTCTCCAACCGAGAAGAAATTTGGGTTGAATCGGGTTTCGCTAAGTTTCATAAAGTTCCATCCGATTACGTCAATTCCATTCTTAATGCCTATTAGGCATTAGCATTGAACAATTTGGTCTTGGACAGCTGATAAAAATGCGGCCATGATCTCCACATTGGAGGTCGTAATGGCGTTACCTTTTCCGCCGCTTTCAAATCAAAGAAACAATCAACCCCGAATTCCGCTTAGCGAATTCGAACCGTTGCTCGACGCTGTTGAAGCAGCCGCTCTCCTTCGCATTCATCCAAACACGCTCAAGAAGATGGCCCGCCTTGGGGAGATCGATGCGCGCCGTGTCGGGAGGCGTTGGCGCTTTCGCACTTCGGACCTCAATGAGTGGCTGTGGCGGCAAGAACGCGGGGGCTATCGCCCGCGAGCGCTCTGAGTCGTTTTCTGGCCCTTTTGTCTGCGGCAAAATCTGTCGTGGACAAGCCAAAGAAGAGGGTGTACCCGCGGTTTTCTGGCGACAATTGCGGGGCCGCAGATCAGATCGCGACTTTGGTCCCGAAGGCGTCTGCCGTTTCGTATCCCGCCCTCTGCTCGGTCACGGCTTCGGGGCATTGCCGGCGCCCGGCGGCAGCTTGCTCTTCTGCTTCGATTCCATCGCCTGGAGGGTTACGGTTTCCGCTCGAACACTTGTCCGCAAAGTGCGACGACAAGTTTTCTCCGGAGCCTCCGTAAAAGCAGAGCTTCGACCTTGGGAGCCGGGCCCCTCGCTGGCTTCGCTAGGTGTGACCCGAGCAGGACGCGGGAATTCAACAAAACGGAGACGAAATCATGTACCAGAACAAAGTCAACCTCATCGGATTTCTCGGCGGCGACGCAGAAGTTCGCAACGCCAACAACCGCAGCTTCACGACACTTTCGCTCGCAACCAAGTCCTCCTACAAGGACAAGAAGAGCGGCCAATACGTCGCGCAGACCGAATGGCATCGCTGCGTGGTCTTTGGCAAGCTTGCCGAATTCGCCGCCACGCTGACCAAAGGCGCACATGTGCAGGTCGAAGGCGAACTGCGCAGCCGCGAGATAGCCGCCAAGAACTCCGATTTCAAGCGGCGTATCTGGGAGATCCGCGTCGATTCGGTTCTCAAGCTAGACCGTGCTGAGAAGGCGGGTCCTGAAGATCAGGATCCAGGCGAGGAACCGGCCGCCTAGGCCGGTCCTCTCCAACGGAGGTCATCGTCATGAGCTTTGAACTAATACTTCCGTTCCTACGCCCCATCGAGCCGCTTCTCGTCGACGAGAGCGTAAGCGAGATCATGGGCAATCCCGACAATACGTGGTGGTACGAGCGAGATGGGATTGTCTGTCCGGACACCAGCATTCAGTTCGATTCCAACAAACTTCGGACCGGACTCGAGGTGATCGCCAATCACCTTGGCAAGCGGCTCGATGAAGACAATCCATTGCTCAATGCTCAGCTTCCCGATGGGAGCCGCATTGCGGCAGTCATTCCGCCCGTTGTTCGGCCTGCTCCCGCGCTCACGATCCGGAAGTTTACCAGCCGTACATTCACCATCGATGACCTGATCGCTCGCGGCACCTTGAGCGTGTCGCTTGCCGAATTCCTGAGTGACCAGATTCGAGCCGGCAAAACCGTCCTTATTAGTGGCGGAACGGGAACCGGAAAGACCACTCTGCTCAATGTCCTGGCGCAGGCAATACCCGACGAGGAGCGCATTGTTGTGATTGAGGATACGGCCGAGCTGCGCATCCAGAAGCCCAACGTCATGGCTGTGGAATGCCAGACCGATACGTTCAAAGCTCGCATCTCGTTCGACGACCTCTTGAGGTCGGCCCTTCGCTGGCGTCCGGACCGAATCATCCTCGGCGAAGTGCGAGGAGCGGAAGCGCGAACGCTGCTCGATTCGTTCAATACGGGCCACGCCGGGTCGCTGACTACGATCCACGCAAACTCTGCAGAGAAAGCTCTCCATCGGTTCGCCAATCTCGTGATGCGCAGCCACGCGCAAACCACCTTTTCCGATACCGAGGCTGAGATTGGTGAGGCGGTTGATTTGGTCGTCCACATCGAGCGCAAACCGGGTTGGAGAGTTGTTCGCGAGGTCTTGGCCATCCAGGGCTATGACCGGAACGCCAAGCACTTCATGATCGAACCCGCACTGGTGGTGGACTATGCAGGATAGAACGCCGATCATCACACGGATCGCGGCCGGTTTCCTGGCTCGATCGTTCCATCCGGAGGACACGATTGCCATCGTTCTTCGCCGTGTTTCCCCGCCCACAGTTGCTCAGCGAATCATCACCGTCGAGCGTGCCATTCAGCCCCGGTATCTGGCTTGGCTGGCGCATGAAAGCGCGAGCGGGGCGAATGTCTATGTGGCCGCCAATCCACTGGTTCACGGCAGCCGCAAGCGGACCAAGGAAAGCATCGCCGAGGTCCGGCATTTGTACATCGATCTCGATGCCGATGGAGATGCCAAACTGACGGCTCTCCGGGACTCGGATGCGGTTCCTGTTCCGACTGCAATCATCGCGACATCCGCTGGCAAATACCAGGTGCTTTGGCGTGTCGAAAGCATTCCGTTTGAGCAGCAGGAAAGCCTGCTCAAGATGCTCGCAATCACCTTCGGCGGAGACCATGCTTGCACTGACTGCAATCGCGTGCTTCGCCTGCCCGGATTCCTGAACCAGAAGTACACGCCGGCGCCTGTCGTAACGGTCGAATACCTGAGCGATTCGACCTCACATCCCGAGGACTTCCGGCTTCCGAATCCGGAGGCTAATCGGGAGCTTATGCGACCTCTCATCGCCAACGCAAACATACCGGGAAAGCACTCCGATTCCGAGGACTCTGAGGACGCTAGTCCTGATCCTATCTGCCGGCTAATCGGTCCCGTGAAGCCGACCGGAAAGCACTCCCATTCCGAGTCCGATTGGGCGTGGAGTCTCGGGGAATTAGCACGAGGAAAAGACCCGGTAAAGCTGACCCGAACGCTAGCTGAACGGCGCGCGGATAAGTCGAATCCCGTCTACTACGCGCAGCGCACGGTGGATGTGGCGTCGGCCTGGCTCTGGCTGAAGGATGGCGTTCCGATGGCGGATGTCGTCACCATGCTCCAGGTTCGCCGGCGCTTCCAGATTCCCGACAAGCTTTGCTCTGCCCGTGCACACGAGATCGCGTTCACGGCGCAGCGCATGATCGCCCGCAAGAAGATCGCGTAATCCCACTTCCCGAGGAGGCAAGTCTATGCCGTTGATTGAAGTCACCCAGAGCCGATACGTGAGCGCCACGATCCGGCTGGATTCCGATACCGCAACCCTGATCGATCAATACGCCGCCTTTGTCCACGGATCGGCC
Source organism: uncultured Acidobacteriota bacterium (assembly GCA_963730805.1). Lineage (GTDB taxonomy): Bacteria > Acidobacteriota > Terriglobia > Terriglobales > Acidobacteriaceae > Telmatobacter. Next base: position 304,700 of record CAVSTL010000006.1, on the reverse strand, counting down.
GACGACGTGGTGAACAAGGCCCTCAATTATGTGTTCGCCAAGGATCGCGAATTCCAGGACTATCTGAAATCTCCGCTAGCGGGGAAAGCGGTGCCGTCTCTGCGTGTCCGCAGGGCCGGAGCTGCCGATGTACCGGAGCCTGTAAGTTCCGGCAGGCGTTCCCGTGGCGGGGTGGAGACACGTCGTCAGCCGCTGGAAAAGGCATCCGTGGTACCCGAAGAGTCCCGTTCGGTGCTGCGCACCGGCTGAATCTCGACACTCCACCCCTGAAAGGGTACTGCCGAGGAACCTTGGTTCCTCGTTGCGAACTTGATCAATTCACTAGCGTTACAGAAATCGCGTTCCTTATAAGGAACCACTCCTTTGGAGGCCCAATGGGAATACACAACCAATCAATCGAGCCAAGTCCGCCACGGTTGAGGGGACGCGTTGCCCGATCTCGCAGCATCGGGACAAAACTCACGCCGGAAGAAGAAAGACGAATCCTTGCAGCCGCCGAAGCAGACGGCAAAGCGCCGAGCGAATGGGCGCGCGATCTCCTTCTCGGCGGCGCGGCTGCCACCGTCCGGGGCGAGATGGACGCGCACATCTTCATCGAGCTGGTCGGCATCCAGATGCTGCTCATGGCCACGCTCGAGCCACTTTTGCATGGCGAAACTAGGACAGCCGATCAGGTGGCGAATTTGTTCCGGCAAATCCAGACAACCAAGGCAGCCACGGCCCAGGAGCTGCTCGCCAAAAGAAGCCAAAAGAAGGAGACAACATAATGCCTGCTGTTCAACATTGGGGGAGAAAAGAATCAATTATCTGGCCACCGCGCGGCTACATCTATTCGATCGGCGCGTTCTTCGTGGCATTTGCAGTCTGCGTTTTGATGATGTACGTACGCTTCGAACGAGGTTTCACGCCGCTGCAGAAATACTATCTGCCGTACTACGTGCGCACTGAGTTGGCGGGCCAACTGCATTCTGTCGACGCATACCAGCTTCTCTACATTGCCGACCGCCGCGCGCTGCGACGGCTGGCGCTTGAGGATGACGTGCGGCCCGGAGTGACGCTCCAGGCCGCGGGCCAGCCTCTGCCTTTGCAGCTGGCCTTTCAGGAAGCAGAGAACGGGTCGGTTTTCCTCGTTCGCGGGCCCTTGGCGCGGTACTCCAACAAGCTTCTGCACGCTTGGCTTGGGCAGTCCATTTACGGTGGCGAACCCTTCTACAAACCCTTTGTCTCGCAGCTCTGGGTGGGCCTTTCCGTGTTCGGCTTGCTGCTTCCGATCTCGGTTCCGAAAGACCTCGCGCGCACCAAGGAACTGCGCTACGGGCGCCGCCTCAAGGGACCATTCCTGGTTAGTTCGAGCGAGTTCACCAAAGCCGTTGACGGCGATGGCATTGGCATCACGACCAACGATTCCCGCCGTCCCTTGCGCATCCCCCGCAACGCGGAAAACAAACACTTCCTCATCGTCGGTGACACTGGTTCCGGCAAGTCAAGTATCATCCGCCAGATGCTCTACCAGGTGGACGCCCGTGGGGACAGCGCCATCGTTTATGACCCGGCCTGCGAGTTTGTGAAGCAGTTCTACGATTCCCATCGCGGCGACATTGTGCTCAATCCACTCGATGCTCGGATGCCGTACTGGAACCCGTCAAAAGAGCTTCGCCGGAAAGCCGAAGCCAAGGCACTGGCCGTTTCTCTCTATCAGCCCGAAGGGGTTTCGAACCGGTTCTTTGTGGAGGCTCCGCAGAAGATTTTCGCCCACCTTTTGACATATCTGCCGACGCCGGCAGAACTCGTGCAATGGATGTCCGACCCTGCCGAAATCGACCGCCGAGTGAAAGGAACCGAATACTGGCCGCTCATCGATCCGAAAGCCCCACAGCAGCGAACGGGCGTTCTGGGATCTTTGAATATGAGTGCCGACAGCTTTGGCTTGCTTCCCAAAGAAGAGGAAACAACATCTGTATGGACGGCCACGCAATGGGCCGAAAGTCGTCGCGGCTGGATCTTCATTACGTCACGTCCGACCATGAGGGAGGCACTACGGCCGCTCATTAGCCTGTGGATCGATACCTTGGTTCTCCGGCTCCTGAATGAACCCATGCCCGATCAGAAGCCGGTATGGTTCGTCATCGATGAGTTGGCCAGCCTTCAGCGTCTCCCGCAGCTCCACACCGCCATCACAGAGAACCGGAAGTCTCAGAATCCGGTGATCCTTGGGTTCCAGGGACGCAGTCAGATGGAAGCCCGTTACGGCGAAGACGCCGAGGCCATGTTGTCGCAGCCGGCAACAAAGATCTTCCTTCGCACCACCGAGCCCAAGGCTGCGAAGTGGGTCAGCGAAGCCATCGGTGAGGTAGAGGTCGAGCGAATTCGGGAAACGCATTTTGATGGTTCAAGAAGCGGGCGCAATTACGCTCTCGACCGGCAGACGGAACCGCTCGTCATGCCATCAGAGATCTCCGGCCTGGACGATCTGAGGGGCTTTCTGAAGTATGGCAACCACGTCGCGCGTTTTTCCTTTCCCTTCATCTCGCTGCACGAGAAGAGCCCGGGCTTTGATGAGCGCAAGATGGGTGACCTCATCGTGCCCAGCGTTCCGCCACGGACTGATACCGAAGAGACCCAGGGCAATCTGCACTTACCAGAAGAGTCCGAACGGCCGGCTCAACACCAGATGGAGTAGTTCATTATGCTGACCATTTCAAAGCCGCTATCTTCCGGTCAGGCGCAGACCTATCACACGAAAGAGTTCACATCGAAAGAACAGAATTACTGGTCGCAAAAAGGCGTAGTTCAGGGTGAGTGGCAAGGTCAACTCGCCGGGCGGTTCGGTCTCACTGGCGCAGTTTCAGCAGCTCATTTTGCGCGGCTGAGCCAGGGCCAGCATCCGGAAACGGGAGAGCAGCTGGTCCGGCAACGCGCGTCCTACGAATACCAGGGCACAGACCACAAGACGGTGAAGACAATGGAGCATCGCGCAGGATGGGATGCGACCTTTTCTGCGCCGAAATCCGTATCACTTACGGCGCTGGTCGGTGGTGATGACCGGGTGCGAGACGCGCATCGGGAAAGCGTTCGCGTGGCGCTGGAACAACTCGAGCACTACACACAGGCACGGGTTGGAGGGAACCATGCACCGGAGACCACGGCGAAGTTCATCGCAGCAAAATTTGAGCATGACACTGCCCGGCCGGTGGATGGCTACGTGGCCCCGCAGCTGCATACGCACGCCGTCATCTTCAATATGACAGAACGTGACAAAGGGCAGTATCGCGCAGTACAGCCGCAGAGCCTTTTCGCCTCACAGCAGTTCGCAACCGCGGTATATCAGTCCGAACTAACCTTCAGACTTCGACAGCTCGGTTACGAAATCACGACCGGCAGGAGCGGAGCGCCGGAGATCAAGGGCTACACCCAGGAGTATCTTGACGCTTCGAGTCCACGCAGTCAGCAGATCCGGGCATACCTCGACAGGACAGGGCGGGCAGGTTCCGAGGCCGCAGAGATCGCCGCGCACTCGACCCGTGATCGGAAGGAGATTCATTCCCCTGGTGAAGTGATGGGGGCACACCGGAAATTAGCCGCCGAGTTCGGCCATCAAGCTGAGGCCGTCGTCCGCGCCGCGCGCGAACGACAGCAACACAATGAACAGCCCGAGCCGACTGCCGACCGGGTTCGTGAATCACTCACGTTTGCCCGCGATAATAATTTCGAACGCGAAGCAGTGGTCGATGAACGCACGCTGCTCCGGGACGGACTTCGGCGGGGCATGGGCGAGTTAACGTTCTCCGAGGTGCGCGCCAATCTCAACGCAAGGCTCTCCGCGGGCGAGTTTCAACTGGTTGAGCGCAACGGCAACTCGGCGGCCCGGCAGTTCACGACTGCACGGACCATCGCCGCAGAGCAGGAAATCCTGCGCAGGGTGGCCGAAGGAAGAAACCAGGCGTTGCCGGCTCTTTCCCGCTCTCAGGCAATCGCATTTGCCGACCAGAATCCCCATCTCAATCGCGCGCAAAGAGGCGTTGTTGAGGATGTTCTCAGCTCACCGGATCGCGTGCAGGGCATCCAGGGCTACGCGGGGACCGGCAAGACAACGACCCTCTCGGTTGTCCGTGCCGCTCTTGAGACCCAGGGATATGCGGTCGAAGGCTTTGCCCCAACCTCGCGTGCTGCCCGGCAGCTCGCCGAGGCGGGTGTCGATACCGCAACGCTGCAGGGTTTCCTGGCCCGCGGGGCTAATCGCGAGTCATCGGACAAGAAGCATTTTTATTTTGTGGATGAATCGAGCTTGGCAAGCACGAACCAAGTGCGCGAGTTCCTAACACGGCTGGGACCGCAGGACCGAGTTCTTCTGATTGGGGACACGCGCCAGCATCAGGGCGTTGAGGCTGGTCGGCCCTTTGAGCAGCTTCAACTGGCAGGAATGCGCACGGCACACCTCGATGAAATCGTGCGGCAGAAAGATCCTGCGCTCAAATCTGCCGTGGAATCTCTCGCGAAGGGTGATATCTCTGCTGCTCTTGATTCACTCTACAAGCAAGGTAGAGTTTGGGAAGTCCCCGATGCCGGAGATCGCGTGCGCGAGATCGCACGAAGCTATGTCGATTCTCCCGAACGCACTCTGATTGTTTCCCCTGATAATGCTTCCCGGCGCCAGCTGAACGTTGCGGTGCGCGAGGAGCTGAAGACTAAGGGTGCTCTTGGTTCCGAAGAGTACGCCTTAAAAGTTCTGATCCCGCGCCAGGAGATGACGGGTGCCGAACGACAGTGGGCCAGTCAATATGAGCCAGGCGATGTGATCCGATATACGCGCGGCAGCAAACAAATGGGAATCGAGGCAGGAAGCTACGCAACAGTTGTCCGCGTCAATCAGTTTCCCAATGAGATTTCCGTAGAACAGTCGTCAGGCAACATCATTTCCTATGACCCTCGCCGTTTGGCCGGAATCTCCGTTTATCGCGAAATAGAGCGTCACTTCGCCGTCGGCGATCGGATTCAGTTCACCGCGCCGGAAAAATCCCTCGGCATCGCCAACCGTGATATGGCCGTAATCGACTCAGTCACGCCGGAAGCAAGGATCTGCGTACGATTGGACGGTGGCCGTCAGGTAGAGTTTGATGCCCAAACTCTTCGGCACTTCGACCACGGATATGCAGTAACGAGTCACAGCGCGCAAGGCCTCACGGCCGAACGGGTTCTCATCAACGCCGATACCGGAGTTCATCCGGACCTGCTCAATTCTCGCTTCGGATACGTAGCCGTTTCACGAGCAAGGCATTCGGTGACTATCTTCACAGATCAGGCTCGCCGGTTCGATCAACGACTGGGCACTGATGTCACAAAGTCGTCGGCTCTCGAGATTGCGCAGAGCAGTTCAGCGAGTCGCGACCAAAGCATGGGGATGAGCCTTTGAGGCATTAGGAATGATAACGAGAATGTCAATTGACGAGTTGAACATAGTCCCATAGTCCGGGAGAGCTAAGATGATCTGGTGAATGGGTCAGCCGAGCACCTGGTTCGGGACCAGGTTGCCTACCCGGTGATCCTTGAGGTTCTTTGAGGGATGCTCTTGAGGCCTGTTGAACTTGGAGGCCCTTAGAGGAGCAATTTCGACTACAGGCTCGCAACGACAGAGGAAACATAGAGGGACAATTCTCATAATTTCAGGTGCTTGTTGCATGAGGAAGCCGCCTTGAGCCCCCGGATGTTGGACCAAAGGCATTGGTCCACGGCAAGCTGACTCATTAGGATCGATCTGGGCTCGATGAATGATTGGGCACAATTCAGATTCGTCGCTCACACGAGCAGGCGCGTTTACAAATACCTGTGATTGACCTGGGAGACCAGCATGTCCGGCCATCGGTGATTGGTCCGAGCACAGTGGATGCCCGGTCGAATGCACGAACAAGGTCCGGCATCAGTCCAAAACCCCCAAAATTCGACCCCGAGACTGTGAGTATGCGCCCAATTTTTCGGGAAGTGAAGAAAAGCCAGTCACCTATCACAACAGCCTCGTCCAGAAAATCCATTCAATCATATCTGCTCTACGCGGTCGCTCCTGATCGGCAGCCCCAGCCCGGGCTGCCTACAGGAGGATAAAGTAGATGCGATCTTTTCGTGACAGCATTCCGCCAGCGACATAGCCTAGATGTTTTAACTGTCGCCCGTAAAGGTTAATTCGGAAGAGTGAAAATTTTAGAGTTCCGCTCGCCGGTTCCGCGTGACGAGCCGGAGTAATAGGGTAAGCAGAACCGCGCCGATCGTGGCGATGATAATGCTCATCAGCATGCCATGCTCGTTGATTCCGCCTCCGCCAAGATGGGTTGAAATGAAGCCACCAATCAGCGCTCCGATTAAGCCAACGATCATATCCATCCAAAATCCAAAACCCGAACCCTTCATCAGTTTACCTGTCAGCCATCCTGCAACGACGCCGATGATGATCCAAGCAATCAATCCGTGTCCCGTATCCATTTTTCTTTCCTCCTTCAAGATTCAATCGTGGATGCATTGCCCAGCGGAACATGTGGGCAACATCAGACAACCATCTCAGACGCCGGGCTCGGGAGGCGAGCTTCCCATATCAAACGTGGATTCGACCGTCTGCGATTGAGGCGCGCCCTCTGCATATGCCTTTTTCCCAGCGTCAAGAGCGGCCGACGCTCGGGCCAGGCGGTCACTGGCGACGGTTTTTCCCTGCTCAAGGTACTGTCCGGCGACTTCCTTGCCCTGCTGCACATACTCGCCCGCTTTGGCTGTTGCGCGCTTGGTGAGGGCCGCGCCCTTCTCCTTTGCTTCCTTGGCATTCGCAAGGAGTTCCGTGCGGGTCTCATTGCCAGCCTTTGGGGCAAAGAGAACACCTCCAAGCGTTCCAAGCCCGATGCCTATAATAAACCAGCCAAAGTTCCCCATCCCTTTGCCATTCCTTTCCATCTGTCCTCCTATTTCATTCAGATACTTACTTGCGCCATTCATCGCCGGGTACATCAAAGAAGGGCAAAACTTCAGAATCGTTAATTCGCTGCTCGCCGCCTCTGAACCGACGCCTTTATCTTTCATGTTTCCGAAGGGAGAAAAAACATCGGAACAACACTTGCAACTTCCATGTCCCGAGACTTTGGGTGCTATAGAGATGAAATGGGTTGTAAGCCCAACTTCAGTTGTCGTCGGATGATACCCACACTACTCCGCATCAGAAACCCGTCTCAACGCAGGGAAGAAGTCCGGGGGGCGCATTAGCTCGCAGGGGCTGCATTACTCCGGCTTGGGCGGAACCCCCGACGGAGTTGATGGGGGCACAACAGGTTGTCAGTCCGCAAACTTCAAACCCGAAACATTCAAACCGTTATGTTCTCTTTGGCGTTGTCTTGCCTGTCAAGCAAGACGCAGGACAAGCCCTATTTCGTTACGTACTCCGACGATACGGAAGAGCAGGGCGAAATGGAGTGTTCGAAACCAAGACCGCTCTGGCGAACAAAGATGGGGGGTTCGACGTACAGTATTGGATTGAAGATGCGAGCTCGCCGAATCGACCGGAAGGCGGCTTCCTGGCGAAATCCCGTGACGAGCGCAGAGTCCTCGTCGGTCGGCTGCGTATCTAAATAGAGCCTGCCGTCCACCACGAGCGCGTTCCGTACCCGTATTCCGCTGCCATCGGGCCAGAGGCTCTCAGTGGGGGCAGAAATTCACGGTGGTTTGGGTGACACGGCAGAGCTGACGCTCGGACACACCTCGCACTACGTTTCTCCGATTTTCGGTTGGCAATTTGTAAGAGGGGCGATGCTCAGTTTTGCTCCTGGTTTCGGTTTGACCCCGATGACGATGGATAGGTTTATCGCTTGGGGTTCGCATATGAATTCACCCCGGGAATAGTTTTGTGTCGCTACGCAGAGTAGGCATCGACATTAGTCCGGCAGCGGCCATCCACCATTCTGGCACTTTTCCTACGAAATAAGCTCGGAATTTATTGAGGTATGCGATAGCCGTTGAATCCTATTTGAGTACACCCAACGCCCGCCATCCTTCTTCGCAAACATGACATGGCCCTCGAAATGGACCAGATATTCTCCATCGGGTAGGCTTGGGGGAGCACCGAAGACCATGCCCTCTGTAAACATGGTTTCGCCGTCCGCCTCACACATGCGCACGAGAACTTCGCAGTTTTCTTCATGTTGCATGCCCCGCACTATGCCGTGGCGGAGTACCGCTGTGCCTCTCATTGAATGATGGCCAACCTTGAATCAAAGTGCAGAGAGCCATGAAAGAAGGGATGGATAGAAGTCCGTTTTCAGGCGAAGAATAAATAACGCACGTGCATTTTCGCAAATGAAATGATAGCCGAACCGGAATGCGAGCGGACTCTTTCAGCGGGGTCCGATCAATAAATCGTTTGACTTGTTTGGGAGCAGAGGGATTGATCTTTGGTAAAAGCTGTTGAAGTCCGGTGTTAATCGAGGAGTCAATAAACCCTCGACCGGGAGTCCACAGTGCATCGCAGCATGCCTCCCAGCCGGAGACGGGAACGAGCTGCAGGTTCCATGAGCCCGTCAACGGAAGGAGGACTTTGTCATGGTCAAGCCAATTCCCGAGGGATATAGCTCTATCACCCCCTATCTCATCTTTGAGGATGCCAAGTCCGCGATTGATTTCTATGGGAAGGCATTTGGTGCGCAGGAACTCTTTCGCATGCCCATGGGGGACCGGATCGGCCACGCCGAGCTCCAGATCGGAAACTTTCGGATTATGCTAGCCGATGAAGCCCCGCAAATGGATGCGTACGGCCCCAAACATCACAATGGATCACCGGTCAGCCTGATGCTCTACGTCGATGATGTCGACACTTTCACAAAACAGGCAGTCGCAGCGGGAGCCGAAGTCCTGCGCCCGGTGAAAAATCAGTTCTACGGCGATCGTTCCGGAACTTTTCTCGATCCGTTCGGCTACAAGTGGACGATCGGCACCCACGTCGAAGATGTTTCGCCGGAGGAAATGGAAACCCGCATGGCGAGCGCGACCCCGGACTAGAGCCCGTGTACCTAGGTGAAGGAGAATGGACTGAATGCCGACGATGTGACCAGGGCTGCGGGGCAAACGGGAGCGTTCCGGGAAAAGGGAACTTCCATGAGGGCGCCCCGGGGAAACTCTGCCGCGCGAGGTTGGAAATTTCAACTGCGTGATTTCGCGGACAGATGTATACTTCCGCGCGGAGGTATTTGAAAAATGGCCGAAGAAGACAATGTCGTCCTCATTCGGACGATCTACTCAGCTTTTAGCGCTGGAGATATTAAAACCATACTTGAGAACGTTTCGACCGATGCCCATTGGGTGAATTATGGTCCGGAAACGGTCCCGTACGCGGGCGATTTTACTGGCCGCATCAAGGAATTCTTTCAGGCGATTGGCGAATCGACGACCGACGGCAAAGTCATCCCGCAAAAGTTCATCGCGCAGGACGACAGTGTGGTATCAATCGGCCGCTACACCGCTTCAGTTCGTAACACCGGGGCACAGATCGATACGCCAATCGCTCATGTCTTCACCGTGAGCGGAGGAAAGGTCACCACTTGGACCGGTTTTTCGGACAGCGCTGCCGTTGCCGCGGCGCACGCATCGAGTACAGCATGAATTCGTAGCTGAAATATCAACTCAGCCAAACGATTCCGGGGTCGGCTCCTCGCTCCATTGCTTCATTTCACTCTGCCCGCTGAGTTCCGGCGGGGAGATTCCAGGTGAATTGCGATTAGAAGCCCAACGTAATTCCGAGCCATGCAGGTACGACATCGCGTGGGATATCTGAAAGCGAATAATGCGAGAACGTCGATGAAACGTAGTGTTGCCCGGCGAACATTGTTCGATCCACAATTGCGGCAATGAATTGGTTCCACGGCACATTCTGGACTTTCAGCTACGCATTGAAGCCGGCGACGGCCCCGCTCAAATATGCGAGCAGCACCTTGGGTTGTACAGGCTTGCTCAGAATCTCGAAACCCAGTCGCTCAGATTTGAATGCATCCAGAATTTCCGGCATCAACGCTTGGCCGGAAAACAGAATGATCCGACAGGACGGAAACATCTGCCGAATCAATCGTCCGGCTTCGAATCCGTTCATCCCAGGCATTACCACGTCGGAAATGATGACATCAGGCCGGAAACTGCGAGCCAGTTCAACGGCCATCGCGCCGGTATAAGCAGCGGTGGTTGGATAGCCATATTGGGCCAAGATCTCGGCCAGCGAATCGGCGATGACCTGCTCGTCGTCGGCGATCAGTACACGCAGCATCACTCGCCTCATTAACACTCGTTGTTTTTTTGGGGGGGCAGAACAATTACATCATCTCCCTCACGGAAACCACCAACTTGCGAAAACGCAATGTCTCGGCTGAAACGCTCGAAGCGTCATCTGAGCGTCATCTGCCTGCTCGGCGTAGACCGAACCTGACCATGACCGATGTAGTCGAATTTGTTTCGATCCAAGCACCCTGAAACAACAAACGTCTCCAAAATTCAACAAGGATGCTGCAAATCACTCAAACTAAATCAGTTGCGATCTAGAGAATTAAATAGATTTCAAGATGCGCTTAAACCTGGTTTGGGACCAGGTGCTCTACCCGGAGATCCTTGAGGTTCTCTCAGGAAACCTTTTGAGACCTGTTGAAGCTGGGAGCTTTCAGAGGACCAATTTCGACTACACGCTCGCAGTGACAGCGGAGGCCCCCAGTGCAACCCGAGGATTTCAGCAAGTTTCCGCTCAAGGAAAATGCCACGAGCCCCTGGTGTTGGACCAGGGGATTGGTCACCACAAGCCGAGTTTTCGTTCCGGATCTGGCTCAACGAGTGGTTTGGCGATGTTCGGTCATTGAGTTCCGGCACGTTGCCTTGATTCGGCGCTCCGCGAAAGGATATCGGGTAAACTTGCCAGTAATCATTTATCTAGTTGCTTCAACTCGGCGGTCCAACCCGCGACCAAAGTAAGAGGCGAGGATGGGTGTAGGGCGAAGCAGCTGATCAGAAAACGCCGATCGGGCGAAACTGTCAGCGCCGGACAAACATTTTCAACCGGCGCTGACACGTTGACAAAACAGCATTCTGGCACTTTTCCTACGAAATAAGCTCGGAATTTATTGAGGTATGCGATAGCCGTTGAAGAGGATGGCGACAATGACAGTCTCAGCAAAATCAGGGTCTCTCGGCCTCACCTTCGACGAGCCGATACATTTTGCGATTTGACTCTTTTTGACGAGATTCTCGATGTAGATCTGAGATGTGCTTTACCAACTCAGGTATCTCGTTCTTGTCACCAGCGTGTCGAAGCGACACCAGGAGATGGTACGCGGCCGTTTCATCGCTTGGAACATACTGGAGCGAGAGTCTGGACTGCTCCACCGCTAACTCATATTGACCTAGGGCCATGTAAATGCTCGCGAGAACATCACGCGCATCGACAAGTGACGGTTTTAACTTGACTGCCAGTTCGGACGACCATTTTGCTTCGTTGAAAGCAGCGGACCCGGGCTCCGGCGTTTGCATCATGAGCAACTTTGCGAGCAAGAAATTGAGCAAAGGACTGTCAGGATGATCCTTTAGTTGGGTTCTCAAGCGGTTCAACGCCTTGTCGGGATCATTTCGCTGCATAGCGGCAAGATCGTCAGCATACGAACTGATGGTCTGATTTGAGTCAAGCTGGTCCGCATGTTTGAAGTCGGCCTCTGCTTCGTCATACTCGGCGAGCTGGGCATAGAGAAGTCCGCGTGATATATAAAGCTTCGCGCTTGAGGGGTTGTAGCTGAGTCCAGCGTTCATCATATCGATCCCAACTTCAAAGGAATCGTGATCAAGACAAATGGTTGCGAACGAAACATAGTACTCAACTTCGCGAGGGTTTAGGACGATGGCTTGCCGAAGAGCTGAAACGGCGGCTGGCGTCTTTCCAGTAGCTTCATACGCCTCTGATGCCAAACTCATAATTTCTGCATCTTCTTTGCCCGGAGTGAGCAATGGTTCAAGGACCTGCAGGGCCCGCTCATATTGCTTCGCCGCGACAAGAACAAACGCTAAGTCGTATTTCGGATTGGTCGACGCAGGACGCAACTCCGCAAGCCTCTCAAACACCGGGATCGCTTCTTGAAACTGATTTAGTCGTACCAGACAGTCACCAAAACCTTCAAGGGATTGAGCGTGGTCCATGACGGACTCTTTGCTAGCAAGGAATTGTTCACTGGCGGCCCTGCAGTCCCCCCGGTCTCGCTCGAGCATAGCGAGCATCTCATGTGCGATTTGATCACTCGAATCCGAGACTAAGAGACGCTGAAGGAGGGGGATCGCCCTCTGATCATGCCCGAGATAAAACAATTGCACCTGTCCCTTTAGAGCCGGAACGAAATCGGGAGAGAGTCGCAATGCCTTTCCGAAGGCCGAGATTCCTTTCTCCCGATCTTTCTTCAGGGAATAGATAATGCCTTCCAATGTCCAAAAGCGCGCATCTCCCGGGTGGGTCCGCAAAGCGCTCTTCGCTAGCGCCAATGCCTGGTCATACTTTTCAGAACGAATAAGGGAATTGATCTGCGTAACACTAGCCGAGGGCTCTTGACATCGTGCAAGTCCCAGAACAGCCGCTACAATCGAAACGAGCAGAGCCAGTCGCGGCATGGTGCTCCTTTTTCTTGTCTAGAAGTGTAATTCGATGCACTTTTGCACTCTGACTGAGGCTGCTGCGCATGCTACTCTGCCATATCCTTTGAACACGAGCCGGCTTAAATGGCCAGGCAGAAACACGGCCGAGACGCCAATTAATATCGTTAGCGGCATCCGAAGGGGAATTAACGAACCATCATTCAATGTGATGAGAGTAGAAGGAGGAAGCTTGAGTGGCTCTCGCCAAGGGATGGCACGACCCGCCTCCTCCGACAAATCACCTGCTAGAAGCTGGCGCGCAAGTGAAGCTGCAGATAGCGTGCTGGCAGTTGGCTTGTTGAGTGTCCGAACAATGAGCTCGTCATATCCGAAGTCACTCCGTTTAGATTGGTCCGATTGAAAAGATTGATGACTTCTCCTCTAGCTTCGATCTTCATCTTCTCGCCGAAGAACCAGGGCGAGTTGAAGAATTTACCGAAAGTAAAGTCGAGATTGTTGTAGCCGGGCCGGTCGTAGGTGTTGCGGCCAAGGTTTCCCTCGTTGCCCAGCGTTGGCGACGGGAAGCTAGAGGCGGAGAAGAGGCCGTTCAAGTAATCTGCCTTCTTCTTCCCTGAAAGATGAGCTCCGAAAGAGGGGACGTTGGGAACATCCCAGTTGTATCCATCAGCGTTGTAGTCACCTCCTGTGTTCCCAACAACATTTCCAGCCTGGTCGAATACGGGCTTAAATGCGCCCGTGGTGTAGACGGTGAAAGGCAAACCCGTCTGCAAGATCCAAACCCCGCCGAATTGCCATCCTCCCAAGACGTTTCTAACTACGATCCTGTTGTAGTTGCTTGGTAAGGTCCATGTCCCGTTAGCCGAAAACTGCTGTCGAATGTCAAAATCTGATCTTCCTCTTTGTGCTTTCAAGTTGAAGGATTGAATGACAGGGGTGGTTGTCGTGATCGATCCACTATCCAGCGAACCCGACGAGCTAAATGGATCGAGGGATTTGCCGTACGTGTAGATTCCACCGAGAGTAAGGCCGTGTGTCGCCCGCTGAGTCACGGAAACAGAGCCATAGTGCCCAATAGAATTGGCATCGGTCGATCCATAGTTAATGGTGCCGAAGTTTGGATTGAGTCCCACCGACGCCCCTTTATTGACAACCAGATCCCCTGCGAAGCGATTGATATTGGAGTTCGTCAGAACCGGCAGGTGGTGGCCTGCAGATGCTGAGTAGTTTACCTCGACGACCAGGTTCTGAAGCACTTGCCTCTGCAGACTTAGTGTCCAATCGAAGACTTGTGCCATCGTCGAACCTGGATCGTAGCCGGTTACCCCTGCCTTGTTGAGGACACCGTTGATCAGAATGCCGCCACTGGAATTCACGGTCACATTGCTCGTATCAACCACCGGACACGATATGTTAAAGCCAGAAGGCGGTCCGCAAAATTGAAACACCGGCGTCTGGCCTCGTTGTACGTTGAGTGAAGGGGTGAAGATGAGAGGTGGGTTGCCGGTTTGCGCGGTGAATTGGATGAAGGGCGGTTGATCTGCAAACATCGCAACGCCGCCGCGGAGAGAGGTCTTTCCGTCTCCAAAAAGATCCCATGCAAAGCCGACGCGGGGCGTGATGTACCACGGATTATGATTCACGAAATAATCATGAGCTGTGTAGGCAACCACACCGCTCGCAACCCGGGCATTGATTGTCGATCCTTCGCCGAGCGTGAAGTTAGTCAAACGAGGACTCTTGATTGCGAAGAGGTGAGCAACGTTGTCATAGCGGACGCCAAGGTTAAGCGTGAATCGCCGGATGAGCTTCCAATCATCTTGGGCGAAGACACCAGTGTAGAGCGCACGACGTGCATAGACGTAATGCGCAAGAGAATGCGTGGTCAAGTCGACCGGCGATCCAGTTTCTGAAAAGGGCAAACCCTGCACAAAGTCGAGAAGGCTATTGAAGTTGTACGTTGGGCGGGCCCCGGCACCAGTTTGCTGCTCATCCGCTTCACGAATATTGTCCTGCTCGAGTCCGAATCGAAGGGTATGCGTTCTGACGGTATCCGTCAGAATGTCGCGCCAACCGACCGTTGTCTGGGAGAAGTTGCCAGGGCCCCAGTTCGAGAATCCGGACATCCCTGTCACATTGACAAACGGGATAACAAATGCGGGTCTTCCTCCGTTTTGACCGTAAGGACGGATCATATTCGCGCCAGCTTCATTCAAGAGGTGCGACGAAAACGTATGCGTCCAATCGACGTTCACGAAGTCCGAGCTGTTGAATTGCGCGAGATCGAGCGCCGGCCGTCCTGTCGTGCCCTGCCCAGTATTCGTCATGCGCATTGCATCGACATAGACCCGGTCGCTCTGACCGTGGTAATAGTCCCCGCGAACATTCCACTGATATCCATTCTTGGGAATGGTGTAATTGATGTTTGTTGTTCCGAGCGCATTCAGTGTCGATGGAATTCCTGCGGGACTCGGATAGTAGCTCCCGGTCAGTTGGCCTACCGTGAGGAAGCCACTGGTGGGAAAGGCCTGAGGAGGTGCCATTAAGAGAGCCTGCGTCCCCAAGCTGTTGGGAAGGTTGGCTTTCGCCCAATTATCAAAGTCCTGTGTTTCTACAGTAGTTTGATAGGAACTTGCAGTGCTCGACCGAAGAACGTCGATCGCTCCGAACCAGAACAGCTTATTCGTGATGGCCGGCCCGCCCATCACGAAACTGTACTCGTTGCGCTGCGACGGTGCTAGTGATTTCTGGAAATGAGTCAGCGATTGAAGTGAGTCATTGGTGAAGTAGTAGTCGAATGCTCCGTGAATGTCATTGGACCCCGACTTCGTGAAAACATCGACAGTGGCGCCTGCATTCCTGCCTTTTTCAGCATCAAAAGTGTTGGTCTCAACTTTCATCGATTCCACAATTTCAGGATTTGGGGAAATCGACGTGCCACCTCCTCTAGACGGTGTATCGCTGTACGCGCCGTCAATCATGTAACCGTTCATCTCTTGGCGCAGACCGGCGGCATTGATGTTAATCGCGTATTCGTTGGTGTAGTTGTCTCCGGAAGTCACTGCGTTTCCGGTCAATCCAGGCGTAAGAGCTGCCAGACCGTACACGTTTTGCCCAGTTAGAGGAGTTGTCGCCAGCGTGGTCTCAGAGATAACGGCACCTGTCGTGGGCGAAGCGAGATTGAGAGCGATCTCCGAGGCCGATACCGTCACGCTCGTGGAAACTGTGCCAACTTCAAGAACGGGTGCGAGTGTTCGGGTTTGACCAACCTGCAGGACGAAATGCGGGTCCTGCCAGGTGTTGAAACCCTCCATTTGGATCTCAATCGCGTACGTGGATGCAGCGATACTGTCGAGTCTGAAATACCCAGCCTCGTCGGTGATTACGGCCTTTGATACCCCGAGGCTCGAATTGGTTACAACAACCTTCGCCCCCGCAATTGCGGCTCCGGATTTATCGCGAACCGTTCCCTCAATTCCGCTCAAGAATTGAGCAATCGAGGACAACCCTCCGCAAAAGAGGACGATGAATGCGACGACCGAGATTCGCGCCACATGTCTAGCTCTGGTCATTTTTGTCTCCTAGAAGATGGTTCCAGTTACGGTGAGGCTTCGCATTGCCTGCAGGGATTGGCTCCCACGCCGTTCTTCGATCTAGTCGCAAGAAAGCGCAGCCGGGTAAACGCTTACCCAGTGAAGCCAGCTCCCTCTGAGAGAAACGCCTTCAAGTCTTTTACCCCTAAAGGTGCCCCGCACAGTGGGGCTCTTGGAATCTACCCCGGCAGTGTGCGGTAAGCTCGGACCTGACCCTTCCCTTTTCGGTACCTAAAAGTGGACCGATCCTGATCAGTTCGCTACCGTATAGAGCGCACGTAGCCGCGGCCAAGTAATATACGGAGTCATTTACGGAATACATACAAAAACAGTCGTTGCATGTTGTTTATAGACAATGACTTGATCTAGACTCCTCCGCTTCCTTCAGCAGAGGCAGCCAGGCACGCGGCTGCGGCGAAGGATGTGATGCGAACCGCAAAGCACGAAATTTAGAAGCGAGACCAATCTTAATGCGGTGTGCAAAGCGGAAAGGTGAAACAGCTAGATGGGCTTGCTTGGCCTCATCTCATCGGATCAAGGGAGATCGGTTGGGTCTACCAATAGTAGGAGGCGACGACATGCGGCGGACCCGAAACGCCCTGGATAACATCTGTCTCAATCACAAGTTCAAGGTTCCTGACCGTCCAGTCGGGCGGTGCTCCCTTCAGTCCCGCCTCCAAGTCGCTTGGATTGGCCACGAACTCGGCAGCAGCCTCGGTCCCCCGACTCGTGAGTCCCGCGATAATCACCGTAAATTGACCAGTTCTGGAGTCCTTGAGCCTGCTCACGATGGCAAAGTCCTGTGCGGAAGTACGGGGCAACGGGGGCCAAAAGCGTCCGGGTATGTTCTTGTCCGAGATGCGAATGCCGCTGCTGTCCTCGGCAAAGGTGAAGCGAAGATCCGAAACGAGATTCATTGTCCACTCGTTATTGAACGCGCCTACCAGAATCGCAGGGGCATCGCGGAGATCGCGATACGAGTACTCCGATTCAACCCTTAGATCAACCGGCTTGCCGATCTTCCCAAAGAATGCGGCGAGTTTCACCGCAGTTGCTAAATCACCTCTTGTGATGCCCCATTCGGTAATGAGCGCCAGATCGCCCCATCTGATCTTCTCGGATGGATCCAACGGAAACGGCACGTTCGCCCTTTGAGTTTGAGTGGCGAAGGTACCTGGATGTGAATGTTCATATTTATCATAAAGTTCCGGCTTTGGTCGGTAGTTTATGGCATCGGCAAGGCAAAGCAAGACCGGCTGTTGCGAGGTGACGGCGGGAGCCCAAAACCTCTCCAAGGCAGATTTCCGCGTTTCAGTTCGGTGCAACTTAAGCTGGACAATGCCAGCCGTCAGGACTATGGCCGCGACGAGAATGAAACCAGCAAGAGACTTTGGGTTGAGAAAGCTCTTCCTCAATCCCGAACCGGCCGAGAGGCTTTCAACCACAGGGGCTTGGGCTTCCGACGAGGAGGCCGAGGTCAGCCACTGGAACTCGGGAGCATATGATCCGAGCGGCAATTCGATCCGAACCGACGAGCTCTCCTGCGGTTCTTGGTAGTGATGCTCCAGCCTTCGCCGCACCAGACCGGCCTGAACACGAACGACAGGATCGTCCCCGGTTGAGTAGTCGGGGGAACGTTGGAACAGTTCTGTCCCAATTGTTCGTTCCTTCAGATCCTCAGCGTGACCATCAAGGGTCCGTTTGACGATGAACTGAAGGAATTGCTTCGCGCGGCCCGAATTTCGAAAATGCTTGCCATTCAGAACTCGCTCGAGCTCTTCAAGAATCGCTCGCCGTCGATCCGCATCGCTAGGATCCGGATGACTCGAATGGATGCGCGTCTCCTGAAGCTCCGGCGCCTTTGCCATCAGCGTCCCACTCCCGCTGAAAATGCGCAAACAAATCCGTTCATGCCTCGGGTCGTCCCCCGTTGAAGCTGCAACTCGAGGCTACTCCTTCTGACCTTGGATGACAACACCGCAATCTGAGATGCTATCCCCAATTATGATAGTGTTGTGGGGAACAGGATTAACTCGTATGGATTTCGATTTGCAGAACGGGATTCATTGACTACTCGCGAATTTATTGACAGATACCGTATCAATACTGTGAATTACTTGCGCATTGCGCGCTGGCACACCTAGGCTTCTTCCCGATAAGGAATAGAGTTCTTTCAGTGTGCTGAGATCACGACTGCTGGGGTCTCCACACGCCGGATGGCGAGATTAGCGTGAATGGACGGCCCTAGACTCGATTGCGAATCCGGACTCCTCAGACGGCAGGAGTCGGAATTTTGCCCGTTCAAGCGGACCTGCCTTGGATCTGCAGCACGCAAAGTTTTTCACTGATGCCTCCTGATCAGGGAGCCGCGGTTTGAGTGTGCGGCTCCCTTCTTTTCAAAATGACCAGGTACCGGGGTCTGAGCATCCATGGGACAGCCTCCATTGAAATGATTCGACCGTGCAGTTCGGAAGCACAACAAGACGAATGCAAACCGGTAGGTTCAAATATGCCGCGCTATTCCCGTCGTTCCTTCTTGAAGACAAGTGCCGTCGTCAGCGCCGCCGTCGCATCAACCTCCGCATCCACTCGCATCCTGTACGGTGAACCAGTTGCGGAAGCCAGCGTGCGACTAGTCCCTTTTCCTCTTGCCTCGGTTCGGCTGACTTCCGGAATTTTCAAGGAACAGGAAGAGATCAATGCGCGCTACCTCGACTCCCTAACGGTCGATCGCTTGCTTCATTCCTTCAGACTCACGGCTGGCATTTCGTCCAGCGTCACTCCCTATGGTGGCTGGGAAGACCCAGGCTGCGAGCTGCGCGGGCATTTCGCCGGAGGGCACTTTCTTTCTGCAGTAGCGCTGGCTTCGGCTTGTTCGGGGAATCCGGAACTCAAACGCAGTGGCGATGCGCTCGTCTCCGGCCTTGGCGCATGCCAAAAGAAGATGGGAAACGGGTACCTGAGCGCCTTCCCCACGGATCTCTTCGAACACCTGGCGCGGGGGAAACCCGTCTGGGCGCCCTTCTACACCTACCACAAAATCATGGCCGGGCTACTCGACATGTTTCTCTGCACCGGCAATTCCGACGCGCTGCAGATCGTTGAGGGTATGGGCGAATGGGCGCATGGGTTCATGTCAGGGTTCAGCACCGATCAACGCGCACGTATGCTGCGAACTGAGTACGGCGGCATGAACGAAGTCCTCGTCAATCTCGCCGCGGTGACAAAGAAGGAGCGTTATCTCAGCGCTGCTCATCTCTTCGAGCAACATGACTTTCTCGATCCGCTCGCCGCGAGGCGTGATGAGTTACAAGGCCTCCATGCAAACACAAATGTGCCTAAGATTATTGGCGCTGCCCGCACGTATGAGGTTACCGGCGATCGCCGCTATCGCGGCATTGCCGAGTATTTCCTCACTGAGGTTCTTGCCGCGCGTAACTACTCCATCGGCAACACAAGTACTAATGAGCACTGGGAAACGCCGCCCAATCAGCTCAAAGAGACACTGGCTTGGGCAAACGCGGAGTGCTGCATCGCGTACAACCTAATGAAACTCCAGCGCCTCGTTTTCGGCTGGACCGCCGACGCGCGGTGGATGGACGCTTACGAGCGAGCTTTGTTCAACTGCCGGCTCGGGACGCAGAATGCGCAAGGCCTTAAGCAGTACTTCTTTCCTCTCGCCGCAGGCTACTGGCGTGCTTATAACTCCGCCGATGAATCCTTCTGGTGTTGCACGGGGACGGGGGCCGAAGAGTTCGCCAAATTCATTCACACAATCTATTTCCATTGCGGCAGAGATATTTACGTCAATCAGTTCGTCGCATCCACGCTCGAATGGAAAGACGAAAACATGACGCTCGAGCAGGTCACACGGTTTCCTCGCGAGCAGGGTACGACAATCAAGATCGCAACTTCTCGTCCAGCTCAGCGCACCATCCATATACGAACTCCCAGTTGGACCCAAGATGCGCAGGTGAAGATCAACGGCTGTCCGCTTGAGGCTAGTGCCGATCCTGGATCCTATCTTGCGATCAGAAGAACCTGGCAGGATGGAGACACGATCGCGATCAGCCTGCCGATGAAACTCACGCAAGAGCCGCTGCCCGGCGACGACTCCATTGTTGCAGCTCTTTATGGGCCCCTTGTCCTTGCAGCGGATTTAGGAGAAGGGCCAAGGGGGGGACCAATGCGAATCATTCATGGGCGCTCCACCAAGCCCAAAGACCTTCCGAAGCCCGATCCATTGCCACAGGTTTCGGCCCAAGCGCATGCCAACACGCAGGACTGGGTTCAAACAGATGCATCAGCCGAGTTACGTTTCACCGTCGGGGGCAAGAACACAAAATACCCGCTATTGCCTATGTTCGCGATTAGCGATCAGCGCTACTCAACCTATTGGCAGCTACAAGGTTCCAAACAGGAACCGGCAGATTGAGTGTCTGTTTGGGAATGCACGTATAGTGCGCAAATTATGGTTACTAGGCTGCACACGCTGCAGACGATAGTTTCCACCGATGTGTTTAAACCATCGCACCGCTCATAATCTCATCGAATGCTGGAGCGTGGTGGATAGGCGATGATGCAGTCTCCGGCAAATGGAGGAGATTGAGGGAAGTATCGCTCAATCTCCTCCGAGACGGCATGTAAAGGAAGACGGAGCGCGGAGGAATCATGGATCAGAACACATTTGTGTTATTGCCAGGAACAAGGACGCACTGGGAATCGATAGTGGTGCGGCGTCCCCACCCCGAGAATACGTGCAGATATTTGCCGCACGTCAGATCCGGCAGCTGAGGATGATTTCCGAACGACGGGTTTGTTGGCTCTTGCGGGCATACGCGCGGCCTCCTCTGCCGCAGACATGCCCAATGATCATTCGCCTGCCCTCAGGACTTCACACGACTTGGTTGGACTAGCGCACGGGTGATTTGCGCTCGTCGAGATGCTTGAGACCGAACCGATTTTGTTGGAGGGGAAGTGACGAAACTCCAGGAGACGGCAGATCAGTCCTGAGTCGCCTTGTGTTCACTATTGCCGATCTCGACTGGCGAGAACAGCTCGATGCGCTCATTCGGATCAACTCTCGATCTGGCAACGCGGATAGGGCTGGAAGACGAGATGGATTAATGTGACGGAGTGTCGCTGTAGTCGAATCTGTAGCGGAAATCTCCAAGTTCATCTTGTGCACCATCATTGAGTTGGCCCCTCATGCATTTTCCAATGACTTCAGTCTTCTGGACGAGTGGTGCTTACAGGCATATGATTTGGAGGATTCCACTAAAACCCTTAGAGTCTGCATTCTTGGGGCGTTACCTTAGGCCCACCAAGAATTCCAGATTGGAAAGTGGGGGGTGTCTGTTCATCGGTATGGAGAGACTGGCCTTCCAACACAACCATGACCGCATTCGGCGACTTCCAAGACCGCAACAATCTAGACCGCGCATGGAGGTGGATTAGGAACAACCCCGATCCAACGTACAAGCGCTATTGCTCAGAATTCTATTCTCGCTTTGCGGTTGCCGATGACCTCATTATCGATGACCTTCAGCAACGACTCCAGCGTGGTTTTTATGAACCTAGCCACTCGTGCAAATTCCTCATACCAAAGAAGTCCGGAATTCTCCGTCCATATACGATCCTTACCGTTGAAGATCAGATCGTCTACCAGGCGTTGGTGAATGTAATCGCGGAGCGTCTCGCACCAAAGATGCGGAATAGCTATCTGACGCAGACATTCGGTCACATCTATGCAGGGAAAACCAGCCAGTGGTTTTATCGTCGATGGAACGACGGCTACAAGGCATTCAATCAAGAAACACGCGCAGCCTTCAATCGGGGTTTGGTGTACGCTGCGAGTTTTGATCTCACTGCTTGTTACGACAGTCTTGACCACGGAGTGTTATGCCATTTCCTGAAACAGCTTGGAATCGAACAGGAGTTTTGCGATTTCCTTTCTAATTGTCTAAGCAGGTGGACCGCAAACGACCGCCGTATTTATCAGCACCACGGCATTCCACAAGGTCCACTTGGCTCCGGGCTGATTGCAGAGGTTGTGTTGCGACACTTCGATCAACACTATGGGTCGAAGGCGAATTTGGTTTATCTAAGATATGTGGACGACATCCGTTTGTTCGCAACAAAGGAAGTTGAGTTGCGTCGAATGCTGATCCGACTCGATCGACTCAGTAAGGACATTGGGCTGTTTCCTCAGGCCGCCAAGATCGATATCCACCGCGTGACGAATATCGACAAGGAACTCAAGTCCATAAGCAATCCGACAGAAGCGACCGTGAAGGGGGCAATCGTAGATCAAGGCAAGCTCGCGAAGCGGATTATAAAACTGAGCCCCAGGCTTACTCCTATCGTGAAAATCGAAGATGAAACTCGCTTCAAATTTCTTTTAGCCCACGCCCTGCCTTCTTCGAAATTGAACACCCGAATGCTGACCATTAGCGCAACACGTCCAGATCTTGTGCCTTCGATTGTGCGATATTTTAAGCGATATCAAAAGCTCCCAAAATCTGTATCCAAACAGCTGATGGCGCGGGTCCGTGGCCAACAATTATATGAGCACGTCACCGCTGCTTGGCTCACCGTGCTTGATGGAAGGCTCAGCGACGTCGATTCACGCGCTCTCAATAGACTCTTAAAAGTTCAGTGGCGTCCGGCCACCCTCAGCCCTGAACTGAAGGCCGAGTCGGGGAAGCGTTTAATCCGTGATGGATGGTTGAACATCAATCAAACGCGATACGCCATTCATACAGTGCGGGAATGGTGGGTGCGTGCTCAGTTGGTGTCAGCCATCAACGTTCAACACTATGGAACGACACCGCTGGAGAGTATGACGAATGAGGCTCTCCGAGATCCAAACCCTGACGTGAGTCTAGCGGCGGCACAGCAAGCTGCTCTCTTGAGCGTAAGCGTGTTGCCTCCACTGCGCACCATCCAACATTCAGGCGGCAAGGCGTTGCGTCAATTCGGTATTTTGACGCGCGTGCCGGGGCGATCCTGCGGAATTGCTTGGAGTATGGCTCGACTTACCGGAAAGTCATCGAGGGTCAATTGGCGCTCGATATTTGGCTCGACGTATCGCCATGCAGAAAAGTTAGCAGTACAAATGAGAGCACTCAGCGATACCAATGTGACCGCATTTGTTAATGCGGCAGATGTGTTCAATGATCGGTTGCTCAGTCGGCTATATCTGCACGACCCCTCATTAGGGACATATCAGTTGGGGAGCATCGGATCTGTGCTCACCAGCACGCGCTTGCAGAATAACTACCCGTCCGTTTTCCGCTTGTGCGAGGGAATTCACGCAGAACGACTGAAAAGCAGCCTTTCACACCCGGTTGTGAGAAAAACCGGGAAACCCACATCACGGATTCCGTATCGCTACTTGAGAACTGCCAAAGGGTTATACCTACGGGCGCTATTCGAGCTTGAGACAAGCTGGTAGTAGTCGTTGTTCAGGCGGTTCGGCTGGACGAACTTGCCCAGGAGAAATTGACTCCGTTGCTCCGTTTGAAGTATTTCAATTCCATTTCCGATGCCATCAAGGGTAAGCGTCATTTTCTGGCCGCCTTGTTGATAGCCCTTAAAGGAGTCAAGCTCGATTCGCGGTAGCTGCTGTTCCGCGAAGGAGTCTGGATGGGTGTTGATTTGGAGGTTGGTGAGGGCCGGCGGCGCTACCGGACGCCTCAGGAAAAGCGGCAGATTGTAGAGCAGACATTGTCGTCAGGTTTGTCAGTTGCGTCCGTGGCTCGGGAGCATGGTGTAAACGCGAACCAGGTCTTCTACTGGAGGAAGCTTTACCGAGCGGGGCAGTTGGGGAACGGGGGCGCAGAGCAGCAGGTACGGCTGTTGCCGGTCTCGGTGAGCGATGAGCAGCCGGCAGAGACAGAGCCAGAAGAGGTTACGAGCCCGGCGCCCGGAGTGACGATCAACATCGAGTTCCCCGGCCGCACACTTGTCAGCTTGGAAGGTGCTGTTGACGCCGCTATCGTTCGCGCTGTAGTGGAGAGCTTGCGCGGATGATCCCGGCCAACACGCAGATCTGGCTGGTTGCTGGCATCACAGATATGCGCCGCGGGCACACCAGCCTGTGCGGCCTGGTGCAGAGCACGCTGGATAAGAGTCCTTTGTCTGGCCAAGTTTTCCTTTTTCGGGGCCGGCGAGGAGACCTCATAAAAGTTCTTTGGCACGACGGCGATGGAGTTTGTCTTCTACAAAAGCGCCTTGACCGCGGCAAGTTTGTATGGCCGCAGGCAACCAGCGGAACAGTGTCGTTGACGCGTGCACAGCTTTCGATGTTATGCGAGGGCATCGACTGGAGGCAGCCGGATCGCACCTGGCAGCCGCGCATGGCAGTATAAGATTCAGCGATAACTAATCGTTTACAACCATGCTGATTTCATCAGTGCTGCAGCGATGTTCATGACATACTGCGCTCATGGTCTGTGTGCACGCCCGTCAGAACGAGTTAGAGAAGATGGGCGCGTCGGCATTGAGCAAGCTGGTGCTCGCGCAGATGGACCGAATCGAGCATTTGGAATTGATGGTTGCCAAGCTGCAGCGCCAGCACTTTGGTCCCAAGTCTGAAAAGGCGGCGATCAACGCGGACCAACTGATGCTGAGCTTGAGCGGAACCGTGATCGAGGCCCAGCCGGTTGTGCAGGTGCCGCCGCAAACGAGCGAGGACAAGACTACTCACCCTCCCCGCAAGAGTCGCGCTCTTCCTCCGCACTTGCCACGCGAAGTCAGAACTCATTTCCCCGAGCACACCACATGCCCCTGCTGCAACGGAGAGCTGCGCAAGTTCGCCGAAGATATATCGGAGATGCTGGAGTACATGCCGGCCAGCTTCTTCGTGATCCGTCATGTGCGTCCGAAGATGAGCTGCAGGAAGTGCTCCACGGTGGTGCAGGCACCGGCTCCGGAACGCGTTCTCGATCGCGGCCTTCCCGGACCCGGCTTGCTGGCGCATGTGATCACGGCCAAATTTGCGGACCACACCCCGTTGCATCGCCAGTCCCAGATTTTCGCGCGTGAAGGAGTTGACCTGGATCGCTCCATCCTTGCCCGCTGGGTAGGCGAGGCTGCGGCGCTGCTCGAGCCGGTGGCCGAGGTTCTGCGCCGCTACGTGCTGGATACCGAGAAGCTGCATGGGGACGATACTCCTCTGCCGGTGCTTGCGCCAGGAACAGGCAAAACGAAAACCGGCCGCTTCTGGACCTATGTCCGCGACAACCGGCCTGCCGGCGACAGCCGAGCGCCTGCCGTATGGTTCGCATACTCGCCTGATCGCAAGGGTGAACATCCGCAAAGTCATCTAGCCAAGTTCGAGGGCATTCTTCAAGCCGACGCATTCGCCGGCTTTAATAAGCTGTATCAGAGTGGAGCGATTCAGGAAGCTCCATGCATGGCTCATATAAGACGCAACTTCTTTGACCTGATGAAGGCGCACCAGTCGCCGATTGCCACCGAGGCTGTGGAGCGCATCCGCGCCCTTTACCAGATCGAAAAGGAAATCAAGGGAAAATCGGCCGACGAACGCCGCGCTATTCGGTCGGAGCGGGCCAGGCCATTGTTCGACGACATGCGACGATGGCTGGAACAAGCTCTCACCCAACTGGCACCGAAGTCCGAAACTGCCGCTGCCATTCACTACGCTCTCGGCCTTTGGGACGCGCTGGCGCGCTATCTCGATGATGGCCGCATCGAAATTGATAACATGATCGCTGAGCGAGCGCTGAGGCCAGTGGCCATTGGCAGACGGAATTATCTTTTCGCTGGTTCGGATGCCGGAGCACGGCGGGCGGCCATCCTCTATAGTCTGATTGGAACGGCGCGCTTGAACGGCCTGGACCCTGAAGCTTACCTGCGATACGTGCTCTCCCGGATCGGCGAGCACCCGATCAAACACATCGAGGAGTTGCTGCCATGGAAGGTCGCCGGAAAACTCGGCCCCATACTACAGCAAGCCGCATAGACCTGCCCGAGTACGAAAACTCCCTGTTGCCGATCTCCACCTATCCCAACATCTCCGCGTTCACGGCACGTGGTCAGATCGTGATCGGTTATATGGAACCTGTCGGAGCCGTTGCCATCGCCGCAGAAGGACGTCACACCCTGGCCATGCTCCGCCGCCGTAAAGACGAAACCTTCAAGCAACTACTCGCCCGCCTCGATCTGGCTATCGCCAGCGCCACCATCGATGATGTCTACGTCGACGAAGTGAAGGCTCCCCAGAACTGAAACTCACATCTTCTGCGACCGGTTGTGTCCACTTGCAGAGATCGTGGACACATACTGTCCTATCCCACACGGAATCCACTCTTCGTCAAGACGGCCAGCAAATCACGCTTACCATCAAGGACCTTGGCGTGCCTGAGGAAATTAGCAAAGTGTTCGTGGGATTCCAAAAGTATCTATACCAAGAGAGCGCGTGAGGCGATCATGCCCGGCCGCTTCGGTTGAGGCCTTTCCCTGGCCTTTGACTGTCTGACGTTCCGGAGTACGATTCTATTCAAAGGCAACAATGGCAATTCCGAAAGCTAAACTCGAAACGTGGGCCAATCCGGGCGCGCTCACCATCTCAGCCGCGGCCTATGCTAGCATCCGCCACGCTCTACTGAAATCAACTTCTCCAGTCGCTGACTTGGGACTCGACATATATTTACAGGGATCGTATGGGAACTCTACCAATATTTATGGAGACAGCGACATTGATGTGGTTGTTCTTTACTCGACCACGTTCTATGAGGACGTTTCGAGCCTAACAGCAGCGGAGCGGCAAATCCATGCGTCGTCGGGGTTTGTTACGGCGACCTACAACTGGACCAATCTCCGTGATGACGTTCTAAAGGCTCTGCGTGCACACTACGGAAACGGTGCAGTGAATCCTGGAACGAAGGCAATTAAAGTCACGATCGGCAATGGTCTCAAGCCGGCGGATGTAGTTCCGGCGATGCAATTCCGGCGATACGCTACCTTCCCGAACGAACGCGATGCCATGGCTCACTGGGGCATCAAATTCTTCGACTCGTCGAACAACCCCGTCGTCAATTATCCCAAGTACCACAAGGAGCGCGGCGAAGATAAGAACTCAGCAACGCGGACCGGGGGGCGCTACAAACCCACTATCCGAATCTTTAAGAACTTTCGAAACTATCTGATTGACAATGGATTTCTCGCCGAGGGCGTCGCTCCTTCATACTGCATCGAATGTGCGCTCCATAATGTTCCCGACACCCTTTTCATTGGCGACTACGCGGTAACGGTTCCAGCGATCATCACATATCTGCTTAATGTTCCATTTTCTTCCCTTCGCTGCCAGAACGGAGTAACGGACCTTATCGGGACAGGGGGAACCCAATGGACCTCCGAAAACTTTACAACCTTCATCATCGCTGTTAAAAATGGTTGGAATACTTTTTGGGAATTATATACTTGACTCCCTTGGCTAGTCCGAAAAACCCAGCACGTTGATGCCGTACTGGGTTTTCCGGTTGGGGCATTGGTTAAGAAGCAGGAAACAGGAGTTCATACAGCGATGGTCTCGCTGCAATCTGTTTTGCCAACTTTTCTACTTTCTTCATTGCATCACGGTAAGCAATTGCTTGTGGGCTTGAAGAGGCAGCGTCGAGGGTTTTCTTAACCATCTCAAAAGATGCAAGTGTGTCAGGTTGACCTGACCCCCTGAATCCGTCCATTTCGGAATACGATTTGGACGAAGGAAGGGGTAGGACGGATGAGCCGAAGCAAGCACACGGAGGCGCAGATGATTGCTGCGCTGAAGCAGGTTGAGGCAGGTCGCACGGTCGATGATGTGGCTCGGGAACAGGGCGTCAGCAAGCACACGATCTATGCCTGGAAGGCGAAGTACGGCGGGATGGAAGTAAGCGAGGCCGAAGAGGTCAAGCACCTGCGCGACGAGAACGCTCGGTTGAAGAAGCTGGTGGCCGATCTGAGCCTGGACAAGGATATGCTCCAGTCGGTGATCCGAAAAAACTCCCTGGGCTCGTAGAGCGGAGATCGGAAGTACGGCGCTTGCTGGAAGAGTTCAAGTCCAGCGAGCGCCACGTCTGTCTCCCCCCTCTCGAGCTGCTGGCGCTACCGAGATCGAGCGGCCGTTATCGGAGCCGGAGAGACGATAGCCAGATTGAGGAGCGGCTGCGCGAGCTGGCGCGGGAGCATCCGCGCTTTGGCTATCGACGCCTGCATTTGTACCTGCACAAGGAGATGGGAGTGAACCATAAGAAGGTGCAGCGCGTGTATCGCGAGCTTGGTCTGAGCGTGAAGCGCACGCGGCGCAAGCATCTGCGGCGCACGCTCCAGCCGCGGTCCGTGCTGACGGCGCCCAACCAGGAATGGGCCCTGGACTTTGCCAGCGATGTAACCTCGGCAGGGCAACGGTTCAGAGTCTTCGGTGTGATCGATTCTTTCACCCGTCAGTGCTTGGCGTTAGAAGTTGCGACGAGTTTCCCCAGTAGGCGCGTCACTCGCGTGCTCGAACACGCGATCGCTGCATACGGAAAACCGCAATCAATTCGAAGTGATAATGGGCCCGAACTAACTTCCCGGCATTATCTGGCGTGGGCTATCGAATGGAAGATCGACCTGGTGCATATCCAACCAGGCAAGCCGACACAGAACGGAGGCATGGAGAGCTTCAACGGAAAGCTGCGCGATGAGTGCCTGAACACAAGCTGGTTCTGGAATCTGTTCGATGCACGGCGAAAGGTATCGGCGTGGAAGACGGAATACAACTCGCGCCGGCCGCACAGCTCCCCTGCCTACAGAACGCCGGATGAGTTCGCGCGGCAGTGGCAGGCTGCTTCTCTTTCAGAAGCAAAGAGTATGGTCGTGGATCAGCCGCATCAAGGCGACCCTGACGGGCTCCGCTTCGCTCCGGCCTTGACACGGCTGATCCACGACCAAGAGATCTCTAACTGAGAAAGAAAAGCAGAAAAATGTGGGGTATGATTTCATACACCGAATCGGACGAACAACGGGGTCAGGTCAAGGTGGAAATTTAATTGGAAATAGTTTTGCCACATTCGTTGGTGGCACGAAAGCCGATGGAATCATCGGGTGGTCCTTTCTTGGTTTCAGAGTAGACGGCGTTGTCCAATCCTGTGCCGTCTACTTGATCCTAGTCTTTAGTCAAGCGCGCGCGCTTGAGATTTCTTTAGCTCTTGTGCTTTCTCACGGGCATACGCTGGCGTCGCCATTTCAATAGAGACATACCTATTGAGTCCGTTTACACTGAAGAGTTCTTCTGCATTGACCGTGTAACCTTTGGTGACCCATAAGCCTTTGGTTGCATGAAATGTTGCGCCGAAGCCATTCTGAAGCACTTGGTCTTGGATGGTGGCAGGTTTACCAAATTTTGCGAACAGAGTGCTGTATGCTTCACGCCAAGGACTCCAGATTTCTGTCCGAATACTAACCAGCTTGCTGCCCTCAAATGTCGCATCTCCGTTGAAATCGGTACACCAATAGCTGACATAAATGTCCTTTTGCACGGAAGTGCGACTTCCGGGGAAATCTTCCATCTTGTCTGCTCCGGTTTCATCGCAATGTACGCTCAGCAGCACAGGCGCAGAATCAGGTTTCGCAAGAATACTTGTGATGTTCATACACATTGGAGAACCTGTCTGGTCCGCTCCGCACCATTGAACCAAATGTTTTGTTGTGGCATTGGAATTGCCCACAAACTGCTGAAGGCTCTCACCCAGTTTGTGACCCTTGACTGTCGGCACTGTTTGCGCGTGGCAGATAAAGGGCAGCATTGAGAATAGGGTCAGTGCAATTTTGATAAATCACCATTTGAGTAAGAGTAAGGGTTAGGAGAAAAGTGAATGAGGATCAGACTTGGGAAAGTAGTATTCGATGGGTTTCCTTCAAAGGTCAGACTTCGTGAACTTGGTGCTTTCGCTACCGCTGAACGCATCCCCGAAGGGACTCTGACTGAGTTTAGCAATCATCTTCAGCATGTCCTCTTTCACGCTTCCCCACTCCCCAAGTGCAACACCACACACATCGCAGATGATTACACTACTGTCGTTAAGATCGTCTGGAGTGATGACCTTATCCGCTCCGCACTCGTCGCAGCACAGCGTCATTGTTTCCTTATCAGTGGGCATATAGACAAACTCCCTCAGTACCTTTTACCTGATTGTAGTCCTGTAGCGTAAAGTGGTTGAAAATGGCAAGCGCCTCACCTATGCGAGGTTGACGGCATGAAGAGTACAGAGAAGGTCATACCGGACGTATTGAATACGATCACCGACGCGGTGCTGGCCTACAGGCCGCAACCCAAGTCAAAAGGTGAAGGCGGGTTTTCTATTGGAGATTGAATGAAACCCGAAGTGCCAACTCATCTGCAACCCCTTGCTGAAACCCTTAGCCTTATTGACGTGATCAGAGTGATTAACGCTGACCGGGCACAATTGCTGGCCATCCATCAGGCACCTTCACTTCGGTGGTCCGACATTCGCGGTTCGAGCATAGAAATAGTTGAAGCATCCGCGACTCACTCATTGACACCGTTTTGTGGTCAGGGTCGTTAACGGGCGAAATCAAGTATGGGAGCGCGTAGGGTTGTGCGTCCAGTTTCATAGGCGAACCACATCGTAAACAGTTGATTTCCTCGGCCATGAGAGCACACTACCACACGCTGACCACGCCGTCTGTTTCATCTAGCTCAACCCAATAAGGGAGTCAAATATATAGCTCCCTACTTTTTGATGTAAGTCCATACTCCCGCATGGGGTTACCGCTGGATTCGTTGAATTGGAACTTTTCGCCTGTTATTCGCTATAATGGAACGTATAAGAAACGAAATGCCAAAATCCTCATTAACTCGCTCGTATGAGCCTGATGGAATCTGCCGAGTTCTCGCACTCGACGGCGGAGGTGCCAAGGGTTTCTACACCCTGGGTGTTCTCAAAGAAGTAGAGGCGATGCTTGAGTGCCCCTTGTATCGTCGATTCGACATTGTCTTTGGCACAAGCACCGGAGCCATCATTGCCTCACTTATCGCACTCGGTCACACCATCGATGAGATCCATGAACTTTACAAGACACATGTTCCTGTCGTCATGGGCGAACGAACTCCATCAGGAAGAACAGCCGCACTCTCTAAGCTGGTTTCGGAGGTTTTCGGTACGCGAACGTTCAAAGACGTCAAGACAGGTATAGGAATAGTCGCTGCGAAGTGGCTGACTGAACGGCCGATGATCTTCAAGGGGAGCATCGCACAGGCCCACGGTCTCAAGGGCACGTTCACTCCGGGCTTTGGCGTTACCATCGCTGAGGCTGTTGAGGCTTCGTGTTCAGCCTATCCATTTTTCCTGCGCAAACATATCACAACCTCTGCTGGTGATCACGTCGAGCTAATCGACGGCGGCTATTGTGCGAATAACCCGACACTCTACGCAATAGCAGATGCGGTTGAGGCTCTTAAGAAAGAGCGTACGAACGTGCGGGTACTAAACGTCGGAGTGGGCGTGTATCCCGAACCGAAGCCATCACTCCCAATGTGGCTTGCGAAAAAGTATGTTGTAAGCGTCCAACTTCTACAGAAAACTCTTGAGATCAACACCCAGTCCATGGACCAGCTTAGAAGCATCCTGTTCAAGGACGTCCCAACAATCCGGATAAGCGATACTTTTGAGCGACCTGAGATGGCAACTGACCTACTAGAGAATGATCTGAAAAAGCTCAACATCTTGCGGCAACGTGGCCGGGATTCGTTCGCTACCCGTCAACATGAAGTCGAGCAGCTTCTCAAGTAGCACAGGACTATACAATGGCAATTCCGGAAATTCAATTGGAAACGTGGTCTCACCAAGGGGCAATTGCCGGGTCGCGTGCGACCTACACGACCATCAAGAACGTACTTGAATCGGCAACAACACCGTACGCCGGTAAGAGCTACCAAGTGTTTCTCCAGGGATCTTATGGCAACGATACAACTATCTATGCCGAGAGTGACGTTGATATTGTTATAACACTCGACGATTGCTTCGAAAGCGATCGAGCGGCACTCACTCCTGCCGAAGCAGCTGCACAGATTGCAGCGTACCCAAAGGCTATTTATTGTTACCCCGATTTCAAGGCGGACGTGCTCGCGGTGCTCCAGAAGGCCTTTCCAAATGCCGTCACACCCGGTGATAAAGCGTTGGCCATCAAGGCTGATGGCAACCGCCGAAAGGCTGATGTCTTGCCATGTGTAGCGTTTAGACGTTACTACAAATTCAAAGGCCTGTACGACGAGTCCTACGATGAAGGAATCTGCTTCTTCGATAAGTCAAGTAGCTGCATCTCAAATTACCCGCGGCAGCATTCTGATAATTTAACTGCCAAACATAAGTCCTCCGGTCTGCGATTGAAGCCAATGATTCGCGTACTGAAGAATCTACGATCATGTCTTATCGATAAAGGAATGCTCGACCAGGGGATGGCGCCGTCATATTACTTGGAAGGGTTGCTCTATAACGTTCCAGACGGGAAGTTCTCTACTTCCTATGGAGACACATTTGTAAACGCGATCAATTGGATTCAAAAGGAGGCAGACAAAACCAGCTTAGTTACTGCCAACGAACAGTTCTATCTTTTGCGCGATGGGGTCAAAACGTGCTGGCCTAAGGCTAATGCGGAACAGTTTTTAGAAGCAGCAATACGACTATGGAATGAATGGTGAAACCATTCATAGCATCTTCTCATCGTTAAAGGTGCTGTAAGTTGTCTCGATACTTCGCGGTACCAGTTCCCCGATCGAGATTGGCGAGATTAACAGTGGCTGAGTCCACGGCCCACAGAGCGTCGTTAACGCTGCCGTCGTACGCCATGCTGGCCAATGAGACAGTGGCGCTGGCCCGTTTGAACTGAGCGATGTTGATGCGTAGATCTGCAAGTTCCTCGTTGGGGTCTCGCAGCAGGAAGGAGAGCGAGTCGCGCGTGACACCACTTGGCGAGCCGCTAAAGGCGCACTGTACAATGCCGGTGAAAATTGTGAGATCTCCAGTAGCCTGTACGGTGGGATTGATGGGGCTCAGGGAAATGATTGCGATGCTCATGAGCATTCTCCCGTTCTGGTCAGCATTTCGGCGGTTCATATCCGAGTCATTCCGACCAGTTTCGTAAACGATTTTGCGATGTTGCCGAAGAGAAGCCCTTCTTGCAGTCACGGCCGCTTCAACTCCTCAGATATCACTGATGAAACGAAGATCATAGCCACCGCGGCAAGCAAACAAGGTGGCCAGAAAACGACGCTTACCCAGGGCAGAGAATGCAGGTCGGGGACTCGGGTCTCCCGGCCGTTAGAGGTTCGAACACTGTCAACGTCGGCAGACTCCTTGCGGGGATTGTGTCTAAAATATTTCAAACATTCACGGCCCGGATAGGGCTGGGCCGTGAATGATGCTGCAGATAGGGATGGAACTCAATCGGCTCCCACGTCGCTGGTTCCGGATTTATAGAGCGAAGGGGTGGTACGGATTTCCATGCCGGTCACGCTCGAACAGCCCGCATGACCTGGTCCGGACGGGCAGCCCCAATAATTTTGAGTGGCGTCGATGTGGCCGGTACAGGGGGCTTTATCGAACGAGCAGATGTTGGCTACTCCCACCTTGCCTCCCAACAGGTCATTGAGGTGGAGGTTCACGGTTCCAGGCG
This sequence comes from uncultured Acidobacteriota bacterium, assembly GCA_963730805.1. Classification (GTDB taxonomy): domain Bacteria; phylum Acidobacteriota; class Terriglobia; order Terriglobales; family Acidobacteriaceae; genus Telmatobacter. Next base: position 270,801 of record CAVSTL010000006.1, on the reverse strand, counting down.
TGTTGATGGTGATGTCGTAGTCCTCGTCCCAGATCACGTTATCTGAAATGATCGTTCCCCAGATCGGCGTCCCGCCGCCGCCGCTGTTGATGTTGATGCCCACTCGTCCGGGCGTGGCCGTGTCGTCTCCGTCGGCCAGATTCCCCGAGATCTTGTTGCCGATGATCATGTTGTTATTCATGTTGTCGGCAGCGAGACCGAATTGGGGACCCACATGGGTGTGCAGAGAGAACCCTCCAATGCCGTTGCCGGTCATCGTGTTGTGGATGATGGTGTTGTCGGACACCCGCCCGGTACCCGCTCCGTCAGAAAAGATGCCGATTCCAGCTCCGCCCACGGTGACGCCGTTTCCGCTGGCCAGGTTCTCGGAAACGGTAATGTGGTCGATGCCATTGTGGCGCGCGAAGGCCGGCGGGTTAGATCCCACGGGGGAATGCGAGGCAAGTACGATGCCGCATTCGCCGGGATTGTCGGTCACCGAGTTGTGATACACGAGGATATCGTGGCTCTCCGCCGTTTCGTCGCTGATGAGGATGCCGTCGTCATTGCGAGTGATCCGGTTGCCGGAGACCGTGCTGTTCCATACCCCGATGAGGTGAAGGCCGCCGCCGCAATCGCCTGTTTCGTCGGTTTCGAACGCCGGCTGCCCGGCGCAGCCGTGGTTCGCGGTGGGATCGAATGCGGCGGGGCTCTGATCGTTGTCTTCGATGGTGTTGTCGCGGATGGTGACGTCATTCGCGCTGACCACCAGCACGCCTTCAAACTGCGCGTCCTTGATGGTGAATCCCGCCACGGTGACATGCGTGAGGCCAGGGTGGTCGTAGCCATTGACAAAAACACCATTCGGCTTGCCGGCCGCATCGATGACCGATGTCCCCGCCCCCGCCCCAATCAGATTTAGCGGGATACCGATGACCACGTCTTCCATGTAATGGCCGGCGGCCACACTGATCGTGTCGTTCGGATGCGCATGGCTGACAGCCCCGTTGATGGTGTGATAGCAACTTGCGCTCGATGCGTTTACGCACAGTGTTGCGGCTGCGGTGTTCTGAGACGTTGCAGCGAACAGAACGGCGCAGCAGGGGAGAAGTATTCTTGGGAAATAGCCGATCAGCATGGGACCTCCTTATCGGGCGAACCATCATGCCAGAGCAGCTTGCACCGGTGCAAGTCGGTGGCTGACAGAGCAAATACATGTGCAGAAAGGCAGAGGCAAAAGGATCAGGAAGACGAGCGTCAGTACGGGGTCGGGATTTTGGCGGTATTAAGCTGTCGCCGGGGAAGTGTTTTGCTTCGGGCACCGCCGTGCCGATCGTCTCTAATCACGCCTGGCTTTCCCGACTTGAACTTCCCAGGCTTCGACATGGGACATCTACTAGCGGATCGGGGAAGCTTCGGCAAATCCAAGTTTGATGTAGACCGGTCCCTTTCCACTCATGCGCCACAATTTGAGCTTGGGTTCGTCGACGCCGATTCGATCGGCCAATTCCCGCGGCGTGAGCATCGTTGGGCTGCTATCACCTGACACTGGGTTCAGTGGGTGCCGGTTATTGGCGCCATCGATCCAACGGGATATCGGCTCGATTCGGGGAAGCGATGCTTCCCAAGCCTCAACGTCGGAAGTCATATGGCGCACCGGCGAGGTGTGGGAAGAGCCCAACTTGACGTAGGTTGGACCTTGGCCCAATTTCCGCCAATCTTGCAAGGTGGCTGTCGAAACAACCCACCGCTTGGCAAGCTGCTTTGGCGTGAGCATTCTCATTCAACCCCTTGTTCATTTGGCGACTCCCTTCGAGGCGCCGGTCCCGTCACGACCTTTCCGGTTCGTTGCACGCCGAACTGAGTGTCATCCCAATCCGCCGGTCCGACCAGACCATTGACGACCTTGATCTTGGCGCGTAGGGCAAATCTGGCGCGGGTAAGCTGCCCGATGCTTTGAAGGACCTTGCTCCTGGCCGCAGTCCCTCCTCCGCGCCATCCTCCGGCAGAAATTGCTGTGGCGATCTGCTCGGCTGAGGCCGGTTTCCCTATTTCCCACAAATAGGAAACGATTGCGTCGATAGCCGATTTGTGCTCGACATACTTCGCCGGCGGGAAAGTCACGGCTCGAGTCGTTCCGGTATTTGAAAATTGCCGCAGGTCCGGCGGCGGAATTCGACTAGCCCGCCGCATCCACTTTGAGCTGCAAGGGCCAACGTACTAAGCCGCGCGATGGTTTGCGCTCGTCCTTTGGATCGGCTCATCGAATTCAATGATCGCCGTCTCCCAAACAAGGAAGAGTTGTTCGAAACCTGCGATGAAGCAACGGCCATCTCGCACGAGTAATGCCAGATACATCGGTCCAAGCTTCGGGAATCGGCCGCTTAGAATTCGAATGATGCGGGCGAGCAGCAGGGGTCTGGCTGAGCATGTGAAGCCGGGCGCCCAGGCGAAGGCGCTTCCAGGTCGTTCTGTCGTAATTGATCCCGAATTTGAGGAGTTTCAGCGCGAGAGGCATATCCACTCTCTGGCAGAGTTTAGCCAGGTGTTCAGCATCTGCTGACGGGTGGATGTTTCGGGCCAGATCGGATGATTGAGGGGATACACTCGGGGTGCTACCCTTGCGATTAGACATTGTCGCCTCCTAGGGAACCTCTGAAAATACTCCTCAAGGACCGCAATCACGGGTAGTTTTGGGTTGAGGGAGATGACGGCGGCATGCGGCAGTTGACGTTGGCCCATCAGGCAGAGTCCAGCGGTACTCGAAGAAGACGCGGCGTGAGCAGTTTCTGGAAGAGATGGACGCGGTGGTGCCGTGGGCAGAACTGATGGCGCTGGTGGAGCCGCATTATCCAAAGGGCGAAACGGGCCGCAAGCCTGTGGGGCTGGAGATCACGATTCGGGTCTATTTCCTGCAGCAGTGGTTCGCGCTGTCGGACCCCGGCGTGGAAGATGCGTTGTACGAATCGCCGGTGCTGCGCCGTTTCGCCGGCATCGATCTAGGCCGCGCCCCGGTTCCGGACGAGACCACGATTCTTAACTTCCGTTATTTGCTGGAAGAGCACGAGCTGTGCGGCCAGATGCTAGACACCGTGAACCATTATCTGCAGAGCAAGGGCATCCGTATCACCACGGGCACAATCGTGGATGCAACGATCATTCACGCGCCTTCGTCGACCAAGAACGAAAAGAAGGAGCGCGATCCGGAAATGCATCAGGCGAAGAAAGGAAACCAGTGGTACTTCGGAATGAAGGCGCACATCGGGGTGGATTCCAAGGAAGGGATTGTGCACTCGGTCTGCTCGACCGCGGCCTCGGTCTCCGATGTGCACATGCTGCCGGACTTGCTGCATGGCGATGAAAAGAAGGTCTGGGGTGATGCCGGGTATCAGGGGCAGAGTGAGGCGATTCATACAGTCGCGCCCGAGGCCCAGGACATGACCTCGCGACGCGTGAAGACCAAGGCGGCGTCGATGAAGCCGAGAAGCGCAGAAACCGCACCAAGGCCCGGGTGCGCGCCAAGGTGGAGTGGCCCTTCCGGATTATCAAGCGTGTATTCGGTTTCACCAAGGTGCGCTATCGCGGCTTGAAGAAGAATCACGAGTGGCTGAGCGGGAGCGTTGCGTTGGCCAACCTCTACCAGCACCGCAAACGGCTGGCTCGGATCAATCTCCAGACGGCCCCTCTGGGGGCATAGTGTGCCCGCCGGAGGCTGCACCCGCCTCCGGCGGATAAGCAATCAGGAAATGCAACCGCAAAAGTCCTCATTTTGAGCAGATGAGAGCCAAATCAGAAAATCAGTCCCTGTGAGTCGCTGTTGTTCAGAGCTTCCCTAGTGCTGCACCACTTCCAAAATTGCGTTGGAGCTATGCCGGTTATAGCTCGCATTGCCTTCGAAGATCGCAGTGATGCTGTGCGTCCCCACGGTCAAGGATGATGTCGTGAGCTGGGCCACGCCGTGGGATAGGGGGGGAATTCCCATCAAGACTCCATTGTCGTAGAAGCTGACATTTCCATTGAGCGCGCCACTGAAACGGAAGCTGGCGGTCACACTGGTGCTGAACGTAACCGCTTGTCCGGCATGCACCGTGCCCGCGGACGTGCTGAGCACGACGCTGGTTCCGTTGGAGTTCATGAAGACAACTTCGCCAAGCTGGGAGACATTCGCCGCCAGGTCGAGGGCGCCGTCGTGATTGAAATCGGCTGCTGTAAAGTTCCAGGCATCGCCGTTCCCGAACTGAATGGGAGCAAGCAGCGTTCCATCGCCTTTGCTGGTGTACAGCGAGAGCTGTGCATAGTGTCCGTACACCTGCCGGTCGGCGCTGTCTTCGTTGGCCACGGCAAGATCGTCGATGCCGTCGCCATTGAAGTCAGCCGCGATCATGAAAATAAGGTACTGCGGAAGCTGGTACGTCGTGCCTGCCCCCAGCGTCCCGTTGCCGTTGCCGGGAAAGATTGTGAATGCGCCGTGGTAGCTGCCCTGGGTCGCAGTCTCCGCTATCATGGCGCCGATAGCAAGGCCCATATTGCCGTTTGCCGTGAATCGCCCCACAGCGATGAAATGGTTTTCACTGCCATAGGATACTGACGTACTGAAGCTCCCGGATGTGCTGAAGGAGCCATCTCCGCTGCCCTTCAAGATGGTCAGCGGAGCCGGCAATCCGGATCCGACTATGGCCAGATCCAGCTTGCCATCGTTATTGAAATCCGCAAGCTCAAATCGAGCCCCTACGACTGGAAACGGGATCGGGTTTTGAAACGTGCCATTGCCGTTGCCGAGCGAGATTCCGCAGATGCTCGCCGCATCCAGCTTGCCATCGTGATTCACGTCCACGAGCCGAACTTCACTGCCGCCGTCGGGACAGATATTCGTGATGGTCTTTGCGGCCTGAAAAGTTCCGTTACCGTTACCGAGCAGCACGGCGAACGGCGCATACCCGTCGTGAGCGTAGTCGCCCTCAACCAGAATGTCCTGTTTGCCATCGCCATTCACGTCGCCGACCGCGAACGAGGCGCCCAGCGTGCCTGTTTTGTAGCGCACCTCCAGAGGCTTAAACTGGCCGTTCCCCCTGCCGCGCAGCACGCTTACGCTGCCGAAGCACAGCGGGCAGCCGCCTCCGTAATTCAGAACCGCGAGGTCGGGTATGCCGTCGCCGTTGAAATCGGCCTGGAGGGTGCTGTTGTTTGCAAACGACCCCAGCGCGTACTCTGTGGCCGCGTTGAACGTGCCGCCCGGCTTGCCGAACAGCGGAGACACAAAACCGCTGTCATCGCTGGAGATAAGGTCGACATAGCCGTCATTATTCAGATCCGCTCCGGTCAGGTCGCCAGATCCGCTTCCATCGGTGCCGTAAATGGCTCGGAAGCCGAAGGTTCCGTCGCCATGCCCGAGCAGCACATCAACCGTGGAGTGCTGAGAACTAACCACCGCCAAGTCGGCATGCCCATCGTGGTTGAAGTCGCCGGTGACGATCGACGATGGCCGGTCGTCAACTCCGGGCATGGCCGGTGCCGGGGTGAATCCCCCCGCCCCGTTGCCCAGCATGATCGTCAGTTGCGGGTTTCCGATGGACAATGCAATATCGGGATTGCCGTCTCCGTTGAAGTCATCCACTGCGGCCGCCCGACCAGCATATTGTCCCGTATTGAGCGGGTAGGTGGGACCGGTTTGTGCAAAAGTTCCGTTTCCCGACCCTGCATGGATCAGCAGGGAGTAAACCGGATCGCCGCTCGCGGAGTAGACCACATTGATGATCACTAGGTCGGGCTTGCCATCCCTGTTCAGGTCGGCAACGGCCTCAGGACCCCCAGTGTTGAGTTGCTGACCCAGATGGAAAATACCCGAGCCGTTGTTGAGAAACACGGCTGTTCCCTGGGTAGAGGTGGCGGACATCGGTATCGTGGCTGCGATGAGATCGATCCGCCCGTCCCCATTCACGTCGGAGGGATAGACCGCTGTCACCCAGGATCCGGGAACCGTGTACGAGACCGAAGAGCGAAAAGTGCCGTCGCCATTGCCCAACAGCACTTCGATTGTTCCTCCGGGCGCCGACTGCGTGGGATCGAAATCCGCCGTGATGGCATCGGGATGGCCGTCCCCGTTTACATCGGCCACGCGGATGAAGGAGGCGGAATTGGTGGTGGCAAAGTGAACCGGCGCGCCGAACGTGCCGTCACCCTTGCCGAGCATAACCACGATGCCCTGTATGGTTTGGTGGTAGATGCCCGACGAGTCAATCGTGGTGCTGATGCCGTCGGCAGTCAGCAGGTCGAGGATTCCGTCGTGGTTGATATCCGCAGCCACGCTCGAGTACGGAGTTCCGCCTACAGGAATGGGGCGGTTCGCGACGAATCCGCCTTTGGTTGGAGCAGCCAGGCTTGGAACGGAAAGGAGGAGAAGTGGCGCGATCGCCACAGCAATACGGCCGTAACGCAGCATTGACGCTCTCTTTTCTGCGTCCCCACTCCGATCCCACCAGCGCCGACCTGCATCTCGGCCGCGCGAACGATTTTATGGGAATGCAGGAAAAGGCCGGTGGCCGCGTTTCATGAGATAGGTTTTAGAGAGCATGGGAACGACTAAAGTAAGATGCGGACTTTTTATCCGCTGCTGCCTGGTGAGTAAGATCGTTTCCGGACACTTGGCTGCTTACGAAAAGCCGGCCGAGGCACGATTTAACGCGAGGCGCGCGAGTGCGTCTCAAATGACACATTCAGCCCAAGGCGCTCATCCAGCTCTCGCCAAAGCCGGCCCGGTCCGGCACGGTACAGCTGATCCCGCGCCGTTCACATGCTTGCGTAAAGACAACCCCACTTTAGCCCCACGATAAGAATTCCATTTGGTTCCTTTAAAGGACTTAGGGTGCCAACCCACTCCCGTTAAGTTGTTGAAAGTACGTTGTAAATCAAATTTGGGAGCAGAGGGTCGGGGGTTCGAATCCCTCCGCCCCGACCAGTAGAATCAATTACTTACATCGAAGAAGGCTCTTCAGAATGAGGCGAAACCTCTACCTAATATTCCGTGAGGTCGCGGCCGCTCACGACAACACCGGAGTAAGTTCGGCGAATTTCTTTCTCCAGGTCTACTTCTTCCGGCGGTCCAAAGTAGAGTTGGTGATACAGCACCAGGAGTTTCGGCTTCGCTCGCGACGCGAGTTCGGCCAATTGCGTGGTGGATGTGTGGAAGCTTCGATGGTACTGGCCATGCGCCGGTCCGTAAACCATGTCGAAGCGATCGGCTGAGTACACCTCGTGAACTAACACGTCGCACCCGTGACAGGCCTCCACGATTGCTTCGCTCGGAACGGTATCGCCAGAAATGACGATCGTGCGGCCCGCCGCGTCGATCGCGTACCCGAATGCCTGCGCCCACGATCCATGCTTAACCGCGATAGCACGCACCGTCACGTTGCCGTCCTTGTATACAGGCCCTGCCGCGAGGATCTCGTGAACATTGACCATGAGCCCGGCACTGTCCAGACCTTCCATCCCTTCGCTCCGGACCTTGATATCCGCCGCGTAGGCCTGCTTAAGATGGTCAGTCATTGCCGCGATTCCTTGAGGACCGTACACCTCGAGGGGCTGGCGACGGCCGACCACCCAGGGCGTCAGGATAAGGTCTGGATATCCCAACGTATGATCGGAGTGAAGATGAGTCACAAACAACCTGGTCAGGTGAGTGGCATCCAGCGCGCTCATCCCGAACTTCTCCGCCGCGGCCTCCGCCTGCCGCACGACTCCCGGCCCAGCGTCGAATAGATATGCCTGCCCGTTAACAACGACTGCAACGCAAGGACCGGACCTGGAGGGATCGGGAATCGGGGTCCCAGAACCCAGGATGATAACTTTCGCGTGCTCCTCCGCAACCGCCTGAGCCGCAATTACGATCAGCCCTGCAACCACAATGGCAACTGCACAGAGCTTACCTGATCGCACCTGGGGACTCCTGTTGCGGCAGTTTACCACTTAGCCGTGTAGAATGTGCCAGACTTGGTAAGTCCCCGCCCCGAGAGGATCAATGAACGTTTCCTCCGCTACGACCAGTCCAGTTAGTAACCCGGCTTTGCCGCCTGCCACTCCCGATCCGGGGCGATGGAGGTCGCTGGCGGTCGTCCTTGCGGGCGCCTTCCTCGCAGGGCTCGATTTCTTCATTGTCAATGTCTCCATTCCTTCCATTCGCGCCACCCTGCATGCCACCTTTGCCGAGGTGCAACTGATCATCGCAAGCTATGGGTTGACTTACGCGGTTTTTCTTATCTCCGGCGGAAGGCTTGGAGATATCTTTGGCCGCAGACGCATGTTCATGTGGGGAGTGACCGCCTTCACCGTCGCATCCCTGCTTTGCGGACTCGCTCCTTCGCCAATCTTCCTGATTGGCGCGCGCGCGCTGCAGGGCACGTCGGGGGCATTGCTCTTTCCTCAAGTGCTGTCGATCGTTCAGGTCACATTCCCGCAGCGCGAGCGGGCCAAGGCGTTTGGGTTATTCGGTACGGTGATCGGCTTGTCTTCCTTCGCAGGCAACGCCCTGGGCGGACTCCTGGTCAGTGCCGACATATTCCATCTAAGTTGGAGGCCTATCTTCCTCATCAATCTGCCCATAGGCCTTTTAACGGTGCTTGCCGCCGCGAAGTTCGTGAAAGAGACGCGATCGCCGAAGGCGCGACGGCTTGACCTCGGTGGCGTGGCCATCATGACGCTCGCGCTCACGCTGCTGCTGTATCCCCTGATCCAGGGCCGCGAAGCTGGTTGGCCCCCCTGGACCTTTCTCTGCATGGCGGCGTTTGTGCCCGTGCTGATCATCTTCGTTCAATTTGAAAAGCGCGTAACCGCGAGGGGAGGATCGCCGCTGATGGAACTCTCCCTCTTTCACAACCGCGTGTTTGTCATCGGCCTGTTCAGCGGAGTTTGCTTTTTCAGCGGCGCCGCGGCTTTCTTTCTTATTTCTACCGTGTTCCTGCAGGACGGACTGGGCTACTCCGCGCGACACGCCGGACTGACCTTCTTATGGTTTGCCGCGGCCTTTCTTGGCAGCTCGCTTGCCTCCGTCCGCGTGCAACCCAGACTGGGCAGCAGGATTATCAACCTGGGCGCCGCACTGATGATCACCGGGCTGGCCGGATTGCTTTGGATTACATCCTGGCGCGGCGCATCGCTGAGCAGCCTCGATCTCGCACCGGTTCTTCTGATTTACGGCACGGGCCAGGGCTTCGTGATGCCGACATTGATCAACACCATCCTGATTAACATCAAAGGCCACGATGCCGGGTCAGCTTCCGGGGTTCTAAGTACCGTCCAGCAGGCGTCCTTCGCTACGGGGGTTGCGATCATCGGCACGGTATTCTTCAGCACCCTTGGGAAGTTTACTTCGACCGATGCGTTCATTCATGCTTTACAAGTCGCGTTTTCTGTAAACATTTGCCTGCTGCTCGTTACATTCGTGCTCATTCTTCAAATTCCCCGCTTTCCGGCACGGGAGCAAAGCCACTAGGTGCGGAGGCATTCTTCAGCCGAAGTAGCACTTAGAAGCGGGCTGCTATCCTACGGCGGACGTAAGCCGGGGGGAACCCGAACCGACGATGGAATTTGTTCTGGGCTTTCTGATCGCGGCCGCGGTCGGGCTGACAGGGGTGGGCGCGGGCAGCATTACCGCGCCCATCCTCATTCTATTTTTCCATCTCAATCCTGCCATCGCGGTTGGAACCGCACTTACTTTCGCGGCGGTGATCAAGTTATCGGTCCTGCCCATCTACTTACGCCGACAGCAAGTGAACTATCGTGTTCTGGGGTTGCTATGCGCCGGCGGCATTCCCGGCGTGGTGATAGGAATTCAGGTGCTCAAGAGACTGAGCATTGCCGATCACGAGCGCGAAATCTTTCTCTTGCTTGGAATCACAATCATTATCCTGTCGCTCGCCAACCTGTATCGATCGCTACGCCGCCCGCATTCCGCCGCTTCGGCCGACCGCGCCTTATGGCTTCCGCCAATTGCCGCTTTCATCGGCGCCGAAGTAGGTGTGTCATCTGCCGGAGCGGGCGCCCTTGGCGCGGTGGCGCTTTTGAGCCTGACGAAACTTACTCCGGCGCTGGTGGTGGGTACAGACATGGCTTTCGGCTTGATCGTCTCCACTGTAGGGAGCGGACTGCATTTGTTCATCGGGCATTACGACTTAAGCGTTTTGCTCAAGCTCTGCATCGGTGGAGTTCTGGGTGCGGTTCTGGGCGCGGTGCTTTGCAGCAGGATCCCGTCCCGCGCGCTGCAGGTTGTCCTTTCCCTCTGCCTCGTGGGTCTTGGAATCCAGCTTTGCTTAAAGGCTTTAAGTTGAAGAGATTGAGGTTAGTTGCTTAAGTTGCTTGCAAAGATTGAATGCTGTGCTATCCTTGCAGGCCTGTGCGACAACTATTAGTACTTCCCCTACTAATGTCGGCTGTGCTTCTGCGTGCCACTGAAGCTCCGATGACCGTCCACCTCTTGACGAGCGTGCCGTCGCCGCAACCGGTGGGAACGCCCATCGGCCTGACCTCTTCCATCGGACTGGAAAGCCTGACCAGGGATATGTTCGTTGTCCAGTACTCGGTCAGCGTGAATGGCGGCCCGTTCCGGATCGTGCGGGACTTCAGCCAGTCACCCTCTTTTGTGTGGACTCCCAAACTTTTTGAGCAGATGGCCACAGTTCGCGTGAAAGTGCGCAACAACGAGACGAAAGCGACCGGCCAAGCAGAGGTGCCTTTTCAGATTGTGTCGCGGGTCAAAAGCTCAGCGTCGACAGTTACGCCTACGTCGAACGCGCTGGTGGCGTTGTTCAGCGCCCCGCCCTGTCCGGAGGGAAGCCAGTTCCGTGTAGCTTTCCACGCCCAGGGCGAAGAGTCCGTGAGCCGGACACCTAGCCAGCCGTGCCGGGGGCCGATCAGCAACAACGTCTACGTAGCGGGTATGCGTGCCGACACCGATTATCAGCTGCGCTCGGAGGTCACTACCGGCGGCAACGCGGCACCCGGTGATTGGCTGCCATTCCATACAGGCATATTGGACGGTAACTTTCCCGCAATCTCGATCGAAGTGCCGCGAGTCGCCGGCTCTGGCGATCCCGAACCGGTGATCATCTACAGTGCCCTATCTTTCGACGGCACCATTCGCCCGTTTGCGACCGATCTTCAGGGCCGGGTGATCTGGTATCTGCGGTCCAGGGACTGGATCACCCGGGTAATTCCGGGAGGACAATTCCTGGCCTTTGGCGACGGAATGAATTCAGTCAATAGCACCCATGAGGGCCAGGTGTTGAGGGAACTGGATCTGGCGGGGAACATCCTACGCGAAACCAATATTGGCAGGATTGCGGAGCAACTGGAGTCCCGAGGCATTCACTCCGATTGCCATAAAAGCGGCAGAGAGTGCGTCGGCGGCTTTCATCATGAGGCGATTCGATTGCCTAACGGGCATACGCTCGCAGTCGCCGGAATCGAGCGAATGATGCCCACCGGGACGCAGGGATCCAAGTTGCCGGTGGATGTGCTTGGTGACGTGGTGATCGACCTGGACGAAGACTTTCAGGTAGCCGGGGTGTGGAACGCATTCGATCATATGGACCTCACCCGCAAATCCTTGAATGAGGCCAAGTGCCAGACAGGCGGAGGAGATGGCTGCCCGGCGGTTTTGCTGGCCGATGAGGCCAACGGGTGGCTGCACAGCAATTCCCTGAACTACATCCCGTCCACGGGGGACTTCCTGGTTTCGATACCGGAACAGAATTGGGTTGTGAAGGTTGACTGGAAGGATGGAAAGGGCAGCGGCAAGATTCTTTGGCGGTTAGGCAAAGACGGTGATTTCACCGTGGATTCCAAAGATCCGAATCCATGGTTCTCGTTTCAACACGATGCGGGGTTTGAGCCGGTCGGTTCAGACATTCTGACACTCACGGACGACGGCGAAGCCGGTAGCGATCCCAGTGACAACAAACCCAAAACCAAAACGGGAGTGCGCGGTCAAGTCTGGAAACTCGATGAAGAGAAACACGTGGCCAAACTCCTCCTTAACGCGCCACTCGGGGTCAGCACAATCTGCTGCGGATCGATGCAAGTCTTGAGAAACGGTGGATACAGTGCCGTAGCGGGTTGGTCACTTCCGGTGAAAGGGCGAACCACGGATTTCGACAAAGATGGCAAAGTTGTTTTTGCAATAGAGATAGTGGGCGCTGCCGATTACCGAAGCTACCGGGTGGCCGACATGTACTCGGCGCCGATCAAGTAGTTCAGAGGAGCATGATTGGTCGACCTGCACACACATACGGACCGCTCGGATGGAGCCACGGATCCGGGGGACCTGGTACGCCTGGCGGTTCGCGAAGGCATCGAGGCGCTGGGAATTTCGGATCACGATACTCTGGGGGGCTACGATGCCGCAGTTCCAACTGCTGCCGATTGCGGGCTGGAATTAGTCTGTGCCGTGGAGTTGAGCACCCGTCCACAAGAGCAGAGGGGGCCTGGCAAACGCGAACCTTCGGTGCACCTGCTCGGCTATTGGCTTCTCTCGCCTCCCTCGGCCGAGTTCCGGCGGTGGCTTGAAAGTCAGCAGGAAAGCCGTCGTCAACGCAATGTGGAACTGGTGGGCAAGCTGCAGCAACTAGGCGTAGCTGTCACGCTCCGGGATGCTGAGATCTATGGACGAAACCAGGTGGGCCGTCCGCATTTCGCCAGAGTGTTATGTGACAAAGGGTACGTCTCCAATATGCAGGAGGCTTTCGATATCTACCTCGCCGACGAGGCCAAAGCAGCTGTCGAGCGCGATGAGCCCACACTCGAAGCAGGAATCCGGCGAATCACCGAGGGTGGCGGCATGGCGTCGCTGGCTCACCCGGTGCGGCTTCCGCAACGCGGTCCTGATTTGGCGAATCTTTTGAAGCGCATGGTGGATGCTGGTCTGCAGGGAATTGAAGTCTTCCACAGTGAGCATTCGCCTGCCAACACGGCGCTCTACGCCGACCTGGCGCGGCGCTTCGACCTGATACCCACCGGCGGGACGGACTTTCATGGCGAGAACAAGCCCGGCATCCGGCTAGGCACCGGCATCAACTCCAACATCAGCCTGGCTTACCGTTTCCTTGAAGACATGCGCGAGATGTGCGCTGCCAGGCAGCAACGAATGAGCGGCACCGTATGACCGACAGCCTGATCCTGAGCCACCTTCGCATGCTCGAAGCGGAGAGCATCCATATTCTGCGTGAAGTGGTGGCCGAGTTTCAACGACCGGTGATGCTTTACTCCATCGGCAAGGACTCGTCGGTCATGGTACGCCTGGCGCAAAAGGCATTTCATCCGGGACGGATTCCTTTTCCTCTGCTGCACGTGGACACGACGTACAAATTCCGCGAGATGATCGAATTTCGCGATCGATTCTGCGCGGCGATCGGCGCAAAGCTGATCGTGCATACCAACAGGGCGGCCATCGAGGCTGGGGCCAACCCATTCGACCTGGGCACGCAGAAATGCTGCGGGCTGCTGAAGACGCGAGCTCTGCTGGATGCGCTGGCGGAAGGGGATTTCGACGCGGCGATCGGCGGCGCCCGGCGCGACGAAGAAAAGTCACGCGCCAAGGAACGCGTATATTCGTTTCGCGATCCTCATGGCCAGTGGGATCCAAAGAATCAAAGGCCGGAGTTGTGGAACCTGTTCAATTCGCGCATTAACCCCGGGGAGAGCATTCGGGTGTTCCCGCTTTCGAACTGGACGGAACTCGATGTCTGGCAGTACATCCACCTGGAAAACATTCCCATCGTGCCTTTGTACTTTGCGCGCGAGCGGGAGATGGTGGTGCGCAAATCGAACCTCATTCCTGTCGAAGCGAACGTTCCGCTGCTACCCGGCGAAACAAAGGAAATGGTCATGTGCAGGATGCGGTCGCTGGGCTGCAGTCCATGCACGGGCGCCATCCGTTCCGAGGCTGACACGCTACCCAAGATCATTGAAGAAATGATGTTGTTCCGACGTTCGGAGCGCGAGAACCGCATCATCGACTTCGACCTGGAAGGGTCCATGGAGATCAAGAAGACGGAAGGTTATTTTTAGCTTGGAAACAATTACCCGAACATCGACCGGTATCGAAGCATTCCTTCGACGTGAGGAGGAGAAAGACCTGCTTCGCTTCATTACGTGCGGCAGTGTGGATGACGGGAAATCAACCTTAATTGGGCGTCTTCTTTACGATTCCAAGGGAGTCTACGAGGACCAGATCAGCGCTATCAAAAAAGCGACGGTGAATCAGTCGGCTGGAGCGATGGATTTTGCACTGCTCACTGACGGACTGCGCGCAGAGCGGGAACAGGGCATCACCATTGACGTCGCGTACCGTTACTTCTCCACGCCACGGCGGAAGTTCATCATTGCCGACACTCCCGGGCACGAGCAATATACGCGCAACATGGCCACCGGCACGTCGACCGCGAATCTCGCTATTGTGCTGGTGGACGCGCGCAACGGCGTGCTGGCACAGTCGCGCCGCCACGCGTTCATCGCTTCGCTGCTCGGCATTCACCACCTGGTGGTGGCGGTGAACAAGATGGACCTGGTGGGATACAGCGAAGAGGTGTTCGACAGGATCTGCGCCGATTTCAACCAATTCGCCGCTCCCCTCCAGCTTTCCGACCTGTACTTCATCCCGGTGAGCGCGCTGCACGGCGACAACATCGTCACCAAGAGCCAGAACATGTCGTGGTTCGGAGGCGCGAGCCTCCTGCACCATCTCGAAACTGTTCACATTGCCAGCGACAGGAATCTGTCGGAGATGCGCTTCCCGGTGCAACTGGTTCTAAGGCCCACCCACGAGTTTCGCGGATTTGCGGGGCAGGTTGCTTCCGGCGTGCTCAGGCCCGGCGATCCGGTCATGGTGCTGCCGTCGGGACGGACGACCCGGGTGAAATCCATCGTTACGCACGAAGGCGAATTGGCTCGAGCCTTTCCGCCCATGTCGGTGACGGTTTGCCTGGAAGACGAGGTGGACGTGAGCCGAGGCAATATGCTGGTGCCGCCCTCCCACCCGCCTCATATTACGCGTTGCATCGATGCGCGCCTCGTCTGGATGGGAAACCAGCCTCTCGATCTTCGCCGCCAATACATCATCAAGCACTGCACACAATGGGTGAAGGCGCAGGTCAGGTATGTCCGCTATCGCGTGGACGTCAACAGCTTTCAACGACATCCTGCGACAGAGTTGAAGCTCAACGAAATCGGAACGGTTGTCATCGACACGCATTCTCCCCTCTTCGTAGATCAGTACCGCCGTAATCGCGCCACGGGCAGCTTTATCCTCGTGGATCCCGTGTCGAACGCCACAGTAGCGGCGGGCATGGTGACGGGCCGCGACCCGAAAATGGCAGATCCCGCGATTCAGGAAGTGCAAGCCCCGGAAGCGGAGAATGTCTCCCTCATGGAGCGCCAGAAGCGCGTGGGCCACGCATCCGTTCTCGTGTGGCTGAATGGCGGCGTGCAACTTGCCTTCGCCATCGAGAGCGAACTTTTCAGGCGCGGCTATCTGACGCACGTCATCGCTGCCCAGACGAATGGCAGCGTGATGCTGGAACTCGCGCAAAATCTTACCGCGGCCGGCCTGTTGACCATTTGCGCAGCGGACTTCCTCTATGAAGTGGAACGCGATCGAGCGCAAGCGGTCATCGATCCGGAGCGTTTCATTGACGTGGATGCCTCGCTATTCGGCAGTCCCGAAGAGGCAGTCGAGAAGATTTCGGAGATGCTGACGGAGCGGCGAATCGTGCCGTTGGCGCGATGAGGTACTGAATTACTCCCCAGAGGAGCACGACATGAACAATGGCTGTACATTGTGGTTCACGGGCCTGTCGGGAAGCGGCAAGAGCACGCTTTCTCAGTTGCTCGCCACGCGCTTGAGAGGCCTGGGCGCCAGGGTGGAGGTGCTCGACGGCGACATCATTCGTACCCAGCTCTGCAAGGGCCTAGGTTTTTCCAGGGAAGACCGGGAAGAGAACATTCGGCGCATCGGGTTTATCTGCGAATTGCTGGCGCGGAATGGCGTCATCGCTATTGTTGCCGCCATCTCCCCATACCGCGCGTGCCGCGACGAGTTGAGGCAGCGGATTACGAACTTCGTCGAGATCTACATGCGCTGCCCGCTCGAAGTGCTGATCCAGCGCGACGTCAAGGGCTTGTATAAGAAAGCATTGTCGGGGGAAATCGCGCAATTCACCGGTATCTCGGACGTGTATGAGCCGCCGCTCGCGCCGGAGGTAACAATTGACTCGTCCGCGGAGATGCCGGAGCTGAGTGTCGTCGTCGTTCTGCGTCGTCTTGAGGAACTCGGGATCATTCCCGCCGGGGGGATCGGGCTTTCAACGGTCCCGGGCAACCAACTCGAACTTGCAACCGCGGAGAAGATGCTGCGCGAGTGGGCGTTTACCTACGAGATATAGACCTATGCCAGAGAGCCCTGAAAAAAAGGAGAACATTCGCATGACTGTAATTTGGCCTCAGAAGACGACGGAGATGCACAACCAGCACATCGATTCCACGGTTTGGAACGACTTCAAGTTTCGAAATGATGACATCATCATTTCGACCTATGCGAAGTCTGGTACAACCTGGATGCAACAGATCATTTCCCAGATGCTGTTTGGCGGCGACACTGAAATTGACACACAAGCGATGTCGCCGTGGATCGATTTCCGGCTTCCGCCGAAGGAAGTAAAGCTGCCCGCCGTGGAAGCACAGACCCATCGCCGGTTTGTAAAGACGCATCTCCCGGTCGAGGCTCTTGTCTACTCGCCCCAGGCCAGGTACGTCTACATTGGCCGCGATGGTCGTGACGTGTTATGGAGTCTTTACAACCATCATGCGAAGGGCAACCAGGCAATGTACGATGCGTTGAACAACTCCCCTGGTCGAGTAGGTCCGCCGCTGGATCCTCCGACCGACGACATTCGTGAATACTGGCACACCTGGCTGGAGAAGGATGGATTCCCCTACTGGTCGTTCTGGGAGAATGTGCGCAGCTGGTGGGCGATTCGCAATCTGCCCAACATGCTGATGGTTCACTTCGACGTGTTGAAACGACACATGCCCGAAGAAATGAGGCGGATAGCCGCATTTCTGGATATCCCCATCGACGAAAGCAAATGGGACATGATCGTGGAGCACTGCACATTCGACTGGATGCGGGATCACGGGGAAAAGATTGTGCCGCTGGGCGGAGTCATGTGGGTAGACGGGGTGAAGAGTTTCATGAACAAGGGCACAAACGGGCGTTGGAAGGAGACACTGACGGCCGCGGAATCCGCTGAATATGAGGCGAAAGCTCTCGCCGAATTAGGTCCCGAATGCGCTCACTGGCTGGCCACAGGCGAGGGATTGTAAAGAGATACTCAGTAAGCTGATCAAGCCAACACAAGAATGCCTCCGGAGTATCGGGCGATTCGTTCTCCGCAACGATGATCGTGGTTTTGTGCCTGGTACCGGTATCCTGTTTTACAAGTTCGCTTCCTCGATAATCCGTCATCCCAAACGGGAATTGCGGCAGTTTCGCACCTCATACAGCAGAAGTCTTCTGCGATCAGGTGGGCGGGGTTCCAGAAACGCTGCCGATATCTCCGGGATGGGCGTTGCGGGAAAGCGACTTGTGAAATGAGGAGACGGCAATGGTGCGGAGATTAGCTGGATTTCTGTTCGCTCTGAGCGTAGCCGGGCAGTTGGCGGGCGGGCAAAGCCCGGTTTCTGGCGGGGAGCACGAAAGCACGGGCGCGGGAACCGAGAAAGATTCAGCGCGCGACGTGAGGGACATGCTCGGCGAGTTGCAGACGCTGGTTCGAAAGCAGACGGAAGAGTTAGATGACCAGCGGCACCACCTGGAGCGGCAACAGGCGGAGATCGATCAGTTGCGACACGAGGTGGCGCTTCGCCGACAGGACAGCGGAACCGCAGGCGAACAGGAACATGCGGCAGCATACGACGCGGCGCTGTTGCGAACCGAGGCGGAAGGGTTGAGAATCCCGGCGCCTGAGAGCACTCTTACCGGAGCGCCTACGGCTGGAGCACCCGGACAAAGTGGAAAGGGAACGGAGTCCGGCGACACGCCGCTATCGATCCACTTCGGGAAGGCACGACTCACGCCAGGCGGGTGGGTGGACTTTACTTCGTACTATCGCTCGACCGACGTGGGCAGCGGCTTGGGTACATCGTTTGCCGCGATTCCTTTCAATAACACGGCGTTGGGCGGGTTGAGTGAAACGCGCTTCACGGCCCAGGGTTCGCGGATCAGCCTTCGCGCCGACGAAACCTTTGGAGCAGTGAGAGTGTTTGGATACGCCGAAGCCGACTTCAACGGCTTCCTTCCATCGAACGGGTATGTAAGCACCAACTCTGACTCGCTTCGCTTGCGAGTGTACTTCACCGATCTGAAGAGCGGGCGGTGGGAGTTGTTGGCGGGACAAAGCTGGTCGATGCTTACCCCTAACCGCGTGGGCGTGTCACCGTTCCTTTCGGAGATTTACAACACGCTGCACCTGGACACGAATTACCAGGTGGGGCTGACGTATGCGCGCCAGGCGCAGCTGCGGGTTGTATATCATGCGACCGACAATGTCGCTCTGGCGGTATCAGCAGAGAATCCCCAGCAGTTCAGCGGCGGGGCCGCCACATTTCCAGCGCTGTTCAGCACCACTGAGACCGACTTGGGATCAAGCACCGGAACCGGCGGCGGTACGGCTACGCCTACGGTGCATCCCGATCTGGTTGCGAAACTGTCGGCCGATACCGGATGGGTTGGACGCAAGTGGCACTTTGAAGCTGCGGGGCTGATGACCGGGGTGGGCATTCTCACTCCGGCTTCCATCACCCAGTTCGCGAGCGCCAAGGACATTCGCGAGGGCGGCGGGATCTCAGGAGCGGCGAACATGGAGATAATCAAGAACCTGCACGTGATTGTTACGGGTTTCTGGAGCGATGGAGCAGGAAGATATATAGGCGGGCTGGGACCGGCATTCGTGGTCGCGCAACGCGACACTAAAACTTCCCCCTTCTCCGTCGAGATGGTTCACTCCGGATCGGGGATTGCCGGCGTGGAGTGGCGGGCAAACTACAACAGCGTGATCGCGTTTACCTACAGTGGCGCTTATTTCGCGCGTGCGTTCTCGACCGACCCAAGCACAGGCGAACAAATCGGCTACGGCTTTGCCGGGAGTGCAAACTCGAACAATCGCGCCCTGCAGGAAGGGACGCTGGCGACACAGACGACACTCTGGAAGTGGCCCGGATATGGATCGGTGCAGGTTATCACGCAGAGCTCATATATCGAGAGAGCGCCCTGGTATGTGGCTTCGCGGATGCCGAAGGACGCACATGTGTTCGTCGGGTATGTAAATCTGCGCTATGTCCTGCCGTGAAGTCAAAGATCCAGGGACTCACGGATTGAGGATTTTACCGTACTTTGACGTGGCGCGGTTATGCGATGGTGATCCAACTAGTGGCGACCTGCCCCCGGAACGACGAGCGCTCGGACGAAGAAGAGCTGGTTTATGAAGGACAGCCGATCCTCGGAAATCTGAAGCAGCACCCGCCGGGGTGAAGACGACGGATCCTTGCCGGAAGCATGGGACCCATCGCGGACAATTTACACCATTTTCGATTAGTCATACGTATAGACCGGAAAGGGTCTGGGAGTGCTTGCTTTCCACCTGCGGCAATCCACTTGAGTGAATAGTCCCGACGACTGTATCTTCGCCGAGAGTGCCGGTGACAAATATGAATGGAGTTTCAAGGCAAGTCTTTGCGGCAATTTCCAAGGCCTGGAGCCCATCGAAAGCCGGGAGAGAGTAGTCTGACAGTATTACGTCCCAATTTTCGCCGCGCAATTTGCTTACAAACGCGTCTCGCGTCTCGACCGCGGTGATGTCGCAGTCGATACCAGCGTTCTCGATCATTCCCTTTACGAGTTCCCGGTCCAACTCCTTATCTTCCAGATGAAGAATATGAGCCGGGAGGGGAGCCCATTTTATATTTATCTTTTTGCGAGATACGCATTGCCACCCTCGCCGATTCTGTCCGCCTCTAGCTGTTCATTTACGATCGCCCAGAATCTCCCCACCGTTTTTACGGCTTCGAAGAACGCGCCGGATTCTACCGGCTTGACCACGTATGCATTGGCGCCGAGCATGTAGCACTCGGCTACGTCAGGACCTTGGCGCGATGATGTAAGCATCACCACTGGCAAACGCCTGAGGTAGGGGTCGCCTTTGATCTTGCTGAGCACTTCGATGCCACTCACCTTTGGCATCTTGATATCCAAAAGAATCACGGCTGGAAGAGCGTCCACTTCATGATCGGCCTGGAGCCGGTCGATCACTTCGCTGCCGTCGCGCATCACGATGACTGGATTGGCCAGGTGAATACCTTCGAGCGCTGCCAGCGTCAGTTCGATGTCATCGACATTGTCCTCAACCAGCCAGATGGGCTTCAACGAGTTCATGCAGTTCTCCTTTGCGGTAATCGTCCGGTAGCGAAAAATAAAAGGTGGCCCCTTCTCCCACGGAGCCCTCGGCCCATACCCTCCCAATGATTTCAGGGTCACGGCGGTCGATGTTCAAGACATGATGAAGTGCCTCAGGCGACTTCTTGCCCGCGGTCCCACCTACCTGACCGAAGCGTACGAGCAGTACATGTCTCACGAGTTCCGGCGGAGACATCCACGCGAGCACGAGGAGTCGCTGAACCACGAGCGGCTTGAGCCTGTGACCTTGCGGATGTTCAGGTACCACACGCAGCGTGCCAAACTCGACAAGCGCCTCCGGGAGAATCTCAAAGGAAAGAAGCGCACCCGAAGGTACTCGCATGCTCATCGTTCCTTCGGTCCTGCCGTGGTTTACGAAGTCGACGCGACGGGCGGTAGAATCTTCCTCGTTTCGGATGATGATCCCCCAGAGGAACTTGGTACACCAATCATCTACCTGATTATTGATCGGTGGAGCCGGTACGTCGCGGGGGCGTATATTTCGCTCCGGCCCGCATCCTTCGAAGAGCTCCGATATGCACTGTTGACGGCCTTCACTTCTCGTGAACGATTCCGCCGAATGGGTATAGACATCAGTGACCTTAGGTGCCCCCCAGGCAGGCCGCCGGCGGAGTTGGGGGTGGACAGAGGACCAGAATTTACAGGCCTCAACTTTAAGAAAGCTGCAGTCGAAGGCTTCCGTATCCCAGTGACTCCGTATCCGCCCGGCAATCCTGACGCAAAGGCAATCATTGAGCGATTCATACGTGAAGTTAAGCGGCGGATGGCCAGCAGAGGCCTGAAAGGGGTTTACGCTGATCGCCCGACGGACCATGACTATTGAGCGATTCATACGTGAAGTTAAGCGGCGGATGGCCAGCAGAGGCCTGAAAGGGGTTTACGCTGATCGCCCGACGGACCATGACTCTAAGGTTGCTCGGTTTAAGGCTTCCCAGGCGGCGGTGCACACAATCCTCGAAGCATATCGGGAATTGTGGAACGTCATCGATGAGCATAATAATCGCCCCCACAGCGCCCTAAAGCGCATGCGGATCCTCGCGCAAAACGGAGTGCCGCCTACACCGCGCGAGGCTTACCTATTTGGCCTGAAGCACATATCGGCGCTCGAAGTGTCGCCGCTCGATGACGACGAATACTTTCGCATGCTGCTCGGTTTCGATAAGGCAAAGCTCATTGACGGCACCCTGTTCTATAAAGACAGGGCTTATGAACCGACAAATCATTCTGCAGAATCAATCTGCGAGTCGGCTCCCCACAAGACCGTCCATAAAGAAATCAGAGTGGATCGTTCTAATCCGTATGAGCTCTACATCGTAAATAAGCGGGGTGAGTGGGCTAACTTCACCCTTTCTCGCGGCGGCGCTGCGGAACTCGCGGGAATGACACTGGACGAAGAGGATCTCCTCGCCGAGCGCTCTGCGCACCTGGCCGATGCTGCCGAGAGGCAAGAGAGAGTTCACAGGATAAGGAAAAGGTCGGCATCATCGAAACAGAAGCGAAAGCGAGTGGCTCCGGTGGCACTGGATCGCCAGGACAAATCCGCCGCTCGTGCCAGAGCTACCGACGCGTTCAAGAGAACGCTCGGGTACGGACCTGCCGGCTCGGCTAAGGGACACCCATCGAAAAAGCCAGTTCGCAAAGAAACGTGGGCTCAGCAAGTGGAGAAGGAACGCGCAGAGCGAATCATGGCGCTGCGTAAACGAAAGGGGCTTGAATGAGTACATCCATAGAGGACTTTGAAATCCCGACGCCGACGCCGGAAAGATCTGCTCAATTTGCGAAGGCTCGGTACAACAAGACCGGCATTCCTCGCTGGGATGGCAATCCGCTGATAGAAGCCCTACCCACTCTTCCCAAGCTCCCGAGCGACTTTGGCCGCTTTGTAGAGCATGATCCACCCATTCCAACTGCCTCGACCCGCCGGATGTCAGAAGTAACAAGACTGATGATGGTCGACACAGTCAAAGACCTTGTGTACCCGTTCTTCAAGTATGAAGCCGCGGCTCTCGCTCTTTCTAAGATGCTGCGAAACAACTACGTGTCAAGGAACCCGCTCTCTCGGGAAGACACTCAACGGAGGCACGCTCTCGCTACCAAGGGGAAGGACGGTCTGCCTTTTCCCCGAGACTGGCACTCCACCGCATCGGGGGTACTCCTCATCGCAGTAAGCGGAATGGGGAAGACAACCTTCAAGGATGGCTTTCTTGTCCACATCCCTCAATTGATCAAGCATAGAAAATACAAGAGACATGCACTTAACCTTCATCAGATTGTCTACATCACGCTGAACTTCCCGTTTGATGGCACCCTGCGTAGCCTGTGCCTTCAATTTTTCAGGAAGATCGACAGAATTCTCGGAACGAGCTATCGGAGGCAAGCACGAGCTTTGCGGAGCATCGCTCCAATGGTCGATCTGATGGATCAGGTTGCCACGGCGGTATCGCTTTCCTTCATCGTGATCGACGACTTTCAAAACATTCAAAACTCCGGGCGCGAAAAGACCAAACAAGCGTTAGATTACATATGCCACCTGATGGAGATTGGAATCGGAGTTGTAACGATTGCTACTCCGGCCCTGCAGTCCGCCGTCAGAACCAGAGTTCGCGGGACGCGAAAAATGTCCGGCAGGTGCGTTGTCCTGGAGCCGATGACGAGGCATGATGGGCAATGGCAGACCTTCTGCGAAACACTCTGGAAATATACCTACACGCTACACAAGCAGCGGCTTACGAAGGAAGTGCTGGATGCTTGGTACAAAGCGTCTGGAGGCAACACAGCGTTCGCAACTTTAGCCTTCATTTTGGCTCAAGAAAACGCGATTGCAGGCACGGAGATCGTCGATGCCGAGTCATTCAAGCGCGTAGCGAGCACGGACATGGCGATGCTTCAACCGGCTATCGCGGCTCTTCTCAGCAAGAAGAACAAGCGACTTCAGGAGTTCGAGGATCTACTATTCGGTCGGAAGTTCCAAATTCTGCAGCGGCTTCTTGGTGTCGAAGACGAGGACAGCGATGATCTGGATCTCGATGAGGACGATGAACCGGCAAATAGCTCACCGGAGGCCGATGTCGAACCTTCAGGGGAGGCCGATGTCGCCGTCGCCACGGGCAGCCGCCGAAAGCAGACGCTACCAAAGCGTAAGGTATTGTCTCCGGCGACGGCGCCTACTGGCGAGTGGGATGACCGACTTCCGGAAGAGGATCCATTGGTCGCTTGAGAGTTATTCTCGACTCGGTACACCAGGACGATCGTTGGAGAAGAACAACCGAGATGGTTACCCGCTGCCCAACGGGAGCGGGCAGTTGGAATACGTTCGCACTCCGGCTGCGATCTGGGGAACGCAGACCGTGTTCCTTGACGAGATCTCGCGCTGCCGGCCCGACATGCAGAACAAGCTGTTCCCCATCATTCAGGAAAAGCGCGTGCAGGGGATCGTTCTGGATGGGCTGATCTACCGGTGGGCGGCAATGAATCCGCCTCGCTCCGAGGACGAGCCCGAGGTGGTATACGTCGGCTCGGAGCCGCTTGATGCCGCGCTGGCCGACCGCTTCAGCTTCGTCGTTGAGGTGCCGACCTGGGACGAGTTCAGCGAAGACGAGCAGGCGACGGTGATCCGTAGCAAAGGCGACGCATCTCCGCTTGACCCGAATGCCGAGTTTTCGAATCTGGTCGATCGGGGCAGGAAGCTATTTCTTCAGCTCGATACCGAACTGGGTGGGTCGCTGGTGCTGTACATCCGGCTGCTGGTCGGGTTGCTGGCGAAAGCGGGACTGAAACTCAGTCCTCGCCGTGCAGGAATGCTGCTGCGGAATCTGTTAGCCGTCCACGCCGCCGATTGCCTCCTGCGGCCCGAGGCTCAACTGAATGACTCAGCATTGCTCGCGCTGTCGCATTCCCTGCCGCAGCCGGCGCAGGGCATGCGGGTTGATCGTGTGAAAGTGCTGGCCGCACATCGCGAAGCATGGAAGGCCGCGCAGCCTGATGGCAACAGGTTGGTGCAGGCCGTCTTCATGGAACCCGATCCGCTGCGCAGAGTCGTCAAGGCAAGCCTGACTCCGTCGCTTTCCCAGGCGGACTTTTCATCCGTGATCGCGGATGCGCTGGCCTCGCTGCCGCCTGGCGGAAGGCACGCGCTGGCGCTGCGGATCTTCGAGTCCGCGTCGGCGGGAAGGCTGGTGGCGGCAGTCGCGGAGCAATGCGCGGAACTGTTCACGCTCGTGACCACTTCACAGGAGGTCCACGAAAGCGTGACGTCCAAAAGCCCCCGCCACAAAACCTGGCAACACCTCGTCGAGGTGCTGGCCCGGCTCGCTCCCGGCGAAGAAGCGACCGTTCTCAAGACGAATCTCCTATGCGGGCTTTTCTCGACCGACCAGTTGAGCCTCGAGCAGGATGTGGACTGCGCCCTCGCTGAGTGGGAGAGAGTCTTCGGGTCAGTAAGCCTTCCGGGAGATTCCGGCTGGAGGGAAGCGGCATGACGAACTCCGCGCACCTGGCCGCCGGCGTGACTCTTCTGCACAACATGAGCGCGCCGAGCAAGACCACCATCACGTTTCAGGCTCCGGCCGACCGGGCGTATGGCCATGGGGTCATCATTGCTCTCCGAGACGGCCTGCCCAAGTTAACTCCGGGAAGAATCATCAGGCTTCTTCAGCAGGACCCGCCTGCAAAACATGCAGAGATCATGCTCAAAAAGCTGATCGAGGCAAGGGCGCAGGAATTGCCTCTGCCGGCCGCCGTGGCGATAAGCAGCCAGGCACGCTCCGGTGATACGGCCTGCGAAGACCTACTAACCATCGTGACGATTCTTGCCAAGTCGTCGTCGCGGGTCTATCTACGAGACAAGAGCCCGAACCTCGAATCCATCACCGCCGGACGGCGCCTGGTGCTGATTGTCCCGAAGGAGGTCAGGCTATGAATCCACGTGAGAGTTCCATCGCCGACCGGATCCTCGATTGCTTTCCCAGCGGAACGTACGCCATTGGGGCGCTGCTTCAGTTAATGGACATCGTTGAAACACGCGAGATTCCGACGGCGGCGGTCGAGTGCCGCATGCAGCCCCGGCTTCTCATCAACCCTGACTTCGTGGCCACCAGGGCGGAAACGCCTGAGAAGCTGCTGATGCTCGTCATGCACGAACTGCATCATGTGCTGCTCGGGCACACGCGCCTGTTTCCCTGCGCGACCAAGATCGACAACCTCATTTTCGATGCCGTCATCAATGCGCTGCTTTGCAGGATGTTTCCCAATGCCGCCCACACCAGCTTCTTCACCAAGTTTTACGACGACGGGGAATTCCCGGCGTGCCTGCTGCGCCCCCCAACGGGATGGACGCCATCGAGTTATCCCATCCCGCCTCGCGCGCTTCGGGGAAAACGCATGCGGGGTATCGCATCTGTCCATCAGGCGCTCTACTCGGAAACGGGGGCAACCTATCGTGACGTTTTCGATGTGCTCAAGTTGGTGCTGACGGAAGGGATGGTTGAGGCGATAGTCCTGCTGGGAGATCACGCCAGGGACGGCTCGGTTGCGGGGCACCTGGATGGCCGTTCCCCTCTGGTGTTTGATACCGTGCGGAGGATCGTCGAACGCTGGCCTCATCCTCCCGACCCGATTCAAGGCCGTTCCTTCGCCGACTTGCTCCGATCAGAGCATGTGACGCCGGAACGGAGGCTTTCGAACACCACCATCCTTTTACGGCTGTTTCGCAAGATTGCTGTCGCATCCGCACACGGGCGCGGCATGCCGCTTGCCGGGACGGCGCCTTTCCCGGTGACCACGCCGATACCGACCTTCGACCGGAGATCGGTGGTGCTGAACGCGCTGGGCTCCCCGAGCATTCTGCACGGAACTGAAATCACCAACCGAAGGCGAACCCTGAGCGACCAGGTGCATGTGTATGTGGACGTCAGCGGAAGCATCACCGGGGAGCTCAAGTCGGCGCTCTACGGCACCGTTCTTGGTTGCCGGGAATTCGTCTTTCCCCGGGTCCACCTGTTCTCGACAGAAGTGGCGGACGTGACCTTGGGCCAGTTGCGCAACGGCGAGTGCAAATCGACGGGAGGCACAGACATCGCGTGCGTCGCGGATCACATGCGCCGGAACAAGGTGCGCCGCGCCGTGATCCTCACTGACGGCTACGTGGGATGGCCGAAGGGCGCAGACGGCTGTACTCTCTCGCAGGCCATGCTGGGTGTGGCGCTCACGCCCGGCGCGAGCACTCGCAAAGATCTCCAGGAAGTAGCAACGCATTGGGCGGAATTGAACTGAGGAGATAGCCATGAAGAAGACGTACGCTGCCGAATACGTATTTGCCGGCCACCCCGACAAGCTGTGCGACGCAATTGCGGATGCTCTTGTCCAGGAAGGAAGCCGGAGGGAAAAGCGCGCACTCTGCGGAGTAGAGGTGGCAATCCATCGCGAACGAGTCTTCATCACCGGCCGAATCGCTTGCCGGGATGCGGAATCCATCCCCGTCGAAACAATCGCCCGGGAGGTGCTCCGCAGCGCGGGGTACGGCAGAGAATGGCGGCCCGACCCGGACGCTCTTCGGGTCGAAACGGATCTTTGCCTCGGGCCTCTGCATGAGGGCGAAGCCGATTTCCGCTCAGTTTCCGACGACCAGTCGATCATCACCGGCTACGCGATTGACTTGCCCGGCACGAACTATCTTCCCCCGGAATATTGGCTCGCATACCGATTGAACCGCGCATTGGAACAACTGCGCCTGCGCCAGCCGGAACTGCTGTTGGGACCGGACGGAAAAGTGACGGTGATCTACGAGCAGGAGAATGAACGGACCCGCGTGGCGGGATTCAGCACCTCCCTTCAGCAAAGGGTGAATGGGCCTGCCATCGATCTGCATCGCGCCGTGCTCTCCCTCTTGAGGCATGAATTAATCGCGGCAGCGGCGGCGATACCGGGATTTGATCCCGCCGTTCCCGACGAAGTTCATGTAAACGGCGCCGGTAATTTCGAGGTCGGCGGGCCGGAAGGCGACAACGGGCTAAGCGGAAAGAAACTCGTCGTTGATGCCTATGGCCCGCGAGTGCCCATCGGAGGCGGGGCTCTCAGCGGCAAGGATTTTTACAAGGCAGATCGCGCGGGAGCGATTCTCGCTCGGCGGCTGGCAAAGCTGGTAGTGATGACGGGAGCGATGCGTGAATGCACCGCGACGATGGCCCTTTTGCCCGGAGCACGGCAGGCACGTCTCGTATCATTGCGAAACGATCTTAGTGAATATCTCGACTGTAATCGCTGGTCCGCCGTATCAGATCTATCCATGGAGACTATCGGCGATGCGTACTCGGGGCTGCATGAGCTGATCGACATCGCTCGATATGGGCACTTCACCCGCCCTGAATCGGTGTGGGAACAGTTGTCTGTGACGTACTCAAGCGCGAAACAATCAGCGGACGACAAAGCTGTCGCGAACCAAACGGAACGAATGCGCCAGAACCGGAACGACACCGCAACGCCTAAAGAGCTTGAGATAGCAGAAACAATCGGATTTAAGCCGATCATGAGCGCGAAAGATGGGGAATGAAAAATCCTGTCAAGAGCTTTTTGAGGGATTTTCCACAGAGTATGTCACTGAAAACAAACGAAGACTTTCTGTAAACACGTTTACAGATGATGCGAATGAAAACGGGTGTAAAAACGAGAAGGCGCGGCGCAGTCCGCTCCAGAAAGAGAGGATTCAAATGAATCTCAAAGAAACAGCTAACGAATTGATCCAATCATTCACCGATGGCCTTTTTCCAGAACCGTACGAGTTCACGGACAGACAGATCAAATCTCTTGCCAGGGTGCGGGGCGTCGACGCAGATGGAACATTTGCCGTAGCTCCGATGGAGCAGGCCCTAATTCGCGAATACAAGCTCAATATCCGTTATGGCGAAAATACGTGGCCAGCGTTCGCCGAAGTATTAAGAGAGGAAAAGGACCTCCACTTCTCAAAATTCAGCCATCACCGGGAAAGCAATATGAACTGGTTAAAGGAAGCTATAGCAAATTGCCTCGTGGTGGGTATATCTCCCGAGGAGATTGTTGAGCAGGCCAAAATTGAGTGCGGAGTTCCGTGTTAACCGGACTTCGGGACTTTATACAGAATCCCGATCGGTGGGCCAACGGTCGCTCACCGATCAGGAAGATCCATGCTCTGACCGACCATCGAGCGAGAGCGGCACTTCTGAAGGCTCAGCTATCGCCTAATACGACTAAAAGGAAAGGACCACGTAAGTGATTATCCGCAATGGACTCTTCTCTTCGGAGTCGGTCTCTGAAGGACATCCTGATAAACTGGCTGACCGTATCTCTGACCGGATACTCGACGCCTTTCTCGAGCGAGATCCAAAAGCCCGCGTGGCCTGTGAAACCATGTTGGCAGACCAATTCGTTGTCGTTGCTGGTGAATTCAAGACCCGCAAGCCCGTAGGATCTCGAGGGTATCGATGCATAGCAAGAGCGTGAGCACACGCCAGCAAAGGGCTGATCCGTCCCAGCTGATCGTTGCCATGATCCCCGCGCGACAAATGCATACGGCCGCTCGGCCATCTCTTGTGTTTATCGAGAACTGGGAATTTGCCCGACCATCCCGAACATCTCAGAACTGGAACCCAGCTTTATATGGCGTTATTCAAGGTGCATATCATACGAGCCACGTATTACGCCCTTTTTATCAGTCTATGCATCAACCGATCCCGAAATGCCGCGTGAAATTTAGCCACCTGGCAGACGAAATCCTCCGAACCACTGCAATTTGAAAACTGGAGTTGAGACTGGGTCTTCGCTTTTATTTCGCATCTTTCGCACCCGTCTCTGAATCTACAACTTTTGGAATAGGGCCATAAAATGGCCGACCGGCCATTTTATGGTCGTATCGACACCTCCTCCGCCTGTGAAGACCGAGGCTTGTGCCGCATCGGGATGACGTGTTATCCCACCTACGGCCGTTCCGGTGTGGAGTCCCGGATCAGTAGGGGTCTATTTACACAGTAGGCGGTTTATTTGATCAGTAGGCACAATAATTATTCAGTTCCACTGCTGACTCGGCAGGAAGGGGGCCGAACTGTCCACTTTCTTGAAGGAGAGCAAATCAGAAACAATTGGCTGGATCTCGACAAGCCCGCAATCGATTGAGAAAGAATCGCGCTCCGCGCTTCAGTTCAACTGCAGTTCGAATGGCGTCTGGATCGGAAGCCACAACCCCGGGGACTGTTCAGCTGTTCCGTTCGCCACAATCTCAAATAATTGCCACAATTCTCCGCAATTGAGTTTCAATTGTCATCCGCTGCTGAGCCTCAGTCTTACTAGGGGTTTGAGCACTGCAGATTCTCCACAATAATTGTCATCTCAAGATGATGACTTTTTGACCCCGTCGGTTATTCCACCGTCACTGATTTCGCCAGGTTGCGCGGTTGATCGACGTCGCAGCCGCGGCGTACGGCGATGTAGTAGGCCAGCAACTGCAACGGCACAATCTCGATCAACGGGGATAGCAGCTCGAATGCTGGTGGAATATGAATCACGTGTTCCACCAGGCTGCAGATAGTGTTGTCGCCTTCGGTCGCAATGGCGATCACGCGCCCCGAGCGAGCTGTCACTTCCTGGATATTCGAAAGAGTCTTCTCGTAGCGCAGCTTCGACGCCGGATCGGCCTCGTCCCGCGTGGCAAGCACCACCACCGGAAGCGTCTCATCGATCAGGGCGTTGGGGCCGTGTTTCATCTCGCCGGCAGGATAGCCCTCCGCGTGAATGTAGGAGATCTCTTTCAGCTTCAGCGCGCCCTCGAGCGCGATGGGAAAGTGAATCCCGCGCCCCAGGTATAGAAAGTCGCGCGCGTTGCTGAAGTCCTTTGCAAGTTTCTCGCATTGCTCCGAAGTCGAACGCAGGACTTCCTCGATTTTGGCTGGAACGCGGCTTAGCTCCTCCATCAGCGCCACCGATCGCGCGGAGTCCAGCCGTCCGCGAAGCTGCCCCAGTTTCAGCGCCAGAATAAAGAGTGCTGTCAACTGCGCGGTGAATGCCTTGGTGGAAGCAACCCCGATCTCCGGCCCCGCGTGCGTATAGATAGCCCCATGCGCCTCGCGCGCCACCATGGCGCCGACCACGTTGCAGATGGCCACCGTCTTTGAACCGAGCGCGATCATCTCGCGTTGCGCGGCCAGCGTGTCGGCGGTTTCTCCAGACTGCGTGATCAGCAGCCCCAGCGCGTTGCGGTCCGGAATCGGATTACGGTAGCGGTATTCGCTCGCATAGTCCACGTCCACGGGCAGCCGGGCCAGGCGCTCGATCATGTACTTGCCCGCCAGGGCCGCGTGCCAACTGGTTCCGCAGGCGGCGATGTTGATGCTCGAGGCCATCGCGAGATCCTCGTCGGGAATATCCATTTCCCCCAGGAAGACCTTGCCCGAGTCGAGCGACACGCGCCCCAGGGTCGTGTCGCGGATGGCGCGCGGCTGCTCCCAGATCTCCTTGAGCATGAAATGCTTGTAGCCGCCCTTTTCCGCCTGGATGGGATCCCACTGGATGCGCGTGATGGCGCGTTCGATGGGCTTGCCATTGAAGTCGGTCAGCTTGACGCCAGCGCGGGTAAGGATAGCCAGGTCGCCATCCGCCAGAAAGTAAACGTCGCGGGTGTGGTGCAGAATGCCCGGTATGTCCGACGCGATAAACGACTCGCCCTCGCCAACCCCAATCACTACCGGCGGTCCGGAACGAGCCGCGACGATCTTGTCCGGTTCGGCAGCCGACAGGACCCCAAGCGCAAACGCGCCCGTCAGCCGCTTCACGGCAAGGGGCACGGCCTGTTCAAGAAAAAGCGGCGCGCCGGCGGCTTCCGCGTCCTTCTGCACCTGTTCGATAAGGTGGGCGATGACTTCGGTGTCCGTCTCGGTAACGAACTTGTGGCCCTTGGCGGTCAGTTCGCGCTTCAGTTCGAGGTAATTCTCGACGATCCCGTTATGCACGACCACGATGCGGCCGGTGCAGTCGCGGTGAGGATGAGCATTCTCCTCCGTCGGGCGGCCGTGCGTGGCCCAGCGGGTGTGGCCTATGCCGAATGTTCCGTCCAGTGGATGCTCTCGGAGCACTTCTTCGAGATTGTGCAGCTTGCCCGGAGCCCGCGACACCGACAGCCGGTCACTCCCCGGACTGCCCACCGCGATCCCGGCGGAGTCGTACCCGCGGTATTCGAGGCGCCTGAGCCCCTCAATGATGACAGGAACAACCTTCTTGGGTCCCACATATCCGACGATGCCGCACATGTAAGGATTCTAAAGCGCCGTACACCCCGCGTCTGTGACCCATATACCCGAACAATCGTGCCCTCCGGCCGAACGCGGTCATTCCTCTATGCGGTATGTGAACTCTTCGATTACCGGGTTGGTCAGAACTTCGCGGGCGATGCGCTCAACTTGTGTCCGGGCCGAGTCGGCCGTCAGGCCGTCAGCCAGTGAAACCGCGAAATATTTGCCCTGGCGCACGCCGGAAACATCTGAAAACCCGATCTTGCGCAGCGCGTTCTGGATGGTCTGGCCCTGCGGGTCCAGCACCGATGGCTTCAATGTGACATAGACATGCGCCTTCATAATCCGTGATTATAGTAGTTCCGGTGGTACTGCCCCGGTGATGAGAGGCGCCATTCACGGGCAAGAGGGAATGACCGGACCCCGGGATCCTCTTCGCGCGCATGGCGCGGCATTTCCCTGGTCGGGTCCTTTCCCGCGTGCTTCCCCCGTTTCCGCGGGCAAGCTTTTTAGGCATCGCGGAGAGTTCTGCCATCCCGGCGCATCAAAAACTTCATACCCATTACGCACTAATGCAGTAGAGGAGAGCAGGAAAGACATGGTCAACTATCTGGAGTTGCCGATCGGCGACCGCTCCCCCGAGATTTTCCGGGCGGTGATTGAGATTCCCAAGGACGGCACGAACAAGTTCGAATACGACAAGGAGCTGCACGTCTTCAAGCTCGACCGGAACCTGCATTCGCCCGTCCACTATCCGGGCGACTACGGGTTTATTCCTTCCACGCTCAGCGACGACGGCGATCCGCTCGACGTCCTGGTCCTCGTGCCCGGGCCAAGCTTCTCAGGGTGCGTGCACGAGGTTCGGCCGATCGGTTTGCTGGAAATGCTGGATCAGGGCGTCCTCGACGAAAAGGTCCTGGCCGTCGGCAAGAACAATCCACGCTACACCAATATCTGGAACTACACCGATATCTATCCGCACATGCTCAAAGAGATCACCCACTTCTTTTCGATCTACAAGGATCTCGAAGGCAAGCGGGTCGAGATCAAAGGCTGGCACGATGCCGCCTATGCCCGGGATCGCGTCAATCTCGCCGCCAGGAATTTCCTGGACACCAAGGAAAAGAAACCCAAGGCGAAACCACTGGAAGGCCACGTGAAGGCCACCGCGCGATAGTTACCAGGAATCCTCCGGTCTTAGGCGGCAGAGCCCGCGGCGCGCGTCCCTCCACCCTCGTGCCCGCCTGATTCCGCATTTCCCGATTCCGGAGCAACCATGATGGTTAAAGCCCTCTCATAGTAGCTGGCGGCGGAGTGCCGGGAAATTCAAGCATTCCGATCGCCGCACTGGATCGCAGACCCTGGGCACGACGGGAACGTGCATTACGCCAAATCGCGTACCCCACCGGGTGGATTCTCGACAAGTGAGTTTTTTTTGAAAAGCGTTCCGGACGCGGGCGCACCAGTGTGTCCCGCGCTCCCATCGTACGGATGTCCCGCACGGACAACATTGAACCACCGGAGGATTTGTCTATGAAATTGTTTTCGGCGCACATTGACGATTTGCGTACGCTGTACATCACCAACCTGAAGAAAGCGCTGGACATGGAACAGAAGATCACCAAGTCCCTGCCTGACCTGATCCAGAACTCCACCGACCCGGAACTGTCGGATGCGTTCCGCATGCACCTGGACGAGACTCAGGGCCACGTCTCCAGCATCGAAGGCTTGCTCCGCAAGCACATCGGCGACGCGTCGACCGAAACCTGCAAGGTGATCAACGGGCTCTCGAGCGAGGCCTCCGACGTGATCAAGGACGCCACCGATCCGTCGGTGCGCGACATCGCCCTGATCGGCGCCGCGCAGCAGGTGGAGCATCATGAGATCGCGGTGTATGGAACCCTCCGCCGCTGGGCCGAAATCCTCGGCCTTGAGGAAGATGCCGCAGTGCTCGAGTCAATTGAAGCGGAAGAAGAAAACGCCGATGCGGTTCTGACCGAAATTGCCGACAGGGTCAACCTGGAAGCTACCGTTTAACTGAGGTTGAACCCGGTACGCGAGAGGCGGCGAGAGGAAGGCTCGCCGCCTTTTCTTTGCGCGCAATCTTGCCTGTGCCGCCATCGTTCCGGATCGCTCTCTAACCTTGCGTCTCTTTCTCCATTCCCGCGACTCCCTCCAGGAACCACACTAGAGGGATATCCCCCGAACACTGGCCGCTCCGGTAATAATTGGCCTCGCTGACCCAGTTGGCGATCTATCACCAACGCAGAATCACCAATTCTCTTCCTGAGAACTGACGTCCTTTTAATCTGCTGAATGGCAAGTCTGCTTGCTGCGATATGCAAAACGAAGTAGACAATCTACCTCCATTGGAGTAGAGTGTCTACGTCTATGAGCGAAAAAGACCAGTATAAGAATCGGATTGAGCTGTTGCAGGGAACACTCGACATGCTCATTCTTCAAACGCTGCAATGGGGACCGCAGCACGGATACGGCATTGTCCAGGCTTTACGTTTGCGATCAGGAGATGTGCTTCAAGTGGAGACCGGATCACTGTATCCGGCTCTCCATCGATTGGAGCGTCAGGGCTGGGTGCAGTCTGAGTGGAAGCAGTCAGAGAGCAAGCAAAAAGCCCGATATTACCGAATCACGGCCAAGGGGAAAAAGCAGTTGGCCTCGGATCTGGGCCGATGGGAGCGAATTGTCGAAGCGATTGGGTCGGTGATGTACGTCAAGCCGGAGGAGAGTGAGTCATGAAGTGGTTCCCGAGCTTCGGTTTTCAGCGGCGCGAGCGCGAATTGCAGGAAGAGATTGATGCGCACCTGCAGATGGCGATTGCAGATCGAGTGGCGCGAGGCGAGACGGCGGAGGCGGCGCGACAAGCGGCGGCGCGGGAATTTGGAAACATTCCTTTGGTGCAAGATGTGACGCGCCAGATGTGGGGCCAGGGCTGGCTTGAACAACTGGGCCGGGATGTCCGTTACGCGTTACGGCAACTGCGCAAGAGCCCCGGCTTTTCGATCACCGCGACAGCGATGCTGGCAGTAGCGATTTGCGCCAACAGCACGGTATTCAGTTGGATTGACGGCACAATGTTGCGTCCGATTCCTGGCGCGCGAGACACGGGCGACCTCGTGAGCCTGCAGCGGGGGGAACGGAACTTCTCTCCGACTCCGCCCTTCTCCTATCTCGACTATCGCGACCTGCGCGAGCAGAATCATACCTTCGCCGGAATGCTTGCCTATCATCACGATTGGATCACGCTGACCGGCGGCGCACAGCCGCAGCGCGTCTTCATAGCCAACGTGACGGCGAACTATTTCGATGTGCTCGGCATCAAGCCGGTGCTGGGACGATTCTTTCTGGCTGAAGAAGAGACGCGTCCAGATGCGGTTCCCAACGTGATCTTGAGTTACTCGCTCTGGAAGGCGCGCTATGCCGCAGACCAGGCAATTGTGGGCAAATCGATCGAGATCGCCCGGCATCCTGTGACGGTGATCGGTGTGGCGCCGGAGGGGTTTGTGGGAGCGATGCCCGGGCTGCGGGACGATCTGTGGGTAACGCTCGATCCCCTCGGGACGGATGTGTGGCGGATCACGCATCGCAGTGGTAGTGCGGTCTGGCTGAACGTAATAGGAAGATTGCGCCCCGGCGTGAGCCGTGGCCAGGCGGCCCAGGATCTCGACACCGTGATGCACAATATTGTCGCGGCGTTTCCGGACGATCATCTGGGCGAGAACCGCATCACTCTGGATCCCATGTGGCGCTCGCCATTCGGCGCCAACGGATTCATGGCGGCGACGCTGCCCATCCTGCTGGCCTTCGCTGCTGTGGTGCTCTTGCTGACCAGCGCGAACGTGGCGACGCTCACGCTGGTGCGGTTTGTATCCCGGCGGCGTGAGCTTGCCATCCGGCAGTCGCTCGGGGCGAATCGCATGCAACTCGTGCGGCAGATGGTGCTGGAGGGCGTTGTGCTTTCCATCGTCGCAGGAGCCGTGGCCCTCGCGTTAACAACGTGGACATCGAAGACATTCGCATGGTTCTTTCGGGCAAGCTCGAGTCCTACCACCCTGAACGGGAGCATGGACCACAACGTGGTGATCGGGATTGCGGTGTTTTCCCTGTTGGCCGGCATGCTCTGCGGCGCGCTCCCCGCCTGGCGTTCGTCCCACGCGCCGGCGGTTGAGGTACTCAAGGCAGAGTCTGCAAGCATCTCCGGCGGCTCCCGCAACCGGAAATTGCTCAGCGCGCTGGTGGTGGCGCAAATCGCGCTTTCCCTTCCCCTGCTGTTGTGCTCCGGGCTATTTCTGCGAACCCTGCGGAATCTCGCCGGCGCGAATCCCGGATTTGAGCAGGACCACATTCTCACCGCGACCGTGGGACTGAATATCGCCGGCTACAGCCGCGACGAGGAACAGGTGATCCGTCACAAGATACTTGATCGCGTGTCGGCATTGCCTGGCGTGAACGTTGCGACTCTTACTGACTGGATACCGATGACCCTGAGCCACAAGGGGGAGGATGCGTATCCGGAAGGGTATGTGCCACACCCGCATGAATCTTTGCAGGTGTACCACGCCGAGGTGTCCTCGCGGTATTTCGAATCCCTTCATATACCCATTCTGGAAGGACGCGAGTTTACGCCGGATGACGATGAAAAGGCCCCGAGGGTACTCATCGTGGATCAGACCGCGGCGAAGCGCTACTGGCCAGGTCAGGATCCGCTGGGAAAGAAACTCAGGGTGTGGGGCAGACCTTTCACGGTAGTCGGCGTTGTGAGGAATTCAACCCATATGTTAATGAATGAGTCACCGGAGCCCATGGTCTATATGAGCTTTTTCCAGCAGGGGTACGAGACGATTGTGCAGGTGAAAACCGAGGGAAATCCGGTCGACCTGGCGCCAGCGGTGGAGAACGCCATCCACGAAATCGATACACGGCTGCCGGTTTTCGACGTGCGCCCCATGCGGGAGAGTACCCAGATGGCGAGCAGTTTCGCTGTCATACAGAGCGCCCTCGCGGGGATGTTCGCGCTGATCGGGCTGGTTCTTGCAGTAACCGGGATCTATGGAATTGTGGCATATCGAACCCAAATGCGGACCCACGAGATCGGAGTGCGAATGGCTCTGGGCGCTTCCCGCGTCGATGTGCTGCGACTGGTGCTGTTACAGGGATTGTGGCTCACAGGCATTGGGCTGGCGCTGGGATTGGCGTTTGCGTTGGGATTGACACGTTTCATCGCCCGGCTGTTGTACGGCATCGGCGCCAACGATCCCGTCACCGTCGCTTCCGTCGTCGTGCTTCTGGGAGCAATGTCTTTGGTTGCATGCTACTTTCCCGCACATCGAGCGATGCGCCGAAACCCGGTGGCTGCGATTCGCGAACTGTAAGCCGCCGTTCCGAAGGATCTTCGTTCTGCGTTGACGCAAACAGACCTTACCACGTTTCCAGCCTGCGGCGTCCTGGAATTGCGAGTTGCCGATTTTTTGACTTAGCTATGGTTTCGTTTGGGAAGTGGCGGGATTCGGCTGTCAGTTGTCCGACTCGGCATTTACAGTTAAGCGGATCGAAACAATGCTTCTCACAAGCGATCGCCTGATTTCAAAAGAGATTCGTGCAGAGTGCAGTTGCCACGCTCTTTCAGAAGTTTTTTCCCGATTCCGGAACTGCCAACCATCCTTCATCGCGGGGGAGGCTTCAGCAGAGCCGACGTTTCAACTTTCACGGCGAGACCTGCAGCGGATACGATTGACTGCAGGCTGGAGATCGCCCACGCGAGGTATTCCGGCGACGCGACAACTCGTTCGATGAGATGATCTATGTCGATCCTGACGATGCCTCCTCGGGGTCCTTCTTTCTTCTCAGAGACTTCTCCATCCCAGTACTCTGCTAGGTCGGGCCTATCGTAGTCGCGCATAAACACTCTTATTTCCCGCTCATGCGCGAAGCCTCGTCTCTTCAGAAGGTGAAACCGTGTGCTACGCGATGACGTTTCCTCCTCGTCCAGATCATGACCAGAGTAGTCTACCCGCCCCACTCCTGCGTAAGGCAGTTCCGACAAGCATGATTCGATCCTGGCGATAGTCGTTTGTATCGCGACTCCATCGCGCCCTCGGGTATAAAGTTTCCACATAGCTACGGACTCTGACTTGTTCTCGTGCCAGCACAGGTAACGGTGTGCCTCACCTTGTTTGTGCACCTTATTTGCCATCGACCAGGCCCACAAATTCCCGCCTGCTGCAGCCTTTTCAGGTATCCTGAGCTCTATCGCCCGAGCGGCTCCACGCTCTCTGGCCCGTTCGATTGATCGTGACGGAAGTACGCCTTCCCAACTGTCGTCAAACTCTGCCAGAGTTGCAAAATACAATGCCCTTTCGTTGAGCATCCACAGAAATTGCGACAGGTTCATGTATCGCCAGAGTGTTGTCGTTTCGGGTATAACAAAATTCGGATTTAGGTTTCTTAACATCCCTGCATCCTAAATAACGTCGGACTCTACGTCGACTACAAACACCCACATCTGATGCGGCTGATTCTGTCTCTTGGTTCCTGTCAATTGACGGATGATCCTGGTTGCACGCATCGGCACGGCCAAACGATCCGGTGTCGACTGTTGACTTCAGCCCGATACGCTCATTGATCTTGGGTCGGCCAGGTTCGGGATCGATCCTCGCAAGTGCCTGTTTCGTCGGGGACAATTTCCCCGCGGGGTGGCCGATATCCCGGAAAACGAAATTGGGTGCCCGCGTCTGGATTTTCAGACCCGGGATAACACCAACCTCACCCCCCGGATCCCCTGCCGCCCATTGTGCTTTCCTGAGTTGTCCCACCCTTGCATATAATTACCCACTCTCGGCGCACAATAATCCTGGAGACCCGAGCACCCATTTCCAACGCCGGCTCCCGGGAGCATTCATGCGAAACATTACTGTCGCCATCAACGACCAGGTCTATCACGACGTCCGCGTCTGGTGCGCCCAGCGAGACACCTCCGTCTCCGCCGTCGTTCAGCGTTTTCTTGAAGACCTGCCCCATCTCAAGCAATCTCACCGATTCCCGCTGCCCGACGCCAGGCCCAAGCCTTGTCTCAATCGTTTCGTCCAGGCTAAGGACGCCACCCGGGAATAGCCCCTATCACAAAAAAAAATCGTAACTTTCGCCGGTGAACCTGTGAAAACAGGGTCAACTACAAGAAAAATAAACCACTTCCGGGAGCAGTCCTCACGGGACCCCACATCCGCTGCGCACCACAGCCGCCGCGAACCCATTATCAAATCGCACAGAATCAAAAGCTTCCATCCGCCGCACCCACGGAACTTGTGAAACGGTGCAGCTGTGAAACCGGCAAATCCCCGGAATTTGGAGCAGACTACCCCAACCGCGGATCCTTCAAATGGCGTTGGGGAGCGCAACGGGCCTGGCGGCCTCAGTCCCCCACCGGCTCCACGCTGAGTTCGCGCGCCCGGCGCGGCGCCGCGGTCAACCGGTACAGAATCGGCCCCAGCAATCCCACCAGCATCGAAAAAAGCAGGGCCGGCATGGTGCTGTGGCCGAGCTTCACGACATCCGCCCGCGAAGCATAGAGCGCATATCCGATCAGGGCCGCCGGCCCTACTCCCAGCGCGATTGCAAAGGCCAGGTTCCCGGCCTTGAATGGCCGCTCCAGCGTTGGCTCCTTGATGCGCAGCACCACCAACGCGACAAATTCCAGCAGCAGGCTCGACCCATACAGGATCAGGTCGATGGTGATCAGCCGCTCGAATGTCAGGCTCAGAGCAAGCGCCCAGGCCAGCCCGCAAAACAGCACGCTCACCCACGGCACTCCGCGATGGTTGCGCCGTGCCAGCGGGCGCGGCAGCATGCCTTCTTCCGCCATCGCCATGGGCAGCCGCGTGTAGCTCATCACCAGCGCGTTGAACATGCCCACCCCGGTGATCACCCCGCCCACGGCAATGGCTGTTCCCAGAATCGGTCCGCCCAGCGATCTCGCCGCCCCGATCCAGTCGCCCGTGGAGAAGCTCTCGATGGCGAGCCCCGACACCGCCATCGCCGCCAGCGGAAGGATGTACGACACCGCCACCACGATGGTCGATGCAATCATGGCGCGCGGATAGGTGCGCTGCGGGTTCTCGACTTCCTGCGCGACGGTGGAGGCATTGTCCCAGCCCATGTAATTCCACATCGCTACAAGAATGGCCGTCGAGAGCGCGCTCTCCGAACCAGGCCCGCTCCACTGCACGGCCGCGTGATGCGCGATGCCGTGCCAGAATCCCACCCCCACGAACACGGCAAATGGCGCCAGCAGCAACGCGGACATCCACACCGAATCATTGCCGATGGCGGGCGCGCCGCGCAGATTCCACGCGCAGCACACCACCACCACCGCCAGCTTCAGCGCGTATCCGTGCCAGCCTTCGGTAAGCGCGGGGTCGAATTTGCCCAGGTAGCTCACGAAGAACGCGGGGTAGATGGCCATGTCGAATATGCTCGCCGAGAGCGAGAGCCACCCCTCCTGGTATCCCCAGAAAGGCCCCAGGGCGCGCCGCACCCAGACGTAGAATCCGCCTTCCGCCGGAATCGCACTGGCCAGCTCGCCGATCATCAGTGCGGTGGGCAGGCTCCAGATGAACGGCAACAGCAGGAGAATGAGAATCGCCCACCCGAATCCCGCACCGCCCATGATGTCTTCAATGGCGTAAGGCCCGCCCGACACCATGAAGAACGTGGCGGCGATCAGCGGAAGCAGACGCATCTTCCGCGGGGCGGTCCTGAAGCCTGTCGGCATGATTGTGAATCTATCAACAATCAACCCTGGGCACAAATGAAAACGCGCTCGAAATTGGCTCTCACGCGCTCTTCGGTTTCCACCCCATCCAGTCCAGCAGCCAGGCCCACGTGGCGCGATCGGTGCGTTCGCTTGGAGGCGCAGGCGGAGTGCCCTTGGGAAACATCACCGGCTTGCCCCGATAGGCTTCGGCGAGACGCTGAAACACGCGGCCCTGCTCTTTGACGCGGCTATCGTTGGTCAGCAGGCCCAGGCTGTATTCGAGCGGGTTGAAGTCGAACTTGCGATCGACGTCGTGCGAGTCCCAGTAGCTGAACCAGCTCACGCCCTGCTCGACGGCAGCCTGTACCGTTTTCTCCAGCCACGCCGCCTGGCCCTTCTCGGGAAGCTCCTCGATGCAGGTGTTGAATTCGCCCGCAAAGACGGGCTTGTCGTTCGCACCCGCGTAAGAGCGGATGAGCACGGCCATCCCGGCCAGCAGCTTCACGCTCGGCGGATCCATCGCGCCGCCGTACTTCGTCGCGCCGGTCCAGAACGGGTAGCAGTGCATCACCGGGAAGCGCGCGGCAGCGAGAGCCTGCGGCGAAAATGTGTCCGGCTCAAACCATGGATGATGATCGACGCCGTTGACGTGGAGGCGATCGGGCAGCAGGTCATTCATCAGCGCGAACATCTTCTTCATCCATGCGTCGCCCGCGTCCATGGGCGCGCTCCAGCAGGTGTTGAGCTCGTTGCCGAAGTCGAACCCGATCACGTTGAAATGCGGCTTCATGATCCGCGCAAGCTGGCGGACATAGAGTTCCTGGGCCGCCCACATTTTTCCATCGGTGTAGAAACCGTCCGACAGCCGATTGAACGATGGCAGAAAATACCACCCGCTCAACTGGCCCGTGAAAGCGGTAACCAGCGCGTCGAGATTGCGCTCGCCCATCAGCCCGAGCAGTTGATCGAGGCGCTCGAGATGGGCCGTGCTCACCCACTTCGGATTGGGCTGGAAGAACGGCCAGACCAGCATCAGGCGCAGATGGTCCGCGCCGAGGGCAGCGATGGCGTCCAGATCGCGCTTGATGGGGTCGGCGTTCCAGTCGTTCCAGCAGAACCACCAGTTGTGCGACGGCGTGTAGTTCACGCCGAAACGATGGCGCGTAAGGTCGAGCGCGGAGCTTGGGGCATCGGCGGCGATGGCGATTCGGCTCCGCTCAATGGCGATGGCAGCGGCTGCCGCACCGCTGCTGGCAAGAAATTTTCGTCTGTTCATGCCCGGACAGACTACTCCGGGTGCCGGTGGGAACACAAAGCAATGATGAGCACGAAGAGCTAAAAGCTGGCAGCTAGGAGCTAGCAGCTGCTTCTTGTATCGCCAGCAGCGTTTCCAGCAGCGGCTTCAGCAGATCCAGTCGCAGCGCATTGGCGCCATCCGATTTCGCGTTGGCGGGATCATTGTGGACTTCAAGGAACATGCCGTCAACGCCGGCGGCAACCGCTGCGCGCGCCAGCAGCGGAATGTACTCAGGCTGCCCTCCGCTGACGCCGTTGGCCGCCGACGGCTGCTGTACCGAGTGGGTGCCGTCAAATACCACCGGCGCCATCTGCCGCATCACCGGCAATGAGCGATAGTCCACTACCAGCGTGTTGTAGCCGAAGCTGGCGCCGCGCTCCGTGAGAAACACGCGCTCGTTGCCGGTCGAGCGC
Organism: uncultured Acidobacteriota bacterium; assembly: GCA_963730805.1. Taxonomy (GTDB): domain Bacteria; phylum Acidobacteriota; class Terriglobia; order Terriglobales; family Acidobacteriaceae; genus Telmatobacter. The sequence continues at coordinate 228,578 of CAVSTL010000006.1, read as the reverse complement.
ACTTTCTCCACCGGATGGGCCATGTCCCAGGGGGCGACGAATTGTCCCTTTTTGATGTTGACGGCGCGGCCCGTTTTGCCGGCGGCCACCAGCAGATCGGTCTGGCGGCAAAGGAAGGCCGGAATCTGCAGGACATCCACCGCCTCCGCGGCCACCTCGCAATGCGCGGGCTCGTGCACATCGGTGAGCACGGGAAGGCCGGTGTCTTTCGCCAGCCTCGCAAGAATGCGCGTACCTTCTTCAAGTCCCGGGCCGCGAAAACTCTTCACGCTGGTGCGGTTGGCCTTGTCGTAGCTGGCTTTGAAGATGTAGGGAACTCCCAGGTCCGAAGTGATGCGCAGGATAGCCTCCGCCATGGTGCGCGCATGCGCTTCGGACTCGATCACGCAAGGCCCCGCGATGAGAAACAAACGGCCGCTCCCCACCTGCACCGGACCGATTTCAAACGAGTGGCTCACCGCTCGATTGTAATTGCCGATGCATTATCCTACGTCGGCAGTCTCCGGCGTTTGGATTCGCGAGCTCGCGTCTTACGCAGCCGGAACCACCGCCAACCAGGCAGCCGATTCCCCATCCCCGTTCGGTGCCGCAAATCCGCCGGGCGTGAGCAGATTGAGCGCGCCGGTTGACTGGTCGATCTGGTAGACACACACCGCAAACGTTCCGGTCCCCGTATAGATCTCGGTTCCGGTGGGATCAATCACGAAAGGAGGGGTCGGGGAGCAGCTGCTCCCGGTTCCGGGCTCTGTCCAGATGGAAGCCTCCTTCAGCATGCCCGTGACATTGTCGATGGAATAGGTAGTGATCTCCCGATATCCCAGCGCAAAGAGAAAGGCGCCGGTGGGGTGCATGGCGACGTAGCTGGTATTGGCGCTCGGAGTGGCCAATGGACTTCCAGGAAAAGGCGTCAGATTGCCAGTGTTGGCATTGCGCGAGAATCCTTGAATCTGCCCGGACTGCGAAAGGACTACATAGACGAACCGGCTGCTGGGATCGATGGCCATCCCCAGGGGAGTAGATCCGCTCGGAAGCGAATACGGAGAGCCGCCAAGAGGGGCGAGTTCTCTGGTGGTGGGGTCAATCGAGAATGCGACCAGGCCTGCGAATTGATTCCCATTCGCGTCGGAAACACCGGTGGACCACCAGGCGGCATAGAGATTCTGACCGGTTGGATCGACAATCACCTGCCCGGCGCCACTGTTCAGGCTTAAGGAGACCCGGGTCGAGAGCCGTGTCAGCTCGCCCGTGGTTGGGTCCGCTTGAAAGCCGGTGATGACTTCCGGGTAGGCTTCGTTGACATAAAGGGCCCCGTTATCGGGGCTGAGGGCGATGTCGGCGACAGCCGCGAGCGTGCCGGACACGGGCAAGGGGAACGGAGATCCCTTTAATGCCGTTAGGGTCCCGTTGGAGGCGATGGAAAATGCGTTGATTCCAAGGATGCTGCCTGCGTTCCAGGTGCTCGTGTAGAGGAATTTGGTCGGACGTGTGGCTGCCATGCTGGCGGCGCCAGCTACATTGATGTTCTGGACGGAGGAGGGGACGCCGCTGCTGGTTTGGACCTGGAAAATATCGAGATAGGGATAGCCTCCGACGTAGAGGTATTCCTTGATCGAATTGCCTCCGCCAGGAGGCTTTGATCCTCCGCTCCCGCCTGGAGCGGTCATGCTACTTCCGCAGCCTGCAACCAGGAAGCCTATCGATCCCAACAGACTTAGCCCGCCTAAATGCCGAACAAAGGTGGATGCCATAGGTCCGCGCCTCTTTCGACATAGTAGCTTAAACGCAGACCGGCAATTTCGTCCGGATCGGCTCCACGAAAGTTGCGCCAATTTGAGAGATCTCTGCGCCGGTGCCGAGCCAGGATTCGGGGCTTTATCGAATTAGTTGTTCCGCACCGCGTTCCACTTTTCCCAAATTGCGTCGAAGACCGTTCCCGTAGCTGGCTTTGACAAATTCGCGGAACAATGGATGCGGCTCCAGCGGCTTCGACTTGAACTCGGGATGGAACTGGCACCCCAGAAAATAGGGGTGCCCCGGAAGTTCGACGATCTCCACGTAGGTTGAGTCGGGAGTCGTCCCGGAGATCTGCAGCCCGCCCCCGGTCAGAAGCGCTTCGTATTCGCGGTTGAATTCGTAGCGGTGGCGGTGGCGCTCGCTGATCTCGGTGGCGCCGCCGTAGGCATGCGCTGCCAGGGAATCCGGCTGCAGGATGCAGGTCCATGCTCCTAATCGCATCGTCCCGCCCATCTCTTCCACGCCCAGCAGTTCCCTCAGCTTATAGATCACGCGGTGTTGCGTGGCGGGATCGAACTCGCTGGAATTGGCATCGCGGAGGCCGCACACATTACGCGCAAATTCGATGCAGGCCGTTTGCATGCCTAGGCAAATGCCGAAATAAGGCACTTGTTTCTCGCGCGCATACCGGATCGCGTTGAGCATACCCTCGATGCCGCGCTTGCCGAAGCCGCCGGGAACCAGGATCCCGTCGAAACCCTCCAGCTGCATTTCGTAGCTGCGGTCGTCAGGGGTTTTCGACTCCAGGCCCTCAGCCTCGATCCAGGTCACTTTCAACTTCAGGTGCTGCGACAGCGCGCCGTGAGTCAGCGCCTCCTTGAGCGATTTGTAGCTGTCCTCATACTCGACATACTTGCCCACGATGGCGATGTGCACTTCATCTTTGGGGTGATGCACCCGGTCCACCAGCTCTTTCCAGCGGCTCAGGTCGGCCTCCGGCGCCTCCTTGTGCAGATACTTCAGGATCAGCGCATCGACGCCTTCCTGGGCAAACCCGAGCGGCACCTGGTAAATCGACGGCACGGTCACTGCGCCGATAACAGCGCGCTCCTCGACGTTGCAGAACGCGGCGATCTTCTGCTTCATGTCGCGGCTCAACGGGCGGTCCGAACGGCACATCAAAACATCGGCCTGGATGCCGATGGAGAGCAATTCTTTCACGGAGTGCTGGGTGGGCTTGGTCTTCAGTTCCTGCGCCGCCGCGATCCACGGCACCAGGGTCAGGTGGACAAACACCGTGTTTTCGCGGCCCAGCTCCTGGCGCATCTGGCGGATGGCTTCGAGGAAAGGCAGCGACTCAATATCGCCCACCGTGCCGCCGATCTCCACGATCGTCACATCGGCCCCGTTCGCCGAAACCTTGCGCATCGCGTTCTTGATCTCGTTGGTGACGTGGGGAATCACCTGCACCGTCTTGCCCAGGTAGTCCCCGCGGCGCTCCTTGAGGATGATCTGCTCATAAATACGGCCGGTGGTCAGGTTGTTATCGCGCGACAACGGAGCATGGGTAAAGCGCTCGTAGTGACCCAGATCGAGGTCGGTCTCGGCCCCGTCGTCGGTCACGAAGACCTCGCCATGCTGGAACGGCGACATGGTTCCGGGATCAACGTTCAGGTACGGGTCGAACTTCATCATGTTCACGCGCAGGCCGCGGCTTTCCAGCAAACACCCGATGGACGCCGCGGCCAGACCCTTGCCTAAACTGGACACGACTCCGCCCGTCACAAAGACATACTTTGCCGACATCGCTGCAACCTCTTGATTGGAATGTTGGGATTGGCCGTACCTGGTGGGCACAATCAAGTATGGCAGAGTTGCTGCTCAGGCGAAAGTGGAAATTCCGTACCGAAACCCGTCCCGCCTGCCCCTGACTCCCGTAGCTGGTTGAATCGAAACCTCGTTCTATGCTCCAGCGACGCTGACAACCCTGCCGTCTAGGATTTGCCCCCTGTCCGCCCTCCCGCCTACCATGCTCCCTGAGAGAAACTATGACCACGATCGCCACCAAAGCCGTTCGCAAGCTGGGCGCTGCCGGCCCCGAAGTCTTCCCGATCGCCCTGGGCTGCATGGGCATGAGCGGCATGTACGGCCCCGCCGACGAAGCCGAAAGCCTGGCGACCATTCACGCCGCCGTGGATGCCGGGGTCAACCTGATCGACACAGGCGACTTCTACGGAATGGGCCACAACGAGTTGCTCGTGGGCCGGGCGACTCGTCTCGAGCGCGACCGGGTCCTGATCTCGGTAAAGTTCGGCGCCCAGCGCGGCCCCGACGGCACATGGCTGGGTTACGATGCGCGCCCGGTGGCCGTGAAGACCGCGCTCGCTTATTCTCTGAAGCGCCTCGGCACCGACTACATCGACATCTACCGCCCGGCACGGCTCGATCCGAACGTTCCCATTGAAGACACCGTCGGCGCCATCGCCGACATGATCAAGGCCGGCTACGTGCGCTACATCGGGCTTTCGGAACTGGGGCCGGAGACGATCCGGCGTGCCGCCGCAGTTCATCCCATCGTGGATCTGCAGATCGAATACTCGCTGGTCAGCCGCGGTCCGGAAGCGAAGATCTTTCCGCTCCTCCAGAAGCTTGGCATCGCGGCAACCGTGTATGGAGTGCTGTCGCGCGGCCTGCTGTCGGGCTCGCTCACCACCGGGCCCGGCGATCTGCGCTCGCACTTCCCGCGCTTCCAGGGCGAAAACCGCGCCCGCAACGAACGCATGGTAGACCAGCTCCGGCAGATCGCTGCGGACAAAGGCATCAGCCCGGTCCAACTGGCCATCGCATGGGCGCTCGCGAAGGACGGCTTCCTTGTTCCGGTGATGGGAGCCCGCAAGCGCACCCAACTCGCCGACAGCCTGGCTGCGCTCCACGTCAAGCTCACCACGGAAGAGATCGCCGCGATTGAATCAGCCATCCCGCCCGACGCCGTGGCCGGCACGCGCTACGGCGAAGACCAGATGCGGGTACTGGACAGCGAAAGATAGCCCATCGGGTATCGGTCTCGATCCCGAGCCTTGGGTCCGCTCGCCTCTGGCCGAAGTCGCTCACACACCCACTTCACGGGAGTTCTTTCTTAACCTTCTGCGCTGGCGGAGGTGGGAGTCAACAGGGCGGATTGTTGATGGCGGAAAATCCGTGCTCCCCCACCCTTGCGCCGGTAGATGGCGCAAGCGTGGGGCACGGAAATTGTGGATTGATTCGCCGTAAAAACGGCTAGAAGTTCAGCGTGATTTTTGCGGTGAGGGAGCGGGGAGAAACATAGTGCGTCCCGCTGAACGTCGAAAGGAAGTTATACAGCGCGTATTTGTCGGTCACGTTTACGGCGGTCAGGTCGAGATTCACCTTGTAGCGGTCCACGTGGAAGAGATTGTCTTTGCCCACGGACATGTCGAACAGGTTGCGCGGAGCGATTCGCGAGGGGTTGCGATCGTTGTCTCCAGTGCCGGGGGCGGGAATCTTCAGGAGCGTCGAACTGAACTGCGAGGCGGCGCATACAGCCGGAAGCTTGTTGCCGGGGGAGGCCTTCATGCCGTTGCACATCAGGCCCGATTGAAATTCCTGGTCCGCCGTCAGCCCGCTCAGGTCGATGGCAGGCGCACCCCCCAGCGTTGTGGATGTGTCTGCGCACGCGCTGTTGGGGTTGTTGGACAGCAGGTTGTAGCAGGGGGCCGATCCGGCCACTTGGCCCGAGTCGTAACGCCAGTTGAATCCTCCCCAAAGCCCGCTCAGGTATTTGCCCCGCGCCATGGTGTATTGCAGGTGCGTGGTCTGGTTGAAGCGCTCATCATGATCGATGCGGAACGGCAGTCCGGTTTGGCCAACCGTGGCTCCCGCACCCGCCACCTGGGGCGGGAAGAACCGCGCCGCCACCGACGACATCACGGAGTAGGCATTGAAGCCGTGGTACGTCGGCACGTCCACATGCAGCGCGTAGCCTGGAATCTTGGAGTTGTGCCAGTCGATCGGGAACGTGATGGGTGTATTGCCCAGCACGCTGAAATCGAAAGCATTGTGCTGGTACTTCCAGATGTACTCGCCGCTCAGGATCAGATGCCTTCCGATGCCTTGTTGCAGGCTGGCGTGGAATTCGTTTCTGTATCCTGGCTGCTCGGTGTTCGAGAGGCCCGTGCAACTCAGCAGCGGTGCCAGCACGGGATCCGCGCACCCGCGGCTCGACAGCACCAGGTTTTCGTTGAACGGGGTTTCCAGTGTGCGTGCGTACGACACACTGAGTACGGTGCCGGATGGCTTCACGCTATACGAAACTCCCAGGCGCGGCTCGGCCTGGCTGGCCGCCGTGAGGCCGTTGTAAAGATCTCCGCGGAGGCCCAGGTTAAACGTCCACTGCCCGGCCTTGATCTGATCCTGGATGTAAAGGCCAAGCTCCTTGATATCGGCGCGCCCGGAGTAGTCATAGTAGCCGCCTCCGCGCGTGAAGTCATAGGGCGCCAGAACTGCGTTGTAGCCGGGATTGACTCCCGTGGGGCACTGCCCGGGATTGGCGTACCCCGGCAGTGGTTTTCCATCAGTGTCCACGCAAGGCGCACTGAACGCGTAAGTCGGATCGACGATCCCGAGGCCGTCATTCTCACGCAGGAAGGTGTGGTCGAACAGGGCGCCCACCTTGAACGTGTGCCGGCCTCGATCATAGGAGAGGTCCGAGTGCAACCCCGCATTCATCAGGGTGCGGCCTTGGGCGATCGACGACGTCTGCAGGTTCGCCGGGCCTCGGTCGGCGAGCGGGTTGGCGCTGGGGTAGTAGTGGTAGTAATCCTTGCGCACAAACGCGCCGAGATTGAATACCGAGTAGTTGTTGACCACCCTGGTGTAGGTGGGCGAAATGTTGAACGTCTGGATTTGCGAACGCTGATCGGTGTCGCCGATCGTTCCGAGAGCGGGCGTCGGAGTCGCGCCCCCTGAGGTCACATTTTGCACCTGTAGATTGTCGTAGGCATTGGGAGTCTGAAACCACGACCGGCTGTAGTTCAGGTCGAGATGCAGCGCGTCCGCATCGGTGAATTTGAAATCGACGCGATCGAATGCGTTCTCCTCATTGCCTTTGTCGTGAAACACCTGGAACTCGGGCGGGTCGAGGAAGCGGCCGGAGTTCAGCCCATCGATTTCGATGAAGTTGCCCCAGTTCTTTGCACCGTAGGCCAGATCGAAGCCGGCGGTCGCCGAGCCAAAGGCGCCATAGGAGGTGGAAAAGCTGCCTGTCGGCTTCGTCACGCCCTGGCCGGAGCGCGTGGTGGCCACGATCACCAGGCTGGTCTTGCCGCCGTACTCCGCCGGCGGAGCCCCGGCGATCACTTCAATGGATTGAATCGAATTGGAAGGCAGCTGATTGGAAAATGTCTTGCTCTGCTGGTCGGTGATTGATTGTCCATCCACCGAGAACGAATTGGAAGCGTGATCGCCCAGGCCATGAAACATGCCGTTGGAATCGGAGGACACGCCGGGCGTCGTCGCCGTGACCAGCGAACTGAGCGACGACGACTGGCTCTCGAGCGGAACCTTGGTAAAGAAATCTCGATCCACGTCGGTGTGAAAAGTGGGGTCGTTTTCCACCAGGTCGCCGCCCGCGTTCGCCTCCACAGTCACCGTCTGGCTGGCGGCCGCAATCTGCAGCACCAGGCTCAAATTGGTGGCCACCACGGAGTGAATGTCGACACTCTGGCGCAGGGGAGCGAATCCGGTTGCGGAAACCTCGACCGTGTACTTGTTGAAGGGAATGTTGGGGATTTCGAAGGCCCCGGCAGGATCGGTGGTCGCGCTGCGGTCAAGACCGCTGACGGGGTTGGTCAGGTGGACCTTGGCGCCTGGAATTACCGCGCCGGTGGGATCAGTCACCGTCCCATGCACGGGGGCGGAGTTGCCGTTTTGCGCGGCAAAACCCGCCACCGGCATCGACAACGCCGAAACCAGAGCAAATATGCGAAAACATGGGCCGTACTTCAACTGCATTCCTACGCCTCCAACTACTGGCTGAGCGGGCTGAAAACTCCGGCTGCGGCGAAAAAGCACGCAGCCGCCGTCCATCATGGCGCCCATCGAATCCGAATCAGCCCTGGGAAGATGCGCCCGACGCCGGTCAAAGAACGGCAGCCGGAAACAGGAAAAGGAGCTGAATGAAAGCGGAGACGGCGCGCCTAGAAGGCAAACGGAGGCGGCCGGGTAAATAATGTCGGGTGCCAGTGGCGGAGAATCGAGCGCGATTCCACAATCGGCGCCGGTGTGCCGACCCGGACCAGGATAATGACCGCCGCGGCCACGGAGACGGGCGCCACCGCGTGCATCACGATGCACAACGGGCAATGGTCGGCATCGCTTTCGAGGGGATGGACGTGCGCGATCTGCACGACTGTAAGCAGCGCCAGCAGGATCAGGCACACCACCGTGGCCACCGCGAAAGTGCGCGGGCCGGTGTGGCGGGATGTTTTCTGTTCCGCTGTCAGCAGCATTTCCCTCTTACCTTAAGGATACACACGTTTCGATGCCGAACGTCGCCGACCGGTTATCGTTAGGACGCGCCGGACGCAGTTTTGAAAGCGTGTCGCCCACCGAGCCGGGGTTGATCCGTCTAAACTATTGGGGGACCGATGATTCCTGTGCGCAAGCTACTGCGGCTGCTGGGAGCGGCTCTAGCCTGCCTGTTTGTGGCGGCGGCGCTCGGGTCTGCGCAGACCCATAAGCCTTTGCCCGTGAAGCCGGGAGTGCCAAATACCAACCATCGCCTGATTTTGAAAGACGGTTCCTACCAGGTCGTCCGCAAATACGAGATCGTCGGCGACCGGGTCCGTTATATCTCACTCGAACGCGGCGGCGACTGGGAAGAAATGCCGGAATCGCTGGTTGACTGGGAAGCCACGCGCAAGTGGGAACGCGATCAAGCCGACCAGGGGACGCCGGCCGATGAGGCTTCGCCCGCGATGAAAGAGGCCGGAGACATCGACAAGGAAGAGGCCGCCGAGCGCGCCGAACAGGCTGCGCGAATGCCTGAGGTGGCCAAAGGCCTGGAATTACCTGACCAGGACAGCGTGTTCGCCCTCGATACCTACCAGGGCACGCCGGAATTGGTGGAACTGCAGCCCAATGAATTGGCCGTGGACGCCAAGACCCATCACGGGCTGAGCACCCTGAATCCGCTGGCCGGGCAGAGAGCCAGTATCGAGCTGCCGGGGTCCCACGCCAAGGTTCACCTGCATGTGAACGACCCGTCCATCTTCATTTCGCTGAACGCCACGGACGATGCGGAGAAGGTCCTGTCCCATGCGTTGACGGTAAACACCAGCGGCGCCAAGGAAATTGCCAATCGCAAGCACGGCGCGCACTCCCCGCAATCCGGATTTGCGATTGTCAAAGTAGATGAGCGCCGGGCGGTGCGCCTCGTGGGAGCCATACACATCAGCCCTACGGGGAATGTCACGCAGAGCGAAGACACCATTCCGATGAAGGTGGAAGTGATGCCCGGCAAGCACTGGCTGAAGCTCACGCCAGCCGAAACCCTTGCGATCGGGGAGTATGCGCTGGTGGAAATTCTTTCGCCGTCTGACATCAACCAGGTCGTCTGGGATTTCCAGGTCAACCCCCGGCTGGGAGATAACCAGGGATCGCTCGGTCCGATTCTGAAGTGACAAGCGGAAACCGAGCCATGGACATGCAGTCCTGCGGGCACAACGCGACCTGCGGGCGGCATCGCGCAGGACCGCGCCAGTCAAGCCATTGATCCAGACTGAACCCGCCTAGGGCTCGGGGGCGACCCGCTTGGATATCCTCAGCCGCCGACGCTCCCACTCTTCGCTGTTGAAAATGCGCGGCCCCACCTCGATCAGGCGCGGCATCATGTTGAAGACCGCGACCCGGCTCCACGGCTTTCCGGCCCGGGTGCGATAGCCCATTTCATTCAGGCTGCTGACGATTGCCGAGTAGGAAAAGTCCTGGGCTAGCAGGTCCATCATCAGCATCAGGACCTTGTTCTCCGACTCGTCCAGTTCAAGGCGCTTGCAATCGCTGGAGATGTGCAGACCGTAAGGAATGTCTTCGGAGAACCCACCTTCCGGCGGAGCTTCGCTGTCGGGCAGCTCGCGCCGCCACTCGATCGAAACCATTTGCCATCCCGCAGTCATGCGCTGCTGGATCACGTCTGGGCTGAAAGGCCCGGAAACTACATCGCGAACTCGCTCGAAATACGCCATGAAAAGCCTCCGCAGACACTGCTACGTTCCTTGCATAGGGCAATCATGAGACCAAAGGCAATCGCCATAACAAGCCGGTCAAGAACTTCATTAAATTCGGGATAGTCTCTTGGCCTGGTCCGTTTGCACCGAGCGGCGCTGTCCGGTTGCGCAGCCATATGTCCATTCGTGAACACGGCCCCCGCCTGACCTGCTACTCCCGTACGCCAATTCCCAGCGCTTTCATCTTGCGGTAGAGGTGGCTGCGCTCCAGGCCCAGCAACTCCGCGGCGCGGCTGACGTTGTTGCGGGCTTCTTCGATCTTTTTGAGGATGAAGTCCCGTTCATAGGCGTCGCGCGCCTGCTGCAGCGTTGAGAATTCCTCGGCCGCCCGCGAGATGGCCGACTTGTGCGTCAGGGGCGGCAGTTGCTTGCGCTCGATGCGCAGGGTGCGCGGATTCAGGATCAGCACCCGCTCGATCACGTTCTTCAATTCGCGAACGTTGCCGGGCCAATGGTACTGGGCCAGGGCCTGCAGGGCCTCGTCGCTGATCTCAATCCGCGGCCGCCCGTATTGCCGGCCGAAGTCAGCCAGGAATTCCCGCACCAGCGGCGGAATATCCTGTTTGCGCTCGCGCAGCGGCGGCACGAAAAACGGCACCACGTTCAGACGGTAAAACAAGTCCTCGCGAAAATTACCCTTCGCGATCTCCTCTTCGAGATCCTTGTTGGTGGCGGCGATCAACCGCACGTCCACGCGCAATGCCTGCGTGCCACTCACCGGCGTGAACATGCCGTCGTCGAGGGCGCTGAGCACCTTGGATTGAGTTTTCAGGCTCATGTCGCCCACTTCGTCTAGGAACAGCGTTCCGCCGTCCGCGCGCTCCAGGGTACCGCGCTGCTCGGGCGGCCCTCCGGGCTGCGCGCCGTGACGGTAGCCGAACAACTCTGCCTCAATGTGCGCTTCGGGAATCGCGGCGCAATTCAACTCCACGAACACGCGATCTCTGCGCAGGCTCTCGGCGTGAATGGACCGGGCAATCAGTTCCTTGCCCGTACCCGATTCGCCGTAGATGAGCACCCGTCCGTTGGTGGGCGCCATTAGCCGGATCTGTTGGCGCAGCGCCTTCACCGGCACACTGTCCCCGGTGAGCACCGAACCCACGCTGAATTGCCGCTTGAATTCGAGATTCTCCGTGCGCAGGCGGCGCGCTTCCACCGCATTCTTGATCACGATCAGGGTGCGGTCGAGCGAAAGCGGCTTCTCGAGAAAATCGTAGGCGCCCAGCTTGGTCGCCTTCACAGCGGTTTCGATCGTGCCGTGGCCGCTGATGATCACCACTTCCGGCCGCCGCTCCAGACTCATCTGGCGCACGTCCGAAAGCACATCGAGCCCGTCGCGGTCGGGCAGCCAGATGTCGAGCAGGACCACGTCGTAGGGCGCATCGTCGATGAGCACCAGCGCCTCGGCGGCAGTCGCCGCGGTCGCCACGCCATAGCCCTCTTCGCACAGGATCTCCTCCAGCGACGAACGAATCTCCGCCTCATCGTCCACCACCAGCACATGGTTCACGAGCGCACTTCCTTCATGGTCTCGATGGATTCACTCTCGCCGTTGGGCGGCGCTTGCGCAGCGACCGCCTCGATCAGCGGCACTTGCAGAATAAAGCGCGCTCCCTTGGGACTGTTCGATTCGGCGCGGATGGTTCCGCCGTGCTCCTGCGCAATCTTGGCCGCAATCGAAAGCCCCAGCCCCGTGCCGCGATTCTTGGTGGAGTAGAACGGAAGAAACAGCCGCTCCCGAATCTCATCGGTGAGCCCATGCCCGGTATCGGAGACGGCGACTTCCGCGGACGCGCCGTCCTCGCTGAGCGCGCTGCGTATCCCGAGCGCCCGCAGCAGGCTCCCCTGCATCGCCTCGGCCGCGTTGTCGATGAGGTTCGCCAGCGCGCGCCGGATCGCGTCCGGATCCGCCATCACCGGCGGAAGGCCCGGTTCCAGGTCGCGCTTCACGGTGATTCCATCGAGCCGGCCGCCGAACATCGCCAACGCCTCTTCCACCACCTGGTTCATGTCGCAGGAGCGAGGCTGCGAAACCGGAAACTGGGCCAGCGCGGAGAACTGATCCACCAGCCTTCGCAGCGTACCCACACAGGTGAGAATGACCTCGCTGCACTTGCGAATTACCCCCGGAGATTCGGGCTGGCTGCGATCGAGATGCTTCCCGATGCGTTCCGCCGAAAGCGCGATGGGCGTGAGCGGGTTCTTGATTTCGTGCGCTACCCGCTGCGCCACTTCCTTCCACGCCAGTTGCCGCTGTGCGCGCAGCAACTCGGTCGTATCCTCCACCACCAGCACCGTTCCCGGGCGGCCGCGCGTCAGGTCAAGCCGCGCGCTGGTGACGCCCAGGTGGATGGCGCGGCCGCGCGCGTGCAGCTCAATTTCAGTGGAGGCGGCCCCCATGCGGTGCCCGCGTCGAATTACCGCTCCCAGTTCATCGGCGGATTCGGGCGGCAGCAGCGATTCTATGGCCTTTCCGGGCAGCTCCTCGCTGTTGCGCAGTCCCATCAGGGCCGCAAAGGCACGATTGGCCTGCAGCACTTTTCCGGTACTGTCGAGCGTGACAACGCCGCTGGGAATGGTCTCGAGGATGGTCTCGAGTTCGCGCCGGCGTTCTTCAATGGACTGGTTGGCCGCGGTGAGTTGAGCCGAAGAGGTTTCCGCCAGCTGGCGGCTGGTCTCGAGATCCGCCGCCATGTGATTGAACGAGCGCACCAGGTCGGCCATTTCGCCGGTGGTGATCAACCCGACGCGCTGCTCATACTTGCCGGCCGCGATCTGGTCCATGGCATCGGCCAACGCCGAAACAGGCCTCGTAATCTGCTTGGAAAGAAACATCGCCAGCCAGACGCTGGTGAAAAATACCAGGACCGTGACCAGCAGCAGCAGCAGGAAGAAATTGGAACGCACCCGATTCCGCAGCCGGAACAGCTGCCAGTACGCCGCCGCCCCCGCGCGAATTCGAATCGCAGTCTTGCTCAGGCCCTGGGGAATGGGCAGTGCAACCACCACCACCTTGCCCGACCCGGTTCTCGACATCCCCAGTTCAAATTCATGGCCTTCCACCACGATGATGGGTAGATCCGTGCGCTGCGCCGACGAGAGCAGGCTTTCAGAAAAATCGCCTTGCAGCGGAATGACCCGCTCCTGTTCGCCCTCATCAAGCCACGGCACCAGGTACGATGTATTGGTTTCTCCCGGCTCCTGGTAGCCCGTGATCTTGCGGTGATCTTTGCCATACACGATCGCGAATCCGCCGGTTAGCGTGATCCGGTGCGAACTGAGTGCGTCCTTCAGTGCGGCCACATCCTGGTCGGGAGCGCCCGATACCGCGATCGACTCCGCCTCCACGCGGGCATTGTTGGCCACGTACCCGGCCAGTTCCTGCACCACGCGGGTGGAGTCGGCGCGCAGTTCCGATGTGTTGGGCGAGAACCAGCGGTCGATGGACCGGTTCATTAATTGAAAACTAAACAGAAACATCAACACGGCGGGGGTAAGGGCGATCAGAGCCGCGCCCAGCACCATGCGCGTACGCAGGCGAGCCCCAAGCGGGCTGCTGCCCTGGTCCGCGTAGAGCTTGAGAATATTCCTCAGCAGCAGCAGCAACAGGATGATAAGCAGCAGGAACAGCACCACCGTGAGTCCGGTGAACGCCAACGTTTCCGCGGATGTCTCGGGATTCAGGAAGCTGACGCCCGAGGTGTTGAACCACTGCAGAGCGCCCAGCAAAGCGAAGAAAAGCACGGCTCCCAGCGACAACAGGAGAACGGCGCGCCGCCGGCGATCCTTACTGAAGAACATGGGGGGATTATAGTTCCGACCGGACCAGCAAACCCGGTAACACCTCTACACGCCGCGCCCCAAGGCATCGCGGATGACTCGCAACGCGCTGCCTCGGCTCAACTTTGCCGGCGTTGGTTGGGGCTAGCCGATCCGTTTCGAACCAGCCGGCGGCTTTAGAAGGTGCAAAGAACCTCGCTGCGGAGGGAGGCGGGGGTTTTAACCCCCGCATAAAGCCAAGAGAATCAATGTGGCCTTTAGTTAGGCCCGGGCCGTTTGATCCCCGACGGCCTGCCAACGACGATGGGCGGCCCGCCTTGCAGCCTTTGCATTCCATCCGTCTCACGCCAGCCGGCCGAAATCTTCTCCTCACCCCAGCACATCCGCCGGCGCGGTCCATTGCTTGTTTTGGCTTTCGGCCACCCCGCGGTAGGTGATCTTGCCCATCCACGTGTTGAGACCCTCGGCAAGGCCCGGATCGTTCTTGAGTGCGTCGCGCGCGCCGAGGTTGGCCAGCCGCAGCAAATAGGGAAAGGTCGCATTGGTCAGCGCCAGCGTGGATGTATGCGGCACGGCTCCGGGCATGTTGGTGACGCAGTAGTGCACCACGCCATCCACCACGTAACTCGGATCGGAATGCGACGTGGGCCGCGCCGTCTCCACGCAGCCGCCCTGATCGATCGCCACATCGACAATCACCGCGCCCTTCTTCATCCTGCTGACCATGGCGCGGGTGACCAGTTTGGGAGCCGTCGCGCCGGGAATCAGCACCGCGCCGACCACCAGGTCGGCTTCGTGCGTGGCATGGGCCAGGTTGTAGCTGTTCGAGGAGAGCGTGTAGACGCGCCCGTTGAAGATATCGTCGATCTCGCGCAGGCGGTTGAGATTGAGGTCGACCAGCGTCACCTTGGCGCCGAAGCCCAGGGCGATGCGCGCCGCATTGGTGCCGACAATCCCTCCGCCCACAATGGTGACGTGCGCCGGAGGCACCCCGGGAACTCCGCCCAGCAGAATTCCGCGGCCGCCGTGTTCCCGCTGAAGATAGGCAGCGCCCACCTGCACGCTCATGCGGCCGGCGACTTCGCTCATCGGCGTCAGCAGCGGCAGCGTGCCCTGGCGGTCGCGCACCGTCTCATACGCGATTCCGATAACCTTCGATTGGATCAGTTTGTCGGTGAGGTCAGGCAACGGGGCGAGATGCAGATATGTGAAAAGCACCAGGCCCTCGCGGAAGTAAACATACTCCGACTCGATGGGCTCCTTGACCTTCACCACCGTGTCCGACTTGCCCCATACATTTCCGGCGTCGCCCACGATCTCCGCGCCGGCGTCCTGGTATTCCTCGTCAGGAAAGCTGGACTCGGCCCCCGCCTGCGTTTCTACCAGCACTTTGTGCCCCGCCTCGGTAAGAGCCTTCACCCCTGCCGGAGTTACCCCTACCCGCGCCTCATGATCTTTAATTTCTTTCGGAACTCCAATAATCATGTTCTTGCTCCAATCTTCTCCGGGTGCCCCCGGTCTCGATTTTGAGACCTGGGAATTCATGCCCTCCGTGCCGCTCGTCACCAATGAAACTAATCCATCTTTTCCCGCGCATCTTTCCACAGATCGATGCCCGCGTCCTGCGCGTGGTGGTCAATCGCTTTAAGCTCCGCTTCACTGAAATCGAGGCGCTTGAGCGAGTCGAGCGAATCATCAAGCTGTTCCACGTTGCGCGCGCCGATCAGCGCCGAAGTCACGCGCTGGTCGCGGAGGACCCAGGCGATGGCCAACTGCGCCAGCGTCTGGCCGCGCTTCTTCGCAATCCGGTTCAGCGCTTGAACCCGCTTGATGTTGCCTTCATTCAGAAAGCGCTTCAACAAAGAGGAATTCGCGGCGGCGCCGCGCGAATTTTGCGGAACTCCCTTGAGGTATTTGCCGGTAAGCATGCCCTGGGCGAGCGGCGAGAAGGCGATACAGCCTGCGCCCAGTTCATCGAGAGTGTCGAGGAGGCCGTTCTCGATCCATCGATTCAGCATGGAATAGGACGGCTGGTGAATCAGCAGCGGAACTCCCGCGCTCTTGAGAATCTCGGCCGCGGCCCGCGTGCGCTCCGGGCTGTAAGAAGAAATCCCCACGTAGAGAGCCTTGCCCTGGTGCACAGCAGTCGACAGCGCCCCCATGGTTTCTTCCAGAGGGGCATCTGCCCACGGACGATGCGCGTAAAAAATGTCGACGTAGTCGAGGCCCATGCGCTTCAGGCTGTCGTCAAGCGAGGCCAACAGATATTTCCGAGACGCGCCAATGCCGTAAGGGCCGGGCCACATGTCCCAGCCGGCCTTGGTGGAGATCACCAGTTCGTTGCGCAGGCCGGAAAAATCCTTGCGCAGGATCTCGCCGAAGTTCTCTTCCGCCGAGCCGTAAGGTGGCCCGTAGTTGTTGGCCAGGTCGAAGTGGGTCACGCCGCGGTCGAAGGCCCGGCGCACCATGGCCCGGCCGGTTTCGAAGACGTCGGCGCCCCCAAAGTTCTGCCATAGGCCCAGTGAGATGGGCGGCAACACCAGGCCGGACCGGCCGCAACGGCGGAAGGTGACGCTGTCATACCGCTTCGCATCGGGAACATACGCTTTTTCCATGACTCTGCCATGCTAATCGAAGCGAGCGGGCCAACGGCGGGCTCCCCGATAAACGCGGAGAATGAACTCCCCTGGAACTGATCCGATAGACAAGAATGAATGGAGTCCTGAAAACGACGACTTCGCGAGTTCCGGCGACGCGGCCAACACGGCCGGAGCGCGGCGCATTGGCAAGCCGCGCGGCGGTTTTCCAAATTCGCTTCGAAACGAGTTCCGCGGTTCGTACGCTGTCTTCCGCAACGCAGGCGATCATTTCATGCAGGTCGCGCTTTGCACGGCGATCCCACGTGACTTTCACTCAGGCACTCTCTTTCAGCCTCTGTTTCTTCCGGGCGGAAGTGAGAATCTCTGCGATCTCCTGCATGACCTGCTCATGGGGAATCCCTGGTGACTTATCAGAGAGCGCCTGTTCCACACCGGCGCGGAACCACTCGTCATATCCGGGTTCCGGTTCGCCGTATTCCTTCTCAAGAGCGGAGAACGCTTCCTCGTTTGATTGGATGAGAAGGCGCTCTGCCGGCCACTCCCTCTGCTCGGGAGGAAGTTGGCGAGCTTCGTTGAGGATTTTTTGGGCGTCGGGACTCATGGCAGAATTGTTGCGCGAATCGAAACGCTGCAAATAGCGTCTGCTCACTCCGCGTTGTCGATCTGCGCCCTCTGCAGTTTGTCCGAGTAATCCACATACACCGCCTTCCACGTGGTGAAGAACTCAATGGCTTCGGACCCTTCGCGATGGCCATTGCCGGTTTGCTTGACGCCACCAAAGGGCAGATGCACTTCGGCCCCGATCGTCGGCGCATTGATATACGTGATGCCCGCTTCCAGATCGCGGATCGCAGCAAACGCGCGATTCAGGTCTTTCGTATACAGCGCGCTGGAGAGCCCGAAATCAATCGAATTCGCGATTTCAATTCCCTCCTCGAACGTATCGAATTCGATCAGCGAAACCACCGGGCCAAACACTTCTTCGCGCGCGATGCGCATGCACCTGGTCACGCCGCCCACGATCGTCGGCTCAAAGAATGTGCCCTTCCCGTATGCGCCCTCGGTCAGCGCGTGCCCGCCGCAAAGGATCTTCCCGCCTTCTCCGGCAGCGATCTCGACGTAGTTCGTCGAAGTCTCGATCTGGCTTTCGTTCACCTGGGGGCCGACTTCAACCGACTCGTCGAGCCCGTTGCCGATCTTCAGCTTTTTCGCCCGCTCCACCAGCTTTTCCGTGAACTCGGCGGCAACTCCTTTCTGCAGAAGGATGCGGCTGGTGGCCGTGCAACGCTGCCCGGTAGTTCCGAACGCGCCCCACAGCGCGCCATCGAGAGCCAGTTCAAGATTGGCGTCGTCGAGGACGATCTGCGCGTTCTTGCCGCCCATTTCGAGAGACACTGGCTTGAAGTTGGCAGCCGCGCGCTGCGCCACCCGCGATCCCACCTCGCTCGATCCGGTAAAACTGATCGCGCGCACGTCGGGGTGTTCCACCAGCGCATTGCCCACCGACGATCCCCCCCCGCAAACAATGTTCATCACCCCCGGCGGCAGCCCCGCATCTACCAGCGCCTGCACCAGGTTGTACACCGAGAGCGGCGTATCCGTCGCCGGCTTGATCACGCACGTATTGCCCCCCACCAGCGCCGGGAACGACTTCCACGACGGGATCGCCATGGGGAAGTTCCAGGGCGTAATCAGCCCCACCACGCCCACCGGCATGCGCACGCTCATGGCGAACTTGTTCTGCAGCTCGCTGGGCGTGGTCTTGCCGAACAGGCGCCGCCCCTCGCCGGCCACATAGTAGGCCTCATCGATGGCTTCCTGCACATCCCCGCGCGCTTCAGCCAGAACCTTGCCCATCTCCCGGGTCATGTCGTGCGCGTACTGCTCCTTCCGCTCCTGCAGTATGCGGCCTGCGCGAAACAGTATCTCCGCTCGCTTGGGTGCCGGAACCAGCCGCCACGTGGCAAACGCCTTCTTTGCCGCGGCCACCGCATCGGCCACATCTTCCGCTCCGGAAGCCGGGAACGCTCCCACGATGTCGGAATGATCCGCCGGATTCACATTCGAAAACATCTTGCCGCTACGGGCCGGCAGCCATTGGCCGCCAATCAGATTGCGATATTCGTACTGGGGCATGGAAAACCTCGAAATCAGGTGTCAGGTTCCAGATATCGGTTTTGCGGTCGGACCGCGGAAAACCATTCCTGGGTCGCCACGTGACTGTTGTGCGTTACCTCACGTTTTGGACGCCACATATGCGGTATTCTGAAAATGCGGCAAACCACTAGAGTTTATAGCACCGGCTCGCCTCGAAACCCATGCCCGGGCCACCGTCGGCTTCTGCTCATTGGCCGTACAATACTCCATGAGGTAGAACCAAACTGCCAATGTCTTCGAACGGCTATCAATCGCGCTCTCCGCGCACCCATGGCCTGCGCTCGCTCTTCAGCATGTTTTCGAGCGACCTGGCGATCGATCTGGGCACCGCCAACACCCTGGTGTACGCGGCTGGAAAGGGCATCGTGGTCAACGAGCCCTCCATTGTCGCCATCAACAAAAACACCGGCGAGGTGGAAGCCGTGGGCAAGGAAGCCAAGGAGATGCTGGGCCGCACGCCTGGGAACATCGTGGCCATCAAGCCCATGAAGGACGGCGTCATCGCCGACTTCAAAGTCACCGAAAAGATGTTGAACTACTTCATCCAGAAGGCGCACAACCGCAAGATGCTGGTGCATCCGCGGATTGTGATCGGAGTGCCTTCGGAGATCACCCAGGTGGAAAAGCGCGCGGTCGAAGACTCCGCCTATCGCGCCAAAGCCAGTGAAGTCTACCTGGTGGAACAAGCCATGGTGGCCGCCATCGGCGCCGGCCTCCCCATCCAGGAACCCGGCGGCAACATGGTCGTGGACATCGGCGGCGGCACCACCGACATCGCGGTCATTTCCCTTTCCGGCATCGTCTATTCACGCTCGGTCCGCATGGCCGGCAACCAGATGGATGAAGCCATCACCAACTATCTGAAGCGCAAGTACAACCTGCTCATCGGTGAGCGGACCGCCGAGCACATCAAGATGGAGATCGGGTCGGCGTTCCCGCTGGACAAGCCGATCACCCTCGAAATCAAGGGCCGCAACCTCATCGAAGGCGTGCCCAAGAGCATCACTATCGACGACAGCGAGATCCGCGAAGCGCTCGGCGAGTCCATCGCCGTGATCCTGAACGCGATCCGCGTAGCCCTGGAGCGGACCCCGCCCGAGCTTTCCGCCGATATCTCCGACCGCGGCATCGTGCTCACCGGCGGCGGCGCGCTCATCAAGAATC
This sequence comes from uncultured Acidobacteriota bacterium, assembly GCA_963730805.1. GTDB lineage: Bacteria > Acidobacteriota > Terriglobia > Terriglobales > Acidobacteriaceae > Telmatobacter. The sequence goes on along the minus strand of CAVSTL010000006.1, from coordinate 208,843 downwards.
TCGACAAGCGCATCCGCGAAGAAACCGGCCTGCCTGTGTCAGTGGCTGACGATCCGCTGGCTTCCGTGGTGTTGGGCACGGGCAAAATGCTGTCCGACTTCCGCCTGCTGCGTAAGATCAAAATCGATTAAGAACAGGGACCGAGGGAACAAGACAGAACCCACTCAAATCGCAATGATCATGCCGCATCCACCAGGTAATACTTGTTCGGCAACGTCTGGTAACCGGGGCGACTTCACAGGGACGAAGCCTCCTGGTTTTCTTGGTCCCTTGGTCCCTCGGTCCCTCGTTCCCTGACTTTCCATGGAATCCTTCTTCTTCCGTTATCGCAACCTGCTGGTGCTGCTGAGCCTGCTGCTGGTCCAGATCATCGGCCTGGCGATGCAGGTGCGGCGTATCGAGCCGGGACGAAGGAGTCTTGACTCGGCCGACAGCTCAGGCGTCCGCCTCATTCGGCTTTGGGCCAACGCGGTGGTGGGACCGGTGGAGCGCACCGTTCAACACTCCAAAACCGGCGCGGGCGGCTTCTGGCAGAACTACATCGACCTGCGCCACGTGCGCCAGCAGAACCAGGACCTGCAGGATACCGTGGACCGCCTTCGCCTGGAACAGGCTGCCCTCCTTGAAGATGCGCGCCAGGGCCAGCGTCTGCAGGCGATGCTGGACTTCCAGCAGAAGTACATCTACCAAACCGTTCCCGCCCAGGTGATCGGCTCCAGCGGCACCGACCAGTCCCGGGTGTTTTATATCGACAAGGGCAAGGGAGAGGGCCTGGCCCGCGATATGGCGATCATTACCGGCAACGGCATCGTGGGCAAGATACGGGAGGTCTTTCCCCACTCGGCACAAGTCCTGGTCATCAACGATCAAAGCAGCGGGGCGGGCGTCATCCTTGAAACCACGCGCATTCGCGGCATCCTGCGCGGCAATGCCGAAGGCCAGCCCCAGATTGTGGGGATCTTGTCCGACCAGCGCATCAAGCCCGGCGAAAATGTGCTCACGGCCGGCGGCGACCAGATTTTTCCGCGCGGCCTCCCCGTCGGAGTGGTCGAGAAGGTGGTCAACGACCCGGATCGCGATGGATTCATCAACGTGATCGTCAAACCCGCCGCCTCCCTCGACCGCCTGGATGAAGTGCTCGTGATTACCTCTACCGACCCGCGCTTCTCGCCCCAGCAGAAAAAGGACATTGAAACCAGCGAAGCCCTCAAGAGCGCGGACGCGGCCGCCCTGGCCGAGCAGAGAAAGGCGTCGGCCATTATGGCGGAGCGTCTTCCCGGCTTGACCGATCCAAACGCTCCGCCCAAGCCTGCCGACGCCAAGGGGGCCAATGGCGCACCACCGGCGCCTACCACGCCGGTGGTTCCCAAGGTTCTGCCGCCGCAGCATCCCGACCGGTTTACTCCCGGCCATGCCGACAATCCTGATCAATCAAACCCCGCTTCCGCGCCGGCGCCGAAGTCTTCGCCGGGCAGCGCATCCCCGGCCAGGCCGGCCCAAAAGCCCGTGAAGCCTCCCTCCAGGCCCGCCCAACAGCCGCAGCCCCAAAGGAACCAATAAATGTCCGTGCTGACGGCCAACTCCCGCCGCGATCTTGAAATCCACCGCTACCCGGCGCCACTTTATATCGTGGCTCCGGTCATCGCGCTGGTGCTGCAGGCGTTGTTGCCGCGTATCGTGGGCAGGTTTGCATATTTTGATCTTCCCCTGGTGGTCACGGTTTATTTCGCGCTCGGACGTCGCAGCCCCATCCAGGGCATGTTCATGGGCGGAATCATGGGCATCTTCGAGGACGCCCTGACCCACCACTCCATCGGCATCAACGGCATTGCCAAGACCGTCGCCGGCTACCTGGCAGCCTCGGTGGGCATTCGCATCGATGTGCAGAACACGGCCATCCGGCTGATGCTGAATTTTGTACTTTCGCTGGTTTGCAGCGCCATCGTGGTGTTTATTCACCGCGTGCTGCTGGGCCTGGAGTTGCACTGGAACTGGCTGGGCATGTTGTTCGAGGCGATCGGCAATTCGGTGATCGCGCTGTTCCTGTTCCCGCTGCTGGACCGCTTTCAGGTCAGGGACTGAGTCCGTGCCCCGACTCGCCGCTTTGGACACAATGCTCCTGAGACAAAAACCGTTCCCTCTCTCCGCACACCACTGCGCGTTCGAGATGCCGGAAAGAGCGTCATCCGGGCTTTCGGTATCCGTTCGATATAATCCTGACGAGCGTTGCGCCGCAGCGCGCGCATTGTCCGGGAGCCATAAATGACGTTCGACATCCAGGAGATCATGGGGTTTCTGCCCCACCGTTACCCTTTTCTGCTGATCGACAGGATTGTCGAATTTGAGCCGACCAAGCGCCTGGTGGCGATCAAGAACGTCACCATCAACGAGCCGTTCTTTCAGGGCCACTTTCCCGGCTATCCCATCATGCCTGGAGTGCTTGTGGTGGAAGCCATGGCCCAGGCCGGCGGCATCATCATCATGCATGAACTGCCCGATCGTGAGAATCAACTCGTCGTCTTCACGGGCATCGAGCGCGCCAAGTTCCGCCGCCCTGTCACCCCCGGCGATCAACTGCGGATCGAAGTGGATGTTCTGGCTTTCCGGACCCGCGCGGGCCGCATCGAGGGCAAGGCCTTCGTGGATGGCAAGCTGGCCTGCGAGGCCACCTTGACCTGCCGCGTGGTCCCGCGCAGCCGCAACTCCAAAGACAGCTCCGCTGAAAAAGCGGCGACCCCGGCCCAGGTCCCGGAGGCCCAGCCTGTGGGGACGCCCGAGTGAGCGTTCACCCCAGCGCGATCGTCGCGCCCGACGCGGTAGTTCCCGATTCCTGCACGATTGGACCTTATTCGACGATTGGCCCCGAGGTCGTCCTCGGCGAGGAATGCACGCTGGTCTCGCACGTGGTGATCGACGGGCGCACCCGCATCGGCGCGCGCAACCAGATCTTTCCGTTTACCTCGATTGGCGTGGCGCCCCAGGACCTGAAGTACAGCGGCGAGCCCACCGAAACCGAGATCGGCGACAACAACACCATCCGCGAGTGCGTCACCATCAGCCGCGGCACCGCCAAGGGCGGCGGCATCACCCGCATCGGTTCCGACAACCTGCTCATGGCCTACGTGCACATCGGCCACGACAGCCAGGTGGGCAGCCATTGCATCCTCGCCAATGCCGCCACACTGGCCGGGCACGTGATCATCGAAGACTATGCCAGCGTGGGCGCGTTCAGCCCCGTGCACCAGTTCTGCACCGTCGGCCAATATGCCTTCATCGGCGGCGGCACCATCGTCACCCAGGACGTACTGCCGTTTTCTCTCACATCCTCGAAGCGCGAGAACCGAGCCTTTGGCATCAATAAAGTTGGCCTTGTCCGCCGCGGATTCTCCCCCGAACGCCTGAGCGCATTGCAGAAAGCCTTCCGTCTGCTGCTTGCCTCGCGGATGAACACGTCCCAGGCCGTCGAAAAGATCCGCGCCCTCGATAGCGAAGACGCCAGGATCGTCGCCGATTTCATCGACCGCAGCCAGAGAGGGATCATCAAGTAGCCCCCACTTTTCCGGTTGAGCGGCGCTCGGAGCTATTCTATTTTTGGGCGATGAGGTGCCCTGATCTGCCAACGATAAGCACGTTCTTTGGCATTCTCATTAGGATGTACTTCAACGACCATCCCCCGCCGCATTTTCACGCGATTTACGGGGGAATTTGAAGCGGTAATCGCAATTGAGTCTCTTCAAGCCGTGGAGGGTTCATTTCCCCGGCGAGGTCTTGTATTAGTTCTCGAATGGGCCGAGCTTCACCGGGCCGAGTTGCTCGAAGATTGGAACCTGTGCCGACTCCAGCAGCAGCCGCGAAAAATCTCGCCTTTGGAGTAGAAAAATGATGGATTGGAGCGTCGTTTCGGTTACCCCCATTCCTCCCCTGGGATTGGCGGTCCGTTTTGTCGACGGGACCGAAGGCACGGTCCGGTTCGAAACGAGTCATCTGCGCGGTGTTTTCGAAGCGCTGAAGGACCCTGATGTTTTCTCTCAGGCTCGGGTGGAATGCGGCGTGGTGACATGGCCGGGCGAGATCGACCTTGCACCGGACGCTATGTACCGCGAGATTCTGCGCACGGGTGAGTGGATTCTACGGTGATTTCGCAATACGCGCCAGCAGACCGGCTACACGAGTGCCCCCGATGAAACTCGGCCTCATCGCCGGCAACGGGCGTTTTCCTTTTCTGCTCCTCGATGCGGCGCGCGCGCAGGGCTTTGCGGTCACCGTCGCCGCCATCCGCGAAGAGACCGATCCCGAAATCAATCATCGCGGTGCCGTTGACGACAAGATCAGCGTCCATTGGCTCTCGCTGGGAGAGCTCTCCCGCCTCATCGAGATCTTCCACAACGAAGGCGTGTCGATGGCGGTCATGGCCGGCCAGGTGAAGCACAAGCAGATTTTCTCGAGCATCCGGCCCGACTGGCGCCTTGCCAAGCTCCTGCTCAACCTGCGCACCCGCAACACCGACATGCTGCTCGGCGCCGTGGCCAGGGTGCTGGGCGACGAGGGCATCGAGCTCATCAGCTCCACCTCATTCCTCGAGCCCCTGCTGGCCCAGGAAGGCGTGCTTACCCAACGCACCCCCGATGACGAGGAGCGCAAGAACATCGAATACGGACTAAGCGTGGCTCGGTCGGTCGCTGGATTCGACATCGGCCAGACCGTTGTCGTTGCGGCCCAGGCGTGCGTCGCCGTCGAGGCCATGGAGGGCACCGATGCCGCCATCGAGCGCGCCGGGGCGCTGCTGCGGACGCTCGAGGAAGAAGCCTCAACCCTGGAACGCCGCCTCACCGTGGTGAAAATCGCCAAGCCGAAACAGGATATGCGCTTCGATGTGCCGGTCATCGGAATCCGAACGATTGGAACGATGATCGCCGCCGGCGCCACCTGCCTGTCGGTTGAGGCCGGCCGCACCCTGCTGTTCGATCGCGACGCGCTCCTCGACCGCGCCAACCAGGCCGGCATTGCAATCGTGGCCGGTCCGCAGCCAACCGGCGCTTGACGGTGACAAAATGATTACAAGCCGGGCCGTTGCCACCTCTATGCCTCGGCGCGGATACTGAGGGCGAAGATGTTCCCGCTTCCCCTGACTCCCGTTTCCCATCAACCCCCCAGGAGGTCCTTCGTGAAGAGGTCCATGTACGTTTCCATCGTCGCGATCCTTGTGATCGCGGTCGGATTTGCCACCGTCTATGCGGCCGACCAGACCATGCCCGCCGCCGGCCAGGTAGCGCCCACGTTTACCCTTCCCTCGCAGGACGGCTCCCAGATCGCCCTCGACAGCTTCCACGGGAAATGGGTGGTGCTCTACTTCTATCCCAAGGACATGACCCAGGGCTGCACCATCGAGGCCCACAACTTCCAGCGCGACCTTTCGAAATATGAAGCCATGAATGCCGTGATCGTGGGAGTCAGCGTGGACACCCCAGACAGCCACAAGCAGTTCTGCACCAAGGAAGGCCTCACCTTCCGGCTTCTCGCCGATCCCGAGCACAAGGTGGTGGACGAATACGGTTCGCTGGGACACTTCGGAGCCATGACCATCGCCCAGCGCAACACCTTCCTCATCGACCCCGAGGGGAAGGTTGTGAAGGTCTGGACCAAGGTCGATCCGTCCCATCATTCCGAGGAAGTCCTGGCGCAGTTGGCGGAATTGAAAAAGTAGTCACGCGATCAGGCAATCACGGCGCGGCCCCGGCAACCGGGGCCGCACTTGCGTGCGATCAACCCGCCAGGAGGAGACATGTCCACCAAGGTTGCAAAAGCATTCTGTGCCGAGATCAATGAGCTTCGGGACACGCTGGCCGACGTGGAGTCCGGCCTGGCCAACGTGCCCTGGCGCGCGGGCGGCTGGACCCGCAAACAAATCCTGGGCCACCTGCTCGATTCCGCCGCCAACAACCATCAGCGCTTTGTGCGCGCCGCCATCGATGGCGTGTATGCGGGGCCGGGCTACGCGCAGGACGCATGGGTGGCGGCCCACGGCTACTCCCACCTCGCCTGGAAAACCCTGGTCCAGTGGTGGAATGTCGAGCACGACATCCTGATGGCGGTGGTGGAGCGCATTCCCGAGGAGCGAATGACGACCCTCTGCACGGTGGGCAATGATGCCCCCGTGACCCTGCGCTATCTCATCGAGGACTACGCCCGCCACCAGTTCCACCATTTCGAGCAACTCAACGCTCCGCTGTCGGGAAGCTAGCCTTCCGAGTCCGAACTTCGCATCACAATTAACGCCGTCATCCGGAGCGGAGTCCGCGTCAGCGGACGATGCGTGGGGATGGCACAAACGTGAGATTCGAAATCAAGCTAACGGCCCCGCCTAAACCGCCCGGATGCGGTTGTTGCGCGGATTCTCCTCGACTTCCGCCAGCCCAAGTTCCTTCATCACCGGCGGAACATACATGGCGAAACGGCCCCGCAGACCTTTCTTCAAACCGTACCAGCCGCCCACAGGATTAGCTGGGGAACGAGCCCAGCTTTCCACCGTGCCTTCTCCAGCAGGCTTTTGTTCATCGGCGCTGCCCAGCAGCATCCAATCGCCATGTGCTGCCAGCGATTGCGTGCAGATCCTCCAGGCAGCGCAGGTGATATCTCAGTTGGGTCTTGCCAACTTGAATCACGAGAGCCGGTGGATCGGCGGTTGGATCCTTGTAAGCCTGAAATTCAGCCGTCCCGGACGGCGTCTTTAAAGTCCAGGGATTCTGCTTTGTTCCGGGCATTGTTCCTCCATATCCTCGCGCCCATTCTCGTGAGGCGCAATTCTGGATGTCAACGCACCGGAAGGTTCGTAGATTCTGGAAAGCAGGGTTTGACCCCAGGTAAGCATGCTCTCAAATGTCGGCATGAGCCCCTTGGCCCGATTCGGTCAGCGTGTAACGCGACATGCGAGCCGATTCACCTGGTGCCCACGCGACCAGGCCTGACGCCTCAAGCTCGCGAAGATTGCGGGTCAGCTCTTTGGCACTGATGGCGGTCACGCTCGCGAGCAACTGGTTATAGCCCTGCGGGCCATTCAGCAGCAGCGAGCGCAGCACCAGCAGTTTCCATTTGCCCCCGATAACGTGGATCGCTTTTTCAACCGGGCAGGCTGCGATCGTGGTGGATACTGAACCCTCCGCTCGCTTTCCATTTCGCGCGATTGTCATTCCCGTCCATCGTAGGGGATCGGCAATCGCGCCGGGAGATGTTTCTCCCGGCGATGGCTCAGTGAGTCGAAACTTCCGCCTGCTGCGAATCAAAAGATGAGCGCATTGCCGGGTTGGCTGGAGGGGCGCCGGTTGATGTCTCGGCCGCTTCCCTCACAACGGGTTCCTGGCGGGGCTGGGTGCGAACCGGTTTTCCGCAGACCGCGGGCACATTGGCCATCTGTTTCAGAAACACCTTCACGCTCATCGTGCCCGGCTGCAGCGTGGCAAAGTAACTGGTCGCGCTCAGCAGGGGCTTGTGCTGTTCGATCAACTGGTTGCGGATGATGTTCACGCCGCACAGCAGGTTATTCTTCGGCTGAAGAATGGTCTTGTCCGGGTCGTGTTCGTCCAGGACCTTGTCTTTTTCCCAGTCGAAGTCACAACCATACCGTTCCTGGTCCATATAGGTCAGCTGCAGCAGTCCTTCCTGCCGCACCATCCGATGCGTTACGTCATCCTTTACCTGCAGAACGGCATCCGTGTGGCGCACATTCGCGGTGGGCACCAGTCCCGCTTCCGCACCAGCCAGCGCCTGGAAGAAATAAGCCCAGAAGACGCGCTTGTCCCCCTCGCTCAGCGCATTGAAGCGCGGGCAGAAAGGCTTGACGGCTTTGGCAACCTGGGGAGAAAGGAACTCGGGCGGCAGTGCTGTTTCGATCCACACGTCCCACTCGGGATTCCAGGTGTGGTCATCGCCCAGTTCGGCTTTCTTCTCGGCAATAGGCGTGGCCGGGGCCAGCTTCAACTCCGGCTGCACAGGCGGGGGAGCCATCTCCTGCGCGTGCGCATTCTGAATATTGTCCTTCGCCATTGGTACAACGGCGGCGCCCAATCCGGTGATGATCGCGACGCCTGCTACGATCCATGCGATCTTTGTCATCGAATGTTAACCCTCCGACAAAGTGTGATGCCGGGGTGTCCGGGAGGGCAGGCTGGCGTTCATAAATTAAATAGATCCAGCTATTTAGCTTGAAAAAACTACTCGATGCGGGTGTAAAAATGGATGCCAGCCGGTCAAAAGTTCATCATCGCCGAGATTAGCATGATGCGGTACCAGGTCCCACAATACGGCATGCGCCGGAAAGGCAAACATGAAGGAATTGGTCGCAGTAATCTTTGGCCTCGGGCTGCTTTGCAATGCCCTGCTCTTTGTGCCGCAGGTGATCGCCGTGTGGCGCAAAAAGAGCGATGAGGGCATTTCGCTGATCACGTTTGGCGGGTTCAGCGTATTGCAGGCAATCGGGATCGTGCACGGCGTTTACCAGCGCGACGCATCCTTGATCCTGGGTATGACCGCCAGCCTGCTCAGTTGCGGAACGGTGACGATGCTCACAGTCTTTTATCGAATGCGGCGCCTCCGCTCTGCTGGATGACAGCCCATGGTAAAACGTGACGCCAATGAGACATCCCTCAGGAACTTGCGGTGTCCGCATTCGACCCGGATCTTGCCGGCCTCTTCGGCGTGCCGAAGGGAAAATACCCGATATTTTTATCAGTATGAATTCAAATTAGTTATCAGTAATTTTCGATGCAGATCATTAAGCCCGCCGGGAGGACAATGGAATACGGGGAGAAGATCATGCGTGGCCTCGTCCGGGAATTGGGAATTCGCATTCGAGAATGAGACAGAATATTCGCCTTTTGTTCGTTAGCTTGCCCCGCGTGCAAAAAAAATTCTGTCGTGAACCCTCCAAAACGGACTTAACTCCTTCAAATTCAATCGTTTGCTATGATGTTGCTGCTGAAAGTGTCAAAAAATACTGCTGAAAACAAAGGGTTTAGCTAAGACAAGCCCGCTTAAGCCGACCCGCGGTACTGACATGCTGCTCTTGAATCTAAAGGGTTTCTGGCTCGCTACTCCCACGCACGCGAAGTTTTCATGCACACAGCGATGCAGGGCTCCGCAGCACCTATTTATTGTGGGATAGATCCTGAGTGACCTGGTAATGGCCAGGCCCTCCCCTAACGGCGATCGGAACCAGCGCGCCCGCATTCTTCTTCTTGAAAAACGGCGCCAGCGGCTTGAGCAGGAATGACTTGAATCCCGTTGCGGTGTGAGAGACGTCGGTATCCATTCGTAGACTGCCGACCATGTGCACCACCTTGGTGTGGAAGTTGAACGTGCCGCTGAGGTCGGCCTGCGCACCGGGAATCTGGAACGTCACGTGTTGGCTGTACGCGATGCCGTCCTCGACCTTCGCCGGGCCTTTCAGCGACGAGAGCGCATCGACAGACGCGCTGGACGCCCTGTTTTCGTCCTTCAAATCCGAATCCTTCTTTCCCTCGGCGCGATGGCTGAACGCCGTGAGGTTCTGCTGGGTCTGCCGGTCGGTGACGCGCTCGGCGGGAACATCGAAGGCGCCCGTCACATGCAGCCGCTGCAGGAATCCACGGTCCTTGCCGCCGGGCTCGAGATAGGCATGACTATGCAGCCACACCGAGCCGGAGACAGGAACTTCGTCATGGATAAATGGCCGCATCACATCTTCGGCGCGGCCGCCCTTCACCTCGATGTCGAGATTGGTCGCTTTGGGCGCGCCCTCCACGGTTCCGATCGCAATGACGGTGGTGGCCCCGGTATGCGCCGTGATCTCGTGAAGGGCGATATCGCCGTTGGTTCCGTTCACGGTGCACTTGACCGACCCTTCGATGCGCGTGGGCTTGCCGTCCTCCACCGCAAAGTCGGGAGTCACGCTGTCGCCCTGGGCGTCCAGAGCGCCCAGTGGCCCGTGAAACTGACCGGTGGCCGATAAGATGCCGCGGATTTCGCCCACGTCATGCAGGTTCACGGTCGTGAATGTGAAAGTGCCCGTAACCGGCGTGCTGGCCATCTGCTTCGCGTTCAGCGGACCGAACGTGCCGCGCGATTCAATGCGGCCCGAAGGAATCGCGTTCTGCATGTCCACGGTGTAGTTGATCGCCCTGTCTTTTACGAAGTTGGCCAGGTCCAGTTCGCGGACTGGGAAGATCAATCGTTTCCCGTCGTTCTTCATGATCTCGAGAATGGAGTTGTGGAGCTTGAACATCTCGATCGCGGTGTCGGGGCCGGTGAAGTCTGAACTGCTGCCGGGAGGAAAGTTGGCGTGATTTGCCTGGCTGCCGATGGGTGGAACCACGATGTGCAGTCCTGTCACCTCCACAGTCTGCACGCGCTGTCGCAGCAGCAGCAGATCTCTCCAGCGGCCCTGCACCACCATCCTGTCCGCGTGCCCCAGCGGCGGAAGATTCAGAGCCGACTTCCGGCGTAGCGTCAGTCCGGTAGCGACGAAGCCGGGATTAGGGAAATAGGTGCGATGGTAGGAAGTAACTTCGATCTGGCTGGCCAGGTCGTCTTCGAGCATCGGCCGGATTTTGCGATAACGATACGGCCAGTTGGCGCTGATGAAATAGAAACCGATCGCCGCTCCGATCAGGAATCCGATCGCAAATGCGACCCAGATACGGCGTCTATTGCGCGGAGGAACAGTCGTGGGGTGTACAGCCGGGGACAATGTAGCCATGTAGCGCCGTCCTCCGCGGCCTCCTGCTCGACGTGGCGGAGTGCCGGATAGCGAATCTCAGACCTGAGCCTTTGGAAGCCGGTTCGCATGGCGGGTGTTGCTTTCGCCTCACGGTTGGACGGTTGCGTACGGCTCGCCGGGCATCGAATAATTGTTCTGAACGAGAGAATCTGGATGCGAGGAAAAAGGCCATGTGCCGGAATATCAAGCTGCTGTTCAACTTCGATCCACCGGTAACCGAAGAGGAGATCCGCGCTGCGTCGCTTCAATTCGTGCGCAAGATCAGCGGGTTCGCCAAGCCTTCGCAGGCCAACGAGGCGGCTTTTCAGCAGGCCGTGGACGAAGTAGCGGCCGCTTCGGCCCGGCTGCTCGCGTCGCTCGAGACCACCGCGCCCCACCGCAACCGCGAAGAAGAAGCGGCTAAAGCCCGAGCCCGTGGCATGGCGAGGTTTCCCGCCTCGTGAACGGAATCACCTTCAGGTCTCTAGCCCAGAAACATTCCCGCAATCGAAGCTGAGATCAGATTTGCCATAGTGCCCGCGAGCATGGCGCGCACGCCCAGTTTGGCAAGTTCGTTGCGGCGTTCGGGGACCAGCGCGCCGATGCCGCCGATCTGCATGCCGATCGATCCGAGGTTGGCAAATCCGCACAACGCAAACGTCGCGATCGTGAACGAGCGCGGCAACAGCGCGGCCTTCTGCGCCCCCAGGCCGATGTAGGCGATCACTTCATTGAGCGCCATGCGCGTGCCCAGCAGGTTGCCGATGGCGCCGGCATCGCGCCAGGGCACGCCGATCAGCCACGCGATCGGCGCAAACACAAAGCCGAGAATCTGGCCGAGGCTCGACGGAAACCATGGCACGCCGCCGTGAATCCACGCCAGCACCATGTCGAGCAGCGCCACCAGCGCCAGAAACGAGATCAGCATGATGGCCACGTTCATGGCCAGTTTGCCGCCGTCGATGGTGCCGCGCGCGATCGCTCCGATCAGATTCTCGTCCTTGTGCTCCTCGGACTTGGGCATCACCACGCGCCCCTCGGTGTCGGGCACGCCGGTTTCGGGCACCAGCATCTTGGCCATCAGGATGGTGCCCGGCGAAGTCATGATTACCGCGGAGAGCAGGTGCCGCGCCTCCACCCCTTGCGAAATGTACATCGCCATGATGCCGCCGGACACGTGCGCCATGCCGCTGGTCATGATGGTCATCAATTCGCTGCGTGTCGCGCGCGCGAGAAACGGCCGGATGGTGAGCGGGGCTTCCGTCTGGCCCATGAAGATGCTGGCCGCCACGTTCATGCTCTCCGCGCCGGAGATGCGCATGGTCCAAAGCATCGCCCAGGCCATGCCGCGAATGATGAGCTGCATTACCCCGATGTGATAGAGCACCGCAAAGAACGCGGAGATAAAGATGATGGTGGGCAGGACCTGGAACGCGAAGATGGAACCGGAGGATGGAGCGATCACTTTGCCGAAAGCTCCGGCGTTGGGCAGGCCGAGTTCCCCGAACAGGATCCGGGTGCCGGCGAAGGTAGCCGAAAGCATGTTGGTGACAACATCGCCCGCCCACGCCATCACCCGCTGCCCGAAGTCAAAGCGCAGGACGAGGAATGCGAACGTGACCTGCAAGCCCAGGCCCCAGACAATGGTGCGCCAGCGGATGTGGCGGCGGTCCGTCGAGCCCAGCCACGCCGCGGCGAGCACCGTAAGAATTCCGAGCAGTCCGGTAAAGCGAGCCAATGAGTGCTCCTGAAGGCTGCTACCAGCTTCTAGCTGCGATCTGCAGAATCGATGCTGCCGCGTCAGATCCGCGGTCTCATCGAAAAATCGAATGCACCTGCCCGGGCTAGTCGTGAAACTAGAGGCTGGAAGCTAGGAGCTAGAAGCTGTCTTTTTTACCTTAGCAGCATCCGCCAGATACGCTTCGGCTTTTTCTCGCGTAAAGACCTCGTGGATCAGCGGCGCCGGATGCGGGGGAGTTTTGGAGAAGCGGATCGCCTTGTGAACAAGCGCCACCGGCTCGGCGATTTGTGCGGGAGTGGTGGCAAAAAGCGTAGCCAGCGGCGCGCCCTGCTCAACGTGAGCGCCGCGCCGCGCGTGGAAGAGAATGCCGGCATGGGGATCGACCGGTTCCCCTGCCTTTTCGCGGCCCGCCCCTGTGCGCTGCACCGCCCAACCCAGCGCGGTCGTGTCCATGTCGGCGATGTAGCCGCTCTCCCATGCGGGAACGATTTCGGTGGCGCCCGGCGTGTGAAAAGCCTCGGCATCGTCGAAGACCGTGACGTCGCCCCCCTGGGCATCGATCATTTTGAAGAACACGCCCAGCGCAGAACCATCGGTGAGCGCTGCCTCGGCCAGTTGGTAGCCCACTTCCGGCGAGGGCGCTTTGCCGCCGAGATGAACCATCCAGCCGGCGAGAGCAAGAGAGAGCCGGCGGAGATCTTCGCTTTCAGCCGCAGTATTCCCGCGGAGCAGTTCCACGCACTCGGCCAGCTCGATCCAGTTGCCGGCGGCACTGCCGAGCGGTTGTCCCATGTCAGTGAGCAGGGCGACGGTCCGCGTACCCGCGGCTTCGGCGGTCGCGACCATCAGCGCCGCGAGGTAATCGGCATCCTCACGTTTGCGCAGGAATGCCCCGGAACCCGTCTTTACGTCGAGGACCAGCGCCTCGAGCCCTGCGGCAAGCTTCTTGCTCAGGATCGACGCGCAGATGAGGCCGGGGCTCTCCACGGTTCCGGTTCGGTCGCGGAGAGCGTAAAGGACCCGATCGGCGGGAACGAGCGACGGCGTCTGGCTCACGATCGACGCACCGCATTGCGCGAGAACTGCCTCGAATTCGTCGAGCGAAAGCGCCGTGCGGTAGCCGGGAATGGCTTCCAGCTTGTCGAGGGTTCCCCCCGTGTGCCCCAGGGCCCGGCCGCTGATCATGGGCACCGCAAGCCCACAGGCCGCCGCAATCGGCGCAACCAGAAAACTGGTCTTGTCGCCCACCCCGCCCGTGGAGTGCTTGTCCACCGCCGTCCTTCCCAGGCGCGATGGATCGAATCGCTCGCCGGAGTCGCGCATGGCGATTGTGAGGGCCCGAATTTCGTCGAGGTCAAGCCCGCGCAGCCATGCCGCCATCAGCCACGCCGCAAGTTGTTCAAGAGGAATCGACGAGTTGGCCGCGCCCCTGGCAAAGAATTCGATTTCGCGCGCGTCCAGAACCCCGCCATCGCGCTTCCTGCGAATCAGATCGATCATGTGGATCGGTGCTTCGCCTGGCGGCTCCCTCAGTCCTTCCTTCGACTTCATGGTCAGCCTCTTTTCAGTTTCATATCAAACGCCAGAGGCAATACCTCGATGAACGGCATGACGCGAATCCCGCCGGCCGCGGGAAACGCCACTGGCGCTTCGGGCAATACGAATTCCGCCAGCATCTGCCGGCAGGCGCCGCAGGGCGGACTGGCGGCGTCGTTCAGGTTCGCCACCGCAATTGCGGCCACGCGGATCGCCGGTCCGAACTCAGAGACGGCGCGCACCAAAGCCGCTCGCTCCGCGCACAGGGTGAGCCCATAGCTGACATTCTCGACGTTGGTTCCGGTGACGATCTCTCCGCTGGTCAAGCGGAGAGCCGCTCCCACCTTGAATCCCGAATAGGGCGAATACGAATTCCGCGCCGCGGCGCGAGCCTCTTCCAACAGAGCTTCGAGAGCGGGATCCACCTTGGTCATGAGGATGATCGATTCTCCCATCCGCGAGAATGAGATTCGAGGCTAAAGCATGCGACTTCCGGTTGTACATTCGCCGCAACTGCGAGGAAAGTCTCACGCTGAAAACGGCGACGCCCTGCGGCTGCGTCAGAAACCGATCCGTTGGATGACGATGACTAGCATCCGCCGCAGGATTGCGCCTACGCCGGCAGGTTGATCACTCCCGCGATCAGCTTGTAATGGAAGCCTTCAAACGGCTCGCTCAAACTCGCTGTCAGGAATGTCCGCGTCTGCCGATTCGCGCAAAGCGTGCTGTGAGGATGGATTCCGGTCGGCAGTAGATTCAGCTGATCCAGCCACGCGGGATCCGTGACCGGCAAATCGAATCGGACTCGCCCTTCTTTTCCGAGCCGGAAATTGGCTCGGGATCTCCGCCTCCCTGAGTCTTCCCGGATCCACCACCACAGATCTTCCGGCTCGAGAAGACCGAGAGAAATCCGCGCTGTCGCTCTGTCGAATTTCCGTGCGTCTATCCGGTCGCAGTATCCCTCCAGGACAATCGGCTCACTATTGACAGCGTTCCTGAGTATTTCGAATTCGGATCGCTCGTCGAAGCGTCGGACACGTACCCAAGGAGTACCAGTGACAATTACATCTTCGGGATGGTAGTTCGACCGGCAATCTCCATCCACTTCAACCTCGAACACGTCCAGAAGAGAAACCTCTTTTCCATCGACGCATCGAGCTTCGCTGCGAGTGAGGCAGCCCGGAACCTTTCTGCCGGTGAGACGTACCCACTCCTTCGAGACCAGGCTGATCCCCGCGACACAACGATGGTCATGCTTGTAGGAATTGGCAAGGCAGACAATGCGATCGCGCCTCATGGAGTCTTCAACCCCCCATGCAACTGATGGTCAGAGATGATGAATAATTATATCGCCCCAACAATTCTGCAGGTATTCAAGCGCCAGCCGCCGGTGGCAATGCTCCGCGGTGGCCTCGCTGCATAAGAGCACGGTCTTCTTCACAAAACTCTCTTTCGACAGCGCCGATTCCACCTTTCGCGACCGGATCAAATCCAGATACTCGTCCGTGTAGACGCTCCAGTCGCCCTTTTGCTTCTTGTAAGTGTCCAGCATCTCCTGCGTCGGCGCGAGCAACGGCTCGTGCTCATAGACCGCTCCGCAAATCGCTTTCAGGAAATAGGCCAGGTCAGCCCGTTTCGCAAACCCCGCCAACTGCGATGTGTTGTTCAGCCGAACATCGAGCAACCGTTCGATCGCGTGCGCCTTCAATGTTTCGAAGAACTCACTTGCGTTTTTTTGGGTAAAACCGATGCTGTAGATCTCCATTGGTCCTCGTCCAGCTCTGCAAAAAGCGCAGGCTGCTCGTTCACGAGTGATTTTCCTGACGCCCCGGCCACATCCTGATCCGTGTCGATGCGCCCGTCTGCGCGGATGTGCAGCACTTCATGCCCGCGCTCGATCAGGACGCGCGCCACCAGCAGCCGTCGATGACAGTGCCCGGGATCTTCTTCTCCGCACATGAGCGCTACGCGAAATTCCGTCATGCCGCGCTCCAGCCGTTCGATCCCGGCTACGAACCCAGGGTCGGCGGTAATCCGGCTGTAGAGCACGTGCCCATCGCGATCGTAGTATTCTTCGTTGCTCGGCCGGCCACCCAGTTCCCGGCCAAGAAAAAGATATCGGACTCCTGCCGGATTCAACGCGCGCTGGAGAATCTCACGATCGAACTGGGGTGCATAACGGGAGTAGGGCGCGGACCGGACATCCACCAGAACCTGGATTGCATGCTTCGCAAGCAGTTCCGACAACAACTCGAAAGTGTGTGAGGAATGCCCAATCGTGTAGACGGTGCCCATCGCGGAATCTCAGCCAAGCATACCATCCTGCTCGTCGCAGGACTGATCCCCGCATCATCCCCCGTTCATCTGCCGCCATCCCCGCCATTTACACTGGAACTTGCTCTCCTGATCGTGATGACCCGCCGGTTTGCCCGCCTTCGCCGCTTCCATTTCAATCTGCCGCAGCGCATCGCGGCGGGGCTTCTTGCGATCTTTCTCATCCAGGGCTTCTGGCTCATCGCGCACCAGTCCCTCAGCGACAGCGACTACCAGTTCGCCCGCTGCGGCCGCGAGATCTGGGAAAAGCCTTCTCCCCTCGCCGGCTACTTCACCACCTGCGGCAACATCCACGACGGCATCCTGGCCTACCGCGCCGCCGGGCTTCCGCTTACCTTGAATCTCCTCCTTCAGCGCGGCCTCGACCTGTTCCGCAAACCAGAAGACCGCGTCGTCCAGTCCGCTGGCCCATCCGGTATCGCGCAACTGAGCCTCTGGGAACTGCGGCATCAGCTTACCCACGCTTCCCTTCTCCTGCGCATGCCCTTCCTTTTCGCCGGATGTGTTCTTGGCGGAGCGCTGTGGTGGGTCACCCGCCGCCTCTATGGCAACTTCGGAGGCTATTCCGCCCTCTCCCTCTACTGTTTCTCTCCGGCGATCCTCAAAGCGAGCATCGCGCCCAATCCTGAAATCCTCACCGCCGTCGCCCTTTACGGCGGCGTCTACACCGCCATCGGGGTTGCCCACGCCATGCAGGGCCCGCGTCGAAAACCGGGGCCCCCAGCAACAGGTCTTCGTCGCTGGGCTGGAAAGTGGCGTCCCAGAATTCTCCTTCTCACTCTCATATTTGGCGTGGTCGCCGCCTCCCACATCGCGGCGTTGCCCGTCGCCGTGCTGCTCGGACTCGTTTTCATGTACTGGGTCGCCGAAGGCCGACGCTCCCAGGTCCTGCTCATCGTGCTGGCCGCCGCCGGCGGCGCACTTCTGCTCCTCTTCGCCTCCTACAACTTCTCCCCCGACGCGTTCAGCTACATCTTCCGCTCCGCCGCCGGCGTTCTCTGGTTTTCACTCGATCCGGCCAAACGCTTTTTTACCTCCCTCGCCAATTCCGGAATCACCATCGCCGCCGCTGCCGCCGCCCTGCTCTATCTTGCCCTGCCCCGTTCGCGCTACTTCGGGAATACCACTCCGCTGCTTTCCTTCCTCATGGTTGTCTTCCTCATCACTCCGGGGATTCACGGCTCTCCCTGGTTGTGGGCGCTGCCATTCCTGCTCACCTTCATCGCCGGCGTATTCGCTGACGCTTACGACTCTCCCCGGCGCAACCTTGCTCTCGCAGCTGGCGGAGCCATCGTTCTCCTCCAGGCCGTCTTCTGCATCCTCAGCCTGCCTGGCCTGCTCTGATCAACTCCGCAGCTAGTTCGAGAATCCCTGCTCGATGAGTTTGTGCATCTTATCCTCGGCTTGGCCGGCCAGATCGAGGGGCAGCGCCTCCATGTCTTCCGGTGTTTCCATGCCGGGATGGTCGCTGAGGAAGACCAGCGCCTCATGGGTCGATTCCGTCAAATGGACATACGCCCTTTTGAGATTGGCCGAAACTTCCGCATCTGGTTTTTCGTTGTTCCTGAGCGACTCGGATACATGCCCGGAAAGTATCAGCGTTGCCTTCGCATACGCCGAAAGCGCCTTCGCCATGGTTTGCAATTGAAGTCGGAGGTCCTGTCGGGTCGATGGTTCCTCCGCGACGAGCGCCTCCGGCTCCCCGTGTCGCTGCCCTGCCGGCGGGTTCCTGTAGCGCGCCATCGTCCACGCCGCCTGGATCAGCCATTGGCCGTGCTTCGATAGCATGGAACTCGATGCGCTTGCTACCACGGGATCCGAAATCGGGAGATAGCGCACCTCGCTCACGCCGCTTTCCGGCGTCGCCCCGTTGGCGAAATAGGCCACGCCATTGGCAACGTCCACAATCATCCGCTCGGCCCCGGCAGTGCCCGCCAATCCAAGCCGCGGAGCCCTGCGGCCGTTCCAGATGCTGTGCGTCTTGATCGCCTGGGCCAGCGTGATGGGCGGGGCCGGGATTTCCTCACCGCCTCGCCCCTTCTCCCCGGAGTAGACCACGTCAATCCGCTGAATCATGCCATCCCCATGCCAGACCCGAATCCAGGCCGATGCATACGGACCTTCGCAGACCAGCGGGTCCACGCACGGAAAAGGCAGCGTCGACACCGCCGCCGCAAGGTGAATCTCACCAATCCCGATCTGCTCTTCCTCCGCCTCTTGCCCATGGACAGCCATGGCCGCCAGGCCGACAATGAGAGACAAACCACCAACCCTCACGGCGTTTCGCACCTGTTCTCCCTTCTTGAGGGATTCATCGACGTCCCCCGCATGAGAATGACCGCTATCCCGTTTTCGGACAATGATCCAGACTGGGAACCGGTCGCGTCGTGGCTGGCTTTTCGAGATGGCTCCCCGAGCCCAGCCCGCCTTCAAACCGCTTCCTTTCTGCGTC
Organism: uncultured Acidobacteriota bacterium; assembly: GCA_963730805.1. Classification (GTDB taxonomy): domain Bacteria; phylum Acidobacteriota; class Terriglobia; order Terriglobales; family Acidobacteriaceae; genus Telmatobacter. The sequence goes on along the minus strand of CAVSTL010000006.1, from coordinate 190,051 downwards.
CTGCGAACGGCCCCGGCGGCCGCCCGCAAAGGTTCCAATAAAGTAAACGAATATAAGGACTTAAATGCGTCTACGCGGCTTGCCCAGACCCCCTTCCGAAGGGTAAAATAGAACTACAGTCCGTGGAACCCGGCCCGCCTTCTTTCCGGAACAGTTTCGCCGTCCTTCTGCGCGCCTGAAAACCTCTATGGCAGACGATAAGAACCCTCAGCTCCCTCTCGATGGCGGCCCCCCGCCCGGCGGAACCAACCTCATTTCCATCAATATCGAAGAGGAGATGCGCCGCTCCTACCTCGACTACTCCATGTCCGTCATCATCGGGCGCGCCCTCCCCGATGCCCGCGACGGTCTCAAGCCCGTCCATCGCCGCGTGCTCTACACCATGAGCGAGATGGGCCTCGATTACAACAAGAAGTACACCAAGTGCGCCAAGGTCGTCGGCCAGTGCATGGGCGTCTATCATCCGCACGGCGACTCCGCCATCTACGACACCCTGGTGCGCATGGCCCAGCCCTTCTCCCTGCGGTACCCCCTGGTGGACGGGCAGGGCAACTTCGGCTCCGTCGACGGCGATCCACCTGCAGCCATGCGTTATACCGAGTGCCGCATGGACCGCCTCGCTGGCGAACTGCTCGCCGACATCGACATGGAGACCGTAGACTTCGCTCCCAACTACGACGAGTCCACCCATGAGCCCACCGTACTGCCCACGCGCGTCCCCAACCTGATCGTCAACGGCTCCAGCGGCATCGCGGTCGGCATGGCCACTAACATCCCGCCCCACAACCTCACCGAAGTCCTCAACGCCGCCATCGAACTGGTGCAGAACCCCAAGGCCGGCCTCATCGAAGTCCTCAAGCACGTCCAGGGCCCCGATTTTCCCACCGGCGCCTATCTCTACGGCCGCTCCGGCATCGCCCAGGCCTACAAGACCGGCCGCGGCCGCTTCCTCATGCGCGCCAAGACCGGCCTGGAAAATATCACCAAGGAAAAGCAGGCGATCATCGTCACCGAGATCCCCTACCAGGTCAACAAGTCCAAACTCATCGAGCGCATCGCCGAACTGGCCAACGAAAAGATCATCGACGACATCTCCGACGTTCGCGACGAGTCCGATCGCGACGGCATGCGCATCGTTATCGAGCTCAAGCGCGGATCGCAGCCGGAAATCGTTTTGAACCAGCTCTACAAGCACACCCAGCTGCAGGAAAGCTTCTCCATGATCTTCCTGGCCGTGCTCAACGGCCAGCCCCGCGAGCTCGGCCTCGACCAGGCCATTCGCGCCTTCATCGACCACCGTGTCGACGTTGTCCAGCGCCGCACTGTCTTCCTTCTGCGCAAGGCCCGCGAGCGCGAACACATCCTCGAAGGCTACAAAATCGCCCTCGACAATCTCGACACCGTCATCCGCATCATCCGCGCCTCCGGCTCCCGCGCCGAAGCCCGCGAAAACCTCTACGCCTGGGGCAAGGGCAACGAGATCGTCATCAACCTCGACCGCGAGCGCCTCGCCACCGAAGAGCGCGGCCTCACGCTCCGCCAGGTCGATGCCATCCTCGAGTTGCAGCTCTATCGCCTCACCCAGCTCTCCGTCGATGAAATCCTCAAGGAACTCGCCGAGATCAGGACAAAAATCGCCGAGTACCAGGAGATCCTGGGCAGCGATAAAAAGCTCCGCAAGGTCATCGTCAAGGAACTCGAAGACGTTCGCGAACGCTACGGCGACGCGCGTCGCACCCAGATCGTCGACGAATCCGCCGAAATCCAGCTCGAAGACCTCATCGCCGACGAGCAGGTGGCCGTCACCGTCTCCCACCAGGGCTACCTCAAGCGCACCCCCATCAGCATCTATCGCCAGCAGCGCCGCGGCGGCACCGGCCGCATGGGCATGAAGACCCGCGAAGAAGATTTCGTCGCCCAGCTCATCATCGACTCGACTCACGCCTACCTGCTCTGCTTCACCAACGCCGGCCGCGTCTACTGGCTCAAGGTCTACGAAATCCCCGACGTCGGCGCCGCCGGCAAGGGCAAGTCCATGCAGAGCCTGCTCAACCTGCAGCAGGGCGAAAACGTCCGCGCCATCCTTCCCGTGCGCGACCTCGAAGAAGAAGGCAAGTTCATCTTTTTCGCCACCCAGAAGGGAACCGTCAAGAAGACCCCGCTCAAGGATTTCTCCAACGTCATGGCGCGCGGCATCATCGCCATCGGTATCGACGGCGACGACGAACTCGTCGCTGCCCGCATCACTGACGGATCGCAGATCGTCTTCCTCGCCACCCATCTGGGCATGGCCATCCGCTTTGACGAATGCGATGTCCGCTCCATGGGCCGTCCTGCCTACGGCGTGCGCGGTATCGACCTCGCCAAAAACGATTACGTCGTCGGCGTCGCCATCACCCCCAAGGAGCACGAAGAAGGGGCCTTCCGCATTCTCGCCGTCACCGAGAACGGCTTCGGCAAGCGCACCAACGTCGAAGAATATCGCCTCCAGACCCGCGGCGGCCGCGGCGTCAAGAACATGGCCGTCACCGACCGCATCGGCAAAGTCAACACCATCCAGTTAGTCGACGACACCTCGGAACTGATGGTCATCAGCCAGTTCGGCAAGATCATCCGCATCGACACCAAGACCGTCCGCGCCGCCGGCCGCGCCACCCAGGGCGTCCGCCTCCTCAACCTCGAGCCCGACGACAAAATCGCCGCCGCCGTCGTGATCCCCCCCGAGGAACTCAAGGACGACGAACAAGGCACGCTGCTGCAGTAACGACAGTCTTCGCTCGAATCGGCCGCGACTCTCCGTTCCCATCCTTTCCGCTTCTTTCTGCGGAAAGGATGGGAAACCACGATGTTCGCGAATAGTTGTCGTGCCCATGCCCCGGGTCTGTCTTCTGAGGCCAGGGATCCGCGCATCTCCCATGCCCACGCTGTCCTCCTGAGCGAAGGAGTTGTGGCTATCTTCAGAGCAGCACTTCCGTGCAGGCGACCTTACCACCAAAACTCAAAATCACGGCAGTTCAAGCAGAATCATCGCCGGAACACGCGACATTCCCCACTTAGCAAATCGTCATCGCTGATATACAGCCGCATGGCTGTCTCGCGGAAGCCAATGTCAGGAGCCATAACAATAGGCCATTCCGCTTGACATCTCGTCACAGCGGAGATACAGTCGGCCCCAGCGAATCGAACCTTCGACTGGCTTCCCCGAAAATCCTCACCTCGATAAGTCTGTTGGCCGCGCCATGTAAGGGCACGACTTCGCGTCCCGATCATGAGGAGGATGATGTGAGCTTTAGACCAGAAACTTTGCGAGGAGCGGTAGGAATACTCGCATTGACTCTATGCCTTTTCACCTCTGCGCTGGCTCAGCCCGGCAACGATTCTGCCGTGATTCCGCGCAGCCTGCAGCCAAAGACAGACGCCGTAACCGGCCGGTTCAGCAGCCCCGCGATGGCTGTGGATGTGGTCCTAAGACCCAGCCACGAATCGGAGCTTTCAACTCTCTTGACAACTCTCTACGACCCCAAGAGTGAGACCTACCGCCATTGGTTGGGCAAAGGCGAGTTTAACGCTCACTTTGCTCCGACTAACACCCAGATTGCCGCGGTCGAGGATTATTTTCAGCAGCGAGGATTGAAGGTGGAGCAAACCTCCTCCCCGTTCCTGCTGCGCGCGAGCGGGCCAAGCGGCTTGATAGAGGCAGCATTCAATACCACCCTCAACACCTATCGCAATCCCAGGGGGATCCGTTACTACTCCAACGCTTCAGAGATTCGCGTGCCAGCCAGTCTGGCCCCGGGAGTTCTCGGCGTAGTGGGCCTGTCCAATACTGTGCGCGCCCGGCCTCATCTGGTACGTCCGAAGACAGCAGCGAGTTCGCCGGCAATTCCAAGCTGCGAAGCGCCATACCCGACTACGACTGATTTCTACGACTATGTCAACTACGGTGTCGGGTACCCCTTTGGCTATGGGGGCAGCCCGGGGTGCAATGGTCTAACGCCGTCCCAGGAAAACTCGATATACGGCGCCCCCGATCTGGGCGCAGCCGGGAAGGGGGATGGCGTTAATCTTGGGCTGTTTGAGCTCTCCGCCTACCAGCACTCTGACATCACAACCTGGGCAGACTATTTCTACGGCACGCGGTACACGGTCCCGCTGATCGACATTACCGTGGATGGCGGCCCACTTAACCCGATCTGTCCCGTGGGGGACCAGTGTCCACCCGAATTCAATGGCTACTCTGAAGACATCGAGGTCGACGCGGACATCGAGACGCAGCTCGCCATCGCTCCGAACGCCCGGCATATTCTCGTCTACAACGCTCCAAACGATTTCACCGGGCAGACTGCCTTGGATGAATATGCGCGGATCGCGAATGATAACCTCGCCGATGTAGTTAGCTCCAGCTGGGGCTATTGTGAGAATGACGCCGGGGCCGGGTTCGTCCAGGCCGAGAACCTGATCTTCGAGCAGATGGCTCTTCAAGGACAGAGTATGTTCGCCTCCGCGGGAGACGACGGCGCCTTCGGGTGCATCGCGGGCGATGGGACAACCATTGCCAACGTCGAGGACCCCTCCTCCCAGCCTTGGGTGACGAGCGTCGGCGGGACCTCCCTCGAATCATTCAATCCGGACGCGAATCCCAATCCGAAGTACCCGGCAGGGGTCGAGACAGTATGGAACAACAACAACCTTTGTAACGCCAGCGCGAACGAAGGCGGCCAGTCAGGCTTCTTCTGGTGCACTTTTTCAGGCGCGGGAGGTGGCGGAAACAGTCAGTTTTGGGGTCGCCCTGCCTACCAGTTTGGTCCGGGTATCACCAACCCCTACACAACGTATGGCAATGGCACCACGCAATGCTCGCTGGCGGCGGTGGGAAAGCCGTGCCGCGAGGTTCCCGATATCTCCGCCAATGCCGACGAGTACACGCCCTATGCTGAGTACTGCACCGGCAGCGCTGCAACCCCCTACAGCTTCTGTGCCACATACAGCGGATTCGACACTCCGCCGGGCTGGTTAGGCATAGGCGGCACCAGCCTTTCGTCGCCGCTCTGGTCGGCGATTATTGCCGATCACGACAGCTTCTGGCACGTCCGGATCGGCAACGCCAACCCTCTTCTCTACTCTCTGTACAATCTGAATGCCAAGGGATATTTCAACGACATCACCGGAATCAGTCAGACCACCAACAACAACGGTTTGTTTCCCGCCACGCCCGGATATGATCTGGCAACCGGTATCGGAACCCCCAAGATGGGAGCCTTGATTACCCTTATTCCACAGAAGTGACTGATTGCAATTGAGGCGCAAAAGCAATCTGTCTCACCCCCATGAAAGAGCGGGCCTGGCATCCAGAAATGCCTGGCCCGCAATTCATCCCTGACCGCCCGGTGTGTGCGTCGCAAGGATGTGGCACGGAACGTTCGTGGCTGACAGCCCGATCAGTTCCTGCGGTTGCTCAGTTGCTCCAATTTGTGCTTGAGCTGCTCCAGTTTCTGGCCGGCGTCGCCCAGTTTGCCTTCGGCGGTGAGGCGCTGGTAGTCGTTCAGGTCGCGGGCCGCGGCATCGATCAGCGAATTCAGGTCAGCGGTGGGGTTGGCGGGTCCGGAGCTCGGCGGTGCGGTGCGCGGCCCTTCCGCGGAGGCAGGCTCGGCGCTCACCGATGACGTTCCGCTGCCGAAGAGCGCTCGCATCGCGGCCTCGAATGTCGTCCCATAGGCCAGCTTGTCCTGGAGAGCGAGCACCACGAGCCGGAGTTCAGGCATGGGGCTCTGGGCGGCCTGGAGATAAATCGCCTCGGCATAGATCAGGGCCTTGCCGCAAGGAATGACCAGCAGGGTTCCGCGGCGGACGTGGGAGCCTTGCTGGTTCCAAAGCGTCAACTGGCCGGAGAGCTGCGCGTTCTGGTCGATGCGGGCCTCGATCTGAAGCGGACCATCGACCAGGCGCGTCTTGGGAAAGTCGTAGACGATGGCTGTGCCGTAGTTGTCTCCGTCGCTGCGACCCGCGATCCAGCCGATGAGGTTGTTGCGGTTGGACGGGGTGAAGGGCAGGATCTCGACGAACTCATTGCTGGATTCACCGGGCAGCTTCATGAGCACGAAGTTGGGCTCCAGGGGCTGCGCCGCCTGGTCGCCTCCCTCCTTCATGCCAACTTCGGATGCAACTGTCCACAGGTCTTCGCGGTTGTAAAAGACCGTGGGGTCAGTCATGTGGTAGAGGCCGTAAACGGCAGCCTGCATCTTGAACATCAGCTCCGGATAGCGCACGTGGCGGCGCAGGTCCTGAGGCATGGCAGAGACGTCGCGGAACAGCGACGGGAAGATAGCGCGATAGGCGGCGAGGATGGGGTCGGCGGCGTCGAAGACATAAAGTGTCGTCGCGCCGGTGTAGGCATCGACCACCACCTTGACGCTGTTTCGCATGTAGTTGATCTGGCGGTCGCCAAGCTGATAGTGACTGGCGTAGGGAAAGGTCTCGGCGGTGGTGTAGGCATCCACCATCCAGGATAGGCGGCCGTCGTCGCCGACGACGACATAAGGGTCCGAATCGAAGATCAGGAATGGAGCCAGCGCCTGCACGCGTTCCCGAATGGAGCGGCGCATCAGCAGGCGGCTGTCGTCATTGATGTCGTCGCTGAAGGGCACCTTGCCGAGGTCGCCGCGATCGAAGGAGATGAGGATGCGGCGCAGGAAGCCGCCCATGCGAATGCCGCCGTCGCCCTCGTACGAGGTAACGCTGTTGGTCGCGCCCTGCGGGTAATTGAATTCCTTCTGGCGCGTTTTCACGTAGACGTCGGTACCGGTGAGCTCGCCGAAATAGATCTCGGGCCGCTTTACGTCCAGGTTCGGCACCGTGCTCTGGATGGGCATGTTGCTCAGGATCAGGTTGGGCAGGCCTTCCGGCGTGAAACCGTTGACCGGGTTCATGGTGATGCCGTAGCCGTGGGTGTAGATGAGTTTCTCGTTGATCCAGTTGCGGCTGCTTTCGGGAAGCTTTTCCACGCTCATTTCGCGGGCGGCGAGCATCACCTGGCGCATCTGGCCATCGATCTGGTAGCGGTCAATGTCGATGTCGGGAAAGTCGTAGTAGGTTCGGATCTCCTGGAGTTGGCGGAGCGTGTCTTGAAGGGCGTGCCAATCCCACAGGCGGATGTTTTCAAGGGTGGCCTGATTGTTGGCGGGGTCGGCGGCTTCGAGGGTGGTTTCGGCCGGGAACTGGTGCTGGATGAGCCGGTCAAGCGCGTAGGCCTTGCGGGTGAAATCGATATTGTTGGCAATATAAGGCTGTTCGCGGACGAGTTGGTTGGGCTTGACGATGAAGCTGGCCACGTACCAGCCGAAGATCTGAACCAGGAAGTAGCAGGCGATGGCTGGAATCGGGGCGAGGATGAGCCAGCGGATCCGGGGCCGGGCGGCGAGATTGATCAGGGCGATTCCGGCCCCGGCGATCAGCGCAATCGAGACCGCGAGCATGCCCCCGATGGTCACGTGGGCATCGGTGTAGGTGACGCCGCCGAAGACGGTATGGTCTTCGAGCAGCAGTTCCAGGCGGCCGATATAGACGCGCACGGCGACGACCAGGAGCAGCAAGGCGGCGGCGATCGAGATGGCGCGCCAGGGGAGGGGCGCGGTATGGTCAAAGCGCCGCTCCACCAGTTGCGCTCCGCCGGAGATGAGGACGAAGACCACGGCGATGGCGCAGTACAGGATGGCGATCATCAGCAGCCATCCGGCCACCGATTGCCACACCGGCAAAGTAAACAAGTAAAAGCCGAGGGGCCGGCCGAAAATCGGATCGACAACGCCGCCGCCCTGCGCCGGCTGGAACCAGTAGAGAGCGAATTTGGGCCAATCGGCCATCATGCTGGCGGCGGCCGCCAGAGAGATAAGCAGGGCTCCAATGAGGCCGCCCATCCGCAGAACGCCTTCGACAGGAAGCTGGATGACGCGCGAGCCAATGACTATGGTGCTGGCGGTGGAGAGCTCAGGACGGCAGAGCCGCATCAGGATCCGAAACCACCCGTAGAGGGCGACGAACGTGGCCGCGAAAAAGAGCCCGAATACCACCCACTCCAGGCTGAGCGATTTCCAGAAGATGGCGCGATAGCCGAGAGAGGCGAACCAGAGGGCGTCAACGTAGTAAGAAATCGCCGTCCGGCTGCCGAACGCGATCAAGGCGAGGAGCAAAAGAATGAGGATAAGAAAACGTCGGCCACGTGGGCGGCGCGTGGACCGGTACGACATTGGAATGGTGTGGTCAATCACGAGAGCACAGCTTTCACCAGCTCTTAACGCTGGAGTTGAGGGGCAGACGCCATTGTACCGCCGCTGGGGACGAAGGGTTCTTGCCGCGAGCGAGGGGCCGAACCGGCCCGGCGCGAGCAGTCAAGTGAGACTTGCTATTCGTTATCTGTTTTTCGGCTGTTATACTTGCGTTCTCGCAAGTCTCGGAGAGCGCCTTGCAATTCCACGCATTCGATGCAGGTTACGTCGATAGTCTATGCGCCGGCGACTTCGCCACGCAGGACCATTTCGTGCGTTACTTTACCGAGTTGCTCCACCTTAAGCTGCGGTCCCGCCTGCGTTCGCCGCAGGCCATCGAGGACGTGCGCCAGGAGACGTTTGCGCGGGTATTTTCCGCGTTGCGAAAAGGAGGCGTGCTGCGCCAGCCGGAAAAACTCGGCGCCTTTGTGAACACGGTTTGCAACAACGTGCTGTTCGAGCATTACCGGGCCAGTTCGCGCACCGATTCGCTCGACGACGAGGGTCAGCCGGAACTCCCGGCCACCGGCATGGATGCCCTGGGACACGTGACGGCTCAACAACTTAAGGTAAAAATTCGGGAGATCCTGATTGATATGCCCCCGCGCGATCGGGACTTGCTGCAAGCCGTGTTCCTGGACGAGCGCGATCGCGATGAGGTCTGCCGGGATTTCGGCGTGGACCGGGAATATCTCAGGGTCCTGCTTTTCCGCGCCAAAAGTGAGTTCAAGGTCGAATATCTGAAGCGCATCGGGCCGGGAATGGCGACAAAAAAGGCCTGAAACGTTTGAGCGGGCCTCCGCACCATCTTTCAGTGTCGGGAAAGCGGGGTAAGACGATGAATCATGACGAAGCAGTACAAGAGATGGCAACGGAACGCTATCTACTCGATGAACTGTCCCCCGAGCTGAAGGAAGCCTTTGAGGAGCATATGTTTGAGTGCACGGAGTGCGCTTTGGACGTTCGCGCTGGAAATGTTTTCTTGAGCGAGGCGAAGGTCCAGCTTCCGGAATTGAAAGCCAGGGCGGCAGTGCAGGCGCCTGCACGTCCGGTTCCGGCCAAAGAGAAGAAGCCCTGGTGGAGTGTGTTCGCTATGCCGGCCCTGGCCGCGCCCGCCTTTGCGGCGCTCCTGGCCGTGATTGCCTTCCAGAATTTCTCCACCATCCCGTCGTTACGCTCGGCGGCCGAAGAGCCAAGTATAATTGCCCCGAGTTCGCTGCATGCTGATACGCGCGGGTCTGAGCCGACGGTGGTGCAAGCGGACCGCAAACAGGGCGCAAATGTCCTGATCGAACTTCCTCAACAACCGAACTACTCGTCCTACGAATTTGCTTTGAATGATCCGCAGGGCAAGCGATTCTGGACAAGGACCGTCACCGCGCCGCAGAGCGGGACACTCTCATTGACGATTCCGGGAACAGGGCTGCAGGAAGGCTCCTACACCCTGAACATAGCCGGCATTTCTCCCCAGGGCGCGCGAACCGATCTCGGCCGGCGCACTCTTGATGTTCACTTCAATGAGTAGAAGCTCGCGACGAGCTTCTGAAAGCGAGTTGAGATAGATAATGGCCGAAGAAAACGGCAAGACGATCAGGAACCACAGATACCATGCGGAAGCCTCGGCGGTGCATGGAGAACTGAAGCTGCCCTACCCCTCAAAGATTGAGCGCCAGGCCCATGCTCAAGTAAAGCCGGAAGGGGGATACGAGTCCCAGCAGGCGAAGCCATTCCGCGTCGAAGGAATCGTGTCTTACGGCGCAGCGCACACGCAGGCGGCGGGCCACCTGGAGGACCAGGAGAAAAAGCCCGGCCGCGGCTTCAAGTCGCTTTCTACGGCGGTCGTGGAGAACCTGAACATCCTGAACGTGGTGACCGCGGATCGGGTAGTGGCGCAGATCTCGACCGAGCACCCTCTTTATGAGGAAGAAGGGCACGTACCCAGGGTTACCTTCCTGGGATCGCAGTTCTATAACCTGCGCCTCGGCGGATACCCGGTTGAGGTGGAACTGGATCTGGACCTCCTGGACCCGGATAAGCATTCCTGCAAGATTCCTTTCACGAAAAATGACGCATTTCTGAAGCGTCTCGCCGATCGGTTTAAGATTTTCCGCGAAGGCGGCAGCAACATCTCCGCGGATCTCCAGGAGCGCTATGGATCGGACCCGGTCACAGAGGACGGTACGGAGTCCACTGTGTATTCCCTGGTCAAATCGATCAAGACTTCAGCTCCCTGGCAGCCCATCGGGAACGTGTTCGATATTCCTGATTTTGGCCAGGTGCACCTGGGGGTGGTCCGGATTTACCACTCGGATCACGAAGAGGGCATTCCCAAGACGACGCTCATCGAGCTGAACATGATTGAGGTCAACATGGGGTGTATCGCCAGCGGGACGGTGATGTGTGTGAGCGGGAAGAACAACGGCAGCACGACACCGCCGGGCGGAGGATAGCTATTCTCCGGGGTTTCTCAAAGACCTATATTGTCTTACATTGGAAGGCTAGTCATGGGTGCGCCCTCCACGCCGATCGTTAGATCACTTGGACGCCATAATCCGCGGAATACGCGGACTTCGTCTAACTTCGATCATTTGTGGCGCAACATTTTTCGAGGGCGAGTCCAACTCGCGTGGGCGATTGTACTGCTACTGCTGGTTCCGGTGTTGGACACACGTCCCCGCAGTGCCCAGGCAGCATACGAGCACGCTCATCAGCTTTTTCTGCACGGCGACCTGACTAGGACACAGGAGGAAGCGGAGCAGGGCTACCAGCAATTCCTGAAAACCGAGCCGGAAAATGCGGCTCGATTCCAGCTTCTCGCGGCACGCGCCTTGATCTGGCGCGGCATGAATGAAGACGCCCTTCGCGCGCTGGCTGTGGGGTCATCGATCTTCACCAACCGGGACGCAGGAATTGAGAGTCTGACCCTTGAAGGCATGGCGAACATGTACATGTCTCGCTTCCCAGAAGCGGACCGGAAGTTAATAGATGCGCAACATCTCTGCGAGCCCCCAATTTATGCAGCTTGTGGCGATGTGCCGATTATTCGCGGTGTACTTGCCATCGAGCGCGGACAAGTCGCCGAATCCCGCCCAGTCCTCCTCGAAGGTCTTTCCCTTGCCAGGACCCATCAACACAAACGGTCGGAGACGTCGGCGCTGCTTAATTTAGGGGTCGCGGCACTTCGGGGGGAGAGGTACGACGAAGCAGTTGATTGGTCGAACGCCGCCTACCGGATTGCGAAGGAATCTGCGTGGGAGGATTTGGCCGAAAACGCAATGGGTAATCTTGGTTTTGCCTACTACGGTCTGGGCGACAACGATAAGGCGCTGGAGTTGTTTCTTGAGGCGGAACGAGCTGCTACCAAGTTGGGAAGTCTCCGCAACGAAATCAAGTGGCTGGCCAATGCCGGACTGATCTACCAGGATATGGGAGATCCGCAACGCGCTGCCCAGGTCTATCAACGATCTCTTGAGTTGGCGAAAGCGATCAAAAGCCAACAAGACATCATCAATGCCCTGGAGGATCTGGCGCACACCGATATCATGAGCGGCAAGCTCGAGGAAGCGGGAACTTATCTCGACCAGTTGACTACGATGGTCAGCGGCAAGCCTCTGGACGAATTGGACGTCTTATTGGCGCAGGGCGAGATCGCAGTGGCGCGGCGACAGGACGAACAGGCGGAATTGATGTTCCGCGCCGTCGAGCGCAACCGGGCCAGTCAGACCTCGATGCGCCTGGGAGCGCAGCACGAGTTGGCTAGACTCTACGAGACGCAAGGCAATGGCGTCGCCGCGGAGAACATGTACCGGACAGCTCTCACCACCTTCGAAGCTGCTCGCGAGGATCTGAAAGACGAAAGCTCCAAGCTTCCGTTCCTCACGAACGCTACTCCGATCTACGACGACTACATTCATTTCCTGGTGATGCAGGGCAGGTCCGACGAAGCGCTGGCGGCTGCGGATCAGAGCCGCGCGATGACGCTGGTGCAGGGACTCGACGTGAAGGCGAACAAACCGGCGGTGAGGCAGGCAGCGTTCCGGGCCGGTGAGGTTGCCCGCAAGACCGGGGCCACCGTTCTGTTCTATTGGCTGGGCGACAAGCAATCGTATCTGTGGGCGATCACGCCAAAGAAGACTTCGCAGTTTACGCTCCCCGCGCAGCGTGAGCTCACGCCGTTGATCGAGCGCTACCGCAAGGCTCTGCTGCGGCCGGGTCTGGGACGGGACGCGGCCAACGCCGATGGAGAGGCTCTCTATCGCATGCTGGTGGCGCCAGCAGCCGATCTCATCGCCGCAAACGGCAACGTGATCGTGGTCAGCGACGGGCCACTTAGCCTGCTGAATTTCGAAACGCTTATTGTGCCCGGCACCGCTCCGCACTACTGGATCGAAGATGCCAACGTGGTGTCGGCGCCGTCCCTCTACATGCTGGCGGCCGCCAAGCCTTCGAGCGGGAGTAATCGGAGGCTGCTGCTGATGGGCGACGCCGTTTCGCCGAACCCCGATTACCCCGAACTGCCTATGGCTTCCGCGGAGATGCAGAAGATCGAAAAGCATTTCGCTCCGGCGGACGAGACTATCTTCGCGCGCAAGGATGCGAATTCGGGTGCATATCTCAAGAGTCCGCTCCGCGATTACGCGTACATTCACTTCGTCGCGCATGGCGTGGCAAGCCGCACCGATCCGCTGGACTCGGCGATCATTCTTTCGCGCACCGGAGCGGCGGAGGATTCGTTCAAGCTGCACGCGCGGGAGATCATTCAACATCCCATCGATGCGCGACTCGTGACCATCTCGGCTTGCTACGGCGGCGGAACGCGGTCGTATGCGGGCGAAGGCCTGGTGGGTCTATCGTGGGCATTCCTGCACGCCGGAGCGCATAACGTAATCGGCGCGCTGTGGGAAGCCAGCGACGATTCAACTCCGCCCCTGATGGACAAGATGTACGCGGGCCTCGCCGAGGGAAAGAGCCCCAGCGTTGCGCTTCGAGAGGCGAAGCTTGCGCTGCTGCATGGGGAAGGCAAGTTCAAGCAGCCGTTCTACTGGGCGCCGTTCCAGATTTACGCGGGGCTGTGAAAAATCGCGGCCAATGAGGCCAATCCGGCGCCGCCTCGCTCCATGAAAAATATCGGTTCCGCGGTATCCCATCCTTGCGCCAGAACAAAAGCGCAAGGATGGGGCACGGAGCTTTTGCGGTTTGGTGTCATTCCCTGTCGCTGACAAAGACGGCAGTCGTGAGCGCCGGAATGGTCGCGGTTCCCTGCTGCGATTTGAACTTCGCCTGCTTTACGGTGGAATCGGATGACGCATTCTGAACGGGATGCAAATGAAGAGACATCCCGGCCAGGGATGGATCGGTGAACGTAACCTGAGTGTTTCCTCCATTGAAGAACACAACGATGTGGTGGTACCGGCCGTAATCCGTCCCGTGATCATCGAGGCGCATCACGATCAGCCCCGGCGTCTGGTTGGGGCCGGTGTTGAGGAAGCTGAGGTTGTTCTGCACCTCGTTGAAGGTCGACATACGGAACAGGCCGGAGCTGTAACGGATCGCCATGAACTCCTGGAACGCCTTGGTGGACGCAGAGATATTTTGCGGCGTGGGATCGAGAGCGGGGTTGGCCAGCAGAGGCTGCATGATCGGCCACTGCGACTGGTTCTGACTCGCGATGGGAAGCCCGATGCCCCAGTTGGCGGTCTGGTAGCTGAAGTCGATCTTGTTGAACCAGTCGCCCGAGTCGTAGCTGTTGTTGTCCATGTCCTTGGAGCGGAGCAGATCGTCGCCGGCCTGGAAGAATGGAACGCCCTCCCCTAATGCGATTACGCTCATGGCGAGCACCTGGCGGCGTGTGCGCGTGGCAATGTCGTCGGCCAGCGAGGACTTGATCTGCACCGCGTCGAACAGCGTCTGGTTGTCGTGCACGGAATTGTAGTTGACGTCTTCCTGCGGGCTGGCCGTATAGCCCGCGGGCTGTCCGCCGTAGATGATTTGCGAGCCTGTGACCGCCTGCCCTTGCGCATCGATCAGTGTGTAGTCGCGCAGGTTGCCGGCGAGTCCCACGCGAATCCAGTCGGACTCGGCTAGCAGCGTCGCAAGCTGCCCGGAAGTCGAGGTGCCTGCCGCAGTGTAGGCGCTCGGATCAGTGAGAAGCCCTGTTGCGAACCCCTGGTCGCGGGAATCGCTGAACGGGCCGCCGCCGCGCACGCCGTCGCGGATGCGGTCATTGAATGTGCCGATGCCGAAGCCGTAGAGATTGATCTGGCTGGCGTTGGGGCCGATGGAGTTATTGGCGGCTTCGCCGATCTGGAAGCCTTCGCCATAAAGGTAGATCTTGCTGCCGTCGATGCCGTCCGCTTCAGGCGTGAGAGTGTTGAGAGCGGAGCGAATGTCGGCCATGTTGTAGGTGAAGTGCATGCTCATCTCATCGAAGCGGAAGCCGTCGATTTTGTATTGCTTCGCGTTGAGCACGAGGGTATCGATCATCAGCTTTTCGAACATGCGATGTTCGCTGGCCGTGTCGGCGCAGCAGGAGCCGGTAAGCTGCACCCCGTTCGAATCGAGACGGTGGTAGTAGTTGGGAACCAGCATGTCGAGATTGGCTGCGAAGGTGTTACCGCTGGCGCTGGTGTGGTTGAAGACCACATCCTGAATCACGCGCAATCCCGCGCCATGCAGGCCCGCGACCATTTGCCGGTATTCGCGCACGCGACGGTCGGGATTGACGGCGTAAGCGCCCTCCGGGGCCATGAAGTGATGCGGATTGTAGCCCCAGTTGTATGGGTCGTTGTTCTGGACGGCGGCCACTGCGGCCTGTTGCTGAATGCCGTCGCGCGGAAATTGCCACAGATTGCCGGGCGATTGCCAGTTTGCCTTGTTTTCGTCGACAGCGTCGAAGTGGAAGCTGGGTAGGATATGGACGGCTTTCAGACCCGACTGCGCGAGCGAACGCAGGTGGCGCATCCCGTTGCCGTCAGGAAGCGCAAATGCGTCGTAGGTGCCCTTGAGCGCGGCGGGAACCGTGGGATCGGCCACGCTGAAGTCGCGCACGTGCAGCTCGTAGATGCTCATGTCGTTGATGCTGCCGAGCGGCGGCGAGGAGGTCTCGTCCCAGTCGTCAGGCTTGGTCGACTCGGCATTCAGATCCGTGATCCGGGACATGCTCCCGTTGATCGCGAGATCGACGGAGTAGGGATCGGTGGTGGTGTTATTCACAATGGCCTGCGCCGAGGCCACGTAGACGTTCACATTGAACAGGTAATATTTGCCCGTCCAATCCACAGCGCCGTCGGCTACCCACACGCCGTGATGCGAATGCATGGTCACGGTTTTGGCGGGCACAGTGTCGGTGGACTTGTTGAAGAGAACAAGATTTGCACTCTGCGCGGTGGGCGCCCACAACTTGATCTTCAACGGGAACGCGGCGTCGTCAGGGAAGTCATTCCAGGTGGGATCGTTGGCGCGCCGGAACAGCACGCCGAGGCGGCCGGGGTAGTAGAACTGATCGTCGAGCTCGCCGAAGATCTGCATACCGGTAGCGTATTTGAGCGCGCCGTCGCTACCCACTGCCGAGACGGCAAGCTGACTCTGCACAGCCTGCGGAATTACGCTCGGGTCTAGATTCGACGGGAGTTTGAACAGTGCATACCCCGCGAGCTGCGGATAGCGGAGCAGCTGATCGGCTGTCAACGAGCCGGAGTAAGGCGTGAGAGGGATCGACATGCCGCCGGTGATGCCGGTGAGACCAAGTTGCAGACCGGCGGTGGGGCTGTAGTTGAACGCATAAGTCCAACCGGATTGGAGATATTGCGGCTGGATGGCTATGGTGGTGGCAGTCCATCCAATAAGCCTGCAGTTGGTCGAATACGCCGCTGAGTAACTGGGCGGGCGTGGGCTGCGTGAGGAAGACGGTCGCATTGCCCGACACGATCCACGCTTCGAGCGAGTCTGGCACTTGCAGATGCATGTCGGGCCCGGGGTCTTTTACGCCAGTGGAGCAGTTGTGAATGATGAAGCCCAGCGAGCCGGTGGTGATGCCAACATCGTAGAAAGCGCCGTAGCTGTCGTAGCCGGCAACATAGTCGTCGGTATTGCAGAAGTCACCCGTGGGATCGCTGGTTGCCCCGAACGGATAGAGTATCCAACCCGCGTAGTTCCCATCGGGTCGGTAGTAGTGGATGCGCGCATGCCCGGCGGGAATAGGCGGATCAGTGGCGTATTCCGTAACCGGCTGCGAATTAAACACCGTCGCCGAACCGGAGAGAACCCAGGCCGACGTGAACTGGTTGACCTGCAGGTGCATGTCAGGGCCGGGATCCTTCACGTTCTGCTGGCAGCTGTGGAGGATGAAGCCGAGCTGGCCGCCATTGAGGCTGGGATCGACACCGACATCGTAGTAGGCCCCGTAGGTGTCGTAGCCCGAGACATAGTCCTCGGTGTTGCACCAGTTGCCGGTGGGGTCGGTGGTCGCCAAAAAGGGATAAAGGCTCCATCCCCCGTAGTTGTTGTCAGGCCGGTTGTAGTGAATGCGCGCCTTGCCCGCCGGGATGGGCGGATCGGTCGCCTGGATGGTGGGCGGCTGCGTGGTCTGAAGAACGTTGCTGCCCGAGAGTTGCCAGTATTCATTACCCTGCGTGGCGGGATCCGCGAATTCGTTGGGACCAGGGTCCTTGGTATTGCCCTTGTGCACGATAATCCCCACATTCGCGGCGCCCGACGTAACGCCGACATCGAACCAGGCGCCGAAGCTGTCCGTCCCTGTAACCGCAACCGGGCCCGCCCCGAAATTGTTCGGTTCCGTGGTGTCGCCGAAGGCGTAGATCGTCCATCCGAGGTAGTTGCCGTCGGGGCGGAAGTAGTGGATGCGAATCGATCCCGAAGGAATCGGCGGGTCGGCCTGCGCGAAGCAGGTTGAACTGAGCGAGAGGGCAAACAGGGCGAGCGAGATCAACCAGGCTCGGGGGGAGCGACGCGAGATCGTCATTGCTGGTCTCCAAAGATGAATCAACGGCACAGCCGCCGATGGGTTGCGTTAATGGCTCAAAAGTCTTCAGGGTATGCAAACGATGGGCAGACGGGAAAAGAATTCAATACGTACGGGCGATCTTGGGCCGCCAATTTTTGAGAACGTGGGATGGGGCGCGTCTATCGCCACGCGCAAAGAGACACCAGCGCCCGATAGGTTGTCAACTCATGCCGGCGCGCCATGCCGAGGAATCTGAATTCGCTGGTTTTACCAGCCGGCAGGCGGCGTGGGCTGGGGACCGGTGTAGGCAGAACAGCATGGCTCTTTCACCGGTTTGTATTCCATGAACTCGATGCGGGTGCCGTCAGGATCGAGCAGGTCGATTTGAATCTTGCCGTCGACGCCAAGCAGTTGCGCCTTGCGGCCGTCGGGCGGCTTCCAGCCGTGCTGTCCCAGCTTCTGCTCGAGTTCGGCGGCGCTGGCGACACCCGGCGCGAGATGATTCGCACTGCCCAGTTGAGCCAGAGAGGGATGTGCCGGAAGGTAAAGCATGTACTCGATCCAGTCGGTACCATCGGGCACCTGCATCATCACCCAGTCCACGCGATTCGCAGGGTCGCCGCCCTGCCAGTAGAGATGAAATCCGAGAATGTCTTTGTAAAAGTGGTCAAGGGCGGCGCGGTTGCGGACCATGTAACCGGCATGCATGATATGCGAACTGAGGCTGCGGCTGGCCGTGGCAGGCTCGGCGGGAGGATGATCGCCGTCCTGCTGGAAGACGACCTTGTTGCCCTCGGGATCGTTCACCGCGAAACTCCGGTTGCCTTCGCCGTCGACTGTGAGCGCGGGCGGAACGGCAACCTCGTGAGCCCGCAGATACCGGCGCATCGCTTCGGCATCAGCGGTGGAGAACGCCACGCTGTCGAGGCGATCGAGTTGCCCTGGGATGGGCGGCGACACAAGTTCCACATACTGCGCATGGTTGGCGTAGAAGCGAACTCCCGCCCGCGCCGGTGCACCCCCCGGGACCTGGTCCCAGCCCAGCAAGTCAGCGTAAAACTGCTGGGACTTTGCAAAGTCATCCGCGAACAGCGTGAGGTGCGAAATACCGGTGACAGCCGGCCGTTCTCCCATTTCCGTTGCGGTGGTCGCGCTGCCGCGAGCAATCATCGGGTCCATGGCGACGATGTCGGCGCGATAACTCACGGTCGCCTCAGTAGGAAAGGCGGCGGGAGTTTTCTGCGTGACCTTTCCGGTCGCCGCCCACTCGGCGCCGCGCTGAAACGTGGTGACGAACCCGACGCAGCCCAGCGCAGTGGCATCGTGGCCGAGCACAGTGTGAAAAACTCTTCCCTTCCCGAAGTTCAGCGCCATCAGGATCGGCTCATCGTGGCCCGTGCCTGCGTTCTGCGGGTCGGAGTGGGCCGTGGCCAGTACCGTCATGTTTTTGCCGGGCCCGCGTAAAGTGGCGTAGAGTTCATCGGGCGCGTGCATCCATACCGGTGGAAGGCCTTTTAGAATGGGATGCTCAGGTTCGCGCGCGGTGACCTGGAATGGCCGGCGCATGCCGTGCGATCCCGCGCTGCCCGGCGAGGGATCCGAAACCAGCCTGCCTTCTTTGAAGTACCACATCGGGCCGGCCTTCTCGGTGCGCCCGCGCCACCCGCCAATCCCGATCATCTCGTTGTAACCGGGCCAGTCAGGAAACGCATTGTCGGCGGCATGAACGATAACCAGTCCGCCCCCGTTGCGAATGTATTGCTCCAGTTGGCCCCGCAGATCTTCGGGCCACGAAGGCGAGTCGAGATTCGACACAATCACCTTGTACTTGTCGAAGTCTGGATGGAAGCTGCTGAAGTCCCCACCCGATGGCGGCGCGGTGAGGACCGTGACTGTAAACATGCCGGTCTCTTCGAGTTCCTTCTTCAGAATCGGTGTGGTCAGTTTCCAATTGTGATACGGGCCGCCGCTCTGGCCGTCGAGCAGAAGCACTTCGATGGAAGCCGCCGAGGCAGACGAAGCCACGGCAAACAACACTGCGCTGCAAAAAACGATGGAAAGCTTCGTCATATTCAATTCTCAAACCAAGCATAAATTCGACGCGAGCCCGCTTGAATGCGGTCGCGACCACAGGCAACGGTAGTGTTGCGATTTGCTAAGCATGAAGGCTAAGGTTCTGGACACTGGCATGTCAAACGACTAGCTTTTCACCGCCGGCGATTTGCACTGTTGCGCGCTTGCAACTCGCCCGGTGAATCAAGGCATCCCAGTGAAAGTTATATCGGAGGTTTTCTCATCATGTTGCGTGTTGCCTTGTATCTGGGGGGAGTATCAGCCGCGTTGGCGGCCTGGGTAGTATTCGAGAATTGGAACAGTGCGACACGAATCGTTCCGGCGGCGAAGGCTGCGGCGATGCTCCAGCAGGCCTGGGCCGACCATCATACCCGGGCCTGATCGGTGCCGAAATCCGGGCGCTTCTTCACTGCCTATGGTGCCAGGGGCGCGTCGCGCAAAACTAAGTGGGCAAACAAAAGGCGAATCGGCTAAAATCCCTCATGGCCTTCCCCGCCGAGTTGTCCTGGGCTCACTCTGTCACTGCCGAATGGTTCGTCACCAAATTTGGAACACCGACCGAGCCGCAGGTGTGCGGTTGGCCCAGCATCCTTGCGGGCAAGTCGACGCTCATCTCCGCGCCAACCGGCTCGGGAAAAACACTCGCTGCATTCCTGGTTTGCATCGACAGGCTGCTTCGGCTATCGATTGAAGGTTCCCTGCCGCGCACGACGCAGGTGGTGTACGTGTCGCCGCTCAAGGCACTCTCCAACGATATTCAGAAAAACCTCGAAGGGCCGCTCAGGGAAATCCAGGAGTTGGCGCTGGAGCGCGGTTTCTTGTCGATGGGGATTCGCACCGGCGTGCGCACGGGTGACACGCTGCCCAGCGAGCGCACCGCGATGCTGCGCCATCCTCCGCATATCCTGGTGACCACGCCGGAGTCGCTTTACATCCTGCTCACTGCCGGCAAGAGCCGCGAACATTTGCGCCATGTGCACACGGTAATCGTGGACGAAATTCACGCGGTAGCCGATGACAAGCGCGGCGCTCACTTGGCGCTCTCACTGGAACGATTGGAAGCGTTGGTGTGCGGCGAAAACAAATTGTCCCAGGATGCGTTCCTCACCGGCCTCATGCCGCCGCCGCAGCGCATCGGTCTCTCCGCCACGCAGAACCCCATTGAGCTGGTTGCGAACTATTTGACCGGAGTTGATGCACGGCGTGAACCGGCGACCATCGTGCAACTCGGCCAGCGTCGCGCCATGGACATTGCCATCGAGGTGCCGACCGACGAGCTCAGTTCCGTAACCACCTATCCCATGTGGGAAGAGATCTTCGACAAGCTGGCCGCGTACACAGAGAACCATCGATCGACACTGGTATTCGTGAATACGCGCAAGCTGGTGGAGCGGGTCGCATTCGCACTGGGACAGCGGCTCGGTACCGAAAATGTTGCCGCTCACCATGGCTCACTGTCTCGAACGCTGCGGCTCGATGCCGAACAGCGCTTGAAGCGCGGCGACATCAAGATTCTGGTAGCGACGGCGTCGCTCGAACTTGGAATTGATATCGGCGATGTCGACCTGGTTTGCCAGATCGCCAGCACACGCGCGGTCGCGGTGGCCATGCAGCGCGTGGGACGCGCCGGACATTGGCGCGGCGCGATTCCGAAGGGACGCCTGTTTGCCACTACGCGCGACGATCTGCTGGAGCAAGCGGCATTGGTGCGCAAGATGCGGGCGGGCGTCCTCGATCAGCTCGAGATCCCTCCGCACCCCATCGACGTGCTGATGCAGCAGATGGTCGCGGCGTGCGGCGCCGAGTCCTGGGACAAGGAATCGATGTTCGAAGTATTCCGGCGCGCCTGGTCCTATCGCGACCTGCCGCGCGAGCAGTTTGAAGAGTTGGCCGCGATCCTGTGCAACGGCATCGAATCGACCCGCGGCCGTTACGGTGCTTACCTGATGCACGATGGCGTACATGGCCGCCTGCACGCGCGGCGTGGCGCGCGCATGATTGCCATCTCCAATGGCGGCGCAATTCCCGACACGGCTCTGTTTAACGTGATTCTGCAGCCGGAGGGTGTGCAGATCGCGACCCTCGATGAACATTTTGCGGTGGACTCAAGCCCTGGCGACGTGGTGCTACTCGGCAACTCAAGCTGGCGCATCCAACGCATCGAATCGGCGGGGCAGGTGCTTGTGGAAGATGCGCACGGCGCGCCTCCCAGTATTCCCTTCTGGTTCGGTGAAGCGCCGCAGAGGAGCGGCGTTCTTTGCGACGGTGTGAGCGAGCTGCGCGAAGAAATCTCTGCTCGAACCGGGAGTGCATCGCCGGGATTCATTTCGGCAGCGCAGCCCGAGGTCGCATCGGCAATCGCGTGGCTGATGGAAGAGTGCGGAGTGTGCGCATCAGGCGCGCAGCAACTCATTGCTTATATCGTCACCGGCCGTGCCGTCCTCGGTGCCGTGCCGTCCAAGACGACCATCATTGCGGAGAGGTTTTTCGACGAAGGCGGAGGGATGCAGCTGATCCTGCACGCCCCCTTCGGAGGGCGTATCAACAAGGCGTGGGGCCTGGCGTTGCGCAAGCGATTCTGCCGCGGCTTCAACTTTGAATTGCAGGCGGCCGCAACCGACAACGGCATCAACATCTCCCTGGCCGAGCAGCACAGCTTTCCCCTGTCCGATGTATTTCAATTTCTGACGGAAGTCACGACAAAAGACTTGCTGGAGCAGGCTTCGCTGGCGTCGCCGATCTTCAAGACCCGTTGGCGTTGGGCCGCGAATCGCAGCCTGCAACTGCTGCGCTTCTCCAAGGGTAAGCGCATCGCGCCGCAGATTCAGCGCATACGTTCCGACGACCTGATGGCGAGCGTGTTTCCGCAGGCGGCAGCATGTTTTGAAAACATCGAAGGCGACATTCAGATTCCTGACCACCCGCTGGTGCGCGAAGTAATGCAGGACGTGCTGCAGGAAGCCATGGACCTGGAGGGATTGCTCGATGTTCTGCGCGGCATCAAGGACGGAAGCATTCGCTGCCTGGCCGTGGACACGCCGGTGCCATCGCAGTTTGCGCATGAGTTGATGAATGCCAATCCCTATGCGTTTCTCGATGAAGCCGGCCTCGAAGAGCGGCGAACCCGCGCGGTTTCACTGCGCAGCGAGATTCCCGCAAGCGTGCTGGAGCGGGCGGGCAAGCTCGATCAACACGCTATCGACACCGTGCGGTCCGAGTGCTGGCCCGACATTCGCGATGAGCATGAGCTGCATGATCTGCTGATGGGCCTGGTCGCGCTCCCGCTGGCGATGATCGATGGCGATCGCAGCTCACACTGGGCCGGACTTTACCAGCGCCTTGAACAGAGCGGGCGCGCGCAGACGATCGATTGCTGCGGCCAACCCTGTTGGGTGACAACAGAGCGCCTCGAATTCGTGAGTGGGATTGTGGCATGGCGGATCGACACCGAACATCTCGACAGAAGACATTGTGAAGAAATGCGTGCAGGGATGGGCTCAGGTTCTGGGACCAACGACCGCGAACAGCTTCGCCCGCATGATGAGCCTTGATCCTGCGCTTGTATTCCAGGCGTTCATCGCGATGGAAGTACAGGGCCTGCTCATGCGCGGCAGTTTCGAAAAGCCACCTGTCACCGAGGATCATGACATTGAGTGGTGCGAGCGGCGCATCCTGCAGCGCATTCACAAACTCACCATTGGAATCCGGCGCCGGGAAGTCGAGCCTGTGGCACCGGCGACGTTCATGCGCTGGCTGTTGCGCTGGCAGCACCTAGCGCCGCAAACCCAATTGGCCGGTGAAGAAGGACTGCTCGAAGTGCTGACGCAGTTGGAAGGATTCGAGGCGCCCGCCATCGAGTGGGAGCGATCGCTGCTTCCGGCGCGCGTCGCGGAATACAATCCTGGGTGGCTTGACCGGCTTTGCCTTTCTGGCGCCGTGGGCTGGGGGCGCGTTTCTCCGCATCCGGCATTCGCTGCGGGCGATGGTTCGGGGCCGCGACGCGTGATTCCATCGAATGCGGCACCGATTACCTTCTACGTTCGCGACTCGGCGGAGTGGTTGGCGCACGCGCTCGAAGAGCAATGCGTGGACGACCGGAAACTCAACCAGGCATTGACGCCTGACGCGTTGCGTACGTGGGAACTGCTCAAGGCTCGGGGAGCGTGCTTCATCGAAGACGTGCAGCGCATGCTCGTCCTCACCCGGCAACATGCGCAAGTTGCGCTTTGGGAACTGGCCGCGGCCGGGTTGGCTGCGGCCGACGGGTTCGATCAACTGCGCGCCATGATCGATCCGGAACGCAAGCCTGCGGCCGTCGCCACGCATCGGAAGATGCGCAGTGCCGCGGGACGATGGTCTCTGTTCAGCGCCGATATTCCCACGATGGTGGATCCGCTCGAAAAAGCGCGGCGCGCCGACGCCGCTGTCGAATCGGCGGCGCGCATGCTTCTGGCCCGCTACGGCGTAGTATTCCGCGACCTCGTCGCGCGCGAGTCCAACATTCCTCGTTGGGGCGCATTGCTGCGCATGCTGCGCCGATTAGAAGATCGAGGCGAAGTACGCGGCGGCCGATTCGTCAACGGATTTGGCGGAGAGCAGTTTGCCTTGCCCGAGGCTGTCGAAAGCCTGCGAGCTGCCCGTCATCGCGATTCAGAGGAAACCGTCACGGTCGCAGGAGCCGATCCCATGAACCTCGCCGGCATTCTCATTCCCGGAGAACGCGTGGCCGCGGCACCTGGGCGGTCGGTCGTTTTTTACAATGGAACGTTGGCAGAAGGCAATCCGGTTCATCGGGATGTTCGCGTGGCGCGAGCGCAACGCAAACGGCCCACCATACCCCAAGTTCCAGCAGTCACGATCAACCAGCCTTCAGGATCGCTGCCTCTGTTCTGAGTTCGAGACAAAGTCCGCAGCGACGAGAACAGAAGTGCATCCTGCGTACGGGACATCAAGTGGTCCGACCTCTCCGAACGACGCTAAAATAGCCGGGACTCGGGTGTTGCGCTTTTCGCGCGACCAACTGGTGACGAAGTAAAAGGAGCGACCTCGACAATGCGCAACCTTCTCCTTGCCGCCGCTTGCCTGTTGATATGGAGTATTTCAGCCGTTTCGCTTGCGCAGCAGAAGTATTTTCAGAATTGGCCGGAGAATGCCGACCCGCACAACATCGGCGACCGTGTGGCCATGCACTTCCTGGAGAGCGCCCACCTGAGCCCTATCGTTTATCCCGAAGTGTGCGCATGGTATGGCGCGCTGAAGTATGCGGAGGCAACCGACAACACTGCACTCCAGTCGCAATTGCAGGCACGCTATCGGCCACTGCTTACGCCTCAGTTTCACGACCTGGTTCCCGACAAGGAGCACGTGGATTTTGAGATCTTCGGGGTGGTGCCGCTGCAGATCTCGATCGAAACCAAGGATCACGCCGCTCGCGACATGGGGCTGCATTTCGCTGACCGCCAGTGGGCAAACCCGCGGCCTGATGGGCTTTCCGGTGAGACCCGGTTCTGGATCGACGACATGTTCATGCTGACAATTCTGCAGCTTGAGGCGTATCGCGCCACGGACGACCGCAAGTATCTGGATCGCGACGCCAACGAGATGGTGGCATATCTGCGCAAGCTGCAACAGCCGAACGGACTCTTTTATCACGCCGACGATGTGCCGTTCTTTTGGGGACGGGGCGATGGCTGGGTAGCGGTGGGCATGGCGGAGATGCTGAGTTCCCTTCCCGAGAATCATCCCCAGCGCGCCGAGATCCTGGCTGCTTATCGAAAGATGATGGCCGAGCTACTGAAGAACCAGAGTCCCGACGGCACGTGGCGCCAGCTCATCGATCATCCCGAATCGTGGGAGGAGAGTTCCTCGACGGGCATGTTCACCTTTGCGATGATCGAAGGAGTCCGCCGCGGCTGGCTGCCGGAAGAGACGTATGGACCGGCGGCGCGCAAAGGTTGGATCGCATTGGCCGGCTTCGTGGATCAGAATTCCGACGTGACCAATGTCTGCATGGGCACCAACAAGCAGAACAGCTATGACTACTACCTGGCGCGGCCGCGGAAGACCGGAGACTTCCACGGCCAGGCGCCGGTGCTGTGGGCCGCCCGGGCGTTGCTCGAGAAATAAGTGCGGCTCAGCAAGTGCCGCTCGGCCGGCTGGGCGTTCCTGATTCCTGGGTTGGCATGGCCTGCGGCGTAGGCAGTTGATAGGGCGTGAAACCCGCAAGGTTAGCCACACACTCACTTATCACTGTGGAAATGGCGCCAGTGGTTGATGGCAACGACGGGATCGAATTGTCCGGCTTGGTGAAGTTGAACGCGGTGGTCATATCGCCGACGGTTGCGCGACGCCAGGCGGAAAGATTCGGCACCTCTGCGCCGAAGCGGGTCTCGAGGAACCGCAAAAGAGATGTGTGATCGAACGCGTCCGACGAAACAAAACCGCCGCGGCTGAAAGGCGAGATCACCAGCGTGGGTACACGGAAACCAAGGCCGATCGGGCCGGAGATCGGCGGGCTTCCGGCAACCGTCGGATCCGGAACCGCAGGTACGGTCACGTATTCGCCGGGCGTGCCGGCCGGCGCAGTTATGGGAGCCACGTGATCGAAAAAGCCACCGTTTTCGTCGTAAGTAACAAATACAGCGGTCTTGGCCCACGCGGCGGAATTGGCCATGAGTGCCTTCAGGATCGCATCCAGGGTGGCTTCGCCGAACAACGCCGGCGCGGGTGGATGATCTGAATCCACCACTGACACGATGACCCACGACACCTGGGGCAGATTCCCCGATACCGCATCGGCGAGGAAGTCTGTGGGGAACTGCGGGCCAAAGGCATTCTGGTACAGCGGCGACGAGGAATCCTGGAAGTTCTTGAAATAGGAAAGTACGTTGTCGGAGAACAATCCGTTTAGGATGCTCTGGTCGGGCGATGTGTACACTTTCCACGAGATGCCGCGCGCCTGAAGCTGCTCCGGCATGGTGGTGTAGGTGAGCTTGCCGAAGAACGCTGATCGCTGCGCAACCAGCGTCTGCAGCACTGGCCCGCCATTCTTTCCGTCGGGATCGATCGACGCCGCCATGGAATAGAGCCGATTTGGGTCCGTAGGGCCGATGACCGAGCAGAAGTAGTTGTCGCAAAGCGTGAACGCGTCGGCCAGCGCGTAATAATACGGTAGGTCGGCGCGCGTGTAGTAACCCATGGTGAGTACAGCATCATTCGCGTTGATCGCCAGGCGGGAAGTCACAAATCCATCCATCGCGCCGTTGTTCCAGCTCTGGTGTTGCGGGACCCAATCGTGAGTAATGTCATGCGTGCAGGCCGCATTGAGCTTGGTTGTATCCATGTGGAACGGCAGCAGGACACCCGCCGGCGCATTTGAAGTGTTGGCCGGATAGGGCTGCTGAAATGCCGCGCTCTGGTCGGCAAAGCCCCGCACTCCGCGATAGCTTCCAAAATAGTGATCGAACGAGCGGTTTTCCTGCATGAGTATCACGACGTGGTCGATGTCGGTGATTTTGGCGCAGGTGCTGGGTGTGGGGGTAGGAGTGGGAGAAGGCATGCTGTGCCCGCCACATCCGGAGAGTAATCCGCCCAGCATCTGTGCCGTTCCGGCGGCCGCTCCAACTTTCAACAATTCGCGACGTGAGATTGGTTTTAATGGCATAAGGGTTTTCGTCTCTTATATTCGATGCCGATTTCCAGCTTTACAATCGCCTGGGGCTGGAGCCAAACAACCTTGATACCAGGACACTCAATATTTCGTCGCGCGAGGTGATCGTTTCACCGACGTTTGTTGGGAAGAAACGTTACAGTGTTAGTTGCCAATAAATGCGAGGTCCAGCAAAGCATTGAGACATCGGGCCAGACTCATGGCGTTATTTGCGCTGGTCGTTGCGATCGCGTGGAATGTGAGAGCGACGGCACAGGGTGCGCCCGTCAGCAAAGAGGTGCATCGCGAGCCGGCTCCCTACGCCCGCGAGGAGTCGGCCATCGCAGATTCCGCGTTGGCGCAGAGGGAAGCCGGGTTGCGCGAGCAGATCGCCAGGCAACCCGAATCTTCCGCGCTCCTTTATCAACTGGCCCTCGTCCTTCGCCAGGAGGGGAAACCGCGCCAGTCGCTCGATACCTACACGCAGGCCGCGCGTTCCCGCATCCCCACCGCCATTGAACTTCGCTCCGTGGCCCTTGATTATGTTCTTTTGAAAGATTATGAAGATGCGATTCGCTGGCTCGAACGAGCGTTAAAGATGGAGCCGAACAACGTCGATGTGCTGTATTCGCTGGGGCGATGCTACTACTCCAAGGATCGTTATGTTGACGCTGGAAAGATGTACGAGCGCGTCCTCGCCATTGAACCCACGCACCTGAAAGCGGAAGAGAACCTCGGTCTGGTCCTGGACGCGACCAACCACCCCGAAGAGGCGGAAGAAGCGCTGCGCAAGGCGGCGACCTGGGCCGCCGGCGAAAACAAAGATGAATGGCCCTTCCTTGACCTGGGAAGCTTTTTGCTCGACCGCGAACGTGCCGCCGAGGCAATGGATCCGCTGCGCACGGCGGTGCGGATACGGAGTAGTTGCGCGGTGTGTCACGAAAAACTGGGCCGCGCGCTCCTGGCGTCGAATGATCTTCCCGGAAGCATTGCGGAACTCGAAGAGGCGACGCGCCTTGATCCCAACGATCCCAAGGCGCATTTTGAACTGGGCCGCGCGCTCCGCCAGGACGGGCAATCTGAGCGCGCAAAACAGGAATTCGCGGCGAGCCAGAAGCTCTATTCGGTACACAGCCAGGAGTAGATTGGCGTCATCTACTGCTTCTCCGTCGCCTTTCGAATCAGTTCCGCTTCGCGCTGGCGGTAGGGCGTGCCGTCTTCGTAGAAAACATCGTGAAACCATACCGTCGGCGACTCGGTAATGTAGGGGTGCCGCCACGAATCCCATGGCAAATACGTCTGGCTGCGTCCCTTCACCAGGCCCCAGTTGATGGCCGCTACGTGATTCTTCTTTGCAATGGGCAGAATCGTATCAAATGTGCTGCCCGCGCCTCTCGCCATGTATTCGGTGCAGAGCAGCGGCCGTTTAAATTGCTGCAACTCCTGAATGCGCGCTTCGAAACCTTCCGGCCAGTCATAGTTGTGAAACGAGATCACATCGGACTGTTCGATTTGTGTGCGCGCCATCGGCGCCATGCGATCGAGCGATGACCAGTCGCCCGCCCACACGCCGCTGGTGAGCGGCTGAACCGGGCGCTTGTCGCGGGCCCATGCGAACACCTGCGGCAGCAGCGCCAGGACAAGATCGCGCTTGTTGGCGGGCTCCAGTTTCCCATACGAGGAGCCGTTGTCGTTGTCCGGCTCGTTCCATACATCCCAGGCAAGAATGCGCTGGTCGTTGGCGAACGCGCCGACCACGCCTTGCACATAGGCTTTCAGGTGCGGGTACTGCGCGGGATCGACGAGCATGGCCTTGCCGGGCGCCTGCACCCAGCCCGAGTTGTGAACGCCGGGAATAGGCGGCCGTTGCGGGCCGAGCTTGGGGTTCGGGTCCCAGCAGGAATCAAAGAGCACCAGCATGGGCCGGATATGGTGGCTCGCGGCAATGGAAAGAAATCGATCGATGCGGCTTTGAAATCCCGCCGCGTCCTGTTCCCAGACCAGGTTGTGGAGGAACACGCGCATGGTGTTCATGCCTATCTTCTCAGCCCATCCCAGTTCGCGATCGATCTCCTTGGGATCGAAGCTATCGGCCTGCCACATCTCCAGTTCGTTCACGGCATTGGACGGCAGAAAGTTTGCACCCACCAGCCACGGCTGCTGGGCGTACCACTGGTTGGCGTGGTCTTCAGTCCATTTCGTTTCCTGTCCCGAAGCCGATAAATGCCACACGCAAAAGAACGCCAGGGGCAGCATCGCGCTCAGAACCCGCAGATATGACCGGATTGCAATCGTCTTCACAAACTCGTCCTTTCTTCTCGTTTGGCGTTGCCGATCTTGGCGCGCCTATTTGCGGTCGATCGAAATCACAGTCACGCTCGCATGTGGAAATAAATGAGACCATCCGCCCGGCTGAACAGGCTCGGCGGTGTCAACAGCCTCGATGTTCATCGGATTCATCTCATCGTTGACATCGTTGATTGAGCCGGAACTGAGCAGATGCACAGCGGCTGTCTTTTTGGAGTCGAAGCGCTCGAGTCGGATGGTCGAAGCGATGTCGGTATCGAGGCTGCGATTGACGCAGAACAGCGTCAGTTTGCGGCCATCCTGGCTCACGGTTGCGACCACGTCAAGATAAGGCACGGCAGCTATGTCGGGCAGCCGGTCCACGCCTTGCGCTATGGAGTACGAGCCGGAGTTGGCGGTCGCTGAGACGCGCCGCGCGGCATCGGCGTTGGCATACATCTTGAAGACGTAGTACGCCGGCGTGGCATACACCTGGCTCCGCTTCTTCCAGATGCCGGCAAATTCCATGATCCCCGTCATGTCGGAAATGGGAACGAAGGCGGAGCTGCGCATCATCATGTTTAGAAATCCCCCCGTGATGATGGCTCCGCCGAGGTTCGTGAAACTCGGAGCGTTGCGATGCTCTCCAATGAAGAGCCATTCGGTGAACGCGATGTGGGCTTTTCCCGCGTAGCCGGAAGTCTCATCAATTTGCTTCTGCTCGTCATGCAGGCGGCGCTCGAGTTCGATGGGCAACGCAAAGGCCGCAGCGGCCACAAAGCCGGGAGTCGGTGACTTCGCGCGTACGTTACTCGTCCCGACGACAAAGTGCGTGGAGAGGTAATCGAACGTGCCGGGCGGATTGCTAAGTTGAATCGCGTTCCAGCTGCTGAAAACTTCGGGATCCGCGCCAGTGGCAATGAGGCGTGCGGCTGGATCAACAGCGCGAATCGCTTTACTGAATTCAAGCGTCCGCTGCGCAAGCTGATCGCGCGTGGGATAGCCGAGATTCCAGTTGCCCCACAGTTCGTTGCCTAGTTCCCACAGCAGGCCGGAGTGCGTTGTCCAGTGTTCGTTGACATAGCGGACCCATCCCGCAGCCTCGTCCGCGGTGCCGCTGCCGAGATTCAATGCGACCTGTGGCTGAGCGTTGATCAAATGGCAGAATGCGAGGAATTCGTCAGTGCCGAAAGTGTTGTACTCGGGTATGCCCCACGAGTTGTTGATCATGCTCACTCGCTTGTCGCGCGGGCCTACGCCGTCGGTCCAGTGGTAGGAGGATGTGAAGTTGCCGCCGAAGCGGACCAACGGAGTGTTCATCGCCTTGGCCAAATTGACAGCATCCGGATCGAGCCCGTCCATCGCGTCCGAGGGCATCAGGGAAGACTGGTCTAGCTCAACGCGTTCGTCACCGGCGAGTTGCACGACAAAGTCGGCTGCATCCAGGCGGTGCAGCTTGCCTTCCGGAACTTCAAGCTTGAAGTCATATTTCTTCCAACCTGCATCGGCAGCGTGAACGTCCTGAGAGACGAGCATCTCGTTCTGATCACGAATGCGCAGGCCGACGGTGACCGTATCCGCGCCGCCCAGGTGCTTCGCGTAGAAGCTTCCCTGATAATGGCGCGTGCGATGGATGGGAAGATAGATCTTCTGCTTGATGCCGGTAGGCTCGCCGGGCACAGCCAGCACGCGCAGCGCCTGGAAGGAATTCGCGGCGTCTCCGTAGTGAAGTTCGTAGCGATTGCCCTGGCGCGGATCGAGCGGCTCCCAGGGCAGTGGCAACCCGAGGTCTCCGGCATGTCGTAACTCCGGCCGATCGTGAAGCATGTCGCTCATCTTCTGAGGTGTCCACAAACCTGACTCGAAGCTGGGGTTCTCGAGGATCTCGGCCCACAATCCGTTATAGGTCGAATTGCCGATGGGCTCGAGAAACGTCCCGAAGATTGTACGCGGGATTGGATCCCCGACGACATCAGCGGCGTTCACGTCGATGAGCACAGTCTGCGGAATCGGCTCCGTGACGGTGACCTGGGCGCGCACAGAGATCGCGCATAAAAACGCCAGGCCGCACCCAATTGCTTGTTTCAATTTCAGCCCCTTCTTGCAAAATTCAAGCGACGCATTTCGAGCGGTCACCCCCGGAACAGGGCGGGAGATCTCGTAGTGGATGCAGGCGCACGACCGGATTTGCACAGCGCCTTAGTCTTTGCTCTTTGGCTCGGTCGCGGGAACCTCAGCCGACCCGAATCCGCTTGAGATTGCCGAGAGCACCGCGGGGTTCAGCTTCGCGTTCTTCTCCTTCATCCGCGTGTACTCATGGATTGCGCGGTTTGCGTCTTCGGTCCTCCCCAGTTTGCGATACACCCGCGACAATTCATATTCCACGCGGGGCGCCAATTCCGGCTCCGGATTCATGCCCCGCGCTTTCTCCAGAGCCGCCAACGCCTCGCTTGTGTTGCCCGCATCGAATTCACCCAGGCCGAGGTAAAAATACGTCGCAGGAACGTTGGCATAGTTGGCCGTGACCTTGCGCAGCAATTCCAGCCCCTCTGCGCCGCGATTGGTCTCGATGTCGATTTTGGCCAGATTGTACATCGCGATAGGATTGTTGGGACTTAATTCCAGCTCCCGGCTGTACGCCTGCTGCGCCAGGTCGAGCGCGCTCGTCTTGCGGTATTCGCCGCCCAGTTCTTCGTAGAGATCGGAGTTGTTGGGCATCAGCTTGATCGCTTCAAGAAATTCGGCGATGGCCTCCTTGTGCTGATTTTGTTGCGAGTACATCTGTCCCTGCACGCGGTGAACGTGCCACGAGGTCGGATCGAGAACCGCCATGCGGGCGTAACTGGCGAAAGCCACTTCGCTGTGCGCCTTGCCGCGATACTCGAGAATGTTCAGATCGTTCGGCGCCAATTCAGCGGCGCGATCGAAGGGCTCTGTCGCTTTTTCCGGATGCCCATCCTGCAGCTCCACAACCCCCTGCCACATCCACGCTTGCGCGTTTTTTGGATCGAGTTCTGTCTCGCGATGGAGCGCCGAAACTGCATCTTCGACACGATGCATCTGGGCGTAAGCGATGCCAAGAAACAGGCTCGCTCCCGGCATTTCCGGGCTGAGTGCGATTGCCTTGCGCAGGTTGTCAACTGCTTCACCCGGCCTGCCCAGCCCCAACTGTGCGACACCGAGTTCCATTAGCGCCGGTGCGTTATCAGAACTAGCCTTGACTGCGGCACGAAACCAACTCTCTGCTTCTTCATAGTGGCCCGCATGAATTGCCTCGGTGCCCTTGCGGAGCGACCCTTCGAGGGTTTCCGAGGAGGGCTGTGCCCCCAGTCTGCCGGCGGCAAGGAGGCCTGAAAGGCACAGAATAGGAAGCATTCTCATTCGAAATATCCCCGTGATTAACCTCTCCAAGTATGCATATCGAATGAAGAATACGCCATAGTTGTTCTTGCGAAAACATGCCGTGTAAAAAGAACGGAGGATGCAGGAGGCTTGCATCCTCCGGTTCGCTTTCGCCTAAAACTGGAACCTTGCCGTAAGTTGGATGTTTCTCGGACCGTTCACCGTGTAAGTCGGAACCCCGAAGCCGCCGATGTTATAAGGATTCAGATCAGGTTCACCAAAGACGTGTTGGTTGAAAGTGTTCAAAAACTCCGCCTTGATGCTGAGGGTATAGTTCTCGTAGAACGGGAACTTCTTGATAATGCTCAAGTCGTTATTGAAATAGGCAGGCAGGCGTATTTCGCTTGTGGTGCGAGGCAAGCCGGTAGGAAAGACATACGGTTGATCGAGACCTCCTTTGCAGTTGGGAAGATAGTGCGAACCATTGGGGTCCGTCCCCTGGCAATCGCGCGCATAGTTAGCGTTGGAGTCGTAAAACGCATAGGGTGCGCCTTGAATATTAGTCCCTGACAACGTTGCGTCGTTGTACTCCAGGTTGAACATGGTGTTCGAATTTGGATCCGCGGCAGGAATCGCAACCGTGGGAACAAAGAAGGGATTGAGATGTTTTGGTCCGCTCCGATAAGCCGGGCTTTTGAGTGACACTCCCGGTACCCTGCTGAAGCGGATGCAATTCTGAAATCCGGGAATCGCCGTGGCGCAGCCAAACGACAACGGCTGACCGGATTGCAGACGCTCAACTGTGCCCACTTCCCAGCCGCCTGCGATTTGAGACAAGAGACCGTGGTTGAGATACTGCTTGCCCTTGCCGAAGGGGAATTCGTAGAGGCCGCTGAAGACCAGGGTGTGGCGCAGGTCCAGCCAGGACACAGCTTTTTCAAGATGCAGGTTTTCGACATGCATATCCTGCACAACTCGTTGCCCCACATTCGGCAGCGCGCTGTCGGCATCGGTGAAGGTCTTGGCCCACGTATACGACACCTGCAGGTTCAAACCCTGGTGATAGTGCCGCTGCACGCTTGCCACCAGCGCATTGAAGCTCGACATGCCCACGTTTTCAAGGCAGCATCCCTGGTCGATAAAGTCATACTGCGGGAAAGGGCGCAGAGCCTGCTGAAGCTGCGGATTGCCGCCCCAGTTTTGCAGGAATTGCGGGAAGGGCGCAGTAACCCCGGCGCTGTTGCCATTGAACGACTGGTAAAGCGCGTCGGCCAGGTTGAAGTATTTCGTGGACATGTTGTTGGGATTGAGAAGATTCGATGCTAGGTCAGTTGAATGGTTCCCGATGTAGCCCACCGTCGCAATCAGGTCGGTCGCCACCTGGTGTTGAACTTCCAGATTCCAGTTGTAGACAGTTGCCGGACGGGCTGCATCTTTGGTGATGTACGATCCCGGCACAAAGCTGCCGTTGTAGATCCCAGGGTCTTCATTCGGAGGCGGCGTAAATGCCGGCATGCCGTTATCAATTTCGAAGGACGGATCGAAGCCGTTGTGGCTGGGCGCAGAAGGATTCACCGTGTACCCGGTGGCCATGCCGCCTCCGAAATCGCTGTACAGCAGAGGGCCGTAAATGATCCCCGAACCGCCGCGGAGAACAGTTTTCTGGTGCAGGAAACTCGGCGTCCAGGCAAAGCCGACGCGCGGAGCGAAGTCTTTATACCACGTGTTTGCCCAGCGCGCATTGCAGTTGCACTTGTCGCCAAATACCAGCGCGCCGGGAATGTTGAATTCCGGATCAGTGGCCGTGAAGCTGAAGTTTGACGACAGGTTGCGGGCTTCCTTGCGCGGCACTTCCACGTCGTAGCGCAGGCCGATATTGAGAGTGAGATTCGGCGTCACCTTGAAATCGTCCTGGCCGAAAAAGCCGTAGTACGAGGAAATCCATCGCGGAGCGTGCACCGTCACGTTGGTGCCGCCGCCGTCGGCCTCGCCCAGCATCAGGCTGGCGAAGCCCAGGCCCCCTCCCTGTGTCGGAGAGGCAGAGGTCTCGTTGGCGCTGAAGCTGATGTTTTCGTTCCTCCCGACGATATGGGAGAACTGCTGGTAGTGCACCTCGCCGCCAAACTTGAAGTTGTGGTGTCCATGGGTCCAGACGATCGCGTCGTCGAGGTAGAACCCGTTGTCCACCTCGTCGTCGTTGTTACCGGTGTTGCCCAGGCCCACCTCCGCGTCGCCGGTGCTGATTCCGGGAAAGTTCTTGCCGCCGGCATTGCCAAGGCCGACCAGCTGCGACCAGTTCTTCCCGATATTGGCCGCCTGTGAGTAGTTCTTGCTGTTGCTGCGGTCGGCCCCGAAAATCAGGTAGTTGAGCAGATTCGGCTTCATCGTGTAATTGAAGCCGGCGCGGCCAAAGTGCGTGGTAAAGTCCTGCCACCAGCCCTGCGTGCTGACGGGAGAGGGCAGGGTAGCAAATCCCCCGGTAAACAAAGCATTTTCGCGAGTGCTGTACGATCCCCAGAACTTGATCTTCTCACTGACATTCTGGTCAATGCGGACGGTGTACGTCGTATTGGTGATCGGTTTGAGAGAGACCTGCGTGTAGTTGCTGAAAATTCCGCTGCTGGTCGGCTGTGGATAATAGGCGACCAGGGCTTTGGCCACGGTGCTCAACCTTCCGGGCGGAATCACGTTGTTGGGAAACGCCGTACGACATTCGACGGTTCCGCTCGAAGTGGCGATGGTCTTGGTAGTTGCGGGGTCGAAGATCTCCCCAGCGTAGACCGTCGAACCATCGCAAGGATTTTTCCCCTGCGCCGTGGCGGTAAGACGATCGGAGAAGTCGCCGCCGCGCTCGGCCACTGTGGGAACGGTATTGATTACCGACGCACTCGTCGAATACTTAAGCTGCTCCCATGAGAAGAAGAAGAAGCTTTTGTCGTGGCCATTGAACAGGTGAGGAATTCGAACGGGACCGCCCATGGTCACGCCGTAATCGTTCTTGTGATCGGCGGGTGTCGCCCACTGCGCCTGGCAGGCCGGGGTGTTATCCGATCCGGTGCAGTCTTTCGCCCGCCAGCCATTGTTGAACCAACTGTTAGCGTCGAGCGAGCGATCGCGGAAGATATCGTACGCACCGCCATGGTATTGATTCGTTCCGCTCTTGGTAACAAAGCTCTCGACGCCGCCCGTGGTGCGCCCGAATTCGGCCTGGGGTAGCGAGGTGGTCACTTTGAATTCGGCCAACGCTTCCACCGATGGCGCTTCCTCGTCGTACGACGAGCCGTTTTCGCTGCGCTCCTGGCTGATTCCGTCGATCAACACTTCGTTGCCGTAGTTCTGTCCGCCGGCTACCTTGGACAGGAAAACACCGTTGGAATCCGCGACTCCGGGACCTGTGGTTGCGGGCTGGAGAAATACGAAACCTTCGTTGGCGCGCATGGCCCCCACGCCGCCCAGGGCTAGAGGCAATTCGGTGATCTGTTTCTCACTGACCACGCCTCCAATGTCGGACGACTCGGTTTCGAGCCGCGTTCCCTCGCTGGTGACCGTCACCTGTTCGGCTACCGCGCCGGCCTGCAGAGCCACATCCACGGCGGCAACGGTTCCAATCTGCACCAGAACATTCTTGGTCACCGAAGTCTTGAATCCGGGTGCGCCCACCGTCACGGTGTACTGGCCCAGCGCCACATCTTCAAACCGGTATACGCCAGCCGACGTCGTGCTCCCCGAATACGCCGCGCCCGTCCCTTCATTGAGCACCGAAACCTTTGCCTCCGGGATCACCGCGCCCGTCGCGTCGGTCACCACTCCCGCAATGGAACCGTGCACCGATTGAGCTTGAAGAGCCGCCGCGCACAGCAGCACCAGAAGAACAGCGCAGTATGTCCAGCCTCGAAAATTATTTCTCATGTTGCGTCTCCAAAACAGCGTCGTGATGCGTACACGCGTATGCTGTGGCGCGCCACCAGTCGATCGGCAATGCGAAATACATTGCCCAATGAACCGGAAATCCACCAACAACATCGGTGACCGTCTACGTGCTCTCCTTGCATCGGAGAGACGTAGCAAAACCGGGGATAGAATTGGAGATGTTTTCTCGGATCCTCCACGCTGGGCGCGGAGGACCTGTTTCGACTCTTGGCATAACAAGCTAAGGCGCGCTCGAAGGACGTGTCTTGAGAAGATAAGGCTATTGACGGAGCCGATTCAAATCATGTATGTTGGCCCGCTGCGCGAAAACCGCATGGCGGGAGACACCACTTACATGTCCTCGGGGCGAACGATACCGCGGGCCAGGCAGAAGCTCACCGCTTCGGTCCGGTCGGCAACCTCCAGCTTGGCCATCAGGCTGTTCAGATGATTCTTCACGGTGTTCGCAGAGATACTGTAAACATTGGCGATTTCGCGGTTGGTCAACCCCCGGGCGAGCAGCCTCAGGACCTCAAGTTCGCGCACGGTCAATTGCTGGCGAACGGCGCGGTCGGCGAACTGGCGCGCGATAGCCGGAGAAATCCAGCGTGTTCCGGCATCCACCGACCGCACCGCTTCAACCAGCGTTTCGCGACCGACATCCTTGAGCACGTAGCCGAGCGCGCCTGCCTGCAGGACCTGAAAAATCTCCTCTTCGGTTTGATAGCTGGTAACTACCAGGATTCGTGCTCCAGGGTCGTCGCGCCGGATCGCCTGAACCACTTCGATACCGTTCTTTTGCGGCATGCGCAGATCGAGCAGCAACACGTCAGGCCGAAGAACGCGATACATCTCGATGGCCTGCAATCCATCTGGCGCTTCGCCGATCACTTCAAATCCAGGCTCGGAAGCCAGCAGGTTGCGGATGCCGATGCGATAGACAAGATGGTCGTCGGCCACGAGGATCCGAATGGTCTTCGTGGCGGGTAAGGCGGAGGCTGACCGCGAGTGGGTTTGGTTCACGCTCGATTCCTTTGTCATACGTCAGCCCTTACGCGGACTATAGTGCCCGACGCGGCGGACTGCAATTCAAATTTAGCGTTGATCGAGGCGCAGCGCTCGCGCATGCCCACCAACCCGAAGTGGCCTTCCTCCGGCCCCGGAACGCTGCACGGATTGAATCCGGTGCCGTTGTCTTCCACTTCGATGAGTACACCATGCTTGCGATAATCGACCCGAATCGCAATCCTGGCCGCATGCGAGTGGTTCACGGCGTTGGCGAGGGCTTCCTGCACAATGCGGAAGAGATTGTTCACCATGAAGTACGACAGGACCGTGGGATTTCCGGTGACGTGCTGTTCGATCCTGCCGTCACAACCTGCCCGGAGCTGCTGAATGCTGCGCGAGACCAGCACTTCAAGCCGGCTGTCGCGCGAAAGCGAGCGCAGAACATCGATGGAAAGATGAGATTCGTGACGGCTGTGTCGAACCAGTTGCAGCGCCTCGTTCAAAAGCGATTCGGCGCGCTCGGTGTCGCGTCCGATCATATGCTGGGCAGCTTCCAGTTGCAGCGTAATCCCCGCGTATCCCTGCGCCAGCGTGTCGTGCAGGTCGCGGGCAATGCTGGCGCGTTCCTCGGCGACAGCACGATACCGCGCATGGCGGATGTGAATGGCGAAGCTGATCACGGCGAGGATGAGAATGACCGAAATCGCTCCCAGCAGCAACAGGTGCGCGCGCGTCCACCACGAGGGAAGCTCAACCAGGTCGATGTCCTCCGGGGTTCGCAGTTCGAGGGAGAATGCATCCCCGCCGAGTCCGTGATTCACAACCAGGATGCCGGTCAAGCGCAGTGTGGTCCCCGGCTGCATCGACTTT
Organism: uncultured Acidobacteriota bacterium; assembly: GCA_963730805.1. Lineage (GTDB taxonomy): Bacteria > Acidobacteriota > Terriglobia > Terriglobales > Acidobacteriaceae > Telmatobacter. Next base: position 151,692 of record CAVSTL010000006.1, on the reverse strand, counting down.
GCCGACAGTTCTCCGCCGGGACTGTCGCTGGGCAACACCGCGGAAAAATTCTGATGCCCCCCGCGAAGATTGAGTCGCACACCGGTCAAGCCCGCGGGAGCGAAGTCGAGAAGCTTTGCCACCGTCTCTACCAGGAATAACTCATTGCCACCCTCGGCCGCCTGGTCGGGCGTAATGGATAACGGCAGCGGCATCGATCCACCCCACAGGCGCCGCAGTTGTCCTTGCTGAATCTGCGGTTCAGGCGCGATCGCCATCTGGCCCGCAACCTCGACTTCATCGCCCAGAGAAATCTGTTCCGGATGAAGCGGCTGCACCTCGATCGCCCCGGTTCGGTCTTCGATGATGATGCGGTGCCGGCCCGACGTGACCACGCCGCGCACCACCACGGCGATGGGGGTTCTCGCAAAGCTGGCGGACTGAATTGCCGACTCGATGGACTGCAGGGGCGTCGGACCATGGCGCGGTATGACAGCGATGACGGGGGGCGCGACCAGGCTGAGGAGAAAAACCATCAGGGTCACTCTGCGGAGACAATCGAAACCATTTCCAGACAGGAACATTGAAGAAGCGAGTACGAACCACTATACTTTACCCGCCATAATGCCCAGCGTGCCCAGAATTCTGCGAACAACGCTTCTCCTGCTTTTTCTCGTAGCTGCTTTGTGCGGCGGCGTGCTGATCGCCTACCGTCTCATCGCTGAGAAAAACAACATCAACCGCTATGAGACCATGCAAGGCTGGCAGCCGATCGGAGGGCGATGGAGCGAACATGAGGGCGTTTTTTCGAATGCGACCTATGGACGCGGAGACATGCTGATCGCACAGCACTCTGAAGGATCCAACTACACGGTTTCCGCGGATATTCGCTTCGATCTGCTTTTTCCCGAGACCCATTACGGCGACGCCGGGCTGGTGATTCGAACCACCAACCCGGAGCAGGGCGTCGATTCGTACCAGGGATACTATGCCGGAATCCGGCCCGATCAGCGGACCCTGGTGCTGGGGCGCGCGTCTTACGATTGGCACCAACTCAAGACATCCTCGCTTGCCTCGCCTGTCTGGGTGGGAGAGTGGTACCATCTGGCATTTTCGGCCCGGGGGTGCCAGTTGACGGTGACCGTGACTGCTCAGAAGGACGGACCTGCGTCGCAACTTCAATACCAGGATGCCCAATGCCTCACCAATGGCGTCGCGGGATTGCGCTCGTTTTATGCGCAGGCGTCGTGGCGCAACGTGAAGATTACGGCCGATTGATTCTGCGAGGCGTTTATTCGGGCTGGCGATAAAGCATGCTCACCACGGGATTTTCGCGCATCGATTGGGCATCGACGATAGAAACCGGCAAATGGGTCGAATTGGAACTCACGTCGGCGCCCGAAATCGCGGCTCGCATCGCCTGCATCGCGCGCGTGCCCAGTTCCAGCGGATCGCTCACGACCAACGCATCCGTACGGCCGGCTCGCAGTCCCTCCAACTCGTTCATCTCGTCGGACACGCCGATCAACAAAGGACGCTTTTTTGCCCGGCCTTCAAAGGCATAGGCCGCGGCATGGGTCGAAAATTCATCGGTAGTGAGAATTCCCTTGATGTCGGGGTGTTCCGCCAGCAGGTCTAGTACGGCCTGGTGGCCTCGCGCCCAGTCGGACAGACCGTATTTCACCGCCACAAGCTTGACTCGAGGGGCGTGCGCGATTTCGTCGGCAAATGCTTTTTCGATAAGAGAGCTTCCTTCCACCGTGGGGCTGACGCCAATCACGCCTACTTCGCCTTTTCCGCCCAGAAGGGTGATGAAGCGCCGCGCCGCCAACCGCCCCGCTTCCTCTTCGTTCCAGCCGATGAAAGCCGCGAAATCCCTGGGCGAAAGAGCCACCGGGCTGCCCACGATTACAACCGGAATTCGCGCCTGCACCGCTTTCCGCAGTACCGACGTCAAGACCAATTGGTGCGCCGGCGAGACGATGATCCCTTGGACGTGGCGGGCAATTGCGTTCTCGACCATCTGCGCCTGCTCGGTGTAATCGGTCACCGCTTGCGGGGCAGCCAGTTCTGTGTGAATGCCGGCGCCCTCGGCGCTGGCTCTCACCGCATGGTTGAACTTCTCCCAGTACTCGAGCCCCCCCGTCGGCGTAATGACCATAACGGTCGCGGGTTTCTGGTGAGCGCACCCCGTCGAGAGCGCAAGCAAAAGAGCGAGAAGTGTCGCGCGTGCCGGATTGCTTTTCCAGCCGCCTTCCATTCGTTCGTTTAAATGAATCTTGAGTTGACCGACCAAAACGGCTCCGCGCAACTCCAACACACTATCACGCGGCAACCGGCTGCGCTTGCGTCATTCGATCACGGTAAGTTCGTTGCCACGACTCGCCTTCGCGTCCTGCGCGCTAAGCGTCGTAGCCAGATCTGCTTCGCGGCGGGATTCCGATTCGCGCCCCAGCCGCGCCAGGACCAGCGAATAGTAGTGATGTGCCGCGACATAATCCGGCGCATAGGTCACTGCACTCGAAAGGTACTTTTCCGCGGCGGAATTGTCCTTGGCGCGAAGTGCCAGGATGCCCAGGCCGGTAAGCGCGCCGCCATGATGCGGCGCGAAGGCGAGCACCGCATCATAGTTCTTCTTCGCTTCATCGAGTTGATTCGTCTCGCGGGCAATCTCTCCCAGTTCGTAGTAGGAGCCGCTCTGGCGCGGCTGTAAGGCGATTGACCGGTTAAGTTCGGTCTTCGCATCGTCGTTGCGCAGAACCGCGTGCAGCAGACGGCCCAGGCCGTAGTGCGCGGTCGCGTCCTCGGGCTTGCGCCCGCAGATAGGCACGCAAATTGCGCTCCGCATCCGGCATTTTCTGCTCATCGAATTGCACGTGGGCGAGGGCGTAGATGATCTTCGCGTCGTCCGGAGCGAGTTCATGCGCGCGAGTGAGCGCAGCGTCGGCGTCAACGTAAATCTTCATGCGCTCGGCCTGGATTCCAAAGTCGAGCAACAACTGCGGGGAGTCGGGAATGAATTTCCGCGCGCGAATCAAACATAGCAGTGCGCTGCCATCGACCCCCGCATTGCGGTCGGCCAGTGCCGCGGCCTCCGCGGCCTTCACCTCGCCAGCGCGAGCAGCCGTCGAGTCAGGCCGAACAGCCAAGACCTCCTCGAAGGATTTCATCGCGTCTTCGTTCAATCCCTCCGCCAGCCGGACTTCGCCGAGTTTCACATTGGCGGCTTCGTTGACGGGATCGCGACGCAACAGGCCGGTAATCAGGTCGTCCGCTCTTTGCAATTGGTGTGCGTCAATGAGTTTTTGGGCCTCATCGAGCACGTTCGCCGGGCCATCCTGTGCTCCATAGGCACTGGCGCCGAAGAAAAGGGCGATCGCGAGAAGAAGTTGCTTCTGCATGATTGTCGGTACAAGGCTTCAAGAATCCGTACCTGCGAAGTGTACTGCCGAATAGTCGGGAAGTTCCAGCGTCGGGAACGCAACAGCCGGCCGGTTTGAAGTACGTGAATTCAGGCGGCGTGGAACTTGGATTGTTCTCCTTCGGGATTACGAGGGTTAGGATTGGCCACGTCCATCTGCGGTCCTGAAGGCAGATACATGGAAAACACGGTGCCGCTGGGAGATTCGACACGGGAGCGGAAGCGCAACTTTCCGCCGTTGCGCTGCACGATGTCGCGGGTCAGCCACAACCCAAGCCCAGTTCCGCGACTGCCCTTGGTGGTAAAAAACTGGGTGAAAAGGTTCGCACGAATTTCGCGACGAATGCCGCTGCCCGTATCGGCGATGGTAAGGCGCGCAAGTCGTCTTCCCTCGAGTGAGACGCCTCCGACTCGTAGGTGCAGGTTTCCGCCGTCCGGCATCGCGTCGAGAGCGTTGCCAATGAGATTGACCAGTGCCTGGCGAATCTCACCTTCCGAACAGTACGCGAAACAGCGCTCCACGATCACATTCTCGCGGATCTGGCGTTCCGCGATCTTCCGGCGAAAAAGGGTAAGGGCTGAATGAGCCAGGGCAGAGACGTCGGTGAGAGCGGGCTTTGGCGGCGATCGATGAAGGCGAAGGGTGCGATCGATGATGTCGCTGACTCGCTTCAGTTCCTGCGTTGCCATGCGGCCAAAGGATTGTGCGTCTTCCAGCGTGGTGCAATTCTCAACCAGGTAAAGCAGGTTGCCCATGGCTTCGAGTGGATTGCTGACCTCATGGGCCATGGTGGCAGCCAGCCGTCCGGCGACCGCGAGCTTTTCGGAGTTGCGCAGCGCCTCTTCGCTTTGCGACTGGCGCGCCGCGGCGTCGCGGACTTCCAGTTGCTTGAGTCGCGATGTATAAGCGACTTGTACAGCGCTGAGCAACAGTTCCTTCCGGACCGGGCGATCGAGAAAAATGAGGCTGCGAATTTCCACCCGGATCTGGGTGGCAATAGCCGCATATCTGGGCTCATTGGGACCGCTTGTCAGCAGCATGACGGGGAGGTCGGACCAGCCGGGCTGCGCGTCGACAATGCGCCGCACAGCATCAATCCCCTCGCCGGTCAACGCCTCGTCGGTGAGGATAAGGCCGAACAGAAGGGAGCTGTGCATCTCCTCCACTTCTGCCATGGTTTTCACCGACTCACACTCAAAGCCGGAATTCTTCAAGAAAGAGCAGATCAGTTCTCCATCCCGACCCAGGGGAGCGACAACTACGAATCGACACATCGGAGCCCGGTCCTTTGTCACAGCAACGACTGTCCTCCTTTGTATTCCGGGGTCCCAGTGAGTACGCCGGTGAAGTTTCGAAGCGGATCGCCAATGGTCAACTTGGCGTCGCTGATCAGCAGTTCGCGAATGGAACGCTCGTGCGGGCCGGAGCGCCGCTTGACGACCGACAGCGCCTGGCGGACCTCGCCGGCGGCCTCAAAGTAGCGAAGCAGTAAAACGTTGTCGGCGAGATAGCTCACGTCGGTAGGCGACGACATGGCAGCGCCAAGCAGCCCATATTGGGCCAGCACCAGGAACGACGCCACGCCTACCTGGTTCAGATAGGAAAGAACTTCATGGAGTTGCACCGTCAGCGCCTGCTCCTCGCTCATTGAGTTCATCAAGCCGTTCAGGGAGTCGATGACGATGATTCGCCACTCGCGTTCTTCCACGCCTTGCCGAATGCGATCGATGAATTCGCCCGGCGAGAGTTCGGCGGGGTCGACTTGCTCCAGATGAATGGTCTTGTTTTCAAGATAGGTATCGAGGTCAAGGCCGAGCCCCCGGCTGCGTTCGCGAAACGACTGCCGCGTTTCGTCGAAGGTAAAAATTGCGCCCTTTTCATTGCGCTTTGCGCCGGAGACTACGAATTGCGCACAGAGAGTGGATTTTCCGCAACCCGTCGGGCCGGCGATCAACGTGCTCGTTCCCCGCTGCACCCCGCCATAGAACAATGCGTCAAGCTCCTTGATACCGCTGGGCAGCGTCTCAGAGGAAACCAGGTTGCCGCGGTGCTCGCCGGAAACCAGCCGCGGGAATACTCGGATGCCGCCGCGGATGATGACGTAGTCGTGGAATCCCTCGCGGAAGCTCGATGCGCGCACCTTCAGCACCTCGAGACGGCGCCGGGTGATGCCGTAATTGCGCTGCAGCACTTCGAGCGAGATCACGCCATGAGCGATGGTCTGCACCTGGCTTTCCTGGTTGCCGCGAAAGCGCTCGTCAAGCAGGAGCGTGGTGCAGTCCTGGCCCTCGAAGAACTTCTTCAGGCTGAGGATCTGGCGGCGGTAGCGAAGCGAATCGCGCGCCAGCATGCGCAACTCCGACATCGAGTCGATCACCACCCGCGATGGGGATATCTCCCGAACCATCGCCAGGATCGTTTCCAGGACATCGGCCAGTTCGACCTCCGCGGGCTGAAAGACGGTGTACTGCTGGCCTGAAGCGCCCTCGAGTTCGGGAGGCGATATCTTACAGATCGTAACTTTATCCAGGTTAAAGCCGTGCGAAGCTGCAACATGGCGGAGCTCGGATTCGCTCTCGGCAAGGGAGATGTAAAGTCCCTTCTCGCCCCGCGCGGCGCCCTCAATCAGAAATTGCAAGGCGAGCGTGGTCTTTCCGGCGCCCGGATTGCCCTCAATGAGGTAGAGAAATCCTTTGGCTAAGCCCCCATGCAAGATGTCGTCCAGGCCGCCTATTCCGGTTGACAGACGCGTCTCGTTGTCGTTCTGCATGCGCCGTTCATTCTCCCGTTCAGATCAATCGCCAAGGCGCAAGCTCCAGTCCGTGCGCACTCCTGGAGTGAATGAGCGTAGCTATTCCGGTGAGCGGCCGTGGCTAACTTTTTTTGATGCATTTTCAATGGGATAGGAAAACCAGAATGCAATCAAACCAGGCCGGGACTAGGTGCGGGGTTTGGACGGCCCTTCGGGCAGGCAGTTTGAAAGTCGCCTACCGGACGCAAACAACCTCAAGTTTGACGACATTCTTTGGGATGGGAAAGATTCGCCCTTGAAAGTCTCATACTCCTCAATTATCTTGCACATAGGCAAACCAAACCTGAAAGCAATTGGCGATGGGAGCTGCCTGCCCGGGCAAGCCTGCGGGAATTTGTACATTTGTGAATTTATCGGGATTATAAAGGAAGTTTTGGCTCTTTCCTTCCACCGAAAACACATCCGTCCTCCAGACGGCTGGCCGTTCCATATCCGACCTCGCGACGGCGAGGTTTTTGCACCTTGAAGCGCCGACAACTTCCAGGGATGACAGAAAATAACTATTTGAGCCTGTTGCGCTTTTCGGAGATAAGACGGTGATGCTGGATATATGGCCGGAAATCGTTCACCCCTCTGACAATTTCCTGGCGTATTTCTCGGCGGCCCAGGAATGTAAGGAAAAGTTCAAAGCATCCGGGCAAGACTGCCCGGTCGTACTTGTAGTGGACGACGAGGAGACCCTTGCCAATACCACCGTCGAGATTCTGAACATGTCGGGCTTCTGTGCCTTCGTTGCCTACGACGGACAAACTGCGATGGAACTGGCGGAAAAGCTTCACCCGGACATTCTGCTGACCGACGTGGTGATGCCGCAGATGAACGGGATCGAACTCGCCATGGCGATTACCAGATTGCTTCCCAATACACTAATCCTCCTGATTTCAGGGCAAGCCGGTACGATCGATCTGCTCGAAAAGGCACGCCAGGACGGACATGCCTTCGAACTTGTCGCGAAGCCTATCCACCCGATGAAGCTCATCGAGCGTCTGCAAAGGCTCAGGGGGAAATAACCCACTGAAATTTTCTAGATCGACCGCACGACTGCTTATCGACGGGATAGCTACGCAAGAAACTGATTCAGACGCTGCAGCAGCTTCTCCGGGTGGATCGGCTTCGGAATAAGCTCGAACATGTATCCTTCCTTGCGCCCGCGGTCAACAATCTCCGAAATGCCGGCCTGGCCCGAAAGCAGAAGTATTTCGGTAGATGGCAGTATCTTGCGGATGGCGATCGCAAGTTGGACTCCATTCATCTTCGGCATCACTACGTCGGTCAGCACATAATCCGGACTGATCTGGACTGCCAGTTCCAGAGCTGATTGGCCGTCGTACGCACATTGTGCTTCGAATCCGGACCGCCTCAGAATTTCGGTCATTGTGTCTGCAATCAGGCGTTCATCGTCAACTACAAGTACAATCGGTTTTTTTTGTTTAATCTTACCGCTTTCCTTCTTTTTGGTTCCAGTTCGGGTAGGGCGTGAACCAAGAAGATCCAACGCCCTGATTTGCTGCAAGGGATCGAACATTCAATCTCCTCATCGGTATTTCCGGATGGTCAAATCGCACCATAGTTAAGCGCGCCCCTCCCCACAATCTATGTTTGGAATGGTAGAAACACTGCGACGGTTGTACCATTTTCTGGGAATTCTGTGCTGCTCACCAGGTGGATTGATCCCCCACGTTTTTCCACTAGTTGCCGGGCAACCCAAAGGCCGATTCCTGTACCACGCTGGCCTTTTGTGGAGAAGAATGGCTCGAATACCCGGTCGAGATTTTCCCTCATGATTCCGGTTCCTTTATCTCGTACCAGAATCTCCACACCTCGCTCGCCGACCTCACGAGTCTTGATGGTGAGAACTCCGCCATCCGCCATGGCGTCGATGGCATTGGTGATAAGACTGGAAAAGATCTGCATTAACTCATCTTTGCTCGCGCGGATCGGCCGGTGGTGTGCGAAGGCGCAGTCCACAGCAACATTGCCCGCAAGCAGCCTGGAGTAATAGACGTTGACAACTTCTTCGAGTAGTTGATCAAGGCGGATCTCCGCGGGCGGCCCCGGATCGCGATAGTAGCCCAGCGTTTGCCGCGCGATGTATGCGACCCGCTCCAGTTCTTTTTCCGCCGTAATTAAATAGGGCAGCGCCTTGCTGTTGTTCGGTAGCGTGGTCCTCGCCAGGTATACAAGGTTCATCACGGAATCAAGAGGATTATTAATTTCGTGGGCGATGGTAGCGGCCATGCGGCCAGTAGCGGCCAGTTTCTCTGATTGGATAAGGAGGCGCTCCATCTTTTTGCGTTCCGAGATCTCGCGAGCGATCTTCGAAGACCCGATGACGTTTCCATCGCGATCCTTAATGGGAGAAATGGTGAGCGACACCTCGACGATTTCCCCGCTCTTTCGAATGCGCCTGGTCTCGTAATGTTCGATTCGCCTCCCGGAACGAATTGCCTTCAGAATGCCAGCTTCTTCCGAACGCAAATCGTCGGGAATGATTTTCAGGATAGGTTGTCCAATCATCTCTTCGGCGGTGTAACCGAAGAGCCGGCTTGCGGCCTGATTCCAACTGGTGATGATTCCGTCAAGGTTCTTGCCAACAATCGCGTCGTCTGAAGACTCGACAATCGCCGCCAAACTCGACTGCGCCTCTTCGCCCGCGGACTCCTTCTGAATTTCACGCTCGATCCGGAGCGCGCCGATGACAAGTCCGGCGTCGTCTTCCACCGCAGAAACGGCCGCGAGGACCCGTACCCGCCCACCTCCTTTTGAGTGCCGCACGGATTCATAGTGTTGCGCGGACTGGACCGATAATTTGTTCAGGACTTCTGTCTCCTGCAGATGCAGTTCCTCAGGAATGATGCGGGATACGGGGGTACCGATTATTTCGGCGGAGGAGTAGCCAAACAGGCGTGTTGCGCTCTCGTTCCATGCGGTGACGTTGCCCTCGCGATCGGTGCAGATGAGCGCGTCGCTGCAGGAGCGGGAGATCGCCGCAAAAAGAAGGCGCAAATAATCCCGGTCGGGCGGCGAAGCCCCATCCGCGGTAACAGGTGAGTTAAAATCGCGAGTCACGCGACGCGCCTCCACGAGGAAGACTCGGCATCGGCAGTTTGCCTGGGTGCATGGTGGAACCGATCTACCTGGGCGATACCTTCGATGCGAAGTCCTTTCCGCGAGGTCGTATTCAATTCCTGATGCCATCATATTCACGAAGAACCGGCTCCGCAAAAGCACGCCGCTTCTGTTACATTCCTTGCAAATCCAGCAGTCGGGGAGTCGCGATTCCCGGAGTGTGCCGCTTGCCCGATGCAAAGTAAAGAATGGAGATGCGGCCGGGCCGGATGCGAGCGCTATGCCAGGATGTCGAACCCCGGTGGACATCGGTGGTACCAAAATCGCGGTCGGCATTATCGACCCGGGACGGCCGGGTTCTTGCCGCGGATCAATCCGGCGTCGGACGCGGCGATAGTCGGCGTGGCCTGCGCCTGGCATCATCGCTCCATCGCGAAGGGAGAATGGAGTGTCATTGGATCTTGAGTTAATTCAGGGCCGGTATCTTGCCGATCTTCTCGACCAGCCCGAAGCGCTGAGGGCCACGTGGGACGCTTTGCGCACGGCAAGCGTCTTCGACGACATCGCCGGCCATTGCGACGGCGGCCGCTTTCAGCGAGTCGTGCTCACCGGCATGGGTTCGTCCTGTTTCGGACTGCATCCTTTGTGCATTGAGTTGGCCGCGAACGGCTGGACTCCCATAATGGTAGAGACATCGGAGTTGATCCATTTCTACCCGCAGCTCCTCATTCCTTCCACCCTCCTGGTGGCCGTATCGCAATCTGGCAAAAGCGCTGAGACCGTGCGGCTCCTGGAAATGAACGCCAGGCAGGCCACCGTTATCGGCGTCACTAACTCGGCAGACAGTCCCTTGGCGCAGCAGTCAGATTTCGCCGTGCTCACGGCGGCCGCCGATGAGTTCTCCGTCTCCTGTAAAACCTACGTGACTGCACAGATGGCGCTGCGCATGGTGGCGGCGACGCTTTGCAACGCCGATCGCGTGGAGCGCCTGCACGAATTGGAAGAGGCGCATGCAGTCGTCGAGGGTTATCTCGGGAGTTGGCAAACGCATGTTGCCGAGATGGGCGAAATGCTCCGCGATGTGCGCGATATCTTCCTGGTCGGGCGCGGATCGTCCATGGCTGCGGCCTCGACCGGCGCTCTCACTATCAAAGAGTCGGATCATTTTCACGCGGAAGGCATGAGCAGCGCGGCATTCCGGCATGGCCCTTTCGAAATGCTGCACGCCGGCATCTTCGTGGGTGTCTTCGCGGGCGACAGGCAGGTCAGAAACTTGCACGACAGCCTGCTCAGAGACCTTTCGCAAACGCCGGCCCGGACCGCTATCTTTTCCGCGGATTCGCCCCAGCCCGCCTGCCGGCTGCCTGAGTCCTCGGAAATGTTGCGGCCCATCCTCGAGATCCTCCCGGTTCAAATGATGACTCTCGCATTGGCGGCTCTGGCTCATCTCGAACCGGGAAAATTCGAGCGCGCCACCAAGATCACCTTGGTCGAATGAGCGTAACATGCACACCAGAGAAGATATGCGAAGGAACTACTTCATCGTCGGCATAGTATTCCTGGTATTTTTTGTTCTGTCATTCCTGACCAATATCCTTGGCCCTATCATTCCCGATATCATCGACAGCTTCCACGTCAGCATGGCGGCCGCGGCATTTCTTCCCTTCTCCTTCTTCCTCGCGTATGGGGTCTTGTCGGTTCCCGCCGGGTTCCTCGTCGATCGCTTCACTGAGAAGCCGGTCATGATTGCTTCGTTCATTGCCGCGCTGACGGGGTCGCTGAGTTTTGCGGTGCACCCCACGTATTGGGTAGCAGTGGCTTCCCTGTTCACCATCGGAGCCGGAATGGCGATGCTGCAGGTGGCCATCAATCCCCTGCTGCGCGTGGCCGGCGGAGAGGAGCACTTCGCCTTCAATTCGGCGTTTGCCCAATTCGTTTTCGGCGCGGCATCGTTCTTGAGTCCGCTGATCTACTCGTACATGGTGAACAACCTTCCCCCGGCAAAAACCCGGGGCCCGTTGCTGCGGCTGATTGCGCACATCACGCCGCCGCAGCTGGGATGGGTATCGATCTATTGGATTTTCGCTGCGGTTTCTGCCGGCATGGTGCTATTGCTCGCGGCGATCCGGTTTCCACACATCAATAAGAAAGAGGATGAGCAGACAGGGACGGTGGGAACCTATTTCCAGATGCTTCGCCGCGGCATGGTCTGGCTCTATTTCGGCTGCGTATTCGCCTATGTCGGATCGGAGCAGGGCACCTCCGATTGGATTTCAAAGTTTCTGTCGCAATATCACGGCTACGACCCGCACACCACCGGTGCAAGTGCCGTTTCGTGGTTCTGGGGACTGATGACTGCGGGGTGTTTTTTCGGGATGATTCTGCTCAAGACCTTCGATAGCCGGCGCGTCCTGCTGGGTTTTTCCATCGGCGCCCTTGGCGCGCTGAGTGCGGCGCTTTTCGGGCCGGCCACAGTCTCCCTATACGCGTTTCCGCTGATCGGGTTCTTTGCCTCGATCATGTGGCCTACCATTATTTCGCTGGCGCTCAATTCGGTCAGCGAGCATCACGGTTCGTTTGCCGGGATCCTCTGCACGGGCATCGCGGGAGGGGCGGTTGTGCCGCTCGTCATCGGGAAGATGGGCGACCTGGTCGGACTGCGCACGGGCATGATGTTTCTCTACATCACGTTCGGTTGCGTGCTGAGCGTCGCGCTGTGGTCCCGACCGATTATCACCAACGCCACGTTCGGCGCCAAGCCGCAAAAAGCCGTTGCCCAGTGAGTTTCAACGCATAAAATCGGGTAGAGAACATCCCATCGAGGCGGCGAGGAGAGCCGCGCAAGGAGAACGACCCCTATGTTCAAGCTTCTGCTTCACTGGATCATGAGCGCCATTGCCCTGCTGCTTGTTTCCCGCCTGGTCCCCGGATTTGATGTGCGCGGACTGGGACCGGCGCTGGTGGCGGCCGTAGTAATCGGCCTGCTCAATGCCACCGTGGGATTGCTGCTGAAAATCATCACGTTTCCGCTCAGCATTCTCACCCTGGGACTTTTTTTGCTCGTTATCAACGGGATGATGATCCTGGTGGCGTCGAGCATTGTCCGCGGATTCAATGTCTATGGAATGGTTCCCGCGTTCTGGGGAGCCGTAGTGCTGGCGATCCTCGGAATGCTCTTCCGCGCCATTGCCAAGGAAGCGTAGACGCCCAGACCTGCCCCCGCTACTGCAAGGGGACACCAATGGCATGGGAAGGTGCCTTTTTCTTCTTTGCGACAGGCGCACCCGGGACAGCGGCCTTCCCCCGCTCAGGCACTTTCTCCACCGCGTTCAGGTCGGAGACGGGAGCCATCGGATGCTTCAATTCCGGTCCAACAATTGTGTCCGGGACGTGCGGAGCATTTGATTGCGAAAATCCCCTTCCCGTCTGCGTGATCGTTGGGGGCACGACGATTACCCTGGCGGCCGCGGGCGCCGGAACACGCGAATAGATTTGCCATCCGCCGCCTGCCACTACGCACACAATCGCGGCCGCCGCCACGCCGCGCGCGAAAGAGCTGTACGTCCAGCCGCCGGCAGGTTGCAGAGGTCCGCGCCACAGGAGAATACGTCCGGCTTGCGGAGCCGTTGACAGGCCCGCCTTCACCCGGCTCTCGAGCCCCTCGGGCGCGGGGAGTGTCGCGATCAGCCGCAATGTTTCTTCGCCGGGACTATAGCCAACCGGGGCTTCGGCATCAGAGGAAAGTCGGTTACTCGGGGAGGGATTCATCGGAGACTCCTTGGATGCTGGAGCAGGTCAGCCATCAGGTTGCGGGCTCGGAAAAGTCTGGAACGGACGCTCGATTCGGTAATGCCCAGAACCGCGGCAATCTCCACGCTGGAGAGCTCTTCAAACGCCGATAGCATCAGTACCTGGCGTTCCTTGGGGGGCAGTTGGTCGACACAGGCCAGCACATGGGCGTGGTGCTGTGCGGCCGCGGCGCGTTGCTCGGCGCTCAATCCGTGAGCCGGCAGCACTCGCGCCAGTTCCTCGACGTCGTCGGTCTCGGGACGGGTCTTTGCGCGGCGCTTGCGGTCGAGAACAATGTTCCAGACAATGCGAATCAGCCAGACGCGATGGTCGCGCACCTCGTCGAGCGAGTCGCGATGGCGCAACACCCGCAGAAACGCCTCCTGCACGGCATCTTCGGCGTCGGAGGGGCTGCGCAAGACTGAGAAAGCTACGCGATAAAGCGTCGGAGCATACTGGTCAACCAGGGCCGCGAGCGCTTTATCGTTCGCGTGCTGGCGGGCTTCGTCTTGCACGGCGCGATCGGCTATCTCCATCCAAAATGGAATGAGGGTCTGGCTGGCGCTCATACGCCTACCAGACGCAGGGCGCGGGCAAAGTGCTCAGCCCGGTTCGCGGCCGCCGCTCGGCAGCTTACTTCCCGGTCAACTTCTGCGTAGCGATCGACCCGGCCATCCCGGTCTTGTCGGCGTCCTTGACTTTGGCCCAGAGTGCGCGCGCCTGGTCCTGCTTGCCGGTCGAGGCATACAGGTCGGCGAGGTCAAGCTGAGCCACGGTCGCAGGCACAGTCGTCGACGGCTTGGCAGACACCGCATTGTAGAGATCGATCGCCTGGGCGTCGCGCGCCGTCTGGTGATAGAGGCCCGCTAGGGCGACCTTGGCCAGGTTGGCGACGTTCCGGTCCCAGGATCCGGCCGCGGTCTTCAATTCGCTCTCGGCCGAGGCTGTCTGGCCCAGTTCCTGGTAGCTAACCCCTGCAAAATAATGCGCCTTCGTGCCCTCGGGGAGCCAGCCAAAGTCCTTGGAGACCGCCACGAACTGGCGGTTTGCTTCCTTGGCGCGATCGGCCGTCGTGCTGTAGACGTTCTTCTCCGGCGGCGCTCCGGGTGCCGCCAGCGCTGCCGAGTAGACGTCGACTGCGGTGCCAAGCGCATGCTCGGCGGCGTTGCTCCTCATCGTCCAGAAGACCATCGCTCCAATAACCATTGCCAGAACCACAACCGCAATAATCACCCAGCGCAGCACGTTGGAGCGGTGGCCGCTCAACCAACTCACACTGCTTGCGGTGGCCGCGGCGAACTTATCCCCCTTGAGGGCGTGACGGGTTTGTGTATCCACGGGGTTTCCTGATTCCTTATCAATAGACTTGCAGGCGGGGTCCGTTAGGGAGGAGGGCACAACGACTGCAACCTTATCAGTTTAGCAGCGCGATAGGGCAGCGTCCAACCACCAAAGCGCCATTGACAAGTCAATGTGCATCTTGGCGGGATTGCCGCGGACCAGGTACGAAGAGCCGGACTAGCCCAGGTTTGAATTCTCAGGCCTGGGTGGGTTGATCGCACAATCTGCCTTACCTCATGTTGCCCTCGCCGTATCCCAACCGGTAGGCTGATTCCATGTACGAAGAATTCCGCGTAACCGACCGCTGGACGGGTGAAGACCTGTATTGCCGCTGGAAGGCCAACATTGTAGCTATCGCCACGCGCCACGCCGACGCCGTGGATGTGCGCTTCGACGTCAATGACCGGCCTATGTGGATCGCCCTTCCCTGCACCGCCTGGGTAGAGCAGAAAAAGCGCTCCGGAAAGGTGATTACCGACCAGCTCGCCGCCCAAGTCGCCGGCCGGTATCTCAAGCAGCTCGTCCAAGAGGGCTACGACAGCCGCCGCGAAATATATACCATGTCAGTTGAAGAGGTGTTATCGCAGCTGGATGCCGTGGTAGCTGAAGCCACCGCGCTGCACGGCATTCCCAGCCTCCCGGTCGGCATCGACGCCGCCGGTTGAGGAAACTTTCCGCGCGCTTCGGTGTCTAGTCCGGCGAATCGATTTTTCCGGACGTGCGATGTCCGGAACTGGACCGCCCAGCTCCCTCGTACAGCTACTTATGAGGACCGCCTCGATGTGCCGCGTTCTGTCGAACTACGTTTTGCTTTTGTCTTTCTCTGTGGTTGTTGCCGGAGCGCAATCCAGTGACGCTCCGCTGCCCAATCCACGCGACCTGATGCAGCGGGCGCTCGCCAACGAAAAAAAACTGGCAGCCCAGCAGGAGCGTTACGAATGCCGGGTGACGGATGAGGCCGTCGAAACCGACAACAAAGGCAACATCAAGAAAACCACGATCGAAGTGAAACAGCAGTTCTTCGTCAACGGGATCGCCGTGGAGCGCACCCTCTCAAAGAACGGCAAGGACCTCACCGCCGACGAGACGCGCAAAGAAGACCAGCGCGTAATGAAAGAAACGGTAAGGTACAGCAACCAGGCGAATGCACAAAAAGAAAACGATAAGCAGAGCAAGCAGATCGAAGACTTCCTCACCGCCATGCAGCTCGCCAACGGCCGCCGCGAACGCGTCAGCGGGCGAAGTGTTCTCTTCTACGGCATCGTCCCCAATCCGAAGTTCCAGGCGAAGGATCTGAACCAGCGCTTCGCCCAGGTGATGCAAGGCGAAATATCGATCGATGAAGAGACCGGAGAAGTCATCGATCTGAATATGAAGTCGGTGCAGGATCTGAAGATCGCCGGCGGCATGCTGGCCAATCTTCACAAGGGATTCTGGATCCACGTGCACGATCAGCCGCAGCCCGATGGCGTGTGGCTCACCGATCTTGCCGAAGGCTCGGGCGACGCGCGCGCGGCTCTCTTCTTTCATCCCTATTTCCGCTTCAAGGAGACCACCGGCGGATGCCACCTCTACAACGCAGAAGCCAACCAGGTAGGACAGGCCAAGCTGGTGAAGTGAAAGAAGTCCGGTTTTAATTCTGCCACCGCTCTCCCCTTGACGTTCCAGGAAAGAGGCGTCGCCGAAACTCCCTAGACCCTCAAGGAGGAATGCCGGCAAACCTATTGCTCGCCTCTCGAAACGGCGCGCAGGCGGAGGAACACCGAAATGCCAATCGGATCGGAGCCATAGATCGGCCGCAGCGGTGCACCGCTATGGTATGCCGTGACTTGAGCTCCAATCGCAGTTGCGAAATGCGGCTTTGAGCCAAGATTGTGACCGAATCCGAAGGTGTAGGCCTGCACGTGCGTGAGAGGCTCCTCATGAAAACCGCGAGGAAGCGGGTGCTGCCCGACGAGAAGTTCGTTGCTTCGGCCCGCGTTCTCGATGCGGGTCCAGGCAAAATTGCGAGTCTGGAACCGCCATGTCGATTCCGCAAGGTAGCTATTCTCTTTGGCGTTGTCCGCAAGCGAACGGGCGCGGCCCCAGACCAACGTGCTCGCCCAGTTTCCATGTGCGATCGGCCGGTTATACATCAGCGAAGCTGTGGTCCGGGCCTGGTCATCCTCGGGGAACAATGCTTCCGGACTCGCGATTCGACCGTACGAGACTTGCCCGCTCCAGTTCATGCGCGGCTGAAGCGTCAAGCGCGTCGACCATGAATCGATCTTTCCCTGGTCGATGTTCCAACGATGTTCGTCAGGTTCGCGCCCATGAAAACCACTGGCTTCGAGTCGCACGACCTTCTGCGTGATGCCGACAGTCACCACGTCATTGGCAATGTGCGTTGAATCCTGCTGATGGTGTCCCAGCGTGCCGACGGGATTCTCCGCGGCCGAAGCCCGATGCGGGTAAGCAGTTGGGCCCATTGCCGGGTCGCCTTCCGGCGCAAAATACAGGCTCAAAAGCCGGTGTTTTCCCATCCGCAGATCGTAGAGGGCGGCCAGTTCCATGAAAAAGTCGTGCGGATGCTGGCCGTCGGCGATCGGCAGGCCGTAGGCGGTCTCCCCCTGCTGGAACAGGAGCGGATAGCGCTCGGACGTTACAGTCGCCGGTTCCAGGCTGAACATGGCTCGCACCGTCAGCTGGCCAATGCCCAATCCCCGTTGCGCCATGGGCATGAACCAGTTCGTGGAGTAGAGCTTGTCCCCGCCCCGCAGACTTGTTTGTTGCGTGTCGAGCACGAACGCATTGCCATGAAACATCAGCATCCATGCGCCTTTCATGCTCATGACCATAGGCGTGGGAGTCGAATTCGGTTCGGCGCTGGTGCCGGATGTCCCATGATGCCGGATCTCGTCGAGGAAGGTTTCAGGGTGCATCTGGTTCATCATCTGCATCATGCCCGAATCCATGCCGCCCATGGAGTCGGACGATTGCGCTGGGATCTGGGCAGCGGCAACCGTAAAGCAGACCATCAATAGACCGGGCAAAGAAAGGCAAAGGCGCATCAGCGCATTGGATGCGGGAGGGATACAAGTTGCTCCGGCATACTTGCCCGGCATATCGTTTTACAGCCGCGCATTTTTCTCAACCAACTGCTTGACGGACAGTCTTTGGTCGGCGAAAATCCTAATCAACTGCTTGATCGAAACACATGGACCTGGGAGAATTGCATGGCTAAATCCTGGTGGCTACTCTTCACTACGGCATTGCTTAGCGTCTGGAATGCTGGAATTATCTGGTTCACCCACATCGCGGTCTATCCTCTATGGCCATTGGTGGGCCCGGTCGAATTTCCCAAATACCATCTGACGTGGTGGCACGGAATGTGGCCGGCGTTTGGCCCCGTCGGACTCATGCTCATGTGTTCCATCCTGCTGTTGTGGTGGAGGCCCGAGGGAGTGTCCCGGTTGCTCTTGTGGATCGGTGTGCTTTTGCAGCTGACGGTTCACGCGCTCACCGCCTTCTTCTGGGCGCCGATTCAGGCCTCTATGTCCACTCCCGAAGGCATGTCGGTGGTGAAATACCAGGAACTGATGAGTACGCATTGGCTGCGCGTCGCGTTTTTCTGGGTATATGCGGGCCTTATGATCTGGATAGTCGCACGATTTGTCTCCCTGCGATTGCGCCTGGATGCGTCGCTATGAAAGGGACCTCGCGTTGAGAAAGAAACGGCAACTGCCCGACACAGCCCACGAACATGCGAGCGGGGAAGACGGGCCGGGGCAGCCAAGGAACGAACGATCGTTGGAATTAATTCGAGCCGCCTTCGCCCTGGTCGCCGAAAAAGGCATGGAAGGCCTCCGCACACGAGAGGTAGCAGAAAGAGTCGGCATCAACAGCGCGACTTTGCATTACTACTTCCCGACCAAGGAAGCCCTGATCCAGGGCGTGGTTGAGTATCTGATGCGAGAGTTGAGGACGACGCGGGCAAGCCCGGACAGTCCCCAGTCGGCGCTGGATCTTCTCCGCGCCGAATTTGCCGACATCCGGCTGCGACTAAGGGACTCTCCAGACCAGCTGGTGGTGTTGACCGAACTGGCGATGCGCGCCTGGCGGGATCCGGTCGTCGCCAGGATGCTTCATTACCTCGATGAGGGTTGGCGAGGCCATCTCATTTCTGTCTTTGCGACAGGGATCGCCGAGGGCGTGTTCCGGCCCGACCTCGATGCCACCGCCACCGCCAATGCGCTCATGAGCCAATTGCGTGGACTCGGATATCAGGGCAAGCTGCAGGCGGAAAAAATGGATAGCCTGATTAGCCATATCGCCCGTCAGACGGAGCATTGGGTTTTAAAAGAACCAGATTCGACAGTCGTTGGTACGGCCGCAAAAAAGGCCACACCCTGAGGGCGTGGCCTTTTTTTCCTAAAAATATTGCCGGCGATCACCTAATCTCCCACACAGTTGCCCGTGCAGTACCATCGGCCCAGCGAGGCTTAACTTCCGTGTTCGGGATGGGAACGGGTGATCCCTCGCAGTATGGTCACCGGCAAAACGAGGCATTTTCAAGGCGCGATGCGCATAGCGCCGGAGAGCCTTGAGCCGCGTCCCTGAGCACTTTGTACGAAGGGTCTGCGGTTTGCCTTTGATCTTTGAATGGCGCTTGGCGGGTGGTTGCCCGCAGCCTGCCGCGGCGTCTGCTTTGTTCCGGATTTTTTCTCCCGGAGGCCCACAGGAACGCGGATTGCAATCTGGCGCCAAAATTCTCAGTCAGCTCAGGGAGCTGAATGACACGAAATTGATTGGGGTCGTACAAGGCTTGTAAGAATCGTGTCCGCTTTACTGCGCGGAGTTAATTCTATGGACAAGCCGAACGGGCGATTAGTACTGGTAAGCTTCACGCATCACTGCGCTTTCACACCCAGCCTATCAACCAGGTCGTCTTCCTGGGCCCTTCAGGGAGATCTCATCTTGGGGCGTGCTTCCCGCTTATATGCATTCAGCGGTTATCACAACCGAACTTCGCTACCCAGCCGTGCCCTTGGCAGGACAACTGGAACACAAGAGGTTCGTCCATCCCGGTCCTCTCGTACTAAGGACAGCCCCCCGCAAATCTCCTACGCCCACAGCAGATAGGGACCGAACTGTCTCGCGACGTTCTGAACCCAGCTCACGTACCGCTTTAATAGGCGAACAGCCTAACCCTTGGAACCTTCTACAGCTCCAGGATGCGATGAGCCGACATCGAGGTGCCAAACCAATGCGTCGATATGAACTCTTGGCATTGATCAGCCTGTTATCCCCGGCGTACC
This sequence comes from uncultured Acidobacteriota bacterium, assembly GCA_963730805.1. Taxonomy (GTDB): domain Bacteria; phylum Acidobacteriota; class Terriglobia; order Terriglobales; family Acidobacteriaceae; genus Telmatobacter. The sequence continues at coordinate 131,983 of CAVSTL010000006.1, read as the reverse complement.
TTTTATCCGTTGAGCGATGGCCCTTCCATACAGAACCACCGGATCACTAAGGCCTGCTTTCGCACCTGCTCGACTTGTAGGTCTCACAGTTAACCACTCTTATGCCTTTACACTCGACGGCTGATTTCCAAACAGCCTGAGAGTAGCTTCGCGCGCCTCCGTTACAATTTAGGAGGCGACCGCCCCAGTCAAACTACCCGCCTAACTATGTCCCTCTCCCGGATCACGGGAGGAGGTTAGAATCACAGCACTCGCAGGGTGGTATCTCACCATTGGCTCCACCAAGTCCGAGAACCTGGTATCAAAGCCTCCCACCTATCCTGCGCAGCAAGTACCATAACTCATAGTTAAGGTGTAGTAAAGGTGCACGGGGTCTTTCCGTCTAGCTGCGGGTAACCGGCATCTTCACCGGTACTACAAGTTCGCCGAGCAACTCGTTAAGACAGTCGTACGATCGTTACGCCATTCGTGCAGGTCGGAACTTACCCGACAAGGAATTTCGCTACCTTAGGACCGTTATAGTTACGGCCGCCGTTCACCGGGGCTTCAATTCAAAGCTTCGCTTGCGCTAACCTCTCCTTTTAACCTTCCGGCACCGGGCAGGCGTCAGCCCCTATACGTCGTTTTCGACTTAGCAGAGACCTGTGTTTTTGTTAAACAGTCGCCGTACGCGCTTCACTGCGGCCTCCTTGCGGAGGCGCTCCTTCTCCCGAAGTTACGGAGCCAATTTGCCGAGTTCCTTAACGAGCTTTCACTCGAGCGCCTTTGGATATTCTCCTCGTCTACCTGTGTCGGTTTGGGGTACGGTTCCCGCAGTTCTCCTTAGAGGTTTTTCTTGGCAGCGTGGAATCAGCAACTTATGCCCCATTCGGGGCTCCGATGCACCTCACTGTTGAATAACCCGACGGATTTGCCTGTCGGATCCAGCTTACGTGCAGCAACCGCCTAGCCATAGTACGGCCTGCTTATCCTTCTGCGTCACCCCATCGTCAAACGAACCTTGGGAGGAACGGAATATTAACCGTCTGTCCATCGTCTACGCCTTTCGGCCTCGACTTAGGGACCGCCTAACCCTGAGCGGATTAACCTTCCTCAGGAAACCTTAGACTTTCGGCGCGGAGGGTTCTCACCTCCGTTATCGCTACTTATGCCGGCAGGGTCTCTTCGCAACGCTCCACCAGTCTTCTCAGTCTGGCTTCACTGCTGTTGAGAATGCTCTCCTACCACGCGTACTCAAAAGTACGCATCCGCTGCTTCGGTGTACAGTTTTAGCCCCGTTGTATTGTCGGCACCGGACCGCTTGACCAGTGAGCTATTACGCTTTCTTTAAAGGATGGCTGCTTCTAAGCCAACCTCCTGGCTGTCTGAGCGTTCCGACTTCCTTTCCCACTTAACTGTAACTTGGGGACCTTAGCAGGCGGTCTGGGCTGTTTCCCTCTCGACGATGAGGCTTAGCCCCCACCGTCTGACTCCCGGATATGTTGTCACTGGCATTCGCAGTTTGGTTGGATTCAGTAAGCCGGAAAGCCCCCTAGTCCATCCATCTCTCTACCACCAGTGCAATTCGTCCGAGGCTAGCCCTAAAGCTATTTCGGAGAGAACGAGCTATCACGGAATTTGATTAGCCTTTCACCCCTACCCACAGCTCATCCGAGCTTTTTTCAACAAACACCGGTTCGGTCCTCCAGTGGGTGTTACCCCACCTTCAACCTGGCCATGGGTAGATCATCCCGCTTCGCGTCTATTCCTGCCAACTGAACGCCCTGTTCAGACTCGCTTTCGCTGCGGCTCGCTTACGCTTAACCTCGCTGACAAGAATAACTAGCCGGCTCATTATGCAATAGGCACGCGGTCAGACATTGTCTTGCGACCATAGTCCTCCCACTGCTTGTAGGCACACGGTTTCAGGTACTTTGCACTCCCCTCGACGGGGTTCTTTTCGCCTTTCCCTCACGGTACTGGTTCACTATCGGTCAGAGACTAGTATTTAGCCTTACGGGATGGTCCCCGTGGATTCAAGCAGGGTTTCACGTGCCCCGCCTTACTCAGGTATCCGCTTCGAGTCTGGACTACTTTCGCCTACGCGCCTGTCACGCTCTATGGCTCCCCTTTCCAGAGGATTCGGCTAATAGCCAGATTGGTAACTCTACTGTTGCGGACCCTACAACCCCCGAGACACCGAAATGCCACGGGTTTGGGCTCTTCCGAGTTCGCTCGCCACTACTATCGGAATCGAGGTTTCTTTCTTTTCCTTCAGGTACTGAGATGGTTCACTTCCCTGAGTTCGCTCTATCCCGCCTATGTATTCAGCGGGTAGTTCCTAGGGTTTGCCTAGGAGGGTTGCCCCATTCGGAGATCTCCGGTTATAACGCCTGTGTGCGGCTTACCGAAGCTTATCGCAGCTTGCCACGTCCTTCATCGCCTGTCTCTGCCAAGGCATCCACCGTGCGCCCTTAGTAGCTTGACCATAGAATTAACTCCAGCGCAGGGAGCCGCGTCGCCGCGGTCCTGATCAAAGTCAACCTACGTATAAATCCGCCTGAGAACAACTCGCTCGCGCTCACGCGCTTGCCGAGTCGCACTCCTAAAGACACTCTTCTTACTTGAACACTTGCCCGAGTCAGTAGCTTGCACCAACCCGATTGCATGTGCTCGGCCTTGTATGTAAACGTGCTTAGAATTCGCTGACGCCCGCTTCCATCCGCCTCACGGCAGTTCAAAGCAGCGGCAACGCTCTAAACGCGTTACCCAATCAATTTCGTTGTCAAACATCAAAACCCGCTTCTTTCGCCGATGCGGGCCAGCCCTGAGGCTGTTGAAACCTGCCGTCATCGTCCGAAGACGACACGGCCTGCTTCCAGATCGGCGTCACCCAATTCATCAGGATGGCGGCGATCTGGAAGCATCGAATGATTTTCTGGTGGAGCTGACCGGGATCGAACCGGTGACCCCCTGCTTGCAAAGCAGGTGCTCTCCCAGCTGAGCTACAGCCCCACTGCGGAACCGTGGCTGAGATGGTGGGCCTGGGTAGAGTCGAACTACCGACCTCACCCTTATCAGGGGTGCGCTCTAACCAACTGAGCTACAGGCCCGAGGCTTGAAACTAAGCTGGCCGGCTCCCCCGCCGAGTTTGATCCCGGCGGCTCTCAGATACTCTCATTCATTGCTAAAGGGTTTCGAGGACATAGGTTGAACACGCTGAGCGGCTACGCCGCCCATGACCATCATGGAATCGATCAAGCCAAAGAAGGCTTGTATCAGGGCTCCCGCGCCTGCCGTCAGGAACGGCTCTTGCGGGGTAGATGGACATCGCACTCGCTACGGCCTGACTTTCATCAGGGGTATAGTCCGCTATCGCGGAAGGAATGCCATGCCACCAGTTCTCTTTTAGAAAGGAGGTGATCCAGCCGCAGGTTCTCCTACGGCTACCTTGTTACGACTTCACCCCAATCATGAATTACACCTTGGACGGCTGCCCCCTTGCGGTTGGCTCACCGGCTTCTAGTGCAACCCACTTTCGTGATGTGACGGGCGGTGTGTACAAGGCCCGGGAACGTATTCACCGCGGCGTTCTGATCCGCGATTACTAGCGATTCCAGCTTCATGCAGTCGAGTTGCAGACTGCAATCCGAACTGAGGCCGGCTTTCTCCGATTAGCTCCCCCTCGCGGGTTTGCGACGGTTTGTACCGGCCATTGTAGCACGTGTGTAGCCCTGGACATAAAGGCCATGAGGACTTGACGTCATCCCCACCTTCCTCCCCGTTATCCGAGGCGGTTCCACCAGAGTGCCCAACTAAATGATGGCAACTGGGGGTAAGGGTTGCGCTCGTTGCGGGACTTAACCCAACATCTCACGACACGAGCTGACGACAGCCATGCAGCACCTATACTATGGCCCCTTGCGGGGAAGGGATATTTCTACCCCGGTCCATAGCATTTCGAGCCCAGGTAAGGTTCTTCGCGTTGCGTCGAATTAAACCACATGCTCCACCGCTTGTGCGGGCCCCCGTCAATTCCTTTGAGTTTCAGCCTTGCGACCGTACTCCCCAGGCGGACTGCTTAACGCGTTAGCTACGGCACGGCGGGATTGGGTACCCGTCACACCAAGCAGTCATCGTTTAGGGCTAGGACTACCAGGGTATCTAATCCTGTTTGCTCCCCTAGCTTTCGTGCATCAGCGTCAGTTGTGGTCCAGTGAGCCGCTTTCGCCACAGGTGTTCCTTCCGATATCTACGCATTTCACCGCTACACCGGAAATTCCACTCACCTCTCCCACACTCAAGCCCGGCAGTTTCTCGTGCAGACTCTGAGTTGAGCCCAGAGATTTCACACGAGACTTACCAAACCGCCTACGCACCCTTTACGCCCAATAATTCCGAACAACGCTCGCCCCCCTCGTATTACCGCGGCTGCTGGCACGAAGTTAGCCGGGGCTTCTTCTTCCGGTACCGTCATAATCGTCCCGATCGAAAGGAGTTTACGTCCCGAAGGACTTCATCCTCCACGCGGCGTTGCTGCGTCAGGGTTTCCCCCATTGCGCAAAATTCCCCACTGCTGCCTCCCGTAGGAGTCTGGACCGTGTTTCAGTTCCAGTGTGTCCGTGCGCCCTCTCAGGCCGGATACCGATCATCGTCTTGGTGGGCCATTACCCCGCCAACTAACTAATCGGCCGCGACCCCCTCCTCGAGCGAATTGCTCCTTTGACCCGTGGGTATTATGCGGTATTAGCTAAGGTTTCCCTCAGTTATCCCCCACTCAAGGGTAGGTTAGTCACGTGTTACTCACCCGTGCGCCACTTTACTCATGGTATTGCTACCACTTTCTCGTTCGACTTGCATGTGTTAGGCACGCCGCCAGCGTTGATTCTGAGCCAGGATCAAACTCTCGTTTGAAACCTGATGTCAACCCGTCTCTGACGGAGGTCAGATAAGGGTCGACCGTTCCCGCACTCACCAGTCTCTCGACAGGGGGTGCAGGGAACCTTACTTGTGAGAATGATCAAGCCAAACCTGATCTATTCTCATAACTGGCATGTTCAACCTAATTGTCAAAGATCCGTGAGAGCCTTCCGCCTGAGCGGCGCCCTTTTGGATCGAGGCCCGGGCTGTTACGCCAGGGTGTCCTCGAACTTGATGCGCATGGCCAAAACCGCACTCTTCAGTGCCCTCGACCGTTTTTTGCGCGAACTTTCTAAACCTATCGAACTTCTTGCTCTATGTCAACCACTTATTCTCGACTCACCGTTATCCTGTCGAGGTCACGCTACCGTCTCGGCAGTCGCTCTTCTCTCGACGCGATGAGTCGAAACGGTTCACATTGAACCCCGCTCGAATCAGCATCTTTCGCGCAGCGCAAAACTTTCAAACAGCGACCAGCATTGCTCGAGCCGCTAGGGGCTCGCGGAGGATTTCCTCCGGGTCTTGCAATGGCTTGTTCTCTGAAGGATTCCCAACAGGGGTCCAGGGGTTTTTAACCGACCTCACCCGACCCTACGAACCAGCTTCCCACTTCCCATTCCGGGCAGGCCCAACGGCCACCGGGAGGCTCCACTGCTCATCTGCAACTTTTTAAGAGTAGCACAAGCCACCCTTGTCTGCAACTTGCGGCCGACTTTCCCAACCACCTCGTTGCAGCTTTTTGAGAATAGCAACGACCCTGCATTAAAGCAAGCGCACGGCCTGTGGGAAAGCGGGGTTTATGTGGGAAATTCCCAAAAGAACCCTCATCCCTGCTTCGAAATAACCCCCAGGTCGGTCAGCCCGTTTACAAAGAACTGCATGGCCAGAGCCACCAGAAGCAGACCCATGATGCGCACCAGGATGCGGATCCCGGTTTCGCCCAGCACTGTTCTTACGCGGTCAGCCCCGGCCAGCACCCAGTAACTCACCAAGGCCGTCACCGCGATCGAACCCAGGATCGCAAACATCTGCCATTGCCAGAGATGAGGCACCTGGCCGACCAGCACCATCACCGACGAAATCGCGCCCGGCCCGGCCAGCATCGGAATGCCCAGCGGCACAATCCCCGCGTCTTCCTTTTCCGCGGCCTCTTCCTTGTCCCCGGATGCTTCCTGAGTCGGCGAACGTTTGGCCTGCAGCATGTCGATGCCGATGAGTAGCAGAATCAGCCCACCGGCAATCTCGAAGGCCGGCAGCGTGATGCCGAACATGCGGAAGATGAATTGCCCGGCCAGAGCAAAGGACGTAAGCACGATGAAGCACGTCAGCGCCGCTTTGCGGGCCATGCGCTTGCGGCGCGCGGTATCGGCGCCCGCGGTAATGGCCAAAAACGATCCGATGGCGGCAAACGGATCAACCAGAAAGAAGATCGAACTCAACGCCAGCAACGAGAAGCGCACCAGCGGCGCACGCGTCAACTCCGTCAGGGCTGCTTCAGCGGGATTCGTCCAACTCACAGTAATTTAGAGCCTACAGGCCCCGGAATGATTCAAGAACGGCATGGCCATGGGCGTCGGCTACCGGAGCATTTCCCTCCCGCATCACCAGCCGCGTCGCGTACCCGGCTTCGTTCGCAGCGTCGAGCTCCGGCACGCTGTCGGAGAAGAACAGAACTTCGTCCGGCGCGACCTTCATCGCGGAAGCAATGGCCGTGTAACTGGCGCTCTCCATCTTCGGCCCGGTGCGCGTGTCGAAGTAACCCGTAATCCACGGCGTCAGATCGCCGAAGATCGAATATCGGAAAAGCAGTTTCTGCGCCTCTACGGAACCCGAGGAATAGATCGAAACCCGACCCTTCGCCGACCACTGCTTTAACGCATCCGGCACATCCTCGAACAGCGTTCCTTTCAACTCGCCGCTCTCGAAACCCGCCTTCCAGATCTTGCCCTGCAGGCTCTTCAGCGCGGTCGATTTGCGATCACGATCCATCAGCCACATGAGATACACCATCGCGTCGAGCCGGAAGCGCGGAGTCGCGACCTGTGCGGCATCTTTGACCTGGCCCAGGCGCGGAATCCCCGCGCTTTTGTCGGCGCTGTTCTCCTCAGCAAGCAGCACAAGATCGGCGCGAACCGCCTCGTCATCCCGTTTCCTTTGCAGGAATTCAGCCAAGCGCGTGCGCGCGTAGGGAAACAACTGATCGGTCACCAGCGACATCGGCGCAACCGTGCCTTCGACATCGAGCAGATAAAGCTTCGGTTGCGCTTCGCTCATGCGTTCTGATTAAGATCGAAACCGGTTTGGACGCGCGCACCCAGGTACGCCGGCCCAAAGCACAGCGGCTGGTAGCCTTTGTCCACGCCCGAATCGGTATAGTGCGGCGTCCAGCCCGAGGTCTGCTGGAACCAGCGAATGGCGCGGATGCGGCGGTCTTCACAGAGCGTGAACCAGTGCGTTGTGCCGCGCGGCACTCGCAGCATATCGCCCGGCCCGACCTCAACCGAAACCACCCTCTCCTCCAGGTGCAGAAAGAAAATGCCCCGTCCGGCGAGAATGAATCGCACTTCGTCCTCGTCGTGGGTGTGCTCCTTGTCGAAGCGCGCCAGCATGGCTTCAAGATTGGGCGTGGAGGAATTCACGTCAATCACATCGGCGGTCACATAGCCGCCGCGATGCTTCATCGCGTCGATTTCCTCGGCATAGGCGGCGAGGACGGCATCGGCCGACGAATCGGGCGGCACGCGATCGAGGCTCCAGCGCTCGTAGTCGATGCCCAGGCCGGCAAGCGTCGTGCGAACTTCCCGTTCGCTTTCGATCATGGTGCCGTTATCGGGGAAGCGCAGAACAGCCATGACGGTCTCCTCAGTCAAGCGGCGCAAGCATCTGCCGCCGCCCCTCCACCTCAAAAAGGAATTCGAGGGCCTCCAGGTGGCGGCGTGCCTCGGCCACCGATTTGCCCCAAGTATATAGCCCGTGCCGGCTCAACAGAACCCCATGAGCCTCGCCAAATTCGCGCAGCGCGCCAGCAAGATCCGCGGCCAGATCATCGTAGTTCTGCGAATTCGCCAAGACCGGCACCCGCTCCTGGTATTCATGTGTGCTCACGCCGGCCAGGCCCTTCAGCAATTCGTATCCCTCAAGCGGCACATACCCTGACCCTGCCAATCTCCCCGACAGCAGCGTATTCCAGACCGTATGCACGTGCAGGATCGCGTAGCTCTCCGGCCGGCCGCGGTAGATCACCGCATGCAGCCCCGTCTCTGCGGAAGGCTTTTTGGCGGGATCGGCCGGGCGACCGTCAAGATCGGTCTCGAGCAGATCGGCGCGGGTCATCACGCCCTTGTCCAGCCCGCTCGGCGAAATCAGCATGCGCGCCGAATCCCGATCGCGCACACTGAAGTTGCCGCTGGTCGCCGGAACCCAGCCGCGCGCATAGCACCAGCGCGCCGTGGCACACAGCGCTTCCGCTTCCGTCTCGAAGTTGAGCGTATCGGGGACCATAGTTGATCCGAGTTTAGCAACTTCTCGAACTGGTTCTACAATCGTGTCTTGCTCACTCAACCCCAACAGATCGAAGTCGTCCTCGTCTCCCCGCGCAATCCTCTGAACATCGGCGCGGTGGCGCGCGCCATGGCCAACTTCGGGTTAACCCACCTCACAGTTGTCGCTCCATACGCACCTCACTGGCGCGAGGCACGCTCCGCCATTGGCGCGCCCGAACTGCTCCTCAACGCAAGAGAGACGGGTAATCTTGCCGAGGCCGTTGCCGATTGCACGTTCGTTGCCGGCACCGGCACTCGAACCCATCGCAGGCCGGAACAGTCGGTAATTACCCTCCCCGATCTGCCTGCTGTCCTGGCGCCAAAGTTCGCGTCCGGAGGCCGCATCGCCCTGGTCTTCGGGCCGGAAAAGCATGGCCTGACCCGCCACGATCTTTCCTGGTGCCACGCACTTGTCGAAATTCCCACCGACCCTCGCCAGCCGTCCATGAATCTTGGCCAGGCGGTGGCTGTGTGCGTCTACGAACTGTCGCGAATCACTCGCGCCCCAGACCAACACAAAGCCGCCGGCCTGGGTGGTCTCACCCCCTTTCCGCGGGAAGAAACGGAAAAGATGGGGCACGGAGCAGTCGAAGCCGATTCAAAATCAGGCATGCTCGACCGCCTGGCCTCGCTCATTGAGGAGTCCATGGCCGCCGCCGGATATTCGCCCCGGGCCATGCAGCCGGCCAATCAGCACGATCTTCGCCTTATGCTTCGACGCCTCGCACCGTCATCGCTCGACACCCGGCGCATAATGGGTCTCTTTCGCCGCATCCTCTACCGCCTTCAGAATCCGCCCCGATAAAGACAGACCGCCAGAAAACCCAATCCACCGGACTGTCATCCCAGCATCCATACCTTGGTCTGTATCATTGTGGAAACGTGCGCCCGACGTCGTTTTCAGAAAAAATTACTTAGTACTGGGCGCATCATTGGCAGGACGCGACTCACTCCACCCCAATGGACGAAGAGGATTCGTCGGGGCCCCCGGAGGTCTATGGTCGCGGCCACCGATCGATCTTTCAATTCAGATGAATCTACGAAATGCGATGAGGGTGCTTACTCTATGCAATCGAGCAGCTGTCGTTTTTGCGGTCATCTTTCCCCACTTGCGCCGGCGGTGCTGGTCGCGTTGTGCCTCGCTTTCGGCTCTGCTGTGAATGGACAAGCTCCGAGTTCGCAGCCTAAACCGGGCTTACCGGCCCGAGGTTCAACTCCCCGCGCCACGTCAGTCAAACCAACACCCCCACCGGAGGTTCACGCCATCCGGGAAGAGGAGTTGAAACAGCAATTGCAGGGCAAGACCTTCTACCTGCGCGGCGGATACCTCGAAAACGAGCTCCATTTCGACCGCCAGGGAAATCTGTTGGGCAACTCCCCCCGGGCGTCGTACACCCTAAGCATGGTGCAGATTGACCGGGTCAGCCTCAGCAAGCACAAGCTGCAGCTTACGGGCATCCGTTACGGGCTTCACTTCCTCGGAGGAGCTTCAACCGAAGATGCCATTGGCGCAACGGACAAGGTGCGGATTACCCCGAAAAAGAAGGTCTTGAAGATCACCCTCGATCGCGTCGAAGTTTCGGGGAAGAAAAAGTCAAAGGGCCCAATGGGCGATGGCAAGGAGACGGACCCGGCAAAGACCACGCTGCCACCGCTTGATCCGAACCAGTCCCTGGCGCAGTCCGCCGCCGCCGGCGCGGCTGTCAAAACGGCCGATCCCGAAGAGCCGATCACGGTGACCCAGGCGCAAGCCAACCAGTTTCTGAAGGAAGCCCTGGACCACATCTTTTCGCAAGGCCTCGACGATCGCATGATCGCATCGCTTCCGGATTTCTGGCGAGTCTATTACCAGGACGGCGCGGCAAAGTCGATTTTCAAGCCCGCCGACCCATCCGTCCTTCGTCAGAATGCCGTCGATCAGAAAGCTCGGCTGATTACCAGCTTCGAGCCGCCATCGAATGATTTCGCCCAGGCGGCCGGGGTGGCCGGCGTCGCCCAGTATCACGTGGTGGTGAGCGCAAGCGGCAAGCCTGAAGAAATTGCGGTCGGACGCCCCATCGGCTTTGGGCTGGACGAGAACGCCGTATCTTCCATTCGCCACGCTTCGTTTCAGCCCGCCATCAAGGACGGCAAGCCGGTTCCAGTATTGCTCGACCTGCTCGTCCAGTTCCGCATATACTCCAAGCGAACTGGCCCTACGGGCAGCACCGACCCTGCCAGCGCCACAGTCAGGGAACCTGATTCGCCTTCGCTCCCGGGTCCCTACTCCGCCACCGAAGCACCAACCAAACCGCAGTAGCGACACGGAAAGAACACGTGAGCCGGCAATTCGTGAAGTTAATCCAGTCCGGGGTCACCGGGGACATCGCCGCGGCGGCTGAAGCCGATCCTGCTCTCATCGAATCCCGCGACCCGCAGGGCGTGTCCTCCTTGATGTGGTCGGTTTACGCCGGCCAGCCCTTGGTCCGCGACTATTTGCTGGCCCAGCTCGCCACCCGTGGAGCCCTTCTCGACGTCTTTGAAGCCTCCGCGGTGGGCGATGTTCTGCGCCTCGAGGACATCCTCACCGCCGATCCGGCCGCGGTTCACGCCTTTTCCGGCGATGGCTGGACGCCTCTGCATCTGGCCGCCGCCTTCGGCACCCCGCCAGCGGTCGATATGCTTCTGCAGCACGGCGCACCGGTCGACATCGTCTCCAAAAATCCCCAGCAAAACCAGCCGCTGCACGCCGCCCTCGCGCTGGGACGAGATCCCGAAACGGTTCGCCTGCTGCTGGCCCACGGCGCAGACCCCAATGCCCTGCAGGCAGGCCGATTCACCGCGCTGTTTTCCGCAGCCACCGCCAACCGCCGCGATCTATGCGAGATGCTCATCCAGACAGGTGCCGATGCCCGGCATCGCGCCGACATGGGCAAGACTGCCGCGGATTTCGCCCGCGAGCGAGGCCACACCGAGCTGGCGGATTGGCTCGACGGCGAGACCGCTTAGCAAATTCCAGCCAATTTTCCTCGGACACTGCCCGTCGGACGGAGGAATCGGGGGTTTTGGGGAAAATCCGCACCTGCATCCAGGGAACAGAGTCCCTACTTTTCGGCCGGTCCATCCTCAGACGCCTTTGGCTCCCAAAGCTCCACGCGGTTGCCTTCCGGGTCCCAGATCCAGGCGAAGGGGCCGTACGGGGTGTCTTCGCGCTTGGGGTCGATGCGCACTCCCGCAACCGCAAGCCGCTCCAGCAATCCATTCAGATCGTCCACCCGGAAATTCAGCATGAACTGCTGCGGGCCGTCGCCGAAATACTGCGTCTCCGCCGGAAAATGCGAAAACACGGTCATCCCCATCGACTCCGGCCCGTCAAATGTCAACGCTTCCCCACTGACCCGGCCGCCAATGCCCAAATGCTCCTCGTACCACTTGCTGAGCGCCTTCGAATCGCGCGCCTTGAAGAAAACTCCGCCTACTCCCACCACCTTGGCCATGTGCCTTTCCTTTCATTGTCCGCGTTCGATTACTTCTTCGAGCTTGGGTTTGTGTTTGGCACGGCGCCCGGTGCGGGGCGCGTCGTCCACAACCTTTACCGGCTTGGGCTGGCCCACCCGCTCGCGCGCGTTGGCCTTTACCGCTTTGGTTGCCGAGAACCGGCCTGGTTTGCGTTTTGCCACTTCCGCTCGACCCTTCCCTTCCTATGGATACCACGCCGCTTGCGTTTGCTTGGGCGCACAGTCGAGTATGGAATAGATTCCACGCGCCGGGGGAGAGCACTGGAGCCTCTCCGGCGTTTTGGGAAATAATGTTTTGCGGTGAAAGATGTGCCGCTTCCCCGGTGATGCAGGCGTGCTGGATCCCTGCTTTTCGAGGTGCGGTCTATTCCTGAATTGGCTGGTGGAGAGACGGGACCATGGAAGAGCGGGAATTTTTTAATGAAACTACCGAAATGCGCACCCACACCCTCACCTGTCCGAAGTGCGGACAGCCCGGTGAATACAAGGTCACATGGATCGTCCGACGTAAGCGAAATCAACTGCCCCGCCACGCCGACGAACGCGATCGCGCCCGTTTCGCCAAGGCCCAGTCCTACATGGTGCGCCGCGACGACAAACTGGCCTGCTCCAACGTCCGCTGCCGCAAGCCGTTCGAAATCACGGGCCTCCAGTCGCTGGCATTTCTCACCGAGTAAACCCAACCCAAGGAAAGTCGGCACCTATGCTGCGCAAGATCGTTTTTCTCGTCTGCTGCCTGATCCCTGCGTGCTCCGCGTTGCCGGCCCAGCCGGCGCCCGGTTCCCTGCGCCTGGACCGTGTGATTCCGCTGCCCGGCGTGGAAGGCCGCATCGACCACCTCGCCGCCGATGTGAAGGGAGAACGCCTCTTCGTAGCCGCACTCGGCAATGGAACCGTGGAAGTGGTCGATATTGCTCAGGGCAAGCGGACCGGCCAGATCAAGGGGCTCAAGGACCCTCAGGGGGTCGCCTACGTCCCGTCGAATGGCGCCGTGTATGTCGCCGGCGGCGGCGATGGCACAGTACGCAGCTTCGACAGCCATACGCTCAAGCCCCTGCACGACGTCACCCTGGGGGAGGATGCCGACAATCTGCGCTTTGACGCGGGCCATAATCAACTGCTGGCGGGCTACGGAAGCGGCGCCATCGCGGTGCTGGGCCTCGATCTTTCCAAGCGCGCCAACCTCGCTCTTCCAGCACATCCCGAGTCGTTTCAACTCGCTGCGGACGGGCAGCACCTGTTCGTCAACCTGCCCGACAACCACAGCATCGCGTCCATCGACTTGACCACCCAGACCGTGAATGCGGCCTGGGGGCACCCCAGCGCCACCGCCAATTTCGCCATGGCCTTCGACAGGACGATTCACCGGCTCTTCATTCCCTGCCGCAAGCCTTCCCGCCTGCAGGTGATTAACGCCGACACCGGCGCGATCACCGCCTGGGCACCCACCATCGGCGATGCCGACGATGCCTTTGTCGATGAGGCTCGCAGGATGGTCTACATCATCGGCGGAGATGGATTGGTCGATGTCATCTATGTCCGCGAACACGACGCCATGGTTTCCCGGGCGCGCGTCCCGACGGCTCCCGGCGCGCGCACCGGCCTTTACATCCCCGAGTGGAACAAACTGGTGGTCGCGGCCCCCCGCCGGGGAACCGACGAAGCGCGCCTCCTGGTGTTTGCCGTGGAACAATGAGCCCTCTCGTACACTGGACTGAAGGCTGCTGCCGGCTCCAATCCAGGTAGCATTTCCAGCCCCTGATGTGATTGAATCGACGATGTAAAGTGGTCTGCCGGAAGAGGTCGCGGCGACCCTGCAAGGAGACACCGAATGGCAAATCCCCTGCTTCCCCCGGAAGAGCGCCACCTGACCCCGGACCAGGTGGAGGCCTTGGACAAACGGCGCGACTTGGGACACACTTTCCTGGTCATCGCCGGGCAATTTTCCGTGATTGCCACGGTGCTGCTCCTATGGGTCGGCCAGGACCTGAGCTATTCCCCTGGCTGGGTGCACCCCATGGCGTATTACTTTGCGATTGCTTGCGGCATCATTGCGTTCTTCGGGATTACCGGCCTGGTCCTCCGTCGCGGGTCACCGCGCATCGACTGATCCTTCTGATTCATGCGTTTGATTCTACGGCTTCCCCGCATCGACTCCCGGCGCTCCTGCATCGCACATGCGTGGCGCCCCGAAAGGGTATAGCCTGAGAGTGGCGATGGCTGCTTCCCTGACGTCTCGTGCGGAAATGGGCTCGGCCCGGCTCACTGACAGCCACGGCCGGGTGATTCATGATCTCCGCGTTTCCATCACGGACCGGTGCAATTACAAGTGTGTTTACTGCCGCACCGGCGAAGACGGCCCCCAGTACCCGGAACTCGCCATTGACGAATACCTGCGCATGATCCGGCTATTCGTCGACCTTGGCATCACCAAGGTGCGCCTGACCGGCGGCGAACCGCTCTTGCGCCGCGGTCTGATCGATCTGATCCGAGAGCTGAGCACCCTGCAAACAATTCACGGCGAACGTCTTGACCTCGCCGTCACCACCAACGGCCATCTGCTCGACTCGCTTGCCCGGCCCCTCAAGGCGGCGGGCCTCGATCGGGTGACGGTCAGCATGGATGCCGTGGACGAGCCCACTTTCGAGCGCATCACGCGGGTCCCCGGCAGCTTCCGCGCGGTACTGAACGGGGTTCGCGCCGCCAAGGCCGCCGGTCTCACTCCCATCAAGATCAATTGCGTGCTGCTGCGAGGCTTCAACGACGACCAGGTCGAGGCTTTCGCCCATTTCGCCCGGCAGGAAGATGTCATCGTCCGATTTATCGAGTTCATGCCCCTCGAAGAGGGCCGCCTGTGGACCGCGGACATCGTGGTGCCCCTACGCGAGATCGTGAGTCGCATCAGCCGCGAGTTGCCCCTGGTTGAGCTTCCGCCCAACGAGGCCAGCGAAACTGCGCGCCGTTACACGTTTGCCGACGGCGTGGGCGAGATCGGAATCATCGCCCCCGTCACCCAGGCTTTTTGCGGAGCCTGCAGCCGTGTCCGGCTCACCTCCGACGGGAAAATTCGCACCTGCCTGTTTTCCCAGGTCGAGCACGATCTCTACGGTCGCGTGCGCGAGGGTGCCGGCGATACGGAACTGCGTCAGTACATCTTCCGTATAGTGCAGCAGAAGGAAGCGCGCCATCACATCGGTGAGCCCGGCTTCCTGAAGCCATCGCGATCGATGGTGCACATCGGCGGTTGACCGCCGATTCCGACGACCTGCGAACCAGCCCTTTTCTTTGCATCTGATCACAAACGGCTGAATCAAATTGCGCGGAGTGATCGTGTATGTGTGACAGTATGGAAAGAACTCCAGTTGAATAGCAGCCTCATGGTTCCACGGATGACGAACGAGACCGAAAACCGCATCCCCCTCGACGATCTTCTCGTATTTCACCGGCTGGCGCGCTCGCTCACCGAGAGCTTCGATCTCGATGCGATCCTCCGCACCATCCTGGAACATATGGAACGCTTCATCGACGCCGAGTTGTGGACGCTGCTGATGCTCGACCAGGCGTCCCAGGAGTTGTATTACGCCCTGGCCGCCGGAGGAGAAGAGGCGGCGCTCCGCGACCTCCGCGTAAAGGTCGGAGAGGGTGTCGCCGGCTGGGTGGCGCAGCACGGCGAGACACTCATCGTACCCGAGGCTATCGATGATCCCCGCCTGCACACGCCCCATTCGGCGAAAATTCGCAAGGTCCGCTCCGTGATTGCGCTTCCCCTGCGCGGCCGAAAAGGCACGCACGGCGTGATCGAAATTCTCAATCCCCGCGCCGGCCAGCTGAACGACTACACCATCGCTTTCCTGCACATCCTTGCCGATCATGCGGCTATCGCCATCGAAAATGCGCACGACGTGGCCCGCATTCAGCAACTCACCATCACCGACGACACCACCGGGCTGTTCAATGTTCGTCACCTCTACGACGTGCTGGGGCGCGAACTGGAGCGCGGCCAGCGCGAGGGCCGGCCGCTCAGCCTGGCATTCATTGACCTCGACCAGTTCAAGCTGGTGAACGATGTGCATGGCCACCTGGTGGGCAGCGAGCTGCTCGCTCGCACCGGGCAGCGGCTGCAGGAACTGAGCCGCAAGCAGGACTACTGCTTCCGCTATGGCGGCGACGAGTTTGTCATCATGATGCCGCAAACCGACGCCTATATGGCATTGGAGCAGGCAACCGGCCTGCACCGCTCGCTCCAGGCCACCCGGTTTCCCATGAAGAACGGCCGGGAACTCACCGTCAGCGCCAGCGTCGGGCTTTCCACTGCGCCCCAGGACGGCGCCACCGTCCACGGCATCATCGGCGCCGCCGACACCCGCATGTATGCGGTGAAGACCAACGGCCGCGGCCACGTGCGCGGAATATAAATGCGCAATCCACCGTCCCCCGACGCGCGAAGTTCATCAATTTGTCAGATTGTCGTAATAAAACCATTACGCAAGGGATAGAGAATGAACGTACACGGTAGAGATTCGCGCCGGGCTAAAACTTCGATTCGATTAGAACCAATTGCATAACTTTTGTTTTCGCTCGAAACGGGAATCTCTCTTTGCTTCAGGTCGCCACAGAACCTGAGGACCGATAAAGGGAAGGCTCATCGATAATCCAATCGGTTTGCAGCGCCCTAACGGCGTAGTAGGCCCAATTTACTCCGCGGCAGCATGCTGTGCGCAAAATCAGGAGGATCGACACGATGCGACTTCGCATTGGGATGTCTCTCATGTTTGCGGCCTTGGGCGCTTCAGCCCAATTCCCGCCCCAGATCAAAAATGTAGTCATCATCGTGCAGGAGAATCGCACGCCCGACAATCTATTTCACTTCCTGGGTCCGGCTTGCCCGATTCCCCCCAATGCCGCCGGGCTCACGGCGTGCACGCCCGCGCCGGTTACTTCGAATTGCTATAACATCGCTCCCTGCGGCGTCTCCAATCAGGGCGGTGCGCCGGTTGCGGTCCCGCTCAAGCCCGCGCCCCTCTACGGCAGCGCATTACCGCAACACTCCCACTGGAGCTTCGAGAAGATGTGCGATCCCGATCCCGCCACGCTCGAATGCCGCAACGACGGCGCCTGGAGAATCACGGTTCCCACCGGCCATGCCTATTCGTATGTCGAGAACGCGCCGGTGATCAACTCCGACGGATCCAAGGGCCACCTGCTCGACCCCTACCTGAACTTCGCGAAAGAGTATGGCTGGGCGAATTACATGTTCCAGACCAACCAGGGCCCCAGCTATGCGGCCCATCAATATCTTTTTTCGGGGACATCGGCGAACACCGCCGCGGAGGATGCGAAGGCAACGTTCGTAGCCGAGGATTTCAGCACGAACTCCGAGACGGGGTGCCTTGCGCCCAAAGCGGCGACCAATAACCTTCTCTCTCCGGCACTGAGTTCCGCGCCCCGTGGATGCTCGCTGTTTGACGACCGATCAGTGATGGAGTGCACGGCCGCCAATGTCGCTCTGCTGTACCCAACCGATCCGGTCGGCTCCTTCTGCGCGACCCACCAGACCATGGCCGACGTCCTCGATCCGCACAAAATCACCTGGGAATATTACGCGGCCACCGCGGGCGCGCTGGCCAACGCTCCGGTGGCGTCCAGGCAGATTTGCGAACCAGCGTTCGTCAATCCCAACGGTGACCCTGCATCGGCCCTCAAGTGCAGCGGAAAGGAATGGAATGCCAACGTTGACGTCAGCAACCTCGGCACCGGCATTCTCAACGACATCGAGAACTGCACGCTGGCGCAGGTCAGTTGGGTGACGCCCGACGACAAGTGGTCCGATCATGCCGGCGGAAACGACCTGTATGGCCCATCGTGGGTGACCTCGATCGTGAACGCCATCGGCACCCACAAGACCTGTCCTGCCGGAACAAAGGATGCCGGCCAGAACTACTGGGAGAACACAGCGATCATCGTGACGTGGGATGACTGGGGCGGATGGACGGATCACGAAATCCCTCGGCTGGCTTCGAAGCTGCCCTGCAAGTCCACCGCTTGCCACGGGGATTACGAACACGGCTTCCGTGTCCCAATGATCGTGATCTCGGCCTATACGTCGGCGGGCTTAATCAGCAACGAGCAGCACGACTTCGGCAGCATTCTGCGCATGGTCGAAGGCATCAATCATTTGACCGAAGGACAGCTCGGGTTCGCGGACGCGCGCGCCACGACGGATCTGCGCGAGTTCTTCCCGTTGAGGAGGCCACGCCCGTATCGTGCTGTCCCGGCACAGAAGAGCGCGGCCTACTTCCTTTCCATCACAGGCAGCCCGGCAATTGATCCTGACGATCAGTAACACGGCGCATGTCTCCCATTGGTGCCCCATGTCTCGCTCTGAGACATGGGGACCCGAACCGGCTCATTCGCCCTTGTTGGACTGCTTTTCCGCCAGCTTCTCCAACTGACTGCGCCAATTGAGCGACTCGACGAAACTCTTCGAGTCGCGCCAGCCGGGCTCGACAATGACGTGCAACTCGAGATACACGCGCGTACCCAGCAGGGACTCGATCTGCCGGCGCGCGCCGGTCCCGATCTCCTTCAGCTTCGCTCCGCCCTTGCCGATCAAAATCGCTTTCTGCCCATCCCGCTCGCAGTAGATCGCGGCGGCGATCCGCGTCAGCGGCAGCCTGGCGGGAGTGCCCTTTCTTGCGCGGAGGTTCGGCCGGCGGCTCTTCGTATTGCTCAATCACCACCGCCGACGCGTAAGGAACTTCCTCCCCTGTCTCGACGAGAATTCGCTCGCGAATGAGCTCCGCCACCATGAATCGCTGCGGCTGATCGGTGTACTGATCCTTGGGGAAATAGCGTTCCCCCACCGGGAGAGCCTCCACGATCTTTCCCACCAGCAGGTCCAGCCCGTCGCGCTTGCGCGCGCTCACCGGGATCACTTGAGCGAAGTTGTACTGCTTGGTCAGCGAATCGATCATCGGCAGCAGCTGATCCTTGCCGACAAGATCGATCTTGGTGAGCACAAGAAACACCGGGCAATCCAGCTTGCGCACCATGCCAAAAAGAAACTCGTCTTCGCTCGCCCAGTTTGATCTGCGATCTGTCCGAAGTGGGTGCCCCAGGTCTCGGGGTCCCCGGCGACTGGCCCTCGTCGCTGGGGTAAGGATTCGCTTCCGAGACCGGGGTCGGAGAATCGCTCGCAGAAAGGACTTGCAGGCGCCGCGTGGCATCGATCAACACCAGCACCAAGTCGCGCGTCTCCAGGGCTTCGTAAACTTCCTGCAGCATGCGGCGGTCGAGATGCGATCCGGGCTTGTGCACTCCAGGCGTGTCCACAAAAACAATCTGCGCCGCAGGATGCTTTCCCTTGCGCCCCGGAACCTCCACAACCCCCAAAATGCGGTTGCGCGTGGTCTGCGGCTTCGCGGTCACGATGGCGACTTTCTCGCCAGTGAGCGCGTTCAGCAGCGTGCTTTTGCCGACGTTGGGCCGGCCCAGGATGGCGACAAATCCGGATTTCAAGCGCGAGTGCTCCTGTGGCGAGTTTACGCGAGTGGCCAAGGCGGCATTCGTCGTGAATACAGAACCGTGGATTCGAGGGTTCGACGTTCCCTCCCTTTCCGCCGACAACAGTGGAAAGGATGAGACACGGAAAATTGCTGGCGAGGTTGCAGCGTCGCTACTTTTCCCAACCGTCCGCACGGGCTTTCTCCAGCGGGCCGTTTGCGGACCGCGCCACGGGCGGAAACACGCGGACCCGATCCACGCGCCGATCGGTCGAAGCCACCACCTCCATGCGCAAGCCGGCGCTCGGCAGCACCACCACTTCGCCTGCGTGCGGAATGCGCCCTTCTAGCTCGCTCACCAGGCCGCCGACGGTGGTCGCCTCGTACCCTTCGCCGATTTCCAGCTCTCGGTCAAACAGGTTCCCCAGCTGATCGACCGCGAAGCTTCCCGGAACTACCCACGCACCGTCCGCCTCGTGCTGCGGATTTTCGACCGGCGCATCCGTTTCATGCTCGTCGCGAATTTCCCCGACAATCTGCTCGAGAAGATCTTCAATCGTCACCAACCCCGCCACGCCGCCGTACTCGTCGATCACGATGCGCATGTGCTGCTTCTCGCGCTGCATCTCGCGCAACAGCTCATAGCCGCGCTTGGTCTCGGGCACAAACGCCGCAGAGCGCTGAATGCTCGCCACTGTCAGGGTCCGCGCCTCCTCGTCGGTGATCTGCAGCAGATCATGCGAAAAGGCAATGCCGGTGATGTTGTCGATCGTCCCCTGAAAGACCGGCACGCGCGAATAGTTGTGCTCGTGCAGCATGGTCAGAAAGTTCTCGATGGTGGTTGAATCGCGCACCACGAACATGCGCGGCCGCGGTGTCATCACTTCCCGCACCAGTTTGTCGCCAAACTCGACCGCCGAGCGCACCAGGTCGCGGTCGGTCCGTTCCAGAATGCCCTCTTCCTCGCCGGCTTCGAGCAGCGCCTCCACGTCGCCCGCCGCTTCTTCCTGCGTTTTGGCAGGCTCCTCTGCGAGCGAGACCACCGAGAAGAAGAAACGAACCACGACCGTGATGGGCGTCATCAACCACAGCAGCAGCCGGATCGGCCACAGCAGCCGAACCGCCCACTTGCCGATGGTGCGTTCGAAAAGCAGCCACGGAATCACCTGGTTGCAGAACACCACCACCAGCACGACTCCGAGAAACGCCTGAGCGATCTCCGCGTAGGTCGGGCGCCCCATATGCGGCCCGCGATCGAACAGCACCGTCCCGAACTCGAGGGCAATTACGCCCAGCGCGAGCTGCTGCAGCACCGCGGCTGAGATAGCGGCATGTTCGCGCGTCAATCCCAGGTGCGGCTCGATCCGCTCTTCCCACGCGTCCAGATTCTCCTGCACCTCGCGGGAAAGGATCTTGCCGAACTCGGCATAGACACGGCTGATGTAGGAGGCAAGTGTCGCAACCAGTGCCAATAAAACCACCATCGCGATGGCAAGCCAACTCATCATGCCACCCCATCTTTTGTTCGCTCGATCAGGCCCTGGGGCAAGCCCAGCCGGCCGCGCAGTAGCTTTTCGCGCCGAGCCATTTGCCCCGTGTCCCGTTCGTGATCGAATCCCGCGAGGTGCAGCAGGCCGTGAAGCATCAGCACCTTGATTTCGACCGAAAGCGTGTGCCCCTGTTCGCACGCCTGGCGGAGGGCTGTGGGCACGCTGATCGCAAGATCGCCGGCAATTCTGCGGGAAACCGCCTCGGCCGCAGGAAACGAAAGCACATCCGTCCTCTTGTCTTTGCCGCGGAACTGACGATTGAGCCGGCGAATCTCCCGATCCGTAGTCAACAGCACGGAAACCTGCCCATGCAGGCGAATGGCCGCCTGCGCCTCACGCAGAAAGCGCGCCAGCGTGCGCGCCGAGGGCACGCGGGACTTACGGTCATTTGGTCCAGGGTGGTCCGAGGGAATCCTCTTAGCGGTGGACGCTGGGAATGCGGCGTCGGGATCTAAGCCGGGGTCCCCACGGACGGGTCCATGTTCGTGGGGTGACAAGTCTGGGTCGACTAGAATCATCGTGCGCGGGGCTCCGCCGCAGCGGAGCCCCGGTTACCCTTTATTTTACGCGAACCGCCATCTTACTGCGGCTTGGCAGGATGTACGGGTTGAGATCCCGACCGCGATTCCGCCTCCACCGCCATCCCTTCGCCGAGGTTCAGCGGCAGTTCCTGCTGCTGCGGCTTGGCCGACTCGTAAGCCCGAACGATCCGCTGCACCAGCGCGTGGCGAACCACGTCGGAATCCTCAAAGTGGCAGAAGCGGATGCCTTCCACTCCCTCCAGCACATTGATGGCGTCGATCAGTCCCGACTTGCGTGGATTGGGCAAATCGATCTGCGTGATGTCGCCCGTGATCACCGCTTTGGAGTTGTTGCCCATGCGGGTGAGAAACATCTTCATCTGTTCGATGGTGGTGTTCTGCGCCTCGTCCATGATGATGAAGGCGTCGCTGAGCGTGCGTCCCCGCATGAAGGCGAGTGGCGCGACCTCAATAACGTTCTTCTCCAGCATCTTGTCAACCTTCTCCGGATCGAGCAGGTCGTAGAGCGCGTCATACAGCGGGCGCAGGTAGGGGTCAACCTTCTCCTGGAGCGAACCAGGCAGGAATCCCAGTTTTTCGCCGGCTTCCACGGCGGGGCGCACCAGCACAATGCGGCTCACCTTCTTGGCATTCATGGCCGCCACCGCCATCGCCACCGCGAGGTAGGTCTTGCCGGTGCCGGCAGGGCCAACGCCAAACACCATGTCATTCTGCTCGATGGCTTCAACGTAGCGCCGCTGATTGATTGACCGGGGCTGCACGGTGCGCTTGGTACCGGCCGACCGCGCCTTCCCCGAATCCACCAGCGAACGGAGCGTGATGGCCGGGTCGGCTACGACCAGGCGCAGCATCCCGTTCAGTTCCCCGTTGTGTGGATTGACACCCTGGCGGCGAAGTGTTTCGAAATCCTGAAAAACACGTTGGACCCGGGTCACACCGTCTTCCGGCCCCTCGACATGAACGGCATCGGAGCGAAGATCGATCTGGACGCCAAGTGAATCTTCCATCAACCTGAGGTTTTCATCGCGGGTCCCGAAAAGGGGCTCAAGGTTAGGGGTGATCTCCAGAGCAATCTTCAATGTTTTCAATGCCCTCCAAAACAGCTGGTTTCGGTGCAATGACGATGGCCTCTTGCCGCCCTGCCTGATTTAACGGCAGAAGAAGAGGCGAAAACAACGCTTGATAGGTTGGATGCGGTAACGGGAAAGTTGGAGCAGGAGGAAGCGGAATCCCCAGCGTGCATTCTGCCAGACACCCGGTCTGTCAAGGATACCGTTCGAGGCAAAACCCGACCGTGGTTATCAACTGCCTCAAGAGCCTTCGGGTTGGCGTATGCGACCAAGACCGGTATCTGCGCTGAGACTAGCGCTGCTTCCTTTCTGCGTCAATGCTGCACAGCAAAGAAACGGTAAAAAGTTTCCTCGCCGGTTACGTGCCCTACGGAGTTAACTCCCCCCGGTTTGCAAAGTCGCGTTTTTCCCCAAGTCTTTCGCGCCGTCCGAAACTACCGCTCCGTGCCCCACCTTTTCGCCTTATTTCTGGCGAAACGGTGGGAAACCGCTGGCCCTCGATCGCTGACAGTTCCTTCCGTCAGCGACCGGGTGTGGGATCAGGCGCATTGACCCACCCGCCGCTTTCCCGTAGACTAGGAAATTGCGTGGGATGCGGCCGTCGATGCATCCCGGCGGATTGATCCCAAAGACATTAAGGAACACGAATGGCAAATCACGTATCGTCCCTGAAGCGCGCCCGTCAGACCGAAACCCGCACCGCGGTGAACCGCGCCAACCGCAGCCGTGTCCGGGGAAGCCTGCGCCTCCTGCGCGAAGCGTTGGCCAAGGGCGATGTGAAGGCCGCCCAGGCACAGTTCCGCGAGACCGTCTCCACCCTCGACAAGAGTGTGCAGAAGGGCGTTCTCCATGGCAACACCGTTTCCCGCTACAAGAGCCGCCTCAACGCCCGTCTGAAAGCGCTGGCGACCGCCAAGGCGTAGACCGAAGCGTAACTTCAAGTACGAATGGCCGGGGGCGATCCTGGCCATTTGTGTTTTTTGCTGGGGCGAGCCGACGACTTGTTCCGGCTCCACCCTCCCAGGTCCAGCGCCACCGCCATGCATGCCGCCCGCAATTCGTCGGCATGAGCCCGATCGACAATGGTACGCGCCACGATCATACCCCCAATCGAAAGTGCCGCGATGGCCTGAGCCGTTGAACGCCGCCGCCGGCCGTTCTGCGCCATGCTCCGCTCCAATACGTTCACCATCGCCTTGAACACGGTTTCAAAAGCACGCCTCGCCACTTCCCCGCTTCGCCCAACGTCCGTTGGCAGCGCAACCATGGGGCAGGAGTTCTCCACATCTTCAAAATGCTGCCGCGACAGGTAGGCGCGGACCACCTGGGCGCCGACATCAGTCGATGAAAGATCCACCTCCACGCCATCCCAGCAGCTCTCCCAGTCCGGGTCCGTGAAAAAGCATCCCAGCACCTCGGCATACAGTTCGCTCTTGCTGTTGAAGTAGCTGTAAAACCCGCCATGCGTCAGCCCCGCCCCGGCCATGATGGCGCTGAGCGACACATTCTCGAAGCCGTGCCGGTTGAAGAGCTTTCGTGCACTATCGACGATCTTCTTCTTGACCGCCGTGCGATGACCCGCGGGGTACGCCATGGATGCTCCGTTCTTTGCGGTTTCAAGTATGTCCTTGGGAGAGTCTGACCGCCCAGCAAAATATGTTCTTGAACATATTTCCAGCCGCTGTTCTCCTCGGGCTGTACAAGAGAAAAGCCAGAGAGGGAACGACCACCATGGGCAACAGAAACAGCAATGAACTGACGCGGCGGCAGGCATTTACATCATTGGCACTGGCATGGGCCGGACTGGCCTTGGCGCCAGGCGCGGCTCACGCCCAACCCGAAGGCGAAATTTCCCATTCGGCCGAATCCATCCACCAGGAGCGGGAATTCAAGGCAAGCCGCAAGCGCGTCTATGAGGCCCTCACCGACACCCGCCAATTCGACAAGATCATCGAGATCAGCGGAGCCAAAAAAGTCACAGCCCTGGGGAAGGAACCAACCCAGATCAGCACCGAGGTGGGCGGACCCTTCGTCATCTTCCTCGGACACATCATCGGCCGGCACATTGAACTGACTCCAAACCAGCGCATCGTCCAGGCCTGGCGCGTAATCGACTGGGAGCCGGGCGTCTACTCCATCGCCAGGTTTGAACTCGTCGAAGCCGGTGCAGGAACCAGGATCATCTTCGACCACACTGGCTTTCCCAAGGGGCAGGCCGCGCACTTGGCGGAAGGATGGAACGGCCACTATTGGGACCCGCTCCAAAAATTCCTGGCGTGATGTTGTGGGGCCGAGCTGACCCAGTCTTCCAAAACCCCGTGCGTGAAGGGTACGGGCTTCAGCCCGTACATCCACCTGCGCAGAATCAGCCGGGCTTCAGTGTCTGCGTGAGAACTGGATCTCGGCGCCAACTTGCTGACCTGCTACGTCGCGAAGCGACGCTAACTTGCCGCATTTGAATTCAAACCGTCTTTCCCGATTCTCCCCGCCATTCAAAAGTTGGTTCTCACGCACACACTTCAGCCCCAGAGCGACATCTCTTTGTTCCGCTGCCTCTACAGCCGTTCAAAAATGCCCGCCGCACCCATACCCCCGCCCACGCACATCGTCACCATCCCGTAGCGCGCCTTCCGGCGTTTCATCTCCTGGAGGAGAGTCGCGGTAAGTTTCGCTCCGGTGCATCCCAGCGGATGGCCCAGCGCGATCGCGCCGCCGTTTACGTTGACCTTGTCGGGATCGAGGCCGAGCGTGCGTATCACCGCCAGCGCCTGCGCCGCGAATGCCTCGTTCAACTCGATCAGGTCGATGTCCTCCAGTTTGAGTCCGGCCAGCTTCAGCGCCTTGGGAATCGCGTGAATCGGCCCGATCCCCATCTCCTCCGGCAGGCACCCGGTCGCGGCGTAAGCCACCAGGCGCGCCAGCGGTTCAATCCCCAGTTCCCTGGCTCGATCTGCGTCCATCAGGATGGCGGCGGCCGCCCCATCCGACGTCTGCGAGGCGTTCCCCGCGGTCACCGTGCCCTGCGCATGAAACACCGGCTTCAATTTTGCCAGCGCCTCGGCCGATGTGTCGGCGCGCGGTCCCTCGTCTGCGGCAAACACGGTTTCGCTCACCTGCGGCTTGCCGGCTTTCGCTCCCGGAGTGGACGTTGACACCGTCACCGGAACCAGTTCGTCCTTGAACCGCCCCGCAGCCTGCGCGGCGAGAGCCTTCTGATGGCTTGCCAGCGCAAAGCCATCCTGGTCTTCGCGCGAGACGTTGTAGTGGCGCGCCACCCGCTCGGCAGTCAGCCCCATGGTCAGCAGCGAGGCCGGATAGTTCTCCGCCAGCCAGGGATTGGGGCTCGGCTTCGACCCGCCCATCGGAATCATGCTCATCGACTCGGCGCCGCCCGCCATCACCACCCGGTCGGTTCCCGTGCGAATGCGCATATCGGCCTGGGCAATCGCCTCCAGCCCCGACGCGCACAGCCGATTCACGGTGACTCCCGGCACCTCGACCGGCAGACCGGCCCGAAGCGCCGCAAACCGCGCCATATTGAATCCCGCCTCGCCCTCCGGTTGGGCGCAACCCAGGATCACATCATCGATCTCGGCCTTGTCCAGACTCTGGACCCTCTTTAGCGCCTCGGTCATCGCCAGCGCCGCCAGGTCATCGGGGCGGGTGGTGGCGAGTGCGCCCTTGGGCGCGCGGCCTACAGGCGTGCGAACTGCGCTGACAATCACAGCTTCCGGCATGGGAACTCCTCGAAAAAACGCGGAATAGGGAACAGGCCCGCTCGCTCATTCTTAGACGCGCCGGCCGGAAGCGGTCAACCCGCATCCGGTTACCGCGGCATTTCCACCAGCGTCCACGCACCCTTCGCGAAGTAACGATAGACGGTCCTCCGGTCCAGGATCATGTCTTCCAGCGCATCATGGTCCAGCCGCGCGGGCTTTCGTTCCATGCCGATTTGTGCCTGGTGCACTGCCTCGGGCGAGGCAGGATCAATGGCCCAGTTGAATCCCAGCACTCCGCTCGAATCGTGCCTCTGCAGGCGCTCCGTCTCCGCCACCGTTGCCAGCACCGCCGGCTTCGCGGGAGCGCTGCCGAAAAAGATCAGCAGCGAGACCTTCCCCTCCGCCGAACAAAGCACCGCCCAGTCCGACGATCCGGCGCGCTCCAGGCTGCCGCGAACCACATTTTCCGGATGATGCGCGTCGTACGATTGCGGAATCATGCATTGGCGCTGGGTTAACTCGTCAGCTATGCCCTCCGGCAAATCGGGAAACGAATTTACCGGCAGCCGGCGAATGAGATAAGGGACGTTCTGACCCGCCACCACAATCTGTCCCGATTCGACCAGCCGCTGCCCTCCCGCCCCCGGCTGCTGTGCGGCCGCGGGCAACGCTGCGAGCACGCAGACGAATACGAATCGCTCTATAAGACCGGATGAAAACATTGCGAGTTCTAGAGAAAACTCTATGCCTCCTCGACCCGGCGGCGCAAATGTTGTCTCTGCATGGCCCTTTAATTCCGCAGCGGCTTCCCTGTCTTGAGCGTGAACGCAATCCGCTCCTGGGTTTTGCGCTCGCCACAGAGCGACAGAAATGCCTCGCGCTCCAGGTCGAGCAAGTACTGCTCGCTGACCAGCGAACCAGCCGTCACTCGCCCTCCGGCCAGAATATACGCCGCCCACTTCGCCACTTTCTGGTCGTGCTCCGAGGCGTATCCCGCCTCCCCCATCATGAAGATTCCGGTCTCCATCGTGCCCAGCGCGGCCAGTCCCGGCGCTGGAATCTGGGTGCGCTCCCGCGGAGCCGAATAACCGGCCTCCGCCAGCGCCGCCGCCTGCGCCTTGGCGTCCAGCAGCAGCCGTTCCCGATTCAGCGTTATCCGGTCCGACGAACTGAACAGGCCCAACGCCCGCGCCTCCACCGCCGACGTAGACACTTTGGCCATGGCAATCGTTTCAAGGGTCCGCCGGATCGCCGCCTGCATCTCGGCCGACTGCGCAAACCGCGACGGCGGGTCTTTCGGGTCTGGGGGTGCCAACGCCGCCGCCGCATCCACCGCGCGCAGCAGCATCTCTTTTGTGCCCCCGCCGCCGGGAATCAACCCGACGCCCGCTTCCACCAGCCCGATGTATGTCTCCGCGTGCGGCTGCCGGCGCGCCCCATGCAGGCACATCTCGGCGCCGCCACCCAGTGCCATCCCGAAGGGCGCCACCACCACCGGCCGGGGGCAGAATTTGATGGACGCCGTCATCTGCTGGAAGGCGCGAATGGCCCCGCCGACCTCGTCCCAATCCCCTTCTTGCGCCGCCAGCAGCAGTTGCAGCAGGTTGGCTCCCACGCTGAAATGGTCGCGATCCCCGGTGATTACGAACGCCGCAAAATCCCGCACTGCGTCCGACCCGGGATTGAGCACCGACGAAACCAGGGAAACCACGTCGCCCCCGATCGCGTTCTTGAGCGAGTGCAATTCGATGCATCCCACCCCATCGCCCAGATCGACGAGTGAAGCGCCGGAGTTGGCCCGGACAACTCCATTCGACCGGCGGAAGTCGGCAACCCGCGCGTGGCCCGGAACCTGCGGCACCGGCTCGGTCTGCCCCGTCTGCGGCTGAAAGCATTCGCGCCCGTCTTCCGAATACCACGACTCGCGCCCCGCCGACAGCAGCGCTTCCACGTTGGCGCTGATCGTGATGCCGGTCGCCTTCATGCGCGCTACCGTATCGCGCACTCCCGCCGCATCCCACATCTCAAACGGACCCAGTTCCCAGTTGAACCCGGCGCGCATGGCGCTGTCGATCGAAGCCGCATCGTTGGCCGCTTCGCCGATCCGATCCGCCGCGAAGTTCCACAGCGAGGAAAGCATCGGCCACAGGAACGCCGCGGCCTTGTCTTTGGCGGGGTCGTTGGCCAGCAGCAGTTTCAACCGCTCCTTCACCGTGGCTGCGTTTTTCGCCATCTCCAGCGAGGGCAGCGCGGCCTTGGCCAGCGGCCGGTATTCGAATGTCTTCACATCCAGAACGAGGCGTTGTTCCTTTCCATCGACGCCCCGCGTCTTCTTGTAGAAACCCTGGCCGGCCTTGTCGCCTAACCATCCCTTGCTGAGAATCTGCTCCAGAACCAGTGAAAAATCTCCCCTGCGTAACCCCTTGCGGGAAATTCTTCGCCACGCTGGCGAGCACATCGATGCCCACCATATCGGCCAGGCGGAACGTGCCGGTGCGCGGCCAGCCAATCACCTGCCCGGTCAGCGCATCGACCTCTTCGATGGACAGCCCCTGCTCCAGCATCAGCGCGGCCACCGTGAACGTCACCCCCACGCCGATGCGGTTGGCAATGAAGTTGGGTGTATCGTTCGCGAACACCACCTGCTTGCCCAGCAGCCTGTCGGCGAACGCCGCAAAAGAAGCGACAACCGCCCGGGTCCGACTCGGGCGCGGGAATGATCTCCAGCAGCCGCATGTAGCGCGGCGGGTTGAAGAAATGCGTTCCGAAAAAGCGCTTCGCCATCCCGTTCGCCGACGTTCCCAGGGCAGCGGAGATCTGCTTGATCGGCAGCCCGGAGGTATTGGTGGTCAACACCGCGCGCGGTCCCAGGTGCGGCACCACGCGCTCCAGCAGCGAGCGCTTGATTTCGAGATTCTCGGCGACCGCTTCAATCACCCAGTCGCATTGCGCCAGTTTGGCCAGGTCGTCTTCAAAGTTGCCCGGCGTGAGGAACGCGGCCAGTCCCGGCTCGTAAAACGCTGCCGGCTTCGATTTGCTCAGCGCGTCAATCGCCGCCATGGCCAGTTTGTTTCTCGGTTGCGCGCTGTCCTTGGGCACCATGTCGAGCAGCAGCGAAGGAATTCCGGCATTGGCCAGGTGAGCGGCGATGCGCGAGCCCATCGTGCCCGCGCCAAGCACCGCGGCGCGGCGGACCAGAAATGGCTGCGTAGAAGTTTCCTGGGATGAAACAGGGACGGGAGCGGTGATGCTCATGAATGATTCCTTTTACGCGGTCGTCTGGTTATGCGCACCGCGCGAAGTGTCCCGAGCATACGGAACGGCGCGGAGGCGGGTCAAGGAAGCGTCGGTCGATCGAAGAACATCCAGTCCATCGGCCCCCAGTCGCCAACTTCCGTGCCGCTGACGCCACGAAAGCAACCGGGCTTTAGTGTCTGCGCTAGAGCTGGATCTCAGGGCTGACCTGCTAACTCGCCAGGCCGCGAAGCGGCGCTAACTTGCTGTTTTTGAATTCAACCGGTCTTCGGCGGGGTTCCAGCAGTCAAACTCGGTTCTCACGGACACACTTTAGCCCCCAAAAGATGCTTTTTGCGAAACTTCCGGTTTGCGGTCATCCGCCCGCTTCGCTCGCGGACGGTCTTAACATCCCGATGGTGAATGGTCAAATCTCGGATGAAACTGCTATCCATAATGACTTCAAGCCTCTGAGCAAGACGGACACGACCGAACTCAGCGAGGACTGGGGAACAGCTTGGTTGGCGCTGTATGAAGGCGCTCGGTTGGCAGCCGCAAATGCTATTGCGTTAACGCTGGCGGGATGAGAATCAACATCGCGAGTGTATTGTGGGACCGCCGGTCCCACCCCGAAACCCCGGATGACAACTTCTATGCTTGTCTTCTCAGCCTGTAGAGCACATGCCTCCTGAGCGGATGCCCCTCCCCCAGATTGGGATGATCGAAGTCGTCCCGCGGATCGTGGCTCATCCCAAGCTTTTCCATCACGTGCCGTGAGCGTACATTCTCCGGCACCGTGAACGAGACGATCTCATCGAGTCTCAGGACATCGAATCCGTATTGCACCACGGCTCGCGCGCCCTCGGTCGCCAGCCCCGTGCCCCAGTGCGCCGCATCAAGCCGCCACCCGATTTCGACACAAGGAGTAAATACCGCTTCGAACCGCGGAACGGAGAGGCCAATAAACCCGATAAACTCCCCTGTCGCGCGCAATTCCGCAGCCCACAGCCCGAATCCATGGCGGTCGAAATGGGCCTTGATGTTGTCGATCAGTCGCTCGCTCTCGGCCTCCGTGAGGAGGGCGGGAAAGTGCGCCATCACCGCCGGGTCGGCATTCATTCGCGCAAACGGCCCGCGGTCCGCATCGCGCCACCTCCGCAGCACCAGGCGCTCGGTTTCGATTTCATTCATCTCGCCCTCTCCCAGCAAAGCCGTTGGAACCCTGGGCTGAGCCGCCCACGCACCTGGCCCCCCCGCAGGGGCGCCCCCAACTGTACCGCGCACTTATCGCTGCCACACCACTGCGCCCGATCGGATCACGGTCTGCACGCGGGAAAAGTTCTTGAGATCCGCCGTCGGATCGGCGTCGAGAACCACGAGATCGGCCAGTTTTCCTGCCGTCACGGTTCCCTTCCGGTCCTGGACGCCCATGCGGGTCGCGGGATTGGTCGTGAGCATGGCAAGCACATCACTCCAGTTGAGCCCGCATTTGCCCAGAGCCTCGAATTCGCCCTCAGTCGAGTAGTCGGTCATATAGCCCACATCGGTCCCGAACAGCAGCGTGCCGCCCAGCGAGTGAAACGTCCGCACTTCCTCATACATCGGGTCCATGTAGTGCGGATCGCTGGTCACGGTAGTCGAAAACATCTTGAGCGTCGGCGATATGGCCATATTCTGGCGAACCATGGTGGCGAACAGGTCCGCAGTGATGCCGCGCGTATCGTCGGGCACATGCGCCAGCACGTCCACGCCGCTGCGGATGGCCACCTCGGTACCGGCAAGGCTGCTGGGATGCGCGAAGACAATCCGCCCATTCAAATGGCTGGTAGTCACAGCGGCCGTGGCTATGTTGAGCGGCATGGGCAGCACCCGCCCGCGCTCGATCCACGACCCCGTGAAGAGCTTGGTGACGTCGGCGCCCGAGTTGAGGTTATTGCGCACAATACGCTGCGCCTGCTCCGGCGAATCAGGCTGCGGCAGCATGTGTACCATCCAGCCCGGCATCGCTTCGCGCAGGTAAAACGGAACTCCGTGGGGCGGATAGAGCGCGGTCCCGGCCGTGTAGATGTATGGGCCGGTGAGTTTGCCCTGCTCGATGCGGCGACGGATGGAGAACGTATCGGCGGGGTTCGAACCCAGATCAATGACCGTCGTAAAACCGCGGCTCAAGAACATATCGGCAAGCTGCGGATTCAGCTTGGCCGCCGATTTCCACTGCGCCATGCTCCACTTCTCAGGCTGGGTGAAATGCACGTGGGTGTTCCAGAATCCCGCCGTAACAATGCAGTGATCGCAGGCCACGATCTGCGTGTCCGGCGGCACATCGATCTGCGCTCCCACGCCTGCGATCACCCCGTCGCGCACCAGCACCGTGCCGTCCTCAATAACGGGGTCCGTCGGCGAAACATAGATGCGCGCGTGTTCGATGGCGAGGGTTCCCTTGGCCAGTCGCAATGGAGGATGCGACCCATGGCGCGGATAAAACTCCACCAGCCACACCGTGGCGCATCCCAGCAGCACCACTACCAGCAGAACAACCAGAAGCCGCGAGACCCATTTGCCCATCAATCCGTCACCACCCCAAGCAGGATACGTATTTGGACCGTATCCCGTTCAAACCAGGACTGGTGACCCGAGACTTGTGACGAGCGCCGTTTGACGCCCTTGGCCCGGCAAAATAGCTTTGAAGGTGCGGGACAAGCGCTGCCTCGTCCCCGATCAGGAGCATGGATGACGACTTTTTTCCGCTTTCGCGGGTTTGTTTTTGCGCTGCTCGCAGTCGCAACCCTCGGCCGTGGCGCCGGGGCCCAGGATCTCAAAAGCTTCGAGCAGAAGATCACCACCAAGGTTCTGCCCAACGGCCTCACCATCATCATCTGCGAACGGCCTGAAGCCCCGGTGTTCAGCTACTCCACGTTCATTGACGCCGGCGACGTGAACGACCCCTCCGGGGAGAGCGGCCTGGCGCACATGTTCGAGCACCTGGCCTTCAAGGGCACCACCGAAATCGGCACCAAAGACTGGCCCGCCGAAAAGGTCGCCCTCGATAAAGTGGAAGCCGCCGAGAGCGCCTACGAAGCCGAGAAGCTGAAGCCCGTCGGCCGCGATGAGGCCAAACTGAAGGAGCTTGAACAGGCCTTCCAGGCCGCCCAGGACGAAGCCCACAAGTACGTCATTCCCAACCAGTTCACCGAGGTGGCCGAGCGTAACGGCGCCCACGATCTGAATGCGTCGACTTCACTTGACGAGACGCAATACTTCTGGTCGATGCCCGAAAACCGCCTGGAACTCTGGGCCTGGCTGGAAAGCAGCCGCCTTGCCGACGTGGTTCCCCGCGAGTTCTACAAGGAGCGCAATGTGGTCCTCGAAGAACGCCGCATGCGCACCGACTCCGACCCCGAGGGCCGCCTCCTCGAGCAGTTCGTGGCCACCGCCTATGTGGCTCATCCCTACGGCCGCAGCGGCGTAGGCTGGCCCAGCGAAGTCAGCCAGATCACCGCTACCGAGGCCATGGAATTCCACAAGAAGTACTACATCGGGTCGAATATCGTGATCTCCGTCGTCGGCGACGTCAAAGCCTCCGAAGCCATGCCGGTCCTGGAGAAATATTTCAGCCGCGTGCCCGGCGGACCCAAGCCCGAAGACATGACCACGGTCGAGCCCAAACAGTTTGCGGAAAAAACCGTTGCCATCCGCGAGCAGACCCAGCCCATTTATCTCGAGGGCTACCACCGGCCCAGCTATCGCGATCCCGATGACAATGTCTACGACGCCATAAGCGATATCATGTCCAACGGCCGCGTCTCCCGCCTCTATCGCAGCCTGGTCCGCGACCAGCAGATTGCCGCCGTCGCCGAAGGGTTC
Organism: uncultured Acidobacteriota bacterium; assembly: GCA_963730805.1. Taxonomy (GTDB): domain Bacteria; phylum Acidobacteriota; class Terriglobia; order Terriglobales; family Acidobacteriaceae; genus Telmatobacter. The sequence continues at coordinate 98,564 of CAVSTL010000006.1, read as the reverse complement.
AGCGGCTTCCCCGGCCAGAAGTATCCCGGCCTGTTCGCCTTCGTAGCCGTTCCGCTTCCCGGCCACACCTACCTTGAAATGCGCGACGCTATTCACAAAGAGATCGACAAGTTGAAAACCACCGACGTGACCGACGACGAATTGCAGATGTACAAAACCCGCACCCGCGCCGACCTGTTGCGCAGCCTCGGCGATAACCAGGGCCTGGCCAACGCGCTGTCCGAGTACCAAACCATGTTTGGCGATTGGCGCGAGCTCTTCCACCAGCTCGATAAAGTCGACAAGGTGACCAAAGCCGACATCCGCCGCGTCGCCAGCCAGGTTTTCATCGACAGCAACCGCACTGCCGCCTGGATCGAAACCAAGGCGCCCGTCGGCAACAAGGGAGGCGCGCAATGAAGACCGTCCTTCGCCCCAAACGCGCCGCAATCCTTCTTGCATCCACGATATTCGCCACGCTCTTTCCCCTCGCCGCCCCAGCCCAGCAGGAGAAACCCTGGGAGAAGATCCCCACTCACCCGCTGCACCAGTTCAAACCGCAGCAGCCCAAACGCATTCAGCTCAAGAACGGCATCGTGATCTTCCTCCAGGAAGATCACGAATTGCCATTTGTCTATGGATCGGTGCTGATCCCGGGCGGCTCGCGCGACGAGGATGCCGCCAGAGCCGGGATGATTGACCTCTACGGCCAGACCTGGCGCACCAGCGGCACCGCCAAAATGGACGGAGACGCCATGGACGACCTGCTTGAAGCCAAGGCCGCCCACATCGAAACCGGCGGCGGCGCCGATTCCACTTCCCTGGCGTGGGACTCGCTCAAAGCCGATTCCGACCAGGTATTTTCCCTGGCTCTGGATTTGCTCCTCCACCCCAAATTTGACCAGCAGAAACTCCGCCTGGCTCAGCAGCAGGAAGCCGCCGGCATCGTCCGGCGCAACGATGATGAAGCCGGGATCGCCGACCGCGAAGCCGGCAAACTGGTCTACGGGTCCGACAGCCCATACACGCGCCAGCCCGAACTGGCCACCATTGGCAAGGTCACCGTCGCCGATCTGCAGGCCTGGCACGACCGCACCATCAAGGGCAAGCTGATCATCGGAGTCAGCGGCGATTTCGACCCCGCCGCCATGGAAGCCCGCCTTCGCGCCGCATTTGAAAGCCTGCCGCCGGCCGCCTCCTCCTCCCCCCGCCACGACACCTTCCACGAACCAAAGCAGGCCGTCTACTTCATCAACAAGGAAGACGTAAACCAGTCGAATGTGCAGATCGTCGGCCTCGGTACCGACCGCCACGACCCCGAAGTTCCCTCGCTCGCGGTGATGAACGATATCCTCGGAGGAGGCTTCGCCAGCCGGCTGTTTCAGAAGATCCGCACCGAAAAAGGCCTTGCCTACGCGGTCGGCGGCGGCTACGCGTTCGCCTATGATCATCCCGCCATGTTCCGCGTAGAGGTTCTGACCCAAAGCGCCTCCACCGTGGACGCCACCAGGCTCGCTCTCGAAGAAATCGCCGGACTCAACACCAGGCCGTTCACCGATGAGGAATTGACCCGCTCCAAGGACGACATCCTCAACACCTTCCTGTTCCGCTACGACACCAAGGAAAAGGTTCTTGCCGAGCGCGAACGGCTGGAGTTTTATGGCTACCCCGCAGACTACCTCGAAACCTACGAAGCCGCCCTCCGCAAAGTCACCCTGGCCGACCTCACCGCGGCCGCCAAAAAACACATCCACCCCAATCAACTGGCAGTGCTCGTTGTCGGCAACGAATCCGAAATCAAGCCATCCCTGGACACCCTGAACCTGGGCCCGGTCCACTCCATCGACATTACGATTCCGCAGCCGGGACAACCCGGCGGCCCGGGGCCAGGCCCGGCCGGTCCTGCTGGTCCCGGCGGCCCGGGGGACAAGGAGCAGTGAACCTGTGACCACCACATCAGAAAAGCCCAACATCGCTCAACTCGTCGCCCTCGATGCGCAGGCGCGCGCCCAGAAAGCGGCCAGCCTGATGGAGGCCGGAGTGACCATCTTCCGGCCTGACACCACCGTCATCGACCCCGGCGTCGAAATCGGTCCGGACACCATCATCGAGCCGTTTGTCCAACTCCTGGGCAGTACCCGCATCGGAGCCGGCGCCCACATCCGCTCCTTTTCCGTGATCGAAAACTGCACCATCGGCGATCGGGTCCTGATCCGCCAGAGCTGCATCCTCGCCGACAGCACCGTGGACGCGGGCGCCAGGATCGGCCCCTTCGCCCATCTGCGCCCGGGAAGCGAAATCGGCGAAGACGCCCACGTGGGCAACTTCGTCGAAACCAAGAAAGCCAAGCTGGGCAAGGGGGCAAAGGCGAGTCACCTCACCTACCTTGGAGATACCGAGGTTGGCGAAGGCACCAACATCGGCGCCGGGGTCATCACCTGCAATTACGACGGGGTAAACAAGCACGCCACCCGGATCGGCAAAAATGTCTTCGTGGGCAGCGACTCCACCCTCGTGGCGCCCGTTACCGTCGAGGACGGAGCCTTCATCGGAGCGGCATCCTGTATCACCAAAAACGTCCCCGCCAACGCTCTTGCCGTGGGCCGGGCGCACCAGGTCACCAAGGAGGGTTGGGCCACGGCTCGCCGCGCTCGCCAGAAAGGAACGTAATCACCATAACTAACGCTCTTTGAATTGGTTACGGCCATGTCGTCCCATGAAAACATCCCTCGCCGCCGGCTCCAATAAAAGTTGTACGAAACGCGATCAAAGTTGTACAGAGTCCCGCCCGGCGCCGCAATATAATCTGTCAGACGGATAGCGAGACCAGGACTCTCATTGCAATCTTCCTAGGCAGGCCTGAGCGACATCGAGTTCCGCCCCTGCATAGGTCCGTCCGTTGTCTTTGCCAGGCCGATTCGATTTCCAATGGTCCCCTATGCGACACTGCGGCCGGACGAGAATTTTGCCATAATTGAACGTAAATTTTTCCTCAGTGGATATAAACATTTGTTCCTTTTGATCCGATGACCCTAACAGGCTGCAGGTCGGATCTGGAACAAAGACTCCCGATAGGTCGTATCCCAGGATGGACCGCATCTCGATCTGTTTAGGGTCTCGCCATTGAAAATGCCCTTGAAGGCTTTCCCCATGAGGTAAGCCATGAGGTCCGAACGGAGAAGTTTTTGATCGCTGAAGTTCTTGAGAGATTGGCCTTGGGTCTTCAATTCACAGGCGCGGAGGGGCGGAGCATCGCCATGCCAGTGCCCGCAGATCTTGACTCGCGCATGGTTGGCCGGGCCCGCAGGCCCGCGCGCGTTCTTGTGGTTGACGACGAAAGCCACGTCCGTTCCATGATCGGAGCCGCGCTCGAACGGCAGGGCTATGACGTCCAACTGGCATCTTCCGGCCGCCAGGCTCTCGAGATCCTCGAAAAGAACGCCTTCGACCTCGTCCTCACCGACATCCTCATGCAGGACGGCAACGGAATCATCCTCCTTGATCGCATTCGCGGCAATCAGCCCACTCTCCCCGTGGTCATGGTTTCAGCAATCCACGACATCAGCGTAGCCATCGATGCCATGCGCCGCGGAGCTTACGATTACCTCCTCAAGCCATTTGAGCGCGAGCACCTCATCGCCACCGTAGTCCGCGCACTTGAGCATCGCCAGGCCCTGCAGGAGACGCACACCTACCAGCAGAATCTCGAACAGGTCGTTCGCGCCCGGACCGAAATGCTGCGCCAGGCCATGGAAGACCTTGAGCACTCCTACGACATCACTCTTGAGGCTCTTGGCGACGCCCTGGACCTGAAGGACTCCGAAACTGAGGGCCACTCCAAGCGAGTCACCGCCTACACCATTGCGCTGGCGCGCGCCATGGGCATTTCCCCCGCGGAGATCAAAGTCATCGCTCGCGGCGCTTTCCTGCACGACATCGGAAAGATGGCCATTCCCGACGACATCCTGAGAAAGCCTGCCGCCCTGAATCCGGACGAGCAGGAAGTCATGCGCGAACATTGCACACGGGGCTTCCACATCCTGCGCAAGATCCCCTTCCTCAGCGGAGCCGCGGAAATCGTCTTTTGCCATCAGGAGCACTACGACGGAAGCGGCTATCCCAACGGATTGCGGGGCGGCGAGATCCCCATCGGAGCGCGCATCTTCTCCGTCGCCGATACCCTCGACGCCATCACCAGCGACCGTCCCTACCGCAAAGCCAGCAGTTTTGATTCCGCGCGCCAGGAAATCCTGCGCTGCTCCGGCACCCAGTTCGACCCCTCTGTGGTGGAGGTCTTCCTCAAGATCCCCAATGAGTTATGGCACGAGCTCCGTTCCGAGATCACCGGCCAGAACAAACGCTTTTCCACCTTCGACCTGGCCCATCCCCTTCGTCCCAGGGTGCCCTAGCGTTCCAGATAGCGGTATCACCCTTAGAGTTCGAGCGTTGTACAGCTTCCCCGACCATCGGCTATCCTGAAGCCAGTGTCTGAGGGTTCCCCCCGAATGCAGGATCAATCGGAAGGCTGGATTCGCGAGGCTCCGCCTGCGGTCGACGGCAAGGCCGTTCTTCAGCAGCTCGATCGAATGCTGAAGAGCCACCATTTCCGCAACAGCCGGCGATATCCCGCGTTCCTTGCCCACGTCGTTCGCCGCACCCTCGAAGGCGATCTCGACAGCCTGAAAGAACGCATCCTGGGCATCGAGGTTTTCAAGAGACCGCACGACTACGACACCGGCGCCGACCCGGTAGTGCGCATCACCGCCGGCGAAGTACGTAAACGCATCGCCCTCTACTACCACGACGAAGGAACCGAGCAGGAACTGCGTATCGAATTGCCCCCAGGTTCCTATGTCCCGGCTTTTTCCGGTCATGCCTACGGCGCTCCCCCTACAGGAACCAGCCCCGAACGGAGCCGCTGCCCGCCACGAGACAATCGCCGCAGGCAGCCAGGACCAGGGCCACCCCCACCCCATCGCTCGCTACTGGATTTTTGGTGGTGCGATCGCCCTCGTCCTTCTCATCGCCGTTCTCGCTGTATGGTTCTGGACCTGGTCTACTTCCCCGCTCCAATCCATGTGGCGCCCATTCCTCGGTTCCCCTGACCCGGTACTCATCGTGGTCGGCAGCCCGCTCGGAGGCCAGGCCGCGAATCCCGCTCTGCCCCTTGACAGCCATAGCCACGTTCACCTCTCGCTGAACGATGCGCTGGCCCTCACCCATATCAGCGGCCTGCTCGACGTGCATCACCAGGCCTATCGCATCCAGACCTCCGCTACCACTTCGCTCGACGATCTGCGCAAGCGCCCGGTCGTCCTGATTTCCGCGTTTGGAAATGCATGGTCCGGGCGCATCCTCACGCCGTTGCGTTTCTCGCTCGTGCGCCAGCAAATTGCTGCAGACGGCTCAACCGCGCTGGGCAGCATTATTGACCACCGCCATCCCGGATCGATGTGGAACTTCGATTTCACCAAGCCGTCCACGGTCAATTCCCGGGATTATGCGATTGTGGCGCGCCTCCACAGCGACCTCACCGAGGGCTTCGTTACGGTCATCGCCGGCCTTGGCGCCGGAGCTACCGAAAGCGCTGGCGAATTCGTCTCCACCCCTGAGTACCTCGAGCAGATCAGCGCCGCCGCCCCCGCGAAATGGGCCAACAAAAATTTCGAACTGGTGCTGGAAGTTCCGGTCGTTGACGGCAAATCCGGTCACGCCCACATAGTCGCTTCGGAGTTCTGGTAGAGCTTTCACCAGGGCTTCCGCTCCGGTTCGATAGGGGTGCCGACCTCGCCCTTTTCGATCCGCGCCAGGAACGCCCGTGCCAGCCGCCCTTCACCGGGATCGTATTCCCCATGAATGGTGCAGAGTTCCAGAAACTCATCGCACAGCGCACTGCGCTCCCCCGACTGCGCCAGGATCGATTGCAACGCCGCAGCCAGTTCTCGCAGTCGCCCCGCTTCCGGCCAGCCGCGATCTTCCTCCCCGCCCAGATGTTCGTGCTCCGAAAACAAGCCGCGCCGCCCCCGCCCGCACTCCGCCAGCAGCGCAACCAGTTGCTCCCGAAATACAAAGGTTAGATTTTCGATTTCCGATTCCACCACTTCACCAACTCACTGGCCGCGATTCACTGTCCACCGCTTTTCTTCATCGCCGCCTCGATCTCATCGGCGGTATGCGGCAAGGCCGCCGTCAAATCCACCAGCTTGCCGTCTTCCCCGACCAGGAACACGCATTCCATCCGCACGCCCAGTTTCTCTTCCGGAATGTACACCCCCGGTTCGATCGTAAACACCATGCCCGGCTTCAGCACCGCCGGATAATCGGCAGGATCGTGCACGTCGATCCCGACCATGTGTCCAAGGCCGTGCAGCCAGTATTTGCCCAGCGGCTCGCCATGCAGGTCCTTCCCATGCGTGTTGATATAGTCGTAGGCCGCATTGTCGAGCGAATCGGGATCGAGACGATCGCGGTCGTTGATCTTCGACTTGCCCGCCACAAATGCATCGATGGCGGCCCTCTGCGAGCCGAGAACGATGTCGAAGATCTCCCGCTGCCGCTCGGTGAAATGTCCGTTCACCGGGACGGTGCGCGTAATGTCCGAGGCGTACATCGAGTACTCGCATGCCGCGTCCACCGTCACCACGTCTCCATCCTGCATGGTGGCCGAGTTCTCGGAGTAATGCAGGGTGGTCGAGTTGATGCCCGAGCCCACCACAGGAGCATACGAAGCGCGTTCGCAACCCGCCTCGAGCCACGCCGCCGTCATCCGGCCCGCGACTGCGCGCTCCGTCGCCCCCGGCTTCACCGCCTTCATCATCGCCCGCTGCCCGGCAATCGAGGCATCGCTGGCTTTTTTCAGCAACTCGATCTCGCCCGCGTCCTTGACTACCCGCAGTTGCTGCACCGGCCGCCGCACATCGTGGATCGCCGGTTCGCTTCCGCTTCCGAGAGTCGCAGCGGTGAACTCCAGCACCGCCTTCGTCTGGCTGGAATCGGGAAGGCCCCAGATGCGCGAATTGAGCCGCCGGTCGCCGGCAATCAGCCCATTCAATACTCCCGGCAGTTCCGTCATCGGCTTCACTTCGTCAACCCCGGCATTCTGCGCTGCGCCGGGGGTGGCCGCGTCCAGCTTCACACCGGTGTATTTCTCCAGGCGAAGATTGCGCGTGGGCAGAAACAGGATTTCGCAATATTTCCGCGGAGCGTATTTCTCCCCGCCGGGCGACTGTGAGTTCTCGGGCTCCGCAACCACCAGCAGCGCGGCCCCGGGCTCATTCCACCCGGTCAAATAATAGAAGTCCTCATCCTGCCGGTACGGCATCAAGTCGATTTGCGCTTCCTCGGCAGCGAACAGCACCGCCATGCCGCCATGGAGCTGGCCAGCCAGCGCCACCCGGCGTGCGTGATATACCGACGCTGGCTCCTTCTCCAGGGCTCTCCCCGCGTGGGCGAAGCAAAAGGCTGCGAGCAGAACGCATATTCCGGTCTTGAAAAATTTCATCTCGCTATTCTCGTCGCTTGCCCGGTGCGGCGCAAAGCCTGAATGAACGTCGCCACAACAGTACTACGCGGGACTTTTCCGGTCCGCGAACGGCAGCCGCAATTGTCCTATCCAGAACCGGTTCGTGGTTCGGCCCACCATTCCGATTGGGTTCCCCCTCAGCCGGGCCTGCGCCTCATGCCACGGACCAATGAAGCGCACGGTGCCGGGAAGCCGGCGATAGACGCGGCGCAGCCATCGTTTCGCCCCTTCCGCGGCCCGGCGATTGTCATCGCCAAACGCAAGTTCAAATTCCACCCGAAACCGTTCCGGCAGCCACTCCGTCGTCAGCGCGCGGTACCAATGGGGAGGCTTGATCCATGAGCCCGCGCCCGCCAGCAGATCTTGCGCCATCGCGCGAGCATTCGGGCTTACTCCAACCAGGTTCGACTTCTCCATCCCGCGGCAGTACTGAAGAAAGCCTGCCCAATCATCCGGCAATTCCGACACGGGCAGGCCAAACAAACCACCCAGCGTCCGGCTGTCGGCGAAATACGCTGCCAGTTCGCTTGCTGTCAGCGGTCCCAATGCACATTCATACGCCAGCACCGCACTCTCGATCAGCGTGGCGAACACCCACCGCAGGGCGGCGACATCATTGGCCTCATATCGCGATCCGCTCCGATAAGCCGCGATGTCCGCCGCCATCTCTCCGCGGATGTGGGTGTGCACGGTGTGGAGGTGGCGCGCGGCCGCAACAGCCTGCTCGAGCGACCCGAAGATCATCGCAAACACGATGCGGAATGTGTTGTGGAAGCGTTCAATGGGCCGCGACATCACCTTGGAATGCTGCTCGAGCGAAGTGGCCACCCAGGGATGCGCAAGTTGCAGCAACGCCGCCCGCCCTGCCCCCAGAAACAGCGCCGACTCGCGGTTGATCCTCCAACTCATCGAGCCCGGCCCGAAGATTCCCGCCTCGGGGTCGGAGGTGGCGCGCTCCACCGCCCGGATGAGAGATTCGCTGTCCCCCTTCGACACGAGCGATCCGGGATGGCCTGAGAATTCCACTTTATTTGGACGTGCGCCGCTCATCCGTTGCCGCTTTCAGCATCGCCTGAAGACTCAAGTCAACGTCTGCCTCGGTTGTGGCCCAGGAAGACACACTGATGCGCATGGCTGTGTGCCCCTGCCAGACCGTCGGTCCGCACCAGCATGTCCCTTCGCTCTGCACCCGAGCTACGACCCGCAGCGTCCGCTCCGCGCTTCCAAACGAAACCAGCACCTGGTTGATCACCACGTCATTCAGCACCTGGTAACCAGCTGCCCCCAGTCCTTCAGCAAAGCGTCTGGCGTGACTCGACGTGCGTTCCACGATCTCCGCCATCCCCGCTTGCCCCAGCGATCGCAATCCCGCCCATAGTTCCACCCCGCGGGCGCGGCGGGAAAGCTCCGGGTTGTAGTGCGACGGCTCCCGCTGCTCGCCCTGCATGAGATAAGCCGCCTGGATCGATATGGCGCTTTTCAGCGTAGCCGGTTCCCGCACCAGCGCGATGCCGCAGTCATACCCGATGTTGGGCCACTTGTGGCCGTCGGTCGCCCACGAGTCCGCCAGTTCGAATCCATGGGCCAGGTGCCGGTATTGCGGAGAAGCCGCTGCCCATAATCCGAAAGCGCCATCCACATGGATCCATGCCCCGCCTGCGCGCGCTTCAGGGCAGATTGCCCCGGCAGGATCGAAAGCGCCGGTATTCACGTTGCCCGCCTGCAGGCACACAATCGTCCTCTCGTTCAAATGCGGCAGCGCATCGGCGCGCATTCGACCCTGCCCATCCACGGGGACGCGGACCACGCGGTTGCGCCCCAGTCCCAGCATGCCGAGCGCCTTGATCAACGAGCTGTGCGCTTCCTCGCCGATTACGACGGTGATGGGCGGCGCTCCAAACAGCCCGTCATTCTCCACATCCCAGCCGGCACGCTCCAGCAGCGCATGTCGCGCCGCGGCCAGGCCGCAGAAATTCGCCATGGTCGCCCCGGTTACCACCGCGCCGCCGCATCCACTCGGTAACCCGAGCATCTGCCGCACCCAGTCGAGCGCGGTTTCTTCCAAAACGATGGCGACGGGCGATTGCACGCGCATCGCCGCATTCTGATCCCATGCGCTGACCAGCCACGCGGCGCCAAGCGCTGCCGGCACCGAGCCTCCGTTAACAAAACCGAAATAGCGGCCGCCGCTGTTGGCCACGGTGGCCGGCGAACCCAGCCGAGCCAGCAGATCGAGCACCGCCTCCGGCCTTGTCCGTTCGAGCGGCAGAGCCCCCCGCAGTTCGTCGAGCCCCGCAACCGCTTCCGGCGGTGGAACCACACGCCGGGCACCAACGCTTTCAAGATATTCCTCAGCATAGCGCGCCGCCGCCTTCAACACACTGGTCCTGCCGGCGGTATCCGGGTCTGAAATGGATTTGATTTCCGATGATGGAAGCGGCATGGCTGAGTTTACCACCGGATCAGTGCCATCCCTCGATAGCCGCGCGGCCTACCCGCTGTGCTCCGCATCGCCAGCGCTGATCTGTTTCAATTCCGCGACAACCCGTTCCAGTTCGGCAACGATCCGGCTCGGATTCGATGATTTGAATTCGACCAGGATGGTTTCGAAATACCAGATCTGCAGATCGCGGCTGCGCTTGAACCGGCGCCAGATCTCCGCCCCGATCAAGCGATAGTCCTCCAGAATCGAACGCGCGTTATAGAGTTTGTCCGCCGCTGAAATCAGGCGAACGTCGGCCGCTTCGCTGCGCAGCCGGTCGATATATTCCCGCTTGCGCTGTTCCCATGGGCCCTTGTCATTCGAGTCTGCGGCGAGACTGTCGGAGAGCCCTTCCACCATTCGAGCCACGTTACTTCCAAAGTTCACCCGGATATCCTCAAGTCGCTCCGCGCCCCCGTGATCTTCCACCGCATCATGCAACAGCGCCGCGATCACCATGTCTTCCGTGACGGGAAACCCGTTCGGCCCTGCTTCACCCATCACTAACGAGGCCACTCCAAACAAGTGGGCAATGTAGGGAATGCCCGTACCTTTGCGCCGCTCAATATGCAGCGTACGCGCATAGTCCGCTGCGCTGGTGAGCCGATGCGTAAAGTGCAGCGGGCTGTCTGACTCTTCTTCGTCGCGATGTTCCATCCCTTCCATCATGCATCAGTTGTGGCGAGTCGCGCCGCGCGTACTATACAATTCGGTGCCATCGGCGGAAAGGGCACTAGCTTTGACATCCCTCCGCCAGGGAGGGATGATGTCGGCTCCCGACGTAGTGTGGAAAGACGGAAAGTTTGGCCAGACATCGCGCCGTGACTCGTGGTGGTTGTCGCCGGCCGCCATCTTCCTGGGCTTCGGTGCGTTCCTCGTCTACGCCAACTGGGCTGCATTCCAGAATGCCCATTACACCTTCGGACCGTATATATCCCCGTTTTACTCACCCGAACTTTTCGGCAGTTCGCCGCATGCGATGTTTGGCCCGAAGCCGGCCTGGTATCCCCGCTTCCTTCCGTTCTCTCCCGCTCTGCTGATTCTTTGGATACCGGGCCTGTTCCGTCTGACCTGCTACTACTACCGCGGTGCATACTACAAATCCTTCTGGGCCGACCCTCCGGCGTGCGCCGTGGGCGAGCCGCGCAAAACCTATCTTGGCGAGCGCAGCTTCCCGCTTATCCTGCAGAACTTTCACCGCTACTTCCTGCGGCTCTCCTACGTTGTTTGGGGATTCCTGGCCTACGACGCGGTCCGGGCATTCTTCTTTCCTGATGGCTTCGGAATCGGGATAGGTACCCTCGTCCTTATCGTGAATGTTGTTCTTTTGGCTGGATACGTTTTTGGGTGTCATGCCTTCCGGCACCTCATCGGTGGCACCTTCGACCGTATCTCCGAACACCCGATCCGGCAACGGTTCTACGAATTTGTGAGCTGGCTGAACTGCAACCACAAGAAGTGGGCGTGGGCGAGTCTGCTGTGGGTCGCCTTCTCCGACATATACGTCCGCCTCTGTTCGATGGGTATCTGGCACGACTGGAGAATCCTGTAGATGCCGGAATTTCAACGATTCTCCTACGACGTATTAGTGATCGGCGCCGGCGGGGCCGGCCTGCGCGCCGCCATCGAAGCCGCCGCCACCGGTGCCAAGGTGGGAGTAGTCTGCAAGTCGCTGCTCGGCAAGGCCCACACCGTAATGGCCGAAGGCGGCATCGCCGCCGCCCTCGCCAATGTCGACGATCGCGATAGCTGGCGCGTTCATTTCGCCGACACTATGCGCGGCGGCCAATATCTCAACAACTGGCGCATGGCCGAGTTGCACGCCAAAGAAGCTCCGGACTGTGTCCGCGAACTGGAGGCATGGGGCGCGCTCTTCGATCGCACTGCCGACGGCAGAATCCTGCAGCGCAACTTCGGCGGCCACCGGTATCCGCGCCTGGCCCACGTCGGCGACCGCACCGGCCTCGAGATGATCCGCACGCTTCAGGACCACGGCATCCACGCGGGCATGGAAGTCCACATGGAGTGCACCGTGTTGAGCCTGCTGCTCGATGGCGGGCGCGTTGCCGGAGCATGCGGATACGACCGCGAACGCGGCCGCTTCCAGCTATGGGAAGCGAAAGCCGTGGTGCTGGCCACCGGCGGGATCGGGCGCGCCTTCAAAATCACCAGCAACAGTTGGGAATATACCGGCGACGGCCTCGCTCTTGCGTATCGCGTTGGGCGCCGAACTCCAGGACATGGAATTCGTCCAGTTCCATCCCACCGGTATGGTGTGGCCGATCAGCGTTCGCGGCATCCTGGTTACCGAAGGAGTGCGCGGCGAAGGCGGTGTTTTGCGCAACCGCGAAGGCCGACGCTTCATGTTCGACGACATCCCCGACAACTACAAGGAACAGACCGCCGACACCGAGGAAGAGGGCTGGCGCTACACGCAGGGAGACAAGAATGCGCGCCGTCCTCCCGAATTGCTCACCCGGGACCACGTGGCGCGATGCATTAATCGCGAAGTCAAGGCCGGCCGCGGATCGCCGCACGGAGGCGTCTTTCTCGATATCTCCTGGATCAAGGACCGTTTGCCTAAGGCGGCCGAACATATCAAGCGCAAGCTCCCCAGCATGTATCACCAGTTCAAGCAGCTTGCGGATCTCGACATCACAAAGGAGCCCATGGAGGTCGGCCCGACAACCCATTACATGATGGGCGGAATTCGCGTCGATGGCGATTCGCAGATGTCCACCGTTCCCGGATTGTTCGCCGCCGGAGAAGTCGCAGCCGGTCTCCACGGTGCGAATCGCCTGGGAGGAAATTCCCTCTCGGACCTGCTTGTGTTTGGACGGCGCGCCGGCCGCTATGCGGCGGAGTTCGCGAAAGGCAATGGCCCAGCCGCGGTCGACGAGAATGAGATTCAAAACATCGCAGGCTCGGCCCTGGCGCATTTTGAGCGCGGACCCCTGGGCGAGAACCCCTATCAGATTCAATATGACCTCCAGGACACCATGCAGGACCTCGTCGGCATCGTCCGCATGGAAAACGAAATGGAACGTGCGCTCGAAGCCATTGCCCAGTTGCGCGTGCGTGCGGAACGAACCGGCATCGCAGGCAATCGCGAGTACAACAACGGCTGGCACACTGCGATTGACATTGGAAATATGGTGATCGTGTCCGAGGCCGTTACCCGTGCGGCGCTGCTGCGCAAGGAAAGCCGCGGCGCTCAATTCCGCGAAGACTTTCCCGACAAGGACGCGGAATGGGGAAAATACAACATCATCATCAAGCGCGCAGACGGCGGCGAAATGCTGGTGGAGAAGCGCGCCCTGACTCCCTTGCCCGACGAGTTGAATGCTGTGGTCAAAGAGATGAAGTAGCCCGGAGGCAAAAGCACATGCCCACACCAGCTACGTTTCGAATCTGGCGCGGAGGCCCGCAAGGCGGCGGATTCCAGGATTATTCAACCCCGGTCGAAGAAGGCATGGTCGTTCTCGACGCTGTGCATCGCGTCCAGGCCCAGCAGGCGCCCGACCTCGCCGTGAGATGGAATTGCAAAGCCGGCAAGTGCGGCTCATGCTCCGCCGAAATCAACGGCATGCCCCGCCTGATGTGCATGACCCGGCTCAGTGACATCGATCTGAATTCACCAGTCACCGTTGAGCCGATGCACACATTTCCCGTGATCCGCGACCTGGTCACCGACGTCTCCTGGAACTTCCGGGCCAAAATGACCATCAAGAAATTCAACCCCCGGCCGCCCGATGCGCCCGACGGCACCTGGCGCATCCAGCAGGCCGACGTCGAACGCGTTCAGGAATTTCGCAAATGCATCGAATGCTTCCTCTGCCAGGACGTTTGCCACGTCCTCAGGGAACACCACAAGCATGACGAGTTCATTGGTCCGCGCCTGCTGGTTTATGCGGCCGCGCTGGAAATGCACCCGCTCGACACCGAAGACCGCGTCGCCGACCTGAGACACCGGCACAGCATCGGTTACTGCAACATCACCACCTGCTGCCGCCAGGTGTGCCCCGAGTCAATCACGATTACAGAAAACGCGATCATCCCGCTCAAGGAGCGGGTGGTGGACAAGTACTTCGATCCATTGAAGGCGCTCTTCCGGATCCTTTGACGAACAGATTTGCGGCCGCATCCGTCGCTATCGCGGCGGAGCGTCGTGGGCATCGAACGCCACCAGTTCCTGCTCCAGTTCGTCCCACCCATAAGCCGGGTTCTGCAGAAGCCGAACGCATCGATTCCAGCGCAGGATGGCATCGTCGTTTCCCGACGGACGCAGCCTCTCCGCCGAGGCGAAGTATCCCAGAGCCTCCTGGAAGAGAGCCAGCACCGAATGACGTGGCGTCCCTGCATTCAACTGTGCTTTCGCCCGTCGTTCGCACAAGATCCCGCTGTAGTAGAGCCGCTCATACTCATCGGAAAGCTGCTCAAAAACCTGTTCCGTTTCCCTGTAACGATCGGAGCCCCGTCCGGTGAACTGATCGGTCAGGGCGAGCCCTAGTAATCGCAAAGCAAACTGGTGGTTCGGCTCAATGTTCAAAATGTCGCGGCAAATTGACTCCGCCTCTTCCGGTTCATTGAGCGACCGATAGAGTTCCGCCTTGGCGATGGCTTCGGCGATCCCAGCGGATGAAATGCGCTTTAGCTGATATTCCACTGCCCGTAACCTCCAGTTTCCGACTTCGATCGCGAAGAAGAAAAATCGGCCTCCTCCGCAACGCACGCCGTCCCGCCGACAGACTTCGGCTGGTTGCACCTTGAACTCGCCTGGCTCCGCTGGCACGTCGGGGACAGTTTCGAATGGGGAGAACCAGCCAGCGTTTCAGACCACGTAATTATGCTTCTTTTCGCCAACCGAGTCCACCCTCGAAAAGCCGCAACCTCCGGGCAGACCGCATCTTCACTCTACGGTGCGGGTCGCTCCCGCAATCAGGGTCCATCAACGAATCGAACTTGGCGTATCCGCCTCCGTAGAAAGCCACATCGTTTGGATGTCCTCCAGGGTGCGATTCTTCGTCTCCGGCAGGCGCAACCAGATATACACGAACGATGCCCCGCAGATCAGCGCATAACCCAGAAACACGCCGGCGGCCGTGAGCAACTGGATCAGGCTGAGAAAGGTCGCGGTAACAACGGAAACGGCAAGCCACAATACCACCGTGGCAAGAGACATGGCGCGGCCACGGATGTTGTTGGGAAACAGCTCCGCGAGGCATACCCACACTCCCGGCCCTAACCCGAAAGCGAAGAACGCGACATACCCCAGCACAGCCCCGAGCATGACCGCGGGATGGCCAGGGAGCCAATGTAGCGCCACTGCAAACACCGAAAGACACACGCCCATTCCCGCCGTGGCCACCAGCAGGAGTGGTCTTCGTCCAAAACGATCGATGGCAACCAGCGCCGCAATTGTCAACAACAGGTTCACGATTCCAACCAGCACGTTCATCGCAATGGCCTGCTGTGCGCTCGCTCCGGCATGCTCGCCGAAGACGATGGAACCGTAGTAGAGCACTGTGTTGATGCCTGTGAACTGTTGGATGATGGCCAGCATCACCGTAAGCACAATGGGCCTGCGAAGCGCCTGGCTCAACAACTGGCGATACGATCCGGCGGCTTCAGAGGAGATGGTGTGTGTGATGGTTTCGATTTCTTCTTCCACTTCTTCCGGCGAGGAGATCCTTTGAAGGATGGCACGAGCCTGTTCATGCTTGCCAACCTGCAGTAGCCATCGCGGACTTTCAGGGATCCAAAGTAGTGAAAGGCAGAGGAAAAGGGCCGGAACTGCTCCCAGGCCGAACATCCACCGCCAATTTCCGACCGCAACTTGGGCCAGCTCATAGTTCGAGATAAACGCTACAAGGATCCCGACGACGATGGCCAACTGGTAAAGCGTAACCAATCGTCCGCGCACCCGTGCCGGCGCGATTTCCGCCAGGTAGAGGGGCGCGATCAGAGAGGCGCATCCAATTGCCAGTCCGCCCACGGCTCGCGCCGCGATGAGGTGCCAAAGTTCGATCGCGAACGCGGCCCCCAACCCCGACACGCAAAACAGGACCCCGGAAACCAGCAGGACGACACGGCGTCCGAAGCGGTCGCTGATGTAGCCAGCGGTGCCGGCCCCAAGGGCGCAACCCCACAGCAACACCGCCGCCGTTAATTCCGTGGCCAGTGGACTCAGCTGGAAGTCGGCCTTGAGGTAGGGGAGTGCTCCGTTGATGACCGCTGTGTCATAGCCGAAAAGCAGCCCGGCGATGGCGGTGCTGGCCGCGACAAAAAGCACGAAAACCGGCGTCTTCGCAGTGCTGCGGCTGGAGGCGCCTGGTGTCAATCATTCTCCTTTGTTAATCGACAGCATCATCCCTTGAAGTGATCGCAGTCAAGCAACCGTCGCGATCGCGAGCACAATCATGCATGCTTGCAGCGATCCCATTCCGTCTTGTAGCGCCGCTTGTTTGCAAAGCTCGCAGCAATTAGCTGAAAATCTTGCTGTGTCCATGCATGGCCTGAGTGGCCACTCATCTCGAGTCGCATCTTTGAAGAATACTTCCAAATACGATAAGCGTCCTGTTGTAACCATCTCGCAAGACAGTCGTGATTGTGCGGCGGGATGGAGCGAGTTGATTGATATCCTGCGTTCCCGCCCAATTGCCCGACGTATTGCGATGGAATGTTATCCCGGGGTTGCGCTTGAGCCTCTGCTTCGCAATCTCGTACCGGCATTCTCGCCGCAGCTCCTGCTGGAATCTCCGGCTGCGATGCTGTCGCCCAGCGATATCGAGACAAAGTTCGCATCCATGCTCGGCAATGATCCGGTGTTCGCCTGTATGGAGCCGCACGAACTCGAAGAGTTCTTCGACCCCGCTCTCGTGAACGACGCCCGCCGGAAGACGACTGTCGCAACCGGCACGATCGTCGCGATCGGAACTGGCGCCACAATCATTCTGCCCGACTATGATCTGTTGCTTTACGTTGACGTGGCGCGTTGGGAAATCCAGCAACGCCAGCGGCGCGGGCTGATCCCGAATCTCGGCCTCGACAATGCCGGCGCTCCCGCTGGACAGCTCTATAAGAGGGCATTCTTTCTGGACTGGCGAGCCGCCGATCGTCGCAAGGACCAACTCTACCACCGAATCGACTTCTGGATCGATGGCAATCTCCCTGAACAACCCGCACTGCTCCCCGGTGGCACATTTCGTAATGCGCTCGCGACCGTAAGCCAACAGCCATTCCGCGTGGTGCCGTTCTTTGATCCGGGCCCGTGGGGTGGTCAGTGGATGCGGCGCAAATTCGACTTGCCCGACGGCCCTCCGAATTACGCCTGGTGTTTCGATTGTGTACCCGAAGAGAACAGCCTGATTCTGCGCTTCGGCGAGCGTGAGTTTGAACTGCCCGCACTGACTCTCGTCCATCAACAACCCGAACGATTGCTCGGCGGCCTCGTCATGAAACTGTTCGGTGCCGAGTTCCCCATCCGGTTCGATTTCCTCGACACGATGGAAGGCGGAAACCTTTCGCTGCAGGTTCATCCGCTGCGCGGCTATATCCGGGATCAGTTCGCGATGCCTTATACCCAGGACGAGAGCTATTACCTCCTCGACGCCGGGCCCGGCGCTACGGTTTACCTCGGGTTGCGCGAAGGTATCGATAAAGACGCCATGGCTTCCGACCTGCGCGCCGCCCAGAGTGGAGGCCACCCGTTTCCTGCCGGGCATTATGTGAACGTTTGGCCGGCGCGCAAGCACGCGCACTTCCTCATTCCCGCCGGTACGGTGCATTGTTCGGGCCGCGACAGCCTGGTCCTCGAGATCAGTGCCACACCGTATATCTTCACCTTCAAGCTGTGGGATTGGGGACGCCTCGGACTCAACGGCTTGCCGCGGCCCATACATATCGAGCACGGCCTCAAAAATATTCAATGGAACCGCACTACGCAGTGGGTGCGCCGGCACCTTATCGATCAGGAGGTGACAGTCGCATCGGGCGACGGATGGTACGAGGAACGCACCGGCCTCCACCCCCTTCAATTCATCGAGACAAGGCGCCATTGGTTCACCGCGCCTGTGGCTCACCACACCCAGGGAAACCTCAACGTCCTGAATCTTGTGGAAGGTGACGAGGCTATTGTCGAAAGCCCCACGTGCGCCTTTCCGCCGATGACCATTCACTATGCCGAGACGTTTATCGTGCCTGCGTCGGTGGGACCATACATCGTTCGACCCGCTGAAGACTCCCAAACGCCGCTGGCTACGATCAAAGCTTATGTCCGGAACGATGTCGCCGCGGCAGAAGTCTGACCGCGGGTTTCAGCGCAGGCATTTACTCATAACGCAGGGCAGCTATCGGATCGATCCTGGCCGATCGTCGCGCTGGCAGCCAGCAAGCAGCCAGGAGAATCACCACCATGACACAGGGCACGATCGACAGGACGATGGGATCAATGGCGCTCAGTCCAAAAAGAAAAGTAGCCATAATCTTTCGCAGGAAAAATGCGCAGACCACGCCGAGGCTCGATCCCGCAATCGCCAGCCTTGCGCCGTCGCGAAGAACAAGGCGCATCACATCCCGGGAAGTTGCCCCGAGCGCCATACGAATGCCGATCTCCCGCGTGCGCTTCGAGACTGAAAAGGCCATCACTCCGTAGACCCCGACGGCGGCCAGAGAGAGCGCCAGGAGAGAAAACGCCGCAAGGAGGGTCAGATCGAAGTTGCGCAACGATCCGGAGTCAGACAGCATTGCATCCATCGTCCTGACGTCGTAGACGGGTATGTTCCGATTGACGGCTGCCACCGCCGCGCTGATCGAATGGAGGAGTTCGCTTTGAGCCATGCGGCTGCGAATTGCGATTCCCATGTTGGCCTCGACAAGCGATCGCAAGCTCTCCGGAACCTGGCTATACGGATAGTATGCGGTCGGTTCAATGTCCACATCAGTGCCCCAGTGGCGGACATCCGCGGCCACGCCGATCACCACGCACCACGAACTCCCTGCGATCTTCGGCTTCAGCCGCTTGCCAACCGCGTTCTCTCCAGGCCAGTATTTGCGCGCCAGGCTCTCGCTGACGATCGCAACTGCGGGTGAACCGCCTGTATCCCGTGCATCGAAGACTCGCCCCTGCTGCAACGGGATTTGCAGGGTTCGAAAATAGTCGTCGCCCACAGCCCGGTAGCGTGTGACGATTTCTCCCTCCGCTGGTGCCGGCGTTTTACCCTCCGTCAGGATGGGCGTGGAAGGGTCGGTGCCGCCCAAAGGAAAGTCCCGGGCAACGGCCGCAGATTCAACCCCCGGAATCGCCCGAATCTTGTCCACCATGTGGCGATAGAAATCCGGGATGCTTTGCACGTCAAGCTGCGAAGGCGCTGCGATGCGCAGGGTTAGAACGCTTCCTGGGGCGAAGCCGAGTTCCACATTTCTCAGCGACCAGAGGCTCCGCAAAGCAAGCCCTGTGGCAATCAGCAGCATGCACGACAATGCGGTTTCCGTGATCACGAGAATCGAACCCTTCCGTCCAAACCCGCGGCTTGCCGCGCTGACCTGCTCACGTAAACCATCGTTGAGGTTGATCCTGGACGCCTCGATAGCAGGCGCGAGTCCGAATAGGATTCCCACCACCATCGATGTCAGAACTGCGTAGCCTAAGACCATGCCATCGATGCTGGCTTGCTCAATGCGAGGGACCTGGGAAAGATGGATGGCGAGTATGGCGCGCAAAAGCAGAAACGCAATCGCGATTCCGGCGGCCGCACCCGCGCCTGCGAGAAGAACGCTTTCCGTGAGCAATTGACGAAGAATGCGAGAACGAGATGCTCCAAGTGCCGTGCGCACTGCCATCTCCCGCTGACGTGCCGCTCCACGGGCGAGCAACAGATTCGCGACATTGGCGCAGGCGATGAGCAGCACAAAGCCGACGCAACCCATCAGCATAAGCAGCGCTGGACGTACTCCGCTCGTAAAAGCGTCGTTCAGCGTTTGCAGGAAGACGCCAAACCCGGCGTCACCGCCAGGATTTTCCCGATGCAGACGAGACGCCACGGAATCCAGTTCACTGCGCGCCTGCTTCAGGCCTGTCCCATCGGGCAAGCGCATAACTCCGCTCAACCAGTGGACGTTCGGAGAAGAACCCATTCCGCTGTCGCGGCGCAACTGCAGCGGCGTCCACAGCAATTCCTTGTCATCAAATCCATTGAACCCAACTGGCATTATGCCGACCACGGTATAAGGCATTCCGTCAATCTGGAGGGGCTTGCCAATGATGTGGGTGTCGGCGCCGAAGTGGTTTGCCCAGAACGCGTAGCTGAGCACGACAAATTGACCAGCCCCGGGTTGGTCTTCCTGCGCTGAAAAGAGCCGGCCAAGCCGGGGTTGCGCGCCGAGAACAGGAAGGAACTCACTCGAAACCATCCCTCCGCCAATACGCTGCGGCGGCTCTCCCGGGCTGCTGATGTTGAATTGCCAGGAGACATGAGCTCCCATTCCGGCCAGTAACCCGCCCTGTTGTTTCCAGTCCAGGTAATCCTGTGTGGAGAAAAGATTGCTGCTCCCGTTGGCCTGGCGTTGCGACACAAGCAGTAGCCGGCCCGGATTCGGAAACGGCCACGACCGCATCAGCACCGATCGAATGACGCTGAACATCGCCGTGTTGGCGCCGATTCCAAGAGCAAGCGTAAGCACCGCCGCAATCGTAAAGCGAGGAGACTTGAGGATCGATCGGGTTCCATACCGTATGTCCTGCAGCACCTTCTCCATTTCAAGGTCACCTCATTCCGGATGAGACGTGCCAGAGAACCCATCGTCACGCCAGATCTCGAATCGAATTGACCAAATAGCTCCGTTCCGTGGTCAGTTGCTAAAAGGAGAGAAGCTGAAGAATCCACATGCCAACATCCGAAATGCCGCCGCTCCGGATGGTGTGCAGGCCCTTTGGGTCTCTCTATGTTGTCTGGAGTCTGCGTCGCTGTCGTACCAGGGCGTAAACGAAGTCAGAAATACAACAGCCGGTACGTCACCCCGACATGAAATCCATTGGGTCTGAGGGAGTGCGCAGCTCAGTTCCGGGCCGTTGTGCCAACCTGGCCTTTGATCCAGCGGTCGACCCGGGCGTCAAGCAGGTCCAGCGGAAGGGCGCCGCCGGACAGAATCTCGTCGTGAAAAGTCTTGAGGTCGAATTTAGCGCCTAGCTGCTGCTTGGCGCGCTCGCGCAATTCCAGGATCTTGAGCTGGCCAAGCTTGTAGCTGCAGGCTTGGCCGGGCCCGCCAATGTAGCGGTCCGTCTCCGATTGGATGGTCGGTTCGTCGACTGCGTGGGAATTACGCATGTACTCGACCACCTGGTCCCGGCTCCAGCCCAGGTCGTGGATGCCGGTGTCGACTACCAGGCGCACCGCACGAAATAGCTCCGAGCGCAGGCGGCCGTAATCGGAGCCAGGGTCCTGGTAAAAGCCGATTTCCTTTCCAAGCTCCTCGGCATACAGCCCCCAGCCTTCGGTATATGCCGAATTTCCGCCGTGCTTGCGGAACTCGGGCAAGCCGGTCAGCGATTGCTGAATCGTGATCTGCAGATGGTGGCCCGGAACCCCCTCGTGATACGCCACCGCCTCGTCGTTGATGTAGCTGCGATGGGTGGGGTCAGCGACGGCGACAGAGACGCGGCCCGGGCGCTTTCCGTCGGGCGTTCCCCCCTGGTAGTGCGTGGCCGCGGACGCCTGAAAGGGAGGAATCGGCTCGACGGTCACGGCGGTCTTGGGAAGCAGGTTGAACAGTTCGGGTAAGCGCGGCTGCATCTGTGCGATGTACTTGCGGAAGTCTTCGACAATGGCGTCTGCGGAGACTGCTTTGTACTTCGGGTCGTTCTCGATGTGGTCGCGGAAGCTGGCGAGATCCTTGTAGCCGTTAGCCTTGGCCAAAGCAGCCATCTCGCCGGTAATGCGGTCCACCTCCTTGAGGCCGATCTCGTGGATTTGCGCGGCAGTCAGATCGGTGGTCGTGAAGCGTCGAAGAGTCGTCTGGTAGCGACGCTTTCCACCGCCCAATGAATTGATCGAGAGCGTCGTACGCGTGTAAGGGATGTAATCCGTAGTGACAAAGGCCGCAAATTGTTTGTAGGCCGGGAACACCTCGCTAGTCACCGTGTTGGTGATCTCGTCAGACAACCGCTTTTTGTCCGCCTCGGAAAAGTTCGATGGAAATTTCTTCAGAGGAAGGATGAAGGGATTGGAACTGATAACTCCTTCAGCCTGGCCGGGAACCTTTTCGGCAATAAAGCGCACCGTGACCAGGTGATCTTTCACGCCAGCGCGCAGAACCTCCTCCGTCTGAAGCAAGGCCTTGGGGATCTGGTGAAGGCGAGCAATGTAGTCCTCGTAGTGCTTGACCGAGTCGAAGGGCATCGAGAGCGGAAGGTCCGCCAGGCCGGCATGAATGCCCCCTCCCCCGCCCGATCCGCTCAGCGGCATCTCGTACTCCTTGAGGTCGTAGTCCTCCAGGCGTTGCTGGATCTGGCGCAGAAACAGGTCGTGGGAGACGAGGTCCTGCTCGGGAAAGCCGGCGGCATCGATCGCCTTGATCCGCGCCAGGTCCGCAAGATCGCGCTCGTGCCGAGCGGCTGGGGCGGCCAGGGAGTAATCCCCAAGCTGGTCGTTATAGCGATAGTCGCCGACAGCCGTGGCCAGGGTCGGATTCATCTTCAGCGCGGCCTGCCAGGACTCGTCGAATAGCGCGTTCTGGGCCGCAAGGCGCGAATCAACCGAAGCAGGACCCTGGGCGCAGTTGAACGGTGTTGAGGCAGCCAGGCTCAGAGCGGCAGCAGCGAGCAGGATAGTGCGCATGCGCAATAGGGTAGCAGAGCGGGAAGATCTCGTCCTTCTCTGCGAGATCAGCCCGCGAACCTTTTAACGTTCACTTGAGGCTACGCAAACTCCCGGCCAGATCACTCGACTATTCTTGACGTGAACTTCAGGGTAAAGTGGTCGGCATGGAAATCGACCCAATCCGGCGGCAAAAATCGCGGAAGTCAAGGGCTCAGCGAATCGAAAACAGCCCAAGACCTGCCGGCGAACGGGAGAAGCTTTGGAAGCCTTGACGGGAGAGATCACTTTACTGCTGGTCAAGTGGCGGGACGGCGAAGACGCGGTCTTCGAGCAGCTGATGCCTCTTGTCTATCCCCATCTCCGTCAGGTCGCCGCGGCATACATTCGCCGCGAGCGAAATCCCGACCTGCTCCAGGCAACCGCCCTCGTCCATGAGCTCTACCTGAAACTGTTAAACCAGAAGAAGGTCGCTTATGAAGACCGCGGCCACTTCTACACCTTCGCCGCAAAGGTGATGCGCCGGATCCTGATCGACCACGCTCGTGGAAATCAAGCCCAGATTCGTGGAGGCGGAAGCGAGCACGTCCCCCTGAGCAACGACCTTCCCTGGGTGGACGTCGGCAGCCCGGAGCTTCTTGAACTCAATCGCGCCCTGGATGAACTGAAGTCGATTGACCCCTACAAGGTCGAACTCGTGGAACTGCGCTACTTTCTCGGCTGCACCGCCGAGGAAACCGCGGCCTTAATGAAGTCCTCCAAGGCCACCGTCGATCGCGACATGCGTTTCATCAAGAGTTGGCTATTTCGCCGCCTGCATCCTGAAGCGGGCCAAAATCCGGCTGATCTGTGATTCATTCAGTTCGCTCTTTTCGCCTACTGGATAGAGTCCATCCCACCATATCCAGCAAGGTTGGTCACCCATGAGCACGTCGCCCGAAATGCTGCCGCGAATCGAAGCCATCTTCAATGAGGCGCTGGGGCTGCCAGAGGGCGATCGGCAGGCTTTGATTGAAGCATCTTGCCGGGGAGACGTCGCCCTCATGGGCGAAGTGCATTCGCTTCTCAAGGCCTGCGCCGAGGAAGAGTTGGTCGCCACCGCCCGCCTCCGGCAATCCCATATCCTCGCGTATTCCAACAAGGAGAAAACCCGCGTCGGTGCCTATGAGATTGACCGGCTCATCGGCCGCGGCGGCATGGGCGCCGTTTACGTGGCTCACCGCGCCGATGGCAATTTCGATCAGCAGGTCGCCATCAAGCTGATTGATCTGCCTCTGGCCACCGATCTGTTCCGAGAACGGTTCCGGCTCGAGCGCCAGATCCTCGCCGGGCTCAACCATCCGTTGATCGCCAGGCTGCTCGATGGAGGCGTCACCAGCGAGGGAGAACCATTCCTGGTGATGGAGTATGTCGATGGAGTTCCGATCCATCGCTTTTGCGATGAGCATCGCCTCTCCGTTGCCCAGCGCCTCGCTCTCTTCAAGAGCGTATGCGAGGCCGTCCAGTTTGCCCATCAGAACCTGGTCGTGCATCGCGACCTCAAGCCCGATAACATCCTGGCCATGGCAGATGGCACGCCCCGGCTGCTCGACTTCGGCACGGCCAAGCTTCTTTCTTCCTCGGCGGACGGCCCGGGAAGCGAATTCACCCGCATGGGATTTCAATCGTTCACGCCGCAATATGCCAGCCCCGAACAGGTGTTAGGAAACCCCATCACGACGGCATCCGACACTTACTCGCTTGGAGTGTTGCTCTATCTCCTGCTGGCGGGCGTTCTGCCTTACGAACTCAAAGAATTCACCACCGCCGAAATGGTTCGTGTAATTTGCGAGCAGCCCCCTCGCAGGCCTTCCCTTGCGGCGGCCGGCGGCAAACGCCTCGATGCCGACCTCGAAGCGATTGTGCTCAAAGCTCTGCGCAAAGGGCCTGAGGATCGCTACCTGACCGCCGCGCAGCTGGCCTCGGACGTGCAGGCTTATCTCGACGGCCGCACCGTGACCGCCCGCCGCGGCACGTTCCGCTATCGCGCCGGCAAATTCATCAAGAGACACAAGATTGCGTTGTTTGCTGCCCTGCTGGTCGTTGCCAGCCTGTCAGTTGGTATTGGAGGAGTTCTCTGGCAGGCAAAAGTGGCCAACACCGAAAGGCGTAAAGCCGTGGACCGTGCCGAGGATCTGCGCCAGCTCAGCAACAGCCTTCTCTCCGAGTTGGACGAGGCCATCAAAGAGCTGCCCGGTTCTACCAGCGTGCAACGGCTGCTCGTTACCCGTGTCCTCGAACATCTGGATCGAATGTCAAAGGACGCGATCGGAGACCGGCTCATTCAACTTGACTTGGTGAATGCCTATGTCCGGCTGGGAAACATCCAGGGCAACCCCTACGACCAGAACCTGGGTGATCCTGCCGGCGCGCTCGTCAGCATCGACAAGGCTCTGGCCATCGCAAATTCATTGACCGGATCGGCGCCATCCGATCGCGAAGCAATTCGCGCGACGGCATCCGTGCAGCAGGCCCGCAGCGAGGTCCTGTGGGGCGAGGAAAAAACGCCGGAGGCCGTAACCTCCATGCAGGCGGCAACCCAGGCCTTTGAAAAATTGATCGCCGCGCCGGATGCGACCCCGGCGCTCATCTCCGAGGCGGCATCGGCATACGGGACGCTTGGCGACGAACTCGGACAACCCGGCACTCCTAGCCTGGGCGAATTGGTCGCAGCCCTCGCTGCGTATCGCAGAACCGATGAGCTTTATCAACGCGCCCTTGGGATAGATCCGAATTTTCCCCGTGCTCGCCGCGGGCTTAGCCTTTCCAGGCTCAAGATCGGCACCATCGAAATCGAAACCGATCCGGCCCAGGCGTTGAAGGATTTCGAGCTCGCCGCACAGCGTTACGAGGCGCTCCCCGACTCCAAACAGAACGGCCTTTCCACGGCCCGCATGCGCGCCAATCTGCTGCGCAAGCGAGCCATGGCCATGAGGGAACTGGGAGAATATGTTCAGGCAGCTCCGCTCTTTGATCAGGCTCTGACCATTCAGAAGCAGATCGCCGCCGCGGACCCGAAAGACAGCCGCTCCCACGTCGATGTCTATGTTGACTGCACGCAAGCCGCCTTCAACTACCAGGATGCAGCCGACCCCGCTCTCGAACCCGACCCCGCGATCCGCCGTCGCAATTTGACTTTGGCTTTACCGCTCCTGAAACAGGCGGAATCGATCATGCTCCAATTGTTGAAACAGAATCCTGCCAACGATGACTGGAGGGCCATGCTGGCCGATGCCCAGGTTCGCCTCGGCGCCGTGGAACAAACCCTCAATCCGTCCAACGATTCCGCCGCAATCTCTGCCGTCGGTCTAACAACCCTGAAAGAACTCGGAGCGAAGCATCCGGATACGGTCTTGATCCTCGATAGTGAAGTAGGGGCCCTTCTCGGTGTGAAACCCCTGACCCTGCGCGACCCTCACTTGGCGATCGCTTGCGCTGAGCACCAGGCCATTCTTACCCGGCGAAAGGAGCCCGGCGTCCTTCACTCCGTGGCGCAGGCATATCGTTTTGCAGGTCAAATCGAAAAGGCACGCGCCGTCGCCGCCGAGGGATTGGCACTCTTCCCCCCAGCCGTCCCGGGTGCTCCGATTCCGCGCATCCGCAAGCTCCTGGAGTTGGAACAGAAATAAAACCTCCTCAAAGTGAATTGAGATCCACCGCGGATATGCCCAGGTTTTCGTCATTCGCGGTCGAACTGCAAACCTCGCCAATCTGGGCTACACTGTCCGCGATGCCCTCCAGGCACCCGAAAGGCGACCGCGCTAACATGAAGAATCTTATCCGGGGAATCATCGTGTCTTTTATCCTTGCCGGCGCTGTCTCGCTCAGCGCGCAAACGGCTGACGAAATCGTCCAGAAATACATCGCAGCCATCGGCGGCAAAGAGGCAATCAGCAAGGTAAAGTCGATCTCCATGGAAAGTTCCGCAAACATCATGGGGAGTGAAGCCCCCGGCACGACGGTGATCCTCGATGGAGTCGGTTTCCGAAGTGATACGGATTTCAACGGCAACAAAATCATCTCCTGTTACACCGACAAGGGCGGATGGATGGTGAATCCTATGGCCGGTTCGTCTGACCCGACGCCCATGCCCGAAGACCAATACAAACTGGGAAAAGCTCAGATCTTTGTCGGCGGCGCGCTCTATGACTACGCGGCCAAGGGCAGCAAGGTTGAATTGCTTGGCAAAGACCCCGCTGTCTTCAAGATCAAGCTGACCTCAAAAGATAACGTTGAAAGCGTATTCGTGATCGACTCAGCCACATGGTTCGTCAAATCTCTCACCACCAAAGGCAAAATGCAGGATCAGGACGTTGATATCACCACGACTTTCTCCGATTACCGGAAAACAGACCTCGGCTATCTCCTTCCTTATTCCATCGATATTGATTTGGGCGGCCAGTTCCAGTTAAGTATTTCCGTAAAAAAGGTCGAACTGAATAAAACCATCGATCCGGCGGTATTCGAAATGCCGAAGGCCGCCGCGGCTCCGGTTCAGCCTGCCAAGCCTTCGTAGAGTCACTGCAAACCAGCCACCAAAATCCGTGCCGCATCCTTGCGACTTTTCTGTAGCAAGGGTGGGAGACCGCAAGCGCAAACCAGCCGCTGCCATAAAGGTCCTCGCTTTGGCATACGCCTGCTGCCTGCAGGGCGAACGGCTTGCCGTGATGCCAAAGCGGCGAGCATATGATGGACAGGATGAGAAATCAAAATGAGGAATTCAATGCTGGAGCATAGCCGGAGAGGTTTTCTCAAGGCCTCGGGCCTGGCTGCGATTGGAGCCGCACTCGTTGATGCCGATGCGCAGGAGAAGCCGCAAGAGATCGAGCATGAATCGCATGGTGTACCTCCGAAGGATTTGCTTTCCCTGGTCAACCTTCTGCAGGGAACGGACTCCAACTACTATTTCTCTCGGGGCAACACGTTGCCGATCGCGGCAATGCCCTTCGGCATGGCGCATTGGACGCTGCAATCCCGCAGCGGCACTCCGTGGATGTTCCAACCCGCCGATCGCCGCATCCAGGGCTTCCGATGCACGCATCAACTCAGTCCATGGCTGTCGGACTATGGCCACGCGACTTTTATGCCGTTCTCGGGAGCCCCGAGCCTTGAAGCCGAAGCGCGTTCCTCGTCCTATCGTCCTGAGGAGGCCGCGCTCTCCCCAAACTCCCTGCGGTTGAGTCTGCTCCGTTATCGCGGCGATGTGGAGTTAGTGCCTACCGACCGGTGCTGCGTCATCACCGCGAATTTCACCGATTCAAACCCGTGCGGCCTGATCTTTGAAATCCCGGGAAAATCCGGCTCCGTTGAACCAGATGCTTCCCGGCGAAGCCTGCGACTCGAATCCCGGGCCAATGCCGGGGGAGTGCCGGAGAACTTCGCAACCTATTACATCCTTGAGTTCCCCGTTCCCTGGGAGAGCTACGAGATTCACGAGATCGGTGAAAACCGCGTAGGAATCATCCGCTTCCGCTCCGGCGCAACCCCGTCACTCGAAGTAAGGATCGCCACGTCCTTCATTTCCTTTGCGCAGGCCGCGCGGAACCTGCGGCTCGAACTCTCTGACCGGTCGCCGGCGGAACTGCGCGCCATCGCCGCCGAAAAATGGAACGAAAGCCTGGGGCGCATCGCGATCGAAGGCGCGACCGGCTCACAGCAGCGCATCTTTTATTCCTGTCTATACCGGGCCCTATTGTTCCCGCGCACCTGGCATGAACCCGATAGCCATGGCGATCCTCACCACTTCAGCGCATTCAACGGCAAGGTCGAGCCTGGCGTCATGTACGCGGATCATGGCTACTGGGACGTGTATCGGGCCTGGTATCCATTCATGTCTCTGGTGTTTCCGGAGAGGTTGGGCGAAATCCTCCAGGCATGGGTCAACGCCTACCGCGAGGGAGGATGGATGCCGCAGTTCCCGGCGCCGGGCTACCGGGCCTGCATGTCCGGCAGCCTCATCGATTCGCTCTTCGCAGACGCAATCGTCAAGGACATCTCCGGCTTCGACGCGGAACAAGCGTACGAAGGCTTGCGCAAGCACGCAATGCAGCCCGGCGATCCCACTCACGGATATGGGCGCCAGGGCATTGAGCACTATCTCAAGCTGAACTACCTTCCCGCTCATCAGGTGGAACAGTCGGTTGCCGAAACCGCCGACGCAGCCTATGGGGATTTTTGCCTTGCGCAGATCGCGGCCAAGCTCGGAAAACACAGAGATGCGGCGATCTTCCAGAAGCGATCGGAGAACTGGCGCAACCTGTTCGATCCCCAAACGCGGTTCTTCCGCGGCAAAAACGACGACGGATCATGGGTTGAGCCCTTTGATCCGTTCACCTGGGGCAGTCCATACGAAGAGGGAGCGGCCTGGCAGCATCGCTGGAACGTTCCTCACGATGTCCCCGGACTCATCTCGGCGCTTGGCGGAAAAGAGGCTGCGGTTGCCGCGCTCGACGAGATGCTTGCACTGCCACCGAAATTCAATGTGGGCGTATACGGGCAGGAGATCCACGAAATGTCGGAGATGGCCGCCCTTCCATTTGGACAATACATGCACAACAATCAGCCCGTGCACCACGTCCTGTATCTATTCTCTGCCGCAGGCCGGCCAGATCGAACCCAATTCTGGGTGCGGCGCGTCCTGAACGAGGCCTACACCGAGGCGGCGTTCTGCGGCGATGAGGATACGGGCTCGATGGCTGCCTGGTACATCCTGAGCGCGCTGGGCATCTACCCGCTCTGCCCCGGAAAGCCGGAATACACCTTGGGCAGTCCTCTCTTCACCCGCGCGACGATTCACCTCGGTTCCGGAAAAAAGATTGTCATTGAAGCTCCAGGCAACGGGCATAAAACGCCCTACGTAGGGCTCGTGACGGTGGATGAAGCTGAGCATTCCTCCCCTGTCATTGAACACGCTGCACTGGCCCGCGGAGCGCATATCCGCTTCGCGATGCGCGATACTCCGGCCTCTGCATCCTAAGGGGAATGATGAACGCACTCCAATCGCAAGTTGCCATAGTCACCGGTGCCGCCCGCGGAGCCGGCGAAGCCATTGCACGCCGTCTTGCCTCCATGGGAGCGCACGTGCTGCTCGTCGCCCGCGGTTCCGCAAAACTGAACCAGGTCCGCGACGAAATCATCACGGCCGGCGGTGCTGCATCGGTATTCCCCTGCGATCTGATGAATGCCCCGGACGTAGCCAGGTTAGGAGAAGCCGTCGCCCAAGCGCATAAGCGCTGCGACATCTTGGTCAATAACGCCGGGGTCGGGCTCGATGGAAAACTCCTCCATGAGATAACTCCTGACGAGTGGGATCTCGTCTTTGGCACCAACCTGCGCGGCCCCTACTTGATGATTCGCGCCCTTGCGCCTCTCATGATCGCCGCGCGTTCCGGCCACATCATCAACGTCTCCTCCCTGGCCGGGCGCAATCCACTTCCCAAAGGCGCCGCATATTCCGCTTCCAAGTGGGGCTTGAACGGCCTCACGTACTCGCTGGCGGAAGAACTGCGCCAGTTCAACATTCGCGTCAGCGTTATTGCTCCAGGCTCCATCAACACGGACTTCAGCGACCACTCAGGCAAAGGAGCCGCTTCCGGCAAGGATCCGAAAAAGAAGTTGCAGCCCGACGACATCGCCTCGGTCGTTGCAATGCTCGTGACCCAACCCGCGCAGTGCTTCATCAGCGAAGTCCTGATGCGCCCGACCCAGAAGCCCTGAACCCTCGACCCCGCTTCACTGCTGCTCGGGCTCGGCTCGCGGAGATCCCATGATGAGAGCCTGGTCATGTTCAAGAGAGCTTCGACGGATATCCTGCGATCGCGCCAAAGCCTTCTGCGCCTTTTCGGATTCGCCCAGCTTTCGATACGCCAGGTACAACTGATAATGAACGTTGCCGTAATGATCCAACGGCGCAGCCTTCTCCAGGCTGGGGACCGCCTCGGCAAACTTTCCCATGCGCACGTAGGCCGTCCCTAACAAGCCGCTGGCTTCATTCAGATTGGGTTGCAGCCGCAGCGCCCGCTCCAGAAACGGCACCGCCTTTTCGCTTTCGTCGCCAAGGACGTACAAGCGCCCCAGCAGATAGAGCGTCTTGGTGCGCGAGGGATCGAGCGCCGCGGCCTGCTGCAATTCCCCCTGCGCCTCCGGGTCAGAACGATTATCGAGGTAGAACTCTCCAAGGGCTTCGTGAAGTTCCGCCGCATCCGGGTGCAAATGAAGAGCCGCCTGGTATTCCTTGATCGCGTCGTCACGATCCCCGCGAAGAGCCGCCCCTTCGGCACGCAACTGGTGAGTTCGCCACGAGTCGGGAAAAGAGCCTTCCAGTTGCGCATACGACTCGGCGCCCAAGGCCTGGTACGTCCGCTCCAGCCAATAGCTGGCCTCGGCATTCGCGTTTTTGTCGCCATGGACCTGCGCCAACGATTCGGCGGCGCGTTCGTATTGTTGCAGGGTGAAGTAGATTCTCCCCAGTTGGAGATGGGCCTGCGAGGTCAAAGGCTTTGCGCCTTGAAGCGAAGCAATGCAGCGCGAATAGAGATGGAGCCTGCAGGATTCCTGGGTAACGTGCGCTTGCGCACCAGCCCGGGACGACTGCTGCAACTTCGACACGTCGCTTTGAAAAGCCTGCGATTCCCGCTCGGAAAGCGCGCCTTCATTCATCGATGCGTAGAGACCGGCCATCAAATAATGCCTGGGCGGCGCTTCAGGCTGATCGAGCAGAAGGGATATGCAGGCCTGCGCCGTCTCTCTGGTCAGTTCAATCGCGGAAAAC
Organism: uncultured Acidobacteriota bacterium; assembly: GCA_963730805.1. GTDB lineage: Bacteria > Acidobacteriota > Terriglobia > Terriglobales > Acidobacteriaceae > Telmatobacter. The sequence continues at coordinate 66,960 of CAVSTL010000006.1, read as the reverse complement.
TCCGGATGCGCCTTCAGGAATTCGGGAGAGTTTTGCCAGACCGTTCCAACCGTGGCAAGGGCTTCGAGTGCTTGGCCTTTGGCGAGTTGAAGGTTGGCCAGGCCGAGCTCGGCCCGTTCATATCGCGAATCAAGTTGGAGTTCTCTTCGAAATTCTGCTTCCGCCTCGCCCGGTTTTCCAGTATGCATGTAGGCTTCGCCAAGCAGCGTATGCAATCCCGATTGCCGAGGATCGATACCCAGGGCCTTCGTGTATTCACGGGCCGCATCGTCCCAGCGGTTGCGCTCGAACAGCATGTCGCCAAGGAATCGATGCCCCCACGCCGATTCCGGATACAGCCGCGCTCCCCGATAAGCCAGCCGCACCGCGAGATCCAGGTATTGGTGCCCGATCTTGAATAAGGCCTCCGGCTTGTCGGCATTGAGGTCGGCGACCTTCCGATACTGTCCGGCGGCGCCCTGAAAGTTCTCCTGAGTCAAGTCATACAAAGCCATGGCGTCATGCGCATCATGGCTTGAAGGATCGAGCTTCAAGGCATGTTCAAGAAAGGGAGCTGCCTTCTCGGGCGAGCCAAGTTTGAGATAATCCATCCCCGCGATGACGTTGATACTGAGCAGGTCTGGCCTTTCGCGGAGAGCATGCGACAGGCAGCGGGCCGCTGCTTCATAGTCGAGGAGACTTTGGTAAGCCAGCCCCAGGTTGACTTCGGCCTCGACCAGGGTCGGGTCCTGGGCCAGAACCTTTTTGAAGTCTTCGACCGCGCGGCCGAAATCACCGCGCTTGAGAGCTGCCTGGCCCGCGCGAAACAAGGTCTCTATATCCTGCGACTCCTGGCTGACCCCAAACCACGGCATCAGCAGCAAAAGCCCAAGCAGAGACAGGCGTACAGCCGTGAGATAAACACATTTTGGCCTGTCGAGTTTTAGAACGGAAGGACTCCGAAGGGATCGAGACAGGAAAGGAGTGGTTGGAAGTTCCTTCGTAATTCTCATTGAGCACTAGGAAGATGATATTAGGCGAGGAACAGAAAATAGCAACCCACTCGATGAAAGAAATTAAAGACAGAAAAAGCTTTGTCCGGCAGGCCAACGCCCGCCGGACAAAGCCGTAAACAATCAGAAGGTTATTCGGCCGGCGAATTGAATAACGCGCGGCAGGTTGTATTGGCCGGTCACCTGGCCAAAGGTTGATTTTGCTTGGGCTGTCGGGTTCGTGCCGCCGCAGCAACTGGTGTTGGGCGGATTGAATTGCACGCGATTGAACAGGTTGAAGAATTCACCCCGGAACTCGAAGCCAAATCGACCATCCGGCCCGAACTTCGTGTTCTTGAAGGTGGCAAAGTCAAAGTTCTTTTGTCCGTCCCCGCGTATGCTCGGCTCGGTGCGCGAATCATGCCCATAACCAAAGTCGTTCGGGTCGCCGTTCGAGAATACAGAGTAGTCGAACCAGTGCGCTAACTTCGTGTTTAACGAACCGGAAGTCAAATGCGACGGACCCGATCTCGTGGGCCGGGCGCAGCCGACATTGGGAATACCCGAGTTACTGAGCGCCCCAGTGCAGCCGCCAATACTAAGTGGGTAGCCGCTCTGGAACGTGATGATGGTATTGACGCCCCAACCGCCGACCAGTTTATCGGCAAAGCCACTCATGTTGGCGCCAAAGGCTTTGCCCTTTCCAACGGGCAAATCCAAAACGCTGCCAATCACCAGCCGCTGCGGAACGTCGAAGCCATCCAGGCTGCGCTCGCCGCGCAGGTTATAGGCGTTGGCATCGCCCCACCCCGGAGAGGCGGCCTCCAGCCAGTTGATCTCCGAATTGGTGTTGTCGATGAGCTTGGAGACGGCGTAGCTGGCCAGCAATTGGGCCCCGCCCGCAAACCGTTTCTGCGCCTTCAACTGCATCGAGTGATAACTGGAATCCCGGTTATCCGGCTCCGCGATTCCTATGTCATCGAACTGCGGGTAGGGCAGGTCGAACTGGGCTGCCTTGACGTTCGCATTGGTTCCGATTCCGCCGGACTGCATCGGGCCGGTGCAGCCGGTACAATTCCCGGCAAACGGATTGGAGACCTGAGCCGTCAGACCGGGTACATCGGCAGCGCTCTTGGGCAGGAATTGCGGAGGCAACTGGTTGAGATCCTGATTATGCATGGGCAAGTGCGTCCCTTTGGACCCGGCATAGGCGACGTCCAGCAGGAAGTCCCCGTGGAATTGGCGCTGAAGGTCAAGATTCCACTGCTGAGCGTAGGGAGCCTGCTCGTTGGACCTGGGCGCCGAATTTCCATTGCCCTGGACATCGATCAGAGATTGATTCCTGCCAAAGGGCGGCGTGATTCCGGACGGGAAGGGATTGTACAGAGTGGCCTTCGGCGTAACTCCGTCGGACTGATAGGTCAGCCAATTCGTACCAAAGGAGTTGATAAACAAATTGTGCGGTGCATCATCCCAGCGCACGTCCACCGGCAGGTAAAACATCCCGTAGCCGGTCCGGACCACCGTGTTTTGGTCCAGCTGGTACGAGATCCCGATGCGCGGACTCACATGATTCCACGACGGAAACGCCGAACGGCTGGAATGACGGCTTGACTTTACCAGGTCATATCCGCCCTTCAGGCTGGGGAACGCGTTGGACACCGAACTGCTCATTGCCAGCAGTGGGCTGGCCTCGGTGGTATTCAGGACGACGATGCGATCCGTGCGCTCCGTCCAATCGCCTTGCAGGTCCACGCGAGCGCCAAGATTGACCGTGATCTTCTTGGTCAGGTTCCAGGTGTCGCCCGCATAAATTGCCCAGTAAAGATTCTGATCGGCAGTTTTCGCCGGTTCGACGGCGTTGCCGCTATCCCCGTATCCGAGCAGGAACGATGCGAACCCATTCCCTCCGGCCTTCTGGTCAATTCCCGCGGTGCCGAGGTTGCTGTTTTGCGGGTTCGCCGCTGTCGTCTTGGCGTTGAACTGGAACAACCCCGCTGGATTGTTGCTCTGGTAATAGTTGTTCCGGAGTATGCGATTCTCCAGTCCAACCTTCAGAGTGTGCTTGCCGAGAATCTCGGAAAACGAGGGATCGATGCTGTAGGTGTCATCAAAGGCTCCGATGCCGCTGCCGGTGCCTTGAGCACACCAACCCCCGCCCCAGCGGTTGTCGCCGCTATTCTGCGACACGCAAACCTGGGGAATGTGGGTATAGGTGAACTGGGGAGTTAACGCCTTCCAGTTGGGGCCAAACTGCGTCAGGTCGATGCCCTCGCTCAGAGGTACCCGGAGGTAGACGTAACGCGTATACCCAACGTGCAAGTCCAGGATTGACTTGGTTGAAAGCTGGATGGTGTCGCCCAGGGAAACCTGGTGAGCCGTGGTGGTTTCCGTGCAGCGATCGGTGCAGATTTTACTGAAAGGATTGTCAGGGAGCGAGAGGATGTGCGAATACGTGTACCGTCCGAAAATCCTCTGCTTCTGACTCAGGGTGTAGTCGATACGTCCGTTGTACTGATTCACGTCCCCGCCGGTGCTATAAGCGGTCACGAAGTTACCGTTGGGATTATTCGTTTGATTAGGCTGCGGAAAAAGGGCTAGAAGAGCCGCCGCCGTTGGGTCGATTCGGGACGAGGGAATAATGTTGCCCTGGAAAGGAGTTCTGCACGCAGTCTGGGTTGAGTCGCAGTGAGGGTTCCCATTTACTTGACTCGTCATCGGATCGTAAATGGTGAGTTGCGAAGAGTCCCCGCTCGTTCCTATGTTCGAGAAGTCTCCCGTACGCTCCGCGGCGTCGGGAACCCAGGTGGTAAAAATACTCCCCTTGCGCTGCCGGAAACCCTCATAGCTTCCAAAGAAAAACAGCTTGTCGCGACGGATGGGCCCTCCGGCGTTAGCTCCAAATTGGTTCTGGGTAAAGGGAGGCCGCGGCACACCGCCTTGATTTGCGAAGAAGTCGTTCGCGTTCAGCACCTTGTTGCGGATGAATTCGTAGAGCGAACCATGGAACTGGTTGCCGCCCGGTTTTGTCGAAAGGTTGATCACTCCGCCGGCAAACCGGCCGTACTCCGGGCCCAGGTTGTTGGTCTGGACTTTGAATTCCTGGATGGCGTCTTGCGTGGGAATAACGGTGACAACGTTCAAATACGCGCCGTTCGTCGGTACACCGTCGATCAGAATCTGGCTCTGGCCGGCCATGCCTCCGCCCATCTGAAAATCCCCAAGAGCGAAAGGATTGGCGCCCACCGGACTGCCCGTCGAGGAGTTGCCGGCGGAAGGCTGGCCCTGCGGAACAACGCCTGGGACGAGTTCCGCCAGGGCAATCGGGTTGCGGCCGTTGAGAGGCAGATCGGTCACGGTCCGTTGCTCGATCACTTGCCCCAGGGAGTTGGTTTCCGGCTGCAGCAGGGGCGCCTCGCCCGTTACCTCAACCGTCTCCGAAGCTGCCCCAACCGGCAAGACGATGTCGATCTTCAGTCCGCTTTCGATCTCTACGATAATCGGGGAACGGACGAAGTTCTTGAAGCCTTGTTTTTCCGCCTGGATTTTATAGCGGCCCGGCTGAATGTTGACAAACGAGTAGCTGCCCGCCGCGTCAGCGGTTAGCTGGTTCTTTCCGTTGGTATCCAGATTGGTTAGCGTCACAGTGGCCTGGCCAATGGACGCGCCGGAACTGTCTGAGACGGTTCCGGATATCTTTCCGTATACGTTCTGACTCCAAACCACTGCTGGAGTGACCGCCCAGATAAGAGCCGCCACCACGAAAACCACCGACCTCCGAATATTCATCAGTTCGTCTCCTGTTTTTGCAGTCTGTCTGCTGTTCTTAGCGGAATATTTGAGATCCCTGTTTTTTCCAAAGAGATGGGCTGGGATCGTTATCAAACGTTGGTCAAGGTTTATAGGAGTCGAATGCGGGAATTGTCAAGAAAAGAATCGCTAAATCGCTTAACTAGAAGAGTCTTTTAAGACCAACATCGGCGCGCAACTGGCAACTTGCGTTTTGGGCTTTTTTGCCTGTCGGGCCCCGCCAATGGTTCATTTCCGGGATGGTTTCCCGCCAGGCAGAGATCATGCCGGAGAGCCGCGCGGGAGACACGGGCCCACACCCGCGAATCCAGCCTGTGGAGGGCGGACTCCGAACGGTTGATTTATGCTTTGGACCAGCCCAGGTTGGCCACCGGCCCAACCCCCTCTTTAAGCGTGACCAGATGATCGACAGGCAATTGTTTGAAAGCCTCGTGGAGCCCGCTCGGCCAATAGACGTCAATATCAACGGCCGTCGAGGCCCCCAGCCCGAAATGCAATCGGGGGTCGTTGCAGGAGAAAAAGCTGGATTGGCTTAACACAGCCTGCGCCTGGGTCTTATTTCCGTAATGAACCAGAACCCTGGCCCCGATGGCGCTTCGGTTCGACTTTACCCCCTCCAATTTCACCTTGATCCAATGATTCGTCTTGCCGCTGCCGTCGTTGCGCAGTAGCGAAGGAGGCTCGTTGAGATTCACGATCAGGACGTCGACATCCCCGTCGTTGTCGAAGTCTCCGAAAGCGCATCCCCGGCTGCAGTGGGCCGCCGCCACCCCCGGGCCTGCCTCTTCGATGAGTTCTTCAAAAACGCCACCGCCCAGATTGCGAAAAATGGCGCGCGGCGTTTTGTTGGGATATTGCGGCAAAGTCCGTTCCGCTTGCGGATAAACATGGCCGGTGACCATGAAAATGTCCGGTAGTCCATCGTTGTCCAGATCAAGGATGCCCGCTCCCCAACAGATGTACCGGGTTTCGACCGCAATGCGGGAGGCACGCGTGACGTCATCAAAATTGCCCTTTCCATCATTGTGGTAAAGAATATTGGTGTCGTCCATGAAGTGCGTCTTGAACAGGTCGAGATGGCCATCGAGGTCGTAATCGCCCACCCCCACCCCCATGCCTGCCTGCTCCATCCCGTCTTCGCTTAGCCCTACGCCTCGCAAGACTCCTTCTTCGCGAAACGTGCCATCGTGGTTGTTCATGAAAAGGAGACTGGGAGTGGAATCGGAAGCGAGGTAGATGTCCGGCCATCCGTCTTCATCGAAATCGGCCGCGACGACCGTTAGCCCATACGTCGCCGGAGCCCTGTCAATATGGGCTTCCTTGGTTACCTCGGTGAAGGTTCCGTTGCCGTTATTTCGATACAGCGAATGCTTGCCTGTTTTCAGCCCGCGAGGACCGCATTCGACGGGGATTCCCTTCCAGCGGCAATAGGGATTCTCGCCAGGAACGCCCGCACCTTCAAACGTAAAGCCCACGTAGTTTGAAACGAAAAGATCAAGATGCCCGTCACGGTTATAGTCCAGGAAGCTGCAGCCGGATCCATATCTGAGCTGGTCATTCCCAAGCCCGGCCTCTTTGGTTACGTCCGTGAAGGTTCCATTGCCGTTGTTGCGGTAAAGGATGTTCTGCCCGAACGTGGCACAGAATATGTCGTCAAAACCGTCGTTGTTGTAGTCCCCGACGCAGACGCCGCACGCCCACCCCAGGGAATGCAGCCCGGCCTTTTCTGTGACGTCGGTAAATGTGCCGTCGCGATTGTTCTTGTACAGCCGATTTGTGGTGCCTTCGGGAGCTCCGCGAAGAGTGGTCCCGGTAAGCACAAACAAATCCATCCACCCGTCGTTGTCGTAATCGATGAATGCGCAGCCGCAGCCCGTCGATTCAACAATGTACTTGTTCATTTCTCTGTCGCCATAAATCACCGGCGCAAGCAAGCCCGCGCTTGGCGCAACGTCGACGAAACGAGCATTGAAGGGGCGTCCGGAGGGCGCGCCTCTGGGCATGGCTTTGACGGTATGGCCCCCCATCCCTTGTTGCGCAATCAATCGATTCGCGGGAACGGAAAGCGCGGCCCCCACTCCGAGTCGGAAAAAGTTTCGACGGCTGAAATTCATGGCGCGAGGGGATCTGAGCGTTTCATTTTCGCAGGCGGTTCATGGTAACACGGCGCCAATCCTAACTATCAGCAGGGCGACACCAACGGTCCGCGCAATTACGAACGGCATCACCCCATTGATATGATCAAGTCTATGAACCGCTCGGATCATCTCCGAAACCGGCGCGCCCTTTAGCGGTACATTGGTCGAATCTGTTGGATTTCTGATCGTCCGGAGTGGCTTATGATTGGTTTCTGGGAACGAATCGTTTTTGCTTTTCGCAGTTCTCTTTCGATCGTTTTTCATTCTACGATTCCAGACGACATAGTGCGGAAGTTGCTCAAGCCTGCGGCTTCGGTTCATGAGGCTCCGGTTCCGTTCGCGCCCGCCGCTCTCCCGCCTCAAAGAGGCAGAACCACAAGCCCTCTGACACTCCCGATCGCGCCGTGCAAATGCTGGCCCTGCTGCAACGCGATGGGCGGCTGATCGATTTCCTGGCGGAAGATATCTCGGCCTATCCCGACCCGCAACTGGGCGCCGCGGTCCGCACCATCCACGAAACGTGCCGGAAAGCCCTCGACCAGTATGTGCTGCTGGAGCCGATTCTGAATTCCGAAGAGGATCAACCCGTCACCGTGGAAGCGGGATTCGATCCCGCAACTATCAAGCTGATCGGCAACGTGGCGGGAGTGCCGCCGCTTCGCGGATTGTTGCGGCACAAAGGCTGGCGCGTAAAGGAAGTGAAAATGCCGCCTCTGCCCCAGGCCTCTGCCCGCCTCGTGATCGCACCCGCCGAAGTCGAACTTCCCTGACCAAAGAACCACCTCCGCATAGGTCGAAAAGGAGACAATCTTTGTCCGCCAAATACATCGTCGGCATTGATCTGGGAACTACAAATTCTGCGATGGCGCGCTACAACATCGCGGCTTCCGACGAGGAAAGCCGCATCGAGGTTTGCAGCATTCCGCAGCTCACCAATCCCAATGAAGTGGCGGAACGCACCTTGTTGCCCTCGTTTCTCTACATCCCCGGTGAGTTGGATTTTCCCAAGGACAGCACTTCCTTGCCGTGGGAAGCCCAGCCCAACTTCGTCATCGGAGAACTCGCGCGCAAACGCGGCGCCGAGAGTCCCAACCGCCTCGTTGCCTCCGCCAAGTCCTGGCTCTCCTATGCCGGCGTGAACCGGAATTCGCCGATCCTCCCGTGGCAGGCCCCTCCCGAGGTCTCCAAACTCTCCCCGGTCGAGACATCGGCGCAGTTTCTTAAACATCTGTATAACGCGTGGGAAAACAGCACATCCGAAAACGAGGGACAAGTCCCTCTTGCGGATCAGGAGATCCTTCTCACGGTGCCCGCTTCGTTCGACGAGGAGGCACGGGAACTCACCCGGCGTGCCGCCGAACAGGCCGGTTATCCCAACATCACGTTGCTCGAAGAACCCCAGGCAGCCTTCTATGCATGGCTCGAAAGCCAGGGTGACAATTGGCGCCGTCGCATCCATGTTGGCGACCTCGTGCTGGTTTGCGACGTAGGCGGCGGCACCACCGATTTCAGCCTCATCATGGTTTCCGAAGAGGCAGGCGAACTGACTTTGAAACGCGTCGCGGTCGGGGATCACATCCTGCTCGGTGGCGACAACATGGATCTCGCGCTCGCACGCCTTCTGCAGCAGCGCCTCGAGGCCTCCGGCTATCGCATCGATACCTGGCAGTTGCTCGGCCTTTGGCATCAAAGCCGCTTGGCGAAGGAGCAACTTTTCCAGTCTCCCAAGACCAAGACTCGCCCTGTCACTCTCCTCGGCAAGGGAACCAAACTGATTGGCGGCACCATCAAGACAGAGTTGACGCGAGAAGACCTCGACCAGGTTCTCATCGAGGGATTCTTTCCCCGAGTTGCCAGCACCGAACTTCCTGCACGGCAACGGCGCGTTGGTTTTCAGGAACTGGGGTTGCCCTACGCGGCCGATCCCGCCGTCAGCCGGCACCTTGCACGGTTTCTTTCCGAACAGGTTCGCAATAGCCCCGAGTTGGGCGGCATTCGACGCGGCCCCAGCGGCCTGGCATGTCCCACGCACATCCTGTTCAATGGCGGAGTCATGAAAGCGGCCGTACTTCGCGATCGTGTGGTCGAGGTGCTGAACAGCTGGCTGGAACAGGAAGGATTCAACCCCCTGGGAGCAGAGCAGATCCTGGAAGCCCCGGATCTGGAGCACGCAGTCGCACGCGGCGCGGCATACTACGGAAAGGCTCGTCGAGGTCAGGGCGTTCGCATCCGCAGTGGAGCCTCGCGCACCTATTACATCGGAATCGAAAGTTCCATGCCTGCGGTTCCCGGCATGGAAGCGCCTCTCAAGGCTCTCTGTGTGGTTCCCTTTGGCATGGAAGAGGGCACTGAAGCCACGATTCCAGACCGCGAGTTTGGACTCGTCGTCGGCGAGCCCGCCGAATTTAGATTCCTGAGTTCCACCGTCCGCAAACAGGATCATGCCGGCGACCTTCTGGACGATTGGGGCGCCGATCTTGTCGAACTCAGCCCTCTCGAAGTCACCCTCAAACTGGATGGCCATCACGGAACGGTTGTGCCGGTGCGAATCGAAACCCGCATCACTGAACTCGGCACCCTCGAGGTCTGGTGTGTTTCGCGCGATGGAGTGAATCGCTGGAAGCTGGAGCTGAACATTCGCGAACAGACCGGGCGCGAAACAACCGCGAGGTGAATTAGCCGGTGGCTTCTCGTTATCTGGTCGGCATCGATCTGGGCACGACGAACTCCGTCGTGGCGTATATCGATACGCAGAATGTTGTCGATCGAGAGTCGCCCATTCGGGTGTTCCCTGTGCCGCAGTTGATCGCCCATGGGGAAGTCTGCACCTTGCCGGGCCTTCCGTCTTTTCTTTACTTCCCCACCCAGGATGAAATATCAGCGGGCGTTGTATCCGCGACATGGAATGAAGATCCGCCCATGATCACGGGTGTCCACGCGCGCGAACAGGGAGCGCTTGTGCCCAGCCGCCAGGTATCTTCGGCAAAATCCTGGCTGTCTTATACCGGAATGGATCGCCGCGCCAGGATTCTCCCGGCGCAAGCTGAGCCCCCGCAGCCAATGATTTCGCCGGTAGAAGCCTCCGCGCGCTACCTCATGCATCTGCGCGACGCATGGAACGGTGCCATGGGGAAGAGTGACGAAGCTCGCTTTGAGCACCAGGAAATCGTCCTCACTGTGCCGGCTTCGTTCTATGAAGATGCGCGGGAGTTGACCGTCGAAGCCGCGCGCATCGCCGGCCTGGAACGACTCACTCTGCTGGAAGAACCGTTGGCAGCCTTTTATTCATGGATCGAGGCGAATCGCCCGTTGCAGTCGAACCGTCCTCCGCCCGCGCCGGACAGCTCCGATCCCGACCTCAGAGACGGCGACCTGATCCTCATATGCGACATCGGCGGCGGCACAACCGACTTCAGCCTGGTGCGCGCGCGACGCGCAAATCGCGAGTTGGAATTTGAGCGAATCGCCATCGGCGAGCACCTCCTGCTCGGCGGGGATAATCTCGATTCCGCCTTGGCCCACCATGTCGAAGCGAAACTCAAAAACATCCGGCTCACCCTGCGGCAGCGTTACGCGTTGCGTCGGGACTGCTGCACCGCGAAGGAGCAGTTACTTGGGGATTCGCTCCTGCACAGCGTTCCGATTACGATACTCGGCAGCGGTCGAGCCGTCGTCGGACAGTCGCTTAGCGTTGACCTGGCACGCGACGAAGTCGTAAAGATTCTCTCCGACGGCTTCCTACCCATCACCGCACCTGGCGACCTCCCGATCCGCGGCCGTGCGACAGGTTTGCGCGAGCTTGGTCTACCCTATGCGAGCGACCCCGCGATCACCAGGCACCTCGCCGCCTTCCTCACACAGGCAGCTTCGGGCATGAATCCTCCTCCGGCCAACCGCGAAATGGCCCGACCCGATGCGGTGCTCTTCAATGGCGGATTCTGTGCTCCGGCCCTCACTCGGGAGCGGTTGATAGAAACGCTCTGTACCTGGTTTGACGATGCCAAAACGGGCTGGCGGCCCAGGGTGCTCAGCAACAATTCTGTTGAGAGCTCTGTGGCACGAGGGGCCGCTTACTACGGCCAGGTTCGCCGCGGCATCGGTTTGCGCGTCGGGGCCGGCAGCGCGCGCACCTACTACATAGGCTTGCCTTCGGACGATTCACTCGAAGGGATCTGCGTCTTGCCTGCCGGCGTCAACGAGGGCACCACGCTGCCCCTCCTGGAGCGGGATTTTTCGCTTCTGGCAAACCGGTCGGTTTCGTTCACCTTGTTCAGTTCGCGAACACGGCACGATGCGCATGGCGACGTTGTTGCCCTGGACAAAGCTGAAGTAGATCATCATCCGCCCCTCGTGACCCTGCTGCGCTACGGAAGGAGACTGCGCGAACGGCGCCTGAACGTCCGTTTGCGAGCCAGTTTCACCGAGGTGGGCACTCTCGAACTGTGGTTTGAATCTCCGGACACCCCCCATCGCTGGCGGTTGCAATTCGAACTTCGCGGAGAGGCGGAGCAGGCCGCGCAACCGGCCGCAGCAAAATCATACTCAGCAGCGCCGCCGGCATCCGGCGATAGGAATTCCGATATAGCTATCGAGTCCGCTGTGAAATCGATTCGCAGCACGTTTGGCGAACCAGACGATGGTGACGTCCTCGCGCCCGAGACCCTGGTCAACCAACTCGAGACGACACTCGGTGCGAACCGAGACTCGTGGCCCTTGGCAGCGATTCGTCAGCTCGCTGATGCGCTCGTCGAAGTTGCCGCAGGACGCAAGCAGTCTCCGCGCCACGAAATGCGGTGGCTTAATCTCTGCGGTTTCTGCCTGCGGCCTGGACTCGGTGCCGCGGGTGACGAGGAACGCGTTAAGAGTTTAATGAATGTTGTTTCGAGCGGACTCGCCTTCGAAGACGAACTTCAATCGCAGGTCCAGCTTCTGGTCTTATTGCGCAGAATCGCCGGCGGCATCTCCGCCAGCGCGCAGGTAGCGCTCTATCGCAAACAAATCCATCTTGCCGGTCATAAGAAAAGCGGCCGCGTGAACCCGCAACTCGAGTACGAGCGATGGCGCCTCTTTGCCAGTCTTGAGCACCTGCTGGCCAGTGCGCGCGTAGCGCTTGGCGAAAAGCTGCTCGCAAAAATCAGAAAGGAACCCGAGGATGCGATTTGTCTGTGGTCGCTCGGCAGGCTGGGCACGCGGATTCCACTTTACGGGCCGCTGCACTCCGTGGTGGCGGCTGAAACTGCCGGAGAGTGGTTGAAAATCCTGTTGGACTTGCCCTTGCTCACGGCAGCGGCGCAATCCGCGATTGGAATGCTCGCGCGCCGCACCGGCGACCGTTCCCGCGACGTTGACGATGCCCTTCGTGATCAGGCGATCGCTCGTTTGATGACTCTCAGTGCTGCCGAGGACACGATCCAGCTCTTGTCGAACTACCTTCCGCCCCAACGCGCGGATGCAATCCGCCTCTTCGGCGAGTCTTTGCCGCCCGGGTTGCAAATCATCAGTTCTTCCAATTGCCTGCTTTCCGTTCCGGCACTGTCCAGTTTGGATCCGCCATTCTGACTACCCGCAAAAACGGACCATGGCTCGCTAAGCCCATGGTCCGGTCTCGTTAGATCAAAATCGATCCGCTTATTCCGTACTGCTAACCAGCGAGAACATGGCTCCCTGGGGGTCCTGACCGTTGATGATCCAGCTTCCGCCAGGTACCTGCATGGGACCGTTCACGACCTTCCCGCCTCCCGATTCAACGCGCTGGATGGCTGCCTTGATCGAGTCGACGTTGAAGTAGAAGTTCCAGCATGAGACGGGGATCTGCGGCGCTTTCGTCATCATCCCGCCATCGCCCATTTCCTTGTGATCGCCTTCGTCGAAAATGCGATAGACCCCCATCGGCCCCATGTCCATATCGCTGACCTTGGTCCAGCCGAAGAGCTTGTTGTAGAAATCGAATCCGCCTTCGAGATCAGTCGTGTAAAGCTCATGCCAGCCGATCGTGCCGGGTGTCGGGGACGCGGGGCGTTCCGGAGAGGGCATGTTCGGGTTGGGGGTGAAGACCACGATCGCAGCTCCCTGCGGGTCCGACATGACGGCGAAGCGAAGTATGCCGGGAACGTCGGTGGCCGGCTTCCATGTTTTCCCGCCGGCCTCCACAATCTTCTCAATGTGTGCATCGACATCATCGACCGCGATGTAGCCGACCCATGCAACGTGTCCGGGAATGTTCAACATCCCGGCGATTCCAACATTGCCGACGTTGAAGACGGTGTACGGGGGGCCGTCGCCAGGCATCTCCTGGGTCGTCCAGCCCACAACGTCAGAATAAAATTTGCCGGCTGCGTTCGTGTCGCTGGTCATGAGTTCGTACCAGCCGAATTTTCCTTTTGGGGTAAACATTGCGAAGGTTCTCCTTGCTGTCGAACGCATCAACTATCTGCGTCCAATAGACTGGTAGCGTTGATATCAACTTGATCAACAGTATGTCAATCGCGACAACGTTAATTTCGGTGCATCGCTTAAGATCGACGGGCGCTCCGCCGGCGAGAACTCAACCGCGCTCCTGTGACAGAGTTGCCATGAAAATTGGTTTTTTAGGACTGGGCAGCATGGGAACGCCTATGGCGTTGCGATTGCTCGCCGCCGGACACGACTTGTCGGTTTGGAACCGGAGCGAAGAGCGCACCAAACCGCTGATCCACGAGGGCGCAATCGCCGCCGCGACGCCGGCCGAGGCCGAACTGGGCTCCGAGGCGGTCATCACCATGCTCCTCGACGACGCGGCCTATGAAGAGGTGTTTTTCGGCGTTCATAGACTGGTGGACGCGTTCTCGCCGGGCGCGCTTCACCTGTCGTGCGGGACGATAAGCGATGCGTTCCTTGTGCGGCTCACCGCGGAACTGGCGAATCGCGATATCGATTTCGTGGCAGCGCGGGTGTTTGGCGGACCCGGCGCGGCCGCGGAGGGTCAGCTACGGGTCGTGGCCGCCGGCGCCGATCAGGCCATGAACCGCGCCCGCCCGTTGCTCCAAATATTCTCACGAGAGATCACCGTGGCCGGCAAGGAACCTCGGCAGGCAAATGCCGTCAACCCTGATTAGACAAGCCCTTCATCAGCACTCCGCAATCCCCCTCAGGTTCCCCGCTTCTCCGATCCTTCCATTTGCACATAATTATCTGCTCTTGGAGCAAAATAGAGATCGAGTGCGAGTCCACGGCATTGCTATGCAATTCGAACTCTTTGGTCCGAATCCAGCGCGCCCAGAGCAAAAAAAAACTGCGATATTGTGGTGTGAAGTGGTGAAGACCAAAACCAATCTTCGAGGAATCATCGGTTTATGGGCAACGACCCCATTTAATTTCACAGTTCATGTGCCGATTTAGCGCCGTTTTGGAGATGCTTCCGCCGGTTTTACCGCTGGAAGAACCGGGACTGACCCGAAAACAGCGCTCCTTCTGAAACCGATGCGTATCATACCCATGTTGAGGAAAGTCGCAAGGGCCTGAAACCCAATATGAAAAACTCAGTGGAACCAGTCCGAATCGCCATGCTGGGTTCAGGATTTGTCGCCGGCTTTTACATGCAGGGATTGGCCGACGTTGCGGGCCAGGTGGTAGTTGCGAACTACTCCCGTTCGTCGCAACGCGCCCGCGAATTCGCCAGTCGCTGGAATGTCCCGCACTCTTCGAGCAGATCTGGACGAGTTGATTGCCCGCGACGACATCGACCTCTACATCATCGCTCTGCCGAACGAAGAGCACTTGCCAGTGGGACTGAAACTTGCCCGGGCAGGCAAAAACCAGGTATGCACCAAACCCTTGGGCCGAAATCGCATGGAAGCGCGACAACTCCGTGACGCCGCCGTGTCGTCCGGCGCCATGCACGGATATGCCGAAACCGAGGTATTCGCGCCCGCTGTGGTCAAGGCAAGGCAGACGATCGAGAGCGGCGCCGTCGGGAGAGTTCTCTGGGTTCGGTCGCGCGAATCCCACAGCGGCCCGCACAGTCCTCAATTCTGGGATGCTGGCCTGGCCGGCGGAGCCGCCATGCTCGATCTCGGATGCCACTGCATTGAAGCCGCGCGATACTTCTTCGGGAAGGAAGACAGGATTCTAGACGTGCTCGCGTGGGGCGCCACCCTGGTTCATGGCGAGCGAACCAAAGGCGAGGACAACGCGCTCCTTGTGCTTCGCTTCGCCAGCGGCGGGATTGCTCATTGCGAGATGTCGTGGACCACGAAAGGCGGTCTTGATCTTCGCAATGAGATTCATGGCTCGGAGGGCAGCGTCTTTACCGACGTCACGCGTATGACCCCCATCACTGCCTTCACCACCAAAGGAGCTGGTTATGTGGTCGAGAAGGCGGACATAGACTTTGGATGGACCAAACCCCTTCCGGAAGAAGCTTTCGCCTACGGATATCAGGGGGAGATGAAGCACTTTGTGGAATGTGTTCGTGACGGCCGGCCACCTCGCGAATCGTATGAAGATGGATACCTGGTGAATTGCATTCTCGATGCGGGCTATCGTTCCATGCGGGAACGGGCCTGGATCGCGGTGGATCAACAGGATGGGTAGCTTCCTCGGTGTTACTTCGCTGCCTGCTCCGGAAGCGTCTCGTATTCGGTCCATGCAAACTTCTTCGAGTCGGGGGCCCATCCGCCGGTATTGCTTGAGCCTTGGCCGCCAAAGAAGGTCCGCACCGTCATCAGTTCGGCGCCCTTCGCCCCCACCCCGTTTTCGAGGCGCAGCAGCTTGATCTTCATGCCATCTCCAATGTATTGGTGGTCTGGGTGATCCATCGGGTACGAGATGGTGTAAAGCCATTTCCCGTCCGGAGAGATGTGCGGAAACCAGTCCTGCGTATCGCCGTTGGTAATCTTCTCGGCCAGTTTGTCATCGGGGCCCGCGCCGTCCGCGGGCATGCGCCACCCGTCCCACTTGCCCGAACGGTTGGAGCAGAAGTAAACCCACTTGCCATCGGCCGAGTACTCAGGGCCATCGTCCTGCCCCTTGTTTGCAGTCATCAGCAGTTCACCGCTTCCATCCGCATTGATCCGGTAGATATCGAAGTTGTCTCCGTGATACTGGGTGTAGACAACGTATTTGCCGTCCGGCGACCACCCATGCAGCCAGCCCAGATGAACCTCCTGCGCATTGCTCCCGTCCATGTGCATGATGAAGAGCGGATTGCGAAGATCCGCGGGACCGCGAATCTTCTCCGGCAATGGCGGGATGAGGCCGGTAATGGCGATCTGTTTGCCGTCCCACGAGAGCTGCATGATCGTTGGTGGCCATCATCTTTTGGCTCACACGAATCGTCTCCGGTTTGCCGGCATTGGCGCCGCTAACGGGAATGCGGTATAAGTCGCCGCCCATGTCGGAGACGATGTATTTCCCGTCCGGGGTCCAGTTGGGAGCATGCCACTCTCCATCGACGCTGAACAAAGTCTTCGCGTTCTTTTGCTGGACGTCATAAATCAAAAAGTGCGTGCGATATTTCGGCCGTGCGACAGAGGCGCCGGACTGGTTTGCATTCTGCGCAGCTAGCGAGGAGACGGTGACAAGCAGCCCCAGGCAAAGCCCGGAAAGCAGCACAAAAGTGGAGCGGAGTGATTTCACGGTGAATCCTCCTGGAACCCGGCGAATCGCCTCCTTCATTACCGATCGGCGGCTCAGCTCAGCCCCAGGAGGCGATCGAGTCCAGGATTCTCCGAAGCGAAAATCGGCATGGAAAGGTTCCGGCAAACATGTTAAACCTGCAAGCTCGGATTGCGCCGAATTGGCCTTTTTATCGCGCTGGCAGTGCCGAACACGTCACTCTCAGAAATATCGGCTTCGCGCACCATCCACATTCAACCCGGCTCGCACTTTAACTTCCCATCGCATTTGTTCCGCCGATCTTTGCCTCGCTCGCCCGTCACCGCGCTTCTCTTCGTTAGAATCGGTGCAGCTTTTTGTCGTGCTCTCAAACCCTCGAGGAGGATATGGCCCGAGATTCCGCCCGCGTCGATTTGCTCTTGCGCCACGTCCTGTTGTTGCTCGCCCTGTTCACCTGGTTGCGTCTTCCCTCGGTTGCGTCGCAGAGCGCATCCGGATCCTGGCCGATGGTTAACCTCGATTCCGGAGCCACGCGCTATTCTCCGCTGGCCCAAATTACGCCTTCGAATGTCAACCATCTCAAGGTCGCATGGATCTATCACATGAAGCCCGCGCCGGCCCCCGGAAGCGCGCCCGACAGCGCATGGCGTCCCTCCGAAGATCAGCCGCTGGTCGTCGGAAACACCATGTTCGTCGTAACACCCTACGGCCGCGTGGTTGCCCTGGATCCAGCCAAAGGCACAGAAAAATGGGTCTTCGTCATTCCCGGATCAGATCAGGCGTCGCTGCGCGGAGCTGAATACTGGCCCGGAGACGCATCCACCGGCCCCGCTCTCTTCTTCGGAACCAATCATGGCTTCCTCTATTCGATTAGCGCCGCCACCGGAAAGGCCAACACCGCCTTCGGCAACAACGGAGCCGTAAATCTCCGTACCCCCGAAGTGATGAACACGGGTACAGACAAGCTCTACATTCTGCCCTCGCCGCCGGTCATCTACAAAAATCTCGTGATCACCGGCGCAGGAACCGGAGAAGGGCGCGGAGGCGCGGGTGGCGGACTCGGCCCCGCCGGAGATACGCGCGCATGGGACATACACACCGGAAAGCTGGTATGGACATTTCACTCGGTGCCGCGCCCGGGAGAAGCAGGCCACGATACCTGGGCCGGCGACAGTTGGCAGCAGCGCTCCGGCGTCAACGTCTGGGGTTACATGACCGTCGATCAGGAGAGAGGCATCGTCTACATGCCTTTCGGAGCGCCGAACTACGATCGCGTCGGAACAGACCGGCCCGGCGACAACCTCTTCGGCACCTCCCTCGTCGCCGCCGACGCTGCTACCGGAAAACTTCTCTGGTATTTCCAGGTAGTCCATCACGACATATGGGACTACGACACCGAGGCGCCTCCTACACTCGTCGATGTTCATCGCGATGGCAAGACGATTCCCGCCGTCGTCATCGTTAACAAGACCGGGCTTATGTTTGTGTTCGATCGAGTCACCGGCAAGCCGCTATTTCCAATTGTCGAAAAGCCCGTACCCCCCAGCGACGTTCCCGGCGAGCATGCCTCGCCGACTCAGCCCTTTCCATCAACTCCCGAGCCGCTGGCCCAGACCAGCGTGCATCTGTACCACGACCAACCGGAGCATGCCGCATGGTGCAAGGCATACGTGGACGATAACCAGATGCTGTTGGCGCAACAGCCTTACACGCCTCCCGCATTCAATCGCTACTCACTGAACCTGCCCGGAACGCATGGCGGCGTAAACTACGCCGGCGGGGCATTCGACCCGACGCTCGGCCTCTTCGTCGTCAATGTCAACAACCTCGGCCAGCCGATGCGCATCGTGCCCGATCCGGCCGGAGGCTACACCAATTCGGGCCCGTTCGCAGGAACAGTGCGCTTCTGGAATCCCGAGAAGCACCTCCCGTGCAACGAACCGCCCTGGGGAGAACTCGTGGCGGTCGACTTGAGCAGCGGCAAGATTGCCTGGCGATCGGTCCTGGGCGTAACCGACAACCTCCCTGAAGGAAAGCAACATACCGGCCGCCCCGGCTTAGGCGGCCCCATCGTCACCGGCGGAGGGCTGGCATTTATCGGCGCAACCGATGACTCTCGCTTCCGGGCGTTCGACACAAAAACAGGACAGGAAGTATGGACATACCATCTGCCGGCGTCCGCCGAATCCATTCCCATCACTTACACCGATGACCGTGGCAAGCAGTACGTCGCTATCGTCTCCACGGGTGGAGGTTTGCTGCGTGCGCCGCTGCTCAGCGATGAGTTGATCGCATTCACTCTCGAGGACGGCATGGGCGGAGGACCCAACGTCGTTCAGGCGAGCCCGAATCCAGTGGGATCTCAACCGTTCGCGCCACCGACCGGGCCCGCTGAATCAACCCGGAGCCAGGACCCGAAAAACAAAGCGATCCTCAGCCGCGCTGCCGCTTTAATGCCTCCGGGACCAGGCCGCGATGTTACGATTCGCGCCTGTTCCCCATGCCACGCCCTCGATGTTGTAACCAATCAACGCCTCACTCCTTCGGAATGGACCAACGTCGTACAGACCATGTCTGCGAAAGGCGCTGCCGCCACGCCCGCCGAGTTGAATACGATTCAGTCCTATCTCGCCAATGCCTTTCCGCGAGCAGGCGCTCAAAATAAGAAGTGAGATCCACCATCCAGGGAACGTCGGGCGGTTTCCCCGCCTGCGAATCGGTTGAGCTGATAGCCACGGGAATCCGCCAAGCCCGGTTCGGTGATCCGGGACAATCTGTCGACCCCTCAGAACTTCCGGACGTTGACGTAGTACAGCTCTGTTGCCACCTCAAACTGTTCGCGATTGAGGGGGGTGTTCATGGTCTGCCAACGGACGGTGACCGGCGTGATCACCTGCCAATGGTCCCTGTCGCCTACTCTAATCGGCATGGCAAATGCCGGCTCATCGGCCTGCCAGCGGTAATCGACCGTGTGAGCATGCGGATCAAAGCGCAGCTCCAGCGTAGGAATAGCGGCATGACGGAGATATTCGTTGAAGATCGGGGTCAGGTCGCGGCCGCTATGCCGGCTGAAGTAGGACGCGACATCGGTCGTCATGATCGTCTGGTATTTAAACTGTTCGTAGTAGTCGTGCAGCAGGGCGAACCATTCATGATCATCATCGATAATGCTGCGCACGGTGTTCAGGAAGAGACCGCCCTTCTTGTACTGGTCGACCGGCGGTGTGCAGACTGTGCCTTCTTCACAAATCACCGGCTCGGCGTTCTTCACATTCTCCTTGCCGGTGTTGATGTAGGTGATGGCATCGCCCTTGCCCCACATATACTCGACAAACACTGACTCGCAGTAATTCGCCCAGCCTTCATGGATCCACATGTCTGACCGGTCGCGGGCGGTGATGCTGTTGCCGAACCACTCGTGTGCGCTCTCGTGCACGATGATGAAGTCGAACCAGGTGCCAATCCCGGCTTTCGGCCGGCCGAGATAGCCATTCTCGAAATGATTTCCGTAAGTGATTGCGGTCTGATTTTCAACGCCCGAATACAGCGCCTCGATCAGCTTGTAGCCGTCTCTATAGAACGGATACTGCCCAAACGCATGCTCGAACGCCTTGAGCATGTTCTTTGCCTGAAGGAATTGCCGCCTTGCTTTCTCCACATCCTCGGGAAAGACGTAATAGTCAAGGGTCAGCGGGCCATACTGATCGCTGTACACATCGTTAAAATGCTCGTACTTACCGATATTCAGCGAAATATCGTAGTTATTGATCGGGTAGCTAACCGCCCAGTCCCAGCGTGTGAAGCCGTCTCCGAGATCGGTCTTGCGCTGAAGGCGTCCATTGGAGACTTCTACCAGGTCACTGGGCGCCTCGACGCTGATGTCCATATTCTCGACTTCGTCTCGCCACTGGTCCTTGTTCGGCCACCACACGCTGGCGCCCTCTTCCTCGCATGCCGTATTTACCAGTGGCCTGCCCATCGGGTCGGTGCGGAATACGAAACCGCCGAAGCGTCCCATCTCGACGGGATGCCCGGAATAATAGAATTCAATGGTGTACGTGCCCCCCTCCTTCAGGGTCTCCGGGAAATCGATGTAGACCGTCCTGCCTGCCGCCCTTTCGTATTTCAGCTCGCGCGTTGAACCATCTGCTTCATCGACAACGATTTTGTCGATATTGAATGTGGGCACCAGATCAAGCTGGATGCGTGAATCCGCCTTGAGCATGACAAAACGAATCACATTCTTGCCGCTCAATGTCTTCTGCACCGGGTCGACGCGCACATCGAGGTGGTAGTAGAGCAGGTCGTTGTTGGCACGGTAGGGACCGTAGGCACCACGCAGGCGGTCCGCTTCGCTTGCCGCAGGTGCCGCGGGTAAACCTTGAGCATGCGCGAAGTGCAGAAAGGACGCAAAGGCCAGTAGCATGACGAGTAGAATCGATTTGGCCGAGATTCGGACCGATCTGGACATGATCAATTTCCTTGAGTGGTCTGGGGAATGGGCGCTGCCTGCGCCCAAATTCCCCGGCCGGCAATTGTCTGTTAAATCAGTCGGCAATCGGACACCGTTTGCCAGCACGTATATTCTTCCATGGGGACAACGACGCTCCTTGCTGACGACCGACAAATTCCAAATCGACGAGGACGGGCAGACTGCCTGTCCCACTAGTTCCACTTTGAGAACAGGTCGTCGCGTCAAAATTCCCATCAGCTTTCACCGCCACAGTCCAATGCGTGCCTCAGAATGAAACCGTTCATTCTGGATGAGAGGGTTGAAAACCGCCGTTTGACCGCCTCCCATCAAACGAATAATCCTTCTGCGATCGAAATTTCACCATCGCTCGCCAGCAATTCCGCACACCAGATACACTCCCCTTGTTTCTGATTTTTCTGATTAGGAGGCTGTAATCCATGACAACATCGAACCGGCGACATAGCTTCCCGGCTCCTCGATTGTGGGACTTGCTGGCAATCGTTTTCCTTGGTTTCGTCATCACCATTCCGACAATCCTTTCCGCCCAGTCGGTCCCGCGCTCGCTCGAATCGCCTCCTGCGCAACCTCCGCAGACCGGCCCGCACGGCGAGAAACTCCCAGGAATGCCAAAATTTCACGATCCTGCGCCATACGATTTTGACGAGCACACCGGTTACAAGCAGATCTTCGACATCAAGAGTCTTGCCGGTTGGGACGCAGACCCCACCATCTGGCATGTCGAGGACGGCATCATGGTGGGAGAGACGCTCGAGGGCAAGCCGAGAGGCAACAATTACATTGTCTATCGCGGCGATAAAGCTCGCGACTTCGACTTGAAGCTTCGAATGAAAATCGAAAAAGGCGGCGGTGGGGGAATTCAATACCGCAGCGTCACCGGTGTACCTTGGACACGACCGCAACCCGCCGGCCAGCCGCCGTACGACCTGAAGTTCATGATGACCGGCCCTCAGGCCGACTTCTGGTTCCCAGTCAGCGCGCAGACTGCCGCTTTTACCGGCCAGTGGTACTCCGAAAACACCATGCAGGGCATTCTCGCCTATCGCGGCCAGGTGACACAGGCGCTACCCGATCAGACCAATCGTCTAGTCGCCAGGATCGGCGATAAGGACGCCCTTGGCGGCTATGTGAAGGTCAACGAATGGAATGAGTACGAGGTCATCGCCCGCGGCGGAGTCATGTTGCATATCATGAACGGCCAGCTGATGGCCATCTTCATCGACGACAATGTGAACTCCGTCAATAACCAATCCGGCTTCATCGGCTTCGAAATCGAAAGTCAGCCATGCAAGATTTCCGTGCGCGATGTCTGGCTCCGAAAGTTCGACTGATTTTAGAACCGGCCCGGTCGACGCACTTTGGTCGCGAATTCCTGACGCAGTCACGAGTTCTATCAATCTCTTCTTGCCGGTTCCGGGCGAGTTGTGCGCCCAACCGTATAACATCTCTGTGACAACGATCAGAAGTGCTGATGGAAAACAATTTCAATTGACACATGAATCGTGTGACCGATAGTATTTTCCGCGCGGCGAAAAGGTTCCCCATATTCTCCTGCATTTGATCTTCGGCTCCCTCAGCCAGTCTCGCGGCTCCTGCGTGGATTCTGGTGGGGCATACCCATCATCGAGTGCCAACAAAAAGTCATCTTTGGCATGTAGGGGTCAAGCAGAATGCGCAAGCTGAAAGTGCTGGCTTCAATTTGTATTTTGGGTTGCGCATTCATGCTGGTACGGCCGATGCGCGGCCAGGTGGTCTCTGAGTGGCTGACCAGCAGCGAGGACCCGGCTCGCGACGCCTGGCAGCAAGCCCATTCGAAGATCACGCCTCAAAACGTCAAGAACTTTCACCTGCTTTGGAAAGTCAAAGTTCCCAGCAAACCGATGGGGATGCTTTCGTTTCGAGAGCCGCTGATTGTTACGGGTGTGAAAACCGCCGACGGCCAACGCACATTGTCCATTCTTGCCGGAGCCGCAAACGACGTCTTTGCGATCGATGTCGAGACTGGAAAGGTTGTCTGGCAGACGAAGCTGAAGTGGGCGTCTGAAAAGCCGCAAGAACCAGGCGAGGGCAGCGGATTCATTTGCACCAACGCACTGAGCGCTACCCCGGTGATATCCCCGCTCGATTCCCCGGTCAGGCGACTCTATGTGCTTACCAGCGACGGATACTTGCGTACCATCGACCTCGCATCGGGTGCAGAATCCGATCCGCCAATTCAGATGCTTCCCCTGCCTTACGGCAAACCGTATGGGCTTAGCCTGGTCGACAATGTTGTCTATACCGTAACGGGTCAGGGATGCGGAGGCGTTCCCAACGCCCTCTATGCCGTGGACCTCAAAAGCCGAAAGGTCACTGCCTCCAGTCCACCGCAGGCAGGCCTGTGGGGCACGGCCGGTGCCGCGGTGGGGTCTGATGGAACCCTCTACTTCGAATCGGGAGACGGTCCATACGATGCCGCACTCGGAAAGCTCTCGACCAGTGTCGAAGCATTCACTTATTCGAATGGCAGCCTCACCCTGAAGGACTACTATTCGCCCACGAACCACGTTTGGCTGACGCGAAGAGACCTTGACATGAATGTGACGCCGGTTGTCTTTCCGTACCGGGGGCGCGACTTCATCGTGGCGTCAGGCAAAGAGGGCCGGTACTTTCTCCTCGATAGCAAATCGCTGGGCGGATCTGATCACCTGTCACCGGTATTTCGAAGTGAATTGCTGTCGAACAAGAATGTCAATTTTCAAACCGAGGGTACCTGGGGAAGTCTTGCCAGTTGGTTGGGCAAAGACGGGACGCGCTGGGTGCTTGGCCCCATGGGAGGGGACGCGGCAGTGAAGTTTCCAATCTCGTACGGTCCGACGCCCCATGGCGGAATTCTCGCACTGAAAGTCGTTGAAAAAAACGGCAAAGCGGAACTGGATCCAGCCTGGCTGTCGCGCGACATGATCACGGCAGAACCCCCGGTAATTGTCAACGGCGTTGTGTTTGTTCTGGCCGCAGGTGAGTTTACGGGGCAGTCGAATGATGTTGAGGGGGGATTGTACGATTCAGCCGACCGCATCAAGCGCTCCAAGCCGGCCATACTGTTTGCTCTTGATGCGTTGACCGGGAAGGAACTTTATTCGAGCGGTGACCAGGTAACTTCATTTCTTCACCAGGCCGGGCTGTCCGTTGCGGGAGACAGGGTCATGTTCGGAACTTTCGACGGAACAATTTACTGCTTCGGTCTGAAATGACCATCCATCAAGTCTTCGATTTCCCCGGGTCGCCTGACACTTATACATTCACGGACTTCTGTTCAAGGACTTTTTTACCCATGAAGAAAAGACGTCTGGGCCGCTTCGTCGAACTCCTCATTGCCTCGGTCTTACTCTGCGTCACGGGAGCCATTGCCCAGGATGAAAGCGGCGACTGGAGCTTAACTGGCGCCGATGCGGGACACAGCGGGTGGCAGAAGGGCGAACGTAATCTCAGCCCCAATAACATCGCGTCGGACTTCAAGTTTCTCTGGAAAGTTAAGCTGGGTCAGCCGTCGAAGTTTCCGGCTACATTCAGCGAGCCGCTATTGGCTGGGCGGCTTATCAACGCACAGGGGTTCAAGGACATCGTCTATTGGGGTTCCGCGAATACGCTTTATGCCGTCGACTCCGAGCTGGGCAACCTGCTTTGGAAGAAGGAATTCGTCACGAAGGCTTCCCCTCCTGCAAACGGGTGCGGCGTCTCGAACTTGGGCATCTTGATGGAGCCTCCGGTCGTGATCAACTTCAACGCGCGCCGCAAAAGAAAGCCTGGCGAAGCTCCGCCGCATCGCGAACCGCCACCCGAACCAAGCCAACGCCGCCTTGGTGCCGGCCCCGCGGCAGCCTTTGCCGGGTTGAAGGGGATTTACGTGCTGACCGCGGACGGGATGCTTCACGAGCAGGTGATGACCACCGGAGCGGATTTCGCGCCTCCGGTGAAATTTCTGCCTGCTGCCAATGCAAGTCCATTCGGCTTGAACTTTTTCGATCACACTATCGTTACTGCAATCGGTCGCGACTGTGGTACTACGCCCAACGGTCTTTGGGCTATCGACCTCACTTCAGCCGACTATCCCGTCGCAAGCTATCCCACGCAGCAAACACGCCTTCTCGATCTTGACGGTCCCTTGATCAATCCGGGTGGCTCGGCAATCATCGTTACAGGACAACAAACCACCAGTTCGAAGAAGGACGATGCCGGTGGAGTAGTATCCGTGTCAAAGGATATGAAAGCCGAAGATTGGTACATGCCTGAAGGAGGCATGGCCAATTATCAATTCATCTCACCGGTGACTTTCAGGTACAAGAAGATGCAACTCGTGGTGGCGCCGGGCAATGACGGAAGGATCGTTCTTCTGGACGCTGCATCACTGGGAGGTGCCGATCATCACACCCCACTCTTCGAAACACCCTCGGTGTCCCACTCAGGGGAAAAGCATGGATGGGATGGGTTCGCAACCTGGGAGGACAAGGATGGCATCGCCTGGGTCTTCGCATCCGTCTCGGCTGGAATCTCTCTGAATGGCCCCACCATCAAGTCGAACGGTCCGGCTGCACATGGGGGAATCGTGGCATTCAAAGTCGATGAGTCGAACGAAAAGCTGGCGTTGATCCCGGCATGGATCTCTCCCGACATGGTCAACCCGGCGCCTCCCAGGGTCGCGAATGGTGTGGTGATTGCCCTTTCCGGCGGCAATGCTTCGACTCACGCTACGCTCTATGTACTGAACGCAGCAACTGGCGAAGAACTCTATTCAAGCAAAGACCTGATTCCTACTTACACTGGGCTGTCGGGAGTGGCGGTTGGCGATGGTCATGCATTCTTTACGGACCATGACAACGTACTATATTCCTTTGGCATCGGGCTGGAGCACTAAGAATGGGAATGCCGGGACGGCCCGTAATTCAAATTTTGAAACTGAATGGATCGGACTCGATCCATGGTGCACCGGGATGTCGGCTAAAGATCCCGTCCTGACGAGCATCGGGATAATTAATGAGGAGAGCATGAAATGCTGAGTCGATCGGTTGTTCAGGATGCTGTCAGTGAGGGTAATGGCGTTCTCAGGTTAGAGCCCTCGTGGGTCCCTCGCTCCTTCATGATTCCCGGCCGCAGGCTGAAACTTCATCCTGATGACCTCTATTCTTTTGGCGCCCGCCGCGGAGGAATCAACGAGCGATGGTTTTCCTCAACCACAAAAGCTTCGAACGGGCCCGATACCACTCCTGATGAGGGTCTCAGCTATGTTCATCCCGGTCAGGGTGGCAGGTTCCTTCTTAAGGATGCGGTGGAATGCGCTGGCGACCTTCTGCTTGGAGCCGATGTCATGGCGAGAGAGGGAGGATGGAACCTGTTATGTAAATTCTTCGATAACATGGGTCCGATTCCCCACCACATGCACCAGAGCGACGAGTTCGCCCAGAGGGTCGGGCACAAGGGCAAGCCGGAAGCCTATTACTTCCCGCCCCAATACAACCAGCTCAGTAATAACTTCCCGCATACCTACATGGGACTTGAGCCAGGCACGACAAAGGAAGATATTCGGCGCTGCCTGGAAAGATGGGACCGCGGCGACAATGGCATCCTGTTCCACAGCCGCGCCTACCGCCTCGAACCGGGAAGTGGATGGCAAGTGGATCCGGGGATCCTTCACGCTCCGGGCTCTCTTGTAACTTATGAACCTCAGGTCAACAGCGACGTATTCGCCATGTTTCAATCCGAGGTCGAGGGCCGGATCGTCGATTGGAGCCTTCTGACCAAGGACGTCCCGCCAGAGCTTCACCATGACCTGGATTACCTGATTAGCATGTTGGATTGGGACGCCAACGTGAATCCGGAGTTTGCCGCGACCAACAAGAGGCACCCGGTTCCGGTGCGGCCAGTTGAAGAGATGGAGGAAGGGGGTTACCGCGAAGTCTGGATCACTTATGGCGGCCGATACTACTCCGCGAAGGAGCTAACTGTGCTTCCCACCCGCACGGTCACGATCAAGGATGCAGTGGCTTTCGGATTGATCCTGACGCAAGGGCACGGAACATTCGGCACCGTTCCCGTCTCCACTCCTTCCATGATCCGTTTCGGCCAACTCACCGAGGACGAGCTCTTCGTGACTGCGAGCGCGGCGCAGGAGGGTATCCGCATCGAGAACCCGAGCACCACGGATCCCCTGGTTATCCTGAAGCATTTCGGCCCAGGCAATCCAGACGCAGAGCCACTGCGACGGGACATTTGAAAAGGGAATCAGTATGAGCACATCTAGCCACAAAGCACCCGCGATTCACAATGCCATGTGGCCAGGCATTGTCGGCAAAGGTTCCGGCTCCGAGCCTGCCATCGAGCTCGATACGATGCTCGATCTCACCGAGGCGGCTGAAGTCAATGGGACGAAATTCGATGGCGTCGACTTGTTCCTGTCTCTGCCTCACACCGATATTGATTCGACTGACGATGAGTTGAAGCAACTGGCTGACAAGATCGCAGGGCACGGGCTTGTTGCCGGCTCCCTAGTCGCCCCAGTCTGGTCTCCCACTGGGGGAGGCTCGGCCATGGGATCGGAGGAGGAACGCGGCCGCTTTTTGACCCAGGTTCGCAAGGCCTGCGCCATTGGACGAAAGCTTCGCGACCTCGGCATTCGCAAGTATGGTGTCGTACGTATCGATTCGTCCGCAGGCCCCGGGGAATGGGCCAAGGACCCCGCCGAAAACACCAATCGCATAGCCGAAACTTTTCGCGAGGCATGTGCGATCGCCGAGGATTATGGCGAACGCCTGGCGGCCGAGGGCGAGATCTGCTGGGGCGGAATGCATGGCTGGACGCACATGGTGGAATTGCTTGAGCTGGTCAATCGGCCCAAGACCCTGGGCTTTCAGGCAGACATGGCGCACACCATGCTTTACACGCTCGGCTACAACTCGCCGGAGAGCAGGGTGCTGCCCGAAGAACACGACTGGTCGGACAAAGAAGTTCTCACCCGTGCCCTCAGGAAGGTTGCAAGTGCATTGCGGCCATGGACGATTGACTTCCACGTTGCACAGAATGACGGAACCGTCAAAGGCTCAGGCTCGCACGACAAGACCGGCCGCCACTGCCCACCCGACGATCCCAACGGCAAGATGAACATCGTCGAAGCCGCCGGGATCTGGATGCGCAATGAGGACGGCACTCCAACCCGGGCCTATGAACACATTTGCTGGGACGGCTGCATGTTTCCCAACGCCATGATGACCTCGCCGGATACCTGGGTAAAGATCCTGGCAACCATGATTCAAGTGCGCGATGCGCACGGCTGGGACTGAGGCACGGAGATAATCGCGGTGTCGAAAACGAAAGAATTGAATGTCGGAATCGTCGGTTATGGCTTCATGGGTCGCACCCATTCGAACGCCTGGCTACAGGCGCCGCGCTACTTCAATCTGGCGTATCGACCGGTCTTGAAAGCTGTCTCGGCGCGCAATGTGGATCGCGCCCGGACGTTCGCCGAGAATTGGGGTTACCAATCGGTTGAACCCGACTGGCGCGCCCTGATTGAGCGTAGCGACCTCGACCTAATTGACATCGCCAGCCCCAACGACACGCATGCGGAGATCGCGATTGCCGCCGCGCGGGCCGGCAAGATGGTGATGTGCGAAAAGCCGCTAGGCCGAACCGCACAGGAAGCCAGGACCATGGTGGATGCGGTTGAGTCGGCGAATGTGCCTAACATGGTCTGGTATAACTACCGGCGCGTCCCTGCTGTGGTGTTGCTGAAGAAGCTACTGGATGAAGATCGCTTCGGCCGCATTTTTCATTATCGGTCGCAATTCCTGCAGGACTGGACCATCTCCAAGGATCTTCCGCAGGGCGGCGAGGGACTCTGGCGTCTGGATAGCTCCGTCGCGGGCAGCGGGGTTACTGGAGACCTGCTGGCCCATAACATTGATATGGCTCTATGGCTGAATGGTCCCATCGCCGAGGTTTCGGCAATGACCGAAACCTTTGTGAAGGAGCGGAAGCATAACCTTACCGGCCAGATTGAGCCGGTCAAAATCGACGATGCCAGCGCGTTTCTGTGCCGGTTCGTCAACGGCTCGATGGCCCTGTTCGAAGCGACCCGCTACGCGCGAGGACACAAGGCGCTCTTCACGCTGGAGATAAACGGCGAACGAGCTTCGGCCGCGTGGGACCTTCATGACCTGCACCGGCTGCAATACTTCGACTATCGCGATGAAGGCCAACTGCGTGGCTGGAAGGATATCCACATCACTGATGGCGATCATCCATACATGAAAAACTGGTGGGTGCCCGGATTGCAGATCGGATACGAGCATTCCTTCATTCATCAAGTTGCCGACTTTGTCCTTGCCCTCGACGGAGGCACTGCCGCCGCCCCCACTTTCCGTGATGGCCTGGCTACGGAGTTGGTTACCGATGCGGTCCTGCTTTCTGCACAATCCAAACAGTGGGAAACCATAGCAATCGCCTGAAGATGTACCGCCGGGAGGGATCATGTCGTTAAACTTGCGCAGCAGCACTCCTGCTTTCGCCATGGTCGTGACAGTCTGCGCTGGATGGTTTTGCGCAGCCACAGTCCATGCGCGGTTGAAGGCTCCGGCACCGCCTGTTCCGGCCGCTTTCCAGTTCGTGCATCCGGAGCCGATCAACTTTGACGATCACGATGGCTGGACGCGGATCTTTGATGGCACATCGCTCAAGGATTGGGATGGCGACACCGATGTCTGGCACGTCGAGGACGGTGCCATGGTCGGTGTTTCGAGCCCGGAGCATCCATCCGGCACGACCAATATCATCTGGCGGGGAGGGGAGCCTGGAAACTTCCAGTTGAAATTGGAAATGAAGCTTGAAGGAACCGGCGCCAACGGCGGCGTCCAGTACCGCAGTTACCATGTTGAGCCAAAACTTCGCCCAGTTCCACCAGAGGCGAACCCCGAGCAGCGGCAGCATAGGCAAAGTCAGTTCGAACTTGACAAGAAGCACGCACAATGGAATCTGGCGGGCTATCAGGCGGACTTCGACTTTAAGAACGAATACACGGGCCAACTCTATGAGCAGAGTTCGCCGCGCGGAATCATTGCATGGCGCAGCCAGGTTGTCGCCACGGAGAACGGCCGAAAACCGACCCTGCTGGCTTCGCTCGGCAGTTCGGATGAGCTGAAAGCCCTGATCAGGCCAGGCGAGTGGAACCAGGTAGAAATTATCGCAGACGGCAACACGCTCATCCACATCATCAATGGGCATATCATGGCAGTACTCGTGGATACAGATCCGAAGTTCAGCCGTGACCACGGTGTAATCGCCCTTGAAATCGAAGGACCGGGAAACGTCAAGATTTCCCATCGCAATATCTGGCTAAAGAAGCTTCCATAGGGAGTTCTTCATGGTCGGTGAAGCACGGAACCCAGCTAGATACCTTACGTAGCAGCAATTCGACTGAACGAGACGCAATAGTGACTGAAATCCTCTTTAAGGGCCGCCGGGCGGTTCAGATTGAAAACGATGTTTTGCGCGTCACCGTTCTCAAGGAGGGCGGACACATTGCCGAGGTCTTCGACAAACGCGCATGCGTGAGCCCGCTATGGATTCCCCATTGGGCATCCGTGGAACCCTCGAGTTTCCACCTTGATCGGTCTGTCGAATTCGGATCCGGCGCCGACGCCAAGCTCCTTGCAGGAATCATGGGCCATAACGTCTGCCTTGATCTCTTTGGAGTGCCCTCCCCGGAAGAAGCCTCTCTGGGACTCACGGTCCATGGAGAAGCGTCAGTCGATACGTATGACATAACGGAGGCAAATGGCGAACTCTTCCAGCAACTCACGCTTCCGCTGGCGCAACTCAGGTTCGAACGATCCATTCAACTCCACTCTCAAAAGGTGAGGATCCAGGAGTCTGTCGAGAATCTCACCGCGATCGACCGCCCCCTCGCATGGACCGAGCACGTTACTCTGAGTCCGCCGTTTCTTGATCCGGAAACAACGCAATTCCGGGCTTCAATGACTCGCTCCTATGTTGCGGAATCGGATCCGGGCTTCGACGCGTATCTTTGTGCTGGAGCAGAGTTCACATGGCCGATGGCTCCCCGGCCGGACGGTAGCGACACCGATCTGTGCCAGATGCACAAGACCGGGCCCGCCAGCGGCTATACCGCGCACCTCGCGGACCTGCAGCACGAGCATGCGTACTTCGTCGCTTTCGCTCCCCAATTCCGCCTTGCTTTCGGCTACATCTGGCGGCGCACGGACTTTCCCTGGATGGGCATCTGGGAGGAGAATTGTAGCCGCCAGGCCATTCCCTGGAATGGGCGGACGGTAACACGCGGCATGGAATTCGGCGTTTCTCCCATTCCTGAAACCCGGCGGGAAATGGTCGAACGTAATCGGCTTCTTGGCACACCCACTTATAAATGGATCCCAGCCCGTGGACGGCTTGAAGCCGAATATTGGATTTCCAGTTGCCTCGCGGAGACCGTTCCGGAATCTCTGGAATGGCCGGGATCTGGGTCGACTTAGGCCTCGAGGCTATCTCGGCCCCGTATGGCTTTAGCTTAGCTAGATGGTGGAGGTGCGTTCCCGAATACGAGACGATCCCTCTTCGCGTCGATCTTCTTCCCGTCAATGCCGGGAACCTGTTTCATCTCTTCGAGTGACTTGAAGCCGTTGATCTTCTCGCGATAGGCGATCAGCGCCTTGGCCTCGTCGATGCTTATCTCCAGAACCTCCGCGATCTGTTTATCCGTCGCCGAGTTCACGAAGATTTTCTTTACCGCAGAGGCCGGGAAATTAGCAGTGAGATAGTCGGCAATGTCAGTGAAATCTTCATCCGTTCCCGTGGCGCCCAGGTGGACCATCTTGACAATCGTGTTCTCCCAGCCTTTCCGGTCCTGTCCAGAAGCCAGGATGATATTCGGTGAGTGGCACTTGACACACAGTCGCAACACCGCTTCTCTTCCGTCTCCTGCTGGAAACTCGGGATGATCCTGACTGGCTGCATTCTGTGCCGCCGTAACCGATGTACGAGGCCGTATCGCCAGCCACCATGCAGCAACCAGGAGTGGAACCACGATACAAACTGCAATCTGTCGACTCTTCGACCAAAGCACCATAAGATGACCTCGCTTGTCGGTTGGAGAATTGCGGAACCGATTCCCCTTTGCCAATATCAACTGAGAAACTATATAACCATTGGTACGCCGCTGAACATGGCCAATTCTGAATCTCCGGCTGAACGTCCCGCAACCCGGAACAGATACCGACAAAAGGGCGATTGAATGATCCTGACCCTCATCGCAGGCGCCGCCTCGCCAGCCGCCGGGAGCCGGCTGATTTCCCTTGCCCCGGCCGATCTGCTGATCATTGTGATCTATTTCGTCATGGTTCTGGGCATCGGCGTCTATCTCAAGCGATTCGCGAACACGTCGAACGACTTCTTCATGGCAGGGCGCGAGATGACCGCCTGGGTCGCGGGGCTAAGTTTTCTTTCCGCGAATCTTGGCGCGCTGGAGTTGATGGGTTGGGCTGCATCCACCTATCAGTATGGCATCCTGGCTGCTCACTTCTATTGGATTGCCGCCTTTCCCTCCCTGGCATTCCTGGGACTGGTCATGATGCCCATCTACTACGCTTCCAAAACTCATTCCGTCCCCGGTTACCTTCACCTGCGTTATGGCGAGGCCACGCGCGCCCTGAGCGGCATTTCGTTTGCCGTCATGACGATTCTCATGTCCGGCATCAACATGTACGCCATGGCCATCGTCATGAAGGTAGTGCTTGGTTGGAATATTCACTTCAGCATCTGGGTATCTTCTCTCACTGTCGCGGCCTACGTCGCCCTTGGCGGCTTGTACTCAGCCATCTTCAACGAGGTACTGCAATTCTTTCTCATCTGGGTCGGCGTGCTCACCGTTCCCATTCTCGGCATGATTGAAGCCGGAGGGTGGACCGGCCTGGTAGCAAGGATTTATGAGCGTGTTCAAAGTGATCAGTACGTCCATCTCTGGAGTTCCCTCGGCACTTTCTCTGGCAACCCCATGGGCGTGCATTGGACCGGCATAGCCCTCGGCTTGGGAGGGGTAATCGCCTTCGGATACTGGACCACGGACTTTCTGGTGATTCAACGCGCCATGGCGGCGAAGGACCTGAGGGCGGCTCGCCTTGCCCCGATCATCGCTGCCTATTTCAAGATGATGGTTCCGCTCATCGTGATTCTCCCCGGCCTTCTAGGACTGGCCGTTTTGCCCTATCGCCTCGTTCCTGAAGGCGAAGCTGGACACGGACTGCACAGCTTTAACGAGGTTCTTCCCCTGATGCTCGCTCGTTATTGTGGCCCCGGCCTCCTCGGTCTCGGAATCACCGCCCTGATCGCCGGCTTTATGTCCGGAATGGCGGGCAACCTGAGCGCCTTTGCAACGGTTTGGACCTATGACATCTACCGCCCTTATCTGTGCAAGGTCGGGTCGGATGCCCAGTACGTCGTGGTGGGGCGTTGGTGCACAATTCTTGGAGTTATCCTTAGCATTGGCGCCGCCTACTTTGTAACTCAATTCAAAAGCATCATGGATTATATGCAGGCGCTAGTCAGCTTCTTCATCGCCCCCTTGTGTGCCACCGTCATTATCGGAATGCTCTGGAAGCGGGCGACCCCGAAAGGCGGCTTCTGGGGGCTTCTTGCGGGCACTGTTTCATCCGTCGCGATGTTCACGCTGGTCAAGTTCAACCACTCCTACCTGGCGGTCATTGCTCTTTCGCCAGACGCCAAAGACATGGCCGAGAATTTGTACCGTTCGATCTGGTCCTGGCTCATCTGCGTTATTGTCACCGTGGTCGTCAGCCTGTGCACTGTCCCGAAACCAGCCGCGGAACTGCAGGACTTGGTCTACGCTTACACTCCGGTTCCCGCGGAGCGCGCGCTCCCGATCTACAAACGCCCCATCTTCTGGGCAGGAGGCGTAGCCGTCTTCTTTGCAGTCCTTCAATACATCTTCTGGTAGCTGCTTGCGAGAACTGGAGAAAGCAATGAACAAGGAAACTCACATGTTGCCCGTCTGGTTCTTTGTCGGGGTCTTACTCGCTATCTATGGAGTCATCATCCTGGTAATGGCGGTCCTCGATTTCAACCAAACATCCCAAGCCGTGCTCGCCGAATACCATCCAGGCCTCTTTGGAGGCGTGCTTCTAATCCTGCTCGGCGGCTTCTACACCTTTTGGTTTTGGCCGGGCCGAAGGAAGAAGGACTAACTCTCCTTTGTAATTCCTCCCCTCTATCGTGACAAGACCACAACGCCCCATGGCCCAGACCCAGCATGGACCGTTCCAGTCATGGTGTTAGTCGCCAGATCCACTATCGAAATGTCGTTCGACGGCCCGTTTGCTGAATAAAGAGTCTTTCCGTCCGGCGAGACGGCAATGCCCCACGGCCGCTTGCCCACCGTCACCGAGCCCGCAACTGTATCGTTCGCCGTATTGATGGTGACGACCTGTTGTCCCCGTCCGGTGCTCACATAAAGTTTCGTAGCATCGGCCGAAAGCAGAACCGCCATCGGTTTGATCAGTCCGGGTTTGCCAACAACGATCGCTTTCACCACCTTGTATCGTTTCGCGTCTACCACAACGACGGTTCCGTCGTTCTCTGCATTCACATAGGCGCGTGAACCATCGGGCATGAAAGCGATCGAGCGAGGACGATGCCCGACCTTGAATGTCGACACAATACGGCCCGCAATTGGATCCAGCGCGGCAATCGTGCCGTCTTCTTCGGATGTAATGAATACTCTCTTGCCGTCTGGAGATACCCTGACCCCCTCTGGTTCCCCACCCACCTTGATCGATTTGATTACCCTTCCCGAATCGATGTCGACAACACTCATCGTCGATGTGTCTTCATTCGCGATGAACAACTCCTTGCCGTCCTTGCTGACATCAAAATTCTCTGGATCGGAGCCGCCTGGAATGATCCTGACCAGCTTGTTCTGTGCGACATCGAAGACCCCGATGCCGTCCGCCCTCTTGTCTGCAGGAGGCAGAGTGCTCTCGTCCACGTCAGGGCCGGCGACAGGCGACCCGCTGAGGGCCACGTAGATTGTCTTTCCGTCCGGGCTCGCGTGGATCCCCCGCGGTCGCTTGCCAAGAGGAATCGTGGCAATAACTTTATGGGTTCCCGAGTCGATCACGCTCATGTCACCGGAGACTTCGTTGGTCACATAGATCCGGGGAGCCGAAGACTCCTGAATCGCCGCCGAAGCAGATCCCTCGTTCGTTTTTGCCTTGGAGCATCCAGCCAGAATCCAGCCCATGCCTGCTGCAAGGAAAATGCAAAATGGCTTGTTCATGTATCAATGCCCCTTGAACGTCAGATTGACCTGCGTATTTGAATGAGGGGCAACGGTGACCTGCCTCTCCTGGGTGCCAAGAGCTTCCTGCCAGAATCCAATCAAATAAGTGCCTGGCGGCAAGTTCTCAATCGAGTAACTGCCGTCTTCCTTTGACACCGCAAAATAAGGATTGTCCACGACTCCAACAAAAGCATGCATCCAGCTGTGAATGTTGCATTTCACGCGAATCATTACTTCTGGCTTAGCGAATTTGCGGGCCATCGGTGGATCACCCGCACCTTGGCTGTGATTCCACTCCCGATTGATCTGAGCCATCGGATGGATATTATGCGTCACGGGATCGGAGTTTCTCACTTCGAAGAGCTGTCCTGTCTGGATGCCTATGATCCTCGGCTGGAACCAGCAGCCATTCTGATCGACTACTACTGGAAAGGATGGAGTTTCGAACCGCTTGCCCTCGAGCCCCCCTCTGACAAAAATGAAAACATTGGCAAGTGAACCCTTGGATGAAACAACCAGTGATTCGTCGAATGCCTTCCCGTGGTGCGCTTCTACGCAAGCCGGGTCATTGCCCATGTCGATTGCCTTGCGAGCGGGCCTCTTTCCTGTGTAGCGAATCGTTCCAGATATCGACCCGGCAGTAACCGGGTCCGCGTGGAAAGCTGGAACAACCGCCTCCTGAGCTCTTTGGTCAGGCTGCGCAGTGGTTTCGCTCTTGCGGGAGCAACCTGATATCCCCGCAACCCAACCTAACAGGCAACAGGAAGCGATCATTCTCGACGTCTTCATTGGGACTGACCCTTTCCCGCAGGCTCGGCGTTCGACGGCATCTCTCCCGTCAGCGAATTCAGGAACTCTACAAGGTCGCTCCGATCCTGGCCTGATAGTTCTATCTTCGCGATTCGATCGTCCAGGTAAGGGTTGGAGTTTCCCTTGCCCGCGTAGAAATCCACAACATTTTTGAGTGTCTTCAGCTTGCCGTCATGCATATACGGCGCAGTGAGCGCAACGTCGCGCAAGCTTGGCGTCAGAAATGAACCCCGGTCCCTATCCAGCCCGGTTACACGATAGCGCCCGGGGTCCATCGGCTCTTCATTGTCGTCGACTCCTTCGCCCGTATTGTGAAATTCGCCATCCGTGAAAAGCGCATATTTGGGACCAATCGTGTGGCAGGAGGCGCAGTTGCCTCGGAGTGGATCCTCGAATGCCGCGAGACCCCGAATCTGCGCCGCGGAGAGCGCCTCTTTTCTGCCTTGATACTCGTATCGGTCGAACGCCGAATTCCCGCTCAAGAGCGTCCTCTCGAAGCTGGCCAATGCATTCTCCACCCGTTTCATGGTGATTTCATCGCTGCCAAACGCGTTTCGGAATAGCGCCTTGTACGATGGGTCGCGCCTGAGCTTTGCTACCGCAGCTTCGTGGGCCTGGTTCATCTCGAGCGGATCTGTCATGGGCACGCCCACCTGTGCTTCCAAACTCGGTGCGCGGCCATCCCAAAAGAGGAGCGGCAAATAAGCTGCATTCAACAAGCTTGGCGCATGACGCAGCCCTGTCGCTCCGCCCACTCCGATCGAACGCTCCCGCGGATCCGCAAATCCACGTTGGGGATCATGACAGGATGAGCAGGATATCGACTTGTCCTTGGAGAGATTCGTGTCGTAAAACAACCGGCGACCCAGGACAATCGAGCTTGCGGTTGGCGGATTGTCCACGGGAATCGGAACCGGTGGCAATCCAAGAGGAGGTACGATAGCCGCGACGGGCCCTGTCGGCCTTGCATTGCTCCCTTGATCGCAGCCGCAGACCGAAGCCAGCGACGCCAGCAGAAGACTCCCGCCCACCCGGCTCAACTTGTCGCATGCCAGCCTGCAGGCTCCCATCGCGGGTGAAAAGTTCCTTCGATGCCGCCCGGTTCCCTCTGATGCTCTATCTTTGCCCACTCCTCTACTTTATAGGTTCCTCGGGGCACCGGAAATGCGCCAGTCCCAGTCCAGCCCCGAAGCCAGTTCCGGGAGTCCCGTCGGACGAATAGAATTGTTGTGGCAGCGCAGGAGAACACTTCGATGGGAACGAATAATCGCGATCTTTTCCCCGATAGAGTCATCGCGCCGCGCGTGGTGAGGCACGGCCGCATCAAACAGTCACTTGCCTATTGGTGTCTGAACGCTACGGAATGGAAATGGGAAATCGATCGGATATGTGCGACGGCGAAAGGATTGGGCTGCGAAAGCGTTGAACTTGTGCCGCCCGAACTCTGGCCTGTCCTGCGGAATTATGATCTCAAGATGGGTCTGGCAGCTAATGGAATGCCAGAACCGATCTTCATGAAGGGTTTGAATAACCTGCGCTATCACGACGAAGCGATCAGCCGAACAAAGATGGCAATCGATATGGCCGCAGATTTCGGTGTTCCCAATGTAATTGCATTTACCGGCTATAAGTGGCGCGACGCGGAAGATCCTGCGAGTGGTGAGATATCACCAGCAGAAGGAGCCGCTAACTGTGTAAACGCGCTAAAAGAATTGGGGAATTATGCTGCGAAAAAGAATGTCACCGTGTGCCTTGAACATCTGAACACCCGTGATGCTTCCCATCCCATGAAAGGGCATCCGGGATATCAGGGCGACAATGTGGATTACTGCGCTGAGATTATCTATCAAGTAAACACGCCGCATGTGAAATTACTGTTTGATATCTACCATGTGGGAGTTATGCATGGCGATGTGATTCGCCGTCTTCGACAATATCGCGACATCATCGGCCACGTTCATACAGCCGGCAATCCTGGGCGCGGTGAGTTAGATGATCATCAGGAAATCAATTACCCGGCAGTAATGCGTACATTGCTTGCGCTTGGATATGAAGGTTACGTTGGCCAAGAATTCATTCCAATACGCGACCCGTTGGAAGGACTGATGCAGGCAATTTCACTTTGTGATGTTGAACAATAGGTCCACTAAGTAGATCGCGCGATGGTAAGAGCGACAGGGTGAAGTTCGTCGGTTAGGAAGGCGAACCGCTTGCTGATCTCTGCATCAATGCGACTTTTGATCAACCTTACGATAACGTAGGATTTCTTTCGCACATTCGATTTGAACTGTGGGCGGGTCGGCTGGTACAAGCATGAGGAGTGAGACCTCAGAGGCGTGTGCAATGGAGCCAAGCAGAGAAGCCGGATCTCAAGTAGTTAGCGAGAAGGCGCCGGGGCTAGGGCCAGTAGTGCAGATTGATGAAGGACGGATACAGGCGCATTTGGATGAGGTGGTGCGGGCAACGGTTGAGGAGACGTTGAACGCGCTTCTTGATGCGGAAGCGGACGAACTGTGCGGCGCCAGGAAGTACGAGCGCACGGAGTGCCGCAAGGACACGCGGGCGGGCAGCTATGACCGGCAGTTGCATACCAAGGCCGGCGAAGTTACGTTGACCGTGCCTAAACTGCGCACGCTTCCGTTCGAGACTGCGATCATTGAGCGCTATAAGCGGCGGGAGTCCTCGGTCGAGGAAGCTCTGATCGAGATGTACCTGGCGGGAGTGAGCGTTCGGCGACTTGAAGACATCACGCAGGCGCTATGGGGTACGCGGGTATCGGCGAGCACGGTCAGCGATCTAAACCAAAAGATATACGGCAAGATTGACGAGTGGCGTGAACGGCCCCTGGTGGGTGACTTTCCCTATGTTTTCCTTGATGGATTGTGGCTGAAGCGGAGCTGGGGCGGCGAGGTCAAGAACGTCTCCGTTCTGGTGGCGATCGGCGTTGCGCAGAGCGACTACCGGGAGATCCTGGGGGTGAGCGAAGGGGCCAAGGAAGACAAGGCTAGTTGGACTCAGTTTCTGCGCGAGCTGAAGGATCGCGGTCTGAAGGGCGTCGAGTTGTTCGTCTCTGATAAGTGTCTGGGACTGGTTGACAACCTTGCCGAGTTCTGTCCCGAGGCCAAGTGGCAGCGGTGCATCGTCCATTTCTACCGCAACGTGTGGACGGCAGTGCCGACGACCACGAGCTCGCTATAGCTTGAATCTTCGAGGCCGATCCGAGGGAAGGTCGGTGATGGAATGTGCTTCACGCCGTGGAAGATGCTTTTGAGGGCCGCCGCGGTGATGTTGTCGGCAGC
This sequence comes from uncultured Acidobacteriota bacterium, assembly GCA_963730805.1. GTDB lineage: Bacteria > Acidobacteriota > Terriglobia > Terriglobales > Acidobacteriaceae > Telmatobacter. The sequence continues at coordinate 27,508 of CAVSTL010000006.1, read as the reverse complement.
GTATCGCGTAGGCACATTGGCGGCCGGAGCTCCAGGAAACGGAATGAATCGAGCGCCTTCCTCCTCGATCTCGATGCGTTTCTCGGTGTTCGGGTTATAGATATTGCCCGCACGCGATTTGCTATGGAAGCGCGTCAATGCCGAGCCCGCCTTTAGCCCGCATTTCTCACGGGGAGTAGGCAAGAAGTAAAGAGCAAGAGAAGAAAAAGTGGCAAAAGGCCGCTGTTTTCATGGCATAACTGCGTTGTCCAGACGTAGCTAAATGCTTCGAAAAGGAGCGGCCTTTGATGACAGAGTGTAGCCAAGTTTCGTTCTCCTTTGCACCTCATTTTTCGCGCCGGGTGGAGGCCGGGTTCACTGCTGGTCACGTGTCCAGCGACGGCTGGGCCTTGCTGCTGCGCGAAGTGGAGGGCAAGATCAACCTTCTGGGCCGTCTGGCGGGCTGTTTCCATGATTGGCGCATGCCGCTGCTGGTCAAGCATCAAGTGCCGGAGATGCTGGCGCAGCGCATTTACGGTCTGGCGCTGGGTTACGAAGACCTGAACGATCACGAGCAGTTGCGCTCCGATCCGCTGCTGGGGGGAGTGTCCGCGATTTTGTGTAAACGCCGTTCCCCTGGTTAGTGCCTCGGTGGTCGGGGCGAGTTCGTTTTTGCTTGTTACCCATATGCCCCGGATAGTTGGAATTATTTGGCTGGCGGGGGCCGCCGTCAAGGCCGAGCGAAGCGAGTTCATCGGAGAGCCTTGACGGCGGTCCCCGCCAGCCGTATCGATTTCTATCCGGGCAAAGGGGTAACAAGGATTACGCTCTGGTCACGATCTGGATCCGATCTTCCCAGAGCAGGGTGAACTGGTTCAGGGCCGCTTTCCATTTCAAGAGCCGTTCCCATTTTGCGATTAGATTTCGAAGCGCCAGATACATGACCTTGAGCGCTGCATCCTCGCTGGGAAAGGCGACCCGCGTCTTCAGCGCTTTGCGCAGCGACATATTCAGTGATTCCACCGCATTGATCGTGTAGATCACCTTGCGAATCTCGGCTGGAAATGCAAAGAAAGGAATGACCCTCTCCCAGTTCCTTTGCCAAAGCGCCGCGATGGTTGGATATTTCGGATTCCAGCGCTCGGCGAAGGCGGCCATATCCCCATCCACGGCCACCAGCCGGAGCGCTTCTTCCACGGCTATTACGACAGCTACTGCTATCTGCCGCTGTACATCTTTCGCCGGCGATCAACTGCTGGGTGTGCGCCTGCGGCCAGCCAACCAGGATGCGGCAGCCGGTTCGCTGGATGAACTCAAGCGGCTGGTGGCCCAGATCCGCCGCCGCTGGCCCACCGTGAACATCGTCTTACGCGCCGATTCCGGTTTCTGCCGCGAGCAACCGATGGCCTGGTGCGAGCGCGATGAGAACCGGGTCGATTACCTCTTCGGCCTGGCCCGCATCCAGCGCCTGACAAGGATCATCGGCGCCCAGATGCACCAGGCCCGCTTGTTCCATCAATCCACTGGCAAGCCCGCCCGCATCTTCACCGAGTTCTCCTACCAGACTAAAAAGAGCTGGCCGCGCGCCCGCCGCGTGGTGGCCAAGGCCGAATACCTCGACAAGAGCGAGAACCCCCGCTTCGTGGTCACTTCCTTGTCCGCCGAGCAGTGTCCCGCGCAGGATCTATATGAAAAGTTCTACTGCGCCCGCGGCGAAATGGAGAACCGCATCAAGGAACAAATGTGCCTGTTCGCCTACCGGCTCTCCACCGACGAAATGAAAGCCAACCAGCTGCGCCTCTACTTCTCCGCCCTGGCTTATACCCTGGTCGAAGCCATGCGCCGCCTGGCTCTGAAGGGCACGGAGTGGGCCGAGGCCCGCGTTGATACCATCCGCCTCAAGCTGTTCAAAATCGGCGCCATCCTGCGCGTGAGCGCGCGCCGCGTGTGGTTGCAACTCAGTTCGGCTTATCCCTGGAAGCCGATCTTCGCCCACGCCTACCATGCCCTGCGGTGCTGAACCACCTTACCCTATCCCCCACGACCACTTTTCCAACACCGCCCGATCCTCTCGCAGGCGGAGCCATGCCCCAAAACGCTCTCTGCACAGAAATTCGCCCCACAATAAGCTCAACTTCCTCCCCCAATTCAGCCGGCCCTGCATACACACGGCCGGCACCCTCGCTGCGCGCTTTCAAAATCCTCAACAATCAGTACGTGTGAGATATGCGGGCTAGGATCGCGGTCTGGATGACGAGTGCGGGATTTGCCGCGACTGGCGCGGGCGGGACTGGCCGCGGCGCGAGCAAGCGAGAGAACACGTTGGGGATCAGACTTCAGTAGTTCGAGAGGCCTCCGGCCTCCGATGTTCGCGTTGGGAGTAGCGAAGAAGTAAGCGAAGTCCCACCCATTGGCGTGGCTCGGATACGCCTGGATGACATGCCCAATTGTGGCCAGAGGGTAGGGCGCACAGTTTCCGGAAGGTATACGGCCGCCTCACGAGGACCTGCATGGGCCAGTTTGACGCCGGTCTGCCCAGCCGCCACCACCTGTCCCGGTTCGGCAAGAGTCTCGACGACGACCCCGTCCGCATCAGCGACCAGTAGCGAATAATCACCTTCGTCTTTGGCCACTTGGGCTTGAGCTTCTACCGCGGCGAGTTGCGCCTTTGCAGCATCAGCAGCGGCTTTGATCTGATCGTACGTAGAAGCAAAAACTGCGCCGGTGCTGACCAGGCCACGATAACGCGCCTCGTCTGCAGCGGCCTGCTCCGCTCTGGCTTTCGCAACTTCCACATTTTGTGTCTGCGTGGTGATGGCACCCTTTGCATAAGCGGCTTCTACACCTGCTGCGATTTTCTCGGCAGTCTTGCCTTCCAGTCCCAGTTTTGTCCGAAGTTCGTAATACGGTAGGACAGTTCGTACGGCCGCTGGATTCAAACAGATAGGCGCCCGCGTTTTTGGGTCATAGTTAACGAAGGCCCGGACTTGCAAAGGAGTGAACGTCGGCGCGCCGGTAAAACCCCGCATGACCATACACACGAAACCGTTATTTCCCTCGTGCATAGTTTGATAGCCCGATAAGGTAAAGACCCGGATGGTTGCATTATCCGAGATGGTTTGGGGAGCGGCGCTCTTTGCCAGCGCGATCTCATCGTCTTGCGACATAAGGTACTCACTGAGCGGCGAATACTTTTCTTCCTGTGCTCTCATTCCGATCGCTCCCAAGGCGACGATGACGAGAAACAAGAGATATTGATACATTCTCATTTGTACTTCTTCTCCTCCGAAGGAACTTGGAACTCAAACAAGTTCCGCATTGGGGCCAAGCCGAACACGGCGTTGGATGTGTTGAACAAGATGCAATCGGCCTGCCAGGTGAGTTTTTGTCAACCAATCGATGAAACCACAGGCTGAGCGACTGTTGAAGCTACACGATCAAGACGGGTCACCTCGGGCCCAACGGAGGACTGCCCCGGCAAATATTCCGTGAAATGCCGGAAAAAGGGCTACTTCTGCAAGTCCGGAAGCACCTCCTCCACGACCTCGCCGATGTGGATGAATCGATTGGTCGGCTGGGTGTTGAAATGAAGTGTAGCGGTGTTCTGGGTGATGGCTGCGAATCCCAGCAACAAACTCGGTAATGGCAGCCTTGAGATTGTCGAGATCAACGTCGGGCTTCACGGTGTAATCGACGCGGATGCACTTCGTCATTGGCGCCTCCATTCATCTCTATTACGGTTTTCGAGGGATCGAGGATACGTCTGTCTTCTGTCTATTGCGACAATTCATCACCGAGACCGAAGGGGAACGGGACGTATCCTGCACCGCATGACATTCGCATTAGCAGGCAGAAAAGTCTCCGCCATTTCCAACGCGGGACAAATAACGGGTGGAACCCACCCGCCTGGAGGGTATGTCATGTTGCTCAAAGAGAAAGTCGCAGTGATTTACGGGGCCGGAGGAGCTGTGGGAGCGCTGTCGCGGCGGCTTTTGCCAAAGAAGGAGCCAGGGTCTTTCTATCCGGCCGCACAGTCGCCAAGGTTGAGGCGGTTGCGCGAGGGATTGCGTCGAATGGCGGAGTTGCGGAAGCAGCTGAGGTCGACGCCCTTGACGAGGCTTTAATCGAGAAGCACCTGGACGGCGTCGTGAGCAAAACTGGTGGAATTGATATTTCGTTTAACGCAATCGGCGTGCCAGCGTCCGTCGTTGCCGACAAAGGGATGCAGGGAGTTCCGCTGACCGAGATTCCCACAGACAGCTTCATGCACCCGATTACGACATATACTCGTTCGCACTTTTTGACGGCTCGGGCGGCGGCTTGCCGCATGACGCTGACGAAGAAGCCAGGGGTCGTATTGATGCATACGCCTGAGCCTGCACGCGTCGGTGTGCCGCTCCTCGGCGGGATGGCGCCCGCGTGGGCCGCATTGGAAGCAATTTGCCGCTCATTTTCAGCGGAACTTGCGGCTTACGGTATTCGTGCGGTATGCCTGCGCTCGACCGCATTTCATGGAAAGCACGAGTCATACTCGCCGCTCTACCACGCTCAAAGAGCTGACGAATGCCGCGGTGTTCCTTGCTTCAGATCTCGCCGCGGGAATGACCGGAACCGTCGCCAATCTGACTGCAGGAAAGGTCAGCGACTAGCCCGGGGGCGATGGGCCAACTGACAATACTTCGCGAATAGCGCGCGTATCTTTCCCGGCACTAGATACGTCTTAGAGGTTAACCTGCTGGTCCACAAACTCTGAGAGTTACGGAGGTATGTCACATGGAAAGAGACGAGCGAAAACGTGAGTGGGATCAACCCGCACAGGATATTCCCGTGGGGTTGGCTGAATTCTGGGACATTCAACTCCAGCGGCTTAAGCGACGCGCCGAGGGACTGGCGAACGGGACGAACACAAGTCCAACATCTGATGGCAAGTTCCGGCTCGAGCCTGGATGTGCAACGGACACTGAGTGAATGTAGGCCAGCGTCATTCCGCACCTACAATCGCTCGAATCCGACTTGCGAACGCATCGACGTAATAGTGGTAATAGTGGTGGCTGCAACAGCGCTGGAGTGTGCCGTCCATCCTCTGCAGCCAAGAGTGCGCAATGACCAGGAGAAATGCAATGAATCTAATCCCTACAATGAGGGGCGAGAAGATTTACGAATACGAGCTCAATCTCACTGGAGTGACAGATTACGGCGTGAGCATGGATGCTATCTTTGCCGGCAAGGAAACAGTACCGCTGCAAGGGGCACGCTTTGACCTAGCGGTCGAAGGACGCGGCAAGGGCCACCTTTCCGGGCGAGCGCACGGCGTCGATTATCTTCGAATGCGAGCCGATGGTCGCATCGAGCTTGAGCTGCACCTGACTATCGAGACCGACGACGGCCATCGGATCGCTTTGTCCGGCGATGGCCAGTCGCAACCGCGAAGAGGCGAGCCGGCGCTCGATATTTTTGCGAACATCCGCCTCTCCACCGCCTCCAAGGAGTATGCATGGGTCAATGAGCGGCAGATCTGGAGCGTAGGGACCGCGAGCATGACGACTGGGAAGATTTGCGCCGAGGCGTATATGCAATGAGACGATAGCGCTCATAACGCTTCGTCTGGCAAACCGAGTCTCATGGGCCTCCCCCTGCCGTATACGTTGAATTCCTGCGAATACCTTTGGCACATTCGAGGGAATGCGCACATGGAAAACTCGATCGATCTTTCTCCGGCGGGTCCATTCGAGATCCGCTACGTGGCATTCCTTGAGACCATCACGCAACTACGCCCTCCGTTGCATCGGTATTGTGCAAGGATGACTGGTTCCGTGATGGATGGCGAAGATGTTGTCCAGGAAGCTTTATTCGAGGCATATCGGAAGCTGGACAAATTCGACGAAAGCCGTCCGCTCAAACCGTGGCTGTTCCGGATCGCCCACAATCGCTGCATCGACTTCCTTCGCCGAGCGCGCGACGAGGCTGAAGCGAGCGCCGCAGCTCCTGAGACGATATTGCCAACCGAACCATCCAGTCTAGGAATTGGCTTTGCACTTGAACATCTCGTCCTGACTTTGCCTCACAAAGCGCGTGCTGTGTCCTCTTGAAGGATGTATTCGACTACACTCTAGAAGAAATCGCTGAAATGGTCGACTCCACGATTGGTGGGGTTAAAGCCGCCCTCAATCGCGCGCGAACAAGACTGTCGTCCTCTTCTCCTCGTCCAAAACCCGCTCGGCCAGCGAGCCCGGAACTGCGGCGCGTGATGCAGCTCTATGTCGAGCGTTTTAACCGCCGCGACTGGGACGGGGTTCGCCAACTGATCAGTGCGGACGCTGGACTCAATGTTGCCGACGCCTTTGCGGGCAAACTTGCAGATGCCCCGTATTTCTCGAATTGGGGGCGCTGGTCCTTGCCCTGGAGACTGGCTGTTGGAGAAGTAGATGGCGAATCGGCGGTGGTCATCCTCCAACGGGGTACCGACACATGGACGACTTATTCGATGGTCCGACTCCATCTGACTGAAGACCACATTGACCGCATCGTGGATTACGCACACTGTCCATGGGTAATCGAAGCAGCTGCTTCTGTAGGCTTCAGCGCACGTCGTAGCTGTCTGGTGTGAGACGCATCCTCGCTCTAGCGGAAACTGTTCCTTGTCTCCGATAGTGAAGAACGGGCCGACTTGAATCTGTCTCTGAGTCATCGTTCAATCTCCATATTTCTAAGTGATGGAATCTCCCTGAGGTTCTCCCTTAAGACGATCTGCTCAAAAGCGAGACAAACATCAGAGCCGGCCACAATTGCTCATCCAATGCGCCTCTTTCGGTCCCCAAGATCGAGATCGCCGAGTTTCCGAGTTGGCTGGACGGTGCCAAGCGGATGGACCGTCGGGTGTTCCAGCGGACGCCGCCTGACGCGCTTGCAGAGAATCGAGCGTAAGAACCGCCAACACAGCAGGACGACGAGGGATACGACGAAAAAGATGATGATTGCCTTGATCAAGCAGAGCCCGAACCACACTTGTTCCACGTTGTCGCCTCCCATGGTTCCTCCTTCATCAACCTGTCGGCTCACAATCTCTCAGCCGCGCTGCTGTGATTCTTAAGCACAGTTAAAGAACGAAAACCGAGACTCGGCCCCGAGACTCCGCAGAAATTACTATGTCAATGCACTTGAATCTTGCCCGATGCTCCGGGCTTATTTTTCTGCAGCAGGAAGCACAACAAGAACATCAGGGTGGCAGTCACTGCAAGAAGCCAGTAGACGTCAACATAAGAGAGCGCTTGCGCCTGTGTGTTCAGCGCGTCATACAGTTTTGCGAGCGCCGCATGTTGCGCGGAATACGAATCAAAACCGGCATTGGACAGCCGCATTGTTAGCGCCGCAGCGGCTGCGTTGAACTGGGGTGAACGCGTATACACGGCGAGGATGGATTGATGATATTGACTTCGCCTCGCGATCAACGTGGTCACAGCTGAGGTCCCCACGCTCTGTCCGATATTGCGCATGAAGTTCATCAGACCGGCAGCTGCATTCGTCTTGCTTTTCGGAACGCCAACATAGCCGGTCATCGTGAGCGGCACGAACAAGAATCCGACCGGCAAGTACTGCACGATCCTTAGCCATGTGGCGCCACCGAAACTGATCAGCAGATCGATGCGTTTGCAGGTTACATACATACCCAGGGCAAGGGTGATCCAGCCAAATGCCAGAAGGTAGCGGGCCTGGAACCTTGTTGTCAGACGGCCGACGATCTGTAGAAGAACAAGCAACAAAATGGCGGCCACCGAGAGCACCATCCCGGCCTTTTGCGCTGTGTAGCCCATAAGCGTCTGCAGGAGTTGGGGGAGGAGAACCGTAGAACTAAACAGAACGACGCCCACGACGAAAAACATAACGCTGCTGCTCATGAAATTGAAGATTTTGAACAGATGGACGTCCACTATCGGTGCCTTGTGGAACCATTCCCAGATCACAAGCGAGATAAGGCCAACTACGGCGATGATCAGCAGTGATGTGATGAAAGGAGATCCGAACCAGTCGTCCTCTTGTCCCTTGTCGAGAGCGATTTGGAGAGCCCCGACAGCGATGGCTAAGGTGCCGAACCCGACGAAATCGAAACTTGCCTTCCGCCCCTTTTCCCGGACCAAGTAGGGCGGATCTTTCACGAGCTGGAAAACGAGGATGACTGCCAGAATTCCTACAGGTACGTTGATATAGAAAATCCAGCGCCAGGAATAATTGTCTGTGAGCCATCCTCCAAGTGTCGGACCGATCGCAGGAGCGCAGATGGCCGTCACTCCATATAAAGCGAAAGCCAATCCGCGTTTCTCGGGCGGGAAGGTATCCGCGAGAATTGCTTGCGTCATCGGTTGCAGTCCACCCCCGAACGCGCCCTGGAGCACGCGGAAGAGAAGCAGAAGGCCGAGACTCGGCGCCAACCCGCACAGGAACGAGCTGACGGTGAAGAAGGTGATGCAGATCAAGAAAAAGCGCTTTCGCCCCAGCAAGCCGACCAAGAAGCCGCTGATGGGAAGCACGATGGCGTTAGACACGAGGTAGCTGGTCAAGACCCATGTGCTCTCGTCATTGCTCGCCCCCATGCTGCCTGCAATGTGTGGGAGGGCAACGTTAGCAATGCTTGTGTCGAGCACCTCCATGAATGCGGCCAGGGAGACTACAACCCCAATGAGCCATGGGTTGACGTCCGGCGTCGGGCTCGCATCTGCAACGGAGATCGCTGCTGCACTACTCATTGCTGTTTCCTTTCCGGGAGCCCTCAGTCAATAGCGGCACACACTTGGAGAACAGGCAAATCCATTGCTGACGCGCCCGTAGTCCCTCGCGCCAATGCACACCGTTATGCAAATGAGACAGTCACTTCCTATACGCAGCCGCGGAAGAGTTCCGCTGCCGCGAAGGATCCTTTCGCACGGAGGTGCGCGACTTAGGCTTTCACGGAATCCAACACTCGTTCCGCTTGAGGGAACGCCGAAGCATTTGGCGCGCGCGCAATATTCTCGATTTCGTTGCCCCCTCCGAGACCCCGAAGATCGTTGCGGCGTCTTTCAGTGGAAGCTCACTCTTGTAATACATCTCCAATACGTTACGGAGTTGAGGCGATAGCCTTCGAACCGCGTCGTTCACCTTTTGGCTGGTCTGGTACATCATGTAACGCTTCTCGGGATCTGGCGCAGTGTCTCGCCATTCCATGATGAGCGTCTCGCCATCTTCCGCAACTACATCGCAGGTGTTCTTCTGCAGCGTCTTTCTCTTCCTTAGTAGCATCAGGGACACGTTCGTCCCGATAGCCAGCAGCCAGGTGGAGAAACTGCATGTGCCACGGAAGGTCTGCAAATGCTGATAAGCCTTCAGAAGGGTCTCCTGCAGGACGTCCTCTGTGTCCTCCGTGTGTCGCACGATCCTGTAGATCCTGTTCATGAGCATCCCGCGGTAACGCAGGCACAATTCAGCAAATGCGTGCTGGTCTCCAGATTTCGCCTCCGAAAGCAATTGATTGTCGGACTGTTGCGAACTCTGCGCTCCGAAATGTTTGAGAGTAATTGTGCTCATTGCATTCCTCAGTATCGATGTCTCCCTGTGGGAGACCGGCCCAGGACCACGGCGCGTTTCGCTGGGGCCCGTGGGGCGTTAGGGGCAGACTTGCACTCTTAGGAAATCCACCAATGGAACCAGCAAGCGCATCAGCGTCAGCAACAGGCTGACACAGATGATGTAACCGAGAGTGCCGGCCAACACAATCAGGAGGCTGACGCAGATTCCGAAAACGGTGGCTGTATCATCACTGGTCCACTTGCATCTGGGCAGACGGAGCAGCTTATCCGCGTTATCTTTGCATTTTGACTGTCTCCTGTGCGTGCGGTTTCCACTCACTAACAAACGTCTCCAAGGTCCTTCTTTGAGAATCGGCTTTCGGTGACCAACCAATTCGCGCTTTCAAAGGTCCCGAACATAAAGACCGATGTACGTCAGTGCGCCTGATAGCGCCGCCAGCAAGGTGATGCCAATCCCGACGGCCGTGCCGGTGTCTTCTCCGGCCTTGTCAGCGCATAGGTCCGGATCGAGATAGCGAATCGCCCGCATGATCTCGCCGTCGGTCAGGTATTCGTTGAGTTCCATCATTTCGTCGTTCTCCTGCATGAGAAATCCCCTTGAACGAAGCTGCGATGGGTGGCGCCGACTTCCTGCGACACCATTGCTGCCGAGCGGCCACCACCGTGTCTTGCGAAGCGAAGAAGAAGCTGTCCTGAACCCTTGCTGTCGCCTTCACCGTAAATCTGTGGTCCGCAATCCCCAGCGCCGCCAGGCTGCCGATCCCGATTGGATCAAGGACAGCCACGGGAAGGAGATAGGGTTTCGATTTCACGAACGACTCTGTCACCCCATATAGACGTCCACTCCGCGGGATGTTCCCCGGCACCTGCGGCAGCTCGTACACTTCAAATCTCACCTCCGGATGTCGCATCGCGTAATGGTGCAGGCTCGACTCCAGTTGCTTCGGCGTCGTCATCCCTAGGTCAAAGACGAAGTCACGATGAACTACCCGAGGGAAGAGGACGTCCAGCATCTGACGGGCGAAGTCGGCGCAGTTCGAGAAGAAGAAGTTGAAGTGCGTCCTGTTCGGTCTGCGATTCAACCACTGCAGTAGCAACTCATCCTGCGCTGCGGTCGTATGCAGGCGAACGCAGGCGATCCGTCGGCGATAAGAAGCGCCGAGGAGTTGCGACCAGCCGTCTTCCGGGGGATCGTGTTCGAAGCTTTCGGGATGGTTGGTCCGGTACTCCGCGCGCAGAGTGTTCACCTCGGCAATGGTGGCCATAGCCGGGATCTCATCGGAAGAATCTACGGCAAACAGGTAGGGCCCCGGAGGCATCGCCAGCCAGTCGTATCCGTTGATCCCCTTGTATCGACTAATAACGGCCCCGTCTTCGCCCGCTCGGCACCAACGCATATGGATGTGGTCATCCGAGCACAAATCATCAACAAGCAGTGCCGCATGCCCCGTCGAGCTCACATGGCCCAGAAAGTTGACAGGCGCTTCAATCAACAAGGTCGCATCCGCATACACTTTCATCCCCGGCAGAATCAGTAGGCAAAAGAGAACACACCGAATGGCAGACCCTGGAATCGCATTTGCTAATTGGCTGCTATGATCCGAGTCAAGATGGAAGGGCTTTTCGAATGGTTCGACTGGGTAACCTTTTGCTCTCCAACCGTCCAATCCGCCCTTCAGTAATCTGATTCGCAAGAACCCCAAGGCCAGAGCTCGATGCAATACGACGCGGCTAGTCTTATCGCTCGGGCACGTGCAATAAACGACCACATCTCTGTCTTTCGGAAGGAGCGACGGATCTTCACGCACATCTCGCGGAGAAAGCCTCTTGGAGCCGGGGATAATTACAGAGTCCCCCAGCAGATCCAAAGGGTGACGAAGATCGACGAGGAGCAGATCACGATCTGAGGCCAACAACGCATACAGCGCTTCTGGCGTGATGGTGTGCCGCTCGAATTCACGTCGGTCTAGATCGCGTTCCATTAATACGGCCGCGACCAGAACTGCGACGGAGACTATTACTAAATCAACAGCCATCTTTGTTCCCCTACGACCTCATTCAGCCTCAACTGAGGCCTCGTTTAATTCGTCACCTGCATTGAGAAATGGAGTCGGCGGGCCGATGCTTGATTCTGGAGGTCGGCTTGATCGAACACCGCAGCGCGCTGCAAATGTGCTTCACCATTCACCGACGCTTTTGGATCACTGAGCTCGATTTCTTGCGCTCGGCGTAAATCTACGCAGGATGAATTCCTGCACAAGCCCATTGGCCATCCTGCCACCTGCGGTGATTAGCGCATTCTCGAACACAATCCCCGTGCCGCGATTCGATTGAGGATAGTAGAGATTTGAAACAGCGCCTGCAGCTAAGTCTCCCCCAACGGTGGAGTAGTTTGGCTCCCACTTCCCGTTGTCGCCCTTACAGATGAACGGGCTCGATAGAGCGTGAAATGTTCGGGACCGTGTTGTGCCCGTCCCTTGATAGAAGTAACGCGGATCCTGATGTAGAAGTGAGGGCAGGACGGCCTCGCCCACCATGATGTCGGTGAAACCGGTCGCATATGAAGCTCCGAATCGCTGACCGTAGCCCTTTGCCCCCTGACCGTAGTTAGGGGTATCTCCTGCCTGTTTCGCCCCGGCGACCAAAGCATTCGCGGCAAAGAATACCGGGTCGAAGCTGGCTTTCAATGCCAGCCTGAACTTTAACTTCGTCGTAAGTGGCGCCGCATCGTGATCGTACACAACGTAGAAATTGGGAATGATTCCAAAGACGCGCTGTCGTTCCTCAATCTTGACTTGTTCGGCAGCTATCTGTTCCGAGGAGGCGTATACCGTCACCGAGGTCGCCCCTGCTGCGATCTGAAGCTTGATTCCTGTCAAAAAGTCGATCTGGCTTGGACTGATCATGATGGCTGGTGAAGTCCAGCAGACAAAACCATCGGTATTGATCGTGACACGGTATGGGACTCCCGGCTTCAGATCGTCGAAGGTAAAGGATCCGTTGTCGCCAGAAACCGTGGAGCGCCTATCTCCGGGGACAGAGCCTTCAAGAATGACATTGGCGCCGGGGACAATGTCGTCATTCACATCGGTAACTGTGCCGCTTATCTTTCCAGGTTGGGGATCGGGTGCAGCAATTTGCTGCCCGAGTGCCGGAATAGCAACGCAGCCGGCGAAAATGAAGGCGCATAGAAACCGCCTGCTGTTCCAACTCGGCTGACAGCGATGGCACCTTGCGTGGTCGTTTCTTCGCGAAGTTTGGGCATCTCGGCTGCTTAGTCGGGTGACAATCGCAAACAGGAGGCTCACCGAGATCCCGCACATCAAAACGCCGATGACGCTCTCGAGCGGCCCAAGTGTGCGCCAGTCCGATGGGAGACTTACGTCGTTGCATCCGAGCGTGGAATAGCTACTAACGGAGAAGTAGATCGCCGAATCCCACGACGGTAGACAACGCCAGCGGTAGAAGCATGCCCACAGCAGAATCTCCAGACCGTGCAGGAGAACAACTGCGGCAGTGAACCGCACAATCAAGGCGGCAGTACGAAGGCCGCGGATCTGGTGCGCGTCTCCTGCTAGCGCGGGTCGCACCCAGGCGATCAGAGCCGCAACCCCAGCAGACTGTAACCACAGTGTGAGGGTGATTAGAGGCAACTCTGCGACAACTCGATGAAACGACATCGTCTCTCTCTTTGGCCGTTCGCTTATTTCCAGCCGCCACCCAGCGCCTTATAGAGCTGCACAAGGCCCTGATACTCGTTGTTTCTTGCCTGCGCCAGCGTAAGGTCGGCATTGAAAAGAGACCGCTGGCTATCAAGAACTTCGAGATAAGTTGCTGTACCGCCTCGATAGCGCATAAGGGATACATTGACCGATTCCTGCAAATCCCTTACTGACTGTTCCTGGCGCTCGCGAACCACGTGGTATTTGTCATAGCCAATCAGCGCATCAGAGACATCGCCGAATGCACGTTGAATGGTCTGTTGGTAACCAATCAGGGCTTGCCGCTCTTCCGATTTGGCGTAGCGCAGATTGTTTCGCAGTGCACCACCCTCGAAGATTGGTTGGGTAGCGGCTGCCGCGTAGCTTCCAACTCCGAGTGGGGCCGGGATATGCGAGCCGGCAAACTGGCTGTGTCCAAATGCCGCACCGCCAGAACCGAGGAGCGAGATCTGAGGGAAAAACATTGCTTTGGCGACGCCGATGTTGGCGTTGGCAGCAACCAGGTTCTGCTCCGCCTCGCGGATATCGGGCCTCCGTTCAAGCAACTGCGACGGAAGCCCAGTTGGCAACTGAGGTGGCAAAGTCTCGGTCCACGTCCAGCCATCTGAGGCCTGAATGCCCAAAGGCATTCCACGAGGAACATTGTCTGGATACTTTCCCAGGAGGATATTGATCGCGTCCTTGGTCTGGCCGATTTGCCGCTCGAGGTCCGGGATCTGTGCATTCGCAACGTCGAGCACTTGCCGCGCCTGAAGCACGTCGAGCGTCGTCGCGACACCGTGCTGAAGGCGTAGCTTGGTCAGCTTGGCCGAGTCTTCCTGGGTTCGCACGGTTTCCCTGGTGATCTGAAGCTGCAGGTCGAGATCGCGAAGCAGAAAGTAATCGCTAGCCACGTCGCTCACCAGCGTGAGGACTACAGTCTGTTGTGCATCCTGAGTGCCGAGCAGTTGGGCTTGGGCCGCTTCTGTTTCGCGCCGATATCGCCCGAACAAATCCACTTGAAACAGCACGTCTCCAGCGAGCTGAAAAACGTTGGACTTGATGTTCTGGTCGGATTTTCCTCCGCTGAATACTGGATCCAGTGTTACCTGAGGAAACTGATTCGCACGGGTGATCCCGAGCTGAGCTCTCGCGGCAGTGACGCGTTCCACCGCCAGCTGCAGATCGTAGTTCTGCTTCGGTGCCGTGCGAATAACTTCCTGCAACTGAGGATCGTGAAAGACCTGCCACCAGGGCAGATCGGCAACCGATGCGGATTGCGCTTCCGGCTGCTCGGAATCTTCCGGGCCGTGAAAGACGGTTGGGGCCTGCACGGGCGGCCGGTGATAGTTAGGTCCGACTGCACAGCCAGAGAGCACGAGCGCTGCAAGCAGGATCGGCGCGGCTTTTGCGGCGAAATTGGTTTGTCTGTTATGCATCTTGTTGACCCTCCGTCATCGCGCTGGGCTGAGCTGCAGGCGCCATGAAGCGCGCGCGGCCCGCCGCGGACCAGCGCTCCACGAGATAGAAGATCGCTGGAACGGTGAAGATGCCGAGCACACTTGCCGCCGTCATTCCACCGATCACGGTCGTGCCCATAATCTGGCGTGCGACCGAGCCGGCCCCGGAAGCGGTCCACAGCGGAACACAGCCGAGAATGAACGCGAACGAGGTCATCATGATGGGACGCAGGCGAAGACGCGCGCCTTCGAGCGCGGCATCCATGAGCGGCTTGCCTTGTTCGTACTGCTCCTTGGCAAACTCGACGATCAGAATCGCGTTCTTGGCGGCAAGGCCGATCAGCATCACCAGGCCGATCTGCGCATAGACATCGTTTTCCATCTGGACCATGTAAGGCGGCAGGAAGAGGCCCAGCACGATGCGGCGGAACCAAAGCACACCAAAAGCTCCGAAGACAGCGACCGGCGTGCTCAGCAACACGCTGAACGGCAGGCTCCAGCTTTCATAGAGCGCTGCGAGAATCAGGAAGACGAACAGGAGAGAGAATCCGAAGATGACCCAGGATGGAATGCCCTCTTCCGCTTTTTGCTCCTGGTATGACATGCCCAGGTAATCAAAGCCCATTTCATGAGGCATGGTTTGCTTGAAGACGTCTTCCAGAGCCGCTCTTGCCTGATCCGCGCTGTAGCCGGGTGCGGCGTTGGCATTGATCTGCGCGGACCGGTACTCGTTGTAGCGCATGGTGAATTCAGGACCCGACCGCGTCTCGAAACTTGCCAGGGCGGATAGCGGCACCGTCTCGCCCTGGTTATTGCGCACATAGAATTGCCCAAGATTTTCGGTAGTCGATCGGTAGGGAGCTTCGGATTCGATGTATACCTGCCAGGTGCGGCCGAATTGGTTGTAATAGTTGACGAACAGGCCGCCCATGTTCGCCTGAATCGTGCTGTAAACATCCGGCAATGCAACGCCTTGTTTCAGCACCTTCTCTTTGTCCACCTGGACGAACTCTTGTGGGACGCTCGGGATAAAGGTGGAGAAGATGGTGGCAATCTCAGGGCGCTTGCGAGCGGCAGTGAGGAATTTGGCGAGATTGCCTGCGAGGAATGGGACGTCCTTGCCGGCGCGATCCTCCAACACGAACGAAACGCCTCCGGATGTGCCCACGCCCGGGATCGCCGGAGGTGAGAAGCTGAAGACCGTGCCTGCCGGCAGATTCTTGAGCTCCTGGTTCAAACGTGCCTTGATGGCCTGATATTGTTCAGCCCGGCTCTTGCGCTCATCCCAGGGTTTCAGGCTGACCCAAAAGAAGCCGTTGTAACTGGTGCGGACATAACTGAGCAGGCTGAAGCCAACCACGCTGGTGGTGTACTGGACGCCCGGAGTGTCCGCGAGAATCTGTTCCACTTGTCTCGCTGCCGCGCTTGTTCTTTCGAGCGAGGCGGCGTTGGGAAGCTGCATGTTGATGTAGAGGTAGCCTTGGTCCTCATCAGGCAGGAAGCTGGAAGGCAGACGGCTGCCGAAGAACAAGCCGGCTGCGCCGCAAGCTACCAGCAGGATCAGCACCGTTGCACCCTTCTGCAAAAGCACGCCAGACCAGTGGACGTATCCTCCTGTTGCGCGTTCGAACAAGCGATTGAACCCGTTGAAGAAACGCTGCAAAGGCCCATGAGTCTCTTTCTTTTTGCGCAGCAGAAGCCCGGCCAGCGCGGGGCTGAGCGTGAGCGCGTTAAAGGCGGAGAGCACCACCGAGATGGCGATGGTGACAGCGAATTGCTGATAGAGCCTTCCCGTGATGCCAGGGATGAAAGCAGTCGGCACGAAGACAGACGAGAGAACCAAGGCAATGCCAATCACCGGGCCGGAGAGCTCTTCCATCGCCTTTCGAGCCGCGTCCTTGGGATTCAAACCATCCTCGATGTGGCGCTGCACACCTTCGACAAGGACGATCGCGTCGTCCACCACCAGGCCGATGGCCAGAACCAGGCCGAACATTGAGAGGGCGTTGATGGAAAAGCCGAAGAGGGGAAACAGGATGAAGGTTCCAATCAGGGAGACAGGCACGGCGAGCAATGGAATGAGCGTGGCGCGCCAGTCCTGCAGAAAGAGATAGACCACCAGGATCACCAGCGCGATTGCGATCACAAGTGTCCAGAGAATCTCCTTCATGCCTTCTGTGACTGGGGCTGTCTGGTCGAGCGATATGGCGTAGTCCATATCACCGGGAAAGCGTTGCTTCATCTGCGTCAGCAGTTTGCGGACGCCCTCGACCGTTTGCACGGCATTGGTCCCGGGCAATTGATACACCGCAATTGCGGCAGCAGGTTTGCCATTCAGGCGGCTGATCAGGCTGTAGTCCTGAGTGCCCAGTTCGACTCGGGCTACGTCTTTCACCCGAACAATGCCGCCATTCGGTGCTTCGCGCACGATGACGTTGCCGAACTCCTCCGGTGTCGTCAAGCGTCCTTGAGCCAGCGCGGCGTAGGTAAACTGCTGGTTCGCGGGAGCCGGTTCCCCTCCGACCTGACCTGCGGGGTTGACCGTGTTTTGCGCCTGGATCGCGTTGGAAATGTCTGTAACGGTGACGCCAAGCTTTGCCAACTGGTCCGGTTTCACCCACAGCCTCATGGCATACTGACCAGAGCCGAAGACCTGGGTTTGGCCCACACCATACAAGCGTGCGACTGGATCGTTCACGTTGATGTAGGCATAGTTAGCCAGGTAGTTCGCATCATGCGTGCCACGCGGCGAATACAGGGCGATCAACATCAGCGGAGCCGTAGTCGACTTCTTGAGAGTGACTCCGTAGCTGTTCACCGAGGGGGGCAGCTGACCAGTCGCCAGTTGCTCACGCGACTGCGTCAGCAGCAGGTCCGTGTTGGGATCAGTCTTGAGATCAAAATCAACGATTAACGACGTCTGCTGGTTGGCGGTCGCGTTCAGGGAGTACATGTAGGTCATGTTGTCGACGCCGTTCACTTGCTGCTCGATGGGCGTGGCGACCGAATCCTCGAGTGTCTTTGCATCAGCGCCCGGGTAATTGGCTTGCAACCGGATTTCGGGCGGTGCGATGTTCGGAAACTGAGCGATCGGCAGGGTCGCGATCGTGACTGCACCAACGATGACTATAAGAATCGCAATGACCATCGCCACAATCGGCCGATTAATGAAGAATTTGGACATGACTCTCCTTTGAGCGCTGTGGCCTCGAAACGCAACGCTCAGTCGACGTCGCTCTTGAATGGTTTGGTTTGCACCCTGATTCCCGGCTTGAGATTCTGCTGGCCTTCAACGACCACGCGATCACCAGCCTTTAGGCCTTTCTGGATGACCCACAATGTGCCGGTGCGGTCTCCGACTTGCACCGGGCGCATGGTGACCTGCCCGTTGTTTTCCACCACGCCAACCAGATAGCTGCCCTGCTGCTCGTTCACGGCAGCCTGAGGAATTAACAATGCATTCTGCTGCACTCGGGTCACGCCACGAACCTTGCCGTACTGCCCAGGACGCAAAACATTACCGGGATTTGGAAACAGGGCAGCGAGTTGGATTGCGCCGGTACTCGGATTTACCTGACGATCCGCAAAATAGAATTCGCCGTCCTGCGGGAATGTAGTTCCGTCGGCAAGAATGAGTTTCAACTTCCAGTGATTCTTTTCCGAACCTGAAAGCCGGCTTTGCAGCGCGAGATACTCCTGCTCGCTGACGGTGAAATAGTCCCGGATCGGATCGAGGGTGGAAACGGTAGTCAGCGACCCGCTGTTGGCGCTGACCAGGTTGCCGACCTGAGCTTGAGCGACGCCGGCTATACCATCGATAGGAGAAACAACGCGAGTGAAACCGAGATTGATGCTGGCGGTCTCGACCGCAGCTTGGTTGGCCTGTATTTGAGCTTTCGCAGAGACAATCGCTGCTTCGGCGGCCTGTACCTGGGCCTGATTTGCCAGGTCTGTCTGCGTTGCATTATCGAAATCCTGCTTGCTGACCGCATCAACTTTTGCAAGAGGGCCATATTTCTCTACATCGAGCTGACTCTTGAGCTGATTTTCTTTCGCTGTCTCAAGTTGCGCCTGGAACTGAACAAGTTGCGCCTCTGCCTGCGCAAGCTGGCCCTTTGCCTGGTCGAGTGCGGCCTGAAATGGACGAGGATCGATTTCAAAGAGGAGTTGTCCTTTTTTGACGTAAGACCCCTCTTTGTATTTCTGTGAAAGCAAATAACCGTTAACCTGTGCCTTGATGTCGGTATTTACCTGTCCGGTGAGAGTTCCGATCCATTCTCCGTAAACGGGAACGTCTTTCTGTTCGGCGACCGCGACCTCTACCACAGGTGTCGGCTGAGCGTTCGTCGAGGTCTTAGCGCCTGCGTGAACAGCTAGATTTACAACGATGACCGCGACAAGAGCCCCTATTGCCCATGCCACGTGTTTTGGTTTCAAAACGGACTTGATCTTCATTCGCTGCTCTCCTGTCGACCGGAACTCGGCCTGCGAGGAATCTTTTTCTGCGGTGACTGCACCCCGCTACCTTCGCAAGGCTGAGAAGTGAGATCTCCGAGGAGCGCAGTCATCCATACTCCCTCGACGATGAGACAGGCCCCGGACCGATGAAACGCCGCGAGAAGATCGCGTCCGTCGTTATCGACTGACGTCAGCTCTCTCAAATCGATTTCGATCTTTTGGTCGGGTCGCATCGATGCACGCCAAGCCATCTCTGTCTCAGCCACCCACGGGCCCTCGAGCTTCCCTGCAAGTTCAAGCCGGCATACCTTGCCATCTTCGTGAATCGTTATCCGCAACATATCGTCGCCAATGTGTTAGGCACGGAGCGTGCCAAAGCCTCAAATCTGCTAAATGCAGGAAAAGTCGTGAATTGGTCGGGATGGAAAAGTGGGGGTGTGCCAGGAATGCGCTGGCAGCCTGCCGGAAAGCGGGCAGGCTGCCAGGGGCCATTGCCTCTTACACCTTGCTAGAATCGCAGTGACACTGCTCGCAATCTAATGGAGCGGTACCCGTATGCCAGCAGCGAATATCCCAGGACCGGCCGATCGCGGCGAAGCGCTTGCTTCGCAATACGAGGCACTCACCCGCATTGCGGAATTGATCCGGTGTCATTCCGACGAAAAGATCTTGTTTCAGACTTGCACGAGCGAACTGCATCAAGTGGTTGCGTTTGACGGCCTGAGCTGGCTCGATCCGGCAACCAATTGGGTTCAGTGGCACTTTGTCGAGCCTTATGACAGTGCGATTGAGGCACTGGCCGTCAGGAACATTCCGAAAGAGGAAACGGTCGTTTGGTGGGTATACCAGAGTCAGCAACTCGTAGTGATTCCGTTCATCGACCGCGAGACTAGGTTTCCGCTTGTTGCCGAGCGGTTCTCCAAGTTGGGACTTCGTTCGCTCTGCGCGCTCCCTCTAAGTACGGCGCATCGAAAATTGGGAAGCCTGGTGTTTGCCAGCCACCTCAATGACGCATATTCCACCCAGGACCAGCAGTTCTTATCGGTGGTGGCGAATCAGATCGCCGTAGCGTTGGATGACGCTCGCGCCCAGGCCCGCTTGCGATTGCTGCTCGATATTACGAATCGAATCGTGACCAAGCTTGAATTGCGCGATCTGCTTCGAGAAATTGTTACGAGTGTCAGACATTTTATGCATTGCGACACCGTCGGAGTGGCTCTGCCCGATCCGGAAGATGGCGAATTACGTCGTTATGCTGTGGATCATGCCGACTACGAGATGTCCGTCGGACCCGCGTCCGAACGGACGATGACTGTCTTCCGGACTGGCAAGCCACTTGTTGCCACGAAAGAAGAGGTCGCCGCGGATCCACAGGGCTTGCTGGCGAACTTGTCGCTCTGCCTTTACCCTCTGATCGTCCGTGAACGCATTCTCGGTGTAATGGGTTTTGGCAGTTCGCGCGAGAATGCCTTTGCGGAAGACGATCTTTCCTTCTTCAGCCAGGTTGCCAATCAGATCGCTCTGGCGGTTGAAAATTCTCTGGCATATGGGCAACTTTCCGAACTCAAGGATAAGCTCGCGCAGGAAAATGTCTACCTTGAATCCGAGATCCGCAGCGAACTTCACTTCGAAGAGATTGTCGGAAACAGCGAACCCCTTCGCCGGGTCCTGCAGGAAATTGAAACGGTAGCGCCCACAGATTCCACTGTGCTCATTTATGGAGAGACCGGCACCGGAAAAGAGTTGATCGCGCGAGCGCTGCACAACCTTAGCTCCAGGAAGTCAAACGCCTTTGTGAAGCTGAATTGCGCGGCAATTCCTACGGGTTTGCTCGAGAGCGAGCTGTTTGGCCACGAGAAGGGTGCATTTACCGGCGCTATCACGCAGCGAGTGGGTCGGTTTGAACTGGCCAATCGTGGAACCATATTTCTGGATGAGATCGGCGAAATTCCGTTGGAATTGCAGCCAAAACTCCTGCGAGTGCTCCAGGAGCGGGAGTTTGAGCGACTTGGCAGCTCGCGAACCGTGCGTACCGATGCACGGTTGATCGCCGCGACCAATCGTGATCTAAAAACCATGGTCGAGGAGCAGAGATTTCGCTCTGATCTGTATTATCGGCTCAATGTCTTTCCTATCCGAGTGCCGTCATTGCGGGAGCGGAAGGAAGATATTCCTCAGTTGGTCCGTCACTTCGTTAAGGAATTCAGCCGCCGGAATCAACGGGTGATCGACACCATTCCGGCTGAAACCATGCAGGCGCTGGTCCGTTATCACTGGCCGGGTAATATTCGAGAGCTTCAAAATGTGATCGAGCGGGCTGTCATTATCTCGCGAGGACCTGTGCTGAATGTCGCCCTGACAGAGCTTACTTCGGATGTGCCCTCGACTTCAGCTCCGGTCGTTACGGCTGCCAAATCGGCGGCTCATGAGAACCTTCAGAAGATGCTGGAAGAGACGGAGCGAAATCAGATTCTGCGTGCGCTGGAACAAGCGGATGGAGTGGTTGCGGGGCCGAACGGAGCGGCGGCGCGCCTCGGAGTGAAGCGTTCGACGCTGCAGCTCAGGATGCAGAAGCTTGGAATCCGGCTTTCGCGAACCGCCGTTGATGAGCGCAAGCAAACAGCGCATTAGGCAATCAAGCGAATAATGTCGTCCAGAAGGTCTGCCGGAGGCTAGTCTGGCCGTTCAGGCCAAACGTTCAACACGGCCACAGTATCAGGGTCCGTGCCATCGCCCAGAAGAAAGACAGCGGCGCCAGATTGGCGGTCACGGCGATCTACGTCGCTACATTCAGGCAGCTCTTCTAATCTCCTTCACTCCGAGTTTCAGCCGCCGTCGCAGAAGGAGTCGCAACGTTCCGCCGTCCGTGTACCCGACCTTTGTGGCAATCTCATCGACACTTGCCTTGCTGGTCTTCAAGAGATGTACCGCGCGTTCAACGCGAAGACTTTGGAAATATGACATCGGAGATTTCCCAAGTACGCTTTGTAGCCGCCGGGTAAGCGTCCTTTTGCTTGCGCCTACGGCTTTCGCAGCACTGTCCAGAGAAAATCCCCGCGCCAGCCGGCCACGCGCCCAGCGTTCGAAGAGGTGAACAACTGGGTCACTGTGCATCAGGTGATCAGTAAGAGCATAAGCAGTCTGAGAAGGTCTGGAGTCGACAATGAGATACCTTCCCGTGAGTGAAGCGAGTTCGGGGCTGACGCGACGTATCAGCCATAAGGCCAGATCCATATGACCTAGAGCCGCTCCGGCGGTCACAACCTTTCCTGACGTGACCACCATGTTCGATTCGTCCAGCAATACCTTGGGGTATCGTTCGCGGAACATTGGCGCCAGCCACCAGGTGGTCGTTGCCCGCTGCTGGTTGAGCAGACCAGATTCAGCCAGCACAAAGGTTCCAGCACAAGCAGCGCTCAACGTTGCCCCGTCGTTCGCCCACTTGATGAATGCCTTCGCAGCGTCGCGGACGTCGGGCCTGGCCAGGCCTGCTTTCAGAGTATCGGGTGTCTTGCATGCGATTGCCGGGATAATCACGCATTCAGGCGTCTGTCTGCCAACCGACTGAATCGGCACCTTCAGACCGTGCGCGGTTCGGACTGTTTTTCGCACACCTACGATCTTGACCTCGAACTGCGGAACAGCGAGTCCAGTCATCTGAATTAATTCGTTAGCGGTTTGGAATGCATCCAGAATCGCCGACAAGCCGAGATCGAAGACACCCTCGAGTGCAACTACATAAACACGCATGGCAAAGATGATACCAAATATGGCAGTTCTGCCACTGGCCAAATCGACTGCCAGAGCGCAGATTGAGAAAGTGCAGTCCACGCTAAGAGATGAGCGACGAAATGAGAACACTCGGCACTCGGGTAGCGCTCAAGGTCTGGAACTGTGCGCATTTGTCCGGTGGCATGGCACTTGGCCAGATTCCTGGCAGCTAGCTTTCTGTTCAAGGGCGTTAGTTTTGTATGACCTGCTATTCGCAGTCGGATACAAGGTCCACGCCCTCAGCCATTTCCTCAATTGCGATGGCCTTCCGAAAGGATTGGCATTCGCATTGCACTTCCAATGCCGGGAGAATGCTTACGATGCGAGCCGCGCGAGCGAAGGTGTCCAGGGCAGGCTCAATCGGCCGGGAAATAACTCAAACCAGGAGGTAACGCAATGGAAGCAATTGGACTGTGAGTCGCGCTTGAAGCACGCCCAGGCAAAGAGGTCGATGCTGAAACATTTCTGAAATCGGCTCAGTCGCTCGCGCTCACTGAAAACGGGACCTTGAAGTGGTATGCGATCAAGCTTGGGCCCAGGAAGTTTGGCATCTTCGACACCTTTGCAAGTGAAGATGGCCGCAATGCCCACCTGAGCGGCGAAATTGCGAAGGCACTGGGGGCACGGGCCAACGAACTATTTGCAACTCCCCCACAGATCGAAAAAGTGGAGATTCTTGCAAGCACGCCCTGAAGAGCTAGGTGCGGGCAGTTCGAATCGCAATCCCATTGTTCTTACTCGCGCCTGTACTGCCGAGAATCTGCGCGAACTTGCTGGCCTCAATGTGACTTCGCCAGAAGGCCTATGAATCGCGGGGGATTGCCGCGAGACTGATCAACCTCAAACCACCGGCCAGGATCGCCTGATACATGGTTGCCGGAATAGCAAGGAGATTTGAAATGAATCAACATTCGCTACGGTATCTCGTCGTATATGCCACTTTGTTGGCTGCGCTGGTAACCCCACGAGCTATCTCGGCGCAGGCGAAGGCCGCGCCTCCGATTGACGGCGTCATCGGAAAGCTCCAGTCCTTTGATGGTAAGTCGCTCGACGTTGAGACGCCTTCGGGCCTGATCCACATCCTTGTTAAGCAGCCCCTCACCACATATAAACAGTCACCCTCCGACTTGAGTCATGTCGCAGCTGCGCCTTATATAGGCGTCGCATCGGCCGAGGGGCCGGACGGAAGGCAAGTGGCGAAGCAGATCTTCATATTTCCCGCGGAACTTCGTGGGGCTGCGGAAGGTAGCGTCTTGACGGACCCTCCGGGTGCAACCTCTCACAGCAGAATGACCAACGGTACAATCTCCCGCCCGTCGCACTCACGCATGACGAACGGAACAGTTCAGAAGAGCGGCGGTACCACGCTTGTCGTGGACTATCAGAATGGTTCCCAAACGATCTCCGTGCCGCCTGATGTTCCTGTCACAGTGGTCGCGCCTCAAGAGGTCACCTTCAGTCCGGGCGACGTCGTTTACGCCACAACCGAGAAGCTCCCAGACGGAACAGTTGAGACAGACAAGATCTTTCAGTTCATTCCAGCGGCTGCGTCGCACTAGACAGTGCAGTTGAGGATTCAGACAGTGAGCACATCGTCGGCGGTTCATCATCAACCAGACTCAGCGAGCACGTCGTTAGTTCAACCAGGCGTGCTCGTGGTTAAACGACACAATATTCTTGTGCGCTGGAGTCACTGGCTGAATGTGCCGCTCCTTCTGGGCCTTATTCTTAGCGGAATCTCGATCTACTGGGCTTCGCCGATCTATCAACACCAGCCAGACCCAACCACAGGAAACTTCGATGTGGCGGCGGATATCGGGATCTGGATTTGCGCTCATATCCCTGGTCAACACCACTACGCTAATCCGCCTGACTGGATTTACAACCACCTGAGTCTTGGGCCAGGCATGTTGGCGGTGGCTCTGCGTTTTCATTGGCTGTGTGCTTACCTATTTATGCTGAACGGCACGGTGTACGTTGCGGGGTTGCTCGTCGGTGGAGGCTGGCGCTCCTTATTGCCTCGCCGGACGGATCTGGTTGACGCTCTCAGAATTTTTCGATACTTCGTCGGCCTTCCCTTCGCTAAACTAACGCGTCGCCAATGGCTGCACCCTCGCTTCACCACAAAGTACAACGCGCTTCAACGCGTAGCATATGTCTCTGTTCCGGTCGCTGGTTTTCTTTCGGTGGCCACAGGCTGGGCGATTCATAAACCGATGCAACTCCACTGGCTGACCGCGTTCTTCGGAGGGTTTGATGCAGCGCGTGTGTGGCATTTCTGGCTCATGTGGCTCTTCATTGCCTTTGTTGTGCCGCACGTGATCCTTGTTTTCGCAGATGGCTGGGATACGCTGCGCAGCATGATCACAGGCTGGTCAACCAAAGTAGACCGGCCGGAGGTCGTCGCAAATGAATAATGAGGAACAACACGATTCGGTCGCATCGATAGAAAAGTCGCGAAGCTTCATTGGAGAGCAACCTCTCCCGACGATTGAGGTACCTCCCCATGTCCTGCGCCATCGAACCCGGCGTGACCTCTTGTTATTTGGTGCTGGCACGGTGGCGGCGGCAGTAGGCGCTGGGTACCTCTTGCCACAAAGTACACTCCGCCGTTTGGGCGTGCGTCGGAATTTGGACTCTCGTGGGAAGGAGTGGCTGCTGAATAGAGCATCGCGGATCGACGATGACGTGGCTGAAGCGCTCTACTCGCCGAATCGAATGGTGCCCACGTACACCAACTCTCAGACAACTCCGATCAAGAACAACTACAACGGAGCCACTCCCGATCCTGGCTATATTGCAGGATGGACTCTGACTCTGGATGGCCTCGCTTCCGGCGTGAGTGTTTCTCTTGATATTCGGAAGCTTTTGAATCGCTTCCCGATGCATGAGCAAATTACCCGGTTGGTTTGCGTCGAGGGATGGAGTGCGATCGCATGGTGGGCCGGCCTGAAATTTGATGATCTGCTTCGCGCCTTTCCGCCGATTTCACAGGCAAAATGGGCTCGAGTCGAGTCGTCCGTCAATCTCGACGCTTCGGGAAATCGTGACCCCTACTTTGTCTCTATCGATTTGGCGACGGCACGCCATCCTCAGACGCTGCTCGCTACACACCTCAGCGGTCAGCCTCTCACGGTGGAACATGGAGCGCCGCTTCGCCTTCTGGTCCCCGTGAAACTCGGCTTGAAGAACGTGAAGGCCGTCACGCGGATTACCTATTCCGCGGAAGAGCCAGGCGATTATTGGGCTCGATATGGATATTCCTCGTACGACGGAATCTGAAAAGTGATTTTCAAAAGGAGTAACAAATGGCAAACACTCAAAAGACGGTAATCGTGACGGGCGCCTCTCAGGGAATCGGCGCTGCCGTAGTCAAGGCGTTTCTGGAACGCGGCTATAACGTTGTAGGTACTTCTCGCAGCGCAACAAAGTCGGCTGAGTTGAAGGCTTCCGACAAGCTTGTGTTGGTGGATGGAGACATCGGTCAGGCTGCTACCGCAAAGAAGGTAGTCGATACGGCTGTTCAGAAGTTTGGCTCAGTTGATGCCGTCGTCAACAATGCTGGTATATTCTCGGCGAAGCCGTTCACGGATTACAGTGCTGACGATTTCCGCGCGCTTGTCTCGACGAATCTCGAGGGTTACATCTTCATCACACAGCTCGCGGTCAAGCAGATGCTCGCTCAGAAATCAGGCGGAAGCGTCACAGCCATCACGTCATCGCTGGTTGAAAATCCCATCGGCGGCTTGCCGGTGTCCCTGCCGATGATTACGAAGGGCGGCCTCGATGCCATCACACGTAGCCTGGCCTCGGAATACTCCAAGGAGCACATCCGCTTCAATACGGTCGCACCCGGAGTTGTTGATACGCCTCTTCACAAAGACAACCCAAAGGATTTCCTGAAGACATTGGCGCCCATGGGCACGATCTCGACTGCGGAAGAGATCGCAAGCGCCGTGGTCTATCTCACAGAATCGCGCCAGATCACCGGGGAGGTGCTGCACGTGGACGGCGGTGCGCACAACGGCAAATGGTAAGCCCAAAAGTCTCGCAGCCGGTCAGCGCGGAGCGTCGGCTGCAGGACCTCGGAATCCTGCTCCCCAACGCTCCACACCCACTCGGCGCCTACGTTGAGGCAGTCCAGACAGGGAGTCTGCTCTTCCTCAGCGGAATGCTGCCGGTAAGGGATGGCAAGCCTCAATACGTTGGCCGACTTGGCAAAGAGCTCGACGAATCTGCCGGCCGGGATGCATTGCGAACCGCGACCCTGAATGCTCTTTCCGCTGCGAAAGCGCACGTAGGGTCGCTGGACCGCGTGACGAGGGTGGTCAGCGTGAAGGTCTACCTGGCAACCCACGGTGACTTCTACAACCAGCCAATTGTTGCCGACGCAGCATCAGAGTTCCTCCGCAATGTATTTGGAGAAGACAAGATGTCCGTGCGGTCAGTCATCGGAGTAGCGAGCTTGCCTTTGGGCACGCCCGTAATGCTTGAGGTGACGTTCGAAGTCAACAACTAAGAAAGCGGGAGCCTGGCTCCCGCTCTTTTGGAAAACACTTGAGGAGGTCATGATGGCAAA
>CAVSTL010000005.1:0-77558 GCA_963730805.1 uncultured Acidobacteriota bacterium | reverse complement strand
CGGAGAGATGGCCGAGTGGCTGAAGGCGGCGGTTTGCTAAACCGTTATAGGGTCAAAAGCTCTATCTGGGGTTCGAATCCCCATCTCTCCGCCATCATATTTAAAATAAATAACTTACAAATTAGTAGTTGAGGGGGCCGGACCCCAAAAGGACTTCAAGCGTCCCATTAGTGTCCGCTTGGCTCTGCGCTGCCTCCGCAATGTGATTTTCCAGCTTCGTCATGGCGCTGCGGACATCTGCGGCGGCTGTCTTGATGTAATAGGTTGCCGTCGTGCTCACGTTCGCGTGACGGAGGATGCGCTGAATCACCATATCCGGTACACCCAACCGATAGAGATTGCTTCCAAGGCCGCGCCGCGTGCCAGCCGTGCCACTCGGGAATCCGGGCGTCCCGCTTGTATTCGTGGGTGGCCTTCTGGTGGGCCATCTGCGCTTTCCAGCAATGTCCGCAGCGATTAAGTGAAGGAAAAATCAGCCGATTGGTGAGGCTGACAATCGCGAGCGGGTTTCCCTTCGCATTGGCAAAGATCGGTCCCGTCTGGGGATTACCGCAGCGGAGCCGGTGCATCTCGAGCCGCTCCGCCAACTGGCGAATCACGGGGACTGGTGCGCGTCCCTTGCGAGTCTTGGGGTCAGTGATTTTGCCATTCCAGATGGATCGGGTGACGTGCATCTCTTCGCCGTTGTAATTCTCCCAAACCAGTCCGCGGATCTCGCCATAGCGCAGCCCCATGAACGAAGCGATTGCGAACGCTGTCGCGGCGGGCTCAGGTAGCCGGGAGAGAATACCCTGGATCTCCTCGAGCGAATAGGCATACGTTTCTTGCGGCTCAGCCGCCCCAGGATTGATAGCTGTGTCACGGGCGGGGTTCTCGGCCTGGAAATAGTCCTGTTGCTTCGCCAGGGTGAAAATCGCGCTAACAACGCTCTTGATGTGCTTTTAAGGTATTGCGGCTGAGACTCCGTTCGCCGATGCTGTTAAGCCAACCTTGGACGTGGTAGGTCCGGGTGTCTTTCAGCCAGACCTGCGCGCAATAAGGCTTCAAATGATCTTCCCAGATGTCGCGGTATCCCTTCGCTGCGGAAGGCCGCTTGTGCTGCTCTATCCAAGGCAGGTAAACGCGCTCTACAAAGTCGCCAATGGTGACGATTCTGTCCGGTGGAATTGCGCACCCGTTTACGGTCGCCATGTGACGTTCCGTTTCCTTCTCGATGTCGGCGGGCGGGCGCTTGCCGCGCGTCGTCACGGACCCAAGGTGATGTGTGACTCTCTTCCGTTCCACGCTGCCTCCGATGTTGCGACGTTCCCAATAGCGGACATACGACCTATCCCCTATGCGAACGATCTGACCGTTCTGTTTGCGGTTTCGCATTTCAATTGCCTTCCTTTCTCTTGTTCTCGCGGGCTGCGACTGCCAACTTCGCTATTCGTCTGCGCTCATTTGCGGATAGCTTTGCGGCTCTTGCATTCCCGCCCTTGCTGGCAATCTCGGTGAGTTTGGCGTCGGACAGATTCTTTGCCCGCGCCTTTCCTCCAAGGCTGCCAAGCGCCTGTGCGTTCGAGTTCTTGATCTTCTTCCCCATGCACAAGATTATCTTACTTAGCACTAAGCAAGTCAAGAGAAAAGAAACTACTCCCGCTTTCTCGCCAGCCAATCCGCGAGGCGAGGTGATCCGCATTCGAAGCGAACGTACCGGCCTAACCTGAGACAGGGAACCCGTTCTTCCTTGGGTGTACGTGAACGCGTTGGTTCCGAATCCATGACTCAGGCACCCGCCAGCGCGTTGCCAGTTCTCCTGAATCAATCATGAAACCACATTCGGACATCAGGTTTGTGGTTTTCGCACTCCGGCGAAGCACGGTTGACGGCCGTCCGCGAATGCCCCGCTCTCGCTCGGGGGTAAGATTGAAGCAAGGCGCAAGCCCCCCTTCCCCTTGCCGGAGATTGCGCCACCGTGGTGCTCGTTCCGCCCGACTCTGAGCGAACACAACAGACTGATGATTTCCCCTGCCTTGGTCAACCTGAAGGAGGTAGTTATGAAAATCGTAGTGATCGGCGGAACGGGCCTGATCGGATCAAGGCTAGTCACCAACCTGCGGGCGCATGGGCACGAAGCTGTGGCCGCCTCTCCCCAAAGCGGCGTGAACAGCGTTACCGGTGACGGACTTGCTGACGCGCTGAAAGACGCTTCGGTGGTCATCGACGTCACGAACTCCCCTTCGTGGGAGGACACTGAAGTCTTGAAGTTTTTCGAGACATCAACCCGAAACCTTCTCGCCTATGAAGCGGCCGAAGGCGTCGGCCATCATGTCGCCCTGTCCGTCGTCGGAACGGAACGTCTCGTCGAAAGTGGCTTCTTCCGCGCAAAACTCGCACAAGAGAATTTGATCAAAGCGTCAAAGAACCCATACACCATCGTCCGCGCCACGCAGTTCTTCGAGTTCGTACAGCAGATCGTCGACTATTCGACCGAGGGGAATATAGTGCGGATGCCGCAGGCCCTCATCCAGCCGATGGCGGCCGACGATGTCGCGAGCGCCGTGGCCAGGATCGCAACCGAACGACCCGTGAACGGCACGGTTGAAATCGGAGGGCCGGAACAATTTCGCTTGGACGAACTTGCTCGGCGGTTCCTGGCCACGCGCCAAGACCCGCGCCAGAACCAGCGTGAGGTGATCTCCGACCCGCATGGTCGCTACTACGGCATCGAGGTGACCGAGCGGGCACTGGTCCCTGACAAGAATGCGCAACTCGGCGAGACCCGTTTCGAAAGCTGGCTGACCCAGTCGGCGCCACAGATTGCGAGTGCGCCACCTCAGCCCGTATCGGCGGGCCGGTAAATCAAGTTCGTCTTCCATTGTTCATAAAAATCATCTTCACTGGGTAGGTGCCGATTTGACATTACCCCGCGTGGTCATTGTCGGTGGCGGCTTCGGAGGGCTCTCCGCAGCCACCGCTTTGCGTGGCGCTCCAGTGAGCGTCACGCTGATCGATAAGCGGAACTATCATCTCTTTCGCCCCATGCTCTACCAGGTTGCGACGGGGCTGCTTTCCGCGGATGAAATCTCCAGCCCGTTGCGTTCCGTCTTCAGTGGTCAGAAGAACTTCCAGATCCTTCTTGATGAAGTAACGGGCATCGACTCCGGCCAGCGCCTCGTTCATCTGAGCCGGGGCGTTGTGCCGTACGACTACCTCATCCTCGCCACCGGTATCCAGTACAACTACTTTGGACACGACGAGTGGCGGCAGTTCGCTTCCGGCCTCGAATCGCTCGATGACGCCGACATCATTCGAGGTAAAATCTTGCGTGCGTTTGAGCGAGCCGAGGAAATGGCTTCGATCGAACATGCGGAGCCAGAGGAGATCTGCCGCCAACTCACCTTCGCGCTTGTTGGCGGCGGAACTGTAGGCGTGGAGATGGCCGGCACACTCGCTGAGATGTCCCGCATCGAGTTGGTGCGCGATTTCCGCCATATCGACCCCGCATCCGCCCGCATCCTTCTTTATGAGGGCGGCCCTCGCATTCTGCCAGCCTATCCTGAAGCTCTTTCCGTCAACGCGCAACGGCACCTGGAGAGCCTGGGAGTCCAGGTTTTCACCAACACGCGCGTCACGAGTGTAGATTCGGATGGAGTTGTCGTCGGCGGACAGAAAGTCCTCGCCGCCACTGTGCTCTGGGGGGCTGGTGTCATCGCGTCACCGGCGGGGCGCTGGCTGCACGCAGACACCGACGCGTCCGGGAGGATCATGGTGAAACCGGACTTGTCGGTGCGTGATCATCAAGAGGTATTTGCCATCGGTGACACCGCTCACCTCGTCGCTCCGGTTCGAAACATATTTGCCATCAAATCGCGTACGCCGATGCTGATGCCCGGTGTAGCTCAACCCGCAATACAGGAGGGCAGGTACGTTGCAGACGTCATTCGGCGCCGTATAACGGGTCGTGGACAACCCAAACCTTTTTGGTACTGGGATAAAGGTGAGCTAGCCATCGTGGGAAGAGCGTATGCCGTGGCGGATTTGCGGCTCGCTCAGTTTGCGGGCTTCCCGGCATGGTTGGTCTGGGCGGGTGTGCACATATACTTTCTCATCGGATTTGCGAATCGGCTGTTTGTCAGCCTGCAATGGGGCCTTGCTTTCCTTACAAAACGTCGCCGGGTTCGAATTCTTCCCGAGGAACGTGCATCGGCAAAGAACCTGATCGATCCGGCAGCCTGATACTCACTTAATCCATCTCTATTGCATTTTGCCAGAGGTGCTCGCCGTACACCCGACCCTATCCTGAGATTGATCAACCGAACGTAAAGTCGAAGTCCTCAACGCCTGAATCGAGACACTCGATTTCGAAGCGGCGATCGGAGATCGGCGTGGGTTGCCGGATGACTTGGTAGAGCCGTTGTTCTACGACAGTGCCCTTGCCTTGGCCGTCGATACCCGCCCCTTGGTTTCTCTAGTGTGCGTTCCCGTCGGCGGCCGAAAGTCTAAGGACTTGCTAAGCCATCAACACACACCTAAACATGCACCAGCCACCTGCAGAGGAGATGGATGAGAAGGATTGCTGGATTGCTAGAAAGAGTGTTCAGGCTAATTTATTGAACTTGGATGCTTTATGTTGATGCCGGGAAGGGGTCGCCCCCCATGACTTGCAAGGGTCGGCGGATTTGAGTGTTTCACGGGCGTATGTTTTAGTATTTTTCTCTAAGTTGTTGATTATAATGGTTCCGGGAACGAAGGCGGCGGGTTTTGAGTCCAAATCTTCGAAAGTTGCGGCAAGCCGCACGTCAACGCACGGATTCGCATAACGTTCATAGAATGAAAGACCTGTCCGCCAATACAACTTTGCAGGATGTCGCAGTAAACGGCAATAATGTCGCAGGCGAGCATGCACCAGAACATGCACTTGAATCTCGGCGTCCCGATGCGATTTGAACCCGTGGAACCAGCATGAAAGGGCGGCTTCCATTGGCAACAATGATGCACTGCTGAGAACCAAACGCATAGATGAGAGCAGGAGCAACAGCTCAGCCCGCTGGGGTGTAGATTTCCAATTTCCAAATTGGAAATTGGAGATACAATAGGCCCATGCAAGGCCAGGACATTGCGCTTCTCCTCAAACTCGCTATTCAGGATGGGCCGCGGCTACAATCCAAAGATCTTGCTGAAGGCCTGTGCATCTCCCCGTCCGAGGTGTCGAAGGCCCTGAAGCGTTGCGTGGAGGCGGACTTGCTGTACATTGCGGGTCCGGAGAAGAGAGTCAACCGATCCGCTCTCATGGAATTCCTTTCCCACGGATTAAAGTACGTCTTTCCGCCCAGAAGGGGTTCAATGGTCCGCGGCGTTCTAACCGCCGCGTCGGCCGAACCGCTCAAATCACGTTTTCTGGAGGATCGCGAGCCTCCTGCGGTCTGGCCGTATGCGGAAGGAAAAGTGCGCGGCATTTCGCTCGCTCCACTCTATAAGGGCGCGCCCAAAGCCGCGTTGCAAGATCCCAAGTTTTACGGTGTATTGGCCCTCTGCGACGCAATCCGCAGCGGAAGAGCCCGCGAACGGAATCTTGCAGTCGAACTCCTGGAAAAAGAGATCAATGTCTGATCCAAACCTTCCATTGCTCGAAGAGGCTGTCCGTAAGCTCGCTCCATTTCTGGACGAGATCGTGTTCGTGGGCGGCGTGACTCTGGGCCTGCTCATCACCGACGAGGCCGCTGCTCCAATTCGCGGCACGACCGATGTCGATGTAATTGCTGAGATTGTCACCTATGCTGATTACACTGTATTTTCAGATCGTCTCCGCGAAGCTCACTTCACAGAAGACACCGAACTCATTTGCCGCTGGCATAACGGCACTCTGACACTGGATGTGTTGGCGCTGAGCAAAGACGTGCTCGGATTTACGAACGTTTGGTATGAGTCAGCGCTGCGCCACTCATCCACAGTGAATCTGTCGCGCGGGCAAGCAATCCGCGTCATCGCCGCACCATTCTTCCTGGGGACGAAGATGGAAGCCTTCAGGGGACGGGGACGCATCGACTTTCAAGCCAGCCACGACCTTGAAGATTTCGTCGCAGTCATCGAAGGGCGAGACACGTTGTTACAAGAGATCGCCGAATCGCCACAGGATCTGCAAGACTACCTTGCGGAAGCAGCCAAATCGCTGTTGGCGGAATCCCGGTTTATTGATGTTCTTCCTGGATTTGTCTTGGACAGCGAGAGAGTTCCCATGATCCGGGAACGGCTTGCGATAATTGCTGCCGGCGTTCCGCGCAGTCCTCGCTGAAATGCCTAAGCCTGATGTACCCCCCTTTGGATCACTCAGAAGCTCTCCTGCCAAGTGAAACCTGGCACGATCCCCGTTTCCAGGACCGATCCGATCGAGCGCCCCGCCCTCCGCGTGACAGCGAAAAGGAAGGTCGTAACTTACAGAAAACAAGTGTCACGAATGGCTCCCTTGGCGCTGTAAGGTACGATCGGGAACCGCTATCATACCCGTATCAAACCCACTACCTCTGCCCTCGCGTTGCTTCGGGGGCAGCCGACAATCAAGCCGCTTATTAGACTGAAGCCCGATTTCGGATGCTGATCCATTGAAATGAGCTCAGACCAAGCCCGGTGTGTGATTGGCTGGGCCGTCTGAACGACGAAATCTCCCTGCGCGGGTACGATTTCTCCGAGAATCTACAGAGGGGCACCCTGACCATCGCCCGTCCGGAGTGCGAAGGTGCTCGACGCTCCTTCGGGTTGTGAGATGATTTTTTTCGAAGCTTCCCCGCGTCTGTCACATTTGGACGAACATTCCCTGGGACATAAGCTTTTACTTTGTGTGTTTTGAGCCAGGGGAGATTCTTCCCGACGCAGGTCCCGCTTAGCCTTGCTCATGTCTTCGGTTCTATAGCCTGCGTTTTTGAGCTCGGGCTGCCGTTACAAGATCGATGCGGCACCGGGAGTGAAGATTACACGGGCCTGGACGCCAACTCCGAAGCACCCAAAAGCTGGATTTCACGAAAGGTTCTGTCAGGAATGCAACGGCGGTACAGCAAATTGAGCTGTACGCGCACAACAGATCTGGAGGGAGCAGCGTTCGAACTTCATAGTCATCGGATTGATGCACGTTGGCTAGCGCGGGCTAGGTGACGCTTTGAACCAGAGAAGAGGAGACAGGGCAGATGAAGGCATCCGTCTTGTTCGGGGCTGGCTGGGAAAACGACCGTTGATGTGCTGTGGCGCAAACATCCCGGCGACGCTGTCCGCTATTGCGATGAAGCTACTGTCGAAGACGGCCGAGGAACGATATCAGACGGCGGCGGGCGTCGAACGCGATCTACGGCGTTGCCTGACGCAATGGGAGTCTCGAGGGTCCATCGACGTTTTCAGTTGTGGTGCACAGGACACTCCTGATCGTCTCATGATTCCCGAGAAATTGTACGGGCGAGACCATGAGGTGGACACACTGCTCACGGCATTCGATCGTATTGTCGCAGGGGGCAAACCAGAGTTGGTGCTCGTCTCCGGATACTCCGGTATCGGCAAGTCTGCTGCTGTGAACGAGCTCGACAAACCCCTCGTCCCACCGCGTGGCTTGTTTGCGTCCGACAAGTTCGACCAGTACAAGCGTGACATTCCATACGCGACGCTGGCGCAAGCTTTCCAAAGTCTCGTCCGGCCGCTCCTCAGCAAAGGCGAAGAAGAGTTACGCAAGTGGCGCGACATGCTTCTGGAGGCGCTCGAGCCGAACGGACTGCTGATGATTGATCTTGTTCCCGAACTGAAGCATGTTATTGGCGAACAACCACCCGTTCCAGAACTCCCTCCGTCGGAAGCGCAGTGACGATTTCACTTGGTCTTTCGTCGGTTCATCGCAGTGTTCGCTCGTCAGGAACATCCGTTGGCACTGTTTCTCGACGATTTGCAATGGCTGGACGCCGCCACCCTCGATCTGCTCGAAGACCAGTTGACTCAAACCGATCTGCAGAACTTGTTGCTTATTGGAGCGTATCGAGACAACGAGGTCAATGCCACCCACCCGCTGATCCGCAAACTGGATGCGATCCGCCAAAGCGGAGCGGCGGTGCAGGACATCGTCCTCACCCCACTTCGGCGCGACGATCTGCTTCAGTTGCTTGTGGACTCATTGCGCACCGACCAGGAGCATGCCGATCCGCTGGCCGCACTGATTCATGAAAAGACCACCGGGAATCCGTTTTTCGCAATTCAGTTCATTTCCACACTTGCCGATGAGGACTTGCTCAGTTTTGATTACAGCCTTGGGCGCTGGGTATGGGACCTAAATCGTATCCACGCCAAAGGCTACACCGACAATGTCGTTGAATTGATGGTCGGAAAGTTGAACCGTCTACCAGTAGACACGCAGGAGGCGCTCAAGCAGTTTGCCTGCATGGGGAACAGCGCCGAGTTCGACATGCTGGCAATGGCTTACGAGAAGTCGATCGATGAACTTCACCAACATCTTTGGGAAGCAGTACGGACCGGGCTTCTCTTCCGCTCAGAAGATCCCTATCAATTCCTGCACGATCGAGTGCAGGAAGCAGCCTATTCGATGATTCCGCAAGATCTGCGTCCGGCGGCACACTTGCGCATCGGAACGCTTTTGGCTGAGCACACTCCTGCGGCGAACGCGAGGAGGCGATATTCGAAATAGTGAACCAACTCAATCGGGGTTCTCACCTGCTCACGTCGGTCGAAGAGCGCGAGCGAGTCGCAGAGCTGAATCTCATTGCAGGCCCGCGTGCCAAGGTATCAACCGCTTATGCTTCGGCACTGAAATATCTCGGTGCTGGCCGAGCGCTGCTGACGGAGGAGAGGTGGGCGCGAAACTATCCTCACATCTTTGCAACCGAATATCTGATGGCTGAATGCGAGCTACTCACCGCAGACAAGGTTGCTGCCGAGAACCGCCTGTCGGTCTTGCCGAACCGCGCGAACAATCGGCATGATTTCTGCTTAGCCACGCGCTTGCGGCTCACGCTGTACACCACGTTGGATAGGTGTGATCGCGCAGTGGATGTGTTTCTGGAGTGGCTCGGCAGCCAGGGAACCGCGTGGTCTAACCGGCCAACGCGTGATGCTGTATCGTGCGAATATGAGCGAATCTGGGCGCTACTCGGCGGGCGCCAGATTGAAGATCTCATGGACCTGCCGCTCGTGGTCGATCCGGAGGTACTCGATGTGACGTTTATTGTTCTCGATATATGCATCAAGATCGCGGACATCCAAGAGGAATGGCCCACCACCATGGTTCTGAACCACTGGAAGGACTGCATCCTGGATAATTGTCGAAGTTTCCATTCACTCATTGATAAATATGAAGCCGCCTGCTTGGTGCGCAAGAGGCGCCGAGCCAATGTTGGCATCGAAGCCATGACAGATTCCTCCTCCATGCCCGTTGAAATCTCGACTCCAATCGAACCGACGGTCGAGCGCCTTGGATCATGGGGCCAAGTGGATCCTCGGTCAAATCTGCTGCGGCATCCCGCCACGCAAGCGGTACGAGATCGTGGACGGAAAATTGAAACTGTGGCGAATATCTCTTTGGCGACGAAGGAAGCCGATGTGCTGCCAGTCGCCTGGATCGGGAGGGAGTCAGTTCCTACAACTGTGAGAGGCGCAATCGTGGCTGAGGCAGGGATGGAGAGAAGGTCTATCGACCTCGAGGGGTAAGGATTGCAATTTGGTTCCGAGTTCGGAGCACACCTGAACACAACTTTTTCAGTTCGACCATAGTTCGACCATAGTCGGCTGACTTCGAACCAGAATAAATTTTTGTAAGTTGTTGATTTTATGGTGCCGGGAGGGGGGTCGAACCCCCATGAGCGCAAGGGTCGGCGGATTTTGAGTCTCCAAAGAACACCGTAAATCATTGAAAAGTAAGCGAAAGTGACCGCAATTTAGAAATGAGCTAAGCGCCTGAATCTGTGTGGTTTAGCGAAACTGAGCGTAACGTAGCCAAGCTGATGTCTGTACCCGAACGTGTACCCAATTCTTAGTCATTTTCGATTCCCGAGCTTCCGGATTTCTGACCGCGCACACGCGGTCTGTTGTGGACCGACGCCCGACCAGACTCGCTAACAAGATCTCAGCCATTTTGGAGCGTCCTTCTCCTTTTCAGAAATCAAACGTGATGTCGCAGGCCGGGAGTGCTTGTCTTATCGAATCGACGGCAGCCGGAGAAACTTTAGGACAAGATCTAATTACCAAACGCCTCAAAGAGCGCAGTACCCTGAGCCCCACGATGCCGTCGTCGGTTATGGCGTCCAAGTGGTCTAGTCTTAGTACTTGCAACGAGCGAACGCTTTGCAGCGCCCGAAGAGAAAGATCGGAGATTCTCGCGAATTCTGGAAGCTCAAGACGCTTCAGAGTGGGCAAACTTGCGATTGCTTTCACCCCTCGATCTGTTATTTCTTCGCAGCTCCACAACGAGATTTCTTCCAAGGACATGCACGTTGCCAGTGCTTCCAAAGATACGTCGGAGATTGCATAACAAGAGTTCAGGATCAAAAGCCGCAACCTCGGTAGACCCGATAGTATCGTGATCGCCACATCAGTGATCTGATTACAGAAACTCAGATCAAGAGCCTCCAACGAGTCAACCGTTCTCAAGGCCGATACAGATCTATCTGTGACTTCTTCACAACCGGCAAGGTTCAGTTCACGGAGATTTGGCAGATGAGCTATTGCAAGTACCTCGTTATCTCCAATGCCCTTTCCGATGACCCGGGACGTGGAAAAGCTTAGCGCTTTGATCTGATCTAGGTTGTCGACCATAACCATAACGCGATTATATCTAATCGAGTCACCTGAATGCTGTGGATACCCTAGTTACACCGTTCACAACGGCGCCACGCACAGTAATGTCCATGCCTCCAACATTAACAATCTCCTCAAAAATTCCCGCGGTTATTCCCTTTGATGCGACCTGCTCGGCAGTAGCTTCCTCTAAGGCTGCGAAGGCTGCCTCAGCACCGCCAAGTTGTTGAACGAGTGGACCCAGATTGTGACTTTCCTTACCGAAAATATGGTTAATGGTGTTTAGACGACCTGGGGTAACTGCACCTGCGCTCGCGCTCGTGCTCGCGCCGGCGGACATCTCAGCCGTCTCAGACGTCTCCGCCGAGATACCCACATCCACAGATGGTGAAGCCTCACTTATAGTCACGTCTAGTGCAGGTGGTCCAATATCTTCTAACAGTGGCATAATACCGGACACTACGGCAGCCGGTGCAGTCACCTTTGCGGCGACATCGTAGTAGAGGCCCAAACCCTTCGCAATAGCATAAAGAGCGCGCTTGAACTCGTTCCACTGAAGATCAAAGTCGGAGGGGGGTGGCTGCCACTGGAACACGGGAAGCGGCTTATTTTGTTGCAGACCCCTTGGACCTCCACCTCTCGTTTTCACATCTTCAGGGATTGGATGAATACCGTAATCAGGAAGAGAATCGGACAAGCCCAAGGATTTTCCAAGGCTATCTATAACATCGGAAATTCCCTTCCTAAAGCTACTTCGCTGTTGCGGTTGGCTCAAGTTTGGAGCTGGCTGGGTTGGCCCGCCCGAAGCAGGTCCACCACTACTCATACCTGAGGGGTCCCACCCATTTATGGGATCAAAGTTTGAGTAGGCATAGGGGTTGAAACTATCGCCATAGCCCAAGGGGTCCGGAGAGATGAACTGCCCGAGCTCAGTTGAATACCAGCGGTTCCGAAGGTACACTAGCCCACTTTTTGACGGCCGCAACGCTGAAAACAATCCGAACGGAATGTTCCCCGGAGCGGGGCAGATAGCTCCTGTACCCTCCGCTTTACATTCAACTTTCCCATCCGGAGAGCTAACCTCTAGCCGACCCTCTGGGTTGTAATTCGCCGTCTCCACCATGCGGAGCGCGTTGCGGTCCCACGCGCCCACCACAGAATTGCGATTATCCGTCAATGGTACATAGTCATGGCCCGCTGCATCTGTCCATTCAATCAGTTGGTCAATGTTGGGCCCCCATACCGCGGTCCAGGAGAGTTCGTCGTTACCGTTACGAGCCGCGACAATTTGCTGTCCATCATATGTGAATGATTGGTCCAATGTCAGACCAGGTCCAACCAATACTGCCGCCAGCCGACCGCTCGGGTCATACACATAAGACTCAAGTTTTTCGCCTTTCGTACCGAATCCGACGAGCCGGCCGCCGGGATCATATTCAAGCTGACTATCACCCGCGGCCTCGACACGTCCCGAACCGTCGTACGAAATGCGACTAGTCTGGTGGTCAAATGTAAGTTCACTAATTTGGTATCCCGCATTTCGAGGCACCGGAAGATTCCAACGGTCTAGCTTGGTACTGTGGTCCTCGATTCTGGTAGTACTACCCACCGCGTTTTCCCGATGATATTCCCAAGGATCGCTATTTGTCCCAAGTTGTGCGATCTGCGAATCGCTGACGTTGTTTGTTTGAAGACCTCTTGTTGAGACCGGTGAGACATCGCCGGCGTTCTCCCAGACAGTTCCTAGCTGACCTCTAGGGCTATAGACGTATCCTCTCCAGGGGCGAGGGTGGGTAAACGGTACACGGTCACCATTTTCAAAGACCGGATGGCCAAAAGCCCACTGCAAAGACGCGATCTTGCCACGGATCTCCCGCAACCCGTCAATCGCTAAAAGCGGAGACGAGCACTGACTAACATCCCAATCACCGCCACAATATACCCGGCCTGCGTCGGGGTTGACAGGCTGCTGATTGGAGTCCAAGTCTATCCCAGTAAATCGCCATTCTAGAGGCAGACCGAACGGATCGAAGCTCCGACGTTCGCGGAACACGCCTAAACCAGGCCCCTGCGCACGCCCCTCGTAAAGATTCCCTAACCATTCGAACGATGCATATGAATTGAGTCCCGACGTTCGTTCTTTATATTGAATTCGTCCACTTGAGTCATATGTCTCTGACCAACTATCGATTTTCGGGAACAAAATATCGCGTTGCCACCTGTTTCTTACAATTGTCCATTGCGATAGGGCGCCTGTCGGCGTATGAGATCCGATAATCGTGCCATCAGCTTCAACACGCCCGAGCTGATCGTAGGTGAGAAACTCCTCCACAGTCCGATCGGCAGGAGGCAAAGAGCTGAGGCCAACATTGAAATTGTCCGCCAGTATCACTCTTCCGAGATCATCAAAAGAGCGATCCCCAAGAACAATTTCGGCCGAAGAGCCAACGACGGAATCCCATGTGGGGTCGCCACGGTCGTCATAGTGATGCTTAATTGTGGCAGTGCCCGTGAACTCGGTATCAGGTCTGCCGAGCCCATCGTAGGAAAAGCTTTTCCTGATTGGCTGGGGTCCAGGGAATTTGATGGTCGAGAGGAAACCATAGGGGTCATACCCCATTGTTGTAGTCTGGTTATCAGGATCGGTCGTGGTTACGATTTCGCCGCGTCCGTTATATTGAAAGGACGAGACATCATACGTTACCGCTGCCCCTCTTGTCCGCTGAACCGAGACTTGTTCCGGCCAGCCGAGCAAGTTCAAAGAATATAGAGTCTCGTCACTCCGGGGATTCACTTCACATCTAACAAAACCGTCGCCATCGCGAGTCCAATTCCAGTGTTGCTCTTTGCCCGCACCATACACCGTTCGTTTTACCGGGAGCTCGGACGGATTCAGCTCATCCCAACTCCCTATGGTAAGAGTTTTGCCGTGCTCCGCTCTGATTACGCCCTTCGACGAAATGTGAGGATGCGCCTGCCAGGTGTAAACTGTCTGATTGCCCGCAGGGTCTCGGCTCCATAATGGCCGGCCGACGAGGTCGTAGGTAGTATAGAAGTACCCAAATCCCGCGGCGGTGTAGCTATATGGGAGGCCACTTATGGTACGTTGATAAGTCGCCGTTGTAATTCCGTTTACAATCCGATTTGATGGCATCCCAAAATCGTCATAGCTTAGATTCACTTCCCAACTTGGAGGGGTTGCGTTTGGTGCGGCGGTGTACGGAGCGTCGTCTCGCTTGTATTTGACGAGGAGATCACGGGCCGAGTACGCCAGCTGCCAGGCGTAGTTCCGCGTATTCGTGTAGGTCTTAAGCCTTCGTAGCTGATCGTAGCTAAAGACTTCGTTCACAGCCATCGCAGGCACTGACGGAGGAGGAAAGTCAGTGGTTGTAGCCTGCGTAACATCACCATCGTCATCGTAGGTATAGAGTCGGCCTCGTGGGATGGCTCCGGTCGAAGTAGGAGGAACAATGCGTTCACTCGCACGGAGTTGTCTTTCATTGTATGCATAGTCGGTTTCTAATCCCTCCGGGTCGACACTCGTCCGAAGCTTTCCTTCCGGCCAATATGAATATTGCCGCACGACGCCCGCGGTCGGCTTCCCTGAATCTGATCGATCACAGCCGGATACCTTCTCTGCCAAACACTCGTACACCGTTCTGCCTTCGTCATCAAAGTCACGCTGG
The DNA here is from genome assembly GCA_963730805.1 of uncultured Acidobacteriota bacterium. Lineage (GTDB taxonomy): Bacteria > Acidobacteriota > Terriglobia > Terriglobales > Acidobacteriaceae > Telmatobacter. The sequence continues at coordinate 63,111 of CAVSTL010000005.1, read as the reverse complement.
GCGTCGCGAAGTGTCGCCCCCGAGGAGTCCTGCCAAAGGCTGCGTTGTAGGTAGCCTTGTACCGTGTATGTGAACGTTGCATGGTTGTTAAGCGGATCGTGAAGTTTGCGGATCCGGCCATCGATATCTCTGACGTAATGCGTTGAGCCAGTATCAGTCCAGACGTACCGAGCCTTGCCCAGTTCTGTATAGGAGAATGAAGTGGTTGCAATATCCCCTGCCGCATTTGAGCTCGTCGTACTAAGAATAGCTTGTATAGTTGTCAGTGGTAATCCTAGCTTGGTCAATTCCGACGAGACATCTGCGGAGCACGTGGCAGGCAACAACCACTGGTAGGGGCCGCCTAAACGTTGGCACGGAATGTCAGAGGGGCCGTCGGCTAGCACCTCTCCCGGGTAAAAACGCCGTTCCTGAATCCTCGCAAGTAAACCTGCGTGGCCGATGTTAATTTCCGAGTCATGAGGAGGCCGCTCCTCGCCGTATACAACCTCAGAGGCCCCTGAGGCTCTTGTTGGATAATACTCGAAAGTGCGCGATGCACGGCCTGGTCCAATCACCACCGCAGGCAACCCGTTAGGGGACCAGGCAATTGCGTATCTCCGTTTTGCGGTTGCGCTCGGTCTGGTGCCGCCACTGATCAAAAGCACGGGCACTGCTTTCCCGCGGTCAACGGTCTGACCCTGAAATGTAAACCCCAAAACACCATCGCCGTTTAGGTCGGAGTCGTAGAACGCCAGTGGAAGCTGCCACTTTGCGATTGCTTGATAGTCGTATGTGAGACCGTTGGAACTTTGCGTTTGGAACCAAGCAAATCCCCATGGCTTCAATAGATCAAGAACGGGCTTTATACTCGCATTTTGAGGCTGATCAGAGAGCGCGAGTTCCTGGTAATCAAAAACGATGTCAGTCCGGGATTGGGGTACGTCCACTGGAACGGGTACGGGATTGTCAGCTGGGGATGGGCGCATCTGGACTGCCCCGCTCTCGATGGTACGGACCTGATTGAAAAGCGGCTCGTATTCGAAGCGTGTATACCTGCTGAGACTTTGGTAGGGAGATCCGCCGCTGGATTCGTCGTCGAAATCTAAAACGCCATTACCTGCTGCGTGTTCCTCCATTCGCAGCAGGTTTTGACGCCTGGCCCAGAACACAGGCAATCAATTATTCCAACCCGAATTGCCATTTGGATCAATGTCATCGTAAAGGTATGTCGTATAACCACTGGCCGTCGTCCACTGGCTAGAACCACGGGTTGGACGGCGCGTCTGGGCTATTAGGCCATCCGGATTGTAAAGCGCTTCCGAAAAAATGAACTCTGTAGTTACCTTGTCCTGGATGACGTCGACCAACGCCTCGCCCAAATAGTTAAGGCCGTAGTAGTGATTGTTCCCATCCCGATCAATGAGCCGGTTCCATACGCAAATGCGATTTACGTTAACGCCTACCTTTTGTCGATTTCCTGTAATACGGGTTGCGACGAAATCAGTCGTAATTGGCGTTGATGTTATAGGTGTTAGGGTACTAATGAGATCATTGTGAGTGGGATCACTGACTTGAGCGAGAGCGAGCTGCTCACAGGTCAGTCTCGTCCGTTGAAGAGACACACTCTCTGGCACGTCATAGTAAGGAATCGTTGGGTGGTAATCTGGAAGTTGTTCGCGCAGGTTCTCGGTATCTCCGTAATTACAAGAAGCGTCTGAAGCGTGTCCACTTACCCTGCCGCTGTGATTGCGACTACTAATGGGCGGGTTTGTTCGCGACGTCGTACTCGGAAGTGATTCGAGTGGGTATCGATCGAGAATCGGTTGTGGCAGGAACGAGCCAGTCAAATCCTGCCCGTCGTTGTTTGGCCCTGCTGTTTGGTACCAGAACACGGCTTTAGGCAGCTTGGTCTGCCAGTTGTCCGTTGGTAGGTCGGGCGGTACCGAATTTGGATCTTGAATTGCCTGAGTACTCCCATAACGCTGCGCTTGAACCTTGTCGAAATTGGTTGAGCTCGGATCGATCACGTATCGTGTTTCCGATTCTGGCTTACCATCCGAGATGACCTCAATGATATCGTCTGCAATGTTGGAGATATAGGCGTCCATCTGCTGACGAGCAAGATCATTGGGATCGCCAGGAGTAAAATGACCCACGCCGAATACGCCACACACCACCGGTATGACCGTACATCCTGCATACGTTTTGTAATATGCCAGATACGCAGCGAAGAGCGATTGCGCAAAGCCCTGCGTGTCATAGGATTGCGTCGCTCCGCCCGGCCAGTCATAAACATAATCGACCTGACGGTCTGGGGACGCGGCGATGTCTTCGGTCATTGGCTGATTGTGGCGCGACACTTTCGTGAGAAACACTTCGTTCAATTCAATCGGATAGTTGGCTGGAGTGCCGTAGGAGAATCGCAGCGTTACACCGGATGGTCCGTCAACCTCTCGCAATAGCTCCCCGTAAGATGGAAAATTATCAATTGGGTTCTTATGGAAGCCGGAATAATACTTAAACTCCAAACGTCTACCTAGATCATCTGTCACGCGGATCGGTCGTTGGCGTTCTCCACCGAACACGCTTCGTACTCCAGGCCCTCCCACATGTAATAAGCTCAAGAAATAGGCTCGGCCGTAAAGCACTCGATAATACGTGGGATCGGACGGATCGGGAAGGGGATAGTCGGCCTCAGAGACAGACCAACCGTCATCCTCCACGTCGGGTTGATAGGAATCGCCCATCCAGTAGGCAAGTACGCTGCATTTACGTGAGTAGAGGGTATCGTTTCGCTTCGCCAAGGCGCTGGCGTTACAGTAGAAATCGTAAACATCGAACAGAGGAGTGTTTTCATATTCGATGACGAACCCATTTCCGAATCGATCTCTGTCGCTGACGAGATATCCCTTGTTATTAAAATGGAGGATTCCCCCCTCGGCAGTGCGCAATGCCCAGGTGCTGTCCGACAGTCTCGCAATCGTGTCCGTACTACCAGCTTGCGGCATGAAAAGCCCTGACCCCATATCGAGATAAAACAATCTCAAATTGCCGCTGGCATCGTGCAGCAATACACATGTAGTTTCATTCGTCGTTCCCGCACAATATGGGAGCACCCAGTTTGGAGCATTATGAAGGTTCAAAAGCTCGATGCGGACGTCCCAATTGTGATGCCAGTTGCTTCCAAGGGTGTTCCGGTATTGGCTTCGGGAGTCGTAGGTCCGTTCAAACTCTAGTTTGCGTACAGGCCCTTCAAACGAGAGGTCTACCGACGTAAGGTGTAGGCTTCCATCGCCAACATTTACAGGGTCAGCCACCGGATTTTGCCGTCCAGAGAGAAGGTCTAAGAAATCCCAATCCTTTGAATGATCATTCGGTATTGGTGGTTCCGGCGGTGCGGGTGAAGGATCTTGAGGTGGAGGTGGGGGAGGGGGATCTGAGAATACGTCGACCTCATTCTGTGGCGGCGGATCCGTTGGTGGATTCGTCGGAGGGTTGTCCTTGGGCGGGTCTGGACCTGATGAAGGTTGGGCGCCGGTGTTCCAAGCGCCAGTACAATTATCGGTCTCACCTCCCGGAGAGGGCGCAATCACGCATGTTGTGGGTAAGTTGCCGGTATCGGCAATTGTGGGATCGACAGGGGGGCACGATGCGGGTTTGGCTACAATTCCCTTGAGCGTCACAGGAAGTACAATTTTGATCGCCGGAATTCGGATTCAGGCGGAAGCCTGAAATCGAGTTGTCGAGGAGGTTGGCGGTATTGACGTAACGGCCCGGCGGTGATGCGTTTCCCGGTGCGCCGATTGCCCACTGGCAGGACGTCACGGCCTGGCCGGGGATCCAACCCACTTTAAGTTGCATTTGGGCATTGTTCAGAGCGGCGGCCTGACTCCCAGGGTAATAGACCGGGTTGCACAAATCTGAATCTGGCGTCACCAGTGCGTATGCGCAACCAGGAGGAACGCGATCCCACGTTCCATTTGCCGAGTGCTCGCAATTTGGGCATTCACCGCCGCATTCTTCAGGAATAGCTCCGGTAAACTCGACGATCTTGCAAATGTCGGGAGCGAGCGGGTTACCACCGCTCTCTCCTGGCGTCCATGGCTGCCCGCAACCCTCCGATCCCGAGCCGAGATCCCCTTGTCCGTCATTGTTCTCGGTGTAACCGGGATCTCCAGGATGGCATACTCCACTGGCCCGCGCACAAGAAGGGTCTACAATGTTGGTACACGCATTAAAAATGCTTGGACCCGGAAGAACGCCAGCGCTGCTAACTGGGTCGCCGGAACCGCCGCTCGCATTTACAGGCAGCCGTTCAGTTGGGAATACGAACAGATTTATTGGCGGCAATCCGTTTTTGAAGCGCGTATTGAGGATTGGTGGGATTATCGGTGTTACCCCAAGATTCAGTGAAAGGCAGAGACCGTTCAACGGGTCGCATGGCTCCGGGCCCGGCCCTTGGTTTGGAACGCAAATCGTTGGTGAACCGCAACATACACCGGTTGAATCGGGAGTGGGATGATTAAAACCGAATTGTGCTTCGGTGCCTATCCAAGGAGACCTACCAGAAAGTTCGACGCTGGCGACATAGTAGTCAGTTCCTTGCACGAACCGGTTGTCCTGCGATCTTGATCCATCGCGCGTAACGATAAAGACAGTTCCACTGAATTTCTGGCGAAGGAATGACACGTGCATCTTGCCGATAATTCCCAAGCTACGCGGGTCGTTAGCATTAGCATCGGCACCCACTGCCTTCATTTTGCTGAGTTGGTCAGCTCTGTGGTGTTTTGATTTTGCTAATGCCGCCTTAAAAGCGCTCTCGGGGATTATGATTGCCCCTGAATTGTCACTGGAAACAACGGCTGAGCGATCGGCAACGCCCGTTCCCGGCTTAAATGAGCGGTGGAAGATTATGTCTTAAGCACCCAACAGAAACAACGCACAGGCCAAAAGCCAGGAAATGATGCCGGAACTTCATCCTCTCTTGCATATTTCACACTTGCTTTTCTCACATCTAACAATGGCGCCAACCGGGAGCGCAGGCTGTTCACACGGTGATTTAGCCAATTGAATGATTCAGTTGTCGCGCTGTTCTCCCTTGCAGACGACAGTTCTTGCTGCTAGTTGCGCGAATGAGATCCATGCCCTTTAACTGCGAAAATTGCCGACCGGGCACACGATGAGCCAAAACCTCATGCTTTCGTCCACCCTTGCCCAGAATTGACGATCAGAGCGCCTTTTTTGGACTAAGGTAGACAAGACTTATGTTTGACGAGCCAGTTCCGTCTATCGTCCTAATCCGGACGACCGCTCGACTAAACGAAGTGCAAACTCAGCGCCGGCAAAAGCTTCAAAAGGGAATCTGCATTGAGGTGCCGTAAGGTGAAAGCGATGCCGTCAGAATGTAATCTCAACCCGTTTGATTGTCAAGAAAAAATAGATCTGCGCGAACCGCTCAAACCGGAACGCCTCTCCATGGAATATGATTCCATGCCGCACGCTTTCATAACCCACGCCTATTAATAGAGCAAATTTGGGTGGTGAGCACCTGTACGAGCTGGCGGGCCCTTCCATATGGCTCGTGAACTCGTCGCGGAACGCAAGTATAGGTTCACGGTTCACCCGCCAGTAACGACGGATGAGCTCAAAATCGCGCAGCTCGTACTCTCCAACGGCACGACTGCAGACTTCCGATCGAGTGTCACGATTTCCGATCCCTTGAATGCTGTGGATAGTACCGCGTTGGCGGACGATTAACCGCCGCACGCAGGTCCCACCTTCTGGACACCTCGCATGAATTCGTCCGCGCTTGCCTGAAATTAGAGCAATGGCCTGCTAGTCGTGTGCATGGAAGAAGTAGTAATCGGCTGTGTAGGGCACAAGAATTTGATTACCCACATCGCCGAGAACAGAGCAGCCAGTAGCGGGAGCAGATCCTCCATTGGTGTTCAAACGCTGGATGAACGTGGTTTGAGTCATGAATCTGCGGCCAGACGGTCCAGTCTCCGACCCGACTGACTGCAATAAGAGGCATGGTATCGAGCCAGTATAGGGGCAGCTATCATCGGAACCCGCGGGAATTGAGGCCAGCTTTTGGCCCCAGACCTTGCTGCTATCGATGGAACTCTGCCATGTCGGGCTGCCAAAAGGCAACGGCTTTGAGGCGAACTCGTTGGGGTTGGAGTTGGGGCTAAGGAAATGCGTAGCGACTTCCCGGCCAGTGAAATCAGCAAAGAGAGTGGCCTCAGGCCGTGCGGCGTCAACTGTCCAGGAAAAGGTGGAAGCGCCTGCGCTTGTAGGCAGACAGATATAGCCTTGAGTCCCCTTGGCGTGGCCCAACAAGAACACAGAGTTGCCTGCCGGCGGCGTGATGGCGCCAGGAGTAGTTGGAGCAGTGAATATCGGATCCTGTCGGTGTCCGGCCGTACCCGGCACACATTCGAGCGTGAAAAGAACTACGACCAAGCTGCTGGATAGCAGAGTCTTTGTAGCACGATGACCAAGAGTGATGTCCATTTGTCCTCCTGAGGTTTGCAATGAAGGTTGTTACGGTGAGCAATGAATTGTTGTGCATTTGCAGTGACAGTTCGAATTGAATGTGAATGTCAAATGGTCGGCAACTGCGGGCAACGTGGACCAAAAGAGAACTTTTGGTCCACGTTGCTCAAGAAGGAACTCCATTCCTGCATAACGGAGCGGGAAATCAATTTAACGCCGCCTGAAGGGAGGCGGCTGGTGTCGCAGCCTCTCTCACAAACCGAAATTGCGCAGTTCCGTGCAGCGACTCAACCCGATACGTTTGATCGGGGCCAGAGAGGTTAGATCCGACCACCTTTGGAAAGGTTGTTACCACCGCCTTTGTGTTGATGGTCACCGGCGATGCTGCCTGCGCGACGTTGACCGTTGGCACAATGGTCGTAAACATTGTGGTGCCTTGATCGGTTCCTTGCAAAAGGGTTACCGTAACCAGCTGTCCGATGTCCGAATCAACTAAGCGAATTTCCGACGCTTGGTACGTCTTGTCGAGGTCAGGATCCTGGTAGGTAAGGGTTGGTTGGCCGGCGTTGCCCTGCGATGAGTAGGTAACCCGGACGCTATCCGACTTCAGCTCGAAAAAATTTGCATTCATTTGGCTCTTCTCCATGGTGATGTTTGAGAAGTTGCCGTGCGGCGAACCGCCATCAGTTTTGCTTCTCATAGGTCTGTCTTGCGAGGAAAGAGAAAGTTAAGTTCGGAAGGCAATTATTTGTTGAAGCAATCACTGGGAGCAGCCGACAGATCATTCGCATTACTGGAATCGACCTAACTCAGCAGGAGCAGGCGGTATGACCGGTCGCGCGGCGTGGGCGATGGCTTATAGGACGTGTGAGGGATCCTTAACTAAGGCCGGGGATACTTCAAACGATCGGCCATATCCTGGTGGCACACGAGGCAAGATTGCCGTGCCGAACCAGGCAACGATGAAACCAGTGCATACGTGAGTCCGTGATTGCTCCAGGTAATGACAGTGAACCCGGCGATAGAACGATAGTGGAACCTTAGACGGCCAGACAGGACGACCTCGCCGCCTTCAGCACGCGCAGACGTGTCCGATACAACAAGGAGGCTGATCTTTAGTTCCTGCATCTGGTAGGTCGTCAGTGCTGCATGTGAGCCCCTAAAGTTGACCAGCCGGGATCCGGTGAGCTGATAAACCGCCCCGCCTTTTGCTGGTTGTTGCGAATCAGGCAGCTGAAAATGGAACGGTACTTTGCCGGCGAACCACGCCGTAACAGCCGCCGGAGACGACGTGTGGATCTCCATCGGCAGATTGCCCTGAAGGTAGTTGCGGTGAGTGGCCGCAGCGGTCTCGACAAAAGCATTCGCACGAACCCGTTGCACTACCGGGGGAACAAGCAGAATCAGCACGATGGTTATCAGCCCGGCCGCAACCAACTGTGTCCGCCCGAAAGCCAGCTGGGCAATGCTTCCGAGCGAATCGGCCAACACCCGCGTGATACGCTGGCGAATCGTTGGCGGTTTTTCAGGGATTTCCTGAGACCCCGCTTTGAATGCCTCCAGCACCGAGCTGATCCCAAAGGTCTGGATGCATCGATCTAGTGTCGCATCATCGACTTCTGCGAACATGAGAGTGCCGTCGGCGATAGCCGCCAGGATTTCGGCGTCGGCTATCTCCGGGCGCGGCTTTCCAGCGAGTTCTCGGGCTCTCGAAACGATCGCCTCGGCCGAGTTGTCACTCTCGTCTGACATCCGGACCTTCCCAAGTTAGTCGGAAAAATGGCGGCGGACTTAATCTCTCATGTGATTTTTTCTGCTCCCAAGATCATCCGGATACGCGATAGCCATCGCCTCGAAGACAGCTGCAGACTGCTTCGCGAGCTTTTTTCAGGTGTTGACTGACGGCGGCTTCGCTGATGCGCAGGGTTTCTGATACCTCTTTCGCTCGAATGTCTTGGAGCCATACCATTTGTGCAACGATTCGCTGCCGGACCGGAAGCCGTGACATGCACTTCTTAATCAGGCGGAGAAGCTCCTGCTCAATGAGACCTTCTGTTGCATCCCAGCGGACCCCGAGGCTTATTAAGACTTCGATTTCCCTTCGCGTCAACGGCCGATCGTCCGACTCCGGGTCATCGATGCTGATGTCATTCGTGGGACGCAGGGCTTTGAGCGCCAGGTAGCGTGCTACTTGACAGACTAAGGTCGAGATTTGACTGAGTCCGAGGAACCGACTGCGCGCCCTTATGCTCCAGTAGTCACAAAACACCATCGACCAAGCCTCATCGGCAATTGCTTCGGGCGCTCCGGCGCGCTCTCCGAAGCTCCGGAACACATCTCCAACGACCTTTGACTTGGCCCTTCCGTATACGAACTTGAAAGCTCGACCAGCGTTCTGAAGATTGATTGGACGGGCAGCGGGGTTTTGCCAGTCGTCCCGATGCTCGCAGGCGACAGATAAAGCCAACTCCCCCATAAGGCAGGCGGCCCCGCAGCTACTGCGAGTCACAGGCTTCGTGAGCAGGGACCAGATAAGGAGCCATCGAGTCCCATCACTCCAACGGTCGCGATAGCTTTGGATGGCCCCGCGCTTAGATACATGTTTCTCTATTTTCGATTCACGCGGTCCCTCGACATTAAAGGCAATCGCCCAGCCAAGCCGTTCCACGTTGATTGTTTCAGATAATAAGGCGCATTCCCGTCCGAGCCCCTCCAAGATTGCAGCCATTTCGGTTTGCCCGTGTTCCAGGATTGCGGCACACCTAGCTTCCTGCGACAGATGAACTAGGTTCTCCAGCAACATCGAATTCAAAGTGGAGTCTGATTCGCTCTGCAAGTGGGCTCCTTCGTCAGGTCAGAATTTCGAACGATAACCCTGTCGACAAATCGCATCGTTTCTCCCCCGGTTGAGGAGTCGCCGATCGAAGGAACAAAATCACAATTCAGGCTTGAATCGGGAACGACCAGATAGTTAGCATTTCACTGTAACTGTGTAGCTATTCGTTTGCAAGATCAAATTATCCATCTCTTTTATTCCCTTCAATCGAGCAACGTTTGGCCAAGCATCTCGCGCGAGAGGGAGAGAGCCTACGGGCAGGATGCCGGTCGGATTCGTGAACGCATCGTCAGAATGCGGCGCCAACCCAGTCAATCACGATTGCGACACATGGCCCTTCCGGCTGCGAGAAGCCTGTTTGCTTTCCATGGGAGTTGGCAGCGTTTTCGCGGGACGATTTGGTCCTGTTGGCGGATCGATTAACCGCTGTGCAAGCCGTAACCAAGCGTAGTCAGGACGCAATCGAGCGAAATCAAGGAATGACGTGAACACGCCCAATTCAGGCAAGCCACTCAAAACAAGCTAGATACTGGCTGTATCCAAATTTTGTACCCGAAATGGCCTCAAAAGGGCAGAAAATCCGACGTTACTTAAGCAGACATGTCGCTGTAAGTATCTGTAAATAGATGGTTTATTAGATTGGTGCCGGGAGGGGGAGTTGAACCCCCATGAAGTTGCCTTCGACGGATTTTGAGTTTCCGAAGGATGCAGTAAATCATTGAAAAATAAGCGAAATCGACCGTAATTTCGGAATGAGCTAAGCATTTGGATCTGTGAGGTTTAGTGCAATTGAGCGTAAGTGAGCCAAGCTGATGTCTGTACCCGAACGTGTACCCACGATTTCGTGAACCTCGTCTATCCTTTGGAGGGGCTCGTGACTGCTGCGTTTTCTTTGGTAGGGCCAAGCAGGTCATTGAGTCTTTCGACCTCCGTTGAGCTTTCCAGCATTTCGTGGAGGAAAGACCAGGTCTCTGCAAGGCGGGGGTTATTGTGTGAAGCAATGATCAGGTCTGGCCGTTTTTCGCGGAAGTCGCTTTCCATGGCGCGGGCCGCAAAATAGCTCTCAAACGAGTCATGGAAGAACTTTAGATTTTCAGAGGTTCTTCGATAGAGGCCAGCGCGGGACAGCAGATTGAGAAGACCTACTGGTGACAGCTTTATATCGAAGCTCTCAAGTCGAGTCTTGATACCCTCCAATAATTCGACACCACGTTCAACTGATATGCCCCGGTCACCTCCCGATCGTAAGAAGCTTTCGCGCACTAGATGCCTTATTGCGAAGCTCAGTCCGGCGGGTTCATCGATCCCTGTGACCTGTGGTCGAAGCAATTGTATGAGGTAGTCGGCGAAAAGGGTAGTGCGATCCTTGGGGACCTGCCCTGTCTTTTCGTATACAGTTGCGACGAGTTGGAGCATCAGAGGTATGCGAGGCAGTCCCGGAAAACGCCGCTGGATCTCCCCCATGAGTAGATCGACATCCTTTGCTCCTCGCTTCAGATATTGCGCCAGGAACACCTGTTCGGTCTTCTCATCGACGTCCTGCAACTGCAGAACGATTGCCTCACCCATGGCTCTACGTATCGTCGCGAACGGATAACTACGAGAAGCAAGCACAAAAGGAGTGTCGGGATGGTTTTGAAGGAAATCTGGAATGTCAGCAGTATCGGCCGCCGATCGGTACGCTTCGCGAATTTCTGAAAAGCCGTCAAGTATCACGAGCAGATTCCCCGCCAGAAGCTGCGATTCAACAATCTGACTGTTAACATAGGCCCGGTGCTGTTTAAGGGTATTCGTTATTGCCGTCAAAAGGTTGCCCGAATAATCAAGACCTTCGATCAACACTGGCTCTAAACGCTTCTTCGCTCGCAGCGAACGTTGAGCCGTCTGCAGAGCTAAGTAGTGACATAACGTGCTCTTCCCTTGTCCACCTTCACCCAGAACTATGAGCCTCCCATTTTTGGCTACTTCTGCCTCCGCTGAAGCAGAGAGCCTTTCTTGACTCTTTCCGCCGTCTGGCATATCGAACGGCAAGTCGACAAAACGAGTGGCATCCTGGATCGCGGCGTCTTTCTTTACGTTAAGTCGATAGCGACGGTAGAGCTTCCAGCGCCCAAAGGGGGTTAGATAAAACCAGGGAGCAAGTGCACTTAAAGGCCAGACTTCGAATTGAAGTAAAAAGAGAATCGTCCGAGTCGAAAACACAAACAGAACAATTATGCTGCCAATACCTGCCAAAGAAATCTTTGGATTCTTCTTGGCCCACTCAAATACCCGCTGATACCACATCCCGCGGGGTATTCGGTCCACAACATAGAACACACCCTGATCTGTTCCTATCAGCAAAGTTCCGTTTGTATAGTCCAGCGAATCCACACGACTGAAACTCGCCAAACCAGGAGGGGCCTGGTATCGACGAAACGTGTTGCCACTATCGCCACTCCAAAACAATCCTCGACTCGTTCCTGCAATCACCACATCGGGGTATCGGTCGTCCACCCACAACGCTCTTACCGCACCTGACAAGCCATCTGCCGCTAACCGATGCCACTCTGTCGACTTTGTCGCCTTCGACAGCCGGTACAAACCCCCATCCAGAGTCCCCGCAAACAAACTAGTACCAGCTGATGCCAGGGAAACAGCCTGTTCCGAAACTGGAAAAAGCGGATCCGGTTCCCACGACTTTCCACCATCTTGGCTTGCAATCAAACGGGACGGTCTTGCAAGGTAGACGGTGCCTTGTATGCGGGCAGTCGGAAACGGCAAGGCTTCTACGGGAAGCGTGGAGAGTTTTAGCGGCGTCTTTCCCGCAGTCGTTACCTTCCCTGCTTGATTGAGTGAGATGTGATCACGATCGATAATTCCAATGGCATCGAATGCTCCTGGAAGTATCGGAGTCCATGACTGTCCTAGATTGGTACTCAAAAAAACTTCGCCACTGTCAAAGTTCAAGGGGTCTTGCTCTCTCAATCGCCTGGGTCTTCGATGTGATCCTGTTAACCCTTCACTAAGCCTGTAGTCCGGGACTAGAGAACTTGCATATACCGTAGTTCCAAGCTGTTTGACACTCCGGATCCATCCAGGCCAGATTCCCTGATTAACCAAGACCCATGTCTTGTCAGAATCCTTAAGCGAGAAGACGCCAGATTCAGTGCCGAGGAGTATCCCGGACGGTGTCACAGCGATGCTATCCGGTGGGTCACGATGTGGTAGTGCAACAATGAATCGAGGATCCGCGTCCACGCTGTCCAGTTGAAACAGTTGGCCACCAGTCGCCAATATCCAACTGCTGGCCCCTGCTGGAGCTATAGAGAATAGCCGCGCATCGAGATTCTTTGGGGCCAATACCGAGGTAAAGCGGACAGGGATATTTTTCCATGTTGCCCCCAAGTTGGAACTTGCAAAGACCCCATCGGCAGTGAACGCGAAGACCGTCCCGTTCTGTTCTGACATTGTGTGAACCCAATGTTCACCTAGACCTTCGCATATGGCTAGATGTTTCTTGCTTAGATCGCTTTCGTAAACGCCGCTGGTAGTAGAGATGAGCAGTCGGTCTTTAAGGGCTACTAGCCCTGTAACCGGCATAAGATTCCCTTCAGTCACCGATACAGGAAGCCACTTTTTCCAAGATCTGCCAGCATCATCGGAGCGAAAAATATCGTAAACATCTCCGACAAAAAGGGCATTTCCGATTTTGGCAAATGCACTGGCACCTTGGGGTGCATCTTCGTCGTGAGATTCACCCTGATAATTGAGAGCGCGCCAGCCCTTTGCTGGGTCTTCACTTACATACATTCCATTGTCAGTACCTGCCCAGGTGCTTCCGTTCGAGGAAAATAGGGCTTGAACTGGACGTCCGTACGGTCCTGAAACAGGGTATGCAGTCAGAGCATTACGATACGGCTTGATTCTGTCGACAACGTCGCGAAGGTACCCAGGCACCTCACAGGGGCATGGTAGGGGCACAGCGAAAATCGAGACCAACAGGAAGTGGCGTATGGTGTAACGCATTCTTGCCCCTCAACTCGTATCGCTCGACGATATGGACGCTCTTCGATTGCTCTTGCTCCGGGGAAAGCCTCACCAGTCGCACTGATCATGTCCGACTCTGCGGTGTCAGTTGGTGAGAACAGGAATGACTAAAGCCGAGCAGCCTCGAGGCTTCTTAACGTGTGATTCAGCACCACATAATACACCGATTCCGTTCGTTACGGCGGACCGATTAACCGCCGCGCACACCGTAATCAACCGTAATCAGGACCCAATCGAGAGCAATCAATGAATGATATGAAAGTGCGCAATTCTTGCAAGTCGCTCAAAATAAGCGAGATATTGACTGTATCCAAATTTGTACCTGAAAATGCCCCTGAAGAGGCAGCAAATCCCCGGCGAATTAAGGAGAATGGTCGCTATAAGTACGTGTAAATAGATGATTTATGAGCTTGGTGCCGGGAGGGGGAATTGAACCCCCATGGATGTGAATCCGGCGGGTTTTGAGTCCGCTGCGTCTGCCAGTTCCGCCATCCCGGCTTGGGTGGGGGCAACCCAAAGTATCGCACAAGGTTTGGACCCGGCGCTAGGCGAATCCCCGCGGAATTCCCCGCTCTCCATGCGACAATGAAGGCAACCGTGATGACCACCGCCTCCTCTGCACTTGTTCCCGAGCCGGTTGCGGTAACTCCGGAGCTGCTCCGCCAACACAGCATCACTCCGGATGAGTACGACCGCATCCTGAAGGCGCTCGGACGCACGCCATCTCTCACCGAACTCGGCATTTACAGCGTGATGTGGAGCGAGCATTGCTCCTACAAGTCGAGCCGCATCCATCTTAAGCGCCTGCCCACCAGGAGCGATCGCGTGGTCCAGGGACCGGGCGAGAACGCGGGGATTATCGACGTGGGCGACGGCTGGGCCTGCGCTTTCAAGATCGAAAGCCACAATCACCCCAGCTACATCGAGCCCTTCCAGGGCGCGGCCACCGGCGTGGGCGGCATTCTCCGCGACATCTTTACCATGGGCGCTCGACCGCTCGCAGTGATGGATTCTCTTCGCTTCGGCTCCATCGCTCCGGAATCCGGTGCCGACCCGGACCAGGTCGCCAAAAATCACTCCATTGTCGAAGGCGTGGTCAGCGGCATCGCCGGCTACGGCAACTGTTTCGGCGTGCCCAACCTGGGCGGCGAAACCAAGTTCGAGCTCTGTTATAGCGGCAATCCACTGGTGAATGCGTTCGCCCTCGGCATGGTGCGCAAGGACGAAATCTTCTACGCCAAGGCCAGCGGAACCGGCAACCCGGTCATATATGTAGGCGCCAAGACCGGACGCGACGGCATCCACGGCGCAACCATGGCCAGCGAAGAATTCAAGGAAGGCTCAGAGCAGAAACGTCCCAACGTCCAGGTGGGCGATCCGTTCATGGAGAAGCTTCTCCTCGAGGCCTGCCTCGAAGCCATGAAGACGGGCGCCATCGTAGGGATCCAGGACATGGGCGCAGCCGGCCTCACCTGCTCCACCTGCGAAATGGGCGCCCGAGGCGGCGTGGGACTTGATGTTGAACTCGACCTCGTCCCCCAGCGCGAAACCGGAATGTCGGCCTATGAAATCATGCTTTCCGAAAGTCAGGAAAGAATGTTGCTGGTCGCCGACAAGGGCCGCGAAGACGAAGTGCTTCGCGTGTTCGCCAAGTGGGGCCTCGACGCGGTAATCGTCGGAACCGTTGAGCCCGAGCCGCGCCTGCGCATTCGCCATCACGGCGTGCTCGTCGCCGATATCCCCAACCAGTCTCTGACAGACGACGCCCCGCTCTACCATCGGCCGATCGGCACCTGGAAAGCCCCTGTTCCCTCAGACCCGCCCGACGAAGTCCTCTCCAAACTCGACCAGGACCGCGACTATCTCGCCGACCTGAAGCAGCTACTTTCGAGCGCCAACGTGGCCTCCAAACGGTGGGTGCACGAGCAATACGACACCATGGTGCAGACCAATACCGTGATCGGCCCTGGCGGCGAAGCCGGCGTGATGCGCATCAAGGATACCGGCGAGCCGGGACACGAGCGCGGCCTCGCCATGGCCCTCGACGGCAACGGCCGCTGGTGCTATCTCGATCCCAGGCTGGGCGCGATGCATGCGGTTGCGGAATCCGCCCGCAAGGTGGCAGCCTCAGGCGCCCTGCCTGTTGCCGCAACCAACTGCCTCAACTTCGGCAATCCCGAAAAACCCGAAATCATGGCGCAGCTTTCCGCCGCCATCGACGGCATCGCCGAAGCGTGCACCGCGCTCGGCACGCCGATCACCGGCGGCAACGTGTCTCTATACAATGAAACCCGCGGCGAAGGCATTTATCCCACGCCTGTCCTGGGTATTGTCGGTATTCTCGATGACGTGACCAAGGCCGTTCCGGCGGATTTCCAGCACTCAGGTGACGCCCTGCTGCTGCTGTGGCCCATCCCCCGAGGCGAAGCGCCCAACCCGGATCTCAACTTGCCGCTCGAGCCTGCATACATCAATCCTTATATTGTCCCTGGTATGGATCTCGATCCTGCGTTCCCCGTCCCCGGGCCAATCGCAGGCCGCATCACCGAACCTGTCGAAGAAACCTCCGGCGAACCGGCAGCCCGACTGCGAGTCTTCGGTTCCTCGGAATACGCCAAGGTCGTCCTCGGCAGCCTCTGGGGCACGCCGCCGCCTCTCGACCTCGACGCCGAATCGGATTTGCACTCGCTCCTTGAAACCTTCGCGGCCCGCAAGCTTATTCACTCCGCGCGCGACATCTCCGACGGCGGCATTGCGGTCGCCATGGCCCAGGCCACATTTAGCAAAGGCATTGGCGCCACTATCGAGCAGGAGCGCTCACTCACGATTCAGCCTCTCTTCGGACTCTTCGCAGAACTCGCGTCCACCATGCTGATCAGCGCTCCCGCCCATAACGTCAACGCCATCGAGAAAATGGCCGGCGAACTCAGTTTCTTCTGCGCCCGCATCGGCACCACCGGCGGCCAGCGCTTCGAAATCTCCGTGGACGGCGAGCCGTTTATCTCCGCTTCTGTCGAAGAACTCCGCACCCCCTGGGCCACTGCTCTGGAAGCTACTCTCCACGGCGAGGTCCCGGCATGACGCGTTTGCTTTTCCAGGGAGTCCCGGGCGAGATCGACAACACTCTTGTCGGTGCCCCAGAGCCTGCCCCGAGCCTGTCGAAGGGTCTCGCTCTGGAGCACTGGGATTCAGACGATCCAAAGCTCCGTGAAGAATGCGGTGTGGTTGCCATCCACGGCCACCCCGAAGCCGCCCGCCAGGCCTATCTCGGCCTGTACGCGCTCCAGCATCGCGGACAGGAATCGGCCGGCATCGCCACCGCCGACGGCCACCATCTCGCCAACATCAAGGGGATGGGACTGGTTTCGGAAATCTTCACCGACGATGTTCTGCAAAAGCTCCCCGGCGCCATGGCCATCGGGCACACGCGCTATTCCACCACCGGCGATTCCGCGCTTCTCAACGCTCAGCCCATCCGCGTCGAATCCACCAAGGGCCTGATCGCGATCGCGCACAACGGCAATCTGGTGAATCTCGGCACGGTCCGCGCCAGGCTCGAACGCGCTGGCGCCTACTTCCAGACCACGTCCGATTCCGAAATCATCGTCCAGCTCATCGCCCATTCCCGCGCCGGCACCTTGGTCGACGCTATCGCCGATTCGCTATCACAGGTGGAGGGCGCCTTCTCCATCGTCATGATGACGCGCGACCGCGTCTTCGCCGCCCGCGATCCGCGCGGCTTTCGTCCGCTCTCCATGGGCCGCATCAAGAACCCCGACGGGCCCGACACCATCGTCTTCGCTTCGGAAAGCTGCGCCTTCGATCTGCTCCGCGCTACCTTCGAACGCGACGTGCTTCCCGGCGAACTGGTCATGGTCACCGAAGACGGCGTCACCAGCCGCCACTACGCCAGCGGGGCGGAACAGTCGAGCTGCATCTTCGAGCACGTCTACTTCGCGCGGCCCGATTCCAAGATCTACGGCCGCTGGGTGCAGGAGAGCCGCGACCAGATGGGCCGCCAGCTGGCCCGCGAGTCCGGCGTGCCCGCCGACGTCGTCGTTCCCGTTCCCGACTCCGGCGTGACCGCCGCGCTGGGATACGCCGAACAAGCCGGGCTCCCGTTCCGCTTCGGCCTCATTCGCAATCATTACGTAGGCCGCACCTTCATCGAGCCCGAACAGCGGGTGCGCGACTTCGGCGTCCGCCTCAAGCTCAACCCGGTCCGCAACCTGCTCGAAGGCAAGCGCGTCGTGCTGATCGACGACTCCATCATTCGCGGCACTACGTCGCGCAAAATCGTTCGCATGGTGCGCGGCGCGGGCGCAAAGGAAGTTCATCTCCGCATCAGCTGCCCGCCAACAATCTCACCCTGCTTCTACGGCGTCGACACGCCCTCCAAGCGCGAACTCATCGCCGCCAACAAATCTGTCGAAGAGATCCGCCAGTTCATCGAAGCCGACTCGCTCGCCTATCTCTCCCTCGAAGGCCTGCAAACGAGCTGTGGCGCCGACCAGGGCAATCGCTACTGCACCGCCTGTTACACCGGCAATTACCCCACGCAATGGGTTGACGTCGAAGACATCCTGCCCGCCGCCGTTAGCCTTTAATTGCGTTTTGATCCAATCGTTTATCAAGATATAAGCGAGAGCTCGAGTTCTGAAATACATGGGCGCCCCGGGGCTCGCTTTTGAGACCTGGGAGGTAACTCACACCAATTCCTCCCCCAGCCTCCCCAAACCCAAGGCCACTGCCCGCCGCTCCAAACTCCGAGTCAGCGCCCACATCACTCCCGCGGCAACCAGGTTTGGAATCAGCAGCCCGCGAAGGCCGGCCTGATAACTGCCCGTCGCATCCTTCATCACACCCATCCAATAGGGTCCCGTGAAGCCGCTCAACATGGCGATCGTATTCATGGCCGCGATCCCCGCCGCTGCTGCCCGTCCCGCCATAAATCCCGTCAGAATCGCAAACGCCGGCCCCTGCAATGCGAAACAGGCGATGTAGCACACCGCCAACGACGTCACCACCAGCCAAGGCTCGTGCGCATAGCTCGCAATCACAAACCCGGCCCCCATCACGCCGCACGGCACAATGCAATGCAGCGCCCGCTCGCCGCTGCGGTCAGAGTGGGCGCTGTTCAACAGCATGCCTGCCGCGCCCGCCAGTCCCAGCGCGGCAATGAAGAATCCCACCCGGCCAACACTCCATCCGGTCGCGCCCTGAATAATGGCAGGCGCCGAGAATCCGTAGCCGTAGTTGGAGATCAGCACGCACATGAAATACAAGCCGAATGCCCAGACGTGCGGTGATTTCAGGGCCCGCAACACTCCGGCCGTGTGGCCTAGATGCACATGCGCGCCATCCTGCTCGAGTGTTCGCTCAATCCAGGTCTTTTCCTCCGCTGTCAGCCAGGCCGCCTGGGAAGGTGTATCGGGAAGGACCCGCCACATCACCACGCTGAACAGAACCGATGGAAGCCCTTCCAGAAGAAACAGCCACTGCCAGCCTGCCAGCCCCAGCTTTCCGCCCAGCCCGAGCAGCCATCCTGCCAGCGAGCCCATCACCGTGGAACTCAGCGGCAGCGCAATATAAAAACGGCTCACAGCGCGGGCCCGCGTCTTGGCGGGAAACCACAAGGTCAGGTAGTAGATGATTCCGGGGAAGAATCCTGCTTCCGCCATTCCCAAGAGAAACCGGAGCACATTGAATTCGAGCGGCGTGCGAACGAATAACATCGCCGCCGCCAGCAGACCCCAGGTGAACATGATCCGCGCCAGCCACCGCCGGGCGCCAAAGCGCAGCAGGAGCAGGTTCGACGGCACTTCGCAAAGCGCGTAGCCAACGAAGAACAGCCCCGCTCCAACCCCGTACGCCGTCGCGCTGAAGCCCAGGTCCCGATTCATCTGCAGCGACGCGAAGCTGACATTCACCCGATCGATGTAGGCCATGCCGTAGCCCACGGCAATCACGGGAAGCAGTCGCAGCGAAGCCTTGCGCAGCGCCGAAGCTCCAATCGCGGCGGACTCCGCCGGCGTCATCGTCTCGATCTCTGCGTTCGCGTCCATTACATTGCCGTCCATTACAACCCGAAGCTCTCCGCGAGGTACACCGAATCTACCACGCCCTCGCCGCGTCCGCCCGATTGAACTCAACGAAATGGGTGCCCCAGGTTTCGCTTCTGAAACCTGGGAATCCATCCCCGTCTTATACGATCGTTAGCAATGGATTTGACCGAGCCCGTCTCCCCCGATCTTGCATCGTCCTCCGAGCAAAGAAAGTCTCCGCTGCGTTGGCTCTTTGCCGGCACCATCTTTCTCGGCGCGTTCCTGCTCTTCCTCGTCGAGCCCATTGCCGCGCGCCAACTGCTCCCTGTTCTGGGCGGATCGGCCGCGGTCTGGATCACCTGCCTGGTTTTCTTCCAGACCACGCTCCTGGTTGGCTATCTTTACGCACATTGGCTCTCCCGCCGCTCGTCTTCCCTGGTGCATCTGGTTCTGATCGCATTCGCGGCTGCGTCCGCAATCGTATGGGTTATTCGCACCTTTCTCGGAAACAACGGCGCCGCCCATCCCATCCTCACTGTCTTCGCCGTTCTGGGCGTCTCCATCGGTTTGCCATTTCTCGTACTGGCCGCCACCAGCCCTCTGCTGCAGGTGTGGTGGGCGCGCGTCGAATCCGGCCAGATCCCCTATCGCCTCTACGCACTCTCGAACCTTGCCTCGCTGCTGGCGCTGGCTTCCTACCCCACTTTTGTTGAACCCCATCTCAGCCTGCACGCCCAGCGTCTTGCCTGGTGCTGCGGATTCGCCCTGTTCGCAGTTCTCTCCGCGATCCTCACGCTCAAAACGCGTACTGCCTCGCCCCAGCCTTTGACAGTCGACGACCCCTCCTCCTCTCCCGCCCCCCTCACCCACAAGCTCCTCTGGGTCCTCCTCCCCATGGGCGCCGCCATGCAGTTGAGCGCCATCACAAGCTATCTCACCGCCAACATCGCCGCCATTCCGCTGCTTTGGATTCTTCCCCTCAGCGTCTACCTCATCACGCTCATTCTTGCCTTCCAGTTCCGCGTCCTGTTGCCCTGGGGCATCATCGCCCGATTCATGGTTGTGATGCTGGGCGCCCTCGCCTGGTCCCTGTCGAAGACCAATGCCGGCTGGCCGCTGTGGCTGTCGATTCTCTTCTTTCTCGTTGAACTGTTCTTCGCATGCTTCTTCTGCCATTCCGAGGCTTACGGCCTGCGCCCCCAGCGCGCCTCCGAAGCTACGCTCTTCTACCTGCTGTTCGCCGCCGGCGGCGCCCTCGGCTCGTTCCTCATAGGGATCGCCTCGCCTCTGGTCTTCAGCCTCAACCTCGATCTGCCCATCACGTTTCTGGTCACGGCCCTGCTGGCGCTGGCCGTCAACTGGCGCGGCGTCTGGAGCCAGCGCATGCTGTGGATCGTCGCCAGCGGCGCCATGGTCGTGCTCATCTTCATGGTCCGCATCGCCTCTCTGCGCGACGCCACCGTAACCGTCCGCAATTTCTACGCCAGCCTGCGCGTCACCCAGACTGTGAGCTATCCCGGGACTACCACCCGCACGCTGATGAACGGCTCCATCCAGCACGGAACGCAAATCTTCGGCGACGACGAGATGCGCCACTCTCCCACTACCTATTACTCCCGCGAATCAGGCGTCGGTCTCGCCATCCGCTTCTGTTGTTCCGACCGCCCCCAAAACGCCCCCCGTCGCATCGGCGTCATCGGCCTCGGCGCCGGCACCATCGCTGCCTACGGCCGACCCGGCGACCGCATCCGTTTCTACGACATCAACCCCGCCGTCCAGCCGATTGCCCGCAACGTCTTCACCTATATTCGTGACTCCGGCGCGCAGGTCGACATCGTCGAAGGCGATGCCCGCACCTCCCTTGCCGGCGAGGCGCCCCAGAATTTCGACGTCCTGGTGATCGACGCCTTTTCCGGCGACGCCATCCCCATCCACTTGCTAACGCAGGAGGCCCTTGCTCTCTACCGCCGCCACCTCACCCCCAACGGCATCCTCGCCTTTCACATCTCCAACCGCCACGTCGACCTCGAACCGCCCATCGCACTGCTGGCCTCCGCGGCCGGCATGGAGGCGCGCCACGTCAACACCCTGGGCAAGGAGAACCCGGGGGGATATTCCTCCACATGGATGCTGGTCACCGGCAATGCTGGGTTTTTCCTGCAGCCGGAGCTCGTCGCGCACGCCTTCTTTCCCGACACAAAACCGGGCCTGCGGGTCTGGACAGACGACTACTCCGCGATCCTTCCCGTCCTCCGCTGGTGACCCAACCTGGCCCCTCACGCTCGGACGGCTACTTTCTCGGTCCCTTGGTCCCTTGGTCCCTGCTTCGCTGTATTTCCAGTCACAGGACGTTCACACTCCCCGTGTGATAGCATCCGTTTCTTAACTGAGAGACGCCTGCCGGATACCTCCGAATCATCCCGCAGGCGCCTGCCCGAGACTCTCCCGCATGGACGAGGAAGACGGCAGACCCGGAGCCAGGCCGTACAAAACCGGCCATTCCGACGCCCCCCGCGGCGTCCCCACCCTGCCCCTGCAAATCCACCCCAACATCCACGTGCCCCATCCTTGCGATTTGTTTCTGTCGCAAGGGTGGGAACCACCAACGGCTTGGGTGCCCCAGGTCTCGCTTCTGAGACCTGGGTGGCTTCCCACCGATCTACTCCAAAACGAGGAAAAACATGAAAACGTACCAGGGAAGTGAGATCCGCAACGTAGCTGTAGTGGGGCATGCGCACAGCGGCAAGTCCACCTTGATTGCCGCGCTGCTGCATGCCGCCAAGATGACTCCCACCCAGGGCCGCGTCGAAGACGGCTCGGCCGTCACCGTCTACGACGAAGAAGAAATCGCCCGCGGCACTACCATGCAGAACGCCGTCGCCTTCGCCGAGTGGCAGGGCAACAAGATCAATTTCGTCGATACCCCCGGCTTCCACATGTTCACCCACGAAGCCCGCGCCGCCCTGCTGCCAGTTGAATCCGCCGTCGTGGTGGTCAACGCCCAGTCCGGCGTCGAGCCCGTCACCGAGCGCGTGTGGCGCTACGCCGAAGAAGCCAATGTGCCCCGCATGGTCGTCATCAACCAGATGGACCACCCCAAGGCCGGCGGTGGCGAAGGCCTGAGCGCCCTCATTGACGACTTGCACGAGCGCTGGGGCCGCACCTGCGTTCCCGTTCAGCTCCCCATTTCCGATGCCGGCGGTTTCCACGGCATTGTCGACCTGGTTACGATGCAGGCCTTCACTTACACGCCCAATGGCGATGGCCGTGGCAAGATCGGCGAAATTCCCGCCAGCCTGGTCGCCGGCGCCAAGGCCGCCCACGAAGCCCTGGTCGAGCTGGTCGCGGAAGGCAAAGACGAGCTCATGGAAGAGTACTTTGCCGAAGGCACCATCCCCGAGCAGCACCTCATCACCGCTCTCCACGAAGCCATTCGCGAAGATCGCATTTTCCCGGTCCTGTTCACCAGCGGACTTACCAACGTCGCCACCGACCATCTTCTCGACTTCCTCAAGGTCTACGCTCCCTCGCCCGTCGAGCGCGCGCCCATCTCCGTAAAGACCCAGGCCGTAGCCCTGGCCGCCGCCGGCGATGGCTCCTCCGACTCCGACTCGGGATCCGTCGTCACCCGCGCCATCTCCGACTCCGAGCCCTGCGGCCTTTTCGTCTTCAAGACCATGTCCGACCCCTTTGCCGGCCGCATCAGCTTTTTCAAAGTCATCAGCGGCGTGGTCAAGAACGACGCCACCGTCGAAAACTACACTCGCCGCGGCCAGGAGCGTCTCGCGCACCTGTCCGTGATGCAGGGCCGCAAGGCCGTCGAGGTCCTCGAGATCCACGCCGGCGACCTGGGCGCCGTAGCCAAGCTCCGCGAAACCCTCACCGGCGACACCCTCGGAGCCAAGGGCGCCGACATCCAGATCGAACTGGTCCGCACGCCCGAGCCGGCCATGACCTACGCCATCGAGCCCAAGTCCCGCGCCGACGAAGACAAGCTGGCCCCCGCCATCCACAAGCTCATGGAAGAGGACCTGCTCATCCGTTTCTTCCGCGATCCCATGACCAACGAATTCCTCATCGCCGGCGCCGGCCAGCCCCACATTGAAACCATCGTGTCGCGCCTCAAGAAGCGCTACCACGCCGAAGTCACTCTCAAGGCTCCCAAGGTTCCTTACCGGGAAAGCATCCGCGCCAAGACCGAGGGGCATGGGCGCCACAAAAAGCAAAGCGGCGGCCACGGCCAGTTCGGCGACTGCAAGATCCGCCTCGAGCCTCTCCCCCGCGGCGGCGGCTTCGAGTTCGCCAGCGAAGTCTTCGGCGGCGCCATCCCCCGCAACTTCATTCCCGCCATCGAGAAGGGCATTGTCGAGACCGCCGCCCGGGGCTACCTGGCCGGTTTTCCGGTCGTCGACTTCCGGGCGGTCGTTTTCGACGGCAGCTACCACGACGTCGACTCCAACGAAATGTCGTTCAAGATGGCCGGCCGCCTGGCTTTCCGCAAGTGCATGGAAACCGCCAAGCCCTGCCTACTCGAGCCCATCATGAAGGTCGAAATCGAAGCCCCCGACGAGTTCGCCGGCACCCTGATGGGCGACCTCAACGGCCGTCGCGGGCGGGTTGGCGGCATGGAATCCAAGGGCCGCACCACCCTCATCAACGCCCAGGTTCCCATGGCCGAAATGCTCACCTACGGAACCCTGCTGACCTCCATGACCCAGGGTAAAGGCAGCTACCGCATGGAGATGGACCACTACGACATCGTCCCGCAGCTGGTCGCCGACAAAATCCTCGCCAACGCCAAACGACCCGTCGAAGAAGAGGAAGAATAGCCCTACAATTGGCCATGTTGGGCGCGCCAAGGCGCGCCCAACATTGTTTTCAAAGGACTTAGAGGTCACAGCTTCCCAGATTCACAGCTCCTGCGGGGGCGGCGGGTAGAAGCTGTTGATTGTGCGGGGCCTAGAGAGGGCTTGACGGAAACTGTGGTTCACGGGAAAGGTGGATTTCGTGAGGACGTTTCCAGGAAGTGCCTGATTTTAAATATGGTTTGACCATGGCTTCACAGTTTCAACGGGCAAAAATTCTAAATTTTTTTTTTGACACGGGCTATTTCTGGCTGGCGCCGGGAGCCTGGACGAAACGATTGAGACAGGGCCTGGGCCTGGCGTCGGGCAGCGGGATTCGGTGGGATTCCTTGAGGTGGGGCAGGTCTTCCAGAAAACGCTGAACGACGGCGGAGACGGAGGTGTCGCGCTGGGCGCACCAGACACGGACGTCGTGATAGACTTGGTCGTTGATTGACACGGTGATGTTGCGCATGAATGCTCCCGGGAGACGGCGTGGAATGGGTACTTGGGTCTCTGGGATTATTGTGCGCCGGGAGAGGGTAATTCTCTGCATTGAAAATAAGGCCTAAGCCCTTTGAAATCAGCGGAGACGAAATAAGCCCGATTTTCGTCGTTTTGGGGTGTGCGGATGCGCCCCATGCTGGAGGGTAAACCCCGGCGTGGATAACTGCGGTGCGTTCGGCTCAATGAGCGCATCGGCGATTCGCGTAAATCCAGACTCCCGGGGCTGGGATCGCAGGTTCCAAGGAGCTTTCCAGGATTGATCATCGTCGAATCGCCTTGCCGCCTAGTTCGAATGCCAGATCACCTTGCCGCCACGGATCGTATACCTGACCCTGGTGAACGCCTCCGGGTGCCCCGAGGCCGGGTCTTCAGACAGAATCGTCAGATCGCCGCGCATTCCTGGGATCACCTTGCCTTCGCGCTGCGATAGATGAAAGAGCTGCGCCGGGGCCGTCGTCAGCATAGTCAGCACGTCGCGAAAGTCCAATCCAGCCTGCATCAGCTGACGAAATTCCTCGCCCTGGTCGTAATCCTGGAGAAACCCGGTATCGGTGCCATACACCAGCCTTCCGCCAAGCTTGAGAAATCGGTAATCGAGCTCACGAATCTTCGCGATGCCATCGTCGCGCGAGAACAGCTTCAGCGTCGGGATGATCGTCATGTGCTGCGCTGTCATGCGCCGCAGTATGGCCTCGTCGATTCCACTTGTAGCCTCTGGCGTATGCGCCAGAACATCGACACCGGCGTCGATTGCCACCTTCGTCCCCTCAAGATTCGAAGTATGCGAAAAGACCAGTTGCCCATATCGATGCGCCTCATCTGCCGCTGCACGTGCGATCGGTACTTGCATCGGAGTGATGTGATCGGGACTGACAATCGAACCGGTGAAGAGCTTTAGGATATCCGATCCAGCAGCTCGGTTTTTGTCAACAAAAGCCACTGCGTCTGCAGCCGTCTCAGGCTGCGCGAGCTTTGCCTTGAACTCTGCGGGAAGCTGGGCCAGGTAGTATGGCAATGCGTGCGCGGGAAAGACAGGGATGCCCGCAGTAAATATCCGCGGACCCTGGACTTCGCCGCTCTCGACGCGGCGCCGCAGCGCGATGGTATTCTCTCCGTCCGAGCCGGTATCCACCACCGTCGTAAAGCCTGAGTGGGTGATCATATCGTTCATTTGGCGGGTCAATTTATCGGCGGGCTGACTCGCGGCCCCGTCCCATTTTGGCTCCATGAAATGCACATGGGCATTCCAGAAACCCGCAAGAACAAAGCAGCCATCGCAAGAAATCGTCGCAACGCCGTTGGGAATGCGCCGATGCTCCCCGATCCCCGCGATCACCCCATGATGGATCACAACCGTCACGTCCCTCTGCGCCGGTACATCTGGCGCGGGGAAGACTGTAGCGTGCGTAATCGCCAGGTCCTGTGCCTGACCAATCCCACTCAAACCGGGCGAGAACAACGCAAGGACCGTAGCCCTGATACACAAGCTTCTGATGATTGACATTCCTGTCCTGGCGACCCATCTCCATCGAGGCCGGCGAATCTACCGCGACCTTCAACCATCATTCTATGCGTCGCATGGAAGTCTCAAATTCAGTTGATTTCGGTCACGATAATCTGCAACGACCCGATCGGATCGTGATCGGCGGCAGTGTCTGGAAATGTGGCTGGAGGCTGGGCTCTCAAGAGTCGAGAACAGGGCGAGGCACCCGCCCAGCGGAGGGCAGGTGTGAGGCTGTCAGTTTACGCCTCGGCGATGATAAGCGGCCAATTGAGGACCGCGTTTACCGGGACCGATCATTAGGTGATAGCCTCCCACCCAAGCAGAGCTTGGATGGGGCACCCTCGTCGGGGGAAAGGTTAGCCTGGGCCACCCGCTCTGGTGCCTCCTGACCGGTGCCGGGTGCGTCACAGCCCAGTTGGGAAACCATATTGATTTGCGAGGTTCGCAATGGGAGCCCACTCATTCTGCTCGCCACCAATTTGCGGAACGACGGGAGAAAGTCCGGAGGCGCATACACCCCCAAACGGACCGAGGGGTACGTTGAAAACAGGAGCGCTCAAGCCAGGCTGGTCAAAGTCCAGAATGGCGGCAAGGTTATTTGCAGAGGCATCTCGCACCGTAAGGGGAGCGAGGTCCCATCGCCATTCAATGAGCTTCAGCACCGACGTGTGATCGAACTCGCGCCTGGCCACGTAGCGCCTCCGTGCGAACGGTGAGACGATGATGGCGGGCACGCGGAAACCCAGCCGGCCGTCGCTTCCAACCGTGGCATCCGCAGGCGGGATGGGACCAAGCGGCGGAGCCACATGATCAAAGAAACCACCCCATTCATCGAAGGTGATGATGAGAATGGTACTTTGCCACGCAGGGCTATTGGTCACGGCGGTGTAGACCTGGTTGAGGAATGCTTCGCCATTACGGATATCCGCGTGGGGGTGGTCGTCGTTCGAAGTGCCGCTCGCCTCATCGACGAACCGCGGGTCGACGA
Organism: uncultured Acidobacteriota bacterium; assembly: GCA_963730805.1. Classification (GTDB taxonomy): domain Bacteria; phylum Acidobacteriota; class Terriglobia; order Terriglobales; family Acidobacteriaceae; genus Telmatobacter. Next base: position 35,879 of record CAVSTL010000005.1, on the reverse strand, counting down.
AAGAAACCTGGGGAAGCAGGCCGGTCTCACAAAAGCCAAGGAATTCGGCATAGGGACGGGTTATGCCCAGGTACTTCGGTCCCCAAAGGGCGGTGAATGGAATGTCGTTGAAGAAGTACCGGCCGTCAACTCCGGCCGCCGCAAGCCGATCCCATATTGTCGGAAGCGCCGAGACGTTGGTGCTTTGATCGAGCCGATCGGTCTGGGCGGCGTGGATGTAAAAACGATTGGGGTAGGTGGGGGCAAGGATCGCGGAGAAGTAGTGATCGCAGGTGGTCCAGTAGGGAGCGGCCTGGCCCAAAAAGCTCAGATCGCTTGCTTCGTAGTATCCGATCGGGAACAAATCGCTGGTGGCGGCGCGCAGCCAGCCGTCGCACCTGCCGCCATCGAACTGAATGCGTCCGCCGACATAGGAGTGGTCAGGATCGGCCAACGCACAGTTCTGATAATCAGTGAGATGGTACGTGGCATGGGGCCGGCCTGACTTATCGAGATAGGTGAGACCGGCCTGCTTTCCATTTGCATGCGGCAGCCACCCCATGATGTGATCGAAGGACCGATTCTCCATTGTTACCAGAACGATGTGTTCGATGCCGGAGTTGTGCGGGGAAGGCAATGCGAGCTTTTCGTTCTCGAGGAAGAAGGAGACTGGCCCGGCGTTCGCTCCTTCGGCAAACGACGCCGCAGCCAATGTGCCCAGGAAACCGCGCCGCGAAATCTTGTGCATACGACTTTACCCTGGCTGAGTAGATGGAAGCAGAGGTGCTTGGGTTGGTCCGCAGCCAGGACCCGACACGGAATTGCGGTTAATTGGCACTGGAATTGATGATGATAGTCGCCTGCTCCGCGATCCGGGCTCCGGGGTCAATCGTCAATTTCAGGGCAACCCACGTTTCCGGTCCTGGGAGGGTGGAATGAATACGCGTGATTGCGGATCATAGATCTCGGGTCTTTCAGCTCCGCCTGCAAGCAATACGAGGGGACGTTTACGAAAACCGCTAACAGGAATGATTCGGTGGTGGGGGCTCTGTCAGATGACGGCTGCCGGGTTCGGCGACGAGGTTACCGACGCGGCCTGCTCGTGGGCGTGGTAGCTGGAGCGGACCAGGGGGCCGGATTCGACGTGGCGGAAGCCCATCTTCATCGCTTCGGACTTTAGCTCCGCGAATTCGCGGGGGGTGTAGAGGCGGGTCATGGGGAGGTGATCGCGCGAGGGGCGCAGGTACTGGCCGATGGTGAGGATGTCGCAGCCAACCGCGGCGAGGTCGCGGAAGACCTGGAGGAGCTCGGAAGTCTCTTCGCCGAGGCCGACCATTACCCCTGACTTGGTGACGCCGGCGGGGTTGAGCTCCTTGGCGAATTGGAGGAGGCGCAGAGTTCGTTCGTAGCGCGCGCCGGAGCGGACGACGCGATAGAGGCGCGGCACCGACTCGGTATTGTGGTTGAGGACTTCGGGGCGGGCGTCGACGACGATGCGGATGGCTTCTTCGCGGCCCTGGAAGTCGGGGATGAGGACTTCGACGCGGCAGCCGGGAGCCTGGCGGCGAATCTCTTCGATGACCATGGCGAAGGCGCGCGCGCCGCCGATGAGATCGTCGTCGCGATTGACGCTGGTGATGACGGCGTGCTCGAGGCCCAGGGTGGCGATGGCTTCGGCCACGCGGCGGGGCTCGTCGAAGTCGATGGGCTCGGGGCGGCCTTTGGGCACGGCGCAGAACCCGCAGCGGCGGGTGCACAGGTTGCCGAGCATCATGAAGGTGGCGGTCTTGTGGTGCCAGCACTCGCCGATGTTGGGGCAGTGGGCGCTTTCGCACACGGTGTGCAGGCCGAGGGAGCGGGCCAGGCGCTTGAGGTCGTGGTAGTTTTCGCCCACCGGGGCGCGCGCCTTGAGCCAGTCGGGTTTGGGCGCGGGGGCCGTGCGGAGAGGAGAAATCTGCACCAGTTCCATTTGTTTATTGTAGCGGGATCGGTATGGACGCTTAAGGGGCGCCGCCCCAGGTCTCAAGATCGAGACCTGGGGCACCCGGGATTGGGGTCAGCGCTGTTCGGTGATGTGGACGGGGTGTTCGAGCCTGAAGGTAAGCAGGGTTTCGGCGGGGAGAACGATCTGCTTGTTGCCGGTGAAGGCGCTGCCGGCGGTTCCGGCTCCGCCGCCGGCGAGGGCTCCGATGGCCGCGCCTTTGCCGCCGCCGGCCAGGCCGCCGATGAGCGCTCCGAGGCCGGCTCCGCCGCCGATCATCACGCCGCTGCGCTTGCCTTTCCCTTGCTCCGCTTTGGAAACGCTCGCGGTTTCGACGGGGTAGCTGCCCCAGCGGGTGTGGACACGATCGAGCTTGACCGCCAGCTCCGCGCCACCCTTGAAGCGGCCCAGGGGCTTGGCATCGACCACGGTCCCATCGGCGCGCGAGCCCCTGGCAATGATGGTCTGTCCGTGAACGATGACGTCGTCGGACACGGTGGCCTGGAAGGTATCGCCCTCGTTGCTGATCTTCGATCCCAGATCCGTGTCAAGCCGAACGCGGATGCTGGTTCCCATGGGCAACTCGATCACCTCGGGCGGAGGCGGAGTGGTCGCCGCGGAGGTTGCCGGCGCCGGACCTGCCCCGGCAGTGCCAGCCTGCGGAGCCTGGGTCTCAGGCGCAGGCGCAGGAGCGGCCTGGGGCTGAGAGGCCTGGGGGGTCTGGTTAGCCGAATTCGACCGGCACGCGCTGAGCGGCAGCATTGCGAGTACTGCCAGCACAACGAGGGGGAGGGTTGTGCGATGGGATTTCATTCGACTGCTCCTCGTACATAGGGTTTTCGGACCGTTGAAGGTTTAGACGAGCTACGAGACAGCACCCGAACATTGTATGAGGTCGGGGGCGCGCGGACGTCGCCGGAAAGCGGCGCTGCCGTCGATCGGCGTTCGGAGTCTCATCCTTGCGACAACAAAATCGCAAGGACGGGCCAAGGAATTTCGTGGTCAGCGCGAGCTTCGGTAGCGGCGGATCAGGTTGTTGGTCGAGCTGTCGTGATGCAGATCGGGATCGGACTGGCTCTCGAGTTCGGGGACGATGCGCTGGGCCAGCGCCTTGCCCAATTCGACGCCCCACTGGTCGAACGAGTTGATCTCCCAGATGGTGCCCTGGGTGAAGACGCTGTGCTCGTAGAGCGCCACCAGCTTGCCCAGAACCGCGGGAGTGAGACGGTCGATGAGAATCACGTTCGATGGCCGGTTGCCCTCGAACACGCGATGCGGCACCAGCCAGTCGGCCGTGCCTTCCGCTTTCACTTGTTCGGCGGTTTTCCCGAAGGCCAGGGCTTCAGCCTGCGCAAAGACGTTGGCGATGAGGATGTCGTGGTGGTGGCCGAGCGGGTTCAGCGTCTGCGAAAACGCGAAGAAGTCGCAGGGAATGATGCTGGTTCCCTGGTGGATGAGCTGGTAGAAGGAGTGCTGGCCGTTGGTTCCCGGCTCGCCCCAGTAGACCGGTCCGGTGGCGTAGTTCACCGTGGCACCGGCGAGCGTGACGTGCTTGCCGTTGCTCTCCATGGTGAGTTGCTGGAGGTAGGCGGGGAAGCGCTTCAGGTATTGCTCGTAGGGAAGCACGGCGACGGTGTGCGCGCCGAAGAAGTTGTTGTACCAGACGCCCAGCAGCGCCATGAGCACGGGTAGATTGCGCTCGAAGGGCGTGGTGCGGAAGTGCTCGTCCATTTCATGAAAGCCAGCGAGCATTTCGCGGAAGTTGTCGGGGCCGATGGCCAGCATGGAGGAAAGGCCGATGGCGGAATCCATGGAGTAGCGGCCGCCGACCCAGTCCCAGAAGCCGAACATGTTGGCGGTGTCGATGCCGAATTTGGAAACTTCCGCGGCGTTGGTGGAGACCGCGACAAAGTGTTTGGCAACGGAGGACTGATCGTTGCCGAGGCCCTGCACCAGCCAAAGGCGCGCGGAATGCGCGTTGGTCATGGTTTCGAGAGTGGTGAAGGTCTTGGAGGAGACGAGGAACAGGGTCTCAGCGGGGTCGAGATCCTGGACGGCTTCGGCGAAATCGGTGCTGTCGACGTTGGAGACAAACCGGAAGGTCAGGCTGCGGTCGCTGTAATGCTTCAGGGCCTCGTAGGCCATGACCGGCCCGAGATCGGAGCCGCCGATGCCGATGTTGACCACGTTGCGGATGCGCTTGCCGGTATGGCCTTTCCATTCGCCGCTGCGAACGCGGTTGGCGAAGTCGGTCATCTTGTCGAGAACGGCGTGGACTTCCGGGACGACGTTCTTGCCGTCGACGAGGATGGTCTCGCCCTTGGGCGCGCGCAGCGCGACATGCAGCACGGCGCGGTTTTCAGTGATGTTGATCTTGTCGCCGTTGAACATGGCCAGGATGCGCTGCCCCAGGCCGGATTCCTCGGCGAGCTGGAGAAGCAGGGACATGGTCTCGTCGGTGACGCGGTTCTTGGAGTAATCGAGAAACAGGCCGGCGCCCTCGGCGGTCAGGCGCTGGCCGCGCTGGGGATCCTGCTCGAACAGGGTTCGCAGGTGAGTATCGCGGATGGTTTTGAAGTGGTTTTGCAGCGCTTTCCAGGCGGGGCGCCTGCTGAGCGGACGAATCTTTGGAGCCTTGGTGGTCCTTCGAATCGTTGTGGTCGCCATGCTGTACTCCTCTTACTCGAATTCTCTAGAAGGTTATCTTTGGATCGCGCGTATCGATGCTTGATTAAGATGCCCGGCCGGTCATGAAGTTTCATTGGGAAAAGGCCCCGGGCAATACGAACACGTCCCGATTTTACGCCGCGACCCCTTCGAGGTTTCCACGACGACTCGGTTGGTCCGCGGCGCTTCGCCGCATGGCCGCGCCCGGCAGCCAAAGATGGCTGGGGCGAACGACCGGTTAGAATTCTGTCGCAATGGATATGGGGTGGAAATGCGTGCGAAGGATGTTTCGCGGAGAGATTTTCTGGTGGGCAGCGCGGCGGCTGCGGGATTGGCGGCGGCGCGAACTGCCCTGGGGCAGAAAGCGGGCGGCGACAGGAAGGTGCTGCACATCATCGGATATTCGCATATCGATGCGGCATGGCTGTGGCCGTGGAGCGATGGCGCGGACGCGGTGCTGGACACGTTCCGCAGCGCGTTGAACCGGATGAACGAGACGCCGGAGTTCCGCTATACGCACAGTTCTTCGGCGCACTACCGCTGGGTGGAGAAAGCCGATGCGGCCATGTTTGCCCAGATCAGGCAGCGCATCCGCGAGGGGCGCTGGGAGGTGGCGGGCGGCTGGCCGGTGGAGCCGGACTGCAATATTCCTTCGACGGAGAGCTTTGTGCGGCATGCGCTGTATGGGAAGGAGTATTGCCGGCGCGCGCTGGGAGTGGATGTGAAGATTGCGATGAATCCCGATTCGTTTGGTCACGCGGCGGGGCTGCCGACGATTTTGAAAAGCGCCGGGTATGGGTACTACGCGTTCATGCGCCCGCAGGAGCACGAGATGCATTTGCCGCACCTTTTCTGGTGGGAGGGGCCGGACGGGTCGCGCGTGCTCACCATGCGCATCTGGAAGAACTACGATCCAGGAAACGAAGCGGAAGAGATGATCCGCGCGTCGAAGGATCAACTGTTTAGTGCGGGGTTGAATCATGCAGCCATGTTTCTGGGCGTGGGAGATCACGGCGGGTCGGTGACGCGAGCGCAGATTCGCAAGGTTCTTGAACTCAGGAAGGACCCGGAGTTGCCGGAACTCCGCTGGAGCACGCTTGCCGAGTATTTTGAGGCGGTGGAGAAGTCGCCGGGATTTGCCAGCGTGCCGGTGGTGAAAGGCGAACTCCAGCATCACGCGCGGGGGTGCTATTCGGCTTATGGGGAAGGGAAGTTTCTGAACCGCCGGGCGGAGCGCGCGCTGGGCGAGAGCGAGGCGGTCTCGATTGCGGCGGGGCTCGCGATCGATCATGCGTATCCGGCGAAGGAGTTCGCCGAATCGTGGTGGAAGGTGGCGTTCTGCCAGTTCCACGACATGATGGCGGGGACGTCGCTGTACAGCGATTACGCGGAGGTTCGCGATGCGCTGGGATACGCGACCGAGACGGCGTTGACCGCGAAAGTGGAAGCGCTGGAGGCGATGGCGATGCAGGTGGATACGAGCGGCGTGAAGGAGAATGCGCTGTTCCTGTTCAATCCGCTGCCGTGGCCGCGCAAGGCGCTGGCCGAGGTGATCGTGTCGTCGGAGTGGAAGGAGTCGGGTCCGATGTGCCTGGCGGCGAAGGATGGATCGCGCATCGGGACCCAGTGGCGGCCGTCGCCGAGCATGACGAATTTCTTCCCGCGGTTGTCGGCGGTGGTGCAGCTTCCCGCGTGCGGTTACAAGGTGTTCGAGTTAGTGCATGGAGAGGCGGCGATTGGAGACAAGTATGCGGAGACGTTCAAACTGAATGATGGCGGGTTTGGGATTACTTCGTTGAGGGCCGCGGATGGGGCGGAGTTATTGTCGGCGCCGGTGGGCCTGGTTGCGATTCGCGATACCAGCGATACGTGGGCGCATGATATCGCGCAGTTTCGAGAAGAACTGGGCCGGCCGAAGTTCGAGTCGGCGAGCGTGGTGGAGGATGGTCCGCTAACCCGCATTACGCGGCATCGCGCGCACTGGCAGGGCTCGGAGATTGTGCTGAATATCCGGCAGATTGCAGGGCTCGATTGGATTGAGCTGCATTTCGTGATTGACTGGCACGAACGCGAACAGATGCTCAAGCTGGAGATCCCGACGGCGCTGGCGCAGGCGAGAATTTTCGCCAAGGTGCCGGGCGCGGTGCTGGAGAGGCATACCAATGGCGAGGAAGAACCTTACCAGGACTGGGCGGCGGTGCAGGGAATGGTCGGCGAGAGCGAATACACGGTTGCGTTGATCAATAACTCGACTTACAGCTATGACTGCCGGGATGGGCTGTTGCGAACGGTGCTGATTCGATCGGCGCCGTTTGCGCGCCACAATCCCAACCGTGTTCCGCGCGATGACGATAATGCATGGCAGGACCAGGGGCGGCAGGAACGGACGTTCTGGCTGCTGGGAGGAAAGGGAGCATACACGCAGTTTGCGCTCGATCGGCGCGCGAATGAATTGCAGAGCTCGGCGGAGCACGTGATGGATTCGGCGCACGCTGGAAAGCTGCCGTGGGAGCAGTCATTCTTTGAAGTGGCGCCGGCGAGTGTTGAAGTGCTGGCGATCAAGCGTGCTGAAGGCGGCGGGGATGGTACCGTGATTCGATTGCAGGAGCGCTCCGGGGTTGCGGCCAATGCGACGATCAGGTGTGGCGCGCTTGGGTTGGATAAAGAAGTGGCACTGCGGCCGTGGGAGTTGAAGACATTGATAGTGAAGCGGCAGGCCGGTGGGCGCGCGGCAGTTCGCGAGAGTAACTCGATCGAGACTTGATGATTGGCGCGAGAGAGACATCCCTCGGCCGCTGATGCCGGCATGATTGTGAACGCTTACGGCACGACTAAAGAGGCTGCGAAAACAGTGATCAGCGGGCGAAGGGCGAGAGGAAACGTCCCTCGGGGGCTAAAGCCCCGGTCATTCTGCTGAGGTTAATGTACGGGCTGAAGCCCGTACCCTTCATGCACGCAGTTTTTCCGCAGCCTGTAAAGCCGTGCCCCTTCAAAGACGGAGCTTCGATCAACACAAGCGGCGAACGCTTACGGCACGACTTAAGTTATGCCCCTTCAAAGACGGAGCTTCGATCAACACAAGCGGCGAACGCATTTCTCGATACTGACGTGCGCGGAGGAAGACGACCGACCATGAACGAACGGGTGAGAGGGAAGCTAAGAGCGAATGTAACTGCGTGGGCGTTGGGCTACATCGCGGCGGTGGCTGTTGCGGTTTCTGCGGCCGCGCAGGTGTCCGTCGTTGATGGGGGAGATTCGCTCGACCTGGCGCGCATGAAGCCGTACTCCGCAGCGCGCGTGTCGAGCGCCAACCGGTTCGTTGCCAGCAACGATGACAGCAAGCGCATCCTGCCGGGAGAGACGCTGGTGATGGCGGATCTGAAGGGCGCGGGCGTAGTGACGCATATATGGCTGACGGTGGCCGACAGCGAATTCGCGTGGCCGCGATTGCTGCGCATCCGGGTCTACTACGACGGGCACAAGACGCCCAGCGTGGACGCGCCGCTGGGAGACTTCTTCGGTGTGGGACATGGGTCGGAACGCAATGTCAATTCGAACATGGTCCACGACAGTTCGATGGGTCGAGCGCGGAACAGCTACTGGCCCATGCCGTATCGCCAATCGTGCCGGATTACGGTGACCAACGAAGGCAGGCGCCTTACGGCGATGTTTTACTATCACGTGGATTATCGGAAGTACGCTGCGCTGCCTGAGGACGTCGGCTATTTCCACGCGTATTACCGGCAGGAGCGCCCGGCGCTAGCGGGACAAAACTATGCGTTCCTCGACATCAAGGGCACCGGGCACTACGTGGGCACGGTGATGAGCGTGGTGCAGACGCAGGTTTCGTGGTTCGGTGAAGGCGACGATCTGTTCTATGTGGATGGCGCCGCGAAGCCTCAGATCGTGGGCACGGGGAGCGAGGACTACTTCAACGAGGCGTGGGGCCTGCGCGACGTGACGGGGCCGTGGACGGGGACGCCGATTACTGAAGGAGAAAAACTGGGCTCACGGCTGAGCGCGTATCGGTGGCATATTCCCGATCCGATTCCGTTCAGGAAGTCCCTGTGGGCGGGCATCGAGCACTCGGGATGGACGGCCAATCCGGATGGGTCGGTGCGGTCGGGATTTGAAGAGCGTCCCGATTTTTTTTCGAGCGTGGCGTTCTGGTATCAGAAGGGCGTGAATGAGGGATTGGCTGAGCCTCCCTATGGCGAGGACCGGCTGCCGCTGGGAAATGCGACGCAGCTTACGATCGAGAATGCGATTGGCGGCGTGACTGCGGAACACGGCAAGGCAACGGTGATGAAGGAAGTGGATTGGGAGAAGGACCTGCTCTATTTCGAAGCGGAGGGCCCGGGAGCAAAGATCAATGTTCCGATTGATATTCCGGAGGCAGGAAAATATGAACTGATCGGGTTGATTGCGCAGGCTCCGAACTACGGCGATTACTCGGCGCTGATGGATGAAAAGCAGATGAACCTGGATGAGCGCCTGCCGTCAACATCGGAGATTCCGCTGCCCGGGCCGGATGTGATCTATGGCTATCTCGCCGAAGTGTATGTGGCGCGCGACTGGGCGCTGGGCATGGTGGATCTTGCCAAAGGCCGGCATACGCTGACGTTTGTTTGTATGGGTAAGGATTCGCATTCGGCCGGCTATAACTTCGGCCTCAACGACGTGGTGCTGGAGAAGATGCCGGATGTGAATGCAGCGCAGGCTCGTGAAGACAAGACTGCGTGGCCAAGTCCGGCGGCGAGTGCAGGGCCGGTCTATCGAGGGCGGACGCTCGGGGATTATTTGCGGAGCGTAAAGAGTGCTTCGGGTGCGGAGCGTATCAAGGATATCCATGCGATCGGCGAGTTCGGGACCGATGGCGTCGCGGGGATTGCGGCGCTGGACGCTGCGCTTGCCGATGGGAACGCGTTGGTGCGAGCGGCAGCGGCGAGTTCGCTGGCGAAGATCGGCAAAGGCGATGCGGCGACGGTGCAGGGATTAACGCATGGGCTTGAGGATTCCGACCCGCGCGTGCGTATCGCGGCCGCGCTGGCGTTGAAATCGATGGGGCCGAATGCGGCGCCGGCGGTGATGCCGCTGATCGCCGCGTTAAAGGAATCCGACCTTACGGTGCGCGTGGCTGCGGCGCAGGCGCTGGGCGCGATCGGATCAAAGGCCGCGGACGCGGTGCCAACGCTCGCCGTCATCCTGACGGACAAGAACGAAGGGCGGTTCATGTTTCGCACCGCAATGATCGCGCTGGGAGAGATCGGGCCGGGGGCGAAGGCGGCTCTCCCTGTTTTGCGGGAGATCGCGGCAAAGCGGCCCGACAGCACTGCGGCCGAAACGATTCTGCTGATTGAGGGCAGAGGCAAAGAGGCGCGGACTTACTATTGAAGCTGGAGAAGATGGAGAACAACCCACGAAAGCCGGTTGCATTCAAAAAGCAGCAAGTTAGCGCCGCTTCGCGGCGTAGCGAGTCAGCAAGTCAGCGAAAAGGCGTCGCAACGAATGCATTTGAAGCACTCAACTTACCGGTTCAAGATGCGCGGTGAAGTGGCGCAGGAATGGGGCCTGGTAGGTGAGGCGCATGCCTTGAATGCTTTCGCGCTTGGCCCAAACCTCGAGGATGATTTCGACGACGTAATCGATGTGGCTTTGGGTGTAGACGCGGCGCGGAATGGCGAGGCGAACGAGGTCCATCTGGGCGGCGGCGCCGAACATGAGAGAACCGATTTCGACGGAGCGCACGCCGCCTTCGAGGTATAACTCGGATGCGAGCGCAACGGCGGGGAACTGGTCGGGTGGAATGTGCGGAAGGAAGGCGCGGGCATCGAGATAGATGGCGTGGCCGCCGGGAGGCTGAACGATCGGAACTCCTTGAGCCGCGATGTGGTCGCCGAGATACGCGGTCGATGCGATGCGATAGCGCAGGTAATCTTCTTCGAGCGCTTCCTGAATGCCCACGGCGATAGCTTCGAGATCACGTCCGGCCAGGCCGCCATACGTGGGATAACCTTCGGTGAGTATCAGCAGATCCTTTTCCTGCTGCGCGAGGAGATCGTCGTTGGTGCAGAGAAAGCCGCCGATGTTGGCCATGCCGTCTTTTTTGGCGGACATGGTGCATCCGTCGCCGAGGCGAAACATCTCCTGCGCGATTTCCTTGGGGGTTTTGTTTTCGTAGCCGGGCTCTCGCAACTTGATGAACCACGCGTTTTCGGCGAACCGGCAGGCATCGAAATAAAGCGGAATGCGATGCTGGCGGCAAACTGCACTGACCTGGCGGACGTTTTCCATGGAGACGGGCTGGCCGCCGCCGGAGTTGTTGGTGACGGTAAGCATGACCAGCGGAATGCGCTCGCGGCCGACCCGCGCGATGAGGTTCTCGAGCGCCGCCACATCCATGTTGCCTTTGAAGGGATGGGTGGAGGCGGGCTGGCGGCCTTCGGCGATCACCAGGTCGGCTGCTTCAGCTCCGACGAATTCAACGTTGGCGCGAGTGGTGTCGAAGTGGGTGTTGTTGGGAACGACGTCACCTTTTTTGCAGGCAATGCCGAACAGGATGCGCTCGGCGGCGCGGCCCTGGTGGGTGGGAATGACGTGCTTGTAGCTGCAGATGTCTTGAATGGAATCGCGGAAACGAACGAAGCTGCGGCTGCCGGCGTAACTCTCGTCGCCCAGCATGACGGCAGCCCACTGACGCGTGGACATGGCGCCGGTGCCGGAGTCGGTGAGCAGATCGATGAGCACGTCGTCGGCAGGAAGCAGGAACAGATTGTAGTGCGCGGCCTGGAGGAGCGATTGGCGCTCGTGGCGCGTGGTCCAGCGAATGGGCTCGACACTCTTGATGCGGAACGGCTCGATGATGGTCTTGGTGGGCATGATCAAGACTGTAAACGGACAGGGTGGCCGCGTGCTTGGGGGAACGAGAAAATCCGACGAAGGCTAGCTGCGCTCCACGCGCAGCGTCACCAGATCCCACGCAGCCACGTCCACATCGTGTCCCGCGGGTGCGAGAGTTTGTTCACTGAGATCGCTGTGCCATACACGGGGCGCAGTGTCGCCATTCCAACTTAGCCTGGCGCGACGGTCTTGTCCGGAGGCGCCGAAAAGCCGGACGATCCATGCCTTGCCATCCGCGCTGGGTTTTGATTCCAGAACCACCACATCCGCGGGCTCTATGCGAAGCCGCGAGCCGGAGGGAGATTGCGCACCGGCGTTGGAAGCGAGCAGAGGCTGCGAGAGCCCGATAGCCAGGCGAGTGGCGGCGGCCGCATCGTATCCGGTGTGGGGACGCAGCGCATAACGGAACTCGACCACTCCGTGCTGATAGGCGCGGTAGTTGGTTCCCCAGTGATTATTCATCGCCCATGAGTAAAACCGCTGAGTTGGTTCAATGTGCTTGCGCCAGATAGACGGATTGGTTTGCGATCCCAGCATGGTCGCGGTGATATCGCCAATCTCCACCAGCGGCGCGTCCAGCGTTACCCAGGTTACGCCGCGATCGGCGTTGGCCACGTCGATCCAGCGGCCCACGGGCAGCCAGTTCTTGCACGATCCGGGAAGCTGATCCAACTCCGGCCGCATGACCGCCAGCGGAATATCCATGCGCATCTGCCCGCCCGGCACCGCAAACGGAAATGCGAATTGCAGGCTTTCCTTGCCCTGGTGCTGGGCGAACTCACCGCCCTGGTCGCCCTTGCCGGGATGAGGGTTGAGCGGAGCGCGCAATTTGTCCACGCGGTTGGTCAACTCGATCCAGTCCGCGCCCGCGGTCAGGCGAAGCGTTCTCACCAGGCTGGCGCTGCCCGGCGCGGTTGATTCGATTCGAACCGATGCGACCAGCGGGCCTTGCTCTTCGACGACAATCCGCGCAGGGCCGCTGGTTTGTATTTTGGCGAGATCCTTGCCTTCGAGAAACAGGTAGGCATTCAACGCTTCGCCGCGACTGGTATCGACAAGGTTTTCGGAGCTTCCATGCCGTCCTAGATCCACAATGTTTCCGCTGGTTGCGTCGATCCTCGCGCGGATGACGCCATTTTCGAGCACGCCATTGTTGAAGGAAACCGGCGCTTGCGGTGAGTGCGGTTTGCCAGCCGAGAGATGGAAGCGCGCGGTGCCGAGTCCCGGGACATCCGTGGCGAGAAAGGCCAGTTCTCCGGTGCTGAGGCGCTGCGATGGAAGCGGCTCGCCGCGCGCATCTTTCACATGGTCGCCGGCCGCCGACATTTCTTTCGAGAGCAGAATTACTTCGGTTCGCGGCCATGAAGCGGAATTGTGCACGTCGATCATCGATGCATCGTTGCTCGCGGCATAAGTACGAAGCACTGCGTCGAGCAGTGCGCTGGACTGCTTATCAGCATTTACCGCAAAGTCGCGCTTGAACTCCCACTGTTTTGTAACGAACGGGTTCTCCGAATCCGACACGCTGTTCCATGCGCCCCAGGTGTGCTCGGAGTAAAGCAGGATATTTCTCCACGCCTCGTTGAAGTCCGAAGCTCGATACGCCGAAGGGGCCAGCATGGCTGCCATCGCTTCCGCCTGCACAAGCCGGTCCGCGGCGCCGCGATTCATGCGGGTTTCGAGCGCGGACGACCCGGCGCCATCTTCCCAGTAAGGAGTGAGGTCGCCCTTGAACTCGGGCAAGCTGCTGCCGTATCGCTTTTCGAACGCGGAGAACGCATGGCTGGTGGTTGCGATCGTGAACCGCGGCCACTCGAATTCCTGGTTCCACTTATGAATGAACGCGGGAAGCTCGGGGTCCGGTTCGGCATTGTCGCCGTGTCCCGACCAGCGGATGCACGAGATGTCGTAGGGAAACTTCACCTCATCCAGACGGTCCTGATACTTGCCCACCCAATCGGGACTCAGCTTCATCACGTGGGACATGGCGTAACCGGTCCACGGAACCCAGACAAGGACCTTCTGTTTCCCTGACGGAGAAACCCACCAGAACGGCTTGTCCTGCCACTCGACCATGAAGCTGCCAATTCGATCGAAGTAGTTGGGCGCGGCGGAGAAGTAGCGTATCCCGGCCTGCGCCATCGCCGTCACTGTACCCCAGGTAAAGCCCGGAACGTCGCTCAACATCGCGGAATCGACGCGAACGCCGCACTGGCTGCCCAACTCGACCGAGTAGCGAAAGAGCTCGAGCAGTTCTTCAGGCCGGCATAGGCCGGTCAGCTCGTTGGCATACATCCCGTTCAACCCGATCCATCCCTTTTTTACCGCGTCAATCAGAGCGTCTTTTTCCGCCTGCGACTTGCGGCGCATGTACAGATCGGCGCCCCACAGGACCTCGAGATTCCAGACAAAGCGCGCGCCTTCGTGATTGCTCGCGGTGCTGCGGGCTAACTCGATTCCTTTGGAGATGTTGAGCATCTGCTTTTCTTCGACGTCGGCCTGGAGGTCGGTGTAGCCGAGGTCGTGGTGAGAATGCGGCAGGATATACACTTCCACCTTGCGCACCGGAGCCATTGTCAGCCTGGCGCTGCGGGTGTTTCCGGCGACGTCGACGGCGACTTCCATCGGCGTGGCAGTGCTTACAGGATCCGTGTAGACATGGAAGGTTTCCGCGTCCGGTGAAAGAACGCGACGATCCACTTCATGGCCATCCAACCGCGTGATCACGGTTGCCCCAGGCGCCGCGTGCTGAATCGCGATCCTGACAGGCTGGAGTAGCTTTCCATCCTTGCGAACCAGCCCACGAATCGGAATTGCCAGCGGGGCGTTCTCTGCTGCCTTGTCATCCCCATCGAGAAGTGCCCAGCCATGACGCGCGCAGAGCGCAGCGGCAGTTGCAACGGTCAACCCCTTCATCAACTCGCGCCTTTTCATTTCCGTTTTCTCCTGATCGAGGGGTACGCAGCCCCGGGCACGCGTCAAACGCACTCCGCAGCATTCTACGACCCTGGGCGCGACTCCGCGCGATCTTCAAAGTCTGGAGAAGACCTGGGACAAGAATGGAGATTGTTGAGAGAGTTGGAAAAGGAGTGAGGAGGGTTAGTTAGCAACTCATGCTACAAGTCGTGATGCGAGGAGAGACATCCCTCAGTGCGACGTGAGAACCAACTTTGGCTACCGATGGGGAACCCGCTAAAGACCGTTTGAAATCAAAAGCAGCAAGTTAGCGCCGCTTTGCGGCTAGCAAGTCAGCAAGTCAGCCCCAAGCCCGATTGATTCCATTTTTCAAAACTGGACTTCAGCGAAGCGGTCTGGGGAGAGTCATCCTTCCGCGATGTTAGTCGCGGAAGGAGGACATTAATTGGAATTTACCAGCGGATGCCGACTGTGACGGGTATCAATTCGGTTCGGCCGAGGCCGTTCGGTTCGCCGACCGGGGGCGTATCGATCCACAGATAGCGGGCTTCCGCGAAGACCTTCGCGGTACCGTCGCCGTAGGTGCCGCCCAGGCGATGCGTGAGTCCAAAGCCGAGATTCGCGCCGCCCTGGTTAGAGGTGAAGGAGTTGGCAGTTACAAAGACCGGATATCCATAAAAGTCGTAACCGGCCAGTACATTGAAGTTAGTTGACTTGTGATACCAGCCGCCGCCGCCGGTCACATAGATGCTGTTGCTCCGCTTGGGAAACAGATCGATGACGGGAGCGATGGTGATGGACTGGATGTGCGCGTTACCGGTTTGGCCGCCGCCGGCTGCGACCAGGGCGCCAGGCAACTTGTCGGCGATGAACTGGTATTCGCCCAGCAGCGTAAAGGCTTTCGAGAAGCGCAGGCCGCCCCCGACAGTGAAGTTTCCGCCCCAGGTGATGTAGGGAATATCGTTGCCGACGGGCGCATTGAAGCCGCCTCCAGCCTCGAAGGCATAATGCCGTCCGCCCCCACCGCCTCTCGACCGGTTGTCATACTGGCCGCCTCCGTGGGCGGGACTGGCGGGCTCGGCGGAACTGGCGTCGGTAAACGTGAAGTCGTTGGAACTCGAATAGGAATTGGAACTCGCTTCCGTTGTGGAGACGGCGGCTTCGTCGGACGAGTTCGAGTAGGTGCCACTCTGCGCCTGCGCGACCGCGGCGCCGAGAAGGACAGCGGCTCCCAGAAAAGCGAATCGCCGCACAGCCAGGAACGAACCAGGAAATAACATGTCAAGACCTCAGAGTCAGGAATTCCGATCAGTCCGCATAACTGCTAATGACCGGGGTTTGTTCCCGCCGGAGTATTCAATTTAATTCGCCCCAGGTGCAAGAAATCTGCGGGAACGCTCTCGCTAACCACTTAGACACAATTCATGCGCCGAGGTTGCGCTTGCGGGCAAGAATCAAGAGGGCAAACTATTCCACATCAAGGGACGGGCTTTGAGTTCAAGTCCGACATCAACGCCGAAACAAGCGAGAGGCCGAAGCTGACGCCTCGGCCTCTCGCAGATCGAGATGCAAGCGGTAGTTCTCAACCCTGGATATCGAACTGCTCGGGATGCAGTGTGGGATCGCTCTTCACCAGGATGTTTTTCCCGATGAGCTCTTCGAATTCTGTAAGCCAGCGGGCATTGTTGCCCTTGAGGACCTTCACGGTTTCCGGATTCACGCGGAGAAGGATGTCCGCGTTTTCGAAGTGCTTCCGCATCTTCCGCAGCTCGATGTAGATCTCGTTGCAGATGGTGGCGGGGCTCTTGACCATGCCGGTGGCCTGGCAGGTGGGACAGGGCACGCTTAGAGTGCGCTCCAGCGACTGCTTGACGCGCTTGCGAGTGATGGCGACCAGTCCAAAGTCATTAAACTGGAGAACCTTGGTGGGGGCGCGATCGTTCTTGAGAGCTTCTTCGAGCGCGGCCATCACCTTGAAGCGATTCTTGCGCTCGTCCATGTCGATGAAGTCGATGATGATGATGCCGCCCAGGTCGCGCAGGCGGATCTGGCGCACGATCTCGGGAATGGCATCGAGGTTGGTCTTGACGATGGTGTCTTCGAGGCGCGCGGTCTTGCCGACATATTTGCCGGTGTTGATGTCGATGGCGACCAGCGCTTCGGTCTGGTTGATGACAATGGAGCCGCCCGACTTGAGCCACACCTTGGAGCGCAGCGCCTTGGAGATTTCGTCCTGGATGCCGAAGTGCTCAAAGAGCGGCGTCTCCTTGGTGTAGAGCTTGACGCGGCGAACCATGGTGGGAGCGAAGCGATTGAGGAAGCGCACAATGCGCTCGTAGTCGGCTTCGGAGTCGACCCAGATGGACGAGAAGTTGGCGCTGATCTGGTCGCGCAGGATGCGTTCGATGAGCGACAGATCGTGATAGATGAGCGCCGGAGACTTGGAGTTCTCGGAGCGCTGCTTGATTTCGTCCCAGAGGTGAATGAGGAAGCGCAGGTCGGAGCGGAGCTCTTCTTCCGAGGCGCCCTCGGCGGCGGTGCGGACAATGAATCCGCCGGAGGCTTCGCCGCGCTCGCTGGTGAGAATGCGCTTCAGCCGCGCGCGCTCTTCGTCGGAGGAGATTTTGCGGCTGACGCCCACGTGGTTGACGGTGGGCATGAACACCAGGAAGCGGCCAGGGAGGGCGATGTGGCTGGTAATGCGCGCGCCCTTCTTGGCGATGGGTTCCTTGGCGATCTGGACCAGGATTTCCTGGCCCGGCTTGAGGAGGTCGGAAATGATGGGCAGGTCTGAAGTCTGCGCGGAACGACGCGACGGGCCTCCGCGGCGATTGCCTCGATCCTGCGGCGTGCGGCCGCCACCACGGCGACCGCGGCCGCCGCGATCGCGGCGCTGCTGGCCGGTGTCGGGCTGGCCGTTGCCGGCCGGAGCGGTTCCGGCTTCGGCCTCGGGCTCGTCCTCTTCATCTTCGATGTCGAAGACATCTTCGCCATCGACTTCGCCGGTCTTGTCGTCGAAGTTCAGCTGGATCCGGTGATCAAGGTGCGCTTCCTGGAGCATCTCGCCCAGCTCGCCGGAGCGGATCTGGGTATGGGTCTTTTCCTCTTCCTCGTACTCGTCCAGGTCGTGGTCCTGGGCCTTGCCATGGGGATGACGGGGAGTCTCGAATTCTTCTCCTTCGATGATTTCCTCTTCAACCAGACCCGCGCCGGGCGCAAATGCGGAAACGGACTTCACCGTGGCGGGCTGGGGTGCAGGCGGGGGAGGCGGTTCTTCTGGCTTCTTCTTGCCGCCGAAACCGAACAGGCGGAAACCGCTGGGCGGAAACGGGTCGACGTGATGCGACGCGCTGCGGTCGCCCTCACCTACTTCGCCGGACGCTTCGCTGTGACTGGGTGCGGCCTCTGCAGGCTGGTGCGGCTCGGGGGCCGAATGTTCGGGTTCGATCGACGCGGACGGCGAGGTTCTTTCGGCAAAAAACGGATCGGAGCCGAAAGGGTCGGAAACCATCGGCTCGGGAACCGTGACTTCCGGTAGTTCCATGGCCGCCGGGCTGTCGGCTTCGTCGGGCGCGAGCGGTTCCACGGGGGCGCCGGGCAGCGGTTCTTCGGGCTGCTCCTCCAGAACCAGCTCTTCGGTGTCGAGTTCGTCTTCGGGGCCGAACGCAGGAGTCTCGGTGGCAGCACGAGAAGCCGGCTCGTCGGTCGCTTCCTCAGAGAGCTCCGGTGCATACTCCACGATTTCTTCGACGTACTGCCCTTCTTCGAACGGGGCGGCATGGAGCGCGTCGGAGAACACACCTTGGGGCTCGCCGTGCATACCGGTCGAGGTCTCCGGCTCGGGAGCGGCGTCGCGGCGATGGCGCGACAGCGATTCGCCCGGCAGCAGGCCCGAACCATCCCACTCGATCGGCGATTCGATCAGCGTGGCTGGTTTGAAGGTGCTGGCCGGCCGAGGCGGCGGAGCGGGCTGCGCTTCCGACGCTGGACTGCCGCCGCCGGTTTCGCCGCCGCCGTACTTTTTGAGCGACTCGCCGGGCAGGACAAACGGAGCAGGCGTCCGCTCGGGGCGCTGGGCGTGAATGGGTGCGGGTCCAGAAGAAATCTCGGTGGGGGCTCCAGCCGCAGCCTGGATCTCCGGAGCCACGTCGGACTCGGCGAATTCCGGCTCAAGGTAGGTTTCCGCAGAAGCTTCGGTCTCCACGGGATCGGCGACGTGCGCCGGCGTGCCGCGGCCACCGCGGCGGCGACGGCGTCCGCGCCAGCGCTTGGCGCCGCCATCGCCCGGCTCTGCCCCGGCGGAATTGTCTTCGCCGGTGAGAGCGGGAATATCGGAGCGGCCCTGGTCTACCAGGCTGGGAGCAGCAGCGGGGACTTCGGGGACGGCTGGACGGCGCTCGCGCCCGCCACGGTCCTGATCCCCGCGGCCGGGACGGTCCTGCCTCGGTTCAACCCTGGATTCGGGCCTGGACTCGGTTCTTGATTCGGGCCTGGATTCGGTGCGGGCGTCGGACTTCAAGTCCTGGCGGGGGCCGCCGCCTTGACGCACTTCGCGGGGAGGCTGGTTGCCGCCCGCGGCCGCCGCCTTCTCCAGTTCGTCGGACTCTTCCGGGTCTTCGAGTTCCAGGAAATCGGTTACATACAGGAAGGCGTCGCGCTCCAGGCCCAGGTCCACAAATGCGGACTGCATGCCGGGAAGAACGCGGGTCACACGCCCGTTATAGATCGATCCAGCGAGGGTGTACTCGTTTTCGCGTTCGTAATAAATCTCTGCGAGCTGGTCGTCCTCAAGAATAGCCAGCCGCGTCTCATGCGGCGTGCTGGAAATGCATATCTCTTTTGCCATCGTACCTTTCCGCCCGGCGGTGGTCGCCTGCCGGGGCATGCGGCAAGATTCGATGGATACGGACGATAGCGGAAGGATAGGGAATGTGCGGTAGGGATGACCGGGGAGACGCTTGCTTGCCCAGGGCCGCTCGGCTGGCCACCCGTGGGGGTGGGGAGCCGCGGCGGTCAGCCTTCAAAACTGGCCGAACGAGCTGTCTAATTTGGTGATCCGAATGCAGAAAGTTTGTGGCCACCCATGCCAGCGCCGACCATAGGATCGAAACCAGCGGGGCCGTTCTACCGTTTGCAGCCGCAAAGACGTACCGCGCGATGGGAACGGGAAGGGGAATACATCCAACTCCCGCGCGATCCATGCACCTACTCTGCTGCGAACGGTTTCCCCGTTTCTGCGTGCTCATGAACCTAACCTGCCGGGACCGGGTATCCCTCGGGAACCTTGCCGGCGAAAATTTTCTAGTTAAGAACTTTCTCCTGGGCGTCCGGACAAGCTTTCCGGAACAGACAGGAACTAAAACCGTTGTTCGTCAGTTTACGAACCGGCGCATGCGGACATTCATCGCCACGCCCAGCGCCAGGAAGGTAAACAAAACCGAAGATCCGCCGTAACTCATTAACGGTAAAGGGATTCCGGTTACCGGCATAAAGCCAATGACCATGCCCACGTTGACCGCGATCTGGAAGGTCAACACAGCCACGATTCCCATAATAATGAGGGAGCCGGACAGGTCAGCGGCTGTTTGAGCGTTTTGAATCAAACGCATCAATATCAGGAAGTATAGCAGCAGCACGATTACCGCGCCCACAAAGCCGTATTCCTCACCAAAAGCGGCGAAGATGAAATCGGCGTGGGGGATGGGAATAAACGCGCCCTGGGTCTGGGTGCCTTTCTCCGCGCCTTTGCCCCAGATGCCGCCCGCGCCCACGGCGATTTTGGCCTGCAGAATCTGGTAACCCGATCCGCGTGGGTCATTGTCGGGATCGATAAAGCTGGTCAGGCGGGCTTTCTGGTAGGGTTTCAGGATTTTCCCGCTGTGCCAGGCGCCGAAGACCAGCACCAGCGCGGCGGTAGACAGGATCAGGGCCTGGCGCAGATTGATTCCGCCCAGGAACAGCCCGGCCATCAAGACCGGCGTGTAGGTGAGGGCCGTGCCCATGTCAGGCTGCGCGAGGACCAGAAGCATCGGAACTCCCACCAGGGCGAACGCTTTGAAGATCTCCCGCCAGGTGAGATTCCGCCCCCCCAGGTTGGCGAAGTAGCGTGCCACCGCGAGGATAAGAATCAGCTTGACCCATTCCGAGGGCTGGAAATGCATGGGGCCGATTTTGATCCATCGCCTGGCCCCGAGGACCTTGGTCCCCACCAGCTTGACGGCAATCAGCGCCACCAGGAAGACCCCGTAGGCCCAAGGCACCCAGTCGATCAGCCGGTGGTAATCGATTCTCGAAAAGATGAACATCGCGGTCAGGCCGCCGGCGATCCACAGCAATTGCTTGGTGTGAAAGTGCGATCCGACGTACTTGGTGTGGAGGGTGGCGGAGTAGATCTCGAAGACCGAGACGGCGCAGAGAATGAGCACCAAGGTCAAAAGGCCCCAGTCGAAGTCGCGAAAGCTTAGCATCCGGCGCATCAGAACAGACCTTCGCGCCGTCGCACCGGGATTCCTGTTAATGAGGCGGGAACGGTCTGCTGCATTGCCACAGTTTTCGCGGCTGTGGACGGGTCCACCAGGAAATGGCCGGAGTGCAGGATGTCCTGGCCGGCGGGTCCGGGACGGTCGGGCGCCGGAGCCGTCCACACCGCACCCACTTCGACGGGTTTATGTTCGCCCGCCTGCTGGAGCAGGTTGTGATCCTGGCGGCGCTGCTTGTTGACGTAGGTGGTTACGATGGCCTGGGCGATGTGCGCCGAATTCGCGCCCCAGTCGCCGTGCTCCTGCAGAACCACGATCGCCAGTTCGGGATTGCGCCGCGGCACCATGCCGACGAACCACGAGTTGGGGGTACGGGCGCCCCCCTTGACGTGGGTGTCGCCGCCGCCCACCACCTGGGCTGTTCCGGTCTTGCCGGCGAAGTCGACGCCTTCAATGTGCGAGGCGGCCGCGGTGCCCGAAGTGGTCGCCGCCGCCATGCCGTCTGTGATCGTCATCCACGTATCGTTATTCAAGGGAACGACACGGTCGCCCGAACCCGGGAACGAATCCAGCACCGCCTGGTGGAACTCGGCCGGAAGCTCGCTCGCCGTCACCACGTGAGGCCGCACGAAATGGCCGTCCGAGGCGATTCCCGAGAGAGCCCGTAAAAGCTGAATGGGAGTGACCTGCGTTTCGCCCTGACCGATCCCGACCGAGATGGTGTTGCCGGCATAGTACTTCTGGTGGAAGTTCCTCATCTCCCACTGGGTGGACGGCATCACCCCCGACATCTCGTTGGGCAGGTCGATGCCGGTCTTCTGCGACAAGCCAAACGACGTCGCATATCTCGCGATGGTGTCGATGCCGAGCCGCTGCGCCATGGAGTAAAAGAACGTGTCGCAGGAGAGCGGGATGGCCTGCTGGATGCTCAGCACTCCATGGTGCTTGTCGCAGTGGAAGAAGCGCCCGTAGAAGTTTCCCCCGCCCACGCAGTTAACGCGCATGTCCTGGGCAATGCCTTCCTGCAGGCCGGCCGCCGACATGATGATCTTGAACGTGGACCCCGGCGCCAGCTGATCCTGGATGGCCTTGTTCATCAGGGGGTGATGGGGATCGGTGACGAGCTTGTTCCACTCGTCGCGATGGATGCGCACCGCAAACGCGTTGGGGTCGTAACTGGGGTGGGAGACCAGCGCCAGGATTTCGCCGTTGCGCGGGTCCATGGCGATCACTGCCCCGTTGGCGTCGCCGAGAGCCACTTCGGCCGCGCGCTGCAGGTCGAGATCGATAGTCAGCTTCAGGTCGTGGCCCGGCTTGGCGTGCTGGGTGCCGAGCACCCCCACTTCCCGGCCGTGGCTGTCTACAATGACATCCCGGGAGCCGTCTTCTCCGCGCAGGATCTGGTCGTAGGTCTCCTCGACGCCAGCCTTTCCAACCACATCGCCGGGCTGGTAGTAGGCGTAGCGCGGCTGGTTCAGGTCTTCTTCGCTGACCTCGCCCACATAACCCACCAGGTGGGCGGCGAAGCCGTCGCGCGGATAAAGCCGGCGTTCCTCGTCGATGGTTTCAAGCTCGGGCAGCTCGTTGCGATGCGCCTCGATAAAAGCCTGCTCGTCGGCGGTAATGTCCTGCTTGATGGGGATGGGCTGATAGCCCGGCGACACGCGGAAGTGGCGGAGGGTGGCGCGCAACTGTTCAAGATCGAGGTGCAGGCCTTCCGCGATTACCGGCAGGTCGGCTTCGACGTTCTTGTTCTGCTCGCGGACCAGGAAGCAGGAAACGGAGGGATAGTTGTCGACCAGAAGGCGGTTGTCGCGGTCGAAGAGCTTGCCGCGCGCCGCCAGGATGGGGACTTTGCGGATGCGGTTCTGCTCGGCCAGCTCGCGAAAATTGCTGGCGCCCAGCACCTGCAGCCGCCACAGGCCCGCGGCCAGGGCCAGCATGATGACCAAGATGCCGTACTGCACCACCGCCGACTTCACAGTGGAGAGTTTTTCCCCGCGGTTCCCTGCGTCTTGATACATGTTCCTGTGTTCTAGGATACAGCCAGATTGGCGTACTTATTTGACTGGTCTGATTCCCTTTCGGGGTCTTGGGTGCGGTATTCCCCCCAATCCTCGCAAGGGATGGCACTTCGTACGGTTCTTCGCTCTATCCGGCCCGATAGTGCGGCTCGAGCCGGGAGAATCGGCCCTGGGCGCCGAATCCCAGCGTTGTGCGCCGCTGCGGCCACTCCCGCAGGAACGCCGTGAAGGCTTCCGGCGCAATGGGCCGCTCGAACAGGTATCCCTGCCCCGCATCGCACCCGATCTGCTGCAACACATCGAGTTCTTCCGGTTCTTCGATGCCCTCGGCCACGGTGCGGAGTTTCATGTGGCGAGCCATGGCGATGATGGTGCTGCACAGCGTGTGCATATCGGACGACTGGTGGATGCCGCGAATGAAGCACCGGTCGATCTTCATCGCATCGAGCGGAAGCCGCTTGAGCAGATTGAAGCCGGTGTACCGGGTTCCAAAGTCGTCGATAGCCAGGCGAACCCCAATGGTCTTCAACTGGCGCATGCGAGCGGTGAAGAGCTCTTCATCATCGAGCAGCAGGGTTTCGGTGACTTCGAGTTCGAGTTCGACGGGCTCGATGGGGAAGTCGGCCATGAGGCGGCGGACGCGCCGCGCGAAGTCATCGCGGCGAAGGTTGGCCGCGGAGACGTTTACAGAGATGATGGCCGGCGCGATTCCGAGCTCGATCCATCGCCGCGTGTTTTCGAGCGCCGATTTGAGGCTGAAATCGAACACGCGCTGGATCAGGTTGGAGCGTTCGGCGATGGGAATGAACTCCGAGGGGGGCACGGCGCCCCACTCCGGATGCTGCCAGCGCATCAATGCTTCGGCGCCCAGCACCTGCCCGGATTTCAAATCGATCTTGGGCTGGTAGAGCATGGAAAATTCATCGCGTTCGAGCGATTTGCCCATTTCCGTTTCGAGCAGATGGCTGCGCAGCAGGAGTTTCTTCATGCCGGGCTGAAAGCTCAGCACCGACGAACTTCGCGTGTAACGCGCGCGGGCGGAGGCCAGGCTGGCATACCGCAACAAGTCTTCGCCGCGGTTGGCGTCGGCAGGAAAGAAGGCTACCCCGGCGGCCACTTCCGGAGTCGCGTCCATCCCGTTGGCTCCCAGTTCCAGCAGCGCGTTCAAGAGGTCCTGCAGGCGATGACGGGCGGCCGGATCGGATTTTGCGGCGGGCACAGCGGCCACAAAACAGCGAGCACCAAAGCGTCCCAGCAGGGTGCCTGCATCCACCGAGCTCCGTAAAGCGTCGGCGACACTGCGCACCAGCAGTTCCGAAGCCTCCACGCCCCACAGCGCGAATTCCCGGCGGACATTGAGGACGTCGAACCAGACCACCGCCATTTCCTGGGCCAGCGGCAGCGTACGCAGGACAGAATCGAGTTCTGCGAGAAAGGAGTGGAAATTCAGCAGGCCGGTTTGAACATCGCGGCGGTTGGCATAGGCGATGATGTGGCGGCGCAGATCGTTGTCTACGCTCTCCAGGAGGTTCTGCGCTGCGTGTGCGAGAGCGGGCGCCGGTTCGGCCAGAACAGGCTGCAACCTGGCCAGCGGTAGCGCGCAGTTCTGTATGGGCTCTAGATCAATATTGGGCATGGCGCTCCGCGAGAAAACCAAGGCGACCTGGGAAAGAAAAACAAGAGAGAGCGCAGTCGTGCGTCGTAAACGCTCTCCCCAAAAAGAACTGCACCTTGTTTTTACGCTGCGGCAAGCCGGGGCACAAGACAGGTCCGAGCCATTACCCTCTACCACGTCTGTGCTATAGCAAGTTACTTCTTGATGCGCCGTTCCGCGGTGTCGACGTTCCAGAAATCGCCGGGCAGGTCCTGGTTGAACGAAACCTTGTCGACAAAAAGCTGGCGCACCATCTCATCGTTTTTGAAGCGGCTGATGGTGTAGGGGGTGGGGATGCCGTCCACGGGGCGATAGCCATCGTATTCCTCGGCGTCGGTATTCTTGTCGTGGTAGACGGGATCGCGCCATTGAAACGACCGCCGCAAGGGCAGATGGGTTTGCGAATCCACCATGATGGTGATGGCTTCGTTCTGCGCCGAAATCAGCGTAACCGTGTCGGCGAGGTGGCGCTCGGCCAATTTCTGGCCCTCATATATAAGGATGGTGTTGGGGTCCTTGAGCCACACCTTCACCGCGGTTTCTACCGAGTGGTCGCGGCGGCGCAGGTAGTCTTCCAGCTGGTCGGCGGGCAAGGGCTTCTTGCCGCGATAGGTTACTTCCCAGCCCTCGCGTCCGACGTAGAACTGAACCACGTCGCGATGGGTTGTGAATTCGGTGCGATCATGGTCAGGCCAGGCGTGGAATTCGTAGAACTTGGTCGTTCCCGGGTCGGGATTGCCGTGGAAGAACGCGGCAATATGGCCCTCGCGGACCTGGTTTTTCATGTTTAGCCACGCATCGCCGCCCATGGCCTTGATCATCGCGTCGAGCACTGCCCGCGCCTGCGCCGCATTCTTGGCGGCATCGTCGGTGGCGGGACTGGCCGCTTGTGGCGTTTGCGTGCGTGCGCCGAACGGGGCGCTCAGCAGCAACGCGCCGATCGTCAAAATCAAAATCCTCCGTGCCAAGTTCGCTCTCCTCCAAGTTACCGGGACCAAGACCAAGGGACCGAGGGACCAAGGGACCAAGGGACCAAGGGACTAAGGGACTAAGGGACCAAGGGAACAAGGGACCAAGGGAACAACAAACAAGCACTCTGTGGTTCCCTGATTTGTTTCGTCCTTGTACCCTCGGTCCCTGCCTCATCCCACCAGTACAGACCCGCCATTCACGTTTACTACTTCGCCGGAGATGAAGCCGGCAAGGGGCGTGCACAAAAACAGCACCGGCCCCGCGATTTCGCGGGGAGAGCCCGGACGGCCGATGGGAATGCCCGCGGCAATCTTCGGCCCCAGCTCCGGATCGCCTAGCGCCGGAGCCGACATCTCGGTTGTCACCCATCCCGGCGCTACGCAGTTTACCCGAATTCCCCGAGGCGCCAACTCGCTCGACAGGCTTTTTGTGAGACTGATGAGCGCGCCTTTGGTCACGGCGTAGTCGGCGTGGTTGGCCTCTCCCCGCTGGCCCGCGGTCGAACTGATCAGAACGATGTGGCCAGTGGCATCGCCGGGTGTCTTCGGGGCTCCCTGCTTTTCCATTTGCGCCACGGCGGCCTGGACCAGGCCGAATACCGAGTCAAGATTCACGGCCAGCGTGTTTCGCCACTGCTCTTCCGCCATCTGGGCGATGGGCGCATCTTGAGCCGGCCAAACTCCGTGATTGACGACCAGTGCGTCGAGCCGTCCGAACGCCTTGATCGCGGCAGCCACCAGGGTCCGCCCCTCGGAGGGATTGCCCAGTTCCTGCTCGATAGCCACACACCGCCCCGCCCCACCGCACTGCGATGCCAGAGCCTGGGCCCGCTCCCGCGCCTGACGGTAGCTGAATGCCACACGCGCCCCGGCCTCGGAAAAGACCCTCACAATTTCCGCGCCGATGCCGCGCGATCCGCCCGTTACCAGGACCACTCTGTCGTCCAAAACCAGGGAAAGACCCATACGGCCACCGTAAAGGTTCGCTCTACGCTCAGTAAAGCGCGAGAGCGGCCCAGGGCGCCTTTGACTGCATCCCCGTGCTCAAAGGTGAATCTGGAAGGTCAGATCGCGCGGAGGACGCGGCTGGGGAGAAGGAAGATCGCGCGCACCAGTTCCAGCACGCCGCCTACGGCAATTCCTACCAGCCGGAAGGGAAGCAGGAGCAGCCACACCAGCGGATAGAGCAGCAGCGCGACCAGCGCCAGCGGCCAGCACAGTATCAGCAGAATGCAAAACAACAGAAACTTGACCATTTGCTTCTCCCGCGGAGCGCAGTATCCCTGCGCCGCTTCCTTCCAGATTACGAATCACGCCGCGAAATCGTTCCCAATCTGCCAGTGATTTACCTGGCCTTCTTTGCTCTCGCGCTCGCGGCCAGCGCCTTCTTCCGCTCCCGAATCAACCTGGTTCGTTCCTTTTCCGGCATGGCCAGCACGGCTTTGGTTCGTTTGGGCAGTTTTTCGAAGATCAGCGCGTGGGCACGGCTCAGTTCCTCCTCGACTTCGCGCGGCCTGAGCACATCCCAGCGTTCCAGCGATACCCAGTGCGCCTTGGCCAGGTAGGGAGTAGCCGATATTCCTTCGATTTCCAGGAGTTCATGAAATCTCTCCGCACCGCAGTGAAACGAAAGCACCCCAAAGCCGGTCCCGTCGAGATCGGTGATGGCGAACATCTTGCCACCAATCTCCCGGTCGGCGGCCCAGTAAACCAGGTGATGTCCCCAGTTCAGGGTTTCCGCCACGTGCGGCAGCGCCATGCAAATGGCCCGAATGCGCTCGTTATCCATGGCAGAAATTGTAAGTCTTAGCCGGACGGAGAACCTCAAGACCGGGGCAGCCTGATTCCGTCTTCAGCGAGCCAACTTCGAAGTTGCTCTCGAGACGCTGTGACGAGATTCCCGCCGGTCAACGAGGGCGATCTTAGACACCGCTTTTGAGCCAGATTTTTTTAAAAAGATACTTGACGTCACACACTGTGTATCATACAGTAGTTGATGTACAGTGTACGAGGAACAGTATGACGCTCCCCGAAAGCACTTTCGAGAACCTTCGCCTGGAACTCCGGCGCGGCTGTTTGACCCTTGCGGTGCTGGTGCAGCTACGCCGCGAGCATTACGGCTACACGCTCCGCAAGGATCTTGCCGACCATGGCCTGGTGATCGACGAAAGCACGCTCTACCCGCTTCTTCGCCGGCTCGAATCGCAGGGACTGCTGACCAGCGAGTGGCGCGAAGAAGACAAGCGCAACAAACGGTTTTACCGCCTGTCCGGCGACGGCGAGCAACTGCTCGCGCAACTGTTGCAAGAGTGGCAGGCCATCAACACAGCGATTACCAAGATCTTGTGACCGAAGAAGGAAGACGCCATGGAACTCCTCGACCGTTATCTCCAAGCCGTCCGCAAGCACCTGCCCTGGCAGCGGCAGGACGACATCACCGCAGAACTTCGCGCCAACCTGGAGTCTCAACTCGACGAGAAGGAAGCCGAACTGGGCCGGCCGCTTAGCCCTGCCGAAGGGGAAGCATGGATCCGGGGGCTCGGGTCCCCGGTGCAGATGGCTGCCCACTACCAGCCTCAGCAATACCTGATCGGGCCGGCTATTTATCCGGTTTATCTGTATGTGTTGCGGCTGGCGTCGATGTGGGCTATCGGGATCTACATCCTGGTCAGCACCATCATCATCGTCCTGGGATCGGCAAATGCAAGCGCGGTGGCAGCGGCCGCCGGTCGACTGCCGTCCGTCCTCATCCAGACGGCTGGGTGGATCACACTGATTTTCGCAGCCATCGAGTACGTCGCCGCTCGCTATCCGGAGAAATGCCCGCCCATTGCCGGCTTCTATGCGAAATGGTCGCCGGGCGATCTGCCGGCGCTTGCCCCGGCCGAGGTGCCCGGGCGAAAGCGCCGCAGCTACGCGCAGGCCGTCACCGAAGTGATCTTCGGGTTTGTCTTCCTCGGCTGGCTGCTGCTGGTTCCTGAATATCCGTTTCTGATGTTCGGCCCGGGCATCGCCTACCTCCATGCTTCACCATTCCACCCGGCGCCCATCTGGATGACGGCCTACTGGTGGATCGTGGCTCTGAACGTAATCCAGCTTGGAGGGAAATGCATCGATCTGCTGAGCGGAGCATGGCAGCGGAAAAACCGGGTGCAGCTCATTCTCTTCAAGGCATTCGGCCTGATCCCCGTTCTGTTGCTGGCCAACGCGCCCGACCGTGTCTATGCGTTTCTCAAACACCCGGATACGGATTTGTCCCGTTACGGCGTGGCCCTGAATTCCTTCAACAGCGGCGTTCACATGGTCTTACTGCTGATTTCGGCAATCGTCGCTCTGCAACTGGCGTGGGATATCGGACAGGCAATATTCGAGCGCTGGCGTGAACGCACACCCGTGCATTGACCCAAAATCCTTCAACTGCGCTCAGCGCGGGCTCTGGAGTACCCGGGCCGGGGGGAAGGCCACGGGACCTTTGCCTTCAGAATCTTGCCTCGAATTCATGGAACCGGCGCTCCAGCTCCCATTGGGCGGAAGCCTTCTCGCTGCCGTCGAGGAACTTGCTGCAGGCAGGGGACGGCTTTTCCACGCCCAATGGCTGTCCCTTGCAGGCCGCGGCCGCGCTGGAGAAATCGTCTGGGCGCGCCCACAGGCTTTCGCCGGATAGGAAGTCATGCTCCATGCCGGTGCGGGCGAGCTGCTTGAGGTCTTCATAGGCGAGGTGATATTCGAGAGCCGCGCGGACGTACTCGCGGGTAATGTCAATCCGGCTCACGCCCTCATCGTCGGTGGAGAGCGCCACGGGAACATGTGCCGCGCGATAGAGGGGAAACGGGTGGTCGGGCGCCTTGATTCCCAGGATCCCATCGTTCGAACTGAGATTGATCTCGACCATCACGTGCCTGCGCGCGAGCTCCTTAAGCAATTCGGCGGCGCGGTCTTCATACATTACGTCCACGCCGTGTCCGACTCGTTCAGCGTGACCAAGTTCGACAGCCTGGCGCACATGAAAGCGCAGACCCTCGGGCGGGACCAGGCCCGGCGCCAACTCGCCGGCGTGCAGCGAAATGTGCACCTTTGGATAAAGGCTGTGGAGGTATTCGACCATCTTCATGTGGAGCGTGTAGTCGCGCATGGAGACGAAGCCATCTTCGGGCATCACGAAATTAAGCCCGACGAAGCCGTGGTCGTTCTCGTCAAGACTCTGCTGCACGGTTTCGAATCCGAGCAGCGTCTGCGCGAAGACCTGCTCCGGGGCCCAGCCGCGCAGGACCTGGTAGATATATCGAATTTCGACTGTGCACGCGGGCGCCGCCTGGGGGGTGCCGCAATGCTCCAGTTCCTTGCGGCGCGCCTCGATTTCGCGAACGTGGCTGCGATCGGCCGCAACCTCGTCGCGCAGGCTGTGATCGAGTAGCGACTGGCGCATGCGTCCGAAATCGATCGCTGCCGATTCGGTCGGCCAGCCGATCTCGTGCGCAATGGCAGCCGCGTGGCTGAATGCCGGAGTCTCCATCAATTCGAGATATTGCTGGTTCTGCGCCGCGGCGCGGCTGGCCACCTCGTCGACCCATTCGCCGGTGTGGCGCTTGTCGATGCCGCCAAAGCGGCCAAATGTGGAAAAGAACTGATCGTGGCCGCTGAACGAGGCGGTCGGCACGAAGCTGCGCATGGAAAATGAGTTGATCAGACGGTCGTAGAGGTCCTGATCGGGCGGAGTGAGCACACCGCCGAAGCGCGCGGCCGGAACCATCGATTGGTCACACGTCTTGACGAATTTGAGTCCCGCCGGATCGACGCAAAGACCGTCCTCGGCAGCGTCGCGGATAAAGGTTTCGGCGTAGATCGCCCCGCTTAGGTGGACGTGCAGGTCGGCGCCTTTTGGAAACCCGGCCAGAAACGCATGCAGCGCCAGCGGGCCCTGGCGGACTGCGGCCACATAGGCCAGGGCGGCACGCGATTTGCCCACCTTGGCTGCTCCGTCCTGGCGCGATGAAGGGACCTTTGCCTGGGCGGAAGTCGACTGGGCTCCAGCAGATACGCCTGAGCTGAGACAAAGCCCGGCAATCAGGGCAAGGCAGGAATGACGAAAACCCGGGGATCGCATAATTGTTTTCCAGTGTACGGTCTCGAGATCGAGCGGGAAGGGAATTCTCTGGGTTGGAAAATTCGCGAAGGTTCTCAATGCCAAGATCAGGCAGAAGCTAGTCTGGGCGGGAGGGGCAGGGTTTGGCGCACCGGACGGGAGTTGCTATACTAGCCAGGTTGTTGCAGCGCTCTGTTCGCGGAAGACGCCTTCCTTTACCGACCCGTTCGGGATCCCCGCACAGGAAATTGCAACGTTCGTAGTCTGCACTGAGGCCAGGTAGCTCAGTGGTAGAGCGCGGCCCTGAAAAGGCCGGCGTCGGCGGTTCAATCCCGTCCCTGGCCACCACATTCTGAAGGACTTAGCGGCGACCAAAGAGTTGCTGTTTGAGTCACACGACCAATACACGACCATCGTTCGAGCGGTGGTCGTGTACGTCGTCCTCTTCCTGCACTGGTTGCTTCTTATCCAACATGCTCCATATCACCTTGGCTGTATTGCCGGTCTTGGTGATATGCGCACGTCCCAGCTTGGCGTAGCGTTCGGTCATCTTGATATTGGCGTGACCAAGAAGCTTCGCGAGCTCGTAAAGATCGCCCCCGTTCATCATGTACCAGGACGCAAAGGTGTGACGCAGATCGTGGAACCAGAAGTCCTGAATCTTCGCTCTTTCGAGCAAGTCCTCAAAACTTCCTTCCAGTCGCTGACGCCGGCTCGTTGGTCCCCCCTTCGGCGGAAAAATCCGATCCTGATCGATCACCGCTGGGTACCGCCGAATTTCCTCGGCCAGCTCCGACGACATGGGGACGTAACGCACCTTCCCATTCTTCAGCCTTGCCCGAACTGCCAACAGCCCTTCGCTATACATCACGTCGGACCACCGGAGCCGGTGAATCTCGGTTGAGCGCATCCCCGTTGATACGGCGATCAACACGATGAGCCTCATCCGAAGATTCGTCTGATTAATGTCCTTTGTGCCTTTCCTGAACATTTTTTCGTCCAAGGCTACCTTCAAACGGTGGAGTTCATCTTCCGAAAGGTAACGCTCACGTGAATCATCCGGGCGGTTTACCTCCACCAGATCGGCCGGATTTCGGTCGATGCCGGTCTCCTTGGACCAAATTGTCGATGCCTTCTCCATCATGTGGTGCATGACGTTGAAGTGTCGCACTGCGGTGTTGTCAGCCAGACCACGAACTCCAGTGAGCTTTTCGTACCAGCGCTGCACGGCTATACCGTCAACCTCCCGTACGAACTTCCGACCCAGTTCAGATCGAATCCCTTCTACGATGCTCTTCTCGCGATCTGCTGAAGCCTTCTTGCTTCCGTAGTGCGTCCAGTAACGATCGATCAATTCAGTCATCCGGTAGTTGATCTCCTTCTTTACGTCGAGATGCCGGTTTTCGTCTCGCGTCGACAGTTTTTTCCGTAGGACCTTTGCGGGCTAGGTCATAGCCGCCATGAATCCGTTTGGTCTTCTGTCGACCTCCTTCCCTCCATCGAACTTCGTACAAACCTTCACGCAACTTCACAACAGACATAGATTGCTTCTCCTTTAGTCAATGGTTTGGATCGAGTGTTGCTCGATGTACTGCTCAAGTGCCTTCACATCGAACCGCAACGCATCGACCGACCTTGACGCAGGGGACCTCCCGCAACCTGGACTTTTTGTAGACCGTGTCCACTTCGAGTCCCAGGTATTGGGCAGCCTCCCTGACATTCAGGAGCCGCCTAGCAATGACTCCATTTGACACCATTTCGACGGTTTGTCTGCGAAACATATGTGCTTCCCCTCGCTTTTCTGGCAATAACGACCGATGATTCGTCGCCCAAAGACAGCATGCTAATCGAGCTTTTTGCAGGATCTTGAACCGTCCCGTCCCGCGAACGGTCACATACGGAAAGCGAAAATCGTCAACGCGCTCGAAGTCATGAGTCGAATTTGCATCTCATACAAGTGAGATGTACATTTCAATATAAATGTGCCACAGATCGCAGAGATTTCGCAATATAAACAATGGGATTTTTTTGGGGCGACGAATGACGTGTTCTTCTGGTAACGCGCCGTTCTCCGACAAGCGCTGGAGCACCGGCTTGAATCCGCTCAAAGATCCCTTCGACCGCTTTGAGTCTTTCGGCGTACCTCCCGCCAAACAGGGTGACTACGCCTACCTGCTGCACATCGTCCGTTCGCTCCGTAGCACTGGCAAAGGGGCGTGCATCCTGCCTCATGGAGTCCTCTTCAGAGGTAATGCTGAGGCCGAAATTCGTCGTGCGCTTGTTCGCAGAGGGTACATCAAGGGCATTATCGGGCTACCCGCCAACCTGTTCTATGGCACCGGAATCTCGGCCTGTATCGTCGTGCTGGACAAAGAGAAGCCCACGCAAGCGAAGGCATCTTCATGATGGTGCCAGCCAGGGCTTCAAGAAAGACGGCCCCAAGAACCGCCTCCGCGACCAGGACATCCACAAAATCGTGGACGTCTTCACTCGGCAGCTGGAAGTGCCGCGCTTCTCCCGCATGGTTGCCGTCGATGAAATCGAGAAGAACGACTTCAACCTCAATCTGCCGCGGTACATCGACAGCCAGACGCCCGAAGACTTGCAGGACATTGAGGGTCTCCACACAACTCGGCGGGTTGAAGGGTGACAGGAATGCAATCTCCGAGGTGATCGAGAACAACGTCCGGCGGAAGATCGTCAAAGAGCATCTGAACGACCCCGCGTATTACGAGAAGATGTCTGCGCTGCTCGACGAGATTATCGCTGCCCGCAAGGCCAAGGCCATCGAATACGAGGAGTACCTAGCGCATTGCCACCCTGGCCGCGAAGGTGGAGGCCGGACTTGCTGAAGGGACACCTGAGGAACTAAATACCCCAGGCAAGCGGGCTCTATGGAATAATCTCGGCCAGAACGACGCATTGGCGTTGCAGATCGACGAGTGCGTGAAGCATGTGCGGCCTGACGGCTGGCGCGGAGTTCAGTCGCGTGAGCAGGTCATCAAGGCAGCAATCTACGGAGTTGTGCAGGATGCCGCGGAGGTCGAGCGCATCTTCCTCATCGTGAAGGCGCAGGGCGAATACTGATGGCGGAGCGGCTTGATCTCGGAGAGATTGCGGTGGACGTGACGTTCAAGAAAATCAAGAACGTCCATCTCAGCGTCTACCCGCCGGTCGGGATAGTGCGGATCTCTGCCCCGATGCGGATGAACCTGGACACTGTTCGCGTTTTCGCAATCTCCAAGCTGGACTGGATTAAGCAGCAGCAGAGGAAGCTTCAGGAACAGGATCGAGAACTCCCCGGGAATTCTTGGACTTGGAGAGCCATTATCTTTGGGGCAAGCGTCACCTCTTAAGGGTGATCGAGAGCAAGCAGATCCAGTCTATTGAGGTTCAACATAACCGTCTTCTATTGCACGTATGGCCGGATACGACCGAGGAGAAGAAGCGGGAAACTATCGCTCAATGGTACCGGAGCCAATTGAGAGCCGCTGTACCCTTGCTAATCGAGAGATGGACCCCAATTATCGGCGTTACAGTTCATGGGTTCTATATTCAGCAGATGAGGACCAAGTGGGGGAGCTGTAATCACCTTGCCGGTACCATTCGGCTCAACACAGAGTTGGCCAAGAAGCCAAAAGAGTGTCTCGAATATGTGACGGTGCATGAGATGGTGCATCTGCTGGAGCCCACACACAATTCTCGCTTCATTGCGATGATGGATAAATTTATGCCGAACTGGCGGCTGCGGCGGGAACAACTCAATCAATTGCCTGTACGACACGAAGAGTGGGAATATTGACCGGCGGTTAAAGGCGCACTTTGCACATTCCCGTTCGAATGTCGCAAGCTTCCACGCATAAGCGGGGTACCCGTTTATGCATAATTTGGGTATCGAGAGGACACCAACACGCATAAGCAGGGTATATTTCACGCATATCTTGGGTACGAGATGGGTTCAAGGGCCTCAAAACACAGTGGTTCGCTCGCCACCCTGTATCTTCCTTGTATTGAACCCTATATTTAACAGCCTGTAGTGATCGCTCGCATGAGTGGAAAACCTCCAGGGTTTGTCGGATGCCAAGGGAATCTACCCATATCGAAATTCCTAGAACCTCGCACGGCTCAATGAAAAAGTGACCGCTATTGTGCTGATTTTGGAATGTGCGTCAGCGATGGATAAAGCAAAACTCCGTCTGGTTGAATCTCGATTCTCAACTGCGGATAGACAACCTTGACCCGGCGTAGCGCTTCGATCGCATTTCCCCGGAATCGAGACTTCCCTTGTGGGGTCTCAGCATAGCCAGCCCCGAAACTCAACTGGAAAGATGCCCACGAAATGCGCAGCGGCCTTTTCAGATAGCTGACGCGCCGAGTCGCCCAGGCATACAGATCAAGTGATAACGGCGACCTTTTTAGGGCTTTGATGGCTCGCAGATCGAGTGGGACTGGAGCCTCGACAAGCTGTTCGAAGAACTTTTGTGAAAGGGTGACGCTCGACTGCCCAACGGGGGCCTGCGGCAACTTCTGCGGCGTCCACCAGAGATCGAACTCCTCTGCCAACAGGAGATTGGAACCTCCAGTGTTGCTTTGCCCGTTTTGGTCCCGCTTCCATCGTGTCGAGATCGCAGCGCCGAAGAGACGCTCCATCTGCTCCCTAAACCGCGGAATCGTTCCCCAGTGACCGCCAGTACATTGCAAGCCGAGTTGCCCCATGAAGCTCGATAGCGAACGTCCAAGCTCCAGCTTCCGTTCACCCGTTCGCAGAGCTTCGGTTGTCATCCAAACGAGAATTAGTCTGGGATACGCGCCGTATGGGAGCCCTGCGCCTCCCAGATCCGTGATCGAGAGGGTCACGTCGCCATCAGTACGCGTGTATTGCTTTCCGGGCTGCGCCCGGTGAGGGAGGGTAGTCTGAACAAGCATCCTTGCCATGAACCCGAGCGCATCCGCGTCTACAGCGCCGTGGGTGTAGATAGCTTCCGCCAGCGAGAGAATTACTTCAGAATTTCTCTCTCGCCTGCTCGTGGCGGCGACTTTCGTGCCACTCCCATTCGGTGCCGGATTGCCCTCGCGCCGACGGCCGATCTTCCGCAGGTTGATCGTCGTGGTTGAACTGCCAGAGTATGGACTGAATGCTTGTCAGATCAGAGGACACTCTTCAACGTCACCGTGCGTCCAGTACGTTTGCAATCTCTGACGTACGAAAATAGACCCGGCGACCG
>CAVSTL010000004.1:0-593779 GCA_963730805.1 uncultured Acidobacteriota bacterium | reverse complement strand
GCGCGCTCAAACGATTATACCGGAAACTTCAAGTCGCTATTTCAAACACACAGAACTTCCGGATTTGCCCTGGCAGTGGAAGCTTCGCGTTGTAGCGAGTCTATCCAAGAAACGCCAGACGTGAGCCGCCGGCCATATCCCATAAGACCGTTCTTAGATGGATGAATGCGGAAAGTCAAAACCAGACGCTGAGCCGGATTGTTCCGGGACAACGATCTACTCCAGGACCGGACGGCCGACCGCTAATCTCTGTACCGGTTTCCCCATTGCGCTGATAGCATCTCCGTATGTTTTTTTCGCTTTGGCGCAGCGCGCTCCTGAGAGGTTTCGTAGCCGGCGGGGCCGTCTCCCTTGCTTTCACACTGGCCGCACAAAGTGCATCCCCTCCCCTCGACCGTGCGCAAATCGATGATGTTCTGCATAAGCTCAACCGCGGCCGCTCGGTGGGACAGGTGGCCGTTTCCCCCGACGGCAAGCGGGTCGCCTGGGTTCAGGGGTTGAGAGATGGCGGAGATATCTTCGTTGCGCCCATCGATGACCTGAAGAAGGCAGATCGGATCTCTGCGGGCGTTCAGCCGGATGAGCATTGCCGCGAGAGTGAAATTGCATGGAAGCCCGACAGCAAGGCGCTGGCTTTCTTCTCCGACTGCGCCAAGCCCGGTGAACAGGCGGACTTGTATCTGTCCCGGCTCGATGGCACTCCGGCCCGGCGCATCACCGAGTTGCGCGGCTACATGAATCAGCCAGCTTTCTCTCCGGACGGGACTCGAGTGGCCTTTCTATATGTCGAAGGAGCCACCCGTCCGGCCGGGGCCTTGGCGGCAATGAAGCCCCCCTCTGGCGTCATCGGCGAGGACGGCGTCGAGATTCAGCGCATCGCCGTAGCCGCGATGGACGTGGCCTCGCCCGAAGCTCCCGAGCAGGTGACTCCGGCCAATCTGCATATCTATGAGTTCGACTGGGCGCCCGATTCCAAGGGCTTCGCATACATCGCCGCCAACCCTCCTGGCGAAAATAACTGGTGGGTCGCAAAGCTTTACACTCAAAAGCTCGACGCTTCGCGGCCCGCTTCCGAGACCTCCGAAACGCCCCGCGCAATCCTCGCTCCCGCCGAAGTCGCCGGACCGCTTCACGGCATGCAGATCGCTGTCCCGCGCTGGTCGCCTGATGGCAAGGCCATCGCATTCATTGGCGGCCTGATGAGCGATCAGGGCTCCACCGGTGGCGATGCGTGGATCATCGCGTCTTCGGGAGGCACCCCGCGCGATCTTACCGCGGGAAGGCCCACATCCCCGGCCTGGCTGGAGTGGGATGGCAACCAGTACCTGTTTGTCTGTGAGAACGCCGGCGGTAACACTCAGCTGATCCGTGTCAGGCTTGAGGGCGATCGCACCGGCGACGGCGCCGTTTCGTTCGGCTCGCCGATCCTGGGCATCCCCGGCAGCGTCGGCGATGGCCGCATCTCCCACAGCCTTTCGGCCACATCCGATCATTCGCTGTTCGTCTTTCATGCCAGCACGTTCGATCATCCCATGGAGATCTACGGCGCCAGGCCCGGTACTGTGATGACGTCGGGACTTGAAAGCGTGATGCAGCTTTCCCACTTCAACGATGGGGTGGAACCCGCATGGGGAAAGGCTGTTTCGCTCACTTGGAAGAGCGATTCGTTCCGCGTGCAGGGCTGGCTCCTGCTTCCCACGGGCTACGATCCTGGAAAGAAATATCCGCTGATCGTGGAAGTCCACGGGGGACCGGCGGCTGCGATCGAGTCACACTGGGGCGCCACGGGGGGCCTCAGCGCCAATGCATTTTCGGCACTCGGTTACTTCGTCCTGCTTCCCAACCCCCGCGGCAGCTTCGGGCAGGGCGAGGCATTCACCCAGGCCAACCGCAAGGATTTCGGCTACGGCGACCTGCGCGACATCCTTGCCGGTGTCGACACCGTTCTCGCCAAATATCCCGTGGATCCCAAACGCGTCGGGCTCACAGGCTGGAGCTATGGCGGATTCATGACCATGTTTGCAGTCACCCAGACCAATCGTTTCAGGGCCGCGGTCGCGGGCGCGGGCATTGCCGACTGGCAAAGCTACTACGGTCAAAACTCCATCGATCAGTGGATGATTCCCTACTTCGGCGCTTCCGTCTACGACGATCCGGAAGTCTACGCGAAGAGCTCGGCCATCCGCTACATCAAGCAGGCGAGGACCCCGACCCTTGTCGTAGTCGGTGACCGCGACGGCGAGTGCCCTGCCCCCCAGTCCTTCGAGTTCTGGCACGCGCTGCGCGATCGCCACGTGGATACCGAACTGGTCGTATATCCCAACGAAGGGCATGGATTCGTCGATCCCTCCCACCGGCGCGACGTGATGGACCGCGCGGTCGAGTGGTTTGCCCGGTTTATGCCGCCTGGAGACAAAAACAGCGATACAGCCGAACACATGCCGCAACACGAAGCGGCCCGTTAGTCAATGACGCCCCTTCCGGGCTTTCCATCCCGGCCGAAAACAGTCTATGAGAGAGGGACACGGGCGATCCGGCCGGGTGCGGCCTGCTCGTCCTGCCCTGATACACTTTTCTTTGGAGAAAACTTGATTGTCGGCCGGCCCTCTGCAGCATCGATCGTGCCGGGCGCCTCAGCGGAATCGCCCGAGGTAAGCCTCAGTGAAGGTCTGTCGGCGGGCGTCTTGCAACTCCTATTCTGATGTCTTCTTTGAAGGAACCGTTCCGCAGCGATCGAAGGCGGGGCGGGGAGGATTCATGCGGCGGTTTTTGACGCTTCTCTGTCTGTTGTTTCTAGCGCTTCCTGCGGGAATCACGATTTCCGGTTGCTACCGTAACCCTGCCGGCAACTATTGCAACGGCTCGGGCTACGGACTCAAGATCACCGAGGTCTACGCCATCACCCTTCAGCCGGAGACCACCGGGCTATCCATGGCATTTGGCCAGACCCGCCAGATCTCGGCTCCCACCGCCGTCACCTGCAAGAACACTTCCGCCTCCGTCACCAGCTATTCCTACGGCACCACCAATAACAAGCTGGTTGACATTTCTCCCACCGGCAATATGTGCGCCGGCACCTGGAATCGCAATTCCGGCGGCGGCATCGCCGATTACACCATCTGCAATTATCCCAACCCCGCGCCCGATACCAATGGGTTGCCATATTCGGTTGCCTACATCACCGCTTCGGCCAATTCAGTGACCTCCAATCCGGTGGCGGTCTATATCCACGCGCAGGTCAGCACCATAAAACTTGTCGGCCCGAGCCAATGCCTTTCCCAGGGACAATTGGCGCAACTTGACGCCCAGGCCTGCTTCAGCAGCAACGGCAAGCAGTATCTGATGTGCGCACCCTCAGCGGTCACACAGGATAAGACGCAAAACCCGGCCTGCGATCTCCCCCTCCTAAGCGACGGTACTCCGGTGCCGTTGTCCTCGATCCCGAATTGCAGCTCGGCCATCGGCACTTTGTCGTATGTGGCCGGTTCGGGCTCGGTTGCGTCGATCAACTCGATCACCAACCAGATCACCGCCGAACTGCCCGGCACCACTGTAATTACCGCCTCCATCGCAGGATCGGGATCGGCCGCGGGTTACTTCTCGACATGCCCGCCGAAGTCGATTTCCATTACTCTCAACGGATCGACTACCGGAACCGTCACCCAGGGCGTCGCTCAAAATCTCGTCACCAATGTCATCGACACCGCGGGCAAACCGATAACGGGCCTGACGCTCGACTACCAGTCCACCAATCCGTTGGACATTACGGCTTCCGCCACCGGGTCCATCACCGCCAGCTTTCCCGGTACCGCCTCGGTTTCCGCTGTTTGTCAGCCGTCCACATGCAATCCCGCGCCCATCAACCAG
This sequence comes from uncultured Acidobacteriota bacterium, assembly GCA_963730805.1. Taxonomy (GTDB): domain Bacteria; phylum Acidobacteriota; class Terriglobia; order Terriglobales; family Acidobacteriaceae; genus Telmatobacter. The sequence continues at coordinate 589,912 of CAVSTL010000004.1, read as the reverse complement.
GTGGGCGTCTTCGGCACCGGCCTTCCCATCTCCAGTAATCCGGTCACCATCACCACGCCCGGCACCGCCAGTTCTTTCGTGTGGTATAGCGCACCGGGCTACTCGCAGTACTTCGTTCCCGTGGAGTTGTTGAACGGCACCGTAGGTTCCACAGTGCGCCTGCCTTACGTGCCGAATTCGATGATCATGGATCGGACCGGAACCAGTCTCTACTTCGGCTCTTCTCACGAACTCATGGTCTTCAGCACCACCGGCAATGCTCTTAGCAAGCAGGATCCGAATGTGCCGGGAGTGGTGCTGGCGGTTGCACCCAACAATTCCCAGGTGCTCATCAACGACCAGGTCCGCGACGTCTTCTATATCTACAATCCCAGCGGCACCATTTCGTCCACCTTTGGCGGAACGAACTGTGCGCCCGGGGTGGTCTGCGGCGGACTGGGAGTATCGGCAGAGTGGACTCCGGACTCCAAGACCCTGTACATCACCGACAGCGCCGCGATGGGCGGGAATCATACCGACACGTTGTATGTGTACAACGCCAATACGGGATGGACGACGTATGAGCTGCCGTGCTCGACCAGCAACACAACAAACTGCGCTCCCTCCGGCGCAACGTCGAAAGGTGCGCAGAGCCTGGCGATCATGGTTCCCAGCGTTGGTACGTACCTCAGCGGTAGCCCGACGGTGGCGCACACTTGGTGCCCCGCCGGCAACGTAGGCTCGTATAACAGCATGGTGTTCTACCCTCAGCTCAATGCCAGCACAGGCGAGCCGCTGGCCGGCGATTATGTTGATATCCGGACGGATACGCTCGCTGCTACCAATGACGGGAATCATATCCTCGGCGCAGACCTGAATAGCGGCACTCTGACCCTCTCTGACATTGCCGTAAAGGTCCCCTTCGACAACTGTCTTCCTCCGGATCTGACGGCCAATCCCCTGAACATCGGGAGCCCCCTCCAAACCCTCCCGCTCTCCCATTCGGTTAGCCAGATCACTGTCGGTGATTCGCAACACCCGGTTCCGGCCGTGTCGGTAAATCAGATTGCCACATCGCCGGCGGCTGTGGCCACTGGGACTGGAGCTTCCGGGCACACGCTCAGTTTTCTCACCTATAACGGGAATGGCACTACAACCGGAGCTACCCTACCGTACTACTCGCAGACGGCTGGTTATGTAAACTCGCTGGGGACCCTTGGCTATATCACCTTCGGCGGAAGTGCCGCATCCAGCATTACCGCTCCCGTTGCAGGTGCGTTCAGTCCGGACAACACCCTATTCTTCGTCTCCACCTCCGGCGACAACCTGGTGCATTACATCGACACCACCACCCTCACCGACAAGCAGCAGATCAACCCCAATCTTCCCCCCTGCGTTCCGAGTTCCGATCCTGGCTGCCTGAACAAGACCATACCGGCTTCGGGTACGGTGCCGGCCACGGTGGTCGCTGTTAAGCCGCGTGCCACCACGTAAACTCCGGTCCCAGGTCTCAATTTCTGAGGCCTGGGTTCTCCATTTCTCCACGATAGAATCAGATCATGATCAAAGGGATCTCCTTTCTGCGGCCCGCCGGGAGCGCAGCTGCCTATGAACGCCTGGCGAGTTTCTTCGCGGCGCTGGGCTTCGCCCCGGGGCAAGGCTGGCAGGAGGAGAACAGCCGCGGCGCGTCCTTTCTGGCGCCCGTTGGCAACCTCGAATTCGTCGACGGCGAAATGCCGGGGACCACGGACGTGTTCGTCGAAGTCACCGCCCTCGACGCCGTCCACCAGGCCGCGACTGCATGGTTCCGCGGCGAAGGTATCGAATCCTCGGTGCGCCTCTCCGACATCGCCGACACCCACTGGCAAGCGCGCACGTTCACCGCGGAGCCGGAATCCGGCCACCAATTCACGTTCTGGGCCTGGAACGATCCGCTCAAGGGCAAGCCGGTCGCGAGCCACGGCGATCTCTCCGCCGCAAGCATGCGCTTCGCTATCGTGGTGGCGCGCTGGAACGCCGTCATTACCGATCGTCTGCTCGATGGCGCCCTCGATGCTCTTCTGCGCAGCGGTGCCCGGCGCGATGATATCGAGATAGTGCGCGTGCCGGGCGCATGGGAGATTCCGGCCGCGGCGCGCACGCTGGCCAATCGCGCCACCGCGGCCGATGCGTCCCAGGCCGGCCATCGCGTGGACGCGATTATCACCCTCGGCTGCCTGCTGCGCGGAGAAACTGCGCACTATGAAGCTATCTACAACGAAGTGGCGCGGGGCATCGGACAGTCGCAGCAGGAGACCGGTATTCCCCACAGCTTCGGCGTGCTCACCTGCGAGACCCTTGAACAGGCCCTCAATCGCGCCGGCATCAAAGCGGGGAACAAAGGATTCGAAGCCGCCAGCGCTGCCATCGAAATGGTGAGCCTGCGTCGCAAGCTGTTGGCAGGTCAGGCGTGAGTGCGGGGGCGCGGCGCAAGTCGCGCGAACTGGCCATGCAAATGCTCTTTCAGGCCGACATCGGCAAGCAGACGCCCGAGCAGGTCCATGCCACTTTCTGGATATCGAGCGACGAAGTCGAGCCCGAAGTGCGCGGCTTCGCGGAAGACCTGTTCCGCGTCGCGAACGCGCACCTCGAGCGCATCGATGAGCTGATCGCGCAGAACTCCAAGCACTGGCGCATAGAACGCATGCCCGCCGTCGATCGAAACCTTCTGCGCATGTCGATTGGCGAGATGATCGGATTCAAAGCGACGCCATTTCCCATCGTTATCAACGAAGCACTCGAGATTGCCCGCCGCTACTCCGCTCCCGAGTCGATCAATTTCCTCAACGGCATGCTCGACTCCATCGCCCGCAGTCTGTTGCCGAAGTAATTTCCGTGTTGCGTCTGGCAGTTACCGTTTCCCGTGTTCGAACTGAATTCTCCAACTCACCGCCTCGCCTCCGCCGCGAAACGAAATGCCTGTGAGTTCGCCCTTTACTTTGTGATCGATCGCCACCGCCTTTCCACTGGCCGCTGCTCCTTCCGCCTTCCGGACCGTAAAGCCCCTGGGGCAATAAACCCAAACTGTATACGGATCATCACCGACGGTCTGCGATTTCCCGCTCAGCACCAAATTGTCTTTATCCCAGTCGTTGGCCAGCACCGAGAAGGATCCGGAGATGTGCCGCGAGTTTCCGATCAGTTGAGGTCGTCCGAGCTCAGGATGAATGGCGAGCACCCGCGTATCGTGCGGACCGACTTCCAGCTTCATTTCCTTCTCGAAGACTCCGGCGAGCGCCTGATTCCAGAAATCGAACGCGACATACTTTCGATCCGGATCAAGGTGCAATTTCGAAGCGAAATCCAGGGTCCTCGTTGCGGGCGTACTGCGCCAGTTGGTCAGGCCCACCAGGTCGTACCGACCTGATACTGCATTCACCTTGAGATCGAGAATCTCAGGGTAGTTATGGATGTAGAAGTCGGGGCGCTCGTGACGGAACGTGTCCCAGCTGTTGTCATTGCCCCGGCTGAATAGATCGACGGGCATGATGGGGAGGGTGGGCATGGTCGCCTTCAGCAACTGCACGCGCGCGTCAGGCAGCTCGGGCATCACGCTCGCCAGCGGGTAGACCACGCCGGTCATCGCCACGTAGCTCACCAGTGTGCGCGCCTCGGCATCCGTCACGCCAAATCCGGTCATCGGGTCTTCGCGGTTCTTCTCCGTCTCCACCACCACGGCAGGACGCTTTTTTCTTGCCTCTTCAACCGTCATCGGCTCGCCCAGTTCAATACCTTCGCCTGGCATCACGTAAACCAGCAGATGGTTCAGGAACAGGTTGGAAACGATCGAGCTGAATAACGGGTAGCTGCCCTGCCAGTTGTTGTAGAGATCGTCCCCGTTGAAGTATGAGTCGACAAATCCAATGCTGTTCAGCGGCGTTCCCGCGGGGCAGGACTCGATGAATCGATCCGGACCGATGGTTTCGCGAATCAGTTTTACCCTCTCGCGATAGGTCTTCAGGAAATCCGCTTTCGGATCGTGGAGCCGGCTCACGTCGACCGTCGGCGCATACTTCGGCAGAGCATGCTCCCCGTCGAACTTGTAGTAATCGAAACCCCAGCCGTCGAGCACCCCGAACTCATGCTTGAGCCAGTCGAAGGTCTCCGGATTGGTCTGATCCAGCGCCGGCGTGCTGTAATCCTGCACCACTGCGCCCTTTCTGTCGTACAGGTAGCGGTCGGGATGCTCCTTTAGCGCGCCAGCGTAGGAATTGGGCACCAGCCAGACCCCGGCTTTCATTCCGCGATCGTGAATGTACTTTGTCAGCCAGGCCGCGCCGTGCGGAAATTTTTTCTCATCCCAATTCTCTACCCAGTAGTGTTCGCCCTTCGGTCCGCGGTCGTATCCGTCGTCGAGTTCAACGTATGCAAACCCGTACGGCTTCAGGTGCAATCCCAGCCAGTCCGCGTTTTGGGTGATGTCCTGCTCGCGGACCGCTTCGTAATAGCTGGTCCAACTCGACCAGACTATCGGCGATGTGGGGAATCGCCGGTCGTCGTACCGGGCATAAAAGGGAACGCCGAGCAGGCGCGTGTAATAGTCGCGCTCGACGCGAATGATGGCATTGCCCGCCACTGGAATGGCGGCCTTGAGAATATCGTTGTTCGTTTCGTCGCGATCGAGCGTGGTGTCTTCGGGGAAGTCGATTGCGATGTCAGTGCTTCGATCAAACAGGCTGTGGAAGCCCGCCCCCTCCAGCCGCCCCAGCCGAACATACATCACGTCAGGATCGACGCGCGGAAGCAACGACGGATTCCGAGTGTAGCTCCCGCCATACCCCTCGGCTACTTCCCCGGTTCCCGACCACACCACGGGTGCGCCTGCCTTATCGAGCAGGCGGGCGACGATGCGATCGATCTTCGAGGGAGCATCGGCCGTCACCACGCTGCGATAGTCCGTGCTCGCAACGTGAAACAGGTCTCCGTTCACGCTCAGCTTCCACTCCATCTTCGGATCACTGGTGCGGATTACAAGAACATCTTTGACGGCCTGGACCGTCCAGCCATTCGCTTGCCGCAGCCCGCTCTCCTCGCGGACCCGGAAGCGTCCGTTTTCCAGAACTCGCCCCAGCGGTCCGATATCAATCGAGAATGTGCCGGTGTCCGCGTCCGCCGCCAGCACCCAATCGCCGGTGGTCACCCGCACTTCGCTTGCCGTTGCCCGGCCGCATGGGAACCCGAAAACCAAAAGCAGGATAGAGATGGAAAAGAAACTGGTTCTTCGCACGACTTCCTCCAGCCCGCTTTCATGGATTGGCGTTTTCGCGGTAGGCATGAACGCGGTCGCAGATCAGCCGCAGAATTGATTCAAGATCTCCCGAGGCGGTCTTGAAGGAATTTGGATCGATCGAGAGCGGAGCACCAAGAACCACGAGAGGCGCTCCATATTCCGGGGTGCGGATGGCTTGTTCGACAGAGAGGCCTCCCACGGCCTGGACCGGAACCCGAACCGCATTGACGATTTCGCGTAACTGATCGAGCGGGCTCGGGCAAGGTTCGCCTGCTGCTGCCAGGCCGCGGCGTTCATCATACCCGATGTGGTGAATCACGAAATCGCAACCGAGATCCTCCAGCCGCCTGGCGGACGCGACTTTGTCTTCTGCGCCGAGGTTGTCGCCCATTACCTTGATGCCGAAATCGCTTCCTGCCTTCACAACCATTTTCACGGTCTCGGGGTGGGCGCGTTCCATGACCACGACATGGGTGGCGCCGGCCGCGGCCATCAATTGCGCCTCCAGCCATCCGCCATCCATCGTCTTGAGGTCGGCAACGATAGGAACGCCGGGAAACTCCGACCGTAAGGCGCGAACCCCGTTCATGCCTTCGGCGATGATAAGAGGAGTTCCCGCTTCAAGCCAATCCACGCCGCTGCGCATGGCCAGATGGGCCGTGTCGATGGCTTCAGGAATGGCGGTAAGATCGAGCGAAATCTGGACGATCGTATTCATTGAGTCTGCACCGATTCAGAGAAATGGATGTCGATCTTCGAGCGAAGAAATCTCGTCGACTGGCGCAGTTCTTCCATGCCGTTGACTCCGTCTTCAATGGAGATCCACGCGTGGAACCCGACCGAGCGCAGCACGGTGAAGATAGCGTCGTAATTGTTAAGGCCTTTGCCAATTACGCCGTGGGCCAGGCGGGCGGCATATCCCGCCGCGTTCTCCTCGCGCCGCAGATCCTCGACGGTTCCGCTTTTTAGAAAACGGTCGCTGGCGTGCATCGTAACCACGCGGTCCTTCACGCGTTCCAGCAGCACCAGCGGATCCTCGCCTGCCAGAAGCGTGTTGGAGGGATCGAAGTTGACACCGAACCACGGCGAGTCGATCTGATCGACGATCTCGATAAAAACATCCATCTTCTGGGCGAATTCGGGGTACTCCCAGTAGTTGTCCTTGTAGTGATTTTCCATGGTCAGCACAACTTGGTGTTGTTCCGCAAAGGGCAGCAGGCTTTTAATTACGCTGACAACTTGCGAAACTCCGGCGCGCCGGTCGAGTCCGGGCCGGCTCTGTCCGGAGAGCACTCGGCAATAGCGTCCGCCGAAGAATGCTGTCAGCTCGATCATTCTTTTTTCGCGTTCAATTTCGGCGGCCAGCACAGCGGGATCAGGCTGCGTGAAATCGGGAGAACAACAGAGCATGGGCATCGCCAGTCGATGGCTCTCAAGCGCATCCCTCACCTGGTGAAGGAAGGCCGGATCATCCCGCAGAAAGCCGGAGTAGAACTCCAACCCGTCGACAAGCAGCGTGGCGGCGAGTTCGATCCATTCGAACAGGGTCATGGTGTGATCGACGCATAGTTGGTCCATGAAGCATTTGGGGAATACGGCGAGCCTCGGCTTCACGTCGGGATTACCTTGGGCGGATTCCGTCCGATCATGGGATACTGCTCCAGGTCCAGCACCGCGCCGTTCACGAGAGCGGCTTCGTCAGAGAGGAAGTACACTGCGGCCCATGCGACGTCGTCCGGCGAAAAGAGACGGCCTCCGGGCGCGTACTCCGTGGGCAATCGCGCGGGCCAATCCTCGGGCAATCCTTCCGTCGCTTTCAGCACGCGCTCATTGGGCGTGAGGGTCCAGCCCGGGTTGATCTGGTTGACCCGAATGCCCTCGGCTCCGTGCGCATCCGCGAGGTTGCGCGTTAGAGTCATCAGCGCGCCCTTGCATGCCGAGTAAATGCATTGGCTGATTTCGCCGCAGTAGGCGTTGATCGAGCCGATGTTCAAAATGCGCCCGCCACCCTGCTTTCGAAAGTAGGGAATCGCCGCGCGAATGAGAAAGAACGGCGCTTTCAGATTGACATTGACGGTCCGATCGAAGGCATCTTCATCCGTATCCAGGATGCCCCCCCGCGTCTTTACCGCCGCATTATTCACCAAGCCGTCGATCCTTCCGAAGTGATTCACGGTTTGTTCGATGAGCCTTGCGGGGATCGCAGGATCCTCCAGTTCCCCGACCACGAACGACGTGCTCTCTCCTAATTCCGCCACAAGAGCCGGCAGTGCGTCATCCTGTTTGTCGTGCAGCATCACGCGCGCCCCTTCCGCGACAAACCGGCGCGCCATACCTTCACCGATCCCGGTCCCCGATCCGGTTACGAGAATGACCTGGTCCTTCAGACGCGTGCCCTGGGTCGCCGCTGGCTGAGTCATGGCTTTAGCACACCTTTCACGATTTCTCCTGCATGCATCGCTTCAAACGCCTGTCGCCATTCCGCCAGCGGCGAGATCTGGTTGAGCACCGGCGCGAGATCGATTCTGTCCGCCGCCAGCAGCGAAAGCACTTCTTCCCAAACCGGCCAGTTGTGGGAAAAACTTCCCTGCAGCGTCACTGCTTTCTGCACCAGCGGGTCGAGCGAGAAGCCAAAGGGCTGCGGCCCCCAGCCCACCTTGGTAATTTGTCCCGCGGGGCGCACGATGTCGAGGGCCAACTTGAGCGACGCCGAGACGCCCGCGGCATCGATGACAAGGTTCATTCCATATCCGTCCCCGAATCCCTTCACCCACCCGGAAATATCCTCGCTGTGCGCGCCCAGGACCGTGTCTGCGCCCATCTGAAGAGCGACGTCGAGACGCTTGGCATCGACCGGGGTGCCGATGACGAGAAGATGGCCTGCCCCCGCCAACTTCGCCATGGCGGCGCACAGCAGTCCGATCGGGCCCGGACCGATAACGGCAACGCTTTCGCCGGGGCGAATGTGCGAGTTGACGCAGACCGCGTTGTAGGCCACGCAACAGGGCTCGGTCAGCGCCGCTTTCTCCTGAGTCAAAGAAGCCGGAACATGATGAAGGCAGCGGGCCGGGACCTTGACGAAGGTGGCCATCGCGCCATCGACCCCGTAGCCGAACCCTAACCTTCCTGGTTCCAGGTTGTACAGGCCCTGGCGTATCAGCGCCGAATCGCGCGGGAGCACCGCCGCGGTCTCGCTGACCACGCGATCTCCCTCGCGGAATCCAAATACGCGGCTGCCGAGTCCCGCCACCACCCCGGCGAATTCGTGTCCCAGAACCACGGGATAGTTCACGTTCCAGCTGTTTTTGCCGTGGTACTGGTGCAGATCGCTACCGCAAATCCCGACCGCATCCACGCTCAACAGGACATCGTCTTCGCCAATTTGCGGGACAGGAATCTCCCGAAGCTCAACCGAGCCTGGCTCCCTGGAGTAATTAACCAATGCAATCATTGAGGGCCTTTATTCCGCATGGTGCAGTATAAGGCCCGTTGCTTACCCCTTTTGCCAAATCGAATGAGATCGGATGTCAATCAGGCGGGATTCTGCTCAAGAAAGCCGTTGATTCGCCCGTATTCCTCATCGTTCAGCCTGAACTCGAGCGCCGGGGCCAGGCCCTCCACCTGCTCCGCGCTCCGGCCGCCGACGATGGCCGCGGTAATCGCCGGATGGCGCAGCGTCCAGGCAACCGCGACCACGCCGGGACTGACGTTGTGTCCTGCGCCGATTTCGCGCAGCAACTCCACCAGGCGCATGTTCCGGGCCAGGCGGGGCTCTTTGAACTCAACCGCGCGGCGCCGCCAGTCGTCGGCTGGCAGGGCGGCCACTCGCTCGACTGTCATCTTGCCCGTCAGCAGGCCTGATACCATCGGCGAATAGTTGATTACCCCAATGTTGTTGGCCTTGGCAAAAGGCACGATCTCGGCCTCGATGGCGCGGCGCAGCATGGAGTAGGGCGGCTGCAGGCTGGTGATCGGCGCAATCTTCTGAGCGCGCTTCATCTGCTCCGTGTTGAAATTCGAAACGCCGATGTAGCGGACTTTGCCCTGTTCCTTGAACCGAGTCAGCGTCTCCCATCCTTCTTCGATCTGCTCCGCCGGATCGGGCCAGTGAATCTGATACAGGTCGATCGTTTCCACGCCCAGCCGGCGCAGCGAATTTTCCAACTCCTCGGCCAGCGACTCCGCTTTCAGCGAACGATAAATCGTGCGGTCGGCTCGCCAGCGCATCGAGCACTTGGTGAACACCAGCGGTTTATAACTGGTGGATTTCAGCGCCCGGGCTACGATCTCTTCCGAATGGCCCAGTCCGTAAATGGCCGCGGTGTCGATCCAGTTGATTCCCAGGTCAAGAGCGCGATGGATGGCGTCCACGGACTCCTTGTCATCCTGGGGCCCCCAGGCGAACTCCCAGTTGCCGCCACCGATGGCCCAGGCCCCGAAACCGATGGGCGATAGTTGAAGGTCAGAATTTCCAAGAGGACGCAGTGTGGGTGTCGTCGCAGGTTGTGTCATAGCTCAACACGTAGATGTCCGAAGGCGCGAATGGGTGCCGAAAAAAATCAAAGAAGCAGGTTAACGTTTGACCTTCGCGCCAACTTCAATCCCGGCTCAGGCCGCGGTGACTGGCGATGGCTCGGGCTCGGGCGCCACAATGATCTCGGCCGACCGGAACATCGACCGGGCCTGCGCAACCGCGTCGGCCAGCGTGGTGGAAACATGCACCGCGTCTTCACGGCTGATTTTTTGCGAGGCCTTGCCAGCATCATCCGTGAAGCCGAATATGCCGATCATCAACTTCAGGTGCGGGTTCTTGGAACGAAGGCTCCGGTACAGGCGGTGCGCTCGCGCCATGCCAAACGGCGGCAGGCCGGACAGAAACACCACATCGGGATTTTCGGCGGCTACCGTTGCCACGATCTCATCCACCCGGCGCACGGGAATTGCCACCGCTTCCATCTTGGCGGCCTCGAGCAACTGGCACAGCATGATCGCTCCAAGCTCGTCAATTTCGTCGCGGACCGGGACGCACAGCACTTTGGCCGCCCGAGCCGTCCGGTGTTGCAGAACCCCCTTCGTCTCCGGTTCCGGCTCAGACATATCGCGGATAGCAAGCTCGTCGATGAGCTCGCGCGTGGTCCGGAGGATGAATTCACCCGACGCTTGGTCTAGATCGCCCTCCAGTCGATCCTGCTGCGCCATCACCAGCGCCGGGACCAGCACGGAATCATAAATATTCTGCAGGTCGCCGTCTTTCAGGCAGGTCTCCAGGATTTCCGCGGCTTCGCGCTGGTCATGAGCCAGCAGGCGCTGATAGAAGCATGTAAACGGTGGAACCACCGGCTGGTCTCCGAGCATCACCGTCAGAAATTCGAGCGAAGGGACGTGCCGGCCCATTACGACAAGACAGACGGTCAGCGGCACTGACAGGACCAGTCCCACCGGTCCCCATACCAGGGTCCAGAATGCCGCCGCCACCAGGATCGCCAGCGAAGAAAGTCCGGTATGCCTGCCATAGATGCGCGGTTCGGCGTAATTGGCCGTGAACACTTCAAGCACAAGAAAGGTGCCCACGATCATCAGCGTGTGAGTCCATCCTTGAAACACCGCGAGCGACAGCAGCGTAGGCAGCAACGCCGCGACCGGCGCCCCAATGTAGGGCACAAACCGCAAGAGCGCTCCCATGGCGCCGAACAGCAGCGCATGCGGCAGGCCGATGAAATAGAGCGCTGCAAAAACCAGCGAGCCGTACGTAACATTTACCAGCAGCTGCAGCGAGAAGTAGCGGCTGATGCGGGCGCTGGCATCCTTCATGGCCTGCGTCATTGCGCTCAGATTATGAACGCCGCTGAGATGAATGAAGCGATTGCGCAGATCCTCGCGCTGCAGGAGGACAAAAAACGTGAAGACGACACAAAGAAACGATGTGGTCAGCGGTTCCACGATCCCGCCCAGCTGATCCAGCCGGCCTGTCGGGCGGGCCACTTCGCGCACCTGCACCGGCCGTTCCGGCGTCGAGCCCAGCTGCCTGTTGCCGGTCTTCGCAGCCTGCGTGTGGATCGCCACGGATGAGTTGGCCAGGCCCAGCTCATCGCTGAGCCTTTCCACCTCTTGCTGCGCGCGCGAGAACGCGGAGTCGCTCGGGCTGTGGATGGCTTCCATCTTCTGCGTAATGTTGTCGCGGTAGGTGGGCAGGTCGTTGGTTACCGCCACCAGCTGGGTGAACAGCATCCATCCGGCTACACCCAGAAGAGCCGCAAAACCCAGGATCACCAGGATCGCGGCCAGCGCCCTGGCCAGGCGCAACCTCTCCAGAAGGCTCACCACCGGTGCAAGCAGAAATGCGAACAGAATCGCAAAAGCAAGCGGCAGAAACAGGACCTTGGCAAGAAAGAGAATCGCGATGGCGACCACCGCAATTACGAGGAACCACAGGCGCGACAGGATCCGCGCAGTACTAGAACTGTTCATTTCCCGTCTCCCGTGATCCGCCGCCCAGCCCCCCGTGCCCGGTGTCCCGGAATATCCGGCGCTGCGCGGTCAGCTCGATTCAGCGCCGCCCAAGTCCCCTATCGCAGACAGCCCTGCGACGTGCCCAACGGTTTAGATGCAGCCCGGACACCCCGCGCCCTGTCCGATCTCCATTTCCTATTCCCGGTCTCTGTCACGCCGCCTTCGACAACGGCTTCAGCTGCTTCCGATTGGCCAGCGCATGAACGTGGGTGAACTCCGCGCCAAAATAGAAGATCTGCGCCGAGTAGTACACCCACACCACCAGGACCACCAGGGAACCGGCCGCTCCATACGCTGAACCCGGACTCGACTTCCCCAGGTAGATTCCCAGCGCCCACTTGCCGAGCGTAAAAAGCAGCGCGGTCACCCCGGCGCCAACCCGCACATCGCGCCAGTCTACGCGCGCTGCCGGCACGTACTTCAGAATGCACGCGAACAGCACCCCGATGCCCGCAAACGAAACCAGAAAATTGAGCGCCTCGAGAAGAATCGGTGAAATCGGCAACAGATTTGAAAAGTAGGTCGAGATCGCCGCCAACGCCGCGCTCACCAGCAGCGACACCATCAAAACGAACCCCAGGCTCAGGACCATCCCGAAGGAAAGGACCCGTTCGCGCAGAATGCCCCAGATCCCCGAAGGAACTTTCGCATCGGACTCCCAGATATTGTTAAGCCCCGCGCGAAGCTCCTGAAACACGCCGGAAGCTCCCAGGAAAAGGACCATCACCCCCGCGACGGTAGAGAAGATGCCGGTGAAGGGCTTTTGCCCGTGCATCAGGATCGCCTGCACCGACTCTCTGCCCTGGCTCCCCACCATCGCCTGCACCTTCGCCAGCAACTGCGCCTCGGCGGCATTCTTGTTGAACACCAGCGAGACAATCGCCAACACCAGGATCACCAATGGCGAGATCGAAACGATGGTGTAAAAAGCCAGGGCCGCGCCCATGCGCGTGTCGTTGTGTCGGTTCCAGTCCTCGAAGCTGCGATTAAACAGGGGTACGAACCCTTTGACATCCATGGGAACTCCGCGGCGAGGGGAGCAGACCTGCCTGGAAGTTAGGAAACAACCGCGCGGAAGCAAGTTGCTTCGGGTAAATTTCGCGGCTTCGGGGCGCGTGTCCAAGCGTGCTTCTCGCGCCCCATGGGTAGAATCGAGATCGGCATAGGAAAAGCAGTCGCCTGCTCTCCCCTGCCATACCACCGAACAAGCGGGTCCGCATCCGGCGGTTCGTAACTTTTGGGTCACCAGAAACGGGGGATGCCCAGTTGATCGGCCCGGCTTAGGTCGAGGACTTTGTTCAGAGGTGTGGCGCTTTTGCGCTGCGGCGCATATTGCCTGCCACCATCAGCGCAACAGTTGGTTTCCTATACATGCGGTCAGAGTACTAGTCAGACTGTCACTAACCTAATTTGAGGAAGATTTCTCATAGGTTAAGTTTCTGTAATCATTGCTAAACCGCAAAGAGAGACGAACAAGTTGCGCGGGATGATGCAAATGTTGTTACAAATTTAAACGACGTGCGCTGCTTTGTAACAAATAAGAAAACAAAGAGGGGGAGCATTCCGTGGCCATCAACCCTTGGCGCAAGCCTGCGAATCCGCACGAAGGCGGTAGTCTGGGAATCGCTTCCGACTTACGTGATCAAGGAAACTTTGCTCCTCAGGGCAAGCCTGGAGTTCCTTTCGGCGAACGCTTCCACGAATCATCCCTCATCGAGACCTCCTCGATGGGTTCGTACAACGTTGCGGTACAGGACTCCAGAATGACCTTTGCACTCTTCGTTGAGACCAAGTTTATTCCAGAGCATGTGGAACATAAGACTCTTTCAGGGAAGACACATTATCGGTCGATTTTGAAACATCTTCTGAATCCGGGAACGGTAAACCGTATGTTCCGTTTGGGGAATCCAGCGAATCCAAAGTTGAAGTCAGTCCCGGATTGGCCCTACCTGGACGAAGTTAGACTCTGCGACCTCAAAGCCGACCACATTCGATCACTCATTTCATCTGCAGTTGCGCGCGGATACTCATCCCAGACCGTCAAGCACATCAGGAATGTGGTCCACGCCGTCGTCTCCCATGCTCAGAGAGAGGGATGCTTCACCGGTAGTAATCCGGTCTGTCTGGTTAAGCTCCCCCCGATGATTCGCAAAACTGAACAGAATCTTACCCTCAGTCAGATAAAAGCAATACTTTCCCTAATGCAATACCCGGATAAAGAGATTGCATTAATCACCATTACCACGGGTATGAATATGGTGGAGATTTCTGAGCTGCGGTGGAGACACGTCAACCTGACTGATTGCGAACGTCACATTGATGGAGAAATAATTCCCGAACGGAGCATTGCGGTGAGGGCCCGGTGGAACCGGGCCGGGCTTGAGGATATGCACCGCGGAAGGAACAGAGATATCGATATTCCTGACCCACTGTTTCTAATTCTCGACGGGCTCCGTCGTCGAAGAACGAAAACAAAACCTGACGATTTCGTTCTGGTTTCGGAAAGTGGAAATCCCCTTGTCGCTTCTAGCTTCCGCATTTCGCGACTGAAACCTATCGGTAGGAGATTGGGCATGCCGTGGCTGTCCTGGCATGCTCTTAGACGAGCCTCCACGGCATCCTTGCCAGAACTAAGATCCCAGTTTAACCACGAAATGGCACACGCGGCTGCGAGGGAATACCAAATCGGTTCTGCCGTTGCCTGAAATTCGAACGATCGGGAAGCTCGCAAAATCAGAGTTGCGTTAGAATGCAGGCCATGCTTCCAATAGCCTGCCCGAACTTGGGAGCAATTCTCCTGGTTAGATTTGAGTTTTTTGCCTAGAGTTGCAGCCCCCAGAGGAAGGCACTCGTTTTCTTTGTCGTCGGCCACACACAAACCAACCATGGTGAGTCATGCGACTTTTACTCGTGGAAGATGAACTCGAGATACAACGGTTCCTGAAAGCTGCACTTACCGAAGCCGGCTATCAGGTAGATGCCGCCGGCGATGCCAGAACCGCGTTGAAATGTGTGGCCGAAAGCAATTACGACGTATTGATCGTGGACTTGGGTCTGCCGGATCAGGATGGCATCGCGTTGATCTTATCGCTAAGGCAGGTAGGCGTGGGTGCGCCGATCTTGATCTTGTCGGCGCGAAGATCGATCGATGAAAGGGTCAAGGGTCTTGAGGAAGCGGACGATTATATGACCAAGCCCTTCGCCCTTGGCGAACTTCTGGCTAGACTCCGAAATCTCCTCAGAAGGGATTCGTCTCCTGGGCAGAATGCGACAAGCCTGCGCGTTTTCGATCTTGAACTCGATTTGATCCAGCGAGAGGTGACCCGATCAGGAGAACTAATTCGCCTTACATCTCAGGAATTTACGCTGTTGGAGTTTCTTTGCCGCAATGCCGGCCGGATTGTTACGCGCTCGATGATTCTCGAGCGAATTTGGGGAATTCGATTTGAACCGAAAACCAATGTCCTTGACGTTCACATGAGTCGATTACGTGGAAAAGTCGACGGTGGGGGACGACAGCCGCTGATCGAGACCCTGCGAGGAAAAGGCTATGTGCTGCGAAACGCACAAGCTAGTCGGTAGATAATCCTGTTTCCAAATGTTGATCCCTCAGTTTCGCCGCGGGGATTCCCGCCGATTTCGCCCGCCAAGATAACATCAAATACTTAGTTGACAATGAGCGGCTAAGAGCAATCGGCCGCGCGTGGGCGTTTGCTTCGCCCGCATCGCAGCGTTCGCGTGCTCATTTTCATTTTTACTTACAACACATTTCTCGCTGCTTAAGCATCCAAAGTCAGGTCCGCTTTCTCCCATCGTCATTGGTACAGTTGTTGCTGACTCTACCGAGAGAGTTATAAGTGGAGACTAAACGCGTCCGTCCTCCATCTCCTACATTACTTTTAAGTGGAACACATCGCTAGATCAACAGAGACTCGGTTACCGTGTGCTACTTCCCGATATCTCTCGCCTGATCAATGTGTTATGAGTCTGAGAGTGCGGGCTAAATTGCGCACCCAAGTGGTCGAATCGCGATATTGCATGACCATTACTTTCCAGTAATCTTTGCGCAATAGCAAAAAGGGGAGGTAAATGGAAGCCGCATTCTTCAGAAGCTTTCAAAGTTAGGCCGCGTTGGATTTACATTTCGGAAGCCGATGCGTAGCCGGAAACTGCATGGAAGCACTTAGGAGGGATTGCATGGGCGGCAGAGCACTGCGCAAGCTTCTTGTAGTGTCGATTTTAGTTGGCCTTTCCACCTGGGCACGCGCCCAATCGTTCCGCGTTCAATGTCCAACCATCACAGTTACTCACCCGGATCCGACTAATAGCGGGGTCAACAATGCCGAGCCTGCATACACAGGTCCGACTACTTTCAGCGCCGGACCAAACGGCTATCTTTTGCCAGACAGTGGCACTGTAAATGGCGCTATCAAGTGCCAGCAGATATCGGGCGGCGACGGCTATTCGACGATGGCCGACGGGACGCAGACCTTTATGTTCTCTTTCGGACCACTATCCGGGCTCGCTGACATTGCCGCTGGACAGCCAGGTACAGAGTTCCCCACCGTGTTCAACACGGTATATTCCAGCACTCTGTTGCCCGGCGATCCAGCCACGACAGATGGAGCCACCGACTATGTCGGTACGACCGGTGTCTATTCCTCCGGAACACCCGGAACGTTCAAGTACAACGGAGCAGTGGGTCTCACGCCCGATCTGGACGCGATCGGTGATGGCTCATGCGTCTCTCCGTGCCTCGATGGGCACGTAGATCCGCGCCAGATCATGGACATCGGCGTGATGAACGGAAATATTCCGGCTCCGCTGATGGCTTTCGATGAGGATGATGAATTCTTCCTGACGCTCACGAATGTTGGCATGATCATGCGGCCCGACCTCTTCGAGCAACACACGGTTCACTTCCATGGGTACCCCAATGCCTCGTCGTTCTACGACGGTGTCCCGGATGCGTCGGTGGCGATCAACATTGGCGGCAGCTTTACCTACTACTATCTCGCTCCGGATGCAGGCACCTATTTCTGGCACTGCCATATCACGCCTCCGGAACACCTGCAGATGGGCATGGTGGGGCAACTCTATGTCCGCCCTCGGCAGAACCGCGTTCCCTCCGGCGCCAGCCTCTACGCGTCACTGCAGCAACAAAACGGCCTCGGAACGACAGCCGATTTGCGCACCGCCTGTAACCCAGCCGCGGATATCCTCTGCAGCGCCTCCACGCCTGCGATCAACACTGGAAAGATGCAAGGCAAGGATAAACTCGGCAATCCGCAGAAGTACGTCTACAACGACGGCGACGGCATGACGGCCTATGATGTCGAGTGTCCCCTCCAGATTCACGGCTTCGACCCCAACTTCCATTTTGTGGGCATGACGTTTAACCCCGAAGCGTTTGTGGACATGAAGGACAAGTACTTCCTTCTGAATGGCAGGAGCTACCCCGATACGGTCACGCCGGGACCCATGGCTACGCAGTCTTCGGATGGCAGAATGCACTACTCGCAGCCACTGCCCGCGATCATCAACATTCCCGCCGGAGGTAAAGCGCTTCTGCGCATTGCAGACCTGGATGTAACGGAGTATCAGACCCTGGCCTCACTCGGGATCAAGATGCATGTGGTTGGATTCAACGCCAAACTCCTCCGTGATCAGGCCGGCAACAACATGGACTATTACACTAACTCGATCACCCTTGGCGGTGGCGAGTCGCTGGATGTGATTTTGGATGCCAGCGATGCAGGCTGCGGGTTATCTGGCTGCGCAGCATCGCTCTATCCCGCGGGCAGCGTGTTTTACCTCTTCACCCCTCAACTCGACCACTTGTCTAACGACGCCGAAAACTTCGGCGGTCTCATGACGGAAGTCCACATCAATTAGGAGAGCAGCAATGAGGCCGATGAAAATGAAAAAAGCGATTTTGAAGATACGACTGCTCCTGGCGGCTATGGTGGCAGTGGCTTCGCTAACGGCGACGGCTCACGCTGCGGCTCCAGGCATCACGGGCCCCACCTTCAACCTGACTGCGCAAACCGCCTTCCTCAACCAGCCCGATGGAAATGCTGTTTATTCCTGGGGATACGGCTGCAATGGCGCGCCCACCGGGTTTGCGCCGTCGGCCATTACCAATGCAACCTGCCCCACCATGCAGATTCCCGGGCCTACGCTCATTGTCACCGAGGGGCAGACGGTTACGGTAAATCTAACGAATAACCTGCCTGCGGCGGCCGGCAACACATCGATCTTGTTCCCCGGGTTTACCGTAACTGCGACAGGCGGCGTGACCGGCCTGATGACACAGGAGGCGGCGCCGGGGGGTACAGTCACCTATACATTTACTGCGTCGTCGCCCGGGACTCGTTCCTACTACAGCGGAACACAAGGCGATCTTCAAATCGAGATGGGCCTGTACGGCGCGGTCATCGTACTTCCAGCGCACGTCCCTGCCTCCTGCACAAATGGGCTTCCACTCACCAACCCTGGCGGCAATGCCACCGCGAAAGCAACCTGGGGTGAACGGGATTTTCGGCTCGCCGCGGCCGCCTACGACAACGCGCAGACCTGCTACGACCGCGAGTACCTCTTTCAGTGGGCGGAAATGGATCCCAAAATTCACAATGCTGCACTGGCACAGGTTACCGCTTTAACTGGGTGCGCTGCCGGGGCTCCTGGATGCAGTCTCGAGGTTCCAACAGAGCCCTACCACCCTGCCTACTTCCTGATCAATGGGCGCTCAATGCCTGACGACATGGACGCAAATTATGGCGCGGAGTATCCCCACCAGCCCTACAATGGCAATCCCCACATGCATCCGGGTGAGCTGACCCTGATCCGGGTGATCGGCCAAGGCCGATGGCAGCACCCATTCCACGAACACGCGAATCACGTGCGCATTCTGGCCCGTGATGGGAACCTGATCCTCAGCGCAAATGATCCTTCCAAGCTTGCGGGACGATTGGAATTCACTACCGACACAACTCCCGGGCAGGCCTTCGACGGCATTTTCTATTTCACCGGCCGGGGCCTGAACTGGGATATGTACGGACATAATCCCGCTTCGACGGATGCGATCGCCAAGCTCTCGTGCACTCCGGATGCGAACGGTTACAACACCGGCGCGCCCTCGGCGATCAACTATTTCGAATGGTGTCAGGACCACAATAAGCCGCTGGAAGTTGCTCCCTTCGGGGATGTCGCAAGCGGCGGCCCGGCGACGCTGCCTGATCCGGACATTCTGACCAACGGCGCCTGGTACAGTGGCAGCCCATATCTTGGGCCCGACGCAACTGTACGTTCCGCCGGAACCAACACCGGCAACTTTTTACCTGCCAACTCTCAGGCCAATCCGGCAAATGAACGTGGGTGGGCATTCATGTGGCACTCGCACAACGAGCGCGAGATCACAACCAACAACGTGTTTCCTGGCGGAATGATGATGATGATGCTCGTCGATTCCCGGGAATTCGTAATTGACGAATCCAACTAACGAGGAGAACAGAAATGCAAATGAACTCTCTCAAAGCAATGATCAAGACAGCTATGCGGGGAGCGGCTGTTCTCCTTTTCGGAGCAGGGGCGGCTGCGGCTCAGCAACAGGTGAATTTGTCCGCTGGGCCATCCAGCTTAACGCTTCCCGATGGGTCCAGTGTGCCCATGTGGGGTTATAGTTGCGGCGCAGCGGTGACTGGCTCAACTGCGACTTGCGCTGCGTTGAATCCGACGGCCACTGGCTGGTCCCCGGTGGTGATTACCGTCCCAACGGGTGCAGCTGGCGGGCTGACAATCAATCTCACTAACAATCTCAGCTTTACCCCAACGGGTTCGACCACTCCGAATACCGTGCCCACATCGTTGATGATTGTGGGGCAGGTGGGTGGCGGGCTCGGATCCTTGACGCAAAGAACCACCATGCCTAGTCCGGCCCACCAGGATCTGACTGTTACCTGGCCGACCGCTGGCGCGCCAGGGTCATTTGCGCCTCCGTCCCAGGGGCCGCGCGTGCAGTCATTCGGCACGGAGGTGGCAGCAGGGGCGACAACCGCCCTTACCTGGTCTTCCCTTACTCCGGGGACCTACCTGATTGAGTCTGGCACGCATCCGTCCATCCAGGGGCCCATGGGTCTGTATGGAATTCTCGTGGTCACCGCGGCTCCCACGTCGACTGCTTCTGGTACAGCGTATGGAACTGCCGGAAGTGCGTCCGCAGTGAGCTACAACGCGGAAGTCCCTCTGGAATTCAGCGAGATCGAT
This sequence comes from uncultured Acidobacteriota bacterium, assembly GCA_963730805.1. Lineage (GTDB taxonomy): Bacteria > Acidobacteriota > Terriglobia > Terriglobales > Acidobacteriaceae > Telmatobacter. The sequence continues at coordinate 569,889 of CAVSTL010000004.1, read as the reverse complement.
CCAGTCCAGAACGGTGCTGTCAATACCGCCGTCAACACCGCAGGTTTCAGCGAAACCAACGTGTGGTCTGGTCAACCGGGAAAGTGTGGGAACCTTTCTTCTCCTGTGGGGGTTGTCAATACATGCTACCCGCCTGCGGTGAATTACACACCGCTTTACTACCTCATCAATGGAGTTGCATTCAACAAGACCAATTCCTCGGCATCGTTGTTTCCAGCGTTGACCGGCACGGCAGCGACCCCGGTATCGGGAACTGTTTTGGTTCGGATGGTGAATGCCGGCTCGCGTATGCACGTGCCTTCTATCGTGGGCTCGCAAACCGGGACAGCGCCTGGTGGAGGAACTGTCGTGCCGGGCGGCTTCTCGCTGATCGCGGAAGACGGCAACCCGTTGCCGGGAACTCCTCGCGTGCAGAGCGAAGTATTCATGGCCGCAGGCAAAACTTATGACGTGATGATCAATGTTCCAGTCTCTTCCTCCGCCCCGGCTCTCCCGGTTTATGACCGTGAGTTAAGCCTGTCGGGCAATGCCATCGGGCGCGACGCTGGAATGCTGGCTTATATTGGCATCAATGGCGCGGGGCTTCCTGCCGCACCGGGACTGGGTGCCGCGGTCGCCAGGGCCGATTCCTATAGTTCCCTGGTGCCCTGTGCCACAGCGCCATGTCCTGCATTCACCGTCTCGGATCCCGCCAAAGGAGTAATCGCCAACGACACCAATGTTTACGGTGTGCAGTTACTCACGGCGCCAACCCACGGCACCGTCGCACTTAACACCAATGGCACATTCTCCTATGTTCCAGGCGTCACTGGGACAACGCCCGATTCGTTCACGTATTGCGCAAACGGTGCGGTCACTGCGTCGAGTTGTGCCGGTGGCATCACGGCTACCGTTTCACTAGGCGCAGCGCCGATCGAGGCAGCTAGCGGCATCACCATGGGTAATATCACCTACAACTCCACCATGGCGACCTACATCAAGATTCCTCCCGCCGGAGTCCTTTCCGTTGATAACGACGCGGCGGGCTATCCTCTCTCGGTCGTCGCGGGGAGCGTGACACCCTCGGCAGGCCTGACGGTGAATATGGATGCGACTGGCGGGTTCACCGCATCCGTCGCAACGGCAGGCACATACACCTTTACTTACAAGGCGCAGAACTCTCAGGGAACGCAGAGTTCTTCCACTGCGACCGTGACTGTGGTGTTCCCGCCAGGTAGCGGTCTCATTGTGTCGGTTGTGGATGGGCAAACGCTCGCTCCGCTCGCCGGGCAGGACTACCGCTGGATCATTGAGGAGGACAGAACATTCTACGTCGACCCCAAGTGTACATCCAATCCGCCGCCGGCGGGTTGCCCCGGTGCGAGCGCCGGGATTGTGCCAACCTTTGGGACCAATTTTGCCACCAGCCACATGCCATTCATAGCCCAGGGTTGCACAGGAGCAAAATCCTGCGAAGGCGGCCAGACTGTATTAGGTAAACCGGCGGTCTGCGATCTGGGCAATGGCAATTGCCGGCCGGACAGCACAGGAAACGGCCAGACGCCGGTTCTTCCCAGCCAGGTACTCCTTGATCCGACAAAGCGCTACTATATCTCCGTTCTACCTGGTGATGCGGGCGACCCATTTGTCGCCGGATACACGGGGGCCGGATGCTCGAATGGAACGCCGGGGGCTGCCGCCGGGGCCGTTTGCGGCCATACCATGGGCGGCGCTCCTATCCTATTCCCGCAGCAAAACACAAAAGTCACGGTGCTCGTTCAGCCCGGTCCGCTTCCACCAGGAAAGCTCTCCGTGGCTGTCTTCGAGGATGACTTCCCCCTGAATGGTGAGTGGGATGCCGGTGGCGGAGTCGACGTGCTGGCGACCAACGAGCCTGGGTTGGGTGGTTTCAACCTCGAACTTGTCGACCAGGCTGGACGCTTCGGCGACGTGACCGGGCAGATGACCTACGACATGTTCAACCAGCCGCTCTCCAACAGTCTGGCTGGACAGAAGGATGCGGCCACGGGCCTGGATGCCTGCCCCATTTCGAAACAAGACACAAACGATCCATCTCAAACCGGTATTACAGGTCAGATCGTTACATGTCCCAAGTATGAGTCCGACGGCAAGACGCTTTCCCCGTTGGCAGGTCAGGCTGTGGTTGTGAACCTGATGCCGGGCTTCTACAGCGTGATCGCTACGCCGGGAGCCGACAGGATCGCGAGAGGCGAAGAGTGGCTTCAGACCAATACCCTGGACGGCCAGAAAGGCCACGATGCCTTCATCAAAATCGGCGAGCCTGCGTACTTCCAGGAGTATGGACCCGCGGGATATCACGATGTTATCGGATTTGCCAACCCGGCCATCATCAATAACCGCCATGCAGGCGTGTGCGCCGGCACGGACCTCAATACCACTGGCACGAACTGCAAAAATTCGTTGACCGGAAAGATCACCGGCGAGCGCCTGAGCCGCACGCCCGATGAGAGGCTCTACAGCAGCGGGTCGCACGATACTTTTGCGTTCACCCAGTGCTACGTGAGCTTCGGAGATCCGGACGGCGAAGACTTCGCGTTTGCCAAATGCAACGACGACGGAACCTTTACCCTCACAAATCTTCCCGACGGCAATTGGAGACTTACTGTATTCGACCGGTGGAACGACCAGATCGTGGACGGTCTCTCCACGCCTGTCTTCTTGTCCGGCGGCAAACTCACCAACATTGGAGACGTCGCTGAGCAACAGTGGCAGAACAATGTTTATACCCGGACGTTTGTTGACGACAACAAGGATGGTGTTTCTCAGTCCGCTGAAGCGGGAATTCCCCTGATCAACACCACGATCCGGTTCCGCGACGGCAGCCTGGCTAACAACCAACTTACCGACTTCACGGGCACGGCTAACTTCAACGAGAATTTTCCGTTGTTCAACTGGTATGTTGTGGAAACCGACACCACTCGTTACAAGACCACCGGGATCCACACGGTCTACGACGCCGGTGGTCCGGCCGACGGTTCCGCGGCCTGCGGACAAGCCGGCTACCCGCCGTGCGGCAATTCAGTCATTGGCAAGTTAATGGCCAACACCGCCGAGCCGGTTTCTCTGCCCGGAAATCTGCGCGTACCAGGCGCAGTCTATTGCACCAACGCGGACTGCACCGGTTTCTCGATCAATCCTACCTTTACCGGCAATGGAACTACCAACGTCAGTCCCACCTGTACTTACAATTCCGGTGGCACCGTTTCGTGCTCGACTCCCCTTTCGACGGCTCGTATCGATGCTCCCTGGGTTGCTGCCGAGGCCTGGCAGGCATTCATCGGGCAGAACAATTTCATCGAGTTCGGCAAGACGCCTTATGTGCCCGGCGAAAACGGCGGCATCCACGGCCACGTCATCTACGCTTCAACGCGGCCCTTCGATGATCCGCAAATGCTGGTGCAAACGCAGTGGGAGCCGCTGGTTCCGAATGTCACCATGAACCTTTACAAGGAGGGCACGGCGGCCGACGGTGTTACTCCAACTCTCACTCTGGTTGATACAACGCAAACCAGCAGTTGGGACGATTGGGCTCAGGGCTTCCGCTCCGATGGCGTTCCCAACATTAACTGCCCAGGTCAATCGACTGCCGACCTGTTTTACTTCACGCTGTATAACCAGCCTAACTATCTCGACCTTTACAACTCTGAGCACGGCGGCCCGGCAGTGACCGCGCTGCCGTACAACTCTCAATTCAAGTGCTATGACGGCATGCACGATTGGAACCAGTTGCAACCGGCGCCGTATGACGGGATGTACAGCTTCCCCAGCGTGAAGGGCATCGATCCAACCACTGGAAAGCCCGCTGGCACCAATTGCACCATCTGCACGACTGACCCTGATTCAACCGACGCTTACCGTTTCGGTGAGCCCATGCTGCCGGCAGGCAAGTACGTCGTAGAAGTAGTGCCGCCTGCCGGTTATGAAATCGTCAAGGAAGAGGACAAAAACATTCTCATCGGCGATAACTTCATCGCGCCGGTGACGCAAGAGTTCGGTGGCCTCGGCAACATCTTCATCCTTCCGGACCAGGCGCAGATTGGAAACGCCTATAACCAGAACAATGCCCAGAATCCAACCCAGAGCCTGGGAGCTACTCCTAACAACGGCATCGTTCCCGGGTTTACCCCCGAGCCAACGTGGCCGTGCGTGGGCGAGGCGCGTGTCGTGCCCGACTACATCAGCCTCTTCCCGCAGTCTCACCAGGTAGCGCCGTTCGCTGGGGCTACCCGCAACCTGTGCGATCGCAAGGAAGTCACGCTGGACGACCAGGCAGGAGCGATCGCCAAATTCTACATCTACACCTCGACGCACATTGCCTCCAAGTTCACGGGGATCATCACAGACGATTTCACCGTCGAGTTCGATCCCTTCGCGCCCACCTTTGGCGAGAAGTTCTCGCCGCCCAACATGCCTGTATCTTTCAAGGATTGGACAGGCGCTGAGATCAGCCGCGTGTATTCCGACCAGTGGGGAGTGTTCAACGGCTTGACTTACTCCACCTGGGAAGTGAACCCGCCCAACCCGACCGGGTATGCGCCGACCATGATGATCACCTGCATGAACGACCCGGGACCGATTCCCGACCCCAACAACCCGGGCCAGATGATCACCGATCCGTTGTACAACTCTTACTACAGCGATTTCTGCTACGAGAATCCATTCATGCCGGGTTCAACCGACTACATGGATACTCCTGTCGTCCCCAACTCCGCCTTCGTTTCATCTGGGTACAACAATCCCGACTGCGCATACCCTGATGCCACGCCCGCAGTGAAAGAAGTGGATGGCGACGGAGTCGGTCCCTGGGTAAGTGCATCCGGCAAGACCCTCACGATTAGTGCTTTGGGCAACCAGACTGTGAATAACTACGGGTACGCCGGTCCGTCGGCTAAGACGGCTCCCTTTAACCAGAAAACCACGACTCGACACTACGGCTTTGGCAGCCAGTGCACCAGTCCGACCGCCGGTAGCGCCACTTGCAACACCAAGTCCACTGTCACCATTGGAGGAAAGACCGCGCTCGTCACCAATTGGAGCGACACAGCCATCACTGTCACAGTGCCGGCCGGGGTCCCGAACTGCGCCCTGCAACAACAAGCGCAATACGGTGGCTCGACCGCGCAGTGTGGTGAACTTCAAATCACGGCTGGCAACGGCAAACAGTCGATCGACACCGTGACGGTCACCATCGGCGGCAAGGCCCCAACCCGCCTCGCGACTGGGAAAACCATTCAATCCGCGCTTGACGCAGCAGCCCCGGGGGACTTGATCATCGTTCCGCCCGGCAACTATCAGGAACTCGACATCATGTGGAAGCCTGTCCGGCTGCAGGGCGTCGGCGCCGCCTCCACCATCATCAATGCAAATACCCACCCCGCGGGCAAGCTGGATCCGTGGCGCCGGACTGTCGAGTGTTTATTTGGATTGTCGATTGATGGCCAACCCTACACCGCCGCCGGTGGCGCCAATCCTTACGATTCCACTGGCGTCAGCGCGTGCCCGGCTACCGGCTGGAATTACTTCAGCGGAGGCCCCAACAACCCCCAGGTGGACCGTGTACCGCTGGAAGGAATTGTTGGCTGGGACACAACGGTCAATGGCAACCTGGCAGAACTATTGCAAGAGCCTTCCCTGATGGGAGCCTACGAAGGAGCGGGAATCACCGTTCTATCGAAGGGTGTCAATATTCCGTCCGGATCGGCAAATGTGTTCGGAAACGGTTCGGAAGCGGAATTCCCGACGGGATCCACCCTTCTCACCTCTTCTAACTGCGGAGGTGGCCCTAACAAAACACCGAACCCATATCCCAGCAACTTCCAATGCAACCCGTCGAGCATTGACGGCTTGACGATAACGAACAGCTCCCAGGGAGGGGGCGGAATCGCTCTGCACGCCTGGGCGCACAATATCCAGATCGCCAACAATCGTGTGACGAACAATGCCGGAACGCTGTCGGGCGGCATCTCGATCGGCCAGGGCGAATTCCCGGATGCGTACCTGGCACCCAATAGCTCTGTCACTTCTCCCGGCTCTTGCCAGGACAGTGCGATCGCGAATACACAGCTGCCTTACTGCTTCAATTTGAATGTGAACATCCACAACAACATGGTCACGTCCAACTCATCGACCGGCGACGAGTTGTTCTCGTCCACACCGGCGGGCGGGGGCGGTGTCACCTTCTGCACGGGCGCCGACAACTACAAGTTCAACTACAACTGGGTCTGCGGAAACGTCAGCTCTGGTGATGGCGGCGGCGTTGTTCAGCTCGGGTTCAGCTACAACGGCGATATCGAACACAATTCCATCCTGTTCAATGAAAGTATCAACCCGACCATCCCCACTAACGGAGGCGGGCTCCTGGTGATGGGAGCGGCGCCGGATGGCAGCACTCTCGTCAACGGGGTTGCCACCGAGTGCGGATCCGTCACCGACAACGATTGCGTTCCCGGGCTCAGCGACGGCACCGGTCCCGGTCTCGTGATCAATGCCAACCTGCTCGTGGGCAACGCCGCGGAAAGCGGCAGCGGCGGCGGGCTGCGGTTCCAGGCGGTGAACGGGGCCGATGTGCCGCGCTTCCCCAACAATCCGGAACGCTGGTATGGGGTCACGGTCACCAATAACATCATCACGAACAACGTTGCTGGCTGGGACGGCGCCGGCGTATCCCTGGAAGACGCGTTGAAGGTGAACCTCATCAACAACACCATCGTCTCCAACGACACGACCGCTTCGGCTGGAGTGCTTTTCAACACTCTTGGCGCTCCCCTCGCCAGCACCCAGTCGCAGCCCTCTCAAACCACGGGTAACGGCACCACTTCACTGCCTCAGCCCGCCGGCCTGGTGACGGTGCAGAACAGCGCACAACTGACGTCGTCCCTGACCACTTCCGTCACCTGTCCCGCCAACCATTACTCAGGCACAACTGCTGTCAATGGCACTTGCCGGACGTTCTCGTTCCCGTACCTGGCGAACGATGTCTTCTGGCAGAACCGCGCGTACTACATCGGCGTAGGCTCGCTAAGTAGTGCCTATCAGCAGAACATCGTCACACTGTACAACGCGTTTACCGGGACCGCCCCTGCCAGCCAGCCCTCGGCGAACGCGACCAATGCCAACGGGAACGGAGCCATCGTTACCGGGGGCACCGGCGCCTGCGTCCCGGGTACCAGCAATTGGGAAATTGGTGTTCGCGGCGATACAGGACCGAGTAACCATGACTCAAAGATCACGCTCGCTCCGATGTATTCGGTGTTGACGGATGCGGCCGACTATCCAGGCCTGAATAACCTGGCGTCTAACCCAACGTTTGTCGGCCAGTATTGCAACGGCTCTCGGGTGCCTCCGGAGAATGGTGGTATGGGGTATCAAGTGCCCCCGGGTATTTCGGATGCCACTATCCCCAACCCGATCTTCAACCTTACCCCGGGTGCAACCGTAGACGAAGGAAACAACTGGATCAATATGAGTTGGGGCCCGTTGTCGTTGACGAACCCCGTCACCGGCACGACCCTCGGCAACTACTCGCTGGCGCTGAATTCACCGGCCATCGATTATGTCCCAACCAGCGCACCTACCTTCGCGGTAACTCCGAGTACTGACTTCTTCGGCAACCCGAGACCCGATCCGGCTGTTCCCACCCGGTTCGATATCGGAGCAGTTGAGTATCAGGGCAAGGACACCATAGCCGCTCTCGGAGTAACAGGCGGCCCGCTGGCGTTCGGCAACGTTGTAACCGGATCCACCAGCGCATCGCAAACTCTCACCCTGCGGAATTTCGGCGGCGCTACCGCAACCGCAATTAATGTCGTTGTGACCGCACCGTTCGCCAGGCCAGCCGGAGCGGCAGGCGGTACCTGCGGCACAACGCTTACTGTGGTCGCGGGAACATGCACGATCAACATCGTCTTCTCGCCAACGGCGTCGGTCGCGTCAACTGGAACCGTTACGATCACTGCCGGTGTCTCGGTGGACGGCTCACCGGTGTCGTTGACCGGAACGGGCATTACGCCAATCATCAGCGCGACTTTGGCGCCCGGTTCACACAACTTCGGAACAGTGACCCGCAACTGCCCTGCGACGGGGAATCCTTCGCTGGCCTGCCTTCTCGATCCGGCTCAGATGTTCACGCTCACCAACACCGGCAACGTAACGTTGACCGGCATCGCACAGGCAACACTGGGAGGTATTAACTCGAACGAATTCGCGATCGTCCGATTGGGATCGACCTGCGGACCGGCGGGGGGTGGACAGCTCGCTGGCCAAATCACCCTGGCGCCCGCGGCAAGCTGCACGATCACTGTGCAGTTCAGGCCGATCGTGGCGCCACAAACCACGGGATTGAAGAGTGCAACCGTCTCCGTCACCGACGCCGCCGGTACGCAAACCTCAACCCTGACCGGAACTGCCAATTAACAGCGGCCAACCAGCTGCTCAGCATGCTGCTCGCGGTTTCGGCCGCGGGCAGCACGGCCGTATCGAACGGAACGAGCGTTAAACCCCCCGCAGACACAGCCTTACGCCGAGCACGAGAAAGATATGTGCAGGTGGTACTTGATTTGATGCAAATGACTCTTCAAGGAGAAACACCGTGAGCCTTAGGTTCTCAGCAGTTCTGGCCATGGGGACAGTCTTGTCTGTTTCCTCGATTTCACACGCAACCACAGTACCGAATTCTTCCAAATCATCAAATAAACCGGCACCGCCCGGCCCAATGACGATTGAATCGCTGGCGCGGGTGGAGGGCATCTTCAACTACTGCGCAACCATCGATTCGCAATCCGCAGGCAAATACAAACAGCTTCTAAGCAACATTATCTCTGGTTATCCGGCGTCGGAAATCAAGGAGGATGAAAGCAGTTCGCGATACACATATGCTCTTGGGGTTGTCGATACGGAGATTGCCAAACTTCCTCGTAGCTCAGCGTTGACTACGTGCCGGAGTTCTCTGGCGGGGAAGTAGACACGCGGCCGATGACAATCAGGCAGAAGGGCCTCGACCCGGAAAATGTGGCGCTCGGAGGAGGGCGCCGCTCAATTGCACAGCGTTGGGCCAAGAGCCCGTTAACTGCAAGTATGGGGTAAATGGAATGTTTCGCGATATGAGAGTGTTGGGTCGCCTGGTAGCTCGTATCCCTGCAATTCTGCTGATAGGTATTCTTGTCGCCGGAGTTTCGTCCCGCGAAATATGTCTTCAGGCTTATCGCTTTCGTCGGAGAAAAACAACAAAGCGTGGAGGAGTAGATGAACGATCGACAAGATGAGGAGAAGTCTCTCGGAGTGCGGGATAAAGAGATCCGTGCAAAACTGGACCAACATTGGGCGGCGTCCGATGCCAACGATTTCGAAACTGAGCACCACATCTATCACGAAGACGCAGTGCTCGAATATCCGCAGTCAGGCGAGCGAACTCGGGGTCGACGCAACATACAAAACCAGCGCGCCAGTCAGCCGAGCAAAAAGCGATTCGTAATCCAGCGAATCATTGGCGGTGGTGATCTGTGGATCACCGAATTCATCCTGACATATGACGGCAAACCCTCCTACACCGTCAGCATTATGGAGTTTAGAAATGACAGGGTCGCGCGGGAAACACAGTACTTTGCCGATCCATTCCTGGCCCCCGAGTGGCGCGCTCAATGGGTCGAGCGGATGGATCGAAATGTCGACATGCGATAATTCCCGAGCGACACTGCCATTTCCGGTTCTGGAGGTAATCCGTTCGAGTGGATCTTTAAGAGAAACAAATTCGGTGCGTCAGTACTTCTTGTCGACGCACGGTCGAACGCTTCTGGTACGCGTGGAAGCTAATGCACTTGAATGGCAATACCGGCGGAATCATCGGCAACATCGAAGGCGATACTCTGCGGGCGGCGATCAATGGTTAATTCGGATTCCTTCCCATTGATCAACACTTGACCTGACGATGGCGTCCATCCGTAAATCTCGAAATGCATTACTTTCCACCACGCGGGATACGAACCTTCATGCGAACCAATCTTCAATTGCAGCAGCCCCTGCGGAGTTACCTGGCAGCTGAACTTCATGCGCAGATAGGCGCCGTGCTGGTATTCATAGGTCCTTCCGTCGTCCTGGTACAGTTCGCCGGCGCAATGATCGCCGACAAACACCCGAACCGTCAGAGGGCCGGACGGCGCGATATTGGTGCTCTGAACAACCGGGGCAATGGGCAAGATGGCGCCGGCGCGCACGAAGACGGGAAGACTTGCCAACTCCGGAGTTACATTGAGCGTCATAGCCGACGCTGCAAGGATGGCTGCGGGATCGTTGGCAATCGCCTTCTTCGCGACAGGCTCCGGAATCTTTTCCCCCGACCAGTAGTCGTACCAACCGGATCGCGGTAATTCGATGAGGTAAGTTCCCTGCTCGTCAGGATAGGCCCGAGGTGCGATCAACAGGTCTGGCCCCAGCATGAATTCGCTCGAGGCCGGTGTGTCGATATCGATAGGGTGACGGTCGGGAGTGGCGTCGGGGAATTCGAGGAACAGCGGCCGTACCATCGGTATTCCGGTGCGCGACGCTTCTTCGGCAAGCGTGTAAAGATAGGGCAAAAGCTCGTACCGCGTTTCGACAAATCTGCGGCGAATGGCTTCGTGATCCGGTCCGCCGATCCATGGCTCCTGGTCTCCCTTTCCCTTCTCGGCGTGATCGCGATCGATGGGCTGAAACGCGCCAATCTCAAACCATTTCGTCAACAGGTCTGGTGGTGGAGTGCCCGCATAGCCACCCACGTCGGCGCCCGTGAACGCGAATCCACTTAGCCCAAGGTTCTCAATCATAGGCGTGGCCAGACGCAGATGGTTCCATGTGCTGCTGTTATCACCGGTCCAGGTGACCGCGTAACGCTGCGCGCCGGCATACGCGGCGCGGGTTAGGACGAAGGGACGAACGTCGGGATCAAGGGACCTGAGGCCGTCGAAGGTGGCACGGCAATTCTGCATGCCGTACACATCATGGATTTCGGCATGGGTTGCGGTGCGGGCCAAAAAGCCCGGCTCATCGATGCGATGCAGTGCGTTTTCGGGCATGGTGTGCGTAGGCGAATCGAACACCGAAGGCTCATTCATGTCGTTCCAGAATCCATCGACTCCGGTATGGCGCAGATCCTTGTAGAGAGAACCCCACCAGGCTCGGGTCTGCTGGCGCATGAAATCAGGGAAAACGCTGGAGCCCGGCCACACCAGCCCGGTGTATGGAGAACCATTCGCGTCTTTTACGAAATGATCGCCGGCGATGCCGCTGTCGTATGGCTTGTAGTTCTGGTTGGGGGCGTTGGCAATGTGCAGATCGGTGATTGCCACCACGTGAAAGTTGTTCTTGTGAAGCTGGTCGATCATCCCGGGCAGATCCGGGAAAGCTGTCTGGTTGACCGTGAACGGACGATACTTCTCCTGAAAATCAATATCGAGATAAATGGTGTCGGTTGGAATACGGTCGGAGCGCAGGCGATTGGCAACTTCCAGAACGCGCTCCTGGGTCATGTAACTGTAGCGCGATTGCTGAAACCCGAATGCCCACAGCGGCGGCAGAGGCGGCGTTCCCGTAAGCCAGCCATAAGTTCTTACAACATCCTTGGCCGCGGGCCCGTAAAGCACATAGTAATCCGCTGCGCCACCCGCCGCGCCGAATGAGTAAGCATCCGGCGCTTCCTTGCCGAAATCAAAACTGGTGCGCCAGGTGTTATCGAGAAGCACGCCCATAGCCCGGCCGGCGCGGAAGGTCATAAAGAACGGAATGCTCTTGTAGAGGGGATCGGTGGTTTCCTGGAATCGGTAGGCATCGGTATTCCACAGCGTGAACGATTGCTCGCGCCGGTCGAGCGGGCCCGCCTTGTCGCCGAGGCCGAAATAGTGCTCATCGAGCGGCATCGTCTTATAAATCCGGAAAGCGTTTCCATCGAAACGAATGGGCCGCGCGTCCTGCTGCACGATGGCGCCGCTCATGTCGCGCACTGTGATTTCGAGAGTCTTGCTGTCGATCTCGACAGTCAATGTGCGAGTGCGAAGGGTGAGCCGATTGTTACTGTGCGACTTCGTGAAACTCACGGAGTTTTTGCGCACAGCGAGTGGCACGGCCCAGGAAGCGTCCTCGGGAGGTGTGTTGCCGCGCCACACCGTAACCCGCAGAACATCGTCGCGGAGAGCCATCACTCTTTCATGCAGACTCCCGTTCCGAACTTCGATGGAACCGGCACTATCGGCCGTTGCGGCCGCATGCATGGCCGCGGCCCGATTCAATGTGAGCGAAGACGACAACGCCAGAAAGACAAGAAGACAGCGGTACGAATGCATGAATGGCTCCTGATGCTCTTTGAATCGCGCCATGAAGGATGACGGAAGAGATTTGGCAGGGTTGGGCTAAGGCGTTGCTGCACCGCCAGACAACTCCAGAGACGAAAGCTCGGGATCTTCCACCCGCTTGATTCCACGGGCGCGGCGCTGCTGCCTGATGATCTTCATCTGCTCGAGCGCACCTTTCGCGCCTTCGGTGTTTCCGACTTTGCGGTAGAGACGCGCCAGCAGATATTGAATTGCGCCGTCTTCGTCGCTCGATGCGCCGAGTTTCAACTCATCGATGGCCTGTTCGGTCCGTCCGGTCTCCGCATAGATCTTTCCGATCAACGCATGCACATGGGGAACCATCTGCGGTTTCGAATGTAGGGCATTGCGGAGGCACGGCTCCGCGCCCGAATAGTCGTTCTTCGCCAGCATCGCCTCGCCAAGGATCAGGTTCAACTCGGGGTCATCGGGACTGTGCTCGAGCGCGGCCTTGGCGGTTTCGATTGCCCCATCGTTGTTGTTGTTGCTGAGGTAAGCCGAAGCCAGGCCGAGAAGAGCGGCCGGGTCTCCCGGGGCAATCGCGAGAGCCTTCTGGTATTCAGCCTCCGCGTCGTCGTGGCGCTCCAACTGGTGAAAGATATCACCGAGCAGTACGTGGCTTCGGGCCGAATCAGGTTCGAGTTGCTGGAAGCGGGCCAGTGCCTGAAGCGCCAGGCGTTGGTTGGCTTGAATCGACCAGTAGAGAGCTTCGAGCGAATTTGGTTGTGCAGCGCCCAGCGCGAATGCGGCGCGGGCCACGAGTGGATCGTCGCCCGTGAAGGACGCGCACGCGGCAAGCAGTCGCAAGTTGACGGAATCCAGCGCGCTGAAATTTGATATGAGCCGATCCGCGCAGTTCTCGAATTGGCCGGCGCGGTAGTATTCCCCGGCGGATAAGCCATCCGCCCTATCCCTGGTGTGATTCTTGTTCACCGTCTCCGCATGGTTCGAAATGTGGTTGGAATCGCCCAATGCCGCGAGCAGCGCATCGGCAAGCGGCCCGGAGATTTCTGCATTCTTATCTTCCGTAATGAAATTCATGAGAGCGAAAGCGTCCTCATTCGACAGCCCTTCGAGCAGCACCGCGCCATGCGTCGTCACGAATCCATGATCGCGATTCCAGAGTTCGCTGACAAGCATGGCAGCCAGGTGGTGGTTGCCGGATACGAGCGCCATGCGCGCCTGGCCGAGCAAGGCCAGTCCGCACTCGGGATGCGCAGTTCGTTCGGCCGCAAATGCATCCGCCGCGCCCTCCGGGTCGTGCTCCCGCAAAAGCGAAAACCCCAACTCAGCCCGAAGACAGGGCGGCTGCGGTTGGGAGTCAAGCAGCGACTTGTAGAGAGTCGCGGCCTCGCCGAAGCGCGCCTGTTTTTGCAGCGATTCCGCATAGAGCGCGCCCGCGAACGGTGAATCCTTGCCTTCCGTCGACAAGTTGCGAGCATCCGCTTCCACCTGGTCGAGCCGGGCAATCCCCAGCGTGAACCACGCGGCTCCAAGTTTGGGATCGAGCGCGGTGGCGCGCAGCAGTTCGTCAGATGCAGCGGAAAATTTGCCTGCAGCAACATAGGCGCGGCCCAGCGCCAGCGCTGCCTGCGGATCCGATTTGTTGGTCTTGGTCGCTTTGATCAGAAACGGAATCGCCTGGGTCGCTTTGCCGGTGCGCGCCAGGTCGATTCCAAGAAATAAGTTCGGGACATACAAGGATGGATTGAGCCGGTTTGCGTGTTGAAAACTCATAACGGCTCCGCTTATATTTCCCGACTCGTGTTGCATGAGCCCGAGATTCGCCCAGAGTTCCGGCACGCCCGGGCTCAGCCTTACCGCCTCTTTGTAGTCGCTCGCAGCCGCGGCAAAGTCCCCGATCGCTTGCGCCTTTTGCGCCGCGGACACGAACGATTCCAGGTTTGCGGCCTGTGCCTGCTGACCCACCCCCAATTGAGAGTGAGCCAGCAGAACCAACATCGAAAACACCGGCACGAGTTTGAGACGGCTGTTCACGTTTGATTTACCAGTAGAACTTCCCGGCCCACTGGACGCTTCTTGCCGGGAATGCCGCGGTGATCTGTCCGAAACTGCTTCCGCAACTCGAGCTTGCATTGGGATCGCAACCTTGCCAGGCCGTTGAGCCCGCATTGGGAGCATAGAAGTTCGGATGGTTGAACGTGTTGAACGTCTCAAAGCGGAACTGCGCTCTCATTCTTTCTTTGAAGGCCCAGTTCTTTTCAATGGTGGTGTCCCAGTTTTGAAAGCCGGGTCCGCGCAGATTGCTGAAGTAGCGGGGCGCCGTGCCAAACGTGCCGTAATCGGCAAATTTGAATGCCCCGGTGTTGAACCATTCATGCAGGGTCTGGTGCGAGGCTTTCACATTGCCGGTTACGTCGGGCCTTGGATCGCCGCCCCAGGAGTTGTAGTCGTTGCCGAAGATGCCGATCGGGATTCCCTTGCGGAAAGCCGCGATACCGGAAATCTCCCAGCCGCCCACGATAGAATCAGCCACGCGCCCAAAGCCTGCGCCCACCTGCTTGCCGCGGCCGATAGGCAGTTGATAAGTGTAGCTGGCCACCAGGGCTTGCGGAATGTCGCCCGCATCCACGCTCTTTTCCGCCGCGAGGTTGTAGTTGTTGGCCGCGCCGTTGCCCCAGTTGCCGGGACCGTTGTACGACCACGAGTTGTTGCCCTCGACGTTGTCGAGGAACTTGGAGTAAGTGTAGGAAACCAGCGCCGTGAGCCCCTTGCTGATGCGATGGTTGTAAGTAGCCTGCAGTGCGTTGTAGAGCGACTGGCCGACCGGTGCGTCGGTCTGGCTCACTGCGCCGTTGCAGAACTGCGGGAACGGCGAAAGCAATTGCCCGTTGGTAACGGTGGCCTTGTCCAGGTTGCAACTGCTGGCCGCCATGGTTCCGCCGGTTTCAAGTTGCGCCAGCGCGGCGCCCATCGGGTTCGGCGACTTGGCCTGGAGATAATCTCCGCCCAGCGCCAGGTACTTGGGATCGAGCTGGTTATACCCGTGGCCGCCCACCATGCGAATGCCGCGGTTGCCGATGTAGTTCACATCCAGTTGGTCGTTGGGAGTAATGGCGTACTGCACGCCGAGCATCCACTGTTGCACATACGGCGAAGGACGGCTGCGGAACACGCTGCCGATGCCGTTACCCACCTGCTGGAATTCGCCGTTCTTGTTTCCAGTGATCTGGGCGTAGTTGCCGCCCCACGGATTGGAGACGCTGATGTTGGGATTGGGAGTGATGCCGCCGTCGAGGCTGCCGTTGACGAAGGTCTGCGCGGCGAAGCCGTCCGAGTCGCCCGCCCAGCAGCAGGTAACCGACTGCGGGAAAAAGACTCCATAACCGCCATGAACGACGCCGCGGCTGGTCGGCTGATACGAAAAGCCAAAGCGCGGAGCGATGTTCTTGAAGTTGGTGTTATAGGCGTAGCGGTTGCCCGGCCCGAGGAACTGCAGCGCGCCCATGTATGCGTGCCCGGCGGTGAAGCTGATGGGGTTGAGAGCGTTCGGATTGAAAATGGACGCTACGTCGTGACGATAGGTCACGGGCGTCTGGATCTCATAGCGCATACCAAGGTTGAGCGTGAGATTGTGGGTCGGTTTCCAGTCGTCCTGGACGTACTCTCCAAAAAGGTGGTTCGACACCAGCGGATTGTAGACAGTTCCCACCTGGCCGCTGTCCATCACGCCGAGCAGCATCTGGGCTAGACCGTTGCCGCTGGTTACGCCTGAGCCGGTCGAAGGATCCGGACCGCTCGAGAAGCCGCCGTTGAAGCTCAACGTGGTCTGGTAGTAGTTATGTTGGCTGTCAACCTGTTCCACGCCCGTGAACCCGAAGCTGAGGGTCTGCCTGCCGGCCGTCTTGATAAAGTCCGTGGACACTGTGCCCACCGGGCCGTGGTTCGTGACCGCCTGCTGGTTGTTCGTGCCCGGTCCCAGCGGCGACTGGCCGCCCACGTTCACGATTGGGAACAGCGGACTGTTGTCTGTCACGTAGGACGGCAGACCGAGCTTTGACGCCGGATCGAAGCCGAAGGACTGGTTGTCCGAAGTCTCGTGCCACACCTGCACGCCCGCGGTAACGTTCATCGTGAAGGTCGGGTTGAAGATCCGTGTAAGCCCCGCCCACATGCCCCAGCGGTTATTGGGGCGCGCATTGCCTGGACCTGCCGGATCGTTGCCCCAGTTATCGGGAGCGCCGGTCTTGAACTCCTCCTTGTAGGAGTAGCGGAAGTAGGCATTGGTCAGGTCGTTGATGTTGTGATCGGCGCGAATGTTGTACTCATTCGAGTGCCCGGGCAGAGTCCCGGAGACCTTCAGGTTGTTGGTCAGTCCGGATCCATTGGCTTTGGGGTAAAAGCTGAGGATCTTGGCAGCCACCGGGTCCGCCTTGTACCCGGCCAGGTTGGCGAGCACGTTGCCCGGAATAGGATTGCGCACATACCCCGTCGTGGTCGCGGTCAGGCCGGTTCCATAGGGATTGCCAACCGGGTCATAGGTATCCGCCGAACCAGCGGTGACATGGTGTGCGCTGCGCGGATCGTAGATCTGCCCCACCAGGATCGGCCGCCCGAGTGCATCTGTCTTGCCCGATGCAGACCCGAGAATCTCCGAAAAATCGCCGCTGAGGAACTTGTCGTCGGGCACCGTATAGGTGGCCTGCGACGGCTCCGACACCTGGAAGTGCTCGAACAAACCAAAGATGAACGTCTTGTTCCGCTGCCGGTAGAGGCCCGGTATGTACAGCGGACCGCCCGCCGAAACTCCGGTCTGATTCCGCGACAGGGCATTCTGCTGGTTCGCGAAATAGTTCAGGGAGTTCAGTTTCTCGTTGGTGTAGAACTCGTAGGCCGAACCATGGAAGGTGTTGGTGCCGCCCTTGGTCACCACGTTGACGACGTTGCCCGTGCTCCATCCATACTGCGCGGTGAAGGAGTTGTTCTGAATCTTGAATTCCTGCACCGCATCCACCGACGGCACATAAATGACCGCGCCCCACTCGGGGTCGGTGTCCCAGGCGCCGTCCAGCATGAAGGCCGTGGTTCCGAAGAACCCGCCGCCAAAATTCATGAACGAAATATCCTGGTCGGCATTGTCTGATGCGTTGCTGCCGCCACCCAGAAGCATCTGGCTCTCTGTCGTGTTGCCCACCGAAGAGTTCAGCGTGGCCAGCCCGTAGACATTGCGGAGATTAAGCGGCAGCTCCACGATCTGCTTGGAGTCGATTGACGCCGCGATGTTCGAGTTATCCGTATTGAGCTGGGATGCGTCCGCGGTCACTGAAACCGAAACCGCTTCCGATCCCACCGTGAGACTCACGTTCTGGGTGGCAGACTCGGCGGCATTGAGCACGATCCCGGTCTGTTGGTACGTCTGAAAACCTTTCGCCTTCACCGTCAACATGTAGGCGGCAGGCGACAATTGGCTGAACACAAAGCGTCCCGTGGAATCCGTCGTGAACGAACGCGTGATGCCTTTTTCGGCGCTGCCCAGCAAGACGGATGCGTTGGCAATGACCGCCCCGGTTGGATCAGCAACCGTACCGGAGATCGTTGCGGTGGTTGTTGCGAGTTGAGCGTTGAGCCGTGGAGCGACGCTTGCCAGGATCAAGGCAAGCAGAATCGCCATTCCGCCCCATTTTGAAAAAGACCCGAGTCTCCTGCTCCCTATTGTGGTCAAAGTGCAGCCTCCCTGCTGATTTCCCCGGTCGAGAAAAGTCACCATCCGGCGCAACCGCGTGCCGGCAGGTTTCCAGAACAGAGCCCGACGAAGAACGTCCCCCTTGTAGGCGTTGTTCGTGGCGCTGTTAAGGTCCTTACGGAGTTTTGGGAGGTGCTTATCCGAAAACTTTACGGAGAATTACGTTCCACTTTCAATAACTTGCAGCCGAAATTGGCGATTCGGCGCCACCGCGAAAATTGCCCAGGATCGAAGCATTCCGGAGTTCCGGCATCCGCCCCGCCCCGATCGCTCCGAAACTTGTATAATCGCTCACTAACCAAAAACTCACGCTTTTGCCGTGCCAGTATGAGCTTGAACCACCAGGACATCAATACCGAGGAACAAGCAACTGTCCTCGCCACGGCCGTTCGCGAACAACTTGAGCGGCTGGTTGAGAGTCCGCCCTTTAACCACAGCCGCCGCTTTCCGACCTTTCTTCGCTTTGTCGTCGAGCACACCCTCAAGGGAAATACCGATCAACTGAAAGAGCGCACCATAGGCATCGAGGTATTTGGACGCGGCCTCGAGTACGACACCGCCTCTGACCCCATCGTCCGCGTGACCGCCGCCGAAATCCGCAAGCGCATCGCCCAATACTATGCGGTCCCCGAGCATCAGAATCAGTTACGGGTTTCGATTCCCTCCGGGTCCTACATCCCCCAGTTTCACTGGCCCCCGCAAGTTAAGCACGAGACGGCAGTCGATGCGTATCCACTCCAGGATGCCCCAGCGACCCGATCCGCGTCTGCCCTGCCTTGGCTGGCATTTGCGTTGTGCGGACTCGTCCTGTTTGCGGGCGGACTTGCGGCCGGATGGTTTTTCCACGCCTCGCGATCGACTATCATTGACTTCTTCTGGGCCCCCGTCCTCCATTCGAGCGACCCGGTGCTCTTCTGCGTGGCCGACCAGAACGAATACACTGCCATTGCCCTCCGCGACGCCAACGATCCCGCCCGCCAGACGGTTCTCAAGGACAACCTGACCGCTGTGGTATTCGACGACCTGAACCCGGTCGTGAAGATCGCAGGCATTCTGCAATCGCACGGCAAGCAATACAGCCTGCGAGGCGAGAGCGCTACCACCCTGGGCGAGTTGCGCAACGGAACCACCATTGTGGTCGGAGCTTTCGACAACGCCTGGGCCTTGCGCCTGACCAGGCCGCTCCGCTACCACTTCGATAATGACTCCGCCATGACGGTGTTTCGCATCGTCGATACGGCCTCCACGCCGCATGCGCCCTGGACCGTCAACCGTCTCCAGCAGATGAATACCAATAACTACAAGGACTATGCCCTGGTTGCCCGCTTTACGGATCCCACCACCGGCAAGATGACCATTGTCGCCGCCGGGATCGCCCGTGGCGGCACCATCGCCGCCGGAGAGTTCCTTACCGATCCAGGCAATCTTGCTCAACTCGAGCTGGCAGCGCGTCGCGCAGGCAACAAGGCCAATATGGAATTCGTACTGAGCACGCAAATCATCAACGGCGAACCGGGGATGCCAACGTTGGAGGCGTCTTATTTTTGGTAGATTGGTACCGCCGTTAATCCCATCACCCGGATCCTTGAACGCGAAGCCTCTCGATGATTCAGACTAGTCGCTTGCTTTCGATTCGAGATCCATCAGCAGTTGATGGGCTTGGGCGCTCATCGCTTTGGCGCCGGCGGACACGGCGTTGACCGAGAGCAGTTTGTCGGCTATCTGGGCATGCGGAAGAGCTTCGCGTGTCCGGTTCTCGCCGGCCAGCGCGCGCGCCAGCATCATGTGCGAAGCGCCGATGCGCCGGTCCGTGGGAGAAATCTTGCCTTCTTGAACCGCAATCAATTCATGGGCTGCCTTTTCGCCTTCCGAAAACCGCCCGGTATCGATGTATGCCTGCGCGAGAAAGAACAAGACTTCCGCGAGATCGGGACTGGAGCCCGCAATCTTTCGCCAGCGCGGGAGTGCCGGCTCAAGCAGGGCCAATGCCTCGGGGGCTCTCCCCAGCTTGATCAGCGAGCCTGCCAGGTAGTCCGCCGCGGAGAGCGCTCCCCGGCTGTCGATACCGGAACATGCGATGAAACCATCGTAGGAGCGCTGGTAGAGAGGCAGCGTGCCCCTGATGTCGCCCTTCATTTCCCGCAGGTAAGCCATGTCTCCATAGACCTGCGATTGATCGCACAGCTCGGAGGGATCCTGGTTGTAGATCTGCAGCGCCTGCTGATAGTAGGGCTCCGCCTGATCGGCCTCTCCGCGCAGTTCCAGGTCGCTGCCCAGGCTGTAGAGCGCGTCCGCGGCTTCGTGCGGCGGCAGCTGGTTTTCGCGCGCTTCCCTGGCCGCATATTGAAGCAGCTGCAAATTCTCATCGGAACGGAAGCCGTTGTTCTCTCGATTCACGGCATAGTACATGGCCGCCCGCACCTTAATGGCTGGCGACATGCCCGGCGTGCGCGAGAGTGCCAGGGCATGCGCGGTCAGGCTCGCGCCGTCGTCCATTCGGCCCTGTTGGTAAGCGATGTTTCCCGCGAACGCTTCCGACTCGGCTTCCGACTGCGCATCGTGGGCCGCCTTGGCGCTGGCCGCGGATTGCGCGAACACCGCCTGCGCACCATCGAGATCGCCGTTGTCAAACATCGATTCGGCAAGGCTCATCTGCGCCTGCCTCAAGTCCGCTGGGTCCTTGATGTACTGGGGTAATAACCTCACGCCCAGCTTGAGAAACTCCGGCACTGTGGCCGCGGGCTTACCCGTAAAGTTTGAATTTGCCAGCCGGAACAGGCTGTACATGAAGGTCTGCATGCGCAGCGCGCGCTGCCCGGCGCGCAATGCCTGCTCCTGACGCCACCCGGCATACACCGCACTGGCAAGCAGCGCGATTGCGATCAACAGCGCCGCTGCGACGCCGCCGCGATTGCGCCTCACAAATTTTCCCGCCCGGTACATGGCCGTCTGAGGCCTGGCCAGCACCGACCGCCCCGTCAGGTATCGCTCGATATCATTCGACAAGGCATCCACGGACACATATCGATCGGCCGAATGAGCGCGCATGCACTTGGCCGTAATGGTGGCCAGATCGCCCGTCAGCGTCTGCCGCAATCGGCCTTCGGAAAGGCCGCGCATCTCCGCTGCGGCTTCGCTCGCGGCATCCGGAAGCGGCTCCGGTTCGCGCTCGCTGAGGGCCCGCTCAAACACCACCGCCGCCGAATCCGTGGTGCGCCGTCCCGACAACAGCTCGAACAGGACCGCACCCAGCGAATAGACATCGCACGCAGTCGTGACCGGCTCGTTGCGCAATTGCTCCGGGCTCGCATAGGCCGGTGTCGCCAGAACCGTCGTCGTCAACTGGCTGTCAGCCTGCACCAGCTTCGATGTCCCGAAATCGAGCAGCTTGACCGATCCCTGGTCGCTTACGAGGATATTGGACGGCTTGAGATCGAGATGAACGATCAGGTTGCGATGCGCGTACGCCACCGCATGGCAAACCTGGAGAAAAAGCTGCAGGCGATCGCCGATGCTCATCTTGCGCGCGTCGCAATACGCGTCCAGATGTTCCCCGTCCACATACTCCATCACCAGGTAAGGCTGCCCCGATTCGCTCAGCCCGGCGTCGATCATGCGCGTGATATTCGGGTGATCGAGCGTGCCCAGGATATGCTGCTCCCGATGAAAGCGCTCCACGAAGGAGGGCCCGGCGGCATGGGGCGAAAGCACTTTGAGCGCAGACCGCTGCGGCGCCCCGCCCAGGATGCGTTCCGCGAGATAGACAGACCCGATGCCGCCCGATCCCACCAGCCGCAGCAAAGAATAAGGCCCGATGCGCGCCGTCAGCGGCTTGGGCTCGTCGGACTTTGTGGTTACCGCATCCTCCTTCGCGCCGAGAAAGATTTTCATGGCGCGACGCACGATAGCCGGGTCAGGGCAATGTTCGGCAAGCACCCGCTCGCGATCCTCCGCCCGGGTCTCTTCAGCAAGGTGGAAGAGTTGCTGCAGCAATTCCCAATTCTCGGCGTCTCGTGGCATTGGGTCTCTCTTCAGGATCGCGCGATTCGCAGTGAAAATGCGTCACTCATCGTCCGGATCCAGGCGGTCGTGCAGCCAGCCCCGCACAAAGCGCAGCTCCCGGTCCACCGTCGCTTTGGAAAGGCTCAGCAACTCCGCCGTTTCATCGGCGGTGAAGCCAAGAAAGAAACGCAGCTCAACCATCCGGCACTTGCGGGGATCGAGTGCTTCCAGCTCCGCAAGAACGCGGTCCAGATCAATGGCTTCGATCGGCCGCGTGCCGATCCATGCCAGTTCTTCGGTCAAGGGAATATTCAGGCCGCCGTCGCGTTTCTGCCGTCCCTGGCTGCGCGCCTGGTCAAGCAGTACCCGGCGCATCAGCCTGGCGGAAAGACTGTAGAAGTGTTCGCGATCTTCAAATCTGAGGCTGCGCTGGCGAATCAGCTTGAGGAAGAGCTCATTGACCACGCCGGTGGGCTGAAGGATATTTTCCTGCCGTTCCCCTCGAAAGAGGGCTCCGGCAATGCGGCGCAATTGCGGATAAACCAACCCGAATAATTCATCCAGGGCCCCCGGCTTACCCGCTGTCCAGTCGCGCAACAGCACTGTCACTTCGCCGGCCTGATCCCCTGGGTCCATGCGAAGAAGCCATCCCCTCCCGTGAAGGAAAGGCTAGTTTAACGGCTGCGCCATTCTTTCAGCAACACAATCCCCCGACGGCTGGCTCAGGGCTGCTGCGGAGTTCGTACCCGTTCCGCTTTGATCGCAGCTTGTTGATCGCGGTAGGCCTGCAGGCTGGTGCGGCCGTCCGGGAGTTTCCAGCGGCGCGCCACGATGATCATCCAGATAAAATTCAAAGCCGCCACCGCACCGCACGTCGAATACACCGGCACAAAATAAGGCGACTTCACGTCCATCACCGTCAACGGCACGATGAGGATGGCGCACTCCAGCCCCCCGAACCCTAACGCAAAGGCGAACTTCGACCAGCTCCACATGCCGGCACGCTGCTCATTGCGAATGCCGGCGATAATCACAACAATTTGCAGAGCAAAAGCTGCGAGAAACCACATTGCCGATCTCCTTATTTCAGTTGGATTGATCCGTCGCTGTTACGCCGCACCTGGCCGCCGCTTGCCGCAGATACCGGCGCACTCCCCAGATCATGAAACCGATGAATACCAATCCATCGAGAACCAAAACCGCAACGAACAAGAGCTTGTACTGCGGATGCTTGTCATAAAACATCGCGACCGGCAGCGCGGTGCCATAAAGGAAGAGTACAAAGCCGATCGCGATCACCCAGGTCTTCCAGTTGAGTTGGCCTTTGCGCGCGGCATCCCGCAACACGAAGACGTCCCACGCAAGTTTGAAAATTTCGAACATGATGATCCCCCCCGGACACTCCGTCGAGTTGGTGCAATGTGAATTCGCGACTGCTTCTTCAACTCACCGCATGCTCCTTCTTGGTCGCGTCGAACAGCCTGTAGGCCGGAGCCCGCGTTTGGATGACAGAGGGTTCTTGCAATGTCTGTTCCGCAATGGAAGCCATGGTTCTCCTTGGTAGATAGAAAGTTGGTGTTGTTTTGACGCCGTGCCCAGGGTCGTTCTGCCGCTCAGCTGATCGGGATCAGTTCAGTCCAGCTTTGGCGATTGGGATCAACGGCTCCATTGGGATCGAACGTGGGATCGCTGTTCAGCACCACTTCGGATTTGTCGGAGGAGATCCAGTTGTGGGTGTATTGGTTCGAGGTTTCGATCTTGCGTCCCGTTGAAGGATCAATGAAGTCCTGGCGGTTGAGCGAGTCCAGCACCGTCAGGTGCGCCGCGTGCGACGTGGCCGCCACCGTATTGCGGTCGTTGGCAATGGCGCGGTCGGTGCCCTCTTTGATCGAGGCCTGCACATCCCGCCCGTGTTGCAGCATGGCTTCGGTCTGTTCCTTGAAGTGGTTTTGAATCGAGGCGAACTGGTCGTCGCTGGCCTTCTTGTAAGCCGCATACTGCGCCTGCATCTTGCGCGAAACTTCAGCGTCCCACGACGGATCGATCTGCGGCTGCGCCAGCGAATTGGCCAGCAGCTGATCGAGGTGGCCCTTGGGCGCGCGCCTGAAATTCGTTCCGTGCGTCTGGCAGTGGCGCAGCGTTCTTGCCGCGCGATGCATTAAAGGATAGGCGGGGAAATGGTTCTCCATGCAAGTAAGCACGGTGCCCATCTGTTCCTCGATCAACTGGCCGCGTATTTCATATTCGACGCGCACGCGTGCCGCATCGATGCTCTGGCTCATCGGTTGGCCATAGGGCCCGCTCCCAGAGGCCAGCTTCTGCTGTTGCGCCTCCAGGCCCGCCCGCATCTTTTCCGGCAGCGGCACAATGCCGATGATGCGCGCGTTGGGATGCGTATTGGGCACCGCGATGTTGAGCAGAAATCCTGCCGCCGTGGTGATGTCGACCGGCTTGCACTTCTGGGGATTGATGCCGTCGCTGGCCCATTCCCATGAAACTCCCGGCATCTGCCCGATTGCCGTCAGGCCGTCGGGGCCGGCAGACCCATAAGAAAGGCCGTCCGCCGGAGTGCTTGGGGCGTGACATCCCCCGGGCCGCAAAATCGTTCCTTCGAACTTCCAGCCCAAAGGCACTTCCATGCTGAACGCGGTAGCGCCTTCGGCGGGATCCTTGACTTCCACCTTGCGCGAGCCGCTCCAGGTCACCGATGCCGTTTGTGCCGAGCCCGCGCCGCTTGCGCCGGCCCGCTGCTGCTGACCATGACAGCCGGCGATCGCCATCGCCAGCAAAACCAACGCAAACCCTGAGTTCATCATTCGACGCATCACAAACCTCCTGAGATTGATCTGGGAAATTGCGGAAACCGGCAACACTTGCCTGGGACCGATCCAATCTTTCTGACCTGTACGCGCCGTCCCGGAGAAAAATGTGTCGCGATTTTTTGAATTGGGAGGATAACTTGAGATTGAATGGAACCGCGCGGCATGTGGCGCTCCGGCAGAAGGAACGCCACATGCCTTACGCGCAGGCTGGCAGGATCAACGCGGGACTATTGAACGGTCAGCGGGATGGTCGTGCTGGTTGAAAGCGTCGAACTGGTTGCCGTGACAACCACGCTGTAAGAGCCCGGAGTGGTCGAAGTGC
Organism: uncultured Acidobacteriota bacterium; assembly: GCA_963730805.1. Taxonomy (GTDB): domain Bacteria; phylum Acidobacteriota; class Terriglobia; order Terriglobales; family Acidobacteriaceae; genus Telmatobacter. The sequence goes on along the minus strand of CAVSTL010000004.1, from coordinate 544,683 downwards.
TTGTCGATTTGCTTGACCCGCATCCGATGGCGCCGGTAACAATGACCACACTGAACAGGAGCGCAACCAGGAGCTGTCTCCGGCGCGGGATGAAGACGAAGCACAACAATGCCGCGAAAGCGATTCCCGAGTCGCGCCAGCCATAGCGCATCAGCTCCGCGGTTACGGTGCCGGTGGTGACGGTCAGCGTGCTGGTCGCCGCCGTTGAGCCTGAAACCTGCAATTGCGCGGGGTTCAGAGCGCAGGTTGGCGGATTGGTGGCCGTCCCGCTTCCGTTATAGGTGACCGCGCATTTCAGGCTCACTGTGCCGCTGAATCCGCTCACCGACGAAAGACTGATCGCGGCGGTGGCCGAGCCTCCCGAAGCGGGAACGGAAAGCGATGTGGAGCCGGAGCTGAGGCCGACCGATGCTCCGGTCCCGCTCAGGGCCACGGTCTGCGTCGCTCCGGCGGCGTTGTCGGCTATGGTGAGAGTTCCAGTTACCGAACCGGCCGCGGTGGGCGCGAAGGTCACTGAGATGGGGCAGGTCGATCCGCCGGCTAAGCTGCTGCCGCAGCTGCTGGTTTGCAAAAATCCCGTACTGGCGGTGATCGATGTGATCGAAAGCGCCGCCTGCCCGGAGTTAGCCAGGGTTATGGTCTGCGCGGCGCTGGTGCTGCCTACCGTTTGCGCGGCAAACGTGAGACTGCTGGGGGAAAGAGAGGCAACCGGGGCCAACGGGGCTGTTCCCATCAAGCTCGTAGTCGACGACAGGCTGGCCGCGTAATTGTTGTCGCCGGCATAGCTCGCATCCACCAGGTGCGATCCGGCGCCCGAAGGAGCAATGCCGGTTACGGTCGCCGTGGCGGTTTGCGTCAGCACTGAATTCAGCACGGTGAGCGTGCCACCTGCGGTCGCGCCCGGATTGCTGTTGGCGACGGCGATGCCATTGAGACCCGTGCCCATGAAATTGCCCCCGGCGATCGCAATCGGAGCGATGCCGGTTGCAAGAGTCCCTCCGTCCGTAAACGTTCCGTCTCCTTTCCCGATCAGGATGCTGATTGTATTGTCGGTTCCATTCGCGACAGCCAGGTCCGGGATGCCGTCGCCGTTGAAATCTCCCACCGCAATCGAAGTTGGGTTATGCCCGGTGGCGGGGCTGGCTGTCGCTGTCAGCGTCTCGTTGCTCTTGCCCAGCAGAATCGTCACGGTGTCGCTGCCGCCATTGACGACCGCCAAATCCAGGGAACCATCGCCATTGAAGTCGCCGGTTACCATTGCGGCGGGATTCACGCCGGTGTTGGCCTGCCCCTCGGGAAAGAAATAACCCTGGCCATTGTTCTGAAAAATGGTCACTTGATCGGCGACCGTATCGGCAACCACGATATCGTCGTAGCCATTGGCATTGAAGGCCCCCACCGCGACCAGCAGCGGACTCTTGCCGATGGCATTGAGCGTCGGGCCGCCAAACGTCCCGTTCCCGTTGCCAAAAACCGGCGCAAAGCAGTAGATGCCGTAGATCACCCCGGTGAACACAAAGTCCTCGTTTCCGTCCCGGTTGAAATCTCCCGCCGCGATCGCGGTTACCGAATTCACCCCGCCCAGGCTGAATGGAGTTCCCAGGGCTCCGCCGCCTTTGCCGTCGCCGACAAACAGGGCCGCATTATTGGTTCCGCTCTTGCTGTCCACTGTCAGAATGTCAAGCGGGCCCCCATTCACAAAGGGAGCCGCCACTATCGCCGCATTGTCAGATAGGGCCGGGAAGCTCTGCGCGGTCTGGAATGTCCCGTCCCCTTTGCCCAGCAGAAGGCTCACATATCCCGTGCTGCCCGCTACGCCTGGAAGAGCATTGGTCGTAACGGCAAGATCCGGGATGCCATCTCCGTTGAAGTCCCCCACGGCTACCGTTTGTGGCAAAGGCTTCACCGCCGGCGATTGGGAATTGGCGAAGGTCGGGGTTCCTGCCTTGCCCGCAACCAAGTCGGCGCTGCCCAGCACGGCATTGGCGGAGGACGTGTCTTCAAACGAGACCGTTCCGGTGGGCGCAACGGTAAGGCCGCTGCCGCTCACGGTCGCGGTCAGTCTGTAGTTGCCTTGGCTGCCGCTCTGCGCAATGGTGGTGGCGGTAGCCGCGGTCACGCTGATTGCATTGGCGCTGGAAACACTCGGGGCGTTCGTGGCAGTACCCACGAACTCCGCCTTGTAACTGTGCGCTCCGGCCGGCAGTGTCACGGTGATCGCGGCGGTTCCCGCGCTGAGGAGCGAGGCCGATCCAAGCAGATGAATGTCGCTGCAGCTGCTCGCGGCTGAATCGCAGAAATTCACGGTTCCCGCGGTCACTGCGGCGCTTCCCGCCTTGACAGTGGCGGTGAACGTAACGGTCCCTCCCGCCGGAACGGTAGTAGCCGCCTTGCCGCCGGATGTTATAGCCAGGGTCGTGGTGGTTGCGGTCGCCGCGCCGAAGGCCGGCGAGACGCTGATTTCAAGGCAAACGATCGCTAATGCAAAACAGACGAATGTAGAACGGGGAAGACAGCGCTTCTGGGTGGGCATGTTACTCCTCTGAATGTTGCTCATCTATCCCGTACGCGCTATTGCGCCACGGAATGCATCACCGCGGGATGCGGTTATGAGGAATGCCCTACGGAAGTCGGGCACTGGTGGGCGCGGCGCCTGGTCAAGATCGCCGTTCCGATTCACTTTTCTATGCGGGACTTGAAGACAATGGCAGCGTTCCCTCCATCGTCATGGCTTCCCTGCCGGCGAGGTGCCGCGTGAGGCAAAGGACGGTGATGTCGTCTTCTTGGCCGAACGTATGCGCCGCACCGGCGATTTCCTCCGCGCTCGCGCGGCTGAGGGCCTGGGTGCGCTCAAAGCCGAACAGCTCGCCTTTTGGATTGCGCGCTTCCACCACTCCGTCGGTCAGGAGCGTGAGGCAGTCCCCCCGGCCGAGTGAAAAAACCTCCTGGAGATACTCCGCATCCGGCGCAAGCCCCAGAGGCAACCCGCCTGGAACTTCCAACTCACTTCCATTCAGGTAGGGAGCGAGATGTCCGGCATTGGCCACGGTCAGTGTTCCATCGCCCGACACTTCGATTACAAGGCAGGTGGTGAAGCCGCCCTTCTGCCGTCCCAGCATGCGCTGATTCATCGCCGCAAGAATCTCGCCAGGGCTTTGCTTGAAATGCGCAAGGGTTCTCACGGTTCCCACCAGCAATGCCACGGTCATGGCCGCGGGCATGCCCTTCCCGCTGACATCCCCGATCACAATCAGCGCTCCGCCCGACGCCGTCGGCAGGATCTGGAAGAAATCTCCTCCCACCTCGCCCGCGGGTTTGTAGATGCTCTCAATCTTGAATCCTGGCACCGCCGGACATTGGTTCGGAATCAGCACCTGCTGCACGGCTTGTGCGGCCTCCAGTTCGGAGGCGTGGCGTTCCTCGTCTCGCCGGCTGCGGGCAAAGCGCAGCACCAGGATGGCCAGAATCGAAATCTGGCATAGAAAATCGGCGACGTCCTGGGAGGAGATGGGAAACGGCCGCGTGAAGAGATTCAAGTACCGCTCCCGGAAGGCGACGACGCTTGTGTTTCCGGAGGTAGAGAATACCGCCGCCATCAGGAGCCCTCCCAAAACGCTCGTCCCAAACGACAGTGCGACCGGTCCCGCCAGGAGCCGCGCATCCGGATTGCCCTGCCTGGCTGCAAAAACCAGCATGAGAAACGTGCACACGAAGAATGGCAAAAACGCGACACAGATAAGGAGGATCGACATGCCGATACTCATCCACCCGAGCAAAAGAGGTATGAACATCAGCGTGCAGGCAAGAGTTGACCCTGCCGCAAGCCAAAAGCACCATGCCCGTCTTTGCTTCAGCAGAGTGACAAGAAACAAGGCACTGCAGATTCCCTGTGCGAAGACGATGAGACCCTCGATCGTGTAGTAGCGCTGAAAATCCGCCGGGTAGAACCGCCGGTAGACCGTCCAGGCGTAAAGCGCGGCATTCGCAAATTCGTAAGCGGAGAACCAAAGGTACTCCCGCTCCCGGGTTCGCAGCAGAAACAGCCCGAGTCCGGCAACCCCGGCAAGCAGGGACACAATCAGCAGAACATTCTCCGCCGAACTCGCCCGGAACGTTTCGCTGAGTTGAAAGGACCTCCACTGGTTCAGGAGGGTTGCATCGCCAATGCGGACGGCTTGAGTCGGGCCACCTGGATTGTAGGCCCAATGCGGCCAGTGCCAGACCCGGATGGCGATGGCCAGCGGCATTCCTCGACTTTCTACATCGGCCGGGATAGGAATGAGGTCGCAGCTCCGCGTGCCTCCCTGGACTGTTGCGTTGGGCGGCATCCCGCCCAGCTTTCCAATGAGCCGCCCGCCCGCGAACACCTGGTAGCTGGTCGAGAACATCGGAATGCAGAGCGCCAGCGGCGGAGGATTGGCGGGCAGATTTACCTGAAATCGGTACCATGCGAAGCCGCCGTAGCCCTTGTAGCCCTGGGCGCTCCACGGCTGGTCTGACCGCAGCAGGTTCCACGAAGAGTCGTCGAAGGCAGGGTTCGCCCACCCGAGTTTGCCGTCCGGGTCGTCGCCGGTGTGGAAACGCCACAGCCCTTTCAGCTCGGACATCTGGACGCGATCCTGCTCCACGTCGAAAACCTGGGCGCGCAGTGACACCGCCACCGCGACAAGGATCACGAACAAACAGAGGTCTCTTTTTCGCACATGCCCTTCAGGAGAAGTGGAATTCGTTCATTAATTCACGTCAAAGGAACGGCGCTCATTGCGCGATGCCGTGGCCCACTGCGGCTTTGGGGCGGCTATTCGCCGGGGTTCCTCGCAGAATGCTGACAGGCAATGCGCTTGCCAACCCTTCCATCGCGCGCGGATTCTGCTTGCCTCCGGTGGCTTCAGGAACCACGCGGCGCAGATACGCAAACAGTTCCCCGGCCGTGACGATTCCATCGTGATTCCTGTCGGCCTCGCCCTTCAGGCCTTTGAGAAGGTAATACGTGAAAACGCCGTGGCCATCTCCCCACTGGCTATCCTCGAACGACGGCTCGCTGATATCGCTCGCCGTGATCACCGCTCGCGCTCCCTTGGCCGCATAATGTTGCAGGTACTGGTTGACGAGGTTGTTGCCTCCCTGGCCTTTCTCCCCGCTTCTCACGCCGCTGAATCCGAAGCTGTGGCAGGTATCAGCAATCGTGATCACTCTCTTGGCCTTCAATACCCGCTCAAAAACGTCCTGCATTTGCCACATGGGAAACGCGGTGCCTCCCATGTCGTCGGGCTTCGAATCAGCGGTCAAAAGATAGAGATTTCTGGGATCGTGGGGATCGGGAGCCCCATGTCCCGCGATATAGATGACCACTGTGTCCTGGGGCTGGGCGGCCGTGAGAAAGGTGAATAGCGCGTGGCGAATGCTTTGCGTGGTGGCCTTCTCGTTCAACAGAACCGTCACGGTATCGTCGCTCAGACCACCGCCGGACGGAGACTTCAGGAAATCCAGAAACCCCATCGCATCCTTGTCGGCGAACTTCAGGTTTCCAATCGAGGAACCGGACTGGTCGTAGCGGGAAATCCCTATCACCACCGCATAGAGCTTCGCGGCGCGCTTCTCGGGCGGTCGGTTGGGAGTCTCGGGAATGATCCCGCGCTCTGCCGCGCCGCTTTGAAAAGTAAGCAGAAAGTTATAGTACTTCTGCCTTCCAAATTGATCCTGATACTCCAACTCGACGGAATTCCTGCCCGGTTGAAAATGGAATCCCCCCGCCGCCGCCAGGTCTATCTTCAGTACGAAACCGTCGGAGCCGCTTGCGCTTTTCGTCGCGATATCCGCCGACTCCGTGTTCACCTTGGTGTGGATAGTTCCGTAGTTGATATGCGGGCCCCCCGCGGGGATGTGGATCACCATCGCCTGGACAGAATCGGGAACGTTGCTGAATTCCGCCGTACCATCCGCGGGCACGCGCCCATCAATCTCAGGCAGGATCAGCCAGGGAACGTGAGCGTCGGCGGCCTGCCCGCCTGCCCCGTCGAAGCGCATAAGAGCCAGCCCGGCGAGCGCGAACACCGCAATCCTCATAACCGTAAATAGTTTCACAAGAATTGATTCTCTATTTGATGAACATCAGAGACGAATCCTTACCGCCATGTAGGGTTAACTTGCTTGTCTAATGCGAAAATTGCCCCCTGCAACAACTAATCCCAAACCTGCGAAAACTGAGGCTGACTCATGCAAGTCACACAAACAAAAATTCTTGTTCCCGTGTTCTTCGGCCTGCTCAGCGCCTGCGCCATCGCCCAGATGCCGGGAACGGCAGCCGTTGCTCCCCAGTACAACGACGCCGACAAAAAGAAAATCGCGGAGATCGAACAGCGGCCTGAGGTCAAGGATGAAATACAGGCGCAATGGGACGAGGTTCGCCGCAGGGACCTCAACTACATCTACAACATCAACTCCTCGGCCCACTTTGATGACCTTTCCGGCCCCGAGTTTGCGATGTTCCGAGAGCATTACGGACAGCTCTACAACAATCCAATGTTGCAGAGGTACCTGAATGCTATTGGCCAGCGCCTCGTCCCCAAGGACTCCCCGAACATCTATTCCTTCAAGATTCTGCTTGATCCGATTCCGAAAGCGGAGTCGTTCTCAACCGGGACGGTGCTGGTCAGCACCGGCTTGATTTCGATGCTCGACAACGAAGCCCAACTGGCCTATGTGCTGGGACACGAGATCGCCCACGTCGAGAGGAACCATTTCTACGAAGCCACGCGGATGCGCGTGATCGAGGCCGAGCTGAACAAGGAGAAACAGGAGAGCACCGACCGCAAGAGAGCCATTTTTACCGCCGCCGTAACCGCGGCGACCGCCGGGCTTGGCACCGGCGCCGCCAATGGACTGAAGGGCGCTTTGATTGGCGGAGCGCTGGGCCTGGGGTCGGGCGCGTTTCTCAGCAGGCTCATCTTCCGCGATCACACCACGGTGACCGAATGGCCCGATGTCTTTGAGAATGACGCCGACGAAGCATCCGTGGGCTTCATCCTTGACCAGAATTACGACGTTCGCGAGGCGCCCAAACTCTACGCCCGCATGGAAGCGGAAGCCGCCCATGACCCCCGCGTCGGACTGGGCTTCATCGCGCAGGCGACGCGCATGAAAGCACGCAATGCGAGAATCCAGGAGTTGCTTTCGGGCACCCTGAAAGCGACCATCGAGACCAAGCTGAAGAGCACCACCGGCCTCACCGGGTCCAGCGGCGAATTCAACTTGATCATGGCCACGCTCAAGCGGGATAACGGGATTATCGCCATCGACAGCGATCTCTTTGCCATGGCCAAGGACAATCTTGAAGAGGCCGTGAGTCTTCGCACCAATGATGCGCGCGCCCAGCTTTACCTGGGGAAAATCATCTCGCTCACCGCGCGCAATGACGACGAGCGCCAGGAAGCCGAGCAACACTTCATGAAAGCGATCCAATACGACGAAGAGCGCGGCGCCTATCCCGATCCGCACCTGGAACACGCCCTGCACATGATTGGACAGAACGGGGACAAAGGCGAGATTCGCAAGGAAATCGAATCCTACGTCGCTCTTTACCAGCGCGAGCACGCCGGATCGCTGCCCAACAATATGGCGATCCTGTACGACTATCTCACGTTGGTTGGCGAGACGAATTGGTATGCCGCCCCCGCCGCCGTCATTTCCACGAAGAACGTGGAGCCCATTCGCACCAGCAGCGGAGGATCAGGCGCAAGCCTGAGCGGAACAGAAGTAATCGCCGCTGCCATCGGTTCGCCCATTGCTCCCGCGCCCGCGACGCCGGCGCCGGTCGCTCAGCCAGTGGCGAAGCCCCATCCCGCGCCCAAGAAGGTCAGCACCCAATGACGCGGACCCGGGGATGGATCGCAACTCTCATGTTTCTACTTGCCGGAGCCGCCTCTGCTGCAGCCGGTGCGCAGAAAGTGTCGATCGGAATCGCGCCCGTTTTTGACGCGGGCGGCGAGCAGTTCGGGCCGGTGGTGGTCCAGCACCTCACCCTCTTTGCCTACCAGGACCTCCTCGAAAGCCCGGCTGCGCATCCTTCTTTGCTCAGTCCCGGCGGCGTCTATTCTCCACTCGACACCAGTTGGCTGGTGGACTACGTTCACGACCGAACGGATCTCGACCTGCTCCTGGTGGCCACACTCAAACCGGTTGCAAACCCCGGTAAGGAGCGGTGGATCATCCCGGTTGAGGTATCCCTCCTCAACGCCCGCTCCGGCGATTCGGTGGCTACCTGGACAGTCTCGGTCGAGATCAATTCCCACAAAACGCTCATGGAGTACGGGCAGGTCATCCTTGAGCAGGGATCCCAGGGCCGCTACAGTCAGCTGAAAGGAACTTACAAAGTTACACCTTCGCGCGACTTCGAGAAGCAACCACTCGGAAAGGCCACGGCACACCTCGCCAAATCGATCCGCGAAACTTTGGAAGCCAAACTCCCCGGCCTGAACCTGGCAAAGGCGCCGGCCCAGCTCGCGCCTGTTTCAGCCGCAACAGCAGCCGCCGCGCCTGCGTCCTGCCCCGCCAGCGTTCACATCACTTATGGCTACAAGCACAGCGCCTCCCACACCTATCTGCTCCTGGTGAATGGCCTGGATCAGTCGCTCAATATGAAGGACGGCATTGCCGGCTTCACCGCGCCGGAGGGCGAGATGTTGCTTCAGTTCTCCGTGAACGATGCGCCGTACAAGCTGGAGAAGGAGCCGATGTACCAGCTCTCAACTCAACACAACTGCGCGCTCAAGACCCTCACCATCGACCTGGGCGCCAGCGGCGAGGCCCACGCCCGCTGGGAATAAGTCCCTCCGCCGAAGGCGTACGATCGAATCTCGCCCTCTTGGGCCCTAAGGTCCGGGAGCCCTGTGGTGTAAGTCCGGTTTTGAAAGGGCACGACCTTAACAGGTTGCGGGAAAACTCCGTGCATGGAGGGTACGGGCTTCAGCCCGTACATTAACCTCAGCAGAATGACCGCGGCTTTAGCCGCCGAGGGACGTTTTCTCTCGACTTCCACCGGAGCCTGCTAGCCCCCGATATAACTGCTAAGTGGTTTCACACCCACCTTCACGGTGGCGTAAGTTATATCGGGAATCCGACTGTCGGCTAGCAGCTTATTCATGGGCTGGTTCAGGTCGGTGTCCTGGTGCACCAGGTAGCCCTGGAAGATATGCAGCTTGGGCAAAACCGCCTGCAGTTTCTCCGTGTCCTTTTTGGCAACCACGATGTAGTCGCCCGGAACCAGTCCGATCGCAGGCGACTTGACTTCCGGATCATCCATCGCCTGCTTGGTGGCGTAGGCGTTCACAAGGTTGCCGTTGATCAGAAATTGGGTGCGGTTCTCCCAAAAGCTGAAGGCCTGAGAAACCGCGTCCATCGCCGTGGTGCTCACCGCCGGAAGGGAAACCATCGGCGCCAGCATTTTTCCAGCATCGATCATTGCGCCCAGAACCTTGATAAACATCGAATTTTTGGCAGCCTGCGAAATGTTCACCGCCATCCTCCCGCCGCCCTTGGTGAGCAGGATATGGCTGGAAGAACGGATCACATTGTCGGACTGGAATCCCAGCTTGTCGAGCGAGGGAACTGAGCCGGACTTGTCGGGAGTCAGCGAGGCCGTCGAACTCCAAGCCAGCGGCGACATCAAATTCATGAACGGCTTGTTCTGGGTCGCATCAACCCGCAGCTGCGAAGCGCTTCTATGTTTCGCGTCGTCGACACTGGGTCGAAACTGGTTCAACAATATGCTCACGGATATATCGCCCGAATGGTCGAGCAATTCGTTTTTTTCAATCGTGGTCGCGTAGCGAAGCTGCTTTTCTTCCGACTTATAGTGGAGATACTGGGCATCGAGCTTCGGGTCCGCCAGGCTTTCGCTTCCGCGCGCGTCCGACTTCTGTCCGTATTCAGGGCTGGCAGGGTTCACTGCGTCGTAGAATCCGCCCCAGAATGCCGGCGAATCGTGAGGAAGCTCCGCTTCATTCGAGCTGCTGTCTTTGGCGTCCAGAGATCCGTTGTTCTTGGCATCCTGCAAGGCGCTCAGTTGCTCAGGTGTGAGCATGGGTGCGAGCAGCCCCATCGCGGCGGCGCTACCCAGGAACTTGCGGCGAGATACGGACATGACTTTCAATCCTCCATTGGATTTCTTGATCCCGGTATGCCGGCGGTCGTGACAGTGAACCTCTTATACAGCACTCTTGCAAGGCTGTCCTTGATCTTGCCCCACAAACTCGCGAAAGTTGGTCTGCGCCCCGCATTTCCGCTGGAGGCAGCAAATCGAGCCCTCGGATCTTTACTGCCCTTCCTTCTTGGGAGCACTCAACAGCGGGATGGCGTCGATGCTCCAGTTGTTGGGAATGTCCGGAACTGCGCCGCGCGTCCCGCTGCTCGCCGATGACAAGAGCTGTTGCAGCGGGTTGTACTCGCCCCGCGTGAGGCCGTTGCGTTTGCCCACGCCTTCAAAGTTCAAGGCGTTCGGATCGGGTAAAGGTTCTTGCGTGCTGATCATCAAGACGGTGTCCACCCCGAATGGAGCGCCAATCCGCAGCGTCGGGGCTCCTGGAAGTTCAAACTCGCGGGGGGTGTCCGCGTCATTGGGGAAACGATTCTCGGCCGTATCGACCGGATAGAGCAGCGTGCCCTTTCCATGACAGTCGATGTCCAGCACGTAGACCCACCGTTTTTGCGTGACCCGCGTGTCGGTGCTCAAATACATCTTCAACCGGTCGTCTTGCTCTGCCGCTTCTCCCTCGGGCAGGACAGATTTGTCGCCGGCGCGCTTGAAGATCAGCTTGTAATAGTTCGATTCCGACGCCGACTGGTCGCCCGGGAGATTTAGCCACCCATGAATCTTTGCGAGCCGCGCGGCATATTCGTTCAGCTTCAAGCTTGCCTCGTGCAGGGAGCCAGGATCGGCGAGCGCTGCCCAGTCGCTGCTGACCGGATAAGGCGAATGAGTCGAACAGCCAGGACTATGGTCTTTGCTCGCCTCGTGCGGCCCGAGCGCGTACTCTGTCTTGTGATACCAGGCCCATTGCGGCCCCTTTGCCGTCAGCGAGCCTGCCAGGACGTAGTCAGCGTGCTTCATGTTGACGACTCCCTTCACCAGGCTGCCCTCTTCCTTGAGCGCCAGCTTCGCCGACAACTCTCGCGGAGGAGGCAGATTCGCCCACAGCCGGGCATTGGGCCTAAGTTCACGCTTCAGGGAATCGGCCGTTAGCGTGCTTCCAAGATGCTTCGTCGACGGCGCCGCCTGCGAATCCCCAGCGCGCGAAGCATGCTTCAGCTGCCACTCGGTACCGTTCCACAGAAGCATGTCCGTCCACGGCTGTTCCACCGGGTCCTCAACAGGAATAAATCCGGATGCCTTGATTGCATTGGCCGCACTCCTGAGCGAATCCTGGCTCAAGTTAGCCGGCCAGGTCCAGAAGTGCAGGACCTCAATCTCTCCCTGCGACCACTCACGCGGAACCCACTTGGTCAGCTCGAAAACCTGTCCGACGTCTATCTTCGCGTTTGCCGGCGAAAGGACCTTGGCCTTGGCGTGGGTAATGCCCTCCAGACTTTCGACGCGCAGCGTAATCAGCTTGCCCGTTTCACTCCCCGCCGGCGAAGCGAACTCATTTCCAACCCGGATGCCCGACAGCAGTCCCGCATCCAGTAGCACCGAGCCCTCGCTGTCAATCCCAATCACCGCGGCCCGCGTCTTGGACAGGTCCGACTTCTTTCCCCCAAAGAGCGGCTGACCCAGACGATTCTTCGTTGCATCCATTTCGGGTGTCTGGTCGCCGATCCCTTCGCCTTCCATCATTGCCCGCACCTGCCGGAAAACCACCGAAGCCGGTGCATCGGCAGGCAGCCGCTGCAAAGCCTTGATCAAAGCAACGGTAAATGCCCCGTGCGGTACAGCCGTTTCCGGCGTATCTCCGAACTCCCGCTCCTTTGCCGTCTGATCCTGCTGCGCCGCGGAGAAGATCAGCGCCGGATTAGCCTTGCGCTGCGCGGGCGCGGGCTTGGCCGTTTGCTCATCGAGCATCTCCGGGCCTTCCTTGATATCGCGAGGATCGTATCCCAGCGAGCGCTCGGTGAACGCCTTCTCCATCTCCACACCCCGCGTGAAAGCTCCACTGTGGCAGCTATCGAGAATGACGGTCAGCTTGACGCCTTTGTCCAGGGCCGCATGAAAGATATGGGTCATTTCCCGATCGCGAACGTCGAAGCTCCCGCTCCATGCATCCGAAGGCACCAGCGTGCTGTCGGCGTGGCTGGGCCGTCCATTCACCATCATGGCCAGCTTGGTCCCCTGGCTGTTCACTCGCAGCGAGCCGTGCCCGGCGTAATAAAAGACCACGGTATCGCCCGGATTCGGCACATCGACCAGGTACCTCTGCATCGCCGCCAGTAATCCGTCATGCGTAGTTTCCGGCGCGGGCAAAGTGACATAGGGGAGCGGCGCGGCCGGCAGTTCGGGATTGGTCAGTACCGCGATGTTCTTCGCCTCGAAGCCGAACTTGGGGCTCTCGAGAAGGTCGCGCATTGCGGCCACATCGTTGAGCGAACCATCCAGGTTGCTGAACTGCGGCAGATCGCAACGCCCGCCCTGGCATCCGGCTGGATGCTGCGCCTGCGTTCCCTCTGGCTGGTAGAGGTTGATGCCGACAAGTAACGCCCGCCTGGTCCCCGGACCGGGTTCAGTTGTCTGCGACTTCAATACGTGCGCCCATGCGAGGAAAGCAACCGCAACGGCAAACGTCGCCGACAGATTCTTCACAAGAAAGATTCGACCCGATGGCGACGGCGGCCCGTAAAAGCGACCATAAGGTGCGCGACTTTCAACTCCTTGAACTGGTTTCATCGGGGTGTTTCGGTCGAGCCTGAAACGAGTCTCCACGATCCACCTTCTTCAACTCTACTCCAGGCGCCTGAGTTTACTCTCCGGCTAAGTTAGCTCGCACAGCTTGCTCTATGTCAAACTCCCCGAGGAACAACACCCCATCTTCAGTTATCAGTTCCTTTTTGACAATCGTTCTATCTTTGAAGACGATAGTCACAGATAGGAATCGAAGATCAGCTCCTTGGCTTGTTCTGCGCGCCGGACTGCGCTAAGTTCTTCGCCCGTCTCCCGGTCTTCGTAAGGATTACAAATGAACAGCGGCAGATTTTTTATTGTTATCCTCCTTCTGCTCGGCGCGGCATTAGCCCGCGCCCAGGCCCCGGGGAATGCCCGGCAGACGCCGGTCACCATCCAGGGTACAGTCGCAGGGCCCGGGGGAAGGCCGCTCACCGGCGCTCGTGTTGCCATCCGTCCTCCCGATTTCACCGAAGGCGACGAGGTCTTCGTCGACACCGTTACCGACATCGACGGCAAGTTCGCACTGCTCGCTGTCCCCCTCGCCCCAGGCACTTACGTTGTCCACGCCTCCGGGATTGGATTCGACAGCGACGAGAAGACCTTCGCGGTCAAATCCGAACCGCTCAATCTCTCCATCGAACTCAACCTGAAGCCCCCATCCAGGACCCGCGCCTCAAGCACCCCTTTCACCGTGGTGCGAATCTTCTACGCCACCGATCGAGAAGCAGCCACCGCCAGGCAGTCGGTGGATTACACCGGAACCCGCTCCGCGAAAAACTCGCTCTCGTACGGATCCTGCGACGTCAGCATTCCCGAAACGCATACTCTCGCTGACATCGAAAAGCCCTCCATCTGGAGACTCGAGTTCCATGCCGATCCCGAAAAGCACATGATCCTTCAGAAAGTGGCGCCCGAAGCGAAGGACGTTTTCTTCAGCAATGTAACGGCGGCGGTTTCTTCATCGCCCTCGAAGGACGCGTTTGTTTTTATCCACGGATACAATATGAGCTTCGAACGCGCGGCCATTCGCACCGCGCAGTTGACTTACGATCTGGGCTTCAAAGGCGCACCCATCCTTTACAGCTGGCCTTCGACAGGGAGCCTGCTCGGCTATCTTGCCGATGAAGACGCCGTCAAAGAAACAGCCGCCAATTTCAAGCTCTTTCTCGAGGACGTAGCCAACAACACCGGCGCCTCTGTCGTTCATGTCGTTGCCCATAGCATGGGAAATCGCGCCGCTCTCGCGGCACTCTCCCAACTCGCCGGCGACGCGCATTTTTCCAACTTCGCCAAGTTCTCCACCATCGTTTTCGCCGCTCCCGACGTCGACCGCGACGTGTTCATCCATGCCATCGCACAGATCCGCAAACCAAAAACCAAGATCACGCTCTACGTCTCGCAGCACGATCAGGCCCTGGCGGCCTCGCGTTTCCTGTTTCACCAGGAACTCCGCGCCGGCGAAGGAGGCGGCGACTCGATTGTCCTTCCCGGTATGGACACGGTCGACGTCACCCAGATCAGTGTCGATGCCCTCGGACACAGTTACTACGGAAATAACAGCGACGTCGTGCGCGATCTGCTTGAATTCTTCCGCGGTCACATCGCGCCAAGACCGGGTCTTCTGCCGGTCCGGCTTGGCTCCCTTGCCTACTGGGAGTTGACCGGGACAGTCAAAGCGGCGAACTAATCCTTTGAACCCTTGTCTATATCCATCTTCCCTGCCCATCCTCGCGACTTTTTCCCGCGCAAGGGTGGAATCGCACAAACCTCAAGGTTCGAAATCATGCAGTCAGAGTCCCGGTTTTAGTTCTACGATTTTTTGAAAAACTGGCACTCTGATTGATGTTCCGCAACCACGCGCGCCGCTCGAAACAGCTAAATCATAAAATCGATGAACGCAAGAAGACCCAGCACGCCGGGGAAGCCGGCTCACGCCTTGATTGAGTTCGTCGCGGGATACTTCAGACGGCGAAATGCTCGTCAATGCGCGCTGATTCTCTGCCTTGTCTCCCTTCAAGTCTTGCCGGCCCTCGCCTGGGTGTTTCCTGAGCACCGCGACATTACCGTGCTCTCCCTTGAAAGGCTCGACGCAGATCGGCAAATGCAACTGCAGACGCTCTGGTCGGAGGCTCGCCGCGGGCACGAAGGGCGGCTTTGCGCGCAGATTGCCGACCCCGCGCAAGGACCCAATCCAACCTGTATTGACTTTGCGGCAATGGCCGCGATTTCCGGAGATCACTCCTGCTCCGCGCACGACATGCTCGACACATCCCTCAACGCTCCCTGGGTCTTGGGCGTAGAGCGCGTCGCCGGCCGGCTGAAAGCCCAACTTGCCGCCGCTTCGCGGCCCAGCGAGCGCAGCAACGCGGTGCGCAACTCCGATCTGGCGCTGGAGCGCACCGACCCCGAGTATGTCACTCGCGCAAGTTCGAACAATGCGCACTTCCTGCTGGCGCGGTCCGACGTCGACATGGCCGCCGAGGCGTATGGCCTTCTCGCACTCAGCACTAAGTCTGAAGTGAATGCGTTGGGAACCTATGTCTATTACCACCTGCGCGCGCTCGCCAGGGCCCGCACAATCTCTCGAGGCACGGTGCCCGCAGAAGCCCGTCCCGCAGCAGTCGCGGGGGCTCTCGCCGATGAAGCCTTCGCCCTGCACTTCCTCGAAGACAGCTTCGCGGCAGGCCATGTCGCTGGTAACTGGGGCCTGCCCGCAATGCGCAAGGGAACTCACGACTTTTACAGTGAGCGCGGCCTTGCATTATCCACGTGGAACGGCGACCACTTTGTCGGCCAGGGCGATGCTTACATGAAATCCGAGGATGCCGCCCGCGCCGCCAATGCCGTCCGCGACAGCCTCGCTCAACTCGTCGATTCCTTTGCGGGCAAGGTCGAACTCGTCGCCGACGACCCCCAGACCGTTGAAGCCGATTCCTTCAATGTCTGCAGGGAAAAGCAATTTCCATCAGGCACCGGCCGGCGCAAGGACGTCGACCTCCTCATGATCCCCATCCTCAAGCAGACACCCGTACCCGGGCTGGCCAGCGGGCCGGGCGAACTGCCTCGCTTCCGCACCGAGATGGGCACGTTTGTCGGCGTCACCACCGGATTCAGGGGCGGACTGTTGACCCATGGCTTTGGCCCTGGCGAAGACGGCATCGGCGCCTTCCCGGGCATCGAGTTGGCTGCCCGCGCCGGCCTCGGCCTGGATGGCGTTCTTAACCAATCCAGTGATGGCCTCGTCTTTATCGAAGGCGGCGTTCGGAACGACGCGCACGCCAGCGGTGCCGTCACAGTTCCCGGCCGCGCCGCTATCACCGCCAGGCTTCGAATGCCCTTCTGGCTCATACCCGGCGACGTGGCTCTTGCCGCACCCGTCCTTGCCTTCACCTCGCCGCGGCGCCTCCAAAAAATGGCGGTCGGCGCAGTCAACGGAGGACTCATCCCCTGGCAGGCTGGTATTGCAACCCGCGCCGGCCGCTTGCAGGTGATTCTTGGACGCGAGGTCGGCGTCAGCATCTTTCGCGGCGGCAGCGATCACCCATTCAGGCTCCCCACCGCGGGAGTTACGCCGGCGAATACTCCCCTTTTGAGCATCGACTCCCTGCAAGTGGAGTTTCCTCTACTCGAGTATCGGCCGTTCCGTACTTTTTCTGTTAACCAGAGTTCCGGCCTGATGTTGCAGCCTTACGTGGGCTTCGACACGCCGACTTCGATCTCCGTCATTTCGCCCCTGAACGCACCGGCCCCGGACGCGCACACCATCGTGACAACAGGTCTTCGCGTGGTCTTCGACTGGCGGCATTATTTCAAATAACGCCACGCCCTTTGACCGCTTATGTGCCGTCCTCAATGCCCCACTCGAACAATACGTTCTTGAAAACTTATGGCCGCCTCTTGCGGCGCGGGGCCGGTCCTGCATGCGAAGAGCCAGCGGGCGCGAGGTTCTGGAAAACGGAATCAAGCCAGCGAATTTCGGATTCAGCGACCGCCTTCTGGTGGTCAAGGGCAAGTAACGCAAATCGCCGCTCATGAGCGGAGAGATTGGTTTCACCCGTTACCCGCTCGGTCATGCTTTCAGAATGCGACACCACCTGGACAAGCGAGCTGCGGTAATCCTTCACGATTCTTTTCTGAGCCTTGCTGTCGAGATGACCAAAGCACCCCACCTTGATCCGGAAAAGATCGGCCGAATTCGCATTCGGTTCTGAAGGCTCGTTCATCAACTCCAGGAAACGAATACGTCCCTTGTCCGTGGTGAGATACCTCTTTTTGCCCCTGGGATCGTCCTTCGCCTCCTCGACCGCGAGAATGTACCCATTTTCCTCGAGTCTCTTCATCAGGGGATACAGCGTTCCCCAGCTCATCCGCCGGACAGGGCCGATCGCCGAATTGAGAATCGACTGAATAAGATAGCCATGCATCGGCCGGTGCATCAGCTTCGACAGGATAAACAGTTCGTACATCATTCCCCTTTTGCTCTCAGCATAGCGGAGCGCGCCGGCATTTATTTTCTTCTTGCATTATATAACGGTTCGATATATCGTACCGTGATATCGACGACTAAGAAACTGCTCCTCGCCGATAACCCGCAAGGAGACACCGATGAACGTAGGTTCGCAATCTTTGAGAGCTTTTCGCCTGCTGAGCGGTGTAAGTTGCATCATCGGCGTCGCGATGCTGGTCGTGTCGTTCAACATCAACCCTGGATTACCCGGGGAAGCGACCGGCCCCGAGATGATCGAATTCGCACGCCAACACTACGCGGGCGCACTTTGGGGCGCGTGGCTGCAAGCGGTTGGCCCCGTGTTCATCGTCCTTTTCGCATTCGCTCTGGTCAAATTGGCCGGCGCCACTCAGCGCCTGGCGGGGTGGATGACATTTTTCGGGGCCACAACGCTCATGACCGTCAGCCTGATTGAAATCACGTTTTACATCAGCGGCATGTTTGCCTTCCCGGAAATGATGCCGGTCATCAGCATCAAACTCATCTACGCCGTCCAGCATCTCTACTTCATCGTAGCTGCGCCCGCTCTTTTCTTGCCGCTCGGCATCGTCCTCCTGAATTCCAGGATTCTGCCGCGAATCTTTGGATATCTCGCGGTCATCCTGGCGATTGGATTCGGAGCCGCCGGTGTTGCATTCATGCTGACCCTGCGTCTGCCCGATGGGGTTACGGCAGCCGGTTCGGTGCAACCCATCTGGTGGCTGGCTTCGGCGATTACGCTCATGTTGCGAAAGAGCGCGGACCAGCACGTGGAATCAACGGCAACCTTCGCGTCGTAGCTGCTCTCGGCGACCGGAAACGTGTAATTGCGAAGTGAGGGCAGACAGCAAACCGCCAGGCCGTCTTTTGGCCTGGCGGTTTGCCGCGAAAAAATGGACCGTGCGTTCCCGTCCTCGCCGCGCGTCTCAGTTCACGCGCGAGAAGCCGAACAGTCGTGTGAACGTAGCGGTCACGCTTTCAGGCGCCAGCATCGGAACCACCGTAATCCGATTGGTTGAGAACCAGCCCCCGCTATAGTCCAGGAAGGTATAACCCGGGTTGGGAGTCGCCGTAAGCGTAACCTGGCTCCCCAGATCGTAGAAGCCGTCCGCGGAGCTCGGTGTGACGCTGACCGTTCCTCCGGTCGAAGGCGACACGCCGACGGTGAGATGATTTTGTTCGCCGTAGGTCACCGCGTAAGCGGCGGGAGCAGCGCCGTTCCCCGCCGTGAAACTGAAGGATGCGGGGGCCCCGTTGCTCCACGATTTGAAGACCCACCGTGTTCCAGCCTGCCCCGGCACAGCCGCGATCTGCGGTGCAGACAGCGTATGCTGTGTTCCCGGAATCAGGTTGACACTGGCGGGAAGAGTAAGTGGGGAGCCGTCGAGCGTCACCGTGGACTGGTAGCCGGTTGCCGAGATCACGGTGGGCGCGACGACGTAGAAGTCGACTGGGATCACGATGCTGTTGGTGGCATCGGTGGATTTGATGTGGATGTTCCCTCCCAGATGTTGGCCGGGTGCAAGGCTTCCCACGTTGGCGCTGAACACGATCGAGGCTGGTGTCGTGGTGCTGCTTGACGTCCACGTCATCCATTTCGGCGTCGTGATGTTGAGCGGCAGAACACCATTGCCCGATGCGCTGACCGCCACAGTCGCCGTCGCCGAGCCCGTCGATGCGACCAGTTGGAGAGCGCTCACGGAACTGGCTAGACTGGCGCTGATGTTGAGCGTGACCGGGATGGAATCGGTAACCTTCGCGGCCAGATCGGTTACGCCAACATTGATTTTGTAAACTCCGGGAGGCAGATTGCTTACCGCCGGAGTCAGGCTGAAGGTGATCTGTTGTTGAGAAACCGCCGCCGACAGCCAGTTGCTGTTCAAGGGTTGAATGATCAGGTTCCCCTTGGCTCCGTTGACGGCTACAACCCGGGCCGGCGCGGACAAAGTGTCAGACGCAAGGGTAAAAGTTACCTGCGCGGGATTGAAATTCATCTCCTGGGAAACACTCATGACGACCGTGTTGCTGACCACACGGCTGTGAAAGGCTTCGGCCGGCGAAGGCAGGTACTGGGCGAAGATGCTGTGCGTTCCCGGTGACAGGAGCAGCGGCGAGCTGAAACTGAGTGTAAACGGCTCATCGATTCCAGGCAGGTTTGTGCTCGTGGTCAGGACCTGTTGCGTATACGGCTGCCCCTGGGAATCAAACAGCTGCTCCACGAGATTGACGGTTCCCGGAACTGGAGTCTGCAGCAGCGTAGCATTATTCGCCGGGTTCATGTTCAAGGTCACAGTCGGCGTCCATGCTGTGCCTTCCACGATGTTGGTTACACTCGGCGGGTTCAGAGTAATCGAAGGCGCGATCTGCACGAACGCCTGAAATCCCAGTGTCGAAGCCTGCCCCGTGCCATCGAGGTAAGTCATCCTCATGAATTGGGTATAAAAGCTCGGCGCCAGGTTAGCCGGCGTCAACACCGTCACTTGTACGGTGCCGACCCCATTGGCATCGAGCGTGACAAAGGTCGATGCCTGTCCATTGACCAGGAATGTGGGTGATACGGAGAACTGGTTGGCGATGGACACGGTTTTGTTGGGATGCCCCACGATCTCGAAAGTCTGCGAAGCCGGGGTGGCGCCTTGCGGATACTGAAAGGTCAGCACGGTTTGGGAAGCATACGGATCGCCCAGGTTTCGCGACTGGTAATTCAGCCAGATGTTATCTCCCAGACTGGCAACCTGCTGATTTTCGTATCCATTCACCGGAGCGCTGAATGTATATCCGGGGTGGTCGCTGGCGCACCGCTCGCCGGCATTCGCAAAGCTGGTTGGCAAAGTGGTCAGAAGCCAACTCTTGCGCTGCCCGTAAAGGGTAGTTGTGTTATCGACTTTCACGCACGCAGCCTGGTGCAGAACGGGCCCATCGCTGCCCACGGTGGGAGTGGAAACCCAGCGGCCGCCCTGCAACATGGCCGGCCCGTGCTGGCCGTAATCCTGCGACTGCCAGCTCCAGACACCATTCTCGAATCGCTGATCCGGGCCGTCCTGCCGGTACCCGTCGGTGGGCACCTGGTCTCGCGCATACAGGAAATCCAGCTCGACATAGCTTGCCGCGCACGAAGTGGCCGCCAGCACCTCTGACTCGTTCACCAATTGCTGGCTCGACCCGCTGTCGATCCAGTCGCTCCCCGATCTTCCCTCGCCCAGGCGGAACCAGGCGTCCCGCACGCGGTTCAGAGGGTTATGTTTATCTCCGTCCTGGCAGTTGCTGGCCGTGAAACTGCCCTGGTCGCTGTTGTTGGAAGGGAATGCCCCCAAAGCGACACCATACAGATCGCCTTGCAGATCGAACGTGTGCACGTGGGGGATATTGAGGAAATCATTCGCGAGCAGAATGATGGATTTGCTTTTGGCCTGCATCTGCGCGATGGAGGGCACGTGTCCGCCCTCGAAGAGCGTGTCATAGACGGACCACACCCTGTTTGCACCAAGTACGTTCACGACGTCATTCTCCAGATCCTGCTCATGGCCGGAGATGTAATTGTCATTCGGACCGCCGACGTCGATATACACAAGCAGCACCTCGGAGGGATGCGCTTTCATCCAGAACGCAATCTCGCCAAACACTGCCTGTAGTTCGCGAGCGTAGGCGGGCGATGTAAGGATGCAGGCTCCATCGGGGGTATCCACCTGCACTCCGAGTTCCTTTATCGGAGATCCGTGGCACACCGTCAGGTGACCGCCATTCACCGGCTGGTAGTAGGTGTGAGGATCCAGTTCGAGGATCCGCGCCCCGGCATTCAACTGGTCGGTGATGGAATACACCTGGTTCTGCCCCAGGTCCCGGGTGTAGCCCTGGTGGCTGTTGCTGTACGAATTATGGGTGCCCAGCGTCGTGATCCAGTTGAGCTGCTCGTTGCGCCCGATTCCGTTGCGCTGCTCCGAAAGCGCCCACGCCGTCCAGTCCATCTGTCCGGTCATCCCCTTGGTCAGGGAATATCTCTGGGTGTTGACGCAGGAGCTGTCGCCAACCAGGTTGGAAAGAAAGTTGCCATCGGCCTTGAGATCGTACTGGCAACCCGCATAGTTGTTGTTGGAGTAGAACTCGTTGTCGGCTACCGTGCAAACGCTTTGACCTTCTCCGCCGCAGCCCACCTGTGCCCGCGCCGTAGCGCTGAACGTGATGAACAGCAATACCAGGAGAAATAGCTTCGGAAAGCGGATGCTGGCAAACTTTCCTGTCATGGGGCTTGTCATCTGAATATCTCCCTGTTGGTGTCGCATTCGGCCGGATCGGCCCGCGCATCGTCAATGTAGGAGAATTCCGAATCCACTACTAGCTACCAAAATAAGTAGGGTACTTACACCAGCCCGCTCTTGAGTGCCTTGGCCACCGCTTCCGACTTCGAATGGACATGCAGCTTCTCGTACACGTGGCGCGCATGAAACGACACCGCGTGGATGCTGAGGTTCATCTCGTACGAAGCCGTCTTGTAGCTGTGCCCCTCCACCAGCAACTGCAATACCTGCGCCTCTTTCGGAGTCAACCGGTATCCCGATTCCCGGGGCGGCGCCACGTTGCGGAACAGGCTCACCACCTGGCGCGCAATCTGCGGGCTCATCGGAGCCCCGCCGCTGTTTAACTCACTTATGGCGTCAAGCAGTTTCGCCGGAGGAGTCTTCTTCAGCAGGTAGCCGCACGCCCCCGCGCACATGGCTGCGAACACCCGCGCGTCGTCGTCGTACGAAGTCAGAACCAGGAACTGGAGATCGGGCATACGTTGTTTCAACAGCTTGATGCCTTCAATTCCCGACATGCCGGGAAGCCCTATATCCACCAGCGCGGTCTGCGGCGGGTCCGCCACCATCCCGGGAATGGCGGCTTCCATGCTCGGATACGCCCCGGTTACGCACAATCCCGCCGTCCCCCCGATCAGCATCGACAGGCCTTCGCGAATCTCGCGTTCATCTTCGACAATGGCGACTCGAATCAAACGACAGGATAGCCCCCTCCCCCCGGCGGAACAACCTGCCTATACAGGTAGGGGTACCTTCACTTCCACGATCGTGCCCGCCTCAAAGCGCCACTCGATCGTGCCCTTCAGCAGGCCGGCCCGGCTCTTCAGGCTCTCCAGCCCGTGGTGTCCGGGCTTGGCCGCCAGGGTGAATCCCACCCCGTCGTCGCACACCCGCATCGTCAACACCCCGCCCTCATAGCGCAGCACGACGCGCGCATGCGAGCACTGCGAATGTTTGACCGCATTGTTCACAGCCTCCTTGAAAATTAAATACAGTTGGCGAAGGCTGTCCGGGCTCAATGTGCGTTGCAAGGGCAGATCGAGCACCTGCATTTCAAATTCGATATCCTTTGCCTCGAAGAGTTGAGTAGCAAACGAACGCATCCTGCGCACCAGGTCCCCCACCGTCTCTGCCTGGGCATTGGTGGTCCACACCAGGTCGCCAACGGCATCGAGCACCTCCCGCGAAGTCTCCGCAATGCGATCCAGCGCGGCGGCGTGCGAGCTCTTGCCGTTCCTCTGCGCCACCTCGCTGAGAATCACGATCTTCGACAAGCCCGATCCGATGTCGTCGTGCAAGTCGCCCGCAATCCGTCTGCGCATCTGCTGCATGCGCAACAGGTTGAACATCCGATACCGGTGGACCACGTAAAGGATTGCCAGCGCGACCGCGACCACCGACACCAGAAATGGCCACGTCTCCCAGAAATGCGGCTGCACCCGGAAGTGCACCACGGCTTCCTGGCCCGGCCCCGCTCCCACGGTGCGCACTTCGAAACTGTACGTCCCCGTGCGCAGGTTGCTGTAGAGCACTGAGCGCGCAGCGGAGGGAGCGCTCCACGGCGTATTCCGGCCGCGCAGCCGGTACTGATAGCGGATGTTTTCCGGACCCGCGGTCGCCAGCGCAAGATATTCAATCTCCAACCCGCTGCTTCCCGGAGGAACATCGGCCAGGGTGGCGTCCTGGGTCCCCAGGCCCACCGGCTGGGCGCGCCCATTCACCTTCACTGATGCGATCCGAACCGGCAGGCTCTTTTCTTCCGGATCGGGAAGCGGATGCAGACGCGAAATTCCCTTGTATGTCCCGAACCACAGATCGCCCTCGCCGTCCCGCACCGCGTCCTGGACTTCGCCTTCCGCCAGCCCGTCGGCCACCGTGTAATGCACCATCCGCCCGCTCTCGGGATCGATGCGGTCGATTCCCAAACCGGTTCCGGCATAGATCCTTCCGTAGTTGTCCTCCGTGATTGCCTGGATCTCATCGCTGGCCAGCCCGTTCGCTGACGACCAGCACTTGATCGACAAATGCTCCGCCGTCGGGTCTTCGATCCTCGCCACTCCGCCGCGCCCCGACCCCAGCCACAAATGGCCGTGGCGATCCTCGTAGATGCTGCGAATTCCGCCCGCCGGAACGCCATCGACCGGTGTAAATACCTCGAATCGCCCCTTGCGATATCGCGCCACCCCGGTGCGATGCAATCCGACCCAGATCTGCCCCGCATGATCCTCGAACAGGTAAAGAATGGCGAACGAATCCAGCGCCGGCAGTCCATCGGCTTCGGAGAACGTTCGGATGCGCCCCGTCTTCTTCTCCCACATTCCCAGCCCGCTCGCGCGGCCCGGCGGAGGATAAGCAACGATGGGCAGCGTACTGAACCAGACATCCCCGCGCGAATCCTCAAATACATGCGCCACATCATCGGCAGGCATTCCATCGCGTTTTGTGAAGATGGACAGCAATCGCGCTTTCTCTTGATGGTCGGGCGCCGCCAGCCTTAGCAGGCCATGCTCGGATGCTGACCACCATGGGCCCTCGCGACTTTCAAGCAGCGCTTCGTGCCACGGAAACCACGGCGCCTGATACAAGCTGCCTGGTACTCCCAGGTCAACTTTCGCGAACCGCCCGGCCTCGAACCGGTACGCGCTCATTCCAGGATGGGCATTGATGGCCGCGATCAGTTGCCCTTTGCGGTCAAGAGCCAGGGATGCTACCTGTCCCGGCGGCAGTCCGTCCGTATCCCCGTAGGTTACAAATCCGCCCGCCGAAATTCTGGCCGCTCCCGCTCCGTCGTAGCCTACCCAGATATCGCCGTTCGCATCCTCAGCGAGCCCGCGCACCTCTGCGTGAGCCAGTCCTTCCCTGTCGCCGAGCCAGCGGTAGGCCTTCCCTCCTGGTTCCAGATGGCCTACGTCTCTTGATGTCCCCTCCCACAACGTACCGTCCCGGCTGCGAAGCAGCGACAGCACAGTTCTGTCGAGCGGCGCAGGGGCGAGGTTCACGACTTTCCCATCCGCTCCGACCCGGATCAGCCAGTTTTCCGTTGCGGCCAGCACCGTGTTTCCTTCCGCCAGCAACGCCGACACGCGTCCGGGAACCACCTGCTGCACCGGGCTCTTCTCCCGCAAAACGTACAGGGCTCTCGAACTCCCAATCCACAAATTGCCTTCCGCGTCCCGCGCCAGGCCGGTGATCTCGGGCTGCTCTGTACTGTTCGCAAGCCGGAAAATCTGTGCAGCGCGATTCCTGACGACAAACAGCCCCGCATCGGTTCCAATCCAGACAGCGCTCTGCGCGTCCACCACCGAGCGCACCGACTGGGTCTTGTATCCTCCGTCCACGACATACGGCACGAACAGCGGCCTTCCCGCTTGCCCGTAAGGATCAAAACGAGCCGCTCCTCCCCCTGTTGCTACCAGAAATGAGCCGTCTCGCGCTTCCACAATGGCGCGGACGTCCCGGTCGGGAAGCCCGTCCGTGACCCGATAGTTGGTAAACCCGTAGCCATCGAAACGCGAGATTCCTTCGCCGGTAGCGAACCACAGAAAAGAATTTCTGTCGCGGAGAATGCAGTGCACGCTATCTCGCGCCAGTCCGTCGGCGGTCGTGTAGTGCCTGGCCGGGATGACCGCGGGCCAGGACGACATGGCTACAAGCGCCGTCGCGACGATTGCAACCATGCTCCATCTCGCGCGGCGCCTCGACGAAGAGACGGATTGGGGCTCCACGATCCCGGATGAGGCGACATTCGCCGCCCAAAGGAAGCATCCCGATTTTCTTGACGGAAACTCTGGAATGGCTCTGGTCAATTGCCGGTTCCTCGCGCTTTCCGGACAGGGACCTCGCCACGAAACGCCAACTCGTCTCGTGTTCACGCAACATGGGAAGAGCTTTGACTGAATTAAAGATCGGGAAATGACGACGCGCACTCATCTTACAACCAAATCGTCGCGCCGCAGATAGCAGATGTCGCTATAAGAATTTAGGCCCTTCCGCGCCAAGGCCACGGCGCACCGCGCGCAGGTGCCCAGGTCCCCGGAGGTTCACGTTAGGGCGCTTGGTTCGCAGCTAATCCGCATCAAACCGGGCCAGGGCGTTAGCTTGCAACGCCTGACCCCTGATTCGAAAAGGACTTAGTGAGAGGCAGACTCGGCGAGAACAGAGTTGTCCTCGGGTGCCGCGGAAGGATTCCGCTTCTTTTCGTTCCCATTGCGAGGCTGATATTTCACTGATGGCCAATGCTGTTCAGGAACCCATTTTCCCTGGACTTGTGCGGCCCCGACTGACAGGCCACAAACCTCGCAGGTGTGGTTCGCCCATTGGGCTCGGTCCCGGTTACTTTTTAGAATTGCTTGCACTTCTTCACTGAAGCGCCCCTCGCAAGGCTTTGCGGGTATCGGCATGACTCTCCGTGCGTGTTCGAGATTGAGTGTCACCACTCATCTAATTAGATGCCGGAATTGGCATTGCCGGCACAGCTAAATCCTTCCCTCACTCCAGCTGGGTGTCACCCGGCCTTGTTCCTGAGACCTGGGAGCGCCCCACCCACCAGCCCAAACTCTGCTTCCTGATCGGGAATCGGGTCATTCCTCTGGGGAAAAGAGCCCTCGATCTGGGCGAGCGTCCGCAGGCTCTTTTGTGGTACAACCCTTTGCATGCCGCGACGCACGATTCGCCCCGTCGTCTTTCTGCTTTGGGCCTTCCTGGCTGTTTTCCCCGCCGCCGGGCCGCGACTGGTCCTCGCCCAAACCGCAGCGTCCTCCACCTTCCCGGCGTCCTCGTGGCAAACCGCGTCGTCGCCCGAAAGCGCCGGCTGGTCCAAAGAGAAGCTTGCCCAGGCGCGCCAGTACGCCGATTCCATCCATTCCTCCGCCGTAATGATCATTCAGCACGGCGTCGTCATCGACCAGTGGGGCGACATCGACAAGAAGATCAACGGCTATTCCATGCGCAAGAGCCTGCTCAGCGCGCTCTACGGCATCTACTCCGCCGAGGGCGTCATCGACCTGAATGAAACTCTTGAGCACGCCGGCATCGACGAAACGTCCGACCCGTTAACGAAAGCGGAACGCCAGGCCCGCATTGTCGATCTGCTCCGCGCCCGTTCCGGCGTCTATCACCCCGTGGATTTTGAAACCGAATTCATGAAGAAGCTGCGCCCGCCGCGCGGAAGCCACGCGCCCGGCACTTACTGGTACTACAACAACTGGGACTTCAACGTGGTCGGAGCCATCCTCGAGAAGAAGACCGGCATGAAGATGGGCGACGCGTTTTATCAGCGCATTGCCAGTCCTATCGGCATGCAGGACTTCCGTCCGGGCGATGTTCACTATTTCGGCGGGCCCATCTCCAGCTACCCCGCCTACCAGATTGAAGTCACCGCCCGCGACCTGGCCCGCTTCGGCCTCCTCTATCTCCATCACGGCCAATGGCAGGGCAAGCAGATCGTGCCCGCGGCCTGGGTGGACAAGAGCACCCACGCCACGGAAATGGTCAACGCCGCCGGCGTCGAATTGGGCGGCTACGAAAACCTCTGGTGGGTTGAATACAACGGCGTCACCTTTGGCCCGGCCACCCTTCCCGGCATGTTTTCCGCGCGCGGAGCCACCGGGCATTACCTGGTGGTGATTCCCAGCAAGGACATGGTCATCGTCCACCGCGTCGACACAAATCCTCCTTCATGGGACGCCAAAACCGTATCCGACACCGCCAATCACGAAGTGGTGAGCAAAGCCCAGTTCACGCACCTCCTGCAGTTGATTCTCGACGCCAACACGGCCCACCCTTGATCCCGCGCTAAAACACCCTGTAGCGTGAGCCCCGTTTTGAAGGGGCACAACAACTTTAGTCGTGCCCTAAGGCGCAACCAATTGGGCTTAGCATTTGCGTGAGAACCGGATCTCGGCGCCAACCTGCTAACCTGCTACGTCGCGAAGCGGCGCCAACCTGCCGCCTTTGAATTCAACCGGTCCTTCCCCAATTCTCCCCTGTAGTCAAACGTTGGTTCTTACGCACACACGTTAGCCCCTTGTATGTTGCGTTCAGAGGCGTGAGGTGATTTCACGTTTCGGCGGTCCGGCCGTAAGCCTCTTAGGCCAGCGTTGGTTGAGCCTGTCCCTTAGATCGGCCACGCCCCTCTGCTTGTACGCCGTGGAGAATCGAAGGCCTTTTGAGCCTGCATGTTCAAGGTCGGCGCGCAGTAAGTCCGTTAGCCGCGGATAGGGACGGCAGCCGAGACCATCCTATCCCTGATAGGAGGTCTATGAACAAGCAGGTTCCCGCCCCGCAAGCCACTGTGTTTTGCGGGATCGATGTCAGCGCTGCTTCTCTGGCGGTAGCCCTGATCGCGCCGGATGGAAGTTTGCCACGGCGAGAGTTTTCCAATAACGCAAGCGGCCATGAGGCGCTTTCGGTCTGGTTGAAAAAGCGCGATAGCCGAGTCCGTGTCTCTTGGAGGCTACCAGCGTTTACTCGTTGGATCTTGCCTTGGCGCTCGACGCTGAAGCCTGGGTCGAGCTGATGGTTCTGAACCCGAAGCTGGTGAACCGATTTCAGCAGACCGTGTGCCGATCCAAGACCGATGCAGCCGACGCCATGGTTCTGGCCGAGTATAGCCAGCGGATGCCGTTCTGTCGCTGGCAGCGGCCTGCGGCGAGCCACTTGGCGCTGCGCACCGTGAGCCGTTACTTCGGGTCGCTGGTGGTGGAGCAGGCGGGCTTGAAGAACCGTCTGCGCAGCGCGCCGAGCACGTCCACCACTCCGCGCGCGGTGCGGGTCGATCTCAAGCGGTCCCTGGCCGCGATGGAACGGCGGGTGGACAGACTGCGCGCAGAGGCTCTCAAGCTGGTCGAGTCCGAGGTGGAGTTGCGCGAGCGCTACCAGCTGCTGACCACGGTGCCGGGCATCGGGGCAGTCAGTGCGCTGACGATGCTCCGCGAACTGATCCTTCTGGCACCCGGGATGACGGTGCGTCAGTGGGTGGCATCCAGCGGCCTGGACCCGGTGCATCGACAGTCCGGCACCAGCATGAACAAGCCGTCGCGCATTAGTCGCGCCGGCAATCGGCGCCTGCGTGCCGCGCTCTACATGTCGGCCTTGTCGGCATCCCGTTACGACCGGCATCTGGCGGCCTTCTACCGGGCGCTGCGTGCACGGCACAAGACCGGCCTGCAGGCGCTGATGGCGGTGGCACGCAAGATGCTGCACGTCATCTATGGCATCTTCAAGAGTGGCACTCCCTACGATGGACGACGGCTGTTTCCGAATATCCAAACAGAGGCAGAATCAATCGCCGCGTGAAACGGAAGCGGGCTCTGCTAGGAAGCAACCATGCCGAGGGATAAGCTGGCGGGCTCATCCTGACGATGAACCGGCGGGCGAGCGCGGCGGCGAAACGCGGTGGTGGTTGAGGACGATTACGATGGCGAGTTTCACTACGAGGGGCGGCCGCTCGAGTCGCTGCAGGGGCTCGATCGCGAAGGGCGGATCGTCTACATCGGAACCTTTTCGCGGACGGTGTTTCCATCGATGCGCATCGGGTACCTCGTTGCGCCGGCATCGCTGGTTCGGGCATTCACGGCCGCGAAATGGCTGAGCGATCTGCACTCCGCATCCCTCGAGCAGCAGACGCTGGCGGATTTTATCGCGGGCGGGATGTACGAGCGCCATTTGCGGCGGCTGCGAAGAAGGAACACGGCGCGGCGAACAGCGCTGTTGGAGGCAATCGCCAAGTATCTCGGGGACCGCGTGGAAGGGACAGGCGAGGGTGCAGGTGCACAAGTCGTGTTGTGGCCGCGGAAGAAGGTGGTGGAGGAGGCGGGTGGTGGCGGCTGCGGCAAAGAAGGGCGTCGGGATCTACGGAATCGCCCACTGCTGGTTGAAGCAGCCGTCTCCTGCGGGCTTCATCCTCGGCTATGCGCGGCTCAGCGAGCAGGAGATTCGAGAAGGAATCCGGCTTCTGGGACAGATCCTGTAATGTGGTTCGGCGCAACGGGATGTCGCCCAGGTTCTCCATTCCGTGTTAATTGGTTTTCAGTTTCGCGGGAATCGTGTTGATATGACGCCGAAATCCGGACTCCGCCCAAATCGGAATTTGCGTTTGATAGCCGTTGCGAATCTCGTAAAATCCAGCGGGTTGCAGAAGTCTGGCGAGGGAATGTGGGGCAGCGGCTGGAATGAGATAAGAGAATGGCTCTTCTGCGACCTGAAAAGCCAATTAAACGTAGGTGAATTGATCGGCAGCGCCAGCGGCGGACGTGCCTCCCGGGCCATCCACCGTTACGTCCACGGTGCCGTCGCCGGCTGGGGAAGTGCACGTGATCTCGGTGTCGCTGTTCACCGTTATCGCAGTGGCCGCATTGGAGCCGAAGTTGACCGCTGTGGCTCCCGTAAAGCCGGTACCGCTGACGGTCACGCTGTCTCCGCCGGCGGCTGCGCCGGTGGTGGGGGCGATGCTCGTCACGGCGGGGGCGGCAACTGTGTAGGTGAATTGATCGGCAGCGCCAGCGGCGGACGTGCCTCCCGGGCCATCCACCGTTACGTCCACGGTGCCGTCGCCGGCTGGGGAAGTGCACGCGATCTCGTTGTCGCTGTTCACCGTTATCGCAGTGGCCGCATTGGAGCCGAAGTTGACCGCTGTGGCTCCCGTAAACCCGGTACCGCTGACGGTGACGCTGTCTCCGCCGGCGGCTGCGCCGGTGGTGGGGTCGATGCTCGTCACGGCAGGGGCGGCAACTTTGTAGGTGAATTGATCGGCAGCGCCAGTGGCGGACGTGCCTCCCGGGCCATCCACCGTTACGTCCACGGTGCCGTCGCCGGCTGGGGAAGTGCACGCGATCTGGGTGTCGCTGTTCACCGTTATCGCAGTGGCCGCATTGGAGCCGAAGTTGACCGCTGTGGCTCCCGTAAACCCGGTACCGCTGACGGTCACGCTGTCTCCGCCGGCGGCTGCGCCGGTGGTGGGGTCGATGCTCGTCACGGCAGGGGCGGCAACTGTGTAGGTGAATTGATCGGCAGCGCCAGTGGCGGACGTGCCTCCCGGGCCATCCACCGTTACGTCCACGGTGCCGTCGCCGGCTGGGGAAGTGCACGTGATCTGGGTATCGCTGTTCACCGTTATCGCAGTGGCCGCATTGGAGCCGAAGTTGACCGCTGTGGCTCCCGTAAACCCGGTACCGCTGACGGTCACGCTGTCTCCGCCGGCGGCTGCGCCGGTGGTGGGGGCGATGCTCGTCACGGCGGGGGCGCCAACTGTGTAGGTGAATTGATCGGCAGCGCCAGCGGCGGACGTGCCTCCCGGGCCATCCACCGTTACGTCCACGGTGCCGTCGCCGGCTGGGGAAGTGCACGTGATCTCGGTGTCGCTGTTCACCGTTATCGCAGTGGCCGCATTGGAGCCGAAGTTGACCGCTGTGGCTCCCGTAAACCCGGTACCGCTGACGGTCACGCTGTCTCCGCCGGCGGCTGCGCCGGTGGTGGGGGCGATGCTCGTCACGGCGGGGGCGCCAACTGTGTAGGTGAATTGATCGGCAGCGCCAGCGGCGGACGTGCCTCCCGGGCCATCCACCGTTACGTCCACGGTGCCGTCGCCGGCTGGGGAAGTGCACGTGATCTCGGTGTCGCTGTTCACCGTTATCGCAGTGGCCGCATTGGAGCCGAAGTTGACCGCTGTGGCTCCCGTAAACCCGGTACCGCTGACGGTCACGCTGTCTCCGCCGGCGGCTGCGCCGGTGGTGGGGGCGACACCGGTCACCGTAGGTCCTGCCAAAGGCTGCAATGAGATCTCCCACACGCCTCGCCCGTGTGTGGCTGCCCGCAGTTTGCGAGAGCTGGCGTGAATTGTCAGGTCGGTGATTGCGGCCTCCGGCAGGCCTTGTGAAAATGGAATCCAGGTCCAGGACGTGCCTGATCGGGTACCCTTCCATACCCCGACATCTGTGCCAACATAGACGTCTGTCGGGTTTCCGGGGTCCACAGCCACCGCGTGGGTGGGCACGTCAACGTTGGTTGCCGAGAACGTGGCGTTTACCCATGCGTTGCCATCGAAGTAGAACACATGCTCCCCGCCGCCGCTGCCTAGGGTTGTGTACAACGTGCCGGCGTTTGGGTCTTCTACCGACAATGCGGTGAAGAAGTGAACGCTGGGTGCGGTATTGGGAATCGCCGGCAGCGCTTGTTTGGTCCACGCTCCCCCCGCAAACTCAAAATGCCAGGCCTGTCCAGGAGCATTTGGCGCCCCGGGAATCTGGCTGGTTGCGGCATAGACTCGGGTACCCGACGCAATTGCAATCGCGGTCACGGGCACGATGGGAAGTTTGTTTACGCCGGTCGGATCGGGATCATCCAGGACATCGTTGGTGGAATTGCCGGGCAGCGACTGCCATGCGGCGCTCCAGTCGCTCCGGAACCACAGGCGGTTGGTGCCGAACGCTACCGCCGTTTGGGCGCCTGCAGCCAGGGCTTTTACCGGTCCATAAAATCCGCTGCGAAGATCTTCGGCGCTCTGGGGGACGACCGGCAATCCGGCGGAGGCCCAAGTTGCACCATCGTCGGCGCTGACGCTCAGGTTGGAGTGGGTGTACTGGCGTATGATCTGCTGCGGATTGTTGGGATTGATGGCGACCCCGCCGCCGTCTCCCTCTACTACTTCCAGCCATGCCGGAGTCCCTGATAAAGAGAAACGGATGGTGCCGTTGTCCTGGCAGCCGCCATACAAAATGTCAGGCGTGTCGGGCCGCAGGCCGATATACGTCATCTGAGTGATGCTGATGCCCTGATTCTTCGGGGAGAAAGTCCCCATGCCGCCGCCTGAAGTTGAAACGAAGATGCCACCATCGCAGCCCACCCAGACGATTGAGCCATCGTGTGTCCCGTCCGCATTTGTAGCAAAAGCCAACGCATGCCCATCAGGATGAACACCGCGCCCGATCCAGGTTGGATCCGACGGGACGTTCGATGTAGTCTTTGGATTGTTCGGATCTGTTTGATCATTCGCGGCATTGAACGGAAATACGTAGGCGCCGGGTCCGCCCGATATGGTTCCCTTGTAGAGGGATAGCGCCCAGTCCGTATCAAGGGTCAGATCACCGGCCAGATAGACGGTATTCGCATTACTGGGGTCGACCGCTACAATCGCGTCATACCAGCCCTGCTTACCAGCGAACAGTGCCTTCGGCACCCCGCTGACCTGCTGGAAACTGCCGCCCGTTCCGCTGTCCAGGCGATTCAACGTTTCGTCCGCTACGAGCGCATAGACCACACTGGCATCGTTTTCTCCCGCTGCAAGGGCGATACGTCCGGCGCCGCCGAATCCCGGGACTGCGGTCCAGGCTCCCGAACCCGGTGCGCTCTTGTAGACCGTGTCGCCCTGAAAAGCAGCAAAGTACGTCTTGCCCGCGCCTTTTCCAGCCACCAGCACGTCGGTGCAGGGTCCAGTAGCATTGTTAAAACCCGACGTGACCTGGTTCCACGTAGTAAAGGGCGCTGCTGTCGGGCGTTGGAACAGTCCGGTCGTAGTGGCCGCAAACACGATTGTCGAATCGTCGGGGTCAATGACCACGCGGTAGACCTCGTTGGAAGCGAGATTGGTCGCCTCCAGCGAAAATGTATTTCCTCCGTCGCTCGATGACTTGATGCCAATCCCAAAGTAGCCATCTAGGTTGCCCCCCGGTTCGCCCGTGCCGACGAAGATCAGATCATTAGCGCGCGCGGCGCCGAACTTCACGGCCACCGCGCCTACAGCCAGGGAATCGGCCTCGAGAGCGCTGGCAATGATACCGCTAGCGCCGGCCTGCGTATTGGCGAACTCGTCGAGTGCCACCCATGTGGTGCCACCGTCTTCGGTGACCCACGTTCCACCATTGGCGCTGCCCACGTAAGCCCGCGTACCCGCTGGACCAACGGCAATCGATGTAATCCGGCCGCTCACTACCGCATGGACCGCCCCAGCCTGCCCACCGTCCACTTTCGTGGGGCCAAGGCCCGCCCAGTTAACCGTACCCGGGCCGCCGGGTGGAGTGGGTCGGTCGAACATCGCGAGCATTCGGCGTGCGGCGCTTCGCTTTGCTCTTGATGCTTTCAAGATCACGTCGCGTAGCGATCTCCGATCGGGGCCCAGCCGGCTGCGCCGAAAGTTCCGGCTGCGCCCCGCCGGATCGTCGAACGCTGCTTCGTACTCAGACGGGGCGGCGGTCCATGTGGCGGGGGTTTGGGGATTCGGCTCTTCTGCAATCCGGCGGTACGGTTCGATTGGCTTCTTCGGCATGGCGACCCCAACTTTTATGTACTGTGGCGATCGGACCTTGTGGCAACTCCTGCTACATCGAATACTTGAATCAATCTTGAAAACCGGCAGCTGGCGGAACTGGCAGTGCACCAATCGCGAACTCGATTTTCACGTCATTCTAAGATGTAGCGCCCGGGAAGCGCGGTTCGAGGGCCACGCTTTTCCAGCGTACGTCTGGATGTTCGAGGGAGGGAGCCAAATCAGCGACGATCTGCACCCTTACGATACCAACACTACTTCTAGTGTCAAGGAAAAAGCGGAAGATACAATCGACTGCGCAGAGGGTTTCTTCCGGGCTGCCGCAACGAATCGTACCTCTTCTTGCTTAAGAGTGATCCTCGTAAGCAACCGTGTTAGTCGTGCCCACTGACTGATGACCGGCCCAAATCGACCTCCGGCGCAAGTAAGAGATCCATAAATGTGTCGCAGAAGTGTAGCACTTAGTTCCTTGGACTCGTCGCTCTTTCGGATCATTTACTCTTGCGGATCATTTACCCTTGGACACTTTGTTGCCACAACCCTCAAGGTCCTCAATTGTTTTTCCCCAAAGATCTTCGTTGACACATTCTCGAATCGACGATAAGCTCGGTTCGCACATCGATAGGTCTACAATGGGGCTATGGAATTGCGGCGGTTATCGGACAACCGCACGGCCCTCAGCGCTTCGAGGCCTGATGCTTGCACGTATATCTCGCATGACCAAGGCTCTGACAGATCCATGTGAACAATCCCAGGAGAGACTGCGAATGAGTTATACCGAGATATTCCCCGCTCTTATGGGCTTTGTGCTAGGAGCGCTTCTTGGACGCCTAGGATCAACGCATCGACGTTGGCTGGTCATCCCTTTTGTAGTTTTCATCGGCGTAGCGGCGACGATTGCATCCGGAGAAATCATCCTAAGTTGGTATTTCCTTCTCGTTGATGTTTCTTTGGTGGCCATTACAACATTCGCCGGCTGGGCTGCTCAGAGAGCCTTCCAGGAAGCGCGACAGAGCCATACGACGGACTAAAGTCTAGGGTTAATCAACCTCTACTAATCTCCCGCTCTGGCCATGGCCACCAATTTTCTTTGGTCGCCGCTTCTCACACCCTCCTATGGTCAGCAGTGTATTCGAGGCGGAAATCGTCGCCATGCCGCGCGCGGAGCTTGCCGATGAGATAGGCGAACAGCGCGAGCGCGACGCCGCGCCCCCTTGCTTTGCGCGCGATCCCGAGCTGGTGGATGAAGTAGCTTCCCCGCGTCACCGGAAGCGTCGAACACCAACCCACGACTTTTCCATTCATCATCGCGACGGCGCAGGTGTCGCGAAAGCAACGCGTATAGATGAGGTACAGGTATGCGCCATGTCTTGTCAGGTAAGGACCGCAGGCCTCGACTAGCGCCACGATTCCAGCAATATCACCAAGCAGTCCTATGCACGTGGACAGGCGCCGCTCAGCCGCCCCAATACACCCAATGACTGGGCTCGAAACCGTACTGCATCTTCGCATTACGGAAAGCCAATTCTATGCAGCCGGTGACCTATTGTGCGCCGACGCTTTCTTCTGCATCAACGACGCACCGGAATCCAACCGTTCCCAAGCGGTCGATGCTCGGAGCCATCAGCAAGTACTTTCCGTGTTCATCGAGACGATATGCCTGGGGGTCGTACCACATGGAGCCGGACGGCTGATAATAGCTGCCGCCGCGCAGAATGGCTGAGCGAGCGTGTGCGTCTTCAAACTCGTCGGTCCATTGCCACACGTTGCCAACCAGGTCCATCACTCCGAATGGACTTGTCCCGGCGGGATGTGCATCCACCCTGTCCGGAGCAGTAAGCCGGCGCCCCTTGTCGGGGGAAGGGACGGCAGCGGTATTCCAGTCGTTGCCCCACGGATAGCTCGGGCCATCGTTTCCTTGCGCGGCATACTGCCATTCCCACTCGTGCGGCAAGCGCTTGCCGGCCCAATGCGCAAAGGCGCGCGCATCGTCCAGCGATACCCAGGTGACCGGCTTATTCGCAGCGCCGTCTTGGAACGTGCCACCCTGCCAGTCACGCAGAAAATTATGCGTATCCCTGGGGGTGTAATGGGGCGCGTCAAGGAACTTCTTGAACTGTTGGTTGGTCACCGGAGAGCAATCCATGTAGAACGCTTTCACCTGCATCGAAATCTCATCAGGTTATAATTCCCGATCTTCGCAGAATGGGACTCTCCGAGGCCGCAATGGGCGGCTATGATCTCATGAATGTTGCGGAAGATATGCACCAGCTAATCCTTTCCATGCACATAGGGAAGATTATGATA
Source organism: uncultured Acidobacteriota bacterium (assembly GCA_963730805.1). Lineage (GTDB taxonomy): Bacteria > Acidobacteriota > Terriglobia > Terriglobales > Acidobacteriaceae > Telmatobacter. Next base: position 508,465 of record CAVSTL010000004.1, on the reverse strand, counting down.
GTGGGGCACGATTGGGGCGCAGCTGTGGGCGCGGTCTATCCGAATCTGCCGATCCTGGAGGAGGTATAACGCTCTCAATCGAAGGGCTCGATGAGAAGGTCATCATGTACGTAGTCCAATCGGTTCGCCCAACTACTGTGGATTGGAATTGCCTCATCCATACCGACTTGCCCGATGGCGGATCGGAAATGATCTTTCTATAACGCAATCGCTTCCTGCGAGTCTTCGAGAATTGTGCTCAGCATCTCGATCTGTTCCAGAAGCTCAGTTTTGCGTTTTCTTGACGCCTCAAGTTGCTCCTCCACTGCCGCGCGCGGTTCTTGGTCCATGTCAGTTTACGGTCGATGCGGCCGTTGCGTTGCTCCATTCGGTTGGGATTCCATGGAACGTCAAAGTGGAACATGTTCCAGCCGTGCCCTTGAAGATTCAAACCCTCTCTGGCGGCTTCTGTGGCACTAAGAATCTGACCGGGCGTTTCGACGGCTCGTCGTTAAAGGCGGCCTTAATTTCATCCCGCTCTGCGGGCGGTGTAGGACCATGAAAGATCGCAATTCGCTCATCGGCGAGGTCGGATTTGGCAACTCTGAGGTCGTTCCACTTGCATTGGAATTGCCCAGATCCGGCACATATTTTCTTTGAGCCATGCAATGAGCTTACGCATTCTCGCATCGGGCACCCTTGCAGTTGCGCTTCACTTCGCTCGCTGTGACCAACTCGCAACGGGACTTACACCCGCCCATGCTAGGCGCACCAAAAGAGCCGCGCCCCTTTCGGGATCACGGCTCGAATGACCACGTAACACCCAGCAAGGCCGGTCTTACATCTCTTTTACGCCTTCAACAAACGCCTTCAGCTTGCGGCTGCGAGAGGGATGCCGCAACTTGCGCAGCGCCTTGGCTTCGATTTGGCGGATGCGCTCGCGCGTCACCTGGAAGCTCTGGCCTACTTCTTCAAGCGTGTGCTCAGAGCCATCTTCGAGGCCGAAGCGCATCTTGATCACCCGCTCTTCGCGCGGCGTCAGGGTGCGCAGAACCTGCGACGTGTACTCCTTGAGGTTGACGCTGATGACCGCTTCGGACGGCGAAACCGCCTGGCGATCTTCAATGAAGTCGCCGAGGTGCGAATCTTCTTCTTCGCCGATCGGAGTTTCGAGCGAAATGGGCTCCTGTGCGATCTTGAGCACCTTGCGAACTTTCGCGACAGGAATATCCATGCGGCGAGCGATCTCTTCACTCGACGGCTCGCGGCCCAGTTCCTGCACCAGCTGGCGGCTGGTGCGGATGAGCTTGTTGATGGTCTCGATCATGTGCACCGGGATGCGGATCGTCCTTGCCTGGTCCGCGATGGCCCTGGTAATCGCCTGGCGGATCCACCAGGTTGCATAGGTCGAGAACTTGTAGCCGCGGCGGTATTCGAACTTGTCCACCGCCTTCATCAGGCCGATGTTGCCTTCCTGGATGAGGTCGAGGAACTGCAGCCCGCGGTTGGTATATTTTTTGGCGATAGAGACGACCAGTCGGAGGTTGGCTTCGATCAGTTCCCGCTTGGCCTGCTCGGCGTCCATGTCGCCCTGGATCATTTCGCGCTGGGTGCGCTTCAGCTCAGCGATGGACACGCCCGCGTCAGCTTCGATCTTCTCGAGATCGGTCCGGCAGTTCTTTTGCTGGCGGCGATATTCCTTCTTCAGCTCCTCGCTTTTCGAGGCATCGAACTTCTGGTCGAGCGAACGGATCTGCCGCTCCAGGGTGCGCATGGTGTCGACGGTCTTGTTGACTTTGTCGAGCAGCCGCTTGCGCTCCATGCCCGTGTACTTGAGTTCGCGCACGATGCGCGAGATGAACACCTTTTCGCGAGCGATCAGCCAGCGCAGGTGGCGGGCTTCCTTCGGCTTCGCCTTCACGGCTGGGGTAGCCGCCTTTTCGTCGTACTGCGCGATTTTCTTCTGGTGCTTGACCAGTGCGTCGATGCGGGCGACGGTGGCCCGAACGCGGGTCTGCACCACGTCTTCGGTGAGCTCTTCCTCGTCGAAGATCACGACTTCTTTTACGTTGCGCACCCCGCGCTTCAGGTCTTCGCCGAGCGCCACGATTTCGCGAATCACGATGGGCGAGCGGGAAATCGCCTTGAGCACGCGGTTCTGCCCACGCTCGATGCGCTTGGCGATTTCGACTTCGCCTTCACGCGTCAGCAGCGGGACGGTGCCCATTTCCCGCAGGTACATGCGCACCGGGTCGTTTGTCTTTTCCAGCGTCCCGGGGGTCAGGTCCAGCTCGACATCCTCGCCCTCTTCGAGTTCGAAATCCTTGTCGGCCCCGAACTTCGGCCCGTCCAGGAGATCAATGCCCTGGGTGCCGATGGTCGTGATCAGATCGTCGATATCGTCCGCGGAGGTCATCTCCTCCGGCATCATGTCGTTGACGTCGCCATAGGTCAGGTACCCCTTCTCCTTTCCTGTGTCGATCAGGTTAGTGATGTCGTCTTCGAATTTGTCGTCAATAGCCAAATTTCCCTACTCTCTCCCGTCGTTTTCCCTGGGTGACCGGCCCCATCCGCTCGCCGCTTCCTTTAGCCGCCCCGTAATCTCAACGAAACACGACCGTCATTGGGATGATGCGGCGGTGCACAAAACGGTTTTTGCCGCTACACGTTCGCGCACCAATACGCAGGACGCGTCCAAAAGAGCCATGGCTCCGGCTGGAGACCGAGAGGATCTCCACGCACGCTTGACGCACCTGCGGCCATCATCCGCCAAAAACAGCGGTTCAAAATCATTGCTCGGAACAGGACGTTCGCGCTTCAGGTTTAGCCTGGGTCGCCCGCGAGCCGCAGCTCATATGTGGGGCAAAGGGGCGCGCATCCTCACAGAGATCAATAGATTACCACATCCTCTTCCGGCCCTCCAACCACTAATCCGGAAGAAGAAACAGCACCCTTACGGGCAGCTTCTCCGCCGGGCGGGTCGATTGGCTGCCTTTCCCGCCCTTGATTCTGTCATTTAGACGCACTAGGGTGCTGATTCGACGCAGGTTTTCGTGCGGAGCCGGATTCCAAGCCTGGCAACTAACGTTCCGGCGGGCGATGATTGTGAAGTTGGCGCAGGGCCTTGTCCAATTCGAGTTTTTCTTTCATCAGTCCTGACAATTGGGCAAAGTCTGCGCTCCGTTCCGCTTCCGCGATCAACCCGCGCACTTCACGCAGACGGCTCTCGATCCCCCGCTCCTGAATCTGCTGGATCGAGCTGGCGACCTCATTCTCTTCGGGAGGGCGCGTCTCTCCAAGCAAGGCTGCCGCCAGGAGGGCCCTCTGGGCTGGGTCGTCGACAACTTCCATGGGGTCCCTGGCCTGCCGGGCGGCCAGTAGCTTAAGCGTGGGAAACACACTAAGCTGCTCAAACCACGCGGATTGCTGCAGGATCGCGTCCGCGGCGATCTTTCGTACCTGCTGATTTTCGGGATCTTCAATGGCGAGCGCTCGAAGCAAGACGCGTTCCACCTCGGTCAGTCCAGTCTTTCGAACCTCGACGCGATCGCGACGGCGGAGAGCCGCCTGGCGCAGTTCTTCGCGGAGAACGGCCGAGTCGATTCCCAGCTTCTGGGAAGCATCGGCGGCGAACTGGACCCGGGCCAGTTCCTCCGGAATGCGCCGGATGTGGGGCAGAAGGAAGTTCATGGCCTTCACCTTCTGCTCGGCATTGGCCCCGGGAAAGGCCGCGCGCGCCCGCTCGATCAGGTAGTCGGCTTGCCATTTCGCGGCGCGGATCGCCTGCGAATACGCCTCCACCCCGCGCTCGCGCACGTAGCGGTCCGGATCGAGGCCGCCGTCGAGAGTCACAATCTTGATGGAAAATCCCTCCTCGGTGAGGAGGGCAATCGACTTCTCGGCGGCATTCGAGCCGGCCGCGTCGGGATCGAAGTTCACCACCACGTTTTGCGTGTGCCGTTTGAGGATGGCAACCTGCTGCTCGGTGAAGGCCGTGCCGCTGGTCGCGATCACATTCTGAATGCCGCGCAGAAAGACCGAGATGCAGTCCATCTGGCCCTCGACAAGGAGCGCGAACCCCGCCTGCCGGACGACACTCTTGGCCTTGTCGAGGTTGAACAGCACCTGCCCTTTGGAATAGAGCGGCGTCTCCGGCGAGTTGATGTACTTGGCGCCGGCCTTCTCGCCGGTTTCGAGGGTGCGTGCGGTGAAGGCGATCACCCGGCCGCCCTCGTTGGCGATGGGAAACATCACCCGCTTGCGGAAGCGGTCGTAAATCGCTCCCATGGTGCCGTCGCCTTGTTCCTTGGAGCTGAACAAGCCGCTGGCGCGCAGGGTGGCGTCGTCCGCGACTCCGCGCAGGCGCTCCTCAAGGGCGTGGAAGCTGTCGGGCGCGTAGCCGATGTGGAATTTTTTTATTCCCTCCGGACTGAGGCCCCGACCGGCCAGGTACTCCCGCGCCAACGCTCCTTCGGGGCCCTGCAACTGCTCCTCAAACCACGCCGTGGCGATCTCGTGGAGTTCCAGGAGTTTTCCGCGGAGCCGGGCCTCGGCCGCCTCTTCGGGCGAGGAGAACTCCCGCTTGGGCAGCGGAATTCCGCATTTCTGGGCGACGATGCGCACCGATTCCGGGAAGGAGACGTTTTCGATCTTGCTGACGAACGAAAAGACGTCTCCCGACTCGCCGCAGCCGAAGCAGTGGTAGAACTGACGGACGGCATGCACGGAGAAGGACGGCGACTTCTCTTTGTGAAAGGGGCAGAGGCCGCTGAAGTTGGCGCCGCCGGTTTTACGCAGGCGGATGTAGCCCTCGATCACCTTGACGATGTCGGCCTGCTGCTTCACGCTTTGGGCGAAGTCGGACACGATTGGAGCTTGTTCTCAGGATAGTCCGCCCCCGCGCGCGCGCCGATGTGGAAGGAGTGGAAAGCGGGTTCGCTATCCCTGCGGGACGAAGCCTGGCGAAAGCTGCCTGCCGGGAAGCTTGATTCGGCAAATTACAACATTGCAATTTTCTAAGAAGTCTCAGCGAAATTCTGCTTGTGCAGCTGAAGTCTGCTTTGCCATCATGGGTCGCCCGACAAGGAGGTTCCAATGCACGTCGGTCATTTCCCCAAACTGCTTCTCCCCTGCTGCGTTGCCCTGTTTGCAGTTTCGTCTCAGAGCGCCACAGCCGCCAAACTTTGCGTAAACGCGTCCTCCGCAACGTGCTACCACACCATCAATGATGCCCTCGGCAATGCGCACCCTTTCGACGTCGTGAATGTGGCGGCCGGTCACTATCACGAGTATGTGCTGATCACTCAGCCCATCAGCCTGATCGGCGCGGGAGCCGGGGCGTCGGTCATCATCGCTACCGGCATGCCGCATGGAGTCTTTGTCGATGGAGCCGATTATCGCGGTATCGCCCACGTCACCGTGGCCGGATTCACGATCAAGAACGCCCAATGGGAGGGCGTACTGGTCGTCAACGCCAGCGACGTTACAATTCGCGATAACACCATCGAGGATAACGACCAGGCTCCGGCCGTCTTCACGGGCAAGCCGGAAGGATGCCCCGGCCAGGATACGTTCGAAACCGACGAAACCGGCGACTGCGGCGGCGGACTGCACCTGATGGGAGTTTGGAACTCCATTGTCTCCGGAAACCTGATCACCCGCAACGATGACGGCATCCTCATCTCCGACGACAGCGGGGAAAGCCACGACATCCTTGTGTCTCACAACAGGGTCATCGACAATCCCGGGGAATGCGGCATCGTACTTGCCTCTCACTCGCCGGTTGGATCTTCGCCCCCGGCGTTCGCGCCGCATTTCGGAGTCCACCACATCACGGTGTCCGAAAATACGTCAATCGGCAACGGAGTGAACGTGGGCGGGGCCGGAATCGGCGTGTTCTCCGATGGGGCCGGGCCAGGCCGCGCTTCTGACAACACGATCATTCACAACACCATGTCCGGAAATGGCATCGGCGGTTTCTCCCTGCACACGCATGTGGGACCCGCATTCGGACTGGCGGCCGACAACATGAATAACAACATGATCATCGGCAACAAGATCTCCGGAAACCTCGCCGACGGAGGGGACACCGCTACGCCCGGCCGCGTGGGCATCAACATCAATTCGGGAGGCGGCGGTACGCCCATCTGGGGCACGGTCATTTCCGACAACCAGATCTGGGACGAGGACTACGACGTCACCATCAACACGCCCGGCACCGTGAATCTCCACCTCAATGATCTGCTCGGCGGCAACGTCGGCGTTGCCAACATCTGCGATTTCGACAAGGCTCCTTGCACCGGCCACATCGACAGCACCCAGAACTACTGGGGATGTTCTTCCGGTCCGGGCCATTCCGGCTGTTCTTCTGTGAGTGGCAAGGAAATCCGCGTCACTCCATCCTTGTACAAATCGGCCTTGCACGGAGATGTGGGCGCCGATTGACGTTTCCCGGGTCACCCGGAGCTCCAACCAGCCTGGGTGACCTCACCCCTCACGGTTGAAATATTTCAGATACATTGGCTGGATAGCATGTTCCCGTGCTTGGTACTTGCTGCCAACCCGGAGAGCCTACGTGACCGATCTCGCATCCCTGTCCTGGCCCCGCTTCTGCTATCTCGAGATTCCCGCAACCGACCCGCGGAAATCAGCCGAATTCTATAGAAACGTGTTCGGCTGGAACATCCGGCGGGGCGACTCCGACCGGCCGAGTTTCGACGACCCGAACAACGTGAGCGGGGCGTTTGTCACGTACCTGAAACCCGCTCAGCAGCCGGGCATCCTGCCGTCAATCTGGGTGAAGGACATCGAGGCGTACGTCGCCAAGATCGCCGCGCATGGCGGCGAGATTGTAGAACGCCCGCGCCCGGACGAGCCAGGCGGCAATTGCCTGATCGCCACCTTCCGCGATCCGGGCGGGAACACTTTGCGGGTTTATGAAGAGCCGGGTGCGTGAGGCGGCGGCATTACGATGCGCGACCCGATCCCGACCAAAATGACGGCGGAGCCGACTTAACCGCCATATAATCAGCGGCTTATGAAACTGAATTTGACTCCTGCCGGTCGACGCAAACTATTGATTCGGCGTTAGTTACGGCTATATTTCCCACTCCAGAAACGGGAGGGGGGGATGGGGGGTCGGGGCATTTTTATCCAGCGCCGGCACCCCGGATCGCCGGCCGAGGAATCGCTGCCCAATCAAGCCAATGGCGCTACACTCGTTCCATCCTGTGAGGTGCGGCAAAGATGAGCTACTTCAAGGGAGTGGCACTCGGATTTGGAACCGCAGTGTTGGGGTGCATAGTCACGCCGATTGTGATGATGCTCTGGTGGTTTGGGAAGGCTACCATTGCAGCCAACAAGGCCGGACCGCCGGGACCGGGGGAAAGAATGGCGGTGTCTTTCAGCCCGATGGGATTTATAAACCACTTCGGTTTAGCGCGCCCGTGGTTCTGGCTGTTCATCATCGCCTTGTTCTTCGCAGGATTCTTGATGTCCGCGTTTTTGCAGAAAAGATGAACCAAGGGCCGGAGACTTGCGAAGAAAATTGCGTTGATTGAGTCTTTGAATCTGGCGTGGACGGATTTGAGTCGAGGGTGGTACGACAGCGAGCCCGCCGATTATCGACGCACGTTGGACCGAATGGAGCAATAGGAAGCAACCGAAGAAAGAAGCAACCGCAGATCCTTCCACTGCGCTGCGCTCAGTGTCAGGATGACACCGTTTTGGGGTAACGAAGGTCGTTTGTTACACCAACACTCCCGGATGGCGGCCGACTCTTCAGTGTGACTTGGATAACTCGCAGCTTGCCAGTTTGTTCAAATCGTAACGGAAGAGTCAGCCACAAACCGCACAGTTGTCGTGCAGGAACCGTTCAATCAATTCCCGGTTGCCCATCCATGTCTCATACGGAACAGAGATATCGCGTAGCCCACAGCGAAGAGCACAATTAGGAAAAGCCAGAAAACCCATGAAGATGTCAGGTGATTCACCAGCCCCATGGGGCTAAAACCAACTTGCGGTTGCTGCCGCGATCTCCAGAGGATCAACGCAATCAGCGCAACCACACTTCCCAAAAGTGCCATTCCAAGTCCAGCCAACCCACTTTTGAAGGTCATTAAAACCACCTCCTGTTGATTGTTAGGTACATGGCCCACCTGTTGACGGCGCTTGTTGCGGATTGGGCAACAGGATACATTGATTTCCACCTAGTTGGAAATTGAAGAATGTGCTTTTGATGTTGATGTAGGGCTTTTCCGTTGGACCGTACTCCACGCCCCACGTAATTGTTAGTGGATAGTTAGCAATGCCGTTAGGACAGGACGCATAAATGGCACCGTTGGTACATTGAGGTGAATAGGTGCCAATAGGATCATTGTCCTTCGGGTCGGTGGTCACACTTTTCAGGTAGCCATATGTGGTCGTAAGCTTGGGATTGATACTCCCAAACAAGCTAAACACCGTGCCAACCATACTGCAATTGACGGTGCCGTCATAAGTAAGCGTCCAATCAGTGTCGCTGCCAATGTCTTGTACAACTGTCGCTCCGGTGTCGAGGTAGCAGCTATAACACCCAGTGTCCGCGGCGCTGTTTGCTGTTTTGACGCTGCTGGAAGCGAATCCGTAGACGAACCAGCGCCCAGTGGTAGTGGTTTTGTTGATGACCGCGAAATCTACATGCGCGTAGGCTGCGCCGGCAGGAGCGGTCGCGGTGAAAGTTGGATGCTGCCAGGCGTAGTTGTTGGTCACGGTCGGACCGTTGCTGATGGAAAGAAGGTTGCCTCCCGACCCGTACCAGTCAATGCGCAGTAGAGCTTGTCCGAGCGCACCCGGTTCGCCCACGCCCCAAGCCGAGGCGGTGAGAGCTTGGCCGGGAACCACCAAGACCTGCTGTAGGTTGGTGAGCGCGGCGGTACCTGTACCCGAGAACATCGCCGTGTACCCGTTGCCGATGCCGTTGGGACGCCCGGCGTAGACGTAACTCCACCCGCCTGACGATCCCGCCTGCCCCCAATTCCACCCCCCGCTGCCGGAGGTAAAATTCGGGTTCTGAAGCTGGTTCCCGCTGGCGATGGTCAGAGACGCGTATGCGGTGTGGGTCGCCGAACTGAATTGGGAGGGGATAGGGCATCCGGGCGGCACGGTCATTGAGTCCGCACCAGAAGTCACGCTGTCGGCAGTTATGCTCTTCCCGTCCGAGCTGATGCCTTGGTAGGTGCTCGTGCCATTGGTGACCGTTACCGAGAAGCAGGATTGGCTTTTGGCGGTCAGAGCGGAGAGTAACAGCAGCATGGTGGCCAGTATGGTTTTCCTCATTTCACACCCTCCGATGCCGGTATCGTCATCCCACGTTTCTGGTCCTGGACATGGCCGTTAAATGCTCCCCAGCCTTGCGGGGACAGTGTGGATTTGAAATCGTCGCGTGTCTTCAACACCAAAGAATTGAGGTTGGCAAAGAAGGCTTGTCGAACAGCAGGATCGACAGGCTTGCCTTGCTGATTCGCTTCTGTCGCTTTGGCGTTGTAATCCTTGATGAGCTGTTGACGGCGCCCGCGGAAGCTGGCAAGGATTGTGACGGCAGCCTGACTGTCCTGGTCGGAAAGATTCATCATTCGCAGATGAATGGCCTGGCTAGCTTTCCCCGCCTCGGTAGGCGAAGAGATGGCTGACAAATACATGCCGTAGGCGAGATGGTCCGGGATTAATTCCGGATGATCCTTACCGTCGATTCTAGGCGAATCGACTACGGTATGTTGGTGGGTTGGCGGGGTGGCGGGCGCGTTCTGTTGAGCATTGGCACCGGCACAGAACACACAAAGACTAACGGACACACTGAGCATCATCTTCGATATCACAGGCAACCTCTCGTGAGTGGTATATGCGGGCGGGGACAATCTTGCCGGGCACGACTTGCAGTTGTGAAGACCTGGGGAAAGTGACGCGTGGGAAGTATGCACAGATAGATTGAAGCTGTCCAGAGACTTTTCCCAAAAAATCGCGGATACTTGCTTCAAACCGGGAATACACCAGGGCCCTTGGTCTGCTACAGGGAAGAACGAAGGCCGATGATCGAGGCTTCGCTCAGGATAACAGCGCTTTGGAGCCGCGGAATCGGTGCCGGTTCGGGATCGTTCCGTGGGTCTTTTCCCTGTTCCCTATCCTCTGTTCCCTGCTCTTATCACTCGTCGCGCAAGGCTTGCATGGGCTGGATTGAGGCGGCGCGGCGGGCTGGAAGAAGCGCAGCGGTGAGGCCGATGGCGGGGAGCAGGAGCGCGACTGCAATATAGGTCCAGGCGTCGAGTGGTTTTACCTGGTAGAGGAAGCCGGTGATCAGGCGGCCGGCGGCAAAGGCCAGAAGCAGGCCTGCGGCGAGACCAGCGCCAATAAGGATCACTCCCTGGCGAAGCACTAATCCTGCCACGCTCCGGCGCGTGGCGCCGAGCGCCATGCGAACTCCGATTTCGCGGCGGCGGTAACTGACCAGTTGCGACAAGACGCCGTAGAGGCCGGCCACCACCATGGCGATGGCGAGGCCGGCGAACGCGCCCACGAGGTAGAGAACAAGGCGCTGGCTGAAGGTGCTGTTTTCGACCGCTTCCTGCATGGTCTGGAAATGGTCGAGGGCGATGCCGGGCGCGACTTCATGGAAGACCGAACGAATTTCCGGAACCACCGGGATGTTGCCGCGGGTTCTGACCACGAAGCTGACCATGGTTTTGAGCAGTGCCTGGTAGAAGAGCGAGGTGGTCGGGATCTGCTGCTGAGGCAGCATGAGGAAGGGCTGGACGTCGCCTCCAATGGCGCGGTCAACCTGGTCCAAGAGCACACCGACGATGGTGAAGGGCTTGATCATCCCGGTCTTCTTGCCACCGATGTCGATCTGCATTCCCAGAGGGTCCTTGCCGGGAAGGTATTTCTTGACCAGGGTCTCATTCACGACCACGACCAGCGGAGTGTTGGCGGTGTCGGCGTCGGTGATCATCCGCCCGCGAGCCAGAGAAGCACCCAGGGTGCGCGCGTAATCACCACTGATGGCGGTGACGCGTGCCGAAGGCGGGTTGCCGGGAGTCTGAGGCTGATTGAGGATATCGAAGCTGGAGCCGATGTCCATGCCGGAGAGAGGCGGTGAGGTCACCAGGGCGGCGCCTTCAACGCCGGGAAGCTGGCGAAGGCGGTCGAGAGCGGGCTTGTAGGTGAGCACCGCAACCGAAACCGGAGCGTGTTCGAGATCCTCCGACACCGCCATCTGGGAGAAGCCGGCGGAGTCGGCGGGCATGGCGACGAATGTAGTCAGGTGGGCCGTGTCGAAACCGAGGCGGGCCTCTTCGAGATTCCAGAGGGTGCGAAAGAGGAGCCCGGTTCCGACCAGCAGCAGGGTGGACAGGGCGACTTCCCCGGCGACCAGCCAGCCGCTGAGTTTTCCACCCGTGGAACGGGAACCTACGCCGCGGGTGGCGGCCTGGAGAGCGGCCTGGGGATGGGAACGGGCTACCAGCAGGGCCGGCAGCAACGAAGACAGAGCGGTGGTAAGAATGGCGATGGTAGCCAGAACCAGCACCACGGTCCAGTGGATGGCGATCGAGTCTCCGCGGGGAATGGTGTCTTCCGGCAGCTTGCGGATGCCCACCATGGCGAGCTGGGCGAGAATGACGCCGATACCGCTGCCCAGAAGGCTGAGCAGCAGGCCTTCGGCGAGCATCTGGCCGACGAGGCGCATGCGGCCGGCGCCCAGCGCAGAGCGGACCGCGAACTCCTGCTGGCGGCCCAGGCAGCGAGCGATGAGCAGGTTGGAGACGTTGGCGCAGGCGATCAGGAGTACCAGTCCCAGCGCGCCGAAGAGAGCGTAGAGGACCGGCTTCACCGGACCGGTGAGGACTTCCTGATAGGGAAAGGCGCCGAACACGATTTTTTCGCTGTGATCGTCGGAAGCAGGGATGTGAGCGGCGATGGCATCGAGCTCTTTTTGCGCCTGGGCTAGCGGCACTCCGGGCCGGAGGACAGCGACCACGTTGAAGAAGTGGTAGCCGCGGTCGCTGAGCATTTCCGAAGTGGTCTGGAGGGGCAGCCACGCGCCGCGCTTCATGTCGGCGCCCATTTCCTCGGGAAAGGTGAAGCTCGCGGGCATGACGCCGATGACGGTGAAGGGCTTGCCGCTGAGTTTGACCACCTTGCCCACCACGGTTGGGTCGGCATGGAAGGTCTGCCGCCACAGATTCTCCGAAAGGAGCACAACCGAGGGGCCGCCGGGGAGTCCGTCCGCGTCGGAAAAGGTGTGTCCGAGGATGGCGCGCCCCCCGAGCATGGGAAAGATATTCGGAGTGACGCGGGGGGCGGCGAGGCTTATCGAGGAGTCCTGGCTTTCCATCACGGTTCCGTCTTCGGAGAAGCCGGCCGCATCTTCGAGGAGCTTGGATTGGGCGCGGATATCGCGGTAGTTGAGCCAGGAGGTGGTGCTGAAGCCGGGTTTGTCGCGGTTGGTGCCGATGAAGACGAGGCGGTCAGAATGGGCATAGGGGAGGGGGCGGAGCAGCACATTGTCGATTACGGTGAAAATAGCGGTGTTGGCCCCCACCCCCAGGGCCAGGGTAAGAATGGCGAGGACGGCGATTCCCAGGCTGTTGCGCAACTGACGGAGGGCGAAGCGCAAATCATAGAGCAGGTTCTGCATGGATGGGCTCCTCGAGGAATGCATCGGCGTGAGAGTGGCCAGCAGGACAGCAGTCCAGTGCCAAACCGTGCCGTCATGATACCGCTTCTTTTCAGGGCTTTTCGAGGGGCGGGAGAAATACGGGGCGGCGCGGGGCGGACGAACGCTTGAGGGGATGGGGAGGAGCGGCCAGTATTGGAATTTTCAAAATAGTTGTTGCAACGAATATAATGCTGCGGCATCCAAGGTTGTGAAAGGAGCCATTTCCATGGCAACAAGCACCTCCTCCCCCGCTTCCGTTACCACCTGGAAACTCGATCCGGCCCATTCTTCCGCCGAGTTCAAGGTGAAACACATGATGATTTCCAACGTGAAAGGTCGTTTCAGCGGCCTGAATGGCACCCTCCTGGAGCACGCAACGGATGCGAGCCTCTCTTCGATTGAAGCGACGGTCGACGTTTCCACGGTGAACACCCACGATGCGCAGCGCGACGGCCATCTGAAGAGCGCCGACTTTTTCGACGTGGAGAAGTACCCCAAGATGAGCTTCAAATCCACCCAGGTGGTTCGCAAGGGTGAGGAAGAGTATGCCGTCACCGGCGACCTGACCATCCACGGCGTGACCAAGCCGGTAACGTTTGAGGTAGAGGGTCCGAGCGCCCCCACCAAAGACCCCTGGGGCAATACCCGCATCGGTCTTTCGGCTACGACCAAGATCAATCGCAAGGACTTCGGGCTGACCTGGAATGCGACGCTGGAAACGGGCGGATTCCTGGTAGGCGAAGACGTCCACGTCACGCTGGATCTGGAGTTCATCAAGGGATGAAGTCAGTCATCAGTTTTCAGTTGTCAGTTGTCAGTTCATTCGCGCGGTTTAAGCAAGAAGACTGACAACTGAGGGCTGATGGCTGAAGGCTCCGCCGATAGTTGTTGCAACGAATATCTCCTTCGTGAATCAAAAGAAGTGTAGGGCCGATTGGAGGTCAACCATGTCACTCCGAGCTGTGAAAGACATTATTCAAACCACCCCGACCATCGAAGGCGCGGGCGTCAAGCTGCAACGCGCGTTTGGTTTCGGTAAAACCAGGGAGTTCGATCCGTTCCTGCTGCTGGACGATTTCCGCAATGAAAACCCGGCGGACTATGCGGCGGGGTTCCCCTGGCATCCGCACCGCGGCATCGAGACCATCACCTATGTGCTGGCCGGCGAAGTGGCACACGGCGACAGCCTGGGCAACAAGGGCCGCATGACCGCCGGCGACGTGCAGTGGATGACCGCCGGAAGCGGCATTCTCCACCAGGAGATGCCCAAAGGCGATGCCCATGGGCGCATGCACGGATTCCAGTTGTGGGCGAACCTGCCCGCGGCGCTCAAGATGACTGAGCCGCGCTACCAGGACATTTCCGCCAACGCGATTCCCGAGGTGACGGAGGACGATGGCACCCGGGCCCGCATCATCTGCGGCGAATTCTGGGGCAAGAGGGGGCCGGTTGAGGGCGTGGCGACCGAATCCATTTCCGTTGACGCGCGCTACGTGGATATCTCGGTGCCGCCCAACCAGCGCAAGCGGATCAAGGTGGAAACCACGCGGAACGCGTTCGCGTATGTGTTTGCCGGGGCGGGAACGTTCAGGGATGCATCGGACCCGCAGGCGGTGCTGACCGAGTCGGCGGTTGATCCCAACGCGCCGGCCGCTTATGACGCCAGGAACCACTCGCTGGTGCTTTTCGATCGCGGCGATGAAATCGTGGTGCAGGCGGGGCCGGAAGGGATCCGCTTCCTGCTCGTTTCAGGAAAACCGCTCGAAGAGCCGGTGGCGTGGTACGGGCCGATCGTCATGAACACCCAGGCCGAACTGCGCCAGGCCATGACGGAATTGCAGAGCGGGAAGTTCATCAAGCACATGTAAGAGCAGTTCGTAGTTCGTAGTTCGCAGTTCACGGATATCCGGGTTGGCTCTAATCTGGTGAACTGTGAACTACGAACTAAGAACTGCGAACTACTTCCTCTTCCAGCGGACGCCGTCTTTCGAGTCCTCGATGATAATGCCCTTGTCGGCGAGTTCCTTGCGGATCTGATCGGCGCGCGCAAAGTTGCGATGCTTCTTGGCCTGCGTCCGCTCGGCGACGAGTGCGTCGATGGATTCGTCCGTGAGGCCCTGGCGGGCGAGAAGTTCGGGGGCGATGTCGGCCACGCGGCCGGCTTTTTCGGCCCATTCAACGGCGCGGCGGGTCGGCTCAGCGTCGCGGTCTTCGATCACGTCGAAGACTGCGTCGAATTGACCGAGGACTTTGAGGACGGCGTCGCGGTCGCCAGCCAGGAATTTTCCCTGATCAATCGCTGTATTGGACACGCGCAAAAGGTCGAAGATGGGAGCGCGTGCCTCGGCGGTGTTCAGGTCGTTGGCCAGCGCTTCCATGTATCCGACCCGCGCTTCTTTCACAGCCAGCTGAATGTCTTCGTTCTCCCCGGCGGCGAACACGCCGCTGGTGATGCGCTGGTGGAACGTGCGCAGGCGGTCGATGGCGGCGCTGGCCTCGATAAGGCTGTCGAAAGTGAAGTTGAGCTGATGCCGGTAAGGGACGGAGATGAGAGCCAGCCGGATCGACGAGGCTTTGTATCCCTTAAGGAGCAGATCGCGAAGGGTGTAGAAATTGCCTTCGCTCTTGGACATCTTTTTTCCGTCGACGAGCAGGAAGCGCACGTGCATCCAGTGCCGCGCGAAGGGCTTGTGAGTCACGCTCTCACTCTGCGCGATCTCATTCTCGTGGTGCGGGAACATGAGGTCTTCGCCGCCGGCGTGGAGGTCGAAGCTGTCGCCAAGGTAGTTCATGGCCATGGCGGAGCACTCGATGTGCCAGCCAGGGCGGCCGCGGCCGATGGGCGCGTCCCAGGAGGTTTCGCCGGGCTTGGCCGCTTTCCAGAGCGCGAAGTCGCGGGCCGAGTCCTTCTCGTATTCGTCGACGTCGACGCGGGCACCGTCCTCTATCCCGGAGAGATCCTTCTTGCTCAGCTTGCCGTATTCGGGAAAGGCGGAGAGACGGAAATACCAGGAGCCGTCCTCGGTTTTGTAAGCGGCGCCGGTGGCGGCGAGCTTCTCGATCAGGTCAACCATCTGCGCGATGTGCTCGGTGGCGCGGGCAATCGCTTCAGGCCGCTCCACGCGCAGGGCTTCAAGGTCCTCGAAGAACGCATCGACATATTTCGGCGTGTACTCGCCGATCGGGACGCCGGCCGCGGCGGCATTGCGGATGATCTTGTCGTCCACGTCGGTGATGTTCATGACGTGGCGGACTTTTACCCCGGTGAGCTTGAGGAAGCGGCGCAGCACGTCGATCTGCAGAAAGGTGCGGAAGTTGCCGATGTGGCCGTAGTCGTACACGGTCGGGCCGCAGGCGTACATGCGCAACGCCTCGCCGTCGGCGGGGACGAGCTCGTCCACTTGTCCCGAAAGAGTATTGAAAAGGCGAAGACTCATCGATCGTGCGGCTTGCTCAAGGATAGGATTAGGCCGGTGTACGCCTTTCCGATTGTAGCAGCGGGGCTTGGGGCAAAGACGGTGCCCTTCTGCGAGCGGCGAGGGGTTGGAGATATCCCCAGGGACTAGAGTGTGTGCGTGAGAACCAGGTTTGACTACCTGGGAGTATCCCAACGACAAGTTGAATTCAAGGTTAGGGGGCTTCGCTTCGTAGGGGAAGAGATGAGAAAGGTCTGAGTAGTCCACTCACCAGAACCCGCGGCAAGTCGCCGTCGATTCGGGGAAAATATGAGGGGATTTTACGCGTTCGATCCGAACCGCCCGAGCGGGAAGCATGGTTGGTTCACACCCTCGTGGGTTTAGCCCACTCTTGACACTTTGGACACGTATCAGATTGTCCAGTCTCGATCGGAAATCCACAAGATCTACATCTCGCTAACCGTGGAGGCATAGGAGCAGCTTTGATGCAGCTTTCAATCAGTTCTCTGAGTTCATCATGCAAGGTGGGGTCGGTCGCCCAAGAAGTTCTTTCAGTCCAAGGATAGTAAAATACCCGAATCTGTTCCGACCAATTGGCACCGGCAGCTAAGAGCAATTTCTCCGGGATTTCATCTGGATAGTACTCATCTTCGGCTCGGTAAACCACAAGAACTCGGCTTGGCCCCAGCTTTGCCAAGCACTGCGAGAGTTCCCACGTTAAGCTACTGGAAATGTCTGTCAGATCGAGAATCGCGGCCGAAGCTCGACATAAGAAAAACTCGATGACTTCGCGCCAGAGAGTGTCAGAGGAACGAAAAACACGGACAGTGCCAACTCGAAGCCGCTGGATTCCGACGCTACGGTCGGTCGGGCTTTTCTCTATCTTGGAGTATTGTCCCTTAACGAGTCGCGAAAAGAAGGTTATTATCCCCAGGAGAAAGGCGATGGGACCGCACGCAATCAAGAGTAGGAGTTCGATTCCATCTGCTCGATGGTCGAACAGCCACGCGAAATAGCCCCATAACTGTGAAAGAAGAAATACCGAAAAATAAAACCGAGGCGAAAAAAAGTTTATAAAAGAGTACGTTGACTTTCTGGAGTTTTTTGTACGCGAGTCTTTAAGGGTTACGACTACTGCCAAGCCCGCTATCGCCCGGCTAAGAGCTTTTTGAAAATTGAAATCCGGGTATCCATCGCTCAGGTCAAAAGGTCTAAGCCACAGGATGAGCGGCGGGTTTCGTTCCATCCCGACATTTTTACATGATTGGACTTGAGAGAGCCCCAAAACGTGAAAGTTGGCAGATCAGGTCCTCACGGCGTGATCACGATCGGCCATCGCCCATAGCAAGGTCAGCCCTAAGGTCCAGTTCTCAGACACTAAAGCCTCGCACCTTCTTGACTGGCAACCTATTTGCGCTGGTTTGAGGCCTCCAGCCGGGCGCCGCGAACCCAATCCAGAATGGTTCGGTACTGGTCGCTCGATTCGTTGCCATGCCAGCGCTGTCCGCCATTGTGGGTGGCGAGATAATCGCCAACGTTGCCGGCGCTGTCGGTCGGCCGCGTGGGTTTGACGAGGATGAGGCTCTTGTCGGGCTCCGCGATGTCCACAACGCGCATGGCGTACTTGTAATTCTGTTCGCTGTCCTGGTCGGAAAAGACACCATCGTTGTTGGGCGGCTCGAGCTTGAAGATCACGTGGCTGGCGTGGCAGAAGACGCAGGCCTTGCCATCGCCTCCGGGAGTTGCCAGGATGGGCTCGACCCTGGTGACGAAGTAACGGAAGTCGAGCACCGAGCCGGGCTGCACGTCGCGCAGGGAATCGCTGAGATTTTTTCCCTTGAGGACGTTGGTGGCGATGAGCTTGAGGCGTGGGTTGGAGGAGTTCTGCAACTTATTCATCGCCGTGCGGACATCGGGGCGCTTCTCCACGCCATGCACTTTGCGCAAGGTGTCCATGGCGGCGGCGCTCACATTGGCATCGGGGTCGAGGAGCGCCGCGACGACGGTGTCGACCACCAGGGGATATTCGAGCGGCTCCTTGATCCTCAAAGTCGCCGCGTGCCGGTTGAGGTAGTCCTGATCCTGCGACACCGCGCCGCCCGCCACGCCCAGGCGCCGCTTGAGGAATTGCGGATTGCCCGCTTCTTCCATGAAGACCTGCAAGGCGGAGGCGTTCAGGCTGGCAAAGGCGGTTTTCACCGGCGGCATCGACTCGGGATCGTTGAGAAAATGCTCGAAACAGATACGTACCGCGGCGCGCTGCACATCGGTGTCGAAGGAATGCAGGCCCGCGAGCACCTGCTTCTGCAGTCCCGGTTCATGGATAAGGCTGGTGAACGATGAAGCCGCATCCAGGACCTGTCCGTAGTTTTTGGGGCGCGGGTTTGCTTGCAGCAAGGCGCGCAGCGCGCCTTCGACGGTGGTTTGTTGCTGCCATGGCGACTTGTCGGGAAGCGCAGCCAGCAGGGGGAGCACCACGGCCTGGCTGTCTGGGTTGCCCCGATTGAGAATTTCGACGACTTTGTCGACCAGTTTAGGATCGGGCGCGGCCTGCGTGTCGAGATTGAGGATGCCGCGCTGGCCGCCTTCGTAAACGTAGCGGACGGTCTGCCGCACGTCCTGGTTGGAATCTTCGGAAAGATCGAGAGCGGCCAGGGTAAATCGCGCGTCGCCCGCTTCGCTGAGCGTGCTGCCGGCCTTGAGGACTTCGATCTTCATGGTGTCGTCGGCGCCCTTGAGGCAGGCCAGGAGCGACTCTTCCAACTCGGGTCCCGAGCTTTTGAAGAAGTGGATTAAATCGCTGTCGTTGCCGATGCGAGTCTGGAAGAATCCGTTGTGCACGTCGTATTTGAAATCGACGGCTTCGCGATAGGGCGTGTACTCATAGTCGGAGCGATGCAGGTCGGGCACGCCTTCGACGTACTTGGTGAGCACGGCGGGCAGGCCGATGGAAACGGTGTCGGCCTTGAGCGCGGGCAAAGCGTAGTGGCGGATGTGAAAATCCCACAGTGCGTTGAGAATGCCTTCGCGGCCAAGGGGCGTGCCCTCGCGCAGGACCTTGGCGAGCACCTGGGCCTGGTCGCGCGCCACTGTTTCGTAGCCGGCGTTGATGCGATCCTTGTCTTCGTCTTTGGCGCTGGCTCGCACCCATGCGGAGAGGTAGCCGGTGTTTTCATCGAGAAGGTTATAGACGCTCTCCTGCAGGCCGCGACGGACCATCGGGTCCTGTTCGGTGTTGAGGCGGACAGCCAGCGCTTCCAGAGTGCCGCGGCGCATGTCGGGTTTATCGACCTGCCAGTAGTACCAGCGCCACACGCCTCCGGCGGCTTCGAAACGAACGGAGGGGACCGGGTCATTGAGGTCGTGTTCGAGAGCGGCAAGCAACTTGGGATCATCGGTGAGGTCGCGGAAATGCTGATTGAAAACGCGCGCGGCGCCCCAGCGGGTCCGTGGGTCAGGCGAAGCGAGCGCCGCGGCCAGTTGGCTGCGTCCAGCTTCGGCAATTTGCTGGCGGCGCGAGAGGATCATGCGCAGCGCGTACGCCGAGGAAGTTTGCACCATTTTGCTAGGGTCGCCGAGGCCCTTGATGAGCACCTCAACTGCGCCGGGATCGGCCATGTGTCCGAGCGCGCGGGCCGCGGCTTCACGGGCGAGGGGCTGGTCGCTGGTGGCGAGAACGTCGCGAATCTGGCGCAACTGCGGCGCGGAAGCCAGATCCCAGAACTGGTCAAGTTGCTCGAGCAGCAGCGGAAGATCATGCGTTGCAAGAGTGGTTGGCGGGGCGGCGTAGGCGGCGTCCCAGTTCTTCGCTTTCGTGTCTCCCGGATAGAGCGTCGATAAGGCCATCACGGCAAACTGCGTGGCGCGGAACGGAGTGTTGAAACCCTGGTAGACGGGATCGCCTTCCCAACTGCCTTCGGGCCGCTGCGCGGCGAGCATGGCTTTGACGGCTACGCCGAGGTGTTGGTCCGACTCTGGCCTGTGGCCGGCTTCGGCGAGGGCCAGCACTGCGTTGTAAGAAATGAAGTCGGCTGTCTTGGCGGTCTTGTCGAAGGGATAGGGCCAGCCGCCTTCCGGCGTTTCGAATTCGTAGAGCTTGTCGATGAGCGTATTGATTTGCGATGAGTACTTCTCGTGGTTGATCTCGGAGAAGAACATGATTTTCCAGCTCACATCGATCATGTTCTTCGACTCGGCGGGGACGGCCAGTTGTTCGACGTGATCGCGCTCGGCGAGCCAGTCTTTATCATGGGTTTCGTTGTAGGCGAGATCAAAAGTATGCCAGCTCTGCGTGGCGATTTCGAAGGGGCTCACGTCCGGTTCGCAGCCATCGGCCTCGTCGCCGGGAAGAACAGTTACACCCTTGTAGTGGATCTTGAGGAACTTGGCATAAGGCACATCGAACTTTTTGCGCGGCGGATCGTGAGTAACATTCTTCTCAAAGTCGTGCTCGATGAGAGGCAGGCGGCTGGCCTCGGTACGCGCGGTGTAGATGATGCGCACCCAGTTAGTGTTGGGCTCGCCGTAAAGCGGGCGGGCGTTGTTGTAGATGCGGTCGGTGAGAAACTCGAGCGAGGCGCGCTGCGTGGGCGCATAGCCTTTCTCGATGGCTTTCAAATATCCGCGCGTGGTGAATTGGGTGGGATGGCAGGCGATGCACAACTGGGTCTCGGAGTGCTGCATGGTCGTCCGCAAGGCGACGGCTCCGCGGCGCGGCGTGTTGGAGAGCCAGGTGTCGCCCATGTTGATGAGGAAGTCCATACCGGCGCGGACGGCGTCGTGCGGATCCTTGCTGGGCGGGACGCTGTATTGGTAGGTGTGCAACTGCCAGGCCGGATGATCGGCGGCGATGCGCACATAGTATTCGCGCCCGGGCTGCAGAATGCGGGTGCGGAATTTGTAAAGGCCGGGATAGTTCTGCGTGGCTTCGACTTTGTAGACAAACTCGCCATCCGTAAACGGGACCGCGTCGGGCTTTCCGTCGGAGTCCTTGCCGGCCTGGAAAATATCGACATCCAGCGGCACGTCGCGATCGGTGACGTTGAGCACGAAGTAAATCAGCTTCGGCTGTTGCTCGCGGAAGGTGAAGCGAAACCATTGGAAGCCTTTGATCATGGCCGCGTAGCCATCTTCGTTTTTCGCAGGCGCATAGGGCCGCTCGTCGTCGCTGCCAAAAATGGTCTGGCCCAATTTGAAGGGCTGGGCGGATTGCCAGGTGCCGTTCGGAGCCGCGGCGATGACTCCGCGACTCTGGCGGCCGCCTGCGGACGCATCAGGGACCGCCCTCATGGTCGCGCTGATCTCGGGAATGTGCGCTGCACCAACCGCGGAGAGATTCACGGTGACCGGACCGGCTTCACGCGGCCTTAGAGTGAGATAGAAATCGAGGTCGGCGACGTGCAGCCATTTGGATTCGACTTCGCCCTTCTGGTCGTTCACAGTGACACGCACAGCGTCGCCGTCTTGGATTTGTGCGGGATCCTTTACGCTGACGGTGATGGCATACGCCGCATCGGTACGGGCCTCGCCCAGCGGGATGGTGCGGCCCGCAGGCGAAGCCGATTGACCGGCTTGGACCGCGCGTCCGGCGTGGAGGTTTGTGCCGATGATCCATCCAGCTAGAGTGAGCGGAACGATCGCCAGGCAGGCGATGCGGCGTGCATTCGGCGTAAACCTCATATCGACCTCGCGTGTTTGAGCGGCTTTGCAGAGAGCAGGGAAGCCCAATCGAATATCAAGACAGAAACTATATATCCATTGGCAAAGGTGGCGCAAAGAAGCCCGAAGCACGCCTGCCCGCGAATTGTCTGTGTCGGCCGTTGGCATTCGCGGCTTCCCCACCCTTGCGACAGGATATAGTCGCAAGGATGGGGCACGCGAGGCTCGTTAGGGGTCAAGGTTTGAATACGCTAGTGAGTGGAGACGCGGAGCATCAGAACACCGTGGGCAGGAACGGTCGCCGAGTACTCTCCGTTAGCAAATGTGACATCCTTGTGAGCCCACAGGTCGCGACCTTTCTTGACCGAACCTTTGAGCCCGAGATCGCTCGCCTTTACGGTCGCGTTGCCCTGGGCCGAATCCAGATTGACTACGCCGACCGCGACGCTTCCATCCTTCAGCGGCTTGACCCAGGTCTCCAGGTTGCCGTTTTTCGCAGGAGAGGCCTGCTTGCCCAGTGCGTCCTGATCAACCGCAATCACTTCTTTGTTGAGAAGGATCGATTTGGTCGCGTCGGACATGCTGCGGATGTCGTTTCCGGCCAGTAGTGGCGCCGCGGTGAGAGCCCACAGGCTCATGTGCGTGCGGTACTCGTCGTCGCTCATGTGCCCGTTGCCGATCTCCAGCATGTCGGGATCGTTCCAGTGACCCGGGCCGGCGGACGGCGCGGTGGGCACCTGCTTATGGATGTTGTCCATCATGCTGTCCCACTCGTCGCGAATGTCGCCGGTGGTGCGCCACAGGTTCCCGCCCACGGCGGGTCCCCACTTTTCCACGCCGCCAAGGCCGTATTCGCAGAGGCTGTACACGATGGGACGCTTGGTGGCGTGCAAGGCATCGCCCATCCTCTGGTAGACCGGCTGCAATTGTTCGTTCTTGTAAACCGAGCTGGCGCTGCACCAGTCGTATTTCAGGTAGTCGATGCCCCAGGCGGCGAACATCTTGGCGTCCTGTTCTTCGTGTCCGTAGCTGGCGGGGTAGCCGCCGCAGGTGCGCGGCCCGGGAGAGGAGTAGATGCCGATCTTCAGTCCCTTGGAATGGACATAGTCGGCGAGAGCTTTCATGTCGGGAAACTTGTGGTTGAGGCCGAGCACGCCGTTGGCGTCGCGCACGCCTTCCCATGTGTCGTCGATGTTGACATAGATGTAGCCGGCGTCTTTCATGCCGCTCGAGATCATGGCGTCCGCCATGGTGCGCACTGTCGCATCATCAACCTTTTCGGCGAAGAGGTTCCAGCTGTTCCAGCCCATGGGCGGCGTCTTGGCGAGGCCGTTGTAGGGGACCGGGTGCAGCGCGGGAGGCTCGATGTACTGCGGTTTTGGAATCTCGTCTGCCTGGGTTGCGGGACGAGCGGTGAAGTGGTTGTCCCATTCTTTGCCGTCGATGGCTCCGTCTTTGAAATCGGCCACCAGGAACGGCTTTTTGTCGTTCCAGTCGGCGCCATACAACTCGAAGTGACCGCCGTTGGCCGTCCCGGTCACTTTGAATGGGCCGCCAAGATTGCGCACCTCGCCGCTGAGTTGATTGCCGTCCTGCTTCAGATCGAGGATTCCTTTTTCTTGCTCCCCGTTCTCCAAAGTCTTCCCGGTTGTGGCCCAGGTTCCGGTCAGGGTTGGCTCCGCTTTTTTGCAGGCGGCGATGGTGAGCGACAAAAGCAACGCCGCTCCGCAGGCCGCCAGCAACGCTGCCGTTCCTGCCGTGCTACCACGATGAATGTTCATCTATGTTCTCCTGTTGCAATCAGCAATGCATGAAGCCGAATGATGTTGGTCGCCCCTTGTTGTTCGTGTGGCGAAGGCAACCTGGCTTTAGGCCACCGCAAGTATAGTCGCCACAGCCGGAGGTGAAGGGGGAATGGGCCAGAAACCGTGCAAGGTGGAAGGACGCCGGGGAGCGCGGGGACAATAATGGAAATAGTATGGGCCGCAAGTTCGTCATGAACCGATCAGATTTGAATGGATGGAACGGAGGTCATTGATGCGTATTTCGCGGCGATCGTGGTTCAGCCTGGCGCTCTTTGCGGTTGCCATGGTCTTGATCGTGATGCGGGGTGGCTGGCTGCATCGCTGTTCGACCGGAACGCCCATTCCCGATCGGGCCGTCACCAGTCCGTTGAACCAGCCCGGAGGGAGCCCGGCGCCGGCGGAAGCTTATGAGGTCTACTCGGCCCTCTACCAGGCGCCGATGGATGAGCCGCTGGTCTTCTCGAACGATTCGGCCACTGACATTCCGCAAGTGAACGGGAGTTGCCTTCGACCGTCGACCGCGCAGGAGCACGAACTGACCGAGGCATTCGAAGCCGCCAACAGGCAGAGCCACCGCTGGGAACAGACGTTCACGATTCCGCAGGGATACCGACTGATGTCGGGCAGCCAGGCTGCGGAGGCGCAGACCTGCCTGGAAACCCACGGGCAGGATGCTTCGCGCTGCGAAGCGTACAAACAGGTCCGGCATGTTCGATTTTTGGGGATGCCCGGTTTTGATGGCGCGCACACGCGAGCCCTGGTCTCGGTAGTGAAGATGTGCGGCCGCTATTGCGGCAACGGGGGAATCTTCGAAGTGGAGAAGACCGGCGGAACCTGGCGGCGCTCGGAGCCAAGCGATTTCACGCGCAACTGCAGCTGGATGTATTAGGCTGCAAGCGGAGAATGCGGATCTTGAAACGGGCTGGTTGACCATTCTGCATCGATGCAGCTATAAAATAGGCCGGGTCCCGGAGCACTTCCCCATATCAGTAGACCTCATGCTTGTGGTTTCTCGTCACACGGAGGTGAATGACGATGATTCCGGCTGCCTTCGAGTATCTCCGTCCGAAGACGATTCCTGAAGCGATCGGCCTGCTGCAGCAGTATGGCGAAGACGCCAAAATCCTGAGCGGCGGGCAGAGCCTGATTCCGATGATGAAGTTCCGGCTGGCCCGGCCGGCCTACCTGGTGGATATCAACCGGATCTCAGGGCTGACCTACATCCACGAAGAAGATGGCTACCTCAAGATCGGGGGCCTGGCGCGCGAAGCCGACCTCGACGGCTCGGCGCTGATCCACGCGAAATATCGACTCCTTGCCGATACTTCGCGCGCGATTGCCGATCCGCAGATCCGCAACATGGCGACGGTGGCTGGCAACCTGGCGCACGGCGATCCGGCCAACGATCATCCCGCGACGATGATGGCGCTGCGGGCCGAGGTTGTGGCGATGGGGCCGCAAGGCGAACGGACGATTCTGATCGACGACTTCTTTGTCACCCTGTTCACGACCCAGCTCGAGCACGGGGAAATCGTGACCGAGATTCGCATTCCGGAGCCTCCGCCGCGAAGTGGGGGAGCGTATTTCAAGCTGGAGCGAAAAGTGGGCGATTTCGCCACCGCCGCGGTGGCCGCGCAATTGACGCTCGATGGCGCCGGTGCGTGCGCGAACGTGGGGATCGGGCTGACCAATGTGGGACCTACGCCGATTCGGGCCGCCAAACCGGAAGCCTTCCTGCGCGGAAAGATGCCTGACGCAGGCAACATCGCGGAAGCCGCGCAATTAGCGGCATCCGAGGCCCAGCCGAATTCGGACTTGCGCGGACCTGAGGAATACAAGCGCGGGCTGGTGAAGGAGCTCACGCGGCGGGCACTCATGCGCGCGCGGGAGCGGGCCGGCATTTAGCGATTCTTCGTGGGAAAAGAGGAATAGGCAATGGCGACGAAGCAAGTGATTCACATGAAAGTGAACGGCCGGGACCGCGAAGCCATGGTGGAACCGAGAATGTTGCTGGTCCACCTGATTCGCAGCCTTCCGGGGCTCACAGGAACGCACATCGGCTGCGACACTTCGCATTGCGGCGCATGCACCGTGGTGGTCGATGGCAAGACGGTGAAATCGTGCACCATGTTCGCGGTGCAGGCCGATGGCTGCGAGTTACTTACCGTCGAAGGCCTGATGAAGGACAACACGCTGCACCCACTGCAGGAAGGGTTCAAGCAGGAGCACGGCCTGCAGTGCGGCTTCTGCACTCCGGGCATGCTGTTGTCGTCGTACGCGCTGCTCGAAAAGAATCCGTCGCCGAGCGAGGAAGAGATTCGCTGGGGGATCTCGGGCAACTTGTGCCGCTGCACGGGCTACCAGAACATCGTGAAGGCCGTACAATTTGCGGCTGCCAAACTGGCGGAAGGAGAAAAGCATGAGCTGTCGCACATCGCCTGAAGTCGGCGGCATGGGCCACTCCCTGAAGCGCAAGGAGGACCAGCGTTTCCTGCAGGGCAAGGGCAACTATGTTGATGACGTGCAGCTGCCCGACATGCTTTACGGCCAGATGGTGCGCAGCCCCTATGCTCATGCCCGGCTGAAGGACGTGAATACTGAAAAGGCGATGCAGGTTCCCGGGGTGGTCGCGGTGATCACGGGCGAGGACCTGGCCAAGGCGAACCTGGCGTGGATGCCGACTCTCTTCTTCGACAAGCAGATGGTGCTGGCCACCGGCAAAGTTCTGTTTCAGTCGCAGGAAGTAGCGTTCGTAGTTGCGGAAGATCCATATGCCGCGGCCGATGCCGCCGAGTTAGTCGAAGTGGATTATGAAGAGCTGCCGGTGCTGGTCGATCCGCATAAGGCGCTCGATGCGGACGCGCCTATCCTTCGCGAGGATCGCGAGCAGAAGAGCAACCACATCTTTCACTGGGAAGTAGGCGACCGCGCCGCAACGGACAAGGTTTTTGCCGATGGCGGGGTGAACGCGAGCGTGCATGCCATTTTTCAGCGCTGCCATCCGGCGCCCCTCGAGACTTGCGGATGCGTGGCCGACTTCAATCGCGCCACGGGCCGGCTCACCATCTATCTCACGTCGCAGGCGCCCCACGCGCATCGCACGCTTTTCGCCATTGTGGGGAACATACCGGAGAATAACATTCGTGTTATCTCGCCGGATATCGGCGGCGGGTTTGGCAACAAGGTTCCTATCTATCCTGGGTATGTGTGCGCCGTGGTTGCGTCGCTGACTACAGGGCGGCCGGTGAAGTGGATCGAGACGCGATCGGAGAACTTGCAATCAACCGGCTTCGCGCGCGACTACCACATGACGGCTGAGCTGGCCGCAACGCCCGACGGGAAGATCAAGGCAATGCGCGTGAAGACGCTGGCCGATCACGGAGCATTTAACGCGGCCGCGCAACCCACCAAGTTCCCTGCCGGCTTGTTCAGTATTTGTACCGGAGCTTATGACTACCCGACGGCGTTCTGCGAAGTGGACGGAGTATATACGAACAAGGCGCCGGGCGGCATTGCGTATCGGTGTTCATTCCGGGTAACTGAAGCGGCCTATCTGATCGAACGGGCAGTCGATGTGTTGGCGCAGGAATTGAAGATGGATCCAGCCGAGTTACGGATGAAGAATTTTATCGCTCCCGATAAGTTCCCATATAACTCGCCGCTGGGATGGTCCTATGACAGCGGGAATTATGCGGGGGCGATGAAAGTTGCCCTCGATGCGATCGGGTATGACGAACTGAGGAGAGAGCAGGCGGAAAAGCGCAAGCGCGGCGAACTGTTGGGGATTGGCATTTCCAGCTTTGTTGAGGTTGTGGGCGCCGGGCCGGCGCATACCTTCGATATCGCCGGGATCAAAATGTTCGACAGCGCCGAAATCCGAGTTCACCCCACGGGTAAGGCGATGTGCCGCCTGGGGACCAAGAGCCAGGGACAGGGCCACGAAACGACATATGCGCAGATTGTTGCCGAGGAATTGGGAATTCCTGCGCAGGATGTAACTGTAGAAGAAGGCGACACCGATACGGCGCCCTATGGGCTGGGCACTTATGCCAGCCGCAGCACCCCGGTGTCCGGCGCCGCGACCGCCATTGCCGCGCGCAAGATTCGCGACAAGGCGAAGAAAATTGCCGCGCACCTGCTGGAATGCGCCGAGGAAGATCTCGAGTGGGAGGTGGGAAAATTCTTCGTCAAAGGTGCGCCGTCAAAATCGAAGACCATTCAGGAAATCGCGTTTGCCGCTTACACCAACATGCCGCAGGGCATGGAGGCGGGGCTTGAGGCCGTCGATTATTACGATCCTCCCAATCTTACCTTTCCGTTCGGGACCTACATCTGCGTGGTGGATATCGACAAGGGAACCGGCGAGGCGAAGGTGCGCCGCTTCGTCGCCGTGGACGATTGCGGCAACATCATCAACCCGATGATTGTGGAAGGGCAGATCCACGGCGGGCTTGCTGAGGGGTTTGCGATCGCGTTCATGCAGGAGATCACATACGACGAAAGCGGTAATGTACAGGGCGGCACCTTTATGGATTACCTTCTGCCCACCGCCGTGGAGACGCCGGTGTGGGAGACGGGCAAGACCTGCACGCCATCGCCGCATCATCCCTTTGGCGCCAAAGGCGTGGGAGAGTCGCCCAACGTGGGATCGCCCGCGGCCTTTGTGAATGCGGTGGTCGACGCGCTTTCGCATCTTGGCGTAAAGCACATCGACATGCCGATCGCTCCATGGAAAGTGTGGACCATCCTGAAGGAGAAGGGCATGGTCAATTAGCCATGGCGATTCAGATTGAAAAGACCTTCCAGGTGGAGGAACCAATCGAGCAGGTGTGGGGGTTGCTCAGCGATCCGCGGCGCGTGGCGGTCTGCGTGCCGGGCGCAAAGATCACCGAGCAGGTGAACGAGACCACTTACAAAGTCGCCATCAGCGTGAAGGTGGGCCCCAGCGCGACCGACTACAACGGCGAAGTGCAGATCGTGCGCCTGGATCCGGAGAATCATCAGATTGAACTCGTGGGCAAAGGCCAGGATGTGAGGGGACGCGGAAGCGCATCGATGAAGATGACCGGCAAGGCGCGTTCGCTCGAGGCGGGCGGCACGGAGGTGACGAGCATCTCCGAATTAAACGTGATCGGGATCCTGGCGCAAATGGGAACGCGCGTGATCCAGGAGGTTTCGAACGTGATCTTTGCGCAGTTCATCAAGAATTTCCAGGCGCAATTGCGCAATCAGGAAGGCTCGATCGCGCCTGAAGCGAAACCGTTGAACGCGGCATCCGTAGCGTGGGCGGCGGCCAAGGGCGCGTTTAATCGCGATTCCTAGGCTGCCGTCCGAAAAGCACATCTTATTGATATGGCGAACCCGCTTTCGCATTCCCCCGAAATGCCGCTCCAGGATCCGGACGACCTGATGCGCGGGTTTGAACGGCTGGGGTATGTTACGGATCGGGCGCTCGCCACATCGGTGTATCTCGCTGTCAAGTTACATAAGCCGCTATTGATCGAAGGCCATGCGGGGCTGGGCAAGACCGAGGCCGCGAAGACGCTGGCCGCGATGTTAGGAACGGAACTTATCCGGCTGCAATGTTATGAGGGACTGGATGTAAATTCGGCGGTGTATGAGTGGAATTATCAAAAGCAGTTATTGGCAATCAAGCTCCAGGAATATAGCGAGCAGACTGTTGAGGAAAAAGAGAGGCATATCTTCAGCCGCGAGTTTCTGCTCGAGCGTCCTTTATTGCGGTCCATTCTCGCAAATGATGCCGCACCGGTGCTCCTGATTGATGAGATCGATCGAGCCGATGAGGCATTCGAAGCGTTCCTTCTCGAATTATTGTCCGACTTTCAGATCAGCGTACCGGAGATGGGAACGATTCGCGCCCGGCATTTGCCGCATGTGATTCTGACCTCGAATCGAACCCGCGAGTTGAGCGATGCGCTGAAGCGCCGGTGCCTGTATCACTGGATCGATTATCCAAGCTTCGAAAAGGAAATGAGCATCGTGCGGGTGCGCCTGCCGAACATCGAAGCGGAGTTGAGCCGGCGTGTCGTGCGCTACGTTCACGCAGTGCGAGGACTTGATTTGACCAAGGCGCCAGGGGTTGCGGAGACACTGGACTGCGCGCAGGCTCTCCATTCGCTGGGCAGGCAGAGCCTCGATGCGGAGGCGATCGAAGAAACCATGGGCTGCGTGGCCAAGTCAATGGAAGACAACGCCAGGGTGAGAGCGGCCGTGGACAAGCTGCTGGCGGAGATTTCGTAAGCGGGAGCACAAAGATGCGAGCGGAGCATAGCGGACAACTCGCCGCCTCGATTGTCGAGTTCTGCCGGTTCCTGCGCACGCACGGATTCACGGTGGAGATGCGCAAGACGATCACGGCTCTCGATGCGGCGAGGACCATGGATATTGGGGACACGGCAGCCCTCAAATTCGCACTGCGGGCCGCGCTTTGTTCGAACGTCGATGAGTGGGAGCGGTTTCCGGCGATCTTTGGGGAATTCTGGGCCGAATCGGATCTTGATCCGCGTTTGGTCCCGGGCAAGAGCAAGCGCCGATCGCAGAAGGATTCAGAAAACCAAGACGATAGCGCGACCATGTTTTCCGGCGACGGTCAATCCGGGGCCACAGAGGAAAAGCAGAAAGCCGTCTATGGCGCAAGCGCACAGCAGCGATTGAAGAAGGTGGATTTTTCCGAAGTCCATTCGGACGATCAAGCGGCACTTGAAGAGATTTCCTATCGCCTTTTGCGGCGAATGTGCAAGCGGCTCTCCCGCCGTCTTGCCATAAGCGCACGCGCATCGAGGGTTGACTTGCGCCGAAGCATCCGCCGCAGCATCGCGCACGGGGGCGATCCGATCACACTGGCGTTCAAGGCGCGCAAACTATCCAGAAACAAGTTCGTTCTATTGATCGATATCAGCGGATCGATGAATTTCTACAGCCTGTTCCTGGTGCGGTTCGCTTACGCGCTGCAGGCGCAGTTTCCGCGAGTGCAGACATTTCTTTTCGGGACCAGCCTGGTGGCAATCAGCGATCTACTTCGGGGACGCAGCCTGAAGGAGGCGCTGAAGCGACTGTCGGAACGTGCTGCCGGATGGTCGGGCGGTACCAGGATCGGCGAGTCGCTGCGCCAGTTCGAGCATGACTACGGAAGGACATTGACGCGCGACACCGTCTTCATGATCCTGAGCGACGGATGGGAGACGGGAGAGCCGAATTTGCTCGCCGACCAGCTGAAAGCCGTGCGCCGCCGGGCGTTCAGGATTATCTGGCTGAATCCATTGCTTGGACTGAAGGACTATCAACCCATAACTCGCGGCATGGCAGCCGCATTGCCTTATGTGGATGTCTTCGCGCCAGCGCATAACCTGGAAAGCCTGTTGACACTGGAGAAACATCTATAAACCGGAGACGTTATGTTCGATCAGTTTTTGAGCAAGGCAAGTGAACTGCTGGCGAGCGGCCAGTCGTTTGCAATTGCCGAAGTAGTGCGTTATCTGAAACCGATCTCCGGGAAATCGGGGGATAAGGCAATCATCTCGGCCGACGGCAGGATATGGGGTTGGATCGGAGGTGGCTGCGCGCAACCGGCCGTGGTGAACGAAGCGCTGAAGACTCTGAAGGACGGGAGGCCGCGACTGGTGCGAATCAGCGCCTCGTCGACGCAGGATGAAGGCGTGGTGGCGTATAACATGACTTGCCACAGCGGAGGCACGCTTGAGGTGTATATCGAACCGGTTCTGCCCAAGCCGCACATCTTGATTCTCGGCCGCTCGCCGGTGGGACGGGCCCTTGCGAGGCTGGCGAAGGCGATCAACTACACGGTGAGCGTCGCGGCGCAAGGCGCGGATCGAGAGGCGTTTCCGGATGCCGATCAGATGCGCGCTGATCTCAAGGTGGGTGAATTGAAGATTTCGCCGCGTGCGTTTGTGGTGGTCTCCACGCAGGGCGAAGAGGACGAGGAAGCGCTCGAAGCTGCCCTCGAAACCGGCTCGCCATACGTGGCCTTTGTTGCAAGCAAGTCAAAGGCGGCCAAGATCCTGGAAGCACTGCGTGAGAGGGGGGTTGAGAAGTCCAGGCTTGATCGGGTGCGCGCCCCCGCGGGGTTGAATATCCAGGCGTGCTCGCAGGAGGAGATCGCGGTGAGCATTCTGGCCGAGATCATCCAGATCAGCAGAACTTCGCCGGCAAAGCAAAGTGAATTGACCGTAGTGCCTGTGGTGCAGGTTGGGGCGAAGGATCCAATCTGCGGGATGAGTGTCGACATAGCGACGGCGAAGCATTCGTCGGAATTCGACAGGCGATGGTTCTATTTCTGCTGCGCAGGCTGCAAGCGGGCCTTCGATCAGGCACCGGAGAAGTATGCGGTCGCGGATATGGCTCGATAATAGGTGCGGTCCTTACTCTGGTTCGAACAATTCGGGCTGGGGCTGCTCTGCGCGAGTTTCGTCGAAGTTGCTCAGTCCGACGCCGACGAGGCGATAAAGCTGGTGTGCATCAAGATTCACTCGGCTCAAGAGTGAAAGGGCGATTTCCGTCAATTCCTCGCAGGATGCGGGGGGCGAAGGCGGCGTGAGACTGCGGGTGAGAATCCTGAATTCCTTTGTCTTCAGCTTCAGTACCACGGTTCTGGGAATGCGCGATTCCTGGCGCGATGCACTCCATGTCTTCTCAGCGAGTTTACGGATGAGCGGTTCGGTCTCCGACAGGAGTACATCCTGCGGGAATGTGTCTTCGGCTGACACCGACTGGGTGAGACGATCAGGCACCACCGGGTTTTCATCGATGCCGCGCGCAAGTTCGTAGAGCCGGTGGCCGTAGCGACCGAACGATTGCTCCAGATCGCCCAATTCGAATCGCTGGAGATCGCCGACAGTGCGGACTCCAATTTTTTCCAGGCGCGCCTCGGTGACTTTTCCGACACCAGGAATGCGGCCCACCGGCAGCGGCGGCAGGAACGCAGCCACATCCTTCGGTTGGATTACGAAAAGCCCGTTGGGCTTGCGCCAGTCGGATGCGATCTTGGCGAGAAATTTGTTAGGGGCCACGCCGGCAGATGCGTTGAGATTCAATTCTGTGCGAATCTGTTCGCGAATGGTTTGCGCCACGCGGGTTGCCGTGGGAATACCGGTCTTGTTCTCGGTTACGTCCAGATAGGCTTCATCGAGCGAGAGCGGCTCGATGAGGTCGGTGTGGCGTTTGAAGATTTCGCGGACCTGGCGGGATACGGCGCGGTAGCGGGTGAAGTCGGGCGGAAGAAAAATGCCTTCGGGGCAAAGACGCTCCGCCCGCACGGCGGGCATGGCCGAGCGAACCCCGAAACGGCGCGCCTCGTAAGAAGCCGCGCACACCACGGACCGATTGCCGCGCCACGCGACGATGACGGGCTTGCCGCGAAGCTGCAGATCATCCCGCTGTTCCACGGACGCATAGAAAGCATCCATGTCGACGTGCACGATTTTCCGGTCCGGCATCCTGCGACAATTCTAGACGTACTTACTTCGCGGGAGTAATGAGGATGCTGCGATAGGCGACGTGCCCCTTCTCGCTGCCCTGCAGGTAAATCGGGCCGGGCGTGCCTTCGTTGCTGTCGACCGCGCCGCCCGTGATGCCGGGAATCTCCTGGTTGTCGATGACGGTCTTGCCGTTCAAGCACTACAGTGACGCGGCGACCGATGAGCGTAATGTCGAAGGTCTGCCACTTATCCGGAGCACGCGGCTGTTCGGGCGTAGGAGCGAGAAACCCATACACGCCGCCGGTGTGGTGACTGGGCGGCTCAGCCTCCGACTCGGTTTCGACCTGTACTTCGTAGCGCCCGCGCAGATAGACCCCGCTGTTGGAATCCTTGCCGCAGTTGAACTCCACGTGCAGCTTGAAATCCTGGAACTTCGCGTCACTGACAATCTCGGGGCCGTTGCCCGGAGTAACCAGGGTTCCATTCTGCACGGTCCATTCGGGCGGGCCGGGCTTGCTCATCTTCCAGCCGGAGAGATCTTTGCCCTTGAAGAGTTGGATGGGCTTGCCCCACTTGGGCGCAGTGGCCTTGTTGAACTCCGGCGCACGAACCGCGGTCCACGTCCACGGTTTGCCATCGGGACCGTTGAGTGTGCCCGAAAGTTGCTCGCCGGAGATTTGTCCCTGGAAGACAAGATCGCTGGTGCTGCTTTCCTCCTCCTTGGGCGAGACAAATGTGATGCGCCCGTCGGCGACTTCAACCTTGGGGAGAGGGCGAGCGTTGCCCCAGCGACCGACCATCCGGGCCTTCAACTGGCCACCGGCCTGTTGCACTTCGAGCCAGGAGGGATATTCCTGGTCTGAGGCTTTCAAGGTGAGATCCCAGCGGCCGAGGAAGGGGTTCGCGTCGGCGGCCTGGGCGGCACAGGAAGAGTGAAGAACGACGAATAGTCCTGCGAGAAGAAGAACCGTAAGAACTCGAACATGCGTTTTCATGGACTAAGACACCTCTCTAAGTAAGGAGTTGGTTTTGCTTCCGGCGAGTTAGCGACGGTTTCCGCGTTGTATCTATCGGGTTTGCCTTCCGCAACGACAAAAAGGTCTCGGCAAATCGGGCCTCCCTGGTCTCCCACCCTTGCGATTACAAAAAATCGCAAGGATGGGGCACGGAGTGACTATCATGTGAGCGACTTGATCGATTGGGAAGGCTCGTCCCAGCGGACCGGGCCTTTGCGGAAGTATGATTCGTTGGCCAGGTGGCAGGCGAGCGCACAATGGTGGCCGAATACCGCATCCTGCACAACGGGCTTGCGGGTACGCACCGATTCAAAGAACTTCCACAGGTGCGGGCGAAGATCGTCGTAGTCGTTGCCGTTGTAGGTCATGGACTCGGGGGCCGGCTCACGTCCTGGAGCGGGATCGTGCTCGTCGTGCCATTGCTTGGTGTAGGGATTTCTGAGGCGCGCCGGATAGGACGCGGTGTAGTAACTTGGCGAAAGGTCCACTCCTGCCTGGGGGGTGAAAGTCACGCTGAATTCGCGCAGTTCGATGGCGCCTTTCGATCCCTGGAAGCGCGTGACCTCGGGCGACTCGCATCCCAGAGACAGGCGCATGTAGACGGGTATGCCTTCGTATTCAAACAGGACGGGGTGAACGTCGGGCATGTTGCGGCCGTCGGGCCAGCGGTAGATGCCGCCGAAGGCCGACACCCGCGTTGGCACCTGGTTGATGCCGAGAACGAACTGCATGCCGCTGATCAAGTGGACCAGCAGATCGCCGGCAACGCCTGTGCCGTATTCCTTCCAGCAGCGCCAGCGCGCGAAGGCCAGCGGATCGAAAGACTTCTTGGGCGCCGTACCCAGCCAGGTATCCCAGTCGAGGTTCTGCGGGGAGAGGTCTGGCGGCGGCGGATATTCCCACGCCCCGGTGGGATCATTGCGGCCAAAGGTCGCTTCGACCAGGTTCAATTCGCCGATGGCTCCCTGCTCGATGAGCGTCTTGGCTTTCGCGCAGAGAACTGAACTGGTGCGCTGCGCGCCGATCTGCACGATGCGATCGGTCTTCTTGGCGGCGGCGACCATTTCAATCCCATCGGCGGGGTTGTGCGACATGGGCTTTTCGCAGTAGACATCCTTGCCCGCGGTGACGGCGTCGACCACGACCTGCTTGTGCCAGTGATCAGGGACGGCCACGAGGATGGCATCAATGTCTTTCGAATCGAGCAGTTCCTTGTAACGGCGTGTAGTGCGGATCGGCTTGCCGACGATCTCCCTGGCGAGTTCGTGGCGGCCGTCGTAGAGATCGGCGGCGGCGACACATTCGACGCCTTGCAGTTGAATCGCCGTCGAAAGCAGGTTCGATCCTTCCATGCCGACTCCGACAATACCGAAGCGGACCCGGTCACTGGCCGGGGCGTCTTGCGCAGCGGATGGGATGGGCTCACCGTGAAGGAAGTTGGATCCGGCCATCAAGGAAGCGCCTGCCGCGCCCGCGCCGGCCTGCAGGAACTCGCGCCGTGAAACACGGAATTGACTCATGATTCGGTTTCTCCTTGGGGCGGTCCCGGTGAGCGACACAACTTTCCGGGCGCGAACCCCGCGGCCAATCATAATTCCTCAAGGCGGGAGTGAAAACGGCATGTTGTTTGGAGTGATCGGAGGCGGGAGTTCTGGAAGGTGCGTCCTGTATGATTCTGCCCATTGAAAAGCTGGCGACAAGAAATAGAGGATCTTGATGAAGACCAGGTTGACGAGGCGTGACTTTCTGGCTGCGAGCGCGGCCTGCGCGGGATCACTGGCCGTGGGTGCGAAGGCGCAGCATTCGCAGGATGCGGGCAGGGGTGCGGATCGCCGACCGTTTCGGGGCCGCTTCGTGACTCACGTTTCGGTGGTCCGCGTAAACCAGATCGAGGTCACGCCCACGCGCAACATCGGCGAGGATGAATCTGCGGATAATCGCCCCAGCGAGATTCGCACTCGGCGCGAGGCGTTCGCGCGGGGTTGCCCTGACGGCAAGATGACGTGGGCGGTGAGCTGGCTGGCGCTTTTCGATACGCGCAGCGAGTACCGCGAAGCCCGGCGCCTGCTGACTTCCTATCACGACAAATATGGCGATGAGATCACGTTCATCCCCGGAGGCTACTTCGCCCCGATGTATGACTCGCGCGAGCACAACCGCGAGACCATCCACAAAGCGCTGGGAGAGATCGCAAAGATGGTCGGCAGCGGCTACCGGCCCCAGTGCCTGGTTGCAGGTTTCATGGATGCGGAGAATCAGCGACTGTTGGCGGTAGATGAGGGCATTCACGTATGCCAGGGACAGATCTGGAGCCAGCATGGAATTGACAACGGCGACGGCGACGGCGGCATCTGCTATCCCTACTACCCCAGCCGGGAACACTATCTGAAACCTGCGCAGGGCCCCGCGGATTTTATCGACAGCGTCTGCCTGGATGGATGGACCTGCGACTTTCTGGCGGCGCGGCGGGAGGGATTTGAAGGGGGATTCAACAGCCGGATGGGAGTAGGCCCAATCGAGACCGTGGGTAACCTCGGCACAGCGACGGGCCGCAAGGAAATGATGGATACGACCGCGATGCATTTCGATACGGGCCACGGGTTGAACGGCTTCGGCTTCGTTACGGGAATCTGGGAAACGTCGATCAAGCACCACGACGACCTTGCGTGGTGGCTGCAGGCTGTAAGAGAACGGTGGCCGGATACGCGGGTAGTGACGGAAGGCGAGTTCGGCACGGAGTGGCGAAAGCACCTAAAGGACAATGCCGATCTCAACTATCGCTTCGACGTGAAAGGCACCGGCGCGCCGGGTTCGGAAAAGAACCTTGAAATCCAATGGTTCATGAACCGGGAGTTTCGGCTGGCGCTGCTGCGCGACTGGACTAAGGATGAAGCACCCGTAGCGATCGACTTCACCCGCTACGATATGAAGGCCGAAGAGCCGCACGGGTTGCAGCGCGAATGGAGCCTGATGAACGTGCTGAACCAAAAGGGCAAGCGTCCCCAGGATAAGCCCACATCGCTGCGGAACATGTCGCAGGACGATCAACATCGCATTCTGTCGCGATATCCAGAATTGAAGAAGTGGATTTGAATCCGTGGGATGGTCGAAGCGGATCTAATCTGCAAGCGGCTAAGAATCGTTCGCCTGGTTCTCGCGCAGCCATCGGTTCTTGTGCGAACTCAGCCCCAGCCGGCGACTACTCTAGATATAGGCAAGATGGAGGCAGAATGAATCAAGTTCAATCCGACGCGCTGGTCTTTTTTGGAGCAACTGGCGATCTGGCATACAAGAAAATCTTTCCGGCCTTGCACGCGATGGTCAAACGCGGCCATCTGGATGTTCCGGTGGTCGGAGTTGCAAAATCCGGTTGGAACCTCGACAACCTTCGTGCCCGGGCTCGCGAGAGTATTGAAAAGCACGGCGGTATCGATCCGGAGTCCTTCGACCGGCTCTCTCGCCTCTTGCGGTATGTGGATGGTGACTATGCGGACCCATCCACCTTTGTCGCCATCCGAAAGGAATTAGGATCAGTTGAGCGCCCCGCTCACTATCTGGCGATTCCTCCGGCGTTGTTCGAGACCGTCGTGCAGCAATTGGCGGAGCAAGGTTGTGCCGCGCCTGGTGGCTGCAGGGATGGAGCCCGCGTCATTCTTGAGAAACCCTTCGGCCATGACCTTGAATCGGCGCGGAATCTCAACGTCATCCTGCACAGAGTTTTCCCGGAATCATCGATTTTCCGCATCGACCATTACTTAGGAAAGCAGCCTGTAAACAATGTCGTGGTTTTTCGCTTTGCAAATGCGTTCATGGAGCCGTTCTGGAACAGACATTTTATCGAGAGCGTCCAGATCACGATGGCGGAGGATTTCGGCATTCAGGGGCGCGGAGCATTTTACGATCAAACCGGCACGATCCGCGATGTGGTTCAGAACCACCTGTTTCAGATCGTCTCGAACCTTGCGATGGAACCTCCGGTACGAACTGACAGCGAATCCATCCGGGACGAAAAAGTCAAGGTACTCAAGGCGATTCCTTCCATAAGAGCGGCAGACGCGATTCGCGGCCAATTCCGCGGGTATCGGAACGAGAACGGCGTTTCGAAGGATTCGACGGTGGAGACATTCGCCGGGCTCCGCATCGAAATCGACTCGTGGCGATGGAAAGGCGTGCCGTTCTACATTCGCGCGGGTAAATATCTGCCGGTCACCGCAACAGAAGTTCTGGCAACATTTCGCGAGCCTCCCACCTTTCTTGCCGGTCAAGCGCCCGGTCGCAATTACATGAGGTTCCGGATAAGCCCGGAGATGGAGATTGCGATGGGCACCATCGTCATGCGTGACAGGGAAAGTCTGGAGGGCCAGGCGGTGGAGATGCAGGCAACCCACAGGCCGTGCCCCGAAGAAATGGAGGCATACGAACGCGTTCTGGGCGATGCCATGACGGGTGACTCCAGCCACTTTGCTCGCGAGGATTACGTTGAGGAAGCATGGCGCATCGTTGAGCCGGTCCTGAAGAATCCACCACCGATCCAGGAATATGACCAGGGCACATGGGGTCCCCAGGATGAATCCGTGTGTCCGCCCGGAGGGTGGCACAATCCCACCACGATTGGCCATGAGGCCGCCTCGGGAAAAGTCGAAACCGTAACTGCTCCGGCAGTGTAGGCCTCAAGCTTTGCTCCTGGACAAATGAAACCGATTATTTACCAACTCGTGGTGCGCTATTTCGGCAATACCAATTTGACCAATGAAACCAACGGGTCGATCGACACGAACGGATGCGGAAAGTTCAACGACATCAATGACGCGGCATTAGCTGGTCTGAAAGAGCTAGGCGTTACGCATATCTGGCTCACTGGGGTGTTCAGGCAGGCTACGCTGACCGACTATTCGAATATTGGAATGCGGGCCGACGAGCCCGATATTGTTAAGGGGTTGGCTGGTTCGTTTTACGCCGTCCGCGATTACTACGATGTATCTCCGGACTATGCCAGCACTCCCTCGAATCGCATGCGCGAATTTGAGGATCTGGTGGAGCGCATTCACGCGGCGCAAATAAAGGTTCTGATCGATCTTGTTGCGAATCACGTCTCGCGAGCTTACTCATCAGACCACAAACCTGGCCGCAGCCTGGGCAGCAACGATGACACGTCCCAATTCTTCTCGCCAAATAATGAATTCTTCTACCTTGTGGATCCGCCCGGACAGCGATTGGAGTTGAGTAAGCCGTACACCTGGAATCCAGCAGGCGTAGTTTTTGACGGCCGATTTGGCCCCGAAGATGGCTCCCCCGGGCGTCCTCCGAAAGCAACCGGAAACAATGTTATCTTGCCCAATCCTTCCGCAACGGACTGGTACGAGACGATCAAGCTCAACTACGGTTTCAATTTCGTTTCATGCACGGGCACTTACGATCCCCAGCCACGGCTATGGAGCCACATAGATGAAATACTCGCCTTCTGGCAAGACAAGGGCGTGGATGGATTTCGCTGCGACTTTGCCCATTACATTCCCGTCGAGGCCTGGACGTATTTCATCGCTCGCGCCCGGCGGCGCCGTCCCGCATACTTCATCGCCGAGGCTTATCCGTCTGTCGGAAGTGGCGATCCCGTGCAGCAACAGCAGGAGTTGATCGACGCAGGTTTCGACGCCGTGTATCACTACCAGTCCTACAGCGCCTTGAAAGACGTGTATCGATTCGGCCGCCTGGACATTTACGACCGCGAGATGGTCAGCCTGCCCGATTCGATGCGAAAGCATCTTGTCCACTATCTTGAGAATCATGATGAGCGGCGAATCCCGTCGCCGATCGTGTTCGACGGAAGTTCCGGAGAAAGTGGATTCGGTTCCGCCGATGCGTCGTATCAACTCGCGCCGCTGCAGTTTCTCTATGGCAGCGGGACCATTCTCCTTTTCAACGGCCAGGAGGTCGGCGAACCTGGCCGAGGAGTAGAGGGTTTTGGTGGGGAAGACGGACGAACGACAATTTTCGATTACTGGACAATGCCTGACTTCGCCGGGTGGGTCAACGGTCATCGTTACGACGGGGTCGGACTCCAGCCAACTCAACTCGCGTTGCGGAACTTTTATGCCGCGCTTGGTAAGCTGTGTCAGGATCCGGCCGTGGCGGGAGATGTTTTTTGGGGATTGCGCGATTTCAATAACGAACTGCGTTTTCCAGATTGCCCGGCAATGCTTTATTCCTTCGCGCGCTTTCAGTCAGGCTCCGGGCGACTCCTTTTGATAGCAGCGAATTTCCAGGCCGGGACCGCTGCCAATGGGCTGGTGCGACTCCCAAGCGATTTGACTTTCGCTGCAGGCCTCGAGGGGACGGTCAAAATCGACCTTATTCTAGATAGGAACGGATCCAGGAATTCTTCTGTTGTCTCGATAGATGTCGGACAACTTACAACGGTTGGCTTTCCAATCTCCATTCCCAACCAGACTGCTCACGTTTATTTACTCTCCGATCTGCAACGCCACTGCAAGAAATCAACGCCGATTGCTCTCTGCTAGACTTATCGTCCATGAAAGCAGTTACTCGAATCCTGTTCGTGGTCGTGTTTCTTGCCAGCTTCGCAGCCGCGCAGGATGTGATTCCGCTTTACCCCGGCACAGCGCCCGGATCGTCCGAGGAGAACTATCCGGAGAAGGCGTATTTCTCGAAAGGCTGGAATACCGACGTTGTCACCAATGTGACCAAGCCGAGCCTGACCGTCTTCAAGCCTTCGCCGGAGTTGAGAAACGGCAGTGCCGTGGTGATTTGCCCGGGCGGCGGCTTTATGGCTCTATCGATCAGCAGCGAGGGCAAGGATGTCGCCAGGTATCTTGTTACGAAGGGCGTGACGGCTTTCGTGTTGAAATACCGCCTCGCACACACTGGCGAGGACGCTACGCAGGAATTCGTGACGCTGTATGCAGACCGACAGAAATTTGATGAGATGCTGCACAGGGTTGAACCTCTCGCGGTGGCTGACGGAATAGCCGCGGTCACGTACGTTCGGCAGCACGCGTCAGAATGGGGAGTCACGCCCGAACGCGTCGGCATTATCGGATTCTCCGCGGGGGGTACAGTAACTGCCGGAGTGGCTCTCCATTACACACCGGACGGACGGCCGGCATTTGTAGCCCCGATCTATGCGGGGCCAACTATGTTTAAGGACACTCCCGTTGCCGCGGATGCGCCGCCTATGTTTTTGGCGGCAGCGAGCGATGATCAGCTCGGACTTGCACCGCAGAGCGTTGCTTTGTACGAGAAGTGGATCGGCGCTCACAAATCGGCAGAGCTGCATTTATACGCCAAAGGCGGACACGGGTTTGGGATGCGAACGCAGAACATCCCGACGGATCACTGGATCGATCGCTTCGCCGATTGGCTTGACCAGCAAGGATGGTTGAAGAAGTAACCATGCCTCATTCGGTTCGAAGGGCGAGCATGGGATCAATGGAAGCGGCGCGTGCCGCTGGGATCAGCGCTGCCAGGCCACCGCAGATTCCCAACACGGCGCACGCCCCCGCCAGCGACTGTGGATCATATCCACTGACGTGATAGAGGAGACTTGACATCAGGTGGCCCACATATAGGCTGCCGAGAGTTCCGAAGGCCAGACCACCCAGAACCGGCGCGGCGGCGCCGCGGATAACCATTTTGATGATTGTGGAGCGGGTGGCGCCGATCGCCATGCGAATGCCGATTTCGCTTGTCCGGCGCGCAACGGAGTAGGACATTACTCCATAAAGACCTACGGAAGCAAGCAGGAGAGCTATGAATCCGAACGCGGACGTAAGCCGGGCAATTAACCGATCCTGATTGAAATTCTCGGCCACAATCGCATCGTAGGTAGAGAATCCAAAAACCGGAAGCTGGGGGTCGACCTCGGCGAGTTTTTTGCGAATCAGGGCCTCGGCGCCCGGTTGCGGACTCGCAAATTGAATGATGAGCGAATTGAGGAACATCGAACTCTTCTCGCCGGCTTCCATGTCCGGCTCCTTGTACCCGCCGAATCGCTGCGTCATGGGCCGAAGGAACAAGGGGCGAACTTCACCGCGGGCGTCGACCAATTCAAAATCCGCTGACACTCCAATGATCTTGAATGCGCCCGAATAGTGCGCAAAATCAGTCCCGAAACGCCGCCCGATCGGATCCTGGTCGTGGAAAAATGTTTTTGCAAACGTCTGATTCACGATGACGACCGGCTCCGACGTCGCGGTATCTTCGGAAGTAAAACCGCGACCGCGAACGATCCCCACTCCCAGCGAATCAAGAAACCCCGCGCTCACCCGGTCCCAGTCGGAAAAGCACTTTTCATTTGGCCCCGGCGCCGGGTGCCCTTGCTGGATGATGCAAGTTCCCCACTGATTTCCCCCCAGGGGAATGTATCGGGAAAAACTCATGCGCACCATGCCGGGAATCGCGGAGAG
The DNA here is from genome assembly GCA_963730805.1 of uncultured Acidobacteriota bacterium. Classification (GTDB taxonomy): domain Bacteria; phylum Acidobacteriota; class Terriglobia; order Terriglobales; family Acidobacteriaceae; genus Telmatobacter. The sequence continues at coordinate 466,025 of CAVSTL010000004.1, read as the reverse complement.
ATGGTCTTCGATTTCGTTGTACAGCCCCGGCAGTTGTTCGACCTTGTAACCGGCTCCTTCAAGATCGATCTTCAGGGTATACCGTTGCGCGGTATCGATGCCGAAGTTCTGATGACGCAGATTTGCAAGCGATTTTGCCATCAGAAATGTTCCGGACAGCAGGACGATCGAGAGCGCCAGCTGGAACACAACCAGGAAGCGCTGCGACAACGAGGCATGATCCCGCGTGACGTGCGCGGTTCCGCGAAACGCTTCGGCGGGTTCCGCATGCGACGACACCCACGCTGGGGCGGTGCCAAAAAACACGCCCGTCAAGACCGAGACCAGCAGGGCGAAGCCCAGTACGGGCAAGGAGGGAGTCGCCACCACCGGCATGTTCCTGGCCCAGGGAAAAGCCAGCGCGAGAATCATGTGGCTTCCGATGTAAGATACGGCCAAGCCCGCGGCCCCTCCCATGAGACTCAACAACACGCTTTCGGTGAGGACCTGGCGGACGAGCCTGCCTCTCGCAGCGCCGAGCGCCATGCGCATGGCGATCTCGGCTCTTCGCATCGCGCCGCGGGCAAGCAGCAGGTTAGCGATGTTTGCGCAGGCAATCAGCAGTACAACCGTTGAGAGGATCATGAGCATGCGCAGGCTCGCTCCGGTCTCATGCTGCAGCTTCTGAATTCCGCCGCCGGCGCGAGACAGGACCACGTGCTGCCTCGCGATCAAGGGAGTTTTGCCGTTCTCGGTAAATGCCGGCTGCGCGTGCATCCATTGCCGCAGCACCGTCGAGAGTTTCGCTTCGAGTGTGCCCAACTCCCCTCCAGCACGCACCCTCCCTACCGCGTACAGCCAGGCAGTCGCATTCTGCTTCACCGCGGAGTTCGCGCCCTCAATCACCGGCTCGGTTCCGAATGGCATCCAGAAGTCCGGCGGAATGGCTACGATCCGATCCCCGAAGAATCCCGATGGCGCAACCCCGGCCACGATGAACGGATGGGTCTGCACGTAGATGGTGGACCCAACGATCGCGGGATCCCGGGCAAAATCGGTCTCCCACGCACGATAGCTGAGAACCACGACCGGCGTGGCTCCCGCCTGATCGTCGCTCTCTGTGAACACCCGCCCCGTGTAAGCGGGGATTCCAAGCGCAGCGAAATAGTTTCCGGATACGAATTCCGTTCGCAGGGGACGAGGCGGTTCAGAGCCCGCGCGCACACTGTATCCGGATCCTCCAGCCTCGACCGCAGCCAACTCCTCAAACTCCGGCGCGGCTTGTTTGAATTGTCGATAAAGGTCGTAGGAAAACAGGTCGAAGTCGCCGGATTCATTTTCGAACCCGCTGTAGTAACAGCAGGTGGTTCGGTCGCCGATACGATACAACCTTGACGGATCCGCAACCGGCAGGGAGCGAAGCAGGATTCCCTGCACCAAGGTAAAGATCGCGGTGTTGGCGCCGATGCCAAGCGCGAGGGTGATGACGACGACCAGTGTGAAGCCGGGGGAGGAACGCAGCCGTCGCATTGCATATCGGAGATCCTGGGCCAACACCTCCAGGAACGGCATTCCCCGCTGCGTGCGATAGCTCTCTTTGATTTGCGTGAGGCCGCCAAAGGAACGCAGGGCTGCGGTTCGCGCCTCAGGCGCGTTCATACCACGGCGAATGTTTTCGTGAATCGCAAGGTCGAGATGGGCCTCCACCTCATCGTCAAGGTCGTTTTCAAGCCGCTTCCGCCGGAGAAGAGAGGCGCACCGGCTAAGCAGTTCACGAAGCCAATCCATAGTCGTCTCCTACTTCGACGCTTCGAGGAAGCGTGCCATCGTCGTGACGATCCGCGACCAGTTCTTTTCTTCCGTCGCGATCTGTTTGCGTCCAATTCGAGTCAGTGAGTAGAACCTGGCGCGCCGGTTGGTTTCGGACAGTCCCCACTCCGACTTGATCCATCCACGCTGCTCGAGACGCAAAAGCGCCGGATAGATCGTGCCCTGGTTCAGAGCGATGTTGTCGCTGCTGATCTGCTCAATTCGGCGTGCGATCCCGTACCCGTGGAGTGATCCCATCGACTCAAGAGTCTTGAGGATCATCAGGTCCAGGGTTCCCTGGAGAACATCCGGCTTGCTTTGTGCCATGGCTTGGGGCCGTCCTGTTGACATTCAACAGATACGTTTTCACTTTATATGTGGAATGTCAACAGGAAAATTACAGCCGGGGGTGCCTCGTCTTTCCGTGGGCGAAGAAGAGCCTTCTCAGTTTTCCCTCATGAGGGCGGTTGTGTGGGCACTCAATTCACCCGCTGCCACTAGAACGCAAAGCGAAGAGACAGCTGGGCTTGCCGCGGGTCTCCCACGCCAACGCGGAGGAATCCGCTGAAGTCGAACAACGCAGGCGAACTGAGCGGATTCAGATTGTTGGTGTTGTTGAAGGCGTTGAAGACCTCGACGCGCGGGATAAGCGCCAGCCGTCCATCATGGAAGTGAATGGGGCGTGCCACTCCGAAGTCAAAAACGAAGAACGCATTGTCTTTTCTAAGGTGATTGCGCCCGCAGTCGATCCCGTTTACGAAGCGGGTTGCCGAATTGTTGAGGCTGCAAGGGGCTCCCGTCCCGGTTCCGTTGGAGTTATCCGTCTCAGGCTCGGCGGAGTGTTGCTGAATGCGAAGGTTTCCATCGATACCAAACGGCAGATTGCCCACGGCGTAGGCGTTGAATTTGTGGCGCTCATCGCGATCGGAGAGAGAATATTCCGCCTTCAGGTCGTAGAGGTTGGCGTAACGGAACGTGAAGGGATCGCGCTCGTTGGAGTCGTCGTCGCGATCGATTGAGTAAGTGTATTGAGCTTCCGCGAGGAAGTGATGCGACATGCGCTTGCGCAGGCCCAGAGTGAGCCCGCGGTACAGCGACTTGGCGTTGCTGATGGTATTGGTGATCGATCCTAAATTTGGAAATGGGGCTGCGCCGCAATAGGTCACGGTATCGGAATTGGCGGGCGTCGCCGCCTGGCCGGGACAGGCTTGCCCGGGCAACGCGGCGGTGGGACCCACATTGGGATTCTCGAATCGCGTCAAATAAACGCCCTTCGAGTCAGTAAAGTCCACAAACGCAACAAAGTCGTCGGAAACCTGTTGATCATAACCAAAATTGAAGGTGTAGATGCGCGGGTTGTGATAGTGCTTGTCGAACACCGTCACACCAGCCCCAATACAGCCGCTGGCAGGGCAATTGGTGACCGGCAGGATGCCGGGGTAAGTGGGATTGCCCTCGCCGGAGAACTCCGTGAGCGTCTGCTGCTGTACGCCGTTGGTGGTGATGGCGCCCACCTCAGTCAGCATGTTCTGTCGCGCGTTGAAAATGCCTGCGCTGCCGCGAAGCGCCGATTTGCCATTGCCGAAAATGTCGTAGTTAAACCCCACGCGCGGCTGAAACTCGGTTGTCTGGTTGGGCAGATAGCCGGTCGACGGGAACCGCGAATCGGAGAGGTAAGGACCATACAGCGTTTGCGAAGGCGCGATCTTCATCTTGGGAAAGAACTGCGCTTCCCAGCGGAGTCCGTAATTCAGGATCAGGCGTGAGGTCGCCTTCCAGGTGTCTTGAGCGTAAACGGCAGGTTCTTCGTTGCTGATGTTGGAATAGCCGGCCTGCTGAACGGTCTCGCCTGCCTGGGTGCCTGCGTCCTGCAGGTAAAGGAAGAGCGGGCTGCCGAAGCTGGTCGTTCCCTCGGGGCACGACGTCAGCGAGACGTAGGAGCCGTCGGAACACGATTGCACATTCGGGCCGAACCCATCGCCCTGACTGGCGGGAGTGGCATAATGCAGAAACCCGGTTACGCTTCCAAAGATGTAACGGCCCAGGGCAAAGCCGTCGAAGACCTGCACATTATTGCTATGCAGATATTCGCCTCCCACCTTGAAAGTGTGCTTGCCTGCAATCAGCGAGAAATTGTCCTTGAGATCGATATGGTAAAAAACCTCGCTCGCGCCCGGCCCCAGAAAGAACGGCTGCCCAAATCGAAAGGACGGAAAGAAGCCCATTCCTGTGTCGGGCACCGCGTTGGAATTGATCGCAGACCGGGGACGCGTCTCGTGTCCGTAGGTCACGTGTGCCTCATTCAGGTGGCGATCATTCAAAGTAGAAACAAGGTTGAAGTTCAGCGTCTGGATATGCGCTGGACCCTCAATTCCATTGGCTGAGGTCCCGTAGGTGGAAACATCGAAGGTCTGGTTGGGATTATTTGAGTAATCGAAATTATACGATGCGTAAAGGATGTTTTTCTGCGTTAGGTTGTAGTCCATGCGGCCGAAGAAAGCTCCGTTGTGAACCACGTGATCGACCGGTTGCCCTTCAGCCTCCTTGAAATTGGTTTTGTAGAAGTTGATGAGAACCTGCCGCTGGCAGTCCCCGCTGGCGTCGATATCGCCATCGGAAATATTGCCGCCGAAAGAAGGATTCGAAATCGCACATGGAGTCCCGATCGGCGCACTGAGGTTAGGACGAAGCAGATTCTCGTCGATGCCTTCCGCGGCGCCGAAGTAGAACAGCTTGTCCTTGATGATGTGACCGCCGGCGCTCCCGCCGAACTGTTCACGATGGAAGTCCGTTAAAGGCTTGCCGTCGGACGTGTCGCCGGTGAGCGCCTCGAGGCGCTGGTATTCGAAAAGGCTTCCATGGAATTCGTTCGTGCCCGACTTTGTAATCACGTTGACCACGCCGCCTCCGGTTCGCCCGAATTCAGCGTTGGCGCCGCTCGCGACAACCTGGAACTCCTTGACCGCCTCCAGCGTGATATCAACAGCCGCACGCTGGCCGCCTGACTGCTCGCCGAAGAAGCCGTTGTTATAGTCGCCGCCATCGAGGCTGATGTTATTGAAGATGCCTCGTTGTCCATTGAAGTTGATTTCATCGCCATCCGGGCCTTGTACGATGCTTGCGCCCGGCGTCAGCGTGAGAAGATCCTCAAACTTGCGACCGAGCACCGGCGTCGTCGCAATGGCTGACTCGCCGAGATCTGACGTCGAAGAAGTCGTGACTACGTCTACCAGCGGAGTGGAAGTGACGATGACCGATTCACTCGTTCCCTGAACCTGCAAGGTCAATTTGAGCGAGATGGTGCGGCCCACAGTGAGATCGAGGTTTTGCTGGACGGTCGTGGCAAATCCAGTCTTGGAGATCTTGACAACATATCGTCCGGGCTTCAGAGAGAGAAATTCGAAATGCCCGGCTGCGTCCGTTACCGCACTTTGAATCGTCCCGGTTTCGACCTCGTTGGCTTCAACCCCGGCACCAGGGACTGCTGCCCCCGCCGAGTCTGTAACATCGCCTTGAACGCTTCCGTTAATCGCCTGTACCTGGGCACTGAGTCCGGCGGATCCAATGGCGAAAATCAGGGCGGTGACAACAAAAAGTCTCTTGATGAGAATCGTCATGGCGGCTCCATTAAGGGAAGTTCTTGTGACCGAATGCCAAGACCTGCAATCCGGGTTTGGAAATGGACCGAGCGATGCGGGTAAGACACCCATTGTGCTGCAGGATTCGATTTGCTGACGGCGCCTCTGCCACGAGGTAAGGAGTTGAGTCTGTCTCTGTTGCGTCAACCTGACAGGATTCGGGGATTACGTCGCTGTTCCACGACATTATCACGGATTCTGATAAATGCTCTAGAGTTTCAAAATGCGGAAGCGGGCCGGTGAACCGAACACGCTTGGGGCGCCGGACAGTTCCCGCCCCCGCTCCCTCGAGCGTTCGAGCGAGCAAGCGGCGGCGTGACCATGCAGTGATTGTTGACACATGGTTAATTTGCGGGACGAACTGCCGGTGCCGGGAATTAAGCCGACGTATCGTAATTCAGGTTCTGACCGAGCCAGCGCTCGACCTCCGCGACCGTCATCCCTTTGCGTTGGTGATAATCGACAACCTGATCACGGTCGATTTTACCGAGGCTGAAATACCGCGATTCCGGGTGAGCGAAATAGAGCCCGCTCACGCTCGACCCCGGCCACATCGCAAACGATTCGGTGAGCATCATTCCGGTGTTCGCCTGCACGTCGAGCAATCGCCAGAGAGTGCCTTTCTCCGTATGGTCCGGGCACGCGGGGTAGCCTGCGGCCGGCCGGATTCCACGATACTTCTCGTGAATCAAATCGTCTGTGCTCAGGGATTCTTCTCGCCCGTAACCCCACTCGTCGCGAACCCGTTTATGCAGACATTCAGCAAACGCTTCGGCGAGCCGATCGGCAAGGGCTTCGGCCATGATGGCGTTGTAGTCGTCGTGTTCGGCACGGAACGAGTCGCACAACTCCTTCAGTCCGATTCCGCTGGTTACCGCAAAGGCGCCGATGTAATCCTGCAGTCCGGTTTCCCTGGGTGCGATGAAGTCGGCGAGCGATCGGCATGGCTCGCTGCCTTCCCGGTTTGCCTGCTGGCGGAGGAAATGAAAGCGGTCGAGCACCTTTGACCGTTTGCAATCCGTATAAAGTTCGACATCGTCGCAAACGGCATTTGCAGGAAAGAAACCGTAGACGCCGCGCGCGGTGATAAGTTTCTCTTGAATGATGCGATCGAGGAGCGCGTTGCCTTCGTTGAAAATCTGGCGCGCCTGCGAGCCGTACACTTCGTTGTCAAGAATGCGAGGATAAACTCCCTTCAGCTCCCAGGTGTGAAAGAACGGCGTCCAGTCGATGAATTCGCGCAGCGTGGCCAGGGGGAAGTTGTCGAGCACCCGCACGCCGGTAAACCCGGGCACGGGCAGATCCTCGGGCCGCCACTTGATGGGAGTTCGCCTGCCACGGGCGGTCTGAAGCGAGACGACCTGCTGGCGTGGCGCAGAATGAGATTTGCGGATGGCCGCGTACTCTGCGCGATGCTCCGCGACGAACTGGTCTTTGCCATCCTCACTCAGCAGGCTTGTCGTCACGGGCACCGCACGGCTGGCATCCAGCACGTGGACGACAGGCTCGCTGTAGTTCGGGGCAATCTTGACCGCCGTATGCGCACGGCTGGTGGTGGCGCCTCCGATGAGCAGCGGCAACTTGAAACCCTGGCGCTCCATCTCGCGGGCCACATGCACCATCTCGTCGAGCGAGGGCGTGATCAGGCCGCTCAATCCGATCATGTCTGCGTTTTCTGCCAGGGCGCGTTCGAGGATTTTCTCCGAGGGAACCATCACCCCCATATCGATGACCTCGTAGTTGTTGCAGGCGAGGACGACGCCAACGATATTCTTGCCGATGTCGTGCACATCTCCCTTGACGGTGGCGAGCACGATCTTTCCCTGCGCCTTGACGGTCTGGCCAGACGCCGCCAATGCGGCCTTTTCGGCCTCCATGAACGGAGTCAGGTATGCCACGGCCTTTTTCATTACCCGCGCGGATTTGACGACCTGGGGCAGGAACATCTTGCCGGCTCCGAACAGATCGCCGACCACGCCCATGCCGTCCATCAGCGGTCCCTCGATCACCAGCAGCGGGCGGCCAAGCTTGGCGCGGGCTTCCTCGGCATCGGCTTCGATGTACGCGTCAATTCCTTTGACCAGCGCATGAGACAGGCGATCCTCCACAGTGCCATGGCGCCACTCTTCCGCTTTCTTCTCTGTAACTTCCTTGCCAACGTGCTTCAGCTTTTCGCCGTAGTCCACAAGGCGCTCAGTGGCATCGGGACGACGATTGAGCAGCACGTCCTCGACCATGACCTTCAGTTCCGGCTCAATCTCCTCATAGACCTCGAGCATCCCGGCGTTGACGATGCCCATGTCCATGCCCGCCGCGATGGCGTGATAAAGAAAGGCGGAATGCATGGCTTCGCGCACTTTGTTGTTGCCGCGAAAGCTGAACGAAATATTGGAAACCCCACCGCTGACCTTGGCGTGGGGCAGGTTGGCTTTGATCCAGCGGGTCGCGTTGATGAAGTCAACCGCGTAGTTGTTGTGCTCTTCCATCCCCGTGGCGACGGTGAGGATGTTGGGGTCGAAGATGATGTCCTCAGGCGGAAACTCGACTTCGTTCACGAGAATGTTGTAAGCCCGCCGACAGATGCGGATCTTGTCCTCATAGGTCGCGGCCTGGCCTTTTTCATCGAAGGCCATCACCACGGCAGCCGCGCCATATTTGAGCACAGCGGCCGCATTATGACGGAACTTGTCCTCACCCTCTTTCAGCGAGATCGAGTTGACGATTCCCTTCCCCTGCAGGCATTTGAGCCCGGCCTCAATCACTTCCCACTTGGACGAGTCGACCATGAAGGGAACCTTGGCCACTTCAGGCTCGCTGGCCAGCAATTGCAGAAAGCGGTTCATCGCGTGCACGCCGTCGATCATGCCCTCGTCCATGCAGATGTCAATGACGTTGGCGCCATTGTCCACCTGCTGCCGGGCCACGCTGACTGCTTCCTCAAACTTGCCCGCCTTGATCAGCTTGGCGAACTGCGGAGAGCCGGCTACATTGGTCCGTTCCCCGATCATGATGAAGACGCCTGATTGTTGCGTGAACGGCTGCGATCCAGACAGACGAAGCGGCTTCGGGTGCGTAGCCTGGGCCACGCTTGTTTTCTCCGCAGGGCTCATGCTCTGCGCTCGCTTGGGACGGCATAGGCTTCTTCGTCGGCCAGCGTGATGCCCCACTTCCGTGGAGGCATGCCGTCGAGTGCCCTGGCGATAGCAGCGATGTGCTCGGGCGTATTGCCGCAACAACCCCCCGCGATATTGATCAACCCGCCGCGAGCGAAATCGCCCAGGTAACGGGCCATGTCCTGCGGCCCCAGATCGAATCCCGTTTCCGACAGCGGATTGGGCAGGCCGGCGTTTGGATAGCACGAGATGGCCACGTCCGCCTTCTCCGAAAGTTCGGAGAGAAATGGATACATAAGGTCGGGACCGAGAGAACAATTCAGCCCCACAGAAAGCGGCTTCACGTGCTTCACGGCATTCCAGAAAGCCTCGGTGGTCTGGGCGGAGATCAACGTCTCGCCGCCGCGTCCCACAGCCGCCGAGATCATCACAGGAAGTTCCTTGCCGCTGGAAGCCAGGCCGTCTTCGTCGAAGACCTCGCGGATGCCCACCAACGCCGCCTTTGCGTTGAGTGAATCGAAGATCGTCTCAACCAGAAGCAGGTCAACCCCGCCGGCAATGAGAGCCCGTACCTGGTGTTTGTATGTGGCCTTCACCTGATCAAAACTGACTACGCGAAACCCCGAATCATCGGGATCAGGGGAGTTAGAGAGGGACACCGTCAACGGTCCGATCGCACCGGCGACGAAACGTTGACGCGTGCCAGTACTTACACGATCGGCCCATTCCCGGCATTGGCGCGCCGATTGCTCGTTGATCTCCCAGGCAAGATCGTTGAGGAAAGGATCCGCAATGATGTTTTCGTAGAATGCGGGATCCTTTCGGCCGCCCTGCTCCCGCGGATCATCCACAAAGAATTCGCTCTGGGTGATGCTGGTCGCTCCAAAGGTGTTGGTCTCGATAATGTCGGCCCCCGCTTCCAGAAAGCGGCGATGGATGTCACCGATCATCTTCGGCTGCGTCAGAGAGAAGAGGTCGCCGTTGTTCAGCAGATCCTTTTTTGAATCTTTGAAGCGGTCACCGCGGATATCCGCCTCTTTCATCGCATAGGTGCGAATCGTCGTTCCCATGGCTCCGTCGATAATGGCAATACGCGTGTCGAGGATTCTCTCCAGAGGATGTTTGGTATGTCTGGTCATGTTTTCCTATAGTTCGAGCGGGGCTATTTAGCCATATTCAAGGGAAGCGAACTCATCGGGTCCGAACTGAGTTTGCCGGCTCCGTCCCATTTTCGCGACCGGCCCGTGCGACTCGCAACCTCAGCACACCTGGCTAAATTATATCGTTGCGGTCAAGGGCCATTGAGTGGGCGGGCGACGCAGATATATAGCTGCTGGGCGCCGGACTGTCAACACCTTGCGCACCTACCTGGGATCGTGGTGTGCCTGCTGTCCGGTGCGAATTCAGCAAAGTGCGGGTTGCCGGAGTGACGCCTCCTTATAGCTTCGAAGGAATTATTCCTCGTAGGTAAAGCTCCCTTTGGCAAAGGTCACACGGGGATCAAAAGTAAATCCCGCTCATTGGGGGCTGCCTGCCCGATTCAGCATCGCCGCTGCAAATCGAGATGCCACGCCACAGGATCCCGCCAGAAATGCCGTCTGCCGTTCTTTTTGTGTGATACGCTGACGGCATTCCGCGCACGATATTTGGGGCGCTCTCCTTTCCGATTCCCACGCGGTCTCGATCTTCCCCTGGAGGTAGTAAAGCGAATGGCAGTCAGTTTGATTGGCTGGGGCCGGTTCCTCGACCGAAACGGCAACAGGATTACTGTGCCGGCACCGAGTACCGATCACGGGAAACCATGGCTGTGGGATCTGCTCGCGGCCAAAGTGCCCAGTCTCGCCGCAGTGGGATTCGATCGCATTCAACTTCCTCCCGCCAGCAAGGCGCAGGGCGGGGACGGCGCGGGCTGCGATGGTTATGGAATCTATGACCCCCGCGACCTGGGAACAAAGGCGCAACAGGGGAGCACACCGACCCGTTATGGCACGGCGGACTCGCTCCGCCGGCTGGTTGCCGTGGCGCATCGCTACGGTCTCGCCGTGGACCTGGACCTCGTCCTTCACCAACTCATCGGCGGAATGGGCGGCAACTATCGCTACCTCGGGGCCGATGGAAAAAGCCTGAATGGCCGCGGAGCCATGCATCCGGGGTGCTTTCGCGCAACTCCGGGTGCGGGCACCCAACCGGAGGACGATGTTCCGGTTCCATCGGATGACTTCTCCTTTGGGGATGAAAAGGTGTACCAGCATTGCAATCCGGCGCGCTACACCATCGACGATGCGCTCGATTTTGGTGACTGGACCTTCAGGACGACCGGAGCCGACGGAGCAAGAATCGACGACACCAAAGGCATGTGGGCGCCGTTCGTGGCCGAGTTCATGAATCATGGCGCGATGGCCAACAAGCCATTCTATGGGGAGTACTTCGATGCCAACCCCGCCAGCCTGAACTGGTGGGCGACAAGTTCCCCGATCAACGGCCGTTGTGGCGTGGAAGACTTCACCATGCACTTTGCCATCCAGGACGCATGCAACAACTTGAATGCGCGCGCCCTGGATGGCGCCGGATACGCGCAGTGGAACAGCGGGCTTTCGTATGCCTTCGTCGAAAACCCGGACACCGACACCACCCCGGGCGAACAGGTGACCGGCTCGAAACTGCTCGGTTACGCCTATGCGCTCTCGGCTAGCTGCAGACAGGTGCTGGTCTATGGGAAGGATTATTTTGCGAATGATGTCTGGCCCGGCGCTTATGGTCTCCAGCCACTGATTGACAATCTCATTTACATCAGCCGGACCTTCGCCTATGGCAGTCAAGTAACGCGATGGGTAGACGGCTCCGTGATCGTCATCGAACGAGACGGCAATGGCGGCGCGGTGGGAAACAGCCCGGGGCTGTTGACGGCCCTGAATTTTGACACCTTTAACCAGAGGCGGATTACCTGCGCGACAAGCTTCGGAAGCAACGTCCAGTTGCACGACTACACCGGCAGGCATCCGGACATTTGGACGGACCCGCAGGGCAACGCAACGTTCACGATTCCCTCGAACGCTTGGGGAGGCGGCCAGAGTTACCTGTGCTTCTCGCGGGCCGGCAGCGACAAGCCGGTTGCGCATGCAGGCTGGCGCACTACCCAGGAATTCTTCGGTTCGCCGGATCTTGACATCGGCCCCGCTCAGCCCGGGCCAATGCGTTCCATCGCAAACATCTACGTCCAGGGGCAAACCACTGCTGTCTTCTCTACGACCAGCAATATCGGAGTCAGCTTGCTCCAGGGAACTACGCCCGTCGCCAATAACAAGCCTGCGGACACTGGCTGGTACGGCATTGGCGTCAACTCGCGTTCGAACGCGGCCGTTTCCTTCGATCTGAAAGTCACCTACGAAGGCGGCCAGATGTAGTTACACTTTCCGCTAACCAAGGAGGACCCATTGAAAGGGAAACGATCGGACACCGCCCTGAACCGTCGTCAGTTTCTCGCGCTCGGAGCGGGGGCGGCGGCAACGGCAGCCTTGGCGCCCAGGTCCGCACTGGCCCTTCCGCCGTCGGGTATAGCCTCGCCGGTCCTCACCCGGGGAAACGATAACGATCGATCGTATTTCTACAACGACACGGTTTTTACTCCTGAAAGTATCGCGCAACGCGGGCTGCGCCGATATTTCAATCTCTACATGGAAGGCGATGCGAGGGGCGCGGAGGCGCAGGCGCTCATCCTACCCAGCGTGCAGTGCGAAGACGGCACGGTGCGGGACATTATCATCACCGCGTCCATGAACAACACCGTGTGGGCCTATGACTACAACACGTCGGACATACTCTGGGTGAAAAAACTTGGCATTCCGATCAACGGAAGCAACACGATCGACTTTCACATGATCAACGATCACTGGGGATTGTTGAGTACGGGAGTCATCGATCCGGAAACCAAAACATGGTACGGCGTGGGATGGGAATCGCCCGACGGCAGCCCGGAAAAGGGTGTCCATTTCATCCATTCGCTCAGTGTTGCCAACGGGAGTCGCGTTCACGATCCTGTCCCACTCACCGATGTTAAATATCAGCCGCCCAACGGAGGCACGCTGCAGCGCTGGGGCGATGATGCGCGCAAACAGCGTTCGGCCCTTACCTTCGCCAAGGTTAAGGGGCTAAAGACGATCTTCTTCGCCGCGGGCACGGTGCTGGAGGTCTCGGCCGGATCAGCGGGCTGGATCATCGCTTACGATGTGGCGTCCAACAAGGTTGCTGCCGGCCTGGCAATGAGCGCCGGCTTTGGCGCCGGTGTCTGGATGGCCGGATCGGGACTCTCCGTGGATGACAACGGCGACCTCCTGTTTGAAACCGGCAACGGAAGCTTCGATCCGAGTCATGGTGATTTTGGCGAGTGTGTCTGCAGGGTACGATATACGCCGGCTTCCGGGGCAACCAAGGCTTCCCTCAGCGTGGTGGACTGGTGGTGCCCATACACCGACGCCGGGCGGGAGGGAGAAGACCCGACTTTGCCGGCACCCCATGAAGCGATGAGCGGGAAACTCGCTGGTGTGAATGCGCCTACGTCGGCCGGCCATATGCCCACCAACATGGCTTCCGAGCGCGACATGAATGGAAAGGTGATCGCCGGCCATCTCTTCAGCAATAAGCCGACCCAGAAGGGCGCTCCGTTCGGCGATGAAGATCTTGGCTCCGCGGGGCCGGCGATGGTTCGCAAATATCGCGTGATTCTTGTTTATGGCAAGGATGGCATCGCATACCCGGTGAAAATGGATGCGATGGGCAAGACCATGCCCGCCGACTTCGCAAATGCCGCAACCAACTACGCCAAGCTGGCACAGCCGCCGATCTGGTACAGCTATTTTCCCGGCACCAACGTGAATGCGGCGCCGCAGGACCCGAGCGACCTGGACTTCCTCTTCGACAACAAGACGCAGCATCTGCATTCGACGTCTCCGCAATTTTTTTCACAGTCGCATGGCCAGATGCTGGCGTGCTGGGGCGAAAACGGCCGCTGCCGCGTATGGACGATGAAGCCGGACGGAGAGATGGTCTTTCTGGCCGACTCGGACGAGGTCGCTTCGGTGAATTCCACCCAGGCTCCGGGGGGCATGCCGGGCGGCTTCATGTGCATTTCGGCCAATGGGAACAAGCCGGGCACGGCATTGCTATGGGCCATTATCCCCTATGGCGACGGAAACTCGACGGTAACCAACGGCCGCCTGCTCGTCTACGATCTCGAGAACTTTCAATCAAGACCGGACGGCAGCGCCAAACTGCGAATCGTGTGGGACAGCGAGGCACAGGCCTACACGTTCCTGTTCCCCAAGTTCAACGTTGGTGTGGTCAGCGGCGGAAAGTTCGTCCTGCCGCGTTACGACGGCGGCATGGATGTGCTGGGGCTTGGTTAGTCCCGAGTCCCGCTCGAATCATCGCTCTACATCCACTCCCCAGTGAACATTCCGGGCTGCTCCGGTGGCTGCCCGGCCCTTCACCATCATTCGTGTCCACCCATTCCTATCACGCTATTTCCTCCGGAGGTCGCACTCATGGGCGTTTCTTATTCGAAGGCAAAATCATTCCTGCTGGCAGTCCTGTCCGGGTCGATATTTTGCGCAGTGTGTGGAGGCCAGGCGGGAGTCAATGTCACCGAACGGGCTTATGACAAGTTCCGCACCGGCGCAAACGTTCACGAAACCATCCTCACGCCGGATACCGTCCGTTCGAGCGCGAACAAATTCCACAAGCTGTTCACCATGAAAGTCGATGGCAAGATTGAAGGATCTCCCCTCTACGCCTCCGGCGTTTCAACTGCCGGCGGAACCCACAACGTCATCTATGCGGCGACTATGCACAACACGGTCTTCGCGTTCGATGCGGATACCGGAACTTTGCTGTCGACGCGATGGCTTGGAAATCCGGTGACCGGCGGCGACCTGCATCATCTGAAGCCCACCACCATTCACGCGGAATGGGGCATCCTCAGCACTCCCGTGATCGACCTCGCCGCACAAACCCTCTACGTGGTCCGCTGGGGTTACGAGAGCAACGTCGACGGGCCCACCTTCCGGCTGTATGGTCTCGACATCTCGGATCTGAGCAAGGACAAAATCACTTCGGTCCTGCTGGATGGATACAAGGCCGGCGAATCGGGCTTCGAACGGCGCGTTCAGTTGCAGCGGGCCGCTCTCGCGCTCGCGACCAAGCCGAGCGGCGCCAAGGCCCTGGTCATTGCATTTGGAGGCGGCGAGGGACAGGGGAGCGCTCCCGGATGGGTGATCGCGTTCGACACCGCAAAGCTGGCCCAGGGAAATGCGGTTGCCAATGCATGGTGCAGCAATCCGAAGAACAGCGCCGGGGGTGGCGGTGGCGGAGGGATCTGGATGGCCAATGCCGCGCCCGCAATTGACGAGAACGGCGACATCTACGTGGCCACTGGGAACGGTCCCTATAATCCGCAGTTCGGGCTGGATCAGTTGGGCGAGAGCGCCGTCCATCTTATTTGGAATCCCGGCGACCCCGGCTCCTTGACAGTAAAGGACTGGTTCACACCCTTTACCGATAATGAACGCGATGACTCGCATCGGGACCAGGACCTCGCCTCAGGCGGCGTGATCGCCTTGCCCGACGAGCCGGGGCTGATCGTAGGCGGCAAGGACGGGCTCTATTTCCACGTGGGTCGATCCGATATGGGCAAGCGCGATTATTCCAAGCTGATCGAGACCCCGTTCGTTGCTTCCTTTGACTATCAACCCACCAATGGACATACTTCGCTGCTTCAGGATTTGAACCAGGTAACCTCTACCGATCCATTCACCATTGGAGCGGCCAGTAGCGACCACACGGCCCACATCCACGGAACCGGCGTGTACTTCAACAACCTCCTGTTTGTACAGGGAGAGAACAACAAGGTCCGGGTGTTCGAAAAGAAAAACGGTCACTTCGGGGCGAACCCCATCGCGCGCGGTACGCATACGGCGTCGTGGGGCACTGCGCCGCCCGGTGGGATGCCCGGAGGCATTCTTGCGCTCTCCGCCAGCGGCACTTCGAATGCGATCCTGTGGGCGAATGAAGCTTTCGGCAATCTGCCCGGCGATCCGGATTCGAACACTCACCCCACCCCGAACATCCTGCGCGCTTACGATGTTTCTACCGTGAAGACCGGCACACTGGAGTCGATCTGGGACAGTGAGACGGAACCAAACGATCGCGTGGGCGCGTCAACCAAGTTTGCTCCGCCATTGATTGCCAACGGCAAGATGTATCAGACATCGTATGACAACCAGGTGGTCGTGTATGGATTGGGCAATCCTTCGAAGACTCCGGCGCGGGATGTTCATCGCACCGTGGTATTCGTTTACGCTGAGACAAAGCCCGGGGAGGCCATGTTTTCGCGAGGTGGCTCCAAGGGCGGAGGGCCAATTCGCATCCGTCATCGCAACTGGCTCCATTGGACATCGAATAACTATCGCTGGGGCGATGGGTATCTCGATTGGGATGGCGGCGAACTCGGCCAGGCACAACCCGAAGGAAAATGGGGCGGAGGGTCCCCCATGGATTGGACGACCAGTCTTGCCCAGGGCCAGAATCAGCCCTTCGTTTCCACTGCGGGCTATGGCATTGCCGATGAAAATACCTTCGGTGCCAATTACTGGATGCTCGACGTCGACATGGATTGCGAGCAAGCCTTTGACGATGGCCAGGGGCACAAATGGTTTGAACTCAAGTCATTCATAGCGCCGCTTCCGGGATGGGAAGAAGACATCGCGCAGGTCAGTGATCCAAAGCCGCCGTATACCTCCGTGAATCACATGGGCCTTTGCGGCATGGTGAATGTGTTTGTCGCCAACTATCCCGGTCTGCCTGCGGGAATGGATCCCAACTCGGCGAAATTCATTACCCCGTCGTACACCTATCCGTCGCCGGTGGATGACCGCAACACATCGAAGGCAGTGCTTGAAGACACGCCTTGCGTCGCGCCCGGCCAGGAGAAACGCTGCGTGGGCAGATTGTCGCAGGCCTGCCAGAGCGTTGCCGGTGGAACCTTCTTCCGCACCGTGAATGACTGCGGCGCTTTATCCGCGGGGGGGAATTACGTGCAGATGTGCCAGCGATCGACAGGACTGTGCTGTACGCCGGATCGCCGCGGCAATTGTCAGTAGGCCTGAGCGCCGTCTCAAACTCTCTGGTGCCTGAGAGCGGTGTACACTCCAGAGATGTTTGTGGCTGCCTATCTCAAACGATTCCTCGTTGCATTCGCTATCCTTGCCGCGTTGGTCGTGGCCGGCGGACATGAATCGTTTCCCCAGCAACCGGCGGCGTCGCCCCGCGTTTCGGTCCACCCGATTCTCGCGCAAATCCAGCCTGCTGATGCACGACCGCTCTACGAGACCCGGACAATCCACGACCCCAACGGGACGGGGAAGTTTTACATGGGTCGGGAAATCGCGCAGGTCATGGGCCCCGGCGGCATCGAGTGGCTGGACCGGCGCGAGCGCGAAGAAGAAGAACACCCGGACAAGGTGATGGACGCGCTGAATCTCCGTCCTGGACAAGTTGTCGCGGACCTCGGCGCCGGCTCGGGCTATTTCACCTTCCGGATGGCGCCAAAAGTCGGCGACACCGGCAAGGTGCTGGCCGTTGAAATCCAGGAAGCGATGCTGAACACCCTGCGAACGCGCGCGGCCGCAATGAAAGCAACGAACGTGGACGTGGTGCAAGGCACCGAGACCGATCCTCACCTGCCCGCATCCGGGGTAGATGTCGTGCTTGTTGTGGACGTTTATCACGAGCTGGCGTATCCATTTGAAGTGATGACGAACGTTCGCAATGCCCTGAAGCCGGGTGGCCGGGTCGTCTTTGTCGAATATCGCAAAGAAGATCCGGCGGTCCGCATCAAGGAGGTGCACAAAATGTCGGTGAAGCAGTTGGAGAAAGAAATGAATGCGGTCGGATTAGTGAGAACCAGCACGGTGGAGACACTGCCGCTGCAGCATATCGTCATTTTCGAGAAGCGCAAATAGGACCTTGAATCGAGAGCCAACGATCACATCACGAAGACTGGGACAGATGCGGAGGCAGTTCGATGTTTATTGTTTACGTGCACGTGCACGTCAAGCCCGAGTCGGTGGAAGACTTCAGGCAGGCTACCATCGAGAACGCCCGTCAAAGTGTTCAGGAACCCGGGATCGCGCGCTTCGACGTGGTCGAGCAGCAGGACGACGCGACCCGGTTCGTGCTGGTTGAGGTCTACCGCTCGCCCGATGCCGCCGCGGCTCACAAAGAGACCGCCCACTACGCAAAGTGGCGCGATGCCGTTGCAGCGATGATGGCCGAGCCTCGCCACAGTGTGAAGTACGCCGCGGTGTTCCCGGATCCCCAGGATTGGTAAGACCATGAACTTCGAGTTCGCGACCGCAGCGCGCGTTATCTTCGGCGAGGGCACGGCCGCCGCCCTCCCGGAACTGGCCCGCACGTTCGGCACGCGCCCGCTGGTGGTGACCGGCGCCTCCACCGAGCGCGCCGCACCGCTTGTCTCGGCACTCTCCGCGGAGACCTTTTCCGTGCCCGCCGAACCCACCGTCGACCTGGTCCGCGAGGGCGCGCGGCGCGCGCAGGACGCCGCCTGCGATGTCGTAATCTCGATTGGCGGTGGCAGCGTAATCGACGCCGGCAAAGCGATTGCCGCGGTGGCCACCAACGGTGGGGAGCCGCTCGACTTTCTCGAGGTGGTGGGGAAGGGCCGCGCCATCGTGGCGCCGCCGCTGCCGTTCCTTGCGGTGCCGACCACGGCGGGTACGGGCAGCGAAGTCACGCGCAACGCCGTACTCGGATCGACGGAGCACGGGATAAAAGCCAGCTTGCGAAGCCCGCTCATGCTGCCACGGGTCGCCCTGGTTGACCCCGAGCTCACGTACAAACTGCCTCCTGAAGTTACCGCCGGCACCGGCCTTGACGCCCTGACCCAACTCATCGAGCCCTATGTCAGCGTGCGCGCCAATCCACTGGTGGATGCCATTTGCATCGAGGGCATCCGGCGCGCCGCCGGTGCGCTGCGCCGCGCGTACCACGACCGCGCGGACAAGGATGCGCGGCACGACATGGCATTGGCGAGCCTTTTCGGCGGCCTGGCGCTGGCGAATGCCGGCCTGGGCGTGGTGCATGGCTTTGCGGCCCCGATCGGAGGCCGCTGGAAGGCCCCGCACGGGGCTGTGTGTGCGGCGCTGTTGCCGCATGGCATGGCGGCCAACGTTGCCGCGTTGAGGGCGCGGGCCCCGCGGCATCCGGCCCTGGAACGTTTCGCGACTATCGCGCGCCTGCTTACCGGGCGCAATGAAGCGGCCGTGGAAGATGGCATCGGCTGGATCGGCCAGAGTTGCGTCGAGCTTGCCGTCCCTGCGCTGCGCGCCTGGGGGATCACCGAAGCCGATTTGCCCGGCGTTGTCGAGGAAGCAGCCCGCGCCAGCAGCATGAAGGCGAATCCGCTACCGCTCACAACGGAAGAGCTGCTGGCGGTGGTGACAGCCGCGCGTTAAGTGCCATGTTTCATTTCCCGCAACCGGCAACTGCGGTGGGCGGATGACAGGAGGCGGGCATGTCTGTAGAGGTCTGGGGGATGATTGGCGCCGGGGTCGCCGCGCTGATTGCAGGACCCTTTTTCGCCAGGGAACGGTTTCGCGCAGCTTCCGGCGCCGAAAAGGTTATTGTGCTCGGACCGGTCTTCGAGGCCGCCGCGCTTGCGGTTTTCGCGGCGGAGCACTTCCTTGCCGCGCGCGATCTGATGGGCATTGTGCCCCGCTGGATGCCGGACCCGCTGTTCTGGACCTACTTCGTCGGCGCCGCGCTTCTGGCCGCGGCCATCAGCTTCATCGCCTGGCGGCATGTGCGCTGGTCGGCAGCCCTGCTGGCACTGCTCTTTCTGATTATCGTTGCCACCGTCGATCTGCCCAACCTGCCCAAGAATGCGCATGAGCGGCTGTTCTGGACGCTCACCGTGCGCGAACTGTCGTTCGCCAGCGGAGCAATGGTGTTGGCGGGCAGCCTGTGGCGCCTGAGCAGGAACTCGTTGGGCGCCGCTTTCACACTGATCGGCCGCTTGATGATCGCGGCGACGATGATCTTCTATGCGATCGAGCACTTTCTCTTCCCTCGGTTTGTGCCGGGCGTTCCCCTCGAGAAGCTGACTCCGGCATGGATGCCGGCTCCGACGCTGATCGCGTATGTTGCGGGAATCACGCTGCTCCTCGCAGGCTTTGGGCTTCTCTTTCGCAGCACCATCCGCATCGCAGCCGCCGGCGCGGGGATCGTGCTTCTGCTGCTCACGTTGTTTTTCTACGTTCCCATCCTGTTGTCGGAGATTCACTCCCCGCTCGCGGTGGAAGGGATCAACTACGTGTTCGACACGTTGCTGTTCGCAGCGACGGCTTTGCTGGCGGGCTTCGGCGCATGATCTCGCTCTTGGGTCAACCGGCCGCGAGCGCCGATCCGTCGCTCGTATCCAGGGCCTTGATGTAGATTTCGTTCAGATCGCGAAGGTTCAGGCCATGCAACTGGGCGAGGGCGTCGCTGCCGCCAGTCTCATTGCGTTCCAGCAGCTCGATCCAGGAGAGCAAACAGCGCTCCTTGACAGGCTCTCCTAGCAGGGCCTGGCAAATCCCGGCGCGCAGCGGCAGCTCCCGTACAATCGCCTCCATCGGCGCCCGCAGCATGGCCGGCAACAGGCTGAGCAACCCCAGCAGGTACTGCTCGTCGGGGTTGAGCTCGCACAGGGCGGCCGCATGGGCGCAAAAGCGCGCGCGGACCAGCGCCATGTTGACGATCTCGGGAGACTGATTTTGGTTGAGGGCGCACTCGATCGCCAGTGTGGCAATGCGCCGGAAGGTGGTATCACCGAGGATCATGATGGCCGAGTCAAGAGAGTTCACCGGCGCACGAATGGCGCACAGCGGCGAATTGGCAAAGCGCAGGACGCGGTAAACCAGCGACGCGTCGCGCATGACCAGGGGGCACAACATCTTCAAATCAAGAGGGTCCTTGAATAACTCCTTGAGAATTTCCACGTGGTACAGGCTGTTGGCGGGAATTCTGCCTTTCCGGATCAATTCGGGGGTGCAGAAATAGTACCCCTGAAAATAACGGATTCCGGCGGTTCTGGCTCTGCGGTAGGCGTCCTGGGTGTGCACCCGCTCGGCCACGATGATGGCCGAGGCGCCGTGCAGCATGTTGCACAGGCGCACCCATTCCGGGGTGTCCAGATGATCCGAATTCACCTTGACGTAATCCAGCATCTGCAGCGGAAATCGCCCGACTTCCTGGGTAGAGAAGTCGCGGAACGCCAATCGAAAACCGGATTCCTTCAACTTCCGACACGATTGAATCAACCGGGACGATGGGTCATCCTCGTTCCCGATTTCGAGCACGGTTGACGCCCCGGGAAGATCGAGGACCAGGCCGTCAATGATTTCGCGCGCGGTACATCGCAGAAAAGCCGACGGGCCGCCTGTGAAATGCTCCAGGCCAAAGAGCGAAAGCGTGTCGAGGATGGGGTGAGAGGCGCGCTCGGACGTGGTTGCGCCGGCCTCGGAAACATCTTCCTGAATCAGCAACTCATAGGCGAAGACGTTGCCCCGGCTGTCCAGAATCGGCTGCCGGATCAGGCATCGTTCCTCACTTCCCAGGCCGGCCCGATTGGCTTCGACGACGCTTTGCGAATTGGCTTCCGCGATGGTGGAAACGGTCATGGTTCACCGGCAGGACTCCCTACTTCATCGGCGCGGCGGGAAAGAAGTTCATGCGTCAATTACTTTTGGAGGCCTTGCCAACGGCATCAATGACCGCCCAACTCCTTCGTGAAGGCATAGAAGAAGTCGAGCGACTTCCAATACGATTCCACCGGGAGCCGCTCATCCTGGCCGTGGGCGCGGTCATCGTCACGCTCCAGTGCGATGGCCGAATAGCCGTAACAGGGGATTCCGGCCTGCGCAAAGTAGATCGAGTCGCTGGCGCCGTTTTCCATCACCGGGGTAACCGGAATGCCGGGCCAGATAGCCTGGGTCAGGCGTGTAAGCGGCTCAAAGACTTCCTTGATAGGTTCAGGCGGCGCGATGGCCTTGCGTTCCGGAGCAGTATCGAAAACCTGCCCCGCGTCAGACACGTAGCGCACCGTAAGCTTGGTGTCGCCGAAAACACCGATGAGTTGCTGGCGAATCTCCTCTGGCGAGTGGCCTGGAAAAATGCGGCAGTTGATGTTGGCCTGGGCGGTTTGCGCGAGCGCGTTGTTGGCGTGTCCGGCCGACAGGCGAGTGGGCACGCAGGTGGTGCGGAAGTTGGAATTGAAGCTGGGTTCCTGGCTAAGCCGCGCGGCCGCGGCCGGATCGGGCGGCAGAGCAAGAATCGCGCGAATGTCTTCGCCCGTCTGCCCGCTTTCCTGTTTGCCAAGGTTCGCAAAATAGGTGCGCGTGATGGGATTCAGCTCAAATGGAAACGTGTAGGCCGCCAGCTTGCTCAGAGCCACGGTGAGTTCGTAGATGGCGTTGTCCGGGCGGGGACGCGAACTGTGGCCGCCGGGATTGATAGCGGTGACTTCGTAATCGGCATAGACCTTTTCGGTGGCTTCGACATCGGCAACTACGGCGCGGCCATGATCGAGTTCCACGCCGCCCGAGTCGGGATTGATGACGTAGGCGGCATCCACCAGGTCGCGATGCTGCTCCAGCAGCCACGCGGCGCCGTTGAATTTTCCGCCTTCCTCATCGGCCGTCAGGGCAAGGATGAGATCGCGCTTGGGTTTGTAGCCTTCGCGATGGAGACGCAGGAACGTGGCGACTAAAGCGGCATCGGAATCCTTCATGTCCTGGGTGCCGCGCCCGTAGAAGTAGCCGCCCTTTTCCACGAATTGAAACGGATCGGTGTGCCAGTCGGTGCGCAGCGCCTGCACGACATCCATGTGGCAGAGGAAAAGAATGGGCTTCGCGGAAGACGGCCCGGCGGCGCGGAACCTTACCACAAGGTTCTGCTTGTGCGCGTCGGGGCCGAGCAGGTGAACATCCTCGCGCGCGAAGCCGGCCTCGAGAAACCGCTTCTCCATGGCCGCGGAGCCCGTGGTTACGTTGCCTTCAGATGTGTCGGTGGTGTTGATTTCGATGAGCTGCTTGAAAATGTCGCGGGCTTCGGCGCGATCGGAACGCGAAGCAGGAACGATTCCCGCTTGAGCAATGGATCCGGGGGTAAGGACGGCAAGGCTGCAGATCAGGACGACGAAGTAGACGCGAACCGCGTTCAGACGCATGAGCGCATTGTATCCTCCGGGGTTGCGACAGCTCCTGGCCGTTGCGGCGGCGCGGGTAGAACGGCGTTTGTCCGCGCTTCAATGTTGCGCGCCTCTGGCAAACCGTTTTATCGTGATCCCGCAATCAATTTGAGGTGTGCGATGTTCTTACTGGTTTTGGTCATGCTCCTTTTCGGGACGGCAGCCGCCGCGCAGTCCACCCCCGGCCGTCCGAAGATCACGGGGATTTCGCACCTGGCGGTCTATACCTCGAACCCCGCGGCCACCGAGCACTACTACACGGCTACGATCGGCGCCGTGAAGCAGCCCGATCCCGAGAATCCGAAGGGCGTGCGCTACGTGCTGAGTTCCACGCAGTTCATCGAGGTGCTGCCGCTGCCGCCCAATGCCGGCATCAACCGCATGGATCATGCCGCGCTGAACACGGCAGACGCCGATGGCATGCGGAAATACCTTGCGGCAAAGGGATGGAAAGTGCCGGCCGCGGTAACGAAAGAATCCGACGGCAGCCGGATGTTCGAAGTCCAGGATCCCGAGGGCAACAAGATCCAGTTTGTTCAGCCCTCGGCGGGCGCCAGTGCGGACGCGCCCAACGCCATCGGCCACCACATCATCCACGTAGGGTTTCTGGTGCACGACCGCGAGAAGGAAAACACGTTCTATCGCGCCATTCTCGGCTTCAATCCCTACTGGTGGGGCGGCATGCACGACGACAAGGTCGACTGGGTGAGCCAGCAGGTTCCCGATGGGCACGACTGGATCGAATACATGCTGGCCGGAGGGCCGGGAACCGGGATCCCCGCCGGCATGTCGCAGCACACCCTGGGCGTGCTCGATCACTTCTCCGTTGGCGAGAACTCCGTCGACGCCGCCTACAAGACGCTCAAGGACGCAGGCCGCCTCGAAGGTGTGCAATGCGACCAGGGCACCAAGATCGGCAAGGACGGCAAGGGCCAGTTCAATATGTATGATCCCGACGAGATCCGCTCCGAGCTGATGAACTTCCACGCCACCGAGAAGCCCTGCTGCAGCGAGTTCACCGCCCAGGATCCTGCGGAATGAGGCCGGCTATGCGGTTTCTTTTATTGGTTTTGGTCGTGGTCTGTGCCGGCATGTCGGCGCAAAAACTCTCGCCGAAGTGGGAAGAGCTCACCGCAAGCGATTTTGTGCAAGCCATCCACCAGTCGCAGGGCGTGTGCGTGCTGCCCTTCGGGATTCTCGAGAAGCACGGGCCCCATCTCCCCATCGGCACTGACCTGCTCGACGTGCGCTACGCCGTGACGAATGCTCTCACACAGGAATACGCGGTGATGTTTCCCGAGTACTACTTCGGGCAGATCTTCGAAGCGCAGCAGGAGCCGGGTACCATCGCCTACAGCTTGGCAACCCAGCTCACGCTGCTACAGGAAACCGTGAAGGAGATGGCCCGTAACGGTTGCAAGAAAATCGTGATCGTGAACGGCCACGGCGGCAACAATTCCCTGCTTCCTCTGTTCGCGCAGGCGCAACTGGCCACTCCACGGGACTACGTGGTGTATGTGTTTGGACTGCCGCGCGAGAATGTGCCTGGCCGCCCCGCGATGAAGAGCGACCCGAAGAATGACATGCACGCCGGCGAGACGGAGACCTCGGCCATGCTGGCCGCGCGGCCTGACCTGGTGCACATGGATCGCGCGCAAAGCGAATCCGGCGCCGACCAGCACCGGCTGAATCTGCCCGATAGCGTGTACACCGGCATCTGGTGGTATGCGCGCTTCCCCGATCACTACTCGGGAACAGGCTCCGCGGCGACGAAGGAGTTGGGCGAATTCGACCAGAAGACCTGGTCCAGCCAGATCGCAGGCGCCATCAAGGCGATCAAGGCCGATTCCGAAAGCCTGCGATTGCAAAATGAATTCTTCGAGAAGACGCAACATCCAGTCGATACGAAGCAGTAGATGACGGTTGAGTAAGGGATCACGCAAGAAGAAACCGCAGATCCTTCAATCGCGCCGGTTGCGCTTTACGCGACCGGCTTGCTCAGGATGACTGATCTGTGTGAGTGCGCACGTAGGAACGCCTCGCGTAAAATCGATCTATGCCCGCCGCTGCTGGTCTTTCACCGGAAATCCTGGCCAAATACGAGCCTGTCGTCGGTCTCGAGGTCCACGTGCAGTTGCTCACCGCCACCAAGGCGTTTTGCGGCTGCGCCAATAAATTCGGCTCCGATCCCAATACAAATATCTGCCCCGTCTGTCTCGGACTGCCCGGCGCGCTTCCGGTCCTGAATGCGAAGGCCGTCGAATTTGCCACGCTGGCCTCCCTCGCGCTGCACTGCGACGTCCGCGAACGCTCGATCTTCGCGCGCAAGAATTACTTTTACCCCGACCTGCCCAAGGGTTACCAGATTTCGCAGTACGACAAGCCGCTTGCCGAGAACGGCTGGATCGAAGTGCCGACGGCGGACGGGACCAAGAAGAAGATCGGCATCACCCGCGTGCACATGGAAGAGGACGCGGGCAAGAGCCTGCATGACGGCTTTTCCGACTCGGCCACGCGCACTTATCTCGACCTGAACCGCTGCGGCACGCCGCTGATTGAGATCGTCTCCGAACCCGACATACGCACCCCCGACGAAGCCTTTGAATACCTCACCCGATTGAAAGAAATCCTGCTCTACACCGGCGTCTCCGATTGCAACATGGAAGAAGGTTCGCTGCGCTGCGATGCCAACGTGAGCGTTCGCCCCCGCGGGCAGGAAATGTTAGGAACCAAGGCAGAAGTAAAAAATGTAAACAGTTTTCGATTTATTCGCATGGCGCTGGAGTACGAAATCGAGCGCCAGATCGAAGTGATCGAGGCCGGAGGGCGGGTGATGCAGGAGACCCGCCTCTGGAATGCCGACGAGGGTCGCACCTTCTCCATGCGCTCGAAAGAGCAGGCCCATGACTACCGCTACTTCCCCGAGCCCGACCTGCCGCCATTGATCGTCACGCCGGAACTTTTGTCCGAAACCAGGGAAAGAATGCCGGAACTGCCGGAAGCGCGCCGCGCCCGCATGATTTCGGAATACGACCTGAACGAGCAGGACGCCCGCACTCTGACTGCTTCTCGCGAATTTGCCGACCGCTTTGAGACTGCGGCCAAAACCGCGAAGAATCCCCGCCGCGTGGCCAATGTGCTGCTAAGCGAAGTGGGAGGCCGCCTCAAAGCCCTCGGCCTCGAGCAGGAAAACTCGCCCGTTTCGATGGCCGGAATCGTGCTCGCCGCCGATCTTCTCGACGACGGCACCATCAGTTCCCGGCAGATGAAGCAACTCATGGACATCTGTTTCGAAAAGGGCGAGGACTTCCCTGCCGTTTACGAACGCGAGAAGCCGCAGCAGATCACAGACTCTTTGGCCCTCGACAAGCTGATTGACGAGGTAATCGCATCCAATCCTAAGCAGGTGGAACAGTACCGCGCCGGCAAGAAGACGGTGGCGGGGTTCTTCGTCGGCCAGGTAATGCGCGCAACCAAAGGCCAGGCAAATCCCGCGCTGCTCAACGAGCTGGTCGCGAAAAAGCTGGAGGGTTAACGATCGTTCGCCTCGGATCCATTGTTCTTTTCTTCGGTCTTCTTGGCAATTCAGTTTCAGCCCAGTTACGCAGCGACATTGAACATATTGCGACGCGAGCCCAGGCCAGGGTGGTGGGCGTGTCCTGCGCGCTGCCCGGTACCAGGCTGGACTGCGATTTCAACGAACACGCGAAGCTTCCCATGCAGTCGGTCTACAAGCTGCCGATTGCCCTCACCGTTCTCCACCAGGTGGAGCAGGGACGACTGCGCCTTGCCCAGCCGGTGCGGTTTCAGGCCGGCGACGTGATCTCTCCCCGGCAGCACAGTCCCCTGCGCGATGCGCATCCGCAGGGTGGAGTCGACGTTCCGCTGCAGGAGTTGTTGCGGCTCGCCGTCGAGCAAAGCGACGGCGTGGCCTCGGACATCCTGCTGCGCACGATCGGCGGCCCCAGGGTTGCGGACGACTACATCCGGGGCCTGGGCATCGA
The DNA here is from genome assembly GCA_963730805.1 of uncultured Acidobacteriota bacterium. Lineage (GTDB taxonomy): Bacteria > Acidobacteriota > Terriglobia > Terriglobales > Acidobacteriaceae > Telmatobacter. The sequence goes on along the minus strand of CAVSTL010000004.1, from coordinate 439,183 downwards.
CGGCATCCACATTCTGGACACGGAAAAGTCGATGGGGCGCGACGTGACCGTCCAGTACCGGAACTCCGCAGAACCGCGGGCGCTTGTGGCCCTGCTTCGGCTGATCGCGGACCACTCGCCCTTGTCGCCTGAAAATACACAAAAGCTGCTCGACTGGATGTCGAATTCGCCCACCGGCGAGCACCGCATCCCGGGCTCGCTGCCGCAGGGTACGACCATCGCACACAAGACCGGGACCTCCGGCGAGGATCGCGGCATCACGCATGCAACCAACGACGTAGGACTGATCACGATGCCCTGCGGAACACAGCTCGCCGTTGCGGTGCTGATCGAGGACTCGCCGGAGAGCGAGGATGCGCGCGAAGGGGTGATCGCCGAAATTACTCGAGCGATATGGGCGCAGGCGGTGAACGAGGCGACCCGTCAAAAGGGCGAGGGACTCGAGTGCGCGGAACTTCATTACTGAAACCCCAAAACGTTAAAGGGTTCGCGACTCCAGCCGGCGTACGGCATCCCGCCATGGGCTCCGGACCGTGTAGCACGGCGTCGCGGTAACGGTTTGCTTCTTGATGGCCAGCAGTTTTCTTTTGTGCAGCCAGCCAACCGCGGCTTGCGCGGAGCTTCTGGAGATTCCAATCGACTCCGCCATTTCGTCGTAGCTCACCCGAACCTCGCCGCGCCGGCGCGCCTGCTCCGACGCGAGCCACAAATAAACCAGGAAGCTGGCCGGCTTGCGATCGTGGCCCACAAGGTCGCGCATCAGCACGTCGATGATGTAGTCGTCAAAGACCGGCATTGCTATATCAACCGTTACTATACCAGCGCCTGGCTGATTGCTTCCGTCAAAACGATCCGGGTATGCTCCCCACAATGGAGGAAGGAAAGCATGATACGCGGCATCAAGTTCGTCGGAGTTCCGGTCACCGATCAGGATGTGGCGCTGAAGTTTTATACCGAATCCCTGGGACTGAAGGTCGTCACCGATCAGCCATTCACCGAAAAGCAACGGTGGATCGAACTGATGATCCCGGGAGCCGACACAGGGATCGCCCTGTTCACGCCGGAGGGCCACGAGAAGCGAATCGGAGAGTTCCAGTCGATTTCGTTCTGGTCCGACGATGTTTTTGCAACGGCCGGCGCTCTAAAGAAGAAGGGCGTCGTGTTCACCAAAGAGCCGGCCACCGAACCGTGGGGATCGATCGCGGTATTCAAGGATCCGGACGGGAATCAGTTTGCCCTGTCGAGCAACGGAAGGAAGAAGCCTTAGCGCGTGGCAGAAGCCCAGTTTTGAAAGGGCACGACTTTAACAGGCTGCGGAAAAACTCCATGCATGGAGGGTACGGGCTTCAGCCCCTACATTAACCTCAGCAGAATGATCGGGGCTTTAGCCCCTGAGGAATGTCTTTCTGGGCAGGGCCCGCGTTGCGCGCCCTGCCCGGGATTACAACACAAACGCTGCTCTGCCCTACTTGATCTTTAATTCAGTTTCAAATTCCTTGCGCGCATCCCAGGAGCTCACTGTCTTCATGGCGCTTTTCTTGCCGTCCTTTTCGGCCCATAGGTCAAAGTCTTCCGCCATGTTCACCTGGGCGAAGCGAAAGCGTCCATCCTTGGAAGATGTATAACTGCGGATCGATTTTGTCTTGGTGTTGCGGAGAAAAACGGTTGCGCCGGTAATGAGCGCTGAGTCCGCATTGACCACGCTCCCCATTACAACGCGTTGTCCCAGGTTCTGGGCCTGGGCCTGCGGAACTATCCCTTGCGGCCCAGGGGCTGTCATACCCGCGGTGAGCGCGAGAAACGCGACGGCCGCCGCCAAACGTGCGCGGTTCAATTTCATTCTTCCTCTTCCTCTTCCTCTTCGAAGCCTTCGTCATCGTCGTCATCAAGTTCGTCGCCGACGCGCGACAGTTCCAGCGGCTCGACTCCGACAATCTCGTATTCGGTCCCGCACTCCTCGCAGGCGACCACATCACCCTCTTCGACTTCATCCAATTCGACGTCAAGATCATTTTCGCATTCGGGGCAAGTGGGCATGGCAGCCTCCTCTCTCTCAGCACGATACTGCATCTTTCACGGTTTGGGATGCCGTTACCTTGGGGTACGACTCCATTATCTTGGAATGGTATTCGTAGTTTGAGATGCAACGCCGCCTTCGGTCAAGAGGGGCGCGGCGAAGGAAGAGTACAACTTTTGCGGGGGGAGAACCAAGCATGATTTTTCGCGCGAGGAGTCTGACCTTCTGTCTGGTATTGGGCGTAACGGTGTGCCCTGCGCAACCGGACTTGCAGCACGGGAGGGCTGCGGGGCCGGCTCCCGCCGATGCGGCAATCCAAAAGGCTGTGGCGACCATCGATCCCTCACGCATCGAACAGACGATTCAAACGCTGGTTGGTTTCGGCACCCGCAATACGCTCACCAGCATGGACACAGGACTCGCGCCCGGCCAGGGGATCGAGGCCGCGGCCAACTGGATCGCGGAGCAATTCGAGCAGATTTCCAAAACCTGCGGCGGCTGCCTTGAAGTCAAGCGCGACACCTTTACCGCCGATCCGGCCAGCGGCGAAGCCAGCCACGAGTCCTGGGCCAGGCGCATCCCCCGGCCCACGCGTATCACCAACGTTTATGCGGTCCTGCGGGGCTCCGACCCGGCGCAGGCCAAACGCATGTACCTGGTCACAGGCCATTACGATTCGATCAATTCCAATGTCTTCAAGAACTGGGCCGACACTTCCGGGCCGGCTCCGGGAGCCAATGACGATGCTTCGGGCGTCGCCGTCTCGCTGGAGTGCGCGCGCGCTCTCAGCTCGCTGCACCTGCCCGCCACGCTGGTCTTTGCAGCCGTGGCCGGGGAGGAACAGGGACTGGTCGGTTCGGCTCATCTGGCGCACCTCGCCCGCGACGAAGCCTGGCAGCTCGAAGCGGTCCTCAATAACGACATCGTCGGTGGAAACACGACGCCGGGCGATTTGTTGCAGTTGAAGGATCGCGTCCGCGTCTTTTCCGAAGGCGTTCCGACCGCGGCAACGCCCGAGCAGGCGCGCCGTATCCGCGGCCTGGGAGAAGAAAATGATTCGCCCAGCCGCCAGCTTGCCCGCGCTGTCGCCGACACCGCACACACATACTTCGGGTCCGCCGCTAGCTCGCCCTTTGTCGCCTTTCCAGTTGCCCGGCCCGATCGCTACGGCCGGGGTGGAGACCACACTTCCTTCAACCGGGAAGGATTCGCCGCGGTCCGGTTTACCGAGTGGCGCGAAGATTTCAACCACCAGCACCAGAATGTCGTTCGCCCTCAAGCCGGTTCGAGCGATCCCGTGCTGGGAGACCTTCCGGAGTTTGTAGACTTCAACTACGCGGCAAAGGTTGCCCGGCTCAATGCCGCGGTTCTGGCCACGCTGGCTGCCTCTCCCGGCCAACCGGCGAAAGTCGCTATCGATGCCCAGAAACTGGAGAACGGCACCACCCTGCACTGGGAGCCGGCTCCCGGGAAGGTCGATCATTACGAGGTTCTGTGGCGGGAGACCACTGTTTCCGACTGGCAGTATGTGCTGGAGGTTCCGCCCCAGGCACCCGGCGAAGCCATCCCCCTCACGCTGCCCGTTTCCAAAGACAACGTGATCTTCGGAGTGCGCGCCGTCGATGGCGCCGGCCATCGCGGCCTGGTGGTCGCTCCCGAACCACCCGCCCGTTAGTCAGGAGTTGCGCCGATACGCAGCGGCGCAATGACACGCACGCGGCCCACGATATACCCTGAGGACATCTATGGCACGCATGGGGCCAATGTCTTTTAGTTTTCCCGACTTTCGCGGCGCTACGCGGCGACTGATCCTGGTGAACCTGGCCGCGTTCTTTGTCCTGCTCCTGGTGCAGCTGGCCGACGTCCGTTTTTACCAGTCCCTGCTGATCCACTGCAGTTTTTTCCCCCAGTACTTTCTGCACGGGTGGATCTGGCAGCCGTTCAGCTACAGCCTTGTCCAGGTCGGGATCGGCAGCACGCTGTTTTCGCTGCTCTCGCTGTGGTTTCTCTCCGGCTTCCTGGAAGGCTACCGGGGGGATAGCTGGGTGATGTCGCTCTACGTCGTTTCCGTGCTGGGAACGGCGCTGTCGGCGGTGGTGATCTACGTCATCGGAAACGTCCTGCGCTTTCCCCTGGAGCCGGTTCCCCTGCACGGCTCGTTCGGGGGCACGTTCGGGCTGCTGGCGGCCATCGGCATTCTCTACGGCGACACGGAATTCATGCTGTTCCCGCTGCCCATCAACATCAAGGCTCGGTACATTGCCATCATCTACGCCCTGATTACGGTTGCGTGGCTGTTCGGCGACCAGCGCATGTACGCGTTCGCCCAACTGGGGGGCGCCCTGGCCGGGATCGTATACATCAGGACAGCACCGCGTCGCGGCTACTCCTTCGCGATGAGCGAAACCTTTTATGGGTTCCGCAACCAGTACTACCGCTGGAAGCGGCGCCGGGCCGGGCGCAAGTTTGAGGTCTACATGCGCAAGCAGGGCCGCACGGTTCGATTCGACAACCAGGGCCGCCCCATGGACGACGATCCCAACGACCGCAGCCGGTGGAACTAGCGGCTTCGCGCCTCCGCTAGCTCACGCCGCCGTGCCCGTCATCCAGCGACTTCTTCATCGCGCGGCTCGTCGAGATTGGCTTCCACCACGCCCTGGCCACGGACGGCCTTCGGCTGATGCCTGCGCAGAACTCTGCTGGTGTCGTCCCGGCCAGGTTCAACGCTGATCGCGCCCTGGTCGTCCTGCATGGGACCCGCTTCGGTGAATCGGGCGATTTCTCCCTCCGCCGCCTCGTCCACCACCCGACCGGAACTGTCGTTCGAGCGTGACCCGCCATCCTGGGCCAGATTCAGCAGCAACGCGTCGATTTCTTCCTCCGTCGCCGCCTGCAGCTCATCGAACTCCCGGCCAAGCTTGCGATCGAGCAGCCGGGGATCGTCCTCGTCGGCGCCTCCGGCAATCGCCTCCAGGCGGTCAATGGTTGCGGCGACCGCGATGTCCTCGGACGTTTCCGCCCCCGGACGCGGATCGTGAACGGTGGGTGTTTCATTGCGTGCCTTCTTGCGTTGCCTGCTTCGAATCTGTTTTGCCATTCCTGTCCTTTCATGTCTTCATTACGGGATTTCCGCGCCCTGCGGCAGGCGCCCCAATGGTGAGATGCGCGGGGACGCACCCCGGAGGGCTCGGTGGCCGCATTGGGGATAACGACGGGGGGCCCGACCGGTGCCCGCCGCCACCACGGACGCGAGGCATCCTGGGATACAATCTCGTTTGGAATGAACATGAAGATTGCTTTTCTCTTTCCCGGTCAGGGTTCCCAGGCGGTAGGCATGGGACGCGAGCTCCAGGAGCGCTTTCCGGTGGCCGCCGAGACGTTTGCCGAAGCCGATGAGGCCCTTGGATTCGCAATTTCCAGGCTTTGTTTTGAGGGTCCCGAAGATGAGTTGCGGCTCACCGAAAATACCCAGCCGGCCATCCTGACCGTGAGCGTCGCGGCGTGGCGGGTTCTGGCCAGCCAGGGAATCAAGCCGTCGATCGCGGCAGGCCATTCCCTGGGCGAGTGGTCGGCCCACGTGGCTGCCGGAACGCTCCAGTTTGCCGACGCGGTGCGGGCTGTCAAGGCCCGCGGACGAGCCATGCAGCAGGCGGTGCCGGCGGGACAGGGCGCCATGGCCGCAGTGCTCCAGCTCGACCCCGCGCAAGTGGCCGAAGCCTGTGCCGAGGCCGCCGCCGAAACCGGCCTCACCGTCCAGGCGGCGAACCTGAACAGCCCCGGACAAACCGTCATTTCCGGCGCCCTGGCCGCGGTCGAGAGAGCGTCGGCCATCGCCAAGGCCAGGGGCGCGCGCCGGGCCGTGATTCTACCCGTCAGCGCCCCCTTCCATTGCGCCCTGATGCAGCCGGCGCAGGAGGAGGTCGCTCGGGTCTTGAACCAGATATCGATCGCTGATCCCCGGATTCCGGTGGCCGCCAACGTGACAGGTGCCCTGGTTACGACCGCCGATGCCGCGCGCGACGCCCTGACCCGCCAGGTGACTGGCGCGGTGCGCTGGGTGGATTGCGTGCGGGCGCTGGTGGAGTCTGGACCCCAGGTATTCGTCGAGGTAGGTCCGGGCAAGGTGCTTTCAGGCTTGATGAAGCAGATCGACCCCGCACAGAAGGCATTGAATGTGGAGGACGCCGCCAGCTTGGAGAAGACGCTGGGGGAGCTGGCGAACTCAGCCAACTAACTCCGCGGCCACCCCGCTACGGCCCGAGATACAGTTCCACCGGGGAAAAGCCGAGTTTCTTCGTCTGTGGGTCATAGTTAAGGAACAGGTGCTTGCTCTTCAACCCGTTGATGCTGATGCCCACCAGCAGCACGTTCCCCGAAATGCGAGCCGCCAGGATTTCGTGTTTCTGGATGGACCCGTATTCGTTCTCCGGGCTGTTGGGGCTCCAGTCCTGCTGGAAGCGCGCAAAGTCATAACCGCCGTTTTGTCCCGGGTGCTTTTGCCACTCCGGATCGTGGCTCCAGACGCCGTAGGCGGCGGAAAGATCGTTATGCTCCACGTCCTTGAAGAAGGCGTTGATGGCGGAGCGTCCGCGCAGGTGCGTGAACCAGTTCCAGGGCCAGTCCACGGGCCGCCCCGCCACCAGCCAATACCCAATGAACAACACCACCAGCGCCCCCACACTTACCCAGAGCACCTGGCGTTTGCGGAGATCGCGGGCCGCATCGAATTTTGGCGCATCGAGCAAGGTCATGGGTCTTGGTCCTCAGTGGATAGGATACTGCGAGTGGTCGGTGATCAGCGATGGACGATCCTTCCGATTGCCTGATGGTTTAGACACCACGCAGGGGAAAGCTGTTCCACCCAAATCAGAGCAGGCACTTCTTCGCTCCCACTGTTCACTGTTCTTCCCGGCTGTAAATAGTTCGGTTCTTCTCTTTCTGCCGCTCCAGCGCAAGTTCGATGAGCCGCGTGATCAGGTCGCGGTACGGAACGCCGGTCGCCTGCCAAAGCTTGGGATACATGCTGATCTGCGTAAACCCGGGCAGCGTATTCACCTCGTTCAGAAAGATTCGCCGCTTCCCGTCCGGCTCCATCAGGAAGTCCACCCGGGCCAGTCCCGATAGATCGCAGGCCCGAAACGCGGCGACCGCCATGTCGCGAATTGTTTTGCTTTCGGACCGGCTGAGTTTCGCCGGAATCACAGGCACCGATCCCTCGGAGAGGTACTTCGCTTCGTAGTCGTAGAACTCCTTGCCGGGGATAATCTCGCCCACCACGCTGGCCTTGGGATCGTCGTTCCCCAGCACGCCGACCTCGAGTTCCCGGGCCTTTGCCTTCGCCCCGCCCACTCCCTGCTCGACGATCAGTTTCCGGTCGTACCTGGCGGCCAGGTCGAGCGCCGGGCCGAGTTCCCTGCGGTCGTGCGCCTTGCTGATGCCCACCGACGACCCTAGATTGGCTGGCTTGACGAAGACCGGGTATCGGAGCGCCGCCTCCACCCGTGCAATCGACTTGCGCGGCGACTTCTCCCAGTCGGCGCGCAGAAGGGTCACATGCTTTACGATCGGAAGCCCGGCCTCGGCGAACAGCCGTTTCATCACGTCCTTGTCCATGCCCGCCGACGAGCCCAGCACGCCTGAGCCGACATAGGCGATGCCGGCCAGCTCAAACAATCCCTGAATCGTCCCGTCCTCGCCGAAGGTGCCGTGCAGGACCGGAAACACCACGTCCAGCATGGCCGGCGCCGGCCTGGAGGCAAGCGCAGCCGTCTTGTCTCCGCCTGCCCCGGGTTCAGGAACCATCAATGTCGGAATGCCCTCTTGAAGCAGCTTCGCGCCCGGTGTTGCCTCGGGATCTCCGGCCCGAAGCCCGCGCGCGACAGCGCCCGAGTCTCCCTCGAGCAGGCTGCGCGCATCGGCCGCCGCCAGCCAGTGCCCTTCCTTGGTAATGCCGATTGGCACCACGTCGAATTTCCTGCGATCGATTGCCTTCAGTACGGAAGCCGCGGAAAGCAGTGAAACCTCATGCTCCCCGCTCCGCCCGCCAAACAAAATCCCTACCCGAAGTTTTCTGGCCATTACCTACAAGTCTATGCGGCTTGAGCCGATGCCCGCTTTACTGATATGGCACCTCAATCGGTGCTTGGCTGCGTCTGGGTTCTCGCGCCTGAACGCGCATCATCCGGGAGTGAACTGGGCAAGGTCGTAGGTGCCAAGCAGCTTTTCGAGGGCCATCACCTTGTCGACATAAATGTCGAAGCCATCGCCCCCGAATGTCTTCCGTTCGATCCTCTCGAACTGCTCGCCGAGCGCGTCGTACTCATGCGCCGACACAATCTTGTGCAGTTCCGGAAAGAGCACCGTGTCTTCCCGCGCTTCGTGCGGCGCGTACATGCGGTTGAAGGCCTCAAGGTCTTTTGCCAGCCGATTGCGGTCTTCTGCCGTTTTCACCGAAGCGGCCGTCGCCAGGATGCGCTCGGTCACGCGCCGGCCAGCCTGATGCTGTGCATTGAGAACCGTCACCAGGTCGACAAGCTTGCCCGCCTTCCGGAAGCGCGGAAAGAGATGATCTTCTTCCAGCTTCTCGTGATACTCCTCGATGAACTTGCGGATGATCGTAGCTCCATCCGTGACTGCCTGGGGTGGGAAATCCTGCCCGGCGCGGATGCGGCGGATGATCTCGTCATACGCCAGAAGAACCCGCTTGAGGATGCCGTGTTCGCGCATCAGGTCTTCATTGGTTGAAACATCCTCTTTGCCCTTTTCTTCTCTGTCCTGCCCGGCCAGGACTGCTGCCGGCAGCAACACCACTCCGGCAACCGCGGCAGTGCCCAGGAAGCTGCGACGGGAGGTTTTCGCAACGGCTCGTGAATTATCCATGGGATCGACCTCCAGGCGGTTGTGCGGGATTACCATACCGCCGAAATATGGATGCCAGGTCAATGCAACGGGTTGGGCAGAATCCGCCCTCCACTTACAGGATCTTCTTCCCGAACGCCGAGCACGCCAGTTCCACGGCGAGGTCGGCGGTGCGATTGTGCTCGTCGATTACCGGGTTGACCTCGACGATCTCGAAACTGAGCAGGCGCCCGTGGTCCGCCAGGATTTCCATGGCCAGATGAGCTTCCCGGTAAGTCGCCCCGCCGCGAACCGGCGTGCCCACGCCGGGAGCATCCTCGGGATCGATCCAGTCCATGTCCAGCGAGACGTGATAACCGGCAGTTCCCCGCCCGGCCGCGCGCAGAGCCTCTTCCATCACCGCGCGCATGCCGCGCTCGTCGATATCGCGCATGGTGTAGACCTCGGACACGCCCGCCCTGCGGATATTCTCGCGCTCGGCGGCGTCGATGTCGCGGACCCCGATCAGCACGGTGTTTTCGGGAGAGACCTTGGGCGAGTAGCCGAACAGGTTGCCAAGCTGCTCGGGGCCCAGGCCCAGCAGCGCCGCCAGCGGCATGCCGTGCACATTGCCCGAAGGAGATGTTTCCGGGGTATTGATATCGGAGTGCGCGTCGATCCACAGCAAACCGATCTTCTGCCCCTGGCGGCGATAAAATTCCGACACCCCCGAGATGGATCCAGCCGCCAGCGAATGGTCTCCGCCCAGCACCAGCGGAGTCATGCCCTCCTCCAGGGTTTTCACCACGGCCTCCGCGGTGCGATTGCAGGTTTCTGCGATCTGCTTCAGATAGCGGGCCTTCTCGTCGCCCGCGGCCTGGGTTTCGGCGATCTCCACGCGAATGTTGCCGCCATCTGTAACGCGATGGCCAAGCGCCTCCAGCCGCGCTTCCAGGCCGGCCACGCGCACAGCGGAAGGACCCATATCCACCCCGCGCCGGCTGGCCCCCATATCGAGCGGAACCCCAAGGACGCGAATCTTCCGGGTAGGCAGACCTTGGGTCCCGCGGGGAGTACCGGGGCCGGGATTAGTAACTTCGACTGCGTGGGTCATGACGAACTGGCTCCGTGCGAGACGTGTCCGGGATCGCAACCTCAAGCATTGTAATGAAGCACCCCGACCTCTGGCCTTGCGCGCGACGCCGTGGCAGCCTGTGGCAAAAGTCCTGCTTTGAAATGGCACGACTTTACAGGCTGCGGAAAAACTCACAGCTTTGAAAGGGCATCGGCTTCACAGGCTGAGGAAAAATTCCGTGCATGGAGGGTACGGGCTTCAGCCCGTACATTAACCTCAGCAGAATGAACCGGGCTTTAGCCCCCGAGGGACGTTCCCTCTCACCCTTCGCCCGCGGTTCACTGTTTTTCCGCAGCCTCTTTAGTCGTGCTGTAAAGGCTCAAGAATCAATGCGGCTTTAGCCCCCGAGGCATGGTTTTTCTGAACTCTGTACTTTCACCACAGGCTGTTACGTGTGACCGAACTCACACTCCAACCACCGAGCGGTAACCCAAAATGGTCAGTGTCATCGCTGCCATTGCACAGTATCCTGTGACCAGGATCCGATACTGACTTGCGGCTTACCGACCGGGCTACCCAGAGTCCCCGGCGATTATCTTTTGGGGCTTGCCGATAAAGCCAGCAAGATTTCGATAGGCGAAGAGGTTAGAGTCATCCCCCGATGAAACGATCGATCGTGGCAGTGGCAATGGTCTTCGTATGGCTCGCGTCCGCCTTGCCGGCGCAGACCAGTGTCCTCACCTCCCTGCCGGCCATTCACCTGCTCACCAATGCCGAAGCCAGCCGCCACCTTCCGGTGCAATTTGAAGCCACGGTTACCTACTACCGTGACTATGAACGAACCATGTTTGTTCAGGACGGCGACACCGCTATTTTTGTACTGGCCACGACAGGTTTGAAACTCATGCCCGGAGACCGGGTGCTGGTGCGCGGAACCACGGAGGCAAGCTTTCGCCCCATCATTGTCAGCGGCAGCATCGAGCGGCTGGGCCACGCTTCCCTGCCCCAAGCCATGGCCGCCAGCCTCGACGACCTGATGACCAGTCGCTACGACTGCCGATTGGTGACGGTGCGCGCCGTGGTCCGTTCCGCCGATGTGGCCAATTACGCCCTCCGCAATTCCCATATGCAGGTGCTCGTAGAGGGTGCCGATGTCAGTGTGACCCTGGACGACAACGACACCGACACCCTGCGGAAGATGCTGGATGCCGAGGTCGAACTCACCGGCGTTGACTCGGGCCGATTCGACGGCAAAATGCAGCTCACCGGCGTCATGCTCCACGTCGCTTCGCTGGCGAATATCCGGGTGTTGAAACGCGCGCAGGCAGGCCCCTGGTCGCTTCCCGTCACCGAAATGGATCAGATTTTAAGAGGCTACCGGGTGGTCAACAGCACGGAGCGGGTTCGCGTGCAGGGCACCATCACTTACTATCAGCCAGGTTCAACGGTGGTGCTGCAGAACGGCACCAGGAGCCTGTGGATCATGACCGACACGCGCAACGAACTGCGCATTGGCGACGTTGCCGATGCGACCGGAATTCCGGACGTGCATGACGGGTTCATGATCCTGAATCATGGCGAGGTACGAGACAGCGGAGTGCAATCGCCAGTGCCGCCGCACGAATCGACATGGGCCGAGTTGACGCTGAGCAAGCGGCTCTTCGACCTGGTTTCAACCCGGGGTCGCGTGATCATGGCCGTCCGCGAAGCCGACCAGGATGAATACCAGCTGCTCGCGGATGGCCAGCATGTGTTTTCAGCGATCCTCCGCCACCCCGCATCCATGTACGGCTCGACCACGCCGCCATCGCTCCCGCCGATGAAGGCGATTCCAATTGGATCCACGGTGCAGGTAACCGGCATCTGCGTCCTCGAGAATTCAAACCCGTTTGACGTCAACGTCCCGTACAACCTGGTCATGCGTTCTTATGACGACATTGCCCTGATTGCACGGCCTTCGTGGATGACGGTGCGCAACCTGGTCGTGGTGATCAGCGCCATGCTGGTCATGATCCTCGGCGTGACCGCATGGGGCTGGACCCTGCGCCGGAATTTGCGCCGGCAGACCGCCATCCTCGCCGCCCGCGCCGCCGCCGAAGCCGACACCGAGCGCCGGAATGCCCGCGTGCTGCTGCAGAGGGGCCGAATCCTGGAAGACATCAACGGCTCGCGCCCGCTGGTTGAAGTGCTCGAGGAGATCACCGGGCTCGTAACGTTCCAGTTGAACGGCGCCGCGTGCTGGTGCGAGATCGCGGATGGGGCGCGCCTGGGACGATACGCTCCCGAAAACCCCGGCACGCGCCTGGTCCGGGAGTCAATTCCGGCGCGATCCGGAGCCCCCCTGGGAACAATTTTTGCAGCCATCTACCCCCACACGCCCGATGCCGCCTTGAGAGAGGCATTCTTTGTGGGGTCCCAACTGGCCAGCCTCGCCATCGAAAACCGCCGCATGTACTCCGACCTGGTCCATCGCTCGGAATTCGACCTGCTCACCGACATCCATAATCGCTTTTCGCTCGATAAGCAATTGCAGGCGTCGATCGAACGGGCGCGGAAAGACGCCACCATGTTCGGCCTGATCTACGTCGACCTCGACGAGTTCAAGCAGGTCAATGACGTCTACGGCCATCGCGTGGGCGATCTCTATCTGCAGGAAGTTGCGGCGCGCATGAAGCGCCAGTTGCGCGGCGCCGACCTGCTGGCCCGCGTCGGCGGCGACGAGTTCGTCGTGCTCGTTCCGATGGTGCGCGGCCGCGCCGACGTCGAGGAGATCGCCTCCCGCCTCGAGTCGTGCTTTGACGCTCCGTTCCAGTCCGAGGGATATGTCTTGCGCGGGTCGGCGAGCGTTGGCATGGCGATCTATCCCGTCGATGGCTCCACCAAGGACAGCTTGTTAAGCGCCGCCGACGCAGCCATGTACGTGGCCAAGCACGTGAAGCACGAGAGTGCTTAGCGGTCAGTTCTTAGTTCGCAGTTCGTAGTTCGTAGTTCTTAGAGCCTGTTCTATAAATCGCCTTGAAAGAGCACGACTTTACAGGCTGCCGAAAACTCCGTGCATGGAGGGTACGGGCTTCAGCCCGTACATTAACCTCAGCAGAATGAACGGGGCTTTAGCCCCCGAGGGACGTTCCCTCTCATCCTTCACCCGCTGTTCACTGTTTTTCCGCAGCCTCTTTCCAGTCGTGCCGCAGAGATCCGTCATTTAAGCGCGGCTTTAGCCGCTGAGGGATGCATTTGGGCAGCCGCAGCCGGATTTAAGAACACACTGTAGTTGTCAGGTAACTGTGTACTGCCGACTGCGAACTGTGAACTAAGAACTGTGAACTGTCTTTTCACCGCACGTGCAACTGCGAAATCGAAACCTTTCCCTTCTCGATCTCAGCGCGGCGCCAGCAGCTCTTGTCATTCAAGGCCACCCAGCGGCGCTCCTCGGCGCGATAGTGCCAATCCTTATCCAATTGGAAGTAAATCAGCAGGCCGTTCGACTCCAGCACGTTGAGAATGCTGTGGTCGTGCGAGTTCTTCTCATCGAAGTCGGTGGTGGCGCTCTGGCCCATCTCCGAGTAGACCTCGTTCAACTCAAACAGCAGCCCGTTGACGCAGTCTTCCATCGGCTCCACGTTCAGGCCGATGCGCTTGGCTTCGCGCAGCGTGATGGGATAGTTATGCGACGGATAGCCGGAGTTGAGAATGTTGGAGATCTCCCGGGCCCGGTCCTCGTCCTGCATGTGGTACGACAATATCTCTTCGCAGATCCTCGTGGAAAGAGCGCTGGAGCGATCCACCGCCCCGATCACCAGCGGATGGACGTAAGGAAACAAGGCTTCGTAGGGATTTTTGGTCGAGTCCTTGGCCTGTTCAGTCCACAGGCGGATCACGCGCAGCAACTCGTCATTGCTCACGCTCACGCGGTCGTTGTCGCGATCGATGGGCGAAAGGTCATGGGTCAGCGAAGTGTCGACCGCGGAAAGATGCGCCAGCGGTCCCATGATGATGCGATCCGCGCCCAGCGCCAGCATGGTGGCGGCCGACTGGCACTCCAGCGGCGCCAGCACCGTCAAATGCTTCACATATCGCCGCAGCAGGTTCACCATGCGCAGGGCGGCCTGCCCCGAGCCCCCGTCCGACTTGATGAACAGCGACAGCCGGTCGAGCTTTCCCGTGGAGCGCACCAGCGCGTAAAGCCCCGCCACGTCGTTCTGGCAAATCGCTCCCTTGGTCGAGTTCCAGTACGTAAACACCGGCTCACCCAGGAGCGCGGAAAGGCGCTCGATCACAGGTTGTGTCCGTTCCATCAGAATGGGCGGCTGGGCGACCTCGCGATCACGGGAAGACGACGCTGCGACAGGTTTTTTCGGCATCTTGGGCACTGATTAGGGGCTGGCTCATCTTTATCGTAACAAAACGTTCCTTTCGATGAGTGGCAATCATCACTGCGCGCGCGGCCTTCCGGTCCGCTTCGGCACGTTCAGTTGAGATTGCGCCCAGCCACCAACAATCCGTGCACCGCCCTTGCGATTTGTTTCCATCGCAAGGGCGGGAAACCCCTGCCTCAGCGCCGCTGCAGCTCCGGATCCTTCACCCCAGTATCGTCGCCGCCCGGGGGAGGAATGGTAACCGTGAAGGTGACCGGGGACTGCAGGCGGAAGTTGATCAAAGTTTCGGTGGGAATCACGGTCTGCTGACCACGCGTAGCGGCATTCACTCCACCGCCCGCGGCGCCGCCGGCCAGGCCGCCAATCACGGCCCCCTTGCCGCCGCCGGCCAGCGCGCCGATGATGCTCCCCACCACCGCGCCGCCTCCCGCCTTGGTGGCAGTGTTCTTGCCTCGCGCCGCGCCTTCCTTGCTGAACGTATCGGTAACCAGGGTGATCTGTTTCCCCCGCGCATTGAGTTCCGTGAGCTCGAGGCTCAGCAGCGACGCTCCCTTGAAATGCGCCGCTTCGCGCGCATCGACAATGCGCCCCATTACCGCCGCGCCGCGGGGAATGGCAATGACCCCTTCGGTTCCGAGGTCGCCCGCCAGCGAGCCGTGAAAGACGTCATTGGCCTGCGCGGTCTTCGAGTCGAGCGTCTCCGTGATGCGGATGGGAATCACGGTTCCGGCGGGCAGCGTGACCTCTTTGACCACCGGCTTGGGCGGCGCGGGAGGAGGCGGAGGCGCTTGCGGCGGCGGAGCCGGCTCAGACTGCGCCACCTGCTGCGGCGGCTCCGGAGCCGGGGCGGCTTGCTGGTCGCCTCCGCGGTCTCGATCATGGTCGCGATCGCGATCGCGGCGGTGCCGCTTGTCTTGCGACGGGCGATCGACAGGCGGAGCCGGCGCCTGCGCGGGAGGCGCCACCGGAGCGGCCGACGCCTGCCGGGCCGGCTGGACGGTGAGATTATTCACCACCGTTTTCACGCCATCCACCGTGCCGCTGTCGTTGCCGGCAAGCGCGCGGGATGCCTCATCGGTCACAGTACCGCTCAGGGTCGCCACGCCGCTGGCCACGCTCACCTGGATATTCTGACCGTTGAGCGCGCCTTCGCCGTTAATCTTGGCCTGAACGTCGGAGCTGATCTGCTGGTCAGTCCTTGACGCCGGCTGGTTCTTGCAGCCGGCCGCCAATCCCAGAACAAGAGCCAGAGCTATGGCTCCCATCCGCCATACCTGCGCTCGAGAATGTAGTATTCGTGCTTCATCAGGTGCCTTTTCCTCACCAGGGTCCAATTTCAAATCCGATCATTAGACGCCCTCGCGGCGGGTTTGGAGTCAGAGGAAATATGCACCGCCCTGCTCAAACTCCATCCTTGCGCCCCGTCAATACCGGGCCCCCGCCTCCCGTGTAAGGATGTGCGCTAAGGCGTTGGGGAGGGAAGAATGAGTATTCGCGCACGAGTTCTGGCGGCTGTCCTGGGAGTGTCGACCATGTTTGGCGGATTGGCGCCGAGCGCCCATGCCCTGTTCGGCAGACACGGATCCAGGCCGCCCAAGGCTCTGCGGATGAAGAAGAACGCCAACACCTACGACTATCTCAAGGCCAGGAAGCAGAAGAAGGCGACCGGGTACTACCGGAGCACGCTATCGGGTGACATGGTGTACGGGAAGAAGAAGAAGTAGAGACGAGCACTTCGACCGCCTAATGGCGCCGGCATCCAGACAGGCATCGCTGTCACAGCTCTTCCGGCGTACCGCCCCATTCCCTTGGGTCCACGTCGGCCACCGACTGCGAAAACGTCCACGCATGGCCGGCGAAGTCTTCGACATTGTACTGTCGCTCGCCGTACATTTGAGTCGCCGGCTCCTGGGTAATCCGGGCTCCGGCGTCTTTGGCGCGCCGGCAATGGGCATCCGCATCCTCCACCCGGATCGTGACCGAGTGCCCCACTCCCAGCCCTCCTTCTGCTTCGTTTTCTCGCAGTTCCCTCAGGGTCACCGCTCCATCCCCGACTTTCATTTGCACGCGGTGGGTTCCGATGCGCAAACGCACGCTGAATCCAAACGCCGCGCATAGCCAGTCGGCGGCAAGGTTCACGTCGGGATAAGCCAGGACAGGAATGACCGTGGCGGGCTGGATCGACCGGTTCGCGAGCATTTTCAGACCTCCGATTATGAGAATCGTATTGCCCTTATCTGTAGTTTGGTCCTGAATGCCAAAAGACCCGGCTTGCGCCGGGCCTTCTGACCACTGACAACTGATCACTGTCGTTATTCCGCCGCCATCTCTTCCGCCTCGCCTTCCTGGCGCATAAGCTCCAGTTCGCGCTCGGCAGCTTCAATTTCAGCCGACACTTCCTGCTGCACACGGGCTGCCGCTTCTTCCAGTTCCGGAGAGAGCTGGACGTTGCGGTAGTACTCGAGACCCGTGCCGGCGGGGATGAGGCGGCCAACGATCACGTTCTCCTTCAGGCCGCGCAGGTTGTCGATCGCTCCGTTGATGCTGGCTTCCGTGAGTACACGGGTAGTCTCCTGGAAGCTGGCCGCGGAGATGAACGAGTCGGTCGAGAGCGAAGCCTTCGTGATGCCGAGCAGCAGCGGACGTCCAGTGGACGGACGGCCTCCGTTGGCCTGCACCCGATCGTTCTCTTCGCGGAAGCGGAACCGGTCCACCTGCTGTTCGAGCAGGAAGTTGGTGTCGCCCACTTCGTCGATCCGCACCCAGCGCAGCATCTGGCGGACAATCACTTCGATGTGCTTGTCGCTGATGGCCACGCCCTGCAGGCGGTAGACTTCCTGGATTTCGTTCACCAGGTAGCCCTGCAGCGCTTTCTCACCCAGCACGTCGAGAATGTCGTGCGGGTTGAGCGGTCCATCCATAAGAGGATCGCCCGCGCTCAGACGCTCGCCTTCCTGCACGTTGACGTGAATGCCGCGCGGCACCGAGTATTCCTTCTCGTCGCCGTTGTCGGCCGTGATGTAGATCTTGCGCTGGCCCTTGACCACTTCGCCGAACCGGACCACGCCATCGATCTCGCTGATGATGGCCGTCTCGCGAGGCTTGCGGGCTTCGAACAATTCCACCACGCGCGGCAGACCGCCGGTGATGTCCTTGGTGCGGGTGCTCTCCTTGGGAATCTTGGCCAGCACATCGCCCGGACCCACTTCGTCGCCGTCCTGGATCATGAGGTGAGAGCCGCGGGGCAGCAGGTACCGCTTGTGCGCCTTGGCATTCTTCACCTGGAAAGCAGGCTGGCGCTTCTCATCGGGAGAGTCGGCAACCACCCACCGCGAAAGGCCGGTGACTTCGTCGACTTCTTCGTTGAGGGTGATGCCTTCCTGCAGGTCCTTGAACTGCACCGTGCCGCCGATTTCGGTAAGGATCGAGTAGGTGTACGGATCCCATTCGGCCAGCAACTGGCCCAGCTTCACGGCCTCGCCGTCCTTGACGCGCAGACGCGCGCCATAGACCACCACGTAGCGCTCTTTTTCACGACCGCGTTCGTCCACGATCGCAATCGAGCCGGAGCGGTTCATGGCCACCAGCGCGCCGTCCTTGCTTTCGACGGTGCTGAGGTTAATAAACCGGACAGCGCCATTGTTCTTGGCGTCGAGCCTGGACTGGTCGGCCACGCGGCTGGCAGTGCCGCCCACGTGGAAGGTACGCATGGTGAGCTGCGTGCCCGGCTCGCCGATGGATTGCGCGGCAATGACGCCGCAGGTTTCGCCGAGTTCGACCATGCGGCCCGACCCGAGGTTGCGGCCGTAGCAAAGCGCGCAAACGCCGCGGCGCGACTCGCAGGTGAGCACGGAGCGGATCTTCACCTTCTCCACGCCCGCGCCTTGAATCGCCGAAGCGATGTCCTCGTCGATTTCCTTGTTCACTTCGACAACCACGTTGCCGTCGTAGTCCTTGATGCGCTCGAGCGAGACGCGGCCGATGATGCGGTCACGCAGCGGTTCGATGATCTCGCCGGACTCGACGATCGAGCCAACGTAGATGCCTTCGACCGTTCCGCAGTCGTACTCGGTGACGATCACGTCCTGCGCCACGTCGACCAGGCGGCGGGTCAGGTAGCCCGAGTCGGCAGTCTTGAGCGCCGTATCGGCCAGGCCCTTGCGCGCGCCGTGGGTGGAGATGAAGTATTCGAGCACGGTGAGGCCTTCGCGGAAGTTCGCCGTGATGGGCGTCTCGATGACTTCGCCCGAAGGCTTGGCCATGAGTCCGCGCATACCACTGAGCTGGCGAATCTGCTGCTTCGAACCGCGGGCGCCGGAGTCGGCCATGATGTAGATCGGGTTCATGGCGCCCTCTTCGTCGGCGCGCTTCATGTTCCCGAACATCTCGTCGGCCACCTTGTCGGTTACCGCCGACCACATCTGGATGACCTTGTTGGAGCGCTCGCCGTTGGTGATGGCGCCGTCCATGTACTGCTTCTGGACTTCGATCACCTTCCGGTCGGCTTCCTCCACCACGCCGTACTTGGTTTCCGGGATCACCATGTCGTCGAGGCCCACGGAGAGGCCGGAACGCGTGGCGTACTGGAAGCCGAGTTCCTTGATGCGGTCGAGCATGCGCACCGTCACTTCAAGGCCGAGGTTCTGGTTGCAGTAGTTGACCAGCTGCCCGATGCCCTTCTTCTTGAGCAGGCCGTTGATGAACGGCATGCCCGAGGGAAGCGCGTCGTTCAGGATCACGCGGCCAACGGTGGTGTTGATGTAGTCCTTGTTGAAGTCGACCGGCTCCGTGTGGGTCAGATCCTGGTCGTCGTAGGCCGTGGTCATGTCGAGCACCTTGCCGGTGTAGCGCAGGCGGATCGGCGACAGCGTCTCGAGTTCCTTGGCTTCGACGGCCATCAGGACTTCTTCCACGTTGGCGAACACGCGGCCTTCGCCCTTGGAGCCCTTCTTGGCCTTGGTCAGATAGTAGAGGCCAAGCACCATGTCCTGGGTAGGCACGGTGATCGGCTGGCCCGACGCGGGCGACAGAATGTTGTGCGAAGCGAGCATCAGCACGCTGGCTTCGATCTGCGCTTCGGGCGACAGCGGAATGTGCACGGCCATCTGGTCGCCGTCAAAGTCGGCGTTGAAGGCGGTGCAGACCAGCGGGTGAATCTTGATGGCCTTGCCTTCGACCAGCACCGGCTCGAACGCCTGAATGCCCAGGCGGTGCAGCGTTGGCGCGCGGTTCAGCAATACCGGGTGGTCCTTGATGACTTCTTCAAGGATGTCCCAGACCACCGGTTCCTGCATCTCCACCATTTCCTTGGCCTGCTTGATGGTGGTGCAGTGGCCGGTCTGCTCCAGGCGGTGATAGATGAAGGGCTTGAACAGCTCGAGCGCCATCTTCTTGGGCAGGCCGCACTGGTGCAGCTTGAGTTCGGGGCCAACCACAATGACTGACCGGCCGGAGTAGTCGACGCGCTTGCCGAGCAGGTTCTGGCGGAAGCGGCCCTGCTTGCCCTTGAGCGTGTCGGAAAGCGACTTGAGCGGGCGGTTGTTGGCGCCCCTCAGTACGCGGCCGCGGCGGCCGTTGTCGAACAGCGCGTCAACGGCTTCCTGGAGCATGCGCTTTTCGTTGCGCACGATCACTTCAGGCGCGTGCAGGTCCATCAGCTTCTTCAACCGGTTGTTGCGGTTGATGACGCGGCGATAAAGGTCGTTAAGATCGGACGTGGCAAAGCGGCCCCCATCCAGCGGCACCAGCGGGCGCAGCTCCGGAGGAATGACCGGAAGCACGTCGAGAATCATCCACTGGGGCTTGTTGCTCGACTTGCGGAAGGCCTCGACCACCTTCAGGCGCTTGGCGTACTTGATCTTCTTCTGCGCCGAGGTTTCGCTCTTCATGCGCTCGCGCAGTTCCAGGCCAAGCTCGTCGATGCTGACCCGCTTGAGCAGTTCCTTGATGGCTTCGGCGCCCATCATGGCCTTGAAGCCGGAGGGGCGGAACTGCTGGTCGAGCTCGCGGAACTTGTTTTCGTCCTTGATGATTTCGCGCTCGCGTACCGGCGCGTCGCCCGGATCGACTACCACATAGGATTCGAAGTAAAGAATGCTTTCGAGGTCGCGCAGGGAAATGTCGAGCAAGTGGCCGATCCTCGAAGGCAGCCCCTTGAAGAACCACACGTGCGAGCAGGGCGACGCCAGCTCGATGTGGCCCATGCGCTCGCGGCGCACCTTGCTGACCGTAACTTCGACGCCGCACTTGTCGCAGATCACGCCGCGGTGCTTCATGCGCTTGTATTTGCCGCAGAGGCACTCCCAGTCGGTGACCGGTCCGAAGATGCGGGCGCAGAACAGGCCGTCCCGCTCCGGCTTGAAGGTGCGGTAGTTGATGGTTTCGGGTTTGGTGACCTCACCATGCGACCAGCTGCGGATCTTCTCCGGGGAAGCGAGCATGATGCGGATTGCGTCAAAGTCGGTGATGGGGCTGGTGAGCTCGAATGGATTCGAACGGAACAAGGCGTCCCTCCTTGGCAGGCCTTCGCGGCCTCGCCGCGGCTCTTCCCGGGATTCCTAGAGGATCCTTCCTTCCCGGGAGGCGGCGGTTACCGCTTTCAGGAAGGACCCTGAGAACAGGGGTCAGTTGTCAGTTATCAGCTTTCAGTTCGACTGCGCTCGGCGATCGGAGACTGAAAACTGACAACTGATGACTGACAACTTAATCTGCTACTGCTGCTACTTCCGGCACGGGGACCTTCTTGATCAGGTCGGCGCGCTTGATCAGTTCCACATCAAGGCAAAGTGACTGCAGCTCACGAATGAGCACGTTGAACGATTCCGGCACGCCGGGTTCGATCGCCGCTTCGCCCTTGACGATGGCCTCGTAGATCTTGGTGCGGCCATACACGTCGTCGGACTTCGCGGTGAGCAGTTCCTGCAGGATGTAAGCAGCGCCGTAAGCTTCGAGCGCCCACACTTCCATTTCGCCGAAGCGCTGTCCGCCGAACTGCGCCTTGCCGCCCAGCGGTTGCTGGGTGATCAGCGAGTACGGCCCGATGGAGCGAGCGTGAATCTTGTCGTCCACCAGGTGGGACAGCTTGAGCATGTAGATATAGCCCACCGTAACCGGCTGTTCGAACTGTTCGCCGGTCATGCCGTCGAACAGAGCGGTTTTGCCTGAAGACGGCAGCCCCGCCGCGGCCAGCAGCGCTTTGATTTCGCTTTCCTGCGCGCCGTCGAACACCGCGGTGCCGAACCAGATGCCGCGCTCCATGCCCGCGGCGACACGCAGAAGCGTCTCGTCGTCGAGCTCTTCCAATTGCCGCAGCGTTGCGGTTCCCGCGAACTCCTTCTTCATCAGGTCACGCGTGGCCTGAACATCGCTGTTCTCGCGAACGAATTGGGCGATCCTCTTGCCCAGCCCGTGTGCGGCCCAGCCAAGATGCGTTTCGAGAATCTGGCCGACATTCATACGCGAAGGAACGCCGAGCGGGTTGAGAACGATCTCGACCGGCGTGCCATCCGGCAGGTACGGCATGTCTTCTTCGGGCAAGATCCGCGCGATGACGCCCTTGTTCCCATGCCGTCCGGCCATCTTGTCGCCGACGCTCAGCTTGCGCTTCATGGCTACGTAAACCTTCACCAGCTTGATGACGCCGGGAGGCAGTTCGTCGCCCTTCTGCAGCTTGCCGATTTTCTCGTTGGTGATCTTGCGCAGCACTTCGATCTGCCGCGACGTCATCTCCTCGATCTCATCGATCTGCTCGTTGACGCGGGGGTCCTTGTCGGCGTAGCGGATGCGCTTGAGGTTCTTGGTGGAGATGCGCTCGATGGTCTCGCGATCGAGCAGCACACCCTTGGTCAACAGGCGCTTGTTGGTGCGCTCGTCGTGCAGGTCGGCCAGCACTTCCTTGCTGCCCAGAATCGCCTCGAGACGCTTCAAACGCTCGTCCGTCAGGATTCGAATTTCGTCGCCCAGGTTCTTTTCGAGCTTGGCGACGTACTCCGCCTCGATCAGCTTGGCGCGCTCGTCCTTCTCCTGGCCCTTGCGGCTGAAGATGCGAACATCGACCACCGTGCCCTCGATTCCCGGAGGGCAGGTGAGCGAAGCATCGCGCACATCGCCGGCCTTCTCGCCGAAGATGGCGCGCAGCAGCTTCTCTTCCGGTGTCAGCTGGGTCTCGCCCTTCGGCGTCACTTTGCCCACCAGGATGTCGCCATGCTTGATCTGGGCGCCGATGCGGATCACGCCGCTCTCGTCCAGATCGCGCAGCGCGTGCTCGGAAACGTTGGGTATATCCCGCGTGATTTCCTCGGGCCCCAGCTTGGTGTCGCGGGCTTCGATTTCGAACTCCTCGATGTGCACCGAGGTGTAATAGTCCTCCCGCACCAGCTTTTCGCTGATAAGGATGGCATCCTCGAAGTTGTAACCGCGCCACGGCATGAAGGCGACCAGGACGTTGCGTCCCAGCGCCAGCTCGCCCTGCTCGGTGCAAGGACCGTCGGCGATCACCTGTCCCTTGACCACGCGGTCGCCTTCGCGAACCACGGGCTTCTGGTTGATGCAGGTGTTCTGGTTCGACCGCTTGAACTTGATCAGCGTGTAAATATCCGAACCCACTTCACGCGACAACTGCGTGGGATGATGCTCGCCTTCAACGCGCACGATGATGCGCTCGGAGTCGACCGAATCCACAATGCCGTTGCGCTTGGCCAGCACCACGGCGCCGGAGTCGCGCGCCGTAACGCCTTCCATGCCGGTGCCCACCAGCGGAGCTTCGGCCACCAGCAAAGGAACGGACTGCCTTTGCATGTTGGCCCCCATCAGCGCGCGGTTGGCGTCGTCGTGCTCGAGGAACGGCACCAGCGACGCGGCCACCGAAACCAGCTGCTTCGGCGAAACGTCGATGTAGTCCACTTCGGCCTTGTTCACCAGCACGAAGTTCCCCTGGCGGCGGGCATTCACCAGGTCCTCGGTAATCACGCCTTCCACGTTGAACTCGATGTTGGCCTGGGCGATGGTGTGCTTGTCCTCTTCCCACGCCGACAGGTAGAAGCTGAACGGGATGTGGTCGATGGAGCGCTTTCCCGCCTTCTTAAGGTTTGCGTTCAGGCGCCCCGCTTCTTCCTTCTCGATGTGATCGCCCACGCGCAGGCCGCTTTCGCCGGCGTTGGTGATCTCAACGAAATCGAGAATGCGCGCGTCCTTCACCTTGCGATAGGGCGACTCGATGAAGCCGTATTCGTTGATGCGCGCAAAGCACGACAGAGAGCTGATCAGGCCGATGTTCGGGCCTTCCGGCGTTTCAATCGGGCAGATGCGGCCGTAATGGGTGGGGTGCACGTCGCGGACTTCGAATCCGGCGCGTTCCCGAGAAAGCCCGCCCGGTCCAAGTGCCGACAGGCGGCGCTTGTGGGTGATTTCCGACAGCGGGTTGGTCTGGTCCATGAACTGCGACAGCTGCGACGAACCGAAGAACTCGCGGATCGCGGCCATCACCGGCTTGGCGTTGATCAGGTCGTGCGGCATGGCCGTCGAGAGTTCCTGATACACGCTCATCTTTTCCTTGATGGCGCGCTCCATGCGCACCAGGCCGATACGGAACTGGTTCTCCATCAACTCGCCGACCGCGCGGACGCGGCGGTTGCCCAGATGGTCGATGTCATCCACCATGCCGATGTTCTTGCGCAGCTTCAGCAGGTAACGGATGGTCGAGTAGAAATCCTCCGGCGTCAGGGTGCGGTGATCGAGCGGCGTGGCATCCTGGTTCTCGTAGAGCTTGATGTTGAACTTCAGGCGGCCCACGCGCGAGAAGTCGTACTTGCGCGCGTCGAAGAACATGCCCTCGAACAGCGCCGTGGCGGTGTCGAGGGTCGGCGGATCGCCCGGCCGCAGCTTGCGGTAGATTTCGATCAGCGCCTCCTCAGGCTTGCGGATCGAATCGCGCTTCAGCGTGTTGGTGATGATGTTGCCCACGTCGTCGCGCTCCGGGAAGAAGACTTCGAAGCTCGACGCGCCGCTCGACAGCACCTTGTGCAGGCGGTCGGCGGTGAGCTCGACGTTGGCTTCGACCACGACTTCGCCGGTGGCGAGATCGACCACGTCCGAGGCGGTCAGCGCCCCATCGAGCTCGGCAGTTTCGATTTCGATGCGATCGATATTCGCGGCCCGAATCGCCTTCATGCTGTGGGGCGTGATCTTGCGGCCGGAGTGCGCAATCTCTTCCCCGTTGTTCAGCACCGCGTGCGCCGGCTTGGCCCCGACCAGGTGGGTCGTTGACTTCGGGTCCTGCGGAACCGCCCAGAACAGCTTGCCGTCCTGAATGTGCAGGCGATCGACGGTGTAGAAGGTCTTGAGGATCTCCTCGTCGCTGCGCAGTCCCAGCGCCCGCAGGAAGATGGTGCCCAGAAACTTGCGCTTGCGGTCGATGCGCACGTACAGCGTGTTCTTCTGGTCGTACTCGAACTCCACCCACGATCCGCGGTAGGGAATGATCTTGCCCAGGAAGTAGGTGCGGTTGTTGGCCGTCTCAAAGAAAACGCCCGGCGAACGGTGCAACTGCGAAACGATCACGCGCTCGGTCCCGTTCACGATGAACGTGCCGTTCGGCGTCATCAGCGG
Source organism: uncultured Acidobacteriota bacterium (assembly GCA_963730805.1). Classification (GTDB taxonomy): domain Bacteria; phylum Acidobacteriota; class Terriglobia; order Terriglobales; family Acidobacteriaceae; genus Telmatobacter. The sequence continues at coordinate 414,273 of CAVSTL010000004.1, read as the reverse complement.
AATGTCGCCGAAGAAGACTTCCTGCTCCTTGATGTCGCGAATCGTCTTGTTGCCGGTCTCGGGGTCCTTGTCGTAAATCGTCAGGCGCACCGTCACCTTCAGCGGGGCTGAGAAGGTCATGCCGCGCTCTTCGCACTCCTGCTGGTCATACTTGAGCTGCAGGCTGACCGGGTCGCCGCACTTGTTGCAGAAGTCGGGGGTGTTCTTGTTGTAGTGCCCGCACTTGGGGCAGAGCACGTCGCCCGGCAGGAATGGGTCCGTGATCACCATCGATCCGCAGTTCACGCAGGCGGTGCGGAGGTGATGGAGGCCTTTCAAGTGACCGCACTTGCACTCCCAGTTGCCGATCGAGAAATCCACGAAATCCAACTGCGAAATGCCGCGGAAATCGGTAATCGGAAACACCGAAACAAACACCGACTGCAGCCCCGAGTCATCGCGCTCGTTGGGTAGCTTGTCCATTTGCAGAAAACGCTCGTACGAACGGCGCTGAACTTCAATCAGGTTGGGAATTTGCGTTGCTGTGGGAATCTTTGAGAAATCAAGCCGGCTCCGAATCGCGCGCTTCTCGTTAGGCATGCATCACTCCTGAGGCTCTTGATTCCGGCACGGGTCGCCGACGGGACCCGGTCCGGGCCGGCGACTCGAACCTCGGAGCGCCGGCAAAAGTACGGTAGTAAATCGAAAAATCGAACTGGCTCACCGTCAGAAGCCAGCCCCTGAAATCGCATCAAGCCCAAATGCCCCGGCCTGCCTTGCACAAGCCGCTGCATTCGCTTCCGTTCATGCCAAGCCGTGAGTTCGTGAATTCGCCGCGAAAATTGACCTGGGACATTGAAGACCATTCGGGATGTGCGCTAGACTGCGCACTGTCGAGATCAGGAAACGCGCAGATCCCAAAGACTGCCACGGGAGGTCCTGTGCGTAATGACGCGAATCAGGCCTGAAAGGCCTCTTCCGCCGCTAAAGGAGACACGAAAAGCTCGCAAGGGCACAATGCCTCACGAGCGTGGCTGGCTGCCAGTGCTCCCATCCGAATTCTCAATCCCTGCTCTCGCCGATCCCAAAGGTCGTTTCTGCCGCTCGCGTCCGATTCGTCAACGCCACCGTCAATGGATTCCGCCTAACCCATTGACTCTAAGGCACTTTAATCTCGTGCGATGCCCGCCGCCGGAGTGCTTGGCTATGACCCCGGCCAACTGAGTCTCATTGCCCATTGCCACTTCAAAACAAACGCGCAGCCCCAACCCGTCTATCCCAGGTTCAAAACTGGAACAAGACGGAAAGACGCGCACTTCATATCGTAGCGCGTCTTGCCCGTGCCTGCAAGTGGAGGGCCATTTTGCCCGACTCCGTCTTCCGATCTACTTGATTTCGACCGTGGCCACGCCTTCGAACTTCTTCCGGATAGCCTCCGCCTCGTCCTTCGTCGCATTCTCTTTCAGCGCCTTGGGAGCCCCATCGACTAGGTCCTTGGCTTCCTTCAGGCCGAGCGAAGTGATCTCGCGTACAGCCTTGATGGTGTTGATCTTGTTGGCGCCCGCATCCTTGAGGATGACCTGGAATTCGGTCTTCTCCTCAACCGCGGGAGCCGCCGCCGCCCCGCCGCCTGCCGCTGCCACCGGGGCCGCTGCCGCCGCCGAAACGCCAAGCCGCTCTTCGAGCTTCTTCACCAGGGCCGCCGCTTCCAGCAGGCTCAGGCTGACAATTTGTTCTTCCAACTGTGCGAGATCCGCCATTTTCTTCTCCAATCAAAACCGTTGAATTTGATATCCCCGGCCGCAAACTCAGGGGGGAAGTTTCCGATGCGCCCAGACCCGCGCCCTTCCGCCTGCCTTTGCTGCCAAAACCTTCTTGAGTTCACAGTTCATAGTTCTTAGTTCACAGTGGTTTGCCCTGACTGCGAACTGTGAACTACGAACTAGCTGCAAACCTTCTTGAGTTCACAGTTCATAGTTCTTAGTTCACAGTGGTTTGCCCTGACTGCGAACTGTGAACTACTGCGAACTGTGAACTACGAACTAAGAACTGGCTGCTTTTACGCCGCCGTAAACTTTTCCTTCTCCACGCCCTGGTTGATCACCACGGCCAGATCCCGGCCGGTGGCATTGATCACGGTCGCCAGGCGCTGCGCCGGAGAGTTGATGAGGAAGAGCAGCTTCGAAAATAGCTCTTCCTTGCCCGGCATGGTCGCCAGCGCCTTCACCTCTTCGACATTGATCACCTTGCCGTCAACGATGCCCAGCTTGAACTTGAATTCGGCATTCTCGCTGACCCACTTGGCAAAACCCTTGGCCAGAACCACCGGATCGCCCGAGGTAAACGCTACCGAGCTCACGCCCTTCAGGCCTTTGAGCGCGCCCTCAACCTGCGTGCCCTGGCTGGAAATCGCGGCCAGCTTGTTCTTCACCACGCGGTACTTGCCGCCCGCCTCGCGAACGATCTTGCGCAGAGCAAAGTCCTGCGCCACCGTCAGCTTGGCAAACGTGCCGATAATCGCCGTCGTCGAGGTCTCCAGCTCCTTGGCGAGCTGCTTGACCTTCTCCTGCTTCTTCTGCTTCGAAATCGCCATTGTGTGCTCCCGCACAGTTGTCAGTTCTCAGTTGTCAGTTCTCAGTCCTGAAAACTCCGACAAACCTGAAATCCTGCCGTGCTCCCAATTCTTTGTACCCGCGTTGTCCCCGCCGTTGCGGGGATTCCAGCCAATGCACATCCGCGGGCTGATCCAACGCTGTCAACTGACAACTGTCAACTGCCTTTTTAGTGCTTGCCGGCCGCGTCCGCGACTGCCGAATCCAGCGGCACTCCGGGACCCATCGTCGAACTCAGCGTCAGGCTCTTGATGTACTTGCCCTTGGCTGCCGAAGGCTTGGCGCGCACGATCGAGGTAATCACGGTGGTCGCGTTGTCCACCAGCTTCTGCGGATCAAAGCTCAGCTTGCCCACCGGCACGTGCACCAGGCTGGTCTTGTCGGCGCGAAATTCCACCTTGCCGGCCTTGATTTCCTTTACCGCCGAGGCCACGTCCATGGTCACGGTCCCTGTCTTCGGGTTCGGCATCAGGCCCTTGGGGCCGAGGATCTTGCCCAGCCGGCCAACCACCTTCATCATGTCGGGCGTGGCGATCAGGGCGTCGAACGCGGTCCACTGTTCCTTCTGAATCTTCTCGACCATTTCCTCGCCGCCCACGAAGTCGGCGCCGGCATCCTGGGCTTCCTTCTGGCGGTCACCGGTGGCGATCACCGCCACGGTTTTCGACTTGCCCAGCCCGTGCGGCAAAACAACCGTGCCGCGAACCATCTGGTCGGCGTGGCGCGTATCGACACCCAGTCGCAGGGTCAGGTCGACGGTTTCATCAAACTTGGCGTATTTGACTTTCTGCAGGAGCCCGACTGCCTCGGGCAGGGCATAGGCCGGCTGGGTGATAGCAGCGCGCGCCTTCGCAATATTCTTGCTGACCTTTTTGGCCATGTTCCCTCGTCTCCCACCGCTGATTGCCAGCTTCTTTTTAAGAAGAACCCGCTTGCCCGGGCAACGTACCTGTCGCCTCCCAGCCGGGGCCCAACAGCCGTGGTGCTATTGACGGTCCGGATGTGGGTCCGGACACATCTTTGGATCATATAGGAGCGCTTGCCCAAATGCAATCCGCTAAGCGGCCGACAACCGCATTTGAAAGAGCAGTGTCTGTTAGATGTTCCATCCCTTCAAAAAGTTACATTCATTTTGGAAGCCGATGGATGGCGCGAAAATCCCCATTTCCCCGCAACAAATCTCAACCCCCTGTGTCCAATTAGCTGGAACAAGTGGTTGTGGTACGAGGCGAAGCGCCGGCGAATGGCCGACCCAAAACCAACGCCTCAGAGGAGCAACTGAGATGAAGAAGATCGCGTTAGCAATGAGTCTGGCCGCCGGGGCATTGATGGTCGCGGCGCCGGCTTTTCCCCAAAACGAAAACCAGGGACGCGGCCAGGCGGTGATCACCGTCCTGCCGGCCCACGACGCGGAAGCGGCGTCGGCTACCCTGTCGCAACAGGACCTGCGGATCAAGGTGAACGGCAAGGATTCGACCATCACCAACTGGACTCCGCTTCGGGGACAGGACGACCGGCTGGAAGTCGTCATCCTGATTGACTCGGGCGCCCGGACCAGTCTCGGAACGCAGCTGAATGAGGTCGGGAATTTTGTCAAGAACCTTCCTCCCGCCGCTAAGGTGTCGATCGCGTGGATGGCGAACGGGACGGCGCAGCTGGCCACCCCGCTGACCACCGACCGCCAGCAGGCTCTGAAGGGTGTCCACTTGCCCGCCGGCTTCCCGGGCGCGAGCGCCAGCCCGTACTTCGCCCTGTCGAACCTGGCGCAGCACTGGCCTTCGAACGATCGCGCAGCACGCCGCGTCGTGGTCATGATCACCGACGGCATCGACTACTACAATCCGCGCTACGATCCGGAGGACCCCTACATGCAGGCCTCCATCAACGACTCGGTGCGCGCCGGCCTGGTCGTCTATTCGATCTACTGGCAGAACCGCGGCCGCTTCGACCGCAGCCAATATGGAACCGATGCCGGCCAGAACCTGCTGCTGAACGTCACCCAGGCCACCGGCGGCAACAGCTACTGGCAGGGATATGGAAACCCGGTTTCGTTCCAGCCCTACTTCAAGGACCTGGAACGGCGCCTCGAAAATCAGTATGAAGTTGGCTTCACTACGCCGCTCAAGGGCAAGCCCGATGTGGCCAGCATGAAGCTGAAGGTGAACGGAATCTCCGGCAAGGTGGAAGCCCCCCAGCAGGTCTTCGTGGCCCGCTCAGGCATGTAATCAACCATCGGTAACCAGGCAGTGCGCGCCGCTCACCCGAGTCGGCGCGCATTTGTTTTTGGGTAGACGTTCGAAAAGAAACCCGCCCGTGGAAATGATCGGCTCGGGAAACCATATGACCCGGGATCAATTCTTCGCTATGGAATAAATCGAGATTTGGCCGCGGGTCAGCACCGCCAGCGCCGAGCTGTCCGGCGCCAGGGCGTACCCATCGCGGCTCGTTGACGGAGAACCGACGCGCACGCCCAGCAGGCGCTTGCTGTCACTCGCCCTATAGACTTCCAGTTGCGCCGTAGACAAATCCTCTTCAATAAAACGGCCGCTCGCCGTCAGGGGGATCGTGGACTGCACCGTCTTCACAACAAAGGTCTGGCGGTTCGGGCTGGCCTTGGCGACGTGGTCGAAATCCTCGGAACCGGAACCACCTTTCAAAGCCAGCTTCCCGTTCGAGCGCAGCACCCGGAATTCGCGCACCCCGGTCTGCTTGTCGCAGCTCACCAGGAAGATCAGATCCGGAGCCAGGCCGGAAAGCTCAGGAGTACACCGGGAGCTGAACCGGGCCAGCGTCGATGCCTGGTTATCCCAGGTCAAAAACGCAACCCGGTAGCGCAGGTTCGGCTGCGCCAGCAGCCTGGCCTGCCCCTTGTCCAGGAGCGTGGGCGCCATCACTCCGGAAGCGGTCGAGGACTTTGCGATCAGCTCGAAATCCTGATTCAAAACGACCACATTGACGTCTTCTTCCGGATCACCCTCAAGACTCTCCCTGAGCTGGACATGCAACTCCGGCGTGTGACGCTCATGGGTGACACCCACCGCTAGGAAAGTTCCGTCCGGACTGACCCGCACAAAATTCAGCGGCCCCTCCAGCGGAATCCTTTTTAGGATATGCAGGTCCTCGCCATAGACGCGAAGTTCGGACCCGACGTGCACCAGGACTCGTCCCTCGGTCAGCGCCCAAAGGTAGTCGCCGTTGTCGGGCAAGTCCCAGTCCACGGTGCGCAGGACGCGCTGAGTTTCGGTGTCAATCAGCGCCGCACGGATCACCCGGACGGTCCATCCTGACGGTCCCAGCCGATGCCGGGGTACAAGAAGATGCGGATTGAAGGCCACCAGCAGTTCCCTGGGACTGAGATAGGCCAGGACCTCATCATGATCGAAAGTTTCCATTCGCCTTTGCGGACGCGGAGCATAGCCAATCTCGCGCAGGGAGATCGAGGCTTTGGCCCGGGCACCCTCGCCGGCGATGCCGGCCGGCAAGGCCACGCTGCATTCCGGCGGCCCGCAACTGTCGAGATCCTCGACGGGCGGAGGAACGGCCTTCGCCATGGTTGCATCCGAAGTTGTATGGCTGGTGCCGGGAACGCCGGCCGCAGCCGGCTGAGCCGCGGCGCCGCCGGCCGAAGAACGGATCAACGTCGCCTGGAGAGGAACCAGCAGGAGAAGGGTGTGCTTTTCCAACGCAACGTCGTGGTGCTTCGACGTCAGGACGGAACTGTTGTCAGGCCCCGTCCCCACACTCAGCTTCACCCCCCCGATCCCCGAAACATCCCCCATCTTCATGTTCGGAATCATCGGGAATTGATGGATCGGTGTCTCCAGTTGCAAGTTGATACCGGTGCTCATCTGCATGGTCTTCACCGCAGCCAGGGCCCCGCTCGAGCGATCCAATCCCGAGCCGGCGGTGGACAGCGGCAGGGCCGAAGTGAGGATGCCAAGATCGCTGTTCTGCGGCGGCGCTGCGACCGCCGCAAGCAGCAACTGGAAAGCCCCCAGCTTGGGATCTCCGCACTGCGCCTTGGTGAACGCAAGCACAAGCTCGGAGCCTTTGCTGCCCTGGCGGTGGTAGGGAGTCACGGAAACCACATTCCCTTGCACGATCGCCCCGTTCCTCAGGGCACAGCCCGTCCCGTTCCAATCGACCGTGACACGGGCGAAGACGACCGCGCCTTCGTGCAACAGGTGCGAGTTCATGTCGGCCATCAGTTCAGCCTGGATCGGGGTGACGCCCACGACAGCGCCGGTGGCGCCAAACACAGCCGGGCAGCCCAGCACCAGGGCCACGGTCAGCCCCGCCGCAAATCTCGTCCGAGCGAGTCGGCTTCCGCCCCCGCTCAGCCTGTGCGACCCCAGAGCCCGGGAACGTGAGACGGCCCCCATGCGGACACGGCATTTCGAAAGGCTCCGTAGAATCCGCGTCATTCCGCTTTCCCCGAATGGAAGCAATTCTACACTCAGACAAACTTTCTGATCCGATAGCGGTAACCACATCCCGGTCCTTCCCGCATTTGTACCCCGCCGCATCGCCCGTGTAACGTGATGCTATTCACGTGATTGCTTCGTGACACCTTCTACCCCGGCGAGAATCCCTGTGACATTGAGGCCCCTGAGTCCTTCAACGCTGTTCTTTGCAGCCATGGTGTGTGCGGCCTTTGCCGCTCAGGGCCAGTCGCTGAATGGCAATTACGCCCGCGATCCCAACCAGCCCATCGATCCGCAGTACACCGAGCACATCAGGAAGTACACGACCGATCCGTCCTTTATCTCGCCCCTGGTCGACTATCTGCCCGCTTCGAAGACAGTGCCCACGCCGGCCAGCGTGCTCGGCGACGTGTCCGGCTCTCCCGACATGCTGCCCTACGCCGAAGACGTGTACAAGTACTTCCGCATGCTCGAGGCGGCGAGCCCGCGCGTCAAGGTCTTCACCATCGGCCACAGCGAAGAGGGCCGGGAAATGATCGCCGCCGCGGTCGCCGATCCTGAATTGCTTGCGGGCGCGAAAGAGAACAAGACCCGCCTCGCGCAACTGGCCGACCCCCGCACCATCCACTTCGACGACGCGAAAGCCCGCGACCTGATTGATCATTCCTACCCCGTCTACTACATCACCGGAACCATCCACTCGCCCGAAACCGGCGCGCCCACGGCGCTCATGGAGCTTGCCTACCGGCTGGCCGTGGACGACTCCCCCTACATCAAGTTCATCCGCTCCCACATGATCGTGCTCATCACTCCGGTGGTCGAAGTGGACGGCCGCGACCGCATGGTGGACATCTACAAGTGGCACAAGGCCAACCCCGGCAAGGACTGGCCCCACCTGCTCTACTGGGGCCATTACGTGGCGCACGACAACAATCGCGACGCCATGGGCATGACCCTCGCGCTCACCCGCAACGTGCTCGACACCTATCTCGACTGGCACGCGCAGGTGCTGCACGACCTGCACGAATCGGTTCCCTTCCTCTACGACAACACCGTGGGAGACGGTCCCTACAACGCATGGGTCGATCCGGCGCTGGGCGACGAGTGGGCCGAGCTGGGCTGGAACAACGTGGCGCAGATGCAGAGCTTCGGGATGCCCGGGGTGTTCACCCACGGCGATTTCGATACGTGGAGTCCCGGCTACCTGATGTTTCTGGCCGGCATGCACAACGGCATCAGCCGGCTCTACGAGACCTTCGGCAATGGCGGCGCCGATACCGAGAAGCGCATCCTCACCCCGGAAGAATACTCGCGCACCTGGTACCGCCAGAATCCGCCGCTGCCGGTGGTCACCTGGTCGCAGCGCGACAACAACAATTACGAACAGACCGCGCTGCTGACGACGCTCTCGTATTTTTCCGAGCACACCCACCATTTCCTCGAGAACTTTTATGCGAAGAGCAAGCGGGCCGCGCAAAAGCCATCTCTGGAAGGGCCGGCCGCCTACGTGATCGCCAATGACGAGGCCCATGCCAATCGCCTGGCCGAACTGGTGAAGGTGCTCAAGCGCCAGCACGTCGAGGTGCAACAGCTTTCCGCGGCGGCCGCATGCGATGTTCCGGGCGAGAAGCGCGGCGACAAGCCGAAGCAGGAGACGTTCTCGGCGGGCTCGGTCGTGGTACGCATGGACCAGCCCTATTCCCGCGCCGCCGACGCGCTGCTCGATCGCCAATTCTGGGCGCCCGATGATCCGCAGAAACATCCCTACGACGACACGGGGTGGTCGTTCAGCCAGCTGTTCAATCTCAAAGTCACGCGGGTCACCGATGCCGCGATTCTGAAGGCGGAGATGAAACCGGTGGACGATCCCGCCGCCTTCGCCGGAAAGCTGGATGGAACTGGTTCCCAGGTAGCGGTGGCCAACACCGGCCAGACCACGCTGCTGGCGCTGGTCTACAAGCTGAAGGGCGCTACCGTTCAAGCCACAGACAAGCCCTTCGATGCGGGCGACAAACACTTCGCCGCCGGGTCGCTGCTGATCAGCGGGGTTGCCGATGACACTCTCCGGACCACGCTGCACGACCTGGCCCTCGATGGGACTCACCTGAGCGTGGCGCCGCTGGTAGCCTCGCACCCGGTCACGGCTCCGCGGATCGCGCTGATGCACACCTGGCTGGCTACGCAGACCGAGGGATGGTGGCGGTATGCCTTCGATACGGCCGGCGTGCCTTATGACTACATCAGCACGCAGACCGCGGCGAAGGAAGAGGACCTGCGAGCGAAATATGACGTGATTGTTTTCGCGCCCGTAAGCCGCGTCTCCGCGGCGGACATCCTCAACGGAGTGCCGCAGTGGCACAACGCCATGCCCTGGCAGAAAACCGACCTGACCCCCAACCTGGTCATCGACTCGACCGACGACATCCGTCCCGGGCTTGGCTACGACGGGCTCGCGCACCTGAAGAAGTTCGTCGAAACGGGCGGCCTTCTCATCACCTGCGAGGACACGGCGCAGTTCGCCATCGATACCGGTCTCGCGCCGGGAGTGAGCCTTGCGCCGGCCGCCGACGCGCGCGTGGTGGGCACGGTCCTCAACACGGTATTCGTCGCGCGCGACAATCCCATCGCCAACGGCTACGACCTCAACGTGCCCGTGATGAGCGCCGCCGGAATGGCCTTCAACATAAGCAGCGTCGTGGGGCGTTCCAACCCGCGTATCCTCATGGACCCCTATGCCGAGCGGCCCACCGGCCGCGGCGGCCTCGAAGACAATGACGAGCCGCAGGGCCGCAAGATTGCCCCGGCCGAACCGATCGAGAAGCAGCAAGCCTGGGAAGCCCGCAAGCTCAACGAAGAGCAGACCCGCAACAATCCTTCGATCATTCCGCCTCAATACCGGCCCGACGTAGTCCTGCGTTTCAGCGACGCCAAGACGATGCTGCTCTCCGGCCTGCTCGACAAGGCCGGATCGATCGCCGAACACGCCGTGGTGGTCGATGCCCACCTCGGAGAGGGAAATGTGCTGCTGTTCGGAATCAACCCCATCTATCGCGGTGAAACCATCGGAACCTACGGCCTGGTGTTCAACGCCATCCTGAATCACGATCGCCTGGCCCGCGCGCCCGAGGAAAAGAAGTAACCCCTTCGGTTCGAGACGCACCACTGACCCTGTTCACTGACGACTGATCTGTGGCAAACTTGGACACATGGGAAACAAGGACAAAGGCAAGAAAGAAGTCAAGAAAGCTCCCAAGCCCAAGCCGAAACCGGAACCGGGGCGCAGACCCGAAGTGTTCACGCCTGCCCCTCCGAAATAATTCGCCGAGAGCCGCTTCCAGCCATGGGAGCGGCTTTTCTGCGTTCAGGGGCAAATCGGCCTTCGAGCATTCGCTGGATAGAGCGGCGACGGGGGTGCTGTGTCCCTGCCTGACCGTTATCGCCGCCGGTACACGTCATATCCCGTGAGCCGGCGGTATATCGCGAAATCCTGCCCGGCCAGTTCCATCGTTCGCTCCGCCTCGGGCAGCGGATTCTCGTTGATTTGAAGCACCCGCTTGACGATCACCCACCGCACGTCGCGCCGCCGCGCTTCCGCAAAGAGCTCTTCAGCCGGGTAAGGATCCGTGGCGGGGTCGAACAGCGTAACCGGAAATTGCGGAGTGCGCCCGGTCGCGAAATAGAACGGATCTTCCCCGGGCAAGAGCACCATCGCATCCCTCTGCGGGATTTCGCGGGCAGCGAAGTCCGCGAGTTCATCCAAATTTGAAAGAAACGTCCCTCGAGTCGCCATGCCGCGCAAGGCGGCCACAGACGAACGCTCCAACGGCCCTTCAGGGATTTTGATGTAACTGAGGCGTTCGAACGATACGGCGTAAAGGGCGCCGCAGAGAACAAACGTCGCGGAGACGGCCGCCGACCCGCCAATGGCGATGCTCCGTGCTGGCCGAGGAAGAGCGGCGAAAGTGCCGGCAACGAGCACCATCAGCAGGGGCCACAAAGCGTATGTCGATCCCCACAGTTGCTGCGACAGAAACGTGCCGTGAATCGCCGCCAGCACAAAGAACGGAATCAGCCTCCCCAAGGTAATGCCGCGCCGCAGTTCGAGCAGCGCCACCGCGGCTACTGTAAGGAGCAGCAGCGGCCACAGCGCCAGCAGGTTGTCGGCGCGCTCGTCGGCGTCCTCATCGAGAAAAAGGAAGATCACGCTGCCGGCGAACGGCGCGGCGATCAGGCAGAAAGCCGCCACGCGTGCCCACAGTCGCGAGATCAACGGAGTGTGGCAGAGAATAAGGCCCGCGGCGAGGGTGGGAAGCGTCCACACGAAACTTGGCTGGCTATAGACCGCGAGCATCGATCCAAGCCCCGGCATCCGGCGTTGGGCGGCAAACTGCACCGTCCAGTGGAAGTAGTTGCCCAGTCCGGCCGTTGCGGAAATCAGGGCCAGCGCAATCAGTAGTGCGAGGACGATTCCTGCGAGTACAAGGGCGGGTTGCGACCGGCCCACGGTGCGGAGCGAACGCGAGCGCGTCCAATCTCCCGCGAGCAGAAGGAACATGCCGCAGGCGATTGCCGCGAGGAACGGAAGCCCCATGTTCTGCTTGAAAAACAGCGGCAGAACTGTCGCGGCTCCGGCAGACAGAGCCGCAGCAGGGTGCGGCTCGGACGCGAGACGAACCAGCAGCAGGATGGCCAGCAGAATCGCCAGCACACAATCGCAGTCGTAAATGGGATGAGGGTAGACGGAATAGATCCCAAGAACGGTGAGCGGCGCAGCCAGCGCGAGCGCGGTTAACCAGCTTGCCGGGCCGAACAATGCAGTCGCCCGCAGCACGCGCAGCCCGATGCGCCACGCGAGGAGCGTTGCAATCCCGCCCGCAACCGCCGCATACACCACCGCCGCCTGGTAATGCCGTCCCGCCGCCCGCATCAACCCGGCCTGCACCAGAAACGTCAGCGGAGCGTGCGCCAGCGGGAAATCGCGATACGGCATCTGGCCGAGGGCGATGCGCCAGCTGGTGTCGAGCAGATAGCCCAGATCCCAAAGCACGGCCACGCGCGAGTTCTGCCAGAAAACAAATGCCGCGCTGGCCGCAAACAGCAAGACGGCCGCGAAAGAATCTCGCGGCCGCCAGGACTCGGACTTCAGATTGGATAACCTCGCAGGCCTCTGGCGCTCCCCAATCTCTTCGCGGTTCGCGCGGAGAGATTGGGGTACCGAGTCCATGAAGGGCTTACGCCACGACTTCGATGCCCATAGAGCGGGCCGTGCCCTTGATGCTCTTGATCGCTGTCTCAATGGAAGCGGCGTTCAGGTCGGGCATCTTCTGGGTGGCGATTTCGCGAACCTGCTTTTCGGTCACCTTGCCCACCTTGTCCTTGTTGGGTGTTCCCGCGCCTTTGGCGACGCCGGCCGCTTTCTTGAGCAGGACGGCCGCGGGCGGCGTCTTGGTGATGAAGGTGAAGCTGCGGTCGCCGTAAACGGTGATCACCACCGGAATAATGAGACCGGCCATTTCCTTGTTCTGCGTGCGCGCGTTGAACTGCTTGCAGAACTCCATGATGTTGACCTGGGCCTGGCCCAGTGCCGGCCCGACGGGCGGCGCCGGCGTGGCCTTCGCGGCCTCGATCTGCAGCTTGACTTGCGCGGTAATTTTCTTCGGAGGTGCCATGGGTTTCCTTTGGAAGCAGCTCTTAGCTCCTGGCCTTTAGCTCTTAGCTGTCCATGCGAACATTTGAATTTTGGTGCGCAGCAATCGGCGTTCCCTTTTAACCGGCGCCCGCCAGGTGAGCAAACCGGCTAGAAGCTAAAAGCTAATAGCTAAAAGCTGTCGCTACTCAATCTTTTCGACTTTGCCGAACTCGAGTTCGACAGGCGTGGAGCGGCCGAAGATGGTCACCATCACCTTGAGCGTCTCGCGATCTTCGTTGATCTCGTCCACCACGCCGTTGAAGTTGGCAAACGGCCCATCGGTGATGCGGACCTGTTCGCTCTTTTCAAACTTGATCTTGAGCCGCGGCTTCTCCTTGGCGGTCTCGGAGCGGAAGAGGATAGAGCTCACTTCTTCCTCGGAGAGCGCCACAGGCTTGTCGCCGGTGCCCAGAAAGCCGGTCACCTTGGGCGTGTCCTTGAGGACGTGCCAGAGATTGTTGTCGAGTTCCATCTCGACCAGCACGTAGCCGGGCAGAAACACGCGCTCCACCGTGCGCTTTTTGCCGTTGACGATCTCGGTCACGGGTTCCGTCGGAATCATCACCCGGCCAACCCGGTCCGTCAGCCCGAAGGCCTGCACACGGCTCTGGATCGACTCCCTGACCTTGCGCTCGAAGCCCGAGTAGGCATGCAGGATGTACCACTTGAAGCGCTCATTGCGCTCCGGCTGCGGCTCGCCTGTCTGTTGCGGTTCTTCGGCCATTATGTTCTCGATCTGAGGTTCCTGCATTTTACTGCGCGCCACCCAGTTTGGTGATGATCTCGTGCAAGGCCCGGTTGAAAATGAAATCGGTGATCATGAAGAAGACCCCGAACAGAAACACAGCCACGAGTACCACGGAGGTGGTGGCTTGCACTTCCTTGCGCGAGGGGGTTACCACCTTGCGCGTTTCCGCGCGCACGTCGCTGAGAAAGCTGGTGAATTTCTGCCAGGAGCCGACCACGTTCCCGGAGAGGTTTGAGACGGCGCTGGGCTCCTGCTTCTTGATCTGCGCCGGACGCTCTTCGCCATTCACTGTTGCAGCCTTTGATGCCATACTTCCATTCCTTGGTTCCCGGCGTCCGCCGGAAACATTTACCCGATACCGAACATTTTCAAGAGCCTTCACCATGCTGTATATCCCACGCAGGTGGGGTTTGGAAAATGCCTTCCAAAACTGGCAGGGGCGGAGGGATTCGAACCCCCAAGTTCGGTTTTGGAGACCGACAGTTTAACCGTTGAGCTTACGCCCCTAAAAGCAGTTCACAGTTCGTAGTTCGTAGTTCACAGTGAAAGACCGCTCGGGCCAGTTTCCAACTGTGAACTAAGAACTGTGAACTGACAACTGTCTCTCGTTACTTCGTTTCCTTGTGCGGCTGGTGCTTGCGGCAGCGGTTACAGAACTTCTTGAACTCGAGACGCCCGGTGGTCGTCTTCTTGTTCTTGGTCGTCGAGTAGTTCCGCTCCTTGCACTCAGTGCACTGCAATGTCACAATTTCCCGCATCTCTCTATCCTAACCGATTCGAGGCTTCGCCGGCTCTTCGCCGGCTGCCCAGTTCCATAGTTCACAGTTCTTAGTTCGTATTCTCAGTCCAGTAGTCCTTTCGGGCTCTTTTAACTGTGAACTACGAACTGTGAACTACGAACTTTACTTAATGATTTCGCTGATCGTGCCCGCGCCCACGGTGCGGCCGCCTTCGCGGATCGCGAAGCGCAGGCCCTTCTCCATGGCCACCGGCGTGATCAATTCCACAACCAGCTGCACGTTGTCGCCGGGCATCACCATTTCGGTGCCCGCCGGAAGTTCCGCCACACCCGTCACGTCCGTGGTGCGGAAGTAAAACTGCGGACGATACCCCTTGAAGAACGGCGTATGACGGCCGCCTTCTTCCTTCGACAACACGTAGACTTCGCCCTTGAAATTGGTGTGCGGCGTGATCGATCCGGGCTTGGCCAGGACCATTCCCCGCTCCACGTCTTCCTTGGGAATGCCGCGCAGCAGGATGCCGGCGTTATCGCCCGCCAGGCCTTCGTCCAGCTGCTTCTTGAACATTTCCACGCCCGTGCAGACCGACTTGCGCGTCTCCCGGAAGCCGACAATTTCCACATCCTCGCCGACCTTCACCTTGCCGCGCTCGATCCTGCCGGTCACCACCGTGCCGCGTCCCGAAATCGAGAAAATATCTTCGATCGGCATCAGGAAGGGCAGATCGATCGAACGCTGCGGCTGCGGCACCGACTTGTCCACCGCTTCCATCAGCTCGTCGATCTTGGCTTCCCACTGCGCTTCGCCGTTCAGAGCGCCCAGCGCCGAGCCGCGAATTACCGGAACATCATCGCCCGGGAACTGGTACTTGGACAGAAGCTCGCGCACTTCCATCTCCACCAGGTCAATCAGTTCCGTGTCCTCGACCGCGTCGCACTTGTTGAGGAACACCACGATGTAAGGCACCCCCACCTGGCGGGCCAGCAGCACGTGTTCCTTGGTCTGCGGCATGGGACCGTCGGTGGCCGCAACCACCAGGATCGCCCCGTCCATCTGCGCCGCGCCGGTGATCATGTTCTTGATGTAATCGGCGTGGCCCGGGCAGTCCACGTGCGCGTAGTGCCGGTTCTTGGTCTCGTACTCCACGTGCGCCGTCGCGATGGTGATGCCGCGCTCGCGCTCTTCCGGAGCATTGTCGATCGAGTCAAACGAACGGAACGTATTCTTCGGATTGTGCTTCTGCAATACCTTGGTAATCGCCGCCGTCAACGTCGTCTTGCCGTGATCGATATGCCCGATCGTCCCCACATTGCAGTGAGGCTTCGAACGATCAAATTTTTCCTTCGCCATAAAAGTCCAAAATCCCTTTCGTAGTGAAGCAGTTCACAGTTCTCAGCCGGAGCCTGCTCCTTCCTCCGCTGGCAACCGATCCCCTTGCAACTGATAAACTTCCCGTTTCGACCCGGGGCGCCGGCATTCCGGCTCCAGCCCCAAAAAACCAGTTCTCAGTTCTCAGTTTCTTCCCTGCCAGCCTCAATCGCATCGATCTCCACGATCACACTGACAACTGAAAACTGACAACTGACAACTGCGTCTCAGTAATACGCGTAAGCCTTCAAATACCGCTGCCGTAATTCAGGCGCCACCTTCTCCACCAGCCTCAGGTAACGCTCGCGGGTCAATCCCTGGTCCGAAACCGGAAGCGCCGCGTAGAGCCCAATCGCGTCCTTGCCGAGATATCCGCGTTGCAGAATCGATTCAAAATCGCGAATCGGAAGCCCGGCGCGAACCACGCGGTTCAACAAAACCTCGACGTCCCTCGCATCAAAGGCCGCATCGATCAGCGCGTGCAATTGACTGTAGGTCTGATGATCCTGAACCGCAATGCCGGCTTGTTCAAACATTTCTTCTGAGTCCCCGAAAAAACCTTCTCTGTGTTAGAACCTGGAGCGGGAGACGGGGATCGAACCCGCGACCAACAGCTTGGAAGGCTGTGACTCTACCACTGAGTTACTCCCGCAAAAAACAGCTATTAGCTTTTAGCCGTTAGCTCTTAGCTCGATTTCTGCCGGCTCAAGGTGCCGCGGCAAAACCATCCACCGACCAGCTAAGAGCTAAAAGCTAACGGCTAATAGCTTGAACTTTGGAGCTGATGACCAGGATTGAACTGGTGACCTCTCCCTTACCAAGGGAGTGCTCTACCAACTGAGCTACATCAGCCCTTTAAAAACCAGCTTTCCGCTCTTAGCCTTCAGCTCTTAGCTCTATCCTGCCGGCTTAAGCCGCGAAGGCTCCACCCGCATCCCAAGCTAGAAGCTGGCAGCTCAAGGCTGATAGCTGTCGTTTACTCGCCGTGCCGAATCTTGTCCGCCTGCCGGACCAAAACCGTCCGGAGCGCGAAGGTAGCCAGAATCAACACCGGGATGAGTCTTAATTCTACAGCCTTCCCGAAGACGATCACTGTGCCCTCGCCCAATGTAAACCAGGCAAGTACCGCCAGAACACCATACAACAGAAGAGCAATCGGGTAACGGCGCTGCAAATCAGAACCAGTGCGCGTTCCCGGCTGTTCTTCGCGCATTGCCAAACCCCTCAACCACAAACCCAAAACCTGGTGCACAGGGGAGGATTCGAACCTCCGTAGCTCCAAGGAGCGGCAGATTTACAGTCTGCTGCCATTAACCGCTCGGCCACCTGTGCGCAAGCCCCCTCGGACCGCGAACCATCCGCGAGGATCCCCATACCTGTCCGGCGAAACACCCTTTTCGCGCATTCCGCCCCGCCCGGAAGCCTCCGGCAAAACCCGGAATCGACCGGCATTTCGGAGCATGCACCTCATGGGGATTACCGCAGAGGACAGGCCCGGCGCCCCAACCGCGGGCCCCGGTAAAACTCGCTTGCCGCTGTTTCAGACTCCGCCCCAGTTTCTTTGAGTGGAGCTGGCGAAGGGATTTGAACCCCCGACCCTCTGATTACAAATCAGATGCTCTACCAGCTGAGCTACGCCAGCCCTGATCAGCGATCCCACTACGAAGTGAAACCGCCTTCCCACCCGGAAAACTCCGGCGGCTTTGAACCAATGTACGGGCACACCCTTACGGCGCACGTACGACGGCACAGATTCAAAGGTTAGCACACATTATCCCGGCGAGCAAAAGGCGTATCCGGCCTAAGCAAAATTCGCCTCTTCCCGATGAAACGCGATTTGACTTGACAGAACTATTGACCCGGGGGAACCTTCCATTGAAGCGCTCACCCCAGAGGATCAATCCATGAATCGTCGTCGCCTCGTGCCGGCCTGCCTGGCCGGATTCTTCATTCTCGCCGCAGTCCTCGTCCTTCCGGTGCAGGCCCAGACAGCCAATAAGCGCCGGCCTCGCATCGCCATCCTCGATTTCGATTACGGCGCCGTCAGAAATTGGGCCCAGACCTGGTTTGGCGCCGATGTGGACCTCGGCAAGGGTATCCAGCAGATGCTGGTCACCGATCTGGTCAAGGAAGGCAGCTTTTCCGTCATCGAGCGCGCCGTCATGGACAAGATCCTCGCCGAGCAGAATTTCTCCAACTCCAACCGCGCCGACCCCAACAGCGCCGCGAAAATCGGCAAGCTCCTCGGGGTTGACGCCATCATCGTCGGTACCATCACCCAATTCGGCAGCGAAACCAAAAACCAGGGCCTGGGCGGGGGCGGCGCCAGCGGCTGGACCGGCGCGCTGGGCAGCATCCACCATTCCAAATCCAACGCCAACGTGGTCATTAACGCCCGCCTCGTCAATATCGATACGGCCGAAATCCTGGGCGTCGCGGAGGGTTCCGGAACTTCCTCCCGTTCCAGCACCGGGATGGGCGGCGGCGGCGGCAACTGGAACGGACGCGGCGGCGGCGCCGTGGACTTCGGCTCCAGCAACTTCCAGAACACCATCATCGGCGAGGCCACCAAGAACGCGGTTGACAAGCTCTCCACCGAACTCGCGGGCTCGGCTCCCAAGGTTGCAACCCGCACCATCACAGTGGAGGGTGTCGTGGCCGCCGTCGAGGGCAACCAGATCGTTCTCAACCTCGGCGCGAAAGCCGGAATCAAGGTGGGCGACCAGTTCAACGTGGAGCGGGTCACCAAGCAGATCAAGGACCCCACCACCGGCAACGTCTTGCGCCGCCTCGCGACCACCGTCGGGGTCATAAAAGCCACCGATGTCGACGACGTCTCGGCCGTCTGCGAACCGGTTTCCGGCTCCGGCTTCAAGATCGGAGACACGATCAAGACTGTGACTCAATAGCCCGGATCGCCAGTACCCACGAGAAAACGCCCTCCGCAATCGCTTGCGGAGGGCGTTTTGTGTTGCCGTCAGCCTGCCTTACCGGCCCAGGAATTTCTCCAGCCGCGAAGTTTCCGCGTCGGCCCGGCCCATGTATTCGTTGGCGGTGTCGAGGTCGCGTTCCGCCAGCGCCTGGCGCGTCTCGTCCAGTTGATGGTGGAGCCGGTTGATCGCGGCAAGAATGTCGCCGCGCAAATCCAGGCCCTGCGATCGCTGCTGGCTGCGAATCTGCTCCACTCCGGAAAGCGCCGCATCCGCCCGGGATTCGAGATTGGAGAAGCGGTCCCGCGCCTCGCGCATTTCGCGCGGAGTGGGACCTGCCGCGGTTGCGGTTGGCGGCTCCGCCGGCGTGGACGCACCGCCAGCGGCCGTCGCGCCGGTGGGCGATACATATGGCTCTCGCGGCGGCTTGGCGCTGCCCGGATGCGCGCCGGACGAAGCCGCCGGCCGGGACACGGCGGGCTTGGACCCCGTTTCAGGTGCGCTCGATGCCGGCGGCTGCGCGACCGGCGGAGGAGTCGACGTCTCCGCCGGCGGAGTCGGTGTCGCGCTGGCTTCGGCGGGCGGCGGCGCCTGCGTTGCGGGCGCAGTATCGCTCGCAACCACCGGCTTCGGGCTGGCGTGGGTTGAGAAGATCCGCGGAAGCAGCGACGCCACCGCAATCAGAGCAATCAGCGCCGTGGCCGCACCCAGGCCGATCCACAGCCCGCGCCGGGGCCGGGCCGCGGTTGGCGGCGGCGTCGCCATCGCGACCGGGGTAAACGGCGGCGGTTGCGGCGCTGTGTACGGCGGCTGCGTTGCGTACCCCGGCGGCTGCGTGGAGAACTGCGCCGATTGCGGCAGGGGCTGCGCAGTCCCTGCTGCCACGGGTATCCCTGGCTGCGGAATCGCGGCGGTCTGCGGCTCGCCCGACGACCGCAGCGCGCTGCGAAACTCCTCGGCGGTCTGGAAGCGGTCTTCGGGGCGCTTCGCCAGGGCCCGCAGCACAATCTCGTTCAGCGCCGGAGGAACCGCGGGATTCCACTCCAGCGGCGGCTTGGGCGCCTCGTTCAATTGCGCGTTGAGCACCGTGTAGCTGGTATCGGCCACAAACGGCTTGCGCCCGGTCAGCATCTCGTAAAGCGTCACCCCGAACGAGTAGAGGTCCGAGCGCCCATCCACGCTGTCGCCCCGCACCTGCTCCGGAGACATGTAATACACTGACCCCATGGTGCTTCCCGGGCGCGTCAGCTGCATGTCGCCGGTAGACTTGGCAATGCCGAAATCCATCAGCTTGATCACCCCGTGGGTGGTGATCATGATATTGGCCGGCTTGATGTCGCGGTGGGTCACGCCCTTGCCGTGGGCGTAGCTCAGCGCCGCCAGCACCTGCATCGAGAAGTCCAGGACATGGTCGAGCGGAATCCGGGTCTGCTCGGCCAGTTTCTCGAGAGTGGTGCCTTCCACGTACTCCATCACCATGACGAACTGGTTGTTGTGCTGGAACGCGGTGCGCAGTTGCGCGATGCCGGGATGGTCGAGTCCGGCCAGGGTGCGGATCTCGGCCATGAAACGCGCGGCGAGATCCGGGTCGGCCGCGAAGTCGGGCAGCAGGATCTTCATCGCCTCTTCGCGATTGGAAATCACATTGCGGACCTTGTAGACGCGTCCCATGCCGCCCGCACCAAGCGGCGCAATCACTTCATAGTCGCCGACGCGCTGACCAGTTTCTGCCATATGAATCCTCCGGAGTGAATGGGGTGATCTTGCCGGGGTATAGGAAAGCTATCTCGCGGAACGACCCGAGTCTACGCTATTTCGACGCCACCCGCCCACCGAAATCGGCTTGATTGGGGATTGCCGCGAGGCCGCAAACGGGGCTGGCGGCGTCCTCATCCGACGCTCTCGCGATATGGTGACGGCCGTCGGCCGGGCGTTGCGCATTTTCTCCCGCTGAACATGGGTCGCCTGTGCCGAAGTCCTCGCGGCTCGAAACGTACTCTGCCTCGATTTTCGAAGTTGTGCTTGCTATCACCGCCCAAGACGATTTGCGGTCGGTACCGTAACGACCGGGGGATAGAACATGAAGAGGTTCATTGCACTTTTTCTCTGCTGCATTTTTCCGATCAGCGCTTTTGCCGGGGACAACAGCTACAAAATCGCCTACGACGGTGGATCGATACAAAATCTGAAGGCCGGAACTGACCTGCGAATCGTCATCGACGGAAGCAATCTCCGACTCATGAAAAACAAGGGTGAGATCGCGGTAATTCCTTCGTCGGCGGTCATGGAAATCAGCTACGGACAAGATGTTCACAGGCGGGTAGGAGCTGCGATTGGAGTGGCGGTCTTTTCTCTTGGAATTGGCGCCTTGCTTGCCCTGTCAAAATCTAAAAAGCACTTCATCGGCATCACCTGGGACGATGGCGGTAAGAAGGGTGGATTTGCTTTTCAGGCCGACAAAAACGACTATCGTGGCCTCCTCGCCGGACTCGAAGGGGTAACTGGCAAAAAAGCTGTCAACTCGGACGCCATGACAGTGAAGAACTGATCGCCCATACACCACGACTATCACTTGAATATGCCGCCGACGCTGTGCCTTCTTCACCCGGGAATGGACAGTCAGAGATGTTAGGGTTATCTCTGACGGCCCTCGCTGGCCGTGAGAAATGAACAGGCGCACCCGCAGAACGCTTCTGGTTGTGGCAGCCGTGGTGGTCTTGCTGGCGCTGGCAGTCTTTCTTCGCTCCAAGGCCCCTCCCGAGGCCGCCCGCCTGCTGCCCGAGTCCGACGGCATTGTCTACCTGAACCTCAGACCGGTCCGCACCTTCTTCAAAGCCAACCTGAAGCCCCCCCAGCGGGTCCCCGAATACGAGGAATTCGTCCAGGCCACGGGCATCGACTGGGAACGCGACCTCGACCAGGTCGCCATTGCCCTGCATCGCATGCCCGATCCGAACGGCCCCAACGGTCCCGCCGCCTACTCCATGGTCCTGGTCGGCAAGTTGACCGGCGTGAACCTGAATCGATGGCTGGAGTCCCACGCCGTGGGCCGCGAATCCTATGACGGCCACACCGTGTTCAGCGTGCCCTCTGAGGACCGCACCGTTCGCGTAACCCAGGTCGGCTACGACATGGTGGCCGTCTCCAACTATCCGACCACCGAGAAAATCCACTCCATCCTCGACCGCCATCGCACCGCCGCTCTCCCCTTCGCCGGGTCTACCCTGCTGTCCCGGCATTTCCGCGACGTGCCGCTGCTCTCGCTGGCCTGGGGCGTGGGCCAGATCGGACTCCCCTTCAACGAAAACGGCGCCATCTCGGTCTTCGGCTTCAAGCTTCCCCTGCAGTCGGATTCCACCATCGTCGCCAGCCTCAGCCCCGAACTCAGCCTCAAAAGCATCCTGCGGCTTCGCGTGGAAGAGTTCGCGCCTACCAATGAAGCCGCAGCCAGCCAGGCGGCCTCCCTGGCCACCCTGGTCACCCTGGCGCGCGGCTTCACCGAGCCGCTCAGCGGCAACGCCGCCAACAAAGGTTTGAAGGAACTGCTGCAATCGGCGGAGGTCACCCAGTCCCGCAATCGGGTGGTGGTCAAGGCCAACGTGCCGGTTGCCATGTTCACCGGCCTTGCCGGCGGCAGCGATTCTGAGGTCCAAAGTGAAGCCGTGTCCGGATCCCATGCATCGAAGTAGACAGGGGCGAGTTCGTATCGTGCTGCAGCCCAAAGAGTTTGCTCAAACTTTAAACTCCCCAACCACTCGTTGAAGAGGTCCCATGTATCGTTTCCAGAAGGCGTTCGCCCTGTCCCTTGTCCTCTCTTGTCTGCCCGCTGCGTACGCTGCCGACGGCAAGCCAACCGTGCTCACCGGCAATGCCGCCTTCACCGATGCGGCCCACGAATCGCCCGGCATCCGCCGCCACCTGACCGCGGCCGACCTGCCCGCTCCCAAGCCGGCGGAGTCGGTGGATAACGGCCCCTCGGTTGTCCCGCGGCCGGCCAATGCGTGGCCGCAGGCGCCCCAGGGATTCAAGGTCGAGCTGTACGCCACCGGCCTCGACAACCCCCGCCTGCTGCGCACCGCGCCCAATGGCGACATCTTCCTGGCCGAGAGCCAGACCGGCAAAATCCGGGTGTTTCGCGGCGTGGGCCCCGACGGCAAGCCGCAGCAGACCGCGGTCTTCGCCGAAGGGCTCCACCAGCCGTTCGGAATCGCCTTCTATCCGCTCGGGCCGGACCCCAAATACATCTACATCGGCGACACCGACCAGATTGTGCGCTTCCCCTACAAGAACGGCGACATGCAGGCCAGCGGCAAGATGGAGAATCTGGCCGAATTGCCCGGCGGCGGCCGGCTGCGCGGCGGCGGCCACTGGACGCGCGACCTGATCTTCTCGAAAGACGGCGCCAGGCTGTTCGCGTCGGTGGGATCCCATTCCAACGTCGACGACCCGGACACTCATCCTGAGGAAAAGGACCGCGCCGACGTGCTCGAGTTCACCCCCACGGGCAAGTTCGTGAAAATCTACGCCTACGGCATCCGCAACTGCGTGGGCGAAGCCATCAACCCCATGACCGGCGAGCTGTGGTGCTCCACCAACGAGCGCGACGCGCTGGGCAACAACCTGGTTCCCGACTACGTGACCCACATTCAGGAAGGCGGCTTCTACGGCTGGCCGTGGTATTACATGGGGCCGCACGGCGGCGTGCAGGATCCGCGCCACCAGGGCAAACACCCCGAGCTGCAGGCCAAGGTCATCACCCCTGACATCCTGGTCAATCCCCACTTCGCGTCGCTGGAAATGCTCTTCTACGAGGGTTCGCAGTTCCCTGCCGAGTACAAGGGCGACGGATTTGCCGCCGAGCACGGCTCCTGGAACCGCGCCAATCGCGCCGGCTATGAAGTGATCCGCCTGCCCATGAAGAATGGCCGCGCCACCGGCGAGTACGAGGACTTTCTCACCGGCTTCACGGTCGGGACCGATGCGGTCTGGGGCCGCCCTGTGGGCGTCACCGTCGCCACGGATGGATCGCTGTTCGTCTCCGACGACGGCACCAATTCCATCTGGCACGTCAGCTACGTGGGCAAATAGCCGAGTTCGCTTTGCATAAAATTAACTCGCGTTGGGAGACAATGGAACTGCCTTCACTCTGCCCCTGCGGCGTTTTTGCCGTCCGGAAGCTCCCGGCGCAAAAAAAAATTCTGGGCTGTAAAACTGTGAAAGTGAACTTAACTTTATATAAATAAGACATTTGCGGCAAAAATTCCATCGCAAATTGTTGCAAGCATGGTGCAAAAACGGGCTTTTTTGCCTCGTTTTTGAGGCAAATTTCGGCACTTCACACTCCAGGCCTCAAAATCGAGACCTGGGGCGCCCGGATCGGCCTGGTTGACCCCCTACTTCTCTTTCAAACCCAGTGCCTCCACCACTTTGTCGTCGACCTTGGCCGGCTGGCCGTCCTGCTTCCACACCACGCCGAAGCCGCCGCGGTAGTCCCACATGGTCCACCCGATGTTATCGGCTTCGAGGGCGGTGCGGACGTCCCGGATCCAGTTCATGCGCGAAGCCGGATCGGTGACGCGGCGATAGGCGCCGAACTCATTGCAGATCAGCGGCACGTTGTACGTCTTGCCCCAGGCGGCGGCCTCGTCGATCTGCAGGCGGATGCGGTGCGCGTCCCAGTGATCGAGCCAGTAGCGTTCGAATTGATACCGGTCGGCCAGGTCCGGCACTTGCCTCACCGATGCGTGCATGGAGCTTTCCGTAGCCGGGTACGGGATGCCATGGGTATAGATCCACCACGGCACGCCCCAGCCCGCTCCTTGGTGGGTGAACTCGTGCGGTTCATAGAAGTGGAAGGTGTAGATCACGTTGCCGTCGGTGAGCGGGTGCTGGGTGAGCAGGTCGGCAATGCTGGAGTAATTCGGCCCGGTCGCGATGAGGGTATTCTTCGGCGCCGCCTCGCGAATGGCCGCCGCGGCCGCAGCCTGGATCCCGGCCCAGCGATAAGGATCGT
The DNA here is from genome assembly GCA_963730805.1 of uncultured Acidobacteriota bacterium. GTDB lineage: Bacteria > Acidobacteriota > Terriglobia > Terriglobales > Acidobacteriaceae > Telmatobacter. Next base: position 389,770 of record CAVSTL010000004.1, on the reverse strand, counting down.
TCACCTCCGGCTCGTTCATGATTTCGTAAAGCACCTTCTCCGGATCGCGGTCGGCGTAGTGGGCCGCCAGGCGGCGCCAAAGCATCGCGAAACGCTCTGCCCCTTCATTGCTGTTCTTGACCTGCTGCTTGTAAGGGGATTCGGGATGGATATCGATCTGGACGGCGAGGCCGTTGGCCAGCATCGCGTCGACGGCACGATCGAGACGGCCCAGAAAGTCGTCGGCGGGTCCGCCGGCGTGCTGCATCGACTGCTCCAGAGGCACCGCGTCAATGCTCAGGCGCACATGGTCAAAGCCAAGTCTCGCCATGAGCGCGATGTCGGCGGAATCCGTGTAGCGGTCGGTGCGCGCAGCCGAGTAGTCCCGCGCCGATTGCGCGAACCATTCCGACGCGTTGATCCCGTGCTTCAGATGCTGGGCGCGGGCGAATGCCTTTTGCACATCGGCGTTGCGATCCTGGGCGAAAGCCGGAAGCGTGAGCAAGAGCAGGGCGGCGAGGCAAAAATAGCGTAAGGTCAAGACTGTCTCCCTCAAGAAAATTCCGAACCAACGCATGATACGTGCGCCGGCGCCGGTTGCGCGGTGATGCGCAAAAACGGCAGAATGACTGGGTCCCTCCGAAAGCAGGTTTCCCGCATGGTCAAGTTCGGCTGCGTTTCCCGAAGCCGGCCGGTTTCGTTCGTCTTCTTCCTGGCGTTTGCTATGGCGGCGGCGGCACAGCAAGGGACTCCGCCCGTGTCCAGCGCAGGCAGCGCTGGCGCCAGGCCGGACGACACGCCGTCCGACAGCCAGGCCAATGACCAACTGCTGGCCAGGGCGGCCAAACTCTACTACTCCACCAGGGAAGCGGGGCTGGAGGGGTTTGACTGCGAAGTTCATCCCGACTGGCGCAAGCTCTTCTCGAGCGCCACCAGGGGAGCGCCCATGGCCGACGACGACCCGCGCCTCGCCACTCTCAAGCCGGTCAAGGTCACCATGCATGCGCGCCTGGGAGGCGGCTCTTCGGTCGATTGGGTGCAGACGACCGACCCCGGCAAGCCGCTCGACGCGGACGCAACCAGCCTGCTCGACCAGATGCATCAGGCCACGGAGCAGACCGTGCAGGGCTTCCTCCAGTTCTGGACGCCGTTTGTGGACGGCTCAGTGATTCCATCAACTTCCGGAGGAATGACCGTCACTCGCTCCGCCACCGATACCACCATCCACATCGAACAGAACGGCGCCAGGGTGACGGAGATTTTCTCCAATGAGCTGGTCCTCCAGCATTTCGACGTGGTCACGAGCGGGGTCTCGATCCAATTCGCTCCGTCGTACCAGCCCACCGAAAAAGGCTTGCTGGTGAACCGCTTCGACGCCCACATCGAGCCCGTCGGGCAGGCCGCGGTGCCGGTGCAGGAGATGCACGTGCAGGTCTCCTACGCTACGGTGGACGGTCTCCCCATTCCCTCGAACCTGAACATGGAAGTGGTCGGGACCGGCGTGTTCAATTTGTCCATGGACGGGTGCCGGACTCATCTCGCGGCAAAATAGCGCAAAGCCGAAAACGGCCCCCGCGTGGGAGCCGTCTTCAGATCAAGTCAAGGCAGCGATGAGGATCAGTTGGCGCCGCCCGAAGCCAGCGTGTGGCTTTCGGCGACCGCGATCTGGTTATAGCTGGCGCGCAGATACTTGTGCGGATTCACCGGCACCATGTGGACGCGCACTTCGTAGTGCAGGTGCGGCCCGGTGGAACGGCCCGACTGGCCCACATAGCCGATGACCTGGCCGCGAGTGACGTGCTGCCCGGGCACCACGATCATGGCCGACAGATGGCCATAAACCGTGATCAGATCGTGCCCATGGTCGAGGGTTACTTCGCGTCCGTATCCGGAGCCCATGCGCGTTGCCGACACATCGGCGTCGGCGGCGGCCCGCACCGGGGATCCATAGGGAGCGGCAATATCGATCCCGGCGTGAAATGCGCCTTCGCCGTTGATGGGATCTTCGCGCTCCCCGAAACTCGACGTCACGCGGCCTTCCAGCGGCCACAGCGACGGAGCGTCCGCAAGAACAGTCCAGTCACCCGTGAATCCCGACGACAGGCCGCCTTCGATCGCGCGCGTCATGCGGCCCGACATGGCCTGGGTGCGCAGGGCGTAGAACTGGTCGAGCGATACCTTGACGTTCTGAGGACTCACTTCATCCGTCAAGGCCAGGGTTTGAGGGGTGGGTGCGGCGGCGGCCTTGGCGGCCGTAGTCGCATGGGAAACCATGCGATTCTGGCGCATCCCATAGAGAGCGGTCACTTCGCTGGCCAGGGCGCCCAGCGAGGCCACCTGGACATCGCGGTCGTGCGCGATCTGGGCCATCTGCTTGTAGTTCTTGCGGAGCGTCTCGCGCTCTTCGCGGACCTGGTTGAAGCTCTCCGTCTTCAGGAGCATGCGGGTATAGGACCCCGCCAGTCCGACGATTGTGAAAGCTCCGATAAGGGCCGCGGCCACGAAGCCGTAGGCGTAATGCAACGGAAGCGGTATCTTGCGCACACGTCCGTCTTCATCCCGGGCAACAAAAAGAATGTAATAGCGCTTGCGTAGCATGCATTGTCTCTCATCCCTGCCCTTGGCAGGGTTGCATTCGCCGTCCACTTAACTCGTACTGAATGAGGACAACTTTGATTATGATGCGTCCTGATACACGCGGGCTGTCGCGCACCGTGAACCGGAACGTTTGACCAGCCTAACAAAGGGGTCTTCGAGGGTCAACGCAATTGGACAAGGAAAAACGGGCTCCCAACGGCGCATCTCACGACGCCACTAAGCAAGACATTTAAATTCATCGGCTTAAAGAACCAACTCCCCGGTGTCCCGATTTGAAATCATTTTCAGACCGGGCCGGGTCCCCTGCCCTATCCTCAAGCAATGGGGGGAAAAACGAAGAGCAAGGGAAAAGTCGGCGGCGAACGGGATCTGCTGCGCGAGATCCGGCGCCGGGCTTCGAGTGGCGCTCGCGGGCGTAGCCTCCGTCTCGGCATCGGCGATGACTGCGCGCTGCTTCGAGTCCGGGATGGCGAGGAACTGGCTGTGACCACGGACCTGGCGATTGCCGGCCGCCACTTCCGCCTCGATTGGCATCCGCCCGAAAGCATCGGACACCGGGCGCTGGCACGTGGCCTGAGCGACCTGGCCGCAATGGGAGCACGGCCGGTAGCGGCGTTTCTGTCTCTGGGGGTGCCTCGCGAGTTGACGGCCGGCGCGCGGCGGGGCGGCGTAAAACGCAGCTGGGTGGCGCGGTTTTACGACGGCCTGCTACACCTGGCCGGGGAGCACAAGACTCCGCTGGCCGGCGGCGACCTCGCCGAATCTCCGGTCGCACTGGCGGACATCGTGCTGGTCGGGGCGGTGCCGGCCGGGAAAGCTCTTCTTCGGTCCGGGGCGCGGCCAGGCGACCTGCTTTATGTGACGGGAAGTCTGGGGGGCGCGGCCGCCGGGCTTGCCGGCCTGTCTGCGGCAGGCGGGCTGAAGCGGGATGCGGGCAAAGACGCGCTTTCGCGACATCTCTATCCTGAGCCGCGGATCCGGCAGGGTTTGGCATTGCGGCGCCGGCGGCTGGCTGCTGCGGCTATCGACCTGAGTGACGGGCTCTCCACTGACCTGGCGCATCTGTGCGAAGAGTCGGGGGTCGGCGCGATGGTCTACGCAGGAATGGTGCCTGTGGCCGAAGGAGCCTCACTCGACCAGGCACTGCACGGCGGGGAGGACTACGAGTTGCTGTTCGCGGCACGACCCTCGGTTCGGGTGCCGCGCAGTATCGGCGGGATCTCCATCACCAGAATCGGCGAGGTAACACGCCGAAGTGCCGGCAAGGCCCCGGTGCGTCTCGCGACCGGCCTCACCGTTGGTCCGCTCGAGCCTCGTGGGTGGGAGCACTTTACCTGACGCGCAAACCGTCGTTTCCCGGCCGGCCTGGGTCGGAGTCACAGACCCGATCAACCGGATGGTTCAAAGCCAGATGCCGATGGTCAATACGCCGCGGTGAATTGCTGCCGGACGTGCCGGGGGTTTTCCAGTTCGTCAACCAGCGCGACGGCAAAGTCTTCGGCCGAGATTTTGCTTTCCCCCTGGTCGTTGGCTACGAGGCGCGTGCCTCCCAGGCGAAATTTACCGGTGCGCTTGCCGGGCTCGATCAATGCGGCGGGACTGAAGTACGACCAGTCGAGGTCGGCTTGCCTGAGCATCGGCAGCACGTCCCGATGCGCGAGAGCTATAGCCTTCCACTCCGCAGGAAACGCGGGTGTATCCACGAGTTGGACTCCCGGAGCCACTTCGAGGCTTCCCGCCCCTCCTACAATAATCAGGCGGCGCACGCCTGCTTCCGCAAGGGCCGCCAGCAGGGACCGCGTCGCCGTGGCGAGCAGGCCCGTATCCGTGGGCGGCGGCGCATAGGCGCTTACGGCGGCATCGGCTCCCTTGGCCGCGGAAGCGACGGCCGCCGGATCGGTGACGTCTCCCGTCACCACGATGACGCCGGATTCCGCCTTGATTTTTTCAGGATGGCGAACCACGGCGGTGACAGTATGACCGCGGCGAAGCAACTCCGAGAGAACCCGGCTGCCGATCATGCCTGAGGCACCAAATAAAACAATTTTCATCCCTTACCCCCAGATTCAAGATGCGCGGGCAGGCTACCAGGGTGCGTCTTCTTCAAATGTCCCGATGGGCTGGCCGGGCGGAGTGGGCAATTCCGGAGCCGGAGCGAACTTGGCCGGATCGCTCCGGAAGCGGTCGATGGTCGCGATGGCCGCCGCCCAATGAGCGGCGCTTTCGAGGTCGGGCGGGGAGGACGTCTGCGATTTGAGCCAGTCTTCGAGCTTGATGGCGGCAGCGAAGGTGAGCGCCCGCGCCTGGCCTGAGGCGTCTTTGGCGGCGGCAAGCCCAAGGAGTTGGCTGAGAACAATGTCCTCAACAGTGAACTGGGTCTGAGCCTTCGTGCCGGTGAGACGCGGAGATCTCCACGTGACGGCCAGCAGCGCATCGAGCACCTCGTCAAGACCAGGCTGCTGCGGGTCGCGGGCATGATATTCGACCAGGCGAGAGGCGCGGCTGGGATGCAAGACCAGGGATGCGGTGAGTCCGGCGGCCGCTTCAACCGGACCTTCGGCATCGAAAGTGAGTCCCGTGTGGGCTCCGAAGGACTCGCGGGTGCGCGGATAGTCGGGCGGACGGGGCGGCAGAAGTCGCAGGAGCGATTCAGGCAGGGTGAGGTTTTCCGGGTTCAGGGTCTCGAGCACGGCGTGGAGCGCGGCCAGTTGCTGATCGCGCGGGATCGGCTCGGTGACCATCTCGCCATCGCCGCGCACGGCGTACGTATAGTTCAGGCCTCCGATCCATTTGGACGCAGCCTCGGTCTGGTAGCGGTGGAGGAGATAGAGCGGCACCAGCGTGTCTTCGAGGCGGGCCATCGGCTCGCCGGGCCGGATGGCCTGCTCGCCAAAACGGGCGAGCGCGGCTTTGCGCACCGCCAGGATGCGGGTAAGCTCGGCGGGAGCGTCGCCGCCGTTGTCCCACAGGTGCGCGTCGGGATGCGCGCCGCCGAAGGGTCGAGCATCGGCGTCGGTAATGTAGCGCAAGCCGTCGGTCCCATTCTGGCGAAGCAGTTTGTCGAGAGCGGCGGCTTCATCGGCGCCCGCCGCGAACTGCGAATACCCGTAGCGAATCGCGGCCTTGTCCCATGCACCGATCCCCACAGCGTAGGCGTGCGAAAGGTCGAGCTTGCCGGAGGCGTCGAGAGTGACCCAGGGATGAGGGTAGTCCATGACGGACGTGCCCTGGCCCAGCGAGGATGCGGCAAAGTTGTGCTCAAGCCCAAGCGTGTGGCCCACTTCGTGCGCGGCCAGCTGGCGGGTGCGGGCGAGAACCATCGCCTCCATGTCCCTGGGAATCGGCTTGCCCTCGGCGTAGGGCGAAAGCAATGCCTCGGCAATCATGTAGTCCTGCTGCGCGCGCAGGCTGCCCAGCGTGACCTGGCCTTTGATGATTTCCCCGGTGCGAGGATCGGTGACGGCTTCGCCATAGCTCCAGCCGCGGGTCGCGCGATGCACCCACTGGATCATGTTGTAGCGAATGTCCATGGGGTCGGCGCCCTCGGGCAGGACTTCGACACGGAAAGCATTCCTGAAGCCGGCGGCTTCAAACGCCTGCGCCCACCAGTTGGCGCCTTCGACAAGCGCCGATCGGATGGGCTCGGGCGCGCCGCGATCGACGTAGTAGACGATGGGCTTGACCGGTTCGCTGATGGCGGCCTTGGGGTCGCGCTTTTCCAGCCGGTGGCGGGCGATGAAACGTTGATCGAGACGCTCGCCAAGGGGCACGGAGTAATCGCGAAAATTCACGGCGAAGAAGCCGGACCGCGGATCAAAACGGCGCGGCGTGTAGCCAGGGCCGGGCAACTCCACCATCGAGGTGTGGTCGCGCACCGTAATGGCATGCGGATCGGGCGTGACCTCTGCGACGAATTCCCCCTTGGGCGGCGCCTCCGTAACAAAGGTCAGCATGGCTTCGACCTCAGTGTTTTTGGGAAAGTCCCTGGTGTTGTCCATGGCCAGCGCGCTGCGCATGGCATCGAGCTTGTAAGCTCCCTGCTCTGTCCGTTGCAACCGCTCGGCAACGCCGTGGGCATCGCGCAGAAAGAAGGCGGTCGCGTCGACCAGCAGACGGCCGTTCTCTTCGGCGTCGATGGGAAAACCCCACAGCACCGACTCCGCGAACGACTGCGTCACTGCGAGCCGTTCGTCGGGATCGGAGGCCGAGGAGCGGTACCTGAGGTTCGGCTGGATCAGCAGCACCTTGCCGCCGACGCGGGAGAAATGGACGACGCGCCCTTCCCCCAGTTGGCCGCGATCGAGCCCGATGTCGTTCGAGCCCAGTCCGTACGGCAACTGATCGAGAAGCAAAAAGTCCTGGTCCAGGCGCGGAATCTCCAGGTACAGCTTGCCCGTCCTCGAGTCCCAGTCGAGCGGGAAGAATCCGTCCTTGCGCTCCATGCCAGCGATTTTCTGGGTGAGCGTCTGCGGCGCGTCGGATGCCAGGGCGAACCAACGCGCGAAACACAAGCAGACAGCCAATGCGAACAAGGATCGGGCAGATGTATGCATGCGAAACGTCCTCGGGAGAAGTAACGGCCGGCGGGAGCGGCCTTCTTTGGTGTATCCAGCGACCGCCCATGATTCAAGGCTGTCGAGGTATGGATAGCAGATGCAATTCCGGAAAATCCTGCGTGTACCGCCTGGGGTCGAGCGTCATAAACCGATCTGCCTGGATCAGGGCGTGAGCCCCAATGATGAAATCGGCCAACAATCGCTTCGGACTTGTTCCGGAAGATTTTCGGCGGCGAATCGCATAAAGAGCAAACCGCTTGCCGGCTTCGTTCCAGACCTGGTCTTCGAGCGGGTAATCCACCATTACGCCCGTCGCCTCGAAAAAGCCCGACAAGAATCGTTGTGTCGCTCCCGGATAGGCGTGAAGCTCCGCGAACACAGCCGCTGAGACCTTAAGCGCACCCTCAAGCTTCGCGGCGCCCAACTGGGCTACCAAAGCCGGCGCGGATGGCTCACCCGACAAGATCGCCGAAAAGACATTGGTGTCAATTGCGGTTCTCATGTTTCCGCATCTTCGTCATCGCCCCGTATGTCTCGGATCCAGGCATTGATCTCTCTGCGCGTGGAGAACGCCGGCAAAGCGCCGATGTAGGACTCGAATGCATTCCGGTCGGGTTGAGCGGGACGCAGATACGTGCGGCCTTCCTCGAAGACAAACTCGACTCTGTCGCCTTCATTCAAACCGAGCCGATGGCGTACTTCGATGGGAATCGTGACCTGGCCCTTGCTGCTTATGGTGCTGCTCGGTTGCATCTTTACCAGGCTCCTTTGAAGTAAGGATACCACTATTTACCGAGGGCTTCCCACCTGCATCGTTGCCCCACCGTTCTATCATCATTACTGCCATGACCGACGAAAGGATCCGCGTTCGCTTCGCTCCCTCTCCCACGGGGCTGCTGCACGTTGGCAATGCGCGGACAGCGCTCTACAACTGGCTTTTCGCCCGCCGCATGGGCGGCGATTTCATTCTGCGCATCGAAGACACCGACGCGGAGCGCTCCGAAGTGCGCTATGAAGCGCAATTGATCGAGGACCTGCGCTGGCTCGGCCTCAACTGGGACGAGGGCCCGCTCCCCAATCCCGATGGGTCAAGCACCGAGGTGGGAGGGCACGGTCCCTACCGCCAGTCGGAACGCCTGGCCATTTATGCCGAACACACCGAGCAGTTGCTTCGCGAAGGCAAGGCATACCCCTGCTTCTGCACGCCCGAGGAACTTGAATCGGAGCGCAAGCAGGCGGCCGCCGAACACGGGCCGCAAATCTATTCAGGACGGTGCCGGCGCCTTTCGCCCGAAGAGGCGGATGCGAACCTTGCCGCGGGCAAACCCTTCGCCGTGCGGCTGAAAATCGAAGACCACCCGCTGCGATTCCACGACCTGGTGCGCGGCGAAGTGGTGTTTGCGGCGGAGGCGGTCAGCGACCCCATCATTGTCCGCTCGGCCACCACCGAAGAAAGCGGCGAGTCGGAAGGCATACCGGTCTATAACTACGTGGTCACGATCGACGACGCGCTGATGGACATTACCCACGTGATTCGCGGCGACGACCACATTTCGAATACGCCCAAGCAGGTGGCGATCTACGAAGCCTTCGGCTGGCAGGTGCCGCAGTTCGCGCATCTGTCCACCATTCTGGGCGCGGACCGGGAGCGGCTCTCAAAACGCCACGGTGCGACTTCGATTTCGACCTTTCGCGAGATGGGGTATCTGCCCGAAGCACTGGTCAACTACCTGGCGCTGCTGGGCTGGGGCGCGGAAGATGGAAAGACCGAGACATTCACCCTGGACGAGTTGACGCGCGCATTTTCTCTGGAGCGGGTGACGCCCTCGCCCGCCATCTTCGATTTCGACAAGCTGAACTGGCTCAACCGGCATTACCTGAAGCAGGCCGACCCCGCGCGGCTGGCAGCCTTGGCGTGGCCTTATTTTGCCAACCTGCCTCCCCGCGATACTTGTCCGGAACCCATGAAGAAATGGTTCGAGAAGTTGCTGGCGGTGTTCGTTCCGCATGTCGATCATCTCGACCAGCTTCCAGACAAAGCCGCGCCGGTGATCCTTTACGACTGCGATCTTGCCCGCACCAATCCCGAAAACGCTGAAGTGCTGGCCGCCGACTCCACGCGCACCGTGCTGGGGGAATTCGGCGCACGCGCGCGCACCTATTCGCAGCCCATCGCGCCCGACCTGTTCAAGGCATGGATGAACGAGATCAAGAGCGCTACAGGCATCAAGGGCAAACATCTCTTCCATCCCGTACGCATCGCACTGACCGGGTTCCACTCGGGACCGGATTTCGACAAGATCCTGCCGCTCATCGAAGAGGGATCCGCGCTTGGACTGGGCATCCCCGGCGTCCGCGAACGTGTTGAGTGCTTCGTGGAGGTTTAAACGGCAATGTCGGAGATTTTCTGGATCGGCGGAAATCCTTCCCCGGGCATGGCGATCGTCGCGCGGCCCCAGGGCGCGGAGTCGCTGGACGATGAGATGCGGGATCTAAAGCGCGGTGGAATCGACACGCTCGTCTCCCTGCTTGAAAAACATGAGGCGGAATGGCTCGGCCTTGGCGACGAACCGGCCGCTGCAGCGAGGGCAGGAATTGAGTTTCTTTCGTATCCGATTCGCGATACGCATGTGCCCGCAAGGATCGCGAGCTTCCGAACGTTTGTGGCGGATTTAGCGGCGCGTGTGCACAAGGGAGAGCGCATCGGGGTCCATTGCCGGGGCAGCATCGGGCGCGCGACCGTGACCGCCGCGTGCACCCTCATCCATCTCGGCTGGAAGCCCGCGGATGCTCTGAATGCGGTCGAAGAGACGCGAGGCTGTCCCGTCCCCGATACCGAAGAACAACGTGTGTGGATCATGGCCTACGAGGCCGGGCGGTGACTGGGCCAGTCGTCGATCTGAGCTTTCCGCACAAATGGGAAGCGCAGATCCTCGCAACGCGGCCGCTGATTCTGCCTCCGCGGCATTTCGTCTATCCGCGTGAAGCGGAAGAGGTGGAGCGCGGAGCGCTGGAGGTGCTGGTCCGGCCCGGCGGCGAGGGGGCGCAGCCCTTTCTTGCGACTTGCGCGCTGGGCTTTCGCGACCCGGCTGTGCCAACCGGCCTCTGGTCCGCTCCAGAACCAGAAAAAATCTGCGCCGTCTCTGGAGGCTATGCCTACCTCATCGACACCACCGCCCCCGAGCGCTTCACCATGATCCCCTATCGGCCCGTGCTGGAAGTGCGGGCCGCGGCGGCCGATGGCCTGCTCCTTTTTGTCGGTCACCACTCCATCCTGGCATGGGGCCGAGACGGTCAGGCATGGCAGACCGCAAAGCTTTCCGACGAGGGCATTGCGATTGCCGGAATTGCGGACGGAGTGGTGCACGGGCGCGGATGGGAGATGGTCTCGGACAAGGAAACCCTTTTTGAACTCGACCTCAGGACAGGACGCGTCGTCGCCTGCAAAAAGATTCACTGATTGGCTCTGGTTCTGATTTTCACCCCAGAATGAGCGACCAAACTCCGTGCCCCCTTCTTTCGACTCTTTCCTGTCGAAAGCGGCGGGGAGACTACCAACCCCGATTCTCCTGAGTTCCCAAGCGTCGATTCGTGGACGGCCGCCGCACTGCGACCGCAATCGCGTAAGCAACCAGCAGCCACCAGGCGAGGGCAATCGCGGTGATCACGCCTTCGCCGAGTTGCTCCTCGCGGGTGGGGTCCAATCCCATGTCTCCCGCCATTGTCATGGCCCGTAAGATTCCCCCGGCTATCGCAGGACCCGCGATCGAGGAAGCAATGAGCCATTTCCGGAGAGAAGAAATTTCTGCTTGTTCCCGGATTGGGTGCGGCTCCGCGCCCCGATACCAGGCCACGAACCACACGCACAAAATCAACATACCCACAATCGTGCTCGCGTGTTGAAGAACCCTGTAGACCGGAATATTTCCGAGAACAGGCACCAGCACGGGTCGGCGCAAGAGGTGCCAATGGCGAATCGGCCACATGTGATCGTGCGTGAACGAATCCCAGAGGATGTGCGTCGCGATGCCGACCAGCGCGGAAACGATGATTTGCAGAAACCGTGCAACTCCCCCGAAGCGGAACCGGCCTGTCTGCGCGGTTAGCCGGGACCGGATTGCCTCGGGAAACAGCCGAACCAGCGGCTCCTTCACAACCGCGTGAAACATCCACAACACCAGCAGTGCCAGGGGGAGCGAGAGAAGAAATGCGCCCGGAATGGTGTGGCCGTATCCGCCGCGTGCCGCGAAGCGAAGAAAATATTCGCAATCCGGGGCAATGGTGCCAACCACGAGCGCCGAGGGAACGAGGCGAAACCGTCGCAACGGCAAAGCCGCGACTGTGTGGGCAAGAGTGAACGGCATTCTCTCTATTATCCACTGCGCACTTTTCCGGTTGCCGTATTCAATCCGGATCGCCTATCGTCCTCGGTATGATGTCGAGTGATCGTCGCAGCTTTCTCCGCCAGGCAGCAACCCTGGCCGGCGCCTTTTCCGCAAGCAGTCTCTTCCATCAGGCCCACGCAGCCGACTTCCATGCTGCCGCCGCGCGCATCGCCGGGCTCAATCCTCTCGAAGCCGCGCAGGACGAAGACTACTGGGCGGTGATCCAGCGCGCCTACTCCGTGAATCCGAACCTGATCAATCTGAACAATGGCGGCGTGTCCCCGGCGCCCATCGTGGTGCAACAGGCGGTGGAGCGCTACAACCAGCTCGCCAACGAAGGGCCGTCCTATTACATGTGGCGGATTCTCGACCAGGGACGCGAGCCCCTGCGCGAAAAACTGGCCGCGCTCGCCGGGACGCGCGCCGACGAGATCGCGGTCGATCGCAACTCGACCGAAGCGCTGAACACGGTGATCTACGGGCTTGACCTGAAGGCCGGCGACGAAGTGATCGGCACCAAGCAGGACTACCCCAACATGATCGCGGCCTACCGGCAACGAGCCCTGCGCGAAGGCGTCGTCTATAAGCAGCTGAGCTTCGACTTTCCCATCGAGGACGACGCGGTCATCGTCAAGGCTTACGAGGAAGCGATCACGCCGCGCACCAAACTGATCCACGTGACGCACATGGTGAACTGGGTCGGTCAGACCATGCCGGTGCGTAAGATCGCGGACATGGCCCACGCGCACGGCATCGAAGTGCTGTGCGACGGGGCGCACTCGTTCGGGCTGCTCGACTTCAAAGTCCCCGACCTGGGTTGCGACTATTTCGGCACCAGCCTGCACAAGTTTCTCTCCGCGCCCATCGGCACAGGGATGTTGTGGATCAAGGCCGACAAGATCGAGAAAATCTGGCCGCTGACCTGCAACGACAAGCCGCGCTCCGGCGATATCCGCAAGTTCGAAACGCTGGGCACGCGCAGCTTTCCCCTCGAACAGGGAATCGGCGAAGCGCTGAATTTTCATAACGGCATCGGGCCGGCACGCAAGCAGGCGCGCATCGGCTATCTCAAGAATTACTGGGCTTCGCGGGCGCAAGCCATGCCCAAGGTCAAGCTTCACACGTCGCTCAATCTCAACTATTCGTGCGCCATCTGCGGAGTAAGCGTGGACGGCATGACGCCGTCGGAACTCGAGAACGCCCTCTTCGACCGCTACAAGATTCACACCGTGGGCATCGTGTGGGAAAACATCAAGGCTGTGCGCGTGACACCGCATGTCTACACGTCGATTGCGGATGTGGACAAGCTGGTAAGGGCGCTGGAGGAAATCAGCGCGAAGGCGTAGTGAAAAGTAGACAGCGCACGAGAAAGAGGGCAGACTGGGGTTCATGCTGCGTGCTTTTGGTGCTCTGCTTATCCTGATGGCAACGTCAATGCTGGCCCCCCAGGATCAGTCCCATTCATCCCCAGCTTCCAATTCGGACCAGGTTCCGGTTCACAGTCTGGCCATCGATCCCGACGGGCTTGCGGGCGCGGTTCGCGACAGCTACTACCATCCGGACAATCTCTCCGCTCTCGAGTGCAATGTTTCCTTCGATTGGTCCGGGATATTGCACGCCTTGAATATCGACGACCTTTCGCCTGAGCGGGGAAAGATCGTCGACGGCCTGAAGCTGCGCACCCGGGCCGTGCGCAACACAGCGGCTGAAGTCACTCTGAATTGGACCGGTGGAGACCCGCCCGAAAACAAGGACCGCATTGAGAGCGGAATCAAGCAATTGGTATCGAGCTTCTACCAGATTTATTGGCAAATGATGGCCTCCCCTTCCCTGCCCGTGGGTGCATCGTTCGCCAAAGTTGAGCCGCTGGAGGACGGAAGCGTTAAAGCGTACGTTACCCAGGCCATGGGCAGCACTGAAATCACCATCGACAAGGATCGCATTCCCGTCCACTACTCAATCGAGAATCCGGCCATGAACGCCATAATCGACGCGCACTACACGCCCTCTCCAAGGCCGATTGCCGGCGATCTTCGTCGCCTGACGCAGCTGGATGTGTCGCAACAGAAGGGTGCTTCGACGAGGAATGTAGAAGTGATACTCGATTACCAGGCGGTAAATGAGTTCTACGTTCCGCAGCACGTAACCTTCAACGTGGTGGGTGGGTTCTCCGTCGGGATGGATTTCTCCGGCTGCTCGGCCACGAAGGGCGTCCCGGCGGCGGATGCTGACCTTCCGAAAATCCGCGTTCATTGATTCTTTCGACACCGTTGCAATTGCCAGATCCGGCACACCTCTACTTGATTCCAAGTCGCTGAGAAATGGAAAGAATCGCTTCATAACCCGCATACACGCCCTCGAACACTGCATCCCAGCTGGCCGTGAGCGCGTAGGCGCGCGCGTCTTCGCGCATCTCCGCGTGCTTCGCCGGATCGCGCAGAACCGCCGACACCGCCGCAGCAAACTCCTCGTCGGGAACGATACGGCCACTCTCGCCATCGCGCACGATGGTCTTCGGCCCGCCGTCGGGAGTAACGATCGCCGGTACGCCGCTGGCCAGCGCCTCGAGCACCACGTTGCCAAACGTGTCGGTGTGCGATGGAAAAACAAACAGATCCATGTTGGCATAGGCGGCGGATAGCGCCTCCCCGCGCAGCACGCCGGTGAACTCGGCCCGCGGCAATCGCTCGCGCAACCATGCCTCCTCGGCGCCATGACCCACGATGAGGAAGTGAAAGCTGCGGTGGCCCATGCGCTCCAGTTCCTCCTGCACGCGCGCCAGGAGAGCCACGTTCTTCTCCACAGAAAGCCGGCCGACGAAGCCCAGCACGTGGTCGCGATCATCAGGCGGCCGGTTGCGTTTCCCGGGATGAAAGAGTTCGGCGTCGACACCCCGCGGCATCAGGCGGCAAGGGCGATCGGTGAGCTGCTCCAGTTGCCGGCAGAGTTCGGGATTGGGAGCGAACAAGAGTTGCGCCTGGCTGTAGAAAGCGGCTGTGGTGCCAAGCGTCAGGTCCTCGATGGTGTTGCTCGCGGCTTCAGCCTCGTCGCGGGGCAGCAGGCGAAGAAACCAGTTCGACCGCCGCGCCGCGTATTCATGCACATTGGTATGCCAGCTTGCTGCCAGCGGCAGGTTGAAGTTCCATGCGAGGCCCGCTCCCAGCATGCCCACTTCACTGGGACCGGTAATATGAACCAGGTCGGGGCCGAAGCGCTCCATCACTTCGTCGACGATAGGCACATGGCGGAGAAAGGCCGGGTCGTAGCGAAGATCCTTTTCAAGCGCGAACGAAAGAGCGCCGCGTGGCAATTCGAGCGTCCAGACATTGCCATCTTCCTCGAGACCCCGGGAGCGATCGCCGGCACGGACACACAGAAAAGGCAGGTTGCGCCGTCGCGCGAACGCTTCAAAGTGGCGGCTGGTATGGGCCACTCCATTCACTTCGTGGAAGGAGTCGGGAAAGTAGGCCACGCGCGGCGGAGTCGGAATCATGGGTGGAGCGCGGGGTTCATCGAAAAGGCGAAGTTAGTGGACTGAGGAAACGCCGCGGCACCTCGAGACCGGCACCCTCCCCGGCTCGCCACAAAAACAAAAAGGTGCCGAACCTGAGCCTTCCGAAGTGCGATGCCAGAACCAGCCGTCAACCTCCACCCCTCCAACCCAATGGTACGACAGACCTTCAGCCATTGGATGAATTGACGTCATCCCGATCAGGCAACACGGGCTTGACATATTCCTATATCGGCATGTAATGTCTCCACCATGGCGCGCGCCGCAACCACCTCCGACGTCTTCAATGCTGTGGCCGAACCGCGCCGCAGGCAGATACTGACGCTCCTGGTGGTGAAGGAATTGCCCGTGGGCGACATCGTGGCGCTTCTCAACCTCGACCAGCCGTCCATTTCGAAGCACCTGCGCGTCCTGCGCGACGTGGGCCTCGTCCATGTCCGCCGCAACGGCCGCCACAAGCTCTACCGCACCAACGCGCAGGCCATCCGGCCGCTGCATGAGTGGGCCGGCACCTTCGAGCACTACTGGACCCACCAGTTGAACCGGGTGAAGGAACGCGCCGAGGCCAGGATGAAGCGCATTGCCGAAGAAAAACCCCCAAAGGAGAAACGATGACGTCCACCCTTCCTGAAATCGAAAACCTCGCACTTTCCATCAAGCAGGAAATCCGCGTCAACGCCTCGATCGAGGTCACCTTCGAGTCATTACTCGAACAGCTCGTGGAAAACGAAATGTCCAACGGCACCGCCATGCCCATGAAGCTCGAGCCCTGGCCCGGCGGCCGCTGGTATCGCGACCTCGGCAACAACAACGGCCACCTCTGGGCGCATGTCCAGGCCATCAAGCGGCCCACGCTGCTGGAATTTTGCGGGCCGTTGTTTATGTCCTACCCGGCCGCCAACAATGTGCAATACCGGTTGAGCGAGGCGGATGGAGTCACAGTGATCCATTTCCATCACTCCGCCTTCGGCCTGATCCCCGACGAGCACAGGAAAGGCGTGGGCGGCGGCTGGGGCCACATCAATGAGCGGATCCGGCAGCGCGCCGAGCGCAAAGCGTAGCCGCCGGTTTCCCGATCTCGAACCAGATTCCACCTTCCCCACCACGAGAGGATCCATTCCCATGCCTGTTGCAGAATCACTCGCTACTGCTTCCATTGCCCAAACACTGCTTTCCGAATTCGACACCCAGGCGCCCATTACGCGCCGGTTCCTGGAGCGCCTTCCCGCCGACAAATTGACCTGGAAGCCGCACCAGAAATCCATGTCCGCCGGCCAACTGGCTCTCCACCTTGCCCTCGTTCCCGGCGGCGTAGTTCGGTTTGTGCAAAACAATCCGGCCCAGGCCCCCGATTTTCAATTCCCTCAGCCCGCCACCTGCCAGGAAGTGCTCAAGGCGTTCGACGAGAGCATCGCGACGGTACACCGCGTGCTGCCAACCTTCGACGACGCCGCCATGAACGAAACCTGGCGCCTGACCGCCGGCGGAAAAGAAGTCCTCGCCCAGCCGCGAGGCCTGTTCCTGCGCGACGTCATGTTCAGCCACTGGTATCAGCACCGCGGCCAGTTCAGCGTGTATCTGCGCCTGCTCGACGTTGCCGTACCCGCCAGTTGGGGACCGAGCGCCGACGAGCCACCCCCGTTCGCGCAAATGGGTTGACGTTTTAGCCCAACGCAAGCGGCTGCCCCAGAGCCTGTCCTGAGCTTGCCGAAGGATCGCGTGTTCGCGACCCGGGATTGCTCGAACCTGATTTCCTCGAGGTGTCCCATGTGCCCCGTATGTCTCGCCACCGCGGCCATCATCGCCGGCAGCGCCACCGGAACCGGGGGCCTCACCGCCCTGGTGGCCTTTACCCTAAGCAGACCAACGCGCGAAACACCATTCCCCACCATTACGAACAAGGAGGATCACGATGGCCACCAGCCTGACCGAAGTTCATCCCCACAAGACCGTCTCTCACGGTGAATGGATCGAAGCCCGCAAACAATTCCTGGCGAAGGAGAAGGAATTCACGCGCCAGCGCGATGAGTTAAGCCGGCAGCGCCGCGAACTCCCCTGGGAGCGCGTCGAAAAGCAGTATGTGTTCGAAGGGCCGCGCGGCAAAGAGTCGTTTGCCGGCCTCTTCGACAACCGCACCCAGCTCATCGTCTATCACTTCATGTTCGGCCCGGGCTGGAGCGAAGGCTGTCCGAGTTGTTCCTACCTGGCCGACCACTTCGACGGCATGACCATTCACCTCGCCCACCGCGATGTGACCTTCGCGGTCGTTTCGCGCGCTCCCTACGCACAGATCGCCGCCTACAAAAAGCGCATGGGCTGGCGTTTTCACTGGGTGTCGTCGTTCGGGACCGATTTCAATTACGACTACCACGTATCCCAGACCGACAACGAAAAGGCCGGCGGCAAGGCCGAGTACAACTACACCACGATGGAATTTCCCAGCGACGAGCGCCCTGGGGCCAGTGCGTTTTACAAGGACGCGAACGGCGCCATCTTCCACACCTACTCAACCTATGCGCGCGGTCTCGACATCCTGGTCGGCACCTACAACTTTCTCGACATCGCGCCCAAGGGCCGCGACGAAGACGGGCTGAAGCACTCCATGGCCTGGGTCCGCCACCATGACAAGTACGAAGGCGGCTACTTCGTCGATGCGGAAAAGGACTACGAGCAGCCCAAAGCAGTCGAGGGGACAACCGGCCACTCCTGCTGCTCCGGCGAGCATCATGGCTAACTTGGCGACCCACCCTGGCGAAAGACGCAGCGAGGGTGGGTAGCCCGTTTGTGCTGGACGATACAGTTGTGCCGCAACCGCTGCAGTGTCCATGAAGTTTTCAGTGTTGCGTACGTCGGCCTCCATCCCCTAAGCTCGTTTCCCCTACCCCCGGCAGCACTTTCCAGCCTGCGCCGGCGCCCCACCCGTGGCGGCAATCCCCTCCTTGACGTTCTACTATTTGGATAGTAGTATCTCCTACGCCAATAGGAGATCAAATGCCCGCACCCAAATTGACGAATCTCGAATTCCAGATCATGGAGGTTTTGTGGGCCAACGGCGAGTGTTCTATTCGTGACATCCTCGATGCGCTTCCAGGAAAGCGCCGCCCGGCGTACACCACGATCCAGACGACCGTGTACAGGATCGAAGGAAAGAACATCGTGCGCCGTGTGAAAAAGGTGGGCAATTTTCATATTTTTGCCCCGGCCGTTTCGCGCAAGGCGGTGCAGCGCCGGTTAATTGACGACGTCCTTATGTTTTTTGGCGGACGTGGTCAGCCGGTCATGGCGCACCTCATCGAGACCGGCAGACTATCCCTCCAGGACGTGAGAGAGGCGGAGCAGCTTTTGCGGAGCCAATCAGAGGAGGAACCGTCGTGACACCGTCGAATTCCTGGGACTCGATCATGATGAACGGCGTCATCACTCATCTTTGGCAGTCCACTGCGTTCCTCGGCTTGGTCTGGCTACTCACGGTCGCGATGCGCAACTACCCGGCGCGAACTCGATTTTCAGTGTGGATTGTGGCGTCCATCAAGTTCCTGGTGCCCTTCGCGCTGTTCACCGCATTGGGTAGTCACTGGGCCGTGCCGGCTTCCCGACCCTTGGCGAACGGAGCCTTCTCCAGGGTGATCGAGGAATTCAACCAGCCGTTTGCGATCGGTCCTCTGCGTGCGCCTGATCCTGCGGCGGCGGTTCATCGTTCCCTTGTTCTTCCGGCCGCCCTTGCAGCCACCTGGCTCTGCGGCTGTATTTTGATGCTCATCCGTTGGATCCGCCAGTGGTCCCGCGCCCGTCGTCTCGTGCAAGAATCGGCGGCCCTGGCGGAAGGTCGTGAAGTGCTTGCAGTCCGCCAGGCGGAAGCCAGAGCGCGGATTCACGAATCTATCCCCGTCGTCTCGACCTCGAAGACCGTTGAGCCTGGGATTTTCGGTGTCGTGCGACCGGTTCTGATTTGGCCAGCCGGTCTTTCCATGCGGATGGATGATGCCCACATCGCCTCGATCGTGGCGCATGAACTGGAACACGTCCGCCGCCGGGATAACCTCACTGCGGCGCTGCACAGCCTTGTTGAGGCAGTCTTCTGGTTCCATCCCGCGGTCTGGTGGATCGGCGTAAAGATGAGGGAGGAGCGCGAACGCGCCTGCGACGAACAGGTTCTCGAAAACAACGCGGAACCGCGGACCTACGCGGACAGCATTCTGAAGGTCTGCGCCTTCTGTCTCGAATCACCGCTGTCCTGCGTCGCCGGCGTCTCAGGTTCGGATCTCAGAAAGCGCGTACTTCGCATTACGAGTCATCGCTCGCGCAGGAGTCTCACCTACGGCAGCAGGGCGTTGCTCCTGGCAGCCGCTGTTTTGGCCATCCTGCTGCCCATCGGATTCGGAGTCGTGCGCGGCCAGTCGTCGACCGAAAACTCCAGAACGCCGAAATCCAACCCAACGCATGAGGTGCCCCAGTTCGACGTCATCTCAATCAAACCCACTGCGCCAAACGATGACAAAACCCTGTTCCAGTATTTTCCTGACAGCACTTCGTTTCGTGGCGCCCCTGTGCAAATTGTCCTGCAGACGGTGTTCGGAGTCGATGACAGCCGTATCATCGGCGCGCCGTCATGGGTAAGCACGAATCGGTACGACATCGAAGCAAAAGTTGCTCCAGAGGATGCGCCCAGGCTGGACAAGCTGAATGGCGACGATCGTCGCGCCATGCTCATCCCCGTGCTAGTTGACCGCTTCCACCTTAAGTATCACCACCAGAAGCGCGAGCAATCGACGTATGTGCTGATGGTTGCGAAGGGAGGCCCCAACCTGGCCAGGGGAGACCCGGATCCTCCACCCGGTTGGAAGCCGCCCAAGGACCTGCCCATAGAGAAAGAGCATTACTGGGTGATGGCGGGGCCGGGCCACATTGAAGCGGACAGCATCCCGATGCACGTACTCGCCGAACAACTCTCACGGATGAATATGCTGGGCCGGATGGTGGTGGACAAGACCGGGTTGACCGGGAATTACAACTTTAAGTTGCGGTGGATACCGGACAATGATCCGTTCCCGGGCTTGACGCAGATGCTGCGGGAGGCGGATGGGCTGGGCGCCCAGGCTGCGGATGCCCCGGTATCGCCCTTGTTCAGCGCGCTTCGCGAACAACTTGGCCTGAAGCTTGAACCAGCCAAGGACAGCGTGGACGTGATCGTGATTGATCATATCGATCCACCTTCGCCCAATTGACGCCCCAGCCTTCCGATGCGGTTTGACGGACAAACGTAACCTTTTGAATCTCTTGACCATACCAGCGGCATACAGCGTACCCAATGACACCTAGGACAGCAAGACAGGTTCAGGTTCATGAACCCCGGATGACGTTCTCCGTCGCCTGGGTAACACAGCCGGCCCAGGGAAATCCTTTTCGCGATAGAATTAAATGAATGTCGTGTTACTGGGCTGGATTTTCAAGGAAATGCGGGGCTTTTACGCCCGCCGCGTTAACGATTTTGTGCGCGGCCATGCTCCTTCCCGCACAGACTGCCCTTCCCGGATCGCCGGCGGCCGACGCCGCCATCACCTCCGCAAAGCCGGCACTGACCTCCACCGAGATTGTGAACGAAATGCTGCGCCGCAACCAGGCGCGCGCCGAGGGACTCAAGCACTACCAGTCGGTCCGGCACTATGAGGTTCAATACAAAGGATATGCCGCCAAAATTGGGGCCAAGCTGGTCGTCGAAGCCAATTACGACTCGGTCTCCGGAAAGACCTTCCATATCGTCTCGCAAAGCGGCAACTCCCTGTTGATCGACAAGGTGCTCAAGCGCCTCCTCGAAAGCGAGAAGGACGCCGACCAGAACAAGAGTTCCACTGCGCTTACCCCCGCCAACTACAATTTCCGCCTCTCCGGGATCGAAAACGTGGCGGGGCGTCCCGCCTATATCCTCGATGTCGAACCAGTAATCGACAACAAGTATCTCTATCGCG
Source organism: uncultured Acidobacteriota bacterium (assembly GCA_963730805.1). Classification (GTDB taxonomy): domain Bacteria; phylum Acidobacteriota; class Terriglobia; order Terriglobales; family Acidobacteriaceae; genus Telmatobacter. The sequence continues at coordinate 368,775 of CAVSTL010000004.1, read as the reverse complement.
GCAAAGTCTGGGTAGACGCTGTTGATTTTGCAGTCGCCAAAATCGCGGCTGCCCCCGCCAAAAATCCTTCCTTCTGGATCTCCAGCACCGCCATCAATCACGAGTACATCAAGACCGATGGTTTTTGGCTTCCCGCCCAGAACCGCAGCGAAACCCGCGTGCGCGTCGGCGGCACGGCCGTGCTTACGATCGACTACGGCACATACCAGGTAGTTCCGGAGGGACCCGCCGCCGGCGGCGGCTCCTAGCAGCCCGTGGTGAGAGTCCGGTTTTGAAAGGGCACGACTTTACCGGCTGCGGAAAACTGGCTGCGGAAAAACTCCGCGCATGGAGGGTACGGGCTTCAGCCCGTACATTAACCTCAGCAGAATGAACGGGGCTTTAGCCCCCGAGGGACGTTCCCTCTCACCCTTCGCCCGCTGTTCACTGTTTTTCCGCAGCCTCTTTTAGTCGTGCCGTAAAGTCTCACTTTTGGGGTGCAGTCCACTCAATGCCTGGAGTCGGCTTGCCAGTTCCGATAAACTCCAGGCAACAAAATGGGATTTCCTTGTCTGGACCCCTGCCCACCACCCGGATTTTTTCGCGAATCGCGTCGGCTCCATTCAGTCGCTCACTTTTTCGAGCCGGATTTGCAGATCATTTTGCATGCCCGTAGGACAATGGATGGAGGAAAGGACCGATCCATGGCTCGTTCGGAACATTGCGATCTTGCCACTTCAATGGAATCGAATTGTGCTTTCCTCCCCATTCAGGACCGCCGTTCCAAAAAAAAATCTGGGCTGTAAAACTGTGAAAACAGCCTTAACTTAAATAAAGCCATATGGTTACAACGATTTTTACCTGCTCAAATGCACCCATACTAGTGCAAATATGGGCATTTTTGGCCGTTTTTCGAGTGTTTTTAGCCTCGAATCGAGGAAAACCCGTCCACGACCTGACCCGCGCTAACCGCTTTCTTTTCAGGGCAGAAGCCTCCGTATCGCCCCCATCGTCGTCCGCCGGATCAGCCTCCTCGTTCCGTTGCGCAAACCCTTCGGCGCGGGGCCGGTGTCGGGCACGACGTTCTGCGCCGCGCACGCGGCCTGGTAGTGCTCGACAAGTCGCAGGGTCGCCGTCTTCCAGCTGTGTTCTGCCGCATGAGCCCGGGCTGCGATCCCTGCAAGGCGCCGTTTGTCAGGGAGTTCGAGAAGGGCGCGAATCGCCTCGACTGCCTCGCCCTCGGAATCAAAGAGAGCTCCCGTCACGCCGTCGACAATCATCTCCGGGACGCCGCCTGCCCGCGCCCCCACCACCGGAAGCCCCGACGACATGGCCTCCAGCACCACCAGCCCCAGCGTCTCTGTCCGCGACGGCATCACGAACACGTCGGCGGAGGCATAGGCCGCGGCCAGTTCTTCCCCGCGCAGGAAACCCGCCATGTAGACCGGCAATCCGGCGAATTGCCCTTCGAGAGCCTTGCGGTTAGGGCCGTCCCCGATCAGCGCCAGTCGGGCGCCCGGCAATCCCTCGAGGATCGGCTTGAGGCGCTCGATATCCTTTTCCGCCGATAGCCGCCCCACATACACCAGCAGCGGGCTCTCCGGACGGCCGCCGGTCAGCCGGGCGCGCATGGCCTCCGAACGGCGGTCCGGGTGAAAGCGCGCCGTGTCGACTCCCCCCGGCCACAACGCCACCCGGCGAATGCCGTGCTGCTGCAACTGTTCCATCATGGCAGCCGAGGTGCACAGGTTGAGCGTGGCGCGGTTATGGCGAATGCGCATGACCCGCCAGATATAGGGCTCCAGGAACCCCAGCTTGTAGTAGTGCAGATAGGCAGGCAGATCGGTGTGATACGAGACCACCAGCGGCAAGTGCAGCGACCCGCCGTTCCGCCCGCCGCTGTAGTAGAGCGCGGCAATCCCCAGCAGCGTCGGATCGGCCACGTGCAGCAGATCGGGCTGGAATTCACGAATCTGCGCCCGCATCGATGCCCGGGGAAGCGAGAGCCGCAGTTCCGGGTAGAGGGCGAACGAGCGGCCCTTCATTCCCACGATGCGGGTGCCCTCGAAATCGGCGATTCCCCCGTCGGGCGCGAATACCAGAACTTCATGGCCGAGGCTCTGGAGCTGTCGCACGGTTTCGCTCAGGGTGGTGACAATGCCATCGATCTTGGGAACGAACGTTTCAGTAAATAGGGCGATGCGCATCGTCAGTCAGCCGGCGTGATTTCACGGGGTTGCCACAAAGCCTATCACGCCCATGCCGCAAAGGCTTGATTGGTTCCCTCGAGCCGGAGTATCGTGTGGTCGTGCCCGATTTGCAGGGGGTGCTTTATGCGAGTTGCAACCGGTCTCGGGGTGTTCTTTCTGGTTACGGGGATTCCCATCGTTGCGCAAACCACCTGGTCGCCGCGGGGTCCGATGGAACTCCGTCCCGACGTGGTCCGATCCTGCCCTGTCAACATGCATGTGGGCCAGGGCATGGGAGGCGCAATGCTGGCGGTTGACGAGGATGGGGTCAAGCGCCTGATGTTCGCGCCCCGGCTGCGACTCTTTCTCAACGATCCGCGGACAGATAAATCCAGTCAGCGAATCGTGTCAGCAGCCGTCACGGTTCACGGAAGCAACGGCAAACCAACTATCCGGCGTATCAATTCCGAGGCGAATCCGAGCGATCGGGAGTTGAGTCTGACCGTGTCGCTCGCCGAGTGGGGTGAGCCGGGCGTCTCGGGCGATTTTCGTCTGCCCGGTTTCATCTCCGCGGACCGCATCGATCTCCAGTCCGTAACCTATGAGGATGGAACCACCTGGAAGCTCTCCGGGGGCGAATCCTGTCGAGTGGCTCCGGATCCCATCATGCTCGTAAATCGGTGAAGCCAGGCCACCTCTGGTCTGTGCGCTCTCGTCAGTATTCGTGCGCCCTCTCAAAACCTCGCCCTGTGATACCGTTTGAATAGCTGTCCTCGCTGGTCCCGGTCTTTGCATCTATGTAGGGACGTGCGAATGGCAGGAAACGCCGACAGCGAGCGAAACGACTGAATGCCCCAGCAGCCGGAAATGACATCGCCTCCCCTCACTGCGAGCCCGGCTCCTCGGTCCGCGGCGGTTATTGATCCTGTGCCCCAGTCCCCCCCGATCCCTACTCCCATCCGGCCCGCTCCGCAGCGCATTCCCCGCTGGCTGGAGCGAGGCGAACTGTTTCTGCGCGTGCTCCTGCGCATGTATATCGGTCTGGCCGTGTGCTATGCTCCGTGGTCTCACATGTTCTGGGACCAGAACCCGCTGTTCCTGCGTTACCCCACTCTGTCGATTTATGTGGCCCACGGAGCGGTGCGGGGCATCATATCCGGTCTGGGACTGTTGAATCTCTGGATTGCGTTCCGCGACGCGGTCCGTCACCGGGATGGGTAAGTCATGAAAGACGATGGACCAGGGAGCAAGGAACCAGCATCGAAGGGTTCCGGGACCACAATCCCTCCCGCCAGCTGCCCGCCGCCACTCGATCGCGCCCCTCTCGCGTATGAAAACTCCAGCTTTCTCAACAGCGCCGATGGCCGCCTGATCCGGATCGTTTCCGAATACGTTGAGCCGCTGGCGCGCTTCCGCAAGGAACAGATCCAGGACACCGTGGTCTTCTTCGGATCGGCGCGCTTCCGCGGACGCGAAGAGGCCGACCACGCCCTTGAACTGCTCGACAACACCGGCTCCAGCCGCCCAGCCCCCAGCGAGGAACAGCCCGCCAGCATCCCTGAGATCGTCGAAGGAACGGCCACGGATCTCCAGCGCAAACGCGCCGTTGCTGCCGTAGAGATGGCTCGTTATTACGAAGACGCTCGGCGGCTCGCGCAACTTCTAACCAATTGGGCCAAGAGCATCCCTTCGCGCCGCCATCGGTTCGTGGTCACGTCCGGTGGTGGTCCCGGCATCATGGAGGCCGCGAATCGCGGCGCCCATGAGGCCGGAGGCAAAACCATTGGACTCAATATCCGCCTGCCCTTCGAGCAGTCTCCCAATCCCTACATCACTCCATCCCTCAACTTCGAGTTTCACTACTTCTTCATGCGCAAGTTGTGGTTTGCGTACCTGTCGAAGGCCCTGGTTGTGTTTCCGGGCGGATTCGGCACGCTCGACGAAATGTTCGAGATTCTCACCCTGGCCCAGACCCAGAAGCTGGCCAAGAAGATCACCGTGGTCATTTATGGCTCGGACTATTGGAAAAAGGTCTTCAACATCCAGGCCCTGGTGGATACCGGCGCGATCTCTCCCAAGGACATCGACCTTTTCCAGTACGCCGACACGCCCGAGCAGGCGTTCGGAATCCTGCGCCAGGGACTCACAGAGAATTATCTGACGCCCGAATCCGCTGCCGTCAAGCCTCGCGAGCCCGCCGCTGCCACACCAGAACCGGACTTGATGGGGGGAGTGACTATCGACGATTTTCTCGGGCCGGAGATGGCCAGGACCAGGAAATGAATGAACATAACTTCATCCAGGCTGTTTGCAGTTGTGCAAGAATCTCAAGGTTTGTAATGTTAGTCTGGCGTTGAGGCACCAGCATTTTTCATGGATTATGTTACTGGGGTGAAATCTACGCGCCTTGCACACTTCGGCACTCTTCCCGTTTTTATACGGTTTTTAGTTGATCTTCCTGATTCCCTGTGGAAATTGAAGGTTCATTCGTCTCATGTTCACCTGACATTTATGGCCGCCATTCGACACTAAGGCGAAAGATCCAATGTCAACTGGGACTTACAAGGGGGGAAGAATGGCCAATTCGACCATCTCGTACCTGTGGTGTGACCAGCACGCGGCTCGGGGTTTTCGCACCGGAGTTTCGCTGCACAGCCACACCAATCAGTCCAAGGAAACACTCGGCTTCCTGGCCACCATCGGCAGCCGGCATTCGTTTTTCCGCCCGTTACTGGCGCGCATGGAGCAACGCTCAGAGATCAACCACGGCCTGCGGGTCAACTATGCGGCAGCATTCTGGACCCCGCCGCTGACCCCCAAGCTGGCCTTTGACCTGGAAAGCGCGCAAATCGAAGACCTCGACCTGGCCTCCATGGTCTCGATCAGCGACCACGACAATATCAAGGCGCCCATGCTTCTTCGCACCGTGCCCAGCGCGCGTCAGATTCCCGTCTCGGTGGAGTGGAGCGCCCCCTACGGCGGGGAGCAGGACTTCCACCTCGGCATTCACAATCTGCCCAGTGCCAGGGCGCAGGAGTGGATGGCTACGTTCGAGGAATTCACGGCCCACCCCAACGACGATCGACTCACCGAAATTCTTGCGGCTCTGAACGAGGAACCCAACGTGATGGTCATCTTCAACCATCCGATGTGGGACCTGTTCATGGTTGGGGCAGAAAAGCACACGACTCTGGTCGACCGGTTTCTCCAGAAGAACAGCCCATTCCTCCACGCGCTGGAACTGAACGGGCTTCGCAACTGGGATGAAAATCGCGCCGCGCGGCAACTGGCCGCAAAGTGGGAGATGCTGCTGATCTCCGGTGGCGACCGTCACGGGGTGGAACCCAACGCCAACATCAATCTCACCAACGCCACCAGCTTCACCGAATTTGTGCACGAGATCCGCCGCGAGAAGCGAAGCAAGGTGCTGTTCATGCCCCAATATGCGGAGCCATGGAAGCATCGCATTCTCCGTGCGTCCATCGACGCGATTCGCGACTATCCCGAATTCCCGCAGGGTTCCCGCACCTGGGACGAGCGCGTCTATCATCCCAATTCCAAGGGTGTGGACACCCCGCTGTCCCAACTGTGGCCCAGCGGAGAAGCACCGTGGCAAATGCGCTGGGCCCTGTCGGCGGTGAAGTTGCTTGGCCGGCGACCAGTTTCCAGCGGCCTGCGCATGGCCTGGAGCGAATCGAACGAACTGCGCCTGGCCCTCGGCGAGTTCGAAGGATAACAACGTCCGCGGGATAGGGCGGCGTAAGCGGGGCGCTCGGAATCCGACGGGGAAGCCATCTCTCCGCCAGGCTGACTTCGGCCGCCCCGGAGCGCGCATAGTCCGTAATCGCCAAATTAGTTCGTCGCAACATTCGACATTGCGTGCACGGTAAGGGCGACCGATCGGCTATACGACCCGAAGTTCATTCCGGGCAGAATGCCCGGTTGAAGTCCAGCCCGCCGCTGTTACGGAGCATCGCGTTGGCGGTTTGTCGCGACATCTGAAAGCGTTTGCGGGCACACCGGGCAGCCGTTTAGGATGCAGCCCTATGAAAAAGCTTGTCGCTTGCCTTCCTCTGTTTCTTTTTGCGGCTGCTCCGGCCGCTTTTGCGCAGGGATCTACCGATCCGCTGGCCCCGACACGGGATACCAAGCCGGCTGCAGAGATCGACCGGGAGTGGCAGCAGTCGGTCGCGAAGTACGATGCCGAACGCAACCGCCTTCTCGCAGAGGCGGACAAGCAGGCCAACGATGGGCCGTATCGTCCCGACTGGGCCACGCTCAACAAATACCAGCAGCCGCAGTGGTACAAGGATGCCAAGTTTGGCATTTTCATTCATTGGGGCGTGTATTCGGTTCCGTCCGCGGAGAGCGAGTGGTATCCGCGCAACATGTACCGGCCCGACGAAGGCGCGTACAAGAACTTCCGCGAGCACTTCGCGAAGGGCGACGAGTCAAAGGGATACAAGGACCTGATACCGCTGTTCCGCGCTGAGCACTTCGACGCGGCAGCATGGGCCAGGGTGTTCAAGGAATCGGGTGCGCAGTACGTGGTTCCAGTGGCGGAGCATCATGACGGTTTCTCCATGTATGACTCCGGCCTGTCGGACTGGACGGTCGTCAAGATGGGGCCCAAGCGCGACACTCTCGGTGAACTGGCCAAGGCGGTGCGTGCCGAGGGTCTGCACTTCGGGCTAAGCTCGCACCGCGCCGAGCACAACTTTTTCTATGACGGCGGCCGTGCGATCCGCTCCGACGTGAACGATCCCAGGTACGCATCGCTGTACGGCCCGGCGCACCAGTGGTTTGAAGCGGGCGGCGATGATCACACTTTGATCAACGACTGGACCTGGGTCAGCGATGCCTGGACGCGCGACTGGCTGGCCCGCGACACGGAACTGGTGGAAAAGTACAAGCCGGAGATTGTGTATTTCGACTGGTGGATCGGCCAACCCAATTTCCGCAAAGCGGTGGCGGAGTTCGCCTCGTTCTATTACAACTACGCCGTTGCCCACGGCTACACCGGCGTGATCGATTTCAAGGATTATTCGCTCAACTGGAAGGCGGCGGTTCGCGACTTTGAGCGCGGCCAGCAGGATCGAATCATCGCCGACCACTGGCAGACCGACACGTCCATCAGCGACAAAAGTTGGGGCTACATCGATAACGACACATTCAAGTCGTCGGAATTCCTGGTGCACCAACTCATCGATATCGTGAGCAAGAACGGGAACCTGCTGTTGAATTTTGGCCCCAAGTCCGACGGGACCATCCCGGACGAGATCCGGGAGCGATTGCTGGCGATGGGGGCATGGCTCAAGGTGAATGGAGAAGCCATTTACGGCACCACACCCTGGAAAGTCTATGGCGAAGGTCCGACCAAGGTGGTGGGTGGCGCCTTCCACGACACCGATACCAAGCCCTACACGGCTGAGGATTTCCGCTTCACCGCCAAGGGCGAGACGGTCTACGCGATCGGCATGGCGTGCCCTGCCGACGGCAAGGCGACCATTCACGCGTTAGGCACCGGGCACGAAGGAGCATCGATTACCGTAACTTCCGCCGAATTGTTGGGTTCAAGTGAGAAAGTGGCGTGGAGGCAGTCGGCCGATGCCCTCGAAATCACTCTACCCGCAGGTGCTGCCTGTAAATACGCGTATTCCCTTAAACTCACCCCGGCTCCAAAGTAATCCGTCCAGCAACCCGTTTCCTGGGCAGCCGCGTCTCAAAGAAAGCGAGACGCGGTCTGATCCTAAAAATTGATATACGCGTACAGATATAAGATTTCGATTGCTCCGGTTGTGCTCCTCTGCCCTGGACTTCAATTCAGGTACTGAGGTGAATCAATGTATAAAAGAATTATTCCCCTTGTGATGTTTGCCAGTGCGCTGGCCGTGCCCGTGGGCGTTTTCGGACAAGTTCACCCCGACACGCGAAATGGCGGCGGAACACCCAATTTTGAGTTGTATGGGGGGTATTCCTATGTATTCCGCACGTATAACCCGACCAGCAGCACCATCGCCACCAGCGGAAGAAACGGCTGGGATGCCTCGTTCAAGGTTCCCGTCTTCGGCAGCTTCCTTGGCGTAAAGGGCGATGTGTCGGGTAGCTATTTAAATAACTCGAGCGATCCCAACCTCAATCCCAAGGCGTATTTCTTCCTGCTTGGTCCGCAGGTGTCGGTCCACTTGGGCCGGTCGACACTCTTTGCGCATGGCATGGTGGGAAGCGCCCACGTGAGCCAGAACGCCATTCCCAACCTCCGCTCCGACAACACGCTGGCACTGGCTGTCGGCGCGGGTCTGGACGCCGGCTTCTCCCGCTGGCTTGCCTGGCGAGTCACGGGTGACTACTACAACACCCACTACCAGGCGACCAACCAAAACATCCGCGAGATCCTGAATTCCAACGGACGCATCTCGACAGGTCCTGTCATTCGCTTCTGAACGACGCCCACCAGGTAGCCCGCCCTGACCGGCTTGCAAACCATTTGCGATCGGGTCGAGGTGGGCTGCCGTCGGTTCATTTGTGACCTTGGTTTCGAATCGCGCAGTTTGAGTGCCTGGGCGGTGGCCCCCAGGCCCGATTCTCTCCGGGCCTATTTCCCTCCCCGCGAGAGTACGCGCGCTCCGCATTGTGCAAAAAACGCCTCACGTTGCCCTTTTTCGCTCTACACTTTTCTAAAGGTGCTCCCGGTAACGCTCTTTCGAAAAATACCCGTTTCCAGGCACTTCGCTTCGCCGATCACGAATACACCATCCTACCCAACCCCAGCCGATTCAACCTCTTCGAGCCTTGACCGGACACAACTGTGCCATAACCAGGGATACCGCCTGAAACCAAACACGATCCAACACTGCTTTAGGGAGAACGATACTCGTTGGGAATTCGAATCAAGCGCTGGGGATATCCTGCCTGGATCCTTCTGATAGGCGTCTTTGCCCTTTTACACGCGCTGCATCTGGGCGCGGATTTTCCGAATAACACGCCGTGGATTTTCGACTTCGCCAAATACACCGACGAAGGGTGGTGGGGCAACGCGGCGATTCGCGCTCACCTGTTCGGAAGCTGGTACCTCGCCGGAGATTTCAATCCAGCCACGGCTGCGCCGGTATGGCCATTTCTGGAATGGATTGTGTTCTCCTTCACCGGCGTGACAATACAGGCGGCGCGCGGGCTGGCGGTTACGTTTTTTTTCGCGAATCTGGCGCTCAGCTATATGTTTCTTCGCGCACGCGGATCTCGCTGGATGGCGCTTCTTGGCGCCACTCTTCTCGTGACCAGCCCTTTCCTTTATTGCTTCAGCCGGCTCGCGATTCTTGAGCCAATGCTGACGGCTTTGACCCTGGCGGCGTTGAACTTGGCAATTCGGCTTCCGCGGTTCCGGCTGGTAACGTTGATGTCCGCTACCATCGGCCTGCTGTTCACGCTGATGCTTCTCACCAAGACAACCGCTGTGTTTCTCCTGCCCGCGATCGGTTGGGCGATGATCGCTCCGCTTTGGGCACAGCGCCGACTGGCTGTCCGTTGCGCGGTGGCTGCATTGGGAACCTCGGCGGTGACGTTCGGGGTGTGGATGGCACTGATTGTGCATTTCAGCCTGATGCCCGACTACCAGTACCTCTTCTTCGTCAACAAGTACCAAAAGCCGACCGAATTTTATTGGCCGCTGTTGAGCCTGTGGTGGTCGTTTCGCGGAGGACTCTGGGCTGACCGCATCCTCATCCCCGTGACGGCACTCTTTGTGGTTGTTGCGGCGATCGCATGGCGGAGAGATTGGAGCAGGCGCCTGCGTCGGAATCCGGTGTTTTGCTCGTCGCTGCTGGCGGCCTCAGGCTACATCCTGTTCATGACCTACCAGAACCACCCTCAGCCGCGTTACTACACGGTGGTTGCGTTCTTTGCATTTTTTGCGCTGGCAATAGGAACCGAGGCTCTGATTTCGATTGCACCCATCCCGCCCGGGGATGAGTCGAATCCCGGGCAGAGTGCTGCAGTCGGGTCTCGCCCCGAGTGGAATCGCATCGGACCCGGGCTCGGGTACTCGTTTCTAGCCGCATCCCTGGTCGCCGCGTGCGTGAACGGCGAGTGGACGCTGGATTTTGCGATCCATCCCGAATACACGTTCGTGCCCGCGGCGCAGAAGCTGACCCGCTACATCGACGAGCATCCCAACGGAAAGCGGCTCCTGCTATCGACCAGCGGCGATGAGATCACCCTGGTTTCACACCTGCCCACGATCTGCGACGACTTCGGCACCCAGGACCTGGTGACGAAGCTCAAGGTGTATCAGCCGGGCTGGTTCGCGACCTGGAATGTGGTCGACCCGGGAACGCTGGAGGACCTGCACAACCACTACTCCCTGGAGCAGGTGGCGATGTTTCACGCCTACGATTCTCCAGACCGCAATGTGCTGGTGCTCTTCAAGCTGCATCCGTTGCCGGATGGCCAGGTTCGCGAACCGGCTGGCCCCAACCTGCAGGTGGCGCTGCCGGAGGAGAAGATCGATATTCCGATCGAGTAATAGGGAGCGATGGAGATCGATCCGGGGATCGGACCCGGTCCAAGCCCGCGAATCCATTGCCAATTCGGGATTGGTGTTCCTCATATGCGCTTATGGACCTCCCTGTGACTGCAATCACTCTCCAGTGACTGCAATCACTCGACAGAGGTGGGTACGGATGGTACGCTTCCCGTGACTTTTCCCCGTCTTTTTTCGGGGGCCGCGCGGCCGAAAGTCGTTGGTAACACGGCTTGAAACCTTAACCCTGTTTGGAGGAGATGTGACAGCAACGTACTGGGTGTATTTCTTTCTCAGCGTGAGCGCACTGGCGCTCATTCTTGCCGTTCTTTTCGCACGTCAGGTCCTCGGATTCGGAACGCCAGGGATGCAACGGATTGCCTCAGCCATCAAGGCAGGCGCCGAGGGGTTCCTGAGGCGTCAATATAAGGCCGCGGTGGCCCTCCTGGGGCTGCTGCTTCCGACTTTCGCTTATGGGCAGCCCGAACAAGCGGGCGGAGGTGAAGCCAACCTGGTACTTCCGGACTTGTCGAGTGTGAGTTTTCTAGGGATCAACGGCCACGCTTTGCTGATGGTCGGATTGCTCTTCTGCGTCGCCGGCCTGTTATTCGGCCTTGTGATCTATGTCCAGTTGAAGAACCTGCCGGTTCATCGCTCGATGCGCGAAATTTCCGAGCTGATCTATGAGACGTGCAAAACGTATCTGGTCACGCAGGGTAAGTTCATCGTTCTGCTCTGGGCTTTCATCGCGGTCATTATCGCGCTGTATTTCGGCTATCTGGCGCCGGTGCCGGGAAAATCGATTGCGGTCACGCTGCCGATCATTTTGGGATTTAGCCTGGTCGGGATCGCAGGCAGCTACGGGGTGGCGTGGTTCGGTATTCGCGTCAACACATTCGCGAACTCGCGGACGGCATTCGCGGGATTGCGCGGCAAGCCGTATCCGCTCTTTGCGATTCCGTTGAAGGCCGGCATGAGCATCGGTATGTTGCTGATCTCGGTTGAGTTGCTCATCATGCTCTTCATTCTCTTGTTTGTCCCCGTCGATTATGCGGGCCCCTGCTTCATCGGCTTTGCCATTGGTGAAAGCCTGGGCGCGGCGGCGCTCCGTATTGCCGGCGGCATCTTCACCAAAATCGCTGATATTGGCTCCGATCTGATGAAAATCGTCTTCAAGATCAAGGAAGATGATGCGCGCAACCCCGGCGTAATCGCAGACTGCACGGGGGACAACGCCGGCGACTCGGTTGGACCCAGCGCCGACGGCTTCGAGACCTACGGCGTCACCGGCGTGGCTCTGATTACCTTCATCCTGCTCGCCGTACACGAGCCCAGGACCCAGGTGCAACTGCTGGTATGGATCTTCGTGATGCGCGTGGCCATGCTGATCTCCAGTTCGCTGGCTTACTTCGTGAATGGCGCAATCGCCAGCGCGCGCTATGCGAACTCCGACGAAATGGACTTTGAGGCGCCGTTGACCTCGCTGGTATGGATCACATCGATCGTTTCGATCATCCTGACCTACGTCGTTTCGTACTACATGATCCCGACTCTTGGTGACGGAACGCTGTGGTGGAAACTTTCGTCCATCATCTCGTGCGGGACCCTGGCGGGCGCACTGATTCCCGAACTGGTCAAGGTCTTCACCTCAACCAAGTCGGGCCACGTGCAGGAAGTCGTAACATCCGCTAAGGAAGGCGGGGCCTCACTCGGGATTTTGTCGGGGCTGGTAGCCGGGAATATGTCGGCCTACTGGCTGGGATTGAGCATGGTGGCGCTCATGGGATTGGGCTACTACTTCAGCCAGGGCCCATCCATGGCGGTTCTGATGCTGGCTCCGGCCGTGTTCGCATTCGGCCTGGTGGCGTTCGGGTTCCTCGGAATGGGGCCGGTCACGATTGCGGTGGACTCCTACGGGCCGGTGACCGATAACGCCCAATCGGTTTACGAGCTGTCGCTGATCGAGAGCGTTCCGAATATCGAAGCGGAATTGAAGAAGGACTTCAATATCGTAGCGAAGTTCGAACGCGCAAAACACCTGCTGGAAGCCAACGATGGAGCCGGCAATACCTTCAAGGCAACAGCCAAGCCGGTGTTGATCGGCACAGCCGTGGTGGGCGCAACGACGATGACCTTCTCGATCATCATGGCCCTTACTCACGGACTGACCGCCAACGTGGACAAACTCTCGCTGCTGCACGCGCCTTTCATGCTCGGGTTGATCTGCGGTGGCGCAGTGATCTTCTGGTTCGCAGGCGCGTCCATGCAGGCGGTGACCACGGGCGCTTACCGCGCGGTCGAGTTCATCAAGGCCAACATCCATCTGGAAGGCGCGGAGAAGGCGTCGGTCACCGATAGCAAGAAGGTGGTGGAAATCTGCACCAAGTACGCGCAGAAGGGTATGTTCAACATCTTCCTGGCCGTCTTTTTCTCTACCCTTGCGTTCGCGTTCATGGAGCCGTTCCTGTTTGTCGGCTACCTGTTCTCGATTGCGATTTTCGGCCTGTACCAGGCGATCTTTATGGCCAATGCCGGCGGCGCCTGGGACAATGCAAAGAAAGTCGTGGAGGTCGATCTGAAACAGAAGGGGACGCCTCTGCACGACGCAACCGTGATCGGGGACACCGTTGGCGATCCGTTTAAAGACACCTCGTCGGTGGCCATGAATCCGATTATCAAGTTCACGACGCTATTCGGTTTGCTGGCTGTCGAACTTGCTGTGACGCTCAGTACGAACAATCCGATGCTCACCCACGTACTCGCAGTCGCATTCTTCCTGGTTTCAGTGTTCTTCGTTCGGAAATCGTTCTATGGAATGAGGATTGAATCCAAGGAAAGCCACTAATTCCAATCTTGTAATACAAGAGGAACTAGAATGGAGGGCCGTCATAGATTCGGCGGCTACCCATCATCACCAGCCGGATTGTAAGTTCTGCGGCTCTCCACGCACGTCGGGTGGGGAGCCGTATTCCGTTTGGTGGCATTGATTCGAGCCCCGTTCGGATGCAAATCGAGGGTCGATTGAGCGCCATGAGGAAATTCCCCATGGAAAGCCGCCCGAGGGAATATAGACATCGGAAATTGAGTCCCTCCAATGCCCGAATTGGTCGACGATTCTGCCGTGTATGGTCCCGGATTGCGCCACCCCGCTCCGGCGTGTAAAGATGGTGGTACTTGTTGGGCGGTGTCCCGCTTTTACGGCGGAGTGTGAGTTTCTGGATGCGCGCCCGCGATTGCGCTTGACAATCGGCAGTTCATAGTTGAACTAACTAATCTGCGAAATTTCGCTTGGTTTTTTCATTCCCCGGCAGTCATTGAAGCCTCGGCCCCAAAGGAACTGATCACATCCCAGGAGTGAATGGGTCTAATAAACGACCCCGTTGTGAATTCTTTCCCGGTGAAGCTTGGTTTGAACCCTGAAATGACAATTGCTTGAAGGGGTTTGCGGAAGCGTGCTTTTAACGGTTTCTTCACTTGCGTGCAACCTTATCTGAGGGTTGGCTTATCTCAACTAGCGGAAAGCCGCTCTCGGATGGGTGAGGATTTTCCTGTGTCGTTTCAACCCGTTCGTCAGGCAGTTTAATCAAGGTTGTTCCTCAGAGAGGGGCGAATGAGACGGTCGCAAGGTCAAGTTATTTACGATGAGCCATTTATTCCTATCGGTGAAAGTTCGCTCACTGTTGAAGGGCGACGCGCGGCCCCTTATGATGTTCTTCCCATCGACCTGCCGCTCCAGTCATGGCGTTATCGATATGTGAAACGGGCCTTCGATGTTGCTGGGGCCCTGCTGATGTTTCTGGTTTGCCTTATTCCCGGAACTCTGATCGCGCTCGCCATCCTGCTCACGTCCCCTTATCCGGTGTTCTACTGCGAAGAACGTATTGGCCGGGGCGGCATACCTTTTCGCATCTGGAAATTCCGCTCCATGCGACCACATGCGACGCCGCACCGGATCGCCAACACGCACTCCGATGGCGTCGTACTGCAATGGAGGATGGACAAGCGGAAGCACGATCCTCGGGTCACAACCATTGGTCGATTTCTCCGTCGTTGGAGCCTAGATGAAGTTCCGCAGGTATTCAATGTGTTACGCGGTGATATGTCGCTGATTGGACCTCGCCCGATTGTGAAAGCCGAGACGTATTGCTACAAGCACCTGCTTTCGTTTTACCTTGCGGCGACGCCCGGCCTGTCAGGCTTGTGGCAAGTTTCTGGGCGCAGCGATCTGGATTTCGCCGAGCGCGCCCGCCTCGACGCTACATACGTCAAAAACTGGAGCCTGATGGGGGATTTGAAGATAATGCTGCGAACGTTGCCGGCGGTGCTCGGGCGCGTGGGTGCCCGATAAACAAGATTTTAGGTTACGGAAAAACAATCCGGTGGTAAGTCGACTGTCGGCTGTTCGCTATCCTCCTTCAGAACAGGTTCATCTTCCGTGCCTGATTACCGCTCCAACTGACCTATTGGTTTCGCCGTCTTATTGGTACCTCGTTGATACCGTGCATTCGCTTGCCGAAACCCGGGTGCCAGTGCTGCAGGGGAGTGAAATTGCCATAACTTCCGGGAATCCTCTTCGACCTTTTTTCATGCCGCATTGGATCCCGGTCCCGGTCTACGTAACCTATTAGACAAAGGGGGGGAGCGAGGTTTTTTTCATCTATCGGCTCGCGAATTGAACGGCAAAGGGTTACGGGGGGGGAGGTCTTCTCCAGAGTATTTTTTGGCATCGTACCTACTTGGAGGCTGGTTCCATCGGCCTCTATGAAGCCATCTCTGCTCCGAAACAATAACCAGCCGCCCGTAAGCGATTTCTTTTCGCTTTCGTCCAATTGGGAATGTGATTGTCCTTGATTCCCAACGGGACGCGGCCCAAAATGCCCTGCTGATTCGTAAATGAATTGAAGGGTTGCATCGATTTGAGATAACTTAGTCGCTTGTTACGATAAACTTAAGATAAGATCCGGAGGCTTCCCCCACGATGCGTGTCTTGTTCCTCAATCCGCCATTTCACCCTCGATTCTCGAGGGAACAACGAAGTCCGGCCGTTACCAAGAGCGGCACGCTCTATTATCCAAAGTGGTTGGCAACTGCAGCCGGAGTCGCAATCAAGAACGGGCATCAGGTTGATCTTGTGGACGCTCCTGCATCAGGTGCTTCGGTGCGCTCCCTCATTGACCGCATCGACAGCAAGGACATTCAGGCAGTTGTATGCGACACATCGACTCCGAGCATTCTGAACGACATCAGCGTCGTTGAAAGCCTGGTTGCCGCCAGGCCGACGCTGCATGTTCTGATGGTTGGCAGGCACGTATCAGCGCTCCCTCGCGAAACTCTAGCTTCGTCCTCTGCTTTGCAGGCTGTCGCGGTCAGGGAATACGAATATACAGTTCGCGACTGGCTTGCCGCGCTCGACTGCGGCGCGGATCTTTCCGGCGTCGATGGGATCGTGTGGCGGCGGCAATCGACGGGCGAAATCATCACCAACAAGCAGCGCGCGGCCATCGAGAATCTTGATGAACTCCCCTTCGTTACTGAGGTCTACAAGCGATACCTGCATACTCCGGATTACTTCTACGGCCACTCATTGTGGCCCCTCGTGGTGTTTGATACCAGCCGCGGATGCCCGTACCATTGCTCATTCTGCGTGTATCCGCAGACTTTCAGCGGTCACGTCATGCGCTTCCGGTCGGTCGCGAATGTTGCCGATGAGTTCGATTTTGTGGCTCGTGAGATGCCCGAGATCAAGACGGTCATGCTGGAGGACGACACGTTCATCGTCAGCAAGCCGCGCACGCTTGACCTGGCCAACGAACTGATCCGGCGCAACAACAAGCTTCCATTCGATGCCAACTGCCGGGCCGATATCGGCGCGGATACCGAGTTCCTTAAGGTAGTACACAAGGCGGGCGCGCGCCTGTTCTGCGTCGGGTTTGAAAGCGGCGATGTTGAAGTGATTCACGGCATGCACAAGAACAACGACGATCGCCGCGATTCGAAATATCATGACGAGGCCCATCGGTTTGTCCGCCGCTGCCAGGAAGCCGGAATCATGGTGCATGGCTGCTTTATGGTGGGCAATCTGAACGAGACTCCTGCCAGCATGGAAAAGACGTTGCAGTTTGCCAAGAAACTTCGGCCCGACACCGCGCAGTTCTTCCCCATCATGGTCTACCCGGGCACAGTGGCCTACCAGGAGGCCAAGAAGCGGGACTATATCCAGATCGAGACCTGGGATGCGTGGCTGACAAAGGATGGCTTGCACAACAGCGTTGTTACGCTGCCCAACATCACCCACGAACAATTGGTAAGCTTCTGTGATCGTGCGCGGCGCAAATTCTACCTTGACCCCGCATATCTCGCGTACAAGTTGAAGCAGTCGATAAAGGACAGGCGCGAGTTACAACGCAATCTCAAAGGGTTTATTACCCTATCCAAGTATTTAGTGCGCGGCAGCCGGCACGACAAGGATGCTGCGCACCCTGACAAGCCGATTGCGACTGGCAAAGCCCAGGATGCGACAGTTTAGAGACAACAACCGTCTGCGCAGGGATTGCGGGGCGGATTCCGTAACAGGGGTGAGTCATCGAAAGCGAGCCGGTCTCGATTATTGTTCCGACATTCAACGGCGCCGGCCGTCTTGGAATCTGCCTGAAGGCACTATTGGACCAGTCAGCCGAGCGATCTGCGGAAATTCTCGTAGTGGATGATGGCTCAACCGACGGGACGGCCACGGTCGTGGAGTCTTTCGCCGGAGTTCGACTCATCCGTCAGTCTAATGCGGGGCCCGCAGCGGCACGCAATCGCGGCGCCCGGGAAGCCTCAGGGTCGATCATCTTGTTCACGGACGACGATTGCGTTCCCACGCCCGAGTGGATGAATGCCATGCTTGCGCCTTTCCGGGATCCTCTTGTGATTGCGGCCAAGGGCGCGTATCGGACGCACCAGTCAGGCCTGGTCGCCAGGTTTGTTCAGATCGAATACGAAGACCGCTATCGGATCATGGCGAAACTGCCAGAGATCGATTTCATCGATACGTATTCGGCGGCGTACCGGCGCAGTCATTTCCTTGAATTGGGGGGATACGATACGTCATTTCCCGTGGCCTGCGCCGAGGATGCAGACTTGTCCTACCGCATGTCCGCGCGAGGCTGGAAGATGATATTCCTTCCCGAGGCGATCGTGTATCACACGCATCCCGACACCGTCTTCAGCTACATCAAGAAAAAATACAAATTTGCATTCTGGCGTATGCTCGCGGTTCGTAAGAGTCCGGCCAAGGGACTGAAGGATAGCCACACTCCGCAAACAATGAAACTTCAGCTCCTGTTCCTGCCCGTGCTTGTGGTGTCGTTGATGATTGACCTTTCGCTGCACCCTCCGCTCCCGTCCTCCCTGCTTGTTGTACTGGGATTTCTGATAAGTACCGCGCCATTCACCCTGCGTGCAATTCAGAAAGACTTGGCGGTCGGATGCCTGTGTCCATTGCTTCTGGCTGCACGGGGATGCGCCCAGTTATTCGGAGTAGCGTTCGGTTTGATCTACACTTTGCGAAGACCCGAATTGGTTGGGAAGTCAGAAGCGTAGGACAAGCAAGGGTCCCGGCAAGGTTGGGTTCGCCACGTCAGAGAGCCCTCAGGCGCGGGCGCTTTTTCGCACGCGCACCAGCCGCCGCAACGTTTCCAGCCGGGTTTTTTCCATGGGATTGCGAGAAATTCGAGCCAAGCCCTCACTGACAAGAGCCGAAACCAGTCCGATGACAATGCCCAGAAATGCGGCGCCAATTACCATGAGGGTGCGCTTGGGCGAAGAGTGATGGTCGGGAACAATCGCCTGATCGACGACCTGCACTTCTGCCCCCTGGCGGGCTTCGTCGACTTTGGCTGTTTCGTATTGGCGGGCGAGCAGCTCGAAAATCGCTTCGTAGTATTTCACGTCCCGGAGACGGCGCACGTATTCGACCTGGTTTTGCTGCATGTTCCCTTTGGGGATCAGCAAGGCGTCGGCGCCGCTGTCTGACGATGACCCCAGCGTTTGCTGTTGTGCTTGCAATCCGGCTAACTCTTCCTCAGCGACCCGCAACTGGGGATTGTCGTCGGTTGCAAACGCGCGAAGCGCGCGGATCTGCACTTGCTTCGCAGCGATCTGGGCTCGCAATTGCGCTACGGATTCGATGATCGTCCGCGTCTGCGCATCAATCTGGAGCACTCCGCTGGACTGCTCCATTTTCTTCAGCTGTTCCTCGGCTGTGGCCAGGTCGTTTTTGGACTGGCCCAATTGCTGTTCAAAGAACAGCCGACGCCGAGACGCTTCAGATACGGCGAGTTTGGCGCTG
This sequence comes from uncultured Acidobacteriota bacterium, assembly GCA_963730805.1. GTDB lineage: Bacteria > Acidobacteriota > Terriglobia > Terriglobales > Acidobacteriaceae > Telmatobacter. Next base: position 349,757 of record CAVSTL010000004.1, on the reverse strand, counting down.
AATTTCTTGAATTCTTCCACGTATCCGTTGGCCATCTCAGCGGCGCGGTCTGCGCTGCGGTCAGTTACGGAGACTCGGATTAGGCCATCCTTGACGCCGTTTTCAATCTCTACGTTGTTCTCCAGCTTTTTCCGGGCTTCCGATCTGCGCTTTGCGTGGTAAAGGTCCTGCAGATGAAATCGATCCACCATGGCATCTTCCACGGTCTGGCTCTTGAGCAAAGCAACCTGAAGGTCGTTGGGATTCTTCAACGACGCATTACCACCCGCCATGGAGACGATTGAATTCAAGCTGCCCAACTGATTCAGGAGGCCAAGACTGGAACTCGCATTCTGTTGCGGCGGCAAGAGTGAAGTGGTCGCAGTGTACCGGTTGGGCAGAAGGACGCAAACCACGACGGTAACCAGAACCAGCACCGCGACGGTTTTCAGGATCATGGCTTTGCGGCGCGCAAAGACGATGAGGACTTCAAGAAGGGAAATATCGCCTTCGCGGGGCTCGATAAGTTCCTGGTCCGTGATCTTGCCGCTTTCGGTCAGCACTCACACCTCAAAGGATCCCACGGAGTTGTTTTTCTCTCCAGCACTGTAAGAGTATAATCGACGACGAACCACCAAGTATTTACTTGGTTTAGGAATGAGATGCCGCTACGACATCGATTCGAACGGCACGGTAAAACTTCAGCAGACCGGAACCACCAGCCGCAGAATCGAGAAGACTGACGACCTATGTCATGGAGTGTCCTCTACGCCCTGGACGCCTTTTCGATCCTGATTTTTGCCTTTTCGTATTGGATGAGCTGTTACCGGCGCGGCTATAAGATCGATTTCTGGCACGTGAATCTCTTTCTATTATGCGTGTTCCCCAACATGTTGATGCTGCCGTTCGCGCGTAGCGACCTGAATGGCGTGATTCTGGGCCGGGATTTCGCGGGCGTCATGAGCGCACTTCCTTTCGTTTACCTGGTCACCCTGGCGGGCTATTTTTCAATGCTCGCGGGGGGCGGCCTTTGGCGGTTGCGCCTTGGCATAGGAATCCGCGATTCGATCATGCCGGTGTTGCGGTTTCCGTATCGCCTGTCGATGATGATGATGGAATCGCGGAAAATCCTGTTGTTCCAGGTGGTGCTTTGCCTTCTGCTGCAGGCTCTGGTTCTGACCATCTACTTTCTCCACCAGGGCATTGGTTTTGACCTTCGGGCGTACACGTTTGCTAATCCCGCATTGCGGCCTGTGGCTCTGCTGGCCTCGAATTACTCCATCACCATTGGTTCCTATTGCCTGGCCCGCTATATCGATAAGAAGGAACGACTGTTACTGGCATGCACGATTTTGTTGACTCTAGGCCTGGTATTCTTCGGTTCCCGTTCAAATATCCTGGGAATTTATATCACCATTTTGATTTGTTATATGGTCAAACTTAGAAACAGGGTCAGTCTGCTTCGTATCTTCAGCCTGGGTCTGGGTTCCATCGCGTTCATTCTTTATCTTGGCAATGTTCGCGCGGGGCAGTACTCGTTGCTGGATTTTGCCGCCGGTGCATTCTTCCTCATATTTTTCGGAAACACATTTTCAGATCTGCGAGATTTTGCATGGGTATATTCGACATGGAACCATAATTTCTGGGCAGGAAAAACCTACCTGGCGGGGGCGATGGCGTTTATTCCCCGCTTTCTCTCGGATTTTCGGGACACCTGGAGTATCGGAGCGGCGACGGCATCAACGGCCGGCTTCGATCCGGCAGTGCATCCCGGGTTACGCCCCGGAATTTTCGGAGAGGGGTACTTCAACTTTGGGTTCGCCGGGGTGGTGGTTGTCGGGCTAATGCTTGGAATTGTCATTCGCCGCGTGGACACCGACGTAAAGAGGGCACTGGCTTCTCATCCGCCCTCGATGATGGAAGCCTTTGCTTCGACCACGCTGGCGGGAATCGTGAGTGGTATGGTCTTATCGGTGGGGTTTTCAGGCCTTTACGTCCTGGTCGTAATTTTACTTTTCTCATGGGCTTGCCTGGGTGTAGCGCGACTTATCGAGGCCTCCCCATCAGCCTTGCCAATGCCTTGAGATCAATGGCGCCGAGGAGCGACCGGCTGTCTGGGTTCCTGCATGCCCCGGCATTTTCTTCGGGAGAACGCCAGGCGAGAACTGAATTGCAGGCCTTTGTCCCCGTAGGTTGAGGTGAGAATTGAGTGGTGGCGCCGACGTGGAAGTGCTGCTGGCAACCTACAACGGGGAACCCTTTTTACGGGACCAGATCGAATCTATCCTCGGCCAGGACTATGCCGGAGTTCGCGTGGTGGCGCGCGATGACGGCTCCAGCGACGGCACCAGTGAGATTCTCAAAGAATTTGCCACGCGGTTTCCCCGGCGCTTCCGAGTTTTGCCGCCCTCTGAGGGTCCGGGCGGCGCTAAAGAAAACTTTCTGCAACTGATGATTGCATCCCGAGAGAGATACGTCTGCTTTGCCGACCAAGACGACGTCTGGCAGCCGCAGAAGATAAGCCTCAGCAAAAGCGCAATGGACTGGCTGGAGTCCCTGTCGCGAGCGGACACTCCGCTGCTGGTTTTTACCGATCTCTGCGTGGTTGACGATCAACTGAACGTCCTGCGAGAGTCTTTCTGGAAGCACCAGAAGCTTGACCCGGCTCGCATTCACAACTTTGGAGCGTTACTGGGACAGAATGTCGTGACCGGATGCACCGTCATGATGAACCGGCGGTTGGTGGATTTGGCGTTGCGCATGCCCACTGAGGCTTATATGCACGACCAGTGGGTGGCGCTGCTGGCATCGGCCATGGGAAGGGCGATGCCGGTGGAGATTGCAACGGTTCTTTACCGCCAGCATGACAGGAATGTTGTTGGCTTCGCGCAGCGAGGGGCCACGCCATCGGATCTTGTTCGCCGTTTTCGCAACCACGATGCGCGGCGAAACCAGTGGAAGACGAGCCAGAGACAGGCGGAAGCGTTTCTGCGGACCTATGGGGACGAACTTCCGACTGAGATCCGGGAAGTACTTCAACGTTATTTGAAGTGCGGCGCGACGGAAAGCCGCCTGATGAGAAGCTACCTTCTCATCCGGTACGGATTTCTCCGTGCCGGGCTCCTGGAGAAGTTGGCAACGCTTATCGATATATAAAAAACCGGCCCTGGGGTCTGGTCTTATCGCGCCGTCGGCGCTAGAGTCAGTCAGGCTTTCTAAGCGTAAAAAACAGGGATATAATCGTTCGCAACCCGAAACGAGCGTTCTACCCGTCATCGTTCAAAAGACATTCGATTCCTTTCTATCCGGGGGAGGCGTTTATCCCATGTTGCGCCGCATTGCCGAACCGACAAGCAAAGTGATTCTGATCGGGCTGGGAATCCTATTTGCTCTTACTGCATGTTCATCACTGCCGGACTTGCCGAAGGGAATGGTAGGACGGGTGGGGAAATACGATTACTCACCGTCGATCATTGAAACCGGCAACGTGAGGCAGGTGTGGTGGTGCGGACTGGACAGAAACCCGGCTGATTCCTCACAGGTATCGGACGCGATTCTCTATGAGTCCATCAACGTTTCCACCGGCCAGGCGACCAGTCCGATTACGGTTCTGGCGGAGACACCTGGGACGTGGGATTCGTTGTATGTCTGCAATCCCAAAGTCATCGGCGGCGTTTTTAGAAATCCGCTGGGTAATGGAGAGACCTATAAATACGCGTTGTACTACGTGGGGATTAACAAGATATCGAACAACAATATCGGCGTGGCATTCTCTCAAGACGGGATTCGTTGGGAGAAGTATCCCGACCCGGTAATCTGGGCGTCCTCTCCCGGCGGGTATGGGGTGGGGCAGCCAGCCCTGTACAACTCCGATCATCAATCCGCGATTACCATGTTCTACGAGGATAGCAACCCGACGACTCATCATTTGAAAGCTACGTCGAGCGACGGCGTCCACTTCACAGTGGAGGGTGCAATTACACAGTCGGGACTCGATCCGGGGTGTCCGGGTGACTGGGGGGACATCGCATTCGATTCGAAGACGGGGTACTGGTATGCGCTGTTCAATCGCGCCTTGCGCGATCCGGCCACCACTGGGGGGGTCACGGAGCGCGGGCAGCTTGGCGTGGAAATGTACCGCATACCCTCGGGTTCCCTTCTTTCCGGAGACGTTCCGTGGGAACTCGTCACGACGGTGGACACGAATGTAACGGGTTTTGAATCGAACTTTATTGGCGGCCTGGTCCATGACTCGTATGGCAATCTGAATATCGCTTCGTACCCGACGATCAAGATGTACGTTTCGGTCTCGGATCCGCAGCCCGGCTGGGATGCCTCGCCCAGAGATGCCGGCGCATCGGCAGAGCCGCCCACATGGGACATAGCGCCGGCGGAGTGGGTACCAAATCAGGGCCCGTTGGCGCTTACCCGATATACCAATACTGGAACCGACCTGGTTACCGTGGGTTGGGTCAGTCCTGCCGGGAAGTTCCAAAATCAACAGACGGTAGGACACCTGTTCGCCAACCCCCAGGCTGGCGCAACCACGCGACTATTTGCTTGCGTACGGGGCAAAATGGATTATTTTGTGTCTCTCGACGGCGCCTGCGAAGGGCAGCGAGTTGTGGGGACAAATGGATTTCTCTATTCTCATCCCGATGCAAAGCAGAAGTTGGTGCCGCTATACCGCTGCGCAACTTCGCGCAGCCATTTTGTCAGTCAGGACCCCCGGTGCGAGGGACAACAAAACGATGGACTCTTGGGTTACGCGCTTCCCTGACCGAATCCGCGGGTCGTGGTTCGAAGGGGCAAGGAAAGGCGCGTTTGATACCATAAGGGGAAATCACCGTGCCGGGCGGACCGGCCGGCCATTGCTGTGCAAAGCATTCCTGGAGTACAGCGCATAAATCATCTTCTTCCCTTGGGCAAATTGCCTCACACCGCAATCCGGGAAAATCGAATCGCTTTATGAAGCGTGTCGCTTGCACGATTGTTTCGGCAAATTATCTGCACTTCGGATGGACCCTCGCCGAGTCGTTTTTTAAATATCATCCCGACGATGAGTTTCACCTTCTGCTGGTGGATCGCATGCCCGGCAATTTCACGACGCGGAATTCTCGCGTCCAGATTACCCCAGTCGAACAACTGGGCCTGCCCGATTTTCGCTCCCTGGCGTTCAAGTACGACCTGTTGGAGTTGAATACCGCGGTAAAGCCAACCTTCCTGAAATACCTTCTCTCTCTTGGAGCGGAGAAGGTGGTCTACTTCGATCCGGACATCTACCTGTACGGCCCGGTGGAGCTTATCTTTGCGGCGTTGGATGAGGCTTCCGCGATGGTCACTCCCCATCTCCTGTCGCCTACTACCGACGAAGATCTCTCCTACGAAAAAGACCTTCTGGTGACCGGAGTTTTCAATCTGGGGTTCGTGGCGGTTTCAAATTCGGAACAGGGCCGAAATTTCCTGGACTGGTGGGAGGATCGTTGCCTTCGCTTCGGTTTTCAAGATCTGCGCACCGGTCTTTTTGTCGATCAGAAGTGGGTGATCTTCGCGCAGTGTTTTTTCGACCGGATTCAAATACTGCGGCACCGAGGATGTAACGTAGCCTACTGGAATCTTGCCGAAAGGACCGTATCCGAGATCGACGGCACATATACGGTCGGCGGTGCGGAGCCGCTCATATTCTTTCACTTCAGCGGCTACAATCCGGACGTTCCCGAGAGAGTCTCGAGCAAACTCCGTCTTCCTCTTGCGGTCAGCCCCAGTGTGGAGCGCCTTCTGATCGGGTATGGGAAACGACTGGAAGCCAATGGCAGCGAGGCGTACCGGAACATTCCCTATTCGTACGCTAGTTTTTCGGACGGATCGCTGATCCCCATGCTGGCGAGGCGCCTCTATTCGGTAAGCATGGACAAGTGGGAACGAACAGATCCTTTTGATGTTGCCGGACCGTTTTACGCGGCAGCCAGGAAGGCTTCCATCCTGTCCAAAAGGGACCAGAGCGGAAAGTTCAGTTCAAACAATCTCCCCGTGGACGATTGGAGAGTCAAGGCCATCAATCGGTTTCTCTTCTTTCTTCCCAGGATCATTGGCGGCGACCGTTATACCATGCTGATGAAATATCTGTCCTTCATTACCATACTGCGTCACCAGCGCCAGCTTCTTCTGTCCGATGAGCCGCAGTCGAGCCGCTTCTAGGACAGGGATAGCTGGATGGGCGAGTTGCGACCCACGGCAGGCGACCAATTGGTGCGAAGAGCCTGTTAGAGCGACAGGCGAGGGAGGAACCGGCATCTTAGAGAGCAAGATGGTTGGGAAAAGAGCCCTGATTATGAAATTCGGCCAGATCGGCGACGTGATCATGGCCATACCCGCAGTGTCTGCGCTCCACGCTCGCGGGTTCGAGATTGACTGGCTCTGCGGACATGCGGCCCGGCCTCTGCTGGAATGTTATTCCTGGATTCGTGTTATTCCCGTTGATGACAACGCGATCCTGCGAGGCGGGCTGTTGGAGCGCGTGAGAGCAATCGCCAGGCTATGGGCGAGCATGCTCACTACCCGATACGACCTCAGCGCTACGCTGTACTACGATCGAAGATTTCACCTGCTCGCATTTCCGGTTCGCGCACGGCGGCGAGTGATTCTTTCTCGCAAGTCCAGGACCAGCACGTTGCTCGCGGGACGGCGCCACACCGACGAGTACATGCGCATCCTGCTGCAATACGAAGACACCGTCCGGGAAGGGAGCAGCGCACTGGTGCGGCCGGATCGGCTGCCCAAATTCCGATTGCCGGCCAAAAAAAAGTTGAAACGCATCGCCATTGTCCCCGGCGGTGCAAAAAACGTGACAGGGGAACAGGTTCTGCGCCGCTGGCCGATCAAGAACTATGAACGGCTTGCGACGACACTGCTCGATCGCGATTGGGAAGTTGTGATGGTGGGGGGCCAGGATGATGACTGGGTTCGACCGCACCTTCAGCATCTGCCCGTCACTGACCTGATCGGCAAGCTTTCGTTGCCCGAGGTTCTCTGCGCCTTCGACGATTGTGATGCGGTTGTATCGCACGATACCGGGCCTCTGCATCTGGCCGGGCTGAGCGAGGCTCCGCTGATTGGGCTTTTCGGCCCTACCGACCCGGCAACGTTTCAACCACGGCGAGCATTCTCATTGGCGATTTGGGGCGGCCATGGCTTCGCCTGCCGGCCGTGCTACGATGGGCGCAGTTTCGCTCCATGCCGGTTTAACGGGTGCATGCACCAGATTTCTCCGGAACTGGTTTTGCACGAATTGGATTGTTTATTGAGCAATCGCGAACTGGGCCAGATTCGCGATTGGACGATCGTTTTCCCGGAGGAGAGTGCATCGCCGCTCAGCACTATCACGGAGTTCGGAAGGCCGTAGAAAATCCGTATATCGGATCGGCTGTTCCCCACGAGAAGTCGGGAGTCGGCTGGGATGGTCGACAAGCATCCTTGGCCAGGAGAGGTTACGCAAGCCTATGGTGGATCAGGCCGAAACAAAATAGAACCAGGAGCAATGGTTATGCCGCGTGAGATCACTCCGTTCAAAGTTGCGGTGCGGTCTGCTTCGAGAAAATTGGCCAGCTTAACCCGGGCACGTCGCCCGATGCTGTTTCCGACCTACCCCGAGCATGTGAGAAAAAGGATTGAGCAATATCACGACGAAATCCGGTATTCCACGCTGGCGCTGGCGTTACAGCGAATCGAAATAGACAAGTTGGAAGGATCATTCGCGGAGGTCGGAGTTTACCAGGGCGCGACGAGTCTGTTCATTCACAGGCAGTGCCCAAGCCGAAAGTTTTTCCTCTTCGACACGTTCGAGGGCTTTGATAGCCAGGACATGGAAAACGGAACCGATGTGCGATTCAGGGACACATCGGTGGAGGCGGTGAGGAAGCTACTGGGAAATTCTCCGAATCTCGAATTCCGGCCGGGGCATTTCCCAGGGACGTCAGAGGGGCTGGAGGACGAGAAGTTCTCGTTTGTCATGCTCGACGTGGACATGTATCAACCGTCGTTCGAGGTTTTCCGCTTCTTCTATCCGCGCCTGGTGCGGGGCGGGTACTTTTTGATGCACGATTTTAATTCCGACGAATCCGGGCGGGCCGTTTCGCGAGCAGCACTGCAATTCATGAGCGACAAGCCTGAGCTTTTGATTGAGATTCCCGACTTCTTCGGAACGGCGCTTTTTCGAAAGATTTAAGGGCGGCCCGCGAAGATAGATATATCCAGACCAGGTAACTTTGAGACCGGCAGTGCCCCGAGTTTTTCATCAGGTGACGGCGCATCGACAATGACTACCAGCAACGGGGTGAAGCAGAGGGAAAACGTGGTTCGAATCCTTGCCGTCATCGTGGTCTACAAGATGAGCCCGCTGCAGACGCCGAGTTTCATTTCCCTGCAGAGGTCAAGCGAAACGGTTTCGTCCGGGAGGCTTTGTCTCAAGATAGTGCTGTATGACAATAGCTGCGATGCCAAGGACCCCGGGCCCATGCCGGAGGGTGTGGAATATCACGCTGCCGATCAAAATGCGGGGCTTTCCTCCGCATACAATTACGCACTACGGATCGCTCGGTCACAGGGATACCACTGGCTGTTGACGCTCGATCAGGACAGCCGACTGCCGTTGAATTTCCTGGATCGGGTCGCAGATATCGCGGACGCCGTTCAGTCCGATTCCTCTGTCGCCGCGATTGTTCCCCACATCGTCGAGAGGGAGAAAACTCACTCGCCCTATTGGTTCTTTGCGGGCGCGTTCCCGCGTTATTACAAGGCGGAGGCCTCAGGACTCTCAGTCCACGAAACCTACGCATTCAATTCTGGCGCAATGCTGCGCGTCTCGGCGTTACTCGCGGTAGGAGGCTATAACCCATGGTTCTGGCTCGACTACAGCGACGGGTACATCTTTCGACAATTTCACCGCCACGGTAAACGTGCGTTCATTGCCGGCGATCTTCAAGTTGGTCATGATTTCGCGGCGACCCATCTCGAAGCCAACGTTTCCGTAAACCGCTACAGAAACATGCGCATGGCAGAATCAGCGTTCTGGGACCTGGAAATGGGAACGCTGGCTGGATTGGAAAGGACGCTGGGGCTTGCGCAAATCATGGTGCGACACTTGCTCCTTGGTCACTTTCCGGAATATCGAAGCACTACCTTTGAACTTCTGAAGCGGCGCCTGTTCTGGAGCAAGAAGAAACGCCTTGAGGCCTGGGAGGAGGAGACACGCAAGAAATTTCCCTGGCTGGGCAGTCGAGTTCCACCCTTCATCCTTTGAAGCTGCTAAAGGAGGTCGGCCTGATTCGGCTGTTCCAGGTCATCGCCGAACGGGCCGAGAAGGCCGCCGTTATCCTGACCACCAATCTGCCACTCCGAGTGGACTCCGGTCATACCCAACGCCCCGCGCATCTCTATCCCAATAAGCCTGTCCAGGCTATCTGCCACAGGTGGGCCAGACTTAACTGTCACAAATGGGCCAAGAAAACTTGCCAAACGCAAACGTTCTCAGGATCAGGTTAGCTATTGGGAGAAGACTATACCCCATGGCCGTTTCTATACTCATAGGTTGGATCAGAGCGTTTTTTGTGCTACGAATTCAATCTGCGCTTGCGCATTTCCCAAAGTCTGATCAGTAGGCACATTGATGAGTCGTGTCACTCTAACAACAACTCGGTCGAAGGCACTGTCAATAAGCCCCTTGCGCAGGAACCAGTAACGCAGGCGATTGAAAGCCCCACAAACACGTTTAGGCGGCCGAAATGGGATCAGTGGTTTCCAATAACAATAATTGCGATCATGACGCTCGACGGAGATGATCTTCGCCTTGGGAAGCCCACTAACCAGGTCCTTGATATTGACTGAGAATTCGGGATATTTCGAAGCTCCTTCCATGCGAAACATGCTTTTGTGATCTGTATTGAAGAGACTAGGCCAGTATCCCTGCTCATACAGTTCCTCATCGGGAATAACAGTGATCAAATATCCGCCAGGCTTTACCAGAGTCCACCAATCTGCAATGGCATTCCTGGGATTCTTCATATGTTCCAGACAATGAGAACTGTGAACGCAAAAAAAACTCTCTGGCTTGAAGTAATTCAGAATTTCATTTGCATCCCCGTCTTCCTGATCGAATGGCGTGGCGTGCGGTACAACGAGATCTGGTCCGCATCCAATATCGAGTACGCTGTCGTTCATATATCTGGAATAAAAGTCGCTACTACGCATACTTCGGGTCTTGGAGGCTTCGTTCATTTCGTCATTTCTCCCCAAGATTAATCGTAGCAAGTCGATTTGAGCGAGGGATGATGCCGAAAATCGGGATCGTGCGCTGACGGAAACAGGGGCGCGGCAGCCGTGGAGGGACGCAACGCGAAGGCGCTGACTGACAAGGAAAAATCAGGTCGCCGCGCTTTAATTTCTCCCAAGCAGATAAAATGGAAGTTGGCCACGATCCGCCGCAATTTAGCGGGGCTGCTGTACGCTTCAAATGTGTTTCCATAAATGCCGAGTTTCAAGAGAGATACAGATCTTCGATGATGCAAGCGTTGTTCGCCAGGCTAAAAAATGACACGCGACTGGCCCGCGTGATCAAAGGAGGAGTGTCTGGGGCTGCGCTGAAGGTGACAGCTGTCCTTGCAAATGCTGTCAGTCTGCCGATTGCCGTTCGGTATCTCGGCCGGGAACAATATGGCTTCTGGGTAACCATCAGCACCACAATTATGATGTTGTCAATGCTCGATCTGGGCATCGCCAGCACGCTGACAAATAGTATCTCCCGAGCCTATGCCGAACGCTCAGACGAGATGGCGAGGCGCTATTATGCCACGGCATTCTGGTCCACGGCTGCCATCGCCGCATTCCTGGGATCCCTGGGGGCGATCGGCTGGCACCTTATCCATTGGGGGGCCCTCTTCGGATTGAGAGATCCAGCGGTGGCACGACAAGCAGGAAGATGCGCAGCCATCGCATTCGGCTACGCTCTGCTCACCCTGCCGCTGGGCCTTGCAAATAAGGTCATGGGTGGATACCAGCGTGTGCCAGTTGCGAATACGTTTGCGATGCTCAACAGCGTGCTTGGCCTGGTGGCGACCATTCTGGTAGTTCGAATGCACGGCACAGTCGTTAATCTGATGGCTGTTTTTTGCGCCGCGATGCTGACAGGAACCATACTTCTGAATCTTTGGATGGCACTTCGTCATGAACCACGCATTCGTCCGGCGCTGCAAGACGTGCATTTGAGCGTAGCCCGCGAGATTATCGGCCACGGCATGCTCTTTTTTGTTCTTCAAATAGCTGGGCTGGCAGTCTTCAATACTGATAATTTCATCATCGCGCACTTTCTCGGAGCCGCGCAGGTGACGCCTTATGCAGTCGCCTGGCGACTGGTGGGTTATGCTTCAGTGTTGCAGTCTCTCCTGGTGCCCTCGCTTTGGCCGGCGTTTTCTGAAGCGTATGCCGGGCGCGACCTGGCCTGGATTCGCGCGGCCTACCGTCGTGTCATGCGTGCCACCTTATTGACTGTCACTTCGGCCACCCTGTTCCTTGGTTTTGCCGGCCGGTGGATCATCAGCGTATGGGCCGGTAAGGCAGCAGTTCCGGGTTCGGCCCTTTTATGGGGTATGTGCTTTTGGGCCGTTCTGCTCTCCATGACAATCAACCAGGCGGTGCTGCTGGCAGCAACCCAACGTCTCAAATTGCAGGCTGTTTGCTCCACCCTCACAGCAATCCTGAATCTCGTGCTCTCCATCGTGCTAGTGCAGCGTATCGGTGCGATTGGAGTTGTTTTGTCAACCATCATCTCTTACCTGCTGTTCGTTGTCTTTCCTCAGTCATGGGAGGTAAGGCGGATCCTCAGCGGCCGCTATCTGCAGAGCCAGCTTGTAATCGAGGAGCAAGCGTCAGAGGTACCGACCTATGGCGTCTGAACTGCCGTCTATGAAGGGGAATCTTACATCTCTCATTCGCTGGCTCGAATCAGGACGCATCTTCAAGCTCTATGCTCCGCAGGCGCCGCCGGCGTCTCCCGGAGATCGTAAAAGGCTTGCGATCAGTGACCTTATCCCCAATCTGGGCGACAAGGTGATGATGTTTCCTCTACTGGATGCAATCCGAAAGGAAAACCCGGACCTTGAGATCAGCTATTTCACCCAGGGAGCAGGCCGACTTATCGGCCATCATCCGGCAGTGGATCATCTTCACGTTATCGAGAACGGCATAAGCAAGAGTCTTCTCATTCGTATTCCATTTCTGACTAAACTCGTCATTTGGTGGTGGAGGCATTGGCGGAATCATCGCTTTCACATGGTGGTTGTTCTGCGGGGCGGAGTCGATCCATTTCATTCGCACCACCTTGCCTGGCTTCTCGGCGGAAACGCGCGTTTCGCCTATAGCACTGCTTTAGAGCCTGAGCGACCCGAATATCAATACGACGTCTCTCCCTTATTTACGGCTGAAGTAACCGAAATTCAAGGGGTCCACGAAGTTAGTCGTGGAGGCGAAGTACTGCAGTTGGCGGGCCTGCTTAAATCTCCGGTTGCAATCGAAGAACCGGTCCGCAGCATGATGGCGATCGCGCACAGCCCTGCAGCTCAAAATTACCTGAAAGCGCTTGGCCTGCCGGCCAAGCCATATGCCGTGGTGGCGCTGGACGCCTCCATGAAGCGGCGGGCCTGGCCGACCGAAGCCTTCGCAAGAGTGGCGCGCGAAGAATTGCTCTCGCGCGGATGGCTGACGATTCTTGTAGGCGGACCGGAACTTTCTCCACGGGTTCGTGAATTTTGCGACACGATGGGAGAGAATGCTCTCGACCTTACGGGTAAGACTAATTTTGAGCAGCTTGTCTCGGTCTGCGGAGCGGCACAGTGTTTCCTCGGGAACGACTCCGGGCCAGCGCATATTGCGGGAGCATGCGGGGTTCCCACTGTAATTGTGACGGCGTTTGCCCGCAGCGGCCGGAGAAGTCATCATGCGTCGCCGGACCGCTCCCATCCTGTGGGCCCTTGGGTCTCGGTGGTGCAGCCCGACAATCAATTGCTACCGTGTACGACGGAATGCATCTCAAGCGAAGCTCATTGTATCGTTCAGGTTACAACGGAGGAAGTCCGAGTTGCTTTACGGAACTTGCTGGCGGAGAGCGCCCTCGCAACAGTACGCGGCGCAAATGCCGCTCTCAGGACGCACATCTGAACCGGGGTCTGGCTGTTTTACCCGTAATGACCGCCAAAACACCCAGGCGCGGGCGCGGATCGCAGAGCTGAATGCATCCGGCACTTAACGCTTCGGTACTGTGTTGGGGGTTGAATTGGGTTTATCCGGGCGTGCCGAATTTTCGTGGTCGGACATCGATGCCGCTCGCAGGCTAATTTGGCCCAAGGAATGCAGCTGTTCTCCATTGCATCCAAAATTGGCCGGATCGAGCCACTTCTCGAATGCACGCTTTCGATCGGGCCACTCCGAGTCGAGCATTGCGAACCATGCCGTGTCACGATTGCGCCCCTTGATAACCATGTGCTGGCGAAATATTCCTTCGAAAGAAAAACCGAAACGAAGGGCGGCTCGCCGGCTAGGCAGATTTTGCGCATTGCACTTCCATTCGTAACGGCGGTAGCGAAGGTCGTCGAAGACGTGGCGGGCCATCAGGTACATGGCCTCGGTGGCGGCCCGGGTGCGCTGCAAACCTGGTGAGAGGAGGATGTTGCCCACTTCGACCACCCCGTGCTCAGGCTCAATGCGCATGAAACTGGCGTATCCGGCGGCCTGGCGCGAATTGGCCGAATCCTCCGGAACAACAGCCAGGAATACTGCTTTGGTTGAAGCCTGTTTTTCGGCGAGTGCGCGGTGCAGATCGGCCTGGGTTCCATAAGGGCCGTCGGAAAGCCATGTCCATACCCCATCGTGACCATTCACGGCTTCCCAAAGGCCAGGGGTATGGCGAACGGCATCCAGCGGCTCAAGCATCACGTAGCGGCCGCGCAGGGCCACGGGACGAGGAGGCTGAACTGGCTTCCACTTGAGGGAATTCGAGGAATTTACCTCTTGCACGTATTCAGGCTACCAGCCTTGGCCCGGACTTTCCTGTCACTCTGATCTAGGGCTGTTCCTCGACCGGGCGCCAGGCCTTGACCTGCTGGTCGATCTGCGCTCTTTCCGCGGGGGTGAGATGACCGGCCGCGGTGGTGCGAAGGTCGGAGGTTTTCTGCTTGGTTTCACCGGTGAGGTGGGGGGCGGCCACACTCAACCAGAAGTACACTTCCGCGGGCTGGGCTTTGAGAAGCATGGCGTAATTGAATTGAGCGGCGACATCACCCTGTTTGGCTGAGCGTCGGAGCCATTGACGGGCCAGGGTATTGTCCTGCTGCAATCCCTCCTCACCGCCGTAATAATCCATTCCCAACTGGAACTGAGCGTCCGCGGAGCCTGCCTCGGCGGCCTGACGGACAAGATCGAACGACCTTGCCTCGTCCTTGGGAACCCCCTGGCCGTTGTGGTAGAGAAACGCCAGGTTCAACAGGGCATCGGAATTCTTCTGCTGGGCGGCCTTTTCGTACCAAGCCAGCGCCTGCCCGAAATCCTCCGGAACCCCTTTGCCATGAACGTAGCAGAGCCCAAGAGAGAATTGGGCGGGGGCGAATCCCTGGTCAGCCGCCTTGCGATACCATTGCGCGGCCGCAGCGAAGTCGGTCGCCACTCCCGTTCCCGACTCATACAGCACGCCGAGGCTATGCTGGGCTGGTGCGTAGCCCCGATCGGCTGCCTTGCGATACCACGCGGCGGCTTGGGCGGGATCCTTTGCGACCCGGGCGCCCAATTCATATTTGGTTCCGACCATGAATTCCGCTTCGGGGTTGCCGGCATTTGCCTTGGCCATCAGGGTTGGCTCGATCCCTGTGCCCACCCCGCTGCCCGTGTCTGGGCTCTGGCTATAACAAATGGTTGAAATCAGAGCTATAAAGACCAATTCTGTCATCAGCTTCCCACGGCTGCTCATCAATTTTCGCCTCCGAATCAAAAGGCAAGATATCAGAAACCACCGGTTCCCATCCTTGCTCCATGTCATGCGGAAAGGATTTCCAGATTCGGAAGATCAAAAATAGATTCCGTCCCTCATTACCCACAGCATGCACAAGGGAACCTTGAAATGCACTGGTCTTGCAACTTGTTGAAGGTAACTGTCAGGACTAGGCTTGGATAGTGAATCAAAAGGCGTTGGGCGGGGCGAGATTCGAGGTCGGTTTTGCACAGTTCTAGCGGCAATCACGAGCCGGAAGCCACGTCGCACGTGGTCAATTGGAGCTTTCCACAGCAAAAGTCCAATGTTTTGTGGCGTTACAGTCGTAACTGCGAACAAAATACTACATATAGTGGTTTGAACTTGACTTGCACCATAGACAGCGGTATTTTTCCAACTGCGGCTGTAAACGGACTGTAATGCAGCGCGGCGGGAAAGCCCCCGCCAACAGAAGAGAATTCGCGGTAGATTTTCGCCGTTTATTCCCGTTCGCCGTTAAAACGTCGCCGGTCTTGAATCCTCTCCTCTGGCCACGTGCCGGATTGAGATTGCATCTTTCTTTTTGCAGATCAGGAGATCTTATGAATGAGGCCCACGTACATACTTCCGCAGCATCCGTCCCCGCTTCATCGATAGAGAGCGGACTAACATTCTCTCGTCGTTTTTCCACTCCCGGCGAGTCGCCATATGACGAGATTCAGTGGGAACGCCGCATCGCGTCGATTACCGACAGCAAGGGGAATTCGATCTTCGAGCAGAAGGATGTCGAGGTGCCGATTGACTGGTCGATGACGGCGACCAACATCGTGGCCTCAAAGTATCTGCATGGGCAGATGAACACCGCCGAACGGGAAACTGGGGTTCGGCAACTGGTGAGCCGGGTGGCGGAAACGGTGCGCGACTGGGGCATCACCGGCGGCTACTTCGCGACGCCCGAAGACGCAGCCATTTTCCACGACGAATTGTCCCACATGCTGTTGACGCAGAAGGTGGCATTCAATTCGCCGGTTTGGTTCAACGTGGGGTGCGATCGGCTGGAGCCGAACTCCGACGGGCAGAACTGGCACTGGGACCCGTCTACGGGCGGGGTGAAATTCTCCGCGACGGGCTACCGCAATCCGCAGTGTTCGGCCTGCTTCATCAATGCGGTCGACGACTCGCTGGACTCGATCCTGACGCTGGCCAAGACGGAAGGCATGCTGTTCAAGTGGGGCTCGGGCACGGGCACCAACCTGTCCTCGATCCGCGGCTCGATGGAACTGCTTTCGGGCGGCGGCGTGGCTTCAGGCCCGCTGAGCTTCATGCGCGGATTCGACGCGTTCGCCGGCGTGATCAAGTCGGGCGGCAAGACGCGCCGCGCCGCCAAGATGGTGATCCTGAATGTCGATCACCCCGACATCGTCGACTTCATCGAGTGCAAGGCCAAGGAAGAAGCCAAGGCGTTCGCGCTGATCCGCGCTGGCTACGATGGTTCCGGGCCCGACTCCGAGGCTTATTCATCCATCTTCTTCCAGAACGCCAATAACTCAGTGCGCGTGAGCGACGAATTCATGCGCGCCTACGAGAACGACGGCGACTTCTGGACCCACACGGTGAAGGAGCACCAGCCCGTCAAGAAGCACAAGGCGCGCGACGTCATGCACAAGATCGCCGAATCCACCTGGCTGTGTGGTGATCCCGGCATGCAGTTTGACACCACCATCAATCGCTGGCACACCAGCAAGAATACGGCTCGCATCAACGCTTCGAATCCATGCTCGGAGTACATGTTCCTGGATAACTCGGCCTGCAACCTGGCGAGTTTCAACCTGCTCAAGTTCGTCACTCCGGCGGGAACGTTCGACATTCCGGCGTATCGGCACGCTGTCTCGGTCGTCATCACGGCCATGGAGATTCTGGTCGACAACTCTGGCTACCCTACCGAAAACATCGCCAAGAATTCGCATGATTACCGTCCACTGGGACTGGGCTATGCCAACCTTGGCGCGCTGTTGATGGCGTTCGGGCTGCCCTATGATTCGGCTGCCGGCCGCGACTTGGCGGCATCGCTCACAGCGATCATGTGCGGCCAGGCTTACCTGCAGTCGGCGATGATTGCCGGGGCGTGCCGGCCTCTCACTTCCGCCACTCCGCTGACCGCAAGCGTCGAGCGCTCCGGCGGCGCATGCCCGGGCTTCTATGTCAACCGCGAGCCGTTCCTCGACGTGATTCGCATGCACCGCGCCGAAGTGAACAAGATCGGCAAGTCGCGCAGCAGCGGCGAGCCTTTTGCGGTGCCGCAACTCGAATCGCTGATCGACGCCAGCCGCGAGTGCTGGGACATGGCTCTCGCCCACGGCGAGCGGCACGGGTATCGCAACTCGCAGACCACTGTGCTGGCGCCCACGGGGACCATCGGCTTCATGATGGATTGCGACACCACCGGCATCGAGCCCGACCTCGCGCTGGTCAAATACAAGAAACTGGTCGGCGGCGGCATGATCAAGATCGTCAACAACACGGTGCCCGCGGCGCTGTTCAAGCTCGGTTACAACAACGATCAAGTGAATGCCATCGTCAGCTACATCGACGCGACCGGTACTATCGAAGGCGCACCCGGCATCAAGGCCGAGCACCTGGCGGTGTTCGATTGCAGTTTCAAGCCCGCCAAGGGGACGCGTTCCATCCATTACATGGGCCACATCAAAATGATGGCCGCGGCACAGCCCTTCCTTTCCGGCGCGATTTCGAAGACCGTGAACCTGCCCCACGAAGCAACGGTCGAAGATGTCGCCGAAGCCTATGCCGAAAGCTGGCGGCGAGGCATCAAGGCGGTTGCCATCTATCGCGATGGTTCCAAGGGCACGCAGCCGCTGAATACCAGCATGGACGCCAAGAAGGAGTTGTCGGCGCTCGATGTGGTGGGCAGCCGCGTTCTGACACAGATGGCTTCGGGACGCGCTCCGACCGACACCGATCTGAAGGCGCTCGAAGCGAAGGTCGGCGAAAAGCTGGAATTGACCGCAAAGCAATTCCTCGCTGCCGCCACAGCTTTCCAGAAGACCCTGGATGACATTGCTAAGGCTGCAGTAGTGCCGGTGGTCAGCACATCCGCCGCCTTCGAGGCCGCCGCCAGGGCTGCCGCGCAGGACCTGAATGCACCGCCGCGCGCAGTGCGCCATCGTCTCCCCGAGGAACGGGCTTCCATCACGCACAAGTTCTCGATTGCCGGACACGAGGGCTATATCACGGTCGGACTGTATCCCACCGGCCAGCCCGGCGAGATCTTCATCAAGATGGCCAAGGAAGGTTCCACGGTCTCAGGCATGATGGACTCCTTCGCCACCGCGATCTCGCTGGCCCTTCAACATGGCGTGCCGCTGCGCGTGCTGTGCGAGAAGTTCGCGCATACCCGCTTTGAGCCTTCAGGTTGGACGGGCAACGAGAAGATCGGCTACGCGAAGAGCCTGATGGACTACATCTTCCGCTGGCTCAACCTGCGCTTCCTTTCCGGCGAGCAGTTGACGTTGTTCGCCGGCCTCGCACCGCAACCGGTTCCCCTGCCGACGCCGACCACAATCTTGCCTGAACCCGAACCGGAAGATGACAGCGGGATTTCGCAGGGTCAACTCTCCCGTCTGGCAGAAGAAGTAGCGCGCAAGCTGAACCAGGTGAGCGGCCAATCGAGTCTAACCGGCATGGGATCGACGACAGCGCCGGCTGGAGGAATCGCGCCAGACACTGAAGCAACGGGGACCCCACTGCCTACTCCGTCGCACGGCCCGGAGTTACACGACCGCGGCGTTTATCATCCATCCGAGGCCATGCGCGACCTATACGATATGGGCGACGCACCCAGTTGCGGAGTGTGCGGCGCGATCATGGTCCGCAACGGCAGCTGCTATCGCTGCATGAGCTGCGGCTCAACTTCAGGATGCAGCTAGGAACTTTTTATTCCTTTTACCATGGAGCTACATAGCCTTTGGCGCGCCGAGGCGCGCCAAAGGCTCGTCGTCGACGATCAAAGCTCGAATACTGAAACCTCCTGCAGATTCCGAGCCCTGCGTAAAGGCAATTCCAATACGACCTCGCAACCGCCCTCTTCAGGCCATCTGAGCGTGAATTCAAAATCCGTCCCATAGAGTGTCCTCAGACGCTCTTCCGTATTTCCTAGACCGATTCCATTTCCGTTCTTTTTCTGCTCGCCTTCTCCTCGCCGCCCGGAGTTCCCTATGACAATCCGCAACCTGTCTGCATGCAGGGCGCTCTCGATCGCGATCCACCCACCATCAACGAGGGGCGCCACTCCGTACCGCACCGCGTTTTCAACCAGCGGCTGCAGCAACATGTTTGGCACCATCGCTTCCCGCGTTTCAAATGGAACAGCCATATCGATTCTTAGCCGCTCGCCCAGCCTTGTTTGCTCGATCGCGAGGTACCCTTCGGTAAAGGCCAATTCCTGCGAAAGCGGCACCTCTGCTGTAACTTCCGAGTCCAGGCTTGTGCGCAGAAGATCTCCTATCTGCGCCAGCATCCGTGTCGCCGCAGGTGCATTTCCATCCAGGATGAGAGTGGAGACCGCGTTGAGCGAGTTGAACAAAAAATGGGGATTCAGTTGATAGCGCAATGCCAGCAGCCGTGCCTCTCGAACCTCGGACTCAGCGCGAAGCAGCCGCTCCTTTTCCTCGTTCGACTGCAGCCATTGCTTAATGCTCAAGTACAAACTGCACCACATGAAGAGAATGAAAAACGACCACGCCCAAACTGTAACCAGTGCGTGCCAGGGCACATGATAGAAATTCTGCAAAATGAGGCCGGCCCCGCAGGCTACGGGAATGGATATGATCATCGCCGCCGCGGCCGCTCTCAATTCAAAAGCGATCCAGGAATGCGATTGTCGCAGCAGGCGGCGGCAAAAAGGGCGAAGGCCAAAACTTCCCAGGAACATCAGGACGATAGGGACCGTTTCTTCAAGGACAAACACACGCTTAGTCAAAAACTGGTGAATGGATTCCAGAAGGTCGAAAAGAAGATAGCAGACCCATCCACTGATCTGGATTTGCCAAAACGACCGCAAATTCAGGAGATTCCTTCGATTCATGAGTTGCATTTTATCTCGCGCGGTGCGGCGGGGTTTTGCGGCCTGGCGCACAAATCCTTCAGTTCATCTCATTTCCAGATCGTCCAGCCGATTAGGTCAAGCTGAGCATCCTTCCTTGATCTATGCTCTGACCACGGTTTGAAGCCGGGTATGTTTCGCGGCGATGGAGTTGCGCAAGACGGTTTCCAGGCTCGAACGACCCCTGATGGGGTTCAAGAATTTGCAGACGGCATCGTTGACTTGACTCCACAGATACGTTGATATCAACCTATCTGGACGTTGAGACCGCTAACGCATTTGCCCAGAAGGCTAAGACTTTGTCGATGACGGCCGGACATCTCTGTTCGACGTTGAATGAAACAAGTGGAGCGCCTCACCCTTTCAGGAGAGCCCGATGAGTGGAAATGTAGTCGCTGCAGCCGTTTTACTGAGCCTCGTCTTCGGTTCTGTTTCTGGAGTTCCGCGACGGGCGGACCAACAGAACGTCACAACTGGATATCCCACTATGGCGCCGCTTGAGCAATACCTGATGGCGGATAGCCATGCGGAGATTGTGCTCGCGCGGAGCGCGGCGCCGACATCGATATCAGGCAATGCAACGGTTCTTATCCTTGAGAAAAGCGGCTACAAGACGGCAGTTGAAGGGAAGAGCGGGTTCACGTGCCTGGTTGAACGGTCGTGGATGTCTCCATTTGATCGTCCCGAATTCTGGAATCCTAAAATGCGCGGTCCGATTTGCTATAACCCAGCTGCGGTTCGGACAATTCTTCCGTACACGATCAATAGAACGAAGCTGGTATTGGCCGGGCTATCCAAAGCACAGATGCATGAAAGCATCACTGCTGCGATCGCGAAGAACGAGCTCCCGACGCCTGCGCCCGGCGCCATGTCGTACATGATGTCGAAAGAAGGGAACCTTGGTGATTCCGTTGGACACTGGTGCCCGCACCTTATGTTTCATGTTCCCAAGGCAGAAGACGCGAGTTGGGGAGCGGACCTGGCAGGCTCACCCGTGTTGTTCGACGACGAACACCGTGACGTCCCAGAACCGGAAATCATTTACATGGTCCCGGTCTTCCAGTGGTCAGACGGCGGCGCGGCACCGCATCAGGCAATGGATTAAGTCCCCGCATATCTTTCTGCCGAATGCAATGGCAGCCTTTCGCGCTAGCGCTGATTCTTTTGCACAGAAAAACGGCTTGTGATCAGTCACCACGTTCCATTTCCCCAGAAGTCGAATCGCACCAGGAGACAGCATTATGAAAAATAGTGTGATGTTGATGATGATGCTAATCGTTACCACAATCTTTGGATACGGACAGGCGATTTCGGTAAATGGCGGGTCGATCCAGGGGACAATCACCGATAGCACCGGAGCGGTCGTACCGAACGCTACGGTCGTTGTCCTCGGGAGCGATACAAACTCGTCGAAAACGTTGGTTACGGATTCAGGCGGCTTTTACAGTATCGGACCTTTGAATCCCGGGCCCTATACAGTGATGGTGTCGGCGCCTGGATTCGAACGGCTTAGTGTCAAGACAGTCATTCGTACCGGTACGGCAACAACGGGTAGTTTCAAGCTGACCATTGGCGCCTCCACGCAAACTGTTGAAGTGAGCGCGGAAGCGCTGCAGGTGAACACGGAGCAAGCAGGGGTAAGCGATGTTATTACCCGTGCGCAGATCGATTCTCTTCCTGTCAATGGCCGCAACTTCCTTGATCTGGCTCAGATTGAGCCGGGCGTCATTCTGCAGAGCGGCGAATCCTTCGACCCCACAAAGGCAGGTTACTCCGCTATCTCGACCAGCGGTGTTTCCGGCCGCACGACCCGCATTCTGCTTGATGGTCAGGACGTCACTGACGAGAATGTCGGAACCACTATTTTCAATGTCTCCCAGGGTGCCATCGGCGATTTTCAGTTGAGTCGCTCGACACAGGATGTTTCGGGTGATGTGACTTCTACCGGCCAGGTGCTGGTATCGACAAACTCAGGAACCAACGCGATTCACGGGCAGGCATTCTACAACTTCCAGGATCATCGGGCGCTGTTCGCGAACACTGCCGGAGGAATTGATACCCCTTTCCAGCGTAATCAATACGGCGGAAGCCTTGGCGGGCCCATCATTAAGGACAAGTTGTTCTTCTTCGGGAATGCGGAACGCATCAAGCAGGAGTCTCCCGTTTCGATCACGATGGCCCCACTCTTTCTTGCAATTCAGCAGGCGCACCCTACGATTCCTTCTCCGTATCGTGAGACGTATTCAACAGTTCGCCTCGACTACAGCGGACCCCGGAATGTGCATTACTTTGTTCGTGCGAATTATGATGTCAACAAGTCCAGCTCAAACTTTGGCGCGGGCTATGAGATCTACAACAACCGCGACAATGCGCCTGGTCTTGCCGGTGGCGCGGACTTCACAACGGGACGCTTCACTCACTCGTTCCGTGGCAGCTATGAGAAGTTTCACAATCTTCTGGTAGACGGCACTGCGGGAAACACCAGCGTGTATAACGGATTCCAAGGGGCGAACGGACAGAGCCTGAACTTCCGTCTTAAGTCGGCAGGACTGTTCTCCGGCCCCAACGTGGATGCCCCTCAGAATACCTACCAGTCGGATAAACAGATACGCTACGACGGATCCTGGACGAGGGGCTCCCATCTAATCCGCTACGGATATAGCCTGAATCGTATTCTTAGTGGAGGATTCGCAAGCTTTTTTCAGGACTCTCCTCGTGTAACTCTCCTGGCCGGCAACCTGGTCGCAAATTGCGGGAATGGAACCCCCGGACCCTGTCCCTCTGATCCCGTGGACGGATACTTTCCTTCCCAGGTCCGGTTCGGCAACGGAGAGGGATTTTCCACGGAGAATCCCGGTTTCAACTTGCCAGGCGGCGGACTCAGCGATTGGCGCCAGGGAGCCTACATCTCGGATAACTGGAAGATCAGTTCCAGTTTTACGCTGACAGGGGGTCTTCGCTGGAGCGTCGATACCGGCCGGGCGAACCAGGATCTGCCAGCCCCGCTGTGCTCGGACGTCGACCCCGCGCTGTTGTCACCATGCTCCGGTAGCGCCCCTCTGTTCGATCAGTTCCAGGCTGGGCTGGGTAAGAAGGTCCACCAGCCGTATGCAAACTTCGGTCCTCAGCTTGGCATTACTTTCAGCCCCGGCGACCACAAGACGGTACTTCGTGCAGCATTTGGCATCTTCTACGAAAGTGACGTCTTCAACAATACCCTCAACTCCCGTGGCCCTCTTCTCAAGAAGGGTCTCTTCAACGACCCGAACCACACCATCTGCGGCGGAACCAATTCGCTGACACTTCCAGATGGCACCGTGGTCACAAGCGACGGCGGAGTTTCCATCGCTACGCTTTGCACGGAGCCAATCAGTCAGGCAGGTCAACACTTCCTCAATCTTTCCAATCTATTTCAGAAGGTAACCGCATCGGTAGGACCCGCCAACAATGGTCAGTATGTCGGAAATACCCTCACCGCTTCGGACATCTACGGCGCTCCTTACCGTACGCCTTACTCCGAACAGTGGAACGGTGGTATCCAGCGGGAGATCTTCAAGGGCGGCATCCTCTCAGTCGATTACGTTCATAACTCAACCCTCAAGATTGTTCAAGAGATTGACGTGAATCACGTGGGGGCTGCTCGCTATTTCAATGCCGCCGCGGCCGGACACGCCATAGCAGCGACCACCAGCGGCTTTGGATGCGCCGGCGGATCCTCGAGCGCCGCAATCACATGTGCCATAGCGGCTGGGGCTTCAATCCTCGACTTCGCGGGGAACGGTCTCGATTCGGGGAGAACTTTCAACAACACCAATCCCGCATCCTACAATGGACTTACTCCCGACACCGGGGCGGCGTTTCCGGGTGCCAATTCTTTGCTGGGAGAGGGGTTATTTCTGCTGCCCGTGGGGCGATCTGGCTATGATGCGCTGCAGGCGGTCTTCCGTGAGCAGAAGCTCCATCCCGCTCCCGGCGTCATGTCCTCCAATCTGCAGATCTCCTACTCTCTTTCCCGTATCGTTTCGACGGCAAACCCGGCAATCAACAACGGCGCCACAGGCATAGGGGACCAGTTCTTCGCTGGGCCGTCGTTTGACTGGGACCATCCTACCCGCTATATGGGCCGGAATGGATTGGATCACACCCATGCGATCTCGTTCGGCGGTTCGGCAACAATGAAATATGGACCACAGGTCGGTGTCATCGGTCACTTTTACTCCCCGGCTCCCACCGATCTGCATCTTGATGTTGGCGGAACCGGCGGTGGTCCCACAGCTGGTATCTTCCAGTCCGACGTAACCGGCGACGGCACCATCGGGGATCTCGTTCCCGGAACGAATCCCGGATCCTTCATGCACCAGTACAATGGCAAAAACCTGGCTAAGCTGATTACCCAGTACAACGCGACACAGGCCGGGAAACTGACACCAGCCGGACAGGCTCTCGTCGATGCCGGGCTATTCACTAAGGAACAGTTGGTTGCTCTCCAGGCCACCCAGCAGCCTATCGCCCCATTGCTCGAAGCTCATGGACCCGAGAACGTGTTCTACCGCGCCCTCGATCTTAACCTCTCCTATCCGATCCGTCTTTCCCGCTTCCGGGAGGGTCTGTCCCTCGTGCCCAGTGTCGCGTTCTACAACGTCGCCAACTTCTCGAACTTCAAAGACTATGAAAACGGTACGTTGGCAAATACCACCACTGGCAGTTCGAGCGGCCTGCTGAATGGTCCCTATGGTTTCAGCGATCACGATCAGAATCGCGTGCAGCGTGGTTCGGGCACATCCGACATCGGTGGGCCTCGGAGCACTGAGTTTCAGTTGAAGCTCAACTTCTAACGTTTCGGGATTTCTAAATGCGGATAACGCGACAAGGATTGCGTGTCATCGCAACTGCAAAGTCGAGGACATCAAAGATGGCTGGACGATTTGCGATCACTTTGACCGGCTCAAGTAGCTTTCCGCATTTGGCTTCGACTCGATCCGAATTGACTGAGTTTCAACCGGAACCTCTCTCAATTCCGCAATGCGTGCCATTAAACGTTTCTCCTTAACTATCGCGGGGCTTGGTGCCGAGGTCGTCAGAATGCCCCGCATCCACACGGGGCCACTGAGCGATGGGACGTCCGCCCGGCCACTCCGGTTGCCAAGTGGGCGAACCATTTTTAGTCCGGGTGTAGGTGCAGCGTTGCGGCCAGCCACTGGGCGAGTCTTCCCAATTCTCCTGCCGCCCGAACACTGTCAAGTCGAGAAGATGGTAATTGTTGTCGATCACCTCGACGCCGCGTGCCGTCGTCCAGTACGTCTCAAACACTTTGGATCCCTGTCGCAGGTAGCAGACTATGTGCATCCGGCCCACCTGGCGTCCAACCAGAAGAATCTCCAGCGAATCGCGGGAGGCCGTGTACCAAGGCATCTCCCAGCCCATGAACTCGCGATACCGGGCACTCTCTTCGTATGGGCCTTGGCAAAACGTGGCGTAGGTCACGTCGCGAGAATGAATATACGATAGTTCGCGGACCTGCGATGTAACCCATGTGCAGCCCTCGCATTGCTCAGGGGCACTGTGACCTGTGTGCCACATGAAATAGTAGGCGATAAGCTGTCGACGTCCTTCGAACGTGTCCACCAGCGTCACGGCGCCACGTTCTCCAGTCAGCGGTGTTGTGCCATCCACTTCAACCATGGGAAGCCGTCGGCGCGCGGCCGCAATGGCGTCGCCTTCGTGCGTGTGCGCCTTCTCTCGAACTCGCAATTCATCAAGTTTCGCCTGGAAGGTGCGCCGATCGCTGATTTCAGGCACTACCGGCTCATCTCTAATCGTGTCTGTCATCGTTGTCTCCTCAGTGAAAATAGTTGCGGGTTCCGAGTTGGCAAAGTGGAAAACCCCAGGCTCTGGTCCACCGCTTCTTCATCTCGCGCACTCGAACGGGCTTCCAGTTATCGATTTCCTTTCGATAACGTAAGCGATATTTGGCCGGCATGATGTGAGTTGTGAAAAAGGGCATGGGCGAACAACCTGATTCTGGAAACGGTACCAAAGAATGGAGTATCGACTGGTTTCAGCCAATCCTCTTCGACACTGTTTTGAACGAGGTCCCGGAGCATTTGGTATCCTCGCTTAACCAACTCCCTGCTACAAGCAACATCGTACGGCTGACCGTTGTCGATTTGACCTATAGTCGTGTTTTGGACATCGGTCGGTGTGCCGAGAAATTGACCGAATAGATTGAGCGTTTCCCCAATGTGGCGATAAATGAAGCCGATTGATGCTGCTCCATCGTTCAAACGCATGTTCGCGTTTTCTTCAGTAACTTTGTCCAGAGAGAAATGACTCGTAAATTCATTTTGCTTCACCATCTCTAAAAGAATGTCCTTGTGCATGCTCTTGACTCCCGCCTGGCAGAATGTCCATCATGAGCGATCCTGACTTTCCGGATATTGCGTCACCAGTTTCTCGCGCCGTGACGGAGACTTCCCCATCGATCACCCCGGCAGACTTCTTTGGATGCCATGGGTGGTATCGTGGATTTCTCTAAGCAGAAGTGGTATGGTCCATTCTGCTCAAAGTGGACCTTCAAACCGTTGAAGATGTCACGGCGCGTTTGATGAAGTAGGTGAAACACGCCGCTCGTATTGCGCTCCCGTTGGCACTGCCAGGATCCATTCCATCACGAATGCGGCGGCGCTCCATCGCACGAGCAACATTGTCTACGGCACTTTCTTCAGATTGCTCGACAAATCCTGAACCACCATCCAGAACACGACGAGGCCGCTCAGGGTAATCAGGGCCGCACGAATCGAGTGTGTGCTCATCGAGCGCAGATACATTGGGTCAAGCGCGCCGTCCGGCAGTCTTGCGAAGTGCGTGTGCGCACAAAAGCTCTTGACTTCGAACAGAGAATCTGAGGGATGCCTGTTTCGGCAATCATCCCTCTCGCCACAGGCTGCGAAGCCTAGGGCTGCGCGTCCGGCTCAGCAGCCTTGGCGGCCTGCTGCTCGGCCAGCTCGCCGATCCGCTTCTCCAGCCGCGCGACGGCGTCGCGATCGTAGGCCACGATCTCCGCCGCCTGGGAATTGCCCTTGAGTTTCTCGATGCGCTGCTCGTGTCCCTGGACCAGGGCGCGAAGGCCGGCCGGTGAATCCCAGTTCTGTTGCTCCGCCTGGGCCTCGACCTTTTTGGCCTCATCCAGTTGCGCGCGAAGCTCTGTCCGCCCCGTCTCGAGTGGCCCGGGCGTATGCGCAACCGGCTCCTGGCTCGCCCTCCACACGCTCAGCATCATCGCCGCCGCAAGCAGCACCAGCACGCCGAAGACAATGGCCACAATTCGCTTCATCGGTCAAAGCAGGGTGGAGTTCTTCATCCCATTGTACCCGTGCGTGGATTTGCCGCCGCAGTTCGCCGCCGCGAGGATCGTCATCCCACAGCAGTTCGATCAATCGCTCCACCCGCCGCGGCTGGGCACCAATGAGGCGGGTTATCTCCAGCACGCGCCCAAGCGCCAGCGCATGCCGCCCCATGGCGAGTTCGGCGCGAAGATCGACGCGGTCAGGCACGCGCCCATTCTCCTATGGAGTCGCCGTGGCGCCCAGGGATTTGCCCGCAATCCGTCCCACTCCGCGCAGCAGCGCCCTCACCGCCCACCTGCCCTCCGCATCGGGAAAGAAAATCTCTCCCGTCCGTTTCGCTTCCGGCCGGTAATACCACCGCTTGAGCAGCGCCAGGTGCCCCTGTCGGACGCTCGCCGACGGCGCCTCCGGCGACGCCGCCAATTCAGCCAGGGCCGCGTCCATGCGCCCCTCCAGCATGGTGCGGGCCAGTTTTCGAGCCGCCGTTCCCGGTCCCTTCAACTCCGATCCGTGGTCGCTGCTCTCGATTCCCTGTTCCCGGTTCCCTGTTCCCTGTTCTTCCGGGACCGGTTCCAGCGACATGGGCTGGGCAAACAGCGAACTCGAACCCGATTGCTCGTTCTGGATCCGCATGCCCAGCGTCGAGAAAGCCGCCGGCCCCCGCAGCCGGCCCCCCTCGAACAGGAACACGGCCACCTCATCCGCCTCCGCGGCTGCCTGCAGGATCACCGCACGCAGCTGGCTCAACGGCCGCACCAGCTCCGGCGCCAGCGTCCGCACCGCTTCCACCTTCTGCACCTGCGCATGCAGGGCCGCGGCCGCCTCAAACTCGAGATTCGCCGAAGCCTCATCACGCTCCGCCCGCAGCGTCACCAGCCGGCTCTCGCCCCGGGTCGCGAGGAACCTTTCCACAGCGCTGGCCTCCTCGCCATACCGTTCGTCCGAACAGCCCTTGTAGCACGGGGCCAGGCACATCTTCATTTCCGAATACACACACCCTGGATGGCTCGGATCGGGATTCAGGTCGTCCGTACACCGGCGCAGCAGGAACAGCTTCAGCGCCTCGTCCGCAAACCGCTCCGCCGCCGCCCGCGACGCGAACGGCCCATAGGCCCAGTCGGCCTCCCGCTGGCTGGGGCGGTTGGTCACCGTAATGCGCGGATAGGGATTTCCCCCCAGGTAGCGCACGAACGACGGCGCCCCCAGGTGCATCCGCTCCAGCGCCTTTGGTCCGTATACCTGCTCCAGCAGCGAGAACTGTGCCAGCAGCGACTCGAAGTCCGACCCCGTCAGCTTCCACTCAATACGCCGCACCCGCCCCGCCAGTTGCAGCCGCCGCGGATGTTTCGCCGAGGGCTGCAGCAGCCGCTCGAGCCGCCCGCGCAGATTAGGCGTCCGCCCGATATACGGCTCGGCATGGACTTCAGCGCCATACAGCGCGAACACCGCGGACCTCTGCGGAACCTGCGCCAGGGCCGCCTTGGGATCGGCAGGATCGAAGGGTATGGATTGGAATCCCATCGCCAAGGTCTCCCGCTCAGGCTCCCGCGATGGTCATTCCGTCGATGCGCAGCGTGGGCGACGCCACCGACCCGCTGAATACCAGGTCGTTGCCGATCGCCGTCACATTGCGCAGCATGTCGGCGAGATTGCCGGCAATCGTGACCTCTTCCACCGCGTGGGTCAGCACGCCATTCTCGATCCACAGGCCGGTGGCGCCGCGCGAATAGTCCCCGGTGACCGCATTCACGCCGAACCCCATCAGGCTGGTCACAAAAAGACCGGCAGGAATGGCCGCAATGATCTCTTCGGGACCCAGTGTGCCCGGCTCGAGATACAGGTTGCCCGCCCCGATCCCGGGCGTTCCGGCCAGCCCGCGCGAAGCATTATGCGTCGACTTCATGCCCAGCTTGCGCGCCGTATAGGTGTTGAGCATGTAGTTGCGGAGAATGCCGTTCTCCACCAGCACCGTGCGCAGCGAAGGCAGTCCCTCGCCGTCGAAGGGCGACGACCCGAATCCTCCTACGCCCGACGGCAGCAGCATGGCGTTGTCGTCGATGATCGTCACTGTCTGAGTCGCAATAGGCTCGCCCAGCTTGCCCGCCAGGAACGAAGCATGGCGCCAGATCGCATCCCCTGACGCCGCTTCAAACACCGACCCGATCAGCGATCTCGCCACCTCTGGCGCAAACACGATAGGAACCTGCTGCGTGGGGACGCGCTGCGACCCCAGCCTTCGAATCGTGCGCCGAGCGGCTTCCTTGCCAACCGATTCCGGCGACTCCAGATCGCCGATCCGCCTTGCACCCGACCACCAGCTATCGCGCTGCATGTGTCCGTTGGCATCCTTGGCCAGCGGCGCCGCCGAAACCCCGGCATAGCTGGTGCGGTAGCCGCCCACAAACCCCCGCGAGTTGGCCAGAACCTTGCGCCCGGTGGACGCGTCAAAGCTGCCGCCGTTGGAGTTGGTGATGCGCGGGTCAGCCTCCAGCGCCGCGGCCTCCGCGCGGCGCGCCCATTCGATCCGCTCCGGCCCCGGCAAGGAGTACACATCGTCGAAGTAGAGATGGAGGTCGCCCGGCAGCGCTCCGAATTCCCCGCTCTCCGGGAGGCCGACAAACGGATCTTCTTCCGTCAGTTTGCCCAGCGCCATCGCGCCATCCACAAGCTGCCGGATTCCGTCCGGGGTCAGATCGCTGGTCGAAGCCGACCCCGTCCGCGTGCCCAGAAGCACCCGCAGGCCCAACCCCCGCGAGCCCGACTCTTTCAGGGTTTCCACCTGGCCCATGCGCACCGTCACGCTGAACTCATCGCCCTCGCGCACCACCGCTTCGGCATCGCTGGCGCCGGCTTGCATGGCCAACCGCACCACATCGGTCGCCAGGGACTCAAGGTCGAAGTTGGTTTCCGCAGCGGCAACAGCATCGGTCATGTTTTGAAACTATCAGAATCGGACCGGAAACCATCTCGGGCCAGCCAACTCAAGACCGGCGGAAATTGCCCCGCGTCCCCCTCTCGCTTGCCCAGGCATCCGGCCAGCGGCTACGATGAATGCCGGAGACCTTTCCGATAAGAATGGCATCAACCCATACCCACCAGCAGACGCGCATCCTGGTTCAGGCCGCCGCAGCGGCCTGTGAAGACAAAAAGGGCGAAGACACCCGCATCCTCGAACTCGACGCGGCCGACTCCGGCCTTTCCGACTTTTTCCTGGTCACCTCGGCCACCAACGACCGCCAGGCCGTGGCCATCGCCGATGAAATCGAACACCGCCTCAAGCACGAATTCGGCGTGATGCCCAACTCTGTCGAAGGCCGCCGCCGGGGCGACTGGATCCTGCTCGACTATGTGGATTTTGTCGCCCACGTGTTCCTGGCCGAGCGCCGCGCCTTCTATGACATCGAACGTCTGCGCAAGTCGGCGCGCCCCATCAGCCCCGCCGAATTCGATGAGGAACTGAAAGCCGCCCTGGCCGAAAAGACCCGCAGCGCCCGCAGCAAGGCCGCCGCGCCGGCCCGGAAAGCCGCGGCCAAATCCGCTCCTAAAAAATCCCCCGCCAAATCCGCTCCCAAAAAGGCTGCCGCCAAAAAGAAATCCACGAAGTAGTCCGGCGCGGGTTGCAAACGAAACTTGCACCACGGGAAGGCGTCCACCGGCCATCCGCCCCGTCTTTTGCATCGGCCCGCGCACAAACCGGCCCATCATTTTGTACAATCCGGTCATCATGAAAGCCATTGCGACCGTCATCGTTTTGTCTGCGGGCCTTCTCGTCCACGCCCAGGCCCCTGCCTCCAAAAGCGCTCCCGCCAAAAGTTCTCCCGCCAGAACCGGCGCCGCCCACGCCGCCGGCCCCCGTCCCTCCCTGCTCAACCCGGCCACGCTCAAGGCCAAGGCCCCCGCGATCTTCAAGGCGAGCTTCACCACCACCGCCGGCGACTTCGTGGTTGAAGTCCATCGCGACTGGGCGCCCCTCGGCGCGGATCGCTTTTACAACCTGGTCCGCAACGGATACTTCACCAACGCGGCCTTCTTTCGCGTCGTCCCCGGCTTCGTGGTGCAGTTCGGGTTGAACGCCAGTCCAGCAGTCAACAACGTCTGGGAGCACGCCACCATCCAGGACGATCCCGTCACCCAGAGCAACAAGCGCGGAAGCCTGGTATTCGCCACCGCCGGCCCCAACACCCGCACCACCCAGCTCTTTATCAACTTCGCCGACAACTCCCGCCTCGATGGCATGGGGTTCGCACCCTTCGGCAATGTCGTCGATGGCATGGACGTCGTGGACAAGATCTACCCCGGCTACCGGGAATCTCCCAGCCAGGACCAGATCACCAACCAGGGCGACGCCTACCTCAAGGCCAATTTCCCCAAGATCGACAGGATCAAGCTGGCCCGGATTGTTCCCCAGGCCGCGCCTGCAACCGGCGCCAAACCCGCGGCCAAACCCACCGCCGCCAAACCCGCCGCCAAACCTGCCCAGCACTGAGGAGAACCGGACTACCGGTATTCAGTAAAAGAGAAGGAAAGGTAACCACGGCAGGGTTGATAACAACGAGACCAGGGGAATCAGCATTCGCCCCGGTCCTCTGCCCGACAACGCAAGACCGAATGCAAGGCCCAGGCAGCTGACGCCAAAGATTGCCGCTGTGCGAGCCATTTCCGGTGTCTTGTTTGGAGCAAGAAGGAACCACACATCGGATGCAACGGAGAGGACCAGCATGGCTAAGCCGGCCCAGACGGCTTTATTTCTCCATCCATGTTCTTTCAATTCGGAATGACGCAATCTGCGAAGCGACACGGAAGCGACGACAAATGCACCTACTAGCAGCTGGGCGATGTAGGCCCACAAGAGAACGCCGAGACCTTCCGCCACGCGCCACCCCTGTTGCAATGAAGAACATTATCGAACATGGCTGAAACCGATGGTACGAGTTTCTCCAGCCGTCATCTCCACTTTTTCACTGCCATTTTGCAGAACATTTTGCCTTCGCGGACGACAATGGAATGGACGGGATTCTCGGAGAACTGCGACGCGCCCAAATGGAGATCGATCTTTTCTTCTTTTATTCGCCTTTTTTAACTTCATTCGAAACCGTTTGCAAAAAAAAATATTGGGCTGTGAGACTGTGAAAGCAGTATTAACAAATTTAATTTCAAGTACTTACGCTGATTTTTTATACCTTCAAATGTCGCAAGGATGGTGCAAAAACCGGTGTTTTTGCCTGTTTTTGGGGCATTTCGAGCCTCAAGTCAAGCCTTACCCAGCCTCAAAACCACGCCGAAACTGACACCGTTCTCCAGCCCTAAAACAAAGCAAAGGGACCCGGATATCCCGGGTCCCTTTGCGGTTTAACAGCGTCGTTCGGCTTAGAACGTGAAGCGCACCGCAAGCCGCAGGTTGCGCGCGTTCTGGTAAAGGTACGGCTGGCCGTACTGGGAGTTCTTGATGACGTTCGTTCCCGGGTTGCCGGGAACTCCGTTGATGAAAGTGGACGGGTTGTAGCCGCCTTCGAGAATCTGGTAGAGTTCCGCGCCGTCGCCAAAGTTGACCGGCGCCCCGCTGCTGTCGATACCCGGGTACAGAGGCGTTCCGAAGGCCCACGAATTCATGGCCATGCCATAGGCGGTGACGGAACGCTGGTTGAAGGCGTTGAGGGCGGTGGCTTCGAACGTAAGCGTCTGGTGATCGCCTACCTTGACCTGGTGCGATGCGTTAAGGTCCGACTGGCTGTAGGCCGGAGTGCGTCTCGTGTGAGGCGGGCCAAGGGTGATATTTCCGCTCGCATCGGTGGTCATGTCCACCCACTTGTCGCGGCCGTAAATGTACGTTCCCTCGATGGGGCTGTTGCTGCCCAGCGCCAGGTCGATATAGGAACCCATCGGCGTGCCCTGGTACGCATACTCCACCAGCCCGATGTTCGTGGTCTGGTGTTTCCAGGTGGGCAGGGAGTAATACACGTAGCCCTTGACCACGTTGGGCCGGTCGGTCGGTAATGCCCCGTTATTCGATTTGCCGCTGGCGCCGAAGTAGTAGAACGGCTCGTCGAAGGAGCGGGTGGTATCGGGCGAGTTGCGGCCCGTGCTGCCGCCGTCGCTCTGGTCGGTGGTCGTCAGGCCGGTGTAGTTGCCCCACAAGCTGCTGTAGCTGTAGCTGAACATGGCCGAAAGGCCGCGCCTGGGGTTCATCTTCAGGCTCAGTTCGAGGCCGTCGTAGTTGCGCACAGCCTTGGGATTCGGCGGGCAGGAGGGGCAGGTGCCGAACGGGGCTACGCTGTTGAACGCGGTTCCGGGAGTTCCGTACGCCTGCCCGATCGAGGTCAGGTAATTGGCATAACCGTCGATCGTGGCGTTCGCCCCTTCGCCAGGATTGACGATGGTGTACAGCTCGAAGAAGGCCGGATCCGCCAGCGAAGCGTCTTCGATGACGTGATCGAGCCGGCGGCGATCGTACCGGGCTTCGAAGTCCCAGCCGGGCTTGATCTGGAAATCCCACCCGGCGACAAATTCATGCTGGCGATAGGGCTTCACGCCGGGTGACACCGGCTCCCACGGACGGTAAGGCACGTTTTCAATCAGGGAAACGCCGCTCTTGGTATCGGTCAGAGAGGCTGGCGTTTGTCCGTTGGCGAAATTTGCCCCGGTCGTGGCCGGGCCGTTCGGACATGCACGTCCTCCCTTGAAGGCAAGGTCGATGTCGCTCGCGTTGAAGGTCCCGGCGCTTCCAGCGGCATTCGGGCCGAGCGCGTACACGCACTGCTCATAGGCCTGCGCGCCCCACGACGTCTGGGCGAGCAGCAGCTTCATCACGTCGTTGACCACGCCGTAGCTGCCGAAGATCTTCATCGTGCCCTTGCGGGTCGGATCCCAGGCGCCGCCCAGCCGCGGCTCAATTTTGTCGCTCCACGGGAAATCGATCGCGCTCACCTTGATACCGCCAGGAGCGGGAAGGGATTCCTTTTCGATGCGCAGCCCGAGATCGAGAGTAACGCCCTTGCCGATCTGCCAGGAGTCCTGAACGTAGAACGCATGATTCCAATCGGCGGCCGGGGTGGTCAGGATGGTGGAGAAGTCCTGCACGTACAGGAAACCGTATTGTCCGGTGCAGGAACCCCACGCCGCCTTGAGCAAGGCGCAGTTGGCCAGGCCCGTCTGGGTGGCCGCGGTGTATTTGTGGTGGCCCGGGTCAAGGAACGCCTGGGGAACGTTGCCGTTCTGATCGATGACGTTCACCAGGTGATTGAGCTGATACCCGAACTTGAAGTTGTGGGTGCCGGCCCAGCCGCCCTTGAAGTACGCAAGGTCCTGGTTGAACTGGTAGTGCTTGTCGGCGTTGAACAGCGTGTAGGTCGAATCGTAGGGAGTGGTGGAGTTTCCGGCCGGGAATCCCAGCGCGGTACCTCCCGCCGAGCCCGGAAGCGGGTTGCCGATGCATGGATTGGTCGTGCTGCCATACACGCACCCGGCGGGCGTCGCCGAGTTGTCATTCTGGCCGATGCCGGTGCGATTCCATACCAGGTCGGGCTCCGTCGTGGGCCAGCCGAAGTCGTGGTAGTTCTCGAAGAAGTAGCCGAACCTCGTAGTGGCGACCAGCCGCTGTGTCAGGGTAATGTCGGCTCCGGTGTTATAGGTGGCGTTGGGGGCCGACCAGCCCAGCCCATGGAAGAAGTTCGAAATCGGCGTATTGATCGACGGGTTGAGGTAGCCCGCTTCCTGCTTGATCGGATCGCCGGTGGGCAGAGTGTCGCCGGTTTCGCGCGCGTACTGGTAGAGCCACGAGCCGAAGACCCGGATCTTGCTCGTGAGTGCGTAGTCAATGCGCGCGGAGCCGAAGTAGGTCTGGCGGTCCTGGGTGAAGTACTGCACGCCAAGGCCGGTATTCACCGGCGTCAGGCTGTTGGTGAAATCCACCGACCGGGCGCGGGTGTTGATCAGGGGCTCAAACCCCGTGAAGAACCATAACTTGTCCTTCACGATCGGACCGCCGACCGTCACGCCCGGCTCCATGGTGCGGAAGTGATCCTTCTGCGCCTGGTAGAGCTGTACGGCGGGATCGGCGCCGACTCCCGGATTGCCGGGGTCATTGGGATCGTAGCGCAGGTAGGCATTGATGGGGTTGCCGTCCAGGCCGTCGGACTCGTAGCTGGAGAAGAACTGGCCATGGAATTCGTTGCTGCCCTTCTTCATCACCACGTTGACCACCCCGCCCAGGGCGCCCCCGTACTCCGCCGCAACGCCCGAAGTCTTCATCTGCACTTCCTGGATGAACTCCATGGGGACATTCGCTTTGGAATAACCGCCGGAGATGTTCTCCGTGTCCTGGCCTTCGACCAGGTAGCTGCTCTCGGAGTCGGCCGCGCCGCCGATGGAGTAGCCGAAGCCCAGGCCGTTGCCGCTGGAGCCCGGCATCGAGCCCCCGCTTCCGCCCGTTCCCGATCCGCGCACCGAAAGCCCGGCCAGCGGTTCATTCCGCGCCATCGGCGCAAACTGAATCACCGACTGGAACGTCGTGCCCGTGGGAAGCAGTTGCAACGCCTCGCTGGTCACATTGGTCATGTTCTCGGTACTGGTCGTGTCGATGATCGGAGCATCCGTGCTCACCTCGACCGTTGCCGATTCCGCGCCGATCTGGAGGGAAAGATCCATCGTGGGCAAGCGGCCCACCCCCACCGTGATGCCGTCCCGCTTTTCGGTCTTGAACCCCTGCGCCACCACCTGCAGGGAATACGTGCCCGGCGGCAAGTTGGCAAACCGGTAATAACCACTCGAATCGGTCACCAGTTCCTTGCTGCCCATCAGCGCGGTGCCGGTCAACACCAGCTTGGCTTTGGGAACCACCGCACCCGAGGGATCCTTGATCGTTCCCTGCAGTCCGCCGGTGGTCTCCTGACAGTAGGCGGGGGTTTGTAGAATGGCCGGTGCAAACGCAAGAGCTCCCGCGAACATCAGCAGGGCCGCGCTCTGTAACCTGAGCTTCCGCATGAGGACTCCTCCGAAAGGTAAGGAACGGGTCGCTCAAACTCAGAACGGGACTCGTTCCGTCAGTTGTGTACGAATCAACGCCAAGGCCTGGGGTAATTGGCCAAATTCGCATGCATGATGCAAGAACGATGACGAGTTAAGGGAAGGCCTAAGCTATCCCCCGGGAAGATTTCAGTGGCCTCAACCGTAGCGAAGAGAAAGAGAGACGTGGGTAAAAATCCATCCTCGATACAGCATGGCGATTGCCAATCGTTTCACGCCAGCAGTCAGGGGGATGGTTAACAAAATTAACAGTTTAGTTAGATCAACAATCCCGGGCGCCAAGGGTTGTCTATGAAAAACTGGATTACAGGGGTCGAATATCCAGAAATCTGGCATATCCACCCTTCCCATACCAGGTCCGTGCCCCCCGGGCGGTATTCTGCTGGGGTGCAATTCCTCCTCGCTCACATCGGTCCGCGCGCCCCCGGCGGCGAAGAATTCAATACTTTGAGTGAGCTCTATCTCAAACGAACGTCTGCCTTTGTGCCTGTCGAATCGCTGCCCTTCCGCACCCAGGAGGATCTGCTTTCCTGGCTCAATCGCAAGCAGGGCCGCGTCCCTCCCGTCGCCGTTTTACTCGATAGCCGCGGCCGCCAGATGACGTCGGAGGCATTCGCTTCCTGGATCGGCGAACGCCGCGATCAGGGAGCGAGGCAAATCGTGTTCGCGATCGGCCCCGCCGGCGGCTGGAGTGACGATGCCCGCCGCCGCGCCCAGCTGCTCCTCTCCTTCGGGTCTCTTACCATGGCCCACGCTCTCGCCCGCCTGGTCATGGCCGAACAGCTCTACCGCGCCTGTACAATTCTGGCTGGACATCCGTATCACACCGGACACTGAAAGGCAGGGACCAGGGGAACAAGGGACCAAGCGGCCCACAGCGGTGTTTGGAGTCTTCAAAAAACGCGAATCGGCGCTCGCATTTAGGCTTCGCCGTTCTGGCCAACTTGATCCCTTGTTCCCTTGGTTCCCTTGGTCTCTACATAATGTCTTCTTCCCGCAAAGGCTTGCTCCTCATCAACACGGGGCCCGGCAAGGGCAAAACCACCGCCGCCATGGGAACCGCCCTGCGGGCCGTAGGCAACGGCATGCGCGTCCTCATGCTGCAGTTCCTGAAAGGCTCCTGGCATTATGGCGAGCTCGACGCGGTCCAGGCCTTCGGGCAGAACTTCGTTCTCAAGCAGATGGGCCGCGGATTCGTGAAAGTCGGCGGCGCGGAAACCGATCCCGAGGACATCCGCATGGTGGAAGCCGCCTGGGAGGAAGCTCGCCAGGCCATCCACTCCGGCGACTGGGACATGGTGGTCCTCGACGAGATCAATTACGCGATCGGCTACGGCATGCTCGATCCCGCCGTGGTCGCCGAAACTCTCCGCAACCGCCCCGAGATGGTGCACGTCATCCTGACCGGCCGCAACGCCCACCCGCTTCTCATCGAATTAGCAGATACCGTCACCGAGATGCGCGAAGTCAAGCATGCTTACCAGAAAGGCATCCTCGCCCAGCGCGGCATCGAGTACTAGAAAAGCAAGAGCAAGGAACCACGGACCCAGGGAATAAGAAAGCAGGAACCGGGGAATCAGCCGGCGAACGAAACTGGGTCCCTTAGTCCCTTAGTCCCTTGGTCCCTTGGTCCCTTGGTCCCTTGGTCCCTGCCTGAGTCATTTACAATGACTCAGGCCTTATGTCCTGGTTCAAGCGTGAAAACGGTGAATACGAATCGGTAGCGGTCAGTCCTGAGCCGGTCGACGGCGAGCGGCGCGTCCGCACCGAGGGTCTCTTTGTCAAGTGCCTGGGCTGCCGCCAGCCGATCTACAAGCCTGACCTCGAAGCCAATCTAAACGTCTGCCCGAAGTGCGAGCACCACTTCAAAATCAATGCGCGGCAGCGCATCGACATGCTCCTGGAACCGGGCTACGAACTGGTGGATCGCGGCCTCCGCTCCACCGACCCCCTGAACTTCCACGACGTCAAGCCCTACAAGCAGCGTCTGCGCAAGGCTCAGGAAGAGACCGGTCTGGATGATGCCATTCTCAACGCCGTCGGCCGGCTCGGTCCGCACGACGTCGTGCTCAGCGCCATGGAATACGCCTTCATCGGCGGATCCATGGGGTCGGTGGTCGGCGAGACCATCGCTCGCGCCGTCGATCGGGCGCGCCTGGCGCGCAAGCCGCTCATCGTCGTCGCTGCCTCCGGCGGAGCGCGCATGATGGAAGGCGTTGTCAGCCTCATGCAGATGGCCAAAATCTCCACCGCGCTCGCGCAGCTCGACGATGCCCGCGTTCCCTACATTTGCGTTCTCACCGATCCCACCACGGGCGGCGTCACGGCGAGTTTCGCCATGCTGGGCGATTTGAACATCGCCGAGCCCGGCGCGCTCATCGGCTTCGCCGGCCCCCGCGTCATCGAGCAGACCATCCGCCAGAAACTCCCGGAAGGCTTTCAGCGGTCCGAGTTTCTGCTTGAGAAGGGATTCCTCGACGCGGTTGTCCATCGCCGCGATCTGAAGAACTACCTCATTCGCGCGCTGGATTTCATGAAGGCCTGATCGCCAGCCTGGTCGAAGCCGATCGACTGCAGGCCGGGCCGATCCTTGCCCGCGATTGTCTCGGCGGAACCGGGCTTAGCATCGCTCCTCCCGAGGACCGGTGGGGTAAAGACGAACACGGGAAGTGTCTTTGGACTTGGCATTGGCCTGTCTCACTGATCGCTCGCCCACCTTGGCGATATCTATTTTGGACGTGTCAATTCCCCTTGCTTTCAACTCGGCGATGAATTGATCGATGTCCTCCTTCATCGGCTGATAATGGCCGCTTTCGGCATTGACGTAATCTATGTTGCCATTGATCACTCGCATCAACCCCGCGGCGGCAGCCGGATTGCCCGCCAGAAACGATGAGTGGTGTTCGACATCGCTCTTGGCCGCCGAGAAAATTCGCCCGTTGCCGTCCATCACGAAGATGTACACCTTGGTGGAAACCGGCTGCTGAGTGACGTGCGACTTGCTGGTGTCCAGCGGACTTGGATTGCCCTTGTGGTAGAGAAGTCCGCCGTTGGCCTCGACCAGGAATCGCATGCGCTGCTCCTCGGTCATGTAGGTGAGCCCGCTCCACTGATCGGGGTCATCTTCATTGTGCTTCAGGTTGCTGACCAGGGATCCGTTGTTAAGGTCTTTTCCAAGTCCCCCATCTCTCAGCATGCCCAGCGTGAAGTACTTGTCTCCGGGATTTTTGTTCCTGGCCAGCATTTCAGGATAAACGGGCTTGGGAATCGCCACCTTCGGTTCGGGAATCAGTGTCGGCTTGACCCCCTTGCCCAGAAACGAATCGCGCTTTTCCTGCGCGTCCTTCAGCAGTTCCTTGGCCGCGTTCAGGCGGCTGCCGGTGTAAACGCTGATCCACTTCTGGATCATGAAACACAGAGCTTCGACAATGCCCAGCCGGTCTGAATCAGTAGCGGCAGTCTTGTACTGCCCAAGAAGCGCGTCGACCTTGAGAAGAGTTGGCTGGTGCTGCCCGCGATTCGAAGCGATCTTCGATTTGGTCTGGGATTGCCACAACGTCAAGGGATCGGTCGAGTCGAAATAGCTCATCCAGTTCCGCCTCCGGTTCAAGGTTTTGGCTCAGATGTGGCGCCGATTGCGGAAACCTAAACCAGTCACGGTTTGATGTCAAGATCACGCACGAAAACTTAAAGCTGATATGCGGCGCATGTAACAGTTCGAATCCGAAACGCGGCCGGAGAAGACTTCCGCCCGCTTGATCCCATCGCGCAATAATGCCTACGCCCCGGCCGTGGGGCCGAGGCGTAGTTCAGATGGAACTGCAGTCCTTCAGGTTCGTGTTGAGTGTGACCAGTCTAGAACGAGAATTTCGCCCAGAATCGCACATTTCGCGCGGTCGAAAGCAGCTTGGTCGCTGGATTCAGGTAAGTATTCCCGCTGTTGATGTGTAGCAAATTGGTATCCAGGACACCGACGTCGTTATGGTTCCCAACATCGGATGCTTCGCAGCGCAGGTTAAATGCGGCATTTTCCAGATGCGTCCACCGCACAGGAACGTCTTTCTGCAGGGACACGTTCCAGACCGTTGATCCCGGATTTCTAAAACTGTTACGTCCAATTTCCTGAGTAACAAACTGCGGACCATATGGAATAAGCCAGTGGACCTGGTCCGGAGTAACAGGAACGACCGTGCCCGGCCCATTCAAAGCGGCCAGGTCGAAATATTGCCCGGGAGTCGGCGCGCCGAGGTAGATGCCATCGATGCCCGCGGTATCCAGTGGCTTATTCTTGTTGCCGACAATGGGGCGGTCATTCGTGGTACTGCCGTCTCCATTGGAATCGATACCCTGGAAATTGAATGTGCTTGGCGGGCCCGTTTGGAGTTGAGTAAAGCCCGCCACGGTCCAGTTGCGGCTGACCGCGCCGAGGAAAGCATCGGCCGCGTGGTTTTCCGCGCGAAGGCCTTTTGGGGACCACACGTAGTCGATCGAGAGGTAGTGGCGGAAATCAAAGGAGGAGGGACCCCAATCGCGCCTGCGTCCACCGGGAGATGGGTCGGCAGGGTAGGAGGTCGGCCCGCTGAAGATGGCGAACACTTCGGAACCGTCGTCGAGATTCTTGCCGAATGTGTAGGCCCCGCGAACAAACAACCCGTGCTTGAACTGCCGCGTGACTTCAGTTTGAATGCTGTCGTATTGCGATGCTGCCGTGTTTTCGCGAATGTCGATTGGCCCGCGATCGGGAAGCAGCCTCTCTCCGGTATTGAAATCGAAGTAGTTGAGGTGCTGGTTCGCGTAGAGTCGCCGGCCGCGGCTGGCAACATAGTTGATAAGCAGTTTCAGATCCGCCGGCAGCGAGCGCTCGAATCCCAGATTCCATTCATAGGTGGAGGGATTCACGATGTCTTTGCTGACACTCTGAACGGCGTCCGTCGGTGAAAGCTGTGGCGTGATGGTGCCAAGGGCCGCGATCGGGTTGGATACACCGCCGCCTGAAGTCGTCTCGAGAAGCCCGGTCGGAGCATTGGGCGCGGCCTGCGCCGTGTTGGTCACAATGTTGCTGAAACTGGTGTCGTAGTAGATGCCTGCGCCGCCATGAAATACGGTTTTGCCGTTGCCAAGCCAGGCGGGACCATTCGGAGCATAGGCGATTCCAAATCTCGGTCCCCAGTTCGCCTTGTCGGTCTTTATCTTGAAGACCGAATCGATTGGTGCAGACAGATTGTTGGTGTCAACGGCAGGGTAGCGCACCGAATTCCCCGGATCTGTCAGGTAGTCGTAGCGCAGGCCGAGATTGAGTGTCAATTCGGGCGTGACCTTGATATCGTCTTGCGCGAAGAAAGCCGTCCTCGAGTTGTGGGGATCGATGCGCGTCGGTCCGAAGGTCTTCTCCACGGAACCGGAGGGGCCCGTTTGGTTGGAAAGGAAGTTGCCCAGGCCGGTATTTCCCGCACCTTGCGCGTAGAAGACTTCCCCGATATACAACTGCGCCACCAATTCAGTTTCGAGAACCCTGCCCACATCGGCGCCGATTCTGAGACTCTGTTTCCCCACCGTCCAACTGATGGTGTCCTGGTATTGATAGAAGTTTTCCTTGTTTCCCTGGGGGATGTTCTGTGACAGACCGAGATTCGGAATGCCGTTATCCAGGAAACTGACTGTGGGCAGCTTGGACGCTGGATTGGCCAGCGCATCCGGAGTGGGCTGGAACAGGAAGTTGATGCGCGTAATGGAACCACGAAGTTCGTTCACGAGGCGCGGAGTAAAGACATGCGTCCAGGACACCCCGCCGAACTCCGCGGGACCGCCGACTTCGCCATCGAATCCCGGGAGGCCCGACGTGTTCAGACCCAGATCGGGACTGAAGTTTGAAAAGTCATGCAGATAGCGCACGGTAAATGTATCTTTTTCGCGTGGAAGAAAATCGGTTCGAGCGATCCATTGCGTATCCGGCTCCTGCTGCGCGACTGGGGGGCGCAAGAAGGATCCGGTAGTAATGACGCATCCGCCGGCCGGGCATCCGTTCTGCGCTCCCACATTAATGGCTTCAACCACGCCCTGGTTTGCCTGATAAAGGAATTGATTGAGATAGGAGCCACTGCCCAGAAGCTCCTGCAACAGGGCCACCTGGGCTCCGCCGATCGAGTTTAATGTCGCATACCCGGCCGCATCGGGAAGTTCGATTTGAGTGGACGAAGATTTACCGTAGAACCTGGACCATTGCGACGAGCCGAAAGCGAACAGCTTCTTCTTTATCACCGGACCGCCCGCGGTAAAGCCGAATTGGTGTTGATCAAACCGAGCCTTGTTCGCGCTCGATTTGGGAGTCACCTGTCGGGTTTGACCATCCGTCGCGTTTAACCCCGACCCCGAATAGAGATCCCAGGCGGAGCCGTGAAAATCGTTTGTTCCCGCCTTGGTAATCAGGTTGACCACTGCTCCGCCAGCTCGGCCGAACTCCGCCGGCGGATCGTTGGTGATGACTGTCTCGGATTGGAAGATGTCGGGAATTACAATGCCAAAGGCCTGGCCGCCAAGCCCGACATCGTTGATGTCCTGGCCGTCCAGCATAAAGTTGTTGGCCCGAGGCCGTGCGCCGTTGACTTCGATGTGCTGAAAGTTTCCGCCAGCTCCTGCGATACTCAGCGAGGTGTCGTTGATGTACTGCACGCCCGGCAGAGTGGCCGCAAGTTCGATCGGGTTCAAACTGAAGATCGGCAGCTTGCCTAGCTCTGCAGATCCGAGAGTCTCGGAGATTTCGGCGTTCTCGGTATTGATTTGGTTGCCGGTCGCTTCAACCTCAACGGTACTGGAGGCTCTTCCCACCTCCAAAACCGGTTGATAACTGGTCACCGCCGAGGGAACGATATTCAGATGTTTCACATCCACACGCTCGAATCCCGCGGCTTCCACGTGAATGGAATAAACACCAGGACTGATGGCCTCGATGCGGAAGTCACCCTGCGCATCGCTGGCCACGTGACGGGTCTCGCCGGTCTCCTCACTCGTAACCGTCAGGGATGCCGCTGCGATCACCGCCCCGCTGGGGTCGCGGACCGTGCCCACAAGGATGCCCTTGCTGGTCTGAGCACTTGCGGCCACTCCTAGCAAGACAAACCAGGCAAAAAGTGCCGTAAGCGAAACGAAAGCCCGTTTCCCTTCGGCCGTCAATGTCGATTTCACACTCATAAACTCTCCGCTGAATTTGGGTTGTTCACTCCCGCTGGGCACCATGTCATTGCCGGCCAGCTTGAGGCCGCGTGCGTATTGGGAGTGTTGGCTCAGACTGCCTGGTCAAGTCGCTCGTTCTAGCTCGCGCAACTCACGTGGATCTCAGGAGGGTCAAACCTGTAAAGCCTCCCGGCGTGCCCCGAGCGCTTCGCCTCGGGCCGGGAATTTTCACCAGCGCGTGCGATCCCACCGCGTTGGTTTCGGCAGTGTTCGTCCGCGTTCGTCACTCCCGTGACCGAGGCAACGCCCTGCCCCTTAAGGACGGGAACTACCATGAAAGCAACAGATACCGCGGCAACCGCTGACAGCTTTCGCATTTTTTTTGAAGACCTCTTTTTTCGGGGAAGACACATGAAGAAATTGCGCTTACGTAAGGGCAATCGGATTGCCAAAAAAATCAGCCTCCTGCGGTCAGCGGGTTAGTGACGAGGCAACTTGAGGGTGGGATGAAAATCGTTAATTTTTATGGTTTGTTGGATTAAGTTCCAGAAAACTGTATGTCAGCCCCGGTTCGTCATGCTTTTCGCCGGTTTCGCAGAGGGTCCCCGACCATTTGTCCCACGATCAACCGATCGCCGACCCTCCATCCACAACGCCATACCGGATTGTGAGAACCCTCTCGAAAAAGCCCTTCTCCCCGCGGACGCTCTCGTCGCCTCCGGTCTCCTTTTGCCGGTGCCGAAA
The DNA here is from genome assembly GCA_963730805.1 of uncultured Acidobacteriota bacterium. Lineage (GTDB taxonomy): Bacteria > Acidobacteriota > Terriglobia > Terriglobales > Acidobacteriaceae > Telmatobacter. The sequence continues at coordinate 305,371 of CAVSTL010000004.1, read as the reverse complement.
ACCTAAAGCCCAAGGTGTCTTGAGGTTATGCCGCCCTCTTTCTGGTCCGGGGTATCGGCGGGATCCGGAACTCCGGAGCTTGAGGCATGGGTCGTTCTGTTCCGCCGCAAGGGATTGAACTCGGCTCTCGAGGGAATTGGCCTTCGTATTCGGCAGGTCGCGTAAAAGACGTGATCGTTATCACCTTTGCGAGAATCCGCTCCCAATTTGGCCCCGCAAATGCATCTGGTTTGGCAACCCAGATTTTTAAATCACGATGTTCCGGGTGTACGCTCTTCCGGCTTGTCCGTGGTCGGCTGGGCTGCGTATACCCATTGCATTTTTCAATGAACAATTTGACCTTCTACAAGGAAGAGACCATATGATCCCTACTCGAAAGCACTTCGGAGCTCTGCTGCTGGGCTTGACTATGACGTTGGGGCTGACGACCAGCATCCTCACCCCAAATACCGCGAAAGCGCAAGCGGTGAGCGGCGACATCACCGGCGTAGTCATGGACAGCAACAAGGCGGTGATTGTCCGAGCCAACGTTGTGGCCACCAATGTGGCCACCGGGATCGCATACACGGCGGCGACCAATGGCGTGGGGGAATATCGCCTCAGCAATCTGCCCCCGGGCAACTACGACATCTCCGTTTCGGCTACCGGCTTCTCCAAGTCGGTGACCAAGGGTTTCGCGGTTGAATTGAACAAGATCTCCACCGCCAACGTGACCCTCAAGGTGGTGACCTCGATCGAAACCGTTGAAGTCTCGGCCGCTGGCGTGGCCCTCGATACCACTACCGCGCAGCTCGAAACGAGCTTTACCAGCCAGCAGCTTACCGAGCTTCCCGCGGCTACAAATAACGTATTGAATCTCTCCCTGATGACCGCCGGCGTGGCGTCTTCAGGCGGCGTCGGACAAGGCACCGGACCCTCGGTCGGAGGCCAGAGGCCCACCGACAACAACTACATGGTTGAGGGCATCGACAACAACGACAAGTCGGTCCCGGGACCGCTGCTCTATGTGCCCAGCGACGCGGTCTCCCAGTTCACCGCCTTGCAGAATCAGTACTCCGCCGAATACGGCCACTCCAATGGCGGCCAGTTCAACCAGATCATCAAGAGCGGCACCAACCAGTTCCACGGCCTGGCCTACGAGTATTCGCAGAATCGCAACTACAACGCCGTCGATGCGGCCCAGGCGCGTAACAACCTCGGGAATGATTTGGCCGCCGGCTATCGGCCCCGCTACGATGACAACCGCTTCGGCGGCCAGGTAGGCGGACCAATCATCAGGAACAGGTTGTTCTTCTTCGCCAACTATGAGCAGGAACCCGTCGGGCAGCCAGGCGGCACTTCTACGTTCTGTGCTCCAACTGCTGCTGGTTTTTCTACGCTCGCCAGCCTAAACGGGCTTTCTTCGACCAACCTCGGGGTCTTCAAAAAATACAGCCCCGTCGCCGCTTCCCAGGCCAGCGCGTCCGACCAAAATGATATTTGCTATCCGGGAACCGTGTCGGTTCTTGGTCAATCAATTCCTATTGGCGATGTGGGCGTGAGCGCGGGGTCGTACCTCAATAACCGCCGGTCCATCAATTCCATCGATTACACCATCAGCGACAGGGACAGCCTTCGCGCCCGGTACCTGTACAACAGCCAAACCGGCCCCGATACCTCGGCCACCTTCCCGTCCTTCTGGGCGCCCGCGCCCAATCTCTTCCACCTCGCCACCTTCTCCGAATTTCACACCTTCTCGCCTACCCTCACCAGCGAGTTCCGCATGGGGTATAACCGCTTCTACAGCGAATACACCGCGCCGGGGAAATTTCCCGGGCTGACGGTTTTCCCCAACCTCACCTTTAACGACCTCGGCGTCAATATAGGGCCGGATCCCAATGCGCCACAGGGCACGATTCAGAACACTTATCAGGGTTCGGAGTCGATCATCTGGAGCAAGGACAAGCACACCTTCAAGACCGGCTTCGAGTTCCGCGATGTCATCTCCCCGCAGTTGTTCGTACAACGTCAGCGCGGCGATTACATCTGGTCCACGCTGGAAGGCTACCTGCTCGACTTGTCGCCCGACTATCAAGGCCAGCGCAATGCCACCGCGCCCGGAGCCAGCCCCACCTACTATGGCAACCAGAAGGTGATGTACGCCTACCTCAACGACGATTGGCATATCACCACTGCCCTCACGTTAAACCTCGGTGTGCGCTACGAATTCACGGGCGTTCCCCTCGGAGAGATTGAGCAGAAGGCCAACATCGCCGCCAGCGTTCCCGGACTCATTTCCTTCAACTCGCCCAAATCGCAGAAGCTGAATTTTGTTCCCCGGTTTGGATTTGCCTATTCGGTTGACCCCAAGACCGTCGTCCGTGGCGGCTTTGGCATGGGATATGACGTGCTGTATGACAACCTCGGGATTCTGTCGTCCGCACCTCAGTTCCAGGTTACCGAGAACGTGGAGACAGCTGGAGTTCCAGGGTTCTTGGCAGGCGGCGGCCTCCCTGCCACCGTCTCCATTCCTGACCTGGCGACCCAGCGGGCATTGACCAGCGCCTATGTTCCCGATCAGAAATTGCCGTATGCGGAAAACTGGAGCCTGGGAGTCGAGCGGACGTTTGCCCAGAACTATACGGCTGAAATCCGTTATGTCGGCACCCGCGGAATCCATCTGCCTACGCAGAACCGCCTCAACCGTCAGAGCTCCGCGACGCCTGCGAACCATCTTCCTTTCTTCTTCCAGCCAACCACGATCACTGACCCCAATGCTCTGACGCTGACCAAGGTCAAGGCCGCGGTTCCCAACTTCGTGCCCGCCTTTACCGCCGCCGGCTTTACCAACAGCATTATCGGAATGATGCCGTTTGCGGAGTCCAACTACAACGGCCTCGCAACCCAGTTGTCGCGCCGCTTCGCGCATGGCCTGTTGTTCAATGCTGCCTACACCTGGAGCAAGACCATGGACGACGCCACGGCCACCGCCAACACCACTACCCTGACCCCACGCCGCTCCCAGGATTTCCGGGATATCGGCGCCGATTATTCCCGGTCGGCCCTCGACCACACCCATCGCTTTACGTTTGCGGTGGTCTACGACGTGCCTTTCTTCAAGACGGGGAACGGGTTCGAGAGAAACCTCCTGGGGAATTGGGAAGTGGCTCCGGTATACACCTACCAGTCGCCCGAGTATGCCACCGTCCAGAGCGCCCTTGATGCCAACCTCAACGGCGACTCCGCCGGCGATCGCGTGTTCATCAACCCCAACGGCAAGAAGGGTACCGGCTCGGGTTCGAAGGCCTACGCCAATCCTTCTCTCGCCGGGTTGTGCCCCACTGTTGTCAACGGGAATCCGGCTCCTAAAGACCCAAATGGCACGTTTATTTGCAGTGCCGATACTGCCAACTACGTAGCCAACGATCCGAACGCTTACTATGTTGTCGCCGGTGCGGGCACTTTGCCCAACGCCAGCCGCAACACGCTGCCCATCAATCCCATCAACGACGTGGATGCCACCGCCCTCAAGCGGATTAACTTCACGGAGCGGCTCAAATTCGAGTTCCAGGCTCAGGTCTGGAATGTGCTGAATCATTCCCAGTACGTCCCGGGCGCAATCAACAACATCAATTCGACGACGACGACCGCATCGTCGATCCTCACCTATCTGACTCCGGGGACGGGTTCATTTAATAATCCCAAATTGACTTTCTCGAACAATGCCCGCAGCATGCAACTCGCGGCCAAGTTCATTTTCTAACCCAGCGCCAAAACCACGTCGAAGGCCGCGGCTACCAAGCCGCGGCCTTCGGCTTTTTGGTTCAGTCTCCATCGCCGCCTTGAAGGGTACGGGCTTCAGCCCGTACATTTGACCGCGATCACCAGGAAGGACTTCAGCCCCTGGTGGATCACAATCTTCTCGGGCTTGTTGCGCCTGAAATGAAGGACGACCCATGCGTAACCGACTTAAATGCGGCACGGCGCCAGCCCTGATTCTTGCCGCAACCTCCGCACTCCTTTCTCAATCCCCCGCTCCGGTCTTCAATCCCCTCTCCCCCATCGCTTTCGACACCTCCGGTCCCGTCATCAACGCCCATACCGAAGCTCTCAAGCCTTTCACCGTCGCCGGTGAGCGCGGCGTGATTGTCGGCCAGCAGGACGGCGCCTTCGAAGCCTGGCTGCTCCCCGTAAAACTCCTCAGCCACCTCACCATCGAAGCCGACATTGAGGGCTACACCGTGCCCATCGACGTCAACCAGCAGTCGGCGCAGATCGAAGTGCGCCCCGACCGCACCGTTATCACTTATGCTCACGTCGGCTTCACCATTCGCCAGATCATGTTCTCGCCCGCTGACGCTCCGGCCGGAACCGGCCCCGTCGTCCTCTTCGAATTCGACTGCCTCCATCCCACCGAGTTCACACTTCGCTTCACTCCCGAACTGCGTTGGATGTGGCCGGAGCGCAACGAAGGCGTCCCCGGCGTCGAATGGGTTGCGCCCGCGCCCAACGCCTTCGAACGTGCTGGTGGATTCTATGTGCTCCACGCCGACTATCCCGACTTCGCCGCTGCCGTCACCATGCCCGGCGCCCGCCCCGGCATCCTCGCTCCCTACCAGGAACGCCCCCAGGTCCATCCTGTCGAACTCAAACTCCGCATTGATCCCGCCCGAGACCACGGAAAACTGTTCCCGCTGCTGATGGCGTACGCAGCCAATGCGGCCGCCGCCAACTCCGCCAGCCTCGCCGCCACTCTGGAAAAGCTCAACGCCGCCATCCCGGCTCTCTATCAAACCCATGCGGCGAACTGGAAGAAGACGCTGGCCGGTTCCGTCTCCATCGAAACCCCCGACAAGGCCCTGAACGAAGCCTTCCAATGGGCGGTCATCTCCATCGAGCAGCTCAAGACCAAAACCATCCCCGGTCAAAGCTCGGTGTTGCAGCACGACGTTGGCGCTGAAGGGTACGGGCTTCAGCCCGTACATCCAGAACAGCAAAATGCAAATGGGGCGTCAGCTCCCCCGGGAAGCTCCGCCAGCCCTGCCGCCGAAGAAACCGCCCTCGTCGCCGGCTATTACGCCTCGGCCGACTCCGCGCGTCCGGGCTTCGGCTGGTTCTTCGGCCGCGACGCCCTCTACACCCTTTACGCCGTCAACGGCTACGGCGATTTCTCTTTGTCCCGATCGGAGCTTGAGTTCCTGATCCGCCGCCAGCGCGCCGACGGCAAGATCATGCACGAGTGGTCGCAAACCGCCGCCGCTATCGACTGGCGATCGTTCCCCTACATGTACGCCGCGGCTGATGCCACGCCTCTCTTTCTTCTCGCTGCGCTCGACTACGCGCGCTCGAGCGGCGACGTCGCGTTCCTCACCGCGCATCGCGACGCCATCGAAAAAGCCTGGGAGTTTGAGACCAGCCACGCGACCGATAACGGAATCTACGACAATACCCAGGGCACTGGTTGGGTCGAGAGCTGGCCCGGCGGCATGCCGCACCAGGAGGTCTACCTGGCCCTGCTCGATCAGCAGGCCTCGGGCGCCATGGCGCAGATCGAGGATCTGCTCCACGACAAGGCAAAGTCGGATGCCGCGCGTCTCCGTTCCGAAACCATTCAAAAGACCATCGAGTCCCAGTTCTACGACGCGCAAAAGGAGTGCTACGCCTTCAGCCGCAACGCCGACGGCACTCTCGATCACAGCACTACGGTCTATCCCGCCCTCGCCTGGTGGAGCAGTTCATCCGTCACAGGGAACTCGGCCTTTCTCGCCCACCCTGAAGGCTGTCTCCGCCAACTGGCCGCGCACACGCTCAACACGGACTGGGGCCTGCGCGACGTTTCGAATGAAGAAAAGATCTACGACGGCATGAGCTATCACCAGGGCTCGGTGTGGCCGCTCTTCACCGGCTGGGCCGCGCTCGCCGAGTATCGCGGCAACCAGCCTCTCGCCGGTTACCAGATGCTCATGGAGAACGCCAACCTCACCTGGGCACAGGACCTCGGCGCCGACACCGAACTTCTCAGCGGTGATTTTTTCGTTCCTTTCGGACGCAGCACGAGCCACCAGTTGTGGTCGAGCGCCATGGTCATCACGCCAACTTTGCGCGGGCTGTTCGGCATCGACATCGATGCGCAATCGAAGACCATCACCGTCAATCCGCATCTGCCGGCGAATTGGGATCATGCCGAAATCAGGCACGTGGTGGTTGGAGGGGAGGCCATCGATCTGGCCTTCGTCCAATCGAAAGGCGAAATCACCGTTTCGGTAAACGCTTCGCCCCAATCGGAAGTACGGTTGGTACAGCCGGGAACTACCTCTGCGCCCAGCCGAAGCATCCGTATTGCGCGGCCGGCAGTTGAAGTTGTGCCTTTCTTTCGAAAGGCGTCTGCGGGAGACAGCACGGGATCGACTCGCATCCTCGATGAATCGTACGCGGAGCACAAATTGGTTTTAACTTTCGAAGGAGTCGCGGGTTCTCAATTCGAATTGCCTCTCGTGCTATCGGCGCCGGTTCCCAAACTTCACGCGGAGGGAGCCAAGCTCGAAACGCAGCCGCATCGGAACGAGAACACTTCGAAAGTTGACTTTCCAGCCATCGGTATACAGTTTCCGCCAGGCGATGGCTGGAAAACTCTAACCGTGACGCTCACCTGGTAATCAGCTTTTTTGTGAGTTGCCATCAGAAAATTGCAGAGAATTACTGAACCGTGGAGAACAATACTTGCGGGGTGCCCGTCCTAGCTCTGTTAGCCCAACTTCCGCAGTTACGGCGGTAAGTCCTTTTTTTACAGCGCGGGAGTAGTGAAGTCTTCACTACAAGTCCACGCATTCGATGCTTGTCGGAAGTTCGAGGCCGAGTCGCTGGAGCAAGATGGCTTGATGTTCGGTGGGTCGGCTCACGCAGCGCTTGCGAATCGAGATGCCAGTGCGCGTGGGCAAGACCACGTCGACTAAGGCGATCTGCCCGAGTTCAGCGAAGATTTTTCGCGGTTCATCGCCAAGTCCTGCATCATGGCACCAGCGGCCAAACGTTTTCCAGAGCACGTAGGTGAGAAAGCAAACCAGAATATGAGCCTGCACGCGGCGCTCGAGATGGTGCCAGACGGGGCGCAGAGACAGATCGCTCTTGTGGATTCGAAAGGCAGCCTCGGCTTCTGTCAGTTGCATGTAGGCACGCCAAAGCTCTTCTCCGCTCCAATCGGTGACGTTGCTGCGCAGCAGATAACAGCCCTCGCTCAGCCTGGCCCAATCGCGCCACTCTTCTCGCTTGCTCCACTCCAGGTGGGCGCCGCCGCGCGCATCGGTTTGGATGTGCACACGAAATAAGCCTGCAGCGCGGCTGTTCCCGCCCAGGAGCTTGCCCAGGCGTTGGGCCAGCAGCAGTGGATCCTGCCTGCGCTGGCGGCAACTGGCGGCCATCTGTTCCAGCTTCTGTTCAATGCGCCGTTCGAAGCGATCGTGCATAGCCCGCTCCTTCAGGCGCCGCTGGGCACTGCGGCAGAGGATGAAAACCTCCTGCCCTTCTGGCCCGAGGCAGAGCTTCACTTCCAGCCCGGCGTGGACCTCACTCCATGTCTCGTCCAGTAACTGCTGCTCGAATTTACGCAACATGCTCTTGGGGGTGCCCAGGATGTAGCGTCGCCCACCCTTCTGCAGAAACTCAACGTTCTCTGCCGAGACCATGCCCCGATCCATCACCCAAATGCGGTTGGCCTGACCGTACTTGTTCTCCATGGCCGCGACGATCTCTTCCACCGTGGTGACGTCACTGCGGTTGCCGGCGAACACTTCATATCCCAAGGGCAGCCCACTGCGACTCACCACCATGGCAATGTTGACCTGTTTGCAATCGGGGCGATGATCCCGCGAGTAGCCGCGCTGCGCCTGGGGGTTAGCTGCCGCTTCGCCCTCAAAGTAAGTGCTCGTGACGTCGTAGAGCAGCAAGTCGTAGTCGAGCTGAAACAACTCGCCCAAGCGTTGCTGAAGATGCTTCTCCAAGGCCGTCTTGTGCGGCAATAATCGATCCAGGCTCCGATAGAGACGATCGTCGTTTACCTTCTCCGCCGGCACTCCCAATAACTCCGCCAAGGAGCTGGCTTCATAGGTGTGCTCGGCCAGTCGAAGCTCACTGGAGGCTTCCACCATGCGCCCCAGCACCAGAATCTGCGCCATCACACTCCAGGAAATCCCTTCCCGCCCCTGCGGCAACAACCTATCGAGCAGTTGAGAAAGGCCCAGTTGACGAAGAAGCTCTAAGCCCAGCCAACAGCCACCAAACTGACGACTGCGTTCTACCCGCACACCGTGAATGTCGACTTCTACCCACTCCGCGCTGCCCGCCTGCCGGAATAAATGCGCTTGTGCTGTGGAGGCCGGCTGTACCGCTTGTTGCACTCCAATCCGGCCACGCTCATCCAGTTCCCCAAGGTACGCGACCACTCGCTGCCGCGGACCGCGTGCCGTTCGATACGACTCCACAAGGGCCCAATATGCGTGTCGCTTCCCGTTCTTCTTTCGGTAGCAGCGCCGCACATACATGGCGCTCATCCTACCGATCTACGCCCCACTTGCAAGAGGGTAGGTCTTCACTACACGCCACTCCGGCGGCGATCAAGCACCACTCCCCTCAACCCTGCCTTGCAAACAAAGCCTTTTCCACTTGCCGTTGTTGAAAAGAGCGACTCAAAGTAGTCACAATTTCCTTAACCTTCGGCTAATGCTGCGGAAGTTCGGCTAGGGCGGGATGTAGAGCCTTGACTTGCACGATTCATTGTTTCGTCTACCGTTGGTCGAAAACGCATTATTTCCATCCGTGAAACTGTGAGATGGGCTTAAACGCTGCCACCACAATCAATTAGCAGTTAATCCGAATCATCATCGCACCGCGTCCAGATTCAAATGCAGGAGCTTGACCGGGTCGAGCATGGCGCCCTGCCAGCGCACGGCCCAGTGCAGATGCGGCCCGGTCACGCGCCCGGTTGCACCGCTCAGGCCCAGCCGATCGCCCGCTTTCACGCGCTGTCCTTCGTGCACATCGATGCGGCTGAAATGCATCGACAGCGTAAACAACCCCATGCCGTGATCGATAATCACGCAGTTGCCTTCGTAGTAAAGCGGCCGCGCCAGCACCACCACCCCGCTGTTGCTCGCGCGCACGGGCGTGCCGGTGGCGGCGCGGAAATCGGCTCCTTTGTGAATCGTCGCGAGCTTGCCGTTGAGCATGCGCCGCGTACCGAAGCTGTCAGTCGCCACGCTCGCCACCGGGGCGTGAAAGTTGCCACGCCACAGCGGCTCCGCGGCGCTCGCCGCGAAAATCTTCGCTTTCACCTGGCTCTCTTCTTCGATTTCCTTCAGCGCCTCCGGCGGCGGCTGCACGAATTTCGGCGAGACGGTAAGCGAACTGGTGCGATAGTGGGCGGGATGAATCTCTATAGTGCGGCTCAACTCAATATCCCTGCCATTCGCATGTGCGATCAGATGCAACGCCGACGGGCCCACGGCAGCTTCCACGTCCACGCCCGCGAGTGCAAACCACGTCCTCTGATCTTCACCCGGAAAGAACTCGAGCTTGCGCCCCAGCCACTCGCCACTGACCTTGTCAGCATTGGCAACCACCACCCGAATCAACTCCGGCGAGCCGGCGACAACCTCTCCCGGCGTAAGAGCGACGCCATCGGCCGTCGTGGTTCGCGGTACCGCGCGCGGCGCAACGGCAGGCACAAGAAGGAACATCCAAAGACACAAGACGCGTGAGCCGGTCATGGGTTCAGAATACCGGCTCGTGTATCCGCCCGGCCGATGGGTAACCCTGTCGGCGAATCTTTGTAACCCCGGAATGCGCAATTTCGTCTCATGTGTATGGCTTCCCCAAGGCTGGTTCGTTTGCTCCCAGTCGGCGTCCTGCTGGCGTCGACGGCATTCGTAATGACCTCCGCGGCGCAAGCGCCGCAGCCCACGCCAGATCAAGGCCGGGTGCCGGTCCTGGTGGAGCTCTTCACCTCCGAAGGATGCTCCGATTGCCCTCCCGCGGACCGGCTCCTCGAAGAACTCGACGCAAAGCAGTTTGTTCCCGGGGCCCAGGCCATCGTGTTGAGCGAGCACGTCACTTACTGGAATCACCTCGGCTGGCGCGACCCGTTTTCGATGGATGACGTGGACTTCCGCCAGAAGGAATATGGTGCCCGCTTCAATCTTGAATCGATCTATACTCCGCAGGCCGTTATCGACGGTGCGGCGCAGTTAGTCGGAAACAATGCAGACGGAGTGGCTAAAGCTGTAGAGCAGGCAGCATCAACGCCCAAAAAGACGCTTACCGTCGCGGAGGCGCATTGGGAGAATGGCGCAGTCAGCTTCGCTGTCCACGGGGCTGTTGACTCAGGTTCAAAACTTGTCGCGGTTCTGGCCGCGGACGGCACCGGGCCCAAAATCACGCGCGGAGAAAACGCCGGGCGCACCATCCATCATGTCGCCGTGGTGCGATCGATCAAGGAATTCGGCTCGAACGCTTCAGAAGGCAAGACCCTTCGCTTGTCCGGAGGAAATCTTGCTCACGACCAGGGGACCGCGCCGGTGCGACTGGTAGTCTTCCTTGTGGATAAGAAATCCGGCCGCGTCACCGCGGTCAGCGAACAATCCTTGAACCGTTAGGTAACTCCGAGGAACGTCATGCGTCGAGCGTTCAACCTCATCATGCGGGTCGTCAGCACAATGATCGGGCTTCTGCTCGTGGTGATGGGAGGCATTTGGATGCTCCAAGGTCTCAACCTCGCCTGGGGCGCGCTCGCACGCAGTTTCATGCAGGGCGACCAGCACTGGACGCTTTATGGAGCCATCGTGGTGGTCATAGGGATCTGTCAGATCATCTGGAGCAACCTGCGGCAATCCAGCATGTGATCTGCCGGAACTGGTCGGCCGAGCGGAATGACATAAAATTCTCCTATGGATATTCGCATGTCGCTGTCCCTCGCCCAGGCCGATCCCGAAGTAGCCGCCGCCATCGATCACGAGACTCTCCGCCAGCACGAGGGCCTCGAAATGATCGCCAGCGAAAACTTCGTCTCCGAAGCGGTGCTGGAGGCTGCCGGATCGATCTTCACGAATAAATACGCCGAAGGCTACCCGGGACGGCGCTATTACGGCGGATGCGAGTACAGCGACGTTGTCGAGAACCTGGCGCGCGACCGCGCCAAACAGATTTTCGGAGCGGAACATGCGAACGTGCAGCCGCACTCGGGTTCGCAGGCCAATGCCGCTGCCTATGCGGCCGTGCTTCAGGCGGGCGAAATTATCCTCGGCCTTGATCTGGCCCACGGCGGGCACCTGACCCACGGCCACAAACTGAGCTTCAGCGGCAAGCTCTATCGGCCGACGTTTTACGCAGTTCGGCGCGACACCGAACTGATCGACTACGACGAACTCGAAGCCATTGCTATTCGCGAAAAGCCGAAGGCCATCATCGGCGGCGCCAGCGCGTATCCGCGGCTGTGGGATTTCGAGCGGATGCGCCAGATCGCCGACAAGATCGGCGCAGTGTACATCTTCGATATGGCGCACATTGCCGGCCTGGTCGCCGGCGGCGTGCATCCTTCGCCCGTGCCGCACGCGCACATCACCACGACCACGACGCACAAAACTTTGCGCGGACCGCGCGCTGGCATGATCCTGTGCGGGAAAGATTTGGCAGCCGCCGTGGATAAGGCGGTGTTTCCGGGCCAGCAGGGCGGCCCCCTGGTGCACATCATCGCGGCCAAGGCCGTGGCGTTTGGCGAAGTTCTGCGGCCGGAGTTCCGAACCTACGCGGCGCAGGTGGTAGCCAACGCGAAGACTCTGGCCGCGGCGCTGCAGGACGCTGGATTCCGCATCGTCTCCGGTGGCACAGACAATCACCTCATGCTCGTGGATGTGTTTGAAAAGGGGATCCTCGGATCCGAAGCAGAGCTGGCACTCGGCAAGGCCGGCATCACGGTGAATAAGAACGCCATCCCTTACGACACCAATCCTCCGTTGAAGCCGAGCGGCATTCGCATCGGCACGCCGGCGCTGACCACTCGCGGCATGAAGGAGCCAGAGATGCGCCAGGTCGCGAAGTGGATTGCCAAAGCGCTCGAAAACCGAAATGACGAATCCTTGCTCGAGCGAATTCGCGGCGAAGTGGCGGAACTGGCCAACCAGTTCCCCTTGTATGCCTGGCGCCGCGCACCCGCAGCGGTAACTGCATAATCAGGTCTTACTCAGCCCGACTTTAACGTCGAGCGTTCATAGTCGATCCTCCGGCGCAGCATGTGATTGGGCGGCCCTGGCAACTTGCCGTTCAATTCAGGGTTGCATCTAACTAGATGTGTACTAATGGTTGCACCGTGAATCGGCTGGGCCGTTAGCGGTGCAGGAGGAAGACAAATGAAACCCATTCATCTTGCGTTGGCGGCGCTCCTTACGATTTCAGCGCCGGCGTTTGCGCAGCACGAACATCCTGAGGGCCGGCCACCCGGGCCGCCGCCCCAGCGTGGCCCCGAGCCATATCGCGGCGCGCCGCATCAGGATCAGGGCAGACCAGACCAGGGCCGTCATGATCAGGAACAACACCGTAACTATTCCGATCGGCCCGGCCATCCCAATGCGCCGCACGTCGATAACGGCCGTCGGTGGGTTGGCCACGATTCGGGACGCGACGACGCGCACTACCACATGGATCACCCATGGGAACACGGTCGCTTCGAGGGCGGCTTCGGTCCCTCGCACCGCTGGAGACTGGGAGGCGGAGGCCCCGGCCGCTTCTGGTTCAATAACTGGTATTGGAGCGTAGCGCCCTGGGACCTGGGCTATGTAGACGGCTGGCTGTGGGACTCGGACGACGTTGTGATCTATGAAGATCCCGATCACCCCGGCTGGTACCTGGCTTATAACGCCCGCCTCGGCACCTATGTGCACGTGCAGTACATGGGACCAGGATAGTAAGTTCTAAACAAACACACACCAGGGACAGGCCGCGCGCCTGTCCCTGTTTTTTGCGCGCAGCAAGATATTGTCCATTGTGAAGTAAACCGATTCAGCGATAAGATGGCACTTCCGCTGGCAGCACTTATTTCCACATGCTGAAACGGAGGAGGTTCTCTGGATGCGGCTGGCCCTGCGTGCTTCGAGCGCTGTTCAAGTCCTGGCGGCGGTTTTTTGCTTATTTGTTCCCGTTCCTTCAAATGCCGCGCCACCAGGGCCCGCGGCCGCCGCCGCCAAGCCGGAGACCGTCGGCATCAGCTCGGAACGGCTTGAGCGATTGCACGCGCTGATCCAGGATGAAGTGGACCACAAGCAACTCGCCGGCGCGATTACCATTCTGGCGCGCCACGGCAAAATCGTGGACTACCGCACCTACGGCATGCGCGACATCGCCGCGGGCAAGGTAATGATGAAGGACACGATCTTTCGCGACTATTCCATGACCAAGCCGGTGACCGGAGTGGCCATGATGATTCTTTATGAGGAAGGAAAGTGGCTGCCCGGCGATCCCATCGCGAAATACATTCCTGAGTTCGCCAACCTCAAGGTCTTCAACGGCGTTGATGCCGACGGAAAGATGATCCTTGTCGATCCCGAACACGCGCCCACCATGCGCGAGCTGATGTCGCACTCCGCGGGCTTTTCCTATGGCTCGGGAAAGACGCCGGTGGATGCGATGTATAAGGACCTGAAGCCGACGCAGTCCGCGAACCTTCAGGAGATGATTGACAAGTTAGCCAGGATACCGCTGAATTATCAGCCGGGCAAAGGTTGGACTTATAGCGTTTCGATGGATATCGAAGGTTACATTGTGGAGAAGTTATCGGGCCAGACTCTTCCCGATTTCATGCGCGACCATATCTTCACGCCTCTGAATATGAAGGACGCGGGATTCTATGTACCCGAAGAAAAGCGGGATCGCTTTGCGACCAACTATCGGGATAATCCTCAGGGTGAACTGGTGCCGACGGCGGAGGACGGGGGGCCTCCGGTGGATTATGCCAAGCAGCCGACCATGCCTTCGGGCGGTGGCGGCCTGGTGTCGACGGCCGAGGATTACTATCACTTTGCGCAGATGCTGGCCAATGGCGGCGAACTTGACGGCAAGCGCATCCTTGCACCGGCGACCGTGAAACTGATGACTTCGAACCATCTGTCCGACAATCTCCTCACCGGCGCATTCGGCATCGGGCAGCATATTATGCGGGCCGGCTTCGGTTACGGTTACAACTGCGCGGTGGTGTTCGATCCTGGGGCCGCCAACCTGCCCGATGGCAAGGGAACCTTCTTCTGGGATGGCGCCGCGGGAACGTGGTTCTGGGTTGATCCGACCAACGACCTTGTCTTTGTCGGGATGATCCAGCGCATGACGAGTCCCGACAATCACAGCCTTCAGTATCGCAGCCACGCGGCGGTGTACCAGGCGCTGGTGGATGCAACGAAGTAACTTCGGCAAGGGTGAACGTTCTGCTATAAAGGGTGCGGTTCATTGGCCCCACACCAACAAGGCAATCCTGAGGAATGACGATGAAAGACAATCGATCGCGCGTCTTGACGTGTACCTTCGCAATCATCGCTCTGCTTGCAATTGCGTTTCCTTGCGCCGCGCAGCCGGCCCCGCGCCACACGCTGGACATGACAGTGGTGAAGCCGGAGACGGTAGGCTTCTCGGCGGAGCGGCTGGAGCGCCTGCATGAGCGGATGAAGAAGGTCATCGATGACAAGGAACTTTCGGGCATGGTGACGATTCTGGCGCGCCACGGGAAGGTGGTCGATTATTGGAACTACGGACAGCGGGACGTGGCCAGCGGCGCGCCCATGAGCAAGGACTCGATCTTTCGCGATTTCTCGATGACCAAGCCGGTAACCGGCGTGGCCATGATGATCCTGTACGAGCAGGGCAAGTGGCTGCCGAGCGATCCCATCAGCAAGTACATTCCGGAGTTCGCGCATCTGAAGGTGTATTCAGGCACGGGCGCGGACGGAAAGATGATTCTCGTCGATCCCGAGCATGCGCCCACTGTCGGCGAATTGATGACGCACACCGCCGGATTTACCTACGGATACTTCGGGGATACGCCCGTCGACAAGATGTATCGCGAGGCCCGAATCTTCGACGCGAAGAGCCTCAAGGAGTTCATCGACAAGCTGGTGGACATTCCTCTTCTCTATCAGCCGGGCAAAGGGTGGACCTACAGTGTGTCGATGGATGTGGAGGGCTACATTGTGGAACAGCTCTCTGGCAAATCGCTGCCCGATTTCCTGCAGGAAAATATCTTCGCTCCTCTGGGCATGAAGGACGCCGGCTTTTATGTTCCCGCGGGGAAACGCAGCCGGTTTGCCGCAGTTTACAAGGGCGATGAGCACGGCAAGATGGTGCCCGTGACGGAAAAGGGAATGGCCAACGACTACAGCGAGCAGCCCGGCATGGCGTCGGGCGGCGGCGGCATGGTTTCAACGCCGGAAGACTACTATCGCTTTGCGCAGATGCTGGCGGATGGGGGCGAGCTCGACGGCAAACGCATTCTCTCTCCCGCCAGCGTGAAGCTGATGACGACGAATCACCTTCCAGCCAGCCTGCTCACGGGACAGTTCGGCATCGGCGGGGCCATCATGCGTCCAGGGTTTGGGTGGGGCTGGAACTGCGCCGTTGAAACGGATCCCCAGCAAGTCGATCTTCCGGACGGAAAGGGCACGTTTGAGTGGGGAGGGGCGGCGGGCACATGGTTCTGGGTGGATCCAACCAACGACGTGGTGTTCGTTGGAATGATCCAGCGCATGATGGGCAACGGCCTGCCCCCGGTGGGCGACCTGAGCCGCGCGCTTGTCTATCAGGCGCTTGTCGATCCGTCGAAGTAGTCCCTGGGTCTGCGTGACCCCTACTTCAAAAGATCGAGCGCGATGGCGGTCATCGCGGTCACGCCAGTGGTGATGGTGGGCGCGTAGACAGGCGCGAAGAGGGGCGAGTGCGGGCCCGGAAGAGGAACTCCGGTTTCTTTTGCGTGGGCAAGTTTTTCGGGGTCGGCGGCGCCGAGCCAGAACATGACTCCAGGAATCTTGCCGTCGAGCGTGAACAAGCCCACATCCTCTGAACCCATGACGGCCTCCGCGGGAAGGACGCGGCCCGCGCCCAAGGCGCCCACGGCGGCAGTGCGCAGGCGTTCGGCCAGCGCGGGATCGTTATAGGTGGCGGGGGCGATCTCACTCTGGCTTACGGTAACGATCGGCATGCGGTCCGCAGGAACGCCGTAACCCGTCGCCACGCCGTCCGCGGTGCGGCGGATGTCGGCGATGACCTGGTCTCGCACCTTGTCGGAATAGGCACGCAGCGTGATGCCCATGGTTACCTCTTCGGGGATGATGTTGCGCTTTGTGCCTCCGTGGATGGTGCCCACCGTCATGACCGCGGGTTGTTGCGGATCGATCTGGCGGCTGACGATGCTCTGCGCCAGCACAATGAATTCAGCGGCCATCAGCACCGGATCTTTCCCATTTTGCGGCGCGGACCCGTGCGACCCGACGCCGCGCATCACCACGTCGATGCTGGTGGAGCTTGCAAGGAGCGGGCCGCCCTTGAGCGCGATCGAGCCCGCTGGCGAAGTGCTGGCATCGTGTTCGGAGACAACCAGGTCGGGCCGTCCGAACCGTTCGTAAAGTCCGTCCGCGAGCATGGCGCGAGCGCCGTCGATGGTTTCCTCCGACGGCTGGCCAACCAGAACCAGCGTGCCGTGCCATTGCGATTTGCGCGCCGCCATTTCGCGCGCGGTGCCGAGCAGCACGGTCATGTGGATGTCGTGGCCGCAGGCGTGCATTACGCCTACATCCTGGCCCTGGGGATTGGTCGCACGCACGGTGGACGCATAGTCCAGGCCCGTCTTTTCTTCGACGGGAAGCGCATCCATATCGGCGCGAACCAGCAGGCGCGGACCTGTGCCGTTCTCAAGCACCGCCACAATGCCGTAGGCCTGCGAGCCGTCCTGATATTTACCGATGCGCTCGGTGACCGTGTAGCCGGCCTTGCGCAATTCGGCGGCGAGCAATGCCGATGTCTTCTCTTCGTGATGGGAGAGTTCAGGATTGCGATGGAAGTGCTTGTAGGTCTCGGTAAGCGCAGGAAGTTGGCTTGCCACGGATGAAGAAAGGCTCGGAGCCTGGGCCATAAGAGGCGCTAACGGGAGACCCGCGACGACGAGGACGTGCAGGAGCTTCAGTCCTGGAAACGGCATGCGGAGAGGGTAACATGGACAGCGACGGCCAAGACTGTTGTGGGTGAATCGTTCGCCGTCGGGCACGGCGCATGCTCAATGAGGCGAAGAAGCAACTGCAGTCGGAGATGAAGGGTGTTCCACCCGACGCCACGAAAATGAGTCGGCTCGTTGTCGCTCGATTGGAATGTGTTTTTTGATTTCTCAGCGAGTCAGCGTCGCTTCGCTACCAAGCGAGCCAGCAAGTCAGCCCGTTCATCAATGCTGCATTCCTATTGCATTCCCATAGAGAGTTGATGTACCCTCCCATCTATTGGTTCGCCATAGGAGGGACGCAAGTGGGCGACAAGACCGATGTATGGCAGGGAACGCTGGCGCTGATGGTGCTGCGCACGCTGGAGACGATGGGGCCGCAGCATGGATATGGGCTGGCGCGGCGCATCGAGCAAACCAGCGGCGACTTGCTGCAGTTGAATTACGGCACGCTTTACCCGGCGCTGCTCAAGCTTGAACAGGAAGGCTACATCCGGTCGCATTGGGGCGCGTCGGAAAATAATCGCAAGGCGAAATTCTACGAACTGACCAAGGCCGGCCAGCGCCAGGTGCGCAAAGCCGCCGCCGAGTGGGAACAGACGACGGAAATTCTGGCGCGCTTTCTTGATTCAGCCGAGGGGGCATGATGCGAAAACTGCGAGCACTGTGGTTGCGACTGATCGGCCCGCTGCGCGGAAAGCAGGCTGACGGTGAATTCTCCGCCGAGATCGAAGCGCATCTAGCCTGCGACATTGAGGACGGCGTGCGCTCCGGATTGAGCGAGAGTGAAGCGCGGCGACGGGCCCTGATTCGCCTGGGCGGCGCCGAGCAGGCCCGCCAGGCGTATCGCGAGCGCCGCGGCGTGCCGTGGCTTGATTCGCTGCAGCGCGATCTTCGCTACAGTGTCCGCACGCTAGCCAAGCACAAGGGCGTAACCGCGGTCGCGATTCTCTCCATCGGGCTCGGCATTGGGGCCAATGCCACGATTTTCTCCATGGTCAACCGGCTGGTGCTGCGTCCGGCCCCGGTTGGCAACCCCGCCACCCTGCTTTCGCTGCATCTCAGCTCAAAAGGCGAGCCGTGCTGCAACTCGTTTCCACTTCCGATCTATACGGATCTACGCGATCACGCACAGTCGTTTTCCGGCATGGCAGCGTTCTATGAACTGCTTCCGTCCTCGATCGGCGGCAGCGGAGAACCAGAGCGCGTATGGGGCCAGGGAGTCACGACAAATTTCTTCGACGTTCTGGAACTGCCGATGGTTATTGGCCGCGGGTTTACGAACAGCGATGAACGGCTTCCCGTCGTGGTGCTGAGCGCGCGCCTGTGGAAGCGGCGGTTCAACAGCGATGCGGGGATGATCGGCAAGCCCGTAACTCTCTCAGGCCGCCTGTTCACGGTGGTGGGCGTGGCGCCGGCGGCGTTTCACAGCGTGGACCAGATTCTCGATGCAGAATTCTGGGTGCCGCTGGGCATCACCGCACAGCTTGTTCCCAACCTTCCTCCGGCCGCAGCTCGTGATTATCATTGGCTGGCGGTGGTCGGGCGGCTGAGCGCAGGTACGACTCGGGCACAGGCCGCGGCGGAGTTGAACACGCTCGCGCGGAGTTTTGCGGTGAGCTATCCCGCGACCGACAAAGACAACTCGTTCGTGTTTGAACAGGCGGGCTCGCTGCCGCCGAGAGAACGCAGCGCGGTGCTCATTTTTCTGAGCGCGCTTTCGCTGGTGGTGGTGCTGCTGCTGGCGATCGCGGGCGCGAATGTGGCCAATCTGCTGTTTGCGCAGGCCGCCGGACGGCAGGGTGAAATGGCGGTGCGTCTTGCGCTGGGTGCCACGCGCGCCCGCCTGCGGCGCCAGGTGCTCACCGAGAGCGTACTCATCGGTGTTGGCGGAGGGGTTCTTGGCGCCATCCTTTCGATGTGGGCCACGCAGTCGCTGTCATCGTTTCATCTGCCCGCGCCGGTGCCTCTGGATGTGCGCGTTGGCGTGGACTGGCGGGTGCTGCTCTACACGCTCGCCATCAGCATCGCATGCGGCCTGCTGCTGGGCATCGGACCGGCATGGGCGGCGTCACGCCCCCTGCTGCCGAACGCTTTGAAGGGCGAAGATGCTCTGACTCGCGCGGGACGCCGATGGAGCCTGCGCAACGTGTTGGTGATCGCGCAGATCGCCATGTCGCTCACCACGCTTTCGGTGACGGGATTATTTCTGCGCAGTCTCGAGAGCGCCGCCAATATCGACATCGGATTTCGATCGCAAGGGCTGCTAATGCTATCGGTCGATCCGCGGCTGAACGGCTACACGCCCGAGCGCACCAGTGCGTTTCTGGCGGAGTTGCGCCGGCGTGTTGGAGCTTTGCCGGGGGTGGATGCAGCGGTATGCACGGACGTGCCATTGCTGTCTGGCGGCAATCGCAGCGAAGGTTTTACGGTCGTCGGCGAGGAGAAACAGACCGAGTCTAAGACCGCGGACTTGTACATGGTTACGCCCGGCTACTTTGACGCGCTGGGAACGCGGCGGATCGCGGGACGGGATTTCAGTTCCGAGGTTGCAAGCGGGCCCAAGACAGCCGTGGTCAACAAGGCTTTTGCGGATCGCCTTTTCGGAGGAGCGAATCCCATCGGGCAGCATGTGAGCAGCGGCCAATGGACGTACGAGATTGTCGGCGTGGTGGGCAACGCGAAATCGCGCACGCTCGGCGAGAACACGCGAGCCATCCTATATCGCTCGCTCGATCAGAGCATCGTCGACGATCCGTCGCTGATGGGTTACACGCTGGTGGTGCATACGCGGGGCAATCCCGCTGCGCTATCTGAGACTGTACGCCGGCAAGTGTACGCGCTCGATCCCTCGATGGCCATCTACAACGAGGAAACCATGGAAGAGCACATCCGCAGCGCGTACTTTCTGCCGCGCGTGGCGGCGACGTTGTTCGGGGTGTTCGGGGGGATCGGGCTGGTGCTGGCGGCGGTGGGGCTTTACGGCGTGATGAGTTATGCGGTCAGCCGGCGGCGGAGAGAAATCGGCATCCGCATGGCGATGGGCGCACGGGCCGGCGTTGTGGAGCGAATGGTTGTTGGCCAGGGAATGATACTCTCCGGGATCGGGGTGGTGCTGGGTTGGCCCGCGGCGTGGATGTTGTCGAAGCTGGCCTCGAGTTTTCTTTATGGCATTGAGCCGCACGACACGGTCACGTTTGCCGCAGTGCCGCTTTTGCTGGTGGCCGTAGCCCTTGTCGCCTGCTGGATCCCGGCGCGGCGGGCGGCGTCGATCAATCCCACCGAGGCATTGCGGTCACAGTAGGAGGATATGCATGCGTCCGTTGCGAGCGCTGTGGATGCGGCTTAGCCATGGCCGGCGTAGCGCGCAAGATATCGAAGCGGAACTCGAGAGCCATGTTCGCCTGCATACCGATGAGGGAATCCGCGCGGGACTCAGCGAGCAGGAAGCGCGCCGCCAGGCACTGATCCGGCTGGGAGGCGCAGAGCAGGCGCGGCAGGCGTATCGCGAACGTGCGACGCTGCCGGCCATCGAGATCGGGGTGCGCATGGCGCTCGGTGCGGACCGCGTGGATATTCTTCGACTCATCCTGAGAGAAGCTCTCCGGCTGGTGATCGCCGGCGGGGGCGCGGGTCTGGCCGCCGCCCTGGCTGTGTCGCGCGTTCTCAAGAGCCTGCTTTTCCACGTGGGACCCTACGATCCCGCCAGCTACGTCATAGTGGCGCTCCTGCTGGGTGCCGTGGCGCTCGCCGCGACAGTGATTCCGGCGTGTTCCGCGACCAGGACCGATCCGATGGCGGCGCTGCGCGTGGACTGAGAAAGGATCGCAGGCAGGTGCGGCTCGGGCGGATGCTACACTCCACCAGGCGGGAGCGGACATGCGAGGGAGTGCGATCGAGTTTCGGCTGAGAATGGCGATCAATGCCGCCATCATCCTCCTGGGGTTTTGGGCGCCGTGGATCGAGGCCTGGGGAATCGGGCGGCGAATCACGTTGCTGGAATGGCTGGCGCTCGAAATGGGCCGCACCGGTTTGGTGCGTTTCACGGTCGCCGTGCCAGTCGTCATCGTGCTGGGCGCGCTTTTCGCTGCGGCGGGCGCCGCGCTTCGGATTTGGGGCACGGCCTACCTTGGCGCCGGAACCGTCAACAGCCTTGATATGAAAGCAGGCGGCGTGGTGGCCGACGGACCCTATCGCTTCGTGCGCAATCCTCTCTACCTGGGCCTCTGGTGCATGGTCGCCGCCATGGCATTCATCATGCCTGCCAGCGGAGCTGTCTTCGCAATGGTATGCATCAGCGTGTTTCTTGTGCGACTGATTCTTGGGGAAGAGGCATTTCTGGCGGCGCAGGTCGGCGAGCCGTACAAGCTTTATGTGCGCGCTGTGCCAAGGCTTTTACCTCGATTGCGCGCCACATTGCCGCGCGGGGGAAGCCGGCCGAACTGGATCAGAGCGATGCTTGCCGAACTTACGCCTCTCGGCGTCTTTATTGCTCTGGCGTTTCTGTCGTGGAGTTACGACAGCCGGTTAATGGGGCGAACGATCCTGATCTTCTTTGGCGCGTCACTGGTGGTCAGGGCGCTACTGCCCTCAGAGACGAATCAACGTTCGGCCGCGGAGTGACCGATCAAACATATCAACGCAAGCGTACCGTAGAGCGTCATCCGGACTCATCCTACGCTCGCGTCCGCGGACTGCCTGATCTTCACGCCGAGGTGGGTCCACCCGAACCCGTTTGAGAATTTCAAACCGTAGCCGAGCAGGCGATCCACGCCGATGTGATTGACCCAGATGAGCGCAAATGGAACCATCCCGCGCGCATGCAACAGCCAGCCGGAAAGCCCCAGAACGATGGGCAGCGTATAGGTGTGGAAAGCATTGTAGAAACGCGCGCCCCGGCATGGGCTGATCAGATAGCCGAGCATCGACAGATCTGGCGCCAGCCAGAGCGCGGCAAACAGCCACCAGCTGGCGCCGGTGCGCGCATACAGAACCGCGCTCACGGCAGCTACAGCCAATCCTTCCATGCGCAGGATGTAGCGAACCGAGGACGGCAATTGGGCGGGAATCGCAGAGGCGTAGCGAATATCGGAGGCAGTAGCCATGCCCTGTTGGATGGACCGGGGCGGCGTTAGAGTGCAGGAAAATTCCCCTTAACAGCGACAAGGGGAGGAGCTTTCGCTTCCTCCCCTCTCGCCAGTCCGGAGTGTTCCGAGAAAACTACTTCTTGGGCGGAGCGATGACGTCCTTGGCGGCCTTGGCCACGCGGAACTTCACCACGGTCTTGGCCTTGATCTTGATGGCCTGGCCGGTCTGGGGGTTGCGGCCGATGCGGGCCTTGCGTTCTGCCTTGACGAGGCGGCCGATGCCGGGAATCACAAACACACCGTTCTTCTTGGTTTCCTTGATGGCGGTTTCCGCAAGCAGGTCGAGAAACGCCGCGGATTGCTTGTTCGTCAGTTCGAGCTTCTCAGCCAGTTGCCGCGTGAGGGCGGTCTTGGTCAGTCCAGTTGCCATGTATTTTTCTCCTTCTGGGCGCCCCTCAGGGCAGCCGGTGTTGCCTGGGTTTCCCCGCCGTAGTGGAAGACCTCCCGATGGAAGCCGCCCGGAAACGGAACCGCATGGCGGGTGTGCGACCGTCCGGGGTCCCCGGCGACGGGTTTTCGTCGCTGGGGTTGCGGGGGCAACGCGTGCACAAAGCCCTTTATTCATGCGGGTTTCGAGAACCCTGTCGTTGCTTACAATGCGACTTCGGGCGGCGTAAAGTCAATGGGAAAAGCCCGATTTCCACAGTTTTTCTGCTATTTTCTTTGGTTTTTGCCGATTTTTGGCCATTATTACGGGTTTTTGTGCCTATGGAGGCGCGATTTACCGGCATTTCGAGCAATGAGCATGCATAGCGCTGGTGTCAATGCAGGCCAAAAAGCACCTTTCTCCTGGGCGCAAGAGCCGCGGCGATGGGCGTGTTCAGCGCATCCACCATGGGCGCGGCCAGCTTGAAATGGCGGACGATGACGGCAGCGATGTCGGGTTTGAGCGCCGCATTGGCAGGGAGCGTGGCGCTGAGGCCCCACTGCCGGCACTGAACCAGGTCGAGCGCGGGGTGATCGCAGGGGAATCCCTTGGGCGGACGGGTGAGGGCGTTGCCTTCAAATTCAGTAAAGGCCTTCCGGACAGCAGGACGCTTCAATAGCTTTCGGAATTCGTCATGGTGATCGAGGAGCCAGTGGCGAATGGCCGCGAGTTGATCTTTCTCGGGCATATAGGCACCGGCCGCGATAATCACTTCCTTGGGGCTGATGTGAAAATAATAACCGGCTCCCGAGGTCTTCTGCAGGCCCTGGTGCGACCACCACGCGGCGACGTGGGTTTTATAGGGGCGCTTGTCGGAAGCGAATCGGGTGTCGCGATAAATCCTGAAGAGCGATTTCTCCGCCGGACGCACGTGATTGGGCGCGAATTCCATCATCGCGTCGGTGATTTTGCGGACGATGGCCAGCATCGGTTCCTTCAATTCCGCTTCGAAGACAGCCTTGCGGGGCGTGAACCACTCGCGATCGTTATGCCTGGCGAGATTGCGGAGAAAGGTGAGCGCCTCGGGACGGAGATACGGGACAGCGGCGTCTGGTGCGGTCTTCGCGGTGCGGGGCATCTTCAGAAGTTTAGCGGATCGGGTCCGGCACGCGAGTGGCAGGTCTGCGGAAATCTCTAGGAACGGGATCAAAGCTGGAGTAATATGGCAATTCCCCCAGGTTTGTTCCTCCCGAGACTTCCATGTTCGTTCTACCCATCAACCGGGACAAGCGCCCGGCGTCTACCCCGTGGGTCACCTGGACCCTGATCGTAGTCAATTCCGCCACGTGGCTGGGGCTGGCTTTTGCCGGCCTCAACACCGACGCCATTCAGCGCTTCGGCATGCGGCCCGCGCACTGGACCCTCACCACACTGTTCACGCATATGTTTCTCCACGCGGGCGTGCTGCACGTTGCGGGAAACATGTGGTTCCTGTGGATGTTCGCGCCCAAGCTGGAGGAACGGTTGGGCCGGGCATGGTTTCTGCTGGCCTACCTCGTTTGCGGAGTCGGAGCGGCGGGCCTGCACACGCTGTTCTCGCCGGGATCGACGGTTCCCATGGTGGGCGCATCCGGCGCTATCTCCGGCGTGGCGGGTATGTACTTCCTGCTTTTCCCTCGCTCTCCGTTCGAACTGGTGCTCTACTTCGGCTGGTTTATCCGCAAGAGCTTCAACGCGCAGACGCGCGGCGCGATCGGAGTCTGGATCGGCGAGCAATTTCTGCTCGGCTTGATCACCAGTTCCCTTCATTCTTCGAGCATCGCCTTCTGGGCGCACGTGGGCGGCTTCCTCACGGGGCTGATCATCGCCGGGCTGGTCGCGGCTACTGCCAACGCCGAAGAGAAAGAGGCCATTCTGCGGCCGCTGCCGTTAACGGAAGAAGAGAAGAATGAGATGTTCGCGGACCGGATGGAACAAAAATCTGACCTGGTGTCACTGAAACTGGGGCAGTGACGGCGATGAGGAGGACTTAGCGCCGGTTTTACCGGATCACCTTCAAAGCCCCGCGGAACAACGCGTCGAAATCGGCGGCGAGAGCCTTCTCTTTGGCGATCGCATTCTCGATAGCCTTCTCGGCCGCGGCTCTCTGGTATCCCAGATTGACCAGCGCCGACAGGACGTCCTCAACCGCCGGTCCCTTTGCGGACACCTGCGCGGGAGCCACGGCGAAGTCATCCAGCTTGTCTTTAAGCTCGACCACCAGGCGCTCGGCCAGCTTCCTCCCCACTCCAGGAATCCGCGTGAGCTGGGCGTGATCCTGGCCGCGGATGGCCTGCACGGTGCGTTCCGGCGAAAGCCCGCTGAGGATTTTGATAGCCAGCTTGGGCCCCACTCCGCTCACCGTGATGAGCTTTTCGAACAACCGCTTTTCTTCGCGTTCCTGAAATCCGAACAGGGCGATCTGGTCTTCGCTGACCTGGGTGTGAATGTGCAGCGATGCCTCCGCTCCGGCCACAGGCAGAGCGGTAAAGGTGGGCACCGAGATGGTGACATCGTACCCCACGCCGCCGGCTTCAATGATGGCCTGGCCGGGCTCCTTGTGTATGAGCTTTCCGCGGAGATGAGCGATCATGGCGATTCCCAGTATTGCTACCGGCGCGTTGAAAAGTTTGTGTCCGGATGATTCTTATAGTACAGAGTTGTACCTGCCCGGCGCCGCCGCCCGCCCGCTTCCTCCAACGTTAGCCGAGCAGGTTCATTCGCCGCGCCACGCGCTCCAGGGTTTCGAGTGCCTGGTCGAGTTGCGCTCGGGTGTGCTCGCTGGTCACGATCAAGCGGATGCGCGCTTTCCCCTCAGGCACGGTGGGGAAGGCGATCCCGGTGCCCATTACGCCCTCGTCGAAGAGCGCCCTTGAAAAGTCCATGGCCGCGCGGCCTTCGCCGACGATTACCGGCGTGATCGGAGTCTCAGTAGCCGGGGTATTCATGCCGCCAATGTTGAAGCCGGAGCCCTTAAGTTCGCTCTGAAAGTAATGCGTGTTCGACCAGAGGCGCTCGATGCGGTCGGGTTCCTGCTCCAGGATGTCGAACGCGGCGATGCAGGTGGCGGCCACCGACGGCGGATGCGACGTGGAGAACAGGAAGGGGCGCGCGCGGTGATAGAGGTAATCGATCAGGTCGTGCGAGCCGCACACGTAGCCGCCCAGCGCGCCGATGGCTTTCGACAGCGTGCCCACTTGAACATCGACGCGGCCGTGCATGTTGAAGTGGTCGATCGAGCCGCGCCCATTCCGGCCCAATACGCCGGAAGCGTGAGCATCATCGACCATCATGATGGCGCCGTATTTCTCGGCCAGCGCGGCCAGCTTGTCCACCGGGCCGATATCGCCGTCCATGGAGAATACGCCGTCGGTGATTACGAGCTTGCGGCCGGGCTCGTTTTCCAGCTCCTGCAGAAGCTGCTCGCAATGGGCGGCGTCCTTGTGGCGGAAGACCTTGATCTTGGCCTTGGAAAGCCGCGCGCCGTCGATGATGCTGGCGTGGTTCAGTTCATCGGAGAGGATGAAGTCTTCCTTGCCGAGAATTGCGCTCACGGTACCGGCATTGGCTGCGAACCCGCTCTGGAACACAACGCACGCTTCCACATTTTTGAACTGCGCGATCTTCTCCTCGAGATCCATGTGGATGCGCATGGTGCCGGCGATGGTGCGCACGGCGCCGGAGCCGACGCCGAGTTCGCGTGTCGCCTTCAGCGCGGCCTCGATGAGCTTGGGGTGGTTGGCCAGGCCGAGATAGTTGTTGCTTGCCAGGTTGATCACCTGCTTGCCGTCGTAGTGGCACACTGGCGCCTGCTGATCGTCAAGGATGCGCAGCCGGAAATGGGTACCCCTGGCGCGGAGTTCGTCAAGCGCGGCGGTCAAATGGGCAAGTTGCGGGCGGGTTGCGGTCTGGGCCATGGCTATACCTCAAACAAAAAGCATAGCGCGTGAGGCGGGCCGGGGGGTTCCATTCCATACGCCGCGGGCCGGTCGGGGAGAAATGACGAGCGCGGCGCTTCTGCGTCCAAGCAGTAGCAGTCTGGCGGGGTGCTTTATCCCAGAAACCCGAGTTAGCCGCTCTATACCCCCGCCGGATACAATGGCTTAAGCTCATCAAATCGGGCGATTCGCGATTTTCCTTTGTAATTTTGGAGCAGGTGTACGTGAGAGGTTTGAACCTGGAGTTGGTTGCATTACTGGGCGTGGCGCTGGCGGCGCCGGCATGGCCGGCGGGTCCCCAGACCGCCATGCAGAGCACGTCCACCACGTTGACTGCTGAGACCCGCATCCAGAACGGCCGCACGATGGCCAGTTTTGCGGTCGCGGTGAAGGGCGAGGATGCTGTCGCGGCGACCGGAGCCGTGGTCATCCAGGAAGACGGCCGCCAGCTCGGTGGTGCCGCTCTAAGCGGCGAGGGCCGTGCCCGGCTCGAATTCACGCTGCCGGCCGGCGAGCATAATCTGACCGCGGTCTACACCGGCGATACCAACCATCAGGCCTCGGTGTCAGCCGTCTCCGGAGTCACGGCGCAAGCGACTTCGGCCACTCCGGACTTTCAACTTTCCATTGCTCCAGCATCGCTATCCTTGACGGCTGGGCAGTCCGGAAGCGCGACGGTTTCGCTGACGCCCGTCAATTCGAGCTCTTTGCCGGGACCAATGTTTGTCACCCTGGCCTGCACCGGATTCCCTGACCAGTCGTCGTGCACGTTTACTCCCGAGAATGTGGAGATTCTGCCCAACGCGACCGCGGCCATCACCAGTTCGATGACCCTGACCACCCAGGCAAGAAATCGTACCGCGGGACTGGAACGTCAGCAGCGCAACCCAGTCGCCTGGGCGCTCCTGCTTCCCGGAACCCTGGCCCTGGCGGGACTGGCGTTTTCCGCGCGGCGGAGACGGTGGCTGAGCCGTCTGGCGCTGCTTGGTTTGGTTGGCCTGGTGACCGTACTTGGCACAACGGCGTGCGCCCCGCGCTACAACTACTACAACCACGGGCCGCCCTTCAACCTTCCCACCCCGTCGGGTTCCTACACTTTGCAGATCACCGCGCAATCCAGCAATGGCGTCACCGCGACCACGCACACCCTGCCGTTTGCGCTCACCGTAAAGTAGTCAAGTCCATCGAGAAAAAAATCGGGGCCGCGACCGTTGGGTCGTGGCCCCGATTGTGTCTGACGCAATCAGCTGTGCTTCAGAACGTGCGCGAGAGGCCGGCGATGATGGTGTAGTCGGCAAAGGCCGCATCGCCGTGGGAATGATTGGCGATATCGGTCACGCTGGTTTTGCGGTTGCGTTCCATGGCCCAGGGGCCGCTCAGGTTCAGCATGTAGCGCCCGTGCACGTACATCAATCCGGGCTCAATCGAGATCACGTAACCCGGACGCCGAAATCCATTGCTGGAACCAAATGCATCGCGGACCGGTACGCCTTCCATGCGGCCGCCGACGCTGAGCGACAGGCCCCGCAGAACCTTGAAATTGGGCGCCGGATGCGAAAACCCGCCGCGCCACAGGTACTGGTCGGTCGCCGAGATCACGTTCTCGCCCGGGGCCGAACGGAATTGCGCAACCCCCGTCGTGTCCTGCGGACTGAACAGCCAGGAGCCGGTGAAGTAGCCGGTGGTGTGCAGCCAGAATTCCCGATACGCTTCGGTAGCCAGCGAGAATCCCCACGTGCCGTCGCCGGGCTGAATAGATTCATCAAAAGGCTGGATCGCGGATACGCCGTTCTTGGTCGCCGTCCCCTTGGCGTCGTTGATGCCCGTGGGGAGCTTGAGCTGTGCGGAAAAATTGACGTTGCCGTGGCTCTCCGTCGGCGGACGCCACACCCAGGACTGCACGCCGACAGTCACGTCGCCGATGCCGCCGGAACGTAGGAAATTCGCGGGGTCGCCCTGATGGTGGCGCGTGGCTTCCATGCCCGGCACGGACGCAACCACGCTCAGCCGGGGCGTCAACTGGTAGTTCAGGTCCAGTTCAAAGAGATCGACGTGATTGACGACCGCATTGTGGTTGATCTCGCGCTGCTTCTGCTCCACCGTCCCGATGTAATGGCGGAACGAGTTATAGGTGCGAAAGCCGGTGGTAAGGGTGAGCCCGTGAATCCATTCGCCATGCGCAAAGCTCCGCGCGCCGAATTCGGAAGTGGGATTCAGCCCGGCGATAATGGGTTGCGGCGAGTGGGCGGCGACGCATCCCTGTCCGTGGACCGCGGCAGGAAGCGACAACATCAGCCATGCGAGCACAGCGCCGGAAAGGACCGGCCTGGCCTGGGGGGAGATTCTCATTGTATTTTCTCCTCGAGGGGGGAAGGGTACTGACCTCAGAAAGCTCAAGGCGGTTCACAGACAGGGCCCGGAGCAGGAATAAAACTGCTGCGCGAACGTTAGCAGTTACAGGGGGGCTAGTCTTGATCCACGGGATGGAGGCCGTTGTCCATCTTTCGATGGAGGAAAGCGCGGGGTAGCGAACGATATCGTCAGGAAACTATGTCGAGAATCCGGATCACGCGATTCCTCTGCTGTACGGCGCTGTATTTTCTTGCCGCGAGTGCCGGCGCTGCTCCGAAGCACGCACCCGATCCGGCATTCAAAACGCTGAACGGGCAGTCGCAGAAGCTGTCTGCCCTGCGCGGGCAGGTGGTGGTGGTAAACTTCTGGGCCACGTGGTGCGGGCCATGCCAGGAGGAACTGCCGCGGCTGGCGAAGCTGGCCGAGGCGTATGCCGGCAAGCCGGTGCACTTCGTCCTGATCTCGATTGACGAGCCGAAGAACCGGGCGAAGATTCCCGCTGTGCTCGATCGGCTCCATGTCTCGCTCGAAACATGGGACGACGCCGACACCGACACCATGGACCGCTTTGGATTGGGCAACATCGTCCCCGGCACCGCCATCCTCGATGATAAGGGCGAGGTGGTGAGCCGAATTATGGGCGAAGCTCGCGAAGACGACCTTCGCGGCGTCGTGGACTGGCTGCTTGCGGGCCGCTCGGGGCCGGCGCCGCCGCCCCTGACCAAGCGGTATTGACCCGCAGGCATCAGGGATTAGGCCGGCGGCGCGCGTGATACAACGATGGGGTATGCCGCCGCGAGTTTGCCGGAGGTCCCGCCCGATGTCGAAGAAAATCGCTTCTTCCTTTTTTCTTGTTTTTGGGCTGGCGGCGGTGGCTCGCGCGCAAACGGCAGATCAGGCGTGGCTCAGCTACCGTAACGAAACCTCTCACATTCTGTTTCCGCGTCAGATCCGTATCCTGGGCGGCAGCCCGCTTGAGCAATCGGCTGCTGAAGAGCTCAAGCGCAGCCTTCGCGCCGTAATTCCAACCATCGACTTCGAGCACAACACCAACGCCGGTTTATCCGCCCGGGTGGCCGAATCTCTCGCCGGCCAAACCTTGGTGGGAACGGTGAAAGAAATTCACGCGGCGTCGCCATCGATTCCCGTGCCTGCCGACCTTGCGCCGGAAGGCTACTGGATCTCGGCGACCGGCTCCGGTGGAAACACCACGGTCGTAATCGCCGGGTCCGACGATGCGGGAGTGCTCTACGGCACTTTCGCATTCCTGCGTGCCGACCCGACCGCTCCCTACGAAAATCCCATCCGCTCTCATCCCGCCATGCCTGTCCGCTGGGTGGATGAGTGGGACAACATCGACGGCTCCATCGAGCGCGGCTACGCGGGCCGCTCGATCTTCTTTGAAGGCGGAAAGGTTCGCGAGGACCTGGCGGCCCTCGGCGAATATGCGAGGCTGTTGGCATCGGTCGGCATCAATGGCTGCAACGTGAACAATGTAAATAACGCGGCGCCATTTCTTCAGCCCGAAATGCTGAAGGGGCTGGCGCGGATCGCCGACGCCATGCGGCCCTGGGGCGTGCGGCTGGCGCTCAGCGCCGACGTCGCCAGCCCGCAAAAGATCGGCGGCCTCCCCACCTTCGATCCTGTCGATCCCGCCGTGAAAGCATGGTGGGCAGCGAAGATCGACGAGATCTACAAACTCATTCCCGACTTCGCCGGCTTCACGGTGAAGGCTGATTCCGAGGGCCAGCCCGGTCCTGCGAGTTACGGCCGCACGCCCGCTGACGCCGCCAACCTGCTCGCCAATGCACTTCAACCTCACGGCGGGGTGGTCCTCTACCGCGCCTTCGTCTATAACCACCATCTCGATTGGAACGATCCCGCGGCCGACCGCGCGCGCGCGGCGTGCGACATCTTTTGTCCGCTGGACGGCAAGTTCGCCGGCAACGTGATCGTGCAGATCAAGGAAGGCCCGATTGACTTCCAGGCCCGCGAGCCAGTGTCGCCGTTGTTCGCCGGTCTCAAAAAAACCAACGCGGCGATGGAAGTGCAGATCACCCAGGAGTACCTCGGCCAGCAGCGCCACCTCGTCTACATCGCGCCGATGTGGAAGCAGGTGCTCGATTTCGATTTGCGCGCCGGGAACCGTTCTACTCCAGTGAAAGAGATTCTTGAAGGCAGGAGCTTCCACCGCACGCTGGGCGGGATGGTCGGCGTGTCGTGCGTGGGGCGAGAGGGCTGGCTGGGCTCGCCGCTGGCCATGGCAAACCTTTACGCCTTTGGTCGGCTGGCGTGGAACCCCGATCTCACTCCGGAACAGATTGCGGATGAGTGGATCAGACAGTCTGTCGGTACCGGCACAGAAGTGGTCCAAAAGTTAGAAAAAATG
Source organism: uncultured Acidobacteriota bacterium (assembly GCA_963730805.1). GTDB lineage: Bacteria > Acidobacteriota > Terriglobia > Terriglobales > Acidobacteriaceae > Telmatobacter. The sequence goes on along the minus strand of CAVSTL010000004.1, from coordinate 273,930 downwards.
CTGATGCAGTCGTGGCCGGCGTATGAGCATTACACCGGCCCGCTGGGCATGCAGACGCTCACCGACATCACCGGCAGCCACTACGGGCCGAACATCGAGGCCAGCGAGAACAATGGATGGGGACAGTGGCATCGCGCCGATCACGAAGGCGTGGGCATGGATCGCAGCGTAGCCACCGGTACCGGCTTCGCGGGCCAGTACCCGCCGGAACTCGCGAAACGGTATGAGACCGCCGCCACCACACCGGACGATCTGCTGCTCTTCTTCCATCACGTGCCGTATACGTACAAATTGCATGATGGAAAAACGGTGATCCAGTACATCTACGACAGCCACTACCAGGGAGCGGAAGAAGCCGCGGCGTTGGGCAGCGAGTGGGCGACGCTGAAAGGATCAGTGGACCCCAAACTGTATGACGACGTGAAAGCGCGTCTCGAATACGAGGCGGGACACGCGATCGTTTGGCGCGACGCCATCGTGCAGTATTTCCTGAAGCTGAGCGGGATTGCGGACGAACATGGCCGCGCCGGGAATTTTCCGGGCAGGCTGGAGGCGGAAGACGCAAAGTTGACGCGATACAAAATCGTCGATATTCATCCGTGGGAGGATGCGTCGCGCGGCAAAGCCGTTTCATGCCTGGGCATGGGATCCGGCCCTGCCGGCGAGCAGGACGACGATCCCGTCTCGCCTTCCAATGGTCTGCGCCAGTGTGCGGCCGAGTGGACCTGGTCCGGCCAGGCGGGAACGTTCAACATCGCTATCCAGTACTTCGACCTGCAAAATGGCGCAGCGAAGTTCTCTCTGCTTGTGAACGGAAAGAGAGCAGCCGCGTGGAGCGCCGATGCCAGGCTTCCATCGCGCATCCCCAACGGGGACAACTCCACGCGCTACACGGCGCACGCGGTCGAACTCAAGCCCGGCGACGTGATCCGCGTGGAAGGCACGCCCGACGGCAGCGACCCGGCCGCGTTCGATTACGTGGAAGTGGAAACGCCGCAGTGACGCTATGGATGGGCGAGGCCAAGGAACGTAGGGAATGTTTACGAGTTCCAGCAGCGCTCCGGCTTCCGGAACTCATCAGTGACCGGCAAGGGACGCCTGAATGGCGCTCGCCAGGGCATCCGGGTGGAAACCGAACGGGCCGGGCTTGCTCTTATACAGAACGCGTCCGCCCGGCGCGACCAGGTAAAGCCGATCCGGCCAGCCGGTGTAGGCCGTCTCCACGCGATTGTCGAATCCATCGATCAGCGCGGGAAACTTGATGCCCAGTTTGCGCACGCACGCTCCGGCCACAGTCTCGCGCTCCGCCTCGTCCCGCGGGCTGCGAAACAGAACGCCGTCGCGCACGTTTGACTGCATTTGCCACACATCGGTCGGATGCGCCTCAAGAATATAGACCGCGTAGAACGCGACCTTGTCCTTGTACTGCTCGGCCAGCTTGTTCAGGGCGGGAACCTCCCGCCGAAATGGCGGTCAGGTATAGCTCCCGAAGACCAGGACCACCGGTTTCTCATTCCACAGCGAGCCCAGTTCGACGGGGGACTTGTCTTCAAGCTTCTTCACGGTCAAGTCTGGCGCCGTGTCCCCGACGACGACGTTGCCTTTGCGCGCCCGCGACCACAACGTCTCGAAGGGAATGACAAAATAAGCGGGCATGGGCATGTGCGACATCACGCGGCCGAAGACTTCGGGGGGCTGATGCATGGCCCAGTTGATATAGCCGAGAAAGCCCAGCCACGCCACGAAGAGAACGCCCGCAGCCGGCGCGAGCCATTGGCGCAGGCGTCTTTTCTTCTTCGGGGCGGGAATGGTTGTCGGCGCACTCATTACTTCGTCAGTCCATTCATTTCGAGATAGCCTTGCGAGGCGATTCCGAAGGCATCGGCCACGCGATTGAAGAAGGCGAACATGGCGGTGATGTACACAGCTTCCGCGATCTGCGGCTCCGTCCATCCGTGATTGCGCAGCGCCTGCACATCTTCATCCGTAGTGCGATACGCCGCCTCGGTCACCCTGGTTACGTAGTCAAGCAAAGCGCGTTCCCCGGGTGAAAGTCCTGCCTGTTCCAAATCGCCGCGCGCGATTGCCTGCACCGTTGTTTCTTCTGCTCCCTGAACACGCAGGAAGTATGCATGCGAGTCCAGTCAATACGGGCACCGGTTGAGATACGACACCCAGCTGGCGATGGCTTCCTTGGTTTTGCGCGTCAGGTGCCCCTCGGAAAAATGCACCGTGTCGCTGAAGCGCATCACTTCGCGCAGGAAATCGGGTCGGTGGCTGAAACACTTCAGGATCCCGGGCATCTGCTGCCGCCCGGATTTGGCGCGCCATTCGTCGTAGACCTTGGCGACCTCGCCGGTGGCGTCCTTGTCTTCAATGAGTTTGATCTTGGTTTCGTGTTCGGCCATGGCTCGGGAAGCACTTCCGCGAAGTAAGCGAACTATACCATGAGCGGATTCCCAGCCGGCATCCATCGAAAGGTGGAAATCACAGCACCAGCCGCTGGTCGCCCTGCTTGCGAGTGACCCGCATGCGGTCAAGATACTCGAGCAGCGGAATCGCATACTTGCGCGACAGGCCGGTGAGTTGCTTGAATCCGGCCACGTCAAGAAGCGTGCCGCGGAGCGTGGCCATCCGCGAGACCAGATGATCGAGAGCATGGGCGTGGATGAACAGATCGTCGCTCCCCATGCGGACGATTACCTTTTGCCGTTGCAGCAGCGTGATGAGCCGCCGCATGTCACTCTCACCCAGGCGAAGGCGTTGCGCCAGCTCCGGCACGGAAGGAGCCGCCAGTCCCGCCGCATCGTAGGCTCCCGCGATCAGGGCAAGCTGATCCGATTCGAGAGACGAGGCCGCGTTGCCGGATCCGGGAAGGATGCTCTCGCCCCGAACCTGAATTTTGTTTTGGCCTGCAAGATTTCCTACGGCGTGATCAAAGATGCTTGCGCCGAGCCCTGACTGGCTGCGTAATTCGGAAGACTTGATGCCCGCTCCGCCGCCGTTCGGCGCGAGCCGGGTGAGAAGGCTCATAAGCTCATCTGTCGCCGCCGCAAGCGCATCGCTGCCCGCCAGCAGATCGCCATCGAGCAGCCGGATCTCTCGTCGCTCCATCGAGGCCCCGAGACGATCGCGCGTTGCGAGCAGGGTCAATCCTGCTTCGCGAGCCAGAGCGTCGCACGCCAATCCCCCGGCTCCGCGGCGTTTCACGCGCAAGGCCAGTTGCTCCGGAATCGGCGCCCTGCTCAAAAGTCTCAGCCACGCAAGCGTCGCGTCTTTGCGCTGCCGTGGCAATGGGTGGCAATCCAGAATGCTCCCGCCGCCGATGGTCGCAACCGGCGCGGATTGACGCAGAACAAAGCGATCGCCCGGCACCATGACAACCGGCCGATCGAGTCTTATCCGCACCATGCCGCTTGCGCCGGCGCGGATGTCCTCATAGCCATAGACCGAAACGCTTGCCATTTCCTCCGACGTGAACGCATGGAAGTGTACGCGGGCGCGATGTTTCAACGGAGGGGCTGTCGGAAGAATCCGGACCTCCGCATCGAATACGTCTACCGGCGTGAGGGTGCGCGGCGCAACCAGCGCCTGGCCTCGATGAATTTCGGCAACTTCGATGCCGGAGAGATTCACGGCCACGCGCGTCCCGCCGGTCACCATCGCGGCGGGCCGGTTGTGTGTCTGCAGCCCCCGCACCCGCACACTGCGCCCGCCCGGCTCGAGGAGGAGTAACTCCGCTTCATGAATAGACCCGGAGAGAAGCGTCCCGGTGACCACGGTTCCAAAACCCTTCATCACAAACGCTCGATCGAGCGGCAGGCGCAATGGTGCATCGGGACTAGCCGCATGCGTGCGCATTGCGAGACGGACGAGTTCCCAGCGCAGCGCCCCGATTCCATCTCCAGTCTGCGCGCTTACCGGGACGATGGGCGCATCATCGTCGAGAAACGTGCCGCCAAGAAACCCCTTGATTTCCCGCGTAACTTCCTCAATGCGCTCTTCGCTGACCGCGTCGATCTTTGTAACGACCGTGATGCCGCGCGTGATTCCGAGCAGTTGGCAGATGGCAAGATGCTCGATCGTTTGCGGCTTGATACCTTCGTCGGCGGCGATGATGAGCATGACCGCCGGAACGCAGCCCGCGCCGGCCAGCATGTTGCGGATGAACAGGCTGTGCCCGGGTACATCGACAAAGCTGATGCGCAGCGCCGCGCCGTCGGGCTGTTCTATCTCCATCGACGCGAATCCCAGATCGATGGTGATGCCGCGCCGTTTCTCCTCAGGCAGGCGATCGGTGTCGGTCCCGGTCAACGCGTGAACCAGCCTGGTCTTGCCGTGATCGATATGCCCCGCCGTGGCAACGACAAGCGACCGTGCCGGGGGCGTCGTTTCAGATGATGTCGTAGCGGATGTAGCCGGCATGGGAATCAAAGCTTGCCCAGCAGTTTCGCGATCTCGGAATCGAACTGCGGTGGAACGGTGCGCAGATCGAGTAGAACCGAGCCTTCGCTGATGCGCGAAATAATCGGCGGATCAAGACGTCGCAGCGCCGACGAGAGTTCCTCAACGGTCAGGCTGGCGTGCCGCAGCGACACCGCACAACTTGGGAGCGTAGCCCTGGGCGCGGTTCCCCCGCCCACAAGGCTCTCAACCGGGACGACGTCGACGATGAGCCGCCCGGAATGGACCTCATCAGCGATCTGCCGGCAGCGGCGCATGAGTTCTTCCGGCCGGATCCCCAGCATGCGATGAATGGGGATGGAATCCAGCGATTCCGACAGGTAGTCGAACAGAGTTGCTTCGAGCGCGGCATAGGTGAGCTTGTCCACGCGGAAGGCGCGAAGCAGCGGGTTCTTTTGGATGGTCTGGATGAGTTCCTTTCGCCCCACCAGCAAGCCGCATTGCGGGCCGCCCAGCAGTTTGTCTCCACTCGCGGCCACCAGATCCGCGCCCTGCGCGAGAGAAGCGGGAAGAGTGGGCTCGCCGCCAATCCCATACCGCTCGAGCGAAGCGAGAAGGCCCGTTCCCTGGTCCTCAAAGAGCGGTACGCCCGCGCGCTTCGCGAGCGAGACAAGATCAGCCAGAGCCGGTCGTTCGGTGAAGCCCTCAACGCTGAAGTTCGATTGATGCACGCGAAGAATGAGGCTTGTGCTGGACGAAAGCGCTCGTTCGTAGTCGGATAAGCGCGTGCGGTTGGTGGTGCCAACCTCCTTCAGCATCGCGCCGGACTTCTCCAGGATCTCCGGTATGCGGAACCCCCCGCCGATTTCCACCAGTTCCCCGCGTGAGACGATCACTCCCTGCTTCTCGGCCAGCGAGTTGAGAGCAAGAAACGTCGCCGCAGCGCAGTTGTTGACGATGACCACGCCATACTTTTCAGAGCCCTCAATCCGCAGCACCTCCAGGAGAAGCGACTCTGCGTGAACATCTCTCCGGCTGCGCGCGCCGGTTTCGAGATCGAGCTCGAGATTGCAATAGTCCTGAGCGATTTCAGCGATGTGGTCCATTGCGCTGTCACTCAACGGTGCCCGGCCCAGGTTGGTGTGCAGGATGACGCCGGTCGCATTGATGACGGGACGTAGCGAGTAGTGCCTTGGAGTTGAAAGCTGCCTCGTAATGCGATCCGTCAACGTGGCCACCGTGAGGTTCAGGGTCTCGGCCGTATATTGGCCACCCGCGATCTCCTGGCGCAACTCGGCAAGCGTCGCACGCACCGCCGTGAGCACACGATGGCGCGGATGGCTGCCGAGAAGCGGCTGGCACTCGGGAGAAAGAAGCCACTCGTTTACCGATGGCAGCAATCGGTAGAGGCCGCCGTCGTGCAGCCTTTGCGTTTCCGAGTTCTCGGTGTTTGGCATGGGTTCCCGACTCCGGTCTGGATCATTGCAGAACAATGGCTGCGCCGGCATGCGTGGTCAATTCGGAATCGGAGACTCGCCCGATCACCGCCGCAGCAACTCCGGCCGCTCGCAATGAGGCAACCAGGGCCGAAGCATTTTCGGCGGCCACGGAGATAAGCAGCCCGCCTGCCGTCTGCGGATCGTACAGCAATATTCGCAGGTCTTCAGGAATTGCACTGCCCGGCGCATCGCAAACCACGCATTCGGCGAAATCGCGATTGGCCACGAGCCCCGCGGGAATGGCGCCGAGCCGGATTGCGTCCAGAGCGCCGGGAATCACGGGAACCGACGCCACTTCAATCTCCAGCGTCACGCCGCTGCCGAGCGCCATTTCGCGGCCGTGGCCCATAAGTCCGAAGCCGGTAATGTCGGTCATGGCGTGAACCCCCGGATTAGCGATTGCAACTGCCGATGCGGTGGCGTTCAGCGTGGTCATCGAGGCGACCGCATTTTCAATCCATGCCGTCTGTGCCCTGCCCTGCTTGATTGCTGTCGTAATGACGCCGGTGCCGATCGGCTTGGTCAGGATCAGCGCATCCCCCAGCCGCGCCGCCGCGTTCGTGTAGATCCGCGCAGGATCGATAAGGCCGGTGACCGCATAACCGAACTTCATCTCCGTGTCGCGCACGGAGTGCCCGCCAACCACCGTGCAGTTGGCCTCCGACATTTTTTGAAGACCGCCGCGCATGATCTGTTCGAGAATGCCGAGGTCCCCATCCTGGGGAAAGCACACCACCGCCAGCGCCGAAATCGGCCGCCCTCCCATGGCGTAGACGTCGCTCAGCGCATTGGTCGCCGCGATCTGGCCGAACGTAAAAGGATCATCCACCAGCGGAGTAAAGAAATCGACCGTCTGCACAAGAGCCAGATCCGGGGCAATGCGATAGATGCCCGCGTCGTCCGAAGTCTCGAATCCAACCAGCAGGTTGGGGTCGGCCTGCGGCGGAAGCGCCGACAGCACCTGGCGCAGCGAACCGGGCGCAAGCTTGCTCGCGCAGCCGCCCGCTTTCACCTGCTGCGTAAGGCGAATGGACTGGGGATGATCAACCGTAGTCTGGCTCAAGCGCGACTCACTCCTCTATCCGGGTGTTTATCATGCGTGACCCCGACTCAGGATCAACCACTCGGAGGAAGCCTGCACCCCGGATCAACCTCGGTCAGCAGGGAAGCTGCCGACGATTTCGCCCTCGCTTATTTTGGTTCCGGCCAGCACGATGGCGTGGCTGCCGATCCGTGCGAACGGTCCGATCTCGGTCGGCACCAGCTTCACCTTGTCGTAGTTGTCCGGCGCGTGGGTGTGCGAGTAAACCCGCGCGTACGACCCGATCACGGCGTTCTTGCCGATGGTGATCCCGCCTCTGTCGTTCAGCAGCGCACGCTGGCGAATAGTGACTCCGTCCTCGATAGTGAGCTTGTAGCCATAGGTCAGGTCGATGCCGTGGTATATCCGCACCCCGTTGCCCATCTTGGCGAAAAGGTGCCGGCCCAGCATGCAGCGGAAGCGCAGTCCCAGCCAGTGGTTCAAGCCGATCGGCGAGCGGTCGAACATCTGCCAGAACCACAGCAGCGGCTTGCGCTCATTGAATTTTTGGCGGTCCACGTCGGCGAAGTGTCCGGCCTCGAGCGTCACATTGTTGGGGTCGAGCGAGAGGCTGACCACATTCCCCGGCAGTTCGCTGGTCAGGGTCAGGTTCAGCTTGCCCCCGTGCGGACGACCCAGGTAAAGCTGGTAGAGCTGATCGCGGACGATCTCCGCACGCCGCTCCGGATTGTGATGGCGCGTGAACTCATCGTCAAGAAACTGGATCCAGCGGCGGTACACTTCTTCCGCTTCAGGGGCGGGGTGCGGAATACTCGCCTGCGGGGGCTGCGGGACGGTCGCGGGGTTCGCCATATCGATTACTTGGACGATAAACCAAGGGCGCAGGATGCAGCCAACCCGCCGCACAGGAACTCGCCCGCCAATCGCGGTATCCTGATAAGTCCGGCGAACCTGAGCCGTTCCAGGAATCCACCCATGTCAGAAGAAGCCTGGGTGCCCCATTCTAACCGTGTTCTTTTGCGGTTAGGGTGGGAGACTACGCCGAAGAAATCGAGAACCTCATGTCCGAAGAGACCGTCGCCACCACCGCCGAAGTTTCCCGGCCCGCAGCCCCAGTTGCCACCATTGCCACGCTCGGCCAGCATGAAGGGCAATCGGTCACTATCCAGGGATGGCTCTACAATTCGCGCGAGAGCGGCAAGCTGCTGTTTCCCATCTTTCGCGACGGCACCGGCACCGTGCAGGGAGTGGCGCACGTCAAGAGCGTTCCTCCGGCCGTGTTCGAGGCGCTCAAAGGACTGACCCAGGAATCCTCCGTCATCGTCACCGGCAAGGTCCGCGCCGACAAGCGCGCTCCGGGTGGCTACGAGCTCGACGTCGAAGACATTCAGGTCATTCAGCGCGTGCCCGAATCCGACCCGTACCCGATCACGCTCAAGGAACACGGCGTTGATTTCCTCATGGAGCACCGTCACCTGTGGGTGCGCTCCCCGCGCCAGTCGGCCATCCTGCGCATTCGCGCGGAGATTATGCGCGCCGCCGCCGAATACTTCGACAACAACGGCTTCATCCGCACCGACCCGCCCATCCTCACGCCGGCGGCCTGCGAAGGCACTTCGACCCTGTTCCCGGTGGACTACTTCGGCGACCCGGCCTACCTCACGCAGTCCGGCCAGCTCTACATCGAATCAACCGCGCTCGCATTGGGCAAGGTTTACAGCTTCGGGCCGACATTCCGCGCCGAGAAGTCCAAGACCCGCCGCCACCTGACCGAGTTCTGGATGGTCGAGCCGGAATTGGCGTACTGCGATCTCGACGGCCTGATGGAACTGGCGGAGAACTACATCTCCCACATTATCCAGAGCGTGCTCAAGAACCGCGCGCCTGAGTTGGCCGTCATCGGCCGCGATGTAAAGAAGCTCGAATCCGTCCTGCCGCCCTTCCCGCGCCTGCGCTACGACGAAGCCGCCAAGATGCTCAACGAGGCGCATGCCCAGGGCTTGCTCGAGCAGCCGTTCGAGTACGGCAACGATTTCGGCTCGCCCGACGAGACGTGGCTCAGCTCCCAGTTCGACCGCCCCGTGATGGTGCATCGCTACCCGGCGGCAGTGAAGGCTTTCTACATGGAGCCCGATCCCCAGGACCCGACGTTTGCGCTGTGCGTCGATGTGCTCGCGCCGGAAGGCTACGGCGAAGTCATCGGCGGTTCGCAGCGCGTGTCGAGTTACGAACTGCTCAACTCACGCATCGAGCAGCACGGCCTCCCCAGGGAAGCCTTCCAGTGGTACCTCGATCTGCGCCGCTACGGCAGCGTGCCCCACGCCGGTTTCGGCATGGGCATCGAGCGGATTGTGGCATGGGTATGCGGCCTCGATCACGTGCGCGAGACAATTCCGTTCGCGAGAACCCTCAACCGGATTTACCCTTAAAGCCACCATTTACCGGTGATCTTCTATTTCGTGCAAACCGGCGGGGCTCCGTAGCCCCGCTCAAGGCCGCTCCCGTTCCGCCTCTGGCCGCCTGCCAGTCGGTAGACGCCGCAGCAATCCGCGCTCACGCCAAAAACATCCGCAGCCGCATCCTCCGCGCTGAAGGCGATCGACGCCTCCGCCACGACCTGCATTCCAGGCACCTCCCGCACCAGTGCCTCGAATTCCGGATGGACGTAGATCAGATCGATGGGCTCGCTTCGGCCCAATGCAGCCTGGGCCACTCGATCCAGCCACATCTCCACCATCGCGCGCTCGAAGGAGTTGAAGAAAAAGAGCACCACCGGCCCGTCCGGAATGGGAAACGTCAGCGCGTCTCCATGCACGACTTCAACGCTCGCACAGGCATGCGCCGACCTCAGCCACTTGCGCAGGTTCTTTTTGGCCACCGCGGCCAGGCGCGGGCTCAACTCCACGCCAACGATGTCGCGAAACCCATACTCCGAAGCCAGCATCAACACCCGGCCTTTGCCGCATCCCACATCGACCAGCGTGTAGTCGCTCAGCCGCTGTCCCATCCGCTCCAGCGTCCCGCTCCACAGCGCGATTGCGCCGCGAAACAGCGAGGGAGCCGTGGCATAGTATCCGGCGCTGTGGCGGTCGTGTTCGTGCCCCGTCGAGAGGCCGTCGGCGTAGATCAGGCCATCGGTATCCACGCAGTGCCTGCGGTCAAACGGGTACTTTGGAGGACGTGCGGGAAAGAGCCATCGCGAAACCCGCGAGACAGTCTCAGCCGCGCCACTCCGCCATCGCCGCGGGGCAAACCAGTGCCGGATGTATGCTGCGGCCGTCGCCATTACGCCGGGCCTTTCCTCGCCCACTTCAGGCTACACTCTTGATGTTCGCCGGAGGACCGATGCCCACTTATATTGCCCTGCTGCGCGCCGTGAATCTCGCTGGCCATGGAAAGCTCGCCATGGCCGACTTCCGCAAACTCCTCGAGGGGCTCGGATTCAAAGACGTCGCGACCTATATCCAGAGCGGCAACGCGGTTTTCGATGCAACCGGATCGGCCGTAAAAGTTGGCGCGGCCATTGCCGCCGGCCTCGAGAAGCTCATGGGCGCGCCCGTGGGCGTGGTAATCCGCACCCACGAGGAACTATCCCGAATCATCATCGAAAACCCTTTCCCTGCCGAAGCCATCGACGGCGCCAGGGTCCACGTGGGATTTCTGGCCGGGCCCGCGTCCGCCGGCGCGAATGCCGCGCTCAACGCCATCGTCGAGAAATACCCCACGCGCCGCGACCGCTTTCATCTCGCCCACGACAACATCTATTTCCACCTTCCCGACGGCGCCGCTGAAACCAAGTTCAGCGGAAAGAGCCTTGACCGCGCCGTCGGGGTCCTGGGCACGGGCAGAAACTGGAACACTGTCCTGAAACTTCACCAGATGTCCGCTCCCAGGCAGTCGGGCTCGAAGCCAGGAGCTAAAAGCTAATAGCTAAAAGCTAAAAGCTGTCGTCACGTGCGAAGGCCCTTCGGCAATGCCGAAGGGCCTTCAGTTTGTACAGCTAATCCAGTCTATGCTTGCACAATCCGCGTAGGCTTGGATCCCCATAGCCCGTAGTAGGCGATGAAGAGGTAACAGATAGCCGGGATGAAGAGAGCGTGCTGGATGCCAAGTTTGTCGGCCGCTGCGCCGAGGAGAAGGGGCACAACGGCGCCGCCAACGACGGCGGTCATGATGAGGCCGGAGCCTTTGCTGGTCATCGGGCCGAGGCCGGCGATGCCAAGGGCAAAGATGTTGGGGAACATGATGGAGTTGAAGAAGCCGCAGAGGACTATGGACCAGATGGCGACCTGGCCGGAGGTGAGCATCGAGAGGATGGCAAAAAAGGTGGCTGCGAATCCGAATATGCCCAGGAGCAGGTGAGGATTGAACTTGGTAAGTATCCACGAGCCGAGAAGGCGGCCGATGAGGGCACCAAGCCAATAGAGGGAGAGCAGGAAGGCGGCAATGCTGACAGCGGTCCAAGGGCCAAGGAAATGGTTTATCAAACGGCCGAAACCTCCGAGCCCATCGAAGAAGGCGGCGAGCCGCGCGGCAACGGTGTCGTTGATGCCCTGACTGAGGAAGTAATTGACGGCGATGGCCGCAAGGCCGACTTCGACACCGACGTAGAGGAAGATGCCGACGGCGCCGAGGACTGTGTGCTTATAGCTCCAGATGCTGCGGCTGAGGACAGGGTCGCCGGCCGTACCGGGGCGGAACTCGCGAGTCTGGGTGATCTGCGGCAGGTGCATAAATGTCACAGCGACGCCGAGGATGAGCAGGCCGGCGGCGATCGCCAGGTAAGGTCCGCGGACCGTGTTGGCCACCGCGGCCTGGTTGGCGAGCTTGGCAGGGTCGGTGAGGATGTAGTGACCGGCGATGAGCGGGGCGATGGTGCCGCCGAGCGAATTGAGCGCCTGGGCCAGCGTAAGGCGGGCCGGAGCGCTGTGCTCGGGGCCGAGGATGGCGACGTAGGGATTCGCCGAGGTCTGGAGGGCAGTGACGCCCGCTCCGACGACGAAGACGGCAGTCAAGAACAGAGGAAAGCTCACCATCCTGGCCGCGGGAACGAACATGAGGCAGCCCACCACCTGGATGAACAGGGAGACCACCATGGTGCGTTTGTAGCCGATGGACTCAATGAGCTTCGAGGTAGGGGAGGAGAAGACGAGATAGGCCAGGAAGAACGCCGATTCGGCCAGCATGGCCCACGCATACGGAAGGGTGAAGATCGACCGCAGATGCGGGACCAGCGCCATGTTCAGATTGGTAATGAAGCCGAAGATGAAAAACAGCATGGCGACCGTGATGAACGGTCCCACATAACTGGGTGCTGCCGGTGTTGCGGGAGTAGATCGCGTGGCCATGAGAGATAGTTCCCTCGATTCCTGAAAGTGTCGCCCGTCGGGGCGTATTGCACGTCCTCATCACTTTGATGTCGTCGGCAGAGGACTATGCCGGTATCTCCGCTTTTGCTCACACAACACTATACGGGAAACCATGTGGGTGGGAAGGTGACGAGGTTCGCAGCGGGGCGCTCCAACTAAACAAATCCAGGGACAGTGGGCTATTCTCAAGGAAAGCAAGGAGTAAAAAGTGGCCACAAAAGAAGCATTGACGGGTGCGCGGCTTCAAAAAGTGCTGGAGGCGCTGGACGCCAACTGGCAGGCGGAAATGGAGGGCTACCACACCTACCAGACGCTGGCCGATCGCGACACCGACCCGGTGCGGGCCCAGGTTCTGCGCCACCTGGCCACCGCCGAATGGGAGCACGCCGCCCTGTGGCACGGCCGCATCAAGGATCTGGGCGGCCCCGAGCCCGAGTACAAGGGCCACTCGGGCGGCGAGGCCAACTCGCTCGCCAACCGCGTCGGCGGCATCCGCATGGCCCTGCGGCGTCTCGAAATCGAGGAAAGCCGCCATATCGCCAACTACGGAAAGCAGTTGAAGGACCTTGGCGACGATGCTTCCATCGAGATCCTGGACCACGTCATCGAGGACGAAAAGGACCACCACCGGGAACTTGGCTCGCTGCTGCGCGGACATTACTCGGCCCCGGCAGGGACGCCCAAGGTGGACCCCAAGGCGGTATTGGACGAGTTGCTGGCCAAGCGCAACCAGGGCCGCAAGCAGCCGGGAGCCTGGATCGGCGACGCGATTTACGGAGTAAACGACGGCCTTGGCGCCATCTTCGGCATCGTTTCCGGCGTCTCCGGCGCAACCGCCGGCGAGGCCAAGTATGTCCTGCTGGCCGGCCTCTCCGGCATGATCGCAAGCGCTCTCTCCATGGGTTCGGGCGCCTACCTCGCCGCCAAGAGCGAACGGGAAATTTACGAAGCCGAACTGGCCCGCGAGCGCGAAGCCATCCGCCTGAACGGGGCCGAAGCCCGCGAGTTGCTCGCTCTTTATTACCAGGTGAAGGGCCTGCCCGAAGAAGACGCTTTCCACGTGGTGGACCACATCGCCCGCGACCCCGAGCAGATGCTGCGCGCCCTGGCCGGCGAACGCCTGGGGGCTTCCGAAGAAGCTCTGTCGAATCCCCTCGTCTCCGCCAGTTCCGGGGCTCTCTCCACCGCCGTGGGCGCCATCATCCCGGTCATCCCCTTCTTCTTTATGCAGGGCGTGCCCGCGGTGATTGCCGCCGCGGTCATTTCGCTGATCGCCCACTTTGCGGTGGGCGCGGCCAAAAGCCTGATCACGGTACGCTCGTGGTGGTCGTCCGGATTCGAGATGACCGTCGTCGGCGCGGTCGAGGGTGCCGTCACCTACGGCATCGGCGTACTGCTGGGCAAAGGCGGAATGTGACCCAGGAAATCTCTGGATAAGTCTCCCTCTTGAAGGCTACAGGCTTCGGCACCTCCATACTTGAAGGGTACGGGCTTTAGCCCGTACATCACCATCCCAGAATCAGTGGGGCTTTAACACCTCCATACTCGAAGGGTACAGGCTTTAGCCCGTACATCACACCGCAGAATCAGTGGGGCCTTAACACCTCCATACTCGAAGGGTACGGGCTTTAGCCCGTACATCACCATCCCAGAATCAGTGGGGCTTCAGCGCCTCCATACTTGAAGGGTACGGGCTTTAGCCCGTACATCACCACCGCAGAATCAGTGGGGCTTTAGCCCCCGAGGCAATGCAAACCGAACCTGAGCCGAGCTTCCCTGGTCTCTCACCGCCCGTTTATGTACCACTCCGCTCCTGGCGACTTTTTTCTGACGCACGGATAGGCTGGCACCAACCCGAAGGTTCGAAATCAGCCGGTCAGTGACCTAAAATTCCTCCTGGAGGTCCCCCGGAGATGATCCGCAGGTACCAGGGCCATGTGCCCCAGATTCCCGCCAGCTGTTATGTCGATCAATCCGCGCAGGTCATAGGAGACGTCGCGCTCGGCGAACACTCCTCCGTCTGGATGAACGCCGTCCTGCGCGGGGATGTGCACTCCATTCGCGTGGGCGCGAACTCCAACGTCCAGGACTGCGCCGTCCTGCACGGGCAGCGCAACCTTTATTCGGTTACCGTAGGCGACTGGGTCACCATCGGCCACAATGCCACGGTCCACGGCTGTACCGTCGAAGATGCGGTGCTGGTGGGCATGGGTGTGGTCATCCTCAACGACTGCCGTATTGGCGAAGGGTCGATCCTCGCCGCCGGCGCCATCCTGCCCGAACATACCGTGGTCCCGCCGCGCACACTGTGGGCGGGCGTCCCCGCAAAGCAGCGCCGCACCCTCGAAGACAAGGACCACGCCCTGATCCTGCAATACGCGAAGAACTACCTGGACTACGTGGAGATCTACCTCGCCGAAATGGGCGAGAGCGCGCCCGTAAAATGAACCGTAAATGACAGTTGCTTGCACGGCGAACGGGGCGGGCATCAAAGCCATATGTGTTCACTCAGTTAGCGGTTCTCCGCCGTCTTTACTCTCCAATTGCATTTGTCCTTTTGCTGACAGGAACCATCGGCGCGGTTGCCCAGTCCGGTCCGGCAGCGAATTCGAACGATGAAATGCCGGATGCGCCCCCGGCCGCAAGCGATGTCACCCTCCGCTCGTTCCCGGCGAATGTGCTGCACGACCAGGGCGCCATCTGGACCAGCCCGTTCCACATCCATCGCGGCGATCTCAAGATCGTGGTGCCGCTGGTGCTCGCCACCGGCGCCGCCATCGCTACCGACAAGACCACGCTGCGCGATGTGATCTCGCTCGATCCGGCATTCAACAACGACAATACCAACGCGTCGAATGTGATGATCGGCGGCTTCATTGCCGCCCCGGTGCTGCTCTACGGCGCAGGCCATTTTCGCGGCAATGAGCATGCCCGGGAAACCGGCCTGCTGGGCGCCGAGGCGCTGGTCGATGGAGTTGTCCTGGAACAGGGCATGAAGCTTGTCTTCTGGCGCGAACGGCCCTATCAGGATCTTGGCCGCGGGCGCTTTTTTCAGTCGAGCGCAGGCGTGGATTCTTCCTTTCCGTCCTCGCACAGCGTTCTCGCGTGGGCGTCGGCCGCCGTCATTGCGGGCGAATACCGGAATCCGTGGACCCAGGTCCTGGTTTACGGCGGAGCGGCCGGCATCAGCTTCACCCGCCTCATGGGCCAGCAGCACTTCCCTTCCGACGTGCTGGTCGGCAGCGCCGCGGGATGGCTCGTCGGTCACTACGTCTACAAGCATCGGCACCGGTTCGAGCCGAAGCAGCGATAAGCGACCGCTACAGCAGGTGCCATTGCCCGGTAGTGAGAACGCACGCGGCAATTCAGAGGTTGGTTTGCCGCGTGAGCGGCGATCGCTTCTCCGTGGCCAATCCACATACGCCGGTGCAGTTCCGTCCTTCCCGCTGGTGGAGGCATCGCTGCCGCCCTGCGCGCCGCGCGCGGAGCCGCTGCGCGAAAAAAAGAGGGCCAATTCTTAGACCACACATTCCGCGACACTTAGGTCCCATTTTTCGTGCAGATCATTTGCCCGGCCGGAGGGATAATGGAATGGAGAAAGATCGTCTGTACTTGGTTGGCGAGTCGCCGTTTCCGCTCCAAACGCAAAAAAAAAATCGCGAAAAACGACCAAATTTTAAATAACGTATTTAATTTCAATAATTTACATCGATGACGACCTCGAAAAGTGCTGCAAACATGGTGCAAATATGGGCTTTTTTTACAATCTTTTCGCCCCCCCCAAATGGGAGCGATAATCCCCAATTATGGTCGCGAAACTTCTTTGTTTTCTACACCGGAGGAGGATTACGCTCGCCGAAAGACCTTTGGTGCCAGTACGGATAGACAAGCGTGACCGCGCTGGCCTTGTCCAGGCGCGCAACCTGCTCGGGGCTGAGAGCCCACCCGTCGGCGCCGAGATTGTCGCGCAATTGCTTTTCGTTGCGCGCTCCCAGAATGACCGACGAAATCGTCGGCCGTTGCAGCAGCCAGTTCAGTGCGATCTGCGGAATCGTCTTTCCGCTCTCTTTCGCGATCGCATCGAGAGCGTCCACCACCGCGTAAACATACTCGTCGGACACCGGCGGCCCCGCATCGGCGGTCTTGTGCAGGCGGCTCACTTCCGGCAGCGGCTGCCCCCGGCGAATCTTGCCGGTGAGCCGGCTCCAGCCGAGGGGACTCCAGACCAGCGCCCCCACTTTTTGGTCAATCCCAAGGGGCATCAGTTCCCATTCGTAATCGCGCCCGATCAACGAGTAGTAAACCTGGTGAGCCACGAACCTCGTCCATCCGTAGCGATCGGCGACGGCCAGCGACTTCATCAGGTGCCAGCCGGAGAAGTTCGAACAGGCGATGTAGCGCACCTTGCCTTCACGGACGAAGCTGTTCAGCGTGTCCTGCACTTCTTCGATCGGCGTCAGCGCGTCGAATCCGTGCATGTGGTAGATATCGACGTAATCGGTATTCAGCCGCCGCAGGCTGTTTTCGAGTGCGCGCCGCAAGTGGTAGCGCGAGCTGCCGCGGTCGTTGGGACCCCCGCCCGTGGGGAAATACGCCTTGGTGGAGATCAGCGCGCCGTTGCGCTTGCTGCCAAGTGCCTTTCCAAGCACTTCTTCCGAACGCCCGTCGGAGTAGCCGTCGGCGGTATCGAACAGGTTGACGCCGGTCTCGATGCAGATATCGATAAGGCGCGTAGCTTCCGCCACATCGGTATCGCCCCAGGCCTTGAAAAACTCATTCCCACCGCCAAACGTAGCAGCGCCGAAACTGAGAGCGGAAACCTTGAGGCCTGAGCCTCCCAGCAGACGGTATTCCATGGCGCATTGGATGCGAGGACGCGACGGAGGATGCAAGCTTCACGGCGAGTCGGCATCCTCCACTAACTGGACTGATATCAGATCGGTCTGACGGAACATTTAAACTGAACTTCTATGAGCACCCTGAAAGCGGTGCGCGGCACGCGCGATCTTTTGCCGCCGGAGACGGCGCTATGGAACCGGATCGAGGCGACGGCGCGCTCGGTATTTGTTCGTTACAACTTCGGCGAAATTCGTACGCCTGTTTTCGAAGACACCGGCCTGTTCGCGCGGGGCGTCGGCGAAGAAACCGACATCGTCTCGAAAGAAATGTACACATGGGAAGACCGCGCCCGGGCGCAGTCGGAGAAGACGCAATCCCTGACGTTGCGCCCCGAGAACACAGCCGGCGTCGTCCGCGCCTACATCGAGCACAAACTCGGCGAGAGCGGGCAACTGCAGAAGCTCTACTACATCGGTCCGCAGTTCCGGCGCGAGCGCCCGCAGAAGGGCCGCTACCGGCAGTTTTCGCAGATCGGGGCAGAGATCATCGGCCCGCCTTCGGCAGGCAGCGAGAGCCCCTTGCGCGATGCCGAGATTCTCGAAATGCTGGCCACCCTGCTGGATGAGCTGAGGATCACCGGCTGGACGCTGCACATCAACTCGGTGGGATCGTCGGCGGATCGGGCGAGGTACAACGAGACGCTGCGAAAGACGCTTGAACCAGTCGCCGCGCAAATGTGCGTGGATTGCCAGCGCCGCGCGGTCACCAATCCCCTGCGCGTGCTGGATTGCAAGGTGCCCGAGGACCAGCCCATCATTGACGCGCTTCCCAAAATCGTCGATTCGCTCGATGAGGATTCGAAGCTACACTTCGCGCAGGTGACAGCGGCGCTCGATGCGGCCGGGGTGCCCTACACCCGCAATCACCGCCTGGTGCGCGGCCTGGACTACTACACGCGGACCACGTTCGAGTTCACGCATGGCGGCCTGGGTGCGCAGAATGCCCTGCTCGGCGGCGGACGCTATGACGGCTTGAGCGAAGCCATCGGCGGTCCCAGGGCGCCCGGCATCGGGTTCGCGATGGGCGAGGACCGGCTGGTCCTGACCCTGCAGTCTCTGGAAGCCGCGGAGACGGAAAAGGCTGACGCATACATTGCGCCATTGGGCGAAACCATCAATCCCGCTGCCCTTGCCTTGGCGCGCGAACTGCGCCGCGGCGGACTGAAGGTCGAACTCGGCGAGGGAACTTTCCGCCTTAAGAAGTCGTTCGAAGCCGCCGACAAGGTGGCGCGGAGTATCGTCATCCTCGGCGAAGACGAGCTTCGATCCGGTATCCTTACCGTGAAGGACTTCTCCACCGGCATACAGACCAAGGTTCCGCGCGCGGAACTGGCCGCCCACTTGGCGAAGCCATCGAATCACGCTGCTCCGCCAGCCTGAGTGCCTGGAACCGGCGCTGCGAAGGGTGCGGGCTTCAGCCGGTACGCCGATGCCTCAACGAGATCATCGCGGGCTTCGGCCCCAAAGGGGAGCTCCAGTTATGCAGCTGAACCCCAAAACGAAGGATTGGAATCGTGCTCGATTTTTTAGGCAAGCTTGAACGGACGCACTACTGCGGCGATCTACGCGCCGCCGATGCCGGCAAAGATGTGGTTGTGATGGGCTGGGTGAACCGCCGCCGCGATCACGGCAACCTGATCTTCCTTGACCTGCGCGACCGCAGCGGCATTGTCCAGGTGGTGCTCGACAAAGAGCTGACCCCCGAAGGCCACGCCAAGGGCGAGCAGGTGCGGCCCGAGTACGTTGTGGCCGCCGTCGGCAAGGTCAGCCTGCGCGATAAAGACGCCATCAACCCCAAGATGGTGACCGGTGAAATCGAAATCGAAGCTACCGAGCTGCGTGTCCTCAACGACGCCCGTCTTGCCCCGTTTTCCCCCGCCGAGGAAGCCATCCAGAACGAGGAAGTCCGGCTGAAGTATCGCTACGTCGATCTCCGCCGCGTCGAGATGCAGCGCAACTTCTGGCTGCGCCACGAAATCACCCGCGCCATTCGCGAGAGCCTGTCCGGGCAGGGCTTCCTCGAAATCGAGACGCCGATTCTGTGCAAGTCCACCCCCGAGGGCGCGCGCGATTTCCTGGTGCCCAGCCGCGTCCATCCCGGCGAGTTCTACGCCCTGCCGCAGTCGCCGCAGATCTTCAAGCAGATCCTTATGATCTCCGGCTTCGACCGATACTTCCAGGTCGCCCGCTGCTTCCGCGACGAGGACCAGCGCGCCGACCGGCAGCTCGAGTTCACCCAGATCGACCTGGAGATGAGTTTCCCCCGGCGCGAGAATGTGTTTGCCGTGGTCGAGCAGTTCCTGTCGGCGGGCTTTGCCGCGGCCGGCGTGTCGCTGCCTGCCCCGTTCCCGCGGATCACCTACGACGACGCCATGCGGCAGTATGGGTCCGACAAGCCCGACCTGCGCCTGCCCGGGCTGACCGACGTGCGCGCGGCATTCCCGGATGAGGCATTAGGCACCCTCCAGATTGACCCCGCGTTGCCGGTAGTTGCCCTTCGCATTCCCAATGTAGGCGAGCTCAGCCGCAAGGAGCGCGAGGAGAATCATCCGCTCTTCGACCAGAAAAAGGGCGCCAAGTTCATCGACGACTTCAAGCGGCTGGGCAAGGGGTTCCCTGATTCGGTGGCGAAGATCCGTGAGCTCACCGGCGCCGCCGAGGCCGATTTCGTGATCGTGGTGGCAGGCGATCCGGCGCACCACGTCAAGGCCAGCGACACCAAGTTCGAGGGCCGACTGTCGGAGCGCGAAATCAACGTTTACGCGGCGGCCGGAAATTTCCGCACCGAACTGTCGAAGAAATACGCCGACCGCCACAAGGCATTTCACACCACCGAGGAGACCGTTCGGACGGCGGATCCGAAGAGCGGCAAAAAGATACCCGGCGAAATGGCGTTTCATCCGATATGGATCGTCGACTTTCCCATGTTTGAATACGATTTGCCCAGCGGCAAGTGGGTTCCGGCGCACCATCCATTCACCGCGCCGTATGAGGCCGACATGGCCAACCTGGTCAGCGATCCGGCCAGCGTGCGCGCCGACTGCTACGACCTGGCGATGAATGGGCTCGAGCTCGGTTCCGGCTCCATTCGTATTCACCGCAAGGACGTGCAGCAGCAGATCTTTGCCTCGCTCGGCATTTCGGATGAAGAGGCGCGGCAGCGGTTCGGCTTTTTCCTCGACGCGCTGGAATACGGCACGCCTCCCCACGGCGGCATTGCCCTCGGCCTCGACCGGATCGTGATGCTCCTGGCCGGCGCTCCCAGCCTGCGGGAAGTGATTACCTTCCCCAAGACCGCCAAAGCGATCGACCTGATGGCCGACGCGCCTACCGGCGTTTCCGAGCAGCAGCTGAAAGAGCTGCATATTCGCGTAGCTCTGAAGAGCTGATTTTCGGAGGAATGACGACTACCGATCGAGTTCGGCAAACATTTCGCTGAGCTCGATGAGGATCGGCGTTCCGGCCACCGTGAGTTTTCCCGCGCGGATCTCTTCGAGGCCGGCTTCGGTGTAGGAGTAAGCGATCCGTCCTTCCGGGTCGATGATCCAGATGTTTTCGATCCCGAATTGGCAATACTCCGCCGCTTTCGTCCCCATCGCCGTGAGCGTGTCTTCCGGCGACAAAATCTCTACCGCGATCAATGGCGGCCGAGTCACGTACCGCTCAAACTGGTCGTCGACACGGGTCACGAGAACGTCGGGAACACGAAAACGCCGTGATTGGGTTTGGGTGCGAAGCTCGGGAAACACCTCGACTCTCCATTCGGCGCGCTTGATCCAAAACAGCCCGGTGAAATAACGCTGGATAATGGAGTGCTCTTTCTCGCCCAAGTTCCGTTCCTCGATTCGCCCATCCACAAATTCGCGGTCAGGGCTCCAACTTGTCCGGAGGTATTCACGGACTGTCCAGAGTTCTTCCGGGTTGGGCAAAGTAGCCATGGGATGATTATCCTCCGCTTCGCGCGGAATTCCAATCTGACCTTTATGGGATCAGGCGGCAGTGAGCCCGCGCATCAGTCAACTACTCTTCAAGAAAAGCAGCACCGCCGCGATCATTAAGCCCGCCGCCACCGTCACAATCGCGACATTCATGTCGAGAACGATTAGCCGCGATCCCAGATGCAAGCGCAACGGCTGGATCCCATTCGGGTCATGCAGCGTGCCGCGGTAAAGCGGACGCGAAAGAGCCGCCGCCAGGAAACCCGCCAGCGGCGTGCCGGTAAGCAGGGCGGCGACGTAGAACCGGCCCCGCATCCCAGGCCCCGGCCACCACAGAACCGCTATCTCCACGGCCGCTACCGGCAGCAGCGTGAACACCTGGTAGACCAGATGAAAGCGCGCATGGCCCGTCCACAGGGGGTTGGTCGCGTGAGTGCTGTTCAGATCGATAAAAACCGGCGCAACGCCCTGGCCGGCGGCAATGGCGGTCACGATCCATCGGGCGACGAACGCAGCGGTCATCCAGTGTTTATCTCGAGCGTCCTCTGAATCGCAGGGTCCCTCGCGGCCAGTCAGCCTTCGGTATCATCGTCATCACCGCCGCCCTCCACCGAGATCCGCAGCGACTTGAGAAAGTTGAGATCATTCTGGGTAAATTCGCCTTCTTCCGCGGAGGACTCGTCCTCGGCGCCCTCTTTCGATCCCACTTCATTCAGGCCGATGGTGGCCTCAAGCATCAGCAGCACGTCGAACCCATGCTTGCGGATGTCCTGCACAACGCCGGCGATTTGCTCGCTCTCGATGACGGATTCGTGGATTGCCTCTCCCAGTTGTTGGATGAGTTCGCGCAAACGAGATGTCACTTGGGGTTACCTCCGACGGCGACCGGCGCGGAAGGAGCGCTGGGAGCGATATTTGGATTTATATACCTTACGTCCACAGCGGCGTTACGGCAACTGCGGTAAAGCAAATAGGATGCAAAAACCGACGCGTCTCACCGCTGATACCATCATAGTCGGGTATGAAACCGCAGACCGTAGGCCGCGTATTGGGAATCGGAGTGCGCCTGGTGGGACGCATGGCCGGGCAGCGCATTATGGGCCCCGATTCCGCCGCCACCGTGTCCCGCCCGGTGACGATCGAAGCCATGCCAGGAAGTGGCGCGAGGGGAGTGCCCGGGCGAAGCGCGGGCCGCGCCACGGGAAGCCTCGCCCGAGGCGTCGGCGGGTTCTTTAAACCGTTCCGCAGAGTGGGAAACATCGTTTTCCTCGAAGTCGTCGGCCTGTTCTTCTTCGTTTTCGTTCTGGTCTTCGCGCAAACCGTTTGGCGCTCCCGGGCCAGTTACCTGCATGGGCCCGATCATCAGAAATTCCTGGTGGCAGCGGCGCTGGTGCTGGTCTTTCTATACTTGGGAGTCACTTCGTTCTGGCGGGCCCGCCGAAAATAGGACACTCAGCGTTTTCGGGATCTCCACAGCCGCGGTGCGACAGCATAATTCAGCTGGACCAGCACGATGACCCCGATGCTCACCCACGTGCTGATCAGGCACAAGGCAGCGCCGGCGGCGTAGAGCGCCTGTGCGATGAGAATTCGCCGGCAGATGCTGTTGCGGATTTGCTCCGGAGTGTCGTCCTTGATAAGCTTCGCCCGGATCGCGTAAGCCCCAGCTCCAATAGAGCATCGCTCCCGGCACGAAGATGTTGAGCCAATAGATGGCCAGCGCCGAGCGATAGGCGATGAACTCCGCCAGGAGCCGGGTGGAGAGCGGCATCATGGTGATCGCGAACAGAAACCCCAGGTGCATCCAGGTGAGATCGCGTGTGCCTTCTTTCAGATGATTCAGCTGGGTCTGCTGTCCGGCCCAGAAGATGCCCAGCGTCAGGAAACTCATTCCATAGGCGATCCACTGCGGGCCGAGTGCTCCCAGGGCCAGCAGTAGGTCCCCCTCGGAGTGAACCTGGGAAGCCGCCGGGATATGTATATCCAGGACGAGAAGGGTCATGGCGACGGCAAAGATGCCGTCGCTGAGGGCGGCAAGCCGGTCGAGGTTTCGGCCCTGGATCCGATTGTAGAGAGTGAGCATGATGCCCACCTTTCGCGTGGCGAAACAAAGCGGCCCGATTGTTCGATTTCAGCGCAAGCTCACGCGCATCATTGGGATTCAAACACTATGTTCGCTTCGTGACCAGGCATTTTGATCGCATTTCCAGTATCATGGTTGTGGCCCCTTGGCAGGTTTGGAGGTGGACATTTTTGGCAGAAGTACGTGTACAGGAAGGCGAACCGCTCGAGAACGCACTGCGCCGGTTTAAGCGCAAGGTTCAGCAGGAAGACATCATCAAGGAAGTCAAGCGTCACTCCTACTACCTGAAGCCGGGCGAAAAGAAGCGTGTAAAGGCCGCTCTGGCTCGCAAGCGGAATCGCAAGAAGGCTCGTAAAGAGCAGGACTAATCTGGCAGCTCTTCCGTCGGGCAGCGGCTGCGCTACCCGATGGAAGAGCCTAAATGCCAGCAACCGTTACGTTTGAAGTGCTTCGTTACTTTCCCTGCCGACTTTTAAAAATAGAAGCGGCCGGAGCGCGATATTCGTGACCAGCTTTTGAACTGCGCATCGTCGGGTGACGATGCTTATGGTTTCGATTTGCGTGTTTCGCGGAAATCGAACGATTGCCGCCAATTTCTTAAGACGCGGCCCGGGCCCTAGTTGCTGAACAACGTACGAGGACAGGGAAACGGGACCGGCGCATTCGAGGTCATGGCCGATTTCAGCAGGTTCCCTGCTTCGGGGAAGCCGGCCATGGAATTCACGGATAAGGTACTCAAGTGTGTTGATTGCGGCTCTGAATTTATCTTTACTGCAGGTGAGCAGCTTTTCTTCCACGACAAGGATTTCAAAAATGACCCCAAGCGCTGCAAACAGTGCAAGGCGAAGCGCGCCAGCGGGGGTCCTCGGGTAAGAACCGAAACCAGAACCCACTGTTCCGCATGCGGTCTGGAAACCACCGTACCGTTCCGGCCGACGCAGGGTCGTCCCGTGCTTTGCCGTTCCTGCTTCCAGAAGAACCAGGCAGCGCCAGTGTCGGCAAGTCAGGCTTCGCCGGGCTAGATAACTACGGTGAGGCCGCCGTAAGAATCAGGATATAACTGTCCTTTAGTTATAAACTTGCGTCGATCGTGATGCGAAAGCCAACGGAAGCGGCAGACCCAGAGTTTATTTGTCTCTACTCGCTCTTTGTCACCGCCCGGTGCCCAATGTCGCGGCGGTAATACATTCCCTCAAATTGAATTTCTCCGATCGCTTGATAGGCCCGTTCCAGGGCCTGCTGCAGGGACCCCGCAGCGGCAGTTACCCCCAGCACTCTCCCCCCGGCAGTTACCGGCTGACCATCCTGCAGTTTCGTTCCGGCATGAAAGATCTGGACGTCCGGGATTCGCCCGGCGGATTCGAGTCCACTGATCGGAAATCCGGTCTTGTAGGAGCCCGGATATCCCCCCGAACTGGCGACCACGCATGCGGAAGCGCCTTGAGTCCAGCGCAGATTGCCGGGGGAAAGGGACCCATCCACACAGGCCTCGAGAGCCTCAAGCAGGTCGCTGTCCAAACGCATCAGGATCGCCTGCGTCTCGGGATCGCCGAAACGGGCATTGAACTCCAGCACCTGCGGCCCACGCGCGGTCATCATCAGTCCGCAATACAAGACTCCCGTGAACGGGGTTTCTTCGGCCGCCATGCCATCGACCGTGGGTTGTGCTATGTGATGCAAAATCCACTCGGTCATGCCGAGATCCAGCATGGAATCAGCCGAATAAACGCCCATCCCCCCGGTATTGGGCCCGCTGTCGCCCTCCCCGATCCGCTTGTGGTCCTGCGCCGGAACCAGCGGCGCCACGTGCTTGCCGTCGGTCAGGCAAAGGAAGCTGATCTCGTCGCCCTCCAGGAACTCCTCGATCACTACCTGGCGCTCCGCCGCGCCCAGCAGAGAGCCGGTGAAGAGACCGCCCGCCGCCTCAACCGCGGTGCGATGCGACTGGCAGATGATGACTCCCTTGCCGGCGGCCAGTCCGTCGGCTTTCACCACGATCGGCGCATGGAAGATCTCGACTGCCTTCTCCAACTCGTCGGTACTCGAACAAACGGCATAGGCTGCGGTGGGGATGTTGTGCCGCTGCAGAAACCGCTTGGCGAAACCCTTGCTGGTTTCCAGCATGGCTGCCGCGGCGGTGGGACCGAACACCCGCAGGCCGCGCTGCCGAACGGCGTCGACAATGCCCAGGGACAAGGGCAGTTCCGGCCCGACCACCGTCAAGCCCGGCTGCTCGGCATCGACCACCGCCATCATCGAATCCAGGTTTCCGAGATCGGCCGGAACACACCGGGCGATCTGCGCCATGCCCCCATTGCCTGGCGCGCAAACTACTTCTGTTACCCGCTCGCTTTTCTTGATTGCCCATGCCAGCGCATGTTCGCGTCCGCCAGATCCAAGGATCAAAACCTTCATTGCCATCGCCTCTTGCGGCTCCGATCTGTGCCGGAACTCCCAAGGGTATGGTCGGCAATCGGACGCTGGAAGTCAAACCCGCCGACACCGCTGGTCACGTTACGCTCGCCTATACTGGCGAGTGGCCGGCGAATCCGCACCGTTGGCCGTGAGCCATGGCCGAGCCTCCCATCAAACCATCCGCGCCGCCAACCGCCGAAGATCCACGGCGCGCCGAACAGCGGCGCCTCTACCGGCGCAACCAGGTGTTCGGGCTGCTGATCGTGGCCGCGGTCATTGTTGCCTGGTGGCTCTTTCACACCAATCCCAAGTGGATCTTTCCGCCCGGCTGGTGGCGCCCGTGACTCCTTCGCGGGCCACGGACGTTCCGGATCACAGTCCCGACCCTCTTGCCATACTCATCCTGGGCCCCACCGGAAGCGGCAAGACGGCGCTTTCCCTCTCGCTCGCCGAGCGCTTCGGCGGCGAGATTGTCAGCTGCGATTCGGTTGCAGTGTATCGCGGCATGGACGTGGGTACGGCCAAGCCCTCGCCGGAGGAACGGGCCCGCGTTCCGCATCATCTGATTGACGTTGTCGACCCCGATGAGCCATTCACCGCCGGCGCTTACAGCCGCGCTGCGCGGACTCTACTCACCGAGATCGCGGCCCGTGGACGACTGCCCATCGTCACCGGCGGAACCGGCTTGTACCTTCGCGCCCTGACCGACGGCCTTTTTGCCGGGCCCGGACGGCAGGAAGACCTGCGCGCGCGGCTGCGGCGAATCAGCGAAAGGCATGGCCCCGGTTGGCTGCACCGGCTACTCGTCCGGCTCGATCCCCCATCCGCCGGCCGCATCCACGCCAACGACACCGCCAAATTGATTCGCGCCGTCGAAGTCTGCCTCGCGGCACGCCAGCCCATGTCGCAACTTTTGTCGCGCGACCCGCTCACCGGCTTTCGCCTTCTCCGCATCGGGTTGAACCCGCCCCGCCGCCTGCTCTACGAACGCCTCAACGAGCGATGCGCCGCTATGTTTGCCGCGGGACTAATTGAGGAGACGCGCGGTCTCCTCGCACGATACGGCCCAGTGAAGGCGCTCGATTCGCTCGGATACCGCCAGGCAACCGCGATCCTTTCCGGTGCCATGACCGAGCGGGAGGGCATCGCGGCCGCCCAGCAAGGCCACCGCAACTACGCCAAGCGGCAACTGACCTGGTTCCGCCGCGAATCCGGCGTGCACTGGATCGAGGCGTTCGGCGAGCAGAACACCACCATCGATCTTGCAGCTGCGCTGGTCACCACGAGCCTTTGATACCTCTCGCGCTGCCCCGGTCCGCCCGATCCCGCTCCTTTAAACTGGACCAGGCATCAGGTTGGGCATGAGGCATTGAAACACGCCTCGGAACGGAGCCGTTTTGGCAGATACATTGTTCGACGTGGCAATCATCGGCAGCGGGCCGGCGGGGTACACCGCGGCCATTCGCGGTGGGGAATACAAACTCAAGGTCGCGCTGATCGAGGCCGGGCCGGTCCTGGGCGGGACCTGCCTCCACGTGGGCTGCATTCCCACCAAGGCGCTCCTGTTCAATGCCGAAATCTGGGACCACCTCAAGCACGCCGCCGAGTACGGTATCGCCGGCATCGGCACTCCGCAACTCGACTGGGAGGCGGTGCAAAAGCGCAAGAACGCCATCATCAACAAGCACACCAAGGGCCTCGAATTCCTGATGAAGAAGCACAAGGTGACGGTGATTTCCGGCTTCGGCAAGCTCACCGGCCCGGCAAAAGACGGTGTACATACCGTGAACGTGACGGGTGGCCCCAACGGCGAAACACAGCAGATCCAGGCGAAGAACATCCTCCTGGCCACGGGCTCCGAGGCACGCACCCTGTTCGGGCAGCAGCCCGACGACCGCATCCTGACAAACATTGAAATTCTCGCGGTCAACCAGCCGCCCAAGTCGCTGATTGTGATCGGCGCGGGCGCGGTGGGCGTAGAGTTCAGTTCCATTTTCCGCAGCTTCGGCACCGAGGTCACGATCCTTGAATATCTACCCCGCGCGGTTCCCGTTGAAGACGAAGACGTCTCCAAGGAACTCACTCGGCTATTCAAGAAGCGGGGCATCGACGTGAACGCCGGCTGCAAGGTGGAAAAGATCGAGAAGACCGATAGCGGTGTGAAAGTCTCCTGGACCAACGCGAGCGGCAAGACGCAAGAGAAAGAAGCCGAGAAAGTCCTGGTAGCGGTGGGCCGCGCGCCTCGCACGGAGAACGTCGGCATCGAAACCACCAAGGTCGAACTCGACCGCGGGTTCGTCAAGGTCAGCGAAATCCAGGAGACCGCTGAGCCCGGCATCTACGCCATCGGGGACATCGTCGCGGGCCTGCCGCAGCTTGCGCACGTGGGCGCGATGAGCGGCCTGGTGGCGATGGCGAAGATCGCGGGGCGTGCCTATCGTCCGGTGCGACGGGATCGTATCCCGGGATGCACCTACACCGATCCGCAAATCGGATCGGTGGGCCTTACGGAGGCCCAGGCCAGGGAAAAAGGCCACGAAGTGAAAGTCGGAAAGTTTCCCTTTGCCGGAAACTCCAAGGCCACCATCGTCGACAGCCACGACGGGTTCGTGAAGATTGTCTCCGATGCCAAGTATGGCGAAATCCTGGGCGTCCACATCATCGGCCCCCAGGCCACCGAATTGATCGCGGAAGCGGTTGCGGTCATGGAACTGGAAGGCACGGTTGAGGAACTGATGTTCACGATCCACGCGCATCCCACGCTGTCCGAGGCGATGCTCGATGCTTATGGAGCCGTGGAAGGAATGGCGATCAACGCATAAGCGACGCAACCACCGCGCTTTCGCTCTCTGGTTGCAGCAACGAGCCATACGTGTGGATCATGCGCTCCACATAATGCAAAACCGTGAAGCGGCATTCGATCTTGGCTCGAGCCGCCATGCCCATGACGCGGGTGGCGTCGCGGTTCTCAAAGTGCCATAGAATCGCCTGCGCGAATGCGGCAACGTCTCTTTCCCGCACGATCGTTCCATCTTCACCCGGCGTCACGCAGTCTTCCGCCCCTGAAGCCCGCGTCGCGATTAAAGGGAGTCCGCAAGCCATGGCCTCGAGCAGCACCCGGGCCAGTCCCTCATTCACCGACGGAAACGCAAACACATCGGAGTTGCGATACCAGTCCGCTACCCGATCGGCCGGCAGGAAGCCGGTAAATCGCACGTCGGGGGTTGCGTATTGGCGAACAATCGGTTGCATCTCCGCCGCTACTTCGCCGATCAGGACCAATTCAGCGTTCGGCAGAGCGAGCTGCTTCCAGGCCTGCAGGAGGTAGGCCACGCCCTTGGCGATTTCCACGCGTCCCGTATAGCAAACCCGGAACACATCCCGCGGCGCCGGAGTTTGCGCGGGCTTGAAAAACTCCGCGTCAATGCCGGCGTGGATGACCAGCGCCTTTTGCCCAAGGCCGGCGCGGCTGAAACTTTCGCGCGCGATCGTCGAAGGAACAACAATGTAGTCGCTCAACGCAAATTCCGCTTCCATGCGCCGGATCAGCAGGGAAGAAAGCGACGCCCGGCATTCCCATCGGCGCACGCCAAATCTCTCGCACTCTTCAAGCACCGCCTTCTGCCAGTCGCGCGGATGCATTGACGGATTCTCGACCATGGTCACCGCGCCGTGCCGTTTCGCTGATCGCAGGCCGGCGAGACACAGTCCGTTCCAGCCATGAAAAATATCGCTGGCGGGAAGATTTCGCGAGAGGAGCCAGTCCTGGTAGGTCGTGGAAATCACCACCGGAAAATGTCGCGAGAATTTGCTGCCCGGCAGGCGCCTCCATGCGGCCCAGAGGACTCGATTGACTTGCCGGTAGTGAGGGTAGCGCCGAACGACCTTCAGGCCGCCGTTCCCATCCGGATCCTGGATTTCGGGCTCAATGCCAAACGACAAAATTCGGCTCAACATCCCATCGCGCAGCAGCCTGAGGGCAACCTGCTTCTGGAACGACTGGGAGCCAAGGCTGAGCGTGATCTTCAACGAGCCTTTCCTGTTCACCTTGTGGAGAATGAAGACCGTATTTCGCTGGTCAAATCGATGCAGCGAGTATAGAACCCCGCGTCCCGGATTTTTATTCCAGCGGGTCTCCCGCCTGGCCCGGATCTTGAGACGCCTTTCTTGCATCTATGGGGCAGGGGCGTATACTCGCCTCGTACGGGTCGCATCCTGAGTTTGCGGAGCGGCACTGGAGAAATCAATGAGTCTGACCAACTTCCCCGGCGGTGGACCCTCTTCCACCGGAATCCCCATCACCAAAGTGACCATGCCCGCCCTTGCCGAGATGAAACGGCAGGGCAAGCCTATCTCCGCGCTCACGGCCTACGACTATGCGACTTCCCGCTTGGTCGATGAAGCCGGTATCGACATGATCCTGGTCGGAGACTCGCTGGCCATGGTGGTGCTTGGCCACGACAACACCCTCGCCGTCACGGTGGACGAAATGCTGCATCACACGCGCGCGGTTCGCCGGGCGGTGCGGCGCGCCCTGGTAGTCGCCGACATGCCCTTCGGCAGCTATCACGGAAGCATTGCGGAGGGTGTCGCCAACGCCGTTCGCTTTGTGAAAGAGGCAGGAGCCGAGGCGGTCAAGATTGAGGGGCCGCGCGAAGAACTGGTGCGGGCTCTCACCGAGGCGGAAATTCCTGTCGTCGCGCATCTCGGCCTGACGCCGCAAAGCCTGCACCGCATGGGCGGCTACCGCGTGCAGGCCCGCACCGTAGACACGGTGATGCAGTTGAAGGCCGATGCGCAGGCACTGGCCGACGCCGGCGCCGGCCTTCTGGTTCTCGAAGGCGTGCCTCGCGAAGCGGCTGCCGCCATCACTGCGGAGTTGCCCATTCCCACCATCGGCATCGGCGCGGGACCGGATTGCGACGGCCAGATTCTCGTGTTCCACGACCTTGTGAACTTGACGTTCGCGCCACCGGCAAAATTCGTGCGCCGTTATGGCGACGCGGCGGCCCTGATCCGTTCGTCGGTGGAGCACTACCGCGAGGACGTTGAGCATCGCGCCTTCCCATCCGATGAGGAAAGCTACCATCTGTCCGACGCGGTGCGCAGGGCTCTCGAAGACCGGGTGTTGCGCGAAGCCTGATGGAAGTTATTCGCACGGTACAAGAATTGCGCCGATGGGCGCGCGCCGACCGCTACGAAGGCAACACGATCGGCATTGTGCCCACCATGGGCGCATTGCACGAAGGCCACGCGTCTCTGATTCGCGCCGCGCATAACCAGTGCGGATTGGTTATCGTGAGCATCTTCGTCAATCCCACACAGTTTGGCCCCCACGAGGACTTCGCGCGCTATCCACGCACCTTCGACGCCGATTGCGAGTTGGCGCGGGCGGAAGGCGCGGACCTGATCTTTGCTCCGTCGGTCGAGGAACTCTATCCTTCCCGCGCCGCTACCTTCGTTGAAGTCGAAGGGCTGGACAACCGTCTTGACGGCGCGTCCCGGCCTGGTCACTTCCGCGGAGTCGCCACCGTGGTCGCCAAATTGCTAATTGCCACGGAAGCGGATCTCGCCTTCTTCGGGCAGAAAGACGCGGCGCAGGTGGCGGTGGTGCGTCGCATGGCAGCGGACCTGCGGCTCCCGGCGAGAATCGTCGTGTGTCCCATCGTGCGCGAGCCCGACGGCTTAGCGCTCAGTTCACGAAATGTGTATCTCAATGCCGAGGAGCGCAAGCAGGCGCTGGTATTGAGCCGCGCCGTTCGTAACGTGGAATCGCTCGCCGCTGCCGGGGAACGCCGCTCCGCCACACTGATCAATGGGGCCAGGGAAATCTTCATCCCCGAGCCCGCTGTCCGGGTGGACTATATCGAGCTGGTTAACTGGGATACGTTGCTGCCCGTTGAGACAACCTCTCCCGGCACCCTCTTCGCGGTAGCCGCCTGGGTCGGCAGTACTCGCCTTATCGATAACACGATCATCACGTAGACAAGAACCCCGAGCCATCGCGTTACCATTCCTGCGTGAGCACTTTTTCAATTCTTAGTAATCAAGCCCCGCTCGATCACGAACGTTTCACCTCTCATCGCGAACTGGAAGCGCAGCTCAAGGCCACGCTGCGCGGCGAAGTTCATTTCGACATGGCGTTTCGGGCGATGTATGCCGCCGATTCCTCCAATTACCGCCAACTGCCCATCGGCGTGATTCTGCCGCGCGACGCAACTGACGTGGTAGCCGCGCTGGCCGCGTGCCGCGCCGCGGGAGCCGCTGTTTTACCGCGCGGCGCCGGAACCAGCCTGGCCGGCCAGTGCGCCAACGTAGCCGTGGTGTTTGATTTTTCGAAATACATGAACGGCCTCACCTCGATGGATCCCGGGAAAAAACTCGCCATCGTCCAGCCGGGCATCGTCCTCGATCGCGTGCGCGAAGCCGCCGAACTGCATCACCTCACTTACGCGCCCGATCCCGCTACGCATTCCCGCTGCACGCTGGGCGGCATGATCGGCAACAACAGTTGCGGCGTCCACGGCCTGCTGGGAGGAAAAGTTTCAGACAACGTGGAATCGCTCGACATCGTTCTCTACGACGGCACGCGCATGACGGTCGGGCGCACGAGCAACGCCGAACTCGATGCCGCGATTCACGGCGGCGGCCGGGTCGGCCAGATCTATGCGGGGCTCGCCGGATTGCGCGATCGCTACGCCAACATGATCCGGGAAAGATTTCCGCGCATTCCGCGCCGCGTCTCCGGATACAACCTTGACGAACTGCTGCCCGAGAACGGATTTCACGTGGCCCGCACGCTGGTTGGAACGGAAGGCACTTGCGCAACAATTGTGTCGGCCACGCTGAACCTCGCGTCGAGCCCGCCGCATCGCGTGCTCACCGCGCTGGCATTTCCCGATGCATTTCTGGCCGCCGACGCGGTGCCATTGGCGCTCGAACACAAGCCCATTGGTCTGGAAGGATTCGATGCGTTGCTGGTCAATTTCATGCAGCGCAAGAATCTCGCGGTGGACGATGTCGCGCTGCTGCCGCCCGGCGGCGGGTATTTATTGGTGGAGTTGGGCGCGTGGAACCCCGGCGAAGCCGAAGAGATGGCCGGTAAGCTGGTCCGGGCCTCGCAAGGCTGGCCGGTAAAACCGGTGGCGCGTATCTATAACTCCGCCGAAGCCGCGCGCGTGTGGTTCGTGCGCGAATCGTCGCTGGGGGCAACGGTCTTTGTGCCCGGCGAGCCCGAGGGCTGGGAAGGCTGGGAAGACGGCGCTGTGCCGCCCCACAAGCTCGGCGCCTATCTGCGCGGCATCGCGGCCCTCATGCGCGAATATGGCTACCGCAGCCCGATGTACGGCCATTACGGCCAGGGTTGCGTACACATGCGCATCAACTTCGATTTTCACTCCGAAAAAGGCCTGCGCGATTTCCGCGAATTTATCGATCGCGCCGCCGATCTTGTTCTGAGTTTCGGAGGATCGCTCAGCGGCGAACACGGCGACGGCCAGTCGCGCGCCGCCCTGCTGCCCAAAATGTTTGGCCCGGACCTGATGGGGGCATTCCGCGAATTCAAGGCTTTATGGGATCCCGACAATCGCATGAACCCCGGCAAAGTCGTGGATGCGGTGCGCGTCTACGACCCCGTCGAGAATTTGCGGCATGGGCCTGTTGGCGGGGCCATCGCGCCCATCGAGTTGGAAACGCATTTCGTCTTCGCCAAAGACGACGGCTCCCTGGAACGCGCCACCGAACGCTGCGTCGGAGTCGGCGCATGCCGCAAAGCCGGGCCGGGGGTGATGTGCCCAAGTTATCGCGCTACCGGCGACGAGCAGCACTCGACCCGCGGCCGCGCGCGCCTGTTGTGGGAGATGCTGGCCGGAGATCTGCGCCGCGAAGGCTTTCGCAGTGAAGCCGTACACGAGGCGCTCGACCTCTGCCTCAGTTGCAAGGCCTGCAAGACGGAGTGCCCTGTACAGGTCGACATGGCCGCATACAAAGCCGAGTTTCTCGCGCAGCATTACAAGGGCCGCCTCCATCCTCTTCATCACTACATCTTCGGCTTTGCCGACAAGCTGGCGCGGTGGGGATCAATCACGCCGGCGCTCACCAATGCAATTCTCACCGGGCCTCTGACCAGTCCGTTGATCAAGCACATGGTCGGAGTCGCGCAGGAGCGCCAGTTGCCCCGGCTCGCCCCGGAAAGTTTTGTGTCAGGGCACGACTTCAGTCGTGCCGATGAGCGAGCCAGTCAGAAGGGGGCTTCAGCGCCTGCGCCTCAAGTCGTCCTCTGGCCCGACACCTGGAACAACTACTACCATCCGGAAACCCTGGCCGCCGCCGAGACGGTGCTTACCCAGGCCGGCTTTCAGGTCATCCTGCCCAAAGGCCATATCTGCTGCGGCCGCCCCCTTTACGACTTCGGCCATCTCGACGCGGCGCGCCACTACCTCGCCGATATCCTCGATCGCATGGCCGCGCACATCGACGCCGGACTGCCATTCATCTTTCTCGAACCCAGTTGCGCCAGCGTTTTCAAAGACGAGTTGCCCGAGCTTTTCCCCAACGACCCGCGCGCCAGGAGAATGCGCGAGCAGGTCTGGCTACTCGCCGACTGGCTTGCCGACAAAGCGCCTGACTTCGCTGCCGGCAAGCTTAACGGCGCACGTATCCTCATCCACGGCCATTGCCACCACAAGGCAGTCTTTGGCGGCCCGAAGAAAGAGATCGCGCTGCTCCGCCAGGCCGGCGCCACTGTGGAAGCGATCGAAGCCGGCTGCTGCGGCATGGCCGGCCCATTCGGATTCGAAGCCGACAAGTTCGAAGTTTCAAAAACCATCGCGAACCAGGGCTTGCTGCCTGCGGTCGAAGCAGCTGGGCCAACCACCATCCTGGTCGCCGACGGATTCAGTTGCCGTGAGCAGATCCTGCAGCTCTGCCACAAGCGTGCGCTGCATTTTGCCGAGGTCCTGGCCCACCGTTGCGGCTGCGGCGGTTGACCGATCACAAAAAGACAGGACTGGGCTGCGCTACGATAAAAGGGCTGGGTCTGAAATCACTGAGTTCAAAGAAGTACCGGGGTACCTATGTTCGTCGTGGTCTGGCAGTTCGAAATTGCCGAAGACAAGATCGCCGCGTTTGAAGCCGCCTATGGATCGGAGGGTGGATGGGCAAAGCTATTCCGCTCTTCGCCGGACTATCAGGGCACGGAGTTACTGCGCGACGCCTACATCGCCGGCAGTTACCTGACCATCGATCGCTGGGCCAGTGAAAATGCATTTCGCGCCTTCCGCAAGGATCATGATGGCGAATACGAATCGCTGGATCGCTCCTGCGACGCGCTGACTGCCCGCGAGACGCGCATCGGGGCCTACACCGTTTGAGCGTTTTCCCTAGCGAATGTGATGGCCGCCACAGGCATCAAATCAGTATCGCCTTTTCTTCGCTTTTCTCCTGTCTTTTGCCTGTCGCATACTGCTACAATCCGATGGAAATGCATTCCAGGCTTTTGTTCTCGCGTCGCCCTTTTTGCGGCTGAGGGAGATGCTTGAGGATGCGGATCAGGAGACCCCAACCATGCCTGTCGTCGATGACCGCGCCAAAGCCGTAGAACTAGCCCTGAGCCAGATCGAGAAACAATTCGGAAAGGGATCGATCGTTCGTCTGGGGTCGCGCGAGGCGCTGTTGCCCATCGCGGTCATCTCCACCGGCTCCATCAGCTTCGACGCGGCTTTGGGCGTGGGCGGCGTTCCCCGCGGCCGGGTGACTGAGGTATTCGGGCCCGAGTCATCGGGCAAAACCACCATCACGCTGCAGATCATCGCCGAGGCCCAACGGAACGGAGGCCTCGCGGCATTCGTGGACGCGGAGCATGCGCTCGATCCCGGCTATGCCAAGAAACTCGGCGTCGATGTCGATAACCTTCTCGTCTCCCAGCCCGACAGCGGGGAGCAGGCGCTCGAAATTACCGAGGCGCTGGTTCGCTCCGGCGCCATCGACGTGCTGGTTGTTGACTCGGTCGCCGCCCTCGTTCCCAAGGCCGAACTCGACGGGGAGATGGGCGATTCTCACGTGGGCTTGCAGGCGCGGCTCATGTCGCAGGCGCTGCGCAAGTTGACCGGCACGGTTTCGAAGTCGCGCACGGCGCTGATTTTCATCAACCAGATCCGCGAGAAGATCGGCGTCATGTTCGGCAATCCGGAAACCACCACCGGCGGCCGCGCGTTGAAGTTCTATTCGTCGGTGCGCATCGACATTCGCCGCATCGCCGCCATCAAGGAAGGCGATGCAGTCACGGGCAACCGCACCAAGGTCAAGATCGTGAAGAACAAGGTAGCCGCGCCGTTCCGCGAAGCCGAATTCGACATACTCTACGGCGAAGGCATCAGCCGCGAGGGCGACGTGCTTGACTTGGCGGTGGCCAACAACATCGTCGAGAAGTCCGGCGCTTGGTACAGCTATAGCGGCGAGCGCATCGGCCAGGGCCGCGAGAATACGCGCACCTTCCTCAAGGAGAACAAGGACATTTTCGCCAAGATGGATGGCGAACTGCGCAAGAAGCTGAATATCGGCACGGCCAAGGCGGAAGTGCCTGAAGTCCCCGCCGCGGGTCCCGCCGAGGCGAAGGAAGCAGTTCGCTCCCGTCGCGGTTAAAGATCAGCCATTGGAAATTCAAACGGGGAGCCTCGACCTGGCTCCTCGTTTTGCTTTGGGCTGAAGGTATTTCCTGGACTACGGCTGACCCGAAGTCGACGGGTTCGAAAATCTCTACTCGCGCCGCCCATCGGTTCACAGTTCGAAGACTCGCGACGACGCTTATACTGGGATTGCGTGAATCCGAACAGGGCCACCGATTCACTTCCTCCCAGCCGGCAGAATCGGGCGATGGTCGGGCTCTATCCGCCACGGTTTAGGGACGGGCATCACTGAAGATCGCGTCACAATCGCGTTATTGAGGATTGAAGAAATGCGGACGGCAGTCATCGGCGGCGGCATTGCAGGCTTGGCGGCTGCCTATGAGTTGGAGCGGGCGCGGGCAGCGGACCCAACGGTTCGCTACACGTTGTTCGAGGCTCGCGAGCGCCTCGGCGGCGCGCTGGCTAGCGAAATGGTCCAGGGGACTGTCCTCGAACGCGGGCCGGACTCGTTCCTGAGCGAAAAGCCGGCCGCATCGGCTCTCTGTCGCGAACTCGGAATTGGCAACGACCTTATTCCGTCGAATGACGCACAACGCAAAACCTACATCCTGGTTGGAAATCAGCTCATCCCGCTTCCCGACGGACTCATGTTCCTGGTCCCCACCAAGCTGGTTCCCACCGCGCTCACGCCTCTTTTCAGCTTTCCCACCAAGGCGCGGATGGCGCTCGAACTTCTGATTCCACCGCGCCGCAAGCGCACCGCGGACGAGTCTGTTGCCAGCCTCGTGACGCGCCATTTCGGGACCGAGGCCGTTGACCGACTCGCCGATCCGCTGCTCTCAGGAATCTATGGCGGCGATGCTTCGCAGTTGAGCGCAAAGACCGTCCTGCCCCGGCTGGTCGAAATGGAGCGGGAATATGGTTCGCTCACGCGCGGCATGCTGGCTGCCCATCGCAAGATGCGGGCGCGGGCCGCAGCCAACGGGCATGGACCCGGGGCCGCCGCAGAACGGCCCATTTTTACCACGCTGCGAGGCGGAATGCAGCAAATGGTGGACGCGATCCGTGCCCGGCTGGACTGGGCGGCAGTGCGGCTCTCCACTCCCGTGAACGCCCTGGAACGCTCCGACAACGGATGGATGGTTCACTCGCTGGGCACGGCCGAATATTACGACTCGGTGATCGTGGCCTCGCCGGCGTGGGCCGCCGGGGTGCTGCTGGCTCCGGTGGACGCGGTGCTGAGCGAACAGCTTGGCGGCATTCCTTACTCTTCCTCGATCACCGTCAACCTTGTTTACGACGAGGACGCGCTCGGAAAGCTGCCCGAAGGCTTTGGCTTCCTGGTGCCCGCGACCGAGCGCAGATCGCTGCTGGCGTGCACGTTTTCGCATCGCAAGTTCCTGGGCCGCACTGCCCCCGGCAAAGCCGTCATTCGCGCGTTCCTGGGCGGCATGCGCAACGAAGCCCTACTGGCAGAGAATGACAATGCTCTGGTCGCCATCGTGCGCCATGAACTGATCGACATCCTGGGCGAGAGCGTCGTGGGGATCGGCCTCGATCCGGAGTACACCCAGGTGACGCGCTGGCGCCGGGCCATGGCCCAGTACGCGGTCGGGCACCAGGAGCGCATGGAGAAGATCAATGAGCGCGTGGCGGCCTTGCCGGGCCTGCGCCTGGCCGGGAACGCCTACGACGGCATCGGTGTTTCCGATTGCATCCGCCTGGGCCGGAAGGCGGCTGCCGATCTTATCCAGGCCGGCGCCGGTTTAAGCGTCTGATTCGACCCGCGCCTACTTCAGCCGCGCTTCGCTGCGCGGGTTGGCAGGCGGCGGCTTGATCACAAATTTGCGCTGCGCCTCCGAAGGATGATTGACCTTTGACGTCCGACCCTCGCTCTGCATGCGCTGGTGGGCTTCGGTCCACGAGGGCAGATCCGACCCAGGCTGTGACCAGCGAACCAGGGCCGCTTCGTCGCACCACTCCAGGAGTTCTCGCATGGCGGGACCGTGTGGCTTGGCCATCATGAACGCCTTCATCTCCGCTTCGGACTCCCAACTGGTACAGGTCCAGAAAGTACTGAGTCCATCCTGGAGTAGTTTGACGTGAAGACTGCCGGGCGCTTTCCTGGCCTGCTGCCCGATGCGCAGCGATCTGACCAGAAACGCGGGCAGGTAAAACCACGACCGGACCCGCAATCGAGTGACAGAAACAACCGCCATAGACTCTCCTGTTGGGGTTGGATGATTCGGGTGTTCCTTCGAATTATTGTCCCGAACTTCCGAAGCCCTTGCTTTCGCGGGCCGAGCCTTCCAGGTTTTCTACTTCCTGGACCTGTCCCGTCAGCACCGGGACGGGAATCATCTGGGCGATCTTCTCGCCCGCCTTCAGTTCCACCGGCGCGCCGCCAAGGTTGGTCATGACGATCAGGACTTCGCCGCGGTATCCGGCATCGATGACTCCTGCCGTAGTGGCGAGCCCCCGCGCCGCCACGGAGGAGCGATCGCGGACCAGCAGGCCGAGCGGAGCGCCGGTTTCAGGATGGCAGGCCTCCACCGCAATTCCGGTGCGGACGCGGACAGTCTGATGCGGGGCCAGGGTCGCGCCCGCGAGAGCAAAAACGTCGTAAGCGAGGTCTTCGCCGGGATGCGCCACCACTGGCAGGCGGGCCTCTTCGGCAAGGCGTTTCACACGAAGCATGAATCGATGTCCTTTAGCATTTTCGCACCTCTCTTGCGCCGCTTTCTGGGGACGAAATGCCAGTTAAGCTTAATGAAATCAATGGCCTAGAGTATTTTGTCTCCCGCCGCAGTTTTTTTGGCCACGTTACAGCGTCGGCGAAGTGTCGCCGAGCATGGCCCCGCGCACGATCTTGATGGGCGGAAAGCCCTGCTTCAGAAATTCGTTATGGAATTGCTCGAGGGAGAAGGCCGCACCCTCCTTTGCCTTGAGGTCTTCGCGCAGTTTCAGGATCTCAAGTTTTCCCAGCGTGTAGTAGAGATACGTCGGGTCGCCGGTGCCGCGCTTGGTTTCGACTAGGGCCGTTTCCTTTGACTGATAGCCTTCCTTCTGAAAAAACTCGACGGCCTCATCGGTGGTCATTTTGCCGGTGTGCATCTGAATGCCGACGATGAAGCGGGCATTGCGCAGCAGCGCGTCCTGCAACTGGCCCAGGCGCAGCAACTTCGCTTCGCGTTGATCTTTGGCGCCGGTTCCTGGCTGGCCGTAGCCGGCATCAAGCATCATCTGTTCGCAGTAATGGGCCCAGCCCTCGGCGTTGGTATTGGCGCCGAGCAGCTTGCGTACGCGGCTGGGAGCCTGCGGCACCCAGAGAAACTGCACGTAATGGCCGGGGTAAGCCTCGTGCACCGCGGTGGAAATGACGGTGCCGCGATTGAACGAATGCATGTATCCTTCCACTTCCTTCGCGGTCATCGTCGACTCGGGCAGCGTGACGTTGAAGTACGCTTCGGTGGCGTGCTTTTCGTAGGGGCCAGGCGTGTCCATGCTGGCAAAGGTGGTGGCGCGCATGAAAGGCGGCGTTTCTTCGACGATGGGGCGTACTTCGGACGGGATGGTAACAATGTGGTGGGACTTGATAAACGAGACCAGGCTGTCAAAAGTGGCGCGAAAGGAGTTGAGCAGCTGGTCAGGGGCGGGGTGGTCTGAACCCAGTTGCTCAAGGACCGCGCGCGGCTCTTTGCCGGGCTCGAGTTCCTTCGCGATCTGCTTGAAGTGCTGCTGGTTTTTGTGCAGGTCGGCCAGGCCGATCTCAAGGAGTTTGTCGAGAGGGATATCGATCATCTCGTCGTATTGAAGCTTTTTGGAGAAAGCGTCGGCGCCGATGCGGAAATCACCATTCGACCTGGGAAGCAAGTCGGACTTGAGCCAGTCGAGATAACTCTTCAATGCAGCGATGACCGCGGCATTGGTCTGTTTGAACTCGGCATTGAGGGCTGGGTTCTTGGCCTCGGCGAAGGCAGAAGGAACATCGTGTTCGAAGAAGCTGATGATGCCGGGCAATTGCTCGATGGCAATTTCCGTGGAAATGTGCGGCGGATTCTTGAGATTGACCCGTGCTTGGTCGAGGCGGGAGGGCATGAGCTTCTCGCGGGCAATGAGCGAGCGAAGGCGCTCGTCGGGCGAAGCAAATTTGCGCTCCATCAGCGAAAATGCGCCATTCGAAATTCCCCCCGAGTACATGTCGGGATTCTTCTCCCAGGGGCGGATGGTTTCGAGAGTGAGGAGCGTGGTGCGGATGTTGGAGAGGACCATTTCGCGATCGCCGCGGGTGGTCTCGTCGAGGCCTGCGGCAGGAATGGATTCGACGCGGCGCTCAAAAAAGACGAGGTCCGCAATCCATGCGTCGGTTTTCTTGCGCGAGTAGTCTTCGAGTTGCGTGTCGTATTGGTGATAGCCGGAGAGCGTTCCAAAGGTGGGCTGGTTGGGAAAGTACAACTTGTCGAAGTACTCGTCGGAGACTTTTTGAAACTGCGCCTGGATGGCGTCGTTGGCTGCGAGGGCAGAGGTGGCGGTGAACATGCTGACTCCAAGGACGGCGAGCTTGAGGGCTTTGTTCATGGTGATGTTCTCACTTCGTTTGAATACATCGAGCGGCCAAGATTGGGAATGACAGTTGGTCAAGCGTTGACCGGCGCGGGAGCAAGGGTGTTGATGAGGTCGCGGATTTCGAGGAGCACTTCGTCGGAACGCGTGGCTGCCAGAGGATACTTGAGCATTCCCTGGGGCGTGAACTGCGCGCCGCGCCTGGCGTTGCGGGCGACGAGGCGCATGAGGTGCTGCGGGTCAATGGCGGCGTTTTCAGTAAAGCGGAGTTGCAACTCCCCGCGCTTGCGGTCGATTTGCGCAATACCGATGCGTTCGCATTCCAGGCGAAGAGAAGCGGCTTCGAGCAGGTAGACGGTGGAATCGGGGAGCGGGCCGTAGCGATCTTCCATCTCCGCGCGCAAGTCGGCGATTGCCTTGTCGCTGGTGGCTCCGGCGATTTTCTTGTAGAGGCGCAGGCGCTGATTCTCTTCGGGAACATAGCTCTCGTCGATGCGCAGCGCGATGCCGAGATTGAGTTGCGTGGTGGGGCGCTCCTCGGAGCTCTCGCCTTTCATCTCCTTTACGGCCTGCTCGAGCATGGAGGTGTAAAGCTCGAACCCGACGGCTTCGATGTGGCCGCTTTGCTCGCCGCCGAGCATGTTGCCGGCCCCGCGGAGTTCGAGATCGAGGGCGGCGATTTTGAAACCCGCGCCAAGATCTGAGAATTCCTTGAGAGCGGCGAGGCGGCGGCGCGCGATTTCATTGAGTTCCTGTTCGGGCGGAATGAGCAGATAGGCATACGCGCGCCGGTTGGAGCGGCCCACGCGGCCGCGGAGCTGGTAGAGTTCGCTGAGTCCGTGGCGGTCGGCGCGGTTGATGAGTATGGTGTTGGCGAGAGGAATGTCGAGGCCGTTCTCGATGATGGTGGTGGCGACGAGCACGTCGAACTGGTGATTCATGAAGGCGAGCATCACTTTTTCCAGTTCGCCTTCGCTCAACTGGCCGTGGCCGACGGCCACGCGGGCGGCGGGAACCAGTTCCTGAATGCGCGACGCGATATCGTAAATGGATTCGACACGGTTGTGGACGAAGTAGATCTGCCCGCCGCGTTCGAGTTCGAGCTCGATCGCCGAGCGGATGATCTTCTCGTCGAATTTCGCGACCACCGTCTGGATAGCCATGCGGTCCTTGGGCGGGGTTTCGATGACGCTCATGTCGCGCAGTCCGACCAGCGACATGTGCAAGGTGCGCGGAATCGGCGTGGCCGACATGGCGAGCACGTCGATCTCCTTGCGCAGTTGCTTGAGGCGCTCCTTGTGGCGCACGCCGAAACGCTGCTCTTCATCCACGACGAGCAGGCCGAGGTCCTGGAACTTGATGTCCTTCGATAGAATGCGATGGGTGCCGATGAGGATGTCGACTTTACCGGTCTCCACTTTTTCGACGATCACCTTCTGCTCTTTCGCGGTGCGAAAGCGGGAGATCATTTCGATGTTGATGGGGAACTGCGCAAAGCGGCGCTTGAATGTCTCGAAGTGCTGGAAGCTGAGGACGGTGGTGGGCGTGAGGATCGCGACCTGCTTGCCGTCCTGCACGGCTTTGAAGGCAGCCCGCATGGCCACTTCGGTCTTGCCATAGCCCACATCGCCGCAGAGGAGGCGGTCCATGGGCGTGGTGGACTCCATGTCGTACTTGATGGCGCGGATCGCCGACATCTGGTCGTCGGTTTCGTTGTAGTCGAAGGCGTCTTCGAATTCCTTCTGGAATTCGTTGTCCTTGGAGAACGAAGTGCCCTGCGCGGTGTGGCGCTCGGCGTAAAGCTTCAACAACTCGGCCGTCATGTCCTGCATGGCCTTGCGCACGCGGGCTTTTGTCTTCTGCCATTGCGCCGAGCCAAGCTTGTTGAGGACGGGCGCGGGGCCGGTGTCAGTGGAACGGTACTTTTGAATTAAATCGAGGCGCGTCAGGGGGACGTAGAGCTTGGCCTGCTCGGCGAATTCGAGAATCATGAATTCGACCGCGAGGCCGTCCTGCACGATTTCTTTCAAGCCCTGGTACTGCGCGATGCCGTGCTCCACGTGAACGACGTAGTCGCCGATAGTGAGGTCGCGGAAGTCGGAGACGAAGGCGGCGGTCTTGGAACGTTTGGGCTCGGGGCGCGCGGCGATGTCGGCGTCGTCGGAGAAATCGTTGGCCCCGAAGACGATGAGGTTGGCATCGGGAAAACTGACGCCGGAGGAGATCGGGGCGCGCACAATGACCGGAACGCGCATGTCGCCGGCGAGATAGCTGGCTTCTTCGAGCATGGTTTCGCTGCTGCCATGAACGGCGCGGCTGCCAAAGCGGTACGGGATCTGATATTCGCGCAGCACGGTGGCCATGCGTTCGACATCGCCTTGGTTGGCGGCGGCCAGCACGATGTGCGTCTCGGCTTCGATGAGCTTGCGGAGTTGCTCGGTGAGCGCCGGAATGGACCCGTGGAAGCGCAGGGTGGGTCGGGTGTTGAGCGCGATTTCGCCGAGGGTCGTGTCTTCGTCGAGCACATCGACGGCGCCGAGCTGGTCGAGGTCGAGGCCGAAGTGCGATTGGAGCAGGCCCTGCAGGATTTCGGGGCGGAGATAAATGTCTTCCGGGCGGATCAGGTTGCCGATTCCGGAGCGTTCGTGGCGCTGCTCCACCTTGTTCCACCAGCGATCGATCTGGTTGCGGACCATGCCGGGCTCGTCGACAAACAGGACGGCCTTGGGCAGGAGTTTGAGGAGGTGGCTCTCGGCCCCAGCGACGCTGGAGAAGAATTCCCAGCCGGGAAAAACGCTCACGCCACCGGCGGCCGCGGCCTCGATAGCAAGTTCGTCGGCGGTTTCGTCTGCGCCTTCGCCCTGGATATGGATTCGCTCACGGCTGAGGCGGGCATTGACCGCGGCCAGCAGGTGCTCGGTGACGGGTGTTTCCGTCAGGGGCAGCAGCCATGCTTCGTCGAGACCGGATTGGGAGCGCTGCGTCTCGGGATCGAAGCGGCGGATGGATTCGATCTCGTCGCCGAAGAACTCGATGCGGATGGGGCGATCGGATTCGGGCGAGTAGACGTCGAGGATGCCGCCGCGGCGGGTGAACTGGCCCTGCATTTCAACCAGGTCCATCTGGGTGTAGCCGACGCCGGCCAGATGCGCCGTGAGGACTTCGATGTCGACTTCTTCGCCGCGCTTGAGGTTGAGGGCGAGGGAGGCGTAATAGTCGCGCTCGAAAAGGCGGAGCGCGGCGGCTTCGACGGGCGCGAGGAGGAGGGAGACGGCGCCGGTGGCGAGTTTCCAGAGGGCTGCAGCGCGCTGTTCCTGCACGTCGGGGTGCGGGGAAAGGTTTTCAAAGGGGAGCACGTCGTGGGCGGGAAGGCGCACGACGCGGTCGGGATCAATGGCGCCGGTGAGCTCACAGCCGGCGCGGAGAGCGGGCTCGAGGGCCTCGGCGACCTTGTTGTCGGCGACCAGGACGATGACAGGCTGACGGGCGGCCCGGGCAAGGAGCGGAATATAGAGGGAGCGGGCGGTTGCCGTGAGTCCCGATACACGACAACGCCCCGAAGCAAGGCTGAGGTGCCTGCGAACGCGATCAAATGCGGGGGTGTGCTCCAGGTCCGCGAAAATTTCCCGGACGAACGGGAGGATCATCGATGTCTAGTTTAACAGTGAATGCGGACATCGAATCCTAGGTCTCAAATGCGAGACCTGGGGCACCCGGTTCAGAGGGATTCGTCAGCGCTTGCGAAGGCGGACGGAGTCCCAGCTGCCGTCGGAGGCCCAGCCGCCATCGACGGACAGGCAGTGCCCGTTGACGAAGGCGCTCTCCTTCTCCTCGGCCAGGAAGGCAATGGCGCGGGCGACATCGTCCGGCGTGGCAAAGCGGCCCATGGGAATGCGGCCAGTTATGTCCGCGTCGGAGTAACTGCCGCCGGCCTGGTCGGCAACATCCATTTCCGTTTTTACCCATCCGGGGCATACGGCATTGACGCGCACGCCGCGACCGCCCCACTCGGCCGCCAACGTGCGGGTGAGACCGATGAGACCATGCTTGGAGGTGTTGTAGGCGGCCCTGTCGGACACCGCGACCAGACCGGCGACGGAAGCTACGTTGATGATGGAACCGCGACCGGCGTCGAGCATCTT
The DNA here is from genome assembly GCA_963730805.1 of uncultured Acidobacteriota bacterium. Classification (GTDB taxonomy): domain Bacteria; phylum Acidobacteriota; class Terriglobia; order Terriglobales; family Acidobacteriaceae; genus Telmatobacter. The sequence continues at coordinate 228,952 of CAVSTL010000004.1, read as the reverse complement.
TTTGCCGAAGGTGCGAGCGAGAAGGAACGGGGCGACAAGATTGACGTCGAGCACGCGACGGTAGTCGGCGAAGGATGTTTCCTCTGCCGGGCAGATGAGGCTGATGCCGGCGTTGTTGACCAGCAGGTCGACGCGGTCATAGCGAGTGAAGACGGCTTCGGCGAAGCCGGCAACGGTTTCTTCGCGGGTGATGTCGCCGGCGTAGCCCATGGCCTCGCCGCCGCGGGACTGGATGGACTGGACCGTTGCCGCCGGCTCGCGGAGATCGATGAGGGCGAGTTTGTAACCACGATCGGCGAGTAGCTCGGCGGTGCGGCGGCCGATTCCCTGGGCTCCGCCGGTGACGATTGCGACACGATGGTTTGGGGTCATCTTCCTTAGATGCTCCTGATCTGAAGGGCTACGAACTTTTGGTGATATCCCTCTCTCAAAATCGAGACATGAGGCACCCGGCGTTCCCTCACCAATGCTGGTTTGGATTGGCGGTTTCCCATCCTTTCCACGGACATAAGCGGAAAGGATGGGGCACGAAGCTCATACCCAATTGGATGTTTCCTTTTGTCCGTTTCATTCGGTCCGGGCCAGTACCGCAATCAGGTTTTCCCGGCGGCGGTCGGCCATGCCGTCGACGATTTCGAGCACACGCATCCATGCCAGGATCGCGGCTCCGGCCAAGGCCAGAAGCGCCGGCGCCGCCATCCAGGGGCGATCGAACATTGAGCAGATGGCAAAGATGCCGGCGCCAATCCCGAGGACTCCAGCCTGGATAAGCATGCTGAGCAGGGCGCTGGCCTGCGATCCCCGCTGGCGCGTAATTCGCCCCAGGTTCATCCGATAGGGCATGTTGAGCGAGAACACGTTTCCCGCGGCAAGATGCACCGGCAGTGCAAAGAGCAGCCAGGCCACGGTTGCTGCCATCGCAGCGGGAGTGGGCCAGCCGATGCGCAGGCTGGACACGACGCACACCAGCGCCGCATCGACTAAAAACAGCAATCCGTGGAACAGATTCTTGGCCAGCAGCACAGTGCGCATGGGCGTGGGACACAGGAAGAGCAGTTGAATTCCCGGCCCTTCCGGACCCAGGTTGTTATAGAACAGCTGGGTGAAACCAACCATGGCATACCCGAGGCTGATGAGGAGGCTCATCGACGTGAAGGGACCGGGCGCAGCGCCCCGCTTGATGAACAAGCCGGAAAGAACAAAGACCATCAGCAGAGGGGCGAGGAGCCCATAAATGAGGGGCATTGCGCGCATCAGGACTCGCAGTTCTTTCTCCATGACGGCCGCGATAGGGCCGGAGCCGTCGAGCAGCCAACTGCGGGTCCGGCGTTCCGTCTTTTTGCGGGAAGGAGCGTCGTTGAGATTTTCGCCGCGATATTCGGCGCGGAGGCGGATACCGAGGATTGCACCGACGGCGATGACATACATACCGAGCACGGAAACAGCTTCTACTGCCGCAACCGGTCGCGCGGATGCCTTGGTTTGCAATTCCAATGCGGCGAGACCCGGAGGCAGCCAGCGTTGCACCGAGTTCGCAGTATTGAGCCATCGCACGCCGGCGGCACGGGACTGGGCGCTGACATGGGGATGGTTCTGCGCCCGGAATGCCGGATTGAGAAGTTGCAGGCTCAGCAAACCAACGAAAAACAGGGCGCCGACGATTTCGCGGGTCCGGCGCTGGGCGAGCCAGCGATCGATCCAGGCCGCTATGGCGCGAACCAGAAGGACGTTGAACGCGCCATAGACGACCAGTCCGAGAGCGGTCCAGGCCCATAGGTCAGGCCGTGCGATGGTAAGACCGATAAAGATGCCGATGCAGCAAAGGGCGCCCATGATGGTGGATGCATCCACCAGTCCGAAGATGAGATGCAGAAGAAAAAACGCACCGAAGCCAACCGGAAAACGGAGCAGGCCGCCGATATCGAAATGCTCCTGGAAGGAAGCGAGACTGACCGGGACGGCCTGCCAAAGGACGAATAGAACCCAGAACAGGGCCGGCAGTATTTCCCATTTTTCGCTCGCCGCGATGGCATACGCGCCTCCGCCAATTCCGGCGGCCATTCCAAATCCCAGAAGCGCGTAGAAGATGAATGCAATGGTACGGGCGCCGAGCTCAATCGCTCCCTGGGTGGTGCGCAGGCTGTTGCGGAACATGCTCCAGCGCATGGAGGCGAGCGCTCTATATTGCGATCGGGCCAGGACACTGAACGGTCCCGCAGGCAGGAGCGATTGGGTGTCGGCTACGACAGCCATGAAAGCTCCTGGGCCGGCTCCTGGCCGGCGGCGCCCACGATGGAGAGAAAGATCTCTTCGAGGGTGAGGCGCTGACCCGATTCCGAACCGGGCAGCGAGCTGGCGACGCCGGCGCGCAGTTCATCGAGAGAACCATTGGCAACCAGCCTTCCCTGGCTGATGATGGCCACGTGGCTGCACAACCTCTCGACAATCTCCAGCACGTGAGTGGTGAGAAAGATGGTTGCGCCACGGCTGATCATCCCCTGCAGCATGGCCTTCAACATGCCGGCGGCAATGGCGTCGACCCCTTCAAACGGCTCGTCGAGGAACAGGATTTTGGGGCCATGAATCACGGCTGCGGCCAGGGCTAGCTTCTTCTGCATGCCGTGAGAAAAGTCGGTCACCAGTTTGCGGGTTTCGTTGGAGAGTTGCATGAAGTCGAGCAACTCATCGGTGCGCTGGTTGGTGGTCTGGCGGTCGAGGCCGTACATGCGGCCGACGAAACGAAGATATTCGGGAGCAGTGAGACGACCGAACAGAGCCATGCCTTCCGGCACGACACCGATTTGACGTTTCAGGTTGAGGGAGCCTGCCGTAAAACGCTGGCCGAGAATCTCGATCGATCCCGCGCTCGGCTCCAGCAGGCCTGTGAGCATCTTGATGGTGGTCGACTTCCCTGCCCCGTTGGGTCCGAGAAAACCGAAGAACTGCCCTTGCGCGACCCCGAATGTAACGTCGTCCACGGCTGTGAGTTCGCCAAAGCGTCGCGTCAGACCGCGGGTTAGAATCGCCGCAATTTCCATGTGGACAAAGGATAGCAAGGATGGAGTTCTGATCCAAAGCAGGCGACGCATGTTTGACCGGCTGTCATCGGGATCGTGAAGAGGTTGCGAAAAACTAAGAGCCGCGGCCGAATCGCGGGGCAGAGTGTCCCTCGGGGGCTGACGCCCCATTCATTCTGCTGAGGTTAATGTACGGGCTAACGCCCGTACCCTTCACCGTTCGAGTTTCCCGCAGCCCGCAAAGCCCTATTTCTATCGCGGAAGTTAACGCACAGTGTCGCCGTGGGATTCGCCGGTTGGTTCCGCTTCCGGCGCGGCCATTGGATCGTTGTCGCGATCGGTAACGTCGGCGATGGCCGCGAGGCGCGCGGCGAGTTCGGGAGTCCACGCGCCTTCCGGGGCGCGCCAGCTCCAGTTTCCGGATGCGACGGACGGCGTATTCATGCGCGATTCCGAGCCCAGTTCGAGCAGATCCTGCGCCGGGACAATCGCCAGTTGCGCCACGCTCGAAGCGGCCGCGCGAATAAATGGCCAAACCGGGCTGGCCACGCCGTTGCTCGCCGGGATAGTTCCGACATACGCCTCGGCCGCAGCGCGAACAGCATCGCCAGCCTGACGCCACCAGCCCAGCGTTGTGTCGTTGTCGTGCGTCCCCGTATACGCGACCATGGACGCCTCATACTGGTGCGGCAAATGCATGTGCGCCCCCTTGTCGCTAAAGCCGAACTGGATGACGCGCATGCCGGGCATGTGCAGATCGATGCGCAATTGGTCCACGGCCTTGGTGATCATGCCCAGGTCTTCGGCGACGAGCGGCAGAGGGCCAAGCTGCTTTTCCAGGGAGCGGAACAACTCCAGGCCCGGAGCCTTGTTCCACTTGCCGTTAATCGCGGTTACCTCGTCGGCGGGAATGGACCAGTAGGACTCGAAGCCGCGGAAGTGGTCGAGGCGCACGATGTCGTAAAGCTGGCAGGAGCGGGAGATGCGCTGCGTCCACCAGTCGAAACCTTGGGCTTTGAGCACGTCCCACCGGTACAACGGATTTCCCCAGCGCTGACCGGTGGCGGAGAAGTAATCCGGCGGGACGCCCGCGACCTGGATGGGGCGAAGCTCTTCATCGAGTTCAAAGATTTCGGGGTGCATCCAAACGTCGGAGGAGTCCATATTCACGAAGATGGCGATATCGCCGAGGATGCGGATGCCGGCCCGAGCGGCCGCCTTGCGAAGATCGGTCCATTGGCGGGCAAACGCGAATTGAAGAACCCGTTCCAGAGCCAGCGTTCTGGCATGCCTCGCAGTGGCCTCGGCCATGGCCCACGGATCGCGCTTGCGCACGGCCTCAGGCCATGCCGTCCACGCCCCGGTGTTGTACTCGCGCCGCAGAACGGCGTACATGGCGTAGTCGTTGAGCCAGTTGACTTCAGCGGTGCAAAATTCGTTGAAGAGCTTCCAATGCTCTGCGAATTTTGCGTCGCGGGCGCCGCGGTCGAGGAATCGCCCGGCGGCTTCATAGAGCAACGGCAGTTTGCGCTGTTCCACCTCGGCGAAATTGACAGGACCGCCCCGGCCCGCGAGGCCGGCGATGCGGTCGCCATCGATCCACCCCCAGTCAGAGAGAAATTCCAGGCTGATCAGATAGGGATTTCCCGCGAATGCCGAGGAACCCGCGTATGGGGAGTTGCCAAATCCGGTGGGGCAGAGCGGAAGTACCTGCCACAAGTGTTGTTTGGCCTCGGCGAGGAAGCCAAGGAAGTCATAGGCAGCAGGGCCAAGATCGCCGATACCTCCATAGGAAGGCAACGAACTGACGTGGAGGAGAACACCGGACGAGCGCTGGAAATCCATGATCCTATTATCCGATGCAATCGGGAGGGTATTGTTGGACGCCAGGCGGGAATCGGACCCCTGGTAACAGGAATCAATCCTGAAATCCCTGGCGGATTACAATGTGGGTGACCAGAACATGCGATCTTTCGTGACTCGAGGATACTCCCATGCTTAGACGAGCTGTGCTTTTTCTTTTTTGGGGGCTGATATCGATCCCAGCCGCGCCGCTTTTTTCCACCACTCCGGCCAATTTGCCGGCACCCGTTGTGTTGACAGCGGGTTGGGAGTTACAGGATGCGGCCAAAATACCGGAGCAGGGAGCGGAAGTGTCCTCCTCTCACTTCAAAGCGAAGAAGTGGTACTCGGCTACGGTCCCGGGAACGGTGCTGACCACGCTGGTCAACAATCACGTTTATCCCGAGCCGCTCTATGGCGAGAACAACCGGCCGGAGACCATTCCCGACAGCCTTTGCCGCGCATCGTATTGGTATCGAATGGAAGTGAAGATCCCGAAGGAGTACGCGGGGAAACACATCTGGTTGAACTTCGACGGGATCAACTATTCGTCGACGGTGTGGGTAAACGGGACTCAGGCTGGCGCGACGCGGGGGGCTTTCCTTCGCGGCCGATTCGATATTTCGGCTAATGTGGCGGCTGGAAAGAAAGCCGTAATCGCGGTCCTGGTGGCGCCGCAGCCGCATCCGGGCGAACCGCACGAGCACACGCTGCGCTCCGGCATGGGACAGAACGGCGGCATTACGGCTGTCGACGGGCCGACGTTCCTGTCGACGATCGGATGGGACTGGCTGCCGGCCATTCGCGATCGCGACACGGGAATCTGGCAGAAAGCGTATCTCTCAGCGACCGGACCGGTGCTGGTGAAGGATCCCCTGGTGACGACCGATCTTCCCCTGCCGAGTGTTGATTCGTCCGATGTGGCGGTGCAGGCCACGCTCGAGAATGTAAGTGATCAACCCCAAAAGGGCGTCCTTAAAGGCACGATAGAAAACATCGCCTTTGAACAGCCGGTGGAGATCGCCGCCCACAGTTCACAAAAAGTGACATTCGATGCAAAGAGCATTCCGGCACTGCACATCGATCATCCGCGGCTTTGGTGGCCGAACGGTTACGGACCGCAGAATCTCTACCCGCTGCACCTGAGCTTCGAGCAGGATGGCGCGGCATCCGATGCGCAGGATCTCACGTTCGGAGTTCGCAAGATTGCGTACTCGGTACCCGATTCAGAAAACCTGACGATCTCAGTCAATGGCGCGCGCGTCTTTATTCGCGGGGGAAACTGGGGTCTCGACGAAGGCCTGAAGCGGATTCCGCGCGAGCGCCTCGATGCGGAAATCCACATGCACCAGATTGCGCATTTGAACCTGATCCGCAACTGGGTGGGCCAGAGCACCGGCGAGGATTTCTACGAGCTGTGCGACAAGTACGGCATTCTCATCTGGGATGAATTCTTCCAGCCCAATCCCAATGACGGTCCCGATCCAACCGATCTCGATACCTACATGGCCAACGTGCGCGACAAGATTCTGCACTATCGGAATCACCCGTCGATTGCGGTATGGTGCGCGCGCAACGAGGGCTTTCCTCCCAAGGAGATCGACGACCGCTTGCGCGTGCTGATGGCGGAGCTGGAGCCGACGCGGCGCTACCAGCCCAGTTCGACGTCGGGTGCGGGCGTGCGTTCGCACGGGCCTTACAACTGGCGCACGCCGCGCGAGTTCTACAAGATCACCGATGACTTCTTCAAGACTGAGACGGGAAGCATGTCGGTGCCTACGCTCGAATCCATTCACGGCATGATGCCGCAGAAGGATTGGGAGAAGATCACCGACGATTGGGCCGAGCATGATTTCGCCAAGGGCGCGCAGCACGGCAATGAGTATCCGGCGATCGTTGCGAGCCGCTATGGCAAGATCGCGAACCTGGCGGACTTCGTGCGTAAGGCGCAGTTGATGAATTACGAGGCGTTCCGCTCGATGTACGAGGGGCGCAATGCGCAACTGTTTCACCCCACGACGGCGATCATCACGTGGATGAGCCACCCCGCGCAGCCGAGCTTTGTGTGGCAGCTCTATCACTACGACATGGAGCCAAACTCTTCGCTGTTCGCGGTGCGCAGCGCGGGCGAGATGGTGCACATCCAGTTCAACGAGGCGAACGGCGAACTGCAGGTAATTAACAACCTGCCTGATGCCTTCGACGGCGGCACGGCGCACTTGACCATTTACAACCTCGATGGTTCAGTGGCCTACGAGCATGATTCGCCGGTGACCGCGCCTGCTGCGACCGCCATCAGCCTGGGACCGGTTCAGTTCCCCACTACGCTTTCAAGCGTTCACTTCATCAAGACCGACCTGCGGGATTCGGCGGGCAAGCTAGTGTCGAACAATTTCTATTGGCGCGCGGCACCGGAGCACCAGGACGATCTTACCGACTTGAATAAGTTGCCCGCAGTGACATTGGAAGCGCAGATTGCACGCAAAGATGCGGACGGCAAGTGTGTGGTGACCGTTACGCTCAAGAACACGTCGAGCAACGTCGCACTGATGACGCACGTGCAACTGCGCCAGAAAAAGTCGGGCGAGCGGGTGCTGCCTGTGTACTACGACAGCAACTATATTTCGCTGGTTCCGAACGAGCAGCGGACCATCACGATGGACGCGGATGTGAGCGCGCTCAACGGCGACGATGCGCTGGTGATGGTGGATGGATGGAATGCGACGGTGGCCGCGGCATCCGCCAAGGGAGCCGCGATTGCGCCGAACCTGGACGCGCAGCCGAACCATTCGCCGGAAACTGGACTGCCCTTCCAGACCGAGGGGCTGAGATAGTACTGCCAAACTGTATACGATGCGGGTCGCAAAATGAGACCCGGCTCGCATCGTTGCTTCGTGGCAAGGCTTGCCGTAACCGGCAACCCCTTTATTTTCCGTGGTAGGCGAGGCGGGGATCGAACCCACAACCCCCGGCTTAGAAGTTCCATCCGGGTAGAGTTCCCTGCCTTGCCGCCATTTACCTTTGTTTGCTTTCGGCCAATGTTTATAGGGGTTCTAGCAACCTGAGCGGTACCATCCTTTTCCTTGGTTTACCGTGGGGACTCCCCCCAAATTCCCCCACACTCCCCACAATTTCCCCCATAACTTTTCGCTCGACTTTTCGCACAGCTTTCAGCCTGGAATTCCCTCAACGCGCCCTCGGGAGCCGACTGGCGGCTTTCGCGCCTTGCACAGGCATTCCGAAGCTGTGAGGGCCACTGATATCCGGGTTGGCATTGACGTCGCCGAACAGCCGGCACTCATCCCGTGGAGGTGGTCGCCCTCTGACCCGATTCCACTCGCATACGCACGTCGTGCCGTTAATACCGGCTTCCGGCGCTTCAGGTGGTTGGGCACAATGCGCCGAGGTATGAGCGCACACTCACACCAAAGTCGTTAGGCGCGATCCTCACCCTCGCTACCCACTGCGACAATGTGGGTCAACAGTCTAGAAAGTTTTAGAGGATTGGGATGGACGTAACTTGTGGATTCTAAATGGTCGGCGCTGGAGGACGATTTTAGAAATTTTCTGCTCCGGCCCGAAGCCTTTGAATTCCAAGTGCCTGCTCAAACCTGAACCCAATCGACAAAATAAGGCGAGGTTTCAGCCCATCCAACAACCGGAAACGGCTGAAAAGTGCGAACACGATACCGAGCCACACCGGGCTTTCCATGACCGCCTGCAACTGTGTCAAATATCTGGTATACAGAATTTGAACATTTAGCGCACTGTTGGACGTGATCGGGACTTGGTTCGGCGTGATCTGTCGGGACCGCTAGGACTTGGCTTTCCGGAGCGATTCTTGCGCCTCTTTGAGTTGATTCTCTAGTTGCACAATTCGACGTTCAGCGGCTCGCAGTCTTTCAGCTTCCTTTGGATCTTCGGAAAGTTGCGTGAGAGCATCGATGATGACTCGGGCTGCCGTCTCTGGCTGCTCGCCCGTCTTGATTGCATCCCTTATTTGTATTGGGCTAATTCCCAGACGGCTTGCTTCATCCTGCATGCTCTTTCTCAACTGCGTCGCAAGCAACCATCGACCGGCCCAAGGGGTGTCGTAGACTCCCGCCGACTTGATGATTCTTAAGGCCCTTCTTTCCGTATCCTGTAGGGCTCCTGATCGACCGAAATCGAATAGCGCCCTCCGAAGGGAATCAACTCCAAGTTGCGCCTCGGGGATCAAAGAAAGTAGATATGCGAAGCTTCCCCTAGAAAAGACAACATGGCCGTCACTACGGAACATTTCCTTGAACTTCACGGACGCACGGTGAAGTGCTGTAGATGAGGAGAGAATTGTTACCGCAGCTTTTGTATTGACGGTAGCTTCGTGCTTGCGAAACGCCGCAATCGAAGCCAATACACGTCCATCACGTGACAACTTATGTCGAGTATCTTCATCGACAGACTCAGGATCTGTTCCCCCCGCCGCGGCCGCCTGTTCAATCATATACTCCGTGATTTCACGCGCTAAATCCTCGTCAAACGTGTCAGGGACCATCCCCGCATGCAATTTTGCTCTAAGAATTTCACGAATCTTTGTGTAATCTCCTGGTGAGTTTCCCCGATACTGGCCGATGAATAGCTCCCATTGGCCGGCAGGAGCGCTGAGAGCATGAAATTCACGGACAAACGCGTTTCGAAGATACCTGTATCGTTCAACTCCTTGAAGCTTCCCAAGTAGATGCTGAGTCTCACGGAAATCCGCCGCGCTGATCCAAGCGTGATACGCGACCTCTTCGAGGATGACTGGGGCCAGAAGGACTGTTCCTCCAACGCCAATCCACCTGATAAGTAACTGTCGTACAGCGCGATGGTCGGAGGCATATGAGCAAAGAAACGTGAGGAGGATATCTGTGTCGGGAATGATCCCCCCCTCTGTCAATACCTTTCGAATTTCGGAGGCTGAGCGAGATTCAATTCCGAGACAGCACAGAATCACGAACCGCTCACACGTGCCGATGAGCCATTCAAAGGCGGGTCCCTCCCGCTCGGTCAGCATATCTAGAAGGGCTGTTTCCATTAGGACTTGGTCATCTGGAAAAGTTGCAGCACTGACCGCGACTCAATGAGCCCCATCGCGGAGAATGGATTGCAACGAGGTATCAGAAGATTCATTGGGAGCCTCTGAAAGAAACGTTTCGAACGCGTGAATGACGTCGAGCCCCTTCTGATAGAAAAGGGCCGACAGAAAGTCCAGCAGAGTAGACCAAATGCGATTGTTCTGATCGTCCGAAAGTTTCTTGCCAATCAGTCTCTCCACGCTATCCCGAATGACAGCCCGCCCTCTCAGGATCGAGTTTGCCGCCTCAAGGGGAAGCTCCAACGCGAATTCATTACCACTAGGTGTGAGTTGCCATCCGGCTGCCGTTGATAGGACTAACCCTTGCTTTTGCAATTCTGCCAAAGCTCCGCCGAACACGTCAGTCCGAATTGTGTAGGGTAACCCCAAATCTGCTGAGAAGATCTGCGCGATCTGGTCGGATGTCAGAGCCGTTCCTTTGGAAAGACAGTCGACAATACCCCGTTTTAACATGTCGTGTCTGAGATCCGCGCCTTCTAGATGACCTGCGGTCAACAATGCAAGTCTGAGACTCTTTCTCTGCTCATCATCATCGTATTCACCCGACTTAAGAGTCTCGCGGATACTCTCGATTTCCGCATGGAAGTGCTTTTCGAATATCGGGTAGAACTTTCCCGGCCAACTTGGAAAGCTGGAGAGATCCATAAACCGTTAGCGCACCTGTGGGCGCGTGTCTTTTGACTATCCGAGTGATTTCATCGACCTTTTCTTCAGAGAGGTACTGGGAAGAGCAATAGACGAGGTGGTCTGGGCTCGACGTGGAAGTAACCCGGAGAAGGTCAGCTTCCACTTTCGAATCGATATCCCGATTGAGAGTTGCGCAGAGGATGTTGCGGTGAGAACCCTTTTTGGATGGTCCAGTAGATCTAGCGTCTCTACCGCGGTCCCAGCTTTGGGAAGTCGGCAGAAACTCGACATGGTGTTCGTTGGTGAAGATTGCTATAGCAAACTGTTCGAATAGATAATCGTTGTGACAATTCTCTATGATTAGTCTAGCGATTGTATCGTTCATAGTTGATAACCACCTGCTGGGCAAAGTCCATTCAAGTGAGTGATCCTGCGATTAATGCCTTGAGGCTCTGTCCGTTTTGGTGAAAATTATACAGGACATTGCACATCGTTGGATGTGTAATGTTGGTTGAGCAAGATCTCAGCATTTCCTTCAATGAACAGCTAGCTGAGCAAGCGATTTTTGCTCTGTACGGCTCAGGCAGGAATGGCAAACTTAAGGCATACTCCTGACCTAACATTCGAGGAACTTTGAATCAAGTCCTAGTTCTTTAAACCTCAACGTTCATTCAAACCTCATTCACGCCAACTCGTCGCCCAAATTTCTATCAGATGAATTGTCCACTATAGGACTGTGGTCTCTCATGCGATCGATTGAAAAGTAAAGGCCTTCCAGCCACGTCATACCCCGCCACTTCGCAATCGCCATCCATCTGTTGAGCTCGCCGTAACCGCCACACATGCCTCTGCTAAGGGTGATCGCCTCAGACAGAATACGTTCCGCTCGTGACGCGTACGGTCGGGCTGCGGGTCTCGATCAGCGCTGACAGCAACGTACAGTTCGCTGGCGCCAACATCAATGCCAGCAGCATCTGGATGAAGGACTGGCAGCGTGTCACATCTTCTCTTACTCTTCTTGGCCATTTGCTCCTCCGATCATGTCGGTCGGATGCCCGGGGTGCGGGCACAGAGCAAACTCCCAATCGAAATCGTCGCCGGAAACCGGCGAACTTCATCACACGTCTGTACGCAACCCCAGACCCACGCTTTTCGGTCGGGCTTGGAACCGGGCACCAATGTCGTCGCGGGCTGTAGCTGTCATCCCACCGGCTTCACCATCATTGCTCGACTAGCGTTCCTTTGCATCCTGTCTGGCCAAGGGCGGCCAATTGCACGCTTCCCAGGACTAATTGTCTTCGAAGCCCGTTTCTAGACAACTTCCGGATGGCCGACAAATGGGGAACTTGCTCGATCGACAACCTCAACGACGTTTGTTGTCACTAATTTTCTTCCGGTACAATTCACGGCATCACTCTTATCATTGCGGCAGCGAGAACGTCCAAACGCCTCGGCCCCAGGTGGCGGCGACCAGCTTTCGATTGACCGAGATGTTGAGCTGCATGACCGGCACGTTGGGCAAGCCGCTGCCGATCGGCTGCCATATGTCGTTGAGGACTCCGCCGTCGGTGATGCTCCACGCGCCCATGTTTGTACCGATGTAGACATTCGAAGGATGAGCACGGTCGACGACGATCGCGTTCACCGGCACATTGGGCAGAGAGGTGCCGGTGATGTTCGTCCAGCTTTGATTGCCCGTTGGGTCCACGGTCCGCTTGAAGACCTTTTGACTATGCTGAAAACCTGACTTCACCAAATATATGGTGTTTGAATCCTGGGGCGAGACGGCCACCGGCCCAAGGTTGCTGCCGTCGATCGGTGCGCCGGTGATGGATGTGAGCGTGGTACCGCCGTTGAAGCTGATGTTATCCATGCGGTAGAGCGCCGTCGGCGCCGGCGCGATTCCCGGTGCGGACGAGTTGCCAACCACGAGATAAGCAGAAGTCGGATCGCCAGGAACCGTCGTGATGTAGCTGATCTGAGAATTGAGCGAAGCGAGCTGTTTGGTCACTGACGTTTGATCAGCCGGATTGAAAGCGAGTATCCAAGGATTCTGTCCACCGCCGAGAAAGAACCTGGCCTTGGTGAAATCGAAGCTGCCAAATCCGGTTGCACCTGAATACAAACGAGAATCACTCGATAGAATCTCGAACGGCGTGGTGAACACGGGAGAATCGCCGGCGACCACGTTTGAAAAGCTCGCAGATGTAACAGGCGGGTTGGGCGTCGTGGCCGTCTTCGAATAAAAGAGACATCCCCAATTGCCGCTTGTGAAAAACGCGGTAGCGTCGTTGGGATCGGCAAACGCGTAACCACCTTCGCCGCAGGGGTTGTCGCTGACAGGCGGACTGATCTTGTTCCAGGTCAAGTCGGAACCCATCGCGTTGGCGTTGTCCTGCGTGGTCACAGCCAAGTTTCCGGATCCAAAGAGGCCCGGCGCCGCGCTGAAGACCTCGCTTGCGTGAATGCTGCTGTTCACGCTCATCCAATTCCCGCCTTCGTTACTGGTGACATACACGCCGTGATCGTTTCCGAGATACCAATGAGTAGCATCCGCGAACGCGACTACGTGCTGGTCAGTCTCATTAGGGCTAATCGGTTGCCAGGTGCCATTGGAGTTGCCCAGATCGATCACAAAAGGAAACTGCCAGGCGGCGATCAGCTTAGTCGAATTGGGCGGAGCGGCGACGTAGTTCAAAAAGCCTTTGAACAGTTGGTCGCCCGTCGGCAGACCCCGTGATTGCATACCGATCGACGACCAGGCCCACTGCTGCCCTCCCGTACCGCTGGAATACCGCCAGAGCTGGAAGTCGCCGTCGTCGACCTTCGGATTGGACGGTGCGGGTGGAAAGACGGCGGTCATGATGAGCGCATAAAGGCTGCCGTTGCTCATGGCCAGGCTGACGCGAACGAATTGATTCGCGGTGAGCCCTGGGATCGCAGGCGTGGTCGCCGACCAACTCGCTCCTTGCGTGTCGGAGACGAGCACGCCCTGGCCGGAGACGCCGGCGAAGTAACGTCCGGTGATCGAATCGTACGCGAGGTCGACGTGCGCGGTGAACGCGTCCCCGCTGCAATTGCATCCGACCTTCCAAGAGGGAACAGAGTAGACCTGCGACCAGGTCCTTCCGTAGTCGGTGGAGCGATAGATCCCAATGTCTTTGAGGGGCGGATAGCTCTTAACAGCGGTCGCAGGAGCGAAGTTGTAGTCTGAAGCAGACCCAGTGCTGGCGAGAAGGATGTTTGAATTGTTGGGATCGACCCGGATATTGGAGAAGCCGAGCCCAACGAACGAATGCTGATTGTCGGAAGTGCCGTAGACGTGCTCGGGCCAGGTCTGGCCACCGTCGCGCGAGATGAGGATTCCGGTGCCGGTATAGGCGCTCACGTTGCTGGAGTTGTCGGGCGCGCCGGTTCCCACGTAGACGTTGCGAGCGCCGCTCTTGGTGTCGACCGCGAGCGCGCCGATCGAGAGGCTCTGGTTCTGATCGCTGAGCAGCGTGAAGGTCGCGGAGCTGCTCAGGCCGTTGGTGGACTTCCACAGGCCGCCGCTCGAGGTGCCTACGTAGACGATATTGCCGCTGGAATCATTATTGAGATCGACCGCGATGGCGCTGACCTGTCCCGTTACGGCTCCGCCATTGCCAGTGGCAAACAAATCGAGGTGAGTCTCGTTCGAGCGCCACAAAGCGGTCACCATCGCGCCGGGTTGCATCTTTACTTCGTTGTGGACGAGGAACCAGGGCCACCAACCGCGTGAGGCCTCCCAGGATGCCGACCAGACGGCTCCGTCATTGCCGGTGGCAAACAAATCGAGATGAGTCTGGTTCGAGCGCCACAAAGCGGTCACCGTCGCGCCGGGTTGCATCTTCACTTCGTTGTGGACGAGGAACCAGGGCCACCAGCCGCGAGAGGCCTCCCAGGATGCGGACCAGACCGCTCCGTCATTGCCGGTGGCAAACAAATCGAGATGAGTCTCATTCGACCGCCACAAAGCGGTCACCGTCGCGCCGGGTTGCATCTTCACTTCGTTGTGGACGAGGAACCAGGGCCACCAGCCGCGTGAGGCCTCCCAGGATGCCGACCAGACGGCTCCGTCACTGCCGGTGGCAAACAAATCGAGATTTGTCTCGTTCGACCGCCACAAAGCGGTCACCGTCGCGCCGGGTTGCATCTTCACTTCGTTGTGGACGAGGAACCAGGGCCACCAGCCGCGTGAGGCCTCCCAGGATGCCGACCAGACGGCTCCGTCACTGCCGGTGGCAAACAAATCGAGATTTGTCTCGTTCGACCGCCACAAAGCGGTCACCGTCGCGCCGGGTTGCATCTTCACTTCGTTGTGGACGAGGAACCAGGGCCACCAGCCGCGTGAGGCCTCCCAGGATGCGGACCAGACGGCTCCGTCATTGCCGGTGGCAAACAAATCGAGATGAGTCTCATTCGACCGCCACAAAGCGGTCACCGTTGCGCCGGGTTGCATCTTTACTTCGTTGTGGACGAGGAACCATGGCAACCAGCCGCGTGAGGCCTCCCAGGATGTGGACCAGACGGCTCCGTCATTGCCGGTGGCAAACAAGTCGAGATGAGTCTGGTTCGAGCTCCACAAAGCGGTCACCGTCGCGCCGGGTTGCATCTTTACTTCGTTGTGGACGAGGAACCAGGGCCACCAACCGCGTGAGGTCTCCCAGGATGCGGACCAGACCGCTCCGTCATCGCCAGATTGCCCGGGATCGAGGAAAAGATCGGGGCCCAGCTCAGACCACTGGCCGGGAATCGCCTGGGCGCATAACGAGACGCACCCGGCAGCGACAATCGCAACCAAGCACAGGGAGTGTTTGATCATTTCACGTGTTCTCCCTCTGCAGCGTACCGCATGTTAGAAACGAAATCGATAGGATTTTGCCATCTCAGGCTATGCTAAGAGCCGCTCCGTTCATAAGTTCAGATTCAAAAGACTCGTTCGGTTGTTCATTAATCGAAGTATCTGCCGCAGCGTTCACAAATAAGTTTCGTCTCTATGACGGTCCGCGCCGCGAAGAAAGGCACGAGTGTCGTGCGCCCTGGATTAGTAACCATATACGCCCCAAGCTCCCGGAACCTCTTCGGACCACAGCTCGGCGGGACTGTACGAGATTCCCGTCGCCATGCCGACATATCGATACTAATCCGAACCTCGATGAGTGCGACGATGCACTAACTGAGACTGCCTCGGCTGCGCCCTGGTATGCCGGAATGCCGGACAAGCCCCGCTGGCGGGATCATCTATTTCCTGCACCCCCCTTGATCGGTCTGATCCGGAGACTCGATATTTGCTCGCCCGAATTCGGATTGAGAGTCTTAATCGTTCCGTCGTAACTTGCAGCCAATAGTTGCTGACCGTCTGAGGAAAAGGACAGTCCCGAAAACCACCAACCGTTACCATCGAACTTTTGCACTATAGCTCCGGAATCAGCATTCCAAACAATCACCGAGTTGTCCCAGCTCGCAGCAGCGACTAACTTTGCATCTCGCGTAATCGCGATTCCGGCGATGTTGTCCGAGTGCCCAGTAAATTTTCTAACTTCGCGCCAACTAGCGACACTCCACAACCTGACAGTTTTATCGTCACTTCCCGACAAAAGGTAGTGGCCATCGGAGGAAAACTGCAGTTGGCCTACGGTTGATTCGTGGCCGTCTAGCCTCGTGATCTCCTTGCCGGTTTTTGCGTCCCAGATGTATATCTTGTAACTCGTCGATTCGCTCAGCCCTTGCGTTCCGAGGGCGAGGTATTGGCCGTCGTTTGAAATCGCTGCGCTTGCTACCGGGATCAAATCACCTCGGAATTCATGGACGGTACGCAACATCCGTTTGGATCTTATGTCATAAAGCGACGCGCTTTCATCAGCGACCACAAGGATACCGGATTCACCAAGAAACTTGGCGGATTCTATATCGGATGAAACGTCGATCTGGGCAATGGACTTGGTGGTTGCCGAGTCGAAAACAGTGACCGTTTTAGAAGCGGCTGTCAGAAATGAAGTCCCCGCAGGCGAGAAGGCAACATGCTCGGCCCCGTCTAGTTGTTGGCGCGGAGACCCAGTCCGCTGGTCCCAAAGCACCCCTTTTCCATCGGCCCCTCCAGCGACGATTAACGAGTCATCGGCCGAAAATTGCACCGCAGTTACAGCGACTGGCTTCATTCGCTCAACTTCGGCCGAGATACGGCTGAGGCGTCTGCCGAGGACATAAGCTTCAATCGTTGTCGACCTGATACTTCCTGGTCGAGCGTTCTTGATGGCCGCGTCAATCTGCGAAAGGGGAGTTCCTTCAACATCGGGATCCGATTCTTCAAAATTGCCACCAAGAGCTAGCCGGGAAAGAAAAACCTTCACAGGGATTTCCATTTTTGCGTTCTTAATACACGTTTCCATGATTGCCTTCATCTTTGTATCTTTCCCTGCTAAGTCGCCATGTCCACTGACGACCACCGAAAACGAATTCGCCCAGTCCTCCGAATCGCTCACTTCTCCATAGCTGTCGCCCATCGCTTGACCGGCTTGTATTCCCAAAAACTCATACGGATTCTTACTCCTGGGCTGGCCTGTTTCCGGATCGAACGATACGTAGGCGAAAAGCGTACGGGACAATCGACTGGCAAGGCGCGCAATTAAATCTAAGTCTGTCCCGCGATTAGTCATCCGAAAAAGAGCCTCAGAATCATCGGCCGCGTCTCCAAGAGCAGTGACTGCATGCCCAATGTGACCCTTAGTCGCCTGCCACTCCACGATATCCACCAGAACGATATATCTGGCAGCGACAAGAGGCGGATCGATCTTCACTTCATCGAATACGGTCAACAACTGGGTGGGGTCGTAGTCATTTTTCCCGTTCGCCAGGTCTTTAACCGCCCGCGAGCATAAAATGACATACGAGAGGGATAAGTCCTGCCGCCCGAGCCTTGCGAGTTTATCAGCAGCCTCGAGGTAGGCTGGAGCGGCCTCAGCTCGGGATTGTGCTGTCCAGTTCCAAGGCCGCTCGTATTTGGTGATTTCGACAGTTGGACACCAGGATCGTGAGATCGAGTCAGAATCACCCTTGTCCGGGTCTACGTGCTCGATCTGGGTAATCTCATGTAAAGAATCCCAGCTTTCATCTTCGAGAGCGTTTTCGCAGACGTTAATCAGCGCGGTCTTGTATGCTTTGGCAATATCTCCCCCCTTCCGATAGGAAGTTGATAAATCCACTAAAACGCGTGAATCGCTTTCATATCCGGAGATGGTAAGAGCTCGTTCTAATGCAGGTTGCGCATCGGTAAACCTGCCGCTTTTCAGCAGACTCCTTCCGTATTTCCAGAAGATATTCCCTGGCAGCTGCGGCGGATTCTCGTTCCAGAGGCCCAGAGCGGAGCCGTATGCACGGGCGGCGTTCTCATAGTCTTGTAGTCGCTCGTACATTTCACCCATAAAGAGAGAGATGGCCGGGTGCGGTTCAGACTTGGAGAAAGGCATCAGAATATCGATCGCCGACTGGTAATTCCCGCTGGCATTTGCGACGGATGCCTGCAATAACGCTTGCTTGGCTTCGTCTGGCAGACCCCTCATCACCTCGGCGAACCGATCGGAGGATTGTCCCATCGCGTGCGTCGTGAGTAACACAGCAACTAGAGGCAAACACATTAAAGGATTTTTCATGGATTGGTAGGTCTCCCTGAAAGCTTCACATACCAAGCCTTCGTTGCATGTCGGGCATCCGGGATTGCCATCGTGAGCCGGCACCCGTTGACATTGTTGGTTGCGTAATCATCGATTCTTGTTTTCACTTCTAACGATCCCGGTACCGAGATTGAAATGCTCGCCGGGGAATTAGCCCACCAATTCAGCCGTGCGATGAAGTACCCTGTGCTATCCGTGGGAAAGGCGGGCGTGGATATCAGTGCGCCGCGTTCATTGAGTACGCTCACATTTGCATTCGGGATGGGGCCGCCATCGGATGTCGAGCAGACAAACCCCGCCAACCGATCATGCTTCGCAAGTCCAACGGGAGCCGCCCGCCACAATCCATAGAGCGCGAGCAAAAGCAATGGTGGTAGAGCGATCTTTGCGCAGCGGCGGAGAAATTGGCCGTAGCGGTACTGGAGGCGGTCGGCGATTAAAGACGATGGGTTGGGAACTGTCGAACTTATGATGTACACCGCGCCGACGAGTCCAGCCACACTGCTCAGGGCGTCGACGAGAATACTTAGGAAAGGATACGCGGCCAGGAATATACTGCCGAGACGGCTGACCCCTGACCACGTTGCCAGGACTGATGGAACGGTGAGTTTGAGCCCTTCGTGCACACCGCCATCGACTCGTACGGAGGCTCGCTTGTCCGAAAGGTCAGAGATTAATATCATGGTCGTTGCTAGTGCACCACAGTGGAGATGTTATCGCCCGTGCTTTTGATGACACGAACCACCAAACTGGCCCATGTGTCTATGGGAATGCAGGTTCTCCCCTTGGCGTGCAAGCTGCGAGGCAGACTCAAGCGAAGCTTGCGTTGTTCATGCGGAGCCATTCTGACGAGTATTGGGACCATTAGATCAATGCGGCACTGTCCGCAGGGAAGTATCTCCGCTCCGCCCTTTGCCGATATGGAATCGATCGTTTTGGTCTGGTTGTCGGAAATCTCTACAGTTGATAATTTCCCGCCAGGGGTCAGAGTCTTAACGTCAAGGGAGAGCGCTGGTGCGTAATCGAGGCAGCCGGTCTTGGAAGTGGCGCTTCCCACAACTTGAATTGCGCGGACCTCAGAAGTTACTTCCGATTCGTTTGATAAGAAGAAGTCGAGATAGTCTTCCTCTTGGTTTCCAGATTGCTCCAGAACTACGTCTCCCATCTTGAGTTCCGCTGCCCGCTTCAGCACGATAGTTCCGATTGATTGAGTTTCCGAGTCGATTTCGAAGTTTCTGGACTCCGTGGAATAACCGGGAGCCGATGCTTCGCAACGAAGCGCGTCTCCGCGTTTGCCGTCGATTGTGACCGAGAACGTACCGTCGGGATGTACCGGTTCTGGGATCAAAAGGAGAGACCGTGACAGGGAAGAAATCATGACCGTCGCGACCGACACGGCTGCCCCAGCCGGATTGACAATCCGTCCGGTCACCGTCACTTCCGCGCTCATTGCCGCACACGTCGCCGCCAAGATGTAACCCAAGATTGCGCAAATCGTGCCCACATGAGCGAACATTCGTCGATCGAATTCGTGTATGGTCAAGGACTCTACCCTCGGTTCTATGAAGTTGTAGGATCAGACTCGCCTAAATGGGAAGCGATGCGGGACGGTTTCAGTCGAGAAATTGTAATACGATGAAGAAATCATTGAATTGTTTTCTTCCGGTCTGTGCCCGGAAAATGCTGGCTTCGAACGTCCGGGCACGGGACAGTCCGGCAACGGTGCTTGTCTCAAATCCTAATGGCGCACACCATTGCAGCAACAGACAGCGCCCATAGCGGTGCAATCTTCACCCGTCCGGAACAGCAATTAGTGGGGCCAATGCGCTCATTGAACACAAGTTAGGCGGTGAGCCATAGATTAGTCCTCGAAAACGCCCATCGCGCCTGCGACCTTGCCTGCAGACGGCCCGCGGATTCGTGTCGCCATGCCGACATCTGGGGGAGTAATCCCGGGAGAAATCGTGTCGAGCGTCTCGTGTAGTGCAAAAGTCTAGACTGAAGGGTAGCCGGTCATACACCTGAAAAACTTCGAATCGCGGCTTCTCAGCCCAATGGCGAGACACGGCGCAAAACTGTTTGATCGAAACTTCGAGGAACGAATTGTTCCTCGGTTCCGGCCTCGAGCCTTGAGTTATTTGGCAGGCGTCTCAGAAGTTGACGCCCCGAGGAGAAAGATCAGGCCGTCGGCAAGTCCTTCACGCCAACTCAGGTAATCGTGCCCACCGTCGAACTCGTCATAGCGGGCGTCGTATCCCTTGGCCAGTAGCACATCCCACATGTGGAGTGAGGAATTTCGTATCCCCTCAGAACCTGAGCCGTCCTCATCGCTGCCCGCGTCCAGGTAAAGCCCGATCGGTAGATGCGGCTGAGCGATAAACTGTTGCGCCAGCCACTCCGGTCTCGCCATCGGATCGGAATCAACCGGCTTGCCGCTGCGAGACGGCGCCCACCAAGGCGCGCCCGACATGGAAATCGCATTTCCAAAAAGCTCGGGAGCCTTGAATGCAGTGTAGGTCGCGGCCAACCCGCCCAGGCTGAACCCAGCCACTACTGTGTCTGCCGGATCGCTCGCGACGTGGTATTGCCGATGTACCCACGGCAGCAGCTCCGACTTCAAAAACTCCACAAGCTGCGGGTTACAACTGAACTCACGGTCCCGCGCATCGCCCGGGCCGCTTCCAATGAACACTGCGACCGCATCTCGCTGGAGAATTACGCGCTCAGTGAGGATTACTCCCCGAAACCGCCCCAGGGGTCTTGTAATCACCAAATGCGATTGCGCGACTGACCGACCAGGATGAATGCAAAGCGGCGGGCTTGTTTGCTCGGGATGATCGCTCGTCCAATCGACTTGTCACAACGTGTGACGACCTGTTACAGCGTGGCACAGCCGATCGAGCTAGCTGGTCAGACTCACAGCCAGTTTTGGACCTGTTTTCCAGATCAGCTATTTCCGAGGATGTAAATTTCCGGCTGATCCTGACGGTTCCGTACCGAAAGACTCGAAGCATTTTGACCGCCCCTACTCTGGTGGTATCCCATGCGCTGCTTCCCATGTAAGCCTGCATTCGCAAGGAATCGGTTTGAACTCGCCGTTCTCATTTTGCACTTGCTTCCATCCATCATGGATGCAGCCATTCCTATTGCACGGCTTGAATCTTTCTGATTCTCGGCGTTGCTCCCTCGCACGGTAGATCGCAGGCAGCAGATCAGCGGGCGTTGGCATGAATGACCCTTCGGTTCGCTCTGCGCCGCCCGAGTAAATTGGTGTAGTATTGCTCCACCATTTCCCAAGTGCTTGTTCAACATCCGCGTATGGAAACTTGCGTAACACTGCTTCCCACACAGCAAATTGCCTATCGTCCGGATCACGGCACACATTTGCACATGCCAATTCATAGAGAGATCGAAGTTCACCCAATCCGTTGTTGTCTTCTCTTTCCCCTCTGCGTTTACGTAGCAGTTCTCGAACTGCCGCGTCCATGTCTGATGGTTCAGTCTTTCTCATGCTCAGCCTCTCGCATAGACGTGCGAAGGAACCTTCTTCAAGCGCTGGCGCTCGATCTCTCCCGCCACTTCGTCGGGACGTGGAAAAAACTTTTGGTTCGGGTCAATCCTCAGCGCCGCCACCGCTTCCTCGACTTTCTGAAGGGTGTATCTGAGGACCAGAGCCTCGTAATCCGTCAGATACTCCTCCATCGAGTCCTCCACATCCTGAGAGGGATACCGTCTTGCCATTCGCTCCAGGAGAATCCCAAGGGCCGTGGATTCCTCGTCGGGCAAGCGCCTTTGCAATTGCTCGCCGGTTGTTGTCAACGCGCTGTTTAGTGACGCTCTGTCTACTCGTTCCATCGGAATCCCCCTTTTTAAATTGACTTACCGAACCTGTCTACCGGGCCGTCTGCGTAGGTCGTGACCCAACGAATCCACCTCGATGGCCGATCCCCGTGATTGACCTCCGACCGGAACCGAGCCCGAAGAAAGATGATGAAATGCTCCAAGGTGATGTGCGGGGCTTCCCGCAGCCATATTCCTAGGGCTTTGCCTTCCGCGCCTCCCCACGGCATGTCTATCCCAGGATTCTTGGCGTCCCAATAAGCCTTGATTGCGGCTTTGAAAGTTGTGTGGCGTTCGTCGGAAGCCCTCTCGCGCTCTGCGCGAAGAAGTCTCTGTGAGCTCTGGCTCTTGGCTTTCTGGCCTTCTGGCTTTCTGAGCAACCCCTTTCGCTGTGCCGCTTGCGATGCCATTTGCAGTGCCGTTTGCATACTCTGGTGTGCGGGTCCCTTTCTTGTAGCGCTTTTCGGCATTCGCGCGGGCCGTCTCAGATTTCTCTTTTTCCCGCTCCATTCGCTCTGAATAGAGCAATCCATCGCGCAACTTGAAGAACGGCTTGCAGTGCGAAGCGCACTGCGAAACAATTTGCCGTTTGCAGCGCGTCAGTCTCGCAATCTCCTCTGGATCTTCCGGGATGTTTCCCCTTTGGCTGCATACGCACCACATCCGAACGAGCAACCCTTGGGCCTCAAGAGTCAGCGCATCCACGTCCGGGTCCGTGAGATAGTCAGTTGCCCAGAACTTGAACCATGGCTCTTTGCGACGCATCTGCCCTCCCTGGATGCACGAATCCGCGAACACTGGGAATGTAAAGGCGCTGTGGCCGCACATCCTATGACGGCGTTTTGCGTTCAGAATTGGCGCCACCGCTAGAAGCATTCCTTCGACGCCGCGGCCCTTCACTCCCTTGCCCTGCGCGCCGGAGTTGTTCCCTCTTCCGTCAGCCGGTCGATTTCGATCTGCGGGACGCGCACGGCGCGGCCCAACCGAACCACAGAGATCCGCCTCGCACCAATCCATTGCCACACCGTTTTGGGGGATAAGGCGAGCATCGCTGCTGCCTCCGGTACTTTTAAAAGCCTCGTTGCCATTTCTCTTCCCCTCCTGCACGCTCACGTACTATAGTTTTATTCGTTGATAATGCCACAATAAAAGGAACATTTCGTGGCACATTTTAACCCGAAGATATCGCACAAGAATGATGAGGATTTGATCCGCATTCTGCGTGTGCACGACGGTGAAAGAGTACTTCCAGCGATGCCAATCACGGTGGTTTATTGCCCCATTGAGAAGTGCGTCTCGATGGAGTATCGCGGGAAAGAGCCCGTCTTTCGTCTGTGCACTCAAGAGAAGCCCACACTCGGCTGGGATGACTCCCCCTTGGACGCTTATGAGCTCCGAGAGTGGTTCGAACATGTAGGCTCCGCCGAAGAAGCATTCAAGTTCCTTCGACTAACCGGCAGTTTTCCGGGAACCCCCGATACAACTAGCTCATCAGCAGCCGCACTCACTTGGGGAGCATTCAGGCGGTGGCAGACCTTAGTCAGGCGCCTTCGCGTGCTGGATCCCTTAGACGACTTTCCGTTGTTCGGATATCAGATGCCTGATCTCAAGCAAAACTTCGATGAACATGAATTCTGGTCAGACGATCTAATGGAAATGAAAGAGCAAGTGTGGAGTGCTCCAGAACAGACATTCCTTTGGATACAAGGGATTCCAACTGGATTGAGAATTGAGCGTGACAGATATTTGTATCGTGAAGAAATCGCGGAAATATTCTCGAAACCAGAAGCTCATATCCAAAATTCAAGGGCATGGCACGACGCGCATGCGGTTCTCGCGCGGCGCCAAGCGGAACGCGCTGCTGGTAATGCAGAGAAAAAGCATAGGCTCCGCGCGCGCGTAGTGGCAGGAGCATCACTCGATGCCATCCTTGCCACGATTTATCTCGACAATCTTCGCGGAATCGAGACCCGTGTCTGCGCATTGAACGATTGCGACCAGGTTTTTGAGGTCAGAGGTAGAAAAGAATACTGCAGTAATTATCACGCGCATCTCGCGTCCATTCGAAAACATCGTCGTGAGCTGCAAGCAAAAAAGAAGGAGATCAACAAGAAAGGATATTAGGAATGAGCTTATTCAAACGCGGTGGAAAATGGTGGTATGAGTTCAGCTTCTGCGGACAGCGCATTCGTGAGTCTGCATGTACGAGCAGCAAGACGTTAGCCGGTGAAATTGAGCGGGAACGCCGTCGCGGCCTTGAAAAATCTGTGGGGGGAGTTCAGCGCCAAAAGCCGATTTTATTCAGCGTGGCCGCAAGAGCGTGGCTTGCTGCCAGCGCCCGGTGGACCGATAGCACACTTGAAATCTACACACTCAAAATGAGCCATTTGCTTCCCGAATTCGGCAAGTTGCTGGTCACGAAAATTACTGCAGCAGACATCGCTGCATTTCAGCTTAAGCGGAGAAAAAGTGGCGCGTCATCGCGTGAGGTCAATATGGAAACTGCAGTCCTTCGGATGGTCTTGAGAGAGCGCAGAGTGTGGCATCAACTGGAACCAGATTTTCATCCTTTACGTGAAGCCGAGGGAATCGGCAAAGCTCTCACCCCGGATGAAGTCCACCGCCTGCTGACTGCAGCAAAGCAGAGTCGAAGCCAGTCACTTTATCCCGCGCTCGTGGTGCTGTTCAATACCGGCCTTCGAGTCTCGGAGTTGCGGACGATGCAGTGGAGGCAAGTGGACCTCTTGGAGCATTTCCTCTCTGTGGGACGATGCAAGACAAAGGGCGGTGAAGGTCGGGTAGTTCCGTTAAATCAGGATGCGTATTCCGCGCTCATTCAATGGCGTCATGACTTCCGGAATCCTCTTCCCTGCCACTTTGTCTTCCCTTCAGAGCGATATGGGCTGGACGGCGAGAACGGATACAAACATGGAACTGTTGCCGTATGGAATCGCAATCCGGATAAGCCGATTGGGAGCTGGAAGGTGGCGTGGCGTGCTTGCCGGAAATTGGCTGGGGTGGAATGCCGCTTGCATGATCTGCGGCACACGTTCATCTCCAGGCTCGCGGATGGGCAGACTTCAGATCAAACGGTCATGGCACTTGCAGGTCACATGTCCAGGAAGATGATGGAATGGTACAGCCATGCTAGGAATGAGGCCAAGCGGCTGGCTGTGGATTCTCTGAACATGCGTGGGATTCAAGGAGCATCCCCACAATTTCCCCCACAGCAAAATTAGAGATGAAAATAACGTTGTCTAACTTATTCATTCTAAATGGTAGGCGAGGCGGGGATCGAACCCACAACCCCCGGCTTAGAAGAACGGCGCATTAAACCGGATCGGCCGGGGGTTACACAAGTCTCTCATTCCTCTACACTTCCCAATCTTTGGCATTCGACGTGCGCCCTTTCGGCCGGTGCTCTAAAGCCATTTTAGAGCAGTTTCCCTGCGCATAGATTCGGCGTCTTCACCAATTTTCAAGCCAAAGAACCGTGAAGGAAACCACCACATGACCGCCGTAAGGAGAGGATCTGCGCCCGCCCTCGCCCCCGTTTCTGAAACCTCCGAAAACCCAGAGACGAACCCCCTGCTGAAGGGCCTGAAGAGTGCCCGCGGCAAAGGCTTGTGCTTTGGCCAGTTCGTGAACATACCCTCGACCTCACAAGACATCAATCATCGATTCGGTGGTGCGAATGGTCCAGGCTCAGATCCCCTGCGAAGCATGCCTAAAATCAATACCGATCAACCTCACACAGCCGACCACATCAACTGCCCTGCTTGCCAGGCGTTCGATGAGTTGATGAAAGCCGATCTGCTGGGAATGGCAAACCAGACGTTCCCGGAGGCTGCCAAGGTCTGGCAAAGGGTGCGCCGCAATTCCAATGCACTGAGGGATCGGACCCACGAAGCAGTCGACGAGTACATCGTGGCACTCACAAAGTTTTTCAAGGGCGTGGTAATGCGCTCCATCAACCCCGGCATGCTGAGGGCCTACCAGGTGGCCCGCCATTCAAACTCCATGGCGGTTATGGGCAATGTGCATCGCCCCTGGACCCGGTTGGGCAGCAACGCGCGCGTCAATCACGAACTCAACGTATTGGCGCAGATGCTCCGCGCCTGCAATGAGTGGGAGAAGATTCGCCCGTACTACTTCCCTCTCACAGTGCCCAACTGGAGCCCACGCCAGATTCTGAGCGAAAAGGAAGAGGAGGAACTTTTCCGAAAAGTAGCCGGCTACCCGGAAGCGGAACTTGCCTACTGCGTGGCCGCCATTACGAACAACACCACGGCGAGCGGGATTGAACTTCGCCGTCTCAAGCTTGAGAACGTATACCTTCAGCCAAAGGGTGAAATTTCCGAGATCTACATTCCGCCGGAGGCCTGCAAGAATGACCACCGCCCGCGCAAGATCGCACTTAATGACGTAGCGCGCTGGGCTATCAGCAAGGTGTACCAGCGCGCCATCAAGCTGGGCTGCACCGAGCCCGAACACTATCTGTTCCCGTTCCGTGAGAAGCGCGGCAAATACGACCCCACGCGGCCTGCCACTCGTTGGTTCCTGCGCTGTTCCTGGAACCATCTTCGAGACTTGTCAGGCTTCTACCAGCTGCGCCCGCACGATCTTCGCCACCACGCTATCACGCGCATGCTTGAAAACGGAGTCGACGGCGAATTGGTGAACGCAATCAGCGGCCATGTGAGCCAGAAGATGCGGGAATTTTATTCTCATCAGAGAACGCGCGTCCGTTACGAAGCCGCTCAGGCAATTGAACCAGATTATGATGTTCGGAAATTGATCTCCGAGGGCCGCCGGCGTCTTAGGGTAGAGCAAAGAAAGGCGAAGCTGGCACGAAAGAAACAGTCAATCGTCTGCTCAAAAACTCAAACAGACAGCCGCGCCTGAAGGTTGCCACCGTCAAATTGGGGCAGACACACCACGCTTCGGATTTTGAGTCCAAACTTCGGGATGTTTGCAGCAAGCTGCACGTCACCGCATGGATTCGCATAAGTTACACAGAATTAAATACCTGCGCGCCATTTCGAGTTTGCATTATGTCGCACTGATTGGCATTGATATCCAATCTGAACATGCACCAAAACATGCACCAAATTTTGGCGTCCCGATGCGGTTTGAACCCGTTGAACGACGGTAAAAGGCAGTTAAGTTTCCACTTCCCAAATTGGAAATTGCGGGTACATGGACAAATGCAAGGCTAGGACGTTTCGCGTCTTCGGCCCAAAGACTTGCACTTCAGATACAGCCCAAAGACTTGCGGCTACCTATCCGGGCTCAATCAGTGATTTGGAGATAACGCTCGAACCTGTCCCTCTCCCGGGGGAGGGTCCTACTACCTCAGCTACAACGATGGGAAAAGGCACATGGATTCCCCGATCCTCAGCACGCTGTCCGAATGCTCGAGATCAAGCGCCTTGAACGCGAGCTGGTCCCCGCCGGCTGACAGGTGAAGCGGATTGAAGTCCTGAACAAGTCTGCCGAACCTCAGGTCCAGCCGACATGACGAAAACTGGTCCTAGCAGACAACCACTTCTGAATCAGCGAGAGTCATGTTTTCGTTGCTCGCGAATTTAGCCTCAGGTTCAGGGCTTCAACTTGAAGCATTAGATCCCGCAGTTCGCTAACTGTGGGGTCAGGCATGCGCGGCCTTTGAGTTCGCCCTTGAGTACCGGCAGGCTCAAGGGTGATGTGTTCGTCACTAGTCTGGAAGTCAATCGGCACCCGCACGTCATTTGCAAGCGTTTGGAGATTTGCTTTGGCTTCTTGAAATACCTGATCGCGTGTCTCACCACGCAGTACAGCCAATATCGTTTGCTTGATCATCTCAGGGAATTTAGAGCCGCCGAATATCAACTTGTCCCCGCCGGCAAGATCATAAAACGCGTCATGGTGTGCAATTGCGCCCGGCTCCTGGAACGGAAGCCCAATGTTTAGAATGCCTTCAATTGTCCCGGACTCTCTTTGATTGGCCTTCCCGATTGGGAATGGCAGCAACCAGAAGAGCTCCAGATCGGGAATCACAAACGAATTCACATTCAGAAGAACATTCGGCGGAATGCGATTCACGTCTCTCACGTGTCCGATATCGAGGAGGGTGAAAACGGAATCGGCGGTAAATGCCAAGTCGACTGTCTTGCCTTGGGACTCAAGATCACGAGCGAGATCGACTACTGCGGCTCCGCCGTTTGAATGCCCCACGAGAATTATTGGGGAAGCATCCGTTCCATCCAGCGCCTCGGCTACCTCGGGTCTCAGGCTCTGGTGGATATGAATACTAGGCTGGTGCGGAATCAGGACGAACTTCAAGCCCTGCCCCCCGGTTGCGGACACCACAAATGGATCC
This sequence comes from uncultured Acidobacteriota bacterium, assembly GCA_963730805.1. Lineage (GTDB taxonomy): Bacteria > Acidobacteriota > Terriglobia > Terriglobales > Acidobacteriaceae > Telmatobacter. Next base: position 200,458 of record CAVSTL010000004.1, on the reverse strand, counting down.
CCGTTCACCCCAGCGATCAAATCATCCATACGGAAGAGCACATCGGCCGGATTCATTATGTCGACCGGCCCTCCGGAGAACACTACGATCACTCCCTTGCTAAGGTCTCGCGACGCGAACTCACGACTTTCGGATCTAGTGGCTAGAGATTCGTTCATGGCTCTCCTTCCTTCGCGAACAGATGTGGTACGCCGGCTTCATTCAGCCCTTCCACTCCTCGTCATAGAACGTGCTGCCGTTCTCATTTACGTATTTAACAGAGGCGTTCGGTCCGTCAATACGCAGCAGGGCGAAGCCGGACAAAGCATCGCCGTTCTCTGTGTGCCCCGTGTTCATACGCAGAAACGGCACACAATCCTTGGGCGCGTGATAGTTCTCGGGAGGAGGCAAGTGTGGAATGCATCCGTTCCCGATCAGCCTGGCCTTAAAGCCTACCCGCGAATCGTCGTAGATGGTACATCTGTGTTCGTGTCCGAAGAACCACGCGAAAGGCTTAACATTGCCTGATGCAATGAGGAGGTCCGTCACATCCTTGCGTAACTGCTCAGATTGATTCTGTTCGGCTTCAAATGCAGAGAACGGCTGATGGTGTGACAAAAGAATTGTTTTGCGGCCGCCACTGCTTGCGATTTTGTCCTGTAACCAAGTCCATTGCTTGCCGACCACTGAATCGCGGTCTGAAAGTGCTGAAGCTTGCTCAGGATTTAGCAACCTCTGATCGATATAGGCGGAATCAAATCCCAATATCTGCCAGTTCTTATTCCTTAGTCCGAAGTAACTGGCAGGTTGCCCGAAAGCAGTGAGAATACTCCCGAAGTAGGCGTGGCCCCCGCAAAACATTTCGTGATTGCCATTCAGTGCATAACTGCTGAACGGTGGAGTAGTTTGTCTCAAAGTCTCGTACTTAGGCCACATGTGCAGAAATGACTGCGACTCGTTTTCTTGACCGGCATAGTATATATCCCCCAGGTGAATACAGAGATCGGGGTCTATGGCACGTACCTGGCTAGCTACGTTGTGTGCTGCCGTGTCATTGGCTCCCCAATCAGCCAGAAGTGCGATCGAGCAGGAATCATTGAGGTCAAAAAGAAAGTCGCCCAGTGACTGATGTGACACAAAGTCCGCCGGACCTCGGAACAGGGTGATAAACGCGTCTATCAGGCATTCAATCCAGCCGGGATCGGCCTCTCCAAATTGCTCAAATGGAGCGCCAAAATGTGAAAGCGATGTGCTTGAGTTCAGATCGATAGAGGCATTCATTGCGGACTGGGCTAAGGCAACTTCCGTGTGATTCGATACGTAGAATGGCTCCGAAGCCCGCTGCACATCCGAAAGGATTAACTCGGACGCAGACTTGAGTCGGGTCGATACTGACTCTTGGAACGACGACACAAAAGCTCGAGATCGAGTTCGGAAATGTCTCGCCATGGCAGCTTGAACGACCCGGTTGTTTTCACGAAAAGCCGTCGAGCCGTTGCGAACAGCCCGGAGAAGAGTCGACGCGTTTCCAGTAATCGAATGCAGCACAAAACCTCACTTTTTCGATTAGGCTTGAACAGACGCGAATCGGCTTACTGCCGGATTCCATCCTGCAGAGTTAACCAACAAATGCGTTACAACCGGGTTAGCGAAATACTGGATTCACGAGATACTGATGCACGAAAACCTGAGGCACACCTTGTGCCGTGGGGAAGAGAAAAGTCACAGGGCTCCTCGTCTCATTGGAACTGCTCTGCCATAAGTAACCGGGGAATGCCCGATAGTCGTGTGTCAAACAGCGCACCATACTTTAAGGTTGTTGTCAAGCGTAATTACTTTGTAGGACGTTAAGGAAATGAGCAGCTCTCCTTGAGGCCAGATTCCCCGACAGGGGTCAGTGTTCGATGTAGACATTCCGCCGCAACGCCGGGTGCAACTTTGGGCGATAATATCTGCCAACGGTTACTCACACAGCAAAACCCGCCAATGGCGCCTACTGGATATCATGGCTACCTATCCCCCGTTTCGAAATCTCGCTGGAGGGTAAAACCACAATGCACGCTCCTTCACGAACCGCACTGTCGCCGAAACTTCGCGCCATCGAAAAGATATTCGCACGCGCGTCCAGCCGCCGCCGGGTCACATTTGAAGTGAAGACAGGCACCGCCAAAACGACCAAAGCAACCGGCGTTCCCCGCTGCGGTGTGGGGGTGGTCCCCATCACTCCGAGCCTACCGATCGCGATGGGCGGTTACAGTTTGGCGTCAAAAACTGCCCACAAGGTGGCGAATCCGCTGTTCGCGCGGGCACTCTACATGGACGACGGCGCCGGCCACACCGCGGCGCTGTGCTTTCTCGACCTATGGTGTGCGTCGCGGTATCTGCTGCATCAGGCGGCTAGCTTGACCGCCGAGGCGGGAATCGCTGCTCCGCAGCTGATTTTGGCCGGAACGCACACCCACGCCGGCCCGGGAAACTACTTCGGGAACACGTTGTATGACACGATCGTCTCGAACGATGTCTCCGGGTTTCACCAGAACACCGCTGACGCTCTAGCGGCAGGGATTGCGCAGTCGGTGAATCAGGCCGCGCTATCAGCCGTGCCCGCGCGCCTGGGTGTGGCGAGCGCTCCGGTCTGGGGTGTTTCGCGCAATCGAGCCCATGCGGCATTTCTCGAGAACCAAGAAGCCGCCACCTGGAATGTTGACGGCCCGGGCCAGGGCGCTCCCGTAGGCCTTCCGGACGTCTCTCATTTCGCAATCGACCCGAGGGTCTTTTGCCTTGCGGCGGTTTCCCAAGCTACGAACACATTGATAGGCGCGTTTGCCACCTTCTCCTGCCACGCGACCGCGCTCGGTGAGGAGAATGAATTGATCGACCCCGACTGGCCGGGCGTGGCATGCAATCTTGCCGCCCAGACGCTTGCCGATCTGTCGGGTGGTCAACCAATTGTCGCGCTCGCGGATTCGGCCGGCGCCGACATCACGCCCATGCAGTGTGACGGGACGCATGGAACGCCGCTCGCTCACGAGGTCGGGAAAGCGGTGGGCAACGGAATAGTGCAGGCCACGAGACAAGCAGTCCAGAACGCTGACGCGTTTACGGTGGAAATCCGTTACACGGAGCTCTCACCTTCCCTGGAGACGCCTGACGTCGCCTGCCTTGAGGCAAAGCTCCCACCCCCCAAAAAACGGCAGGCGTGGGTGATTGGAGCGCCGGCATTGGGCGGGGCGATGGACGGCCATAGCTCACTTTTTCCGCTTTTCGCGCAGGAGAGCATGGTTTCCGCAGATTTCGATCACAAGGACCCTCAGTTTCCAAAATCGCTGGGCGTGCCTGGAGTGGAAGCCATTTTGAAAGCTATATTCCGATTGGCGCCCGCCGATTTCGTGCCGATCCACACGCTGAAAGTGGCGGGCCATCAGTTCGCGACGTATCCGGGGGAGCCTACGGTCACGACTGCGTTTCGTTTAGAGAGAGCACTCAAAGGCGCTGCGGGAGCCGCGTCGGCCTCGATTATCGGCTACGCGGGTGATTATTCCGGCTACTATCCTACGCACGAGGAGTATATGCTGCAGCGGTACGAAGGAGCTTCGATGATACGCGGACGGCACGCATCGCAAATAGTCTCCGACGCCCTCGTCCAATTAGCCCGCTCGAGATCCACATTCACTCTGCCTACTAAGGTGAAGTTCTCCCGTTTTGCGCCCAGTAAGACCTGAACAAGAGCGAACAAACCAGAAGCGGAACGGTTAGGCCACAAAGGGCCAAACGTCGGCTTCGCGGACTCGGACGCCGTTTCTGGACCTGATCCTAGGATCACTCATCGAGGCTTGTCGATGTTTAGCCCCACGAGAATCAACCGTCACGAACGCAGGCATTGGCATACATTTCCGAGTGCTCAGTGGTAGTCGCGCGATTTCAAGCCCTGAACAGCCCAACCACTAACCTTTACTGTCGCAGCAGATGGCAGTCACGTCGGAGCCGTACGTGCACCAGAACGTGCACTGAACCTCGGCACCTGCAGCGTTGACGGAAAGACAGCGCGCGATTCAATGTATGGGGCGATTGATTTCTCCCAATACGCGTTCGAAACTTTACTAGAGAGAACAGACGAGGGTTGTCAGACGGCGGGCTGCCAAATTTTCGCCCGTGAATCGCATTTCCAGAACGAAGCCCTCCTATTCACTTCCCGAAATCGCAAGAGACGTGGTCCCCAGACTTCTTGCACACGATTGCTAAGCTCATGTTCAGATCGAGTCCTTCATTCCAGTCAGAGCGCTTATTGTAAGCAGGTTGGCCACAACAAGAGAACGCTCGATTGGTATTGAATTTGTAATACGCTTCGGCAGTGCCGTTCAGCACCTCCGCCTTGGCCGCCTCCTCCCTTTCCGTATTCAACTCCCGCGTGTCCCACCCCTGACCAACACGATGCTTGATGAAAAAGGTGTCCGGTCCCTGGTCGACGGCAGCCACGCACGGTCCGTCGCGATCGAGCAGAGAGACCAGATCGTCGGAAAAGCCGGCATCTCGCATCTTCTGCTTTTTGGCGGCCAGCTTGGTCGGGAATCGCGGGTCGTTCAAACACCAATCCGGTCCGCAACTGCAATCCGAATCCAACGCGCAGCTTGTCCGGGCGTCCACACCCGCGCTTCGCGAGATAAAGATTCCCGCCACCAGGAGCATGGGAATCGCGAGAGTCACCGTAGGTCTCAAGGCAGTCTCCTTTGTACCGATCCGGGCCTCCAAGGTGTACAACCGTCAATGCGAATCGTCTGAAGCCGGCGGCCTCTGGAAAATCCGGAGTTGTGGGGAGGTTTGATGAATTGCGAAAAACGAGAAATCTCAGAAGACGTCGACCTGAATCACCCCGTTCGCCGCCACGCTCTGATTGTCGAAGTCCCTCTGAACCGTTCCGTCATCGGCGCTGATGGTATGGACGTTGACCAGGCAATTGCCATTTCCATCTTCCTGCACGCTCACACTGGCTTGCTTTCCCACGTTGATCCGTTGATTATTCAGCGCGATCGAGGGAGGGCTGGTGTTTAGATCTGTCACGGTGGCGAACAGATCGTGGGCTACATCGGTGTTTTCAACCAGGACCTGAATCATCATTTTCTCCTTCGGCTTGATTTCATTTCGAATCCCGGGGCAATGTCCGGCTATGCCGCAATGCGAAGCCGTCCCAACAGAGTGTCGACGACCCGGCAACAGGCCAGAGCTGTGTCAAGCCCGGGAGAGACTCCGCGATGGGTGCGAACACTATGGAGAAAGCGCGTGACCGTCTGAAGCGAAGCCTGGGCATCGGCCCGCCGCCATAACGGCAACTCCAGCGCTCCGTTGCTTCGCCGCAGGCAGAGAACAGACGCGCCCGAATGGCGGGGCAGCAGATCGATTTCGACTTTCGCCGATCCGTTGGGGAAATGCGGAAGGCGAATCCCGGCGACCGGCGAGCCATACCCGGCAATGACGGCATCGTGCGCGCCGGACCAGCGGATCAGCTCTCCGGCCGGAATCGTCCGGTGGGCGAGCAGCGCGTTGAGCGCGGAGATCATTACGGCTCGAGTCTGAGCGATGGTCAAACCGGTTTCCAGACTCAGGCGGGCCGACATGGGGATCAAGCGTTGCGCTGTTTCCGCATTGCGATTCGACCAGGAATCGATGTCGTGCGCGGCTCCGGCATAGGTGAAGTCCGCAATGCGCAAGTGAATCGGCGGCCGGGCCGTCCGCTCATGCACTTCCGGCGAGAACGACGCGGGAAGAACATCCACGAGAACCGGCAGGCCCGTGTTCAAGGCGTGCTCGAGAGCCCTGCATGCGGACGGAGGTTCGGCTGGAAGCGAGAGCGCGTCCAGCGACGGGTCCTGAAGCAATTCGCTGATGGAACGGGACACCCGGGGCGCGGGATGGTTGTTTTCCTTTAGCTGGAGCAGGGCCGAATCGACCAGGGCGGCGGATTCATCGGCGATGTGTGCAACTCGGGCGCCGGGGATGGCGCCGTACAAGGCGAGGTGCTCGGAGGCGGAAGAGCCGAGCCCCGCGACCCCGATCCGGATCGGATTGGAAGAGTTAAGCAGCCATCTGGCATGGCTGGACTCCGCGGCTACGCTGACTGAAGCTGCCAAAGAAGTCTGCATGAATGTGCGGCGAGTGAGAAGCATGGCTTTTTCCTATACGGGCAATGACGTATCCCGGACACAAGTGAGAAGGCGTTTGGAGACATCGGTAGCGGGGATTGGGGGCGAAACGGCTACAATACGCGCGACCGCGTCGGAATTCTTCTGGTCGGGAGAGTCCTTCTGGCTGGGAGAATCCAGGCCGGGGAACATTTCCTTCCACAACTCGTCGCGAGTGGTCAGGTCGCAGGGCCATTGGGCTGCGGAGGTGCCGCAGCCGGTGGTTGTATCCACCTGGCGCTGGATCACCACGATGCGGCCGATGAGATCGGTTGCCGCTACGCCCTTTGGAATCGCGAAATTGGCCCAGATCGCAGTCGTTTCCTCATTGGCTGAAGGCTTCAGGAACTGCAAGTCGATGAACCGCTCCTGGTTCAGCCGGCCCAGCATATCGTTGACCTGTTGAGTAAGCAGCAGCCCAAATAAAAGTAGGTGAAGGTTCGATCCAAGGCTGTAGGAATTCAAGGTCAGACAAATCGGCATGGCATCGTCTACGATCGATACCTGTTTCGATGGGGCGTCATATGAAAGGCTCAGCTCGTCAAACGACGGCTTGAGAGGAAGAAACCGGCTGGGAAGGAACTGGACCCATACCGGATCCGTGGGTTCGCTTTCAAAGTCCGCGGAAGGAACGCTCAGAATCGCCGTAGCGTCCTGAACGACGACGCCCTGCCGATGCACTCTCCGGGTGAATTGAACGCGCGCGAATGTGCCCTCCTGAGCGGGCACTTTGTTCGAGCCCGGCGGGTCAAGAACGAAGCTGGACGTGACCCAGAGGGGATTGACGTCGGATTGATCGAAAGTGTGGCCGACGGGTCCATGGAAGAGTGGATTCTGTACTTTCTCCGATGGGTAGAGCGGGCCGTATTCGTCGAAAGTCGTAGGCAGGTTGGCTCTGGGCCCATTGAACAGGATGGGGTCGGCCCCGGCTTCAGGAACGGGCACGGGGTCGTTTGCCGCGACGGGAGTTGCGGACTGAGTGATGGATGCGGAAATGTCTTCGGCGAGGCCGGCAATCGCATACCAGGGTCCCTGAACCACAACCAGGACGCTGGAGGCGGCCGGCTGAGTGGCGGTGGTTGCCCCGGTAAGCGGAACGATGTACTTAATGGCAGGCTTGGGAGGCTTGTAGTCCGCGGGAGCCGAAGCGTCGGCAGTGATGCGTGCGGGAATGAAGCGCCTGGTCCAATTGCCGTCGGCGCCCGGCACCGCGGCTTCATCTTTATTCAGGGAGGAGACCGAGCGGGTCCCGGGCGGCACCAGCGATCCGTACCGATTGTAGACGGTTACCCCGGCGCGATAGTACGTGGCCCCGAGTTCCGTGGCGCGATCGTCGCTGGCCTGGAACACCGTGATGGGCGAAGCCGTGGATACTTGACCCTTCTTTTTGATCGACCCGTTCACCGGAGCCGGAATCTGGACGTGTTTCATGGGCCGCGTGGTCAGGTCCGTGGCGCGCCGGACGGCGTAAGCGTCCAGCTCCCAGTTGAGCAGGTCCAGCGATGGCGGTTGTTTGGGAACCACGGGGTTCTGACCGCCATAGGGAATGGGGGCGACAGTGCTAAACGGGAACTGCCCCGAGGGTCGCCCATCCCAGCGCCACACCTGCGATTGCAGGTCCACCCGGCTGACCTGCGCCCACGTGGAATCCGGAGCGGCGGGCAGGGCGAGGTTGAAATTCACGCTCTTCGTATCGGGCTGGAGAGGCGGCAGGATGTCGAAGGCGCTGTACAAGTCGGAACGGGACGGCATCGCCTGGTTGGCCGTCTCGACCAGCAGCGTATAGGTACGGTCGCCGTCCAGGATTCCCTTGGCAAAATGCTGGTCCAGACCGGGCTTGAGTTTCGACGTGAGCTGAATCCTGGTCACCGATCCCGGAGGAAGCGTGATCTCCCAGGATGAACCTACTCGTTTTGCGGTGGTGGCTGCTCCGGGATTGCTGGAGGTAATGAACTTCAATGCAATGGGATCTCCCGGAGTTTCCACTTTCGTGGTTGGCGAGGACGGATTTGGGACATTGATGACGCTGTCATTCCAGGCGATCTCGTTCGCGTCGGCCCCCCCATCGGAGGTGATCTTAATCGGCCCCGGGGTGAGCTGCGTGGACCATACGCCGTCAAGTTGGATAGTGAGCGACCCAACCGCGCGATCCTCCAGGGCGAGGTCGGAATTCGACTGCTGTTGGCGGGCGAGGTAGTGAAACAGGGTCCAGGCATGCGTCCGGTCCGTGCGAATCTGGCTCGGAGTTCCCGGCGTGGATGTATCCAGCGCAGCCTGAGTGCGGTCCCAGGTGAGGAAATCGGCGGTGGGCCTGCGCACCGACAACGTGAATTGCGAAGTCGGGGCCACGGCATCCGGATAGCAAGAGAGCATCACCAGCGGAGGGCACTGCCGCCCGGGTGTGGTCCCGCTTGATTGAAGCTCGGTAGGAAAGACTTCCTCGGCGCGCGGCTGCACATCGGAGGGAATTGCGGGGAGTTGAAGCTTGTCGATGGTGACGGTTCCAGGCGCGGACGCGCCGCTGCCGGAGAGCGAGGAAAAAAAGCGGAGATCGGAAACCGGAACGGTGCGGAGGTAGGGAACGTTGGCGATGGTGGCCGCAGGTTTGCTTACGGCGACGGAAGCAAAGCTGAACACGGCCGGGCCGGTGGCGGCATCGGTGAACACGGCCGGCAGTGCCGCGCTATTGGAAACCGAGCCGAGGAGAAAATCGTAGGCCCGCTTGAAGCCCAGGCCGGGTATTTTCCAATCCTTCAGACTCGCGGCATCCAGCCCGTTTTGGACGGAAGAGTGCTGGAACGAGATCAGGCGGTCAGAGTTCCCCGCAGGGTTCTGGGCGGGTACAAGGCCGTCGCCGAATCTGTGTGCGGGACTGGAACACATTAGCGGCTGGTTGTTGTAGGTCAGCGTGGCGCGGCGCAGTCCGTCCTGGTCATGGATCGGGAGTGGAATGATCAAGGGTGTGACGGCGTTCGTCAGCGCCGGCTTAGCTGGATTACCGACCATGGGAATCCCGGCGTTCAGGCATTGCCACGTGTTCGGGCCGTTGGGGCGAATCAAGACGCACACCCCCGATTTGGAACGAAGGGGATCGGTGTCATCGGCGTGTTGCGGGTTGGCATCGTCGTGAGGCACCTGGAGAGAGTCGATGACCACCGACAGGCCCTGGGACGTTCGCGTCGGCGGCATGGCCGGAGCCGTGCCTCCAGCGCTTTGCGGCAGGGGATCGGGAATAAGAGCGTTGATACGGGCGGCAACCGTCGTATCGAGCCATTTATTCAATGGGGCTCCGAGGATCTTGTCCGCCGGGCCGCCGGGAACGATCTGGAACAGCGCGCTAATCCGTGCGTTGAACTCCGACTTGAGATTCTTTCTTGTTGTGTCGCGCGACGCGAGGTTCTTGCTTACCACGCTCCAGCTCGCGTCCAGATTGCCCTGCAGAAGAGCTCCGCGCACATCGAGCGACGACAGCGCGGCGGAGGCATTGCTGAGAAAGGACTGGAGCTGGGGCAGGTCGGCCGCGGTCAAATGGTTTGGACCAGGCGCGGATGCTTGTACGGCGGCATCGAAGACCCGTTGCCACTGGAGAGTGAGAAGCTGAACGAGGATGGAATCCTGCGCGAATTGGGTCTGCAATTGTTCGACGGCCAGTAGGCGGTCGGAAAGGTTATCGGGATTGATGCCATTGGCCGCCACAAGCTGGTGCCAGGCCGGCTTGCTCTTGTCCGTCGGTATGGGTTCCGGCGGATAAGAAGGTGAATCGATGGGCGCGCTGTAGCGTTTTGCTCCGAACAGGACGACGTCGCCCTTCTTGTACTTCGCCTTGGGGTCATACGGGTCGGGTGGGGGATCGGCCAGCGGAGGGATTTCGCTCCAGGGAGCGTTGGGTGGCTCGGTGGCGGGCTTTGCGGTGGGCGTCTTATAAACCGATGTCCCGTCCAGGATGCGATCGGACGGAGAATAGGGATTGGAAGCGCTCGCGGCAATTCTCTTCGAATCGAAGATCGAGAGCGCCGGCGCGAGGCACTGCCAATCCGCGCCGGAATCCTTGACGCCGGGGACGGTTTTCGGGCTGTCTTGAAGGGCGGCAAACCAGCGGGCACGATAGACGACTAGGCTGCCTTTCGGATACTTGGCGGAGCTCTGATAGGCCGCAGAATCCGCGCTGGGGATCGAAGGCGGCACAACCAGCGGATTGGTGCTGAAGGCAGGGTTGGATTTGAGCAGCGCCAGCCAGCGATCGTTCGCATCGGCGTAGTTTTTCACATCGAGATCGCGCTGGGCCTGCACGGCGCCAAGGAATCTGCCGGAGAAATCGCGGCGGATCACGGCATCGGCAATCTTGATTTTGGCGTTCACCCATTGGTCAAGCAGACGCTCCAGCAACGACCTTCCGCTGGGACCGCGGCGGCAGCCGTAAGCCACAATCTCGCGCTGCGCGGTGAGAACGGAGCCTGTATACACATTGAAACTGTCGGAAACGGCCTGCTTCAGGACTGCATCGGGACCGGAACTCGATGTGGCTTCGCAAGCGCGGCGAACGGAAGTGACGATCCGATCCGACAAATCGAACAGGTCGGCCGCGCCGGAAGGAAGGTGCGCCTGCCAGTCCGCTGCTTCCCCGGTCTGGCCGCTTGAGGAGATGACGCTGGGAACACCGGTGAACGAGGTTAGAGGTTGGGTGGCAATCACGACCGATCCATCGGCGATCAAAGGGAATATGATGCGATCGCTTTTAGGGAGCGCGTCGAATGTGGGCTTGTAGGTCGTGGGGTTCGGGCCCACGAACGTCGTGAATTCGACGGTCGCGAAAGCTTGCGTGCCCGCCGCGACCGGCGGCTTCCAGCTGTCTGTAACCTGCATCAGGAAACACAGGTTGAGAAGATGCGGTATGGGATACGGGTAGCGGCTAACCTGGGCCAGATGCGCCGGCCACGGGTACATGGTCATGCCATCGCCACGCTTCATAGCGCTTTTTCTGGGGTCGACCCAGGCCAGGTTGTTGTTTGCAATCGCAGCTTTGCAGTCCTCCCTCAGCTGAACTGGAATCGAGCCGTCGAGAGTTCCTGAAACCTTGAACATCTGGGTCTTGATTTCTTGAATGTCGCTTACGGTGGAGGCGGTTCCCGGAACCTGCCAGACTCTTACGACGGGAGGCGTAATCGGGATTGGATTGGCATTGGGCGCCGGGGGCTGATTCCCGGGAGCGCACCACATCCACGGCTGCAGCAATCCGGCCATGTCCGCGGTGATGGTCGCGCCGTCGCCCGCTCCTACCTGCACGATAACTCCGAAGAATTGAATCCCCGGGGACCCCTTAGGATCGGGATAGGTGCCCAGGTACTCCAGCGTAGTTAGAACTTTGACGGCTTGGGTAGTGGCGGCCATAGGGGCTTTCCTTAACTCACGAGTTGAAGGTATAGGTCGGCGAGGGTTTCGTAGTCTGTCACCGACTTATTGGGGATCGGGCTGACGGCTCCCGCGGGCAAAAATGGCAATTCCGTTGACGATGCCCAGGGCAGCCGCACGGGATTTTCGAGCCAGCCCAGGCCGCCCCCTGAACCCAGGGTGCACGAGACTTCTTCGGAAACGCTGAGCGTGAAGCACCAGCAGATCTTGATGGAGATGGAGAACAGCCCCGTGCAGGTGAATGCGCCATTCGCGTAAGTGGCGTCGAGGCGCAGAAGGATATTCGCCGACACGATGCTGAGGATCGAGACTTCCCCGCCGATGATGAGGAAGATCCCCAGGCTTAAGTCGCCCTGGCCGCTGTTGAAGATGAAGCGCATGCCAAGATTGATATGGACGCTTCCGGAGATAGGCCCCAGGGCAATGGAGAGCGACGCGGAGGCATCGAGGGCCATATCGACCTGGCAAGTCAGGCTGTGCCCCGGGCTATAGCGCGCGGTGGCCACCAGGTGCCCGCCTCCCCCGAGGATGAACACGGAAAGATTGAAGGGCGAGTTCGGGGAAGCAAGGCCGAAGCCCGCGTAGATCTCGAATCCGGTTTTCCACGACAGGCCGAACAGAAAATTGAACGTAAGATTCGTGATTCCGGTGGTGCCCAGAGAGGTGTTCGGAATGGGGAGAGAGAGCCGCGTCTCCACGCCCGTTATCGAGGGATAAATCCCGAACCCGGAGTCTGGAGACGTGTACTTGGCGATGATTTGCTGTATGAACGAAAGCGCGGCGGAAAGCTCGACGCGGTCCGGCGAGACGTTGACGTGTATCTTGCCGTCATTGTCGAACGTCAGTCCTGTCGCCCGCAAGGTAATCATCGGGGACCCGCCGATCATCAGCTGCCAGTCGCCCGTAATCGCGCCGCTGGCCTGCTTGGAGACCTGGCCGTTCGCACCAGCCTGCGCGCGGACGGTTGATGTGAAGCGGGGCGACACGATCTGCAGCGCCATTGGACCAACAGAGAACAACGACGCCGTATCGGTCTTCAGGTCGATGTCGGCCTGGATCCAGGCCACCCGCGCACTCTGGTCGATGCCGTGCGTGATCTTGACCGCATCGCTTGCGCCGGCGGGCATCTTGAGGGCAGGAAAAAGGTTGGTGAGCTTGAGGCCCGCGAAGTCGGGAAAGATATTGTTGAGATCGAATCCGGGCAGATTGGGAATGGGAAGGGCGCGATCCTGCAGCGCGAACGAAGGCACCAGGGTCGACAGCGGCGAGAGGTTCGGCAGCAGGTCCTTCACCTTGGTGAGCAGCGGAGTAAGCGAGACATGCGGCAGATCGGGAAGATAGAAGTAAGCCGCATTGGGCAACGAAAAACCCAGGTTGGGAATGGCGGGAACTTCGCCAAACGCGCGGTTCAGCAGGACAGGAAGCGTAACTCCGGAAGGCAGGTGAATGTCCACCGGCGGCAGCGCCTGTGCCACCGATTCGGCAAACCGGCCGAGCGCATCTTCTAGCGCGCGGCGCGCGACTTCAAGCTGGTGGATGACCGCGCTCTGCAGACTCTGAGCTGCCTTACAGACCTCCTGTGAAAACTTTCCGGCCTGGGTCGACAGCCAAGTCGCAACAGTTGGGGCACCGCCCAGGATATCCTTTTGTATCTGGGCGAGCGGGTCTTGCTGGAAACTTAGAAGCTGCCCTTGTATCTGCCCGACAAGTTGATCGACAATGTTATCGATGTTATCCTTGGCGACCTGTTGAAGACCCTTCGTCGCCTGATCAACCCACGGACCGACGTAGGATGCGGCCAATTCGGGCAAGCCCTCGATATAGCCGGGAAGCGCCTGGGCAAGCTTTGCATACCCTGTAAGCGCATTGAAGAAGTCTTTTTGGGTTTGGTCAGATGGATCCGGAAACACAAGTTTGTCAACTGCCGTTTGGGCGTCAGTGATAAGTTGTATGGCGGCTTGCGCCGCATCGTCTATCTGATCGTCGGCAGCTGAATTCGCGTAAGCCAACACGACGTCGGCCTGGGTAAGTATCTTCTGAACAGCCGCGACTTGCGGGGCCAGCTTCGATTCCCAGAATGCCGTTATGTAACTGGCGCCGGGCATCCATGGTTCGGCACGCAACTGAACCTGCGTCCTTACCTGAGCCAGTAAAGCATTGGTCCGGTCGATGGGATCGGCCAAAAGCGCGTACAGCGCGTCAACTTGTTGCTGGATATCGCCGGCTGCATGGGTTACCTGGAACGATGCCTGTGCAAGGCTTTGCATGAAAGCCTTGCGAAGGGTTTCCAGTTCCTGGCTAAGATGGTTAACCTGGTCCAGGACAAAGCTTGCGAATTGCGCCAGTCCATTGGCGGCGGTTGTAATTGCGCTCATCCGCCGGGAAGCCGATGCGATCTCGGACGGGACCTCACGTTTGAGCCAATCGCTCGCCTTGTCGATCGGCACCGAAGCATTCCCGACCAGGAGCAGCAACTGCCCCCGAAGCTCGTCCCCTAGCGTGCTTATTTCGGCAATCGCGCTCGCCAGCCAGCTCTGCAGCAGAGCGGTCTCTTTGTCGACCGCGGCGTTGATCAGCTTTGTTGCCTGATCCACAATTTGTTTTTCAAAAGCGCCGGCTTGATCGCATACCGCTTGGGCAAAATCAAAGACCTTCGACGGATCCTGCCGTACAGCATTGAACAAATCGCTTCGAACCAGGTCGTGCAGGGCTTGAAGTTGGTTCTGCACGGCCGATTTGGCCGCCGGCGCCCGCTGCAGCGTCACGTTGCCTAATTTGGTGCCGATCGGCTGGTTCCCACGCCCCTGCACAACATTTACACGTCCATGCCCGGCGTCGATCTGGTGGGTAAATGAGCCCAGACCAAACGGAGTGGCCGGATCGAATGCCGGGATCTCGTGAACCTTGTTTGTCTGAAACGCCGGATTCGGCTGGGGTACGGGAACGGGCAGAAAATCGACACCGGACACGACTGCCCAGTTATGCGGATCGGAGTCGGCGTTGGTGTCAGTCTCGGTATAGAAGAACAATTTGTCGGCGGATAGGATGCCGCACTCGACATCGGCGCCATCGGCCCCGCCAAAATTGAAGACCACGTTGGGACGCACGTACACATACTTGCGCACTCCGTGCGGATCGGTTTTTGACCAGGGCTCATACCAGAGCGGAATCTTCCAGCCCGTGACCCCAACGTTCGACGACCATGCGGAACTTACAGGGATGATACGTTGCTTAAACTCGATGGAGCGAACACAACCGGACCCGGGATACACCTGGTTCCCATTCGACAGCGAAGCCACCGGCTCAAGTATCTCAACGAATTCCCGAACCTTGCGCAGCACGGGCCGATTCGCGAAGGGCGTCTGCTGGCCGTTGAACTGGGAGGACACCGAAGTGTCGCGCTCGTACTCGATAACATACCGGGCCAGGTTATGAAAGACGCCGATGCGGCCCAGTCGCGCCACCGACACTTTGCTGGTGCGCCCGATCTCCGTCACAGACGTAATGGTGGAAAGATCCTTGTCGAATCCCGCCTTTACCGTTCCCGTTCCGCCGAGGGGCGAAAACGCCAGCCCGTTCAGCACCGCGGAGGAGGAGTTCGGATTCCTCACCGTGGCATGAAAGATTCGCGGCGACTCGAAAGGCCACGACACCCCTCCGTGCAGGCCCTTGTCGTGAACCTTGAAGGAGTCGTCTCCCACCTGCGCAAGGTCGGCCGGATCGACGCTGTAATACAAGTCGGCCTTGCCGCGGAATGTGCATGACACGCCCTGGGTAATCGAGAAAACCTCGGGCGTTGCCGCGGCCCCGGCGGCGCCGGTCGTGCCGCCGTAGTTGTCTCCGGACGCACGCGGCTCCAGCAGCGCCACGCGCTTCGAATAAAGCTCCGCATACAACGACCAATCCCACCGTTTCGTTTCGTACTTTGCGGCGATTCTCTTTTGGTCCGGGGCCTGAAGCTTGAGCACGTTGAACTGCGGAATTGGAATCCGGCCTGGGATACGCCCGATCAGCGAGAAGACCTCGGCGAGCCGCAGTAATGGAGTACTTACCGAGCAGGAGAGGCCGTACAATAACTCAAAGCTAAGTTGACTTACACCGGCCCCGGCATCGCGCTGGCCGGGAAACCCGAGGATGCGGCGCAGATTCCAGGGCGCATCGGCGAAGTTCTGCGGAGTGTAGGAGGGTTGCAGGACTTGCGGCGCCGCGGGAGAGAAGCGGAAATCAAGGGGAACGATCGGATCCGCATCTTTGCCGTCGAGTTCCTTTGCCTTGGGCATCTCTTCGCCGATGCCTTGCGGCGGCAGCGTCAGAGTGAACGGCTGCGCCTCGGACTGAAGTTGCCACGCGGCTCCGTCGATGTTTCCGGTGTTCCAGAGCGCCACCACATTGGAGTATGTGCTCCCGATCAGAGGCTGATAATCGACGGCCGCGACGAGAAAAGGATCGGAGTCAAGAACCACGACACGAGATCTTGTTACCGCCGTCGTACCGGAAACCTGCGAAGAGTTGATGCTCAGGGTCATCGATACGGTCTGCGAGAACGTATCCGGATTCGACTCGTTTATCTCCAGCAGATAAGCGGCGTCCGGTCTCGATGGTTCGATCGGAATGATGACGGGGGAGCTCCCCGTGAATCGCCGTTCCATGCAGACTTCGGAATCCGACGCGGCCTGCAAATAGTTATCGGGAACGTATTCGCTGGCCGAAATACCGTCTTCCCCTCCGGGGGTAACCGCCACCACGGGAAGTTTTATGTTGCCCGTGAGGCGGGGAACGCGCTGTAGCTCTGGAGACAGGTCCAACATCGAGAACTTGAAGTCAAAATCATTTTGCGATACCGCCAGTTTGCCGCCGCATTCCAAGTCCAGCGATCCGATTCGTACGGTCTGCAACTCGGGGGCAGAAGTTGACGTGTGCTGTCCGTCGTCGTTGAGATGGGCCCCGAACGCGAATGCGAAGTCACCAGCAGCGCTCAGTGGCGAGATGGTTACGTCATAACGGAGAGGATCAGGAGGGTGCAGCGCGGGAGTAGTGTTATTTAGCTGGAATTCGATAGTCGCATTCCACGTTCCCAAGGGCTCAACCCGGAATGCGTCGATATCGAGATTGTTGAGGGAGAGGGACGGGGTATCCGGCACGCCCGGGTCCAGACGGACAAGGAACTTGGCACTCAGGTTGAACTTCGATTCGAACTCGAGATCCGGATCGTCTGACGCAGCGCCGCCATCGGCGCGATCGCCGAGTTTGATCCGAGGCATAAAGCTAATTCGGTTGACGGAGCGCGCGGTCTGGAGCGCCCGCTTGTAACTTTCGACCGAATCATTCCAGAAGGATTCAAGATCGCTTGATTCAAGCGAGACCAGCCATTCCGGACCGGGTTCTCCACGATCGCCGTTGAGCCAATCGTCCGAGGGCCGCTGGACTAAGCGGTAGCTGCTATGGAAGGGCTCCGGAAGCGGTGAGTGAGGAATTGGAGGTTGATCCTTCCTCGAGGCCGGAAGCGGGAGAAAGAAACGCCTGGGGATATCATCACCGGGATTCGGGGCGATGGACGGGTCCGATGACGGAGCAGGGTTAACCGGAAGCTGGAAATAGACAAACCCTTTTTGCTTTTCCCGATTTCCGGGGCGAAACACAAATCCCAGAGTGGCGAATTCTGGTCCCCCCTTTTCCTTGCTGGCCGGAAGCAGTTCCACCCGCAAGCTCGAATTCTCTGGGAAGCCCTGTAGCAGCGCCTTACTTAGTTCATCATCCGGAGGGTAGGGCCAGGCGCCCGGCTTTTCAATGAAAGCCTTCTGCAACAGAGGACCCGGCTGTCCGTCGTTATCAAACAGATCCTCGTAGGGTTCGTTCCGGTCGAACCAATCGGCATTAACTTCCGAGAGCAAGATCCGCTGACCGGGTCCCTGCGACACCCATGCCGTGGCGCCAAGTGCACCGGTGGTTATGAAAATGGCCCATCTTCCCTTGTATGAATCGATGTGGAGCCCCATATCTAGCCCGATCGTAGTGTGATCGCTTTCATGCGGCTGGATTTCCCCATTAAGCAGGATCATGTGACATTTAAAATAGACGCTACTCTTATCGTTACTGCGGAGTTCTCCGAAGCTTCCCGGAAGCGTACAGATCACGAATGTCGGATTCGTTGGATCATTGGCGGAATTGGCAAATAGCTCAAGGCGTCTGTAAGGCCAGACGGAATCAGATGCTCCGGCTTTCGCATCTTCCTCCCACACGAACTTGCCGCCGCTCGCATCAAACAGGATGGCCAGATCCGGCTGACTCTGATCGCGCACGTACGACCGATACAGCTTAAGCACGGGTATGGTGGAGTGGGCCATAGCACCTCAACTTCAACACCTCAACTTCAGCTCGATAAAACTCGCGGACGGGGAGTCATTTCGAGGTTCAGAGGTCACTGCATTTTTCTTGAAGACGTGGCGGACTGCGCGTTTCTCCCAATACACGTGCAACAAACTAGCCGGTAAGGTTCTGCAGGTCCGCGAGGGTTCCATTGGATGCATCCAGGTTGGCCACTTCGGAAGGGACGCCGGATAAACGCGATTGATCAAACTGCCAGTTATCGGCGAAGTACTGGTCCGAGATATCGGCCCCTTCACTGGCCTTTGCAAACGCGAAGTGCTCTCCACCCGCCGCGACTGTTTCCCAGTCAACGACCGTCTGCCAGTGAGAAACATCGATTCCCGGAACTGCGCCCAACGGAAATCCCATAGACTTCTCCCCTGTCTAAAGTGGTTAGTCAAATGCGGATCGAGACAGTTACCCCTTTGGCTCCACTTTCGAGGACCTGATTCCATTACGAAAATTCTTTACTGCCGATTCGAATCCTTTTCCGAGGTTGGCAAACACTCGTCCTCCAAAAAAGAGGATCAGAATGCAGAAAACGATCAAGAGATGCGCCGGTTGAAAGAACGTGCCGAACATGGATCACCTTCCGCTGTTGGAATACACGGTCCACTTATACCCGAAGCGTCGGAGGCAACTCACACAGTATGGGTTGGGGAAACGAGGATGCACGAATGATCCACCACCGTACTCGATTTGGAAATAGAATGCAAGAGGTTTTGTTAGAGCAGCTGCGGGCACTGCTGAAAGCGTTGAGGGAATACGCGTCTTGTATCAACACGCACCAAAACATGCACTAGCCACCTGCTGAGCCGATGGATGAGGGGTATTGCTGGAAGAGCGTCTGGGCTAATTCATTGAACTTGAAATGTTTTATGTTGATGCCGGGAAGGGGTCGAACTCCCATTACTTGCAAGGGGCGGCGGCTTTTGATGTTTCACGGGCTTACGTCTTGGATCGACCAGTCGCAGCGTCGCAGTTGGTTTCTCTTCGAAGCCAGCCTAGGTGGGACAAAGCTGCGTGCGCGGCGGCTTGCGGAAGGATGGTGATGGCCGGTGGTTCGGTGCCGGTGGCCATCGCTGTCGCCATGACAGTGGGCCGGAACGACAGCACGTCCAGCTGTTGGCGGTACTCAAAAGTGAGTGGGATAGTCAGGTGATCGATGGAAGCTTTGCAGGCGCCATAGATCTGCGCGCCTGGCCAATAGAAGCGACCGACAATGGAACCGACGTTCAGCAGCGCAGCGCGGTGGCCGGATGTCGCGGCGTGGTGGAGCAGAAGTGGGAGCGTCATGTGCGTGAGGATGCTGTATCGCATCTCACGGGCACCGGCGCCATGCCATGTTGGCCGCCTTGTTCCAGAGTCCTCCCCTCGAGACTCCGGAACCGCACCTTCCTTGCGAACGCATTGGAGATGGGAGAGGTGGAGCGAGCGAAGGCCGATTGAGCTGAGCTGCAACCATGGCTGGCGCGCCAGATGCTGGAGAGCCGGGGACGCCGGCGGGTCTTCGTGACCACCCTGCATGGCACTGACATTACGCTCGTGGGCATGGACCGCACAGCGATCTTCCGATGGTCCGGCTCGCACCTGGCGATCAACGAGCCGGCCTTGTGCTCATCCAGGATTTCTCAGCACATTCGTTGCGCGCCGGATTTGTTACCGAGACTCACCGTAATGGAACGAGTGAATCGGACATCGCTCAGCAGACCGGACACAAGAGCCTTGAGATGGTGCGTCGGTACATCCGCGATGCAGACCGAGGCCAGCTTGCCGCGGCCCGGACCCTGAAGCTTTGAGACCGCGGTCTTGCCACACCGAGATCTGATCAAGTCCAACACTGAAAATGGGCAGGAGGCCCTTGATGCTCAATTGAGCAGTCGGCTGAAGCAAGGTATCAGGTCAACGGAGCAATGGAAAGGGTAACCTGGGAAAGTTATCTGTCATTCCTCGGAAACTGCGCCCTGCAGCTTTGATCCTGACGGGAATGGCTTTGAATATTACATATCTCAGGGTACAATTGGACCGCACGGAGCGGTTGATGGCCAACAAGAAACTGTAATCCCTCAGTTTCGGGGAACGTTAGAATACCGCTTAAAGGAGAAAGTTTTGAGCACAAAAGCAATAGTCGGTATGGCGGTTATTGTTGCTCTTGCTGTGATCGCCATCTACTACTTGCACCAAAATCGTGGTGTCCACATTAGCCGCCAAGGCAACGGTCACGCGAACGTTGAGGGGCAACTTTCAAGCCCGTGTGGAGATGCTCCCAGCAATATCAAGTCAGCCTACAGTTCTGCACTCGAGGCAGCAGTAAACAACGCGATAAAGAATGCGCATGGTAGAGATCTTGATGCACACGTGAAAGCGGAACTAGCATCAACGCTCGAAAAAATTCCTGCTTCAAGCGAGACCGCGAATGATTTGGCCGTTCTCCAGGTTACAGCTTGCAGAAGCTGCCTTGCCGAAGGTCTCTCTGCGGATGAATGCGTACAATTGGGAAAGGGTGTCAGACAAGACTATTTAGATCTAAAAAAAAGAACTAGAGGCAACAGGGCTTACGGATCGCCTGCTCGAGCCACTCGGGTCTAGCATCGCAATACGATACACGGTCAAGATTCCTTTGACACAGCGGGGGCTTGAAGGGATAGAAGCACAACTGCAACGCCAGATGACACAGCTTACTTGGACAGCCCCGATATTTCATTCGAGCGACACCTTTGTAATTCATATCTCGCAGCCAGGCCAACGCGATCGTCGGGGTGCAGCATTCACCAGCACGTCGCAGTTAATGCCAACCAACGAATATCAAAGAGACTACTTGTCCCGGCCTCCTTTTTCCGTATCCCTGTATTTGAAGCCCCTCCCAGCCGTTCCTCAAGGAGCATGTGGTAATGTGCCGCCTGAGCCGGATATCGAGTTCATTTGGGACGAGAAGTCAACATCCGAAAGAGTGCCAGATCAATTCCCTGATGGCGCACCATGGAAAGGCATCCTCGTACGTCATTCAACGACAGACAACTATCTCGAGCAAGCCGCAGACGCAGTATTTCAAATTCGCACAAACAGGTCTCAAGCGGTGAGCGTATTTGATTTGAGTCAATTTTATGTACGCATATTTTCCCGATTCCAAGATCCGATTGAGTTCGAGTATGTCACGGTTATTATTGGACAACACTCATTCCCATTATCTAAAGAGCAGTTAGTCTCAAACGAATGCGGAGTGATCATCCTGCAGCTCCCAACAATTACTACAGCCAAAAAGTGATAACTGGCAGGATCGCCCATGACATCGCACAACAAACGACCGGTCTTTGTTGCCCAACGCGTCGCCCGGCGCTTTCGCTGGCTCGAAGCTGGCCTCGCCGTCGACCGGGACGACGGCACGATCGATGTCTGGCTGGACCGCATGCCGGTCGGAGGCTTCAGCGGGCATATTCTTGTTCCGCCGGCATCAAAGCGGCCGACCGAAAACGACGCGCCGGTCGGCTCGCTGTTCGAAGAATAAAGGAGACGACGTGAGACAACCCGTCCGGATTCCGATCGCGAGTTTTATTGTCATTTCGGCCGTTTTGCAGGAAGAGGGGTGCATGTCTGAGCTACCCAAGCCAATTGAACATTCCAACCGGATACCATTTAGCGAACGGCTGAAACTGGCTGCACCGAGTTGAGTGCGCGGTGCGGATGGCGGAAGCAAGCCTTTCAGCCTTTGACATTCGTACACACATCACCCTGAAATCCGAGTCTGTTCGAGATGAATATATCTTGATTTCACCGGCTCTCGACGATCACGAAGGGCAATCCCGTACGACCGCCGTGCCAAAATGCCTGCGAGCGCCTTTACATCAGAAGTTTCCCAGCAGGAGATGGAAACCGGCTGAATCAAAGCAAACTTCAGAATTCGATTTGAGGTGGGCCCGCCGGAAAACTCGAACCACAAACGATCGAAATCTTATGAAGAGCTAAAGCGAGGCCATTTTCGCCGCTCGTCACGAGCTTGGTAATGAACGCATCAACAAACCGGTTGGTAGCGTGGCTTGGGATGCACCAACGTTTACAAGCAGGGGACAATGGGGATGACATGGTGACATGATCCCGCTGAACACGCTCACCCGTATTTCCTCCTTCCGCTTAAATGTTGAATGTTCATTGACACTGAATTAACTCTGTGACAAACTGCTCCTGCATCGCACCTCACAGCTCACCGATTGACGAAAGTAGGAGCGATAGTTTACCGCTGCACCTGCTTCAGGCGCCTTGCGGGTTATTCTGCGTCGATAGGGCTATCGGGATCATCGACCGACGCGATTGTGACGTTCTTGCCCCACAAATAAAATGTCATCCAATGTGTCTTTGGGAGGGATATCCCCATGCGCATTTTCACTTGCCTGTATGCGCCACTCGGTCTTGTCGCATGCTTCTTGTTGACGCCGCTCATGGCTAGAGCAAACGGAAATTGCCCCTCGATCGGCAATGCACCCAGCTGTGGTGTTTTGATTACCATCACGCCTACCGGCCGCCTGTCTGTGCAAGTTGATCCGAATGTCGGACCTTACGATGGCGCAGACGACTCATTGGTAGGCGTAGTTAATAACTCCGGCGCAACCGTGTATGGAATTAGCCTCACTGGCAATAACATTTTCGGTTTTGATGGAGACGGCATTTGCACCTTCGTCGCCTGCTCGTATCCCAACCCCACGACCTACGAAGGGCCTGGAACATCGTTCTCGATCATTGATGCCAATAGTGGAACGGTCAACTTCACCAATGGTCTTGGCAACAATGGTTTTCTGTATTTCGGATTGGAGGGACCACCGTCGAGCGTGAAACTGACTAGCACCGTTACGCTCGATCCCGGACACGGAACATCGTGCACGGGTAAGTATCTTCGCGGGGCGGTTGGAGATACGTCCTACCCCGACTTGCCACCGCCCGGCTTTCTTCAGGAAGATTTGCTTACGGTCGCAGTCGCATTGCAGACTCAAACGGTTCTCTCTCAGCAGGGATATACGGTCGCAATGACCAAAACGAGTACTTCCGCTTGTCCAACATTTGGCGAACGTGCGGAAGTCGCCACGCAGAGTGCCTCCAACATGTTCGTGTCGATTCATGTCAATGCGCCAATCTCTCTGCTGTCTCGACCCTTTTGCGGCACCGGCACCTCCGTCCTGTATAACGGCACAAAGACAGACAGCAAGACTTTCGCGCAACTCACGGTTGGGCCGGTCTCATCCAGCATTGGCGTTGGCACACTGCAGACCATATTTCCATGTAACAGAGGCAATGTGAATGTTAATCACGATGGAACTTATGAACGCGACAACTTGCAAGTGCTGAAGCTAAGCACCCCTACCGCAATTCTGGTAGAAACCGCGCGCTTGTCCCAACCAGATGAGGATATTGTTCACATGCCTACATTTGCCGCGAATGCCGCAACCGGGATCGCCGACGGAATCGTCGCCTTTGTTAATCAGTGAGCTCGTGAACCTTGAGTGAGGACGAATGTCATGAAACCAATGTCTGTGACTTTTACACTTATCCTCCTGGTTGTTGGCGCGGGCTTGGCCCATGGATCGGAGGACCGGCCGGGAGTGACCTTCAGGCACCCGAGTCCGGCGCCCGACAACTCGATGGTCGTGTTCGAGTCGGACTTTGGCGATCCTTCAGGGCCATTGAATCTTTGGATCTCAAATTTTGATGGATCGAATTTGCATAAGCTAACTCAAAATTCGGGAACTGAAGTGAACCCAACCTGGTCACCGGACGGCTCCAAGATCGTATTCGCGTCGAGCGTAAACGGAGTATCGGATATTTGGATTATCAATCCGGACGGAACCGGGCTTCTGCAGCTGACAAAACAATCGCTCAACAATACACAACCGGCATGGTCGCCGGACGGAAGCAAAATTGCGTTTGTGTCGAACCGGGGCGGAACGAACGACATTTGGATAATGAACGTCGATGGCAGTAATGTGCAACGATTGACGAGCCTTCCTGGACAAGAGAATCATCCCGGCTTTTCTCCAGACGGTCAGTCTATTGTTTTTTCTGAAACTATGGGAACCGCGGCGCAACTGATGGTCATAAGTCTGACGACCTCAGGCCCACCGGTGGCGATTACGTCTTCTGGATTTAACGACTGGAATCCGAATTGGTCGGAGGCCGGGATCATCTTTTCATCGAACAGGGATAATACTTCGGAACACTGGAAAATCTGGCAAGTGCAATTTGATGGAAGCGGGCTCACGAAAGTGGGCGATGTGGTGGCTCTTGATCCTGTTTGGACAGTCGACGGGAAGGTGTTATTTTCCGACGAGCTTGGTGGACCGCCTCACGCCAGCGCGACGATCACGCTGCTCGCTCCTGCGACGGGCACCAAAAGCGTCGTTGCTGGAACTAACGGATTCTTGGCGGCAATAAAGATTGACGGGCGGGATGGGAAACCAGTGATCGTTCTGGACGATGAAGACCCGATAAAGGTTGCGATTCTCTCACAAGCCAACTTCGATGCGGTCAGCAGCGTCAACCTCTCCACTCTGACATTTGGGAAATCCGGCACGGAGAATTCGCTCATCCGGTGCGAGCGAAAAGGGAGGGATATTACCCATAACGGTCTCCTGGATCTGGTATGCCTATTCAATGCCCGCAAGACCGGTCTCAAGCCAGGGCACATGGAGGCCATCCTGGGATTCGGCGATAATCTTGGAGTTCCCTATCAGGGCAGTCAGAGCGTCTCGGTGATTCATCATTGCAAAGACGCGCGGCGCGATGGCGGCGAGGATCACGTAAGTGGTCAGCGAGACTATTGCGATGACCGTGACATGTAAGTCTGTCACAGGGCTCTCTCAGGATTGGATTGCTATGCACTTGAAGCGGCTCGTGTTTATTGCCGGTGCAATTCTGGTTTTAACCGGGCTCCCCACTTTTTCTGCGGCGCAAAGTAGCAGGGACACGAAGTGGAGTCCGGAGACTCTGAGCATTATCACAGATTTTGTGAACAAGAACTGTCCGACCCCTCCAATGAATGGCTCTCAAGGGGGGATTGGCGCCAAAGTCGAAGTGAAATTCAGCATTCCGGAATTGCTGAAGAAATTAGTAGATATCGGGGTGACGGTAAAAGCGGAAGCGAATGACTCGAAATACGACAGCGTATTGCAGAAAGATTTAGCCGACACACTCAAGAACTCGATGGAATGCCGGGAAAGATTGAACACCCTCGTATTCGACAGACTGCTGCCACGAACCCCGGTGGCCTATGCTAGACCCGTATTTGCTGGCAGTGCTCAACGCAGACCGTCAGGCGGCCCGACAGCGGGGTGTAGCTGCGGCGCGCGCGACATAACCTTCCGAAGCCCAGAAAACGTCAAAGTCGATCAAGAGTTCCAATTCGTCTATGATGCTAACCCAATTTGTCGCGGCCAGGGTTTTGACAATTTCTATGGCACCATTGCGTGGGGAGAAGCATGGACACAAATGGCGAACAACAACGACAACGGTCAGTACCCGGGAATTTTCGGCGTGCTGAACGTAAAATTCAAACAGAAGGGCGATTATCACGTGGTTGCTAATTTGAACCTTGATTGCCTCGACAACCATTGTCGAAATACATGTTCGGCACACGGAACTACGCTAGTCCACGTCGACTAATGTGGGTCATGGCCGCGCCCGAAGGCAAATCGCGGTATCAGTATTCCCGCGCTGCGAACGAATTGCTGTCCGAAAGAGACGCTCACGTCAGACTGCCGATTACATCTATATGGATCCCGGCAAGGTCTCGCTGCCGATCGGGCAAGCACGGCGATTTAACATAATACAAATTCGACTGCGAACCGCAGTTTTTGCGGCACAAATACGCATAATTTTACGTAAGATATGTTGTGCGTCCGAACCCTATGGTTGGTTTGCTTCCTGGTCACGGTTTATGAGGGGGGGCAGGAGGCCGCGGGTATTGGAAGTTCGCCGCTGCGGTCACTTTGGATGAAATCCCAGCGTAACTCGCCACGGTTACGGGAACGGACTTTTGACCGACAGGAATAGTCGCTGTGATCTGAGTATCAGAATCGACGTGGACTACTGTTGCGATGGTAGTTCCAAAATGGACCGCACGCGCCCCTATAAACCTTTCTCCAGAGATTACGACCGCCTGGCCAGCCGTGCCCAGGTTTGGTGCGACGGCGGTGACGCGAGGAGAATAGTAGATCAGTTTGGTGCGTTCGCGGAGATCGCGCAATCGCCATCCCTCGATCGTCTTGCCATCGGCGTTGAAAGTATCTTCCCACACTGCGCGATAGGCGAGTACGGCGGCACTATTGTTTGGGCCATGCGGAAGGTGATCCGACACGCGCGAACGAAGCAGTTTTCGGAACCCGAAACGAGCAATTTCCTCATCCTTTTCGCTGAGCTTCCGCAGGCCCTCGCCAACCTTTCCCAGCAAGGCGATCCCCGCCGCGAATATCAGCAGCCAAGCAACGTTGAAGGTTTTGTGAAGTTCCTCGAGGAGTTTCTTGTAATGTTCCTCGTCCACCTTTTCGTATTTCTCCCAAAGGAACACAGCAGAGACCAGAACCGCGCCGATCCCGCCGATGAGGCCTCGCACCAGAACCCAGATCCCGGCGAAGTATAGAAACGCTCCCACACCAGGAAGCCGTTTGCCCGTCCATCGCGCCCGCATCATGAAGCCGCCGACGAACACTGCGACGCATACAAGCAGAATAAGGATCAATGCGCGGAGTCCATTTGCAACCCATATTACCCTTGGGATGGACCAGAGCTCTGACATAGGGTCCTCCAAAGCTTCAACAACTGGTGTTTTTTCCCGATAACTCCCAACAATGTGGCGGCGAGTGCTTGCACTCCATGCGGTAATTATGCGTAGTGGAGTCGATCGTTACAAATACGTCTTTGGGTGGAGAAATGATGTTGCACTTTGGCAGACTCGCTCCCAACACCGTCATCAGCGTTTGAGCAGAGGAAAACATCAACGCCGGCAGAAGCTGTTGCACGAGACCGATCACGTGGGGCTGTTCAGCAATCATGGTGACCGATACAATTTGCTTCAGTACCTCGCCGAGCCCAGGCGGAAGTTCGAGGTCTCTAGCGTTAGGACTGGCATCGCCCATAATTCACTCTCCATTTCCTCGGGAAACGACGGGGTCTTGTAATGCGGAACAATGGTAAATCAAGACCCCGTGCCCCATCCAAATGAGCGGTCAAAATGGTGTCAGTTGGTCCTGATAACCAGATTTTGTCGATACGAAGTAAGCCGATGATGAGACAGACTTGTTCGTCGACAGTACGACGGTTTGGATCCGGCATAGCCGGTCATTGGGTAGGCTAGCGGCCGCGCTTGCGTTTCGGGTTTCCGTAAAGAGTGGCCGAATGGGACATGACTGTTTCGATCAGGAAGACTTCTCGAAAGGCTAGATGTGCCTGGGCCCGCGTCACTCGCTCAATCGCGTCGTTCCATTCAGGGTCCAAAATGAGGCTGTCCGGAACGCAGTTGATAATCAGAACCATTCCCGGTGAATAGAGTTTGGCGCTCTTGCTCTTGAGCCGTTCGATGATCTGAACGCTCAGATCCAGGGCAAGTTGATCGGGGGTGTGCACGGTCGGCTTGGAAGTGATTTTGCCTGTTTTCTTGTCCCGCGAGATTCCCTTGACCCCAAACGAGCCGCCTTTCTCATGCAGCAGATGTCGCGCGAGATACTCGTTTTGGTGAGTGGCTGTCGTGACTTCAATGAAAACTTTTCTCGGAGCCATGCGATGCGCGACCAGTCCACCTGAGGACCAGAGGACAGCATCAAAAGGCTGCGATCCGCTGAACCAACGCACCTTGATGCGACGGCCGATCCGGTAGCGCGCCTGGACGTAGCCAGCGATCGGGAGAAGTTCTTCGACTAACCGCTTCTCGACTTTCGTCGGGCGCAGTCGAAGTTTTGCAGTGCCATCGGGTCCGGCGCTCACTCTGTGAAACAGTTCATAAACCTTCCGGCAGAAATCGAGGCCGTCCAAGAGTTGGCCGTCGATTGTCGACAAGTCCAATGGCACTCTTCTTGGCATGGTTTTTCGTCACTCAATATGCGCAGCGGGATAATCTTCGATGTACTCTTCACCATTGCAGCCGTAGTATGCGACCTTGCGCGCTTGGAAATCGACATCGTAGCGGACGACCCCGGCGCGCCAGGACGATTCAAGAAACTCGGGGAAAGTGCTGTTCCCAGCCTGGTCGGTTCGCAACGCCGAGATGAGTATCTCCCGATCGAACGGCGGCACGTCCGCCGTGCCGGATAATAACGGTGTGCCCTGAGTCACGACCGGCCCATCATCGGTCAGATAAATGCTCTGGCAAGCAGGCAGAAACCAAAGATTCCGTGATACGCCTGCACGACGCAAAGTTTCGGCCAGATACGGAAAACCACCGACCTTCGGTCGCCCTGCAAAGGCCTGCCGTTGAGCAGCCTCCAGCTTTTCTATCGCTTTGCTCATTCGCATTCTCTCCTTATATTCGAGATCAAATTACGATCCGTTCCACCTCGTCGAGAGAAACCTCATCGTCTCGCCGATCATAAAGCCCGGTGGTCCGCGCTGACTCATGGTTCGCCATCTGCTGCGCAAGCTCGCGACGCCCGCCCTTACGCAAATACTCGGTGATGCCCGTCGCGCGAAATGAATGATTTCCGATCTTTGTGGCAATACCGGCATTGATGGCGCGCCGTCCGATCATGCGATAGGCGTCGGATTGTGTCATCGGCCGTGCTGAGAGGATACCCGTCCGTCGCTTGGCGGTAGGAAAGAGGGAGTTCTTGGGGTTGTCGCCGATCCCGGCACCCTCGATATAGGCCTGGAGGTAAGTGTCCAGATTGTGATGACAAGGCATCTCGTGCCGCTTGCCGCCTTTCTCATGTAGCCGCACCCATGTGCGCCGCTTCTGAATATAGACATCTTCAACCTTCATCTTGAGGGCCGCGCCGATCCGGGCAAAAGTGTAGACCATCAAAGCAATTAGAGCCCGATCCCGAAGTCCAACATGAGAAGAGGAGTCAATCGAATCAAGAAGCTTCCGGGCTTCCTCGGCCGACAGGACGGCAGTCTTTCCCTTTTTGACGGAGTATTTGGGGCCGCGCACCGGGCTGGCGGGATTGACCGCGATGACCTGGCCGAGGACGAGCCAGTCGAACAGCATCCGTATTGCGGCCAGATGTTGCTTCACGGATGGCGCCGCCAGACGCTTTTGCAGCACCTCGATATAGGCCGCGACATGCATAGGCTCTATATCCGCCAGCTCGTTCATATCGTTTTGCTCGCACCAGACGGCAAATTGGACGGCGGCGCGTGCATAAGCCCGCCGGGTGTTCGGATTCCTTATATTGGCGGTGAAGAATTCGAGGAAGCGCCGCGCGGCATCGGGATCAGGTGCAAACAGGGCCGGCAGGTCAATTGTTCTCGACGTGGCCTTTGTAAGCGCCTTCGTCATCTGCCTTCTCCCTTCCGCCCGTTAGTGAATGATAACGTCCTTTATCATTCACGATCCGCGTTGCCAAGCGGTATTCGGTCGTTTGGCCGAGGCAGCGACTATCCGCTCACTAGTTTGCTCCTGCGAAATGCGACCATTTGCATTTCGAGAGCCTGGGGCGTTTTGGGGGACCAATCTCAGGCTATCGTGCCCAGTTCGTAGTCAAGCCGCTCCAGAGAAAGCGCGGCTTTCGCCCGGTGCCGGCTGGCGCTATTCTTTTGTCCACTGGTCAAATGCACTCAAGAGCTGAAGTATTCTGGTGGCCGGAATGACCCCAGCCACGCCCGTGTTCGATTTGACGAACCATCCGTTATCCAGAACTTCGCCTTCTTTATTTCGAACTCTCTCGATGTTGTTGGCGTGATACCAATCGATTCCCAACAGCCAAGGTCCGATTCCAGTGAGCAGATGGCCACCGATTGATCTGGTACTAGAGTTTAAGAATAGAAAAACAGGTGAGCCGCTGAAACCGGGAATTGAATGGCATTCAATTAGATAAGTCTCTTGATCAGCCCCGAAGGAGTTCTTGATCTTGTCCCCGGGCATCATCGCGATCGTTCCGAATCTCGCGATTGGGCTATTCCGTACTTTCCCGTCGTGTCCTATCAATCTTCCCAGCATTGCAATGGTGTCGCCAATCCCAATGTTGAAGTCCTGTGTCGCATGATCCGGTAACGCGGAACGAAAGTCTACCCAGCGAATCGAATGTTCGGAGTTCAATTGATTAAAGTCGATTGCAGCGATATCGTCTCCGTCCGGATGAATTTTCCAGGCAATCTTGTTTGTCTTTATCGGGTCGAATGATCCATCCATGCGGTTGATACGCACGACTGGAGCCGCGAGGTCCTCGATGACGTGTCTATTCGTTACGACGAACACACGATCCTTGTGTTCTCTGGGCGTAGGGAAATAGATCAGGAAACCGCTGCCGCCGGCTTCTTTGCCTTCTTCCGCCGCTTCCTTGTTGGGGTAGATGTAGACGACGCATTGCAGATACTCATCTCCGATTCTCACGCGGCTCTCCTACTCCGTTCAAGGTGTTTTCTCCATCGCAGCTGCGATGGAAACACAATGCGGCAGCACAGACCTGGGTCGCCTCTAGGGACGTCCAACCATGTCGATGACTTTGAGTGCTGCTTCGAGGGAATTAATCGAATACAAGGGCTCTGCAGCAACGACGATTTTCACGATCGTACCTCGCTTCGGTGCAATGGTTAAGGCTTGACCAAAGTTTCTCTCAGAATTCCAGCCCCAAAATGCCGCCAGCGGATCCCACGGACGCCAAGAGTCCTCGGTGCTGTCCGGGGCTTCTGGAGTATATTGCACATTGCCAGCAATGAATATCGGCTCGTCGAGTGGGATTCCCGGATGATTGTGCAACCAGACGCTTACGCCGAGGGCTAGGTGTTTGGCGCCAGATGACGCATAGCGCCGAAATAGAAGTTTAGGGAGATAGAGCTGAGACGCGTTCATCGAGTAGCCAGCCCCAGCGGTGACCGTGTTCCCTGAAATTGGCTGTAGTTCGTTCAAAGCTTTGTCCAAATCCCGGAAGAGCCGAACGCAGTCCGCCTGCATTTGCAGCACGGCCTGAATCGCTAAACCGTACAAACATTTATCCGAGAGACGTTCAAATGATCGCAACCCCTATCGTGGAAGAGAGAAATATCGCCAACGCACTGATCTCCGGGTTGGCAAATGCCAGCGAGACACCAACCCGGGAAGAGGTGGAGCAGAAGGCAAGGCAGCTCGCCGCAATATTCGGCTACACCGGCGACCTTCGAAACATCATCACTGAGGCGATGATTTCCGTCGATACCCGTATGGGGGCGGGAGTTTCGCTCGTAGATATTGCCGCTAAGCATGACGAGCAGTGGGTCGGTAAACGGGACGACATTGAATGGACGTATTCCAGCGCCTACGAGAAGTTCTTGAGGGAGGATGGCTGGCCTCCCGCAATGATCGCTTCGCTTTCCGACGTCACGGGGCGAATCTTAGGGCTCCTACAAGATCCGCACAGTGAGGGTACCAGTTGGAATCGTCGTGGGCTTGTCATCGGCCATGTGCAATCGGGCAAGACGGCCAACTATACCGGACTGATTACGCGCGCCGCCGATGCCGGCTACAAGTTCATCATCGTAATCGCCGGCATTCATAACAATCTCCGCAAACAAACCCAGGAACGCATCGATGAAGCGTTCATCGGCCGGTCTAGTGACCCGGAGGACCGCAGAGACGTCGGTGTCGGACTCGAGCCGGGATATTCGCAGCTGATACTTGCATCGAAGATCGGAACGCATCGCACTCACGTGTCCCGAATCGAACGTGCTCAGTTAAGACCAAACTTGGCGCTATTAGTGCGAACCGCAGTTGCACTCGGCGTAGAGAAGGTCCTGATTCGGGTCCGACACTGAAATCCGCGAAACAGAGAATTCACAAAGTACGTAGAGGCGCGGAGTGTGCCAATTCGCGCACACTCTGCGTGCACTTTGCAGTCTCTCAGCCGCAAACCGGATTCACAATGGATGAGAAAAGTCGTTCAGAAGAAAAGACGAGGTCGACAGGATCACCGGATGGCAAAAAGCCGAGACAAACACCGCGTGACAGGGCAAGGAAAGCGCACCAAAAAGCAAACGGCTCCTGAGCAGAACTCCGAGACAGAAATATGGAGTTCAATGCTCGACGGGCGGTACACCGTCGCCGTGTATCGGCTGGCACCCTATCGAGGAGAACTGACGATTCTGGATGGCATTAGGCTTCTCCATCGGCAGAAAGTCGCACTGATGTACGGCACCGTTTTCGGCCCTGATGTGGATGACACCACGCTTGTCGACGGTTTGCAGGAACCGCCAGAAGTTCGGACCGAGGACCGGTCGACGGGCGGACCCGTCGCGTGAAGACGCGAGTTTAATGGATTGGACTGTGTTGTGAGTGACCTTTCCGGTCCGCCGCAATCCTCCGAAACCAGACGCTTGTTGGGCTCAATTCAGCGCAAGAAAATGGTTGGTATCGCGAGCATTCTGTGTTTGGAGGAGCTTCGAAATTCTTGTACACGGTTTTTGGAGTTTTGCACATTTTTCGGCCGGGGGTTACAGGCCAAAACGGAGGGTCAAAATGAAGGTAAGTACCTGAAAATAAGGGAAGTGGCGATTGAGTGGCGGACGAGGCGGGGATCGAACCCACAACCCCCGGCTTAGAAGGCCGGTGCTCTATCCAATTGAGCTACTCGCCCGTTCTTTCATTCTAGTACCTATCGTCGTAGCCAAGCCACGGGGAGATTAAACGGGCATCGGCCATCTAGCTAGATGCTTGAGCGGCATCGGCAAAGAGGTCGTTCGATCCCTGGTGCGCATGAGCCCGTTTTTTAGTCGGACCCTTGAGCACCCCGGACTGTTGCCACAGCGCGGTCGCCGCTTCGATGGTTGCCGCCACCTACCGCATGCTCATGAATGGCACCCTCTGCCAGGACCTCGGCGCAAACTACCACTTCAACGACCGCGACAAAGGCAAGCACATCGTCCGCCTCGTTAACTGTCTGCAAAACCTCCGATTTGACGCCCAGATCACTCATCTGTCCGCTTAAACAAGGATTGATTTCTTTCTGGCGTCGAACCAGTGTCTGAGGAACCGGCGAGACGAAGTACGGCGTCGACGAAGATGTCAAGTGCCGCGGTGAGTGTGCGGGCAGCCTCCATTCGCGTCGACCCGCAGGCGGTCAGATATGCGGTGATTCCCACGTCCGGGCGGGCGGGTGCGATGAAGGCGCGGCGCACGATCAGGTCGGCGCGGCAGCAGCGTAAACCGGATGGGGTGACACCGGCACCGATTGCCTTGGCTGCGGCGATCGCGGCATCCGGGGTTGGCCATTGAGGATCGCTTCGGGGCAGGAGATCAACGTAGCAGGCGATCGCGTACTTCCCCGCTTCGGCGGGAGCGTCGAGTTCGTACGGATCGAATTCCTGGGGCTGCCAGACGTCGGATTTGGTGGTCCACACCGGCGAGAAGGGCGCGTTGAGGCGCACAAGAGCACCGGCGAGAGCGGGGAACTGCCGCGCCTCGGGTAGCTGCGCGGCCTGATCAGGCGTTACGAGCAAGTCGACGAAGCCCGGCCAGGATGCGTCAATGACTGGCGCATCGTTCCCGATCTCCACTTCCCAATCGGCTTCCATCACGGCTTCTCTGCAAACTGGAGCAGATAGCGAACCACGGTTGCCTCGGCCCAATGGATATCGTCGCCGGGGTGCTGGCTGAGATAGGCGCAGTGGCCGCCGTGGGCAGTCTCGATCAGGCGAATGCGCGGGTTGGCGAGAATGGTCGTGCGGGTTTCGGGTGTAAGGCGGACGAAGGGATCGTCGAGGGCGCGCAGGATGAGCGTGGGCGTGGCGATGCGGTCCACGACCCGGGCCGACGCGGCGCGGTAGTAATAGTCGTCGGCATCGCGAAAGCCGCAGTAGCGAGCCACGATCTTGTGGTCGAATTGGCGAAGGGAGCGAATGGGGCCGAGATCGCGGGTCTGATAAATGCCCGGGAACAACGAGGCTTTGAGCCGGTAACGGCGCATCATCCGGCGAAGAAAATGCCACTCGTACATGCGGTTCGCGGGCTCGTGGAGAGCATCGGAACCGGCGGCGAGATCGATGGCCGGGCACACGGTAGCGAGGGCGCAGATGGGCGCGCGCGCACCAACTTCGCCGGCGAGTTTCAGCACCAGGTTGCCGCCCATCGAGTAGCCGACCAGGGCGACACGCTCGAGAGCGAATCGGTTTGCGTAGTGCTCCACCACTGCACCCACGTCGCCTGAAAGGCCTGAATGGTAAAGGGTGGGAGCGAGCGCATCCGAGCCGCCGCAGGTGCGCATGTTCATGCGGACGACATTGCAGCCCGCCGCCCAGGCCCGCATGGTTAAACCCAACATGTAGCGGGACTCGGACGAGCCCTCCAGCCCATGGACCATCACAATCGTGAGTCGCCGATTCATGCTGGACCCGGGCTGCCAGTGAGCGTGGCATAGCACGCGGCTTCCATCGGCGGGGTCCACTTCCACCGTATCGGTTACGAAGGGAATGTTGAAGGCAGGGCGAGGCAGGTAGTTCCCCACAATCGTCTGCAGATGACCGTTGAGCAGTCCGCGTCGGGGCGCGAATGCGCTCAGCCATTCCGCAGCCGCACGTGCCGCCGAATCGAAATCAGAGTTTGCGGATGGATCAGCCGGGGGGTGAGCAGTCACGAGTGCCTTGGGTCACGGCGAATCGGCTGGATTCGCCAAATTTGGGACGGTCGTCACAATCGGCCTCGAAACGGCGGTCCGTCCCAGACATTATGGTAACGCAGGTGGAGGGTGATGAACCCGGCTATCGAATCGTGAGGCCCGTCATGGTGAAGATGTCGAATGGACTGCCGGTCTGCATGAGATAGGCTTCAGCTCGCTTGTAGCCGGAGCCGCTGGTCATGCCGCGAAACGCGGCGACGGTGTCCTGGATGCCGTAGAAGCGATCCGGACTCTGGCTGGCGTGGGCGTAGCAGGCCGCCTTCTTTGTGTCGGCGACGGCGGTGATGTCCACGTGGTGGGTCGGCGCATTGAACTGCATGGTGTCTTCGCCATCGGAGACTTCGTAATAATAGAGCGCGAAACGGCGTTTCAGGCGGTTCCACGTTTCGTAGGTGAGATTGGCAATGGCGCGATGATCGGGGTGATTGTCGATGAACCATTGATTGAAAACCGCATCGGGATTTTCGTCTGCGACGATCTTCTGGAACGCCTCGTAGTGGGCATTGTCCACGATGGCGTGGCCATTGGCCTGGCCGGCATAGGCCGGCCGCGCCTTGAGGATCTCGCAGGCTTTCCGGGCTTCGGCCGTGCGCACGGCGGCGGCGGTTTCCCACCCGCCGTCGTTCAGATAGAGGAGAACCACGTCATGGCCCAGAGCGGTGAGTCTCGCCACGGTGCCGCCGCAGCCGTATTCGGGATCGCCGGGATGTCCGCCGGTGACGAGGATTTTGTACTTGCGCGCCACCGGCGCGAGGGAAGAATTCTGAGCCACGGCACTTGCGACGGCGGTTCCGGCAGCGAGTCCAGCGGATCGCAACATCTGTCTTCGATTCATGGTGAGACTCCTCATTCAGTTCGCATGCGGGGACTCGTCGGGAACGGAGATGTTGAGGTCAACCAGATCGCCGTCTACGTGGACTGGCATTTCCGCCGGACCGTACGTGTGCAATGTATGGGTCTCCGTATGAGTTGGCGGGATGGTGCCTGATCCGTTCGAGACCTCTTCAAACCGGACATCGGCGGCACTGCTGACGCGCAGAACGTAGTCTCCCTCGGGCACAAAGGGGAATGAGAAACTGGTTTCGCCTTTGCCGATGCTGGTCTTTCCTGCCGGGGACTTGTCGTCGGAAAACACAAGGGAGAGCGAAGCCTGGTTAAGGACATGGCCGTCGCGCTGCATAGTGACGACTCCCTGTACCTTGTGCAGTTTGGAAAGCGGCAGAACGACATCCTGCCCGGGGCGTTCTTCTCCAAGCTTGAGCGCAAATGGCTTGGCGGAGCTCGTCCTCAGGGCGTCGCCCGAGTAGACGGAGATGGTATAGGTTCCAGCGTCGTTGAAGGCAGACCCATTTTTCGAAAAGAAATTTCTGGAACTGGACAGGGTAAGCTCCACCTTTACCAGACACTCCTCTTCTGGCGGGATCCCGCTGATCCGGAAATAGCCGCGATCGTCGGTCCTGACGCCGTGCGCGAATCCATCGCCAGAGCCGGTCTCGATGGGGACCCATTTGCCCTGCTTCCGAGTGAGCAGGTTGACACCGAGACCGGAGGCCGGACTGCCGTCATCGAACAGAATTGCGCCTGCCACGGCGGCGCCGCGTTCCAGCGAGATGTTCACCGACGCGCCGAGATTCCCTTCCACAACCACCGTCGGCACATGCGAAAGAAGTCTTGTTTTGGTTGCTTCGTCGGGGTTGAGAAGATCGGAGTCGCTGATGCTTAAGGATGCCAGGGGCGAGATGTATCCCTCTTTGGCGGCTATCAGGTAGTACCTGCCCGGCGAGACCTGAGGGATGGAGAAACTGCCGTCGATCGAGGTCTGCACCATCCTTGCTTCGACCCCGCTGGCATCGGGAGCAGGGGCGTTCGCTTTTGCTGCAGGAAGCGGGCGCAAAACTACGGTCGCGAGCCGGGCAGGCGCGTTTGTGTCCCCGCAGAAAACGAATCCGGACACAGTTCCGAGAGCCGGAGGCTTCTGGCCGCACACTGCCTGGGCTAGCCCTGCCAGCGCAAGAGTGGCAACCATGGATCGAAACATGGGGCAATGATACTACCGGTCTGGCGGGATCTTCGGCGGACCCCAGGATGCGACCACGCCCAGCAGCATGGGCACGGTGACGCCGCCTGGCTTCTGGCGGCACGCTAAGCCCGGATCCGAGGTTCCCCGGAAGCAAGAGAGGACCACGCCAATGCGCCGCGTTCATCAGAATACGATCAGGGCATCTTCAAACAAACGGGCAAGTTCCTCATGACCGGCGGGGCGCGGCGACAGTTTGGTGA
The DNA here is from genome assembly GCA_963730805.1 of uncultured Acidobacteriota bacterium. GTDB lineage: Bacteria > Acidobacteriota > Terriglobia > Terriglobales > Acidobacteriaceae > Telmatobacter. The sequence goes on along the minus strand of CAVSTL010000004.1, from coordinate 163,473 downwards.
CACGGTGCTGGGGCAAAGTGCCTTCGACCAGTGCGGGGATATCGGAGGAGGTGTACCCCAACGCGCGCAGTCCGTTGGGAAGTTTCAACCGCTGAATGAACCAGGTGATGCGATCCGCGAGCACCTTTCCTGCATCGGCCGGAGGCACGCCCGAAACGTTGGCGCCCAGCGCTTCGGCGGCTTCCAGATGCCGCTGCGGATTGGCGGCTGCCGTAAAGCGAAATACCGCCGGGGCGTTCAGTACTACGGAGTAGCCGTGCGGGACCATGGCGTGATCGCGGGGATAACCGGGCTCGAAATAGTTCTTCACCATGCCCGATACGGGATAGGACATGCCGTGAGGCAAGTGCACCCCGGCGTTGCCGAATCCGATTCCGGCGTAACTGGAAGCCAGCATCATGTTGGCGCGGGCGTCGTCGTCGGAAGGATCTTCGACCGCGCGCACCAGGTAGCGCGCGACCATGCGCATCGCCTGGAGCGACCACACATCGCTGATGGGATTCGATCCCTGGTAGGCAGGGCGCAGCAGGGGACGATCGGGCAAGGAGCGATCGCAATAGGGCAACGCGGTGTAGGATTCGACGGCGTGGCTGAGCACGTCGAGACCGGTGGCGGCGGCCACCTGGGAAGGCATGGTGCGGGTGTTGTCCGGATCAAGCAGTCCGAGGGTGGGCTTGAGGCGACGGCTGGCGATGCCGGTCTTGGCGTGCATCCTGCTCAAATCGAAAATCGCGACGCCGGTGGTTTCACTGCCCGTGCCCGCCGTGGTGGGAATCGCAAACAACGGTTTCATGGGACCCGGGACCGGCAGGCCTCTGCCGATGGGCGGATTTACGTAGTCGAGAAAGTCCCGCGGGGGATAGGTTGTGTAGAGATTGACCGCCTTGGCGGTGTCAATCGTGGATCCACCGCCTACCGCGACAATCGCGCCGTAGTCGTGTTGGGTGGCGAAGGCGATCGCATCGAGGAACGACTCGTCGTCAGGTTCGACCCGGATGCGGTCGTAAAGGATCGCGGCAATGCCTGCGGCCTCAAGCGATTCGAGCACCTTATGAACCGGAAGCATGTTCCGCAAGGCTGGATCGGTAATCACCAGGGCACGACGGATTTCAAAATCTGCGAGATCCATTCCGACTTCGCGCGTGACGCCGGCACCGAATCGAACGCTGGACGCGGCCATTTCAAAGGCGATTTCGTGAGTCATTCCGTCTCCGGGATCTCTCCAATGGGCCTTCGCTTCTGCAGACGAGTATAGAGACTTCGCCGGAGTGTCCCCTGTTGTTCATTCCCGGACACCCATTTTCACACCCGAACACAACGGCAGTCGCGGGACAGGTTAAGCGACTCAAAACACGAATGCGGCCTGGACGCGGAGTGGCCGCCTGGATGCCTCTGGTTGGGTCTGGATGGAGGTCGCGCGTGTCAAAATTGGGCCGGAACTTGAGGTTTGCTTCGAGACAGTTGTTCAAAAGCCCAGGATTCATGTCCGTTGCGGTTCTGATCCTTGCCTTGGGAATTGGAGCGAACACGGCTATCTTCAGCGTGGTCCACGCGGTACTGCTGGAGCCGCTGCCGTTCCAGGATCCCGACCGGCTGGTTCAGATCTGGCATGTCCCCCCGCAGTCATCGTTTCCCGGCATGACCCGGTTTGCGGTGTCCGCCGCCAACTTCCTTGATTGGCAGAGACAGAATGACGTTTTCGAGGGAATGTCGCTCTACCACTTCGGCAGTTTTGATCTCATCGGCAGTGGCAAGCCGGAGTCGATCCGCGCCGGAGTGGTGAGCAGCGAGTTCTTCTCAGTGCTGGGGGTCCAGCCCATCCTCGGCCGGGTGTTCACCCCCGACGAGGATCAACAGGGCAAGAATCATGAGGCCATCCTCTCCTGGAAACTCTGGAAGCAGCGTTTCGCGGCTGATCCGAACATAGTTGGCCGCACCATGAATTTCGATGGAACCCCGTACGTGATTGTCGGCGTGATGGGGCCGCGCATGACCAAGCCCGATTATGCGCAAATATGGACGCCGATGGGACTTACCGCGGCGGAAGCGGCGGTGCGCGGCGAGCATCACTATCTCGCAATCGCGCGCCTCAGGCCCGGCGTCACGCTCGAACAGGCGCAGGCGCGGATGAATATCATCTCGCAGCATCTCGAGCAACTTTATCCGGCCGATGACAAGGGCTGGGGAGCCGCGGTCGTTTCCTTACGCGAAGACCTGGTTGGCGATGTCCGCCCGGCCCTGCTGATGATGCTGGGAGCCGTGGCATTCGTGCTGCTGATCGCGTGCGCCAACGTGGCGAATCTGATCTTTGGCCGTGCGTTTGCGCGCCGCAAAGAGATCGCAATCCGCTCCGCGCTGGGAGCGAGCCGCTCAAGCGTGGTGCAACTTTTGCTTATCGAGTCAATGATGGTTGCGGTTGCCGGAGGGGCATTGGGACTCGTGTCCGCTCACTACGGCATCGAACTGCTGCTGAAGTTCTTCGCCGACAAGTTGCCGCGGATGGGCGATATCGGGTTGAGCGGCCCGGTGCTCCTGTTTACGCTGGCGTTGTCGATCGTGACCGGGCTCCTGTCGGGTCTGCTGCCGGCGCTAAGCATGACGAGGGGCGATGTGAACGAGTCGCTGAAGCAGGGCCTCGGGCGCATGGATTCGGATTCGGGCAGCGGCTTCACTCGGTCCGCGCTTGTCACGGTGGAGGTCGCACTGTCACTGGTGCTTCTGATGGGTGCGGGATTGATGGTTCGCAGTCTTTGGAAACTCCAGGCGGCCGATCCTGGATTCGACGAGCACAACGTGCTTACGCTTGAGCTCGAAGTCCCGCGCCGGCAATTCGGCGCGCCCGCTCAGGAAACGCAGTTCCTTACGAATGTGCTGCAGCGGATTCGTACCCTTCCGGGTGTGGAGTCAGCGGGCGGGGTCGACGATATGCCTCTTACCGGCGGCTCCAATCAACCGGTTGCGGTCGAAGGCCGCCCGGAGGTGCCGATGTCGGAGCAGCCGGAGGTTTCAGTCCGCGTGGTTACGCCCGGCTACTTCCGCTCCATGCGCATTCCGATGCTGGAAGGACGCGATATCGAGTCGAGCGATACGGCGGACGCAGCCTCGGTGGTGGTGATCAGCAAGGCCATGGCGAACCAGTTCTGGCCCAATCAGAGCGCGGTCGGCCATCATCTGAAGCTTTCGTTCTACCCCGACCGCGAACGCGTCGTAGTTGGTGTTGTGGGCGACGTGAAACAACTCGGCCTCGACAGCACGGCGGGAATTGCCACGCTCTACTGGCCGGCCGCGCAGGTTGGAGATTCGGCGCAGGGCCCGTGGCAACCGTACAGCCTCTCGCTCGCGGTCCGCTCCTCGGTCGCGCCGCTCACCCTTGCCAACGCGGTCACCAGAGCCATCGGCGAGGCCAACGGCAACGTCCCGGTCGACAATGTGATCACGCTGGAAGATTTCGTGGGCGACACGCTCACGCAGCACAGCTTCAATATGCAGTTGCTCACCATCTTTGGCTTGCTCGCGCTGGTGCTGTGCACGATCGGCATCTACAGCGTGCTGGCCTACTCAGTGAAGCGGCGCATGCGCGAAATCGGCTTGCGGCTGGCGTTCGGAGCGAAGATGCGGGATGTGGCGAGCCTGGTCGTCATCCAGGGGATGAAACCTACGCTGGCCGGCATTGCCATCGGACTCGGCGCCGCGCTGGCATTGGGCCGCCTGGCGAGCAGCCTCGTCTACGGCATCAGTTCCCGGGATTCGGTGACGTTTGTTGCGGTCACGCTATTGCTCATTCTGGTTTCGTTTGCGGCCAGCCTGGTGCCGGCGCTGCGGGCTACGCGGGTCAATCCGCTCACCGTGCTGCGCGATGAGTAGTTGGAACCGGCGTCAAAGTTCGAAAACTACGGCAGCCGATCCTGGAGAAAGTTCCAGTTTGCCAGGCCATGGCTTTTCGTCGGGTTGGTCGGGGGTGACCAGGTTCAGCTTCGACCCTGGCTGATCCAGCGAAACTTCGCAAACCACTGGATCGGCGTCACTCATATTGGCGAAGGCTACGGCGCGGCGTCCGTCCTTCCGCCGAAAGACTGTGTAGGAGCGAAAGGGTGCTCCGTTGGACGTCACCCGGGCGCCGCGAGTGTCCTGAAACTCAGCATCCCAGATCCAGTCGCTGTATCTGCGTCGTAGATCATCCACGGCGCGCCCGTAGCGGAGCGACACCGGCATCTCATCCAATTCTCCGTGGAAGTCGCGCGGCTCGTAACTCATCACAAAACGGTATAACAGGCAGGCATTAATCATCTGCCGGTCATTCCAGCCGGTAACTGCGACCGACATGGGCGCGAATGGATCGATATATCTTCCCATCGGCACAAAGCCATGCTCGATGCGGAAGTAAGACATGTTATAGGTTTGCAGTTGAATGTCGTATGGCGATTCGCCGGCGAACACAAACTGCTCTGAGTCGACTATGGCGCGAAATCCCTCGATGAGCGGCACATCTCCTGAGAACACCGCGCCTGGGACGTCGTGCCCGTGGTTCTTCGCAAAGCAATACGGGCATATGTGCCAGAAACACTCGTCGTACAGGATGCCGCTGGCACCGAGTTGAACGCTTTTGCGGAATTCTTCAAGCGCGCGTTTCCGCCAGGCCGGGCTGGCCTGGCACATACCGGCTCCATGGCGCGTATTGATTCCGGCGATCTGCGTGGGCGTGTCGTAGTCGTACGCGTGGAACTGGTATGGATCGCCGTACGGGTCCTCCATGGTGAATTGGCGAAACTCGCTGCGATAGGCGGGAGCCGTCACGTCGGCCCACGCATACTTGTTGAAAAGGACGATTTCCACGCCCATCTTCCTGCTGGCCGCGATTGCTTCTTTGAACTCCTGCGCGGAGCCGAGGCGCGGATCCGTGTCGTGCAAGGGAAAGTCGCGGTCCTGTCCTCCAATCTGCCAGCCCGTCAGTTGAATGGCCTTCACTCCCCAGCGCTGGCAGGCTTCGGCGTACTTAGTCAGATCCTTGTAGGGGAAGGACAGTCTGTCTTCCGACGAGTTGATTTGAATCTGCTGCCAGGAGTGGACGTCCTCAACCCATTGCGGGTTCTTTGCAGGTTTAAGCCATGAGCGGCGCCATGCCTTGTAAATATCCGCGCCATCGTGCCAGTCGCCGCTGAATGGCTCCAGCACCAGAGCCTCGGAACTCTGGCTCGTGCCGGGGCGGATGAAACAAAGGTGATTCGGATCAATGCCGACGGCGGCATCCGCAACCTTTGCAGAAGAATCGACAGCGCTGGAGTTGAAGGAATCAGCATAGGCCGGCGACAGGGAAAAGCACATCTGGACCACATGCGTTTGGGCTTTGTCGTGATAACCGAAATAGATCCCGCGCGTGTCACTCAGGACCAGGCAGAATTGCGTATCGGTGCCGAGGTTGCGTAACTGGGCCGGCGTGTCGTAGCCGTAGTATCCAACCTGATTTCCAAACATGGGCCACAGGCTCGGCGAGTTCATTCCGCTGTAGTTCCACGACGCCTGGGCAAGGTGCTTCTCTCCGCTGGGCGGCTTGAGATTCCGGAGGCGCGGGTAGGTGTAACTTTCTATCACGGCCTGGCTGCCGTTGCGGATCTCGTAGCTGAAGTGAACGCCGGCGCCTTCGAGAAGAACCGTCTCTTTCACTTCGATATCGAGTTTTCCCATGCGCTGGCTCTCAAATCCGCTCCAGGTAATGGTCCCCTGCTTGTTGTCGGATTCAATCTTCGGCCTGGCCGCGTGACGCTCGGTGAGGTAGTGAAAGCGATGTTCCGGAGCGGGCACATGAAGACGCATCCCGGCGCCTTCCAGGTTCCAGGCCTCGTCCCGTGATTGCAGCCTGGTGATGCAGCCTGTCTCGCGATTGACGGTGACAAGCAAGTGCTCGTTTTCCAGCACGAGAAGCTCCGGAGAGGCCGCGGCGGAGGGGGCAGCGGCACCGCCCATCATCAATCCCGATGCGCCCGCGGTGAGAGCGGCGCCAAGAAATTTGCGGCGCGAAATAGCCATGTGAGTCCCCTTCTTTGAGTGCCGATTGTTCGAGAAGCACGGTCGCACGAATTGTATCGCCGGCGCCGGCTTCTACCGGCAAACAAAGCGACAGGCTTCTTACAATCGCGTGACAAGTTCACGATGCCGCCAACCCTACACTTCAGTTCGAGTCAGCAGGAACTCTTTGTCGGAAGGTGACCCACCATGAATTGGAAAACCCTATCGCTCGTTTTCGGCCTTTCTGTCGCAGCGATCGGATCGCCTTTGTGCGCACAGGACGCTGCCACGGGCGCAATCGCGGGTGCGATCGTGGACGGGTCGGGAGCACGCATCCTACAAGCGAGGTTGACCATTGTGTCACCCGATACGCACGCGTCCCGAACGGCCATAACCGACCGCAAGGGAGAGTTTCGCGTTCCGTTGTTGCCCCCTGGTTCTTACTCGGTTCTTGTGGATGCGCCGGGGTTTGCCGAGTACAAAGCGGAGGGCATCGCGGTAATCGTCAGCGAGACGAATTCCCTTACCCTTTCGCTCACGATCAAAGATAGTGGCACAACGACCGAGGTGACCGCCGATACCGAGATGGCCCAGTTGGAAAGCTCTTCCCTGGGTCGCGTGGTCGACGAAACAGCAATCAACTCTCTGCCTTTAGCCAACCGGAACTATACGCAAATCCTCGGCCTTTCTCCCGGCGTCGTAGTGTCGCTGCCAAGTGCCGCGCAACTGGGAAGCGGGACGCAGAATGTGGCAACCAACGGGGCAAAGACCACCGCCAATAACTTCCAGTTTAACGGCGTGAATGCCAACAACCTCGCGCAGAACTCGGCCGCGAATGACGCGGAGGAGGGCGGGATTGGAATACCCGCTCCCGATTCGATTCAGGAATTCAAAGTGCAGACGGCGAATTTCGACGCGGCATACGGAGGGGGGTCGGGCGCAAATGTCGATCTGGTCAGCAAGAGCGGAACGGACCGGATGCATGGAAGCGCATGGGAATTTCTGCGCAATAACATTTTCAACGCCAACGATTTCTTTCTTAAACAAGCAGGCCAGTCGCGGCCCGACCTCAAGCAGAACCAATATGGCGGAGCGATCGGCGGTCCGCTTTTTCGCAAATCGCTTTTCTACTTTATCGATTACCAGAAGCTCATGGAGACAAATGGACTGGGCTCCAAGCAGTCCGCGCTACTGCCACTGTTGACTTCCGACCGTTCCGCGCCCGCGCTGGGTGCGCAGTTTTGCCCTGAAGGCCATACCCTCAGCGGGGCTCCGGCTTCCGGATACCTGACCCATGCAGGCGGCACGCAGGTGGCTTGCGACGGGTCGAACATCAACCCGGTTGCGCTCGCAATTCTCAATGCCAAGCTGCCGAGCGGACAGTTCGCAATTCCAAGTCCGCAGATTCCGTTGACCACCGATCCGGGTCAACTGCCGGTGGGCGAGTCAGTGTTTGCCCCCGCGGCGCATTATCGCGAAGACCAGTTTGCCGCGAATCTCGACCGGCCGATGGGACAACTCGACATGCTCAGCGGAAGGTTCTTTTACGCCCGGGATCTCACCAGTTCGCCATTTGCCCCAAACGCTGCCAATTTGCCCGGGTGGGGTGCGGATACACTCGATCGCAACACCATGTTCGTGCTGTCTGAGACGCATGCTCCGAATGCGGGCATGGTGAACGTCGCCAGGGTCGCGTTCATGCGATTCGATGGAACTCTTCGGGTGCAGCGGCCGATTCTCGCCTCCACCGTTGGTGAAGGCATTCCCACCGGAAGTCCCGCACCGTCATCTTCGATTCCGGGGCTGACGATCGATGGCCTGTTTACCATTGGCGATGCCGGCACCGCTTCGCAGTGGCAGGTGACCAACACGTTTGCGTGGCAGGATACGCTGTCGCTCACCCGCGGCCGGCATAACATCAGGTTCGGCGCGGAGTATGACCGCGACCAGGTCGACCTCGATGCGCCCTTTGTAATGGATGGCTTGCTGGACATCAGGACCTTCAACGATTTCCTTGTTGGGCAAAGCGCGGCACAAAACGGAAGTCCGACAGGTTCGAGCAACGTCACCCAGTCCACCGGAGCTTCAGGTCTGTCGCGTAAGGACACCCGGTATAACGATTTCTCCGCGTTTGCGCAGGATGATTTGCGCCTCGCCCGGAGGCTTGTCGTCAATGCCGGTCTTCGCTACGAGATATTCGGCGCACCTTATGAAATTCACGGACTGCTTCCGAACTTCAATCCTGAAGCGGCTTCGGGCCCTGTGCCGAACGACGGGAGCTTCAGCGGGTATAGCCTGCCGTCAAACTTTAAAGGGAATTTGCCGCAGGGCTTCACGCACCTGGGAAGCCGCAGTCTTTGGCCCACGCATCACGGAGACGTTTCTCCTCGGCTCGGATTTGCGTTGCAATTGACTCGGACTCCCATGCTGGTTATACACGGCGGATACGGCATCTATTACGACCGGCACTCCGGCGACTACACGGAGACGCTTGAAGGAGAGCCGCCATTTTCGGTTCTACAGATTCAGTCTGATTCGGCCAACGCCGGCGCGACGCTGCAGAGTCCGTTCGCGCCACCGCTGCCCGCGGCCTCAAGTTATCCAGTCTTTCTCCCGCGGGTCCCAGGCGGCTTTCCATTTCTCCAGGGAATTTCGCCGCAGACCGTGGACGCCCGCACCCAGGAATACGACCTGAACCTGCAATATGAACTCGGCGCAAACTATCTATTCGAAGCCGGCTATGTAGGAACCCGGTCCGCGCACCGATCCGGATCGATCGAATTTAACCAGGCGCTGCTGGCGAGCCCATCGAATCCGGTAAATGGAGAAACGACTAACTCAACCAATAACCTGATCGCTCGCCTCCCGTTTGAAGGAGTAAGTCCTGGCTCACTGTTCACTAAGTCGGATTTTATCGCGAACTATAACTCGCTCCAGGCCAGTGTTACGCGGCGATTCCGCCATGGTCTGCAGTTTCTGGGCAGCTATACCTGGTCGAAGAGCCTGGATGAAACCAGTGGATCGGGCGGGAGTTCTGTGTTTGAGTTGTGGCTGCTTACCAACGATCAACGCAATCCTCGCCAGGCATACGGGTTGACCGATTTCGACCGCACCCATCGCGGCGTGATCAGCTTCACCTATGAAATGCCGAAATTTCAGAGCATTCCTGCGAAATCGCGGTGGCTCCTGGCAAACTGGCAGTTCTCCGGGATCGGCGTGATTCAGTCGGGAACTCCGCTGACCGTCATGGACGGAAACGCCGCCTCAGTCTATGGCAATTTTTTAAACCGCGCCCAGAGGTCGGGAAGCAACCCTTCCACGCGCGGCTCGCTCTTCTCGCGGGTGATGGGGCACTACCTGGACGGAGCGGCATTTACACGGGCTCCGGAAGTGGCCAACGGCACCAGCCTTGCGGACCAGGACTTCGGCAACAGCGGAGTGGGGATAGTGCGCGGACCCAGCCAGCGCAATATCGATTTCGCCCTCGAGAAAGTCCTTTCGGTGGGGGAAACGAATAGCCTCCGGTTCCGTTCCGAGTTTCTCAATCTAACCAATACCACCCAGTTCGGAAATCCAAATACTTTCCTGGGTTACGGCGATCCTTCGGAACCGAATCCGACCGCGAGCCCGTCATTCGGCAAGATCACCGGAACCGCCACCAATCCCCGCATCATTCAACTGGCGCTCAGGTACTCATTCTGAGCGCAGTCATTCTGTGACATCGATGAGCTTGCGGTGGAAGTACGTTATTAGTGCGCTGTTGTTGGCTGCGCCACTGGCGCACGCGGGCATTCTCGGCAAGGGCACAGTGCAACTGCTGTGCCATCGCACTGCGAACCGCGATCTTCCCGAGAACACTCTTGAATCGCTGGAGCTTGCCGCGCGCATGGGTTGCGACATTATTGAGGTTGATGCAACCCGGACACTCGATGGCAAGCTTGTATTGAATCACGATAATTTCCTCGACCGGTTCACGAACACGACCGGAGAGGTTGAACATACGGAACTTCGGGAATTGGACCGGATGGACTTCGGCGCGTGGCGGGGAAGCCGATTCCGTGGCATCCACATTGCGCATTTCGACGACGCTTTGCGCCTCGCTCGCGAGCTGAATGTCGGGCTCTATCTTGACATCAAGTCAAAGGGGATTGGACCGCTGGTCCTGGCCGCACTCGCAAAGGAGCAGATGAGCGGCCGCGTGATGTTTGGAGGAGAGTGGGACGATATCCGGAAGCTCGATCCTCGAGCGAATGAAGATCCAAGCGCCAGCCTGCAGCCAGGATTCACGCGCGGCGATGTAGAGCGCCTTCACCAAGAAGGTAAACGCGTAATCGCCGATTTCATCCTCAACGGCCACGAAACTGACCTGCCGGGTATGCGTGAGGCGGTTGCCCTTGGCGTAGATGGAATCATGGTCGATTATCCGCGGCTGGGCGCCGAGGCTGTGGGGCGGCCGGTAGAGGCCAAAGTGGGGAGACTGGCCAGGGAAGCCGAGAGCGGCCCTTTGGATCAGCGGGTGAGAGCGATCCGCGAGCTTTCTCAATTTACCGGATTCCCGCTCGAGCGGCAGTTTCTGCGTTGGCTTCAGGATGCCGACGATTCAGTGTCGCACGAAGCGGCACTAGCGCTGGTGACGACAGCGCCGCCTGTGGCCGTCGCTGACCTGGAATCGGCTACGCACTCCGCCGCGCCTGCGGCTCGTCGGAACGCGGCATGGGCAATCGGATCGCTGGCGGCGGATTTGCCTGACGGCTCATCCTGCATTCGGATGCTGTTACCCATGCTCGATGACCATGATGGGAGTGTGTTGAAAGAAGCTCTCCTGGCACTGTCATGGTGCCCCGCTTCAACGGCTTCTCCGGTTCCGGCCGAAAGGCTGCTGCCATTTCTTTCTGACCGCGTTCCGATCCTGCGGGGACTGGCGGCGGTGGCACTGGCAAGACATCAGCCGCACTTGGCTTCTGAATATATATGCAAACAACTGAAGAAGGAAGAAGCCGACGCTGCCGCGTACGAGGCCGCTTGGGCAGCGCGCGATCACGCCAAGCTGACACAGGCGGAGATCGATGGCCTGGTCGAGCTGTACCGGGCACAAATGAAATATATCCAGGCGCTTGCGATGCTGCCCCGGCGGGTAGCCTTCAGCCCAATGGTTGAAGAAGCGTTCCGCGCCGTTCACGATACTTCAAACGTTGTAGCGTTGGTCGCCGGTTATCAGCTCTGGGACCGGCTCGCCGACAATCCTGAACCAGCCATCGAGGCGCTGAATTCATCCGACGGCGAAGCTGCTGACCGAGCCCAGTGGGCACTGGTCGCCGCCGGTCCGGCAGTGCTCCCGGGCGTTCGCAAGGCGTTGGAGAGCAACACCGGAAATCAGCGGCGACGACTCATCGAGATCCTTGGCTGGCAAGGCGACGTGGATGCGAAACCCCTGTTGCAGCGGGTTCGGGGCTTGGATACAGCCGATCAGGAACTCATCGACTGGGCGATCGGAAAGATTGACTCGATGCAACCCTGAAGCTGTTGTCGTCTTCAACATAAGCCGTTGCGGTGGGATTTCGGCCCACGTTCTCCGGCCGCCAAAGGCAGCGCCCCTCCGCTTCAACAGGCGACGGCGTCGTCCGACAAATCCGCTTCGTCATTGAATCCCTCATCCTCCTCGTTCACCGCCAGTCCCAATGCCTGCCGCTCGAAGAGGCGCTTGTAAATGCCGTCTTTGCGGCGCACGAGTTCCTCGTGGGTTCCTTCTTCAGTTATCTCTCCACTCTCAAAAACAAGGATGCGGTCGAGCATCCGCACCGTCGACAGGCGGTGCGCGATTACGATCGACGTCCGGCCTGCCATGAGCCGCTCCATGGCCTGCTGGATCAGCGCCTCCGACTCCGAATCCAGGCTCGACGTGGCCTCATCCAACACCAGCACCGGCGTGTCTGCCAGAAACGCCCGCGCCAGGGCCACCCGCTGACGCTCACCACCCGAGAGTTTCACGCCGCGCTCGCCCACCAATGTGTGATAGCCCTTTGGCTGGCGAAGGATGAACTCATCCGCGTTAGCAAGCCGAGCTGCCCGCTCGATTTCTGCCGGGGCGGCATCCGGTCTTCCGTACGCAATGTTCTCGGCAAGGGTCCGATGAAACAGGATCGGATCCTGCGGCACCAGCGCCAGTTGCGCGCGCAGCGATTCCTGGGTGACGCGCGACGTATCCTGCCCGTCGATCAAGATCCCGCCGCCGCCCACATCGTAGAGCCGATGCAGCAGCTTCACGAAGGTCGTCTTGCCTGACCCCGAATGTCCCACAAGCCCCACGCGTTCGCCCGCGCGGATGCGTAGCGAGAAATCCCGGAAGAGCGGCTCGCTCTGCGCACCATAGCGGAACGTCACGCGGTCGAACAGGATCTCACCCCTGGTCACGCGAATCGATCTTGCATCCGGGCGATCCACTACGCCCAGCGGACGCGCATAGAACTGCACCATCTCCTCCATCTCATTTGTCGAGCGCTGCAGGTTGCGAACATGCTGCCCGATGTCGCGCAGGTAGCCATGCACGATGAAGTAGCTTGTCAACACAAAGGTCATGTCGCCGGCTGTTGCTCGCCCCTCCCACCACATCCAGACCGCGTAAGCGAGCACGAGCGTGCGCAATCCCTGCAACAGAAACGTTTGCAGAGTTCCGTTGATCGTCGCCCGCGTCCATGTCCGCCAAGTCCGGTGGTGCCATTTGTCTATTACCTTCGCTAACCGGAAGTCCTCGCGCTTCTCTGCGCCGAAGGACTTCACTACCGGGTTGCAGGTAATCGCATCCGCCATGGCTGCGCCAATCCGCGTATCCTGGGCATTCGACAGCCGCGCCGCCGGAGCCACGTAGTAGAGCGACAACGAAACCGATACCGCGATATAAGCTACAGCGCCAATTGCCACGGTGACACCCATGCCGGGCCAATGCAGCCCCAGCAGCAGCGACGAGCCCACCAGGACCAGCAGCGCCGGCAGCATCTCCAGAAGCAGGATGTCGTCCAGCGTGTCCACGGCCCACATGCCCCGCGTAATCCGCCGTACAATCGCGCCGGCGAAGTTATTGGCATGCCAGTCGGTGGAAAAGCGCTGCACCCGCCAGAATGCGTCACCGGCGAAACGCGACATCAGGCGCAGCGTCAGGCGGATGATTCCTGCCAGCGCCACATACCGAAGCACGGCCAGCACCACACCCAGGAGCGCCATCATCGCGATGGCCCGCACCGCGCCATGCAATGCGAGCGAACGCGCCTCTGCATGCATCGCCACCGCGTCCACCAGTCTGCCCGAATACAGCGGCATCAACAGGTCCGCCGCTGTGGCCACGATCATGCACAGAGCCACCCATACGACCAGCCACTTTTCGCGTTGCCAGTGGCGGAAAAGAAACCCCAACACCTCGCGCATTGCATTCTTGTTCAGACTCTGACTCATAAAAGACCTGCCAAGGAAACGGAGATCGGCGGGCTCGACGCCCACAGACAGACCAGGTTGAAGAGGAAAGTGCCGTGCCGAAAGCCGCCTTCAGGCTACGCTGAAGACCTTCAGGTGAAACGGATGAAGGATTTAGCTTCGCGAGACGTAAGGAAGGAACACGATCGGCGACTGAGGATCACCGGGCAAATCGGATGTCTTCATAGGTCCTTCCTTTCGTCGAAATAGATATGTGTAGCTTACCAGAGTTCAAAAATCCGCGCACCATTTTTGCGGCGCTGAGCAATCCATCCTGAAGGCGGCCACTTCCGTGCAAAGACCCTCCCCGACACGGCAATCCCGTTGCCGCCATGCGGATCCTTTCTGGAATGTGTCCGAAGTTCGCCCCTATCATCAACTTGTAAGGAGAGATTTGTGTTCACCCTCGACGGCATTCGAAAATTCCATGACTGGACCCACGCCAGCCTCAGTTTAGTGCTGGATCACCTGTCCACAATCCCCGCAAACGATTATGGGAAGGAACTGCCGAGCTTCGGCTTCCGCACGCTGCGTGAGCAGGCCGTTCATATCTTCAATTGCGAAGGATTCTGGATTCACACGCTTCAAGGCCAGCGGTACGTGGACCGGAGGGCGGAGGAATGTCCCGTCCTGGCCGACGCTAGAGTCCTGCAACAGGATGTCAGCGGGCAGACCCACGCCTATTTGTCGAAGTTGACAAGTCAAGAACTCAACTCTGATACCGAACTTCATTTCGCCGATGGAGACGTCGCGGTCCGCACTCCTGCGCTGGTCCTCCATCACGTCCTGACCCATGCTTTTCATCACAAAGGCCAGATTGTTGCCATGTGTCGTGCGCTCGGTCATCCCGCACTCGATACCGATCTGAACCAGTTTGAATGAGGACAGGTCTCGGAGATTGACGGTTCCGGAGCTGGGGGGACAGGCCCAGGCGGCAGCACATCGGCTTCACCTCGCCCCGGAGTCCCCAGCGATCCCGGGGAAAGCGTCGCCCAAGCGGACGAAGAACAAGCCAGTTTGAAGAAGAATAGGGATATAGTGTCAGATATCGTGTTTTGATCTGCGGTTCGAATCGACTTCCAAAGAGAGTTGGCGAAATAGAGAGAACCCGGTTCGAGACAGCCTCGAAAAGCGGCGGCGAACCAGGAGGACCTGCGGTAAGGGTTGGTTGAATTTGGGAGGTGACATGAAAAGAGGCTTCTTTCCATGGCTGGCGCACGACTGCCCGTCGCAATCTTGTTGGATCCTGGTTTTGGCATGTCTGCTGGCAATGCCGGCCGGATCCTCAGCGCAAAGCTACTTCGGCACTGTGACCGGCGTGCTGACCGATGGCAGTGGCGCCGTGATCCCCGGGGCCAGGCTGACCCTGAAAGATCAAGACAAGGGCTACGCTTTCAGTGCCACCTCGGATGGATCTGGCCGCTATCTGTTCCGGTCTGTCGCTCCGGGTGTGTATTCGGTAACGGCGGAAATGACCGGCTTCGAGAAGAGCGTGCGCACCGGCATACGGGTGGACGTCAACCAGAACGCCACGGCCAACTTCAGTCTCAAGATCTCCACCGTGTCGCAGACCATCGAGGTCAATTCGCAGAGCCAGTCGCTCGACGCGCAAGACGCAACCACCGGACTCGTGGTGGACCGGAAGTTCATCAACGACCTGCCGCTGATTGATCGCAATGTGATGGACTTGACCACGCTCACGCCCGGCGTGACCGAGGCCGATGATCAGTGCGTGGGCTGCGGAGGCACCAACTTTGTTTCTAATGGCAGCCGCAATGCGACGGCCGATGTTCTGATGGATGGCGCCACGGTTACCAACTTCGAGCCCAACGGCGGCGTCACGGAGATGACCTATACGCCCTCGTCGGAGGCCGTGGAAGAATTCCGCGTCGAGCAGTCGAACTTCAGTGCCGAGTATGGTTTCTCCGGCGCGTCCGTGGTCAACATGATCACCCGTTCCGGAACCAATTCCTTTCATGGTAGCGGCTACGATTTTGTCCGCAACAAGATTGCCGACTCGAACAGCTGGTTCGGCAACTTGAACGGAGATCCGCTTCCCTCGGTGCACCGCCATAACTTCGGAGGCACCTTCGGCGGCCCCATCTTCAAGAACAAGACCTTTTTCTTCTTCGATTACGATGGCACGCGGGCGAGCAATCTGGGCACGTACCAGGCGGGGGTTCCCTCCGACGCCGAACGCAACAACGGCGACTTTGGCGAAGTGTGCACCGCCCAGGGCGGGACCTTTGATGAAACCGGCATGTGCTCGGTGGCCCAGGGACAGATCTGGGATCCGTTTAGCGGAACATATCAGCAGGTCGACGGTTATGGTTCGGGAGCCGTACGCGGCGCATTCATCCCCTACAACAATATCGGCGCGTACACCAGCCCGGGGAGTTCCAATCCGGACCTGCCTGCATCGCTGCAGCCCCAGGGCGGCGCAGGCAACCTGATCGATCCGGTCGCCAAGAAGATGATGCAGCTATTCCCGGAACCGTCAGCAACCATGGCGAATCCGACCATTTACGATAACTGGTCCGCGTCGGGGGCGGGCCATTCTTACAACGACCAATGGGACCTGAAAATCGACCACCGCTTCAGCCAGAAAAATCTGATGAGCGGAAAGTACTCGCAGGAGTGGAACAGTTATTCGTCGTTCAACTGCTTCGGCAACTTCGCCGATCCTTGTGCCGGCGGGCCCAACGTAGGCGGAGCGCACCTGTTCACGCTCAACGACACGCACACCTTCACCCCGACTCTGTTGCTGACGGCGGTGCTGGGATTTACGCGCGGCGCATTGCGTATCTCGGCTTATAACGGCAAAGTCGCCGATCCTTTGAGCGCCCTGGGCTTTCCGTCGTACCTGAATTCGAACGGGTTCATGGGCGTTCCTTCCACTTTTATCGGAGGGGGATACTACTCGGCCGCCTTTACCAGCATGGGAGGCGATCCGTATGGCAATTACAAGCAAGGGAAAGATTCGGGACAAGTCGGCGTCGCGCTCAGCAAGGTCTGGGGAGGACACGAGGCGAAATTTGGATTCGAGGGGCGGCAGCACCAGATGAACTACATTCAGACCGAGGCGCCTAACGGCAATTTCAACTTCGACACCTCGGGCTCCTCGGGATGCTTTTACGATTTGTCGATTTGCGGCGGAGACGCGATGGCCAGTTTCATGATGGGCCGATCGAGCAGTAACTACTATGAAATCCAGGACGAGCCCGCCACCGAGGATCGTCAGTATGCCTGGTACGCCCAGGACAATTGGAAGCTCAACCACAAGTTGACTCTCAACCTGGGATTGCGCTACGACGTGTCGATGCCGCGGACCGAACGCCATAACCGTCAAAACTGGCTCGATCTGACCGTAAAGTCGCCTCTCCAGGTTGCGGGAAATGCCGGATTCTCAAGAACCCTCTACGGTGGCGAGGTATTTGCCAATTCCCATGAGCGCAGAATCGTCAACGGCGACTGGAAAGACATTCAGCCGCGTTTCGGCTTTGCCTATCAACTTGATCCGCGTACGGTGGTTCGCGGCGGATATGGCATCTATTACTCGCAGCCCCGCTCCGGCGCAACGGGAGTGCAACCGTATGTGTCGGGAGGATTCAAGCAAGGTACCACCGCCATCCTCACCTATAACAACGATGGCGCAACCCCCTATGTGCGTATGAGCGACCCCTTCCCCAGTGGCTTGTTGAAGCCGCCGGGAGCCACGCTTGGTTTGAGCACCGATTTGGGCTATAGCGCGGCCGGCCCGCTGCGTAACGTGACCAGCACGCCTTATGAACAGAGTTGGACTTTCGGATTTGAACGGCAACTGCCGGCTAAGATCCTGGTCAGCACCATCTACGCCGGAAAGAAGGGCACCCATCTTTACTTTTCCGGCGCTAACTGGATCAACCACCTCGGGGTTGAGGCCGAAAGCCTTTCCACCGATGACAAGGATGCACTCACCAACTATGTCGATAATCCTTTCGCGGGGGCGATTACCGATCCGGGAAGCGATCTTTACTACGACCAGGTTCCGGCATACTACCTGGAGCTTCCCTATCCTCAGTTCCCCTGGGGCGTAAGCGTTGATGCGCCGCCCATTGCGAACTCGACCTATCACGCTCTGCAGTTGACCGCGGAAAAACGATATTCCAACGGCCTTCAGTTCCTGGCCAGCTACGTGTGGTCGAAGTCGATCGACGACGCATCGGTTCCCGACGACAACACAACGTGGCTAGGCAGCTTTACCAGCATTCAGGACCCCAACAAGCCCTGGCTGGAACGGAGCCTCTCTACCTTCGACATTCCCGCGGTTTTTCAATTTACCTATACCTACGATCTGCCTGTTGGTCACGGCAAGGCCTTCCTCAATCACATGCCCGCGGTGCTGGATGCAATTGTGGGCGGATGGAAGACCAACGGCATCTGGCGGGTCGCCGCTGGACGTCCGCTTGCCATGGGGTTGGCCGACGGCAACCCGTTGCCGACCTATGGGCAACGGCCAAACATCACGGGCAAACCGAAACGCACCGGCGGAAGCGCCTCTGCGAGTCCCACCAGTTGGATAAACAACTACTTTGCCAATCCTGAAGTGTTCGTAAAACCAGATCCCTATGCCCTGGGGAATGCCCCTCGTGTAACCGGCCTGGTACGGTCGCCCAAATCATTTAACTCCAACCTGTCGATCGAGAAGGATTTTTCGCTGTCGCGAGTTCACGAAGGGATGAGATTCGAGCTGCGGCTGGAGGCCGAGAATGCGCTCAATCATCCAGTGTTCGGCACACCGAACACCTCTGTTGACGACCCCAACTTCGGAATTGTCAGCTACACGTCCAATGGCCCCCGGCAGGTGCAACTCGGAGGAAAGGTGAATTTTTAACCCTGCGCGCGGTGGTTTCCTCCTCGCTGAGCTCCCTTAGAGGCAACCACTCGCGACCCGATTCCGAGCAAATTCCTTAAGCAATTTGTTGCGCGCTCCGCGGGCCCTCGGAGCATGGTTGGGATTGTTCGCCGCGCTAGGCTCTTAAGCTACAGATCTTCTGACAGACTTCGTTGTATGTCCTGAGCGACGCCATCGATTGAGGTATTCCGACCTAGTTGTTCGATCTCCTTGCTGTTGGCGAAATCTGGCAATCCTACCTTGATCGCAATTTGCTGGTTCATGCTGATCACCGCCGTCACCTCTTTTTCGGTGAGGAGAAGGATTTGGAGCATGAGATGTTCGCGTTCATCCGCCCGTCTGGCCAGTCGCGCCTGCCTCATGAGGATGAGGCTCGCAAGGAGAATGGCCTCAATGGCTACGATGGTTCCGAGAAGCGAGAAGGGCACCGGATCAAAGTGCGGGATCCGGGGCAATTGCAGAGTATTTACGAGAACCCAAAGCACAAAAAGGCAAACATGAGCAGCCACGAATCCGAGATTGCCGACGATGGCCGCGGTCAAATCTCCCAATCTTTCCGCCGGCGATCTTCTCTCCAAGAACTCCTGCTCATGCTTGGCGATCGTATCGATGTGTTCTTGCACGTGGTTTGGAACCTGCATTGTTTATCCTCGGGCGGAGCGTTGTTCTCCATGGTTGGATGACTGGTTGGAGAACGTGAGATGGTAATGAACGCGTTTCAGGTTGTTTTGGGGATATTGACAAAGGTTTTAGATCAGTGCGGAAAAGGTGTATTCCATTTACGGCTTGTTCCGCCAGAACCGCGGCCGCTGGACCGAGGTGGAATACAATGGGAGCCGTTCGTCCTTCGTTTGTGCTTTTTGACTTTCATCCTTGGGCGAAGCGATGCAAGGCTTTCGGTCAGGACGGTTTATGCGGCGTCGAAATCGTTTTAGTTCTATAGGGACTGCACTCGCGCCGAGCAGTCCGATTGATGAAGGCGACGAGCAATGGAGGGCGAATCGCGGATGATCATTTCCATCCGTTCTGGCCTTCCGTAATGGTGATATAACGATCGATTGGAAGTCCGGTCAAACGGGTGATCTTACTGCCTGGAATGGGCCATCGGATTTCCACCCAATCAATTTTGGTCCGGGCGCCCAGGCCGAGAACGATGCGGGGATCGTGCGAGGACAGATAACTGCCGCCGCCCACCTTCGTGCGTTGCCTTTTCAGGTCTCCGCTCTGGTAAGTGATCCGCGCGCCTATTGCGTCAATATTCGATCTGGTTCCGATCAGCTTGACTCCCAGCCAGTGATTTTTCTGGGCGCTTTCGTTTCTCAGCAGTATCGGAGCGCCATCGTTGACGCTGATGAGAACATCGACCGCTCCATCGTTGTCGAAATCGCCCAGCGCGAGTCCGCGGCCGGCAACCTTTCTCGCAAAGGCTTGTCCAGCCTGTGCGCTTGCATTCGACCATGTCTCGCCGTCGCTCTTGAAAAGCAATGGCGCCTGCAGGTACTCGAGATCGGGATGGTGCGACCCGATGGTGAGATCCGGGTGCCCGTTGGCAATGATCAGATCAAGATCGCCATCGTTATCGTAGTCGAAAAATTTGAGCCCCCAGCCGCTCATCATGCGAGTTGTCGGACCGATCGGCGTATGCACCGAGATATCTTCGAATGTCTCGTTCCTGCTATTGCGATAGAGAGAGTACATCTCGTGGTCGACGTTGGCGACAAATAAGTCGAGCAATCCGTCCTGGTTGTAGTCCCCCGCATCCACACCCATACCCGATCGCGCGATGCCGAACGGATTGAATGCCACACCGGCGAGCAATCCTGCGTCCTCGAATATTCCTTTTCCGCGGTTGAGGAGGAGCGAGTTGGGCACAGTGTCGTTGGAGACGAACAAATCGAGGAGGCCGTCGTTGTTGACGTCTCCGGCCACCACGCCCCATGCTTTGGCCGGAACGCGCGCGATACCCGACTCGCGGCTGACATCGGTGAAAGTTCCGTCGCCATTGTTGTGGAAGAGCCAGCTATGCATAGGCGCGAATACGTTGGGTTTGCAATAGAACCGCTCGCCAGGTCCGCGGCCTCCGCAAAAGGCGTTCTTAGCCTTGGTGAAATCGGCAAACCGGCAGACGAAGAGATCGAGCCGGCCGTCGTTGTCATAATCGAGCCAGACTGCGCTCGTTGCCCAACCCGGAGCACTGACGCCGGCCTTGGCTGTTACATCGGTGAATGTGCCGTCACCGTTGTTGTGATAGAGAATGCTGTTGGGGTATTGGGTAACGTACAAGTCAGGCAGACCATCGCCATCGTAGTCGCCCACCGCAACTCCCATTCCATAAGCAGTACCGGCGACGCCGGCCTTTGGAGTGACATCCGTGAACGTGCCGTCGCGATTGTTCTTGTAGAGCGCGTTGCGCAAAGGCTTAGATGGTTGATAGAAGTCGCATGGGCCGCTGTTGACGAGATAGATATCCATCCAGCCATCGTTATCGAAATCGAAGAAGGCACATCCGGCGCCGACGGTTTCGGGCAAATACATCTCCGGCGATAACCCAGCGGTGTGGGACCAGGTAATTCCGCTGGACGACACAGGAACCTCCGCGAACAGCGCTCGTCCGCTTTGCGCAACGGGATTGAGCGGAGATATGGCGATCGCCCGGGAAACAACAGCTCCCATTGCAACGAATCCGGCTCCGGCAAGAAATGACCGCCGCGAGACCGGACGGCAGACCGAGTTCCGCGGTGCGGTCATTTCAGCCGTTCCTTAGAGAATCGGCGCAACGCCTCAAAGCAAGATCCCCCCAAAAACGAATGGTCATGGATGGATCGGATGACCCTCGGTCGAATTGGTTGGTTTCGCGCGGGTCTCGGCTTGAGCCTGCAATGCCATCTCGCGTTCGGCGCCGTCTTTGTTGCCGGTGCGCGAGTAGGCAAGCGCGAGTTGATAATGACCGGCGGGATCTTCGGGCTGGAGCTTGACGTAGGTCTCAAGAGGCGATAGCGCCTGCGCAAACTGGCTTCCCGCGGCCAGGGACATGCCCAGGGCGAGATACGCCTCGGAGAAACCGGAGTCGAGGCGCACGGAGTTCGAGAACCGTGCGATGGCTTCGTTCCAATTACCGGCACGGCGCGCGAGCTCTCCGAGCACAAATTGCGACGAAGCGTTCGAGGGATCAACATCGCATTCGCTTTGGAATTCGCTTTTTGCCTCGTCAGTGGAACCATTCGGACCGGCACGATCAAGCGCAATCTGACCGAGCCGATAATGAATCCCGGGAATTCTTGGATTCTCTTCGAGAATTTTGCGATAGATGGCGGTGGCTTCGTCGTTCTTGCCTTGCGATTCGAGCGCTTCCGCCTCGAGCCGGCGAGCCTGATAGGAACCGGGGGCGGCGGTTTGTAATTGTTGCGCCGCCCGCATCCCGAGTTCCGAAAAATAGTGCGTGGCCAGGTAGAGCACCTCGGGATTATTCGGCTCGTCGTGCTTGAGTCGCAGCAGTGCGTCCGCGGCAGTCTGCTCCTGATCGAGGGCCATGGCACATCGAACCAGAGAAATCCCCGCGTTGTATCTTACTGTCTTATCGCTTATCTCTGGAGCCATTCGCCGCAGGGGCGCCAGTGCTTCTTTGCAACGTCCGCCATGGGCGAGATCGATGGCTTGCTGCGGTGTCATGGCGGCGGCGCGGAACGCCGCCTGCGCATGTACGACTCCCACAGCGGCATTCAGTAGAGCAATAGCGGCGATCAAGCCACGATATGGGTGGAGGGGCATCGGAACGGGGAAATACCAATTCGCTTGCGAGCCATTGTATACAAATCGAAAGCTGCGCAACAGCCGCTCAAAATACCGGGCGCCGAAAACCGTGGCGCCCGGCTTAGAGGAGGCGCATTAAAAGTCGATATTGGCGCGAACCTCGATCACGCGCCCGAATCCCGGCGTCTCTCCGCTGGATTCATTGCTTACCCCTCCCAGCCCAAAGCCATAATCCTGGATCTTGCCGTCAACATATCCATTACCGTTCGTATCTCCAAAGACCGGATGGTTCCAGGCATTTAGAAATTCAGCCTGCAGACGGAATCTAAGCGCCTCGTGGATCGGAACTGTCTTGCTCAGCGAAAGATCCTGGTAGAACTGTCGCGGTCCGTGCAAGTAAACCACGTTGCCGATGGTCCCCGGCGAGGTATTGGGATTGATGTATTGTGTGCTCGCGCCGCCTCCGGTCGGGCTGGACAGGTACCTGGGATTGATGAGATTTGCGAAGGTCTGGCCCGGGACCCGATAGACACCAACTGCGCTTTGCAGTTGCGATGGTTTGACATTGTTCAGCGTGATGCCGCTGTCGCCGTAGTCATTGAAGGTGTTATATCCGCCCATGAGTTGGACAGGCTCGCCGGTCTGGTATGTGGCGATCGTTCCCACAGTCCATCCGCCGACGATTGCGTCACCGATACGGCTCTTGTTGAAGTAATCGCGACCGTGGCCGAAGGGCAGGTCGTAGGTTCCGTTGGCGTGCAGTACGTGGCGTAAATCGAAGAGTGTGGGGCCATAGCTCTTGGCGAGATTGCGAAGCGTGAACGCGTTGAACGCCCCGGTCCATTGATTGTTGGAATCCACGCCGAGGCTGTGGCTCCAGGTGTAGTTGGCGTCATACTGCAGCCCATGCCAGTTGTTCTGGCGCAGGTCGAGTTGCAGAGCGTTGTAATTGGAGTAGCCGGCTGCGACCAACTGGCCGGTGGCGTTGGGAGGGCCAAATCCGGGATTGGTGCCGGACGCGAACGGATTGGCTACAAAAAAGTTGATGGGATACCCGGCTCCAGCTCCCGTATAACCGGCATTGGTTGCGCAGGGACCAAAGCCGGCCCCAACGAGGTTGCAGTAATAGGGTACGGTTCCGGCAACGTTGGCCAGCACGCTCGCCATCGCCCCAACCTGTCCGGTATTCAGGTAATTGATGTATTGGGGGTTGGAATAGTCAGAAGCATTCGCCCCTCCGAACGCCGCGTCGAAAATCGGAGTCGCCTTGCCGTTGCTGCTCGAAAATGAATCGCCGTTACCGGCTGCGAGGTTTTGCTGGGCGTTCTTGAACTCCGCCAGAAAACCATTCTCAAACACGTTCACTTCATTGGGATCAATGTTGATCCACTGATGAATGGTTCGATTGCCGTTATAACGGATCTCGAGCGCAAGGGAATGGCCGAGGGAACGCTGAATGCCGAAGTTCCAGGATTCCGAATAAGGCTGATTCAGGTTTTTGTCGAGACCATAAACCGGAGTGGAATTCAAGAAAGTAAACTCGGACTCCGGCGATGTCGTCTCGTATGTCTGCGGCGAAAGCCCAAAGGAGGGCAGCGCATCTCCCAGCGAAAGGCTTCCCGGAGAATAGGTGCCGGACTGGCCGGTGTTATTGGCGTTGAGGAAAAAGAACTGGTAGTAGAAAGAACCATAGTCGGTGGCCGCGTCCCAGAAATACTGGTACGGCTCCGTAAATCGGCGAAGGGCAAACCCGCCGCGAACGACCGTGTTTCCGTTACCCAGGATCGATTTCCAGGGTCCGTCGGAGGGTTTGGGGTTCCACGCGAATCCGAACGCGGGTTGCGGAGTTACCCTCCATGGATTGTACGGATTGGTGGATGCCGTAATCGCCGGGTTCATGTCGCCCTTGAGTGACCCGGGGTTGAACAGGTTGCCGATGCCTGACGGACCGTAGATGGCGGACGGGGAAGCGGAGTGATAGGCGCCCGTCAGATCGTGCTGGGCGCCGGTCAGATCCCAGCGCAGGCCGAAATTCAGGGTAAGACTCGGAGTGGCTTTCCAGGAATCTTCGGCGAACATTCCCACAGCCGTCGACACTTCGTCGAGCGGGTATTCGCCAATCTGTCCAGGCGTGCTGTAGGTATGTGACTTGATGCTGTAGGGTGATTCGCCGGTGACTGACCCGATTCTTCCAGTAAGTACCGCATAGAGTTGCTGTGCTTCCGCGAGATTAGCGCTGCTGGCATTCGGCAACGAGGGATGAGAGCCAGTGTTTGTAAAGGCGTTCAAGGCAGGATCGCCTGCAGCAAGGCCGAGGCTGTAATTGTTAAACCCCGCGGGTGCATTCCAGTAATGATCCTGCTCCCTGTACCACGAGACGCCATATTGAAACGTATGGCTGCCCTTCTGCCAGGTCATCGAGTCGGAAAAGTTGAAGATGGGGTAGTACGTTGTGATGGGCAGATTATATGCCTGCCCTGACATGGGATTTCC
Organism: uncultured Acidobacteriota bacterium; assembly: GCA_963730805.1. GTDB lineage: Bacteria > Acidobacteriota > Terriglobia > Terriglobales > Acidobacteriaceae > Telmatobacter. The sequence goes on along the minus strand of CAVSTL010000004.1, from coordinate 138,869 downwards.
TCCGCCAGTGGCCGGATTGGTTGCGCCAGGATAATTCCACGCCACGGTCGGTTGCTTGGTGTAGAGCGGAGCTGCATTGTAAGCGTAAAGAGTCGCGTCGTATAAGAAGCCTGCCTTGAACTGGTTGATGAGTTGGGGCGAGAAGATGAAATCGAATCCATAAGATGCGGTGTAGTTCTTTGTCTTGTTACCCGCGATCTGATTGGAAAACGTGGGTCCCGGAAAATCGGCGGGCGTAACGGCCGGCTGTTCCTGTTCCGTCATCAGCCAGGAGAGATACATCCTCGCCCGTTGCGAGAGGTTATAGTCGACACGCGCGCCGGGATAGTAGTAGGTGGTAGGAGAATTTTGGAGCCACGCTATCTGATTGAAGTTGGCGTTCGATGTGGGGGTAACCGAGCCTGACTTTGCGGCATCGTTGATGGTGGAGAACTGGGCCGAGATCTCGGGGTTAATCGTGCCGGGAAGATTGGGATTGCTCTGGTGGGCAATCTGCAGCAGGTCGGCTGTATGCGTCGTGCCGTCGGTTCCCGTGTAAGTGAACGTGCCGGCCTGCGCGGCAGAAGTGAAGACGTCATTGTAAGCGTTGAAACTGCCCGGGATTTTGCGCATCGCAAAACTGCCGAAGAAGAACAGCTTGTCATGCAGGACAGGACCGCCCACACTGCCGCCGAAGTCATTCATGATCAACTTGTTTTTGCGCAGGCCATTGACATCGTTGGTCCAACTGTTGGCGTTCAGGCCGGAATTGCGGAAGTCTTCGTAGGCACGGCCATGGAACTGGTTGGTCCCGCGCCGGGAAACGAAGTTGACCTGCGTGCTGGACTGTCCAAAACCAGAATTCAAATCGAGTTGATCCGTCTGCACCGTCATCTGCTCGATATCTTCGAGGCGAGGAGATACGGCCGGCTGAACGTTTCCCGTAAATTTCATGCGGCTGGAGTTGCCCATCACGCCGTCGATATTGGAACCCTGGTCTGTTGAGGGCAAGCCGTTATAGGTCCCGTTGTATCCCGCCACGAGTGTTGAGAAAGCCGTGAGGTCGCGCCCGTTGAGAGGCAGGTCTTCAATCTGCTTCACGTCAACGACTGTTCCGATTTCATTGGAACTGGTATCGAGTACTGGCGCCGATTCGGCCGTGACCCGGACGGTGTCGCTGGTGCTGCCGATGGCCAGGGTCGCCGAAACCGAAGTGGCTTGAGAGGCTTGCACCAGAACGGAATCATAGACCTTCTTCGCGTATCCGTTGGCGGTGATGGTCAGGCTGTATGTCCCGATGGGCAGATTGACGAAGGTGTAGCCGCCGTTCGGCTCAGTGTTTGCGGTTCGAATATCGTTGGTTCGCAGCGCCACCAGTGTGAGGGTTGCGCCCGACACCACACCGCCCGAGGGATCGGCTACGGTTATCACTACAGTGCCCTGGGAACCACTTTGCGCCTGAACACGTCCGACCAGCACAGAAAGCGCAGCGAGGAGAAGGAAACGAACCGCAACGGATGAGCGAACACTGACCATGGAGATCCTCCGAAGTGGGCAAACGTTTTCTGCCGCAAGGTCGATCCACCCATGCAACGGGCAGCGAGAGGGAGCGCCTGAACGGTGTGCCTGGCGTGTAAGCGGGCCGGAGTCAAAACCAATACAGGGAAAGTGGCTGCGAACCCGTGCCGCCGCGCGCAGACTCGTGGTCTTCATCTTGTATTGGATATTGTATGCATTGTCAAGAATTAACTTGTTTGCGACTGATTCCGAAGGGCGGCGGCGGTCCTTCTGTCTCCGCCACAATGGACCCCATCGGCGAGCCAGATAATCCTAAATAAGTCAATCATTTAAGGCTGCTGTTCTGGGTGCGCCGGCGTGTCCGGCTCTGCGGATTTCTTCCTCGTCAGAAGTTTCGCAAGCTGCGCCTGCATCTCGCGTTCCTTTTGCCGGTCGCCAAGGTGGTGATAAGCGCGCATCAAGTTGGAATAAACGGCGGGATTTCGCGGTTCCAGCCTCCTTCCGATTTCCAGGTGCGCCACGGCCTCGCCGAAGCGGTCTTCGAGAATGTAGATGCTGCCCAGCGCTATCTGCGTAGCCGAATACTCCGGATTGGTTCGTGCGGATTCCTCCAGCGCCTCCTGCGCCCGCTCAAATTCAGGATCGCCGGGGGCCGCCCCGGCATGCATCAGGACCGTGCCAAGCAGGGAGAGCGTCTGATAATCACGATGACCGGCCGTAACCGACTCGGCCATGCGATGCGTCGCCGCAGGAATATCGCCGTCGTAGAGGTCACGCTGCACCAGCGCCAACGTAGCGATGTAAGCGTCGGGAGCCAGTCGCGCCGCCAGATCCCATTCCGGTTTGGCGTCTTCGAGAAGCCCCAGTTGCGCAAGAAAGAGTCCACGCTCATAGTGCAGTCGTGCTGACTTGGGAAGGTGACGCAAACCAGCGTCCATGGCTCGCAGGCCGAGGTCGAAGTCGCGCTGATCGGTACAGGCATCCGCCATAAACGCATAGAGCTTCTCATCGTCGGGAGTCAATTCCGAAGCGGCGAGAAATGCATCCCACGCCCGACCAGGCTGCAGGTCTCCGAGATAAGCCTGGGCGAGAAGGTTGTGCATGGAAGCGGTGTTGTGTCCCGACGCACGCAGTTCTTCAAGCTCGGAGATCGCCTCCTTGTACCGCCCGGAGCCGATGTAGCAGATGGCAAGATTCATCGTGATGGCGTAGGGATCAGCACCTCCTACCCGCGCGGCGAGAAGATGAGGGATGGCCTCGGACAATTTGCCGTCTCGCGTGAGCGAAGTCCCGATCCGCAACGCGTCTTTTGCGCTGGAGAGATTCTCGCCGGCTGCCGTCTGTTGAGCCAATCCAACCAGACGGGCAAGACGAAGCGCCTGAGCATCCATCGCCGGCCCCACGTCGGCCAACCACCAAAAGGTGACCAGAAAGCACCACAATGCCATCCGGCGCGGCGAACCGATTTCCATGCGGCCGTGCATCCGGAGATACTTTTCTGGCATGGGGGATTCCTGTCGTCGGATTCCGTGCGAACCGCCGCGGCATTCGCGATCCGGGTCTTCCATTCTATTGGATCTCTGGATCGCACTCGAGCCGGCTTCGAATACGAATTTGTATACATTCCTCTCGCTGCTGTATAAATCTTCCATCCCCCTCGGGCCGGACGAGCAGGTTTCCGCCACCCGAACCTACGGAGCACATCAATCCATGCGGTTTTTGACAGGGTGCGGACTGTGCGTTTGTATAGCAGCGCTTGGCAACGTCGCATGGTCCGGATCTCCTTCAACCACTTCTTCCCCAGTCCCGGTGATGCCGGCCGTCATCGAGCAATTCCTCGCGGATTCGCGGAGCCTTGAGGGCGTTTATCCGCTTGCGACATCCCACGCCGGATTGGCGCGTTTCGAGAAGTTCGACAACGATGAACTTGCGCTTCTCGTTGCCATGAATTTCGACGCTCTCTCCCAGGCGGACAAGCTCGATTATCTTCTGCTGAAAAATCGTGTGACGTCGGATCTGCACAGACTGGCGATCCAGAAGAAGCACATCGAAGAGATGCAAACCCTTCTTCCCTTCTGCACGACCCTTGAATCGTTCATGGAAGACAAGCGATTGATGAAGCGTCCCGACGGGGAAAAAGCGGCAGCCGCGCTCACTGCCATTACGAAGACCATCAAGGCGCTCCAGGCGGAGCTCGATCCCAAACCCGCCGAGAAGGATGCTCCTCAGAGCGCGGCGAAGGCAAAAGTGGATCCGGTGATCGCCAACCGCGCTCACATCGCAACCGATGAATTGCATGAAGCCTTGAAGGAATGGTTCGAGCAATACCGCGGCTACGACCCCGAGTTCACGTGGTGGGTCGATCAGCCCTACAAGGACGCCGACAAGGCGCTGACCGCATACAGCACGTTTCTCAAAGAAAAGCTGGCCGGCATCGCGCCTGATGACAAGACCACCATCATCGGAGACCCCGTGGGCCGCGATGCCCTGATGAACGAGCTGGCCGATGCGCTGGTCCCCTACACACCCGAGGAACTGATCGCCATTGCACAGACTGAATACGACTGGTGCATGCGCGAAATATTGAAGGCCTCGCACGAGATGGGATTCGGCGACGACTGGCATGGCGCCGTCGAGAAGGTCAAGCAGATGCATGTGCCTCCCGGCGAGCAGCCGGACCTCATTCGCAAGCTGGTGGTCGAGGGCAGCGAATTCGTAAAGAAGAATAACCTCGTGACTGTTCCGCCGCTGGCAGACGAGACGTGGCGCATGATCATGATGTCTCCCGAGCGCCAGCTTGTGAATCCATTCTTCACCGGCGGCAGGGAAATCAGCGTGTCTTATCCTACCGACACGATGACCTTCGAGCAGCGTGAAATGAGCATGCGCGGAAACAACATTCCCTTTGCCCGCGCCACCGCATTTCACGAAATGATCCCGGGACATTTTCTTCAGTCGTACATGTCGGCGCGCTATCACCCATACCGGCGCGCCTTCGAGACCCCCTTCTGGCACGAGGGAAATGCGCTCTGGTGGGAGATGCTCTTCTGGGACAAGGGCTTCGATCGCACGCCTGAAGAGCGCGTGGGCGCGCTGGTGTGGCGCATGCACCGCTCGGCACGGATCATCTTCACCATGAACTACCACCTCGGGCGGTGGACAACCCAGCAGTGCGTGCAATCGCTGGTCGACAACGTCGGATTTGAACGCGACAATGCCGTGGCCGAAGTACGCCGCTCCTTCGATGGCTCCGTCGGGCCGCTTTATCAAAGCGCGTACCTCCTGGGCGCCCTGCAATTTCGGGCTTTGCATCAGGAACTTGTCGATTCGAAAAAGATGACCGATCGCGAATTTCACGACGCCATCCTTCACGAGAATTCAATGCCCGTGGAACTGCTGCGCGCGGATCTCGAACATCAAACGTTCACTCGCGATTTCACGGCGGCGTGGAAGTTCTATGGCGAACATCCCACCCATCCTTGATTCGGATTTGCCCCCCGGCACCGAACCGGAGTCACTCATGGATAGGAGACGCTTTCTCGAGAACCTGGCAGCCAGCGCGGCGTTGAGTGTTCTTTCCCCACCTCAGGCCGAACCCGCCCACGCCCAGCGTTTCGACGCGAGACTTCGAGGCACTTTGAGCGTCGGTGAAGTGCAGGTCGAGAACCACACTCTGCTTTCCACGTTCCTGCGTAAAGGAGAAATGTGGAGAGTGTACGAGGATCTGCGCAATCGCGACGGAGCGATCACGTTTATTTCCTCGTCTGGAACGGCGCGCCTGCTGCGCAAGACTGCGGAAGCAACGTTTGCCGGCGACGAACCACTCTACCTTGGCCTTGATTTGAAGGCCATCGGCATGGCCGGGCCCGACCTGCTGGCCGACAAACTGCTGGCGCATGGAGATCCGGATGAGGCAGAAGTCAAGGGCGCGGCGCCGCCCATGGATTCCGCGCAGCGCGGCGGCCCTGATTCTCGTCCGCGATGGAACGCAATTGTTGGAACGCGCGAATGCGCCGACACCATGCCGGTCTATCCCAGCGGCAGCACGCGAACTTATCACCCGGTCCAATACTTCAAGGAACTCACGCTGGACCGATCGCGCAAGCGACATGAAGGACTTGTAAGCGGATGGATGCCCGCCGTGCGCAAAGTTATGCCCGGCGACGATGGTTCGCATTTTGAAGTTGTCGTTTTTGGCGACGTGCTCGCGAAGGACCGGTTCATCGTGCAGACGTGGCATCGTACTGCGCACATTCTGGACGGCAAGATTGTCAGGGTGGAGTACGGCTATAGCTATCCGGCCTACACTCGTCGCCGCCACGCCCCCAAGCCCGAAGAGTTCTATCGTGGGCTGCTCGAGTTTGCCGAGTACTGGGAACGCCAAATGCACGACCTGGCGCCGATTACTCTGCCCGATGCCAGTTGGATTGACATGGTGGCGCACGCGTTCGTAAAAGAGCAGATGATTCGGCCGGGCGGTGTGTACCCCAAGTATGGCGCAGTCGATCGCGATTACTACGGCCCCGAGTACGACGGTTTTCAAGACATCTTCACCATGTCGTTGTACGCCAACCTCGAGTGCGGCCGATTTGCGCAGGCGCGCGACGTCTTCGATAACTACTTCTCCGACTTCGTCGACGACATGGGCATGATTAATATGCGCGGACCTGAAACCGCGCAGTTCGGGCTGACGCTTTCGCTGGTTGCGCGCTATTACAACTACACGCGCGACCGATCGCTGCTCGCCAGGCACCGCGCGAAGATTGAGGCGACCGCCGCGTTGCTGACGGAACTTCACGACGCGGCGCTGGCATTGCCGCCTTCGGACCGCGGTTGCGGCCTGATTCACGGCTGGTGTGAATCGGACTCGTGCCTCGCTCCTGATCCCTCGGTGTGGGACAAGCCTTATTTTGCCAACAGCGCCTTCGCGGTTCGCGGCTGGCGCGATCTTGCGGCGGTCTGGCGAAAGCTCTCCTTCCCCGGTGCTGAGGCTTTGGCGTCGGAGTGGTCGCGCCACGCCGAGACGCTGCAGGCACAGCTGGTTAAAGCGATCGACGCCAGCATACGACACGACATGCAGCCGCCCTACATCGTGCCGCTGCCTGGCGCCAATCACACCTTTCGGGAATCGCTTCAGTCCGAACGTCCCAGCGAACAGCAATGGACGCATCGCTGTTACGCGGAACTGTTGCAGGCCGACGTGCTCCCGCCAGCGCAGGCTGCGATCGTCATTGACTGCATGCGCGCCTATGGAGCAACCACCATTGGCGTTGTGGCTAACGTGGAACGCGCACATCCCGACGGCCGCGACATCCTCGGCTTCATCTCTTACGGATATGCGCAGATGCTCCTGAGACTCGATCGCATCGAGGAGTACCTCTTGTTTCTTTATGCGCATCGTTATCACGACCATTCACGCGGAAGCTGGACCGCCGGAGAAGTCTCCGGAATTACCGGCGACGACGCCCTCTTCTGCATCCCCGCACAGCAAACCATCCCACTATTGGTGCGCTGGATGCTGGTGTTCGAAGATTCCGATGAAGAACGGCTGTACTTCGGGCGCGGCATTCCTCGGAAATGGCTCGCTCCCGGGAAACAACTCTCCATCGAGGACGCTCCGACACGCTGGGGACGGGTTGACTACAAACTGGCCTCTTCGGAAACTCAACTTGTCGCCACCATTGTCTTGCCGGCCCAGGGTACAAAACCAAAGGAATTGCAGGTCAGCTTCCGTGCGCCGGAAGGAAAATTGATTCGAACTCTCTCCGTAAATGGCCGCGAGGCTACCATCGTTGGCAAAAACAAGGATGCGGCTCTCGTGGTTACAGAGGCGCAGCGACGATTCGAAGTCGTGGCACAGCTTCGCTGAGGAATCGCGGTAGCAGGCAATGCCGCTTGACAAGGATGGTGCAACAGTAATGAAGTCGAAATTGAGTCGCAGACATTTTCTCGGTAGAGCGGCGGCCGCTGGCACGGCCGCGCTGCTTCCGTCGTCCGCTCAGGCAACCGCGTTGGATTCGGACAAGAAGACAGTGGACAGGACCAATCGGAATCTCACCAGCGCGGCTGTCGCCAAGGTCAAGTGGAAGGCCGAGCCCTTTCCGATGACTGACGTCCGGTTGCTTCCCGGTTTCTGGAAAGACATGATGGAACTGAATCGGAGTTGGCTCTATTCCCTTCCCAACGACCGCCTCGCGCACAACTTCCGCATCACTGCCGGGATTGCTTCCGAAGCTGATCCGCTGGGCGGCTGGGAGGCGCCCGATTGCGAACTGCGCGGCCACTACGTGGGCCACTACCTGTCGTCGTGCGCCATGCTGCACGCCGGCACTGGCGATAAGCCCATCCTTGCCAAGGCCGATGAGCTCGTCGCGATGCTCTCCGAATGCCAGGCAAAGGACGGCTATCTTGGCGCGTATCCTGCTACCTTTTACGACCGCCTGCGCAAACACGAAAAGGTGTGGGCTCCGTTTTACACCTACCACAAAATCATGGCCGGGCTGCTGGACATGTACGAACACACAGGAAACAAGAAGGCCCTCGACATTGCCTCGGGCATGGCCGACTGGGCCGACGCGTATGCCCGCTCCATTTCCGACGATGAGTGGCAGAAGGTTCTGCTCGTCGAACATGGCGGCATGAACGAAGCTTCGTTTAATTTGTATGCCATTACCGGCAAAGCGAAGTATCGCGATCTCGGCTACCGCTTCGAACACAAGAAGATCTTCGATCCCCTGGCGGCTGGCGAAGACAAACTCGACGGCAATCACGCCAACACGAATATCCCCAAGGTGATCGGCGCGGCGCGCGGGTACGAGGTCACCGGAGATGAGCGATACCAGCGCATCAGCGAAAACTTCTACCGGATTGTTACGGAGCACCACGCCTACTGCACGGGCGGCACCAGCAATGGGGAAATGTGGCACGCCGCGGATGCGATTGCCACCCAGCTTGGCCCGGCGGCGGAAGAGTGCTGCTGTTCCTACAACATGATGAAGCTCGCACGCCATCTGTTCGGTCAGCAGCCGGATGCGAAATACTTTGATTATTACGAGCGGCTCCTGTTAAACGTTCGTTATGGAACGCAGGATCGCAATGGCATGCTGATGTATTACGTCCCATTGCAGCCCGGCATGTACAAGACATTCGGCACGCCCTTCGACGCGTTCTGGTGCTGCACCGGGACGGGAAGCGAGGAATATGCCAAGCTGAATGACTCGATTTATTTCCGTGATGAAGATTCGCTCTACGTAAATCTTTTTATTGCGTCGAAACTCGACTGGGAGGAGCGAGGACTGAAGCTGCGACAAACCACCAGATTCCCGTATGAGGAGCGCATCACGTTCACCTTCGACAGCACCCCGCAAAGACCAGTGGCGTTGAAGGTGCGGATACCCTACTGGGCGACACAAGGTGCGGTTGTTACCGTCAACGGAGAAACCAGGGACCTGAGTGCGGCTCCGTCGACTTACCTTTCCATCGCTCATGAATGGAAAGCGGGCGATGCCGTAACCGTTGATATTCCACTCACGGTGCACATCGTTTCGGCTCCCGACGACAAGCTGGTCCAGGCCGCAATGTATGGTCCGCTGGTGCTGGCAGCGCGACTCGGGACCGAGGGCTTGTCCGCCAACATGATCTATGGCGGAGAGGGCCCCCGAGGATATGACGATGGCTACCCGATGCCAACTGTGGATCTACGGCAACGGCCGCATCGGCATGAGAACGGGCAAACGCCTCCGGCGTCTACAGATGACAGCCCGTGGGTGGAGCAGGTTGAGGCCTCTCCGCAATATCAATTGCAGTTCCGTACGCGGGGACGCGGACCGAATCACTCCCTCGTTCCGCTTAACCAGATCATGGACGAACGCTACTCCGTCTATCTGCGCAATATCACCACAAGCACTTGATCGCTATTGGTTCCGCGCGTACTGGGAGCACGCAACGGGATTCCAGGGCAACCTGAAGTTGCACTTGCATTGCACGCGGTTGAATGACTCCACGCAGGGAGGGGAGGTCGGCTGCGGTGGTCTGGCTCTCTACCAGCTTCCACGTTCCCCGAAAACGTCAATAACATACGCCAGGCGCTTACAGCCGTTTTCCCAGTTCAGCTTGAGTGCTTCTTCGAGGGTATCGGGGTCGCTGGCAATCAGAGCTTTAATGATGGCCTCGTGTTCTTCCGTAGAAGCTGTCAGGTTATTGATGATCGAGCTGGCGTAGAGGCGCCAGTAGCGCTCCGTCTGCGGCTCGATGGCGCGATGCAACGTCATCAGTCTTGGTCCCGCGCCCGCGGATACGATCAAACGATGAAACTCGCGGTCGAGATCGAAGATGCTCGATCCTTCCAGAGTCCGCTGCTGGGCGATGCGAATAAGCTGGCCGTTAATCTGCTTGAGTGTGTCGGCCAGTTCCGCGCGGGCGGGTCCGGGAAGTTCCGCCGCTCGCCGCCCGGCAAGTCCTTCAAGACGGCCAATGATGGGGTAGAGCTCACCCGCGTCCTCTTTAGTCAGTGACGAAACCACCATCCGCGACTTGCTGGCATTGCGAAGCTCCTGCACATAGCCTTCACGCTGCAGCAGGTAGAGCGCGCCCCTGACTGGGGTTCGGCTCATGTTTAAGTGTTTGCACAGATCGCCTTCGACGATCCAGGTCCCCGGGGAGAGCTTTCCGTGAACGATAAGTTCGCGAATCCGCTGAAATGCGGTGGTTACGCTGGTTCCGTGTTCCGCTTTGCCACTCGGCCGGCGCGACGATTTCGAGTTCTTCTTGCTCAAACTTGACGTGGGCATCCGTATCTTCTGACGTTGAATTTCAAGATTCTGCAACGATTCTACACTCGAAGCAGTTTGATATTGATGAGAAACAAGCAACGCGTCAGAGCTACCATCGCGTTGGAGAATTCGACGGGCTATAGGCAATCGCGATAGGTGGGAACTGCGAGTTTGCTTTTCCAGCCCTATTTTTCCGCCGTCGAACGATTCCAGTCAGGCGTCGTCTCTCCTTCGAGATTGCGAACGAAGAAATCCATGAGCTTCAACCTTCCATACCGTCCTCCTGCGCCGTGACCGCCTCCGGGAACCACCAGAAGGTCGAATTGCTTGTTCGCCTTGATCAGCCGATCGACCACCTGGTAGGTCGACGCCGGATCGACGTTCTTGTCCATCTCGCCCACGACCAGCATCAGTTTTCCCTGCAGCCGCCAGGCATTGTCGACGTTGGACGACGCCGAGTACTGCGGGCCCACCGGCCAGCCCATCCATTGCTCGTTCCACCAGATCTTGTCCATGCGATTGTCGTGGCAACCGGAATTCGAAACTGCTACCTGGTAAAACTCCGGATGAAATAGCAGAGCCCCCATCGCGCTCTGCCCGCCTGCGGATGTGCCAAATACCCCCACCCGGCTTATGTCGTACCACGGATACTTCGCGGCCAATGCCTTGTGCCACAGGATGCGATCGGGAAATCCCGCATCTTTGAGGTTCTGCCAGGCCACATCGTGAAAAGCCCGAGAGCGATTGTTGGTGCCCATCCCGTCAATCTGCACAACCGCGAAACCGAGCGCAGTCAAAGGCTCGATGCGCATGCTGAAGCTTTTGGGCACGAACGATCCTTGGGGGCCGGCATAGATATCTTCGATCACCGGATATTTGCGGCGCACGTCGAGTTTCTCGGGCTTGTAGAGCACTCCCCATATCTCGGTTCTGCCGTCGCGGCCCAAGGTGTGGAAAGGCTCTGGCGCCTGCCAGCCTGCCGCCGTCAACTGCGACAGATCCGTGGTTTGCACGGGCATCACGATCCCACCGTCCTCTGCGTTGCGCACCACCAGCGTGGGCGGGGTGCTGACTGTCGAGTAAAGGTCCGTAAAGTATTTTCCGTCGCTCGAGTAGGCGAGGGCGTGGTCCGCAGTTTCGGGCGTCAATCGCGTAAGACCAGTTCCGTCGAAGTGGATTTTGTAACCATGCACGTAGTAGGGATCTTCGCCTTGTTCCATCCCGCTGGCACTGAAATACACAATGCGGTGCGCCTCATCAACAAAATCCACCGAACGTAGCGTCCACTCACCCTTGGTAATCTGCTGTCGCACTTCTCCCGTTTTGCCGTCCAACAAGTAAAGGTGTTCCCATCCGTCCCGCTCGCTGGCCCACAGGATTTCTTTTCCATCGGCCAAGTTTTGGCGGAAGTACTTACCGTGATCGTATTGATTCCTCTCCAGCGGCTCATAATTCACGAATGTGGCGCTGGCTTCATCGATCAAAGCTCGTGCCTTGCCGCTGCTCGCATCCACTTCCACCACGCGATAAAGCTGGTGGCCCCGCTGATTGTATTCAAACGTGAACCCGCGCGAGTCTTTCCACCACTCGATCGGCTTCATCTCAAATTGATTGGGAAAAAGAAAACGATCGATCTCGCACTGTTTGCCGGTGGCCATTTCGAATAGCACGGGCTGATAGAACGCAAGCACGTCCCCTGCTTTTGGATAAACCATCGTTGAGTGAATCGGCTGGAGTTGATTTGCCGGCGACGACTCGACATAGTCGACCTCGCGTTTGTAGCCGGGACGAATCCGGTAGACCGCGATATGTTTCGAATCCGGCGACCAGGAAATGGTCGAGACTGCGTAGTAATTGTCGGCGCTTCCTTCCATGCTTAAGACGACCGCAGGATTTTTGTTCTTGCGGTCACTATCCTTCGCTGAATCGACCGGACTATCTGCCTGTACCGCTCGAACGACCAGGTTGTCGTTCAGCACATAGGCTGCCCATTTTCCGTCGGGCGACTTTACGGCATGATCATCTCCGTTTTCACGTTTGGCGGTTGAGTCGTACCCCTCATCGTCGGGATCGCGATTCTCACCCTGCTTCTCTTTGGAGCATGCGTAGTCCGCCAGGTGGCAGGTCCAATGCTCTTGCTTGATGTGAAACCCGATCGATCTCTGGTCGCCCTCGAATTTGAACTTCGTAAACGGAAGATGGTTCGCATCCACCTTCTCGCCGGATGCCTTGGTGAGCGCCTCAGCCAGGCGTGGCGCGTCGAACGCGGGCTGGGAGCTTTTTTTGGCCGCATCCACCAACACAAATCGAAATCCATTTTCTTTTTCCTCGCCTGCCGTGCGCAACGTGTCGCGGAACAGGAAGCGCTCGCTTCCCTCGATCCACTCGGGCGCATCGGGAAGGTGATCGACAAGTCCCCGGTAGTGCTCCTGCAGGTCCAGCGCCCGCTCGAAATCACTACGCGCCAGTTGACTGTAGGCGGACAGCGAGAAGTTAAAAACTCCAAACAGCAAGGAACAGCTGACGGCAAAACTCAGATTCACTCTCGCCTCCAATCGTGAGTTCATTGTCAGTTTCGATCGATGACCACGAGTCAATGCCCGCGGAGCCTTCCATCCTCTCGGCCAGCGCTCCCACCCAAAGGAAGATCGACGGCCGTGACGCCAAGCCACCCCGAACCAGCACAGCCGCGCTCGTGAAAGATCCAATATCGGTTTGAGTGCGGTCAGCCAATGCATTTCTACCGAGCGCCAAAAAACACCACAGCTATTGCATACAATTTGGTATATCACGGGAAAGCGATTCGCCGGCAAGAGAATGCTCGACATCGGATGGATTCCGTTGCAGGCGCGAGGTTACAGACCAAACAAGAATGTTTCCGGGATCGTTCTCAAGAAACTCGCGAGATTCCGCGATGCCTTTTTGGACACGTTCAAGCCGGAAAAGCGCGAGGCCATGGGGATATAAAATCTTGCTGCGCGCGTCAAAGCATTTGCGCAGAGTGGCGAGAGCGGGTGTTGAAGCCACAGACCTTAACCGTGTGAAAATTATGAAAAGAAAAATCCCGCCATTTGATCCCCGGGCGGCGAGTTTCGAGGATGAAACCAAGGCTTTCGAGGAGGCCGTGTTTCACTTCCTTCCTCTCGAGAACCGAACCCAGTGGATGCAGCCCAACCGCTTTCCCGACTTGACCGTATTCCAGGTCGGGTATTTCAAAAAGGCGCATGGACATTCCGTCGAGCGCAGGGATCTCGACGAGGGCATTTTGATTTACTGTGTTGACGGCAAAGGACAATTCTCCCAGAAAGGCGGCTCCTGGACTGTCTGTCCCGGCGATTTGCTCTACTGTTACCCCAAGTCCCAGCACAGCTATCGTGCGGACACCAGGGATCCGTGGACGATCCACTGGATGCACGTGTCTGGGCCGCGCATGGCCTATTACCGCAAACTTATCGGTTTTTCTCCTTCCACTCCGATCGTCCGGCTGGGCATTCACATCGACATTGTCGATCTCTTTCGATCGCTCTACGCCCTGTATGAGCCCTTCAATGACGAGAGTCATCTCGCCGCCATGTACGCGTGCGCGCAACACATTCTGGCAACCATTGCACTTGCCAAACGACCGTCCAGCGACCGCCCCCAGTGGGAGAGGGAGATCCAGGCAGTCATCACCTACATGGAAGAATGCGTGGACAGGAAGATGCAGCTCGAGGACTTCTCTCAATACCTCGGACTTTCGCGCTTCCACTTCTCCCGGCGATTCAAAGCCATCACCAACATGTCTCCGATGAAATACTTCATGCACCTGAAGATGAAGAAAGCCGGCTACATGCTCCAGACCACTTCTCTCAAGGTAAAGGCGGTTTCGCGCAGTCTCGGTTTTGACAGCGAATACTACTTTTCCCGGTGCTTCAAAAGTTCGGTGGGCTGTTCGCCCCAGAAGTACTGCAAGATGCGTTAACTGCGCGCTGTTCCGGGCGGCAGCGCAATAATGTGCATCTCTCCGCATATTTCTGTATTGGCCCGCATTCCTGCGCTTGATAAACATTTTCACTATGGTCAGGTGCAAATTCCCCGCCTTTCATTCATGAAGCCATCTCTTACCTCAACAACGTTCGGGCATCTACCCGGCGGAGAGCCAATCGAAGCATGGACGCTGAGGGGCGCCGGGGGGTTGATCGTCGAGGCCATTACTTACGGAGCTGTCGTGACTCGGCTGCTCGTGCCTGCTCCGGGCGGGGGCCACACCGACGTGGTCCTGGGATTCAACACTCTCGACGCGTATCTGGAGGATCGTAACTATTTCGGCGCCGTGGTGGGACGCGTGGCGGGTCGCATCACCGCAGCCACGTTTCAACTCGATGGCAAGACCTACAGACTGCCGGCCAACGAGTCCCCTAATCATCTCCACGGGGGTGTCGAGGGGTTTAACAGGAGGGTCTGGAAAGCCTGTCCGGACCTCGCCCCAAATGGCGCGCCACGGCTGCGTTTCACTTACCGAAGTCAGGATGGCGAAGAGGGCTACCCAGGCGAACTCCACACAGCGGTCACGTACACCGTGACTGACGAGAATGTCTTTCAGATCGAAACTGAAGGCGTCACCAATCGGCCAACACCCTTCAGCCTTACATTTCATCACTACTTCAATCTCGCCGGAGAAGCTTCCGGTTCAATTGATGACCACGAGCTTCAAATTCGCTCCGATCGGTATGTGCTCACGGATGAGCGCATGACTCTGCTGGGTAAAACGGCACCAGTGAATGGACGGAGCAATGATTTCCGCTCGCCGCGAAGGCTGGGCGATGCTATCCCACTCTTATACGGGAATCACGGAGACCTTTACCGCGTTCTTGAATCGGATGGTGCCGCCCCGCAACTTGCGCCTGCGCCGGTTGCACGACTGGTTCATCCCGACGCCGGACTCGCGATGGACGTGTTGACCACAAACACCCATCTTCAGCTTTACACCGGCGCAGGTCTCAACGGATCGGTTCGCGGCAAGTCAGGGGTACCCTACGTGCGTCACGCAGGAGTCTGTTTGGAGTGCGAAGGCTATCCTGACGGGGCAAATTGTCCGGATATGGGCGACATTATTTTGCGTCCTCCTCACGTTCGGCGTGCGATCACGGGATACGCTTTCAGTTCCTTGCTGACATGACAGAAGCCAGCACGGCAGAATAGAACGATCCGATGCCGAAGAAAGATGCACGCGGTACAGCGGAACATATACTTCTCCACCGGGGTCCATTCCATCATGAGCGCGAACGCCGATGTAATCTCAAACCCTCCCCTGAGGCTGGACTATAGCCTCACGGGCATCAATGCGACGCTGGCGGTCGAGAAGGGACTCGCCGAAGCTGACTGGTATCAGTGCCCTGTGCCCCGGGAAACCATGCGGAAGCTTCTCGAACGCCGGGACGGCCCCGCAATCCGCGACACGATGATCTGGTTTGCGTTGATTATCGGCTCGGGTACCGCGGCGTTCCTGCTGCGCCATAGCCTGTGGATGATGGTGCCCTACGCCATCTACTGTGTCCTCTTCGCGTCGACCTCGGATTCGCGGTGGCACGAATCCGGCCACGGAACCGCGTTCCGCTCCGACTGGATGAACAACGTTCTGTATGAAATCGCCTCGTTCATGGTCATGCGCGAATCGACGGTATGGCGCTGGAGCCACACTCGCCATCATAGCGATACCATCATTGTCGGCCGCGATCCGGAGATCGCCGTGCCGGTTCCTCCCGACCTGAAAAGCATAGTCTTATCCTTCTTCAACCTCCGCGTTTATCCGAAGTACTTCAAGAGAATTCTTCTTCATCTCAGCGGCCGGATGGCAGACGAAGAAAAGACGTTCATCCCCGCCTCCGAATTCCGAAAGGTCTACCTGCGCGGCAGGATTTACGCCGTCATCTATGCGGCTGCCATCGTTCTCTCTATTGTTGAACGATCCCTCCTGCCCTTGCTGTTCATCGGTTTGCCCAATATCTTCGGCACCTGGCTCTTGGTTACGTACGGCCTCACCCAACATGCCGGTCTGGCTGAAAATGTTCTCGATCATCGTCTCAACTCCAGAACCGTCTACATGAATTGGCTGAACCGGTATCTCTACTGGAACATGAATTATCACGTGGAACATCACATGTTCCCCCTGGTTCCGTACCACGCGCTACCGAAATTGCATGAGCTTGTCAAGGAGGACTGTCCGACTCCCTATCAGGGACTCCTGGGCGCTTGGCGCGAGATCATCCCCACGATCCTCCGCCAGGTGAAAGACCCTGGATATCACATCAAGCGTAAGCTTCCGCCGCCCAAGAGACGCACCAATGGCGATGCTCGCTCGTCGTTCGAGATGCCCGATGCTGATGGGTGGGTCGGGGTCTGCGCTGCCGGAGGCTTGCGGCGAGCTGATGTAATTCGGTTCGATCATAGACTCAAAACCTTTGCGATCTACCGCGACACCGAGAATCGGCTTTACGCCACCGATGGAGTCTGTACGCACGGAAATACTCATCTGTCAGAGGGGCTGGTTCTGGGGGCCACCATCGAATGTCCCAAGCATAATGGCCGGTTCAACCTCATTGATGGATCGCCGGCGCGCCCCCCAGTCTGCCGCGGTCTCGCTACTTACGCTGTGGAAGAGCGCGAAGGCGTCATTCATATCAACGTCCTGCGACCGGGTGGAGTTGGTGCGCGGGCGCCGAAGCCCTGCTCATTCCGGGTAGTGAGTAATACCAGTGTCGCCACCTTTATCAAGGAGTTGGTGCTTGAGCCGGTGAATCAAAACGATGGCATCACTTTTACACCTGGTGACTACATACAACTCGACATCCCATCCTACGAGAGTATCGACTTTCGCGACTTCAATATTCCCGAGCCGTTCGCGAACGTCTGGAAAATTCATCATCTCTTCGACCTTGTTGCGCGCAATCCGCAAACGGGCCGGCGGAATAACTACTCACTAGCCAGCAACCAGGCCTCTGAAACGACGCTGCGATTCAACGTGCGCATCGCGACCCCTCCACCGGGCCAGGACTGCGCCCCCGGAGTGGGATCGAGCTATGTCTTCAGCCTGAAGCCGGGCGATACCGTGTCCGCTGTATTCCCGTTCGGCGACTTCCACATCAAGCCGACACAGCGCGAAATGGTCTACATCGGCGGCGGCGCCGGCATGGCTCCTCTCCGCGCACACATCTCGCACCTTCTCGAAACCGAAGGCAGCGCCCGAAAAATCAGTTATTGGTATGGCGCGCGGTCCAGGCAGGAAATCTTCTACGCCGACTATTTTGAAAGTCTGGCAAGGGCCCACCGCAACTTTACCTTCAACATCGCTCTCTCGTCTCCACTGCCCGAGGACCACTGGACTGGAGATGTGGGGTTCATCCACGAGGTAGTGCTGCAGAAGCATCTTGCCTCGCATAGCAATCCTGCCGCGGCCGAATACTATTTGTGCGGCCCCCCGATGATGATACGAGCCTGCACCCGCATGCTGGAGACAATCGGAGTTCCGGCAGAGCACATCGCATTCGACGAATTCTAAGAAATTGTTGTCATGACCGTGGGCCTGGATCGAGACACAAACAAGGCGCTCCAAGGCGCATCGCCTTTTCGACTTCCTGTGTATCCTCAAGAGTGTTTTGTCCATGGCGAGTCAGGATAAAATTCACGCGTGGTCCGGAACGCGCATATCTCCCACGAATTTGCGAATGTCGGTGCGCACCGCATAATCGGTTTGCTGATGGAGAACCACAAGACCATGGTCACCAAAGATGGTCAACTCAAGTGGTCCAGGTGGGACGAGCATTGCGAAGAAGTTAACGCCGCTTATCCGGTTCGGCGACTAACGAAACGGAGCACTGTGGAACCATCGAAAGATCTAGCCATAGTCAGGAATCCGTCGAAACTGTAGTCGGTTCTCGTGGCAGGCAAAGCACTGAAACTAATATAGCTAATTATTGGGGCGGCTAGTGGGGATCGAAGCTTTATCCCTCATTGACGCCTCGTAAGTTACTGAAAACACGTTGCCATTATTGCCAACGATGCCGGATTTACCGCCAACCATTGCACCCTATTGCACCCGCACTAGGAGCGGGATCTGAATCGCGGCGACAATGTACTGGGGCCGCTGCGGCGGAGCAGTTTTACGATTACGACATAAGACGATGGCACGAAATCGTCCTGGCCTTCACCTTTGCTGCTAGCCGGCCTATGATCACATGCGCGAGCCCTTCGGACGCCAACTCCTTCTCGATCGCGATTGCATGAGCGGAAAGCGAGAGGGCCATATCCTTGATGCGATCCGAGAGTTCGGCGCCGTCCAGGCGCAATTCAACTGCAAACTTCAGCCAGTTTCTTGAGGCGATATTTCTAAGCCGGTATTCCCCGCCAACCTTCATGGCGAGTTTCGCTTTTTCGATGGGAATGGTCCGGTACGGAAGGATGCTCGCCAGATCGTAGAAGGGTGCGAGTCGAACGATGCCATTTGATCCCAGCAGAAGCCCGAAGTTTTTGGCATGGGCGTCTGTGCCGGCGATCAGCCAGTTGAAGATGATGGAATCGACGAAAGAGGAAACGTCTTCCTCAGGATTACTTGATTGTGTCCGGAGTAGTTCTACGATCTTCGCTGCGTTTGGTCCCCCGTCACTTTCGTATTTGCGCGTGGGATGAATACCGAGAGCTTGGCACATGTCTTCCTGGTGGATGCGCGACCAGCGATCGCCCTGTTTTGCGCGGTCATATCGCTCCACAACAATGGCGACTTCGTCTCCAAAATGCTGGACCGCTGAATTCGGAACAATCAGACCTGCGGCCCTCGCCAGGCGTAGCGAGAAATGCTCGTTTTCTGCGTGTCCATCCCATTCCCCCGTAGGTGGTTTGAGGATGTGAGTCGTCGGCACTCTGCCCGATGGAACGCCCCATCGTTTTCTGTCAAACAGCAGAGCGGTCTTTGGCTGGGCTCCGGCCAGGCTGAACTGCCCTGTGTCTTGAGCTGCACGCCATTGCGAATGATCCGCGCGCAATGCCCGCAACCGTTCGGCAACATCCTCCTCGGTGAGCCATCTGACTTCTCTTGAAGAGGGTTCCTTCTGCAGTTCTTCAAGACGCTCCGGGCTGACGAATTGGACGGCGCCGGCGCAGTCCTCCCCTACGTGCGAGAGCAGTCGAAAGACGTTCTTAGGCGACACCTGGAAGCGTCTTCCCCAATTCTCAAGAACTCGGTCATTGTCCGGCAGGAGGCCCCAAAGAAAAGCCTCGATACGCGCGTGACCATGTTCCGCCGAACCCAACGGCATGGAAAGGGACAGTGGATATGCATCGGGAACTGCTCTCCAGCTCTCGCGGTAGACGAACGAAAGCCGCGCGTTCTTATGGTGGACCGACCCTATTTCTTTACCGTCCAAAAGAGCGATGAGTTCATTCGTCATAGCTGCTTCTTCAAGTTGGCGAGGATCTGATTGATATCCGGCTTTTTCGTTTTGGTGGTTGACGATGGCTCCGGATCGGAGTCTGTTTTCAGATCTATGTACACTCCGAGGCTCTTCAGTGTTCGCAAGATGAGGCCAATCTCCGCGCGAGGTTTACCCTGCTCGACCTCGACAAGCCACTTCCGGCTCGTCCCTGTCTTGTTGGCCAGAGTGATTTGGTCCATCCCGAGCTTCGTGCGTCGCTCGCGGATGAAGGCTCCCAGATCGGTATCGGTTCGAACGCGCATATCCTCACCTCGGAATAACGATAGTAACCGAATGGTGACAAATTATAAAGAGAGCGTTCGGTTACATTATTAATTGTGAGCGGACGGTGACATGGCGGGTTGATCCTGACTTCAAGAGAAGTCCATTTTCACCCATTAATAGCCATTCGATATCCCATTTCTGAGCCGCGCACTGGCGATCTATGGGGCAGCACCGAGTCGGCGCCTTCAGGCTTCTGGCGAATCCCGATGGCTGCGAATCCCCCTCTCTCCGCCAGAAATCTTTAGAATCATTAACTTATAGAAAAATAAGCAACTTACGGATTCTCTGAAGTCGCCAAATTCGCCCAAAGTCGCCGTTTTCCACAGTTTTACCCTGCTAAATGAGATTTACCCTGCTAAGGATTTCGCGCGCACTGTGGGCATTTGAGGCCACGCTCATTTTGTGACGGCCTGACTGACGCTCTTGGCAACTTTCATGATCTGCTCACCGATCGCCTTGCGCATGTCTTCCGGCATCAGGCTTTTTTCGTCGAGGTCCTCCCATGCAGCGACGGTGCGTTCGGTTATTTCCGTCACCATCGGCCACAGGGGACTCGCGGGCAGGCGTGCGGTATCCGCGAAGCGGCGCAGCTGATCGGTCGTGATTTCCCTGAGATTGCGGCTGCCGCCGAAACTCAGCGCGAGGGTGTCGTTCGGTATGTAAGGAAGCGTGGCGACAAAATCATAGGCTGGCGAGAGGACTGGCGTGCGGCGGTCGGGATAGAGCAGCGACCAGTTCTTTAGGTGCAAGTCGGCGTTGCCGATCAGCACGGAAAACACGAGACGCCGTAAAAATTCATACGTGCCGGCTTCCCCGGTTTCCGCCCACAGCACTGCCGCAATATTCGCATAGCTGCGCTCGCGGTATTTGTCATCGGGATAGAGCCCGAACACTTGCGCGAAATCCTCCATGTGCACGGACTCGCCTCCGGGCCCGCGGTCGAAGCGCTGCACTGCGAGGGCCTGGCCCTTCATGGCGCCGGCGTCCTGCGGTAGGCCGCTTATTGCGGCGACATCGATGAGGCGGTTCGCCGGAACCTCGATGCCGACAGCGCGGGCGAGGGCGAGCATGGCGTATTCGTTCTCAGGCACGGCGGCAAAGCGAGCCGAGGGCAGTTTGACGATCCAAGAGCCGCCCATGCCGCCGGCCGGGATGGTTAGGCCTCCGGTTGTTTCCATCACGGCCGAGAATTTGAGCTGGACACCCGCGAGCGAGAATCTCAGGGCGGTTTCGCCGGCGCGATGTTCTTCGTGCTGATCCTCGCCCTGATGGGCGGCTTCATTTCCTCTCAGCGGCTCAACCACGAGCGCGCCGGGCAGGTCGGCGCCGAGCACGGCCAGAAGAAAGAATTCGCGCTGCGGCTTGACGCCCGCGCGCGCGGCCAGGTAGTCGCGCAGATGCCCTTCCGGCAGCAGGTTCGAAAGGAAGGTGGGAAGGCGCATCGCTACGGCGCGCGTTGGCACGACGATCCCGCCCGACTGTCCTTTATAGGAAAGGCTCATGGTCGGCCTTTCCGGATCGTCGATATAGCTCTGCTCGAAGGAGAACAGGTGGCGGTCGCCGCCCAGCCGGTTGATGACGCCGATCTGGCGACCATGCAGTTTCACGGCGAGCGTGTTCAGGGTTTTGGGATCGATGGTCATCGGGACTCTTTCCCCTCTCCCCCGGCGTCTTCGTCGCTGCCGGCATAGAGGGACCGCTCTTCGGACCCTTCCGGATCCTGTTGCGCGCGGATGAGAGATTGCACGGCGGGCACGAGCGCGCGCGGGACGAGCAGCAGATCCAGGTTGAGAACACGCACGAGGTCGAGCAGAGTGTCGAAGCGGGGCACGACTTCCCCGGATTCGATCGCAGAAATATGCGGCTGCGGCAGGCCGATTTGTGCGCCGAGTTCCCGCTGCCCCCAACCTCGCTGGGCCCGCGCGTCCTTTATCTGTCGGCGCAGATCGGCGGGCAGGCCTTTCAGTCGCAAGGGTCTGATACGTCTGGTCATATCATCTCTCATATTTATATATTATAACATATAACAATCGGGGAAGGGGGAAGCGGACAGCGCAATTAAATATGCTTAATTATATCGATAGTCATATTCAATATATTTAAACAGTTCAATCTTGTGGCGCCATTCTCTCTTATATGGCTCGATTTCATCCTTTCGTTGCGCGATATCTGGAATCGCGCAACGAAGAAAGGCCGTCGTTTTGGAGCCCTCAGGAGCGCTTATCGACCCTGACGAACATCGGAATTGTTCGAAGATTCTCTCGGCAATCTGGCCGGCCTGACTTATGGAGCGGGCGGTGGGATTCGAACCCACGCAGTGCCAGGTTGGAAGCCTGGTGCCTTTCCGCTTGGCGACGCCCGCTCAAAATTGGTCCAGGGAGTGGGGGTTGAACCCACGGCCTCGCGATTATCGATCGCGCGCTCTGCCAACTGAGCTACCCCTGGATAGAAAAAGTGGTGCCGGGTGCAGGAGTCGAACCCGCGTAGCTTGCTTGTAAGACAAGCGTTCTTCCGTTGAACTAACCCGGCCCTTTGTTGCACAACTGGAGCGCGTGATGGGACTCGAACCCACAGCCTTCGGCTTCGGACGCCGACGCTCAATCCGTTGAGCTTCACGCGCATTCACAACCAACTGGGGCCGTCCGCGGGACTTCAACCCGCATCTTCATCGTTGGGACCTCTGCGTTGAGCTAGGACGGCGCAAAGGATTTGGCGCGCCAGGCAGGACTCGAACCCGCGTGTGACGGCATTAGAAGTGCCGTGCCTCATCCATCTCGGCCACTGGCGTCCTGTTGGTGGAGTCGGTGGGACTCGAACCCACATTGGGATTTCTCCCGCTGATTAAAAGTCAGGTCTCTGCATTCCAATTCGAGTACGACTCCAACGTTGGTGGGTCACCGGGAAGTCGAATCCCGTCCGGGCAGTTAAGAGCCGCCTATGCTGCCGTCAACACCTGTGACCCGTCTTCCCCTCCGCACAGCAGTGGTGGACGTGGTGAGAGTCGAACTCACGGACTGGCGCTTATAAGGCGCCGGCTACATACCAGTCCAGCAGCTACACGTCCACACAATCTGGTGGCTGCGGTCAGATTCGAACTGACTGCCTTGCGCTTATGAGACGCCTGCTCATCCGCATGAGCTTCGCAGCCATGGCGCGGGTGGAGGGATTCGAACCCCCAGTCGCGGCTTTGGAGACCGCATTAACCGACACCCGCGTTCAAAAAGTTGACCCGGCCGAAGCCAGGGTCCGGTGGAAACGACAGTCACACCGGACCCTAGGGCACGATTCCCCATATGACTCGCTCGGTCATTTTCACAGTGCCGTGTGTGCCTGTGCAGAGCATCGTGTCGTCATTCTGGTACGCGGTAGAGGATTCAAACCCCTATATCGAGATTCGTAATCTCGTGTCCTATTCGATTGAACGAACCGCGCACGACAAACTGGTCGGGGTACTCAGAATCGAACTGAGACCACATGCTCCCAAGGCATGGATGCATCGCGTTACACCATACCCCGACTTAAATTGGTGGCCAGGGCCGGAGTCGAACCGGCATCTCCTGCTTTTCAGGCAGGCGCTGAGACCGCATCAGCTACCAGGCCAGTTGCTAACTTGGTGGAACCTATCGGAGTTGAACCGATCTCTCCCGCTTGCAAGGCGGGCGCTCTCCCGTTTGAGCTAAGGTCCCGTGAAAACTTGGTGTAGCGTACCGGTATCGAACCCATCTGCTGGGTGAGCACGCCCAGCACTCCCACGCCCCGTTACTTCCGCGGCACCCGCTCGTACCAGCGCGGCGGCCAATGTTCATCGCGCCATTTTCCGTCCTCGAAAGGGTGGAGTCCGTTCACTTCCAGAAAATGGCACGACCAGTCGCGCGCATCAGGAACCTGCGGGCGCTGCTTACCATCGCGATCCCAGCACCACACGTCATTGTGTTGGCACTCCAGGCGGTGAGGGACAAGTTCAAACTCGTCGCCCTTCGCATATTGAATGTGCAGCCACTGGTTGATACGCCGGCGTACGCTGCGGGAGGCCTGCTGCTTGTCCCGGCTGGCACTCTGAACCCCGGTGATCGCAGCGTACGGGCGCCGATAGGATCTGCTCATGATTTGGTGTTCCTTTGGACACCTACGTCATGGCAGCCCTCCTTTCATTGGGGTGACCGACGGGACTCGAACCCGCATGACTGGAGCCACAATCCAGTGCCTGAGCCCTTCGGCCACGGCCACACTTGTTGGAGCACTCGCGCGGATTCGAACCGCGTTCTCTCGGGTACAAGCCGAGGGCATCTCCGGCTATGCTTCGAGTGCTACGAATCTTTTGTCACCGTCGGAGTCAACGAACACAAATACTCTGCCCACTCTTCTATGGCCATGCCCACCGACCGCAGCAAGCCGCGCGCGGTGTGCACGCTGGCCGGGATCACGCGGTGCAGCAGTTTCATGCCGGCCTCTTCCGGCGTTCTCGCGTCCTTGGCCTGGTTTCACTTCTTGCAGGCGGTGACCAGGTTCTCCCATGTGTTCCGTCCCCCGCGCGAACGAGGAAGCACGTGGTCGAGCGTCAGCTCACTCCCATGGAACCTCCGGCTGCAGTACTGGCAAGTGTGGTTATCGCGAAGATAGATGTTCTTCTTCGTGACCACCTGCATACGGACGGGGATGTACTTATACTCGACCAGCCGGATCACGCTCGGCTGGTAGACGCCGGGATAGATCATGCGCTTCGTCGAAAGGACGACGGACACTTTGCCTTTCGTCAGCATCTTGAGTGCCTGCCGCACCGAAATGATCCGGATCGGCTCAAAGCACGAATTCAGCAAGAGCACTGGTTTTCTGGTCACCATCCGGATCACCCTATCTGGAGCCCGAGGCGGGATTTCAACCCGCGTCCTCTCCCTTACCGTGGGAGCGCTCTATCCACTGAGCTACAAGGGTCTGCCTGCTAATCGGAGCTTCTGTGACGACTTGAACGCCAATCACGCGAGTACGGGTCGCGCGCTCTGCCGTTGAGCTACAGAAGCGTTAACGTGGAGCGAAGTACGGGACTCGAACCCGTGTAACGAGAGTGGCGCTCTCGTGTACTGGCCGCTGTACGAACCTCGCATGGCTCCGTCACCTCGATTCGAACGAGGATTCCGGCGTCCAAAGCGCCGTGGCCTACCATTAGCCGATGACGGATCGAACTGGCTGCCCGCAGAGGATTTGAACCTCCATAGCCTGAGTCAGAGTCAGGTGTCCTTATCCGTTGAACGACCGGGCAACTTACTCACGGGAAGATACACGTATCTTCTCGTCCTGCATAAGTGGCTGACGGGGTGGGAATCGAACCCACATGTTGACACAGCAACGCGCGGTTAACAGCCGCGTGCCTTACCATTCGGCACACCCGCCAATAACTAAAAAACCCTGGCACTTGGCCAGGGTCGATGAATCTTGGATTCCTCCCCCGGCTACACGGCAGTACCCTGCTTCCACGTCCGCACGATCGCGACGACGCTGGCTGGTTTAAATCCGTGATTGGCTATCAGGGTTCGCATGTTACTTCTCACTTGCCCACTAACATACCTCACTTTCACTTATAAATGCAAGCCAATAATAAGTTGGTAGCGCACAGCGGATTCGAACCGCTACCTCATCCTTGAAAGAGCCGCCACCTGCCATTAGTAAGAGTGCGCCATTATTGGCGGCGCGCAAGGGAATTGAACCCTTATCGCGAGATTGAGGGTCTCGCATCCTTGCCGTTTAGAAGAGCGCGCCGAAAACTGGCGGATCCGACCGGATTCGAACCGGCATGGTCTTGATCGACAATCAAGTGCACTGGCCGTTGTGCTACGGATCCGTGGTTGCGGGAGCCGGATTTGAACCGGCGTCTCAGGTTTATGAGACCTGCGGATTGCCACTTTCCCATCCCGCGTCGCAACTGGTGCATGTGGAAGGATTCGAACCTCCGGTGTTCACCGCTATGGGTCACAGCTTTACAGGCTGCTGCCGTCGCCGCTGGGCCACACATGCATGGAGGAGCGCAACTGAGTCGAACAGTCATCCCTCGCAGGAGCCCCCGGGTTCAGGCCGGATCGCCTCACCGTTGGCGGTACGCTCCAATTCAAAAACTGGCGGTAGCGGCGCGAGTCGAACGCGCAAGCCCCGACGGTACGTCTCGCTTCGAAGGAGATGGGCTTTCCGATTGCCCAACGCTACCTCCACCCCAGCGACGAAAGACCTTTCGCCGGGGACCCCGGTCATTGGCGGTAGGAGCATGACTTGAACCTGCACGCTGTGCGGCGTGAGCCTCGCCTCCAACGAGGTGCGATACCGTTCCGCTCATCCTACCGATAAAACAACCTGGCGGAGACGATCCGATTCGAACGGATGGTGCCTCTTCAATGGGCACTCCGCGTTAGCAGTGCGGCGCCTTAGACCACTCGGCCACGTCTCCTTGAAATCTTTGGTGGGGATGGAGAGATTTGAACTCTCAAGCGCGAAGGCACTGGTTTCTAAGACCAGCGTGTCTCCCATTTCCACCACATCCGCCATCACTTACTAACTCGCGACAACCTAGTTACACTTCCGGCGTTCAGGTTCTGAGCACCAAACCTGTCGACACCGATGGTGGGCTCCCAGGGACTCGAACCCTGAAGATGACACAGCTTTTGAGGCTGTCGCGTCTGCCTGTTCCGCCAGGAGCCCACAAAGCAAAAGCCCCTCGATTTCTCGAGGGGCTTGGCGGTGATTAAGAACTTTGCCTAAATCAGCCGCACCCCTCCGTGCCCAGCAAATCGCTGAGTGATTCGGGCAGATACGACTTGAATAGGTTCTTCACGAAAACGAGAATACCTCACTTCTAAGTTAAGTGCAACTCACTCTCTGGTAATTACCCAAAGTAAGCGGTGAGTTCATCTGCAATTGGTGTTGCTTCTTTTTGAGAAGTAGGGCATGATGGCAATCATGCTGAATCGAGTCCCATCGACGAGACATCACGAAGCGAAAGCCCTCCGGCCGTATTCGCTAGGTGAGATTCTGTCCGTGCCAGGGCTCGATTGGACAAGCGCGTAGCGCGTTTTCCCAAGCAGACTTCGAGCCCCTAGCCTGATGGTTGGGGGCTTTTTCGTTGTGTCTTAAAACTGTGGCGCGGTGTGGCTGCACCGGCGGCAGAGGCAACTGAGGACCACTCTCATGATTCGTATGGAGATTTTCGATAACCAGATTCCTGTGTTCGGTCAGGCCGATGACCGGACGCTGAACCAGATTCGTGTCTGTGCACGCACTGCCGACAGAGTTGCGCTCATGCCCGATAACCACGTCGGCTATGGTGTGCCGATCGGCGGTGTCGTCGCATACAAGAATGCGATCAGCCCTACAGGTGTCGGCTATGACATCGGCTGCGGCAATAAAGCCGTTCGTGTCGATATGCCTGGCGCGGAGCTGCGCGCACGGATTGCCAAGATCATGGATGATGTTTGGACGACAATCAGCTTCGGTGTCGGTCGCAAAAACAACGAGAGGGTAGACCACGTTCTGTTCGATGACCAGGCATGGAAGCTGAAGGCGATCGCGTCACTCAAGGAGATGGCGCGCAATCAGCTCGGCACGGTGGGAAGCGGCAACCATTACGTGGATCTGTTCACAGACGAAGAGGATCGTGTGTGGATTGGTGTTCACTTCGGTTCGCGCGGGCTCGGCCACAAGACAGCCACGCACTTCCTGAAGGCTGCCGGCGCTTCGGATGGGATGGACGTGGAGCCCTGCGTTCTTTCAACGGACAGCGATCTTGGCGCCGACTACCTCGAGGCAATGCGCCTTGCCGGGGACTATGCATACGCGGGTCGTGACTGGGTCTGCGCCCGCGTGGCCGAGATCCTTGGAGCGCCGATCGTCGAAGAGGTGCACAACCATCACAACTACGCCTGGCGCGAAGAGCACAATGGCGAGCAGTTGTGGGTTGTGCGCAAGGGCGCGACGCCGGCCTTTCCGGGCCAGCGCGGGTTCGTTGGCGGAACGATGGGCGAGCAGTCGGTCATTCTCGAAGGAGTTGAAAACGAGCATGCCCGTTATTCGCTCTATTCCACCGTGCACGGCGCGGGTCGCGCACTGGGCCGTCGTGAAGCGACTGGTGTTGTCGACCGCAAGACCGGAGAGGTTAAGCGCGCCGGCAAGGTCACGTCAGAGATGATGCGCGCCTGGGTAGATCGTGCTGGGATCGAACTGCGCGGTGCTGGACTTGATGAGTCGCCCGACTGCTACAAGCGCCTGGATGAGGTGCTTGAGGCTGTTGGCGACACGGTACGCATCTTGCACCGTCTCACCCCGGTCGGAGTCGCAATGGCCGGAGCAAACGAGTTCGATCCGTACAAGGACTGAACCAATGAACCGGATTGGCTGCGCAGGTGCGTATCGCTCTGCGCGGCCAGTCCAATATCAGGCGAGTTATCTTAACCGAAGGAGCCTGAAAGGGAGGCACCATGAAGCTTGCGGAAGCACTGGCAGAGCGTAGCGATTGCCAGAGCAGAATTGAAGAAACAAAGAAGAGACTGATTCGCTCAGCTCGTGTGCAGGAGGGCGAACAGCCGGCTGAAGACACGACCGAGCTTCTGGCGGAAGCCGATCGCATCTTTGCGCGTCTGCTGGAGCTCGTCAGCGCCATCAACCGAACGAACGCGAAGACTGCATTCGATCACGAGCGGTCGATCTCGGATGCAATCGCCGAACGTGATGTGGTCGGCAAGCGCCGCGATTTCCTTGCTGGAATCGCGGAGGCTGGAAGCACTCGGCAGGATCGTTACTCCAAGTCGGAGGTGCGATTTGTTGCGACCGTGTCGGTGGGCAAGCTGCAGATGGAAGTGGATCAGCTCGCAAAGCGGTATCGTGAACTGGACACACGGCTGCAGGAACTGAACTGGAAAACCGAATTGATCTGAGTCGTTGGTAACCCTTGTTTGCAGCGAGCACAAGCCCAGCCGGGGGCAAAGCCGGCACTCGGGTGACTTTGAAGAGCCAAAGTCGAGGGGTTCGATTCCCACGCAGTACAGCGCATGCTCCGTACAGTCACAATTGCACGGCGTATCGAATACCAGTTACTACCACGTGCTGAGTAAACCAGGGTGAGGGTGGGTAAGGGGACACTCAGGTCCATTAACGGAAGAGAGAGTCAGTGGCGACACTCTAAACGCCTGCAAAGTGAATTCAATCTATGACTCGGGTACGAATTGTATGCATCAGCGACACACACGGCCAGCACACCAAATTGAGCGTGCCGGATGGAGACGTGTTGATTCATGCCGGCGATTTCATGGCATTCGGTGACAGGCCAAAGGAGGTTGTGGATTTCAATCAGTGGCTGGGCGAACAACCTCATCGGCACAAGGTTGTCATCGCCGGGAACCATGATCTGATGTTCGAGCGCCATCCGGGAGCCGCCAGAGAACTGCTCGGCAATGCAATCTATCTCGAAAACTCAGGCGCGAAGGTGGCGGGTTTGACGATCTGGGGATCGCCAGTTCAGCCCGAATTCAACAATTGGGCTTTCAACGTCGCTCGCGGCGCGGCGATTCGGCGCTATTGGAAGATGATCCCGGCGAATACAGATGTCCTGGTGACTCATGGACCACCATTCGGCGTGCTTGACAAAGCGCACCCTTCCTCCGCTCACTTGGGCTGCGAGGAACTGGCGAAGGCTGTCGAACAGATTAAGCCTCGGCTTCATGTGTTTGGCCATATCCATGGCGGCCACGGATGGTCCAGCGGCAAGGATACGCAATTTGTCAACGCGTCGGTTGTCAATGAGGCGTACCGGCTCGTTCATGAGCCGCAAGTTGTCGAGATCGAGGTTTAACCTGCAAATACAGTCACTATCAGGTAATCAATGCAGGCGGGTACGTTCTAGGCGCACCCGCCTGAACGTGGCCTTAATTGGGGCCTGCGGTCGGAGGGATCGGCATCTGCCTCTCTTGCGAAGAAGCCCCGATGGACCGATTGGCGTCCATCAGAAGTAAAGCTTCAACCAAAACCAATTCTTTCGTTGAATGCTTCCGCTTCATGGCTCCAGCGGAGCGGCAGGACCGGAAAGGGTCCTGTCAAGCCCGTGCAGGCGCCCTTGCAACGGCCGGAGCGCAGCGGAAGGATTCTACAGGTTCCTCCCGGCCCTGCTAAGACGCTTCCCTTAAGCGTGGGCCACCTGACGAATAAGAAAATTCGGCAGGAACACTGTCGACACGATCTATGCTGGGTAGGCAATGCTTCGAGAAACTAGAAGGGAAGGAGCTGTTCCTTGACGCGCCAGAATGTTTCCATAATCGTGCGTCGAATTCAAATATTACTTTCTGTTTTTCTCTTGATTCTTTGGGATCCGGCGAAGGTCTGTGGGGCTCCATTTCAGACCGCGCAGGTCGCCTACGAACTGCACTATGCCACCGCGAACGATCCTCGAGTGAGCCTGCGCATCACTCTGGAGAAACCCCTTCCGGCTCCCGCCGCGCTCGTAATTCCCAGGTCGTACCCAGGGGGATACTCGTTTGTTCCTTACGATGACTTTGTCGAGGACGTTCATGCTTTTGCTTCGGACGACAAATCCATCGAATGCAAGAAAGACGCCGACGGACCACGCTGGGCAATCGGCGAAGAGGGTGAAAGGATTTCGCGGATCGAATACCGAGTGAATGTCGGCCGCATGGAGGATCGGATTCGCGGTTCTGTGGATTCCTCCAAGATTCGCAAGAACTACGTCGGGCTGCTTGGTTATTCGGTATTCGGCTATGTCGATGGTTTGGAACAAGCCCCGGTCACTCTGCAAGTGGATGGACCTGCGGATTGGCCAGTCCTGACCACTCTCGATCCCCGCGCCACAATTCTGAACGGTACCGCGAAGGCGCAAGCCGCCAATTACGACATTCTTGCGGATTCTCAAGTGGTGATGGGGCCGCGCGTGCAATTCCGGAAACTGCCCGGCAAGATTGACCTAATAGTGGCAGTGTATTCAGAAGGAGACGAGGATGTGGACGCCGAGAGCAAGCTGGCACGCGAGGCCCTTGACCGCGTTCAGGAGTATTTCGGCGACACGCCATTTCCGGCCTATACCGTGCTGCTCGAATTGCTTCGGCCGCGTGAAGGCCACGACTACAACTTCAGCCAGGAACACGATACCAGCGGCACATTCAGCCTGTCCGTCGATCGGGCGACGAATGCACTATCAGTTGGCTCTCACAATTATTCCGCGCTCTTCAATTATGCGCACCACATGGCGCACTCCTGGGTGCCGAAACGGGTCTGGGGCATGGGCTATCGTCCGTTCAACTGGGAATTGCCGCCGGTGATTGAGACCATCTGGTTTAACGAGGGCTTTGGCCGCTATGCGGGGATGCAGGCGCTGGCCGAGGGGCTGCCCGACGGAGAACGAAAGTCTCGGCGGGACCGCGAAATGATGCGGACGCGAGGCTTCCTGGATGCAGCCCCGCCTTTTATCAAGCGAATGCCGCTGACCCTGCTCTCGCAGGAAGCCTCGTTTCTCTATGCCCGCGATTTCCGCACCGGCATGAATATATTCGGGCGAGGCTTCCTCATGGCAGCGGAAATGGACGACCGCATCCAAGCTCAAACAGGAGGTAAAAAGAGCCTGCGAGACGGGTTTCGTGCCTTGCTCGCCTGGAGCGCCAAAAATCAACGCGCGCTGCAGGTGGAAGAAATGACGCGGATCATCTCCGAGTCTACGGGCGTCGACGTCCACGACATCGTGGCGCGCTGGATGGAAGCGCCGTCGCGATAGACCGCATCTGAGCCACGAGTGGCTCTGCGGTCAACCGGCGTTGAATTTACTGGGCCAGCGCTCCAGCCACGATCCCATTATCAAGACTGAATGTGGAACCAACCGCGCCCACGACGGCAGTCCGGCGCGTTAAACCTGCGCGCTGCCGCAGCCGGTACACTGCTTCAATGCCGGTGCAGTGAGCGCCAAGCAGGTTGGCGACTTTAAATTGCTTGAACTCGTCACCGGTCCAGTCCAATTGCTCATCGCTTGCCGGGAACAGATGCAGACCGCCGATGACCGCGTCCACTCCGTGTCCGGGAAATTTCGTCGCCGCATAGGTGAGGATGTTCACAATTCCGGCATGCCCGCACCCAGTCAGCACCACCAGGCCTTGGGTGGTGTCAAGCACCAGCGACTGGTCTTCGGGTATTGTGTCCTCGACCAAGCCGTCCGGGGTTTGCACCTTTCCCTTTACGCTCCAATTGCGCTCCGGGTACTTCCGCGGAACGGGACCGGTGAGCCACGCACCGGGAAAGATGTCTGCACCGTCGGAGTGCTCGATGAATCGCCCTCCTGTGGCTTCGTACGCTTTCCGAATCGCTATCATCAGGTTGCTCTCGCCCTGGGCCGATGGCCGGCTGTAGAAGATCCCTTTGGCGACGTGCACCACGGACAAGGCGGCGGGGTTCTTTTTCATCATCTCGCGACGCAAGGTAAGCAACCCTGTCACGTGGTCGTCGTGATTGTGTGTGAGGATTACTTCTTGCACGTCGGAGAGATCAACTTTCAGATCGCGGGCATTTTGTAATACCGTCTCGGGATGCGCGCCGGTGTCGACGAGAATCCGATGACCATCGGCTTCAACTAACGCCGAAAAGCCCCACTCGCCAAAGCCAGTTGGTTCTGCCACTAGCATGGTCGAAAGCAGCGTCACTTTAAGCGCACGAATCTGGGTTCCAGAGGTACTCGATGCCTGGACGGAAGGCCCGATCCATGGGCCGAGCGTCAACGTCGCCGGAATACTACCGAGCAGGAAAGCGGTAATGACCACGACTCGACATAGATTGCGTTTCATGTCTGACCTCGGCCCCTGTCCCAGCCTCACCAGCTTACCAATGACAGGTTATATAAGCCGACGGCTCTCCACCAGTGCAATTCAATATCGATTGGTTGGCGGATTACGGAAGGTAACAACGGAGTGTGTCGATCGACGTTAATTCAGGCTGAGGCCCCGCTATATCATTGATCCACGGAGCCCCTTCGGACCGCCACGTGAGCCTTTTCAAAGCCCCTAGTCTCGGGCAACTTCGTCGCTATGGGATTGCGCGCAGTCTTTTCAAGCCCACCAGCCTGGCGCGGGCCGTTGCGCGCCTGGGCTTTGTGCAAGCCGACCCGATGCGCGCGCCCGCCCGCGCCCAGGATCTGATCCTCGCGCACCGCGTGAAGGACTATCGCGCCGGCGAACTGGAGCGCCGCTACCCGCGCCTGGCGATCGAAGAAGTCTTCTTTGTGAACTATGGTTTCGTGCCTCGCGAGACGCTGGCCCTGTTGCACCCGCGTGGGGCGCAGGGATGGGACGCCAGGATGGAGGCGCTCGCTGAGGACGTGCTGGAGTTTGTGCGCCAGCATGGTCGCACCTACGCCAAAGACGTGCAAGCACATTTCGACCACGGCCGCATCAGGCGCTGGGGCGCCGACCTGAACGTCAGCAATCACCTGCTGGAGGGCCTGCACCATCGCGGGCTGCTTCGCGTAGCGCGGCGCGAGGGCGGCACCCGGGTTTACGAGATAGTCGAGCATCCGCCGCAGAACGACAGCTCTGAGGTCCGGCGCGCGCGCGCCGGGCAATTGCTGGACATGGTGGTGCAGCTCTATGCGCCGCTGCCCGCGGCCAGCCTTGGCTACCTGTGCACACTATTGCGCAATGGCGTGCCGCACCTGGCTATTGAGGTGCGGCAGGCGCAGGAGAACGCCAAATCCCGCTATGCCCATGCCCAGGTCGACGGTTTGCTGTGGTTCTGGCCGGAGGACGAGAACCCCATATCCGCCCGGCACCAGGTCGACGACAAGCTACGCTTCTTGGCGCCCTTTGACCCCGTAGTCTGGGATCGCCGGCGCTTCCAATTGTTTTGGGAATGGGAGTACAAGCTGGAGGCGTATGTTCCTGCCCACAAGCGCCGCATGGGCCATTATGCGATGCCGATGCTTTGGGGCGAGCACATGCTGGGCTGGGCCAATCTGAAGGTAGCCGATGGAGGGTTGCAGCACGAGCTGGGCTTCGTCGGCCCGCGGCCACGCGGCGGTTCCTTTCAACGGGCTTTGGACGAGGCATTGCAGCACATGCGGGAGTTTTTGGAAATCTAGCGCTCCTGCGGCTGTCGTCGGTGTCCAACACTCGCAACATGCAATGCGCGATAACCCACCACGACACCCGCTCGCGATCGATGTCAGATGGCGGCACTAGAGATTTGTCGCAAGAACCGGGTTGTGATGAGTCCCTCCTTCGAGGAATCTAGAGCTATGCGCAATCCCGATGAGCCGTTACGGTAAGCATCCGAAGCGGATCGAAGCGGTTTCTAACAAAAGAGGCGAACATGAGCACGCTATACGATACGGATTCAGTTTCCACCATGGAAACCCATCTGGCCCCTCCAGATGCAGCGCACGCACTTTCACGCATTGCATCGCTCGATTGGCATGCCGTTTCCAACGACCTTAACGAATCAGGCAACGCCTTGCTGAAAGAAGTTCTTACATCGGGGGAATGCGAGTCTCTCGCGAGCTTGTATCCGAACGACGAACATTTTCGCAGTCGTGTTGTGATGGCGCGTCACGGTTTCGGACGCGGAGAATACAAATACTTCCGATACCCATTGCCAAACCTTCTTCACGAATTGCGCACCGCGCTGTACGAAAGGTTGGCGCCGATTGCCAACCAATGGAATCACGCCTTGGAAATCGATACTCGCTACCCGGACACGCACGCGGACTTCATCCAGCGTTGCCACAAGGCAGGACAGGTGCGTCCGACGCCGCTGCTTCTTCAGTATGGCCCGGGGGACTACAACTGCCTGCATCAGGACCTCTATGGCGAGCACGTCTTCCCGATCCAGGTGGCGTTTCTCCTCTCTGAACCTGAAAGGGACTTCGAAGGCGGTGAATTTGTGCTGACCGAGCAGCGTCCCAGAATGCAATCGCGGTCGGAAGTCGTGCCGTTACGCCAGGGAGACGCCGTCGCCTTTGCTGTTCATCATCGTCCGGTGAAAGGGACACGCGGCTTTTACCGGGTTAACATGCGGCATGGCGTCAGCCGGCTGCGTTCAGGGCGACGTTACACAGTCGGCATCATCTTTCACGATGCAAAATAGATGGAACCATGGGCACACCTCTATTCGATAACGAAACTCCTCCCGCGCTGCCGAAAGATGTTCTCGGCGCCGGAACTGCGTTTCTTGCCGGATTCGCACTTGATCGAGAAGACGAATTGCTCGTCTCGCTCAAGCTTGTTGTGGGACAGTCCCCTTTCCGCAATATGATCACGCCGGGCGGGTTCCGCATGTCTGTCGCCATGTCAAACTGTGGCCCACTCGGTTGGGTCACCGATAGAACCGGATACCGATACAGCGGGATCGACCCTGAGACGAACCGCGCTTGGCCTGAGATGCCGCAGGCGTTCCGGAAACTCGCCGAGTCCGCGGCAAACGAAGCCGGTTTCCCGAATTTTGTTCCCGATGCATGCCTCATCAATCGTTACGAGCCCGGAACCAAACTGTCGCTTCATCAAGATAAAGACGAGCTCGATTTTAGCCAGCCAATTGTTTCTGTCTCGCTTGGCTTACCTGCCACTTTTCTGTTTGGTGGATTGGAGCGGGGCGGGAAGGTGGTCCGCATCCCGCTGGTGCATGGCGACGTAGTGGTTTGGGGCGGATCTGCCCGGCTGCGCTATCACGGCGTCGCACCATTGGGAGATGGTGAGCATCCACGGCTTGGCAGAGTTCGCTACAATTTGACGTTTCGGAAAGCCGGATAGGCCTGACTGTTTTTTCAGCTCCCTAAATTCAAACCGAAAAGAAAAGGTTCATGGGAAGTGAGGAACCTTATTCTGAGCTCAGGAGGTCGACCTCTCGAATTCGCGGTTGCGAGAATGCCTTTTTGGTCTATGAGTCGTTAAATTGCTGTAATTAAAGGACCTTTCTCGGGGCGGTTGGCACTGATTTGGAAGGGTTCGGAACTCAGCGGAACGCGTAAAGTGGGGTAAAAGTGGGGTCAAGAGTTGGGCCTCGACCTCCCTCTAGACTAATTGCACCTGCAGTTTAGTTGGGCGGAAACCAAAGGCGTTCGGTGATTAGATAGCTGGACCGGCGGTCATATTATTTAGCGACTGCATTTGCCTGCTTCAGCGGCAATGGATGACGGTCCCGCGCGATCCCTGCCCGCCTAAGGCTCTTCTCGAGCATCCTGAAGTCTTCGTTTCAGCCCCGGCGAGTGAGCGAGCGCCGTTCTGGAAATTCCACTGCCGCCAGTAGCGCAAATGCTGCCGCCGCAAACGTGATACTGTCTTTTTCACAATGCCAACGTCGAGTTATCAAAGCCTCTTCGAGGGTCTCTTTCCGTTTTCCAAGAGTCGATCCAAATATCTGAACGCTTCTCTTCTCAAGGAGCGGGCAGAATATGTTTCGCATCTGCTCAGCCAGGGACGTACTTGCCGAGAGATCAAATTCATCGCCTCAATGCAAGTAAACGCAATCAAGCTCCTGAATTTGAGAGAGGTCCGACTCATTCACAGCCGTGAAGTCTCAGAAGCGGGCTTTGAATGGTCAATCGATGCGGAACTGCACAAACACAATCGACGCGGTAAGGCTTCAGCCTACAATTTCACCCGGATCGTCACGAAATGGCTCACCTTCAGCGGATTGCTACTTCGGCCGGATGTTCCGGCGCTGCGATTCGACGAATTCGTAAGATCATATCTGGAGGAGCTACACAACGTCAGGTCACTTGCCGAGTCCACGATTTATCATCGCCACCACCATCTTACAAAGCTCCAGAGGTGGTTGGGAGAACGACGCGATAGCTTCACGGAGGTATGCCTAAGCGACGTTGATGATTACCTGGATGGGCTGCGCGCCAGCGGTTTCCGTCCAAGAAGTCTTTTATCCGCTTCTGAAGCGATACGAGATTTCTTTCGATTCTGTGCGCTGCATGGTTGGTGTAGTGGTTCGATCGCACGCGGCATTTTGATGCCCCGTGTTTACCACCGTCAGACAGGCCCACACGGTCCCGCGTGGAAAGATGTCAGGCGAATGCTGAATGTAGCAGGTACAAGCCCGGTGGAGTTAAGGGCGAATGCGATTATTGGCCTCTGCTCGATTTACGGCTTAAGACGGAGCGAAGTTGTCCAACTGCGTCTCGACGATTTCGATTGGTATAACGAGATCATGACGGTTCGGCGTGCAAAACGTGGGCGAGTACAGCATTTTCCCATTCAATACGAAGTCGGAGAAGCTATCTTGACGTACCTGAAATCGGGTCGACCGAAGTCAAGTTGCCGGCATCTCTTTACAACCTTTGTTGCGCCGCTTCGACCCATGGGAGCGCCTTGTGTTCGCTCCATCGTCAGCAAGCGAATGAAGGAATTGAGAATCCAATCGGAGAACCTCGGACCACACGCGCTTCGGCACGCTTGTGCCACGCAACTCCTAAATAAGGGCTTCTCCCTTCATGAAATCGCGGACTTCCTGGGTCATAGAGGATTGAGCGCAGTTTCCATCTATGCGAAATACAATCCGAGGCTTCTTCGCCGTGTGGCGTCCTTTAGCTTGACAGGAATCCAATGAAAGTCTCTGAAGGTGTTGAACGTTACTTGCAGCGGAAAAGAGCAACGGGCCTCAGCTATCAAACTGAGGAGTGGACTCTCTCTGCGTTCCTGCGCTATGTGAACGATCGACCGATCCAAGAGATTACCGCTAAGCACGTTCTCGAATTTCTGAGTCTCCGAAATACATCCGACACGAGATGGGTCGCGAAACATCGCAGCCTAAGAAACCTCTTTGAGTTTTTGACCGATAGAGGATACATGTCCCCGCTTTTGATGCCCCCGCTGCGAAGAAGAGACGACCGTCCTCCGATACCGTTTATTTACAGTCGCACTGAAGTTCGCAAATTGGTTCAGTCCGCTCAGCAAAATCAGACAAATCACCTCTGCGCCGTTAGTGCTCGGACGCTTCGAGCAGTCCTTCTTATGCTCTACGGGACAGGTGCGACCACGGGCGAGATATTTTGTCTCAAAAGGGAGGATTTAGACTTAAGGCGCAATGTCGTTTCCTTTCGTGGAGACCGGATGATTCAGCCGCGCAAGATTCCTATCAGCAAAGACGTCCATGCTTTGCTGCAAAACTATTTGCACTCTGAAGAACGCAGAGCACTATCAGTTCAGAATGTGTTTGTTTCGAAGCATGGGCGACCTCTGCGGGCACATTGGATGACGAATGCTTTTGCGCGACTTCGCGTGCGCGCGGGCGTGATCCGGATTGACGGAGGCAAGTGTCCACCGAGAATGTGCGACCTCCGCCAAACGTTTGCTGTGCATAGAATCGCCTCTTGGATTAAGGAAGGCGCCGACCTCAATCGAATGCTCCCGGCGCTTTCGGCGTATATGGGCTTGGCAGGCGTCGTCTCCACGCAGCGTTTCTTGTTCCTGACCCCTGAGCGGTTCAAGCGTGAACTCGACAAACTCAGCCCCTTAAAGGGAAGGAAACACTGGCGAGATGACCCAGCGCTGATGAAGTTCCTCGCCAGTCTCTGAATCAGAAACCTATCACCTCTTCCTATGGGAGCAGCGGAAAGATTCAAAGATTCGGATATCGGATTATCGGGCAGGACACCACCAGGGGCACGGAAGCGAGCACGGCGTGTTTGATTACGCCGCGCGGAGCTGCACAAGCGGGATTGACAGAAGGAGGCGACCGGAGCCTACAGCTCGCCGGGGAGACGAATGTCGCGAAAGGGATCAGCCGAAGGCTGCAAAGAACGAGTTCCGTACGTCAGTTTCAACTGCGCGCGAAGGAAACCTGTTCTGACTACATAGGCCTGTTTGTTGAGGACTGCAAAGAACCCTCCGCTCCCAAATTTGATTTACAACGTACTTTCAACAACTTACCGGCAGCGGGTTGGCACCCTAAATCCTTTAAAGCAACCAAGAGGAATTCTTATTGTGGGGCTAAAGTGGGGTCGTTGTCAGAGACGTGAACGGCGTCATGTTAGTTGCGACGTAGCCGACATGGCAGGGTTGGCGAGGTTTCGGGATGGGCCCGATTCGCGCGTCTCCTTCGAGGAGAAGGTCGCAGGCGGTAGGCCTTCGATTCGAAGATTGGGCTGCCGGCGGAGTGAGTCGCAATGACTATCGTCCCGCCGAGCAGTCCAAGGGAACGGATTGACGAAAAGGCTCGACGGGGCCCAGAATTTGTCGGGGAAGATGAAATTGGCATAGTCTCACATTCGCTAACAAACCGAAAAGAATGCCGAAACTCACCTAGTCTAGATTGAGATCTCGAGGGACCGCCGACGCACCCCACAAGATTGTTGCGCACTCATCGGCCAACGCCTATGGCGCAGATTGAGAACCGATGCAGTCATTGCATAACGCTTACATCCCATCATCGCTTAACGAGATCAGCGGCCTTCCAGGCCGGAGAAAAACCCACACGTGACGAACTGTTTCACGGTTGCAACAGTATGCCTGTTGTACCAAGCTTCCAACCCTTGTCGGAAAGAACCCTCAGGAACATCACGCCATATTCGATAACCGTGTTCCGTGCCAAGCGGCAAAATTCGCGCTTGGCCGTTATTGGGTGGACTCCCTCATCGCTCAGAAGAGCATACAACCCCCGCGCGAATTTTTCCTGCTGCGGCGTAATGACATCGTGGTTCTTCAGGAAGGTCGTACAAGAATCCCAATTGTCGATAACGGTGACTGACATTGAGGTGGCAATGTTCGCAGCAGAATCAATGTGCAGACGTTCAATAAAGCTGCGAATGAATCCGATGCAGCTCTTGAAGTCGAAGCCATCGGACGATGGCTTGTAAAGGTCTTCGGCCTTTCGCAAGGCTTGGATCAACAGTGCGTCGAAGCCTAAGCTGATGAGAGAATCGGTCAGCTTTTTTGTCACCTTCGATTTCGAGATTGGGATTCTCGTGCAGAAGGTGCTCTTTTAAGTAGTAGTGACGAGCCGTTCTGCACTCCTCAATAAGCCCCTTGATGGAGACACAGATCTGGAGCGCAAGTTGAGCCCGCTCCTTGTCTTCCTTTCCTAAGAGCGTGGGTTGTGCACTGTCTTTCGCTTTTGCGATCGTCCAACAGAACTTCAAAGTGAGTTGGAGTTGGCGGGGTATTTCTCGCAACTCGTCATCGGAAAAGAGCGTGAAGTTCAACGCGATCATGTCCTCGAGTGCGAGAAACAAAATCACCAAAGGGATGGAGGGATTATTGATTTCAGAAAGTGCCTTGAACAGGTCCTTCGCGTAGCCGCGCCGCACGATGAACTCCGCGATCAACGGGAACTCCGAGACCATGTTTCGGTAAGATGGATAAATGTGGTCTTTGTCGCTTTTGCGGCAACAATCTCGACTTGAAAGCCACTGCGTCAATATATGGATCAGGTCCACCCGGTCCTCGGGAGCCAATTGCCCGAAGATAATCGTCAGAAGATCGAAGTTTTCGCTCTTGAATACATATTCACCAGGAAACTCATGAACGAGTTGCGGCCGATATTCCCGATCTTTCGTCAGATGAAGGCGAGGATTCATATAGAGCTCGCTCCAGCGCCTGGTTATATCAAGTAACTCTTCACTGAATGGCTTTCCTTGGTCCCGCTGCCTGAGCTCATAGACACGGTCGTGATATCCGACTGTCGGTCGCACTCGTTCTTCCGCTAGGATCCGCTGGACCTGATCCCACGCTTCGCCCAGTTCCATGAGCCGAAGAATATCACCGGTCATTGCGGCGGTCAGGACAAAGAATGCCCGAACTT
Organism: uncultured Acidobacteriota bacterium; assembly: GCA_963730805.1. Taxonomy (GTDB): domain Bacteria; phylum Acidobacteriota; class Terriglobia; order Terriglobales; family Acidobacteriaceae; genus Telmatobacter. Next base: position 98,107 of record CAVSTL010000004.1, on the reverse strand, counting down.
CTTCGAGCTCAGACGCAAAGGGACCGCACGGCCTCAGCGGGCGGGCTTGGTCGCTTGGTTCCCTAACTTGCGTTTGGGCGATCATCCGGGTTCCGGATTTTGCCAGCGTGCCCCCAGCGACGACCTTCTGAAAGGTGCGGGATGGCAATACGCCTTGTCCGGCACCGGTTGGCGCAAGAGTCCGGCTCGAGAAATCAAAACAACGAGAACGACGGCCACGAAGACAGGCAGCCGATGCGGTCGCCAGGCCCACCCCTACGCTGCCGCGATCTTCGGATTGCTCTGGCCGGAATGTAACGTTCGACGAAGGCCTGCTGGCGGTTCCGAGCAAAGCTAAAGGGGGCAAGATGCGTTCCGCGCCTTTGCTTCCTGAGGTCGCCGGAGAACTGAAGCACTACCCGGCAGTGAATGTCCGATGACCGAATCTTACCTCCATGGAAGGGCGCGCAGGACACGGTGATGAACCCGGGAACTGGAGAAGAGGAACACGTAGCTTGAGGATGTTCCCCTATTGTTCCGACCACCAAAATTGCTCGTTGAACCCCTAAGCTATTGATTCGATGGTGGCCAGGGAAGCGATTGAGCCGCCGACGCGGGCCTTTTCAATCTAGCGTCTTGGAGTATCGTAAGGAAAATCAACAACCGCGAGGACTGCCAAGATTCGCGGAAGTCGCATAGCGTCAGATTTTGCGGGTTGGATTGTGGGCTGGGCTTTCCACAGCTATCTTCGCCATTTGTTCGTCTACAATCCGTCCATGGGCAGCGAGCGCGCCTCCACTGTCAGGCAAATCCGGGCAGGCAAAATCTGCGCGCTGTGCCGCTCCAGGGTCCATGAGCCCGCAGGCAATGGCGAGCAGCTTTGCGTCAAATGCCGTGCTGTTCGCAAGCGCCACCGCGTCTATATGTTCTTTCAGCTCAGAAAGGGCTGGCACTGCCAATTTTTGGAGGAAGACCTGAAGACTGCCCTACCCCGGAAAATCACCTTCGGCAGCGAGCAAAAGATTCGGGAGATGGCCGAGCGTGGCGGCCCCACCCTTAACCTTGAATCGCTCAATGCTCTCGCGCATGGTATAGAAATCGGGCGCGGCGGCATTTGGCTCGAACCGACCGAGGAGCAGTATCGGAAACTAGCAGGCTGACTTCAGAACTTTAGTCACCAGCTCCACTAGCCATAAGCCTAGGGATCGATTTTACGATTCCGCCTGGGCCTATGGCGACAAATCCTTCAACCATCAGTCTGATGACCCGTGGCTATTTCCCAGACCGCGACATCCCTTCGGTAAGTTCTCTCGGGCTTGAACCTGCGATTCCCGATATCCTGGCATATGCCGCGCCGCTACGGGCAAATAACCTTGCGAAAAAGAGCTCCGCGGGCATCAGACGGAGCCGTACCATTACGCATTCGGTCCCGAAGCGTAAGCACCTGCGCAGGTCCCTCGCAATTCCTAACCCGCTAATCCAAACTGTTCTAGCGGATGAAATTGCGAATTCATGGGCTGATTTGAGCACATTCTGCGGACAATCCTCCCTTTCACTCAGCGTTCCCAAACTTGGAACCGTACGGTCGATTGAACCAACACATCCGCTTAACCAGCAACCCACATTTCGAGCTCAGCGGTCCGTTGGCGCACGCTACTTGTTGCAAGCCGATATCGCTCGTTACTATCCTTCCATTTATACGCACAGCATTCCCTGGGGCCTTCACGGTAAGGGGGCGGCCCGTGCCGACACAACTTACGCACTCCTAGGGAATCGCCTCGACCTGTGGATGAGAGAGACTCAAGATAGACAAACAGGCGGGATTCCGATAGGTCCAGATACCTCTTTCGTAATTGGAGAAATCATCGGCTCCGCCATGGATAAGAGTCTCCAGCAACGGATTCCGCATATACGCGGGGCAAGATCGATGGATGATTATTATCTCTATTTTCCCACGCTTTCCCATGCCGAGCGTTGTATTGCAACGCTGCACGAAATTGCTCAGGAATTTGAACTCGATATAAACGACACCAAGACTCAGATCATTCCGTTGCCTGATGCTCTAGAGCGCAGATGGAAAAGTGATCTTAGGACTCTTTCCATCAGAGACCAAGCTGGACCGCAGGCCTTTGACTTGCTGACTCTATTTGACCGCGCTTTCGAGCATTCTAAAGACTTCCCCTCAGATAGCGTATTGACATATGCAGCCAAGCAAACCCTTGGTGCAGATATCAAAAGTGATAATTGGGAACTGTGCGAATCATTGCTTCTTCGCGCTGCTCTTGCTGAACCGACGATGTTGTCAGTACTTGGAGAGATATACGACAAATTCGAGGAGTTCCACACCGATAAGCAGCCATCGCGGCGTTCGCCGGCGTTCGTTCGCGCAGGGTTTGAACCTCGCAGATGATATCTCTATTGGATGGCGGTCGCCTTGCGATATTTTCGACGAGGCTCATTAGGAACTGACCTTTCGCGCGATGCCTCAGTTATGACTGCCGGAATGGTCGTCTCGCCAAGCGCGATGAATGCCTCAATGGCTAAAGTCCAGAAATTCCAATGATAAGTTGGCCGCGAGTTCCGTCTTTGAAGCAAAACCTGGCCGTCGGTGCTGTCTCGCTCTTCGCAGTAATTACCATGCAATCGGAGAGGTTGCCGATACTCGTGAGTATCCGTGGCTGCAGCAAGCTTTATCCCTTATGGTCAAGAGGAATTCGTCACTCAGTAGTCCCCATGGGGAGATTGGAATTTGACGTCGATAGCTTTCCGCAAAGGTCAGAGCGGCCGGTGATCCACCCCGAGTGTAGTTTCCCACGGACGAGTGAGTTGGTCATTATGCGATCAGTGAGGACCTGTGCACGAGCGCGAACCTGAAGCCCGTCTGCCCGTTGTCTATTTCAACTTTGCGCGGTTAGGAGCAAGTTGGATGGTCATTCGTTGATGCACTCGTGAAGGCCTGTTGTAACTCCGGCCAGCGCACATCCGGATCTGTCGATGATGTAAGAAAATCGTTCACCGAAGGCGAGCGCTCTTGGGTAGTTCCGACCGCTGGTGAGAGCGGCCGGAAACGACGGGCGTTACTGGGTGATCGTCAAAGTGAAATCGGCGGTTTGGGTTGTGCTGGAACCTGCGGAGGCCGTGCTTGAAACCGTGGTATTTGCCACGACGGTCACAACATGCGCGCCCAACGGGGTCCGGTAGAAAACGCTGCCGCATCCGACGGCGCCGCCGACCAGCATGGTCCCAACCAGCACGAGGAGCACCATTCCACGCACCCGGGCCGTGAACGACCGGCGCCGCCATGCGATGAATCCGCCAAGCAACAGGCCTGGGAACCACAAGATAGATGCCAGCGACAGCCCGGACGTGTTTCTGTTTTGACCGACCGTGGTGGTACCGCTTGCGCTTGTGGTAATGGTCAGGCTTGAGGTTTGTACCGTATTCGACCCGTTCGCGGTTAACGATGACGGAGTAAAGGTGCATGCGGCGCCGGCGGGAAGGCCTGAGCAGGAGAAACTGACCGTACCGACATACCCACCATACGGTGTGAAGGTGAAGGTTGTGCTTGCCGATTGGCCGGCTACCACCGTGATGGTCGCCGGATTTACAACCAGCGTGTACCCGGCGCCGATGGTGATGGGGCAGGCTATGCCTGTTGCCCCCGTCGACTCCGTTACCTGCACGCTGAAGGCGCCCGGAGCACTGGGCGTGCCGCTGACTGTGCCATTTGACGCATTCAGCGTCAGGCCTGCGGGGAGCGTGCCGATAATGGAGTAGGTGTAAGAACCCGAGCCACCTGTGACTGCGATCGGACCTGAGTTGAATGCAACGCCCACCTGGCCCGATGTCGTAGCGGCGCAAGTGACCGACAGGTCCGAACTGCCACCGCTGAGATCGCCCGTCTGATTGATGTTGGAGAAGATGTTGTTGAATGCAGTGGCATTGAACGAACCCTGCTGCGTCTGCTGATTCGCCTGCTGCAGCAGTTGCATAACCGTGTAGTAAGCGTTGTTCTGGAGACCGGCCCCTGTGCCGTCGCTGCTCAGGTTATCGGTTTTTGCTCCAGTGCCGGTGCTCGAAACGTTGAAACCATACCCGGCAGCAACAGTCGAGCCTGCAAGGTTGGCATTCGTGACGTAAACAGCCAGCGCACCCGCCATCACCTGTGCGCTCGTCTTTTGCCCGGAGGCTCCGAAGAATGTCATGAACAGCGCTGCAACGTCGGCGTTCGTTTTTCCGGTCAAGTTATTGCTGCTGTTCGCCCCATACAGATACGGGAAGTTTGTGGCGAGCCAGTTCGCGAGATTGGTGGCGCTGCTGCCGCCGTTTAAGGCGTCGATCAGCGCTTGCCCGTTATTGTTGTGCCAGTAGCCGATGGTTGCCGTATCGCCGGCCTTGAGCGGGAATCCTGCGTTTACCGTTATAGCGCAGGCCGAACTGGTCGCGCCATTCGTGTCCTTCACCTTCACCGAGAAGGTGCCGGCAGCAGTTGGTGTGCCTGTAATCCCGCCCGTCTGCGTGCTCAGGGTCAGGCCCGCGGGAAGTGTGCCGACGATGGAGTAGCTGTATGGAGCGGTGCCGCCCGAAACGGTCATCACGCTGGAGTTGAATGGCACGCCCACTTCGCCGGTAACTGCCGCGCAGCTCACCGAAAGCGCTGCGGTCGCAGGGCTGATGGTGATGGAGCAGGCTGTGCCCGTCGCGCTGTTCGCATCCTTGACTTGAACGCTGAAAGTGCCCGAGGCGGTCGGCGTGCCGGTGATTGCGCCAGTCGTCGTGTTCAGAGTCAGGCCCGCTGGCAGCGTGCCCGCGATCGAGTACGTATAGGGAGCCGTGCCGCCCAAGATCGTCATCGGACCGGAGTTGAACGCCACGCCCGCTTCGCCTGCGGTCACTGCCGCGCAGGTCACCGAGAGCGGAGCGTTGATGGTAATCGCGCACGACGTGCCTGTTGCGCTGTTCGCATCCTTGACTTGAACGCTGAAAGTGCCCGAGGCGGTCGGCGTGCCGGTGATTGCGCCGGTCGTCGCGTTCAGGGTCAGCCCCGCTGGCAGCGTGCCCACAATCGAGTAAGTATAGGGAGCCGTGCCGCCCGAGATCGTCATCGGACCGGAGTTGAACGCCACGCCGGCTTCGCCTGTGGTCACTGCCGCGCAGGTCACCGAGAGCGGAGCGTTGATGGTGATCGCGCAAGCCGTGCTGGTCGCACCACTGGCATCCTTGACCTGGACGCTGAAACTGCCCGAAGCGGTTGGTGTACCGGTGATCGCGCCGGTCGTCGTGTTCAGGGTCAGCCCCGCGGGCAGTGTGCCGATAATCGAGTAGGTATAGGGAGCCGTGCCGCCGACGATCGTCATCGGACCGGAGTTGAACGCCACGCCGGCTTCGCCTGTGGTCACTGCCGCGCAGGTCACCGAGAGCGCAGCGTTGATGGTGATGGCGCAGGCCGTGCCTGTCGCACCACTGGCATCCTTGACCTGAACGCTGAAAGTGCCCGAGGCGGTCGGCGTGCCGGTGATTGCGCCGGTCGTCGCGTTCAGGGTCAGCCCCGCTGGCAGCGTGCCCACAATCGAGTAAGTATAGGGAGCCGTGCCGCCCGAGATCGTCATCGGACCGGAGTTGAACGCCACGCCCGCTTCGCCTGTGGTCACTGCCGCGCAGGTCACCGAGAGCGGAGCGTTGATGGTGATCGCGCAAGCCGTGCTGGTCGCACCACTGGCATCCTTGACCTGGACGCTGAAACTGCCCGAAGCGGTTGGTGTACCGGTGATCGCGCCGGTCGTCGTGTTCAGGGTCAGCCCCGCGGGCAGTGTGCCGATAATCGAGTAGGTATAGGGAGCCGTGCCGCCGACGATCGTCATCGGACCGGAGTTGAACGCCACGCCGGCTTCGCCTGTGGTCACTGCCGCGCAGGTCACCGAGAGCGCAGCGTTGATGGTGATGGCGCAGGCCGTGCCTGTCGCACCACTGGCATCCTTGACCTGAACGCTGAAACTGCCCGAAGCGGTTGGTGTACCGGTGATCGCGCCGGTCGTCGTGTTCAGGGTCAGCCCCGCGGGCAGTGTGCCGATAATCGAGTAGGTATAGGGAGCCGTGCCGCCGACGATCGTCATCGGACCGGAGTTGAACGCCACGCCGGCTTCGCCTGTGGTCACTGCCGCGCAGGTCACCGAGAGCGCAGCGTTGATGGTGATGGCGCAGGCCGTGCCTGTCGCACCACTGGCATCCTTGACTTGAACGCTGAAACTGCCCGAAGCGGTTGGTGTACCGGTGATCGCGCCGGTCGTCGCGTTCAGAGTCAGCCCCGCGGGCAGTGTGCCGATAATCGAGTAGGTATAGGGAGCCGTGCCGCCCGAGATCGTCATCGGACCGGAGTTAAACGCCACGCCCGCTTCGCCTGTGGTCACTGCCGCGCAGGTCACCGAGAGCGCAGCGTTGATGGTGATGGCGCAGGCCGTGCCTGTCGCACCACTGGCATCCTTGACCTGGACGCTGAAAGTGCCCGAGGCGGTCGGTGTACCGGTGATCGCGCCAGTCGTCGTGTTCAGAGTCAGGCCCGCTGGCAGCGTGCCCACAATCGAGTACGTATAGGGAGCCGTGCCGCCCGAGATCGTCATCGGACCGGAGTTAAACGCCACGCCCGCTTCGCCTGTCGTCACTGCCGCGCAGGTCACCGAGAGCGCAGCGTTGATGGTGATGGCGCAGGCCGTGCCTGTCGCACCACTGGCATCCTTGACCTGAACGCTGAAAGTGCCCGAGGCGGTCGGTGTACCGGTGATCGCGCCAGTCGTCGTGTTCAGAGTCAGGCCCGCTGGCAGCGTGCCCACAATCGAGTACGTATAGGGAGCCGTGCCGCCCGAGATCGTCATCGGACCGGAGTTAAACGCCACGCCCGCTTCGCCTATCGTCACTGCCGCGCAGGTCACCGAGAGCCGAGCGTTGATGGTGATGGCGCAGGCCGTGCCGGTCGCACCACTGGCATCCTTGACCTGGACGCTGAACGTGCCCGAAGCGGTTGGTGTACCGGTGACTGCGCCGGTCGTCGCGTTCAGGGTTAGCCCCGCGGGCAGTGTGCCGATAATCGAGTAGGTATAGGGAGCCGTGCCGCCCACAATCGAAATTGGGCCGGAGTTGAACGCCACGCCTACTTCGCCTGTCGTCACTGCCGCGCAGGTCACCGAGAGCGGAGGGTTGATGGTGATGGCGCACGACGTGGCTGTTGCGCCGCTGGCATCCGTTACCTTCACCGAGAACGTTCCGCTTGCAGTCGGCGTGCCGGTAATTGCCCCGGTCGTGGTGTTTAGGGTCAGGCCTGCCGGCAGCGTGCCCACAATCGAGTACGTATAGGGAGCCGTGCCGCCCGAGATCGTCAACGGACCGGAGTTGAACGCCATGCCCACTTCCCCCGTTGTCACCGCCGCGCAGCTGACGGAAAGACGCGCGTTGATCGTGATCGGGCAGGCCGTGCCCGTGGCTCCGTTCTTATCCGCTACCTGGACGCCGAACGTGCCGCTTGCAATCGGCGTACCCGTAATTCCTCCCGTCGTGGTGTTCAGGGTCAGCCCCGTGGGCAGCGTGCCCACGATCGAGTAGGTATACGGAGCTGTGCCGCCCGAGACCGTCATCGGGCCCGAATTGAACGCCACGCCCACTTCCCCCGTGGTCACGGCCGCGCAGCTCATTGAGAGTGGCGCGGCGGCGGCCGAACAGGCTTCGTTCGGAATCGACCCGTTGAACGGGTCGTAATGAACTTCACCGGTAGAGCCGATGCTGGCCGCGATGAAGACTCCACCCATTTGACTGATACCGCTCAGCGCAGCATTCGGGGCAAGGACAGTGCCATCCATCTGCCCGTTGATCGTCACCGAGCTAGCTGCGGCGAAGTTGAACAGAATCCCGCCGGCATTCGCATCGGTAACGGTGTTTCCCTGGAAGTAGACAGCGGACTGCAGAGTATTGCTCGTGCCAGGCACATTGATGATCACAGTTGAGCCAGTGGGAACCTCGATATCGAGATTATTGCTGCCGTCAAACTGGTCCTGGGTAATGTTGAAGATGTTGATTGCAGCACTGGTGCCATAAAGCACGGTCCACGACGGATTGTAGTGCTGCGAATTGGCATTGAAGTAGATAGGGTTCGAAGGGCACCCGTTTCCCGGAATCATTGATCCTGTACTATCCACAGAACATACAACGCCATTCGCAGCCGCCGCGCCCAACTGCCCGCTGAGGGTTTGAAGGTTCGTGGCGAGTGTCGGGAAATCGATGGGGGACGGACCGCCTGTCAGGAGACTGGATCCAGCGTAGATGCTGCCAGCATAGGCCTCATTCACAAAATTGAAGTTGGCGTTGGTTGCGGTGGACGAAAACACGTTTCCGCCCGCGTTGATATTGAAGGCATTGCTGGTTGGGATTCCTCCTCCTGCAACGATGGCCCATGGGCCGCCATTACCCAGCGCGAATCCCAGATATGGGTCGCTGGTGCGCAGGGCGCTCCCAATAGTGGTGGCCTGCAACACCTGGCCGGCCGCGGCAATTCTCCCGGTGATGTCCGCCGAGTCACTGATGTCACCCGTAAGGGAGATCAGGTTGTATCCGTTGGCCAGCCCGAGCGAGCAATTCCCACTCGCTGCAGGCGCAATCGCGACCGGGCAGGTGGTTGGACTGAGGACTGGATTGGCATCCGTCACCTGGATTGAGAACGAACCGGTGGCACTCGGCGTGCCCGTGAGCGTGCCCGTGGACGCATCGAGCGTCAGCCCCGGCGCAAGCGTTCCCACCACGAAATAGGTGTACGGAGTCGTGCCTCCTGAAACTATCATCGGCACGGAACTGAAGGCCACACCCACTTCGCCCGTCGTCGCTATCGCGCAACTCACGGTGAGAGGTGCAGCCGTGATCGTCAGCTGGTCGGTGCCGCTGACCACCGATGGCAGTCCGCCGCCAGAGATGGTGTCCGTCAGCAATCCGTTGGCCCCGGTCGGGGCATTTGCGGCGACGCTGACAGGAACGAGGATCGCATCGCTCGCATTCGCCGCCAGCTGGGTCTGGCGCGTGCACGTGAATGCACTGCCGCCGGAACCCGAAGCGCATGTCCAATCTCCTGAGAAAAAGGATGAGGTATTGATGGTAATCCCGGCAGACAGGGTGCCATTCACCTGCAGCGAGGAGGTCAGCGCAACAGTGGCGCTCGTGTTCCCGACAGCGATGCTGATCTGGTCAGCGCCGTCCCCCTGGTTGAAGGTGGAAGGCGTGTTGTTAAACGCCTGCGAGACGCTGGCGCCGCCCGCGTAAGCGAGAGGAGCAGCACTGAAGAAAACAACCGCAAAAAACGCCAAGGCAAGTGAGGCAAGAGACCTTTTCATCTTTTTCCTTGAGCGCCGCACTTCTACTTGCAGCGCTTGACGTGGTTAGCCCGGTGGGCAAGCAGTCCGGATGGGGGCCCAGGCGGTAACAATGAGCACGGGAATACGGATGAGACAGAACGACGGAACGCTTGCTCCGCATGTAGAGAAACAGGCCGAGCCACAATGTCCTGGTGTTTCCACTTTCTTATAGCTCATAGTTCAAAGTTCAATCGTTATCTGGTTCAAATAAGCGGGCTGAGGCACACAACAGGCGAGAACACACGGTTCCTAACCCTCACATGCCGGCGTGATCAAGATGTCGAGTTCTGTTTTCACTATCGTGCGGGACAACATCGCAATTGCAAATACGCAATTTGTGTCATTGGCTCGCGCTCGTCAATGGGTCTCAAGAAACCGCAGCGAACCGCTCTCCCGCTTCTGGGGAGGCTCATGCAACTTCTGTGCTAGGGACATCAGCTGTTTGCGTTATCAAATTTCGCGGGCGATCCAGTTGAACGCTTCTGGGAGGCGATTAAGCTCATCATTATGCTGAACCGCTTCTTCCAATCACCTGCCATGAAAAAGGAATTGATCCGAGGAAATGGACCTCGCCCTACAGCGGCTTTCATGTGGTTTTTGTTCACAAGAATCAGCCGATCCCTGTCCACATAAGGGCGATAGGAGGGTGACCATCCCGATCTGGACGGTTTGCCGGGCTCATATCCGGACCTCGACCGAACGACGCGACCGCCGAACCCGACGACGACCAGGCCGAGGGATCTTCGAAATCCCTGCCGAAAAAGGCAATGTCCGGCGACGGCCGGCTTCGTGGCGACCGGTTCTATACACACGGGTTCACTCTCCCCTGAAGATTGTTGGCAATATTATTTTGAGATTTCCAGGACCACGCCTGGGCTAACTCCGGAGCAACTCCCGATGCACTCCCGACTTTGTCCCGATTTCTGCGCGTACTTATCTCGATATTTCATTAAGTTAGGGATTGTCACTCGCCGGTCAGTTCCTAGTCACTCTGCGGTCACTCCCCAGCCACTGGCAAAGTCGAGAGGGTTGAGAATAGGAGTGACGTCGCGGATGGCAGTCCCCACGACCGGGAACAGCCTCTCAAGCCTTTCATCGAGAATCCTTGTCGGTTTGGTGTGTAGCGCTGGGGCGGGGGCACGGAACAGGGTGCAACGTTCCTGTTGCGTTTCCGCGTGGCGTCGGGAATGCGTTGTCAAGGTGGAACTACGGCCAAGATGGCTTGGGATAACGATACGGGTCTCTACCAATCGCGGTATGGCACGGAAGATGTGTGAAGGATAACGTGGCGGCCGTGGTCATCAAACAGAGAGTCCAGTGCCTCAGCACTCAGCTGCGGGTGAGGTGTCGGACCCACAGTTATGCTGTCGATGAAGAACGGCGCCTGGACAAAAAGCGATCGAGGTCGTGTCCAGGAAGAAACGCTTCAGGGTCTTTGAAGCCGACCGCGACGACGGTTTTCAAACAGCAACGAAAAAGCCCCGACCATCAGTCAGGGGCTCGAAAGTCTGCATTGGGAAACGCGTTAGGCGCTTGTCCAATCGAGCCCCTGCACGGACACAACCTCACCTTGCGAATACCGCCGGAGGCCTTTCGCGCTATGATGTATCGTCTGAGGGATTCGATTCAGAATGATTGTCATCATGCCCTATTTTTCGAAAAGAAGCAACACACATTGAAGGCGAATATGCTACTTACTTCTGGAAATAACCAGAAAGTTAGTTGCTGTTTATCTGGAAGTGAGTTATTCTCGTTTTCGTGAAGAACCTATTCAAGTCGTATCTGCCCGAATCACTCAGCGATTTGCTGGGCATGGAGGGGTGCGGCTGATTTAGGTAGAATCTACGGAATCGCCGAAGCCCCTCGAGAAATCGAGGGGCTTTTTGCTGTATGGGCTTCTGGCGGAATCGGCAGACGCGGCAGCGTCAAGAGCTGTGACATCTTCAGGGTTCGAGTCCCTGGGAGCCCACCATTTTGTCGACGGGTTTGTGCTTGAGAACCTGATCACTTGATGTGTGTCTAGCTTGCGCGGAGTTAGCAGGTCGTGGGGATGTGGTGGAAATGGAAGACACGTTGGTTTTAGGAGCTAGCGCCGCAAGGCTTAGGGGTTCAAGTCCTCTCTTCCGCACCATTAAAAATAAACAACTTAGAGATAATGGTCGTCCCAAATTTTTAGAACTGTAGCGGAAAATGTAGCGGTTTTTCAATGCTGGTCTGCGCTATTTTCTCCGAACGTCGTTAGACTTTTCGGGGGGGGGCGAGAGTTTTCCCGTTGCAGCACCAGGGCAGTTGGCAGGCGCCGCAAGGAATTCGAGTGCCGCCAGCGCAAGGAATTCGAGTGCCGCCAGTACGTCCGTCTCCTCCCCCTCACATCTAGGGCATATCACGGCTACGCTCTTTCTACCCTTGGCTATCTAGGGTTAGGTTTGCACATGGCAAAAAACGATCTCCAGGGCGCGCTCGATCTGCTGATTCTCAAGACTCTCTCCCAACTGGGCCAGATGCATGGCTACGGCATCCTGATGCACGTCCGGCGCGTCAGCGACGAGCTACTCATCGTGGAAGAAGGCTCTCTCTATCCCGCGCTGCACCGTATGGAGCAGAACGGGTGGGTGCGGGCCAGCTGGGCGGTTACCGAGTACGGGAGAAAGGCCAAGTGGTACGCGCTGACCCGGGCGGGCCGCGAACAGCTGGCCAGCCGCGCAAAGAACTGGGAGCAAGTGGTCAAAGGTGTCGACGCGGTGCTGCGTTTTGCTTGAGGTGAACCATGGCGCTTTTGCGGAGAATCCTCTCGCTGGGAAGGCGCGCGCGGATCGAGCAGGAGATTGACGCCGAGCTGCGCGAGCACATGGCCATGTGCATCGACGACAACATGGCCAACGGCATGAGCCGCGAAGCGGCGGAGCGCGATACGCGCCGGCGATTCGGCAGTCCCACCGCGATGCGCGAGCGAGTTTCGACGGAAGATGCCGCGCTCGGCCTTGAAAGCCTCTGGCACGATCTGCGAAGCGCCCTGCGCGTCTTTTGGAAGAGCCCTGGATTCGCGCTCGTTGTGGTCGCCACGCTTGCGCTGGGTATTGGCGCCAACACCGCCATCTTCGAGCTTCTCGATACGTTGCTGCTGCAATCCCTGCCGGTGAAGAACCCACAGGAGTTGGCTCAGGTGCGGGTTGTCGACATGAGTAAAGCGCGTGGGAGCTACTTCAGCGGCTATCCCGTGGTCACCAACCTTATCTGGGAGAAGTTGCGCGAGAATCACCCGGGCTTCTCTGGAATCGCTGCGTGGCGGGATGTCGATTTCTCTCGTGATTCGGGCGGCGATGCCCGATTAGTGAATGGCCTCTACGTGAGCGGCGAGTTTTTCCGCGTCCTGGGAGTCAGGCCTGCGGCCGGGCGAGTCTTCACGGCGGAAGACGACCGGCCCGGCTGCGGAGTGCCCGGCGCAGTCATCAGTTATGACTTCTGGCAGAGGGAGTTCGGCGGCCGACCGGCATTGGGTCAAAGCTGACGCTCGACGACAAGTCCGTCGAGGTCATCGGTATCACGCCGGCGAACTTCTTCGGCGTGGCGGTTGGCAACAATTTTGGCGTGGCCGTACCTATCTGCGCGCAACCTTACCTGGAAAACAAAAACCTCCTCAACACGAGCACCAAGTGGCGGCTCTCGATCATCGGCAGGCTCGATCCCTCATGGTCTGTGCAGAGAGTGGCAGCGCACCTTCAAGCCCGGCATCTTCGCCTCGACGCTGCGGGCGGACTATCCCGTGGAGAGCGGGAAGGATTATCTCGCCATGAAGCTCACCGCTGAGCCGTCGGCGGCCGGCGTATCCATGCTGCGCCTGAGGGGTTGCATCGCTATGCACAAACACTATGTTCACGTTCATAAGCGTGCAGCCAATTTTGACGGCGCTGCTTAGTGTTGGCGCAGACGCAGGCGCATTACTGTGTCAAGCATGATGTGTATCGCACAACACAAAGTAAAACGCTGCTTTGGGTGTCTACTTGAGTCAGAAAAGGTTCACAATGGTTACGTTTAACGGAATCACGGTATGGAGCTACGAGGGCTACTACGGCTTCCCCTTCGTTGGCCTCGACCGGCAGAAGATGAAAATCAAGGCAATGGCGACTGAGTTGAACGGCCTTGCAATTGACCCCCGCACCAAGCGCGAAATCGACTAGTTCATACCCGGTCGGCACAAGGAATCCAAGATAACACATTAGACCTCCGTATTTGAGGTATCTTCGCGTGGAGAGATTCATTGAATCAAAGAGTTCATCGGCGTTAATGTTCCCTTCTTTTTGTGGATTAGCGTACTCCGTTCGGAAAGAAAACGCCGTACGGGAATTCCTTCGTCCGAAGAGCGCCAGTGCTGGTCATGCACGTCTGCGTTCTTCGCCGATGACCGTTAATCAAGCGCCGATCGGCGGCGGGTTATTCAACCGCGAGTCCGTCGGCGTGGAATTGTCCAATCACGACATCGACGTGATCTCCGCGCTTTACTCTTCTGCCAGGATTGGAGAATGCCATCCAATAGACTTTGCCGGTTTCCGGTGTGCTGCTCTGGCGCAGTTGTCCGACCTTTTCGAGCGAAGGAACCGAAAGCCGGATGCCGGCGGCCGGGGCAATCAGAAAAGCGTTGATCGTCTTGTCGTTAAGCGTCTTGGCCTTGTTCGGATCCAACACCTGGTAGCTGAAGCGAATCAATTCGCCCGACTCCGCCGTTTTGACCGTGATGCCGTCGACTCCCCACACTGCCCGATAATAGGTGAGGGCATGTTCCGACATTCGATTGGGAGCGTAGCGGCTTGGCGCACTGCCGGCCGTTGCGGGCTTGGCTGCCGGCAGTGTTTGCGCAGGCATCATCGAAGACGAAACTCCGGCGACAAGAATACCTACCAGCAGAATTGCAGGGGTACGAGCTACCAGGCGACCCAACACTCTCAAATCACGAAACATTCCATTTACCTCATACTTGCAGTTAACGGACTCTTGGCCCAACGCTGTGCAATTGAGCGGCGCCCTAGCGCCACATCTTCCGCGTCGGACCCGCCTTCTGCCTGATTGTCATCGGCCGCGTGTCTACTTCCCCGCCAGAGAACTCCGGCACGTAGTCAACGCTGAGCTACGAGGAAGTTTGGCAATCTCCGTATCGACAACCCCAAGAGCATATGTGTATCGCGAACTGCTTTCATCCTCCTTGATTTCCGACGCCGGATAACCAGAGATAATGTTGCTTAGAAGCTGTTTGTATTTGCCTGCGGATTGCGAATCGATGGTTGCGCAGTAGTTGAAGATGCCCTCCACCCGCGCCAGCGATTCAATCGTCATTGGGCCGGGCGGTGCCGGTTTATTTGATGATTTGGAAGAATTCGGTACTGTGGTTGCGTGTGAAATCGAGGAAACAGACAAGACTGTCCCCATGGCCAGAACTGCTGAGAACCTAAGGCTCACGGTGTTTCTCCTTGAAGAGTCATTTGCATCAAAACAAGTACCACCTGCACATATCTTTCTCGTGCTCGGCGTAAGGCTGGGTCTGCGGGGGGTTTAACGCTCGTTCCGTTCGATACGGCCGTGCTGCCCGCGGCCGAAACCGCGAGCAGCATGCTGAGCAGCTGGTTGGCCGCTGTTAATTGGCAGTTCCGGTCAGGGTTGAGGTTTGCGTACCGGCGGCGTCGGTGACGGAGACGGTTGCACTCTTCAATCCCGTGGTTTGTGGCGCCACGATCGGCCTGAACTGCACAGTGATCGTGCAGCTTGCCGCGGGCGCCAGGGTGATTTGGCCAGCGAGCTGTCCACCCCCCGCCGGTCCGCAGGTCGATCCCAATCGGACGATCGCGAATTCGTTCGAGTTAATACCTCCCAGTGTTGCCTGTGCGATGCCGGTCAACGTTACGTTGCCGGTGTTGGTGAGCGTGAACATCTGAGCCGGATCGAGAAGGCAGGCCAGCGAAGGATTCCCCGTCGCAGGGCAGTTGCGGGTCACTGTTCCGAAGTTGTGTGAACCGGGCGCCAAAGTCGCGCTGATGATTGGCGTAATGCCCGTTCCGGTCAGTGAAACCGGGGAACCATCCACCGCGACGCTGGCCGTGATTGTAACTGTTCCCGTCGACGCTACGGCTGCGGTTGGCGAGAACACCACGTTGATGGTGCATGTTCCTGTCGCCACAGTGAGCGTTGTGCCGCAGGTACCACCTGCCACACCCGTAGGTCTTGCAAACGGTGCAGTGACGACCACATTAATACCGGTTGCGGTGGCGCCGCCAAAATTCCGCAGGGTGAGAGTTTGCGCAGCGCTGGTGGTGCCGACTGGAACATTGCCAAATGCCAATGGTCCGCCGGTTACGCCCAGGGCCGCAATAGTGTCTCTGCCTTGATACTCAACTGCGCCGATATCGAACCGGGTTGGAACAGCCGGGTCGGGTCTCGGGTTGCCGAAGAAGTCGGTACTTGGTGTTACCGCGAAGGTAGGTGCACTGGTTGGGACGTAATCGATGGCCGGTGAATTCAGCGCCAGCGAGTAGTTGCCGAGGGTCGTGCCGGTGACGGGGTTCGTCAATGACAACGGCCCCCAGCTCATGTTGATCCAGTTGTTGCCCTCGTCGACGGTTGCACCCGGCGTAAGGTTGAAGATCGGATTGGGAATCGTGGCATCCGAGATACCCGGAGGCACTTGATACCCCATACCACCGTTTTCTGGGGGTACCCGAGAGCCGTTGCAATATTGGCCGACAAAGGTTGGGTTAGACGCCAGGTTATTCAGGCCTGGATAGTCCGCCGCATCCGTCAACACCGAATACATCGGAGCGAGCGTGATTCCCGAGGCATGGTTATTCGGTCCCGTATCGCCGCGAACACCAACTTCCCAAGTGCTGGTGCCCGGGACGCAGGCTCCGGTGCCCCCGGTAACGATGGCTCCGTTCCCGTTGGCAGTGGTAGCATTCGCCGAGGGCTGGCTGGCCGGGGCGGTTCCCGTAAACGCGTTGTACAGTGTGACGATGTTCTGCTGGTAGGCACTACTTAACGAGCCCACGCCGATGTAGTACGCGCGGTTCTGCCAGAAGACATCGTTTGCCAGGTACGGGAACGAGAACTGCCTGCAGGTGCCATTGACAGCAGTCGTGCCTGAGTAGTGGTTCGCGGGGCAGGTGACAGATGTGGTTAGTGACGACGTCAGTTGTGCGCTGTTCTGCACCGTCACAAGACCGGCGGGCTGAGGCAGCGAAGTTGTGCCGTTACCAGTGGTTTGAGAGGGCTGCGACTGAGTGCTGGCCAGGGGAGCGCCAAGAGTGTTGAACAGCACTCCAGCCGAAGCGGTCGTGTCGTTGGAGACAATGGTGTTGTTGATGAGGTTCACCTTCAACGCGTCTTCCAGCGATACGCCCGCGCCATCCCAGCCCGCAACGTTGTTAGTGATGATGTTATTGGTGACCGTGACTCCGTACCAGCGTTCCGGGTTGTTCGGGAAGCGCGGCACATCGGCCCCGTTCACCGCCTGGAACCGCAGTCCGCCGCCGCTGCCACTCTCCGCGGCGTTGCCCACCAGCAAGTTGGCATTGATCACCAATCCCGGACCGGCACCGTCGCTAAGGCCAGGGACGCAGTCGTTGTCGGTGACCGAGCCGCACTCGGTGGCAACCCCGTTGACAAGTGTGCTGCCATCCGGCGCCGCTCCCATTACCAGGAGTCCGCCCCCGTTGGTGGGAATGGTCGGGTTGATGCTTTCGTTGAACAGGATCGAGTTGTGCTCGATATCGCCGTTGTAGCTGAACCCGAGCTGAACAACGCCGCCGCCATCACCGGAGCTGACGTTCCCGCAGACCCAGTTGTAGTTGAACTTGTAGTAGTCGGCGCCTGTGCAGAAGGTGACACCGCCCCCGCCCGCCGGTGTGGACGAGAACAATTCGTCGCCGGTTGAAGAGTTCGACGTGACCATGTTGTTGTGAATGTTCACATTCAAATTGAAGCAGTAAGGCAGCTGCGTATTCGCAATCGCGCTGTCCTGGCAAGAGCCGGGATTCGTGACAGAGCTATTGGGTGCAAGGTACGCATCCGGGAACTCGCCCTGGCCGATGGAGATGCCACCCGACAGCGTTCCGGCATTGTTGGTCACTCGATTGTTGGCGATCTGGATATTGTGCGCCCAGGCGTGCAAGGCGATTCCGCCGCCTCCCTGGGAGCTATTCGTGACCGTCAAGCCGTCAATGCTCGACGGGTTGCACTGGAAGTTGCTGGGATACGGATTCGGTGTGTTGTGAGTGCCACCTCCGCAGTTGGCAGAGGTGAGAAGGGTGGATCCCGTCGGGAATTGCGCTTCCGAACCGCTTCCAAACACATTTGCCGATCCGGGTGGAATATTGACGCCCTTCGATAGAACGGTGATTCCCGCTCCTTCGTAGGCTCCCATCAGAGAAGGCTCCTGCAACAGTTCTGCCAGGTTGCCGTTGACCGTGGTGTCCCAGCCAACGATTCCTTCCAGCGGCACACGGTCCACCTGGGGATTGTTGGGCCCTCCGCTGAAGTAATTCCAGCCAGTAGCCGGGCATGCGCTGACGCCAGTGGAATCGTAAGGGTTGGTGCCACCGGCGGCGGTGTAGGGTTGGCCATCAATCGACAATCCAAATAGGCATTCGACTATCCGGCGCCACGGATCCAGCTTACCCGCGGGATGGGTATTTGCATTGATGATCGTGGAAGCGGCGCCGACGCCTTGCAGCCGGATCGGCTTCCACATGATGTCCAGTTCCTGATAGTTGCCGGGCGGAACGATGATCAAGTCACCCGGGGCTGCTGCGTCAAGCGCGGATTGAATGGTTTTCCCTGGCGCGAGGCGGGTTGGCGCCTTGCCGCCGATGGTCACCGTCACGGTGTCGATCGACTGTTTGCCGTTGCCGGCCGTGATTTGAAGTTCGCCACACTGCGCGGTCGAGCCTCCGTATTGCGCTTGTTGTTGCAGGGCGCAGTTCGGCACGCCGGTCGGCACTGTGACCGTGATCGCTGTGTCGCTCCAACTGGTGACCAGCGCGGTCTTTCCACCAATGGTGACACTGGATTTGGTATTGCAAGTCGCGCTACCCGCAGTTGGACTCGTGCATTGGCTGCCAAAGCCGTAGTGGCGAGTCACGGTCTTTTGGTTAAACGGAGCCGTGTTCGCCGACGGACCGGCGTATCCATAGTTATTCACAGTCTGGTTGCCCAAAGCGCTGATCGTGAGGGTCTTGCCGGACGCGCTCACCCAGGGGCCGACTCCGTCGCCATCCACTTCTTTCACAGCGGGCGTGGCATCAGGGTATGCGCAGTCGGGA
The DNA here is from genome assembly GCA_963730805.1 of uncultured Acidobacteriota bacterium. Lineage (GTDB taxonomy): Bacteria > Acidobacteriota > Terriglobia > Terriglobales > Acidobacteriaceae > Telmatobacter. The sequence continues at coordinate 79,440 of CAVSTL010000004.1, read as the reverse complement.
TTGTTGTACCCGGATGAAACGAAGGCGGAGTTGGGGACGACAGGAGTATCCATGTAGTCGGTTGAACCCGGCATGAATGGATTCTCGTAGCAGAAATCGCTGTAGTAAGAGTTGTACAACGGATCGGTGATCATCTGGCCTGCGTTGTTGGGGTCGGGAATCGGCCCCGGGTCGTTCATGCAGGTGATCATCATGGTCGGCGCATACCCGGTCGGGTTGGGCGGGTTCACTTCCCAGGTGGAGTAAGTCAAGCCGTTGAACACGCCCCACTGGTCGGAATACACGCGGCTGATCTCAGCGCCGGTCCAATCCTTGAAAGATACAGGCATGTTGGGCGGCGAGAACTTCTCGCCAAAGGTGGGCGCGAAGGGATCGAACTCGACGGTGAAATCGTCTGTGATGATCCCCGTGAACTTGGAGGCAATGTGAGTCGAGGTGTAGATGTAAAACTTGGCGATGGCTCCCGCCTGGTCATCCAGCGTCACTTCCTTGCGATCGCAGAGGTTGCGGGTAGCTCCAGCGAACGGCGCTACCTGGTGAGACTGCGGGAAAAGGCTGATGTAGTCGGGCACGACACGCGCCTCGCCCACGCACGGCCACGTTGGCTCGGGGGTAAACCCGGGAACGATGCCGTTGTTGGGAGTGGCACCCAGGCTTTGGGTTGGATTCTGCGCGTTGTTCTGGTTATAGGCATTCCCAATCTGCGCCTGGTCCGGGAGGATGAAGATATTGCCAAGGCCACCGAACTCTTGCGTCACCGGCGCGATGAAGTTATCGCCGATGAGAATGTTCTTGTCCTCTTCCTTCACGATCTCATAACCGGCCGGCGGCACCACCTCTACAACGTACTTGCCGGCGGGCAGCATGGGCGAACCGAAGCGGTAAGCGTCGGTCGAATCGGGATCCGTTGTGCAGATGGTGCAATTGGTACCAGCGGGCTTTCCCGTCGTTGGATTGATGCCCTTCACGCTGGGGAAACTGTACATCCCGTCATACGGCGCCGGCTGCAACTGGTTCCAGTCGTGCATGCCGTCATAGCACTTGAATTGAGAGTTGTAAGGCAGCGCGGTCACTGCCGGGCCGCCGTGCTCAGAGTTGTAAAGGTCGAGGTAGTTCGGCTGGTTATACAGCGTGAAGTAAAACAGGTCGGCAGTCGATTGACCTGGGCAATTAATGTTCGGAACGCCATCAGACCGGAAGCCCTGCGCCCAATCGTCCCAACTGCTGGTTTGCGTTGTGTCAACCAGCGTGAGAGTCGGTGTAACACCGTCCGCCGCTGTGCTCTCCTTGTAAAGGTTCATGGTGACATTCGGAACCAGTGGTTCCCACTGCGTTTGAACCAGCATTTGCGGGTCATCGAACGGCCGCGTCGAAGCGTAAATGACGTGGCCATGGATGCCGCCGTTTTCGCCGGGCACATAGGGCGCCTTGCCGAACTCGATGAAGTTGTTCTGGCCGATGAATGCCTGCCAGGCTTCGGCGGCAACCCAGGGAGCATCGATACGACCCGTCGAAAGAGGAGTCGAGCACGAAACGGTACCACCGGTATTGTAGGTGCAGGTCGGACTGACGTTGGTAGTTCCATTGCCGGTAAAGGTGGGATTGATCGAGAAACCGGTGCAGTCCGCGTTGGTGCAATAGACGGCGCCCGGCACGCGCAGGTTTCCGGGCAGGGAGACCGGCTCGGCCGTGTTGGCCATCAACTTGCCAATGACTGAATTGCCGCACGGCGGGTATCCAGCTTGTCCGCAGGCCGCGGAACCGTCGGCTGGCCCACCGGCGTCATAGACCGTGTGAATCCCGGTCGTCTTGTAGCGAGTGGTGTCGGTTTCCACAACATACCAGTTGAACAACGGAAAATTCTCGTTGAAATTGGCGGTGCCCGTGAAGTCGGTAAGCTGGTTGTTGGCCAGGCTGCCGTCACGGAACCGGATCGTGGTGTTGATCAGGGGAATTCCCGCTTCGGCGGACTGGGAAACACCATCCTTGTTGTCGTCAACAAACGTCCGGGTATAGACGTTGTTCTGCCACTGCTGTTCCGCGACGTCTCCAATATTGGTGGCTTTGCCGCCGGACAAGAAGACAGGCGTAGAGAGTCCGTCTACGATCTGGTCGTTCCACCGGTCGAATACAGTGAGTCTCCAATTGCCGTCGGGGAGATTTGTGAGGGTAAAGGTTCCATCGTCGTTGCACTTGGCAAACGCGAAGTCTTCGCCGTCCGGATCTCCGAAGCTCACGTAGCACTGGGTGAACGCAAAAGTATCGTGCGACCCGCTGCTGTAGAGCCTCTCATCCGGCGTGCGGCTCAGACGCTCACCGGTAATCTTTCCGGTCAACGAATTTTTGCAGTTGGTGCCAGTGGTATTGAGGTCTGTACCGGCGCACACGCCTGCATGGCGGTTATTGATGATCGCCGGGTTGGCAAATCCGATAACATCGTGATATCCCGCCGGTCCATATTCCTGGAAGTACGCCGGCTCGCCGATTTTGATGAAGGCGTCGTGGCCCTTCTGGCCGTCCAGGGTGTTGGTCTGGAGCCACTCTTCCCCTCTCGCGATCCGATCGGCTCCTGGCGTAGCAATCACGCTGTAGAAGCCTGGCATAAGATTGACAACCACAGCCTGACCTGCCAGTGGGGAAAGGGTCTTGCCGTCCGACTCATACTTGGGACATGTGACGATCTGGCCTGTAATACCGGTTTGTGTCGGATCGTTCGTATCCTGTGTCGAGATGGGGCAGGCATCCAGGCCCGTGGCCGCATCCTTCTGTCCAGCCAGACTGTTGGAGAGCGGCTGGTTGAACATGTCGTAGGTCATCTGCCCGGTCACGTCACCGAAGCGTCCAGCCTGATCGACAAGCTCGAGGTTGAAACCACCCAACCCGGGTTCGTTGGTCGCCAGTACGTCGACTCCGCCACCGGCATCCCACTCACCATTCAGGGGGAAGTCATCCTCGAATACGGCCACCGAGAGCTTTCCTGGTGGGAGTGGACCGGGCTGCACCAGCACCGTGACTTTGGTGTTGGGCTGCGGGAATAGGATCGGTGCGCCACCCATCGTATGGCCGCAAACGGCGCCAGCGGCAGCCCCCGGAGTTCCATTCGCACAACCGGCGCCTGCATATCCGGCAGTAAACGGATCCGCCGCATCGCCCGGCAGAACCGAGATATAGTAGCGCTTCGTCGGATCGAGAAGTACCTGACTGGGAAGAACCGGCGTTAGGCCGTTTCCTGTGGCGTCCGGCCGGCAATTACCATTGCCCAGATCGCAGACCGCCGGTTTACCCAAAACAGTCTGGCCGCCTTCGCAGGATTTTGGTCCTGTGCAACCCTGAGCTATGAAGGGCATGTGGCTGGTGGCGAAATTGGTCCCAAAGGTTGGCACAATCCCGGCGCTCGCACCTGGGCACCCCGCGGGCGGAGGATTCGATGCACATTTGGGATCAACGTAGAACGTCCTGTCCTCCTCAATGATCCAGCGGTAGTCCTGCACGGCGAGAGGAGCGAGGGTTTGCCCGTCCACCACCGACACATTGAGACCGCTCCCTGGCGGGAAAATTACAGTTACAGTTGCGGCCGCGGTACTCTGAGTCCCCTGGGAGTTCTGCGCCTTGTAAGTGAACGTGTAGGTGCCCGGTGTGGCAACGGAGGCAGTGAATCCGCCGGTCGCATCCATATTGACCGTCAGGCCCGCCGAGGGTGTCACGCTGGCCGCGACGACCGAGAGAGGATAGCCCGCCGCGTCGCTATCAACGGAAAGAACGCCGGCGGGAGGAATCTTGATGAAGGTCGCCATCGTGGAGCTGAAGGTGATGTTGCCCATCGTGATTCCGCCAGCCGCCTCGATAGGCGCCGCGCCCAGTGTTACGGTCGCGGTTATACCTGAAGAACACGCAGCTGCCGTGACCGTACCGTTAGCGCAATAGCTAAACGAGTCTGAAGTCGCAGTTCCGGTGGGAACATATGTGAACGTACCATTCGCGTTCAACGTCACAGTGCCATTGGTGGACCCTGTGAGGAGTTGAACACCATAAACGTTGGTGTCGTTCGCAATCACGCCCTTGCCCGGATCGGACACCGTAAACGTCTGACTCGAAACCAGGGAATTGTAGGTGTCCGCGCGAGCTACGGCCGGAGCGATGGCGCCCGCGCTCGGGAGTGCCGAGCCGTTCACGCCGATGTATGCCAACATTCCGGCATCGCGACCGATGGCGTTAGCCGACAGGCTCAACTCGCGGTCATACACCGGAATGGCCGTGCCACCGGCGGCGGGTCCGTTGATCAATACGTCGAACGTCTTCCCAGGAGCCATGAATACTTCGTGCTGCACGCGGGGAAGACCCGGCAGAGGATGTCCATCTTCGGCAATGATCGAGAAGCCGGGAGCGTTGGCTGTCCCCGTCAACGATCCGGCGATGGAAGGAACGTGCATATGCACGCCCGCGTTTACCAACCGCACCAATACCGTTCCGGTAGCTGTTGCCGCGGGCGGAGACGCAATGTAGTTCGAAGCCGCGAACAGCGAAGCATTTGCGTTGGTCTTGTTGAATGCCACCCCGTTAATCATGTAGTAGAGTGGCGTGTAGTTCACTGCCGGCGGATAACACGTGTGGTAGGTAGAGGAACTGGGATTACCGCAGCCGCCCGGTTGGCCGGACCATACGGTGGTTTCGTTGAACCCCGCCGTGCTGACCGCGGCTTGGACCGCTTTGTTTTGAACTGGATCGATTTCGCTTAGAAGTACAGGGACTTCAGCATCGTAGGTCACGCCCGGATAGGCGGTCCCTGCCGCCGTCTCGGTGATGGGTGTCGCCGTTGTCGCCGTTGGCGCGGTGGTCACGACTACGATTCCATAGAGACCCATAGGGCCCTGGATGGACGGATGCGTGCCGGACTCAAGCAGGTAAGTACCCGGTCGCAGGGCATTCCAGGTTAATGGTGTCGTCGCTCCCGCCGCAACTTCTGTGGCGAAAGACTGTACACGCGCACCTTGTGTCGGAGGCACAAACGATCCCGGCGCGCCCGCCGTAGGCCAGGTGACAGTAAGCGCGGCGTGGGTCGGACTTGCTGCGCTAGAAGGCGTTCCGAGGCCGCCCCCTACCTGTCCCACGATTGTCAGCGAAGTGGGGATGGTGTTCGTACCCGCGCCCGCCGTGAAGGACAGGTTGTTGGTCAGGTTGACGGTAAGGCTCTGGCCCGATGGCACTGTAATCACAACCGGGGCCCAGCCTGTCCCGGCGCTGGAGTTCAATGCCGCGCATGTCGCGGTGGAACCAGTGACCAGTGCACCGCAGGTGTAGCCCCACATTGGCAATGCGGAGCCATCTGGCAGGGTCGCTGTGGCCGGCCCCGCAGATAGATTGATGGTCTGTTGGGCGGCCGCCATGCCCACTCCGAGGAGGAGTCCAGTCGTTGCGAATGCCGCTTTCTTCAGAATTGCCTTGAATTTGTTGAATCGCATCTCTGCTCTCCTCTAGTTGGTTTCGTCAATTACGAATTCTCGGGAATCGACCAGCATCATCATCAGCATTCCACCGGGAAAAAGGTTGTTGGTAGTGATCTCGCGCTCATTGTGCGAGTGCCACATGAATGCCCAGCCGCGCTCATTCGAGGGATTCGCCTGGGAGTTGGCAGGTAGAAAATTGCCGGTGTTGGTCCCGGCTGAGCGAACGGTCGCGTCCGGCCCCAGGTATGGACTGCCGCTATACCAGGCACCGTTGGTCAGAATGTCCGGATCCGGCAACGTTGCTGGACCGCCGGCGGCTACGTCACCGAAAGGCGCAACTTCAAGGGGCTTGTTATGGTCCTGGCACCACTCGAAGTAGTTGACCGCGGTGGGACTGCCGGTGTTGTAACCATTAGCATCCGGCGTGCATGAAAGCTTGGCCAGAGGGTCGCTGGAATTGGAGTTGTGACCATACATATCCCAGTTCAGTCCCCTGCCGGTGAAATAGAAGATCCCCTCGAAGGCCTGCCCTGGGGTGGTATCGGTGTTAAACATCAGAGGTCCCGCGAGATCGGTGGAATTGGCCGTTGCGCTGAGAATCAGGTTTCCGTCCCGGCCCAGGATGCGCACGTGGTTGGCGTGCTCGTGGAAGGGATGTTGCCAGCGGCCCTGGCCGATCGAACGTACCAGCGTGAACTCCCCGGGATGCATGTGCGGATCGGCGTTGTAGGGCTGGTGAGGATATTCGGCCCCGTAGTTGGCGTCCATGAGGTCGGGCATCGAGCGCCCGTTGATCAGGAAGTACGCGGGATGGTAGGGTTCGGTCGGAACCTCCAGGCTGCATCCAGGAGCCCCCGCGGTACACCCATTTCTTGCGTTCACCTGTGCCAGCGCCGCCGTGTGGATCTTAGGATCCATCTCGGCCCATTGGAAGAGATATTCTCGGTCGTAGCAGGTTTTGTCGTTGTCGTAGGCGGACGGCGCTAACCGGAAGTCGGTTTCGCCCCAGTGCGCCTTCGCCGCAGCGTTATTTCCGGGAGCCGTCGCCGGAAGCCCAGTCGAGCAGACCGCGGGCACGTTCGCGGGCAGCACAATCACAGCGCCGTACAACCCCATCTCGATTTGCAGATCGCCCTGCGTACCGCTGTAATATGCGTGCGTTCCGGCCCTGCCAGCAGTGGGGAATGTGTATGTCACCGTACCGCCGGACGCCGCCTCCTGGGTCAGCAGGCCGGTTACACCCCCCGTCGTTACCACTTGAAAGTCGGGGAAAAGAATTGAGGTATTTCCCGCTGCGGCGGGAAGACCATTCGACAGGGTGACCGTCACCGTCTGTCCTTCTGTGACGATCAGAGTCGGGCCGGGCACTTGCATGGTTGGACAAGTAGCGCCTGTGATGGCAGCAGGCGCAAAGCCGGTGGGCGCGCCATTGCAGCCATATCCCCAGGAGTAAACCGCCGAGCCGTCAGGTTGGTTGAGGAAGGCGGTTTGCGCCGTCAGGTTGAATGTCGGTCCAGTGATGCCGGGAGCCGCAGCATGAGCCGTCGCCGCGAGCGACGCTACTGCAGCCATCGCGGCCAGAAGCAGTCGAATCTTGAAGAACGCGTTTTTCATCATCATCGGCCTCATCGTTTGCTCTCCTAGTTGCAGGTGTTCCCGAAGGTGTTGCCGCCAGTTACGCTGCTGCAGATATGGACCTCTGTCATAAGCCCGCCGAAGTTCTCGGCGTCATTGGACAAGTGGTCAAGGTTGGGTGTGTACAGATAAAACACGTTGCCGGGCTTATAGAGAGTGGCGGCGCAGCCAGTAGAACCACAGCCCGCATCGCTGGCATCCAAAATCACATCCAGCGACTCGCCACCGCCCAGGGTGATCGAGTTGGTGTAGAACTCGAGGTTGTTTCCGTCCTGATCTCGAAGCAGCTTGGCATTGAAACCGACTTCCTTCATCGGAATCCCGATCGACGCCAGCGTCTGGTATTCGGTCACATCCAGGTCGGCAATGCGCAGAAGCGCCTTCCCCCCAACGGGAATGTTGATGATGGAAGGAAGCGGTTGCGAGTAATGCATCCTCCCATCCGACGTTTGCGTTGCCTGAGGACCGGGTGAGGCGGTATCGGGATAACTGCGTCCATTGAGCAGGAAATACTTGTCCTTCATGTCCACAAAAGCTTCGGGGTTGAAGGTCATGCCGACAAAATGGAAGTTAGGATCAAAACCGTGGATCTGGAGCGGATACTCGACATCGTAGGCCGTCGAGCCGTCGCCGTCGTTGTAGGTGTACTTTTGCGAGTTGCCAAGCTTATCCACGCTTTGCGTGACGCCGGTGTTGACGGCAGGCATTGTGGCCGAGCACAGGATATCGGCGGCGGGGTTACAAGCGGTGCGCAAATCGACTGCCGTTCCCAGGCCGTTTTGTTGCTGCAGTGCTGCGTAGAGGCTGGCGCCGGAGGGAACGCGGTTCTGCCGCGGGCGCACATACAGTTGTCCCACCATACCCATCTGCAGATGCTCTGGGGGCGTAATGTGGCAGTGCCAGAAGTACGTTCCTGCGTCCGGTGAGAGATAGTAGTATGTAAAGCTGCCTCCGATGTTGATGGCGACCGATGCGTCGGGTACGCCGTCGTAGAACGACGAAGCATTGGGATAGCCGTGGAAGTGGACGGTGTGCTGCTCGAACAAGTCGGGCCGCATGATCATGCCCACATTGGTCAGGGTAAGGAAGAACTCGTCATCCTCATCGAAGGCGATCAAGGGGGCAGGAATGTTACCGTTCATCACGCCAACGTCCATAATCTGGCGGGGATCCACGTGTCCGTCCAGACACGGCGACGTGCAAGTGCCGTCGCCAATTGCGTCAAGGTCGGGAGTCAAGCCAACCGCGCCATTCCAGTTGAAAGTGGAGCCACCAGCGGAGTAAGAGCCGGTGTCACTGGCCCCATTGGTCGTGGCAGGATCGCCAGGCGCCAGTGTGCCTGGGTATACGGTGTTGAAGACATTCGGGAATTGAGTCCCCGGCTTTCCAGCTGCAATGTCAGTCAGTCCTGAAAGTGGCCCGAACGAAAACATGAATGTCTGGGTGCCGTCCGCCATTGTAGAGTAGCCATCGCCACCTGAGATCTGTTGGCACTTGATGGCACCATTCACCGTGCCGCTGTTTGGCAAAAGGTAGCCATTTGGTCCAGCGCTATAAGTCGTCGGACCTGTGTATGCAGGTTCAGAATTGTTGACCCCGCTATTGGCCGGATCCGGGTGAGTAATGGTGTTGGTTGGACATTGAACGCGGAACGATTGGGCGCGTGCCCAGGTGGAAAGGCCAACTAGAATCGACACTACAAAAACCTTGCGCAGTGCTCTGCCGCCCATGCAATCCCTCCTAAAATGCTTCCATCGAGTTTCTGCCCGGTGATCGTGCGTAAGGCATGTAATCTCAACGCAGCGACACGGCACAAACTGTGAGAGCCTCTGAAGAATCCGCCAGCAACTCCCGCTCTTTTTTGCTGCTGCGCAAGGATTACTAAAATGTAATGGACAGGCAATCTTGTTAATTAGGGGTAGCAACGATCCGAATCGGCGCAACCACGATCCCAAAATGCTCATTAAGCGAGAGCTAGTTACCAACGCGCGATGATCAAACGTCCGACAGCTTAACGAATTGATATGCCAATAAATTAATGTAATTAGTGGAGCTTAGATGTTAGCTGCCTGTGGTGCAAATGGCGATTTCCCAGTTTGTGTTCCCGCGTACGGTAATGAAATGACCTGTACGCCGGGGGGTGTTGGCGGAGCGAAGGTTGAAGTTGTCGGGAGTGTCCGCGCTCTTGTCCCTAAAAGGTTGATGAGGCGCTTACTGGTGCCTGAAACGAACTCTGCCACCCGGTTCGCCAGTTCCCGTGGCTTCCCGGCTCTCAACATCTTCCTCATCACCGAGCTGATGTTGAACGCGCCGGCATGAATCAGTAGACGCTTGAGAATATTCTTCCGTCCGTGCAGGGTGCAGCGTCGCATCCCGCCGGTTTCGTAGCAATGAGCAAAGGTTCGTTCCACGAACTCGCCGCGTCGCCGCAGCAGTTTCTTGCCATACTTGCCGCGTAGGCGTTGGCGCTTTTGATAGACCGCCCGCTGCTGGCCCTGCTTGCCCATCCAGTGTCGATTGCCGGGCTGCTTCTTCTCCGGGATGTAAGTGCGAACTTCCAGTTCCTTGAACTGCTCAAGAGATTCGCCGCTATGGTAGCCCTTGTCCGCAACAAGTTCTTCAATCCCTTCTACGTTGACCCTGGGTGTCTCTTCAGGATGCAACTCTGCATCGCGATCGACTAAGTCCGCCACCGCTAATCCCGCATCCGCAAGCGTTTCCTCAATGGTCGTCGTATCGCCCAGGTCAGCAGCCTGGAAGGTGACGGCCACCACCGCGCCGGTATCCAGATCGACTACATGTTCGGCCTTGTGAGCCAGATGCGTACTGCCGTCCTTCATCTTCGCAACCCGGGCATCCTGATCGGTGGGACTCTTCCACTCCTTGTTGGAGGTGCGCTTCTCGCGCTTGCGGTCAAGCCGCGCCAGATTCTCGCGTGTCGGTGTCTCGATCCCCGACGCCTTGGCCAGACCAGTCAGGAACTCTTCATAGCGCTCGCCCATGTCGCGCCGCACGATGGAGCGCATCGCAGCGCTGGCCTCCAGGGTGGTCGCATCAATGCCGATGCGCTTGCCCACCAGCAAGGCGCGATCGGCAAGTAACCCAAGAACCCAGGAAAATACCTGCTTATGCGTCTCCAAGTCGATCAGTCGACGGGTACACGAAATCGTGGAGTGATCGGGTGTATCCTCATCCAACGCAATGCCCACAAAGTGCCGCAGGCTCAGTGAGTCCTTCAACCGCCAGGCGATTCCGCGCTCAGACTCGATGCCCTCGAAGTACCCGATCATCAGCGAGCGGAAATAGATCCCCAGCGTCAGGCCCTGACGCCCCAGCTTCTCGGCGTAAAACCTTGCACACAACTTCTCCACGAACGTGTCGAATCCCTCGCCGTCAAGGACCTCGTTCAGGCGAACATAGAACGGGTGACCTGGGCCCACGGCCATATTCGTATACGCCACCCACAGATCCTCTTGCCGCTCTCGATCCTTGCGTGTTCCCATCGCCATGACCTGATATTAAGAATGGTTCATGTGAATGCCGCTCAATTCTTGCGGGAGGGTATCAGGACTTGCACCACAGGCAGTTAGGGTTTCTATTTTCATTCAAGGCACCGAGTACGCGATGAGCATTTGAAAAATGATATCGGGGTGAGGAAAATGAAATGGACACTCACCTGCCAGAAGGAGCGATTGATGTGCACGTGACGCTAGAAGAATCCACCGAGTTCCGGCAGATCAGGACCGATCATTTTGACCACGTGCCTCGGGTCGACATTCATCGATGCCATCCCTCACGTCACATTGGCGCGACATCCGACCGCGACGACACTTAAGGTTCTCGAAGTTGACGGGGCAAAAACCGACGGGCGCCAGCTAACTGGGACCGCCCAAATGTAATCACGCAGCGGATTCGGCGTCGTGTGTCACCTGAAACGTAAAGGTGCAGAGGGATAGACACACGAGTGATAGTGGAAGAGGAATATGCGAGGCAGTCCTCTAACGATTGGCCTGTGCATCTCTAAGAACATAGCCCTTGCCTCGCCGGGTCTCGATTAATGGCTCTCTTCCTGCACCATCTACTTTTCCGCGCAAGCGACTAATATGAACATCGAGGACATTGGTTTTAGGCTCAAACCGGATTCCCCAGATCCGTTCCAGAAGCATCGAGCGTGTGACAAGTTGACCGGCATTACGGCAAAGAAACTCCAAAAGATCAAATTCTTGCGATGTGAGCGGAATTGGCGTTCCCGACCGAGTCACTTCTCGTTCTATCAAGTCCAATTCGAGATCGAACACGCGCATGCGGGCGGTATTGTGCCCCGGAGACGAGTCTCTTCTTAGAAGATTACGAAGTCTTGCTATCAGCTCGCCCAACGCGAAAGGCTTGGTCATGTAATCATCGGCCCTCTCCAGGCCTTTGATTCTTTCATCCACGGACCGGCGTGCTGACAAGATCAGGATCGGCGCGGTCACTCCCATTTGCCTCAGTGTCAGGATCAAAGCAATGCCATCCTGATCCGGTAGGCCAAGGTCTACGACTAAGACGTCATAATTGGTTTCAGCTGCACACTTCATTGCAATTCTGGCATCCTCGGCAGCGTCGACATGATAGCCTGCTTCCGTAAGGGAGCGCTTCAGAAACTGTTGTATCTCGAGTTCATCTTCTACGAGCAGAAGTCGCATAAGGCACCATAGTTAGTATGTGAGGAAGGCGATGCCACTTTCCCGGCCGCATGCGCCATCTTACGGTTGAATTGGGATCTGAATTCTGACAATGACGCTGAATGAGCCGGCCTGAGAGCGTGCCAGGACCGCCAAGGTATTCCTAATTTCCGTCCGATCGGTTTCAGTCGCGAAATGCGGAAATTGGTGGCGAGAAGCGGCTGTCCACTGTATGACACCAGCACGAAATCCTGAGCTTTGGTGTTTGATTTTCGTCGGCGGAGCCTTTCGAGAATTGGAAACAGCAGTTCGGGAATGTCGATATCTCTATTCCTACCAAAGTGCATATCGTCCAGACTAGCCCGGTTCCACGGTGCCCTCACGGCAATGCTCCTTTCGGGGATCAGCTCCCCGTCAATATAGAGGTCACGGTCAGTTAGATTCACGTGTTTCCACTGCAGCTGACAGATCTCCACAATGTTCATGCCGGTGGTAATCGTCATAAGGGCGATCTCCTGGTCAGGAGATCGCATAAGCGAGAGTATTGCTTTTATTTGATTGATGGTCAGGTTGTGCTCTGTTTTGCGGATCATCGGAGGCAGTTTCACTAAAGGTACTGGATTGTTTCCGCTAAAACATCCCTCTCTCTGGGCATGAGAGATGATCGCGTGAATCACATTCCTGATGTGCTTGACGGTCTGGGATGAATAGCCGCGAGCAATTGCAGATGAAACAAGCGATCGCACATGATCGGCTTTCAGATCACAAAGTTGAACGTCGTCCAGATAGGGCCAATCAGGTACTGACTTCAGTTTTGGATTCCCTGCATTTCGCGAGCGGAACATGCGGTTTACAGTTTTTGGCTTCAGCAAATGTTTCAGGATCGACTGGTAGTGCGTTTTCCCGGCGAGGGCCTTGTGTTCCACGTGCTCTGGAATGAACTTGCTCTCGACGAAGAATGCAAAGCTCATCCTGGAATCCTGGATCGCAACGTTGTACGCAGCGATAGAATTGGCTTCTGTGAACACTGGCTCGTTCCAACTCTCCCCTGAAGGAATCCCATGACCAAAGTGAAGTGCGCTGTCCCCGCGGTGACCCATTCCTTGAGGCGCAAAATCAATATCTACAGCCGCGTCTTCTCGCATGAGCAAAGACTTACACTGAGTTCTGCTGGCCATTGACATTCCTCCCTGCTCGCACTAGCCCTGGGGACATGATGCAGGTCTTGTAATTTTTCTTGACAACGTAAGCATTTTTCCGCTCGATCAGCGATGCATCTTTGCGATTTAGCAATGATTGCGCAAAAGTAATCTACAAGTAATCTTTGTGAATTAACTTGGGCGGTCGCCGAACGGTTCGCTATCCGGATTTGTAGTGCGCCATCCCATCCACGAAGGTGTGCAATCGGGCCGCGCAACTGTCTGAGACACGGGCACATCCGCTGTGGGGCGCCCTACCAATCGTTTAACAACGGAGTCAGACAAACGGGCGTGGAACGGGCCTGGAATTGCGTGAGAAAGGAGCATGTAGCGGGAGCAAATTGTAATCTAGCTGCGGCCAGATTGGAGTAGCTATTGCGACCGAGAAGACGAGCCCAGCGGCTCCAGCGCGAAGGCGCCTATCGAATGGGCCCCGGTGGTATCGGACTTGCGTGAAATCCTGACAGGAGTTTTATTATCCAGGGATGTAACGCTTCGATCGGCCGGTCGAGCTCTCATCTCGCGGATCTCGTGCCGCAGTTTGATCGGCTTATCGCGAATCTCCCGATCGATACCGTAGAGTGCACCGGTACGCTGAATCGCTTTCGCAGCAATAGGTGAACCGGTAGTGACTTGAATGTCGTCGAACTTGCGGCGGACGCTGCGCCATACATGCGGCTTCCTGAACATGACCGGCCTGGTAAAGGTGCCCGAAGCCAGCGCAGGCATCCGCCTGAATCCAGGGGTTCCAGATTACCCCAACTTATTCCACGACAAGTCCGGCCACGTGAAACTGACCAATGTCAACGTTCACATGATCTCCCGGTCTAACCCTCCTGCGGGGGTTTGAGAAAGCCATCCAGTACGACTTTCCCGCTTCCGGTGTTTCGGTCTGACGCAATTGTCCTACCTTCTCTAGGGATGGGATCACGAGCTTCACACTCGCAACTGGAGAAATCAGAAACGCATCGATCTTTTTGTCGTTGAGGGGCTTAGCCTTTGTCGGGTTCACAACGCGGTAACTGAAGCGAATCAGCTCTCCGGACTCAACTGCCTTCACGCTCAATTGGTCGACTCCCCATATCATTCCGAGGTACTCTCGTTCTCTCTTGGGCACTTGATTCGGCCTGTATCGTACTGAGGAGTTCGGCAGCGCCGGGCTGGGCGAAAGCGTAGTTGTCGACGCTGATTGAGCCTCAAGCCGCGAAATGAGGATGCCGCTTGCGCCGCATCCTGCCAGGAGAATTGCCATTCCCGCTACTAAGCAACGGTTCCAATGATTCACGTCTCGCAACATCAGACGAATCTCCTTCCTGCGACGTATCGGATTTGAATCCATACATTCCGCTTTCGTGGCGCTGTGCAGTGGAACACCACGCCCTTCTCCGAATCCAGTTGGAGGCACATCCAGAACACCTGGCTCCAACTAATGCTCTACCGGTCGCCAGCAATGAAGTTCTTGCAGGAACTTACGACCGTGGCCACCGGAAGTTTGGCAATTTCGGTGTCAACAACTCCGAGCGCATAAACAAATCTCGAGCTGCTCTCATCGTCCTTGATTTCCGCAGTCGAGTGGCCGGAGGTGATATTGCTTAACGCTTGCTGGTATTTCGATGCCGATTTGGAATCGACCACGGCGCAGTAATTGAGGATTCCCTGCACTCTTGCAAGGCCCTCGATGGTTATAGGCGTCTTGCTGACCGGTGAACTCGCCGGTGAACTAGTGGATTTTACCGACGTGTTTTGGGTCGGCGGGGTTGCGTGTGAGAGCGAGGAAACAGCCAAGACTGTTCCCGTAATCACGGCTATTGAGAACCGAAGGCGCATGGTCTTCTCCTTAGTCAGTTGATCAAATGAACTGCTATCTCACTATCTGCAGAGCTCTTGTTTTTTATCTTTCTGTTGTCACTACTTCCATTCAAGCGGAGCGGCAATGCTGCCCGTAGCCCAAGCCACGAGCAGCATTGCATTACAGTTGGTCGACTGCAATCATTGCGCCGTTCCGGTTAAGCCTGCGGTTTGCGTGCCGGCCGCGTCGAGGATCGAAAGAGTCGCACTTTTCGCACCGGTGGTTTGTGTGGTGAGTGGCCTGAATTGCACGGTTACCGTGCAGCTCGCTCCAGGCGCCAGAGTTGTTTGTCCGGCAAGTTGTCCGCCGCCTGTCGGTCCGCAAGTGGACAACAGCCGAACAATGGTGAATTCGGTCGGGTTCGTACCAGTGAGGTTTGCCTGGTTAGGCACATTCAAGGACACATTCCCGTTGTTGGTGAGAGTGAAGACTTGACTTGGAGCCGTCAGTGCTCCCACTCCTCTGGTTGCGTTTCCGAAGGCATGCGACCCTGGCGCCCAGACGGCGCTGGTAATTGCTGCCGCCCCGGTTCCGGACAGTGACACCGGCGAACCGGCAACGGCCACGTTGGCTGTAATCGTCGCATTCCCGCTTGCCGGACCGGTGGCCGTCGGCGAGAAGACTACGTTTATCGTGCAGGTCGCTCCCGCCGCCAGGGTTGCCCCGCAGCTTCCGCCCCCAGTTGTCGGCCTGGAAAACGGACCCGTGAACGCAACTGCGATCCCGGTAGCGCCGGCCCCGCCGGTGTTGTGCAACGTAAGGGCCTGGGTTGCGCTTGTAGTTCCCTGCACGGTGCTTGGGAACGTAAGCGAAGTCGGTGTGACATTCAGGACGGCGATGCTGGGCACTTGGAACTCCACCGCGCCGGCGTCCACCGCGTTGTTGGTCTTCCTTGGGTTACCGAAGAAGTCCGTCGAGGGCGCTGCCCCGTAGGTGGGTGCCGCCGATGGTACGTAGTTGATGGTCGACGAGGTTGACGTCGGTCCGTAGTTGCCCAGGTTTGTGTTGGTGAGTGGACCGATCATTGCCAGGGGGCCCCAGCTCAAGTTGATCCAGTTGTTGCCCTCGTCGACGGTTGCTGCCGGCGTGAGGTTGAAGATGGGATTAGGCACAGTGGCATCCGAAATACCCGGAGGCACCTGGTAGCCCATGGATCCCAACTCCGGCGGGACACGCGAGCCGTTGCAGTACTGGCTGAGGAACGTTGGATTGCCGCCAGTGTTATGCAGCGAGGCGGTGCTGTAATCGGCGACATCGGTGATCACCGAGTAAGTGGGCGCCAACAGACCGCCGGTGTGATTGCTTGGCGACGTATCTCCACGAACACCGATGTCCCAATAGGCGTTGTTGGCCGCACCTTGCGCGCAGGCTCCGGTGCCGCCGGTGATGACCACACCAGCTCCGTTAGCGCCTGTAGCAGGTGTCTGCGGCTGAGAAGGTGCAGGGGTCGTGCTGTTGCCGACGTAGAGGGCAACCACGTTCTGCTGGTTCGCACCACCAGTGCCGAGGCCGCCCACACCGATGTGGTAGGTCCGGTTTTGCCAGAACACATTGTTGAACAATTCAGGAACAGAGAACAAGCGGCAATTGCCGTTCGTTGCACTGCTACTGGTAAAGTGGCCTGCCGGGCAGGTAACCGTGGCCGGCAGATTCGCTGTAAAGTTCGCGCTGTTCTGGATACTGACCAGGCCGGCGGGCTGTTGCGTCGATGTGGTGACGCAAGGATTAGCTTGCAGTCCGGTAGCCGGGTCAACGGGGCACGGGCCGGTCGCACTGCCAATCGGCGCACCCAGGGTGTTGAACAGAACGCCCGAAGATGCCGTAGTGTCATTCGATGCGATCGTGTTGTTGATGATGTTCACGTTCAGCGCATCCAGGATGGAAATTCCAGCGCCATCCCACCCGGCTACGTTGTTGGTGATGATGTTATTCGTCACCGACACCGTGTTCCAGTTCGCCGGTGTCCTGGGGAACGTGACCACGTCGGATCCATTGATGTTCTGCAACCGGAGACCGCCGCCGCTACCGCTGTCCGCTGCATTGCCCATGATCAGGTTCGCGTTAATGATGAGCCCAGGGCCGGTTCCGTCGCTCGGCTCGACGGTGCCGGGCGGTGATATGCAATCCTGGTCATTGGTCGCGCAGGGAGGGTCGGCATCGGGTGCGCCCATGATGACGATGGCTCCGCCGTTGGCCGGGATGGTCGGGTTGGTGCTCTGGTTGAACAGGAAGGTGTTGTGCTCAATGTCGCCTTGCTTGCTGAAGCCAACATGACCAAAGCCGCCGCCGTCGCCGCTGCTCTGGTTGCCGCACACCCAGTTGTAGTCGAACTTGTAGTAGTCGGAGCCGGTGCAGAAGCTGACTCCGCCAGCTCCGGCCGGTGTGGCCGAGAACAACTCGTCGCCCGTGGATGAGTTAGCCACGATCGCGTTGTGGTGCACGTTCACATGGATGTCGTGGCAGTAAGGAAGAACCAGGCCCGCAGGACCGGCGCTTTCGCAGGAGCCAGGAGCTGCATTAGTTGCAGCATTTGCGGCGCCAGCCAGGTATGCCGGCGGATGCTCGCCCTGGCCGATGTTGATACCGCCCGAAAGAGTTCCAGCGTTGTTGAAGACGCGGTTGTTGGAGATCTCGAGATAGTGTCCCCAGGCATGGACGTAGATACCGCCGCCACCCTGAGAGCTATCCGTGATGCCCAGGCCGTCAATCCGTGACGGGTTGCAGAGGAAGTTGCTCGGGAAGGGATTATGAGCGGTTGTGGTGTTCGATCCGCACTGTGACCTGGTGTCAGTGAACAGTTGCGTGCCGGTTGGGAAGGTGTCCGCGACAAACGGGTCCGATGGGAAGTTGACGCCCTTCGAGAGCACCGTGATCGCCGCGCCTTCCAGCGCGCCCATCAACGTGGGCTCTTGAAGCATTTCCGCCAGGTTTCCGTTTAGAGTTGCGTCCCACCCTACCGTCGCCTCGAGCGGCAAGCGGTCGACCTGAGGATTGTTGGCTGACGGCGTAAAGTAGTTCAGTCCCGTTCCGCAGGTATAGGTTCCCTGTGGATCAAATGGGTTCGCGCCAGAGGTACCCGTGGAGGGCGCGCCATTGAGTGCCAATCCGAACAGGCAAACAACTCTGCGGCGCCAGTCATTGACTTTGCCTTCGGGCTGCGAGTTGCCATTGATGACACTGGAGGCGGCGCCGACACCTTGCAGCCGGACCGGCTTCCACATCACCAGCATTTCCTGGAACTGACCTGGAGGAACGATGATCATGTCGCCAGGAGCCGCCGCATCGACTGCCGCTTGAATCGTGGTCGATACAAGCGTCGGCTTTTTGCCGCCGATGGTTACAGTGACGGTATCAATCGACTGCTTGCCGTCGCCTGCCGTGATCACCAGTTCACCGCATTGCGCAGTGGTCACACCGGGAGTTCCCGGCCCGCCGTATTGCGCCTGCTGCTGTCTTGCGCAATTCGCTACGCCCGCAGGAACGGTAGCAACAATCTGCGTGTCACTCCACGAGGTCACGGTTGCAGTTACTCCGCCGATCGTAACGGTTCCTGTTCCCTGGGTCGCACCAAATCCGTAATGGCGTGTGACCTTCTTCTGGTTGTAAGGAGCCGTCGAGGCGGAGGGCCCAGCGTAAGCATTGTTCGGCACCAGTTGATCGCCAAGTGCGTTAATGGTGATAGAGTGGCCGGCCGCGCTTACCCACGGTCCGGCAATATCGGCGCTGGTAACGCTGGCGATCGCCGGCGTGGCAGCAGGATAGGCGCAGTCAGGATTGTTGTACCCTGCGCCCGCGAATGCCGACGTCGGGACAACTGGAGTATCCAGGTAAGCGGTCTGCCCGGGCATAAACGGAAGCTCGTAGCAGAACTGGCTGTACTGCGGATTGAACAGAGGATCCGGTGTGGGGCCAGTCCCAGGATCGTTCATGCAGGTGACCATCATCTGTGGCGAGTAGCCCGTTGGGTTCGGAGGGTTCACTTCCCACGTTGAGAAGGTCAGGCCGTTATATGCGCCCCAATGATCCGCATACACGCGCGAGACTTCATTTCCTGTCCAGTCCTTGAGGGCAACCGGCAGGTCCGGCGGAGAGAACTTCTCTCCAAATTGCGGAGAGAAAGGATCAAACTCGGAGGTGTAGTCGTCGGTAATGATGCCCGTGAAGTGAGCCGCCGCATGGGTCGAAGTGAAGAGATAGAACTTCGCCAGCGCGGAGGTCTGGTCATCCAGCTGAACTTCCTTGCGGTCGCAAAGATTGCGAGTCGCTCCGGCAAACGGCGCCACTTCCGCTGAACCCGGGAAGAGGCTTATGTAGTCGGGGACAACGCGCGCTGCGCCCACGCATGGCCAGTAACTTTCTTCAATGCCGGTGTCAGCTTCATGACTCGGCAGGGTCGTTCTGCCCAGGTTTGTTGTGGGATTCTGGGGATTATTCGGGTTGGTGCCATTAACAACTGTGGCCTGGTCCGGCAGGATGAAAATCGACCCTCCCAGTCCGGGGAACTCGACTGTAACCGGTGCGAGGAAGTTATCACCGATAAGAATATTTTTATCTTCTTCCTTCACCAGTTCATAACCTGGTGGAACCACGACTTCCACAACATACTTGCCTTTGGGTAACATCGGAGTGCCGTGTCTGTAGGGATCGGAAGCGTCGGGATTGGGCACGCAGATGGTGCAGTTCGTTCCAACTGGCGCCCCGGTGGTTGGATTCAGGCTAAGGACGCTGGGGAACTGATACATGCCGTCGTATGGCGCCGGCTGTAACTGGTTCCAATTGTGCATTCCGTCGTAGCACTTGAACTGGGAGTTGTTCGGGACCGTATGGGCCGCTCCCCCGTTAAACGTCGCGTTGTATGTATCCAGCCAGTCGGGCTGGTTGTACAACGAGAAGAAGAAGAGGTCCGGGGTGACGCCGCTGGCAGCGCCCTGTCCGGGGCAGTTCATGTTTGGTATCCCATCGGAGCGGAAACCCTGTGCCCATTCATCGAAGCTGCTGGTCTTGGTGGTATCAACCAATTTCAGGGTTGGAGTGACATTGTCTGCCGCCACGCCCTCCTGGTAGAGGTTGATGGTGACATTCGGTATGAGAGGTTCCCAACTAAGCTGCAGGAGAAGTGTGGGATCGTCGAACGGCCGAGTTGAGGCATAGACGACGTGTCCGCGGATGCCGCCGTTCTCGCCCTCCGCATACGGCGTCTTCCCGAATTCGAGGAAGTTGTTCTGGCCGGCGAATCCCTGCCAACCTTCCGTCAGCACCCACGGTGGATCGATACGGCCCGTTGAAAGTGGCGTTGAGCAGGTTGTGTTTCCGGTCGAGTCTGTACTGCAGACAGCGGGCGGATCGCTGGATCCGGGGCCGTTTGCGATTGATTTTCCTGTGCAGTCAGCCGAGGCGCAATACACTGCGCCAGGCACACGCAGGGCAGGGGGAACAGAGATCGTCTCGGCAGTGTTGGCCATGAAATGCCCGATGTTGGAGTTTCCGCAAGGCGCACTGTGGGTGCTTGCGGTCGCTCCACATGGCGTCCCATCGGCCGGACCGCCGGAGTCGTACACCACGTGGGTGCCAGTGTTCTTGTAGCGAGTCACGTCCGTTTCCACCACGTACCAGCTAAACAGCGGGAACTCTTCGTTGAAGCCCGCATATCCATAGAGGTCCGTGCTATTGAAGTTGGAGAAGCTTCCGTCGCGGAACCGAACGTTCGTGTCGACCAGCGCAAGCCCATCTTCATTGGCATCCCGCACGCCGTTCTTGTTGGCGTCAAAGAAGGTGGTAGTGTAGATGTTCGCCTGCCACTGGTTGGTGGCGAGTTCCCCCATGTTTGTGGTTGTGCCGCCGGATAGCCGAACCGGAGTGGAAAGGCCGTCGACCAGCATGTCATTCCACTGGTCAAACACAGTGATTCTCCAGTCGCCATCGGGCAGACCTGTCAGAGTGAAGGTGCCATCGGCGTTGCACTTGGTGAACGCGAAGTCCTCTGCATCCGGATCGCCAAAACTCACATAGCACTGGGTGAATCCAAAGCTATCGTTTGATCCGCTGCTATAAAGCCTTTCATCTGGGGTTCTGCTCATGCGCTCGGTCGTGACTATTCCGGTTACGCTGTTAGTGCAGTTTTTTCCGGTGACGAACGGGTCAGTGCCTGCGCACACGGCCGCCTTGCGACTGTTGATAATGGCCGGGTTGGCAAAGCCGACCGATACGTGGAATCCGGCAGGACCATATTCCTGGAAGAATCCGGCCTCGCCGACCTTCAGAAATGAGTCGTGCGCCTTCTGGCCATCCAGGGTGTTCGTCTGCAGCCACTCTTCGCCGCGGGCGATGCGGTCGGCGGCGGGGGTAGCAATAACGCCATACCGTCCCGGCATCATGTTGGCTACAACTACCTGGCCGGCCAGCGGTGAGAGCGTCTTGCCGTCCGATTCGTACTTGGGGCACGTGACAATCGTGCCGGTAATACCGGTTTGAGTCGGATCACTAACACCGGTGCGCGGAGTTACCGAGATCGGGCACGCGTCGATTTTTGTGACAGGATCGATGGTTCCCGCCAGACTATTCGACAACGGCTGGTTGAACATATCGTAGTCCACCTGCCCTGTCGCATCTCCAGTACCGCCGGCATCGTCCATGATAGTGATGTTGAACGATCCTAGGCCTGGTTCGTTAGGCGACAGAACGTCAACGCCACCGCCGCCATCCTGCTCGCCGTTGAGGGGGAAGTCGTCTTGGAACACAAAGACGGAAAGTTTCGACGGCGGGAACGGAGTGGCTTGAGCTAACACTGTTACTGCGGTCTGGCCCGCGGCTATCGGAGCCCCGCCCATGCCGTGTCCCTTACTTAGATTCCCGGTTTCAAAGGGAGTGGCCGCATCGCCCGGGAGCACCGAAAGGTAGTAACGCTTCCTGGGGTCCAGAACGACTTGGCTGGGGTCGACGGCAGTCTCTTGCCCTGCGTTGGGACCCTGCTCGCAAACGCCGTTGCCAATATCGCAAACTGTCGCTTGACCAAGAACAGTCTGTCCCGACTCGCAAGATAGGGGTCCGGTGCAGCCCGTCGCCACGACCGGCATATAGCTGGTGTGAAAATTCGTTCCAAAAGTCGGAACGATTCCCCCTGCGGACGGACAACCCGCTGGTGGAGGATTCTGGGTGCAATTGGGATCGATAAAAAATGTGCGGTCTTCCTCGATGATCCAGCGATAGTCAGAGATGGCAATCGTTTTATCGAGGCCGTCCACCACGTGCACTGCAAGACCTGAGCCGGTTGGGAAATTCAGGGTTACTGTCGCGGCGCCAGAACTTAGGGTTCCTTGTGAATTCTGCGCTTTGTATGTAAACGAGTAAGTTCCAGGCGATGTCA
Organism: uncultured Acidobacteriota bacterium; assembly: GCA_963730805.1. Classification (GTDB taxonomy): domain Bacteria; phylum Acidobacteriota; class Terriglobia; order Terriglobales; family Acidobacteriaceae; genus Telmatobacter. The sequence goes on along the minus strand of CAVSTL010000004.1, from coordinate 57,286 downwards.
CGGAAGCATTGAACCCGCCGGCCGAGTCAACCGTAACAGTCAGTCCTGAAACAGGTGTGACGCTGGCCGCGTTCACTGTAAGAGGATAGCCCGCGTTGTCCTTGTCTACCGACAAGATACCCGGTGACGCGATCTTGAGGTGACTCGCCAACGTCGAGGTGTATGAGATGTTGTTAACGACGATCGCGCCAGCGGCTTCGATCGACGCCGCACCCAGGGTCACCGTTGCCGTGGGACCAGTGCCGTTTGCCTGGTAAACAAACGAGTCACCACCGCTCCATCCAGCATTTGGAACGTAGATAAATGTTCCATCTGCATTGAGCGTCAACGTACCCTTTGCAGGCGACGTCAAGACCTTCACGCCGTAGACATTGTAATCGTTTGCGATCACACCCTTGCCCGGATCCGAGACGGTGAGGGTTTGACCCGGGATTATCGACGGATAGTTGTCCGGGTTCGCTTGCGCAGTCTGATTTCCTGGTGCTGGTGCTGAACCATTGATGCCGATGTACGCCAACATTCCGGCATCTCTGGCGGTCGAGTTCGCCGAGAGGCTCAGCTCACGGTCGAAGACGGGAAGCGCTTTAGAGCCAGTGGGAGGTACATTGATCATGACGTCGTAGGTCTTGCCCGCAGCCATAAATACTTCGTTCTGGACACGTTGAACACCGGGAAGCGGGTTACCGTCTTCTGCGATAAGCGAGAAGCCAGGTACTGCGGCCGGTGCGGGGACCGCAGTACTTCCTACCGGCGTGGTCTGCGACCCTACGATTGCGGGGACGTGCATCCGAAGGCCAGCATTCACCATGCGAACCAAAACACTTCCGGTAAGTGGTGCCGTGGCCGGCGACGTTGCAAACAGGGAACTGGCTAGAATTGTCTTGTTAAGAGCAACGCCGTTGATTGTGTAGTAGAGCGGCGTATAGTTCACGGCCGGCGGATAGCAAGTCTGATAGGTCGACGAACTGGGATTTCCGCAACCTCCAGCAAGGCCAGACCATACTGCAGTCTCGCTAAACCCTGGATGATTCACCGCCGCGCTGACGGCGTTGTTCTGGGCTGGATCAATTTCGCCAAATACCAGCGGAACTTCCGAGCTGTATGTTACGCCCGGATACGCCGTTCCTGGTGCCGCAGCCGGGACCGTAGTGGGCGGGGTGGTTACTACTAGAATTCCATACATGCCCATCGGTCCCTGGATCGAGGGATGCGTTCCTGACTCGATCAGATAAGTGCCAGGCCGGAGGTTCGCCCACGTCAGTGCCGTCGTGGCCCCTGCCGCCACCTCCGTCGCGAAAGACTGGACACGCGGACCCTGCCCTGGTGGGAGAACTCCGGCTCCACCCGCAATCGGCCAGGTAGTGGCCGCTTGCGATTGGGAGTGGTCCGGGCTTGCCGTCGTTGTCCGTTGTGTAACATCGCCGAGACCGCCACCCACTTGGCCGACGATCACGAGCGAAGTGGGCACGCTATTGCCGTTCGCGAACGACAGGCTGTTGGTGAGCTTGATGGTGAGGGCGGCCGGCCCGGGTGATGCTGGAACGGTGATTACAACCGGCGACCATCCAGCGGCAGCTTGATTTGACTGAACGCAAGTTGCGGTGGACCCAGTCACGACGGCGCCGCAACTGTAACCCCACATTGGCACGGCGGATCCATCCGGGAGAGTAATTGACGACGGCGCGGCTGTCAGATTGATCTGCTGCTGCGCGGTCGCAACTCCTGCCCCGAATAGGAGAACAGCCGCTCCCCGCACTGCTGCATTTGCTATTGCTATGAGAATGTTGATTCGCATTCCTGTTCTCCTTGCCTATTTGGATTCGTCGATGACGAATTCCCGGGAATCGACGAGCATCATCATCATCATTCCGCCCGGAAACGCATTATTGGTTGTGATCTCACGCTCGTTGTGGGAATGCCACATGAACGCAAAGCCAGCTTCGCCGCCAGGCGAGTTCGCGATCGTGCCGGACGGCGGGGTCGTTCCCGTAGGACCGGTCGCGCGGGTGGTTGCATTCGGCCCCAGGTATGGACTTCCACCGTACCAGGCGCCATTGGTGAGGATGTTCGCATCCGGCAGTGTTGCAGGACCTCCAGCGGCTACATCGCCGAACGGATGCACTTGAAGCGGCTTGTTGTGATCCTGGCACCACTCGTAGTAATTGATTTGCGTGTACGCAGTGCCACCCGTGTTGTAACCATTTGTATCCGGATTGCAGGTGAGCACGGCTGTCGGGTCGCCAGATTTGGGATTGTGACCGTACATATCCCAATTCAATCCGCGCCCGGTGTAGTAGAAGATTCCGTCCATCGTCAACCCCGGGGTGGTGGTGGTGGTGAACAGTGCTGGGCCTGCAAGTGCGCTTCCATCCGGTGTGAGAATCAGGTTGCCATCACGCGCCAAAATGCGCACATGGTTGGCGTGCTCGTGGAAAGGATGCTGCCAGCGCCCCTGGCCGATGATGCGCAGCAGAACCTGCTCACCTGGGTGCATGTGTGGATTGCCATTGTATGGTTGGTGCGGATACTCCGAAGCGTAGTTTGGATCCATGTCGTCCGGCATTGAACGGCCATTGATCATGAAGTACGCCGGATGGTAAGGCTCAGTTGGAACATTTAGGCTGCACCCGGGTGCTCCTGCAACGCATCCGGTTTTAGCTGTAACCTGTGCCAGGGCCTGATTGTGAATATTGGGATCAATTTCGGAAAACTGGAAGAGGTACTCGCGGTCGTAGCACGTTTTCGCGTGGTCGTAGGCGGCAGGGGCCAGACGGTAGTCCACTTCACCCCAATTTTGCTCGGCAAGCAAGTTAGTCGCAGCCAACCCGGAAGTGCAAGCGGAAGGAATTGTCTTGGGGAGCACAATCAAGGCACCATACATGCCCATCTCGATCTGCAGATCGCCTTGCGTCCCGCTGTAATACGAGTGGGTTCCTGGCGTGTCAGCGATGAACGTATAGGTCACTGAACCGGCCGGCGCCGCTTCCTGCGTTAGCAGACCGGCAACGCCACCCGAGGTTGACACGTTGAAGCCTGGGAACAGCATCGACGTGTTGCCCGCTGCAGTCGGAAGTCCGTTGGTCAGAGTTACATTCACAGCCTGACCTTCAGTTACGATCATCGTGGGACCGGGAACTTGCATCAAATTACAGAACGTGCCGGTGACTGCTGCTGGAGCATAGCCTGTCGGCGCACCGTTGCAGCCATATCCCCAGGAGTAAATCGCTTGGCCATCAGGCTGCGTCAGGTAAGCCTGTTGCGCGATGAGATTGAAGGTTGGCCCGGTGATACCGGGGGCCGCAGCGTGTGCCATTCCTGATAGGAACTGCACGAGAGCGGCCACCAGCACCGGGAACAGTCTTGTCGATGGAATCACTGAATTCCGTTTGATCTGGTTCATCGTCGCTCTCCTAGTTGATGTGGACCTCGGTCATAAGCCCGCCAAAATTCTCGGCATCGTTCGAAAGGTGATCCAGGTTCGGCGTGTAAAGGTAGAAGACGCTGCCCGGCTTATACAGTGCCGCGGCGCAGCCGACGAATCCGCAGCCTGCGTCGCTGGCGTCGAGAATCACATCGAGTGATTCGCCGCCACCCAGAGTGATGGAATTGGTGTTGTAGTACAGGTTGTTGCCTTCCTGATCCCGTAGTAGTTTGGCGTTGTATCCGACCACCTGCATGGGGATGCCCAGCGATGCCAGCGTCTGATACTCGGTCACATCCAGATCGGAGATGCGTAGAAGTGCCTTGCCACCGGCTGGAATGTTGATGATCGATGGCAGGGGCTGCGAAAAGTGCATCTGGCCGTCGGCACTCGCGGTTGCGAGAGGACCGGGTGTTACTGTGTCAGGATAGCTGCGCCCGTTCAGCAGGAAGTACTTGTCCTTCATGTCCGCAAAACCTTCGGGGTTGAAGGTCATGCCTACGAAATGGAAGTTTGGATCAAATCCGTGAATCTGAATCGGGTACTCGACGTCGTATGCCGTAGAGCCGTCGCCATCGTTATAGGCGTACTTGCGGCCCCCCGAGAGGCCGCTATTCACTGCAGGAAGAGGATTCGTGCAGAGAATATCCGCACCTGGGTTGCAAGCAGTCCGCGGATCGAGTTGCTGCGCTTGAAGCGCGGCAAAAAGTGTGGTGGTTGAAGGAACGCGGTTCTGTCTCGGCCGCACATAGATCTGACCCACCATGCCCATCTGGAGATGCTCGGGAGGAGTGATGTGGCAATGCCAGAAGTAGGTTCCAGCATCGGGCGCCAGGTAGTAATAAGTGAAGCTGCCCCCTATGTTGATCGCGACTGAGGCATCCGGAACGCCGTCATAGAAAGACGAAGCATTCGGATAACCGTGGAAGTGGACCGTGTGCTGTTCGAAAAGGTCCGGGCGCATGATCATGCCGACATTGGTCAGTGTCAGAAAGAACTCGTCGTCCTCGTCGATTGCCATCAGGGGAGCTGGGATATTCCCGTTCATTACACCGACGTCCATGATCGGCCTGGGATCCACATGTCCATCGATGGGATTGCCGTTTACTTCGAGGTTTTCCGAGAAGACGTCAGGAACCTGGCCGACAGCGCCGTTGTAAGTAAACAGCGAGAGCGTCGATGCAGTACCGGGCGTAACGCCATCATTGCTCGCCGCGTCCGTTGTGGCTGGATCGCCTGGTGACAATGGACCACTGCCTGAGTAGAAAAGGGCTGCCGGAGCAGTCGACGTAAATCCGCTTCCCGCCCCCGGGTTGAAAACCGTGTTAAAGACTGTTGGAAATTGGGTTCCGGGCATGCCCTTCGCGATGTCAGAGAGTCCGGAAAGCGGCCCGAACGAAAACATGTATGTCTGGGTGCCGTCGCCCATTGTTGCGTAGCCATCGCCACCTGAAATCTGCTGGCACTTAATCGCGCCATTCACGTGGGCCGTCGGCGTGAGATATCCATTGCCACTCATCGAAAAAGTTGTCGGACTGGTGTATGCGGATTCAACATTGTTGAGCCCGCTATTGCTCGGGTCCGGGTGAGTGATGGTGCTGGTTGGGCATTGAACGCGGAACGATTGGGCGCTTGCCCAAGTGGTAAGGCCAACTAGAAGCAACACTAAACAAACGTTGCGCAGTGCTCTGTCGCCCATGCAATCCTCCTAAGTGCTTCCTTCGAGCCTCTGCTTGAAAGTCAGGTGCCAGTTACCTAAACCCGTAGCAATCAGGTTCCGAAAGCTTCTGCAGCATGCCGTGTCCGCACAACCGCTCTATTTGCTGATACGCAATATTTACGACAATGTAAGGAAGATGTAATAAACAAGTAATACTCTGCACGCGACCCTCAAGTCTGCAATGTGATCAACTTGAACTCTCCCTGAGGCATTCATCGTCTATGACATCGGCGACGTACCGTTGCACAATCATCGAACGACTAACGTCCGGAGATCGATCTTCACATTCTTTACAGAGTTTCCGGCTATGGACGTGGATGTTTGACCCTCTCCCGACGCGAGAAGACAGGCAAACGCATCGCGCGCCTGCACTAGTCCGGAAATAGCGATGAAATGGCGATGAACTCTGTCTAAGAAGCTGCAGAGACTCCGTAGAGCGCGGATGAGAGCTCAACAGGCCGCCATGGCTCCCTCTCCGCATTAAAGGGAAATACTGTAACGCCTGCTAGAGTGCCTTGCGTGCCCAGTTAATTTGTAGCTAACGAGATTTGATACTTGGCGGTCTGGGACAGTCTTCCCTCTATCAAGGAAACAAGTTGGTAATCTGCTTCGAAGCCGTCGCGACTTGCTGTGATGTTCCCCTTCTCAAATGCGAATCGCCCAAACTGCCAGTTAACGGAAGGCGGATGGTTATCATGGCTCCCCTGGACTCGCAGTTGGACGCTGTCACAGTTCCCCCATGTGCGCGTACAACAGCATCGACGAATGCCAGTCCAAGACCGTGTCCACTCGAATGATGCCCTTTGGCGTGACGTTCGAAGGCATGTTCAATCAACTCCACTGGGAACCCGGGGCCGTCGTCTTCTATCGCGAGTATCATTGAATCGTCACTCGACTGGAGAAGTAACTTTACGGTGCACCCTGTAGGCAAGTGCGCGATCTCGTTGTCAAAGAGATTTGAAAACATGCGGTGGATCAATGAAGCGTCTGCCAAGATCCTCAAGGAGCCAAGCCCGTGAAATTCGACCGTCATGTTCTTTTCAGCCATGCTCGGCTGGTAAAGGTCAATCATAACCCCAAGTGCTTCTTCGATATCGAACTCGGTTCGAGTCAGACGCAGCGCGTCGGCATGCGCTTCGGCAACATCCAGAGACTCGGTTAAAAACTGACTGAAATGATCGAGCACTTCAATTGAGGAGACAATTGCCTCCCCCTGCTCTTCAACCGTCCGAGCAGACAGTGACAGCTCAAGTTTCCCGCGAATCGACGTAATCGGGCTGCGCAAATCGTGCGCGAGCGAATCGGTCATTGTGTGCAGCTGATGCATCGAACTTTCGATGCGATCGAGCATCTTGTTGAAGGTCAACGCCAAATGTGTTACTTCATCGGTTCGACTCGTAATGGGCACCCTTGTCTTTAAATCAGAACGGCCGATTCTCGACGCAGCATCAGTAATTCGCCGCACGTATTTCAGTAGGCTTCGCGAGATGGAAAATATCAGCGCAAAGCCGAAGAACACAATTAGCAGCCAAAGAAGAATAAAACAGAGGCGGAGCTTGTTCAAGACTTGCAGTTGATTCGATTCGGAGAGGCCCAAATATATACGACTCCCGTCCTCAACGCGCATCGACACTACACGAAAAGGTACAAGAGAGCCATCCACCAGCAAATCGGCTGGCTGATCGGGAAGCATCTTTGCACGTTGAATCGCCTTGAGAGTCGATACGCCTTCGCCACTTCCAACCCATAATTTAAGAGAACCGTCTTCTCCTTGTTGCAGAAAAAAAACGTAGCCGTTTGTGCCGCTCATCGCACGTCTCTTGTTTGGAACCTCTTTGCGCACTACCTCGGCGATCTCTCCGACGATTTGGCTATACAGGGAATCCTTCGGGGTTCGCTCCGCAACATCACCCAGGAGGGAAACCTCGCCCCACAGCCACGCGTCGTTCCGACTTTGAATATCACCCGAAACAAAACGGTGGAGGAACATGAATACAATCAAGGTCCCCACCGCAAAGGCTAAAGTGCCCCAAAGAGAGATGCGCCAAGCGGCGCTCCACCCTACCGGCCTAGAGGTCTCTAAGGACATAACCCTTGCCTCGTAGCGTCTCGATCAAGGGTTTGCGTCCGTCGCCATCCACTTTTACGCGCAAGCGACTCATGTGAACATCGAGGACATTAGTTTTAGGCTCGAAGCGCATACCCCAGACCCGCTCAAGAATCATGGCGCGTGTAACAACACGGCCGGCATTGCGGCAAAGAAATTCCAACATTGTGAACTCTTGCGAAGTTAACCGAAGTCGTTTCCCCGATCGAATTGCATCACGCTGAGTCAGATCCAATTCTAGGTCGAGCACGCGCAAGGTGGCACTTGTTTGGACTGAATGCAAATCTCTTCTCAACAGATTTCGGAGGCGCGCGAGCAATTCCGCTAACGCGAACGGCTTAGTCAGGTAGTCGTCGCCCCCCTGCTCCAGCCCCTTTACTCTTTCGTCCACCGATCGCCGCGCCGATAGGATAAGCACCGGGGCTCTCACTCCAACCTCGCGGAGCGATTGGATTAGGTCCATGCCGTCCTGATCGGGCAAACCCAGGTCAACGATCAGAACGTCGTACACAGTGTCAACCGCCAACTTCATGGCCGTCCTGGCATCGCCGGCCGCATCGACCTGGTAGCCCGCTTCCGACAGCGAGTGCTTCAGGAACCGCTGGATATCGAGTTCATCTTCAACCAGTAAGAGTCGCATGACAATCGCAAAAGCAAGTACGGCAAGACTCTGCGGTCAGTGAGCCGGGAAGAGTCCACTAGGGTGCACAAGGCTAGGCAGAATCACCTGGCATCGTCAAATCGACAATCTTCCCGCGAATGGCGAAAGGCGCGGAACGAACGGCAGAAAGACTTGGCCCGAATTGTAACCGATTTAACGCACGCCGTGCTGGCAACGGCCCCTTCCTCCGGTCCGGCCGGGATCGTGAGTATTTCCCGGGCTACATGCGTCATGTGATGGTTGAGTTGTGATCTGAATTCCAGCAAGAGGGCAGTGTGCGCCCGCCTAAGAACCCGCCAGGAGAGCCACGGCAGCCCCAGTTTGCGAGCAATGGGGGTCAAGCGTCCCATCCGAACGTTGGCGGGCGAAATCGGCTGGCCCGTTTCCGAATTCAGAACAAAGTCATCGGGACTGGCGCTCGCCTTCTCAACGCGTCGATGCGCGAGCATTGAGAACAAGGGTTCCGGGATCTCGATGTTTCTCTTACGCCCGAGTTTCGAATCGCCCAACCCAATTCGATTCCATTGTTCCCTCACGGCGATGCTCCTCGGAGGGATAACTTCTCCATCGAAGGATTGAGAAGATTCGCTCAGGTTCACGTGCTTCCACTGCAGTTTGCAGATTTCCAGCAGGTTCATCCCCGTTGTAATTGTGATGAGAGCCACTTCTCTTTCTGGATATTGCATTAGCTCGAGCATCGCTTTTGTTTGGCCGATAGTGAGGTTATGCGCCACCTTGCGGGCCATTGGGGGCAACTTCACCTGCTCCGCGGGATTCGGTCCACTGAAACATCCCTCTCGCTGAGCGTGCGAGATGACTGCGCCGAGTACGTTCTTAATGTGCTTGACCGTCTGGGATGAATACTCATGAGCAAACGCACAGGCAACAAGGCTCCGCACGTGATCAACTTCGATATCACACAGCCGTACGTCATTCAGATAGGGCCAATCCTTCACAGATTTCAACCGAGCATTTACAACGTTTTGAGGATTGAACACGCGGTTTACGGTCTCCGGCCTCAACAAGTGCTTCAGAATGGCTTGATAATGGGTCTTCCCCGCGAGGGTTTTATGCTCAACATGCTCCGGGACGAACTTGCTTTCGACGAAGAATTCAAAGGTCATCCTTGAATCCTGGATGGCTACGTTGTACACAATTGAAGGCTCTGTCTTGACCGGTGGATTTTCTGAGTGTGCTCGGATTGGAAGAGCAACACCGCGTTCGAATGTAATGTTTCCTCGGTCATCCAGTTGTTGAGGGGCAGCGCCTCTCATTTCAATCTCGATGTCTCGCGTGCGTGGAAGCTTGCGCTGCGCTCTGGTGGCCACTCCATGCTCCTCTTTGGCTTCATTTCAAGTCGTTCGCACCGCCACGGTATAAATCATGCCCTCTAGCAAGATATCCCCGTGCGCAATCGCATGATCCCGTACCGCCAAGGGTATATCTTTGCGATTTAGCAAACATTGCAGAAAGGTAATAAACACGTAATGAAAACGTAATTTCACTGCAATCGCTGTGATGCGATTGCAAACGACCTCACCAATAAATCAGCGCAGTGGCCGATCCCTGGGATGGCGCTGTTCGAGCGATTCGCGTCCGTCTGAAGACCATTTTAATTGAGGGCAGATCGCGGGCTTGGCCAATTTGACGGATGTCTTGAATCAAACGTAACGAGCGAGGCTCATTTCTTATTTCGTTGAAACGCCATTAATAGACATGCTAGACTCGCCAGCATCTTGACAATTCCGCCTGCGAAACGGAAGTCGATAAGAAGAAGAGTACAACCAAATGCGCAAAACATTTTGGTTTCGCAATTCGGCCAGAGCTTCAGGACGGCGCAAGTCGGATTCGTGGTTGCCGTTTCTCGCGTTGCTGACCTTACTTGCCAGTGGTTCCTTTTTGTTCATCTTTCGCGAGCACATTTTCGGACCATTTGAACATGTGGTCTTATCCTTGCGGGGTTCCACCTCCCTGGGTGACGAACTCGTTCCCCAACTTGCGGTCGCGTTTCTTCGAGACGAAATGGGGGCAGAACGAACAGGCATTAGGATCGCTAGCAAAGACGCCAACGGACATCCCTACCTACACGTATGGGGGAAGGTTCCGGGAAGACCTGGGCTACAGGTGATTGAGATTTATGCGTCAGGATCGAGCGCCGCCTTCGAATGCCTCGCGATTGAAAACAATCCGAATTTCTGCGACATCGGCATGGCGTCCCGGCCGATAAGCGACTTGGACATGAAAGACTATCCGGCGCTGCGGAATCTCGGGGATCGGGTAATCGAGCATGTTGTGGCGCTCGATGGCATTGCAATTATTGTTAACCCGCACAATCCGGTTTCGCAGCTATCCATTCCTCAGTTGCGAGCGATTTACACAAGGCAAATAAGGAACTGGAAAGAGGTCGGGGGGAACGATACTCCCATCGAACTTTACGGACGTGACCGCAGCTCGGGCACGTTTGAAATGTTCACTGAGAAAGTAATGGGCAAGGATGCCTTGAATGCCGAGATAGCTTCCACTGTGTCATCCGATCATCAGATCGGAGATAGCGGATTGATAACGGACTCCGTAATGCGAGCCCCAAATGCCATTGGCTACGTTTCTTCGCCCATGATCAAGGGTGCAAAGGCGCTTCTAATTTCTGATGGAACCGGGCCAGCTTTCGCTCCGACCGAACTCTCGATTGTTACAGAGGATTATCCGATTTGCAGACGACTTCTCCTGTATGACTGGGATTCCCCGGGATCTTTGATGGATGCATTCGTGAGATATGTTGTATACAAACCCGGGCAAACGCTAGTTGCTCAAACTCCCTTTGTAGAACTGATGCCCAATGTCTTTCCTGTCCTTGTGCCTGAAAACGCCCCCAATTCTTACAAGGAGATCGCATCCAGATATGCGCGAATCGGCCTGAGTTTTCACTTCTCAAGCGAGCAGCCAAATACAACGAGAAATGCAACCAATCAGCTAGACAACCTTGGCAGAATTAACGTCCTCCGTTTGCGCACGTTCCTCGCTCAGCATGGCGGAACCGGAGATGACGTGCTTCTGATTGGCTTTTCCGATCGAATTGAGGCGAGCATTCGGAATCAAAATCTGGCGCACAAGAGGGCGGAAAGCGTCGCCACAAGCCTGCGAGCGATCGGGGTTATCGTTCCTTCCCAAAATGTCCTCGATTTTGGTTCAGCTTTGCCAGTGGCGTCAAATGAAACTCCCGAAGGCCGCCGGAGGGATCGCCGCGTCGAGGTTTGGGTGCGCAACGGGCTGCATTAGCCGATTTGCAGGATGAATTAGTCCAGATGGCGCGGGTTTTGAATGGTCTCCTGGGAAGGCTTGAGGGAGCTTTTCAGAAATTGCTTCACATCCGATGTTTCCGAGAACGTCGGCGCCGGCCATGCTTATGGCAGATACTTTGAGCGCGCGGGCGAATTCTACGACTTTCGAGGCGACAGCATGGTGTCCTCGGTCTTCTCCCGCATAGGAGCTTAGCGGCGTTTTCCGTCCGGTATGCGATTGCGGAATGGTTCCTGCCGCCTCCAGCGACGTCAAAACCGATTGGCTATCTCACTTACGTCGAACACCTTCTGATACGCCTCCTTCGAATCGACTATTTTCGGAAGAGGATCAATGATCGTAGGGAGATTTTCATCCGTGAGCTCGATGTCGGTGAGCTTCGGGACGGCCATCTCCAAAAGTGGGAAGTGGAATCGATGATGATCACGTTGAAGCCCGCCTTCTCGGCGTAGATCGCTTCAATGAGCGTGTCCGGCTTGATCAAGCGTGATCACCGAATAGTCATACAAGCTGGCGTTGAACTGAAGGATGCCCCAAGAAAATCTTGTGATTCGAGTCGGAAGGGCAATATTGACACCTTGGCTCTCGCATTGGATGAGCTGCTCGATTTTCCAGGGATTATGCACTGGGAATGCACAACACGGCCGCTTGTCTGGACACCAACCGTCATTGGAAGATGTGAATCTAACAGCACGGTCTGGAGCAAGCTGTGATCGATCCAGCAAATCAGTGGCTAAATATTACGTATTTAGACGGATGTATGACGTCCACGGAAGCGGAAACTCAACACAACGAGAGCGGCACCGGGCGACATTGCTGACATTAAATCACTAGGGGAGAGTGGGTTGCCAGATTCTTCATCGGTGCTGAAAGAATTTGCTTTTCACGCCAGACTTGGTAGAAAGCACGCATTCTCCTGAGGTTGATTGCTCCAAATCCTCGGCCAAACTGCTTGGTGAGGTCTGCGCATAACCGCTCGGTCGGCCTTTCGTCGCAATCTGCTCGACGCCGTCCAAGCTGCTCTGATTCAACGATTTGCGCCCGATCTCCCAGAACATGGCCGTCATTATCGAATTCACATCCCGGCGGCAGCGGATCTCGCGGATTTTAGAAGGTCAACAATTCCAGCGTGAATCGCTCGTATTGCTCCGGAATCTTGGTCACGGCTCTTTTCGTTTTCATCCTGTTCACTCCCTAAAGGCTCATCTCAGTGCTTTGGTCGTGCGTCGTTGGGGCAAATTGTCCCTGCGTCAAAGCCGAAGATTTGCTGACCTCGGCTCCGATCCGCTGATTCAGCCGATTTGAATCGTCGGTGAAGATACTTGCCTCGTGGCTGGCCCGCGACACAGCAACATAGCCGAAACGCGAATTGAGCAGGTCGGGATGAACTCCTGTGTCGGCATTGATGAGAACCAGCTCCGCGGTCAGTCCTTGCGCGCTGTGGCTGGTCACTGCGTACCCATGATCAAAGTGGCGGTGAGTAAGTGCATCGAACTCGATTTGGCGCCCATTGTCAAGGCGCGCGGAAACGTGACCGCCTGATCTGATTGATTCGACAATTGCAAGCTCGCGATTGGCAACGCCAAGTGATTTGTCGGGGGCTGTAAATTGAATCCTGTCACCAACCGAGAATTCATGGGCGACTTCCCGGTAGACGCTAACACCGGTCAGACGGCGGGGATCATACGTAACGACATTGCCGGAAGGCTGTTCGACGGACACCAGATTCATTGCGGGGTTTGTGCTGACGACCGTCGCGTATGTTCCGGCGTCGATGCCTGCCTCTTTGCTCCCTCGTGCGTACCGCACTACATCACCGTCTTCGTATCCACTCGCCCATCGCCGCTCGGCGCCAGTCATCTCCTGGCGCTGAATGAGAACCCTTAACTTGTGGTCTTCCCTAGCCAGCGTTCCTTTGGACCTCAGTTCCTCGCGCACCGCGACATTCAGATCGCGGCGAGAGGCATTATCGGGCGAAACGATGAGGGTCCCCTCAGGTGATTCGACGTAGCTCCGGGCAATCGTGCGGATGCGCTCGCCTGCGTCGCGAATTTCGCGAATCCTGCCCTCCGCATGCAGCGACTGGAGAGCGCCTGACACATCCCCTTTCGCGAGGGACTCCACAGCGGCTTTGAGTGCAGGATCTTTCTGGCGCACGATTTCATCGAGTTGCGCAGTGCGCATCCCTGCCTGTTGAAGCTGCTCGAACGGTCGACCGGCTTCGACGCCCTGATGCTGGCGTGTGTCCCCAATAAGAAGCACTCGGTCTTGCGGCCCGAGCCGTGCCAGGAATTCACGCACTTGGTTCGTGCTTGCCAGGCTCGATTCATCCACGAAAAAGAAATGCTTCCTTTCCGATGCCTCGCGGTTGGTTCCGCGGGCCAGGAACCCCTGCAGCGTTCCGGTATCGACGCCGGATTCGCCAAGCTGCCGGGCAGCGCGCGAGGTCGGAGCAAAGCCTTCGACCGCGTATCCCTGAGTCTCAAGGGCGGCACGGACGACTGAGAGGGTCGTCGTCTTGCCGGTCCCCGCGTAGCCCTGGATGCCCTGCACGCGATCCGGTGAGCTGAGAACATGCTCAACGACGCCTCTCTGCGCGCGGTTGAGATGGGAACCCGAGATTCGTGATTGGCTGCTGGAAGAATGTGAGCGCGCTGGCTTCAGGCCGAAGATCGTGGAGGAGCCAAGCTCCACGCGCGAAGCATTTGACCTGGTCAAGGACCACGCTGGACTCGGGGTTATGCCGGGAGGCATCTGCGACGGGATGACGGAGAAACTCGAGTCTTCTCCTATTCTCGGAATCGGAGAGCTGCAACTCGTGCTCGCTTACAAGCGCAGGTGCAGCCCCAGGATTCAACGGATCGCAACGGAAATCGCCCATGCATTGCGGCAATCCTGCCTGAAAACGGGCAGCTGAAAAATATTTTTGCCTCGTTTGGGTTCCTTTGAGTAACGCAGGGTTTCAACCGGCTCCAATCTGTTCCGTACTAATCGCTTTTAGTTATTAGAACTGAACAAATTGGTCTTGGACAAAAAATCAGATTCGATCCACTCTCATTTCAAGCACGATTCAGCACGAAGAAGAATTCACGAACCTGGAGGTCCAACATGAACGTTTTGCCCGCATGGCGAAAGCACTTGCGAGTCATACCCGACTCTAAAGCGATCTTCCTGCTCCTTCTCGTCCTGCCGGCCGTCGCGCACGCGCAGGCAGGGGGCGCTTCTCCTTTTGACACGGGCTTTTCCGCCATGCAGAACCTGTTCACCGGTACGGTCGCGAAGGTCGCCAGCCTGATTGCCATTGTGGTTGGCGGCTATCAATTCGCACACGGAGAGCCGGGCGCGAAGAAGACTCTCGCCGGTGTTGCAGCGGGAACTGGAATCGCGGTTCTCGCGACCAACGTACTGACTTGGCTCTGGGGGATTTGAACGACCTCCTGGGCTCAACCATCAGCCAAGCGTAACTCCGAGGTCAACATCGACTCGGCTGCAGGTCAGCCGTACGTGATCTACGAAGGCCTGACGATGGACACCATCTTGATGAATCGGCTCGATGGCGATGCGCCTGGCCCAGTCAAGGTGATGGTTTCGAGTCCGGTCTATTCGCATGATCATCAGCACGTCCTGATCCCCGACGGAACCGTCGTACTCGGGGATGCTCGCAAGATCGGGTCAAACGGATTTGGTCAGCAACGGCGGATGGCTGTTGTTTTCCATCGCATGATCATGCCGGATGGCTATTCGGTCGATCTCGATCAGTTTCACGGGCTCGACCAAATCGGTCAGGAAGGTCTGAAAGACAAGGTGAACAATCACTATTTTGAAATCTTCGGAACCTCGATTGCCTTGGGCGTAATCTCGGGTGCCGGCCAGATCGCCGCCGGCGGAGGAACAATCACGACAAGTGGTTCCCAGGCATTCACGACGGGTGCCGCGTCAAGCGTTTCGCAATCGGCAACCACCGTGCTCGATCGGTTCATTCAGATCCCTCCTACGATCACGATCCGGGAGGGTCATCGCATCAAGGTCTACTTCACGCAGGACATGCTCTTACCTGCATACGAAAACCATACGATTCCGCAGACGTTTTAAGGAGAAGCATTGATGTTGAAGGCCGCACTACTCACGGTATTCGCTGCAGCTTCTTTGCAGATTCTGGCTGGATGTGAAGGTCACCAGGCTAAGGTCGATCGACTTCAAAAAGAGTATCAGCAGGAAAGTGAGCAATTCGGCAGGGATTGTTCTGCCGAGTACCTGAAGGTGCCTCCAACTCTCAGTCAAAAGTGCAACGACGAGAACGAAAAAATGAAACACACATGGGACCAACTCCAGGCGGAACGCGCTAAACAGTAATCCCTACAAGGAGGAAACGTGATTTACAAAACATTGGTTGCGGCGATCGTCATTGCCGCGACAACGCCCGTCGTACGCGCACAGTTGTTCGGATCTGGCATCGTCTTCGACCCTACGCAATCGGGCCATGCGATTCAACAACTTGCACAAGGCAATCAGCTGTATACGACCACAGTTCAGACCACCAGGAATGTGATCGCGGCATACAACCTCGCGCAAAGAATGGCTTCTCTTCCACGTGAACTGTATACCTCCTACAGCAATCTCGGTCGTCAGGAATGGATCGTTTTGACCAGACCGGCGAATACCTATGGCAATTCTGTCGCTTGGATCAACGCGGCAACAACCGGTTACGGAACGTCGATCGCGATTCAGGCGTCAAGCGTTCCGATAATCGGCCGGATCTCTGGCTATTCCTCCTTCAGCACCCAAGGCCAGCAGGCGATCGCCGCTCAAGGAGCAACGGTCGATCTCGCGGATGCCGTAAATGCCAGCAATCTTCAAACGGTCGGTACGATCCACGCAAATGCCGCTCAACGCGAAGCCGATATAGGCCAACTCGAGGCGGCGACGCATTCTCCTGACCCGGCCCAACACACCGAGATGGCCACGCTACAGCGTATCAATCAGGCTCTGCTGATCCAGTTGCGTACGCAACAAGAAACCAATCAGATTCTGCAGGGCGAGGCTCTTCAGCAGATCATCAGCCAAAAGGTCCAGCAGGACAACCTGAAAGCACTATTCCAGACCGGCAATGGCTATCAACAGAGTTTCGAGTATTTGACACCACAGCAAACAAGCACAGGCACCCACTGGGCGTTTCACTATTGAGTGATTTCGAGGTCTCTTATGGATTTCCTGATTCTGATCAAAAACGGGTGCGACAACCTTACAACGACGGTTTCTCCCTCCATTGACTCCCTGGGCTTAAGGATGGTTGTCGCTCTCGCGACCATTATGCTCGTTTGGTTTGGCGTGCAAGAAGCACTCGCGTCCGCGCAAGGTGGCCCTGGATTCAGCCTACCGAAATTCATTAGCTTCTTCGTCCTGATCACCTTCGCTTACAGCTTCGTGAGGTTTTATGACAGCTCAATCCCAGGGATAGGGTACTCACTAAAAGGTTTCGCTAGCGGTGGGACCAGCAGCCTAGTGGATTACATGGGGAACGATTCCACCCAAGAGGTTCAGAACACTATTCATGCAGCAATCAGCAAAGTCGGCTCGCTGACACCATCATTTACCGAACCGTACACGCTCATCTGTTCGTTCACAGTTCAGCTGGTCCTGAGCGTTCTGACCGCTTTGATCTCCGTCATTATCGCCTACGGTGCGATAGGAGCGACTGTGATTGGACTTCTTGGCCCGGTGTTTATTCCTTGGATGGTGTTTGAGAAAACTGATTTCTTGTTTTGGGGCTGGCTCAAGGCGTTCGTCGGGTTTGAGTTTTATAAGGTAGTCGCAGCAGCCACAATGAGCGTCATGAGCCATTTGATGATCACATATCTGACAAGCGGCGCCATGAATGCTAGCAGTCCAACGAATCTCATTTACATCATGCCAGGGCTGCTGATGCTGTGCTTCGTAGCTGGATTTGTGTTGCTCAAAATTCCGACCATGACCGCAACTCTCTTCTCCGGCCACGTCGGAGGACATAGTAGCGGCTTGAGCAGCGTTGTTACAGCCGCTGTTGCACGGATGCTGTAGGACTTCTTTGGAGAGTCACGATGAGAAAACTCGATCTTACACGAGCAGCCGAGAAGTACCTTGAACAATATGGCGAACCGCTCGTAATGAAGACATATCTGAAGATCACCGTACTCGCGCTGTGCATCATCTCCATGGCGCTCGCCGCTTTGGTGTACAGGAGCCAAAACGCACTCGCAGCGATGCACCCGATGATCGTGCGCATCAATGATGTGGGACGCGCCGAAGCAATCGACTACCGGAATTTTCAATATCGGCCACAGGAAGCTGAGAACAAATATTACCTGTCGCGGTGGGCGGAACTCTACTTCTGCCGCAACCGCTTCACGATCGAGCGGGACCAAATGAACGCGCTCTATTTCCTCAATGGCGACGTCCAGCGCGCGGTGATCGACCAGGAACGGAAGAGCAACTTCATCCAGAACTACGTTAGAGACTCTGGCCTTCCTTTTGTCGATGTCGAAGTCAAAAACGTCGTTCTCGACGACCTGCGGCAGTCCCCATATTCGGCTCGCATTGAGTTTGAAAAGGTGTTTACAAATCCTGCCGACCATAGCGAAGTGAAACGCGAGCGCTGGACGGCGACGGTCACATACGTTTTCCGCGAAAACGTCAAGAATAACGAACTCGCGGTCGATCCGCTGGGTTTGACTATCGTGCGGTTCCGTGCCGACCAGGCGTTCAGTTGAGCAGAATCGGAACTGAGTCGATCGAGGAGTGGAGATGAACACCGAGAGCACAACATTCGAACGTCATTACCGTATCGGAGAGTTGTGCGTCCTTTGGGGCATCGGCCGAGAAACGTTAAGGAAGATCTTGTTGGATGAGCCGGGCGTGGTCAAGATCAGAATGGGACGGCGTAAGAGCCACACTACCTATAGCATTCCCGCCTCAGTAGCCGAAAGAATACATACCCGCTTATCTTCGGGAGACGAGCGTATGAGTCTATCGAAGGGGGTTCTTGGCGCAAGCAGGGACAACCATGGGTCGGCGGGCGCTTATCGCGCTATCTGATAGCGACAATCTTTCCCTTCGGACGGTCAGCGAACGCCTCCTGCAGAATTCGAGATAGTCGATCCTGCCGCCCAGGTATCCAGGCTGCATAGCTCCTTCGCAAAACTTGCTCGGTGTCGCCGATCAACTCCGCAACATCCGCGACAGGTACCCCTCTTTCTAGCAGAATGCGTACGAACGTGTGCCGGAATTTATGCGGTGTCGGCTTTTCTATCCATGGGCCGGAGAGTTCAAAAACTCGGCGTAACCTTTTATTGCGCCAGATGTCGCAGAGCTGCTTTGCATTTCGGGTGACGCCACAGCCAAAGATGAGCGAACCGTTCGCCGGAACACGGGCATGCATGCGCTCAGCCAGCCAGTCAGGTATCCATGTGAACAGCGGTCGCTTTGTCTTGTGCATACGCAGGAACACGTCATTGCCCTTCAAGCGTTTCGTGATGTCGAAGGTGGCGACATCGGAGATACGAAGACCGGTGTAAATACTCAGGTCGATAAAGTCTCGGGCATCGTTACCACTCCATGTGCGGTAGCCAGGGCCCTCCTTTGTGGGCGGCCCGATAGTGTCGCAGGCTTCATAGATGCGTTTCAGTTCCTCGTCCGTGAATGGAGACTTTGGCACGGTGACAGAAGATCCCTCGGGCGCCTGAAGATCCTCGGTTATGTCTTTTCCGATCCAGTCCCGTTTGACGCAAAACTTGACGAATGCTTTGAGCCGCTCGAGTTTTTTGGCCTTGGCGCGGATGCCATCCTTCCACGAGGCGTAGAAGCGGTCCATATCGCTGACCGTGAGCTGAGCGATATGCACGTAGCCGCGATGCTGGCAATAGGCGGCGAGCTGATTCGTGAAGGTCTTGTATTTCGAGAGCGTATTGGGTGCGATATTGCGGTTGTGGCATTTGGCGAGGAACGCATCGATCGCGTCCTGGACGGTGGTGAGGGTTGACACGGTTGTGGATTCCGGGGGAATCGGCTTGGAGGGTTCAGCCAGCTTCCATGTGCCTGCGGTTTCCCACCTCGCGATGACGGCTTTGGCTTCTTCCCAACGCCATTCTCCAGTCGATTGACGGTTGAATTTCCCGGCTATCGTCCCGGCTGCGGTGATGAGACAAGAGCAGTGTTTCCAGCCGCGGCGGCTCTCCTCGAACTCCCCACTTTTGAAGTCCTTGGCGAACCCGGCTTCACACTCATTTCGGTGCCGGCGATACAGCCGCAATGCCATAAATATTTGCCACCTATGGCAAACATCTTAGCACCCTATTGCACCCGCTGGAATCAGATTTGATGTAAGTTATTGATTCTAAATTGGGGCGGCTAGTGGGGATCGAACCCACGACATCCTGAGCCACAGTCAGGCGTTCTGCCTCTGAACTATAGCCGCCATCTATCCATTCGATTGTAACATCGAAGCAATCTGCGGATTGGATGAGGATGGGCGGCCGATGAAGGATACGCTGGCGCGAAAAACCGAGCCGGATGAAGGCCGCCGGCCTTTTGGAAGTGGTTTCAGGACAGACCGCTGGAATCGCGGCGCCTGGATTCTGCGCGACCACACTCTGCATGCGCTGGAGATCCTTCTCGACGAAGCCTTCCGCATTCCCGGCACCGGCATACGATTCGGTCTCGACGCCATCGTCGGCCTCGTTCCCGGACTGGGCGACGTCGTGGCCGGGCTGCTTTCCCTTGTCATTCCGATAGCCGCCTGGATGCGCGGCGCTCCGTACGTCACGCTGGCGCGCATGGCGGTCAACATCGGCGCCGGCGTGCTGGTTGGCTCGATTCCCCTACTGGGCGACATCTTCGACGTCGCGTGGAAGGCAAACCGGCGCAACTACCGCCTATTGCAGTTGCATGTTGAGGAGCCCCGCCGTCACACCTGGCGCGATTGGATGTTCCTCACGGTGTGTGCCGTCGGGATGGCGCTGGTTTTTGCCATTCCCATCGTGCTGACGGCCTGGTTCATTCACTGGCTGATCCATCATTAAGCCGGGCATGCGGTGCCGAATCCACTGGGAGGGTCCTACCTCTCAATTCAATCCGTTTCGCGATACAATCGGAAGATCCGTCGGGGCGTAGCGCAGTCTGGTAGCGCATCTGCTTTGGGAGCAGAGGGTCGGGGGTTCGAATCCCTCCGCCCCGACCATTAGAATCAATAGATTACATCGATTCTTGGCCGACCTCAACCCCACAGATCCCCACACCTGCATATTCGAGAAGTTTTGTATGGGCGGTAAGCTTGCTGTCCATCATTCCCTTCCCGTAGACATTCATCGTCGTCGCAACATCCGCGTGCCGCATCATCTTCTGCTGTACACCGACTGCTGTCCCCACTGCATCGAGCCAGCTGCGGAAGGTGTGCCGGAACGTATGCCATCCTAGCCTCGGGACTCCGACTTTGGAGGCCAGGGGCGCAAGATGACGCCGAAGCAAGATGCCGGCATGGTACGGCCTGCCTGTGACAACGCTCGGGAACATCCACCCTTCTGCCGAGAGTGGCGCCACTTTCTGCCACCTGAGGATGAACGCGATGAATTCCCCGCTTAATGGGATTACGTCTCGCGAGGCTTCGGTCTTCACGTCGGCCACGTTGCCGTCCACGGCCGACCGACAGATCGAAAGTGTCTTTGCTTTGGGATCGAAGTCTTCCCACATCAAACCCAGTACCTCGCAAATTCTAAGCCCCAAATAGCAGGCAAGCTCCGACATCAACAGGATCGGATCCCGGAGATTCTCCCTGACCGTTACCATCTGTTCAGGCGTCAGGACCACCTTCTCAACTACTCTGTTTCGGCCTTTCACTCGGACCAGGCTCATCGGGTTTCGCTGAGCTTCGATCCATCCCCGCTTCATCGCGCATTCAAAGAGACGGTACAGCATGCTCTTGATATGCCGCTTGGTTTCGGGAGAATAATCCAACTTCTTGAGCCATGTTTCGACATCAAACGGCCGGATCGCCGACACCGGGTTTGGCCCCCACGTCGGTCGAATGTGCCGGTCCATCATCAACCGATAGTTCTGTTGGCTCTTGAGGCGTTCAGGCATTTCCTCCCGAGTGAAGACTTCCATTACGGCTTCCAAAGTAGGGTCTTGAATGGCCGAGCCGGGACTGTCCGCGTTGACTTTGAGGAGTAGCCCCTCCACCTTTCGCTTGACTGCCGCCTCAGTCGGATATTTCTTAGAACTGAGGGTTAATTGCTTCTGTCTTCGCACGCCGTCTTCGTACGTGCTGTACCTGAATTCCCAGACGTCGGGCCCTTTGGCTCGGGGTACACGACGCAGAGATCCATGCTGATAACGGTCTCTCGTGAACTTCAAGTTTCCTCCGTTCACGGGAGCGGTTGGCTGATTGAGCTTAGCGCAGAAACTGTTGCCTGCACAACCCGAGCCAGCGAACTCCCTTCGGATCCAATGCCTTTCGTCTTGAGGGTTATATGGGTTCGGCAATCTGGCCGAAGATCTAGCCGGGCGCCTCACCCCCCAGGCGAAGCGCCATAGCTTAAATCCCGGAATTTCGAAGGGTGGTTAGCTCGCGCCGGTAGCGCGCCTCACGCTAGCTGAAGGCCTGGTCAGCGCGAAACCGCACGATGGTGAGGCCCAAAGGATCCACAGCGAGCTCGTTATTCTTCACGTTTTCACGGAACACGTAGGTGACCGTGGCCGTCCAGCGCTCGCGCTTCACTTCGCTGTGGTCGGCAGGGTTCGTGAACACCTTTTCGAACTCAATCCGAGCCGAATACGGGGACTGTCGCAGGTCGTCGAGAACGACATTTTTGACCTCGACGTCGACAAACGGAAGGCCAGAGTCCCGCGCATAATTCTGGATGAAATTGTCCTTCCGCTCCTGGTCAATGACCGCGCGCTGGACGTCGCCATTGAGGAAGTAAAGCGCGTTCGTCTGGTCCCGCTCGATCGTGAATCGGTTGCGGCTGAAGTAGAGTTCGGCCCAGCGCGACAAGTAGTACTTGTTCTCGGCTTCCTGCGGGCGATATTGGAAATTCCGATAATCGATTGCCTCGGCGCGACCCACATCATTGATGCGCACGATCATCGGGTGCATCGCCGCAAGGGCGGTTTGGCTCCTATACTCCAAGGCAGCGAGCGCCATGGAGATGACGCACAGCGCGAGCACGGTGATCTTGAGGTAAGTATTAATCACCAGAGGCTCGCTGTATTGCTCAAGATATCGTTCGGATGCTCGCCTTAGATCAGAGTTCTTCATTTACCCTCCTGAAGCGCTATACCACGCGTGCGACAGCTGCTGTCACCAGGCCACTCAGGCCGCTGCTATGGCCGCCAACGTGCCCAGAGAAAAGAGTTGCAGTCATGGTAGGAATCTTGAGCAAAACAAATCCCGCAACAAAACAGAGCATCAATAAACCTGGCATTACGGCGACGAGTCAGCGTATGCGCGACCTCGCCATTGTGAAGGTTCAGGTAGTACGGAGTGCTGTTGTCCGTCTCCATGACGGCCAGGTACTCCGTGCCGAGGTGCTGATTGCGGGTTTCCCCAGGAAGGACCGTGAACAGGAATGACAGGTCGGCGTAATTGGTATTCAAGAGCAGAATTCTGCGAAGGTTCATGGCGTAATTGCCGGGGACAGTAGCGAAAAAGGCATTGAGCTGGTTATAGGTCTCGACATAGAGACTGCCATCCGCATTGGTGAACACGCCGGCAAATTCACCGACCAAGCGATTCACTTCATTGCGGTCTCGCCCATGGATGACGATGGTCAGCGAAAACTCGCCCAGGGACTGCCCATCGCCCAGGGCACGCAGGCACTCACCGAGGTTCTCGATATCTGCCTGTTTCGACTCATCAACCAGGACATCCCGCGGATTTGTTTTGAGCAGATCGTTACCCAGCTGCGAGATGAAGCCGGTCTTTGAAACATTGAAGTGGCGGCGGCGCTTCGTGACCTCTTTGCGTGCCTTGTCGGCCGGCAACTGCGTCCACTCCGTCGCCACGTGGAAGTCGCCGGGGATTTTGAACAGGGCATCGAGAACGAGTGGCCGCGTTTCGGCGATGGCTTCCTTCATGGTCAGGACGCGGACGAAGTGATCGCCCACGCGCAAGTGATCGCGCTCGGCTTCGATATCGGAATTGCTGACCTGGTAGTCCAGGAATTGGCTCGTCTTCGGAGTGCCGGCACTGCGCCAATCATCGAAGTTCAACAGCCGGCGGAAGAACCGGAACTGGCCAACCGAATCGAGCACCTCCACCGGAACCAAGTCGCCGAGCTGGCGAACGAAGGCCACCACCCGCTGCTCGAGCAGTGCAGACGCACTTTCAATCTCCGAGCGCAGGAGAATCTTTGTTCCATTGCTTGAGAACTGTGCTTTCAGCCCGCTGAATGCCCGAGCTGGATTCGCCAACAGCTGCGACAGAGCCGGGCCAAAGCCTCTTTTCGCCAGTGCAGACCGGAGAAGAATCGAGTAGTAGATCTCGATCTGGTAGAGGTTATCCCGCTTTGAAGCGAAGAATTCCCGGCGGTGGTTCACTTCAGTCTGGACCACCGGATCGTCATAGCTGGCAAACGGGATCTCTGGACGGCTCGACTTGAACAGGTACTGGTAAACCTGGAATCCCGGGCCGAATGACTTGAGCGCGGCTTCAAGACGCTTGACCGCATATTCCTGCGCTCCGCGGTCCAGGCTCTCGTAATCGACTCCGCCGACGCGAAGCACCATTCCCACATCGCCACTCTTGGTCAGGAACGTGTTCTCACTCCACTGAACGTAGAGATTGATGTGATCGTTCAGCGCCGCGGATTCTCTCCACGGCTTGATGACTTTGTCGACGCGAAACATCAGCGCACCTCCACGCGAGGCGGTGATTGCTTCGCGGCGTCGTAACGTGTCTTGAACCGTTCTGATTTGGCAAGGATACGAAGAAGTGCGGGATCGCTTCCAGTTACCCAGCAGCCGAAAGCGAACCCACCCGCAAAGAGCAGCAACCCGGCGACCAGACTGTTGAACAGGTTGAAGGCGCCGACAGAAGCTACAGAGACGAAGAAGAACAGCGTACGTTCCACTCCGAGGTACGTGAGGGGCTTGTGCAGACTCTTATAGACCCGGTTCAGGCGTCGATCATGTCCATGTGTTTGCATCATTGCCCCTCACGTAAACGGTTGGTTGGTGGTTGAAGATTGAGCTCGGGGTTCGTTCAAATTCCCCAGAGCCAGGTCAGTACGTTGGTCGCGAGAACCGCGATTCCAGTTCCCGCTGCAACACCGGCGAGAGTCTTCTTCGCGCCCGGCTCTCCATGCGCGAATTGATAGCCGCCAACCACAATTGCGATCAGGCTGGCGACCTTCGCGACCGTACCAGTGAACAGGTTCTGCATGGCGGAAAAGCCCGTGTCGAAGGGAGAAGCGCCCCCTGCCTGCGCGTGCGCGACGGCCGGCACGACGAGAAGAAGCAGAAAGATCGCTCTCGAGTCTGGTATGGCTCGAAAGCGCTTCCGCCATGCGGGCGAAACGTTCATATTGGACCTCCGTTTGTGTGGATTCGACCTCGTGCTGAATCGTGCTTGAAATGAGAGTGGACCGGATCTCATTTTTTGTCCAAGTCCAAAATGTTCACTTCTAATATCTAAAAGCGATTAGGACGGAACAGTCTGGAGCCGGTTGAAACCTTGCGTTACTCAACGGAACTTGAAAACGAGAAAAAATAATTTTCAGCTACCCGTTTTCAGGCGGGCTTGACGAAGCGCGTGCGCAAACTCGGTGGCGATCCGTTGGATCCTGGGTCCGCACTTGCGTTTGTAGGCGAGCACGAGTTGCAACTCTCCAATGCCGAGAATCGGAGAGGACTCGAGTTTCTCTGTCATCCCATCGCAGATGCCTCCAGGCATGACACCAAGTCCGGCGTGATCCTTGACCAGATCAAACGCTTCGCGCGTGGAGGTTGGCTCCTCCACGATCTTCGGCTTGAAGCCGGCACGCTCGCATTGTTCAACCAGCCAATCGCGAATTTCAGGTTGCTTTCGCTCCGATGATGGAACGACAAGCGAATGCGACTGCAGGTCTACAAGTC
This sequence comes from uncultured Acidobacteriota bacterium, assembly GCA_963730805.1. GTDB lineage: Bacteria > Acidobacteriota > Terriglobia > Terriglobales > Acidobacteriaceae > Telmatobacter. Next base: position 31,977 of record CAVSTL010000004.1, on the reverse strand, counting down.
CAACCGTAACGGTTCGGCCCTGATCCGGATTACGCGGAAAGACGGCGTGCAGCCGTTGGGACCCAATCGGTATCTGTTCGAGGTCACGCCGCCCGGAGAACGCATACGTCACCGCCGCCTGAAGTCCCCCGGATGCGAGGGAATCGAACAATTCAGTCGGGGTGAGAGTGCGGAACTGGATGCGCAGAGCCGGGAAGCGCATGCTCCGGATCGAACGCACCTGTTCTGATATCGCTCCGGGAACAAGTGGCGAGTAGCCAATGATGAACGATCCGGTTTTTGCCGCGAGATCATTCGGCCCATCTCGCTGGCCCGCTCGAATACAGCCAGAAGATCGTCGAGCGCCGGCCCCATAGTACGGATGAACATCTGGCCGGGATCGGTTACGGCAGCGACATAATGTCCGTTCCGCTCGAAGAAAAGATAACCTTGCTCGTCCTCGAACTCCTTTACTTCTCGACTGAGATAGGACTGAGCAATATTCAGGCGCGCCGCAGCCTTGCCAAAATGAAGGTCGCGCGCCACGGCCAGGACGAATTGCGTCCTTCTGAGATCACGATCGAGATAGAGACCCATGTTTCACCCTCTCCAAATGGAATGGTTTTTCTACGCGGCCAGCGTCGTTATCGCCGCTAAACCCGTCTTTCACCCGACTTGCCGTACCTTCGTAGCGCCTTTAGAAATCTCGGTCAAATTCGTTGGGTCCCGCCTCTCACCGACAGAACGGCAAAGAGACGAGGAATTCCCGAGCGCCTGTTTTGGCGTTTCATGAAGGCTCCACGTTCGAGCTTGTGGCAGAGCGTGCGTTAAACGGGCGTTTCGGGGATGTAGGGTTGCATTTATCCTCCCTGACATCTATAGCTGCTCAAAAACGCCAAATTTGGACACGTCAATCAGAAAATATTTTTGGCCGGATCTGTATCCGTTTTTCGATCCGCAGAGGGGAAGAGATCGGGTGAAGGTCGGCCCTGCGATGTGGGCCACGTGCGGTCCTGTTCGAATCCCGACCGCTATTATGGTTACCTCAATTCAAATTCTATGTCAACTGCTAGCCATACAAACACGTTTCTGTGGCAAACATATGTAGCAGACATTGACCTTAGCCTGTCTGAAACTGTACTTTCCGCTCATGACGGACTTCGACGAGGTTTATCGTGTACTGGGACGGAAAGTCCGTCAAATGCGCGAAGTCGAGCGGATGAGCCAGGACATGCTGGCGCAGCACCTCGGAATCAGCCGGGCCTCGATGGTCAATATCGAAGCCGGCCGCCAGCGAGCACCTTTGCACCTGCTCTGGCAGATCGCGGAAGTGCTTCATACGAAATTGATTGACCTGATTCCCACGCCCGACGAAGTCGCAGTCAGGCCGAATCAGCCCTTGCTCGATCGGGAGGTCATCGATCAGATTGAAGAAGTGGCCAATGGAGATCCCGCCACGGTGAAACTTTTGACCGGCTTTATTACTAAGACCGTGAAGGCCGTAAATACGTCCGCGATCGAAGGAAAACCTCATGCAAAGGCAAAATCTCGAAGAAAGAGCTGAAAAGACACTTCGTGATACCGATGCCTACCAGGTTCCGGTGCCCATCCATCTCGTCGCTCAGCGCCTGAACCTCACGCTCGAAGCCGCCACGCTTGGCGATAAGGTTTCAGGCCTGCTCGTCGTTCAAGGTGACCGCGCGAGGATCGGCTACAACGCGGCGCATGCCCGAGTACGGCAAAGGTTCACCATCTCTCACGAAATCGCTCATTATCTGCTACATGTAAAGAAAACTGATAAGGCGCAGTTGTTCATTGATAAATATTTGAGGTTCCGGCGAGACGAATCTTCGTCAGCCGGCGTCGAAACCGATGAGGTTGAAGCCAATCATCTGGGCGCGGCACTCTTGATGCCTCGCGGGCTGGTTCAGCAGGAGATTCGAGACCAGGATTTGAACCTGGACGACGGGGAGGCCATCGAACTTTTGGCAAAGCGATTCCAGGTCAGCACAGCCGCCATGTCCAACCGCCTCTCAAACCTGAAGATGTACGTCTAGCGAGTTAAGAACAAAAGCCAGGTACACGCTTTTACTTCTTTTCTTAACTTTTCCCGGCCAGGACATACCCCGATGGATCTGGAACTGGGTCACCTCGATCCGTGAATGAACCAAGCGCACAATGGGTCAACGGGACCGTCAATTTCTCAATTTGTATATTGAGTCATCGGGAAGATCAATTTCTCAATTGGTAGGATGGCTAACGAGCCGCCCCTGGCGTTGCCGTGATATCGGCACCGCTCCCAGCTCATTACTTCTTGAGCCTTTCGTCGAAGGGATAGGCGATCGCCTCAGCAATGCGAAATTTTGCAGCATTCGGATGGGCCGGGTTGACGAGAACGTTCATCGTCTGAGGCACGATCGCGCTGGGAACGCGAAGAACTACGGTCTCATTCCGGGCCAGCCACGATGTTCCCAGGTCGCGCGTGATTTCCAGTTTCGTTCGCCAGTCCTCCGGGAGAGTATCCACGCCAATCGATGGCACATCGAGGTCCGGTCCTTCAACCTTGAGAAGCGTGAATTCTGGCGGCACATCGTTCGCACTCGTGTGCACACACACTTCGAGCAGCGCAGATGCCGGTGTCTCAGCGAGATAAACGATAGAACGCCCTGCATAGTGCCAGCGCCCTCAGCCTTAAGGCCGCCAATTCCTCTCAGGTCACGGTGGCGGCTGATCCTCCATAGGACCATCAGATGAACATGCCCTCATCAATCTGGACCAGGAGTTCCTCCACAATCCGGCTTCCTGTGTCGGTTTTGAGCAAGGACAGCGGTGCGCGGCCATCCAACCGGGGATGAGGTTTCCGTAGCCAGCCAAGCGCTCGCTCCCGGCTTCCGTAAACGGACTCGGCAAGCGATAAAACCCGGATCACCCGCAGCACGCGATCCGATTCCTCGACAGTGAGTTTTTCCCGGCGCGACCTGCGGTGCTGGAGGGTGCGCTGCGGAATGATAACCGCGTCAATTTCGCCGCGTTCGAGGCCGAGCGCAATCAGGCGCTTGATGACGGCGGGAGCGAGCTGCCCTTCCACAATTCGCAGAATCTCCGTCTCGGTTGCCGGGGGCTGTACACCGAGCCAGTCGCCGATCTGGGCATTTGCAGCATTCATGTACGACCTCTGACTACATTATGCCATAAATTATACGGCAGAGTGTAGTCACATCATGATCGCGGGCGCAAGGATGAAATCGCGCCAATTGCGTTAAACGCGCCGTATCAATGACGTTCGCGCCTGCGAAGCGATTCGGCCATATCACCTGATTCCCGTCCGCACCAGTTCACCGCTCCTTCGACCCCACCTCCTTCTGTTGACCGTCTTCACTTTCTCCTTCCCAATTTTTTACCCCGCTCGACCCGCGCCTTCAACAAGCTGCGTTTACCTCATCGGTGCTCGCCGTCAAGGATCGAGATGAACGTCGCTCAACGCTCCGCCCTTGACCGCTGCGCTCCGCTGAAAACGCCCGACGTGTCGCGGGTTTCGCGAAGAAAAAAATTGTTTTCAAAGGAGCAATGACATGAAGAACGACGCCGGCAGCTCGAGCCGTCAGGACGTATACAGCCGGATCACCTCGCAGATTGTCGCCAGCCTCGAACAGGGAGTCCGCCCATGGGTGAAACCCTGGAATGCAGAACACGCCGCCGGACGCATCACGCAACCGCTACGCTTCAATCTCCGGCCCTATTCCGGCATCAACATCCTCTCGCTTTGGATGAGTGCCGCCGCCCAGGGCTTCGCCGCCCCCATCTGGATGACCTTCCGCCAGGCCATTGAACTGAATGCTCACGTCCGCAAAGGCGAGAAAGGCTCCCTTGTGGTCCACGCTAACTCGATCACCCGCACTGAGCACGACGAGAACACCGGTGAGGATGTCGAGCGCGAAATTCCGTATTTGAGAGGCTACACGGTGTTCAACGTCGAGCAGATCGATGGCCTGCCTGATCACTACTACGCCAAGGCCGCACCAAAGCTCGATCCCGTGGCCCGAATCGATGGGGCCGAAAAGTTCTTCGCTGACTCGAAAGCGACCATCCAGCATGGCGGCAATCGCGCCTACTACGCGCAGGAAGGCGATTACGTTCAGATGCCGCCATTTGAATGTTTCCGCGATGCAGAGAGCTATTATTCCTCTCTCGCCCATGAAATCACGCACTGGACGAAGCACCCTTCGCGCCTCGCGCGGGATTTCGGCCGCAAACAGTGGGGCGATGAAGGCTACGCGCAGGAAGAGCTAGTCGCCGAGTTGGGTGCCGCGTTCCTGTGCGCGCATCTGGAACTGGCAACCGAGCCGCGCGAGGAGGACGCCTCCTATATCGCCGACTGGCTGGAGGTACTCAAGAACGATACGCGTTTCATCTTCAAGGCCGCCGCTCACGCTCAGCGCGACGGATTACCTGGCGTCATTCAGCAGGGATGGCGGCACCACCTACGCGAGCGACGTCAATGATGAGGCCGAAGCACGCGCCGCCTGAGGCGCCGAGTGTTCCCAGCTAATCGACAAAATACCCGATCTCAGTCAATATGGCTTCGCTCATATCGATACCCATAAGCCGGGCGGAAGGGCACGAAAGGACCTGCCCCTCGAAACCAGCAAGCGTATCCAGGGATAATTCGGTGCCTTTTCGCAACATCTTCATTAGGGAAGTGCTTGTGGTCTTGAACTGGTAGTCACCTGGCAGGCCGCACGCGTGACGAAGAGTGAGCAAGAGCGCCACAATTGGCGCGCCTTCCTCAGAGTTGCCGGAATGCCGAGCGACTAGGTTCATCCGCATGCACGGAATCATGTCACCTTGAATTCGGTCTTTTCAATGACTCTGATGGGGCACCCGCTAGTACGAGGTAGGGATTACTTCTCCGTATTGCCCGTGATCGTTGAGACGGGGCCTGAAGCCTGGTTTGCCATGATCGGAGGCAATGAGAAGTGTTCCCCTGAGAGTTCCGTATGTGGCTAAAGAGATTCTTCTCAAAGCTTAAAAGAACAGGTAACATAATCCAGCCGGAGCGACGACAAAACGCTCTGTTCATGCGCGCAAGAAAAAACGGAAACAGAGTTCCGGTTTGAGGTCGAAGTTTGCATGGGCGAATCCCACTCTCCTTCCGCCGCAGGTCATTACAACGCAAATTATGGAAATTTTGAAACTACCCTTTACGCCCAAATCCGCCACGAGGCGTTTGGGGAAGACATAGGTCAAAATAGCTGGCTGACCGCCGAGGAGCAGGACAGCTTTTTGGAGTGGCTCGATCTTCGCGCAGGGAAGAAATTGCTCGATATTGCTTGTGGAGCGGGAGGACCCACGCTGCGCGTTGCCGCCAACACCGGCTGTTCTGTCGTCGGGCTTGACATGCATCAGCAGGCAATTAAAACGGCACGCTCGCCTAGGCCAGCGTGGCCTAGGCGATCGTGCCGACTTTCAATGGGTCGACGCGACCGCGCATTTGCCATTTGCCGATGGCAGCTTCGATGCGATCTGGTGTATCGATGGCATCAACCACTTTCCCTGTCGTAGACGAGACCTTGCGGAGTGGAACCGGGTGTTGAAAGCCGGCGGGCGGCTGCTTTTCACTGATCCCACGACGCTGACGGGGCCGCTCACGAATGCGGAAGTTGCGGCCAGGAGCGCGGCTGGTTTTTATGTCTTTGTTCCATACGGGTATGACGAGCAAATTATTGCTGAATGCGGCTTGCGGCTGGTGGTCTCTAAAAACGTGACCTCGAACATGGCTAACATTGCCGAGGGGCGGCGTATGGCGCGCGGGTCGAGAAGCGTCGCCCTTCGCGAGATCGAAGGCGATCAGGCATACGAGAGCCAACAGGAGTTTCTTTCGGTTTCCGCCCGTGTGGCCCGGGAAGGGCGCCTTTCCCGCTTCCTGTATGTTGCAGAGAAGGTGAGCTGAAAGATGAGGATGTAACTCGATAGGCTGGAAGGACGCGCGGATGACCTGGCATATAAGTGCAGCTCTAGACACCACCAACGCGAGAGATGTCGGGCGGAGGGCCAGGCGGAGCGTTGCTGCCCGATTGCTTCCTTTTGTATTCCTTCTTTACATCATCAACTACATAGACCGCGTCAACGTGTCCTTTGCAAATCTCAGGATGAGCGCAGATCTGGGATTCAGCGATCAAGTTTACGGCTTAGGTGTTGGGATGTTCTACATAACCTACGTCTTGTTTGAGATACCAGGGGCCGTCATCGTCGAACGCTGGAGCGCGAGGAAGTGGATTGCGCGAATCATGATCTCTTGGGGAATCATTACGATTCTGACCGGGTTTGTTCACACCGCCACGCAGTTTTACACGGCCCGATTCTTTTTGGGGGCTGCCGAATCCAGCTTCTTTCCGGGCATGATCGTCTATCTGACGCACTGGTTCAGTGCACGCGACCGCAGTCGAGCCATCGCGTGCCTGTATGCAGCGAATCCTGCCGCAGCGTTGATTGGTTCGCCCCTGGCGGGATGGCTCCTTGGAGTACATTGGCTCTCGCTCGCCGGTTGGAGGTGGCTTTTTATTCTGGAGGGTATTCCCGCTATCGCCGTGGGAATCGTGACCTACTTCTATATGACCGACCGCCCGGCGCAAGCACTCTGGCTTCCGCACGAACAACGCACTTGGCTCGCCAACGAACTGCAGCGCGAGCTACAAGCAAAACAGAGCGTTCGACATTACACTATCGGGGAAGCCTTCTCCAACCCAAAGATTATAGGGTTGATCCTCGCTTACTTATTCGCTCTTACCGGCACCCTTGGAACCGTTTATTGGATACCCACCTTCCTGAAACGCCTTTCGGGATTCTCCAACTCCACAGTCACCTCGCTGCTGCTGATTCCTGCCCTCATGGGAGTAGCGGGGATGCTCATCAATGGCTGGCACTCCGACAAGACCGCCGAGCGGCATTGGCACACTGCTGTTCCGCTACTTGCTGCGGGATCGGTCTTTGGGCTGTCGACCGCCTTCCACCAACAAGTCCCATTCGCGGTTGCCTGTTTGCTCCTGGGCAGCGGCTTTGTGTATGCATTCTATCCGACATTTTGGGCCATCCCTACGCTGATGCTAAGCGAGTCTGCCGCTGCCGCGACATTCGGACTGATCAATTCCGTCGGACAGCTCGGCGGTCTGGCGGCAAATTACGTGATTGGGTTTCTCAATGATCGAACGCACGCCCTGGTTGCCAGTTTTGCATTTATCGCAACCGTCTATCTTGTGCCAGGCGTCCTGGTTCTTTGCCTGAGGATCCGACGATGATAGATTGACGTACATGAACGCCGGCAATCCGACTCGCCGTGAAGTCCTGACAGGGGTTGCCGCCGCCGCTCTGGCTCCGGTGACCTCGTTCGCAGCCACCTCTGAGACATCGCAGATTTGTTTCACTGGCGCAGTCGAGATGGCTCAACTGATTCGGGAAAAGAAGCTCTCCGCCCGCGAAGCGCTTGCCGAGCACCTCAAGCAGATTGACCGCGTCAATCCGCAGGTCAACGCAATCGTTACTCTCGTACCCGAGATGGCGACCCAGGCGGCCGTGCACGCGGACGAGATGCAGGCGCGCGGCGAAAGGTTAGGCCCGCTGCACGGTTTGCCGGTGGCTCACAAAGACCTGATCGAGACCCGCGGTATCCGCACGACCTTTGGTTCGCCGCTGTTCAAAGACCACGTTCCCGATGAAGACGACCTCCTTGTGAAACGTATGCACCAGGCCGGGGCAATCGTTGTGGGCAAGACGAATACCCCTGAATTCGGTGCCGGCTCACAGACCTTCAATAAGGTTTTCGGCGCGACCCGCAATCCCTACGACCTGGGCAAAACCTGTGGAGGATCCTCGGGAGGCGCGGCAGTGGCGTTGGCCTGCGGAATGGTTCCTGTTGCCAGCGGATCCGATGCCGGAGGCTCACTGAGAAATCCTGCCGCGTACTGTAATGTAGTTGGGTTCCGTCCCTCGATCGGCCGCGTTCCCAATCCCAAGGCGGGCTTCGGTTGGTCCACTCTCAGTACGTCGGGATGTCTTGGGCGATCCGTTGCGGATCTTGCACTCTCGCTCAGCGCGATTGCAGGACTCGATCCGAACACGCCGCTTTCGATCAACGAGCCAGGCGACCTTCTCTCGCGTCCCTTGGGCCGCAGTTTCAAAGGTGTGCGCGTCGCATACTTCAAGGACCTCGGGGGAGTTCCCTTCGATCCCCGGGTTCGCGCGGTGATTGACGCGCATCGTGCCACCTTCGAAACTCTTGGTGCTATCGTCGAACAGGCTGAGCCCGACTTCTCTCCCGCCGAAATTTCCTTCCGAACCATTCGCGCATGGACGGCCGCGGCAAACTACGGGAAGTTACTGCAGCAACACCCCGAAGCGTTCAAAGATACCCTCAAAGACGAAATTCAGAGAGGCATGAAGCTCACTGGCGAGGAGCTTGCCCATGCCGAAGTTGCCCATACTGTTATTTGGCGTCGATTCCAGGCTTTCCTCGGAAACTATGAGTTCTTCATTCTCCCAACCACGCAGTTGCCGCCCTTCGATGTCAACCTGCCGTATCCAACGGAGATCGCCGGCGTCCACTTTGACAATTACATCGACTGGATGAAGTCTTGCTGGTACATATCCGCTACCGGCAATCCGGCGGCATCCATGCCGGCGGGATTCACTCCTGAAGGCCTGCCCGTGGGGCTGCAGATCGTGGGCCGTGACAAACAGGATTTCAGCGTGCTGCAGCTTGCTCATGCCTTCGAACAAGCTACAGGGTTCGGAAAAAAGCGCCCCGCGATCATGTAGGGGCAGGGTGCCGCACACTGAAGAGCCGAATGCTGCTTTGAGCCGTTGTGAACGAGATTGGTATTCTTATGATCCTCTGCAGAGTTCCCGTCACGTATCGGCTTGCCTATGCGAACGGTTGGTTCCGATGGAGCTTCTTTGGTCTGGCCCCTTTGATGCTGCTTGCTGCCTCACCAGTACCATTCCTGGAACAGGAGCCGCCCGCATCTGTATGAATCTCAATCACCTCTTCGATCGCTCCTTTCAGGGTCGGGCCAATCAGATTGCTCTCGAGTTTGAGGGCGAGGTATTCACTTTTGCGCAGATCGACACCCGCGCTGATCGCACCGCCGCCTTTCTGAACGCGCGCGGCCTGGTCCGAGGCGATCGACTCTGTGTCTACCTTTCGAATTGCATCGAATTCATCGATCTTTATCTTGCCTGCATTCGCCTGGGCGTGATCTTTGTGCCGGTCAACATTCTCTACCGCGAACGTGAAATCCAGCATATCCTTACCGACTCCGATCCGAAGGCTCTTGTGGCGCGCGAGGCGATACCGGCCAGTGTGCCGGTGTGGTGCCTCGATGAGTTGCGCATCCCGGAATCAGCTGCAACCATGCGAGCAAGCCTGGATGGCGACTCGCCCGCGGCACTCGTTTACACCTCGGGAACCACGGGAACATCGAAGGGCGCCATCCTCACCCACAACAATTTTTTCATCAACGCTCTCAATCTGACATCGTGTTGGGAAATCAATTCGGAAGATCGCTTCTTACTCGCTCTGCCACTGTTTCATGTGCACGGACTCGCAAACGGAATCCACTGCTGGCTCGCAAGTGGATGCCGGATGCGGATGCTCGAGCGCTTCGAGCACCACAAGGCCGCCGCCGAATTTGTCGACTTCCGGCCGACACTGTTCTTCGGTGTCCCAACGATCTACGTTCGGCTCGTTGGCCTTCCTCTCGAACAGGCTCGCGAGATAGGCTCCTTCGTGCGTCTTTTCGTATCCGGTTCTGCCCCCCTCCCGGTTCCGATCCTGGACGAATTCCGCCAGCGCTACGGCCACACCATTCTCGAACGCTACGGCATGACAGAGACGCTCATGAACATTTCCAATCCTTATCGTGGGGAACGCCGCGCTGGTACTGTCGGCCTGCCTCTGCCCGGAGTTTCCGTGCGCCTTATCAACGGTGAAGTCCAGTTGCGCGGTTCCAATGTATTTGCCGGCTACTGGCGCCGTCCTGACGCAACCGCGGAGGCATTCGACAACGGTTGGTTTCGTACCGGCGACATGGGAGAGATTTCCGAGGACGGTTATTACACCCTACTGGGCCGCAAGAGTGACCTGATCATCTCCGGCGGCTTCAACATCTATCCTCGCGAGATCGAAGATTTTCTCATGGAGCAAGAAGAGGTGGCCGAAGCTGTAGTAGCCGGTCAACCCGATCCAGTCCGGGGCGAGGTACCCGTGGCTTACATCGTAGCGCGCAAGCCATTCGATCCGGCAGACCTGGAAGAGCGTTGCCGGACTTTGCCTCCTTCAAAATTCCCCGTGCCTTCATTGCTGTTGAGAGCCTTCCCCGCACCGCACTCGGCAAAGTGCAAAAGCGCTTGCTCTCTGACTGGAAGAGCTAGAGAGAAAGATCTTTGATTGTTCACCGTTGCCAAAGTGCGCTTTGGGGCTATCTCCTGTTAGACAATCTGTGGAACGGCAAGTGGCTTAGCGGGCATAGTGACGTCATGCCGATGTTTCTCAGCCTTAACACGGCACTTGGAGTCTGTCTGTTGTTGGCCGTTAAGCAGCCGGCCAAGCATCGTTTGATGATCGCCTATGGGGCGCGGTCAAGCATTGCCCATGCGTTCACGATGACAATCATGGCGAGCGCAATTGAAAAGTTTGAGGCAAGCATCTCGAGTGGTGCTTTCATCCACCCGTAAGCTGGGCTGAGTAGGATGGGGCATCCTTCGATTACCGGCCCCGGTCTCATTTGGCGAGAACAGGGGTGACTGTTGAAAAACTCACATTCCAAGAATCCACAGAAATTGGGTCGCGTCAGGATGCCCTAGAAACGATCTGCAGCGGTCGCCTAGACATTTTCTATCCCTAAATTTGTGCGGGGTTTCTGAGATTCGAGTCCTTCAACAGCCACAGTTCGAGTCACTCATCGAATACTGTCAACAGCATCCCCACTGGTGGCCGCTCAACGAGGGCAAGGTGCGTATCCAGTATGAGGGTATCTTTGCCCGTCGAACGCCGTGTGCAACTCGATGGTTCGACCAACGAAATCTATACAGCAATGTAAAAGAGGGAAGTGCCGATCGGCCTTCCCTCTGGTTTCGATCCAAGATCTGCAATCTACTTCCGCACGCTTATCTTGAAATCGCCGGGCGGCTCAAACAGCGACCGCGCCGGCTCGCTCAATTGCACATTGGTGAGATGTTACGTCGTTTTCCCATAGCGAGGATCTTCCGTAGTTGATTCCACGACCGCAGCGATTGCCGGCGCGTACCATGTTTCCCTCACCATTGAGATCGCCTTTTCATTTCCAATGGCGCCGGCAGGAATTGCGGTTGTCGTTCGGGTACCGTTGCAGTCGACTCCATCGATGTTCCTGGTTCCCAGATCTTCCTTTGCCACGTCCCGCTTGTCGTCCAGTATCAGGGGCAGGCTGGTATTGGGATCGCCCGAATGCTCATCCCGGAACTTGATTAACATGAGTCCGGCCGCACCCTGTTCTCCCTCCTCGCCATCAGACTTGATCATGATCCGCGCGCCATCGTCTTCGGCATTGCGCTCGTCCAAAAACCGGCGCGTCCGGTGGACCTTATCCGCCGATTTCGATGCCGGATCCAGCACGAAGGCCAACCCGCTCACGGGGTCGTCGACAAACACCTTCACCTCGTGCGGGGACGGATGTTCGGGGTCGACATTGCCGAATGTCTGCTCGCGCCGTGTCCGGCCGTCGCTGTCGCGATAGAACTCGCTCACGGTTCGATGAACGATGCGATTCCCGTCAGCAAGGGTCTGCACGGTTTCGGTCGTGGTGTCGGCCGAATACGGCTTGCCTTTCACCACCTCCAGCGTGCGCGCGGCGATCTCCAGCGTCACCTTTTGCCGCGCCTCCTGTCCCTCGGGCGATTCATTGTCCGGCTGCACCAGGAACGCTACCTCCGATGAATGTTTTTCCTGCGGACCCGCGTCCTGCTGGACCTCAGCCAACGGTTTCTGCGCCCGGCCCACCATGGCCGAACCCATCGCGGCCGAAAGCAGTAACGCCGCGGCCACCCTGAACCCACGCATTGTCTTCATCACAACTCCTCTCCGAATTCTCAAGGATTACCGAACGATGCGAATGGCGCGCGGAAGCCCGTCCTCGCCAACCACAAACTCTGCCAACATGGTTCGCGCAACGGCGTCGGCCGGCGCTTCCAAACCGTACTGCCGAAGATCACTTCCCTCCAGCTTGATCCGCACCACGCTCAACTCCGCCGCGGGCGGCAACCCTTCGCTCACCGGCAGAGGAACAAACTCGTCCAGCGAGTTCACGGTTGCCATGTTCGTCGAGGCTTCATGGGCGCGAGGGCGGTCTGTGCCCGCCTTGCGCGCGCGCGACGAAGTTGTTGCCCCGCCATCGTTGCGCGCTGCGATCGGTGCTGAAGCGAGCGGCTGCTCAGGCACGGCCTGGGGCGTCGACACAGACTGCACGTGGTGATCCTGGTGCCGGTGGGCGTTCCGCAACTGCCATAGGGCCCCGCTGGTCGCGATGGCCGCCAGCAACATCGCCGCGGCGGCCGAAGTCCACCTCAACCTCAGCTTCCGCGCCTCGATCGAATCTTTTCGGCGACCCGCCTCAGCGCGCAGTGCTACCTCCAGGGTTTGCGGGACGTGAATTGCCCGATGTTCGCGCCCAATCTCCGCCAGGATTTCGTCCAACTCTCGATCTGTCGTCATTGAGTCTTTCTCCTCATGCTCGCCACCTCTCCACGCAGTAACCCTGCCAGCCGCGCTTTGGCTCGATGCAGCCGGGAGCGCACCGTGCCCACCGGCACCGACAACACCTGCGCCGCCTGTTCATAGCTCATCTCCTCGAGCGAACACAGAATCATGACTTCGCGCAGAGCCGCCGGCAACTCATCCATCCCGGCCCGAACAGCGGCGACCGCCTCACGGCGCAGCAATAGCTCCGCCGGCCCGTCGCCGGAGAATTCCAATCCGTCTGCGATCTCCTCGTCGAACACACCCGCTGTTTCGCTTCGCTGCAGATGCTTCCATACCTGGCGCCGTGCGATCCCGCAGAGCCACGTGGAAAGCTCACCTCGCTCGGCGTCAAACCGGTCGATTTGGGTGAGAAGCGCGAGGAACACATCTTGCGTAATCTCCTCCGCGACCGTGTCGTTTCTACTCATTTGCAGGGTGAACCGGTACACGAGCCCCCCATGTCTCCGGTAAAGCGCTGCCATGGCCTCCCCGCTGCCGGCGAGCGCCGCCCGGTGCAACTCCGAATCGCTCAGTTCCCCATCGAGCCGCCTGCGCCCTAGCCGCTTGAACATAGACATCCATGATTACGCGCTGTCGTGAAAAAGTTCCCGGTGCGAGAAAAATCTTTGCAGGGTGGAACGCAAGCGTCCCTTTGCATTCCATATCTGCGGGGGGTGATCCGGCTGAATCCTCAAGGCCGGTCAGAACGGATTGGTAAGTGTGCGGCGGATGCGTTCGCTGTAGGTGCGCCCGGATTGCAGGCGTTGTCCTGACTTGAGTTCGACGGCATACTGACCGTGTGCGATCGACCACAGCTGCGCAATGCGCCGGACGTTTACGATGTGCGATCGATGGATGCGCAGGAAGCGGTTGGGATCGAGCACGCCTTCGATGGTGTTCATCGGTACGTGGAGAAGGTACGTTGCCGCCCCCGCGTGTAGCCGGACGTAATTCTGGAAGGCTTCGATCCAATCCACCTCGTTGACTTGCACGAAGGTGGTGTTCTCACCGGATCGAATCGCGAATCGCTCCAGTTGCCGCGGCGGATTCGCGATGGCGTCGAGCATGGCCAGCACTCGTTTGGTGGCATCTTCGTGCGGCGCACCTGGCAGCCTGCCAATGGCCCGCTGGAACGCGAGCTCAAACCGTTGCTCGGTTACCGGTTTGAGGAGATAATCGATTGCGGCGATTTCGAACGCCCGGATCGCATACTGGTCGTGCGCGGTGACGAAGATAACGGGCGGCATGCGCTCTGCTCCGATGGCATGGACCACCGCAAAGCCATCGGTCCGCGGCATCTGCACATCGAGGAGCACGAGGTCCAGCTTCTTTTCACGAATGATAGCAATGGCTTCGCGTCCGTTGCGCGCCTCGGAGACTGACTCGACCTGGGACTGGCGGCCGAGCAACAGCTTCAATCCCTGGCGCGCGAGGGGCTCGTCATCCACGATCAGGGCGGTCAATCGCATAGTGAGCCCTCGGCCACTGACCCCTCGGATGGCCCCGTCCGGATTGGCAGTGTGATCGTAACCCGCACACCTCGGCCCGCAGCCGGATCGATGGCGAGATGCGCGCTATCGCCATAAAGCCGCGTCAACCGATTTCTGGTATTGGCCAACCCGATGCCGGAGCGGCCGGGCCTGGGCGCGAGAAGTCCGGGTCCATCATCGGACACGATGAGGTTCAGCGACCCATTTGATCTTGCCGCTACCACCTCGATTTTCACCGCCTCCTCGCTTTGGCCAAGTCCGTGGCGAACCGCGTTCTCAACAATCGGCTGAAGCACCAAATGCGGCACGAGAACTTCTGACAACGCGCTTGACGCCGCTATATGCACTCGCAGCCGGTCCTCGAACCGGATCTGCTCAATTGAGAGATACAGTCTCAGGAATTCGAGTTCGCGCCAGAGTGGGACCTCCTGGGCCTCCACATCATCGAGCGTAAGGCGGAGGAGATCCCCGAGTTTCTGAACCATGGCTTCGGCCTGTGCTGTCTTCTGCTGCTGAATCAAGACCATGATGGCGCCAAGCGTATTGAACAGAAAATGGGGCTGCAACTGCATCTTCAGGGAACTCAACTGCGCTGTTGCAAGCTGCCGCGCGAGCTCGGATGCTTGCACCTTCAGCTCGAATGCTTCCCGCTCGCGGGTCTTGGTGTTCTGCTGTGACCGGTACACTGCATGAAGCGTGATGACAGCCCAATAGCGGATGACGCCCCCCTGGATGCCGAACGACAACATGATCCTGACTCCCGCTACGAGCGACGGAGGCGGAGGCGGCGCAGGGAAAACGCCGAGCAGCAACAAGAGCGGGACTTCGAGCGTAGTGGCTAAGATTGAGAAAACCACGCTGCAACAGAGATGCAACGCGGCGTAGGTGACGCGGCGCTCAACCGGCCACCGATTGCTGAGCCAAAAGAGCGCGGGCGTCAGGGCCGCGCAAACATACATGCCCGTCATCCAGCCAACGAAGACATATTTCCAGGGCACGGCGCCGCCCCGATAGAGGCGAGGCACGGTGTCCTGGATGATGTAGAAAAGCCCGGCGATCGTCCAGCCGAGCCAGACCCCCACGATCAGCCGTATCCGTTGACGCATTTGAGGCGACATTACCGCTTCATTCTGCCACGACGGGCTCTTTGCCTCAGCCAGCTTTTGATGAAACGGCCTTTAGCGATGTCAGACCGCGTTGGCAAGACCCTCAATCCAGTTCGGCATCCCGGCAGGACTGTTTGTCAAAAACATATGTCTGCCTGTTCCGCAGCGTCCCTAGGATGGCTTCGTAGCTAAAAAGAAAGAACAGAGGGAAGGATGGAGCAGAAACGATGAGGACTCAATGGAGTGGGTGGATGTTCGGAACGATGGTCGCAGTTTTGGCATTGGGTGGAATAGGCGCGGCGCAAACCCCCGCAAAAGAGATGGGCGCGGCGCCGGGTATTGTTCCGAGCGGCTTTGGCGAGGCAGTCGATCGCGACATTATGACCATTCGTACTTCGACCGTCCAGTTCAAGACGACTGGGGCCGCCGAAGCGGCCGGCTACAAGCAGGTGACCGATTGCGTCCAGCATCAGCCGGCAGGCGCGATGGGTTATCACTTTCAGAACAACGCCCTTCTCGACACGGCGCTCGACCTGGAACATCCGGAGGTGCTGGTCTACGAGAAGATGCCGGACGGCACTTTTCAATTGAATGGTGTTGAATTTCTTGTGCCGATCTCCGCCTGGAAATCCGCCGAGCCACCGCGCATCATGGGGCAGGCCCTGACGAAGGTGGAGTCGATCGGATTCTGGTTCCTTCACGTCTGGACCTGGAAACCGGATCCGAGCGGTCTTTTCGCCCCCTGGAACCCCGATGTCAAGTGCCTGGAGCCGGCATCGATGAATCATTAGGATTTTCGGTGGAGATTCATTGGACGAGTGGTTCTGCAGTCGTTGGCGCTGAGGTGGCTACACCTCACCAAATGGTGAGGTGGCCAGTCTCCAGCCATCGTGGCGGTTCGAATCTCAACTGTCGACTAAGGGCGAACCACGTTTCCAGCACCTAGGGCGCCTGGAAACGCGAGTTGGCGATTTATCGCGGAATGAGTAGTGCGGCGGAAGTACAGGTCGCGGACTCTACGTACAAGTGAAATTCATTACAACATCCCCGTCTACCGTTACCTATCTGGGTTTTGCCGAGCAAACCGTTCTGGATGAGTGACTCTCCCTGAAGTCAACAAACGAGGATCAATGAAAGTGATCGAGGAGCATGATCTCGCCCCTCGGAACTCCTTCCAGCGAATAGAGGATCCAGCGGCCATCCGGATAGACCCAAAGGCCGGCACCTAGATAACAGGCCCAGTTCACCTCGTAGTGCGTCTTCTGAAGCTACTAGCGGTCCGCCTTGCTTATCGACCAGATGCTTCCTGAGAATTGGCCCACGTTCAGTACCAGTCGATCCTGACTTATCGACATTCCTACAGACTGAATCTCTCTTGGCCGGGAGTATTGAAGTTCGTCACTCGAAACGAGTCTCCAAGCGGTTTGCCACTGGCCGAGTCAAAATGAACACCCCGGACGTTGTAGAAAGCTTCCCGACCGGACAGAAAGTAAACAATTCTTCCATCCGGAGACCAACGTGGCTTGTCGTCCCAATGTTGGCCGTCCGTGAGCCGAACCCACGGGCCACCGGAAGCGCGCATCGCAAAAAGAGTGGATTCTGCGAGGGTTGATTGACTCCTCGTGGCCTCAAAAGCGATCCACTTGCCATCGGGCGAGAAATGGGCCTGGTAAACATTGTAGGCAGCATCGAAGATAAGCCTTCGTGTCTGGCCACTGGCATGGGGAGCGGCGGAGATCGGAAAGGACCCTATTTCCGTTCGTCCGGTTTCCGGATTGCCTTTTCCGACCAGAAGCACTTTTTCGTCCGCGGACCAATCCCACACCGCCACAGGATCGGTGCTTGGATCGGTCAAGGGGCGTTCGTCGCGGTCCTCAGCCGACCAGACCATAAGCTGGTATAGCTTCGTCGAAAGGTTCTGCCGGTAGTAGGCCAACCGCCGGCCATCGGGGGACCACGCCGGGTCGCGGCGCAAATAATCGTCGGCCAGGAGAGGTCCCTCCTCCCCGTCAAGAAAGGACTTTCTCCAGAGTTGCCATCGACCGCTCCGATTCACACTGACGATCAGGAGTTTTCCATCGCGTGACAGGGAAGGGTACCAGCCTTCTACCGAGGCTGGCGTGACCGGCTTCCCCTCGTCGAGGACTTTCCCGGTCCGTGGATCGAACGAGAACACCCATGCACGGACACTCTTCGATATCGCGCTGTATGCCAATTGCTTTCCATCGGGAGAGAGGGCCGGTTCTGTATCCTGTCCCGGGCCGGTTGTCAGCCGATCGATTGCCTTCGCCTGCAGAGTTTGTGGATCGACCTTCATCCGCCAGAGATTTCTTGCACCGCCGAATGTGCGCTCGAAATAGATCGCGTTTCCTGAAGGCGACCAGCAAAACCTGACGTCTTCGTCCCACTCCCGAATCCCACCGCCAACAGATACCTCTTTCAACTGTTCTGTGAGTTTGGGGGAAATCGAGGTTCTGACACCCGAGCCTCCACCGATGGGTACTGTCCAGAATTCAGGATATGGTGAGTCATTCCACAGCCAGACAGTGATTCTCTTGCCATCCGGATGCCAGCCAGCAGAGATCAAACGGTTGCCGTTCGGCGCCAAGAATCCATTCAGAACCTCGCGTGGTGCACCGGCATTGACCCCGACAACGTAAAGCTTGTCCCAAAAGGAGATCCCTCCCGCTGCAAAGAGCACTTCCGAGCTGTCCGGAGACCAGTGAGGGTAATAACCAAAGGATGCGATCTTTCGCTCCTGTCCATTGCCGCCAAGCGCAGGTATGGCAAACAGGCCGCCTTCTCCTTCCTCTGAGCGGTAGGCTATATACCTGCCATCCGGCGACCAGTCCGGTTGCCAGTTGTCTCCCGGTCCTCTCGTGACCTGCACTGGGTCGCCGCCGCTGACCTGCTGCACCCAGACATCGAATTTGCGACCGCGGTTGGAGCTGTAAGCAATGAAGCGGCCGTCCGGGGACCAGGTGGCCCCGATCTGCAGGCCATCCTCAAAGGTGAGACGGGTGAGTGCCCGCTGCGACACCGGCGTCGACTGGAACTGTTCGTAAATGAAGAGGGCCCCGGCAACCAACAACACCACTCCGGCCAGAAGAACTCCGGTACGGATGACCCCTGATCGCAATGGGGATTTTCGCGAGGCACTTGAGCGAGTTTCCTGGGCAGGAAGAACGGGCGAGCTGCTCGTATCTTCGGAAGTGAGAAGGGAGCTATTTTCGACCGGCGCGATGAATCGATACCCGCGGCGTGGCAGCGTCTCGACAAAGCGCGGGCTGTCCGCCGAGTCGCCGAGCACCTCCCGGATCTTGTTGATCGCGGTATTGAGATTACGCTCCACGTCAACGAATGTGTCTGGCCAAAGACGTTTCTGAAGTTCCTCCCGAGTCACTACTTCTCCGGGGAACTCCAGCAGGATGGCAAGCACCTGGAACGGCTGCCCGCCGAACTTCAGCTTCACGCCATCTTTGCGCAGCTCCCCCGTTTGCACGTCTGCCTCAAACGCGCCAAAACGTACAAGCCGGGGCCGGGATGGTGTTTCAGCCATTGGGGGAAGCTTCCTTGCGGTTCAAGGCTGCCCTTGCGGTTCGTCTCTCACCTTACGCCATGCTATTTCAAGCCAAACAATCGCCAGCAGTTAACCCAATCAACATCTTTTCCATATTTCATTGACATGGATTCTACCCCCAATCCATTGAGGTAGCCAGATATAGCCGTCAATGTCGCCTTCGGCTCGCACCCGCGAGCGGAGGCCGACATGAAATTCCCATCGCTCTGCTGTTCCATCGGTGTCCTTCTTGTCGCCGCAATTGGCTTCGCGGCGATTTCCAGCCAGGCGCAAACGCGCTGCCCGGGTAACATCGCCGGCATCAGAACGCGCCTAGTCGCCAATGCCTTGCTCATTATTCCTGTGAAGATCAACCAGTCGGGCCCATTCGACTTCATGGTCGACACGGGCAGCCAACTCAACGTGATCGACCCAGCGCTCGCGGCCCACCTTAACCTGAGATCGCAGGGTACGGTCGGCCTGGTCGCCACCGCGGCCTATTCCAAGGTGTCTGTCGGGATATTGGATTCGTTGGAGGCGGGGTCAGAAACAGTCTTAAAGCCACTTGCCGTCGTCCAAGATCTGGGGCCAATCCGGGCGGCAGATCCACGGATCCGGGGTGTTCTCGGAGAGAACTTTCTCGCCCATTTCAATACGCTCGTCGACTATTCTCACGGACTACTCTGTCTCGACGAAGCAAATCTTATGGAAAAATACCTTCTCGGCGAACGGATTCCCCTGACGACATCAAAGCACCCCGGAAACGACCTGCCGTTCTCTCAACGACTCGTCATTTCAGTCAATCTCTCCGATACAGGAACCCGCCCGATCCTGCTGCAGGTCGACTCCGGCAGCGACGGCACGATTCTGTATGCCGGTAACAGGGAGCTGGAACAGCCGTTACTCAAGAGGGCGAAGGTTCAGGGATCGGAGGTAAGCGATGCGCGCAAGGCGTTCGCGGTTCTGCCTCCGCAGGATATGAGGCTTGGTAGCCTCATCGTTCGGAAGGTGCCCTTCGTGACGCCAGCCAGTGGGCCGCAGAACGTTCCAGATCGTGAGGAAGACGGGATATTGCCTACGGTGCTCTTTCAGCGCGTATACGTCAGCCACTCAGAACGCTTCGTTATTTTCGACCCAAGATGATCCGAGGATGCCGCCGTCCGGGTTTGAGCGCTTGCTATGGCTTTGGGTAGCCCCCAGGGTTCTCGACGAGTGGTAAATCGCCAAACCACGTTTCCAGCCCAAATTAGTCCCCAAATGTCGGGATTTGGGACTAATCCTAGCGATTACGAGCCATCCGGTTCGAGGCCGATCTTGTCGTTGACAGCGTTGCGGAGCCGCTGCTTGCATCCGAGATAACGCTCCGTAGTTTCGATCGAGACATGCCCCACGAGGAATTGAATCTGTTCTAGTTCGCCGCCGGCTTGATGACACAGACGCGCGCATGTGCGGCGTAAATCATGGGGAGCCAGGCCAGACAGCCCGGATTTTGCGGCCGCCTCTTTCACAATGGACCAGATGACCTTTGGAGTGAACCCATTTCCCCAAACTCGACCGGCTTTATTCATCGCTCGGAACAATATCCCCTCAGTGAGTCCTGCGCCCGTCGTCCAAGCATCGATTTTCGTCTTCACCCAATCCGGAACGGGGACGGTCCGGATGTGACCGCCCTTTCCCTTCAGGTCGGCGATGATCCAATGTCCCTCGCGGAGTTGAAAGTCTTCTATCCTCAGTGCAGCCGCCTCCGCCCGCCGAAGCGCACAGCCGATCAACACGGCGACCATGGCTCGATCCCTTAGCTGACGTGAAGTGGCGGTTTCATACGCCCCGAGCAAACGCTTCCCCTCTTCCGCCGTGAGCCAATTTCCGATACGAACACCGAGGCGGCGGGCTCCTTTCACACGCCGAATCCCTGCCGCAAGGTCTGCGCTCAACAAGCCGCAATCAGCTGCTTCATATGCGAGCCGGCGAACAGCCGCCAGCCGGAGGTTGATCGTGGACGGAGCGTAGTGCTTCTGCTCGAGGGCAATTCGATACCGGGTCACCACGGTCTTGTTGAAGGCCGACCGTGGCTCAGAACAATACCAGTCGATGAACTCGCGGATTGCATGCTCATACGTTCTCTGGGAACAGGTCGACGTCAGGCTCTTCAGAACGGCTGTCTTCGATTGTTCCAAATCTGGCAGCTTCAGGACTGATTTCGGAGATCGTTTGCGCTTCCCAGAAGCAGATTTCGCCATTGCTGCGGCCCTCCAGCGCCGCAACGACAGCATCGTCCCTCAACCACTTTCCTGGACAGCTCCCCGTTTTTCAGGACCGATCCTGTTTTGGGTGAGTATCCCATGATGGAAAAGTGCATTGCCCTTTAGTAATCATTTGAAAATCGGGGCGCCAAATCGGAACTGTTTAGCCCAAAGGCCGAGTCCCCGGCTGAGCGCACCTAATTGCTTCCGTTCTGGAATCTCTTTGCCGCGCGGTGCTGGCGATGACCACCAGCACCACGCTCGATTGCTCGGGAATCGCATGCAGATTACTTTTTAACGCCTTCGGAATATCCGGAGAAATAACCGGTGGGGGGCGGCGCACTTCCATCCCGGACAGTGAGCACTCCTATTAGCCGAGTTCTGAAGACTTGCCCGGGATCTCCGAGCTCGTATTCTGTCCCATCGAGCCAGAAGTGCTCGGTCGAGGTGATCGTATTTG
Source organism: uncultured Acidobacteriota bacterium (assembly GCA_963730805.1). Lineage (GTDB taxonomy): Bacteria > Acidobacteriota > Terriglobia > Terriglobales > Acidobacteriaceae > Telmatobacter. The sequence continues at coordinate 10,371 of CAVSTL010000004.1, read as the reverse complement.
AATTCACCACCGTGAATGTCTTCTCGATCGTGTCGACTATGACTTGCTGATGGATAATCGACGTTTGGATTGGAGTGCCTGAGCGAAATGAATCGGGAGTGGCGAAGCTGGCCGGTGACGAGTTCAAGTACAACGCAGTTGTTCCCTCGCGGACGATAATCGTCAAAGGGCCATTGGTGGTGACTCGCCGGTTCACCACTTGGGTATAAAAGGTGAAACGAGCGGTGGACTCATTTTGATCTGCGGCCGTATTCGTCAGGAAAGCATTGCCAATGCCAGCGACTTTGCTGGCATACCCAAATTGCACGGAGTTTGCTCCCGAGTTGTTTACCCGGCCGATGGATTCGAGAACGATCTGGCCGGCGTTGAAGGGGATTTCGGTTGGCCCGCCGGCAAAGCAGGGTAAGGCACAAAGACTGAGCGCCAGAAGCGCGGTGTTTGCTTTAGCAGATAGCATCGGGTTTCCTTTGCCGCGGGTTTCGCGGTTTCAGAATCTTGTCTCCTCTGAAGAAGCGAATCAATAGACGAAGACTATCCATTGCCTATCCATGCAAGATCCGCAAAGCCAAGCACTTAGCGCTCGATGTTTCTGGCCGGCCATGATTATGGTAGACTCCGCTCCAAGTCCCGTGGGGTTCCATCTATCCAAATCCCCGCTTCACACGCGAAAGTCTTTCGCTTCGGTGCTTTCGAGGCGTCTGCCGATACGGGAGAACTTCGCCGTGGTGGAGCGCGAATCAGAATCCAGCCCCAGCCGTTCGCAGTGTTGCTCATGCTGCTGCAACGGCCCGGGGAGGTAGTGACTCGAGAAGAACTTTGCCAGGGTCTGTGGCCTGACACGGCCCACGGAGACTTCGATCAGGGATTGAACATTGCCGTAAAAAAGTTGCGCGAGATTCTCCTGGACTCGGCTGAGGCTCCACGCTTCATCGAAACTTTGCCCAGGAAGGGATATCGGCTTCTCGTGGCGGTGACGGATCATACGTCCGTCGAGGAGGATGGCAAACCGGCCGCCGGTATAACTAGAAGAATGCTCACGAGCCGGTGGCAAATCGTCATTCTTGCAACGATTTTGCTCGCCGCGGGCGCTACATATCGGATCCGATCTTGTTCGGGTAGCCCGGAGAGCCTGGGAACACTCGCAGTTCTTCCTTTCGACAACCTGTCCGGCGATCCGCAGCAGGACTTTTTTGCTGCGGGAATCACCGATGAAATCATCACCGACCTTGCCAGCATCAGTAAGCTGAATGTCATTTCGCGAACGTCGGTGGTCCGCTTCAAAGAGAAGCAGAAGCCGCTCAAGCAGATCGCGGCCGAATTGGGGGCAGATTACATTGTCGAGGGCACGGTGAAGCGCGACGGGACGCGCGTGAGGGTGACAGTACAGTTTATCGATGCCAGGCTGGATCGGCATCTGTGGGCTGAAAATTTCGATCGGGAGCTGAACGAGATCCTGGACATGCAGTCCGAGATCGCTTACACGATCGCCCGCCAGGTGGAGACTCAAGTTCAGATCAAGGCAGGACCCGCCAGAAACATCAGGCCGGAGGCTTATGAAGCCTATTTGAGAGGGCGTTCCGCCTGGAATCAGCGAGACGAATCGGGACTGCTGGAGAGCGTTGCTCAGTATCGCAAGGCCATTCAGATGGAACCGTCTTTCACGGAGGCGTATGCGGGGCTGGCCGATTCCTATACGACGCTCGGCTACTTTAGCTATCTGGCTCCGCAGGCGTGTTTTCCGCTAGCTCGCGCTGCGGCGGAGAAAGCATTGCAAATCGACAGTTCGGACGCAGAGGCTCATGCCTCATTGGGGTACGTGCAGTTCTACTACGATTGGGACTGGAACGGCGCGGAAAAGGAGTTTAGGCGCGCGATAGAACTCGCGCCCAATTACGCGACGGGACATCATTGGTACAGTGTGTACCTCACTGCAATGGTTCGCTTTGCGGAAGCGCGCGTGGAGATTGAGCAAGCGCGAAGGCTGGATCCGCTGTCTCTAGCGATACAAACGGATATCGGGTTCGAGGCATTCTATTCGAGCGACTATGGACGAGCCGAGCGACAGTTGAAATCGGTACTTGCGATGAATCCACATTTTGCCCTCGCGAGCCTTTGGCTGGGTCGAACCTATCAGGCCACTGGGCGTTTTGAAGAAGCGATTTTGGAGTATCGGGAAGCAGAAATCGGGCTGAATAAATGGCCTGTCGCTTCAGCTGCACTCGGTAATGCATATGGGAAAGCGGGGTATCGTGCCCAAGCCGAGCTGATCACGAGAGATCTGGAGAAGTTGTCAAAAGAGCGATACGTAACTGCTTACGGCTCGGCTCTTGTGGCTGCCGGCCGGGATGAACGAGATCCGGCGATTGCCCTTCTAGAGCAGGGATTCCGGGAAAAAACTCATTGGCTTGTTTGGTTAAGGCTTGACCAACGGTGGTATACCGTCCGCGATGATGAACGGTTTCGCCAGATGGTCAAACGAATGAATTTCCCACCGACTTCGTAGTTCCTAAAGTGTGGCCAATCAAAGTGTGGGGGGTGGCCCCGGTCTCCGGCCATTTCTTAGCTACAGATGAGGGTGCCCCCGTCCCTCGCATTAGGGGACCGGGAATACCGCAAACTCAACACCCGAGGGCTAAAACAACACTGTCTCGATCGGATCCCGGGTACCGGCCTTGTCCCGTCTGATCTTAAAGGGACGCTCGATTAGCGCCCAATCGCCGCCAAATCGCTCGTCGACGGCGGATAGTCCTGACTAGTCGGCATGGCGACTGGAATCCGGGAACTGGGTGCGGTTCGGGATCGCCGTCGCGATCCCCGTTTATCATTAGCGATGGCCGAAAAGACCAGCAACACGCGTGTAATCAGGGATTTGTGAAGTGAAGACCACCGCACAGGTGATCGAGAGTCATGCGGGCTTTTCTTGATAGCCTTTCCGTCCGGACACGACCCCGAAACTCAGAAAGATAGTGCCCAGTACGAGATGAAAAACATGATCCCCTGTGTGCAAGAGCATCGGTCCGGCTTGCCACGCTCTTCCCATGGCGGAATCGCCGATTGTCAGTCCAAGAACCGCCAGCGTCAGATAGAAGATGCCTGAGCCGATGCAGAATAGCTTCGCTGCTCTCCCAGCCAGAAAGCTTGCTCCAAGCGCCAGCGCACCCCAAACGATATGCATCAGGTTGTGATAACCGTCTGCGTGAAGTCCGCTTACAATCACCACCACGCCCATGAGCACAAAAATGGCACCGAAAAAGCGCAGAACCATCTTTGAAGTATCGGTCGTATCTTTTCTGGTGCGGTAATTCAGGACTGTGGCCACCAGGCCCGCCACATCGGTAAGCAGCAGGAAGACAATCATCCCAAGCGTGCCCAGGAAGATACCCGGAGCGAAGTGCCCTATGCTGCCCGGATGCGTGAGAAGCTGCATGTGCCTTGGAAGCCTCGCGAACCATCCCGACGTGACAAGGAGTGCAATAAGGGAACCCATCAGCGGGGTCCACCACCAGCGCGCACCAAACGCGACGATTGCCGCAATGGCGACGAAGAAGACGGGCCCGGGAGGAAACTTCGGATATGCAGGATCGCCGGACAACCACTGCATCCAGATCGCAACCGCGCACCCGACAAGGCCTGTGACAGTCAACTTTGTTGGGAATGTCAAATTCGATAAATTCGATTTCATCGGTGTTCCTCCTGTAGGTGTTGAACGATGCTCATGGGAGCGGCAAGAACACTCGCTGCCACGTCTCGTTATCCGATCAATGTCGTGGTTGGGGAATAGAACCCGACGGGCTCCCCGCGAACACCGATGTGAGCCAATCCTCGAATTGTTCGCCCGGCACCAGAAACGAACCGCGCACCCGGCCACTCTCGACAGAGAGATTCCGGAGCTTCGGTTTCATGCCGATGGCAAGGTCAGCGAACATCACGCGCGGCACGGCCGCCAGTCGAGCCAGGGGTGATGTGGTCTGGCTGCTCACCGCGCGAACGGCAAAATCAATGCGATCGGTCGAACCGCAGTGAATCCCCAGGGTCAGTTCGTCTGCCCCGTCGAGAAGATGGGTCCATAGGGCGTGCAACTGGCCCGGCTTTACGTGGCGGGCAAACATCGGCCCCGGCATTGCCACTACATTCCATGAATTCACATCGGGATGGAGTTGGCGCAGGCGCTCCACCAGCATTGGATCCGGACTGGCGCCACTCAAATACCGATCCAGTGCTTGCCGAACCAATTCCGGAGATCCGAAGATCGTCGTGCGATCATCCAGAATGGCCATCCAGCGCGCGGCATCCATTTCCTGCCTCTCACGCGCAAATGGCTGCACCACCAGCAACCCTTGCCCGCGGTACTCGGCCATTGACGCGCCATTGCCGAGAGCAGCGTGGAAAATACGTTCTCGATCGAAACGGCCCGCCACCAGAAGAAGATGCTCCCTGAGCTCTCCTTCCGAAGACGATGTGGCCACCTCGATGATCTCATCCGATCCCCGGTCAGGATCGACACCACTCATAGCAACCCAGTCCTTGAAATCGAGATGGCAACTATGGGTGACAAGAAGCAGCCGGCCACTCGAGCTCGGACTGTGCGGGTCCTCGATCCCGGCCACGATCTGCGCTCCTTCGGGAACCAGTTCAAGCAGTTTGCTGCTCACTGGCGAAGCCCATCCAGCAACCGCACCAGCGATCAGGACGAGCGGCAAAACGGAATCTCTGATTCGGAAAAACACAATGTTCTCACTTTCCTGTCGCGTCGCCGATCCGGTCTGCGACATGTTCAAGACGTGAGCTCCAGCCTTTCCGCAGCTCATCCGCTTTCATGCGTTGGGCGGGATTCAAAACCTGGGAGTAGATCTTCCCCGTGAGCTTTTCCTTCTCCACGAAGAGTTTTGCCAGCATCGCACCTTCCCGCGCTGAAATATCGTGCATCCTGCCCTCGTCGGCTGCGCCGTCCTGGAATGAGATCGCATCCATCTCCTTCTGTTCCGACGCGAACTCGCGAACCAGCACTGCAATGTTCGGCCGCTCGCCTTGCCATAGGGTCTTGATTTGCGACTTTTGCGTCTCGCTCAGGTCGAGTTCGCGGGCGACGAAACCCATCGGGCCGTGATGAAACCAGAAGGGGCCGTGACCTCCGCGCCACGTTTTTGTCTGTGTCGATGCGGCGGTGATGCCGACGACAATCAACGCCGCTCCTAATGTTGTCCAAACGATCCTTCGCATCATGGAAGCACCTCGCTACAGTCCGATTCGAACATCGGAGCGGTCGCAGTGCGGTCAAGATTGGTTAAGCAGGGTAAAGTTTTGTAAATGTGGAGACGCGATTCAGGCGATGGAATAGCATCGGAGAGTGCAATAAATCTCCATGGACCGCGTGCTTATCATCGACGACGACATCGAGCTTTGCGAGCTGCTCGCCGCACGCATAAGCGATGAAGGTTTCGAGATCGAAGCCGTACATGATGGCGTTCGCGGGCTTGAGCGGGCGCTCTCGCGTGAGCATTCGCTGGTAGTGCTCGACCTGATGCTCCCCGGGATGGGCGGCCTTGATGTGCTGCGCCGCGTGCGGGAGCAGTCTCCCATTCCTGTGTTGATCTTGACCGCACGCGGCGAAGATGTCGATCGTATCCTCGGTCTCGAGATCGGGGCCGACGATTATCTTCCCAAGCCTTTCAATCCCCGCGAACTGATTGCCAGGATTCGCGCAATTTTGCGGCGTAGCCTTCGCATCGCAGCCGGAACGCCTCCTCTTATTGTCGGGGATCTGCGTCTTGATCCTGCCTCGCGCGAGGCACGGATTCAGGGCCGGCTAATCCCCATCACCAGCGTAGAATTTGCCCTGCTCGAAATGTTGATGCAGCACGCCGGCCGCATCGTCACGCGAGAAGAACTCACCGAAGCAGTTCTCGGCCGGAAGCTGGGACCGTTCGATCGCGTCATCGATGTACACGTGAGTAACATCCGAAAAAAGCTTGGGACGAGTCAGGGCGTGGAGCGGATCAAGGCCATTCGTGGCAGCGGATATCTTTTAGTGGTGAGGAACGAGCCGAAATGAAGCTCACCATGCACAGCCTTTTCCTCAAGATATTCTTCTGGTTCTGGGCAACCGCGTTTGCTACCGGAATTGCAGTGGTCATCACCTTTGTTCTTGGTCCGGGAGGAGTGCCTTCACGATGGCACGCGAGCTTGACCGACACTGCGAGATCTTCAGGGATGATCGCGCTGGCAGAACTGGAACGCGGCGGAGCGCCCGCTGCTTCGTCGTACATCGAAAGTCTGGAACGAGACACTCAACTGCGCGCCTGCCTTTTCGATGGAAATGGAAATCCTATAGCCGGCAAAGGCTGCCAGACTTTCGCCGATATGCGCTCCCGCGTAGCCGCGTCCCGCTCGCCTGAATTCGCCGTCAAATATGGCCTAGTTCGCGTCGCGCAGATCCTGCCGGGAAGCGGCGGGCGCGACCACATTTTTGCCACCGAGCTTCCCGCCGGACCGCGCGCTGCATTGGGGATGGATAGAGCCGCAGTTTTATTGCGATTTGCGGTCGCATTGTCTGTTTCCGGCTTCATCTGTTACCTGCTTACGCTCTATATCACCGCGCCGATTCTGCGCCTGCGACAGGCAGCCCAGCAACTGGCAGGAGGAATCCTCAACACGCGAGCAGCCGCCAGCATCGAACGCCGCGGTGACGAGCTTGGCGCCCTCGGCCGCGACTTCAACACCATGGCGACGCGCATCGAGGAACTCATCTCGCGGCAGCGTCAGCTCATCTTCGATATTTCCCACGAACTGCGGTCTCCGCTCGCAAGACTGAACGTCGCACTCGATCTGGCGAGAGAGGGGAAAGCCGGCGACCTCCCGTTTAATCACATGGAATCCGACCTCGTGCGCCTCAACGAGATGATCGGACGGTTGCTCACCCTTGCAAGGCTCGATACAACGACCGTACCGGTAGAAATGACCGGCGTGAATCTCACCGAGCTTGTGCGCCAGATCGTCGACGACGCCCGATTCGAAGCCCAGAAGCGGAACGTCACCGTGATCGTGGCCGCTCCGGAACATTGTTATGCACGTGGAAACGCCGAGCTGGTGCACAGCGCCATTGAGAATATCGTGCGCAATGCAATTCGTTACACCGAAGCCGCGACTTCCGTCGAAGTTTCGCTTGAGCCCGATAACAAATCGAATGTCCTGCTCGTTATTCGCGATCACGGAAAGGGGGTTCCCGACAACGATCTGGAAAGAATCTTCCGGCCGTTTTATCGCGTAGCCGAGGCGCGCGATCGTGAATCCGGAGGCACCGGCCTGGGCCTGGCGATTGCCGACCGCGTCATTCGAATCCACGAAGGCACGATCCGCGCAGAGAACGCGCATCCGCCAGGCCTCAAAGTTAGTATCACCATCCCCGCGGCAGAATCGAGTTCCGCCCGCTGACGCGATTGATTGAGTCGGCACTCCTGGTCGCATTCTCATCCGGGCTCGTCGCTTTACAAATCTTAACCAGAGTTTGCAATTCTTAATCGCGCGTGGGCACGATTGGGATTGAAATCAATCCATTGTGACAACATCGGCCCAACCACAAATCGAAGAGCGTACGCGACGCCTGGTCTCCGACCTTCTCCGCAACACCAAATACGGGATGCGCAGCCTGGGCAGAGCGCCTGCTTTTTCCTTCTTCGCGATCCTGACCCTCGCGCTGGGAATTGGCGCAACCACCACCGTCTTCACCGTGGTGAATACCATCCTTCTGCATCCGCTCCCCGCGTCCGACCCTTCGCATCTCATTTCGCTCTATACGACGGATGCCAAGGGCCAGAAGCAGTCCGGCAGTCTTCTGCCAACCTCGTATCTGAACCTGAAGGACTATCAGAGCAGGAATACCGCCCTCAGCAGCGCTGGCGGCTTCTCTCCGCCACTCGTGCTCACCCTAACTGAAAACGCCGGATCCGAGCGCCTGTTTGGACAACTCGTGACATCTGGGTACTTTGAGTCTCTCGGTCTCCTGCCGGTCAAGGGCCGATTCTTTGTGCCCGGAGAAATCAGCACGGCCGGCAGTGCACCCGTCGCGGTCCTCAGCTATAGCGCATGGAAGATTCGCTTCCACCAGGATGCAAACATCATCGGCCGAACCATGGTGATTAACCAAATACCATTCACCGCCATCGGGGTTGCTCCCCAGGGATTCCTCGGAGTCAGCGCCATCTTCGGTCCTGATGTATGGCTTCCAGCCACGATGGCGGCACAGGTCTTGCCGCTTCCCATGCAGGACATCTTACGTGACCGGGAAAAGCCGTTCTTCCAAGTGGTCGGGAGACTTAAAACCGGCATTGATCGCAGTCAGGCTCAAGCCAATCTCCAAACCATCGCGTCCAGTCTCCAGCAGGAATTCCCCGATGCCAATGCGGGCCACACCATTTCGGTGCAGCCAATCACGACAGCGCTATTCTCCAGCACAGGCGGCGAAGGCGGCGCACGGTTTGTGAGTGCGGTCCTGCTTGCCATCGTGGGATTAGTGCTGATCATCGCTTGTTCGAATGTCGCCAATCTGCTCATGGCCCGGGCGGTAAAACGACAGCAGGAAAATGCCGTACGCCTGGCCATCGGCGCGAGCCGGGGCCGCCTGTTTCGCCAACTCATCACCGAGAGTTTCATTATTGCCATGTTCGGCGGAGCCTTGGGGCTTGGGGTCGGTTATGAAGGCTGCCGGTTCCTCTGGTCTTTTCGCCCGCCTGATGTCGCTCGCAACCTGGCGGATCCCAAGCTCGACAGCACTGTCTTCGTGTTTGCATTCCTGCTGTCGATCGTGACTGCTTTCATCTTCGGTGTCATACCATCTTTGCGAGCATCAAAAACAGACCTGGTCAACAACCTGAAAGAAGACTCTCACCTTTCTGCACCTTCCGCGGGCAGTGCGCGATTGCAAAAGGTCCTTCTTGGTGGCCAGGTTGCGCTTTCGCTGGTATCTCTCGTCGCTGCTTCTCTCTTTTTCCGCGCCGTTCAACACGCTTACACAATCAATCCCGGCTTCGACGAGAATCACCTCGCTGTCTTCATGATGGACCCGGAGCAGGTGGGATACGATGCAGTGCAGTTGCAGGTTTTTCATCGCGACGTTAAGGATCGCGTCTCAGGACTCCCCGGCATCGCTGCAGCAACATGGGCTTCCAACATGCCCTTCTGGTCGAGCGCCTCGCGCGGCGTCTCGATTGAAGGCCAGGAGCAGAAAAGAAAATCCGAGATGATGAACAGCGTCACCAACACCGTCGACGTGGATTACTTCAAAGTGATGCGCATCCCGCTCCTCGATGGCAGGGACTTCACCGACGCAGATCGAGATGGATCCCTCCCCGTCGTCATCATCAACGAAGATCTTGCCCTGCGCTATTGGCCTGGTGGGGATGCAATTGGAAAGCGCCTCCGCCTTGCGGGGGATTCAGTCGGTCGCAAGGTAATCGGAGTTGTCAAGAACAGCAATTACACCACCTTGGGCGAAGCCCCCCAGCCTTGCATCTATTTGCCCTTGCGCCAGAACCCCGGAGCGACCGCTACGCTCTATGTGCGAGCGGCCCGCGATCCCGGATCGATACTGGGAGAAGTCCAGCAGGAGGTCAAGGCCCTTGCTCCCAATGTGGAAATCAGCGATACCCGAACCGGGGCCAGATTCATGGACCAGATCCTGTGGAGCGCGCGCATCGTGGTCAGCATGCTCGGGGTCTTCGGGTTGCTCGCTCTTATTCTCGCCAGCGTGGGACTCTACGGCCTTCTCGCGTACCTGGTGCGCGGGCGACAGCGCGAAATCGGAGTGCGCATGGCTCTTGGCGCCTCGCGACCTGCCATTCTGTTCCTAGTGCTGCGACAAGGCATGGTCCTCGTATGCGCTGGGGTCGGCATCGGGCTGGGGCTCGCACTGCTGATCAGCCGCGCTATGGCGAGAATGCTGTTTGGCCTCAACCCTTCCGACCCGTGGAGTTTGGCCGGAGCTTCTTTTGCGCTGATCCTGGTGGCTGCCCTTGCATGCTATTTACCCGCACTCGCGGCCAGCAGGATGGATCCGATGGGCGCAATGAGAAAGGGATAGGTTTCACACTCGATGTGGCCCGACGGCATGGCGGAGCCACCTTAGGAATTGCTAGGAGGGGTCCGCCCATATTGAAAGGAACCATCAACGAAAGAGTTTCTCCTACATTGAGGCCCGATTTGTATCGAAATGTTGCCTTTCCGGAAAGGTCAACAGCGGTATCGGCGGCCCTTTCGGACCTCAAATCTCTGATAAGTCCTGAAATGTCGGCTCTTGTTTACCTTTCCTTCTTCTCAAGATTCTGGCGGGAGCGCCGGGACTCGAACCCACGGCCTCCTGCGTGACAGGCAGGCGTT
>CAVSTL010000003.1:0-31694 GCA_963730805.1 uncultured Acidobacteriota bacterium | reverse complement strand
AGCAACATTAACGCACTGCTGAGAACCAGAACGCATCGGTAAGAATCGTAGCAACATTAGCGAACAAATTATCTGCTCCCCAATTGCTCCGCGGACCAGTTCTCAGGCTCGAGCGATTCTACTCCCACGGAGAAACCGATGTGCAGGCCTCATTACCTGATCTGGAGCTTGCAGCCCACCGCCAGTTTCCTACGTATTCGAAAAGCCGGCAATAATGCCAACGACACTCAGCATGCCCTGAATTTGGTCCTCGACACTCGACTTGCAGTCTGAGACATTCCAAATGTTTTTGAGCTCAGACCGAGCCGTCCCACAGATTTGTCTTCGGCTACGGTCAGGATCCTATTTTGCCGGGGGAATGCATCGATGGGCTGATCAGGTCGAAAAGAACCTCGGGAAGCGAGCAAAACGGATAAAAATGGGTAAAAATGGATATCGGCTATCAATCGGCTATAAAATGGGTGAAAATGGATATCGGACATGGACGAAATCAAGAACATCACCATCACGCCGGAAATGCTTAACTCATCGCCGAAATCGACGAGTTTAAGGGTCGCTGGACGGTCATCGAGACACTCGCCCCTGAACGGCTGACGAGCCTGCGGCGGAACGCCACCATTGAGAGCGTGGGTCGTCCACGCGCATCGAAGGCGCAAGACTGAGCGATGCCGAGGTTGAAAAGCTCCTCTCCGGTCTGCGGAGCAAATCGTTCGCTAGCCGCGATGAGCAGGAAGTGGCGGGCTATGCTGATGCGATGGACATGATCTTTGACGGCTATGAGTCGATCACGACCACTGAGAACCACATCAAACCGCTGCACGGCGTGCTCTTGAAACACAGCGCCAAAGATCAGGATCATCGTGGGGAATACAAGAAAGTTCCCGATGATGTCCAGGCCATTGGACCAGACGGCAAAAGCCTGGGCGTGGTGTTCGAGACCGCGACGCCGTTCGAAACTGCGGGCTGGATGAGGGAACTGGTGAGCTGGTTCAACCGATCCATCGAAGAGGAAACCCAGCATCCCCTGACCCTGATCGGGGTCTTCATCGTCGTTTTCTTGGCAATCCATCCGTTCAAGGACGGCAACGGCAGGCTCTCGCGCGCGCGGACAACGTTGCTGCTGCTGCGCGCGGGATATGGCTATGTTCCCTACAGCTCGATGGAGAGCATCATTGAGCGCAACAAGGACAGCTATTACCTCGCGCTGCGCCGCACGCAGCAAACCATCCGCAAGAAAGAGCAGAACTGGGAGCCCTGGCTGGTGTTCTTCCTGAAGACGATGGCGAAACAGAAGGACAATGTTGCGGAAAAAGTGAAGGAGGAGCAGGCGCTACGCGCATCCCTGCCCGCGCTTTCCCGCCAGATCCTCGGATTGGTGAAGACGCGCGGGGAGATCACCGTCAAGGAAATCGAAGAATCCACCGGCGCCAACCGCAACACGATTAAGGTGCACGTGAAGAGACTAGCCGGACAGCAGTATCTGCAGCACCTCGGCCAAGGGCGCGGCGCGCGCTACATGATCAAGTAGGATCACTGGGAATTTGGAGGGGTGTTTCGCGAACCCTCACCGCCGACGAGAAGTCTGCACAGAGGCTGCTTGGTTTCGCGTTGGCTTGATCGCGTTCCGCAGAATCACATCCAAGACTCGTTGATTCGCCGATCGATGTCAGTCAGCACTAAGCCTTTTCGTCAAAGTGGCAGATCTGACCCTGCCTGGCGAGACATCCGCCCGTATGGCGATGGGGTTTCAGTTGGCACTTGGGTCCCCGACAGGTCGCTGACTGCAACCCGTCTTTCAGAACTGATTGATGACTTGAACAAAGGACGGCACCGGTACCGCACTCACGTCGGCCAGCCGCCAACCCTTCGTGGAATTTGGGCCCCGCTAGATGATAGCTGATTGGAAATAGTTAGTCGGGATGGGATAAAGCATGAGTTCTCGTCACCGAGCCTCGGTCCGTTTGGCGGATTGGCCGTTACCTCTCTGATTTGAACATCTCGGAGTCCAGACTATGCCGGACTCCTGGAACATCGTTTCGGGTCATAGGTCGGCCCTGATAAATGGGCGAGTGAAACGAGCCATAGCGCGCGAGGAACAGTACAACAACGGACCACTCGAAGTGTGCGTTATTGGGGCGAATGAAGCCCGCTGCTCCTGTCAGTCCAAGCAAAAAGATCCCTCAAGGCAACATGATTGAAGGTGCTGATTCAAAAGATCCCGAACGGGAGTTCAATGCGAAACGTCGTGCCCACCCCTAGCCGGCTTTTCAGGCGGATCTTACCGCGGTGCTTGCTCACGATCTCGCTTGAGATCCAGAGACCCAAACCCGTTCCTTTGTCTTCCTTGGTTGAGAAGAACGGCTCGAACAGACGCCGACGCGTCTCCGAACTCATTCCTATTCCGTCGTCGGCAATGGTCACGTGCACGCGAAACTCGCCACTGGCGTCCTTATGGTCACGCACGCGCAGCACAATACGCGACTTGGCTCGCTGGCTTTGAAGGGTGAGAGCATCGCAAGCGTTGCTGATGATATTTGCAAAGACCTGCCGTAACTCACCCTCCATTGCGGGAATCAATTGCGTTGGGCGGTATTGCTTCTCAACCTCTATGCGGGCATTACGCAGGCGGGACTCAAAGAGCGGCAAAACCGAATCGAGCAGGGTGCAGATGTTCACCAGTTTGGGCTCGCTCTGCGGACGGTGGAACTGCAGAGCGAGGGTGGCAATCTGGCTGACACGCGACAGTTCCTGTTGAGCGGCATTCAAATAGCTACGGACTTTTTCGGTCTCCTGAGCGATTTCGCCGAGGTAGAGTAGATTGGTGACGGCCTCGAGAGGATTGTTGATTTCGTGTGCAATTGAGCTGGCAAGGCGTCCAACCAAAGCCAATTTTTCCTGCTTTCGCATGGTCGCCTCGGCGCGCTTGCGACGAGTGATATCGAGAGTGAGAGCGAAGAAGCCGCACACGCTACTTTCAGCGTCCAGGCATGGGATGAAATTGGCTTCGAGCCAACGAGGCTCCCCGTCCGGCCCTGTAAACTCCGTTTCAAAACTTACGTGCTCGCCCTTCAGAACTCGACTCCGGTATGGAATGGTCTTCTCATACTGGGCATCACCGGCGAGTTCGCGGACATGCATTCCCACTATTTTTTCTGCCGGGATCTTAAACCAATCCTCGTAGGTGCGGTTGACGCGTCTATAGATCAGATCCTTGTCGACGTAACCGACGAGCGCGGGCATTGCGTCGATGATGAGCCGCAGATCTCTTTCGCTATGACGAAAGCTTCGGCAGCGCACCTTCGCTCAGTGGCGTCGACGCAGGCTCCAGTCATGTACATTGGCTCGCCGTCTTCGTCGTGGTAGGCTTTTCCACGGTCGTAGAGCCAGTGGACAGATCCGTCGGGCCAGAGAACGCGATACTCCATCTCGAAGTCCTCGCCGGTCCGCACACATCGTTCGCAGCGCGCGATCACTCCGGCCAGGTCTTCAGGATGAACCCTAGCCAGAAACTGATCGAGAGAGCGGGCGGTCTGGCCGTTCCGCAGGCCGAAAAGACCATTCAATTCGCCGTCCCACTCGAGCTCGTTGGTGCGCATCTCCCAGCGGAACGTTCCTGTGCTGGAAGCCTTAAGTGCCGCCTGCTGGCGCTCTTCGCGGTCACGACGCTTGGCCTCTTCTTGCTTCCGGGCCGTCACGTTCATCAGCATTCCGGCTAGCCTGGGAGGGGTGCCGTCAGGACTTTCGTAAACGTGCCCGCGCACCAGCACCCAATGCACAGAGCCTTCCGGCCAGATCACGCGAAACTCACCCTCGTAAGACGACCGGGTCTCTGCAGCGGTCGAAATCTGGTGGATGATCCGGTCTCGATCCTCATCATGAACGATGGATCTCCAGACCTCGAAGGTAACGTCTTCTCGCGGACGGCCGTAAACGAGTTCGAGGCCCTCGCCCCACTGCACAGCATCTTCGCCGAAGGTCCACTCCCACACCACGACTCCGGTGGCAGCGAGGGCTATGCGTATTGCTTCCTGACTCGCAAACGACCGGCTCAATGCGCCTGCTCCAGCCGCCATCTTATCCTCTGTATATCGCAGGAACTGGAACAGTTAGATGAGTCCCAACCCGTTGTGGTTGCTTGCAGGTGTCTTGACCGATGTCGGCGAGTTCTTGAACAGATCGGGACTGGGACTGATTACCCGGCATGCGCCAGGTTTCAGGGATCAGGTCGCAGGTTGATACTCACGGAAATGGCCGATTTCGACCTGAAAGCCCACGGAGCTGTAATCCTTCGCCAGCCCTCTAATTGCCATCACTGGCGTGAAGCGATTGACAGCCAAACAGTTCGCGGCTTTACGCGAAGTGTATGAAAGACCTCGGAAAGGAAGACCGAAGGCGGATCGAGAGAGATTTCCGCGGGGACCATTCAATGGTACAGGCGGGGGAGGGGATGTACACAGAGCATTAACGACCACCGACGGCCGGTTGGTCGATGGTCGTTACTTCTTATTTTATTGGCGTGCTGCCCCACCCAGACCGGCAATCGTTCATTGGCGAGAAACGTCTAGAACAGAGTGATATGGTTGTCGACTGAGGTGATTCCCGGAGCCAGCCACGCTTGCCTTTCCGCCTCCTTCCTTTCCGCCCACGAACGCACCCGGCCTTTAAGAATGGCTTTGCTTCCGTGTACCTCAACGGTAATGTTGCTGGCATCCACCTGCGCTGTGCGGATCAGCGCATCCTCGATCTTCTTCTTCAAGTCGCTTGGGGAAGCGACCGGTTTTACGACGATCAGGTTGCTCACGCCCTTCGCGCCCCAAAGGCCACGCACGGCGCGCTCGGCTTCCAGCTTCTGGTATTGCCACTCCACTTCGCCCTGGAGTGTCACCCAGCCCTTGTCGACGGTTACCTGAATCTTGTCGGCTGGGACGCTTGAATTCCACTTGAGCGCGTGCGCCGCGGCGGCCGCAATGTCGGCGTCGGTGCGCTCTCCGAGGGTGCGTACATTGATGTCGTTGGCTACGGCGACCACTCCGCTCACCCGATGGGCGGCCTCTTCAGCCTTCCACTTTTTCAGGTACGTATCCACCGTCCCGGTGAGGGTGACAACGCCGTCTTTGACTGCCACGCCAATTTCATTGGCCTGGATGCTGTAGTCCCAGCGTAGCTCCGCGAGCACATCAGTCTGGATCTCTCGATCTGTCCGAGTCATGGTTGCGGTTGGCATCTGAACTCTCTCCTTTTTGTGCCGACATGCTAAAAGCAGCACGGGGCTGTTTTCGAACAAAGTGGTGTAATGCCCGTATCGACACGGAGCATCAGGGTAAGACAGAATCCGACTCGGGCGACTGTCAGGGCAACAGCCGCTCGTCCGTGATCACCCCGCCGACGGCCTGGCCGGGCGAGCCGGGATTCATCTCCCGGCGGAATTGCAGTCACTTTTCCTTTACGCCGCCTGTTTCGCGTCCTTCGCTTCCTGCTTCGCTTCTGTCGAAGACGATTTGCCGTCGGACTCAATCTGAATCTGACGTCGATTCGACTGCGACTTCGGGGCGGGCATCGAGATCTCGAGTACTCCGTCGTGAAAACGGGCCTTGGCTTGTGCTGGATCGGCGCCCTCCGGCAAGGGGATGCGACGGTAAAAGAATCCGAATTGCCGTTCACTCCGGCGCACGCCTCCCTCGTTGGACTCGCGTTCGACCTTGCGCTCCCCCTGGATTACGAGCGCATCATCTTCCGCCTCGACGTGAACTTCGTTCGGTGACAATCCAGGAAGTTCGGCAAGGATGTTGAACTTGCCATCGCGCTCGGAAATCTCGACGGTCGGCGTCCAGGCAATGGGTTGGTTTATCTCTCCTTCCGGCGCGGGCGGCTGGAGCGCGCGATCAAACTCGTCTGCCATTCGGCGGAGAAGAGAAAATCAAACGAAACATCTCGAATGGAGAGAGCGATAGCCCCAGCACACTCGGCCGGAGATTTCTCGCGATAGCACTCGGGCGAGTCTGCTGCGTCAACCCGGTGGGTTGCGAAGACTTATCACCCTCGTTGGTCTTTTGTGACGTTGCGGTTGTCGGTTCGGTTTCGGTCGGCATGATCACTCCTTTCTTGGGCAGTTCGCTTTCTGAGTTGGAGAATCGCCTGTCGGCAAGTGTGAAGAGCAACGAAGGAAGGGCGCTCGTCGCCGGACGTTTCACCCACATGTGACGATTCCAGGGAGGGCGCTTTCAAAGGAACTCTTGAATGGCGGACAAAAGGTTTTCGTAGTCATAGGGGCCGGGGTGTTGACGCTCGTTAATGAAGAAAGTTGGAGTGTCGCTGACCCCACTCTGATCTCCGCTGAAGATGTCTTCCCTCACCCTGGAGTCAAACGTGTGCAATGCCATGTCCCGATTGAACCGTTCCATGTCGAGACCGCACTGCGTGGCGTAGACCCTTAAGTGTTTGTCCGACAGAGCGTGTTGCTGGTTAAAGAGAAGGTCGTGCATCTCCCAGAATTTGTTCTGCGCGCCAGACGTCTCCGCTGCCTCCGCGGCATGCTTCGAATTGACTTCAAGGCTGGACAAGGGGTAATTGCGAAACGCGAAGCGCATCCGGTCGCCCAGGACCGTCTCGAGGCGCCTGACTACGAAACGCGCTTCGTTGCAGCGAGGACATTTGTAGTCGCCATATTCAAGCAGGGTCACCACAGCGGACGCCGGACCGCGAACGTGATCCCGGCTGGTGATCGGAGGGGTGAACTGAATGGGAACACTCGTCGTCATCAAGTGTGATCCTCACTTTCTTTTGCCAGATGCTAGCGATCCTGCTGCGCAAATGCAATTACACGGGAGGATAGAAATGCTATCGGGAGGGCGGCCTAGAGACAACTATGACCCACTGGGCAGAACCTTCTACCACCTTCGACTTAGCTCAGACCACTCTGGGTCTTCTTTGATGTCTTCTTCAATCGCCCTCTAATACTAAGGTCTTACTCTTTCGTGCGCTTCTGGATAGAAATGTAAGTAGGTACCCATATTCAATCGAGCCTCATCCTAGCGGCCAATTGTTTGCGTGAATCAATGCCGCTAACATCGCAGACCAGTTGCTCAGCCATCGGCTCACTGGTGACTGTGCCGCACTGAGTCAATCGTGAGGAAAGCGAGGGAATTATGAAAAAAATGTTCTACCTCTACGCTCGGGCAATAGCGATGTTCATGGTGGCCTCGCTGGTGCTGGCTGCAGGCTGCAAGTCTGGAGAGAATCCGTCCAACGTCCCGCAGGCAAAGCGGGTGGACGAGACGCCGCCCCAGTCACAAGCAAATTTCGACCAGCAGCGGCAGAATGCGGAAAAGCAGACCCGCCCTGAAGTCGAAAAGGAACGGCAGAGTGCGCAGGACCAAGCGAATCAAGCACTCGATCAGGACGCCATCGCGGCTATCAATCAAACTCAGAATGCGATCAAGGCAATTTCACAGAACAAGAAGAGCGATGCGCTTGCCGCGATCGAAGCGGCTACCGGAAAGCTCGACATTCTTCTTGCTCGTAATGCCAAGGCGGCGCTGATCCCGGTGGCGTCGGAGATCGAAGTGATTGATGCCGCGCCGCTCGATGAGAAAGCTGTCCAGGCATTGGATCACAGCGTTTCCGAAGCGGTCAAAACAAGAATTACCCGACTGCCCGTCTCCTGCTGTATTCGCTGGAGAGCGAAATCCGCGCTCGCACATACAATCTCCCGTTGGCCACTTATCCTCTGGCCCTCCAGGAGGCGGCGCGATTACTCGATCAAGGAAAGAGCGATGATGCAAGCAAGGTGCTTGGAACGGCGCTCAACACTCTGGTTGCTGTTGACAAAGTTACACCGATCCCTCTAGTGCTTGCGCGGGCCGCCATCGCGGTCGCCGAAGAACAGCGACAGAAAGACAAGAACTCAGCGCAGGCACTGCTGGCGACGGCAAAGGATCAGCTTCATCGGTGCCAGGAACTAGGCTATGCCGCCAATGCAACGGAATACTCAGCGCTGAATACCAACATTGCGCCGCTTGACAAGGAGTTGAAAGGGAATGGCGATACCACCTCGCTCTTCGCCAAACTGAAAGACGAACTTTCGCCGCTGTTCAACCGGCAATCGGCGCAGGAGCGGCGGTAATAACAACTACGCAAACGCACAGATTGAAACATGGAGAAAGGAGATTCACATGTCAGTATGGCCACGAGTAGTCCATCGTTTAATGGTAGTCGTCCTCTTCGGTTCAACGACGCTGTTGCCAGGTCCCCTCTGGTCGGTGGCGCGGAACCTGCCCAACGTCGAGGTCGCAGCCCAACTGGATGCCGCCAACGCAGAGGCGGCGGAGTTTGGCCCGCAATGCGGATGAAATGACTTCGCTCCTCCGCAATGATGTGAGCTGGCAGTCGCATGCCGAGATGCTGAACCAGATCAAGGAACATGTGAACAACATGGGAAAAATCGCGGCCAAGCTGCAGGAAGAACGCGAACAGGCGTCTCCCTGGCAGCAGCAGGCCATCGATCGCATGGTACCCATGCTCAAGGAAATCGCGGCCAATACCACCGCGGCCATCGAGCACCTGAATCAGAATCATGAGCGCCCCACGACGCCTGACTACGTTGAATATCTTCAGCAGAATGCGGATACCTCGCATGAACTTGCAGATTTGATATCGGCGGTTGACCAGTATGGCCGGGAGAGAACCAAGCTGGAACGGCTCCAGGACAAGATTGAAGTACCCGGCAGTTTAGCCGGCAGCACCAAGTGACCGGTCGTGTCGTACGACTGTCGCTCGACGAGATATCGGCCGACGCTGGGACGAAACCGTTTTATCGTCCCGTTGCCTTCCGGCAGAACAGAAGTGGAACCAGGATCGACACAAGCGCGGCAAAGGAGCGTTCAGAATGAAACTCCATAGAAGGAACTTATGGACGGTAGCCCTTGCAATCGTCCTCTTCTCGATTCCAGCAATGGCAGATAAGGTGGTCACAGACTTTGACCACTCCGCTAACTTCAGCCAGTATCACACCTACTCGTGGGGACATCTCCACGTGGCGAATCCTCTTTTCGAACAACGGGCTCGCGAGGCCGTGGACCAGGCGCTCCAAGCAAAAGGATTGCGAGAGGTAGAAGCTGGGGGCGACCTTACCGTAACCGTAGTGGGCGCCAAAAAGAACAGGACTGAATACGACACCTTTTACGACGGGCTAGGGCCACGCTGGGGATGGCATGGCTGGGGGATGGGCATGGCAACTACGACCGTTGACAAAATCCCGGTTGGCACGCTGGTCGTAGATCTCTACGACACCAATTCAGCGCAACTGGTGTGGCGCGGTGAAGCCCAGGATCAACTCTCTGAGAAGCCGGACAAGGACACAAGGAAGCTCAACAAGGCGGTGGAAAAGATGTTTGAGAAGTTCCCGCCACGCGCCTGACGGTCACTGAATGAGCCGGGCCGGCCTTCACGGGCCGCCCGCCGGCCCCGAAGCGCATGCGTATCGCCATCGACGCGATACAAAGGAGGAAGCCTTGAATACGGTCATAACATATGCTCGCCCCGAAAGAGGGTGGTCTATCGCCCTTGGCATCCTGCTGATTATTGCGGGATTTTTGGCAATCGCGGTGCCGTTCTTTGCCGGCGTGGCCGCGAGTGTTTACTTCGGATGCCTGGTTCTCTTCGCTGGGGTTGCGCACCTGGTGTACGCGTGGTCGCAGCGCAGGGCAGGCGCAATTCTATGGCAGATTCTCATCGGAATCGTGTACCTGGCCGCGGCCTTTTACATGCTGGCATTGCCGGTTGCCGGGGTAGTTGCTCTCACGCTTGTGCTGGCCTTCTACATTGCCATTGAGGGCGTGTTCGAACTCGTAGTTTTCTCGCTTCTGCGAAGGCTTCCTGGATCAGCATGGTTCCTGGTGGATGGAGTGGTGTCGTTGTTGGTTGCCTGCCTGATTTTGTTTCACTGGCCATCGAGCTCCTTGTGGGCGGTGGGCACGCTGGTGGGCGTGAGTATGCTGTTCAGCGGCATTGCCCGGATTACCATGCCTGTCCGTATCCACGCGATCTGAAGCAGCAACTGACGAAGAGGAAGGATCGAGCAATGAGAGCTGTGTGTGCCCAAATCAGGGGGGCAGTCATATGGGCGCCGATTGTCCTGTTTACATTCCAGCCGACTCTGTTTGCAGCGGCGCCGAGAAGCGACAGCCAGGAGCTAGAGACGCTTCTCGAGCAAGCCAGCGACGAAGCGAGTGAATTGGCCGTCGACGCCGAAGACTTGCGAGCTGTCATCGTGAGCGACCAGAATTGGCTTACTCATACGTTGAAGCTCGCCAAAATCAAGGGGCATGTGGATAATATGGCGCTCATCGTGGATAAGTTGACCAAAGCACAGAGGTCCGGTTCTGAATTGCAGGAGCAGGCCGTCGATCGAATCCTACCTATGGTGAAGGAGTTACAAGCCAATACTACGGCCGCGATGAACTATCTGAATCAGAACAAGGATCGACCTGTTTCCGACACGTATAAGCAATATCTCGAGGAGAATGCGGAGACCGAACGGCAACTCTCCGATATCGTCTCGGCTTTGGATGATTACGAGAAGAGCATGACAGAGATCAACAGAATACGAAGCAGGCTGGCGGGTCCGGTAGCCGGCAAGTGAGATGTCGCGGAACAAGGTTTTTAAACATCGGGGCGCGGTCAAATCCGCGCGATGCATTCATCGTCGCATCGGCATGAGCTCGTGCGGTTGTGAGGGCGGTCGATGACAAACGAGATTTGCCTCTAGCTGCGGAATTCAAGGGGCTGCTTTTCAAATGGCAAACGCTTTCGTTATACGAGAGATTCGAGCAAACTATTGTTGCAGCGCTCATCCTGGTGATTGCTCTCTTGCGGCGCTGACCCTCTGGCCGCTGTTCTTGCACACCCTGCGGATTGTGAGCAGTCATTTAGCCGATCGGCATGGGAGATTGTGCCGATGAGTACATGGGCATGGCTGATAACCAAACCTGAGAGGGTTCGGGGGCGTGCGGTGTCGAGCAATTCCGGTGCGCCGCGTGAGGACCGTATTGACTCTCCGGTAAAACCTCTCGTTCCCGCGGTGAAGTATGGCCTGATGCAGCGCATGGCTGCCCTCGTCGAGGACTCCAATGATGCCATCATCAGCGTGGCGGGTGAGGCTACAGTCGCCAGTTGGAACCGAGCCGCGGAAAGCATCTTCGGATATACCGAGCAGGAAATGATTGGACAACCGATCTTCAGGCTCGCCTGCGCCTGGGAAGAAAGCGCCATGTGCGCGATGCACGACCAGGCGCGCAACGGAAGACTCCTGGACCACTATGAGACCCGGCGAAGGTGCAAAGACGGCTCAGAGATTCCTGTATCCCTGACCGTCTCTCCTATACGGAACGCTGCCGGGGAGATCGCCGGAGTTTCGGAGATTGCGCGAAATATCGCTCGCCAGAAGCGCGCTGAAGAGGCGGTGCGAATCTCGGAGAAGCTGGCGGCGGTGGGGCGCCTCGCGTCCAGCGTTGCGCATGACATTAATAATCCGCTGGCGGCTATCACGAATCTTCTTTCTTTCTGCAGAACGAAGGCCTTTCTCCGGAAGGAAAGCGGCACCTGGCAACCGCACAGCGCGAAATATCGCGCGTATCCCAAATTTCGACGCAGGCCCTGGGTTTCTGTCGAAACGGCGGAGAACCCGACTGGGCTTCGATCTCTGCCATTCTTGATGAAGCGCTGGCCTTGCACGATAACCGCATCGAAGGGGCAGGCATCGAAGTGTTGCGCGATTATGACGCGACGGCGATGTTTCGCTGTCATGCCGGGGAGCTGCGGCAAGTAATGGTCAACCTGATGGGGAACGCGATCGATTCGATGCCCTTCGGTGGCAGGTTGCACTTGAGAGTTCGCAGAGTAACCGATAGGAAGACCGCTCGCCCCGGCGTTTGTATTACGGTCGCAGATAATGGCCGCGGGATGAGCGCCGCGACACACAGCCATGCCTTCGAAGCCTTCTACACGACCAAAGACGGAACCGGTACTGGGCTGAGGCTCTGGATTTGTGCTGATGGCCTGCGATCAACTCATCGATGTCACTGGACGAGCTGTCCTTCAGGCCGTATTGCAACTGTCGGCCGCGCAGGTGGCGGGAGGTCCTCAGCAGCAAGGCAAACGTCGCTCGTCGAGCGTAGTTTTCTATGGCAGGCAAGCAGGCCAAGTGATGCTCAGCGACCGCAAGCTTCAGGTGGAGCGGCCACGATTGCGCACCAAGGGCCGCGGCCGAACCAAAGAAGTCGAGATTCCGACCTACACGGCGATGCAGGACCAGTCGCCGTTGGGCGAGCACATGCTGGATACCCTGTTGCGGGGCGTTTCCACGCGCAACTATAAGGACGTGATTCCTGAGATGGCCGAGACCATCGGGGTGTCGAAGTCCAGCGTGAGCCGACCGGCGATCGAGGCCTCGGAGGCGGAGTTGGAAGCACTGCTCAACCGCCGCTTCGACGACTTGAAGCTGCTCATCATCTATACGGATGGGGTGGTGTTCGGCGATCATACGATGATCGGCGCGGTGGGCGTGGATGCGGAAGGGCGCAAGCACGTGCTGGGCATCCGCGAGGAGCCACGGAGAACGCCACCGTGGTCATGGAGTTATTGCAGGACATCGTGGCGCGGGGCGTCGATGCGGAGCAGAAACGCTTATTCATCATCGATGGCTCGAAGTCTCTGCTGGCCGCGATCAACGCAGTCTTCGGCGCCGATCAGCCCGTCCAGCGCTGCCGTGCGCACAAACTGCACAACGTGCTCGATCACCTTCCCGAGGAACAGAAGGAGCAGGTGAAGAGCCTGATGCGGGCAGCCTGGAAGATGGAAGCCAAGGCGGGCATGTCGCGCATCCGCAAGCTGGCCGAGTGGCTGGATCGAGAGTATCCCTCGGCCGCGGCCAGCCTGCTCGAAGGGCTGGAGAAATGCTTCACCATCAACCGGCTGGGTGTGCCGCCCTCATTGCAGCGCTGCCTGGCGACGACCAACATTATTGAAAGCCCGCACGCCGGAGTGCGCATCCGAACCCGCCGCGTCACCAACTGGCAAATGGCTCGATGGTGAGGCGCTGGATGGCCTCAGCCTTCTTGAGAACGGAGAAGAACTTCCGCAGGATCATGGGCTATCGCGAACTCTGGACTCTGGAAGCGATTCTGAGCGAGTCGCAGCGCGTCACTCAACAAGCAGTGGCGTAGCAACTTCAACCCAACCGCCGTTGCTAACTTTCAACTGCGCGCGGGACATCCTCGTACGACTCGAAGAAGGATGCAAACTCGAAGGGTTCCCTAGTGTCAATTGAAAGCTGTTTTCTTCGGAGCTACACAGAACAATAGCGAAGAAACCGCTGGAACCGAAAGAACGGACTTCCTCCGTGGCGCGCGCACAAGAATTGCGCTCGCGTCCGGCTTCTTGAGCCTGACAGTCACCCTCAATGAGCGCCGTCCTTGTCTGAGCTTCATTAGCTCGTCGGAGTAGTAGCGGACTTCGTTAACCCAGACTCCGCTGGGGAGAACTTTGCGCTCGAGCCATTCGCCGGGATTTGCGACGTCAGGATTAGTCGATTCCATTGCCATTTCAAATTCCCCGGGCCTACTAGTTTATTCCCGTTCCATCGACATCGCTAGACTGGCAATGCTTTTCGTAAACCCTATCTGGAGATGCGAGTTCAAGAGCGAGGAAGCTTCGCTTAAGCTGGGTACGAAGAAGTTCGAGATGTGTGAGTTGTATCTATTATTGCGGGAAAAGTGCTTTCTTTTCCTAACGCGAATTGCATTATTTTTGACGCCCTACATACACTTAATCGGCAAAAAATCGGACAACAATTGAGCAAATCCGGACACTAATTGAGCCAATCTACAGGAGGAGACGCGCCCTCAAATATCCAGGTTCTTCACATCCAGCGCATTGTCTTCGATGAACTTGCGGCGCGCTTCCACGTCTTCGCCCATCAGGGTGGTGAAGATTGTCTCCGTCTCCGCAAGGTCTTCCAGTTTGACCGAAAGCAGGGTCCGGTGTTCCGGGTCCATGGTGGTTTCCCACAACTGCGTTGCAGTCATTTCGCCCAGGCCTTTGTAGCGCTGGACCTGGTATTCTTTCTTGCCCTGCTCGACGATGTAGGAAAACAATTCGCGTGCGGTCTGCTTTTCGACGGGATCCCTGGGGATGCGCGCGGTCCGGCCTCCAGCCTTGGCAACCGCCCGAACTTCCGCGCTGCCCGGCGAGGGCGCGCCTTCGGCGTCGGGCTCTTCTTCTTCAGGCCCGGATTCGGTGGCAACCGCTGCCTTGGTAGAGAACTCGATCAGGAACGGCGGCTCGAGATATTGCTTGATCTGCGTGTACTTCGACATCATCTGCCGGAACTCGGGACTTGAGGCCAGGGCGTAATCGATGCAGCGCGTCGCACCTTGTGAATCCGTGAAGCACACGGACCAGGTATGGTGTTCTTCGTCCTCCACTGGCTTGGTGACCTTCAACTGATACTCGTTGGCGGCTTCCTTCAGTTGCTCATAGAGGCTCTGCAGCTTTTCCGGGACTTCGTTGCCGTTCTTCGATGCGAAGTCGGAACGATGCAGCAGCTCGGCCCGCGCCAGCATTTCCGTTAGCTTCTCGTTGCGGATCCTCTTGTCGACCTTTTCCACGAAGGAGAGGTATTCATTCAGGAAGCCCATGAACCGGGTCAGGTCCGCGCCTTCAATCTTGCTGGCATTCTCGCCGTGGCGAACCACGATGCCTTCCGAAGCCCGCTTCACCATCACCTTCACGAACTCGCGGTCGTCCTTGATGTACTGCTCAAAGCGGCCCTTCTTGATCTTGTAAAGCGGCGGCTGCGCGATGTAGACGTTGTCCCGCTTGATCAATTCCGTCATGTGTCGGAAGAAAAAGGTAAGCAGCAGGGTGCGGATGTGTGATCCATCCACGTCGGCGTCGGTCATCAGGATGATCTTGCCGTAGCGCAGCTTGGTGAAATCGAAATCGTCCTTGCCAATGCCCGTGCCGAGCGCCGTAATCATCGCGCGGATTTCTTCGTGGCCCAGCATTTTGTCGTAGCGGGCCTTCTCTACGTTGAGGATTTTTCCCTTCAACGGCAGGATGGCCTGGAAGCGCCGATCACGCCCCTGCTTGGCAGTCCCGCCGGCGCTCTCGCCCTCGACCAGGTAGAGCTCGCAGCGGTCGGGATTGCGCTCGCTGCAGTCGGCCAGCTTGCCGGGCAGGCCGCCGCCGTCCAGGGCGCCTTTGCGCCGGGTCAGGTCGCGGGCCTTCCGCGCCGCTTCCCGCGCGCGCGCTGCGTCGATCGCCTTGTTGATGATGCGCTTTGCCACCGGCGGATTTTGCTCGAGGAACATTCCCAGGCGCTCATTCACGAAGGCCTGCACGGTCCCGGCGATGTCGGAGTTGAGCTTGCCCTTCGTTTGTCCTTCAAATTGCGGCTGCGGCAGTTTCACGCTCACAACCGCCACCAGGCCTTCGCGCACGTCGTCGCCGCTCAGGTTCTCCTTCATGTCTTTGAACAGCCCCAGGGACTGACCGATGGCATTGATGGTGCGCGTGAGCGATGTCCTGAATCCCGACAGGTGCGACCCACCGTCGACCGTATTGATGTTGTTGGCGAAACTGAACACCGACTCGGAGTAGCTGTCGTTGTATTGGATCGCGATCTCCATTTCGACGCCGTCGCGCTTGGCTTCCATCACGATCGGCTTGTCGTGCAGCACCTGCTTGCCGCGGTTCAGGTGCTTCACAAATTCGGCAATGCCGCCGGCGTAGCGGAATTCGGTCCGCTTGGATTCGCCGGTCTTGGGATCGGTGGTGCGTTCGTCGGTGAGGGTGATCTCCAGCCCTTTGTTCAAAAATGCGAGCTCGCGCAGGCGCTGGGCCAGCGTGTCGTAGTTGTACTCGGTGACGGCAAAAATGCTCTTGTCGGGCAGGAAGTGGACCTTGGTTCCGCGCTTCTTGCTGGTGCCCACCTGGCGCAATTCACTCACCGGCAGGCCACAGCTGAAGTCCATCTCCCAAGTGTGGTCGTCGCGCCAGATTTCGACGTTGAATTCCTGGCTGAGCGCGTTGACGCAGCTCACACCCACCCCGTGCAGACCTCCCGACACTTTATAGGTCGAGGAATCAAATTTGCCACCGGCATGGAGCTTGGTCAGGACCACCTGGACGGCCGGCATCCGCTGCCCGTTGCCCGCGTCCATCATGTCCACGGGAATGCCCCGGCCGTCGTCCACCACGGTGATCGAGTTATCGACGTGGATGACTACGTCAATCTTCTTGGCATAGCCGGCAAGGGCTTCGTCCACCGAGTTGTCGACCACCTCATACACCAGGTGGTGCAGTCCCATCTCGCCCGTGGACCCGATGTACATGGCCGGACGAAGGCGAACCGCCTCAAGTCCTTCCAGAATTTTGATATTTTCGCCGGTATAGCTGTCGTTATCTCCGGCCATGGGGAGGATGCTCGCTGCTTCAGTCGCCATAGGTTTCCGTTCGGGTTCTGTTTTCAGCTCTGCGTGGTCCAGATCGGTCCCAACGGAGAAACACAACGCGGGTGCTTCGGGGGATTAACCGCTTGAAAACACGAGGGCTTTTAACAAATTAGCCTATGTGTATTTTAGCATGGGGAGAGGCAAAAACGAAGAGGTGTGTATCGTCCCACGACAGTAACTTCTTGCAAGTTACCTAAATTCCGGTGATAATGCTCACAAGCTTCAAAATAAATTGCAATAGTGCTGAAAAAGGTGAACTTAGTTCGGGTCAGTTGGGCTACCATTTTGGTAACGCCGCACCTCAAGTTTGCCGGCTGTTCAAAATCTATAAGGGGTTACTCATCATGAAACTCGTTGTTCGAATTTTCGCTCTTTCCGTTGTCATCGCCGGCGCCGCAGCTGCCTCGGTTTCCTCCTCCACGACCCACATGGTTCGCAGCCATCAATCCGCGACCGAGACCATGCCCGTGCCCGCCTGCGGACCCTATGTCCCCACGTGCCCGCCTCCGCAGAGCGGACAGTAATCCACTCCGGTAATCGCACGAAAGTGCTAAGCGGCCTACTGCTTTTTTTCTTGGAGCCGCAAGGGAATAGGCGCTATCCTGAGGACTCTGACGGGATGGTGGACGACCCTCTATGCCTCTAAACCTTGCAATGGCCGTGATGAGTGGAGCTGAGTTCCTTCTCTGGGCAACGTTGGCATTCCTCTTCTGGAAGCGGAAGCTGCATCGGCGTTTCCCGGCTATGGCCAGTTACCTTGCCCTTCACGTGGCCGCCTCGCCGGTATTTCTTACCCTCCTCTACCTTCAGGCACAGCCCTGGGGCAGGGTCTTCTACGCGGTATATTTCTTCAGCTTTTATGGCGTGTACATTGCCAGCGCCATCATCCTGTTCCTCGTGTCGATGGAAGTCTTTCGGTCGGCCCTCTCGGCCTTTTCAGGCTTGATGAAGTTCGGGCTGGTGATCTTCCGGTGGGCGGTTCTTGCCTCGGTTCTCGTCACATTCTCCACGGTCAGCTACTCGCATCGCGGAGTTCTTATCATTCCCGATATCGCGTTTGGCTTGATGCGTTCGGTAAGCATCCTTGAAATTTGCCTGCTCGCCTTCCTCTGCTTCAGCATGAACGCTCTTCGGCTTCCGATCCGGGACATGGTGTTTGGAATCGCCTTCGGTTTAGGGCTTCTGTCGGCCAACGATCTGGTCCTTGCGGCGGTAATCAAGCTGAATTCTTCGCTGACGGAGCCGTTCCAGTTCGTCTACCAGGCTGTCGTCCTGGTCGCCATTGGGATGTGGGTTGCTTACAGCGCGCTGCCCGAGCCTGTCCGCAAGCCCATGGTGGTTCCGGCCAACTCGACGATCTACCGCTGGAACGAGATTGCTTCGGCGCTTGGCCATACTGGCACGCAGGTCGCCGTCGTGCAGCCCGCCAGCAGTTTCTTTCTCACGGATGTGGAGAAGGTCGTAGACAAGGTCCTGACCCGCAACCTGCGCGAGAGCGAAACCAAATCCTGATTTCAAAACCTTGAGCTCCCGGGGGAGAGGCGAGGAAACGGGCTGGAGTCCTGGGGGACTCCAGCCCGTTCTGTTTCAGCGCCGTCCGGGTCTTTAAGCGAAAAAAGGCCGCGGCAGGACCGTGGCCTTTTTACTCCAATCCTGCTGGTTTGCTACTCGGCCGCCACCGGCTCAATAGAGGCAAACCGGCCACGATTTCCGTGATCGGAAAACTTCACCCGCCCGCTCACCTTGGCGAAGAGAGTATCGTCGGAGCCTATACCCACGTTCGCGCCTGGCTTGATCTTGGTACCACGCTGGCGCATGATGATCGATCCGCCAGTCACGAGCTCGCCTCCGAACGCCTTGACTCCCAGCCGCTGAGCGTTCGAATCCCGTCCATTTGTAGAACTGCCGCCACCCTTTTTATGTGCCATTGCCGAATCCCCTTCTCAATCTCGAACTCAGGCCCAATCAGGCCGTATAGGTCACGCCGTCGGCCTCAATGGCCTTGATGCGCACCTCGGTAAAGTTCTGCCGGTGTCCCTGCAGCTTTTTGTACTGCTTCTTGCGCTTCAGGTGAAACACCAGGATCTTGTCCCCGCGTCCCTCGCCAAGGATTTCAGCCGTTACCTTGGCTGCTCCGGGCCTCACCACGGTTCCAGGCTCACCCGAAACCGCCAGTACGTCGATGAACTCGATCGTCTTGTCGTCGGAAGAAGAAACAACGCTCTCGATCTTCACCACGTCGCCGGGTGCAACACGATACTGCTTGCCGCCGGTGCGTAAAACTGCGTACATAAATCCTCCAGAGCGCTGACCACGCCGGGGCGGATCTGCTCACAAAATTCAAAAGCTCGGGCGGAAACTTCCGTGCCGCGGTACGCTCAAGCCAAAAAAGCACAAAGCGAGCATCTCATCCCACGGCTACTGGCAGGAATCGCCAAACTAGAGTAGTTTACCGATTTTAACGGCTATGGTCAACGACTGGGCCAACTTCCGGGCTTGAAAGCACGCCCTGCCTTACTCTGCGCTATTCCTCCACGATCGCCAGGTCCCAAGGGGCTAGCGTCAGCGCCGCGCCCTTGGCCACCGCCTTCCCGTCCAGCAGGCTGGTCCCCGCCCCATACGCATAATTCGCCTTCGCCTCGGCCGCTGAGTAGTTGAAATAATAATGGATCCGCTTACCCATCCGGTTCACGCCATGTTGTATGTGGACCGACGCCGGCAATTGCTGGTCCGCACTGGCCAGCCCAGCCTTCTGCACGGCATCCTGAAGCACCGCCTTCTGCAGCGCGTCCGACAGATATGTTCCCTCGTAAAGCAGCGTGCCCGAGCCAAAACTGTTCTCGGTAATCGCCGGCCATTTCCCGAAGAACGGGTGGTCGTAGAACGCCACCGCCCTGGCGTGGTCCGGCATCAGGAACTCCGCCCAGTGCGAAACCTTGTTTTCTCCGCCCGCATGGAACGGATCGCCCTTCAGCGCCAGCGGCTTCTCCAGGTTCGAGAACTCCTGGTAGCTGAATCCCGCGGCCTCCCGCAGCGGCCCCGGCGCCCGCACCCAGCGCACCGCCGAGTTCTCATTGGCGAACCCGCTCTTGAACGTCATCACCACATGGCCGCCGCCCTTCACGTAATCCGAGATCCGCTGCAACAGGGCATCGTCCGCAATATAGAGCGCGGGCACGATCAGCAGTTTGTACGCCGAGAAATCCTGCGTTTCCGGGAACACGAAGTCCGAGTCGACGTTCAGGTCGTACAGCGCGCGGTGCATCTGGCGCACCAGGGTGTCGTATCCCGCCGTCGGCCGTCCCGGTTCCCAGGGCATGGCCGCGTTCGACGTGAACGGCATGAATCCGATCGCGTTGGCCGAGTCGCGGCTCCACAGGATCGCGACCTGGTTCTTGATCTTCAATCCCACCAGGTGCGGCCCGATCTTCTCCAGTTCATGGGCCGTCCTGCTCATCTCCGCATAGGCGCGATTGGGTTCGAGATCGTGCGAGAGAATGCCCTTCCAGTACGTCTCCTGACCGCCGGCGATCGATGCCCAGTGCCAGTACTCCACCATGTTGGCGCCATTCGAAATGTGGGTATACACGTCCTCGCGCAACTGCCCGTCGTAGGGCGGATACTGGAACGCCGACGACCAGTCGGTCGACTGCGCATTGGTCTCCGTGATCAGGAAGTTGCCATGCTTCAGCGAGCGCGTGAATCCCGCCTGCATCGACTGTGTCCAGCCGTCGTAGTGGTCCTGGGTGCCGTGATAGATGTTGTCCGCGGGAATATCCAGCGCCTCCGCGATCGCTTCCTCGTTCACGTCATGGCGCATCATGCTGCCGTAGTCGGTCGTCACGAACTGCCTTGGCGAAGCGCACTCCCGCACCAGAGCCGCCTGCCAGACAAGAAAATCCGTCACCCGCATCTGGCTCCAGCGCGTCCACTCCAGCTTGTACCCGGTCGAAATCGTCCCGTCCCGCGTCGGCAGGTCTTCCCAGTTGTGCAGGTTCTCGCCCCAGTAATTCAGAAACCACGCTTTGCTCAATTCTTCCGGCGTATGGAACTTCTTTTCGAGATAGTGTTGGAACCCGATGAACACGTCGCGATTGGCCGCGTCGTAGCTAGATGTCTCGTTGTCGAGTTGCCAGCCGATCACCGCCGGATTGTCCTTGTAATGCGCGACGATATGCCGGATCAGCCGCTCGGCATAGAAGCGGTACGCCGGCGAATCAGTATCCATATTCTGGCGGATCCCATAAACGCTCGGCACCGGCTTTCCACCAAACGGCCCCGGAGGAATCCGATCGGCCAGGATTTCCGGATGCTGATGCGCCATCCACGCCGGAAGTGAATAGGTCGGAGTACCGAGAATCACCTTGATCCCGGCCTTGCTCATTGCGTCCACAATGTGGTCCATCCAGGCGTATTCAAAGCGGCCGTCTTCCGGCTCCCACAGGCTCCACGTGGATTCCCCCATGCGCACCACGCTCAACCCCGCCGCCTTCATCAACTCGACATCTTTCTCGAGCCGCGCCTGCTGGTCGCCGGGCATGTACTCGTTGTAGTAGGCCGCCCCGTAAAGCACGTTAGGAAAATCGATCTGCGGCGTCCCGTTCGACTGGGCACCCAACGCCGCCGCGCCAATGCCAACCAGGGCCATTCCAAAGAATGCAGGAAATCGTTTACGTGACCACACCTTCAACCGCCAGCCGGATTTCATCTCGCGCTCCATCTCTTTTGTTGTTTCGAAGTCGGAAGGATTCTAAATTCGGCCGCCTCGCCCGGTCCAGCGAAGAGCCTCACAGCCGCCCCCTCGCTCAAGGTTTTATACTTCCCGCCATGCGTTTCCGCCTGCTTGCTTCGCTTTTGATTTTCGCTGCCTCCACGTTCGCCTTCGCCCAGAACTCGGCCAATCCGAAGCCGCCCACCGTTGCCGAGGCCCGGGCCTTCCTCGAGCGCGCCGATGCCGAGTTGCTCAAACTCAGCGTCGATGTCGCGCGCGCCGACTGGATCGCCGAAACCCACATTACTGACGACACGGAAGACACCGACGCGTTGATCAATGAACGCAGCACGGCCCGCATGCTCGAATTCATGACGGAGAGCCACCGCTGGGACCACGTAACACTTCCTCCCGATCTGCGCCGCCAGATCATGTTGCTGCAGGTGAATGCCCTGGGCGCCCCGGTTGGACCGAAGGACCCGAAGCTTCTTGCGGAGCAGTCGCAGCTAGCGGCCCAGCTTACCGGCATGTACGGGAAAGGGAAATTCTGCCCCGGCACGCCCGCCGGTCAGGCACCCGCGGCTGGCGCAAAGTGCCTGGGCATCGACGCCATCTCGAACATTCTGGCCAAGTCGCAGGACCCCGAAGAAATGACCAGGCTCTGGGTCGGCTGGCACGCCATCGGTGCGCCCATGCGCGAAAAGTACGCCCGCTTCATCCAGCTGCAGAACATCGGCGCGAAGGAATTGGGCTACAACGACACCGGCGAGTTGTGGCGTGCCGGCTACGATATGACGCCGGCCCAGTTCTCGGCGGAAGTCGATCGCGCATGGACGCAGCTCGAGCCCCTCTATCGCGAACTGCATGCCTACGTCCGCAGCCGCCTCATCGCCAAATACGGCAAGGCCGCCGACCGCCCCGACGGGCTTATCCCCGCCCAACTGCTGGGCAACATGTGGGCCCAGGAGTGGGGCAACATCTATCCGCTCGTGGCACCCACAGACCCCACGTTTTCCCAGTTCAAGCCCATCGATCTCGAGGCCGCGCTCAAGCAGCAGATCGCGGAGAAAGATCCCGCCGCCGCTCCCGCATTTGCTGACGGCGCTGACCTCAGCTCCGACAAGGGGCATGCCGCTTCGCTCGCCGCCGGACGCGACATGGTCCACTACGGCGAGAATTTCTTCACCAGTCTTGGATTCAGTCCGTTACCGGCTACTTTTTGGGAGCGCTCGCAATTCGTCCATCCCCGCGATCGCGAAGTGGTGTGCCACGCATCCGCATGGGACATCGATGCGGTGGATGATCTGCGCGTGAAGATGTGCATCGAGGTCAATGCCGACTACTTCACCACCGTGCATCACGAACTGGGCCACAACTTCTACCAGCGCGCCTACAACAAGCAGCCGTTCCTGTTTCGCAACGGCGCCAACGACGGATTCCACGAGGCCATCGGCGACTCGATTGCCCTCTCCATCACCCCGGCGTATCTGAAGACCCTCGGCCTCACATCGACTGAGCCGCCCGTCGAAGCCGACATTCCACTGCAACTGCGCACCGCTCTCGACAAAGTGGCGTTCCTGCCCTTCGCCCTCGCTCTCGACAAGTGGCGCTGGCAGGTATTCTCCGGCGAAATCAAGCCCGCGGACTACAACAAGGCCTGGTGGACTCTGCGCGAAAAGTACCAGCGCATCGCGCCGCCGGTCGAACGCACCGAAGCCGACTTCGACGCCGGCGCCAAGAATCACATCCCCACCAACATCCCCTACGCGCGCTACTTCCTCGCCCGCATCTACCAGTTCCAGTTCTACAAAGCGATGTGCGACGCCAGCGGATACAAGGGCCCTCTGAACCGGTGCAGCTTCTACGGCTCCAAAGTGGCCGGCGAGAAGCTCGCCAAAATGCTCGAAGCCGGCCAGTCCCAACCCTGGCAGCAGACGCTGAAAGAAATGACCGGCACCGACCACCTCGACGCGCAGCCCATGCTCGACTACTTCGCTCCGCTCTATCAATGGCTAAAGGAGCAGAACGCCAGAAACAGGCAATAGGCAAAAGGCATTAGGCATTAGCGCAGGTGCTCTCCGGCGGACGAATGCCTAATTCCTAATTTCGGCTTTTCCACCCATCGATGGATGCAACCCCAGCGCCCCGCCCCGTACCATATCCGAACGATGCAGACACCGCCGGATCCCCAGGCGTCCAGGCAAATGGGAGTGTGGGCCGCCACCGCCGTGGTCACGGGCGAAGCCATCTCGCTCGGCATCTTCCTCACCCCGGCGGCCATGGCAAAATCCCTCGGCTCGCCCGCGCTCTTAGGAGCTGTATGGTGCGGAATGGCCGTGATGACACTGGCCGGCGCGCTCTGCTTCACCGAACTGGCAATCCGCAATCCGCACGACGGCGGTGAATACCTCTACCTTCGCCGCGGCTTCGGACGCCGCCTCGCATTTCTCTACGGATGGATGGCCGCCGTGGTCATGTATCCGGGCGTGGCTGCGGCGCTCTGTGTCGGAACGGTTCCATATCTCCAGACGCTTCTTCCCATTCCGACCGGTCTCATACCGGCTCTGCCGGCTCTCATCCTGCTGGCCCTTGGCGCACTCAACTACTTCGGCACTCGGCTCTCGAGCGGCGTAATGACAACCCTGAACTGGCTGAAGGTTCCGGTCCTCGTAGGACTGGTCGGGTGGGCGCTGGCTTCCGGCCACGCCTCGTTCGTCAATCTCGCTCCGCTCACGGAGCGCCGCGCCGGATCGGACCCACTCATCGGCGCCATCGCCGGAGCCGCCATCAGTGCGTTCTTCTGCTTCGGAGGCTGGTGGGAGGCGGGCAAGATCGCCGGCGAGGTGCGCAACCCTTCACGAACCCTTCCTGTCGCCTTCACCGGCGGCGTGCTGATCGTGACCGCGCTCTATCTGCTGGTCAGCCTGGCGTTCGTTTCGGTTGTTCCCATGCAGCAGATTCAAAGCAACACTGCGTTTGTCGCGCAGTTCGGG
The DNA here is from genome assembly GCA_963730805.1 of uncultured Acidobacteriota bacterium. GTDB lineage: Bacteria > Acidobacteriota > Terriglobia > Terriglobales > Acidobacteriaceae > Telmatobacter. Next base: position 7,479 of record CAVSTL010000003.1, on the reverse strand, counting down.
CAGGCCCTGTTCGGGTCGGCGGGCGGACGAGTGCTCTCCGGATGCGTCGTGCTCAGCGTGCTGGGAGGACTCATGGTTCTCAGCATGGCGGTGCCGCGCGTGACGTTTGCGCTGGCGCGAGCCGAATCCGGCGATGGCCGGTCGGGGCCGCTGGCGCTCTTTGGCCGCCTTCATCCGCGATTCGGTACTCCCGCCAACGGCGTGCTGCTGCAAACCGGAATGGCCCTGCTGGTGCTGAGCCTGGGCGCCTTCGATCGCATCCTGGCTTTCATCATCTTTTCGGCGGTGGTGTTCCTTGCGCTCACCGTGGCCACTCTGTTTCGTGCCATCCCACCGGTCCGCCGCTGGTGGTTTCCCATTGCGCCCATCGTGTTCATCGCGGGCAGCGGCATACTGGCGCTCCTGCTTCTGCTGCATGGCCTGGTGCCATCGCTTCTGGGAGCAGCCGTCGTCCTTGCCGGCCTCCCCGTCCGCTGGCTACTGTTGCGCAAAAGCAGCGCACAGTGGCAGTCCGTAGTTCGCAGTTAGGCACGGAACCATAGCTGGCTAAGCATTAAGAACTAAGACCTGCAAACTAAGAACTGTCTTTCGCGTTCCTCGCCTTCACCTTGAACCAGATCGGTGTGCCCTTGAAGCCGAACGCCTCGCGGATCTGGTTCTCGAGGAACCGCTCGAACGCGAAATGCAGCTTGATATCGCGGTCGGTGAACAGCACGAACGTGGGCGGAGCCACCGCGGCCTGGGTCATATAGAAGATCCGAATGCGCTTGGCCATCGGTACCGGCGCACGCTGGAAATCGATCCTGTCGAGGAAGCGGTTCATCTGCCCGGTGGTTACGCGCTTGCGCCGCTCCGCCGCCACGATTTTCACCTCGCGCAGCACGCGGTCCATCCCCTTGCCCTCGAGTGCGGAGAGAAAAATCACCGGCGCATAGCTCAGGTATTTGAGCACATTGCGCAACTGCCGCTCGAAGATCTCTCGATCCGCGGGCGGCTTGCCGTCGGTGCGCCCGGTCGTCACCGCGTCCCACTTGTTCACCACGATGATCACGCTGCGCCCGCTCTCGTGCGCGTAGCCGCCGATGGTCGCATCGCTGGCGGTCACGCCTTCGGTGGCGTCGATCACCAGCAGCGCCACGTCCGCCGCTTCGAGATGCCGCCGCGCCATCACCACGCTCAGCTTCTCCGCCATCAGGTGCGTCTTGCCCTTGCGGCGGATGCCGGCCGTATCGACAAAGCGCAACTGGCTGCCTTCGTACTCCACCACTTCATCGACCGCATCGCGCGTGGTCCCCGCCACCGGCGAGACGATGGCCCGCGAGGTGCCAGTCAGCGCGTTCAGCAGCGTGGATTTGCCCACGTTGGGCCGCCCGATGATGGCGATGGATGTCTCATGCTGTTCAAATTCGCCATGCGTCCGATTGAGCCGGTGCGCCTCGTCTTCCATTCCGGGCTCGAGCGGGCCGCCTTCGAAGATCTCATCTTCCTCGGCGGCCTCGTCCACTTCCTTCTCCGCCTTGTCCGGGCTGCTCGGCATCACTGGAATCGCTTCGGAGATCGCATCCAGCAGTTCGCCAATCCCCAGGCCATGCTCGGAACTGACCGGGTACACATTGCGAATGCCCAGCCGCCGGAAGTTTTCCGCCTCCGCCGCCATGGCCTCGCCCTCAACCTTGTTCACCGCGAGGAACACCGGCTTGCCGCCGCGCAGCAGCAGCCGCACCAGGTCGTAGTCGGGACTGGCCAGTTCCGTACGCGCATCCACCACCAGCACCAGCGCGTCCGCTTCCTCGAGCGCAACCTTGGCCTGGGTGAAAATCTCGGTCGGAATCAACTCCGGATCATCGGGAACGATGCCGCCCGTATCCACCAGCCGAAAGCGCCGCCCCGCCCACTCGTACTCGCCATAAATGCGGTCGCGCGTGATGCCCGGCTCATCGCCGACAATGGACCGCCGGCTCCCGGTGAGCCGGTTGAACAGGGTGGATTTGCCCACGTTGGGACGGCCCACGATGGCCACCAGGGGAAGGGAAGCCGCTCCCGGCGAGGTGGGGATAACCGATCTGCGATAAGTGGGCACAAGTTTCTCCAGTAGCTACCCCTTGCAGAGAAGCCCTACCCCTATCGTACCGGTCTTAGTCGAGTGTGCGGTTGCAGGTGCGGTTCCGGCCCTGGTGCTTGGCGTCGTAGAGCGCCTCATCGGCGCAATCCACCAGCACGGCGGGATCCACGCCGGCTTCCGGGCAGGTTACGGTGCCGATCCCGATGCTGATGGTAAGTTTCTTGTCGAAAGGCGAGGCATCATTGGCTACGCTCAGGGCCCGAATCCCGTCCAGCAAGTGCGCCGCCACGGTTTCGGCGCCAGTTCTGTCGGTATCCGGCAGCAGCAGGACAAACTCTTCTCCCCCTAGCCGCGCCACGATGTCGTCAGGGCGTCGAGCGTGATCCTTCATGATGCGGGCGATGGAGACCAGGCATTCGTCGCCGTAGCTGTGCCCGTGGAGATCGTTCACACCCTTGAAAAAGTCCACGTCGATCATCAGCAGCGCAAGAGACTGGCGCTTTCGCGCTCCGCGGCGCCACGATAGTTCCAGGGCGTTTTCAAAGCGGCGCCGGTTGGCGATGTGAGTGAGCGGATCTTCGAGCGACATCACTTGGAGCATGGCGTTCACTTCGCGCAGCTCGTGTTCCTGTTCCAGCAGCCTGTCGCGGCCGGCCAGGTAGTTCAACTGCACCACGGCGGCCTGCACGCCCTGGATGGCAAGCAGAACGAAGATGGCCGACAACCCCAGCGCGGGATGCTGCCGGGTGATCGACGCGGCCAGAACGAAGATCCCAGCGGTCATCAGCATCGGGCACAGCGCTTCTACGAGCAGGCGCCAGCGATTCGGCGCGGTTCGCAAATCGGAATCGTCCGAGAGAGGAAGATGGAGCGCCTGCCAGCCTCCCAGAAAAAACGGAACGCTCCAGAGAAGGTCGAGAATGGTTCCGGCCCGCAGGTTCCAGCGCGCGGTGGCGTAGTCCATCCCGATTTCGATGGGCAGGTATGTCCACAGGACGATGGAAATCCAGCGGACGCTCCTCTGTTCCTCCCGCGTGACCCAAGTTAACGTCCGCAACACCGCCATGAACGCCAGCAGGATGCATGCCGCTCCGTAGATTCGCCCCATGACGGTGCTGGCCGCTTGTGGAGTCAGTTCCATGCGGTAAAGGAGCGAATAGCTGAGAATCAGGGCGAGTCCGGTCTGCGCCAGATTTAGAGCAAACACGGCGCGCAGGGATGCCGTTTCGCGAGTGGTGGACAGCGCGTTCAACAACGGAAACGTGCCGGCCAGGTAGATGAAATCCGAAGCGTCGACGGCAAGGCCGCTGGCGGCCGTGGAGTGACCGAAAACGGTTTCATAAATGTGCGCGGCCGCCCACAGCAGAAGGCCGGCGCTCGACCAAAGCCAAACAGGGCGCTCGCCGCGCGGCAAATGGCGCGCCCGCCAGATGCTGGCCGCGCTGGCGAGTATGGGCACGGCAGCCGTCAGACACCGCGATGCGGCGATGGTGTTCGCGCCGCCGACCAGCAGGACAAGCGCGTGCACACACACGACGGTCCAAAGCCCGTAGCCCACGATCTTTGTGAATTGCGTTCGAGCAGTTCGACGGAACGCGATAGCCGTATCGCTCATCTACAGGATCACTTAGCCCTCGTTCGAGAGTTTTGATTCTCCGTTCCTGGATGGTCCAAGGCTGTCAGTGCGACCAAAGTTCTTTTGTCTGTCCTGGCTTGTGGGAGGTGCACCCGTCCGAGTAACGCGGCGGGGCCATCTCTCTAACATAAACACCCCGGCTGCGCTCCGGCCAAGACAAACCAGCAAAAGAGGTTAAACGTTCTCCGGATTGACTGCTTGCGGTTCCAGTACAACAGCGGCCTTGGGTCAAATCTCCTTGTTATTGGATTGCCGGCGGTGTCGTTCTGGCTGTATCAGCGCCCGCCCGGCGCGGCAGCCTCCCAATCAATATGATGGAAGGAGCCGTCCCATGCCTTCCAGCGACATTTCGACCCGAACTCTGCCTACGCTCCAGGAGTTCTTCGCGCCGGGAGGCATCCTGTCCCGCTCTGCGCTGCCCTATGAGTACAGGCCCGGGCAGCTGGAAATGGCCAAAGCCGTGGAACGGGCGCTTGCTGAACACCGCCACCTGATCGTCGAGGCCGGCACCGGCACGGGCAAAACCCTCGCTTACCTCCTGCCCGCCCTGCGCACCGGGCAGCGCGTGATCATCTCGACCGGAACCAAGGCCCTGCAGGACCAGCTCTACTTCCGCGACGTCCCTTTCCTCGCATCGCTGCTGGGCGAGCTGCGGGTCTGCTACATGAAAGGGCGCGCCAATTATCTGTGCCGGCACAAGCTGGTCGCCCTGCGCAGCCAGCCGATTCTCTCCGGCCTGGAAGAAATCGACCAGTACCGCCAGATCGCGGAATGGGAGCAAACCACCGAAACCGGCGATCGCGCCGAAATCTCCGGACTGCCGGAGGCGAGCGCGGTCTGGGGAAAACTGGACGCCCGCTCCGACTCCTGCCTCGGCTCCACCTGCCCGGATTACCGGCGCTGCTTTATCACCGAGATGCGCCGCAAGGCCCTCGAGTCCGACATCATCATCGTGAACCACCACCTCTTCTTTGCCGACCAGGCGGTCCGGCGCGAGGCCGCCGGCGCTCCCGATGCGGGCGTTTTGCCCGAGGCCGCGGCGGTGGTCTTCGACGAGGCCCACGAACTCGAAGAAGTAGCTTCCAGCTACTTCGGCCTTTCGGTCAGCAATATTCGCTTTGAAGAGCTGGCCCGCGATACCGACGTGATGCTGCGCGGCAAGGAAGGCGCCGAGACCGTGCCCGGACTCACCCAGCAGCTTCGCGAGCGCTCCAGGCTGTTCTTTTCAGCCCTGCCCATGTCCGGCGACGGCAGACAGCCCTTCACCGGCCGCGAGCAGTTCCTGGAGAGCTCCGGAGATCTCTACCTGAGCGTGTGCGCCTCGCTTCGCCGCCTTGAAACCGAAATGGAAGGTTTGAAGAACATCGACGAGGCTCCGGGCTTGCGCAAGCGCGTGGCCCGCTTGCGGTCGGAGCTCCAGTTTCTCCTCGAGTCCAACGCGACAAACACCGTCTACTGGCTCGAACGGCGCCTCTATGGCGGCACCGACCGCAACGCGCCGTCCTCGCGTATGAGGCGGTCCGAGGCGCGGACCACTTTCCTGCAGGCCACTCCCATCGACGTCTCGGAACTCTTGTCGGAGCTTGTCTTCGAGACCATACCTACCGTTGTGCTGACCTCGGCAACGCTGACAGTGCAGGGCGGATTTGAACATCTGCGCCGGCGCCTGGGACTGAAGGAAGCGCGCGAACTGGTGGTGCCGTCGCATTTCCGTTACGGCGAGCAGGCTTTGCTTTATCTGCCTCCGGAGATGCCGGATCCGCGCGATCCCGAATTTCCGGAAGCCGCGGCGCGCTGCATCCGGCGGGTGCTCGAAATCTCCAAAGGCCGCGCCTTCTGCCTTTTCACCAGCTACAGCCAGATGAGGGATCTCTACGAGCGGCTGCTGCCGGTGCTCGACTATCCCATCCTTCTGCATGGCAGCGCACCCCGCAAAGCCCTGCTCGACGAGTTCCGGTCGACGCCCAATGCGGTTCTGTTCGGGACGTCGAGTTTCTGGCAGGGCGTCGATGTGCAGGGGGAGGCCCTCAGTTGCGTCATCATCGACCGGCTGCCCTTTGCCGTACCCAACGATCCGGTGGTGCAGGCGCGCATGAAAGCCATCGAAGAGGCCGGCGGCAAGCCGTTCTTCGATTACCAGGTCCCGGAAGCAGTGCTCACCCTGAAGCAAGGCTTCGGGCGGCTGATCCGTTCCCTTGAAGATCGCGGGGTGCTGGTGCTGCTTGACCCGCGCATCCGGCGGCAGAGGTACGGGCAGGCATTTCTGGCCAGCCTTCCGCCGTACCGGATGACCGCCACAATTACGGATGTGGAGAAATTCTTTGAGCCGTCGAGTTAGCGTGAAACCAATGCCCATCACCACGTCAGACCTACTCCTTGTTGTCGATGTGCAGAATGACTTCTGCCCCGGCGGCGCTCTGGCCGTATCCGACGGCGATGCGGTCATCCCGGTGATTCATCGCATCGCGCCGCGCTTCGAGCATGCGATCCTCACGCAGGACTGGCACCCGCCCGGCCACCAGTCATTCGCGAGCGCCCATCCCGGCAGGCACGCGTTCGAACAGGTGAAGGTGAGTTACGGCGAACAGACGCTGTGGCCGGACCACTGCGTACAGGACACTCCGGGAGCGGAGTTTCACCCGGCGCTGCAACTCACCCGGGCGGAACTCGTCCTGCGCAAGGGGTTCCGGCCGGAAATCGACTCGTATTCGGCGTTCTTTGAGAACGATCGCAAGACCGCGACCGGCCTGGCGGGGTATCTGCGCGAACGGGGCCTCAAGCGAGTCTTTCTGGCCGGCCTCGCCTATGATTTCTGCGTTGCGTATTCGGCGCTGGATGCGCGCCGCCTAGGGTTCGCCGTCACTATCGTTCGCGACGGCTGCCGCGCCATCGATCTGAACGGATCGGTTGGCGCGGTGGAGAGACAGTTTGCCGCGACAGGAGTGGCCGTAATCGAAAGCTCCGCTTTGTCGTGAATGGAAACCCACTTCGGCGCTTACAATCGCAACAACCGGTTCGCCTGCATGTCCCGCAACTTCTACATTCTCGCCGCCGTTCTCGTCTTCTTCGCGCTGATCTCGGGGGGGATGTCGCTGGTGCCGTCAAGCTTTCAGCCGGGGCTGCCGGCCAACGGGACTTTGTGGCGGACCGTGTCGCTGCTGCTCCTGCTCGCGGGACTGGCTTTTGCCCTGATCGGGGTGATGAGCCACCTGTTTGAACAGGTGGACCGCCGCAGCGAAGAAGCCCGCCAGGATGCCCGGCGCAGGCGGCGCGAACGCGGGGAGATTTGACTCTTTGGGTTCGATCGTTTTGGGGACCAAAAAACGGTCAAAAACGGCCAAAAACCACGATATTTGCACCATGGTTGCAACAATTTTCCGAGTCAAATTTTGGGTAAGCTAATGAAACAAAGCTGGTTAACTTTGGTTTCACAGTTTTACAGCCCAGAATTTTTTTTGTGCATCGGGCTCAACGGGCATACATAAGGCGAATACAAGGCGAAATTTTGAGCCCGTGACCTGAGATTGCACATTCCCGACGAAGCCATGGAGGGTCCTGTTCTCCATTCCATTGTGCTCCGGGTGCAGGTAATTATCGGCAAAAGCCGGCAGGTCAAGACAGTTGATTCCAGGAGTGGTGGAAAAAGCCAAAAATCTGGCGAAATTGACGTGGCAAAAGTCCCGCAGGGGGGCTTTGCCTATCAATGCCATCCTGCACAAAAAGAAGAGGCGGCTTGCCCAAGAAATGACGCCCAGCGCCTGTTTCGGTTAGCCCATACTGC
>CAVSTL010000002.1:0-587931 GCA_963730805.1 uncultured Acidobacteriota bacterium | reverse complement strand
AGCCCGGTTCTCACGCAGATACTGAAGTCCTGCGGATTCTGCGATGTTTATGTACGGGCCGAAGCTCGTACCCTTCATGCTAAAGCCGGTATGGCTCCGAGTTGGAGTTCTTAAAAGGTGTTGAGCACGCGGAGATCGCCGCCGGTCATTTGTTTAGGAAGGCCAAGGTTGAGCAGGTTGAGCAGCGTGGGCGAGATGTCACGGAGAGAGCCGTCGTGGCGAAGGCGGTAGCGGCTGGACTCTTCGCTCACGTAGATCATGGGAACAGGATTGGTAGTGTGGGCGGTGTGGGGACCCCCGGTGACGGGGTCAACCATCATCTCGGCGTTGCCGTGGTCGGCGGTGATCAACCAGCTTCCGTTCTTTTCCTTCACTGCTTTGTAGATGCGGCCCAACTGCGCGTCCACCGCTTCAATCGCCTTGATGGTGGGCTCGAGCTTGCCGGAGTGGCCGACCATATCGGCGTTGGCGAAGTTGGCTACGATGAGATCGAAGGCTGTGTCGCTGACCGCTTTTACGATCGCGTCGCCGATGGCTTCGGCTTTCATCTCAGGGGCGAGGTCGTAGGTCGCGACTTTCAAGGAAGGAATCATGACGCGGTCTTCCCCGGGGAAGGGTTTCTCGATGCCGCCGTTGAAGAAATAGGTTACGTGCGCGAACTTTTCCGTCTCAGCCACGCGCAGATTTCGAAGCTGGTGCTCGGAGAGGATGTTGGCGAGGATGTTGTCCATCGACTCAGGTGGGATGACGAGGGGCAGTTCGTAGAGCTTGTCGTACTGGGTCATGCAGACGTAGTGCAGGTTTTTGGGAATCTCGGAGCGGGGAATGGTTTCGTCGAGTGATTCCCAGCCTTCCAGGTCGCGGCCGCCATGCTTGTTCAGGCCGCTTTCGCGAGCCAAGACGCGGGTGATCTGGCGGGCGCGGTCGGCGCGGAAGTTGATATTGATGCAGACGTCGTCGTCGCGAATCTGGCCTGCCGGCTTGCCCGCATGATCGACGACCACGAACGGGATGAGGAACTCGTCGGTGATGCCGTTGTTGTAATTTTCCTTGATGCGCGCGACGGGATCGGGCCAGGATCCACCCTCGGCCTTGCCGTTGACCATGGCGTCGAATGCTTTGCGCTCGCGCTCCCAGCGCTTGTCGCGATCCATCGCATAGTAGCGGCCATTGATGCTGGCGACCTTGCCTACGCCGTATTCGCGCATCTTCTGTTCGAGTTTGGCAATGTAATCGGCGCCGGAGGTGGGGCCGGTGTCGCGACCGTCCATAAAGGCATGCACAAAGACGCGCTCCAGCTTGTTTTCGCGCGCGATGCGGAGCAGCGCATAGAGGTGTTCCTGGTGGGAGTGAACTCCGCCGTCGGAGACCAGGCCGAAGAGATGCAACTGGCGTCCGCCTTCGCGCGCGCGCTGCATGGCCTGCACGATGGCCGGGTTCTTCTGAAATTCGCCGGTGGCGATGGCCATGTCGATGCGGGTGATGTCCATCTGCACGATGCGACCGGCGCCGATATTCAAGTGGCCCACTTCGCTGTTGCCCATCTGGCCGTCAGGCAAGCCGACGAAATGCTCCGACGCGCGAATCAGCGTGTTGGGGAATTCGCGCAGGAGCTTGTCGTAAGAGGGCTTGCGGGCCAGGGCGATCGCGTTGTTGGCGGTTTCGGCACGATAGCCCCATCCGTCGAGGATGGTGAGAACGAGCGGGCGCTTGAACATTGACACGGGCGGATTCCTTGGTGCTAGCGGGCGAGCGGAGCTAGCGGAGTTGGTGCGGTTAGCGGAGTGGGAAGACGAAAGGCAAGCGGCCGGGGCTGGTACCCTGCCTCTCAGGTTGGATCCCAGGTCTCAGCAGCGAGACCTGGGACACCCTTTTTGTGTTGTGAACTAAGAACTATGAACTAAGAACTGCTTCTCAGTCTTCGTAGTTCAGGCTTTCGAGGCCCAGGAAGGTGGCGCCGGCGCCGAGTTCTTCTTCGATGCGGAGGAGCTGGTTGTACTTGGCGATGCGATCGGTGCGGCTGACGGAGCCGGTCTTGATCTGGCCAACGCCAGTCGCGACGGCGAGATCGGCGATGAAGGTGTCTTCGCTTTCCCCGGAACGATGCGACATGACGGCGGTGTACCCGTAGCGACGTCCGAGATCGATGGCTTCGAGCGTCTCAGTGAGCGTGCCGATCTGATTCACCTTGATCAGGATCGAATTGGCGACGCCTTCTTCGATGCCGCGCTGAAGGCGCTTGACGTTGGTGACGAACAGGTCGTCGCCGACCAGCTGAATGCGAGCCCCGAGCTTGTCGGTCAGGAGCTTCCAGCCGGCCCAGTCGTCCTCGGCGAGGCCGTCTTCGAGCGACACGATCGGATACTGACGGCTCCAGTTATCCCAGAACGCGACCATCTCTTCGCTGGACAGCTCGCGCTTGTCGCTCTTCTTGAAGACGTACTTTTCTTTTTCCTTGTCGTAGAACTCGCTCGACGCGGGATCGAGCGCGATGGCGATCTGCTCGCCGGGTTTGTAGCCGGCGGCCTCGATGGCTTCGAGGATGAGCTCGACGGCTTCGGTGTTGGACTTGAGGGACGGCGCAAAGCCGCCTTCATCACCGACGGCGGTGTTGTAGCCCTTCTTCTTGAGCACGCTTTTGAGAGTGTGGAAGGTCTCGGCGGACCAGCGCAATGCGTCGCTGAAGCGTTCCGCGCCCACGGGCATGATCATGAATTCCTGGAAGTCGACGTTCGAATCGGCGTGAGCGCCGCCGTTGAGTACGTTCAACATGGGCGTGGGCAGTATGCTGGCGTTCACGCCGCCAAGATAGCGGTAGAGCGGAATTTCGAGCGTTTGAGCAACGGCTCGGGCGCAGGCCATGGAGACGGCCAGAATGGCGTTGGCGCCCAGCTTGCCTTTATTCGCGGTGCCGTCGAGGGCAATCATGGTGGAGTCAATGAGGCGCTGATTGGCGGCATCCATGCCTTCGAGTTCGGGTGCAATCACGGTCTCGACGTTGGCCACAGCCTGGAGCACGCCCTTGCCGAGATAGTGGCTCTTGTCGCCGTCGCGTAGTTCTACGGCTTCATGTTCGCCGGTTGACGCGCCTGACGGCACGATGGCGCGACCAAGATGGCCGCTTTCCAGAATCACATCCGCTTCCACGGTGGGATTGCCGCGCGAATCGAGTACTTCGCGCGCACGGATTTCCATAATCTCTGTCATATTGGTCCTCAAGATGCGATGTTGCAGCCGGTCATTCAGTTTGGGACGACGATCTACGGCAAGAGCCTGTCCGGCGGCGCTTTGAATGGTTGTTGTCAGAAGCTCCTGCACGTTGCGCATTCACTCTCCATCCCGCGCGAAAAGAAGTAGAAATTGTGAACGAGAATGGCTTGATGTTCCCTTGGATTCTAACAAACGGAGCCATGCCCGCCGGTGTGGCAATGGTCACATCGATGAGGCGTCCGCCGGTGCAGTCGCTTTGCGGAGGAGTTATCTAGGCTGATTCTTGCTGGCAAAGGAACAGGGTCTTAGAGGAGCGCGGCGCGTCTGAAGTGAGGCAGGATAACCTTGAACAGGTGAGTTTCACTCAAATCTTCTCTGCAGTGATGAGGGAGCGAAACTCTCCGCCGCGAGCGGGGTCTAAGAAAACAAGGCGACCTCCGCCTGCATCAAGGAACGCAACAAAGGAGAACAGGATGAAGCGGCCTCTCCCAGGATGTGCCCTCTTGGCATGCGCCTCCCTCGCACTGGCGTCTGCTGCTGTGTATGCGCAGCAGCCCAGTCCGGCGACCCAGTCAGGACCTTACTCGGGAACCGCGGCTCCGCCGCCCGACGACACCATTGAATCCTCCGAGCCGCAGGAGCAGCCGCCTTTGCCGAAGCCGCGTCCGGGCAAGGCGATGAATTCAACGCCTGCGGCGCCGGCGCCGGTTCCTTCCCAGACCGACGCGGCGAATCCGCCAGCGAACTACGACGGGAATTCGGGAACGGACGGGGGGATTGTTCAGCCCGCCGCTCCGGCGCAACCTTCGATCTCAAACCGCGCGAACGCCACGGATCCGGATGGGGATATCGTTCATCCTGCGGCGCTTCCGCCGGGGGTGCTGGGTGAAGGGTCTACGATCCGGGTGCGACTGCTCGACCAGCTCTCGACGCGGGATGCCGTAAAGGGCGATGCGTTTCGCAGCCGGGTGTCAAGCGACGTGACGGAAGGGGGCCAGATACTGATTCCCGCCGGCGCGGAGATCGACGGGACCGTGGTTGAGGCTTCAAGTGGAGCGAAGCTGGGCAGCCACGGAACCATGCGGCTGCGTCCGGAAACCGTGGTTCTGGCGGATGGTTCGCGGTATCGCCTGCAGGCGTATGTTGCCGGTGCTCCCGGTGCGCGGGCACGGCTGGATCGGGAAGGGACAATCGGTGCGGAATCGCGGATTAAACGCGACGGCATTGAGTATGGGGGAGCGGTGGGCGCGGGCGCGATTACCGGAGCAATTCTGGGCGGACCCGCCGGTGCGCTTGCCGGAACCATTATCGGCGCGGGCGCGGTGACGGCACATCTGCTGGTCAGCCACCCGCAGGCGACGCTTGAACCAGGGACGGTATTGCTGTTTACTCTGACGCAGCCTCTGAACCTGGTGGCGCAAGGCACGACCGCCAGTAAATAAACGAACGGAACACTTGTGTTGATGGCGGCGCGGCTTATGAGCCACGCCGCCTTATTAGTCCGCGCCGAAGATCCTCTTAAAGAACCGGCCGACGCTGCGAAAGAAGCCGGCTTTTTGTTTTGGTGGGGGCGGCGTGGATGGCACCGGCGACACTGGAGCAGCCGGCGCGGCTACCGGAGTCTGTTCCATCGGCTTCGCCGAATAAACCAGTGGTTCACTTAGCTGCTGGTGGGTTTGGGCGGGGGCAGCCACGCCGGACCCGGGTTCAGGTGCGGGTTTCTGGAGGGGTGCCAAACCGGCGCTTTGAGCAAGCGGGAAATCGTTGGTTCCCGGGTGCGTTTCCGGTGGACAGCCGCAGGGCTCCTTTTCCTGGTCAACAACTTCCTTCAGGCTGCCGTGCTGGAACATGACGCGCTGGCCGGGCTGCACGCGGTAGGCGCCGCCTTCAAATACGCTTGACACCACAACATAGGGAGCGTTGGGGCCGGGATTGTCGACGCAGGTGTCTCCGTGCTGGCCCAGGCGTACTTTGACTTCGGCAGATCCGGGGCCGCCAATAAGAATACGGAAATCTGGCGTGAGCAGAATGTCGGAGTTGCGGCCAGTTGCGAAGCTTGCTTCGAGGGCTCCGTGATCGAGGGCCATCATGAGTCCGGGAGCCTCTCCGGCGGGAACGCTGGAATCAGCGGAAATGTGGACGCTGGTGGAGGCACAGACACGCAGCACACCGCGGTGGGGGAGCACGACATTTGTAGTCAATGCCCCGGATGCGACCGTGCCGTTGTTCAGGATATAGGCGGTGCCGTTGATGATCTGCAACCCCCCGCTGACTTGAGCCTGATCCCGGTTTGCCGCTTCGATGGGCACGATGGCGATGGGATTTGATGGCTTTCCTGGACTGGACTCAGTTGTGTCAGTGGAGGTTGGCGAATTTGCGGCGGGGGTGGCCGGCTGGACAGGAGCCGATGTTGGTGGGGGCTGCGATGGAGTTTCCTGGGCAAGCGATGGTCCCGCGGAAGCCAGCATTGCGAATGCCAGCGTGGAGACGGAGATGCCGGCTCTGATGCATTTTCGATTTGGGTAGAAAACGAAACCCACTGCGGTGGCAATCATCTGGCTTACATTTGCATGAAGTTGCGAATCATTTGCCGGCCACCCTCGGTGAGAACACTCTCGGGATGAAACTGGACTCCCTCGATGGGTAACGATTTATGGCGCACGCCCATAATGACCGACTCCCCGTTCTTGTCGGGCGTTCGGGCAGTGATGGCGAGATCGGCGGGGAGGGACTCTTCTTCCACGATCAGCGAGTGATAGCGCGTACAGGTGAGCGGCGTAGGAAGACCTGCGAAGACCCCCTTGCCATCGTGACTCACGGAACTGGTCTTGCCGTGCATCAGCTGATGAGCTCGTACCACCTTGCCGCCGAATGCTTCGCCGATGGCCTGATGTCCGAGGCATACGCCCAGGATTGGGGCTTTTCCTGCCATGTGACGAATGAGGGGAACGAGGATTCCGGCCTCGCCTGGGGTACACGGGCCGGGCGAAAGCAGGATTCGCTCGGGCTTGAGCGTCGCGACCTCTTCCACGGTGAGCTCGTCGTTGCGGCGCACTTCGATTTTCGCTCCCAGCTCACCGAGGTACTGGACGAGGTTGTAGGTGAAGGAATCGTAATTGTCGAGGACAAAGACCATTTGAAGTTCCAGTGTAGCGCGAGGAAGGTGTGACTCAGAGGGATTGACGGGAGTTGCGGGATGCAGGAAGGAGAATTTCCACCGTTTGGGTCTTTGACAATCGTAGAAGAAAGAGGCGAATATAGAAGCGAATAAAAGGCGAAACTGGGTCGCCTCATTATGCCTGCCGCTTCCGCCCTTCGCCTCCAAATCGAACAAGCCCTGGAAAGGCGCTTCCCGTCGGCCTTATCGCCGGTGCCACGGACAATCTGCGAGGTCGCCTCGACAGGGATTGATGAGGCGGACCGGCTGCTCGAGGGCGGGCTTCCGGTGGGAGCGATCAGCGAAATCACGGGACCGGCATCATCTGGTCGAACCAGCCTGGTATTTGCCTTTCTTGCCCAGCGGACGGCAGAAGAGCGGGTATGTGCATGGGTGGATGCATCGGATGCACTCGATCCCGAATCGGCTGCGGCAAACGGGGTGAACCTGCGGCAACTGTTGTGGGTTCGGTGCCGTGACGTGCCCCTGTCCTCATCCAAAAGCAATAAAAAACCATGGACGAGTCTAGACCAGTCGCTGCGAGCCACAGACCTTCTGCTGCAGGCCGCCGGGTTCGCAGCGATTGTTCTCGATCTTGCGGATGTCGCCCCTGAACATGCCAGCAGGATTCCATTGGCGACATGGTTTCGGTTCCGTCAGGCTGCGGATCGCACCCGCTGCAGCCTGATCGTTCTGGGGCAGACAGGCTATGCGCTATCGAGTGCGGCTGTTGCGCTGGAGTGTGTCGCTTTGCATCCGGAGACGGCGGGCAGCATCGTTCTGCGCGGCTTCACTTTCAAACTACAGCGCGGGCGGCAACGCTTTACCCCCATCAATACAGCTGGACGCAAACCGCCTGTTTCGACCTGGTCGGCGGGTAGCGCCTGGGATGCGGAGAAGCGCGCATGAGTATTCCCGTCTATGCATGCGTGCATGTCGGGGAGTTTCCCGCGCAGGCTTTGCTGCGGCTACAGCCAGATCTGCACAAGGAAGCGATCGTGGTCATCGAAGGGCGGCCGCCACATGAGTTTGTCTGCTCAATGAATCGACGGGCACTCAGCAAAGGCATTGTTCCTGGTATGACGCGGCTGGATGTGGAGGGCATCGGAGAAGTCAGACTGCTGGTGCGATCCAATGAAACGGAAACCGCCGCGCGCGCGGTTTTGCTGGAGTGCGTCTCGCAATTTTCCCCGCGCATCGAGGAAGCAAGCAGTGGGACGGCATGCGCCTTCGTCCTTGATATCACCGGCACGGAGCGCTTGTTTGGTACACCCGCGCAACTGGCCGAGCGTATGCGCTCCGCGCTGGCGGAATCAGGCTTTCGATCGTCGATAGCGATCAGCGCGAATTTCGATACTGCGCGCATGATGGCTGCGGCGATACGCGGGATTACGATTATCGCCGCGGGAGAAGAGGCCTCCTCACTCGCGAATTTGCCGATTCGATGTTTGGAGATGCCTGAAGACCGAGGAGAAGTCTTTGCTCTGTGGGGGATTCGCACGCTCGGAGAACTGGCTAAGCTCCCTGAAGTCGAGCTAATCACCCGCCTGGGGCCGGAGGCGCGCAACTGGCGGGAGTTGGCCCAGGGCGCGCATCCGCATATGTTCCGGCCCATCGAACCGGAATTCACGCTGCGGGAGTTTTTCGAATTTGAAACTCCTGTCGAGGAAATTGATTCTCTGCTGTTTATAGGCGCACGCATGCTGGATTGCCTGGTTGCGCGCGCGGCGGATCGGGCGCTATCCCTGGCGCTGCTGACAGCGCGCATGCATCTCGAAGGCGGTAAGAGCCACCAGTGCGTACTTCGACCGGCGGTGCCATCGACTGATCGGAAATTCCTGCTGAAGCTGTTGCAACTCGAAGTAGGCGCGCATCCTCCGCCGGCGGCTGTTGTGTCGTTTGAACTGACCGCTGAGGCCGGCCGGTGCGGCACAGTGCAATTAGGTCTGTTTGCGCCGCAAACGCCGGAGCCTTCGCGGCTCGATGTTACGCTGGCGCGGCTCAGGGCAATTGTGGGAGACGACCGCGTCGGCTCGCCGGTTCTCGAAGATACCCATCGCGCGGGTAGTTTTCGCATGGAAGGATTTGCAAACGACACGGGCGAACGAAAACGCGAACCAGGCGTGCCGCGCATGGCTTTGCGGCGGATGCGGCCGGCGATGACGGTTCGTGTGATCCAGCGCGAAGCGAGGCCGGCGGAATTTCGCAATCGCGAGAATCGCTTCATAGTTACGGCCGCTTACGGGCCCTGGAAGTCGAGCGGCTGCTGGTGGTCGGAAGACAATTGGGATTTGGAAGAGTGGGACGTGCTGGCCCAGCGTAATAACGGATCGCAGGTGACGTGCCTTCTGGTTTGCGATCGAACCCGCAACGAATGGCGGCTGGAGGCGTTCTATGACTAGCCTCGTGGTTGCCAACGCTCACTCGCCGGGAACACCAGCATGCCACCCCAAGGATGCCTATCGGGAGCCTGAGCCCGCCGCCAGAGCCACTTCCGGAAAGAGCCAGAGCGAGTACATCGAACTGCACGCGGCGAGCGCATTCAGCTTTCTGGATGGAGCATCGCAGCCGGATGCCCTTGTGGAGCGGGCCAGTGAACTGGACATGCCGGCGATGGCGATTGCGGACCGCAACGGAGTCTATGGCGTGGCGCGCTTTCATACCACCGCCAAACGCATCGGAGTGAAAGCGCATATCGGCGCGGAGATTGCGGTTTCCTCCTTTGGAAGCAGGCTGACACCGCAGGAATGGCAACCGCACGCGTGCCCAGACGAACCGCCGCGCATCGTTCTTCTGTGCGCTTCTCAGATCGGGTATCAGAATCTCTGCCAACTTATCACGCGATTCAAAATGCGCGAAACCACCAAGGCGGAAGGCGCAGCGACGCTGGAAGACCTGGAAGAATTCTCGGCAGGCCTGATTTGCCTGAGCGGCGGCGAGGAAGGGCCGCTGGCTTCGGCGCTTCCTCGTGGAGGGCAGGATGAAGCGCGGAAGCGCCTGGACCGCCTGGCGGGAATCTACGGACGTAACAATATATATGTCGAGCTGCAGCGCCACCAATCACGCGAGGAAGAGTGCCGCAACCAGTCGCTGCTAATGCTGGCGTCATCGCTGAATCTGCCCGTGGTGGCAACCAATGGCGTGCGCTATGCAAACGAGAGTGATCGCGAACTGCTCGATGTGTTCACAGCGATCCGCAACGGCACCACGCTGGACAAAGCTGGAAGGCTGCTGACTGCAAACTCGACTCGGTACCTGCGAACGCCGCAAGAAATGGTGAATCTGTTTCGCGATTTACCTGACGCCATCGCCAACACGCGTATCGTGAGCGCCCGGCTTGAATTCACGCTCAATGATCTGGGCTATGAGTTCCCCAAGTATCCTCTTCCTGGCGGCGAAACCATGGACAGCTTTCTCGCCAAGCGTGTGGAAGAGGGCGTGCGCAAACGCTACGGATTGCCGGCAAAGCGACATCTGCTCGACAAGGCACGAGCGCAGGTTCGGCATGAGCTCGCGCTGATTGAGAAACTCGGTTTTGCCGGATACTTCCTCATCGTGTGGGACATCATTCGCTACTGCCAGTGGAATGATTTTCTGGTGCAGGGGCGCGGGTCCGCGGCCAATTCCGCGGTGTGCTATGCGCTGGAAATTACGGCAGTCGATCCGGTGGGGATGGAATTGCTGTTCGAGCGATTCCTGAGCGAGAACCGCGGCGAGTGGCCGGATATTGATCTCGATCTGCCCTCAGGCGATCATCGCGAGCAGGTGATCCAGTATGTTTATGAGCGCTATGGCTCGCTGGGCGCGGCGATGACTGCCAACGTAATATGTTATCGCAGCCGATCGACCGCGCGCGAGGTTGGCAAGGCGATGGGCTTCGAGGAGGAGCAGATCACGCGCCTGTCGAGCCTGGTGGGCCATTGGGAATGGCGCGGAGAGAACGACACCATGGCCAGGCACTTTGCGCAGGCGGGGTTCGATATACGCCATCCGCGCATCGCGCATTATCTCGATCTGTGCATGAAGATGCACGATCTGCCGCGCCATTTGGGACAACATTCGGGTGGAATGGTCATTTGCGCGGGCCTGTTGAATCGCGTGGTGCCGATCGAGCGCGCCTCCATGCCAGGCCGTACCGTGGTGCAATGGGACAAGGAAGACTGCGCCGATCTTGGCCTGATCAAGGTCGATCTGCTGGGCCTGGGAATGCTGGCGGCGGTCAAAGATGCGATCGAACTGATTCCACGCCACTATGGAAAGAACATAGATCTTGCCGCGCTGCCGGAAGACAAGCAGGTGTATGACACGCTCTGCAAGGCTGATACGGTGGGCATGTTTCAAGTAGAGAGCCGCGCGCAGATGGCTTCGATCCCGCATAACGCTCCTACGCGCTTTTATGACCTGGTGGTGCAGGTCGCGATCATTCGCCCTGGTCCGATCGTGGGCAAGATGATGCATCCGTACATGCGGCGGCGCCAGGGTAGGGAAGAAGTGAGTTATCCGCATCCATCGCTCAAGCCTGTGCTCGAACGCACGCTGGGTGTGCCGCTCTTTCAGGAGCAACTGTTGCGGATGGCGATGGTGGTGGCGAATTTCAGCGGGGCCGAAGCTGAGGAGTTGCGGCGCGCGGTGGGCATGCGGCGTTCAATGCAGAGGATGAAAGATCTCGAAGGCCGTCTTCGCTCGGGCATGACCCAAAACGGCATTGGCAAAGACGCTCAGGACAGTATTGTGCAAGGCATATCTTCCTTCGCAATGTATGGGTTTCCCGAGTCGCACGCGGCCAGCTTTGCGCTGATTGCGTATGCATCGGCATATCTGAAGGTTTATTTTCTGGCTGCGTTTACCTGCGGGCTGCTCAACAATCAGCCGATGGGTTTTTATGCGCCGGCGGTGCTGGTGAAGGACGCGCAGCGGCACGGATTGCGCGTGAAGCCGATTGACGTACAGCGTTCGGAATGGATGTGCACGCTCGAGAACGAGAGCGACAGATCGATATCCATGCGCATCGGAATGAATTATGCAAAGGGCATGCGGCAAACCTCGGCGGATGCTCTGATCACGGCGCGGATCAAGGATGGACCATTCGAATCAGTCGATGATCTTGCACGGCGCGTGCCCGCACTGAATCGTAAAGAGCTGGTTGTTCTGGCGCGAATCGGCGCGTTGAATTCGCTGGGAGATGTGGAACATCGCCGCGATGCCCTGTGGCAGGTGGAGCAGGCCGGGCGTCCCGTCGGCCCATTACTCAACAGCGCAGCCAGCCATGAAACGGACGGCAATGCAGTCATGCCGTTGAAGCGAATGACAACCGATGAGCGTCTTTCGGCCGACTACGCTGGAACGGGACTGACTACGGGGCCGCACCCACTTGCATATCATCGCGATCAGTTTCAAAGGGCCGGGCTGGTTTCGGCAGACGATCTTACGCGATTGCCAAATCATCATTATGTGCGCGTGGCTGGGTGTGTGATTGCGCGCCAGCGTCCCGGAACGGCGAAGGGATTTGTGTTCCTCTCCCTCGAAGACGAAACCGGCATTGCCAATGTGATTTTTACTCCCGATGCTTTTGAGCAGAACCGCGTGGTGGTCACGCGCAGCCGATTCGTGTGTGTGAATGGTCCATTGCAGCACCAGGACGGAGTGATTCACATTAAAGCACAGCACATTACGGCGCTGGATATCTCCGATATCGAAATTCGATCCCACAATTTTCATTGATTCGCCTTTGCCATAACTACGCCACCGGCATCGGGGGGGTAGTTCCAGAGTGGGAACGGGCGTGCGAATCACCCAAAATGGTATTACCGGCGGGAACTATCCGGCGGCGATCTCCAACGACTGACGCGAAGAGTACAATTGGGTCCAACCACCAGAGGATGATAAGCACCGCTGACCGGATAAGTCTGAGCAGACGCTGCCTGGAGGAAAATCCATGAAAGACAAGCACTCAAAGAAGAAGGCGGAGATCGGGCACAATGGGACGCTCGCGGTCGAAAATAACAACCACGGGAAATCGCACAAGCACCTGCGACCCGACGGAACGGTTCTGCATATCGGAGAAGACTGCAAGTACGACCGGGAGCTTCGCCGGCTGCAGATTGAGTTGGTGAAGCTGCAGGAATGGGTTCGCCACGAGAAGATGCGGGTAGTGGTTCTGTTTGAAGGCCGCGATGCTGCCGGGAAGGGCGGCGCCATCAAGCGAGTGACGGAGTGCCTGAACCCTCGTGTGTGCCGCGTGGTGGCACTCACGACTCCCACGGAGCGCGAACAGACGCAGTGGTACTTCCAACGCTACGTGGCGCATTTGCCGGCGGCGGGAGAGATGGTTCTGTTCGACCGCAGCTGGTATAACCGCGCCGGCGTGGAGCGAGTGATGGGCTTCTGCACGGAGGCGCAATACCACGAATTCATGCAGAGCTGCCCGGAATTCGAGCGCATGCTGGTTCGTTCGGGAATCCGGCTGATCAAGTACTGGTTCTCCGTCAGCGACGAGGAACAGGAGAGGCGGTTCCAGGATCGAATGCAGAACGTGACCAAGCGCTGGAAGCTGAGCCCGATGGACATCGAATCGAGGAAACACTGGGCGGACTATTCGCGCGCAAAGGATGAAATGTTCGCGGTGACGGACACGAAGCTGGTTCCCTGGTACGTTGTGAACGCCGAGAACAAGGAGGCTGCGCGGCTGAATGTGATCCGCCATCTGCTGTCATTGTTTGAATACAAGGATCTGACTCCAAAGCCATTGCCCTTGCCGCCCATAAGCAAGACGAACTATATTCGTCCTCCTATCCAAGAGCAGAATTTCATTCCGGAGATCTATCGATAAGTGGGTTGCGCGAGGGTCAAGCAGGCGTAAGTTCGGCTGATAATCTTACGCATGCCGGCCTATGTCGAGCGCCGCCTGAGGGCGGTTCCGGCCAATTTGGCCTGATCGTCGCGAGAAGGAACCATGCCAACCACACGCGCTCCGAGGGAGACAAAGCAACGCCGCGCTGTAGGCCGAATGCTCATTCGGGCCTTGACGATCCCCACAGCGTTTCTTTTTGCGTCAACATGCATTCTGCTATGGGAAGACCGCTATCTTATCCATTCGCTGCAGTGGGTAGATCAAAGTGATGAAGTAAAGAGTCAGACGGCTGAGCTCCAGCGGCTGTTCATCGACATGGAGACTGGTCTGAGAGCATACACCGCCACCGGGAACGAGGAACTTCTCCAACCCTACAAGGATTCCGAGAGGCAGGTCCAGGGACGATTCGATCAGGTTTCCCAGCTTGTCGCAGACAACGCCGAACAGAGGGAAGGAATCGATCGGCTCCGCCGTGCATTTGTCCAGTGGACACAGTATGCGCAGGAAATGCTGCGCGATCGCGAGACGAAAGGGAGTCTGAATCAGTTCGAGTTTGGGAAGCGGTTGCTGCTGGGCAAACGGTTGATGGATGAAATCCGCAAGCAGATCTCCGGTATTTCCGCGAGCGAAGATCGTTTGCGGGAAATCCGATTCAAACGGGCTTTGATGACGGAGCAGACGGTCTTTGCCACGACCGCACTCCTGGCATTGACAGGTTGCGCGATTCTCGCCATCCGAACGCGGCGACAGATCCAGGGAATCATCGAAAACGAGGCTTTGCGAGGCACGAATGAACTCCTGGAGACGTTTGTCAGGAATGCGCCGGCGGGCCTCGTCATGTTTGATCGCAATATGCGTTACATACGGGCCAGCGAGAACTGGCTGCGGGATGTCGGCCTGGCCGGCAGAGATATCGTGGGGGAAAGTCACTATGAACTGTTTCCCAATTTGCCGGCTCACATAAAAGAGGCGCACCGGCGCGGCCTTGCGGGAGAATCAGTATCGGGCGAGACGGAATGGATGGATGCGGCAGGCAAGGGCCGCACGGCTCACTGGGCAATTCAACCTTATGGAAACACCCAGGCCCAGGGGGGCGGAATCATTATATTTGCGGAGGACATCACCCAGAGGCGGAGGAGCGAGGATGCTTTGCGCGAGAGCGAAGCGAGGTTTCGCACGCTGGTTCAACACGCTTCCGATGCGTTCTTTCTTCATGACGAGGAGGGGCGCCTGATTGACGTGAACCAGCAGGCGTGCGACAGCCTGGGATACACGCGCGAAGAGCTTCTGCGAATGACAGTGCTCGACATCGAGGAAGATTTTGATTTGCAGAAAGCCCGGGATGCCTGGCGGGACATGAAGTTCTCAGGCCCCGTAACTCTCGAAGGGCATCATCGCCGCAAGGATGGTTCCCGTTTCCCCCATGAGGCGCGACTTAGCACGTATCAGTTAGGGGACCGTCAGTTCATCCTGGGGCTGGTTCGCGACACCACCGAGCGGAAGCAGATTGAGGCGAAGATGCACGAGAGCGAAGCTACCACCCGCACTCTGCTTGATACGGCTTCCCAGGCAATCCTCGCGGTGGAGGCAAGCGGGGCGATCGTCCTGGCAAACCGCATGGTGGGGCACATGTTCGGTTACGAACCTCATCAATTAATTGGAAAAGAACTTGAAACGCTGATGCCGGGCATGTTCAGAGACCGGCACAAGGCTCATCGGGAGCGCTTCAATCGCAATCCCACGCCGCGAGTGATGGGGATTGGCATGGAACTCATGGGGCTTCGCAGCGACGGCACAGAGTTCCCGATTGAGGTCAGCCTCAGCAGCGTCGATACCAACCAGGGTTTTTTGGCGGTGAGCTTTGTTTCCGATATCACCGCGCGCAAACTCGCCGAGGGAGCCCTGAGAGACAGCGAGCAGAAGCTTCGCATGCTGGCGGGAAGCCTGCTTACGGCTCAGGAGGACGAACGCCGCAGCCTGGCTCGCGAATTGCACGACGATATCACGCAGCAGCTGGCGTTTTTGTCGATTGAACTGGGGAAGCTTGCCGGCGAATTGCCCGACTCGCAAGGGAGCGCCCGGACTACGGTGCAGGAGTTGCAGAAGCAGGCTCTTCGCGCGTCGATAGGAGTCCGTCGCCTCTCTCACGGTTTGCATCCTTCGGTGATCACCGATTTTGGTCTGAGTGTTGCCCTTGAGGAATTTTGCGAAGATTTCGAACGGGTGCACGATGTGGCAGTAGAGTTCGAGGAAACGGCCGATGATTCGTCATTGACTGACACCGAGGCGACCTGCCTGTACCGAATTGCGCAGGAAAGTATGCGGAATGCGGTGGTGCACGGGCATGCAACCGAGATCAAGGTGGACCTCTCGGTTGATGGTGGTTCGATTCGATTAAGAGTGGCGGACAATGGAGTAGGTTTCGATGCGCGCCAGGATCATGGAAAAGCAAGTCTGGGGATCATCAGCATGACCGAGCGTGTTCGTCTTGCGAGGGGGACCCTGGCTCTGGCCTCCATTCCGGGCCAAGGCACCGAGATCATTGCAACTGTACCTATAACCGGAGAAAGAAATGGCTCGAATACGAATACTGCTGGGTGACGACCACTCCCTGGTTCTGGAAGGCATTCGAAGGCTGCTGGAGTCAAGATACGACGTGGTCGGATCGGCCGAGAACGGCCAAGTTCTCGTCAGCCAAGCCCTGCGGCTCAAGCCCGAGATCGTGGTTCTCGATATCACGATGCCGATTCTGAACGGCATCGATGCGGCGAAAGAGATTCGAAAGACTCTCCCTCAAGCCCGGTTCGTCTGCATCAGCATGCATTCCAATGCCATTTATGTACGCAAGGCGATGGAGGCGGGATGTTCAGGATATGTGCTGAAATCGGGCGCTTCCGAGGAACTGCTGGAGGCGATCGAAGTTGTCCGCAAGGGCGGCCGATACCTCTCGCCCGGGCTTGGTACCAACGTCGTCGAGGAACTTGCCATTCACCCGCAGACATCCCGGCATGTCGTCGACCTGACCAGCCGGCAGCGACAAATCCTGCAACTCATTGCTGAGGGCAGGCAAAACAAGGAAATTGCCGCGATCCTGCACGTGTCTGTACGGACGATCGAGTTTCACAGGTCACGATTAATGAACAAGCTGGGCGCCCGTACTGCCGCCGAACTTTCCCGATTCGCCCTCGAGGAGGGGCTAATCGGGCGAGTGGACTGATATGTCCAATATGTGACCGAAGAAACTAGTAGTTCTACGAGATGCGCCGGTTTTACCTCAGTGGAATGATAGGGGAAATCAGGCAGATCGAATCGTGAACTTCGGTTGGATCTGCAACTCGGTCCCGAATCCTGTAGCAAATTGACTGATTTTCAATTTTGGTTGTCTTAATTGTCCGTCGCGCAGCCACGCAGACGGTGTGGTTTGTGAGCGCTTGATTTTGGACCCCAACCTTGATCCATGGAAGCGGTGGATTCATGCGCGAACGAATGGCCTCAAGCCATGCATTGAAGTCCCTGGCAGTAACACATTGCGACGATTGGACCGGCCTGACCCGAACCAAGGCGCGGAGTTCAGATCGACAACAGGCGAAAGCGATTTCATCCTTCGTGTCGTGCGTTTTGACCGAATCGAGGGCGGCGTTGGAAGATCCGTCAAATCAAAATAGAGAAATGAAGGCCAAATACGAGGAAATCAACGGCCTGGCTCAGGAGATCCTGATGCTCGTCGACATATTGTTCGCTGATTACAAGGTCGGGTCTATTTCATCCGGGGGGGTACATTTAGAAGACCAGCCGCTGTTACCGGCCAATTGAACCGGCGGAAGTCATGGGGAAGTAACAAGCGTATTCGCTACTTGGAGATGGTTGGACTTAACGGGCCCCCTTGGTTCTCTCAGAAATCGGAATAAGGAGCGCACCATGATCGTTGAGGTTCAGCACAAAGGGCGCAACATTACGGGACTGAAAATTGGCGCGACGAACGTGAGGCGTTATTTCCCGCGGGGAAGTTCGAGCATTGACATCCACCTCGATCATCTCCAGATCCAGTGCGATCTGCATCCCGGGTTCTGGCAAAACGAGCCGCAGATTACGGATCCACGCTTGAGTGCGTGGCTTGAGGCGAAGGACCTTCGCAAGGTGAATAAACGCGCTCCGGTCGTGGTCGACCTGGTGCCGGCTGACCAGCGTTCCTTCCGGCTGAAGCTGGTCAGTTAGCGGCGGCTATTCAGCGCGAAGGGCCTTAAGCGGATCGACGCTGGCGGCGCGTCTCGCCGGGAGGGCAGTGGCCGCCAGGGCGACGATGGCCAGTCCGAGAAGGGCGAAAACGTAGGTTACACCGTCCAGGGGCTTTACTCCATACAGAGAAGACGCCAGGCCTCTTCCCACGATCATGGCGAGTGGCGCGCCTGCCACGACGCCGATCACAGTAAGCAGGAACGTATCCCGCAGTACCATCCAGACCAGTTGTGCGCGCCGTGCTCCAAGCGCCATGCGCACGCCAATCTCCGCGGTGCGGGTGTTGACGCGGTACGCAATCGTGCCATACAAGCCCGTGGCCACCAGGACGATCGCCAGCACCCCGAAAAACTCAGCCAGTCGCGCAAACATCAGCTGCCGTGAAATCGTCTGGTCATATTGATCGCGCTGGGTCATCGGCCGGATCAGGGGCAGATCGGGGTCGATTGATTGCAGTACCTTTTGAGCTGTGGGCAAAATGGCCAGCGGGTCGCCATGAACGCGCAATTCAGCGTGCATTCCGCCGACGACCGGAATCTGCGCGTACATATACCAGGCCATCGGAATGGGGTCCTCCGTGATGCTGCGGTATTTGTGATCTTTCACGACGCCAACAATGGTCATCGGGAAGTTCACGCCTTCAGGACTTATGATATGGCCCAGTGGATTCATGTTGGGCAGGAAGCGCTTCGCAAACTGCTCGTTGATGATCCCAACGTGCGGCGAGTTGGCGGTATCGCTGTCGGCAAAATCGCGTCCGGCGAGAACCGGCACCCCGAGGGTGCGAAAGAAATCCGGTCCCACCACGTTGCTTCGAACCGTTCGAGAACCTCCGCCCGGAACCTCCGGTAGTTTGCCGTCGACCTTCATGTCCCCGTTATCCGACCACCCAGTGCCGATGCGCTCCGCCATGAGCGTCACTGACTCAACACCGGGGAGTCCGCGAAGCCGGTTCTGCAACTCTCTATAGAACGCGACCCCCTCGGGCACGGACTTGATGTGGGGATCGACGCCGAACACAACGAGACCAACTGTGGAAAAGCCGAGCGGCGTGTTTTTCAGATTCAAGAGGGTCCTAACCAGGAGACCTCCGCCCACGAGGAGAACAACGCACATCGCCATTTGCATCGCGACTATGGTTTTGGCGCCGCGGCTTCGGCCGATATCGGTATTGGAAGTGGCCGATGATGTTTTCAGGGCAAGAGCCGGTCCCGCGGAAAGGACCAGTCGCATGGGCGCGAGGCCGAACGTGATTGCGGCAAGTACCAGAAGACCGAGAGTAAATAACAGGACGGTCCGATCGGGCGCGAGGCTTGACTCTATTTGTGCCCAGGCTCCCAGGGCCCTGGTGGCTGCCGAGGCAAAGAGCCAGGCGAGCAATCCTCCGGCGACAACGAGCAGCGCACTCTCGGTCAACAACTGGAGGAACAGCACGCGTCTTCCCGCTCCGAGAGCGAGACGAACGGAGAACTCTCGCTGTCTCGTTACATTGCGGGCGATAAGCAACATGGCGACATTGCTCAGCGCGATTAGGAGAATCAGCCCGACCATGGCCATCATGATCCTGAGGGGCTTCCCGTATTCGTCGTCGTAACCAGGAAAGCTCTTGGCATCTACAAGACTCAGGACAGGGCGTTTTTCGGCGGGGTCCGGATTGGCGATTCCGGTGTAGGCCGCAGATTGAAACGTTGGCTGCAATTGCGCTACAGCCTGCGTTCGCGATACTCCGGGCGCAAGTCTCGCGATCAGACGCAGGCACCACCAGGTTGGATCCGTCTGGTAGAGCTTGCCCTCGTCGGGAGGATTACCCCAGGCATTCAGCTCAGGCCGGCTTTGCAGTGGAATCCAGAAATCGGTCGAGCTGCTGGATTCGACCCCTTCAAATCCTTGGCTGGCGATGCCCACGATGGTGATCGGGACTCCACGGACATAGATCGTTTTTCCCAGAACGTCTGAGCTTCGCGCGAAACGGCGCGTCCAGTAGTTGTAACTGATGACGGCAATCGGCGCGCGATCGGTTTCATCCTGTTGGCTGAAACCGCGGCCCCGGATGAGCTTCACTCCCAAGCCGGAGAAGAACGTGCCGCTGACCATATCGCCTTCCGCTTCCTCCGGCTGTGTCTCGTAACGGATCGCGACCTTGCTGGTTGATAACGGCGCATATGCGATTACGGGGGAAAGGCCGCGCCCCTGTTTTCGCAGCGCATCATATACCGCATAAGAAAACGTCTCGGTCGTATCGATGGTGCCGCTGCCCTTTGGGGGCTGGTTTGTTCGAAGATAGACAAGGTGTGCCGGGTCTTCTACCGGTAAGGATCGCAACAGCACGGCATTCATGACGCTGAAGACCGCGGTGTTGGCACCGACTCCCAGGGCGAGGGTAATAATTGCGGTGATCGCGACCCCAGGACTATGGCGCAGAGAACGCAAACCGAAGCGGAGGTCTCGCGCCAATGTGTCCAGCCATACCAGACGACCGCGAATGTAGAAGCGTTCCTGCGCCGCGCGAACGCTGCCGAAATGGCGGCGCGCTCGCCTTTTTGCTTCTTCGTTGGTCAAGCCTTCGACCTGGAGATCTCCAGCTTCGAGTTCAAGGTGGGATCGAATCTCGGCTGCAAAATCCTCGGCAGTGCGTTTGCGCGGGAACATGTATCCGCCTCCTCGACCCTTAGCGGCAGATGCCACGTGCTCTCGGGTCGACATTCGACCCAAGTATGCCCCTAGCTTGGGTCGGATGTCAACCCAAGACGCCCCGGTGGGTCAGGATTCGCGCTGGTCATTGGCTCGTTCAACGGGAACTACGGTCGCCTCGCAGGTGGCCAGAAACTCCAGAATGCGATTGGGATGGACGGGTTTTGGCAAGAATTGGACGCTCGATCCTTTGGTTAGAAGGGTCTGGGTGAAGGCCTTGGTTGATGCGTACCCTGAGAAGAGAAGGACTCGGCAACCAGGAAAATGCTCACGAATGTGGTTGGTCAGTTCAATGCCGCTTACAGGGCCCATCACCACGTCGGACACCACGGCGTGCGGATTGAGTTTTTCCGCGATTTTGATGGCAGCTTCGGCACTATAGGCGGCTACCGCATGGTGTCCGGTTGCGGCCAGGATCTGGACAAGACTGTCGGCGATCCGAACATCGTCATCGACAACCAGAACACGAAAGCTTTGATGAGCGTCAGCCATGGGGACCCCGATTTGCTGGTTTGCCTCTCCTCGATCGAAATCAAAAGCTGGCTATCGCCGGAATCTGCGTTGGATATCCGGGCGCATTCGCTGGTGTAGAGAGAGTCGCCGTGGACAACCGTCCTGCCAGGCTGGGGTTAAAGTTCACGAATCCCACGCTATGAGCGGGCGAATTCGCGCTGAGAGTAAAGTTGTCTGTTCCGGGCGCCGGGTTCACAAAGAGCGGATCGGCGAACAGCGAGCCGATATCCTCTCCCTGGGCTTGCCATTGCTTGAAGGTGAGCGGTGTGATGGGTGGTTGTTGCCCGCCATTCATGGGGAACACCGGGGTCTTGAAGAAGGGCTGTACAGGCTGGCCGCCGCTAGCAGTTTTGTTGAAATAGATGTTGTCATTGAATTCGAAATAACTCGTGCAGACAGCTTTCCCTTCGCAATACCAGTAGCCGTACTGGATGGAGTTTGCGTCACCAGTGTTCTTGTCATAGTAGAAGATGTTGTTTTCGTAGATCACGTTGAGAAAATTGGTATCGTTGTGCCGGTCCATTGCCCCCATCGCGCCGTAGGCGAGGATGTTGTTCTTGAAGATGTTTGGCTGCACGGGGCTTGGCGGAGGGGTATTCCATGCGTTCACGTGCAAGCTGGCATCGGTGGTTCGATAGACCAGGTTGTTCTCCATCAGGACTCCCGCGGCACCGGCATCGACATAAAGGCCCCAACCTCCGTAGCCGCCGTTCGGATCGTGGACGATGTCGTGAACCCAGTTGTTGAGAGCCTGGTTACCTGTGTTGGCGCCGCTCAAATAGTAGACTGCACTCAGATCGCTGGTGACGCCCTGGCCAAGGTTGTGGATGTAGTTGTAGCGGACGATATCGTCATGAGCGAAGTTGCATTCCCATCCCCAATTGAAGCCGACGCCGACACCTATGTTGTAGAAGTCCGAGATCTCATTGTGCTCGACAATGACATGGTGCGCATCGCCGACCAGCACAGCGTATCCGACGGCGAGCACACGCCCTCCGCCGGTGATCAGGTTGTTGCCGATGTAAATGTGCTGCGGCACATTTGTATCGGTGTGCGTGTTGGTTCCGCTGCACACCGCTTGTCCTCCAACTCGAATGCCTCCGGCTCCGGTGTCGGTGATCAAACCGTCGGTGAACTGCGCCAGATACGGAGACGCGCCGCCCACAATCCCGGTGCCCTCGAACTCGATACCGTATGCGCCGGTATGCTCGACGGTGTCGCTCTCGAACACCACCCCGGTGGAGTTGGTGAACGTGATCGCGGCAGGTGTTCCGTTGTCCGCCTGGCCGCCAAGGTATCCGGACGAACTTACCTGCCAGTCGCTGTGAGCGAACGTCAACCCCTGGAACGTGACGTAACTTAAATTGGACCCGGTGAGAATCTTCTGAAGCCGCGGAGCAACGAAAGTAGAGGCGCTGATCGTTTCTCCGCTCTTAGCCAGGTAGGTGAGCACATGCGTCGGTCGATCAAGGTAGAACTCTCCGGGGATGCGAAACGACTCTTTTACATTTTCAAGGAGGAATCTGTGCCCCGGAATGAACCCAAGGAACATCGTCTGCTTGGGGAGAGCCGCAGTCGTTACGATGGTTTGACTGGTGGGATTCACCGATGCCACGCGCAGATGAGGAACATCCCATGCCTCGAAGTCGATCAATTCCACGTCGCTAAGGTTCGAGATGGTTGGAGGAACGCCAAGGTACGCCTTGGTTTCATAGGTGAGCTGATTGACCGTTGTGGTGCTTCCGGTAGTGCTGGATTCTCCGGTGATATAGAGATAACCGTAAGGCGTGGTCCGCGGCCGGTAGCGCCGCGACCCATTCAACCAAAGCTGGGTGAAGTACGTTCCAGAAGGCAACGTGGTCTGCCATCGTCCGGCTGCGGCCTGGACCCATCCGCCGATCACCTGGCCGCCGCTGATAACCGGCGCCTCGCCTGGATAGTTTGCGTATAGAATCGGGGTCGTCGATGTGCCGGAGTCCTGCGCGGTGAATGCCCATGTCGAGGGCAAATAATAGGTGCCATTGCGAATCAGAACGCGAATCGCCCTGCTGCTCACGTGCGCTTTCAGGCCCGCCACCGCAACGCGCGCATGATCGACCGTCTTGAAAGGCTGAGCCAGTGTTCCCGGCCAGGCGTCATTTCCATTGGTCGCCACGTAGAAATCAGCGGCAGTACTGGTGTTCGGGCCGGCCGCGGCAGGCGTCGCAACTTCTGCATCGTGTGTTTGTGCGCGCGCGACTCCGGCGGAGCCCGCGACAAGAAAAGACAAACATGCGAGAACACGACTCCAACTCATCGGGCTCCAAAGTTCTTGAGTGCTCATGGGCACCTTTCCGGGAATGTGTGGTGAATCACTATGAATACGGAGAGGAAGCTGGGGAAAGCAGACGGATCTTGCCATCTGTGATGTTTAGACCGACCAAAGGTGTGGTTGGTTGGCCAGAGAGGAGATCTTTGGTCCGGAAAGAGGAAAATTCGGCTGGCCAAAGCTCGTTCGGGGGGGGGAATCACCACGAAAGCGGGCGAACCAGACGGTCTCGCGGCGACTCAATAGAGCCGGAAATTGACCTCGATCGTCATGATCGCGGGCACGGGTTTGCCGTTTTTTAGAGCGGGCTTGAACCTGTATCCGCGCACCGCCTCTAGCGCCTTTTCATCCAGCCCCATGCCTAACGCGCGCACCACGCGGAGATTTTGAGGAAAGCCGTGGGCGTCCACGACAATCGAAATGGCGCATACTCCCTGGTACTTGAGGCGGCGTGCTTCTTCGGAGAACTCGGCTTCCGGAGACACGATGGGGATTGGAATCGAGACTCCGCCGACCCCCGGCATATAGGCGCCGCCTCGCACTCCGCGATCAGAGCCAGGACCCCAACCGCTGCCGTCGCCGGGTCCGTCGCCGCCACCAGAATTCGATCCGATGCCGGCTTCGTTGCCGCGACCGCTGGAGGCCAGTCGGACATTCGTGGAGTGATAGGCACCGATGGTGGGAAGTGAAGGATTATCCGGGAGCCGAATGTCGAGCGGTACAGAAATCGCCGGATCGAGGGCCAGCTTGGGGCTGTCAAGCAACGGAATCTGTGGAGGAGTAAGAGGGGTCTTTTCGAATGACGGGGTTCTGCCCACAATCGGATCGATCAGGCTATTCGATCCACCGCCTCCCCCTCCCCCTCCCATCTGAGCCTTGGAAGGCGCGAACAGCGTGTAGTCGCGGAGTCTGACAGGATGGCCCGATACCGGATTCGGCAGAGGGTGAATCATCCTGCCGACTCCCCAAAAGATCAAGATGACGAGAGCTCCGCCATTCACCAGGGTCGACGTGCCGACCGCCCATCGATTGGTCCTGACAGCCATTCGGTCTGGAACAGGAATGGGGGTGGAAGTCAATTCCAGATTCGGCAACCGCGATGGAAAGAATGTGTCGTGGATGTTCTCAGAGAGGTCGGTCCACAGGTGCTCTTCGTCGAGCACGCTTTCGAAGAGACCTGCTGGACGGTGGTTCGCTACATCGTCATCGGCATTCGCGCGTAAATTTTCTCGTCGTCTCATACGCTCGTCTCCGTTCAATGCCTGATTCGCCTGGTCGCGGGTAAGATCGGGTGACGTGAAATGTAGTCGTCGATACACCATAGACGAGATAGCGTTGCGGTTCGTTATCCGAGGATGCGCGGAATCCGTCTCCGAGCGCCCCGGCTTTTCTCAGCAATTCGGCGGAGATCGGCGCAGAGGCGTACGGCTTCTCGACCGATGCGCAGCAGCAGGATCTCGTGCTATAAGAGTTGCAGCTTTCAGATAGCACGCGCGGCTGTTCTGCGTCGGTGAGAACGTGCTGGATGTCGATTTAATTGAATGGATTCGTAAACTGAGGAGATGATTCATGAAGGTAACGAGGCGAGTGTTCTCGAAGGGCTGCGCGATGGCGGCGACCGGTCTTGCAATTGGAGAGGTGATTCCGGCCTTGGCCCAGGTCCAGGGCGAACACATTAGTTCTTCGGCCAAGCATCCTGTTCCTTCGATTCAGGACACCGAAACTGCCGCACAGAAGAACCAGCGCATGAAGTGGTTTCGAGAAGCCAGATTCGGCATGTTTATTCACTGGGGCCTTTATGCGATCCCTGCGGGGCGCTGGAACGGCGCGGAGATCCCGGGAATCGGCGAATGGATCATGAACCGGGCGTCTATTCCAGTTGCCGACTACAAGGCGCTCGCTCCGAAATTCAATCCGGTGCAATTCAACGCAGCTGAGATCGTTGGCCTGGCGAAGTCGGCCGGCATGAAGTACATCGTCATCACCTCCAAACACCACGACGGTTTCGCGATGTTCGATTCGAAGGCGAACCCCTTCAATATCGTCCAGGGGACACCGTTCAGGCGCGATCCGCTGAAGGAACTCGCGGCTGAGTGCCGCAAGCAGGGAATCAAGCTGGGCTTCTATTATTCGCAGGACCAGGACTGGACCGCGCCCGGCGGGGCTGCCTACAAAACTGGCGACCACAAGCCGCCCACATTTCATTGGGACCCGGCGCAGGACGGCAATTTTGCGGAGTATTTAAAGATCAAGGCGATTCCCCAGATCGAAGAGTTGCTGGCAAATTACGGAGAGTTTCCTGCAATCATCTGGTTCGACACTCCTTCCAAAGACATGACGCCGGAGTTGGCGGGCGAGATCGTCGCGGTGCTTAACAAGTATCCGAACCTTATCTGGAACAATCGCCTTGGCGGCGGCTACCGCGGCGACACGGAGACGCCGGAGCAATACATTCCCGCGCGCGGATATCCAGGACGCGACTGGGAATCGTGCATGACGATGAACGATACCTGGGGCTATAAACAGGACGATACCAATTTCAAGAGCACGGAAACCCTGGTACGCAATCTCATTGATATCGCAAGCAAGGGCGGTAATTACCTTCTGAATATCGGCCCGATGGCTACCGGGGAAGTGCCGCCCGCCGAGGTGGAACGTTTGCACGAGACGGGTAAGTGGCTAGCCGTAAATGGCGAGTCCATTTATGCAACTCAACCTACGTTATTCGGGGCGGAAGCCGGCGACTTCTCCGCGACAGACAAGGACGAGGAGGGAAAGCCGAAGTTTGTGCCCAGTTGGAAATGGCGGTCTACAACCGGGCGCGATAAGGTTTATATCCACTTGTTCGAGTGGCCGGGAGGATCGTTTCACCTGGATAACATGCCCAGCAGCGTGACGGGGGCGTACTTGCTGGCAGATGCCGGGCACACGCCGCTCAAAGTGACAAAGCACGGCAGAGGGATCGAGATAGCTCTTCCTGAAAAGCCGCTCGATGCCATCGCAACCGTGCTTGTATTAGCGACGGCATAATCGAGGAGCAGTGCGGCAATGGCGGAAGTGTCGGTGCGGAAAGACAGGGTCTCGGTTCAATGGGAGGAAGCCGTTGCTCCTTCACTGAAGCGCACTTCGTGTGCCTGCAACGCACCTTTGACGGAGACTGCATGGATTACAACCCGGTCCCCGATCTTCAAGTCTTTCTTTGCGGACGGCTTTGAACCGTTCTGAAACGTCGTTGTATCCGTCAGGGCGATCTCGACGGTCTTTTTGTCGGTCGTCAGGACGGTGATCGACGTGTCGGTCAAGGCGGTCACTGTACCCATAACGTGGATCATGCCGCCGTGAGCGTACATGAGAGCGGGAATGAGTGTGAGTAGCACTACTGCAATCAGGTTGCGACGAGTCATAGGGGTTCCTTTCAGTGTTGATGCGGGTGTGAAGGTTGAGAGTCATCAGGACTTCCTTGAAGGAAGTTCTCTTCTTCCTTCTCCTCCTGGAGTTCATCTGGCGATTTGGGGTTCATCTTTCCCATCTCAGCTTCTTCGGTGTGAGAGAGCGAGGGAAGGTGCCGGATGAATGCAACCAACTTCCAACTGTCCTGATCGCTGTCTCCGGGTGTACCAAAGGCGGGCATACCGCTGAGCATAATTCCATTCTGGATGGTGTAGTAGAGTTCGCCATCCGACATTTCCTGGGTGCCCTTTTGACGCATATCGGGCGGACGGGGATAAAGCGTCTTGCCGTACATGGTATCGCCGCTACCGTTGTTTGCGTGGCACGTCGCACAATGGTCTGCCCAATGATCCATGCCCTCCCGCAATACCGCCGGTGAGACCGTCACGGGATTCTTGAGCAATTTATAACGCGAAGGCACTGCAAGGTTGCGCATCGATTCGGCTGCGAGACCTTCGAGTGCACCCGGCGGCGTTCGCGTAGTGAAACCATGATGCACCGTCCATGCCGCATAGAGAATGCTGACAGCCAGCACGATTAGAAAGAGAATCCCGAGAGCATAGATAACGCGTCGCACTTTGTATCACTCCTACGCCCAAAGGTAAAGATTGTAATGCATTCATAGATCAATAGTTGCGGCATATATTTCTTCTCGCCAAATGCCGGCGCGAAGAAATTGCACGATATCGCAAATGTTACACAACCCACTGCCGCGGTTTGAGCAACGCTCGATGACGAGCATGAGCTAAATTGCGTAGATGCAGCAGGTTTCCCGAAAGGTTATTTGGCATCCTATTTGCAAGAAAAGACCCTAAGAGTCTCAGCCCGATTTTGCGAGGTTGAAGCGAATTGTCTGGCTTCAGAGTCTGTAATAGTATTGAAGGAATTGCACCGATGCAATTTGAAACTGAAAGGCTGTAAGCGTAGTTCTGATATTTGCGGAATAGGAGTTTTTGTCGATAACACGAGTTAGGAAAGAAAAACATAAACTCAGAAGTAGTTGTGTAAGTCATGTTTCATCTAAAAAAAAAAACCGGCGCGCCTTTGCAGAGATTCACGACCGGCCAGCTCGCGCGATGAGAACGTCCCGCCACAGGTGCGACGTTCTGTCAATTCCCCATTGGAAAAGGACATAACGTTAGTCATGCATAAGGAAAGTCTCTGCTTACAAAATCTGTTCCTTGACGTTTTGCCGCCGACTGCGTCCTCTGTAATTAATCCTCACCCGAATTTAGATGCCAGGCAGCTTGGCGGGAGGCCAGCCTCTCTCAAACATTTCGGTTATAACGTTTCGCCTCCTTTCAAATTTTAAATTCTCTGGCTTAACCCGGCTTTCCGATCATGTGCACTACGGTTGCGTCCCAGTGACGCCAGCCATCCGCACGTGATGTGGAGGGACTGGCAGGAGCCTATTTCGCACAATTCAAACGGCAGGTTCACCCGGCCATTTGCGATGGTCGCAGGCGGCGTGTGCCTGTTGGTGATGCTCTGTTTCGCGCTGCAAGCAGAGCTTTGCAGAACGTGTGTCCAGTCGAGGTTTCGCGGCGAGGGACGTGCGTTCGGAGACTGGGATATATTTGTGTCTTTTTACTCTCGACTACTTGTTTTTTTGATCGTGCTGTTCTTGTCGGTAAGGACCTCGAACGCAGAGTCTGTGCGGCCTCTTGCCTCGACACAGAGCCCGCACGGGAATCTCAAATTCCCATGCGCTACGTGTCATACGACGGCGGACTGGAAGGTGATTCCAAGCAAGATCAAGTTCGACCACGTGCAGAC
The DNA here is from genome assembly GCA_963730805.1 of uncultured Acidobacteriota bacterium. Taxonomy (GTDB): domain Bacteria; phylum Acidobacteriota; class Terriglobia; order Terriglobales; family Acidobacteriaceae; genus Telmatobacter. The sequence goes on along the minus strand of CAVSTL010000002.1, from coordinate 559,740 downwards.
CGGATTTCCGCTCCGCGGCCGCCACACTGAAGTGGCGTGCCGAGACTGTCATGGCGATTTGAAATTTGCCAATACACCGAACAAATGCCAGGACTGCCACGCCGACCTTCATCGCCGCAAGAATGGCGCGGAGTGCGAACTGTGTCACAACACCAATGGCTGGCAGGTTTCCATCCACAACATCAATGAGCACCAGGACCGTTTTCCCCTGGTGGGTGCGCACGCCGTAGTGGATTGCTATTCCTGCCACAAGGTTGGGACAGTAGGCCAGTTCAACCGCTTTGGACTTTCAACCGAATGCATCAGTTGTCACGCCAAGGCTTTTGAAAAAGCAACCGCCCCAAATCATCGTGCCTTAGGTTTCTCTACCGATTGCCGGGAGTGCCACTTGTCAATGGATAGCTGGTCGGGAGCCATTCTTACTCCCGCAAACAGCTGGAGGTGAGATGAAAACCCGACAGGTATTACAAACGATTGCTCTTATTGTCATAAGTATCGCGGCCTCCCGTGCATTCGGTGCGGCGACGGAGATTAAAACTGTGAATGCGATTCCCGAGGGCGACACAATTCATATTGATATTGAACTGACTTCGCCCGCAAAACCAATTGTCCGGACCATAGGTGAGCCGAGCCGATTGATCATCGAATTCCCCAACGTTTCTATTGGTGGGGAAGCGCGGGAAATCTTAGTGAACCAGGCAGGAGTCAAGGATGTCCAAATTGGGATGACTCATGGTGGACTCGTGGGTTCGCGGATTGTGGTGGGAATCGACGCTCCCCGTCCTTATGGCGTTGACGCTTCCGGAAGCAGAGTTGAGGTCAGCATTCTTCCCCATCCTGGCGTGTCTGCTGAAAACGCGAAGGAGCGGGGAGCAACCGGACTGAACGGGGAGCAGATTGAGTCCAAGGCCAAAGTTGCCGGCAATATGATGTTGGCGGCTTCAACGGCAGAGCCTCCCCAGGTCGAGCGTCTACCCGTCAGCGCGGAAATCGATGATTCCGAGGCTGAGTGTCCCATTAACTCAAGGCAAAGATTCAAGGTCAAGTTCATTGCGGGAAACACCGTTTATATCGACGGCGGTTCAAACTCGGGATTGCGCGTGGGAATGAATCTTGATATCCGAAGCGCTCACTCCCTGGCTCAGAACCGCAGCGGAGCCGAGAACGACAGCGTTCCGATGGCGGCGGCTCGAATAGTCGGTGTTGCAAGAACTTCCGCCATCGTGGAAGTAGGAGCCTCAAAAGGAGAAGTCCGAGTCGGAGACCAGGCAGACCTAATTCCGCAAGACGCCGCAAAGGCCCGGCAAAATGCTCTCGCCGGACCTGAGAACACCCTCGATCCCAGTTCCAGACCCGTTGCGGACGATCCTGACTCTCCTGCCAGGTTAGCCCCGAGAAGTTTCCGTCCAGTGCTGACGCCGGACGACGTCTCGGGAACAAGAACCGTGGGACGGATTGGATTTGACACCAGTGGTATTTCCAGCACTGGATCTACTCCCGGTACCAGCCTTCAACTTGGGATGTCGTTCCAAAGCAACATCACGCACATTCTCGGGTCGCATTGGAATCTCGAAGGATACTGGCGGGGACGCCTCAATCGTCATTCGCAATTCCAGGAACCAACGATCGAGGACTCACTGAACAAGACTTACACCATGCAGTTGTATTACGACAATCCAAATTCAAAATGGGCCGTGGGAATGGGACGTCTCTACCTTCCCTGGGCGGTGAGCCTCGACACGGTGGATGGCGGGTATTTGGGGCGCAAACTGTATTCGGGAAACACAACCGGGGTGTTTGCCGGGTCAACTCCAGACCTGAACTCGTGGCACTACCGGCCGAATCAGAGGATCGCCGGCATGTTTACCAATTTCGAAGGCGGCGATTATGATCGATTCCGCTACTCAAGCACGGTCGGCGTTGCGGTCAACTCGATCAAATGGAAACTCGATCGTCCGTTTGCATTCTTCGAGAACGAGGCTTCCTACAAGGGAAAGATTTCTGCGTATCACTCTCTGATCGTCGATTCTCCGCAGGGGGTATCGACCAACGGAATACGGCCAGGAACGGGCGTGAGCCGCAGTTACTTTACGCTGCACTACCAGCCGAAGCCGGTGGTGTCGTTCGATCTTTATCACAACTTTTTTCGCGATGTACCGACCGCTGTAACTACGATCGTCGGAACCGGCGTGGTTGATAAGTTGCTTTTCCAGGGAGTGAGCGCGGGCACTCGAGTCAAGCCCAACCGCTATTTCACGTTCTATACCACCATCGGAACGAGCGACAAAACGGGAGACACCCATCGCGCTTTGAATCGGATGTTCGGGGCGACCTGGAACGAGATTCCGCGCACCGGGATCCGTGCCGATTACCACTATTCCAAGTTCGACAGCAGCTTCGGAACTGGCAACTATTCAGTCTTGTCTCTCTCGCGGCAGTTAACCAACCGGATGTATTGGAACGTTCAACTGGGCAACCAGGATATTGAGTCGCAGCACACTTTGAATTGTTTCTCCAAGTTTGTTGACGACTCGGTGGATGTAAATCTCGGCCGGCATTCCTATCTGCAAAGCGGGTACACCTATGTCAAAGGAGACACGCTGAATTACAGACAGTGGTATCTCAGCTGGGGGATTCGCCTCGATCAGGGCAAGAGTAATCCGCAATTTGTCCAGACTATGCAATCTCACTAACCATGAACTTTTAACAAGGACCGAAGCTTCCGATTCCTGAGTAGAAAGCAGGCGGATGAAGCCCATGGAGGAAAATACAATGATACAACTTATGGATAAAATTCCTGTCGATATCGCGATCGCGGAGGCGGAGCGTTGCCGTCTTGAAGCGGTGGCCACAGTTGCCAAATACCCTGATCGTTACGCTGCCCTGAAAGGTCAGCCGTCCGGTTGGTGCGTGGTGACTCAAAAGGGATTCTGGTCGCGCGCGTACCATGACGGGTATCGTCAGGATCACCTTCGCGATCTTCTCGATCGTGGACATAAGGTTCTCATGACAGTAGGGATTGTTGCAAAACCGGATGTCCCTCTCAACACCAATACTCATGTTGCTACGGTGGCATTGGCTGAACCGCAAAAGCTTCCGGAGCACAAACTGCAATTGATAACGGTACGCGCCAAGCTTCATGCTGCGCGCGCTCTGTTCAAATAGTAGAAGGCGGAAGATTTCTACCGAAGCTGGTACAGTGCCGGACCTTATTCTGATTCTGGTCCGGCGCTGACGCGTCGGAGCTACCGCACATGCGGCGTGCAGGGTATCATCGAAATTCTGCGACGTCGTTCTGATCGTCCTTGCGAAGTGGGAGGTCGGTTTAGATACAGCCTGAGCTTTCGAAGAGCCGACGTCTGGAATCAAGGAGGATGAATGACACGTCTCACGCTGGCGGTGTTGTTTTGCTTGCCCATCCAGATGTTGCCTCAACGGCCGGTCCCGGAGATCAAGTTCCGCGCCGAGCCTGATTTCTTCAAGCTCCCGCCGGACCTCTATTTTGGAGAGGTCGCAGGCGTGGCGGTCAATTCCAGTGGGCATGTATTTGTCTTCTCACGCGGCGACACGACCGGCCCGGCTTATGGCGCCGCGGCGGGGCAACTGCTCGAGTTTGACAGCGACGGAAAGTACGTGCGGGAAATTGGCCATCATCTGTACGCATGGAGCTATGCCCATGCGGTCAAGGTCGACAAGGAAGACAACATCTGGGCGGCTGACAAGGGTTCGGACATGGTGATCAAGTTCAGTCCGGAGGGCAGGGTCGTGATGGTGTTCGGCCGCAAGCAGGAGGCCTCAGACGAGGGCACCGGCCCGCTCAAGCACCTCAAGCCGCCTCTGCCGGCAATCGACGGGCAGTTTCGCCAGGTCACGGATATGGCATGGGACGCAGGGGGAAACACGTTCATCAGTGATGGCTATATCAATTCCCGGATCGCCAAGATCGATAAGGACGGAAGCTGGATCAAATCCTGGGGCGAGCCGGGAACGGGTCCCGGCCAGTTCAACACGCCGCACAGTCTTGCGACGGATGATGCGGGGAACGTGTATGTGGCCGACCGCGGCAACGGGCGCATCCAGGTTTTCGATGGAGAGGGCAAGTATCTCCGCGAGATTCACATCAACGTTCCGTACGATCATGGGGTACGTCCGTGGATGGGAAACAAGCCCTCCGAAGTGCCCGCCAACGCCGAGACTCCGGCACCGTTGAACAAGACCATGATGAACGGCTCTCCGTGGGCGATTTGTATTACTCCGGGCCCGCGCCAGGTGCTGTTTGCCGCCGACGGTTATCCGGGACGCATTTACAAACTCTCCCTGGATGGCACAGTGCTGGGCGTCCTTGGGATCACGGGTCGCGGTCCAGGCCAGTTTGGCTGGATACACGAACTGGCCTGCCCGTCGGAGAACGTTTTGTATGCGGCGGAATTGCTGAATTGGCGAGTGCAGAAGCTGACGCTTGAACCGATGCAGTGATGTTTAGAGGGGCTCAATGTTCCGTTTAGAAGATCGGCCCATTCTTTCTTGGTAACGTCGTGGTCGATATCGGTCGTTTGACCTTATCCTCGCGTTGCCGGATTCGATTGCCCTATCCTGGCGGCGCTTTTTGCGAGGCCACCGCGTCAACTCGATTAAGCCGTTCCGCTGCGCCGTTCACAAGCGATTGCAACAGATCCTGAAGCCCGGTGTGATGGACCAGGTTGGCGCTCTGTCCGGCCCAGAGTGCGAGGAGGTCCGGTCTGCCGGCTTTCTGCGCGGGCATGGCCAGGTGGCGCATAAGGGAGCGCTGCAACGGATAAGGCAGGATCGCCGTATCAGGTTCATTGAGTTTCTGCAGCAATTCGTTATGGATTCCGCGTGCGAGCCGGCCGGTGAAGCCGCGAGTCAGTCCCGTCTGCCTCCCCTTGCCGCTGAGAATGGCTTCGCGATGCAGCGGATGCGCGCCGGATTCCTCGCATGCCAGGAAGACTGTGCCCATTTGCACTCCTTCCGCTCCCAGCGCGAATGCTGCCGCGATGCCGCGAGCGTCCGCAATGCCGCCGGCAGCCACTACTGGCACGCTCACGGCATCGACCACCTGAGGCACGAGCGAGAATGTCCCGGTCAGCGAATCTTGCGCCGATTTAAGGAACGATCCGCGATGGCCGCCGGCTTCAAAACCCGATGCTACCACCACGTTGACGCCGGCCTGTTCCAGCGCGATGGCTTCGTCTGTGGTTGTGGCCGCTCCGAGTGTAATGATCCCTCTCTTTTTCGCCTCGTCGAGGATCTCTCTCGGCGGAATGCCATAAATGAACGAGAAGGCTGGTACGTTGGCATCGAGAAGCACGCGCGCCTGGTTTTCAAAACGAATTGGCTTGTATGGGGAAAACGCCGGTTGCGTCCCGCCTACAGAATCGATGTAGGGCGCGATATGCGCCAGAGCACGGCGGAATGCTCCGGCATCCGATACGCGGGCCTCCGCATCCTCCATCGAAACCCACAAGTTCATGGCGAATGGCTTCGCTGTCAGTGAGCGGATTTCTGCAATGACATCGCCAATCGCCTGCGGCTCAAGGCTGAGGGCACCGAACGCGCCCAGGCCGCCGAAGTTGGATACAGCGGCCGTAAGCCTTTGCGATGAAAGACCACCCAAGGGTCCCTGGATGATGGGGTACTCAATCCCAAGGATCTCGGACACGCGCGTCTGATTCCATGCCTTCGCCATCATGCAACCTCGTGATGTGAACGTGGCTCGCCGAGCGCGGCCTGGTTGAACCCCATTAGGCGGAGCGCTCAGTGGCCGGTTACGGAGGAGGATGAAGTTGAGAGGGTGAGAATGAGTTCCGTCCCGGTTCCCAACTGCACGCTGCGCGCCGAGTTGGTGATCCTGGCGCTGCACCCTGGACCTCCGAGGGGATCCAACTTCATCGTGGGAATGCCGAGCACCGCCCCCGGATGAACGGAATGAGTCTTGCCTCCATCGGTTAGCAGGGCATCATACGCATTGGTCTCGGCAACAGCGTTGCTGATTTGCCGCGCCCCCCCTGCGACTTCGGTCGGTACCGATCCGTGCAGGGATCCGGCTGCCTGATCCGGCGGCGGCAACAGGGCAATCAAATGAAGGGATAGCGGCATCTTCGAATGCCCGGCGCAGTCCCCATGATCAAACACCAATCCCAACTCCGCCGCGTCGGGATTTCGCGTCGACGAGACTGCAGTTACGTGCCCATAAACAACGGAGTTTCTATCCAGGGTGCATCCAGGGTAGATGAGGCCGTGCACAACCTGAGCGTAAATTTCCTTTCCGGGCTTGAGATGGGCCGAGTCGAGCGTCCCCGTCACTTTCAGCTCGAGCGTCTGGTCGAGCGGAATCTCAGCGGAGTCGAATACAGGGCACTCCTGTTTTTCGTCTGCGCCTGGAGCTTTTTCAGATTTCTTTCCCTTTGAAGCGGACATCGTCGATTCCGGCGACTCAAACTTTACCAGCCCGTCGCGGTAGTCCAGTTGGATTGTTAGTTGGCCAAGGATGTCAAAGCCCAGCATTCCTGCGACGTCAAAGCCGGTGTTGTGATCGATTACTGTCGGTTCGAAGGCAAGAATGCTGCCACCCTGCCGACTCGTCGACATGCCGGCAAACTGAAAATCGAAATTGTCGCGGTATACCTGGGCCGGTGGACCCGATTTCGTGGGAAGGGGATTGGTGAAATTCACCTTGATGTCCGAAACCGAATGTGCAGTTTCAGAGTTCATGGCGCTCATCCGCATTCCGGTGTCGAGCGCGAAAAGTTTGCGGGTCTTGTTGTCGATGGAGACGGGTACCAGCAGGTAGTGCCGGCGGTGATAGACCGGCTCAAAGCCGGCAAGCTCTCCCGATTTTGCCCGGTCTGAGGGCAGGATATCGGGTTGGGGTGGCAGCGGGTCCAGCTTCAACTTTTGGTTGCGGGAATCGATCGTGATCAGGTACGAAGCCAGCGTGTCAGTCCCAATAAATCCATCCGCTTTGCCGGGGAATGGAATGTCGCTAACTCCGACCATGCAATCGTGAAACTCAAGCGATCCGATCTGTACCGTGTCCGCCTGGACCGTTCCCACGGGTGCGTCCGGAGCGCGCTCGAAGCCATTCTGGTCGGCGAGAGCCTTCGAAATGTAAATGCCCGATGCTGCGGAATCGAGTTGCAGTTTGGCGGTGCTCTTGGGAAATTTCACTTCGATTCGGAAACCGTCAATGTGTTTGCCGTCGTCCTTCGAGGGCAAGAGCGGAATTGACGTCGCGGAAGCCGCCGGCGCCATCTTGCAGGTTTGCGAATCCTCATGCAGCAGAGGAATCATCGAGCGAATCGTGGTCTCCGCCTTAGTGCGCGTCTGGGCGTCGAGATCCTTCATGCTACCGAGCGCCTGGGCCGTGCCTTCAATCTCGTGTGCGGCCGGCATAATACGGCTCCAGGACATCAGAATGTCAGGATCGGTGACATCAATGTCGTATGCCTTTTGAAGCTCCGAACGTTCGGATGCATACATCGAGTCAATACGGAAGATCCTGCTGCGCACGAGGTGCACGCGGGCATAACATGGGTCGGCTGCCGCGGCTTCCTCGAGGGACTGCATCGCCAGCCACGGCTGGCCCCGCCGTATCTGCACTTCGGCCTCGGCGGTCAGGACTGGCGCCGATTTCGGATTTGCCGCAAGGGCAGCACTCATCTGCTCTGCCGCCTGAGCTAGCTTGTCTTCGACCAGAAGAGTTTCGACGAGCCTGGAGGCAACGGCGGCATCGTGCGGCTGCTGCGCCAGCGCCTGCACGTATAGCTGTTCGGCCTGGGCGTAGGAGCCATCGCTGTAGGCCTTTTCAGCGGGATTCAGTTGGTGGGGCGCAACCGCGGGGCAAGCAGGATTCTGCCCATGAAGGTGAGATGAGACAAAGACGATCGTTGCCCAAACCGTCCTGAAGCAAAGTCGGTGAATAGAAGGCATTTTTACCCGTGAAGACCGGCTTGGAAACCGATCCAACGCCAAGGGGAGTATACGACAAACGAATCGGACAAAGCAGCGCGATTTGCCAACTCCCGGGCCCGCGACTTGATGTCCAAACGCAAGCCCCGCACATGGCCGCACCCAGATCGTTTTTGTTCAGATCGATTGCCGGAGCGATTCCGCGCCTCGTTCGGCGGCAGTCCCGGCTAAAAGCAAAGCGGCCAACCGCGATGGTTGGCCGCCTGGAGTTTCCGGGTTGCGGAAGATCTACGGTTTGTAGAACGTCCGCTGTTGTGTCGAGTTACCGTTGCTGTCCGTAACCTGGATCTGCCAGTAGTAGGTTGTTCCATGGGTGAGGGCGCCCGTGGGCGAACTGTTGCCGCCGGTCGGATCGGTGCCCCAGACGATGGAAGTGATCGAACTCGTGAATCCATTGGATTGCGAGTTGTTGCCCGGTAGCTGCCAGATCATGTTACCCAGGCTGTCGTTCATGTAGAACGAGTACTGGTAGGTATTGGCGTTGGCGGGATCAGTCCACGCAAATGTGGGCGTCAAGCTGGTGCTGCTGGTGCCCGATGGATCCAGTGCGGTGGCGAATGCGTTCATCACGCCGGTCACAGGTACCGTGAGATGTTCCGATGTGCCATCGCTGTATGTCACGAGCAGGTCGTAGGTGTCGCCAACGGCCGGCATATCAAGTGCGGTTCCCACGGAGTACTGGAACTGCACGTTGCCGCAATCCAGGCATTTGCCCAGATCGACCGGGTTGATGATGTGCGGTCCCGACATCAGCTTGACCGCGACCGGCAGCAGGTTTCCTTCCCTGATATCGAAGTTGAGGCTGTAGGTCTCCACGGTGCTGCCGTCTTCGTTGTAGGACTTGACGTGCTGCGTCGTGACCGTTGCCTGGCTGTTCGGCGTGTTCAGCGTCAGGTCTAAACCAGAGGCCGCTGTGGAGATGCCTGTCAGTGTGGCGTTGTCGTTATGAGTATTGGAGATGTCGCCCGGATCGATCATTCCATCGTTATTCTGATCGAGGATGGCGAAGTGGAAGTACGACGTGCCGGTGGGCACGTTGAGCGAGTAGGGCTGCGGGCTGACCGGGCTGGCAATTCTCGTTGCATACACGGCACCCGATTTCATGTCATAGAAACCGACATAGAGCGGGCCGGTTGGAGTTGCGACGAAAGTGACCGTGCCGGATACGAGGTTTCCGGCGGGTTCCCCAATCGTCACCGGCGTCGGATTCACGCCGTCGGTGGAGTAGATCGTCCAGTCGGTATTGTGTGGGACGGTCTGGACTGTGGCGCTGGCCCTCATCCGGAAGTAGTAAGTGTTTCCGCTTGCCAGGTGGCTGTCGTTCAGGATCAACACGCCGGTGCCGTTCGATCCGCCGGCCTTGAAGTACAAGGTCTGGTCGATCACGGCGAAAGTCGGATCCTTGGTAAATTGGACGGCATAGGTATCGGCCAGCTCAATCTGATTGAAGAGCGTGTTGGAGCCAGTAATCGCCCGGAAGTTGACTACCGCGCCGCCGGCGTTGGGAGTGATTGCGTTGATGACGGGACCAACGGCGGGGAGTGCTGACGCAGTCGGATCGGTGATTGTGATCGATGTGCCGGTAGCATCAGCATCGGTGATGGTCACATCCGAAGCGGCCGCGCCCGAGGCATCTACATCGTTCTGATAACCGAAGCCGAGCGAATCGATTCCGGCGCCAAGCGTGTAGGTACCTGGAGGCACGCCGTTGATTGTGAAGGATCCCGAAGCCGAAATGCTGGTCCCTTGCGGAGTTCCGCCGCAGGTCTTGCTCAGCAGCCAGATATAAATCTGCCCGGACTCTGAGCCGGAGTAGCTCACGTTGCCGGAGACTTTGTACCCCAGCGATGCTATGAAGTTCAGGGTGTTGACAGCGGCCCCATTTACCGTGACCGGGATGGTCGCCGGATAGAAGATCGAGCTTGGTCCGGTGATCGAGGGAGTAATCGTGTAACTGCCATCCGGCACACTCGCGAACGAATAGTTGCCGCTGCTGTCGGTGGTGGTCGTCTGCACCGGATTGGTGCTGATGCTGACGGTGGTGGTCGGAGTCGGCACGTTCCCGCACGTATTTCCGAGCGTGATGTGGCCGCCGATCTGGGAGCCCGCTGCAGGGACATTCACCGCTACCGTGAAGGTTCCGGTCGCATAGGTGATCGAGGAATCAGTGACGGAAACCGAGAAAGTTGCCGTTCCCGTGGACGAGGGAGTGCCGGAAAGCATGCCGCTCGTGGAGAAATTGAGCCCCACGGCGCTGAGGCTGCTGGCGCCCGATGTCAGAGTCCAGATATAACCTGAACCGGAGCCGCCGGTTGCGGTCAGATTCTGCAGATAAGCTGATCCGACCGTGGCTGCGGGAAGGGTGGAGGGACTGGTGATCGTTACCCCTGGGTCGATGATCAACGAGAAGGCAGCAGTCGCCGTATTCTGGGCTGAGTCGGTGACGGTCACTCCGAAATTGAACGACCCTGCGGCGGTGGCTTTGCCGCCCAGAATGCCACCGGATGAGAGCGTAAACCCGGGCGGCAATGCTGACCCGGTATTTAACGTAAAGACATATCCGTTGCCCGATCCGCCTTTCGCCTTGAATGTCTGCTGGGAATTGATTCCGACGTAGGGCGAGATCAGAGATGAAGTCACAAACCTGAGTTCGTTCGTCACTTTGAGCGTGAACGTCGCGGTTGCGCTTGTCAGGTCGGAATCCGTGACGGTGACATCGAACGAGTAGGTATTTGCGGCAGGAAGATTTCCGCTCAGCACACCGTCGCTGGATAGCTGCAAGCCGCCGGGAAGAATGCCGTTTGTAACTGCCCACGTGTATCCGTGGCCGGATCCGCCGGTGGCGGCGAACGTCGTCGAATAGGGATCGGCGGTACGTCCGCCAGGAAGAGTGGTTGCGGTCGTGATGGTGATTCCGTTACCGATGGTGAAGGAAAACGTCGCGGTCGCGGTATTCCCGGCCGAATCGGTGACGATTAACGTGGCTGTACTGTTTCCCGCTGTGGTCGGGGTTCCGGTGATCGAACCATCCGAGGACAGGTTTAGGCCGTCGGGCAGGCCGCTGGAAGCAACCATCCGCCGCGCTCCGGCACGCACTGCGGCGGCGCTGGCCACGGACCAGGTGTAACCGGTACCGGATCCACCGGCCGCAATGAGTTGCACGCCGTAGGCTGTCCCCACGTACGCGGCCGGCAGCGCCGGCGGAGTGGAAATCGAAATGCCCGCCTTGATCGCGGCAGAGAGTTGTAATGTTGCGCTGTTCTGCGCCGAGTCAGTGACCGTGACGCTGAAGCTGGGTGAGCTAACCGTCGTGGGCTTGCCGCTCAATACTCCGGCAGCCGATAACGCGAGCCCGTCGGGCGCAACTGAGCCGCTGGCAAGGGCCCAGGTATATCCGCTCCCTGTGCCGCCCTTGGCGGCCAGGGTCTGCGAGTAAGCTGACCCAACGTAGCCGTCGGGCAGGGTAAGGGCGGTCGTGATGCTGACCCCGGCTTTGACGGTAATCGACAGGCTTGCAGTGGCCGAGGCACTGGCCGAATCGGTCACCTTCACGGTGAAACTCGTGCTGCCTTCCGCGGTGGGCTTGCCGCCCACGACGCCGCTCGACGACAGGGTGATCCCGGCGGGAAGCGTGGTTCCGCCGCTCACGGTCCACGTGAATCCGGTGCCTGAACCGCCGCTCGCGGTCAAAGTAGTGGACGTATAGTTTGACCCGACATAGCCGGTGGGAAGGGTGGTGGACCCTATGGTTATCGCCGGGTTTGTCGAACCACCCCCGCCGGATTTAGAGCTACCGCCGCACGCGGCAAGATAGAACGCCGCCAACATGACCAAGGCAGAGAAAATGAGCCTCTTTACGAACACGAGAGCCTCCAGTGTGGTGGATAAGAAGAGTGACAGCGCAGAGGAGCTGGACTATCTCGATATGAGAGCGTGTAGAAATCCATATTGTGCAGGAGCAAGCACACCTGGCGGGCGCTTGACGCACCTTCCCCCAGCAAATGTCCAAAGAGGCGAACCATGAAGGAAACGCCCGATACAGCGCAGAGTTTTAAGCTTGAGCCAAGTGCCACGAGTTTCGGCTTTGCGGTTCACGATGGGCTGTGACGGCGCGCACACATTGAGGCTTCCGGCAGGTTACCTTTTTTCCACACTGGAGGACCTGACCCGCACAGGTTCGCGTTCCGGCCCGATACGCTAGGCTGGAATCACGATGAGCGAGTGCGGAATTTGCGGGGGCGTGGGGCTGGTGCGGGTGATCTCCCCTGAAGGCCGATGGGTTTCGAGCCCGTGCGAGTGCCAGGAGATGCAGCGCGAGGAGCGCCGCCTGGCGGCCGCGCACATCCCGGAACGATACCGCTACTACTCCCTTGACGCGTTCGAAACGGCATTCCGCGGCGCCGACCAGTCGCTGGGACGCGCTCATCTGACCGCCCGCAAATTTGTGGAGGCTTACCCGGTCGATACCGCCGGCAGAGGCCTGCTGTTTACCGGTTCCATCGGGGTAGGGAAGACCCATCTTGCGGTTGGGGTATTGCGGCGCCTGGTTCAGGAGCGGGGCGTTCGCGGCTTGTTCTGCGACTATCGCGAACTGCTCAAGCATATTCAGAACAGTTACAACCCCCAGGTTGCCACCACCGAACTGGAACTGCTCAAGCCGGTTTTTGCCGCGGAAGTGCTTGTCCTGGACGACCTGGGGGCACAGAAGCCAAACGAATGGGTCTGGGACACGGTGGCGTTGATTCTCAACACTCGCTACAACGACAAGCAGACGACCATCATCACCACCAACTATCCTGACTTGCCTGCCGCCGGCGGCGGGCTCTCCGACGTGGAGCGCGCGGCTCGCGAGCAGACCCTTGGCGATCGCATCGGGGACCGTATGCGCTCACGTCTGGCGGAGATGTGTGTTGCGGTGGAGATGAAGGGCGAGGATTTTCGCCAATCGGTCAAGCGGGCCCGATTCGGTTGAGGGCAATCGATGCGCCGGGCGGCGCCCATTCGATAGCCTGTCTTGGGTCTGGTTATGCTGCCTCAAGCCGGTCCGGGGCGAACTAGAAAACCCAGAGCGTTCCCAGCACGATCAGGATTGCGGCCACCGTAACGATCTGGTAAACGACATCTTCTGTCGGGCGGCTGCGTAGCGAACCGTTGCGGGATGGCGGCAGCGGGTGCGATGCGCTATGGGTCGGAGTGTGCATCTTACGCCTGCCTTTCGTCGCCTGTCCGGCAAGGTCTGCCGTCAGGATCTCGTTTTGATGGTGACGGCAACAGTTCGATCGTTACGTGTCGTTACGCAATTTGACGCATGTCTTGTCGCGCGTGCTTACAAAACTTAGACGCGTCTCGCTCCTCATCGATGCATAAGAGATTGGGGAACGTTCAACTCTCCGCCGCGCCTTGTTACAACTTGCCAATCGGCAGCGCGGGAGCCTTGCTGAAATTCTGCACCCGTTTTCAAAGCGCGGAGGGTTCCTTAAGTAACGGGTGTAAAATCCGGGTCGTGAGCGATGGTCCCGAATTGATCTCTTCCGCACCGGCGAGCGAACGGAACTGGATTCCGCTTGTGATCGCGGCGGCCGCCGTTTTGATCGTTGCCGCAGTCGTCATCGTGGTGATGGAGCGCGGCCAGCGAGGCCCCACCGTGGCCGCCGTGAATGCCCCGGCCGATCCCTACGCCAACAACCTCGCTATTTCCGCGCTGCAGATGAGCGAATCGGGAAACCTCGCCGGCAGCAAGGTCACCTATCTTGACGGACACATTGTTAACACGGGGAATCGGGTTGTGAACGGGATCTCGGTGCAGGTGCTGTTTCGCAATGCCGCCCAGGAAGTAGCCCAGAACGAAACCCACTTGCTGAGCATTATCCGGACGCGCGATCCCTACATCGACACGGAACCGGTTTCCGCGGCGCCTCTCAAGCCGGGCGACGGCCGCGACTTCCGCCTGATCTTTGATCGGGTCACGCCCGACTGGGATGGAGCCTATCCGCAAGTCAAAATTCTCCGCGTTCAGTTTCAGTAACCGGACTGCCGAAGTTGGAAGCCGGGTAGAAACTACTCTCCCGGTGACAGGTAGAAACTACCGCCGGCGGTAAAAAGTACGCAGGCTTCGTAGACGGACGTTTCCACATGGTCAATTATCGGTCGCTGGTCGCCGGCCATAATCATTATGCATTGAGGAGTTTAGCGGTTTTCCACCAGGCTCCTCCGACTTTGGCAGGCGCATTGCTATTCTCCAGGGCGAGCAGGAATTACCGCTCCCCCGCAGCACATGCGGAGACCCGTTCAACAACAAAGAGGCAAAGCCTAAATGAGATTGAATCAAGCTCGGAACTTGTTCCCAAGCCAGATGGCTATTTTGGCCTTGGCATCTGCAATCGCGATTCCCGCGGCGGCGCAGCAGGGGCAGTCCGCAACCGGTTCACAAGATAACCCTCCTTCGACTCAACAGCCCTCCCAAACGGCCAAGCCGTTGAACAACCAGGCGAGGGAAGGTTTTTGGGGTCGCGTCAATCCCATGGCTCGGAAGAAGTGGGTAAAGAAGCAGACCGATCCGATCAACGACCGGCTCACCGAACTCGATGAAGTGAACGCCAAGAACGCCAAGGATATTCAGGATGTAGACGGCCGCGCCCAGGCAGGCATCAAGCAGGCGCAGTCCACCGCGGACAAGGCGAACGAAGTTGCCAATGCCGCTACCACCCAGGCCCAGGGCGCGAATCAGGTCGCGACCACAGCTTCAGGGCACGTTGACCAGCTTCACACCACGGTCAACGGAATCGACTCCTACAAGTCGATCAACGAGGTTGATGTTCCGTTCAAGCGCGGATCCACGATGCTCTCGGACGACGCCAAGAAGCAACTTGACGATCTGGCGGGCAGTCTCAAGGATCACAAAGGCTACGTTGTGGAGATCGAAGGCTACTCTCCCAGCCGTGGCGTGGCAGGAATTCAGAACTCGGAGCGTTTGACCGCAGCGGTCAGGCGTTACCTGGTTGAACATGACATTCCCGTTTACCGGGTACATGCAGTGGCGTTGGGTAATGCCCAAATGGCAAGCAACGCCAGCGCCGGCGGCGAAGATCAAAAGATCAAAGCCAGCAGCGTACATATCCGGTTGATGGAAAACAGTTTGGCGGCCCGGGATGCCGCATCACCCCAGGGTGCAGCATCCACGACCGGTGCGGAGCGGCCCTAAGACCGCGCAGCCACTCCCCCGAGGCTCTTTCCGCGCCGACGGCCACCCCGCCGTCTGGCCGCCAATCAAGCTCTCGTAACAGAGAGAACCAAGGCAACTTGGCCCCCGTCGAAAGCGGGGGCCGTTTTTTGTCTACTGGCAAGAATCTTGAGATCTGCGCGGTACTGCCTGCCATCCCACAAACAGGTTATTGGCTGCTCTAACAGCGTGGAAAACCCGGCCCGTTTTCAGCGTGGAAAACCCGGCCCGTTTTCATTCTTCCGATGTGCCCAAGCCGGATGTGGCGGTGTTAAAAAAGCACCGTTTGGTGGTGCATTTCAGTGATTTTCGGGGGATATAGGCGGGTGGAATGCCCTAAAAATGGCCCCAAAACAAACACATAAATTGTGAGACCGTGATGGCGCTCGCCGGAACATCCTGATTCTTATTCCGTTAGTTTCGTATTCGTATTCACAGTCTCACCCCACAGTAAATTATTTTTTTTGCGTTTTTTAAATCGGCTGCGATTTGAGGGCGGCCCGCGCTCGATCCCAGGCTGCCCTCAACTCCTAGTGTGCTCCAAGAGCGGTTAATTATGCGCAACCCCATCCCAGAAAAGCAGAGATGCGGTGCAGTGGAAAAAAGCGGCAATGGGAACCTGTCCCATGAACGCGACTGAAAGTGCCGGACAGGATCGGGACCCCAGCCCGTTAAAATCGACGCAGTATGGAGAAAATGAACGAGTCTTTCCCGGCCGCCGAGACCATCCTCGACGGCAGCCGATTCATTCGCGCCTGCCTGCGCCGTCCCGTCGATCGCACCCCTGTCTGGTTTCTGCGCCAGGCCGGGCGCTACATGCAGGAATATCGCGACGTGCGCAAGCATCACACGCTGGTGGAGATCTGCAAGCTGCCAGAGCTTGCCGCCGAGGTGACTATCACTGCCGCCGAAAAACTCGGCGTTGATGCGGCGATCATCTTTGCGGACCTTCTGCTTCCGCTCGAGCCGATGGGGCTGGATTTTGAGTTCATGGCGGGGGAAGGGCCGGTAGTGCATCATCCCGTGCGCACCGTCGAAGACGTGCGCCTGCTGCGCACCGACCGCGCCGAAGACCTGACCTACGTTGCCCGCGCGATCCAGAAAGTCGCCACCCACTTCAAGAACCGGCTGGGCATCATCGGCTTCTGCGGGGCGCCGTACACGCTGGCCAGTTACATGATCGAGGGCGGCGGCTCGCGCAATTACATTGAGACCAAACGCCTGATGTATCGCGAACCCGCGGCCTGGCGCATGTTGCTGGACAAGATCGTCACGGTTCTCGAGCAATACTGCCGGCAACAGGTGCAGGGCGGCGCGGACGTGATCCAGATCTTCGACAGCTGGGTAGGCTCGCTGTCGCTTTCCGACTATCGCGACTATGCTTTCGAAGCATCGAAGCGCCTGGTGCGCGCGGTGCAGGCGATGGGGGTACCGGTGATCTATTTCGGCGTGGAGACGGCGGGCCTGTTGAGCCAGATGGCCTCGACCGGCGCGGATGTTATCGGCCTCGACTGGCGCCAGCCTCTCGATGAAGGCTGGAGGGCGGCCGGCCACAGCCACGCGGTGCAGGGCAATCTCGACCCCATCACTCTTTTCGCTCCCATGGAAATTCTGGAACAGCGCGTGAAGGAAATTCTCCGGCTGGCAGCGGGCCGCCCCGGGCACATTTTCAATCTTGGCCACGGCATCGTTCCCCACACGCCGGTGGAGAGCGTGCAGGCGGTGGCCCGCATGGTTCGCGAGTTTCGCCTGGAGAGTGCGAATGGCTAAGCAGGCAGTGTTGCTTCTCGCCCACGGCACTCCGGAAACCGTGGAGCAGATTCCCGAGTATCTGCGCAACGTGGTGAGCGGGCGCCCCATGCCGCAGCACGTTGTGGAAGAGATTCAGCATCGCTATTCGCTCATCGGCCGCAGCCCGCTGACGGATATTACACGGGAGCAGGGCGGACTGGTGGAGAGGGAACTGGCCGCGGCGGGTCACCCCGTAACGGTCTACATCGGCATGCGCAACTGGCGGCCCTACATTCCCGATGTGGTCAAGCAGATGCGCGCCGATGGCGTGGAGGCAGCCGCGGTGATCTGCATGGCTCCGCAGAACTCCCGGACCAGCGTGGGCCTTTATAAGCGCGCCGTGCAAGCGGAAGCCGGTTCGCTCGGTGTGGATTTCACGGAGGGCTGGGCCTCGCACCCGCTGCTGGCGGAGGCCTTCGCGGAACGCCTGCGCGCCGCCGAGGCGAAGCTCACGGCCGAGACCGGCGCCCCGGTGCCGGTACTGTTTACCGCGCACAGCGTGCCCACGCGCACCATCCAGCCGCCGCCGGCTTCTGAAGCCGCTAATCAGCCGCGCCTGTGGCCCGGTGAAGGCGCTGATCCCTATGCCGACGACGCCCGGCGGACCGCCGAACTGGTCGCCGCGCGCGTTCCCGAGATTCCGAAATGGTGGTTCGCGTTTCAGAGCCAGGGCGCCAGCGGAGGCCCATGGATTGGCCCCACTGTCGAGGAAACGCTCGATTCCATTGCCGCCGAGGGCGTCAAGACGGTCCTGCTGCAGCCCATTGGATTTCTCTGCGATCACGTCGAGATCCTGTACGACGTGGATATCGCTTTTCGCGAATACGCGAAAAACCTTGGCATCCGGCTGGAGAGGCCGGAGTCTCTGAACGGGTCGGCCACCCTGGCGCGGGCGATCGCCGACCTGGCCGTGCGGGGGTTAACCCGGCTGAGGGTGTAAGCTACCGTGCAGAGATAAGAATGATGGGATGATGGGCGGCTGCTCCCGTTCCCTGTCACCGCTGGATACATCCCAAAACTGTTGTGATTGTCCTCCCCTGGTCTGCCCGGCGACTTCCTTTGATGGGCGGGACCGCGGGATGGGCTTGTGCGTTCAGCATCTCGGCCAGGGGTTTCGTGAGTCGCGCAATGACATCGGATGCCAAACAATCCAGCTCGGACAGGAGGCATCTGAGGTGTCCCAAGTGCAACCGCCACAGCATGCGCAGAGTTTCACGTTCCGGCTTTCTGCAGAACAGGATTTTCCCGCTGTTCGGTTACTTTCCCTGGGAATGCGAGATTTGCATGATCACCAGGTTGATGAAGAGCCGTGGACAGTGGAAAACCCGGAAATCAGACACACCTGAAGCCTGATGATCCCCTGCGTTTCTGTCAGGCGACGCTTTCCCTACCATTCTCTATAATTCGAAAACCGATCGATGTTGATCCGAGGAGTCCGCGTGAGCCGTTTTGCGATGGTGTATGCGTGTGCAATTTTGGCGGGGACGATGGGGTGTTTTGCTCCCTGCGCAGAGGCGGCGGATCCGCCTTTGCCGCCGGTCTACGTCAAGGCCGGCCATCTTTTTGACGCCACCAGCGACAATCTTCGCGACAACATGGTCCTGGTGATCGAGGGCGAGCGAATCACGCGAATCGGGCCGGCAGGGGAGATCGCAATTCCTTCCGGCGCCGAAGTCGTAGACCTTTCCCGCGCCTGGGTTTTGCCCGGACTGATCGACTGCCATACCCATCTCTCGTTTCGCGCGGATCAATACGATCCCATCATGGAAGTGAAGCTGACGCCCTTCGATTACGGTTTTTATGCGGTGGTGAATGCCAGCCGCACGCTGCAGGCAGGATTCACCAGCGTGCGCGATGTGGGTTCGCCGCCTTTTCTCGCGGTTGACTTGCGCCGCACCATCGACGAGGGTTTTATTCCCGGGCCTCGGGTGGTCGCCAGCGGTCCGCCACTGTCGACTACCGGCGGCCACGGAGACCTGAACGGTTTCGCGCCAGCGGTGTCGAACATGATGTATCCCGCCGAACATGATTTTGAGATCGTCGACGGCCCCGACCAGGTGCGCCACGTGGTGCGCGCGCAGATCAAGTACGGGGTCGATGTCATCAAGATTCTCGCCACGGGCGGCGTCCTGTCTCAGGGTGACAAGCCGGGAGCCGAGCAATTCAGCTATGAGGAGATGAAAGCCGCGGTCGAAGAGGCGCATCGCGCCGGACGCAAGGTGGCCGCGCACGCCCACGGCGCAGAAGGGATCAGGGACGCGGTGCGCGCGGGCGTGGACTCCATCGAGCACGGCAGCCTGATCGACGAGGAAGGCATTGCGATGATGAAAGCGCACGGAACGTATCTGGTCGCGGACATCTATAACGACGATTACATCCTGGGCAAGGCGGTTGACTTCGGACTTCCGCAGGAGAACGTGGACAAGGAAAAGATGGTGGGCCGCCTGCAGCGGGAGAATTTTTCCAAGGCGGTTGCCGCAGGGGTGAAGATCGCGTTTGGCACGGACGCCGGCGTTTATCCGCACGGCGACAATGCCAAGCAGTTCCACTACATGGTGAAATTCGGCATGACTCCGGCTTCCGCCATTCGCGCGGCCACCTCATCGGCGGCCGATCTCATCGATCGGTCCAAGGATCTGGGCACGCTGGAGGCAGGGAAGTACGCTGACCTGATCGGGGTGTCTGCCAATCCACTCGAGCATGTCGAAGCGCTGGAGCACGTTGCGTTCGTGATGAAGGGCGGCAAGGTATACAAGGACGAGCTCGCGGCGGCGAAATCCTCCGCCCATTGAGCGGACCCGGGGGCGGTATATTCGCAGTTGTTCTGGGGCCGCGCAGGTGGGAGAAACGAATTCCATTGCCGGCCGCGGCTGCTCTGCGTTAGCTGCGAGGCTGATTCCTGCTCTTGTCATCCTTTCGAACTACGTCAACTTCTTGCGTGTCGTGTTGCGGAGAGCGATCTTGCTCGTCTTTTTCCTCGTCGGTCTTTGGTTCGGGCGGAATTTTCATTTCATAGTGAATTGGATCGTCAGGCTGTTCGGGCACGGTACCCCTCCTCCGTAAGTTCGATGCGGAAGGGAGCTGCGGGGGCAGCCGTGCTCTTCGTTCGTCACAATTTACTGGGGCGGTGCTACCTATGTAGTATATTACTTACTGAATTCGCCAGGGGGTTACCCCGTTGACCATCCTTCCCCGCCAGCACCTCTCCCTGCTTCTCAGCTTTTTTGTGTACACATCGAGCGTGGTCCTGGGGCAGATGTCCACTTCGCAGGTGGATAACGCCCGGAGCGGAGCCTATTTGAACGAAACCGTACTGACTCCGCAGAACGTGAACCCGCAGCAGTTCGGAAAGCTGTTCACGCTCAAGGTTGACGGCGACGTCTACGCTCAACCGCTTTTTCTTACCGGGGTCGACATCCCCGGGAAGGGGCGCCACGATGTGCTCATTGTGGCCACCGAGCACGACTCGGTCTATGCGTTCGACGCGTATGGGAACCCCTCGACGCCTCTCTGGCAGGTCAGCCTGCTCAAGAACGACGCGACCCCCGTTCCCGAAGGCGACACGGACTGCTTCTTCATAGCGCACGAAGTTGGGATCACGTCCACTCCCGTAATCGACACCCGGACGGGCACGGTCTATGTCCTCGCCCGCACCAGAAAGGGGCACCTGGTTTCCTCCAACGAATACCACCAGCAACTCCACGCCTTAGCAATCACCAACGGAGTGGAGAAATTCGGCGGCCCGGTGGAGATTCAAGCCAGTGTGCCCGGCAAGGGCGATGGAACCTCCGGCGGCATGGTCGCCTTCGACGCCTTGCGCGAGAATCCGCGCGCCGCTCTTCTGCTGTCGCACGGGAACGTCTATCTTTCGTGGGCATCGTCGTGCGATGTGGGGCCGTATCACGGATGGGTGATGGCCTACGATGCGCAAACGCTGAAGCAGAAGGGCGTGGTGAACGTTTCTCCGGATGCCGATGACGGGGGGATCTGGGCCAGCGACACAGGCATCGCCGCCGACAGCTCAGGCAACGTTTACGCCGCCACCGGCAATGGCCGTTTCGATGCTTCAGGGGGCGGCCGCGACTATGGAGACACGCTGCTCAAGCTCAACTTCAATGGAGGCGCCCTGGCTGTTTCCGATTACTTTACGCCATTCAATGCGGACCAGCTGAATTCCGAAGACAACGACCTCGGCTCCGGAGGACCGATGCTGCTTCCCGATCAGCCCGGGCCGCATCCCCATCTTGCTGTCATCGGAGGAAAGGCGCCTCTGATTTACCTGATCGATCGCGATCGCATGGGCCATTTTCAGGCGGGGAGCAACAGCCATGCTGTGCAGACAGTGCCGACCAAGGGCGGCATCTTCGGATCGATGGCCTACTGGAATCATCATCTTTTCGTGCTGAGCGATGCCGACAACCTGCGCGACTACGAGGTCTCGAATGGAACGTTGAAATACCACGCCGCCAGCAGCTTCTCGCTGCGCGACCATGCGGCCACTCCCGCGGTTTCGGGCAATGGCGCGAAAGACGGCATTGTGTGGATCGTCAGTTCGAAAGGTTGGAACTCTCCCGCACGGACCGCGGTGGTGCATGCGGCCGATGCAGCGAACATCGGGCACGAACTCTGGAACAGCGAGCAGAATTCCGCGCGCGACCGCGCCGGGCTGGGACTTCGCTTCAATATTCCCACCATCGCTAAGGGACACGTCTACATCGGCGCAAAGGGCGAAGTCGATGTGTATGGCTTGCTTCCTTCAGGGCACTAGCTGCTGGCCCGCACCAGCGCGCGAATGAACTCCGGGGTGGATCCGCAACAGGCGCCCACGAACGATGCTCCCGCGTCGCGCAGCGCTGCAAAATGCGAGGCAAAGAAATCCGCAGAAGTGGTGTAGTGCAGTCCTGCGTTGTCGATGGTAGGCAGACCCGCATTGGGCTTGATCCAGATGGGAAGCCGGGTGGCAGCATGCAGGCGCCGGCAAATCGCAGCTGCGCCTTCCACACCTACGCCGCAATTGGCGCCCACGGCGGCTGCGCCTGCTTCCTCCATCGCCGCGGCCACGGCTTCAGGGGTAGCGCCCATCATGGTGCGATCCCTGTTCTTGCCCGAGTCGAAGGCAAACGATGCGATCACCGGCAGGCCTGTGGGGAGTGCCGCTTCGACGGCGAGTCGCGCTTCTTCAATGTCGCTCATGGTTTCCACCAGGAGCCCGTCGGCGCCGGCCTCCGCCAGGGCTTGCGCCTGCGCCGCAAACGCGGCTGTCACTTCGTCCGCGGAAACTTCGCCCGACATCAGGATTTTGCCGGTGGGACCGATGGACGCAACCACGCGCGCTTCGCCCGCGCCCCGGCGCGAGATCGCTACCCCGGCGCGATTGATTTCGGCCAATTGCGCTTGGGAATGGTCCTTCATCGCCACGGCGTTGGAGCGAAAAGTATTGGTCAGGATGACCTGGCTCCCCGCCTCGGCGTAGGCGCGGGCCACTTCCTCAACGCGCTCAGGATGGGTGAGGTTCCAGGTGTCGGGGTTGGTTCCCGAGGGCAATCCGCGGGCCTGCAGTTCCGTGCCCCAGGCTCCATCCGTGATCAACAGTCCGCCCGCCAGCCATGTTTCCAGAACGCTCATGCCAACCCCCTTTGCGGTTCATCTTCGTTATGCATCGTCGCACCAGGGAAACATATTCCCGGGCCTCGTTCCACACTGAGCTTCCCGCACCGCTTTCGCTACGAAACTATAAGCCTTTGTGTCCGCGGAACTCGCGGACGACTTCGCCGGGGTCGCGGTGCTGGCCATCGACCGCTTCATTCATGCCGCGCATGTCGTCGGCGGTGATGCGGCCGGCCAGAGCGCCAAGTGCTGCCCGCATCTCCGGCCAGCGGGCCAGAGCTTCCTCGCGCACCAGAGGAACAGCCTGGTAAGGCGGGAAGTAGTGCTTATCGTCCTCGAGCGCGGTGAGCCCCAGCGCCTGGATGGGTCCATCGGTCGAATTGGCCGCGATCATATCCACCTGATGCGCGTTGAGGGCGCGGTACAGCAATCCGAGATCCATGGTTCGGGGCGACCCATCGAACTTGAGTCCATAGGCTGCGCTCAAGCCCGGCAGGCCGTCCGGCCGCTGCTCGAATTCGTACCCCACGCCCAGCTTCCATTGCGGCGTGTAGCGTGCCGCCTCGGTCAGAGTGCGCAGGTGCAGGCGTTGCGCGTCATCCCCACGAATCACCATGGCGAAGGTGTTCTCAAAGCCAAGCGGATCGGCCGCCGTGATGTGGTAGCGCGATGCGTAGAGAGTGCGCACGGTTTTGAAAACAGAATCGGGATCGCGATCGAGCGGCTGCTTCAGGATGGCGGTCAATGCGGTGCCGGTGTATTCGACGTAGGCATCGATGCGGCCCGCGACCAGGGCCTGGTGGCAGATGTAACTCCCGGCAAGATAAAAGCGCCGCTCGACCTTCAATTGCGAATGCGCTTCGATTTCCTGCGCCAGCAGTTCGCCCAGGATCACTTGCTCGGTGAAATTCTTGGCTCCGATGACGGGATGGTTGGCTCTCGGCGGAGCGCATGCGGTTGCACCCAGCAATCCCGCAATCACGAGCGCAACCCAACACCTGTGGGTGCCACGTCTCGATTCTGAGACGCGGGAATGGAAGTCGCTTGTGGGCCCGGCAGCCCTCATTCCCGCACCTTGAACCGGCGTTCGAGGAGGCCGAGGCCGGCATCCGCGATCAGGGCCAGCAGCGCGGCCGGCACCGCTCCCGCCAGCACCAGCCGGTTATCGATTGAAGCCACTCCGCGAAAGATCAACTCGCCGAGTCCGCCGGCTCCCACCGCGGCGGCGATCGTGGCGATGCCGACGCAGGTAACAGTCGCGGTTCGGAGTCCGGCGAGAATGAACGACGCAGCCAGCGGCAGCTCCACTTTGAACAGGCGTTGCGAATCGGTGAGCCCGAGCGCGCGCGCCACTTCCACCACCGCGGGATCGATGCCGCGAATTCCCGCGTAGGTATTGCGCACGATGGGCAGGAGCGCGTAGGCGGTGAGGGCCACGATGGCGATGCGGGCGGCACGCTCTCCGAGCCATGGCAGCGGCAGCAGAAATCCGAACATGGCCAGCGACGGAATGGTCTGCAGGATGTTGGCCGCTCCGATCACCGGGTTGGCCCATCGCGGCGCGCGAGTAAGCCAGACGCCCGCGGGCACCGCGATGGCCGTGGCGAACAACATGGCCGCGCCGGTGAGCCAGAGATGCTCCACGCTGAGGGTCGCGATTTCGCCCCCGTACTGCGAGAAGAACCCCGCGCTCATCGCGTGGCCCCTTTCGCAGAGGCTGCGCCGGCGACGCGTTCTCCGCGATGGAAGGCGCGGATATACGCAACGATCTCCGCCTGCGCGGAGCGCATGAATTCCTCGGGCGGAAGGTTTGCGATCAATCGCCCTGCTTCGAGCAGAACGATGCGATCGCCCAGGTAGAGCGCCTCGTCCAGATCGTGTGTCACCAGAAGCACCGTCTTTTTCAGGCGCGCGAGCAGGCTGCGCAGCATGTCCTGCATCTCGGCGCGGGTGAGGGGATCGAGCGCGCCGAAGGGCTCATCCATCAGGAGAATCGCAGGGTCGGCGGCCAGAGCCCGCGCCAGCCCCACGCGCTGGCGCTGTCCACCGGAGAGCTGGTGGGGATGTCTCGCCGCGATGCCGTCCGCCTCCAGTCCCACGGCCGCCAGCAACTCGCGGCTTCGCTGCGCACGCTCCTCGCGCGGCCGGCCTTGGGCCTCGAGCACCAGGCCCACGTTGCGCTCCACGGTGAAATGAGGGAACAGCCCTGTCTCCTGGATCACGTAGCCCATGCCGCGGCGCAGGGCAATCAGGTCCGCGTCGCGCACGTCCTGCCCGTTGACCAGAACTTCGCCCCCGGTACGCTCGACCATGCGGTTCACTGTGCGCAGCAGGGTGGTTTTTCCTGAGCCGCTGCGGCCCAGGATGGCAGTGACTGTGCCCTCGCCCAAAGCGAGGGAAACACGGTCGAGGAGCAGGCGGCCCTGCGGCAGGCGGACTTCGAGATTTTTGAATTCGATCGCGGAAGGCATGCGCCGGCTCGTTCCCCCAGTGTACGAGGCCGCTCAGCGGTTGAAAGGATAATCCTGGATCCAGTGAAAGCCGCGCGTGGCCAGTTGGAACCTGGTGTGGTCGAGCAGGCGCAACTGGAGCGCCGCTTTCTGCCCATTCATGGTGCCGTCGAGGGTTAGGCGATCGGGCGCCGGCCTCGAGAACGTGAAGCTCGCTTTCCAGTTTTTGTCTTTCTGGTCCGCCAGGGTGAGGGTGCTCTTGGCGGCATCAACCTGCGCTTCGTACCCGGTGCGGGACTCGTCCATTCGCTGCACCATGGCCGAATCGGGGAAGTCGAAAATGATCCGCCGCCACTGCTGCGCGTCCGTCACCAGGAGCGGATGCGGCTTGCCGTCGAGGGTAAAGTCCTCGATGTTCCAGATGCCGTAGAGCGGCGGTCTGGGCGCGCCTGGTCCATACTGACGCCAGTCTTTCAATGCCCCGTAGATGTTGTTGCCGATCATCCAGACCCACAAGAAAGCCATGCATCCCGCGGCGATGCGCCGTCCACGCCGGGTTGCGAACTGCGGACCGCGTTCGAGAGGTTCAGCGGGACGATCGAGAAAGAAGAAATTCGCCAGCCGCCTGCATTCCGGCGCGAGGATCAGCAGGGAAAGCAGGATCAGGTGGAATGACAGGATCTTCACCGGAACGTCGTAGGTCATGTTCAGCGCGAAGATCTGGGTCATGTCGGCGAGGCAGACGAGAGCTCCGAGCGTCACGGTGCGCGGAAACATCAGCAGAAATCCGCCCAGCAGCTCGGCGCATCCGGCGAATGTCTCGTAAGCAGGAGAGGCGCCTATCGAAGCCCAGAGGACGCCCATCGGGGAAAGATTTGCAAAAGGCTCCACCTGCGTGAACAGGAAGGGGTAATGCATCTGCAGTGGAAAAGCCTTGACGAAGCCGTAGACCAGCATCTGGCCGCCGAGACAGAAACGCAGAAACAGCCAGAACCATTTCTGCAGCG
This sequence comes from uncultured Acidobacteriota bacterium, assembly GCA_963730805.1. GTDB lineage: Bacteria > Acidobacteriota > Terriglobia > Terriglobales > Acidobacteriaceae > Telmatobacter. Next base: position 533,677 of record CAVSTL010000002.1, on the reverse strand, counting down.
TGGCGTAGTCCGTTCGTTTGCGATCGAGGACCGACCATATTGCAGCCCCGGCAAGCGCAAAGACCAGCGAGCAGAACACCAGCACCCAGTCGAAATACTTATCGCCGCTTCCACTGCCGGAGTAAACCAGCGGCGTGGTGAGCCGGAAAACATGCGCGCCCACCCAGAACACGACGGCGCGTACTGGCGGCGTGGTGGACCAGTCGGGCACGTCGACTTTGGGGATGATCAGAACCGATGTAATGATCTGCGTGCCCAGGCAAAACAGGCCGACATAGACGAAGCAGAATCGGAACAGAATGCGGGAAAGGGGCGCCCAGGGTTGACGGGCGGCTTGAGCAGGGCCGGATTCGACCATCGTCATTGCTTCCATGAACGACCCTCCAGGGATATGCGGGGATGCAGCGCGATATGAAAACAGCAGGGAAACTGCGCGGGAAACGGCAAACGTTGCCGGATTCTAGCATTGGCTCAACGCTCTCAGCAATCGCCTCTCAACCTAATTTGGCCGGTGGGGGCCGCTCCCCGTAGAATCAAAGAATTGTTACAGGGTGCAATGAGCGAACAGCAGGGAACACACGGACAACCGCCGGCCAAATCGGCTGCGTGGGATAGAATCGAGCGGGCGCGGCATCCGCAGCGGCCCTACCCCATGGACTTCATCGAACGGATCTTTACAGATTTCAGTGAAATTCACGGGGATCGTGCCTATGGCGACGATGAGGCCGTGGCCTGCGGCATGGCTCGCCTCAATGGGGAAGAAGTGCTGGTTATCGGCAACCGCAAGGGCGGCTCGACGAAGGAGCGCGTCAAGCGCAACTTCGGCATGCCCAATCCCGAAGGCTATCGCAAAGCTCTGCGCGCCATGCAGATCGCGGAGAAGTTTTCCCGGCCCGTCATCAGCTTTATCGATCTGCCCGGGGCCTATCCCGGCCTGGGCGCAGAAGAGCGCGGACAGGCCGAAGCCATCGCGCGCAACATCCTGGAGATGTCGCGGCTGCGCGTGCCTACCATTTCCGTAATCAGCGGCGAAGGCGGGTCGGGGGGCGCCCTGGCGCTGGCGGTCAGCGACCGCGTGCTTATTCTCGAGAATGCGCTGTATTTCGTGATCACGCCGGAGTCGTGCGCCGCCATCATGTGGCGCGATGCCAATCAGAAGCAGCTGGCGGCCGAAGCCATGCGGATCTCCGCGCCCGAAGTGGAGAAGCTGGGATGCGTGGATGAAATCATCACCGAACCGCCGGGCGGCGCCCACACCGACCAGGAGGCAGGCGCCGGGTTGCTCGGAACCGCGCTCACCCGGCATCTGAGCGAGCTCAAGGCCGTTCCTATCGATGAACTGGTGGTGATGCGCCAGAAGAAGTTTCGCAATATCGCGCAGTTCTACACGGAAGGTTCGTAATTGCGTTCCGGAAAGGCTCATTCCGCGTCGCGCTTTAAGTCAGGGCACGACTTCATTGCCTGCGGCGAAAGTCTCTGCGTGAAATGTACGGGCTTTGACCTGGTCATCCATCTCAGCAGAATGAACAGAGCTTTCCAGATTGCGGGAACACCAGGAGAGTACGGGGGAAACCGTCCCTCGGCGGCTGAAGCCGTCACAGATTTTGCTGGACTTACGGCACGGCTGAAGCCGTGCCCCTTCAAAGCGGCGGGTTTGTCGGGAGTCTGTTTAACTGCTGGTGAAAGCAATACAGGCCCCGCGGTGACGCGCCGATGACCACCGCCCGCGTTCCCGACAGCCGGTTCCGCGCCTACGTGCAATTTGTGGTCGCGCTGTTCTACTACTTTCTGGCGCGCGCCCTGGCTCGGCGCGGGGCGCTGGGGTTGGCAAGCGAGCAATGGGCTCCCCTGGCCGAACAGGCCATGCTGGTGTTTTTGCTGCTATTCGGTTATGCCGGGGTGGGGTTTTCGCTGAACCGCCAGGCGCAGCCTATCAGCGCCCAGGGATTTCCGCGGCGGCAGGGCTGGATCCGCGAGGCGGGGCTGGGCCTGGCAATCGGCTGGGGCGTCGTCGTACTGTGCGCGGCGATCGTGGCGGTTGGAGGCGGCATTGCTGTACGCTTTGTGTTCAGCCGGCGGTCCCTGGGGTGGTTCCTGGTGGAGGCGATGTTTTTTGGCCTGGTAGCCCTGGCCGAGGAAATCGCCTTCCGCGGCTATGCATTTCAGCGTTTCGCGCGGGCCGTTGGCTCGGCGGGAGCGGTTCTTGGGTTTGCTGCCCTCTATGCGTTTCTGCAGGCCCTGCAGCCGGGTGCCAACCGGGCCAGCGCCGCAGTCGCCGTCGCGTTCACGATTCTGCTTTCGACCGCCTATCTCCGCTCGCGGGCGTTGTGGGTGAGCTGGGGTATCAACTTTGGCTGGAAAGCCGTTCGCGCCCTGTTGTTCGGCTTTGCGGTGAGCGGGGTCAACAGCCACTCCCCGGTGGTGCAGGGCGACCCCATGGGCCCCTTCTGGCTGACTGGAGGAGGGTTCGGCCTGGACGGAAGCTGGCTGGCGTTTTTTGTGTTGCTGGCCGCCATTCCCGTGGTTTACAGCCTCACCCGGGATCTCGACTACCGATACAATACCCCGGAAATCATTCCTGGAGGCATCCCCGTCGATCTGGATGCCGCCGCGCGCCAGCAGCACGAAGCGGCGATGGGCTCGACCGAGCCTGCGCCTCCCTCCCTGGTGCAGATTGCGCCCATCGCCCCGGCCGCCTCCTACATTCCGGTTCAGGGTTTGCCCGAGGCCCCTGCACGGCCGGCGGACCGGCAGCGCGACTTGTTCTCCGGCGGCCAACCGGACTCGCCTCCGACGATTGCAGGCAACGATTCCGAGTAGGGAAGACTCCCACTAAACATACGGTGGCAGCCTGCTGGTTTTTCGTTCGGCCCGTTTCGCGTCATAATTGACGTTTGCACTTGCTTCGGGCTGCCGTCTGCGCAATGCTGGTAACAGCCATGGGGGTCCCCATGAATTCACCGCTCGCCTCATCGAATCGTCCTTCCGTCCAACCTCATTTCTGCGTCTCGGCGAGCATGATTCTGCGCGGCCTGGCATTCTGCTGCGCGCTCTGCGGATTGGCGGCCGGGCTGCCGTCCTTCGGGCAGGCAATCACGATCGACAGCCAGGGCCGGGCTACCGATGGCAGCCATCCCGCCACCGTAGACCGGCGCTTTGCGCAGATCGAGCCAACCAAGGTCGATCTCTCGAAGTCGCCCATGGATCCGAAGAACCGGCAGGAAGTCATCCGGATCATGCAGTCGGAGCAGGGCTTCGCAATGCGGCCGTTCCCCAAGGGACACAGGGGCCTGACGCTGGTGGCCAACGGCATTCTCGAGCCGGCGGGCGAGCCGTATCTGGAAATGATCACCAAGGAAGGGACGTCCGCCAAGCCAGGCGACCGCCTGGTGCTCACCGACGTGAAGATCGAGAACTCCAAAATCATCTTCGAAATCAACGGCGGCCCGGACCACAAGCATCGCTTCATGCGCCATGTGCAGATCGGCACCGGGCCGTCGATGAATCCGGTGGTCCAGGGCGACGATCAGGAGCCGCAAGGCTCCCGGCTGACGCTCGATTTCAAGGGCCACTTGCCGGAACTTACGGGCTCACAGATCAAATCGCTGCTGAACCCGTTGATCTCGTTCGATGTGAAAACGCCGATCCAAGCCTTTACCGACACGCTTCCACCCAAGCTCAAGGAAGCCATTCTCAACCACCACGTGATCGTCGGGATGAGCACGGACATGGTGATTTTTGCCCTGGGGCAGCCGCAGCGCAAGGTCCGCGAGATGGAAGGGCAGATGCCGTTCGAAGAATGGATCTATGGCGCGCCCCCCAAGGACGTGGAGTTTGTTCGCATCAACGGCAACCGGGTGATCCGGCTTGAAGTGGCGAAGATGGGCGAAAAGCCGGAGATCTTCGAGAAGGACGAAGTGGAAGGCATGATGCGCACCGACGGCACGCCGCTGGCGCCGGCCAACACCACCAAGACGGTGGCCATGGGCGACGTGGTGCGCAATCCGGATACCCAGGCACCGGCGGCTCCGCCCAGCCTGCGCAAAGAGGGCGAGGCGCTCCCCCAGGACCAGCAGCGGGATGCTCCGGGGGCGATGAAGCCGGTGCAGTTTCCCAAGCAGAAGGCGGACGATTACCCCGACGCCAGTAAACTGCCGCGCGGTCCCAAGCCGAACGACGAAGCCGATCAGCAGGCCCAGCCCGACGATTCCCCGGCCAAGCAGCCGGATGAATCCAAGGCAGACCAGCAGGACGAGTCCAGCCCGGCCCCGCCGCAGCCTGCCCAGCCGCAGACGCCGCCCATCCAGCCCAATCCCCAGCTGATGTAGACTTGAGGGAGCGAGTCCGCTCCCTCATCCGCTCCACAGCAACGAGTTGAGCATCAGACCGCGCCGTTGAAGCCGCGCTGTCCCTTTCAGGGTGCCCGAATCTCGATTTCCGAGACCGGGGTTCAGCGTGTGAGCCGCAAACACTTCAAGAAGGAGAATCATCCGACCCGATGGCCAAGATAGCCAAAACAGGTGACCGCAAGAAAGTAATGGACACGACGAAGTCGACCGACTGTCCCAAGTGCAGCAAGCCGACGCGCATCGTCAAGCGCGTGAAGGACCGCGAGCGCGGCATTCCCGGCGGCGTCTACATCTCGTGCTCCGCGTGCGATTTCTACGAGAAACTTTAAGCGCAAGTTACGAAAGTCGCTGCATGAAAAGCCCGGCCATGCGCCGGGCTTTTGTGCGTGGCGGCGGCACGCCTCAGGCGGCGTTGCGAGCCGCGATCAGGCCGCGAATGAACGCCAGGTTGCGGCGCATATCGGGCTCTACGGACGCTGGACTGTCGGTCTCAAGCTGCGCCCACCCGTCAAATCCCACGTCAGCCAGGGCGTCGATCACCGCTTTGAAGTCGATCTTCCCTTCGCCGAGGTAGTGGGGATTGTCCTTGAGGTGAACCTCGCAAATGCGCGCACTGCCCAGCCAGCGGATCTCCTGAACCACGTCGAACCCATTATTGGTCGAATTGCCGACGTCGTAGTAGGTGAGGACGGCGGGGGACTGGGTGCGCTCCATGATGCGCACATTGTCCCGGGCCGAAATTGTGTCCTCGAGGCCGAGGATGACGCCGGCCTTCTCGGCAGCGGGCCCGAGTTCTTTCAGGATGTCGCCAACTTTGTCCATCTCCGCCGCCGTCTGCAAAGCACCCTTTCCGAAGAAGGGGAGGAGCACTACGCGGACGCGCATGGCCTTCGCGATGGAAATCGAGTCAGCCACCCAGCGCTGTCCCAAGGGGTCAGATTTCAGGTAATTCTGATGGAGGATTTCGAGGCATAGCGATTCGATCTTCAGATCGACTCGCGCCGATTCGTCCAGAAAGGCTTTCTGCAGCGCGGGATCGGAGAGAGGGAGTTTGTCTTTCCCCTTGCCGATGCTGATCTGCACCCCGTCGAACCCCAGTTGTTTCGCCAGGGAGATGGATTCGAGCTTGCCTTCCTGTTTGAGGTTCCAGTCAGTGACCCCAACCTTGAACCTGGCCCTGGTCGCAGAAGCAAGCGCGGGCAAACACAGGGTCGCGAAGGCTGTGGAGGCGCCTGCGCCGAGGAAGGCACGACGAGTGACCATTTGCATAACGATTCCTCCCGGCCGCCTGGGCCGATGATTTGGAGTATCCCATGCCGGGGTCGATGTGTCGCCGCACCGGCGGGGGCGGCTACGATCGACTTGTGCGCGATCGAATGAATTTCGCGGGTCTTCCTCGCCTGGTTGCCGGACTCGAAGATGACCCATCGCTGATGGAGCCCGGCGAGGTCCGCAGACGCATCGAAGCGCTTGACCAGTTGGACACGTATTTCGGCGACTATGGCGCGGCGCAGATCCCGGACGTTCAGGCGCGAGCCAGGGCGCTCTGCCAGCGGCTCGAAGCGGCGAATTCCGCGGTTTACGAGACGATTCGCGCCCGGGTGCGGGATGGCGCCGGGGCGGCGGAATTGCTGCGATGGTTCAAACGGCCGGAGGGACCGCCATCGCCCGGGCCGGGGTACGACGATCTCGATGAATTGATGAGCGGGGTTCTCCAACTTCGTGAACCGGCCCACCCGCCGGCTCACCCTGCCGCCGGGATGGTCTTCTATCAGCCGACTCCGGCGCGGCACATCCTTCAACTCTTTGCGGCTACAAGCCTGTCTGAGACCGATGTTCTGGTCGATCTGGGGTCGGGATTGGGCCATGTGCCGCTGCTGGCGTCGATCCTGACGGGGGCCCGAAGCGTGGGAATCGAATTGGAACCCGCATATATTGCCAGCGCCCGGGAGTGCGCGGAAAGTCTGGGATTGGGTCGGGTTTCATTCCTTCAGCAGGACGCCCGGGATGCGGACTTCTCAGTGGGAACCGTCTTCTTCCTGTACACGCCCTTCACGGGCGCGGTGCTCAAGACGGTGCTGGGCAGACTCGAAAAGGAAAGCGCCAATCGACCGTTCCGGGTGTGTACTTTCGGGCCTTGCACACCTTTTGTGGCAAAGGAGCGCTGGCTGAGGGCGGTTACCGAGGCGGAGGCGGAGCAAATTACATGCTTTGAGTGCGGACGGTGACGAGCCGCGGCACCTGAATCTAAAGCATTTATTCAGTTATTGTTTGTATATGTATGAAATTAACATTAGTTAACAGGGAATCATTCGCTGTTTTGCACCATGTTTGCGACACTTTTTCGGGTTTGAAGCAGGGTAAACAGATTGGATTCAGCAGGTTAACGAATCCGGGGCAGATTTTTTTTTTGCAAAATTGCTCGTGAAGGGAATTTTACGAGGCAAATCTCGCTATCCCTTTCCATTGTGCTCCGGGTGGACCTAATTCTCTGCAGCTCAACCGCAGGCATGGATTGGATTGTGGGTTCGGCGCAAAACGACGAAAAGCAACCGCGATCCCTCCCGTCGCTACGCTCCGGGTCGGGATGACGCAAAGTGGGTGGATCGAGGTGGTGGATTTGAATCGCCGGAATTTCGGTGGTGATGGAGATGATTCGCACAAGTCAGGCCGTCAGCGCGGCCAGCAACTGCTCCCGGGTGGGCTCGGCGATGGGAGAGCGGTCGCGATTTTGAGCCAGGGCCTGGCGAGTGGAAGCCACCACGTCAGGATCTGCGTAAACCTCGGCGGGCTTTTGCACCATTCCGTGCAGTCTCCATAGCGCTCGAAACGCGGTGGGGTCAAACTGCGCCGCGGCGCGCACTTCGACAAACGTGACCCGATCGCACCAACCGGGAGCAGGCTGGGGGGCGGGATCGGCGAAGATGGCATGACGCAGGGAGGCCATCCGCACGGCGTCCACGGCGGCCTGCTCTTCATAAAACGGCGCGATGTGATCGCCGACAAAGGCGTCCATGGACAGGGACTGGGCGGTCCAGTCCCCGGCAAAGTCTTTCAGGATGTCGCGCAACGTGACCGCTTCCCACAAGGCAAAACTCAGCCCGCGCCCAAGCGTTGGATTGGTGGTGCACACCGAATCTCCCAGGGCGTGGAGGCCGGTGGCCACAGGCGCGCCTGCCACGACGAGGCGGCGCAGGGTGTTCTGCAATCCGCCCATGGCGAATACGCCGGTGATGGGGTCGAGCGCGTCGAGCCACGCCGCATACGTCTGAATGGTGCGAAGCACAGCGGTAAACACCGACGGGTTGGTTGCGGACCGGAAGCGGTGATCCATGGCGAGAGGCGCGACCGCCATCTGCATGGTTCCGTTATCGGCGCCCCAGATGCCGGCGTTGAATTCCTTCAACCCGGCAACGATGCGCGTGGTGGGGAGCGCGGGGGCGGTCGCTCCCGCACGGAAGCGATAATTGCGGCTGAAATACGCGATGCCGCATTCGGCGCGCTGCATTGCGGTTGGCCGCGCCTGAATTTCGGCCAGCCACGGGTCGATGCGGGTGCGGCAGCCGGTTGCGTCGATGACCAGGTCGGCCGCGATGGATTCATAGTCGGTGCGCACGCCGGTTACATGAGGAGGATGCCCGGGCGTGGCGAGCAGGCCGAGTACCCGCGCGCCGGTCTGGACGGTGACGCCGGGCTCGACAGCGATTGCCTTTTGCAGAACCCAGTCGATGGTGGAGCGGCGCGTCATCAAGAGCGTGAGACGTTCGTCGCCGGGACGGGGGGACTTGTCGGCCAGGGTCGGCGGCATCTGGGTCCACAAGGGGGCCACCGCCACTCCGGCGGCCAGGAGGCTCTTGTAGACGTCCGGCAGATGCTCGATTAACAGATCGCGGCATTTGGCCATGACGATGTGAGGCTGGACGATCTGGGGCGCCCCGGGACGGAGGGCTTTCGCGGCGGCCGCCTCGGCGTCGGGCGCGGGTTCCAGGCTGTCCCGTTCGAGCAGGAGGACCCGGTGCCCGGCGCGGGCCAGGATCAGCGACGCGAACATGCCAGCGGCGCTGCCGCCTGCGATGACGATCTTCAATGGTGTTTCCTTGCCTCGAGAGGGTGGTTCGGTTTCAGTGTAGCGGGTGCGAAGGGAAATGGCTTCGCGCTGTTTCCCCGATGAGCGTCGACGATAGCGGAGTGCGGGAACCTCACCACGCGAGACGCTGCGGGTAAGCCGGGAGCCGCGAGCAAGGTGAAGGAAAACATCCCTCGGGACTCAAGCCCAGCGCCGGGAAAGGCGAAGGTCCGCCAAAGGTGCGAGTCGGCGGTTGGAAGATACAAAGTCCAAGTGCAACGAATTTGGTTTTAGTTCGACCAGTATTGCACGGGAGCGGAATGGAAGTACGTTCTATCCCTTGCACGGGTAAGACGCCCCATTGTTGATCGTCATTACTTTGAAGGTGCCTTTCGTCCAAAAGTCGGGTGCGTTCGGGTCATCATTGGTTCCCGATGGCGAGATGTCATCAAACCACAGTGCTCCATCCTTCACCGCGAATCCGTGCGAGTTTCCCCAAATTTCATCATCAGACGCGGCAAACATTTCGCAGCGGATGCCCCTATCGAAAATCTGGTCATAGTGGGCAAGGAATTCAGCGCGTGATCGGATTCGCGTCTTTTTACCGTGAAGCTGCACGAGGAGGGGGTACTCGATGAGACGCGACATCCCTTCTCGGTCGTCCTTCTTCAGTGTGCTTCGTAGGTGATGAAAGAACTGAACAGCCCGTGAATAGTCTGGCCTCTGAGAATCATTTGGCTGTGCGAACGCGGTCAGGCTTCCGAGAATGAAGAGGGCAGCAGAAATAGCTTTCATGGCGTCCATGCTACTTCAGTTCGACAATTCCGCACCAAGCTCTCTGTTGGCGTCTTGTCGCGGTTTACTCCCGAGTGGTGGACAATTCGGAACATTGGGCCAACGGAAACCCCGGTGCTCAGCGCCATTTCTTGGGCAAGGTGCCTCACTTTTTGTGCAGGATGGCAGTTATAGGCAAAGCCTGTGAGTTAGTAGGCAGTCCGCTGAGTTATTGGGCAAAAACGTACTTATTAAGCAAAGCCCCCTCCGGGGGCTAAAGCCCCCGGGATTAGCTGAAGGTAATGTACGGGCTGAAGCCCGTACCCTTCTCCAACGGATGCCCCCTGAACCAGTTATCAACCAAACCCCATACCGGTGCGAGGCGGTAGTCGGGGGAGCCCGTTCAGGGCGTGCCCGGCACGGCGCCGCCGCCATGTTCTCTTCCTGGCGGCCGCTTTCTTCGGCGATTTTGCGCAGGCTGACGTGCTCGAAGCGTGCCCAGACCAGGCCCACCGGCACGATGCTCAAAAACGTGATGAGCAGGAGGGTGGCGGCGCAGGCGGTGGCGGGCTCGAGCGGCACGCTGAAAAAGCCGGCGATGGCGGCCGCCACAATGCCGATCTGCGAGAACCAGCCGAGGACCGGCAGTTGAATAATGCTGGCGCCGCCGCTGACCACCATGAGGAGCACGCACTTGCTGAAAGTGATGCTGGCCAGTTCCGGGCTGGCCGGGAAGGCGTGAATGATCTCCACATAGGCGGTGGTGATCAGGCCCCACATCAGCAGCGAGAGCGAAGCCGTAGCCGCGAAATCGGAGAAGGAGCGGATAGTGTCGAGGCCGGTCCGGAAGGTGCGAATCCTGGTTCCAAAGGCCTGTCCGACCTTTTTGGAGACCAGTCCGAAGACGCGCTCGAAGAAGCTCGCCACCACTTCGCCGCTGAGGCGGATGGCGACCAGGAACAGAGCTCCGAGAAGGGTGAGGATGAGGCCGCCGTAGCGCGCGATGGTGGCCGCGAGAAGGGGAGCGTGGGCGCTCATGGAGGTGAGCAGGCCGGAGCGGCTCGACGCGCGGATCACTTCGGCCTCGGGCAGGCGGAGAACGGCGATGGAAAACACCAGGGCGATCGAGCCCATGTCGAACAGGCGCTCGACGATGTAGACGGCAATTTGCGAAGTGAGAGGCAGGCCGGTCCGGCGGGCGACGAGATAGGGCCGCACCAGGTCGGCTACGCGCCCGATGAGCGCTACGCCGGTGAAGCCGATGACCTGGGTTCCAGTCAGGGAGAAGACGGGAACGCGCTGATGATGGCGCAACAGCAGCGCCCAGCGCACGGAGCGGAAGACGTATCCGGCATAGATACAGGCCAGGGCGACGGCAATGCGGCGCCAGTCGGCCTGCACAAATTGCGCCCAGAAGGCGCTGAAGTCAAAATGGATGCGATGCCAACCCCATAAAACGAGAACAAAAAGGACGGCCAGCACCACCAATCCTGTGATCCATTGATGTTTCTTCAAAGAGTTCCTGCCTGAGGCACAGTGTGCTCTTCCAGTCTACGTTGACGAGTGGCGTGGGTACCCCGGCTTGGTGGGGCGGCTCTGAGGCCTGGAAGGAGAAGCGCGTCTAATTTCCGGCGGGCTTGGTGGCGGGGGCGGCACTGGCGAGAGATTTGCGGCTCTCGGCTTCGCGCGCCTTGACCCGGCGATTGAACTCGTGGATGACGCGGGCCACGTAGAGCCTGGTTTCGCGATAGGGCGGCATGCCGTGATATTTGTCCACCGCGGCGGGGCCGGCATTGTAGGCTGCCAGCGCCAGGGCCAGGTTGTCGTGATAGCGGGTGAGCAAGGCGTCGAGGTAGGTGGAGCCGCCCTGGACGTTCTGCTCGGGCCGGAAGCTGTCGTGGACCCCCAGGTCGGCGGCGGTGCCGGGCATCAACTGCATGAGCCCCTGGGCTCCGGCGCGGCTTACGGCGCGGGCATTTCCGTTGCTCTCGGCTTTGACGAGGCTGGCCAGGAGGTCGCGATCGACGTTGTGTTCGTGGCCGGCCTTGGCGAGCATTTCGGCCAGGTCCGCCGGGGTGAGAACGGCGGGGACGGCGGCCGCGATGGACGATGGCGCGAGCCGGGGGGCGGCGACGGCCGGCTCAGGCTCGGGCGGATCGGGAACTTTCTCCACGGAGGCAATGTCGGTGGGCGCGACGTCGATGTAATTGTCGTTGGTTTTGCCGGTGTAGAGGCGGACGTGGTTGTTGGCCAGGGCGTGATGATGGCAGGTGATTTCAAACCCATTGCGGAGGGTGATCTGCTCAGCCGCGCGCATGGGGCCGGCAAAGGCGATGAGCGCCGCGGCTGCGAAAACGAGTTGTCCCCACCTGCGCACCATTTTCTCCAAGTCTACAGCTAATGTGACAGTGTACAAATCCCACGATCGGACACATTGCCGAAGATCAAGCAGACTTCATGCCCGGCTGGCGGCGCAGCGGGCCAATTCCGTTTCCAGGATTACGGCCACACCGTCCTGGTCGTTGGGGGGCGCCTGCTTCCATCCTCGCATTTTTGCCTTCGTCTTCAACTCTTGCGCGGCGTTGCCCATGAGGATGCCCTGGCCGGCCCATTCCAGCATTTCCACGTCGTTCCAGTTGTCGCCGATGGCCATGGTTTCCTTGCGATCGATGCCCAGGCGGGTTGCCAGCCGCTCCAGCGCCCAGCCCTTGGAGACGCCCGGAGGCAACAGGTCGAGGATGGAGAAGTCGCGGGCCGGGTACTCGGTGCGAACGCATTCGCAGTAAGCGTGCCATTTGCTGTCTTTCAGGGCCTGTTCGGCCTGCTTCATCTTGTCCAGGTTGCCGGTGACCATGCCCTGGATGGGGTCCTGGCCGTCGGCGAGGGCCATTTCCAGGGGCTGCACCACTTCGATGGCGTGGCGATTGGCTTCGACCCACATCTCGATGCGGGAGTGGGCCTGTTCCAGATCTTCGAGGACCAACTCGCCTTTCCCGAGCCGGTCGAAGGTAAAAACGAGGGTCCCGAACGGTCGCAGGACCCCGCAAAGCGCCCGGGCCACCCGAGCCTCGAGGTGGCAGTGATCGATGGGCTCTCCTCCCAGCGTCCGGGTCACTGCTCCATTGGACGTGATGAGGGGAGTATCCGCTCGCAGGCCGAGGGGGTCGAGGAGGGGAGTGGTGTAGGCGGTGCGCCTGCCGGTGGCGATGGCGACGGTGATTCCGGCGGCCTGGGCCGCCCGCAGAGCCTGGGCGTTGCGCCGGCTCACCTCCTGGGCGAAGGTCGCCAGCAGGGTTCCATCCACATCAAGCGCCACCAGGCGCACCGGAGGGTGCATGTCTCCAGTGTACCGGGCGGCCGGGGTGGGGATGATGGGGGATCGCGGCGCAAATCCAGCGATGGGCCGCAAATCCAGCGACGGCTTGATGGGGCCGCGGCCACGGTTGGATAGACTGGGGGAATGGAACGGATCTGTACCCAGTGCCACGCAGTTCTGGCTGCAAACAAAAATGCCGACTGGTGCCCCGCGTGCGGCGGCGCGCTCACGGAGCGGCCCGTTCTCGATGAGCAAAAACCTCAGGGCGCCCCTGCGCCGGAGGTGGATCACCGGGGCATTGTTTTGCCGCGGCGCCACGCGTTGGGGGGAATCATCACGCCGCAGTGACGGGAACGCCGACGAGGCAGGATGGGTGAGCTCTTTTTGTAATCTAAAGTCGGTTTCCGTACATAATTTCGCTGGTGCTAGGTACCTCCGTTACCTTTTCGTAATGTTAGAGTTTTGCGAAGATGGTTACGTCCAGCAAACAATCGCGAAAGTAACCCGGTTCTGGAGACCCGGGCCTCATCCCCAAAATATCCGTGTATGTGATTCGGCTGGACAATATCTGAAAAGAAAATTAAGGGAGATATCGAGATGCAGAGGTCCATCCACAACGTCCCCGCCGCCAGCACATTTGCACCCGCACCGGAAGGTCACGATATTCTTCGCGATCTGTTCGAATTGCTGGAAGACTACGCGCCCATGTGGTACTCCGAGGACCACCGCAACCGCCTTGCCGCCATGCTGGGCGAACCAATCTTGGAGCCGTCGATTCACTGATCGGTAAATTCCGTTGTCGCGCTGATGTTATGGCGTGCGCTATTCGTAACGCAGCGCTTCCGCGGGCAGAATGCGCGCGGCGGCCTGGGACGGGTAGAGTGTGGCCAGCAGGGAGATGCCGATGGCCACGGCAGCCACGATGACTCCATCGAGCGGGCGGGGCGCGAACGGCAGCGTGTCGATGGAATAGACTTCGGCCGAAAGATGAATGAAGTGGTAGTGGCCGCCGGCCCATGAGGCGAGGTAGCCAAGCACCAGCCCGATCGCGGTGCCGATGACGCTGATGAGCAGGCCCTGCATGAGGAAGATGCGGCGGATCTGCATGGGGTCGACCCCGAAGCTCATCATTACGGCGATGTCGCGCGTCTTCTCCATCACCATCATGGTGAGCGCGATGAGGATATTGAGCGCGGCCACAATGACGATGAGTGCGATCACGATGAACGTGACGTACTGCTCGAGCTTGAGCGCCTTCGAGAGCTCGCGATTCTGTTCCTTCCAGTTGGTGGTTTGAAATCCCTTTCCGGCGGCCTGTTCGATGGCGCGTCCGATCTCCGGAGCGCGGTCGATGTTGTCGACTTTGAAGTTGATGACGGAGAGAACATCGGGCTCATGAAACAGGCGCTGTGCGTCAGTGAGGCGCACGAACCCCGACGTGGAATCGTACTGATAGAAACCGGAATGAAAGGTGCCGGCGAGGCGAAACGGGGTCCACTTGGGGATCACGCCGTAGGGAGTCATCTCGCCCTGGGGGCTGATCAAGGTTACTTTGTCGCCGACGACCGCGCCTACGGTGATCGCGAGTTCGTTTCCCAGGACGATGGGCTGGAGGTCCGCGGCGGGCTGAGAATCGTCCTGAGGCTGCGGCTCGAGCGCCTGCACGGATCCGGGCGTGGCGGATTTGAGCAGGTCGCTGACACTGAGTTCCTGGTCAGGAAGAATGCCTTCAATCAGCGCGCCCCCATCGCGGGCGCCGCGGGCTACCAGTACCTGCTCATATAAACCCGGCGATGCGGCGGCCACGTGCGGCACATGGCGCAGCCGTTCGATCAGCGGCTGCCAGTTGCGAATGCCGTCCGCCTCGATGCGCATCAACTGAACGTGCGCCGTGGAGCCGAGCAGGCGATCCTGCAGATCGCGGCGCATGCCGTTGGTGATGGCGAGCGCGATGATCAAGGCGGCGACTCCGGCTGCGACGCCGGTAATGGAGATGGTCGTCACCACGCCCACCACGGCCTGGCGGCGTTTGGCTTTGAGGTAGCGCGCCGCGATGAACAGCTCGAAGTTCATGCGCATCTACTTTGCGGACGAGCCGGCGGTGGTTTCGAAGGCCGTCTTGCCGAGTCCCACGTTGTCGTGGCGGTCATAGGCGCGCACGGTGAGGAGGTGTTCGCCGGGCTTGCCCTTCATTGTGGATGCAGGGATGTGCACCTCGTAGTGCTCGCGCCTGGAGTCGGACAGTCCGCCCACCGGCTCGATGTATTGCCATTGCCCGGCGTCGAGAGAATATTCGGCGTGAGCGATGGGGGAGCCGGTATCCTCGGCGTCAAAACTGAAGACCACCGGCTTGACGCAGGGTGAGCCGGAGCATGGCGCCGATGTTTCTTCAGAACCCTTCAGGTTGTTGACCGTCGGAGGCGTGGTGTCCACTTCGAAGCGATCGCTTTCCTTTGCGCCCGTGAGCGCCTCTCCCGGGCTGTGGGAGGGAGAATCGGAGGCCACCACCTTCATCAGGTAGCCGCCATCGGGAAGCAGGCTGGCGTCGAAGCTATAGGCCTTTTCGGTAACGCCATCCTTCAGCAGGCGCCATGTATTTTCGTTGTCGCCCTTGATGTAGAGGGAGAAGGTCAGGTCGTCGCCGTTGTCATCGTGGGCGGCCCAGCGCGCCGTGATGCCGGTTTTGTCCTTGAGGGCCGAGAGGGGGGCGCTTGCCTGGCCATCAAAGGTAATCGTCGGTCCCTGGTTGGAGGAAGGGAAGTTGATGTTTACGGGCTGCTGCTGGGGATTGGGCTGGTTCTGCGGATTGAGGCGCGCGCCGGGAACCACGACCAGGTCGTCGACGACGGGAGCGGAGTTGACGGGAAGATAATTGACGCCCACCGATCCCAGGACTCCGCCGGGATGCAGGGTGGCCTTCCACTGCAGGAAGCGGCCGGCGGGGGATGCGACCTGCCCGTCTTTCAAAGGCTCCCAGTCGGACCAGCCGCGCACGGGCTGTTCCACATTGCCGGAGCGGGTCATGATTTCATATCCGTTCGAACCGGGCTGCACTTCCATGTGGCCGAAGCGGGCATAGGCGCCGGCGTCGAGAACATCGCTGGCATATTCGTGCTTTTCCTGGGCCGCGAGCGCATAGAGCTTGCCGGTGTTTCCGGTGCCGATGAAGACCTCGGGCTTGCCCTGCGCCGTGTTCTGGACGGCGAAGCAGAGGCCCTGCTGCGCGTCGAGATGGGCAATGTCGGCGTAGGCGCTGTCGTCCTGAATGAGGAACAGGCGGCCGCGATTGCCGGTGAGCGCCAGCAAACCGTCAGGGCGCGCGGCCAGCGCGTAGACCACTTCATCCTTTCCCGACCAGACTTTGCGCGGCGCCTGGCCTTCCTGCAAGGCGTAGATGTCGGTTCCTTCCGGAGCCGAAGCACTTTGATTGGCGACCTGCAGCGACCCCGGCTGCACCACGGTGAACGTGACCATGCCGGTGCCTTGAACGGGCAGCGGCGGCAGCGGATTGTGGCCCTTGTCGCCCACGCTGGCGGCGTAGATGGTGCCGTTGGCGCTTACCGCGACGGAAGTGATTTCGCGGCGGGGCGCGTCAAACAAGACGTAGCCCTTGCCCTGGGAGTTGATGCGGTAGACCAGGCCGCTGCCGTCGGAGCCCGCGATCAGGTTGCCCTTGGCGTCCCAGGCCAGGGCGCGGATATGCTGCTCGTCGCTTTTGAAGAACTGCTCCGGCGCGGCCGATGGTTTCGAGGGATCGACGCGGTAGACTGCGCCAGGGCCGCCCGTGGCGATGTAGAGCCTGCCCGCGCTATCGAACGTCAGATCCCAGATGTAGTGGGATTTGACGTCTTTTTTAGGGTCGTCGCTTTTGGCATCCTTGTCAGCGTCGGCCTTGGCATCGGGCTTGGTGTCTTCTTCTTTTTCGCCGGACTGTTTGGCCAGATCGAAGACCAAGGTGGCGCTGGATTCATCCTGTTTTTCGGTGGCCGCGGCTTTCAGCTTGTAGACTTTGCCGCTGGGAAGGGTGGCCGCATAAAGAGCGCCGTCCGGCCCCAGCCGCACCACCTGCACGGTGAGATCGCGGGTCTCGAAGAGTGTGAATGCTTTGCCGTCGGAGCCCACGCGCTGCACGGTGGCGGGCGATCCGGTGCCGAGATAGGCGGTTCCGCTCTTGTCTACGGCGATCGACCAGACGAAGGTGGAGGGCGTGGTCAGCGCTTCCTTCATGGCCGGGCCTTCGCGGAGATGGCCGTCGCTGGAAAGGGCCACTCCCTGGGGAGTGCCCTTCTCGAAGTCATCCAATCGCGACTGGGTCCATAGATGGGTTCCCTGCGCGTGCGCCGGCCGAGCCGGAAGTGCGGCCAGAGCGGCCACCAGAGCGGGGAAAGTGAATGCAAAACGGAGGCGGCGTTTCGTGCGGGCGTCTACAAGCATCCTGCCGTTGAGTCTACTAAAGTTGGCCGCGGGCTGGCATATGCTCTCGAGACAGCGTCGAGGTATCCATGCATCATTCGAAACCATTTCGAATTGCGGGTTGTGGCCGGCCGTCGCAACCGCAAGGTCTTGGCCGATGCGGTGCCGCATAGCGTCCGACTTTGAACACAATCTTTCGATTGTGAACGCCGGTCTACATTCGTCAACCCGCTAACCTGATGATTTCAAGCGAATGGAACAGAATCCGGGTGGCACATGACATGCTGTCTGTGAGTGCAAGTCGAAGTGTGTGGAGGGTCATCGATGAGAGTTCTGCTGCAGGATCTGGGTTACGCCTTGCGCCAATTGCGCAAGACGCCGGGGTTCACCGTCACCGTGCTGCTCACACTTGCGCTCGGCATCGGCGCCAACTCGGCCATCTTCACGCTGGTCAACGCCATTCTGCTGCATAACCTGCCGGTAACCGATCCCAAAACCCTCATCCGCATTGGCGATACAGACCAATGCTGCGTCAACAGCGGCTGGGACGACAAGGGGGACTACTCTCTTTTCGCCACGGACACCTATTACATGTTCAAGAAGAGCCTGCCGGAGTTCGAAGAACTGGCCGCGATGGAATCCGGATACGCCTGGCGGCCTCTTACCATCCGCCGCGCCGGACCCCAGACTATTGCGAAGTCGGTGGTGGCAACCTTCGTCTCCGGAAACTATTTCCGCGTCTTTGGTCTTTCGCCGGCGGCGGGCCGGCTTTTTATGGATGCCGACGACCAGAAGGGCGCGCCGGTGACGGCGGTGATGAGCTATGACGCATGGCAGCAGGATTATGCGGGCGATCCGAGCGTGGTGGGAAGCGCGTTCTACATCAACACCAAGCCGGCCACCATCATCGGGGTTGCGCCCAAGGGGTTCTACGGGGACCGCATCGACACCAATCCGCCCAAGTACTTTCTTCCCATGAATTCGATGGATGAAGTCAGCGGCGCGCCGTACTTCACCGATCCCGACACCCAGTGGGCCTACATCATCGGCCGCATCAAGCCCGGAACGTCGTTGCCGGCACTCCAGGCCAAGGCCAGCGGGCTGCTCAAGCAGGAGTTTGCGCCGCTCCGGACTTTTTCCGATCAGCGCGCCCAGAAGGCTCTACCCCTGACCCACGTGGTGCTGTCCCCTGGCGGCGGCGGTATCCAGAACATGCAGGACGGTTACAAGGACCACCTGAAGCTGCTGCAATGGATCGCCGCGATGGTTCTTCTGGTGGCCTGCGCCAATATCGCCAATCTGCTTCTGGTGCGCGGCATGAGCCGCCGCGCGGAGCTTTCCATCCGCTCGGCGCTGGGCGCGCAGCGCAGCCGTATCGTGCGCCAGCTTCTTACGGAAAGCGTTCTTCTTTCGGGGATGGGCGGCGTGCTTGGCCTGGCCATCTCCTATCTTGGAGCGCATGCGCTGCTGGCGCTTGCGTTTCCCGATCAGCAGAACATGCCGGTCACCGCTTCGCCTTCGCCGCTGGTGATCGGCTTTGCCTTTGGGCTTTCGCTGGTTACGGGCGTTCTGTTCGGGCTGGCGCCAGCGCTGATGGCGGCGCGCACGCATCCCGCGGAAGCCCTGCGCTCGAATGCGCGCACCACCGCCCACGGAGCATCCTGGCTGCAGCGCGCCCTGGTGGTTCTGCAGGCCGCCCTGTCTCTGGTTTTGCTGGTTGCCGCGGGCCTGTTTGCGCAGAGCCTCAACAAGGCCGAGAACGTGAACATGAGACTGGACACGACCAACCGCTACATCGCCCACATCAATCCGCAGGCGGCCGGTTACAAGAACACAGAAGTGGAGCCTCTCTACCAGGCCATCGTAGATCGCTTCCATTCCATTCCGGGGGTTGTCAAAGTCGGGCTCTGCACCTACACGCCCATGGAAGAAAACAACTGGGGATCGGGCGTAAAGGTGCAAGGCGAGCCGGACATCAACAAAGGCGCGTCGTGGGTGAAAGGCACCGCGGAGTACTTCGACTCCGTTGGCACCCATGTCGTCATGGGCCGGGGGTTCACGCTGCAGGACACGCTGAATGCGCCACCCGTCGCGGTCGTCAACCAGGAGTTCGTCAAGCTGTTCTTCGGCAACCGCAACCCCATCGGCCATCGCTTTGGTTTTTCCGGCCCGTCCAAGACCGCCCAGGATGGAGCGCATGAAATCGTCGGCGTAGTGGAAGACACCACTTACACCAGCGTCTACTGGAAGAACCACGCCATGTACTTCCTGCCGCTTACGCAGCGCGCGGGAGTTTCCAACGACCCCGACAACCCTCATCGACAAAGACCTGTCCATGTTCGCCGGCGCGCTGGTGATTCAGACCGCCCGCCCCATCGCCGAGTTTGAAAAAGTGGTCGGCGACACCCTGGCCAGCATCAACCCCAACCTCACGATCGTAAAGTTCCAGACCTTCCGGCAGCAGATTGACGACCGCTTCGTCGAGGAGCGGCTGATCGCGCGTCTGACCTCGCTCTTCGGGCTGCTGGCCTTGTTGCTTGCCGCCATCGGGCTTTATGGTGTGACCGCTTACACGGTGGTCCGCCGCACGCCGGAGATCGGGATCCGCATGGCGCTGGGAGCAGCGCGCAGCCGCGTGATTGGAGCGGTGATGCGCGGGGTCATGATGCAGGCCGTTGCCGGCCTGGCGATCGGCATCCCGGTGGCAATCTTCTGCGTACGGTATGTCAAGTCGCAGTTGTACGAGACCACCAGCGTGAATTTGCCGGTCATGTCCATCGCCATCGGAGTGCTGGTGGTTACAGCCGCCGTTTCCGGCATGATCCCGGCGCGGCGCGCAGCCTCCATCGACCCCGTGAAGGCCCTGCGCATTGACTAAGGCGGGACTTCGTCACGAAATCGGGAGCCGGTAAACAGGGTCGGTGAAGAACGAGCTAGCGGCCGCCGCGAAACTGGATGATGCGGCGGCGGTCGCGCTTGCTGGGGCGGCGCTCGGGAATGGGTGCGAATTGCTGCATGGCCTTGCGCTCTTCGGCGGCCTTCTGGCGGAGTTCCTTGCTCGTGTCGGTTTCGCGATAGAGCTTCTGGGCGACACTGGCCGGGCCGCGCATTTCACTCAGGGAGAGAACCTCGACTTCGAAATCGCCGCCCTCATTTTTGATGTGGAGCATGTCGCCGACGCGGACATCGCGGGAGGGCTTGGCCTCGATGTCGCGGGTGCGGATGCGGCCCAGGTCGCAGGCCTTGGCGGCCAGGGCGCGCGTCTTGAAAAAGCGCGCGGCCCAGAGCCATTTGTCGATGCGCATGGAAGTCACAGGCGAATCACCTGGCTTAGATTGTATTGCGGTGGTTGAATTCAGTTGGCCAGAACGGCGCGATAACGGACCTTGTTCTTCTTGACCTTTTCGATGGCTTCGTTGGCCTTGGCCATCGGGTAGCGCTCGGTCTGCGCCTTGACGCCGTGACGGGCGGCGACGTCGAGCATTTCGCGAATCCGCGATGGGCTGCCGATGGGACTGCCGGTCACCGAGCGAATGCCCGAAATGAGAGGAAAGGCCTGCAGCGAAACCGGAGACGGCGGGACGCCGACAAAGCACAGGGTGCCGGTGGGGCGCAGAGCCTGGATGTAGATTCCCCAGTCCTGATCGGCGTTGACGGTGCTGATGATGAAGTCCAGCGAGCCGGAGACTTCCTTGAGGGCGCGGGTCTCGCGGGTGTTCACGAAGCGATGCGCGCCCATGGCGCGGGCTTCAGTCTCCTTGGCGGAGGACGTGGAGAATGCGGTGACTTCGGCGCCGAACACGCGGGCAAACTGAACCGCCATGTGGCCCAGTCCGCCGATGCCGATCACGCCGACGCGCGAAGTGGGGTTGACGCCGTGGCTGCGCAGGGGACTGTAGACAGTGATGCCGCCGCACAGCAGGGGAGCGGCATGTTCGCTCTCGAGCGCTTCGGGAATGGGAAAGACGAAACGGAAGTTGGCGCGCACGCGACTGGCGTAGCCGCCGTGGCGGCGCACACAGGTGGCCTCCGATTGGGGACAAAGATTTTCCATGGCCCGCATGCACCACTCGCACTCGCCGCAGGAGTTGGACTGCCAGCCCAGGCCGACGCGCTGGCCAACCTTCAAGGAACGAACCCCGGCGCCGACGGCAGAGACGGCGCCGATAATCTCGTGGCCGGGAATAAACGGGTAGTGGCTGATGCCCCAGTCGTTGCTGATGAGGTGCAGATCGCTGTGGCAAATGCCGCAGTGCGAGATATCGATTTCGACTTCCTGAGGGCCCAATTCTCCGGGTTCGTATTTAAACGGAAGAAGCTCCGCTCCCGCGGCGTGAGCGGCTAATCCTTGAATTTGGGCCATGGTCGATCCGGTCCTCGCTGGAGTGGCAAGTGAAAAACCGGCAGTTCGGTGGCAGTGCCGGCTTGGGTAAGGCGTGATGAATTTCGACGCTTGGCTTTTAGTTTACCCCGCCGCCGGCTTCGACGCGCAACGTCAGGACTTGAAAACCGTTGAGCACTCCTCCGGCCTGGGCTTCGCCGGCAACCACGGCCGATTCGCCGTTGAGGCTGACGTCCTGGGCGGCGCGCAGGGACTCGAGCGCGTTGGCCATGGAAAGGGGAAGACTGGCGAGGGTTTTTCCTTCCATGCCGGCCTGGGTTTCAGGCACCAGAAGGCTTACGTAGATCCGGTCGGCGGGATGCTGGTTGCTGACCTGGGAGAGGGCCGACTCCATATCGAGGGGACGGGCCATCATGCGGGGCTGGTCGAGGGTGCGGTCGAGCACGCCGGCGTCGGAGACCAGCAGGCGCATCGTACCGGATTCAAGGCGCGAGGGAAGAATGACCGGGATGCGGACATTGCGCGCCGTCTGCTGCCAGGGGCGCACCGTGGCTTCGACAGTGACGGTGTCGCCAGCGTGGACGATGTTGCCGGAGATGAGGCGCGCCGATTGCAACTCCACGCCGATGCGGCGGGGGATGGCCTGGATGGTGAGATCGATGGAACGCATGTTGCCGTGGCGGGCGCTGTTGGAGTAAAGCTTGGCGAATTTTTCGCCGGTGGACAGGGCGGCCATCATGGGGGCGGGCATGTTGTCGGTGGCGGGGGCCCAGAGATCGAGCGGGGCGGGCGGGTAGCCTTCCATGTCGATGCTTCCCGTGAGGTGATAACTGGTGTCGCTGGTGCTCTCGTTGTTCTGCAGAAGGGCCTGGAAGAGCACCACGAGGATGGCCTGCGGGGTGAGCGGGGCGAGGTCCAGGACTTCGACGTTGAGCTTGCGGGTCTTCTGGGTCCCGTTGACGGTGACGTGCAGGGGGATCATGTGGGCGCGGGTTCCGAACACGCCGCGGATGGCCGATTCGCGATCTTCAGTGAACGCGCCGATGGTGTCGCCAGTGTTGACCACCTTGAACGATTGCAGCGACGAGGCCAGGGTGGTGACGACCTCCGCCTTGGTCATGGGAAGGGAAATGGGGCCCGCTTGCAAAACCGGATGCCCGCAGGCGAGGAGCTGCTTCGGATCGATGTAGGTGACGGTGCAGGTGGCGGCGATTTCGAGATCTCCGCGGACCAGTTGCACGCTCACGGCCGATCCGGGAAGGACGTCGCCGGGCGAAGCCATGGAATACTCCTCGCCGGGTTTGGAGGAACCGCCGATTCCGCCGGCGGCAACCATGTCCAGGCCGGTGCCGGCCATTTTCTGCTGCCAGAGCTTGATGGCTTCGGGTTGAAAGCCGCCCATCACCAGCGGGGTTTCCATGGGCTGAAAGGTGGTATCGCCGCCGGGGCTGCCGGGAGCGGACAACGCCGGGATGGGGCTGGTGAAGGAACTCGCCGGTACAGGCGACAGCCCTCCCTGGCGTGCCTGTTCGAGCGGGCCGCCGATGGGAATATCGCGCACCTCGAGCATGTCTTCGATGGGCGTGATGCCGGCGATGGCGTCCTTGCTGAACTGGCCGATGTGGTAGGAGATGGAGCCGAGCAGCTTGTTGCCGATGTAGACGGGGCTGCCGCTCATGCCGGCGACGACGCCGCTGTATTCGGGCTTGGAGCCGTGCAACTGGGCCAGGATCATGTCGTGGCCGGGGCCGCGAACCCCGCGCAGGACTCCCAGGATTTCAACCGCCATGGGTTCGGGCCTGGTGCCGGCGAACACGGTCCAGGCGGTGGCGGTCATGCCGCGTTTGAGATCGCTCAGGGGGAAGAATCCGCCGGTGGACGGCGGAGGGGATGCCGAAGCCTGGGCCGCGGCCGTCTGAGAGGCTACCTGGGCGGGGAGGAAGGCAGGGAAGAGCGCCACGCACGGAAAAACGGCGAGCGCGGCGAAACGGAGCTTGGTTTCCTTCAGGAGCGTTCCCACGTCTATTAGAGTACAACCGGGGCACGAAGGTTAGAATCGGGCGCCTGGCGGTTGACGCATTTTTTGGGATTCGGGTCCGGCTGGAGACCACCTTGTTCAGGTCGGTTGCCGATGGCCCTGTTCGCAAGAGCGTCGATATCTTATGCTGGTGACCACAGAGGTCGATATGTCCAAGTCGTACCATTTGCGTTCGCGCGGTTCTTCTCTTCCTGCTTTGGCGTTGTCAATGCTTGCGCTTCTGGCTACCATGCCCCAGCTTCCGGCGCAGGCTCCGGCGCAGCAGGCACCGCCGCCGCATCCGGACCAGCCCCAGGCGCAGCCCGACTCCGGCGGCCCGGCCCCGGATAACGGCTCCATTGCCTTGCCCAAGAAGAAGGAGCAGCCCGAGGATACGCCGCCGCCGGCGCCGGCCGCGCCCAAGTTCAAGAACCCGGAAGGGGCGCCCAGCTACTCGCTGCGGGTGGACGTGCCCGAAGTGACGGTGGACGTGGGCGTGCTGCTGGAGAAGACCCACCAGTTTGTTCCCAACCTGAAGCCTGCGAACTTCAAGGTCTACGAGGACGGGGTGGAGCAGAAGATCGCGGGGTTCAAGCGGGTGGAGGCGCCGATCACCGCTCTCCTGCTGTGCGAGTTCGCGTCCACGAGCTGGTGGTTTGTGAATGACATGTGGAATGCAGCGTGGGCCTTCGCGCAGCAGCTTCGCCCGCAGGATTACGTGGCGCTGATGACGTTCGACATGCGCACCCAGATCGTGACCGACTTTACCCAGGACAAGCGGCAGCTTTACCAGGCCATCAACTCGATGCAGATGCCCGGCTTCTCGGAGCGGAACTTCTTCGACGCTCTCTACGAGGCGGAGGACCGGCTGAGCCGGATTGAAGGGCGCAAGTACATCATTGTGATCGCTTCAGGCCGGGATACGATGTCGAAGCTGACCCTGGACAAGATCATGCAGAAGGTGAAGACCACGCCCGACATCACCATCTTCACGGTTTCGACGGGCGGAGCCGTGCGAGCCATGACGGAAGGGCGCGGCGGCTGGAACAGCCAGATGCGCGACATGGATTACCTGCAGGCGGACAATGAGATGAGGACGTTCGCCAAGCTGACCGGCGGAGAGAGCTTCTTTCCGCGCTTTGCGGGCGAGATGCCGGACATCTTTTCCGAAATCAATACGAACATCCGCTCGAAGTACGAGCTGATCTATCATCCCCTCAACACCAAGCAGGACGGCTCGTATCGCAAGCTGCGCGTGGAGCTGGTGGATGAGGAAGGCAAACCGCTGCGCTTCCAGGACGAGAAGCACAAGCCGCTCAAGTACGACATCATCGCGCGGGACGGGTACCGGGCGCGGCCGGAAGTCGAGTAGGAATTCCGACAGTGAATTCTCTTCCGGCCAGATGCACGTTTGATGTCGGTCTGGCCGGCGAAGAGAACTTGAGCGATCGCCCGATCAGAGCTGAATGAAAAAGACCTCGTAGAGGAAATAGCCGATGACCAACAGGGTCGCCGCGCCGACCAGCCAGTGCGAAGTCTTCACCAACGGCTCGATCTTGTGGACTTTGTTCGTGATCGCCGCCTGGGCGGATTTCACGTGGTTAAAGGAGTCATCCAGGAAGATCTGGTCTTCCTCGTCGCGAGTGAGGCGGGAGCGGTACAGGTGAATCACGGCAAGGAACAACGCGCATAGAGCCCAGACGGACAAAACGATTGGCTTAATCATAAGCACCTCCAAAAGGATTCTGGTCCCGGGTGCCGGCGACTCCGTGGATGCCCAACGCGGCGTCGCGAGCAAGGGGCCCTTTCGGGAACCAATGATAGTCCTGGGTTCACAAACTTTTGGTGACACTAGTCACATGTCATTTTTATGGCATAAAGTGGTTTTTGGCCTGATTCGAAAGGGATTTTCGAACGCCAGGCGCCATACCCGGGGTGGCCGGAGTGCGACTTTCCCCGGTCCATTGCATCCAATGGAATGCGATTCGGCACTGTACAGCGCCTCGCGAAACCAGTAAAGTAACGTCTAAGAACCAGAGATTTTCAAATCGGGAGAAGAACATGGCCACAACGACCGCACCGCAACAGGAAGAAATCGTCAAGAAGGCACCGCTTGTGCTGACGCCCCAGGCCATCGCCAAAGTGCGCGAGATCATGGCCACCCAGGATCCTTTACCGGCCGGGCTTCGGATCGGTGTTGTCGGCGGAGGCTGTTCGGGGTTCCAGTACTCCATGGCCTTCGAGAATCAGGCCGGCATGATGGATAAAGTGTTCGGTTTCGACGACCTGAAGGTGTTCGTCGATGCCACTTCCCTGATGTACCTGAACGGCTGCACGGTGGACTACGTGGAGACCCTGGAAGCGGCCGGCTTCAAGTTTGAGAATCCCCAGGTGAAATCGACCTGCGGCTGCGGTTCCTCGTTCAACGTGTAAGGTCTGCGCTTGATGGCGCACACGCGACGCGGCCCGTCCTTGTGAGGGACGGGCCGTAGTGTTTTTGGATGGTTTAAGACGAGGGAATCGCTTTCCCGCCCAAGCGGAGCTTGGACGGGGCACCCTATTGCGGTGGGGTTGGCGACGGCGTCGGAGTGGGGCCTGGCGACGGGGTTGGAGTCGGCTGCAAACCGCCGGTGCCTGGAGCCTGTCCGCCGAGCAATTGCGGAGGCAGGTTCTGCATGCCGCCCAGCTCGCTGGCTGGGCTGTAGGTAAACTCCCACTCGTTGTAATGGGTCTTTTTCTTGTAAACCAGGATGGACTGTTTGGGGCTGGCGGGCGAGAAGCCGACAATTCCGGCTCCCCCAAAGGCCGCTCCGCCAATCGGATTGGCCCCGCCGATCTGACTTCCGCCGGCGCCACCATTGGGATCGGCAGGATTGCCGGTTCCCGTGTTTCCAGCATTGGGATCCGTGGGATTGTGGGGCTGGCGGGGCTGGCGGGGTTGGCGTTGGGGTCCGAACCGCCCGCGCCGGGGTTGAAGGCGCCCGATCCGATCGGGGTGCCGACACCACCCGGCCCGATGCCTCCCATGGGGCCGCCCATTGGCATCCCGAGGAGCGGCTGGCCGAAGAAGCCCAATGCCAGGGGCGCTTTATTCTGGCCCATCATGATGGGCTTCCAGTCATCCTTGCCGGTGATGGGATCGATGTATTTCTTGCGCAGGAAGCGGATGTTGTTGGTCTTGACGAGCGCATCGACGCTGGGCGGGTAGCGCTGGAACTTCTTGAAATAGAGCTGAACGGCGCGCCGGTATTGCATGCCGCGATGGAAGGTTTCGATTTCGCGATCGCGCTGAATGTCGGCGGCGACCCTGGGAGCGGCCACTGCGAGGCCGATGAGGATCAGGGCGATGAGGAACATGACGGCGACGAGGATGAAGCCCTCTTCAGAGGGTTTGGCGCGGCGGATTGGGGTGGTCAATGAGTTCACAGTTCTTAGTTCGCAGTTCACAGTTCACAGTTAGTTCGTAGTTCTTAGTTCATAGTTCGTAGTTCTGAAAGCTGACGACTGGTAAATGAAAACTGTGAACTACGAACTGTGGTCAATGAGTTCACAGTTCTTAGTTCGCAGTTCACAGTTAGTTCGTAGTTCTTAGTTCATAGTTCGTAGTTCTGAAAGCTGACGACTGGTAAATGAAAACTGTGAACTACGAACTGTGAACTACGAACTGCCTTACTGCTGCTGCTGCGGGGCCTGGGCGGATAAGGGGACCGTCTGCGTGTTGTTGTAGGCCAGGTCGGTGATCTGAACGCTGCCGGGCGAAATGCTTCCTACCTTGTAGCGATGGTCGACGATTTCGCCGGCCTTGGCCATGAAGATGTCGTCGCCGTGAACCAGGAAGGCCTTGATGGACTTGTCCTTGGACTGGGCGTAGCCGAAGTACTTGAGGTCGATCTTGGGCGGCGCGGGCGGCGGAGGCGGGCCGGTTGGCTGCACGACGACCGGCTCATCGTTGCGCGCGGTCTTGATGGGCGGCTCGATGACGGGCGCGGACATGGCGGAGAAGATGTTGCGCCCGGTGCCGTTGTATTCGACCGACTCATTGAGCGCCAGGCGCTCCAGGTGAAGGGTGGGGTCGAGCCCGCTGTTGGAGAGCTTCTGCGCGTCGGGTCCAGCGGGCGCTCCGGGGAGGGATTTGAGCTGCACGACCGCGGGGGCCGTCGACACGTGGTTCGAAGTGCCGCCGAACATGCCGTAGATCTCGTATCCGCCGAAGATGAAGATCACGGCGAACAGACCGATCAGCATGTAGACCTGGCGCTTGTTTTCAGTTCCAAGGCGCATGGCTTATTCCCCCTCCGGTGCGGCTGAGGCCGGTGCGGCTGCCGGCTGCGGATTCGCGGGTTGCCGGTTGGTATTGGCCTTGGGCAGACCGCTGGCGGCGGCGGCGGCATTGCGCATCCACGTGGAAACCTGGAGGCGCAGGTTGACCAGGCCGCCCTGCTGGCCGGTCAGGGCCATCTGCTTCACCGCGAAAAAGATCTTGTCGCGTTCCAGCGAGTTGACGAAGTGCATGATCTGCGGATAGTCCCCGGTGATGTTGGCATCGAGGAAGATCTCGGTGAGGTCGGGGCCGGGTTTGCCCTGGGTGTAACTGGTACGGGTGGCGCGCACGCCCGACTTGACCTGCAGATCGCCGATGCGGGTGGCGAAGGACGAATAGTTGGCGGGGATGCGGTCCGCGTAGAACGACTTGATCTGATCGCGGGTCTGGGCGACGCGGTTATCCAAGCCGCGCAAGGGGGCGGTCTGCATTTCCATGGCCTTCAACTCCACCTGCTTGCTGGAAAGGGCATCGGCGGAGCCGGAGCTGATGGCGGCCCAATCAAGGGCGAAGCGGATGGCCAGTACGGCCATGACGATCAGCAGCACGGAGAAGCCGATGGCGTGCCAGGTAAGCGGAGAGGAGAACCGTTCGCGCCAGGTGATGGTGGGTGCTTCGCTCATTGCGGACCTCCTGGGCGGACCGGCTGGGGCTGGGGATTCTGCTGCGGATTCGGCCGCGCCGGCGGCTGGGTTTGGGGAAGCCCGGGATAGCGGGGCTGCCCCGCCTGGCGAAGCGCCTGCGGCGACTGAATACCCGTGGCAGGTTGTGCGGCTTGCGGCGAGTGAACGCCAGTCGCAGGTACCGCGGCCTGCGGCCGGGCTACACCGGTGAAAGGCGGACGACGGAGGCCGGGGCCAGTGGCCGGACCGGCCGGCTTGTGCACCGGTTTGACGGCGGCGGCGCCTTCCGATTTAGGGGATGCCTCGATGGCTTTCTTTTCCACCGGTTTTTCACGGATAGCGGCAGGGTTGTACTCCGCGGTAAGGTCAAAGTTCATCTTGTTGGAGGCGCTGACGGGCTCGAGAGCCTGGCCGGGGCCGCCGCTGTTCTCGGTGCTTTCGCCCACGATGGCGGGGCTGAGGAAGTGCTGCGAGTGTTCCAGGTTCTGGACCAGTTCGACATCCTTGTCGCGGGGTCCGACGACGCGCAGCTTGAGCGAAATGCGCCCCGACTTTTCGTCCCGGATGGGTTCGAGCGCGGTGACCTGGACGCCGCCGGGAAGCACGGTTTCGAGGTCTTCCATGGCGAGGGTCCAGGAGAAGGCCTTCTGATCGAACAGGGCATTCAGGTTGCCGGCCTGGTCGAGCACCTGGGCGTTGTCGGGCTGGCGCATCAAGGACTGGTAGCCCTGCCGCTCGCTGTTGATTTTCGCGATCTGGCCATCCAGGGCGCCCTGGCGGGCGCGGGCGGCCTGCGCTTTCGCGTTCAGCAGGTAGAGCCCGACACCGAGGCCGATGGAGACCACTGCGAAGACCACCATGGCGATGCGCAGGCGCTTGATGATTGGCCCGAGATCGGCAAACGGGCGAGTGGCGAGATTAATGCTGATTTTCATGGTCTCACGCTCCCGCCAGGGCGCCGGAGATCCCGGCGATGCTCAGGGGCCCGAGCGCGGTGGCGGCGCCGAGGCCGGTGTTGGGAACCATGTCGACGACGGTCAGTTCGGGGTCGGCGACGAGGCGGGAAAACTCGTCGGCCTTCTGGGTGCCGGCGTAGTGGATGGTACGGGCGCGGGCTACGAGCTTGTCTTCGTAGTAGGCAGCGGCCACGGCGATGCTGCGCTGGATCTCGGCGGTGCGGGCGTCGGGGTCTTCGGGGAGATCGACGGTGCGGAACAGGTAGAGGTCCGAGCCGCTGGTAATCGAGGTGGTGAGGGTCTGCCCGTTGAGGTTGGCGGCCAGAATGGGCTCGAGCGATTCCAGTCCGGCGAGCGATGCGAGGCTGGAGGGCAGGACCACGCCGGGCTCGTAGCCGGCCGCGCGAACGGCGGCTTCGTACTCGGCGAGCACCGGTCCGGGCATGACCGTCGCCAGGACCTTGACCGACGCTTCGCTCTGCACCAGGATCTGGTAACTGAGGGCCGCGTGTTCGACATCGAACGGGACCATTTTCCGAAGGCGGAAGCGCAGCACCGGAATGGCCTCGGCTGCCTTGGCGGGGAGGGTATCGAAGTCCAGCACAAAGACCCGGACGGCGGTGTCGGGCAGGACCACGGTGACCGCGTGGCTGCGCGGCGAGAGCTCGTCCAGAGCTTTGCGGATGGCGTCCACCACCGCGTCCTGGGAGCGGATGTTGGCCTCGGCGACTCCGGGAACGAGGGCTCCAGCGGCCAGCGGCGCGAACGCGTAGGTCGGCGTGTCGCTGCCCTGGGGTATGGTCGCGGCCAGGGCGCCTTCCGGGGCCAGCTCGACCGCGGTTTGCGGACGGCTGGACGTGGGTTTGGATTTGTCTTTGCTCGGCATAGGGCCTATCTCGATGCCTCGATGAATGTGACCTTGTTGATTTCTTTCAGTGTCGTCAGTCCGCGGCGTACGCGGTCGATGGCGGATTCGCGGAGGAAGCTCATGCCCTCTTTCTGGGCCAGCTTGCGGATTTCGGAGGTGGGCTTCTTTTCGAGAATCAGTTCGCGGATGGGGTCGGTGAGGTCGAGCAGTTCGTGAATCGCGGTACGGCCGCGGTAGCCGGTGCCTCCGCATTCCATGCAGCCAACGCCTTCGCGGAATCCAAAGTCGCGCCATTGCTCCGGGTCGAGGCCGGATATGTGGAGAGCCTCGTCGTCGTAATGCACAGTCTTGGCGCAGTACTCGCAGATGGTGCGGACCAGGCGCTGGGCAAGGATGCAGTTGAGCGCGGAGACGAAGTTGTACGCTTCGACGCCCATGTTGAGGAAGCGGCCCAGCACGTCGACCACGTTGTTGGCGTGGACGGTGGTGAAGACCAGGTGGCCGGTGAGGGCGGAGTTGATGGCGATCTGCGCGGTTTCCTGGTCGCGGATTTCGCCGACCAGGATCTTGTCGGGGTCATGGCGCAGGATGGAACGCAGGCCGCGCGCGAAGGTAAGGCCCTTCTTCTCGTTGACCGGGATCTGGGTGATGCCGCGGATCTGGTATTCGACCGGGTCTTCGATGGTGATGATCTTGTCTTCTTCGCTCTTGATCTCGTTCAGGGCGGCGTAAAGGGTGGTGGTCTTGCCGGAGCCGGTGGGCCCGGTGACCAGCACCATGCCGTAAGGCTCGCGGATGTAGCGGCGGAAGCGGCGCAGGTCCTGCTCTTCGAAACCCACCACATCGAGAGTAAGGTTGCTGAACTTCTCGCTCATCGACTGCTTGTCGAGGACGCGGAGCACGGCGTTTTCGCCATGGACGGTGGGCATGATGGAGACACGGAAATCGATAAGGCGGCCCTTGTAGCGGACGCGGAAACGGCCGTCCTGAGGGACGCGGCGCTCGGCGATGTCGAGCTCGGACATGATCTTGATGCGGGAAAGGATGGTGGAGTGGTGTTCGCGGGCGATGGGGGCCAGCGCCATCTGGAGGACGCCGTCGATGCGGTACTTGACCACCACCGAATCGTCGTTGGTTTCGATATGAATGTCGGAAGCGCGGCGCTCGAGGGCAGTGAAGATGGTGGTGTCGACCAGCCGGATGATGGGGCTGATGTCCTCATCGCGGGTGAGCTTCTCGATGGTGATGTTTTCGTCGGAATTGTCGTCGCCGGTGAGCACGTCGAAGGTGAGGCCTTCGCTGGCTTCGTCGAGGACGCGCTGCGACTGCTCGGTCTTCTTGAGCAGGTCGGTGATCTGCGAGAGCATGGCGACGCGGGTGATGATGCGCTGGCCGAGAAGGCCGGCGATCTCATCCATGACCATCAGCTGCGACGGATCGGAGACTGCGATGACCAGGGCTTCAGGGCGCTGCTCGATGGGGACGAAGTTATAGCGGAACATCAGCTCGACCGGCACGGTGCGCAGCAGGTCGTGCTGGATGCGGAAATTCTTCAGGTCGACAAACTCGGCGCGATAGCGCGCGGCGAGCATTTCGGCGTGGGCGCGTTCGTCCTGCGCGTTGGCCAGCGGTGTTGCAATCAAGGTATCAGCCATAAAGATTTAACCCCCGGCCGAGGCGCCCGACCCCAGCGAGAAGATGGGCAGGTAGAGAGAGATGAGGATGAAGACGACCACGATTCCCATGATGATGAGAATGGCCGGCTCGATGAGAGCGAGGGCGGCGGTCAGCGCGGTGGCCACGTCCTCCTCGAAGAATTCGGAGACGGAGTTGAGCATGGCGGGCAGAGCGCCGGTCTGCTCGCCCACGGCGATCATTTCCGTTGCGAGGGTGGGAAACACGCCGGTCTGGGAGAGCGACTCGGCCAGGCTTTTGCCTTCGCGGACGGTTTCGATGGACGACATGACGGCCTTCGAGACTTTGCGCGAGGCGATGGAACGGGCGGCGGTTTCAAGCGACGGCACCAGGGGCAGGCCGCCGGTGAGCAAGGTGGACAGGGTGCGGGAGAATTGGGCTACCTGGTACTTGACCCAGATCTTTCCGGCAACGGGCATGCCGATGCGGATGGTGTCCACCACGTCGCGGCCCTTGTCGGTGAGGGAGAAGCGCCACGCCACCACGCCGGCGATCACCAGGGCTATACCCAGCCAGAGGACGTTCTTCTGCATGAAGGTGCCGAACGCCAGCAGGTCGAGGGTGATGCCGGGAAGCTTGTTCCCCAACTGGTCGTAAAGCTTGGCAAACTGCGGCACCACGACCGTGAACATGAAAACCATGAGGGCGGAAACCAGGGTAAGCAGGACGCCGGGATAAATCAGGGACGAGATCAGCTTTTTGCGGAAGGTGAGCGAGACCCGCTGGAAGCTGACGTAGCGCTCCATCACCTCCTGCAGGTTGCCGGAACGCTCGCCGGCCAGCAGGGTGGTGGTGTACATGACCGGGATGCCGCTCTGCGCCTCGAAAGCGCCGGAGAGCGCGTCGCCGTTCTTGACGCGGGTGGCCACGTCCTCGAGCTGGGCGGCAAAGTGGGCGTTTTTCTGGGTCTTGCCCAGCATCTGGAGCGAACCGAGGATGGGCAGGCCGGCGCGGATCAGGGTGAGGAACTGCTGGTTGAAAATGAGGAATTGCTCGAGCTTGACCTTGCGGCGGGACAGGCCCTGGAAGCCGCTGCGGGCCTTCACCGAGAACACGTGAAATCCGGCATGGGCGAAGCGGGCGCGCAGCTCCTCGGCGGTGGCCGCGGTCTGCACCTGCTCCATCACTCGGCCGCGCTCATCGGCCAGTTTTATGACGAACTCTGCCATGCTTTAATCCCCGGTTCACCTGAAAGGTGCGATGGTTTGCTTCGAGCCCTGATGCAAGGGTAACAGTGTTTGACAGCAGAATAGACGCGGAGACGAGGCTTAGCGTTCGTTCCCGTGCGGGACCACAAACCGGCGATGAGAAGTCGTTCGCTGGCTTCATCGCCGGTTTGCCCCAGATTGGCTGTTTTGCCAGTCCCATGTATTCCAGCAGGGACTCGGAGGGGGGTCGTTGCGGTAGAGCAAACTTCAGGGGGATGGCAATTTTCTGACACGCCCGTGGGTCAGTTTCAGTTGACCGGAATCGGGTCGATTTCAGTCAACAACGGAATGTTCATTAATGCTGCGGCGGTTACAAGCGCCCGGTCCAACGTAGCAATAGGAAGCTTTAATTCGGTCGCGATTGCCAGATAAGCCGCGTCATACACCGACAATTTGTTCTGACGTGCCAGGTCCAAAAGGGAATCGTTCGAGGGGACCGGCGCAGCCGTAATGTCGATTTGGGATAACTGAGCGAGAAACAACGAGGTCCCATCCGGCGTGATACGGCTTCGCCTCTCGCTCACAATCAGGATGTTTCGAACCTCGTACCACCACAAGGCGGGAACGATTGCGGCTCCTCCAGGGGATTCCAGGATTTGTCTGGCACGTGCAGCCATCGGGTCCGACTCATCGGCAAAGGCCCAACTGAGCGTAACCGAAGCGTCAAGTACGAACTTCATTCGCTTACCTGCGGCCTTCATCGCGGGCGGAGAGAATTTCGTCGATGCTGAGCGGCAGGGTTCTCTTGCGCAGTTCCTGAATGTTCGCGAAGGCGCGTTTCGCCCGGTCGGCCTGTGGCTCTAGACGAGGACTAAGAATAGCTATCTCTTTTCCATGCCTGGTGATGACCACCGTTTCCCCGCGCTCCACTTCGTCGAGAAGGCGGAGGAAGTGAGTTTTAGCTTCAGATGCCTGAATCGTCTGCATAAATTTGACCAGTCAATTGACCAGTTAAAGTATAACATCCATCGGGTGTGGCTATGATTAGTACCCGTTGGCGACCAGCCAGGCTTCGGTAAGGTCGAATGAAGACTTTTTCTCGGCCTGCATTTGTTCGTACGCCAGTTTGACCAGGACGTCCGCTTCCACATTGACGGGGGCGCCGGGGGCGAGGGATTGCAGATTGGTGCGCCAGTAGGTCAGGGGCAGGATGGCGATGGAAATCTCCTCGCCATCGAAAGCAGCAATGGTGAGGCTGATGCCTTCGATGGCGACCGAGCCCTTGTGCACCATCCATTTGCGGACGTCGCCGGGAACGCGGACTTTGAGGGTCCAGTCGGTGGTCTGTTCGTCGAACGCCGGGCTGGTGCGGGGAATCACGGGGTCGAGGGCGGTCAGGATTCCCGCGCCGTCCACGTGTCCCTGGACCACGTGGCCGCCGAGGGGGCTGCCGGCGGCGGTGGGGAGTTCGAGATTGACTTTGGCGCCGGGAGCGAGGGAGCCGAGCGAGGTGCGGTCGAGGGTTTCCTGGGCGAGGTCGGCGTGAAACAGGGTGGGGTTCACGTCGAGCGCGGTCAGGCAGACTCCGGAGACGGCCAGCGAGTCGCCCTCGCGCATGCGGGCGGCGATGCCGGGAGCTTCGACGGTGAGACGGCGGACGCCGCCGCGGTCTTCAAGGCTGACCAGGGTGCCGGTCTGCTCGATGATGCCGGTAAACATGGATACAGTGTAGGGAACGAGGGAACAAGGGAACAAGGGAGCAGGGACCGAGGGACCGAGGGAACAAGGGACCTAGGGAACAGGGACCTAGGGAACAAGGGAACAAGGGACTAAGGGACTGTGGGACTTAGGGACTAGTGAGGGGGGCTGATGGCTATGGAAATGGATCGAAGAGCGTTTCTGGGACGGCTGGCGGCGGTGGCGGCAATGGGAGCGGGACTGGGCCGGAAGGCGATGGCCGCGATTCCGAAGATGAAGGTCACGCGGGTGAGGGCGTATCTGCCGCCGAATCCCAATCCGCTGTTCAACCAGAGCGACGTCGTGGTGACGGTGGAGACGGACGCGGGGATCACCGGGATCGGCGAAGGCGGCACGAAAGATATGCTGGCGCCGTCGGCGGGGCGGCTGATCGGGAGAGACCCGCAGCACATCGAGCAGCTCTGGCAGGACATGAATCGCGCGTTCTTCTATCCGGCGGGACGGGAGAGGACCGATGCCATCGGCGCGCTCGACCTGGCTCTGTGGGATATCAAGGGCAAGGCGCTGGGATGCCCGGTGCATCAGCTTCTCGGTGGCGCGGCGCGCAACTATTGCGAGTTGTACAACACCGCGGGGATCATTCCCGGGATCGCGCAGGGCATGAGTGTTCGCGAGCGGGCACGGCTGACCATCGAGGCGGGCTATCGGGCGTTCCGTTTCGGGGCGGCCGATGCTCCGGCGAATACGACCTACAACACGCGCGAACGGCTTCGCCACCTGCGCGAAGAATGCGAGCAGGCCCGGCAGGGCGTTGGCCCCGACGGCGACTGGGTGGTGGATTTTCATCAGCGCTTCGATCTCTCCGACGCGGTTTTCGGCTGCAATGAAATTGAGACGCTGGCGCCGTTCTTCGTTGAGGACGCGGTGCGCACGGAGGCGTTTCTGCAGGATTTGCCCATCCTGCGCAACAAGGTGAACGTTCCGCTGGCCGCGGGAGAAGAATGGGGCAATCGGTGGGACTTCAACCGCCTGGTCGAGGAGCATTCGATCGATTTCGTGCGGGCGACGCTGCCCAATGTCGGCGGCATTACGGAGATGATGAAGATTGCGGCGCTGTGCGAGACGCATTTCGTGGGCATCGTGCCGCACTTCACGGGACCGATTGCGACCGCGGCGCTGGTGCATTGCCTGAGTACTTTTTCAGGGCCGGTGCTGATGGAATACAACTACCAGGGCCGCACGCTGGAGCATTTGCCGGTGTGCCTCGACTTCAAGGATGGGAAGCTCTATCCGAATGACCGGCCGGGGCTGGGCGTGGAGTTGGATTTAAAGCACCTGACCCAGATTGCGGAGATCACGGAGCCGGTGACGGCGCGGGCGCAGACCTACTTCCGGCCGGATGGGTCGATTACAAATTGGTAGGGATGGCGCCGCGACGGCAGCATGCGGCGCCAGAGAATGTCTGATTGCCGACGAGGCTACGCCCCGGAGGCGATGTGCACTTCCACTTTTCCGCTGGGTGTGTTGTCGGTCTTGACGAAGATGAGGTCAGGAATGCCATCCCTGTCGTAGTCGGCCATCAACCATGTTCCATCGGTTTCGATTCCGAAGGTGGTTGCGGACTCAAAGATGCGGGTCTGGAAATTGGACGCCCCCGAGGCGATGTGCACTTCCACTTTTCCGCTGGGAGTGTTGGCAGTCTTGACGAAGATGAGGTCAGGAATGCCGTCTCTGTCGTAGTCCGCCATCAACCAGGTTCCGTCGGTTTCGACTCCGAAGGTGGTTGCGGACTCAAAGATGCGGGTCTGGTAATTGGACGCCCCGGAGGCGACGTGCACTTCCACTTTTCCGCTGGGAGTGTTGCCAGTCTTGACGAGGATGAGGTCAGGAATGCCATCCCTGTCGTAGTCCGCCATCAACCATGTTCCATCGGTTTCGATTCCGAAGGTGGTCGCGGACTCAAAGATGCGGGTCTGGTAATTGGACGCCCCGGAGGCGACGTGCACTTCCACTTTTCCGCTGGGAGTGTTGGCAGTCTTGACGAGGATGAGGTCAGGAATGCCATCCCTGTCGTAGTCCGCCATTAACCATGTTCCATCGGTTTCGATTCCGAAGGTTGTTGCGGATTCCAATATCCGGGTCTGGTAATTGGACGCCCCGGAGGCGACGTGCATCTCCACTGTTCCGCTGGGAGTGTTGCCCGTTTTGACGAAGATGAGGTCAGGAATGCCATCCCTGTCGTAGTCCGCCATCAACCATGTTCCGTCGTCTTCACTGCCGAAGGTTGTTGCAGACTCAAATATCCGGGTCTGGAAAGGACTCATGGGGAACTCCTATCTTGTTGGGGGTGAGACAGAACGGTTGCGAACCAAAATGGTTTGTGCCTGGCCATTGCAAGAACCGATCCTCGCTTAGCACAGAGCGTCGAATGACAGCACCGGTAAATGGTAATGCGTTTGTTCCACCGAGTCGAATAATTATCCCACAGGCGTTTGCGGCGGGATGTGGACTTCGGTCGCCGCGGCACTTTCGCACACGATGGCAAACAGGAATGATCCATGATTGGGGACCTCCGTGTTTGTTACCGGAATCGGCTCTCTATCGGCTATTGCGCGGATTGGGGAGGTACGACTGTCCAGCCTCCGTCGGTACCTTTGACCAGGGTGGCGGTGGCCGACTGGATGGATGTGTCGGCAGCGATCTTGCGAAACGTCCTCATCGATTCGGGGGTGCGGGCCCAGTCGGGGATGCCTTCCACCTCGTAACGGTAATTGACGGTGTATTGCGTGGGGTTGGCGGGGTCGTTGGGCGTGGCTTTGTCGATGGCGGTGACGTTGAAGTGGCCAAAGCAGAAGTTGCCGTAACCGGGCTGGCTGGGATCGGGAGTCCAGGAGGAGTGTCCCTTGTCGGAGAGGTCGTAGTTATTGACCAGTTTGGACCCGGCGAGGAAGCGCTTCTTTTCCGCGGACTCGCGAATGAAAAGGCCGGCATCGGTGAGGGCTTCGTAGTCGCGGACCCTCTCGTCTTTGGAGGGGTCGGCCTGGGCAGGCAGCTTTATTGGTGCGGGCCAGACGCATTCGTGGCGGCCGGTGTAAGACTTGTTGATCGCGGTTTTGAATCCGGCTGTATCGACTTCTTTCTTGCAACCGGTTGTCCATGCGACGAGCCCGGTCACCACGAGCGCCAGGGCGATTCTTTCACGCATCCCAATTCACCTCAAGGATTGGATGCGGGATTTGAGGTTGAAACGAATGAGCCCGGATCAGGATTCGAAAGGAGGGAAGATCGACCCGGGTGCCGGTGGGCTTTGGGGGAGCGGGGTGGGTTGGGTGTTGCGCTTCTTTTCGCCAGTCTCTGACCGGCGGGTTTGTTAGGTTGGTAGTTCAGCGGATTTTCTGGAAGCGCAGGCGGATTCCTCCAGAGGAGAATCTCTCGAATGAAAGCACTGGGGCGTGGTGTTGTGGCGGCGATGTTTTTGGCTGCAGCGGTTAGCGGCATGGCGCAGGACCGGTCGTATGGGCGATCTGTCGTTTCGTCGCAGTACGGCATCGTCGCCACCAGCGAGGTGCAGGCGTCGCAGGCGGGAGCGCGGGTGCTGGAGCGGGGCGGCTCGGCGATTGATGCGGCCATCGCGGCCAATGCGGTGCTGGGCGTGACCGAGCCCATGATGAACGGCATGGGCGGCGACCTGTTCGCCATCTACTGGGACGCGAAGACCGGCAAGCTGTATGGGCTGAATGCCAGCGGCTGGGCTCCGAAGGCGTTGACGCTGGACCATCTGAAGGCCAAGGGCGTATCCGCCATGCCGCAGGCGGGAATCGATTCGGTCACCGTGCCGGGCGTGGTGGACGGATGGGCCAAGCTGCATGAGAAGTTCGGCAAAGTGGCGTGGCGCGACCTGTTTGAGCCGGCGATCTTCTTCGCCGAGCACGGTTTTCCGGTTGCGGAGATTGTCGACGACGTCTGGAAAGCGAACCGGGATGCGTTGATGAAGAATCCCGAGAGCGGGCGCGTGTTTGTGCCTGGCGGCAAGGCGCCGGAGCGTGGACAGGTGTTTCGCAATCCGGATCTGGCCCATGCGCTCACTCTGGTCGCGAATGGGGGCGAGGCCGCCTATTACAAGGGCGAGATCGCGAAGGCCATTCTCAAGACGTCGAGCGAACTGGGCGGCACCCTGACTGCCGAGGACCTGGCGGAGTATTCGGCGGAGTGGGTGGAGCCGATCTCGATCAAGTACCGCGGCTGGGACGTGTATGAACTGCCTCCGAACGGCGACGGCATGGCGGCGCTCGAAATGCTGAACATCATGGAGCAGTCGCAGCCCGATCCGGCGGGGCCGTACAGTCCTGGCGAACTCCATACGCGGATCGAAGCCATGAAGCTGGCGTATGCGGACGTGACGGCCTATAACGGCGATCCGCGATTCGGGAAGATTCCCGTGGAGGAATTGCTGTCGAAGGAGTTCGCCGCGAAGCGGGCAAAGCTGATCGATCCGGCCAGGGCGAATTGCGACGTGGCGCCGGGCGCGCTGGGGAAGAGCGATACGACCTATTTCACCGTGGTCGATCGCGAGGGGAACATTCTTTCCATCATCCAGAGCAACTACTCGAGTTTTGGATCGAAGGTGACGGTGGAGGGCATGGGGTTCCCGCTGCAGAATCGCGGCGGACTGTTTTCGCTCGACCCCAAATCGCCGGACGCGCTGGCCGGTCGCAAGCGGCCGTTCCACACCATTATTCCGGCGTTCATGCAGCGCGGCGATCAACACATCGGGTTCGGCATCATGGGGGGAATGAATCAGCCGCTGGCGCATGCGCAGTTTGTTTCGAACCTGGTGGACTACCACATGAACATCCAACAGGCGCTCGAAGAAGGCCGGTTCACGGTCACAGCAAAACTGGGTTGCAGTCTTCTGATCGAGTCGCGGGTGGGAAAGGCCACGATCGACGCGCTCACGGGGATGGGCCATGTGCTGGAAGTCCGGGACGCCTATTCAGAACACATGGGGCGCGGCAACGTGGTGATGCATGACAGCGCGACGGGAGTGAACTTCGGGGCGTCGGATCCGCGCGCCGATGGGGTGGCCGAGCCGGAATGGCCAAAGGCAGGGACCGAGGGAACAAGGGACCAAGGGACTAAGGGAACAAGGGACTAAGGGAAGACAAGGGACTGAGGGACTGAGGGAACAAGGGACTGAGGGACTGAGGGACTGAGGGACTGAGGGACTGAGGGACTGAGGGACCGGAGACGAAGGGACTGCGGGTGCTATGATTGCGCCGGAACGGCGCGTATCGACGCCGGCGTGATTGAGTGGAGGTTTCCTTTGCGAGTGGGTTTGATGAGCCGCGAGTATCCGCCCGATGTGTATGGCGGGGCGGGCGTTCACGTGGAATACCTGAGCCGCGAGCTGGCCAAGAAAATCGAAGTCGAAGTGCATTGCTGGGGAAACCAGAATATCGACGAGGGCAATCTTCACGTGCGCGGTTCTTGTCCGTGGTCGGCGATTACCGAAGGGACGCAGGAGAAATTCAAGACCGCTCTCGAGACCCTGAGCCTGAACCTGGCGCAGATGGTGATGCTGGACAAGATCGATATTGTGCACACGCATACCTGGTACGTGTCGATGGCGGGGTTCCTGGCCAAGACGCTGTTTGATGTGCCGTTCGTGCTGACCACGCACAGCCTGGAGCCGCTGCGCGCATGGAAGGCCGAGCAACTGGGCAGCGGATATCGCATGAGCTCGTGGATCGAGAAAACCGCGATTCACGATGCCGACGCCATCGTGGCGGTTTCGAAGGGGACCAAGGACGACATCCTCAAGGCATACCCCGACGTGCATCCGGACCGCATTCACGTGATCTACAACGGCATCGACCTGGAGCAATACCAGAAGACCAGCGCCAACGATGCGCTGGCGAAATACGGCGTCGATCCCACGCTGCCGTATGTGCTGTTCGTGGGGCGCATTACGCGGCAGAAGGGCGTGACGCACCTGGTGGACGCGATCGCCTACATGCCCAAGAACATCCAGGTGGTGCTGTGCGCGGGGGCTCCCGATACGCCCGAGATTGCGGAGGAGATGCGCAAGAAGGTGGACGACATGCGCACCGTGAATCCGCACGTGGTGTGGATCGAGAAGATGGTGACGAAAGCCGAGGCGATCGAGCTTTACAGCAATTGCCGGGTGTTTTGCTGTCCGTCGGTGTATGAGCCGTTCGGCATCATCAACCTGGAAGCGATGGCGTGCGAAGCGCCGGTGGTGGCCAGCGCGACGGGCGGAATTCTGGAAGTGGTGGTGGACCAGGAGACCGGCTACCTGGTGCACTTCGATCAAGACCCGGTGAGCCGGTATCCTTCCAATCCGGAGAAGTTCTCGCGCGACCTGGCGGCAAGGGTCACGGAGTTGATGGAAGATCCCGAGAAGGCGCGGAAGTTCGGGCTGGCCGGGCGCCGGCGCGTGGAGGAGAAATTTGCCTGGGCGGCAATCGCCGACCAGACCATCGCGCTGTATCAGCAGATGATCGACCAGCACGCGAAGCAGCGTCCCTGATCTACGCTGGGCGGCCAGGGATCGCGGAGCAGGGAACAGAGGCCGAGGTCGTTGTCGTAGCGCTCCACTTCCACCTGGCCCATGCGGATGGCGTTGTGCACGCCGCGGAAGGCGGGAACGGCGTCGGAGCCCATGATCTGCGGCGAGACGAAAAGGTGGACGCGATCGACCAGGCCGGCGTCGAGCAGGGCGGTATTCAGGCGCGTGCCGGTTTCGGTG
This sequence comes from uncultured Acidobacteriota bacterium, assembly GCA_963730805.1. Lineage (GTDB taxonomy): Bacteria > Acidobacteriota > Terriglobia > Terriglobales > Acidobacteriaceae > Telmatobacter. The sequence continues at coordinate 492,322 of CAVSTL010000002.1, read as the reverse complement.
ATGAGCGTGAGAATGCCCTCAATGCCGAGCTGATCGAGGACTTTGCCGAGCGGCACGCGCCCCGCTTCCGCGGGCAGCACCTGGACGCGGATTCCGCGATCTCGAAGCTGGGATATGCGGTTCTCGTCTTTGGTCACGGTGAAGATGACGACATCGTGGTTGGCCGTGTTCACCATTTTGCAGTCGAGCGGCATGCGCAGGGCGGAGTCGAGCACAACGCGCAGCAGCGGGCGGCGGCGGCGGAATCCGCTGCGATCGGTAAGCAGGGGGTCGTCGGCGATCACGGTGTCGACGCCGGTCATGGCGGCGTCGGCCTGCCAGCGCAGCGGCTGCACGGCACGGCGCGCGGTTTCGCTCGTGATCCAGAAGGGCTGGTGGGCGGTGTGCTGGCCGGCGGGCGGGGCGATGCGGCCATCGAGGGTCATTGCGACTTTCATCAGAACCGAGGGGCGTTTGTGCTGGATCCAGCGGGCGAAGCCTTCGTTGAGGCGGCGGGCTTCGGCCTGGCAGACGCCCAGCGTGACATCGACGCCGGCGGCGCGAAGGCGGTCGGCGCCGTGGCCGGCGACGTTGGGATTGGGATCGATGGTGGCGGCGACTACGCGCTTGAGGCCGGCTGCGATCAGGGCTTCGCTGCATGGGCCGGTGCGGCCGGTGTGGTTGCAGGGTTCGAGCGTGACGTAGGCGGTGCCGCCATGGAGGCGCGCCTTGGCGTGCTGTTCCGCTTCGCGAAGAGCGATGACTTCGGCGTGGTCGAGGAGGTCGTATTCATGCCAGCCCTCGCCGACCACCTGGCCGGCACAGTCGAGGATCACGCAGCCGACGGCGGGATTGGGCGAGGTGAGAGCGATGCCGCGCCGGGCCAGTTCGAGGGCGCGCTGCATCCAGTAGGTGTCTTGCTCTTGGAGGGTCATGTCGCAGTGAATGTATCCGATGGATCAAGTGTAAGGAAAGTTAATTGACATGACGAGACGGGATGGGACGGGGCGCGCCTCGCACCCTTGATGGGGCACGGAAGATCCCTAACCGAGAAGGCCATCGACAAAAGCTTCGGCGGAGAACTCGAGCAGGTCTTCCATTTTTTCGCCCACTCCGACGAAGCGCACGGGCAGGTTGAGCTCGCGGGCAATGGCGACGGCGATGCCGCCTTTCGCGGTGCCGTCGAGCTTGGTGAGGACGATCCCGGTGACGCCGGCGGACTGGGTGAAGAGGCGCGCCTGTTGCAGGCCGTTCTGGCCGGTGGTCGCGTCCATGACGAGAAGTACCTCGTGGGGAGCATCGGGGATGAGGCGCGAGGCGGTGCGGCGCATTTTTTCGAGCTCATCCATCAGGCCGGACTTGGTGTGGAGGCGGCCGGCGGTGTCGACGTATAGCTCGGCGATGTTGCGGGCCTTGGCGGCGCTGATGGCGTCGTAGAGGACCGCCGCGGGATCGCCGCCCTGGCGGGTCTTGATCATTTCCACGCCGCTGCGCGCGGCCCAGATTTCCAGCTGCTCGATCGCCGCGGCGCGGAAGGTGTCGGCGGCGCAGAGGAGAACGGTGCGATTCTGCGCGCGGCTCCAGGCGGCGAGCTTGCCGCTGGTGGTGGTTTTGCCGGTGCCGTTGACGCCAACCAGGAAGGTGACCTTTGGCGGCGCTGCCGGCGTTACGGCGGGGCTCTGCGGGGCTTCCAGAATCTGCTGGAGGCTGGTCTTGAGCAAGGAACGGAGTTCTTCGCCGCCTTCGATGGCCTGGCGCCGGGCGCGCTCGCGGAGGGTGTCAAGAATCTCCGTGGTCGTCTGCACGCCGATGTCGCTGGAGATGAGCGCGGATTCCAGTTCTTCCAGGTCGCTTTCGTCCACCGTGCGGGTCATGGCCACGATGTCTTCGATCTTGGAGGTGAACGATTCGCGGGTGCGCGTGACCGCCTGCTTCATGCGGTTGAAGAAGCCGGACTTTTGTTCCTCGTCCTGCTTCTTCCCGGGTTCTTCGGGTTCCTTGAGGCTTCCAAAAAGGCTGATGAATTCGGGCATGGTGTCTCTTTCAGTTTAGCTTTCCGGCCGCGGGTGCATCGTTTCCCACCCTTGCGCCAGGAAAAAGGCGCAAGGACGGGCACGTGGCAGCCTGGTTCGGTTGGCGGTGGGGTTTCATAAGCCTTCTCGCATCTTTCACGAACCGCCTCGCAAGGTTCGCCGGATTTTGTGCAAAAAGCCCCTTGAAGGGAACCTGTAGGATACGGAAGAATTGGCCAGCGGCTTCCAGCGCGAAAACCGGTGAGTTCTTTCCCCGAATGGGGCTGCGCAAAACAAAGGGAGGGTTGCATGAGCAAGGTTCGTGTGCTCGTTGGGACGAAGAAGGGCGCATTCGTTCTGGAGTCGGATGGCAAGCGGGACAAATGGGAAGTGACCGGGCCGCATTTTGGCGGGTGGGAGATCTACCACGTGAAGGGATCGCCGGTGAATCCGGACCGCATTTATGCCTCGCAGTCGAGCGGCTGGTTCGGGCAGGTGATGCAGCGCTCCAGCGACGGCGGCAAAACGTGGGAGACGGTGGGCAACAAGTACGAATATGACGGCGTTCCGGGAACGCACCAGTGGTACGACGGCACTCCGCACCCGTGGGAATTCAAGCGCGTGTGGCACCTGGAACCTTCGCTGACCGAGGCCGACACCGTGTATGCGGGTATCGAGGACGCGGCGTTGTTCAAGTCGACCGACGGCGGGACGAGCTGGGCGGAGCTGTCGGGGCTGCGCAAGCACGATTCCGGCCCGCACTGGCAGCCGGGCGCAGGCGGCATGTGCCTGCATACCATCGTGCTCGATCCCAAAAACAAGGACCGGATGTATATCGCCATCTCGGCGGCGGGCGCGTTTCGCAGCGACGATGCCGGGCGAGACCTGGAAGCCGATCAACAAGGGGCTGGTCTCGGACATGATGCCCAATCCCAACGCCGAGGTGGGCCATTGCGTGCATCGCATCGCCATCCATCCGTCGAAGCCGGACACGCTGTACATGCAGAAGCACTGGCACGTAATGCGCAGCGACAACGCCGGCGACCAGTGGGAGAAGGTGAGCGGCAATTTGCCCACCGATTTTGGATTCTGCATCGATGTGCACGCGCACGAGCCGGAGACGATCTACGTGGTGCCGATCAAGAGCGACTCGCTGCACTATCCGCCCGATGGCGCATTGCGCGTGTTCCGCAGCCGCACGGGAGGGAACGAATGGGAGGCGCTGACCAACGGGCTGCCGCAGAAGGATTGTTACGTGAATGTGCTGCGCGACGCGATGGCGGTGGATCGGCTCGAGGACAGCGGCATCTACTTCGGAACCACGGGCGGGCAAGTCTACTGTTCGCCCAACGGCGGCGATGCGTGGAAACCGATCGTGCATGATTTGCCGGGAGTGCTGTCGGTCGAGGTGCAGACGCTGCAATGAGCGAAACGGGCGATGCGGTGCGGCATGTGCGGGTGGTGCTGCCCTACCACCTGCGCAACCTGGCCCACGTAGGCAGCGAGATCGAAGTGGAGATTGCCGGGCCGGTGAGCGTGCGAAGCGTGGTGGATGCGATCGAAGCGCGCTATCCGATGCTGCTGGGAACGATTCGCGACCATGGGACGAAACAGCGCAGGCCGTTCCTGCGGTTCTTTGCGTGCGAAGAGGATCTGTCGCATGATCCTCCCGATGCGGTTCTTCCCGAGGCCGTGGTTGAGGGACGAGAGCCGCTGCTGATTGTGGGGGCGATCGCGGGCGGGTGAGGACAGCGATGCCTGCGGGTTATTCGTCGCGAAGTGCGACGACGGGGTTGATGCGGGAAGCGCGGCGAGCCGGCAAATATCCGGCGGCCAATCCGGCGACCAGCAGGAGGGCAATGGCGGCAGCCAGGCTGAAGGGGTCGTATCCCTTCAGCCCATAGAGCATGTTGCGCACCAGCCGGATTCCGGCGATGGTGACGGGCACGCCGATGGCGATTCCGGAGACGACAAGCACAGCGATTTCGCGCATCACGCGCCAGCTTACTTCGGAGCGATTGGCGCCGAGGGCCATGCGGATTCCGATTTCGCCGGTGCGGCGGCCGACGAGATACGACATCAGGCCATAGAGCCCGATGCATGAGAGGAACACGGCGACGAGTCCGAAGAACGCCGAGAGCTCGGCGATGATGGTCTGATTGGTGAAGGAGCGGGCCACCTGCTCATCGAGGGTCATGATGTGGCTGATGGGCAGGCGACGATCGATGGAGTGAATCGCCTGCTGCACTTCGCTGGAGATGGCGCCGAAGTCTCCCGTGTAGCGCACCTGCAGGTTGCCGAAGCCCCACTCGCGCTGGCTGTAGGGAAGGTAATCGATATAAGTTACGGGCTCGGTCAAATCCTCAAACTTCACGTCCTTGGCTACGCCAATCACCTGTTTGGCCGAGGCAGGGTCTACGTCTTCGTCGGGGCTCAGGAAATAGGTGCGTCCGATTGGCGAACCGGGTGGGAAGAGGTTGCGCGCCATGGATTCGCTGATGATGGCCACTTGCTGCGAGGTGGCTGTATCCTGCGGGCCGAAGGCGCGACCCGCCAGGATCGGAATCTGCATGGCCTTGAAATAGGCGTCGCCGATGACGTTATGCGGTACGTTCAAATTGTGATCCACCGGCATTCCGGGCACGCGGATTCCGCCGTTCCAGCTCCCCTCGTTAAAAGTGAAAGAGGAAAAGCTCGCAGCCTGGACCCCGGGAAGCCCGTTGATGCGCTCCTCGATTTGCTTGAAGAGCACCTTGAGACGGGGATCTTCGTCCTTGTAGCCGGTGATGGCGGAGTCAATGTTGAGGCGCAGCACATTCTCTTTGTTAAAGCCGGTGTCAACGTGGTTCAGGTTGACGAGCGTGCGCAGGAAGAGACATGCGGCCACCATCAACACCAGCGAAAGCGCAACCTGGGAGACGACCAGGATCTTTGCCAGGGGAGTGCGGCCGGCGGAGGCAGCGCCGCGGCCGCTTTTGAGATTGTCGATGAGTTGCAGGCGGGTAGCGCGCAGAGCCGGCAGGGTTCCGAAGAGCAGGGCGGTGCACACCGTAACCACCAGGGTGAAGCCGAGCAGGCGCAGGTTGAGAGAGACATCGAGAGGCACCGCATCGGATCCCTGAGAAATCATTTTGAGGAGAACCCGGTTGGCCGCCGCGGCGAAAGCGATGCCGAGCGCACCGCCGGCCAGCGCCAGCAGCATGCTTTCGGTGAGAAGCTGGCGGATGATGCGCGACCTGCGGGCGCCGAGGGCCTGGCGCACTGCCAGTTCGCGGGCCCGCGCGGTGGAGCGCGCCAGCAGGAGGTTGGCGATGTTGGCGCAGGCGATGAGAAGAACCAGCCCTACGATAGCCATGAGGACATTGAGCGGTTCAGAGTAGGTTCGGCGCAGATCGGAGACGCCGCGCGCGAGGGATTTCAGCTGCACGCGGGCGCGGGCCAGGCGGTTGATATTCTCCTGGGTGAGCTTGGCATCGGGGAAGGTATGGAGGATCTGGGGGAAAAGAAAATTCGCGTTGGCCGTAGCCTGCTCCATGGTTACGCCGGGTTTGAGGCGGCCGAAGATGTAGAGCGACTCCGAAAAATTGTCCTTGTATTGTCCCCATCCGGGAGGAATGAGCCCGGCCATCGATAAAGGCGCCCAGACGTCGGGCAATTCGCCGACCTTGGTTCCGAAAAACTCGACGGGCGCTACGCCCACGATGTCATAAACAATGCTGCCCAGTTTCAGCTTGTGATTGAGGACCGACGGATCGGCCCCCAGGCCGCGCTTCCAGAAACCATCGCTGATAACGACCACGGGATGATCGCCTTCGCTGGAGTCATCGGCGTCGTTGAGAACACGGCCTATCTGGGCGCGCACGCCGAGGGTTTGAAAGTAGGTGCCGGAGACAGCTTGCACGTGGATAAGCTGCGACTCCTGGCGGTTGTCCACAAAACCGTGAACATCGTTCATCAGGCTGAAGATGGCCGCAGTGTCGGAGAAGACGGAGTTCTTCTGCTGGAACTGGCGGTAGAAGGGATAGGAATAGAGTTCGGTGGTTGCGTAAGTGTCGGTGATGCCGTTCCAATCCCTGATGCCAAGTTTCACGAGTTGCTGCGGAGCTTTCACGGGAAGGGAACGCAGCATCATGGCATCGAGAAAGCTGAAGATGGCGGTGTTGGCGCCGATGCCGAGGGCGAGGGAAATAAGGGCGACAATGGTGATGGCAGGCGTGCGCAGCATGGAGCGCAGCCCGTACCCGGCATCCTGCAGAAATGTTTCCAGCCAACTCCAGCCCCATGTCATATGGCTCTTCTCCTTGATGCGAGTGATGTTGCCGAAGCGTTGGTGTGCGGACCAGCGGGCGGCATCCGGATCGATGCCGGAGGCGATCTGGCTGCTGGCGGCGCAGTTCGAGGTGGAGGCGCATTTCTTCCTCGAGCTCGCGCTGAAACCGGGCGCGGTGGAAGAGCATGTCGAGTCGTCGTCTCAATTCGCCGGCGAGGCTCATGTCATTTCCTCAGGCGGTCTGGATGATTCGGGAAATGGCGCCCATGACCCGCTCGAACTGCGAGACTTCGATGCCGAGCTGCTTCTCGCCGTCGCGGGTGAGGGTGTAGTAGCGGGCGCGGCGATTGCCGGTGGTTACGCCCCACTCGCCAGTCACCCAGCCCTTGATCAGCATCCGTTGCAGGGCAGGGTAGAGGGAGCCCTCTTCGACCTGCAGCACTTCGTCGGAACAACTCTGGATGGATTCGGCGATTTCGTAGCCGTGCAGGCGCCCGCCGACCGCAAGGGTTTTGAGAATGAGGAGGTAGAGCGTGCCGGGCGGGATTTCGTCGCGATCGTTCAGGGGATCGGACTTTCGGCGGATGAGGGCGGCCATGGAATCGTCTCCGGAGCGGCTGACATAGTTTGCCTATGCCAGTGTGGAGGGTCGGCCGATTTCTGTCAACCGGAAAAGCTCAATTTGAGATCAGCAACCTGGAGGCGGTGACGAAGCACGTCAAGAGGTGCTGCCGGTTTTCATCAGGAGGCGCGGCGACCGTTGTGTTGTGATCCTGCATGATTAACCACCGCCCGCGGCGTTTCACGACCACAAAAGGTCGAATGCTGCGCTCCTTCTCATGACTGGATTTGTCCTGGGTTGCGAGAGGAGTGGAGACGCCGAATGGTTGATGCGGAATTGCTGCACCGCCAACGTCGGGCAGCCCGTCTAAAATCATGAGAGATGTCCGACACACTTTATTTGAGCTTGTGGTATCCGAACCTGCGCCTGGAAGGCCTGCCCGACAAGCTGGTCGCCGTTCTGGACGAGATTACCCGGCATGGTGGAGAGCCGCTGGTGTACGCGACCACCGTATGGCCCGTGAACTGGAGCGAGTCGCCGGTATTTCAGCAGGTCTATGGGCGGAGGCTGGGGTCCGCTCCGGGGGGTGCGCAGCTGGGCGCAGAGCCGCGGGTTGCGGTAGAGGAAGCCCTCGAAACGCTTCACGAAGACTATGCCTACGAGTTTCAGATCGGGTGGAATCTCTGGGAACTGGAGATTCGGGAAGGGCTTGATCCCCGCTGGGTTCGCGGCGCGCGTCTGATTCGCGTTACGGGTTTCGGGCCGCTGTTCGATGAAGGCGCCTACGAACAGGACGGCCACATCCGCATCGATTTCGGCAACGACACGCCGTTCCTCGAGGAAGAAGCCGAATTGAATTCGGTGGCGGCGCGCCACATGGAAGAGAATATCCGCCAACTGGTGGAATTGACCGCGGGGGTGGAAAAGGCGTCGGGAGCCACGGCGCGCCTGTTGTGGAGCGAACTGGGCGAGAGCCTGGCGCAACGGCTGGCGGCGCGCCTGGGACAAAGGAACTAGTTTGTGCGCCTGACCATTGAACGGATGCGGACGCTGGTGCTGGGAGCCGGCGCGCTTCTGATCGTTGCACTCATCGCCTTTCTGGCGGTGGCGCGGTGGAAGACGCATTTCATTCTGCGCGAGATCCCCAAGCGCCTGGGCGCCAACATCCAGCAGGAAGCCAATGGCGTTACTTACACGCAGTCGCACGGCGGCCACACGCTGTTCAAGATTCATGCGTCCAAGGTGGTGCAGTTGAAGCAGGGAGGGCGCGCCCTGCTGCACGATGTGCTGATCGAACTCTATGGTGAAGACGGCGCGAGGGTGGACCGCATCTCCGGCGCCGAGTTCGAATACGACCAGAAGAACGGGACCGCGAAGGCCGCGGGGCCGGTCGAAATTACCCTGACGCGCCCGGGCGAAGCGCCCGCGGTGGCACCCAGATCCATTCCCGCAGATCCGTCCCGGGGCGGCCCTTTGAGCAATGCAGCGCGCGCCGCCTCGCGAGGAGAAATCCAGGTCAAGACCAGCGGGCTGACGTTCGATCAGAAGAGCGGCGTGGCGACTACCGCCGAGCGGGTGGATTTCGCCATCACCCAGGGAAGCGGAAGCTCGGTCGGCGCCATGTTTGATTCGGACAAAGGGCAGCTGGTGCTCGATCACCAGGTGGAACTGAATGTGAAGCGCGGTCTGGAGCGGGTGGTGCTGCATGCGCGCCACGCGGAGTTCGAGCGCGACAGCCTGCTGTGCCGGATGCAGGGCGCTCAGGGAAGCTTTCGCGGCGGAGACGCCAGCGCGGGCGAGGCCAATCTTCTGTTCCGGTCGGATGGATCGGCGGTGCGGCTGGACGCCTCCCAGGGATTTACGCTGACCACCGCCACGTCGGCGCGCGTAGCGGCTCCGCGCGCGACGCTCGAATTTGATGAACACAACCAGCCTCGGCACGGACGTCTCGAGGGCGGCGCGACGGTTGACTCGCCAGACAATGGCCGGAAAGTACACGGCTCCGCGCCGACGGCCGATCTTGGGTTTACATCGCAAGGGCTGTTGCGGCATGCGCACCTGGAGCGGGGCGTGACGATCCACAGCGATGAAACCAGCGAGGGGCAGAATGGCGAGACGGTTCGGGTCAGCCGCGACTGGCGCTCGCCGCTGGCCGACGTCGATTTTCGCGAAGCCGGCAAAGGCCAGGTGGAAATGGCGTCGGTCACCGGCTCCGGAGGAGTGGTGATCACCGGGCAGTCGCAGCGGGGAAACGGCCCGGTTGTTCCTTCTCGCATGGCGGCAGACCAGGTAACGGCGTCGTTTGGCGACAGGCAAGTGCTGACGAGCGCGATTGGAACCGGTCACGCCAGCCTGGAGCAGACGACCGTTTCGGGGGCGAAGCAGACAACGACGGGGGACCGCATCGAGGCGCATCTTGCGCCGGCATCGGCGGGAGCGGGGAAACGCGCGAGCAAGACGCAGGGCGGCCCGTCGCCGGCGGCAGTGGACGGGGAACAGATTCAATCGGCAACGCTGGATGGGAATGTGGTGCTGGTGCAGCAGCCGGCGGACAGCGTGGCGGGCACGGCAAACCGGGGAGCGCCGTTGCGCGCTACCGCCGGAAGGGCCGTGTATGAAGGCGCCGGCGAGTGGCTGCACCTGATAGTGAATCCGCGCGTCGAGACAGGCGGCCTGCAATTGACCGCCGATAAGGTCGATGTCTCGCAGGGTTCGGGAGACGCATTCGCCCGCGGCAATGTAAAGGCCACGTGGACCGGCAAGACCGGCGCGACAGCGAAGGCTGGAGCGAGCGGAGGCGCGGCAACGGCGTTCGGCGGGCAGGGACCGGCGCATGTGGTCGCGGCCGAGGCTCAGCTTCGCCAGGCAACCGGAGAGGCTACGTTCCGGGGCCAGGCACGACTGTGGCAGCAGGCCAATTCCATCAGCGCTCCGGTAATCGTGCTGGACCGGACGCGGCAGACCCTGGTGGCGCACGCCACGGCCGAGGCTGAACCGGTGCGGGTGGTGATGCTTAGCGCATCGGGCAAGGAGAAAGATGGGCAGCCGGGGTCTCCCGCTCTTTCGGCGAACCACTCCGAAAAGATGGGGCACGGGATGGGAGCGGGCCAGGGAGCATCGTCGGTCATCCGTGTCAGCGGCGGCGACCTGAAATATTCCGAGGCGGAGCGCAAGGCGGTCCTGCATGCGGGGGCCTCGGGAAGGGTGGTGGCTGATAGCGCCTCGGCGACCGTGGTTTCGAACGATCTCGAACTCCTGCTGCTTCCGCCCGGCAACCATGCGGGGCCGGAAGGAGGCTCCGCGCAGGTGGACCGCGTCACTGCCACAGGGCAGGTCGTGGTCAATTCGCAGGGGCGGCGCGGCACCGGCGAGCGCCTGGTGTATTCAAGCGAGACCGAACAATATGTGCTCACCGGGACGGCCGCGAAGCCTCCCCGGTTTACCGATCCGGTGAAGGGAACTGTCAGCGGCACGTCTTTGATTTTCAATAGCCGCGATGATAGCGTCAGTATCGAAGGCGACGGACGCAAGACCTCAACCGAGACCGTCGCGCCGAAGTAGCGCGGCGGTGGGCGGAAGATTAACGAAGGTTCGATGCAAACACTGATCGCCGAGGGGATCGGCAAGTCGTACAAGGGGCGGCAGGTTGTCAGGAGCGTAAACCTGAAGATCTCCCGTGGCGAAGTGGTGGGGCTGCTGGGGCCGAACGGCGCCGGCAAGACCACCAGCTTTTACATGATCGTGGGACTGGTGGTGCCGGAGTCGGGCCGCGTCATGGTGGACCAGACCGACATTACGCGCCTGCCCATGTATCTTCGCGCGCGCAATTTCGGCATCAGCTACCTTCCCCAGGAACCATCGGTCTTTCGCAAGCTGACGGTGGAAGAGAACATCCTGGCGGTTCTCGAAGCGCAGCCGCTGGGAAGCAGGGAGCGCAAGAGTCGAGCGGAGCGGCTGATTACCCAGCTCAACCTCGGCCACATTCGCACCACCCGCGGCTATGCGTTGTCGGGCGGGGAGCGGCGCAGAGTGGAGATTGCCCGGTCTCTCTGCATTCAACCCAATTTCATTCTGCTCGATGAACCCTTTAGTGGGATTGATCCGATTGCAGTTCTGGAATTACAAAAGATCATCTTCGATTTGAAGGCGAGCGGCATTGGGATTTTGATCACCGACCATAACGTGCGGGAGACGCTCAGTGTCACCGACCGGGCGTACATCATCGCGGAAGGGCGTATATTTCGGACGGGCACCCCGCACGAATTGGGGAACGACGTAGAAGTCCGGCGCGTCTATCTGGGAGAGGGATTTTCGCTCGCGTAGAAAACAGGGAAGGAACGGCGGCTGCGGGCCAGTTGATACCGCGGCCGGAGCCGTTCGCAACAATTATTCTTTGCGGCGTCAGTCGTAGCGGAAGAGCCCTGCATCCTAGTGCAGCATAGGCAGTTCCGGATTGGACACTTGTCCTTTCCGGAACGCTGGGATCGCGAGAGGGCGTTTTCCGCTTCAAGGCTCTAGTCATTTGATTACACTGGATGTAATCGGCAGCGGAATCGGAATCCTCTTATGGCGTTGTTGCAGCCAAAACTGAGCCTCAAGGTCGCGCAGCGCCAGGTCCTTACCCCGGGCCTGATGCAAATGGTGAGCGTGCTGGCGCTCAACAAGCTCGAGCTTAAGGAGATGATCGATGCCGAGATGGTGGAAAATCCCGTCCTGGAGGAGATCGACGAATCGGTTCCGATGCTGGACCAGGTGGCCGGCCGCGAAGAGAAGCTGGAGCGTCCCGTTGAGGAAGCAACCGCTCCCGCGCCGAAGGATTCGTTCAACGAGGTCGATTTTGGATCGTACTTCCAGGAATATCTTGATCCCGGCTATCGAACTCAGCCGGAGTATGAAGAGAGCGAGAAGCCTTCGTTCGAGAACTTTCTTTCCCAGCCGACGAACCTGGCCGATCACCTGGCGTGGCAACTGGGGGCTTTGACGCTGGATCCTGCTTTGGCCGACGCGGCCGAATTCGTGGTGGGCAATCTGGACGAGGACGGCTACCTGGCTGCCAGTGAAGAGGAATTGGCCGCGGTGTTCGGCCAGATCCTTGACGAGCAGGCGGGAAAACAGGGAAACAAGAACGGCTCGCAGAACGGAACCATTCGGGAAAACGCGGTCTCTTCGCAAAACGGAGCGATTTCGGAAGACCCGGCCCATTTGCAAAATGACATCCTTTCAGAAAGCGGCGTTGAACCGCATGTCGCCCGGGCGCTCGATTTGATCCGTCGCGGCATCGACCTGGTGCAGCATCTTGATCCGGCTGGAATTGGCGCGCGCGACCTGCGCGAGTGCCTGATGATCCAGATCGCAGCCCAGCAGCACGAGTTTGGCCAGATCTACTCGCGTCAGCATGGGGAAGAGCGGGACGAGGATCCGCACGGCAGTTTCCGCAGCGAAGCCGAGACCAAGCTGGAAGAACGCCGGCGTGCGATGGAGGTGGCCGCGCACATCGTCGACCACCATCTGCACCTGCTGCTGAAGCGGGATCTGAAGGATCTTTCCAAGGCCACGCAGGTCACGTCGGAGGAAGCCCACTCCGCGCTGGAGTTCATCCGGACGCTTGATCCGCGCCCGGGGCGCCAGTACAACCGCGAACAGACGCGCCTGATCGAACCCGACGTCGTGTTTGTGAAACGCGGAGGCGAATGGGTGGTCTCGATGAACGAGGAAGACCTGCCCAGCCTGCGGTTGAGCCGCCGCTATCGCCAGATGCTGGTGGCCAGCGACACGGAGCGCGAGGTCAAGGAGTACGTCAAGGAGCGCTTTCGCTCCGCGCTGCAACTGATGCGCAACATTGCCCAGAGAAAGAGCACCATTCTGCGCACCTGCGAAGTGATTGTGCGCCGGCAGCAGGATTTTCTCGACAACGGCATCGAGGCGCTGCGTCCCATGATGATCAAGGAGGTGGCCGAGGAGATCGGAGTTCACGCCTCGACGGTGAGCCGCGCAGTCGCCAACAAGTATGCCCACACGCCGCAGGGAGTCATCGAGCTGCGGTTCTTCTTCTCAGAAGGCTCGAACGGACCGGAAGGCGCCGATACGCCGCTGCTGGTGCTGAAGCGCAAAGTGCGGAAGCTGATCGACGACGAAGATCCCAAGCACCCGCTCACGGATGACCAGCTGGCAGCGATGCTGCACGCGCAAGGCATCCAACTCACCCGACGCACCGTGGCAAAATATCGCGAAGACATGAATATTCCATCGACGCACCAGAGACGGAAGCGGGATTAGACCGAGGGGACTGAGGGACTAAGGGACTAAGGGACTGAGGGACGGGGGACTATGGGACGGAGGGACAGGGACTTGGCGAACCAGGGATTAGAGCTTAAGCGCGGCGCGCGCGGTGAATCCACAAAGAAACGCGCCACATTTTTCGTCAAAAGCGATGCTTTCCGAGCGCCCGCGTTAGCTCTTTAGTAACTGGTCCGTTCGTCCCAAGTCCCCGGTTTGCCGAAATGCTATAGAATCCGTAAATTCTCCTGTCGCGAAAGCGGCGGGAACAAAACATGAGAGCGGAGGCTGACCATGGAAGTGGAGTTGACCGCCAGACAGGTACGGATCCCCAAAGCCCTGCGCGCGCAGGTAGAGGAGGGGATGAATCGGATTGCCCGGATTTTGGGCAGAACCACGACAGCTTCAGTTACGTTTCGAACCCAGCGGCATCTTCAAATCGCTGAGTTGACAGTGAAGGCGCGCATGCAGACCATCGCGGCCTGCGGAGAGGCCGATACCCAGGAATCGGCTTTGCGAGCTGCCCTGGCGCACGCCGAACACCAGGCGCTGCGGTTCCGCGACAAGAACATCACCCGCAAGCGGCTGCCCAAAGAAGAGAAAATGATGGAGGCGCTCCCGGTGAGCCGGACCAAGGCGCGGGCTGCCGAGCCGGAGTTCGGCGCGGAGAACGGGCGAGCGCCCAAGGCAACCAAGGCTCGCGCGGAGATTGCGGTGCATTCGTTCCCCGCATCGACAGCCGTTGTCGAGCCCCACATCGTCCACAGCGCGGAGGCGATCGCGATGCGGCCCATGACGGTGGAAGAAGCCGTCAAGGAAGCCGAATTCCGCGATCGCGACCTGTTGATCTTTCGCAACCCGGGCGGAGACCTGTATGTGCTCCACCGCCGCCGCGACGGCCAGATGGAACTGGTGGAGATCCCTTAGGTCTCTGACCGTGTGATTCGCTCCTGGAGAATCGAGGGACCCAGGTCTCAAAACCGAGGCCTGGGCCCCCAGGGTTGGTCCAAGAACACACCTTCCCGCTCGGCACGATCACTTCGTGGTCTGAATCCTTTTCTGCCCGTTGGGTCTGGGAACGAAAATGTCCTGCCAGACCAGGCCGCATTCTCTCGCCATCTGGAGCGGGTACTCGAGGCGCCCCAGTTCGGCATCGGCGTTGTTCGTGCCGAAAGAGAACTTTACTCCCGCGGATTTGGCCTCTTTGATGAAGGAAGCGCTGGGGATTTTGTAGCGGTCATTGATCTCGATCGCGACATTGTTTTCGGTGGCGGCAGCGATGACCTTGTGGCGACGCTCCGGGGTCCACAGTGTTTCGTATTCGGATGCGATCTGCCGGGGAAGGAAGGTGGGGTTGGCGTAGATGTCGATGGGCTCGCGCATCACGCCCACGATGCGATTGACGTACATCTCCATGAACGCCTGCGCGTCGGGGATGGTCCCGACCTCATCGTCGATCCAGAGGCGCATGCGTTTGCCCTTGTCGTCGGTAAAGGTCATGGCATCTGTGAACACGTAGTCGAAGCGGGCGACGGAGGCGGGCGAAACCAGCGTCATCCACTCGCGGCCTTCGCCCTGCAGGGCGATGAAGCAGGGCTGACCATTCATGCTGTCGAGATATTGCTGCACGCTGTCATCGCTGTGCACGGGGAAGCCCTGACCGCAGTTGATGGCAATGCCGTAATTGATGCCGAGACGGCGGGAGTTTTCAAGCGCCTGCTGAACGGTGAGGCCCCCCTTCAGGTGAACGTGGTAGTCGACCACGGGAACGTTCTCAGTGCCGAGCAGGATCACCTCGCGATACAGGTCGTCGACCTGGGGGCGGTCGGTCGAGAGCGGTGCGGCATTGTCGGGCAAGGGGCGCACGCGAATGTTCTTGAAATGCGTCGTGCTGCCCGGGTCGTGTCCCTGCAGCGCAAACGTTCCGTGATTGAGGACGCGTTGAAACTTGGGATCGGCCCGAAAGGGCGGGTCGGGTTCGACATAGTCAACAACCAGCATGTCGTTGATCCGGGTTTGCACCTGTTTGCCGCGAACCAGAATCGACATGCGGAACCATTCGTTATTTTTGGCGAAGGTCTTATATACGTTGCGGACCCCATAAAGGGACCCGGTCTTTTTGCGCTCCACGTAACTGGTGGTCGGGGCGGGATCGTTGTTTTCCACCTGCACTTCGAATCCTGCCGCGGGAAATCCCGAGGGCTGAAACGCAGTATGGAAATAAACGCCGGAGTTGGAGTTGGGCAGGGTTTTGATCTCGGCGGAGAACTCGAAGTTGCGGAAATCGGCGCCCTGGACGGGGCCCGTGTAGAAGAGGTGGGACCGCTCGCCATGGACAACGATCTCGCCGTCCACCACTTTGAACGAGCCCTCATGCTCGCTGGGCTTCCATCCCGTGAGGGATTTGCCATCGAAAAGCGGGAACCAATCCGAGAAGTTTTGCGACCAGGCGAAGGTAGCGGCGGGAGCGGCGAGCAACGTGGCGAGGACTTCGCGGCGCGTCAATTCTGGCATCGGGTCTCCGGGATAGCTGTTCTGTCAGCAGATCAGTATAGACCGCGCGGATTGAGCACTTCGTTCCTGACTGATTGCAGAGCCGAAAGCCAAGAAACACCCTTGCAGATCATGACCTCGTCCCGGAGCACAATGGAAGGGTTCAGGGATTTTTCACGGCTGTCGGTGGGTCCGGACTTCCGTCGAATCGCAACTTCAACCTGCAGAGGCCGCTTTCGTTTAGTTCATTTTTTGGGCTCTCCCGGCTGCGCGCCAAAAAATAATCGCGCCGTGAAACTGTGAAAATCAGGTTAAGTAGTGTAAAGTCACTTATTTGCACAGAATTCTATGATGCAAACTGTCCCAAACATAGTGCAAATATTGGCTTTTTCAGCTGTTTTACTCGGTTTTGCGCGCTCGGAACGGGTCCAGAAAACTCAATACCGGGGCCCCATTTCACGGAGCTTTGGAGCCGCCCGGGTACCCGTTTCTGGGGATAGCGGCGGGGCCGGGACGCGGGTAGGATGCAGGAAGACTGCTTGCAGAGTCGCAGAATGATTCCGTATTTGACGAAACGCATGGAAGGGTCCGGCTTCGGAGACCACGCTTCTTGAACTGAAGACGCGCACAGATTCGGCAACCGTAGCGGTCGCAGTGAACGACATGAACGTGAACGTACCCCAGAACTGGGATTCTCCCCAACAGCAAGAGATTCTTGACGCCTTGCCTGCGCTCGTCTTCCTGGAGCGTGCGGGGCGCGTCGTGTTCGCGAACGCGGAAGCACGCCACCTGCTGGGCTGGCCGGAAGAGAAGTGGGCATCGCGGCCGGTGGAAGAGGTGCTATGGGGTCTCTTTCCCGGTACCGCCGAACCGCAGACGGCGTTGACCGGCGGACGCCTGAGCAGCCCTTTTCACGCCACGCTGGCCACTCGGGGCGGCCGGATGCTTCCGGTTGAGGGTACTTACTCCACGGTGAACGGCGAGTCCCGCGATGCGGTGATTGTTGCGCAGACGGTGGGCCGGGACCGCAGCCCGCGGCCGCGCCTGATGGAAGATGTGCTGGCCAGCATTCCCGAGGGTGTCGTTCTCCTACGCGGGTCGCGGGTGCTCTATACCAATGCCGCATTCACGCGAATGTTCGGCTATTCCGCGGATGAGGTCAGCGGCGGCGACCTGCGGGACTTTATCGTTCCCGAGACGCGGCTCCATGAACACGGCATGCTTGAAAAGGCTATCGAGGACTATGGGCATGCGGCGATGGAAACGGTGCGCATGCGCAAGGACGGCCAGCTTTTGGACGTGGCCATGTACGCCGCGCCGCTGCTGATAGGCGGAGAGAAGGCCGGGTATGTTCTTACCTATCGGGACATCGGCGAGCGCAAACAAGTGGAAGCCAGGCTGCAGCACGATGCCATGCACGATGTGCTCACGGGTCTGCCGAATCGCGCCCTGTTCCAGGACCGCCTGGCTCTGGCACTGAGCCGCCGGGCGCGCCGCCGGGACGGTTGCGGAGTGTTGTATCTCGATCTCGATAACTTCGAGACGATCCATGCGACCTTCGGCCCTGCCGCCGGCGACATGCTGCTGGTGACGCTGTCTGATCGCGTGCGCGCTTGTCTGCGGCCGCAGGATACGGCCGCTCGCATCGGGGGCGACGAGTTTGCGGTTCTGGTGGAGAATGTCTTAAACCCGTCGGACCTGGAAGTGGTTGCCAAACGCATCCTGGCAGAGATGGACCGGCCGTTTGAGATCCTGGGCTGCGTCTATCCCGTAAAAGTAAGCATCGGCGTGGCCATGGCGGGCAGGGACGACGTCACCGCGGATTCGCTGCTGCGCGATGCCGACCTGGCTCTGTATCACGCCCGGCAGGCGGGCGGCGAGCGCTACGAGGTGTTCGACCGGCACATGGTGGTGGAAACCAACACTCTCCAGGAGCGGGAACGCGATCTGCGGCATGCTCTCTCCAATCGGAAGTTCGAGCTCTGGTACGAACCGGTCTTCCGCCTGGCGACGGGCGAGTTGGAGGGCTTCGAATCGATCCTGCGTTTTCGTCGCGCCGACGGAACGATCGACAGTTTCAACGACCTTCTGCCGGCGGCGGAAGAGACGGGGCTCTCCATCAGCATCGGGCGGGAAGCGCTGGAGACGGTGTGCGGTCAACTGCGAAACTGGGCCAACACCCTGCCGGGGAACACGCTAAGCCTGACGGTGAACCTGACCCATCGGCAGTTCTTCCATGAAGACATGGCGGCGCACCTGAGGAGGACGCTGGCGATGACCAAGGCCGATCCATCGCGGCTCATTCTTGAGATCCCCGAGGCGGCGGTGAACGAGCGGCCCGACGATGCCCTGGCGATTGTGCAGCGAATCAAGGATTGCGGCGTGCGCATGGCTCTCGATGATTTCGGTTCAAGCCTGGCCGCATTCAATAACCTGGTGCGCTTGCCGATCGACATGGTCAAGATGGATTCGCAACTCTCGATAGCGGTAGTCAAGAGGGGAAGCCAACTGGCCCTGCTGGAATCGGTGATTCGACTGGGAAAGACCATCGGCGTGCAGTCGCTGGCGCAGGGAGTGGAGACGCAGGAGCAACTGGATGGGCTGCGGCGGCTGGGGTGCGAACTGGGCCAGGGGCCTCTGTTTTCCATGGCAATGGATGCCGCCGGCGCGCTGGGGATTGCCATGGAACGGCAGCGCGCGTTACCTCCGGGCGTCTGACCCGGATGGTCATCCGACGCCGCCAGTGTAGGATGAGCCCATGACTCCTTTCCGGCAGCCAGGGCCCGGGCCTTCGGGGCCACTTCCGAGTCACGCGCAAGGGAAAAACAATCATGGCAAGGAACTGGTGATTGTTACCGGCATTTCCGGCTCAGGCAAGGCATCGGCGCTGAAGGCTTTTGAAGACCTTGGCTATCATGCGGTGGACAATCTGCCGCTGGAATTGCTGCCGGATTTTGCGGAACTGGTGGGCAAATCCAGCGAGATCGAAAGTGCGGCAATCGTCGTGGATATTCGCGAAGGGCAGACGCTCGATCGCCTTCCGGAAATATTGAAGGGTGTCAGAACGGTGCTTCCTACCAGCGTAGTCTTTCTCGACGCCAAGGACGAGGTTCTGGTGCGGCGCTACTCGGAGACGCGGCGCCCGCATCCGCTGGGCCGGTGGGAAACGGTGACCCGGTCCATCGTGGAAGAACGGCAACTTCTCGACCCGATCCGCAACGTTGCCGACATGCTGATCGACACATCCAACTTCAACGTGCACGAACTGCGCGCCAACATCCAGTCCCGGTTTACTCACGACGACAAGGCCAAGCATCTCCTGGTTTCGTGCCTGAGCTTTGGATTCAAGAACGGCGTGCCGCTGGATGCGGACACGGTGTTCGACGTGCGCTTTCTGCCCAATCCGCATTTTGTGCCCGAGTTTCGCAACAAGACCGGCAAGGATCCAAAGGTCGCGGAATTCGTGCGCAGTTTTCCGCAGTCGGTGGAATTCCTGGAGCGCGTGACGGACCTGATGCTGTACCTGCTGCCGCACTATGTCGAGGAAGGGAAGAGCTACCTGACGGTGGCGTTCGGGTGCACGGGGGGACAGCATCGCAGCGTGATGATGGCCGAAGAAATGGCGCTGCGGTTGAAGGAAGCCGGCTATCACGTGAAGGCGATTCACAGGGACATGCCGCGGCAAAGCTGAATTGATGGTTGAGTCTCACCGTATCGCAGGTCCCAAACGCGCGCTGCAAACTCCAGTTACCAGGTCTTCTTGATGATGGTGTCCATGGCGAAGCCGCCGTTGGGGTCGCGCGTGGCGCTCACCGCGACACGAGGCGACACCTGGTATTGGCCCTGAATCACCTGGCTCTGCGTTGACGCTACGTTGCTCGAAAATGTGATGAAGAGATTGCCGGTGACGCGCTGCTGAATGGTGATGTTGGCTCCGGGGGGTCCCTGCGATGTGCTGTTGGCGAGCACGGGGTTGATGGAGAGCTGGGAGATGCCGGCGATTTTCGACACGCGGCTGGTGACCTGCGACGAGACTTGCGACGCGATCAGCGATTGGGCGGCCTGGGTGGTGGTTGTATTCGCGGAGGCCTGGGCGCTCGCTTCGGTGGTGGAACCGAAGGCCAGCAGGTGAATAATGTCGGCCTCGGGAAGAGCCGGGTCCGATGTGTACTGGGTCTGCAGCTGGTCGACGGGGCCCCGGAAGCGGAGGCCGATGTTGTATTGCTGCACCGTGGTGCCGAGATCGAGGTTGACGACCGGCTGGGTCTGCGAGGGATTCACGAATTGCACGGTGCCCGAATTGAGGACGAAGCGCTCGCCGTTGACGATGGCATCGCCTCCATTGAGGATGACGCGGCCGAGGATGACCGGGTCGGAAGCCGTGCCCCTTACCTGCAGGTTGGCTGCACCATTGATGCTGAGGGTGCGGCTGACCAGGTTTACGTTATTGGTGGAATGCACGGCGAGGTTGAGATTGATGTTCTGGCTGAATCCGCGCGATGGAGGAGAGGCGACTCCGGAAAACTGACCCACGAAGTCGGATAGGTCGAAGGCGGGGGTGAAAGACAGATCGCTGAGGCTCACGGTGCCGCCGAGGTTGGCGTTGTCGGTGTTGCCGGTGAAGCGCAGGTTGGCGTCGATGCTTTCGCGCATGCCCTGCGGGTAGAGCATGCGGATGCCCTTTGCGGCCAGGCCGAGATCGAACTGAATCGAAGGCCGGTAGGCGACACCGCCCTGGGCAGTGACCTTTCCGCCGCCGATGGTGCCCTCAAACTTGCTGATGTTCACGCGGTTGCTGGTCAGGGTCAGAACGCCATTGCCGTGCTGCAGTCCGACCGGCATGTCGCCCGAGGCGAAGTTAGCGTCGACCACGTCGATTTCGCCGCCGAGGTCGGGTCCTTTTCCGTTGGAGTTGATATTGAATTTGAGTTCGCCCGAACTGTGCACGTCGGGTGCGAATAACTGAGCCAACTGGAGATTGACAGTGCCCTGCAGCAGAAGGGACATGGGCGCGTCGCCGCTGACGGGGATGGAGCCCTGAAACTCGAGGTTGGTGTCGGTGCCGCGAATGGCGCTGCGTTGAATGTCGACGATGTTGTTCTTGTAGTCGACGTGAATGGGAGCGGCGGCGGCAAGCTGAATGTTGTTGTTGTACGCCACTTTCAGATATGGCACGGTCACATGCGCTTCGAGCGCGTTTTTGTTTTTGAGCGGACCATGAAGAGTGGCGTGCAGTTCGGTCTGGCCGGTGACGACGTCGGCCTGTTCCGGAGCGTAGGCCGCAACCAGAGGCTGCAGCGGGATACCCTGCGTGTCGAGGGTTGCGTCGGCGGGATAGTCGCCGGTGAGATTCACGTGGGCTTTGGCGTTGATCGCGGTGTGGACTGCGGAGGACTGAAGCGTTGCGTCGGCTGCGTGGTTGGCCATGTTCAGTTGCAGGTTGATCTGCTCGATCGTCTGTTTCTGAATGACGAGGGAAGGAATCTGAATGCTGGCGGTGACCTGCGGATTGTCGAACGATCCCTGACCCCTGGCATTGATGGTGACAACGCCGTTGGCATCGATATTTTTGGCTTTCAGGTTCTCGACCTGGTTGAGGCGAATGCCGTTCGATGTGAGTTGCGCGGTATAGGTCTTCTCTTTAGGACGGACACTCACGTTGCCCTGCAGGCTGCCCGAAGGGAGATCCATGGAGAGTTTCGCGTGGGCTTCATCGCCGGTGCCGTTGAATTCGATGTTCACCGAGTTGACCGGCTCGTCATAGGCGGTAAGTTTCGTGAGGGCGAGGGTGCCGTTGCCGATGGGGTTGAGCTGAGTGCCGTGCAGCGATACGTGAGTGTTCAGCGTGCCGGTCACGGGGATCTGCTGACCGGTGAGTTTTGCTGAGGTCTTCGACGTTCATCTGCGAGGCATTGAGTTCGACCTGGATAGGGCTGGTGTTGGTGAATGCCCATTTCTTCAGACCGGTAGTCGCGTTGAAGGTGATGCGGCCGCGGGTTGCGGGCTCCAGATCGGCGTTGCGCAGGCTGGCGGAGGATGGGCTGGCATCGACGCCGGTCCGAAAGACTTTCCAATCGGTGCCGTTGACGTGAAGGTTTGCGGCGGAGAGTTGGCCGGTGAGATGAGGCGCGGACATCGAGCCCTGCACGCTGCCCTGAAACGAGGCGGAGCCGGAGAGATCGAGCGGGTGCGGAGTAGTTCCGGGCTGGGGCGTTGAGAACAGGTTGGCAATGGCGGCCACTTCGCGCAGGTCGCCGGCCTGAAGGTGCACGGCAAGGCTCGACCGCTTGCTGATCGTTCCGTTCATCGTCAGGTTGGTTTGCGGCGTGCGGAGATAGCTCTCGGCGAGCGCCAGTTGCTGATTGGCGGCGGAGTAGGTGGCGTGGATGGCGCTGTTCACCGGGATGGCGGAAGGAGCGGGGGTGTTGGCCTGGGCTGGTGCGGAGGCCTGGGCTCCCTTGGCCTGGCCGTTGATGGTGGCGTCCGCCTTGGCGATGAGATCGTCGAAGGTTTTTCCCCAGGAGGCTTTGGCGTCGGCGTTTAATTGGCCGGTGAGGCCGACGTTGCCGGTCGAGGCCGAGGGCCCCATCATGCGGCGCGCTTCGGCAAGCGACACTCCGCGAATCGATGCCGTGGCTTCGGAGTGAGAGTTGCCGCTGATGTCCTTCATGGTGCCCTGCGCCGTGATTTCGCCGCCGAGCACGCTGGCGCGGAAATCGCGGAGCGTGGCGTTGCCGTTGGCGAGCGAGTAATGCGCGGCAATGTTGCTGACCGCAGCTTGTATGGACGGTGTTTTGACAACAAGTTGCCGGCTGGCCAGGTCGCCTTGCACGACAACAGCCTGGAGGGCGGGCTGGTTAGGCACGGACTGGTATTGCGCCGTGCCGGTGGCGCGAACGGTGCCTGTGGGGACGGACGGATTGTTCAGAAGTTTGGCGAGTTGCGCACCGTCAGCGACTACGCTATAGGTCGCCTGAACGGTGGGATTGGTGTCGTAGTTGTTGGCGATTGCGGAAAGGGAAATCTGCGCCGCACCGCTCGAAATCTTTGCCGGGCTCAGATGAAATGTCGTGGGCGTGGCATCGAAGTCCGCTTCAAGATTGTGAGTGAACGGCTGGAAGGTGCCATACACGACGCGGCCTTCGGTGTAGGCAAGCTTTCCGGAGTATTGCTTGATGGCTTCATTGAAGACGGAATGGAAATCGACGTTATGAAGGTCGAGGTTGAGGGGACTGGGCTGATCATTGTAGAACACTTCGCCGTTGGTGAGAACCGCGTGGCGGATGCCTAGATCGAAGATGCTGGTGTTGCTTTTGCTGTTGCTGCTCTTGACGGTGGGAATGTTGGAGTGACCATTCTTGTCGACATAAATTTGCACCACGGGATGGTCGATACGAATGTCGTTGAGGTACCACTTCTTTTGCAGGATCGAAACGATGCGTACGCTGGCCTGGGCATGCTGCAGCTGCAGAAGGGGGGGATTGGGGTAGGGGCTGGCGCCATCGACGGTGACGCCATAGATATCCAAGCTAAGATTCGATACATTCAGGGCGAAGTTCTGCAACTGGACGCGGACGCCGAGGGTTTCCTGAGCCTGCTGCTGCGCGGTGCGGATCAGGTAATTATGGAAGGCGGCGTTGTTAAGAAGGATGGGAACAAGAAGTAAAGGGAGGAATGTAAGCACCGCCGAGACGATCCAGAACCATGCCGCGATGCGTGCCAGCCGGTGCGGCCGGCGCGGAGGAACGGGATCGGGTGCGGGTTCGGGAGGATAGGAACGAGCTGTTGCCATAGTGGCCTCTTAGAATGCTTGACCGATGCTTATGAAGGGTTGGGTTGCGCTCACGCCCTGGTCGGGGTGCAGATTGTGGCCGATGTCGATGCGGATCGGGCCGACCGGGGTGGCATATCGCAAACCAATACCAACGGTGTTGGAATAAAGGGAAGTGAACTGATGAAACCCGACCAGCGGGAATACATTGCCTCCATCATAGAATGCGACCACGCTGAGGCCCTTCTTGATGGGAACGGGAATGCGCGCTTCGGCGTTGAGGATCAACATTTCGCGGCCGCCGGCGGGGACGTTGATCGTGGTCGTGCAATTGGGCTGGTCGGTGGGGCACACTGAAATTTTGCGCTGCGGGCCGGCGCCGTCGAGAGGGAATCCGCGCAGGGAATTGCCGCCGCCGGTGAAGAATTCTTCGCTCAGCGGAACACGGCTGTTGGCGTAGGGTTGGGCGAGGCCAATGCGCAGGCTATTGGCCCAAACGATGTTGTGGAATGCCTGCTTGTAGTAAGCGACCTGGCCGGTGAGCTTGCCAAAGTTGACGCTCGATCCCAGCTTGGTGGAATTCTCGTCAAGTTCGATCGACTGCAGCCAGCCGCTGTGTTCGTCGAGGGGATTGTCGCGCGTGTCGCGGGTCATGTTGGCGGCGAACGTGGAGAGTTGCACGTTGCGGTCGGCGTCGGGCACCAGCTGATCGATCAGCACCTGGGGAATATTTGTCTGGCTGAACTGGTAGCGAAGGAACAAGGTGTTTTTCTGCGACTTGTCGATGTAGCGCTGCACCTGGAAGCCACCGATTTCCTGCTGCGACGAGAAGATCGGGTTTTCCTGATTGTGCTCGGTGGAGAACGATGTAGTGGCTTTCCAGTTGGTCCAGCGGAAGAAGGGATTGATGTAATAGATCGCGAAACGCTGATCGAGCCTGCCTCCGAATCCGGTAACCGAGATCGTCTCGCCCTTGCCGCGGAAATTGTTGCGCGTGTACTGAAAGGTGCCGCGCGGACCCCAGAAGGTCTTCTGGCTGGTCTTGAAATTGGTAGGCAAGCCAACCGGAGGCAGGTTGGGAAGGGCGACGGTTCCGCTGGGAATGCTGCCGCCGCGATTGATGACTTCAAATCCGAAACCGTAAGTGAATTCGTTCTTCTTGGCCTCGTGCACCTTGACGAGAACGTCTTCTGTGGTTTGGGTCGTGACCTGCGTCTTGGGATCGACTTCGGCCCAGTCAAACACGCCGGTGAGGTCGTAGAGCTTGCTGCCGGCGGTGAGAAGATCGGTTTCGGTAAGGGGCCTTTCAGGCTTGAGCATGGAAACATCGCGGTCGATCAATCGCTGCTGAGTGTGATCGCGGCCGAGGGTGACGATGTCTCCGGTGATGACGCGCGGGCCTTCATAAATGTGATAGACGACGTTGATGTGGTGCGGGTCGTTTTTCGAAACCGAGGTGGCGGTTTCGCGAAAACTGGAGTTGAGGTACCCGGCGCGGAGGTAGTTGGCGCCGATGGTGGCACGGTCGCTTTGTATGTGGGTCTGCGAATAGGGCTGGCCTTCGGCGAGCTTCAGGCCTTGCGGCGCGTATTGCGCTGCCGGCAGCGTATCGGCGCCCTCGACCTTGAGAGAACTGACGATATCCCGCGGACCTTCGGTTACGCGAAACGAAACGGTGACGTCGCCGCCGCGGTTGACCACGGTGGGCACGACGATCACATTGCTGAATCCCTCCGAATCGTAGACGGCCTTGAGATTCTTGACGCTCTGCTTCACCAGCTGATCACTGAATTTGCCGGCGGAGAAGAAGTGCTTTTCCTGGACGGCGATGTGGGGCATCAACTGATCGGAATGCAACTGGGAGTTTCCGGCCAGCTTGACTTCCGCCACCTTGTGTTTTTTCTCCCTGGTGATGCGATAGAGGACGGTGTCGTGTTTTTGTCCCTGGTCAAGGTGGGCGTCGACCTTCACGTCGAAGTACCCCTTGGCCTGGAAGTACGAGGCGAGCGCCTGGCGGCCTTCTTCGACGGATTCATCGTCTACGCCAATTCCCTGGTACTCGGGGAGAAGGGCTTTGCGGGTCCACGGCCAGACGCGAGCGCCCTGAACGTCGACCTTGACTACGTCGCCGGGAACGATATGGAAGTGAATGTCGGCGCGATTGGTGTCGGCGTGGTACTCGGCCCCGGCCAGTTTCACGTCCGCGTCAAGCAGGCCGCGCTTCTGCAAGCCACTCTGCAGATAAGTGGTCGCCTTGGTGATGGTGGAGAGGTGATAGGGCTTGCCGGGACGAATGGCGACGGTGCGCGCACGGGCGAGAAAGGTCGTCAGGCTATGCTGCAGGCGCTGCTGGTCGGCGGGCGGCATGCCGTCGATGACGATCTCGCCGAATTTGGCGCGATGGCCCAGCTTTACCGGAAAGGAAACGTTGGCGATGGCGTGCTGCTGATCGACCTCAACTTCGGATCGCACTTCGGCCTGGAAGAAACCGGTCTGCCGGAAGAAATTGAGCAGCGCTACCCGGTCGGTTTCGACCTCGACCGAGTTGAACGGCGCCTGGATGGGGTAATTGGAAACCTGGACCAGGCGCGAATAGGGAAACTGCTCCGCGCCGGGAAATTTGAAAATCCCGAAATAGACCGCGGGCTGAACCACGTAGATCACCCGGACTCCGTCGGCTTCGGGATTCACGTCGATCCGCACGGCGTCGAACTTCCCGGCGGATTTGATCGCCTCCGCGGTCTGGTTGACTTTCTGCTCGGAGAAGGGCTGGCCCTGCGGCTGAATGAATTGAGGGGTGAACCTGGCGGCATCGATATCGATACGACCGGCTACCTCAATGGAAGAGACCGTCTGTCCCTCGTAGGAAGAAAGCATCCCGCTCGGCGAGCCGGGGAAGTTGGGGACAGAAGTTGCTACGGGGTGTGAATTTTCCCCGGGTGCGGATTGCGAACTCTGCGAGGGGGCGGATTGAGGAGCTTTTGAGGAGGAGGACTGCGAAGTCTGCGCGAAGAGGGAAGCGGGAACCGCAAGCCCAACTACGGATAGAAAAGCGCAAAAAATTGACCAGCCGCGTGCGTGCGCCCGGTTCTTAGCCAGTTTCGAGTTGGAGCGGATGGCCCAAGCCTTTTGGAGTCCCACTTTCGATGTGATGCTCCGGGGAGGGGCTTGGTTGACCCAACTGCACGCCCAAGACGGCCGCAACCATGTTGTTGTTTCTTTTGCTTGCAAGACCATCGCGCTCGCCATACCATGCATCCATAGCCGCGTGCGTCGGGCCGGCCCGGGCGGGGGCAAGAGCCGTCGGGCGAGCCGGCTTGCCGGGCGGATCTTCCCCATCGCAGGAGGCCTTATCTCAGCCGCGGGATCCAACTTTGATTTCCGACTGAACCGCTATGACAAGCGCATTTGGGAATTCGTCTCCAACTCTCCGCTGCGGTCACTGTGGAACCTCCAGGGGGTTCCGTGCGGGATTGTGGTTAGACGCACCTGGAAGGCGATAGGGAACGATCGAATCTTCGGTCATGCCGCGGAACTGGGATTTTATTTTCTGTTTGCAATGTTCCCGACACTCTTTACGGCCAGTTCAATCCTGGGCCTGATTGCGCGTTCGGCGACGAAGATCTATGACCGCCTGCTTGACTACCTGGCGATCGTCATTCCCGCGCAGGCATTCGGAATCGTGCAGCATACCTTCAACGAGACCACCGCTCACTCCAGTTCCGGCAAGCTCACATTCGGTCTGATCGCGGCAATCTGGTCGGCTTCGGTGGGCGTCTCGGCGCTCCAGGACACGTTGGATGTTGTCTACAACATTGAGGATTCGCGCTCGTTCCTCAAGGCGCGGATCCAGGCGATCGGTCTCACCATCGCGCTGATTGCGATCGTCTCCTGCTGCCTGGCATCGATGTTCGGGGGAGACTTTTTTGCGGCCCTGGCGAGGCACGAGATTCACGAGGGATTTTTGCGAACGACGGCCACGGTGTCGGCGCGGGTGGTGGGATGGACGGTGGCCTCCGCCCTGCTGGCGCTGGCATTCGCGGTGATCTATTACTGGGCGCCCGATCTGAAGACCCGCTGCTGGCACTGGCTTACACCGGGGGGCGCCCTGGGCATCGTGGGCTGGCTGGTCGCCTCTCTCGGGCTGCGAATTTATCTCAATTTTTATAACAGTTTTTCCAGGACCTACGGGTCGCTGGGAGCAGTAATCATCCTGATGACGTGGTTCTATATTACGGGTCTGATGCTGCTGGTGGGAGCCGAGATCAACGGCCAGATTGAAGCAGCGGCTGCGCAGATGCAGGTGAGCGAACTTTCCTCTTCGCCGTACCAAACCGACCAGGCGGACATGCCGCTGCCGGGCGCCGCAGCCGATTAGCATAGGAAGAGCCTTCGTTGCGAGGGGCACGATCTCGGGTTTCTTCGAGCGTGCTCACGGGCGAAGTCTGCAACTATTCGATTTCCTGCTCCGTCATACAGGAAGTATTTGATAACGTGGAGTTTGGTCGCGGAAACCGGGAGCGTGTTGCGCTCTCGGCGGGCGATCCTGATCAGGGGCTGGAGCACGAGTCGAGCGGTTGGTTTTGCATCATACTCGGGGCTGCTTCAGGTTCGACGGGAACGCCGCCTCCACACAATGTCCACGTAACCTTTGCAAGACGTCAAGAGAAAAATGGACCAGCAATCTTCTGTTTCGCATGTTCCGCCGGCGAGTCAGCCAGCCGGCGATACGCCCATACCGGTTCGCAAGCGCCGCCACTGGTGGATATGGGTGCTCGTTCTGCTTTTGTTCGGCCTGACGTTTTATTGGGTCATTGTCCATCAGCAGCGAAGCGCGGCAGCCACCACGGGCGGGGGCGGCCGGCGCGCGATGGGCGGCACCGTGCCTGTGACGACCGCGACGGCGCACAGCGGGAGCATCGGCATTTACCAGGATGCGATTGGCACGGTAACGCCACTCAATACGGATTCGATCACCTCCCAGGTCACGGGCGTCGTTACCGCGGTGCACTATCGCGAAGGCCAGATGATCAAGAAGGGCGATCCGCTGATTGATATCGACGCGCGGCAGTATGAAGCCCAACTGGCCCAGGCCGAGGGCACCCTGGAGCGCGACCAGAACCTGCTGGCGCAGGCGGAGATGGACGAGGAGCGATACAAGCAGGCGTGGGGGAAGAATGCGATTCCACGCCAGACGTTGGAGGATCAGGAAAAACTGGTCCTGCAGGACCGGGGAACCATCAAGAACGACGAAGGCATTGTGGCGTATGACAAGGTGCAGGTAGGGTATTGCCACATTACTTCGCCGATCACGGGCCGCGTCGGGCTGCGGCTGGTGGACCCGGGAAACCTGGTGACGGCGAATTCCACCACGACGCTGGTGGTCGTAACGCAGATGCAGCCTATTACGGTCGTGTTCACCCTGGCCGAGGACGCGCTTCCGGCGGTTCTGCAACAGACGCGCCACGGGCAGCAGTTGAAGGTGGAGGCCCTCGACCGCGCCCAGGAAGGGCATCTCGCCGCGGGAAAGCTGACATCGATCGACAACCAGATCGATACCACTACCGGTACGGTGAAATTGCGGGCGGAATTCGACAATCGCGACGGCGGGCTGTTCCCGAACCAGTTTGTGAATACGCGGCTGCTGGTGAAGACGCTGGACAACCAGACGATGATTCCGTCGTCGGCAATTCAGCACAACGGCAACCAGGACTTCGTCTACGTCATCGAGGACAACAAGGCCTCAATGCGCACCGTGAAGATTGGAAACTCCGATAAGGGCGAAACCGCCATATTGCAGGGAATCAAGCCGGGAGATGTTGTGGCCAACAGCAGCTTTGAGAAGCTGCAGAATAATTCCCAAGTCACCCTATCGAAAGTCAAGCTCCCGTCCACGTCCTCCGACACGACCGGGAGTCCGGCGCAATGAATCCGTCTCGCCCATTTATTTTGCGGCCGGTGGCGACCGCGCTGCTGATGGCGGCAATCTTGCTGGTGGGGATTGTCGCTTTCCTGCAGCTGCCGGTTTCGGCGCTGCCGCAGGTGGATTATCCGACGATCCAGGTGCTGACGTTTTATCCCGGCGCCAGTCCGGATATCACGGCAACGACGATCACCGCTCCATTGGAACGGCAGTTCGGCCAGATGCAGGGCCTGAACCAGATGACCTCGACCAGCGCCGGGGGCGTGTCGGTGATCGTGCTGCAGTTCGACCTGGCGCTCGAACTCGACGTGGCGGAACAGGAAGTGCAGGCGTCGATCAATGGATCGGGGACGTTCCTGCCCTCGGACCTGCCGTCGCCGCCGGTCTACAACAAGACCAATCCCGCGGACGCGCCGGTGCTGACGCTTGCCATCACGTCCGATACCCTGCCGCTGTCGCAGGTGGAAGACCTGGTGGACACGCGGCTGGCGCCGCGGATTTCGCAATTGAGCGGCGTGGGACTGGTGAGCATCAGCGGCGGGCAGAAGCCGGCGGTGCGCGTGCAGGTGAATCCCACCAAGCTGTCGGCGCACGGCCTCAACATGGAGGATGTGCGCACGGCGTTGACGCAAGCCAGCGTGAATGCCGCCAAGGGAAACTTTGATGGGCCGCGGCAGGATTACCAGATCGACGCCAACGACCAGATCACGGACGCCGAAGGCTACAAGGATGTCGTGATCGCGTACCAGAACGGCGCGCCCGTCTTTGTGAAAGACGTGGCCAACGTTATAAATGGCATCGAGAATAACCGGCAGGCCGCATGGATGAACAGCACTCCGGCGGTGATTCTGAACATTCAGCGGCAGCCGGGCGCCAACACCATCACCGTGGTCCACAGAATCCAGGCGATCCTTCCGCAACTGGAAGGGAATCTTCCCAAGTCGATTCATGTTACGACCATGACCGACATGACCACCAGCATTCAGTCCTCGGTGAGCGACGTGGAGTTCGAACTGATGCTGACCATCGGGCTGGTGGTGATGGTGATCTTTCTGTTCCTGCGCAACCTGTCGGCGACCATTATTCCCAGCGTGGCGGTGCCTCTGTCGCTGATCGGCACCTTCGCGGTGATGTACATGCTGGGCTACAGTCTCGACAACCTCTCGCTGATGGCGCTCACTATCTCCACCGGATTCGTGGTGGACGACGCTATCGTGATGATCGAGAACATTTCGCGCTTCCTCGAGCAAGGCATGCCGCCGATGAAGGCGGCGCTTACGGGGGCAGGGCAGATCGGGTTCACCATCGTTTCGTTGACGGTGTCGTTGATCGCGGTGCTGATTCCGCTGCTGTTCATGGGGGACGTGGTGGGCCGGCTCTTCCGGGAGTTCGCGGTCACGCTGGCCGTGACGATCATCATCTCCGCGGTGGTGTCGCTCACTCTCACGCCGATGATGTGCGCGCGCATTTTGAAGCACAATCCCGAACATCAGCAAACCCGCTTCTACCGCGCCTCGGAGCGCGCCTTCAACTCCATGATCGCGTTTTACGGGCGGACGCTAAAGGTGGTTTTGCGCTACCAGGCTCTAACGCTGCTGGTGGCGCTGGGGACGCTGGCGCTGACGATCGTGCTGTACATCATGATTCCCAAAGGATTCTTTCCGGTGCAGGATACCGGCGTAATTCAGGGCATCTCGCAGGCCTCGCAGTCGATCTCGTACGCCGACATGGCCACCAAGCAGCAGGAACTGGCGCGCATCATTTTGCAGGATCCCGCGGTGGAGAGCATTTCGTCGTTCATTGGCCCGGACGGCATTAATACCACGTTGAATAGCGGCCGCATTTCGATCAACCTGATTCCGATCGAGAAGCGGCACATGAGCGCCGCGGATGTCATTCGCCGGTTGCAGACGAATCTCGCGCAGGTGTCGGGCATGCACCTGTATATGCAACCGGTGCAGGACATCACGGTGGACGATCGGGTGAGCCGTACGCAATACCAGTACACCCTCGAAGATCCGGATATCAATGAGTTGAATGAGTGGAGCGACAAGTTCGTGGCGGAGTTGAAGAAACTGCCGGAACTGGAGGACGTGGCCACTGATCAGCAGACGGGCGGACGCGCATTGCACCTGAACATCGATCGCGTAACGGCATCGCGTCTCGGCATTGCGCCGACCACGATCGACAACACGCTGTACGATGCGTACGGGCAACGCCAGATCAGCACGCTCTACACGCAGTTGAATCAATATCACGTGGTGCTCGAGGCGGCGCCGGAGTGGCAAAAAAATCCCGGGAATCTGGGCTCGCTCTACATCCAGGCCAACGGGTCATCCGGGGCGGCCGGTGCGGGCGCGGCGACTTCGTTCTCGTCGTCGGCATCAGCAGCGGCCGGCTCGAATGCGCTGACCACGTCAGTGAAATACACTCCCGCCTCGGGCGTGCTCAGCATGCCCGCCAATGTGCTGGCCGGGACGTCATCGACCGCGGGTTCGTCGGCAAGCGGGGGAGCAACTTCCGGCACAACGCCTAACACGACAACTTCGTCGGTGGGTGCGAAGGCGATTCCGTTGAGCGCGTTTACGGTGGCCGAGCCGACGACGGAAGCGCTGTCGATCAATCACCAGGGGCAGTTTCCCGCAGTCACCGTATCGTTCAACCTGGCTCCGGACGCATCGCTGGGTACGGCAATCACCGACATCGACAAAGTCACCAAGCGGATCGATTTCCCGGCCACCATTCAGTCTGACTTTCAGGGGACCGCGGCTTCGTTCCGCAACTCGCTTTCCAACGAGGCGCTGCTGATCCTGGCCGCGCTGGTGACCGTGTATATCGTGCTGGGAGTTCTATACGAAAGCTTCATTCATCCGATCACGATTCTCTCTACGCTGCCTTCGGCCGGCGTAGGCGCGCTGCTGGCGCTGATGATCTTCAAGCAGGATCTGAGCGTGGTGGCGATTATCGGCATCATCCTCCTCATCGGCATTGTGAAAAAGAACGGCATCATGATCGTCGACTTCGCTCTGGAATCGGAGCGCGAGCAAGGGAAGTCGTCGACAGATGCTATCTACGAGGCCAGCCTGCTGCGCTTCCGTCCCATCATGATGACCACCATGGCGGCACTGCTGGGCGGCATTCCGCTGGCGGTAGGCACCGGGCTGGGGTCGGAACTGCGGCGCCCGCTGGGTATCGCGATGGTAGGCGGGTTGCTGCTGAGCCAGATCCTCACGCTTTACACCACGCCGGTGATCTACATCTTCTTCGACACACTGGGCCAGCGCATTACGGGACGGCGGCCCTCACATTTGGCCCAAGGCAATGAGCCGCCCCAAGAGCAGCCTGCATGAGTTTGTCGTCTCCATTCATCCGGCGGCCCGTCGCCACCACGCTGCTGACCATCGCGGTAGCGATCGCGGGGGCGATTGCGTTTACGGTGTTGCCGGTGTCGCCGCTGCCGCAGGTGGATTTTCCCACGATCAACGTGAACGCGGGGTTGCCCGGAGCAAGCGCGCAGATCATGGCAGCCTCGGTCGCCACGCCGCTGGAGCGGCAGTTCAGCCACATTGCCGGGATCACGGAGATGACGTCGTCGAGTTCGCTGGGAACGACGGGCATCACGCTGCAGTTCGATCTGAGTCGCGACATCAACGGCGCGGCGCGCGATGTGCAAGCCGCCATTAACGCGGCGCGAACCTATCTGCCTGCCAATCTTCCCTCGAACCCGTCGTACCGCAAGGTCAATCCGGCCGACTCGCCGATCATGATCCTGGCGCTTACTTCGGATAAATATGACGTGACCAAGCTCTATGACCTGGGTTCCACGATTCTTGCGCAGAAGATGTCGCAGATCGAGGGTGTCGGACAGGTAAATGTTGGAGGGGGAGCGACTCCGTCGGTGCGTGTGGAGGTGGACCCGAAGAAACTGGAGAGTTTCGGGCTCACCCTGGGCAGTGTGCAGTCGAGCCTGAGTCTGCAGAATTCGCATGAACCGCGCGGCCAGTTATCTGACGGCACCACCACCCAGGACATCATCACCAACGCCCAGATCTCCGAGGCTTCGCTCTATAAGCCGCTGATCATTGGCTATCGGCGCGGCGCGGCGGTTCGTCTTGAAGACGTGGCGGACGTCATCGATTCAACACAGAATCTGCGCACCGGCGGCTATGTCGATGGGGTGAAGGCGGTGGTACTTATCATTTTCCGCCAACCCGGCGCGAACATTATTGAAACGGTCGATCGGATCCGGTCGCAGTTGCCATTTCTGCAAGCTGTTCTTCCCAAGGGCATCACTTCGACCATCGTCATGGATCGCACTACGACGATTCGCGCGTCAGTGAAGAATGTGGAAACCACGCTGATCGGATCCATCATTCTCGTGGTGCTGGTGGTTTTCATTTTTCTGCGCAGCCCGCGCGCGACGCTCATTCCCAGTGTTGCTGTGCCGGTTTCGCTGATCGGCACGTTCGCGGTGATGTACCTGCTGGGCTACACGCTCGACAATCTCTCGCTGATGGCGCTGACGGTGGCAACCGGATTTGTGGTCGACGATGCCATCGTGGTGATGGAAAACATTACGCGCCACCTCGAGAACGGCATGGAACCATTTGCCGCATCGCTGCAAGGCGCCAAAGAGATTGGCTTTACCGTGTTCTCGATCAGCATGTCGCTGATCGCGGTGTTCATTCCCATTCTCATGATGGGTGGAATCGTCGGGCGACTGTTTCGCGAGTTTGCAGTCGTGCTGGCGACGGCCATCGTGGTCTCGATGGTGATTTCGCTGACCACTACGCCGACCATGTGCGCGCACCTGCTGAAGACGCGCAGGCAAGGCGAACGGCATAACATCTTCTATCGTGTCAGCGAAAGATTCTTTAACTGGATGCTCGCCATTTACAAGGGCTCCCTTACCTGGGTGCTCGACAATCCGCTGCTGACGATCATCGTGCTGGCGCTGACGATCGCGTTGAACGTGGTCGTGATCGTGAGAATTCCCAAAGGATTCTTTCCCCAGCAGGACACCGGTGCCGTTGTAGGCGGAGTGCAGGGACCCCAGGACGCATCGTTCACGTTCATGAACTTCTCGATGCAGCAGATTGTGAGTGTCATCAAGGCCGATCCTGGAGTGGCGCACGTGAATGCCTTTACCGGGGGCATGGGATCGAGCAATGGAGGGTTCGTCTACGTCGCCCTGAAACCGCTGGGAAAGGAGCGAAACGTTTCGGCTACCGACCTGATCAACCGACTGCGGCCCAAGCTGAACCGTATGCCGGTGGCATCGGCATTCCTGCAGGCGGCGCAGGATCTGCGCATTGGAGGACGCGGCGGCAACGCGCAGTATCAGTACACCATCCAGACGGAGAACATTCCCGACCTGGCGCACTGGGGGCCGGCCCTGATGCAGGGCATGCGCAAACTTCCGGGGCTTCAAGACGTGAACAGCGATCAGCAGAATGGCGGACTGCAGCAGATGCTCACATTCGATCGCGCGACCGCGGCCCGCCTGGGCCAGACGGCACAGTCACTCGATCGCTCGCTCTATAGCGCTTTCGGACAGTCGCAGGTATCGGTTATTTACACCCAGCTCAACCAGTATTATGTGGTGCTCGAAGTTGCGCCGCAGTACTGGCAGGATCCGTCGGGGCTGAACAACATCTACTTCTCGCCGGCTTCGAATACGACCAAGGCAGGCATGAACACGGTTACGCCGCTGACCAGCCTGATGAAGCCCAAGATCGGCACGACGCCGCTGCAGGTGAATCACACCGGGCTGTTCCCGTCGGTGACGGTTTCATTCAACCTTGGTCCCGGCTTTGCGTTGAGCGACGCGACGCGGGAGATTACGGAAATGGAGCAGGGCCTGGGCATGCCGGCCACGGTGCATGGTTTCTTTTCCGGCACGGCGCAGGCCTATCAGCAGTCGCTGGACTCGGAAAAATATCTGATCATCACGGCGCTTCTGGCTGTTTATATTGTGCTGGGGATTCTGTATGAAAGCCTGATGCACCCGCTGACGATCATTTCCACTTTGCCCTCGGCCAGCGTAGGAGCCATGATGGCGCTGATGCTGTTCAGCATCGATCTGAACGTTATTTCGATTATTGGAATTATCCTGCTGATCGGGATCGTGAAGAAGAATGCCATCATGATGATCGACTTCGCGCTCATGGCGGAGCGGCAGGAAGGGAAGAACACGCGCGACGCCATTTTCGAGGCCTGCCTGCTGCGCTTCCGCCCGATCATGATGACTACGATGGCGGCGATTTTCGGGGCACTGCCGCTGGCTTTCGGGACCGGCACTGGATCGGAACTCCGGCGGCCGCTGGGTATCACCATTGTCGGCGGGCTGGTGATGAGCCAATTGCTAACGCTGTTCACCACTCCGGTGGTTTACCTGATGATGGATCGCCTGCGCCTGTGGGTGCTGGGACGGTCGCACGACGCGATGCCGGAAGAAATTGCAGAAGCGGCTTCGTGACATGAGAGAGATGATGATGTTTGAGTTTAAAAGATCCAAAGCGATGGTCGCAGCTGCTGGCGCGGCGATGTTGATGACGGGGATGCTCGGCGGCTGCCGGCTGGGACCGCATTACACAGCTCCCGCGCCTCCGTCAGTCACGGCGCCCAATTACAAGGAATCGACGGTCAACTTCCACGACCAGGAGGGATGGAAGGTCGCCAGTCCGCAGGATGCGATGATTCGCGGCAAGTGGTGGGAAGTGTTCAACGAGCCCGAGTTGAATGCGCTCGAAGAGCAACTGATCGTCAATAACCAGAACATCAAGGCGTCCTTCGAGAACTTCATGGCCGCTCGCGCCCTGGTAGCCGAGGCGCGCGCGCAGTACTGGCCTACGATAACTCTGGGGCCTTCGTGGAGCCGATCGAAGAGCTCCGGCAATTTGCGCAATTCGGCGACCGCCAACACCGGACAGGCGTCTACGCTGTGGGCGGCGCCGGTTTCAGTCTCGTGGACACCGGACTTATGGGGGCGAATCCGCAACCAGGTGCGTGCGCAGGAATATGCGGCGCAAGTCAGCGCCGCCGATCTGGAACTGGAAAAACTCACGCAGCAGGAGTCTCTGGCGCAGTTCTTCTTTGAGATTCGCGGCCAGGACATGCTGCAACAGCTTCTGAATCAGACGGTGGAGGCCTACCAGAAAGCGCTCGACGCCGCACAGGGCGCGTATGACGCGGGCACGGGGGATTACATTTCGGTTGTCGAGGCAAGAGCTACGTTGAAGGCCGCGCAATCCTCGGCGATCAATGTGGGCCTTTCACGAGCGCAATATGAACACGCCATCGCGATGCTGGTGGGGAAAGTAGCGACGGATTTCTCCATTCCGGTGAAGCCGATGCTCTACGCTCCGCCGGCGATACCCACCGGCGTTCCCGCGCAGCTTGCCGAGCGGCGGCCCGATGTGGCGGCTGCGGAAAGAACGCTCGCGCAAGCCAATGCGACGATCGGTATCGGCTATGGCGCGTTCTTTCCTCAGGTGACGCTCTCCGCGGGCGGGGGATTTGAGAGCTCGACCCTCAAGCACTTGTTCGACATCTCCAGCCGCTTCTGGTCGGTTGGGCCATCG
Organism: uncultured Acidobacteriota bacterium; assembly: GCA_963730805.1. Classification (GTDB taxonomy): domain Bacteria; phylum Acidobacteriota; class Terriglobia; order Terriglobales; family Acidobacteriaceae; genus Telmatobacter. The sequence goes on along the minus strand of CAVSTL010000002.1, from coordinate 455,453 downwards.
GCCTCGCAGGTGATTTTCAACGGGGGGCTTTACCGGGCAGAGCTGCATCAATACGAAGCCGCCTACAATGCCGATCTCGCCAACTACCGGCAGACGGTCCTGACTGCGTTTCAACAGGTTGAGGATGCGCTAGCCGGCACGCACACCTACTCGCAGCAAATCCTTGTGCAAGAGGAGGCGGTGAAGGCGGCGCAGCAATTCCTCGATCTGGAAATGCAGCGATACCAGTCGGGCGTGGATCCCTACGTAAACGTGGTGACTGCGCAGACAACGTTGCTGAACGACCAGGTCACGTTGAACTCGCTGCATGTGCAGGCCATGATGTCGGCGGTGCAACTGGTCGAGTCCCTGGGCGGAGGGTGGGATCGCTCGCAGCTAACCACCGCGGCGCAGACCGCTGTGAAGGCGTCCGAGGCCGATTACAAGATGCAACAGTAGCGCGGTGCGCCAGGCTAGCTGGAGGAGTGAGTGAAAAGTCACACGGAGTACCTGGTTTTCGAAACGAAGAAGCGCAGGGAGATGGTGCATATCACCGATCAGATTGAGCAGATTGTGCGTCGCAGCGGCGTGAAGGACGGGCTGTGTTTTGTATCGCCCATGCACATCACGGCGGCAATCTATGTAAACGATCTGGAAAACGGGCTCATTGAGGATATTGGGAAGTGGCTGGAGGAACTTGCGCCGGCGCGGCCGGATTATAAACATCATCAAACTGGCGAAGACAACGGCGATGCGCACCTGAAGTCGCTGCTGTTGCACCACGAAACCACGTTGCCCGTCACTGGCGGCCAACTCGACCTGGGCACGTGGCAGCGCGTTTTTTATGCGGAGTTCGACGGGCAGCGAAGGAAGCGGGTGATCGTGAAAGTGCTGGGTGTGGAGTGAGAAGGTTGGGGGGAACTGCGAGACCGACATGAATCATCGCGCATCGCAAATCCTCGACGAGAAACGCAGGAGCCGGCGGAGCCTCTTATACGGAGACTTTCCGCCGGCTTTGCGTTCCGGCAGTGCGACACTCCCCCAGTCATCGCTCTGCCCGAATTTCGACTATTTTCCCGTGCCCGAGATGGCCACGGATTGCGGAGACGAAGCCGCGTTGTCGGTGATGCTCAAGGTTGCGGTGTAGGCCGCCACAGCGGCCGGTTTGAACGCCACAAACACCTGGCAGGTTGCCGCCGGCGCCAGGGTCGCGCCGCATGTGTGCAGTTGCACAAAATCCGCCGGGCTGGTCCCCGCCAGCGTAATTGAGGACAGGTTAATGGTTGAGGTTCCGCCATTGGTCAGCGTCACCGTTTGCGCCGCAGAGGTGGTTGCGTGGGTGGTTGCCGGGAATGCCAGACTGGTCGCGCTCAGCGTGAGGGCAGGCGCTGCGGTTCCGGTTCCTGTCAGCGCAACGGCCTGTGGAGAACCGGTGGCATTGTCAGTCACAGATAACGTTGCCGACAGGGCCGCCGCCGAAGCAGGCTTGAACGCCACATAAAGTGAGCAAGACGCACCGGCTGCCAGAGATGTTCCGCACGTGCCGATCTGCACAAAGGACGTCGCGTTCGTACCGCCGAGCGCAATCGCGCTGATGGTGGCGGCCGCGGTGCCGGTGTTTTTCACGGTCACCACCTGGGCGGCGCTGGTGGCCGCTGTCACAGTAGCTGGAAATGCGATGGATGCTGGTGTCAAGGTAATGGCAGGAGCCGCGGCCGCAGCGCCAGTGCCGGACAGAGTTACGACTTGCGGCGAGCCGGTGGCGTTGTCGGCAATGGAGAGGGAAGCGGTCAATGCGCCAGCGGCCGCCGGTTTGAATTCGATCGAAACGGTGCAGCTTGCCGCTGCGGCCAGCGAAGTTGTGCAGGTCTTGGCCGAAATCAGAAACGAGGTGGCATTGGCGCCGGTCAGGGTTTCAGAGGTTAGCGTCAGCGCGGCAGTTCCGGAGTTCTTCACCGTCACGACCTGTGCTGCCGTGGTTACGCCCACTGTCGTGGAGGCAAATGTCAGGGTGGTTGGCGTCAGCGTGACAGCGGGAGCCGCTGCCGCAGCGCCCGTGCCCGACAGAGTAACGACTTGCGGTGAGCCGGTGGCGTTGTCGGCGATCGAGAGGGAAGCGGTCAACGCGCCCGCGGCCGTCGGCTTGAATTCTATCGATACCGTGCAGCTTGCTGCCGCGGCCAGTGATGTCGTGCAGGTCTTCGCCGAAATGAGGAACGAGGTAGCATTAGTGCCGGTCAAGGTTTCAGAGGTTAGCGTCAGGGCCGCCGTCCCCGAATTCTTTACCGTCACGACCTGGGCCGCGGTGGTGGATCCCACGGTGGTGGAGGCAAAGGTGAGGGTGGTTGGCGTCAGCGTTACGGCGGGCGCCGTTATGGCCGCAGCCCAACCATTCACCAGGTTTGTTACGTTCATCGAACCCAGGCCGGTAGACAGGTCGTAGCCGGCGGTGGCCGAGTTGCCGCTCAATATGCCTATCGTGTCGGAAGCGCCGCTGGTCACGCAATCTTTGTCGCCCTTGGTGCAATTCATTGCGTTGGTGCCAGTCGTGGTGTCGTAGAAGATGCACGCATTGCCTGCCGCCACCGTGTTGGAATTGCACGCCGAGTAGTTTTCCTTGGCCGCAAGGCTGTAGAACATCGGATTCGCGAGGCCCTGCTTGCCGCCAACCTTTTGCAACACCAGTGCCATGATGCCCGCCGCCATTGGCGATGCAGCAGAGGTGCCACCATTTTCCTGGTAGATGATGTATCCCGGGTGGGTGTAATCGCAGGAATTCAGCGGTGAACCGGACGCCTGGCAAATTAACAAGGAGCTGCCGGGAATGCCAGTACTGGAGGCAAATCCGTAAGAGCCAAACAAGGCGATATCCGGCAAGTCCCGCTTGCCATCGGCGGGAATTCCCGCAACCCCGGCCTGCCAGGTGGGTTTGGCGTAACCTCCCGAACAGCTCGTCGGGAACCACGTTGTGCTGGTAGGAGTGGAGTTGTTGACGGTGCAATTGCTCACTCCACCGCCGCCCGACCCCATCTGCACCAGTCCGGGAAGCCCGAGAATCGCAGCGTTGCACAGCGCTTCGGGATTGGCATAGGCCGTATATACGTTCAATAGAATTGGATTCGAGCACGTCCCGTTCCACGACATCTCCGGCATGTAGCCCTTGGCCGTCGCGCCGTGCACGTCGTTGGTGGCGTTCCAGTAGGTTGAGATAGGCTTGGTGGCTTGCACAAACGGCCATTGCAGATCCGTTCCGCCGACTGCGGTTACATATGGGCTCGAGGCCATCCCATTCACCGCCAGTCCAAACGGATCACTGTACGGCGGATTGATTCCATTCTGCGGCGTACAGGCGGCCGATCCAGAGTCTCCCGCAGCGACAAAGGCGCTGATGCCGGCTGTTGCCGCCTGCTGGAAGGTCTGGTTATAGAGCGTGTTCCCGGCGGTGCCCAGTTTCAATTCGCATTCGCCGTAGCTCATGGTCAAAATCGGAGCCACCGCATTGTTCACGATGTAGAGAATTCCGGTCGTCAGGCCATTGGTCGTGGCGGTATCCACGTCGGAAACCAGGACAATCTGCGCTCCCGGAGCTGTAGCCGACACCATTTCAACGTCCTCGGTATTCTCTCCCTGGCTGGAGGTCAGGCCTGGATCGGTCCCGCTATGCACGGTAGTCAGGGTGGTTGCCGGCAGGCCGAAGGAACTGCGATAGGTGTTGATATCGGCGGCCGCAACATCGCTCAGAGCCACAATCGCCACCTTCACCCCTGTCCCGTTGATCGGCGTAGCCGCAGTCCAAAGAGGAAGGATGTTGTAGATGGTTGCCACATCGTATGGCGTCAATTCTTCGCGCGTATATCCGGTCGAGGCGTCGGTATAAGTGAGCTGCGGCTGCGCTCCACTCGAGGCGATCTGTCGCGCGGTAGACGCCAAGATGGGCTGGGGCATGCCGTTCGCCAACTGAGAACCAGGCTGCAGGGTTCCGCTGGTTGAATGATCTGGCGGAATCATCGTGTACTTGCCAGTCTTCAGGTCCCGCTTCACGTAGTTGCCGGGATGCGAATAGTGTGTCGGAAAGAAGTCGTGCAGCGACGCGACGCCCGTCACGACGGGCGCGAGGGCGGTCGGAATTTCCGGATCGCGGTCATTGGCCAGGTGAACTTTTCCTTCGGCCGCGTAGTTGTGCATTTCCACGTGAAAGGCTCGCTCTACGTTGGCGACCGTTCCGTCGAATTGAATGTAGACGCGCCCTTTGCCCACTTCATGAATCTGCAGGCCGTGATTCTGAAGCCAGTTGGTTACTGCGGCAATGTCGGCGTCGGAGGGACCATAGAGGGCGCCGAATTCTTCGGCACTCAGCCAACGGTGGAAGTCGGATGAACTGGGGTCATATTGCCGCTCGTTGAACGCGGCCAGCGCCGCCTCCTGCTCCGGACTGCGCTTCAGAACCAGAACCACGCGCTCCAGGAGTTTGTTGGAATCGACGCGACCCATGTCAAATTCAGCCCGAGCCATGGGGTGAACATTGCCGGCCAACCTCACCAGCCTGGCGTCGTCCACCTGCTCCACGACGCGATCGATTATCCGCGATGGAATCGCTTCGATCTCCGCACGGTCGTCGGAGAGGCCCGATCTCTGCGCTGTTGCGCCTAAAGCCGAGGCGATTCCCAGGACCAGACCAGCCAACACTTGAGTGAATCTTCTAATCCGCATTGCCATCTCCCTCTTTGGCTGGCCGCGGATCTTTTGGATTCCGGCAGCTCGGTTGTGTGGATAGGTCCACGATGAATGAATGGCTGCCGCGAAACGCGTCGTGCATGGTCGGCAACCGGCGGATCCTTGTCTGGAGGTTTTTGAATCCGGCTCGTCCGGAGACCACCGGAATCGGAGTGGGATCAATTGAGACGGCGCAAACTCAGTGCAAAGTGAATCAACTATTTTCTGCCGGTGGATTTCAGGGTCAGGAAGCGCGTCGAATCGGCGGCTTGAAAACGGTTGGAGTGACAGGCGGGAGTCAAATCGAAACGTGATTCCGGAGGGGGAACGGGAAGAGATCGCTCTGCATGGGAACCGCAGGGTGGGTGGCGAGCGAAACGAGCGGGCCTAGCTTGAGAACACAGCGGCATCATCGAGAATTCGAGTGATGATCACCGGTTCTTAGGCCAAGCCATATCCAGCAAGAAGAACTGCAACCTTCTTTCGAAGAGTGGCGGCTCCCGGCTCCTTTGAATTGGTCTTGAATTGGTCAGCGGGTGGATGACCGCTCCGCCGTCATTTCGAATGAGTCGCGGAGTGATTCCGCCAGCAGGTCTGCGGCGGCCAGAGCAAATTCTTCATCGTTGATGTGCGCGTCAAGTTCGACCAGGCGGATGGTTGGGCTCAGGGATGCTTTCAGGCTGCGCCGATAGGCGTCGAGCGCCTCTGGCGAGTAGAACGGTCCTCCGGTCTTGTCGATCGCGGAAACGCCTCGAAGAGGAATCAGCACGGTCACAGGGCCGATTGCTCTGTTGAGCCTGGTGGCGGTGATGCGTCCGATCTCCGCACACTCTTCCGGCGTCGTCCGCATCAGGGTCACGGTGGGATTGTGGACGTACAGGTTTCGGCCACGAAATTGTGCCGGTACAGATTCCATGGGGCCGAAATTCACCATGTCGATTGCGCCGGGGCAGACCAACTGGGGAATGCCCTTGCGTCCTGCCGCCTCCAGCCGGTGCGGCCCGGCGCTCATGACACCGCCAACCAGTTCGTCTGCGAGTTCGGTTGTCGTCATGTCGAGGACGGCTCGAAATGCGCCGTCTTCGATCAACCGTTCCATTGCTTGTCCGCCGGTTCCGGTCGCATGAAAGACCAGGACTTCGTAGCCTCGCTCCCCGAGGGCGCGGCGGGCGGCCATAACGCATGGTGTGGTAACGCCAAACATGGTCGCGGCAATGGCGGGCTTCTCGTCGCGGGCACTGGGTGGCTGCATTGTGACCATGCCGCAAATCGCCCCGGCAGCATTGCTGATGATTCGACGAGAGACGTGATTCAATCCCGCGATGTCGAGCACTGAGGGCATCATGCAAATGTCCGTCGTTCCGACGTAGGGTTTGATATCTCCGGAGGCCAGGGTGGAAACCATCAATTTCGGGAAGCCAAAGGGCAGGGAACGCATGGCCGCGGTCGCAATCGTAGTGCCTGCGGAACCGCCCAGGGAAACTACGCCGTGAATGGCGCCTTGTTCAAAAAGCCGGACAAGGATAGTCTTCGCTCCCGCCGCCATGGCGGTGACGCTTCGACCGCGGTCTCTCTCCGTTTGCAGAGAGACAAGATTCTCGTTTGCGGCTGCCGCGACTTCAGCCTGCGGGATGTCGGCCTTAAAGGTTGGACTGCCAAGCACGCCAACATCGATCATCAGCGTCCGCATGCCGGCACTCTCGATCTGCTCGCGCAAAAAGGCGAACTCTTCTCCCTTGGTATCAAAGGTGCCGATCAGCGCAATGGTCTTGTCTGTCACGGCATCAACCTTCAACTAACTCGCCAGGAGCAAGGACACGGCACTCGGGCATTGCGCGGAGAAGGGCCTCGGGGCCGGGCGGCGAATAGATGGCAATCAATTTCAAAGGCTCCCATCCAGTGTTCACGGTGGAGTGGTAGATGTCAGCCGGAATGTGAACCATATCTCCGGCGGCGATCGGTTCCCACCGCTCTCCGTCGATATCGATCATTTGCTTTCCTTGCCCGGAGACGATGTAGAGAACCTCTTCCGTGCCCGGATGATTGTGGCGCGCGTGGCCTTTCCCAGGTTCCAGGAGCACGACACCCATGGTGAAACGATCCGTGCTGGTGACGCGGGGTTCGCTGAGCCACTTGATCGTACCCCATGCAAAGACCTGCGTTTCGACATCGGCGGGTGTTACGAAACGGCGACCGGCGAAGCTGGACATGCTTGCTCCTTAGTTATTGTCTGAATAGATGTTCAGACTCTTGAAATTCCTCACTTGCTCAGTAATGGCGCGTTCTGTGGGCAGGCGCTCGATGCTCGAGGCGCCGAAGAATCCGCACACGCCGTGGGTCCGACTGAGAACATACTGAACGTCGCCGGGCTCGGCAATCGGCCCTCCATGACACAGCACCAGGATTTCTGGGCGGATGGAGATGGCTGCTTCCCGGATGGCTTGAATACGGGCCACCGATTCATCGAGAGTGAGGGCGGTTTTGGCGCCAATGGTCCCTTTGGTCGTCAGTCCCATGTGCGCGATCAAAAGATCTGCGCCTGCTTTTGCCATGGCCTCTGCCTCTTCTTCATTGAAGACATAAGGGCAGGTGAGCAGGTCCAGGTCGTGGGCTTGCGAAATCATTTCGACTTCCTGAGCGAATCCCATGCCGGTCTCCTCGAGACTCTCTCGGAAGCGGCCATCGATCAGCCCCACGGTCGGAAAGTTCTGCACTCCGGAAAAACCGAGGTATTTCAGGTCGCGAAGAAACAGATCCATGACGCGAAAGGGATCCGTTCCACAGACACCGGCCAAGACTGGTGTCTGGCGCACGATTGGCAGGACTTCGCGGGCCATCTCCAAGACGATGGCGTTGGCATCCCCGTAGGGCATGAGGCCAGCCAGGGATCCTCGCCCCGCCATTCGGTAGCGCCCGGAATTGTAGACGATGATAAGGTCCGCACCTGCGGCTTCGGCGCACTTGGCGGAAATTCCGGTGCCCGCACCGGCGCCGACGATGGGGATTCCCGCTGTGCTATTCGCTTGCCATCGCTTCAGACACGCCGCTCGGTCCATGATGCCAAATTCTCCCATTCGAAAGCATGCATCTCGACGCCAATATACGGCGAGTGACGCACAACTTGAAAGGAAATGTGGGACTGGCGGGCCATCTTTAGTCCTTCCCAGAGAAAACAGGCCCAATCGTTTCTGCAATTCCAGGCGGTGGACTCAGGCATGCACTCTGGCCTCACCAACGAGAGCCGTCTAAACATAATTTCGTTTGATGGCGATTGCGTACAATAGGGCGCGATGACAATCACTCGTATTTGCCGGCTTCAGCTTTACTTCGCAATTTTTCTGGGTGTATCGCTCTGCACGCCCGCGACAGCCGCAATTCATGTGCTGGTAGATCACGTCGGTTACGACTTGCAGTCTCCCAAGCAGGCCCTGATCGCCGGAGCCAGGGATGATGAAGCGCCGAAAAAGTTCTCCCTTGTCGAGGTGGACTCGGGCAAGACAGTCCTGGATGGAAGCGTGACCTCTTCGGGTGACGTCTACGCGTGGAAGGATATGGTCTTCTGGACTGCCGATTTCAGTGCCTGGCATCAGGCTGGTCACTATATGGTCCGTGTTTCGACTTCCAGTGCGGAAATCAATTCGTGTCCTTTCACCATTGATGCCGACCTTCTGGAGCGGCAGACTCTTTCGAATGTCCTCTACTACTTCAAGGGGCAGCGATCGAGCGGCGACTTCGACCGGGCTGACCGGCATCTTAAAATTCCTGATCGGCCAAGCACATTTATCGACGCGCACGGGGGCTGGTACGACGCTACCGGCGATTATGGGATCCATCTTTCGCATCAGAATCTCACGTCTTATTTCAATCCGCAGCAGGTACCGCTCGTTGCCTGGAGCCTTTTGAGCAGCTATCGGGCTCTCGATGCTCGAGGGGACGACGACTTCAGCGAGTACCGGCGCCGTTTGCTCGATGAGGGGCTCTTCGGAGCCGATTACCTGGTCCGAATCAAGCGCCCCAATGGTTCGTTCTTCGAGAGCATTTTCGCTCCCGGCAAGGAAAAACTCGCGAAGGATCGGGTGATCGGCAACCCGAACTGGCGCACCCAGATCAAAACCAATAGTTCAGACTCAACGGAGCGTCTTGTCAAATCTGCAGCGCCTCACACGTATGAAGCCAGCTTCCGTGCGGGCGGAGGCATGGCAATCGCGGTGTTGGCTCTAGCCTCGACCATGCCTGTGGATGGCGAGTTTACGAAGCAACAATATCTCACTGCGGCCGAAGAAGCATTCCACTTTCTGAACCAGCACAATCGCGAGTTGCTCAACGATGGTGTGGAGAACATTGTTGACGACTATTGCGCCCTGATGGCGGCGACCGAACTGTACCGGGCCACGCATGCCGAGGAATATCGCGCCCATGCGCAAGCTCGTGCCGAGGGCCTCGTCGCGCGACTGACTATGGAAGGGAAGTGGCCGGGCTATTGGCGGGCGGATTCCGGAACGAGGCCGTTCTTTCACCCTTCCGATGCAGGCTTGCCGGTAGTCAGCCTCCTCAATTACGTCAGGCTGGCCGCGCCGGGCGAGCAGAACACGCTTCGCGGGGCTGTCGAACGGTCTCTCCGATTCGAGTTGGCAACCACGCACGAAGTAAACAATCCGTTCGGTTATGCACGTCAGCTGATTCGAATGGGCGATGGGACGGTGCGAACGGCATTCTTTTTCCCTCATGACTCGGAAGCCGCACCCTGGTGGCAAGGCGAAGATGCTCGCCTGGCATCCCTCGCGGCGGCGTCGAGAATGGCGATACCCCTGTTTGGCGATGAACCGGAGTTTCAATCTGAGCTTCGCGCCTACGCCTGGAATCAGATTCACTGGATCCTCGGCCGCAATCCATTCGATGTGAGTCTCCTTATCGGCAGCGGGCACGGCGATGCTGCGTACATGTTTTTCCGTTCGTACAAGTACACCAATGCGCCAGGCTCAATCGTAAACGGAATCACGGCTTCGGCAGACGACGAAGATGGAATCGCCTTCAATCAGGGATTCGCTGTGACCGGCAAGGACGAAGACTGGCGCTGGACCGAAGGCTGGCTGCCGCACGCCGCGTGGTATCTTTACGCGATCAGCCTTCCGCACTAGTCAAAATGGAGTGAGCGGGCCAGTTCTGGCTCACTTAAAGGGAAGTACTAATCTGGCACATGAGCTGCCTTAGATTTTGTGAAGGTGCTGGCTGAAGGAAAGACGTCCATCTGTTTGAAGGGGCATGAGTTGAAGTTGAGCGGCTGGTGGGCTGGGTGACTTATGTACATAATATCTGTTATCAGACGTCCTGGTACTTTTTTAGGGTGGTGCGTAGAATTGACTCGTACGTTTAGCTAAAGCTGGTCATTCGGTTAAGTAAAAAACACCAACGCTGGTGATTCTGTTTAAGTGATGACACCTCCTCATCGATCGCGGTTCATTAATGACAGCTCCACCGTGAGTTTTGTACTAGACCACGCGGAGCGGCGAGATTAGGTCAAGTGCGAATAGGCCTCCCTGCTCTCCGCCTCCCGCCGCAGCGCCTCGTTTTCGCTCCTGGGTTCATCGGCCCTGTCGATTGGCCTCGGCGACCTCCGCCTCCATGCACTCCCGGTCCTGGGCGAAGACCTCCTCTGCCCGCTTGACGGTGCCGCTCCAGAGATCAAGGAGTTCTTTCGGAACCTCGGGCTTAGACTTGTCCACTCGCCAGGCTTTGAGCTCTTCATTGATGGTGGTACGGCTGCCCTGTTGGATCACCGCGTAGATCTTGTCTTTTGAGTTCGGCGTAGGGACGATCGCAGGTGTGTCGCGGAAGTTGAGCGTACACCGGCGGATGGTGCGAGAGGCATTGCGCAGCGCAGAGCCTTCGGCGAGCAAGCCCCAACAACGTCGGCTTCGCAAGCTGGACGCGGTATCCGATTTCATCGACCAGATATTACGGTCAGACCTTGCAGCCCCGCCGAAGCAGCGGCATACTGCACGTCGTATATTCCATCGCCTGCATGGCGAGTTGCCCGGTTTCGCGGGAGCGAGCGTTCGGTCCGCGGGTACGTGCAGCGTCGCCGCCAGCAACTGGGAGTAGAGCGCCGCGAAGTATTCCTACCTCAGACATACGCGTGGGGCTCTGAAGCACAGGTGGACTGGTATGAAGCCTGGGGATGCGGTGATGGAAGAGGCGGGACAATACTTGACATCCACCCACATTGAACCGAAGATGGTGCCGTGTCTTACCAACGACGGCGTCTCCCCGAATTGATTCGGCCACGAGTGCGGAATTGCGTTAGCAGGTTGCGATTTGGCACGGATCCAATCCCATCTCACATTCGATTCTTTCTCCGACTGCGTTGCGATGTGCACAAGTCGTGCGCGAGTTAGTCATGGGAGGATGAGCGTGACTTGCCGCCTATTTGGTGTGTATCCCTGCAGTAGTATTCTGAGTCGTCCAACGAAACGCACGCGTTCGTATTTCCCTGCTGTCCTTCTCATTTTTAGCGGCAGCCTGAGCACCCTGCACGCCCAAGCAGCAGGAGCCCTCACCAATCTTGAAATTGGATCCTACAAAACGCCGATCGAGTACCTGCGTTTCCCGCTCGATCAGCCCGTATCGGCCTCGCGCATGGATTACACCGCCACCCTCAGCGACCAATACACCGCCAAGTTCTACGTCACCGCCACCACACCCGCCAATACTAATGAGGAGATCGCCATCGACGGCAAGGCGGTTAAGTCAGGTGAGCCCTACGAGCTGGATCTGAATGAAGGCGAGACGAAGTTCACCATCATCGTGCACTCCGATGAAGCCAGCTCGGCCACCTATCACCTTACCGTCAATCGTAAGGACCTCTCGAAGGTTTATACGTCAGAGAAACTGGCGCCCGGCATCTGGCGCGTCTACGACTTTGGTGGAACGCGCGGAGATGAAAGCTTCTACCTCGTTGAAGGCAAGAATCGCGCCGTGGTCTTCGATGTGGGCATGGGCAAGGGCGATCTGCCGGCCTACCTGCGCACGCTCACCAAGCTCCCCATTGCTGTCGCCATCACGCACGGGCACGGCGACCACTTTGGCCAGGTGAACGAGTTCAAATCGAACGATGTGTACATCGGCGAAGAGGACGCGACACGTCTGCCACATGATTTCCTTACGCCGAAGTTCCAGTACATCAAAGACGGTGACACCATCGACATGGGCGGGCGCATCTTCGAGGCCATCAGCGTGCCGGGGCACACGATCGGATCGTTGGTCTATCTGGATCGCGCCGATGGCATTGCCATCACCGGTGACGCCATCAGCTCGGGCAGCATGGTGTACATGTTCGGCGGCAACTGCACGGCGCTGGACCAGTATCTCCGGAGTCTGAAACATCTTGAATCGAAGGTCGCCGACATGCCTGGGCTGACGCTCTACGTCGGCCATGCGTACCAGGAGAAGACGCCGCTCACTGGCGCAGCGGGCAAGAAGCTGATCACCGACATGCGCGAAGCGGCAGAGAAGGTGCTGGCCGGACAGCTTCAGGGCAAGCTGGTGACCAACATCCAGGGTGGTCACGAGGTCGAACTGCGCCAGGCTTACGTCGACCTGGCCGGGCTCTGGTACAACCCCCACAATCTGCACACCGCGCCTGCGGCTCTGGACTATATCGACATGAAGACTGCGGACGGGAATTTCCTGATCTGGAAGGCGGTGTTCGCATCCCAGCTCACCGACTACATCGCGACCATGACCGATAAGAGCACCAAGGTCGAGGTAACGCCGCGCGCCTACTGGCTCAATTACAAGAAGATCACCGTCAACGGCACCGAAGTGAAATCGGGAATGAGTACACCGGTTGAGATCGGCCCGAGCGGCGGCAAGATCGCCGTGGAAGTGACGGGCAATGACGGTTCTACGCGGACCTACACGGTCCAAGCGCAGCGATAAGGACCCCGTCTTATTTCGGCAGCGAAAGGCCGGCGATCTTCTCGCGGGCCCTTCACCTTTTGTCGCGGTAGTAGACGGGCACGGCGCGAATGTTACGGAGCGAATGTTCCCGCCGCGGGAAAATAGTGTCAATCAAAGGCGTAATCGCCAACTCACTCACCGACTCCGGATCGGGAACGGTATGTCGGGCGAATAATTTGAGTCCCCCCTACCACGCCACATCTTGCGGTCAAAAATCAGAATGATCTCGTCGGCACAACATCTTATAATCCATTGACGCGCAGCGCGCAGATTGCGTGAAAGGCGCCCATTGATACTTTCGGAGGAGGCTTCTTCTTGTTCTTCGCCAGCAACTCTCTTGAACGTGCCTCGGTGACGGGCAAGTCTGGACAGCTTATTGTTCCCGATCGACAGCAGTTCGGATGGTCTTGTTCCTTTTTACACGTGCCACAGACGATGTCTTCTTTCCGGAGCGTGGCCATGAGTGCCCTTTCCAAGCTTATGGGCGTTTTTATGTCGCTGGCCCTGCTGATCCTGATCTCATCTCTTTGCAAAACACCCGCTATGGCATCGGGAGAGCGTCCCCCGCGGCCCTATACGACATGGACTCAGTATGGAGGCACTTCCGATTCCTCCCAGTACTCCGCTCTCAGCCAGGTAAACCGGTCCAATGTAAAGCAGTTGCGATTAGTGTGGAGATACTCTACGGGCGATACGAACGACTATCTATTTAATCCGCTCGTGGTTGGCGATGTTATCTATGTGATGGCAAAACACCATTCGATCGTCGCACTCAATGCCGTCACTGGGAACGAGCTTTGGGTCCATTCCATAGACCCGGAGACCAGATTAATTACCCACCGCGGCATCAACTACTGGGAAAGTGCTGATCGGTCGGATCGCAGACTCCTGTTTGCCGCCAATAACGAGCTACAAGAGATCGACGCTAAAACCGGAAAATCCATTCTCACTTTTGGAACGAATGGGGGCGTCGATTTGCGCGAGGGGCTCGCGCGCGATCCGAAAAGCCTTTCCCTCGTCCAGTCAACCACGCCCGGCCGCGTTTTTAGAAATCTCATCATCCTTGGATCTGCAACTAATGAAGAGTACAGTTCCGGACCAGGCGACATACGAGCCTATGACGTTCTTACCGGTCGGCTCGTCTGGTCGTTTCATACGATTCCTCATCCTGGAGATCCGGGCTACGACACGTGGCCCGAGAATGCGTGGAAGTCGGTTGGGGGAGCCAACGCCTGGAGCGGTATGTCTCTAGATGAGAAGCGGGGCATCATTTACGTTCCAACAGCCAGCCCAAAATACAACTTTTATGGCGCGGACCGAACCGGGGCAGACCTCTTCGGCAATTGCCTGATCGCGCTCAATGCTGAAACGGGAAAACTGATCTGGTATTTCCAAATGGTGCATCACGATATCTGGGATTATGACAACGCTACCGCACCGGCACTTCTGACCGTCCGCCATAACGGAGAGGCTCTCGACGTGGTCGCCGAAGCGAACAAGGAGGGCTTTGTGTGGGTATTTAACCGCGCCAACGGGAAGCCGCTCTGGCCGATTCAGGAACGGCCCGTGCCCTCTTCAGACATGCCCGGCGAGGTGACGTCTCCCACGCAGCCGTTTCCAACCATGCCGCCTCCCTTCGCCCGCCAGGCATTCACGGTTCAGGATCTGAGCCCCTTCATGAGCCAACAAGAACGGACACAATTTGCGGAGGAGGTGGCGAACGCCCGCAATCAGGGCCTCTTCACCCCTCCGGGCCTGCAAAATACAGTGGAGATGCCGGGGAACAACGGAGGAGCAAATTTCGGCGGCGTTGCCGCAGATCCGACTCACGGATTGCTATATGTTGTTTCCAAAGATCTGCCCTGTATGCTCAAGCTGCAGCCGGTGACAGCAGAAACCAGTTCATCGAGTGAATTCCTCGAGCCAAGCGGCGGGTCGGTCTTTGAAACCAATTGCGCCCTCTGCCACGGCAGCAATCTGCGAGGCAAGCCGCCTGCGATCCCATCCCTGGTCAACCTCGGATCACGATTCAGTCGAAGCCAGGTGCGAGCGATTATTCAGCATGGTGAAGGACCGATGCCCGCGTTCGCTGCCTTGCCTGATCCGGCGCTGGACGCGCTGCTGACCTACCTCTTCAACCCGGCAAAGACATCTGCCGCGGGAAACGAAGCCGTCAGCCCCAGTACTCCGGCATCGGCCTGGCGTGCGCCAAGTGTCCGATACAAAAGTGCCTTTGGTTTTATGTTCACCAGCAGCGGGCTACCGGCTATTGCACCACCTTGGACTACGCTGACTGCCTATGATCTCAATTCCGGGACCGTTCGCTGGAAGATTCCCCTGGGCGATGTGCCGGAACTGGCGGCCGAAGGACATGGGGAAACCGGCGCTGACTTCTCACAGACAGGCCCCGTCTTGACCGCCGGAGGTCTGATCTTTACCGGTACCCGCGACCGCAAGGTACGCGCCTTCGACGCGCGCAACGGCAAGTTGCTTTGGGAAGCAACGCTGGATGCAGGTCTGGAAGGGATCCCGGCCGTCTATCAGGTCAACGGCAAAGAGTACATCGTTTTCTGCGCTGCGGAGCGAGCGACAACTTATACCCACGCTGTCCCCGGCCATCCGGCTTCAGAGTCTCCAATTCCTGGCGCCTATGTGGCATTCGCTCTGCCGTGAGCACCTTGCGTACAGACGTGTGATGACGGCAGCCGGTTTCCGGCGACGATCTCGATTGGGGGTTTGCTCTGTGTCCGCGCTCCGGGCATCCGATCGGCATAATCGGAGGAGCAAATGGCCAAGAAGAGCGAGAGAAGATGCGACACGCTGCCGATCCTGCACCCGGATGCTGCCGGCATTGATGCAGGGGCCAGCGAGTTATACGCCGCCGTAAACGCTGAACGAGACCCACACGCCGTCCGCTGTTTCCCCACTTTCACTCGCGATCTGCGTGCGCTGGCCGACTGGTTGGAGCAGTGCGGGATTCATTCTGTTGTGATGGAGTCGACCAGCGTGTACTGGATTCCGATCTATCAGATCCTGGAAGCGCGTGGACTCGAAGTTTACCTTGTCAACGCACAGCACGTGAAGAACGTGCCAGGCCGGAAGACCGATGTTTCCGATTGTCAGTGGCTCCAGTACCTACATTCGGTTGGCCTGCTCCGTGCCAGTTTCCGGCCACCTGGATTCATCTGCGCCATATTCGATCGAACTTGAGTGGCCTGAGTACTTGTTGCCCGGGTCGGCTAAATTCTAATATGTCTTTCGAGGACCGGGGAGCCTCGCAACTCGCGTGCCGGGCCCTAGAACGTACTCGAAGTTAACCGTGATCCTGGGTTTGGTCAATTCTGGTTCAAACCCAACTGTCATGGAAGGCATCCAGATTCTATCGGCGCAAGTTTGGTCCCTGACAAACCGGGGCATGGGTTGGCTGCCTTCGAAAGCACGGCAAGCAACTTTGTCTCCGCCGTACGATCGGCGAAGGAACCTATTTCGCCTGCATACTTCCACCCCTAAAACACCGGAGCCTTCCCTATGAAGAGTCAATTACAAAACCTGCCGATCACTGCAAATTCCGTTCGCCGCCTAAATCTGATTTCCCTCTTAGGAATCATGGCCGCGTATGTTTCCCTGGCGCATGCCCAGGTGAACGAACAGGGTCGACGGCCCTACCTCGGCTGGAGCTCATTCAGCGAACAGACCATAGACGGAAGCTTTCTCACCCAAGCCAACATCAAGGCCCAATCCGATGCTTTGACCTCGTCGGGGCTCGAGCATCATGGCTTCCAATACATCAATATGGACTCTGGCTGGCAGGGCAGCTTCGATGCCAACGGCCGTCCTATTCCCAATACGACGACCTTCCCGGACATCAAGGCGTTGATCGATCACATCCACCAGAATGGCCAGAAGGCCGGCATCTACTGGATTCCCGGAGTGGAATATCCCGCGGTCGCCGCCAATTCCCCTATTCTTGGAACGCCGTACCACATCCAGGACATCCTCGTCGTTCCGTACACGGCAGGCAATGCATTTGGCGGATCAGGAACTTCGCCTTATCACTACAAGATCGACTTCACCAAGCCCGGATCACAGGAGTACATGAACTCGGTGGTCGCTCTATTCGCTTCCTGGGGAGTGGACCTCATCAAACTCGACGGCGTCACACCGGGCTCTTACCGTGATGACCTTTCCGTCAACAACCAGCCCGATGTAGCGGCATGGTCGAAAGCCATCGCCGCGAGCGGGCGCCCTATCTGGCTTACTGTCTCGTGGGCGCTGGACGCTGATTTTCTGCAAACGTGGCAACAATATTCGAATGCGCGCCGCATCGAAGATGACGTCGAGTGCGAGGG
The DNA here is from genome assembly GCA_963730805.1 of uncultured Acidobacteriota bacterium. Lineage (GTDB taxonomy): Bacteria > Acidobacteriota > Terriglobia > Terriglobales > Acidobacteriaceae > Telmatobacter. The sequence continues at coordinate 438,453 of CAVSTL010000002.1, read as the reverse complement.
CCGGTGTGGAACCCTCACTAATTGGAACCGGATCTATCAAAGGTTCCGCGATCTGCCGGCATGGCAGAATGCCGCTGGTCCTTCCCTTGGATGGAACGATCTCGATTCTCTGGATATTGTGGACGGTACTCTGGATGGACTTAGTCTGACCGAAAAGCAGACGGCCGTATCCATCTGGGCCATGGCCAACGCCCCCATGTACCTGGGCGGCGACCTCACCAAGATAGACGGCCCCGCTAAGCAGCTCTTAAGCAATGATGAAGTCATAGCCATCCAGCAGTCCGGCAAGCCCGCGAAGCAGGTGCTGGGCGGCGAGCAACCGGTGTGGGTTTCAAGTCTTGGCGACAACACGTATTACGTCGGCCTGTTCAACCTGAATGCCACCGCCGCAGTTGTCCGGTTCCCATGGAACCTTCTGGGCAAAACGGGAGCAAGCCAGGTGCGCGATTTATGGCATCACGCGAACCTCGGATCATCGGCGGCCGCGTTTACCACGATGATTCCGGGCCACGGATCGGTTCTGCTCAAGGTGAATGCATACGGCAAAGTTCCGGCTCCGCCGTCCTTCAACTACGAAGCGGAATCGGGCATTCTTGGGGGCTCTGCAGCAATCGGTCAGTGCGCGCCGTGTTCCGGCGGCGAGAAGGTCGGCAACCTGGGGTTAGGCGCCAACAACACGGTGACGTTCAATAATGTCTACGTCCCTCACGCGGGAAATTACTTGATGCAGGTCGATTCCATGACCATCGGCCTGCGGTCTTATCTGTTCACGGTAAACGGCGGTCCGTTCCAAACCCTCAATTCCGGTGGAGGAAGTTTCAACCTTCCCGCCGCCACAACGATGGTTGTGCCGCTGCATGAGGGAATTAACTCCATCCAATTCGGCAGTCCATTCAGCTATCCGCCGGACCTGGATCGCATCGTGATCAGTGGGAATGGGGATGCGCCGCTCCCCGCGTTTTCAACGTACGAGGCGGAGACGGCGACCCTGAGCGGCACGGTGACGGCAGCGTTCAGCAACTACTCGTCGGGATTGGCGAAAGCGGGCAACATCGGCGCGGGACCTGCGAATTCCGTCACTTTCTCGAACGTAACCGTGCCGGGAGACGGCGTCTACCTCCTGGAGGTCGACTATCTTACCAGCGGGCCGCGGTCTTTCCTTCTAACCATCAACGACCAATCGCCGCAAGAACTCGACTTGAACGGAAGCACGTTTGACGAACCCGCTTCCACCGTTTTGCGCGTGAGCCTTCACGCCGGCACCAACACGCTTGTATTCGGGAACCCCACTAACTACGCGCCCGACCTGGACCGCATCGTTGTTGCGCCGTTGCCGAGCGAATAGTTGCCACCCTTTCGCGAGAGATCCAGGTGAGCAAAGGTCCCGCGTCTTGAACAGGAATCCGGTCCATTGAAAGCCAGAACGGCCTCCCGCGGGAGGCCGTTCGTGAACGTTTGTACGTGGTTAGAAGGTGAGGCGGAATCCAAGTTCGCCCCAGGTCGAGCGCGGAATGATGACCGAGCTGGGGGAGATGAAGCCCACGGGATGACCGAAGGTTGCGGACGAGCCAATGCTGTGACCGAAGTTATTGCCATAGTTGGCGCGGTTGGTCAGGTTAAAGGCCTCGGCTATGATCTGGACGTCGGCCCGTTCTCCAAACTTGAAGCCCTTCGCGAGACGCGTATCCAACTGGAAGAAGGGATCGCCGCGCACCGGATCGTAGGGAACGATGGTGCAGCTTGCGGTTGTGCCCAGTCCGTAGAAGCAGTTTTGCGCGGAGGTATTGTCGCCTGCAAACGCAAAGTAGTTCTTCGGATCGGACTTCGGCACAACCACGCCGACCGCCGTACCGCCACCGGTATTGAGCGTGTTGCTGGAGTTGGTCAGGTCATAAGGCCGTGCCGAACCGTATTGCAGAATTGGCGCGATCTCGAATCCCTTGGGGAGATCGACGACACCTGCCACCGTGATGTGATTACGCTCGTCGTTGGGAGACGGACCCCATTCCCAGCTTGCGAAGGGCGCGGTCGCGAGCTTCGGGTAGTTGCGGAACGACCCTCCGCCGCTGCCGTAGCCATAGGCCCAGGCCAGGGTGTAGTTGGCCTGCAACTGGAGGCGCGCCGCCAGCCGGTCGCGGAAACTTAAATTGAAGCCGTCGTAATGTTCGCGGCCGATTGCCGAGTCAACGCGAACACTGGCCGGTACACGATCCGGAATGGAGGAGGCGGCGTAGGGCGCGTCGAAGGGACGAGTGCAGCATGCGCCGTCAATCGGAATCCTCTGGTCGACGTTGATGGTCCTGTTGGTGTGCAGGCCAAGCACGTGGGTGTATTCGGCTTCGATGGCGGCATTCGAATTTACCGCCCAGGTATATCCAAGGTTGAATTCCTGGGTGACCGGGTTGCGATAGTGAGGATCGATCAGACGCCCAACGCTGCGTGAAGCCAACTGCGTGGAGGGGGGCGGGATAGTGGGCATCGGGTCAGTGCCATAACGCCACTGGCCGAGCGGTATTCCGGTTCCAGGGACGATGTCTTTCACGGGATCGGACAAGCTGATCACGGTCTGGAAGACCGTGGCATTGGCCATCTGCTCCATAAAGAGTGGAATGTTCTGGAAGACGTTGCCGTAGTAGAGACCGTAGCCGCCGCGCAGGACGTGGTTGCCCTTGCCGCTGAGGTCGTAGGCGAAGCCGACGCGGGGGCTGAAGTCGAGGTTATCGTCTTTTGCGACGCTGTTGACGTAGGGATTGGAGAGGGGGCTATTGACCGTCTTGAGATCGAGGTAGGTGCGGCTCTTCTGGATATCCGATCCGCCAATCATGTTGAAGTCCTTGTCCCAGCGCAGGCCAAGGCTCAAGGTGAGTCGACGCGAGGTCTTCCAGTCGTCCTGAACGTACAGGCCGAGTTGCTTGGTCGCAACCAGGAAGTACGGATTGCCGTTGGCGACGGTCATCCCTGATACCAGCCCCGCGTGCGAGAAGGCATTGGGGTCGCCGGGGTAGGCAGCGATGATGTCGCTGGGATCCTTGGTGAAGTCGATCTCGAGAGTGGAACTGAACTCGAAGAAGCCGCCTTCCACTGGATTCCAGATATAGTCCACGCCGCCTTTGAAGGTGTGCTTTCCAATCGCCTTGGAGAAGTCGTCGCGGAACTGCCACTTGCGCTGGTAAGACTGCTGCGGGACGTTGGTGTTAGTGCCGAACGATTCCGCCAGGGAATTGAAGGTAACCAGAGGAGAGCTGATCTTGCTGGCGATCAGGTTGTTCCAGTACTGGAACCCAAAGGTGGCGGTGTTCACCGTAGTGTCGGAAAGGACGGAGTTCAAGGTGAAGTTCGCCAACTGGAGGTGGTTCACCGTGAAGTTGCCGTTGTTCAGGTCGCCGGTGCCGTCGGATTGATCATTGAGGCTGTTGTTGGCCTGCGAGGTGTAGCTGAGGTAGGCGCTTTCTTTGCTGCTGAACGTCCAATCGGCGCGGCCGTTGTAGCGGGTTTCAAAGAAAGGCCGGGGAAGGCTGGCAGCGGGATTGTCGAGGGTTGCACCGCTGGTGTTGAAGAAGGGTGCGGCGGCCTTCAATTCCCCATAGGCGTGGGTATCTTCCTGGAGGTTCTGATGCTCGCGCTCACGGTTGAGAGCGAAGAACAGGAAAGCCCTGTCTTTCTTGAGCGGTCCGCCAATCGCGCCGCCGAACTGCTGGCGGGTGTAATCGGGATGCGACGTGGAGGTTCCGCCGTTTCCATCGGGGTCCTTCTCGTCGGTATCGAGCGCTGTGTCGCGGAACAGACCGATGGCCGAGCCGTGAAACTGATTGGTTCCCCGCTTGGTAATGATGTTGATGGCAGCGCCTTCCGATCGGCCGTTCTCGGCCGAAAAGCGCTGGGTGCTGATGTGGTATTCCTCAACGGCCTGCATGGGAAGCTGCATGACTGGTCCGCCGACGGTGTTGTCCTTGTTGTCGACGCCGTTCACGGTCACATTCACATTGCGGCCTCCGCTGCCGTTCACGGAGAGAATCGCGTAGCGATTCTTGGTGGGATCGTAGGAGTCGGTCTGTTTCACGCCAGGAGCAAGGTAGGCCAGGTCAGCCACATCCTGCCCAACCATGGGCAGATCCTGCACTTCAGTGGGAGTAATCTCCTGGCTCACGCTGGTTTTCATCACGTCCACCAGCGGATTGATGGCTTCCACCTCAACGGTCTGGGTCGCCGTGCCGGGCTTAAGCGTGAGATTGGCGGTGGCGGTCTGCCCCACCATCAATTCGAGGGATTGGACCGCGGTCGAAAAGCCGGTGCCCTCGACGGAGAGCTTGTAAGCGCCAGCGGCCAGGAGGTCGAACCGAAAACTTCCGGCATTGTTGGTCACGGTGGTTCGTTCGGTCCCTGTGGCCACGCTGGTAATGGAGACGTGGGCTCCGTTGATCACGGCTTGAGAGGGGTCCGATACGGTGCCCAAAACGGTACCGGTCGCGGTGGCTTGCGACATTGCAACGATTGGCGCCAGAAGCACCGTGAAAAACAGATAGATCGCTGCTTTTAGATGTTGTGTCATTCCTTACAGCTCCTTCAGCTCGGTTGAAAGTGACTTCGGGTGACGCGGATTTCAACGTCGGGTTGTCATTGACCGCAGTCGAGAGGGGAAGCGCACCACGATTCGAAATCGTGGCACAGGAGAAAGCTGAGTCGCTGGATGAAATGCAATTCGGCGGCCAATGTGTCCTATGCACTCTTGTCGTTTAGAATCAGTAGTTTGCCTGATTATTATTATCAGGAAATGGACTCGGATAATTCTATAGAATGCATTTCCATTTAATTTCTATGACAATTCGTAGATTCGCGGATTTGACCCTTACCTTTCCGAAAGTGTCGAAACCTCTGGATGAAGTAGGTCAAGTCGCCGGCCACAGAACTCTGTGTAAGCCTGGATAAGCGCTGCGCGAATGCAAGAAAGCCCCGGCCGGGGCCGAGGCTTTCTGGATACAGCGTATTGATTTGGAACTTACGCCATGACTGGAACGGTATCGGGAATGCGAACCGGGGCGGTAGCCGCTGCGGCGACGGGAACTGCCGCTGCCGGGGTGGATGTGCTGCGGGTGAGGCGGTGAACGAAGTGATAGGGCGGCCAGGGACCTGAAACCTGCATCTGGCAATCGCGAAGGGTGGCGCTGGTGGTGGCGAACTTGTTCTGATAGCGCTCCACGCATTTGCGATCGATCAGGTGGGCAATGTCCAGCACCATCTTGCCGCTCTCAGTGAGCCGGCAGCTGACTTCCTCATCCAGTGGATTGAAGAGCCGGTGCATCTGGAAGCTGATTGCCCTCGCGCGTGTCTGGCGCTCACGCTGCCGCACGGCATTTTCTCTCAGGCTGGTCAGGTATTCGCGGCCAACTCCCTCGGCCGGCATGTGCTTGCTCACTTCGTGGGAACAGCAGTCATCCACAAAGATCTTGAGGTGCATCTCGGTCTTGCCACGCAACTTATCGATATTTCCCAGGAACTGGCGCTGGTTGGAGCGGATGGATTTTCTGAGGCTTTCGTCGTCATTGAAGACCGTTCCGAAACGGAAAGGCAATACGGTGGAATGTTGGAAGCAGTCGGCAATGACCCTTGCGTGGTCCATGCCGGATTTCTGGTTGAATTGTTCGGCGGGGTTGTGTTCGCTGACGATGACGGCGAGGTCACTGGCGGGATAAAGGAAAACCTGGTTTCCGCTAACGCCGTGAACGGATTCCATGGGGACTGGTTTACGGTGACGGGCTAATTCAGGAAAAGCTTGCTTCTCACCGATGCAGTAGGCATACCATGCCATAACAGGACACTCCTGCGCGGACGCCGGTAAGCGCCGCGAATTGGTGAAACCTCTGTGAACTCGGGAACAACTGCATGCTGGCGTACATGTTGCCGGGTCGGACGTGTCAACCCGTTCGAACTATCCGGAATATAGGCCTACGAAAAGACAATTGGCAATGACTGACATCACGAGAAACCTCAAAAGGTAGCTTCCTGGGCAAAAATCGTGTTTGCGCTGAATCAAATTTGTTTCACATTGTGAAAGAATCCCGCAATCAGGTATATTCGCCGCCAAAACGTGGCATGACGGGGCTGCGAGGCGGACCTGCTGTATGGGGTAGGGGGTACCGGGGCTGCGGTGATCGGCTGTACCCCTCGCCTTTCGCATGTAGAATCCTGCGCAGAGTGTCACGGTTGGATTCAAGGAGAATCAATCCATGAGGTCCAGGGTCGCGGTCCTGACGTTGCTGCTGGTTTTGGCGTCGGGGAGCGGCGTTCCGGGCCAGAATGGACCGCCGGCAGGGGAAAATCTGCCCAGGCGAGTGGACGAGTTATTCCAGAAGATGGACACCCCGTCCTCGCCAGGCTGCGCCCTTTCGGTAATGAAGGATGGGCGGATCGTTTACGAGCGCGGGTATGGGATGGCCGACCTGGACCACGCCATTCCCATCACTCCAACCAGCATTTTTCACGTGGCCTCGATGTCGAAGCAGTTTACGGCGGCTTCGATTCTGCTGCTGGCCCAGGAGGGAAAGCTTTCGCTGGACGATCCGGTGCGGAAATACGTCCCGGAACTTCCGGATTTTGGGACGCCCATCACGATAAGGCAGTTGATTCATCACACCAGCGGCCTGCGCGATCAATGGGATCTGCTGGGGCTTGCCGGATGGCGGTATTCACTCGATCTGATTACGGACGACGACGTTCTTTCCGTGATTTCGAGACAGAAGGACCTGAACTTCGCGCCCGGATCGAAGCACCTCTACAGCAATACGGGCTATACCCTGCTGGCGCAGATTGTGAAGCGCGTTTCCGGCGAGTCGTTCCGGGAGTTCACGACAACGCGGATTTTCGAGCCGCTGAGCATGAAGAGCACGCATTTCCGGGACGATCATGCCGAGATCGTCCAGCAGATGGCCTACGGGTACGAGCCGGCAGGGGATACGTTCAAGATCAGCCTGACGAACTTTGACACGGTGGGGGCAACCAGCCTGCTGACAACCGTGGAAGACCTCCAGCGGTGGGATGAGAATTTTTACCATCCGACGGTGGGCGGGCAGGCGCTGATCGACAAACTGCTGGAGCGGGGCAAGCTCAACAACGGCGAACCGCTCGACTACGCCTCGGGGCTGGTGGTGAGCACGTATCGGGGTTTGAGGACGGTGGATCACGGGGGTGCGGATGCCGGTTATCGATCGGATATGATGCGGTTCCCCGATCAGCATTTCTCAGTGGCATGCCTGTGCAACCTGGCGTCGGCCAATCCCACCGAACTGGCGCGCAGTGTGGCGGAGATCTACCTGGGCCGCGAAATGAAGCCGGAGGAAACACCACACGCGGAGGCCGACGGGGTAACCCTGACGGCGGACCAACTCAACAGCAGGGCCGGGACCTATCTGAATCCGGAAAACGACCAGGCGCTGCGAATTTCGATGAGACGCGGCAAATTGCACATCGCCGACGGGCCTGCCGATGAGGGCTACGAATTGAGGGCTGTCAGCGAAAGCCGATTTCAATCCGCCAGTGCCCGGGTCGAGGTTATCTTTGAAGATTCCCAGCCAGGGGGAACAATCCAGTTCGATCTAAAACGGGGCGACGGCCAGCCGAATCACTTTACGGCGGTTCCGTCTTTCAATCCGTCGGCGAGTCAATTGCGGGAGTACGCGGGGATTTATAGCAGCGACGAGATCGAACCGCTGTACGATATCCGACTGGAAAAGGGGAACCTATTGCTGCATCGGCTTCGGAACAGGCCGGACACGCTGCATGCGGTAACGCTTGATCTTTTCGCGGGCTCGATCGGGAGCATCCGCTTCACGCGCAGCAGTTCCGGAAAGGTTTCGGGATTTACGTTGAGCACCGGCCGCATCAAGAACATGCGCTTTGTGAAGGGGCGGCAGGTGATTCCGGCCAATGCAGCGCTGGCGAAGTCCCACTGAAGGCACGCTTCGAGAGGCGCCGGATTGGCGGTGGCTCGAAGCGCGCTGGAACAGAGGGGGAACAGTTAGTTCCAAAATGGCGCAGCAATCAAGCGGCGCGCTGTCCTTCAATCACCCGAGCGGCATCAGAACCGTGCTGCTTCACCAACTTGTTATAAACGCCAAGAAGAAGGAAGGGCGCGGCCCACTGGCCGACGAACAGGGCTTCGTGCTTTCGCCCGCTGAAATGCAGGCCGAGTGATACGGCCATGGAAGCCAGCGCGGCCCCGAGATATGCGCTGGACGGGACCTGCGCGGTGATTTTTTCGATTGCGGCGGTGACTTGGTCTTCCCGGGCTTCCCCTTTGTCTACGCGATAATCAGTCAAGATGATTTCTCCTTGTGCTTTGCTTTTTCAGCACCCTCCGATCAGATGCAGGAGCCGGACAAAAGACCGCACGCGGAAAAGAGTCTCAGCGGGGACTATATGGAAAGATCAGCCTGGAATTGTGGGCGGATCAAAATAGCAGATGGAGGTTCAAACAAGTGATGACAGGCGCGAAGACCGAAACAACAGCGCTGTTTCTTGAGCACTCGCGCAAGAAGCTTTTCGACGAGTGGTGGCCGCGAATGCGGTCCACCGTGGAAAAACTGAACGAGGAGCAACTGTGGTGGCGGCCCAACGAAGCCAGCAACAGCATCGGCAACCTGCTGCTGCATTTGAACGGGAATGTGCGCCAGTGGATGGTGACGTCGTTCCTGCACGGAGAAGATGCGCGCGACCGGCCGGCGGAGTTCGCCGAAAAAGCTGGAGGGCCTTCGAAGTCCCTGCTGGCCAAACTCGGTGCAACGATGGATGAGGCCGCCGTAGTGCTCGCGCGCCTGACGGAGCGAGACCTCGTAGCGCCGATGGAGATCCAGGGTTATCACGTTACGGGCCTGGAGGCTGTCTACCAGGTAGTGGAGCATTTTGGACTGCACTATGGGCAGATCGTCTACATCGCGAAAGCGCTCGAGGGCAAGGACCTGGGCTTCTACAAGGAATTGAGCAAGACGGGGAGGGCTTCCTAGTCCCTGCCCGCGTCAACTCATTGCTGGGGCATCGCGGTATCCCGGGTCTCAAGAGAGAATCCTGGCCACCCAAGCTTGTTACCAGAACCAGGGTCAGAAAACCTGGCGACCTGCCTTGCGCGACAAATCATTTCTTCGGCAGCAGGATGTCAGCCAGCCAGGGAACCGGCAATGCGCCCAGATCGAGGGCGCGATCGTGGAATTCGGCAAGGGTAAACTCCTTGCCTTTCGCCGATTCGTACGCGTGACGGAGGCGCCACCAGTCGCTGGTGCCCACATAGTATGTGGGGAGTTGCGTGGAGCTGAGCTTGGCGCGTTGCAGTTTGCCCTCGGCTTCGGCACGCGTCTGGAACGCGTCGTTCATCATGAACGACATGGCTTGTTCGTCGGTCATGCCCATGGTTTGCATGCGCACGTCGAGGATGGCGTTGCCGACCGCGCGCAGCCAGACCTTGAGGTAGCTGAGGCGGTAGCGCGGATCGTTGTTGGCGAATCCCTGCTTCATCATCACCTGGGCGATGTACTCTGCCCAACCTTCAACATAGGCTCCGTTCCCGAAAAGGCCGCGGGTCAAGCGCCGCGACAGGGGCTGAATGTCATTGGCATGCTCGGCCTGCACGTAGTGGCCGGGGAGAGCCTCGTGAATGGAAAGCCAGTTGAGCACCCAGTTGTTGTACTCGCGCAGCCGCGATTCAGCCTTGTCGTCAGGCGTTTTGGGATCGATGGGCGTGACCCAGTACTCGGCTTCGGCATTGGGGTCGAGTGGCGGGGCGCCATGGAAACCGCCCACTGAGTAAATGCCGCGCATGTAGGGCGGGGTCGCGATCACTTTGAGGTTGTCGCGCGACTTGAGCGACACGATCTTCTTGTCGATGATGAATTGCCGGATGCCACCCAGGTCGTCCTTGACGGTTTGCATCAGGTCGTCGCGCCGGGGATGGTCGTCGGAAATCTTTTTTAGGACCTCGCCGATGATGGTATTTTCGCGCTCTTCCCCGGCGAGGTTGGCGTGGTCGTCATGGTCGGGAAAGTACTGCTTGTGCATGGGAAGTGCGAGCTCGAGCATCTCGGCCCGGGTCTTCTTCAATTCGTTTTCGGCGTCGGCCAGGACTTGCTCGGGAGTGACCGGAGTCTGCATGACCAGGCGGAATTTCGCCGCGTAGAGTTCTTTGCCGAGGCGCCAGGTGCGGTCGGTTTTGTGTTTGGCTAACTCGTCCTTGAGCCAGCCGGAAAAACTCTTCAACGCTGCGACGGCCGGCGGCGCGACCTGGTCATAACGGGTTTTCAGTTTCGAACCTGCCGGAATGGAAGCCGCGACCGTGCTCTGAACGAGATCGACGTTGCCATCGTTTTCCTCGACGGCAACCTTGATGAAGATGGGATCGGCATCGATCAGTTGGCTGCGCGCCTGGTCGAGGAAACGAGGGATGGCGGCGATGCGGGAGAGAACGTCGCCCACTCGCACATCCTCAGCCGCATAGTCATCGGTGAGGGGCTGGAAGAGGGCCGAGCCCAGCAGCTCGACATAGACAGTTGGGTTGTGCCGATAACTTTGGATACGGTCATAGTCGAGCAGGTTCAGGGCGATCTGATCGTCGATGAGGCGCCAGTCGGCGGCGTCTTCCACTCCCAGCGAAGCAAGCGGGGTTTCAGTGTGAAACCGGTGCCGCCAGTGCTCGTAGGCGCGGCGCTGTTCAGCAATGCCGGACGGGCTTACGTCATCGAGCAGCGCGTCGAGCGCTATGGTCTTGCCCGTTTTGCCATCGACATGCGAATGGTACCCGGCCTGCGAAGCGGCAGAAGGCGATAAGGCCAGTGTTTCATGAATGAACTCTTCACTGAGGCGGGCGAATTTTGCGGACGAATCAGAAGACGAAACGGGAGTCTGTGCTGCCAGGGCACCGGTTAGAAAAGCGCAGGCTACAAAGGCGATCGGTCGCATTTTTCCTTCCTAATCAGGCAATTCAAACCACTGGTCCGGACAAGTGTACTCTACTCGGACGAACTAGTTTGCCAGACACGCATTTGGCGATTTTTGATCCGTTCAAGGCAGCGGATTATACTTCCCACATCTGTCGGAGGTTGGTATGCGCGTCCGGCTGTTAGTTCCGTTGTTGCTTGCTGCGGTGTCTGTAGCGCCCCATGCCTTGTGCCAAACAACACCCCAGGAACAACCAATCGTTCGCAGGCCCGACGGCACGCTTTCCCCGATCATTCGCAGGGCAGACGGCGGCGCGAGCGGACCGATGCAGAGCATCTTTGTCTCTCCCAAGGCCGGCGCGCCGTTCAACCTGGTGCTGGCCACGGAGTGGATACGCCCGCTGCAGGGCGGGGGCACGTTCACAGTGGTGAATGAGCGGCGAATCGTGCGCGACAGCAGGGGACGGATTTACCAGGAGCGATGGATTCTGGTACCCAAGGGCGGTAAAGTCAAATCGCAAATGAACGTCTTCCAGATTACCGATCCCGAACAGCACACCTGGTACAACTGCGAAGTGCTGACCAAAGTCTGTGAGTTGCTGCAATACCGGCTGACGACAGAACAAACCTACCTGCCCGCTACCGGCCCTTCCGGTTCCCTGCCCAACGGCAGCGGTTTTCGTACCCATGAGGATCTCGGGGTGGGCAGCACCCAGGGTATCGATACGCATGGTTACCGCGACACCACGACCATCAATGAAGGCGTGATGGGTAATGACAAGCCAATGGTAACCATGCGGGAGTTCTGGTGGTCGCCGCAACTGGCTATCAACCTGCTCTCGACGGTCGATGAACCGCAGAGCGGCAAGCAGGTGTTCACGGTGAAGGAACTGTCGACTTCCGAACCCGAGCTAAGCTACTTCGAGGTGCCGGAAGGATACACGGTGGTGGATCACCGCAACGAGCGTTAAGGCTTTGGCTTGGCGCCCAGGCGATAAGTAAAGACGACACTGGTGTACGACGGAAGTCGTACTCCAGTGGGTCCGAAAAATGTTGACGGATTAATCGTCTCCAGGGTCTGGCCGGTGAAGCCAGGAGGATTTTTACATGCCTGACACGGCTGAATATCTGGAGCGGATTCGCGGCTACGCGCAATCGGGAGACCCTCTGGAACTGCTGGGGCAAACGCCGGGATTGATCGCGGCGCTGATTGCCGGCTTGAGCCAGGAGCGGCTCAGGGAGCGGCCCGGAAAAGACAAATGGTCGATCGGGGAGATCCTGGCCCATCTGGCCGAAGACGAAATCGCAACAGCATGGCGCTATCGCCAGATGGTTGAACATGACGGCATTGATCTGGGCGGATTCGACCAGGATATATGGGCACGGCTAGGGAATTACCAGACACGCGACCCCAAGGAATCGCTGGAACTTTTCCGCCTGGTGCGGCAAGCAAATCTGCTGTTTCTTCACGGACTCTCGCCGGAACAGTTGGACCATTGCGGGATCCATGCCGAGCGCGGCCGCATCACGGTGAAGGGTCTGGCGGCTCACATGGCCGGACACGATGCTAACCATGTGGAGCAGATTCGAAAAATCCTGAGCTGAGGATTCTCAACGGGGGCGCTGGATTCACAAACCTGCCCGTGTTTCTTCAGCCATGTAATCGACTACGGCTTTGAGGTCGCCCTTGGTTTCTTCGAAGACTTTGAGCTGGCGGTCAGCGCCGGTTCCGGTCTTGAGGATCTTGCGAACGCCATCGACGGCTTCGCGGCTGCCTAGTTCATCGACCACCGGGTCGATCAGCGCGAGGTATTCCTCGATGAGATCGCGCTCGGGAACCTCCTGCTGCTTGCCGAAGTCGATAAGCTGCCCGTCGAGGCCGTAGCGCACGGCGCGAAATTTGTTCTCCATCAGGAGCGGCCGCGCGTACTGGCGGAAGTCCTGGTTGGACTCGTGCAGCTTGTAGAGATACGCGGCGGTGGCCTGAATAAGCGCGGCAATGGCGACGGTTTCTTCGGCGCGCAACGGAATGTCGCAGGCGCGCACTTCGACGGTGTTGAAGAAGGGATGGGGGCGTATGTCCCACCAGATCTTCTTGGCGTTGTCGATGCAGTTGGTGCGAACCAGAAGGCTGACGTAGTTCTCGAACTCGGAGTAGCTGGAGAAGGCATCGGGGATGCCGGTGCGGGGGAAGTTCTCGAATACCTTGGCGCGGTAGCCCTTGTAGCCGGTGTTAATACCGAGCCAAAAGGGCGAGTTGGTGGCGAGCGCCATGATGTGAGGCAAAAAGTAGCGCATCGAGTTCATGATGCGAATGGCAGCTTCGCGGTCCTCGATGCCCACGTGGACGTGGAGACCGAAAATGAGATTGGCGCGCGCGACCAGTTGCAGGTCCTTGACCACCTGGTGGTAGCGCGGGTCGGGATAAATCTGCTGGGTGCGCCAGTCGGCAAAGGGATGGGTGGCGCCGGCGACGAGTTCGAGTTTATGCTCGCGGGCCAGCTTGATCATCTCGCGGCGCAGCTCGTATATGTCCTGGCGGGCCTCGTCGATGTTGCGGCAGATGCGCGTTCCCACTTCAACGACGGAGGTGTGCATCTCGGCTTTGACGCGCTCTTCGAGACGCAGCTTGCCCTGTGCCAGCATCTCGGTTTCGATATGGGATCGGAGATCGCGCGTGACCGGATCGATGGTCTGGTATTCCTCTTCAATGCCGAGCGAGAACGATGGCCGCATGAAGTCTCCTGGGACAGCTTGCGGGCAATTGTAAAGCACGCGCGGAGTGAGCCGTGATCCGTGATCAGGAATCGGAGGTCCGGAAACGAGCGGTGGAGAGGCTTACAATCGCGGGTGTGCATGGGGTGATCTTCCACGACCGAAGGGACGCGGGACGGGTGCTGGCGCGGGCGTTGATTGACGCGAATTTGCCCGATCTGAAAGACGCAACTGTGCTCGGGCTGGCACGGGGCGGGGTGCCGGTGGGGTTTGAGGTGGCACGGGCATGCGGGCTTCCACTGGATGTGATCATCGTGCGCAAACTCGGCGCTCCGGGGAATCGCGAGTATGCCATGGGTGCGGTGGCAAGCGGTGGAGATGTGGTGCTCAACTACGAGGTAGTACACGATTTCCGGGTAAGCGAAGAAATGCTGCGCCCGCTAATCGAGGAGCAACAAAAGGAACTCGAGCGGCTGGAGAACCTTTATCGCGAGGGGCGTCCGGCTGTGCAGTTCGGCGATGGCGGCGTGATCCTTGTGGACGATGGGCTTGCCACCGGGGCGAGCATGCGGGCGGCGATCGGGGCGGTTCGATCGCGGGCGAAGCGGGTGACGGTGGCGGTTCCCGTGGCGGCGCGCTGCACGTGCATGGAACTTAGCAAAGAAGTCGACCAGATGGTATGCGCGTGGACGCCCGATCCGCTGGAGGCGGTGAGCCAGTTCTATTGCCACTTCGAACCAACCAGCGATGGGGAGGTACAGTCCTTGCTGGCGCAGGCACGTGAAAGACAAGGATTCGGAAATAGGGAATAAGCGGAGACCTGGTTTCTGACCTCGTGATCCGATCGAGGTTCGTTGCAACCGTCAGCATCGGCGTTGCGGGACATGCTGTGGTTGGAACCGCCGGAAAATTGCGGTTCGGTGGCCGCCCGCCCTTTCGCCAGAAAAAAAGGCGAAAGGATGGGGCACGGAGCGTCGGTTTTCTGATTAGTGGGACACTTGCGATCGCTGGTGGAATAGTCTACGCAGTTCCCTGCCCCGCAGCCACCGGTTCCGGGTCTGGCGATTTGGCTTTCCTGGGTTTGGCGCTTGTTTTTTTCGGTGTGGACTGCGTTGGCGGCTGGGCGGGCGCGCCTTTGAGGAATGACGCCCAGTTCAGGTCGAGGAGTTGTGGGCCGGCCTGGGCCTTGGCGATGGCGAGGTCGGCCACTTCGCGCACGATCCAGTCGAAGTTCGCCTGGCCGACGGAGTGGAGATCGGCGTCGGGGGCGGGGTTCATGAAATCGATGGCGTAGGGGATGCCATCTTCGACCGCAAACTCTACCGTGTTGAGGTCGTAGCCGAGGGCCTGGCAGAGCCTGAGGGCGTCCTGCTCAACGCGCTTGAGGAGCTTTTTGTCGTAGGCCGGCGGGTTCTGCAGATAGCGCTCGTGGTGGGGATTGCGCGGGTCGTAGGGCATGATGTGGACCTTCTTCTGGCCCACCACGTAGCAGCGGAAGTACTCCTTGAAGTTGACCGCCTTCTGATACATCATGCAAAGGTTTCCGGTCTGGTCGTAGGCGCGGAAGAACTCTTCGCGGTTGTGGATGTGGTAGACGTCGCGCCAGCCGCCGCCGTCGACGGGCTTGAGGAAACCATGTTCGCCGATGTAGCGGAATACGCTGTCCCAGTCGAGCGGATATTCGAGGTTGCGCATGGAGCGTTCGGTGGTGCCTTCCGGATAGCTTTTGTGGGGAAGGATCACCGTGGGCGGGACGGCGACGGCGAGCTTTTCGGCCAGGGTGTAGTTGAAGAATTTGTCATCGGCCGACCACCAGAAGGGGTTATTGATGATGGCAGTGCCGTGGAGGGCGGCGTGTTTCAGGAAAGCGCGGTAGAAGGGGATGTCGTGGGAGATGCGATCGACGATGACGGCGTATTTGGGTGGGCAGTCCAGGTGGACGGCGCCGGTTTCGACGAATTCCGCCTGGATTCCTGCAACGTTGCGGGCGTTGATGTGCTCGACCAGTGCGCCGGGAAAGCTGTTCTCCATGCCGAACAGAACGCCGATCTTTTTCATGCCGCTGCCCTCCTCCGAAATGGGCTGATCCGACCCCGGCTCAGCCGCACTAAACGCAGCGAAGGCGGAGCACCCAAATCTAGAACAGTGTAAGGCACGTGTGTCAGGGCCTGGATAGGGCGCCGGAGCGGGTGTTCAGGGTGACGACCGACAGGTCGGTCTCGAAAGCGACTTTTGCGATCTCGAGGTCGAGGTGGGCGCGGGCGGCTTCTTGCTGCTGGATGAGAGTGGAGTGCTCCTTGCGGGCGGACTGGATTTCGTCTTCGGCGCGATTCAGTTCTTCCACAAAGCGTTTGGCGGCCTCGTTGCCCTTGAGGGCGGTCAGGTTTTCGCGGTCGCGGGCTTCGTCAGCAGCCAGGGTCTTCTCTTTCCGTTCGTTTTCGGCGATCTGGCTGGTCAGGTTTTCAAAAGCCAGTTCGGCATCGATCAGCGGCCGCAGCTTCTGTTCGAGATCGGGCGTGTATTTGCTGACGTTGACAAGATATTCCTGCTGGAACTGGTTGGCGTTGATGTCGACGCGCTCGGAGAGGTTGGCCTTTTCGCCGATCTGCAGGTCGACCGACTTGTGCGGCTCGACCGTGACGCGGAAGCGATAGGCTTTAGCGCTGGTTTCCGCAGGCTTCGTTTCCGATTCGAGTTCGGAGTTGGGTTGGCGGGGATGCTCGACAACCACCACGCGCGATTCGTCGGCGCCGTTGGTCACGGTGTAGGTGCTTTCGGTGACGGCGCTGGTGGTTTCGACCATCACGCCGTTGTGCATGGCAATGTGGTGGAGGGTGCGGGTGTCGGCGAAGCCGGCGCGATGCACCTTGACGGCCTGGTCAGACGCGTAGGAGAGAAGACGGCGCTCGCCCGGATGGATGGGATCGAGAAGGCCTTCGCCGGCGAATTCGCCGCTCTCGAAGATGGAGAAGCTGCCCGAATCGAGGGTAAGCTTCGAGTCGTTCTTGAGCCAGACGGCGCGGAGAGGCTGGCGCTCTCGTTCGCTCCAGAGGGTTACATGTTCGGCGGGGAGTTCCTGCTGGAGGATGGGCACCATGGCCGATTCGTTCTTGTGGATGGTGACCGGCTGAGTGAGCGCGTATTCGAAAAAGTCGTCAAAGGCGTTGGTGGAGACGTCGCCTTCCGAGATGGCGTCGGAGGGGCGGTAGACTCCGCCGGCCGAGCCAGCACCAGTGCCAATGCCGTCCAGGGGGCCGCTATTCACTGGACCGGCATTGGGATTGGCAATTTCCGCTGAGTTGACTTCAACGGTCTGGGTCGACGCGAAGTTATTTTGCTGGTTTCGGTCACGCATGGCGACTTGCGGCGGCGCGGCAATCTTCGCCGCAAAGTCTATTCTGTCGAACTGCTTGCTTTCAGCTGCCTCATGCGTTTGCGGCGTGGTCTGCGCGGTGGTGCTGATCGGGATCTCGGGCCGGCGGGCGTAGAGCGGCTGCGACAGCGGCTGGATGAAACTCTGCGGGGCGCCGGCGACCAGGGCTAGCCGCACGTTGTCCCAGTCGGCGCCGATGGTGTTGTCGACTACTGCCCAGCCCTGCAGAACAGCCTTGCTGGTGGATTCGCGCGGGAAGACGAGGCGGTAGGTCGACTTCCACACCGGCACTTCGCTGATGTAGCTGACGCGCAGATCGCGCTGCCCTTGTCCGAGGGCGTCGAGGGTGAGGTGACGAAGGCCGGTGGAGCGGGTGGAGCTGAGCAGTTCGAGATAGCGGTCGAGCTGGCCCTGCAGGTTGGCGTCGATGGGGCGTACGCTCAGTGCGGGCGTGAGTTCGATGACGCGCACGCCCCCAGCCACAGCGACAAGGGTGAGATAGTTCTTGGCAACAGTCGTGTCGCCGTTGCCGATCGACTCCGTGTGCAACTCGATGGACATCAGGCGTCCCGTGATCGGTCCACCCGGGCCCCCGGTCACTTCCACCCTCTGACCGCGCAGCGCCTGGAAGAGTTCCGTTGAGGTGGGGAATTCGCTCATGCCGAGCGAGAGCGATTTGAGCTGTTCAGCCAGCGGCGTGGTGGAGTTGTAGTTTACGCCGGCGATGCGGCCTCCGCCTCCGTCGAGCACGGTGAGCGATTGAAGCACATCGTTCAATTGCGCCGAAGTGAAGTCGACCGCGACACGCTGGTTGCCGGTGACGCTGCCGGCGTGCTCGAAGTAGCCAACGCCGTTTTTGTAGAGCACCACCTTGCGGACCGGAAGGTCCTTGACCACCTGCGGTGGGGCCGCTTGCACTAGCGGCGCGGGATGTTGAGGCTTTGATACCGGAGTGGTGGGCGGTTCGGCTGAGACGGCAATGGTGGAGGCGGCAAAACAAAAGGCGATCACGAGGTAGCGCACAGATCCTCCTGGATTGAACCGAGATGCTATTTGCTTGGACCACCGGTGTAGGAAAAGGTTCCCCAGGCGCATAGAGGCTGACCCGCGAATCGCCCCTTAAACCCGGATGACATATGTGATGTGACACACAGCCAAGGGCTACTGGCCGCGATACACAATCGAGGTTTCCAGGGAATTTACCGGCCGCACTCCACGCGGAAGGACATCGAGGAGAGGCAATCGATGCACGGACAGCATTTAAAGGTAATCGCGATCAACGGCAGCCCCCGCAAGGGCGGAAACACAGCCATCCTGCTTCGCTACGTTCTGCGGGAACTGGAGATGGAAGGCATCGAAACGGAGCTCGTGGAACTGAGCGGGATGAGGATCCACGGCTGTCTTTCGTGCCGCAAGTGCACGGCGCGACGGGATGGTTTGTGCGCTCAGTCGTACGACATGGGCAACGTTCTTATCGAAAAGATGGCGCTGGCCAATGGGATTCTGTTCGGATCGCCCACGTATGTGTCGGACGTGACTCCGGAGATCAAGGCGCTGATGGATCGGGCCTGCACGGTGGCCAAGGCCAATGACGGCATCTTCCGCCACAAGGTGGGAGCGGCGGTGGTGTCGGTGCGCCGAGCTGGGGCGATTCACACGTTTGATTCGCTCAACCACTTCTTCCTGATCAACGAGATGATCATTCCCGGCTCGTCCTACTGGAACATCGGCATCGGGCGCGAAATCGGCGACGTGGAACAGGACGAGGAAGGCATTGCCACCATGAAGACCCTGGGCCGAAACATGGCGTGGCTCCTCGAGAGTCTCAAGAGCCCCAGGGCGATGCCGGAACTGGCCGAGATCGTGTCGCAGTAAGACAGTTGCCAGTTCTCAGTCTTCTTGTGTAACCACCGGGAATGCCCTCGCGTAAGAATAAAGGCGAGGTCATTTCCATGGGCACCTATCTTCCCCCGATTGAGCAGCCGCAGGGCCTGATTCAAAAGATCGCTTACAAGATGTCGAAGAAGCGGTTTGGCAAGGTGCCGACGCCGGTCAAGGTGGTGTATTCGCGCCTGCCCGCGGCGTTCGGCATGTTTGTGGCGAAGATCGCCAAGCTGGACAAGCGGTTGACGCTGCCCGCCGAGACGGCGTTTCTGATACGCGAGCAGGTGGCGCACATCAACGTGTGCGAATTTTGCGTGGATATCGGGCGATACTTCGTGGTCAAGGCGTCGATGAACGAAGCGAAATTTGACGCGCTGGCCGACTATCCAACGAGCCCATTGTTCAGCGAAGCGGAGCGAGCGGCGCTCGACTATACGACGGAACTGACTCGGGACAGGAACGTCTCGGAGGAGACGTTCGAACGCGTGCGGCGCCACTATTCCGAGCGGGCGATCTGCGAGATTGTGTGGTTGGTGGCGAGCGAGCATTTCTACAACATGACCAACATCGGCCTGAACATCCACTCCGACATGCTGTGCGATATCGCGCGCAAACGATAGACCGGCCAGGCCGGGGATCCTGCCCTTCACGGACCGATCGGACTATTATGTTCCCGAAGAGGCGGTCCGGGTTCGATTTGGGGCATCTCACGGAGTATCAGGGCGGCAGATTCATCCGATCCGCCCCGGAGCGAGATTTGCGGAGTCCGGGGTGCGGGTGCCCGAGGTTTCCATTCTGAAACCTGGGAGGCTAATGCCCTCGCCTAGTGCACGGGAATCCGTGAACTCGCCTGGATCTCACGGCGGACTCGCGATGCGCCCACATTTCACCGCCGAGGAGGAACCATGAACAAATCCGAGAAAAACAGCTCCGTAGCGAACGATGTATTGCAGTCCGATCACCATGTGCAGATGTCGGAGGAGGAGATCGCGAAAGCAAAGGCCCATCACGACAAGCGCCATGGCGATACCCCGCAGAAAGACTCCGGAGATTCCGCAAAGACCAAAAATGTTCCAGTAAAACCGAAGTGAGCACGGGAGCCGGATCCCCCAAAGGGATCCGGCTCAGCCCTTCTGGGCGGCGATGCGCTGCAATTGCCCGATGTGGTTCAGATCATGGCCGGCCATGGTTTCGACGATGGTCTCAAACGTCATGGCCCCGCGTTCGGGGTGTGTGACTTTGCGGGTGGCATCCTGGGGCGAAATCGTCTTCAGGAGTTGAAGATTCCAGCCGCGCATGGCGGAAAAGACGTTGAGCGCCTGGCTCGCCGGGATGCCGTAGTACTGGATACCCCACTTTTCCTGATCGAAGGGCTGGACGGTGTGGTTGTCTTCAGCCAGCGTCTGACGCAATCGAAAACCAAAGACCATTTCGCAGTCGGCCAGATGGCAGATGATTTCGGCGGCGGTCCATTTGCCGGGCGCGGGCGGGGTTGCGGATTTTTCGGGACCGATGGCTTCGATGAGGCCTGCAAGAGCCGCGGGAGTGGCGATGAGGATCTCGTGAACCGGGCGGCCATCGAGAAATTTGTCGTAGGGATTCAGATCGCTCATGAAGGACTCCTGGGGTTGAACTAGACTTATCTTCTCATCGCGCGGCGGACATCAAAGGGTGCGATCGAGGATCGTTCTTTCCCACCCTTGCGCCAGTAAAAAGCCAAAGATGGGCATGGAAGCGTCGTGGGTGATCCCCGTTTCCCTGGGTTACAAATATTCCTGGATCATGCGTTGCCACGTGGGCCAGTCGTGGGAATTCCACGTGTCCCAGATATAGAGCTTGTGGGGAATGCCTTTGTCGTTCATGAGGCGATCCATGTACTGATTCTGACCGAGGCACTGATCGTCCCATCCGGTTCCCAGCACGTAGGTGTTGCGGCGGTAGCGGTCTAGGAACCACGCATCGCCCATGTTGGGAAGATAGTGCGTGGGCTGGTTAAAGTAGACGTCTTGATCGTAATACCCGTGCAGAAAATTGCTAGTGTCGAATGCGCCGGACATTGACAGCACGCCGGTGAAGACGTCGGGGTGGCGCAGCGCGATGTTCAAGGCGTGATAGCCGCCGAAACTGCAGCCGAGCGCGACCAGGTGGGCGTCGTGGTTTTTCTGGCGGATAAGCGGGACGACTTCGTGGATGAGGTAGTCGTCGTACTGGACGTGGCGGGCAATGCGCCAGCGCGGGGGTACGTTGCGGTTGTACCAGCTTTCCATATCGACCGAGTCCACGCAGTAGAACTGCAGTTCTCCGGCCTCGACGCGACCCCAGACGTAAGCCATCATGTTGCGGTCTTCAAATTCGTAGAAGCGGCCGCCGGAGGTGGGAAAGACAAGCACAGGCAATCCGGCGTGGCCAAAGACTAGCAGTTCCATGTCGCGGCCGAGGCGGGGGGAATACCATTTGTGAAACTCGCGATTCATTTTTTCCCTGGTCCTGGAGTTATGAATTGCCGCACAAAAGACGACTGCGGGTCCTTCCCAGCGCTCAGGACAAGACGAGAGAAGTGATTGAGCGAAGAGGTTTGGGAAACTGCAGTGTTCTTGATACTGTAACATTCACAGGCTGCTCTCCTGGCCTGGCCGTCTTCGCGAGCACCACCCTTCGATCCGAGGTCGTACCGATTGAATCCGGAACCGGAATCGCAGCCATGCAACGATCGACCTGAGGGTTTGCTGGCTGAGTCCGGCGACACGCCGCATCCGCGGCTGCGATTGCATCGGGGATTTGCGAGCCGCCACCTGCCGGATGCGCGCGACATCATTATTTATCTTCCTCCCGGTTACGAAGAAGAATCGACGCGCACTTATCCCGTGCTCTACATGCAGGATGGGCAGAATTTATTTGACGGGCGCACTTCGTTCATCGAGGGCCGCACGTGGGAGATGCGCGAGCAGGCAGACGAATTGATCGAGGCGGGCGAGGTGGAACCGCTGGTGATCGTGGGGATCTACAACACCGGGGAACGGAGACTGGCCGAATATACGCACGAGCGCGACTGGCAGCGCGGCGGGGGCGAGGCCGAACGCTACGGGCAGCTCCTGACGGACGATCTGATGCCCTGGATGACGCGCCGGTACCGCGTGCGGGGGGATCGCGGATCGACGGGGCTGGGAGGATCTTCGCTGGGGGGGCTGGTTACTCTCTACCTGGGTTTGCGGCTGGCGCATCGCTTTGGAAGGCTGGCCGTGATGTCGCCCAGCGTGTGGTGGAACCACAAGAGCATTCTCGGGTATCTGAACGAGCGAGCACCGCAGATCTGGGAGCGCCCGCGGCTCTGGCTCGATGTGGGCGAACGGGAGGGGCAGCGGACCATGCGGGATACCGAGATGCTGGCCCGGCGGCTGAAGGCGAATGGCTGGATTCCCGGCGAGACCCTGCACTTCGAGCGGGTTGCCGACGGTACGCACGATGAACCGAGCTGGGCGCGGCGGGTTAAGCCGATGCTGCGGTTCTTGTTTCCGGGGAGGTGGCGGGGATGACTCAGGCCATCGTGCAGGCGGAGGCAGGCGGCGCGAAGGATCGAATCGTCCCAGCGTTGGGGTCTTGGTCTTTCACCCTTGCGACAGAAGATCGCAAAGGAGGGGCATGGGAAATTTGCGTTTCCGTTCGGTGCGGGCCAGGACCGGTCGATTTGCTCGAAAGGGTCACTATCGGCGATACTTAGATGTTGTGTTCTGCACGGCTGGATTGGTGTGTCTGGCCCATGGTGGCAGGCATGCGTGTGGCATTTGCCGCCCGGTCCCGAATTTCCCGAGGGACACAAACCAGAGCAAAAGGACTTTGAAAGGAACCGTATCGCCGTGGTGATGATTCGTTTGGCGCGTGTTGGCGCCCGCAAGCAGCCCTATTATCGTGTGGTGGTGATCGAAAAGGACCGGGCTCGCAATGGCCGTTCGATCGAAGTCGTAGGCACCTACAATCCCCGCACCAATCCCGCTTCAGTGAATCTGAAGCACGAACGTGTTGCGTACTGGCGCGGCGTTGGCGCGCAGCTTTCTCCCATTGTGGCGAAGCTGGTGGAGAAGTTTCCTGCGCAGGCTGCGACGGCCGAACCTACGGCCGCGTAAGCAAACTTCCCTCCCCTGTTTGTGTGCAAGTTGTTTGCACACAATTGCTGACGGCGACCCGTGTGTGCTGTTACTATCGGCGCACTGTTCCGAAGTCGCCACGTACCGGGGCAGATAGGTCAGGGGCAAGTGCATGACCCAGAATGAAATGGTTGCAGTAGAGGAACTGGTCCGCGAAATAGCGCGGGCCCTGGTAGACGAACCGGCAGCCGTAGAAGTGCAATCCGTGGGGCGGGAAGAGAATACTGTTCTCAAGCTTCGGGTTGCGCCCCAGGATGTGGGCAAGGTGATTGGCAAACAGGGCCGTACAGCCCGCTCGGTGCGCACCATTCTGGGCGCAGTGAGCATGAAGCTGCACCACCGCTACACGCTCGACATACTGGAAGAAGACGAGCAGGGCTGACTGGGCTGACAGGGGGAAGTTGAGGATCAAGACCTGGAGACAGGAGTGACGCCACCGGGGGAACCTGCAGATTGGGTATGGCTGGCGCGCATTCGACGTCCCCAAGGGCGCAAAGGCGAGGTCTTCGCCGAGATCCTCACCGACTTTCCAGAGAAGTTTGCGGAACGGCGGCAACTCTGGCTGCTGCCTGAAGGTGTGGCTGCTCGCCGCCCCCCTGCCGACAGGCCTACACCTCGGCTTATCGAACTGACAAATTATTGGCTGCACAAGGGCGGAGTGGTCCTGCACTTCGCGGGCGTTGAGTCCATTTCCGAAGCAGAAACGCTGACGGGGACGATCGTCGCTATTCCGCTCGAACAGCGCGCCGTGCTCGCGGAAGATGAGGTCTACATCGCCGACCTGATCGGTTGCCTGCTAGTCGATGTGGCAACGGGCACAGCGACAAGCGTTGGCGAGATTGAGAATGTGGAGCGAGGGGTGGGGCGGGTGCCGATGCTGATTGTGCGCGGGACCTCGGGCGAAGTCCTTGTGCCGTTCGTTAAGAGCTATCTGCGCAAGATCGATCTCGAGGCCAGGCGCGTGGAGATGGCGCTCCCAGAGGGGCTGGCGGATCTGAACGCCTGACTACTGAAATTCCAGCGGCCGCCATTCGCCGTTCTGCTTGAGGGCAAGTTGGATGGGGCGGGGCGGGCCTTTGGGCGGAACGGTGACTTCGATCCAGAGTTCGGCGCCGGGAGTGCGGGGCAACGGCCCCTGGGCGTGCTCGGAGATGTAGAAGTTGACCGGCGCTGACAGGCGCATCTGGTCGCAGTGCGACCCCTGCGAAACCATGACTAACTGCCCGGAGCGACCCTTCTCTTCGTCGCGAATGTAAATCGCCGACAATCGGTTGTTGATGACCTTGAGTTCCGCGGGAAACTCGACTTCCCGCTCCGTGCGGACCATGTAGTTGCCGGCCACCGCCGCCCCGTTGACGTCGCGGGGAAACTCGGCCCGCTTCGCGGACGGCAGCGTGCTCTGGCATCCATCGACGGTGAGTTGGAGGCCCAGGTAGCGGCCGCGCATCAGCATTTCTGGATCGTAGGCCACTGTGCGGGTCCAGACACGGGGACACGTCCACCGCTGATAGAGATACTTGGCCGCGATGGAGCAGACCAGGACCAACTGGATGACGAGCAGGGCGAGGGAGACGCCGTAAAATTTAAGCGGTCCGAGTTTCATTGCGCCTCCACGATGGCTGTTTGAGGCTTTTCCATGCGGGCCAGCAGGCCGCGGCGGGTGACTTCGAGAGCCCATCCGCCGGCGAGGAAGAGGATGCCCAGCCCGATGAGGCCGAGCGAGCGGCCGACCTTGTCGAAGATGTTGCTCCAGTAGAACCAGGCGACAGAGATAGCGAAGTAGACGATGCCAAGATTGACCAGAGCGCGGCTTACCTGGCGCATTCCCCACCAGATGATGAAGACGGCAAAGACGGCGACCAGGGCATAGGCGGCGAGGTTGGGGTCGCTGCGGGTGTAGGAACTCTTCACGCCCGTACCGTAATCGTAGGACTGAATCGAGACGTGCTGGAACCACGGCAGAGCAATGGAAACGACTACGGCGCAGGTGGGAGGGATGAGGCCCCAGTGCCCTTTGAAGGCTGCGACCACCAGGGGCAGAACCGCAATCGCGGTCCAGGCCCAGAAGCAGGTTCCGAAGGGGATGAACGTCTGGGTGGCGGACCAGGAAGACCAGCCCGCGGTCATGAGGCCGGTACCGACTGCGCCCGCAATGGCCGCCGCAGCCAACAGGATTCCATGAACTACTTTGCTGCGCGAGTCGAGGAAGACGGTGAGATAGAAGATCGACCACACAAAGAGAAACCGGCCCAGGTATATCTCCTGGCCGATGTGCTGCTGGGTGGAATACTCGAGTTCGCAGAAGAGCCATGCCGGGAGGAGAAGCAACGTCAGGGTCTGCTGGATCTCGTCCTGGAGCAGGATCCAGCCGGCGAGGGCCGCGACGGTCCAAAGCAGGATGGCCGCGGGCCAGTGTTCCTCGATGTTGAAGATCTGGCCAACGAGGGCGATGGCGGCGCCGGTTGAGACGGTTCCGACAGCGTGCAGCGCTGTAGACAGGGCGCGGTAGTTGTCGCGGACCAGAGCGCCCGCAAGATGGCACACCGCGACCATGGTGACGACAAGGGCGAAGCGCGCGCCGGGACCTATGTCGTCCCAATGGGCGGAGACAAACAGCACGACGCCGGTTGCGAGCAGGAGGCCGCCAAGGATGAGTGCGACGATTCCCTGCCACGCCAGACCGGTGGTCTGCTTCTGTTCTGCTTCCCAGGCGCGGATGCGGGCGGCGGCGACGCCGTCGAGAACTCCGGCGGACTGCCAGCGCTTTAAGAGCTGTTCAATGTCGGGCATGATGGATGGTCAACATTAAAGCACAGATTCCATCGACAGGCCGTGACGCCGCAGCGTTTCAGCGAACGATTCATGACTGCTTCTTTGGTTTCCTGAGAGTAAATCACATGGAAACCGGATTTGCACCTGGAATATGGCCATGCACCGGAAGCTTGCCATAGCATTGAACAGGACGATGCGCTTCGACATCATCACGATCTTTTCCGGATTCTTTGCCGGCTTTTTCGAGCACGGCATCGTGCGGAGAGCCCAGGCCGAGGGACGGGTGACGGTGAATGTGCACGACCTGCGCAACTTCACGCACGACAGGCACAGAACCGTCGATGACCGGCCATTCGGGGGCGGCGAGGGAATGGTGCTGAAACCCGAGCCGCTGGCAGAAGCTCTGGAGTCACTGGGGCTTGGTACGAAGGCTGAGCGGAGTACGAGCGGTTCCACCCTTTGGACAGAACAAAATCGAAAGGATGGGGCACGGGACTCTGGAGGTTGGGAGGCGACCGTCCCTCGGGGTGAAAATCTTCAATTACCGGCGCGGGTGATTTTGCTGTCGGCGCAGGGACGGCCGTTTACGCAGAGGATGGCTCGTGAGCTCGCGCGACTCGAGCGGGTGGTGCTGATCTGCGGGCGATACGAGGGCGTGGACGAGCGCATCAACGAGCTCTACTGCGATGAGGAGCTCTCGATCGGCGACTACGTGCTGAGCGGCGGGGAGCTTGCGGCCGCGGTGGTGCTCGACGCTACGATGCGCTTGATCCCCGGCGTGCTTGGGAATGAAGCGTCGGGCGAGTTTGAAAGCTTTGGAGTGGCCGATGCGGCAATTACCACCGATGTGGATGGTGTGCCGCGATCGCAGCACGGTTCGGGCGGGCTGCTGGATTACCCGCATTACACGCGGCCGGCCGAGTTTCGCGGGCTGCGCACGCCGGAAGTGCTGCTCAACGGCGACCATCTGCAGATCCGCCGCTGGCGGCGCGAACAGCAGTTGCGCAAGACGCTGGCCAACCGGCCCGATCTGCTCGCCCATGCCCAACTCAGCAAAGACGATCAGAAATTGTTGGATTCGATCCGCCGCGGCCAATGACATAATCCTGCCATGCTGCGGATCGCTGCTTACGTGATTCTCGGAATCTGCTGGGTCACCTGGTCGCTGGCCTTCGTCAGGCCGCAAAAACGCGCTGCCGGAAAAAAGAAGGCAGTCCGTGCTCCCGCATCTCGCTGGGGAATTCTTCTGGTGATGCTGGGGTTTGCGTGTGAGTGGGCTTTCGTTCAGCCGGCGTTGGGATTTGAGAAGTCCGCCGCATCACTGATCGCCTCGATGATCGTGGGGCCGCCCGCCGTGGTTCTGGCGTGGATGGCCACCCGCCACCTCGACAAGCAGTGGCGCTTTGAAGCCGCACTCAGCGAGGATCACGAACTGATCCGAACCGGGCCGTATCGCTGGCTGCGCCATCCCATCTATGCGTCGCTGCTGGGAATGCTGCTCGAGACCGGTCTGGCCAAGGCGTGGTGGCCGATGCTGATTGCGGGAGTGATCTTCTACCTGGTCGGAACCGAAATCCGGGTGCTGGCGGAAGATGGACTGCTGGCGTCGCGCTTCGGCGACGAGTTTAACCAGTACAAACGCACCACGCGGGCGTACCTGCCCTTCGTTCGATGAAGCGCGGATCGAATGTCCCTGGTCAGGGAGCCGAGATCCCCGGGAACGTAATGCCGTAGCGATTCGATATCTCGATCAATTTGGCAAGGTCCTGGGGGACGGAGAGCGGAGAAATCTCCTCAAGGTAGCTCTGGAATCCTCCGGGCTGAACCACGATCAGCATCTTGCCGTCGGTGGCGCCGCAGTTGCGAAACCCATGAAGGGTCCCGCGGCGGCGATAAAAAGCGTCGCCCGCCGATGCCTTGATCCATGCGCCGTCAATGAGAAGCTCGTATTCACCCTCCACCACGAAGAACGTCTCATCCTCGTTGTGGTGCTGATGCGGAGGCGGGCCGCCTCCGGGCGGAGAGGTTTCGAGCAAAGTGGCCGAAGCGCCTTGAGTCATGTCCTGGGTGACTAACATTTCGACGAAGTCGCCGAGCACAGGGAAGCTCTTGATTGCAGTCATGCATTGTCCGGGTTGACGGGGATTTTTTGTTGCGGCGTGAAAATCGTATCACCCCAAGCCGCAGCGGTATTGGGCGACGTCCGTTGCTATCGGAACGGCTGTACCGCCTCCGGTTGTTCTGACCCCACCTGTCCCGCCTTTACTTGGGCAACATAGAAATTTTCGCCCTTGGTCGGGCATCCGGCCAGACGGCGCATCATCGCAATTTGGCCCACGTGGGTAAGCGCATCGGCGATGGGCCCCTGGAAGAGCGCCTCGGCCGACGCGTAGAGCGGTTCATTCGAAGCGAGATAGGCATCGAAGGCGTGAAGAAGCGCGAAAAAACGCTGTTGCTCGATAACCCAGGCATGGGGCCTGGAAGTGCGCCATCGTTCATTCCCCTGCACGGCGCTGAGCGCCCAGTCGAACAGATCACCCATATGGGCGAGGATCTGGACCGGCTGCCGTCCGACCCCGTAGAAATCGGCAAATCCTTCCGGGGCATCCTCGAGCGCACGCGCGGCGCGATAGGCCAGCGACGCGACGGTGTGGCGGAGCATTTCGCGCTTTTCGTCCATGGCGGCCAATATACTCCAGCGAGAACCCGAATGGCTGCTAGAGATTAGGTGTAGGGGACACTTCTCTGTTAAACTTAAGGTTCTCGGCCACCCCAGCGACGAAGACCTGTCGCCGGGGACCCCGTAAGTTCAATCGCAGGAAGAAACCATGTCAATTCATCCCGTTATGCAGCGCCTGGCCGACAAGCTCAAGCGCACCGATCTCCCCGAGTTTGTGCCCGGCGACCAGGTTCGCGTCCAGGTCAAGATCAAGGAAGGCGATAAAGAGCGCCTGCAGGCCTTCGAGGGCCTGGTTATCGCGATCAACAAGGGACCCCAGGGCACCTTTACCGTCCGCAAGATGAGCTTCGGCCAGGGCGTCGAGCGCATCTTTCCTTTTAATTCCAAGGTAGTCGACAAGGTCGAAAAGATCCGCAGCTACAAGGTGCGGCGCGCCAAGCTGTTCTACATCCGCGGACTGCGCGGAAAGGCCGCCCGTCTGAAGGAAGTGGAGCGCGAGACCACCAAGGCGTAAGGGCAGTACCAGGTTTCGAACCCCTTTTGCACACAAGAAAGCCCTCAATCCAGTTCGGGTTGAGGGCTTTCGTTTTTATACTGGCTGCATGGCCAAGGCACCCGTTTGCGGATGGAAGCTTGAACGAGCTGCGCGCAGATGCGGCTTCCTGCGCATTGCCGGCTGCGACGAGGTGGGCCGTGGGCCGATGTTCGGGCCGGTGGTGGCTGCGGCGGTAATCCTGGCGCCGAAGTGCCGCCTGGAAGGACTTGACGACTCCAAGAAGGTCTGCGAGAAGAAGCGGAACGAACTGGACGTGCTGATCCGGGCGCAGGCCGTGGCCTGGGCCATTGCCGCCGTGGATGTCGAAACCATCGACCGCATCAACATCCGCAACGCTTCCCTTCTAGCCATGCGCCTCGCCGTTTCGCAACTGGCGCTGACGCCTGACTATCTCCTGATCGACGGCTGCGACACGATCGACTGGGCTTGCCCGCAGCAATCCGTCATTCACGGCGACGGAACCAGCTTCTCGATCGCCGCCGCCAGCATTCTGGCCAAGGTGTATCGCGACAGGCTTCTGGTGGAATTGGACAGCCAATATCCGGGCTACGGACTTGCCAGCCACAAGGGATACTGCTCCGCGGAACATCGGGAGGCGCTGGCAAGGCTCGGGCCCACCCCGCTGCACCGCAGGAACTGGAGCCCGGTGGCGCAGACGGTGCTGGAGTTTTCGTCCACGCTGGAGATCGGGGACGTGAATGTGTCTGCGCTCCGGTCGGAGTGAGACCGCCCGCAGTAGTGAAACCTTAGCTGCGGGAATAAGCAGTGGTGCGGGGCTTGCGGTCCTGGATCCAGTCGAGTACCGGACGCGCGGCGAGAAGCACCGCCACGATGATGGTGATGGTTAGAGGGGCCAGCACGCCGGGCTTTACCTGCCACCAGTAGTGGATGACACCGCAGACGGCAGCGACGTAGACCAGCCTGTGCAGGCGCTTCCAGCGTTTGCCGCCCATCTTTTTGATCGCCCAGTTGAACGAAGTGGCCGCCAGCGGCAACAGCAGAAGCCATGCGGCCAGACCCATAGTGATGTAGCGGCGCTTGGCGATGTCGCTGATCATCGCGTGCACGTTGAATCCCGCATAGAGCGCGATGTAGGTGAACAGGTGCAGCGTGGCGTAGAAGAAGGCGAACAGGCCGATGAGCTTGCGCCACGGGCCGATCCAGGCCAGCGGCTTGATGGTGCGGCGCACTGGGGTAATGGCGAGCGAAATGGTCAGCAGGTTGAGCGTGGTTGAGCCCGTGGAGAACGTGATCGTCGCGATGGGGTCGGGGCCGAGATGGTTGGTTAGGGCTCCCCAGATGAGGAGTCCCAGCGGCCAGAGACACACTATCCACGTGAGCGTTTTGAGCAGAGTGATGGTCGAACGATTCATTGGTTCCTTGCGGGTTGGCGTTCGGCGAAGTTCTCCGACGAAGCACCTGCGGGCTTTCAGGTCCTCCCAGGTCTCAAATCGAGACCTGGGGCACCCCTGTATTTTCTATTCCCTGTTCCCTGCTTTTAGTGATTCTTCTTCAAGTCCATCCCGTTATACAACGAAGCCACCTGGTCGGCGTAGCCGTTGAACATGAGGGTGGTGCGGCGCTGGTTGTAAAACGCCTGTCCGATGCGCCGCTCGGTCTTCTGGCTCCAGCGGGGATGGTCTACGCTGGGATTGACGTTGGAGTAGAACCCGTATTCGTTGGCGGCCTGGTCGTTCCATGTGGTGGGCGGCTGCTTTTCGACAAACTTGATGGTGACGATGGACTTGGCGGATTTGTAGCCGTACTTCCAGGGCACCACGATGCGAACCGGGGCGCCGTCCTGGTTGGGCAGCACTTCGCCGTAGAGCCCGAAGGTAAGCAAGGTGAGCGGGTTCATGGCCTCGTCCATGCGCAGGCCCTCCGAGTAAGGCCAGACGATGGTCGCGTCCTCGCCCCACCACTTCTCCACGTGCTTGTCGAAGTAAGAGAGGAACTGCACGTATTTCGCGCTGGGCAGCGGATCGCACTCCTTGATGAGTTCGGAAAGCGAATAGCCCACCCAGGGAATCACCATGCTCCAGCCCTCGACGCAGCGGTGGCGATAGACGCGGTCTTCAAGGGGCCGCAGCTTGAGCAGCTGGTCGATGTCGAAGGTTTTGGGCGTTTTCACTTTGCCTTCAACCTTCACCGTCCAGGGTCGCGTGGGCAGGCCTCCGGCGTTCTTTGAGGGCGCGCCCTTATCCACGCCAAACTCGTAGAAATTGTTGTAGTGGGTGATGTCTTCGAGGGAGGTGAGTTGCTCGCCGGTGGTGGTGAGCGGGCTCTTCACCGTTTCCAGCTTGGTTCCGGCGAATGCGCGCGCGCGCGGCGAAATCACATCCGCGAGCCGGTCGAAGCCCAGGGCCACGGCTCCCGCCAGCGCCGCGGTTGAAACGGCCCCGCGCATGAATTTGCGACGATTGATGTATTCATCCCGGGGGGTGATGAGCGACGAGGGAATGTCGCCCGGCTTGCGTATCAGCATTGCATTGACCTCGCGTGGAAAAAACGCCACCGCACCCATTAGACACCAGCAGGTGCGTGAGGTTACAAGATTCCCGTCCGGCAGTTGCAGTCCGGTCAAATTGAGGCGTTTCTAATGGTCAGGCGAAGCTGAAACCGCTCCTTTTCAGCGGCAGTGTCCTTACACGCTTCCCGGTCGCGGCGAAGATGGCGTTGGCGACGGCAGGCAGCGTCGGCGGCAGGGTCGGCTCCCCCATGCCGGTGGGCGCAAAATCTGACTTGCGCCAGAAGATTTCAATCACCGGCGCCTGGCGCATGCGCAGCATCGGATGCTGATGATAGTTGGTCTGGTCCACGCGGCCGTTGGTCAGGGTAATCTCCTGCTGCATGTGGCTCAGGCCTTCGATGATGCCGCCATAGCCCATGTTTTCGGCGGCGGCGGGATTGATGATCTGGCTGCCCACGTCCCCGGCCGCCCAGACATGGTTGACCGTCACCCGGTTGCCGCTGTCGACGCTGACTTCGGCGACTTCGGCAAAGTAGCCGAAATGGCAGAAGTAGGCGGCGATGCCCATGCCGCGCCCGGGAGTCTTTTTACGATTGCGCCATCCGGATTTCTCGGCGACTAGTTCCAGCACGCCCTTCATGCGTTCAGGATTCAGCGAATCGGGGTTCGTAAGATCGACCTTGGTGTCGGCCGCCGGCGGCGCGCTCAGAAGTTCAAGCTGGAAGTCGAGCGGGTCGCGCCCGGCCGCGATCGCCAGTTCATCCAGAAACGACTGGTGGACAAAGCCGTATGCGTTGACGCCAGGGGCACGGAGCGCTCCGCAGCGCAACCACAGCGGCATGGCAGTCATGCCGATGGAGTAATTCGGCACCCAGCCGCCGGGGAACTGATCGCCGCCGATATCACCGCACTGCGCGATGTTCTTCCCTTCCCCATAGGTGATGAGGTGCTGGTCCCAGGCGATGAGTTTGCCGTTGGCGTCGAGCGCGGCTTTCAGGCCGATGGTGCCGCCGGGGCGATAGGCGTCGTGAGTAAAGTCGTCCTCGCGCGACCACACCAGCTTGACGGGCTTGCCTGCCTGTTTGGAGAGCCAGGCCGCCTCGACCACGTAGTCGTTCATCAGCTTGCGGCCAAAACCGCCGCCCACGCGGCACATATGCACCTTGACCGCGCTGGGATCGATGCCCACCGCGGCGGCTCCAAGGTCGCGGCCCTCTGCAGGCGTCTGGCTGGTCGTCCATAGTTCCAACTTGCCGTCACTGAACGAGGCGGTAGTGTCCTGCGGCTCCAAAGTTCCGTGCGCCAGGAATGGGTAGGCATACACGGCCTCCAGTACCTTGGGAGCGCTCTTGAACGCGCCGCTCACGTCGCCGTAGCTGCGCACCGGGTTGGCAGGCGGGGACTTCAGCAATTCGACGGCCCGTTTGGCGAACTCATCAGTGCTCTGCGATGCGCCGCGGCCATTGTCCCATTCCACCTTGAGGCTCTTGCGTGCATTCTGGGCCTGCCACCACGTGTCGGCAAGGATGGCGACCCCCGGTTCCATACCGGCGTCCCATGCCGAGGCAGGATCGGCGACGAGCATGCCATCGAGAACCAGGACCTTGCGCACCCCGGGAAGCTTGCACACTTCGTCGGTGTTGGCGCTTTTCACCTTGCCGCCGAACACCGGGCATTTCTGAATCACAGCGTGCAGCATTCCCGGCAGGCTGACGTCGATTCCAAAGAGGGGCTTGCCGGTCACGATGGCACGGTTGTCCACGCCCGCCTGGGATTTGCCGATAATGCGGAAGTCTTTCGGGTCTTTCAGCTTTACCGACTTCAGATCGGGAGGCGTAAGCGTGGCGGCTTTGGCAGCCAGTTCGCCGTAGGTGAGCTTGCGATTCGACGCGGTATGGACGACTTTGCAGCAGTCCGTAGCGCATTCGGACTCGGGCACGCCCCAGGTCTGCGCGGCTGCGCGAATCAACATCTGGCGCCAGGCGGCGCCCACACGGCGCAGAGGGTCCCAGTTCATCGGCGTGGACATGCTGCCGCCGGCAAATTGGGGACCGAAGACATCCTGGTTCACCATCGCTTGCTCGACGCGCACATCCTTCCACTCAACGTCGAGTTCCTCGGCGATAAGCATGGGCAGCATGGTCTTGATGCCCTGGCCGATCTCGGGATTCTTGGCCATCACCGTAACCGTGCCGCCGGGTTCGATGCGGACAAAAGCCACGGGCTGGAAGGCGGGCCGCTTGCCGGGCGCTTGCGCAAAGGCGAACGGACGCCGATAGAGGCCGAGGGCGATCGATCCGCCGGCAAGGGCCGTGATCTTCAGAAAGGAGCGGCGATCGAGCTTTCCGATGGTAGTCATGTACCTTCAGCCTTTCCGGGCCGCGCCCGCGTGGGCCGCGTCAGCCGCGTGATGAATCGCCTGGCGAATGCGCGGATACGTTCCGCAGCGGCACAGGTTTCCGCTCATGGCGCTGTCAATGTCGGCGTCGGTGGGATGAGGCGTGTGCTCGAGCAGCGCCGCGGCGGCCAGGATTTGACCCGACTGGCAATATCCGCATTGCGGCACGTCGAGCGCTTCCCAAGCTTCTTGCACCGGGTGGGTCGCGTCCGCGGAGAGCCCCTCGATGGTCGTGATGGCTTCGCCAACCACACTCCCTACGTGCGTCATGCAGGAGCGCACCGCCTTGCCGCCCACCAGCACCGTGCAGGCGCCGCAGACTCCGATACCGCAGCCGTATTTGGCGCCCTTCAGGTCGAGCACGTCGCGCAGGACCCAGAGAAGCGGCGTGTCAGGCGGCACATCGACCGACCTGACCTCGTTATTGACATTGAGCTTGAGCGGCATGGAAGACACCTCGTCACGGGCGCAGACCAGGTCAACGCCGATGGAAGAATACGCGGGTGAGGAACCGTATTGGGAGTGGCTTCGTGGGGGAAGTGACGGATGTCACGGAATAGGGACTAAGGGACTTGAGACGAAGGGACCTGCGCGGGCGCGAAGGGCCATTGCCGCAAGCGTCGCGCTCGGATCATGTAAATAAGGGTTCCTGAGACCGCGATTCCAGCGGCCACGGCAAGTCCGCCGATGGCATGAGGGCGATTGGCGAGGATGAAAGTGAAACCAGCCATCGCGGCGAGGGGCGGCAGCGGGTAGAAAGGGATGCGGAACGGACGCGGCAGTTCAGGACGCTGCGCGCGCAGCAGCATTACGCCGACATGTTGCAGGAAGAACTGCAGCAGGATACGGGTAACCACCAGCATGGTGATGACCTGGTCGAGGGTAAAGAAGCAGAAGCACGCCGCTACCAGGCCAAGAGCAACCAGGGACCGGTGCGGGATATTGTGGCGGGGATGAATGGCGGCAAGAAAACGAAAGTAGTTGCCGCTTTGCGCCGCTGCGTAAGGCACACGCGAGTAGCCGAGAAGGAGCGAGAAGACCGAGGAGAACGCGGTCCATACGACCAGCGCGGCCATGGTGGATCCGGCCCATTGCCCGAAGGCCGACCGCGCGATATTGGCGACCAGTTGCACGCGCGTGATCACGCTGTCTCCGGCGTGCGACGCGGCGTCGTGCATGGAGGGCAGGGCGGCCAGGTTCATGACGACGTAGAACGCCGAGACGAACATGACGGAGAGAAGGATAGCGCGGGGAATGGTTCGCTCGGGCTTGCGCACTTCGCTGCCCAGGAACGTGATGTTGTAGTAGCCCCAATAGCAATACGTCGCCAGCAGCGTTCCCTGTGCCAGACCCCGAAGCGCAGCGGGAAGAGCCAGCGCCGGCGCCGCCGGCATGTGCCAGCCGCCCAGGGCCGAAGCATGTGCGAATCCGGAGATGATGACTCCCGCAATCGCTGCCAGAACCCCAACGAACAGCACCCAGGCCGTGCCCGTGACCACGCTGAGGCGCCGATACAAGAGCGCCGTCACCAGCAGGCAGGCGCCCGCGGCCGCGAAGTTGGCATAGTGGAGCGCAGGTAGAAATGCGAAGGGGGCGTGAACCAGCCCGGGCCAGAACCACGCCAGAAAACTCGAAAGCCCGATGCATCCCGAAGCGATCGAGAGCGGCGCGGAAAAACTCAGTTGCCACACGTAGAGAAAGCTGAGCCAGTTGCCGGCGCGATCGGAACCATAAATCTCGCGCAGAAACGCATACGATCCGCCCGCCTGGGGAAATGCCGCGCCTAGCTCGGCCCACACCAGCCCGTCCGCCAGGGCAATCACCGCGCCCAGCACCCACGCCCATACGGAGAGACGAAACCCCGCCGCGGCGATCACCAGCGGCAGCGTGATGAACGGACCAACCCCGATCATCTCCAGCATGTTGAACAGAACCGCCGATCGCAGGCCGATGCGGCGTTCGAGATGCGCAGGGCTCGCGGAGATGTCGGAGGGCTGGGTCATTCAGCTGATGCGCTCACCGGATTGTACACTGAGGAGGAGTATGTTCTTTTCCCAGCGAGTGGTCCGCGAATTCGTGTCTTTGGCTGTTACGGCCGGTTTGATTTTTAGTTCGAGTCCGATTCAAGCGGTTGCGCAACAGGCTTCTCAAGGCGCGCCGCATGAAGCGAAACTGCCTCCGCGCGAGCCCAGCCCAGTGGCATTGCCACTGCCTGAGGATCGGGGAGCGGCCGCGCTCGAACAAGCCATCCGGCGCCTGAGGACTACGGCCAGTGCCATGGACATTGTTGCGCATCCGGATGATGAGGACGGCTCGCTCCTGACCTACTTGAGCCGTGGTCTGGGCGTGCGCACGATTCTTTACACGTTGACGCGCGGCGAAGGCGGCCAGAATGCGATGTCGGCCGACAGCTACGATGCGCTGGGCGTGATCCGCACCCAGGAGCTGCTCAAGGCCGACGAATATTACGGCGCCAAACAGGTATGGGGCACTGAGGCGGACTTCGGTTTCTCGAAGACGCAGCAGGAAGCGTTCGCGCGATGGGGTCACGATCGCGTGCTGTACGACGCAGTGCTGGCCGTCCGCCGCGAGCGGCCCGAAGTGATCTTTGCGACCTTCATTGGCGCGGTGAGCGATGGCCACGGACAGCACCAGGTCTCGGGTGAGATTGCGCAGGAAGTCTTCAAGGCGGCCGGCGATCCCAAGGTGTTTCCCGATCAATTGAAGAACGGTGTCGAGCCATGGCAGCCGCTAGCGGTGTACGGCATGACGCCGTTTGCGCCCATCAATAAGGGGCAGGTGTTCGACTATGCAACCGGCAAGTTGGCCCCAGCGAAATTCCGTAACTACGTCACGGGAGAGTGGATCGAGGGGCAGCCATCCACGGACGCGACCATTCCGGTGGGAAATTGGGACCCGGTGCTGGGGCGCAGCTATACGCAGATTGCGCGCGAGGGATGGGGCGAGCAGAAGTCACAGAATGGCGGCGCGAATCCCACCCTGAGCGGCCCGGGAACAGCACGTTATCATTTATGGGCCGCGGCGCCGCGTGCCTCGCGCCATGAGGAAGCAGGCGAAAAGAAAGACGGAGACCTGTTTCACAATCACCGCATCGACATCGATACCAGCTTCGACGGGCTCGCCGGTTTAGCTCCTCAAGCCGCATGGCTGGCCAGAGATCTCAAGCGGATCGATACCGGGCTTGAAGAGTTCTCGAAAGCCGGACCCTGCACCCCCAGCCCGGAAACGGCTCACCGGCTCAGCCCCCTCTATAAGCAGACTCTTGACTTGCGCGCCAGGGTTGCGGCAAGCGATCTCGACGCCCAGTCGAAGGCCAGCCTGTTATTCGAACTCGACGCCAAGATTGTCCAATTTCAGACTGCGCTCGAAAACATTCTGGGTCTGGAACTGACGGTGTTTCGGACCAATGAATCAAAGGTGCAAGAAGGCGGATTCCGCGGCAACTCGGCGGACGAAACAGCGCGCAGTGTTTCTCCCGGCGACGAGGTTAAAGTACGGGTGCACGTTGCGGGATTGTCGCCGGACGTGCATCTCGAAAAGACGTGGTTCGAGAGCCCGTCGAAGGAGCCATGGAAGCACGGCGACGCGTTAAGCACGGCGGGCGAAGCGCCCGTGTCGGATGCGATTTACAGTCTCAAAGTGCCCGACGATGCGGAGCCCACGCAGCCGTTCTTTACGCGGCCCTCGATCGAGCAGCCCTACTACGATATTTCGCGGCCGGAATGGCAGGAACGGTCATTTGCTCCTTATCCGCTGGCGGCATGGGCGGAGTTCACCTTCGATGGCGTGTCGATTCGTCTTGGAGAAGTGGTGCAGACTCTTCAGCGCACCACGGGGCATGGCGGGTACTACGAGCCACTGGTGGTCACGCCGGCGATCGGCGTGAGCCTCGACCCGGAAGCGCGCATTCTGCCCCTGGATGGCGGAACACTGCCGGTGAAGGTGACTGTACACACACAGGCCGCGGCCGAAGGCACGGTGACACTGAAGCTGCCCGAAGGTTGGCGGGCGGAACCGGCGGAGGCGCAGTTCAAGCGCGCCGCTGCAGGCGATACGGAGCCCATCCTGTTTTCGGTTACGCCGTCGGCGGTGAAATCAGGCGCATACACATTGGAGGCGGTGGCGCGGTCGGGAGATCATACCTACGAGTCGGGCTGGCAGAGCCTCGGCTACCCCGGACTGGTGCCCTATAACCTTTACAAGCCTGCTCAGCTGAAGACTCGCAAAGTGGACGTAAAGCTGGCGCCCGGCTTGCGCATCGGCTATGTGATGGGAACCGGCGACAACGTTCCGGAGGCGATCGAGGAACTGGGCGCGATGCCCCATCTGTTGTCGGATTCCGAATTGACTACGGGTGACCTGTCGGCCTGGAACGTGATCGTGATCGGGATTCGCGCTTATTCGAATCGGCCGGTGCTTACGGCTGCGCAACCAAGGCTCGATGAGTTTGTGCGCAACGGCGGGACCCTGATCGTCCAGTACCAGAGCGGCGCGTTCCCTGCCCCTCTGCCGCTTTCGATGAACAACCGCATGCCGGAGCGGGTGGTCGACGAACAATCTCCGGTAAAGCTCCTCGATCCCGCGAACCCCCTGATGACCCAGCCTAACAAAATTACCACGGCGGATTTCGAGGGATGGGTGGAAGAACGCGGCCACTCCTTTCTTGATTCGTGGGACAAGTCTTATACGCCGCTGACCGAAACTGCCGACGAGGGCCAGGATCCGCAACGCGGCGGACTCGTGGTTGCCCACCCTGGCAAGGGAACTTATATCTATGCGGCCTATGCGCTCTATCGGCAGTTACCCGAGTTAGTCCCCGGTGCCTACCGGTTGTTAGCCAACTTACTCAGCGCTGGGAGCACCAATGCGATAAAGCACGCTGGAGCATCGAACTGAGATTCGCTCCGATTGATCGCGCCAATGGCGCTATAAGTGACGGAGACGCGACATATCCGGTTAGAATCTATATTCGTTCGGATTGTTAAAGAAACATTAATATCGTGCGCGGCGGGTGGATGCTGACCAATAAACCCTTTGGTTAGCAATCGAATAGCTATGTTAAAACTCTATGAATTCGTCAAATATTCATAGAAATCTGCGAGGCTTTGTAGCGGACGCAGCAGTGGGAAAGTACCGCTCATCCGAAGTCATTTTTCTCCAGCATCCACTACACCTGCGGGGCCAATCAGACACGGCGGGATGCGAGTGTCGAAATTCGCCAGGCAGGGTCACAGAGCGCTCGCGGCATGGAGCGCGAAACGCAAACAACCTCGAAGACATGAGGACAAGAGAGGCCCAATGAACTTGAGACTCCGAGCGGCTGTCGCGTCAATACTGGCAGCCAGTCTAGTCAGCACGTATGCCACTGCAAGCGATGCAACACCTCCTGCCAAGAAACACACGGCCAGAAAGGCCGCCCAACCCAAGGGCCCAACCGTTGAGGAACAGATCCAGGCGCTCCGCCAGGAGATGCAGGGCCAGATTGACAGCCTGAAGAACAGCTTGTCGGACAAGGACTCGCAACTGAAACAGGCGCAGCAGGCGGCGACCGACGCACAGGCCGCGGCGGCACGTGCACAGCAGGCAGCCGACGCCCAGCAGCAGGCGGTAACCACCAACGCCACTGCAGTGAGCACGCTGGAATCGACCGTTACCGATCTCAAGGCCAACCAGGTTTCGATCGCTTCCACGATTTCCGATGAGACTTCTGCGATCAAGAAGTCGATTTCCAATCCCAGCGCGTTGCACTACAAGGGCATTACGCTTACGCCGGGCGGCTACCTGGCGGGGGAAACGGTGTGGCGCTCGAAGGCCACGGGCGGCGATATTCCCACCGCGTTTAACGCGCTTCCCTATGAACACGCGGATGCCTACTCTCTGAGCGAGTTCTACGGGGACGCCCGGCAGTCGCGCGTAACCTTGATGGCCGAGGGAAAAGTAAACTGGGGTACCCTGCGCGGCTACTACGAGGCTGACTGGCTGGGTACCGGCAGCACTTCGAACAACAACCAGTCCAACAGCTACGTGCTGCGCGAGCGCGTGCTCTGGGGCCAGGCGGAAACCAATAATCACTGGGCTTTCACCGGCGGTCAAATGTGGTCGCTGGCCACGGAAGACAAGAAGGGGCTCTCCAACTTGTCCGGCGACATCATGACGCCGCAGACCATCGACCCGAATTACGTGGTGGGTTTTGTGTGGACGCGGCAATATGGTTTCCGCGTGACCAAGACATGGGATCATTTCGCCATCGGCGCCGGCGTGGAAAATCCGCAGATCCTCTACACCGCATCGCTTGCGGGTGACACTCCCTATGCGGTGCTGGGCAGCGTGGGCAACAACGGCGGCAACTACAACCCCGCGATCAGCGCCAGCGCAACCACCACTTATGTTCAGAACTACACGAACGAGCCCGGAACAACGAGCTATTTGCCGGTCTATAACACCGTGGTAGCCAACACTAACGTTGCAAACTTCTCGTTCAACTATGCGCCCGACGTCATCATCAAGGCTGCGATCGATCCGGGCTGGGGACACTACGAGATCATCGGGATCGGGCGGTTCGCGCACGAGACCATCTATCCCGGCGTGACCACCGACATTCTGAAGTACGGCGGTCAGAAGGATATTGAAACCGCCGCGAGCGTGGCGCCCACCGCGAGCGTTGCCGGC
The DNA here is from genome assembly GCA_963730805.1 of uncultured Acidobacteriota bacterium. Lineage (GTDB taxonomy): Bacteria > Acidobacteriota > Terriglobia > Terriglobales > Acidobacteriaceae > Telmatobacter. Next base: position 397,857 of record CAVSTL010000002.1, on the reverse strand, counting down.
GCATTCTCCAATAAGATTTCCATGGGCGGCGTTGCCGGCAGCTTCCGCGTGCCTCTCGGCACGATTTTGACCGTGGGCGCAAAGGGGCTGTGGGGAGACGGTGTGGGCCGCTACGGCAACTCGACTCTCGCCGACGTGACCGCTAGCAGCTGGGGCGGATTGTCGCCGATTCACGGCGGATCGGGACTGTTCACACTCGAAGCCAATGCCACACCTCGTCTGGCCATCTACCTGAACTATGGCATCGACTACGCGGGCCGTGTCGACTGGGCCAATCCAAGTTCGACGACGCTTGGCAACCCTACTGCAACGTTCTGCCCGACGGGCTTTACGTCGCCTTCGCAATGCACGGCCAAACCTTCCGCTGCGCTGTTGGCTGCGGGCGGCACATGGGGCGGCCACTGGGGAACCCCGGCCACATCTGCGGTCGGTTATGGTTCACGCGCGCTCAGCAATTCGGCCTGCAACACTACCGCCAATCCCGGGTTCAACGGCGGCTCAACGGGCTATTACCCCGGCGGCTCCTGCGGCGCGCAAACGCGCAACGTGCAGGAAGCATCGGGCGGCTACTGGTATGACATCTACAAGGGCGACCGCGGCCGCCTGCGCCAGAGCATCCAGTACGGTTACGCGGTGCGCGAAGGCTGGTCAGGAGCTTCGGGCATCGGTGCCAAGGGCATCGACAATATGTTCTGGACATCGTTCCGGTATTACCTTCCATGATCGGCACAACGATCCAGAACATCGAAAAGGGCAGCCGAACCTGGCTGCCCTTTGGTTTAGTTAGCGCACTATTTTCCGGAGGGTTCACCTGTGGAGAGAAATGCAACTCCATTCAATGCTGTTCCCGATGCAAGTGTGTTGCGGAGGCTTTCGGGATTGGGCCCGCTCTGTTGCTCTGCGGTGTAGAGAAGGCGCAGCGCTGCGGCTGGTGTCGTTTCGGCGGGCAATCGAAAGATCCATGGTACATTGTTGGACGTAAGCGCCTTGTCGCTGCTGATCGCCACCACTGGTACCAGCGCCTTGATGCCGAGTTGTTCGGCAAGGTGAGCGGAGTTACGGTCGAGAGCAACGATGGCCAGGGCATGCTGGTCGATGAGGGCGTGAACCAGCTGCGTTGACGCTGCGCCCCAGTTCTGCTCGCTGTCGACCGGGATGAGATCCCACGGTTGTGCTGAAGGCGCGGCATTCTGCAAATCGGCCGACTGCGCAACGGCTGGAGCCTTGGGGCCAAACAACACTATGTGCACAGGTCCGCGCGGCAAATCTGCGAGGTGCGGTCCGGCGTAGGAGACGCCATCCTCACCGACGCGCGCGTAAGGCTGCGGCGTGGCGTTCGGCGTCGCAGATTGCGCCGGTTGCGGAGGCTCTTTTTCCATGGTCGCGACTCGATACGTAATCGCGCCGTTGCGCACCGTGCCCAGATACATCGGCGCGACGTTCTTTTGATTCGGATCGAACACCATGTGGCCCGTGACGCCGTCATATTCCTGGATATTTGCAAGCGCGTCATGAATGCGGGCGCGATTGAGGCCGGCCTTACAAATGGAGTCGAGCAGTGCGTTCATGGCGTCGAACGCGAGCGAGGCGAACTGCTCGGGCTTCTCGTGGAACTTCTCTTTGAAGCGGCGATTGAAATCGAGCCAGCGTGAGTCGTTGCGGGTTGGATCGTACGGAAACACGGCTTCAAATCCTTCGGCAGCGGCCCCCGCCTGCTCGAGCAGATCTGGACCAAGCGTGCGATAGGCACCGAAGACCCGCTGCTTCATGCCCAGCTTTTGCATCTGCTTCAGAATGCCAGAGGCTTCAGCCTCGTCGCTCCAAAGAACAATGGCGTCGGCACGCGATGACTGGATCACCTGCAGCTGGCGCGCGAAGTCGGCATCGCCCGGCAGATATTTTTGTTCGATCACGATGGGGTGGCCAAGGCGGCGCGCCGCGTCGCGGAGCTTGAGGACGCCAAAGCGGCCGTAGCGATTGTTGACGCGGAGCAGGGCAACCCGTTTCATCCCGAGTTCAGTAAAGATATGTCGTGCCAGGGTGAGGCACTGCACGCGATCGTCCTGCAGATTGGTGAAGTACCACGGAATATACGTCTCGGGAATGGTGGGATCGGTGGAAGCCGAGTTGACAATTGAGATCTCCGCGCGCAGGGCCACGCGCAGCGCGATGTGCGTCGCTTCAGAACTGATGGAACCGAAGATCGCCCAGTCTTGATCGTCGTAGACCATCTTCACCGTTTCGTTCGAGGCCGAACCCCAGATGCTTGGATCGGTGGGACGGTCGTCGCCGTAGACAGCTTTAGCCTGCCAGTTATCGTAGTCGTGGTGCAGCATCAGGCGGAATGGCTTGCCACCGTAGCCGCCGCGCGCATTGGCCTCGTCCACTGCCATCTGCGCGCCATGCAACATGCGAAGGCCGAAGACGGAATCGGGGTTGTGCTCGACGGGGCCGAAAAAACCGATACGGACTTCCGTGATGTCTTTCGGTTCAGGCAGGTCGCGGCCGGCGCCGGAATAGATATTGGGATGCGTGTAGTTGAGGTCGTAGGGAGCGGCGAATTTCGCATAGGGGCTGAGATCGGCAGGCTCGCCGGCGTAGGGTACGACTTCGCGATCGCGCGGCGGGCCGGGCGGATGCGCGCCGCACTCGCAAGGGTGCGTCGACGCGCCGGTATTCTGTGCGGCCACGCCGACGACTCCGGCGGCGGCCCACAGGCTGACCGCCATCAACAACCCTCCCTTACGCATGACTACTCCTTGCAGCAGGACTTCTTATCCGTGCGGAACATCGCGATAGCTTCAATCTCGACCAGCAATTCGGGACGGCAGAGCTTGGCCTGGATACCGGTCGACGCCGGCAGGGGATCGAGGCCCTGCGCCGCGAAGAACGCGGTACGTTCTTCGTTGAAGGCTTCGTAGTCGCGGTCGATGTCGCGCAGGTAGCACGAGGTGCGCACGATGTCGTGCCAGGTGCAGCCTTCGCTCTCGAGCAGCCCGGTGATGTTGTCGAGGGTGCGCTGCATCTGGGCACGGAAATCGCCGATGTGCACGCTCTTGCCAGTCTCATCAATGGACGCGGTACCGGAGATGAGAAGGATGGTTAGGCCGTTCAGATCGATGCGCATGCCGCGCGAAAACGAGCTGGGCTTGGCATAGGCATACGCCTCGTTGAGCACGCCGTGGTTGGTCATGGCGCGCTTCTGAATCGGCGCGTTGGCGATGGTATCAAGTATTTCTGCAAATTCGATCATGGTGGAGCTCCTTTATTTCCTATGGTTGAAGAATCCCGTGACTCAAACCTTTGGCAGTGGCGACCCAGATATCGCGGCCCTGAAAATCAATGCCGAGGATATAGTGGTGGGCCGGGGCGCTGGTGACGGCAACGGGCGTGACTTTGCCCTGAGCGTCGCGCACCGTCATCTCCGGCTTGCCCGTGGTGAGCGAAGGACGATAAACCGCCCAGTTCGTTCCGTCGTAGTAGGCGAGACCCTTGTCGGTGCCGAACCAAGCGTGGTTGGCGTCAATGCCTTTGATGGTGTTGGTGAAATTCGAAGGCAGGCCGCTGTCCTTGGTGAGGAAGTTGTGCCAGTAGCGGCCGTCGTAGCGGCTGTCGCCGAAGTAGGTCGCGGCCCAAACAATGTTGTCGACAAAGCTGACCGAGGTGACGATTTCGTGGATCAGTCCCTGATCCTTGAACAGTACCATTTCGGTTTCGCCATCGGGGTCGTCGTATTTGTCCCAGCGCCCGGTCTTCTGGTCGTACTCAAGCAAACCGCTGCCCCATACCGCGAAGTACACCTTGGCGGACGTGGCGGAAACTGCGTAGACCCAGATCTCGTTCATGGGCGTGTTGCGCTCGTTATAGAGGGTCCACTGATTGTCGTGCAGATCGAGGCGACAGGCGCCAGCGGCAGTAGCCACCCAAACATTCTCACCCTCGACGGCGACTCCATAGACGACGTCGTTGCTGAGACCCGAATTCAACTGCGTGAAGGTATCGATGCGGCCGCCGGAGACGCGGCTCAGGCCGCCCATGGTGCCGGCCCACACATCGCCGGTGCGCTTGTCCAATGCCAGGGAAAGGACGGCGCGATGGGCCAGCCCGTCGGCTGTGGTGTAAGTCTTCCAGGCGTGGTTTTCGTAGACGGCAAGACCATTTTCGGTGCCGGCCCAGATTCGATCGCCATCGACCAGGACTGAGAAGACGTGGTTGTCGGGCAGGCCGTTTGCAGTGGTGAAGTTTTCGAATTTGAACTTAGGCATCCGCGGGATAGCAGTGGAGGCAGACGATCCTGCGGTCGCGGCGTAACTCTTGAAGGCGGTGTGCGGATTCGCGGCGGGGAAAGCCGCAGAGGCGAAGGCCAGCGCGGCAACGATACATGCGATCGCGTAGAGCTTTTTCATCGCGTCCTCAGGTACTCGATGAGATCGTTCAACTCATCCTTGGTGAGGTCGTTGGTACGGCCGTGCTTGTCTTCGGGATTGAAGACGGTCCAGATTTCTTCAAGCGTGCGTGCCGAACCGTCGTGCAGATAGGGCGCGGTGAGGCCTACGTTGGTCAGTTGCGGCGTGTCAACCATGGCGGAGTTGTCGGTCGGCCTTTTTGTGCCCACGTCAAACGATTTCTGGCTGGTGCCCTTGGAGCCGCTATGGCAGTACGAACAGCGGTTCTCTTCGGGAATAGGCTTGCCGAACTTATCCATGGCACGCTCAAACACGGCCTTGCCACGCTCCTGCGCGACCGTGAGTTCACGCCCCCGAAGCTTCCATCGATTGGGCCGCAATTGAATACTGCGAACGTAAACCACCAGATCGGTCAGGGTGAGACTGTCGTAGTTTTCCGAGCGCCAAAAATACTTTTCGGTGCGCGGGCCGCACTCGGTGGGCAGGTTGGGATTACCACCGTTCCACTTGTAGGGCTCGGTGTCCTTGATGTCTTCGAGCAGGCGGTTGTCAACGATATCGCGGCCAAAGCCATCGGGCTCGAGGTCCCAAGTGAGGCCGTCGAACGTCGAATCGATGTGGCAGTTGGCGCAGCCGATCTGTCCCTGGAAAGAATAGCGCGCAGTGTAGAACGTCTGTTCGCCGTGGCGCAGGACGGACAGTTTCCTCGGACTATCGAGCGCAACCGTTGAGGCGACGCGATTGGTGCGAGTGTCGATCACGCTAAGGGAGTCGTCGAGGCGGTTAGCGACGAGCAGTCTTCGGCCATCGGGCGCGAACGCCATGCCGCGCGGGTCGTGGCCCACGTCGATGCGCGCGGTCACGTAATTCGCGCTCGCGGAAAGGTCTGTGGCGAAGGGGCCGGCCTGCGAGCGAATGAAGTGCAGCGCGCGCGGAACGTCGACGACAGTGACGATCTCCGAGCCTTCGCAGGTGACGTAGATACGCGACTTGTCGGGCGATATCGCGACCGCGAAAGGGCGAGCGGCGTAGCGCTCCAATTCGTCAAGCGGCAATTCTACGGGATTGCCCACGTCGGCGCCAAAGAGCGTGATGGTATCGGCAAAGGCACCGCTGTGCTCCAGGTGAGCAAGGGGAACGAGATTCTTGGGATGCAAACTGGCCGTAGCACCGAGACGGCCGTCGGATGAAAACGCAGTATGGAAGGAATGCGCGATACGAAGCAGCGGCATGCGATCCACGACCACGGCGCGGGCCGTGTCAATGACCGTGATTTCCGATTCGGGAGGAACACGATTGCCGCCGGGCGTCGACTGCCTCGCCGGGTTCGGATAGATATGCGTTACGTAGAGAAGTGCGCCATCGGGGCCGGCTGTAATGTAGCTGGCGCCGCGTCCAGCCGTTAGCCGCTTCTCTTCAACTCCCGTCTGCGCATCGAGCACAGTGACATCGTTCGAAATGCGGTTCGCTACGAATATGTGCTTGCCGTCGCGGCCTTCGAGGACATTGGATGGCTCCGCTCCGACTGGCCATGTGGCGGTCACGGAGAGTGCCGCAGTATCGACTACCGAGACGGTGTCATCCCAGGTGTTGGCGACGAACAGTCGCTTACCATCGTGGGAAAGCGAAAAGCCGCGCGGAATGTGGCCGACAGCGACATTTTTTATGAGGACGTAGCTTCGGGGATCGAGGACGCGCACTTCATCAGTCCCTTGGCAGAGCACGTAGAGCCGCGCGCCATCCGGCGAGAACAACATCTCGACGGGCGATGCGTAGGTGAGGACTTCGCCGGTGCGGCCAGTGACGACCGCGGCGCGCGCCGGTCGGGGATGGCAGACAGCACGAATGACCAGCGCGCAAGCAGCGGCACAGAGGACCGCTGTGATACGCGTTTTGATCGAACTGTGGCCGGAGCGAATCACTTTGTCTCCTCCACGGTGATTACGCGGTCCACAGCCTGCTTTTCCAGAGTCTGTTCGCGGCCGCTCGGCCAGTGGATAAGAATCTTGTCGATGGAGCCCGCGGCGCCGAGTCCGAAGTGCATGCGGTCGTCGTCCTGCGAAAGATAGCCGGAGCCGGCTACACGCTCCGCGGTCCAGCGATTTCCGCCCGCCAGAATCTCAACGCGGGCCCCGATGCCATCGCGATTACTCTTCGTGCCCTTGAGCTTGATGGCGATCCAGTGGCCAGTGTTCTCGGAAACGTTATGAACAAGCGTCCCCTTGGCGCCGAGATTCACCAGAAACGCGTCGACCTTGCCGTCGTTGTCATAGTCGGCAAAGCAGGCGCCGCGTGCGGTGGTGCGCACGCTGAGCACCGGGCCGGCCTCGCGCGAGACATCCTCAAAGTGCCCTTTGCCCACGCCGCGGAACAGCGTGTGTTCCTGGGGAATCAGGTGAATGAGGCCGCCGTGAAAGATGAGGATGTCGGGGTGGCCGTCGTTGTCGTAGTCGTAGACGCCGGTTCCCCAGCTGACATATTGCGCGTTGGTCTGCGAAACGCCGTTGGAAGCGCCCATGTCCTCGAAGCCCAGTTTCCCCTGGTTGTGCAGCAGGCGGTTATAGTGCCCGTCGGTAACCCAGAGGTCGAGCACGCCGCGGCCTTCGAAGTCGGCGAACACCGGGCCCATGGACGAAGTGGATTCGCCGTTCTGGCCGAATGCCGTGCCGGTCTCGTTGCCAATCTCTTCGAAGGTGCCGTCGTGCTTGTTGTGGAAAAGGAAGTTCTCAGTGCGATCGTTGGCGACGTAAATATCGTCCCAGCCATCGCCATCGAAGTCGGCCGCGGTGACGCCCATGGTGCGTCCCGCGTAGGCGGCGATGCCGGACTTCTCGCTCACATCGGTGAACGTGCCATCGCAATTGTTGTGATAGAGCTTGTTGGTATCGCCTTCGTAGTCGAGCGGTCCTGGATAGTTGTCGGCGGCGTAATAATTGCGGTACTTGGGATCGAACTTGACATAGCGACCGATGAACAAATCGACGCAGCCGTCCTTGTCGTAGTCGAGCCAGGTGGAACTGATGGCCCATCCTTCGGCCTTGATGCCGGCCTTCTCGGACACGTCGGTGAAATGTCCGTTGCCGTCGTTGTGGTAAAGGATGGCCTTGCCGTAGCCGGTGACGAGCAGGTCCTCGAAGCCGTCATTGTCGAAGTCGGCCGCGGCCACGGCTACGGAGTACATGTCGGGATCGAGGCCGGATTTGGCGGTTACATCGGTGAAGTGGCCATTGCCGTCGTTTCGATAGAGATGATTATGCGGCGGGATGGCGGGCTTTTCTTTGAGCGGGTACGGATGCATCGCGTCGTCGAGCGGACGGCCGTTGACGACGTACAGATCGGGGAGGCCATCGTTGTTGTAGTCGAACCAGACACAGCCGGCTCCGGTCCCCTCGAGCAGCGAGCCGAGTTGGCGCGAGCCGAAGCTGTGCGTGAAATCGATGCCGGCGTGGTCGCTCGCGTCTTCGAAGCGGATGACGGGCGGCTTCAAGGTGGAAGACGCCGGTGTTTGCGGGTTGATCGATGAAGTCGTTTGCGCTACGAAGACCGATGGAAATGCGAGGAGCGCGATAGAAATGATAAATGAGGAACTTCGACGCATTCCCCCATGGGCTGAAGCCCCCTTCTTTCCTGCGAACATTATGTACGGGCTGAAGCCCGTACCCTTCAAGGCCATCCAATCCGAGGCGATGAAAACCGGACGGTTGATCATCAACGGCTTCCCTTCTGTGCTTGCCGTGCAGTGTCCGTCCGGGATGCGCCGGTGAGGTCGGTGGGCGTGGTAGAGCGAAGCAGAACGGCGGGCACATTGTTTTCCGCGGCGCGTTCCGGGCCGGTGTGGCAGCCCACGCAGATGCGCTGCTCGCCGCGGCGGATCCAGAACCAGCCATGTTCCTGGCGCACCGCAGCGCCCTTTCCATCGAGCAGCACGAAACGAATGGGCTGGTCGGCCGGGGATTTCACGAAGAAGGAGCCATCGTTCTCCACTGGAGCCGTGCCAAGGACATTGGCGTGTCCTGAAGCATCGAGCGTTTCCAGCCGGACCTGTGCGGGCGTGGTCTTCAAGTTCCAGTCTCGGGAGAGGCGCGCATCGAGGGCCAGCAGGTTGGCGTAGTTCCAGTCGTGCAGCGCCGAGGGATGCTGCTTGGGGCGCTCGCGCGGGGCGACGAGAACGGGCTCGACGAGGTTCTCGGCAGGGCGAGTAAGGATCGTTACGAGCGGGGATGATGCGGGCGAGGGTTTCCACTGTTTCAGTGCAAACGGCCAATCCGCAGATGAGCGCGCGCTTACAAGCCATGTGCCGGAGGACATCTCGGAAATGGCGCCGGCATAGTCGGCGTGCGGCGCGGCAACTGGGGCCTCGTGCGCAAGCGGAGAGGTGAAACGGGCCAGTGTTGGGCCGTGAGTAAAGATCACGTCGCCTGAAGCGAGTTGGTGGCCTCCCCAGCGCGCAACGCCGTGATCGCAACGGTAGGATTCGACCCCGGAGCCATCGGAGTACATCAGGAACAACTCGGGGGTGGTCCCTGAACCGAGCGGGAAAGCGGCTTCAAACAAAATGCGGCCGTCGGCCAGAACATCAGCAGGCAGCGCGCTGGCGGGCATGTAGGTAAGGGGTAACTCATTTTTGCCATCGAGGCCGGCGGCGACAAGCTGGAATCTTCCTGACTCGCGCCGCGCAAAAACGAGGCGGCGCCCAGGAAGATACAAGGGCCGCACGGAATCTGCGGCGCTCGCTTTGACCTGGCGGACAGTGTGATCGGCAAGGGTCAATTCCCAGATCTGCCACGGATCGTTCGCGGCTTTCTTGCCCGAGAACAGGACAGCTTTGGCGTCGAACGAGACATTGGCATCAGCTGAAGCGGCGAAATCAGCAACCAGCGGCTCGGACTTGCCGTCGCGCACCAGCAACAGTTGCGCGCCTTTCGGGAACCTGTCGGCGCCGTGAAGCGCGGCGAGCGGTTCGTAGACGGGCGCAGCGGTGACAAGGATGGAGACGGCGGGGAGGGTGGTCGTCTGGGCCGAGAAGCCGCAAAGAAGCACGACCAGAAAAAGTGGAACGGCCGCAATTGCGGCCCGGGTGACCGGCCTCATCCCACGGCCTCCACCAACTCGTCGCCCGTCGGCGCTGAATCCGGGAGCTGTCCCCCGCGCAGGGCGATGTAGGGTTCCAGAGAAGCCATCATGCGATCGAACATGGCGAAGCCGAGAGTCTGATCGCCGTCGCTCCAGGCATGATCGGGATCGGGATGCACTTCGACCAGCAGGCCATCGGCCTGCGCGGCCACGGAGATGCGCGCCAGTGCCGGAACCAGTTCGCGGCGGCCGGCGGCGTGGCTGGGATCGGCGATGACCGGCAGATGCGAGATCTGCTTGATCAGCGCGATGGCGGCCACGTCAAACGTGTTGCGCAGCGCCGTCTCGAAGGTGCGTATTCCGCGCTCGCAGAGAATCACGTTGGGGTTGCCGTTGGCGAGAATGCACTGGGCGGAGCGAAAAAAATCGGCAATCGTTGCCACCATCCCGCGCTTGAGCAGAATGGGCCGTCCCGAGCGGGCCGCCGCTTCGAGCAGGCTGTAGTTTTCCATGTTGCGGCTGCCGATCTGGAGAATGTCGGCGTATTCGGCCACCAGGGACACGTCGTCTTCCGACATCACTTCGGTGACGATGGCCAGGCCGGTTTGCTGGCGGGCGTGGGCGAGAAGTTTGAGGCCCGCGAGGCCGAGTCCCTGAAATGCGTAGGGAGAGCTGCGCGGCTTGAATGCGCCGCCGCGGAGAATGCGGGCGCCGCCGCGGCGAACATGATGAGCCGTGACCAGCAACTGGGCTTCGGTCTCCACCGAGCACGGCCCCGCCATGGTTACGAACGCATCTCCGCCGATTTCAAAGTCGCGTACCGGAATAACAGTCTGCCGGCGGCGCTCGGTCTTCAGTACATCCGGTGATTCGGCAAAGCGATCGTGCCAGCTCTCGCGCACGGCCTCTTGCTCCATTTCTGGGGAAGGATCAGGCTATTCCGACGAGGCCCAACCCCGCCTCCACCCAAAGGTTGAGGTGCTAAGATGTGTGTCCTGCGTCACCTGCCATGGTTGGTTTTACGGTGTGCGTGAGCTTATGTCTGTGACGGATGAACTTGTTTTTATCGAGGAATCGCAAGGGGCGGGGGGCGATAACCAAAGGCTGCGTCGACCAGTGCCGCAATGCCGAGCGCGACTTCATCTTCGAAGGGCCGGGCGGCGATCTGCACGCCTATGGGCAGACCGAGCCCACCTTGTTGTCCGGCTCGGCCAACCGGCACCACGGCTGCAGGAGCAGCGAGGACATTAAACCACTGAGTGTGGCGGACGGCATCAAGATAGGCAACAGGCTGGCCGTCGATGGTCCATGAGCGCTCGCCGGGGAGGAAGGCAGGGATGCTCGCGACCGGGCACAGCAGGATGGGGTGGTCGCTCATCTCCTCGAGAGTTTTGGCGCGCAGCAGGTCGGATTCAGCCCACGCATTCAGGAGTTCGGTTGCCGTCAGTTGTCCGGAGGCCTCGGCGATTTCGAGGAATTCCCGGAAGATGGGGCTCAGGCGGTCGCGCCTGCCCCGAATCTCCGGCTCGTAGAACATGGCTCCGCATTGCACAAAAAATATCCACCAGAGTTTGCGGAGCTGTTCGAGGGTGCGGGGGCGGAATGGCTCCACGCGGAATCCGGCATCGCGCAGGGCCTGGGCCGCGGCGTTGACGGCGGCGCGCGTTTCGGGTGTGACGGGAACCAGGCCGTCATCTTCGAAGAAACCAATGGTATGGACGCGGAGTTCATCAAGCGATGGTTCTCGGAACAATACCGGCGGGCTGACGGGATCGTGCGGGTCCTGACCGCTGAGGGTGCGGAACAGAAGCGCGACATCGCCGATGGTGCGTGCCATGGGGCCGATCGCGCCGAGCGTGGAAAAGGGTCCGATGCAGGGTGGCAGGTGGCCGATGCCGGGAATTCGTCCCGGCGTGGGCTTGAGCGAGCAGATTCCCGTGAAGTGCGCCGGGACGCGGACCGAACCGCCGCTGTCGCTGCCCAGGCCCCCTGCGGACAGGCCGGCGGCGATGGCAGCCGATTCGCCTCCGCTGGAACCTCCTGGCGAACGGTCAAGGTCCCACGGGTTGTGGGTGGCGCCATGAAGCAGGTTGGCGGTTTCGTAGGCCATGAGGAATTCGGGGCAGTTGGTGGTGCCGAGGATGAGGGCGCCGGCGGCACGGAGACGAGCCACGACAAGCGCATCTTCACGGGGGATGTCGCCCTTGTGAAGAAGACTGCCGATCTCGCAGCGATAGCCGGCGGTGGCGATCGAGGATTTCACCGTGACCGGCAGTCCGTGGAGGGGGCCCCGAGGGGCATCGGCGATATCCAGGCTGCGAGCCTGGGCGCGGACTCGGTCGGGATCGAAGTCGACCAGGGCGTTGAGCACCGGATTCAGGCGCTCGATCTGGCGAATGTGGCCTTCGGCCAGTTCGGACACCGAGATTTCGCGGTTGCGCAGGAGTTCGAGTTGGCGGAGGGCGGTAAGAAGGACGAGTTCGGTCATGAGAACTTGCGCTTGGGCTTCTGTTGCCTCCCACCCTTTTCGCAAACAACGCGAAAAGGATGGCGAACGGAGCGTTTGTGGCAATTACGGTTTTGGTATTGTGGCCTTGGTGTCGTCGGCCGGGGTGGAGGGAAGTTGGCGATAAGTGAAGTGATAGGAGCGGACCGGCTCGCCGGAATCGAAGCGGTCGTTCCAATTCAGCTGGTAATCGAGGGACTCCGCGTCGTCCGGATATCGTTCTGATTCCGGATAAGGGTATGTGGACATGTGATGGAACGGAAGTTGGGCAACGGTGAAAGGCGAGCCGTCCCACCAGTCCATATCTTTCACGAACCCGTTGGCGTAGAAGAAATAATCACGCTTCCAGTGCGGAGGCAAAGCGGGGAGTTTCGTCACGTCGAATTCCGCCGCGATTTCTTCTCCGCTGCCAAAGATGGCGAAGCGGTCGTCGATGCCGGTGACAAGGGAGGTCACGTCGCCGGTGCGCGTATAGTTGCCGCGCTGATGCTGAAACGGACCAGTGAGGCTCACGCGGTCGTAGTCGTAGTCGAGATCGCCGGGGCTCTTGCCTTCGATCTGCGTGGGGTAGCCGCGGAAGTGCAGCGTGGCGCCGGAAAGCGGCACATCGGCAGTGCGCGCCTCGGCATCGCTGCTCTGATCGATCAGCACCTGGTCCCAGAAGACTTCGAGATTGGTCTGGAGCCGGATGCGACGCGTGCCGGCGGGCAACTTGCCGGTAAGATCGACGACGATGGTACGTTCCAAGCCCGCCGGAAATCCGGCTTCGCCGGGGATCGTCTTCCATGTGCCATCGGGCAGCTGGGCCTCGACATACGGCGAGATCGGCTTGACGCCGGCCTGCCAGGCCGCGTAGAGCGATGTCGCGCTGAAGTAGTTCACGTAGCCGGTCATCAGCAGGCGCAGCGACGCATTCGGCCTTAGGTCGCCTAGATCGAGGGTCAGTGGATGGAGATTGGCGAATCCGTCATAGGGCGTCGGTGTGAAGCCGCTTGCAAACTTGTGATCGGGGTGTCTGAGTGCGTCGAGCACGTCGCGGCCGTTGCCATCCCAGGCCGCAACCGGAGGGCGTGTGTCTTGCGATGCGACCACTCGGCCAGAGGCGAACGGTGGATCGTCGAGGAACCTTTCGTCGGGATTGACTTCGACGTTGTCCGGATGGTCGACGGCGACGAGGCGCAACTGGTCAATATAGTTGACCTCTTCCATGGGCTCGATGAAGCGCAGGCTGAGTTTCCCATTTACGAGGGCGACGTGCTCTCCGTCGATCTTGATCCACTCGCCGGGATTGGGTATGTTGCGCCGCTGCGGTGTAAACCAGTGGCCCACGACCGCAGCGCCGATCACGTCGGTGACGAGGCGATACTTGTGGCCATCCCAGGCGAACAGCACAGGGCAGGAACTGCCGCGGCGGTCGGCTTCTTTCATCGCGATGACCGGGGTTTTGGGCAGGTCGATTTCATCCTGAAGCACGCCGGTGGGCCAGAGAATGCGCAACAGATCGATGCCCTGCGAATCGCCCAGGCCAACCAGGATCTGCGGAGGGCCCTGGGTCCCGAAACCGGAGGCGCCGGCAATCTCCCACTTCTGCCAGTGACCGTTGGAAAAGATTTCGACCTTGGAGCCGAGCGCGGTCTTGTTGTCGGCCAGGCCTGCGAGTTCAATACGCACGGAGTGGTTCTTGTTTCCGCCTTCGTTGCGGAGGACCACAGGAGGCGCATTGAGCTGGGTCACGATCAGATCGGTCGCGCCTTTGCCTTCCACGTCGGCGGCGATGAGTCCGCGCGGCGCTGAGAGAGTGACCTTGTCGAGGCCAAGCGTGGTGCTGACATCTTCGAAGCTGCCGTCGCCGCGATTGCGCAACACGCGCACCTGGGGGCCAGCCTTGGTTTCGATAATCGCGGCAATGTCGATCCAGCCGTCGTTATCGATGTCGACAGGCATCAGGCCCCATCCGCGCACCGCGTCGGTGATAGGCAGATCGACGCGCTCGAATCGGCGGCCGATGTGGTTGGGGCCTTCGACATTTCGCCAGAGGGTCAGGCCGGGCGCGCCCGCATGAGTGACGGCGATGTCCATCCAGCCGTCTTTATTAAAGTCGAGCACCGCGATGCCTTCCGTGGCCGGGAGCTTCTCGTCATAGAGAGGCTGCGTCGGGTACTTGCCCTCGCGCGGATTCACGTAGATAAGAGGTGCGACCCCATCGCCCGTCATCGCGATGTCGACTGCGCGGTCGTTGTTGAAGTCGGTGAGAACGGCCGCCGAACTTGTACCAGTCCCGCCCAGGCCGGTCGGTTCGGTCCATTCGGTAAAAATCTTGTTGCCGTTGTTGCGCCAGAGGACATTGGAAGGGTCACCAGGCTTGAGCGGCGAACCGGAGATCAGCAGGTCAAGGTCGCCGTCGTGATCGTAATCGATGAACGTGATTCCGGTAGGCCGGTTGCGAGGAGACAGGCCGGCTTCCGCGGTGGAATCCTGAAACTTGCCTTTGCCCAGATTTCGGAAAAGGAGCACTTTGTCGTCGAGCGCGACCGCAAGATCGTTGAGGCCGTCGCCGTCAAAGTCGCCAACCGCGCAGGCGACCGCGCGGCCGGAAGCCTTCAGGCCGGCGGCAGCCGCATCGAGCGATTCGAATCCGACGGCCCCGCTGCGATGCAACACGCTGATGGCCTGCTCGCCTGATTGCATGAGGACGAGATCCATCTGCCCCGAGCCGGTAACATCCATCATGCAGGCGCCACCAGTCGTCGCAGCCGCAACGGGTGCCCCAGGTCTCGCTTTTGAGACCTGGGAGTCTGAGCCCACCGGCTGCGCCACCAGTTTCATTGCGATCATCGGCTTGCGGCCGGTCTCCGGCTCTTCGATGGGCGTGACGGTGGAATAATGCCCCTGCTCTCCGTAGGCCAGCCCGATCGCCGCCGAGAGCTTGGTGCTGGTCAAGTGGTTGAATGTCTTGAAGTGCTCTTTCGCGTCCGGCGTGTTCCCAGAGCGCTGAAGCGCGCGCGCCAGTTGAAATTCGGCCGACGCATGAATCGGATTTACTTCGAGCGTCTTCTTGAATGTCTCAATGGCCTTGTCGAACTGCTTCATTTCGCCGTAGCAGACGCCCACGTAGTACCAGGAGTCTACGTCGCGCGGATCGAGCTTGACGGCGTGCTGAAAACTATCCAGAGCCGCCTCGAGCTCGTTGCCCGCGTGCTGGGCGAGGCCGAGATTATACCAGGCCTGAGCACTGTTCGGGTCGAGCTTGAGAGCCGCCTGCAGGGCTGTTTTGGCCTCGTCGAGCTTCTGAAGAGTCATCATCGCGATGCCTTCATTGATCGCGGCCTGGGCCATTTTTGGGTCCTTTTTAAATGCCTCGGCGAAGCTGTCGGCGGCTTTCTCAGTGAACTGCTGGCCCATCTGCGCCACGCCGCGATTGTTCAAGCGGACCGCCTCGGGGTTGCGCGCTTCCGCACGGCATAGCAAAGCTCCCAACGCCAGGCCAACCAGGGCTATCCTTTTTCTGATCCCAATGATCCCCAAACTCGCTCTCCAGACGCGCGTGAACCAGCGCGTGACTCTCCAGGAAGGAACCTATCCAGTGTATGCGAGCGCCTGCGGGAGGCGCTGCCGGGGGTCGGCCCCCGAACTGGGACCGCACTGACGCCTCGAGCCCCCATCGTGTATTGTTGGGGAGGTTCGACGATGATTTTGCTCCCGTTCACATTGGCAGAGCCCGAGAACTTCGCTCTTTGGGAGAAACTTCTCCTCGCCGCGCTTATCCTTATTTCCGCCGGGCTCTTCTGGCGGCGCTTCGGGGTGGTCCTCGACCGCATCCTGAAATCGAAGAAAGATCCCGGGTTCCATCTCGGCAGCATCGGCCGCCGGCTGTGGCAGTTCACTTCCGAAGTGTTGCTGCAATCGAAAGTCATCCAGCAACGGCCGTTGCCAGGCCTTGCGCACGCTTTTGTGTTTTGGGGATTTTGCGCCTTCGCCCTCGTCACGCTGAACCACTTTGCCGCCGGGTTCGGACTAGGGTTTCTGTCGCCGGCGGGGATGTTCGGGCGCTTTTACTTCTATCTCGCCGCGGTGTTCGCGCTGGCCTGCGCGGCGGGGATCCTGGGACTCTTCATCCGCCGCTTTCTGGTGCGGCCGCGATGGCTGGGTCAGAAGGTCTCTTACGAATCGGGATTTATCGCTTTCCTGATCTTCGCGTTGATGGCGACTTACCTGGCCGCTTTTTTCACAAGCGATGCGACGCCGGCCACGCGCATCCTGTGGTGGGCGCATACGCTTTGCCTGCTCACATTTTTGCCCATCATCCCCCACACCAAACATCTGCACCTGGTGCTGAGCCCGGCGACGGTGTTCCTTTCGCGCGAGGGATTCAGCGCTATTCCGCCGCTCGCCGGGGATGAGGATTTCGGCCTGGTGGCAGGCCAGGACCTCACGCAGATCGTAAGCCTGCAGGCCTATTCGTGCGTCGAATGCGGGCGCTGCACCGAGCATTGTCCGGCGAACAACACCGGCAAGGTCTTGAACCCCAAGGAAATCATTCTGGGCGTGCGCGCCTACCTGAACGACATCGGCCCGCGCACCGAAGAACCGCTGCTGGGTAAATATAACTCGCAGGAAGCGGTGTTCCAGTGCACCACCTGCGGAGCGTGCGAGTTCCAGTGCCCGGTGGGGATCGAGCACCTGCCCATCTTGATCGGGCTGCGGCGCGGCGCGGTGAACACGGGCACATGGGAGGACGAGTACGGTGCGAAGCTCTTCAATCAGCTCGAGCGCGGCAGCAATGCGCTGGGCATCGGCGCTGCCGAACGCGACAAGTTCATTCAGCGCGAAGCACTGCCCATCTTCGACGGATCGCAGGAATATTGCCTCTGGTTAGGCTGCATGGGCGGGTACGACCCCAAGGGCCGCGAGATTGTTGCCGCCTTCGCGCGCGTCATGAAGCACCTTGGGACCAGCTTCGGCGTGCTGCGCAAGGAGAAGTGCACGGGCGACCCGGTGCGGCGGCTGGGCAACGATCTCGTCTTCCAGCAGCTTGCGGAATCGAATCTTGAGATACTCAGCCAGTCCAAAGTCAAAAAAATCGTCACCATATGCCCTCACTGCGTGCGCACCATTCAGGAGGACTGGAAGGCGTACGGCACGCCGCCGCCGATCGAGCATCACAGTGAGTTCCTGGCGCGCTATACGGATCAATTACCAAAGCCAGTCCAGAACCAGGAAAAAATTGTGTTTCACGATCCGTGTTACCTGGGGCGCTATCGCAATGTGTACGACGAGCCGCGCGCGGTAGCCGCAACCGCGGGCGAGGTCATCGATCCACCGCGGGCGCGCGAACGCAGCTTCTGTTGCGGCGCCGGGGGCGGGCTGGTGTTTCTGGGCGAAGAAACCGGCCAGCGCGTCAGTCATGTTCGTGCCCAGGAACTTGTCGCCACCGGCGCTTCTACGATCGGAACCGCGTGCCCCTTCTGCAACTCCATGTTCCGCGATGCGCTGGGCGCATCCAACCAACCAGCGCCGCAGCTTCTCGATATCGCTCAACTGGTCGCGCAATCTTTGCCCGGCCCAAACTCCAGTCCAGAGAATCTAAAAAAATGAAAATCATCGTAGCCATCAAGCAAGTGCCGGAGCGCGATGCGCAGGTGCGCATCGACCCAGGCGGCAAGTGGATCGAAGAATCCGACGTGCAGTTCGCCATGAACGAATCGGACGCATACGCGCTCGAGGAAGGGCTGCAGCTGAAGGAAAAGCACGGCGGCGAAGTGGTCGTACTTTCGGCCGGGCCGGAGCGGGTGGGGACCACGATTCGCGAAGCCCTCGCCAAGGGCGCGGACCGCGCCATTCATGTGGACGCGAACAACCTGCATCAGCTCGATTCCCTTTCGGCGGCGCGGTTGCTGGCCGAGGCCATCAAGCCGGAATCGCCCGACCTGGTGCTGACCGGCCTGCAGTCGGACGACCTCGGACTCGGGCAAACCGGCGTAATCCTTGCCGAACTGCTCGGCCTCCCGCATGCTTCGCTCATTCTTACCGTGGAGAAGACCGACGCCGGCCTCAACGTGAAGCGCGAGCTCGAAAGCGGCTGGTTCCAGAACATCGAGCTGCCGCTGCCTGCGGTGTTAACCATCCAGTCGGGCGGAAACAAGCTGCGCTACGCCACGCTGATGGGCATCAAGCGCGCCAAGACCAAGGAAGTGCGGCGCGTAGCCGCATCGGACCTGGGCTCGACCGGGGAGGCACTGGCCGCACTCGAATCGATTGCGCTGCCGCAAAAGCAGCGCTCCACCCAGATCCTGCCCGGGACGGCCAAGGAAGCGGCGGCGGCGCTGGTCGAAAAACTGAAGTTCGAGGTGCGGGCACTATGAGCGGCATTTTAGTTGTTCTTGAAGAACGTGACGGCCGCGTGAGCCGCGCCAGTTGGGAAGCGCTTGCAGCCGGGCAGCACCTGGCGGCCAAGACGAACGAAGCGGTGAGCGTAGCTGTTCTGGGGGCAAACACAGAGGCTACCGCTGCCGAAGCTGCGTCCAAGGCCGTCGCTAAAGTGATTCGCATCGTCCACCCCCTGCTGGAGCGCTACACGCCCGACGCTTACACAAGCGCTTTGCACCAGCTCATCCAGAAGGAGAGCCCTGCGCAAGTTGTCTTCCCGCACACCTACCAGGTTCGCGATTTTGCGCCGGCGCTGGCAGCGCGACTGGGCCAGGTTCTGATCAGCGATGTGGTCGCAATCGGCGACGGCCCCGTATTCACCCGGCAGCTCATGCAGGGGCGATTAACAGGGACATACCGCCACTCGGGCAATGGCCCTTGCCTGGTCTCCGTGCAGGCTGGAGCATTCCGAGCCGAGGCGGTACAGGCCGGAACCGCGGAGGTCGCCAACTTTGAGCCGCAGATCGAGGCATCGGCGATTCGGACCAAGCCGGGCGAGCCGTTCCGTGGCTCGGCACAAACTGTCGATCTCGGTTCGGCTCCGCTTATCGTGGCTGTTGGACGCGGCATCAAGGAGGCCGAGAATCTTCCCATCGTGCAGGAGCTCGCGGCCGCCATGGGCGCCGAAATCGCAGCTTCGCGCCCCATCTGCGACAGCGGCTGGCTGCCCATGGAGAGACAGGTCGGCAGCTCGGGACAAACGGTGTCGCCGAAGGTGTATGTTGCGGTAGGAATCTCCGGAGCCATCCAGCACCTGGTGGGGATGAAAGGGTCGCAGTGCATCGTGGCCATCAACAAGGACGCCGAGGCCCCCATCTTCGAAGTTGCAGATTACGGGATCGTCGGCGATTTGTTCGAAGTGGTGCCGGCGTTGACCGAGGCTTTAAAAGCAGCCAAGTAGTCAATGCAGGATTTCTTTCGTGCCCCCGTCAGGCTTTGCGCAGTCGCAGCCCGAGGCTCGTCAAAGTGTCGTCGATGTAGTTCTTCGCCAGTTGTGCGTTAAGTGTCGCTTTGTTGATGATCCGGATTGGCGTCTTGGTTGACGTGCGCCCGGGCGCCACGGGTTCCGCCACCACGGGGACGTACTGATTTGGATAATCGAGCACTCGTAACAAATCAAGCACCGTGGTCTGATCCGGATCCACTACCCGCACTGCCCCGGTCCAGAAGCCATCGGCCAACCATCGCGTGAGCGCCGCCCGCGTTGCCGTCATCTGGATGGCGAATTCCGGCGAAGTGTCTTGCTCATTCGGCTGCTTGATCACTTCGCGCCACCGGGTCAGGATGTCAGAAAGAGCGCCGTTGGCATCGGCAGGCAAGGGCAGCACCAGCTTTTCGCGCTCGAATTGATCGATTTCCGGGTGGAAGGACCTCAGGGTCGCTCGCACGTGCCCGGGAGATACGATGCCGACAAACTCCCCACTTTCCATCACCACGATTCGCCGCACGTCGGTCAGGAAATCAGCCACTACCGCAAGCAGGTAAAGCCGGGTTGACCACCACACGCTGGCGATGTCGATGAGGGCGACCTCCGGGCGGCGGATTGGCACTCACCAGTTGGTCCAGGGGCATGCGGCCGCTGTCTGAAATCGGAACCGACGCCGCCATCGAGTTGAGCGATCCGCCGTGAAGTTGTACCGAGTTCCGCAGCATCTGGCTGCGCAGGCCCACCGATGCGACCGCGGCACTGAGCCGCGCTTCAAGGTCGGAAGGTTCCTGAAAGTAGGCCACCATCAAGTCCCGCTGAATCCGCTCGCGAAAATCCAGCACCTTGGTCATATCGCCGCGTTTGCCCTGGGAAGTGCTGTCGAATCCGTCCATCATGTGCGGAGGCCACGGCGCATGCTCGTGCACCAGGAACGCGATTCTTTTGATATTTCCCTCGCCGGCGGCCAGGTATTCATAGTCGGTGATCGACGTTTGTCCCGGTGTTGCGTTCGACACGGCTACCGTCACTCGGTCCGCGGCCGGAACATAGCCGTAGCGCCATGCCACGAGGATGATGTAGAGGTCGCAGCTTTTTACGTCGCTGACCACCTTGTCCACCGGAATGGAGCTCTCTGCGACGTAGTCCTCCATCGAGACCACTTCGTGTCCAAGTTGCCTTAACACCCGGATGCAGGCGCTCCGGTATAAAGCAAGGTCCTGAAAGGTCGAAGACACATAGATTCGCATGGCGACTGCATCCTAGCATGGAATGACTCTCTTTCACGAGGCTTTTCGGCAGCCTCGGTCTGGATTGGTTGTTGCAAGATTGACATCTCATCGAGGTGAAGAAACTCTAAAAGGCAACGTAGCGACCCAAGAGGTTCCGACGTTTTTCACGTTGAGATTTCCGTGATCCCAACCCTAAAATCATGGAGTCATGATGTTTCGCTTCTCCTCTGTTTATCTGTTGAGCCTTTAGCCCGCACGCGCCTTCGCTTCATGGGCGAGTTCGGCCGCATCTCCGCGGGCGGCGATAGACATGCTCACAACCAACTCCAGAGGAGATTTCTGTATGCCAACACCCAATCAAGCAGCGCGTCGCGTTCTCAACGATGCACAGAAAGAACAATTTGTTCGTGACGGATATGTCCGCGTCGACGATGCCTTTCCGCTGGAAGTCGCCGCGGCGGCGCGCGCGATTCTGTGGCGCGATACGGGCTGCGATCCGAACGATCGATCCACCTGGACCCGTCCCGTAATCCGGCTGGGCGACTATCCCCAGGAGCCGTTTCGTGCCGCCGCAAACACAGCGGCTCTGCACGCCGCATTTGATGACCTCGCAGGCAAAGATCGCTGGGTTCCACGGCAGAGCCTGGGAGGATTTCCCATCCGCTTCCCTCACCCGGACGATCCAGGAGACACGGGCTGGCACATCGATGCCAGCTTTGCTCCGGCCAGTTTCTCTCCTGATAGTCCGGCGAAATCCTACCTCGAATGGCGTGTCAATATCCGCTCGAAAGGGAGGGCCCTGTTGATGCTGTTTCTGTTTTCGGATGTGGGCGAGAACGACGCGCCCACTCGCATTCGCATGGGATCGCATCGCAAGGTTGCGCGGCTGCTGGATCCCGCGGGAGACGAGGGCATGTCGATGGTGGCCATCTCCAAGGCAGCCGATGCGGCCACGGCCGACTTGGCGGAGGTGACTGCGACCGGCGCTGCGGGGACAGTGTTCCTTTGCCATCCGTTCCTGGTCCACGCGGCGCAACCTCATCGCGGTTTGACTCCGCGCTTCATGGCCCAGCCTCCGTTGTATCCCGAGGCGCCATTGGTATTGCTTCGGAACGACGGAGATTATTCGCTCGTGGAGCAGGCGATCCGGCGGGGACTGGCCGAGGCGGATCCACCTAACATGCGATAGCGATTCATTGCAGGCATAACCACGCTCCCCTCGGGCGATTATCGTCCGCGGGGAGTGCAACACGACGCGTGTTTGATCCTCCATTCCGCGCCGGCCTCGTATCAATTACGATCAAAACCGTAAGTCTCATCCATGGAGTGGCACGCATGGACGACAAGCAAAGTTTTCTTCTCAGGGGCTGTGCCCTTCTCGATCCGCTCGAGACCGAGCTTCTCGGGCCGCACGACATCGTGGTCGAAGGCGGCTTGATCAAGGAGATCTCCGACCGGCCGTTGACGTTCGACAAGGCCCAGATCATCGTCGCAAGTGGTCTCACCGTCATGCCCGGCCTGATCGACCTCCACGTCCACATCACGGCCACGCAACTCAACATCTTCGAACAGGTCCGGCTGCCGAATTCGCTGGTGGCGGCGCGGAGCATTCCGATCCTTAACGGTATGCTGCGGCGGGGCTTCACCACGGTCCGTGACGCAGGCGGCGGAGACATCGGCTGGCGGCAGGCGATCGACACGGGCCTGGTCGCGGGACCGAGGCTGTTTCTTTCCGGCCATGCACTCAGCCAGACGGGTGGACACGGCGACGGCCGTCCGTTGGCCGATCATGTGAATACATTCGGCTGCGCATGTTGTTTTCGTGTCGGGCAGCTTTGCCGCGTGGTGGACGGAGTCGACGCGGTGCGCAAGGCGGTTCGGGAAGAGTTGCTGATGGGCGCCGACCAGATCAAGATCCTTGCCTCGGGCGGCGTGGCTTCGCCTACTGATCCGATTGGCGCCACCGGATTCAGCGAAGACGAAATCCGGGCCATTGTTGAAGAAGCGCAAGCCCGTGACACGTACGTCCTGGCGCACGCCTATACTGCCCGCGCCATCGCCCGCGCGGTGCAGTGCGGCGTGCGCACCATCGAACACGGCAACCTCATCGACGCCGAAACCGCCGCACTGACCGCGAGATCCGGCGCATACGTCGTGCCAACGCTGGTGACCTACGAAGCGCTGGCATCGGAAGGCGCGCAATTGGGATTGCCCGCGGCCAGCGTCGCCAAGATCGAGGAAGTGCGCAGGGCGGGACTTCATTCGCTGGAGTTGTTGAAGGCCGCGGGCGTCCTCATGGGCTTCGGAACCGACCTGCTCGGAGCATCGCACCGGCTGCAAAGCAATGAATTCTTGATCAGGGCCCAGGTGCTGAGCGCGCTGGAGGTGCTACAGAGCGCAACCACCACCGCCGCTGAGATTCTGCGGATGGAGGGCCGTCTCGGCCGTATCCAGCCGGGAGCGTTCGCCGATCTTCTCCTGGTCCGCGGCAATCCTCTGAAACAGATCGGATGTCTCGCCGGAAACGGAGAGAACATTCCCCTGGTGATGAAGGGTGGGCGCATCTGCTTCAACGAACTTGCGAGCGCGTGAACCGGCTTTTAGCGAACTTGATTCGGCTCACGATTGCCAGTCTTCTTTAGCTTCTGAAATCCAATACGCGACGAGGCTTTCCCCGTGCATAAGTTTTGGCTCTCCGCGATTCTTCTCGTATCATCTCTGCGCGCTGAAGTTCCAGCTCACAATTCCGGAACCGTTTATACCGACGAAGTTGACATAGGATATGAGACGTTCGGTGTTCGCGGCACGGCTCTGCCAATCATCGCGGTGAATGGTGGTCCTGGCCTGTCCCACAAATATATGGTGATGAATGACCTCTGGCTGAGAGTCGCCCGGCATCGCCTGGTTGTGCTCTACGATCAGCGGGGGACCGGCGCGTCGAAGCGGATGAAAGCGAATGCATCGCAGTCGATGGATACCCAGGTAGCCGACCTTGAGGGTTTGCGCAGCCATCTGGGGCTGGACAAGGTCGCGCTCCTCGGCGATTCCTACGGCGGTTTCGTTGCGATGGCCTATGCTGCCGCTCACCCCGAGCATGTCGCCAAACTCATCCTCTCCGATTCGCCGGGACCGTCATGGAAGGGTCTCGTGCACCTGCTGCCCGAAACCTTTCCCGACGTTGAGGAACAGGACACCGACGAGCAACACAAGCTAGGGGACGGCACCGATGCCGCGGCGCGCCTCAGCCTCCGTAATCACTTCCGCATGATCTTTTACTCGCCCGAGAAGCGCCATGAATACATGGCAAAAATGGGCGATCTGGGATTCGAGCCGGCCGTTGGCGACGCCGTCTCCAAGGCAACCGAGAACCTCGATTTGACCGCGGCCCTTGCCGCCTTTCACTTCCCTGCCCTTGTCTTGACTGGACGCTACGACATGAACGTCGCGCCTCTGACCGCGTGGCGCATGGCTCATCTGATCCCGGGAGCAAGGATTGTCTTTTTTGAACGGAGCGGGCACTTACCATCTTACGAAGAGCCTGAAAAGTACAGAGATGTGCTCGAGTCATTTCTCGACGAACACTGAGAGTTACGGCTCACAGGCCTTTTCGACAACCAACCCCTATTTCCAGTGCCTGTGTTTGCTCTGACACAAACGTGTCTGCACTGACACGTGTTCCTGCGCGTGTCCGCCCTCTAACCCATTTGTTTTCAGCACACATCCCATGGTATCGCCCGTGCAATTGCTCAGGGCGCAGGCAACAACGCCAAGGGGGATGCGATGAAAGGCTTGAATCTCAGCAGGTTGGCAGCGGCAGCAATGACAGCGGCGATGTTCGCCACGGCCGCGGCAGCACAGCAGCTGGCGGTGGAACCGGCAGTTTCGCAGCGCGAGATCGTAGTCAGCCTCGAGGACCACAAGCTGGCCCTGGTTGAGAACGGCGAGGTGAAGAAGGTCTACACCGTTGCGGTGGGCAAGCCCTCCACCCCCAGTCCCGAAGGCACCTTCACGATTCGGCGGCGGGTTGCCAATCCTACCTATCACCATGATGGAAAAACAGTGCTTCCCGGGCCGGGCAATCCTGTCGGAACCCGTTGGATGGGCCTCAGCAAGCAGGGCTACGGGATTCACGGAACCAACGAGGCCAAATCGATCGGCAAAGCCTCTTCGCATGGCTGCATACGCATGGCGAAAGCCGACCTCGAAGAGTTCTACGCGCTGGTTGGGGTCGGCGACACGGTGCGCCTCGTGGGGCATCGGGACGAGGAAACAGCCCGCCTCTTTGGCCCCGCCGAAACACCGGCCCCAACCGCCGCACAGCCCACCGAGACGGCGCTTACCGAAGCCGCCCCTGCTGCTCCTGCTGCTTCTGAGCCGGCTCCTGCTGCCGCCACTGCTCCGGTTCCTGCAGTCACCACGGTGGCCTCCATGGGCAACCGGTAAAGGAGAACGCCAATGACTCTGCTGGATGAAGCTGCAAGGGGTCTGGGAGCGGTGCTCCTGCCCGTGGTCACGGGGCTGCTGTTCGAAGAACTCACTTTGGGAGGACTGGTCCGGCTGCTGATCGCTCCATGGCCGAAAACCACAACACGCGGGGTCCCCGGCGGCGGGTGTTTGCCGCAGGAGTGCTCCGGTTCTGAGCGCAATCACGTTGACGCAAAACAAGGAGAAAGCAAATGCTTGCACTGAAGCTGTTGCTCACTGTAGCGGGAGCACTGTTGCTTGCTGCCGCACTGGCGATTCCGCTGATCACCATCATCAATCGCATTCGCGGCGCCCGCAAAGCCAGGGAAGAAAGTTCAATAGAGCCTCAATTCGAACTGTCAGAAATCCCCTGGCGCGGCCCCCTCGCCCTGGCCCTGGCGGCCTGCCTGTCGCTGCTGATTGCGGCCAGCATCGTCGTCGTCCCCAGCGGCATGGGCGCCATCCGGATCAGCGAAATCAGCGGAACGCAGCCCGGCACTCTCTATCCCGGCATGCACTTTATCACTCCGCTGATTGAATCGGTCGCGCTGTTCGATTTGCGCGACCATCTCTTCACCGCCGGCGTCGTGGAAGGCGGGAGCAAACCCGGACAGAAATACGGTCTGAACGTGCAATCTCGCGAGGGCCTCAACCTCGGACTCGCGATCTCTGTCCGCTACCGCCTCGATCCCGCCAAACTCGATAGCGTGCAGGCGCACCTGCCTCAGCCAGCCGACAAGGAACTCGTGCCTCCTGTGGTCGCCAGCGCCTGGCGCGAGCTCGCGCCCCAGTACACAGTGCGCGAAATCTTCTCCACCAAGCGCGAAGAGGTCCGCTCAAAGGCCGCAGGAATCATTGTGCGCAAGCTCCATGCCGATGGCATCGTGGTGGAGGAAGTGATGCTGGCCGACATCCAGTTGCCGGAAGAGTATGCCAGAGGGCTCGAAGGCCTGCTCTTGAAAGAACAGGAAGACGACCAACTCGCGATCGTCACCGACATCCAGCAGAAACAGGTGAAGATCGCCGAGCTCGAGGCCGAAGCCGATGCGCGGCGCAAGGTCAAAGCCGCCGAGGGCGATGCACAGTCCAAGGTCGTGGAAGCCAAGGGCGAATCCGACGCCATGCAATTCACCCTGCCGCTCAAGCAGAAGCAGATCGAGCAGTCGAAGCTCGAAGCCGAAGCGCGCAAGGAAGCCACCATTCAAAACGCGCAGGCCGATGCCGAAGCCAAGGTCATCGACAGCAAGGCCGAACTGCAACGCCGCAACCTCCTGGCCGAAGCCGAGGCCAGCCGCGTAAAGCTGATGGCTGCGGCCAACGCTGAACGCATGACCAGCGAGGCCGAACTGCTGAACAAGTCGCCGCTGCTGATCAACAAGATCATCGCCGAGCGCCTGTCGGACAAGATCCAGGTGGTGATGGTTCCGTCCGACGGCAAATTCTTTTTCGCCAACGATGTGTTCAAGGCGGGCCTGACCAATCCCGTAATCAAGCAGGAGATGGACAACCAGGAGGACCCGCCTCCCGCCAAGCCCGGCCACTGAGTGGAAGTCCTCAGTTGTCAGTTTTCAGTCGTCAGCGGTTCGATCGCCTGACAGCTGGAGACTGACAACTGGAAACCGATAACCGTCACGATATAATCCGCCCAAGAACCAACAACGAAAGTAGTGGGCCATGAAACTGTTCCGGCAGGTGACAGGTTGGGCAAGTGCGCTGATGACGGCGGTGGTCCTGCTGGCCGCGCCGGCGCCGATGGAGTGGGACCAGCCGGCCGCGTCCCTGTCCGAGCAGATCGCGGCTGTGATCGGCCCCGGCCAGGCGACGCTCACCCTCCGCAATCTTTCCACGATCGCGGCCGCCGACATTCCCGCCATCCGTGCCCTGCTCGAAAAAGATTTGAAAGCCCACGGAATCACGATTGCCGGCGGCGACAGCGCCAACACCATCCGCATCACTCTTAGCCAGAATGATCGTGAGCGCCTATGGGTCGCGGAAGTCATTCAAGGAAACGAAACCCGCGTGATCATGGTGCAGACAGGCGCGGGGCCCACGCCAGGCAGCGCCGTCGCGGATTACATGACGTTACGAAGAGAGCGCTTGCCCATTCTGCGATCCCTCTCTTACGACCCCGCGATGGCGGCTATGGAAACGGGCAGTTCGCTCCTGATTCTTCGCCCGGAAGCCATTGACCTGCTTATCTTCGGCGAAGGCGGATGGCAGCATCTGAAGGACTTCCCTCTCGGCGACCATCGACAACTGGCCCGCGACGAACGCGGCATCCTGCTCCCTGCTCCAGACGGATCGGCCTTTCATGCATTCAGCGGCCAAATCGAATGCAGCGGTACTTACGCCGCGACTGCAACCTCTGCCGCCAATCCGGCCGACGAGTGGACCATCCATTGCCACGCCAGCGATGAGCCGTGGCCAATCCTTCAGAACAACGACCCCGCCAATCCCGTTGCCATCAAGGCGTTCTACAATGCCGCGCGAAATTACTTCACCGGCGTGATCACGCCAAATCTCGGGGTCGATCTGCCGCCGTTTTACGCGGCCGCATTGCTTGCCCGGCCCAACGGCCGGGCACTGCTCATCGGCGGCATCGACGGCAAGGTCCAAATCGTCGACAACGGCGCATTGCGACCGGTGAGCGGCGCGCGCGACTGGGGCAGCGACTTTGCAGTTCTTAAATCCGGCTGCGGATCGGGTGCGCAGGTCATAGCGTCGGGCTCGGGCGAAGCCGCCAGCGACAGGCTGCGCGCTTACGAACTGCCCGCGCAGGAAGCCATTCCCGCCAGCGCGCCGCTGGCGATGAACGGCACAGTGACCGCGCTATGGCCTTCGCCCGACGGCAAGAGCCTGCTGGCCGCGGTGCGACAATCATCGGGCGACTACGAGGTGGACCGTGTTACGGCGCTCTGCAACTAGTTTTCTCCTGGTTCTGGTCGCGGTCCTCGGGCATGCACGGACCAGGCCGCACTACGGCGGCACGCTGCGCGTCGAGATCGAAGGCGACCCGTGGCAGCAGCCCAACGGCATCGCCCGCCGCCTCGTCTACGACGGGCTGACGCGTATGGATACGGCCGGCCTTGCCGAGCCCGCTCTTGCCGTCGACTGGAAGGCCGACAGTGACCATCACCGCTGGCAATTCCACCTGCGCCCCGGCGCGCACTTCAGCGACGGGACACCGGTCACCTCCGTCAACATAGTGAGTTCTCTGAATGCGTCCTGCCCCGGCAACTGCCCGTGGACGGCGGTTCGCGCGGTCAGGAGGTGCGGTGGTGTTCACCAGCGATTCGCCGATGCCGGTGCTGCCCGCGCTGCTCGCCGGCGACGCCTACCTCATCGCTCTTCCCAACCCGGATTCCGGCAGCGATCAGCGCCTGCTCGGCACCGGCGCATTTCAGGCGGCGGGTTTCGCAAACAACGTCCTCAGACTCGCCGCCAACGAAAACTGCTGGCAAGGCCGTCCTTTCGCCGACGTGATCGAGATTCGCGTCCACCGCGCCATCCGCGACCAATGGCTCGACCTCAGCACCGGCCGCGCCGACATCGTCGAAGTTCCGGCCGAGCAACTCAGGCAAGCCCAGCAGAGCCATCTGCGGCTGCTCACGTCCTCACCGGCCACTTTGCTCGCGCTCGAAATCAGCGACACCGGCGCGCTTGCAAATCCTTCCGTGCGCGCTTCCATTTCACTGGCCATCGACCGCGGAGCTCTCTCCAACGTGATCTACCAGAAGCAGGGCGAAGTCACGGCCAGCCTGCTTCCGGCCGGTGTCAGCGGCTACTCGTTCCTCTTTCCCACCGACCGCGATCTGAACAAGGCGCACCAACTGCGCGGCGGGCTTACCCCGGCCCAGCTTACTCTCGCATCTCCCAGCCGGCCCGACCTTGCAACTGGCCGCGCAGCGCATCGCGCTCAACCTGCGCGAAGCCGGCTTCAACGTGCAGACCGCCGCCTCTGGAATCCAGCGCGGCGACCTCACCCTGCGCACCTTTGCGCTGGAAGGCAGCGATCCGCAATCGGCGCTCGAATCGCTGTTGCGGGCCGAGGGCCAGATGACCCCCGTGAGCGACCCGGCTCCCGCCGCGCTCTATAAAGTAGAACATGAATTTCTGGAGCGCAAGACTCTGATTCCGCTACTCTACCTGCCGCGCGCATTCGCTGCCTCTGGGCGCGTGCGCGATCTGCGTCTTGACGCGGCCGGCACCCCCGATCTGGCCGGCGCCTCGCTCGAGGACGCGCCATGAGCCTCCGCCAGAAGCTCCTGCTGCTGGTGTCGCTCACAGTGGCTGCGGCGGTGGTCGCGGTCTCGTGGACCGTTCTGGTTCGCATCAAGACCGTCTTCAATCAACGCGATCAGCAGGACACGGCGCTCGTCATCAGCCAGTTCCAGCGCGAGTTCCAGCACCACTCTGCCGAGGTGACCGCGGCCGTCGATCGCCTGGCCGCGACGGAGCACGTGCGCGCCATGGCATTCGAAATCGTGCAGTCGGGCGACAGCGCCCCTTATCTCACCGAGGCGCAAACGCTGGCGCAGCAGGCCCAGCTTGATTTTCTCGAGATCGTCGGCCCCGACGGCAACGTGGTCAGTTCGGCGCAGTACCCGGCGAGATTTGGTTATGCGGAACCAGCGGCAACGCAATCCGGCCAGGCCGCTTTTCTCAAGCGCGAAGAACTTCCCGACGGCAGCACGGCGCTGGGACTGTTCGCCGTTCGCGCCGTGCGCAGCGCCGAGCCCGCGGTGCGGCTGGTCGGAGGGAGGCGCCTTGACCAGAGCTTCCTCGCCGATCTTCCCGTCGCACCCGGCATGCAGGTATTTCTGTACAGCGACACCGGGCACGCCGGCGCCGGGTGGGAGCACGCTTCCGCCGGCCTCCAACGCTT
This sequence comes from uncultured Acidobacteriota bacterium, assembly GCA_963730805.1. GTDB lineage: Bacteria > Acidobacteriota > Terriglobia > Terriglobales > Acidobacteriaceae > Telmatobacter. The sequence goes on along the minus strand of CAVSTL010000002.1, from coordinate 367,940 downwards.
CCCCGAATTTCGATTCCAGGCACCTTGTAGGAGCAAACGGAGAAGTAGCCGCCGCCGCGAAGTACGAAGCACTCATCGCCTCCGCGATCAAGGGCGGCCAGCAAACCAGCGCCATCCTCTATCTAAGCAGTCAGCGCGAAGACAGTGTGAGTGCGACTGCCATTCCGCTGAAGAACGAGTCGGGTGCGGTGCTGGCAGTGCTCACGGTAGCTCTTTCCCGCACCGAGCTGGTGGCGGCGCAGCAGCACATCCGGTCGATCGCCTATGGAGTGGCGACGGCCGGCATTCTGCTGGCGATTGTCATGAGCCTGTGGATCGCGGCCCGCGTCTCGCGGCCCATTGAGGAACTTGCCCGCGCGGCCCAGGACGTCGCCGATGGCAGTTGGGACACGCAGGTTCCCGAGCGCGGCCGCGATGAGCTGACCGTGCTGGCGCAGAGCTTCAATCACATGACCAGCCAATTGAGCAGCCAGCGCGACCGCCTGGTTCAGACCGAACGCGTCGCCGCGTGGCGTGAGTTGGCGCGGCGCCTCGCCCACGAACTCAAGAATCCGCTCTTCCCCTTGCAACTCACCGTCGAGAACCTGGTGCGCTCCCGCGATCTGCCGCCGGAAGAATTCGACGAAGTTTTCCGCGAGAGTACCCAGACCCTGGGCATGGAGATCGGGAATCTCAAAAAGATCATCGGCCGTTTCAGCGACTTCAGCAAAATGCCCAAGCCCGAACTGGAGCGCATCGACGCGAGAGAGGTGATCGAGCGGGTGCGATCGCTCTATGCTGCCGGTTCACAAAATGGGCCTTCGATGCAATTCCTGGTCAAGGTCGCGGATGAACCGATGCCCATCGACGCGGATCCCGAACTTCTGCATCGGGCGCTGTCGAACCTCGTGCTCAACGCGAAAGACGCCATGCCCGACGGAGGCACTCTCACGCTCTCGGCCGCCCCGCGCGGCGACGACCGGGTGGAGATTCGCATTTCCGATACCGGCCAGGGGCTCACCCCCGAGGAGTGCGAACGCCTCTTCACTCCGTACTACACGACCAAGCAGCACGGCACCGGCCTTGGCCTCGCGATCGTGCAGTCGGTCATCGCGGACCACAAAGGTAAGATTGCGGTGGAGAGCCGCGCCGGCGAAGGCGCGACCTTCATCATCACTCTTCCCAGGGCGGAACCATGACGGCGAAAGCGAAAATCCTGATTGTCGACGACGAGGCCAACACGCTGGCCTCGCTTTCCCGCGCCTTTCGCCTTGCCGGTCACGAGGCTGTAGTATGCGACAACGCCGCGCGGGCGCTCGAAGTGGCACAGGCACAGCCATTCGACCTGATCCTCAGCGACGTGGTGATGCCGCGCCGCGACGGGCTCGCGCTGCTCGAGGACCTGAAAGCCAACGGCGTCACCGCTCCCGTGGTGATGATGAGCGGCCAGGCGCACATTGAGATGGCGGTTCGCGCCACGCGGCTGGGCGCACTCGACTTCCTCGAAAAGCCGCTATCGACCGAGAAGCTTCTCGTCACCCTCGAGAATGCCTTGAAGCTGACGCGCCTTGAAGTCGAGAACCGCGACCTGCGCACGCGCGTGGGCAAACACACGCTGGTATGGACCGGCGATACCATGCGCCGGGTCATGGCGCAGATCGAGCGCGTCGCCGCCAGCGAATCGCGCGTCTGCATCTACGGCGAAACCGGCACCGGCAAAGAGCTGGTGGCGCGCACGCTGCACGAAAAAAGCCACCGCGCCGGCGGCCCATTCGTCACGCTCAATTGCGCCGCCGTTCCCGCCGAGCTGATCGAAAGCGAACTGTTCGGCCACGAAAAAGGCTCGTTCACCGGCGCGGCCCAGCGCCACACCGGCAAATTCGAACAGGCCCATCGCGGCACGCTCTTCCTCGACGAGATCGGCGACATGCCCGCCGCCATGCAGGCCAAGCTGCTGCGCGTGCTCGAAGAAGGCGAGGTGGAGCGCATCGGCTCCGACAAGCCCACCGACCGTGGATGTGCGCGTCGTGGTCGCCACCCATCGCAACCTCGAACAGCTCGTCGAAGCCGGCACGTTCCGCCGCGATCTCTACCATCGCGTAGTTGTATTTCCTGTAGAACTGCCGCCGCTGCGCCGCCGCCGCGAAGACCTGCCGGCACTGGTCGAGCACTTTGCCCGGCAAGTGAGCGCGCAGAACGGATGGAGGCCGGTTCCGTTTACGGGTCCCGCCATCGAGGCCCTGAAAGAATACTCATGGCCGGGCAATATCCGCGAGTTGCGCAACGTGGTCGAACGGCTGCTCCTGCTGGCGGATGCCGAGATCGATGGAGAGGCGGTTGCCCTGGCGCTGCCGGCGCTCCATCGTTCGCCGGAGCCGGACCCGGCGCCCTCAACCGCGGCCGGCACCGGCCCCCTCGCCGAGCGCGTCCTGGATTTCGAACGCGCTACGGTTCTCGCTGAACTCGAGCGCAATCACCGCAACGTCAGCCAGACCGCCCGGGCGCTCGGCCTGGAACGCAGCCATCTCTACAAGAAATGCCAGCAGCTGGGAATCGACCTGCAGGCCGGCCGCGAATCGGTATGATGGAGTGGATCAAAATCATCCAGGGATAAGAGGACAACATGCGCCGCATCCTCTGTGCCGCCGTCATCGCCGCCGCGTTCGCGCTCGGTTCCCGCGCGCAGGACACCATGTATGCACCCCGCGGGCAGCAGATTCCCCCGCCGCCTTGCATGGATCTCCATAACGCTTGGGAAGGCCCTCAGGCGGCCCCTTGCCCGCCTTTCACCCATGACCGCTGGCTGCGCGATCTCACGCACTGGCGCGACGAACGCAAGATCCGCATCGCGTTCGATGCGTCGCGATACGAGAGGCCCGAATTGCAGTGGACGCAATCGAGCTTCATGCAGCCGCAGATGATGGTTCACGACCGTTACTTCTACGACCCGGTGGCGGGCCGTTACACCGTCGATCGCTACCTCGATGATCTTGAGAAACGCTACGGCGGCATCGACGCGGTCCTGATCTGGTCGACCTATCCCAACATGGGCATCGACGATCGCAACCAGCTCGAGATGGTCCAGTCGATGCCCGGCGGCATTGACGGCCTGCGACAGATGGTCGCCGATTTTCATCGCCGCGGCGTGCGCGTGCTCTTCCCCATGATGATGTGGGACGAAGGCACGCACCAGCCCTCGCAACCGTGGCCTGACGCAATCGCCGCCCTGATGAAGGAGATCGGCGCCGACGGCATCAACGGCGACACGCAGGATGGCGTCCCGCTGGGCTTTTCGCTCGCCGCGGAGAAGGCCGGGCATCCACTGGCGTTCGAGCCGGAAGGCAGCCCCAGCGACGAGGCCCTGGCATGGAACGTCATGGGTTGGGGCCAGTACAGCTTTCCTTTCATTCCCATGGTCGATCGATTCAAGTGGCTCGAGACGCGCCACATGGTCAACATCAGCGATCGCTGGAACATGGACAAGACCTCCGACTTGCAGTTCGCTTTCTTCAACGGCGTGGGCTGGGAGAGCTGGGAGAACATCTGGGGCATCTGGAACGGCATCACGCCGCGCGACGCCGAAGCCACGCGCCGCGTTGCCGCTATCGAGCGCGCGGTGGCTCCATTCCTTGTCAGTTCGCAGTGGGAGCCGCTGTTCCCGATGCACAATTTCGGCGTCTACGCCAGCCGTTGGCCGCTGGGCATCGAGACGGTGTGGACCATCGTCAATCGCAATCCCTACAACATCGGCGGCCGGCAGATGGATGTGTTCACCACGCCCGGCATGCGCTACTTCGACCTGTATCACGGAGTGGAGCTGAAGCCACAGGTCGAGGGCCCCATCTCGGTATTGAGTTTCGAAGTCGAAGCGCACGGCTACGGCGCGATTCTCGCCACTCCCGACCAGCCAGGCGAGAAGGTCAAAGCACTGTTGACGCGCATGGCGGAGATGACCCGCAAACCGCTGGCGAGTTTCTCGCATGAGTGGAAGGTTCTGCCGCAGCGGATTGTCGATATCGCCGCTACCTCTCCGGCAAAGGAAACACCTGCAGGTATGGTGCGCATCCCCGGCGGCGATTTCGTGTTCCAAGTACGCGGCACCGAGATTGAAGGCCGTTCCGACGACGGTGTCGATGTGCAGTATCCGTGGGAGGATTCCCCGCGACGTTTCCACGAACACACCGTGCAGATCAAGCCCTTCTTCCTCGACACCTATCCCGTAACGAATGCGCAGTTCAAGCAGTTTCTCGACGCGATTCATTATTCGCCTCAGGACAAAGTCAATTTTCTGCGCGACTGGAAAGAGGGGAACTTCCCCCAGGGATGGGACAGCCGGCCGGTAACGTGGGTCTCGATGGAAGATGCGCGCGCCTACGCCAGGTGGGCCGGCAAGCGCCTGCCGCATGAGTGGGAGTGGCAGCTTGCAGCCGAGGGAACCGACGGCCGCATTTATCCATGGGGCAGTACCTGGCAGCTTCCTAACGTGCCTTCGCCGGACCAGGGCCGCTCCATGCGCGGACCCGACCCGGTCGACGCGCATCCGCTGGGGGCGAGTCCTTTCGGGGTAATGGACATGGTGGGCAACGTGTGGCAATGGACGGATGAGTTCACCGATGAGCACACCCGCGCCGGCATCGTGCGCGGCGGCAGCTACTACCAGCCGCAGGGATCCATATGGTATTTCCCTCAGGCCTATCGCAACGACGAACACAGCAAGGTTCTGCTGATGGCGCCGGGCTATGACCGCTCTGGCGGCGTGGGGTTCCGCTGCGTGCGCGATGCGGATTAGCGAGGTTCTTTTAGCTAATAGCTGTCTTTACGCCACTTCGTTCTCCAGCGTCCCGATGGGATCGATGGTGATGCGAATCGTGTCGCCGCTGGCTAGCGTGAACGAAGTGGGCGGAACAATCCCCGTCCCGGTCATCAAGAAGCACCCATTAGGAAAAGAATTATCGCGAAATAAATACTCGACCAAAGACTTCGGATCGCGCTTCAACTCCGAGAGCGCAACAGAGCCGGCAAATTCGATCCGGTCTTTGCGCACGATCTCGAGCAGGATTTCTGTCGAATGCGGCAGCGGGCTCGACGCAACCAGAATTCCAGGACCCAGCGCGCAACTACCGTCGTATACCTTGGCCTGGGGAAGATACAGCGGATTCTCGCCTTCGATATCGCGCGAACTCATGTCGTTGCCGATGGTGTAGCCGATGATCGTTGCCTTCGGGCTCACCACCAGCGTCAACTCCGGCTCGGGCACCGACCAGGTCGCATCTTTGCGGATTCTGACTTTGGAACAGTGCCCTACCGTGCGGCTGGCAGTGGACTTGAAGAAAAGCTCCGGGCGCTCGGCCGAATAGACGCGGTCGTAGAAATTGCCTCCTCCCGCGTCTTTCGACTCTTCCATGCGCGCACCGCGACTGCGGTAATAGGTCACGCCAGCGGCCCACACTTCCTGCCCATCGATTGGCGGCAGCAGCGCCGCTCCTTGAAACTCGTGGGTCGGCGCCTCACCCTCAACAATCGACTCGAGACACCCTTCCAGATCATCGTGAGTAAGCAACGCATCCCAGGTCAGCGCGCCGATGCGATAGTGATGCCCGTCCTCTTCGACAAACCGGCCGACCGCAGTTCGAAAAAGTTTCACTTGCTGTCACGCCTCCCGCGATTCTCCTCATACTAAATGCTCGATCCGTGACGCGGGAAACCGCCGTCATGGATGGTGCAGATCGCATTACATGTTGAACGCGCCCTTGCGAACGGCCGCAGCCAGCGCATCAATATCCGGCGCGAGTGTGCGATCTTGCTCGAGGCGCGGCACCACTGCACGTACCGCCGCATGCACACGCTCCAATTGGGCGCTCGATTGCAGCGGGCGTCGAAACTCCAGTGCCTGCACGCCGCACATCAACTCAATAGCTACGATGCGCTCGGCGTTTTCAACGATCTGCCGCAGCTTCAGCGCGCCCGTCATCCCCATCGAAACGTGATCTTCCTTACCGCCGTCGGTGGGGATGTTTCCCGTAGAGGACGGGCTCGCCAACACCTGGCACTCGTTGATCAGGGCCGCAGCCACGATCTGCGCAATCATGAATCCCGATGACAACCCCGGATCGGTGGAGAGAAAAGCCGGGAGGCCTTCGTTGATGTCCGGATTTAACAACCGGTCGATGCGGCGCTCGGTAATACCGGCGAGGTCCGTAATCGCGATGGCGGCGTAATCGAAGGCGTACGCCAACGGCGCGCCATGAAAGTTACCACCCGACAGCACTTCGTGCCCTTGCACTTCGGAAGTCACCGGGGGAAACACCAGGGGATTGTCGGTAGCCGATCCCGCCTCAGTCTCGACAATGCTGGTTACATGCGCCAACACGTCTCGCACCGCCCCATGCACCTGCGGCATGCAGCGCAGGCAATAGGCATCCTGCACGCGCGAACAGTGCTCTCGATGCGACTCGCGAATTTCCGATCCCTCGAGCAAAGCGACCAGGTGCGCCGCCGCAGCGATCTGCCCCGCATGGGGCCGTGCGTCGTGAATGCGCGCATCAAATGCGGCGGGCGTGCCCTTGAGGGAGTCGAGCGACATAGCGCCCGCAACATCGGCCAACTGGACCAGCCGGCGTGCGCGCGCAATCGCCAGCGCTCCAACCGCAGTCATGGCCTGCGTGCCGTTCAACAACGCCAACCCTTCCTTTGCCGCCAGTTGCAGGGGCACAAGTCCCGCGCACCTCAGCGCCTCGTCGCCGCTCATCCTTTCGCCGCGATAGAACGCCTCGCCTTCGCCGATGACAAGCAGCGCCAGGTGCGCCAGTGGCGCCAGGTCGCCGCTCGCCCCGACCGATCCTTTTTCGGGGATCACGGGGTGCACGCCGGCATTGAGCATCGCCACCAGTAGATCGACCAGCTCCGGCCGATTGCCGCTGAATCCCTTCGCGAGCACGTTGGCGCGCAGCAGCAGCATGGCGCGCGACTCAGCTTCTGACAACGGATTGCCCACTCCGCCTGCATGACTGCGCACCAGGTTGGTTTGCAATTGCGCCAAGCTCTCATGCGGGATGCGCACATCGGACAACTTGCCGAAGCCCGTGTTCACACCGTAAACGGTCTGTCCCGCATCGAGGATTTCTTCAATGGTGGCCCGGCTCGCCGCCATCCGCGCTCGCGCCCCGGGCGCAATCTCTACCCGGCAATTGGCCAGCGACACGGCCTCGATCTGGGCAAGCGCCAGAGACTTGCCGTTAAGAATCACTAATTCCATAAACATGATGTTAGACTGCCGGCAGATCCCCTGACAGGCATATCCACCAGCCAATTCCCACCGCGACCATAGGAATCGACTATGCTTATAACTTATGACAATGGATTCCACGGCGCTGCTCGATATCTACGGCCGAAAGCTTCTGGCAGAACTGCAAGCCAACGCTCGCTTGAGCGTGGCGCCCTTTCCCCGACAGCAACCGCCGAACGCCTGAAGCAGATGGAAGAGGTTGGAATCGTCCATGGCTACACCGTGGAGATCGATCGCGAAGCGCTGGGACTCGAAGTGATGGCGTTCATCCGCATGAGCTGCCCGGGACAGAACTATCACCGTTTCACCGATTATGTTCAAACTCTCGAAGAAGTGCGCGAGTGCCACCATCTCACCGGCGGAGACGATTTTCTTCTAAAGGTAACGACGACTAACCTCGCCGACCTCGAAGCGCTCATTGAGGCGCTGCTACCCTATGGAAATCCCGTCACTAGTCTGGTGTTTTCGTCACCGGTTGAACGGCGCAAATATGCGGTTACCGGCAAGCTGATCACGGTGAGCAAACGCCCGCCCTCGCGCCGCAGATGAATTTGCTGTCGAAATTTGCTCCGAATCCGTAAATTGATTTGAGTTAGATTGTCCCCGCGCCGCTTCGGAAATTAGAAGCAGCAAAAAACCACGCAAACAGAAGATCGCACCGCAAGTAAATCGCCTTACTGTGATAGATTTCTCTCGCAGGCCGGGACAGCCAAATGACCGGAGCCGAGCCGGTCTTGTAAAGTGTCGAAGTTGGCCTGACAGGCGAGGAGAGCGCGTTGTGAGTCTTTTTGATTTGAGCGGCAGGCTTGCGGTGGTGACCGGTGGAACCACCGGACTTGGGCACGGAATTGCATTGGGATTGGCCGATGCGGGCGCCGACGTTGTGGCTACTTCGCGACGGCTAGAACAAGTGGGAGTGGTCGCTTCGGAGATTGAAGAGCGGGGCCGGCGCTCGATGCGCATTACCAGCGACGTGATGGACCGGGAGTCGATACGAAAGCTCCATGATGAAGTGCTGAAGCAGTTTGGCAAGGTCGATATCCTGGTCAATGCCGCGGGCATCACTCACAAGGCGCCCACGCTTGAGGAAAGCGAGGAGGAATGGTCGCGCGTGATTGAGACCAATCTAACCGGAACGCTGCGCGCCTGCCAGATCTTTGGCAAGACCATGGTGAAGGCCGGGTATGGCCGCATCATCAACATCGCCTCACTCACCACATTTGTGGGATTTTTCCAGGTAGCGGCATATAGCGCCAGCAAGTCCGCCGTGGGGTCGCTGACCAAAGTGCTGGCAGTCGAACTTGCGAAGACAGGCGTCAACGTGAACGCGATCGCCCCTGGAATGTTTCCCACCGAGCTGAACGCAAAACTCATTACAGGTACGCCGCGCGGAGAAGAACTGCACATGCGGGTTCCGATGGGACGCTTCGGCAGGCCGGAAGAACTCGCCGGCGCGGCCGTGTTTCTTGCCTCGGAAGCATCGGCCTACATTACTGGCGAGATTGTCGCGGTCGATGGCGGATTCCTCGCTAGCGGAGTCAACCAGTAAAAGCAGGGATTCCGGAATAAGGACCTGGGACGGCCGTGAAGATCACCAATGCTTACGTGAACGTTACTTCGCCGGGACGGAACTTCGTCACTCTGAAAGTGGAGACGGACGAGGGCGTCTACGGGCTGGGCGATGGAACGCTCAACGGCCGAGAACTCGCCGTGGCCAGTTATCTCACAGATCATGTGATTCCATGCATCGTGGGGCGCGACCCATTTAACACCGAGGATATCTGGCAGTATCTCTATCGCGGACCTTATTGGCGTCGCGGACCCGTGACCATGGCGGCGATCGCGGCCGTTGACGTTGCTCTGTGGGACATCAAGGGCAAGGCGCTCAACACGCCGGTCTATAACCTGCTTGGCGGCAAGAGCCGCGAAGGTGTGCTGGTGTATGCGCATGCGTTCGGGAAGGATGTCGAACACGCGATCGAAGACGTCGCCAGGCATCAGGAGATGGGCTACAAGGCCATTCGCGTACAGAGCGGGGTTACAGGGCTGAAGAGTGCTTATGGAGTTGCGAAAGGGTCTGGGCGATACGAGCCGGCCGAGCGTGGATTGCCAGCGGAATATGAGTGGGCCACCGAGCCATACCTTCGCGATGTGCCGAGGTTGTTCGCGAAAGTGAGGGAAGTGTTCGGCGAGGAACTGCATCTCCTGCACGACTGCCACCACCGCCTGACGCCGATCGAGGCCGGCCGGTTGGGCAAGGAACTGGAGCCGTTCCATCTCCTCTGGATGGAGGATCCCACGCCCGCCGAATTGCAGGACGGATTCAAGATTATTCGCGAGCACACCACCACGCCGATCGCCGTCGGCGAAGTGTTCAACACAATCTGGGATGCGCACGACCTGGTTCGCAACCAGTGGATCGACTACATTCGCGCGACTGTCACCCACTGCGGCGGCCTCACGCACCTGAAAAAGCTCGCCGATTTTGCGGAGCTCTATCACGTGCGCACCGGTTGCCACGGGGCCACGGACTTGTCCCCGGTGTGCATGGCGGCTGCTCTTCATTTTGATACAGCTATTCACAACTTCGGCATTCAGGAACACATGCCGCACTCCGAAGAAATGGAGGCGGTTTTCCCACACCACTATTTCTACAAGGGCGGAATGATGTATCCCGGCGACGCGCCGGGCTTGGGCGTCGAGCTGGATGAAGCACTGGCGAAGAAATATCCGTATCAGCGTGCCTATCTGCCGGTGAATCGCAAGCTCGATGGCACGCTTACGGATTGGTAGCCGCATGATCGATACGGAAGAACGCACGCAACTCTCCGAACCAGCAGCGCTTCCCGGGCGATGGACCATTTGCGCAATGTTGTTTGTGGCCACGACCATCAACTACATGGACCGGCAGGTGCTCTCGATCCTCCGGCCATTTCTCAACGGCCAGGTACACGTCATTCTGCCGTTCATTCATGGCTGGCCGACCAGTGAACTCACCATCAGCATGAACGAGATCCAGTACGGAAACATCGTCTGGGCTTTTCAGATTGCTTATGCGCTGGGAGTGATTTTTGCAGGACGGCTGGTGGATCGGCTGGGCTGCAGGCGCGGTTATCCCATCGTGACCGCGATCTGGAGCCTGTCGGCGATGAGCCACGCGCTGGTGAACTCCGTGGCCGGCTTCGGCGTCGCGCGGTTCTTTCTCGGCCTCGGCGAGAGCGGCAATTTCCCCGCTGCGATCAAAGCGACCGCAGAATGGTTTTCGCCCAAGGAAAGAGCGCTGGCGACCGGCATCTTCAATTCGGGTGCGGGAGTGGGTGCAATCCTCGCTCCATTTATCGTACCCAGGGTGATGGAGCACTTCGGATGGCGCGCTTCGTTCCTGGTGACGGGCCTCTTCAGCGCGGCGTGGATTGTGTGGTGGTCGATTCGTTATCACAAACCCGGCCGGGCATCCGACCTGGGTTTAGATGCCGTGGCACCGGCGGTATCAACGATTGCATGGTGGAAGTTGCTGCGCTACCGGCAGGCGTGGGCCTTCGTGCTGGGCAAGATGCTGACCGATCCGGTGTGGTGGTTCTATTTGTTTTGGCTGCCTGGATACTTCAATTCGCGATTCAAGCTGGACCTTTCGCATATAGGAACGCCGCTGATCATCGTTTATGTTGTGTCCACCATCGGGAGCGTCACCGGAGGGTGGCTACCCAAAGGTTACATGCGGCTGGGACTGTCGCTCAAAACCGCGCGTATGGCTACCATGTTGACCTGCGCATGCCTGGTGGTGCCGATCGCGTTTGCTGGCAGCCTGCACTCGATGTGGACTGCCGTCGCGCTCCTCTGCGTGGCTACCAGCGCGCACCAGGGATGGTCGGCCAACATTTTCACCACCGTTTCCGATATGTTTCCAGCGGAGCACGTCGGTACGGTGGTGAGCTTCGGGCAGGTGGGCGGCGCATTGGGCGGCGCGATATTCGCGCAGGTGGCTGGGCACATCCTGCAGTTCACGCACAGCTATGTGTCGTTATTTATTTTTTCGGGTTCGGCCTACCTGATTGCGTTGGCGCTGATGCGTACTCTGGCGCCGGGACTGCAACGAGCTGTACTGGAGTCATAAGCGGACCATGAAAGCTCTACATCGCAAGGCGCTGGTTGCAATTCTTCGTACCTTCATCATCCTGGTCGCAGTAATTTTTATTCCACCCTGGACGCTGCGCTACTGGCAGGGATGGGCGTGCCTGGCGGCATTTTTCATCCCGGCAAGCGTTATCACGGTGTGGGTGGCAAAGCGCGATCCTGCGCTGCTGGAGCGAAGACTCAAGGCCGGTGTCAAGGACGAGAAGGAAAAGGGACAAAAAATTGTTCAGGCAGTGGCGTCGGTGGTGTTCCTGGGCGACTTTGTGGTTCCGGCCTTCGATCGTCGCTTCGGATGGTCGCAAGTTCCGGCGGGGTGGGCCATTGCCGGCGACCTGATGATGCTGCTCGGTTTCGCGATCACGTTCATGGTATTCAAAGAGAATTCCTATACGTCTGGCATCATCGAGGTCGCGGAGGATCAGAAAGTCATCTCCACCGGACCCTACGCGCTGGTTCGCCACCCCATGTATACGGGCGGATTGATTATGCTGTATGGGATTCCGCTGGCGCTCGCATCGTGGTGGGGAATGCTGGTGAATCTACCTATGACTGCCGCGGTCATATGGAGGCTTCTAGACGAAGAGCGGTTCCTGGCGGAGAAACTCCGCGGGTATGCTGAGTATCGTCGAACGGTAAAGTACCGGCTTGCACCCTATGTCTGGTAAACAAAACTTCTCGAAGGGAAAGATGGAATGGCAGAGCAACGAAAGCTTCGCATGGGATTGGCCGGTGGCGGCCCTGGAGCGTTTATCGGCCCGGTGCATCGCATGGCCGCGGAACTTGATGGCAGAATCGAAATGGTGGCCGGCGCATTCTCCAGTTCGCCGGAGAAGTCGCGCACCGCGGGCTTGTCATTCCGCATCGATCCGGGGCGTGCCTACGCGAGCTTCGACGAAATGGTGGGCGTGGAGAAACAGCGCAGCGATGGCATCGATTTCGCGGTAATCGCTACCCCCAACAGTCTGCACCTGCCGATGGCCAAGACGGCACTCGAAGCGGGCATTCCCGTGGTGAGCGACAAGCCCGCCACGGCGACCTACGAGGAAGCGTTGGAACTCGAGAAGGTCGTGGCCAAGGCGGGAATCCCTTACGCGCTGACGCATACGTATGCGGGGTATGCATTGGTGCGCGATGCGCGTTCGCTCTGCTCTAGTGGGGAATTGGGCGAGATTCGCAAGATAGCTGTCGAGTATCTGCAGGGATGGCTGAGCCAGCCCCTGGAGAAGACGGGACAGAAGCAGGCAGGCTGGCGCGTCGATCCCGTGCTGAACGGACCCGGCGGCAGCATTGGCGACATCGGCACGCATGCATTTCACCTTATGGAATACACCACCGGTCTGCGGGTGACGGCCATTCACGGAACTCTGCGCTCGGTTGTCGAAGGCCGGCGAGTGGACGATGATTGCACCGCGCTCCTGAAACTGAACAACGGCGCGGCAGGTGTCCTGATGTGTTCGCAGATCGCGACGGGCGAGGGTAACGGGCTGCGCATTCGCATTTACGGGGAGAAGGCTTCGCTCCATTGGGCGCAGGAAGATCCCAACCGGCTGCATCTAAGGCATGGCGATGGACGGGAAGAGATCCGCCACGCCAGTGGGCCATACCTGTCTCACGACGCGCGCGCGGTGACGAGACTCCCGGGTGGACATCCGGAGGGGTATCTCGAAGCGTTTGCGGTACTCTATCGTGAGTTTGCCGATGCGTTCGAAGCATGGCGTGCCGACAAACCGAATCCGCTGCCGCCGACTCTGCCCGGAATTGAGGCCGGGGTGCGCGGCATGCGGTTTATCGAACGCACCATTCAGAGCAACAAGAGCGGCAAGTGGGTAGAGTTTTAATTGAGCAGCGCCCGCGGAATCGGCGCGCGTGCGTGGGTTAACCAAGTTGGCGAGTAACTCAGAGGAGTAGCGAGAGAATGAAGACGATCCAAGGACCGGGAATCTTTCTGGCGCAGTTTGCGGGCGACGCCGCGCCTTTCGACACGCTTGAGAACATGGCGCGATGGGCTGCGGGATTGGGGTTTGTAGGCGTGCAGATCCCTACATGGGACGCGCGGCTGTTCGATCTAAAGCAGGCTGCGGAAAGCCAGGCTTACTGCGATGACATTCTGGGAGTGGTGGCTGCGGCGGGGCTGAAGATAACGGAGTTGTCGACGCATCTGCAGGGACAACTTGTGGCCAGCAACGCCGCGTATGACACGATGCTGGAAGGCTTCGCGCCCGCCGGACTCGATCCAAAATCGCGTCAGGAATGGGCGGTACAGCAGTTGAAGTGGGGGGCGCTGGCGAGCCAGAGACTCGGCCTGACCGCGCACGCGACGTTTTCCGGGGCGCTGGCCTGGCCGTATTTCTATCCCTGGCCGCAGCGACCGGGGGGCCTGATCGATGAAGTATTTGCCGAATTGGCGCGACGCTGGCAGCCGATTCTGAATGCGTTCGACCAGGCCGGTGTGGATGCCTGCTTCGAACTGCATCCCGGCGAAGACCTGCACGATGGCGCGACTTTCGAGCGCTTTCTTGCCGCGGTGAACAATCATCCCCGCGCGAATATTCTGTTTGACCCGAGCCACATGGTTCTGCAGCAGCTCGACTATCTGGTATTTCTCGATCTGTATCATGAGCGCGTGCGCGCGTTTCACGTAAAAGACGCAGAGTTCCGGCCCAATGGACGATCTGGTGTGTATGGCGGTTACCAGGACTGGATCGATCGGCCCGGGCGCTTCCGTTCGCTGGGTGACGGGCAGGTCGACTTCCATTCCATCTTCAGCAAGATGGCGCAGTACGACTATCCCGGGTGGGCGGTGCTTGAATGGGAGTGCTGCATCAAGCATCCCGAACAGGGCGCTGCGGAAGGCGCACCGTTCATTCGCGATCGCATCATTCGCGTGACGGAACGCGCGTTTGACGACTTCGCGGGAGCAGGGACCGACCAGGAGCGCAATCGGCGAATATTGGGCATCGCATAGCGGCGAAGACCAAACTCAAATCCTTTAGTGCTACGACCAGATGTCGTATCCGTCTCAACGCGCGCCATGCGATAAAGTGTGAGTGAGCGAGATAGAAAAGTTCATGGAGCCAATCCATCTTCCCGACACATGGCGCCGCTGGGACTGTTTGAGCTTGGGCGAGGTCATGCTTCGTCTCGATCCGGGTGAGGGCCGCGTTCACACCACGCGCCAATTCACCGTGTGGGAGGGAGGCGGCGAGTACAACGTGGCGCGCGGCTTGCGCCGCTGCTTCGGACTGAGGACCGCCGTTGCCACCATGCTCGCCGAGAACCCGGTCGGCCGCCTCGTCGAAGACCTCATCCTTCAGGGCGGAGTCGACACTTCGCTCCTCAAGTGGGTCCCATTCGACGGCGTAGGCCGCACCGTCCGCAACGGCCTCAACTTCACCGAGCGCGGTTATGGAGCGCGCGCCGCCGTAGGATGTTCCGATCGCGGCCACACGGCCATCAGCCAGGTGAAGTCCGGCGATTTTGATTGGGCTTCGATCTTTGGCGGCGCCAACGGTTCGCGTTGGTTCCACACCGGCGGCATCTTCGCAGCGCTATCATCTTCAACAGCCGAAGTTGCCATTGAAGCCATGGAGGCCGCACGGAGCGCAGGTACTCCGATTTCGTACGATCTGAATTTCCGCGACTCGCTCTGGAAATCGATCGGCGGAAAGGCGAAGGCACAAGAAGTGAACCGCGAACTGGTGCGCAAAGTAGACCTTCTGCTCGGCAACGAAGAAGACTTCTCCGCCATGCTCGGCGTCCACATCAAGGGCGTCACCGAAGACTTTGCCGAGTTGCCGATCGCCGGCTACGAAGAGATGCTGCGTGAAGTGGCCGCCGCATATCCAAACCTGAAACTCATCGCCAGCACTCTGCGCACCGCCCAAACAGCCAGCCGCAACGCATGGGGTGCCATCGCCCTTTACCATGATCAGATCGTGCACGTGCCGCAGCACGACACCGACATTCTTGACCGCGTCGGCGGCGGCGACAGTTTTGCCTCTGGTCTCATCTACGGATTCCTCGCCGGCAAGCCGGTCGAATGGGCCGTGAAGTGCGGCGTCGCGCACGGCGCTCTGGCCATGACCACGCCAGGCGACACCAGCATGGCCACGCTCGCCGAAGTCGAACGAGCTATGAAAGGTGGGTCCGCCCGCATCACCCGCTAAACTGGGTACCTTCGATTTTGAGATCTGGGATAACGAATTCAAGGAACGAACACATGTCCGAAAACACCGCACAGATCATCGAACGCGTCGGCCTCATTCCGGTGCTGCGCGCCAAGAACGCAAAGCAGGCGCACGCCGTTGTCGAAGCCATGCTTGCCGGCGGCGTCACCGTTGTTGAAGTCACCATGACTGTGCCAGGCGCCGTCGATCTGCTGCGCGAATTGAAGAAGGAGCATTCGACGATCCTGCTCGGGTCTGGAACCGTGACCACGGCAAAGCAAGCCGAAGCAACGATCGAAGCAGGCGCCGAGTTCGTCGTCAGTCCCAGCCTGCATCCGGAGGTCATCGCCGCAACCGTAGCCGCCGGCAAGCTGTCCATCCCCGGCGCGCTAACGCCCACCGAAGTCATCACCGCCGAACGCGCCGGCGCGGACTACATCAAGATTTTCCCGTGCTCTGCGATGGGCGGGGCCAGTTATCTCAAGTCGCTCCTAGCACCGTTCCCGCACCTCAAGCTGATCCCCACCGGCGGCGTGACGCTCGAAACCGCGGAAGGATTTATCAAAGCCGGCGCCCGCGCGCTGGGCGTCGGCGGCGATCTCGTCAACCTGGCCGCCATCGACGAAGGCAAACCCGAACTCATCACCGAAGCCGCGAAGGCCTATTTGCAGGTGCTGGCGAAGGTGCGGGCATAATCGCCACGCGGAACTCTACAGCCGATACGCCTTCCTAACCAGCCCCACCGTCAACTCCTCCGCCAACTCCACCGCCTCATCCTCATCGATGCGGTGCTCGACCACCAGTTGCGCGAGGAAGCCCGCATCCACACGCCGCGCCACATCGTGCCGCGCCGGAATCGACAGAAACGCCCTCGTGTCGTCGTTGAAGCCCACCGTGTTGTAGAACCCCGCCGTCTCCGTCGCCTGCTCGCGGAAACGCCGCATCCCCTCCGGGCTGTCGTGGAACCACCACGGCGGACCCAATTTCAGGCACGGATAATGTCCGGCCAGCGGCGCCAGTTCCCTGCTGTAAGTCGTCTCGTCCAGTGTGAACAGAATGATCGTCAGCCCTGCCTCGTTGCCGAAACGGTCCAGCAGCGGCCGCAGCGCGTCGACATAACTCGTCGCCTGCGGAATGTCGGCTCCCATGTCGCGCCCGTACTTGGCATGGATCTGTGCGTTGTGGTTGCGCACCGACCCGGGATGAATCTGCATCACCAGGCCGTCCTCCACACTCATCCGCGCCATCTCCGTCAGCATCTGGCCGCGGAAAATCTCTAAATCGGCCGCATAAGCCGTTCCGCTGATCACCTGCTCAAACAGCGTCGATGCGCTGGTCTCGCTCAGGTCCATCGTCACCGGCGTCAGATGCCCGTGATCGGTTGCCGTCGCGCCCATCGATTTGAAGAACTCCCGCCGCTTCGCAAGCGCGCGCAGATAGCCACGCCAGCTGGTGGTGTTTTCGCCCGTCGAAGCTTCGAGTTTGCGCAGATGGTCGAGGAACCCGGGAAACTCGGGATCGACAACGGCATCGGGTCGGAACGTGGGCACGATGCGCCCCTTCCATCCCGAGTCGCGAATAGCGGCGTGATCCGCAAGCGTATCCAACGCCGAATCCGTGGTCGCCAACACTTCAATGTTGAATCGCTCATATAGCGCCCGCGGCAGAAACTCCGGCGCGGCCAGCTTCGCTAAGATAGCCTCGTAATATTCATCCGCCGTCGCCGCACTCAGGCGTTCGCTAAGCCCGAACAATTTCTCGAACGCATAGTCCAGCCATAGCCGAGTGGGCGTACCGCGAAACAGGTGGTAGTTGCTGGCGAAGATCCGCCAAACCCTCCGCGGATCCTGGATCTGGCCGTGCCCGATCTCCAGTTCTTCGAGAGAAATCCCCTGGCTGTACAGCATACGGAAGACATAATGGTCGGGCTGCACAAACAACTTGACCGGGTCGGGAAACGGGTCGTTGCGCGCAAACCATCCCGCCTGGGTGTGTCCGTGCGGGCTCACTATGGGCAGTGACTTGATCCCGTCATACAACCGCCGTGCGATCGCGCGTGTCTTCTCATCGGCCGGAAACAACCGGTCTTCATTGAGCAGCGCCACTCGGTTTCTCCTCTGAGCTATGGTTGCAGTCATCTCTTTCACTATCATGCATCATCATGGAGACCTGTCTGCGCGCGCCGGCGAGCGAGATAGAACAAAGTTGGATATGAACTTTGAGCACACTCACGGTTGCTGAAAACGTGGCCACGAGGAACACTCCAAGGTTCTTCCTGACGGACCCCCGCCCCTCCCCGTTATGCTTGGAAAGCGCGGTCTAGCTGCGCGCAAGGAACCGCATGAGCACTGACAAGCCAACCGAGCCCGCCTTTGGCCTTGCCGGCCGCCACGCCCTGGTTACGGGCGGGGCCAGCGGCATCGGCGAATCGACCGTAAAGGAACTCGTTCGTGCCGGCGCATTTGTCTGGGTCGCCGACATCAACCTGGCTGCCGCCGAAAAGCTGGCCGCAGCCACCGGATCAGCTAAGGCCATCCATCTCGACGTCACCAGCGCCGCTTCCATCGCCCACGCCCTGGGCCAGGTGGAAAAGCTCGACATCCTCGTGAACAACGCGGGCATCGGCCATGTCGGCTCTATCGAAACCACCGAGCCGGAGGATTTCGACCGCCTGATCAACGTGAACGTGCGCGCGGTTTACCTGGTGACGCGCGCCTTCCTGCCTCGCCTGTTGGCCGCGCAGGACGACCGCCACGTGGGCACCATCGTCAACATGGGCTCGGTCGCGGGACAGGTCGGCATCCGGCAGCGTTTCGCTTACTGCACCAGCAAGGGCGCCGTGCTCTCCATGACTCGCCAACTTGCCGTCGAATACCCCAAAAACCTGCGGGTAAATGCGATCTCTCCCGGTACCGTGGAAACGCCCTTCGTCGAAGGCTATCTCGACAAGTTCCACAAAGACACCAAAGAGGAAACGCGCGCCGAACTTCGCGCCCGCCAGCCCATCGGCCGCCTCGGCCAGCCCGATGAGATAGCCTCGATGGTGCGCTACCTGGCTTCAGACGAAGCCACCTTCATCAACGGGGCCTGCTTCGCCATTGACGGCGGCTGGACTGCGGCATGAGTATGACTGGCGAGTTGAGGAGATAGCATGGCCATGAGCGCGCAGCTTGTCAGCGAAAGGGGCGAGGTCATCGAGGAAGTGTTTGATGAGCAAGGCCGTCTGAGCCCCCTGATTGAGTCTGTTACGGAATATGAGTCCACCCACTGCATCCAGTACATGAACCCGTATGGAGACACGATCTTCAACAGCTTGCAGCTAGTTCGTTTTTTGGACGAGTGGAAGATGGTCGAGGCGAACGCGGTCACGCAGGAAGAAAAAGACCTGGTGGCGGCGGTGCAACGCCTTGCGCTGCTGGCCGAGGAAGAAAATCACATGTATATCAAGTTTGTAGGGGATTGACCCAGGCAAAACGGCCCATATCTCGGGCGTTTTGCGATCAAACAGCCTTGGAGAGTGCAATGAAACTGGTTTCCTTTTCGACATCGGATGGCGTGGTTCGACCGGGTTTTCTAATGGAAGACACCGGCACGATTCTCGACCTCACTCCCAGCGGATTCACGAGCGCCCTCGAAGTGATCAGCAAGGGCATCACCCAGGCTGCCGCCGTCCGCAAGGTTCCGCTTAGTGACGTCAAGCTGCACGCGCCGCTGCCCAACCCGCCGCGCATCTTCGCCATCGGGCTCAACTATCGCGACCACGCCGTGGAATCGGGCATGGCGATTCCCACCACCCCGGTCGTCTTCTTCAAGCTCACCACATCGGTGATCGGTCCCGGCGACGCCATTGTCCTCCCCAAGAATTCCACCCAGCCCGACTACGAAGCCGAGTTCGCTTTTGTCATCGGCAAAGGCGGCTATCGCATTCCCGCCTCTGCCTGGCGCGAGCACGTCTACGGCTACACCATCGTGAACGATGTCAGCGCCCGCGACGTGCAGTTCTCCTCCACGCAGTGGTCCATGAGCAAGAGCTTCCCCACCTTCTGCCCCTTCGGACCCGCCATCGTCACCGCCGATGAAGTCGCCGACCCGCACCAGTTGGCCATCGGCCTGACCATTGATGGCGTCCAATTGCAGAATTCCAACACCCGCGAACTGGTATTCAAGGTGCCCGAGCTGATCGAATATCTTTCCTCCATCACCCCGCTGCTCCCCGGCGACATCATTTCCACCGGCACTCCGCCCGGAGTCGGCCTTGGCCGCAACCCCAAGCGCTGGCTGCGCCCCGGTGAAAGCGTTACGGTCACCGTTGAAGGCCTCGGCTCCCTTACCAACCCCGTAGTCGCCGAATAAGCCTTGAATCTGGGTGCCCAGGTCTCGATTTTGAGACCTGGGATTGGTCCGCCGCCCAAAACAACTCCGCGAACTCCGCCGGCCCCCCACAACCGCGCCGCCTCCATGCCCGATAATGACCTTGTTATGGAACTCACCGGCCTCTCCCTCCTCGGCACTCGGCGCGGCTCCCGCGACGGCGCAACGTTTCAGGCATTCAACCCTCAATCCGGCAAAGCCCTTCCTCCCGTGTACCACTCGGCTTCTCCCGCCGAGGTTGAGGAAGCGGCCAGGCTCGCCTCCGAAGCCTTCGCCAGCTACTCGCAGACGACGGGCAAGGCCAGAGCCGCATTCCTGCGCCGCGCCGCCGATCAGTTCGATCACCACAAGCAGGAACTCGCCGAGCGCGCACACCTTGAAACTGCCCTGCCCATTCCGCGCCTGCTCGGCGAGGTGGCCCGCACAGCGAACCAGTTGCGCATGTTCGCCGGAGTGGTGGAAGAAGGCTCCTGGGTGCAGGCGCGCATCGATCCCGCTCTGCCGGATCGCCAGCCTCTTCCCCGTCCCGATCTCCGCTCCTTGCTGCGGCCGCTCGGGCCCGTGGTCGTCTTCGGCGCCAGCAATTTTCCGCTGGCATTTTCCGTCGCGGGCGGCGATACGGCTTCGGCGCTCGCGGCAGGGTGCCCGGTGATCGTCAAAGCTCACTCAGCCCATCCGGGAACCGGCGAAATTGCCGCGCAAATCGTCACCAGCGCGGTCGCGGCGGAAGGTCTGCATCCCGGCGTGTTCAGCGTCCTGTACGGCTCAGGCGGCGAGGTTGGATCGGCGCTGGTCAAGCATCCGCTGGTGTGCGCGATGGCGTTTACAGGCTCACTGCATGCCGGCCGCACACTGATGGACTTGTGCGCCGGCCGCCCTGTCCCCATTCCTTGCTTTACGGAAATGTCGAGCGGCAATCCCGTCTTCGTGTTGCCCGGCGCGCTCAACAAGGCACCCCAGCAGCTGGCGCAAAACCTGTTCAACTCTGTCACGCTCGGCGCCGGCCAGTTCTGCACCAAGCCGGGCATCGTCATCATCCCGCAGGCGCCCGAAGCGCAGTCCTTCATCACCCAACTCAAGTCTCTGGTCGAAGAATCGACGCCCTTCACGCTGCTGACTGCGGGCATTGCCCGCGAATACAGCCGCGCCGCGGCGGACCGCGCCAAAGAGGCTCCACTCGCTGCCTCCGCGGCGGTCCTCGAGCCCAGCGAAGCGTACCATGCACAGGCAAAGCTCTTCAGCATCGGACTCGATCAGCTCATTGCCAATCCAGACCTGGCCGACGAGATTTTTGGCCCCGACACCCTGCTCGTTCACTGCGACACCACTCAGGACTACATTCGCGCCGCAGAGGCCCTCGACGGCCACCTCACCGCCACCATCCTTGGTGACGAAGACGACCTCGCTGCCAACCGCGAGCTCATCCGCATCCTCGAACAAAAAGCCGGCCGCCTGATCTTCAATGGCTTCCCCACCGGCGTCGAGGTCACGCACGCCATGGTGCACGGCGGTCCCTATCCATCCACGTCCGATCCACGTTTCACATCGGTCGGCAGCCTCGCCATTTATCGCTTCGCAAGGCCCGTCTGTTTCCAGGGATTCCCGCAGTCAGAACTGCCGCCCGAGTTGCAGGATGCGAATCCCTTCGGCATCGCCCGCCTCCGCGACGGCAAACCCGAAGCGCTATAGCACCTTGGCCAGCCACTGCCCCGTGTGCGAATGCAGATTCGACGCGATCTCCTCGGGCGTGCCTTCGGCGACAATGCTGCCGCCACCTTCTCCGCCCTCGGGCCCCAGGTCGATCACCCAGTCCGCGGACTTGATCACGTCGAGATTGTGCTCGATTACGATCAGCGAACCGCCGCCGTCAATCAATTTTCTGAAGGCGGTAAGCAGCTTCGATACATCGTCGAAATGCAGCCCCGTTGTCGGCTCATCCAGAATGTAGAGCACCCGGCTGGCCTGGGATGGCTTGGCATTCGCATTCGCAGACCGTACCTGGCCCAGATGGGCGGCCAGCTTTACGCGCTGCGCCTCGCCGCCTGAAAGCGTGGTCGCCGACTGCCCCAAGCGCAGATATCCCAACCCGACTTCATCCAGAACTGCCAGCTTTTCCTGCAGGCGCGTCTGCCCGGCAAAAAAGCGCAGCGCCTCCTTCACAGTCATCTGCAGCACTTCGTGAATATTCTTGCCCTTGTATTGCACTTCAAGAATGCGCGGCTGATAACGCGTACCGTTGCAATCCTCGCAAGGCAACTCCACATCGGCGAGGAACTGCATTTCGACCGTTACCGTTCCATCGCCCTCGCACGTGTTGCAGCGTCCGCCCGGCACGTTGAAGGAAAAGTGCCCCGGCGTAAGTGACAACCGTTTCGCTTCCGGCTGCGACGCAAACAAATCCCTAATGAGGTCGAAGCCCTTGATGTAGGTAATTGGATTCGAACGCGGCGTACGCCCGATCGGCGTCTGATCCACCAGCACCACGTCATTCAGCCGCTCCACGCCGGTCAGCGATTTGAACAGGCCCGTGGGATCGGCGCCATCGGTCTGTCCGAGAGCGCGCGCCACGGCGCGATACAGCACCTGATGTACGAGGGTAGATTTGCCCGACCCGGAAACGCCCGTGATCGCCACCAGCAGGCCCAGCGGAATCTCCACATCAACATTTTTCAGATTGTTGGCCTTCGCACCGCGCAGCACCAGTTTTTCGCGGCCCGGCGCACGCCGCCGCGTCGGCACCGGGATCGAAATCTGTCCCGAAAGGTAGCGCCCTGTCAGCGAATTGGGATTGGCCTCGATCTCGGCGAGCACGCCTTCGGCAAGAAGCTTTCCGCCGAACTCACCGGCGCCCGGCCCCAAGTCGAGCAGATGATCCGCCGAGCGCAGAACATCGGCATCGTGCTCCACCACCAAGATCGTGTTGCCAAGATCGCGCAGGTCCTCAAGAATGCGGATCAGCCGCTCTGTGTCGCGCGTGTGCAATCCAATCGACGGCTCGTCGAGCACATACAGCGCGCCCACCAGCCGCGACCCGAGTGAAGTCGCCAGTTGAATGCGCTGCGCCTCACCGCCCGAAAGCGTTGAAGCCAACCGGTCGAGCGTCAGGTACTCCAGGCCCACTGCGTCGAGAAACTTCAACCGCTGCCGCACCTCATCGAGAATCGGCCCGGCAATCTCCTCCTGCATCGGCGACAACTTGAGCGAATCGAAGAATTCCTTGGCGTGCGCAATCGTCAATGCGGCTGCCTGGCAGATGTTCAGCCCATTCAGCCGGACCGCGCGCGCTTCCGCACGCAATCGCTGTCCACGGCAATCGGGGCACTCCGCATACCCGCGATACTTGCTCAGCATCACACGCACGTGCAGCTTGTATTTCTTCTTTTCCATCTGCGCGAAGAATCCGTACACGCCTTCAAAGCCGCCCTTGCCGCGCAGCACGATCTCGCGCGCGGCCTCCGGCATTTCCCGCCATGGCACATCCATCGGGATCCCCAACGTAGAAGCCTGTTTCTTCAGATCGGTAAACCAGCTCCGATACTTGGGCCGGTTCCACGGATCGATCGCGCCGCCGTTCAACGTCAGGCTCTTGTCGGGAATTACCAGGTTCATGTCAAAATCGACGGTATTCCCAAACCCCTGGCACCGCGGGCACGCGCCGAACGGATTGTTGAAGCTGAACAGGCGCGGCTCCGGGTCCCGTCCCGGACGGTGGCAGTTTGAACACTCGAACGCCGCCGAGTAACGGTACCGCGGCCGCTCCGCCGTCTCTTCGCGCGGCACCACTTCGAAAATCACTTCCCCGGCTTCGCGATACGCGATCTCCGCCGCATCCACGATGCGCGCGCGATTCTCTTCGCTCACCACGATGCGATCCACCAGCACAAATACCGGCAAGGTGAAGTCGAGATCCAGGAGCGATTCGGGCGTTGAAAATTCGAAAATCCGGTCCCGTTGATACAACCGGTTGAATCCAGCACTGCGCAGATCCGCCAGCCGTGCCTTCAGTGCATCCGTCAGCGGCGACTCCAGAACGGCCGCCGTCTTCGCCCCCGCCTTCCTCACCTTAGCCGGCTTCGCAGTTTCCTTTTCCGGCACCTCGTGCTTCACGGGAAACAGTGCATGCAGCCGCGTTCCCTCTGCCAGCGCCAGTGCCCGCTCCGCTATCTCGTCGATCGAGTCGCGCCGCACCAACCCGTCGCAGTAGATGCAGTGCACCGTGCCGCAGCGTGCATACAGCAGCCGCATGTAATCGTAGATTTCCGTCGCCGTCGCCACCGTCGATCGCGGATTGCGCGTGGTGTTTTTCTGCTTGATGGCGATCGCTGGAGCCAGCCCATCGATCTCGTCCACATCGGGCTTTTCGATGCGCTCCAGAAACTGCCGAGCGTACGCCGACAGCGATTCGACATACCGCCGCTGCCCCTCCGCGTAGATCGTGTCGAACGCCAGCGAACTTTTGCCCGAGCCCGAAACACCGCTGACCACCGTCAGCTTGCCATGAGGGATTTCGCACGAGATGTTCTTC
This sequence comes from uncultured Acidobacteriota bacterium, assembly GCA_963730805.1. GTDB lineage: Bacteria > Acidobacteriota > Terriglobia > Terriglobales > Acidobacteriaceae > Telmatobacter. Next base: position 343,480 of record CAVSTL010000002.1, on the reverse strand, counting down.
AGATTGTGAGTCCGCGCGCCGCGGATCACGATTGCATCGTTTGCAGAGGTCAACGGAAACGCACCGGATACAGCCCCTTGTCCATCGCGCCCGCCTTCCAACGCCACGGTTCCAGCACTTGTATTTCGTGATGATTCAGAGAGCATTCGCGGGGGAAAAGCTAGACAAATTTAGATCGAGTCCGCACTGTTCTCATCAAGAGGCCAGGAACGCAACCGTCCGATTCTTATTATAAGGGAGATGGCACCGCGAAGCGGCCAGCGGAGAACGATGGAAACCAAACCGAATTGGGTTCGCCAGCAGAGGACACACTGCTCCCTGCGACTGCCAATATTCAGAAAAAATCCGGGAAATGTATGAGGATACTCAGGCTACGAGGGCCGGCCCGTATCCATACTCGGGCTGGGCGACTTCCTCAACCTCGCGGTTAAGCACCCCCGCAAGGCTCATCAACACTTCTGAAGCGCACGCCGGGCACTGCCGGGCGCAATTCCCGATGCTGTTGCAGTCCTGGCACAGGTATGCTGACGTCAAGGGAATATGTTGAAGCATAGGCGTGGGCATTCGTTCACCTGTTCTTCTTGAGATTAGCGAAAGCATGGGCGTCACCTGTTTGGGTTGATGCAAACTTCAGGCGAAAAGTTGCTTTTCGATCCGCCCCGTTTCGCCAGCGTGAACATTCTCAGACATGTCTTCAGAGGATCTGTTCCATCGTGCAACCGCGCCCGAAAACGTTTCGCGCCGTGTTCTAAATTTGTAACCCGAGAACCGCGAAGAAAACATTGATTCAGATCAACGACGCGCCGGCCTCGCTCCCCGCCAAGAGTGTTCCGCCCGCTGCGGCGATGCTGTCCACTGAGAAACTTGCGGCGATCCATCACGAGTGCGCCTCCGTTCACTCGGCAAACTAGCATCGATGATCCTGCTTAGTCAAACGTTTTAGCGCGAGGGGACGGCCGCTATCTGGAAGATCAAAGCACGATTTTCGTCGGAGATTCCCGCGGAAGTACCTGCCAGGCGCCGGGGTTCCTTTCACGCCATTTTCCTGAAGTTCGATCAACGTGCTTTCAATGTTTTTCACCTGTTGATGAGTCGGGTTATCTCCATACAGAGCCTCGGCCAGAGGACCGACGATCAGGTCTATCCTCGGAAAGAGAGAGAGACGGTAGAGCTTCCTTTACGAAGCCAGTGCAGGCTCAGGCATCACAACCTCCGATTCTCGAATAAACCGATACGTAGGAATTGCGCGGGAAGCGGGCCGGACGTGCATGCCATATTTTACACGCGCCACGCATTCCAAACCTCCGATTTCGATCTGCTCGCTGAGTACGGAAGTAGCGCCTCGATATGGACCGGGGCGTTGGCTGTCTCCCGACTGAACGAATGAACCGTAGTCCTCGCGACTATCGCCTCTCGAACGTCGAACCGTCCAATTAAAATCAAGGTGAGGTACGCTGTGCGTCGTGGTCTTCTGGCTGTTTTCTTTGTAGCAATCGTCCCGAACGTCGTCAGTTCCCAGACCCCGCCGCCAGGCGTTTCTCCCCAGGACTCAGCCTCCACGAGCCCAGGCGGCGCCTCGCAGCCTGTCCTCGATGCCGAAGAACTCATCGTCAAATCCGACTGGAAGACAGCCGAAGCCAGGCTCACCCCATGGCTCGCCGATCACCCCACCGACGCCCGCGCCCTATTCGACGCTGGATACGTCGCCGACGTCCAGAACAAATCCGAAGAAGCCGCCAGCTTGTATCACCGCGCCGTCGAGGCCGACCCCAAGCGCTTCGAAGCCCATCTTTCCCTCGGTCTCCTTCTCGCGCGCCAGGGAAAGCTCGCCGAAGCTCGCCCTGAACTGGAGACCGCGACCACACTCGATCCAGGCGATGCCGGCCAGCCAGCGAAAGCCCGTGCCTGGCGCGCTTTGGCCCAGATTGACCGCAGCGACAATCCCACCCAGGCCTCCAATGACCTGCTCGAAGCCCTAAAGCTTACCCCAGAAACCCCGGACGATACGCTGCTCGCCGCCGAGCTGGCCGAGAAATCCGGGCAGCCCGACTCGGCCGAATCAGCCTACCGCCGTACGTTGTCCGCAGATCCCGCCAACGCCCAGGCCAATGCCGGCCTCGCTCACCTGCTCATTGCACGCAAGCAGTTCCCTGAAGCGGAAAAGCTGCTGCGCTCGGCGCTCGAGAAATCTCCCGGCAACGCGGCCATCACGGCCCAACTTGCCACGGTCCTCGCCGTCCAGGACAAGACTGAAGCACTGCCCCTCCTGCGGAAGCTCCACACCGCTCATCCCGACGACCCCGCCGTCACTCGGATGCTCGCGGAGGTCTTGTCGGAAGCTGGGGACGAGGCCGGCTCCGATCAGCTCTACGTCGCACTGCTTGTCGCCCACCCGGATGACCCCGGGCTGCTGCTGGCCCACGGGCAGAACCTGATTCGTCAACTCAAGTATCGCGAGGCCCTCGCCGCTTTCGGTCGAGCCACCGAATTTGACCCCACCAACCCCGATGCATGGAGCGGATTGGCGTTCGCGGCTTCCAAAATGGGACAACCTGAAGTCACACTGCACGCTCTTACCATGCGATCAAAATATCTTCCTGATATTCCCTCGACGTACTTTCTCTGGGCGACATCTTACGATACATTGCACGTCAAGGCGGCGGCGATCACCTATTATCACCACTTTCTGGAGGCAGCCGCCGGAAAGTACCCCGATCAGGAATGGCAAGCCCGGCAGCGTCTCCTTGTGCTCGAGAAGAAGCAGTGACAGGGCAATGACATAAATCACAGCAGAGCAATGTACCGTGAGGGGAGAATATGCGGAAGCGCAAAGTTTTTTACTTGCGCGTGGCCGAAAATGCTCCTATAGTCACGGCCCAGAGGATAACTGCTTCCAATTGGCGTCGGCCGGTCAGCGGACGGTGGTATTTGCATATGCAAAACTCCGCCCCGTCACTGAATCGGACCCGGCTGGTTGGGACCCTAACGTCGAATACCCGCGGATGCGGAGGTTCGTCATGCGGTCTCAGATAAAGTCGGCAGTGCTCATCGCTTTTACCGCGCTCGCAATCCCCGCCTGCGCGGCTTCCCTCGATGACAAGATCCCAGATCAGCAAACTATCAACGCCCTTGAATTGCGCGCCAGTCAGGCTCAGCCTCGGGAGCAGTGCTTCCTCTACGCCGAGTTGGTCCATCAGATGATCGAGTACAGCCTCCGGCAATATGCCGCCGGAGATTCGGAAACGGCCACCGGACTTCTCAAGCACGCGCAGGAACTCGCCCACAAAATCCACCTCGCGCTCTCCGATGACAACAAGCGTTTGAAGAACGCCGAGATTCTTCTTCGTCACACCGCCTTCCGCCTCACCGAAATGCTGCATTCGAGCGCGTCCGAAGACCGGCCTTTGGTCCAGGAAACCCTATCCGAGGTCAACCAGGCCCAGACCGAAGCCATGATGCAGGTCTTCAAGAAGTAGCCATCAAGCGCATTTGCACAAATCTCCGTGCCCCATCCTTGCGATTTTTTGGTCGCAAGATCGGGTAACCGCGAACCTGAACCCGGTCACAATCACGGTAATCGTCTTTCCCTTTCCTCCCCACTCCCGCCTGTGATTGAATGGGATTCGTCCGGGGGATTCGGGAAAGTGCGTGTCTGGCATTGTTTCGTGGTGATGGCATTCGTCTTGGTAGGCGCCGCAGCTTCGCCGGCGCAAAAAGAGAAGCGGGAGCCGCTCACCGCCCCGCAGATCGAGGAGATTCGCGAGGCCGGGATTTATCCCGACGACCGCATCAACCTCTACACCAAGTTCATCAACGAGCACTCCGAAACCATCAAGGGCCTCACCTCGCGCGGCAAATCCGGAAGCCGCGCGCAACGCCTTGATGGCGAACTGCAGGACCTCACCGCTCTGATGGACGAGCTTGGCTCCAATCTGGACGTCTACTCCGACCGCAAGGCCGATATTCGCAAGTCGCTCAAGAACCTGACCGACTCCGCGCCCCGCTGGGTCGCCATCCTGCGCACTCTGGCCGGAGAGCAAGGCTTCGAACTCGCGCGCAAGGAGGCCATCGAAAGCGGAGAAGAGCTTGCCGACCAGGCCAAGCGCCTGCTCACCGAACAAACCGACTACTTCAATCAGCACAAGGAAGAGCGCGGCCAGGAACGCGCCGAGCCGAAATAATAGACTGGGACCGGATCAAGGCAGACGGGTGATCTTTCCAACGACCTCCAGCCTTCAGAACTTCTCTTCTCCAACATTTGTTCTCTCACAACTGATCACCCTCCACTGAAATCTGCCTTTGTGCTACGCTCCAAGTAAAGTGGCCTCCGATTTCGCTCCAGTTTTTCAGGAAGAGTACCGCGTCCTGCGCCCACGTGCGCCCATGCCGCCCATCCACGTACGCTTCCGCCGCTTTACCTCGCTGAACACCACCATCCGCCTGCGCGAGGGCCAGATCTTCGTCAGTCTCTCCGACCTGCTTGAAGGCGCTCCCGAGAGCGTCATCCGCGCCATCGCCCACATCCTTCTCGCGAAGCTCTATCGCAAGTCCATTGACCCCGTCCACAACGTCCGTTACAAGCGATTCGCTTCAAGCGCCGCCGTCACGCGCCAGACCGAGTTGATTCGCGGCTCGCGCGGCTCCAAGCGCTTCTTCGGACCGGAAGGCCGCTTCTATCACCTTGAGGAGGTCTTCGACTCGCTCAACCTGCGCTTCTTCGGCGGACTCATGGGCCGGCCCGAGCTCACCTGGAGCGAGCACCACGCCAAGCGCTCGCTGGGCCATTACGACGCCGCCCACAACACCATCGTCGTCAGCCGCGTATTCGACCGGCCCTCAAGCCCACGCTATGCCATCGAATACCTGCTCTTCCACGAGATGCTCCACCTCAAGCATCCCGTGCGCATGCGCGGCCTGCGTCGCTGTGTTCACTCGCGCGAATTCAAAGCCGAGGAGCGCCTCTTTCCCCAGCTCAAGGAAGCAATGGCCTTCCTCAAGCGCCTGTAGAATCGAGATCCAGAGCATGCCCGCCGCCAAACAGATATCCCGCTGTTCCTGGGCCGGAGACGACCCGGTCTACCTCGCCTACCACGACACCGAGTGGGGTGTGCCCCAGTTCGACAGCCGCATGCTTTGGGAAACGCTGATGCTCGAGGGCTTTCAGGCGGGACTTTCCTGGATCACCATCCTCCGCAAACGCGACGCCTTCCGCAAAGCTTTCAAAAACTTCGACCCGCGCAAGGTGGCCCGCTTCACCGAGCCCGACATTCAGCGGTTGCTCCAGGATCCCGGCATCGTCCGCTCCCGGGCCAAGATAGAAGCCACCATTGAAGGTGCGCACATCTACCTGGCCATGCAAAAGTCCGGAGAAGACTTCTCCAAATTTGCCTGGGAATTCGCGAATGGAAAACCGATTCAGAACACCGGCCCGGTTCCCGCCAATACTCCCCTCGCCGAGGAAATTTCGAGAACCCTCAAGAAGCGCGGATTCAAGTTTGTCGGGCCCACCATCGTTTACGCCTGGATGCAGGCGGTCGGAATCGTCAACGACCACGCGCCTGACTGTTTCCGCCGCAAGGCCCTCCGCTGAATTGACTTGCTATCGCCGCGGAGGCGCTGACTCGCTAAAGATACAAACGCTTGCGAATTCCCTAAAACCGCGCCGTGACTTGCCTGCGGCCGTCGATGCTGCTATAGCTAGCCTTAGCAGCCGTGTTCGCCGTTCCCTTGTCTCATGCGATCCGGCTCCGGAGGTAACTCATGCCCGAATCGACCGTATCCACAGAGCAGACATTGCACAGCCTCGAGGACTGGGACGAGTTCCTTGAAGGCCGTTACAAAGAGGGCCGGAGCCAGGAACAGTTCCGCGTCTACGACGCTGAGGCGCAACCAGGCGTGGCCGAATTCTACCGGCTCAATCACGAAAATCAGACCGTCGCCTACGTACTCAGTAAGGAAAAGGAATACTTCTGCCTCAAGAAGGGCAAGAAGACCGTCTGGGAGGCTGCCGAATTTCTCAACACGCTGGTCGACGACAGTGACCCCGACACCGATCTCACCCAGATCGAGCACCTGATGCAGACCTCCGAAGCAATCCGCCGCGACGGGCATCCGCGCTGGATGGTGCTCGTCGGCTTCCTCCACGACCTCGGCAAGTGCCTCTGCCTCTACGGCGAGCCGCAGTGGGGCGTAGTGGGCGATACGTTCCCCGTCGGTTGCGCATGGTCGAAGGACATCGTCTTCCATGAGCACTTCGCCAACAATCCCGATCGCAACATCGCCGAATATCAGACAACGTACGGAATCTACGAGCCTAACTGCGGCCTCGAGAGCGTGCACATGTCCTTCGGGCACGACGGCTACATCGCCGAAGTGATGAAGCCGTATCTCCAGGACGAAGCTCTGTATATGCTACGATTCCACTCTTTCTACCCCTGGCATCGTCACGGCGCCTACGACCATCTCTGCAACGACAAGGACCGTGCCATGCTCGACTGGGTGCTGAAATTCAATCAGTACGATCTATATTCCAAGGGCCATACCCGCCCCGACGTCAAGCAGCTAAAACCGTACTACGACGACCTATTCGCGGAATTCCTTCCGGAGAAATTCGATTGGTAGCAACCGCGGGCCAGTCACTGAACTCGGGTGCCCATCCTAGCGAGGTCTTTGTCTTTGTCGCTAGGGTGGGAGACCACTATCGCAAACCAGCCGATGTCGTTACGCGCATTACTCCAACGACTAGCGGATTACATTAAACAAACCGCATCAAACCCTTCGGCCTCAGATCCGGGACAAGAAACTTCTGCGCCCCTCCCGCCGCCCTCGATATAGCCTCCGCCGCCAAATGGCCCGACCGCGCCGCGCTCTCCATCGTCGAAGGCCAACCGGTCGCGATCCAGTCGCCGGATAGAAACATCTGCGGCCACGGCGAAACCGAATCCGGCCGTGCCGCATCGATACCCGGTGGCACCCCGAACGTGGCGCGCACTTCCTTGATCAGCGCCGCCTTTTCCAGCTTCGCGTCATTGACGATCGGAAAGAACTCCGCCAGTTCTCTCACCGATTGCGTAATTGCCTCTTCGCGTGAAAGCGCCGCGAACGTTCGCGATGCGCTGATGACAAGCTCGACGTAACTGCCCTTCTGCTCGCGCCACGGCTGCAGACGGCTCTTGTTATAGAGCCAGTGAATCTCGCGATCGAGCAATACCGCATGCGGCAAATTCGTGATCTCGCGATCGAACCACAGGTGCACGCTGCAGATCGGCCAGTGTTCGTGCCGCTCGATCTTGCCAAGCAAGTCCTTCGAACCATCGGCCTCAGGCATCCCCGCGAGCAGCTTGCCCGAAGCTTCGAACGGGAGAGCAACCACAACGTAGTCGGAGGCCAGGTTCCCGCCGCGCGTTGCGATAGTCCATTGCCTCGACTTGTCATTCCATTGGAGCCCTTCAACGTTGGTGTTGTAGACGACGCCTGACCCGTGCTCGCTGAGAAACCGCTCCGCTCCCGCGTAGAGTTCGGTCAGTGGAACAGAACTCATTCCCATGCTGCCGGCCTCGGCCGAGTTCATGAACAGTTCGCGAATCACCTTGGCGGCGTAAGGCACGGCAATGTGCTCAATGTCGGCGTTGAGCGCGCTCGCAATCACCAGCCTCCAGAAGCGATTCATCGCCCCCTCGGTCTGCTTGTGCCGCCGCAGCCAATCGCCCAGTGACTCGTTCGAATTGTCGAGCTTGCCCGGCCGCATCAGGGCGCGGAACGCGCGTCCCAGCGCCAGCTTGTCGGCGAAACTGAACGCCTTCGCACTCATCAGGCTCGGCGTCCCGTGCAGAGGCGCAGGCAATCCCCATCGCCCAACCTCAAATGGCCCCAGCCGCGAACGCCGCCCGCTGGGCTCGATCATCGTCATATCGCGCGTCCAGTGAATCTTGTCCGCGACGCCAATGCGACGGTAAAACCCGACCACGTTGGTGCAGCAGCCGAACACGACATGCTGGCAATTGTCGATCACTTCATTTACGCCAGGGTGCAGATAAGATGAAGCGCGTCCGCCCAGGTATCCGCGGCGCTCCACCAGTTGCACGCGAAATCCCGCCTCGGCCAGCGCGCACGCTGCGCTCATGCCCGCCACCCCGCCGCCGATGACGGCGACGCTCTTTGCTGAATTGTCGAGCGCCGTGGTCAACTTTCTGGTTCCATTCCTTTCAATTGCTCCGCAACAACGTCCATCAGTGCGAGCGCACGCGCACCCAGGCCATCCACACAAGCCCGACCGCGAGAATTTCCAATTTCTGAAATCCCGGCACGCGAATCCGGCGAGAGAATACGTCATAGTTGGCGCGGCGAATGCGTTTGAGCAGCCCCCGATAAATCTTCACCAGCACCCACAAGGCCGGCCGGCTCTCGCGATCGATCAACGGCAGCAGCTTCCACGCCGATTGGTAATACTGCTCCGCACGCGCACCCAGTTCCGCGAGCAACGCCCGTTCGTTTGCCGTCGGCGGTACGCCGGATGCGCGTTTCAAAAGAGACTCAACCCGCACCTCGTGTACCGCCATTCGATCAAGCGGCAGATAGATTCGCTTGCGCTGTGCGTCCTCAGCCACATCGCGCAGGATGTTCGTCAGCTGAAATGCGATTCCTGTTTCTTCGGCAAGTTTTTCGGCAGCGGGCTCCTTGTATCCGAAGATACGAATGCAAACCAGCCCTACGACCGACGCCACCAGGTAACAGTAGCGGTATAGGTCCTCGAACGTCGCGTAGGTGTCCACTTCTCCGCCGCCATGCTCCAGGTCCATGGTCGTCCCTGCGACCAGCTCATCGAGCAGCGCCAGCGGAATCCTGAATCGCTCCGTCGCATCGCGGACAGCGATGAAGACCAGGTCCGAAGTCTCCCCGCCCGCTGAGGTCGCATGCCACTCTGCCAGCCACGCGTTCAGGTTTTGGCGCCGTTCTGCGCGCGAGACACTCTCATCGTCGGAAAGATCGTCCGCCTTGCGCATGAACGCATAGATGGCGGAGATGGCGTTTCGCCGCGGCTCCGGCAGGGCCACAAAGGAATAATAAAAGTTCTTCGCTTCGCGTTTAGCGATGGCCCGGCATTCGGCGTAAGCGCTTTCCAGCATTTCGTCGTGCAATGGAATTCCCCGGCTCAAGCTGCTCTTTCTGCCGGACGCGGGCCAAGCCGCCAAAAGGGCAAAATCTTGCCGCTCAATGCTCGCAAGGCAAGTTGAATCTTCGTGGCCTTTGTGATCGCCGGCCGGGCGCTCAGCACATCGTAATCGCGCCGCTCGATGGCGCGAAGGATTTCGAGGCCGCCGCGGCTGAACAGGTCCAGGTCCAGCGCCAGGTCACGCTGCACCCGCCCAATCAGCGGCAGCCCTTCCGCGAACATCCTGCGCGTAAAGTCCACCTCATGTTGAAGAAGATTGCGGAACCCCGGCGTGGCCGTGCCTGTCGCGATAGTCTCGTCCGTCACGCCGAATCGCCGCATGTCCGCCTGGGGCAGATAAACGCGCCCCTTGTCATAATCCACGCGCACATCCTGCCAGAAGTTCGCCAGTTGCAGCGCCGAGCACGTCGCGTCAGAAAGGCGAAAGTTCTCCTCGCTCACTTCGCGGCACGCGTAAAGCACCAGCCGTCCTACTGGATTGGCAGAGTACCGGCAGTAGCCCAGCACATCCTGCATAGTCTCAAAGCGCGTAACCGTTTGATCCTGCCGAAATGCGACCAGCAAATCGGCGAACGGCTCTTTGGGAATTGCACATGCGCGAATGGTTTCAGCGAGCGCGACGAAGACCGGATGGCGCGCACGCCCTTCGTAGCAGGCATCCAGTTCACGACTCCAAAGATCGAGCAGCGCGAGCGCCGCTTCGGGATAAGGGACTTCATCGCCAAGATCGTCGGAAACTCGGCAGTACGCATAGATGGAATGAAAGTGTGGGCGCAGCGCTTTGGGAAGAAACCACGAGGCAACGTGAAAATTCTCGTAATGCGACTCTGCCAGCCGTTTGCAATAGGTGCGCGCTTCATCGAGAGTCGGCGCAACGTCGGGGATACGGTAGCTCGCCGGAAGCGCAGCCCATCCGCGAGCGATCAGTTCGGTCCGATCGAGGCTTTCGTCTTTCAAAGGTTGCGCTGCCGGGGTCATGCGTCTCCTCGGGCTCCTGACGGATAGTTCAAGGCACAATCGCGGTTTTGATTTCGCTGCTGCGATTCATCAGCTTTTCAAAGACGCGGTTCAGTTCGTAGAGATGCGCATGCCCGGTGATAAAGGCGCCCGCCTGGAAGCGTCCGCTGGCGATCAAATCCAGCGCTTTGCGGCAAATCGCCGGAGTGTGATGGAAGGTCGCCCGCATGGTGATGTCGCTGTAGTGAATTCGATTGGTATCGAGCATCACGTGGGTACCGACGGCGCATCCCCCAAAGAAATTCACTGTGCCGCCCTTGCGCACCAGTTCCAAAGCTTCCTGCCACGTCTCCGGAATCCCCACCGCTTCAATGGCGATGTCCACCCCTTGCCGTCGGGGAGTCAGAGCCCGCGTTTCTTGAATGGCCTTGCGGGTATTGGCAGTCTGCACAACGTGGGCTGCGCCCAGTTGTCGCGCCGCTTCTACCTGCCCGTCGTGCTTGACGACGGCGATCACTTTGCAGCCGGCCAGGGCAGCCACGTGCAGAATCATCAGACCCAGCGGCCCGCCACCGATCACCGCGACGGTATCGCCGGGACGGGGCCGCGAATCTTCAAATCCGTGGACCGCGCACGCCAGGGGCTCGGTCAGTGCCGCGTGTTCCAGCGGGACATGATCAGGAATATGCAGAGTATTCTTGGCCGCGATTCGCGCCGGGATGCGAATGAACTCGGCATACGCTCCATTGTTGAAAAGCAGATCGTCGCAGAGGTTTTCCTGTCCGCGCTCGCAGAAGTAGCACTGCCCGCACGGTGCCGAGTTGAGCGCGACCACCCGGTCGCCGGGCGCGAAATCAGTTACCCCTTCGCCCGCCTCCACCACCGTCCCCGCCTGTTCATGTCCGAACAGGGCTGGAGGCACGATCATGCGCGCATGATAGCCGCGGCGAAATACCTTCAGGTCCGTTCCGCACGTCAGGGCGGCGCCCACACTCACGATCAATTCCCCCGGACGCGCCTCCGGCACTGGCACGTGCTCGATGCGGATATCCTCTCGCCCATGGAGGATCGCGGCTTTCATGGTGGTGGCCATCGGACCCCTCCTACTCTCTCCCCCGGCCCGGAACAGCCTCAATCATAATCTTCATTGAGTCCGCCTTGGGGTGCGACGCCACTTCGATCGCCGGCACCGCATCCTCCAGAGCGAATCGGTGGGAGATCAATTGCGTCAAATCAAATCCGTTGCGATACCCGCCGAACACCAGCCCTGTCACCTCGTCGAGAATGTCGTAGGACGAGGAATAGGACCCCATCAGCGTCTTCTCATCCATACAAACCGCGCCCGGGTCGAACGTTGCGTCCCCGTGCTGGGTCTGGGCAAACAGCATTACTTTCCCGCCCGGCCGAACTGCGTCCATGGCGGTTTTGATAAGCGCATTCCCGCCTACGGCCAGAATGACAGCGTCAGCCCCGCGCCCATCCGTCTCCGCGAATACTCGCGCGACCACGTTTTCGGTTCCCGCATTGATTGGATGCTTCAACCCGAATTTCGCCGCAATGGCGTGGCGCTCGGGATAAAGGTCCGAGGTGAGCACCCGCGCTCCAGTCTGGCTTGCCAGGACCGCGTGCATCAGCCCGATAGGGCCCTGGCCGATGACAAGAACCGTATCATCCGCCGCCAGGTTGAGCATCTTCACGCCTTTGAGAACCGTATTTACGGGCTCGACGAAAGCCGCCTGTTCGAACGGAATGCCATCGGGAATCTTCACCACCCCGCGATTGGTGACCACAAAGCCCATCACCCGGATGTACTCGGCAAACCCGCCGCCTGAAGGTTCAAAGCCAGCCGTAACCCCCGTCTTCTTGTAGAGCGGGCATTGCGCGGGAGTCCCTTTGCGGCAGTAGTAGCACTCATTGCACGGAACGTGGTGATGGACTACCACCCGCTCGCCGACCGTGTACGAATTCACCCCTTCGCCGGTCGCCACGATGGTTCCCGACATCTCATGTCCGAAGATCCGTGGTGCGGAATGCGAGCCGTAGTGAATCTTCTTCAGGTCCGTGCCGCAGATGCCGCAGGTGGCCACGCGAACCAGCAGTTCTCCCCTGCCGATGGCCGGAACGGGGACGGTTTCCACCCGCATATCATTAATGCCGCGATAGACGACGGCGCGCATCGTGGAGGGAAGATTGTTTTCGATCTGTGCCTGAGCAGAGGAGATTTGGGTAGCCATTCCGTTTCCTGATGTGACCTCGATCATCGGAGAAACTCGTGCAGCGACGCGGCAATGCCCTGGGCCGCCTTCTTACTATTCTCGCCCATCTCCAGCAGTGCGGGCCAGTACCAGGGGCGGAGAATCGCAAAAAGAGCCAGCCGTCCCAACTGCAGCTTCCCCTCCGCGGTGAGAAAGCGATTGAAATCCGGCAGCCGGGAGGTGAGCCCGTCGCTGACACCCTTGATGCAATAAAAGGGGATAGAGCGCATGGTGGCGAGCCGTCCCACCGCGGCCGCTTCCATATCCACGAGCCCGGCCGAATAAGTGGCGGCAAGCCGGCGCTTTTCCTCCTCGCCGCAAACCCCGTCGCTTGTAACCAGCCAGATCTCCCCCGCTTCCGCATCGCATGGGAAGCGTTCCCCGGTGCGGACATCAATCACGCCGGCGATATTGTGCGCGCTTCCCGCAGCAATGCCGCCGCGCAGCGCGCCGGCCCAGCCAATGGAAAACACCAGGTCGATAGGCCCGCCGTCTTCGAGGGCCGCGAAAGCGCGCGTCGCCGCGGCTTGTCCGGCTCCCGCGCAAGCGGCGATCCACTCGTCTTCCGCGTCGCGCTGCGCCCAGAACTGGACACCGTTGCGGGATCCGTGCGGCCAGCCGCGCACCAGCGGCTTCAGTTCGCCCGGGAAGGCGGCGATGATTGCGGTTCGGGTCATGATTGCGTGGATGCGATCGGCTGAACAACTGTCGGAGTTGGGGCATACCCATGCGCGCGAAACCACTCAATGGCTGCGCGCATGGCCGGATAGACAGGAAGGATCCGGAAACCCAGTTCCTGCTGCGCACGCGCGCTCGATGCGAACATCTTCTTGCGTCCCATGCGAACCTCTTCCAGAGTAGCGCGAGGCTCGCGGCCGCGAATCCGTCCCGTAATCCACTCCTCGAAGAACGCATAGCCGGCAGCGACCGCAAAGGGGATCTTCACTGTCGGCGAGGGGATGCCGGTGATGGCAGACATCTTGTCGAGAATCTGCTTGAGCGTCAGGTTCTCGCCACCGAGGATGTAGCGGCGGCCGAATTTGCCCGTGCTCAACGCGGTCACGTGCGTACGCGCCACTTCCGACACATCCACGAGATTCAGCCCGGTTTCTACATACGCCGGAAACTTTCTATTGAGAAAGTCGACAAAGATGCGCCCGGTCGGCGTGGGCTTGGCATCGTTAGGCCCGATCGGCGTGGTCGGGTTCAAAATGACGACCTTCTGCCCATTCTTCGCGGCCGTGATTGCTTCCTGTTCGGCGAGAAACTTCGAACGCTTGTAATGCCCCACCATGTCATCGAGCGTAACCGGCGTGTCTTCGTTGATGACCAGGCCGTCACTGCGGAAGTGCATGGTAGCGACGCTCGAGGTGTAGACGAATGGCTCCACGCCGGCCTCGCGCGCCATGCGCAGCAGTTCCCGCGTGCCTTCGACGTTGGCGCGATACATCGCCTGCGGGTCGCGAATCCAGAGGCGGTAATCCGCGGCGACGTGAACCACCGCATCGCATCCGGCGAGCCCGGAACGCAGCGCCTCCGGCTGCGACAGATCGCCGACAAACGTATCGCCGGCGATTCCTTCCAGATTGGCTAGATTGCTGGTCTTGCGTACCAGCATGCGCAGTTCCGCGCCCTGCGCGGCAAGCGCCTTGGCCACATGATGCCCGACGAAGCCGGTCGCGCCGGTCAGGAAGACTTTCATAGAGAAGTTGTCAGTTTTCAGTCGCCAGTTATCAGTTTAATGCGTACGAACGACCACGACACCATTGATCGTTGCAGTACTTTGATCGGAGTACCAAATGACAGTCGACGAAACTGAAAACTGACAACTGATGGCTGATAACTGCCTTCGCTAATCGATCCTATCCGGATGCAGCGCGATGTTCTTCTCGCCCGCTGCCTTCCTGTCGTTGTAAGCCTTCACCCAGTCTTCCCAGTGCTTGCCGGCGGCCCGGTCTTTGCCGCTGAATTCGAGCCGCGCTATTTCGGCATAGCTCACCTTCAGCTTCCCCGGAACATTGGGCGCGAAATACTGCACGTAGGAATCGGCCAATGACTGTCCGGTGCGGCGATTGAAAATGAACGCCTCGATGCGCTCCCCGGACTTCAGTGTCATGGTGACATCGCCGCGATAGTCGAAAGCCTTCTCGAGGGCGTTGCGCAGGTCATCCTCTCCCGCAAGCTCCGGAACCCAGCCTTCCAGCCGTTCGTGTTCCGTGCCCGGCGCAAGCTCCAGCGCCTCTACCTGCTCCATTGTGTACTTGGCCACTTCGGCGGTCATACGTTGCTCTCCTCGAGTGTGCGCTGCGAGCTTTCAATCTGCACCAGAGTGGCCGGCCCGTGCGGCGCCGGTTCGTTGAGCAGCTTCAGCGCGTGCTTGTCGCGGTAGCTACTGAACGTGCCTCGAATCATCCCCCATAGACCCTTGAATGACCCGAATCCGTCGATGACAGCCGACGGCTCGTAGCCGCAGCTCACCATGCAATTGGCGCACTTGGGATTGCCGCTGGCCACGCCGTACTCTTCCCACTTGGTGGTTTCGAGCAGTTCCTTGAACGTCTCAGCGTACCCGTCCTGCAGCAGGTAGCAGGGCCTCTGCCATCCAAAGATGTTGAAGGCCGGCGAACCCCACGGCGTGCATTCATACTTGCGGTCGCCCATCAGGAACTCGAGAAACAGCGGCGACATGTTGAACTTCCACGTCTTCTTTCGATTCGACAGAATGGCGCGGAACAGCCTCCGTACCCGGGCGCGGCCCAGGAAGCGATGCTGGTCGGGCGCCATCTCATAGCTGTAGCCCGGCGAGAGCACGATGCCCTCCACACCCATCTCCATCACATCGTCAAAGAACCCGCGCACGCTGTTTGGATCGGTTCCGTCAAAGAACGTTGCATTAGTCGTCACGCGGAAGCCGCGCCTGACGGCTTCCTTGATGCCCTCCACAGCGAGGTCATATCCGCCTTCACGGCAAACCGAGAAATCGTGATGTTCGCGCTGCCCATCAAGGTGCACGGAAAACGTCAGGTACTTGGACGGAGTGAACTCCGGCAGACGCCGCTTCAATTCAATCGCGTTGGTGCAGAGATAGATGTACTTCTTGCGCGCGATCAGCCCGTTGACGATTTCCACGATCTGCGGATGCAGCAGCGGCTCCCCGCCGGGAATCGAAACCATAGGCGCGCCGCATTCCTCCACGGCCGCAAAGCACTCCTCGGGCGTGAGCATGCGCTTCAGCACGTGCGGCGGATACTGCACCTTGCCGCAGCCGGCGCACGCCAAGTTGCAGCGGAAGAGCGGCTCGAGCATCAGCACCAGCGGATAACGCTTCTCGCCGGAGAACCGCTTCTTCAGTACGTAGCTGGCAACCGTCCACATCTGTGAGATAGGAACTGCCATATTTGGGTAAATCCTCCGTTTAGCCGCTAGCTTCTAGCTCCTAGCTTCTAGCTAAGATCTTTGAACCGCCCGAGCATCGGACGAAAAAACTAACAGCTAGAAAGCTAGAAACTGTCTTTGTGTTCCATCGCCCGCACGTAGCTGGTCAAAGCCATCAGCGGGAAATAATGGCGATACATGTTATAGGCCAGGTAGAAGACCTTGGGGAATCCTGTGCCCGTGATGATACTTTCGCGACGAACCCCGTCGCCCATCGATTCGTCCCAGCCGCCGTCGACCCTCTGCCGTTCCAGCAGCCAGCGCACGCCCTTGGCAATCGAGTCGGAGCGATCGTCGCCCGCCGCCAGCAGTCCCAGCAATGCCCACGCGGTTTGCGATGGCGTGCTGGGCCCCACCCCGCGCGTGTTGGGATCGTCGTAGCTGCCGCACGTCTCGCCCCATCCGCCGTCGGAATTCTGCACCATGCGAATCCATTCAGCGGCCTGCTGCACCTGCGGCTCGTTGTGATCGAACCCGATCGCATCCAGCCCGCGCAACACCAGGAACGTGCCGTAGATGTAGTTCACGCCCCAGCGGCCAAACCAGCTTCCGTCCGGTTCCTGCTCCGCCAGAATGAAGCGAATGGCCTTCTCAACCCTTTTGTCGGATCGCGAGAAGCCGTAGATCGCCAGCATCTCCAGCATGCGTCCCGTGATATCTACGGTGGGCGGATCGAGCATAGCGTTGTGATCCGCGAACGGAATGTACTGGAAGATCATCTTCGTGTTGTCTTTATCGAAGCTGCCCCAGCCGCCGTTGCGGCACTGCATGGCGAATTCCCAGTCGATGGCGCGCTGCGCCACCTGGTGCTGATAGCGCTCGCGTGGATTGTCAACCTTGCTCAATGCCAGCAACACCTGCGCGGTGTCGTCGGTATCGGGATAAAACTCGTTGTTGTATTCGAAGTACCACCCTCCAGGGTCGGTGTTGCGCACCTTCACCGCCCAGTCACCCTTCTGGCGTACTTCCTTCGACAGCAGCCAGTCCGCAGCCTTGATCATGCGCGGATCGTTTTTCGACACGCCGGCTTCGCCCAGTGCATACAGCGCCTGCGCAGTATCCCAAACCGGCGAAACGCACGGCTGCATGCGGAACATGGGCTCCGGCATGTCTTCACTGGCAGGGTCTTCGATGCCCAGTTTCTCAAACTCGTCGCGCGCGCGAATTACCTGCGGATCGTCTTCCGAGTACCCAAGGCACCGCAAGGCGAGAATCGCGTTGAGCATAGCCGGATAAATCGCTCCGAGCCCATCGCTCATCTCCAGGCGCGCCAGCATCCACTGCTCGGCCCGCTTTAGCGCCAGCTTGCGCAGCGGCCGGATGTGAACCGCCTCCGCCAGGTGCATGATCCTGTCCACAACCAGGAAAAAGTTCCGCCACGAGATCCATCTCTTTCGGTCCATACGCACGCGTAAATTCGCATTCTCGCGTCCACCGACAAAGAGTTCATCAATTCCCTGTTCGCGCGGAATCTTCTTGAACGGCTTCTTAGCGTAGATGATGGCGAGCGGTACCAGGATGGAGCGCGACCACGAGGAAATCTCGTAGATATTGAAGTAAAACCAATTCGGAAAAAGCACGATTTCCGGCGGGATGGCCGGCACCGCGTCGTAATCGTACTGGCCCAGCGCGCAGAGGTACATCTTGGTGAACGTGTTGCATTCCACTACGCCGCCATGCGCCAGGATCCACTCGCGGCACTTCGCCAACCGCGGATCGTCCGGCGAAATGCCCATCAATTTTGCCGAGAAGTAGCACTTCACTGAAAGCGAAACGTTGCCCGCACCGCCTGGATAAAGACTCCAGCTGCCGTCGTCCTTCTGGAACCGCATCATCTCGCGGCAGGCGCGCTCCAGGCGTTCCGGGTCGCCGCTTTCCAGCAGCGTGTGCAGAAAGATGTAATCGGCCTCGAGCATAGAATCGGCTTCGAGTTCCCCGCACCAGTGGCCGTCCGGCTGCTGGAGGGACAGGAGGAATTCCGCGGACCGTCCGATGGCGGACTCAACGTCTGCCAGGTCCGCATCCAATCGCCCGAATTTTGGCGCCGCTGTTTGCGCTGTCTCCTGCCTTAATTTCATGCGATGCAAATTGCCTCAATTCCCTCAAAAAGACCGGATGTTGCAACTGCGTCTGAAGGTATTTTTGGTTTAACTTACTCTAACCCAGTTCAAAATAAATCATCGCTATCAGCTTTTTCAACGAACCGAAACCGCTTCGCCCCCGCCCGCCCCGCCAATCGCCTGTATGATTTCCGGCGGCAGTCCGAACCGCACATTCTCGGGCATCACTTCTACTTCTTCGACGCTCTCAAATCCGTTCTGTCGCAAATAATTCACCACGTCCTCGACCAGGATCTCGGGAGCCGACGCGCCGGCGGTAACTGCCACAGTATTCACGTTCTTCAGCCATGCGGGATCGATGGCCTGCGAATTATCAATCAGGTACCCCATGGTGCCCAGATTGCGCGAGACTTCCACCAACCGGTTGGAATTGGAACTGTTGGTCGAACCCACCACCAGCACCAGGCCGGCGTCGTGGGCGACATTGCGCACTGCCACCTGGCGGTTTTCCGTGGCGTAGCAGATGTCCTGCGAATGCGGCCCGACAATGTTCGGAAACTTGATCTTCAGCGCGTGGATGATATCCCGCGCTTCGTCCAGACTCAACGTAGTCTGCGTGAGATAGGCCACCCGGTTCGGGTCCGGCACCTGGAGCGAATCAACTTCCTTCGCGCTCGAAACCACCTGCGTCACATCCGGCGCCTCGCCCAGAGTTCCTTCAATCTCATCGTGATCGCGATGGCCGATCAGCACCAGCGAATAGCCCTGCTTGGCGAACTTAACCGCCTCGATATGCACCTTGGTGACCAGCGGACAGGTCGCATCGATCACCCTCAGGCCCCGCCCCTTGCTTCGCTCGCGAACCGCGGGCGACACACCATGCGCCGAGTAAATGACCCTCTGGCCGTCCGGCACTTCTCCGATTTCGTGGACAAAGATCGCGCCCTTCTCCGCCAGTTCGTTCACAACGTAGCGGTTATGGACGATCTCGCGGCGAACGTAGATGGGCGCCCCAAAGGTCTCAAGAGCAATCTTTACGATATCGATGGCGCGCACAACTCCGGCGCAGAAACCTCGTGGTTTGAGCAGCAAGACCCGCTTCTGACTAGGGGAAGTCCCGGCGGAATCACCGTTGGCGATGGATTCAAGGACGGTAGAAGTCACATTTCGATTATACCAACCCCACGATTTCCAAACCCGGCGAAACGAAAACGCGAACCCTGGAACAAACCTCCCACTATGCCAATCTCCCTTCGCCTTGACTTCGGAAATTTTTCACTTGCAATGTGCTATATGACTAGTACATTATTTAACTCATGAAGCGAAACGGCGAACTCGAGTCCACACAATTCGCCTTCCGGCTTGACGGTCACAGCGGCGTGCCGGTCTATCGCCAGCTCATCGACCAGGTGCAGGGCGCGATCGCCGCCGGGGCTTTGAAGCCGGGCGATCAGCTACCCACCGTGCGCCTGGTCGCGGTCGAGTTGGCAATCAACCCGAATACCGTTTCCCGCGCTTATCGAGAAATGGAAATTCGCGGCATCCTCGACACTCAGCAAGGCACGGGGACCTTCATTTCCGACCGGCAGACGGAGCCCACCCTGGAAGAGCGGCATCGCCAACTTTCGCAACTGGTGGGTGAATTTGTCTCGCGAGCCGGCGCGGCCGGACTAACGGTGGACGAACTGATCAACGCACTACAGCGGCTGAATCCTGACAGGAGGTAGGCAGTGTTCCAAACAGGCATTTTGAAATCGAACGCAATTCAAGCAAAGCGGGTGACGAGTGTCGGCCTGCTGCTGTTCTTCATTTGGATCCTGATCGGAGTGGCGGCAACGTCACGCCTCAATTCTCCGTTTCCGGCCCTGGCCGGCGCTCTTATCGGCGCCTATTTTCTGCTGGCCATCAAGGTCGTTGACCAATGGGAAAAAGTGGCCGTGCTGCGCTTCGGTAGGTTCCGCGGAATGAAAGGGCCGGGCGTGTTTTTCATCATTCCGATCGTGGACACTCTGAGCCGGTACGTAGACCAGCGCGTGCGAGTGACCACGGTGAGCGCCGAGTCGACCCTGACGCGCGACACCGTGCCCGTGAACGTTGATGCCATCATCTTCTGGCTGGTGTGGAACGCGGAAAAAGCCATCTTCGAGGTCGAAGACTACACGGAAGCGATCACCCTCGGCTCGCAGACCGCGCTCCGTGAATCGATCGGCCGCCACCAGCTCGCGCAAATGATCACCGAGCGCGAAACGCTGGGCCGCGAGCTGCAGAGGATTCTCGACGAGAAGACCACTCCGTGGGGCATCACCGTGCAGTCGGTGGAGATCCGCGACGTGCAGATTCCGCAGGCGCTCGAAAACGCCATGTCGCAGCAGGCGCAGGCCGATCGCGAACGCCAGGCGCGCGTGATCCTCGGTGACGCCGAGGTGCAGGTTTCGCATCAATTCGCGGACGCCGCGCAAGTCTACGCGGACAATCCTGTCGCACTCCATCTGCGCGGTATGAACATGCTTTTCGAAGCCATGCGGGAGAAAGGCTCGATGGTAGTGGTGCCTTCTTCAGCGCTGGACACCATGGGCTTCGGCGGCGTGCTCGCGGCCACCAAGCTGGCCAAGCAGGAGTGAACGGGCCGGCTCAAGTCCGCCGGCCCTGGGACATACGGAGCGGCCCAAACAGGAGGTCATCATGAACATGCTTGCGATCCGATTCAGCTTTGTAACATGCGTTCTGGCCATTTCGGCCCTCGCCGCCCATAGTCAGGCCGGCGATCAGGCCGACAATACGAGCAAGGTCATACCGCAACTGCCCGTTCCCCCCGGGCCTTTCGGAATCGGGCGCGTCCCCTGCCACTGGATCAGACACCTCGCGCCCCGACCGCTTCTCGATCCCTGCCCCAGGCTCATCGCGAGCTGATGGTCTACCTCTGGTATCCCACTGATCAGGCTGCCGGCGCCAAAGGCGCGTATTTGCCGAGTGCGAGGCAGATGGATGCCGATCCCGAACTTCAGAAGCGCATGCGCGATGATTACGGAGTCAACTGGCCGCTCATCGTTTCCGGCGCGATCTATTCGCATGCCGTCGACGATGCCGCGCCGGCCAAAGAGCCGCTGAAGTTTCCGGTCGTTCTTCTTTCACACGGATTAGGCGGTTCGGGTTTTGGCTATACCTCGTTAATTGAAGATCTCGTCAGTCGAGGCTACCTGGTTGCGGCAATCGAACACACTTACACGGCCGGCGCGGTGGTTTTTCCCAACGGAACGATTGTCCCCCAACATCACGACCAGCCCGTCCCAGGCCTCACTCCCGAAGAGGGCATGAAACGCATGATGGCTTCGGCCGGGGCAACCATCACCGAAGGCGCGGCGGACGTGCGCTTCGTCCTGGACAAGCTGACCGCGCTCAACGACGGCCGCCCCGGCTCCGCCGCGCTTGCGGGGCGCCTTGATTTGAACAAAGTTGCAGCGATGGGCCATTCCGCGGGAGCCGAGTTCGCAACGCGCGCTTGTCAGCTCGACGCACGGTTCAAGGCCTGTGTCGATCTGGATGGCGGAATGGTTCCGGTTTCCGCGCTTCCCGAGTATCCCGACGGGGCAACGCTGAAACAGCCTCTGCTCTTTCTTGAGGTCGATGATCCCAAAGCGAAAATGTTCGGCACCCATGAACAGCTTCTTGCCTATTTCAAAAAGAAAGAAGAACAACTGCAAACCTGTGTACCGGGCAGTTATGCCGTTGGGCTGCGACCCCCCGGGATCACACATGGCAGTTATAGCGACGATCCGCTCCTGGAAGCTGCGAATCCCGCCCAGGCCAACGCCGCGCGCCACAACCTCGACCTGATCGAGACCTTCGTCCGCGCCTTTCTGGATCAGACACTGCGAGGCGGACCCGGAAACGCGCTGGAAGCCGTACAGACTTCCGAAGCGACGATCCGGAAGATCGGGCATTGAGTGCATCCATTTCCGAAGATCGGGAAGACATTCCTCGGGGGCTATAAAGCCCCATTCATTCTGCCGAGGTTAATGTACGGGATGAAGCCCGTACCCTCCATGCACGGAGTTTTTCCGCCGCCAGTGAAGTCGTGCCCGTTCAAAACTGGACTTCTTCCAAGAGCTGGTAGACTTGCCTCGTCAAATGCGCGAGTCGACCGGCGCTGACGAGGATGGCAGGGATGGCAGGATCACGGGATGTAAAGGTCGGTCCGCTCAAACGAGCGGAGCTCAAGGAGGCGGACCGGATCTTCCGTGTGGCTTTCGGAACCTATGTCGGCATGCCCAATCCCGCCGAATTCATGGGCGATCGCGACCTGCTGATTTCGCGCTGGCATGCGCCTCACGTCAAGGCGCTTGCAGCCCGCGACAACGGCCGCCTCATCGGCACCAACCTGCTTACACGCTGGGGATCGTTCGCGTTTTTCGGACCGCTCACCATCTTGCCGGAATACTGGGACCGCGGAGTCGCGCAACTACTTCTCGACGCAACCGTAAGAATGTTCGACAAGCAGGGCCTCAAGCGCACTGCGTTGTTTACGTTTGCGCAGAGTGTCAAGCACGTGGGCCTCTATCAGAAGTTCGGCTACTGGCCCGGATACCTGACGGCGCTCATGTCCCATACGCCGATCGTCAAATCATCCCCGACCGGCACGGCGCAGAGGACCGTCCATCTGACCACACTGAAGAAGACCGATCGCGCACTGGCAGTCGCCGCGTGTGCGAAGCTGACCAACACCATTGAGAAAGGACTCGACTTAAGTGATGAGCTCCGCATGGTATTGAAGCAGAAAACGGGCGAGGTCGTGTTGACTTACACTCGCAACACACTCGACGGATTCGCGGTCTGCCTGCATGGAGCGGGATCGGAAGGCGGTACGAAGACCTGCTACATCAAGTTTGCTGCCGCCCGCGGCGGCGCGGGCGCGGGGGAGCGCTTCGATCGCTTGCTCGACGCCTGCGATGGGTTCGCGGTTTCGCGGGGAGTCTCGGTCGAGGCCGGAATGAACCTGGCGCGCGAAGATGCCTACCGGCGCATGCGGGCCCACGGATTCAAAGCATTCGGGCAAGGTGTCTCGATGCAGCGGCCGCACACGCCTGGACACAATCGCGCCGACGTGTACGTGATTGACGATTGGCGCTGAGATTGACGCGTGAGTCCCACTCTGACGGGAACACGAAATCAATCAATGCCCGACAACTTCAACCACCGCGCTATCCGGCCCGCTCCATGCCGCCGCTCCGTCGTGCGCCAACTTCTGCCCCGCATCATCCCAGTGCAGCCTCGTTACCGATCCCGCTCCGTTCTCATACGCATAGGTGGTTCCATCGTCTGTGAACAGAGTGAACTCCGCGTTCGCACCCGGATACACCTGCACCTTCGCAATCGCCTGCTGCTGGTGCGTATTCTCGATCGGCGAACCCAGCGGAACGATCGATCCAGCGCGCACGAACAGCGGAATCGTATCGATGGGCGCGGAAACCGTAATCGTCTGCCCGCCCTTCACCTTCTCATTCGTCCAGTAGTTGTACCAGTCAGCGCCGGAGGGCAGATAGACCTCGCGGCTGGTGGCTCCCTGCTCCGTCACCGGCGCCACCAGGAACGCCGGCCCGAACATGTACTCATCGCGCAGATCCGCCACCTTCGGCATCGTCCGGAAAATCGAGCGGCAGCGCGCGCATGAACGGCGCGCCGGTCTGCCAGGTCTTGAATCCCAGTGAATAGATATACGGCATCAGTTCATAGCGAAGCTTCAGATACTTTTCGAGAATCGGCTGAGCCTGCTTGCCGTAGGACCACACTTCGTTATGCGGGCGGCTGCCGTGAGTGCGCATGAGGGGCAAAAACGTCGCGTACTGGAACCACCGCGTGTAGAGCTCCGGAAAATCGTCGTAGTTGCCAACCTCGTCGCGCGCGTCGGAGGGATCGAGCAGCGGCGGGTGGGCGGGATGGTGCTCCCTGGGCAGCGATTGCCATCCGCCGGTGTCGTTTGCCCAGTACGCAATGCCCGACGCGGTGAAATCAAGCCCCGTCGGAATCTGCCGCTTGTAGGTGTCCCAGGTGGGATAGATGTCGGACGACCAGAAGATCGTTCCATTGGCCTGGGCGCCTGTGAACACATCGCGCGAGAGAATCAGCGCACGCCTTCCGGGCTCATCCTTGCGGAATCCGTCGTAGAGCGCCGCCGTGTGCAGCAGCGGATACACGTTGAAGAACTCCGTGCCGGGACCAATCTTGTAATACGCGCCGCTGGGCGGAAGGTCGGGCTCGGTCTCGTCGGCCCACAACGAATCGAAACCGGCGGCGATGATGTTGTCGTGAACCACTTTCCAGTACCACTTCGCCGCTTCGGGATTGGTGGTATCGATGTCGGCACCGGCCAGATCGTAGGGCAGCCCGTTGATTGGTTGGCCGTCGGCCGTATGTATCAGCCAGCCGTTCTTGAGCAGCTGATCGTAGTAGCGATCCTCGGGCACGAAGCGCGGCCACACGCTGATCATGGTTTCAAAGCCCATGTCGTGAAGCTGCCTGTTCATCGCCCTGGGGTCGGGCCAGTACTTCGGATCGAAATCCATCTGGCCCATCTTCGTGTAGTAGAACCAGTCGACGACAAGGACATCAGCGGGTAGATGGCGATCGCGATACCCCTTGGCCACCGACAGCACTTCCTCCTGCGTCTCGTAGCGCTGCTTGCACTGGATGTACCCATACGCAGCTTTAGGCAGCATGTGGGTGGGGCCGCTGAGCAGCTTGTATCCCGCGAAGATTTCATCGGCGGTCGAGCCCGCGATTACGAAATAGGAAACGCGATTACCCGACTCGGAGGACCAGCGTGTTTGCTCGTTGAACCCAGGCTCGATGAGGGTTTTGGATGCATTGTCCCACAGCAGGCCGTAGCCCTTGTTGGTGATCACGAACGGCACGCAGGTGCTGGGCGCCGCCGGAGAAAGGTAGTCGTTCCAGCAGCGCACGGGATGTCCGCGGTGATCGAGAAAGCCTTCCTGATTCTGCCCCAGGCCATAGTAGTGCTCATCTTCGGGCGAATGAAAACTGGCGCCGACGACATACGACGGTCCGTCGCTGGGCCGCCGGTCCGCCGCCAGTTGCGCCGTGCCATCCTTCTGGTTGTAGGCCGACTGTTGCCAGCCCCTCATCTCCAGCAATTGCTTGCCGTCGGGCGTCTTGAAAACCAGGTGCGCCCAGGGAGCCGAGCCGCGAAAGAACTTTGAAGTGCCGGAATCGCCGAAGAGCCTGGTGGGCGCGGGACCATGCGGCCGGTTGATCGTGACCATAAGGCGATCGGACTTGTAAACATCTTCCGCTTCCGATTGGGTCGCGGTCCAGCCCGCCGCATCGGGCTTGCCGATAATGCCATATCCTGGCGCCGCCCTTGCGGCCTCCGGTTGCATGCTCAGCGTGACGCGCAGAATGTTCGGCGCATACGGCTCGAGAACGATCGTCTCGCCCCCGCCGGTGAGTTCGAGACGCTGCGCCCCCGCGAAAGAAACCAAGCCGGCAGCGAGAAGAACGAACGCAAAATACCTTTTCATGAACAACTCCGTGGCGACCGCAAGCACGTTGGAAAATGGCTGCGCAGTGAGTGTAAACCGATTGACCTCGGGCTTCCCAATCGTGCCCATCGCTTGTAGCGGCACGACCCACTTGGCCATCCTTTCACTACATTCCGGCGAAAGGGTGGGAGACCACCGACGTTCCTATGCGGGCGGTTCATCAAACTCGAGCCGGCCGACGGAGGATAAAGTGGGTCGCGCGACAGTCGGACAGATGCATCATGGCCGGATACGATAATTCCGTGGCCCCTTCCAATCTCGCCTGGCAATCAAAGTTGGTCTTGCTTCTGGTCCTGCCGTGGACGGCTGTCAGCGTCGTCATCCAGTCCCTGGCGTGGATTGGAAATCAGCCATCGGTCGCGATGTGGTCTCTGGGGCTGAGCGCAATTCTTGGATTGCTCGCCTGGATGCTCCACGCGGCCACTCCCGCAGCCGCTCTGATTGGCGCCGTGATCAACGCCGCCTTGATGTTCTCCATGTTCCCGTGGCCTTTTGAACCATGGAGAACGGGCATGGTTCCCGTGCTTGCTGTACTCATCATCACCTCGCTGGCCACCCGTTTCGGGCGACGACACAAGGAACAGATAGGCAGCGCCGAACAACGCCGCGGCCGCGGCGCCGCCCAGGTGGCTGCCAATCTGGGTGTTGCGGCGCTGATCATGGATCCCTCCGTGCAAAGTGCCCTGATCGATACGCGCCCCTTCGCAGGCCGAACCTTCACATCGCTGCTCGCCCTCGGCCTGGCCGCCCTGGCTGAAGCCGCCGCCGATACAGTCTCTTCCGAAATCGGCCAGGTCCTGGGCGGCAGACCGCGCCTGATCACGACTCTGGGACGCGTCGATCCGGGCACGGACGGCGCCGTCACCCTCGCCGGAACAGCTGCAGGCGTTCTCGCCGCGGGTCTTGTCGCGGGGGCCGGCTGCCTCGCGCTTCATGGCGACGCTTCCATGCTCCTGGTCAGTTGGGCCGGCGGTGTCTTCGGCCTGTTCTTCGACAGCCTGCTGGGAGCCACCCTGGAGCGCGCCGGCTGGCTCAACAACGACGCCGTGAATTACCTCTCAACTGCCGGCGCGGTTGGCTTTGCGCTTGCACTTCTCGCGTCGATGCCTCGTTCCGGCGGAAGGTGAGGAATCTATTAAGTCATTTATTTGCAGATAGTTAACTTTTTAACCGGACTTCCCTGGGGAGGGTTCGGTTCGTGACCTGTCCGGGCCTAAGTCGTTTATAATGAACACATATTTTTTCCATTTTTGACTATGCACCCCATGTAAATGGTTGATTATAAGCATGTTATATGCTATTTTCGGGCTCGAGCCGCAAATTTTTTTTTTGCAATTCGGCTTTGCTGAGATCGTCCCGGCGGCATGGAGTACGACTGAATTCAATTGTGCTCCAAAGACCGTTAATTATCTGCAGACGTGTGGCGGAAGCCTAGCAGGGGCTGAAGTGTGTGTGTGAACCAACTTTGACTGGCGGGGAGAATCGGGAAATACCGGTTGAATTCAAAATCAGCAAGTTAGCGTCGCTTCGCGACGTAGCAGGTTAGCAAGTCAGCCCCAAGATCCAGTTCTAATGCAGATACTGAAGACCATATTGGTTTTGGGGTTTTTGTCAATCCAGGTGCAGGCGCCAGACCGTGTAGGTGAGGATCTCGTGCCAGATGGCCTCCCGGTCTTGCGCGGCGCCTTCGAGGCCGGTGCGCGGACGCGGCGAAGTCAGCACATCGAGGCCATTGGCCGCGCAGATGGCGTGGATCCGAAACATGTGGGTGCCGTCGCTCACGATCACGAGCCGCCGCAGGTTATTGGCCCGGGCGATCACGGCGGTGCGGCGCGCCGATTCCGACGTGCTGCGGCTGTGGGTTTCGGCAATAATGGCGGAATCCGGGACTCCTCCGCCCATCAGGTAGTCGTGTCCTACTCCGCCCTCGGAGTGCTCGTCGGCGCCCTCGCTGCCGCCCAGGGTCACGATCAGGGGCGCAATGCCGCGTTCATAGAGGATGCGCGCATGATCCAGCCGGGCGCGAAACACAGGCGAAGGTCGCCCATCGTATTCCGCCGCCCCGAACACCACGATGGCATCCGAGGGCGTCGCCTGGTCCAACGCCGCATAGCGTTCCACCTGGGAATAGACCCACCAGCACCAGAGCGCGCCGGCGACTACCAGCCCGAGCAAGACCCCCAGCACTGCCTTCAGGCGCGGGCGACGGCGCACGGCCGCGCGAACTTTGGGTTGGGGCGTGCTGTCCGACGTGCTGTTCATGGCGAATTGCTTATCGTTGCAGGATCATAACGATCTCGTGGGTGGGAATCGCGCCTTCGCGCAGAACCTCCCAGCGCCCTCCCCCCAGGGACAGGTCGACGATGGTGGTCGGCAGAGCGCGTCCGGTCGGCCCGCCGTCGATAATCAACGGGATCCGGTCGCCGATCTGGTCGCGCACGCAGGCGGCGTGGGTACATTCCGACGCCCCCTGGAGGTTGGCCGAAGTGGCCGTAATCGGCAGCCCGAACTTCTCCACCACTGCCCGCGGAATGGCCGCGTCGGGCACGCGGATGGCCACGTTGCCGGTGTGGGCGGTCACTCGCAGGGGGAGCTTGGTTCCGGCGCGAACGATAACGGTCAGCGGCCCCGGCCAGAACTTGTCCGCCAGCCGGTCGAGCATGGGATCGGTGTCCCGCGCCAGCGTGTACGCCTGCGACAGCGACGAGATCAAAAGAGAAAGCGGCTTGTGTTTCTGGCGCGTCTTGAGCTGATAAATCTGCTCCACGGCGTGCAGGTTCACGGGGTCGACAGCCAACCCATAAAAAGTGTCGGTGGGCATCGCGACGAGATTGCCCTTCTTCAGGCAGGACACGATGTAGTCGATCCGGTCTGCCTGGGGCTCATCGGGATGGACACGCAAAATCTCCGCGGACAAAGACCTACCCCATTAACGAATGTGTCGTAAACTCGGAAACTATCACGAGCGCTCTCTGCGGCGCAAGTTATGCCCCTGCCTTACCTTGTCCGGCGGGCCAGACCAGCTAGAATCGCCTCAACGGAAAGCAGTTCCTCTCGAGATGCCCTTACGCATTGTACAGAGCAAGCAGAATGCGCGGTTGAAGGAGTTGCGGCGGGCGCTGAGGAGCCCCGAGCGCAACGGCGGCGTCGTTGGCATCGAGGGCCCGCACCTTATTGAGGAAGCGATCCACGCCGGCCTGCGGGTCCGCTGCGTCTTTGCCGGAGACGGATTCCAGGACTGGATGCAGCAGCTGCCCTTGTCCGGCGACACGGAAACCGTACTTATGCTGAAAGGCATCCTGGCATCGACGTTCGTGACCGAGACGCCGCAACCGGTCGCCGCCCTCATCGACCCTCCGCAGTGGACATGGGCAGACCTGCTTGAAAAGCCAAACCAATCCGCCCTCGTCGTGGTGCTCGCCGGAGTCCAGGACCCGGGAAACCTGGGAACGATCGTGCGGTCGGCGGAGGCGTTCGGAGCCGCGGGGATCGTGTCGTTGCCCGGTACAGTGAGCCCTTGGAATCAGAAGGCGATGCGCGCTTCGGCAGGGAGCGTGTTCCGGCTGCCGTTCCTTTCCGCGACGGGCGACGAATGCTTTTCGCGTCTGCGCGACGCTGGGGTGAAGGTTCTCACCACCGCGCTTCGCGATGGAACCTCCACGGATGCTTTTGACTTCACCAGGCCGGTAGCGCTGCTGATCGGCAACGAAGGCAACGGCGTGCCTCTGGAGATTGCCGCTCGCGCCGCCGGAGCGGTTACGATTCCCTGCCCGGGGCCGGTCGAAAGCCTCAATGCATCGGTGGCTGCGGGCGTTCTGCTCTACGAAGCCTCCCGCCAACGGCGCGCCGCATCCGAGAAGCCCAAATGAGCCTCTTTGACGGCCAGCCCGATGAGCCGGCGCTCTCGTCCAAAGGTCCGCTGCGCGGGTCGCCTCCGCTGGCCGAGCGCATGCGTCCGCGCTCCCTCGAAGATTACGTCGGCCAGGAACACCTGCTCGCACCCGGTAAGCCCCTGCGCGTCCAGATCGATCGCGACGACGGGGGCTCCATGATCTTCTGGGGGCCGCCCGGCGTGGGGAAAACCACCCTGGCCAAGATCATCGCGGAAACCACCAAGGCCACCTTCATCGAATTCTCCGCCGTGATGAGCGGAATCAAGGAAATCAAGCAGGTGATGGTGGCTGCCGCCCAGGCCGCGGAGTTTCAGTCTCGTACGATTCTGTTCGTCGATGAGATCCATCGCTTCAACAAGGCGCAGCAGGACGCGTTCTTGCCCTATGTCGAGCGCGGCACCATCCGGCTGATCGGCGCGACGACTGAGAACCCTTCGTTCGAAATCATCTCGGCGCTGCTGTCGCGCTGCCGCGTCTACGTGCTCCAGCCGCTCAGCGAGGAACGCATCAGCACTCTGCTGCGCCGCGCCCTGGAAGACACGGAACGCGGCCTGGGCGGCAAGGGCCTCAGCGCCGATGACGATGCGCTCGAATTGATGGCCGGCTACTCCAGCGGCGATTGCCGCGCAGCGTACAACACTCTCGAAGTAGCTGCGCAGCTGGCCGAAGAAGGCACGAAGCACATCGACAAAGCCATCGCGACAGAGGCGATCCAGCAGCGCGTGCTGATGTACGACAAGTCCGGCGAGGAGCACTATAACCTGATCTCGGCACTGCACAAGAGCGTCCGCAACAGCGATCCGGACGCTGCCCTCTACTGGCTGGCGCGCATGTTCGCCTCCGGCGAAGACCCGCTTTACCTGGCCCGCCGCGTCGTGCGTATGGCTGTCGAAGACATCGGCCTGGCCGCCCCTGAGGCGCTGAATCTCTGCCTGTCCGCCAAGGAGACCATCGACTTCCTCGGCTCGCCCGAAGGCGATCTCGCGCTGGCCGAAGCGGTGGTCTATCTCTGCCTCGCTCCCAAGTCGAATTCCGTCTACACGGCGTACGCCGCCGTGCAGGGAGAAATCGAGCACACGCGGCAGGAGCCCGTTCCCCTGCACCTGCGCAATGCCCCCACTCGCCTGATGAAGGAACTCGGCTATGCCAAGGGCTACCGCTATGCGCACGACGAAGACGACCGCGTCGCCGACATGGATTGCCTTCCTGATTCGCTCAAGGGGCGCAGTTATTACCAGCCCACCCAGGAAGGCCGCGAGAAGCTGCTCGCGCAGCGCATGGAAGAGATTCGGCGCATCCGCGCCGGGAAGCGAAACCGCGAGTAATTTTTCCACGCCGGCTTTGCAGATAATTAGCAGTGACCAGCGCACAATCAAAGGATCGAAGGTGTGCTCTTTGCCAAAAGGGCCAAATTTGTTCCCGCGACATTTTTGAAGCCCTCGTCTCCCGGTGACGAAAGAGTGTCGCCCTGCGACGGGATTTCGTCACTGACGATTTCGTCACTTTGTTCGGAAGGTATCCCGTGATCCGGCCGATGCCGGCTAACTCATTTCCTTTCAGGCAGCACCTACGCACCGCTTTTGCGGCCGCCAGTTTGGCACCAGGCTTGCTTACTCATTGGGCAAGTGCGGGATGGCCCGGAAAGATTAGAAAACCTCAACGAATCAACAACCGTTGAGTTCTCGAGGAAGGGCATCAACGGACCGCAACCAGCCGATCGCAGCTGAACCAGGTTGACCTCGGCCCCGCACGCAGAACCAGACGGAGAGCGCCAACCAGCTCCACCCGTAGCCGCCGTAGACCACGCTCACTGGCGTGTAACGGCAACAGCACAATTTCCACCATGCATTCACATCGAGTCGCAACTCGCTCGCGCGGACATACGGCAATCCTGTGTCTCAACCCGGGCCCCAAGGAGATCATCATGTCGAACCCGAATGAATACGCCTATGCAAAGCAGTTCGTTGGCAACCTCCGGGCCGAGTCCGAACCTGTTCCGGTCCAGGTCACAACCCGCCTTCGGGTCATGTCCGCGCACACGGCCGCCGAAGTTCGCAAATGCAACAAAGAGGCGATGCGGGTTAAGCCGCAATATGTCTTCGGCGGCGGCAGTCTTCCCCTGCACCCCAGCCTGCAGGCCGTTGGCCGTCACTACTTCACGTGGTAGTCCGTGCGATCGCCGCGGCTCAGTCGCGATACTTGATCGAACACCCGTAGGATCGCGTGAACGGCTTCGCAACCGGCTTACCCGCCATCGCCGCCGTCAGCGCATCGGAAACAAAATTATCGGCGCCGCGAATATCATCCACATCGGGCGTGGGGCGGTCATCGATGGCGCCGGCATAGATAACGTTTCCTTCCGGATTGATCACAAACATCTGCGGCGTGGTCTTGGCATTGTAGGCGTGCCCGATCTTCCCGTCCGCGTCCATCAACACGGCCGAAGGCGCGGCATGCATCTTCTCGACATAGGCATTTTCGTCCGCGGGCGTGACATAACCCTGCTGCCCCGGCGACGACGAGATCACCGTGAACCAAACCACACCCTTGGCGGTCCATTCTTTCTGCAGGTTCTGCATGTTGCCAGAGACGTAGTGCTTGCGCGTGTATGGGCACCCCTGGTTGTGCCACTCCAGGACCACATACTTCCCGCGATACTGGCTCAACGATTGTGTCTGCCCGCGCGAATCGGTGGCCGTAAACGCCGGCGCGGCCTCGCCCACACGCACCTGGGGCATGGCGCTGAGGGGCAGCAGCGCAGCAGCGAAAAAGACGGAGGACAAGGGATGGAATGCCATGGAAGTCAACCTCCGAGGGAATTCAGCGATCAACTTACTTACTGAGGGTTCGACGAAGCGAGGGTCGGCTGGGTTGCGCTGTGCGGCAGACGGCTCACGGCGTCCGTCACAATTCCGGGAGTGAGCACTTCGGGCAGAAGGCGCGGACTCGCTTCACCGGGCACGTAGAGCGCATACGCTGGCACGCCGCTGCGGCCGAGTTTCGCGAGAGTGTCGGTAATCGCGTCGTCGTGCTGCGTCCAGTCGGCGCGCAGGAGTGCAACATTGGCATCAGCCAGAGCCTTCTTGACTTCGGGCTTGCTGAGTGCCACGCGCTCGTTGACCTGGCAGCTTAAACACCAGCTTGCCGTGAAGTCGACAAACACCGGCCGGCCCGCCGCTACGTAGCGGTTTACGGTCGCAGCAGACCAAGGTTCCCATTGCCCGGAAACTCCGACAAGATACAACTTGTCTCCCGAATCGGATCTCGACTGAGCCAATTCATTCTGCCCGAAATAACACAGTCCAATCACGGCCAGCAGAACGACCGCTGCGACAGAAGTGGACCAGCGCCTGGCCGGCCAGCGGCCCAGGAACCATCCGGCGATGGCGATGAGCAGGAAGCCCGCCAGCAGCGCCGCCAGCGATGCCGCTCCGTACGCATTCGCCAGCACCCATGCCAGCCAGATCACCGTCGCGAAAATCGGCACCGACACCGCCTGGCGCACCACTTCCATCCAGGCGCCCGGCCTGGGCAGAATGCTCGTCCACGCCGGCTGAAGAGTGAGGGCCGCGTACGGGGCAGCCAGTCCGAGAGCGAGCGCGGTGAACACCGCAAACGTAACCGCGGCGGGCTGTGCCAGCGCATAGCCAATGGCCGCGCCCATAAACGGGGCAGTGCACGGAGTGGCCACGATCACCGCCAGAACGCCAGTAAAGAAGCTGCCCGTATAACCCTGTTTCGCCGCAAGGCCGCCGCCGGCGCTGGTGAGCGACAACCCGATCTCGAACTGCCCCGCCAACGACAGACCCAGGAAGAACAGCAGCCCCGCCATGAGCGACAGAAACACCGGCGATTGGAATTGGAATCCCCAGCCAAGCCGCGCCCCCGCGCCGCGCAGGGCGAGGAGCACGCCAACCAATACCCAGAACGAAACCAGGATGCCTGCCGTGTAGACCAGGCCATGCCTGCGCAGCCGATGCTTTTCCTCGGCTCCCGACTGCACCAGCGCCAATCCCTTCAAAAACAGCACCGGGAACACGCATGGCATCAGGTTGAGAATCAATCCACCGAGAAACGCCAGGCCGATGATCTGCGCCAGACCTGGAATCGCGGATGGCGCCGGGCGTGGCGTAGGTGCGGCACTAGCGGGGTTGGCGGCGTTGGCTGTGGTGGAGTTCGGAGACTGTTCGGGAGCGATCGCTGCAGCCGGCGCGCCCGCGGGGGCGGCAATCTCGTATGCTCGTCCGCCCGACAACTCCAGCACGCCTCGCAACTGCGCGGGATTCGCGGTCAGGTTCGCGTCTTTCTTCAGATCGAGCGTCAACCCCTGGGAAGTGGGTGTGACTCTCTGCGGAGCCGGATTATCAAGAACGCTCTGATCGGCGGGAAAGAACGCAGCCTGCGTTTCTTTCTTGCCGGTAACGACGGTCAGCCGCAGGCCCTGGCCGGCAGGCAGAAATCCTGCCTTGAAATTGGCAGGGGGCACTTGCGGCAGCCGATTACTTAGCCGCGCATACAAACCGGCATCCGGTTCGACTCCGGTCGAGCTGCCCGCCCCGTCTGAAACCGGTCGCGTCGTTTCCAGTTCGGCTTTGCCCGGAATGCAAACCTCGCGGCACACCAGCCAGTCCACCTTTGCATGCAGAACGGCGGGGCCCGAGGCGGCACTGGGCGCGACCTTCAGCTCGAATGGAAACAGGACTTCATCTTCATAGCCGAAGTCCATCAAAGGACCGAGAGGAAGGCGCTTGGGAACCGGGAATTGCAGCGGGCCTGCCTTGATGCCATCCGGCAGAGTCCACTTCATCCGGGGCGGCTCGCCCGAGTCGCCTGCATTCTTCCAGTACACGTGCCAGCCCGGCTCCAGTTTGAAGTAAAGACCGGCATGGGCGGTTTGACCGTGCGCCAGAGAGGAATCAGGAACCACCAGCTGCACATGCAGATGCAAGGCATCGGCCGAATTCGAGGCCGCAAGCGCGGGCAAACCCGTCGCGAACAGGAAGACAATGGCGAAGATCAGTCGGCGCAGGCGCATGTCAGGCTCAATTTGTTGGACGTTCGGCGGTCTCCATTCGTCGCCAAAAGTGAAATTACGAGCTCACCACCAGGTGGGCGTGCTCCCGGAAAATGCAATCGTTCTGGACGCACTTGACTCCCGCGGCCCGAGCTCGCCCGATCGCCTCCTCGTGCATTACTCCGTCCTGGAGCCACAGATACGGAATTCCGAGCCGGATGACGTCCTCCACGATCGCGGGCACATGCTCCGACGCTCGAAATACATCCACGAGGTCGATCCCGCTGTTGCCTTCCTCGCGGGCCGCGGCCTGGGCGCTGGCCAGATCCGGATAACACTTGAAATCGAGAACCGAATCGAGCGAGGGATTTACCGGCAGTACGCGGTATCCCTTGTTCGCCAGATACCGTCCGATGTTATGGCTGGCGCGCCACGTCTTGTCGCTCATGCCCACTACCGCGATCGTCCGTGCCGTGGTCAGCATTTCTTCGATAACAGCGGGATCATTCATCTCCTAGCTCCTAGCTTTAAGCCGTTAGCTTTTAGCTCTTAGCTTCTGACTTTTAGCTTTTAGCCTTTCACCTTTAGCCGAAATCGTATCGATTCGACCAGAGAGCTAAAAGCTAATAGCTAACAGCTAATAGCTGCCACTACACATCCAACTCGTCGTCGGCCGGCGCCACCACTTCCGTGCCTCGCCGCTTGGCCAGCAGATAGCCGCGCAGGAACGGTTCCAGATACCCGTCCAGCACCTTGTCCACATCGCCCACTTCCACCTTGGTGCGGTGATCCTTGGCGATGCGGTAAGGCTGCAGAACATAGGAGCGGATCTGCGAACCGAAGTTGATGTCGAGCTTCGAGTCTTCCAGCTTCTTGCTAACTGCCCGCTTCTTTTCGAGTTCGTATTCGTAGAGGCGCGAGCGCATCATCTTCATCGCCTTCTCGCGGTTCTTGTGCTGCGAACGCTCGTTCTGGCACTGCACCACGATGTTGGTGGGAATATGCGTCATGCGCACCGCCGAATCGGTGGTGTTCACATGCTGGCCGCCCTTGCCGCCGGAGCGATAGGTATCAATGCGCAGGTCCTCCAATTTCAAATCGACATGAATTGTCTCGTCGATTTCGGGCGAGACATAGACCGATGCGAACGAAGTGTGGCGGCGCTTGGCGGAGTCGAATGGGGAAATGCGCACCAGACGGTGCACCCCGCTCTCGCCGGCGAGTTGCCCGAACGCGTACTCGCCGATGATGGTGAACGTGGCCGACTTGATGCCTGCCTCTTCGCCATCCTGGTAATCGTTCATTTCGGTTTTGAAGCCCTGCTGCTCGGCCCAGCGCAGGTACATGCGCAGCAGCATCTCGGCCCAGTCCTGGCTTTCCGTCCCGCCCGCGCCCGGGTGCACGGTCACGATGGCATTCAGCGGATCGGCCTCGCCGGAGAGCATGGTTTTGGCCTCAAGCTCCTCGGAAAACGCGGCCAGCGTTTTGATCTCGCGCTCCAGGTCGGCAAGCACGTCTTCGCCTTCGCGCGCCAGTTCGAAATAAGCTTCGATGTCGCCGGTGCGGCGCACCAGTTGCTCATCGTCGGCAATCAGCGCCTCGAGCCGTTTGCGGTCGCGCATCAAGGGCTGGCTGGCGGCGGGATTGGACCACAAAGCCGGATCAGCTAGTTTGGTTTCAATTTCAGCGAGTTCCCTGCGGATGCGGGCAGGGTCAAAGATACTCCCGCAGGTCGCGCACCTGGTCGCGCACGGGAGCATAGGCGAATTCGAGATCTTGTAAGGCCATGGTTTGCTCTTTACCTGACTTTGACTTGGACTTCGGCGCCGGCGGCTGCGGTCCTCTGGATCCGGTTGACGCACCACGCCAGAACGCCTAAAGAAAGTATGGCACAGCACCACGCGAAGACGTCGCCGTGCGCCGAGTAGAAGGTGACGTCGCTGCGAAATCCATACTGCGCGGGGAGCGCGTCGGCGTGGTGGCGGGGGATGCTCTGGCGCACGCGGCCGTAAGGATCGATGACCGCGGTTACGCCGTTGTTGGTGTCCCTGAGCAGCCAGCGCCGGTTCTCGATGGCCCGCATGCGCGCCATGTTCAAGTGCTGCCAGGGAGCGCTGGTGTCGCCGTACCAGCCATCGTCGCTGATGTTCACCAGCACCTCCGCGCCATTGCGCGCGAAGTGGCGCACTTCGTCGGCGAACACGGCTTCGTAGCAGATGAAGACACCGTAGCGATGCACGTTTCCGTTCTGGTCGGCAATTTGGAACGGAGTGCGATCCGTCCCGCGGTCGAACCTGCCTACATTGCCGGTCAGTTTTTTCGCGAAAAACAGGAGTTTCTCAAAAGGAACAAACTCTCCGAAGGGGACCAGGTGAATTTTGTTGTAGCGTCCCATCGGCTTGCCATCGTTGCCGAACAGCATGGCCGAGTTGTAATCGTGCCAGTGCTGGTCCTCGGCGGAGAAATCCATGCCGATGCCGCCCACTACCATGGGCGCGCCCACTGTCTTTGCCACGGAGGTGACGGACTTTTGAAACCGGGGATCGGCCTCTTCATAAGGCGCGGGCGCCTCGGGCCATGCCACAAGATCGGGATGCGTGGGATACGGCGGGCAGACGATTTCGCCGGCTGGTGCTCCGGTCTGCGGGATTCCGGCGATGTAGGTCTTGCACTGTTCCTTCGCCAGACGCGTAAAGTCGGCGATATGGCTTTCCCATTCACCCGGCCCGGACCAGTTGTTCTCTCCGCCTACGTCAAGATTGGGCTGGACCAGGACGGCGGTTGCGGTAGCCGGTGGGTTTGGGGAGAACACGTAAATGCCACTTGCCAGAAGCGCAATCAAGCCAGACCCGCCAACGACCAGCGAATGGACTCGAACGCGATGAAGATAAGGTCTGCGGACGAGCAGGATGCGATAGGCAATCAATGCATTCGACGCCACCAGCAGAAACGTGATTCCATACACACCGGTCCACGGCGCGAGCCGATTCACCAGCCCGTTATCGACCTGCGAATATCCCAGCTGATCCCACGGAACGCTGGTGAACCGCGCTCCGAGCAGATCGAGCGCCACCCAGAGGAACGGCGCCGCCACCAGCGCCAGAGGGGCGCTTCCTGTCGCGCGGCGCACGGCCATCAATCCCAGTCCGAAGAGGCCGAAGTACAAACCCAGCACCAGGCTGAATCCGATCAGGAGCAGCACCGGCGCCAGTGCCGGCATGTCGCCATAGCGCGACATGGTGTCGCGCACCCAGTAGCAGTTGCCCATGTACCAGAGGAATCCGCACAGATAGCTCAGCAGAAAAGCGCGTCGCATCGGGCGCGGCGACTCGATTGTGTCCGGAGACAAAATCGCCCAGATAAGAGGAGCCAGTCCAAACCACGCGAAAACCGACCGCCATGGGGGAAGCGGCCCGGCCAGCGGAAAAGGCAACTCCAGCAGCCCCGCGGAAAGTCCCGCGGCTCCCCATTGCTTCCAGACGTGGCGTTGCATACAGAGGCGAGTTTAATGCATGTGGCCGGCCCCCGCTTCCGGGTCCACCGTGTCCCACCCGACCAGTGAGCATTACCGTCCGGTTCTTAACATACGTTGCAATAATCCAAAGCGTTTGACACTTGCGCTAGAATCGCTATATGGGATTTGCCGTTTTCATTATGCGTTCTCTTGAATGCCTGTTTTTTGCCGGCATGGCGGGTTCCGCCATTGTGGTTTTGATCAGTTTTTTCGAAGACTTCAAGGAGCTCATCGCCGAAGACTAAAACGATTATCTAAGACACTTGAGACGAGAATCTATTTCTGTTGACTCCCCATCATTCCGCAAATAGACTCTTCGCAGGGCGTACCGTTCTTATAGCCCGCCAGGACACGTAAGCGGCCGGCAATCGCCGGCACTTTTTCGAATGGCATCTACTCGAACGACCGTTGCCCCGCTCTCCAACCGCGTGCGGCTTATCGTGGCATCCTCCGTGATGCTCACATTTATCTCTTTCTGGCGCGCCGCTGCCATCGTTCTGAACGACCTCGGATCTTCAGCCTTTTACGCGGGCGGCATCGCTGAACACGCCGTCGGCGCCTCCGCTCCCTGGTTCATTCTGGGCATCATGCTGTTCAGTTTCGCGG
The DNA here is from genome assembly GCA_963730805.1 of uncultured Acidobacteriota bacterium. GTDB lineage: Bacteria > Acidobacteriota > Terriglobia > Terriglobales > Acidobacteriaceae > Telmatobacter. Next base: position 305,018 of record CAVSTL010000002.1, on the reverse strand, counting down.
TCCGCGCGGTGTACGTGGAGAGCTGCTCCATGTTCACCCGGGGCGGCGTCTACCGCGTGGTCAAGGAGGCGCTGGGCGGAACTTTCGCCAAGCTGAGCGTTTCCGCGCTGATGTTCGACTACATTCTCACCGGACCGATCTCGGGCGTGTCCGCGGGCCAGTACATTGTTGGCCTGATGAACGAGATGATGAACGTGGCCAATCAGAGCCATTGGCTCCCGCCCGCCCTGACCAACGGCCACGGCCAGCCCTACCAGTTCAACGTGGATCATACGTCTGCCCTGTTCGCGGGGGCGGTCACGATCTATTACTGGTGGCAGAACATCAAGGGCATCGAAGAGTCGAGCGACAAGGCTCTCCGCGTCATGCAGATCACCACGATCATGGTGGTGGTCCTTTTCATCTGGGGTGGCTACTCGCTGGTGATGAAGGGCGCCCACCTGCCTCCCTTCCCTTCGACCTCGAACCTCAAGTTCAGCGAGGATGCGCTAGGGTTCCTCAAAGGAACCAAGTTAATCCAGACCTTTGGGCTGTTCGGCATTCTCATGGCATTCGGGCACTCCATCCTGGCCATGAGCGGCGAGGAGAGCCTGGCCCAGGTCAATCGCGAAATCGAACACCCCAAGCTCAAGAACCTGAAGCGCGCGGCGATCGTGATCGCCATTTATAGCCTGATCTTCACCGGCGGCGCCACCCTGATGGCCTCGATGCTGATCCCCGACGTTCCGCGTACGCAGGTTTACCAGGACAACCTGATCGCCGGGCTGGCCATGTACATGGTCGGCCCCAACATGGCGCGTATCGCGTTCCGGATCTTCGTGGTGTTTGTAGGGTTTCTGATTCTTTCCGGCGCGATCAACACGTCGATGATCGGCTCGACCGGCGTGCTGATGCGCGTGGCCGAGGATGGCGTCCTGACCGACTGGTTCCGCAAGCCCCATCTGAAATTTGGAACCAGCTATCGCATCGTGAACCTGGTCTTCGGGCTGCAGATGTTCACGATCATCGTCACCGGCGGCAACGTCATCACGTTGGGCGAAGCGTACGCCTTCGGCGTCATCTGGTCGTTCACCTTCAACAGCCTCGCCATGCTGGTGCTGCGCTGGAAGTTCCACGGCGAGCGTGGGTGGAAGGTGCCGCCCAACATCCGCATCGGCAAAACCGAGATCCCCGTTGGCCTCTTCTCGGTCTTCCTGGTGCTCCTGGCTACCGCCGTGACCAACCTGTTCACGAAATCGGTGGCCACGGTCAGCGGTGTTCTGTTTGCTGCGGCTTTCTTCGTCATCTTCACGATCTCAGAACGCGTGAACCTGCGCAAGCATGCGCTGACTGCACGCCAGATGAAGGATCACTTCCAGCTCGAACATCAGGACACCATCAGCCGCGAGTCGGTCGCCATCCGCGCCGGCGGGACCATGGTGACGATGCGCGATGCAGCCAATCCTTTTGCGCTGAAATGGACCCTGGCGCGCACCCCAACCGACGACCAGGACGTGATTGTGCTGAGCGTCCGCATCATGGGCGTGGGCGGACCTGAGTTCCTGAGCGCCGATCAGCAGAGTTTCAGCGAACACGAGCAGATGCTGTTTACCAAGGCCATCTCGGTCGCCGAGAGCTTCGGCAAGAAGGTGTCCCTTCTGGTTGTGCCGGCCGGCGACATTTTTGCGGCCCTGGCGCAGAGCGCCAATAACCTCGAGGTTGACTCCGTGGTCTCCGGCATCTCGACAAAAATGAGTGCGGAGGAACAGGCCTTCCACCTCGGGCAGGCATGGGAAGCGCTACCCGAGCCCAAGCGCCAGTTCAACTTTTATGTCGTGGATCCGAGCGGCCAGGCCAAGGTGTTCTATATCGGTCCACATGCGCCGGCACTTAGCCCCGACGACGTTCAGCTGGTGCACCGGCTGTGGCTGAACATGCGGCGCGATCCTACCATGCTCGATCTGCACCACAGCGATATCATCACCTATGCGCTGACGCGCCTCGCCGGCCAGTATGCGCGCGAGAAGCAGGAGGTCCTTCGTGATCTCCGGAATTACAAGGCCGCCGACTCATCGATGAGTCCAGCCAAAATTGCGGGAACCGAGTTGCCAGGTTCTCCGCAGGGTTCGCGTCCCGCGGATCCAGGTGCATCCGCCGAGAAATCCCGCCTCTTGCGCTGAAACCACGATTCCCGACGGCAGGCCGTCCCAGGCAATTCGCATTTGCTTTCCTGTGCGCTCGCCGACAAAGAATGTGGCCGCTGTCCGCGTCTGGCCAATACAAGACTTATGCGGGGCATTCGGCCTGGAGGCGAAACCTTTGCAGACGGTCTAAGTAAGGCTATGATTCAGAACTGCTTTAAATGACACAAACTTCATTTGTATTCGGCGATACCAAACCGTATCTTCAATGTCATATGAAGTGGGTGAGTGGCATTTGATCGCATTCCCCGGGACTCAAGACCACCTAGCACGATCCACAGGAGGGACCGTGGGACTTATCGAGATTCTGGCACAGATTGACCATGAGATCAGCCAATTGAAACGGGCTCGCACCCTACTCGAAGGCGGCCGCACATCACCCAGATCCACGAACACCCCGAAGAAGAGAAACCTCACCCCCGAGGGACGGAGACGGATCGTAGAAGCAGTTAGACGGCGTTGGGCATTGCAAAAAAAAAACCAAATCGCTGAAGCCTCCGCCGGCTGGGCAAACGGCAAGTCTCCGATAAACAACCTGGCCTACCCGACTTACCTAACCTCTCCGATGTAGCTGCCCCGTCCCTTGCAGGTGGATTTTATTCTGATTGCCCAATCAGATCGGGATGCGTGTGTGCAGCCGGGCCAAGTATCAACCTTCGAGATTCCTCAACGAGGTTAAAGCTTCTTCGGGGCTGATCGTTACTCCCCAGGTCGGCCCCTATTTTTTCTGTCTATCTCCGACTTATACCGTATCACCGGGCTTCCATGGCACTACTTGTATGCCGGCGTCGACTAGCCTGGCTAACTCATCCGGCGTGCCCTTGAGCGGAGGAAATGTGCCAAAATGCAGCGGCAGGACGGTCTTTGCTCCGATATACCGGGCTGCCAGCGCCGCTTCTCTCGGCCCCATTGTGTAATGGCCTCCGATGGGAAGCAACGCGACATCGGGATGGTATAACTCCCCGATAAGTCGCATATCTCCGAATACGTGCGTGTCGCCGGCATGATAGAGCACGGGGCCATTGGTAATGGACAGGACATATCCTGCGGCCACCCCTACATAATGCGTCCCGTTCTTATCCTGCGCACCGGACGAATGTTTTGCGTCAACCATCGAAGCGGCCACATCTCCGAGTTCCACGGTTCCGCCCAGGTTCATTCCGATGGTCTTATCGCTGTCCACACCCTGGCCGGCGACATAGTCCGCCAGTTCATAAATTGCCACCACGGTTGAGCCATGTTTCTTCGCCACGGGTACCACGTCGGAAATGTGATCTCCGTGCCCGTGCGTCAACAACACGTAGTCAATCTTCGAGGGGAGGTCAAAATTCTTGGGGTATTTCGGATTCTGCGCAATGAACGGATCGATGAGGAGGTTGGTGCCCTTGGCGGTCTGGATCAATACCGTGGCGTGTCCCAGCCAGGTGATGCGTGTTCCTTGGAGTGAAACCATGTTCGTTCCTTTCGGATATCGTGAATCGGGCCGTGAGACTCAGGATGGCACGACGGGCCGTTGCGCATAAAGGCGCAATCTTCAACTTCCTTCGATTGCTTTCTCCGTCACTCCGGATGCCCCAATCGCCAGAGATCGCCACGGAGGCCTTGACTTCCGCCGGAGCGGGGGCTATTTTGATAGAGGCGAATATATGGCGAATATCGAGACACTGTTCCCCATCCTCGATTCTGCTTTTTCTTCTACCCTGGCCCGGGCGGCGGCCGCTGCTCCGCTCCACTCCACCGGGAGCCTGACCGAGTACCGCCCCATCGCCAGCCGGTCGATTCTCGGAAAGACTGTATCGCGACGGGGGCTGCCGTTCACGCATACGATCAATCCGTACCGGGGATGCGAATTCGCCTGCCGGTATTGTTATGCCCGCTATACGCACGAGTTTCTCGAGATCCGCGATCCCGACGAATTCGAGCACAAGATCTATTTCAAGGAAAATGCGGCCTGGCTGCTGAACCAGGAACTGGCGCGGTTGAAGCCGGGGACTGAAATCGCGCTGGGGACGGCGACCGATCCTTATCAACCGCTGGAACGAACCCAGCGGGTGACGCGGTCGCTGCTCGAAGTGTTCGCGCAGCGGGGCGGATTCAAGCTGGGCGTCGTAACCAAATCCACGCTCATCACTCGCGACGTCGATGTGCTCAAGGAGGTCGCTGCCCGGAACAGGCTCACGGTGCACCTGACGGTGACGACCATGAACACCAGGCTGGCGCGGGTCCTGGAACCGCGCGCGCCCCGGCCGGACCTGCGCATCCGTACCCTGGCCGCCCTGCGCGAAGCCGGCCTGCGCGCGGGGGTGCTGTGTTCGCCTCTCATGCCGGGGATTACCGACGCGCGAAGTTCCATCAATGCGGTGGCGCGGGCCGCGGCGGCTGCCGGAGCCAACTTCTTCGCCGCGTCGCCGCTGTTTTTGAAACCGTGCTCCCAGGCGACTTTCTTTCGTTTTGTGCAGGAACACTTTCCTGAGAAGCTGGCTGACTATGAGCGCCGGTATGGGGCCAATGCCTTTGTTTCGGCGGAATATCGGAAACGGATTGCCGATGTGGTCGAATCAGTGTGCCGTGAGCACAAGCTGGGAAAGCGTTATGTCGATCACGAGGAGGTCGAGGACGGATTTGCAGCGAAGAGCGTAGAAATCGAAAGCCAGTGGCGGCTTCCGTTTGCGTCAGGGAAGGAACGGCTCAAAGCTTCGTGATCCGGGCGTTTCTGGCCGACACGCGGGGTTTGTTCCCTAGCGATGGATGGGTTTTCCTGGCTTCCAACTCTTCCACCAGAAAGAAGGCGAAGGAATGGGGCACGAAAATTCGTGGGTGGGTTTAGGGGACCGTGAACGGCCGGAAGCCGTCGTTGGGGAACATGCCGGTGGGGGCGGTGACGGCGGAGGGCTGGGTCCGGAACAAATAGTGGATTGAGAATCCTGCGGAGACGGATGCGTAATTGCGCGAGTTGTTGGCACTGAGGAATCCGCCGGCGAACCAATGGGGGCTGATCTGGTAGGAGACGGTTCCGCGCAGGTTGTAGTTGGGTCCGACGCTGGTCAATGCCGGAAGGGCAGCGTTGTTCAGGGCCACTTCGGTGGCCTTCTGCGAGGCCAGTGGGAACAGCGGAGTGGTGTCCTGCTGGAAGGCCTGCACGCCGAAGCCGCCCAGGACCTCGTAATGCCACCGGGTTTCGTAATGCCCTGCCCAGGTGAACGGAACGTTGGCCAGGAAGTATTCCTGGGGACTGAAATAGCCTCCCATGCCGAAGGTGAATGCCTGTTCGTTGTGGGAATAGTGCATTCCGAAGAAGTTCACGCCGATGCTGAGGCTGCCATATTCGGGAAGCGTTTTGATGCGCCAGTAGGCGCCGCCCGAGCCATCGAGACGGGTGTTGGGCTCGACGTTGTATCCGGTCAGATACTGGCCGCCGGCGCCAAAGTAGAAGCCCGACTGCGCATCTCCGCGGGAGAACTGGAGGTTGCCCTGGTTGGCGATGACTCCGCCCCAGACGGTGCCGGGAAAGCTGAGCGATGCCGAGCCGGGATCGCGCAGGCCGCCGTAGGAAAGCTGGGTGTCCTTTACCGAATCGCGCAGGAAGCTGAAGGTGAATGGGCCGTTGCCGGGACGCCAATTGGCGCGCCCGGTGATGTTTCCGACCAGGAGTCCGTAGGGTGTATATCCGGCTGCCAATGCCAGGTGGGGAAAGGCCAGTTGCACTTCCCCGCCCACGCCGGCGGCGTTCTGCTGAGGAGGCGCGGTGGCGGTGGTGGTGGTGCCGGTGGTTCCGCAGGTGGATGCGGCCCCGGCGGGCCCGGTATTGGTGTCGGTTCCGAGCGGGGTCGAGATGGTGACGAGGCAGGTGCCGGAGGTTGTGGCTTCCTGCACGGTGATGATGGCGTTTCCGTCGGCCTGGCCTGAATCGAGGAACACCGGCTTGGCGACCACGGTCAGGCGAGCGTTGTAGCCCAGCGGCGTGGAGATTTCGAAAGGCGACTCGAGAGCGGAAAGGTGATCGTAGCCAAGGGCGCCGCTGCGGTAGTTGATGACACCGGTGCCGCCCGTCCAGGGACTGTATCCGCTCTCCAGGGTTTGCAGTTGCGTTTCGGCTTCCTCACGCGGACTGATGACCCGCTTCTCGCGCTGTACGCGCACCCAGGGACCACGCAGCGGAGGCAAATTCTGCTGCTGCAACTCGTCGTCGGAAACGCCGGTGGTGGTGACGCTGCCGGGATTGGCGGGAACCGGAACTTCGGGCCCCGCGGTCTGGGCTGGATTCTGGGGCACGACGACTTGAGAAGGATTTTGCTCGCCGGGCGCGGTCACCAGGGTGGGAACGGATTCCGTCCGGGCCGGCCTGCGTTTGCCCTTCTTCGTCTGATCGGGTTCAGAGGGCGCGGGGTTGGAGGGCTGCTGCGGCTGCGCGGCCGGCTGCGGTGACTGCTGCGTCGGTGGGGCTTTCGTCTGCTGGGCTTTCTGCGCGGAATAGGCGCCGGTGGCGGCTTCCTGCGCCGATGGGGTGTACTGGGCGGCGTTGTAGGCCGTGGTTTGAGGCGGCGCCTGACCAAGGGCCGGATGTACGGGGTTGGACGGCAGAGTGACCGGCGCGTTGGCCAGCGAATGGATCTGCGCGGCCGAGCCCTGGGTCAGCTGCCCGTCGATCTGGTCTGCAAATTGAGCCTGCGCCTGGGCGGCCTTGGAGTCCATTGGCTGCGAGGTGATGCGCAGGGGCGGATGCGGACCGGAATCGGGAGGCGTGACGGACGATTGCGGCGCCGGGGTGGAAGCGGGCTGCGAAGGGACCTGCGATGGAGGGGCTGTCTCAGAGGGCGGAGGGATGTAGACGGGAGTTTGCCGCGACGGGCCCTGATTTGTTGGAGAAGTACCAGTGGTGGTGATGCGCTGGTCGGATGGGGGCAGGTTCATTGTCCCCGAGTAGGTCGAAGGCGGGGAGGATTTGCGGTTACGAGCAGAGCTGGAACTTGATTTGGAACTTTTCGTGGCTGGCGGAGTGGCCTGAGCGTTTTCGTTTCCGACCTGCGGCGACGGCGCCCGGGCCATGGGAACCGGCAACGGCGTAGTGGTGGAGCGGGGCGGGGGAGGCGACGGGACAGGAACCTGCGTGGTGATGGGCGCACTGATCATGGGCGCCTGCTGCGCCGTGGGCTGGGGCTGGGTAAGCACTACCGGGGGGCGTCCGTTGTAAGGATCGGGCCCGTAGGCGGGCAGCGGCGGAAGCTTGTTGGTCCTGGGGAACGGCTCGTTGTCAGGATTGAGCAACTGCTGGAGGTCGGCGGCAGTGCGCGCGGTGTGCGATTTGTTGCTCACGTCGGGATAGGCGAGGTCGTGCGCCAGGCGATCGGTGGGCGAGGAGGCCGGCATGGCGGCGATGGAGGCACGCCAATAGTCGGCGGCGCGCTGATTGTCGCCGCGAGCCTGTTCGAATCGCGCGGCCATGGCCAGGATCGACGAGTCGTTGGGGAACCGCTCGAGGGCCTGCCGGAGCCAGGCCTCCGCGGTAACCTTGTCGTTTCCGGCCAGGGCCGCACCGATGGCTCCCTGAAAATCGGCCGCGCTGGCGTCCTGCATGCCGATGGTTTTGTAAATCGCCAGCGCTTCCCTGGTTTGACCGGTGCGCAGATATCCCCCGGCGAGCACTTTGCGCACGGTCACATTATCGGGGAACGCAAGGGATGCGGCTTCGAGGATTTCCACGGCGCGCTGATTGTCGTTGTTGTCGATGGCCGCGCCGGCGCGACGCACGCTCCAGTTGGCCCAGATGGTCTGCACGGTCTCGCGCTGGGTCGGGGTCAGATCCTGGCGGCCGCCCAGCCGCATCAGCGTGGGGTAGAGGGCGCGATCGTTTTTGGTGTTGTAGAGCAGCCACGCATTCTGGATTTCGAGATTGGCGGGTGCGGCCTGCTTGAGCTGCGCGTAGTGAGCCTGAACGCGGCTCATGTACTCGATGGCGTGGGGCGTGTCTCCCACGCCGGCGTAGAGGCCGGCTTCACCTTCGACGAATTCGGGATCAGCTTCAAGCTGCTTGCGAACCGCCGGCGGGATCAACGCGATTTCCTGCAGGGCTTCGTTGGAGTGATTCGTGGTCTGCAGTGTCGCGATCAGACCCTTCCACGCATCCACGCGATCGGGATGGGCGGTGAGGACCTGGCGGTAGATGCTGTAGGCCTGATCGGTATTGTTGCGCTGCAGATAGATGGCCGCCAGCTGCAATTGAAGCTGCATGCTGGGCTGGCCGCCCCCCGCCATCTGCAGTTTGGCTGAACGCTCCAGCAAATTCTGTGCTACGTCAAATTGATTGGCCTGCTGATAGATCGATCCCAGCATGGAAAGGAAGCCGGCATCGTTCAAGGCCGCCTCGTAGGTGGTGGGCGGCATTTTTTCCACGTCGGCGATGGCGTCGTTGTCGCGAGCCAGTTCGTGATGCGCGCTGACCAGGCCCATCCACGCGGACAAGTTGGTGGCATCGTCGTTGAGGATCTCGGTGTACATTTCCGCGGCCTGGTCGAAGCGGTTAGCCTCCATCAGGATTCCGGCATACTGCAACTTTGTATCGGCCTTGAGATTGGTCCCGTTGTTGGGGAATGGCAAGGCCAACGCCTGCGCCAATACGCGCTGCGAATCGGCGGAGCGGTTTTGTGCGTGATAGATGGTGGCGAGGGTACGGAGGTATTCGGGATCCCTGGTGCTCGATGTTTTTACGCTGGGCGGAAAGCGATTGATGACGGCGAGGGCCTTGTCGTTCTGGCCGTCGCGGGCATAGGAGAAGAAGAGCCCGCGCCAGGCGTCTCCGTTTTGCGGCTCGATCTTGAGCAGGTCCTGGTAAGCGGCCGCGGATTCAGCATATTGCTGCTGCTTCATGTAGAGACCCGCCAGGCCGCTCAACGCTTCACGGCTGCGGGGGCGCATGGCCAGGGCCTCTTTGTACTTCAGCGCGGCGGTCTCCATTTCGTTTTCGTCGAAGGCCTGGGACGCTTCGCCCATGGTGTACCAGAAGCGCGAGGTGGCGAGCGCGTTGGCGACGGTGCTGTCCTTGTAGCCATTCTGCTCGGCCTGGGTGAAATAGCTGATGGCCCCGGCAAAGTTGTTTTGCTGCATGCGCAGGAAACCCAGACCGGCGGCCACGCGGCCGTTGGTGGGCTCCTTCTCGAGGAGTTCCATGAATCGCGCCTGGGCGTCTTCGAGCTTGTGAGCATTGAGAGCGGCGAAGGCGGCGCGCTCAGCGGGCGTGCGGGCGATGCCGGAATTCATCTGCGCCAGCTTGGTCTCGTTCTCTTTGAGGCGGGTGCCGAGCTCGGTGTCCTGCGGATGCTGCTTGAGATATTCGCGAAGCTCAGCAGCAGAGGCGGGATTGGCCGCATCCCAGATCAGAGCCTGGCGCAAAGCGGTCTGCGCATTCGGATCCTGGGGGTGTTCCTTCAAGACGCGAATGCCCTCGGCGCGAGTTTTGGCATCGTAGGTCAACATGGTGCCTAACGTGACGGAGAATCGGGTGTCGCCGGGATTGCGTGAGGCCAGGGCGCGCATGGCGCCGATGGCGGTTTCCTTGCCGCCGGAGGTGCCGTAGAGGGTTTGATAATAGGCGAGCGCGATGTCGCCGTCGGGGGGCCGGTCACCATAGAGTTCCCGGTAGATCTTCATCGCGTCTTCGTTGTGTCCCTGGCGGGCCAGGTTGCCGGCCTGGCGAAGGCGATCGCTCTGCGCCTTGGTGCTGGCCAGCGCCTGGATCCTGGCGATATTGGGATCGTTGGGATTGACGGCGCGCAGTTTTTCGAGCGTCGCATCGGATTGGGTCAAATTGCCGCTGAGCTTGAAGTCCCTTGCCAGTCCTGCCAGCGCTTCGGCGCTCTTCGGGTCAGAGAGCAAAATCTGCTGCCAGATCTGGATGGCCATGTCGGGCCGGCCGCGCGATTCCAGTGCGTGCGCATTGGCGATGAGGATCTGGCGGGTTCGGTCCGGGTTAGCCTGTGCCGCCGCCTGCTTCTGCGCAACCCCCGGCTGCAGCCATCCGGACAGGCCTATCGCCACCACTGCAATCGTCCCCAATGCCCTGCGCGCCACCGTCATCACTTTGTCCACTCCACCTTCAGTTCTCCTCGCAGGCCGAATCGGAATCGCTCATCCAAAAAGCCGGTCGCAAACAGGACAAGGTTCTGATCGTAATATGCAGGGTCTTTTCCATACAAACCACTGGCCGGATCCAACTGGGCACTCATGCGAATCCTCTGCTGGGCGGCAACTTTCTGGGTGTCTGGAAAGCCCCGGAGGTACGGCAGCAACGCCGCCGAAAACCCCACAGGTCCATCTTGCGCCAGGGGAATGCCGAGATCACTCACCTTTTCAGGGGGCGCACCATGATTGCCAAGGTAGGAAGCCATTCCGGAGACGGAGCCGAGGATGTCGGTGCGGGTCTGGCCTTCGCTGAGCATTCCTGCCCACAGGTAGACGCGAATGGCGTCGTAGCTGCCCAGGGCGGGGGCCGGTTCGGGCTTCGGTTCGGATTTTTGGTCGAGCTTCTGGCCGGATTTTTGCGGAGCCGCAGGTGGCTGTGCCCCGGGTGACGGCGCCGGATAGAAACCGTCCGCCGGCATGTAGTCCGTCCAGTCCATGGCAAATCCGTGGCGCGCGCTTTGCTTCAGCAGCCGGGGGATATTCATGGCGATCGCGCCCCAGGGTCCGGCGGGCTGGATGGCCGAGAAGCGGTCGAAAATGAACAGCGGCACGTAGCTTGGATTCACCGTCCACGCGCCTTTGTGTGTAAACAGGGCGGCGGGCCCCGGCATCAGCATCATGCCGAACCCAGGCAGCTCGGCCACTTCCTGGCGGGCCACCAGGCCCATCATTTCGCGGCCGAGATTGGAATAGGCGGGATTCTTCCAAAGGCGGCCGGCCTCAACCAGCGAATACGCGATCCAAACGTCGGAGTCGGCGGCAGGGTTGGTGTCGAGCACCTTCCATTCGCCCTCCTTCGACTTGCCCCAGAGCCAGGCAGGCAGATGCGCGGCCAGATTGCCCTGCGCCAGATTGGTCTGGGTCCATTTGAGGACCTGGTCGAAGCGGGCCGGATCGTTGTTCACCAGCGCGAAGAACAGTGCGTAGGACTGGCCTTCGGACGTGGTGCGGCCGCCGCCCTGGGGATCGATGACGCGTCCCTGCGGATCGATGAAGCGCGAGGCGTAGGCGCTCCAGAGAGTCCACGGCCCTTGTTTGCACCCACCCGATCCGCCCAGGAAAAGCAGAATGGGGACGAGCAGTAACAGCCGTGACCGCATTTCCCGGGGGATCATAATTACCGCATACCTCAAATTTAGTTAAGTGCGCCTTCGCGACCCCTCAGAAGAATTGCGCTGGCATCCTGAGGTAGCGAAGGACCTGCTTTGTATTCCGCGGCTGGCCGTTCGGCTGGCGCAGATGGCCGCCGAATCCGCGGACTAGTCGGCAATCATCTTCAGCCGCGATCGGGCCTTCTGGCGCAGCCACTGGCGAGTCCAGATGGCCAGCAGGAACGCCAACACGAGTACGACTACCGCAGCCAGCCACGGCACTTCCATGAACCACAGCGTCAGTCTTGTCCACCACGGCAGTATGCCCACATAGTAAACGGAGGACCCGACCCGGAACGACTGGAACCGTGTTCCGAGCAGCATCGAAACCGATCCCTGGATGTCGCTGGCCTGTTGTACGTAGAGGAACGTCTGCATGAACGCCTCAAACGTGGCTGCGTCCTTCAAGCGGATGGCGACGATGCTGCGGCTTCCGCCGATGTCGTAAGGCGACTGGATTCCTTCAATCACAGCGTCGGGAGATCCGCTGGCAATCAGGTCGCCGGATTCGGAGTGCTCCTCCGACTGAACCTTCCACCAGGCGTGGTGGAGAGGGGCAAAGAATCCCTGGGTGTCGTGGACCTGGATTTTTCCGCCCTGCAGGGTGACGGGCAGATGGGTGGCGAGTTTTTCAAACCCGGGTTGATCGTCCCCGCTGCCGATGACCAGGAAATCGGTTTTGGCGCCCGGCGCCAAGGTATCGGGGCCTGCTACCGTCACACGCAGCGCCGGGAACCCGGTCTGGCGGCCGAAGTGCCCCATGAGCGTGACAAATACCTCGATCTCCTGCTCGGTGGGTGTGGGGGGCAGCACCACCGTGGTCTCCCCCAGGTCCGCATAACGAGTGAACGGGAATCCGGCGTTGGCGAAGATCTCCAGGTTGGGCATGGGCGCGTAGTGGGGATACCCACGCAGATCAAGGTAGGAATCCCTCAGGATGGCGCCTTGCATGTTGATGGGCGTGGTGTCTGTGCAGCCGCCCTTCTTTATCAACTGGAAGGTAAAGTCGAAGGAGAGCGAATTGGAAAACGGGCGCAGGTTCACCACGGGAACGGGCTCGTCGAGTTGCATGCGCCGCGACGCTTCCTGTCCGGGAACCAGGGGCACCGAGCCGAGAAACGCGTTGTTCACGCGGATCTGCATGCTGGAGATGGGCCCGATGGGAATGGAATTGTAGCGATAGGAGAGCCTGAGGATGGCGTTGGGCCGCTCGTTGTAGAAAAGGTCGGGCGCCAGTCGGAAATAAACGCCCAGGGGCGCCGAGCCGTCGCCCTGCAACTGGTCGGCGGTCGCGTAATCCCAAAGCGCAACGGTCTGGTCGGTGCGCGCCCATCGGGGCGCATCGTCGGCCGCGCGGCGCGCGGGCAGATTGGGCAGTTCGATGTTAGTCTGCGCGCCTTGCAGCAGGTCGCTATGCAAAGCCACTGCCTGGGCGGCGCGCACCGTCTGATCCGCATCCTGTCCCGCAATGACCAGCACTTTCCCAAACGGGTCGTTGGGATTGGTGCGCATCGCCACGGTGGGCGAATCGACGACCGGCATAGCCAGGCCGGCAGGGAGATTCGACGCATTGTCCGAGACCACGATGGCATTGCCGGGCGGAATATCGCCGATGTGCACCGGGAAGCGCACCGGCCGGCTTTCCGAGATCATTCCGAAGTAGCTGGTGACAATGCCGGCGGCCTGGATCGACTTGGTGGACGGCGTGGAAGCGAAGATCACGGGAAGACTGAGGGGCTGCACTACCGCCGGATCCAGAAACGGCATGGGCAGCTGTTTGAGATCGTCGGCCAGCGGCAGCAGGTCGCCCTGGATATCGAAATAAGTGCTGCGATGCACGCGCGACCACAGCGTGGTGTTGGCCGGGTCCTCGCACACCATGACATAGTGCCCGATGAATTGAATGGTCAGCGCGTTATTGTGAACCATCAGCTCGGGCGGAATGGTGAATTCCCCTTCGCCGATCTGGGGCGACGATCCCCCGGACCCGTTCGGCACAGGCTGCACGGTCGCGAACAGGGTCCCATTCATCATCAGCTTGATCATGCTCAGCTGCGGCAGCAAGCTGGGCGAGAAGGCATAGGAGAGATGAATTTTCGCCGACCGCGGAACGTGGGTCTGCGGAAGAGTGAAATAGACCGAGTGGCTGCTGTCGATTCCGTGCAGTTCAATCTGAGAAGCGCCCGCATCGGCCAGGCTGAACACGTCGCGGAACTGACCCGGCGGAGGAGGAGCGAGCGTGGATTTGGGAGTCACGGAGCCGGCCTGCTGCCCGTCCGCATTGACCGCGGCCTGGGCGCGAACGCGGGGCGCGGAAGCTCCCAGGATCAGTCCGAGAGCGAGGAGAATCACGGAGCTGGTCGCGGTGAGGGACCGGGCTGGCTTGGGCTTCTTTTTCTGTGCCACGAACAAGCTCTTGAAGGTGGTCACCAGTCCATGCATCGAGATCTGGAAGATCCGCCCCAAACTGCGCATCACATTGTCGCTCTCGCGCGATTCTCCCCAGCCCAGCCACGAATCGGCCCGCGAATACAGCACCATGGTCAATACTTCCTGCTCCGCGATGTTCAGGTCCTGGAATTTGACGCGAAGCACTGAGCCCTCTGACGAAACCACACTGGCGTGCAGCTCGTTTTGCCCCGATGGCAAGGGAAAGACCAGGCGCAACTGGGTCTGCGGAGCGATATCCAGGGCCTCGTTGAAGCGGATGCTGGTTCCGCCTGAGGACATGTCGATTGTCTCTCCGGCTACCAGGCGTCCATCTTCCAGCTTCGCCATCACCGGCGTCACTATGGAGACGCGAACGGTGGTGCGCAACTGCCGCATCTCCCGCGCCACTGCCGTGGTTACCCCGAGAATGACCACGTTGAAGAAGCACCAGATTACGTTCATGACCACGGTGCCCGGCCGGTCGCGGTCCCAGATAAAGAATCGCGGAATGGCGATCAGGATTCCCGCCAGGTTGAAGATCAGCAAAATCAGGAACGGCTGAGCGATGCGGGTATCGAAGAATGTCCTTTTGACGACGCCGCCCTTGGCAGTCACATTGAACTTGCCCAGCTTGGGATTGATAAGCGCCATCATGGTGGGCAGCAAGATATACAGGCGACAGGACCGTTTCGTAAATCTCGTTCCAGAAGGAGTGCCGGTGCTCGCCCTGGATGCGCGAGTTGGTCACGTTGGAAAGGATCAGGTGAGGCAGTGCGTAGGCCAGGATGGCCGCCCAGTACCCCGGGACGTTGGTGTGATTCAGCAGCAGGTAAATCAATGGCGCGCTGAGAAAGATCAGCCGCGGAATCGCGTACATGAAGTGCGCCATCGCGTTGAAGTAGCACAACCGCTGCGCGAGCTTCAGGCCCGGCGCAAACAGCGGATTGTCGGTGCGCAGGATCTGAATCATGCCGCGAGCCCAGCGAATGCGCTGTCCCACGTGGGCCGAAAGGCGCTCTGTGGCCAGGCCTGCCGCCTGGGGAATATTGATGTAGGCCGTGCCCCAGCCGTTCATCTGCATGCGCAGGGAGGTGTGCGCATCTTCCGTCACCGTCTCGACCGCGATGCCGCCGATCTGGTCCAGTGCCGTCCGGCGCAGCACCGCGCACGATCCGCAAAAGAATGTCGCGTTCCAGAAGTCGTTCCCGTCCTGCACGATTCCGTAAAACAATTCGCCCTCGTTGGGAATGATGCGAAACTGCTGCAGGTTGCGCTCGAACGGATCGGGCGAATAGAAGTGGTGGGGCGTCTGCAGCATGGCCAATTTCTTGTCGCGCAGTAACCAGCCCATCGTCATCTGCAGAAAGCTGCGCGTGGGAACGTGGTCGCAATCAAAGATGGCCACGTATGGCGAGGTCATGCTCTTCAGGGCCGTATTGATGTTGCCCGCCTTGGCATGAAAATTGTCGGGGCGGATCTTGTATCCGATGCCTGCCTCGAAAGCGAAGTCGGCGAACTCTTTACGCCGGCCGTCGTCGAGGATGTAGACGTGCAGCTTGTCTGCCGGCCAGTCAATGTTCAGCGCGCCCAGCGCCGTGAAGCGCACCACGTCGAGCGGCTCGTTGTAGGTCGGAATCAGAACGTCGACGTGCGGCCAGTCGCTTTCATTGTCGGGCAGTGCTACGGGCGCGCGGCGCAGCGGCCAGATGGTCTGGAAATAGCCCAGGAACAAAATGAAGAACGCATAGGACTCGGCCAGGACCAGGCACATGATGAAGAAGGCATCGAGCATTCCCCAATGATTGGCCGGGTCCTGAAAGAAGTGGACGGTGGTGGAAATGCGCCAATAGCCATAGCGGAACGTGCAGAACAGCGACATGATCATCAGGGTGAGCGTGATCAGGTACGAGTCGGAACTGCGCGCCACGGCAAGGGCAATCAACAGGGTCAAAAGGCCGCACACTGCCTGCTGGGGCCAGGTCAGCGGCAAAACCGCCAGAAATGTGAAGACCCCGATTCCCGCCGCGAGGAACAGCAGGCGGAGAAGTTTCGTAAGTCCGTTTTCTCCGGCTCCGATGTCGAGCCAGAGGCCCGTTGGGGTCATTTCTCACTCCAGCGCACACCGCGATACCCGCTCGAGGCGGGCGCGGCGAGGCTCTTCACCCAACCCGCGAGGCTGGCGAAGTCCTCGGCCACCGTCGAGTTGGGAGCATAATCGACCACCGTCATTCCTTCGGCCAGCGCTTCGCTCACAGCCGGTGTACGCCGAAGCGCAAACGGCAAAAGGCGATCCCCGAGTTGCTCGCGCAGCACTTCGCGAACGTCCAGGTGCAGCGGAAGGGACGGGTCGAACTGGTTGAGAACATAGTAGGGCCTTACCCCCTGGCCCGAAGCGCTTAGATTGTGCTGGAAGAAGGAATCGATGGAGCTGACGCTGACCACCGAGCCCATGTCGGGAACCACCGGAACCAGAACCGTGGGCGAAAGGCGAAGGACCCGGCGGGTAGTAGCACCCGACGCGGTGGCCAGATCGACGATCACTCGCCCCGTTCCGCGGGAATTTCTCGAGATTTCCTGGGTTAGAGTCTCCTGCGGGCCGCTTTCCGGTCCGAGAGACTCGGGATCGACGGTGATCATTTGAATCGGAGCATCGCCGCTGGAGCCCGGCGCGGTAAAGGTGCGAAGGACTCCGGGACGCTGATCGCGGGCGCCAAAGAAGAACGGGAGCAGCCCGAAAGCCGCGGTATCGACAAGAAGGACTTTCTCGCCGCGAGCCGACAAGGCACGCCCGAGAGTGGCAACAAGGCTGGTTTTGCCGACGCCTCCCGCCAGCGAAAACACGGCCAGAACGGGAGCCCGTTGCGCGGCAGCGGCCGGAACAGCCTCCACTGGGGCCGTGGCTCCATTAAACAGTCCGTTGAGAGCAAACCAGCGGGAGGTCAAGCGATCGCGCGATGCCTGCAGGGTGTCTTCGGGGGCCGGGGGCACCACGGGTTGGGCCGGTGCATCGGCGCGGTCGGCGGAAAGCCATGCTGGACGCGCGGCAGGCTCTCGCCCTTCCGCCGGAGCCCAAGAATTCCGAACCTGAAGGTAGTGATCCTCGCGCCCCCGGTACTGCTCTTCCCGTGCGGGAGCGGCGGCAGGTGAAACCGGCTGCACAACTGGCGGCTGAATGGGGGCGGGCGCGTATGCGGGCTGGCCGGCCGGCGGTGCGTAAGATTCGCTCACATGATGACCATTGGGCTGGGAATAGGATGGCGCGGCCGGTGGGGCGGCATACCGTTGCGGCAGGGCATACGAATAGTCTGGCGGAGCAGTCTGCGGGTAAGCCGGGGGATATGCGGGACTGAGCGGCCGTTCGGGTTGCGCGGATTGCCACGAGCGCTGCTGGGCTGCCTGTTGCTCAGCCTTCAAGGCCAATTCCTTTTGAGCTTCCGCCTGCTTGCGCTGGGCCTCGGCGAGGATCGCCGTTTCGGCGGCCTGCCTGGCTTCAGCACTTTTCTGCGCGTCGGCCTCTTCGCGGGCCCGGCGCCGCTCGGTCTCGATCGCGTCCTGCACCCTCTGGCGAGCCTTTTCCCGGGTCTGCGCGCGAGACGCCGAGAAGTCGCGATACTTGGCCCCATGCAGGTTGGCCCAGGAGTAGAGGGTCGCTACGTCTTCCGGAGTCTCGGTTGAGTCAACAAGCGCTTTGCGATCAGTCATTTGCCACCTTCACCCGGGACCCATCAGCGGCTTTGAATAACCACCACGCACTCCTTGCACGGAGATCAGGCGTGGTGCGCTGCCGAGAGGGATCCTGTCCCAGATGCTATGTTCTGGCTATTGTCAAAACAATAACACTTGTAACGTTACCGTCCTAACACTTTCGGGGAATGGAATCAGTTCATCGGCGTGCGGATTGCGCCGGATATATGTACCTGTAATCAGGTCTCTTATCTATGTGCCCGCCTTTGTTGACTAACATACCGCGTGTGCGGATTTTCTCCTAGGAAATAGTGTCTGCTCTGTGATGGACATCACTCTATCCGACCACGCTCCCGGACCGCCTCCAGGCACGCTTCCTATTTACCAACGTGATTCCCCGTCCTTGAAATTTCTCTTGCCACGCCGCGACCGCTTCCCACACCATGACCGAGCGCCGCGATGCTCAACCGCGCCCCGTATCTCTCTGAATTCCGTAGCGCAAGGGCCCTTTGTGCTCTACACTTCTCTTCCATCTCCTTTCCCCGGGGGAACCTGTGTCTGTAACCCTTACCGAGCAATTAGTGCCATTCGAGGCCGGCGACGGATTCGCCTGCAACCTTATTCATGTGCAGGGACCGAACGCGCCCACCAAGGGGCCCGTGCTGCTGGCCCACGGGGCGGGTGTCCGCGCCAACCTGTTCCGAGCTCCCGTGGACCGAACCGTGGTCGACCACCTTATCGATTCGGGCTACGACGTGTGGCTGGAAAACTGGCGCGCCAGCATTGACCTGAAACCCAACACCTGGAATCTGGACAAGGCCGCGGTCTACGACCATCCCGCGCGCGGTAAAGAAGATCGTGGAGGAAACCGGCTCGGACAAGATCAAGGCCGTGATCCACTGCCAGGGGTCGACGAGTTTCATGATGTCGGCCGTCGCGGGCCTGGTGCCCGAGGTGACCACGATTGTGACCAATGCGGTCTCCCTGCATCCGGTAGTGCCGGAGTTCAGCAAGTTGAAAATCACCAAGCTGCTGCCGTTGCTCAAGGGCGAGGTCGAATATCTCAATCCGCAATGGGGGCTGCACGCGCCCACCGCGATCTCGAAGATGGTGGCGACGATGGTGGCGCTGACGCATCATGAGTGCAACAACCCGGTGTGCAAGGGAGTGAGTTTCACCTATGGCACCGGCTTCCCTGCCCTGTGGAGCCACGAAAACCTGAACGACGCGACGCATGAGTGGATCAAGCAGGAGTTTGCGCAGGTACCGATTGCCTTTTTCGAGCAGATGGCGACCTGCATTGAAGCGGGGCACCTGGTGGCTGTTGACGGACTCTCAGAATTGCCGTCGAACTTCGTCGCGCAGGAACCCGCCACCTCGGCCCGGATCGCCTTTCTTGCCGGCATAAACAATCACTGTTTTCTCGCCGAGAGCCAGCAGCGCACTTTTGACTTTTTCAATTCGTGGCGCAAAGGGTATCATTCGCTGCACATGATTCCCAATTACGGGCACCTGGATATTTTCTTTGGCAAGAATGCAGCGAACGATATCTTTCCCTTGATCAGCGCGGAACTCGATCGCGCGAACTGAATGACTCCCCGTCGCGATGAGAAGAGCAGGGGCTTCGCTCGAAGGTCGTTAACAGCAAGATTGTCGGGGCTTGAGCGCAGAAGGAATCCTGCCCGGCGGAATGTAACGAACCCAGGCTCATCCGCACCACCATACGTCCCCTTCCCCGGAGGCTGTCATGGCACAACCCGCAAGGCTCGATCAGCAGGCAGGGCGCTGGGCTCTCGTTGACGGCATTCCCTTCCAGATGCCGGTCTATTGCCGCAACTCGCCCGCGCTGTTCGCGGTTTTCACGATCAACGCTGAAAAGGCGCGCAAGCTGATTCCCGGGAATGAGATTTATCCGGTGCGGCTGTGGAACAAGGGCCTGCTGGTGGTCAGCGTGATCGACTATCTCGAGACCAATATCGGCCGCTATATCGAATTTTCGATCGCCATCGCCTGCACGCACGGGTCGCGGCCTGCCCCGCGCCTGCTGCCCGCGATCTTTATGAATCATTACGGTACCGGGCAATGGGTATTTGATCTGCCGGTCAGCAGTGAAGTGTCGGTGAAGGGCGGCAAAGGCATCTGGGGCATGCCCAAGCACCAGGGGAATCTGAACTACATCATTGGCGAGAAGGTAGTGAGCAGCCAGTACGATCAGGACGGCATGTTCGCGGTGAAGATCGAAGTGGAGCGGCCGAAGAACTGCTGGGTGCCGGTGAAGATGCACGGCGTGAACTACACGGCTTTCCGCGGCATGCTGTTCAAGTCCGGCCTTTACTTCCATGGCAAGCTGGGCTTCCATCTGTTCAAGAAGGGTTCGGCGAAGCTGATCATCGGCGATCACCCGCGGGTGGCGCCGCTCAAGGACCTGGAGATCAGCCGCGATCCGATCTTCGCGGCGTTTCTGCCGCAGGCCAACGGCGTGCTCGATGATCACTCCGAATCCTGGTTCCTGAGCGAAACAAAATTGCCCACCAAGGTTCCCGAGGGCATGGAGGCTGTCGTCAATCTTGGCCAGGGCCAGGAATGGCTCGCGCCCCCTGTTCCCATTTCCGATGACGCAGCGAACGCTGCCGAGTTGGTCCGCCGCTAAAACCAGCTGGATCTCACCGCAATTGAGGTCGCTCCCCAATGACGTTTGAAAAGCTGCTCTACTGGCTGCTCGTCCTCATCTCCGTGGTCACGCTCATCTCCGGCATCGTGCAGATCTTTGCGCCGGGATTTATCCTCGGCATGATCTCGGGGGAGATTAGTCCCGCAACGCGGCAGTGCTTCGCAACCATCGGGATGTTCATGGCGCTCTTCGGCGGCATGCTGTTGCAGGGTCTGCTTACGCGGCAAATGTTCACGCCTGTTTTCTTCTGGGCAGGACTGCAGAAGATTGGCGCTTTTGTGGCCGTCGGAATCGGCGTAATGGATCACGTCTTTTCGCCCATGGCCATGGCGGTCGCCAGCTTCGATCTTCTTTCGGGAATCCTGATCTTCGTGTACATGAAGCTGGCCTCCACCGGAAATACTGCGCCGCTGACCGCAGTCGAAAGGAGCCTGACGTGAGCGATCCGCGCCGCTCCCTCATCCTTGCCGGCGGCGGCATGCGCGTGGCTTACCAGGCGGGCGTGATCAAAGCCCTGGCCGAGGCGGGCATCGAGTTCGACCATGTTGACGGCGCATCCGGGGGGACCATCAATCTCGCCATGCTGCTCTCCGGACTCACGCCCGACGAAATGATCGACCGCTGGGAATCGCTGGACGTGCACAAGTTCGTCTCCCTCATGCCGTTCGCGAAGTACACATCTGTGCAAGGCATGGAGGCAATGGGCGATGCGCGCGGCCTGGTGGACGACGTCTTTCCCCACCTCGGTGTCGACATCGAGAAAATCCGCGCCTGCACGCACCCGGCCGGCACTTTCAACGTCTGTAACTTCACGCGCAAGACGGGCGAGGTGATTCCCAATTCCGCGATGACCATGGATTACCTGGTCGCGGGCGTTTCTCTCCCCATTTTCATGCCCGCGGTTCCCATCAATGGCAGCCTGTATCTCGACGCAGTCTGGATTCGCGATGCCAATCCGCTGGAAGCGATCCGCCGCGGCGCCGAGGAACTATGGATCGTGTGGTGCATCGGCAACACCGGCGAATACCACAACGGCGCGTTTCGCCAGTACGTGCACATGATTGAAATCGCCGCCAATGGCGCGCTGTTCAAGGACTTCGAGCAGATCAACGAAATCAATGCGCGCATCGCGGCAGGGGAAACGGTCTACGGCCACACTACGCCGATCCGCCTTCACCTGATCCGTCCGGAGCACCCGCTTCCGCTCGACCCCGATTTCTACCTGGGCAAAATCGACGCTCGCTCGCTGGTCGATCGCGGTTACGCAGACGCCCAGCAATACCTTCACACCCGCACCGATGCGGGACTTCCGTTCTCCCCCGAGGTTACAAAAATGGCCAACGAAGCACCCGGATTCACCTTTCGCGAAAAGATGTCGGGCGGATTTGCGCTCGGCGAAACCGATCCCGACACTGGCGCCAAGGTTGGGCAGGCCGCCGGCAATGTGTTCACGATGCACGGCACCATCAACATCGACGACCTAGACAAATTCATGTCGGATGCTGCCCACAACGGGTCCATCACGGGCAGCATCGATTTCGAACCGCTCGGCCTCAACCTTCCTTCGACACAAGGTGTTTTTAACCTGTTCTCTCCGACGACCGATCCGACCATGAAGTACATGGTGTACGAACTCGGCTTCAATGGGTCCGACGGCAAGCCCTACTACATGGCGGGAAGAAAAGAAGTAAAAGACGCGGCCATGACCGATATGTGGAAAGCAACCACCACGTTGTACACTCAGCTTTATCAGGGCACAGACAAGACCGGTCCGGTCGTCGGTGCGGGCGTTTTGACCCTGGGGGTTACCGACCTGCTGGCGATGATTCCGACGATGCACGCGACCAACACAAGCTCCCCGGAACAGGCCGCCGAATCCGTGGCCAAATTCGGCAAGTTCTTCCTCGGGGAGATTTGGGAAACCTATGTACAGAAGGCCGGAGTGTAGGCATGGACTTCGACGTAATCGTCATTGGAAGCGGCTTCGGCGGGGCGATCAGCGCATGCCGCCTTGCGGAAGCCGGCTACAAGGTGTTGATCCTGGAGCGCGGGCGCCGCTGGGATAAATCCAACTATCCCCGCCAGGCGGAAGACCAGTGGCTGTGGAACAACGAGCATCCCGAAAAGGAACAGGGATGGCTCGATTTCCATTCGTTCCCCCACATGTCCGTCGCCACTGGTGCGGCTGTGGGCGGGGGCTCGCTGATCTATGCGAACATTTCCTGCGAAGCTCCCCAGGCGGTGTTCCAAACCGGCTGGCCCAAGGAAATCACCTACGCCGAGCTGAAGCCTCATTACGATACCGTCGCAAAGTTCATGAACGTGCAGCCGGTGCCCGCCAACCAGTGGACCAACCGCATGAAGTTGATGAAGGAGGCGGCCGACAAGACCGGCGCGGGCGCGCGGTTCAAGCAGCTTGAGCTTGCCGTCACCTTCGACCCGGCGTTTACCCCCTATTCGAATCAGGACCAGCCCAATCCGTTCAACGTCGTCAACAGCAAGCGCTTCACCAACGCGCAGGGAGTGGAGCAGGGGACGTGCGTTCACCTGGGCAACTGCGACATAGGCTGCGAAGCCGACGCCAAGAATACGCTGGACCGCAACTACATTCCCTGGGCCGAAAAGCACGGCGCCGAAGTGCGCCCGCTGCACCTGGTCACCGACATTCAGGTCGCCGACGGCGGCTACAAGGTTTTCTTCGATCAGCTCGCCAACGGAACGCGCACGGCCGGCAGCCAGACCGCCCGCATCGTTATTGTGGCGGCAGGCTCGCTCGGTTCCACCGAACTGCTGCTGCGCTGCCGCGAGATCAATGGAAGCCTGCCCAACATCAGCCCGTTTCTGGGCCGCAACTGGAGCTCGAACGGGGACTTCCTCACACCGGCTTTCTATGACGGGCGCGAAGTAAATCCGTCGCACGGCCCGACCATCACCTGCGCAATCGACTTTCTCGATCGCAGCTGCGAGGGTCAAAGCTTCTGGATTGAAGACGGCGGCTTTCCCAACATGCTGGTGGACTACGTAAACCGGATGGATGCTTCGCCGAGCCCCAACGAAGCCGCCAAGCTGCTGCTCGATTCGTTCCGTCACCTTCTGCGCGGCGACGGCCTCTTTCAAAACGTGATGCCCTGGTTTGCGCAAGGAGTCGATGCCGCCAACGGTACGCTTTCGATCCACCACTCGCTGCTCACCGGGGAGCCATGCCTCAACCTCGCCTGGGATATCGGCAAATCAAAACAAACCATCGACGCCATCGTGTCCATGCATCTGAAGCTCGCGGCGGCCACCGGCGGGCACCCCGTGGTGCCGCCAACGTGGTCACTGTTGCACGCGCTGGTCACGCCTCATCCGCTGGGCGGATGCGGCATGGGCGATACACAAATCAATGGGGTCGTGAACCATGCCGGAGAAGTGTTCAATTACAAAAACCTCTACGTAATCGACGGCGCCATCATTCCCGAAGCCGTAGGGGTGAACCCCTCGCGCACCATCGGCGCTTTGGCGGAGCGCTGCGCAGCGATTATTCGGACCGAGGCCCGCTAACGTTAAACGATGAACCTGGGTGCCCAGGTCTTGATTCTGAGACCTGGGAGAAAACTCATTCCTACACTATCGTCGTTTTCGCAAGCGGTGGTGTCGGCACACCAACGCCATTCTGAATCGCCACGTAAGTTTTCCGGCCGAAGTAATACATCATCGAAGCCCACTCCGCCGTCCACATCGACATACGCAACGTGCTCCACTTCATCCAGTGCGCGAAGATATCCTGTAACTGCGCCTGGTCATGAATCCCCGCAGTCATCAGCCGGTTATACGGAAAGATGAAGTGCACTGTAACCCAGCCCGAAATCCCGACCAGCAGGAGTACAACGATCGGCACCCACTTGATGCCGCCCTTCCACTCGAGCACGAGCATGAGCACGCACGAAGCCATCATGACCCAGGTAAGCGGGGTGAAGAATGCAGTGGCATACGCTACCTGCGGCACGAACACGTAGTAATAGTTATCCGGCGTAAGCCTGGGCACGATGGGAAAAGAAAACAGCCACAGCGACCATCCGGTGCCCATATAAATGGCGGTAGCCCAGAACAGAAACGACGCATTGAACACCGCAATCGCTGCTTTCATCTTGATGCCTCCGGGGATTCCGATCTTGCCTCGAGCCTTAGTCACTTACTTCCTGAGTTACTCCGCTGACTTATCGATCGTCTCGCTGTACAACGGCTTTCCCAGCGGGGGCGGGTTCCCCGGCTGCGCATCGGTGCTGTTCACCTGGTAGTAATCGATCGTCATCTTCGGGCCCTCCAGGTGCATCATCGCGTAACAGTAATTGAACACCGTCCCGTTGTCGCCCAACTCCGTCCCCGGAACAATCCGCGGCGGTCCATCCACTCCCGCG
The DNA here is from genome assembly GCA_963730805.1 of uncultured Acidobacteriota bacterium. GTDB lineage: Bacteria > Acidobacteriota > Terriglobia > Terriglobales > Acidobacteriaceae > Telmatobacter. The sequence goes on along the minus strand of CAVSTL010000002.1, from coordinate 280,327 downwards.
GGGACGGTCATATTCGGGGGCACCACGGGCCTCTGCGCGAGGTACATGGGTACCGCGCTTGCGCCTACGCAGCGGCCCTTCGGCAGTGGCTGGCCGGGCCCATTCGAATAGGGCTCAAAGACGCACAGCGCGTGCTCGTGTCCCCAGAGCCACAGGTCGATGAAATCGAACGACGGCTTGAAGGTATTTACCAGGTTCTGATTCACCGCCATCCACGCGCCGCTCGGATTCTTCCCGATCCCTGTAAACGAATAGAGCTGATGGTGGGACAAAAGCACTGTGCCGCGGCCGCCGCCGGGATTGACGCACTTGTCCACGTTGGCGCCATTGTTGTTGATCTTGTCGAGATGCCACGGAATCTCCTGGTCTACAAGACGAGTAACCGAGGTGCCGGCCTCTGTGGCGTTCGGATCGGAATCGTAGTATCCCGTATCCATCGCCACGAACTGCCACCAGTTGTTGCGAATCGCAAAATAGCTGTTGAGTTGCGGCTTGCCCTGGGCCGCGTTGAGATTTTTGACCAGGTCGTAGAAACCGCCGTTCGATCCCGCATAGCGGTCGTGATTGCCGTCGAGCGTGTACACCAGCGGCTTTTTATGCGGACCGCCATCGGGCCACGCCTTGTCGATTACATCGGTGAAGTGCGATTTGCACTCCGAAGGAAGTCCCGAGTAATAGATATCGCCGAGATGAATCAACACGTCGGGCTGGAAGTTATTCGCGATCTGCTGCAGCAGGATCAGCGAGGCATTCATCCCCGTGCCCCAGTCGCCGATTACAGCGATGGTCGCGTTATCGGGAAAACACATTTCGATCACGAAATCGCTGAGCTTCTGGTAATTGATATACGGCTGGGCGGTGGCCGAGATTCGCCATTTCTCGTAGACGGCGAGACACTCGGCCCACAGCGGATCGCACGTCCCCGCTCCAAACTCATCGCGCACGGTTGCGGCCTTGGCGGTATTGGTCACCGAGTAGAGAGCAATCTGCGCCGCCAGGCTCGCGCACTGCATGCGCACCGCCGCCGCTGCCGAAGTGGCCGCCGCTTGCGGGGGGTCCGCTGCACTGGCCGCCATGGCCGCGGCACCGGCCGGCGCCGGCGCGGCCGCGGGGATGTCGAAGTTCCCGGAGTGATCAAAATGCTTGATCACCTGCGCGGTGGCAAGCATTTCCGGAACCAGCGCGGTCACTCCGATGCCGCTGTGCGTTGAATTCTGCAGGTCTGGTTCCTTCGACAGAACTTGATGCAGCGCCGATTGCCACAGAGACAGCGCCGAGGTGTGGGAAGAATAGACGGGCACACTCATGGACCGCGATTTTAACAGCAGCATCGCGAGGTTATGTATAACTTTCTTGTTCCGCCTGAGAACCATCCCGAGGCGCCTCACGAGCACAGATTGCGAGCGATCTGGCGGATCCAAAATTGGCGGGATCGCATCCTCGTGTAGAGCGTTCCACAGCTCATCCCATTTCTCTTCGCGTCTCTCTGCCACCGGCTTACTCTTGATTAAGGAGAACCGCAGCGGAGGAATTCAACCGATGAAGAGAATCCTGGCGACAGCCGTGTTTGCCGTCTGCCTGATCGGCACATCGCGGGCCACAGCTCAAAGTGCACCGGAGGGCATCTGGCAGGGGTACGACGGCGAGTGGAAGCACGTTTCGGCGCAGTTGATTGCGCTGGCCGAAGCCACGCCGGCCGAGAAGTTCGCGTGGCGCCCCGCGCCGGGCGTGCGCTCCACCAGCGAAGTCTACATGCACATCGCGCTGGCGAATTTTTATCTGCTCGCTTACACGGGGCCCAAGGCTCCAGTCGAGTTGAAGCCGGAGATGGAAAAGACCGTCACCGCCAAGGCCGAAGTGATCGACTGGCTCAAGCGATCGCTCGAAGCCGTCAAGCAAGCTCATCTCGCTGAAAAACCCAAAGACCTGGAACGCAAGGTCCACATTCACGATCGCGATGCGACAGCGGACGGGATGTACCTCCGCATCATCGTCCACGCCAACGAACACATGGGCCAGCTCGTTGCCTATGCCCGCATGACCGGCGTGGTGCCGCCGTGGTCAGAGAAATAATCCGGGAAGTTCTATTCCTGATGGCTGTTCACTGTCCGTAAGCCAGGCCAAGGCCGACCAGATTCGCGGCGGCGATGATCACCAGGATGCCCACCCACAGGAGGCGGACGGGCCGGCTGGTGACGCCTGCCCATTCCCCCAGCGCCAGGCCCACGATTCCGCCAAAAAGCACATAGCCGCTCATGTGCAGCATCCAGTTCACGTAGCTGAGGCGCTCGGGAATGTTCGCCTGGCCCCAGGCATAAAAGAAGAACTGCAGGTACCACATGATGCCGCCGGTCGCGGCCAGCGAGGCGTTCCTGGCCAGAGTGCCGCCGGGCTCGGCGAGGTCGCGGCGGAGCGAGATTTTCTTGACCACTCCCAGGCGGACGAAGCAGTAGGTCAGGTTTACGATCGCTCCGCCGCCCATGATGAACACATACGCAGGCAAAGCGGAGTAGAGATGGTTGACGCCGACGCTCTCCGCCGCCAGCTTGATAGGCTGGGACGCGTCCATGGCAAATGACATCCCCGACGAGAAGATGCCGCACATCACAGCCAGCCCCAGGCCGAGCATCACGTTGAATTCGCCGGGCTCGCCGGTCTTCAACTGCTCCTCTTTCTGGTGCCCTGCGTAAGACACAACGGCCACGCCGATCAGGGCCACCAGAACGCCGGCCATGTTGAAGAGGCCGCCCCGGGTTTGAAAAAGAGTCGCGGCCTGCCCATGCATCAAGGGCGGCACGAGCGTGCCCACCACCAGCGTCACTCCGATGGCCACGCCGATGCCCAGCGACATTCCCAGGTAGCGCATGGTCAATCCGTAGCTCACGTTGCCCACGCCCCACATGGCCCCGAAGAGCGCCGCCTTCCAGAGGACGTCGGCGGGGATCGATGAGTAAAACGCGCCGAAGCTCGGCAGCAGCAGAAAACTCACGCCGATGGGAAGCAAAATCCAGGAGAATAGTCCGGCGACGGCCCAGGTAGTCTCCCACGACCACTTCTTGACTTTCTCAATGGGCGCATAGAACGACGCAGCCGATGCCGCGCCCACCATGTGCCACCCGATCCCGGCGATAATCGACATGTTTTCTCTCGGCTCCCGTGCAGGGCTCTCGGGCAAAGCGGAGCGCTGACACGCGTTCAGGGTGTAAAACAGGAAGCCGGACCATTGTGCCGGTTCGACATTGCTTTTGGAAAGTTTTTCAATAGAGATTTCAGGGGCGCCAGAAATGCCTGTCTGTTTCGTGCACCAGGCAGGAATCGCCTTCTCGCTACCCTAAACTCGATTTATGGCTTTTCGCCTCTATGCAGCCACCACCAGTCAGGGCAAGCTGCGCGATTTCCGCACGGCGGCCGGTGAGTGGCGAATCGACATCGATTCCCTGCCCGCGCTCGCCACCATTCCCGCTCCCGAAGAAAACGGGGTGACGTTCGCCGACAACGCCACGCTGAAAGCGGTCTACTATTCCACGTTCGCGCCGGGGGAGGTGGTTGTCGCCGACGATTCCGGCCTGGAGGTCGATGCCCTGAACGGCGCGCCCGGCGTGCGTTCCGCGCGGTTCGCCGCTGACTCCGGCCTGATCGACTCGCCCGACGCCAATGACAACACCGATGTCTGGAACAACATTGTGCTGCTGCAACGGCTGGCCGGAGTCGAGGCTGCGCAGCGGACCGCCCGCTATCACTGCGTGCTGGTTGCCGCCCGCGACGGCGCGCCCTTCCACACTGCCCACGGTTCTGTCGAAGGCCTGATCCTGGAGGCTCCCCGTGGAACCGGCGGGTTCGGCTACGATCCTCTTTTCTACCTGCCGGAACTGGACCGCACGATGGCGGAAATCGATCTCGAAACCAAGCTCGGGCTGAGTCATCGCGGGCGGGCGCTGGCGGCGCTTCTGCCCATGCTGGGCGTATGACGGACGCTTGAAGTTTCGGATGTGCGTCTTACGACTCCCCGCTTCGTCTTACGTTTCTTGCGCCCGTAAGACGAAGCCAAGTAGCATCCGACTCAACATCTGACAAATTCACCGCAGCCGGACCCAAGCCGGTCCGAAGGTATACCATGGCCGACCCTGAAGCCAAGCGCGACTCCTCCAACCGTGTCCAGATCACCCACAACGTAGAAACTGGCGCCGTTGATCGGAGTAAGGCAGGGCTGCACCTGCGGCCTCGCCTTGACGATCCTAAGACAGGTTCCCAATAATGCAGTCGTAACACCCCGAGAAACTTCGTCCCTCAATACGATACGTCCGGACCGCCTGCTCAAAGGAGCCGACCTCTCAATGGCTACTGCTCAACATCCCAGTGCGCACCAGGTCCGCCGCGGCGTGGAGCCGCTTCGCGCCGGCGAGGGGTACTCGTTCCTGTGGCGCAAGCTGCATTCGCTCACCGGAATCGTTCCCATTGGCGCTTTTCTGCTGGAACACATCCTGTCGAACTTCGAGGCGCTCAAGGGCCCCATCGCCTACGCGCAGCAGGTGAAATTTCTCAATGCGCTTCCCCTGGTGCGAGTGCTGGAGTGGACGTTCATTTTTATTCCCATCCTTTATCACGGCCTTTATGGGGTGTACATCTGGTTCCGGGGCAAATCGAACGTGGTGTATTACCCGTGGGCGGGTAACTGGCTTTATGTAGCGCAGCGTTGGACGGGAGGCATTGCCTTTCTCTACATCGTCCAACATGTCTTACGCCAGCGTTTCATGGGCGCCGACCTGCCCAACAATCCGGGTATGGCGTTCGCCAAAGTGCAGCACGAGCTCGCCAATCCCTTGATGGTTGCGGTTTATGCAATTGCCATGATTGCCATCTGCTGGCATTTCGCGTACGGAGTCTGGCTTTTTGCGGCGAAGTGGGGCATCACTCCGGGCGCTACCGCGAGGCGGCGCTTTGCCTGGGTGTGTCTGGCCGGAGGCATTGTGCTCGCGGTCATGGGGCTGGCCAGCATCTGGGCCTTTATCGGTCCTAAATATCAAAATGCGCCGGAGAATGTACCGGTTTCCACCTCGACCGCTCCGACTCACCACGGCGGCCCCCATCTGAGTCGCTTCATGGGTTCAGTCTGAGAACTGTGAACTGAGAACTGTTTTTAAGGAAAGACTCAATGGCATCATCGCCGAGAATTATCGTGGTGGGCGGAGGCCTTGCCGGGCTCGCCGCCGTGATCAAGATCGCCGAAGCGGGCGGCAACGTGGACCTGTTTTCGATCGTGCCGGTCAAGCGTTCCCACTCCGTGTGCGCGCAGGGCGGCATCAACGCCGCCAAGAACCTGAAGGGCGAGGGCGACACCACCGCGCAGCACTTTGACGACACCATCTACGGCGGCGACTTCCTCGCCAACCAGACGCCTGTCAAGGCCATGTGCGAAGCCGCGCCGGCTATCATCGATCTGCTTGATCGCATGGGCGTGCCTTTTAACCGCACTCCCGAAGGCCTGCTCGACTTTCGACGCTTCGGCGGCACGCTCTATCACCGGACCGCGTTTGCGGGCGCCACGACGGGGCAACAACTTCTCTACGCGCTCGACGAACAGGTGCGCCGCTACGAAGCCGAAGGCAAAGTCAAGAAGTACGAAGGCTGGGAATTCCTCTCGTCGGTGATCGATTCGAAAGGCGCCTGCCGCGGCATCACCGCGCTCGACCTTCGTTCGATGGAACTGCGGTCGTTCCCGGCCGACGCGGTCATTCTGGCTACAGGCGGCATCGGGGCGATTTTCGGGAAGAGCACCAACTCCGTGGTCTGCACGGGATCGGCGCAGTCCGCAGTGTTCCAGCAGGGCGCGTATTACGCCAACGGCGAATTCATCCAGGTGCATCCCACTTCCATTCCTGGCGAAGACAAGCTGCGGCTGATGTCGGAGTCGGCGCGCGGCGAAGGCGGGCGCGTGTGGGTGCCGCGCAAGTCCGGAGACAACCGCCCGTTCAAGCAGATTCCCGAGGCGGAGCGGTGGTACTTCCTCGAAGAGTGGTATCCGAAGTACGGCAACCTTGTTCCCCGCGACGTGGCCACGCGGGCCATTCACAAAGTGGTGTACGAATATGGACTGGGCCTCGACGGGCAGCCGATGGTCTATCTTGACCTGACCCACATCGACCGCGAGACGCTCAATCGCAAGCTCGAAGGCATTCTCGAGATCTACGAGAAGTTTGTCGGCGACGATCCGCGCGAAGTGCCGATGAAGATCTTCCCCGGCATGCACTACACCATGGGCGGCCTGTGGGTCGACAACAACCAGATGACCAATATTCCGGGGCTGTTCGCGGCCGGCGAGTGCGAATACCAGTATCACGGCGCCAACCGGCTGGGCGCGAATTCGCTGGTCAGTTGCATCTTCGGCGGATTCACTGCCGGGCCGATCGCGATCAAGTACGCCAAGAATGTGCCCGCGGCCGAGGGTGATGGCGGCCATGCGGCAGAGCTGCAACGCCAGTCCGAAACCAATAAAGAGCTCATCACCAACGAAGGTAACGAGAACCCCTTCAAGCTGTGGCGCGAGCTGGGCCAGACCATGACCGAGCACGCGACGGTCATCCGCTACAACAAGGGACTGAAGCAAGCCGACGAAAAAATCGTCGAGCTGCTGGAGCGCTACAACCGGGTGAACCTGAGCGACAAGAGCCAATGGGCCAACACCAGCTTCGCCTTCGCCCGCCAGCTCTACAACATGCTGGAACTCTCGCGGGTGGTGGTGCAGGGTGCGATTCTGCGCGATGAATCGCGCGGCGCGCACTACAAGCCCGATTTTCCCGAACGCAACGACGAGAAGTTTTTGAAGACGACCAAGGCCAGCTTCACCGGCACTCGCAGCGGTCCGAAGTTCGAATTTGAAGAAGTGGATACGCAGTTCATCAAGCCGCGCCCGCGCCGTTACGACGCGGTGAAATAAATCTGGGACTCGGGTGCCTCAGGTCTCGATTTTGAGACAGGATAACGAAAGGGATCATGGCAACAAAAACCGTAACCTTCGAAATCAAGCGCCAGGCCAATCCCGGACTCGCCCGCCGTGTGGGAGAGGTTCGAGCTCGAATGGCGTCAGGGCATGAACGTGATCTCCGCCATGATGGAGATCGCCGCCAACCCCGTGACCGCCGACGGACGGCCGACCACGCCAATCACCTACGATTCCAATTGTCTGGAGGAGATCTGCGGCTCTTGCGCGATGCGCATCAACGGCAAGGCGCGCATGGCCTGCTCCGCGCTGGTCGACAATCTCGAGCAGCCCATCAAGATTGAACCTCTTTCGAAATTCCCGCTGGTGCGTGATCTCCAGGTCGACCGCTCCGTGCTGTTCGAGAACCTGATGAGGGTCAAGGCCTGGGTTCCGGTCGATGGCACATACGATCTCGGCTCCGGCCCCCGGGTCTTCCCCCAGCAGCAGGAGGCCAATTACCCCCTTTCCAATTGCATCTCGTGCGCCTGCTGCATGGAAGTCTGCCCGCAGTTCAACGAGGACACCAACTTCGTGGGCGCCGCCACCATTGCGCAGGTGAAGCTGTTCAACAATCACCCTACCGGCAAGGTGTTCAAGGAAGAGCGCCTGCGGGCGCTGGCCGGCGACGGCGGCATCCAGGAATGCGGCTACGCGCAGAATTGCGTCGAAGTCTGTCCCAAGGGGATTCCGCTGACCGACGCGATCTCCGATATCAGCCGCGATGTGACTGTGCAGAAAGTGAAGGACTTCCTGCGCAGCTAGCATCAGGTGATCCTGAGCAGTCGCGGGAATGGGCGACCGGCGCAGTCGAACGGTTGAAGACCACCGAAGCCAGCAGGGCCGGTTGTACACTTTTGCCCATGCGTAACTTTGTGTTTGTCCTGACCGCGGCTCTCATTCTTGTCGCGATTCCCTTTCCAGCTTATGGCGCCGACGGCGATCAACAGATCGGCCAACTCCACACCTGCAAACTGGCGAACGGACGCCAGATCGACGATTGCTTTGTCGGCTACCGCACGTGGGGAACGCTGAACGCGCAACAGTCGAACGCGATCCTTTTCCCCAGTTGGTTTTCCGGCAACAGCAACAACATCGCCAACTTTGTGGGCGCGGACAAGATGGTCGATCCGGCGAAGTTTTTTCTCGTCGCCGTCGATGCGCTGGCCGATGGCGTATCGTCGTCTCCTTCGAATTCGAGCGACCAGCACGGCACTCACTTTCCCGCCATTACCATTGCCGACATGGTCGACGTGGAATACCGTCTTGCGACCGAGGTTCTCCACCTCAAGCATCTGCACGCGGTGATGGGCATTTCCATGGGCGGCATGCAGACCTTCGAGTGGATGGTGAAATACCCTGCCTTCATGGATCTCGCGGTTCCCATCGTGGGCTCGCCACGGATGACCAGCTATGACCTGCTGCTGTGGCAATCCGAAGTGGAAGCGGCGCAGGACGATCCGTTATTTCAGGGCGGCAACTATGCGCAGGCTCCCAAGCTGCCGCTGGTCGAGTTCATTCACACCATGAACGCGTCCACTCCCGCGCACTACGCGCGCACCGTCAGCCGCGACGACTATGAAAAGCAGCAGGAAGGCTACTACAGGAAGGGCATTCTTCCCTTCGACGCCAACGACTGGCTGGCGCAGCTTGAAGCCATGATCCACCACGATGTCGCCAATGGAGGATCGATGGAGGCCGCCGCCAAAAAAGTAAAGGCCAAAGTGCTGGTGGTCGCCTCAGCCCAGGATCACATGGTGAATCCGCAGCCCGCGCTCGATTTCGCTCCGCTCATCCACGCGCAGACGCTGGTCCTCGAATCGGACTGCGGGCACTCGGCTCCGGGCTGCGAATCGGCAAAGATGTACCCGGCCGTGAAGGCATTTCTGGAAGGGCGGTGACCAGGGACAGAGGGAATAATGGAACCAGGAAGGCACTTCTGCTCTCTTGTTTCCTCCTTCCCTGGTTCCCTGTCTTCGCAATACCGCCTGTTGACTTCGGAAGCGGGGTTCGTGTGCTACTATCAGCGTCGAGAGATCGGTTCCCAACGCAAGCACCACGCCGCGTTCCGTATCGTGGCACGTTCTAGCGACAAGCCGCTCGACAGCCCGTGCGTCGGGATTGTGTAATGGGGAAACCGCTGGAGTCTCCGGAGAAAATCAGACATGGCATATGTCATTGCAGAACCTTGTATCGGCACGAAGGACACCGCTTGCGTAGACGCCTGTCCGGTCGATTGCATCCACCCCAAGAAGGACGAAGACGGCTACGGTGAAGCCGAACAGCTCTTCATCGACCCGGTCGAGTGCATCGACTGCGGCGCATGCGTCCCGGCCTGTCCCGTTTCGGCCATCTTTGCGGCCGACGACCTGCCCGAAAAATGGGTCCACTTTACCGAGAAGAACGCCACCAACTTCGGCCGGTAAGCCGGTCCCAAGCTTGCCCACGCGTCCGTCGCGGCCCCGCGGCGGACGTTTGTGTCTGCGGTTCTTCCCCTCGCCGTTTTGACTTCCCCGCAAGTGCGATGATTGAATCGCAATGCCCGTGCTCACTTCAGAAGCCGTAGTGCTGCGCACCTGGCCGGTGCACGAGGCCGACCTGATCGTCAGCCTGTTCACTCGCGACTACGGCAAACTGCGCGGAGTGGCCAAATCCGCTCTGAAAAGCCGCAGGCGCTTCGGCGGCGCACTCGAGCCGATGACCGTGGCGCGAGCCTGGTTTGCCGAGCGGCCGCGGCAGGAACTGGTGCGCCTCGATCAGCTCGAAATCATTCGCTCGCCGCTTTCCTCGCCCATCGATCCCGCCCGCCTCACGGTCCTCAGCTTCTTCACAGAAGTGCTGGAAGAAGCGCTGCCCGAGCGCGACGCGCAGGAGACGATCTTTCGGCTGCTGGTTTCTGTGCTGGAGCACACCACCGCCGCGCGATCGGAAACGGTACAACCCTGGATGCCGCTGACCTACTTCTCGCTGTGGATGACGCGGCTCATGGGCCTGCTGCCCGACATTGCCCACTGCACGATGTGCGGCGAGGCTTTGATCAGCGGCGAAGTCAGCTTCAACCCGCATGGGGATGGGCTGTTCTGCGCGCTTCATCGCAATGGCAGCGCCAACGCGCTCGCGCCCGACTCCTGGCAGATGGCTCTCCGCATGCTTCGCTCGCCGGCCTCGGCCTTCACCGCGGATCCATGGCCGCGCCGCCGGGGTCAGGATTTGCGCCGCTTCGCCATCCAGATGCTGGAACGGCATCTCGAACGCAAGCTGCGCTCTGCCGAAGCCCTCGCCCGGCTCGGGGCTTAGCCATGAGATCGGCGCTACGCAACGAACAATCCCTTTGCAACTGCTAAAATCGACCTCAGTTCCGAATACGTCCTCGATCGAGTCCAGAGAGAATTGCCCGTGTCTTCAATCCAGACTTCAGCAGCGCCCCCCGCGTCCCCGCTCACTTTCCAGGACCTCCTGTTCCGGCTCCAGTCGTTCTGGGCTGAACGCGGCTGCGTCCTGCAGCAGCCTTACGATGTGGAAGTCGGCGCGGGCACCATGGCTCCGGAAACTTTCCTGCGGGTTCTCGGCCCCAAGCCGTACCGGGTTGGCTACGCCCAGCCGTCGCGCCGGCCCGCCGACGGCCGCTATGGCGAGAATCCCAACCGGCTTTTCAAACACACCCAGTTCCAGCTCATTCTCAAGCCGCCGCCTGTCAATGTGCAGGAACTCTACCTCCAATCGCTTGAGGCCATCGGGATCGACCTGCACAAGCATGATTTGAAATTCGAAGAGGACAACTGGGAGTGGCCGGCGGGCGGCGCGTGGGGCGTGGGATGGCAGGTGATGCTCGACGGACTCGAGATCACCCAGTTCACCTATTTCCAGCAATGCGGCGGCCTGGACCTCGACCCTATCTGCGCCGAGCTCACCTACGGGCTGGAGCGCATCGCGGCATTCATTCAGGACGTTGATTCGCTTTATGACGTGGTCTGGGCCCGCGACCCAGACACCGGCGCGCCGATCACGTATGGCGATGTCCGCCTGGCCGAAGAGCTGCAATTCTCTGTGTACAACTTCGAATACGCGGATGTGCCCCGCCTGTGGGAACACTTCAATTCCTATGAAGCGGAAGCCAAAGCCCTCCTCGATCAGGCGGGAGCCGTGCTGGCCGATCAGGACGCCAGTGCAAAACAAAAGAAGCGATTCCCACTGCTGGCAACGTATGAGCTGGCCCTGAAATGCAGCCACCTTTTCAACTTGCTCGACGCGCGCGGGGCGATTTCGGTGACCGAGCGCGTTGGCGTCATTGCCCGAATCCGCGCGCTGGCGGTTGGAGTGGCAAAAGCCTATGCGTTGCAACAGACGTAAAAGCAGCTTTTAGCTATTAGCCTTTAGCTGTTCATGTGGGATGTCGACACCGCGCTGGACCGCAAGCTAATGGTTAAGAGCTAATAGCTAACAGCTTGTTTTACGGAAAGAACCAATGTCTAATTTCTTATTCGAACTCGGCCTTGAAGAAATCCCGGCGCGCATGGTTGCCGGGGCGGAGGAAGAACTCGGCCGCCACGTCGGCGACCTGCTCACCCGCGAGCGTCTTCTTGAGGACGGCGCGAAGGTCACCACCTACTCCACGCCCCGGCGCCTTGCCGTGCTGGTCGAAGGCATCCAGACCGCCCAGTCCGACACCGAAGAGCGGCTTTCGGGCCCCTCCTGGAAAATAGCGTTCAAGGACGGAGCACCTACGGCCGCCGCCCTGGCCTTCGCGAAGAAAGCCGGCGTCGCCGTAGAAGCACTTGAGAAGGCGACCTCGGCCAAGGGTGAATATGTCGCTGCCACGGTCAAGCGCACCGGTCGTCCCGCGACCGAAATCCTGGCCGCTGAACTCCCCAAGGCGGCGCTGTCGTTGTCCTGGGCCAAGAACATGTACTGGCGCGCCGGCAAGCCGGAGCGCTCGGTACGGCCGGTTCGCTGGGTGATCGCGCTGATCGACGCGGCGGTGGTTCCGCTCGAAATCGCAGGCATCGCCGCCGGCAACGCCAGCCGCGGGCATCGCGTGCTGCATGGCGACTCGCCGGTCACTATTGATGCGGCAACCTCTTACGCCGAGACTCTCAACAGAGCCAAAGTGCTGGTTGACGTTTCGGGCCGCAGACATAAAATCCGCAAAGCACTGGATGCCGCAACCCGAACCGTGGCCGGCGCCCGGTGGCGCGAGGATGAAGCGCTGGTCGAAACCGTGGTTCATCTCACCGAGTGGCCTACGGTCATCCTCGGCAACTTCGAGCCGGAGTACCTTGGCCTCCCCGAAGAAGTCCTGGTTACGGTGATGCGCGACCACCAGAAATACTTCGCGGTCGAAGACGCGGCCGGCAAGCTTGCTCCCCACTTTCTGGCAGTACTCAACACGGAGGCCGATGAGGAAGGCAACGCGGTGATTCGGCATGGCAACGAACGCGTGCTCCGTTCCCGCTTCAAGGACGCCGTCTTCTTCTGGGACTTCGACCAGAAGTCGCCGCTGGCGCAACGGGTCGAAAGCCTCAAGGCGGTGACCTTCCAGAAGGAACTGGGCAGCTACTACTGGAAAAGCGAACAGAATCTCAAGGCCGTTCATAAGCTTGCGGCCCCGGTGAAGGCAGCCCGGGTGCCGTTTGATGAAGCAGCCCTCCTTGGGGCGGTGGAACTCGCCAAGACCGATCTGACGACGGAGTTGGTCAAGGAGTTTACCGAACTTCAGGGTATCGTCGGCGGGCTGTATGCACGCGCGCAGGGGCTGGGCGAGACGGTTGCGCAGGCGATCTATGACCAGTACATGCCGGCCTCGGCGGACGACGCGATTCCGAAGACGGTCGAAGGCCAACTGCTGGGCATGGCCGATCGCATTCAGACCATCACCGCGATGTTCGGCATCGGCAATGCGCCCACCGGATCGAAGGACCCGTTCGCGCTGCGCCGGGCGGCCAATGCCATCGTGAAGATCCTCGCCGATTCCGGTCTGCCGCTCACGATCAGCGATGTCGTGGAGGCCAGCCCGGCGGACCCGGCGGTCGGGGAGCAGGTTTCGGCGTTCTTCCGCGAGCGCCTTCACTTCCATCTCAAGGACGTTCGGGGCTTCGCCTACGACGTGGTCAGCGCGGTCCTGGCCGCCGGCGCCGACGACGTGCGGGACGCGATCGCGCGTGCCGAAGCACTCACGGCGGTGCGCGGCTCCGAGGACTTCGCCGCCATCTCCGCAGCGTTCAAGCGGATCAAGAACATTCTGCGCCAAGCCGAAGAAAAGAAGTTGCTTATTGGCTCTGTTGATGCGATCGAACTGGCACCCCAGGCGCAGGAGCTGCACGATGCAGCGGCGTATCTGGCGCCGCGGGTGGCGAAGCTTCGCGAGGAGCGCGCGTACGTTCCGGCGCTTACGGAGATCGCGACGCTGCGGCCGGTAATCGACACATTCTTTGACAAGGTGATGGTGCTCGATCCCGATCCCAATGTGCGGGGCGCGCATCTGGGCCTGATCGACGAGGTGCTGCACGGGTTTTCGACGATTGCGGATTTCAGCGAGATTGTGACGGGGTAATGCAGGGGATTCTTTCTAATTCAAACCCCGCAGGTCCAATTAGCCTAAAGTGTTTAGTTTCAATACTATTTTGCGGCACATTTTGAGGTTGCTGTTATGTAACATATTGAATACAAGGCGATTAGGTTCATGTTAACGGTTACACCGCAAATTTTTTTTTGCAACAGAGGTATTTCCGGCCCTTCCGGGGCGATGATCCGGCGAAAACACCCGCGGCGATCGGGCCACGACAAAAGGGCGGAAGCCTTCAAGTTCCTGCTGATTTCTATCATGCTCCTGAATTGGTTAATTATCTGCAACGGCGAATGGCTAGACTGTTCCGTATGCATTGGCTTGCCCTGATCGCCGTGTTGCTTTTCGCCGCGCCGCCATCGGCCCACGGGCAGTGGACCCTGGAGACGTCGAACGCGACGGCCGACCTGCGCGGCGTTCACGCGATCGGCGATGGGGTCGCATGGGCGTCGGGGACGAACGGCACCGTCCTGCGCACCGAGGACGGCGGTTATGTGTGGCAGTCGTGCTCGATGCCGCCCGGGGCCGAACACCTCGACTTCCGCGGGATTCAGGCCTTCGACGCCAATACCGCCATCGTAATGTCGTCAGGCAAGGGCGATCTTTCGCGGCTGTACAAGACGACGGATGGCTGCCATTCGTGGGATCTGGTGTTTGCGAACCCGGACGCGGATGGGTTTTGGGATGCAATCCGTTCGCGCGATGAAACATCGACGGTGCTAGGTGACCCAGTGGCTGGGCGAATGACCCTTTTCACTATCCGGTCCGATGACCCGGATTCAATTTGTCCGAGGATTTGCTACGGAGAACCAGACGGTAAACCACAGTTGCAGATATTTGATCCTCATCCCGACCCTGAGCGCGCGGCTTCGAACAGAATGCGTGGATTGCCCTCGCGCCTCGAACACAACCCAACGGCTCTCGACAAAGAGGGTTTCTTTGCTGCCAGTAATTCTTCTTACATCGATCTTTCACAGTTCAGCTTCGCATTCGCCGGCGGCGGTCCTGCCGGGGCCAGGGCCTTTGTCTGTGATTGCCAGAATTTTAAGAAGCGGGCCATTCACTGTAACTGGCACGTCACGTTGCTGCCGATGGCACACGCGGAATCTGCCGGCGCATTTTCGATTGCGTCGAACAAGATGACCCACAAGAACATTCTTGAACCTCAGGGTGTCGTCCTGATCGCGGTCGGCGGCGATTTCCTGAAGCCGGCGGACTCCATAGGAGCGGCGTCGTACACGAGCGATCTCGGACGCCATTGGGATCCCGCTCGAACCCAACCCCACGGCTATCGTTCCTCGGTCGCGTACGACGCGGCCAGCAAGGCCTGGATCACCGTAGGTCCGAACGGAACGGATATCTCCACCGACGACGGGAAGAACTGGCGGGCCGTGCGGCCGGATCCGGCGAGGCATGAGGCTCCCGACGCGGATCGTGACTGGAATTCGATTTCCCTGCCCTTTGTGGTCGGGCCGCATGGGCGGATTGGCAAGCTGAATGCGGCGGCCATCCGGTGATGATCTTCGTAAGGATTACGGTGGGGGTCGTTGCTTTCGCTGGTCTCAAAATCGATACCTGGGGCACCCATGTTTGCGTTCGTGGTCTCCCACCTTAGCGGGCACAAAACGCCCGCTAAGATGGGGGACCCGGCTAAAGTGTGTGCGTGAGAAGCAACTTTGACTGGCGGGAGAATCGGGAAATACCGGTTGAATTCAAAATCGGCAGGTTCGCGTCGCTTCGCGACGTAGCAGGTTAGCAAGTTGGCGCCGAGCCCAGTTCGCACGCAGCTGCTAAAGCCCGGACGACGCTATCCGGTGGTGCGGGCGAGGCGGCGGGCGGCGTATTCCTGCGGGGTGGGGAGGGGGCTCAGGCCGCGGCCGGCGAACATCTCCTTGAAGAGGCCGACCAGCTCGTCGTGGATCAAGCCGTTGGACGCGAGGACTTCGCGGCTGTCGAGATGGAAGGGGCCGCCGGCGAAGTCCGACACGCGGCCGCCGGCCTCCTGAAGAAGGAGAATCCCGGCGGCGGTGTCCCAGGGATTCAGGTTGAATTCCCAGAAGGCCTCGTAGCGGCCGCTGGCGACGTAGGCGAGGTCGAGGGCGGCCGAGCCGGCGCGGCGCACTCCATGCGAGCGCAGCGTGAACTCGTGGTAGAAGTGGATGTTCGGATTGTCGTGGCGCTTGCGGCTGGGAAAGCCGGTGGCCACCAGCGATTCGGCCAGATCGGGAATGCCCGAAACATGCATGCGCTTCTGACCGAGGTACGCGCCAAGGCCTGCCTCGGCGCTGTAGAGTTCGTCGCGCATGGGGTCGTAGATGACCGCTGCCACCAGCTTTCCATCTTCGTCCGCGCCGGACCGCAAAGTCCGCTGCTCGAGGCCCATGGAAACGCAGAACTGCGGCACGCCGTGAGCGAAGTTGGTGGTGCCGTCGAGCGGATCGACATACCAGCGAAATTCTCGCTCCATGCCTTCGCGAGTTCCCTCTTCGCCGTAGATGCCGTGATCGGGCCAGGCCTCGGCGATGCGGGTGCGGATGAGTTTTTCGACGGTGCGATCGGCGACGGTGACGAGGTCGACGTCGCCCTTGTACTCGGTCTCGACTCCGGCGGCCAGAAATTCGCGGAGGCGCGCGCCGGCTTCGCGGGCAATCTCGGCCGCACGGGGAATCCAGACAAATTCGGGGGAAGGCGCGGCGGGTTTGCTCACATTCCTCCGCCGGCAGAGGTGAGAACATCGCGCCGCCTGCCCGACTCGGTGATGGTGCGGATCTGGTGCTTGTAGATAAACAGATTCGGCTTGCCTTCGCGGGTGAGCCGGAGCATGCCGTCATCGAAATACTCGATCCAGCCCTTCACGGTTTCGCCGTCGCGCAGCTTGATGGTGACCTGCACCTGGCGGTCACTGAGCGAACGCAGGTAGAGCGCTTCCTGACCGGTCTCGCCCGGCGGAGGTGTCTTGGAACGACGGCGGGAAGACAATGGCGGAGTCATATTGGCATTTTAGATGCAAATGCCGCGGAGTGGGGATCCGGGGATGATATGGAGTCTTGATACAGAGGTTCGCGGGTGCAAAGAAGCGGAAAGGATGGCGCACGCAGCATCCGTGTCCTTGCGACGGCGGGAAAGCACCGGATTTATTGGGGTGGGTTGTCGGCGTAGTAGCCGGTCTTGTAGCGGATGTTGAAGGACTCGGCGGCCGCGCGGGGAACAGAGATCTGAACGCGATGGAAGTTCCTGCCGGGCTCCTGATTGTGGGGATAGTAGGCCAGCAGATATTGCGTGCGGAGATCTTCACTGACTCGCTCAAAGGCCTTGTCGAGGCCGCCCGCGCCGGCATAGAAGCTTTTTCCACCGGTCTGCTCGGAAAGAGTGATCAGCGCATGCTCGCCGCCAATGTCGCGGCCGGCGCTGGCCTCGATGGGCACATCGATGATGGAGTAGATCATCACCTCGCAGCGGAGCGCCTGTTCCAGCGCATCGGCATAGGAGGTGCTTTTGGCGGTATCGCCGCCATCGGAAACCAGCACCAGGACTTTGCGCCCTTCCTTTTTCGCGAGGCCCTCAGAACCGAGATAGATGGCGTCGTAGAGCGCCGTGGCATCGCCTACGCGGAGCGAGCCGAGGCCGCGGTCGAGCTGGCTCACCTTGTTGGTGAAGGGCACCAGTTGGCGGACGTCGGTGGCGAATTCAAGCAGGCTCATCTGGTCCTGCTGGCGGAGGAGGGCGTGGATGAATCGCTTGGACGCGCTTTGTTCGAGCCCGAGGTCCTTGAACGTGCTGCCGCTGGTGTCGATGGCGAGGGTCAGGTTGAGAGGCAGTTCCGACTGGCGCTCGAAGACCGAGATCTTTTGCGGGCGGCCATCTTCCATCACCTGGAAGTCGTCCTTGGCAAGGCCGCCGACGATGGCGCCGGTCTTGTCGGTTACGTTGACGAACAGGTTGACCAGCTTCACGTCCATGCGGAAGGTGGTGTCCTGGGCGGGAAGCCGCAATGGGGATATGAAAAGAGCCAGGCAGAAAATGAAAAGGGGAATCGCGAATATTCCCTCAGGGGCTAAAGCCCCTTTTGTTCTGCTGATTTTGATGTACGGGCTGAAGCCCGTACCCTTCAAGGACAGAGTTTGTTGGCGGATTGGGAAGCCCGTACCCTTCAAGGACAGAGTTTGTTGGCGGACTGGGAAGCCTTGACTTTGCTTTGGGTCACGAACCATGCGGCGTCTCCGTGTGGTTCACTGCGATTCCTTCCGGAAACGGTTCGCCGGCAGCCCAGACCGCGCCATCGACAAAGGTCTCTTTCTTCCAGACTGGGACGGTCTTTTTGAGGGTGTCGATGAGCCAGCGGCAGGCGTCGAAGGCGTGCGGCCGGTGGGCCGAGGCCACGATGATCAGCACGCTGGTCTCGCCGACGTGGAGACGGCCCAGGCGATGTACGAGAGTCACGTGGCGGACGTTGAATCGCGCGATGGCGTCGCGGGAAAGCGAGTCCATCTGCTTGAGGGCCATCTCCTCGTAGGCTTCGTAATCAAGGTAAAGCGTCTGGCGGTTGCGGGTGTGATTGCGGACGATGCCGTCAAACACCACGACCGCGCCGTCGTCACCACGCTTGGCCGAGGCGACCAGTGTGTCGGCGTCAATCACGTCCCGAGTCAGCGCCGTGACGACGGAAAGTTCCGGGGTGGGGATGGCGCCTCCCGAGACGGGCGGCAGCAGTCCGACCTCATCGCCATCGCACAGCACATGGGCGGCGAGGGCGTACTCCGCGTTCACGCTGACGGCGATTCCGCGCAGGGCATCGCCTCGGCCGGAATGCCGGGCCAGTCGCGCCAGCAGATCGGCGACGGTCGCGCCGTCGTCTATTTCGACCGTAGAACTGGATGAGCCCAGCCAGTCTTTCAATACGCCAAAAGGGAGGATGTGTACCTGCATCAGAAAAGAGAATACCGCCTGCAGGTATTAGACGCGCGCAGGCGCGGGATGTAGGCGGTTGAATCGGGGGCCGAGGTTGGGGCGGGTCTGCGGGACGCGGGCAGTTTTGCCGGGCTCTTCGCGTCGCCGATCGAGGCTGATTTGAAATAAGAATGCGGCGAACGCGCGGGAGATCCTTCCAAATCTCCGGCGCGAACTCGCCGCCAGTTGTAATCTCTCCAAGTTGCTTACATGGCTCGCCGTGAGCGTCTGGCGTATATCGTCACTTGAGAGAGATGGCTTGCACCGAGTAGGGAGGAACCGCGATGGTGGCGGTACGGCTCGTCCCCTGGGATGCAAACGAAATGTTGGATGTGGCGATGGGCGCGCCGTTGGCCAGGGTGTAGAGCGTGCCCTGCGTCGCCGTGGTTCCGGGATTGGCGAAGGCCACGTTGATGGCGGGGTAGGAAGTCGGGGTGGGATTGGTGATGACGAGAGCGTCGCCGTTGGCGGTGTAAAAGGCCGTGGTTGCCAGTCCGCCGCCGCCGGTGGGGGTTGAAATGCTCTTGGCCATGTAGCCGCCGGCCTGCAGTCCCAGGTACGCCGGAGCGGCCAGCAGCTGGAACGCATTGAGCTGCGGATAGGGGACGGGCGTTGCGCCTTCGGAGTAGAGGCAATCGGAGTTGGCGTCCTCGACACCAATCATGCAGAACCATGGATAGGCCGAGCCGGCAAAGTAGACCGCCTTGGCGGGCATGTGCGAAGAGCCGTTGTAGACGGAGTTCAGCAGGTCGGTGGCGTAGAGCGCATTCCACACCGGCGCATAGGTCGCGTCGTTGCGGCAGCAGTCCTTGAAGAAGGCCCAGTTGGTGTTGAACTCGGTGATGTAGATGGGAGTCTGCGCGCCGCCCGGCTGGGAGCCCAGCGCTACCTGGCCGAGCACCTTGTTGTAGATGGCAAAGACGCCGTTGCTGGGGTCCTGGCTGGCTTCATAGAGCGAAACGTCGCCCGAATACGTGTCCCACTGCGCCTGCAACTGGGTGGATCCGAAGAAGTACTGGTGGTAGCTGACAAAGTCGGCATAGGGCGCGGTGCCGGGGTTGGTGAGGAAGGTGCTGATCCAGAGCTGCGAGTAGCCGGAAAGCACCGGGCCGCCGATGCGGATGGTCTGGCCATCCTGGGCGGCCTGGGACTTCATGGCCGGGGCCGCGGCTGCATAGAGAGCCATGTACGCGGTCATGTGGTTGGCGGAAGTGCAGATGCCGGTGGCGTTGGGCTCGTTCCAGATTTCGTAATCCGTCACTACGCCGGGGAAGTTACTGTCCATGTGGGCCACGATCGCGGCCGCAATCTGTGCCCACTGGGTGTTGTTGGTGGGCGCGGCGTACATGTTGCCGGCGCATCCGCCGGTGGCGGGCTGCAGCCAGGCGGGCGATTGATTCAGCTGCAGCATCACGGTCTGGCCGTTGGCCTGGGCGTCCGCGATCATGGGATCGATCTTGGTCCAGTCGGGCGCGGCCTCGCTGGCGAAGACGGTGGCGATCTGCGCGGCCATGCGCGAGACGGTCACGCCGGCCTGGGTGAGCAGGGCGCGGTCGCCGTTGTTGTGGATCGACTCACCGCGGCCATAGCCGAAGAAGTTGGCGGGAACAGATGCGGTGTTGTTGGCGCGCGAACCAAAGTCGGCCGTGATGGTCGAGAACACAGTCACGACGCCGCCGCTGGTGTGGTTCAGAACGGGGTCCGTCACGCGCACGGTGTGCTTGCCCGCGGCATTGGGGGCGGTATAGACGCCGGTGCTCGATACCGTGCCTACGGTGCTGTTGCCGCCGGCGATGTTATCCACGGTGAACGACACGTTGGCGGTGTCGGGAACGTTGCAGCTTTGGGCCTGGAAGGTCTGCTGGCCTCCCACTGGAATCGACGCCACGAAGGGATAGATCTCGTAGTTGGGCGCGGTGCTGATGGTGAGCAGCGCCGATCCGGACACGGCCGACGAGGTCTGGCTCACCGCCTTGATGGTATGGTTCGCGGTGGCCGATGGGGCCGCATAAAGACCGGATGCGGAGATGGTGCCTACAGTCGCGTTGCCGCCCTTGATGCCGTCAACGTACCAATACACCGCGGAGCTGCCCAGGCCGACCACGTTGGCGTTGAACTGTTCCGCACCGGAGGGCAGGATGCACGGGGCGGTCGGCTTCACGGTGATTTGATTCCCGGGAGTTCCGGTGATTCCGGTGCCCTGCAACGGAATGCTGATGGGGCTTCCGTAGGCGTTGTCGTAGACCAGCAGATTGGCGGTATAGGCAATCGCGGCGGGCGGATCGAATGTGACCTGCACGGAGCAGGTGGCGCCCGGGGCCAGCGTGCCGCTGCCCGCGCCGTTGCCGCAGTTGGTGCTGAACGGGAACGCCGTGGAAGAGCTCATCGACGTGAACGTCAATGGGGTGGTCTGATTGTTGGTGATGGTAACGATTTGCGGGGTGCTGGGAGTGTTGACGATCTGGTGATCGAAATAGTAGCCGCCGACCTTGGGCGTAAACGAAACCGGAATAATGCCGTTGCCCGTGACCGCAATGGAGATCGGCGAAGGAGTCGCGCCGCTGATGGTGACGGCTGAGGAGTAGTACTGAACTACCGTGGGGGCAAAGGTGGCATTGATGGTGCAGGTGGCACCCGCGGCCAGGCTGGCGCCGCAGTTGTTGGTCTGGGCGAAGGGGGCGGGAGCCTGGATGTTCAGGTTCACCGCGGCGGGCTGGTTATTGGTGAAAGTGATGGGATAGGTGGCACTGGTCGAGAAGATGCCCTGGTCGGGAAAGGAGATCAGCTTGGGCGAGTAAGCCACCGCGGCGATGCCGTTGCCGGTGATCGGGACCGTCTGCGGGGAGTTGGCCGCGCTGTCGGTGATGGTGACGGCCGATGAGTAGTACTGAATGGCAGTGGGGCTGAAGGTGACGCTCACCGTGCAGCTGGTTCCAGCGGCCAGAGAAGCGCCGCAGGTATTGGTCTGCGCATACCCTGTTCCGGCGGCGACGCTCGCGATACTGACCGGGGCCGAGAGGTTGTTGGTCACGGTGAGGTTCGAAGCAGCGCTGCTGGTATTGATTGCCTGGTTGGGAAAGTTGATCGCGGCCGGCGAAATCGTAACCGGGATCACGCCGTTGCCGGTGAGGGAAACGCTCTGCGGCGAGTTGGCGGCGGAATCGGTGAGGACCAGGCTGGAGGGGAAATACCCTTTTGCGGTGGGCGCAAAGGTGACCGAAATGGTGCACTGCGCATTGGGCGCCAGGCTCGTTCCGCAATTGTTGGTCTGGGAATAAGGCGCCGAAACCTGGATGCTGGAAATGGTCAGACTAGCGGCCTGGTTGTTCAGAACGGTGACACTGGAGGCGGCGCTGGAGGTGTTGACGCCCTGGTTGGGAAACGCGATCAGCTTGGGACTGACGGAGATGCTTTGTGCGCGAACGACGCTGCAACTGGAAACCAAGAGCAGAACAAAAAGGCCAAATCGGCAACGCAGTGTGTATTTCACAGACCCCCCTGGCTAAAAATGCAATCAGAATTCACCGCAGCGCTTTTCTGCGGGCGGCCAGAAGAGGTCCGAAGCAAGCGAAGCCGATGCGACGAGCACGGCATCCATGCGCGGAGATCTACCCTCAACTCGTAACCGCGAACCTTACCAGCAACAACAATCTTAGTGAAGCAGTGGAACTGCAAATTGGCTTGAACCGGGAGCGATTTTATCGGAGAAGCGGCTCCCTCGTGGTAATCCTACTTGTTTTTGATGCATAACGCAGACAGATCGTGGAGGATGGCGGATCGATCGCGAACAAAGGCAAACTTCGCACCGGGCGCCTCCAATTCATTGTTTCGCCTAAGGATAGGGTCGCGGGCAGGGTCGCTTCTTGCGCCGAATCAAGGAACGGAATGGCCAGGCTGGTACGAAAGTTGTAATAGCCACCGTTGGTAACGTCTGAAAACCGGATGCCTCGAGAAGGCACCCATTCACGGTTCGTCACATACCTATTGTAGAAATAGGTATTCTTATCTAGATTAAAGCCATTCATGATGGCCGACTCACCGGAGGAAGTCCGACGGAACCGATTTCCTGGTCGATGCTTTGGGAAAAAACCTCTGCCGGTCTGCCGCAGGAAGCTCACGATGAAATGGCTCAAACAACTGCTGGTTCGACGCCGTCGCTACGAGGATCTCGCTGTTTCGATCCGGGAGCATTTCGAAGAGAAGCGCGAGGAACTCATGGAAGCGGGCATGGCGGCCGAGGAGGCGACGCGCGCGGCGCAGCGCGCATTTGGGAATATGACCAGGATTGAGGAGCGCGGCCGGGAGGTGTGGCAATGGCCGACCATTGAATCTGTCTGGGGTGATGTGAAGTTCGCCCTGCGGCAACTGGGAAAATCGCCGGGCTTCACGGCGGCAGCGGTTCTCACCCTGGCGCTGGGGATTGGCGCGGATGCGGCGGTCTTCAGCCTGTTCGATACGGTCTTGCTCCACCCTCTTCCTTATCGGGATCCGGGCAGCCTGATGGTGGTCACCGAGGCGGAGCCGAGCCAGGGGCAGGACGAGTTTGGGGTTGCGATCCAGGAAGCCGGCGATTATGGGAACCGAAACCAGACCTTTTCCGAGACCGGTACATTCGAATCGGCTGACTTCAACCTCACCGATGGGGGAGAGCCGTTACGCGTCAATGCCGCCATGGTCTCGCATTCCGTGTTCTCGCTGCTTGGCGTCTCTCCAATTCTGGGCCGAACCTTCACGGCCGAGGAAGATCGCTACGGAAATGATCACGTCGCGGTGCTTTCTTTGCGCTTATGGAAGAGCAAATATGGCGGCGATCCTGCCATCGTTGGCAAGACCATCAAGCTGGATGAAAAACCCTACCTGGTGATCGGGGTCATGCCGGGTTCTTTCCGGTTTCCCTTCGATGGCAAGCCCGTCTCAGAGAGGGCCGATCTCTGGGTGCCGGACGCCATCGCCCCTGTCCGTCTCGATCCAGGAAACCGGCTGATGGAATTTGGAGTGGGCCTGATCGGACGCCTGAAGCCCGGGCGCACGCAGGCACAGGCCCGAGCCGAGATGACGCAGATCGCCGCGGGATTCCAGCAAGAGCACCCCGACGTCTACTCAGGCACACTCCGCGTGGAACCTCACACGTACGCATTCGCCGGATATTCCATGCAGAAGGCGCGTCCGCTGGTGCTGTTGCTTTTTGGCGCGGTGACCTGCGTGCTGCTGATCGCCTGCGCCAATGTGGCAAACCTGCTGCTGGCGCGGGCGAGCCGGCGCAAGCGGGAAATGTCGATTCGTTCGGCAGTGGGGGCAAATCGCGTTCGGCTGATGCGGCAGTGCCTGGTAGAAAGCATGGTGCTGGCGGCCGGAGGGGCGGCGCTCGGAGTGTCGGTTGGGGAGGCGATTCTATTTTCGCTGCGCCTTTGGGGACCGCGCAACGTTCCACGGCTGCAGGATGCGGCGCTCAATCTTTATGTGCTGTTGTTTATCCTGACGCTCACCCTTGGGACCGGAATTCTGTTCGGGCTGGCGCCGGCGTGGAAGATGTCGCATGTTTCTCCCCAGGGAGCGCTGAAAGACACCAGCCAGGCGGGAACCGGCCGGGGCGGGCAACGATGGCTCGACGCGATTGCGATCAGCGAGATTGCGCTGGCGATGGTCCTGCTGATCGCGGGTGGTCTGCTTCTGCGAAGTTTCGTGAATCTGATCGAAACGCCCTCGGGTTTCGATCCCAGGGGAACGATGGTGATCCGCACCAACTTTGATCGGGCACGCTATCCGCAGGGCGCGCGCCGGGGCGTAGTGCAACGGGAGTTGCTGGAGAGGTTCTCCCATTTGCCTGGCGTGACCAGCGTGGCGGCGGCCAGCCACCTTCCCTTGAGCGATGAGCGGCAGATCGGGATTCGCCTGGAACACGCCGCTCCCGATGATTTCCACTGGGCGGCGAATTCGGTGGTCAGTCCCGGGTATTTCAGGACGATGGGCATTCCACTCTTGCGAGGACGCGATTTCAGCGAACAGGATCGCCCTGCGTCGGTGCCGGTGGCGGTGGTGAGCCAGGCGTTCGTCAATCAATACCTGCCCGCTGGAAACCCGCTCGGGCAACGCTTTTATTGGGGGGACCGCGCCCTGTTTACGGTCATTGGAGTTGCGGCGGACGTGCATATTGGCGCGCTCGATGCCGATCCTCCGCCCATGGCGTATCAGTGCATGTTCCAGGTCGAATTTGGAGCCAGTAGCCGGACGGCTTTTCTGCTTCGCGGCAGCGGTGAACCGATTGCGCAATTTCCGGAGATACAAAAAATTGTCTGGTCGGTCGATCGCGACTTGCCGCTCTATGACCTGACGAGTCTTTCCGCCATGGTGGAGGAATCTCTGGCTCAACGCCGGTTTACTCTGCAACTCCTGAGTGGTTTTGCCATGTGCGCGGTGCTGCTTGCCATCGTGGGTTTGTTCGGAGTGATGTCGTACCTGGTCGAACAACGCGAACGGGAATTCGGGGTGCGGATGGCTCTCGGTGCGGATCGAAGAGGAATCCTGGTCCTGGTCGCACGGAGAGGTTTCGTGCTTGGATTGGCGGGCTGCGTTGCCGGCTTGATGCTTTCCGGGCTGAGCACGAGCCTGTTGCGGACCCATCTCTACCACGTGAAAAGTTTCGACCCGGTCACAGTGGCTACGGTCCCATTCCTGCTGCTGGCGGTGGCCATGGCGGCCGTGCTGCTTCCGGCCAGGCACGCGGCTTCGGTGGATCCGATGAAGGCTCTTCGATCGGAGTAACAGAAGCGGGCGAAATAGAAAAAGGCCGGCAGGTTCGCCGGCCTTCTGAAGGGGATTTCTTTACGGGTCAGGCTGCCGCACTGGCAGCGGGTTTTTCCTGCACCGCGGAAATAGTAACCGGCTGCGCCTTGAACAGCGGCAGCGCGACCGCCAGAACGTCTTCAATGTGCCGGGCGTAGTGGATGGTCACGCCCTGCAGCTGCTCCGCGGTCAGGTCTTCCTCGACGTCCTGGCGATTGTCGACGGGCAGAATGATGGTTTCCACTCCGGCCCGGCGCGCCGCCAGCACCTTCTCCTTGATTCCGCCGACCGGGAGAACATTTCCGCTCAGCGTAATCTCGCCGGTCATCGCGGTGAGCGGACGAACCGGCGTATCGGTCAGGAGCGAAGCCAGGACCGTGGCCATGGTGACGCCTGCGGATGGACCGTCCTTGGGGATCGCGCCTGCGGGCACGTGAATGTGCAGGTCGATCTCTCTGGTAAAGTCCTCGGCCAGGCCGAGCATGCCGGCATTGGAACGGACCCAGGTGAGCGCGGCCTGCATGGATTCCTGCATGACCTCGCCGATCTGGCCGGTCATGGTGAACCCGCCCTTGCCCTTCATCTTGTTGGCCTCGATGAAGAGGATGTCGCCTCCGGCCGGAGTCCATGCCAGGCCCACCGCTACGCCGGGCCGCTTGACGCGCTCGGCCACTTCGGTGTCGACGCGCACCTGGATGTTGCCGAGAAACTCCTTGAGGATTTCCCGGGTGACAACCAGCTTTTCGGTCTTGCCTTCGACCACGCGCCGCGCTTCCTTGCGGCAGACGGTGCCGATCACCTGCTCCACCTTGCGGACGCCGGCTTCGCGGGTGTAGTGGCGGATGATGTGGCGAACCGCTTCCTCGGGGAACTCGATCTGCTCCGGGGTGATCCCGTTTTCCTTGATCTGGCGCGGAATCAGGTAGCGGTTGGCGATGTGCACCTTTTCCTCTTCGCTGTAGCCCTGGAGGGGAATGATCTCCATACGGTCGAGCAGCGGCGGAGGCACGGTGTCGAGCATGTTGGCGGTGCAGATGAACAGCACCTTCGACAAGTCAAACGGCACATCGAGATAGTTGTCGCGGAACGTATTGTTCTGCTCCGGGTCGAGGGTTTCGAGCAATGCCGAGGCCGGATCGCCGCGGAAGTCGCGTCCCAGCTTGTCGATCTCGTCAAGCATGATCACCGGGTCGTTGGTTTCGGCGCGGCGGATGCTCTGGATGATCTGGCCGGGCAAGGCGCCGATATAGGTGCGCCGGTGGCCGCGGATCTCGGCCTCGTCGTGCATGCCGCCCAGGGAGACGCGCTGGAACTTGCGGCCCAGGGCCCGGGCAATGGAGCGGCCCAGGCTGGTTTTGCCCACGCCCGGAGGTCCGACGAAGCACAGGATGGGGCCCTTCATGTCGGGCTTGAGCTCGAGCACCGACAAGTAGTCGAGGATGCGGTCCTTGACCTTGCGCAGCTCGTAGTGGTCCTGGTCGAGAATGTCCTTGGCCTTGCCGATATCGATCTTGGAGCCGGAGCTTTTGGCCCAGGGCAACACCGCCAGCCACTCAATGTAATTGCGGGTGAGGGAGTAGTCGGCCGCCATGGGAGACATGCGGGAAAGGCGCGAAAGCTCCTTGAGGGCTTCCTTCTTGACCTCTTCGGGCATGCCGGCGTCGTCGATTTTCTTGCGCAGTTCGTCGACTTCGCGCTGGCCTTCGTCCTGCTCGCCCAGTTCCTTCTGGATGGCTTTCATCTGCTCGCGCAGATAGTAGTCGCGCTGGGACTGCTGCACCTGGTCCTGGACTTCGTTCTGGATCTTGGCGCGGAGTTGCTGCACCTCGATCTCCTTGGCCAGATGCTTGTTGAGGAGCTCGAGACGGGCGCCGATGTCGGGGGTTTCCAGAAGTTCCTGCTTGTTGTCGGTGGTGAGGAACGGCAGCGAGGAGGCAACGAAGTCGACAAGGCGGCCCGGTTCTTCGATATTGGCGGCGATGGTCCGCAACTCATCGGAAAGCGTGGGCGACTCGGAGACGATCTGCTGGAACTGCGCGATCACGATGCGCACCAGGGCTTCAACGTTGGTCGTGGGCGCTGCCTCGTCGGCCTCCAGAGTCTCCACCTCGGCGATCATGAACGGCTCGGTCTGGACAAAGCGAACCAGGCGCACGCGCTCCACGCCCTCGGTGAAGACAAAGCGGCTCTGGTTGGGCATGCGCACGATCTTGTGCACGGTGGCGAGGGTACCCACGGAATGCATGTCCTCCGGGGTGGGGCTGTCCAGGCGCGCATCCTTCTGGGCGGTGACGGCGATGGCGCGGTCCTCACCGAGGGATTCGATCAACTGGATGGAGCTCTCGCGGCCCACCGTCAAGGGCAGGACGGCATGGGGGAACAGAACGGTATCGCGAACAGGGAGAACCGGCACACGGCGAACATTTGGCTTGGGATCAGACGGGCTGAGAATCTGTGGCGGAACTGGATTTGGATTTGCCATTGAGTGTCCTTCTATCAACTTCTCTTACATTAGACAGCGCAAGATGCCAAAAGTTTCAGGAAAGGCCGGGCGATTCAAGAAACGGCCAAACCTTCTTTTTCTCAATGAATTACGCCGCCTGTTGAAGGCATTACGCCGTCCCTGGCCCGATGGTTCCCTTTTCTTCTCGACCGCGGTTCAGCCGGGAATCTCCGGTTGAGGCAGAAGCGGGGGTGTTGGTGCGCCGGAGGGGAGCCGGCTGCCTCCGGCCCCAGTCTCCGACGATGGGGTCCAACAATCCCCGCAAACGTTATCGGCCACGCCCGATGAAAGGTGAGCGTGGCCGAAGAAACGGACCGGAATGGGAACTGGACGCGGCGGGGGACCATTGATTCGTTCCTTCCCAAAAAGAAAGGATCAAAAGCCCGCGAGAGAGGAGGCTACTTGGCGCTGGTTTTGCCTTCTTCCTCCTGGATGGCGGACTGGATATGTTCCCACACGCGATCTGAGGGATCCTCAACAGGAAACAGTTCGCGTGCTGCCGCCGCGATAGCCTCAAGGTCGGCTAAAAAGGCTCGGCAAAGGTCGCAACTCTGGACGTGCGGATGTGCGGAGATGTTCGCGCCCGAGCCGATCAAGTCGACCATCTGGGACTGGAACTCCTCGCACGACATGTTCTTGCGGTTATCGATCATCGCCGCCCCTCCCTTCGGGGAAACGTACGCATAGCATCGCGGAGCTTCAGCCGTGCTTTGTGTAGCTGAGATTTGCTGTTTCCGATGGAACAGTCGAGCATGGCCGCGATTTCATTATGCTCATATCCCTCGATGTCGTGCAGCACGAAGATGAGGCGGTAGCCGGCGGGGAGGTCGGAGATGGCCCTTTCCAGGGCGAGGCGGTCGATGGACCCGGCCAGAGACAGGTCGGGTGCTCCGAAGCTGCGGCCAGGCCCTTCTTCGGGCGTTGGCTCCATGGCTTCGTCCAAGGAGATGAGGGACAGGCCCTTTTTGCGAAGGTGCATCAGGACCACGTTAATGGCCAGGCGGTGCAGCCAGGTGGAGAAGGCGGAGTCACCCCGGAAGGTAGCGATTTTCCGGTGCAGCTGGAGGAAGGCTTCCTGGGTGAGGTCTTCGGCTTCGGCGACATTGCCGACCATGCGCAGACAGAGAGAATAAATACGCCTCTTGTGGAGAGCGTAAAGCTGGGCAAAGGCGTAATGGTCGCCTGCCTGGGCGCGCGCCAGCACATCGTCACCGGGCGACGCGGGGGCTGCCGGGGGGACGACGGGAGGATCTTGTACGGCGGGTTCGGATGACTTCACGGATGGTGTCGGCGAAGCATCAGGCGCGGGAACGGAAAACCTGGATGGCGTCATTCGTTTCCTTGGGGGATCAAGTTGAAGACTGGTGATTGCTGCGCCGCTCATCATTCCTCGTTAGTATAGGTGCAGCGGGTGGAGTGGCGGGATTCGGTAGCAACAGACCGACGGGGCCCTCGCTGGTGATTGGTTAGATGCAGGTTTTTCGAGCAGGTGTTATTTGCGCCGTTGATCTGGAGAAAGATTTTGCGGTTTATTCCTCCGAAGCAGTGCGGGTGCGGGTGCGGCTTCGGCAAGTTGTTTTCAAGTCTCTTGATCATCGTGGGCCTCGCGGGGACCAGGGGATGGTGTCAGCGTCCCCCATTGAACCGCGATGCCGATAGCTTGCGCACGAATGCCGTCGC
Source organism: uncultured Acidobacteriota bacterium (assembly GCA_963730805.1). GTDB lineage: Bacteria > Acidobacteriota > Terriglobia > Terriglobales > Acidobacteriaceae > Telmatobacter. The sequence goes on along the minus strand of CAVSTL010000002.1, from coordinate 250,876 downwards.
GCAGCGAGAACTGACGGGCCACTCTGAATTCCATTCGACAAACCAGGACACGATCGCGCAGTGGCAGGGGCTGCCGGTGCGCAGCATTGCGTTTGAAGGAGTCACGAAGGAAAGGCTGTCTCCGCTGGAAGGAAAGCTTGCGCAGGGCGTGGGCGTTCCTCTTGATCAGGAAAAAGTGGCCGCGAGCTTGCGCCAGGTGTTTGCCACGGGGCTGTTCGATTCAGTGGAAGTAGTTGGCGGACGCGAGGGGGATGGAGTTGCGATTCTGTTTCGCGGCGTGCCGCGGATGTTCATCGGGATGGTGAGCGTGGACGGGGCCAAAGGCGCGACGGTGAACACGCAGTTGCAGCGCGCCAGCCGGCTCAATTCGGGAACGCGCTTCACCAAGGCCAAGATCAGCCAGGCACTGGAGCAAATGAAATTCGCGCTGGCGGAAAACGGGTATCACGAAGAGACCATCACTTACAAATTGCAGGAGCACCACGACGAGCAGCTGGTGGATATTGCGTTTCACGTGGTTTCGGGGCCGCAGGCGCGGGTGGGGGCGGTGTCGGTGACGGGCGATCCGGGAATGAGCCTGGAGTCGTTTCGCCATCATGCTCATTTGAAAACGGGCCAGAAGGTGGATCACGAAACGATCAATCGAGCGCTCAACGGGATGCTGAAGGAGTATCGCGATCAGAAGCGGCTGGAGGCAGAAATCAAGCTCGAGTCGCAGTCTTATGCCGCCAACAAGATGAATTACACGTTCACCGCGAACAAGGGGCCGATCGTGCGCGTGCTGGTCGCCGGGCGCGCCGCTCGAACCGGAACGAGTCAAGCGCCTGATTCCGATTTTCGAGGAAGGCACGGTGGACGATGACCTGCTGAACGAAGGCAACCGGAGGCTGCGCGACTATTACCAGACTCTGGGTTATTTCGATGTGAAGGTGGATCACAACCAGCAGACGGTGCGGCCCGGCGAGGTGGCGATCAATTATGTGGTGCAGCTGGGCACGCGGCGGCATGTGGAGACGGTGGCAGTGGATGGAAACCACTATTTCGATGCGGCGACGCTGGAGGAATTGCTTAGCGTGCACGCGGCCAACGTGCTGGACCGGCACGGGGCCTATAACCAGGCGCTGTTGTCGGCGGATGTGAACGCATTGCAGGCGGTGTATCAGAATAACGGGTTCTCCAAGGCAAAGATCACTCCGGAGACGAACCTGGTTGAGCCTTCGGGCAAAGCAGGAACGAAGCATCCCAAGCCGGCGGGGCTCAAGGTGGTTTACCACATCGACGAAGGGGCACAACAACGGGTTGGCAACGTCAAACTGGACGGGAATGAACACGTGGAGGCCGAGAAACTGCTGCCGCTGCTGAACACGGAATCGGGCCAGTTGCTGTCGCCGCGCAATCTTGCCGGGGACCGGGACGCACTGGTGACGGACTACCTGACGCGTGGTTTCGACCAGGCGCGGGTGGATCTTGAGGAGACGGATGATCCGGCAGATCCCGGCAAGGTGGATGTGGCTTTTCACATCACGGAGGGACAGCAGATTTTTGTGCGCAACGTGGTGCTGACGGGCCTGCATTTCACCCGTGCGGATACAGTTGCGCGCGCCATCACGGTGCATCCCGGCGACCCGCTGAACCAGACCGCGCTGCTGGAGACGCAGCGCAACCTTTACGAATTTGCTTTGTTCAACGAAGTCAACCTGGCGGTGCAGAATCCCAATGGAGGCGAGACGACCAAGACCGTTCTGCTGCAGGCGGTCGAGGCACGGCGCTGGACTCTGACCTACGGCGCGGGATTCGAGGCGCAGACCGGCACACCGCAAAATAACTGCCGCGGCCTGATCGCCAACGGAGCGCCATGCACGCCCAACGGGCACACCGGAATCAGCCCGCGCGGGTTGCTCAGCATGACGCGCAACAACCTCTTTGGACGCGAGCAGTCAGCCTCAGTGCAGGGGACCTATGGCCTGCTCGAGCAGAAGGTGAATTTCGTTTATCAGAATCCTCATTTTTATGGGAACCGGAATTTCGGCCTTACCTTCAACGCCGGATATGCCAACAGCCAGGACGTCACGACCTACGTGGCATCGCGGCTGGACGCGGGATTCCGCATCACCCAGACCTTTACGGCGCCCGAGTCGGCCCTGTCGCGCGCCAACACGTTTATCTATGAATTCGATTTTCGCCGTGTAAAGGTTGCGGAAAGCAGCCTGCAGGTTTTTCCCAATTTCATTACGCGGCTGGCGACCGCGGTACGCGTGGGCGGCCCGGGATTCACTTGGATTCGCGACACACGCGACTCCCCTATTGACGCGCATCGCGGCACCTACACGAGCTTTCAGGAGTTCCTGTCGGCTGCGCCATTTGGCGCGGAGGCCAACTTCAACCGCCTCGACCTGACCAGTTCAAGCTTCTACGGCTTCAATAAAAACCGCTTTGTGCTGGCGCGCAATACACGGTACGGACAGGAGCGCACGTTTGGCAGCGGCAATTCGGAATTGCTTCCGCTGCCGGAGCGGCTCTATTCCGGAGGAGCCACGTCGATGCGCGGGTTCTCCATCAATGCCGCAGGGCCGCGCGATCCGCAAACGGGCTTCCCCGTGGGGGGAGCGGGCGCGCTGATCAACAACACCGAGTTGCGCCTGCCTCCGCCGACGCTTCCCTACTTTGGCAATTCGGTAAGTTTCGTTCTGTTCCACGACATGGGCAACGTATTTGGAAATGCGGGCGATGCGTGGGTGAGCGCCATTCGGCTCCATCAGCCCGACCGAGACCTGTGCAAACAACCGGAGCCGAAAACGAACCCGACAAAGGACCCGCCGGGGCCGACGATCTCGACCGGGCCGGTGGGTACCTGCAGCTTCAGTTATTTTTCTCACGCGCCGGGCGTGGGGGTGCGATACCATACGCCGGTCGGACCGATACGGCTGGATTTCAGCTACAACCTGAACCCGCCGATTTATCCGGTCACCTATGACTATGCCCATCCGAACGATGTACCGCACGTGGGCGAGGCCAGCCATTTCAACTTTTTCTTCAGCCTGGGGCAGACCTTCTGATGCAGGCGCGGAATTCATTTCGGAACAAGGTGGCGACGGCGGGGATGGCAATGGCCCTGTGTGGCGCTGCGGGCGCGGCACTCGGCCAGAACCAGCCGGACGCTCCCGAGATGCTGGATCGGGTGGTGGCGGTGGTCAACAATCATCCGATTCTGTGGAGCGATCTTTCCAGCGAAATCCGTTTTGCGGTTCTCGACCCGGAAGAAGTGAATGGGACTTTGACACCGCAGAGGGCTCTGCAGCAACTGATCAGCCGCACGCTGATCCAGCAGCAGATCCGCCAGGAGGACGCCTCGGCAGCGGAGCCCAGCGATGACGAAGTGCAGGCTCGCGAGGCCGAGGTGCGCAAAGAATTGCCAGCGTGCGTTCGTCTGGCATGCACGACCGACACGGGGTGGCAGGCATTTCTCCAGACCAACGGACTCACCTCCGGGCAGATCAGGCATTACCTCCGCTTGCGGCTCGAGATCCTTCGCTTTATCGAAATTCGATTCCGGCAAGGCATTCGCATTTCGCATGAAGAGATCGAAGCGTATTACCGCGACAAACTGCTGCCTCAATATGCCAAGGGGGCGCAGGTACCGGCTTTGAGCGCGGTTTCGTCGCGCATCGAGGAGATCCTGCTGGAAGAACAGGTCAACGTGATGTTCGGCAACTGGCTGGACAATCTTCGCAAGCAGGGCGACGTCGAGGTACTGGACAGCGGGCTCGAGTCCGGCTCGGAATCGTCGAGCGGGGGCGAGTCGGTCGAATGAGCCAGGTAAAGGAGCGGCCGTCCAGTTCTGCCCCGCCGCGGCGGAAGCGGCTCTTGCTGTGGAATGGCGCCGGAGTTTTCGTCGCGCTGATGGGGATCGCCGGCGTCCTGTTGCTATGGGTAAATTCGAGTGAATTTGCAAACCTGGTGCGAAGGCGGATGGTGGCTGAAATCGAAACAGCCACGGGAGGACGGGTTGAGATTCGCAGCTTTCAATGGAGCCTGATGCGTCTCGAAGCAGAGGCTTCGGGAGTGGTGATTCACGGGCTCGAAGATCTGGGAGAAGCACCCTACGCGCAGTTGGAAAGCATGCGCACCCGCATCAGCGTCCTGGGCTTTTTCAGTCCGCATGTGGAATTGCGCGATCTCGAGGTGCTCAAGCCGCAGTTCCACCTGATCTTCTATCGCAACCAGACGACCAATCAGCCCCATCCACGCGTCCCGCAGAAATCGAATCAATCGGCGATCGACACTCTCTTCGATTTGAAAGCGGGACACATTGCGATCGAGCAGGGCGTAGCGGAATTCGACGATCGCGCTGCCGATTTCGATTCCCTTCCCCGCTTTCTGCCGCTCGACTTCGAAGCCAGCGATGCGTCGCTGATCCTGCGATATATTCCGGCTTCGGGAGGAAACGCGGAAAGTTACCACCTGGACGCCGGGGTCCACGACCTGAACCTGGCGCGCGGAGGAACCGCGCCTTCAGCATCCAAGCTGCACGCTTACATGCAGGCGTCGCTGGACCTTTTCCGTAACAGCGCGGTGCTGCGGTCGATGCGAGTCACGGCCAATTCCAAAGGAATGAAGGAACGCGCGCTGGACGTTTCGGGCACGCTGTCGGACTTTGCGCATCCGCGCTGGCAGGCAAGGATCAGCGGTGAATTCGACATGCGGCTGCTGGATCCGATCCTGGGCTATCCCTTCACACCCGACGGCATGGCGAGGATGGATTTGAGTGCCGCCGGGGAAATGGGGGACTACCGCATCGACGGGCCGGTGCACGTGGACAACGGCACATTCATCGCGCCGGGGATCAACGCGCGCAATCTGCAGGTGGATACGCAGGTGCACGCGGATCCTGTGGTGATGCATTTCGCGGGAGTGAAAGTGGGCTTCGCGCAGGGCGGGTGGGTGGATGGCGACCTGCAACTGGACCACTGGGCGCCGCATCCGCCTGACCACGCGATTGTTGTGGCGGCGCCGGCTGCAGTGAATCCACCGGGCAGTTCCCGCCCCCGGCATTTCTGGAACCGGCGCAAGACTCCGGCGCCGGCGGCTCCGGCACCGATCGCGCGCGACGTCCTGGTGAAGAAGCCCGAACAAGTCATCACGGTCAAAGGCAAGATTGCCAGCACATTTAGCAACGTGGCGCTCGATACCATCCTGGACATCGTAGGGCAGAAACCGTTCGACCGGCTGGGCGTGGACACTTTACTGAACGGACCGGCGAAGGCGGACTGGGTGAACGGCGATGTCAATACGGTGGCCGTGACTGCCGTTCTAAACCTGAGCCCGTCAAGCCAGGGAGTGGCCGGCGAGTCGCCAGGGTCGGGCGTGATCGACGCGACCTATACGCAGCGGGATGGCGCGGTGGATCTGCGGCAACTGCAGTTGAACCTCCCCGCCAGCCAGATCCAGGCAAACGGACGGCTGGGTGCGTTCCCGCTCACGAGTCCAACCGCGATGAATGTCGATGTCCGGTCGCGCAACCTGGGCGAGTTCGATACGACGCTTCGCGCGTTGGGGCTGGAGCGCAATGGCAAGTCGGGGAGCGCGGCACTGCCGGTGGCGTTGACCGGCGAGGGCGAGTTTCACGGCACGTGGGCGGGTTCGCTCGTCTCGCCGCGGCTGTCCGGCAACCTGAAGGCAACGCAGGTGGCGGTGGAACTGCCGCCGAACCCGAACGACGCATCGCACGCGCCGCAATTGGTGAGGTGGGATTCGATCGAGGCCAATGGCAGCTATGACGCGGAACGGATCGCCGTTCTCCACGGACGGCTGATGCATGGACAAGAGGAAATATCGCTCGATGGGACGCTCTCTGCGCCGGGTGCGGAAGGGCCGGGCTCGAATGGGCGCGACGAGCTGCCCGCCTTCGACTCTGATTCCCTGTTGAAGGCCCACGTGCGTGCCGCGAAGGTCGATCTGAAGGATGTGTTTCTGCTTCTCGGAATTCAGGAACCCGTCGCCGGCACGCTGCAGGCGGACTTCGAAGCCGACGGGCCGCTGGGTACACCGGGAGGTTCAGGATGGCTCGAGCTCGATGATGGCGAGGCCTACGGTGAGGCGCTGTCGAAGGTGCGGGTGCAAGGTGCGATCTCCAACCAGGTGGCCAAGCTGAATTCGATCGGCATCACGAGTAAGGCAGGAAGTGTGACGGGGTCGGGCAGCTACGACCTGCGCACGCGGCGTTTCCAGGCGGAGGCGGAGGGTACCGGGCTGGATGTTGCCAATATCGAACACCTGCACACCGCCGGTGAGACGGTCGCAGGAAAGCTGGGGTTCAAGGCAACCGCGTCGGGCACAAAGGACGATCCGCGCGTGGAAGCCCAGGCAACGCTCACGGATCTGACGGTTGACCACGAGCCCATGGGATCGCTCGAGTTGAGCGCACACACAGTGAACCGGGACCTGGTGTATGACGCCACGAGCCGCATGGAGGCGGCCGAGCTGGTTCTTCACGGGCAGACGGAACTTCGCGGGGACTACCAGACGCAGGCCAAGCTCGATTTCTCCCGGTTCAATATCGGGGCCGTATTCAGGCTTGCCCACCTGGAAGCGATCAAGGGAGAGTCGGATCTGTCGGGGACGGCGACCCTTCGAGGCCCGCTGGCGCGAGTGGATGAGTTGCAGGGCGAGGCGCGCCTGCAGGCGATGGCGGTGTCGGTGGCGGGGGTGCATCTGCAGAGTGAAGGCGGAGTGCATGCCGCGCTCGCGAATGGCCGGGTGAGCCTGGACCCGCTGCACGTAACCGGCGACCAGACTGACTTGCGCGCGCAAGGCAGCCTGGAGCTGAAAGAGTCGAAGCGGCTGGATTTCGCGGCCAGCGGCTCCATCAATCTGAAGCTTGCGGAAATGGTTGACAGCGATCTGACGGCGGGCGGGACGACAACCTTCCAGGTGGAAGCGCATGGGACGCTGTCGAATCCGGGACTGCGCGGGCGAATCGATTTCAACAACGGATCGTTGTCGCTGGAGGACCTGCCCAATGGGCTGAGCCAATTGCATGGGACGCTCGAGTTCAACCAGAATCGCCTGGAGGTGCGGAGCCTGACGGCGATGACGGGCGGCGGGCAGTTGAGCCTGGGCGGTTACCTGGCATATCAGCAGGGCCTGTTTGCCGATCTTTCGGTGACGGGCAAGTCGATCCGCATCCGCTATCCGGAGGGCGTGAGTTCCCTGGCCGACACTACGCTGCATTTGCAGGGGACAAAGTCGAGCCTGTTGCTGTCGGGGAACGTGATGCTCACGCGGTTTTCGGTGAGTCCCGATCTTGATATCGCAGCCCTTGCGGCGCAGGCCAACGCGGTGCAGCCGGTGGTGCCGCCGGATGCGCCGTCAAATCATATCCGGCTCGACGTTCGCATCCAGTCGTCGCCGCAGCTGAACTTTCAGAATGCCTATGCGAAACTGGCCGGCGACGTGGACCTGAGGCTGCGGGGCACTCTGGCGTCGCCCTCGCTGCTGGGGCGCATTTCGATCACGGAGGGCAATGCGACGATCGCAGGCACCCGCTACGAACTGCAACGCGGCGACATTCTGTTCACCAACCCGGTGCGGATTCAACCGGCCATCGATTTGAACGCAACCGCGCGGGTGCAGGACTACGACATTACCCTGGGCCTGCACGGCACGCCCGACAAGTTGAGCATTACCTATCGCAGCGACCCTCCCCTGCCCCAGGGGGATGTCATCGCGTTGCTGGCGCTGGGGCGCACGCAGAGCGAACAGGGGCTCTACACGCAGCAGCAGGAGCAGTCCGCGGGTCTTTCGCCGTCGACGGACGTGCTGCTGGGCGGGGCGCTGAACGCGACGGTGAGCAGCCGGGTGCAGAAATTGTTCGGGGCGGGGTCGGTGAAAGTGGATCCGAGCTACCTGGGCGCGCTGGGGAACTCAACCACGCGTATCACAGTGGACGAACAGCTGGGCAAGAATGTGACGCTGACCTACGCCACCAACGTAGACACCTCGGCGCAACAGTTGTTGCAGGCGGAAATCGCCGTCAACCGGCATGTGTCGCTGCTGGTGACGCGCGACGAATCGGACGTGTTCTCGGTGGTGCTAAAGGCAACGCGACGGTACCGTTAGGCAGAGCCGGTTCATTCCTGGGAAGTGGCCCGGCGCCGCGTGGGAGGCTTGTAGTCGGGCGGCGCGTCGGGGTCGGGAGTTTCCTGGGGTGGACGCTGGTCTTCCGGAACGTTGCGGAGATTCACGCGGATGCGCGTCCAGGTGGAGAAGCGGCCGCGCATTGCGTCCACGAGCACATCGTCCACGGCCAGGTGGCGGGCGGCTTCGGGATGGCGGCTCTTCCAGCGCTCGAGGCCGGCCAGAGCCTCGTCCTTGCTTTGCGAATTGGCGACGATGATCAGCGGCATCTTCTCGCGGGGCGGCTTTTTCGCGGCTGTTTTGGCACGCGAAGGAGAGACGCGGGGCGCTTCTCCCTCCATCTTGCGGAAGTGGGGCGGCCACGGGGCGTCGCCGAGCCCCTCGGATTCATCACGGGCCGCCATCTCGAGCAGGGCGTCGAGGGAGCCGGCAGCATTATTCATTTCAGCGTGGCGGTTGCCGACGACGGCAAAGCGGGACGGCATGGTGAAGATGGTAAAGTCCGCCGGGTTACACGACTCGACTTCGTCCCAATCGAGCGGAGCGGAAACTCGAGCGTCGGGCAGGGGACGGACCGAGTATGCCGACGCGGTGGTGCGGTCCTTGGCGTTCTGGTTGTAGTCGAGGAAGACGCCGTGGCGCTCTTCCTTCCACCACTTGGAGGTGGCCAATGCAGGGACGCGGCGCTCGATGGCGCGCGACAGGGCCAGTGCGGCGCGACGCACCTGGTCGAATCCCCAGCGGGGATGAATGCGGACGTTGATGTGCATGCCGCGCGAACCGCTGGTCTTGGGCCAGCCGCGCAGGCCAACCTCTTCAAGCAGCACCCTTACCTCCATCGCCACGCGGCGCACGTCGTCCCAGGCAACACCGGGGCCGGGATCGAGATCGACGCGCATTTCGTCGGGGTGATCCAGGTCTTCGGAGCGCACGGGGTGGGGGTGGAGTTCCAGGCATCCGAGGTTCACGATCCACGCCAGGCCGGCGGCGTCATCGACGACCACCTCTTCGGCGGTGCGGCCGGAGGGGAACGAGAGCGTGACGGTGCGAAGCCAGGCGGGGCGATCGGCGGGCGCGCGCTTCTGATAAAACGCGTCGGACTCGGCGCCATTGACAAAGCGCTTGAGAACGATGGGGCGATTCTCGATACCCTGCAAGGCGCCGGGGGCGACGGCGAGGTAGTATTTCACGATATCGAACTTCGATACTTGAACCTGCCGGGTGAAGTAAAGTTTTTCGGGATGGGAGATCCGCACCTCGCGACCTTCGATGGAAAGGACCTCCGCGTGTTCGCCTTTGGGTGAGCCGCTCATTCGGTTGCTCCGTAGCTGATGGATCTTGCAAATCTTTCCCGAACCAGACTAACGCGGCGATTTGCCGTCCCGAGCCGTCACTATTCCATACGGAAACCGGCACGGTTGAATGGGCCTTATTACAGGTCGCTGGTTCCTGAAGCATTGCTGACGACGATGCCCAGTCCGCACAGTCAGAGTCATGTGTCGGATAACAGACGTTACATTTTTTTACAAGACGGATAGACATGCCTGCACGGAAATGGCGGCCGTGTGGGTCGAGGCAGGCACATCCGAATCAAAACGCCGGCCGGCGCACAAATCCCTTAATGAATCGAATTAGTGGCCTAACTGATTCGCGGGTAGATAACCAATTCTGCGATTAGAAAACGTTTAATTCATGGGAGATTCATCGAGCCGTGCTTCATGAACAATTCATTCTCTCCGGGTTCCATTCGTAAGTGAAAGAGTGTTACTCTTAATAAGTAGATCAGGTTTGGCAACCACTCCAGTTTTCTCTGCATCGACACTAAGGTTCAAAAAAGACTTTCCTTTTTTCGGATCTCTGGGGTGGGTTCGTGACAGGGCCACAAAAGCAGCAACGCAATTCCCAAATTGACTGTCCATGTCGGTGCGTCCCAAAAGAGAACTACGGGATAGTTCTCGGACCCGACAAACGGCTTCCCCATTGCCTGACTCCCTAGACTGAAACACAATCCCCCGTTTGAAGAGCAGGTGCCATATGGTAGTCAAAGCACAAAGCAAAGGCAGGGGACTCTCGGGACTGCTCGTCGGTACAGATAATGTGCGCCGATACTTTCCCAAAGACGTCTCCTCAATCGAATTGCAGTTAGATCACCTCCGGATCGAGTGCGGGTTGGCGCCAGATTTCTGGCAAGGCCAGCCGGAGATTTTTGACCCTCGCCTGTGCGCATGGCTTGAAACCAAGCACATGCATGCGAGTCACGACCGTCATTCAGTCACTTTGAATATGGTTCCCGCGGGCAAGAACGCATTCCGCCTGCAGCCGGCAGCGGTGGACGGGAATGAGCGGGTTCGAGCCCACAGCCGGACGGCGGCCTGAGCCTGGGCTCCTCCGTTTACGCGAGCCGCAACGCGAGTAGCGCTCGAAGTTCGATGCCGAACGCTACTCGACCAAAAATAAAAATTAAAGTTTCCTAGACCCTGCTGAAAGCGTATTCATCCCTCGTTCGAAATTCCTTCTCAATTGAACCCTGACATTGCGTTGAATCAGCACGCGGCTCCCTGCCTGGGATTGGGGAAGGTGTCGCTATTCTCCGCGGCGCCTTTGTCGAGACAGGCGAAGTCCTTTTCCACGGCGAGCTGCAACAATCCATCAGCGGTGGGAGTGGCGCCATAGATGCCCACGTCGGGTCCGTTGGCCCACTGGCGGGCTGCGTCGGATGAAACAACAACCGTGACTTGCTGCGGTGTATAGCGAATACCCATAGCGGCGGCCTGGGGAGAGTGCTCCAGGGAGTAGGTCAGATAAGCGCCCTGGTCCGGAGAAAGGTGGACCGTTTCGTCGAGTCGTCCCGTCTCGAATAGCCGAACGACTTCCAACGGCGATACGCGGAGGCGCAACGAGTTTCCGTTTATGCGTAGTTTCATCGTTCTCCCTTGCGACGACTCTGGGCGGCGACCCAACTCGCGCCACATGCATAGATGCTATCGAATGGAATACGCTTCGCTCAAAGCTCCATGTTCGCGGCTTGACAGCGGGTTATGGCGTGCGTCAAGTTCGAATTCGAGGACGCGAGTGCGACCACCACAGAGAAGTGTCGAATTGACGCAGGTGACAGAGTGGGACGATGGCAGGGTGAGTTCCATTCAGGATTCTCTGGCGGGCGAGGAGCCGCTCGAGATTCGCGTGAATGGTGCGGCGCTGACTGTTACCATGCGAACTCCGGGACACGATGAGGAACTGGCGGCGGGTTTTCTGCTGACGGAGGGGATTATCGAGTCTCGCGAACAACTGGGCTGTATCCGTGCGATACGTGCGCAGAACGGGGCGAACAGCAACGTGATCGAAGCGGAGTTGAAGAACACTCACTTTGAGCAAGGGGATATGCAGCGGAATTTTTTTGCCGCCTCGAGTTGCGGGATTTGCGGAAAGGCTTCGATTGAGTCGATTCGGAGGAGAGACCTGCCGCCGCTGGAGCGCGGATTCCGGATCGATCCTGAACTGCTTTGCGCGCTTCCGGAAACGCTGCGCGCCGAGCAGGAGATCTTCAGCCGGACAGGCGGTCTGCATGCGGCTGCGCTCTTCGATGAGCAAGGCGCGTTGGTTGCGGCGCGCGAGGACATCGGCCGGCACAATGCCGTCGACAAGATTATCGGATGGGCGCTGATGGACGGACGACTGCCTTTGGGACGGCACGTGTTAATGGTGAGCGGACGGGGCGGATTTGAAATCGTGCAAAAGGCGCTGGCGGCGGGGATTCCGATTGTCGCATCGGTTTCGGCGCCGAGCAGCCTGGCGGTAAAGCTGGCGCGGGAACTGGGGCAGACGCTGGTGGGCTTTTTGCGCGGGCGGCGATTTGTCGTGTATTCGGGCGGGTTCCGCTGCCTGCCGCAAGACGGTTTGGACATAAGCGGGATTGTATGATGGGCTCCATGTTGCCTCGTCTGCTATGGCTGGCCGGGTTGAGCCTGATGGTGGGTTGTGTTCCCCGAACCGCAGGGGCGCAGGTGGAGGCGTTTCATGCCAAGTTCGAAAGCGTGCTGACGCAGCATGGAGTGGTGGGCGGCGGATTTGCGTTTGTGCATGGAACGGGGCAGGCGACTCAATATTTTTTTGGCGAAGCGCGAAACGATACGCATCAACGTGTGGATGCCGATACAGCCTACAACTGGGCGTCGATCACCAAGACGATGACGGCGATCGCTATTCTGCAACTGCGGGATCGAGGACGGCTCTCGCTGGACGACGCGGCGGTGCGCTACGTGCCGGAGTTGCGGCAGGTGCATGATGAGTTCGGGTCCATCGATGAGATCACCATTCGGCATTTGCTTACGCACAGCGGGGGGTTTCGCAATCCCACATGGCCGTGGGACTGCGATGACGCGAAAAACTGCGACTGGCAGCCGTTCGAGCCGACGAAGTGGGCCCAGGTGGCTGCGATGCTTCCTTACACGCATGTCGCGTTCACGCCCGGAACCCGGTGGAGTTATTCGAATCTTGGATATGTGTTTCTGGGCCAGATCATCGAGCGGCTGAGCGGCGATGACTTTGAAGTCTATGTCGACAAGAACATTTTGAAACCTCTGGGCATGACGGCGAGTTACTTCGATCGCGCGCCTTATTTTTTGGAGAGTCACGTGGCGGCGAGTTATCTGCGGGCGGGAGCGAAACTCACGGCGCAGCCGTTCGATTTCGATACGGGGATCACGACTTCGAACAGCGGGCTGAAGGCACCGTTGACCGACATGGTGAAGTATGCGCGGTTTTTGATCGGCGATGCGGGGAATCCGGTTTATGCGCTTGTGCTGAAGCGGAGTTCGCTCGATGAGGCATGGGAGGGTGTGCTGGCGGCGACCGAACCGGGGCACGCGCCCACGCCGTACACTTCTGGTCCGCATGGCGCGCAGCCGAAGATGGGACTTGGTTTTTTTGTGGTGGAAGGGGAAGGGCGCAGATTCATTTATCACGATGGCGACCAGGGCGGCTTTTCTTCGGAGTTATTGATTGACCCGAAGGGCATGAGCGCGAGCATCGTCGTTGTGAATACGACGGATACGGGGACGCCTGCCGCGGATGGGCTGCATCCGGAATCGAATACGGAGCCGGATCCGCACACGGATCTGAGACAGACACTGCGGGGAGTGCTGGTTGAATCGGTGTTTCCGGCGTATGTGGTGAAGGAATGAGCCATAACTAACAGTCTGTGTTAAGAGCCGGTGCCGAGAAAGACATCCCTCAGGGGCTAAAGCCCCGTTAGTGATCGACGCTTTACGGCACGGCTAAAGCCGTGCCCTTTCAAAACTAGACTTCTGCCACAGCTTTACGGCACGGCTCAGGTCGTGCCCTTTCAAAACTAGACTTCTGCCACAGCTTTACGGCACGGCTCAGGTCGTGCCCTTTCAAAACTGGACTTCTGCCACAGGCGGCTAAGCGGCATCGCCGCTGTTGCCGATGTCCATCGATGGCGAGATGGGGTTGGACTCGTCGATCATCTTTTCAATGCAGTCGTTGAGGATGCCCTTGGCTTCGAGGATAAAGTCGATGGCATCGCGGCCGGCGCCACTGCCGCCGGAATGGGGCGTGACGTAGTGGGCCTCGGCCTTGACTTGCTCGCGGGCGTTGGCTACGGCAACAGCGAATCCGCACTCGCGCATGACGGGAAGATCGATGACGTCGTCGCCCACGTAGGCGATCTCGTCGAGGGTTGCGCCTTCCTTCTGCATGATGTCGCGCACGGCCTGCATCTTGAATGCCTGGCCCTGGTAGACGAATTCGAGGCGGAGATCGCGGGCGCGCGTGGCTACGGTTTCGCTGATGCGCTTGGTGATGACACCGCACTTGAGGCCGGCGATGCGGGCCAGCGAGATGCCGGCCCCATCGTGAGCGCTGTAGCCCTTGGCTTCCATCATGGTGGCAGACTGAATGCCATAGCCTACTCCGCCATCGGGTCCGCCGAACTGTTTCGCCGGGGTGTTTTCCTCATGCGGGCGCGAGGGCGCGGGGACAAGCCAGATGGTGCCGTCGGTGAGTACACCATCCACATCGAAGAGGATGATCTTGATGCGGCGGGCGCGTTCGTGCGGGGTCAGGGTCATAAGTAGATTCTAGATGCCCGTTGATGTTCAGCTCCATCCCAGGTCTCAAAATCTAGACCCCGGGCACCCCGGCCGTATACGCGAGAATAAAAAGATGGCTGATATGCCCCAGTTCGAACCTGAAGACTTTTACATGGAGGGGCCGTACATGGTCTTCACGGCGGCTTACCACCTGAAACGGGGATACTGCTGCGGGTCGCGGTGCCGGCATTGTCCGTATGGATGGGAGGCAGTGCCGAAACCGGATCAGCGACCGGAGGCGCCCGAAGGCGCGCCACCTGACGAAGGCTGAGCCGGCGGAGTTGCGGGCTCGCGGACCAGGACCGCGAAGCGAGGAAAGGCAAAGCTGCCGCCGGCGTCGTCGATGACATTCAACTGGCAGAGATAGGAGCCTGGCTTGAGGCCGGCCAGCGGCACATCGAGTTCTACCGAAACGGCATCGCGTCCTTCGACGTTGACTGCCCTGGCCTGAACCATAGGGGTTTCGAAGACCTTGGTGGAGCCCTGGATGAGTTCAAGGCTGCTGAGCAGGTTAATGCCGGGCCTGGTTCCCTTGGGCTGATTGTCAGCGGGCTTCTCGCGGGCGGGCGAGTAGACCTCGTAGAGAAGATAAAGGTGCTGGTCCTGGCGGAATACGTGGCTGATATTGGGCACGTATTCTTCACCGCCGCGGACGAGCGGGCTCTGCTGCTTGCTGGGCTGGCGCATGGAAGCGAGAACGATCGAACTCATTTTGAGGGGGACTTTTTTCATCTCCGGAAGATTGATGTCGGCTTCGAACGATCCCATGCGTCCGGTTTGATTTTCGCGGACGACGAACTTCAGGTGATATTTGCCGGGAGGGAGATTGAAATTGGTGGTGTACTGGATGTTCTTCTGGCGCGCCTGCAGCGACGGGTCGAGATTCAGTTTCACGGTTTCGCGGGCGCGGCCGATGGGGCGCTTCACTTCGTCGATGACCGTGCCGATGATGTCGAGGGTTGCCTTATCCTTGTCGCCGCCCTTGATGAAGGGGACCTGGGAGCCGGGCACGATGAGCGAAACGGGCACATAGAAGCGATTTTCATCGAGACGGAAATACATGGCATCGAGGTAGAGGGCCATGTCGGTGGCGGGCAGGTCGCTGGCCAATTGCTCTTCGAGCTCGCGCTCGCGATCTTCTTTGCCGGAATGCGTGAAGTCGGACGGGGCGTAGTAACCGGGACGATATTCGAGCTTGATGCCGGGGCGATTGATCTTGATGGTCAGCTTGCGGTACTTGCCGTCGCGCGCCGGGTTGGTGGAGTGATAGCCGATGGCGTAATAGGCCGAGGTGTCGCGCTGTATCCGTGCAAACGCGGGAGCGAAATCGTTGGAGTCGAAGAAGGCCTTGCCGCCGGTGTCGGAGCTGAGTGTGGCCATCACTTCCTGGGTGGCGAAGTTCTGGTTCATGTTGTTCTGCAGCGCGCCGCCGTTGTAGGCGCCATTGCCGCGCAGGCTGCCGGTAGATGCATCGCCGAGGGGCGAGACGGCTTGCAGACCGCGGGTATCGACGCTGTAGATGGCGAGGTTGGCGCGCACCGCGGCGTTAATGGCAGAGCGGAGCGAGGCTTGATTTTCGATGCCATCGCGGGAGATGCCGCCGGAGAAATAGAGGAGCGATTTCTTTTCGCTGATTTTTTCAAGCGACCTGGAGATGGCGCGGAGGGCAAACAGTTCGCGATCGGTGTTGAGGTCGTTGTATTCGCTCTCGTCGGGCGTGTAGCCGGTGGTGTCTTCGACCTGGTTGGAGTTGGAATTCGCGCCCTGCGCGAAGCCCTGGCCTTCGGAGCCGTTGTAGATGCCGACTTCCTTCGACAGCGCGTCTTTGTCGGCGGTGAAGTCCTGATCGACTTTGAGCGTATCGCCGAGCGAGACCAGGGCGACGAGATCGGCGGGCGCCATTTTCTTCTTGAGGAAATCGCGGGCGGCGTCGACGCTGCGATCGAGGTCTTCAGGCTGCATGGAGGTGAGGTCGAAGAACATGACGATGAGGCGATGGTTGCGCAGCTCCTCGGGGCGCGCAACGACGGCGGCTTTTTGTCCGTTGGCGTTGACGCCCGTTGCGAGACCGCTTACCGTGGCCTCATTGAGCGGGGTGGCCATGTCGACGCTCTGAAAATCGAACGTGGCAATCTGCTGCTGCTTTCCGCCTTCATATATCGAGAAATCGCTCTGCTTGAGGCCGTGGACTAACTCGCCGGTCTTGGCGTCGCGGGCTACGACATTGGTCAACACCAGTTCGGCGTTGACCTTCATGACGAAGCCGCCTTGCTGAGAGGAGGTCTGGTCGGGGGTGGATGGGGATGCGGGAGCGGTTTGCGCGTAAAGAGGGGTGGGTGTAGACGCGACCAGCGCCAGGATTGCCGCCAACGCAGCCGAGTTTTCGTACCAACGCGCCATCGAATTCGTTTCCTCAGGGCTAAAGTGTATGCGTGAGAGCGAAGTTTTTGACTGCCGGAGAACCGCGCCAAAGACCAGTGGAATTCCAAAAACAGCAAGTTAGCGTCGCTTCGCGACGTAGCAGGTTAGCAAGTCAGCCCTAAGAGCCAGTTCTCACGCAGATACTAAAGCCCAAATCCGTTTTGACTCTTGTTCGGCACGACTAAAGTGGTTGCGAAAAAACCGGAGCGAACGGTGAAGGTGGAGGAAAACATCCCTCTGCGGCTAAAGCCGGCATCGACTTTGCTGCACTTATGGCACGGCTGAAGCCGGGCCCTTTCAAAACAGCGAGTTTTTCCGCAGCCTGGAGAGTCGTGCATGTCCTTCACGGCCGTAAATCCCCACTCCGATTTAGAACCGGAAACGGGCATTGAACTGAAAGGAGCGCATGGCGCCAACCGATGTTATCTGGCCGAAGGGGTTGGTGCGAGCGGCTTCCAATCCTGTAAAGAGCGTGGTGTTGACGCCTGAGTATTGCACCGTATTGAAGACGTTGCTGGCGGTGGCGCGCATTTCAAAGCTGCGCGTCTCGCCCAGTTGCATGGTTTTCGAGAGCGACATGTTGTTCTGGATCGTGCCCGGGCCGGGGATGGAATTGCGCGAGGCGGTGCCAAAGGCGTTGCCGAATCGGTCGGGAGAGGGGGCCGTGAAAGCCGCGGTGTTGAACCAGTGCTTCAGGGAGCCGCCGCCGGCGGTGAGAGAAACGCCCGGGACCCGATCGGGACGTTCGGTGCCGGCGGTGCCGCGGGCGACATCGTTAATAGTGGCCTGATAACTAGGAGTAAGTGGCGAGCCTGTGGCAAAGGTAAATGTGCCGGAGATAGAAAAGCCTTCGAGTATGTGGGATGACTTACCAGACGTAAACCAGAACTTATCTTTGCCGAAGGGGAGTTCGTAGAGATAGTTGCCCGAAACCTTGTGGCGAACATCGAAGCTGGAGTTCCCTTCCTCGGCCTGGATGTCCTGCCAGTTCTGGGCCACTACGCTGGAGGTTCCGCCCACAGAGCCAGCGTCGTCGATGGAGTGGGAATACTGATAGTTCGCGCCCAGGGCGATGCCGCTGGATAGCCGCTTGTTTACGCGCAGGGTACCGGCATTGAAACGCGAGAAGGCTTCCGCCTGTTCGTAATTGAAGAGCACGTTGCCGGGATTGGTCAGGGGACTCTGTTCCGTGGCGCGGGGCGCGATGGTTACATCGAGGTTGCTGCCTTTCGAGCCGTTGTAGCCGGCGTTCATCACGATTCCCCAGGGGAGGGTCTTCTGGATATCGAGGTTCCACGCCTGCACATAGGGGAGACGGTAATGCGGATCGACGGCGTAGCTACCCAACAAGTTGGGCGCGGGAAAACCGTCGGCAATGGAGAGACAGCCGGATCCGGTGGCGGGACAGGCGCTGTCGGCTACGTTCGTCTGCAGGTTGGCGAAGGGCGGCTGCAGGGCCATGATGCCGGCAAAGTTGGCGTAGGAGTTGGTTGTGTAATTCATGCCGTAGCCGCCGCGGAGCACGGTCTGCCGGGGAAGGCGCAAGCCAAAACCGAGGCGGGGCGCGAAGGCCACACGGAAGGGATAGACGAGCGAGTCAGGGAGTCCACTGCTCCCGGCCTGCGCCTGCGCGACGCTGGTGAATCCAGCGGACGGGTTGGTGGCGATCATGGAGAGGTGGTTGTATTTCTCGGTGTAGGGCGCAAAGAACTCGTAGCGCACGCCATAGAGGAGAGTGAGATTGGAACGGACGCGCCAGTCATCCTGCGCGTAGGCCTCGAACACGTTGTCGCGGAGGTAGCTTTTGGAAACAGCGGAGTCGAGGGATGTCTCCTGGGGCAGGCCGAGCAGAAAATCGCCGAGAGAGGAGCCGGTGTAGAAGCCCGTGAAATAAAAGCTGCCGGTAGAGTTGGAGCCGCCCAGAAAGTCACGATGCACGCGTCGATAGTCGCCGCCAAAGCGGAAGTTGTGTTTGGCGTGGATCCAGGCAAGGGTTTCGGAAATGGTGATGGTCTGCGCGATGCTGAACTTGGGCTGGTCCTGATTGAGGCCGGTAAAGCTGCTGAGCGTTACGCTGGGCAGGCCGTAGTCAAGCGGACTGGCGTTGAGGGGGTTGCCGCCGGGGCCCAGAATGCCGATCTGCGTGGCGATGTCGCGGCCGCTGGTGAAAAAGTTGATCGCGCGGCTGTCGCTGCGATTCCAGTTGGCGTTGAAGATGCTGGTCAGCTTGCGATAACCGAGCGTGTAGCCGGCTTGCAGCGAGTTTGAATCGGAAGCGGTCTTGCCGCCGAGCTGGGGGAAGATGTTGACGTTGTCGGTGGCGGTGTGAGCCCAGTTGTAGTTGAAGTTGAGGCTCTGGCGAAGGCCCTGGGTGGTCTGCTGCGCCCGGCGGGCGGTCCCTCCTCCGGCGCGGCCGCCGAAGGGCAAGGCATTGGCTCCGATGCCGCGCATGTAGCGGACGCCGGCCTGCGTGGTGTTGGATTGGGCAGTGCTGAGAAGGTGGTAGTTCTGCACGTCGCCGGGCAGGTTGGGCTCGGGGATGTAGTGGAGCAGGGCCGCTGCCTGGGGAACAGGGGTGATGGGATTGGCAAGGCCCGGAATGTTGCCGGAGCGCTCGGCGTCGGTGGGGACCGTGGCATATTCGTCGAGCGGGCTGGAATTGCGCACGCCGGAAAGGGTGAGGAATACGGTGTCTTTGCCGCTGGGCTTGAAGAGGCCGGGGATATATGGCGAGCCCATGAGCGTGATGCCGAAGCGATTGGAGCCGGAGGCAGGCTGCTGCTGGGGCTGGCCGCGCAGACTGAAGGGCTCGGCATTGAGGGCGGAGTTGCTGCCGGTCCAGAAGAAGGAGCCGTGAGGCTGACTGGGATTGAAGCCGCGGAAATTGCCTCGACCGCCGCCTCCGCGCCCGCCGCCAAAGCCTCCTCCGCCACCTCCGCCGAATCCGAAGCCGTCGCCGCCGAATCCGCCGCCGAAAAGGCCGCCGCCACCCCCGCCAAAATTGCCACCGCTGGGGCCAGCGCCGGGGGCGCCTCCTGGGCCTCCCCCTGGGCCTTGGCCGCCGTTCTGGGCACGCATGGACTCCACGAAGTCACGCACACGATCCATGTCGACGCCGGCGAGGGGGCTGACGGATCCGCTTTGTCCTGTAATCGAGACCGAATCGGCGCTGAAGTCGGAGTTGCCGGCGATGGAAGGTAATGAAGCGCCGCCGGCACTGGGAGCGCCGGGTGCAGCGGACTCCGTATCACCGGTGAGGGCGCTCATCAGGCTCAGGCTTTGGGCTCCGTTTCCAGCGAGCTGGC
The DNA here is from genome assembly GCA_963730805.1 of uncultured Acidobacteriota bacterium. GTDB lineage: Bacteria > Acidobacteriota > Terriglobia > Terriglobales > Acidobacteriaceae > Telmatobacter. The sequence continues at coordinate 230,901 of CAVSTL010000002.1, read as the reverse complement.
GGACGGCTTGCTGAATCTGCGCGGACTGGCCTTCCTGCTGCTTTTCCTCCGCGGCTGCCCGGGAGGCCAGGAGCAGGTCGAAATTCACAGCCTGATCATGATTCGACGCATTGAGCAGCGCCTCCTGCGACCCGGTGGCGAAGGCTGCGAACTGGGTGCGGACGACGTAGCGCCCGTTTTGCGGAATGGTCATGGACCAGGCGCCGGTGATGTCGGTGGTGGTAGTAAATCGCTTGCCGGTGAGGGTGTTCTGAGCCGTCACGGCGACGCCGGGGAGGGGGATGATGCCGCTCTTTACGACGCCGTGCAGCTTTCCTCCGGCGACGGTGGTGTCGGGTTGCGTGGGCGCGGGAGAAGGGCTGGGCGGATTTGTGGTGGGATTCGGACGCAGGGCCTGCGCTCCGGCCAGGACACCGGCGCACAAGACTGCCATCAGCATTGCCGATACCCGTGCCCTTCGCCGCATCCAGACTCCTCGTTCGCGCTTGTATTGATGGAGACGGCCAGGAGCACAGGAAGGTTTACGGGGCTTGTCATCAAGGGCCGTCGTAAACTTGCAGTATGGGCACCGTGGAGATTGAAAGGAAGCGGTTTTCGATCGAGGAACTTACTGCTGATCACCAAGAATCGACGATCGGCGAAGCGCGGGAATTGCTGCTGGAGTATGGCCGGTTCGTGATCGCACAACCGGGCGTGGCACGGTTTTGTTTCGGCACCCTCGAAAAGGAAGCGGCGGGGCTGCCGCAGAGCTACATCGACCAGGGCGGCGGGAGCCTGGTTGCGCAGGTCAGCGGAAAGCCGGCCGGCTTTGTGGCCTGGCGGGCTGTCTCTGAAGCTGTGGCGCGTGATGCGTGGGAACTGAAGCGGCTGTGGGTACGGAGCGAGGGAAGGGGTCTTGGACTGGGACGCGCACTCACCCAGGCGGTGCTCGATCGCGCCAGGGCGGCGGGGCGCATGGCCGTCTATCTCGACACGGTGCCGGAGGCGATGCCGGCAGCGCATCGGCTTTATCTCGACATGGGGTTCGTTCCCTGCGCGGTTTATAACGATAATCCGGTGGACGGACTCGCCTATCTCGTGAAATATCTTTGAGCGGCGGTTTTGCCCAAGGCCGCCACGACGCGAAACCGAGGTCGCACCGATGAAAGCTTTCCGCGTTCTGCCTGCCTGGATCACCGCGCTGCTGGTTGCCTTCGCACTGTCTGCGCACGCGCAACAGCCGGTCACCTTTCCAAGTGGAGATGGCACGGCACAGGGATTCCTGTTTCTGCCGCACGGCGCGGGTCCACACCCTGGGCTGATCGTCATCCAGGAGTGGTGGGGTGTGAACGACTGGATCAAACAGGAAGCGGCGGGGTACGCTGCGAAAGGTTACGTGGCGCTGGCGGTGGATCTCTATCACGGCAAGGTGGCCGACAGTCCGGACATGGCGCATGAGTTGATGCGGGGCCTGCCGCAGGACCAGGGCGTGCGCGACCTCGTGGCGGGGATGAAATACCTGGCGGGCCGCAAGGACGTGAAGGCAGACCGCATCGGCGCGGTGGGATGGTGCATGGGCGGCGGATACGCGCTGCAACTGGCGATTGCGGCGCCGACACTGAAGGCGGTGGCGATCAACTACGGCGCGCTGGCCACGGACAAGGATGCACTGGCGAAGATTCATGCGGCGGCGCTGGGCAATTTCGGGGGCAAGGACCAGGGGATTCCGCCGGACGCGGTGCATGCGTTCGAGGCGACGATGCAGTCGCTGGGCAAGCCGGTGGATGCGAAGATCTACCCGGATGCGGGGCACGCCTTCGAGAATCCCAACAACAAGGGCGGATATCGGGCCGAGGATGCCGCCGACGCGCTGGGCCGGATTGACCGCTTCCTGGCAGCTCAACTGGGTAACTGAAGGGTAAACATTGCCGAGTTTTCCGCTTGTGCGGGCGGCGGCCAGGTGTTAACCATTAAGTAAACAGGGGCTGCCTGAAAAGTAACCCCCTGGCAGCGGCCCGACAGGATACTCGCATGATGAAAATCGGCACCACGATTCGCGCCCATCGCCTGCAGCGCGGGCTTTCGCAGGGTGATATCGAGAAGAAGACCGGATTGCTGCGGTGCTATCTCTCGCGGGTCGAGAACGGCCACACGGTGCCGTCGCTCGATACGTTGTCGAAGATCGCGATGGCGCTCGACCTGCCGATCGCGCAGTTCTTCGCCGACGACAGCGGGGGCCGGCACCTCAATACGCAGAAACTTTCCGACGAAGAATTGCGCTTCCTCACCCAGATCAAGCGGTATTCGACGAATCTGGATGACAGCGACCGCAAGCTGCTGCTGGCGATGGTAAGGAAGTTCGCGGCCACAGCGACGCGGTAAAGACTGACGAGACGGCTGGCCCGACGATGCGGCCTAATGCGCTTCCGCGTAGCTTTTGTTTTTAAAGCAACAACATTCAGTCCACCGTTTCACAGTCACAAATTTTAATTTTTTGCCTGAATAGCTCGCGGGAGGGTTGCGTTCGCCGTGTTTGCGGCGAGTTTGGGAAACGTCGGAGGATGCACCTGCCGGCATGAGTTTTCGGCCCATCCACGAAGTCGGTTATTCCAGTCCAACCAAGTGGAAAGGAGAGGCAAAAGGGGGTTACTTCCCAGTTGGACACAACAATGTCAGAGCTAATGTCGGTCCGTGATTCAGCCCCGGTTTATCAACGGATGAAGGGCGGGGTGGGTAATTGATTCGACTGGAATTTAGGATGGATGGGCCAATGACGGGTACAAAAGGATGGCAGTGATTTCCTCTCCCATCACGCAGTTTCTGCCTCTTGACTTCGCTGCGTAGAGGGCTGAATCGGCGGCTTTGAGCAGCTCGGGGAAATTAGCCAGGCGGGTGCTCGGGCAAGTCGCCACGCCAAGGCTCACCGTGACGATCCTTCTCTCGGAATTCGAAGGATGGGGAATTTGGAGTTCCTCGATGTTGGCTCTGATCCTGTCGCCGATGTAGAGAGCCTCCTCGTGGAAGGCACCTGGAAGTATGGCAACAAACTCCTCGCCACCAAAGCGCGCAATCGTGTCCGTCTCGACTCTTACGCTGAACCGCAAAGCGGAGGCCAGGCTTTTCAGACAGTCATCTCCCGCGGAGTGGCCGAAGGCATCGTTGAACTCCTTGAAGTGGTCAACGTCAATCATGAGCAAACCTACCGCTCCGCCACTTTCGTTCGCATTCTTCCATACGCGCGTCAAGACTTCGTCGAAGAAACGGCGATTGGGCAATCCGGTCAGCGGGTCCGTATAAGACAGCTCAGTCAATTGTCGATTCGCCCATGCCAGTTGTTGCAGATGCCACCGGTCACGCAAGCCAAACAGGAAAGTTCTTCGGGACTGGATCTCGTTTTTCCAGCGAATGCCGAAAGAGATCCAGACGAAGATGCCCATGACCACTGCTATTTCCGCTCCCTGCGCGATCGGTGACGGACCGAAGCCACCCAAAAGTGTTCCACTGTATATGGCCAGCGAAGCAAGAGTCGCAACCGCTGCGTGCCGGACGCGCAACGGCATGATCAGATTGTTGAAGAACAGGCCCATTCCCAGTCCCATGAAAGAGCGGTCAGCCGCTTGGAGCGGCATTTGCGCGCCGAGCCACGTATCGATCGCGGTGGAGACAACCGCTGCAACGATCCCCGCGTATCCCTGCACCCAAATCGGCAAGCGGCTCCGCGACAGCCATGCCGCCATCAGACAAAGCGGGACAACGATGCCAACTCGCGTTGCCAATCCCCGCATCAGTTGATCCCGGCCGACATCCATGTCGGTAAGCACCAGAATCATGTGCATTCCAGCGAGCAGCAAAAGCGCGAAGCGGAGCTGGGAACACCTGACTTCCGAGGTCTCCTGTTCGAATTGGAGTTCAAGGCGAGATGAAAACCTGGTTCGATACCAGGATTGGCCAAGGGCCGCCTCGATCACTTCGCCTGATTCCGCAGGCAAGGCTGTCTGTTTCTGGACCATCTCAAAACGATTCCCAGTTGTCTTATCGGCATTCGGCGAGCTTAGTCTAATATCCCTTCGTTCGAGGGAGTTGGGCCGACACTTTATCGTTCAGTGCAAATCCAAAAGATAGCCATTGCAATTGAAGTGTTTTCTAGACGGCAGTTTTGGCCATTCCGGGTGGATGACCGCCGAAGGCATCCCTCTGGGGCTAAAGCCCGTACGCTTTCTGGGGCGTCTGCGGCACGACTGAAGAGGCTGCGGAAAAACAGTGAACAGCGGGCGAAGGACGAGGAGGAAAACGTCCCTCGGGGGCTAAAGCCCCGTTCATTCTGCTGAGGTTAATGTACGGGCTGAAGCCCGTACCCTCCATGCACCGAGTTTTTCCGCAGCCTGTGAAGTCGTGCCCTTTCAAAACAGGTTGGGCGTGGTTGGAACAGGTTGGGCGTGATTGGAGCAGGTTGGGCGGGATTGGAGCAGGTTGGGCGGGATTGGATTACTGCCGATTCGGCAAGGACGGGGAAGGATCTCGGGGGCGCTCCGGCGGGGATGACGTCTTTGGTGCGGATTGGTGGAGCTTTCGGGCGCAGATCTCTCTGGGTTCGATCAACAGGGCAGGCTTTCGATACCGGTCGCCGCAGCGACCTTCGCTCGCCATGAAAGGGCGTTCAGCGGATTTCACTCGCCTGCGGAGCGGGCGGTGCTACACATCATTGCCCAAATGGAAGATCGGCTCGATGCCGTGGCCACCGCTTAAGAGCGCCTGCTCTTCGTGGGGCTCGAGGGGCTTGTAGTTTTGGGCCACGTTCATGGCGAGGCGGAAATATTTTTCGTCGCCGGGCGGAAGGGCGGCGGTGATGGGATGGCCCAGCGTCCAGCGCAGGCCGAGCGAGGCTTCGTCAGGAAACGCGGCAGGCTGATACCAGCACTTGGGCTCGGGGTGATCCTTCTTCTGGTCGGCCGGCCAAACGGTCTTGGCCATGGATTTCAGAGCGAGGATGCCCATCTGCTTTTCCTGCGCGCGTTTTAGAATTTTCGGGCCGAAGCCGGCCTGCGTGAACAGGACCCAGTTCACCGGGAACAGAATGGTGTCGAAGTTGTAGCGGTCGAGAGCCGCCAGCGCGGTTTCCTGCGAGTGAACGGAAAAGCCGATGAAGCGGATCTTGCCTTCCTTCTTCGCGGCTTCCATGGTCTCCATGGCGCCGCCGGGACCGAGGACCTGGTCCAGTTCCTTCATCTTGGTGAGCGCGTGGAACTGGTATAGGTCCACGTGGTCGGTCTTGAGCAGGCGCAGCGATTCTTCGAGTTGCCGGCGTGATTCGTCCTTGTCGCGACCTTCGGTCTTGCAGGCCAGAAACACGTTTTTGCGATAGGGCGCGAGGGCGGGGCCGAGCCGCTCCTGCGCGTTGCCGTAGCTGGGCGCGATGTCGAAATAGTTGATGCCGCGATCGACGGCTTCCGCCACGATGTTCGATGCCGCAGTCGGGTCTTCGTCCATGACCACGATACCGCCGAAGCCGATGATGGAAAGCTCCTCGCCGGTTTTACCGAGAGTGCGCCTGGCTATAGGATTCGACGGGGTTTTGCCTGATGCCTGCAACTGGCTTGCGGATGCGACGGTAGCGGCTGTGAGGGCGGCTTGCTTGAGGAATTCGCGGCGCTTCATGGTCTCCTCCTACAAGGAAATTAGACTTGGAGCGAGCTTGAAAACCGGGGGGAATCCGCTTACAAGGCCATTGTTGCACAGGTGATGAGGCCAGGCATCAGCGCCCTGCTCCGGCCAGGCCGCTCAGGAAAAACCCGAACAGGACAAGGAGTACCACCGTCATGCCTACGGCAATGCGGAGGCGGCGATCGAAGAGGGCGCGCGGAGCGCCAAGCCTGGGCACCATGGGCAGGGCGAACAGTAGTCCACAGCCGACTCCGCCAAGATGCGCATAGTTGTCGATGTGAATCCCTCTGCCGATCACGTCGGTCCCGAAGGAGATGCCGCCGCCGATGACGAGATTGATGACGGCAAAGTAGATCACGGAGCGACGCAGCTTCTTGACTTCTTCGGGAGGCACGGGTAATCGTTGCGACGACTTGAGCAGCACGATGAGAGCACCGGCAATTCCGAAGACGGCACCCGAAGCGCCGGCTCCGGCGGGAAATGCGCCGATTTTGTGGTAGTCGATGAGGCTCATCAGGGTGGACAGCAGATTGCCGGCCGCCCCTGTGAGCAGGTAGACGGCGAAGACTCCCAGGGACCCCATGAGCGGTTCGGCCAGCAAGCCCAGGTTCCACAGGCACCACATATTGGTGGCAAGGTGGAGGATCCCGACGTGGACAAACATGGCGGTCACGATGCGCCACCACTCGCCGAGGTAAAGAACCGAGTAACCGTTGTTTGCTCCCCAGCGCATCAAGGATTCTGTGTCCGGACTGATTGGGTTGATTTTGGAAAGGGTCATTAACAAGAACACGGCGCAATTGATGCCAAGCAGCAGATAGGTGGCACGAGCCATGGCCCATGCAGGGCGCCGTCTCCGCACCGGAGGCGGCGGACCATATCCGGAGCCCGGCGGCAGCACTTCAGGAGGGATGCCTGAGTCGGTGCGAACCGGTACTTGCCCGTACGACGGCGGACCGTACGGCGGTAATTCGGGATCATTTCCCATATGTTCAACTCTAACTGATCTACGCTTGCGGTTTTGCAGAGCGGAGCCCTCGGCGGAAGGGTCGGCGCGGGGTTGTAGTCTGTTGTGTAGCGATCACGGCATGAAACAGGAGATGAAGTTGCGCGATAAAGCAGGAGTCGCGTGTTGTGTGCCACCAGAGATGAGCCAAGGAGCGACAGGTGAGCGGGACTAAGAAAATTCAGCGGGCCCTGGTTAGCGTTACGGACAAATCGGGCCTGGCGGAGTTCGCCCAGGTGCTGGCGGATTTTGGGGTGGAACTGATCTCCACCGGTGGAACGGCGAAAGCTTTGCGGGAAGCCGGTCTCGCGGTGAAAGACATTAGCGATTTGACCGGCTTCCCGGAAATGCTGGACGGGCGCGTAAAGACGCTGCATCCCCGCGTACATGGCGGCCTGCTATTCGTTCGCGGCAACGCCCAGCATGAGGCTGCAGCCGCCGCGCACGGCATCCAGCCCATCGATATGGTGGTGGTAAACCTCTATGCGTTTCAAAAGACTTCGACCCAGCCGGGAGTGGCTTTCGGACACCTGATCGAGAACATCGATATCGGGGGTCCGTCGATGGTTCGGTCGGCGGCGAAGAACTTTGAAGATGTGGCAATTGTGACCAGCGTGGGGGATTACCCGGCGCTGATCGAAGAGCTTAAAGCGAACCAGGGCGGATTGAGCCGGGAGACGAGGTGGCGGCTGGCGAGGCAGGCTTTTGCGACGACGGCTGCTTATGACATGGCGATCGCAAATACGCTGGATATGATTGCGGAGGCTCCCCTGCCCGATGAGCCGGCACAGCCGGATGGGACCGCATTCCCTTCAACCCTGCGGCTCAATTTTCCGCTGGCTCAGGCGCTGCGGTACGGCGAGAATCCGCACCAGCGGGCGGCCCTGTACGCCGACGGGACGGGAAGGGGCATTGCGGGGGCGACACAGCTCCAGGGCAAGGAATTGAGCTTCAACAACCTGGTGGATCTGGACGCCTGCTGGGAACTGGCGCAGGAGCTGGACGGTGAGCTGCCGGCGGTGGCGATTATCAAGCACACCAATCCCTGCGGGGCGGCGACGGGCGCGACCGTCCTGGAAGCGTACAAAAAAGCCCTGGAATGCGATCCGGTTTCGGCGTTTGGCGGCGTGATCGGGATCAACCAGGCGGTGGACGGCGAGGCGGCAGAAGAGATCGCCAAACTGTTTGTGGAGGCAATCGTCGCACCGTCGTTCACGGCGGAGGCCCGGCAGCGATTCTCGTCCAAAAGGAACCTGAGGCTGGTGGAGATCCAGCCGGCGCCGGCCCGGCCGGTGGTAAAACACGTCTCGGGTGGGCTGTTGCTGCAGGATGCAGACACGGGCCGGGTGGAGGAGTCGGAGCTGGACGTGGTTACCTGGCGGCCACCCACCGCGGAAGAGCTTCGCGGCCTGCTGTTTGCATGGCGGGTTTGCAAGCACGTGAAGTCGAACGCGATCGTGTATGCGCGCGATGGGCAGACGGTGGGCATCGGGGCGGGGCAGATGAGCCGCGTGGATGCGGCCCGATTTGGGGCGATGAAAGCGGTTCTGCCTCTTAAAGGAACCGTGGCTGCATCGGATGCGTACTTCCCGTTTCCGGACGGCTTGGAAGCTGTGGCCGCGGCGGGAGCGACAGCCGTGATCCAGCCGGGCGGCTCGGTGAAGGACCAGGATGTGATTTCGGCAGCAGACCGGCTGGGGATGGCGATGGTGTTTACGGGGATACGGCATTTCCGACATTGAGTGCTAAGTGACCGGCGGACAGTTGTTTGCGGGCTCGCTGCCACTTCCCGGTCCAGAGGGGCAGTCCGAAACCCACTTTTCACAGGCTGCGGAAAAACAGTGAACAGCGGGCGAAGGGCGAGAGGAAACGTCCCTCGGGGGCTAAAGCCCCGGTCATTCTGCTGAGGTTAATGTACGGGCTGAAGCCCGTACCCTCCATGGGCCTTCCGCCTTCAGCTTTTCCTTGAGCTGTTCGAAGGCAAGCTGGAGCGGGCCGGCGCCCCACGGAGTTTTTTCGCAGCCTGTTTTTTCGGTTGTGCAGGTTTCCTTGCATTTTGTCTGGCTCGTGCTGAAATCGGGTGGAAAAGCTCCAAATTACTGTCGCTCTTTGCGCAGGCGCACCAAATGGCGGGTAGAATCGTCTGTATAAACAGGTAAGCTGTACCCAGAAATCTGCCCAGGTAGACTTCCGGGCCACATCCGGTCAGGAAGGTGCATCTCCTGACCATGGCTTGCCGCCAAGAAAACATGAGACTATCCAATCGTTTGCCGTCCTTTAGGCTGTCGCTGGCCGCATCGTCATTGGTGTCGCTGGCGGCGTTGAGCGCTCACGCCCAAACCCCTGCCCCCCCGGACGCTGCCCCAAAACCGGCAGAGACGGCCAAAAACGCGGAAGTTCCCGACCGCTCTGCAGCTTATTTTCACGCGTCCCTGGCCACCATGTACGAGGAACAGGCGATCAACTCGGGACGGCCGGAGTATGTCCAGCACGCGATTGAGGAGTACAAGGCGGCGATTAATGCCGATCCTCATTCGGCGCGGCTGTATGACGGGCTGGCGGAGTTGTACTTCCGCACCGGACGCGCCCGCGATGCCGAAGCGACGTCGCGCGAGCTGCTGAAGACTTCGCCAAACGACATCGACGCTCACAAGCTGCTGGGACGCATTTATTTGCGCCAGCTCGGCGAGCAGCAGAACGCGCCCTCGTCTTCGTCTCCATCGGGCAACGTCCTCGACCAGGCGATTACGGAGTTCGAGAAAATCATCTCGATTCAGCCCAAGAGCGTCGAAGACCACATGGTCCTGGGCTCGCTTTACAGCGTGAAGCACCAGCAGGCCAAGGCCGAAGAGCAATACAAGATTGCGCAAAGCATTGAGCCGGAATCAGAAGAAGTTGTCCTGAACCTGGCGCGGGTCTACGTGGAAAGCGGCGATATCGATCGCGCGGTCAAGCTGGTTGAGGCGGTTCCCGAAAGCGATCGCACGGCGCGCATGGAATTCACCCTGGGCGCGGCTTACGACCAGCTGAAGCGGTCCAAGGATGCCATCGCGGCCTACAAGCGCGCAGCAGACCTGGAGCCGGGCGATGTGCCGACGATGAACGCGTTAGGCCAGGCGCTGCTGAACGATGGCCAGTTCGACGCTGCGTTAAAGCAATACAAGGACATTTCCGCGGCTGATCCGGAGGACGCCGGGGCGCTGGTTCATATCGCCGAGATTCAGCGGCGGCAGGGCAAGTATGACGACGCTCTGACCACGATTCGGAAGGCGCGGAAGAAGGATCCTGAGAATCTCGAAGCCGGGTACAACGAAGGTCTGCTGCTGGATGTGCTGGGGCACTACGACGAGGCCTCCGCCACCTACGAGAAAATGGTGGAACAAACCTCGCACGCCAATGGTGCGTATACCTCGGAAGAGAAGAACAACCGCGGGATTTTCCTGGAGCGGCTGGGCTCGATCTACCACGAACAGAACAAGGTCGACGAGGCAATCGCCACCTACCAGAAGATGATCGACATGGGCGGCGACATGGCCACGCGCGGGTACCAGGGCCAGGTAGACACGTACCGCGACGCGAAGATTTACGACAAGGCGGTGGAGACGGCGAAGAAGGCGGTCGAAGCCAACCCGAAAGACCGCGACCTGAAGCTGATGCTTGCCAGCGAACTGGTGGACCAAGGCCGGAACAATGAAGGCCTCGACCTGGCCAAGAGCATGCTCGATAACTCCGATCAGGACCGTTCTGTGCTGCTGGCTCTGGGCAACATGTACACCCGGTTGCATCGCTGGAAGGAAGCTGATGAGGTCCTGACCAAGGCGGCCACGCTCACCTCGAAAAAAGAAGACAAGATTTACCTGCTGTTCCTGCGCGGGGCGCTGGCCGATCGGGAAAAACATTCCGAGCAGGCCGAACCATTCTTCCGCCAGGCGCTGGAGCTCGATCCTCAGAACGCCATGACGCTCAACTATCTCGGCTACATGCTGGCCGACAAGGGCATCCGGCTTCCCGAGGCTTTGAAGCTGATTCGCAAAGCGGTGGAATTGGAACCGATGAACGGCGCCTATCTCGATTCACTGGGATGGACCTACTTCAAGCTGGGTGAATACGAACTGGCGGAGGAAAATCTGCGCCAGGCCGTGGAGCGAGACCAAACCGACCCCACGGTGCATGACCACCTCGGCGACCTGTATGAAAAGACAGGACGGATCCGGCTGGCGGCGGCGCAATGGGAGCTTTCGTTATCGCAGTATTCCAAGACCCCGACCGCCGATGTCGAGCCGGGCGACGTGTCCAAGGTCCAGCACAAGCTGGAGACGGCGCGCGTAAAGCTGGCCAAGCAGGAAAACGCCGCGGGACAGGTGAAGCCGGAATAAGACAGGGAACGCGACGGGAAATGGGCGGGATCAGTCCCGCCCTTTTTCTTTTGGGACGGTTCCGGGTCGCGCATTGAGATGTCCTTCAAGGGGATAGACGATTGAGCGGCTTTTGTGACGGTTTCTCCACAATTGCCTGTTTTGTCCGTCCACAGTCCGGCGGAGTATAACCCTCACATGAGAACAATTCCGGCGCCCGATGTGGACGGGTGGCTGCTCTCCGGCGGCATTGTGATTGCAGCCAGCGATCGCGCCGCGCGCGCAGTGCGAGCTGCTTATCATCGCCAGCGACGCGCCGAAGGGCTGAGCGCGTGGGCCGCTCCAGAGGTTTTCGAATGGAGCACCTTCGCGCGACAGGAGTGGGAGAGGCGGGTCACGGATAGCCGGCTGGTTCTGAACACGAAACAGGAACAGTCGCTGTGGGCCCGCATTATCGCGGACAGCGATAAGACGGAGGGCTGGCTCGAAGGCCCGCGGCGGCGATTGGCGGATCTGGCTACCGAGGCTCACAACCTGCTTTGTGATTACGCTCCCGAGTATCTTCGCGCGAGCGCTCGCCGCACATGGCAGCAGGATGCGGCGGCATTCAGTACGTGGCTTGCAGCATTCGACGAAGGCTGCGATCGAAGCGGCCTGTTGAGTGTGAGCCGCATTCCCCTGGAACTTTTGACTGTGCTGGAGAAGAATGGCGGGAACCGGCCATGCCTGGTCCTTGCCGGGTTTGACCGGCTGCTGCCGGTGCAGCAGCGGCTCCTGGATGCCTGGGGCGAATTTCGAATGATCGAGCCGGGCGTAAAGGCAGCCGATTTGCGCTCGTTTGCAGCGCCCGACGAGCATCTGGAACTGGCGGCCTGCGCGCTCTGGTGCAGACAACAGCTCAATACGAATCCGCAAGCGCGGCTCCTCGTGATTGCGCAAGAGGCCAACCAGCGTCGCGGCGAGATCGAGCGGGCGTTCCTGAAGCAAGAATTGCAATTTGAGTTTTCACTGGGCATCCCGCTAGCGCGGGTCGGGCTGGCGCGCGCGGCTCTTCTTCTGCTTCGCTGGCTCGACGGCGCAATCGAAGAACATGACGTGGACTGGTTGCTGGCCAGCGGAACTTCGGTCACGACGCCGGAAGAGACGGCCGCGCTGCAGTCGTACATGCGCGCGCTGCGACGCCGGGGAATGCAGCGGATGCGATGGACACTCGATGCGTTTCTTCGCCAGCCTGCGGCATCCTCCACTCCCGCCGTGGCATGGACGGAACGTATGACTACCGCGCAGCAGCGATTGAGAAAAAGTTCTGCGCGCGTGCAAATCCCATTGGAATGGGCGGGGCTCGCGTCACAACTGTTGCAGGCCATCGGCTGGCCGGGATCGCGTCCACTCACAAGCGCTGAGTTTCAGGCCACGAACCGGTGGCAGCAGGCGGTCGATGTATGCGGATCTCTGGGGTTCGACGGGCGGCGGATCGACTGGGCCGAATTTCTATCGGAGTTGGATCGAGCCCTCTCGGAAATGCTGTTCGCAGAGGAATCGCAGGATGCACCCGTTGTGATTGCAGGGCCGGCGGAATCGGCGGGGCTTATGGCCGACGGCATCTGGTTTCTCGGCGCGGATGAAGAGGCATGGCCTTCCACCGGAAGCACGCAGCCACTGTTGCCCATCGAACTGCAGCGCGAGGTGGGGATGCCGCATGCGACGCCTCAGCTCGATTGGCAGTTGGCCGAGTCAGTGACGGACAGAGTGATGAGTTCCGCGCCGCGGGTCTGCTTTAGCTACGCGCGCCTGAAAGAAGATGTGGAGGCACGCACGTCGCGGCTGGTTGAATTGCACGCAGGGACTCCGCAATCGTTGCCCCCGGAGCTTACGCCTGAAGCGCCGCGCGCATCCGCCACGGTCGCGTTTCAGGATACCGCTGCCATTGCGCTGCCGTCGGCCGCGGCAAAGAAAAGTCCGCGCCAACTCAGCCTGTTCGATGATGCAGGCACGGAACGCGAGGTCATCCCGGTGCATGAAGTGCCGGGCGGGTCAACAGTTCTCACTTCGCAATCGCAGTGCGCGTTCAAAGCATTCGCCGCGGCACGCCTGGGAGCACCGGGCTGGGAGGACGGCGAACCGGGCCTGACATCGGCACAGCGCGGGCAGCTTCTGCATGCAGTGCTGCACGCGGTGTGGAGCGACACACCGCAAGGGATTCGCACATCGAACGCGCTGCGGAACCTGGGCGCGGACTTGAGATCCTTTGTGGAAGGCCACGTTCGATGTGTGCTCAAAGACCAGATGCCCGCAGGCGCGCGCGAACAGATGCCGGGTCGTTACCTTGAGCTCGAGGAACAGCGATTGACCAGACTCGTCACGCAGTGGCTCGAATATGAGCGAGCGCGTTTGCCATTTGAAGTTGCCGCCACGGAGGTGGAAGCGACGGCCTCACCCGCCGGGCTCACGCTGAAGCTGCGACTCGATCGCGTGGACCGCCTCAACGATGGTTCGCTGCTGGTGATCGATTACAAGTCGGGAAATGTTTCGCCGAAATCATGGGAACTTCCCCGCCCCGACGATGTGCAACTGCCACTGTATGCCGGGTTCGCGCTGCCCGCGGAACAAGAGCTCGGAGGCCTGGTCTTCGCCAAGGTTCGCGCTGGGGACATGAGCTTTGCAGGAAAGGTTGCGGATGCACTGGCAACCATTGACAGCACCATCAATGCCAATTCGGGTATGGTGAAGAACGCGCTCACGCCGATGCAGCTTTCCGAGTGGAGACGCGCCATCGAGCAGTTGGCGCGCGATTTTATAGCGGGCCGCGCCGATGTGGATCCGCGGGACTATCCCGGCACGTGCGAACGGTGTGGCCTGTTCACGCTTTGCCGCGTTCGCGAACGCGAAGACCAGCAGGAGCCGGAGGAAGAAGAGATTGGAGCGGAGGCGGCCGATGAGTAGTGCGACGAGGCCGGCCCCGCCTGATCAGCAGCAGCGCGAGAGGGCGCTCGATGCAAGCCGATCGATTCTTGTACAGGCGCCCGCGGGCTCGGGCAAGACCGACTTGCTTACGCGGCGCTTCCTGCGGCTGCTGGGAGAAGTGGAAGACCCGGGCCAGATCGTGGCTATTACATTCACCAAGGCGGCCGCTGCTGAGATGCGCCATCGCATTCTCTCGGAGTTGGAGAAGGCCTCGGCAGGTGAAGGAGACCGGTTCGACGACGAGTTTTCGATGGAGTCGCTGGCGCGACGCGCATTGCGGCGTTCGCGGACGCTGGGTTGGGATCTGTTGAGAATGCCGGCGCAACTGCGCATCTCGACGATCGACTCGTTCTGCCGCGACCTGGCACTGCAGCAGCCGTTGCTCTCAGGACTGGGCGGCGGACTCGATATTTCCGAAAACCCAGGCGAGCTATACCATCGCGCCGCGCGGAGGACGCTGGAACAGATCGGCAATCCTGATTCCGACCTCGCCGCGCCCTCGCTGAGTCCCGCGATCGAAGCTCTGCTGCTGTGGCGCGATAACGGCTGGCAGGATCTGGAAACCCTGCTGGCAACCATGCTTGGACAACGCGACCGCTGGATGCAGGAGTTTCTGTTTCAGCGCGATCCCGACTGGAGTGCGCTGCGCGAAAAACTGGAGCGGCCATTCGCGCGGGAGGTTGACGAGGCGCTGAGAGAACTGGACCAGCTTCTCGACCAGGAGACGCGCGATGAAGCCATGGACCTCGCACGCTTTGCCTGCGGGCAACGCAACAAGTGGAAGCAATGCCGGCTGTTTCAGATCGCGGGCCACCCGTGTCAACCGTTTTCAGGCGCGCAGGAATTGGAGCAGGCACGGCAGGGATATCTCTGCCTTGCGGATTTGCTGCTGACCCAACAGGGAAGCTTGCGCAAATCTGTCTCAATTGCGCTTGGATTTCCCAAGGAATCGCCGGATGAGAAGCAGCGGATCGTCGACCTGATCAAGGAGCTCAGGAGTGTGCCCGGCCTTGAGGAAAAGCTGGACGCTATCCGCGCTTTGCCGCCGGCACGCTATCCGGAAGAAGACTGGCAGATTGTGCGCGCCTGCTTCACGCTGCTCCGCCACGCGGCCGCCCAGTTGCAAGTGGTGTTTGCCGAGGCAGGCCTGGTGGATTTTGCTGAAGTGGCCCAGGTGGCGCTGCGCGTTCTCCGCGACGAGGACGGATTGCCCAGCGATGCGGCGCTTGCCGTGGCCGACGGCATTCGCCATTTACTCGTGGATGAATTTCAGGACACCAGCCGCCGCCAGCACAAGCTGATCGGTGCGCTGGTGGCTGCGTGGCCCGACTACACGGGCCGGTCGGTGTTCGTGGTCGGCGATCCTATGCAGTCCATTTACTCTTTTCGCGATGCGGATGCCGAGTTGTTTCCACGCGTGCGAGCCATTGGACTCGAACTGCCTGACGGTGATCCGCTAACGCTGGATTTTGTTCCACTGTCTGCAAATTTCCGCACGACGCCGAGCCTGGTCGGCAAATTGAACCATATCTTCGCCCAGATTTTTGCGGTGAATGATGGAAGCGGAATTGCGTTTTCGCCGGCGCAAACACCGGACTGGAAACTCGACGCCGATGGCGAGCCGCGATTTCATCTGCATCTCGATTTCATTCCGCAAGTTGTGCGGGCCCGGTCGTTCGCTTCGGACACTATGCGGCGCAAGCAGGAAGCCGCAGAGGCGCGTACGCGGGCGCATGAAAAGCAGACCGCCGCCATCGTTGAACAGATTCGCAGCTCAATGAAAAGAGTCGAAGCCGCCCGTGCGCGCGGGGAGAAGTTTCGCATTGCCGTTCTGGGCCGCACATATAAGACGCTCGAGCCCATCGCGAAGGCGCTGCGCGATGCGGCGATTCCCTTCCGCGCCGTCGATCTCGAGAAACTGGGCGATCGCCCCGAGGTGCTGGATGTTTTGGCGCTGGCACGAGCCCTGCTTAATCCCGAAGATCGGGTTGCGTGGCTCGGGGTTCTGCGCGCGCCATGGTGCGGCTTGTCGCTAGCCGACCTGCACGCGCTCACCAGCGCCGAGAGCCCGGATCTTGTTCGCCGGCCCGTACCTGAGCTGCTTGCCGCTCGGATGGCACTGTTAAGCAACGAGGGCCGCAAAGCCGCGATGCGCATAAGCCAGGTACTGGCCACCGTGGGCGAGATGCGTGCCGCAAGACCTGCGTCTTCCCTGGGGACGTGGCTCGAACAGGTATGGCTGCGCCTGGGAGGAGCGGACTGTGTGGACGCGACCGGTCGCGCCAATCTCGATCTGCTTTGGAGATCCCTTGACCAACTTGAGCACGGCGAGCCGGACCTGCTGGGCAGCGGGCTGGAAGCGGCGCTCGCGAAGCTTACGGCACAGCCTGATCCCGCCGCGAGCAGCGAACATGGCATTCTGCTGATGAGTATTCACAAGGCGAAGGGACTGGAATTTGAAGTGGTGATTGTGCCGGATCTGCAAGCAGGGTGCGGACGCGGTGATCGCCGGCTTCTGTCGTGGCTGGAGCGCGGGCTCGATGGCGCGGGCGACTCCGGGGATATCACCGAGTTTCTGGTCGCGCCATTACCGTCGAAAGGTGGGGAAAGCGGCAATTGCAAAGCCTGGGTCGATCGGGTGTATCATGCGCGCGAATCCCGGGAAACGCGGCGAATTTTGTATGTGGCTGCGACACGAGCACGCGAGGAATTGCATTTATTTGCGCGGCCGGAATTCAAGACAGAGCGGGATGGAAGTTACTCGCTCTGTACCTTGCGGGAGAGCCTGCTGGCTACTGCCTGGTCGGCATTGGAGAGCGAGGTAATAAGCCGTTTCGACACATGGGCGAAGAAGCCGGAAGTTTCCAGTGTTGTATCGATCGCCGCCTCTGAGCCAGACAATCTCTTAATCATGCCGAATGCCGCGCGACCTGCCATTGTCCAGCGGCTGCCTCTTGACTATGTTCCGCGCGTGACGAGTTTTGCGTCGGATCGCAGAGACGGCGAAATTGCAGGACTGAGTGGGGCGCAACTGTACCAGCGACACGAGGGCGGCCTGCTGTCGCGCGCACTGGGAAGCGCGGTGCATTCGCTGCTGGAAGAACTGGCGCGGCTGCGCGCCGTGCAAGAATGGCCGGAGGCCCGCGAAGCGTTGCAACGTTTTGAGCCGCGGATGGTTTCGCAGTTGCGTTCGGCGGGGGTAGAGCGAAAGGAAGCGGCTGCGATCGCCGGTCAAGCAATGGACATTGCAACGCGGGCTTCGCATGAAACGGTGGGGCAATGGATACTGTCGCCCCATCCCGAAGCCGCCAGCGAAGTCCGCTGGGCCGGAGTAATCGGCGGGAACCTGCGCGAAGTCCGGGTGGACCGCGTCTTTCGCGCCGGACCCGCGCCGCATGCGGATGGCGACCAGTGCTGGTGGATTATTGATTACAAGACGGCGAAGGAGGGCGGAAACGGCGCCAAGGAACTTCTGAAGCTCCGTGCGTTGTTCGCTCCCCAACTCGAGCTGTATGCAAAGGTCCTGCGCAATCTGCACGGGAATGATGCGGTTATCCAGGCGGGACTCTATTACCCGCGCATGGACGCGTTCGACTGCTGGGAGCTGTAGTTCGAGGGTCCGTTGAAGGCCATTCCGCTTTCCCCTTGCATTTCCATGGGAGATGCGATAGTCTCCCTATGAAATCACAGGGGAGACCGTGGACAAGAACCGGCTTGATCTGTTTCGCGGCACGTTGGACGTCTTGATTCTCAAGTCGCTTATCTGGGGACCGCTCCACGGCTATTCCATTACCGACTTCATCCGCCGACAGAGCGACGATGTTCTGCTGGTCGAAGAGGGCACGTTGTATCCGGCCCTGTGGCGATTGGAGAACAAAAAACTTGTTGAAGCCGAGTGGGGACTTTCGGAGAACAATCGCAAGGCCAAGTTCTACCGGCTGACTGCCGCGGGCCGCCGCCGGCTGCAGCAGGAAAGCAGGAACTGGGACGCTTATGCGGCTGCGGTGGCGAAGGTGCTGGGAGCGACGCGGCTGAACTCGCCCAGGGAAGTGGCATGAAGAAGATTCCCATCTGGAGACGCTACGCGCGGCTGCTCGGCCCCGACCCCATCGCCGATGTGAAGGATGAGTTGCGCTTCCACCTGGACGCCAAGACGGACGATCTGGTTGGCCGCGGTTGGCATCCGGATGCGGCTCGCAAAGAAGCAGAGCGGCAATTTGGAGACATCCGAAGCGTGCAGCATATTGGCGAGAAGCTGGGAGGAAACATGGACCGCAGGAGACGATGGAGCGAGTTCCTGGTGGAATGCGCGCGCGACGTCCGCCACACACTCCGCACGCTGCGCAATAACCCCGGCTACGCAACGGTCGCCACGCTGGTGCTTGCCCTGGGAATCGGCGCAAACGCGGCTGTCTTCAGCGTGGTGAATACGCTTTTGCTGCGGCCTTTGCCGTTCCCGGCGTCGGAGCGGCTGGTGTGGTTCGCAGGAGGCAAATCGATCGCCGCCAAGGAACGCGCTGCCGCGGGGCTCTCCGGCCAGACTTATACCGTGGACGCCTACGAGGAATTCAAGCGGAACAATCAATCCTTTGCATCGGTGACGAGCTATCAAACCTTCTACGGCTCGATCCAGTACAAGCTGACCGGCAGCGGCGAGCCTCGACAACTGGCAGCGGTGGAAGTTGCAGACAATTTCTTTTCGACGCTCGGCGTTACACCTGTCGTGGGCCGCGACTTCACGAAAGAAGAATGCCAGAAGGGCGGACGCCCTGCGGCTCTGCTCAGTTATTACTTCTGGAAAAGCCAGTTCGGCGGCGACCCCGCAATCGTGGGCAAGGCGGTGGGCGTAAATGGAAAACCTGTGACTGTGGTTGGCGTTCTTCCGGCCGGTTTCGATTTCGGCGGCGTCTTCGCTCCGGGCATGAAGGTGGATCTGTTCGTACCCGCGGTGATGGATTTCTGGCGGACCTGGGGAAATACGCTGGCGGTTGTCGGTCGTCTGAAGCCGGGAGTGAGTGTGGCACAGGCGCAGGAGGAAGCGGATAGCCTGTTTCCGCACCTGAAGAAAATTCATCCCGACTGGTATGAGGACTACGCTTCGGACCTGACGGTTTTAAAGGATCATGTCAGCGGCAAACTGCGCCGCTCGCTTGTCGTGCTGTGGTGCGCGGTCGGCGTAATTCTTTTGATCGTGTGCGTGAATCTATCGAACCTGCAGCTGGGGCGCGCCGCCACGCGGAGCAAGGAACTCGCCATGCGCCGCACCCTGGGGGCCGGCCGGGGCCGGCTGATTCGCCAATTACTCACGGAAAGCCTCGTGCTCTCCATAGCCGGCGCCGTGCTGGGCCTTTGTTTCGCGTTCGGCATTGTCTTTTACCTGGCTCACCAGGGCTCGATGACCCTGCCCTTGCTCGCCAGCATTGGCGTTGACTCGGCTTCGCTGGGCTGGACGCTGCTGATCGCCCTCGCTGTCGGCGCTCTGTTTGGCCTCGCCCCGGCTTTCAAGATGTCGGGCGGGAATCTGCAGGCGGCTCTGAAAGAGAATGGCAGCGGCATGGCGGCCGGCCGCAGCCACGAGCGGTTTCGCGCCACTCTCATTGTCTCGGAGATTGCGCTGGCGTGCGTGCTGCTGGTCGGGGCCGGTCTTCTTCTGCGCAGTTTCCTACGCGTCCTCGATGTGGATCTCGGCTTTGAGCCCATGCACGCCGCCAGCATGGTGGTCGATTATGACGACGGCGGCAAGTTCGAAAGACGCGGACCGATATTGCAGGAAATGTTGCGTCGGGTCTCGGCATTGCCCGGTATCGAATCGGCCGGGATCGCGGATATGCTTCCACTCGACCGCAACCGCAGTTGGGGGTTGCAGGCAGTGGGCAGCGATGCCTCCAAAAATCGTGACTCGAGTGCACTGGTGTATCTCGTCACGCCGGGGTACATTCCGACCCTGGGCATGCGCCTGCGCGCCGGACGCGATTTTGCATGGAATGACACGCCTGCAAGCCAGCACGTAGTGATCATCAACGAGGCCGCGGCCCGGCGCGAATGGCCCGGTCAGGATGCCGTGGGGAAGATGGCCAATGGAATTGAAAAGAATCCGGTGCGCGTGATCGGCGTGATTGCCGACGTCCGCGAGAGCAGCCTTGAAACTGCCTCGAGCCCGGAGGTCTACGTTCCCATGACACAGAACGCCGACGCGGAAGGAGCAACCCTGGTTATACGCACTCGTGTCGCGCCGGAATCGCTGGCGTCGAGCGTGCTCGGCACCTTGCGCTCGCTGAACCCGGGCCAGCCGGCGGCCGAGTTCCGGCCCCTACAGTCGCTGGTCGATCACGCCGTATCCCCGCGGCGATTTTTTGTCCTGCTGGTTACAATCTTCGCGGGTCTCGGCGTGCTGCTGGCGGCGTTGGGAATTTACGGAGTGATCTCCTATTCCGTCGCGCAAAAGACACAGGAGATCGGGGTGCGAATGGCCCTGGGCGCCACCGCAGGCCGCGTGCTGCGGGACGTGCTTGGCCGCACTCTGCGTCTGACTCTTGGCGGTGTATTTCTGGGCACTCTTGCATCGCTGGCCGTGGCCCGACTCATCGCTTCCCTTCTCTATTCCACGTCTCCGTGGGACGCGCGGACATTTCTCGCCATGGTTCTGGCGGTGTTGGCGGTGGCTTTGATCTCGGGCTATTTCCCAGCGCGCCGAGCATCGCGCGTAAGTCCGATGAGGGCTCTGCGCAACGGCTAATCGGAGATAACGCTACTTTTGCGTGTCGGCAGACTTCAGAACGGCGGTGTTGCGCTCATCCGCGGCAATGACCCGGTAGAATTTCTTGAGATCTTCCATTTTGTCCACGGGGATGGTCAGTTGCTTTACATCGATGCTGCGAGTGTAGAGTATCGATCGCCCGCTCGCCTCTGTCTTGCTGTGGTAGCTTGCAAAGCCGAAGTCCACATTCGCGGGAGCGGGTAATTCGTCGACTTCGAACCCTGGCGGCAAAGCGATTTCGAACCTGTCGGTGTCGTGGTATGGTCCGTCGAATTCAATGGGAAAGGTTCGCGGCTCTTTCGACTCCAGTATCCCCGACGTCTTGACCCCGAGGACGCGCGGCCGCACCAGCAACAAGTTACCCGCCGTCTTCGCGTAGTTATCCGTTTCGAAGCTGTAATGGAAGACGAGCGGCTGATCGGTCAGATCGAGGTTGGTCATGGTTGCATGGACAATCTTGAAACCCGATAGCGAGCCAGACAGGAGACTCTCGAAAGGCTTGATCCGATCCGCGCTCTTGTTGACCGCGCGCAGCCTGTAGCGCTCTGAGGAAGCTCGATCGCCAAGACGGGTTTCCTCTACATCTCCGGTCAGTTTTCCTTTGCTGTCGAGTGTCAGTTTTCCTTCTCTCAGGATGGAATTTGTGGCAGATTCCTGTTGCGGTACTTGGAGGAGTTCTCCACCTGCAGGCGACACCACCAAGCCATAATTTGCCTGCAGTTGCCCCCGCACCTGTCCAAAGGGGGTCATTTCGTCGGTGGGATCAAAGAACAGTATCCTCCCCAGCGCGGGGTGCCGCGTTACCGCGATAAGTGATGGATCTCGAAGGTCATCAGGCAACTTGATGGCAAGAATGACGTGATTGAATCCGTTGTGTGCCGGCGAGTTCAGCGTCACCGAGTCGCGCTCGTCGTTGATCACCACATGGTACGAGTCCACGCCGATTTCGCGCAGCATGGTTCGCATGAGCGTGGCTTTGTCTTTGCAGTCCCCGTAGTGGTGGGTGAAGACCTCGGGCGCGGCATGGGGTTGCCAACCACCAATGCCGAGCGCGATTGCGACATAACGAATGTCGTGTTGCAGAAAGGCGGCGATGGCCTGCATCCTGGAGGTTAGCGTGGTCTTCCCGGCCACCAACTGATTCACCTCCTGCTTGATCGCGTCCGACGTGCCTAACTGGGTATCGATCAGACCCTCGTACCACACTCCCATGCTTTGCCAGCTTCCGAACTCGTTTTTCCGCGACTTCTCGCCCGGGGGGAAGAAGGAAATGATCATCTGGCCGGCGACTCCGCTCACCGGCGGCATGTCGGGTTCAGGCCGGATCGGCTTGACGTCGCTCACTGCCCATTGCGAAGCAGCGCCAGTCGCTTCGGTGGGATTCACCTGCGGATAAGAAAACCAGGACGCTTTGTACTCCCAGCCGGGAGGAAGCTGGAGAGAAAAATGACTTTCCCGCACCGGGTCGCTCTGCTGAAAGCGCCAAGTGTCCTGTAACCAAAACGGCTGATCCTCGATGTCGTATTCGTATCCGATGATATTTCCAGGATCGGCGGCGGGAATTCGCAGGATCTTGTATTTGATATCCGAGATAAGTTCGCCGCCGTCGAAAGGAGCCGCGACATCGATGGCATCCTTCTCCTTGACCTCGTAATCCTTGCCCTGCGCGGGAATGCTCCACCCGTGGAGATTTGTGATCTTTCTGCGCGGGTTGAAATAGACGGAGACGATTCCATGCTCCCGGCCGTCCGGCCGCAGGATTTTGTAGGCCTCGCGCATATGGGTCTTGATCTTGTCTGCGGATAGGACCGTTACATTGGTTTCTGAATAGAGCACGACGGCATCGGTCTTATCGTCATAGCCAGGAAGCTGCACTCCAGTGAGCGCTCGCAACCAGGAAGGAGCGTCGCCCGCCGCTGCGGCCGGAGGTGCAATGGATGCCACGAATACCATGATGCAGAAGGACGCAAGCTGCCATGGACGACCTGCCTGAAGTAAAGAAGATCCATTGCCGAACTTACTTGCTGGCATGGGCTTCTCCTGATTGCAGGACCACCTGCTCGCTGTCGCCGGCCCGGACTGACTGGAAAAAATTTCGTAGCGCGGTGTAGTACTTCTGTTCGAGAAGGAGAAAATCCACGGTCAATTTCCGGGTTAAATGGACGGCGCCGGCTGCCTGGTCCACTTTCAAGGAATAGTGAACCACCTTCTGGCCCTCATCCCGGGCCGACGGCACGCTGCCTACATGCCATCCGGCGGGAATCTCCAGGGTAAGGTCATCGTACTTTTCGTAGGGATAATCAATGTAAATCGGGTGAACCCGATTGGCATGTTGAAATATGTCTTTTTCTGCCACGGTAAAGATTGCGGCAGGAATTACGGTCCGGCTGCCCGCATTCATCGCAAAGTCGGAGATCTTCAAGTTGAATTCGGCGACCAGGGGTGTTTCAGAACTGGTCCAATCGGGTTTGTTGGTCAACTCGGCTTCCGCATGACCGCCAATTTGAGAGGTGATTCGTTCTTCAAGAGACTTCTTACGGGCCACATCGTCATCGTTGCGTTCTTCCACGCGGTAATACATGCCCTCAAGCCCGGTGTAGGTAACGGTAAGCTTGCCTTCCAATTCACCCGTTTCGGAGAGCTTGAACTTTCCTACGCGTTCGATTCGCGATTGTGCGGCCTGGGGAAGCGTGGTGGTAATCCAGGCGCCACCGTCCTTGTCCAATCGCAATCCCGGCGTTCCGGTCTCCACCCAGGTCAACATTCCAAACGGCGTGAAGGCCGCCCCGGGGTCAAAATAAAGATCCTTTCCATTCAGCTTGACGAGAACGACGTTGGAGTTGAGTTTGCGGCCTTCACGAGTAATGGGAGAGAAGAAGTAGTCCTTGCGATCGGAGACCCAGCATCCGTAGGCCTCAAACCCCGCGGCTCGCGTCAGGCCGAGGAATAACCAGGTGAGCTGAGTGCCGCTGCCGTAGCCGCGCTTCCACAGGTCCTCTACGTTTTCCGGCAGTTTTTCCTTGGCTCGTTTTTGCTCTTGCTCGGTCTTCTGCACTTCGTAGGACAGGTTCCGAATCTGCTGGACCCGGTCGTAGATCTTGCGCAGCTTTACCTCCTGCGAATCGCCTGGCGAAACAATTTGCGCCACAGCCTGTTCCATGGCTTTTCGCTTGCCGACGAACCCTTCCAAGGAATCGTTCCAGGACTTCCCAGTCTTCTTCCAGAACTCGACCTCGTCCTTGACCGGAGCACCGTTCTCATAGATAAAGTCCACACGGGACTTCAATTCGCCCTCGGGAGGCATGAAGTCTTCGCTCTGAAACGCGGCAATATTTTTGGCCTCCAACCGGACAATGTGGTCAGGCCCTTCTTTGGGCGCGTCAGTGCCCGCCGGCAGAGAATTCCAACTCCAGCGAAGCACGAACTGCTGGTAAGAGCTTTTGTAGGGCTTTAACGAGAATTGCGCGTGCCTGGTGAACAATTCATCGCTCAGGATCCAGTGGGAATCAAAGATGTAGTTGTCGCTATAGTCTACGGTGTAAAAGTATTCAATGATGCCGCCAACCTGAACATCGGGCAGGGTGAAGGTCTTGGCCAGATATTTCACTCCTCTGCCTTTGACAAGGTTCTTTTCGAATACTTTCCCGTTGAAATCTGCGATGGATCCATCCGGCCGGATAGTGCGCCCGTGAACATTGATGATTTTCTGGTCTTCCTTGAAGAACGGTATCTCAATGTCGGCGTATTTGCGTCCCTCCGCGGTGAGAATCTTGATCCGAACATACTCGTCCTGGTGGGAGGATCCGCTGTTGTCATCCCGGTCGACCTGCCGGTAGAGGATGATCGCGGGAGCACCCGGAGCCTGGGGCTCACTGGTCATTTTGAGTTCCTCAGGCACGACTGGCTGAAAAGCCACACCCGCCCTTAGCTCTGTTCCTTTGAAGAGTCCCAAGCTTAGTCCCGCAACCATCAGCCACTTGCCAAAACGGATCATCGTTCCCTCGTCCATTGAAAACTGCGGAGAAATTGAGTATGCAATTGAGTAAAAACAGCAAGGAATCGCCAGTCAAGGGCCCAGATCACATCTTGGAGTGACCGCACCATGAACCCCACCCCGGATCCACGTCCTGCGCCGCTCACCAACTACCCTTTTGTCCTCGGGTTACCCATCCAATCGCGCCATTGTGTACAGCTCCTGGCAGCCAACTGATAAAGGAGGTCTCCCTATCCCTGCAGAAGAATGCGAGCGCCGTTTGCCAACTTCCAGGAATCTTTGCGTTGAATTGTAGCTAAGGAAGGGTTGCGGCATGGATAGTACCACGACCTTTAGCCGGTTATCAAAAGATTTTCCCGCAGGATCAGCAACATCCAGGATTGGAAGGGACTGGCGAGGTATTTCAACGGCTATAAGGGTTTCCTGGTGGACAATTACTACGCTTTATTGGTCGTTCTTTAACCGTGCCGGCGAAATGGAAAAGTTACCCTGAAACGGCACTTTCAGCCTTGGACGGATAGAAAAGTGTGGATTTATTTTCGAGCCGGAAAGATGAGTACTTCGCATGGACGGCAAACGCCCGGCCAAGCGAAGTACTCATCCCTGGAACGTTTAGAAGTTGACGGCCAGCGAGAACTGGCCGAAGCGGCGCTCGTCATTCGCGCCGCCGTTATTTCCCACTCCGCCCTTCGAGGCAGTCACAGGCACAGGGACACCGTACCCTACGTTGGCGACATCATCCAGACCCTCCTGGATGTAGAGATTGTGGTGGTTGAAGATGTCGAACCCTTCGGCGCGGAACACCAGGTTGATTCGTTCATGGATTGGAAACGTCTTGCTGAGCGCAACGTCCAGGTTCCATGCTCCGGGCCCGCGAAACGCATTTCGGGCGGTCATGTTGGCTGGATAGGGACCCCAATCTGACGTGCCGTTGGGGAATCCGGGTACGGCCATAGACTTATTCGCGAACGAAACTGCGGGGGGCAGCTTTCCGATCTGATATGTGTTGCCCCCGCCGCCATCGGCTCCGTTCGTCGACTTGAACGTATGTTGACTGAGGGGTGCGCCAGGCGCATAGCGGGGAACGTTGTACCCCTGCGGGGCCTGCGCATCATTGGTGCTATCAAAGTATGGGAATGGGGTACCGGTTCGGACGTTATAGATGCCCGAGATTTGCCAGCCGAAAAACGCCTCCTTCAGGGCGTTATGACCGTTGGCGAAGAATGGGACTTTATAGATCGGCGCAATCACCAGGCGGTGGCGAATGTCCAAATCGCTGTTGCCATGATCCAGTTCCGGATGGAATGGATTCATGTAGCCGAGGAGAAAAGCCGCATTTCCCGTTTCTGAGAACGATGTGCTCAATTCATCGGTCGCATGCGAGAGCGTATAGTTGCCCACCAGACTCAGTCCGGTATGGTGCAGATCGGTGCTCTGGAACTGAACGTTAAACGCGTGGTAATAGGAATCGCCATTCGAGCCGCGATTGTTGATGTTCGAATACTGGCTGTTGAGGCGGGTCAGAGCTACATTGCCGTTGCCGTCGGAAAGCGGGTCGCCGGCGAACACATTGCCGCTCCCCAGTCCATTGATGTTCTTGACGTCGTAGAGGTGGAGTCCTCGCGCACCTGCGTATTGAAGCGAGAGAATCGTGTTCGGAGCCAGCTGATGCTCGATGGCGAGGCTATAGAACTGCGTTTGCGCCGTGCGAATATTCTCGTCGACATTGCGCAGGCTGGTCGGAGGAAGCGGTACTTTTCCCGAAGAGCCGGCCAGAGGCCCTGCATTGGAACTAGTGACGGGGATGGGCTGATTGGCTGAACCATTCAGGACCACGACGGCATAGTTGGGCGGGTTCTGGATTACGTTGAACGTGACGTTGCCGAAGTTGCGCTCATAACTTATCCCACCTCCGCCGCGAACCGAGGTACGGCCGTCGCCAAACACGTCGTAAGCAAATCCAACACGCGGCGAAACTGTTCCATACTGAGGCCGCCATAGCGCGTGTATGGGGCTCAAGGGAGCAGTAAATACCTGGCCATTGCGGATCTGCTCCTGGTAAGTGGACCCCGAGCCATAATAGTAGTTTGAATCGAGATTCTGATGATTGTTGTGCTGCACGCCGTAGTACTCGTAGCGCACCCCATAGTTGAAAGTGAATTTTGGCGTAATCTTAAACGCATCCTGCCCATAGGCTGCCCAGTCATGGAACCGCTCGCTGCGCGCAAAAGAAGGTGAAGCCGCCGGCAATGCGATGGAGCAGGCGTCAGTTTGCGCGAGAGTCCCGGTATACGGATTTCTGACACAAGGGAGGCTGCCCTTAGGATCCACGGCGGCTTCGAAGACGCCGAGGTTACCTGAGACGAGGTTCTGTATTCCACCAGCGGCGCTGCTTCCTAATTGTTCGGTCGCCTGGGCGAATGCGCCGTAGGCGTTGTTGTCCTGGATGTAAAGAAGTTGCAGGCCATATTGCATGGAATGCTTGCCTTTGGTCCAATTCAAGTCCTGGTTCCATTGAATGGTGTTCTGCGGGCCGCCGAAGGGCAGGCCACCGATGGCAGGGTTTTCGTCGAAGAAACCTGGAAGCTGGATAAACGTAGAAGTGCCGGGAACCTGCGCGTTCACAGACGTGATAAGTACCGGCGTATTTTGCAACGAAGTGTCGTAAGTCTGGAAGGAATTCAAGCGACTGAAGCTCAGTTTTGTGCTGGTAAGAACACTGGGGCTAAACACGTGACTAACACTCAGCAGATAGGCGGTATCCTGAAATGTCTCGCCAACATCATATTGCGAGTACGGAGACGCGAAGATCCCGCCCGATTGGTCAACTTCGTCGTAATTGGCATAGCGGAAGAACATCTGTGTCTTGTCGCCGACAACATAGTCCGCGCGCCCAACAATGTTATAAGTGTTTTGCGGAACGCCACCACCTGCATTGGCGGGAGCAGTGAAGGTCACCTGCCCGAAAACCGGAGTACCATCCGGAACTCCCGCGACCGCGCCAATGCCGTTGGGGCCGGAAAGATAAGTTTTGTTGAATTTGAAACTTTTGCCGCCGGCGTATTTGCTGAAGTAGTCCTGCACATTCGCTGCGGTCAGAGCGATAAAGTCCGAGGTTGGGACAGCAGCGCTGAGAGTTGCACCACTACGGACCCGCGTCCACTCCGTGCTTCCGAAAAAGAACAGCCGGTCCTTCATTACAGGTCCGCCCGCCGAAAAGCCAAACTGATTGCGGGTAAATTGGCCTTTCGGGGCTGGAAGTGGCCCGGTTCCGCCGTCGGCCAGAAACTTGGAGTTGATCTGGTCGTTGGTCTCGGTGTTGGATGTGTAGGCCGCAATGCGGTTGTACTCCCATGCACCTCCGTGGAAGGTGTTACTCCCGGCTCTTGTGGAGACGTTCACAACGCCGCCAGAAGCGCGCCCGTATTGGGCTTCGAAGTTACTCGTGGTGACGCGGAATTCGCGCACGGCATCAACGGGGACATAAACTCCAATGGCGTCGCCGAATACGGAAATGTTTTCCACTCCGTCGAGAAGGACTTCAGTTCCGCTGGTGCGCTGGCCGTTGATACTGAAACCCACGCCGCGGGTGCTGCTCGGCCCGTTCTGGTAAGTATTATTCGAACGGGAGTCGCCGCTGTTGGAGCTGTCGCCGGAAGACACATTGCCGGAGAGGGCCACAAAGTCATAGGGGTTTCGACTGAGGCTTGGCAACTGTGCGACCTGCTCCTCACTGATGATTTGAGACAGGTCCTGTGTCTGCGTATTGATCTGCGATCCGCCCTCGCCAATGACTTCTACCTGCGTTGCCGTTCCGCTGATGGAGAGCTTAGCGTCCAGGGTTAAATGGCCGCCTACCGTGATCTGCGCCTTGGCGGTATAAGTCTGAAAACTCGAAGCGCGGATGCTGACTTCATAAGTAGCCGGTTCGAGCCCAGTGACTCTATAAGTGCCGTCGTTTGAACTAACTTCATTTCGAACGGCGTTGGTGCCAAGATTCCTGACAGTTATCGCCGCGCCCGGAATAACTGCTCCCGAGGAGTCCATCACTGTTCCCGCGAGCTGTCCGGTTTCAACTTGTGCGGACAACTGCAGGGCTCCAGTCACAGCGATACACAGAAGTCCGAAGAGACAACATTGGAAAAAGCGGCTCATCGCATGCCCTTTCGGCCGATCCCCGTCACTGAAGGAATACGGCGATTCCGGTGCAGAGCTTCTCGGCATGACGTGGGGGGGTCACGATCGAAGAGCTTGTCTATGCACGCTGCCAAGACATGATTCTTGCCGCTCGCACGCGCAGGCTCATGCAAATGCTCGTCCCAATCTGAAGCTGGTGATCTTGTTGTGACGAGTAGCGTGCGAGAGGGACGGACTGTCCCCTGGAAATGGACGACTGGATAGGGCGGTGTATCGGTCCTATTTTGCCGCCAAAGAATGACAATCTTTAATTACATATATTCTTGGTGTGTTTGCTACAGCATTCAGGAATTACCGCCGGTAAAAAAGAAGCGTGCGAGGCTCAACCGCGATTGCGGGAATTCTTCGCAAAACCGTAGACTCATCGCGGACCTGAACTTATTTCACCTCAATCAGCGCAAGAGAACGAGGCTGCATATCCATATCTACGACGGTGGGAAGTTGCACACTCCGCGTGCTTGGCTGGCCATCAATATTCAGAGCCACCGTCTTGTTTCCCTGTCCTCTCAACTCCACGCGGGGCGACTCGCCAAGGTCGGCGCAGTTTGCCAGCACAATGCCGATTCTGCCATCGGCAGCTTGCCACGTTGCAGACTGCACCAGCGGTTCTTTGCCCCAGCCAAAGTCGCGCAATGTTACGTTGTCCACAGTCCAAGGCCGCAGCATGCGACCGAAAACAAGAAAATCGCGCGCGATTCCATTGCGAAAGTGGTTTGTTCTTTTGGCCCAATCAAGAATGGCCGCCTGGTCGGGAATGGCGCGCGCCCAGGCTTGGTCCCAGTCATACTCAATCAACCCCTTGTCGCGAAGAGTGAAATTGAGCATGTATCCGCTGACGATGGCCCTTCCCACCGAAAGACGCAAAGCTTCATCATTGACGCGGTTCCCGAAGAAGCCTTCGTGGCCGTTCAAGTATTCGTGGTAGAGAAACGAATACAACGGAGTCGTCCTCATGCGGCCGTCCCAGATCTGAAAATCCTGGAGAAAGATTTCAGGCGGAGCTCCTTCGCATGCCATCGCGACACCAGGATTCACGGAGCGCGCAACCTCGGTATCGGCCTTGAGCAGGCTCTTGAAGCCTTCTGTCATCCAGGGGCCGGGCACCGGCGGATGGCCGTGGTCGGTGGCATAGCAGGCCACCGGTCCAGGACCCTGGTCTAACTGCTGCACCACGCTGGGTCCGAGTTGGGCCATGTTCCGAGTCATGTCCAGAATCATCTGTCGTCCTTTCTCGGTTCCAACACACACCCAATAATTCTTTCTCCACGGCCATACATCTTCGACGAACGACCCGTCCGGCCTCCGAGCCACGGCAGATTCCCCGCCATGGGAGCGGAAATACGGCATTCCATCGTAGCCGGTGTTTCCCTGCCAGGTGACCCAGCAGAGGCTGTCTCCGTAGAGGAATGGGGACCAGCCCTTCTCTTTTGCTCTGTTCATGAACTCGCGCATGGTGTCCTCCCCGCCGAGTGGGGGAAAGGCATCGGGCTGAACCCATGGGCCGGGCCGCTCCCAGTTGTAGACGAAAGGCATGAGAGGACTCTCAAGCACTTGCGCGAGCTTCTCCAGGTATGGCAAAGCATTGCTCGCGGGAGTATATTCGGGATTCTCTTTGGACGGGCCGTCCCAGTCGGCCTGGCCGCGCATCGGAAAGGCAAAACCCACAGCCGATTCAGTGATCCACTTCGGACAATCCTTTCGATCGGCCAGCTTGCGCCCGCAGAACGGCTGCTTCTGTGCCCACTCCCGATAAATCTCCGCAGCGGCATACCAGTCGCCGTGGAAGGTGCCGAGCACGACGTTGTAGGGCAGTTTCGTCGCGCCGGGGCCGCGTGTGCCGGGGTAATGCGCGAGCCCCAGGGTGACTCCGTCCTCCTCCATAACCCGATCGATAAACTTCGGCAAACCCGTTGCATCATCGCACGCCATGTACAAGCCGCCCGCGGCGTTGTAATAGGCCATCAACTGGGTCGAAGCCCATTGACCCGGATAGTTCGGGTAGCGCCAGATATCGGGCGTGTTTCGCTGCCTGCCTGCCCAGATATCCTCCAGCCACAACTCCGGCGTGATGTTGCCGGTTCCTCCCCACTGGCGCTCGAGAGGTGTATGGCGAGTCCAGATGGGTCTTTGATATACCGCGGGTTCCACGGGGCCCGCCAGCGATCCATCCAACGAGGACGAGAGGATGTGGCTTGGATCGCTCTCCATGGGCTTATCAAACGGCACTTCGATCACGGGGAACTGGACGTGACCGATCCAGGATTTGGTTCCGTTGTTCAATTCGAGATTCCAGTAAGTGAGCGCCTCGTTCGCCGGACACCGGATCGTGACGATCGCATCAACGGGCAGTTCGCCAATCTCTTTGTATTCGATGGTGACGGTTTGTTCGTTCTCCTTCTGGTCTTTTCGCACCGTGATCTTCTTCGCTTCAGAGGAAGCCACCAACTTGAACTCGGACCGGTCGTTCATGAACTCGATGTTGAACAGGGGTAGGCGAACGTGGTCTCGAATCAGCAATTCGCGGTCGGCGCCATATGTGGACTGAAACGAAGCGATCGATCCGCGAACGGAATCGATGAGCAGTCGATATCCGGAATTCACAATGATCACCGGCGCGGAGGTGGCGGACTCGCGGGACTCGCGAACGTTGGTGTTCTGGCCGGCAGGTGCGGCCGTCGCATCCGCTGTAAGGATTGCCGCGCCCGCCAGGGGCAAGCACGAAGTGGCGGCGGTGGAGGCGACTCCGGAGAGAAATCGCCGTCGTGACAATCCTTTGGAGCCAGGCATGGGCCGACCTTTCCAATTTGCAGAATGTCGATTCTGATTGCCGATGCCGATGGCTGTCAAGACTTGAGCCGCCCGCGAATGATGAACCTGCAGCGCCTACTTTTCGGTGAGGTCTTCGCGTTCGGCCGCCGCGCGCATAACAGCAGATTGAGTAAGGTCACAGGAGGGTTGACTCGCCAAAAACGATGGGTTGACCGTTTCACACCTGGAGCAGGAACCGATAGGCCTGGCGGACGGCGCCCAGTTCGTCGCCGCTCTCTGTCCCATCTTGCTCGATGAAGATTTCCTTG
This sequence comes from uncultured Acidobacteriota bacterium, assembly GCA_963730805.1. Classification (GTDB taxonomy): domain Bacteria; phylum Acidobacteriota; class Terriglobia; order Terriglobales; family Acidobacteriaceae; genus Telmatobacter. The sequence goes on along the minus strand of CAVSTL010000002.1, from coordinate 198,911 downwards.
ACGCCGGCATTTTTCAGCGCGTCGAGCAGCTTTTTCCAGTCCGTCGTTCCCTGGCCGAATGGTGCGTACTTGGGAAAATTGGTCGTGAAGACAGGCTTAAACGGTGAAACCCATTCCTTGACATGGGCGAGCTCGAATCGATGCGGGTACTTTTGAAAGTAAGGGTAGGGATCGCCACCCCCGGCGATGAAATTGCCGATGTCGAATTCGATACCCACCACCGCAGGATCGGTCAGGCGCAGCACTTCATCGAAGGCTACGATATCGCCGTACTTCTGCGCTTCGATGTTGTGGTTGTGATACGCGAACCGCATTCCCGCATCGCGCACTCGAGCGCCGATGGCATTGAATCGCTCCGCGCTCCATCGCCAATCCTCAAGCTCGATGTGGTCGAACGGATTGTCAGACGCAGCCTTACTGGCGCTCGAGGATGTGGCAGGTTTAATCGACGGCACGGCGGCAATCATGTACGGCATTCCGACTTCGTGACAGAAGTCGATCAAGCGGCGGACTTCATCGTCGGGCATCGCGGCCCGAAGACAATGCGCACCGCTGGCCGACAGGCCGGCGTTGGCCAGGCTGACGCGGATTTGTTTCGCGGTACGGCCATAAAAGCCCGCGAATTCGACGTGCTTGATTCCCACTGCCGCGACCTTGGCCAGCGTGCCGTCGAAATCCCTGGCCAGCAGACCACGAAGAACGTAAAGCTGAACGCCGAATTTATTCGGGTCCTCGGCCAAGGCCCTGGGGAATCCGGCCGATGCCATAGCCAGAGTTCCCACCGTGCCTGTTGCCAGGAAATCGCGTCGCGATATCACCAGTCCCCTCCTCCATCGAGCATCCCTGAATGATATCGGAGAGGGATGCAGATTTCACGAGAATGCAGCCGGCCATCATTCCCGTTCTGCGTGTGTGAGGATCGAAGCGTTTACCGTGTGGCGTTATAGAGGCGCGCAACGCCAAGTCCCGAGGTCAACGCCACATCGGGCTTACCATCCTTCAGGAAATCTGCAACTGCGATGCCGCTGGGCACAACGGTTGTGGTGCCCGCGGGGGAATTGATGTTCTCCTGGTAGTTGTCGACCGTGAAGAGTTGCTGCGGCTGGAATGTATCGTCGCCGTTACCCAGCACGACGGCAAAGTGATTGGCTGTACCGACGCCTAAATCCGGCTTTCCGTCTCCATTGAAGTCGGCAACCACCACAGGACCATTCACGATCAGGTCGCTGAACGCCTCGCCCTGCACCAGACCGTAAGTGTTGTTCGTAAACGTGCCGGTGCCATTACCATCGCCAACATATATGCCTGCACCAGATATTGTTTGTCCGCCCGCTTGAGCACCACAGCTACCCACATACGAAAAGACGATGTCGTATGCGCCGCCTGCTCGCATCGGAGCCAAGACAATAGAGGTTACGGGTTCGGTAAGCTGGTTGAAGATGTTTTGTCCAGTGGTGAATCCTCCCTTGCCATCTCCGAGCAGGACCTGAAATTCGCCGCTGCAATCGCCGACGTTGGGGCCGGAATCGGCCACCACGACATCCAGCTTGCCGTCGCCATTCACGTCGGCGACGGCAAAATGAAGGGTCGGGTCATAGATGAATCCCGGGAGGGGTTTTCGTGCCGCGAAGGTGCCATCTCCTTTACCCAGCGCAACACCGCCCGCTGTCACCAGGTCGAGCTTGCCGTCTTTGTTCATGTCGATCAGCACAGCCTCGTTACTGAGCGAGCCAAAAGTATAGTTGCGTGCCGGCTGGAATGTTCCATTGGCGTTACCCAGCAGCACGCTGGTATCGGCTGCATCCCCCGCGACGGAATTGACCACGACAAGATCGAGAATACCGTCGTGATTCAAGTCCCCGGCAGCTATGGCTGCGCCATGCATGCCGATGGGATACGTCTTTCCGGCGTTGAAGTAATTGGAGCCGGTGCCCGGGAACACCGTGATAGTTCCTTTACATGGAGACTGGCAATTCGGCGTGTTGACCACTGCGACGTCCGGCTTGCCATCGCGATTGAAATCTCCGGCAACGATCCCCGTGGCATTGCTGGAATGGGTCACGCGGGCAGCGTAAAAACTGCCGCCGCCGATGTTCTGCATGATCGACAGACCCGCATCTCCCGCATCAAACGTCATCAAATCGATCCTGCCCGAACCGTAGAAATCGCCGGCCAGCAACGAAACCGGGGAGTTCCCTGTGCCATAAACGGTTGGCGAACCAAAGGAGCCGGTACTATTGCCGAGGTAGACGCTCACCGAGGCGGACCCCGTTGTGGCCAGATCGAGCACGCCGTCGTTATTGAAGTCCGCAATTACGAGGGGGGAGGACAGGCCAGGGACCGGGATGTTCTTGCCGGCTTTCAATTGACCGCCCGAGCTGCCGAGCACGAACTGCACGCCGGTTGATGTGAGAACCGCGATGTCGGCGAAGCCGTCATGGTTCACGTCGACGACTGATGCGGGCGATCCAGCCGTCGTGATGGTCGTGCCTCGCGCCAGTGCGCCGCCGTGCGTCGCCAGATAGGGTGTCACGGCTGCACCTTCAACCAGGGCAACGTCAGCCAGGGTGTCGCCATTGAAATCGCCGACAAGAATTCCGCCATTGCCCGAGCCAGCGGGCAATGTGTATGTAAAAGCCGTATGGAAGTTCGCGCTTCCATCGTTCAACAGAATCACAAGGGTGTCACTCGCGGTCAGAACTGCGATGTCCGTTGAGCCGTTGCCATCGAAATCCCCCACTGCCACCACGTTCGGAGAGGCGCCTCCGGCAAGCGTGATGTAACTCGATGCGCCAAAGGTGCCGTCTCCCGCCCCGAGCTGGATTTGGATTTGATTAGCGACAATGCCGTTGCAGTTGTTGCCGCACAGAGTGATGGCGTCGGTGATGCCGTCGCCATTCAAATCAGCGCCGAGATCCGCACCAGTGAACCCATCGTAAAACAGTCCCGCGCCGTTGGTGACTTTTGTGAACGAGCCGCCTCCCTGGTTGAGCGCGGTCTGCGAGTAGTTGTATACATTGGGACCATTGCTGGGGGTCACGCCGGAGAACACCACGTCCAGGGGCCCATTGCGGGTGAAGCGGCCTGTGAATGCTTTGTAAGCACCGTATAAAGGGCCAGAGCAGGCGGGACAGGTGCCGAAGGAGCCTCGTGCGACAGTTGGTGCGGCAACGAATTTTACGGGAATGCCTTGCGCGAGCGCCGAAAGCGGGGCGAACGCAGTGGTAAGCGATGCGAGGATGAACATCTGTGATACGCGTAGAAACAGCAGGGGGGCATTGGATCGGGTGAACATAGAGAACCGCCGGCGTAGTGCGAAGTCTGGCAGGGGCCCATGCATGGTTGTGAGAGGGAGGGTACCCGCAAGTAGATACCGACGAAGATGCCGGCGGATCGGAGGGAGTTGCCCAACGTCTGCGCCCTGGCCAAGATCTTCATACCGTTCTGCAGCCGTGGGTAATCGCCGTTTGACGTCTGCGACTCTGAACTGAAGGATGTTATCGCGTCGCCTCACCAACCTGCCGGCCGCCATCCAGCGAGAGAGCCCTTTTTCCGGTTATTGCCCGGATTTCGAGAACCTTGACAGGGGGCGGAGGGGGAAACTAGTGTGTTGTTTCTCGGCAAACGTTTTCTCGAATGGGTACAGGAGACCATCGGCCAGGGTCCTCGAGGGTGCGCTGAGGAACGACTTCATTCCAGGAATATGCCATGGCTATCGTTGCGGGAGTTGATTTCGGGACGCTGAGCGTGCGCGTCTCCATCATGGACAGCGAACGCGGCCGCCTGGGTTCGGCGGTGGAAGAGTATCCGCTGCATCGCAAGCGCGAAGACCCGGACTATGCGACGCAGGCGCATGGGGATCATATGCGGGCGCTGGCGGCGGCCACGCGCAAGGCGGTGGCGGCGGCCACGATTTCCGGCGACCAGGTGGAGGCGATTGCGCTCGATACGACGGGATCAAGCGTGATTCCGGTAGACGCATCGCTTCAGCCGCTGGACGACTACTACCTGTGGTGCGATCATCGCGCCCACGAAGAGGCACAGCAGATTACGGCGCTGGCGCACGCGGAAAAGCTGGAAGCGATCGAGTGGTGCGGCGGGGTCTACTCGCACGAATGGGGATTCGCGAAGCTGCTGCACTGGCTGCGGCACAATCCCGACAAGCGGGAGGAATTCGCATCGGCGCTGGAGCACTGCGACATGGTGGCGGCGACGCTGAGTGGAATCACCGATCCGCACAAGGTGAAGCGGAGCGTGTGCGCGATGGGCCACAAGTGGATGTGGAATCCGAAATGGGACGGGCTGCCTCCGCAGTGGTTTCTTTCGAAGGTCGATCCGCTGTTCGATGGCGTGAGGGAAAAACTGGCGGGCGAATATCTGACGTCGGATCACCTGGCGGGGCATCTTTCCGAGAAGTGGGCCAGCGAGTTGGGATTGCGGGCGGGGATTCCGATCCCTGTTGGTGCATTCGACGCGCATTGGGATGCGCTGGGGGCCGGTTGCCGCGAAGGCGACGTGGTGAACGTGGTGGGCACGTCGACGTGCATCATCGCGATGGCGAAACATGCTGACCTCATTCCGGGCGTGTGCGGGGTGGTGCCGGGGAGCGTGCATCCGCAGTACGTGGGAATTGAAGCGGGGCTGTCGGCGACGGGGGATATCTTCGAGGCGATTGCGCGGCGGGCGGGAGTGAAGGTGTCGGCGCTGGCGCAGGGATTGGAGAATTATCGTGCGGGACAGACGGGCCTGCTGCGGCTGAGCTGGGATAACGGCGATCGCACAGTGCTGGTGAATCCGGAACTGGGCGGGGTGACGCTGGGCTGGAACCTGATCCACACGGCGCAGGATGAGCTGTTCGCGGCAATCGAGGGAACGGCGTTTCATACGCGGATCATTCTGGAGCGGATGGCGGAGCATGGGGTGAGGGTCGATCGGGTGATCAATGGCGGAGGAATTCCGCAGAATAACCTGGTGCTGAACCAGGTGTATGCCAATGTGCTGGGGAAACCGGTGCTGGTTCCGGCGGGCGTGCCAACGAGCATGGGGTCGGGAATCTTCGCGATGGTGGCGGCGGGGGCGTACGGCAGTGTGGAAGAAGCGCAGGATGCCATGTGCCTGAAGTTCACGACATTCTCGCCGGATGCGGCGGCGGCCGCGGTTTATGAGCGGCTGTTCGCGTTGTACAAGAAGATCTACTTTGCGCTGGGGACGCGGTCGGCGCAGGCGGTTCCGCTGGGCGATGTGTTGCCGGAGTTGCGACGGATTGCGAGCCAACAGAATTGATTCCTGTTTTTCGAGCGGTACGGACACGCGGTGGATGAAGCGGCTTTTCCTCTCTTAGCGAGTTAGCGCCGCTGCGCGGCGATAGCAAGTCAGCAGGTTAGTTTCTTACAGGCGTTGCCGATCGATCCTGGGAGCATGAACCGTCCCGGGGGCGTGAGCCGATACACTGAATCTTTGGCCGGTCCCACTCCTTTCTGAAGGGTTCTCAATGACTGTGCGCAAGCCGCTGGCTTTTTTGCCCCTCCTTGTTCTTCTTCCCTTACTGGTTCGCGTTTCAATGCCTGCGCAGCCAGGGCACCAAACAGTATTCGGCTATGCGGACTTCAGCAAACAGGCCAAAGTCGAGGAAGAGTTTCTTGCGGTTCCCGATGCGAAGCTCGCGGGGGAAGCGCTGAAAACCTTGACCGCCGAACCGCACATGGCTTCTACGCCAGCGGATCGCAAGACAGCGGAATTTGTCGCCCAGAAATTCCGCGCGGCGGGACTCGATACGGAGATTGTTCCCTATCGCGTGCTGATGAACCAGCCCAAGGTTGCGAAAGTGGAGGCGTTCAGTTCCACGGGCCAACTGCTGATGAGCGGCCCGGCGCGCGAGCACGTGGAAGGCGATGCGTTTGAAGACAATCCCAACGTGGTGATGCCGTTTAACGGGTCGTCGGGTTCGGGGGATGTCACGGGCGAAGCGGTGTATGCGAATTATGGACGGCTGGAGGATTTCGACCATTTGGCTGCGCAGCATATCGACCTGCACGGGAAGATCGTGATCGTTCGCTACGGGTCGAATTTTCGCGGGGTGAAGGTCTACCTGGCGGAACAGCGAGGCGCGGCGGGGGTGCTGATCTATTCGGACCCGCAGGATGATGGGTACTACAAGGGGGACACCTATCCGGACGGACCGTGGAGGCCTTCAACGGGGGTGCAGAGGGGGTCGGTCCAGTATCTCTTCAAGTACCCCGGGGATCCCGAGACTCCCGGGGTGGCGTCGACGCCGGACCTGCCGGATTCGCAGCGGGTGTCGCCGGAGGGGAACCAGCCGCACATCATCTCCATCCCGATCAGCTATCACGACGCGACGCCGATCCTCCAGAACCTGAAAGGGCCGAGCGTGCCGCAGGGGTGGCAGGGGGCATTGCCGTTCCGCTATCACATCGGGGGACAGGCTGGCGGGCAGGGCGGAGTGAAGGTCCACCTCGTGTCGGAACAGGATTACCAGCGGCGCACCATCTGGGATGTGATCGGGAAAGTGAAAGGGACTGATTATCCCGACGACTGGGTGGTGGCGGGCAATCATCGCGATGCGTGGGTGTACGGGGCGGTGGATCCGAACAGCGGCACTGCCGCCATGCTGGAATCGGTGCACGGCATCGGGGCGCTCCTCAAGGATGGTTGGCATCCGAAGCGGACCATGGTGTTCTGCAGCTGGGACGGCGAAGAGGAAGGCCTGATCGGGTCAACCGAATGGGTGGAGCAGCACGCCAAGGCGCTCGAGAATGCGGTGATCTACATCAATGTGGACGTGGCGGTGGCGGGGCCGGACTTCTCGGCATCGGCGGTGCCTTCGCTGAAGCAATTCATGCGGGACGTAACCAAGTCGGTGCCAAGCCCCACCGGTGCGTCGGTGTACGAGGTGTGGCGAAGCACGCGGTCGGATTCCGCGGACCGGCGGCCGTCGAATGCGCCGTCGGAGGGCGGCGATGTGCGGGTGGGCGATCTGGGGTCGGGGTCGGACTTCACGCCGTTCCTTCAACATGTGGGCGTGCCGTCGACGGACATGGGATCGGGCGGCCCGTATGGCGTGTATCACTCGGTCTTCGATAACTATGCCTGGTTCACGATGAATGCCGATCCGCGGTTTGTCTATTTGCAGGAGATGGCGCGGGTATTCGGGATGCAGGCGCTGCGCATGGCCGACACCGATGTGCTGCCATACGACTATGTGACCTACGCGCGCGAGATTACGTCGTATATCGAGTCAGCGCGAAAGAAGGCCAGCGAATACAAACTGGGGGCGATCGACTTCACTCCCGTGGAGCTGGCGGCGAGCCACCTGGCCAATGCAGGACAGCGGATTCGGGGGATTCAGATGGTGCCGCCGGCAAATCCCGCGAAGCTGAATGGGGCGCTGCGCGAGGCGGAGACGGCGTTGATCTCGCCGGCGGGGCTGCCCAACCGGCCGTGGTACAAGCACACCATTTACGCGCCGGGAGAATATACGGGCTACGCGGCGGTGGTGATTCCGGGCGTGAATGAGGCCATCGAGGCCAAGGACGCGAATCGGACGCGGCAGCAGCTCGAGGTTCTGGCGGATGCGCTGAATCGGGCGGCGCAGACGCTGAGCAATACGCAGTAACGACACCGGGCTTCGACGACTTCCAGCGTTGTGAGCCTGCCGTTTAAGAAATCGACAACAAAATGAGGTTTCGTGGTTTCCCATCCTTGCGACTGCAAAATGTCGCAAGGATGGGGCACGGAGTTTGGCGGCCGAAACGCTTAGTTCACGGTCAAGGTGAAGGTTGTGGTCGCTGATGTGTGGGCGGCATCGCTTCCGGTGCCGGTGACGGTGACGGTGTATTGCCCGGTGGTGGTTCCGGGCGTTTTTACGGTCACGGTAGTGGTGCCGGAGGCGGAATTGTAATTGCTGTCGCCGGAATAGGTTGCAGTGAGCGTGTCGGTTCCCACGGTGAGCTTGTTGGCGGGGATGTTCACAGTGGCGGCGCCGCTGGCGAGGGTAGTGGCGGTACCGCTGAAGCCTCCGCCGGACAAAGTGACCGTTCCGGTGGCGGCCGCGGTGCCTCCAGAGACGGTGATGGCGACCGCAGTCGCGGTGGCGGCCGAGAAAGAGCTGGGTGTGGCCGACACGGTCACGCTGGGAGTGGTTTTCTGCGGCGTGCTGCTGCCGCCGCCGCAACCGACGATTGTGAACGTGGCGGCTACGACGACAAGGAAGGCGCTGAAGATGCGGCGCCCGCGACGGAAGCCCACGGGCAGGAAGAAGAACAGCAGCGCGGCCAAGGCGGTTCCGCCGGCGGCTTTGAACCAGGCGGCGCCGCGGTTGCTTGCGGCGTGCACGGCGCTTGCGGCGGTTGTGGCCACGGTGACGGTTCCGGTTTGAGGCGTTGCGTTGGTGATCGCGACCGTACTGCCGGTGAGCGTAGGCGCTCCCACGGCGCCGGACGGCGAGGCGGTGACGACCGCCGTCAGAGTGACATTTCCGAGGTAGCCGGCGATGGGCGTCACTTTGACGGTGGATACATTCCCTGTGGTCGAGCCGGCAGTGAAGGGGGGGATGTCACTAGCCGATAGCGTAAAGGTGCTGACAGTGACGGTTATGGCGTGGGTGCCGCTGGCTGCGTTATAGGTCGCGTCGCCGCTGTAATTGACGGTTAGAGCGACGGCGCCGGAGGTAGTGAAGCTGAAAGCCGGAACGTTGAACGTGAGACCACCCGCGCTGTTCAGGTTCTGCGCAGTTGAGGTGTATCCGCCCCCGGAGAGAGTGACTGTACCGGTAGGCGTTCCGCCCGTGCCCGCGACGAGCGCAGTCACGTTCAAACTAGCGTTGGAGTTCAGCGTGAGGGAGGCTGGAGTGACGGTGACGGTGGGCGTGAGAGCGGTCACGGTCACGGCCGTGGTACCGGTCTGGCTGGCGTAGACACTGTCGCCGCTGTAGGTGACTATGAGGGTGTCGGATCCCCTGGCAAGGCTGTTGGCAGGGATGGAGAAGGAATAGGTGGCACTGTCGGTTCCGCTGGCGGTGAGGGCCTGCGCGGAAGCAGTGTACCCGCCGCCCGACAGGGTGACGGTGCCGGTGGGATTTCCAGTTGCGGCCGAACCCTTAACCGTTACGGCAGCAGTGATCGCCGTGGACCGAAGCAAAGTGGCTGCCGAAGGAACCACGGTGACGGTGGTTGTTCCGCTACCAGTGGCAGTGCCCCAGTATGTGACGAGTTGGGCGACGTCGACGCTGCCGAGGCCGGTGGCGAGGTCATATCCGGCTTTGGTGTCGTAGCCGCCGAGGAAGCCGTTGGCCTGGCAATTGGGCGTGCCGGTGCCACAGGGCACGGAGTTGTTTCCCACCGTAGTGTCGTGGAAGATCGCGCTTCCATGGGTACCGTTGTAGAGATCGTAGAGTTCCTTGGCAGCCTGCCCGAGCCGGCTTCCGGTCTTCTCCTGCACCAGGGCGAGCATTCCGGCGAATGCGGGCGTGGCGGCCGACGTGCCGCCGATGGCGACAAACGGAAAGGAACCGTTCTGGGTCGCGCAATTATTGGCGTCGTCGCAGACCACCCAGGCTGCGAAATCGGTTCCGGCGCCGGACATCAGAGAGACGTCGGGCAGGTCACGGGCGGCGTCATTGGGTACCCCGGTCCCGCGCTGCCATGTGGGCTTTGGATACCCGCTGGTACAGGAGGTAGTCGTGGATACGGAGCAACTACTCTTGCCTCCGGCACCAGCGAAGATGTTGGTGAAGCCGCTTGAATTCGTGAAAGGAATATTGGCGCTAAGGGTGGCATTGATCGTTGTGGAATCGTTCCACGAAGACTCGGGGATGTAGTTCAGAGCGGTGCGATAGAGCGTAGCCGAGCTGTTGGTTGTGGCGGCGTAGGTAGTGAAGCTGGTGGCCAGGCCGGCCAAATCGGTTCCGCCAACGGCGATGTTGTAGGGCGTGGAAGCGAATGCGTTAACGGCAAACCCCAGCTGAGCCAGTTGGGTCTTGGTTGAGTCTGGATAGTCGCACCCTGCCGAACCGCTATCGCCTGTGGAGACGGCCACGGCGATCCCCTGCAAGGCCGCCTCTTGCCAGAAGGAATTGAGCAACTGATTGCCGGAGGTTCCCCAGTCCGACTCGCAGCCCCCGAAACTCAGACTGAAGATGTCGACCAGGTTCTGGTTAATGGCGTAGTCGATCGCTCCAATCAGATCCCCGGAAGCGTAGTAATAAATCGACGCTGAGGGTGCAAGAGCGCCCGAAACCTCGGTATCGAGATAGGCTTCGTCCACATCCCCTGGAACGAGGGTCAGACCGGCGCTGGAACCCGAGCAGGTTTCGGCCCCAGGCGTATTGGTTATGTCGGAGCAGTAGGTGATCGTGGGCTGGGCGGTATCCCCGATGAATCGCTGGCGATAGAGGGCGACCGTTCCCGCGTTGATGGCGGCATCTCCGCCGATTCCAATTTTTACGTTCTTTCCCGTATAACTCTTTTGGGGCGATGAGAAATTCGCGTTGAGGACGCTATTGGGAGTGTCGTAAATGGTGGCAGCATCGCCGGGGGTGAGGAACAGATTATACGGATCAGCGGATGTCCCTGAGCCGAGGGTGAGGTTCGCGTGCGGTCCCTTGGTAGCGGCGGGGGTTGCGCGCATTCGTCCTGACGACGGGTCGAAGAAGCCGGTCCCGCCCCGGACAAAGTGGGGCTTCGGCCGGATGGTATTGAGACGGGCGACTCCCGAAATCACCGGCGCAAGCGCTGCCGGGATACTCGGATCGGTGCTATTGGCGAGGAACTTCTCGCCATTCCGCTCGTAGGAGTGAATGGAAGTATGGAGCGCTTCTTCGATCTGCTGAACGGTACCGGAGAAGGCGACATTGGTGCGGCCGGGAGCGATCGGATCAACTTGCAGGCCGTGCGACTGAAGCCAGGCCACAATAGCGGCGAGGTCGGAGTCGGCGGGACCATAAAGCCGGCCGAATTGCTCAGGGGTCAGCCACTTGTGATAGCTGGGGGAGGATTTGTCGAGAAGGTCCGCGGCGTACTTGTCGAGGTCGGCCTGCTGCGCGCTGGTGCGGGAAAGGACGAGCCGCACGTGAGACATCGGGGTGTTGGCGGGAGCGACGCCCTGGTCGAATTCAGCCCGGGCGACCGGCGGCACACTTCCCGAAAACACAACCAGCGATCTTTCCTCGACGGGGCCGGCAACACGGGGCGCGATTCCCGGGGTTTGTCCAATCAAGGTGGAACCGAGTAAGAGCACACTGACGGCGGCGAAGAGCGAGAATCGAAGGAAACGCATTGCGGTATTCCTGGACCTTTCTTGGGAGACCCCGAAATTGGATACGCGGCGTCTCTACCTGTTCCGGAAAAAAGATGTGGACGGTTTTGGTTCAGTATATGCCGGTCCAGTCTCCGGCAGTTGGGGTATTTCGATTTGCACGGATTCCGAAAAGCTGCAAGAGAGCCGGGGAGTCCCCGACTGCTGGTGGACCCGGATGGATACATATCAATAGATTCCGCGCCGCGTCCGGACAGGAAGCTGAGAAATTCTCGTAAAGCCTCCAAGAACAGCGGAGGAAAAAACTCACAAGTTTTGGGAGAACCGACTTCAACAGTTGGAGGATGAACCTGTCAAGAACAATCGAGTCCCAGCAGGGCATCGCCATTTGGACGTTGAAAAAGCCATTTGGTGGAGACCCGGCACTCTCTTAGACAAGGGAAAAAGAAAAGCTGAGTACACGCGCAATCGCAGACAAGGGAACTCACGACGCGGCGAGGAAAGTGCAAACCTCGAGCGACCTCCTCCCGGGGCTAAAGCCGGCGCTAGTTCCAGGCTTATGCGGGGTTGAAAACCCCCGCCTCCCTCCGCAGCGGGTTTTTCCGCAGCCTCTGAACCCCCGCCTCCCTCCGAACAAACAGGCGAGCCCTAGTTGACGGGAATCGTGATCATCTGCCCCAGGGTGATCTTGCCCTCCAATTGTGCATCGGCAGAGGAGCGGCTGACATGAACGGTAAATGAACCCTGGTCGGCGTGCCATGCCGCGGCTTTCTCGTCATACCAGGTGAAGGACCGGGGATCGAGGGGTATGGTCACGCGGCGGGTTTCGCCGGGCTGGAGAGCGACGCGGGCGAAGCCCTTGAGTTCCTGCGGCGGACGGGGCACGCGGGGATGGTCTTCGCCAACATAGACCTGGGCAATGTCGGCGCCGGTGCGGGTGCCGGTGTTGGTGACATCGAAGCTGACGTCGTAGGCGCCGGCGGGGCCGGTTGGCCGGATCTGCATGGCGGCATATATGAAGGTGGTGTAGGAAAGGCCGAAGCCAAAAGGAAACAGCGGCTTGACGCGATTGTGTTCATAACCGCGGTAGCCAACGAAAACGTCGTCTTTGTAAGGAATGTTGAGGGTGCCCGGGCGCGGGGTAGTACGAGGCGATGGAGGGATTGTCCTGGAGGTTGCGTTCCCAGCTGATGGGCAAGCGGCCGGAGGGATTGACATCGCCGCAAAGAATCTCGGCGAGCGCGGCGCCGCCTTCCTGACCGGGGTACCAGTTGTGGAGCAGGGCGCGGATCTTGTCGAGCCAGCGGGAGGTGTCGACACTTCCGCCGGCGGTGATGGTGACGATGGCGTTGCGATTGGCTGCCGAGACGGCTTCGATTAGCTCGTCCTGCCCGGGGGGCAGCTGAAATTCACGATCCGCGCCCTCGGTCTCGATGTCCTGGTTGAAGCCGACGGCGAGAATCACGGCGTCAGCCTTCTTGGCGAGGTCGATGGCCGACTGGTTCACGAGAGAACCCTGCCTGGCGATGCCGATCTTGATGCGCTCGCCGCCGAACTGCGGGGCACCGAGCGTTTCAAGGACAACTTTGTGGGGACCGGGCGCGAATTGGAGGACGGCCTGGGCGACGGCGGACCTGGGGATTTCGGCGTGGTCGATGAGAGTTTTTCCGTCGATGACAAGGCGGTATTGGCCCTGATCCTCCACGAAGATTAGGAAGGATGCGGCCTCGCGCGCGGTGTACCAGGTGGTCCAGCGTTCGAAGCGCGTGGCTGGGCCGGTGTTCATGAGCGCCTGCATCTGGTCGCTGGTGAGGCTGGTGATCAGGTCGCCGACGTCGGGACTGTCGAGCATGTTCTGGCCGACGCTGGCGGTCGCTTCCTTGCGGGTGGCGATGGGCTTGCCGTGAAAGGCGGGATTATCGAAGGTCTCGACGGTGAGGCCGGGGGTGGCCTTGTCGGGGGTGGTGCTGAAGCCGGAGCGCATGGCAAGGACGGCAAGACTGGGAACGCCGGGATCGTAGAGCACGTTGACCCGGCCGGCGAGGTGGTCGCTGATTCCGGTGAGGATGCTGATATTGGCGAAGGGGGGAACCTGGCCGCTGCCGCCGGCGGAAGGAACGGCGGGAAATGCGTCGGGGCCGATGACGGCGATGGTCTTGATGGAAGCCAGGTCGAGAGGAAGCAGGCTGCCTAGATTCTTGAGGAGGACGATGCCTTCGCGGGCTCCCTGAAGCGCGGCTGCCCTGCCCTGCTGGTTGTAGCGGGAGATGGTCTGGTCGGTCGGATCCTTTTCCATCCAGTCGAATCGGTAGGCGACGCGGAGGAGGCGGCGGACTTTGTCTTCGATGACCGGAGCTTTGACTTTGCCCTGCTTGATCGCGGGGAGAAGGGAGAGCTCGTTCATGTACCAGCCGAAGGGCATTTCGAGGTCGAGGCCGCCGTTGGCCGCGGCGACGCCGTCGTGGGTGGCGGTCCAATCGGACATCATAATGCCGTCGAAGTGCCACTGCTGCTTGGCGATTTCGACGTTGAGGTGGTAGTTCTCGGTGGCGTGCTTGCCGTTGATGAGGTTGTAGGAATCCATGATGGAACCGACGTGGGCTTTTTTCACGGCGGCTTCGAAGGCGGGAAGGTAGATTTCGCGGAGGGCGCGCTCGCTGACCTGGGAATTGGAAGTGAAGCGGAAGTATTCGGAGTTATTGGCGGCGAAGTGCTTGATGGTGGCGCTGACGCCCTGGGACTGGACGCCGTTGATGTAGGCGACGGCGGTTTCGGCGGCGAGGAAGGGATCTTCGCCGAAGTACTCGAAATTGCGGCCGTTGAGAGGGGCGCGATAGATGTTGACGCCGGGGCCGAGGAGGAAGGCGGCGCCGCGGGAGCGGGCATCGCGGCCGATCTGGGTTCCGACCTGGGTGGCGAGATTGCGGTCCCAGCTGGCGGCGAGGCCGATGCCGGCTGCGTAGGCGGTGGACGGCGGGGGAATGTGAGCGCCCATGGGGCCGTCACTCATGCGGAAGGCGGGAATGTGGAGACGGTCGATGGGAGTGGAGGCCATGGTGGTGGACCCGGAGAGCATGCGGATCTCTTCCTGCAGGGTGAGCTTGGAAAGGAGATCTTTGATTTTCTGCTCGTCATCGGCGGCCTGGGCGGCGGCATTCTGTGCGCAGATGCATGGCACGAGGGAGACGACCAGAATGGCGGCGGACAGGACGGTTTTGCGGAGTGCAAATGGCATGGAAGGCCTCCCGACTAGAAACCCCGGCCGTTCGGTTGCGCGCAAGGGCCGGTTGAAAAAACGTGGTGAGGATGATGGGCACTATTGTCCCATAAGCCGAACGGATTGGTCAGGCGAAGGCGGACGGTTGCAATAGACAAATTGTTTCGAATATTATGCCCTGTCCGGTCAGGGTTTCTGCAACAATGATCTGAATCATGCGCGCATCCTTGTTCATTACCTGCTATAACGACACTCTCTATCCTGAAACCGGCCGTGCGGTGGTAACACTGCTGGAACGGCTGGGCGTGGAGGTGGAGTTCCGGCCGGCGCAGACGTGTTGCGGGCAAATGCACGCCAATACGGGGTTCCGCAGCGAAGCGTATTCGCAGGCGAAGAGGTTCGTGCGTCTGTATCAGGACGCGGAGATCGTGGTGATTCCGTCGTCGTCGTGCGTGGCAATGATTCGCGATCAGTACCCGGGGCTGTTTGAAGAGCTGGGAAACGAAGAGTTGCGGCGGGAGTTTGCGGCGTTTCTGCCCCGGGTCTACGAGCTGAGCGAATTCCTGGTGGACAAGCTGGGGGTTGAGGATGTGGGCGCGTATTTTCCCCATCGGGTGACGTACCATGCCAGTTGTCACGGGCTACGAGCGCTGCACCTGGGTGAAAGGCCGTTCAAGCTGCTGGCCAGGGTGCGCGGGCTGGATCTGGTGCCGCTGGAAAACCTGGATCGCTGTTGCGGATTCGGAGGAACGTTCTCCGTGAAGAACGCGGAGGTTTCGTCGGCGATGCTTTCGACGAAACTGATGGATGTGCTGACCACGCGCGCCGAATACTGCACCGCTCTCGACAACAGCTGCCTGATGCACATCGGCGGCGCGCTGCACCGGCAATTCGCATCGATGAGAACGGTGCACATGGCCGAGATTCTGGCAAGCACCGAGGCCACGCCGATGGAAGCGTCGCTATGAGCCAGCCGGTTGCGGAGGGCCATCCGATTCTCGACCCGGAGAAGGCGGCGCCTTTTCCGGCAGCAGCGTTTACGATTCTGCGCAATACACAATTGCGCAAGAATGTGGCGCACGCCACGGATGTGATCCAGGGAAAACGCGATCGCCTGGTGGCGGAGAAAGCCGACTGGCAGCAACTGCGATCGGCGGGTTCCGCGCTGCGCATGCATGTACTCGAGAATCTGGGGTATTACCTTGAGCAATTTGAAGAGCGCTGCACGGCGGCGGGCGGGGTGGTGCACTGGGCGAAGGATGCGGCCGAGGCAAGGACGATCATCCTGGAAATTCTCAAGCAGGAACAGGCCACGGAAGTTATCAAGATCAAGACCATGACTTCGGCCGAGATTCAATTGAATCCGGCGATCGAGACGGCGGGGATCAAGGCGTTCGAGACCGACCTGGCGGAGATCATTTTGCAGTTGGGCGAGGACGAGCCATCGCACATTGTGGTTCCGGCGCTGCATGTGAACCGGACGCAGGTGCGGGAGATTTTTGCGCGGCGGATGAACCGGCCGGAGTTGACGGACGACCCCAAAGAACTGACGGGGGCGGCGAGGACATTTTTGCGCGAGAAGTTTCTGCGGGTGCCGACGGCGATCAGCGGCGCAAATTTTCTGGTCGCCGAGACCGGGTCGGTGGTGATTGTGGAGTCGGAAGGCAATGGGCGGATGTGCCTGACGCTGCCGCAGACGATGATTACGCTGGCCGGGATCGAGAAGGTGATACCGCGGTTCCAGGATCTGGAAATCATGCTGCAGGTGCTGGCTCGCTCGGCGACCGGGGAGCGGATGAATCCCTATTCATCGCTGTGGACGGGAGTGACGCCGGGGGATGGGCCGCAACGGTTTCACGTAGTGCTGCTGGATAACGGGCGGTCGGACATCCTGGCAAAAGGGCGAGAGCGGCAGACACTGAAGTGCATTCGCTGCGGGGCCTGCATGAACACGTGCCCGGTGTATCGACAGACCGGCGGGCATGCCTATGGATCGGTGTACGCGGGGCCGATTGGGGCGATTCTCACTCCGCAAATGATGCATCTCGAACATGCGCAGACGCTGCCCTATGCCTCATCTCTGTGCGGCGCGTGTTACGACGTGTGCCCGGTGAAGATCAATATTCCCGAGGTCCTGATTGATCTTCGCGCCAAGGTGACGGACAAGGAGCGCGAGGAGGAGCGGCGCTTCTTCGATCCCATGTACCTGGGCATGATTGTCGCGAATTTTTTCTTTGCGAGCGCGGCGCGGTTCCGGCTCGCGCAGAAGATGGGCCGGCTCGGGCTCAAGTTGTTCACGAAGAAGGACGGCTGGATCCATTATTTGCCGAGTATCGGCGCGCGCTGGACGATGACACGCGATCTGCGCGGACTGCCGGCCGAGACGTTCCGCGAATGGTGGGCGTCGCGCGGCAAGGGGGGCGGGTGAGTTCTCGAGAGCAGATCCTGGGGAAGATTCGGCAGGCGACCGGGGATGGTGCGCCGGATATCGCGGAGAGCTACGCGGCGCTGGAGCGGGAGTACGTTCGCGCCGGACAGATGGGTGTGGAAGAGCGGCTGGCGCTGATGATCGAGCGATTGCGCGAATACGATGCGGAGGTGGTGGAAGCGTCGCCCGATTCCCTTCCCGCAGAGATTACCGCAATGCTTCGTGCGAGCGGGCGGCGGACGTTCCTGGCTCCGGCGGGATTGCCGGGTGAGTGGCTCGCGGCGGGGTTCGAGTGGAAGATCGACCACGGGCTCACAACAAATGAAATCGAAAAGACGGACGGAGTGGTGACAGCTTCGTTCTGCGGGATCGCGGAATCCGGGACGATCGTGCTGCATCACTCGCCCGCTGAGGGCCGGCGCGTGATCAGTCTTCTGCCGGACTGGCATCTGTGCGTGCTGAGGGCGAGCGATATTGTCGAGACGATGCCCGAGTATTTTGCAAGGTGCACCACGCTGCCAGAGCTTGCGACTTATATCTCCGGGCCCAGTGCGACGGCGGACATCGAGATGACGCGGATCAAGGGCGTGCATGGGCCGCGGTTTCTGAATGTGGTGCTGGTGAGAGACGCGACCAGCTGAAACAGGCTCCATCCAGGGAAACGCCCGGCTGCGGGTGGGCGCCTTTATCCAAGGGCGGCATCATCCCGGCATGTTTTTTGCCCACCCCGACGCGCGCGCTGCCTTCAGGCGCGAAATGAGAGGTGGCATTCGGGGAAATTCTTTGCGACAATACGCGGCAACACTGGAGGTCCCCCATTCTTCGCACGCTATCCGCCGTTGGGCTGGTATATCTGAGCGCAGTATCGTGCGGTTTCATCCGGGCGGCGCTTCCCTCTGGGCGTGCGCCGGCAAGATTCATGCTGGCCGGGGGCGGGTCGCCGGGCCAGAATGCAGATAAGGCGAGGGCCGATGAACACAGCAAACAGGCCGCAGCCGTTATGCGCCTGCGTGTGGCTACAGCGCAGCTCCAGTACTATCTCAGGCGTTTACTGGAGCTTAAAAAGGATCATCCGGACGACAAAGATCTGGACCGCGCCATCGCCAAGGTGCGGGAGCTGCTGGGATCGTTCGATCCGGGTACGACGGCCAGAGCCGCCTCAACCCCAGCGGAAGAGGCTGCCGAGACCCAACGGCTGAACGCTGCTGCCGCCCAGGCCCAGGAGAGCGCGGCGCACGGTCGCGAGATTTCTGTCCCGATGATGGTGCGGCTGGCGCCCCCGCTTCAAGGCCACCCTACCCCCAGCTCTCCCGCCAAGCCGCCAGGCGGAGGAGGAGGATCTGGCAGTGGAGTTGAGGGGGTGCCACCGCCGCCACCGCCGCCACAGTCC
This sequence comes from uncultured Acidobacteriota bacterium, assembly GCA_963730805.1. GTDB lineage: Bacteria > Acidobacteriota > Terriglobia > Terriglobales > Acidobacteriaceae > Telmatobacter. The sequence continues at coordinate 180,605 of CAVSTL010000002.1, read as the reverse complement.
GCCCAGCCTCCTGACAGAGGAGGCCAGGGATCCCCGCGTCCTGGGAAACAGCCGCAACCGCAACCGCAGCAGGCCGGCGGCGACGGAGGTACGCCCGGCCGCCCCTCTGGACCGGGCGATCCTGCCCCGCCGCAGCCATCGACGGCGGAGGATCCTGCGGCTGCCTGGTACGCAAGGCTTTCCAGTGGCCTCCTGCAATACAGCGTTCCCAAGCTCATGTTGTGGAAAGTTCCGTCCACGGTGACGGTCAGCATCGCAGGGGAAAAGGCCGGCGCCACGCAGCCCATCGAGGGTCAAACCGGCGAAGCCTCCATCAAGGTGGCCCGGCGCATGAAGGTGCTGGTCACGGCGCCTGACAATCCGGATGAGTTTATGATTGCTCCCGAGCCGGACACGACGCTGGAGCAGTATGTGCCGGTGGATGGCCCGACGATCTGGCATTTCAGCGTGACCCCGCGCTACACCGCACAGGCACAGAAGCTGGTGGTGCAGGCATGGGCGATTTACGACGCCAATACCCAGCGAGAGCTTCCCGTCTACAGGGAAGTCGTCAGTGTGCATGTTCCCAGCCTGGGCGAATGCGTCAAACGACTGTTCCAGGGCAACCCGGACTACTGGCTCAAGTACGGACTTCCCGGGGGAGCAGGGTTCATTTTCGTGAGCGGCATCGTCGCCGGAGTATGGAAATGGATCAGGAACAGAAAGAAGAAAGCCGTCGCGCCGGCCGCCGCTGGTCAATAAAGCCGCTGCGCGAGGCTGTGCGCTCTTTTCACGGGCAGCGCCCCGCCATTTCGATCTGCAGAATTCGGCGTCCTTGCCGATAAGCGCCTAAGGACGTATTCGAGGACAGGGCGCGCATGGCGACTCCGGCATTAGTCACACCGCATAACATCACGGGCAACACCACCTCGGAACAGCAGGAGATGCTGCGCAAGTTTCTGGGTGAAGCGGTCGCGGCGGCGGCGAGAAGCGCGATTGAGAAACTGGACAGGCAGTCGGCACAGCTGGTTCTCGACAAGCATGCCAGGCTGAAGGCTGAATTTACGCACTCCATAATCGAGATCGTGCAGCGGAACACGATCAGCGACAAATACAAGGACGAAGAAACACCGTCGCAGCGGGAATACCCACCTACCTATCGCGCGCGGCCCATCGAAGCGCAGGTATCGGCGCTGCGGAAGCATTTTCCTTCTCTGTCCAGTTGCATGGAACGCCTGGGGCGGAGGCCGCTTCCGGAAGGTGCGGAAGCATGGTTCGCAATTCCGCGCTGGCAGGCGCTGGCGCCGACGTACAACGAAGCGGTGGAACTGGTTATTGAAACGCTCGGGCAGCAGCGCAAGTTCGCCAATCGCGTGAAGGGCAGGCTCTCGGCTCCATACCTGCGGCAAACGGAGCGATCGGACCGGGCACAGTCCATCTTGTCACAACAACAATCCGGCAACGACATCCAGGTGGTGGCTGCGCAGTTGGGCCGATTGCACCGCGGCTGCTCGGCGCGGCGCACGCGCGTGATCATGCTGGGGAACGAATTCGGCCTGGGGGCGTTTGCCTTTGGTTGCATTCTGCTGACACACCCGGAGCGGCTTTCAACCGGGGATGCGCTGATGGTGGACTGCGGGGGCGACGAGTACTCGCTCGGAGCCGATGGGATCTTCGACCGGGTGCCGTTGTTTGAGTACGACTTGAGCGGGCTCGAATTCAGCGTGTTCTACAACGACCGTTCGCGAAATTTGTGGGGTTCGCCGTCGGGTTTCTTGTTTCAGATGTGAGGGCCGGGACGACCGGTGATTTTTTGGAATCCAGTGTCTCAGAATTGAGACCCTTCGACAGGCTCAGGGCAGGCTCTGGGGCCCCGATATTTGTGCGAGGGCGCAAGGGTCAGCCGACAGGCTGGACGCTTCCCCGCCCCAATAGCTCTTCCACACGCTCGACCCAGCCGCGGTCGGCCGCTACATTCATACTTTCGGGTTCGAGGATGACGGCGTACTCGCCCTTGCTCTCGAGATGGAGCATCACTTTTCCGGGGCCGGGCGCAGCGTCGGCGGCACTCTTGAGTTCCGCAAGGATCTCATTAGTGAGGCGCTCGAGGTTGATGCGGATGCGAATGCCGGAAGGCAGCTTGACCTGCACTTCTTCGAGGGACTGAATTCCGCTGATGGAAATCTTGGGCGCGGCATCTTCTTCCTTCATGATGCTTCCGCGAATAATCACGGGCGCCTCGATCTTGAGTTGCGCCGAGAGCCGCTCGTAGTCGCGCGCGAAGCAGATCAGGTCGATTTTGCCGCTGGCGTCCTCGAGTGAGGCCTGGGCGTAGAGCTTCTGGTCGCGCTTGCTCTTTTGCACGCGGAGGCCGTGAATGATTCCCGCAACCTGAATTTCGTCGCCGGGATCGCTGTCTTTGCCCCAGCGGCGTTCGGCGGGCTTGCGCTCACAGGCTTCCGAGATAGGAATAATTGCGGGGAGGTTGCGAATCTTCTCGGCGTATTTGTCGAGGGGGTGGCCGGAGACGAAGAAGCCGAGAACTTCCTTTTCATTGGCGAGGCGCTCGCTCTCCTCCCAATCAGGGACGTGGGGCAGATCGTCGGCACGATGGCCATTGGCGGGGGTTTCATCGAACAGGCCGAAGAGGCCGGTCTGGCCGAGTTCGGCGTCGCGCTGCGCTTTCTGGGCGCGCTCCATCGCTTTTTCGACTGCCTTGTCGAGCGCCGCGCGGGCCCCCATGGAGTCGAGGGCTCCCGCCTTGATCAGGGACTGGATGACGCGCGAATTCATCACGCGCAGGTCGACCTTTTCGCAAAATTCCCAGAAGCTTTTAAAGCGGCCGCCGACTTCGCCGCGCGCCTTGACGATGGATTCGATGGCGTTGCCGCCGACATTTTTGACCGCGGCCAGGCCGAAGCGAATGGCGGCGCCGTGCGGCGTGAACTGCGCCCCGGAGACCTGCACATCGGGCGGCTCAACGGCGATGTTCATCTCCTTGCATTCCGCGATGTACTTGACGACGTTCTCAGGCTTGGATGTTTCGGAGGTGAGGAGTCCGGCCATGAATTCGACCGGGTAATGCGTTTTGAGATACGCGGTTTGGTAGGCCAGCAGCGCGTAGGCCGCGGAGTGCGACTTGTTGAATCCGTATCCGGCGAATTTTTCCATTTGGTCGAAGAGCTCGCCGGCGATCGCTTTGGGGTGGCCAAGCTCGGCGGCGCCGCTCATGAAACGCTCGCGCTGCTTGGCCATCTCTTCGGCGTTCTTCTTGCCCATGGCGCGGCGCAGCAGGTCGGCTTCGCCCAGCGAGTAGCTGGCGACCACGTTGGCGATCTGCATGACCTGTTCCTGGTAAACGATGACGCCGAGGGTTTCCTTGAGAATGCCTTCGAGCTCCGGCAGCATGTATTCGACGTTGCGGCGGCCCCACTTGCGCTCAATGAAGTCATCGATCATGCCGCCCTGGATAGGCCCGGGGCGATAGAGCGCGTTGAGAGCGGTGAGGTCTTCAACGGTCTCGGGCTTGTAGCGGCGCAGCACATCGCGCATGCCGCTCGATTCAAACTGGAAGACGCCGGAGGTGAGCGCGGAGTGAAAGACTTTCTTGTAAGTCTGCTCGTCGGTGAGGGGGATGGTTTCGATGTCGACTTTTTCAGCGCGGCTGTGTTCGATGAGCTTGAGGCAATCGTCGATGACGGTGAGCGTGGTGAGCCCGAGGAAGTCGAACTTCAACAGGCCCATCTTCTCGACCGACTTCATGTCGTAGGCGGTGACAATTTCGTCGTTCTTGGTCTTGGCGACGGGAACCAGTTCGGTGAGCTCGCGCGGGGCAATGACCACCGCCGACGCGTGCACGCCGGAGCCGCGCACCAGGCCTTCGAGCTTCTTGGCCGTGTCGATCAGCTGCCGCACCTGCGACTCGCTGTCGTAAATCTTGCGCAGGTCGGGGACATCCTGGAGAGCCTGGTCGATGGTCATGCCCACGGTAGCGGGAATCAGCTTGGCGATGCGATCGACCTCGGGGTATGGCATGTCCATGGCGCGTCCGCAGTCCTTGATCGCTGCCTTGGCGGCCATGGTATTGAAAGTGATGATCTGGCTGACCTGGTCGCGCCCGTATTTGCGAACCACGTAGTCGTAGACTTCGCCGCGGCGGTTCATGCAGAAATCGACGTCGATATCGGGCATGGACACGCGCTCGGGATTTAGGAATCGCTCGAACAGAAGCACGTTCTGCATGGGATCGATGTTGGTGATCTCCATGCAGTAGGCGACCAGCGAACCGGCGCCCGAACCGCGGCCGGGGCCGACGGGAATGCCGTGGTCGCGGGCGTATTTGATGAAGTCCCACACGATGAGGAAGTAGCCGGAGTACTTCATCTGGTGGATAATGCCGATTTCGTAATTCAGCCGCGCTTCGTACTTGTCGATGGAGTTGCGTAACTGACCGCGCTCCTGGAGATGGCGGACTGCGGTGTCGAGGCGCTTCCTGAATCCTTTTCGGCAGACCTCTTCGAAGTAGCTGTCGATGGTGTGTCCCTGGGGAACTTCGAATTGCGGCCAGGGGCTTTCGACGGGGTGCAGCTTGAAGTTGCAGCGCTCGGCGATCTCCATGGTGCGGGCGAGTACGCCGGGCGAGTCAGGGAAAAGGCGCGCCATGTCTTCAGCGGACTTGACGAAGAACTGGTCGGAGTCGAATTTGAAGCGGTCGGTGTCCTGGATTTTGGCGTTGGTCTGGACGCAGAGCATCACGTCGTGGGCGTGGGAGTCTTCGCCGCAGAGGTAGTGCGAGTCGTTGGTGGCGATGAGGGGGATTTCGAGTTCGCGCTCGAGGCGAAATAAATCGTTCTGAATTTTGCGCTCGGCTTCGAGGCCCTGGTCCTGAATTTCGAGATAGAAATTGCCTTTGCCGAAGATGTCCTGGTACTGAAGGGCGACGGCCTTGGCTTTGTCGTACCGGCCTGCGGAGAGTTCTTCGCAGAGTTCCCCGGAGAGACAGCCCGAGGAGCCGATCAGCCCCTTGGCGTGCGCGGCCAGGTAGCGCTTGCTGACGCGGGGCTTGCGGTAAAAGCCATGCAGCGAAGCTTCAGAAGTGATGCGGATGAGGTTGCGATAGCCTTCTTCGTTTTCAGCGAGAACGAGCAGATGGTTGTAGTCGTCGCCCTGGGCGGGCGCGCGATGGTCCTCATTTTTGCACACGTAGAGTTCGCAGCCGAGGATGGGCTTGATTCCCTTCTCCTTGGCGGCGTTGAAGAAATGGACGGCGCCGTAGATATTGCCGTGGTCGGTCATGGCCACGGAGGTCTGGCCAAGTTCGGCGACGCGGTCGACGAGTTTCTTGACGTCGCAGGCGCCGTCCAGGAGAGAGTATTCGGTGTGCAGATGGAGGTGGGTGAATTCGGGCATCGCTACATCGATTCTAGTCGCGGGGGTGGGTGAGGGATTGGACGGCGGAACTGAGGAAAAGGGGTCAGGAATCTCCGCTCGCCGGCACGGGACGTGTGTTTTGCATGGCGACGTCTCTTTGAAAATTCTCCGGCAACACCTGGTCGAAAGATTTGGGCGACTGGATGAACAGCGAAATACCGGGGAAAAAGAAACGGCTGAAATCGCATCCCGGCACCTCCGATGCTACGGAGGCATGATCTTCCGGGGGTTTCCCGATCCTGCCAATTGTTTGCCTGATTCTGTCTGGATGCCGGGTTTTGTGCACATGACCAACCTTTCGCAGTAGGCTGGACGAGGAGGAGGAGCACGTGGCTAGGCAGACGGCGAAATCAAACGACATGAACACTGCTTTGAGGGAAATGCGCAAACAATTGGCCTCGAGGATTGCAGCAGAGGCACAATCGCCGGGGGAAAATCCCACACCGATCCAGGGCCTGGCGCTTTACCGTCGAACCAAGCCGACGGCGTGCTTTCTGGCCACGTATGAACCGAGTCTGACGGTCTTCGTGCAGGGACGAAAGCGCGTGAACCTTGGCGGCCATATCTACCTCTGCGACGAATCGTCGTTTCTGTTGTCGTCGATTGATGTTCCCGCCGAGAGCCAGATCATCGAAGCATCGGAACAGGTTCCGCTGCTATCGATGTTCCTCCGGCTGGACATGCCGATGGTGCGGGAAATCATCAGCCGCGAGGAGTTGCCGGAAATGCCAGGTTCTGTTCATGCTCGCGGAATCGCCGTCGGAGAAACGACCGTCGGACTGCTGAATGCCTGCACCAGATTGATCGACCTCCTCGAGAGTCCGGAAGATATTCCGTTTCTCAGCCACCTGATTCAGCGCGAGATTGTTTACCGTATTTTGCGCACGCCGCAAGGCGACCGGCTGCGCGCCATCGCGACGACAGGCGACCTGAGCCATCGAACGGCCAGAGCGATCGCATGGCTTCGGGCCAACTTCGCCAAGCCATTGCGAATGGACGAACTCGCTGCCATAGCGCGCATGGGAGTGTCCACGCTCCACCACCAATTCCGGGGTTTGACGGCAATGAGTCCTCTGCAATACCAGAAGCAACTTCGATTGCAGACTGCCCGGCAGCGGATGCTGATGGACGGAATTGATGCCACCAGCGCAGCCTACGAAGTGGGCTACGAGAGTGTCAGCCAGTTCAACCGGGAGTACAGCCGATTCTTCGGGCAGCCGCCGATGCGCGATATCAAGTCGCTGCGAGACGGGCGGGTTGTGCCGATCAATGCCGCGTGATGGGAGTTGGCAAGGTGCTGCGGGCTACCGCGGTAGGAAGACTGGCAGTTCAACGAAATCGAGCCACCATGTTGACTGCAATGGTCACCTCCTTTGGGGGAGCCTGAAAAATCTACTATTGCGATTCGCTTTTTATTCGCTATAATGCGCCCATGGCAGTCACTCGGCGACAAAAAGAGATCCTGGATTTCCTCGAGACGTTCGTGACCCGAAACGGCTACTCGCCGTCTTTTGAGGAAATCGCGCGGGGCATGGGGCTGAAGAGTCTGGCCACCGTGCATAAGCACATCACCAATCTCGAGAAGAAGGGGATGCTGGATCGGGTGCACAACCGCAGCCGCTCGATCGACGTGTTGCCCCCGGGTGCGCGCACGCGTTCGAGTGATCGCCTGCCGCTTGCCGGCCGTATCGCTGCCGGCATGCCTGTCGAAGCCAGCGAGACCGCCGAGAGCATTTCGCTGCACGACGTGGTGGGCAACCGCGATGTATTTGCGCTCGAAGTCCGCGGCGATTCCATGCGCGATGAACACATCATCAGCGGCGATTACGTCCTGGTCGAGCGCACCCGCACAGCGCGCCAGGGCGACATCGTCGTCGCGCTTGTGCATGGAGCGGAGACGACGCTCAAACGCTATTATGCCGAGGGAAGCGTAGTGCGCCTGCAGCCTGCCAACGTTGAGATGGAGCCCATCTACGTTCCTGCCGCGCAGGTCGCCATCCAGGGCAGAGTGTTAGGAGTCTTGCGGAAATATAAATAACCGTGCATCAACGTTTATCTGTCGCGTCGCTCCCGGAACGCCAAACAAAAATATAGCCCGGCGAAATGCCGGGCTTTGTGTTTCAAATTGATCGCGAACTATGCAAGGATGCGCTGGACCTTTTCCTCAATCACGTTCTGAGGCACATAGCCCACAATCTGATCCGCAACTTTGCCACCTTTGAAAAAGAGAAGCGCCGGGATACCGCGAATCCCATAACGCGACGGCGTCGCGCCGTTCTGGTCCACATTGACCTTCGCGACCTTCAGTTTGCCCGCATAAGCAGCGGCCACACCGTCCACATAAGGCGCAATCATCTTGCAGGGCCCGCACCAGCCTGCCCAGAAATCCACCAGCACCGGTTGCTCACTCTTGAGCACCTCCTGGTCAAAGTTCGCATCGGTTACTTCCATAACTCCCACTCCTGCCATGTTCCTCCTCGCGATTCACCGCCACTTACTCAGTGTACCGCCCTTTGATGGGATGCTGCGATGGCGGGGAAAGTCGCAGGCCCGGACCTGGGCGCTGTCCCTCGATCAAAATCGAGACGTTCCGCGGGTGAGAAGACAAAGCTGCCAGCCTCACGAGGGAGCGATTGTTTGAAATTTGCTGTGCGAATGAGAGGGTGGAAAGCGGTTGGCGCGGCGAAAACGAGAGCGCCCGGATTCCTATCGAGGAACCTCGGGCGCTATGGTCAGCCCTCCCCCAGAACTGCCCACGGACCGAGAGTATGTTCAAATGCGGCGAAGATCAAGCAATCTTAGGTAATCCAACCGGTGATCACCAACGGACCGACAAGTCCCACTTAGGTAAAGAACGGTGCAAGAAATCGTTCCAAAGACTGCCATTAAGGAACCCCCAAGTAATTGAAATGACGAGATTTTGAGGGATCACGGAGAAGCGATCCATTTTCGCAAAGACCGGCGCGGAGGCAAATGTGCCGTGCTTTTACTGCCTCATGATCCCGCGAAAGTTGCAGAGGTTATCGGGGTGTTTGCGCACCAATCTTCACCGCGCCCATGGACTCAAAACTGCAAATCATCAGCTTTGGATCCGGCATACCGTTGAGCGCCTGGCGGATCAGCGCCGCTGCAGTCGCGACTCGATCCTCGTCTTCGACGATGACGAGCACAGCGGGGCCGGCGCCGCTTAAGGCCGCTCCGAGAATTCCCCCTTGCCCCGGCAGAGGCAGGAGGCGAGGCAACATGGGGCAAATGGCCGCGCGGTACGGCTGATGGATACGATCGGTCATCGCCACGCGGAGCAAGTCTCCGCGCGCCTGCGCAAACGCGAGCCCCAGCAAGCTAACGGACTGAAGGTTGGCAATTACATCCTCGCGAACGTAGCTGGCGGGAAGCACTGCGCGCGCCTTGCTGGTTGCCAGCGGCTCGGCCGGCAGCACGACGATCGCCCGCCACTGGGGGGGAGGGGTGACACGGGCAACGTGGACTTTCCTTCCCTCCGTCGCCGCGCTGACATAGCCTCCCAGCCAGCATGCGGCCGCATTGTCAGGATGCCCTTCGAGGTCGGCCGCCTCCTCGAGGATCTGCTCGTCGGTCCAACCAAGATTCCCAAAATGGTCAGCCAGGGCAATGGCCGCCAACCTCCCCGCCGCCGATGACCCGCAGCCCATGCCCAGCGGAATGTCGTTCACCATGCGGATTCGCAGAGGGACAATCGGTCTTCCGTTCTGTTTCAGGAGCCTTTGATAAATCTCCAGGACGAGATTGTCTTTCACCTGGCCGCAACGTTGCGCATCGACTCCGGTCGCATCAATGGCGAACTCGGATGCGGCTTCGGCTTCGAGGGAAAGATAGAAATTCAGCGCCACCGCAGCGGCATCGAATCCCGCACCAAGGTTGGCGGAAGTCGCAGGCAGTCGCAGGTGAAGGGGTTCGCCCTCCACGGTCAATTCGGGGTGCGTCATGCGATGCCCTTCACCGCGGACAGAACTGCCTCGGGAGTGGCCTCCACTGACAACGCATCGCGGCGCAGCGCCTCGATCTGCCCTTCGTTCCCGGCGATTTCTTCTTCTCGCAGCAGGGTACCGTGGTGAAAATCGATGGTGTAATCCGCGTCTTTGAGCGTGTGTCCGGTAAGCACCAGCACGACTGTTTCTCCGCCGCCCACAGCTTTTTGCGCACGCAGCTTCTTCAGCCCTGCAAGCGTGACTGCCGAAGCCGGCTCGCAGCCCAATCCTTCCGCTCCCAGTTCCGCTTTGGCGATAGCGATTTCCGCCTCGGAAACATCGAGGCACCAGCCGCAGGTTTCCTGGACCACCCGCGCCGCCTTGCGCCACGATGCCGGATTGCCGATGCGAATGGCGCTTGCGCGCGTATGCGCCTCCACCGGTTCGAGGGATGCGCCGTGGGTATTGGCAAGACTCCGCACCAGCGGGTTGGCGCCGGTGGCCTGAATGACGGAGATCTTCGGCATGCGTGCCACCAGGCCGAGTTCCTTTAATTCGCGAAATCCCTTCCCCAGTGCAGAACTGTTGGCGAGGTTGCCGCCGGGCACGATCAAATGATCCGGCACCGTCCAGTCGAAATACTCCGCGATCTCAAACGCCGGCGTCTTCTGCCCTTCGAGCCGATAGGGATTCACAGAATTCAAAAGGTAGATGGGCGCTTCGCGGATGATTTCGGTGAGTACCCGCACGCAGCCGTCGAAGTCAGTTTTCAACTGGCACGTGACAGCACCATAGTCCATGGCCTGCGCAAGCTTGCCCCAGGCGATTTTGCCTTCCGGAATCAGCACGAGGCTGCGCATTCCGGCACGGGCGGCATAAGCGGCCATGGCCGCAGAGGTGTTTCCGGTTGAGGCACATGCCACCCATTTGTATCCGCGCTCCCGCGCAACACTCAGCGCGGCCGTCATGCCGGTGTCTTTGAACGAGCCCGTCGGATTCATTCCCTGGTGCTTGGCGAAAAGTTGATCGATCCCCAGAGCCTTGGCCGCGCGCGGCAGCGAGTAAAGCGGGGTGTTCCCTTCCCGCAGGCTCACGGCGTTTCCAAAGTTATCCAGAATCGGCAGCAGTTCACGAAAGCGCCAGACGCCGGAGTGATCCAGCGTTTCAGACGAGCAACGCCGCTCCCGCCACAACCACTTCAGTGCTCCCGGATTGGGGCGGTCATGACCTTTGCGCAGCCCCCATCCCGGATAATCCACCTCAAACAGATCGCCGCATTCGGCGCAGCGAAAGTCCGGCCGCGCCTCCGGGCCGGAGATACGCGTCCCGCAGCCGAAACAACGTAACTGGTGCAGATTGTCGTTCATGTCTGCTGTTAGCCTACCAGCGAACGGCCCGTTCTGCCCTTGAAACATGACCGCGCGTTTTCGTCAGTTTTGCGCGGTCCCCACCAGCACCGGCTCGATCTCCAGCGAAATATTAAACCGGGATTGAACTGCTTTTCTGATGTTGTTGGCCAAGTCAAGAATCTCCCGAGCCGTGCCCTCACCGCGGTTGATTAGCGCCAGCGTGTGCCGCGATGAAATGCCGACGCCGCCCATTGTGTAGCCCTTGGCGAACCCCGCCTGTTCGATCAGCCACGCTGCGGGAATCTTGACCTTATCCGGATCAGCCGCTGGAAACCGCGGTGGTTCCTCGCCGATCACGCGAGCGATACGCTCCGCCACATCTTCGCTGACCACCGGGTTCTTGAAAAAGCTGCCTGCGCTGCGGCAATCCGGATCTCCCTCAACCAGTAGCATGCCCTTCGATTGCCGAATGCGCCGCACCGACGCGGCGACTTCCGCCAGCGACGGACGCGCATCCGCCGCAAAGGCGCGTCGCAGATCCGCATAGCCAAGCGTCGGGGCGCCGCCCTGGGTGAGAAGGTAGTCCACCCGCGTCACGACATACTTGCCGCGATCCGTGGAGTTGAAGCGGCTGCGCCGATAGGCGAAGGCGCACTCCGCGGCAGTGAACTCGACCCATTGCATCTGGCCCAGATCAAACGCGCGGACTCGTTCGATGGTGGAGGAAACTTCCTGCCCATAGGCGCCCACGTTCTGCACGGGCGTCCCGCCGACAGTTCCGGGAATTCCGGCCACGCACTCCAGCCCCGCGCAGTCTTCCTCGATTGTCCGCGCCACAAAGGAATCCCAATTTTCGCCGGCAGCCGCCCGGAATCTCCGCTGTCCCTGGTTATTGTCCGAATCCTCCGCCGCGATCCCCTGCAGCGCTATATGCAGCACCAGGCCGTCGACGCCGGCATCGGAAACCACCAGGTTGCTTCCGCCGCCCAGCACGAACAAGTTCACGCCTTTGTCGCGCGCCCAGGCGGCCGCCTTGGTAACATCCCCTTCCGTCTTCGCCTCGAGAAACCAGCGTGCCGGTCCGCCAACGCCCAGCGTCGTAAACGGTGCAAGCGGCTTGTTTTGTTCAGGGAGATTGTCGAGAGGCATCCTAGTCAGGCTACAACACCGGATATATCGTAGAATGGAAACAGGCAAGCCATTGCCGGAGGTTCAACTTGTATCCAGAGATTATGGTCATTCCCATGCGCGAAGAACTGGTACGCGCTGGAATCCAGGAAACCCGCACCGCCGAAGAAGTCGACGCAACCCTGGCCAAGCCGGGCACGACGATGGTAGTTGTCAACTCGATCTGCGGATGTGCCGCGGGCAAGATGCGTCCCGGAGTGCGGCTCGCGCTCGCCAACACCGCCAACCAACCTGACCAGAAGATCACGGTGTTCGCCGGACAGGATCGCGAAGCGACCGAGCAGGCTCGCGGATACTTCGAGGGCAACCCTCCGACTTCGCCTGCCATTGCCATCCTGCGCGACGGCAAGCTCGTCTACCTGATGCAGCGCTTCGTCATCGAACAAGCCACCGCCCAGCAGATCGCGGGCGAACTGATTCGCGCCTTCGACGAGTTCTGCGCCAAGGCTACTGCATAAGACTTGCTTAGAAGTTCATCAACAAAAAACAGCCCCTTCAAGAGGGCTGTTTTTTGTTGTACGCGGTGCATGATTTAACGAGCCATTAGCTCGCGTTCCCTTCTGAATCCTTGTTGCGGAAAGCGGCGACACCCGCGTCGGACACCTGAACCCATTTCTTGTCGGGCGTGGCTTCGGCGTCGTAATTATCGTGCCAGTTCCACCACTTGTACGGCGCGGTCTGGGGATAACCTTCCGGCGAGTCCTCCCAGACTTCCTGACGGCCCAGCGGGGTGATATCGAGATAACTCCAGACTGTTCCCATGGCTTCGTCGCCGCGGCTATTGATGAAGTAGGTCCGGAATATGCGGTCGCCGTCGCGGAAGAACACGTTGTGGCCGTGCCATTCATCGACGCCGAAGTCCGCGTCGAAGCTGCCGGTGATCGTGTACCAGGGCATATCCCAGCCCATCCGCGCTTTCAGGCGCGCGATGTCGGTCTGCGGCGCGCGGGAGGCGTAGACCAGAGTAGTGTCGCGGGCATTCAGATGGGCCAGGTGCGAGACCTGGTCGGCGCCCAGGGAGCAGCCGCGGCAGGCGTGGTCGGGCCAGCCGAATACTCCTGGCTCGAAGAAGGCGCGATAGACGATCAACTGGGGGCGGCCTTCGAACAAATCGAGAAGGGTTACCTTGCCCCTGGGCCCGTCGAACTCGTACTTCTTGTCAATCGCCTGCCAGGGCATCCGACGGCGTTCGGCGGCCAGCGCGTCACGAGAGCGTGTGAAAGCCTTCTCCTTAACGAGGAGTTGCTGGCGCGCCGCCTCCCACTCCTGGGGCGACACGATCGGGGGTGTCTTTATCTCGAGATGCCGATTCTCCTGTTCGTTGTTTCTCTCTTTGCCTGTTGCCATCCTATTTCTCCTTTGTGTTCTGAAACAGACTGAGGTGATTGGTTCGGAAAAAGTTCTTGAACTTGCCGATGCACACCGCCAGAATTCCTCCCGTCGACCCGGCTCCGGCGACCATTGCTGCGGTGGTTGCGATGCATACTGGGCACATCTGTTCCTCCTCTGAACCTCCGATTCGCCCGCGCCTGACTGCATTTCCGTGCTGTCTTTTCGTATTCGTCGGAAGTTGGTTTCGTGTTGCGCTTGCGATGTATGACCGAGTACGCGGTGGTCATGTACCTATACTGATGCAGGCGCAGAATGGCCTGGGAGTGACAAGTGTGACGGGATTCCGATGGACTCGCTGATCACAGCCGCGGCACGGGCCCTCGTACAGGGCGATCCGCTCGGCGCCTTGAAACGGGTCGCTCTGCGCGACGATGCGCCAGCGCTCGCGCTTCGCGGTATCGCGTTTGCGCAGCTGGGCGATTTCGAGCGTGCGCGCGTGCTGCTGCGAACGGCGCGGCGCGCGTTCAGTCCAAAAGAATCGGTGGCGCGCGCGAGGTGCGTCGTTGCTGAAGCCGAGATTGCGCTTGCTTCGCGCGACCTGGGCTGGCCTGCGAAGGCGCTGAATGCGGCCCGGACGACTCTCGAACATCATGGGGACCGGTTGAACGCTGCCCATGCGCGATATCTCGAGATCCGGCGCGATCTCCTGATCGGACATCTGGACGAGGCGGAGCGCATGCTTGCCGATTTTGACCCGACGCCGTTCCCGCCGGCATCGAGAACCGCACACGAACTCGTCGTTGCAGGAATCGCGATCCGCCGTTTACAGACGAAGTTGGCGCGCGCTGCGTTCACGCGAGCTGAACGCAGCGCGCGCCAAGCAGGTATCCCTTCTTTAATGGCGGAGGTGGAGAGCGCATCCGACGTTTTAAATACGCCCGCCGCACGCCTGATTGCACGGGGAGCGGAGCGACCGCTGCTGCTCGAAGACGTCGAATCGGTGTTGTCGTCCGGTGCAATCGTGGTGGATGCGTGCCGGAATGTCGTGCGCAATGGAAGCTCAGTGGTTTCACTCGTGACGCGTCCGGTATTGTTTGCGCTCGCCCGTGCGCTGGGTGAGGCGTGGCCCGGCGACGTCCCCAGGGACCGGCTTCTTGCCCGGGCATTTGGAGCCAGGTTTGTCGATGAATCCCATCGCATGCGCCTGCGAGTGGAAATCGGGCGGCTCCGCAAAATGCTTCGGCCGCTGACCGATGTCGTTGCGACAAATCGAGGGTTTGTCTTAATGCCTGGTGGTGGACGCGAGGTCGTGGTGCTGGCGCAGCCGGTCGAAGATGAGAACGGCGCCGTTCTCGCTTGCCTGGCCGACGGCGAATTGTGGTCGAGCTCGGCACTGGCGGTTGCACTGGGGACCAGTCAGCGAACGGTGCAGAGAGCGCTCGATACGCTCTCGGCAGCGGGAAAGGTTCAGTCGTTCGGTCGGGGACGAGCTCGACGCTGGATCACTCCGCCGATGCCGGGATTCACGACCACTTTGTTACTCCCCGCCCCGCTGCCAATTGATTAAGGTAGAAGGATGAAACGATCAAAGGCCGAAATCGTTGGTGAGTATGGACCCTTTCCCGGCGCCGAAAGAGTGGATGGGGTCACCTATGATGGCCAGCATGTCTGGTTTGCATCGGGAGACAAGTTGAACGCCTTCGATCCAGCGAGCGGGAAGGCAGTTCGCTCCATCGATGTCGCCGCGCATGCCGGAACAGCCTACGATGGCCGGCACCTGTTTCAGATCGCCGAAGACCGCATTCAGAAGATTGATCCGAAGAGTGGCAGAGTCGTTGCCACGATCCCGGCGCCGGGAGGCGGCCGTGACTCGGGACTCGCGTGGGCGGAAGGGACGCTTTGGGTGGGGCAGTATCGGGACCGGAAGATTCATCAAATTGATCCCGACACTGGGGCAATTCTTCGCACCATCGAGTCAAATCGCTTTGTCACCGGGGTCACATGGGTTGACGGAGAGCTATGGCATGGCACCTCAGAAGGCGACGAGAGCGAGTTGAGGCGAATCGATGTTGAATCAGGGGAGGTGCAGGAGATGCTCGAAATGCCTCACGGTTGCAACGTTTCGGGACTCGAGTCCGATGGGAACGATCGATTCTTCTGCGGAGGACAAAAGAGCGGAAAGGTGAGAGTCGTTCGCCGGCCCAGACGTAGCTGAGGGCTGCATGGGTTGCGTCAACAAACACCGTGTCAACAAATTTGAGCGTGCCGCAAGCTCAGGCCCACGGATCCGTCAGGCGGCGCGCGTGTTTCGGCTTTGTCTGCCCATTGCCCCTTATGGCATAATCTGCAAGCTCACTTCTTCATGTTTCCGGAGCGCATTTCAGCGGGATACTCGAAAGAAATGCGGGAGTCGGCGAAGTCGGCTGGTGGCTCCCTTTCCCCTACGCCAGAGGTCCAATGAGCAACATCAACGGCAAGGTCTACGCGATGAATGCCATCACGCCCATGAAGCCATGGAAGACATGGATTCTTCGCGGATTTTTCTTTCTTCTCGGACATGTCAAGTCGCTTGGGCAAGACTTGGTTGACCTGTCTTTTATTGAATTCGCACGATGGGTGGTTGTGCCGCGCAAGAAATTCCCCTTCCTGGGCAACGGCCAGGTGAAGGAAAACCTGAAGTACGACTACCTGCTGTTCTTCAGTAATTTCAATGGCACATGGAACCAATACATTGATGCCTTCTCCGCAGTCCTGGGCTATGGCCTGAACCTGGTGTGGCGCTGGAGCGAGAAGTTCCCGGGCGCGGTTCCCGTGACATTGTTCAAGGAGTACATCGCGCGCGTCCAGTTCGATACGGACTACTATTACACCGCGTATCCGCACGCCACAGCCAACGACGTCAAGTCGGCGCACATCGTGCAATCATCCCTGGATCAGCTCGCATTGATTGCCGGGCAGTGCAGCCCACAGCAATTTTCCGATGCCTACCTCCGCTTTGTGCTGCAGGTTCAGGCGCATCTCGGTGAAACCGGGGAAGCTCCCCTCGCGGGATAGCGAAGAAATCGATGCCCAACCAAAACGGCAGCGTTTACGGACTTACTATTTTGTCGCCCATCATCGACGATGAGAAGGCGATACCCTCTCACGATCTGCAGATCCGCGACTATCTGGCCAAGCTGTCGAATCGGGAAGAGAGCCCATTCGCGCTTGCTCCCGCAACGCATCTAGCCCGGCTGGTGGTCATGGATGACGTGATCTACGTTGGCATGCCTGCATGCGAAGAACATTTGAACTCTAAATACCTGGTCTTTGAATCAAACTGCGATGGCGACCTCGACAGTTATCTCGGCGGGCTTGCCGACATAGTTCCGCAGCACGTCGACGCGATCTGGAAGCACTGCGTTGGCTACCCCGGGGCGGCCAACCGTCAGGCGTTCATCGACTACATGAAAGCCTGCCAGCTTGAGACCACCTTCTACTTCGCCGCGGTCAACGACAAGTCGGTCACCGACACGCTGCGCGCGCTACAGACCCAGACCGCGGTCGCCGACTTTATCGCAAGCCACCAGGGAGTGGATGCAGCCACGCTGCAGCGGAATTTCCTTCAATTCGTGGCGGACCTCAAATCGCGGCCGGTTCCCAGGCCGGGTTCCATGGGCCCTCATCGCGATATCAAGACTGGCGGTCGAAATGAGTAAGCTCAACGAGACCGATATTCAGGGGTTTGTTCTGCGTGGCTACAACCTGCCCTTCGCCCGCTATCTCTTTCTTCATTTTGAAAACGCAACGCGCACGCGCGGCCTGATCGGGAGACTGCTCAACCTCGTCACCACCGGCCAGCGCTGGGACGGAGGCAAGCCTCAGAGCACGGTGAACCTGGCATTCACTCATCGAGGCCTGGCGAGCATGGAACTTCCTGACGCCACGCTGCTGAGCTTTCCGGTCGAGTTTCAGCAAGGGATGAGGCATCGCGCCGAAATTCTGGGAGACAGGGGTGTGAACTCCCCCGATCGTTGGGATGCGCTCTGGCAGGGAGACGGCGTCCACGCCTGGATAGGCATCAACGGCCTCACGCAGGAAGCGCTGGACGCCCGCTGTTCGGCCATTCTCGCTTTGATCGAGGAGGCCGGGGCCTTTCTTCTCGGCATCCAGGATGCCGCCGCCAGTATCGTTGATGGCAAGGCGACAACGAAAGAACACTTCGGATATACCGACGGGTTCGGCAATCCCGACTATCTCGGCGTCGAACGGCGTTCTCAACCCGGCCAAGGGAAACTTCTTCCCGACGGACGCTGGGCTCCGCTCGCAACCGGAGAGCTGCTGCTGGGCTACGCGGACGAAGCAGGCGAATTACCCGTTGCACCCGTGCCCCACATCCTGGCCGCCAATGGGACCTTCATGGTCTATCGCAAGTTGCACCAGAATCTCGCGACATTTCGCGACTATCTCGAAAGACAGGCTACGGTCTACGCAGGCGGTAAGGAGAAACTAGCCGCGAAATTTATCGGCCGGTGGCGAGACGGAACGCCGATCGAACTTTCCCCCGACCATCCTGACCCCGCACTGGCCCAGGATCCGGGCCGAAGCACCAATTTCACCTATGCCGCCGATGCCGGGGGCACACGATGCCCCATGGGTGCGCATATTCGTCGCGTTCATCCCCGTGACGCATTCGGGTTCAATGGCCGGCTTATCAATCGTCGACGCATCACGCGGCGCGGCCTCACGTATGGGCGGTTCGCTCCTGAAGGCGAGCAAGTCTCCGACAGCGAGGAGCGCGGCGTGATCTTCATGGCGCTGAACGCGAGTCTCGCTCGCCAATTTGAATTCGTGCAACAGCAATGGGTTCAATACGGCAACGATGCGCGCCTGGGGAATGAAAAAGATACGCTGATGGGCAATCACGGAGGTCAGGGCAGGTTTGTGGTGCAGGGCGATTCGAGCCCCACGAATCCACCGTTTATCTGCAGCAATTTGCCGGACTTTGTCGAGTTGCGCGGCGGAGAATATTTCTTCGTGCCCAGTATCACAGCCCTGGGAATGATCGCTATGGGCCTGGTGGACCCGCGTTGAACCATCCGCGGCCCCCGCAAACGCACGAAGACCTCCCGGCAGGGAGGTCTTCAATTCGAATAAGCTAGCGGGAACGCAGCGAACGAATCGCTTCGGGAAGGTGCTCTTCCAGGTACTTGGCCCGCTCTGAGGCAAAGTCGCTCAGGTAGGAAGGCGCAGGCGTGGCCGTCAAGACCAGGGCCAACGCAATGATCGAGAAGACCAGCCCGGCGACGCCTGCCGACATCAGCATGTGGAACATGTCGGAGATGTCCAGGCCCAGGATGTTGAACGCCACGTGTTCCAGTGGCTTGATGTGCTGAAGAACGGCAAGGGCGAAGAGGAAAAACAGGACCGCGAGCGAGGTCAGCACAGCAAGAGAGACATCCAGACTGCGGTGGAACTTCAACCGCCCGCGACAATGCGGGCAGTCAGTAAAGTGCTGTTCGTAGTCCCGGCGCATCTCCGGCGAGATCCCGGAGATGTCATATCGCCAGCTAGCCAGGATGGCGCCTACGACGTGATCATTGCATCGGGTTCGTGCCATGGTTTGGTCACTCACTTCTTTAATTCAATGGTGCTGGTCAAGACATGGTTACCGCGGAGGCCTGTCAGCCAAATTCGTGTCTTTTCGATGCTTTGCTCAGCCCTGTTGATTCGCGCGGTTCCAGAAAAAACTGACTCCAAATAGTGGCCTGAATTAAGTAGGCCGGAACAAACCGCCAACTTTTGGGCGGAAACCGGCACTTTTCATTCTAACGTACTTTGCTAGAAAGAGATAGGACAAAGAGGCTCGTGCTGGCCGGCCAGAATGAGCCGATTTGCCAGCAGGCTGGCGTGCCCGGCCAGCGCACGCTCCGCAGCCACGCGGGCAAGGTCCGGAAGGTTATTGCTTTCAGAAAGATGTGCCAGGATCACATATGTCGCCTGGCCGTCATAGCTGCTTTCCAGGAAATCCGCCGCGGCCTCGTTGGAAAGATGCCCCACCCGCGACAATACCCGCTGCTTGACCGACCACGGATAGGGCCCGTCCCGGAGCATCTCGAGGTCGTGATTTGACTCGAGCAGGAGCAGGTCTACATTCCTGAGTTGGGCCTTCACATTGGGAGTGACATAGCCGAGGTCGGTCGCGACCGCCATCCTGACGCCCTCGGCCTGGAACACAAACCCGACCGGATCAATTGCGTCGTGAGGGATTGTGAATGGGCTGACGGAGATGTCGCCGATCTGGAAGGGCCGCCCCGCCTGGAAATACTTGACGGATGGAAGCCATGAGGGATCGGGCTTTTCGGATTCTTCCTTTGCCGGCTTCTGCCTTGGACCGGCACTCGCGGCTGGAGCGGTTTCGTCGCCAGCACCACCCGAAATCACCTGGTCCGCGTCCGGCTCTTCACATTCGCACTCGTCCGCGGCGAGCGAGGCCTCGGCCTGGCGCGCGGCAGTCTGTTGGCGGCACTGCTCGATCCACTGGGCATAGGTCATGTGCCGGCGGGGCGTAATCCAGCGCATCCAGGCACGATGCGTAGCCTCGGTGAAGTAGACGGGAATACCGAGTTTGCGCGCCGTAACGGCCAGGCCGCCGATGTGATCCATGTGTTCGTGCGTGATGATGACGGCGTCCAGCGTCTCCGGCGTCTCGCCGGCCAGTCTCATGCGGCGGAACAGCTCCCGGCAGCTCAACCCGGCGTCAACAAGGATGCGGGTATGGCCGCCGGAGACAACCGTACTGTTGCCTTTGGACCCCGACGCCAGCACCGTGAACCGCACCATGTTGTGAGGATACAGCCAGAAGCTGTGCACACGCGGCAGAAGGGGTTAACCGCGAGGGAACGCTTTGGAATCGGGCGAATCGTATTGCGCTGCGGAATTCCTGACAGTCTGGTAGCCGAGAAGGCTTATGCTGGCTGCAAGGCGTTCTTTTTGCTGAGAACGGGCACCACTTCCAGGCTTGGAGATCTATGTCGCTACCCAGGATGACATCGGGGCTGGCATTGGCGTGCGGCATCGCGGTTGTAATCGCCTGCAGCATATCAACGAAGCGAACAGCCGCCCTGCCACCGGCGGACAGGACTGCAGTCGCAGCACCAACAGGCTGGGACGAACGGGCTGCGGCTCGCTATCTGGACGACCGCGAAGTATGGTGGCAGGGCTGGGACCATGCCAGGCGCGACCATGGCACGAGGTGCGTTTCGTGCCACACCCAGGCATCGTATGCCCTGGCGCGGCCGCTATTGCGCGGCAGGCTGGGAGAATCGGTATCTTCGGAAAGCGAGAAGGCGATGCTGGCGGATATCGAGAAACGGGTGCGGAACTGGGACGCGATGCTCCCCTTCTACAGTGACGAGAAGTACGGCGAGGGCAAGGAAATCGAGTCGCGCAATGCGGAATCGGTGTTGAATGCCATCATCCTGGCCAGCTACGACGGGGGGAAGCCTGCCCTAAGCGAGTTGACGCGCTTGGCGTTCGATCACGCATGGGCGCTGCAGTCCAAGGCGGGACCTGACGCCGGCGCATGGGTGTGGCAAAACTTCGCATATACTCCCTGGGAATCGAAGGAGTCGCAATATCACTGGGCGGCGCTAATGGCGATGGCGGTAAGCCGGACTCCGATGGAATACCGCAAGGAGGTCGCTGCCAACCTTGGCCTGCTGGAGGGCTATCTGCGCAGTCACTACGATGCTCAGCCGCTGCTGAACAAAACAGCTTTGCTTTGGGCCTCTTCTCGAATTCCCGATCTGCTCAGCCAGTCCCAAAAGGGCGCACTCGTCTCCGAACTCAGCAAGCTGCAGCACTCTGATGGCGGCTGGAGCCTCACCGATCTCGGCACGTGGGAACGCCGCGACAAGACGCCGCTCGAAACGCGGTCCGATGGCTATGCTACGGGCCTGATCGTTCTGGCATTGCAGGAGACTGGCTCGGAAGTTGACCGGCCGGCATGGATCAAATCGGAGAGGTCGATCAAGACCGGGTGTGCATGGCTCGCGACGCACCAGGATAAGCAGACAGGTTCATGGCCGGCGTGGTCGCTCAACAAAAATCGGGATCCCCAATCGGACGCCGGGTTGTTCATGACCGACGCAGCGACCGCCTATGCGGTTCTCGCTCTCGAGAAGCTTCAGCGCTGACCGGGGTTTACGGCTGGTCAAGCAGATTCGCGGGGAGTTCGATCGACACCAGCGTTCCCCTCCCCGGATTGCTGACTACCGTGAATCGCGCCTGTTTCCCGTAAAGCACTTCCAGGCGCTCGCGGACGTTCTGCATGCCGATGCCGTTCCCTGCGCGGCTTAACGATGACTCCGGGCGGGAGACGATACCGACTCCGTCATCCGCGACCTCGATTGACACACGGTCCCCCTGCAGCCGACTGCGGAGCGTCACGGTCCCGCCCTGAATGCGGGGCTCCAACCCGTGCTTGATGCTGTTCTCAATGAGCGGCTGCAGCAGAATGCTGGGAACCAGGATGTCCAGGGTCCGAGGGTCGATGTCCTTTTCGACGTGCAGCTTGTCAGCCCCGAAGCGGACCACCTCGATGTCGAGGTAGTCGTCGGTGAAACTGAGTTCGTGGCTCAGCGGCACGTAGGTGTCATGGTCCTTGAGCAGGGCGCGCAGGATGTTGGCCAGCTTCACGGTCATCTCGCGCGCCAGTTCCGGCTTGCTGCGCACCAGCGAGGCGATGGAATTGAGCGTATTGAAGAGGAAATGCGGATTGATCTGGCGCTGCAGGGCATCGAGGCGGGCTTCGAGGAGAAGGTGTTTCTGCTCCTCCAGCTTAAGTTCCAGGCGCAGGGCATTCCAGACCTTGAGGGCAATGCCGACGACCACCGGCGCGGTCAGCCAGACCAGAGCCCGGATCCCCCAGGAGTCGGAGACCAGCGCGAACAAACGCCTGGGATACATGCGCGCCAGCGCCTCGCGGATGGCCTCGAACAGGGCAATGACCGCCAGCATCAGGAACTGGCGATCGAAGCGCGGCTGGCGTATATTGCGCCTGACCCATCGATACAGGCTGAGATCGATGAAGGGAGTGAATCCCCAGATCTCTTCTTTTTCGACGAATTGACCGAGAATGCCCGCGGCCAGGCCCAGCATCGCGTCGAACGGCAGTGCGAGATATTCATGCTGGTACACCGCAGGAGCGGAGAGCACTACGCCACCGATCATGGCCCATGCGGGACCGACCAGCAGGCCCAGCAGGATGACGGCTTCGAACGAAATATCCGCGGCGTAGAAATTGGGAACAATGGAGCGCAGCCAGACGCCCAGCGTCAGGGGAACGAGGAGGAATGCCAGCAGCCCGACCGTCTGATAGCGGCTGCGGCGCTCGGCAAATAACAGCCTCTGGAACGTGCGCGAACGCGCCAGGGCGCTCGCTACCGCCGCGGCTACGCCCAGCTTGACCAGCAAGGTAATGAGAATCAGCTTGTTATCTGCCACGCAATCCATGGTACAGGGACCGAGGGAACAAGGGACCGAGGGAACAAGAAGACGCCAGCGCGGGATTCGCGGGCTTTCCCAAGACGCGAATCCAAACCAGGAGGAGTGATGAACCTGATCGGTCGTTCCTTGGTCTCTCGGTCCTTTGGTCCCTGTTTTTACGTAGAATGGAACCATGGGATTCGAAAGTGTAAAGAAGACTGCGGAGGCGGACTTCCCTACCCGCTGGGGAGCCTTCCGCATCCTGGGTTTCGAGGGTGTGCTGCCCTCGCCCAGACCATGCTGCGAACACGGCGAGACGGCGGGAAAGCGTGTCGAGGGCCTGGTCGCTTTGGTCATGGGAGACATTCATTCCGTTCCCCCGCTGGTGCGGATTCATTCGCAATGCCTGACCGGCGATGTGTTCGGATCGCTACGCTGCGACTGCCGGCTGCAGTTGGAAATGGCGTTGGGGGCCATCGCCGCCGAAGGCGCCGGGATCCTGCTCTACGAACAGCAGGAGGGGCGAGGAATCGGGTTGATGGCCAAGCTCAAGGCTTACGAGTTGCAGGACCAGGGTATGGACACGGTCGAAGCCAACGTGGAGTTGGGCTTTGCACCGGATTGCCGCGCCTACGAACTTCCGGCCGAAGCGCTGAAACTGCTTGGTGTTTCGGCGGTACGGCTGATGACCAACAATCCCGAAAAAGTGGCGGCCTTGCAGGCGGCGGGAATCGAGGTGATGGAGCGCGTGTCGGCCGAGGTGGAAGCGCAGGACACATTCGAGCGCTACCTGAAAACCAAGCATGAAAAAATGGGCCACATCTTCGACTCGATCAGCGAGATGGATACGCTGCCTTAAATCCTTCGCTAATGTGACATAAGTCATTGGGTCGTGCGGGTTCCGTTTCGTAGTCTCGGAAAGAGAAGGAAACGGAACATGGGCACTCCGCTGGCTCCGACAATCTCCACTTCGAAAGCAAGAAAACACCTGGTGCGCAGGCTGCAGCCTGATCGTTCGCAGACTGTTCGCCACATCGTGCAATGGGCCTTTGTCGCGCTGAACCTGTGGCTGGGCGTCCAGTTTTTCCTGTGGGTTCGCTACTTCGAACAGGGGGGCAGCGGCATGCTGGTGAACAGGCCGTCGGGAGCGGAAGGATGGCTCCCTATCGCCGGCCTGATGAACTTCAAGTACTTTGTCGCGACCGGGCAAGTCCCTGCCGTCCATCCCGCGGCGATGTTTCTTTTCATCGCTTTTGTGTTGATGAGCGTACTGCTCAAGAAGGCTTTTTGCAGCTGGCTTTGCCCGGTTGGAACGCTCTCTGAAAACCTCTACAAACTAGGCCGCAAGATGTTTGGCCGCAACATTCGCCTGCCGCGATGGGCCGATGTCCCCCTGCGCGGGCTCAAATACCTGCTCCTGGGCTTTTTTGTCGTGGTGATCGGCGGTATGTCGACGGAGATGCTTTCGGGCTTCATGAACACGCCTTACGGGCTCATCGCCGACGTCAAGATGTTGAACTTCTTCCGCAACATGGGCTTGACTGCGGCGGTTGTCATTGGGCTGCTGGTCCTGCTGTCAATGCTTGTGCAGAACTTCTGGTGCCGATACCTGTGTCCCTATGGCGCGCTCTTGGGCCTCACTTCCCTGCTCAGCCCGTTCAAGATCCGGCGCGACGCGGAGGCTTGCATCGATTGCGCCAAGTGCGCGCGGGTTTGCCCCGCCAGCCTCCCGGTCGATCAGCTGGTTCAGATCCGTTCCGCCGAATGCAGTGCCTGCATGGTCTGCATCGCAGCCTGCCCTGCCGAAAACGCCCTGCAGTTTGCCCTGCCACCACGGCCAGCCGCGGTCCCGGCGCAGCGCTGGTATCGCCGTGCGATGGGCCCTGTCGCCGTTACCGCCGTTCTTGCCTACATCTTCTTCGGCCTGGTGCTGTGGGCTCATGCCTCCAATCATTGGCGGACCAATGTACCTCGCGAAGTGTATTTCCACCTCGTTCCGCAGGCTAACTCGGTGTCGCATCCGGGCATCTGATTTGACCGGCATGACGGTTGATAAAATGCCCGGATGACCGTACAGCGTATCGATCTCGCCTCTGTGCTGGAGAAGACGGCGCTCTTTTCGAGTCTCTCGCCGAGCGAGGTGCAACAACTGGCTGCTCGCACGTTGCGGAAGTTTTTCAGTGCCGGCGAACTGCTTTTCTGCGAAGGAGAGCCATGCAAGGGCCTGCACATCATAGCCCGCGGCAATGTCCGCATCTTCAAGACATCCCTGAGCGGGCGCGAACAAGTGCTTGCTGTTAACACCGACGGCGAGTCGGTTGCGGAGTTACCGGTTTTCGACGGAGGACCCTACCCCGCTTCCGCGATAGCGATCACGGACACCGAGATTGTATTCATCTCCCGCGGCGACTTCCACGCCCACTGCATGGAACACCCCGAGGTGTCGCTGAAGGTCCTTTCGGTTGTGGGCGCCCGCCTTAGACGCCTGGTGGGCATCATCGAGGAATTGTCGTTTACCACCATCCGTCAGCGGCTGATCTCCGCACTTATCAAACTCGCCCAGGCCGCGGGTCGCCCGACAGAACGAGGAATTGAGTTCCAGCTTCCAGGCAGTCATCAGGAACTGGCCAACCAGCTTGGAACGGTCCGCGAACTCATCTCCCGCAACTTGATGCGTCTGCAGGCCGAGGGCCTGCTCGAGGTGGATGCGCGGCAAATTGTAGTCAGGGACATAAAGGGACTGACCGGGTTACTCGAGAACGAGTCCTAGTTATCTTGCACAGGATGGGTGACGGTTCATTCCCAGTAATAACGCAAGCTATCACCCCGGGGACCTGAGTTACACGGACTCAGTAACTCGCCGCGTGAGCACACGGATTGGCGCATGGAAGCCAAGAGCGCATATTTATTGATCGCCGCTCATGGCCAGCCTATCTCTTCTGAAATTGATAGCGCCTGCGTGACATAGTCTATCGAACTGTGTCGTGGCTCACAGTCTCAATGCTGAGTTAGGCGTAGGCTCCACCTTTGGACTGGCGGTTGGGATTGTCCGGCTTAGTTGTCATGGAGTAAGAATATGTCGGCCGAAGGATTTAAGGACCCCAAAGCGGGTTCCTCCTCGGGCGCAGCATCATCAGTTGATTCCAGAATGGCTGAACACCTGGTGTTGATGTGTGCCTCTGCGCTGTTTACCGGTCTGTCGCAGCGGGAATGCATGGAGATCGTCTCCTGTGCGCGAGCCCGCACCTTCGCACGCGACGAGATCCTCTTTTCTCAGGGCCAGCCGATTCAAAATCTGATCCTGCTTGAGTCCGGAAGCGTCAAGCTGACGCAACTGAGTTCGGCGGGCAGCGAAGTTCTGATGTGGATGAGCGGATCGGGCGAGACGCTCAGCGTCAATGCCAACCCGATCTCCTGCAACCATACCTGCTCTGCGCGCGCCATGGAACACTGCCGGACATTAGTGTGGGAATATCAGCGGCTTCAGGCACTGCTGAACCAGTATCCGCAATTGAGAAAGAACATCAGCCGGATTCTGGCCAGCCGCCTGCAGGAACTCGAAGAGCGTTTCCGCGAAGTTGCAACGGAACGGGTCGCCAAGCGCCTGGCCCTCACCCTGCTCAGGCTGCTGAAAACCGTCGGCAAGCCTTCTGGAAATGGAATCCAGATTTCGTTGACTCGCGAGGAACTGGCGCAGATGACAGGCACGACGCTGTTCACCATCAGCCGCGTGCTTTCGCGATGGGCGGAGCAGGGCTTTGTTCGTCCGATGCGGGAGTCGGTTGTCGTCAACGACCCGCTACGCCTGGAATCTTTCAGCGACGAAATCGAATGATTCTAGCTGCGTAGCCCTTTCAACACTTTCACCGTCGTCACTACCTGGCCCACATGGCGTTGCGTGTGATCGGCCACATGGACGATCGCACCTCCGATGCTGGTGGGCAGTTGCTTGCGGCCGACCGTGCGGTCGGTGTTGAGATCGGCGGTCCCCAATGCGCGAACCCGATCGGCTGAGCGGGAGAACGATGCTTCCACTTCAGCCAGCAATTCTGGCAGGGTCTCCGCTCCCGATTGCTCTCCTTTGAGGGAAGCCAATTGGGATTCAGAAAGCTGGCCGCCTTCGGCATAGGTGAGAAGGCGATCTGTGGATCGGGCAATGTGCTTGAGATGAGAAGCCACGGACATGAGTCCGAACGGCTGGGCATGAATCTCAAGATCATTCAGCCCGCCGGTCCACTTCCGCAAGTCGTCCAGGGCCAGGTCGAAAGCGTGGAGCACGCCGCGAGCCACGGCGGGAACATCCCTGTGGGTGCCGCTTAGCCAGGGTTCGGTGTATGGGGCGGTTGTTGAGAACGGACTCATAGGGAAATTCTCATTGGGGAATTGGAGTGTCGCCAGCTAGCTGGGGATGTCTCCGGAAATATTGCGGCCAGCGAACTGCGACGTCGAGAGGCACTGCCGCACTTGATGCGGCACTTTAGCCGGCACTTTTTACCCGCACTACGGTGATCTTGGCAAACCCTTCTTCAAACACCGGCGGCTTGAGCTTTTCGGCCATCTTGCGCATCACATCTTCGCTGACGGAACGCTCCCGCTGGCGGTTGCGATCGAGACACACTTCGAGCGGGACGTCGAAGAAAACCGCCTGAACTTCGTAGCCAAAGCTCTTGGCCATCTTGATCCACTGGCGCCGCTCGTGGATGGAGAGATTGGTAGCATCCACGTAGTTCCACGGCATGCGGGCGATCAGACGCGCCCTCAGGAGCGAGCGCAGAGTGGAGAACACCAGTCCCTGGTAGCGCTGTTCTTCGACATCATCGAAGAGAATATTGCGGAGCAGGTCGCTGGAGAGGGGCGTAACCCCGCGGCGGCGGAACCAGGTGGTCTTTCCCGAACCGGGCATGCCGATGGCCAGCACCACATATCCCTTGGGAGCCTGCGAGGACCGGTCTGCGGGCTGCACCTCGGGCGGCGGTGCGGACGGAATTTCAGGCTGCGTCTCTACTTCCAGGCGGCCCGAATCGGACGGCTCACCCCACGCCAGACTGGTTTGAGGGCGGGCAAACCGCTCGGGTCTCGGAGGCCGCTCGGGCTGCGGAGGACGCAGTTCCGGGGAACGTCCCGCCGGCACCGGGGAATTTCCCTGCCGGGGCGGGCTGGGGCGGACGTGAGGCGCCGCGACGGGATCGTCGGGATAGAGAGGCACCAGCGGAGCCGGTTGATTCGAGGGGAGTTCCTGCCCGATCTTGCCTGTGGATTCCGATAGGTTGGGAGCGCGTTTGGAGCGTCTTCTCATTCCGGCTTCGACACCTGCGTTGTACTACCGGGATACCATACCACCCAAGGGCGCTGCAAATTGTGTGCAACCCGTCACATACCATCGTGAGCCCAAAACGACAAACTAGCGTTGAGCGGTTTTATTTCGGGTCAATACGCGACCCGATCCGCGCCGCGAACATTTGGTTCTGGTTGACTCGAGTGTTAGGATCATGGGTTTGGTGGAATTGCCTGATGGGCCGCTCTCAGCCGCCGAACGCCACACTTTATTTCACGCTCTTTGAAGCGCACGAAGGAGAATTTACGCATGGCAGTTAAGGTTGGCATCAACGGCTTCGGCCGGATTGGCCGCAACGTTTTGCGCGCCGCGCTTGGCAATTCCGAAATTGACTTTGTCGCCGTCAATGACCTGACGAGTCCGGCAACACTCGCTCACCTGCTGAAGTACGACTCCATCCTGGGCAACCTGCCCAACGAGATCAGCGCTGGCGATGACTTCATCACCGTCGACGGCAAGAAGATCAAGGTGTGGGCGGAGCGGGATCCGGCGAAACTGCCCTGGGCCGACGTGGGCGCACAGATCGTCGTCGAATCGACCGGTCACTTCACCGATGCGACCAAGGCCAAGGCGCACCTGGGCACGACGGTCAAGAAAGTCATCATCTCCGCTCCCGCGACGAACGAAGACGTCACGCTTGTACTCGGCGTCAACGAGGACAAGTACGATCCAGCCAAGCACAACGTGATTTCGAACGCCAGTTGCACCACCAACTGCCTCGCGCCCGTGGTCAAGGTACTGATCAAGGAATTCGGCATCGTAAGCGGCATCATGACCACCATCCACAGCTACACCAACGACCAGGTCATCCTCGACTTTCCGCACAAGGACCTGCGCCGCGCCCGTGCCGCCGCCATCAACATGATTCCCAGTTCGACCGGCGCCGCCAAGGCTCTCAAGCTCGTCATTCCCGAGACCGCCGGCAAGCTGGACGGTTTCTCGCTGCGGGTTCCGACCCCCAACGTTTCGATCGTGGACCTGACCTTCATCAGCGAGAAGACCACCGATGTGAAGTCGGTTAACGCCGCTCTGAAGGCAGCGGCGGACGGCGAGCTGAAGGGCATCCTGGGCTACGACGAGAACCAGCTGGTCAGCTCCGACTTCAAGGGAGACAAGCGCAGCTCGATTGTTGACGGTCCCCTGACCAAGGTGATCGGCAACAGCGTGAAGGTGCTGAGCTGGTATGACAACGAGTGGGGCTATTCCAACCGCGTGGTCGATCTGATCGGCTTCCTTGAGTCGAAAGGCCTCTAACTTACAGTTGAAAGTGAACAGTGGCCGGTGGCCAGAAAGACGCTGCCGCTCGCTGTTCACTTACCACTTCCACTGAGCATTGATTTACATGCGCCAGAACATCAGCGGCGGCTCTCCCTTCGAGCCCATCATTGGTTTCTCCCGCGCGGTGCGCGTGGGCAACATCGTTCATCTTGCCGGCACCGGGCCGGTCGGCGCAGATACGCTCGACGCCGAAGCCCAGACCCGCCGCGTTTTTGCGATCGCCGCCGAAGCCCTTGCCAAGGCCGGCGCCTCGTTCAGTGATGTGGTCCGCACGCGCATGTATCTAACCCATGTCGAAGACTGGGAGACGGTCGGGCGTGTGCATGGCGAGTTCTTTGCAAACATTCGCCCTTCGGCCACCATGCTCGTTGTCGCCAAGCTCCTTAATCCAGCGTGGCGCATTGAGATCGAAATGGAAGCTGTGATTACCGAAGCCACTAAGAACTGAGAACTAAAGAACTGAGAACTGACACCATGCCCAAGCTCTCCATACGTGATATCGAACTGGCCAACAAGCGGGTTTTTATCCGGGTTGATTTCAACGTGCCGCTCACCGAAGACGGCGCGACGATCACTGACGACACCCGCATCGTGGCTACGCTGCCCACCATCAAGTACGCCCTGCAGCATAAGGCCAAGGTTATTCTCGCTTCGCACCTCGGGCGCCCCAAGGGCAAGCCCAATCCGAAATACTCCTTGCGTCCGGTCGTCGATCGCCTGCGCGAGTTGCTCGATAAGGAAATCAGCGAGAGCTGCAACGTCGCCTTCTCTCCCGATTGCGTCGGCGAGATCGCCAGCGAACTGGCCCGCCAACTCGAGTCGAGCCAGGTGCTGCTGCTTGAAAACCTCCGTTACCATGCCGAGGAAGAAGCCAACGATCCAGCTTTCTCCAAAGCGCTCGCATCGCTGGCCGAAGTCTACGTGAATGATGCCTTCGGCTCGGCGCATCGCGCCCATGCCTCCACCGAAGGCATAACGCATTATCTGAAGCCGTCGGTCGCAGGCCTGCTGATGGAGAAAGAAATTACGTACCTCGGCAAAGCCCTTGAATCTCCTGAGAAGCCGTTCGTCGCTATCATTGGCGGGTCAAAGATCTCCGGCAAAATCGACGTCATTCAGAACCTGCTGGACAAGGTGGACACGCTGGTCATCGTGGGCGGAATGGCGTATACCTTCCAGCGCGCGCTTGGGGTGACTACCGGCAAATCGCTCGTCGAGGAAGACAAGATCGATCTTGCCCGAGAAACGATGGAGAAGGCCAAGGCCAAGGGAGTGAACCTCATGCTTCCTGAAGACAACATTTTGGCCGATAGCTTCTCCGCCGACGCCAAAACCCAGCCCTGGGATACGTCGAAAAACTTTCCCGCCGACTGGCAGGGTCTCGACATTGGGCCAAAGTCGGTCGCGGCCATTGAAGAGGTTGTCTCCACGGCGCGCACAATCGTTTGGAACGGCCCGGCAGGCGTATTTGAATTCCCGCGCTTCGCCGTGGGCACCAATGCCATCGCCCGTGCGGTCGCGGCCAACAAGGCCGCCATCTCGATCATCGGCGGTGGAGATTCGGTGAGCGCCATTAACCAGGCGGGCGTTGCCGATAAGATCACCCATATCTCCACCGGCGGCGGCGCAAGCCTGGAGTTTCTAGAGGGCAAGAAACTGCCAGGCGTGGAAGCACTTACGGATAAGTGAGTCTTGCCCGTGATTCCTTGGCTTTGAGAAACAATGGCCCTGCAGCGACTGCCACCTTCCGGCGCTCGCTGCGGGGCCATTTTATCGAGAGGCGTATCTACGGATTGTCTTGCCCCCTAAAGCGTCACGTTAAACGCAAAGGTAGAAGTGGCGCCGCTTGGCGGTATAGGTTCGACTCCATCCACCTGCAGTGTGGAGCGCTGCACGGTTCCCCCATCCGCGGCGGGCGCAACTGCCGAGACACCGAACGCCAGCACTGCGCCGGCGGTTGCAGCGGGGTCAGGGAGTATCGTCCATTCGTAAGGGATGGTAAGTGTGCAAGCCAGGGTATTCACCCCGTTCCACCTGGCGATTCCAGTTGCGGTCTCGATGCCTCCCGAGACCACCCCATTCGTGGTGTCCAATTCGCCGCCGATTGCAGTCAGAGAGCAGTGATAGGTAGTTCCGTGACGGAAATGCGAAACCGCCGTAATGTTGATCGTGACCACGAGAGTGCCGGTGGTGGGGGCAATGCTCGCAGCCCCAGTGGCGGTCGGTTTTAGCTGGATTCCTTCGGCAATCACCTGGTCGTGTTGCGCGTCATAGTGGAAACTTACTCCGCCGGGCGTACCTTTCGCGGCGGGTGACCTGGAAATGGCGGTTTGGGCGTGCGCCGACGCAATTGTAATGGCGCCCAAAGCAACGGAGAGAATCTTCAAGGTGGTTCGCATATTTGACCTCCGGGGAATTCAATCTATCTTCGGCCGGGCGTTCGGGCCGGATCAAAGATTGCCATAAGCCGACGAAGTCGAGCAACTCAACTGGCCATCTTTTCTGTGCCGCCGCGAAAAATCGGCTGAGGGAGACGCTGATTCCCGTGTGCCCGCCGTCACCCGGCAGCGAGGTCGCATGCCCTAGAATCGAAAAGAGGATCCGAACAAAAAACATGCCACGCAAAGCTCTCATTGCCGCCAATTGGAAAATGTACAAAACGCCTGTCGAAGCCAAGGCGTTTGTCGACGCGTTTCTGCCGCTCGTAGCCGGCCACGACCGCGATGAAATCGCGCTGTTTCCCTCCCCTGTTCTTCTGCCCACGGTGATTGAAGCCGCCAAGGGTTCCAACGTGGCCGTCGGCGCGCAGAACATTCATTTCGCGGAAGAAGGCGCGTATACGGGTGAAACGTCCATTAGCCAACTCGAAGCAGTGGGTGGCACTCACACGCTGATTGGCCACTCGGAGCGCCGGCAGTACTTCGCTGAGACGGATGCCATCGTGAACAAGAAGCTGCACACCGCGCTGAAACACGGGATCGTTCCGGTGGTTTGCATTGGGGAGGTTCTCGAAGAGCGCGAAGCCGGCAAAACCGAAGATGTTTTGAAGACGCAGATCGCAGGCGCATTCGCGGGTATAACCGCGGAGATGGCAAAGCCTGTCGTGATTGCCTACGAGCCGGTCTGGGCTATCGGCACCGGCAAAACCGCCACGCCGGAAATGGCGGCCGATGCGCATCGCATGATCCGAGCGGAAGTCGGCAAACTGCTCGGCGCCGAGATCGCTGCGAACATCCGCATCCTCTACGGCGGCAGCGTGAAGCCGGACAATGCCACTGCGCTTCTCAGCCAGGAAGAGATCGATGGCGCACTGGTTGGCGG
Source organism: uncultured Acidobacteriota bacterium (assembly GCA_963730805.1). Taxonomy (GTDB): domain Bacteria; phylum Acidobacteriota; class Terriglobia; order Terriglobales; family Acidobacteriaceae; genus Telmatobacter. The sequence goes on along the minus strand of CAVSTL010000002.1, from coordinate 147,978 downwards.
CGCCAGCCTCAAGCCCGACTCATTTACGGCTATCGTAAAGTATTAGGCAGAAATTGGATGCCCCAGGTCTCGATCTGAGACCTGGGAGTTTCCATTACGCAATGCGCGAACAGATTCCTTAGTTCTACCTCCTCGTCCTACCCCTTCTCGCGAACTATTTTCGGTGAATCGCCGTATCATGATTTATGGCCGACAACGCAGTTGAAACCCTAAGAGGCGTCCAGCCATTGCAGCGCCCGGGATGCGATCAGCCGCGGTCGCGTGACCTCTACATTGATCGCCTGCGCAGCGTGATGACGGTCATGGTCATCCTGCACCACACCGCCATCACTTATGGCGCTCCAGGCGGTTGGTATTACAACGAACTGAAGCCGTCGGGTTCTGTCACGAGCCTGCTGTTGACCCTGTTTGTCGCCACCAACCAGGCGTACTTCATGGGCTTTTTCTTTCTGCTGGCTGGCTATTTCACGCCTCCGTCGCTGGAACGCAAGGGATACGCTCGCTTTCTTGGCGACCGGTTGCTGCGCCTGGGCGTGCCGCTGCTGGCCTTCATCTTTGTGCTGGGTCCGCTCACCGACGCGATTCTGAGCGCGTATGAAGGCAAAGGCTTCTGGGCGACGTTCGCGTATCTGTGGAATCACGCCATAATCGGTAATGGGCCGCTCTGGTTCGCGCAGGCACTGCTGATATTCAGCATTGGGTATTGCGCATGGCGAACGATCGCGGGAGCACCCCTGATCGTAGTCGGGCGCACCGCCAGGCCCGTACCCTCCCCATGGTGGTGGCTCCTTAGCGCCCTTGGAGTCGGCATCGCCGCGCTCGCCATTCGGCAGTTTGTTCCCACGGGTGTCAATGTCTTCGGCCTGCAACTCGGTTATTTCGCTTCGTATGTTTTTCTGTTTGGCCTGGGGATCGCTGCATGGCGCTATGACTGGCTGCGCGAATTGCAGTGGAGGCACGCACGAGGGTTGATCATGGGACTTGTCATCACCTGGCCGCTGATGCCGGTGGGAATCCTTGTGGCCCACGCGGTATACGGACCGGGCAAAGCCACCTTCGGCGGCGGGCTGTCGTGGCCTGCAATCCTTTATGCCATGTGGGAGCCGTTGGTCGCGTGGGGTCTCATCGCCGCGTGGCTGCTGGTGTTCCGCGCCAAGATGAATCAGCCCTCAGGCTTCTGGGCATGGCTTAATCGGCGCGCTTACGCCGTATATATCATTCACCCTCCAGTGCTGGTTGGCGTGAGCCTTTTGCTGCATGCATGGATCGCGCCTGCATTGCTCAAGTTGGGCGTGACCGGCGCCCTCTCGTGCATCGCCTGCTGGCTGATTGCCGATCCGCTGGTGCGCTTGCCGGGCATGCGACGCATCGTGTAGCGCGAAACTCCCCGCGTCCAATCGCCGCAGCGGAAAGACAAAGCCCTCATCCGGCGGCCATGCAACTGAGTCGAATCGGAAGACCATCTGAGTTTGAGGAGGATAAGCATGGCAACCAGGAAAGCCGCGAAGAAGAAATCGAGCAGCGCCAGCAAGTCGTCGCCCAAGAAGGCACCGGTCAAGAAGTCCGCGCGCCGGAAATATTCCCCGGCGGCAAGCAAGAGCGTCGAGACAGAAATGAAAGCGATGAAGAAAGGCAAGCTCAAGTCGGGGCGCAGCGGCAAAAAGGTAACAAATCCGAAGCAGGCGATTGCAATCGGACTTTCCGAGGCGAGAAAAGCCGGCAAAAAAGTTCCTGCCAAAAAGTCCTAGAAATTTTTGACTGGCCAAGGCTGACGCGGGCATTTTTCGCGAATTGCGAATCGCGTGCCATCGAGGAGGAGTTCAGGGTTTGGAGACGGGAACGCTGGCTCCGCTGAAGATCTCGGCAATCACGGCCGCTGTCGATTCTTCCCACGCCGGCATGGTGAAACGGAAGACTTCTTTCAGCCGGCTGCAGTCGAGCCGAGAATTCGACGGCCGTTTCGCGGGAGTTGGATACTCGCTCGACGCTATCGGCACCAGCCGCGCCAGCTTCGTCTCCGGCTGGGCCGCCGCGGCCAACCGAAGAAACTCGTGCGCAAATCCGAACCACGTGGTCTCGCCCGAATTCGTCGCATGGTACACGCCCTCTACCGACCGAACAGAATCCTGAGTCGAGACGCCGTTTCGCGCGCTTCGCTCTGCAATGTTCTGCATAACGTGAGTCACGAGCTTGGCGAGATCGCGCGACCACGTCGGCGCCCCATGCTGATCGTTGACGATGCGCAACTCCGGCTTATGCTGTGCGAGGTTGAGAATCGTGCGGAGAAAATTCTTTCCTGTGCTGCTGAAGATCCAGCTTGTTCGGAATATGAGGTGGGCGGCTCCGCCTTCTGCGAGAGCCCGTTCACCAGCGAGTTTACTTGCGCCGTAAACTCCCAGCGGGCCGGTCAAATCCTCTTCGACCCATGGACGGGTGCCGGAGCCATTGAACACATAGTCCGTGGAGAAATGGAGGAAAGGAATTCCTAGTTCCGCCGCAACTTCCGCCATGGCGCGGGGGGCATCGGCGTTGATTGCGTATGCCAGTTCGGGTTCGCTTTCCGCCTTGTCGACAGCAGTATATGCCGCGGGATTGATGATCCAGTCCGGTTTTACTCTCCGTATGAATGTCTTGACAGACGCAACGTCGCACAGATCGAGATCCGATCTACCGGGAGCAAGAACAGATCCGGCCGGTAAGCAACGCAGAAGGTCGCCACCAACCTGGCCGGTCGTTCCGGTGAGTAATACCTTTTGCTTGGAATCCAACATGGGATGTCAGCTCACTATCGAGAATGGAGTTTCTTCTAGGCTTTGCAGGGCGGGGGCAATTCTGCTTCGGCCAGCGAACTTCCAACCGCATCTTTTGAAGAGACGTTTGGTTCGCCAATCTCGTCGAGGGGCCAACTAATTGCCAGGGTCGGATCATTCCAGCGAATACATCGCTCGCCGTCACGATAGTAGAAGCCCGTTGTCTTGTAGAGGACATTTGCCGTTTCAGAGAGGACCAGAAATCCATGGGCGAATCCTTCTGGAATCCAGACGAACTCGAGATCTTCGCCTTTCAAATGGACAGCCGTCCATTTTCCGAAATCCGGCGAACCGGGACGGATGTCGACGGCAACGTCCAAAATATGTCCGGAAAGCACGCGCACGAGTTTGCCCTGAGGTTGTCCAAGCTGGTAATGCAGCCCTCTCAGTACTCCACGCCGCGAAAAAGACTGGTTGTCTTGAACAAATAAGTCCGGGAGGCCGACCGCAGCGAAGGCCCTGGCGTTAAATACCTCGGTGAACCACCCGCGCTCATCGCCGATTATTCTTGGCCGGACGAGCTTTACATCGCGCAATCCTGTAGGAACGACTTCTAAAGGTGCCGTCGCAACCATGATATGGTACCCGCTCTCAAGAAGTTAGTAGACGGTCTCGTTGAGTAACTGGCGAAGGTAAGCCCCATAACTACTCTTCCCTACCTTGCCGGCCAGTGCTTTCAACTGGTCTGACGTAATATAGCCAAGACGATAGGCGATCTCTTCAGGGCAGGAGACTTTGAGGCCTTGCCTGTGTTCGATGGTGAAGATGAAGTTACTTGCATCGAGCAAGGAGTCGTGAGTTCCCGTATCCAGCCATGCCATCCCTCGTCCCATGACTTCGCACCGAAGTTGTCCGTGTTCCAGGTACCAGCGATTCACGTCGGTGATCTCAAGCTCGCCGCGCGGAGATGGCTTGAGATTTTCTGCAATCCGGATAACCTGGTTGTCATAGAAGTAGATCCCGGTCACCGCGTACCGCGACTTTGGTTTCTGCGGCTTCTCCTCAAGTGAGATCGCTCGCCGTTGGTCGTCGAATTCGACAACGCCGTAGCGCTCCGGATCGTTCACGGGATACGCAAATACCGTCGCTCCCGACGTTTGCGAAGCGGCCGATTTTAAATCATGAGCGAATTCATGGCCGTAGAAGATATTGTCGCCCAACACCAGGCAGCACGAGTCCTGGCCGATGAATGTCTTGCCAATGATGAAAGCTTGCGCGAGCCCATCCGGAGAGGGCTGCACCGCGTACTGAATCTGCAGGCCCCAGTCCCGCCCGTCTCCCAGCAGGGTTTCAAACCGGGGGGTATCCTGAGGCGTGGAAATGATCAGGATCTCTCGAATTCCCGCGAGCATCAGCGCCGACAGCGGATAGTAGATCATCGGCTTGTCATAAACCGGCAGAAGCTGTTTTGACACTGCCTCCGTCACCGGGTGGAGCCGAGTGCCTGATCCGCCCGCAAGAATAATGCCTTTCATCATTTGCCTTTCGGCGCCATTGGCGCGCTGTTTGCCGCTCCGCGCTGGCCGTAGTTGGCGTGCACCCAGTTTTGATAAGCGCCGGATGCTACCTCTTCCATCCATTTTGTATTGTCCAGGTACCACTGCACGGTTTTACGCAGCCCGGTAACGAACGTTTCCTGTGCGCGCCAACCAAGCTCCGTTTCCAGCTTGCGGGCATCGATTGCATAGCGCCGATCGTGCCCCGGCCGATCCTGTACGAATTGAATCAACTGCCGATGCGGCTTGTGTGGGGAGTCGGGTACCAATTCATCGAGCAAGTCGCAAACCTTGTGGACCACTTCGATGTTGGCTTGTTGATTCCCTCCCCCCACATTGTAGGTTTCCCCGATCTTTCCCTTCTCCAGCACGGTTTCGATCGCCCGGCAATGATCGACGACAAACAACCAGTCGCGCACTTGCCGGCCGTCGCCATAAACAGGCAGCGGCTTGCCTGCGATCGCGTTGTTGATCATCAATGGCAGTAATTTCTCAGGAAACTGCAGGGGACCGTAGTTATTGGAGCAATTCGTAATCAGCGCCGGCAGGTTGTAAGTGTGAACCCACGCTCTGACTAAGTGATCGCTCGCTGCCTTTGAAGCTGCGTAGGGAGAGTTCGGTGCGAAAGGCGTGTCCTCGTGAAATGGCGGATCGTCGGGACCGAGAGTCCCATACACCTCATCGGTTGACACGTGGAGAAACCGGAATGCTTCTCTCTCCTCGCGGTGGAGGCCGGCGAGATAGGCCCGCGCGGCTTCAAGAAGATGAAATGTTCCGTGGATATTGGTGCGAAGAAAGGCTTCGGGCCCAAGGATGGAGCGGTCAACGTGGCTCTCCGCCGCGAAGTGAACGATCGCCGATGGCTTGTGTTCGGCGAGCAATCGATCCACCAGGCCGCGATCGCAAATGTCGCCCTGGATGAAAGCGTGATCCGGATTGCCTTCGATCGGTGAAAGATTACCGAGATTTCCAGCATAGGTGAGGAGGTCGAGATTGACAACTGGTCCCCGGTTCTGCGAAATCCAATGCAAAACAAAGTTTGATCCGATGAACCCGGCCCCTCCGGTGACAAAAATCGGGCTTGCATAACGCTGCATTCAGGCACAACTCCTAATTTGGCTAATCAGTCTGGCAAATCCGGTACACGCAAGTAGACAATATGCCCCAGGCTCTTTATCAATTCGAACAAGGATCATTATATTCGCGCTTAGCTCTCCAATTTGCGGAGGGCACGCTTCGCGGCATGGAATCCGCACATGCCATGCACGGCACCGCCTGGTGGCGTCGACGCAGAGCAAAGGTACAGGTTCGGTGTACCGGTCGAGTAGCCGCGTAGACTGGGTCGAAAGAGAAGGTTTTGCATGCTCATCGATCCACCGCTGATGTCGCCCCCGACGAGGTTTTCGTCCATGGCCTCGAGCGCCGCAGGACTGGACACGTGGCGCGACAAAATGCAATCGCGAAATCCTGGCGCATAACGCTCGATCTGAGTCTCGATACGCTCCGTCATGTCGAAAGTGGAGCCGTTCGGCACGTGGCAATATGCCCAGAGCACGTGTTTGCCCTGGGGCGCGCGGGTGGGATCAAAGATGGTGGGCTGGGCCAGTAAAACGAACGGCCGCTCCGCATGATGTCCGCGACAGACTTCAGCTTCCGATGCGGCGATCTCCTCAAACGTTCCGCCAACATGCACGGTAATGGCCCGGCGGCAGGCATCGGCACGCCAGGGAACAGCTTGAGAAAGGGCATAGTCGATTTTGAACGCGCCCGGCCCATGCGGGAATCGCTCGATTGTGCGGCTATAGCGGGGCGCGAGTCGATCAGCGGCGATGGCGATCATCGCGCTGGGCGCGGTGTCGAACAAAGTCAGCGTTGTATCTCCGCCCAATTCGCGAAAGAACTTCGCATCGACGCGTTGCGCGGTGTGAAGAGTTCCCCCCAGCGATTGGAGATGCGCCAAGAGCGCGTGGGTGATGGCACCCGCTCCTCCCTTCGGAATGGGCCAGCCGACGGCATGCGCGGCGATTCCAAGCATCAATCCAGCTGCCGCACTCAAGGGCTGGTCAAAGGCTAGAAAGGAGTGCGCCGCCAGCCCCGCAAACAGTGCTCGTGCGCGAACTCCGCCAAGGTGGCCGGCAGCCAGCATCTGCGCCGGCTGAATCGCCACCAGTCCAAACCGAGCCATCAAAAACGGGTGAGGCGGAAACCGCAGCAGCGGCCCGAGTGCGGCCTCCGCGAATTGATCCCAGTGCGCCACGAAAGGCTCCACGAGCTTTCGCCAGTTTTTGCCGTCCTGCCCGAGTTCTTTCTCGGCCTGGCCAAGGTCGCGCTCCAGAACGACAGCGGTCCCGTCATCGAGAGGGTGGGCAAGTGGAGCTTCCCCATGTACCCATTGGAGGCCAAATTTCGCCAGAGGAAGCGTGTTGAAAAACGGCGACCCAACACCAAGGGGGTGAACGGCCGAGCCGAAGTCGTGCAGAAACCCCGGCAAGGTCAGCGGCAGTGTTCGGCAAGCGCCGCCTGGCTCTGCTTCCGCTTCGTACACCTCGACTGCAAGTCCCGCCTGGGCGAGAGCGATCGCCGCTGCGAGGCCGTTGGGACCGGAACCGATCACGATCGCGCGCTTCACTCTTCGTCCTCTCTTGCTCTAGTCATGCGGCGGTAGCTCATCGGCCTCGTAGACGATCTCGGGTCTGCCGTCGGGTGTGAGCGTGATCTCGGGCGCATACAGTCCGAGCAGTTGCCGCCGCCACCAGTTGCCCGTGCGGCGCTTTTCCTCCTCCGAGGTAAACCAGTACTGCCAGAGTACCGCGCGCATGAATCGCGGTGGCGCGTGGGGAAACGGATTAGCCTGGAACAAGCCGAGCACATCCGCGTCGTTCGTTAGGAGTCGTTCCTCGGTCAATGGGACCATTTCATTCTGGCGCCACTCTCCCAGGGATGCGAACCAGAGATTCCACTCGAACCTCGGCTGATACGGCGCGTAAATCCCCGGCGCTTGATTCAGCGCCTGGGGCTTGTATCGGAATGGATATTCGAGCCAGTTGGTTCCGTCGCTCGAGCCTTGGAATTCAATCTCGTAGCGCCCCCTGGTCATAACCGCAAACAGGCCGTATTGGTTGGCAATTCGAAATGGCTCGAGCGCTGCGACAGGCCACGCAGGCAACGGAAGGCCTCGCAACGGAAGCCCAATCATTTCGGCCGTTGTGTTGTAAGCAATCCACGTGAGCATCACCACGCAGACGGCGAAACGCAATGCGCGAAGGTGGCGGCTAAACCGATCGCGCAAGGATATCGGCCGCCTCTCGGTAGTGTCGTCTTCGTTTGCCCCTGAAGGGAAAGTCGTTTCGTCTGTCGACAAGATCGAAAGCGATGGCGCCTCTGGATCGGGCTTCATTTCCAAAATCGGCAGAGGCGGCCGGAATCGCGCCGGCACGAATCTGCGCAGGAACCTGTCATCAAGGAGCAGGAATCCCAGCGAAAGCACAAGGTAATTCAGGAAGGTGTAATTGGCGGTGAGAATCACCCCGAGTTCCCAGGGCGTAACGATGAAGAAGCAGATGATGCGCACTCGCCGGGGAAAGAACAGCATCCACACGATGCCGAGTTCCAGCACCAGCGTTCCCAAGGCCGATGCCGCGTGAAACCAGTGGGGCAGATGTTCAACATACCAGCCGATCCACGTGGGTAGCGGGCCATTCTGGTAGTACTCATCCATGGCAGTCATGTTGCGCCACTGCTCGTCTCCGCTCAGCAGCTTTACCATGCCCGACTCGAGATAGATGCGGAACCACTCCCATTGCAGGAGAAACAGGCTGGCGCGCGATGGAGGGCTATCGAGTCCCCATCCCGGCCTGAGTCCGCGCGGGGCAAAAAACAGCGAAAGAAATCCTGCCTCCAGCAGCATTCCGTCGGATTGATAATTCGACCAAACGCTGGTGACCGTTACGAAAGAAAGAAAGCAGACGAAGCACACCAGGAAACTGAGCCGGGGCCAGAAGTTCAAGAGCGCGAGCAGGGATGCGAGGAGACCAACGATCATCACCGCCATCAGCATCCGCGAGCTTGACGACAACCAGAACACCGAAGGAGCGAACCAGTACCGGGTACCACCGAACGCTCGGGCGACGGCGGCGAGGTATTGTTGCGCCGGCAGAATGCCCTGCGAGCCCATCAGGCCCTTGATCTGAAAGAGCAACGAATAAAACGCCGAGAAATACCACAATGCGAGCGCCCGCAGGAAAATCCAGCGCGGAATGAGCCGGTCCGACGCGCCGCGGCGTGAGTCGAACAGCCACCGAACGATATTGCCGGGGGTGCGTTCCATCGTGTTCCGATCAGGATAGCGATTCACACCTGGACTGTCATGCTGCCGAGCAGGCATTCTTCTCCGGATCCAACCTTGCGCCGCGATGAAACGTAGCCGGCGAAAACTTGCGCCGCGTCAACAGGTTGCATGGTTCGGTCGAGCCCCGGGGACTTTACGGCTGCGGCAAAGAGGACCATACTGCCATCAGAGCCTGCCCGCCCGGGAGCCGGTCCCTTCCATCGGGACCTGCGACTTGGCGGTTGGCTGGAGCGGGCACTTCCCTTGCAACATCGCCGTTCCAGTTGGTGGGAAAGGTCGAAACCAGGAGTACTTTGCCGATTCGTTCACACCAAATTGCCTCAGCGGAGCGTCTACCTTAAGAACAACACCCGCTTCCGGTAAAGCGGCACAGGAGCCAAGCATGCCTGCAGCTCACCCTCTTCCCCAAACACTGGGGGAACTGCGCGCCAGCCAAGAGTTTTCTCCGGCGCAACTGAACACCCGCAGCATCAAGGACGAGATGCGGAGCAACCTGATTACCCGGCTCAAGGCGCACGAAACCATTTTTCCGGGGATCGTCGGCTATGAGGACACGGTGGTTCCGCAGATTGTGAACGCAGTCCTCTCGCGCCAGAATTTCATCCTGCTGGGGCTTCGAGGGCAGGCGAAGAGCCGCATCCTGCGCGCGCTGACTGCGCTGCTCGACGAGCGGCTCCCCTACGTTGCCGGCTGCGAGATCCGGGACAATCCGTATCATCCGTTGTGCAAGCACTGCCGAGACATGATCGCGGCGCGCGGCGATGCTACGCCGATCGCCTACCTGTCGCGGGAGGACCGCTACGTGGAAAAGCTGGCCACGCCCGACGTGACTGTCGCCGACCTCATCGGCGACCTCGACCCGATCAAGGCGGCGCGCGGCGGCGTTGACCTTTCGAGCGAGCTCACCATGCACTACGGGCTGCTGCCGCGCGCCAACCGCGGGATCTTCGCCATCAACGAGCTTCCCGACCTGGCCGGGAAGATCCAGGTGGCGCTGTTCAACATCATGCAGGAAGGCGATGTGCAGATCAAAGGCTACCCGATTCGTCTGGAGCTGGATGTAGTCCTGGTGTTCAGCGCCAACCCGGAGGACTACACAGCGCGCGGCAAGATTGTGACGCCGCTCAAGGACCGCATCGGGTCGGAGGTTCGCACCCATTATCCGGAGACGCTGGAGGAAGGCATTGCGATCACTACGCAGGAAGCGTGGGCGGAGCGCGGAGTTTCTCCGATCGAGATTCCGCAGTATGTGCGCGAAGTGGTGGAGCAGGTGGCGTTCTCGGCGCGCGAAGACAAGAAGGTGGACAAGCGCAGCGGCGTGAGCCAGAGGCTTCCCATCGCGACCATGGAACTGGTCGTCTCCAATGCCGAGCGGCGCGCCCTGGTCCACGGCGAAAAGACGGCCATGCCGCGCATCAGCGACATTTACGCGGCACTGCCGGGAATCACGGGCAAGCTGGAGCTTGAGTACGAAGGCGAGATGAAGGGCGCGGACACGGTGGTGCGCGAAATCATCCGCACCGCAGTGGGAAAAATCTACGACCGCTATTTTGCGGGTACCAACACGCAGCAGATCGAGCAGTGGTTCAATCTGGGCGGCACGGTCAAGCTGGACGATGCGCAAGCCACGTCGGCCGCGCATGGCGATCTGAAGCAGATACAGGGATTGTTTGAGAAGCTTTCGCCGTTAGGCCTGAAGGCGTCTGACAGTCCGGAGAAGGTGGTGGCGGGCGCGGAGTTTCTGCTGGAAGGATTGGTGGCGCACCGCAAGCTGAGCCGCAGCGAGCATCGCGAGTTCGCCGCGCCGGAGAAGCAGCCGCGCAAGCAGGAGCGCATGGAACCCGAGCTGGATTACGAGGATTGGCAGCAATCGCGCCGCAGCCGCCGCGGCTATAACTAAGCAAGCGTGACGGAGTCGAGGGCTTTATGAAGAGCGTCCGCTACACAAAATACGTTGGCGACCTGGCCGCCGAGATGGACATGGAAGGCCTGTTGCAGGCTCTTTCCGAGTACCTGCTCGATTCCGGTTTCCGCGATCCGTATGCGCAGTTTCAGGAACTCGACCACAACCTCGAAGACCTGCGCGAGGCGCTGCGGCGGCTTCTGCAGTCGGGAAAATTCTTCGACCAGGAGACCCAGCAGAAGATTGACCAGATGGTCGCCGAGGGCACGCTCGAGGAGTTTATTGACAAGCTGATTGAGCGCATGCAGCAGGAGAATTACATCTCCTACCAACAACGGCAGGGCGAGACAAAACCGTCGGAGGGTAACGGCCAGGTTGGCGAGGTGCAGGGCGATGTTCGGTTCGAGGTCACGGACAAGAGCCTTGATTTCCTGGGATTCAAGGCGCTGCGCGATCTGCTCGGCAGCCTGGGCAAATCGAGCTTCGGGCGGCACGACACGCGGCACTGGGCCACCGGCATTGAAGTCAGCGGCGGGTCGCAGCGATATGAATTCGGCGACACTCTGAATCTTGACATCAACGCGACGCTGAGCTCGGCAATTTCGCGCGAAGGCATCGGCGTGCCGCTTAACCTCGAGTACGAGGATCTTCACGTCCACCAGTGCGAATACCAGAGCTCGTGCGCCACGGTGGTCATGCTGGATTGCTCGCACTCCATGATTCTGTACGGCGAGGACCGATTTACTCCGGCCAAGCGGGTGGCGATGGCGTTGTCGCACCTGATCCGCACGCAGTATCCGGGCGATTCCCTTTCGCTGGTGCTTTTCCACGACTCGGCCGAAGAGATGCCGGTGTCGCAACTGGCGCGCGTGAAGGTCGGCCCGTGGTATACGAACACGCGCGAAGGGCTGCGGGTGGCGCAGCGCATCCTGGCGCGCCAGCGCAAGGACATGAAGCAGATCGTGATGATTACCGATGGCAAGCCGTCGGCGCTCGACGCTTCCCGACGGCAGGATCTACAAGAACGCGTACGGCCTGGATCCGCTGGTGGTCAGCGAAACGCTCGAAGAGGTTTCGCGGTGCAAGCGGGCCAACGTGATGATCAATACGTTCATGCTGGCGTCGGATTTCGGGCTGGTGCAGTTCGTGCACAAGGTTTCGGAGATGTGCCGCGGCAAGGCCTATTTCACGACGCCTGATACACTTGGCGAGTATTTGCTGATGGACTACATTAACCACAAATCAAAGACCATTCACTAAAAATGGTTCGAAGCGTGGGGCGGAATTGTTTTGGCACCTGTACCGTCTTAAGTTATTCATAATAAAGCACATATAAAGTGCGTTTTGGACTATGTACCCCATGTAAGCTGCAGATTATAAATTGGTTACCTGTGTTTTTTGACTCTTCCGCGTAATTTTTTTTTTGCAATCGGCTTTGAAATTGTGTGCGGCGTTGAGTCTGAGCAAATTCAATTGTGCTCCCGCGAGCCTTAATTATCTGCAATGCGGTCACAGAATCGCAGCAAAACCCCTCCGACAATCGGAATTGGACGTAGCTGGTTGGCAAGTTGGCGCCGAGATTTAGTTCGCACGCGGACTAAAGCCCGTACCCTTCATGAACAAGGCTTTCTGGTTGTTACTTCCGCTGCGTGAAAATATCGTCGCCGGCTTCAATGGAGTGACAAAAGTCGCTGTGGTGGTTGGAGCGGGTACGTAGGATCGGTCTCGTACTTAATCCATACAGGACGGTCCAAAAATGTTTTGCTATCAGTGCGAACAGACCTCGAAGGGCGAAGGCTGCCAGACGCTGGGCGTTTGCGGCAAAGACGAAACCACGGCCACACTGCAGGATCTGCTGATCCACGCGGTCAAGGGCATCTCGATGTATGCGCATCGCGCGGCGAAACTGGGCGCACAGGATGCGGAAATCGACGCCTTTACCATCCAGGCGATCTTTGCCACGCTGACGAACGTGAATTTCGATCCCGAGCGGCTGGTCGAGTTGATACACCAGGCGGTGCAGATCCGCGAGGCGGCCCGCGCCCTCTATGAGCAAGCAAGTGTTGCGGCCGGCATGGTCCCGTCAGAACCTGGCGGTCCCGCGGCATGGATGCCCGCCGACTCTCTGGAAGGCCTGCTGGGACAGGGCCGGCAAGTACTGCTGCCGGTCCGTTTCCTCACCGAAGGCCAGGAAATTTCGAACCTGAAAGAACTGGTAATGTACGGCATCAAGGGTGTGGCCGCTTATGCTTTCCATGCCCTGGCGCTGGGCGCCGGCGACCCGTCCTCCTTCGCAAAGATTCACGAGATCCTTGACTTTCTAACCCAGTCCGCGCCGACCGCGGACCAATTGCTGGGCAACGCCCTGGCACTGGGTGAGCTGAACTACCGGGTGATGGAGATACTCGACAAGGCGCACACGGAGACCTTCGGCCACCCGCAGCCGGCAAAGGTCCGGCTGCAGGCGCGCAAGGGCAAGGCGATCCTGGTCTCGGGACACGATCTTCACGACCTCTACGCGCTTCTGGAACAGACCAAGGGCCTGGGCATCCAGGTCTACACGCACGGCGAGATGCTGCCAGCGCACGGCTATCCCAAGCTGAAGGCGTTCGAGCACCTGGCCGGCAATTACGGCGGAGCGTGGGTGGACCAGGCCGAAGAATTTGCGGAATTCCCGGGCGCGATCCTGATGACGTCCAACTGCATTCAGCAACCCAAGAATGTTTACAAACAGCGTATCTTCACTTCAGGGGCGGTGGCATGGCCGGGGGTGAAGCACATTGCCGATCAAGACTTCAGCGCAGTGATTGCCGCGGCACTGGCGGCGCCCGGTTATGACGAAGACGGGACCGGCGAGGGGATCACTGTGGGGTTCGGTCACAACGCGGTTCTGAGCGTGGCCGGCAAGGTGATCGAAGCGGTGAAGGCCGGGGCGATCCGCCACTTCTTCCTGATTGGGGGATGCGACGGAGCACGGTCGGGACGCAGCTATTATACGGAGCTTGCGGAATCTATCCCGAACGACTGCCTGATCCTGACGCTGGCCTGCGGGAAATTCCGCTTTAACAAGCTTGAATTTGGCGAAATCGGCGGACTGCCCCGGCTGCTGGATATCGGGCAGTGCAACGACACGTATTCCGCGCTGCAGATCGCCCTGGCGCTGGCCAAGGCATTCGAGTGCGGCGTGAACGATCTGCCGCTGTCGCTGGTGCTGTCGTGGTATGAACAGAAGGCTGTTGCGGTGCTGCTCACGCTGCTGCACCTGGGCGTGCGCAACATCCGCATCGGACCGACGCTGCCGGCGTTCCTATCTCCCGCGGTGCTGAACCTGCTGCATGAGAAGTTCAACCTGATGGCGATCACGACAGCGGAGAATGACCTGGCGGCGATGCTCGCGTAAACTGCATGTGCCCGGGGAGAAGCACCTCCCCGGGCGTTTTGCATCTTGTTGCCATGGAGCGGATAAATGGCGGTACAAATCGGCGCGAAACCGGACAGCGGCTTTGACGATCCCATCGGCATGCTCACAGATTGTCATCGGCGTATCGAGCGCTTTCTCGACATCCTGTGCCTGGTTGCGGAACGGGCAGCGGGGCGGCCGTTAACCGGAGAAGAATCGGCGGCGGTGCAGGTGGCGCTCGAATATTTTCGCGTGGGGGGAAAGCGGCATAACGCCGATGAAGAGCTGTCGCTGTTTCCGCGGCTGCGGGCGGCGGCGAACGGCGAGGGGTTTGCGGAATTAGGCGGCCTGGAGAGCGATCACGAGGATGCGGGACGGCTGCATGCATCGGTCGAAAGGCTGTATGAGGAATGGATTCATACGGGCGAGCCTGGTTCGGGGAAAGCGGAGTTGCTGGCAGCGACGCAGAACCTGAAACGGCTGTACGTTGAACATATTCACCTCGAGGAACAGGTGGTGTTCCCGAGGGCAGCGAAGGTGCTGAGCAAGACGACTATCGCTGCGATTGGGGAGGAATTCCGGACCCGGAGAGAATGACGGGGGCTTCGGTGGTCTCCCACCCTTGCGGCAGAAAAAGTCGCAAAGATGGGGCACGGAGAGTCGCGCGAGTGCGAATCCCTTTGGCCCTTGCCGGGAATCTGGTTGGTTGCTACGGCTTTTTGAGGGCGCGCTTCAGCATCGCTTCAAGGCCAGCTTTTGCCTGGGCATACTCTTCAGGCGACAGAGTTCCATTCAGCCTTTCTGTTTCAATCGCAAACAACTCGTCTTTGAGACTGGCAAGAAGAGCGGCGTTGCCACTGGCAGGCGCCGAATTGGCCGCGGGACTGTAAGGCGGCGGTGCGATGACCGGCTCCGGGGCGCGGCGCGGAGGAGGCGGCGTGTAATCGGCGAGCGGCGCGATGGAGCGCGGGACCGATGGCAAGGGCCTGCTGTCGGTGTCGGAGGACAAAGAGGACGCGAGCACGGGTGCTTCTTCAGAGCCGGCGCTGCGGCCGCGAAGCAGATAGATGGCGGCTGCAACCAGCAGCAGAGTCAGGCCGCCGAGAATCCACCACTTGTAACGGGTGAGCGGATCGGGAGTGTTGATGGGGTTGCCGATGCCGCCGCCGGGAGTGCTCGCGGGGGCGCTGGTATCGGGCGCTGCGCCACCTCCGCCGCCCATCATGGCCTGCGGACTCATTCCCGGCTGCTGCGCGTTCCGGGGCATCTGGCCTTCGCCGGAGATGGTGAAGGAGATTGGCTGGCCGGGATGCACGTTCTTGGCGATGTTAGTGGTCACGCGGGGATCGTCCTGCACGTTCTGGAAGTCCGCGCCCGAAGCACCGCTGAAATTCATGCTCTTGGGAACATAAACCACGAAGTTATCGGCAGGCATGGTGAGAGACGGCTTGAAGGTGTACTTGCCGCTGTAGGAGATGTGGTACTGCACTTCAAACAGGGTTTCCTTCTGGCCCTGGTCGGGTTGGATAGGAACGTTGAAGCTGTAGTGGCCTTTGGGGGTGAGGGGGATGAGTCGGGTGTTGGTGCCGAGTCCTCCGGGGCGAGTGGCAGAGGCGCCGTCGAGCTGCGCGTCGGCGGGGAGCGCGATCTCAAAAGTTTTTTCGCTGAACTGGGCCTTGGGCGGGTTGCTGGCGTTGCGGATCAGGAAGCGTTCGGAGATGCGCAGTTCGCCGGCGGAACCTTCGAAGAGAAGCATGTCGGCGTCGATGGCGACGCCGTCCACTTTGGCCGAGACATCGTACACGGTCAAGTCGCCGCCAGTGCCGCTCGCGGGTGCGGCAATGAAGTAACCCGCGCCCTGGTGGGTAACGCGAATGAGGAATGCGCCTCCGGTGGCGCCGGCGGGAAGCTGGAGCGAATATTGGCCCTTGGAGTCGGTCTTGGCGGTGGCGGCGTCGGACATGCCGGCCTGGACATCGACCAGCACCACGTCATCGCCGACCGACGGCTTGCCGGTGGTCTTGTTGGTGACGGTACCGGTGACGCTGGCGGCGTTCGCCAGCATGGCGGCGAACAGCAAGAGCGAAACAGCGAAGCTTCGGGAAAGGAAGGATCTGTTTATCTTCATGAAATGTCCTGATGGCATGTCGTGGGAAAAGCACTTCTTTCAGGCCGGCGCAAAGCGGCGGCCGGTGGTTCGGCCTTGCTCCACCAAAATAGCACTCGAAGGCCTGAGTTGTGGGTTTGCTATTCGAAAGGTCACACAGCACGGAGCGTGAAGGGATAGCGCCGCCAGAGTCGCGGCGTGTGCTTTGCGACCGGGCGGCGGCAAGGCGGCTATGGCTGTTTTCCCTTTTCCGCCTTCCTCATTGCCGCCCTGTTATCGAACCGGTATCCGAAGGTGTTGGTGAACTGGTTGTAATCTGTGGTTCCGCCGCGTTGCGTGGTGAAGGCGGTCTGGAAGAAGAATTTCGCACCCAGATTCACATCGAGAAGGCTGTTGACGTAGTAAGACTGGCTGGTTGTGGCGAGAGCGGAGGAATAATCGTAGCGGCCGCCCTGCAGGTCGAGCCGGAAACGCTGGCCCAGGTCGCGCGTGACATCGAGCGTGCGATAGGTGCCCGAGGCAAAGGAGCTATCGAATTTCGAATAGCGGGCGTCGATTCCGAGACCGGTCTTCCAGATGCGCGTGGCGCCGAACCCGAACATTTCATTCAGGGAATTCTTCTTGTCGCCGGAACTGTTGCTCTGGCCCAGGCTGGCATAGCCGACGAGGTGCAGCGGGAACTGCACGCGCGCACCGCCGTTGACTCCCTGATAGAGGTACTTATCGAGCAAGCCGGTTCCCACCAGGACGGGATCGTAAGTGGGCACATCGCGGAAGTAGGTGTCGGTCACGTCGAGCATCACGCGCGGATGCACCTGGACACGGAGGGTGAGGAGGCTCTGGCCGAGTCCCGCGCTGACCGGCTGGGTGCCGGGGTTGGCGGTGGGACGGTCGATCTGCATGGAGTGATAGAGGGAGAGGAATTTCTTGTAAGAGAATTCATTCTCGGTGAAGAGGAAGGGGCGCTGGACGGCCCAATGCAGTGTCTGCACGCCGCCGCCAACGGTGCTGGAGTAGCGGAAGGACTCGAAGTCTCCACCGTGCCAGTTGAAGAAGCCGCCGCCGATGCGCTGCTGGGGATTGTAGTCCCATGCGGAGGGGTCGGGCGTGGATCCGGCAAACATGCCGAGGGTTCCGTTGGAGGTCAACTTCAGTCCCACGTAGGCGCCGTCGATGGTTTCAAGGCTGCTGGCATAGGGCAGATACATGCGGCCAATCGACGCCGACCACATGGAGTCGGGGTTGATGTACGAGAGGCTCATCAGATAGGTACGATTCATGACGTCCTGGATGGACTGCTGGGCCGCGGGATCGTGCTGGAACGTTCCGCGCCAGTAGCCGTTCAGGTTCCAGTGGGTGCCGAACAGGCGGGTGAAGTCGGCGCGAACCACCATGCCGTACTCGCTGGTGCTGGTGCCGTACTGGCCGAGGGTCTGAATGTTGCTCTCGTTGAATCCGAACCGGCCGCGCATTTCATTCACTTCCGGCAGCGGGGGCCGGGGAACGTTGTCGCGCACTTCTTCGTCCATGGGATCGCCGTTGGAAAAGCTGATGACCATGGGATAGTGGCGAGTGTTGCCGACAGCGTCTTTGTCGACGATCTTCTTCAATTCGGTGTCGGGCAGGGAGACGATGTCGTCCTGGGTGAGATCGCGTTTGGATGCGACCACTTCGCAGACCGCGGAAGTGCTGGCCACGGAAATCACTCTTAACTTTGCAACGACTCCGGGTTCGAGGTTGGTGTTGGCCGCCTCCTGGTCGGACAACGAAGTCTTCTGGCGGAGAATCAGTTCGGTGCCTTCGGCGAGGCCGGAACTGGTTCCGCCATCGATGTAAACGTCCTGCCCGCTAACGTACTTGATTTGAAAGTCGGTGCGCGTGGGGGCGGCCGCCGGCGGGGGCGCGGGCGGAGCAGACTGGTCAATTTGCTGCGCCCCGCTGACGCACGCGGAAAAACCTGCGGCAAGAACAAGGAGAACTAATAACTGATTTCGCATGGGCTAACCTCCTCCTCCGTTCTTGTGGCATGCGTAGCAATTCACGCTGTTGTATACGTATCCGTTCACATTCTCGTGGTGGAAGTTGGCCGCGTTGTTGCCGCCGTGGCAGCCAGTGCAGGTGAACACCGAGTAATCGGACGAATTGGTGTGGCAGGTGGTGCACACTCCGTTCGCATTGCCATGGTTCAGGGGGAAGAACGTGTGGTAGCTGGTCGGCAATGTCGCCGGCATCCACGCCGTGGTGGTATGGCAGGTGGTGCATGTGGTCGGCCAGCCAGCGGTGGAATGGTTTGGATTGGTGGTTCCGTTGTAGTCCGCCGTGTGGCAGGAGTAGCAATCGGTGGGCAGCGAACCCGTGTAGTTGTTGTTGATGTGGCACAACGCACAGGCCACGGTGGTATGGGCACCGGTGAGCGGGAAGGTGGTGTTGTTGTGGTTGAACGTGGCTCCCGTCCAGTTGGTGGTGGAGTGGCACACATCGCAGGTGGTGGGGAAGCCGGAGGACGCATGGGGCGGGTTGGTGGTGCCGTTGTAATCCGCCATGTGGCAGCCGGAGCAAAGGGTAGGCAGAGAGCCGTTATAGGTGGAGGCGCTGGTGTGGCATTGCACGCATTGCATGGTGGCGTGGAAGCCGGTCAGCGGGAATGTGGTGGTGCTGTGGTTGAAAGTGGAGGATGTCCAGTTGGTGGTGGAGTGGCAGATGGAGCAGTCAGTTGGGAATCCGGCGGTCACGTGGGCCGGGTTGGTGGTGCCGGTGTAGTCAGCCTGGTGGCAGCTGTAGCAGGCCGTCGACAGGTTGTTGAAGTTGTTGTTGGTATGGCATTGCGCGCAGGTGACCGTTGCGTGGAACCCGGTCAGGGCGTAATTCGCATACAGGGTGTGATTGAAGTTCATCCCTGTCACGGTCCAGTCGTTATTGGAGTGGCAGGTGTTGCAGGTGGTCGGGAATCCGGCAGCGACGTGACTCGGGTTAGTGGTGCCGGTGAAGTCTGCCTGGTGGCAGCCGTAGCAGTTAGTCGGGACGGTGGTGTAGTTGTTGTTGGTGTGGCATTGTGCGCAGGCCAGCGTGGCATGGAATCCGACCAGCGGGAACACGGTCGAGTGATTGAAGGTAGACGAGGTCCAGTTGGTGGTCGAGTGGCAGAGCGTGCAGTCGGTGGGGAAACCGCCGGCGACGTGGGCCGGGTTGGTGGTGCCGGTGAAGTCCGCCTGGTGGCAGCCGTAGCAGTTGGTGGGCAGCGTGGTGTAGTTGTTGTTCACGTGGCAGGAAGCGCAGGCCACGGTGGTATGGAAGCCAGTCAGCGGGAAGGCCGTGTTGTTGTGGTTAAAGACAGCTCCCGCCCAGGACGTGGTGGTGTGGCAGGTTTCGCAGGTGGTGGGGAACCCGGAAACCGCGTGGGGCGGATTGTTGGTACCGGTGTAGTCCGCCTGGTGGCAGCCGTAGCAGTTGGTGGGCAGCGTGGTGTAGTTGTTGTTCACGTGGCACAAAGCGCAGGCCACGGTGGCGTGGGCGCCGGTCAGCGGAAACACTGACGCGTGATTGAACGTCGACGTGGTCCACGTCGTGGTGGTGTGGCATAGCGTGCAGGTTGTGGGGAACCCCGCGGCAACGTGGGCCGGGTTGGTGGTTCCCGTGAAGTCCTTGGTATGGCAGCCGTAGCAGTCGGTGGGCAGCGTGGTGTAGTTGTTGTTCACGTGGCACAAAGCGCAGGCCACGGTGGTATGCGCGCCAGTCAATGGGAATGAAGTGTTGTTGTGATTGAACGTTGCGTTCAGCCAGGTGGTGGTGTTGTGGCAGACTACGCAGGTGGTTGGTAACCCCGCGGAAACGTGATTCGGATTGGTCGTCCCGGTGAAGTCTTTCTGGTGACAGCCGTAGCAGTCGGTCGGCAGCGTGGTGAAGTTATTGTTCACGTGGCATGAAGCGCAAGCCACGGTAGTGTGCGCGCCGGTCAGCGGGAAAGCCGTCTTATTGTGATCGAACGTCGCGTTCAGCCAGGTGGTGGTGTTGTGGCAAACCACGCAACTGGTCGGGAATCCCGCAGTGACATGGTTGGGATTGGTGGTTCCGGTGAAGTCCTTGGTATGGCAGCCGTAGCAATCGGTCGGCAGCGTGGTGTAGTTGTTGTTCACGTGGCACAAAGCGCAGGCCACGGTGGTGTGCGCACCGGTCAGGGGGAACGTGGTCTTGCTGTGATCGAACGTCGCGTTCAGCCAGGTGGTGGTATTGTGGCAAACCACGCAAGTGGTGGGTAGATCCCGCGGAAACGTGATTCGGATTGGTCGTCCCGGTGAAATCTTTCTGGTGGCAGCCGTAGCAGTCGGTCGGCAGCGTGGTGAAGTTATTGTTCACGTGGCAGGAAGCGCAGGCCACGGTGGTGTGCGCACCGGTCAGCGGGAAAGCCGTCTTGTTGTGATCGAACGTCGCATTCAGCCAGGTGGTGGTGTTGTGGCAGACCACGCACGTGGTGGGGAATCCCGCTGTGACGTGGTTGGGATTGGTGGTTCCGGTGAAGTCCTTGGTATGGCAGCCGTAGCAATCGGTGGGCAGCGTGGTGTAGTTGTTGTTCACGTGGCACAAAGCGCAGGCCACGGTGGTGTGCGCACCGGTCAGCGGGAACGTGGTCTTGTTGTGGTCGAAGGTGGCGTTCAGCCACGATGTGGTGTTGTGGCAAACCACGCAGGTGGTGGGTAATCCCGCGGAAACGTGATTCGGATTGGTCGTCCCGGTGAAGTCTTTCTGGTGGCAGCCGTAGCAGTCGGTCGGCAGCGTGGTGAAGTTATTGTTCACGTGGCAGGAAGCGCAAGCCACGGTGGTGTGCGCACCGGTCAGCGGGAAAGCCGTCTTATTGTGATCGAACGTTGCGTTCAGCCAGGTGGTGGTGTTGTGGCAGACCGCGCAAGTGGTCGGGAATCCCGACTTGGCGTGATTGGGATTCGTGGTCCCGTTAAAGTCCTTGGTATGGCAGCCGTAGCAGTCGGTCGGCAGCGTGGTGAAGTTGTTGTTCACGTGGCAGGTCGCGCAGGCCACGGTCTTATGTGAGCCGGTGAGCGGGAACACGGTCTTATTGTGGTCGAACACGGCACCCAGCCAGTTTGTGGTGCTATGGCATACCTGGCAATCGGTCGGGAAGCCGGCGGTCTTGTGAGGCGGAGCGTTGGTATTGTTGTAATCCGTCTGGTGGCAGCCAACGCAATACGTAAGCAGGGTCGTGAAGTTGTTATTCACGTGGCAAGCGGCGCAGGCGGTAGTGGCATGAGCACCGGTCAGCGGGAACACGGCGGCGTGGTTGAAGGATGAGTTCAACCATGTGGTGGTGTTGTGGCAAAGTGCGCAGCTGGTGGGGAAGCCGGACTTCACGTGATTCGGGTTGGTGGTCCCGTTGAAGTCCTTGGTATGGCAGCCATAGCAATCGGTCGGCAGCGTGGTGAAGTTGTTGTTCACGTGGCAGGTGGCACAGGCCACGGTGGTGTGCGCACCGGTCAACGGGAAGGATGTCTTGTTGTGGTCGAAGCTGGCATTGGTCCAGCTCGTGGTGTTGTGACATACCACGCACGTAGTCGGGATCTTTGACTGGACGTGATTCGGGTTAGTCGTTCCGGTGTAATCCTTGGCGTGGCATCCGTAGCAATACGGCGGCAGGGTTGTGTAGTTGCCGTTCACGTGGCAGGTTGTGCAGGCGACGGCCTTATGTGCGCCAGTCAAGGGGAACGACGTCTTGTTATGGTCGAAGCCGGCGCCTGTCCAGCTGGTAGTGGTATGGCAGGTAAGACAGGTGGTGGGGAACCCGGCGGAAGCGTGCGGGGGAGCGTTGGTGTTCTTGTAATCGGTCTGATGGCAGCCGTAGCAATCGGTGGGGAGGTTGCCCGAGTAATTGTTGTTGACGTGGCACTGGGCGCAGCTCACCGCCGCGTGCGCGCCGGTGAGGGGGAACTTGGTGGTGTTGTGATTGAACGACGACGTCGTCCACCCGGAGGTGGTGTGGCAAAGGGAGCAGTCGGTGGGGAATCCAGCCGTAACGTGGTTGGGGTTGGTGGTGCCGTTGAAGTCCGCCTGGTGGCAGGCTACGCAGGCCGTGGGAGTGCTGTTGTAGTTATTGTTGGTATGGCACTGAGCGCACTGCACGGTGGCATGCTTGCCGGTAAGCGGATAGTGGGCGTACAGAGCGTGGTCGAACTTGGCATTTGACCAATCCACGGTGGAATGGCAGATGGCGCAATCGCGCGGCAGCCCGAGCTTCACATGCGGCGGGTTATTGCTGTTGTTGAAATCGGCGGTGTGGCAGGAGTAGCACTGCGCCGGCGTTCCCTTGAATACGTTATTGATGTGGCAAGCGACGCAGGGCAGCGTGGCATGCGCGCCGCTGAGGGGATATCCGGTGTACTTGAGGTGGTCAAACTTGGCGTTGAACCAGCTGTCCATGGAGTGGCAGCTCTCGCAGGTGTTAGGGAGGCCCAGTCCGACGTGGTCGAGGACGGGCGTAAGGAAATCCTTCTGGTGGCAGGAGTAGCAGGAGGTGGATAAGCCGACGAACTGGCCCACGGCCGCCTGCTTGTGGCACTCTTCGCACTGCACGAGGGCATGCGCTCCGACCAGCGGGAAGCGGTTCTGATGGTTTTGAATGGCCTGCAGCGAGGTTTGCCAGCCTTTGACCGAGTGGCAGTTGGCGCAATTGGCTCCGAACTGGCGGCGATGGATGTCCGCGTGGCAATCGGCGCAACCGGAGCTTACATTCTTGAAGACCATGCTGGTGTGGCACTTACTGCAACCCACGTTCTGGTGCATGCCGCGCAGCGGATATCCGGTGAGATCGTGATTGAATTCGGGATTGGAGCGGATGGGTTTCCAGCTTGTATAGCTATGACAGTTGGCGCAGGGAGTGGCGAGCGGACCATGGGGATTGGTGACCTTGGCCTTGGGACTGATGCCCACACTTACCGCGGAACTGGAACTGGAACTTGGGGTACTGGAGGACGAATTGGAACTGCTGGTGCTGGACGAGTTCGCACCCGACTTGCCACCGCCCGACTTGCCGCCTGCATTAGGTGTCGAACTCGATGAGGCGGCCACGCTGAAATTGACGACTGATCCGGGGTGCACGGCCATGCTTGCCAGCATGGGCACAAGACCCAGAGCAATCGTAATCAGCCAACGGGTACGGTTCATTCGTTCTCTCCGTGCTATCGGTTTGCGCATAACCTATCAGCACGCAGAGCGAGACTGACAGAGCGCAAGAACCCACGACTACCCGCGTCCCATAACGCAATGGCAAGGAGCTAGAAGCCCCTGTACGAGCGCTGAGGAAAGCGTTGTACGCGCAGAACGCGCACACTCACTGTCCGCGGGAGTAAGAACCAAGTTTTCAGAATCCTGAGGTTACCGGACTGTCATACGCGTTCAATGAAGCGAGCATCTGGCTTCGGCGGGTTGAACGCGGCTACCCTTTATCGGTTAGCGAGTCCGGGATGTGTTATTTCATCGGTATAAAGGCAACGAACCCTAAAATGCGGTGCAATTTAGTTATTCCCGGGTCCTGGGAGTGTGATTCAGATCACTGTCTTCCGACCCGGAGTCAGATTACAGCACGAGGCCCGGGAGGTCCAACAAAAAATCATCCAAAGCAACTATTTTTATATTGAAAAATCGGTTCAAACTGTTGTTTTCTCTGATTACCACTTGAAGCAGAAAGGTTGCATAGCAAAAAGAAGCAGCGAGCGGCGAAAAATCGATTGTGCAGCTCACGTTAGAGAAAGGGTAATTGCACGGCTCCGGCCTTAATGAACGTGAGATGAACGTGACTGCCTGCGGGGGCGATCGCCGATTGATTGTGCACGCTGTACGGGGACCGACTACATGGCGAAGAGAACCACCAGGGTGACCATCGCTCCGATCAGCAGGCTCATCCGATCCGTGAATGCAAAGACCACGGGATCTTCGTTGAGTTGACCGCGCGAGGCCAGAAACCAGATACGGCTCAACCATAGAAGAAGCAGCGGCACAGCGAGCCAGAGCCGATTGGGCTGGGCATAATGCGTCATAACATCGCGGCCGCTGATGTAGATCGCGAATATAACCACGGCGGCATATGAGCTGGCCGTTCCGAAGGCACGCAACTGCTCGATATCACTTATCACGTATCCGCGTCCGTTGCTGGGCTGCGAGGCGCTGGCGCGAAGATTCTCCAGCTCCGCAAAGCGCTTGACCAGGGCCAGGGAGAAAAACAGGAACACGGAAAAGCCGGCGAGCCATTGCGAAATGGGCGTGCCGGTGGCGGCGCCTCCAACGAGGAGCCGGACTGTATAAAGGGCGGAGAGGACCAGTACATCCACGAGCGGAACGCGCTTCAGGTAGAACGAGTAGGCGAGAGTGCAGGCAAGATAAACCAGAAGCCAGCCGAGAAACATTTGCGGAAGGAGTCGCGCTCCGACCAGCGCGAGGATCAAAAACAGGACTACGATCCCGAGGCCTGCAATGGCGGATAGATCTCCGGAAGCAAAGGGCCGGCGGCGTTTGCGGGGGTGGCGGCGATCGGCCTCGATGTCGAGAAGGTCATTGACGATATAGGTTGCGGACGCGACGAGGCTGAAACAGAAAAACGCCACGACCGCGCTCATCACAGGGTGAAGACGCAGATCGTGCGCCAGCAACAGCGGGGCGAAGATGAGAATATTCTTGGCCCATTGGTGAATGCGAATCGCTCTTATCACCGACTTGAGCGGGTGAACCCGTTCTTCGAATTCCCGCGCCGGGCGAATGCCCCGAGAGTGCATCCTGGCGCGCAGGCGCTTGCTGGGATTCGCGATCATGGCTTCGGCAGCTTCAGCCAGCAGGGGAAGGTCGGGAGTGGCATTGCCAATGTAGGAAAAGGTTTGGTTAAGGCTGGTGCGAAGTCGATTCAACTTATGATGGCCGGTCAGGTTGGTGTCGCCATCGCTTCCCACCACACCGGTGAAGATACCAAGGTGATCGGCGATGCTGCGGCCGAGGCGCACGTCGGCGCCGGTGGCGAGATAGATTTCGCGCCCCCGCGCGTGCTCGGTCTGGAGATAGAGCAGCAGTTTGCGGTTGTAGGGAAGATGGGCCACATCGAGTGAAACTGAATCGGTAAGGTATGCCTTGAAGGCCGCCTTGCCTTGCAGCACCTTGCCGAATAAATGCGGGACTTTGCCCGGATGGGTCCTCACCAGTACCAGCAGCGAATCATAAAGCGTATCGGATTTAACCAGGGTCCCATCGAGATCGACGCACAGCGGTATTCCGGTTTCCGTTCGGGCAACCGCGCGCGTGCTGGTGTTGGACATGTCCTGGGCGTCCCTGGTCCCATATATCATGGGCAGAATCTTCATCGAGATACAAAGCGTCGCATCGGTTGAACGATGGGCGCGATTCTGACTGTTCGCTATAACCCGAGTATACGTTGCATGTTTCGGAACGAAAAGGCGGGCCAGGCTTCGGAGCGGGAGCGGAATCCGATCAATCCACCGGGGTAACGCCTTTCTTGAGAAGCAGGTTCCCATATTTGCGCAACTCGCCGGTCATGACGATGGCGTAGACACTCCGCGCTCGCTGGTAAAAGGCCATGCGCTCGACGCGCTGGGGAGGGGCGGCGGCGGGTGCATATTGGCGAATGACCTGCATGTAATCGTGCTCGACATGGGGATCGAGGGTGTCGCCCGGCCCCACCTGCATCATGACCAGCGCAGGAGCGTAGGAATCGAGTTCAAACAGCGGCATTATGCCGTCGAGAAGCTGAGCGACGGTGATTCCGTCGGCGCGCAGCACCTGGGGGCCGAGGGAATGCCCCGGAAAATGCGCATCGGCGAGAATGATCTCGTCGCCATGTCCCATGCGGTGGAGCAGCGCCAGCAATTCCGGACTGATGAATTTCGAAATGCCCTTCAACATGTTTGTGTTCTCCTCATGAGAGCCGCACGGCGCGGATGCCGCCCGGACGACACGATCAATTTATCAAGTGAGCCCGCCTATTATTCTGTTCAGGGGTTGCCGGATTTCAGATTGCCCTCAGATTGATCGGTCATAGTGGAATGAAAGGAGCTTCCCGGTGTCGATGAGAAAAGTCATACTTGGGCAAACAACCGGAGCCGGCACGAATGCCGGTTTGCTGATTCTGCGCGTTGGGGCTGGATTGAGCCTGTTTCTGAAGCATGGCGTGGAGAAGCTGACGGGGTACTCCACCATGGTTCAGCACTTTCCCGATCCCATCCACATCGGGGCTCATGCAGGACTGGCGTGGGCGCTGCTTTCCGATGGGATCTGTTCCCTGCTGGTGGTGGCGGGGCTTTTCACGCGGCCGGCGGCGGGCGTCATTCTTATCAACCTGATGGCGGCGTTCTTTTTTGTGCACCATGCGGCGTTTTTCACGAATGGGCATGTGGAGCTGGTGTGGGTGTATATGGCGGTGTTTGGGGCGATTCTCCTTACTGGAGCGGGGCGCTACAGCATCGACGCAAGGTTTGGCCGCTGATCAGGAGAGCTGGAGTTCCGGCTCCAGTCAGTTGACTTGGCCGGGGGCGTCTATACTGACGCCAAGCCTATGCGAACTCCTGTTCGAATTGCCCTTCTTCTGGTTGTTTCCACGGCCTTGCTGCATGGCCAGACGCCTGGCCCCGCACCCAAAGCTTCCTCAAAGATGACTGCCAAACTGACGCCTGAAGCCGTACACCGGTCCGCCATCGTGATCGATACGCACGCCGACACTCCGCAGCGCTTCCTCGATGAGAACTACGATCTGGGCAGCCCGCTGAATGGGGGAAACCTGAATCTGGAGTCCGCTCGCAAGGGAAACCTGGGGGCGGAATTTTTCTCGATCTGGGTGGAGCCGAATCTCAACAAGGGTCACTATGCGAAGAAGACGCTGGAGCTGATCGACTCGGTGAAGCAGCAGGTGGCGAAGCATTCCGACCAGATGATGTTCGTAGCCACGCCCGAGGGGATTGAAGTCGCCCACCGCGAGCACAAGCTGGCGGCGCTGATGGGCATCGAGGGCGGGCACTCGATCGAGGATTCGCTGGCGCTGCTGCGGCAGTATTATTCGCTCGGCGTGCGCTACATGACGCTGACGTGGTCGAATTCGACCAGCTGGGCGGACAGTTCGGGGGATATCGACGACACATCGATTCCCCATACCAAGGAGGGGCTGAACGAGTTCGGCAAAGACGTGGTGTACGAGATGAACCGGCTGGGGATGATGGTGGACATCTCGCACGTTTCCGACCGCACGTTTTTCCGAACCATGATCATCACACGGGCCCCGGTGATTGCGTCGCATTCGTCGGCACGCGCCTTATGCGATGCTCCGCGCAATATGACCGACGACATGTTGCGCGCAGTGGCTCACTCCGGCGGTCCGGATTCGAAGGGCGGCGTGGTGCAGGTGAACTTCTATTCGGCGTTCCTGTCGCAGGCTTATCGCGATGCGCAGAAGGCGCAGAAGCCCGAGGTGGACAAGGCCGTGCAGGAGCTGAAGGACAAGGCCAAGGCGGACGGCAAGGAAGTTACCTACGAAGAGATCTCCAAGGTCCAGCGGCAATTTGCGGACCGCATTCCGCGGCCTCCGCTGTCAGTGCTGATCGACCACATCGACCATATCGCCAAGGTGGCGGGGGTGGACCACGTGGGCCTGGGATCGGACTTCGACGGCGTGGATGGGCAGTTGCCGGAGGGTATCGATTCGGTGGCGGACCTGCCCAAAATTACCGCGGCGCTGATGGATCGCGGCTACTCGGCCGAGGACTGCCGCAAGATCCTGGGCGGGAACCTGCTGCGCGTATTTCGCGAAGTGCAGGCGGTGGCGAAAGAGCTGCAGGCGGAGAACCGGCCGCGGATCACGGATAAGCAGCCCTTCGACAAGCCGCAAAAACAGTGATCGGCGGTTAATGGTCAAAGGCTTCTGTGACGAAATGCATGCTTCGGCATCGCGTCGGGTTCGGTGCGCGCCCTATACTGAGCCAGTTGCTTCCTCCGTTCCACCCACCCTAATGTGAGGAGAGTTTTTCGTATGCGCGTTCCCATACGTACGTTTGCCGCGATGTTGGTTGTTATGACAGTTCTTTCTTGTGCCCTAGTTCGCGCCGAGGATGACGAGAAAACTCCCGCAAAAACGGACAAGCCCGCCGAGAAACCGGCACCCACGGAAGTGACGACTCCCGGCGCCATAGAAGCGGGCGGGCAGCACATCGCCTACAGCGCCGTGGTGGGGACGATCACGGTTGGCGGGACCGATACGCAGGATGCGCAGCTCGGCATCGATGGCAAGCCGCAGCCAGGGAGCCAGCTGGCCAACTCCGAGGCCAAGGAGCCCAAGGACGCGTCGCCGACGGCGCGCATGTCGTACGTGGCGTATTTCAAAAAAGACGCGAAGGCCGAGGACCGTCCCATCACCTTCTTCTACAACGGCGGCCCGGGCAGTTCTACCGTGTGGCTGCACATGGGTTCGCTCGGCCCCAAGCACGTGGTGACGAGCGGGGACCAGCACGTGCCGGCCGCGCCCTACAAACTTGTCGATAATGGCAATTCCCTGCTCGACGTGAGCGACCTGGTGTTCATCGATATGCCTGGTACGGGCTTTGGGCGGCTGATGGGCAAGGATGCCGAGAAAGCGTTCTGGGGCGTGGACGAGGATGCCAATGCGTTTGCGCGCTTTATCGCGCGGTTCATCACCAAGTTCAACCGCTGGAATTCGCCCAAGTACATCTTCGGCGAGAGCTACGGGACGACGCGCTCGGCGGTGCTGGCCGATGTTCTCGAAAACAACAAGAGCATCGACATCAACGGCGTGATCCTCCTGTCGCAGATCTTCAACTTCACCACCGACATTGATGCCGCGAATCAGAACCCCGGAGTCGATCTTCCCTATCAGCTGGCGCTGCCGACGTTCGCAGCGACGGCCTGGTATCACAAGAAGGTAACGCCTCAGCCGCCGGCGCTCGAGCCATTCCTGAAAGAAGTGGAAGAGTTCGCCATGGGACCGTATGCGCATGCGTTGGCGCAGGGCACGGACCTGTCGGACGAAGAGAAGCGGTCAGTGGCGGAGAAGCTGCATGGGTATATCGGACTGCCGGAAGCGTACCTGATCAAGGCCAACCTGCGCGTGAACGGCGGCGAGTTTGAGAAGATGCTGCGGGATGACGAGAACCTGACCATCGGGCGGCTCGATTCGCGTTATTCGGGGCCGCATATGGATCCGCTGAGCCAGGGGGCGGATTACGATCCGCAGAGCTCGGCGATCTCGTCGGCCTACGTCTCGCTCTTCAATGATTATGTGCGCAGAGACTTGAAATACGGAGAAGGCGAGACGTTCCTGCCGCAGGCGCTGTTCGGGGCGTCGCAGTGGAGCCTGGTGCACAAGGGCAACCCGAACAATCTGAATGTCGCGCCCGACATGGCCGAAGCCATGAAGACAAATCCGCGTTTGCGGGTGATGGTCAACGGAGGCTATTACGACCTGGCCACCCCGTTTTTCGCGGCTCAATACGAGGAGAAGCACCTGCCCATTCCGCAGGCGCTGGCCAAGAACATTGAATACGACTGGTACGAGTCGGGGCACATGGTCTATGTGCGCGACGAGAGCCTGAAGCAGTTGCACGATCGCGTGGCGGCGTTTATTACGCAGACGCAGGCGGGGGATAAAAAAGCGTTGATCAAGGATCAGGGAGCGGGCTCGAGCGGTTTGCGGTAGATGAGCGCCGCGCGGCCCTGCGGATAGTAGTTTTCTTTCCGTCTCTGACACACGTATCCGCGCGACTCGTAGAGGCGGATGGCGCTTTCGTTCTGCGAGTCGACATGGAGCCAGATGGCTCGCGCGCCTTTGTCGCGTGCGGAGTCATCGATGCGGCGAAGCAACTCGCCGCCGATGCCGCGACCCCGCATTGCGGGCAGGACTTCGATGGTCTGAATGTAGGCGGTGATCCCTTCACTTCCGCGGCCATAGTCGGCGATGGAAAAGCCGGCCATCTGGCCATTCTCTTCCGCGATCCACGTAATGGTGTCGGGACTGTCTGCCAGCCTTCGCACATACCTGCGTCCGAAACGGAAGGGCGGCTGAAAACAGATTTCCTCGATGGCGTAGAGTGCGGGTAAATCGGCGGGAGTGTAGGGGCGGTAGTGCATTCGGGTCGCAATCAAGGAAAAAGCCACCCTCGGTGAGGATGGCTTGAAACAGGGGAGTGCGTCGCTCGGCTGGAAGACAGCGGCGGGTTGGCGTTGGTGGTTTCCCACCCTTTCCGCAGAAAAGAGCGGAAAGGATGGGCACGGGTTATTGTGGCTGACGGTAGATGCTAGACCTTGGCTTCCACGCCGGCGATGACGTCGAAGAAGCGCTGGTCGAGGCGGCGATTTTGGGCTATCGCTTCCTTGATGGTGATGTCGGTGATGTCCAGGCCGCGAAGCACGGCGATGCGGCCCCACTTCTGGTCGTGCACCATTTCGATGGCGTGCAGGCCGTAGCGCTGGCCGAGCAGGCGGTCGTAAGCGGTGGGAACGCCGCCGCGCTGGGTGTGGCCCAGGTTGACGGAGCGAGTTTCAAAGCCGGTCTTCTTCTCGATCAGTTCGGCGAGCGCTTCGCCGATGCCGGAGAGACGGGCGTGGCCGAATGAGTCCACTTCCTTGGAGCCAGTGACCTGGCCGCCTTCGGGAAGATGGCAGCCCTCGGCAACCACCACAACGCCGTAGTGCTTGCCGTGATCGTAGTTGTATTTCAAGAGCGCGCAGACGTGGTCGATATCGATGGGCTTCTCGGGAACCAGCACCACGTGCGCGCCGCCGGCCACGCCGGAGGCATAGGCGATCCAGCCGGCGTCGCGGCCCATGACTTCAACAACGATGACGCGGTTGTGGGAGTCGGCCGTGGTGTGGATGCGATCGATGGCTTCGGTGGCGATCATGACCGCGGTGTCGAAGCCGAAGGTGGCGTCGGTGCCGCTGATGTCGTTGTCGATGGTCTTGGGAACGCCGACGCTGGGAACGCCGTTTTCACTGAGGAACAGCGTGACCGATTGGGTATCGTCACCGCCCAGGGCGATGAGGGCGTCGATCTTGTTGGCCTTGAGAACTTCCTGGACCTTCTCGATGCCGCCGGGGATCTTCTTCACGTTGGTGCGGGAGGAATGGAGGATGGTGCCGCCCCTGAGCTGGATTCCGTCGGTGCTCTCCAGGGTCAGCGGGATCCAGTTGTTATCGAGCACGCCGCGCCATCCGTTCAGGAAGCCGATGAATTCGTCGCCATAGTGGTTAATGCCCTTCTTTACCGCCGCGTAGATGACAGCGTTCAATCCGGGGCAGTCGCCGCCGCCGGTCAATAAAGCAACTCGCATCGAAGCCTCTCCTGTGCAAGAAATTACGGAAATGGGGGAGCCGCCTCCCCGAGATATGACGCGTCCCACGGCTATTCGCCGGACTCAACGCCGTAAACAGTGTACTAGCCCGATGGAAAGCGAAATCGTGACCGCGCTCACGACGCCGCGACAGCGGGAAGATGGGTCGGCGCGCGATAATGGTCGAATTGCATATGCCGGGAACCGGAACGTTTTTATTGCTGGCGTTTGCCAGCCTTGTTGTGATCGTACTGCTGGTGTTGCTGCAGTTGACGCGCCTGGGCTTCGTGGTGCGCACCACGATCCCCGACCGTCCGCGGCGCCGGATGTTCCTGGCATCGGTCTCGTTCCTGGTTACGTTTTTGGGTGTGCGCATCCTCGTACGGCTGATCACCCACAACGAGGGCCCGTTCCAGTGGGTGGTGGTGCGCGGCCACCATATCCATCACCTGGTGTGGGGCATCCTCATCCTGCTGCTGGTGGGTTACGGGTGGCTGCTGGACCTGGGCCGTTCCCACTCGCCCATGTCGATTTTCTTCAGCCGGTTGATGTCGATCAGCTATGGCGTGGGAGCGGCGCTGACCCTCGATGAATTTGCGCTGTGGCTGAATCTGGAACCGGACCTTTACTGGACGCGCGAGGGGCGGATCAGCATCGACGCCGTGATTGTCTTCGGGAGCATCCTGGCGGTGGGGGCTTGGGGTGCGCCGTTTTTTCGCGGGCTGAGCCGGATGTGGGGCAAGCGGGCGGTCGTGGGCCAGGGGCTGGGCAGGGGCTTTCGAACTACGATTCGCCACGCGCGGTTGCTTCGTCCGCGTAAAGTTCGGCGACCACCGCCGAGTACCGCTCCGTAATCACGCGGCGCTTGAGCTTCATGGATGGCGTCAATTCGCCGGAATCCTGCGACCACTCTTCCGGTACAAGCCGGAATCGCTTGATGGTCTCGAAGTTGGCCAGGCCGGCGTTGACTTCGCGAACCAGGTCATCGTAGAGCGCAACTATGCGCTTGTCTTTCACAAGGTCGGCGCGGGTGCGGGCGCGGATGTCGTGATGTCGGCCCCACTCTTCGAGAGCGGAAAAATTGGGCGAGATGATGGCGGAGATGAATTTGTGCTTGTCGCCGACCAGCGCCACCTGGGCGACGAGGATGTGGTTTTTCAATTTATTTTCGATCGGTTGCGGAGCGACGAGTTTGCCGCCCGAGGTTTTGAGCAGTTCCTTCTTGCGATCGGTGATGTAGAGGAAGCCATCCTGATCCAGGTGGCCGATGTCGCCGGTCTTGAACCAGCCGTCGGAATCGAAACACTCGGCGTTGGCTTCCGGCTTGTGCCAGTAGCCGGCGAAGACGCTGGGGCCGCGCGCCAGTAATTCTCCGTCTTCGGCGAATTTGATTTCGACGTTGGGCAGCGGCTTTCCCACGGCGCCTAGGCGGTGATTGGGCAGTGAGTTGAGGGCGATCACGGGCGAAGTTTCAGTGAGGCCGTACCCTTCCCACACGGCAATGCCGGCGGAGGCGAACCATTTCGCGGTGTCGATGCCCAACGGAGCACCTCCGGAGACGAACACCCGCACCCGCCCGCCGAAAGCTTCCTGGACTTTGGAGTACACCAGTTTGTTGGCGAGGTTCCACAGGCGCGAAGACGGCCGGCCGCCTGCGTAAACCAAATCGCGATGTTTTGCGCCGATGCGGAGGGCGAAGGGGAGGAGGCGCTTCTTCACGGCGGATTCGGTGGCGCGCCGCTCCACTTCCTGGTGAATCTTCTCGTAGACGCGGGGCACACCGACGAACACGGTGGGCTTGACCTCGCGCATGGCCAGGGGCAGCCGGTCGAATTGGGAGCAATAAACGACCTGCGCGCCCGCGCCGTACATCACGTAGTCGAGGGCGCGGGCGGTGATGTGCGACAGCGGCAGAAAGGAGATGCAGACGTCGCTGGGGCCAAACGAGTATTCGTAGCCCGCGTAGTTCTGGTTGGCGGCGATGTTGCCGTGGGTGAGCATTACGCCTTTGGGTTCGCCGGTTGTTCCCGATGTGTAAATAAGGGTGGCGAGGTCTTTGGGCTCGACGGATCGGGCCAGGGCGTCGAAAACCGGATCGCGTTCGTTTTCGCGCTCATCGGCTCCGGCCAGCAGTTCGCTGAAGGGGATGGCACCGGCGGGCGCGCCGATCGAATCCATGATGACGATGTGCTCGAGTTGGGTCCGGTCGCGCACCGCGTTGAGCTTGTCGAACTGCTGCCGAGTGGAGACGATGGCGATGCGGCAGCCGGCATCCTGCACCAGGGTGCTGATCTGGTCGCCGGTCAGGGTGGGATAGATGGGCACATTGGCGGCGCCGATGGCGAGCGTGGCGAAGTCGCTGACGGCCCATTCCCAGCGGTTCTCGCCGATGATGGCGATCCGGTCGCCCTTTTGCGCGCCCCAGTCGAGCAGGGCTTTGCCGAGCACGCGCACGCGCTGGTAGATCTGGCCGGAAGAGATGGGCCGCCACCGGCCGAGTTCGTCCGGCCATGAGATCGCACGCGGATTGCCTGCACCCGCGACGCGGAAGAAGAGATCATTGATGGTAGAGATCGAGAGAGTCGGCGTCATTTCTTCCGAGGGGGTGGAGCAAATTCGATGCGCATCGATCAATCGAGAGTGTAACAGTTTGGCGCACTTGGCTGTTTGTAACACGGAAGGACCATCAGAAAATCCTCCACAAAGTGACAGTCACCGGTAAACTAGGGACAACAGCCCCCAGCGGTTCCCCGAAAGTTCGCCTGAACCCGTCGCTGAGATCATGCCCAAGAATCGCCCAATCGGATCCGCCGACCGTTCGGACCCTCGTGTGCTCGATCGGCTGGCTCGGGTCCACCGGGTTTGCCTTGTCACGGTGATGTTGATCTCCGTGGGTACGCTGGCCGCCTGGACTCTTACGGGACTTGGGGTTAGATTGCCCCCGGTTTTCACCTTGGCGAAAGCCAACACGGCCGTCGCGCTGCTGGCGAGCGCAGTCAGCCTGGCGCTGTCCCAGCCGCATCGCTGGGGAAGATCCGTCATCGTCAGCCGTAGTTTGGCGGTCCTGGTCGGCCTGCTGGGTGTAACCAGTCTCCTGGAACATGGTTTCGGAGTTTCGCTGGGCGTGGATACTTTGCTCGCCGCCGACCCCACATCTTTTCATCCCGGTCGAATGTCGGCGCAGTCGGGTGGTTCGTTCGCCCTGCTTGGAGTCGTGCTGTTTTCGATACGGGCGCGAAAAGGGGCAGCCCGGCACATTGCGGATCTTTTTGTGATTGCGTTGAGCGTGCTGGTGCTGATCGTCGTGTCGGGCTATCTTTTCGGCACGATGTCTTTGTTCACGGTTGCGCCCAGCAACTGGACCGCGCCGCAGACCCTGGTTTCGCTTTCATTGTTGAGCTTCGTGTGCTTTGGAATTCGCGCCGAATATGGGGCGTTCGGGGCGGTTGTGGGGCGCGGGATCGGGAGCAAGATTGCCCGCGTCCTTACTCCGATTCTTTTGCTGATACCGTTTCTGCGCGAAGTGGGCAGGACGCGCCTGCTGCGCAGCCATTTGCTTCCCGAGCATTACGCCTCGGCGATCATGGCCTCGATGGCCGCCCTGCTGTCGTTCGTGCTGCTGATGCTTCTTGCCCGGCACATCAACGGGATGGAAAACGAAATTCATGACTTGAGCCTGCGCGACGAATTGACGGGGCTCTATAACCTGCGCGGGTTTCATTTGCTGGCGGGGCAGGCTCTACGGCTGGCACAGCGGGCACAACTGCCGTTCTCGGTGATGTTTGTCGATCTGGATTCGCTGAAACAGATCAACGACGAACTCGGTCACGGCGTGGGCTCGTCCTACCTGGTCGAGGCGGGGGTAATTCTCCAGTCGACGTTTCGCGAGACCGATGTGATTGGACGGATCGGGGGGGACGAGTTTGCCGTGGCCGGCCAGTTCAGTCACGCGGGCATCAGCAACGCGGCGCGGCGACTCGAGGACGAAGCGGAATCGGCGGCTCCGGAGCCCGAGAGCCGTTTTCCGTTAAGACTCAGCATCGGCCACGTCACGACGGGATACGGTGGACACGAGACGCTGGAGGATTTGCTGGCCAAAGCCGATCGTGCGATGTACGAGCACAAGAGGGGCAAGCGGTTGCAGATGCGCTGAGGAATTATGTGCCTCACGCTTGCGGTTTCGGGGTCATGCGTACGAATTTCCATGATTCCCGATCCCAGTTTGCCAGCAGCCACTCGGCGCGTTTGCTTGCCGTTTTTGCGAGGTGCAGTTCGACGAGTTCGCGAACCGACTGGCGCGCAGCATTGTCCAGTTCGTCCCAGGTGGCAGGCTGGAGGAAGCTCTTGTGATAGCGCCCATGGCCAAGGAACTTTCCGGTCTCGTCATAGATCCACGCGAGGCCGCCGGTCATGCCGGCGCCGAAGTTAATCCCGGTTGTGCCGAGAACTACGGCCAGACCGCCGGTCATATATTCGCAGCCGTGGTCGCCTACGCCTTCCACAATGGCGAGGGCGCCTGAATTGCGCACGGCAAAGCGCTCGCCGGCGCAGCCTGCCGCATAGAGCCAGCCGGCGGTGGCGCCGTAGAGAGCGACGTTGCCCAGCAGCGTGTGCTGCGCGCTTTCCTGGGCGGCACGGCCCACACCCCGCAGGATCAGTTCGCCTCCGCAAAGGCCTTTGCCGACAAAGTCATTGGCGAGGCCTTCGAGGTGGAGCGTCATGCCGGAAACAGCGAAGGCGCCGAAAGATTGGCCGGCGGTGCCGCGCATTTTGAAGGTGAGGGTCGATCCAGCCGCGATCGGGTTCTGCGTTTTGAACAACGCCAATTGCCCCGCGAGACGCGCGCCCACGGTGCGGTCCTCGTTGGTGATTCGACTTTCGATCCCGTAGGGACGGCCGGCCTTGTAAGCCTCGAGTCCCGGCGCGATCCATGCGTCGTCAATGGGCGTGTGCTCCTCGGGACGATCGTTGCGGCCGCCTTCCCATCGGGTCGCTCCGCCGGTCTGCTGTGCGATGGCGGTAGCGGCGAGCAGCGGCTTCAAGTCGAGTCCCGCGTCCCAGCGCACCTGTTCGAGCAGATCGGTGCGGCCGGTGGCGGCAGCCAGCGAAGGCAGTCCGAGCTTGGCCAGCAACTGGCGCACTTCGGCGGAGAGCTCGTCGAAAAGACGCACGATGTGCTCGGGCTTGCCGCGGAACTTGGCGCGCAGCTCGGGGCGCTGCGTGGCAATGCCGGTGGGACAGGTGTTGAGATGACATTGGCGCGCCATGTCGCAACCGAGCGCTACCAGCACCGCGGTACCGAATGCGAATTCATCCGCGCCCAGCAGCGCGGCGATCACAATGTCGCGCGCGGTGCGCAGGCCGCCGTCGGTGCGCAGACGAACGCGTCCGCGAAGCCCGTTGTGGATGAGCACCTGCTGCGCCTCGGCAAGGCCAAGCTCCCAGGGGTTTCCCGCGTACTTGATGCTGGACAGCGGCGACGCGCCGGTGCCGCCGGAGTGGCCGGCGATCACGATGTAGTCGGCATAGGCTTTGGCGACTCCGGCAGCAATAGTGCCGACGCCGCATCCGGAGACTAGCTTCACGCCCACGGTCGCGCGGGGGTTCACTCGCTTCAGATCCCAGATCAACTGCGCGAGGTCTTCAATGGAATAGATGTCGTGGTGTGGCGGCGGCGAGATCAGCTGCATGCCCGGCTGGGCATG
The DNA here is from genome assembly GCA_963730805.1 of uncultured Acidobacteriota bacterium. Classification (GTDB taxonomy): domain Bacteria; phylum Acidobacteriota; class Terriglobia; order Terriglobales; family Acidobacteriaceae; genus Telmatobacter. The sequence continues at coordinate 110,877 of CAVSTL010000002.1, read as the reverse complement.
ACGGAGGCGCGCGATCAGCTCCGTGACTTTGTGGCCGGGAAGCTGGCCGCCTTCGCCGGGCTTGGCGCCCTGCGCGATCTTGATCTCCAGTTCTTCGGCGTGAATGAGGTATTCGGCGGTAACGCCGAAGCGCGCGCTGGCCACCTGCTTGATCTTGTTATTCAGGAGCGAGGGCGCGCCGTCGACCGGCGCATACACGGCAGGGTCTTCGCCGCCTTCGCCGGTGTTGGAGCGCGCGCCGAGCAGGTTCATGGCCTGGGTGATGGTCTGGTGGGCTTCGGGAGAGAGCGACCCGAAGGACATGGCGCTGGCGATGAACCGGGGCGTGATGTTTCCCGCGGGTTCCACCTGGCCGGGATCGAGTTCAGGGCCGGCGGGGCGAATTTCGAGCAAATCGCGCAAGTGCGCCGGCATGGCGTCTACGGTTTGCGCGGCGAAGCTGGCGAAGGGCGTCAGAGCGATGGCAGTTCCCTGTTTGGTTGAGCCGACCACGGTCTGAAGGGCGCGCACCAGCTGCGGCTGCCAGCCGTGCGACTCGGCTTCATCGGCTTTGCGGAATCGCACAAAACCGTAGTCGGGAAGATCGCGGACCGCGTGGATGAAACCTCGGCGCCGCCTTCCTCCGCATCTTCGGGCGCGAGCTCGACGCACCACAACTGGCGCACGTGGGCATCGATCTGTTCGAAGCCGTGTCCGCCGATGGGTGCGGGCACGCCGGGAAAACACTTGTCGACCACCGTCTGGGAAAGGCCGATGGCGTCGAAGAGGTGCGCGCTGCGATAGCTGTCAACGACGCTGATGCCCATCTTCGACATGACTTTTGCGAGGCCAAGTTCGAGCGCGTGGAGGAGGTTTTCTTCGCCTCGTTCCGATTGCAGATCGCGCGCGGTTTCGAGAGCCAGCCAGGGGCACACGGCGCCGGCGCCCATGCCCAGCAGCACGGCGACGTGATGAATCTCGCGGCAATCGCCGGCTTCGACCGCGAGGCCGACTTCGGCGCGCACGCCGGCCTTGATGAGCGCGTTATGCACCGCGCCGGTGGCCATCGCCATGGGCACGGGAAGCGTATGCGGCGAGGCGCCGCGATCGGTGAGGAGGAGCAAGGCCGCGCCGGCGGCCACCAGGTCAACGGCACGTGCCGCGAGAATATCCACGGCAACTTCGAGCGCGGTGTCGGGCGAGTACACGCAGTTGAGGATGGCGTGGGGCATGGTGGCAGCCTGCGCGTGTTCCCCATTCTTGAGCGCATACATCTGCGAGAGCGTAATCAAGGGGGAATGGAGCGAGAGGCCGGGCAGTTTCTCGCGAACTTCAAGGATGTGCGGCCAGGGGCCGAGGCGGGTGTGCATCTTGAACACCACGGCTTCGCGCAGAGGATCAATGGGCGGATTCGTAACCTGCGCAAAGCGCTGGCGGAAGAAGGAGTAGAGCGGGCGCGGGGCGCGGGCCAATGGAGCAATGGCCGTGTCGTCACCCATGGACCACACCGCATCTTTGCCCTCGGCGGCCATGGGCGCAAGAATCATGCGCACGTCTTCGCGGGTGAACCCGAAGCGACGCTGCAGGCGGTTCAACTCCGCAACACCCAGCGGCGGCAGCGACTCGGCGGAATCTTCGAGGGGCACGTCGAGCTGGATCAGGTCCTGGTAATGACGCTTCGCGTCGAAGATGCGGAGGATCTCGTCGTTCTCGAAGAAACGGTGATAATCGAGATCGGCCACGATCATCTGGCCGGGGCCGAGGCGGCCGCTATGCACAATGCGCGCGGGGTTCATATCGACGAGCCCGGCTTCAGAGCCCGCGACCACGAGGCCCTCATCATCCACCGCGAAACGGCAGGGGCGCAGGCCGTTGCGATCGAGGATGGCGCCCACCTGGCGGCCGTCAGTGAATGCCAGCGCGGCGGGGCCGTCCCACGGCTCCATGCAGTCGCCGCTGTACTGCAGGAATGCGGAGGTGTTGCCGGGGTTGGCGGGCGGCACGAGCATACGCACCGCTTCAGCGACGGTGCGGCCATTGTGGGCGAGGAGTTCAACGATCTCGTCGAGCGAAGTGGAGTCGGAACCGCCTTCGCTGAGGACCGGGCAGAGATCGAGGGGCAGCGTGGCGGCACGGGCTTCCATGCGCGCGCGATTGCCCCAGATGGTGTTGATTTCGCCGTTGTGCGCGAGGGTGCGAAAGGGTTGGGCGCGGCTCCACGAAGGCAGCACGTTGGTGGCATAGCGCTGATGGAACAGCGCGAAGGGCGTTTTGAATTCGGGATTGGCGAGGTCGGGATAGAAGTCTGCCAGCAGCCGGCCGGCGCAGAGCGCTTTGTAGACGATGGTGCTGGACGAAATGCTCGCCACGTATCCCGGAAACCCGGAGCGCTCAAACTGCTTGCGCGCGAGGTATAGGCGGCGGTCAAAGTCGCGGGAATCCGCGGCGGTGATGAGCACCTGCCAGATTTCGGGACGAGAGGAATTGGCGATTTCGCCGAGCACCTCGGGGCGAACCGGAACCGGGCGCCATGCGAGGATGTCCAGGTCCTGCGCGGCCAGGGCGGACCCAAGCTCCGCACGCGAGGCCGCGTTTTGGGCATTGAGGAAGACCACGGCTACGCCGAGCGGATCGTCGGAGGCGAGGGGCGTACGCGTCTCGCGCAGCAGCCACGAGCGCGGAATCGCCGTGGTCACGCCCACGCCGTCGCTTGACTTGCCATCGGCGGCAACCGCGCCGCGATGGGCGAGTCGCGCCAGGGCGGTCAACGCGTGCTGGAGAATTTCGTGCGCAGGCTCCGCCGAAAGCTGCGCCACAAATCCGACGCCGCAACTGTCGGAATCCAACCGGGGATCGAGCAGGCTCCCGTCCAGGTACAACGGGCGGGGCACCGCAAGTCCGTTCACGACCCTCGTCGGACAGGCGGCCGGGTGGCGGGAATGATGGCGGAATGACCCCATGTCCCAATATAGCCACATTGTCGATGAAATTCAGCCGATCAAAATTTCGGCGGATCGGGACACGGATTCCGGGGATCTTCCGGAGGCTGGGAGCGCCCCCGGTCGTCGGATCCGTATTCGAGATCAAATGCAGCATTGACGAGGGCAATGTGGGAAAACGCCTGGGGAAAATTGCCGACCAGGCGCTTGCGGTCGAGGTCGTATTCCTCCGACAACAGGCCGAGGTCGTTGCACAATGTGAGAAGGCGCTCAAAGAGTTGGCGAGCGTCATCGTAGCGCCCGATGGCTTTGAGGCTGCTTACCATCCAGAAACTGCACGCCAGGAACACGCCCTCGCCAGGCGGCAGGCCGTCCTGCACTTTGGATGTGTCATAGCGCAAAACCAGGCCGCCAGGCATGAGTTCGCGCTCGATGGCCTCGACGGTGCCTTTCACGCGCGGATCGCTGCCGGGAAGAAAATTCACCACGGGCATCAGCAGCAGGCCGGCGTCGAGTTCTTCTGAATCGTAGGCCTGCACAAAGGCATTCTTCTTGTGGTTGAAGGCGCGGGCACAGATCTGCTGATGGATCGCGTCGCGGATCAATTTCCATTCCTCAATCGGGCCTGCGTAGTTGAGTTGCTGGGCGAGAAGCACGGCACGGTCGAATGCGACCCAGGCCATCATCTTTGAATAGGTGAACTGCTGCGCGCCGCCGCGCGTTTCCCAGATTCCTTCGTCGGCTTCCTGCCAGACGGCCTGGAGATGCTCCAGCAGCTTGGCGAGGATGCGAAAGTCGCGCTCGGAATGGCAGGCGATGCTGCGCTGGGCGTGATAGAAGGAGTCGAGCACTTCGCCGTAGATATCGAGCTGCACCTGTCCGGCGGCGGCGTTGCCTACGCGCACGGGCCGGGAATTCTCGTAGCCGGGAAGCCAGTCGACTTCCCACTCCACAAGCTGGCGCTCGCCTCTGAGGCCGTACATGATCTGCACCTGCTCGGGGCTGCCGGCAAGCGCGCGCAGCAGCCAGTCCTGCCAGGCTTCCGCTTCGTCGAAGTAGCCGCCATTGGCGAGAGCCAGCAGTGTGAACGTGGTGTCGCGCAGCCAGCAATAGCGGTAGTCCCAGTTGCGCACGCCGCCGATGGATTCGGGAAGCGAAGTGGTCATGGCCGCGACCACGCCGCCGGAGGGGCGAAATGTCATGGCCTTCAACGTGATCAGGGAGCGCTCGACAAAATTGCGATATTGGCCTCCGTAGCGCAGGCGGCCGCTCCATTCGAGCCAGAACCTTTCGGTGTCCTGGAGGGCCTGCTCGGCGTCGATGGGATCGGGATCGGGGAGATGCGAGGGGCCGTAGGTGAGCGTGAACCAGATGCGTTCGCCTTCGCTCACGGTGAAGTCGGCCACGGTTCTCAGGTCTTCGCCGCGAACCGGAACTGCAGCATGCAGAACCGCCAGATGAGGGCCGGCGACCGCGCGCACTCCGTCCTCGATGCGCGTGACCCAGGGCACGGTGCGGCCGTAACCAAAGCGCAAGGCCAACTCCATGCGCAGGTCGAGTGTGCCGCGAAGGCCTTCCACGATGCGCACAACATCCGAGAAGCGTTCGCGGATGGGCATGAAGTCGATGAGGCGGATCGATCCTTGCGGATGCTCGAAGGTTGTTTCAAGAATCAGGGTGTGATCGCGGTAGCAGCGGCTCGTGTTCTTCCATTCTCCGTCGCAGGGAGAGATTCTCCAATAGCCGTTGTCCTCGGTGCCCAGCAGAGCGGCGAAGCAGGCTTCGGAAGAAAAATCGGGCCAGCACAACCAATCGATGGAGCCGTTCCGGTCCACCAGGGCGGCGGTTTCACAGTCGCCGATCAGCGCATAGTCTTCGATTCGAGCGGCCATGGGAACCTATTGTTCGCGATAGTTGCGCATGAGGCCGCCGTCGATCACGAAGGTCGAGCCGGTGATGTAGGACGCGTCGTCGGACGCGAGATAGGCGACCAGTCCCGCAACATCGTCCGGAGTGCCCAGCCGTCCCAGTGGAATATTGGCCAGCAGCGCGTTGAGCTTGGGCTTGTCTTCGAGCAGCGACTTGTTGATGGGAGTGGCAACGGCGCCGGGAGCGACGTTGTTGACGGTAATGCCCAGCGGGCCAAGCTCCACGGCGAGATTCCGCATGAGCATGCGCATACCGCCCTTGCTGCAGCAATAGGTGGTGAAGCCGGGAAAAGCCATGTCTTCGTGCACGGAGCTGATGTTGACGATGCGGCCTGGTTTTTTGGCATCGCGCAGGCGGCGCACAAATGCCTGGGCGAGGAAGAACGGGCCGCGCAGGTTTACGGACATGATCTGGTCGTATTCCTTTTCAGGCGTGTCCCAGAACATCGACTTGGTTTCCATGCCCGCGTTGTTCACCAAAATGTCGGCCCCGCCGAACTTTGACCATGCGGCGTCGACCAGTTTCGAGATGTCTTCAGGGCGCGTGATGTCGGCCTGAACGATCTCGCCCTGGCTGCCGCATTCCTGGATCGCGCGGGCGGTTTCCTCCGCGCCTTCGGGAGCGCCGATGTAGTCCACGATGACCCTCGCGCCTTCGCACCCTAGACGTTTGGCGATTCCCTGGCCGATGCCGGTTCCGGCGCCGGTGACGATGGCGACTCTTCCTTGCAAACGATGCATTTGTGCTCCCTCGAGACCTGGTTGTTGGAGGACGTTCCTTCCGTTTGGATGCGGGTTCGGCAGTTCTTAGTTCGCAGTTCTTAGTTCACAGTTCAGGGTTGGGCTGGAGTTCGGAGACACGCTTTTCCAGTTGAGTGGCGTCGAATGGGGCTCGCACTTTGGCGTCGTTGTCGAAGTAGACATAGACGTCGCGGGACTTTGCGGGGGGTCCGGGCGCCGCGCTGGCCTTCTTGCCGTCTTCCACTTCCCCGCCCCGGGTCCAGCGGACGACACGCTCAGCCCAGCGATCGATGGCGTCACGGTCGTAGCCGCTCGCATAAAGTACCTCGCTGCCATGCAGGCGGCAATAGACAAAGTCGGCGGTAATGTCCATGAGAAGCGGCCATTCGACGGTGTCGGCGACCACAAGGGCAACTTTGTGTTTGCGAAGGAGGGCAATGAAGTCTTCGCACACAAAAGTGTCGTTGCGGATTTCAATGGCGTGACGCAGCGGACGATCTTCGCGAACGGCAAGCCAGCTCCGGCCGTCGAGCCTCTCGTCATGGCGCCGGGCAAGCCGGGCTGCCTCCTTGTGGCTCCGGGGCAGGATGGAAAAGAAAGCCTCCAGCCGATCCGGCTCCCACTTGAAGTTCGCCGGGAACTGCCACAGGATCGGTCCCAGCTTTTCCTTCAGTCGGAGAACGCCCTGTGCAAAGAAGTTCGCCAGCGGGGTCTCAACCTGGCGAAGGCGGAGCATGTGGGTGATGAAGCGTGTTCCCTTGACAGAGAAGACGAAGTCCTGCGGGGTCTCTTCATACCATCGCTGAAAACTTTGAGGGCGCTGCAAGGAATAAAACGAGCCGTTCAACTCGATGGAGTTGAAGCGCTGAGAGGCAAATTCGAGTTCCCGCCGCTGGGCGAGTTCGGGCGGATAAAAGGTTCCGCGCCAGCCCTTGTAGCGCCAACCGGAGATCCCGACCCTGATGTTGCCTGACGAGCTCATCTGTCATTTTGATGCAATCACTTCCGGAAGATAAAAACATCACTGGGTGAAGACAGGCAAGTTGCGTGAGCCAACATCCGCGGGCAAACCGCCCTTTCCCGGAATCCTGCATCACAGGGGTCAGCACGGGGAACGAAAATCTCATGTTTATGGAGTACAAGGATGCTGGCTCTGGTCACTGGGGCATCGAGCGGAATCGGATATGAGCTGGCGGTCGAGCTGGCAAAACGGGGGTATGACCTGGTAGCGGCATCTTCCGGTGAGCGGCTCGGGCCGGCGGCCGACACTTTCAAAAGCTACGGACATCGCGTGACGGAGGCCGCCGTCGATCTCTCGACACCCGAAGGCGTGGAGGATCTGTGGCGCCAGGTGGAGAGGGTTGGCGCACCCGTAGAGGTGGCGTGCATCAACGCCGGCATAGGCCTGGGCGGATTGTTCTGGGAGACGGACCTCAAAACCGAACTCAATATGGTCAGCCTCAACTGCGCCAGCACCGTGCAGCTGGCCAAGTATGTCGTGCGGCAGATGGTCGGGCGAGGAGCGGGCAGGATCCTGTTCACGTCTTCGATTGCGGGCGAAATGGTGGCGCCGCGCGAAGCCGTTTACGCCGCCAGCAAGGCATTCGTTCTTTCCTTTGCGCACAGCCTTCGGTACGAGCTGAAAGACAAGGGCGTGAGCGTAACCGCGCTGCAACCGGGCCCGACCGATACAGACTTCTTCCATCGCGCCGGCATGGACGATACGAAGGTGGGCAGCGAAGGCAAGAAGGAGAGCGATCCCGGCGAAGTGGCGCGCCAGGGCATTGACGCGCTTTTCGACGGCAAGGATCACGTATACGCGGGATCGCTGAAAACCAAGATTGAAGGCAAGCTCGCCAATGTGGTTCCAGGCGCCCTGAAGGGCGCTATGCACGAGAAGATGGCGCGGCCGGCGGACGAGAAATAACGGCCCCACACGATCACAGGAGAAAACCATGTCTGATTTACTGAAGGAATCTCCGCATGCGGAAGCCCCGCCCAGCGAAAGCACAGCGGGCGTTGTGTTGAACGGGCATTACATGGCTCCGCCCAGGGACAGGCAAGGGCGAATCTGGGCGCGGGCAACCGCGCTGGTCCAGGGCAGCCCTGCGGAGTTGTATGCGATGTGGCGCGATATCGAATCCGCGCCCCAGTGGCAGGAGATGATTGCCGATGTCATTGCGACCGGGCCCAGGACCTCGCACTGGGTTATGAATGTCGATGGCAAGACCATCGAATGGGACTCGGAAATTCTCGCCGACGAACCCGGCCGCCGGATCGCATGGCGCTCGGTGGCGGGCGACTCCAATAATGCGGGTGAGGTGGTGTTCGAAGCGGCGCCCGGTGGACGCGGAACCATTGTCACGGTGCTGCAGGAATTTCGCCAGGGCAAGGTGACGACCGCGGCGCAGACCATCTTCAGCCGCAACCCGAAGCAGGCGGTGATCGAGAACTTGCGCCACTTCAAGGCATTTGCCGAAACCGGGGAAATTCCGCGAACCGCGGGCCAGCCGCACGGGCCGCGCGGAGCTTCCGGATCAATGAAAGCTTCCCTGTATGGCGAGACCATGGGCGTGCCCCCGGGACGGGAACGCAGAGCGAGTTGATGGCCATTCCTTCCAGGTCTCAAAGTCGAGATCTGCGGCACCTGAATTTATTTTCGCCGGGTCTGTCAGAGAGACCGGGGACATTTTGTTCTTCGCAGGGCACTCAAAAGGAGTGATCGATGAAGGCTGTTTGCTGGATGGGAAAGAGCAAGATTGAGACGTTGGAGGTTGCGGATCCGGTTCTGCTCAATCCTCATGATGCAATTATCAGGATTACGCGCACCGCGATCTGCGGTTCGGATCTTCACCTCTACGACGGTTTCATTCCGACCATGGAGCAGGGGGATATCCTCGGCCATGAATTCATGGGCGTCGTGGAAGAAACCGGCAAGGCCGTGACCAATTTGAAGCAGGGCGACCGGGTGGTGGTTCCCTTCACCATTGCATGCGGCAGCTGCCTGTTCTGCAAAAAGCAGCTCTGGTCGGCCTGCGACAACACCAACCCCAATGCGCATATTGCGGAAGCGTTATATGGCTATTCGGGGTCGGGCTTGTTCGGTTATTCGCACATGATGGGGGGCTATGCCGGCGGGCAGGCGCAGTACGCCCGGGTGCCGTTCGCGAACGTGGGGCCGCTGAAGATCGAAAGCGACCTGCCGGATGAGAAGGTACTGTTCCTCTCCGATATTTTTCCGACCGGCTACATGGCTGCCGAGAATGCGGACATTCAGGAAGGCGACACGGTGGCAGTGTGGGGTTGCGGCCCGGTGGGACAGTTCGCGATCGCCAGCGCGTTCATGCTGGGCGCGGCGCGGGTAATCGCCATCGATCGCCTGCCCGAGCGTCTCGCCATAGCCCGCGGCATCGGAGCCATCACCGTCGATTTCAGCGACGAGGATGTGAGCGTGCTGACCGCGCTTAAGGACCTGACCGGCGGCATAGGACCCGACGCGTGTATCGACGCGGTGGGCATGGAAGCGCACTCGTCGGATCTTCAGGGACTCTACGACAAGGTGAAGGTGGCCCTGATGCTCGAAACGGACCGGCCCGGAGTGCTGCGCCAGGCGATTCTCGGCGTGCGTAAGGGCGGGACGTTATCGATCCCGGGCGTCTATGGCGGCCTGCTCGACAAGGTGCCCTTTGGAGCGGCGTTCGGCAAAGGCATCAACATGAAGATGGGCCAGACCAACATGCACAAATACATGAAGCCGCTGCTGGAACGCATTGAGAAAGGCCAGATCGATCCCAGCCGGATCATTTCTCACCGCATCACGCTCGACCAGGCCCCCGAGATGTACAAAGTGTGGCGGGACAAGAAAGACCATGTCACCAAGATCGTGATCGATCCGTGGGCAACGACAGCGGCAGCATAACGGCGATAGAGCTGAAAAAGCCCCTTCGGCCCAGTGCCGAAGGGGCTTTTTGGTGTTCGTGGAACTCTGTCTTACGCGGCTCGCACAATCGACTTTCTTCGGCTTATGTCTGTCGGCCGCATCACGAACATCCGGTTGGCATGCCAGAACGCGGAGATGTCGCGAACCGTTTGTTCGAGCGTGCGGCGAGGCATCCAGCTGGTCTGGTTGGAGAAGCGGGAGTTATCGGAGACGTAGCACCTCTGGTCGCCAGGCCGCTCCGGCTCATAATTGCACTGCAATTTCCGGTGGCAGACCTGTTCGATGATGGCGATCATTTCTTTCACGGACACGGACCGCGCGATTCCCCCGCCCAGGTTGAATGCTTTTCCTCCAACTACCGGAACATAGGCACGGGCTGCGTCCACCGCGTTGACCAGGTCGGCAACATGAAGAACATCGCGCACCTGGGTGCCGTCTCCGTACACATTGATAGGCCGGCCGGCAAGCGCGGAGTAGACAAAGTGCGCCACCCAGCCTTGTCCCTGGTTGCCAAACTGTCCCGGGCCGGCGATGCAGCCGAGGCGAAACACGACCGTGGGCAAACCGTGGTGGCGGGCGTAATCGCGCACGTATTGGTCGGCCACGCTCTTGGTGCAGGAGTAGGGACAGTACACATCGATGGGAGTGGTTTCGGAGATACCGTGAAAAGCGGCATCCACGGGCTCCATCCGTTTCGGGGTATGGTGCAGGGGAATGGAATCGAGGGTGCCGTAGACCTTGCCGGTGGATGCGAAAAGCACCAGCGGCATTTTTCCGGAGCGGCGCGCGGCTTCAAGCACATTGACGGTGCCGGTCACGTTGACGTCGAAGTCGAGGCGCGGGTCTGCCAGAAGCTCGGGGCCGGCCGAGGGAGCGGCCAGGTGGTAAATTTCGTCCGCTGTCCGGGCCGCCTGCACGATGCGTTCTTCGTGACGAACGTCCCCGCGCACAAAGCGGAGGCGGCGCGAACCAGCCAGTGTCTTCAGCCAGGAAAGATTCAATTCGACGCCGGGGCGCGAAAGGTTGTCGAAAATCGTGACCGTGGCCTCGGTATTCGCCAGCAGATGGGCGGCAAGATTGGTGCCGATGAACCCGGCGCCGCCAGTGATAAGTATGTGATGGGATTGCGGGTTCGCCAGGTCGCGCATGCTTGCCACCTCCTCAAGTCACGTTGGATGCCGGAAGTGTGTAGTTCGCAGTTCATAGTGCAGTTCTTAGTTCACAGTTCGTAGTTCACAGTGGTTTATGCCTTTTCCTGCGAACTGAGAACTAAGAACTGTGAACTGTCTGTGAACTGTCTTAGCGCCAGGCGCGGCCGAGGGCGCCGAGCATCGACGTGACAAAGGACAGGCCCCGGCGCGCGTCGGGCTGGTTCATGCGCCGGTAAAGCTGCCAGAGCGAGGGCGGCCGGATCTCGCGGCGCTGAGTCTCCATGGCGGTGTAGGCTTCTTTGGCCAGGTTGGAGATGGGTTCGGGATCGAAGCTTCCCACCATCTGCCCGACGGCGATCACGTGTCGTACCGCGTTGATATTCACGGGGTCGGCGGCGTATTTGGCTAGCAGCGACGCAATCGTGTCCTTTGCCTTGATGGCTCCGTGCAGGGCGTCGAGGATTCCCTGCTTGTGGGCCTCTTCGAGCAGGTCGTAGGCGACGAGCAGGGCCTCGGCGTGTTCGCTGGGAGCGGAGGCGAGGCGGCGCTGCAGTTCCAGTTTGGGGTCGGCTTTCTTCGGAATGAAGGAAACGGGCTGTGCCATGGGATTCTCCGTCGTCTGGGGCATGCGAATCAGGGAAGATGCATCCATCCCCGGTCTCTGAAGCGAGACCCGGGACACCCAGGCGTCATACTTTTCTGGTTTCGATCTGGACCAGGCGGTCGCCGCGATTCTCTCCAGGGAGCGAATAATCGGAGCGCTTCCACTTGCGTTCAACTTCCACGCCTGCCTGCGGAGTGGGATGGCCGTGGCGGAAGTTCTGGGGCGGCAGCGGATTCGGCCCTGATTCAGGGAGGACCATCATGTTGACGGAAATCTCCTTGTAGGCGGGCGTGTGCGTGGCCCTGTCCACGTTTGATCCCGTCAGGCGATTGACCGGCTGCGTGATGGAATTCAGCGGCATGTAGAGCTGGTCGCCCTCCACGCGATCGGTAACCACGACCGGAACGGTGGCTTCGCCGTAGAGGCTGCGCAGGCGGACCAGGCTGCCGTTCACCAGTCCCTGCCTGCCCGCCAGTTCGGGCGAGACCTCGACGAAATTGCTGGGCGTAATCTGCGAAATCCCGGCGCTGCGGTAGGTCATGGAACCCTGTTCGAAGTGTTCGAGGAGGCGGCCATTGTTCAAGTGATGGTTGAACTCTGCGGATTTCTCTTCGCAGGGCTCGATCCAGTCGATGGGGTGGAATTTTGCCTTGCCGTCGGGGAAGGGGAACTTTTCGGTGAAGAGCAGCGGCGAATCCGTGCCGTTCTTCTCCACCGGCCACTGCAGGCTCTTGTAGCCTTCGAGGCGATCGTACCGGACGCCGGCAAAAATCGGAGTCAGTGCCGCGCACTCCTCCATGATTTGCGACGGATGGCTGTAGTTCCATCCCGCGCCGAGGCGATTGGCGATGTCCTGGATGATCTCCCAGTCGGGTTTCGATTGGCCCAGGGGCTCAAAAGCTCGATAGAGGCGCTGGATGCGGCGCTCGGTACTGGTGAACGTGCCTTCTTTTTCCAGCGACGGCGCGGCGGGGAGGATGACGTTGGCGAAGCGCGCGGTCTCGGAGAAATTCACGTCCTGCACGACCAGGAAGTCGAGCATGGACAGAGCGGCCTTGACATCGTTGGCATTGGCGTCGGAGGTGATGGTGTCCTCGCCCTTGATGTACATCGATTTGAGCTTGCCATCGTGGATGGCGCGGATCATCTCGTGATTGTCCAGGCCGTCCTTCGGGGGGAGCTTGACGCCCCATCCGGCTTCGAATTTTTTGCGGATCTCTTCGTCTTCCACGGGCTGATACCCGGGGTAGCTGTTGGGCATGGAGCCGAAATCGCTGGCGCCCTGCACGTTGTTGTGTCCGCGCAGTGGATACGCGCCGGTTCCGGGGCGCATGTAGTTGCCGGTGAGCAGCAGCAGGTTGGAAATGGACGTGGACGTGTCGGAACCGCCGCAGTGCTGCGTGACCCCCATGGCCCACAGGATGCAGACGCTGCCGGCCTGGTGAATCTCGGCGGCGATCGTTTTAATGGTCTCGGAAGAGAGTTTGGTAACCCTTTCAGCGAATTCGAGGGTGTACTGCTCGAGGCTCTTCTTGTAGTCCTCAAATCCATTGACCCATTTGCTGATGAATTCAGGCTTGTGCCAGCCCTGGTCGAGGATGTATCTGGCAACGGCGTTCAGCCACACGGCGTCGGTCGAGGGCTCCGGCCGGATGAAGAGATCGGCGCGGCGCGCCATCTCGTGCTTACGGAGGTCGGCGACGATCAGGCGCTGGCCGCGGTGTTTATGGGAGCGCTTGACGCGCGTGGCCAGCACCGGGTGGCTCTCCGCGGTGTTCGAACCGACGATGATGACCAGGTCCGCCTGCTCAATGTCGGAAATAGAACCCGAGTCGCCGCCGTAGCCGACGGTGCGCTTCAGTCCCATGGTGGCGGGAGTCTGGCAATAGCGCGAGCAGTTGTCGATGTTGTTGGTGCCGACCACTGCGCGCGCCAGTTTCTGCATCAGGTAGCTCTCTTCGTTGGTGCATTTCGAAGAGGCGATAAAGGCCAGCGCATCGGGCCCGTGACGTTTCTTGATCTTGGTAAAGGTCTCGGCGATCAGCGACAGTGCTTCGTCCCAGGTGGCTTCGCGAAACGTGGGACCGTCGTGGGGCGTGTCGACGCGGATGAGAGGCGTGACCAGCCGGTCTTCTGAATTGATGAAGTCCCATGCGAACTTGCCCTTGATGCAGGTGGAAATGCCGTTGGCGGGGCCCTCGGCGGGCTCGATCTTGAGGATGTGGCGGTCGCGCGTCCACACGTCGAAGGAGCATCCGACGCCGCAATAGGTGCACACGGTCTTGGTGCGGCGGACGCGGGCCTCGCGCATGGCCGCCTCAGCCGTTGAGATCGCCAGGATAGGGCCGAAACCGGTTTCGGGTTCGATGGCCTTGATCGCGTCGATCATGTTGTCGAGCGCCTTGCGGGGAAGGCTGGTGAGATATCCGGCGCGGCCCAGCATGGATTTTTCCATCAGGGCGTTGCAGGGGCACACCGTGACGCAGTGGCCGCAGGAAACACACGAGGAGCCGGCGATCTGCTCGCCGCCATCCCACAGGACGCGGGGATGCTCCGACTCCCAGTTGATGGTGAGGGTTTCGTTTACCTGCACGTTCTGGCAGGCTTCGACGCAGCGGCCGCAAAGAATGCACTGGTCGGGATCGTAGCGATAGAACGGATTGGAATGATCCTGCTCGTAGGGCTTGCCGCGAAAGGGGCGCGACTGGTGCTTCACATCGAGATGCTCGACGGTATTGTGGACGGTGCAGTTGCCATTGTTGTTGTCGCAGACGGTGCAGTAGAGATCGTGATTCTGGAGGATGCGATCGAACGCCTCGCGCTGCGCCGTGTCGGCGCGCGCGCTCTCTGTGACCACGTTCATGCCGGTGGCCGCGCGGGTAGAGCACGCTCGAACCAGTTTTCCGTCCACTTCCACAATGCAGGTGTCGCAGGTCTCGATGGGGCCCATGGCGCGGTGGTAACAGACCTGGGGAAGATGGCGACCGGGCCGGGCGCGGTTGATCGCTTCGATCAGGAGTTCTCCGCCGGAGACGGGGACGTCGACGCCATCAATGGTGATGGAGGTGTCCGGACGAACGTCGAGAGGCGTATTCAAAAGCCGCTTTTCTTCTGACATAACGACCTTGGATGAAAACTGCGCTAGAGAAGATGCCGTTTGAAGATTCGTGAAACCTGAAAGCCCCGCAAAAAGAACTGCTTACGGACGGAGGGAACCTGGAATGGCGAACGGCCCCGCCAGGAAATTTGAGAGAGCCGGAACCTGCCAGCGCCATTGTGCGCCTGCACGACCATGGCCGTAAAGTTAGAATGCGGTTAAGGGGTTTTCACGCGCTCAAAATGAAATCATCCATTCATGCCCTTGATCGGCTGCCCGGCAGCAAGGTTTTGACGACCAATAAGCACCTGATCCGCTGGGTCGAGAAAATGGCGGACCTGTGCAAGCCGGACTCCATTCACTGGGTTGACGGCTCGCAGGAAGAGTACGACTTTCTGTGCGACCGGCTGGTGGAGGCGGGAACGTTCACGCGACTGAACGAGGAGCGCTGGCCGGGCTGCTTTTACGCGCGGTCGGCTCCCAATGACGTCGCGCGGGTGGAAGACCGTACGTTTATCTGTTCGCTTTCGAAAGACGCGGCGGGGCCCACCAATAACTGGGAAAACCCGTACGTGATGCGGAACAAGCTGAAGCAGCTTTTCCGGGGATCGATGCGCGGACGAACCATGTACGTGCTGCCGTTCAGCATGGGTCCGGTGGGTTCGCCCATGTCGGGCATCGGCGTGCAGCTGACGGATTCGCCTTATGTCGTGGTGAGCATGCGCATCATGGCGCGCATTGGCCTGCCCGTGTTCGCCGAAATCGACAAGGACGAGAAACGCGTGGTCCCCTGCATGCATTCCGTGGGCGTGCCGCTCAAGGAAGGCGAGACGGATGTGCCGTGGCCCTGCAACGACACCAAGTACATCGTGCATTTCCCGGAGACGCGCGAGATCTGGTCGTACGGTTCGGGGTACGGCGGCAATGCCCTGCTGAGCAAGAAGTGTTTTGCGCTGCGCATCGCTTCCAACATCGCCCGCGACGAAGGCTGGATGGCCGAGCACATGCTCATCCTCGGCGTCGAGAATCCTGAAGGCGAAAAGACCTACGTGGCTGCGGCGTTTCCCTCGGCCTGCGGCAAGACGAATTTCGCCATGATGATTCCGCCCAAGGCGATGCGCGGGTGGAAGGTGACGACCGTCGGCGACGACATCGCGTGGATCCGCCCCGATGCCAGCGGCAATTTGCGCGGCATTAACCCGGAAGCGGGCTTTTTCGGCGTGGCGGCAGGGACCAGCGAGAAGACCAATCCCACGGCGATGGCGACGCTTTCGCGAAACACCATTTTTACCAACGTGGCGCTTACGCCGGATGGCGGCGTGTGGTGGGAAGGGATGACGGATCATCCGCCGGCCGAGTGTCTCGACTGGCGCGGCGAGCACTGGACGCCGGCGATCGGCAAAAAGAACGGCCGCACCGCCGCGCATCCCAATGGGCGCTTTACCGCCCCCGCTTCGCAGTGCCCCACCATCGATCCCAATTGGGAATCGCCGGACGGCGTGCCCATCAGCGCGATCGTGTTTGGCGGCCGGCGCTCCACCACCCTGCCGTTGGTCTACCAGGCATTCAACTGGAGCAGCGGAGTGTATATCGGCGCAACCATGGGGTCGGAGACCACGGCCGCGCAGACCGGAGCGCTGGGCAAGGTGCGCCGCGATCCCATGGCCATGCTGCCTTTTTGCGGGTACCACATGGGCGACTACATTCGCCACTGGATCAAGATGCAGCGCGGCCTGGAAGTTACGCCCCGGGTTTTCCACGTGAACTGGTTCCGCAAGAATGAAGAAGGCAAGTTTCTATGGCCGGGTTTCAACCAGAACATGCGCGTGCTGCGGTGGATCGTGGACCGCGTGCAGGGCCGCACGCACGGCCGCGAAACCGCCATCGGGTGGGTGCCGCGCTACGATGACATTGACTGGTCGGGACTGGAATTCTCACGCCAGACGTTTGACCAGCTGATGGAAGTGGATGGCAAAGCGTGGCGCGAGGAAGTGATTGCACACGAAGGGCTTTTCATCGATCTGCACGACCATCTGCCGCCGGAAATGATCTATGAACGCGAGCTTTTGATCTGCCGGCTGTGAAGGACAGTCGTCAGTTTTCCGTTGTCCGTTTTCAGTTTCTTGATTGGGGCGTAAGCGTGCGCTGGGCCAAACCGGGTTCGAGACGTCCTGGCCTTGTCTCTCGTGCACACGAATTTTCGCGCTGGACAACTGATTTTCGGTTATTCTAAAGAGTCCCGCACTCTTTACGTACGGTGGCGTAAGCTCAATTCCTGCTTTGCGCGAACCGATGAGGTAAATCCCGGCCATTCAGCCCGGGATCTGCAGCGCAAACGGTAATCCATCGGCAGCACCTGCTTGCCGTCAAACCTTACTCGCACGAAGGATTTGCCATGCCAGGATCGGACTACACTCTTCGTGTCCCTGACCCTCAGGGACTCTACCATCCTCAACATGAGCACGATGCCTGCGGCATGGGCCTGGTGGCCAGCATCCGCGGAGAGAAGAGCCACGAGATCATCCGCAAGGGGCTCGAAGTTCTGCTGAACCTGACCCATCGCGGCGCCGCCGGATGCGATCCGGAGACGGGCGACGGTGCGGGAATCCTGATTCAGATTCCGCATGTGTTCTTCGCGCGCGAGTGC
Organism: uncultured Acidobacteriota bacterium; assembly: GCA_963730805.1. Taxonomy (GTDB): domain Bacteria; phylum Acidobacteriota; class Terriglobia; order Terriglobales; family Acidobacteriaceae; genus Telmatobacter. Next base: position 93,851 of record CAVSTL010000002.1, on the reverse strand, counting down.
GGCGAGCTGGGCATGCAGTTGCCCGAACCTGGCGCTTACGGCGTGGCCATGTGCTTTCTCCCCGTGGACAAGCACAGCCGCCTGCAGTGCGAAGGCGTTTTCGAGCGCATCTCCGCCGCGGAGGGCCTGAAGGTTATCGGATGGCGCGACACGCCGGTGAACGGCGACGCTGTGGGCCGCGAGGCGCGCGCCACCCAGCCCTACATCGAGCAATTCTTTGTGGGGCGGCCCGCGGGATTGGACGAGGCTTCGTTCGAGCGCCTGCTCTACCGCACGCGCCGCCGAATCGAAAACGAGATTGCGGCTTCGGACATTGAGGGCACGGAGGAATTTTTCTACATCCCCTCGTTCTCCTGTCGCACCATCATCTACAAAGGCCTGATGCTGGCTCCGCAGATCGAAAAGTTTTATGCCGAGCTGGCCAATCCACTGGTCACCAGCGCGCTGGCGCTGGTCCACCAGCGCTTCTCCACCAACACGTTCCCGAGCTGGAAACTGGCGCACCCGTATCGCTATGTCGCGCACAACGGCGAAATCAACACCATCCGCGGCAACACCAGCTGGATGAACGCGCGCCAGGGAGTTCTGCACAGCCCGTTTTACGGAGAAGAAATCGACCAGCTCTTCCCGGTGATTGTGCCCGGCGGGAGCGATTCCGCATCGCTCGACAATGCGGTTGAATTTCTGTACCAGTCGGGCCGGTCGCTGCCTCACGTGATGGCCATGCTGATTCCCGAAGCCTGGGCCGGCAACCCGGACATGGACGAGGACAAGCGCGCCTTCTACGAGTACCACGCATCGCTGATGGAGCCGTGGGACGGCCCTGCCGCGATGGCCTTCACGGACGGCCGCGTGATCGGCGCGACGCTCGACCGCAACGGCCTTCGCCCCGGCCGTTACATCGTGACCAAGGACGATCTTGTGGTGCTTGCATCGGAAGCCGGCGTGCTCGATGTGCCCGCGCAGGACATTCGCAAGAAGGGCCGCCTGCAACCGGGCCGCATGTTCCTCGTCGATACCGTGGAGAAGCGCATCATCTCCGATGCGGAAATCAAGAAGCAGCTGGCGGCGCGCCAGCCCTATGGCGAATGGCTGCAACAGCAGCAGGTCACGCTGGATCAGCTGCCCGAGCCTTCGCGTGTGATTGCTTCCAATCCTGAAACGCTGCTGAGACGCCAGCGCGCCTGCGGCTACAGCGAAGAGGACCTGCGCATCCTGCTCGCGCCCATGGGCGCCACGGGAGCAGAGCCGGTCGGCTCCATGGGAACCGACGTGCCGCTGGCCTGCCTGTCCGACCGCCCCCAGCCGCTGTTCAACTATTTCAAGCAGCTCTTCGCGCAGGTGACCAATCCGCCCATCGATCCCATCCGCGAAGAACTGGTGATGTCGCTGATCAGCTACATCGGCACCGAGCGCAACATCCTCGATGAAGCGCCCGAAAACTGCCACACCCTCAAGCTGCCGCATCCGATCCTGACCAATCGCGATCTCGAAAAGCTGCGCCGCGTTTCCTCGGGCGATTTGCTGGCGACCACGCTGCCGGCGCTGTTCCGCGCAGCCGATGGAGAGGCCGGCCTGAAGCATTCGCTTGACGACCTGGGCTCGCGCGCTTCGCTGGCGGTGAACTCCGGATATACGCTGCTGATCATTTCCGATCGCGGCGTTGATCCCACCTATGCTCCCATCCCCAGCCTTCTGGCGATGGCTGCGATTCATAATCGCCTGGTGCGGGAGAAAACGCGGACCCAGGTCGCGATCATTATTGAAAGCGGCGAGCCCCGCGAGGTAATGCATTTCGCCCTGCTGATCGGGTACGGCGCCAGCGCCATCAATCCTTATCTCGCCATCGAGACGCTGCACGACCTGAAGCGCCGCGGCCTGCTGCCTCACAACGTGACCGCCAATCACGCCGAGAAAAATTACATCAAGGCCATCAACAAGGCCCTGCTCAAGACCTTCTCGAAGATGGGCATCAGCACGTTGCAGAGCTATCGCGGGGCGCAGGTGTTCGAAGCGGTGGGCTTGAATCAGTCGCTGATCGAGGCCTACTTCCCGGGGACTACGTCGCGCGTGGAAGGCGTCGGGCTCGAGGTGCTGGCACGCGAGGCGCAGATGAAGCATGCGTTTGCCTTCCAGCCGCTCACTGACTCCGAGACCGAACTCGTCGTAGGAGGGCAATACCAGTATCGCGAGGGCGGCGAATATCACCTGGTGAATCCGCAGACGATCAGCAAGCTGCAGCACGCGGTTCGCCTGAACAACTTCGCCACCTTCCAGGAATACACCGACCTGCTCGACGACCAGAACCGCAACCTGTGTACGCTGCGCGGCCTGCTGCAGTTGAAGTATGCCGACACGCCGATTGCCATCGAAGAGGTCGAGCCGGCGAAAGAAATCGTAAAGCGCTTCACCACCGGCGCCATGAGCTTCGGCTCCATCAGCAAGGAAGCGCACGAAACTCTTGCGATCGCGATGAACCGACTGGGCGGCATGTCGAACACCGGCGAAGGCGGCGAGGACGAAGCACGCTTCACGCCCGACTCCAATGGCGATTCGCGGCGCAGCGCCGTCAAGCAGGTGGCCAGCGGGCGATTCGGCGTGACGACGAATTACCTCGTCAATGCGGACGAGTTGCAGATCAAGATGGCGCAGGGAGCCAAGCCTGGAGAAGGCGGCCAGTTGCCTGGCCACAAGGTCGATGAGATTATTGCGAAAACGCGCCACTCGATTCCCGGCGTGGGCTTGATTTCGCCGCCGCCGCATCACGACATCTATTCGATCGAAGACCTGGCGCAGCTGATCTACGACCTCAAGAACGTCAACCCGCAGGCGCGCATCGCGGTAAAGCTGGTTGCCGAAGCCGGCGTAGGTACAGTGGCCGCGGGCGTGGCCAAGGCGCATGCCGACGTGGTTCTCATCTCCGGCGACTCGGGCGGCACCGGTGCATCGCCGCTGAGTTCCATCAAACATGCCGGGCTGCCGTGGGAACTGGGACTCGCGGAAACACAGCAGGTCCTTCTGCTGAATGATCTGCGCAGCCGCATCCGGGTGCAGACCGATGGCAAGCTGGGGACCGGCCGCGATGTGGTCATTGCCGCGCTTCTCGGCGCCGAGGAGTTCGGTTTCGCTACCGCGCCGCTGGTCAGCATTGGCTGCATCATGATGCGCAAGTGCCATCTGAACACCTGTTCGGTGGGCATCGCCACGCAGGATCCAGTGCTTCGCGCGCGCTTCACCGGGCAGCCCGAGCACGTGATCAATTTCTTTTTCTTCATCGCCGAGCAGGTCCGCCAGCACATGGCGAAACTTGGCTTCCGCACGGTAGACGAAATGGTGGGCCGCGTGGACAAGCTCGATCCCGTGCTTGCCCAGGCACACTGGAAGGCCAAGGGCATCGATCTTTCCACTATTCTCTACGCGCCCGAGGTTCCGTCGCGCGTCGCGCGGCGCCGCATCAAGGCGCAGGACCACGGCCTCGACCAGGCGCTGGATCACGCGCTCATCGCACATGCGCGTCCGGCACTCGAATCGAAGCAGCAGGTGACCGCCCGCTTCGCCATCCGCAACGTGCATCGCACGGTGGGCGCCATGCTGGGCGGCGAGATTGCGCGCCGCTACGGCTCCGCGGGGCTGCCCGACGAAACTATCCATTTCAAGTTCTGCGGTTCCGCCGGGCAGAGCTTCGGCGCATTTGTTCCCAACGGAGTAACACTCGAACTCGAAGGCGATTCGAACGACTACGTCGGCAAGGGACTTTCAGGCGGGCGCATCATTGCTTACCCGCCCAAGACTTCCAGCTTCCTGCCGGAAGAAAGCATCCTGGTTGGCAACGTGGTTCTCTATGGCGCCACGTCGGGCGAAGCCTTCTTCAACGGCATCGCCGGCGAGCGGTTCGCGGTTCGCAACTCCGGCGCCATCGCGGTGGTCGAAGGCGTGGGCGATCACGGCTGCGAATATATGACCAACGGCACCGTGGTTGTGATCGGCTCCACGGGCCGCAACTTTGCCGCCGGCATGAGCGGAGGCGTTGCCTATGTCTACGACGATGCGGGCGACTTCGGCATGCGGCGCTGCAACCAGTCCAGCGTCGATCTTGATCCGCTGGAAACCGGCGAAGATGTTGCCCTGGTGCGCGGCTTGCTGGAACGCCATCGAGACCTCACCGGCAGTCCCCGCGCGGCTTGGATCCTGGAAAACTGGGCCGAGGCGCAGGCTCGATTCATCAAGGTGTTTCCGCACGAATACAAGCGGGTGCTCGGCGTCGAGCGTTCCGAGGCTGGCCATGCGGACAAGACAGAATCAACCAATGCGTCGCCCCTGGTTGGCGCAACCGAGGTGAAACATGGGTAAGGTCACCGGCTTCCTTGAAATCGAACGCGAACAACCCACGCGCCGTCCTGTTGAAGTACGCGTGAAAGACTGGTTCGAAATCTACGAGCCGTTCCCGATCGAGAAACAGCGCGACCAGAGCGCGCGCTGCATGGATTGCGGCGTGCCGTTCTGCCACACCGGCTGCCCGGTCAACAACCTCATTCCCGACTGGAACGATCTGGCCTACAACAACCGCTGGGAACGCGCCATCCGGCGCCTGCATGCGACCAACAACTTCCCCGAGTTCACCGGGCGCATCTGCCCCGCGCCCTGTGAAGCCGCGTGCGTGCTGGGCATCGATCAGCCTGCGGTCACAATCAAGGTCATCGAGAAGAGCATCGTGGAGCGCGCCTGGGACGAGGGCTGGATTCAGCCTGAGCCGCCGGAGCACAACACCGGGAAGCGCGTGGCCGTGGTTGGCAGCGGACCCGCGGGGCTTGCCGCCGCGCAACAGTTGCGGCGCGCCGGCCACTCCGTCACCGTCTACGAGAAGAACGACCGCGTCGGCGGCCTGCTGCGCTACGGCATTCCCAACTTCAAACTCGAAAAGCATGTAATCGATCGCCGCCTGAAACAGATGCGCGCCGAAGGCGTCACGTTTTTGACCAACGCGCACGTGGGCGTCAACATTCCGGTCGACACGCTCACCAGCCATTACGACGCCATTCTGCTGGCTGGTGGCGCGGAGCATCCGCGCGACCTGAATATTCCGGGGCGCGAGCTCAAGGGCATTCACTTCGCGATGGATTTCCTGCCCCAGCAGAATCACCGTTGCGAGGGCGACGTCGTCGATCCCGCCATCTCCATCACTGCTGAAGGCAAGCGCGTAGTCATTATCGGCGGCGGCGACACCGGCGCGGACTGCCTGGGAACGACGCATCGCCAGAAGCCGCTCAGCGTGCACCAGTTTGAAATCATGCCCAAGCCGCCGGAGACGCGCGCCCCTTCGACACCGTGGCCGATGTGGCCGCTGCAACTGCGCATCGAAGGCGCCCACGAAGAGGGCGGCATCCGCGACTGGAGCATCAACAGCATCAAGTTCACCGGCGACGAGAACGGCAATGTGAAGCAGTTGCACGCTGTGCGCGTCGGGCCGGCCCCGAAGTTCGAGCCGATCCCCGGCAGCGAGTTCACCATGGACGTCGATCTTGTCCTGCTGGCCATGGGCTTCCTCGGCCCGGTGCGTTCCGGAATGATTGAGGAGTTGGGCGTGGCGCTCGACGCGCGCGGCAACGTGGCCACGACCGATTACAAGACGTCGGTTGACGGCATCTTCGCGGCAGGCGATATGCGCCGCGGACAATCGCTGGTGGTGTGGGCGATTGCCGAGGGCCGCAAGGCCGCTGCCGCAGTCGATGCATACCTCGGCGCCAAGCCGGACGCCCTTGCCCAGCGCCATCTCAGCGCGGTCTGAACAACAACTCCGGTACCCATCCTCTTCGCAGTCGACTGTGAAGAGGGTGGAAGCCGCGGCCCTGGCGGCCTTCGCTCGATTCCGCCAATCGAAGTGTTAACTTGAGACAACATGAGTTCGCCTACTGCGTCGGTGTTGGGTGAGATCGGCCTGCCCCATCCGATTCGCGAATTGGCCGCGCGGCCCTGGGATGCAATTATCGTCGGCGCGGGTCACAACGGCCTGGCGTGCGCGGCCTACCTGGCGAGAGCCGGGCAGCGAGTTCTGGTCATCGAAAGCCGATTGCGCGTAGGCGGCGCCTGCACCATCGAAGAGCCTTTCCCCGGCGTGCGCATGTCGCCTTGCGCGTATCTGGCCGGACTGCTGCATCCCCTCGTTGTCGAAGAACTGGAACTCCCGAAGCGCGGTTTCACCTGGACTCCCGCGGTGAACGGGTTGTTCGTTCCTTTCCTCGACGGTTCCAGTATTCAACTTTGGGATGATGACGATCGCTGCGAAGCCGAAGTCCGCGCGTTGTGTCCCGGCGATGTGGAGGGATGGCGCGCGATGTCGGACGTGATCCGCCGGTTGCGCGACGCGCTCCGCCCGGCAAACCAAGGCGACCTGTGGCTGAACGCGGCGCCCACTCGCGATGAGATTGAGGAGCGCCTCGGAAACGATGAGGAAGCGCTGGCATTGTTATTCGACTGGTCGATGGCCGAGATGGTTGAAAAGTATCTTGAAGACGAGCGATTGCAAGTTGCCTATCTCGGCCAGGGCGTGATCGGAACCAACGCCAGCCCCTTCGACAAGGGCACCGCCTCCATCCGCTTTCATCATTCTTCAGGGCGGCTGGGCGGGATGCCGGGAATGTGGGGCTACGTGCGCGGCGGAATGGGAATGGTGTCGTTCTATTTCTGCGATGCGGCACGCGAGGCAGGAGCCACGGTCGTCTCGGGCGTTCCCGTCGCCGAGATTCTTCCGGCCCAAGGCGTGCGGCTCGAAAGCGGCGAACGCATCGCGGCGCGCACCGTCGTCTGCAATGCCGATCCGCGGCGAGCGCTTCACCTGCTGGGCGACGCGGCTGATCCCGCGTGGCGCGCGCGCATTGAGCAGGTTCCCATCGAAGGCTGCACGGTCAAACTAAATGTCCACCTGCGCGAGTTGCCCAACTTCAAGGCGCGGCCCGGCAGCGACGAAGCACACCACTACGGGCAGATCAACGCGCCGCTCACCAAAGAGGAATGGAAGGCCGGCTACGCCGCCGCGCGGCGAGGTGAATTGCCGAGCCATCTCTGGTGCGAACTCTATTTCCAAAGCGTGCACGATGCATCGGTGGCGCCCGCGGGCACACAGACGATGAGCGTGTTCGCGCAGTACGTGCCGTACAAGTTTGCGCAGGGAGACTGGAACAGCCGGCGCGACGAGGTCAGTAAACTCGCTCTCGATTCCCTCGCCCGCTTTTGTTCCAACATGGATACTGCCGTTCTCGATGCGCAGGTGCTGGGGCCGCCGGATATCGAGGAGAAAGTGGGCCTGACTGGCGGACATATCTTCCAGGGCGAGTGCTTGCCGCCTTATATGTGGGAGAAGCGCCTGACCACGCGCACACCTATGCCCGGATTCTACTTGTGCGGCGCCTGCACGCATCCGGGAGGCAGCGTGATCGGCGTGAATGGTCGCAACGCGGCCATGGCGGTGCTCGAGGATTTGAATCTACGGGGCTGAAATTGGATCCCATGTCTCAAAATCGAGACCTGGGGCACCCGAGTGGGAATCAAGATTTAGCTTCTCTCCGTGCTGCGGCTCTGCTATTCTCCGCCCTACATGGCCAGCCATCCGGCGCTCAAACGCGGCATCCGCTTTCGCGACCTGGTCCTCTTCTATGTTGTCAGCGGGCTGAGCGTGCGCTGGACCGCATCCGCTGCGGCCGCAGGCCCCAGCATTTTGGTGATATGGATCGGGGCGCTGCTCGGCTTCTTTCTCCCCCTGGCTGCGTGCGTGATGGAACTCTCGTCGCGCCATCCCGACGAAGGCGGATTGTATGTGTGGACGCGCGAAGCCTTCGGCCGCGGCTCCGGCTTTCTGGCCGCATGGGCCTACTGGATGAGCAACCTTCCTTATTTCTCCGGCGTGCTTTACTTCGGCGCGGCGTCAACGCTGTTTGCATTCGGCGCGCGTGGGCGGGCGCTGGCATCGAACTCGCTTTACTACCTCGCATTCTCTGTCCTGTGGCTGGCCTTGATCACGCTGCTGAACATTCGCGGCGTCAACGTGGGCAAGTGGCTCAACAATGTAACTTCGCTCGGAAGCATCCTGCCGCTGATCGCGCTCCTCGGGCTTGCGGGGGTTTCCTATGCGCGCTTCGGTCCGGCGACGCACTTCACGGCCGCGGCGCTCACTCCGCACTGGACAGTGAGCAACGCCATTTTCTGGTCGACCGTGTTCTTTGCATTCGGCGGAGTCGAGGCAGGGTCCGCGATGGGAGACGAGATCGAGAATCCCCGCCGCAACATTCCCTGGGCGATCCTGGTGGGCGGCAGCATTCTGGCCATCGGCTACATCGCCGGCACCACTGCGCTCCTGGTTGCGCTTCCCAGCGAGGCGGTGGGCGGCCCCGATGGATTCATCAACGGAGTGCATCTCCTCACCAACCGGCTTGGCGTTGAGTGGGTGGTGGCACCGGTTGCCCTTCTGGTAGGACTGAATGCAGTCGGAGGTGCGGCCGCGTATCTGTCGTCCACTTCGCGCCTGCCCTTCGTCGCCGGCATCGATCACTATCTGCCGGCGCCCTTCGGCTGGGTGCATCCGCGCTATCGCACGCCCTGGGTGGCGATCGTTTCCTATGGACTGGCGGGGACAGTGGTGGCGCTTCTCGGGCAGGCTGGCACCACCGTGCGGGGGGCTTACGAGGTGCTGGTGAGCATGGCGATCATCTGCTATTTTCTGCCATATCTGTTTCTGTTCGCATCGATGATCCGGCTGCAGCGCGAGCCGGCGGGGCCGGAGGTGCGCCGCGTGCCGGGCGGAAAGCCGGTGGCAATTACACTCGCTTCGATCGGCCTGGTAAGCACCAGCCTCACCATTTTTCTTTCCGTGTTTCCGGCCGAAGACGAGCCGCACAAGGTGATGGCGGTGATGAAAGTTGTGGGTGGAACCGCCATCATGATCGGAATAGGAGCGGTGCTGTTGTTGATTGCGCAATACAAGGGACGCCGGCTCGCGCGGCAGCCGGCCCAGATCACCTGAGCGCCCTTTGCTACGGGGTCACTTCCCTGCCGCCGATGAACACACGCGGGCGCATGGGGGCGGCGATGAAGTAGGCGAGCTCGCGATAATCCTTGAACTCGTGGATCAGAAAATCCGCTCTTTTTCTGGTTTCCAGGGATCCGATCTCGGTTCCAAGATCCAGACTCCATGCCGCGTTGATGGTGGCGGCCGTGAGCGCCTCCGCGGGGGAGAGTCCCATCTGGACCGAGGCCAGCGAAAGCATGAACGGCATCGATGGCACCGGAGACGAGCCGGGATTGAAGTCCGTGGCCAGCACGATGGCGAGACCGAGATCGGCCATCCTGCGCGCCGGCGGGTACTGCGTGCGCCCGAGCGCGAAGACCGATCCGGGGAGAAGGACAGGCTGCACGCCGGCATCACGCAATTGAAGCAGGGTCTCTTCCGTCGCGGTCTCCAGATGATCGGCGGTGGCGGCGCCCAATTCCGCGGCCAGTGCCGCGCCGGTGCCCGATCGAAACTGCTCGGCATGGACGCGGATGCCGAGGCCGTCCTGTTTCGCGGCTTCCATCACCGTGCGCGCTTCCTCAACGGTGAAAGCGTGATCGTCGCAGAACGCATCGCAGTAGCGCGCCAGGCCGGTGGAGGCGACTTGGGGAATCAGCTCTTCCGCGATCCAGCGCACGTACTCGCTACGGTGATCTGCGAACTCCGGTGGAACCGTGTGCGCGGCCAGTAGAGTAGGGACGATTCGCGCCGGACCTTCATCATTGAGCCGGCGAAGCACGCGCAGCATTTTCAGCTCGGTGTCGCGATCGAGACCGTAACCCGATTTCGCTTCGAGGGTGGTCGTACCGCCGCGCAGCATCCAGTCGCGGTGGCGCCGGGCTGCGACGAGCAGTTCATCTTCGCTGGCCGCGCGAGTGAGTTGAACAGTGCGCAGGATACCGCCGCCGCCAGCGGCAATTTCCTGATAGGTTGCGCCGCCGATGCGTTTTTCGAATTCATCAGCGCGATTCCCTGCAAACACAAGATGAGTGTGCGCGTCGACAAAACCAGGGGTCACGCAGCGGCCTTCCGCGTCGATCACGGGTACATTGCGACTGATGCGAGATCGTAGCTCGGCATAGGTTCCGGCTGCGGCGATTCGGCCGTCTTCGATGAGCATTGCCCCGTCTGCGATCACGTCGAGCTCGCGCAACTCGGCCCCCGCGCGCGGACGTGCCGGACCCGCGAGCGTTACAAGCTGGCCGATGTTGACGATGCTGACCGTCATCAAATTCTGTTCGAAAGGAAGATGAAGTTTCATCCCAGGTTGATGGATCTCACTCGAAGAGCTACCTCTCCGCCATCGGTATATGGATCCCGCGTTCACGTGCGGTCTTCTGCGCGAGCTCATAGCCGGCGTCGGCGTGGCGGGCCACTCCAATCCCGGGGTCGTTGTTAAGTACGCGCGCAATCCTGCGTGCAGCCATGTCGGTGCCGTCAGCAACGGTGACTTGTCCCGCGTGTAGTGAGAAACCCATACCCACGCCACCGCCATGATGGAAGCTCACCCACGTGGCGCCCGATGCCGTGTTCAGCAGTGCGTTCAGCACCGGCCAGTCGGCAACGGCGTCGGAGCCGTCCAGCATCTTCTCAGTCTCGCGGTAGGGACTGGCAACTGAACCTGTGTCGAGGTGATCGCGGCCGATGGCGATGGGTGCGGATATTTCGCCCTTGCGCACCAACGCATTGATCGCCTCGCCCATGCGCGCGCGTTCGCCGTAGCCGAGCCAGCAGATGCGCGCCGGCAATCCCTGGTAGGCGAAACGGCCGCGCGCAAGACGTAGCCAGCGGGTAAGAATTTCGTTATCAGGAAAAAGTTCGAGAGCCAGCTCATCGGTACGATCGATGTCGCGCGGATCGCCCGACAGCGCCACCCAGCGGAATGGTCCCGCGCCCGTGCAGAACAGCGGGCGAATATATTCGGGCACGAATCCGGGAATCAGAAAAGCGTCGGTACATCCGGCGTCGAAGGCGAAGCGGCGGATGTTGTTGCCGTAGTCAAACGCGATGGCGCCGGCTTTCTGCAGCGCCAGCATGGCGTTCACATGTACGACCATCGACGCGGTCGATCGCCGCACATATTCCTCAGGGTCGCGGGCGCGCAACTCAGCCGCGGCCGCCAGCGGATCGCGGCGATGGCGACGGGCCGACTCCGGCAACGTATCCATGTGGGGAATGTAGCCGTTCAACGGATCGTGAGCGCTGGTCTGGTCGGTCACCACGTCCACGTGCACGCCACGACGCACAATCTCCGGCAGCACATCGGCGCAGTTGCCCACCAGGCCCACGGAGAGAGCGCGCTTCTCGTGCCGCGCCTCCTCGCACCAAGAGAGCGCCTCATCCAGATCGTCGGTCAGAGTGTCGCAGTAGCGCGTATCCACGCGCCGCTGGAGGCGGCTGCGGTCCACGTCTACGGCCAGCAGCACTCCACCATTGAGAGTGACGGCGAGCGGCTGCGCTCCTCCCATGCCGCCCATGCCGCCGGTGACGACCAGTCTGCCCGCAAGAGATCCTCCGAAGTGCCGCTCCGCGAGCGCCGCGAAGGTCTGGAAGGTGCCCTGCAGAATTCCCTGCGTACCGATATAGATCCAACTGCCCGCGGTCATCTGGCCGTACATCATCAGGCCCTTGCGATCGAGTTCGTGAAAATGCTCCCAGTTGGCCCACTTGCCGACCAGGTTGGAGTTGGCGATGATGACGCGCGGGGCCATGTCGTGGGTGGGAAACACGCCCACCGGCTTGCCCGACTGCACCAGCAGCGTCTCTTCGTTGCCCAGGTTCTCGAGTTCGCGGACGATGGCGTGGAAGCACTCCCAGTTGCGCGCCGCCTTCCCGGTCCCGCCGTAGACCACCAGGTCCGCTGGCCGTTCGGCCACCTCCGGGTCGAGATTGTTCATCAGGCAGCGCAGAGCGGCCTCCTGCTGCCACCCCCTGCATCGCAGCTGCTTGCCGCGCGGGGCGCGAATCACGGGGGCTTCGACGACGCTCATAGTTCCTCCAGCCACAGAAACAAACCAAGAAAATAATACTCGGGAATCGGCGCATGCTTCAGGCGCAATCATCTCCGGAGTCCTGCGGCGGGCGCTGAATCCTCTTTGAATTCGCTCGATGAAAGCCGATTCGCGGTTGCGGCTTCGCGATACCGGTCGGTATGCTCAAGCCGATGCCCAATACGCTGGTCGAATGCGTTCCCAATTTTTCCGAAGGCCGGGATGCGGCCAAGGTCGACGCCATCGTCGACTCCATGAAGGTCCCCGGGGTCTTTCTTCTCGATCGCGAGATGGATGCCGACCATAATCGCTGCGTCATCACGCTGGTTGGCGAACGCGATGCCATTCAGGAAGCGGCCATTCGAGGGGTCGGCAAGGCCGCGGAGCTGATCGATCTCACCAAGCACCAGGGGGCGCATCCGCGCATGGGCGCCACCGACGTGGTCCCATTTATTCCCATCACCGGGGTCACCATCGAAGACTGCGTGGCCATGGCGAAGCACGTGGGAGCCGAGATCGCGCAGCGCTTCCAGATTCCCGTCTATCTCTACGAAGCGGCGGCCGCTTCGCCGGAGCGACAGAACCTCGAGAACATTCGCCGCGGGCAGTTTGAAGGAATTCGCGCTGAAATTGCCACGAACCCGGCGCGCAAGCCGGACTTCGGCGAAGCGCGCGTGCACCCAACCGCGGGAGCAACGGTGGTAGGCGCACGCAAGTTTCTCATTGCCTACAATGTGTTTCTTAATACCACCGACGTTGAGATCGCCAAGAAGATCGCCAAGGCGGTGCGCTTCTCTACGGGCGGGCTGCGCTTCGTGAAGGGGTCTGGGTTCCTGGTGCGGGGTTCGGCCCAGGTTTCCATGAATTTGACCGACTTCGAGCAGACACCCATTCATCGCGTTTTTGAATTCGTGAAGCGCGAAGCGGCGCGTTACGGCGCCGTGCCGGTATCGAGCGAAATTGTCGGGCTCATTCCCAAGCAGGCCCTGGAACAGGCCGCCGAGTGGTTCCTGCAGGTGGAGAACTTCGACTCCTCGCTCATTCTCGAAAACCGCCTGGCTGCGGTGATGGGGGGCAAAATGGCTCCCGGAGGCCCGTCTGCCGATTTGCGGGCGGGGGTCGAACCCTTCATCGAGCAGTTGGCGGCGCCCACGGCAACTCCGGGAGGAGGCAGCGCGGCGGCCGCGGCAGGAGCCATGGCGGCCGGCCTGGCAGGTATGGTGGCGTCGATGTCGCGGGGCAAGAAAGCGTACCTGCAATTTACCGAACCGCTCAACCAGGCGATCGCCCGGCTTACCACCCTTCGCGAAGAATTGAAATCGGCGATCGATGCAGATGCCGATTCCTACAACGTCGTAATGAAGGCATATCGTGCCGCGAAAGAATCGGCCGAGGGCGCGAGCCTGATCAATTCGGCCCTCCGTCAAGCCACCAGCGTGCCGCTCGGCGTGGCGGAGAAGTCGGCCGAAGTGGCTCAAATCGTCTCGGCGCTGATTCCTGTTTCGAACCCCAACATGAGTTCCGACCTGACCACGGCAACGGCGCTGGCTCGCGCCGCTGTCACGGGAGCCTTGGCGAACGTCGCGATCAATCTTGGTTCATTGAAGCCTGCGACGCCGGACGATGAAGCATTCCAAGCCCAGGTGCAGGCACGTGTCAGGGCGATCGGATAGCGGCGCCTGAGTGATCTTGATCAGGGTTCCGAAACAGATTTCTAAACAACCAGGTGACCGCATAGAGGTGTTGATTGCCAAACAAGAGCCGTATCCCCTTTGCTTTTTTTGCCGGCTTGTTGTTGACCGCCGCACTGCAATCGAATTCCCAGGCTACGACTTCGGCAAAAACGGGCTTTGTCCGGCTTGACCGCGTCAGCTCGTCCCACCCGATATCGAACGGCATCGAGATTCGCTCCGGCGCCGCCCTGGTGCAGATCTCCGCACTGCGCGACGATGTGCTGCGGGTGCGCGTGGGGCCGGCCGGACAGCTTCCAGAAGATGCATCGTGGGCAGTACTTCCCGCGTCGCGAACGTCCACAATCGCGGTCACTCCGGAATCCAGTTCCGCGTCGGTCGGATTCAAAACAGCGAAGCTCCACGTGGTCGTCCACAAGGATCCCATGGAACTGACCGTCACGGATCTCGAGGGGCATGTGATCGTCGAGGATTTCCCCGGGCGCCCCATCGAGTACCACGGCGCGTCGTTTCGCGTGTACCTGAAGTCACCCGAGGACGAGCACTACTTCGGCCTGGGCGACAAGGCCGGCCCGCTCGACCGGCGCAATCATGCCTTCACCGACTGGAACACCGACGCATTCGGATGGCAGGAATCGACCGATCCCATCTACAAGTCGATCCCGTTTTTCATCACCTTTCACCGCGGCGTCAGCGCCGCGATCTTTCTCGACAACACCTGGCGGGCAAGCTTCGACTTCAACAAGGAGTATCGCGACGCCTATTCATTGGGGTCCGAAGGCGGCCCGCTGGACTACTACATCCTGTACGGGCCGGGACCCAAGGCCGTGGTCGAATCGTGGGCCTGGCTGGTGGGAAAGACGCCGCTGCCTCCGCTGTGGTCCCTGGGATACCAGCAATCGCGCTACAGCTACTTTCCGGAGTCGGAAGTGCGGCGCGTTGCCAGTCGCCTTCGCAGCGAGCGCATCCCCGCCGACGTGCTCTGGCTGGACATCGACTACCAGTTGAAGAACCGGCCGTTTGCGGTTGATCCCGGACGGTTTCCGCATTTTGATGAGATGATCCAGGACCTCAAGTCGCAGCATCTGCACACGGTCGTCATTACCGATCTGCACGTGGCGGCGTTGCCGGGGGCGGGCTACAAGCCTTACGAGGAAGGCAAGGCCGGCGATCACTTCGTGAAGAACCCCGATGGTTCCGATTACGTGGGCGTGGTGTGGCCGGGCAAGTCGGTCTTTCCGGACTTCACGCGCAAGGCCACGCGCGAGTGGTACGGCACCCTGTTAAGCGATTTCGTCGGCAAAGGAGTAGCCGGCTTCTGGAACGACATGAACGAGCCGGCCGTCTTCGAAGTTCCTTCGAAGACCATGCCGGACGATACGCAGCACCGCATCGAGGAGCCCGGTTTCGCGCCGCGCACGGCAAGCCACCTGGAGATCCACAATGTCTACGGCATGCAGAACACGCGCGCGACCTTTGATGGGCTGCGGAAAATCGCGCCCAATTCGCGGCCCTTTGTAATGACGCGCGCCAGTTACGCGGGTGGGCATCGCTATGCCGCCACGTGGACCGGCGACAATTCGAGCAACTGGTACCACCTCCGACAGACCATTCCGCAGTTACTCAACCTCGGGCTGAGCGGGTTCTCGATGTGCGGCGCCGACGTGGGCGGATTCGCCGCAACGCCGCAGCCCGAACTGCTGACGCGCTGGATCGAACTGGGCGCCTTCCAGCCCATCGACCGCGATCACACCGCCTTCGGGACCGGTCCCCAGGAGCCTTGGGAAAACGGCACGCCCGAAGACCTGACCCTCCGACGCCGCTACATCGAAGAGCGCTACCGGCTGCTTCCCTACCTATACACCACGGCCGAGGAGATGAGCCGAACCGGCCTGCCGATTATGCGTCCCATGTTTCTTGAGTTTCCCGAGGAGGCGTCGGGCCGCCAGCTTGTCGATCCAACCGTGGACAACAACTTCATGCTGGGCTCGAATCTGCTGGTAGCCGAGAGTCCCTTCCCGGATGAAATGGACAATTTCTCCGTGGCTCTGCCGCCGGTGGGATGGTATGACTACTGGACCGGGGCCCCGGTCGAGGGCAGCATGGGGCGGATGAATCCGGAAAAAACGCAGGTGCAAAGCGAAGAAATTCGCATTCAGCGCACCCTCGATACGCTGCCGGTGTTTGTGCGCGCCGGCGCGATCATCCCCGAACAGCCGCTGGTGCAAAGCACCGACGAAAAGCCGCAAGGCCCATTAACCCTGCGCGTCTATCCTCCTACTGGGTCCAACAAGGATTGCAAAGGAAGTCTCTACCTCGATGACGGTGTCAGCTACGACTTCGAGAAGGGGCAATTCCTTCGACAGGAATTCACGTGCCGGTTGTCGGCGCAGGGAATCATCGTCGCCATCACGCCGCCCGAGGGCAGTTTTGCTCCCTGGTGGAAGCTGCTTTCGATCGAGGTCTACGGCGCTACGAAGCCGGCAACCGCGGCCAGTGTTTCCGCGACGAATGGAAGCCCAGCCACGCAGGTGACAACGGCCTACGATGCCGAATACCACCGCATCACCGCGCTGATTCCCGACTCCGGCAAAGGCCTGGAGTTGCAACTCACGTATTGATGGATCGCCAAGGTCGGGCAAGCTGCGGCTCAGCCCCGCGGCACTCCGCAAATCAGTTGGGTTCAAGCGACCGCTTCAAGCGATGGATTTGCGGCTCCGTGCACTGGGTCGGCGCCGGCGGCGATGACGCCTCTGCACCTTCCAAAGTGCGATCCGGTCATAGAGCCGCTCGCCCAGCCCGAGAGGCCTGGGGCGGAAATCGCTCAGCACGCGATCGAAGGATGTAAATTGGTCGCCATGGTGGCGAAGGAATCGCCTCAGGCCGTCGATGTCGGAAGGTCTAGCCGCGTAGGGGTGGATGCAAATCGTCCAGAGTCCTTCGGATTTCACGACCGGGGACCACAACTGCTGTGGAATCCAGGTGAGACCGTCGCGACGATACGGGATACGGGCGAAGCCATCGCAAATATAGTTCACCCCCGCGTCGGAAAGCGCGCGCAGCGTGTTGCGGTCAAAGCCGTGGCGGGGGGCGATCCAGAGGCGCGGACTCAATCCCTTTTCGCGAAGAATCCTGAAGCCGTCGACGATCCATTCCCGCTGGGTCTCCAAATCGACACCGGCAAATTCCGATTGGCGATGAATGCCGAGGAGGCTTGTGCCCCGGCTGTGACAAAGGTGCTGATAGCCGTGCACGGCGATGACGGCGCCGGCAGCCTCCATCCTGCACAACTCGGGCCAGAATCCGGGATCGCAGGGCGAACGCTGCAATTCGGAATCCCGGTTATCGGGAACTACGGCAAGAATGGGCCGAATGTTGAATTCCTCGATGACCTGGCGCAACCTCCCCCAGCGTTCGGACGAGACGGTGGGGCAGAGATCATCGAAGCGAAGAAGATACTGAGCTGGTTTCGGGATCACGCCTGCAATTCCTTCCTTTCTGTATCGGCGGAGCGAAGCAATTTCTTCGCCCAGTAGCAGAGAAAAACGAGCGTGCTCACGGACCAGAGTGAAGTTGCGAGAGCGATCCCCGCGATGCCGAACCAGCGCATCAGGACAAGGTTCAGGACGATATCGAGGGCGAGATTCAGCAGGCCGCAGTGGAGGATCACGTCTGTCCGCCGCATGGCGAGAACAAACCGGTAGAAGACGCGGCTTACGACGAAGAACGGGATCTGAATGGCGTACATGGCGAGGACTGATTTCACCACGGCGGTATCGGCGGGGCCGAAGGCTCCGTGTTGCAGCGTGATGCGAACCATTGGCTGTGCTCCGACCATGAGCAGCGCCGCAATGGGAATCGAAATCGCCGCCATCGCCAGAGACCAGGTACGCAACGTGCGCCGGCATTCTTCCCAGTCGCGCCTGGCAACCATGGTGGAGAAATAGGGAGTCAGCGCGGAGGAAAGCGCGCCGGCCATCAACGTGACAACGACGCTGACGAATCGATTGGCGAACACCAGGGCGGAGACGCTGCCCGCAGGCAGCATGGCCGCCATGGCCTGATCCACCAGCAGGCCCGCGGACGCGACCAGCGAACTGAGCAAGACCGGACCGTACTGGCGGGCGACTTCGTGCGTGGCCTGGTTGGCTCCATACCACGTCAACGCGAAGCGGTAACCGCGCATGCTCATCAGCGAACTCACGAACGCAGCATGCACCAGGGCTCCAAAGAGCGTGGCATAGACGAGGGCCCATATGCCGTATCGCTGGTGGAACAGGATCGCGCCGGCAACAATGGAGATGGGCACGGCAAGCTGAGCGAGCGCGGGCGCGGCAAAACGTTCCACGGAATTGAGGACCGCCGTACAGTTGGTCGCGATTCCGGTAAGAAGGACCACCGGCAGAAGCGCGTAGAAGAGATGAACGGAGAGGTCGAGCTTGCCGGGCGCAAAGCCCGAAGCGATCAATGGGAAAAAGGCATGGGCCGCCGCGGCCATGGCCAGCGACGCGGCTGCAAGCAGTGCGCACATCCACAGCATGGAACTGGAGAGCAGTTGCTGCGCGCGTTCGCGGCCCTCACGGAGCCTGACCCGGATCAATGTCGGGACCAGGGCCTGGTTCATGGACTCGGCGATGAGATTGATGATCAGGTTGGGAATCAGGAAAGCGGCGAGGAATGCGTCGATGGCATCGGAGCGCCCGTAGACTCCGGCCAGGACGAACTCCTTGCCCGTAGCCGCGATCTTCACCACCGCCCCGGCAACCAGCATTGACCCGGCGGCATGAAAGATGCGGCGATTCATGCCCCGTTCCGGAGCCATTGCGATGCCGGCCGTCACGGGCAGTCTCCAATCGCCAGACGCGGCGCGGAGGTCGAGAAGCATCGATCCAGGGATTCCGGATCTTCCACGCCAAGGCGAGCCGCGAGCGAGATCAGAGCGATCAGTAACCACGTGGTCCTGCTCATTTGCACGGTGGCTACCGAAGATGTCACCACCCAGACGAGCAGAGAAGTCCCCATTGCGGCGCGCACCGGGCCATGGGTTTCGATCACTGAACGGGCACACACGGCAACGATGGCCGCGGCGAGAATGAGAGCGAAAATGCCACCCTCTACCGCGATCGCGAGCGCCGTATTGTGAGCGGTATCCGTGGACGACAGCCGTGCGGCATCGACAAAGGTTCCCGCTCCGGTTCCAAAAAACGGGCTGTGCGTAAATGCCCGCCAGCCGGCCTGCCAGATATTCAAGCGTTGGTTCAGATCGCCGCGGTCAAGTTGTTCAGGAATCGTGGCGATACGCTGCAGGGTCTCGTGCGGAACGAGGAACCAGAACGAGGCAGCAAGGGCCGGCAATGAAAGGGCTCCGGCGAGGATTGCACCGCGGTGGCGGCGCACCAGCAGAACTCCGCATCCGGCGAGGGCAACCAGGGCGGCCAGGAACCCGCCTCGTGAGGCGGTCAAAAGAACCCCAATGAGTCCGACCGGAAGGTAGCCGAGTGCGAGCAGTTTCCCGGGCCACGCCGATTCGCTTTCCAGGAGCAGGGCCGACATGGGAAAGCCAAGATCGAGGAAGCGGGCCACGTCGTTGGGATCCTGACCTTCGGCCACAAAACGGAACTGGCCGGCGGCATCAGGAGAAGCCAGGTTGGCGATGGTAAGCGCCGCAAGGACCCAGGACCCGGCCACACAGGCCCGCAGCAGATTGCGCAGGTCCTCCGGGGTCTCGGCGAACTCCCAGACCAGCCAGACCGACAGCATCACCTGGAAATAGCCGCGAAGGTGAGCGACCGTCGCCTGCCGGTCGATGGTCCACAGGCAAGAACAGCAGAAGCAGAGGTACAGGGCGGCGGCGAGCCACTGGGCGGGGCCCGGCCTGCGCAGACGCCCGGCGAGCAGAACCGCGGGGATGGCGGCAAACAACGCCACCAGGCCGACGATGCGGGCGATATCGCCGACCGGCTCTCCGAGATCAAGCGAATATTCCCACGGAACCGCGAAGCCGAACGCCAGCAGCAGGTACCACACCACCCGGCGCATGGGGTCAAAACCTCTGTGAGTAGACCATGCCCGCGTAAACGCTGACCCCGGCTGCGGACTGGATTGCCGACTCAATGCTGCGGTTGAAGAGGTTTTTCGCGGTCGAGTCTGGCACGAACAGGATGTCGTGATCGTGGATGGGCTGGTCGGGGTCCTTGCCTCTCAACATGCGCTTCAGGTTCAGCGTGGTAACGGTTCGGCCGCCGCCTTTTTGCTCGCGAATCAGGAGGGCCTTTCCGGTGGCCGCGTTCTGAGAAGGTCCCCATGCCAGCGAAACGGCCTTGAGCACCGTAAATTCCTGGGTTGGATCGACGATGAACCCGCCGGGACGAATCACGTCCCCCACAACATAGACGAGTCCGGCACGCGTGACCTGGACGATGTCGCCGGGTGCGAGTTCCGGGTTGCGATCCGGTCCCCCCTCCGCGCCGTTGGGATCGAGGGCGACGGGGTGCGGAGTGTTGGGGTCGCCACGGTGATAGAGATTCACGACACCGCCTGCGGCAGGGCCTAGTCCCGATGCGGCGGAGATCACGTCAAACAGACGATGGTGGAGGGTGAAGGGGTACACGCCGGGCCGCGCCACTTCCCCCAGAACGCTTACGTCCTGCCCGACAAACGCCGTGACCAGGACCGAGACCTGGGGACGATTGAGAATGCCGCGGCTGACGAGCACTGCAGCGATGGCGTGCGCCGCTTCGAACTCATCCATCCCCTCGACGCGAACCTCGTCCAGCATGGGCAGCTTCACGGTGCCGGCAGTGGAGACGCGCACGGCGGAGTGAAATTCAGGGGTATGGAATTCGCTGATGTCGAGCAGATCGCCGGGCATGATGGGGGCCGCGATCGGGGCCGATACGCCGGATCCCGGAACACCCGCTCCATTGGGTATCCCGCCCCACATGGCGGGCGCATCCTTGGCGCTGGGGGCTGCCTTGTTGTCGCCGCTTTGCGGGATGCGGGCCACCCCTGTCGGCAGGCCTGACGTACTGGGGGTGGGCGCCTGGGCGTGAATTGCGGTGGCCGCCGCGATTGCGAGGATTCCGACGAGAAGGCGCGCGCGGGAGGGGTGAAGCGAATCGAGCAGCAGCGCAAGCCCAACCGCAATCCATATTCCCACGAACAACGTGACGGCCAGGTAGAGCGGCAGGTCAGGCGCGGCAGGCTTGGCGGGGGGACGCGCCTCGTCCACCACCCAGATATCGGGCCCATTGGCCCCCGCGGTGAGTCCAGCTTCTTCCACCTTGTCCTGCATGCGGAGATAGAGGTCGCGCGTGGAGTCGGCCTCGCGCCGCATCTCTTCGTAGGTGGTCGCAGCTTCGCTCGCTTTTAACCCCTCGCCGGTGCGGTCTTTCAGGCTCCGTTGCACCAGTTGTTCATGGTCTTCGGCCGCGGTCCATGCGGTGCGGAATTGCTCGCGGAGCTTTGCATTCTGGGCCTCGAGTTGGCGGTCGAGGTCCTGAAGCTGCTGCCGGATTTCGAGGACCCGGGGAAAGTTCGGCCCTCGCTCGATGCTGAGCTGGGCCAGCTCCTGCTCGAGGTCGCTGTGGCTGGTATGGATGCGGCCGAAGGAGTTGGCGAGCTCGTTGCTGCCGGCGGGAATCCGCGAGTCGAAATTCAACACCACCTCGGGATTGCCCTGGGCGGCGGCCCGATACTCGGCCTCCCGCAGCAACCGTTCGGAATGGGCGGCGGCCAGTTCCTTGCCCAACTCATCCACCTGCACCAAGGCAGAAAGGTGTCCCGACGCGCCGGGTGCGCCGTTTGAAAGGGTCTCTGGAGCGATGAGAATGCCGTGCTTCGTCTGGTAGGCGGCCAGGCGGCGATCATCCTCCTCGGCGCGCGCCTTGAGGCTGGCCAACTTCTTTTCGAGCGTCTGCGTCGCTTCCCCGGTTGCCTGCTTGCGGAGGTCGGCCTGCTGCTGGGCGTAAGCCGCAATAAGAGCGTTCACCACCGCGGCGGAAAGGCGCGGATCCCGGCTGCGGAAGCGAATCTCGACCAGAAGCGTACGCGGAAATGTGCCTATATGAAGACGATCCTGGAACCGATCCAGCAAGTAGCTCTGCGCGCCCGGATTGGCAATCTCCGGCCGGAAATCTGGAAAGCGGACGGCGAAACGCCCCATGAACGCCGGAGATCGATACAGACTCTCGTCGAGGATCACTTTCCAGGCCAGCCGGTCGCTGCGCAGAACTCCGGCCACGGTTTCGGTTTGCAAAGGGCGTCGACAGGAGTGTAGCGGCGACTCTCTGGTCGGCGTCGCCCAGGTTCAATGAAGTGGCAGGAGTGGTGCGCAGGGCGACCCGCGCGCGGGCGTCGTATTCCGGCGGCGCGATCAGGCAGTAAAGGAGGCACGCCGCAAGCAGGCCGCCGATGGTGAACAACACTACACGCCGCCGCCGGCCAACGATTTGGAACAGTTCCCGCAGAGACACCGAGGATTGGGCGCGGTTCAAGCCGGAACTCGGCCGGCCATCCATAGCTTGCCGCTCGACCTGTTCAACTGCGGGAGCTTCCTGCAAGGTCTCTGACCTCTGGCGAGAAATCCGCTACGACAGGCGATTCGGTCCGAAGAGACTGGAACCGCCACGACGAAGTCCTCAGCAGTGTCAATCATCGTGTCGCTCATTGTTAGTGAGCATCGTCACATGAGCTAGGGAAACCCCCGTCCTCAAAAGAGATCCGGAAAGTTGCGAAAAATCAAGGACAAAGGTCCCTCTGCGGGACAACCATGTCCCTACCGTGAAAATCTGTGGTTCCATCCGGCCCGATCGTCCTTTTTCATTCAGTGTGGAGCCCTTTCACCAAGGCCCTGCCGCCTGTAGCCAGGGCATGGTCCGGCGCAAGGTCAGCGAAGAAGCCGGACGTGGCCTGGAGAAGCTGGGACACGCTCTCGAATACCTGACCGACGAGTTCGTTCACGACGGCTGCCGCATCGGTGAAGACTACGGCCGCCTGCAGGCCATTCAACTGCTGGCGTCGCTGAACCGCCAAATCTACT
The DNA here is from genome assembly GCA_963730805.1 of uncultured Acidobacteriota bacterium. GTDB lineage: Bacteria > Acidobacteriota > Terriglobia > Terriglobales > Acidobacteriaceae > Telmatobacter. The sequence goes on along the minus strand of CAVSTL010000002.1, from coordinate 71,090 downwards.
TCGCCTGCGGCGTTGAGCCGACCATCCGGGAGCGGGTGCAGGGCTTCGTACGCCGCCTGGTCAGCCAGGCAAATCTTCAGAATTAATTGCCGCTTCCCCAATGGCTGCGCGGCCAACCGGAATGTCCGCATGGGAATTGCGAAACAACCGGGCCCATCCTGGATCCTGTCCAAATTCTTCATTGGCGGTGACTCTCCCCAATGAAGCCTTATTGCCGTTTTCGACGCATGACTCACGTGTATGTTCGATCGGAATCGAACAGGCTGAGTCAGTTATGCCCTTCGAGATTAAAGGTTACGCCCGCTGACGTGATTACCTCAACGGCTTCGCCATCGAGAATATAAGGTTTGTATGTCCAACGTCTGACTGCATCGGCTGCAGGCTGCTGCAGCATCGGTGGCCCAGCGACCACGTGAGCGTCAGAGACGTGACCACTTTTATCAATCGTCATCTCAACAACGACCGTACCCGAAATCCGTTGCGCCTTTGCCCCAATTGGATATTCGGGATCAACCCTCTTAATCTGTAAGCCCTGTGCCACAATGGGCGAAATCCTCACGGCATTCTTTACAGGGACGGCATCAGGAGGGGGAGTGAATTCCACTGTGTTTATGTCATTGAGTTCCTCGAGAACGTCAATTCGAGCAACGAATTCCTTTTTATGGTCGCGTGTTTCCTGAATGGTGCGTGCAACATAATTGTCCTGAAAGCTCTCGACATCATTGAATTCATACTCCCTGTCGGCCAAGAGTGTGCCAAGAACACGTAGGGCAGGAACTTTCTCGTCCAGACAAGTGGCCGGTCCATGAAGATCACGTTGCTCGCTGTCTCTGGCAATGGAAAATGTAACCGTCAAACATCGCAGACTTGACTGACCTACTCTTCGCATTTGCATTTGGACACCCGCGGAAGACGGCAGACTGTGCACGTATCTCAGGCTTATCGGAGAAGCGAACTCATCATATATTTCTGTATAGATTCTGCCCATCGAGCCCCGCTCGCCTGTGCGCAAGATTCCATTCTCGGTTTTAAAATCGGTTTGCGATCCTTTTGCGCTTGTGCGAACAATTTTGTGCTTGTTCGGTGCGGCCCAAAACTCTTCGATTGTTCCTTCTTCCGCTTCCTTGCCGTTTTCGGCGTAACTTATGAAGCTGACCTTTAAATGCCAAGGCTTCATTCCTTTCCGGGCTAACCCATTGCGTTCTGCCGCTTCCTGCAGCAAAGCCTTTGGATCGTCCAAAGGAGTGGGCTGCGCTAGTAGAGTCAAGGCAGGGAGTGACGCAAATGCTGCTGCGATGAATACACTGAAACCGGAACAACGAAGGCGTTCCCTCAGGATTTTTGGCATGGCGGTACTCTATCACAAAAAGAGAATGCCTCGGGCCTTATCTCCTTGCTCCTGTAGGTCATAGACCTGATTTTAGCGGGGCAATCGCTACAAGGAATGTGTTGTGGCCAAACCGGGAAGTGACGGTTCGACCGGCACTCATCGTCACGCGATTTCGGCACACCAGCCAGGCGCAGGCTCACTTCTTAAATCCATCGCAAAAGGCCGCCGCCATCTCGACGTATCGAAGCCTCAGCACCCTGCCCGGTACCACTCCACCGTCCGCCTGAGCCCTTCGCGGAAATCGACGCGCGGTTCGTATCCCAGCAACTCGCGGGCGCTGTCGATGTCGGCGAGCGAATCGCGGATATCGCCGGCACGCGATTCCGCGTAGGCCGGGGAGCCGCTGAAACCCGTAAGGTCTTTCAGAATTGCGAAAGTCTCATTCAAAGTGATCCGCGTGCCGGTTGCGGTATTCATCATGCGGCCCGAGACTTTCTGCGCGGGCGCATCGGCGGCCAGCAGATTGGCATGAACCACGTTGTCAATATAGGTGAAATCGCGGCTCTGCTCGCCGTCACCATAGATCGTGGGCTGCTCCCCGGCGATCATCTTGCGGCAGAAGATCGCGAGCACGCCCGAATAGTGGGAAGTGGGATCCTGGTAGGGCCCGAATACGTTGAAGTAGCGCAGCGTGACGGTCTCCAGGCCATAAACGCGGGTGAAGGTCTGCATGTAGTGCTCACCGGCGAGCTTGGCGACGGCGTAGGGAGAGATGGGGTTGGGCAGCATATCTTCGCGCTTGGGCAGGGTCGGCGTATCACCGTAGGCCGACGACGAACCGGCGTAGATCACCCGGCGCACGCCGGCGGCCCTGGCTGCTACCAGCACGTTCAGGGTTGCGTCGACGCAGTTGATATTGGTAGCCACGGGATCGGCCACCGAGCGCGGAACCGAGGCGAGGGCAGCCTCGTGAAAGATGATGTCGATGCCCTCGCAGGCCTGGGCACACACCGCCGGGTCTGCCAGGTCGCCGCGAAGGAACTCCATGGCTTCCAGTCCTGCGAGATTTTCCTGCTTGCCGGTGATGAAACTATCGATGCCGCGCACTGTTTCGCCCCGCGCCAGCAGGGCGGCGGCAATCGAACGCCCAATGAAGCCGGCAACCCCGGTAACAAGGTATCGAGCCAAATTTCACCTCTTTTAGCTGCGCGAGTTCTAAATCCACGCAAAGGTCAGGATACTAGCTGAAGCCGGGGCAAAGAACGTGCCGGGGATCACAACAGGGCAACGGCGGGCTTTACAATCGAGGGCATGACTATGGCACTCGGCTCCACGGTTGCAGAGCTCAAACAGCGGATCGAAACCCGGCAGGCGCGCATCGGAATCGTAGGCATGGGCTACGTGGGCTTGCCGCTGGCCCTGCTGTTCAGCGATGAGCGATTTCGCGTGACGGGTTTCGACATCGCACCCGACAAGGTTAGTACCTTGAACGCTGGAGGCTCTTATATCGTACGGATTCTGCCGGGAGAGATTCAAAAGGCCCAGGAGTCCGGCTTCCGCGCCACCGCGGACTATTCGCTGATTGCGGAGATGGATGCGATCATCATTTGCGTGCCGACGCCGCTCAATGAGTATCACGAGCCCGATCTGAGCTACGTAACCGGCACAGTGAAATCCATTGCTCCGCATGTTCACGAGGGGCAACTGATCATTCTCGAAAGCACCACGTATCCCGGAACTACCGAAGAAGTGATGGTTCCGCTGCTCGAACAAGGCAATGCGCGTGGACTGAAGGTCTCGCGCGGTGCGGATCAAACCGGGTTTCACGTGGCGTTTTCGCCCGAGCGCGAAGACCCCGGCAACGATACCATCGCGCGCCACGACATTCCCAAAGTGATCGGCGGCTGCGGGCCCACTGCCGTAGAACTGGCCGCAGCGCTTTACGGCTCCATCTTCCGCAGAATCGTGCCGGTCAGCAGCCCCGCGGTGGCCGAGATGACCAAGCTGCTCGAAAATATTTATCGCTGCGTGAACATCGCACTGGTAAACGAGTTGAAGCAGCTCTGCATGCGCATGGGGATCGACATCCACGAAGTGATCGACGCCGCGCGCACCAAGCCTTTCGGATTTCACGCGTTCTACCCGGGGCCCGGACTGGGCGGCCACTGCATCCCCATTGACCCGTTCTACCTGTCGTGGAAAGCAAAAGAGTATGACTTCCGCACCCGCTTCATCGAACTGGCCGGCGAAGTAAATATAAAGATGCCGTACTTCGTGATTGAGCAAACCGCCAACGCGCTCAACGAGCGCTGCAAATCGATGAAAGGGTCAAGGATCCTTGTGCTCGGCCTGGCGTACAAGCGCGATATCGACGATCTGCGCGAGTCGCCCTCGCTGACCATCATCGAGCTGCTTCGGGAAAAGGGCGCGATCGTGGCGTATAACGATCCGTATTTCCCAACCGTCGGGCGCGGTCGTCATTACGACCTGAACATGACCAACACGCCGCTCGAAAACATGGCGCAATATGATGCGGTGCTGATTGTCACCGATCACACCAGTTACAACTACAGGGCCATCGTGGAGCAATCGCAGTTGGTGATCGATACGAGAAACGCAACCAAGGGCATCGATGCAGCCAACATCGTGCGGTGCTGAGCGTCGAGCTGAGGCTAACCGCCGCTAGCTTCCGACGGAAGCACGGTGAATCGCCGCCGCACTAACCAGAGCAGAATCCCTGCGCACGCCCATGCCGTCCCTACGATTCGCGCCAGTAAGCCGAGATTGATCCACAGGAAGAAGCAAGTGACCAATCCGCCCAGGCCAAGGAGCAAGGGAATCCATTGCTTCGCCCGGCCTTCGCGCCAGGCGCGCAACATCGACGCGAGATTTACTCCCATGAAGGCCAGCAGAGCGCCATAGTTGAGCAGTTCCGTGCCAAGCTGATAACTGAAGACGAGCGCGCCGGCCATGCAGACGGCGCCGATGAGAATCACGTTGTTGCGGGGAATGCGATTCTTCACGGAGACCGCGCCGAAGAAACGCCGCGGCAGCGCGCCATCCTGTGCCATCGCATAGAGCAGCCGCGCCGCCCCGAGCTGCGAGGCCATGCCGGAACCCACGTTCGCCAGCAGCAGGGAGCCGTTGACGATGAGGAACAGGATGGGGCCGCCCATACGGCCCGATACGTGTACATACGCGGTATCGATGTCGGGAAAGGCCAGGCCGCTCGGCCAGACAAGCTGCGCAACATAGACTTCAATGCTGGCCAGTACGCCGGTGATCACGCAGGTCAGCACGATGGCCCGAGGCACGCTCCGGGCCGGATCCCTGGCTTCATCGGTAAGCGTCGAGATGCCGTCGAATCCGATATAGGTCAGGACCGCGATCGAAGTTCCGCGCAGCAGCCCCGAAGTGTTGAATGTCGCTGGGTCGTAGAACGGATGGAAAAAGAACGCCGCTCCGGGATGCGACAGATGGAGGAGCCAGTTCCCTGCCGCGATCATCACCAGTACGATGACGATGCCCAGCGCCGCGGCCATTCCGGCGTTGATGCGCGCCGACGTCTCCACGCCCTGGCAGTTGAGAGCGGTGAAGAAGATCGCGAAGAGGATGGCCAGCACCGGATAGGGCACGCCGGGAAGAAAATTGATGACCGCGCGGCTGCACCAGATGGTGCAGATGAGCGGATTCAAAACGTAGTCCATCACCAGGCACCAGCCGGTAATGTAGCCGAGGCTGGGGTGAATTTCCTTGCCGACATACAGGAAGGCCGATCCGCCGTGCGGATACACCCGCGCCATGCGGCCGTAGCTGATGGACGTGAACAGCATGGCCACCATCGCCAGCAAAATTGCGGTGACCACGTGCCCGTGGGCCTCTTTGTAAATGACGCCGAAGCTCGGCATGGGCGCGGTGGGCTGGATGAGTATGATGCCGAACAGCACGAGGTCCCGGAAGCGCAGCGTGCGCCTCAGGCCGATGGTTTCGTTCGTCGCTTGGGCCGGCATCCATCTCCTCAGTGAGCCGCGGCTGGGGGTTTGGGTGCAATGGTCGAGGGCGTAATGTTCCAGCCATCAATCTGAACTGCGGGAGTGTCAGTCAGGCCTTCCGGCAGTTGTGCGGTAAGTTCGGTCGATTCCCCCGGCGTCAATTCGATCCAGTTATCCGACCAGAACACGGGCGCGATCAGGCCGCCAGAGGAAGTGCGCGCGGCAGCGCGGATTTGAAACGCGAGCGTATTCGAGGTGTTTTTGAGTCGCAGGCAAAGCTTGCGCCCTTCGATTTCCGCGCTGGCTTCCACTTGCGCCGGGGGCAGGCTGGCGAGTGCGGTAAGGTCTTCGTGGCGCAGGGCCGGAGTGCGCGTGTAATCGGTCCTGTTCCAGTCGAAGTTGGTTAACGTTCCTGGAACCCAGTAGAAGTTATGGCTCACCACTTTCCCGGCGGCATCAGACAGCGTGAGGTCGATAAAGAAGATCCGCTCCGGACCCATGTAAAGATTTTCGGGGACCGACAGGATGCGTTGCGCGCTGTCGGGTGCGGAGTCTACCGCCGCCTTGGCACTGTAGAGCTCGTTCCATTTCAGTCCGTGTACCTCCACACTCGCCTGCAGACCTTCGACGGGTTGATACGTGCTATTCACCACCACAATCGAACGGTCATCATACGAGTATTGAATGTGAACCGGCTCGCATGCCTTCTTCGTCGCAAAGTACCCTGCATCGGCGTTGAGGTAATAGTCGTAGAGGTGCCAGATCATCGAAGGCCAGGCGTTATTCAACATCCACTGGATGACGCCGGTCGAGAAATACTTGTTCTTGCCATAGGACTCGAACATGGCGCGTTCGGAATCGTAGGCCATGGTCTGCGCCGTGCGTTCATAGTCGGCCGCCGATGCGGGCTTCGCGTAGACAACCGTCATGGCCTCATCGAGCGCCTTGAGATTGGCGAATTCTCCGCCGCCATAATGGAGCGACCAGTTCGCGGTGGGAGGCCATGCGTTCGGGTCGGGCAGGAACTTCTGCCGGCTGGCGAGCGCAGGAATCGCCGGCCCCGGGCTGGTCTCCGTGTTGAAACCGAATCCTCCGCCGTTGTGCACGTCCACATACCAGTAGCTGGGCGCGACATAGTCGTAGGGACCCGTCATCTTTACGCCGCTTTCGCCGGTGACCGAAGTGGCCGTTCCGGTTGCGGACGAAAGCACTGGATTCGGCCAATGCGTGTCTGACTCAACCTTGAGATAAGCGCTCTCCACGTTTGCGGGGGGAGGATTGTCGCTGCCGTTCAACCATACCAGCAGGCTGGCGTGCCGGCGCAGGCGCAGCATTTGCGCACGCAGCGAGGCGGTGGCAATAGTCAGATCGTCCGCGGTCCAGTCCTTCCAGTGTTCCCAGTGATCGCAGCAGCACCACCCCAGCATGACCAGGATTCCGTGCTCGTCCGCGAGCCGGAAGAAATCTTCTGTCTCGAGCTTGCCTTCAAGACGGATGGTGTTCAGATTCATGTCGCGCACCATGCGAAACTGATCGCTCAGGCGGCGTTCATCCGTGCGCAATAACATGTCCTGCGACCAGCCGGCCCCGCGCACCAGAATCGGCTTGCCATTCACGCGGAAGAGGCGGCTGCCGTTCGACGTAAGCTCCGACGTGATCTCGCGAATGCCGAAGTCGACGCTTTGCTCGTCGGCCTTGACACCCTGTTCCATGAAACTCACTGACAGGTGCTCGAGGTGCGGCTCACCCATCTGGTAAGGCCACCACAGTTTCGGATTCTTCACACGAAGCGCGGGAAACTGCTCCGGCGTGAAGACAACGGTTTTGTCCTCATGAGACGCAAGCTCGACCGGCTGCTCAAAGTGGATGCCCGCTGCCGATCCCGACAGAACTCCTCTCACCTCGCGGGGGCTCGCGTTATGCACTTCCGCATAAATTGTCAGGTTCGCGGTGGTGAGCGAATCATCCGGGAAGTGTGTAACCGCCATGGGAGAACGCACCGTGACGGCTCCCGTTGTTACAAGGTTGACCTCGCCCCACAACCCCATGTCCTTGTCCGGCGGACAAGGATTCCAGTCCACCCAGTTGATGCCGAGATCTTTCTCCGTGGGAGCGAACGTTTCCACCGCCAGCACATTCTGCGCGCCCGGCTTTAGCGTTTCGGTCACGTCAAAGTCATAGGTTCGATAGGCGCCGGCAACCATGGTCGAGTCGGCGATGCGCTTGCCGTTGAGCCACACCTCGCCGCGATAGTTGATCCCGCCAAAATGCAGCCACGCGCGCCCATCGCGCACGCCCGGCTCGGGCGCTGCAAACTCCGTGCGATACCACCAGCCGCAGCGATAGGGGCTGTCCTGCGGCATGGGAAGATTCGCGAAGTTGCGGCCGATTGGATAGCTCGTGCCTGGAATCGAGCGCAGGTTCATCCCGTAATAAGGATCGGGCACAAGCTTCGCGGCGGCCTGCGCGGCCAGCACCGTGCTGGGCACCGAGGTCTTGATCCAGTCTTCGACCGCAAACCCCGCGCCGGAAATCGCCGCGCCTTCCGCCTTTGCGGTGCAGGCGGACTGCAGGCGCCAGCCCTCGCGCAGCGGATGAACGCCAGCCGCGAAAGTCGCGGAGGCAACCGCAAAACTAATCAGCAAAATAACAATCCATCTGCAAGTCTTCAAGATGACCACCTTTGCACTGCGAACAATCGAGCAGTTCGACCCCGGTTCAGACGTTTGATTGAAGCACCAGTTTCTTTGTCCTGCCAACGTCTCTCAATTTCTGCCGTGCGCTCACCACAAGTTCGTTCGATTTCACCGGAGGGCACGATGTTGACATTCGCACTACGAGTTCGGGACAGGGCTTGTGCAGCCGGGCCTTCTCCGGCTTGCCGCCGCCGCGTTTGATCGCCTGCACCACCCACTCCGCCGCTTCGCGTCCCATCTCTTTCAACGGTTGCCGAATGGTGGTCATCGCAGGAGTGGCAACTTCAGCCGGCAGCACATCGTCAAAGCCCATCACCGAACAATCCTGAGGCACGCGAAGCCCCGCCGCGGTGAGACCTCGCACCACTCCCAGCGCCGTCAGGTCGTCAAACGCGATCACCGCCGAAAACGGCCGACCCGACCGCAGCATCTTTTTGGCGATGCCCAGTCCGCCTTCAAAACCGGATGCGGGGTCGGCCAGGCCCGGAAGTTGAAACACGAGTTTCGGATCGATTTCGATTCCCTCTTCCGCCGCCACCTTCTGAATTCCCGCCCAGCGGGGCGCGCTATCGACCATCTCCTGCGGCCCGCAAATCACGGCAATGCGTCGATGTCCCAGTTCCTTCAGGTGTCGAGCCGCCATCGCCCCGCCGGCTTCATTGTCTACCAGGATCGAATCGATACCGCGCGCAGCCAGGTCGCGCCCGATGATCACAACCGGAACATTGTTCTTCCTGATATCGGATAGCAGGTTGGTTTCTTCAAACACCCAGCACGCAATCACCACCAGGCCATCGGCGCGGCGTTCCAGGATCATGTGCAGCGAACTGTCAAAGAGCTTGCGCTGGGCCTGCGCATCCACGATGAGCGGAAGATAACCGGCGGATCTGAGACTGGCCTGGATTCCGCGCATAATCGGCGTGCAGAACGGATCGGAAAGGTCGAAAGCCAGCACGCCGATGGTTTGCGTGCTGCGCCTCCGCAGCGATCGCGCATAAGCATCCGGATGATACCCGAGTTGCCGCGCGATGGTGCGGATATGCTCGCGCGTGGTGGCCGCCACGTTCTGCGAGAGCGGAGCTTCGCTGAGGACGATAGAAACTGTCGACACCGAGAAGCCGCTGGTGCGGGCGATGTCGAGCAGCGTCACGTGGCCGGACTTTCGTTGACCCACCTGGCCCTTTCCTTTCTTGACGCGCCATGGAACGAACAGCTTATTGGATAGATCTGTTTTTCATCCTCATCTTGCGGCCCGCACTCTCAGCAGTCAATCATCCCTCGGTCCCGAGCCGAATCAAAGGTGGAAACGATGGCGATTTCCTTCCCATGCGGCGGGAAAGGGGCCCGTTCCAGGGCCTGTCCCGCCACAGTTTTTCGCTTGACACGCCGAACGCCTCGCCCTATATTCAGTCAACGCTTTGTTCAAACGTTTGAATCAATATAGATCAGGAGTGCGGATATGGGAAATAAAAAAGCAATCGCCGCGATCTGCTCGCGAATCTTCCTCTGCTGGTGCCTACTTTCCATTTCCTCCTTTCTTTTTGCGCAGGCGGGCCGGGGCGCCATCAGCGGCCTGGTCACCGATGCCAGCGGCGCCATCATCCCTGGTGCGACGGTTACCGCAACCGAGACTGCGAACGGGACCAAGCTCTCCGCGGTGACGACGGCCGCAGGAATCTATTCCTTCATCTCGCTCTCGCCGGGAACTTACCAGGTGAGCGCCAGCCAGAGCGGGTTCGAGACTACTCTTCGCAAAGGAGTGATCGTCTCGGTCGATCAGTCGACCACGGTCAACATCGCGATGAACGTGGGCTCGGTCAGCGAGGTGGTCACGGTGAATGAAACCACTTCCCTGGTCGACACAACGAATTCCACGGTCGGCCAGTTGATTTCGGCGGAAACCATCGATCGCGTCCCGTTGCTTACGCGCAACGTGTTCGACCTGATCCAATTGAGCGCCGGTGTCACGCCCGCAAACGGCGCGCCGAACTCGTCCAGTTCTTTTGCCATTGAAAACATCTCCAGCGGCCGGCCGGGAGTGGATGTCTCCTCGTACACCATCAACGGCGCCATTGTAGGGTCGGTCTATTACATGGTCGATGGCAGCCCGCTGGGCATCGCCGAAAATAACGTCGCCGCGATCATCCCCGCACTCGACATTCCCGAGGACGGAGTGGAAGAGACTCGGGTCGAGACCCAGAACACGCCTGCTTCCTATCAGAGCGGCGGCGCCGGCGTAATCAGCCTGGTCACCAAATCCGGAACCAATGCATTTCACGGGGATGCCTTCGGAGTTTTTCGTCCCGACGTCCTGGCCGCGAACGAGTATTTCAATAAGCAAAGCCAGTTGGATCAAGGTTTGCCCAACACGTCGCCGGCCTTTCATCGCTATCAGGAGGGGGGCGCCATCGGCGGCCCTATTCTGCACGACAAGCTTTTCTTCTTCGCCGATTACGAGGCAACGCAACAGCAGCAGTTCGACGGCTCCAACACTTTTACCGTGCCGACGAGCGCGGAGCGAACCGGCGATTTTTCCGGCGACAGCTTTACAATCTACAATCCCCTCGTCGCCGAGAATGCCGCTGGCAACCGACAGCCGTTTGCCAATAATGTCATCCCCAATCCCAACCCCGCCGGCCTGAAATTCCTCTCCGAAATGCCCAAGTGCAATGTTCATCCGGACACCTGCGATACCGACCCCAGCGGGGCAAGAAACAACTTCTATCTCCCCGGCCTCGATCCGACCGATGCCCAGCGATTCGACATTCGCGTGGATTGGGACAAGAGTGAGAAGCAACGCCTCTTCGGCCGCTTCTCCTTCGACCGCCTTTTCACCGCCACATTCAATGCCTTTGGCAACATGTGGGATTTGAACTACGCGCAGAACGTCACCAACGGCCGCAACTTTCTGGTCGCCGATGATCTGACGCTAAGCCCCACCACTGTGCTGCAACTGCGGTATTCTTTTGTGCGCCATTTCGAAAACCAGGGCGGCGATCCCCGGCAGGTGGGCTTCGACATCACCACTCTTGGCTTCCCTTCCTCCCTCGCATCCGAGGAGGTGTACAAACTGCTTCCCTTCGTCATCTTCAACGACGTCGGGGGCGGCGTGGGCGGCACGGCAGACTACAACACGTTCCGCTATGCGAGCGAAAACAACAACGCCAGCGCTTCGATCACCAAGCTGTTCGGGAAACACGAAATCTCCACGGGCTTCGAATACATGAAGAGGTTCCTGAACGTCGGCCAGCCCCCGGCTGCTTCCGGCTCCTATGCGTTCGACATCTCGGCCACTGATCAGAATGTCAGCGCTTCTAATCCCGTGGGCGGCAGCGATTTCGCCTCGCTACTCCTGGGCATGGGGACCATCCCGGGAAGCGAATCCAACAGTTATCCCAACTTCACCAAGGACCTGTTCGCCGCCGAGGCCAACCCATATTACGCCGCATTCGTCGAAGATACTTATCACCCCAGCAAGACTCTGACTCTCACCGCCGGCCTGCGCTGGGATATCTTCGGCGGCAAGACCGAGCGCCATAACCGGTTTGAGTATTTCGATTCAAAGGCCGCGGCCACCATCAATGGAGTTTCGTACACGGGCGCGGAGATCTATGCCGGCAGCGGGAACCGTTCTCCCTTCACAGCCAATCTCAAGGACCTCGGTCCGCGCCTGGGCTTCTCCTGGCAGCCAGTCAATCGCTTCGTTGTTCGCGGCGGAGCCGGCTTCTACTTTGGTCCCAGCCCGCACATGGTGGGCAGCGCGGGGCTCAACAGCGATGGCTTCTCCTCGAACACTCAATGGGACGCGACCTGTTTCACCGCCGCCGGCAACACCACCATCAACGGTACTTCGCTTTGTTCCGGGGCCGCGCCGGGAAGTCCAGCCCCCAGCACCACCGGCGCCTATTCGCTCAGCGATCCATTCCCGAATGGAGTGGTGCCGCAGTTCAGCGCTCCCCCCGCCGGACTCGGAAACAACCTGGGAACCGCTCTCAACACCATGCTCCGGTCGCAGCGCACTCCGCTCACCTATAACTTCAACTTTGGTTTGGAGTATGAACTTCCCCACCAGGTGGTCGTCAGCGCCGGCTACGTGGGGAGCCGTGGTCTTTTCCTGCCCCTGGGATCGGTCGATCTGAATGACCTTGACCTGGGCACGATCGCCAAATACGGCGCTTCCCTGTGCGTTGATACATCCGACCCGGCCTGTCTCACTGTCCCGAATCAATGGGCATCCATCCAGCCCAGCACTAACGCGAATGCCGGTGCCTCGGCGGTGCCGCTGTGGGTCTCGCTGCAGCAGTTCCCGCAATTTGGCAGCGGCAACTACGGCAACGGCAACGGAGTAGTTGTTCACGGCTATCCCGGTGGAGACTCGGAGTACAGTTCGCTGCAGACCAAGGTACAAAAGAGACTGACCCACAACTTCACTGCGCTGGGCAGCTTCACCTGGGCCAAGCTGATGACCGACGACGGCAATCCGCCGCTCGGTTTCGTGGGTTCGCACGCCGGAGGGGCCCAGGATTGGAGGAACTTGAACCTCGAGCACTCCATCAGTCCACAGGATGTGAAATATCAATTCACCGGACAAGCCTCGTATGACCTGCCCGTCGGCAAGGGACGCGCCCTGAATCTGAATGGCGTTGGAAACGCAGTTCTGGGTGGATGGACGGCGAATGCGATCGCCTACTTCAGCACTGGTATTCCGATCGTGTCGCCGGGTTCGGGAATATCGCCATCCTATTTCAATCAGCGCGCCGATATGACCTGCGATCCTTCCAAAGGCGCGCCGCACACCGCGGCCACATGGTTCAATTACAGCTGTTTTGCGCTCCCCTCAAGTCCCTTCGTTGCAGGGAGCGCCCCCGCCTACCTCGATCACGTGCGCACCATGGGAGCGAAGGATGTCGATCTCTCCCTCTACAAACATTTCTCCCTGGGAAAAGAAAGAGATCTCCGGCTTGAAGTCTCTTCCTACAATATCGCCAACAAGGCCCAGCTTGGGATGCCAGGCGTTCCCAGCCTGACCGACGTAGCCAGCCAGTTGCAGCAGGTCCCGCTGCCCGACCCTCCCACGACCTTCGGCACGATCACGTCAACCGTCAACAGTCCCCGTCAATTCCAGTTCGGGGCGCGATTCGCATTCTAACGGCTCATCAGCAACAGAATCACCGTGCCCATCCTGACGGCGTCTTTTGCCGGAAGGGTGGGAAGCGGACAAATGCAATCGACGTTTGTTTACAGGGCTCCGGCTACGGCGACAACGATCCCCCGAACGTAGAACAACTCGCGACGGTCCCGCCCTGCAGCCCCCGCCGGAACCACTCGGAACGTTGCGCGCTCGATCCGTGGGTCCAGCGTTCCGGACTCACCGCGCGGCCCGCCATTTTCTGCAGGTGATCGTCACCCACGGCCGCCGCGGCCTTCAACGCCTCATCGATGTCTTCGGGATGCACGATGTTGCGCTGCTCCGTGCTGTGCGCCCACACGCCCGCAAAGCAATCCGCCTGCAACTCAAGATCCACGGAAAGATGATTCTTGTCTCCCGGATCCTGTTGCGCCAGCCGCCGCATGCGCGTCTCGATCCCCAGCAGTTTTTGCACGTGATGTCCCAGTTCGTGGGCCACGACATAGGCCTGCGCGAAATCTCCCGTACTCCCGCCGAAGCGCTTCAACTCGTTCCAGAAAGAAAGGTCGATATAGACCTTCTCGTCTTCCGGGCAATAGAACGGTCCGGTGGACGCCTGCGCCGTGCCGCATCCGGAGTAGGTCGTATCGCGATAGAGGACCAGTTTGGCATGGCGATAGGTCCGGCCATGCGCCGCGAAGACCTGGGTCCAGGTTTTCTGCACGTCATCGAGAACGAAGCTCACCAGCTGCACGTCGCGGTTCTCGTTCCCGACGGCGCGCGCCGGCTCGCGAATACTGCTCGACCCCCCGCCCGATAACACGCTCCCGAGATAATTCCTGCCGGTGATCAGGCTGATGATCAGCAGGATCACGAAACCGACGATGCCGATTCCGCCGCCGCCCATTCCGCCGAAGCCGCCGCTCGATTCGCGCCGGTCTTCGACGTCGTCGCTCATCCCCCCTGGGGTCCAGTCCATGAATAAATCCTCTCTAACTCAGATGCATGGCCGGCGATGGAATGGATGCCCTCGGCAGCGCCTCTTTGTTCCGCACCTGGGAAAGCAGCGAAGCAGCTTCGCCTAATTGCGGATCCCGGCCAGCAGCGATTCGACTTCCGCACGCTGATTGGCCGTCAGCGCAATCAGCGGAGCCCGCGCCCGCCCGCCGAAATATCCGTTGAAATCGCAGGCGGCCTTCACGCCGTTGATCCCAAGAGCGCCGGCAATGCGCTGGCTCGGCGCGGCAATACGCTCCTGCTTCGCGCGGGCCAGTTTCGGGTCGTGATCCTTCCAGGCAATATAGATTTCCTGGCAGGCTTGCGGCGCGCATGCGGCAAACGCCAGGATCGCTCCGCTGGCGCCCGCATCAAGCGACTCCAGCAACGTCCCGGCCGATCCCGCCAGAACCTGGAAACCGATTTCCTTGGTGCGAGTCTTGATCTGCGCGGCCGGCGGCGGAGAGGCCACGGCTGCCCCGGCGCCGAGTCCAGCCAGCGAAACCAGTTGACCCTCCGGTTCCGGTTTCTGCGCCAGCATGCGCGCGGTCACAGCTTCGAACAGCGGGGTGACCGTCACCGTCCGTCGAGCCGTCGACCGCGTCGACTCGGCAATGGCCCCAATCCGCTCCACGCTTCCGCTCGAATCCTTGATCCCGATGATGTTGGGATGAGCGGCAAGCTCCGCCACCACCTCGACTGGAAAGTCATACGGAACGAACTTGGGAATGTGGTAAAGCAGCACCGGCAGCGGCGAGCGGTCCGCGATGCTGCGGAAGTGATGCAGCACAGCCGCTGTGGTCATCTGCGGGGCGTAGTAGGTAGGCGTCCTCACCAGCACGGCGTCAAACTTCAACCCGGCGGCCACCTCGGCCATCTCCACCGTCGCCTTTACGCTTTCGCGCCCGACCCCGGCGATCATCACCTTGTCCGGCGCGGCGGCTTCCACCGCTGTCCGCAGCACGTCGCGCGACTCGGCATCGGTCAGCGCCACGGCCTCGCCGGTGGACCCAAGCACGACCATCCCCGCCAGCAGGCTGCGCGAATATCGGCTTACGTTGGCCTCGAGCTTCCGGAAATAGATTCGCTCGTCCGGATAAAAAGGGGTCGGAACTGCCGCAAAAACGCCTTCGATCAGCATGAATTGATTTTATCCTCCGGCCGGTTGGAGCCGGCCCTCCGCAATCTCTTGAAGTTGGTAGCTCGCCTGACCCGATCCGGTGATTGAGCTTTGCCGCCTCCGCGTATACCCTTATTGGCAAGACCACCGCTGAATTCAGCCCCGGGAGTTTGGAGTCGCACCATGCCGATATTGATCACCGACGAAGATGACGGCACAGATAAGCTGTCGCAGCAAGCCCTTTCCTTTGCGCTGCATGCGATCCTGGCGATTGGCGCGTGGATGTTTCTGATGCTTGCCGGATATGCGCTTAACCCAACGTCGGTCTCCCAGGTGATTGTCCTGGCCTTGTCCGTGGCCGTCCCCATGATTGCGGGCAATGTCGTTGCGCGTTTTCGCCATGATGAAATGGCGACCCACGTTTGGCTGGTCGGCCTGATCTGGCTTCTGATCGTCAGTCTCTGGGTTCTCGACATGCCCACGGGGCCGAACGCCTGCTTCCAGTGCGGAGCAACCGAGAAGCTGACGCGGACCTTCTTCAGCCTGCCGCGGCCCAGCGGCCTGATCGACGACAACGGGCCGTTCTTCGGCACCTGGCCGGCGGCGGCTTTGCTTGGCTACTCGATCGGCGCCCGGCTTGCCCTTCGCCGGCGCCGCGCGACTGCTTAGATAAGAGTCCATCCCAGGTTTCAGAAGCGAGGCCGGGGCAGGCAATTCAGGAATAAAGATCAGGCAAGTGTTTCTGCATGCAGGTGCTGCAGCGCGTGGATCGAGATTTCTTTTCGCTGCGTCGCGGCAATTCCCTCCACCGCTGCCTGCGCTGCCGCGATCGTCGTGATGGTTGGAACTCGCGCCAGCACCGCCGCCCGGCGAATCGCCTTCTCGTCAAAGAAAGTGTCCTGCCCGCGCGGCGTATTGATGACCAGTTGAATACGGTCGCCTTTGATGAGGTCTACTACATTGGGCCGGCCCTCTTTCACCTTGAAGACCGTGTCGATGGCGAAGCCAAGTCCTGCCTCCAGTACTGCGGCCGTGCCTTCGGTGGCCACAATTTTGAAGCCCAGCTCGACATATCGCTTGGCCAGTTCGATCACGGCCGGCTTGTCATGGTCGTTGACGCTGAAAAACACCGTCCCGCCGGTAGGCAAAACCTGTCCCGCCGACAACTGCGCCTTCGCAAACGCCTCGCCGAACGTGTGCGCCACCCCCATTACTTCGCCGGTCGATTTCATCTCCGGCCCCAGCACCGTGTCTACGCCCGCAAACTTGTTCCACGGAAAGACGGGAGACTTCACGTAGAAGTGATCGCCAACCTCAAGGTCCTTGCCGCTCGCCAGTTGTTCCGGTAACAGTTCGCGCAGCGTGCGTCCTGTCATCAGCCGGGCTGCGACCTTCGCCAGGGGGATGCCCGTGGCCTTCGAAACGTAGGGAACCGTTCGCGAGGCGCGGGGATTCACTTCGATGACATAGACATGATCGGCCCCATCCCCGTCGCGCTGAATGGCGAACTGAAGATTGACCAGGCCGACAACCTTGAGAGCGAGCGCCAGCTTTCGCGTGTAGGTGCGAAGCACATTCAGAGTCTCTTCGCGAATGCCCACGGCGGGCAGAACACAGGAGGAATCTCCGGAGTGAATGCCGGCCTCTTCAATGTGCTGCATGATGCCGGCGATGATCACATCGTTCGAATCGCACAGCGCGTCCACATCTACTTCCACGGCATTCTCCAGGAAGTGATCGACCAGCACAGGCCGCTCCTGCGAATACTCCACCGCCTCGCGCATGTAGCGTGAGACTGCCTCGGCGTCGTAGGCAATAACCATGGCACGGCCGCCGAGCACATAGCTGGGCCGCACCAGAACGGGATACCCGATGCGTTCGCCTACTGCCAGCGCCTCTTCGACGCTGGTGGCGGTGCCTCCGGCCGGCTGCGGAATCTCGAGATCCTCGAGAAGCTTTCCAAACCGCTTGCGGTCTTCAGCCAGGTCGATCGACTCCGGCGATGTGCCAATGATGGGCACTCCGGCCGCGCGCAGCCGTTGCGCGAGATTCAGAGGCGTCTGCCCGCCGTACTGCACGATCATGCCGATGGGCGCGCCCGATTGTGCTTCATGGTTGTAGACGGCCAGCACGTCTTCCAGCACCAGCGGCTCGAAATAAAGCCGGTCGCTGGTGTCGTAGTCGGTCGAGACGGTCTCGGGATTGCAGTTGACCATGATGGTCTCGTAGCCGTCGTCTTTCAGCGCGAAAGCGGCATGGCAGCAGCAGTAGTCGAACTCGATGCCCTGCCCGATGCGGTTCGGACCTGATCCGAGAATGATGATCTTGGGCTTGTCGGTTGGCGCCGCCTCGTCTTCTTCGTCATAGGTCGAATAGAGGTATGGCGTCACCGATTCGAATTCCGCGGCGCAGGTATCCACGAGTTTGAATACCGGCTTGATCCCTTTGGATTCGCGCAGTTCCCTCACCTGCTTCACGCCTTCGTGGCCGGGCAGCTTCCACTCGGTCGCGATGCGCTCGTCGCTCAGGCCGAAGCGTTTGAGCTGCCGCAATGCTTCGCGGTCGATGTCCGCGGGAGTGGTGCGTGCAATGGTCTGCTGCGCCAGCGTGATCTCGCGGATCTGGTGCAGAAACCATGGATCCATCCCCGTCAACCGCGCCACTTCGCGCACGCTCATGCCGCGCTCGAATGCGAAGCGGATGTAGCCAAGCCGTTCCGGCCGCGGCGTCACCAGCATCTGCGTCAGCCGGCGCGGCTCGAGCACTTCGGTCCCCGTCCGCTTGCCGGTTTCGAGCGCGCGCCATGCCTTCATCAGCGCTTCCTTGAAGGTACGGCCGATGGCCATCACTTCGCCCACCGACTTCATCTGCGGCCCCAGCGTGTCGTCGGAGCCGGGAAACTTTTCGAACTGCCATTTGGGAATCTTGACGACCACGTAGTCGATAGTGGGTTCAAAGCAGGCCGGCGTCTTGCGCGTGATGTCGTTGGGAATCTCGTCCAGCGTATAACCGACGGCAAGCTTGGCTGCGATCTTGGCAATGGGAAAACCGGTAGCCTTCGACGCCAGCGCCGACGAACGCGATACGCGCGGGTTCATCTCGATCACGGTCATGCGGCCGTTGGTCGGGTTCACCGCGAACTGCACGTTCGAACCGCCCGTCTCCACGCCGATCTCGCGCATCACGGCGATGGCCGCGTCGCGCATCCTCTGGTACTCGCGATCGGTGAGTGTCTGTGCGGGCGCCACGGTAATGGAGTCGCCGGTGTGCACGCCCATGGGGTCGAAGTTCTCAATCGAACAAATGATGATGACGTTGTCGGCGAGGTCGCGCATGACCTCAAGCTCGTATTCCTTCCAGCCCAGTACGCTCTCTTCGAGAAGGCACTCATGGACCGGCGAAAGATCGAGACCGCGCGCCAGGATCTCCATCAGCTCTTCGCGGTTGTAGGCAATGCCGCCGCCAGTGCCGCCCAGCGTGAAGCTGGGCCGAATCAGCACCGGGAAGCCAAGCTTGGTGGAGAAGTCCAGCCCGTCGCGAAGGTTGTTCACAAGCGCGGAGCGAGGCACATCGAGGCCAATGCGAATCATTGCGTCTTTGAAGAGCAGACGGTCCTCTGCCTTCTTGATGGCTTCGAGCTTGGCCCCGATCAATTCCACATCGTAGCGATCGAGAATGCCCGCGTCGGCAAGTTCGACGGCGAGGTTCAGCGCAGTCTGCCCGCCGACAGTTGGCAGCAGTGCGAACTTTCCCGCGTTGCGCTTCGCGTTCAACATCTCGGCTTCGACGCGAATGATCTCTTCAACATAGTCGCGCGTGAGCGGCTCGATGTACGTGCGGTCGGCAAGCTCGGGATCGGTCATGATGGTGGCCGGGTTCGAGTTCACCAGCACCACCTCGTAGCCCTCCTGCCGGAGAGCCTTGCAGGCCTGCGTGCCGGAGTAGTCGAACTCGGCCGACTGGCCAATCACAATCGGCCCCGAGCCGATCACCAGAATCTTCTGAATGTCATTTCTGCGTGGCATTGTTTTGTTCTCGTCGAACCAGCGAATTCCTAAACGATCGTGTTCTTGTTTTGAAAGGGCACGGCTTCAGCCGTGCCGCCAAACACTTCTACAAATCCCCTGGGCTTTAGCCCCTGAGGGACGGGGTCCAATTTCCAACCCGGAAATGCAGAACAGTACCGATACGCAGCTGGCGTATCACACAAATGCTTCTTGACCGGGTTCAGATGAATGTAATGGACATGCTTCTCGTAGTCCTCGATATCGCGAATCCGATGATCGGAAAAACCGCGCTGCCAAATTTCTGCATTCGATCCGATTTCCTCCTTCACTCGATGGGAAAATCCGCCCTTGATAAATTGCATTGATCGTTCAAGCGAGATGGAAGGCGTAATCAGCAGGTGAAAATGATCCGGCATCAGAACGAACTCGTGAAGGAGATACGCCTCGCCGCGGTGCGCTAGGAGCGTTTTGAAAAACAGTCTTGCCCACGCCTCGGCTTGAAACAAGGCGCGTCCCTCCCACGTCTTCGAAGTGACGAAGTAAGTCTGCGCATTATTCGTTACGTGTTCGCGTGCGGGTTTCAAAACCATCCCTCAGCGGCTAAAGCCGCGATCTCGATCGAGCATTTGCGGCACGACTAAAGTCGTGCCCTTTCAAAACGAATCGGCCCCATGTCTCGTGTTCCGCCGTACGGCCCGGTCAAATTCGCTCCTGCTGGAATAGATCGAAGAACAATCATCCGTACAGGCACGCGGCCCGGCGATCACGTAGAGCGTGTTTCTGCGCAGCACCGTCGCGGTTTCCAGTCCAACCAAAACTTCCCGTGACAGCCCCGAGTAATTCGGCGCCTTGATATGCAGCCAGTACCGGCCCGTCACGTGCTCGAATGCAAACTTTCCTGACCCGTCGGTTCGCGTCGAGTAGGCGACCTTCTCGTCCCGCAAGAGAGTCACTTCCGCATTCTCGATCGGCTTGCCCGCCGGATTCATGTAAAACCCATGAATACGCCACAGATGAATCGGGCCCGGCACCTCGACCCGGCCCCACGAAAGCCCCGTTGCAACCAGGCACATCGCCATCACGACCCAGAATCGGCCCAAAAAACAGCGGAGCCAAAAGCCCCGCTGTCTTGGAATGCCGTCCTGTCCGCTCATCGCGATCCTCATCCTTTCCACTCCTCCATCATCTGGCGGAAGTCGCGAAACAGGTAGTGCGAATCATGCGGCCCGGGCGCCGCTTCGGGGTGGTATTGCACGCTGAACAGTGGGAGCGTCTTGTGCCGCAGTCCTTCCAGCGTCTGGTCATTGAGATCAACGTGGGTCAATTCCACTTCATTGGCATTGATCGAGTCAGGATCGACCGCGAAATTATGATTGTGGGCCGTGATCTCAACCTTGCCCGTCGCGTTGTTCTTTACAGGATGATTGCCGCCGTGGTGCCCGAACTTCAGCTTGTAGGTGCGGCCGCCGAGCGCCAGTCCGCAAAGTTGATGACCAAGACAGATACCGAACACCGGCACCCGGCCCATCATGTCGCGAATGGCGCGCACCGCGTAGCTAACCGGTTCCGGATCGCCGGGCCCGTTGGACAGGAAAACGCCATCCGGCTTCAATCCCAGCACATCCTCAGCTGTTGTCTCCGCCGGGACCACGGTCACACGGCAGCCTTCGCGCGCCAGCATCCGCAGAATATTCTGCTTGATGCCGAAATCGTAGGCCACCACGTGAAGTTGCGACCGGTCCACAGCCGCGGGCAGCAACGGATCGTCCCCCTGGTAGCGAGGGTCCGAGGCGTCGAAGCCATACATCGCCTTGGTCGAGACCACCCTGGCCAGATCGGTCCCATCCATCTTCCGGATTTTTCTGGCTTTTTGGACAAGTGCTTCCGCGTCCACAGTCAGAGTCGAAATCACGCCGCGCATTACCCCATACGTCCGCAGGTGCCGAACCAGGGCGCGCGTATCGATTTCGGCCAGCACCGGAACCGAATAGCGCTCCATGTATTCGTCCGTGACTTGCTCCGAGCGCCAGTTGGAACTGATCGCCGAGAACTCGCGGACGATCAGGCCCTCGATATAGGGCTTGGCCGCTTCATTGTCTGCGTGGTTGGTGCCGTAATTCCCAATTTGGGGATTGGTAAGAACGACAATCTGCCCGGCATAGGAAGGATCGGTGGCAATTTCCTGGTAACCGGTTAGGGAAGTATTAAAAACAACCTCGCCCTGGCATTCACCCGGGTGTCCGTAGCCAAGGCCCTTGAATACGCGCCCGTCTTCGAGCGCTAGGATCGCCTGCATCGCCTCTCCGAGGAGTGGATTCAATAGATTCAGTGCAAAGTGTGCTATCCTCTTTTTAATGAGCGTTTCGTCACCTAGCCGACCCGGAATTGCTGAAGATTTGCTGAACGAGGACACAAACAATGGCAAACCTGGAACCGATTGACTCTTTCACTATAACAGTCTTCACACGGCACTCTGAAAAGTGTCCGAAAGCCGCGAATCCACAGTGGAAACGCTGCAATTGCAGGAAGTCTCTCTACATCCGGGAGGGTGGAAAAACCACGTACATATCCGCCAAGACGCGCTCTTGGGAACAGGCGGAGCGTGTGGCACAGTCCGAGCGGGACAAGCGGGACCCGGTCAAGATCGAATTGCAGAAAATTGCAGAAGATGAGGCCGCCCGGGAAGCGGTCCGGCAAGCCAAATTGAAGCCCCTGGACGAAGCCTTGGAACAATGGCTCTCAGGCATGAAAGGCCCCCGGGCCACTTCGCTGGAGGCGTACAAGTCAACCGCCCGGAGGCTCCAGCGTTGGGCCAATTCCAAGGACATCGCAAACGTCAGTGACGTGACCCCGGGTCTTCTGGACCAATGGCGCAGCTCATGGGCACCCGACGCAAAGTCCGAAGAAAACAGGCTTGCCCTTACGACACAGGCGGCCCTCCTGACCCGCGTAAAGTCGTTTTTCCGTTGGCTCACGGCTATGGGATACCTGGACCGCAACCCCGCGTTACTGCTCAAGGCGATCACTCCGAATGAGAGCGAGACAATGCCACTCACACCCAAGCAGTTTGACGAAGTCATGGAGTCTACTAAACAACTCGACGCGGACGCCCGTTACAAGTCCGCCAAAGTGGGCGTGTATCTCCGGGCCATCTTCCTAATCCAGCGTTGGACCGGACTCCGCATCGGGGACGTTCTCCAACTGCCCAAGGCCGCCCTGATTGGGAACAGGTTTCGCTTGACCATGCAAAAGACCGGGGACGATATGGAGTGCATCATTCCGGACCACGTGGCCGCCGAGTTGAATGCCCTTCCATTAAGCAGAGAGATTCACCCCGATTACTTCTTTTGGTCGCGGAATTGTTCCGTCCTCGTGAATACAAACAAGTGGGTCCGCAAGTTTGCGCGATTGAACGATTATCTGTCCCTCACGGACGATGACGGCGGGCCGACGGAGTTTCGCTCTCACATGCTCCGCGATACCTTCGCCGTGGAAATGCTGCTTGCGGGTGTGCCCCTGGAGAAAGTCAGCAAACTACTCGGGCACCGCTCCATTGCGATTACAGAACGGTACTATGCGAAATGGGCAAAGTCCAGGTTGCGCCAACTTGAAGGGGACGTTATCGCAGCTATGCGGCGGATGGGTGCCATGGTGACGGTGGCCTAGACCTTAGGGAACATAATTGTCCCGTTGTCGGTGAAATGGCGGATTTATGGGTTGCACGTGGACAAAGAATATGGTCAGCTTGTAACAGCATGAGCCCCAAACTCATGCGGCGTCGGTGCCAGAGACTAGCGCGACCTGCGGTGTCCAAGACCACGGCTCACTCTAATCTCTGGCTCCTTTTGTCGGAGGGCGTCTAGCAGGGCTAGGGCCGGTCTGATAAACCGGAGATACCTGGTCGGGCATGGAGTTCGATTCTCCCGTCCTCCGCACAATCAATATGCAACGATACTTTGAGAATAACGTTTGCTATGTCTCTCAACTCAAAGCATTTATTGCACCCCTTAATTACTATTGACATCAAGAGAGTGCAACATGGGCAGAATAACAAAATGCCGGTACATTGTCATTCAAAAAAGCCGTGGATCTTTTAAGACACAGAATGTCTAAATCTTTAGGTTAGTTTTATTCAAGGGATTTTTCAATCTACAGGAATTCTGGACCTTTTAAATCCAAATAAATATTCCCATTCATGTACGAAGGGGTATCCCAGTGGGCATTCGGGACTTGCCCTCAAGATTTGCACCCGCCCTCTCGTCTATCCCACCGTAGCGCAGGCGTACTTGCCGTTGGTACGATTTCGATGTGAACCAAAAGCCCGAAATCGCAAGATTGCAACGGTACATGAAGGCTGTGCTCTTTAGGCCCACTTGGGAGTTCCTGACCACTGGGGCGCTATTCACGTTTCTGTTTGTGACGACGTGGTGGCGCGATAACTTCGCATCTGATCAGTGGAAAAAGAAGCTCGAACTCAAAGGGTTACTTCCTCACTGGCATCCGGCGATCTGGTTGTGTTTTGGCCTAATGCTCATGTTGGTGTTCGTTTTGTGGCGTGGGTTCCAACTCTCGAACGAACAAGAAAATGCGATTGGTTTGTATCGCGCCAAGCCGATCCCTGAATTCGTAATTGATTTGGCTAAAGAGGGAGATGAAGTCGTCGGATTCAAAATTCGAAATGTGTCGTCACAGAATTTATTCAACGTGGCGATTGTGAACATCAAATCGCGAGTTGGCGAGATCGCTTGGTGGGAAAACTTCTTCCCCTGCCTAGAGGCCCGAATTGGAGAGAAAATTCTCAAGCCACATTCTTACATTGGGGAAACCGTGCGCTTTAGCGATGTGCCAAGTCTGTTGAAGGCCCTTCAAGATGCGCCCGGAGAATACAACCCCGAGTACGTCGGCGATATCGTCACTAGGGCTGTTGATGGAGATGGGAATCGCTTTGCGTTTTCAACGAGGTTGGAATTGTGGAATTCATGGACGTGGCGGGTGTGGGAGACGGAACGAACTCTCCTGGAGGCACCCGATAAGCCGAGTTCATGAAGAACCCATACCGTTTAGAAGCCATTCAGCGAGCCGATAGCAACGAAACGCGCTCATGCACGGCCTGCAAAATCCGCCGTGACAAGGTTTGCATACCGTGTCATCTCAAGCGGGATGCCCCGCCATCGCATTTACATTTAGAGGCTCGTAGGCGCGCCCCCGGTGACGGTCAAACCGATCCCCCAACCGTTTTCATTGGTACACAAACACCTGATTTTCAGCGCGCGCGTATCGATGGTCAATGTCAAAGAGGGCTACACTGGTACCCTCGGTTGTGACTTAGGTCCCTCAATGAACACCTTCCCGCAAACTTCGCACTTCCTGCCCCGCCCATGAAAATAGATCGCTTGTGCGGTGAGGCTTACGAGCTTACCCTGCGTGTCGTAACATTTCTGGCAGTAAGGGCCTTTTTCGCCAACGAAGTAATAATTTGTGCTCCCTACCTGACTAATTTGCGGGTTTTCAATTTGTCCTTGGCGCAATTCGGAGTTTTCGTCCGTGAGGCGCACGATGATCGAGCGCAGGGCGAGAAAATCGTCGTACAATTCGCCGATACGACTTTTTAGATCGGCGTCTTTGGACGTCTGTGCGCGTTCTCGCACGGCCTCCAAGGCCTTCCAAGCTTTGCCGACAATTTCCAGCGCCGTTGCAACAGATGTGGGTTCCATGAGCGAAAGCATAGCACTACGTTCAATTGCGGCGGTGCAACCCGGAAAGAGGTGCCGGTATCAGCTGGGATTTGGCTGTCGCATCTGTTTTTTGAATGGAAAAATCGGGCAACCACACTGCGCAACAGGCTTAGTTAGCTTCTGGACCTTTCCCGGCAATTTCGTCATAGACCAACCGCAACTGCTGTGGAGGAATTGTGGTGGGCTCATTCTGAAAGACCTCATTGATAAAAGGGGGGGAAGAAACGGTCCTTTCGACGTCCAAGACATAGGCCGTATGGTATTGCGTGATCGTGAACGCTGCCCGATAAGCGACGCAGATGACTATGATCAACTCGAAGTGTTGCGGAGCTGGAGGATTCCACTTGAATCGTGCCTGCATGGCCTTTTCGATATCGTCTTTACTCGCAAGAATACTGAATTGGCGTGAGGGCAAGTCGCCCGGTAGCCAGGTTTCCAAGAAGTATCTGTTATGCGGCAACTGTGAGGATGCAACAGTGGCATCACAAACGTCCTTGCGTTGCTGGCGAGGGTCAGGGAACAACATATAGCGTGGCAGGAGTTTAACTTCGGGGTTGACCAAAATCGCAGGGGAATGGCCACTATTCCTTGGTACGAACTGAAGTGATAGCCGCGCACCCTCCTCTTTGATTGTCAAAGGGCCAACGATTTTTAAATCCCGTACATCGAGCCAAGGTCGCTCGCTCATCTCCAGTTGTTTGGCAGCCGTCACAGCAGCGCTCCAGGCTACTTCATTACTCTCTCTAGTGGCTTTCCACTGCAGCCCAGAATATATGGTGTAAGCGACCGTGACCCCAACGAGTACGCAAGTTGCGATTGCAGTGATGGCGGTGGAGTTTTGTGGATTCAGAATGTAGGCAAAGAAACTTCGCCATGCCCACACAGCGGCATCGACTGGGTCTTTTGGTGGTTGACCAAAGCTCCCGCGAATTCCCACCATTCATGGCTTCGTTCTTCCGTCGTGCCCAAACATTGCAAGAAATAACAAGGGATTGAAATCCATGAATACCATGGATGCCCGAAAAGCCTTTGGGGGGGGGGGGAAAAAAAAAAAAAAAAAAAAAAAAAAAAAAAAAAAAAAAAAAAAAAAAAAAAAAAAAAAAAAAAAAAAAAAAAAAAAAAAAAAAAAAAAAAAAAAAAAAAAAAAAAAAAAAAAAAAAAAAAAAAAAAAAAAAAAAAAAAAAAAAAAAAAAAAAAAAAAAAAAAAAAAAAAAAAAAAAAAAAAAAAAAAAAAAAAAAAAAAAAAAAAAAAAAAAAAAAAAAAAAAAAAAAAAAAAAAAAAAAAAAAAAAAAAAAAAAAAAAAAAAAAAAAAAAAAAAAAAAAAAAAAAAAAAAAAAAAAAAAAAAAAAAAAAAAAAAAAAAAAAAAAAAAAAAAAAAAAAAAAAAAAAAAAAAAAAAAAAAAAAAAAAAAAAAAAAAAAAAAAAAAAAAAAAAAAAAAAAAAAAAAAAAAAAAAAAAAAAAAAAAAAAAAAAAAAAAAAAAAAAAAAAAAAAAAAAAAAAAAAAAAAAAAAAAAAAAAAAAAAAAAAAAAAAAAAAAAAAAAAAAAAAAAAAAAAAAAAAAAAAAAAAAAAAAAAAAAAAAAAAAAAAAAAAAAAAAAAAAAAAAAAAAAAAAAAAAAAAAAAAAAAAAAAAAAAAAAAAAAAAAAAAAAAAAAAAAAAAAAAAAAAAAAAAAAAAAAAAAAAAAAAAAAAAAAAAAAAAAAAAAAAAAAAAAAAAAAAAAAAAAAAAAAAAAAAAAAAAAAAAAAAAAAAAAAAAAAAAAAAAAAAAAAAAAAAAAAAAAAAAAAAAAAAAAAAAAAAAAAAAAAAAAAAAAAAAAAAAAAAAAAAAAAAAAAAAAAAAAAAAAAAAAAAAAAAAAAAAAAAAAAAAAAAAAAAAAAAAAAAAAAAAAAAAAAAAAAAAAAAAAAAAAAAAAAAAAAAAAAAAAAAAAAAAAAAAAAAAAAAAAAAAAAAAAAAAAAAAAAAAAAAAAAAAAAAAAAAAAAAAAAAAAAAAAAAAAAAAAAAAAAAAAAAAAAAAAAAAAAAAAAAAAAAAAATTTTTTTTTTTTTTTTTTTTTTTTTTTTTTTTTTTTTTTTTTTTTTTTTTTTTTTTTTTTTTTTTTTTTTTTTTTTTTTTTTTTTTTTTTTTTTTTTTTTTTTTTTTTTTTTTTTTTTTTTTTTTTTTTTTTTTTTTTTTTTTTTTTTTTTTTTTTTTTTTTTTTTTTTTTTTTTTTTTTTTTTTTTTTTTTTTTTTTTTTTTTTTTTTTTTTTTTTTTTTTTTTTTTTTTTTTTTTTTTTTTTTTTTTTTTTTTTTTTTTTTTTTTTTTTTTTTTTTTTTTTTTTTTTTTTTTTTTTTTTTTTTTTTTTTTTTTTTTTTTTTTTTTTTTTTTTTTTTTTTTTTTTTTTTTTTTTTTTTTTTTTTTTTTTTTTTTTTTTTTTTTTTTTTTTTTTTTTTTTTTTTTTTTTTTTTTTTTTTTTTTTTTTTTTTTTTTTTTTTTTTTTTTTTTTTTTTTTTTTTTTTTTTTTTTTTTTTTTTTTTTTTTTTTTTTTTTTTTTTTTTTTTTTTTTTTTTTTTTTTTTTTTTTTTTTTTTTTTTTTTTTTTTTTTTTTTTTTTTTTTTTTTTTTTTTTTTTTTTTTTTTTTTTTTTTTTTTTTTTTTTTTTTTTTTTTTTTTTTTTTTTTTTTTTTTTTTTTTTTTTTTTTTTTTTTTTTTTTTTTTTTTTTTTTTTTTTTTTTTTTTTTTTTTTTTTTTTTTTTTTTTTTTTTTTTTTTTTTTTTTTTTTTTTTTTTTTTTTTTTTTTTTTTTTTTTTTTTTTTTTTTTTTTTTTTTTTTTTTTTTTTTTTTTTTTTTTTTTTTTTTTTTTTTTGTAATAGGCTGCCCGTCATCTTCTACGGCTTATGTTCCGTTTTCAGCGCACGCACCACATCAGGCAGGTGTAACTGCCTGTCCGTAATCAGTCATACGCCTCGCCACTATGCGGTGGATACTTCCCGCTGCCATCACATAGCCGCCAAGACTTTTGATTTACCGGTGCCTCCACCAAGCGAAAACTCGCCTACGCTCTGCATCGTTTCTGAGTAATAGAGTTGAACCCCATACTCCGGCGCTGTTTTTCGGATTACACGCGGCCCGTGTGAACGGTATACGCCTCTGTACCGCCTGCTTCATCCAGGCCCGTGCGTCCGCCTCCGTTGCGTTGCCGTGGTCACAGTCCACCACAGAGAGGCCGCTTGACCGCACGCAATTGCAACGTTCGCGTCCGCTTGCTGCCCACCATTTGCGAATCTGTCCCTCATGGTTGCTGGCATCATTCACGCCATTGGGCGCAAGGCCGCCAAGTCGTAGCTTGGTGCGGGGCACGCATGGGAATACATACCATCCTCGGCTCAGGCAATCGAGCGCCACATCAAGGAGCGCCATATCAGTGACTCCTTTCCGTGTGGATGTCCGGCTTCAGATTGGCCGCGTGGTTGATGACGTGCGGTTTGGTTGGACGCCATCCGTTTTCGATAGGCGTGCCGTCCGCCCATTGCAAGCGCCGCGCATAGTTCTTCGGCCGATTTTTCGGGATAGGCTCCAGCCGAAGTCCGAAGATTCTGTCCGCTCTCGATTTGCGAATCTCCGCGCGTCCGTTGAACTCGGGATGCAGGATGGTGATTGCGCGTGCGTAGTACGGAGCGGCGTGGTCGTTCATCATGAACGTATCGCCCGGCCCGCGCTCCATTTCCAGCTTCCATCTCGCGTATTCCCATAGGCTGTGATACGAGAACGCCGTGAAGCCGTGTGTCTTAGGCGAAGCTGTATCTCTTGCACAAGGAAGTCCAGGACCTCGGGGTGCTTCCTGTGAAAGCGATGAAACGCCGTCAACTCCGGGTGCCGCTTGGAACGTGCTTTAAGCTCATCAATCGCGTCTTTTGTTCTCATTGCTCTTTCTCGCTTCCAAACACTTTTGGGCTGTTCGGTACTTCGCCCACAATGCCTCGCAATCGAGCTACAAGGCGCGTAGGCGCATCGCTGGAAGTCCCGACTCCCAACCCCCTCCAGCCCAATTTGCCGGGGAACATTGGGAAGAATACCGCCCGCTATCTGCTTAAACTGTGATCCAGATCACATTTGTTTTGTTTTACTTAACCGTCCGTTAACGAGTCACGTTAGTGAGTCCCGTTAGGGCGTCTCTATCCCTAACGTCAAACTTGGGTATACCCGGCCTTTACGCTGGCGATTTACACTTTTCCCGAGCAAAAACCGTAAAATATAGATGGAGGATTTATTAGTTGACACTTGTCCCCTAATGGCCTAGACTCATAATTGACAGTTGGGGGGAGAACATGACGGCAGCACGGCGGGGCGGAAAGAGAATCGGATACGTCAGAGTAAGCAGCGTGGATCAGAACACGGTCCGCCAATTGGATGGGGTCCAACTTGACAAGACGTTTACCGACAAGGCTAGCGGGAAGGATACGAACAGGCCGCAGCTAAAGGCCGCCTTGGACTACCTCCGGGATGGCGATGTCCTAGTGGTTCACAGCATGGACCGGCTCGCCCGCAATATCAGTGATCTGCTCCAGACCGTTGCGGCACTGAACGGACGCGGCGTCATTGTCGAGTTCGTCAAAGAATCGTTGACCTTCACCGGGGATGACTCGGCGATGTCAAAGCTGATGCTGACGATTATGGGAGGCGTGGCTGAGTTTGAACGGGCCATGATCCGTGAGCGTCAGCTTGAGGGAATTGCAAAGGCAAAGCAGGAGGGGAAGTATGTGGGCCGCAAGTCCACTATGACCGGCCCTCAACTGAAGGCGATTCGTGACCGTGTGGCCGCTGGCGAGAAGAAGGCCGCCATTGCTCGCGACTTTGGCGTCACGAGGCAGACCATCTACAACTTGATTGCCGTGTAAACCGATTCTGCCCCTTTAGTTGTAGAACCTAGAAGCAGGTTTTCCTTCGATTGGATTTCTTCGGTACGCTTCGAGACATTAGAAACACAGCATTCCCCATCCCACGTGATCCGGGCCGCCGAAGTTGGGGTCTGATGGCTAATAAACCCTCATTTTGGGTTGGAGTCCGAGCGATCTAAAACCAAATGGATTTCTCCGCTATCCCTCGGTTGCTCGTTTCCTCCATACTCGAACCGGAGAACTAGAAAAGTAGGAGGATTGTGCCAACCTAATAGAAGGTTTGCCGTAGTATTGAATCCTTCCCAGGAATTAGGGGATGGGAATATCTTCTTTCCCTCTTGGATAACGACACTTTTGCCGCCGGGATCGGGGGCGAAATTTATTCTTGATTGGGAAGAGTCTTCTGAGGTGTCCGAAACTCCGTACTTGTCAACATGAGGGGCAAAGGCGGCCCGAATATACGCATTGGTAAGAGGCATCTTGCCCCTGTTTTTCAATGCACATGCGCACGTCACGAGATCGTCTTGATCTATGTGCAACTTTCCTTCGGAGGGGCCGCGTTTTTCGCGCAATGTCACCGGATCAACTGGCAAAGCTACACCATTCTCAATCAGAAAGGGAACCGTATCAGCAAGGGGATTTTTAAAACTACGGGCCGAGCAGAATACAAACAAAACAACGTCAGGCGCGCGGGATGCAATCTCGACCTGTTTTTGTAGTGTGGATAGTTGAACCTTCGACAGCGCGACGGATGCGCTCAAGTTCTTTTGCTCATCTTTCGCAATCGTAATGTTCTGCTTGAGAGCGTCATCCATCTCTGCCAGCCTCTTTTCCGTGCTCTCAAGCGATTGTCTCGCTGTGGCAAGGGACTGTGCGGCGCTATTCAGAGCGGCCTCCTGTTTTTCACCGCTTACTTGGGCGTCTTTGTATGTTATCCAGGCGACTGCCACCCCTGATGCCGCCAACAGAAGGGATGCAATGGTCAGGGTGAACAAGGCAACGTTGAGTAGGTCCGTCAGCGATAGTCCGGACGCGGTCTCGATTCTGCTCTTGAACGAGCGCGAGAATTGAGCAAAGGCCCGAAAACGAATCCGTCTTGCCACCCTTCCTCCGATGCTCTGGGGCCAATCCCGTCGAGTTTATATTCCGCTCAGTTTTCTTGATGGATTCTTAGAACAGCTTTTTGCAGAACATTTGCAGAACCATCCCAGCTCTTGTGGTCTTTCTGGACAATTTTGTGGCATAAAAAACCTTTTAGAATCAATAAACCGTTTAGATTCAAGGTCGCAACATAAATTCAATAGATTTTAGCAGGTTTTGTCGCGAGTTCTGCGATCGAATCCGGCAGCGTTCCCGCCGCACTGTGGAAAGCCCGGGGCGTTATTCCACGACGCCCGCGTCTTTGGTGGGCCAGTAGACGAAAACCGCCTTGCCGTAAATAAGATCGCGGTCCACCGGCCCGAACTCGCGGCTGTCGGAGGAAATCGACCGATGGTCGCCCATCATGAAGTAGGCATCCTCGGGAACGATCATCGCCGCCAGTGAGCGCGTATCGCGGTACTCCTCGGGGACGTATGGCTCGCTCACCAGGGTGCCATTGACGTAAACCCGTCCCCGCTCGATGGAAATGCGGTCGCCCGGCAGCGCGATCACCCGCTTGATATAGCTCTTTTCCGGATCGCGCGGATAGTGGAACACCACCACGTCGCCGCGATGAATTGACGAAATCCGATAGACGAACTTGTTGATGAAGAGCCGGTCGTGGTCTTCCAGCCGCGGCAACATGCTGGTGCCTTCGACGCGCACCGGCTGGTAGAGGAACGTAATGATGAGGATGGAGACCGCCGCCGAGATCACGATGTCGCGCAGCCACAGGCCGAGGCCGTTGCCCTTTGCGGGGGGAACTGTAATGGCCGCCCCAGGGGGGGCGATGGGGGTTCCGGGAGCGACATCCACGGTCGCACTTACTTGTGGTTCGGTCGTGTCAGGCGGCAGCATCTCTATCTATCTTCTAATTTACTCGCAACCGAGCCCTCCAGGCGGGCACAACACGCGCGGACGCTGCGGTTTTTCCATCGGCTTGTTCTGCTGGGCAATGGGAACCAGCGGGGGAACTCCGCCGTCGGCCGTAGCACTGCTCAGGTTGGCATCTTCAAGAATAAGCGGACGCTGAAGCACCATCTCCACCTGGGTGCCGACCTCGATGTTCACGTCGGCGCCGCGCGTGAAGAGGGCCACAATTCCGGCGGTCGCCAGGCCGGCGCCAATGCCGGCGATTCCGCCGCCCAGCGGATGCCCTGAGCCCAGCCCCGCGATCGATCCGACGGTGCCTCCTGTTGGTACCGCAACCTCCGCGACCTTGCCCATATTTCGCGTCTTGTCGCCGTCCTGCTGGATCGTTCCCTCGCCGTCGTTCTTTACCTGCTGCTTGCGCGCTCCGGGCAGGCTGTCGACCAGACCGGGGACCTCAACCACTGTCCCGTTGGGAAAGATGATTGACGTGAAATGCATGTCGAGCTGCGCCCTGCCTTTGACGTGCCCGGCTCGTTCTACGCGATCGACCACACCCTGCACGTAAACTCCGGCGGGAATCATCACTCGATTTCCAACCACCACCGGAAATGCCGAGGAGAGATACACTCCATCGCCCGCCTTCGCGCTCCTGGTATTAACCGCGCTGCGCAGACTAAGCAGGACCTTGGTTCCGGCGGGGACGGTGTAAGTCTTCCTGGGTGGGATGGCCGGCCCGGCTGGACTGCTCTCCGAACTGGGTGCGACCGCAGCCTGGGCGGGCGGACCTGCCGTGGAGGCGTCGGAGGACGGCGCCTGCGCCGGGGATGCGGGGCTCGCCGGGGGCGCTTCCGACTGGGCCAACGCAACGCTCGAAATCATTGCCATCAAAGCCGCGGTCACGGCTGCCGCGATCGGCCTGCGAATTTCCCCCATGGTTCCTCCCAAGCTCTCTCATGCATAGACGGAAACGACAAACCCAAGGATAGCCTCATAACCGCACGGATTGCAGCAAATTAGCGGTTATCACCGCATCCTGATGCGATTCGCGTTACGATTCTGGGGTATGACGTCTGATCTTCCTCTGACCGATGTTCGTCTGGCTGAATCCCGTGCACGATTCGCAGCCGCCTACCAGGTTTTGGAGACAGCCATTGCGGAGCGCGCTTTTCCCGGCTGTGCTTTCGGAGTAGCGGCTGGCGGGAAGGTCGTTCTACAGGACGCGCTGGGGCGATTTACCTACGACGATCATGCCCCGGCTGTCACGCCAACGACCCCCTACGACGTGGCCAGTCTCACCAAGGTCGTTGCCACCACTTCAGCGGCGATGCTGCTTTACCAGCGGGGAGTGCTCGACCTGGAAACGCCGGTGGGAGAACTTCTGCCCGGTTTTGTGGTTGGCCGCCCTCCCGGAACCTGGTCGCGTTTCGTGACCCTGCGGCACTTGCTGGCCCATACTTCCGGCCTGCCTGCTTACGTTGAGTTTTTTCGCACCGTCCATTCCCCGGCGGCGCTGTTTCGCGCGTGTCTGGAACTGCCGTTTGAGGCGAAGCCGGGCGAGCGGGCCGAATATTCCGACCCGGGGTTCATCCTGCTGGGCAAGGCTCTGGAAGTCCTGACGCGGGAGCCGCTTGCCGCGTGGGTACGGCGCGAGATCTTCCATCCGCTCGAACTCTCAATGACCGCATTCAGCATTCCCCACTTTCTGGCCGCCGGGATTCCTCCCACCGAAGAGGACACCACGTTTCGCCACCGCATTATCCAGGGCGAGGTCCAGGATGAGAATGCCTACGTCCTCGGCGGAGCCGCAGGGCATGCGGGGCTGTTTTCCAGTGCGCCCGACCTCCTGCGTTTTGCCGACGAGATCCTCAGCCCGCTGCGACCCGATGCCGCTCCCGGCCTCTTCGAAACGGCGACGATCGAGCGGTTTGCGGAGCCCCAGGGACCGGGGGTCAGTTCCCGCGCTTTGGGGTGGGACACACCGTCGGAAAATTCTTCATCCGGGCGTCATTTTTCAGCCCGTTCCATCGGCCATCTCGGCTACAGCGGCGGTTCGCTGTGGATCGATTTAGCCGAAGATTTGGCTGTAGTTCTGCTCACCAATCGCACCTGGCCGGACCGAGGCAACCAGGCCATTCGCGAGGTTCGCCCGGCCTTTCATGATTCCATTCGAGAGGCCCTAAAGGTCTAAGAACATACCACTTTCGATTTGTCCCTCATCCCACAAATATTTCGTCGTTGCGTCAATCCCAGATACAATGAAAATCTGGGGACAGGTGCGAATGTTAACCAGTATGACAACGCAAGAGACAGCCGGCAACAATCATGGAAAAGAGGATTCAAAGAAAGATCAGGCATCCTTGCTTCAACATTTAATGACCGAGAGCCAGAACGAGGCTTCTCAAGGTTTTGACACTAAATCCGCACTCGAGATCGCCCGGATTATCAACCACGAAGACGCCAAGATTGCCGCAGCCGTCAAGAAGGCAATTCCGGAAATCGCCCAGGTTATCGACCAAGTGGCGCGCAGTCTCCGCGATGGCGGGCGATTGATCTATATCGGCGCCGGATCGAGCGGCCGCATTGCCGCTCTCGACGCATCCGAATGCCCTCCCACTTACTCCACGGCTCCCGGGCAGGTCCAGTACATCATGGCGGGCGGACCCAAGGCCCTGGCTTCCGCCGTCGAAGTGAATGAAGATTCCGAGGAGCTGGGCCAGCGGGACATCGCCCGCCGCCGCCCCACCCGCAAAGACGTAGTGGTGGGTGTATCGGCTTCCGGCCGCACTCCCTATGTGGTGGCCGCGGTGGCGTACGCGCGAGCCCGCGGCGCCCACACGGCCGCGGTAACGTGTAACCACGAAACGCCCCTGGCCGGTGCCGCCGAAGTCACGATCGTGGCTGACGTGGGTCCCGAGGTCATCTCCGGCTCGACCCGCATGAAAGCCGGCTCGGCCCAGAAGATGATCCTCAACATGATCACCACCGGCGCCATGACCCGGCTTGGTTACGTGTACGAGAACCTGATGGTTAACGTGCACATGCAGAACTCCAAGCTGGTCGAGCGCGGCATCCGCATTCTGATGAGCGCCTGCAAGATCGACCGTCCCACGGCGGTTGAGACCATCAAGAGCGCGGGGCGCAGCGTGCCCGTCGCCCTGGTAATGCTGAAGGCTCGAGTGGATAAGCCGGAAGCGGTTCGACGCCTGGCGAAGTCGGACGGCAATGTCCGGCTGGCGATCGAAGATACCGTGCTCGAGCTGTAGCCCCGGGTGTAGAGTCACGAAATCCGAGTTGTAGTCTTCTACCTGATGATTGATCCTTCCGCCTGCGGGATAGCCCCATGACGACGGTTCGAATCTCCGAAGGAGTCGTCCATACCCTTCCGGCAGATCTCCGACACGCGCTCGCGTCCGACGCGAAGGCGCTGGCGGCCTGGGAAGACATTACGCCACTGGCGCGCAACGAGTGGATCTGCTGGACCATCTCCGTCAAAAAAGACGAGACCAGGCGGCAGCATGTCGAAAGGGTGTGCTCGGAGCTAAAAGAAGGGATGCGGCGGCCGTGCTGCTGGCCGGGCTGTCCGCATCGATGAGCATTCCGGCGCGACCAGAGAAATAATCCCAAATGACCCTGAACAACCGCGATCGAGCATCGAGTTGTAGTCGATGGACGAAGCCACGGGATTCTTGATGCCCGTTCAAGTAACGGTACGGCGAGGCTGTGTTAGGGTGAGCCAATGTCTCGATCAGAAAAGATAGCGGTAGTGGAAAGTTATTTGAACGGTCTCGCGCGCAAAGATCTATCGTCCGTGCCGTTCGCACCCGGCATCACATTTGAAGGTCCACTGATGCCTAAACTGGCGGGCCGCGAGACGATAGTGGGTTTCCTTACGAGCATTCTGCCGCTTATCAGGGGCATAGAAATAAAGCAGCACGTCGTCGACGGCGATTATGTCGCGACCGTTTTCGACATGGAGACGATTCACGGCGTGGACCATGTTATCGATCTGTGTCTCGTTGTCGGTGGAGAATTGAAAGAGGTTCGCGCGTTTTATTATCCAGGCCAGGGCCCTCGGTAAGCCATTATTTTGCAGGCGCCCAGAGCAGCGATCATTCACAGCATGGTTCGCTGACCGCCTGGCCTGGAGCCGTGTGGCAAACAAAACTGCCGGCGTCGAGGTTTGGCGGGTTTGCCTGTTTCACCCATTCCCTGTTCGCTGTCTTACTTCACCACGCTCTGAAACAACTGCGACTGGAGCAGGCTGTTGAAGTCCGAATCGGACGCGGCAAAGTGGACGGCAAGCTTGCCGGAGTTGGAGCTGACGTCAGTTGCCGACAGGGCCGCCTTCTCCGTTTCCGATCCGCTCATCTTGCGATAGATCACGGCCGCATTCAGCAGCGAGGAGATGGTAGCTGCGGCGAAGGAATCCCCGGTTGAGATGGTGAGATCGAACTTGACGCCGTGCTGGAAGTTCATGGTGTACCAGGAAATCTGCAGGCGCTTGCGCACCGATTCATAGTCGGCCACGGAACCGGCTTCTCCCAGGACCTGCTTCATCATGGTCTGGGTGCCCTTCTGGTCCAGAATGCTCCACAGCGGCTCGGAATCGACCGAGCGCATGGCTTCCATGAAGGTGGCGTTGTTGAGCAGGCTCTGCGTGTTTCCATCGCGGGCATTGAGCGCAGCCTTTACCGCGTCGGTGCCGCCGAAAACCATGGTGGACTGATCGACGAAGCACAGCACCATCCCGGTTCTGCCCATGGGGTAGATCTTGTTGCTGCGAATCATCGAAGGCTTGATCCCCTTCTTGCGGAAGTTGGCGACGATGTCGGGAATCGAGAACTGGCCTTGCGCGATGCCCACGGTCGCCACGTCTTCGCTGGACTCGGCCGGCCGGAAGAGCGCAAATGCCAACTGGTCGACATCGTGATTCTCATTCAGGCCCGACTTCTGCAAAGCTTCGTCAAACTGCTTCAGGTCGGGAGGCATGACCCGGTCGCGAAGCTGCATGGCGGTGCTGGAGTTCTGCATGGCGCGATAATCGATGACCACCAATTGCTGCACATCGTGCGGAATGGCGGTACGCGCATCGGATGAAAGCTGGGCTGCATTGGCAAAGGCGGCCGCCCCAACCAGGGCCGCCACAGTGGAACACCTAACCAGATTGCTGAACAAGTAACTTCCTCCAGAACGCGGGCGAATTCTCGCATCGGGGTCGTTTCGTCACGACCAGGTGAGCGGAAATCGAACCAGTTCTTCTTTCCCCAGGTTTAATTTTAACTGCCGGGCTCTATTCGTCGGTGAGCCCGCTCACTTGACCCCGGACCTATTCCGGCCACGCCAGCGGGGATGCCAGGCGGTTTTCGAGAATCTTGGCCACGGGATCGAACCCTATTAATTGACGCATCCACTCGCTATCCCGCTCACAGGCCGCTTCCGGAATCAGGCCGATCACCTCGCCCTCGACGGGGGCGGTCTTGTGGCGGGCGGCTAGATTGGATACCGCCTTATATACCTCGGACACCGGCGTGACCTGAAAGTCGCCAATGTTGAGGGAGAGCTGAGTCCGGCCGTGGGCCGCCAAACCCAGCGCCTTTACGCCTTTGAGGCCCAGAGCGGCGGCCCGAATTTCACGGGCGATGGCGCGCGCCACGGCTACATCGGCGGAATCGAGATAGATGTTGTAGGCAACCAGGAATTTGCGGGCGCCCACGGCGCAGGCGCCGGCGGTGGGATGAAGATCGGGACCGCCGACATCGGGCCGGCGGGATGACTCCTTGCGCGCCGTGTCGCGGAGACCTTCGAACTGCCCCTGGCGGATGTTTTCGAGATTGGCGCGATCGGGCCGGGAGGCCGCCGCTTCGTAAAAATAGACAGGCACGCTGAAGCGGCGCCAGATTTCAAGGCCCGCCTGGCGGGCCAGCATGACGCATTTGTCCAGGGTAATGCCGGCGATGGGCACGAACGGGATCACGTCGGCCGCGCCGATGCGGGGATGCACGCCGGTCTGCCGGGTAAGGTCGATCAGCTCCGCCGCTTTGCCGGCGCCCCGCACCGCGGCTTCCACTATTGCCGCAGGATCGCCCGCAATGGTAACGATGGAGCGGTTCTGATCGGCATCCATGGTCAGGTCGAGCAGGTGCACGCCGTCGACCCGCATGGCGGCCACAATCACCGCAACACGCCGCGCATCCGCCACGGCGAAGTTGGGCACGCACTCGACCACGGGATCCTTCGTCATCTCAGCTCTCAGTTGTCAGTCCCAAGTTGTTCGTTTGCAGCGGATAAACACTGAAAACTGAAGACTGAAAACTTGCCTTTCCTATTTCCACCAGGTATAGCCGACCTGGATCTGCAGGCTTGCGTTCACGCCGGGGTTGCGGTCGCCCAGCGAGGCCGACGAGATGTGCACTGCGTTCAGCGCCAGGTCGACCGAACGTTTGGAGCGGGTAAACCAGTGTACGCCGATTCCGCCCTGGGGCGAGAAGTTCCACACCGACGTCCCGCCGGGCAGGCCGTGAGGCATGAGCACATCGGGAGGATATTTGTGGGTGGTATAGATCAGGCCGCCCGCGCCCTGGAACCAGGGTTGCAGGTGCTCCGAATGGGTGAGAAAATTCCAGCGAAAAATCACCGGGGTGAGGCTGAACCCGGTGAAGGTTCCACCGCCCACCGGGAGTTCGCAGGGGAACAACGTGCCGCCCGGCTCCACGCACTGAAAGAGCTGGTTGTGGGGCGCCGGCGTGTATGCCTGCCAGAAGGGCTGGATATTGCCCGCCAGCGCAAACTGGCCGCTCAGAATGCCGGCGTGGAGAACCGGGGTGACTGCCTTGCCGATTTCGAATCCGGGAGCGAAGAACTTGTATTGCGAGCGGTTGCCCACTCCTGCGCCCCAATAGGCGAAAGGGCCCATCTCCCACAGCCTCGCGTCGCGGGCCTGGGCCACGGGGCTCTCAGCCTGCGTGTTTGCTCCGGAAGCGGCGCCGCCTGCGGGTTCCGCAATCGCCCCAAGGCTCGTGGCAAGGAAAAAGAACAGGAGTACCTTTAGATTTCGAGTCAACGTTCGTCTCGTTTCCAACGGAATTTCGAATTTCACAAGAAAGGCCGCCTCGCTCGGG
The DNA here is from genome assembly GCA_963730805.1 of uncultured Acidobacteriota bacterium. Classification (GTDB taxonomy): domain Bacteria; phylum Acidobacteriota; class Terriglobia; order Terriglobales; family Acidobacteriaceae; genus Telmatobacter. Next base: position 32,077 of record CAVSTL010000002.1, on the reverse strand, counting down.
GCGGCCTTTCGAACCACGTTTCCCGGCCCACGACCCGAATCAGCCAGCAACCTGCTCCATCTGTTCGGCAGTCATGTCGAAGTTGGAGTAGACGTTCTGGGTGTCGTCGAAGTCTTCCAGAGCTTCAAGCAGGCGCACCATTTGGTTGGCAGCCGGCCCTTCTAGCTTCTGGTAAGTCGATGCGATCATCGTCACCTCGGCCATGGACGTGGGAATGCCCGCGGCTTTGATCGCTGCCTGAACGCCTTCGAACGAACCCGGGTCGGTGATGATTTCCCAGGTGTCCCCTTCATCGTTGAGGTCTTCGCCGCCGTGATCCAGCACGATGTCCATCAGCTTCTCTTCGGAGGCCGCGGATTTCTCCACCGCGATAATGCCCTTCTTCGAGAACATGAACCGGACCGAACCGTTCTCCCCCAGGTTCCCGCCGTGCTTGGAAAACGTGTGGCGGATTTCGCTCACGGTGCGGTTGCGGTTGTCGGTGGTCACATCCACGATAATGGCGACGCCGCCGGGGCCGTAGCCCTCAAAGCTGATCTCCTCGTAGTTGACGCCCTCCAGTTCGCCGGTGCCCCGCTGGATGGCCCTCTTGATGTTTTCCGCCGGCATGTTTTCGGCCTTGGCGGCCAGCACCGCGGTTCGCAGGCGCGGGTTGCCGTCGGGATCGCCGCCGCCGCCCTTGGCGGCAATGGTGATTTCCTTGATCAGGCGGGTAAAGGTCTTGCCGCGCTTGGCGTCGAGTGCGCCCTTCTTGTGCTTGATTGTGGCCCACTTTGAATGGCCGGACATGGGAACCTCAGTGTAGTCTTGAAATTGGGCGTATAAAGGCACCCGCCCTTGCGAGTATACCACCGGCCTGATTCGATTCGCGTGTTGTTCTGGGGCCGGCAACAAGCGTCTCTTGGACCGCGAAAATCGTCTCGTAGTCAGTGAATCTTCGTTCGAAAATCCTCCCCCGCAGATGGATAGGAGCGTGCTTGAAGTCGATCCTGGTACTCCTCATTCTGGCGGCCTCGGGTGTCTGTGTATCCCGCGCGCAGGGCAATTACGAAATTCAGGTTTACGGCTCGGAGACTGTCGCACCCCGCAACACAATGGTCGAGTTGCACTCGAATTTCACCGCCGACGGGCACCTGGCCACGCCCGGGCTGGCCGCCACCAACCACGCCGAGCACGAGACCGTTGAGATCACGCAGGGAGTCAACCATTGGTCTGAAGTCGGGTTCTACGTCTTCACTTCAGAACAGAGCGGGATGGGGATGCAATGGGTAGGCGATCATATCCGCCCCCGGGTGCGCGTCCCTCCCGAGTGGCACTGGCCCGTCGGAGTGAGTATCTCGCAGGAGATCGGCTATCAGCGCGCGATCTTCTCGCCCGACACCTGGACCTGGGAGATCCGGCCGATCGTGGACAAGCAGCAGGGCCGGCTCTATTGGGCCATCAACCCGGCTTTCGAGCGCACCTTACACGGGCCCGACGTCAAGCTCGGGCTGGACTTCGCGCCCGGCGTGAAGGTCGGCTGGGAGTTCACCAAGGCCGTGTCGGCCGGGGTTGAGTACTACGGCGACTATGGGAGCATCCGCGACATCGCGCCCCTGCACGATCAGCAGCAGATGATCTTCCCCACGGTCGATCTGGATGTGTCGCCGGACTGGGAAATCAATTTCGGCGTCGGAGTCGGTCCCACCGCTGCGACCGATCACTGGATCTTCAAATTCATCCTGGGAAGAAAATTCAGCTGGGGCAAAACCAGGCGGGCGCCTCAGCCCCATGAGCCCTAACTGTCGTTCTCGCCGGCCCTCAAGCGCTCGCTGCCCTGATCGCCTCCGCCTTCGCGACCCGCAAACTCTGCACCGCATCCCCGGTGGGTTTAAACTCCATCGCCACCATGTGCCTGTAATTCAACTTCGCAAGCTTGCGATAGATGTTCCCGTAATTGATCTCACCGGTGCCGGGCTCGTGGCGGCCTGGCACGTCGGCCACGTGAATCAGCCCGATCAGGTCGATATTCTTCTCCAGCTTCTCCATGAGATTTCCTTCCGCGATCTGTTCGTGGAACAGATCGTAGAGAAACTGCACCTGCGGATGATTGACGGCCCGAACGATGTCCATGCCCTCGGCCGCCGATTGCAGATAGTAACGCGGATTTTCTTCCTGGTCGATACACTCCAGCAGCAGCCGAACCGGCTGTCCGTCGATCTGCTTGCCCTCCACCAGGGCCGCCGCTTTTTTGAGCGAATCGATACAGCTCTGGTGCTGCGCATCGCGCCCCAGGCCGGGAACGACATTCCCCGAGAGCATGATCATCGCCGGGCATCCGAGGGTTTCCATCGAAACCAGTGCCTGGCGCAATTCTTCGATCAACGCATCGTGCTGCGCGGGGTTGGCGACGCCGTTTTTCAGGCCGGCGGTCGCATCAAAATGAATGCCGAGTTTCTTGCTTGCCGCCCTGGCCCGGTCGAAATCCGCCGGGCTCCACTTGGAATACTCGCCAACCAATTCGACATTGGTGTAGCCGGCTTCCGCGACCTTGGCCAGCCGCTCCTCGAATGGCAGGTCGTTGAACACCGTCCACAGCATGACGGAGAGGCCGAATGGCGCCGATGCACCGCCCGAGGGCGACTCGGCCCGTGCCAGAACAGGAAGGGCAGGCGAGGCAGCGGCGGCAAAAGCTGAAGCAGCAAAGGCTTGCGTAAATTGGCGACGGTCCATCAGGCCTCCTCGAGGGTCGCTGCCATCTTACGCTATGGGTGTCGCTTTCGGGTGTCGTGGGCTGCAAGGAAAACCCCGTCGGAAGACGGGGTCCTGGCTGAATCCTGGGAGTGCCTGGGGGCAAACTTCCCTGAAATGCTTATGCCTTCGCGATCTTGCCGCTCTTGATGCAGCTGGTGCAGACGCGAATGCTCTTGGAAGCACCGTTGACCACCGCTTTGACCTTTTGCAGGTTCACGTTCCAGCGCCGGCGCGTTACGTTGTGCGCGTGTGAAATGTTGTTGCCAAACTGCGGCCCTTTGCCGCAAACGTCACATACCTGTGCCATCGTTCTACTCCGAATCCTCTTGGGTGTTTCGTGCCGCCGCCTTCACCATCGCAGGAACTGACCGTGGCCGACCCGGCTCATCGTTCGCCCTGGCCACAAAGACGCCATTTGGCCCCTGCGACCGCCGGAGTGCATAAAACGACACACATCCCCGCGGCTTGCCGAACATCCAGTATACCCGGAAGAGGGAGACGGAGCCAAATCGCACAAATTCAATGCACTTGCGTTGGCTCTTCGCGTTTACACGTGGGAGTTCATCCCCGCCCCCGGACGGAGGCGACTTGGTCTTCACTCTCAAGATCAGCCGAACCGCCCGCCAGAACTTCCGAATCCGCCGGTTCGGGCCGCCCTCTCTCGATGAGGGCCTCCACTTCGGTGAGCCATTCCTCCGGCGGAGTCAGTGCATGGATGACGAGGTCGAATTTCGATTCTTCGTACGTGAGATTGGTGCCCCGGAAGAGAACCACCGGAACGCAACTGTGCATTCTGGCGATTGAGGCGGCGTCTCCCGGCGTCAGGCCCTCAACTTCGCTCATGAGGACCGCCTCGAATGCCGCGCCGCTCAGGAGGCGGGACCGCAGCTCGCCAAGCGAGCCGCACTCGTCCACAAAATAACCGGCGCTCTGGAGCACCATGCGACGATGACAATCGTCGGGCCCAAAATGAATAACTCTTGCGGCCATTTGGCGATCTCCTGGATTGAGTTTCAAGGTCCGAGTAAGGTGGTTGGAGAGAGCATACCCCTATTCAAGCTGTTTCGTCTGTACCTTTTTGACGCGGCGTTGTCATTTTCTGTTTACAAGGAAAATGTTGTCGGCGCACCAATACTAAGCCCCCGTCGTTCAAGGGCATACGCCGCCCACATTCGGATATGACACTGTTTCGCAAAAAAAGTTCCCCTCCCGGCAAACTTTTCGGGAGGGGATCGGAAGGCCCATGGGACGGGCACACTCATTTTTGCGGATTCATTGCGATGAGAGGGTGCGACCGGGCGCAACACGCTTTCGCCGGAGCTTCGTGATCGAACGTTACTGTCCGGAAGTGGGCGAGGACGTAAAGACCAGGGTGACTTTGCTGAGGTTGATGCCTTCCAGCACGCTGGTTCCACCCTTCGTTCCGGTGAGAACGCTGTTCATGTTGTTCTTCTGGTCAACGATCTTGGCGGGCACTGTGACCACGGACTTGCCGTGTTCGAGCGTGACCTGGGCATTCGCGCCTGTGCCCGTCCAGGTGACCTTGTAGCTGGCCGCCGGCAACTGCGTCGTTCCTACCGTGACCGGTTCGGCAAGGCTGATGGTTTCGGAGTTCTTCGCGGCAAAAGCCGGAGCGGACAAAAGAGCGAGCACTGCGGCGTACCCTAAGAAACGCTTCATAGAAATCTCCTCGAATGCCTCGATATGAATTTGTCCCCAAATAGATGGAGAGGCATTAAGGCGATTACACAACGTTTGTCCAGCATTTGAAGCTTAAGAAATGTTAAGCCCTTCGATCGTGCACCAAATCGGGATGCCGCTCGCGTTCCCCTGCTAGATCGGTGCGTCGCCGCGAACCGCCAGCGGGATGCTGATCTCCACGCGCAGGCCGGGCGTGGCATTGTGTGCGGCGATGGCGCCGTGATGCAACTCGACGGCGCGTTTGGCGATCGAGAGTCCGAGTCCCGATCCACCGCCGTTGGTGGTGCGCGCTTCCTCCACACGAAAAAACGGATCGAAGATGCGGGTGAGCGCATCGTCCGGAACGCCCGGTCCAAAATCCCGCACCGCGATCACAACGTCCTGCCCTGTCTCGTTCAGCGAAATCACAACCGCCGAGTCGCCCGGCGAGTAGCGAATCGCGTTGCGCACCACGTTCTCGAGCGCGCGGCGCAGGAGCTCGCGGCTGCCGAGAACTTCGCCGGCGATGCGCCCGCGTACTTCAAGACGGCAGCCGCGAAGCTGGGCATCCATCGAACAATCGTGAACAACGGCATCGAGAATCTCCGCAAGGTGCACGGTCTCGGCTCCCCGCAATGCCGGGTCGTCTTCGACGATTGCAATCTCCACGATGTCTGACACCAGCGAAGTGACGCGGTCGATATCGCGCTCCACACGATCCAGGGCGGCGCTCCTGTCCGGCGATGTTCTGGCCAGCTTGATGGCGAACTTGAGGCGCGCCAGGGGCGAGCGCAGTTCATGCGAGATATCGCTCAACAGGCGGCGTTCGCTCACGATCAGCCGTTCCAGCCGCCCCGCCATCTGGTTGAAGGAGCGCCCCAGTTGGCCGATCTCGTCTTCTCTCCTGGTTTCGACACGGGCAGAGAGATCTCCCTGCCCGAAGCGCGCGATCGTGGAGGCAATGCGCCGGACGGGCGAGACCACGCCCACCGCCGCCAGCCAGCACAACAGGCCGATGGCGCCGATCACCAGGAAATAGTAGGGAAGAAACGTAAGCAGGCGCGGCCGCTCCAGCGGGCTGATGGCGACGAACCAGTAGAGCCCATCCTGCGAACGATGCGTAATGTGCCAGTCCCCGTGCGTTCCGGTGCGTGACTTCGTCGCGGGCGGCGGTGGCAGCAGGCTCGAGCGGCTCTCCCTTGACACCATGTCCACCCCGCGAGCGTCGAGAAGAAAATGCGATCCATGAAAGATCCGGTCAAGCGTGGCGAGATAGTCCTTGAGTGCCTCCGGGCCCTGGCTTTCATACACGCCGCGCGCATTCTCCAGTTGCAATTCGTCGGCGCGCTCGAAGGTCGGGTCGATGGTCTCCGTCTGCATGCGGTCGGAGATCTGATGAAAGACGAGGAATGAAATCGCGAGGATACCGACGATGGCCGCGAACATGCCGATGTAGAGAGATTTGGGGCGCACGAGCTTCACTTTGCCCCTGTAAACGTGTAGCCAACGCCGCGAATCGTGCGGATCAGCCTGCGGCCGTCTTTCAGCTTTTTGCGAACATGGCTGATGTGGACGTCGAGAAAACGGTCGTAGGGCGACGCTTCGCGTTCAAACAGGGCGGCGGTGATTTCATCACGGGAGACCACGCGCCCGGCCGCGCGGACCAGCAGATGCAGCAGGTCGAATTCCATCGCGGTGAGGTCGAGGAGCAAACCGGCGCTCCGTGCTTCGCGCGTAGCCGGGTTCAGATGAAGACTGCCGATGGTGATGTCCCTGGTGTCGGGCCGCAGCGGTGATCCGGCGCGGCGCAGCACGGCACGAATGCGCGCCAGCAATTCATCCGGGGCGAACGGCTTGGGAAGATAATCGTCGGCGCCGGCATTGAGCCCCTGGATCCGGTCTTTCTGCTGGACCCGCGCCGTAAGCATGATGACAGGCAAGTCCTTGCGCCGCCGCAACTGCTCGAGAACCGAAAAGCCGTCGAGCGCGGGCAGCATGACGTCGAGAATCGCGAGATCATAGGATCCGTTCAATGCACGTGCCAGGCCCTCGCTGCCGTTGCAGGCGCAGTCCACGTTGAAGCCCGATGCCCGAAAGAACTCCGTCATCATGGCGCAGAGTTCTGTGTCGTCATCGATGAGAAGCAGGGATGGCTGTTTTTCGTCTTCCGAAGAATCCATTTCGTTTGCGCACTCGGGCGGACCGGCGGCTGATTCCCACACGAAGTTCAGTTTCGCACGGGCCAAAGCGGCAGCACGCTTTCTGACCATTCTTGATGGGCACACGCGGCTCGCAAATTCTATTTAGTAAGCCTTTTCCGAAAGCGTCGCACGCCCATATTTGTGTTGATTCGATGCGCGGATATTTGTTTCTTGATTTCTCCGGATTCGGGCGTATCCTGTAAACGCATTCTCGTCGCGACCATGCCTGTCAAAAGGACAAAATCCGCTGCCGGCGCCGCAAAAAACAAGCCCGCCCTGATGGATATCCGCACCGTGGCGGAGCGCGCCAATGTCTCCATCGCCACGGTTTCGCGCACCATCAATCACGTGCCCACGGTGAACGCCAAAATGGCCAAGCGCGTGTGGGAAGCCATTCGCGAATTGAATTACTTTCCCAATTCGCAGGCGCGGGCGCTGGTTTCGGGACGCACACGGCTCCTCGGGCTCATCGTCTCCGAGATCACCAATCCCTTCTTTCCCGAGCTCATCCAGGGATTCGAAGACATCGCCGTCGAGAACGGCTACGAGATCCTGGTCAGTTCCACCAACTATGATCCGCGGCGAATGAATCTTTGCATCCGCCGCATGCTCGAGCGCAAGGCCGAGGGCGTTGCGGTGATGACCTTCGGCATCGAGGAACCGCTGCTTGAGCAACTGGCCGAGCGCAACGTTCCGCTGGTGTTTGTGGACCAGGGGCCGGATCGCCCCGGCATCAGCCTCCTGAAAGTCGACTACCATCACGGCATCCGCCAGGGAGTGCAGCACCTTGCCGCGCTGGGCCACCGCAATATTGCATTCATCTCCGGGCCGATGCGCCTTCACTCGGCGCAATCGCGTTTGAGCGCGTTTTCGAAATCGCTGACCGAGTGCGGTATCGCCATCAACCAGGATTGGATCGTCGAAGGCGACCATACGCTGGAGGGCGGCATTGTCGCGACCGAGAAACTCCTGTCCAACACCAGGCTGCCCTCCGCCGTGATTTGCTCCAACGATATGACGGCGATCGGGGTGCTGCACAAGATTTATCGTTCGGGGCTGCGCGTGCCCGACGACCTTTCCATCATCGGCTTCGACGACATTCACATGGCGCGGGTGACGATTCCTCCCCTGACCTCGATCCAGATGTCACGCACCGAGCTGGCGCGGGCGGCCGTCAACGCTCTGCGCGCCCACGTCGAGAACACCACGCCGCATCGCGAATACAGGATCGACACGAAGCTTGTCGTCCGCGAATCCACCGGTTATCCGCCCGGCGCCATGAAGGACCTGCGTGAGCTGGCAACGGCCGCCGAGCACTCCTCCAAGAGCGCGCGGCATTAGATCGGCCAGTCCGGAAGAACCGAACGTCTTCAGGCCTTCACCTCGTTATAGCGACGCGCAGCCGACCAGCCCAGTGTTTTCGCCGGCATCGGTTCCTTGCCCCGGGCATTCATCCCGCGAACCCGATCCGATGGTGCTTCCAGGCTTTCCGGCAGCAAGCGATTCACGACTCCCATCGCGCGGCTCGTGATTTCCGGCGCCACCTGACCCAGCCGCGTCGCCAGGATAGCCAGCGGCGTAATGGCGATTTCCGTTTCCCGGGACACCACCGCACGCACAATTTTTCTGGCCGCATGTCGCGCACTGGTGGCGAGGCCGGGGATGGTCGCGCCCAGGCTGAACCAGCGATACTCCTTCTCCGCGTCCCCGGAGAAGAGCGCGTTGAGATGCGAGCCGGTCCGCATCAGTCCCGGACACACCGTCAGCACATGCACGCCCTTGCCGCTCAACTCGGCATGGAGGCCTTGCGAGAATCCAACCTCGGCGAACTTGCTCGCCGTGTACGGCAGCATGTGAGGCACGGCCACTTTACCGCCCACCGACGCGATGTTGACGATGGTGCCGCTCCTGCGCGCCAGCATCTGCGGCAGCACCGCAAGCGTGCAGTGCACGCCTGCGAAGAAATTCGTATCCATCACGTCGCGGAAATCCTCGGTCGACTGGTTCTCGATCGGCCCGACCGTGATGATTCCCGCGTTGTTGACCAGGATGTCAACGCGTTCCCAGGCTTGCGTGACGCGTTGCACCAGGCTCTCGGCCTCGCCGGGCTGGCGCAGATCGGCGGGCACAAGCAGCGCCTCGTCCGGCCCCTTGATCGCCTCGCGCTTGAGCAGCAGCCAGCGGGCCCGTTCCAACTCTTCGCGGTCGCGCGCCGTCAGCACGACACGCGCGCCGCGGCGTCCGAACTCTTCGGCCAGCGCCAATCCCAGCCCGCGCGAAGACCCTGTGATCAAAACCGTCTTCCCCCGCAGGCGGTGGGACCGGATGCGCCACAGCGCCGCCGCGGCAATGGCCGCGGCCCCCATGGCGGTCGCTCCCGCGATCGCCGCGCCACCGATCAGCACTCCCCGCGCGTTCTTCGATCGCGGCGTAAGAAACTGCGCCTGACGCCCGGAAATCACGCGCGCCGGAGCGCCATCCATTTCGGGTTCAGGTTCTGCACCGGCGGAGATCTCGGAAGGTTCGTTAACTAAAAATGCGCACATATCAGCCTCAGAGAGGCTCCGCTCCCGCGGGGTTGCATTCCGGGCAGACCGCACCGGCCACCGGCAAGTTCCGCGGCGCCCAAAAAGAGCGCCCTGCCTCTTCGTGGCCCTGATGCTACCGGCCGTCACATATCCAGTCATTGAGACCGTTTGTGACGAGCGCCGTTCCCGTTAGGACGAGCGGCATGATTTGCCCGCTGTGACCGCGTTATAGCGTGGTCGAACTCCCCGATCTGCGCCATTTCCACTGATAACCTCCAACCAAATCGAGGCGCCCAGGATCGCGATTGGACGCAGTAATTCCCCTTTTTCCAACAACCTGTCCGCAACCTGACGCGTGTCAGCAAGCTCATGAAAGGTGGCAAGCCGTGGCGTTCTCCGCTTCCCCCCGTGTCATTGTGTTATGCAATTCCGTTGCGCTTGGTCTCGGTGCGATTCTTCTCGCGATCCCCATTCACCTGCGAGCCGCAGATCTCGATATTCCCCGCCTGCAGGTGGAAGCGCAACGGGGATCGATCAAGGAAGAAGTTGAGTTGGGCGCTGCTTATTTTGCCGGCCGCGGCGTGGCGCAGGACGAGAAGCAGGCGGCCTACTGGTATGAAAAAGCCGCCAAGGCGGGAGACCCCGGCGCCCAGAAGCAGATTGGATATTTTTACGACGTGGGCATCGGCGTCAAGCGCGATCCGGCGCAGGCGGTGCGCTGGTACCAGCGCGCGGTGGCCGGCGGCCTGATCAGCGCCAAGGTCAATCTCGGCGTTGCCTTCCTGCTCGGTGACTCGGTGGCAAAAGACCCCGCCATGGCCGAAGACCTGTTTCACCAGGCTTACGCGCAGGGCAATGGCCTCGCCGCGTGCTACCTGGGCGAGATGTACTTCCGGGGCATCGGCGTCGAGCACGACGAGGCCGCGGGAGAACGCTGGTATGAAGCCGGCGCCAAACTCCACGACCCCAAGTCCGAATTCCAACTCGCCAACCTGTTGTGGCATCGCCAGAAGAACGAAGGCGAATTGAAAAAGGCCTTGAAACTCCTGCGCGATTCGGCCGCAGCCGGAATGGTCCTGGCCAAGCATCAACTCGGCGTCATCCTGGTGAAGAAGCCCGAACTCGCCGCAACATCGCAGGAAGCTCCAACGCTTCTGACGGACGCCGCCGAGGCCGGCGAGTGGCGATCCTCCGTTGCCCTCGGAGTGCTTTCGCGCGATGGCATGGGAGTCCCCGTCGATCCCAGGACGGCCTACTATCACTATCGCGTGGCGGCCCTTCAAGGTGGCGACGAGGCCCAGAAGATCGTCGCCAACGATCTTGAGACCATCGCCGCGCAACTCGGCTCCGAACAAGCCGCCGCTGTCGATGCGGAAGCCAGGGCCTGGTTTGACCATCACCATTTCGCCTTGCAGTTCATCAACAAGGACGGCGCGAAGTGGAAGGAGTATCCCACTTACGCAGTGGTGAAACCTGAGGTCGGTGTGAATGCTGGCCGCATCATGCCTGCCGATCCCGCGGCAGTGTACACGCGTGAGCCAAACCGCCGGCTCTCGGCCAATTGATCGCAACGACCTTCCGCCTTACAGGTCGGGAGTTTGATCAGGCTATCGTCACTGTTTTCAACAATTGCGAACATACGGCATCGGTCACTTCGGCGGTCGATGCCGTTCCTCCCAGGTCGCGGGTGTGCAGTGACGCGTCGGCCGTCACGCCTTCGATCGCGTTCATCAGGAGCCTTGCCGCATCCCGCTCGCCCAGGTGCTCCAGCAGCAGCACCGCCGACCAGAACGTGCCGATCGGATTGGCCCATCCCTTCCCCGCGATGTCGAACGCCGACCCGTGGATGGGCTCAAACATCGACGGCGCAAGTCGCTCCGGATTGATGTTGGCGGTCGGCGCAATTCCCAGGCTGCCCGCCAGGGCAGCCGCCAGGTCGCTCAAAATATCCGCGTGCAGATTGGTCGCGACGATGGTGTCCAGCGACCCGGGGCGGTTCACCATTCGCGCCGTGGCGGCGTCAACCAGTTCCTTGTCCCACGCCACATCGGGAAACTCTCCCGCAATTTCCGCCGCGATCTCATCCCACATCACCATCGCGTGCCGCTGGGCGTTGCTCTTGGTGATCACTGTCAGCTTCTTGCGCGGCCTCGATTGCGCCAGCCGGAAAGCGTAGCGCTGAATGCGTTCGACACCCGCCCGCGTCATCAGGGTTACATCGGTCGCGGCCTCGATCGGCAACCCCTGGTGGACCCGGCCGCCGGCGCCGGAGTACTCGCCCTCGGTGTTTTCGCGCACGATTACCCAGTCCAGATCGCTTGCCCCGCAGCACTTGAGCGCCCCGTCGATTCCGGGAAGAATCCGCGCCGGACGCACATTGGCATATTGGTCAAGCCCCTGGCAGATTCTCAGCCGCAGGCCCCACAACGTGATATGGTCCGGAATATTTCGGTCCCCCGCCGACCCAAACAAAATGGCGTCTTTGCCGCGCAACGCATCCAGCCCATCGGCTGGCATCATCGTTCCGAACTGGCGGTAGTAATCGCCGCCCCAGTCAAAATCTTCGAACTCCAGGCGAAAGCCATTCAACCCGTGCGCCAGCGCTTCGAGCACCTGCCGTCCGGCGGGCACAACCTCTTTGCCGACACCGTCGCCGGGAATGGTTGCGATTCGATAAATCTTCAAAGGCCACCCTCGGGATGCATGCGCCTGCTGGGGCAACCAGCAATTCGCGCAAGATCATCGTACGCCCGGCGGCCACCACTCCCGAACGTCGCCGGCCGGATGATCGCCAAGCTAGTGAAGTGCAGCCGACTCCATCCTCCTCGATTGCATCCAATGGGAGAATACGGCCGGTCGAACTTGTCCTGCTCATTTTTAAGATAAGAGGTTTTCCCTGTGTTGATTCGTGTCGGATTCGACATTCAATTCCAGATTCCTTCGGAAGTCGCCATGGTGGCGCTTCTGAATGTCCATCCTTCCCGCACCGGCGACCTGGTAGAACCGGATGAGTTGCAGACGGAACCCAAGTTGCCTGTCACGTACTACACCGACAGCTTCGGAAATCGATGCTCCCGGTTCGTGGCGCCCCCGGGACTGCTCCGGCTTACCAATTCCACGCTTGTCCGCTGCTCCGAGCAGCCCGACGAAGTGAACTGGTCAGCTCGCGAGATGCCCGTACGGGATCTTCCCAACGAGGTCCTCGTTTACCTGCTCAACAGTCGTTATTGCGAGGTCGATCGCCTTTCCAAGGTCGCCTGTGAGCTGTTCGGTCATATTGCGCCGGGGTGGGGGCGCGTCCAGGCCATCTGCGACTGGGTGCACAACAAGGTCCAGTTCAATTATCAGCACGCCCGGCCTACCAAGACCGCCCTCGATGTTTTCACCGAAAGAATCGGTGTGTGCCGCGACTTCCAGCATCTCGCCATTACCTTCTGCCGGGCGCTGAATATTCCCGCCCGTTACGCCACCGGATATCTCGGCGACATTCGAATTCCCCTGCGCCTGCCAATGGACTTCAGCGCCTGGTTTGAGGTCTACCTGGACAACCGCTGGTGGGCATTCGATGCACGCAATAACGAACCGCGGCTGGGTCGAATTCTCATGGCAACGGGGCGGGATGCGTCCGATGTGGCCATTACCACCTCGTTCGGACAAGCTGACCTTGTCAATTTCTTCGTTGTGTCCGACGAAGAGACGGTCCTGCGCCCCAATCTTGATTCCGATTCGCCGGACCTGCCCGTGACGGTAACTCTCGGCGCCTGATCCGGCGCTCCGCGAGTTCCCTTTTTCCCCGGCTGACCGCCTCTTGCAATCGGTCCTTGCTAGAATCCGAACGCTGGCCTCACTATCCAATAGACATGTCCTTGCTCCCTGCCCGGAAAGTCGGCAAACGCTTCGTGAATCCTGTGCCGACCGAAGTCGGCGGCTTTTCCACGATGTTCAAAGTGGGCCCGCAATTCTTCCTGGGAACGGCCGCGCGTTCACCGAAACGGGAGCCAGGACCCTTCCACACCAATCCGCGGGTCTACGCCACGCCGCCCGGGTCCGGCCTGCGCATCACCTGGATCGGGCACTCCACCTCGCTCGTCGAAATCGACGGAATCCGCGTGCTCGTCGATCCCGTATGGGACGAACGGGCCGCGCCCACCCAGTGGACGGGCCCCAGGCGTTTCTTCCCCGCCCCTCTCGCCCTCGAAGATCTGCCTGCCCTCGACGTAATTTTGATTTCCCACGACCATTACGACCATCTCGGCGCGGGAACCATCCGGCGGCTCGCGCAAATCGAGGCGGCGCGCAACGCCCGCTGGGTGACCACCATCGGCGTCGAAGAGATCCTGCGCAGTTTTGGCGTCGATTCCAGCCGCTGCACCACCCTCAACTGGACGGAGAAGGTCACCATCGGTTCCGTGACAATCACGGCCTTGCCGGCCCGCCACTTTTCCGGACGAAGCCTCTTCAACCGATTCGAAACTCTATGGGCGTCTTTCGCTCTCACCGGCCCCGAACACCGTGTCTACTACGGCGCGGACTCGGGGGAATGGGATGGCTTCCGCGAGATCGGCGAACAGTATGGCCCGTTCGATCTCACCATGCTGGAGATCGGCGCCTCGAACCCGCTCTGGGCCGACATCCACATGGGTCCCGAAGGCGCAGTCCGCACCTTTGCCGCGCTGGGCGGGCACGGCCTGCTCATGCCCATTCATTGGGGTCTTTTTGATCTCGCCCTTCACTACTGGACGCAGCCCATCCAGAGTGTCTCCGCGGTCGATGGCCTCCGGCTCTGGTCTCCCACACCAGGCCTTCCGGCTGAAGTCGTCCCGGGCGAAGAGATTCGCTCCGACTGGTGGCGGTGACCATTTCCAGAAGTCTTTGGAATGTCCCCCGGATGGAAGAAAATTTGAGAGCACGGCCGCAAGTTGAAAAGGAGATTCAATGTGTGCCGAAGCCCCGCGAACCTGCTAACTCGCTATGCCGCGCAGCGGCGCCAACTTGCTGCCTTTGGATCATAACCAGGCTTTTTTCGCCGGCGTCCCCTCAGTCTCCATTTAGAACGCCCCTGATGCCCTCTATTTATTCTCGTTTGCAGCCAGCCGGAACGTAATCGTTCCCCAGAACAGCCGGGCTCGCATCTGCACCGGCAGATGCTTGTCGTCATCGGTGTACCAGATCCAGATATTCCCGCGGTTCTTGACCACGCCCGCATCGGCCGTAGGCTGGACGCGGACGGTCTTGAACGTCCCCAGCGGAGTCTTGATCTCTTCCTTGCCTTCCACCTTCATGGTCACGGGAACGGTATGGAGCGCGTCCACAACCGGGATGACAAACGACTTCCCCACATCCATCGGCTGCGACGAGGAGTAGAACAGGCCGGAAAGCAGGTCGGTCAGACAGCCTCCGATCGGCGTCTCCAGGTGCTTGTTCTGACCCTTGGTCACATTCCGCTCGTCCAGGATCGACTTCTGCTGGGCGTAATCCAGCTTCAGCGTGGAGTTCACCTGCCGCCGCCCCTCCACCGTCTGCTTGTCGAACTCCGAAGTACACCCGGTGTTGCGGTCGAACGTAGCCTGGAAATGATCGCTGACGTGAAACAGGAGGTTGATGGCCCCGCTGGTATCGGCATTGGCGCTGATCCGCTCGGTATCTCCCGCGGCTTCATAGTGAACCACCGCGGTTCCGGCCGAGAAAACACGCCAGTCCACCGAGTAGGTAAGCGTCTGTTTCTGCGGGAACGTAAACCCGGCCCGGGGAGCCGGTAAGGGGAGAGTTTGCTGACCGTGTGCCGCAACGGCGAGAGCCAGGGCGCAAAAAGTGATTGCTGCAGTCGTGCGCTTCTTCACCGGCAGGCGTGACTCCTTGTCGTTTGACGGTCGAACTCGGCACTTGTTCAGGGCCGCCAGTGGAGGATGAATGCAATGGCCGGACGAAAGAAGGCCAGGCTGAGGTACAGCAGAATTACCCCCAATAGAGCATTGTACTCGCGGTGTTTGAGGTACAGATCCAGCGAGAACCTACCCGAGCCGTCCCCTCCCGGCGCCTGCCCTCCTCCGAGCCGGGGAAGCAGCCGCGGGACCCGGCGGCAGTACTCTTCGAAAGCGGGAAAGGTCGCGCGCAAAAAGCGCTCCTCCGAGGCGATCACCGGCACGTAAATCACCAGAAACCCGATCGCCAGCACCAGCCCCACCGGCCAGCTCATCAGCGCCACGGCGAATCCGGCCGCCATCAGCATCGACCCCAGGTACAGCGGGTTGCGCGTATGCGCGTAGGGCCCCGTCGTCGTAAGCTCCTGGTTCTTCTTCACATAGCCGGAGGCATAGGCGCGCAGCCACAGCCCCGGCACCACCAGCGCCAGGCTCCAGGCCACAGCCGCCATGCGAGGCTCACCCCGCCACAGTTCGTAGAGATACAAACCCGCCGTGAGAAAGCCCAGGGGCACGCGAATCCGCCGCGCGACCCGCTGCCAGCGCGTGACCCAGTCAGTGGAAGGGGAAATCGACGCCCCGCTCATGCCACGGTTTCCCCGGCGAGCAGTTCGTCGGCCGCCTGCAGCACCGCTTCGGGAGTAATGGTCAACAGCCCCGCCTCCGGCTCGGAACGGCGGCTGTGGTCGCGGCGGCTGTCGGGGCTGCGCAACACGCGCGACCGGGTTCCAAATGGGCCATTGCGCGCCGGGTCTGTCGGGCCGTAAATTCCCACCACCGGCCGGCCAAGAGCGCAGGCCAGGTGCAGCGGCCCGGTGTCGCCGGCAATCATCAGCGCCACCCGCCGCGTGAGGGCGATGAGCTGGGCCAGCGAGCAGTTCAACGGCTGCGCCGCGCCCCCGGACTGCGATTCGATCGCCTCGGCCAGCGCTTCCTCCCCCGGTCCGGCGTTCAAAAATACGCGGAATCCTCGCTTGCCCAGCGCCGCCGCCACGGCCGCATATCTCTCCACCGGCCAGCGCTTCGCGCCCCATCCGGCGCCGGGATTCAGCAGCACCGCCGGCTGGTTTTCTGAGGGCGGAAGAACCCGGTCGCACCAGGCCTCCGCCGCAGGATCGACCGGAAGCCAGGGCTGAACCACGCCCAGTTCGTCCCCCGCGACCGCAGCCGCCAGTTCCAGGTCCTGCTCAATGACGTGCGCTCCGCGCGTGGCAATTCGCTCGGTAAAGCACCAGCGCGCGAACCATTCCCGAGGGTGCGACTCGCCGATACGCCGTCGCGTGCGTGCCATCCGCGCCACCGCCGCCGACCGCACCGCCCCCTGAAAATCCAGCACCGCATCGTAATGCGATTCCCGAAGAACCCGGCGCAACGTGCTGATTTCATGGCGCGTATTGGGACTGAGCAGATGGTGCCGCCAGGCCTTGGTAGAAGCCATATGCAGATGGTCAATCACCGGCTGGGCAGGCCCGCGCGCCGTCGCTGGATCGCAATCCGCCGTCAGCAGCGCGCACCAGGCCGGTTCGATCACCCAGTCGATCACCCACGAAGGGTGGGCCTGCCGCAGCGCGGTCACCGCCGGCAGCGCATGCAGAATGTCGCCCATGGCTCCCAGACGGACCACAAGCAGGCGGTACTTGGATTGCATGTGCAAACTTAGATTTTCTCACAAAGTTGGACGGAGTTCGGCGTCCCCCAGCCTATCGGTAAGCCAGTTCATAACCGCCGATTCCTCCTCGATTTCGACCCGGAGGCCGGCCGTCAATACCGGCGCTGCCCCCGAACCCCACCCCGCCAGATCTTCCAGCCGCACGCGATCCTTCTCCGTCGTCACCAGCGCCAGCGCGCCCCGGGTCCGCGCGGCCCCTTGCAGCTTCTCCAGATCGCGCGCCGCATAGCGGTGATGATCTCGAAAAACCACACGCTCGGCCAGGCGCATCCCTCCGGCCTCGAGTCCGGCAAAAAACTGTTCCGGCCGTGCGATGCCGCAGAAGGCGACCACGGGGCCCTCAACCGCCGGAACCTCCATGCGCCGCCGCAGCCGCCACACCGGCCCCCGCCAGCCCCATGCCCGGAGTTCGTCTCCCAGCCCGCCATCCTCCGCGGGAATCGCCAGCACGGTCGCCCGCCGGGCGGCGGTCCACGGCTCCCGAAGATCGCCGGCCGGCAGCAGCCGATCCCGCCAGTCCTCGCGATTCATCAGGAGAATGTCGATGTCGCGGTAAAGCTGTCGGTGCTGAAATGCGTCGTCCAGAATATGAATGCCGGGCCGGGTGTGATCCGCGTCGCCCTCCGCCAGCAAACCGGCGTCGTACCGCTCCCGTCCCACGTACACCGGAACGCCCGCCTTCCGCGCAATCAGCAGCGGCTCGTCGCCGAATTCCTCCGCCAAACCATCCACGCTGACCCGGGCCGCCCCTTCTGCCTGCCGGCCGTATCCCCGCGAAAGCACGTCCACCGCCAAG
Source organism: uncultured Acidobacteriota bacterium (assembly GCA_963730805.1). Lineage (GTDB taxonomy): Bacteria > Acidobacteriota > Terriglobia > Terriglobales > Acidobacteriaceae > Telmatobacter. The sequence goes on along the minus strand of CAVSTL010000002.1, from coordinate 14,549 downwards.
CCCCGGCCATCAAGGGCCTGTGCGAGCGCGATCGCAAACGGTGTCTTCCCTGCTCCGCCCGTGGAAAGATTCCCAATGCTGATGACCGGAAAACGCAGCCGCCGGACCGGCTCCCACCCGCGCCGCAGGCACAGTTCGCGAAAGCCGAGGGCCACGCGATAAAGGGGGACGAACGGAACAAGCGCACGCCGGACTGGAGCACTCATTTCGCCCGGCTCTCCGCCGCGACAGAACCCGATCCTACCGGGATCCCCGATTCCGGGTGAAGAAGGAGCCGAACAGCCTCCACACACCGGCCCGTTGCCCCGGCCTGTTGCTCAAACACCAGGCGGGCACGCTCGCCCATGGCCTTCGCTTCCTCTTGATTGGTCAGCAGGCCGAGCAGGACCTGCCCCAACTCCTCGCGCGGTGCAATCCGGATGGCCTGATCCACGATCAAATCTTCGGTGATGGCGCGAAAGTTGGCATAGTGAGGGCCCATCACAATCGGAACCGCGAACTGCGCCGGTTCCAGCGGATTGTGGCCGCCGCCTGGAACCAGGCTGCCGCCCACGAACGCGACCGCCGCCAGCGAATAGACCGAAGCCAGTTCGCCGATGGTGTCAAGCAGCAGAACCTCGCCAGGCTGCAGCGGGTTTTTCGAATCAGGTGGATTCGCCTTCCACGCCGACCGCCTTACCCAGCCAACACCCGACCGGTCCAGCAACCCGGCAACGCCGTCAAACCGTTCCGGATGCCGCGGCGCAAGCACCATCGCCAACCGGGGATCGGCTCTGAGCAGTCCCGGCCATGCCTCCAGCAGCGCGGCCTCTTCCCCTTCCAGTGTGCTGCCCGCGACGACAAACCGAACCCCCGCAGGCCGGAGAAGCCGGGTGACTTCCGCCTCCCGCGCCGCGCGCACATCGAACTTCAGGTTTCCCGCCACGCTGACGGCATCCTCCCGGCATCCCAGCGCCCGCAGCCGCTTCGCATCGGTTTCGCTCTGGGCGAGTACCCGCGCCAGCCGGCCCAGGATCGGACGCCACAGCCGCCGCAGCATCTGGTAGCGCGGCCACGACCGGTCGGAAATGCGCCCGTTCACCACCGCCACCTGGATCCCCCGGCGAAAACACTCCTGCAGCAGGTTGGGCCAGAATTCCGTCTCGGCCAGGACAAGCAGTTCCGGACGAAGCGCATTCAGATAAGCGCGCACCGCCCAACGCACATCGAGCGGGCAATAGAACACCCGGCCGGCGCCAAAGCGCTCCCTCGCCAGTTCCTGCCCGGTGCGTGTCGTGGTCGAAATCACCACCCGATGATTGGGAAAAACCGAATCCAGCTCGCCCACCAGCCGGCTGACGGCCAGGACTTCCCCGACCGACACCGCGTGCAGCCAGATCACGCGCTTTCCCGCCTGTCGCGGATCCGCCGGCGGCGCCGTCAGCCGCGCCGGCACCCGTCCCAGCCGCTCGCGTATTCCTTCGCGGTATTTTTGGGTGGTCGCCATCCGCCACAGCCACCATGGCAAACCCGCCACCAGGGCCGTCAGCAGCGCCACGTTGTAGAAAAAGATAACCATACACGGCTTTGAGCGAGACGGATTCAGGGTTCCGGCGGTCTAACCCTCAAATGATACAGTCGATGGCGATGAGGGTCTTGCAAGGGTTGCCGCTCATGGTGGTCTGGCTGGCGCTTCCGGCGGCGGCCACCGATCACACTCCACCCCCCGTCCAGCCGGCCACGGCGTTTGCCGCCGTGGAGGTGCATGACAACGAAAAGGTGGCCATCGCCGCCGAACCCTACGACACAAAGGTGAAGGAGGGGATCTTTCGCGTCGACTACCTGGGCCACGGCGTGATGCCCGTCCGCCTCATCGTGACCAACAACGGAGACAAGCCCATCTCCCTGCGCGACGCCCGCATCCTCTTCCAGACCCGTACCGGAGAGCGCATCCAGGCCGCCGGTCCCGAAGACGTGGAACGCCTCATGACGCGGAAAGAGCGCGAGGGCGGCCGCATTCCCATGCCCGGCCCCATCCCCACCATCAAGCTCAAGCCCAAGGCCAGCAACAAGGACATCGAGGAAGACTTCAACCAGTTCGAATACGGTGCGCTGGTGGTCGAGGCCCACACCACCCGCGCCGGATTCCTGTTCTACGACGTCTCCCAGCTCAACGACCCGCTCCACGGCTCCAAGCTCCACCTGCACAAATTGATGGACGCCAATGGCAAGGAGCTCTTTTATTTTGAGATCCCGTTCGACAAGTACGTGCAATCCAAGTCCAGCCAGATGAACTGAGCGCTCGCCGGCCTACTCGAAATAAGTCGCCGAAGTCGTGTCCGTCTCCCAGATGGTGCAGTCCTTCACCCGCACCCGCCCATTGGTCATCCCCGCCAGTTGTTCGTTGGTCTGGTCGTAAAAGTACCGGGCAATGTTCTCCGCCGAGGGGTTCAGCGTCGTGAATGGCTCCAGGTCATTGAGCATCTGGTGATCGATCCGGTCGATCACCGGCCGCATCACCTGCTTCAGCATCTTGAAGTCCAGCAGCAGCCCGGTCGGGTCGAGTTCCGCCCCGGCCAGCCGCACCCGTACTTTGTAGTTGTGCCCGTGCGGATTCTCGCAGCGGCCATGATAGTTCCGCAGATAGTGGCCGGATGAAAAACCCGCTTCTACTGTGACTTCATACATTGAGCGCGCACTTGCGGGAAAAGTCCCTTGCTTCGATTCTAGTCGGCGAGCGCGGCCGATTCCCATCCACCCGGGATCTCTCGCAAAATAGACCCAGTCCGGCCGCCTCGCCTCCAAACTGGTTGCCAGCCCCGCGAGTTCCCGAATATCTTCGCGTTCATGAGCAAAGCCACCGGCTGGACGGTTTCCATCGTTTCCCTCCTCGTGTTCTCCGCGATGCCATCGGCCCCCACTTCCCCTCCTCCCTCGCACGACGCGGGTTGGCCGGCCTATGGAGGCGATCCCGGTGGCAGCCGTTCTTCGCCGGCGGCGCAAATCAATCGGAGCAATGTCCAAACCCTGAAAGTGGCGTGGACCTATCGCACCGGCGCCGGCGCGGTAGCAACCAGGCTGAGCCGGAAGGCCGCCTTTGAAGCCACGCCCATTCTGGCCGGCGGCAGGCTTTTCCTGAGCACGCCCTACAACCACGTCATTGCGCTCGATCCCGGCACGGGAGCCAGGCTCTGGGAATACGACCCCGGCGTGAACCTGGATAAAAATTATTCCGAGGTAACCTCCCGCGGCGTATCGGCTTGGCGCGACCCCCGCGGAAAATCCTGTACGCCCTGCAGCACGCGCATTTTTCTCGGCACCCTCGACGCCCGGCTGATCGCGCTCGATGCTGAAACCGGCAAGCCGTGCGCCGATTTCGGCGCCCGCGGCATCATCGATCTAAACGCAAACGCGGCCACGCAGACCGATTGGACCGGCGGCTACCAGGTAACATCGCCGCCGGCGATTTACCGCGATCTCGTCATCGTCGGATCCTCGATTGCCGACAACTGGCGCGTGGACACCGGCCGCGGCATCGTTCGCGCCTTTGATGCCCGGTCCGGCCGCCTCCAGTGGACGTGGGATCCCATTCCCTGGGCGGAACATACCCAGCCGCGCACCGGGGCCGGGAACGCATGGTCCGAGTTTTCCGTCGATGCCGCGCACGACCTGGTGTTTGTGCCCACCGGCAGCGCCGCGCCCGACTACTTCGGCGGGATACGCAAAGGCGACGACAAATGGGCCAACTCCGTTGTGGCCCTCCGTGCTTCCACCGGCGAACTGGTTTGGGGATTTCAGGTTGTGCACCACGATTTGTGGGACTACGATGTCGCCGCCCAGCCCACCTTGTTTACCTGGAAAGACGGAACCCCTGCCGTCGTCATCAACACAAAAATGGGCCACGTGTTCGTCCTGAACCGGCTCACCGGCGCGCCGCTGCTGCCGGTCGAAGAACGCCCCGTCCCGCGCTCCGACATCGCCGGCGAGGAAAGTTCGCCGACCCAGCCGTTCTCTACGATCTCGCTCGTGGCGGAGAAATTCGACGCCGCCGACACCTGGGGACCCACCCAGAACGACACGGATTGGTGCCGGAACAAGCTTGCCGCTTCCCGCAACGAAGGCATCTTCACCCCGCCAAGCCTGGCCGGCACGGTGCAGGCCCCCGGAAACGTGGGAGGCGTAAATTGGGGAAGCGCCGCATACGAGTCGCAAAACCACCTGATGATCGTGAATACCAACCGCCTGGTGGCTTGGGTCAAGCTGATCCCGCGCGCTGAGTATGCCGAGGAGACGCACAAAAATCAGGACAACCGCATCTATGGCGAGTTTGGCGATCAGGAGCCTTCTCCCTACGCCATGTACCGGACGTTTCTCTTTTCTCCCACCGGAACTCCCTGCAATGCGCCGCCTTGGGGAACCACCGAAGCGGTCGATTTGTTTACCGGAAAAGTCGCTTGGAACGTTCCGCTCGGCACGCTGATTCCGGGAAAAGAAACAGGCTCGATCAACCTCGGCGGGCCCATGGTCACCGCCGGCGGACTGGTATTCACCTCCGCAACCATCGATCCCCGCCTCCATGCTTTCGATTTGGCGTCCGGGAAAGATTTGTGGACCTACGAACTCCCCGCCGCGGCCAATGCCACCCCCATGACCTACACGTGGAAAGGAAAGCAGTACCTGGTGATCTGCGCGGGAGGTCACGGCAAATTAGGATCCAGGCAGGGCGATTATGTCCTTGCCTTTTCGCTCCCCTAGGAGTTGGTTGAAAAACTCGAAACAAAAGCGCCTTGTAACCGGGCACGACTTCACTGGCTGCGGAAAAACTCCATGCATGACCAGCAGGTAAGTAAGACACGCTGGAGGGTACGGGCTTCAGCCCGTACATTAACCTCAGCAGAATGAACGGGGCTTTAGCCCCCGAGGGACGTCCCGTCTCGCCCTCCACCCGCTGTTCACTGTTTTTCCGCAGTCTCTTCAGTCGTGCCAATAAACCCAATCAAACGAGCGGGCTCTAGCCCCTGCTTTTCGTTATTTCCGCATCCGCGGTCAGAACGAAGCCGCAGGCGCCGCGGTCGCTGCGGTAGTGGCTGTCGAGTAGTTTTGTGGCTGGTTTAGGGTGTGGGGCACAGGAGGTAACCCACTGTGACCCACCTACGCAAAATGATGCTCGAGGAACTCGAGCGTCGTAACTATTCCGAGGGAACGATCCGAAACTACCTACGGTTTGTCGAGCGGTTCGCTCAGCATTTCGGCAAGTCCCCCGACAAGCTCGGTCCGGAACACCTGCGCAGCTACCAGGCGTATCTGCTTAAGGAGCGAAAACTCTGCCCGGGATCGGTCGAGCACCACGTGGCCGCATTGCGGTTCTTCTACTTACGCACGCTTCATCGCCCCGAGTTCCGTCAGTTCCTTCCCTATCCCAAGGTGCCAAGGAAGCTGCCCAACATCCTTAGCCGAGAAGAAGTGGCGCGCCTGATCGAGGCCAGCAGCAGCCTCTTCCAGCGCGCCCTGCTGATGGTTCTCTACGGCACCGGCATGCGCCGCGCCGAGGTTGCGCGGCTGAAGATCGCCCACATCGACAGCCAGCGCATGGTCATCCACGTGGTCGACGGCAAGGGCCACAAGGACCGCGATCTGCCCCTGAGCCCGGCGCTGCTGGAGACCCTGCGGGCCTACTGGCGCTGGCTCAAGCCCCGGACCTACCTGTTCCCCTCACGCCTGCATCGGGACTGCGAACGGCCGATCAGCGACAAGGTGATCTGGCTTGCCTGCAGCAACGCCGCCAGGAAGGCCGGCATTCGTAAGAGGTCAAATCCGCACCTCATTCGCCACAGCTGGGCCACCCATCTGCTGGAAGCGGGCACCGACCTGCGCACCATCCAGCTTTTGCTCGGTCATGAAGATCTGGAGACCACGGCCCGCTATCTGCATCTGTCGCAACACCACCTCCACCAGGTCGCTAACCCGATTGAGGAACTGAAGCTGTCCGGCCTGGACCAGAGCCGCCGCTTCTATCACCGCCCGCTGCGTCCATGACGCGGCCGGCCATCGAAGTGGCCGATATCGTCCGCGCACAGGGCAGGCAGTTTCTCCAACGCTTCAAGGCCACTCTCAGCTATCAGGTGTTGAAGGCATATCGAGCTGTGGCGCGCTGCCGCACTGCGGCTCTGGGCGGACATAAGGATAAGTGTGTCGACTGCCAGTACGAAGCACCCATCTCCTTCAACTCCTGCCGATCACGATGCTGTCCCAAGTGCCAGGCGCAGGAGCGCAAGCGGTGGCTCGAGGCACAGCAGCATGACCTCGTCAACACCAACTACTTCCACGTCGTCTTCACAGTGCCCCACGAACTGAACCCGCTGGCTCTCACCACACCCAGACCATTTTTCGACCTGCTGTTCGAGGCCAGTTCCCAGACCCTGCTGGAGGTGGCCGCCGATCCCAAACGGCTCGGCGCCGAGATCGGATTTCTTTCCATCCTGCACACCTGGAGTTCCAACCTGCTGAGCCATTACCACATCCACTGTGTCGTGCCCGCTGGGGGATTTTCACCCGACCACCGGAGATGGATCCACACCAGCCACCCGCTGTTCCTGCTGCCCATCCCTGTATTGCGCACCGTGTTCCGAAAGAAGTTCCTCGACGGACTACGGCAGCTCTATGGCAAGAATCTGCTCGACTGCCGCGGCCCGGCCGCCGATTTCCGTGACTCTGCGCGGTTCGAGGATCTGACCGCAAACCTGGGCAAGAAGAAATGGTTCGTCTACACCAAGCCGCCCTTCGGCGGCCCCGCCCATGTCCTGCGCTATCTGGGCCGCTACACCCACCGCATGGCCATCAGCAACCATCGCCTCCTGGCCTTCGATGGACAGAGGGTCAGCTTCCTCTGGCGGGATTATGCGCACGGCAACAAACAGCGCCTCATGACGCTGGATGCGGTGGAGTTCCTACGCCGCTTCTTCCTGCACGTACTGCCCAAGGGCTTCGTGCGCATCCGCCACTACGGCCTGCTCGCCAATCGTTTGCGCAACCGGCTCTTGCCGCTCGCACACGAGTTGCTCGCCGCCGATGGCCACGAGCAACTTCCTGTCCCCCCGGCGACGCAAGGCGACCTCTGGCACTGTCCCCGGTGCGGAAAAGCCATGCATGTCGTCGAGCGCTTCACCGCCGCCCAGTTATACCTCGCGAGGTTCGATTCCTCATGATCGGCTCTGCCAATCCGCGATACCGGCTTGCTCTACGCACGTCTGCGCAGAAGCCTGCGACCACCCTCCAAAACAGACCCACCGCCACGTTCAACGGCAGCCCCAAACCGGCTCACCGCAGATCCCCCTTAAATCCACTTATCGACTTTCAGCATCATCGGCGAAGAAACTGCGCGCCGAAATCACTCACCGAACTATCAAACACTATTCAATATCCATAATCCCAATCAGGATCACCGCGACCGCAACGCCTGCGCCTTCCTTCTTACCCGCAAATCGAAAACGCCTCGCGCTAAGTTCAGAGGCTCACTCCAAACTCGCCACCGAGGCGTTTCCGATGTTGCCTAGCGGTGATTGGCCCGTGATCAATCCTCAAACGCTTTATTGAGGGTTCGTATCATCGCCGACCTTGCCTTTCGACCTTTTATCTGTCTTCGTATTGGCAAGGTGGGATGACCAAGTGTCAAACCCCGGACTGGCTTGCTCCAGCCTGCTCATCAGATCGCTCGAATTGATCTCACCTTTCTGTCCTGAAAACGCCGCTTTCACTTTTGGCAGAAAGTCCAAGCCTTGCCTCGCATACACGTCCACAATGCGGCCTTCGAACCGATGCTGATACCAAATGAAATTGGAACTATCGCCGCTTGCCATCAGGCTCAGAGTCTTTGGCAAGTCTGAAGGCGCTGTGTGCATCACTGGAGGAGAGGACATTTTGGCGATGGCCTCGACAATTGTTGCCAGTTCCGGACGTCGTTCCTTCTCGTATGCGTAGGCAAAGTAGCTGGCAAGCACCTCAAAAAACCAAGCCGTGCTCTCCTGACTTTCGACCTGAATGCCGTACTCGCGTAGCAGCCTGTGGCCAAGCTCATGCATCGCGGGATGCAGGATAAATTTGCTCGCGGCCTGGTCGAAGCTCATGTGAACAGAGTTGAGCAGATCGCGCGTCTCTGTCGTTTCGTGAACGCGATCTGCGAGCAGATTCTGCGTGATGACGCCACTATCGTCGGCGGGAACGAACGCCACATACGGTGGCCCAACCCAATGGGTCATTCCGTAGGGACCGCCGGCATCGTTCGGGTTTTGCGCATCAACCCGCTCCCAGTCGTTCTTGTCGAGAACGGCTACTGCGAACCGAACATGAATACCGAGCTTTTCCTCATAGAAACGAAGGTAGTCTGCAAGCGTATTTTGAACCTCGATCGCCCGTTCTTTGCAGCATGCGCTGTAGTACAGGTCCACCTCGCCAGGCCGATTGGGCAATTTTAGATTCTTGACTGCTTCGAGTGCTGCGAACTCCTGCTGTGCCTTAGTTTCGCAGCCACAACTGAGGAATATCCCTGATACAGTCAGTGCACACACGCTTCCGAAACGCATGTCCGCCCCCTCGCTGCGAGCAATCTTAATTTACTGCTCAATCGAGGCCGCAAATGGATGTGTGGTTTCTGCTTAAGGGCAGGAACCAACGGCCGAGAGGCCACTGATGCGTAACGGCACATCCTGATTCGATCAATGCGCGCTCTCCTGAGCGCGCCAAAGGACACCTGTGCTTTTCTCTTGACTTTGACTGGGTCGAAAATCGTGCTCGTTTAGGCCAGAGCTTCTACAGGTTCGACTCGGTAGCCAAGCATTCTGAGTTTCCGGATCATCGTTGCGGTGCGGCGTTGTTGGGACTGTTTCGACACTGCAGGACCGCGTTCTTCATACGGAACGCGGTTATGCAGAATTATCCAGATCAAGTGGCACACGCGATTCGCAACTACGCCGATCGTTTGGTTATGTCCTAGGCGCGGAACGAGACGACGATAAACGATATCGAAAATGCTCCCCTTGCGTTTAATTGCGGCATTCGCAGCTTGATTGAGAATGCGGCGCATCTGACGGTTGCCCTTCGGCGAGTGTCGGCTGCGGTTCACGCCCGCGCTCTCTTCCTTGCCTGGGCATGCCCCTACCCACGAGGAGAGCTTTTTGGCCGACGCGAAAGTGGCTGCATTGGCACCGACTTCGGCGATAATCTGTTGCGCCGAATCCACGCCGAGCCCGGGGACTGCCGCGAGCCGCTCGACTGCATCTTGGTTCCCCTGAAGCAGACTGGCAATCTCATGGTCCAGTTGACTGATCTGCTGCTCGACGAATTCGAAGTCGTCGAGTGTCAACTTTACCAGCCGGCGATAGACCGGGTTGATCTCCGTGCAGGCACCTAAAGCGTCATGCAGTTGCGCCGGCGTGGCGCGCAAGCGCCGATCGGCCAAAGCGGCCAGAGCCGCAGGATCATTTTCTCCATCCGCAAGCGCCCGGAGCATACGACGTGCACTGGCACCCAACAGATCCGAAACCAAACTGGACAATTTGATATGGGCTTCTTCCAGGAGTGCCTCCAGTTGGTTCTGCAGACGAACCTTGTCACGCGTCCGTTGATACCTCGTGCGGGTTAGTGTTCGCCACAGACGTTGTTCGACATCGGGCACGAAGCTCAAGACTAGCTCCGCTGATACGAGCCGCTTCACCAAACGTTCGGCGTCTTTAAAATCTGACTTGCGCCCGCGCCGCCCGCGATTAGACAACGCCTGCGCCAGATGTAGTGCTCCCGACATCCGGCTTGCACCTTCCCGACTCTGGCACTTCTTCTTCCAAAATCGCTCCAGTGCTTCCCATACAGGCTTCCAATATTGCGCGGTCGATTCCATCACCACTTCCTCGACCTGCTGCTCGATGAGCCATTCCGACAGCACGCGTAACTGTTCAGGGTTGCTGCCGTACCAGCGTCGCTCAAATCGATACTCGTCTTCTTCGACGTCAGCTACAACTACGGCCAGCCTCTTCTTGTGGACATCGATCCCCGCCACCCTATAAGGCATAGCTTCCTCCTGGCGGGGAATGGAGAACGTGCCGGGCTTTACATTAACCTGGGTCTCGGGCTATTGCCGCTCCCGCGAGGGAGAGACAACGCGCCATTTATTCGCTCAATCACGCACGCTCCCGATCAAACTTACATTCGGCTTTAGCAGCTCCACTGTCAAATCGATCTCGCCACTCCCAGCCGTTTCAATTATTGCTGGGATCGAAGCGATTTTCATAGGATTTCGCGGGCCGGAGGCCCTACTCAACTTACATAGATGTGGCCAACTCGGCAGTTTGGGCTAACCGATACAGGCGCTGGGCGTCATTTCTTGGGCAAGCCGCCTCTTCTTTTTGTGCAGGATTGCATTGATAGCAAAGCCCCCCTGCGAGACTTTTGCCATGTCAATTTCGCCAGATTGTTGGCTTTTTCCACAACTCCTGGAATCAACTGTCTTCACCTGCCGGCTTTTGCCGATAATTACCTGCACCCGGAGCACAATGGAATGGAGAACAGGATCGTCCATGGCTTCGTTGGGAATGTGCAATCTCACTTCACGGGCTCAAAACTTCGCCTTTTATTTGCCTTCTGTATGTCCGTTGAGCCCGATGCACAAAAAAAAATTCTGGGCTGTGAAACTGTGAAAACACAGTTAACCATCTTTGTTTCATTAGCTTACCCGAATTTTTACGGGGAAAATTGTTGCAATCATGGTGCAAATATCGCGGTTTTTGGCTGTTTTTGACCGTTTTTTTGTCCCCATAACGATCGAACTCAAAGAGTCAAATCTCCCCGCGTTCGCGCCGCCTGCGCCGGGCATCCTGGCGGGCTTCTTCGCTGCGGCGGTCCACCTGTTCAAACAGGTGGCTCATCACCCCGATCAGGGCAAAAGCCAGTCCCGCGAGCAGGAGCAGCAGCGACACGGTCCGCCACAAAGTCCCGTTGGCCGGCAGCCCCGGCTGAAAGCTTGACGGCACCAGCGACATCCCCCCCGAGATCAGCGCGAAGAAGACGAGAACGGCGGCGAGAATGTAGAAGTTGCGGGACATGCAGGCGAACCGGTTGTTGCGATTGTAAGCGCCGAAGTGGGTTTCCATTCACGACAAAGCGGAGCTTTCGATTACGGCCACTCCTGTCGCGGCAAACTGTCTCTCCACCGCGCCAACCGATCCGTTCAGATCGATGGCGCGGCAGCCGTCGCGAACGATAGTGACGGCGAACCCTAGGCGGCGCGCATCCAGCGCCGAATACGCAACGCAGAAATCATAGGCGAGGCCGGCCAGAAAGACTCGCTTGAGGCCCCGTTCGCGCAGATACCCCGCCAGGCCGGTCGCGGTCTTGCGATCGTTCTCAAAGAACGCCGAATACGAGTCGATTTCCGGCCGGAACCCCTTGCGCAGGACGAGTTCCGCCCGGGTGCGTTGCAGCGCCGGGTGAAACTCCGCTCCCGGAGTGTCCTGTACGCAGTGGTCCGGCCACAGCGTCTGTTCGCCGTAACTCACCTTCACCTGTTCGAACGCGTGCCTGCCGGGATGGGCGCTCGCGAATGACTGGTGGCCGGGCGGGTGCCAGTCCTGCGTGAGGATCGCATGCTCGAAGCGCGGCGCGATGCGATGAATCACCGGGATGACCGCATCGCCGTCGGATACGGCCAGAGCGCCGCCGGGGCAGAAGTCATTCTGCACATCGACAACAAGGAGTAGGTCTGACGTGGTGATGGGCATTGGTTTCACGCTAACTCGACGGCTCAAAGAATTTCTCCACATCCGTAATTGTGGCGGTCATCCGGTACGGCGGAAGGCTGGCCAGAAATGCCTGCCCGTACCTCTGCCGCCGGATGCGCGGGTCAAGCAGCACCAGCACCCCGCGATCTTCAAGGGAACGGATCAGCCGCCCGAAGCCTTGCTTCAGGGTGAGCACTGCTTCCGGGACCTGGTAATCGAAGAACGGCTTGCCGCCGGCCTCTTCGATGGCTTTCATGCGCGCCTGCACCACCGGATCGTTGGGTACGGCAAAGGGCAGCCGGTCGATGATGACGCAACTGAGGGCCTCCCCCTGCACATCGACGCCCTGCCAGAAACTCGACGTCCCGAACAGAACCGCATTGGGCGTCGACCGGAACTCGTCGAGCAGGGCTTTGCGGGGTGCGCTGCCATGCAGAAGGATGGGATAGTCGAGCACCGGCAGCAGCCGCTCGTAGAGATCCCTCATCTGGCTGTAGCTGGTGAAAAGGCAGAAGGCGCGGCCTTTGGAGATTTCGAGCACCCGCCGGATGCAGCGCGCCGCGGCTTCCGGAAATTCGGGATCGCGCGGATCCGGCATCTCCGGAGGCAGATAAAGCAAAGCCTGCTCGCCGTAACGGAAATGCGACGGCACCACCAGTTCGCGCGCTTCCTTCAGTCCCAGGCGCCGGCGCAGATGTTCAAATCCGCCCTGCACTGTCAGCGTTGCCGAGGTCAGCACAACGGTAGGTATGGTCTCGAAGACAAGCTCCGACAAGAGTTCCGAGACGTCGATGGGAGTGGCCTGCAGGAAAGTGGTCCGCGCCTCGGACCGCCTCATACGCGAGGACGGCGAATTGCGGTCGGTGCCGCCATAGAGGCGCCGTTCGAGCCAGTAGACGGTGTTTGTCGCGTTGGACTCGAGGAGAAACTGGAGCTCCGACCGCAAGCGGGCCACGCGCTTGCGCAAGCCCGGAGCCTCGTCGATGTTCTTCAGCCCTTCCATTTCGGTTTCAAGGCGGCGAAGCGAGGCGCACACGCTCAAGTAGAGATCTCCGGAGCTCTCCAGGAACTCCTCGCGGCCGGTGAAGGGCTGTCGGCCGTCGCCGGTCATGGGCAGGGCGGAAAAGAACAGCCTGGAGCGCTCGCGAAGCTGCTGGGTGAGTCCGGGCACGGCTCTCAGCGCCCTCTTTGCCGCGCAACATCATGTCGGTATCGCGGGCCAGCTCTTCAAAGCGAATATTGCTGACCGAAAGGCCGAAGTAGCTGGAAGCTACTTCCTCGAGTTCGTGCGCTTCGTCGAAGACCACCGCCGCGGCCTCAGGCAGAACGCCCGCATCGGGAGCACCGCCGGCCTCGCGCTTGACCGCCTAGTCGGCAAAGAAGAGGTGGTGATTCACGATGATGATGTCGGACTCGAGAGCCTTTCGGCGCATTTCGGTGATAAAGCAGCGCCGGTAATCCGGGCAGGTGGAGCCGAGGCAGGCGTCGGAGCGGGCGTCCAGTTTTGCCCAGACGCGCTCGACTCAGGCATGCCGGAAATCTCGGCGCGATCGCCGGTTTCTGTGGTCTGCTCCCACTCCGCGATCTGGCGATATTGGTCGATTTCTTCCAGTCCGGAGAAAATCGGCTGGGTACGCAGGGCGACCAGCTTGTGGCGGCACAGATAATTGGCGCGCCCTTCATGTAGCAGACCCGCAGCTCGCCCAGCAGCGATTCGAGGAAAGGGACGTCGCGGAAGTAGAGCTGGTCCTGCAGGGCCTTGGTTCCGGTCGAGATGATCACGCGCTGCCCGGTGCGCAGGGCGGGCAGGAGGTAAGCGAGGGTTTTGCCCGTGCCGGTGCCGGCCTCGACGATCAGGTGGCGGTGTTCAGCAAGCGCCCGTTCCACGGCTTTGGCCATTTCCAGCTGCCCGGGCCTGTACTCATAGGGCAGCGGAGAACGGGCCAGGATGCCTCCGGGCGCGAAGAACTCGTGGAGCGTAGGCAGAGTTCGGGTTGAAATGTCGCTGGAAGGCATGGGACGGCTGCTTCCATCATATTGATTGGGAGGCTGCCGCGCCGGGCGGGCGCTGATACAGCCAGAACGACACCGCCGGCAATCCAATAACAAGGAGATTTGACCCAAGGCCGCTGTTGTACTGGAACCGCAGCAGTCAATCCGGAGGCGTTACCTCTTTTGCTGGTTTGCTTGGCCGGAGCGCAGCCGGGGTGTTTATGTTAGAGAGATGGCCCCGCCGCGTTACTCGGACGGGTGCACCTCCCACAAGCCAGGACAGACAAAAGAACTTTGGTCGCACTGACAGCCTTGGACCATCCAGGAACGGAGAATCAAAACTCTCGAACGAGGGCTAAGTGATCCTGTAGATGAGCGATACGGCTATCGCGTTCCGTCGAACTGCTCGAACGCAATTCACAAAGATCGTGGGCTACGGGCTTTGGACCGTCGTGTGTGTGCACGCGCTTGTCCTGCTGGTCGGCGGCGCGAACACCATCGCCGCATCGCGGTGTCTGACGGCTGCCGTGCCCATACTCGCCAGCGCGGCCAGCATCTGGCGGGCGCGCCATTTGCCGCGCGGCGAGCGCCCTGTTTGGCTTTGGTCGAGCGCCGGCCTTCTGCTGTGGGCGGCCGCGCACATTTATGAAACCGTTTTCGGTCACTCCACGGCCGCCAGCGGCCTTGCCGTTGACGCTTTGGATTTCATCTACCTGGCCGGCACGTTTCCGTTGTTGAACGCGCTGTCCACCACTCGCGAAAACGGCATCCCTGCGCGCCGTGTTTGCTCTAAATCTGGCGCAGACCGGACTC
>CAVSTL010000001.1:0-1757019 GCA_963730805.1 uncultured Acidobacteriota bacterium | reverse complement strand
GCTAGAAGCCAAGAGCTAATAGCTACGAAGTGCTTTACGCGATCGCTCCCGCGCGCAGCAACTGCGTCTTCACCGCAATCCGCTGCTCCAGGCTCAGACCGGCAAGGGCCGCGTCCAGGGCGCGCACATCCACTGGCCCGTCCCCAATACCGTGCTTGGCTAACATCTCGGTGGTCGCTGCAGGAACCGTCTTGCGCAGCGAGCTTAGAGTCGCGGGTGTTGCTGCCGCTCTCAGCTCCGCCAGTTCCCGCTCCACCTCCGCCAATTTGGTCCCCAATTCCTCTTCCCGGCGGCTTTGATCGACGGTGGCCGTGATCCTTTCCACCTCGCCTGAAAGGGCGCTCGCGGCCGCAAGCCGCTCCTCCAGAAAGTTCAGCGTTTTGCTCAGCAGGTTTGTCGCAGCTTCCAGCCGCTCTGCCAGTTCGCATCCTTCGTTGTTGTCCATGCTCATCCTTTCTTTGGCCCCAACATGCACCGGCCATGTTGTACGAAAAACAAGAACAGACTCTCCAGGTCCGCATTAGCCCGCGAAACAAGAGAGTCTGTTATGTAGCTTGATAACCCTGACCAATACCCAGTTGCTCGATAAGTGAAGAGCCCCCTGATCAAGGGCCTGCGACTAACTCGCCATGCGGAAACTGGTTGCCCGATAAGCTGCCTTTTCCCGAAGCAGAATAGCCGCCCCGGTAAACGTAACTCGCGTCAGTTTCCAGATATCCGCCCGCATATCTTCCACGCGCGCATCGGCTATCTCATAGCTCATCCCCATTTGTTCGGGAGCATGAGCAACGATTGCCTCCGCCACTTCGGGAAAGTCCCGTGCATAGAGATAACCCCGTACGGTCAGCTTGTTTCCCTCGACGTTGGCCTCGGTGAGCACTCCGATCTTGCATCGGGCGTCGTGCCCGTCCCACCCCGGCCGATAGTCCACCGCCATCCCCAGCAGGGAAGGCAGCGCCTTGTCTGCGGCCTCCCTGGTCAGCATTACCCGGTGTCCCCGTGCTCCCGCAGGCGCCCTGTCGCTGGCCGTGTCCACCATCGTCAATATCCCTTCGAACGCCACCCGGTTCGGGTGCCCGTCCACTACGGGAATCCTTACTGCCATCGCTTCCAATTGCATGTTTTCTCCGCGTGCGTCGGCATCTGGCTTCTAAGCGCCCGTGCCTGACATCTCACCGCTACGTTCGCTCCTATACCACTTGCCTCAGCGCTTTCTGCCCGAGTCAAACAACCCGCATGATGTCTAAATATCAGGTCGCACGAATTAGGTTTGCTAAGAGTCAAAGGCCTGAAACTCGCCCTTTTCCCAGGTTCCCTTTTTTCCCGTCCTTGCTTCTTTCACTGGTCCCAGTCCCCGCATGGCCCGTACCTCATTCACGCTCAACACGCCGGCCTGCAGAAGTTGCACTTGTACCGCCAACTCCGTTTCCTCATCCCGTGCGTTCAAATCGTTGAAGATGAATTCGAATTCCCGCCAGCCAATGCACTTGGTAAACAAATCGCGCGTGATATGGCCGGCAAGCAACTGCGCCAGCGGCTGAATCGCGCCGCGAAACGCCTCGTCCGCCAATTCCGACGCCGTCGCTCGATTGACGTCTCCCTCCAGGCCCAGCAACATTGGCGGCAAGCCAAACGCGTTCGCCACCATCCGGATCAGAAACTCCTGCCAGGCCAGCCGCAGATCCGCATCCGTGCCCTGGGCAAACCGCAGAACCTCGGGCTTCTGCTCAGTCGAGAGCAACGGTACCCTGCCTGTGCCCTCGATCTCGTCCTGCCACCAGCGAATCAGGCGATCGTGTTGGACTGGCGTCGCCTCGTTCAGCCACAGCGCATATTGCGCCACCGAGTTGGCCGCCAGTTTGCCCGCAAACCGGTGTGCGCTCAGAAACTGGTTAACCGTTTCGAACGCTACTTCCAGCGGGCCCAGCCCGAACGGTGTAAAGCTGCGTGGGTTCATGCGTACGTACATCAACTGGTCGTCGCGTAAGTCCACGGCACTCGATTCCAACTGCCCGGGCATGGCCTGTGCGTAGCGCGCTGTCTCCGCCTGACCATCCCACTTGGCATTGATCCGGATCGATGCGCCATCCACTGCCCACAGCATCGCCGGCCGTTCATCGTCGCTGGTGGGCTCCATCTCCACCGCGCCGAACCCGCCCGTCAGCGCGTCTTCGATCACCTGTTCAATCAGCGTCCGAAAACTGTCCACGGGATTGGGCTCTTCGAGCGTCCTCCGCAGCGCGTTCAACTTCCGGTTCAAAGCGTCAACATCGTTCTCAATCACACCCCGCCGCACCCGGACCTGCCAATCCATCGATGCAATCCGGTCCTTGATCACGTTGATCGCCCTCCGAACTACCGGCGTCTCCGCAAACCGTCGCAGATTCACCGGGGTAGGCTTCGGCAGCAACCTTCCTGGGAAGTGCATCGGACTCATAATCGACGGCATCGCCAGAGTTCTGCGCTCAGCCTCCGCCTCAACTGCGATTCCTGATTCCCGTCCGGCTCGTCCGCCGTGAAGCAGCGAGCCTTTCGTCGCCTGCCGCCAAATATCCCGCAACTGTTCTCCCAACTTCACACGCACCTTCCTTCTTTGCCGCCCCAAAAACAAAAGGCACAGCCCAAAGGGTTGTGCCTCATCGAACGTTAGCTTCTAGCTTCTAGCTTTTAGCTTTTAGCTTTTAGCTTCTGAATGTGAACTCCACCGCAGGCCCTGGCTCCGTGAATCCAAAACCTTCCCCGCGACCGCAAATCGCCGTTTGCCGTACAGCCAAACTACGAGGCAGTAGCTAGAAGCTAGGAGCTGTCTCTCTCACACCCGCAGCTCCCGGCGCGCCGTTTCCGCCACCCGCCCCAAATCCGAGGTTGTCAGCACCCGAATCTGATGTTCCTCCATCGTCTCTACGCCAAACCGGTACATCTCCAGCCGCTCCGGCTCCTCGTCGGTCGCGCCGATCCTGGCCGCGGGCTCGATCACCGCCGTCAGTTCCAGCGTCGCCTTCTCGACACGTTCCACGCCCGCCATCAATCCCGATGCCGAGAACGCCAGCACCTTGGCCATCTCCACTCCCGGCTCCAGGCTCACCGCGTGAAACATCCGGATCAGACCGTTGGGCCGATAACCGACATCGATGCGCAGAGGATCCCCGGGCCGCGTGTAATCCGAAGCCCGGATCTGTTTGCGCAAAAGGTCCCAAACCCCGGCATGTTCAAATTCCCCGCGCATCGCCGCTTGTATCGCCGCTCGCCCTCGCAGGCGCGGCATCCGTTCCCGGCGCTGTGGTTCCACATACAGCCGCATCAATTCTTCCAGCCCCGCCGGAAGGCTCTCCGCAAGGTAAGCCTTGGGGGCCGTCATTTGCACATTCAGCGAAAGCGATTCCTCCAGCAGCCGCATCAACCGCCCGTTCGGTTCCTCGCGGAACCGCCGTCGCAGCTCAGTCTCCATTCCTTCCAGCATTGCGGTATCGGCTTCCGGATCCAGACAGCGCACCCGCCGCCAGTCGCGCGTAAAGCGCACCTCTGGCGGCTCTGCGCTGCCGTCCTCGCGCAAAATCACGCCGATGTGCACATACTCGTTGCGCACCGCGTCGGCCACGTAGCGGAGCAGCTGGAATTCACAATTC
The DNA here is from genome assembly GCA_963730805.1 of uncultured Acidobacteriota bacterium. Lineage (GTDB taxonomy): Bacteria > Acidobacteriota > Terriglobia > Terriglobales > Acidobacteriaceae > Telmatobacter. Next base: position 1,753,393 of record CAVSTL010000001.1, on the reverse strand, counting down.
CGCCGTCCCCCTCCCCCGCTGCCGCTCCCTTTTGGCTTCGGATTTTCTCCGCTCTTCATCCCAGGCGCCCGCCGCTCACATCACTCTCTCGATGGTAGGATTCCATCGCCCGCCTTTCCAGCCATCCTGAACTTTTTTCTCCCCCCCCACCCATTTTGGAAATGGACTCCGATCCGACTTCCCGAACATCTCAACCAATTCCCGAACCCGGCTTCGTCTTGCCAGCAGCTTCTCCACCAGGGTTTCCATCTCCGCCAGGTCGCCATACCATTGCGCCGGAACTTCGCTCGCCGCAGCCCACACTGTTTCTTCCGGCATGGTCTCAATCCGGTTCAGCCAGGGCTCAAACGATTCCCACCCCGTGATCTCCCGGTAGACGTCATTCCGGTAATAGACCCCGCGCAGCGGCGAGTCTTCAAACCGCCACTCCCCGGCATGAAAGCAATATCCGAAATCAATAAACACCGCCTGGTAGCGCCTTTCCCGCTGCCGCCGCGTAAAGACCGCCTGCCGTCCATTGGCATTCCCCGTCCACTTGTCCAGCGCCAGGATCCCGGCGAACTCTCCCAGGTTCTTTACCTCCACCAGCTGTTCTTCCGGCAGGTAATCCACCACCTGCCCGGGCATCAGCCCGCCCGCGAACCGCGACCCGAACTGCAATCCCGCCTCGCACCGCACCCGCGTGCGTCCCAGATCGATCTCCAATTCCGGCGTGTGCATCACCAGCCAGTCCGACACATCCACGAGTTCCGCCTCGGGAGCCGTGAGCCCCACCGCCTTCGCCAGTCGCGACGCCAGAAACTCATTGGCCAGAACTCGCCGATGCTGCGGGTTGTTCTGAAACTTGACCACGTACGGATGCCCATCCGCGCCCAGCATCAACTGCCCCTGCGCACCGCCACGCATCCGCCGGATATGCTGCACCGCCAGAACCGCCAATCCCGCCCCTGTTCCAGTTCCTAAAATCGAATTCTACCCGTTCGACCCGAAATTATCTGCAAACCAACGCCGGCAATCCCTAAAGAAAGTGAACCGTGATGAGTGGCCATGACTAAGTCGTCAGCAATCAGAACACTTGCTACATGAAAGACCGCGTCCAGCGAGATTCCTCCTTCCCCGGCCTGACCACGATCCACCAACCACTCCTTACGGTCGTCGCCCTTCCAGCATCTCCGCCCGCGCCGCCAGCCCGATCGCCATCGCCATCACCCGGTCGTCGTGCATCCCTGCCCGCGCTCCCGTTCGCCCGTCCTGAAGCCGCACGAACCCCCGGCACTCGCCCAGAAGCCGGCGGCTCATAAAACACTCCTGCTTCTCCACCAGTGCCGCATCCAGGCGCCCTATCATCGCCGGCCGGCTTACCGAAGTCGTCAACCACCCCGGTTGTCCTGCCTGCTCGTAGATGCGGCCATAGCGGCACACCGTTTCCGCCAGCGCCAGCACTCCCGTGCCATGATTGTTCCGCTCCACCACCAGCCAGGCCTGGTTGTACTCGGCCGCAAGTTCCGTGATCAGCTGTGCCAGTTCCAATCCCCCTGCATGCCCCGCGAACTCCGCGCACTGCAGCCCGGTCTCCATCTCCAGCACCTGCGCCGCCGAATAGTCTCCTTCACTGCCTCCTCCGGCCGGGTCTACTGCCACCAGGTACTTTTTCCCCGCCAACGGCGGCAGCCAGATCTCCACTTCCCCGTTTCTCCGCCGCGTTGCCGCTACCGGCATCTCGTTGAGTCGCGCCTCGATCGCAGCCAGTTCGAACACCGAGTCTCCGCTGGCCCGGAAACAGCTCTCCTCATCCTCCGCATACTCCTGTCGCGCAAGCCCGCGAAAGTTCGCCCGCACCCGCCTCCGGAACCCGATCTGCTTCAGATCCAGCCCATGCCGATCCACCAGTTCGCGTTCTTCTTCGCTCAGACTCTTCGCATCCACCGCCTCGGCACGATAGCGCGGCTCCATCCACCACGGAAAGAAATGCCGCGTCATCCCCGTCTCCGCCGCCTTCGTCCATTCCTCATGAAAACAGCCTCCCACGCCGTCTGGTGTCGACTCCAGGATCATCTCCGCATCCGGAGCAAGGGTTGCTCGCAACCCGGCCAGAATCTCCGCGGGATCGCCCGGCCAGCGCGCCACTTCCGAGCAATGCAGATTCTGCACCGTCAATCCCCGGCCCGCATTCCGGTCCCCCGCTGTTACCACCCGGTATTGCGAATCGATTTCGGCGAATACGATCTGCCGGGTATTGTCCCGTGAAGTCCGCAACGGCCCTTCCCGCAGTTCCTGCGGCAGGTATTCCACAAACCGGTGGATGATGCGAAAGATCTCCTCCGCGGCCTCCTGTGTGTGCGCTACCTCCAGCGTCAACGTCCCCGGCCGCGTAATCGTCCGCAGAAAGAACCGCGCCGCGGCCCAGGTCGTCAACCCCATCTGTCGCGCTTTCAGAACAATATTGTGCCGTCCTCTTCGCCGCTCAAACTCCCTCTGCGCGGCGTTTGCGCGCAACCTCGCGGTCCTTCCTTCCTTCGTTCTCACCTTCAGTAGTCGCGCCGCCAGTTCCATCGCCACCGTGCCACCGCGCAAACTCGCCGGCTGCTGGTCAAGAATCCTGCCCAGCCGCTTCAACTCGCAAAGGTCGAGATCTTCCGCCCATGAAGTCGCAACTCCCCCCCTCATCGTTTCTCCTGTGCTGCCGCTGCTAGTTTCCGACGCACGTATACGCAATCACGTCCGTGCCTGTTCCGGTGATCGTGATCGACGTTGTCGACGTGTTCACAATCTGCACAGGGGCAACTGAAGTCTTGTCCGTTCCCGTGCAATCGAACGAAGTCGTTGCCGTCCATGCCGTCATGCTGCCCACTACGGCCGATCCTGCGGTTAGCGCCACATTTCCATGCACCATGCGCGCAGATGTCTGCGCCGTGTTGGAGCAGGTCGTCGTTGTTCCGCAGGTATTCACTGTCTGAAGCGGCAAAGCGGTCCACGCGCCAGCCGCACCATCTACGTACTTGCCGGACGCTGGGGTTCCCGTTCCCTCCTGCGCTGTCGGCAGGACTGCTGAACCATTCAGCGCAGCCAATCCGCCAGCCGTATTGGTCGCCGCCCCTGACAGCGTGTAGGCATTGGCGTCGAAGCTGCCCGCATGGTTGACGTTGGTCTGCGCGGTGTATTGGTTATTGAGGGTCGTTATCGGAAGCGGAGCAGGAGAGCACGAGGTTCCCGGAACCGTGATCACATTAGAAACATCGATGGCCGCGCCGTTAGCGTTCAGAGTGACGTTCGCTATGCGATTCAGGAACGACCCACTGTTTGTAGCGGTCACCACTGCGCAATAGTTTGCCCAACTTGTTGTCATGGTCTTGTTGCTGCCGATTTGATCTGCTCCTATAGTCACGAGTTCGCCACCTGCGTGCCCTCGTGCTCGTATCTGCGTAACATAAGAAGCGTTTAGCGTTAGGGGTGTAAGGACGCCGATGTTTGAGTCCTCCCATGCGTACGTGGTGTTTGTGGCGGTGAGGGTGCAGGCTGGATTGCCTAAGTCGTCCGTGATGTTGCAAGTTACAGTTCCAGATCCGCCCAGCGCCGCCCAGGTGGAAGCTGTAAGGGTATTCGAAAACGGGGCGTAGTTCATCCCCTGGCCGCTCAACATCCCCCCGATGGTCGTAAGGTTGGCGTTGGCGAGCGTGTTGGACGATCCATTCAGGGTGACATTCCCGTTAAAGGTGTGGCTCGATGCGGTGTAGGTCGCGGTTCCCGCGGTATTCAGGAAATAGCTGGAAGGCTGCTCCGTGTACAAGCCGCTCGTGACCAGGTTTACAGCCTTTGAGTTAGGGCAGTTCTGGAGATAGAACGGCGCGTTGCCCAATTCGAAAATATCCCAGATGCGATAGCAATAAGTGGGATCGGCAACCTGCGTTGCGGTATGGAGCAGGGATATCAGTCCCGTGTTTTGTGCCGGACCTTGACTGAAATCCAATCCGATGAAATATGGCCCCGTGAAATTGATCATATTGGGCGGAATAAAGTACCCGCCCTGGCCTTTGTAAAGACTGTTCGTGTTGCTCGAGCCAAGACCCAGAACCGAGTTGGAATTGGATACGCTCAATCCTCCTCCCTGCGGTCCCGTTGTCGATAGCTGGCTGCTCGTGCCCACGGAAAGACCATGCTCAAACATGTAGGGATTGATAGGAATATTGCTGACCACCGCTCCGTTCGTGATGTCAGCGGCTACTCTCTGTTCTTCGATGACGTCGTTCGAGGCCATCACGAGGTTGGGATTTGGCTCAAGCGTAAGGGTGCCGTTTGTCGATGGCGGCACAGTCGAGTAATCCTGCACATCGATAACTTCCGCCATCGGCCATAGCTTGATTACGTTCAAGCCATTCTGTCCCGCCGCACTAAGTTGGAACGTAGCCGTCATGCCTGAGTTGGAACCTGCAGCCGTGGCATTGGTGCATGTGAAGGTGTTGTTTGCGCCCGTCCACGTCACCCCCGTGCAATTCCCGTTGATCGTGGCGTTGCTGCCATTGGTGAAATAGAACGTCGCGCCCGTGTAGTCCGGCAGACTTCCGAAGTTGGTTGCGCAGAAGCTGGAGAACGTTGCCGTCACCGCCGTTCCTGTGTTGGAGACGTTGGTTGCGTTCGCGCAGCCATAAAGAGAATTGTTGATGTTCAGGTTGCTCAGCCGGGTCAGCACACTTGGCCTTCCCTGGAACCACCAGGTCGCCTGGAGCGTATTCGCGTCCGTCGAGCCAAGAATATCGAACAGGTAGCGGAACGTGAGACTGCCGCTGGTAGGAGTGTAGGCGGTGATTTCCATCCCGTATCCCGCCATGCCGCCCTGAAACACATATCCGCCCGATGCGTGAGCGTGACGCAACGGTGCCGTGATGTTCCACGTCCCACCGCCGGCGTTAACCGCCGCGGTCGGCACCACGCATTCGTGATAGGTTGTCGCGAAGCAAAGAGAGTGTGTAGCGTCGAACCCCGTCCCGCCCACGAGCGTAATCGGAAAGGTCATCATGGCCGCAAACGGATAGACAGTCTCTGTCGCGCTTCCACTCTGCGCTACGCCGGAAGCATTGCTCAGCGTGATGGTTGTGCTCGTCGAGGATACGACCGTAAACGACCCGTTATTAGCCGAATTCCCAAAGCCTGCAATATTCACCGCACAGTTCGCCAGGGCGTTGTTCGCTCCGTTGGTGATCGTGCCGGTATAGACAGTCGACCCCCCGCCGGCGTTGGCCACTGAAGTCAGTGAGGACGATGACAGGTAACAGTACATCCGGTTTGGCGTGGAGATGTTTGCCTGCTGTGTTCCCCATCCATTTGAAACCGGCACAGTGCTCCCCATCGTCAAGGCCGAAATGGTGGTTGTAGACAGGGGAGAATTCACCAGATTCGTAATCGTGTTTGTTATCGGAGTCTGGGTTGAATCAATGGCGTATTCCCCGGTTCCAGTCGCGATCGGAGAGCCCGTTCCCAGACCATTGGCACACCCATTTGTACTTGTCCTGCAGGTGGTATGAACCTGAATCGATCCCGTCGTGCAGCCGGAGGAGCAGGTTCCTGAATATTCCGCCGCTACCTGCTGATTGGTCGCGCCAATGGCCTTCTTGCCCTCGTCGCTCAATCCAGTCGCGCCGCCGTTGTAGCTGAAGTTATAGAAGTATCCGGCAACCTGGTCCCCTGTGCCGGTTTTGTTATTCCCCACAGGCAGCGCGATGGCGATGCTCGACCCCAGAGAATTTTCCGCAACACTCAGGGCTTGCGGTTCCTCCCATCCCGAGGCTGCACCTGCGCCCACATTTGGATAGTCGAAATTCCCCCCGGGAGACGTCGAATTCAGGCTGAATCGGTATCCGATTTGAAATAGATCCCCGGGCCATGCCGGGGCGCCGTCGTGCTGCGTGTAAAACAGTGTGTCCGTGTTGGTCGGATCGCCGTAGGGAGAGTACGCGGGAGGCGGATTATGCGTCAGGTAAAGATTGTGGCCGCCGCGCAAATCCTGAAGCGTAAACGCACTCGGCCAGTTGGAAATCGTTGACGTTGGGGAATATTGCTCCGTTGCCGCGTAGCCTGGATCAGCCACCACGGTTTGATTGGCCGCCGCCGCATTGGCAATGCCGTTGTTCCCGCCGCCGGTCTGAAACTGCGAACTGTAGCGCAAGCCTCCGATAGATTGTGCTATCGCGGCGCCTGCCTTGACATTGCCGCTCACACTCACCCCCGACAACCCATCCGAACTCACGCCCGGCAGCGCCGCCTGCGCCCCTAGGTTTTGCAGGGCCTGTTGCGCATTGGTTGCTCCCGTTCCCCCGGACGTAATCCCAACCGAGTTCGTGCCCGCAATGACCGTGCCGTCGTTGGCGTAGTACGCCACCTGCCCTGCATTGCCCGCATTCACCGTTCCGCCGGTTCCTGTGCCACATGCGGTTCCCGTATTCGAAATATAACCAGAGTTATCGATTTGTACGCAGTTACGTCCGCTCGAAGACGCAAGCCCGGGAAACTTGATCGCGCTCGTCCCAAGAAACGCCGCAACCAGCGACGAACTTGTTCCGGAATAGATGTCCGTTTCCGCCCCCGAACCGGTCTCATAATTCAGGCGAATATGCCCCGCCGGGTTGCTCGCGTTCACATAGGTGTCGCCGCTGTTATTACTCTGGTAAGCTTTGAAGCTGTCAAGTCCACCCAGGGCCGAGTTAAGCGCCCAGTTATTGGTCGCATCCTTCACCATGTACCATTGGCTCGCTCCCGTATAGTCCTTGTATATGACAGATTCCTTCTGATTCGCTGTCGAACCGGCCCACAACACACTGTCGATCTCCGCGTCAGATTGGTTTTTCACCGTCGTCGAATTCGTAAACGTCGAGGGGCCGCCCACCTGCAAAGACCCATTGAATTGCGCATTTCCGGCATTGTTGATTGTCGCCACCGCTGCGCCGGACGAACCCCCCGCTCCAAAGATCACGCCACCGGTCCCTGCGTTGGTTGATCCGTTCAGGACCACCGCCCCGGTGCCCGCTGCATTGACTACCGTTTGATCATTGGTGCTCGATTGCCCGGGATTGTGTTGCCCCACTGACAACCTGTAAACGTTGTTCAATTCGTCCAGGACCTGGTAGAACTGCGCTCCGGCGCTCGCATCGCTCAAACCCGTTGTCCACCGATATCCCCAGTCCGTTTGATAGCGGTTCAATAAACCCCGTTCGTTCCCGGTTCCCGTGCCGAGCCGATAATGATTGGTAACCGTGGCGTCTTTCTGGCTACCGTACCAGTCACCATTCAAGCCGTTGAAACTCCTGTGAAACGTATCGAGGAAGCTGTTGCGCGTGCCATTGTCCGTCAACTGTCCGGTGAACATAGTGCCACCGGTCATCCAGTTGTTGTACGAACTGCCCGCGTCCGCGACTACTTGGTTGATCGAATTCTCGTTGCGCAGCCCCACGATCGTATTGTTCTGCGCATTCTGTCCCAGGTGCAGCGCGGTGTCGCATCCTTCGACATCTCCTCCGGTAAATGTATTGCCATCCCCTTGCACTAAGTTGATTCCATAAGTTCCCGGTGTCGGGCTGCCTCCGCTCGTGGGACAGTTGATGTGCAGGCGAAGAAATGCGCTCGCGTTCACCCAGTCGGTCGTGGCCGAATTGCTAACTTGGTGCCCGATCCCGCTAAGTGCCGTTCCGAATCCGCCAAATTCGATGTCCTGGAATGTTCCGCCCGTATAGTTCCCGGTGCCGTCGAGGATCATGCCGGCCTGGTTGGAATTCCCCAGTAGATACAGGCTCTCCAGATTTAGTTCCTGCGACCGAAATGCCGTAAACGCCACCGTCGTGGCATTAGTGGATGCGGTCGTATTGATCACAACGTTATCGAGGTGGAATCCCACTGTATTAGTCGAGTAAGTTGGATCTCCCACCTGGATCATCGACCCGGCGCCGGAATAAAGAAAAACCGTCCCGCCCTGGCTCCCGCTGGCATCGCTCGCTCCGCGCAGCGCGCACCCGTGAAGGGTCACATTTCTTGTTCCGGCCGATATCTTTATTTGATTCGCCGTCGCGATCGTCGCGCATGGCAGCTGCACCGTCGCGTTCGCCGTGGTCACCGCAACCGTCGTGCCCATCGCAAGGGTGCCTGTAAAATTCCGCGCGTCGCACGTTCCGCCATAAGTTCCGTTAAGCGCATTCAAGCAAGCCTGCAGTTTGGCTCCAAAGTCTGCGCCTGGAAACTGATCCGCCTGATAGGCCGCCCCCAGTTGCACGCTGGTTAATGGGCCGCTCATCACACCGCCGCTCAGCGGCACTGCCTGCGAGAATGCGCTGTCCACATAACGCTTGGTCGCGGCCTGCGTCGGCTGGGACGGATCTCCATTCAGAAATAGGGGTCCGCTCAGCGATCCTCCCGATGCCGTCAGCAAGCTCTGCGTCAGTTCGGCGATCGACTGATCCACGTAGCCCTTGCTTACCGCCTGCACCGCTTGCGCCGCGGGCATAACTTGTGCGCGCACCTGCGATAAGTTCGCTTGCGCTGCCGCCGGAACAACCCAGTATTCGGTGCTGGTCGTCCCGTCACTTAGATGGTAAACGGCGGTGTAATACAGGCCCGCCGGCGTTGATCCTAGATTCGGCGCGAGATTCACGCTGACATATCCGTCCGCCCCGATAGTTACAGTCGTCCGCCCTGCTGTTACAGCCTGGTTACCGGCCGTCGTAAATGCCGGCCAGCTCAATTGCAACGTGCCCGATCCCGCGCGCCCATTGGCAAGATACACGGTTCCCTGCACCGTCGTCGTCGTGAACGTCTGGGCCCCCATTCGAGCGCTCGTCAGCGTACACGCGATACTACAGACACCCAGCCACAATGCGGCATGAATCGTGAGCTTCATATCGTCTTCTTTTTCCTCTGGGCTCGCGTGGTAGCACCTGCCAAATCTCAGCCAATCGCAGGTCTTCCGCTCCCTCTTCGCAGATCACAAATCCCCGACCGTCCCTCAGGCCGCGCTCGCAGTTTCGCAGCGTTACCTGAGGTGGCCGTAACGTTTCTTGTTCCAATTGTTGAATATTGACTTCCCGGCCGCAGGATCAGTTCAGTTGGTTTTCCGGTTCGCGGCTCGACGTCCAGGTCTCAGCTGTTTCTTCGCTCGACTCACCCAGCCATTCTGGTTCCGCTCCCCACACTGTCGCTTGGCTCAATCCGCTAGCCTTCGCGCCAGCTTTTCATCGTGTGGAGCTTTGTGGGCTAAGCTAACCAATTCCTGCAGGTAGTTCTTATCTCCGGTGAGCACTTTCTCTATCACCGGCGACATTAGTTTTGCGCAATCGTCCGTTAGTCCGCGGTCGGCTAGGTCGCCCATCTTCTCCGCGCCCTCGCGCTTTGCTGTTCCTGTTTTTTGCTTGTTTGCCCTTGGTGCTTTCTTCGTTTTCGTCCGGACCATTTTTTCCGCCAATCCCGGACTCTCTTCCACGGCTTTTCGACGCTCCGGTTTGAAGCAGGTTTCCTCTTCCGGCACGGCCGCACACCTTCGTGCTTCAGGAAACCCTGATCCGCTTTAGAGTCTCAGCAGGATTCTTCTTTCCACGTACGAAATCCGCGGAAAGCAGCCCGGCCTTATTCCAGGAAACTCATTTCCTGATTATTTTGGATTGCCTGATGAATGTACTTAGCTTACCGAATCTTCTAATAATTATCTGCAAAACGTGACCAACTTATCAAACCCATATAGTTCCTGATACTTATGCCCGATTTCGGCGTTTACTTCTAACCTGACTTACTTGCCTTGATAGGCTGTTCTTGCCATGAGTCTTGCTCTTTACAGAAATTCCGCGCCCGTTTTTCCTGATCGTCTTCACGGCTTCCGGATTTCACAGCCGCAGCCCCTCCCGGATGAACTACCATAGGCAAGTGACATCCCGTTCCACGCACGGTCCCATCCTCATCGTTCACGGTGGTGCTTGGGCTATTCCGGCATCGGATGCACCCGCACATGAATCCGGTGTCCGCCGCGCTCTTGAAACCGGTTTCGCGATCCTGTCCCGGGGAGGCTCCGCTCTCGATGCTGTCCAGGCGGCCGTCGTGGTGCTCGAGAATGACCCTGCTTTCGACGCCGGTCGAGGCAGCTTTCTTACCTCCGACGGTCGCGTCCAACTCGATGCCCTTCTCATGGACGGCGGTCGCATGAAAGCCGGCGGCGTGGCGTGTGTCGAGCGCATCCAAAATCCCATTCTGGCTGCCCGCCTCGTTCTCGAGCAAAGCCCCCATGTCTACTTCGTCGGACCTGGCGCCGAAGCATTCGCTGCTTCCCACGGCATGAAACTCATTGACAACAGCGATCTCGTTCTCGACCGCGAACGCGCCCGGCTTGTCCATGCGCAATCCAGGCATGCAGCCGGATTCGCCGACGAAACCTTCTCCGGACATATTCACCGCGACGACAAGGGCCCCGAAACCGCCGTCGACCTCAACCAATCCGAACCGGCGGCATCCCACGACACCGTCGGTGCCGTCGCTCTCGATAGTCACGGAGACCTCGCCGCGGGTACCTCCACCGGCGGCACTCTGAATAAAACTCCGGGCCGCGTTGGCGATTCCTCGCTCATCGGATGCGGTTGCTATGCCGACAACCTCTCCGCTGCCGTTTCGCTCACCGGGTGGGGAGAGCCGATCATGAAACTCGTCCTCGGCAAATGGGCTACCGACCGCGTCGCCTCCGGCTCCTCACCAGAGTTCGCCGCGCGCGAGGCCATTTCCTACCTCTTCAATCGCCTCGGAGGCCACGGCGGTATCATCCTGCTCGGTCCCGACGGCCGCTTCGGAATCGCGCACAACACCCCGGCCATGGCCTGGGGCCTGGCCACGGCCGCAGGCCACCAGACCGGCCTGACTATCTGATCGCGGCGGCCGAAACTGACATAATCTCCTTGATGCTCGTCCTCGCCTCAGCCTCGCCGCGTCGCCGCGAGTTACTCACCCAGGCCGGCTTTTCCTTCATCGTTCATCCCGCCCATGTGCCCGAAGATCCTCTCCCCGGCGAAGCTCCCCTCGCATATGTCACCCGCCTCGCCCGCGAAAAAGCTCAGACCGTATTTCGCGAACTGGACGAATCTCAATCCGGCTCCTACCCAGATCCCGGATCCCCCGACAGGGAACTCGTTGTCCTCGGCGCCGATACCACCGTCACCCTCGATGATCTGATCCTCGCCAAGCCCGAAAATTCCGCCGACGCCATGCGCATGTTGCGGCAACTCTCCGGTCGCACCCATCATGTCATTACCGGCATCGCTGTCATTGCTTCCCAGTCCACCCAGGTCGCCGCCGAAGTCACCGCTGTCCGCTTCCTCTCCTTGTCTGACGCCGAGATCGAATCCTATGTCGCCACCGGGGAACCAATGGACAAGGCGGGTGCGTACGCCATCCAGGGCCGCGCTGCCCGATGGATACCTCGCATCGAGGGTTGCTATTTCAACGTTGTCGGCCTTCCCATTGCCCTCGTAACTGCCCTGCTCGAACCCCTTCAAGCCTTTCCGTTCAATTCACGTCAGCCTGTTTCTCCTGGCTCAATAGGGTTAAGGCCTGCTTCGCCGAAATCGCCCGCATAAGAGTCCCGCGCCGCACCATCCGCAGCATTCGCGATCGGATTCAGGTGATCCTCGATTCCACCCAGATCTATATGAAAAAAAAACGCGCACCCTTTTCGGTGGCTCGCACGCGCCTGCCCTGATTCGAATGTGGGAATTCCCTCGAAACACGAAGACCCGGCCGCAGCCGGGTCTTCGTGTTTCGAAATCCGTTTATCGGGTGCTCGGAGCCGCCGTCGGAGCCACTCGTGTGTCCTTGGCCGGCTCCAGGCCCGGAATCACCGGTGCCGTCTTCACTTCGCCCGTGGCGGCATCGTTCAGATTGATCCCATAGTGCTGTAGAGTCGAAGCCAGCATCTGGTAAAACGTCGCCCGGTCCTTGGCATAAAGAGCCTTCGCGTAAATCAGGTTGTATTCCGCCGTCGCCAGGCTTCGCTGCTGCTGCAGCACCAGCGAAGCCGTGGAAGCACCCAGTCCCAGCTTTTTTTGTTCCGCTTCCAGGCTTTGATTGCTGTAGTCTCTGGCCGCGACCGAGGCCTGAACCTGAGCCCGATCGTTGGTCAGTGCGAACTGCGCATTCACCACTTGCATGCGTATCTGCGTGTAAAGCTGCTCCAGCCGCAGCTCCGCCTGTCGGTACTCCATCAGCGACCGCGCCTGTTGTGACTGCGCCAGCTTGTTCCCGATCGGAATCGTGATGTTGAACCCGACTCCCTTGTCCGGAGACGAGTTGTTGAACGCATCCTGGAGCGACGTTCCATAACCGCCGATGCTCGGCGGGCAAACTCCGCCAAAGAACGCGCAGTTGAGTTTCGGATTCACCGTGCCGGCAACACCGGCTCCGCTCAGATAGGCAAAGATATCCACTTGCGGAAGAAGCGCGTTCCGCGCGCCCTTCAGCGTGATCTCATCGTTGCGCAGCGTCAGCACCGCCTGTTCGAGCTCGGGCCGCTGTTGGAAAGCTACCTGCACCAGTTGCTCCACCGTCTGCTGCTCTTCAGGGATCGGATCCAGGCTCACGCGGTCTGTCGGAATCACCGGCGCCGTAACCAGCGCCGGATCGTTCAGGTTGCGCGCGATGGCCTGCTTGATCACTTGCTGCTGGTAATTCAAGCTGCTCTGAGAGCTGATCAGCGCCTGCTTGTCGGTGGCAACCGTCGAGTCCGCACTCACCACATCGAGCGGCGCCATGGTGCCGATCTCCAGCTGTTTCTTCACGTCGGCATCCAGCTTCGTGCTCTGCTCCAGCGCTCGCTCTTTCGCCTGCACATCTTCGTATTCCTGCACCAGGCCCCAGTAAATGCTCTCCACCTGGTTGACCGTAAAGAGAATCTGGTTGCGGAACGACGAATCGGTAATGCGCCGATCGTTGAGCGCCTGGTAGATGAAGCGCTTGTTGATCCAGATTCCAGCGCCTTGCAGCAAGTGCTGAGTCACCTGGGCCTTGAAGCTCGATTGAAATTGCGGGCTATACGTTGTCACCGCGTTGGTCGAAGTAGACCGGTTGTTGTCCCATGTGAACTGAAACGCCGTGCCGGTCACGAAACCCTGGTTATACCCGAAGTTGTAGGTATTCGATGTGCTGTTGCCGCCGGTAAAAAAGCTGCTGGAAGGCTGGGTTGCGCGGTCGAACTGCAATGAACCGGTGATGGTCGGCTCCAGCAACTCGGGAAGCGGCCCCGCGCCCGCCGTAGTGAATGTGATGCCGCCGAATCCGGAGCCGGCGCCACCCGAACCTGCCGACGTCCCGCCCGGACCGCCGCCCGTCGACAAGGTCGCCTGGGAACCGCTCAGTGTGCCTTCCACCAGCCCGGCCGGCGCACCAAGCAGCGTCGCGCCCGTCCGGGATCGCAGAATATCGGTATCGGCGATGTCCAGGTCGTAGCGCGCAATCGCGATATCGTAGTTATTCTCCAGCGCCAGTGCCAGGGCATCGGAAAGACTCAGATAAATCTTGCCGTCCTTGACCAGGTCGCCAAGACGCACGGAATTGACAAGACTCGCCTTGGGAATCGTCGTAGCCCGATACATATTGATCGGATTCCCCCGCAGCCTGCCCGCCGGCTGGGAAAAATCGCGCGCTGAAGTACGAAGGTTCAACGGTTCCGTCAAAACAGGCGCGGGCGCCGCGGGAAGGTTCGACGCCTGCTTGTCAGGAGTCGAGGTCGCCGCCTGCTGCGCAAAACCCGATGGCATTCCCGCAATCAATCCCAGCATCAGCGCTGCACTAGCGCGCAGTTTCTGGCCCGCCTGGCCGCGAAATTCCACCCCGCGGACTGTGCGCGCCGCAACAGTCGGGCGCTCAAACACACGTGTACCGTACAAATGCATGATTCCTCTCCACGATCGGTTGAGGCATGTGGGGTGCCAGTCATGAAGACGCCCGGAGGCTGGCTCCGGACGCAAAATTCGTCACACTCCCCTGGCGATCACCGCTGTGAGGTCCAATTTGCGTTCATCGCTCACCCATCAATACGCGCTCAATCGCGAAAACGTTCCGCGTTTTGATGGCTCTGCGCGGTTGGCGTCCCGTTCAAGTCGCATTGATCAAGAAACCTGAGTATATCCCACCTCGGGGTCGGAAATCGGTGTCGGCCGGCCTCGAGTACCCTGTTAGAAACGCCTTTCGACTGGGGAATCATACCGTTGACAAACCCCCCTCAACCGGGCCAGATGCCGAACTGGAAAGTCACCATCTCGTACGATGGAACCGGCTACAGCGGCTGGCAGATTCAGCCCGGCGAGCCCACCATCCAGGGCGAACTGCAAGCCGCGCTTGGCCGGGTCACCGGCGAGTCCCCCCTCCCCCAGGGCTCGGGTCGGACCGATGCGGGCGTTCACGCGCTGGGCCAGGTTGCCAGTTTCCTGCTGCGGGCGCCGATTCCGCCGGGAAGCCTTCGTCGCGCCCTGAACCGCACCCTTCCCGCAGCGATCCGCATTCTCGAAGCGAACATCGCGCCTCCCGGATTCCACGCCCGCCATTCCACCCTCGCCAAAACCTACGAATACCGCGTATTTCTCGAGCGGCCGCCGGCCGGTTCACACCGGATCGTCGAGTGCCCGCCAACCCTCGCCCGATACGCGTATTCCTATCCGTGGCCGTTGCGTCTCGAGGCATTACAGGAGGCGGCCGGTCTGTTCCTCGGGACCCACGATTTTCTGAGCTTTGCCGCAACCGACCCCGATGCCGCCGCCCGTTCCGGGAAAAGAGCGGCCCCCGCTATCCTTTCCCAGCAGGAGGACGGCACCCAACCCGGCGCCATTCGAACCATCTTCGGTTCCTCGTGGGAATCACAGCCGACAGGAGAAACCGCCTTATTCGTCTATCGCGTACGTGGCACTGGCTTCCTCCATCACATGGTCCGAAACCTGGTCGGAACCATGCTGGACGTGGGCCGTGGCTATCGCCGCGCAGAAGAAATTCCCGCCATGATCGCCGCCCGCGCACGGGCAGCGGCCGGACCGACCGCGCCCGCCCGGGGACTGTTCCTGCATTCGGTCGAATACTCTTCCGAAGAGCAGCCGCCTTCTTTTTGAAACCGGATCCCTGAAACCTGGCGAATGCCCACCCTGCTACCCTGAAATCAATCGCATGCCGCCTCCTCCTGCTCGAATCTCCGCCTTCTCACGGGTGACGGCCCTGGCCGGCAAGCGGCCCACCCACGCCGCCTTTGCCTGGCTCCACGGGAATCCGAAGAAAATCATGGACTGGCACGCGGCGGTGGTGGGGATTCCGGCGCCGCCCTTCGGCGAACACGCCCGGGCTCAATGGATTGCCGAACGCTTCGCCGAGGCCGGTCTCGCCGACGTAAAAACCGACGAGATCGGAAACGTCCTGGGGTTTCTCAATCCCTCCGGCCTCCATCCCGAGAGCACCGGGCATATCGTCGTGGTGTCGGCCCACCTCGACACAGTTTTTCCCTCTGGAACGCCCATTAACCCCCGCGTCACCGAGAAGGAAGGAATCGAGCGGCTCGAAGCTCCCGGAGCCTGCGACAACGGCGCCGGAATCGCCGGCCTGCTGGCCGTGGCACACGCGCTCACCCAGGCCAAGGCTGAGTTGGCGCTGCCGCTCTTGTTCGTAGGCAATGTGGGCGAGGAGGGCGAAGGAGATCTGCGCGGCATTCGCCATCTGTATGCCAGCACCCTCGGAACCCGGATCGCCGCCCACATCGTGCTTGACGGCGCCGGAGCGGACTCGGCCGTCACTCAGGCGTTGGGAAGCCGCCGCTTCCAGATCGCGATCACCGGACCCGGAGGCCACAGCTTTACCGATGCCGGCACTCCCAATCCCATCGCCGCCCTGGCCATGGCCCTGGCCACGCTGGCACGGACCCCCATCCCCGACGAGCCCCGAACCACTCTGAATCTCGGAACGATCCGCGGTGGAACCAGCGTCAATTCGATCCCCGAGAATGCGCTCGCGACCATCGACTTCCGGTCAACCAGCAGCGATGAGCTGCTGCGGCTCGAAGTGGCGCTCCACCGTGCTGTGGAAGATGCGGTCGAATTCGCCAACGCGCAAGCCAAGGCGTCAGCCGCGCGCGGAAGACTGGCCTACGCCATCAAGAAGATCGGTGACCGTCCGGCCGCGCTGTTGCCCGATGACTCCCCTATCCTCGAGTCTCTGCAGGCCGTGGACCGCCGGCTCGAAATCAAAACCACCATGCGCCTGGGATCGACCGACGCAAATATTCCCCTCTCTCTCCAGGTGCCTGCTTTGTCGCTGGGCGCGGGCGGCGACGGCGCGGGCGCCCATACGCAGGGCGAATGGTATTCCTCCAAGGGCCGCGAACTGGGCCTCAGGCGTGTGCTGCTGCTTACCCTCGCCATGGTCGATTGGGCGGGCGGGTTGTGAAGCATCCATCCAGTCTGGTTTCACCCTTCATGACTCGCGATTTACCGTCGTTCCGCCCGAAACTGTGAACGGAGCACTGTTAAAATTCGCCCATGCGCAAGTTCCCTGCTCTGTTCGCCGCCGCGCTGGCGCTGTCCTCGGTTTGCGTCGCTCAGACCGCGATCCGGCGCCATCCAGCGGCAAGAAACGCGAGGCCTGTCATCCCTGCCCGGGTTCCCAAGCCCGAACTCATCCTGATCAACGGCATCATCTATACGGGTGCGGGCTTTGCGGAAGACCAGCCCCAGGTCGTTCAGGCCATGGCCATTGGCGGAGGCAAGGTCCTTGCCGTGGGAAAAAACGAGGAGATCACCCGCCTCGCCGGCCCCAACACCCGCTTGCGCGATCTGAATGCAGCCGCCACCAGCACTTTCATATTTCCCGGCTTCAATGACGCTCATACTCATTTAGGCGGCGCCGGCCAGACCCGTCTCAATCTCGATCTGGCCGGAGTGAAATCTCTCGACGACATGCTCACCAAGATCGCCGTGTTCGCCGAGCCGCTTGCGGATGGGCACTGGATCACCGGCGGTCGTTGGGATCACACCGTCTGGCCAGACAAGATTCTTCCCACTCGCCAGGATCTGGACAAGGTGACAGCGGGGCATCCGGCATTTCTGGACCGCGTCGACGGCCACATCGCCATCGTCAATTCGGCAGCGCTGGCCGCGGCGGGAATCACCGGCAAAACCGCGCCCCCGCAGGGCGGAGCCATCGACCTGGATGCAAAGGGAGAGCCCACCGGCATCCTCCGCGAATCGGCGATGGATCTTGTGACCAAGGTGATTCCCCCGCCAACCGCAGAGGAACTGCGGCGCGGAGCCGAACTTGTGATCGACGATGCGCTCTCCCACGGTGTGACCAGCGTGCAGGACTTCAGCGACTGGAATTTCTTCGTGGTTTTGGAGCAGATGGAACAGCAGGGAAAACTCGACCTGCGCATCACCGAATGGCTGCCCTTCAGCGCCCCCCTCGATGACTTGAAGACGATGCGTGCCCACCACGACGTCAACGATCCCATGCTGCACACCGGCATGCTCAAGGGCTTCATGGATGGATCGCTGGGCTCGCGCACCGCCGCCATGAAAGCGCCGTTTGCCGACGATCCCGGTAACTCGGGCCTTCCCCAATACACCCAGGACGACTTGAATCGAATGTCGATCGAGCGCGCTCGAGCCGGATTTCAACTGGGCTTTCACGCCATCGGCGACAAAGCTGCCGCCATGGCGCTCGACGCCTTCTCTCAGCCCGGAATTCAAGTCTCGGCACGTAATCGCATCGAGCACGCCCAGGTAGTCGACCCCGCAGACATTCCTCGCTTCAGGCAGCTTGGCGTTATCGCATCGATGCAGCCCAACCACCTGCTCACCGACATGAACTGGGCCGAAGAACGGCTGGGGCCGCAGCGCGCCGCATACTCCTACGCGTGGAAAGCATTCCTCGATGCCGGCGTGCCCCTGGCGTTCGGCACCGACTATCCCGTCGAACCCATCACGCCCTTTCGCGGCTTATATGCCGCGGTCACGCGCAAGAACGAAGCCGGCACAAAAGAGTACTTTCCCGCCAGCAAGCTCACGCGCGGGCAAGCGCTTTCCGCCTACACCCAGGGGTCGGCCTTTGCCGAATTCGCGGAAACCCACAAAGGCAAGCTCCTTCCCGGCTACGATGCCGACTTCATCCTCGTCGATCGCGATCTCTACAAAGTTGCGGAATCCGCGATCCTCCCCACGGTGGTCAGGGCTACCTACGTCAACGGCAAAGAAGTGTTTCCCAACCAGGCTTTGCAATAAAGAACCGAAGACCCGCCGGAGACTCTGCGATTGGAAATGTAGAACGACGGAACCGGAAGTTGCCGGTAGGCGTAGATTCAATCAGATCGGAACCCCATCATGCCCATTGCCGCCAGGACCACCGATTCACTCACTCCGCCGGCGGTCGTCGCAGTTGCGGATCCTCGAACGCATCCATTTCTCCTGCTCGGAATCGCCGCCGCCATAGCCGTCCTCCACATCGCAACCAACAGCCACTATGGCTTTCATCGCGATGAGCTGCAGTTCTTGAGCGACGCCCGCCACCTTGACTGGGGATTCGTTTCCTATCCGCCCTTCACCCCATTCGTCGAACACATCAGCCTCAGCCTTTTCGGCCTGTCGCTGGTAGGCCTGCGATTGTTCTCGGTAATCGCGCAGGCAATCGTGATCTTCGTCAGCGGCCTCATGGCCCGGGAACTCGGTGGCGGCCGCCTGGCCCAGGTCACTTCGGCTCTTTCCGTCGCGCTGTCGCCCCTGCCCCTGTTTGAGGGCACCGAGTTTCAGTATTCGTCTTTTGATTTTCTGTGGTGGGTATTGATCGCGTACTTCACCATTCGCCTGCTCAAGACCGGGAACCCTCGCTGGTGGCTGGCCATCGGCGCTGCCGTTGGCATCGGGCTCCTCACCAAGTACTCCATCGTCTTCTACATCGCCGGCATTCTCGCCGGCGTAGTCCTCACCAACGCCCGCCGCTATTTACTCAGCAGATGGTTCTGGGCCGGCATCGCAGTCGCGCTCGTCATCTTCCTGCCCAATTTCCTCTGGCTCCTCCATCACGACTTCATTTCCTACCACTTCCTCCAGCACATTCACGCGCGCGACGTCGGCGAGGGCCGCGCGCAGGGATTCTTCCAGGGGCAGTTGCTGCTCAACGTGAACACCTTCGCCACGCCCTTATGGATCGCCGGACTGGTGTTCTGTTTTCGCGATCGCCGCTATCGCCTGCTGGCGTGGATGTATATTGTCCCGCTGGCCATGTTCTATCTCGGCAAGGGCCGCTTCTACTACGTGGCGGCTGCGTATCCCATGTTGCTGGCCATGGGCGCCGTGGCACTGGAACGATGGCTGGCGCGGATGCGCCGGCCCCTCCGGATCACCATCGCAACCGTATACTTTGCCGGTGTGGCAGTGGTGGGCGCTTACATCTTGGCGCTCATCGTCCCATTTGCGTCGAGCGGTCCGCTGCGCGATTTCTCGCTCCAGCGCAATGGCGATCTGCGCGAAGAGATCGGATGGGATGAACTGGTGAAAACTGTAGCCGGGATCCGCGATTCCCTTCCCGCCGATCAGCGCGCCAGCCTGGGCATCCTGGTGGGCAACTACGGCGAACAGGGCGCGATCGAGATGCTGGGTCCGGCGTACCAACTGCCCCTGCCCATCAGCATGACCAACTCGGCCTGGCTGCGCGGCTACCCATCGCCGCCACCCGATACGCTGATCGTGCTCGGCTTCCAGGAGGAGCAGGCCAACCGCGCCTTCTCCGGCTGCCGCCTGGCCGGACACATTGGCAACTCGCTCGGCGTCCAGAACGAAGAAAGCCAATACCATTCCCAGATCTTCGTGTGCGGCCCCCCGCGCAAAGGCTGGGTCCAATTCTGGAAGGATTACCAGTCCTACGGCTGATCACGATCGATCCCGGCCTTACATCGAAACGGCGAACCCGCACCGCGCACTACATCTGGCGAACGAACAGCGCCGTGGGCGCGCCATCGACCACCGCGCCTACGATGCGCACGCGATCGCCGGAAGAAATCGAGAACTTCGTCCCATCCACCGCTCCGCCGTAGCTTTCCGCCACCGTGTCGGCTCCGATCTTGAATGTCTGCACCGCGCCCGATTCATCCTGGATCGTAATGGCGCGCGCCCGCTCGAATTTCTTGATCGTGCCCGCGGCGGACGTGAACGGTCCTGAGCCGAGGTTCTTGAACGCCACCACCGTCCGGCTGTCGGTGCCTCCATAGTAGAAGACGATGACGTAGGCTCCATTTTCCTTGAAGGCGTCGGCAGCGATGGTCCCGGGCCCGATTTTCTTGTCGAGGGTCACCCGCGCTTTGGGATTGGCCGGATTCTGGAAGAGCCCATCGCCCCCCACGTCCTGAAGCACGGCGATGGTCTCGGAGGCCTTATTGATGGCGCTTACCGTCCCGGTAAGTGCGTGCACCACCTGCTGGGCCGTCATTGAAACTGAAACAGTCACAATACATCCTGCAAGCACGCAGGTTTTCACCAAGGCTCTCAGCATGAACTCCCCCGATCCTCTATTTGATTTGCAGGCTGGCGAACGACGCGAAGGCCGCGTCCACAGCGGTAGAAGTCAGTATAGTTCCGAGTTTACCCGCCTGCAATACATCAAATGGGGGGGATTCGCTAATAGAGCAGCACAGCTACCCGATACACCGTGAACGCGCCTTCCGCGCCGCGCGGCGGGCAACTGCCCACGGCAGCCCGACGGTATCGTCCCGACGCCAGATTTTCGACCAGGCGCGAAGGCAGCTGATCGAGATTGGCGTCCTGCCAGCGCATGACAAATTCGGGGCTATTGCTGCCCGCCAGTGTCGGAAGCCCCTTATCCAGCCGGCATGCGGCCCTCGCATCGGCGCTGTCGCGAACCACCGAAACCCCATGGCCGCGCAGGAGCGAGCCCACCTGGGCCTCCACCTGCGACGGGGTCAGCACCGCAACGGCGCGCGCGTAGTCAGCCACCGCGAACAGCACGCCCCGGGCCGCAACCACCGCGATTCCCACGTGGTCGATATCGGCGTTCAGCAGGTTTGCCCTGTGCCCCGGCGAGTTGAGCCAGCCCTGGTGAATGCTTCCCGGATACGAACCGACCGCGATGTTCTCCTCGATCAGGCTGAAGTGGGCGCCAGCCTCCCCGGCCCTGGCCGTAAGATCGGGCTCGCCCCTGTACTGGTGCGAGATAGGACCCTCAGCCGCCATGCGCATGCAGTGTTTCATCGCCGCGTCGGCCAACTCCTGGTCCCACACCAGCCGGCCCCGGCCCTCTTCAGCCCGCGTCGCGTTGGCCATCGCAAACAATTGCTCGGCTTTGGCCGGCTGCTGACCTGTCCCCTGCTGCGCCGCGGCGCTCAAGCCCAGCAGTCCCGCCAAGAGCGAGAAAGATACCCAAACCCGAAAGGAACCCATACTCGCATGAACCCGGTTCCGACTCATATGTCGCTCGCTACTGGTTTCATCCGCGCCGTTGAGAGTGGGCCTGAGTTGCCCGTTGCTGAAATCGTCGCGCGGTCCGATCCAGATGAATAGAAGGATAGAAGGCAACGCTACGACGCTGGTGACGAGGAAGAAGCGTACCCAGCCGATCTTCTCCGACAATGCCCCCCCTGACGACGCCACCACGGTACGGCCAAGCAAAGCAAGGGAGGAAAGCAGCGCGAACTGAGTGGCCGTAAACGCAGGCGAGCACAGGCTGGAAAGATACGTGATCAGTGCGGTCCCAGCCATGGCGCCCGTGATGTTCTCGGCGCTCACGCATAAAGCCAGATAGCCGATCCGATGCCCACCGGCAGCCTGCAGGACAAAGAAGAGGTTTCCGAGTGACTGCAAAACCCCGCAAAGAATCAGGGAGCGGCGGATGCCGAACCGGGTGGTCACCACACCGCCGATGAGGGCACCGGTGATGATCGAGAAAAATCCGAATATTTTCGAAGCGGCAGCGATTTCAGGAAGCGAAAATCCAAGCGATATATACAGCGGGGTTGACATCACTCCCGCCATGGCCTCGCCCAGCTTGTATCCGAAGATAGCGATCAGGATCACGGGCCAAAGCGGTCGATGCATGAAATCGCGAAAAGGCCCAATGACCGCGGTAGCAAAGGCGTGGCGAATGGTATCCCACCCTGATCGCAACGAAGACGAAGATTGCGCCGGCACCCTGGGCTCGGGACTGAACAAAAACACCAGCAGTCCAACACTCAGCAGCCCAGCCATGGTGGCATAGGCCGCGAACCAGCCCGCGTATGCGGCGATGAACAGTCCGCCTGCGCCGGCGACCAGCATGCCGATCCGGTATCCGGACTGGATCATCGCAGCTCCGGGAGCCTGTTGATCCCCGCTGAGGCTTTCCACCCGCCATGCATCGATCACGATGTCCTGGCTGGCCGATAAAAATGCGACAAGTACCGCCAAAGCGGCCATCGAAGGCAAGTTGTGCTTTGGATTGCACAATCCCAGTGCCACAATTGCGCCGATGAGAAGGACCTGGATCGTGATTCCCCAACCGCGGCGCCGGCCCAAAGGCAGTGGTGGCGGTACACGATCGATGAGCGGCGACCACAAAAACTTGAATGCGTAAGGTGTGCCCACCAGGGCGAATGTACCGATAGCGGCGCGCCGCACGCCGGCTGTGGAAAGCCATGCAGAAAGAGTTGAGTAGGTGAGCAAGAGCGGCAAGCCACTCGAGAATCCGAGCGCAAGCACCTGCAGCACACGCGGTTCACTATAGGCTGCAACCGCCTTGCGCCAGTTTGTTGGAGCGTGTCGTTCGCTGATTGGGGATGATTCCTTCATCTTAATATTCGGGCGCCCTGTTTGAGCCTCTTGCCCTCTTCGGTGTCTTAAATGAAGGATCGATGGAAGCAACTTCAGAGAAGCGCCCGCAAGGTACAGGTTAACGTATTGAAAGAGCTACCATAACACGAATGGCCTCGTTGACCATCTCGGACTTGAACCGCTTTGAGATTTGAAAAGGATGGCATCGGTGCACCTTTGCCGACGGGAGAACCGGAATTGAAAATCGGCGTCATCAGCGACACGCACGGCCTGCTTCGCCCCGAGGTCCCGCCGCTGCTGGCCGGGGTCGAAAGCATTCTGCACCTCGGCGACGTGGGCGACTCAAAAATTCTGAAAGCCCTGCGCGAAATCGCTCCGCTCACCGCCGTGCGCGGCAACATCGACCACGACGGGCCCTGCGGTCGCCTTCCCGAAACCGAGGTGCTGCTGATCGAAGGCGGCTATCTTTACCTGCTCCACGACATCGGCACGCTATATCTCGATCCGGCGGCCGCGAAATTCGCCGCCGTGCTCTACGGCCATTCGCACAAAGCCACCATCTCCCGTCACAAAGGCGTGCTCTATTTCAATCCTGGTTCCTGCGGGCCGCGACGCTTCAATCTCAAGGTCACGTTGGGCTACCTGCACATCGCCGCCGACGGAACCATCTCGCCCGAGATCGTCGAAATCGAAACACCCTCTCTCGTCTGACCGGCGGAATACTCTTGGTTCTGGCCGGAGACTGTCCGCGTCCTCTTTATGCCTCCGTTAGGCTGAACCTGCTTCAATCGGGCCATGAAGGCTGCCGTCGCCTGTTTCCTCCTCGCGTCGACGTGGTCGGTTGTATGGTCGCAGTCCCTTGCCCCAAAGCCATCGCAGGCTTCGGCGGACTCCGGCACCTCCACCGATTTCTTTGTGATGCCGGGATCCGATTTCGACCGGCCCGGACTGGTTACCCGAGCCAACCTCAACATCGGCATCGGCCACACCTTTGGATTTCTGAAAAAGGACCCGCTGGGTGACGAACTCACCGTTGCCTACACCTACGAGAATGCCGGCTCGCACGGCTTTTTCCACACCGACTACGGAGCGCATACTGAAGCGCTCGGAGTGATGAAGAATTTCAACCTGCCTAAGACCAAAGTGGCGGCGGGATATACATGGATCCAGGCTGGTGTCACCAGTCTTACCGGTTTCTCGCATACGCTCAACCGTTTCTACGACGGTGAGGCGCTGGGGGCCGTGATTCACTTTAACCATCACAGCTCAACGTGGATTCAGGAGACCTATAACAAAATTCCGACCATTCCGTGGTACGTCACCACCGGGATTGGATACACGTGGAGTTGGTAGGGTCGCCCCATTTCAACCGCGCGATCAGACGTGCGACCGAGTCATGCAGCCGGATCGGCTCGCCCAGGTTGCCATGCAAAACTCCATTCCAGAATCAGCAAGCAGAAGGCCGTCTCACCTGGGCACCACCGGCAGCAGCAGGGCGCTGGGATGGGCGCTGTCGTGATAGATCGTGTTCTCCGCTTTCACAAAATCGGAACTCGTGGCCGCATCCTTGCCCGTATTCAAATTGCGATCGAAACGGGGAAAATTGCTGCTCGAAATCTCCAGCCGGATCTTGTGCCCCTTCAGAAATACATTGCTCGTAGACCACAGATCGATTTTGTACTCGTAGATCTGACCGGGTGCGATCGGGTCAGCCGTGCTCGTGCTTTTTCGATAGCGCGCCCGCAGAATCCCCTCCGTAAGGTTCTGAGAAAATCCATTGGGCCACACGTCTACCAGCTTGCCCGTGAAGTCGGTGTCCACCGCCGACGATTTGGCAAACAAGTCCAGCGTGATCGGGCCGGTGACTTCTGTGTCCTCGGTCAATGCTTCGGTGGAGTAAACCAGCACGTCGTTGCGCTTCTCAACCTCGCTTTGGTCGCGCGCCCCTGTGGCCAGATGGACCGGATCGCAACACAGCGGACCTCCTACGGTCGGCACGGGATTGGCTGGATCATAAGTAAAGCTGTCTCCGGTTTTCGAATTGTCCGCTGCGGTCGAAAGCGATCCATCGCCCCGCCGCGCTATTCGCTTTCCCGCCCGAGTGCAGCAAATAGCGCGTCTCCTTCGCGCGTTTCAACGGCCACTCATCCTCATAGCGCCACTTGTTCTCGCCCATCACAAACAGCTTCACCGGCTTGGTCGCGAACTCATTCTGCTTGCCCAGGAAGAGATACTCATACCACTCCAGCGTGACGCCATTCTCATCGAACGCCGCGTCCGGCCCGAAGTCGACCGTGCCCACCGTGCGCGCCCAACCGGAATGACCGCCGATCGCGATCAACAATCGCTGCCCCGCGCGCGCCGTCTCGTTTCCGGCTCCCGCGTGCAGTCCAATATAGTTTTTGAGCGATCCTCCCTGAAAGAGGTCGTACCAGGCCGCAATCGTCAGCGCCGGCACCTGGATCGAACCGAATTGTTCTTCAATCGACCATTGTTTCCAGTAGCTGTCATACGTGGGATGATCGAGCCAATCCAGGAAGTAAGGCGCAAACCGCGCCGTCCAACTGGCCGGGTCAGAACTCCACTGCATGTTGTAGAGCGGGTACTTCTTCAGCGGCAAAACCGTGCTCCCCGCAAAAGCATTGCTTCCTTCCTTCACCGCACGATTCACCGTGTCCTGGGCCAGCCCCGAGGTCCACGATTCGTTGAACCACTGCTCAAACGCACCCCCCTGGTAAGTCCAGTTTTCGTGATAATTGCTGGCGGTGACCACCGGACAAATGCCCGCCAGGTGGGGAGGATGCCCGATCGCCGCAAGCATTTGCGTGGCGCCCACATACGATCCGCCGAACATACCCACCTTGCCGTTCGAGCCTGGCAGCGCTGCGGCCCACTCCACGGTGTCATAGCCATCGTCGGTCTCATGCTTGAACGTGTACCACTCGCCTTCGGATTCGTAGCGCCCCCGCACATCCTGCACCACCACCATGAATCCGCGCGCCACCGCCATGCGCCCGAATTCCGCCGCGTTCTGCTTGTTATACGGTGTGCGCTGCAGCAGCACGGGAAACGTTCCTTCGCCGCCGGGGCGATAGATGTCGGCGCGCAGCGTAACCCCGTCGCGAGTCTTCATTGCCACATTCCGCTCGATGCTGATCCCGGGAGCGGGCTGACCTTGCACGAGCACTGCGGAAAGAGTTCCCGCAAGAACGAAGAGGTACACCGATCGCTTCAGCATGAATATCCTGCCTGGATAAATCTCAGCCGATTATAGGTCTTGGAACGCCGGAGACCGGAATCCTCCGCCTCAATCAGACCGCCAGGACCTTTACCCCGGCGCCCGCGAACGCCGCAGCCGCCTCCTCCGAGATCCCGTTGTCCGTGATCAGCAGATCGATTTCCTTCGGCTGGCAGACCACCGCCGGGCTCACCAGCCCCATCTTGCTCGAGTCCGCAACAACCACCACCTGGCGCGCCTGCCGCGCCATGGCGCGGAACACCGCCGCCTCGTCCGGTTGAATCAGCGTGGCGCCGTGCTTGGCGTCCACGCCGGTGGCGCTCAGGAACAGGCGATCCATCACCACTACCGCGAGAGACTCAATGGCCAGCGGCCCCACCAGTGAGAAAGCGCCCGCCCAGCGCAGGCTTCCGCCCGTAAGCGTAGTCTGCAGGCGCGTGCTCGAGCTCAATTCCATGCCGATGTTCACCGCATTGGTCAGCACGTTGATGTTCTTGCGATGCAGCAGTTGCCGCGCCACTAGCGTGGTCGTGGTGCCGGCCGCAAAGCCCACCGTCTCGTTCTCCTGCACCAGTGCGGCCGCAGCCCGGGCGATGCGCTGCTTCTCGGTCGCAAAGCGGTCTTCACGCACCTGGAACGATGCATCAAAACGGAACGGCTCATACACCGGGCCGCCGTTCCCGGCAAGCATCGCTCCCCCGTGGGTGCGATTGACCAGGCCGCGCGTTTCCAGCCGGATCAGATCCCGCCGGATGCTGGCCGGCGAAGTCTCGAACGTAGCCGTCAGTTCCTCTACCGTGGCCCGCCCATGACTCAGCAGCAGCCGCAGGATTTCCTTCGCGCGTTTGTCTGTCTTCTGTGACATAGGCCCATCCCACGGACCGCTTCGCCTCCGTGGACCATACCATCCTGTAGAAGAATTCCAGTTTTGAAAGGGCACGACTTTCCAGGCTGCGGAAAAACTCCGTGCATGGAGGGTACGGGCTTCAGCCCGTACATTAACCTCAGCAGAATGGCCGGGGCTTTAGCCCCCGAGGGACGTTTCCTCCTCGCCCTTCGCCCGCTGTTCACTGTTTTTCCGCAGCCTCTTTTCGTCGTGCCGTAAGTCTTGCGATCAATCGGGCTGTGACAAAATTCCAGGTTTTGAAAGGGCACGACTTTACAGGCTGCAGAAAAAACTCATTGCTTTGAAAGGGCACGGCTTCAGCCGTGCCATAACTGCGGCAAAACCCGTGACGGCTTTAGCCGCCGAGGGATGGTTTTCTCTACCTTCACCGTTCGTTTCCGGTTTTTCCGCAGGCTGTTTAGTCGTGCCGTAAGTCTTGAGAATCAATCGGGCTTTAGCCCCTGAGGGATGTCTTTTTCAATATCACGACCGTCGCCACTGGCTGTTCCCCGACTATCTGATAGAACCTCGCTATTGTACCGGTCTCTCAGTCACCAGTTGAAATCGCATGCAGGGCTGCCTTGAACGCGCGCACGTCGTTTTCCCTCAGCAGGAATCGCGTGAAGCCGCCATGCAGCGTGTTCACTTCGGCCCCGCCGTCATACGCCGTGCTGCGGACCTGCGTGCTCAGCGAGGTGTGCACTTCGCGAATACCCGTGCGAAGCGCCACATTGCGCACGTTGGAGATGCGAATGCCCCCGCCCGCCATGATGCGAATCCGCTTGCCCGCCTTGCGCTGCAGGTTCGCGATGGTCTGCATTCCCCGCACTGCATCGGTCTTCCCGCCCGAAGTCAGCAGACGGTCGGCGCCGCAAGCAATCACATCTTCGAGGGCGCGATCGGTATCCTTGCAGACATCGAAAGCGCGGTGAAACGTGACCTGCAGCGGACGCGCCAGTTGCACCAGTTCCGTGGTGCGCGCGCGATCTACAACGTCTTCGCCGGTCAGCACACCCACTACGATCCCATCCACCCCCCGCCCCTTGGCTTCCGCAATGTCCCGCCGCATCACGTCCAGTTCATGATCGGAGTAGACGAAATTTCCGCCCCGCGGGCGAACGATTACGAAAAGTTGAATGTTCACGGCCGCTCGCACCGCACTGATCAAGCCGGCGCTGGGAGTAATGCCCCCTTCGCTGAGCGCGCTGCATAACTCGATGCGCTCAGCGCCACCGCTGGCGGCGGCGATCGCCGACTCGACTGAATCCACACAGATTTCTAGCTCCATTGTGACTGTGTCCCATTATCACGAAAAAGGCCGGACTCCGCCATTGGAATATCTTCCCAATTGAGAAGTCCGGGGACCACAAAGCGTTGCAGCAAGTTCAACTCAGAACGTGTACTTCGCGGAGAACTGCAAGTGGCGCTCCGTCGACCGGGGGCCCTGAAGCGAGACGTTCCCGAATGTGGAATCGCCGATGCCGCTATCGGGGTTACCGTAGCTGACGATGTTGAATGCGTTGAACGCGTCAAATCGGAATCCTACCGATTGCGATTCCGTAATGTGGAAGTCCTTGAAGGCCGACATATCCACGTCGAAGAACCCGGGGCCGTGCACCGCGCCGTTGCTCTCTGTCCCGAAGGCGTTATTTGCAGGCACTCCGAATGCGCAGGAACCGTCATCCACGCCCGAGGTCTTGCAGGGGCTTGCCGAGGCGTCAGTGCCAAACCAGTATTTGTTGCTGCGGCCCACCACCTTCAGTCTGCGATATTGGTTGACGCGCGAACTGCCGTACGTGCCCGAGTTGTTGGTGCCAGGGCCGGTAATGGTTTCAGGGAAGCCCGAGTAAGCCACCACCGCGGTGGAGATTTTCCACCCGCCGATCGCTTCATCCATGGCGCGGTTAATCCCCGAAAGGTACTCTTTGCCGCGGCCCACGGGGAGCGCATAGACCCCGGTTCCGGACAGATCATGGCGCACGTCGTATCCGGCAGAACCGTAATCGGCCCCGCTGTTGTAATAGTTCTGGAACGCCCCGCTGAATCCGCTTACATTCAACGCATAGTTGCCCAGGCTGTTGGTCATGGCTCGGCCATACGTGTAGTTCGCGGTGAACTCCAGGCCATGATTGAGCCGCTGGCGAAGCACCGCCTGCAGCGCGTTGTAGTTCATCATGGCGCGCGACTCGGTGATCAGCAGCCCCCCGTTGCCGCCCACCCCCAGGGCAGAGTCGATCCCATTCACGCCAATGTACTGGCTGTTGTAGAACGGCGCCGAAGTCTGATCGCCGTTGACTCTGTACTGGTTCACGTTGCCGTAGTCTTCAATGTGCTGGCCGGTTTCTCCTATGTAGCCGGCCTGCAGCGATGCCGTGCGAGTCAATGCATATTCCACCGTCAGGTTGAAGTTCTGTACATAGGCGGGCTGGATATTCTGCGGATACGCCGTGTAGCCGTTGTTGGAACTGCTGTATTGAACCGAGGTGTCCGGGTTGGTAAAGCCTTCCTCCGCGGTGTTGGGCGTGGGCACGCTCGTCGTCGTCGGTGCGCTTACCGTGAAGCCCGCCGCCTGCAGGAACGGCGCAATCGCTGTCAGGCGCTGATTGAACGAGTTGCCTTCAAAAAAGCTGGTGGCTCCGTAACCGCCGCGAACCACAAGTCGGTCCGTCGGTTGATAAGCAAACCCGAGGTGCGGCATCCATTGCCGGTAGTTCGGCTGGTAGCACGCCAGGTTACTGCAAAGTCCGGCCCCGGGCAGCGCGCCCGCGGGAAGGTGGCCCGCATACAGAATCTGCCCCGTCTTGAGATCGATGTTTCCAGTCCTGTCGGCTTCCTCCACCCAGGGCTCGTCGAATTCGTAACGAAGCCCGAAGATCAACGTAAGGTTGGGGCGGACCTTGAAGTTATCCTGCGCAAAGCCGGCCGTGCGCCATTGGCGCTGCCCCACGTTGACGCTGGAAAGCGTCACTCCTCCCGACGATACCCGGTCCAGCACAAAATCTGCCGGACCGTAGCCGCTCGAACCATTGCCATTCGACGTGAAGGCGCCCGAGTAGTTCAGCGAGCCCAGGTACCCGTCATTGTTGCCGGTGGGATAGTTGTTCTGATAGCGGCGTGCTTCGATGCCCATGCTGACATAGTGCAGGCCGTGCTGCCACGTCAGATTGTCGATATAGCTGTACGTATTGTCGATAACGCCGCCGTTGTAGGCCGACGTGCCCACACTGCTCAGGCCACCATTCAAATTTTGGTTCGTAAACCCGTTGAACTTCTGGCTGGGGAATTGGATGCCCACCTTGCTATTGCCTGAAGTTCCGAAGGCTCCCGTCGGATCTTGCGGAAAGCCCTGGTTCCAATCCGTTCGCGTAAAACCGATGCGTGCCGAATTCACCAGCGACGCCGAGAACGTGTGCACCCAATTGGAGCCTACAATCCAGGTTGGATAAAGATTGATCCCCGGAAAGCTGATGGGTAACACCGCCGTTGATCCGTCATACGCGTGCGAGATCGAATAAAATCCCGTGATCTTGTCCGCCGTGCGGGGATCGTATTCGATTTTCACGTCTCCTTGATCGTTGGCTTTGTAGCTGCGTGCGGGAGCGACGTAGTTGTTCTGCGCAATTCCGTCGCTGGGCGTCGAGTTGGGTAGCGGGTAGTACTTTTGGTTCGCGAAAAGGAACGTGGCCACCGGATTGGTCACCGCAACTCCCTGGTTATTCTGGTAGGGCTTGAAGTTGTTTTCCGGATCGTAGAGTTGAATCGGATTGGGACCTGCGAGCAGGACCGAGAAATCGCCTCCCCGCATGGCCTGGGTCATCAAGCTCGCTGTCCCGGTTCCCCCCTTGTGCCAGCGCGATCCCAGGTAATCCCCAAAAAAGAATAACTTGTTATGCAGGATCGGGCCGCCGATCGTGCCCCCGAACTGGGCGAAAGAAAATGGACTGATCGGAAGCGGAGCCCGATTTCCATCGGCATCCAGATGCTGCCCATTTCCATACGAGTTCGCGTCAAACCTGTAATCCTGCGCGTAGCCGTATGCCGAACCATGAAACTGGTTCGTCCCGCTCTTTAACACGCTCACCACACCGGCCCCATTCACATTGCCGTAGTCCGTTGGCGAATTCGCCGTAATCACCTGTACCTCCTGCAGCGCCTCCGGCGCGGGACTGTAGGAAATCAGGTTGTTATACGTCTCGTTCATGTCAATGCCGTCGAGCGTGTAGTTATTCGCCTGCGCCCGGTTACCGTTCATATTTGGCGTATCAACGTAATAGGTGCTGCGCTCAAAACTCGTCGTGCCCGACGTTCCGGCCGTGTCCACTGACCCCGGCACATACAATGTCAACGCAGAAAAATCCAAGCCGTTCAAGGGCAAATTCGCGATCGTATTCGCGGTAAATGTCGAATCCAGGGTCGGACTTTCGGTGTTCAGAATCGGCGCTGCCGAAGACACGCTCACCGTCGTCGCGGCGCTCCCCACTTGCAGCTTCACGTTGAACGCCGCCGTCTGCAGCACTTCCAGCGCAAAGGCCGGCACGGTTGCCGTCCCAAAGCCATTCGCCTGCACCGTTACCTCGTAGTGCCCGATCGGAAGGAACTGGATCGTATAAACACCCGAGGCATTCGTTGTGGTGCCGGTATCGACCCCGGTGTCAATGTTGTGTGCCACCACCTTCGCGCCCGAAACCACCGCGCCGGTGGGATCGGTGACCTCTCCGGTTACGGAGCCCGTCACGGTCTGAGCGATCGCATTGGGAATGCACGCCGCCACTGCCAGCGCACACAGTAAACCAACCAGGAACAGTCTCGATCTCATTCTGACCTCTCTCCAATTGCTGCAGATCTCTCGCTCTTTGCTTTGGTTGGGAGACGTAAGCGGAAGATAGCCCGCGATACCCCGGTCTCCACCCTATAGTGAAGCAACATTACATTAAAGTGAACGAATAATCCATAAAAATGATTGAAATGATCATTTTGATGGAACGGGGCTGCCACGGTCTTGTATAGTGGGCGGCATCTTTGAGAGGTCCCGAAAGGAAAATCCCCATGACAGAAACGTCTTCCCCCAGGGCGCGGTTGGCCCGGCTGGCCGGCGCGCTCACCCTTGCATGTGCAACCGCGGCCATCGCACAAGTTGTAGTCGTGCCCCCTGGTCCCCAAATTGGATCGTCGAACCCCATCACCGCCGAGCCGCCCGTGGCCCGGCCCCATACCCATCCCTGCGTGGTGCAGCTTTTTGACAACCTGGCCTTCGCCGACTTCACGCCCAAAGTGTTCAACTACACGCCCCCGGCGGCTTGCTCAGGTCCCTGGTCCAAGGTCGTCTTTACCGCCGACTTCACCGTCACCGCCGGCCGCCAGTTCGATCGCACCGCCGCGTTCTACCTCGGCCACGCCAGCATCTACTACGGAACCACCGCGGAGCCGCGCAAGACCCTCAGCCCGTCGTGGCACGTGGAGCGCGATGTCACGGACCTGACCGCAATCTTCAAATCCGCGCAAACCGGCGAAGCCAACATCGGCAACTTCGTCGGCGTGTCCGGCGGCGTTACCTACAACGGCATCATCTATGCCAACGCCGCGCTCGAGTTCTATCCGGCCGGAGACGACAACCGCGCGCCGGTAACTCCCGACATCGTGGTTCCAGTCAATGGCTCGGGCGGCGATGCGGGAACGCTGAACACAACCTCATCCCAAATCACGCAGACGCTGAACCTGCCCACCAACGTCGAGCGCGTATTCCTTGACGTGATTGCGCAGAGCCAGTCCAACGACGAGTTCTGGTACTTCTGCGTGCCCAATGACCAGACAACGAATCTCGAAAGCTGCGGCAACACCGCGTTCCGCGAAACCGAAGTCTGGATCGATGGCCAGCCCGCCGGCGTGGCCCCGGTTTACCCCTGGATCTACACCGGCGGCATCGATCCGTATCTATGGGAGCCGATTCCCGGCGTGCAGACCCTCGACTTCAAGCCGTACCGCGTAGACCTTACACCGTTCGCGGGTCTTCTATCCGACGGCAACACCCATACCGTCGCAGTCAGCGTATATAACGCCAACAGTTATTTCCTCGCCACCGCCAACCTGCTTGTCTATCAGGATCACGATGCCACCAGGGTCACCGGCGGTTTGCTCCGCGACACGCTCAGCTCCGCTCCCTCGCCCACCGTCACCGAGAACATCACCACCGGAACCGGCCCGACTTATACCGGTACCGTCACTGTCGGCTCCAACCGCACCTTCGAAATCAGCGGCTACGTCAACACCTCTCACGGGCGCGTGGTCACAACTCTTAACCAGACCGTCGACTTCCTGAGCAAGCAGCAGTTTGACGTGAACGCCAGCACCGACCTGCAGAACGCCCAGCAATCCACCACGGTGGATTCGCGCACCACCATCCGGGGCGGTAGAAATTCAGGCGTGGTCGAGAAGCATTTCTCCTACCCGCTGACCATCGACTATCTGTTCCTCGTCTACCCCGATCGCAGCTTCAGCCAGACCGTGACCACCGATCAACAGTACCTCGTCCGGGAAGTGAATAACGCGGGCCCCGGTCCGGCGTTGGTGAGCAACGAGAGCAACCACGTCCACGCAACCGATACGCTGAACTGGGATACCAGCGGCAGCTTGATTGGTCCCACCGGAAGCAAGACCACCCAAACCTATCGCCTGCATAACTCGCGCGGCTATTGCTGGAACAGAACCATTACGGCCGAAACCCAGAAGCTCACATCCGCGATCGATGGCCCCGGCTGCGACGATTAACAGCCATTACCGGATAAATCGAGGAAATCATTTTCGGGGTCCGCTCCAGCGAGCGGACCCCGGTTTTTTGGTGCCTACATTGACTGCTTGTTTGGGTATTCCTTTCCGCGAGTAAGGAAGATCGACGACTTCAAAGCAAGAATTAATTTGTCTTCCATGTCCCATTACTCCCGTTTTTCTCGCATTGAAAGACATAAGGAAATGGCTTGACTGGGTGTGTAGTGCATGGTAGGTTTTCTCTCACTCAAGCAGTATCCCCAAAAGCCGTTACATACTCCGAGGGGTCTGGGGCCATTCACCGCGAGGTGAAGTCGAGGTGCGGAGTACGGCGTAATTTCGAGGCTGGGTGGCCTGTTACTCGTCCGGATCTATGCCCGGATCCGGGCTGTGCTGCGTCCGCGAGTATTGCCACGAAGCTTCGATACAGGGATGAATAGTGCCGATTTGCGAATACCGAAGTCGTCGGGTGTTGTCTTACGTCTGGAGAAAATCGATGATCCGCAAGACCTGGCTTGAAATCTGTGGCCGAACTGCGTCCGTTGCCGTCGTCTCTCTGTTCACCAGCGCATTCCTTGGAAATGCGATCCATGCGCAAACCGCGCAATCCATCCTGGGAGCCCCCGTAGTCAGGCCGGCAACTCCGCCTGCGTTTCTTGTCGCTCCCTCCGTCTCGTTGGGATACTCGCCAACCGCCATCGCTTCAGGCCACCTGACCTCCAGCGGCAAACTGGACCTGGTGACAGCCGATTACAACGGTGGAACCATCACCGTATTCGCCGGGCTTGGACACGCCACCTTCGCTTCCGGCATCAAGTACGCCGCGGGAGCCCAGCCCGCTTCGGTCACCATCGCCGACTTCGACGGCGACGGCAAGGCCGACGTGATCCTTGCCAACACATCCGAAAACGTCATCAGTGTCTTTGCCGGCAACGGCGACGGAACCCTCGGTCCGCGCAAAACCTATCCTGTCGGATTCGCGCCTTCCTTCGTCGCGGTGGGCGACTTCTCCGAAAGCGGCAAGCCTGACGTTGCCGTCGCCGGCGCCGGCGGAAAAACCCTCGCCATCCTCCAGAATGATGGAACCGGCAACCTCAAGCGTGCCGTGAATTTCGCGCTCGCCGCCGCGCCGGCTGCTCTCCTTGCCGCCGATCTCAATCATGATGGACATCTCGACCTGGCCGTCGCAACTGCCGCCGGATCGGTGACCGTGCTCCTGGGAAAAGGCAACGGCCAGTTCTCTGCCCTGCCCGATATGAGCCTCGGAGCCGGCGCCCTCTCATCGATCGCGGTTGGGGATTTTAACCGCGATGGCAACCCCGACCTGGTCGTCACCGCCACCGCGCAGAATCAGGTTGCCGTGCTGCTCGGTCATGGTGACGGCAAGTTTGCACCCGCCGCTTTTTCCGCGGTTGGCAATTCTCCCGTGGCCGCCCACGTAGCCGATGTTGACGGCGACGGACTGAGCGACCTCATCGTAATCAACAAGGGCAGCAACACCTTCAGCGTTCTCAACGGCCTCGGAGATGGCACCTTCAAGAGCGCCGCGCACTTCGTCGTCGGCAATGCTCCCCTGGCCGCGGCCGCCGGCGACTTCTACAGCAATGGACGCGTCGACCTCACCACCATTAACCAACTGGGACAGACCCTGAGCCTTCCTGCCGGCAATGGCGACGGCACATTCGCCGCCGGCCGCGCCTACATGGCCGGAGTCCAGCCCGTGGCCGTGGCCTCGGGCGACCTCGCAAAAACTGGAAGATCGGACCTGGTCGTGGCCAGCTATTGCGCCGCCGACGCAACCTGCGGCGGAAGCGGCAGCGCCGCCGTACTGCTCGCCGCGCCCGACGGCGTTTATCAGCTCTCATCCACCTATGCCATGGGCGCGGGGTCGGTCGGGATCCATCTGATCGACGTGAATGGCGACGGCAAACTTGACCTCGTCGCGCTCAATCGCGTGGACAAGTCCCTGTCGATCCGACTCGGAGCCGGCGACGGAACATTTGAAGCACTCACAACCATTCCGTTGTCCGCATCGCCGGTCGCCCTGGCCGCAGTCGACTTCAACAACGATGGAAAAATCGATCTCGCCGTACTGGGAGACTGCGGCAGCGCGAACTGCTCGCAGCCCGGCGAAGTGGAGATTCTGGCCGGAGATGGCGACAGCGGTTTCCGAAGCATCGCAACCTATGCGGTTGGGTATTCCCCAGTCGCCCTCGCGATCGGCAAAACATCGGCGGGCGGAAACAATGACCTGGTAATTGCAAATCGCTGCGGACAGGACGCTGCCTGCCGCTCCGGTGGCGCCGCGACCATCCTGTTCGGAGATGGCACCGGCTCGTTCAGACGAGGCACAGACGTGCCCCTTGGCAACAGTCCGTCCTCCATTGCCCTCGCGGATCTGCGCGGACTCGGCATCCTCGACCTCGTGGTCTCACGCAGCGCCGACAACACCGTCGCGGTTCTGCCCGGAACCGGCAACGGAACGTTCAAGACGGCGATTCCCTACGCGGTAGGCCATGCGCCGGGAGCCTTGGCAATCGCGGATTTCAACGGCGACGGCCGGCCCGACGTAGCCGTAGCCAACACCGCCGACTCCAGCGTGAGCGTGCTGCTCGGAAACGGCGCAACTCTCCAGCCGGCATTCTCGGTTCCGGTTGCGGGCAATGCTTCCAGCCTCGCAGCGGTCGAAACTACATCGGTGGGCCGCGCCAGCATTGCCACGGCAAGTGGAAGTGTGGCATCTCCCGCCACTGCATCCAGCGTCACCGTCGTCGCCAATCTCGTCGTTCACGCCGCCGGCGTAACCGCCGATACGACTACGTTGACCGCTACTCCCGCCACCGCCACCGTCAATCCCGCATCGCCCGTGGCATTGAATGTTACGGTCACTGGCGGCTCCGGCACGCCCACCGGATCGGTGACCATTACCAGCAATGGAACGCCGGCAACCATTTGTACTCAACCCCTCGACGGCACCGGCCACGCCGCCTGCAGCACTTCCGATTTGCAAGCGGACGTGACCACGCTAACCGCCACCTACTCCGGTGACCCGACCTATGCCATCACCACCGGCACCGCCGCCATTACCGTAAATCCGCTGGCGCCCGCAGTCACCTTTACGCCTCCGGCTTCACCGGCAAGCCCCTCTGCCCTTAACACTGCGGTGACATTCACCGCGGCCCTGACTGGTGTTACTCTCACCCCCGTCCCGCCTGCCGGGAAGATGACCTTCCTCCTCAACAATGGCCCGGCCACCTGCAACGGTTCGGGAACCGCCAACGTGATCAACGTGAATTCCAGCGGCGTGGCTTCCTGCATCATTCAGAACATGCCCGCCTCGGCCACCAACACCGTCACAGCCACTTACGGCAGCGACCCAAATTATGTGCCTGCCGCGGGCGGCAGCGCACCCGCGTATAACATCACGGCATTGCCTGCCACGGTTAGCCTGGCGCCTACCGGAACGCCCGCCACCATCACCGTGGGCACCTCCGCAACCTTCACAGCTACCGTGACTGCCAGCTCGGTAACTCCCGTCGCTCCCTCCGGTACCATCACTTTCACCATCAATGGCTCCTCGAGCGCCGACTGCCCGCCCGTCAAAGTCAATGCCAGCCAGCAAGCGGCCTGCACCACCAAAGCCCTGGTTTCCCCCTCCGACCTGATCGGAGCGACCTACTCCGGCGACACCAATTTCCCCGCTGCCGCCGGCGCCAGTTACACCGAGCTTGTAACCAAAGCCGCTCCCACCGTCTTACTTACCGCCGCGCCCAGTCCAGCTTCGGTCAATCAGTCCGTTGTCTTCACTGCCACGGTTCCGCCCCCCGGATCTGGAACGCAAACCGTTCTGCCGAGCGGATCGGTCACCTTCACTGAAGGCGCCACCACCATCTGCCCCGCCACGGTGCTCAACACCGCCGTGAATCCGCCGACCGCAATCTGCAACTATGCCTTTCCTCACGTTGTCGCATCGCCGGGAGCCGCGATCACAGCCACTTATAGCGGCGACACTAACTTCACCGCCGGAACCAACGGAACAACGTCCGAGGTGGTAAATGCGACAGGCACCACCACCACCATTAGTTCCTCGAGCGGCCTGGTCGGCCAGGCAGTTACATTCAATACCGTGGTCACGCCTGCCTTCCCCGGGACCACCCTTCCCGCGGGAACCATTACCTTCTCCACCAACGCGAGTCCGGCGCCCACCGGCACCTGCACCGCGACTCTCACTCTCGCCGCCAATGGGACTGTCCCGTCCTGCACGTTGATCTTCGGCACTGCCGGAACGTTCAATGTATCGGCCACGTTCCATCCCAGTGGAACACCGGCGGATTTCTTGACCAGCACCTCCAGTAATCTCGCCCAGGTCATCAACTCGGGATCAATTAGCGTTCTCTTGAGTTCAGCACCCAACCCGTCTTCCGTGAACGAGACCGCCGTCATCTCGGCCTCGTTCTCTCCTGCCTCTCCGCAGGTGGCCCCGATCGGAACCGTGACTTACTCCGACGGCGCAACCGCAATTACCGGCTGCAATGCTCTCGCCATCGTCGTCACCGGCGGGGTAAGCAGCATCCCGAACTGCAACTATTCCATTCCCACCGCGACCAGTACCTCTGTAACTCATTCCATCCAGGCTAAGTACTCCGGCGACGCAAACTACGCCGGACCCATCAATTCCAATCCCCTGGTGCAAGTTGTAAATCGCGCCGCGGTTGCAACCTCAATCAATGCTCTCAGCAGTTCTCCATCGGTCAATCAATCGGTTACATTCACCGCGACTCTTACACCAGCCTTCAGCGGTAGCACGGCCCCCACCGGAACTGTAACCTTCAATCAGACGCTGAACGGAACCACCACATCTCCTTGCGCCAACCAGCCGGTATCGATCGTTGCCGGAGTTCCCGTTGCTACCTGCCCGACATCGTTTGCCACTACCGGCGCCTACACCATTTCCGCCCAATACAACGGCGATGCGAACTTCGTGCAGGGAACTGCCACATCCCGGCAAGTTACGGTGGGAACCACCGGCACAACCGTAACCGTAGCCCAGCGTTCGACGATCGCGACTTTCTTCGTCAATGAAGGTGGTGGCATTTTCAGCGCGACCGTGACTCCGTCAACTCTTGGCACAGTCAGTCCCAGCGGCAACATGACTTTCGCCGATAGTGTCGCGGGAACCACAGTATGCGCCCCGCAAACCCTGGCGCCCAATGGCGACGGAACCTCCACCGCGTTGTGCGCGATTGTGTTCCGCGCCGCCGGCTCTCACACCATCACCGCAACCTTTGCCGGCGACACAAACTTCCCCACCGCGTCGGGCACCTCGAACATCACGGTCAGCCCTACAACTACGACAACCACTCTATCTTCCCCTGGACCCGTTGCGGCCAACCAATCGCTCACACTTACTACGGTCGTAACTCCAACTTATCCCGGCACAACGATCCCCAAGGGAACCGTGGCCTTTGCCATATCCCCTGCGACGCCTGCCACCGGAACCTGCATTGCGGGAGTGTCGCTCGCGTCCGACGGGTCCGTGCCAGCCTGCACCCTCACGTTCCCGGCATCGGGTACCTTCAACATCACCGCAACCTTCAGCGGCGATACAAACTTCGCCACCAGTTCCTCGACCGCGCTGAATCAGGTCATCGGCAAGGCCGGAGCGTCCATCTCCGTCGATCCGCAGGCTCCCTCGGTGGTCAACCAGTCGGTTTCCTTCACCGCGTCATTCAAGCCGCCGATCGCGGGAACGCAGCCTACCGGTTCCATCACCTATCTGGACGGCGCAACTTCGATTTGCAGCACAACCATCGTCACCCCGGGCATCATTCCAGGCTGCTCCCATCCCTTCGCCACTGCTGGACAGCACTCGATTACCATCGCGTATGGCGGCGACTCGAACTTCAGCCCGCTGGCTTCGCCGGTCACAACTCAAACCGTAAACCAGGCCACAACCACGGCCGCCGTAGTTTCTTCAAGCGGCCCGGGCGCCACCGCAAGTTCTCCAGTGAACCAGCAGGTTACCTTCACCGCAACCATCACTCCGCAGATTTCCAACGCACTGCTGAGTGTACCTACCGGCACCGTGAGCTTCTACGATAACTCCAACCTTGCCTTGCCTATCTGCCAGGGAGCAACCCTGTCGCCGGCAGCGGGCGGCGCCGCCACCGCCATCTGCAAATACACCTTCACTGCCACGGGAACCAACACCATCTCCGCTGCCTACAGTGGCGATTCCAACTTTGTCGCCGTTCCGCAAGGGAATTCCACGCCGGTGACTCAAACCGTGGTCAAACCCAATCTAACCGTCGATGTAACATCGGCCGCTTCGGCAATTGTGAATCAAACCGTGACTTACAGTGTCCTCATTACTCCTGGCTCAGCGGGAACCACGACCCCCACCGGAACCGTCACATTTACAGATGCCAACGATAACGCCACTCTGTTGTGTGCCGCTCCGACCCTGGTCGGCAACTCCACAACCGGAACCTCAGCGGCAAGTTGCCAGATCACGTTCCTGAACGCCGGCCCGCACACTATCTCGGTAAGTTATCCCGGTGATACCAACTTCACCAAGGGCTCCGGCTCAGCCAACTCCCTCAATGTAACTCCGTCTACGACCTCGGTGACTCTGAACTCCGGAGAGCCGGCAAGCTTCGTCACGGAGACCGTCAACTTCACTGCCAAAGTAACTCCAACCCCCAGCGCCGGCGCAAAGCTGCAGGTCCCCGCTGGAAGCGTGATGTTCGGCGACGCCGCCAACACCGGCCTCGTCAAGTGCAATGGCGCCAACCCCGCCCCGCTCTCTCCAAATGCGGACGGAACCTCATCGGCAAGCTGCGCGGTCACTTTCGCTCACTCCGTAAACCCGGTGGGCCAGCTGACCGTTACGGCTGCCTATTCCGATACGGTCGACAGCAATTTCAGCGTCAGCGCTTCCAGCACCGTGCAAACCGTTCAGGACTTCAACGTTACCCTCTCGGTGAAGCAGGGTAATTCCAACAGCGTATCCTCGCCGGCCGGCGTGTACATTACGCAAGGCAACACCACCGCCACGGACACCTTTGGACCCGCGACCATTTCGATCCTGATGTCCACTTCCCCCGCCTATAACCCGGCGATGGCGGTGACGTGCGAAGTCTACTCCAACAATCCCGCCGCGGCGTTGACCGATCCTTCCTGCGTTCCGGTTGTAGGGCAAACCGTCAACATCACCCAGAATGCCGGCGCACAGGCATTCGTCATTAACGCCTCTGCAACCGCAACGCCCGCGTCGTACATCGTTCGGCTGACAGCGTCCGATCCCAACTTCGCCAACGTGAGCCGCTTCGTGGAAGTTCCCCTCAACATCGTGGCAAAAAGTGCATCGTTGAGCATCGCATCCGGAGCAACCGGAACTGAGGACGTCTCCTTCCTGACACCCGGAGGAATATCGAGCATCAATATCGCCTCGTTCAGTTGCCCAAAAATCTGGGACACGACCCAGCTTGCAATGCTCGATAACTCCACTGCCTCGCTGGCTGTTTGCAGCGGAGTAACCGGAAGTACCCCAACTAACGGCGCATCCACATCGGTCCCGGTCTCCATTACGGCTGCGGCGAAGACCACCACCACAGCGCGAAACCAGCAACCGTTGACCACAACTTACCTGGCCGGCCTGGTTGGCGTACCCATCTTCGGTGTGCTCGCGTGGTTCGGAACCAGACGATCGTCGCGCAGGAATTTCTTGCGGTTCTTCGGGCTCGTGCTGCTGCTGGCCGGAGTCTCCTATGCGACCGGTTGCGGAGGGAGCTTCAGTAAACCAACTCCGCCTGTTGCAACAGGCATAGGTGCGGGTAGTTACCTGGTGCAGGTCGTGGCCACGGATACTTCGGGGGCCAAGTACTACGCCGAGGTGCCGATTGTCGTCGTGAAGTAACGATTTGTGCCGGGAAGGAACACCTTCCGTAATCGCGCTCACTGCGCAAGGGAGAATCTGTGAAGACCAAATTACTGTTGTTCGTTTGCTGCCTCGCCGTGGCCCCCGCACTGGCCTCCTATGGTCAAAGCGTTTGCGATAGTTCGACCAAGCTCGTTTGCCAGTTCCCGGTAAACTCCGAGACGCTATCCGTAAAGACCTTCGGCCCGGGGGCGAAAGCTGCCGCATTGGCCACGGCGGTTCCCATTAACTCCGCCATCGCCACCCAACTAACCCAGCTCCCCGTGCCCAGCGCCACCGTGGGAACGATCTCCATCCGGAGGCAGGGCAGCGAAGTCCCGGTCCCGTTTAACAACCTCGGCCCGATTCTCACCGACCGCCCCGACACCGTCGGACGCGGCCACATCTTTGCTGGATTCAGCTACCAGCATTTCAACTTCAATGCGCTCGATGGGTTCAACTTGAACGCGCTCCCCATTGCCTTCACTTACTCCGACCCCGTCGGCACGAAGGATCCCAGAGTCTATTACGGGAGCATGCAGAACAAAATCGGTTTCCAGCTCGACCAGTACATCTGGATCGTCACGGCCGGCCTGACCCATACCACAGACCTCTCCATCATCATCCCCGCCAACTCCGTTTCGGTCTCCGTCACCTCCTATAACTTCCAGGCCTACGAATACGACATTCTGGGCAGCGCGTATTCCAACCACAGCTACCAGCAGTTCACCAGCGTCTCCAGCACCGGATCGGCCTCCGGACTCGGCGATATCACCGTCGGCCTGAAACAGATGATCGTCGGCCAGCAGCACAGCCGCCCCGCCGCCGCGGTGGGCGCCACTTTCCGTTTCCCCACCGGCGATTCCTACAACTACCTTGGTTCGGGCGCCCTCGGCGGAAGCATGTATCTCCTCGCTGAATATCGCGCCAGGTTCTCCCCTCATGTCAAAATCAGCTATCAATGGAATGACAATTCCAAGATTCTCAACCTCCAGCAGGGATCCAGCGCACGCCTGCCCGGCGGCATCGCCTACGCCGCGGGCACCGACTTCCGGCTCCAGCGCAAAATAACCTTGAGCGGCGATTTTATCGGCAACCAGTTTGTCAACACACCCAACTTCACCGCCAACACCTTCCAGTTCAATCCCGCCCCTCCCGGCGGTCT
Organism: uncultured Acidobacteriota bacterium; assembly: GCA_963730805.1. Classification (GTDB taxonomy): domain Bacteria; phylum Acidobacteriota; class Terriglobia; order Terriglobales; family Acidobacteriaceae; genus Telmatobacter. The sequence continues at coordinate 1,710,637 of CAVSTL010000001.1, read as the reverse complement.
CAACATACCGGCCAGCTACTCGGTGGTGACCACTCCCGTAAACACCTACACCACGTCCAACTTCAGCGGCGGAGTCAAAGTCTCTCCCCGCGGAGGCCTCATCCTCTTTGGCAACGCTCTCCTGTCCCTGAACAATGTGGGGTTAAGGAGCGATGTGGTCCCCGTCGTGGGCATCGCCTATAACTTCTCCCGGAGATCTGATTAAACCCTGAACCGGCCCTTCAGAATCAGCACGTTCGGATTGGAACCAACAGCCATTCCTCGACGCCCTGGGACAAAATCCCAGGGCGTTTTTTCACCCTTCGACCCCTTCGTGACACTCCTAGTAAACTGGATACGAGGTCCATATGCCCGAAATTCAGCGCAGGAAGACACCCACGGTCAAAATCGGAAACGTTCGCGTGGGCTGGGAAGTCCCGGTCGTGGTGCAATCGATGACCAACACCGACACCGCCGACGTGGCTTCGACCATCGACCAGGTGGAAGCGCTGGCCCTCGCCGGCTCCGAAATCGTGCGCGTGACCGTCAACAACGAGGAAGCCGCCGCCGCCGTCCCCGCCATCGTTGAAGGACTGGACAAGCGCGGCATCCGCGTCCCCATCGTGGGCGACTTCCACTACAACGGCCACATCCTGCTCAAAAAATTCCCCGCCGCCGCGCGAGCCCTCGCCAAGTACCGGATCAATCCCGGCAATGCCTCGATCGGCAAAAAGGACAACGACAACTTCCAGGTGATGGTCGAGTGCGCGGTCGAAAATCAGAAGCCCGTCCGCATCGGCGTCAACTGGGGCTCTCTCGACCAGTCACTCCTCACCCGCATGATGGACGAAAACAGCAGGAAGTCCGATCCCCTGCCGGCCCGCGAAGTCATGATGGAAGCCATGGTGGTCAGCGCGCTTGACTCGGCCAAAGCCGCCGAGCATTACGGCCTCCGCAAAGATCAGATCATCCTTTCCGCCAAGGTTTCCGGCGTCCGCGACCTCATCGACGTCTACACCAGCCTGGCCGCTCGCTGCGACTACGCCCTTCACCTTGGCCTCACTGAAGCCGGCATGGGAGCCAAGGGCCTCATCGCCTCAACCGCCGGCCTGGCCCCGCTGCTGCTGGCCGGCATCGGCGACACCATCCGCGTCTCGCTCACCCCCAAGCCCGGCGGCGACCGCACCGAAGAAGTCCAGGCCGCCCAGCAGATCCTCCAGTCGCTCAGCATCCGCAGCTTCATGCCCCAGGTCACCAGTTGCCCCGGATGCGGCCGCACCACCAGCACCTATTTCCAGGAACTCGCCGAACAAATCCAGAGCTACCTGCGCACCTCCATGCCCGAATGGCGCAAACGCTACCCCGGCGTGGAAGAGCTCAAGCTGGCGGTGATGGGCTGCGTGGTCAACGGCCCCGGCGAATCCAAGCACGCCAACCTCGGCATCAGCCTGCCCGGCACCTTCGAAGAGCCCAAGGCCCCCGTCTATGTCGACGGCAAGCTCTACACCACGCTCCGCGGCGACACCATCGTCGCCGAGTTCAAGCAGATCCTCGACAAGTACGTCCAGAGCCACTATGGAACCACCGCCAAAAGCGAAGAACTGGTGGGAGCGCACTGATCCACCGCCAGCCGCACGAAGACCCCGGGAGGTCCAACTTGATTCGTCCCATTGCGCGCGCTCTCATGGTCGCGGCGCTGTGCGCCTCAGCCGGCGCCCAGATGCCCCCCAACAAGTCCGCGTGTTCCCTGCACGTACAGATCACCGATGAGGACGGCAAAGCCCTTCCCAAAGCGTTTGCATTCCTCCACAACGAACGCGGAACCAACCAGCAGTTGAATCCCGACCGCAACGCTCAAATCAAGATGAACCTGCGCCTGGGCGTCTACGACCTGTTCGTCTCCGCGCCAGGATTCGTTCCTCAGGCTCACGTCGTCGACCTTCGCGCCTGCAAGCCGGTTGAGCTAAACCTCATGCTCACCATCGACACCGAGCACACCGACGACAGCCAGAATTAGAGAAATGGATTGACGATCTTCACCGTGCCGATTACCTGCCCATGCTGCAGGTCTTCCGAATAGACGGTTGTGCATCCGGCCTGTTCAGCCGCGGCAAGAATGAGTGAGTCGTAGATGCGGAAACCGTAGCGCTTGGAGAAACCAACAGCCTGCAGATGCGTCTCTGAATCGAGAGGAATTGCCGGTCCACAAAGTGCCACAATGGCGCCTAAACCGGTTTCGACTTCCCCCCAACTGAACTTCAACTTGTGATTCGCGACGTCGGCAAACTCGTTCAGTACCTGGACGCTGACCGTGCCGCCAATGCTCAACAATTCCTCGGCTTTTTCCGCCCGCGCCTCGGGGACAGTCGACGATCGCCTCGCGAACGCGTAGACGAGTACGTTCGTGTCGAAGAATACCTTACCGGTCATATATTTCGTCGCGGTCAAAGACGAATCCATCCGGTACGTTTACCCGGAGCCTTCTGATAGTCTCAAGCGCCTCCTGGCGCCTGCGATCACGAACTACTTCGAACGAGTGATCCCCTGTTACCCGGACCTGCGCTTCCTCGTTCGCGTGAAGCCCGAGCTTCTCAACCACATCCGCGGGGATTCGGATTGCCAGGCTGTTTCCCCATTTCGCGACCTTCATTCAACACCCCCGGATATACATTATAGGCCGGATATCATTTCTCTCATATCGCGAAGTCGCAGTAACATGTCTTCAGTTCCCCGGAAAGGCTGTTCGATGTATCTGCGTTCGCTCCGGGAAGTTGTTCGTCTGGCCGCTTTGGCCGCCGCGCTTGCCGCACCCGCATTCGCCCGCCCCAGGCCCTGCGTCCCCGCCGAGGAAGCTTCCAGAATGCTCAACCGGGACGTCTGCATCACCGCCCACATTTACGATGTGGTTCAGCTTCCCGATGGGACCCGCTTCCTCGACATATGCACCCCGGAAACGCCCGACGAGCGCTGCCAGTTCACCATCGTAAGCTTCTGGGAAGATCACAACGAAGTCGGCGAATTGCGCAAGTACCGCGACACGGACGTGCGCGTTCGCGGCCTGGTTCGCTCCATGCATGGTCGCGCCGGATTGGTCCTCAGCCATGCGCGGCAGTTCTACGGCGGCCCGCCCAGATTCAAGCCCAACCCCCGGCTGGCCCACGGCTTCAGCGGCGAACAGGACCAGCCTCCCGTTGCCGACCCCAATCTCCGCTCCCACGGCGGCGCGCGCTCGTTCATGAACAATCGTGATCGCGAAGCGCTGCCCGCAAAGTAGACTACGCTTCGGTCTCTTCGAGCGGCGGCGCGTAGCGCGCTCCCGCTCGCAGAATCACGCACGAAACAATCAGCGTGACCAGGGTCGCTCCCAGCCCGAACCGCAAATTGTGCGTGCGATCCGAAATCGCTCCAATAATCTGTGGCGAAAACGTGTCGCCGAAGAAATGAATGCAGAACAAATTCAGCGACACCGCCGTCGCCCGCACCGGCGCCGAAACCGAGTTCACAATCGCTGCGTTCAGCGGTCCAGTATTCAGGAAGAGGAAAAACTCCGCCGCGAACAAGGCGGGAATCGCCCAGGCCGGCGGCCCGAAAAAGACCAGCGCTCCGCATGGCAGAGTCAGCGCCACGCTCCAGAACGAAAGCAGGTACAGCGCGCGATGATCGCTGCGCAGCCAGCGCTGTGCCAGCCATCCTCCAATCACCGTTCCCGCGATGCCGTCAACCACCGTAATCGCGCTGACCGTCTGGCTGGAGCCCGCCACCGAAAGCCCCGCGAACCGATGCAGAAATGTCGGCACCCAGGTCGAAATTCCGCCCATCGCGAACGTCAGCATGGCCAGCCCGAACGTCGCGGTCAAAAACGCGGGGTTGGTGAGCAGTCCCCGGAACGTGGACCTCTCGCGCGTAGCCCGCACGTGATCGCTCGCCCCTCGCACCGGCTCCCGCCCCAGCCAGCCGTAGAGGGCCGCAATCACCAGTCCCGGAATCGCGCATAGAAAAAACGGCCGTCTCCACCCCCACAGCGAGCCCAGTTGTCCCCCGGCAAGGTAGCCGAGAGCCGCGCCCACCGGAATCGCCGTGTAGAAAATGGAGAGAATCCGGTTGCGCTCCCGCTCGGGATAGAAATCGGCCAGCACCGCGGGAGCAAATATCCCGAACGTCGCCTCGCCCACTCCCACCAGCGCATGCCGGAAAAAGAGAGTCCAGTAACCATGCACCCACGCGGTTGCGAGAGTCGCCAGGCTCCACAGCACCGCTCCGCCGATGATCAGCGGCTTGCGCGGAAACCGATCGCCGAGCCAGCCCGTCAGAGGCGCCACCAGCATATAGGTAACAAAAAGCGCTGTGGTCAGCGCGCCCATCTGCTGGTCGTTCCAGCCGTATTCCCGCTGGATCAGCGGCTGCGCCCCGGGAAGAATGTAGCGGTCGATGTAGTTCAGCAGGTTCAGCCCAACCAGCAGCGCCAGCGTGCCCATCGCGGGAACGGCGCGAACGCGTTCGGTCTGAACTGAAGAACTCAAGCTTTCCCGTCCTGATCGGCGATATGACCATTCATACTTTCATAAAACCGTCCACGCGTCTTTTTTTGTCTGAATCAACAAAGCACCGCTCCCCATCCTTGCGACTTTTTTCTGTCACAACGGTGGGAATCCACCCCACCTCGATTTGCCCCGACCCTATCGCCGCTTGTTCCGCCGCCCACGGCCAGTCTCCCGGGAACCAGCTTCACCCCACCGGCCGCGGCCACCGCGCCTCAACCGTAGTCCCGATCCCTCCCCGCGGACGGAATTCGCCCTTCACCACCGCCCAAATCGGATCCGTCGCCTTGACCACGTCTTCGAGAACCTGGTTGACAATGTTCTCCTGGAAAATCCCCAGGTTCCGATAGCAGAACAGATACTCCTTCAGCGATTTCAGCTCCAGGCAGCGGTCCCGCGGCATGTAGCGGATCGTCAGCACCCCGAAATCCGGCAATCCGGTCTTCGGACAAACCGATGTCAGTTCCGGATCATCTATGGTGATTTCATACCCTGGAAACTGGTTCTTCCAGGTTTCGATGGGAGGAAACGAAAAGTCCAGTCCAGCCTTGGCGTGATCGTCGGTATAGCGCGGATGGATTGCCATTTCTCCATTCTAAAACCCGGGAATGTCATGCCGAATCAGTCACTCGCCCGCATTTTCATGCTCCCTCAACCCCGCTCAGTGAGTCCTATATACTGACTCAGGTTCTTCTTCATGGCGCAGGAAAGAAAGCAGTTGAATTGGCGCTGGGCTTGGCTTGGCGCTGCCATCATCCTTGTCCTTGTCTTTATGTCGGTTCGCTCCCTCACCCGCGAGCGCCTGCAGGTGCGCGCCGTCCAGACCTCCCACCAGTCCCTCAGCAGCACCATCAGCACCAACGGTCGAGTGGAACCGGTCGATAACTACGGCAGAAACTGCCCCATCGCCACCACCGTCAAAAAAATCTACGTCCAGCCCGGCGACAAGGTAACCGCCGGAAAACTGCTCATGGAACTCGACGACGTACAGGCCCGCGCCCGGCTGGCCACTGCCCAGGCCGCCGTCAAAAACGCCGAGGCCGCGGTGGAAGCCGCCACCCACAACGGAACCCGCGAACAGCAGCAGTCTACGGCCGCCGAAATGACCCGCGCCCGCATGGATCGCGACCAGGCGCAGCATGACCTCGATGCCCTCACCAGGCTGAATGCCACCGGCGCCGCTTCGGCCAGCGAAGTTGCCGCCGCCCGCCAAAGGCTGAACACCGCCAGCGCCAGCCTGGATGCCCTGAAGATGAGTTCGGAGGGCCGCTACAGCCCCGCCGAAGTCGCTCGCGCTCAATCGGGTCTCGCCGACGCCGAAGCCAACCTCGCCGCCGCCCAGCAGGTCGAAGACCAGACCAAGGTCCGCGCCCAGGCGGCCGGCACCGTCTACAGCATCGAGGTCAAGCCAACCGACTTCGTTGAGCAGGGCAAGCTGCTCCTCCAACTCGCCGACCTGACCCACGAGCGGGTGCGGGCCTACTTTGACGAGCCCGAGATAGGCAACCTGGCCGAGGGCCAGCCCATCGAGATCAAGTGGGACGCTCGTCCCGGACGAGTCTGGCACGGGCACATTGTGCGCGTGCCCGTCACCGTGATCCACCTCGAAACACGCACCGTGGGCGAAGTTCTGGTCAATATCGACGACCCCGACGACGACCTCCTGCCCGACACCAACGTCACGGTCACAGTGACCACCGCGAGCACCGCCAATGCTCTCAGCATCTCCCGCGAAGCCCTCCACATGGAGAACGGCAAACCCTATGTTTTCAAGATCGTAAAGGACGAACTTAAACGAACACCTGTGGTCACCGGCAGCTTTAACCTCACCCAGGTTGCCATCCTCTCCGGCCTTAGCGACGGCGACTGGGTGGCAACCGGAACCACCAACGGGCAGCCCCTTCAGGAAGGCGTTCCGATAAAGGAAATCCGGTGAGAATCCTGCTGGCCGTGCTGCTCGGCATTGCTATGGCAGCCTCCCTCGCGGCGGAGTCCGGAAAGGACGGCCTGGCACAAGTGAATGCCGCCCTCCAGGCCGGCGAGGCCGACAAGGCCCTCGCTCTGCTCAAGTCGCTTCCCCAACCCCTCAGCGACTCCGCGGAGGCCCACAATCTGCGCTGCCGGGTCCTCTATACTCTCGAGCAGTTCGAGGCCGCCAACCATGAATGCGAGCAGGCCGTCAGCCTCGATCCTCAAAACTCGGATTACCATCTCTGGTTCGGCCGCACCCTCGGCGAAGTTGCCGAACGGGCTACCTTCATCAGCGCCTACGGGCTGGCCAAGCGCGCCCGGGCTGAATTTGAACACGCGGTTCAGCTCAATCCGCACAACGCCGAAGCCCTCGCCGACCTGGGCGAGTTTTACAGCTCCGCTCCCGGCGTCGTAGGCGGCGGCATGGACAAGGCTGCCAACGTCGCCGCCCGGCTCGACGGGCTCGATCCGGCACGGGCTCACGAGCTCCGTGGCGGTATCGCCCGCGAAAGCAAAGACCTCGGCGGCGCCGAACGCGAGCTCAAGGCCGCCGTTGCTGCCAGCGCCCATCCCGCCTTTCAATGGATGCGCCTGGCCAGCTTCTACCGCAGGGCCAAGCGCTATGACGAGATGGAGAGCGCGGTCCAGAGCGGATGGGCCGCCGCGCAACACGATCCCCATGCCGCCGTTGCCCTCTTCAACGGGGCGTCGGTCTTGATGAAAGGGAACCGCAACCCGGCGCTCGCAATCAAACTACTGGAAGCCTACCTGGACTCGCCATCCGCAACCGAAGAGGCCCCGGCCTTTACCGCTCGCGTATGGCTCGCCCGCCTCAAAGCGCAGGCCGGCGACACCGAAGGCGCCCGCCGCGAACGGGCGGAAGCCCTGGCCCTCGCGCAGGAATACAAGCCTGCCCAAGATCTGAAATTGTGATTGGTTCACTTCCACCAACCGTGACGATTGCCGCTAATCCGCAGTCCCGACGCCGCGCCGCGCTTTTCGCGGCCGCCCTCCTGGGCCTGGCGCCCGGCCTCCTCCGCGCCCAGGTCTCGCTGGGAACCGTCGTCGATCTGGCCCAGCGCAACAGCACCGCCGTACGCATCGCCCTGGCCGACGTTCGCAAGGCGGAGGCCGCCCTTTCCCAGAGTAAGGACGTCTTCGTTCCCTCCCTGCAATTCGGAACCGGAATTCCCGCCTTCCCCGAAGAAGGATTCACCGGCTCGCCTCCCACCCTGTGGAGCGCCACGGTCCAGTCCCTGGTATTCAGCGTGCCCCAGAAGCACTACATCGATTCGGCCAGAGCGGGCCTCAACGCGGCCAACGCCAGCCTGAAAGATGCGCGCGAGCAGGTGGCTTTCGACGCCTCCGCGGCCTACATCGAACTGGACACGGTAAACCAGGAATTGCAGGCTGCCGGGCAGCAGCAGGAGTTCGCTACCCGCCTGGTCGATATCGAGCAGCGGCGTGCGGAAGCGGGAGTGGACCCCTTGAGCGAACTGCTCCAGGCCCGCCTGACCGCCGCCAGCATCAAGCTCAGGAAGGTGCACCTGGAAGCCCGCGCCGCCCTGCTCGCCAAGCAGCTCTCGCTGCTGACCGGCCTGCCATTGGGATCCATCACTGCCGATCACGCCAGCATTCCCGAAATCCCCCAGGTCCGCGGAGACCTGGAACCGCAGCGGCTGGCCGGCGTTGACGCCGCCCGCCTGCAGGCGCGCTCGCGCCAGGCTGTCGCCAAAGGCGATGAAGATTTGAACCTCTTCCCGCAGTTGAGCTTTTTGGCCCAGTACAACCGGAATACAACTCTGTTGAACAACGTCAATTCGTTCTTTGCGCGGCCCTTGCCCGCCAATAACTTCAGCTCCGGATTCGCCATCCAGGTGCCGATCTTCGACATGGGCCATCGCGCCAAGGCGCACGAATCAGCCGCCGATGCCCTCCGCTCCACCGTCGAAGCCGAGCAGGCCGAGCGCCAGAACGAACTGCAAATCGCTGAACTTACAGGCAGTTTGAAAGAATTGGACGCCCAGGCCGAAGTTGCCACCCTGAAACAACAGATCGCCGGAGAACAGCTGAAGACGGTTCTCACCGAACTGGAAGTCGGGAATGGATCAGGGGCCGGTCCCGGCTCACCCGCTCAGCCCTCCCCCCGCGAGGAGCAACTCTCCCGCATTGATGAGCGTCAGAAACTCCAGGATTCGCTCGACGCCGGGTTCGATCTCGCCAGGGCCCGCCTCGGTTTATTACGTGCCCTCGGTCACATGCAGGACTGGTTACTAGAGTTAAATGGTAACCATCCAAAATGACGACAATTTCATCGCTGGTAATGTAGATTTTGTCAGTTCCCAGTGGTCAAATAGAATGGAATGTAACGATATCAAAAGTACGTTGCTGTACAGATCCTTGGTTTGTTTCCAGTAACGAAAAGCCTTTCCTTTTCACCCTTGCTCGACTTTCGCGGCTCGATTTGCACGGATCTGGCATACACCTTCCTTTGCAATCCGGTCTTGGCGCGCGAGTGCACCTCTTGGAATCCGTCTCTGTCTGGATTCGCGAATCACTCGGAGACCCTCGGACTGGCCAGGCTGACATTTCGTCACGGCAGCAGCGGATTGCGATCAATCACGACCCCTTTCCGCCCATCACGCCAGCCCACTTTCGGAGACTCTGAAAAGTTGTGAGGCTAAAGTGTGTGGAATTGCTGGATTTATCTTCCCCCCCGATCAAAAAACTCTCGATCAAAAAACTCTAAGGATGGCGAACGCAGTCCGGCGAATGACCCACCGGATGAGCTCCCGAGGACCCGACGCCGAGGGAATCTGGAGCGGCAACGGTGTCGTCCTGGGCCACCGCCGCCTCGCCATTCTCGACCTCGACTCCCGGTCCAACCAGCCCATGCTCTTTCACGATGGACGGTATTGCGTCGTTTTCAACGGCGAAATCTATAACTTTCACGAACTCCGCAGCGAATTGGAAGCCCACGGTGACGTCTTCCGCACCACCTCCGACACCGAGGTCCTGATCGCCCTCTATGCCCGATATGGGGAACAGATGCTGCCCAGGTTGCGCGGCATGTTCGCCTTCGCCATCTGGGACATCACCGCTCGCGAGGCCTTTCTCGCCCGCGACCCCTATGGGATCAAACCGCTCTACTATGTGCAGACGCGCGACGGAATTCTGTTTGCGTCCCAGGTAAAGGCTCTCCTTGCCAGCGACCTCGTCAAACCCGACGTCGAACCCGCCGGCCTGGCTGGATTCTATCTCTGGGGAAGCGTACCCGAGCCATGGACCCTCTACCGCGACGTGATGGCGCTCCCTGCCGGTTCCTGTTTGCGTATTCGTAAGGGAGTGGCTGAGCGATCTGTTCGCTGGCATGACATTCGAACCCGCTGGCTCCAGCCCCAGCAGAACGTCTCCCTGCCCGAGCTCCAGGAACGCTTCCGCCACGCCGTCATCGACTCGGTGCGCGCCCACCTGGTGGCTGATGTTCCCGTAAGCGTCTTTCTCTCCGGCGGAGTCGACTCGGGATCGATCATCGGCCTGGTATCCCAACTCGGAGCTAACGTCGAGGGCGTCACCATCGGATTCCGGGAATTCGAGCGGTCGCACGAAGATGAAGTGCCGGTAGCTGCCGCGATCGCCTCCCACTATGGCTTCAATCACCACGTGCGCGAGGTGTCCCGTACTGAATTCGAACAGGATCTGCCTCGATTCCTCGATGCCATGGATCAGCCCACCGTTGATGGCGTCAACACCTGGTTCGCCAGCAAGGCTGCCGCGGAACGTGGCTACAAAGTAGTGCTCTCGGGAGTGGGCGGCGATGAGCTGCTTTATGGATACACCCTGGTCCGGGAGATCCCTCGCGATGCCCGCCGCAACCGGCTCATTGGCGGCATCCCCGGCCTCCGCTCCCTCATGAACACCATCCTCGCCGGGCCGGCCGCCGATCGCTTCCATCCCAAAATCAAGGGCATGCCCGATTACATGGGAAACATCTACGGCGAATATTTCCTCCGCCGGGCCCTGTTTTTACCCACGGAGTTGCCGGAGCTGATCGGCGAGGAACAGGCCCGGATCGGCCTGGAACGCCTTGGCGGCCTGCCTCCCGGGATGATGAGCGCCGATTCCGTGAACCCCGAAGGCGCCATCTGCATGCTCGATTCCACGCTCTACCTGCGCAACCAGCTGCTTCGCGACAGCGATTGGACCAGCATGGCCCATTCCCTCGAACTGCGCACACCCCTCGTCGACGCGGCCCTTCTGGACGCGATCGCTCCCATCCATACCTACTTCGGGAACGGAGCCGGAAAACGCCTGCTGGCCAACTCCCCGGTTCGTCCCCTCCCTGAGAGCGTCACCAACCGCCCGAAAACCGGGTTCGAGGTACCCATCCGGCAGTGGGTCACCGACGCCACCAGCCGGCTCGGATGGGACCAGTCGCCTTTACTTTCCTCGCCCAAGACGCCGTGGACCCGCCGCTGGGCCAGTGTTGTCATTCAATCCTTCCAGTCCAATGCCGGGGAAAGCCTTAAGTCCCGGGCTGTTTAGCGTTTAATGTATCCAAAGGAGCCCGGCAACTATCTAAAATGTTAGAATAAAGCGATGGCTATGCCCCTGAAAACGCTCTTCCTCAATCCCCCTTCGTTCGAGAATTTCGACGGTGGCGCCTCTTCCCGCTGGCCTGCAACCCGGGAGATCGAGTCCTACTGGTACCCGGTGTGGCTGGCTTACCCGGCCGGCCTGCTCGAGGGCTCGCGCCTGCTCGATGCGCCGCCCCACCATGTCTCGGCCGAAGAGACCATCAAGATCTGCAAGGACTACGAGTTCCTGGTGCTGTTCACCTCCACCGTGGGCTGGGAGGGCGATCAGCGTCTCGCCGAAGCCATCAAGGCCGCCAATCCGTCCATCCGGATCGCCTTCGTCGGCCCGCCCGTCACCACTTCGCCCGACAAGGCCCTGAATGAGTGCCCGGTCCTCGACTTCATCTGCCGCCGCGAGTTCGACTATTCGGTAGTCGAGTACGCGCAGGGCAAGCCCCTCAGCGACATCCTCGGCATCAGCTACAAGCAGGACGGAAAGATCATCCACAACCCCGACCGGCCCCAGGTCGAGGATCTCGATGCCATGCCCTGGGCCACCAAGATCTACAAGCGCGACATGGACGTGACCCGCTACAACGTTCCGTTCCTGCTCCATCCCTACATCGCGCTCTACTCCACCCGCGGCTGCCCGGCCCAATGCACCTTCTGCCTGTGGCCCCAGACTCTCAGCGGCCACGCCTGGCGCAAGCGATCCACCGATGATGTAGCCGCCGAGCTCAAGTGGGCCAAGCAGAACTTCCCTGAAGTGAAGGAGTTCTTCTTCGACGACGACACCTTCAACATTCAAAAAGTGCGCACCATCGAGCTGTGCGAAAAGCTCAAGCCGCTCGGCCTGACCTGGAGCTGCACCTCGCGCGTCACCACCGATCGCGAAACCCTCAAGGCCATGAAGGATGCGGGTTGCCGCCTCTTGATCGTGGGCTTTGAATCGGGCGATCCGCAGATTCTCAAGAACATCAAGAAGGGCGCCACCGTCGAGCGCGCGCTGGCCTTCGCCAAGGACTGCAACGACCTCGGCCTCGTGGTTCACGGCGACTTCATCCTCGGCCTCCCCGGCGAAACCAGGGAGTCGATCCGCAACACCATCAACTTCGCCAAGCGCCTCGACGTGGAAACCATCCAGGTCTCCATCGCCCACGCCTATCCCGGCACGGAATTCTATGACTACGCCAAGGTCAACGGCTTCATCACCAACGAGCGGATGGAAGATGGCGGCGGCCACCAGATGGCCCACATCGAATACCCCGGCCTCCCCGTGGATTATGTGATGGAGATGGTGCATCGCTTCTACGACGAGTACTACTTCCGCCCCAAGGCCGCCTTCCGCGTCATCTGGAAGGCCGTGGTCAATCGCGACCTGCCCCGCCTCTACGTTGAAGCCAGGTCGTTCCTGAAGCTACGTTCGCAGCGCAACAAGATGGTAAAAGCCGCGCGCAGCGGCCGCCAGGCCGATCCGCCCGCCACCGTCGGCGCCGGCGCCTAGCTTCACACGACTTCATGAACGGGTGCCCCATCCTGGCCGCGTCCTTTGCGGCTAGGGTCGGAGATCACACCCACACGAAACCGGGTGCCCCACCCTGGCCGCGCCTTTTGCGGCTAGGGTGGGAGAATCCCGATCCAGATCAGACTGTCCGAATGTCTCACCACTCACTCTCGGCGCGCCAATACCTGATCCTGGGGCTCGTTTCCATCTGTGCTCCCCTCGGAGACACCTTCCTCTCCCGCGGCATGACGCAGGTCCCCGCCATCACCCTCGCTCATCCGGCATCGTTGATCACAGCGGTCTTTACACCCTGGATCGCCGCCGGCATCGCTCTGCTGATCGGCTTCTTCGCCAGCTATCTCACCGCGCTCTCCTGGGCCGATCTGACCTTCGTGCTGCCCGCCACCGCGTTCGGCAACGTCATCGTGGCCCTGCTTTCGAAGTTCTGGCTGCATGAACCCATCTCGCTGGAGCGCTGGGCCGGGATCGTGCTCATCACCATCGGCGTGGGATTTGTAGCCCAGGGACCGTCGCGCACCGAGCCGCCAGCCCGGCCGGCCCCGGCTGTTGAGCCAACCCTCGCCGAAGAGGAGCAGGTGCGATGATCGGGACGTCCCCTTCCACGCAACCAGGTCCATGGTCCGCAGCCGCCATGATTACCGCGGTGGTCCTCTTATCCACCGCCGGAGAAGTCCTCACCGCCGCGGCCATGAAATCCATCGGCGACCTCGACGACATTCGCGCCCGCTCGGGAATGAAAGGCGCGATTCGCGCCGTTGTCACCTGCCCGCTTTTCTTCGCCGGAGTCGGCTTCCTCGCCCTGGCGTTCTTCGCGCTTCTCTTCGCGTTGAATCATCTCGACCTCAGCCTCGTCGCCCCGGCCTCCGCTTCCCTCACCCTGGTCACAAACGCGATTGCCGCCAAACTGTTCCTGCACGAGAATGTGGACCGGCGCCGCTGGACCGCGGCCGTCTGTGTCTGCATCGGGGTCTACCTGCTGGCGCACTGAGCGTCGGTTGTGAAATAGAAGCGGCTCGAAATCGCCCTCATCGAGGGCGAGCCAAAAAGCCAGGAAGCGGATGACCTCTATGAACCGTCGACATCGACGCGAGTCAAGGAGCGGATCGCGCTGCTCAGAACTGACAGCACACAGATGTGGGGCAAGATGAACCCGCCACAGATGGCAGGATATAGTGCTTTGCTGACACCCTAATACTGGTTGCTGCCGCCACAGTTCCGTTTCTCGTCAGAATTCATCATGAACGAGGGGTGATTGACTGGAACATTTGCGCGACTGTGCGATCATCGAACTGGCTCGCACGGGAAGGCCAGAACCCAAGGTGTTCCCGGAATGGATTGCGGATGACCATCTTCAGGCAATTCGGAGACTAGCCGAGATCGGTACGAAAGAAGCATTGCAGGCCGAAACTGCGGAAGATGTCCACGCCACAAAAACTCCGGAGCCTCGTTGACCTTCTCCGAACGTTTCCACGAAATTCGCACTGGGTTTGAGCGGCCGTTCTGGGTTGCCAACATCAGCGAGCTCTTCGAGCGGCTGTCGTACTACGCGGCGTTTGCATCGCTGCCCCGATATCTCCATGAGAGCCTGAACTTTGGCGTCGAGCGGTCCAGCAGTTTGGCGGGACTATTTGGCGGGTTGGTGTGGTTTCTGGCGGCGTTCGGCGGAGCGGTCGCGGACCGGATGGGTTTTCGCCGGGCGCTGTCGTTGGCCTATCTGATTCTCACCATCTCATACTTCCTGCTGGGCTCGATCGGTTCGCCGTGGCTCGCTCCGGTTCGCGATGCCATGCCTCTAGTCGCGCTGGTGACTCTGATCCTGATGCTTCCGGCCCTTGGTATCGCGCTCGTGAAACCCTGTGTCGTCGGGACCACGGCCCGCGCTTCCAGGGAAAACGTGCGCTCCATTGGCTACTCCATCTACTACACCCTGGTGAACATTGGCGGGGCAGCGGGGCCTTTTCTGGCAGGATGGGTGCACCAGCATCTCAGAGTGGAGAAAGTCTTCGGCATGGCGGCATGGAGTGTCTTTGTCATGTTCTTCGCCGTGTTGCTCCTGTTCAAGGAGCCCCGCCGCTCCGGCGAGGCGCAGACCGCAAGCCTCGGCCAGGTTGCTAAGAACTTTCTAACCGTCGCGTCGAACTGGCGCTTCATGCTGTTTCTGATAATTTTCTCGGGCTATTACATCGCCTTCTGGCAGGAATTCATCATTCTTCCCATCTATGTCCATGATTACGTGAACGCAAAGAGCAATACCGAAATGCTGCTCATGTGGGACTCACTGACGGTCATCGCACTGCAGATGGTGGTCAGTATTCTCACGCGGAAAATGCCGTCGTTTCACGGCATCACGCTGGGCACCCTGATCTCCGGCTTGGCCTGGATCCTGATGATTTTCCATCCCAGCGTGACCATGGCAGTGGCCACGCTGATCGTGGTGGCGATTGGCGAGATCACGCAACAGCCGCGCTACTACGAGTACATCTCGCGCCTCGCGCCCTCCGGGCAGCAGGGAACCTATATGGGCTTTGCCTTCTTGCCGATTGGGATTGGATCGCTGGTGGGCGGGTGGCTTGGCGGGTTCCTGATTCATCGCTTCGGGGAAGTTCTGCATCAGCCGGGACTCATTTGGTGGGCGGTATCTGGAGTGGGCGTGGCGACGGCCGGGCTGCTCTGGGTTTACGACCGATTGGTACGGCGGGACGCAGGATCTCTCGACCATCTACTTGATCACATCTGCATAATTCCTGACGCACCTGAACATCTCCTCGACTGACACGCCAAAAAAAAAGATTTAGAAGCACCTGGATCATCGTCTGCGGCACTTCGGAGTGTGAACGCCTGCGTATTTCAGTGGTCTACTGCCTGATGAAAACCTCGGTGGATTTCTCTGATTCCTTGCCCGGACTCCACGATTCATCTGTGAGAGTCTTGCCGTCAGGCGAGATCGTCCGTGTCCCCATCAACACAGCTTTGCCGCCATCCTTGTCGGTGTAGGAGATCTTCGTCGGTGACAGGATCGAGACTGCCTCGGATTGTCCCGGAGATGCCTGGGGGCCCTTCACCGAAAGATCCGACCCATCAAACTTCCCCTCGATGATTTGCTTGTATTCGGGAATCTCCCAGTGCCAGACCCCCTCTGACAGCGCAGAGATCACCAGCGTTTCGGATTCACTGGTGTACTTGATCTGTTTCCAGGTCCCATTTGGTCCGGTGGTTCCCGATACGCGGGTAAGGATGGTGACACTGGTCCCCGTCGATCCATCGGGGCGGATCCGATTTTGCGTCAGCGTCAACGTTTTGTTGTCGGCTGAGATCTCGCCGCGATCTTTGCTGGTGACTTCGCCATTCAGCTTCCAGACACTGTTCCACGCATTGTCGCCGTCCATGGTCTGGCTGATTGTGTACCCTCCGCCGACCGGGTACTCCTTTCCCTCGAAGCCGATATCGAAACCTGGGCCATCTCCAGCGTTGAAGTGGTAGGAGCCGTTATCCATCCTGGTATAGGTAAGTGTTTGACTCCCGTACGTGCTCTGCGACGGATCCAGTTTCCAGGTGCCCCAAAACGGATTCTTTGCCCCATGCAAGGAGAGTGAACACATGACCGCGAACGCAAATATCAGCAGTGACCTCCGCATAGTCTTCCTCCAGGGATTTCAGGTCCTGCCCATGCAGGGATTAGCCGGAGTAAAAGCTTCCCGAGAGAGATAGTCAAGCGGATTTTGCCCCTTGACGCGGGCGACATCGTAAAGAATTCCTACTCCTCTTCCAGCCGGAGTCGGGCTTTCTTGGCATCCCACGGAAGCTTTTTATCAGGCTGCTGCAGATAATTAACTCTCATGGGAGCAC
Source organism: uncultured Acidobacteriota bacterium (assembly GCA_963730805.1). GTDB lineage: Bacteria > Acidobacteriota > Terriglobia > Terriglobales > Acidobacteriaceae > Telmatobacter. The sequence goes on along the minus strand of CAVSTL010000001.1, from coordinate 1,694,201 downwards.
AATTGAATTTGGTGTAGCTCGATGCCGATTTGGCCCAATATTCAGCCCGTTCCAGTTTTTTGCAAAAAAAAATTCTGCGATCGAGCCCGAATTTAGGACATAACCTCCTTGCAATCAGCCATTTACTCGGGGTAGCAAGTCAAAAACGCCAAAATAATCCCATGATAATAAAGGACTTAAGTCAGACGGGGTAAAAACCCCTCGATGCCGCAAATGCTTTAAAATCAACGTTTCTCCAGAAGAATTGCCCAGTCATTCTTGTCTGGAGATTCGGGCGAAGTCCACGACGGGCCTTCCGCGTCCGGTAGGTCGATCTTCTCTCCACTCTGTGCGCTGAACCAGTACGCCTTGAAGCCGCCCGCCCCCAGCTGAACCGTCACCGTGCCCCCGTGAGGAAGATACACCGCATAAGTCCTCCCCACATCGGCCACACAGTAGTTGCCGTTATTCACCAGCTCATCATGCGGATTGGTCTTCCACCACTCGAACCCCGTGAAGAAATCCACCATGTGCCCATACCCCAGGAACATGGTCTGCGTGTCGTCGCCCCGCCCGTTCAACCAGCCGCCGCCCGTGTCCGGGGCAATGTTGGTTCCGCGCCGCGCGCTCTCCCCCGCCGTTCCATAACCCCCGGCCATCGCAATCTCCCACGCCGTACGCCGCAGCACGTCTGCCGAGTCCGATCCCGGCGCTGCCCAGTGCGGATAGTGGTCCTCGTAGCCATACTCTTCGTTAGTCTGCGGAATGATCCGCCCCGTCTTCTCCTGCAGCTTCCGCGAAGCCAGCATCAGCGGGTGCTGGTTGCGCGACCACTCCTGGTACGACGTAAACCCGAACCACGACGAAGCGCGATCCTGGTGGTCGTTGCTCGCCGCCGGATGGCTGGTCTCCAGATGTTTCCATGGGTCCAGCTGCTCGATCATGCTGCCCGTCTCGTGCGTCCACTTTTCGTCGCGGTAGCTGTCGAGGTCGTCCCCCATATCCCAGGTGATATTCGAAAACGCGCCGAAGCGATCGATCGCGTAGCGAACGAAGCGATGCTCGTCCTCGCTCCCCGCCGCCGGATGCACCCGCCCGTCATTCATGTCGAGGACCAGCGAGATGTTCATGTCGCGCTCGCGGGCGAACCGCAGCATCCGCTCGAACTTCTGCCAGTACGGCACATTGAAGCGCTTATAGTCGAAGTCCGGATGCCACGGGTCTTCCGGATGCGGCGACGGCCACGCGGCAATCAGGCACGTCCAGTTCTTGTCGATCATCACCGGCTCGCCGAACATGGTGATCGCCTCTCTGCCCGCGATGGTCACCCGCATCCGGTTGACTTTCAACCGATGAAGGCGGTCGACCGTGTAGTCGATGACATGATCGTCCGTCCACCCCACCAGCCAGTACGCGGTGGTTCCGTTGAAGAAGAAGTGCTCGCCGGTGCCTTCCCAGACAAAGTGCCAGGGGTACTGCGGATCGACACGCAGAGGACCGCGGCGATGCGCCTCGACGGCGCGAAACGTCCCGGACGACGATCTCTCGAAGCCGCCCTGCTTGTAGGTGACGGAATACTTGTACTCGCCTGCGACGGCGGCCATGAAGCGGATACGGAACATCGCCCCGTCAGCCGAGTCCGAGAAGCCTTCGACCTTCCAGCGATGCGCGCCATCCTGCGTCTCCAGCGTCCCCGTGAGCGCGGCGTCTTCGAACGGATTGCCGGCATCGGGCGAGGCTACCGTCGCCTTAATTTCCACGAATTCGTAGCGGTCGATCTGCTGCGCCGACTGCGAGAAGGTGACGCCAGCAGGCGCACCATAAACCGGCGCGGAAAGCAATGCGGCAGCCGCGAAAATCAGAACTCTGAGACTTGGCCTTGCCAGGTGGATTTGCGACAGCAGACGAACGCCCATTTGACCCCCATCGACGGCTGAATGTGCCGGCTAAAGGAGATCATTCTAGCGAGCCGATTTTGGCCCGGTATGTAGCAATCCTATGTCCTATATCTAAGGAACGTCTGAACGGGGAGTCCAACGTAGAGCCCGTACACACCAGTATGTGCATGAGACCGCATCTCGGCGCCAACTTGCGTCGCGAAGCGACGCCAACCCGCCGTATTTGAATTCGATTTCAGGCTGGCTTTTCAATGGCGAGAACTGGTTCCTCGCTCACCGTCCGGCGCGTGGCCGACCATATGACAATCGCAACACCCGCCAGGACCGACCCCGCGCTGGCCAGCTGGGCATTGGAAAGACCCCACATCACCTTGGGATTGCGGCGAATGAATTCGACCAGGAATCGTGCCGTTCCGCTCAGCAAAAGGTACTCGCCCAGAATTCGCCCTGTCGCATGCGGCTTGCCTCCCCGGATCCAGAGCCATGCCCCGATTAGCAGCCCGGCTCCGAATTCATAGAGCGGAGTGGGATGCACCTTCACGAATGTCGGCTCGATCCCCTTGGGAAAGGCCATCCCCCACGGCAAATTAGTCGGGATGCCGTAGCATCCGTCGCCCGAGAGCAGGCAGCCAATTCGCCCGATTCCATAGCCGATCGCCGCCGACGGCGCTGCCAGATCGAGGGTTCTCAGGGCGCCGATCTTTGCCCGCCAGCCCTGCAGAATCAGCGCCGAGATCCCAAACACCAGGCCGCCGAACCACGCAAACCCGGCCGTATCCCACAGCACGTGCCAGCCCTGCTCGCGGAACTCCGACGGAGTATCGATTACGTGCCACAGCTTCGCTCCCACAATGCCCGCCACCACCGCAATCGCGACCATGCCGACCGCGTCCCCATCGATCTTCCAGCGGCGGAAGTTGCGATCCATCAGGAAGCCCGCCGTTACTGCGGCCACCCAGAGCATCAGCCCAAAGGTGGGGAGATTGAAGAAACCAAGGTGAATAGACGGGAGCATCTCTCTACAAGTATAGACGTAGCCCGGTTGGAAGACGATTCGGCCCCGTCCGTTGCACGGACGCGATTTTCACATGGCGGCACTTGCCTCCCCGCACGCCTTTCTTGCGATACTGTCCCCATGTCTACCATCACTTACCAGGGACTTGAGGTTCTCTACACCCGCCAGCAGATCGCTGAACGGGTGGCGGAGATGGGCGCCGAAATCACCCGTGATATGAACGGCGAAAAACTGGTGATGGTGGGCGTGCTGAAAGGAGCCGCCCTGTTTTTGTCCGACCTCGCCCGTTCTGTCCAGGTCGACACGACATTCGACTTCGTGGCCGTCTCCAGCTACGGCAAGGGCCAGCGCTCCTCGGGAGCGGTCAAGCTCATCAAGGACCTCGATGAACCGATCGAGGGCAAAAACGTCCTCATCGTTGAAGACATCCTCGATACCGGCCTGACGCTTTCCTACCTGCGAAAAATCTTCCTGCAACACAAGCCGCGTACCCTGCGAATTGCTGCTCTGCTCGACAAGCCTTCGCGGCGCCTGGAAAAGATTGATGCGGATTATGTCGGTTTCTCTATTCCAAACTTATTCGTAATCGGCTATGGAATGGATTATGCGGAACGCTATCGCAATCTTCCCGACATCTGCCTGATGACGCCTGACCACCCCGAATAAGGCGGGTCGGGTCAAATCGCAACGAGCCGCAACCCCCCGTGCCCATCCTTTCCGTTCTTCTGCGGAAAGGGTTGGAAAACCACCAACGCCCGCGAAGGAAAACGAATGACCGACGAGCGCGAACTCATCCGCGGTGCCTACATCGACTTCAACGCCCGCCGCCTTGATGCCGTCTTGGCCCGCATGCAGCCCGATGTCGTCTGGCCGAACGGAATGGAGGGCGGATTCGTCTATGGGCACGAGGGCGTGCGCGAGTACTGGACGCGGCAATGGGCCGTTCTCGATCCTCACGTTGAACCCGTGGAGATAAATGCCGATGAAAGAGGCAGATGGGTCGTGAAAGTTCACCAGGTGGTTCATGACCGGCAAGGAAAGCTTCTGGTCGACCAGGTAGTTCAACACGCCTATCAAATTCGCGATTCCCTCATCGCCCGGATGGACATCGAATAGAGTGGCGGCACACAAGCCGTACGCCCCTTCGTGACGTGGTCAAGGCCCGGGGTTGTTTTTGTGAGCCCTGCCCTTGGTAAGGTGAAATGCCAGGGACTATACTCATCCCCCGGAGAACCAATCAGAGCCGCCACGAAGAGCGGTGCAAGCACAATAAAGGAGCATGACCATGGCTGCGATTTCGCCCATGCAGGAAGATCTTGATTTTGACCACGGAACATTTGATTCCGCTGGATTTACTTCCCAGACCCTGGCGAGCTGGCAGAACCTTGCCGGCGTCATCGACCACACCATCCTGAAGCCCGACGCCACCCGCGAACAGGTGGAAAATCTCTGCGACGAAGCCATCCGCTACCGCTTCGCCTGCGCCATGGTGAACCCGGTATGGGTTCCCACAGCGGTTTCAGTGCTCGCCGGAACCGGCATCCCGGTTGGCGTCGTCCTCGGCTTCCCCCTCGGTGCCTCTCTGGTTTCCACGCTGCGCCATGAAGCCGCGGCCCTCACCAGGCTGGGCGCCAAGGAATTGGACATGGTAATCCCGATCGGCCAGCTCAAGAGCGGAAACCACCAGGCCGTCGAACACACCATCCACGCAACCGCGTCCGTCGCCCATCACCATGGCGCCATCTTGAAAGTGATCCTCGAGACCTGCCTTCTTACTGTCGAAGAGAAGCTTCGCAGCGCGGAAATCGCGATCCAGGCCGGAGCTGATTTCCTGAAGACCTCCACCGGCTTTTCGACCGGCGGAGCCACCGCCCCGGACGTCGCTCTGTTGCGCGGTGTCGCCGGTGGCCGCTGTGGCGTCAAGGCCTCGGGCGGCATTCGCGCCCTGGCTGACGTTCGCACCATGCTCGAAGCCGGCGCCAATCGCGTGGGCGCCTCTGCCGGCGTGGCGATCGTTCGCGAGCTCGGCGCGGAGTGAGTGAACCAGGGGAGAGGGCTAAAGGGAACAGGGTCACGACCTCGTCGCGAGCAAAAGATCGAGCTTCGCAGCCAGGAAGCCTCGCGCTGAGCTCAGCTCGTACAGGTTCTTCTTTCTGCTCGCTGATCTTGTTCCCTGGTGCCTTAGTCCCTTCGTCCCTTATTCCCTTGGTCCCTTGGTCCCAGCCTTTACCCCATCACCGTGACCGGCTGAAACAGCGTTCCCGCCACGCGCTTGGCGATCACCACCAACTCTCGCTGGCTGGCAAAGACTTTCACCAATGACGCCGACGAGAACTCCGGCAGGTTGGCCTGGGCGCCGTTGCGCATACGGCCCAGCGTGTATGCGTCGCCGGTCACCGAGGGCATCTCCGGCAGCAGGCTGCGCGGATGAACGCAGAGCAAAGTCAACGCGTCTCCTTTGCCCGCCAGCGACTCAAGATCACTCAGCCGGTGCGTGTTAGTCAGCGTGAACGGACCCGCTTGGGTACGGCGCAGACTGCAGAGGTGCGCGCCGCATCCCAGGTCGCGCCCCAGTTCATGAGCGACAGAGCGCACATACCCACCTGCGCTGACACTCATCGAAAATGTCGCGTCTCCGTTCTCGAGATCCGTGATTTCAAGCGACGAAATGTGAATGGTGACCGGCTTCAGTTCCACCGGCTTGCCGGCACGCGCCATCTTATAGGCCGGAATGCCCGCGACCTTCTTCGCCGAATAGGCCGGCGGTACCTGCTCGATCTCGCCGTGAAATTTCCGAGCCGCGACCCGCACCTGCTCCAGGCTCATCGCCGGCTCGACCCGCTCGCCAACCATTTCGCCTTCGGCGTCGTAGGTATCGGTCGCAAATCCGAAGCGGATTGTCCCTGTGTAGCTCTTTTCTGCCGAAGAGAAATACTGCGCCAGCCGTGTGAATTTTCCCAGCAACAGTGGCAGAACCCCTGTAGCCATGGGATCGAGCGTACCCAGGTGCCCAATGGTGCGCTCGCCGGTCAGTTTCCGCAGCCGGCTCACCACATCGTGGCTGGTCATGCCGCCCGGCTTGTCAATCACCACCAACCCGTCCACTCAGCTACTTTACGGCATGAGGCAGGATTACTAAGTTTTCCGGCAGTTGCAGGGAATTCCTACGTCAGCAACGACACCACGAACCAGCCATTGAGTGCGGCGATCAGAATTGCCGTGGCCCACGAAATGGTTTTCAGCCACGGCGCATTGACGAATTGTCCCATCGTCTTCCGATTGCTGGTAAACATCACCAGCGGCACGACTGCGAAGCTGAGCTGCAGCGACAGGATCACCTGGCTGATGAGAAGCAGCTTCTCGGTTCCGTGCTCCCCCCGAAACGCCACCACCACGATCGTCGGGATGATCGCGATGGACCGGGTGATCAGGCGGCGCAGCCAGGGGGCTACGCGAAGATGGACGAATCCCTCCATGACGACTTGTCCGGCAAGCGTGCCGGTGATGGACGAATTCTGTCCGGAAGCGAGCAGGGCCACGGCAAACAGCGTGCTCGCCCCGGCCGCGCCCACCAGCGGGCTGAGCAGCTTGTATGCGTCTTCAATCGCAGCCACTTCGAAATGCCCACTGCGATGAAATACGGCCGCGGCGACAATCAGAATGGCGGCGTTCACAAACAGCGCCAGGGTAAGGGCCAGCGCCGAATCGATGTTGGCCATGCGAATGGCTTCGCGCTTACCGGCGGGCGTCCGCTTGTAACGCCGGCTCTGCACGATGGACGAGTGCAGATAGAGGTTGTGAGGCATCACCGTCGCGCCCAGCATGCCGATCGCGATAAACAGCATGCTCCGGTCGAGCACGATCGATCGCGAAGGCACCACGAGGTCATGCAGCGCCAGCGCATACTCGGGACGCGAAAGCACCATCTGGATCGCGAAAAGCGCCAGGATAGTGCCAATAAGCGCAATAACGACCGCTTCGATGTAGCGAAAACCCCAGCGCTGCAAGAGCAGGATGAGCAGCACGTCGAGGCTGGTGATCAGGACGCCATAGAAAAGCGGAATGTGAAAGAGAAGTTGCAGGGCGATCGCCGAACCGATCACTTCGGCCATATCGCAGGCCGCAATGGCCACTTCCGCCATCAGCCACAGGATCCAGCTCACCCATCGGCCAGTCCTCTCGCGGCATAGCTGCGCGAGGTCTCGCTCCGTGGCGACGCCGAGCTTGAGCGAAAGGCTCTGCAGCAGAATGGCCATCAGGTTCGAAGCCATGATGACGAAAAGCAGCGTATAACCGAAGCGCGATCCCCCTGCGATATCCGTCGCCCAGTTGCCTGGGTCCATATAGCCGACCGCTATCAGGAACCCGGGCCCGATGAATCCCAGAAGGCGTTTCCAGAAAGAGGACGAAAGCGAGACGCGAACGCTTGAATTGACCTCGGGGAGAGAAGGCTCGTGCATTCCGACCAGGCTTGTAATCTCAGTCGCCATTAGGGGGAAGGCCCTGCTTCATGCCTTACAGAAAGTATGGCACGGATCAGTTAATCATGGTTAATAAATTTGGTTATTTTTAATTATCAAAGTGTTTCCGGCCGCAGCCACACTGCCTCCGCGGCCGGGCGGCCGAGAATGGAGTTTCCCGTCGGAAGCTCGATCGACACGGTTTGATCGTAATTCTGTTGCACCACCCGCAGTTTCTGCCGCGGCCCGATCCCGGTTTGATGCAGAAACAGCAGCAGCCTGGGGTCGCGCTCATGCAGGCTGGTGACGGTATAGCGGCGGCCTTCCTCGGCCTCTGAAAGAGGCACTTCCCCGCGGCGTTTCCGCTCCACGGGATTCTCGGGCAGGACCGCGTTGCCATGCGGACACGCACCCGTCTCACCGAGTCTCTCGCGAAGCTTGGCCTCGAAGGCGGGTGAGACGGCATGCTCCAGGCGCTCGGCTTCTTCGTGGATTTCGTACCACTCCATGCCGAAGATTTCGCTGAGCATGCGCTCGATAAGGTGGTGGCGCAGGGCCGTGCGGTAGGCGGTCTCCCTCCCGGTCGGCGTCAGGCGTACGATGCCGTCATTTCCTACCTCGGCCAGCCCATCACGCTTTAAGCGCTTCAAGGCCATCGTCACAGCCGGCGCCGAAACCTCCAGCCAGTGCGCCAGCATGGCGGGAATTACCTGGCGCCCCTCAGCCTCGGCTTCGAGGATGGCCTTCAGGTAATTCTCTTTCGAGACGTGGATGGAATCGCGCATAAGTCAGCTTAGCCTCTAGCTTCTGGCTCCCAGCCAAAAGCCATTTGGTTGGACAAACATGATTGTATTCGCTAAACGATTTGACTCCAGCGCGCATGCCCGCTGCTCGAATGAAGAAAGCCTCCAGCCCCGGCATGCTGTGTCGATCAGCACGTCAAAGCTGGAGGCCCGGAGCTAGCGAGTCGATGCTGTCTTACTGCTTCACCCGCACCTTTGGCTCCACCGAGAGACCGGGCCGAAGGAGGTGGTTCGGGTCTTCATGTTCGAGATCGGTGAAGTCGATGCGAACCGGGACGCGCTGCACCACCTTCACGTAATTGCCGGTGGCGTTCTCCGGCGGGAACAGGGATAGCACCGAGCCGGTAGCGCCGCCAATCTGGGTCACAATGCCGTGGTAGCTCTTACCGGTCGAATCGACGGCGATCTCGACCGCCTGTTTTTCGCTCATGTGGCGCAGCTGCGTTTCCTTGAAGTTGGCGGTGATCCAGATCTTCTCTAGCGAAACCAGCGTCAGCAGGTTTTGTCCGGCAGCGATGTTCTGGTTGATCTCAACGCTTTTGCGCGTGATGATGCCAGCTTCCGGAGCGATGATTTTGGTGTAGCTCAGGTTGAGTTCGGCCTGTCTGAGCTGGGCCTCGGCCTGCTGGACCTGGGCTTCCGCCTGCTTCGCCTTGGCATTCTGCGCTGCGACCTGCTGCGGTCCGGTCTGGGCATACTTGAGCTGCGCTTGGGTTCCGGCTTCGCGATCGCGGGCTACCCTTACCGCTTCCGAAGCAGCCTGCTCACTCGCCAGCGCATCCTGCACCGACGCCGCAGCGGCCGCGGCCGCTGCCACTGCCGCATCGAACTGCTGCTTGCTGATCACGTCTTTTTCGACCAGCGGCTTGTAGCGTTCGAGATCGGCCTGGGCCTTTGCATTATTGGCCTGCGCCTGAGTCACCCGCGCATGGGCCGCCTGCTGCTGTTGTTGGGCCTGTGAGACTTGGGCGTGAGCTCCGCTCACATCGGAGTTTGCGGATGTAAGCGCGCTTCCCGTGTTGATGCTGGTCAGAGGCACCGCCACATTCGCAGCCAGGGCGTTGGCTTTGGCGCTGGCCAGCGCCGCCTGGGCGTTGGCGACTGCAACCTCGAAGTCGCGCGGGTCAAGATCGACAATCGGCGCGCCCTTGGGAACTTGCTGGTTTTCGTCGACGTAGACCTTTTGCACCTGGCCGGCGATGCGCGAACTGACCTGGATCAGGTGGCCGTTCACCTGCGCATCATCGGTGTCCTCGGTAAATGTGGAGTGCCACCAGAAGGCGATCGCCGCCACGAGGATGATTGCAACGACAACAATGATTATGCCCCTGCGGCGGGACCGCGGCTGTACGACCTCGGTCGTCGTATCCCGCTCCGGTTGTACGGTGGTTGTGGTTGTATCCGCCACGTTCACTTTCCTCCCACGTAACTCTTGTAGTTATCGCTCGCGCCCAGCGCCCGCGCAAGGCTGAGCTTGGCGATGTTGTGCCGGTAAAGACTGGACACGTATTGATCATTGGCCTGCGCCACAGACTGCTCCGCCTGACTGACGGCAAGATTGTCGCTGACGCCGGCGGAGTAGCGCTGTTGCGCTTCGCTCAAGGCCTCGTTTGCGAGATCGACGCTGGACCGCGCCACTTCGACCAGCCGTTGCGCCGTGGCGATGTCAAGCAGCGCGTCGCGTACGTCCGCATCCACCTGGGCGTTCATATCACTCAATTGGGCCTTCTGCGTATCGAGCTGCGACTGCGCCTGTTCCGCTTCGCCGCGCAGCGCGAATTCCTTGAACACCGGCGCGCTGAGCGTGGCGCTGGCATTCACCGTCTCGTGCGAATGGCGAATGTTAACGCCGATGTCGCCGTAGTCCACGTCGGCTTTCAGCGTGGGATAACGATCTGCGGTGGCGCCCTTGTGCTGTTCTTCGGCGGCCCGCGTCTGTTCCATCATCGCGGCCAGGTCTTTGCGATTGGCGTGGGCCTGCTTGATGGTGGCATCGACGTCGATCAGGTCAAAGGCCGTGTAAGGCGCCCTGTCGACTGCGTTGAATTTCTGCGCCAGGGGCAGACCGATGGTGCGCGCCAGCCCCAGCCGATCCTTCTCGAGAGCGTTCTGGGCGACGATGAGCTGCTGTTCGAGAGTCTGGTAGTCAACTTTCGCGCGGAGTTCGTCGAGCAGAGGCGCGGTCCCGGCCTGGTGGTTGTTGACGGCCTGATCGAGCGAAACCTTGGCGGTGCCCACCTGGGCTTGCACGCTGGCCACCCGGCTTTCGTCGGCCACCACCAGCAGGTACGCGTTGCCCACCGTGAGGACCACCAGGTCGCGCGCATCCTGCGCGGTAAGCTGCGCGGCGTTGAAGTTATGCTTTGTCGCCAGATAATTCCGCAGCGAATTTACGTTGACCAGGGACCAGTCGAGCGAGGCGCGAATATCGGTGAATCCGAACGGGCCTACGATGGTGGGAAATCCCGGGATTCGCAGACCTTGCGCCGCCAGGTCAACCTGCATCTCGGCCTCCTTGATGGAGCCATCAACGGTCGGGAGCAACGACTGAAGTTGGCTCAGGCGCTGGCCGCGCGCCGCCGCGGTCTGGTTCGCACTGAGGATGACGCCCAGGTTGTTTTTGAGTCCTCGCTGGATGGCATCGTCCATGGTGAGATCAATCGGCTGCGCAGAAGCCTCCCCTACTGCAACGCTGCCCTGAAAGCTTGAAGAGCTGGCCTGCGCTGGAGTGGGGGCGGCGGGCGCGGTTTGCGCGGCGGTCTTGCATGGAATCAACGCCGGGATCAAGCCAACCGACAGAGCCGCCAGACCCAGCCAAAGTTTGCGGGCACAACAACAGTTTCCGTTTTTTTCTGAAGATTCTGACGGCATCAGTGATTTTCTCGCCTGAACGATGTAAAACAAGGGGCGCTAACCCCAAAACTGTCGGCTCATTAATGGATGCAGACGGATAGCGGCAAGGTTCCTAAACAGTTTAACCGCAGGGACTGGCATTCAGGGACCGAGCGGACGAGCCGGCATCCAGCGCAGGGACTTGCGTCGATCTCGTGAAATCCGCGGCCCCGGCTTCACCTCAACGCATCCCAGATGCTCAGCTTCCGATCCCTTGGTCCCTTGGTCCCTCAGCCCTGCTTTATTGTCCTGCAGTCGCGTGGATGAGTTGCGAGGCCAGCGAGCACAGAGCCTGACGGAAATATTCGCGCACCGCCTCCGGAGTCCACCCCGCGGCCAGCGGTCCACCGTAAGTGGCCAGTAACTCAGCCGTGTCCCCGGCAGGGAAGCCGGCGACCGCGCGCAAAACGTAGATCGTACGCAGAGCCGTGGGCAGGCTCTCCAGCCAGGCACGGACCCGGTCGCGGTCCGGGCCGGCGATCATGCGCTCCATAGCTTCGTGGGCTTCCGCGGCAGCATCCAGGTCGTCGTCTTCGATACAGGTGACCGCATGCTCAAGGTCTGTCGGCGCGGCCAGTCCAGCCGGATCGCGTTGCCCAATTAGTTCCACAGCAGCATTGGCAAGCGCCAACCGGCTGCTGTGCCGGGCTTCCTCGGCACTGGAATCGGCCGAGACGTCTGCATTGGCAACTGCGGTTTCGACCAGGCGGATGCTGTCTTCGCCTTCGCCCACCAGCATCGAGGCCATACTATACAGGCCTGCGGCGATCAGATCGAACATGCTCTCCATGCCTTCAAACGAACGAGCAACTATCGCTTCGACTTTGGGCCGTCGATCGAGCAGGCCATGCACCTTCTCCACGAAATCCGCGGCGCCGTCCGGCAAGGGCTGGCGCGGAATGAGGCTGGAATTCGAAGTAGGGGTTTCCTCTGGCATCGCGGACACTCCTCATGGGGGTTGGGAACAGGTTCGTGCTGACTCTATCCTCTACCCGGCGGGGGAGGCGGGTCAATTCGCTCGGAACCGTTGTGTTGCAATCCGGACCGAAGAAGAAACGAAGCGCATGGAAGGTTCGGCCGGCAAATCTGCCTGCCACGTGAAATGAGGGTGAGACCGCAATTTAGCAGATTCTTAACAGAATCCTTTTCGGTCCTCTGTTTGGATTGCATGGCAGAGCTGGACGGAATCCTCAGCTTTCCCTGCCCCAAGCCGGGGGAAACGCTGTAGACTGCCAACTACGAACTAGGGCGCACTGGACAGACCGATGGCGGTTAGAACAGCCAAAAAACAGAAACTCTTCAACGGACGCGATGCCTCGTGGATGCAATTCAACCGACGTGTCCTCGAAGAAGCCGAGGACCCGGCCAATCCCCTGCTGGAGCGGGTAAAGTTTCTGGCCATCACGGGCAGCAACCTGGATGAATACGTCGAGATCCGCCAGGCCGGGCTGATGCAGCGCATCGAAGACGGCTACCGCGAGCCGGGATACGACGGGCTGCGGCCCGATGAATCGCTGGGGGCCCTTACCGCGGAAATTCACACCTTCGTCGATGCGCAATACGCCTGCTGGAACGACCGCCTGCTGCCCGAGCTGCGCAAACAGAATATCCGCCTGCTCGAATGGAACGAACTCAGCGACGAGGCCCACGATTTCGCCCAGAACTACTTCCAGCGCGAAGTCGATCCGCTGCTGACGCCGATCTCGATCGACCCCGCCCATCCATTCCCGCGCGTTCTCAATAAGGCTCTTTGCCTGGCCCTGCTGCTGCGGCCCAAGAGACGCAGTTCCAGCCCTCAGGTGCTGGGCGTGGTAACCGTGCCGCGCGCATTGGCGCGGTTTGTCCGGCTGCCCGCCGAGGACGGCTCGTTCGATTACCTGCTGCTGCAGGACCTGATCGCGAAGAACCTGTCTGGAATGTATCGCGGATACGAGGTGCTGGCCCATGCGGCGTTCCGCGTGACCCGAAATTCCAACCTCTACTTCGAAGAGGAAGAAGCGCGCTCCCTTCTCGAAACCATCCGCGTCGAATTGCATAACCGGCGCAAGGGCGACGCGGTGCGCCTGGAGATCGAAGCCGGCGCCCACCCCGATATCATCGAGCGCCTGCGCGTGAACTTTGAGTTGGAAGAGGATCAGGTCTTTCGCGGCGATGGCCCTGTGAATCTCTCCCGCGTGATGTTTCTGTACAGCGACATACAACGGCCCGACCTGAAATATCCGCCCTTCACGCCCAAGCCGCTGCACCTGAGCCGCAAGGCCAACAATATCTTCGAAGACCTGCGCACCCGCGACATTCTTCTCCATCATCCCTACGATTCCTACGACCCGGTGGTGAACTTCATCGAACAGGGCGCAGAAGACAGCGCGGTCGTCAGCATGAAACAGACGCTTTATCGCACCAGCCAGGATTCGCCTGTGTTCCAGAGCCTGATAGACGCCGCCGCCACCAAGGAAACCACGCTGGTGGTGGAACTGATGGCGCGCTTCGACGAGGCATCGAACATTCGCTGGGCGCGCAGCATGGAAGACGCCGGGGTGCAGGTGTTTCATGGCGTGGTCGGCCTGAAAACCCATTGCAAGCTGGCTATGCTGGTGCGACGCGATGAGGATGGAGTCACGCGACGCTACTGCCACATGGGTACGGGCAACTACAACCCCGTAACCTCGCGGTTCTATACCGATCTGAGCCTCCTAACCAGCGATCCGCAGATCACCGAAAAAGTACACATGGTGTTCAACTACCTGACGGCGCACGCCGAGATCGACGATTACCGGCCCCTGCTGGTGGCGCCGCTGACCATGGCGGAAAGTTTTCTCGGGCTGATCCGGCGGGAGATGGAACACGCCCGCGCGGGACGACCGGCGCACATCATCGCCAAAATGAATGCGCTGCTCGAGCCCAGCGTGATCGAGTCGCTGTACGCCGCTTCGCAGGCAGGCGTGGACGTGGACCTGATCATCCGCGGAGTGTGCACGCTGCGGCCCGGGGTGCCGGGCCTTTCCGATCGGATTCGTGTGCGGTCCATTGTCGGGCGCTTCCTCGAGCATTCGCGAATTTTCCACTTCGCCAATGGAGGCGACGACGAAATCTTCATTGGTTCGGCCGACTGGATGCCGCGGAACCTGTTCGAGCGCTGCGAAGTCGTGTTTCCCGTCCGCGATCTAGCCGCGCGGGCCCGGATTCACGACGAGATTCTGCCCGCATTGCTGGCCGACACCACCAAGGCCCGCCTGCTCCAGCCGGATGGAACCTATGTCCGCGCATTCAGGGCGCTGAAGGATGGGCCGCCGTTTTCCAGTCAGGATTTTCTCATGCAGCTGGCGGAAGGCAAGGTGGACCTGGATGCGATCCCCCGCCCCGTCTCGACGCGATCTTCTCCCCGCCGACCGGCACGCCGAGCCACGCGCAAAGCCGTGGCCGCCGATTAAGACGCTTCGAGCCAGATCTTTTGTTTCCCCACTGAGTTCCGTGGCCCGCCCCAACTCTCTCCGGCTCGCAATCGTTTGGGAAATTTGAGTCATTCCGTCCGAATAATCCGCCTACTCAAGTGAACCGCTGTAGGGTTCAAAAAATGAGAGGTCCGCTATGAATGCAAGACGAGTCGCCCATGCATCGTGTCTGCTTTTGTCCGTAACACTCGCCACCGCGCCCATCGTAGGGGCGCAGGCGGGTGGTCAGCCGTCCCTTGATGCGATTCGCGCCGCTTGCGCAGGCGATGCGCAGAAGCTGTGCGCGGGCGTCCAACCCGGCGGCGGCCGCGTCGTGGCCTGCCTGAAGGAGCACAAGGACTCTCTGTCAGACCGCTGCAAACAGGCCGCCAGCCTTGCTGTGCACCAAGGCGGCGGTTCCGCGCCTGGTACCGCCAGTGGACCGCCGTCCGGCGCAGCCGTCGCCCCCGCCACTTCCCCGGCTCCATCGTCTGGCTCTGCTCCCAAGCCGGACCCCACTCCGGCAGCCCCGGCCACTAGACCGGCTTCAGCCGACGCTTCTTCGGCCGCTGCCGGAGAAAAATTTGCGGAGCGCGTCATCGCCGATACGGAACACGAGGGAATGCGCGCCGCAACCATCCACATCCCTGAGAAGTGGAGCTTCGAGAGCAAGATTGAGTGGCACTACGACCGGATCGAGGTCCCATTGATCTTTTCCTCTCACGCGGAGAATCCCGACAACGCAGAGGCCTATTTCCAATATCCGATGGTGCGGGCAGAGATCGTGGATGTTGCGCCGCAATACAAACGATACGTACCCAATAAAGGCAAGCCCGGCGATCGCCTGCCCACCGGCGCCATTTGGTCTGCCCCGATACCTCCAATGCAGGCTCTGGCCAAGTTTATTCAGCTGGTTCGCCCCAATGCCACCAACCTCAAGTGGCTCGGACAGCAGGATCTCCCCGATCTGGCCAAGGCCCTCAAAATGGATCCGTGGCCTGGCGATCATGGCGTTGCCATCAAGATTGGATACGACTTGAACGGCCAGCCGGTCGAGGAAGCCTTCTTCGGTATTTACTACATCTCCAAGCAGGGCACCGAAGGCGTCAGTGTCGGACAATTGAGTATGGCCGCAGGTGCATTGCAACAGACCAACTGGGGACTCAGGGCTTTGCAAAGCATGCGCGCGCCGGCTGGCACTCTTGAAAAACGCATGCCCATGTTTTGCGTGATGGCGAAATCGATGTACGTCAATCCGGAGTGGGTGCGGCTCTCCAAGGCGATCAACGACAAGCTAATGGCCGACTTCAACCAGAAGCTGAAGCAAGGTTACGATCAACTTCGCGCGGCGCAAGCGATCATGGAGCAAACCATGAAGCAGCAAGCAGCGTTCCAGGCGAACTTCGACAAGCAGGAAGAGGCCTTTCGGAACAGCGGCGGTGTGGACGACAGTTTTCTCCGCGATGGGGGCAAGCGCAGCTCCGCCGACCATTGGGACGATCTGATTCGTGGCGTAGACACGGTCAACGATCCGAGCACTGGTGGTACCACGCAGCTATCCAACCTCGGCCAGTATCACTTCACGGACGGCTTCGGCAACTACCGGACCAGCGATGATCCCAACTACACGCCGGAAAAAGCAGGTGAGGTAGGCTCCTGGCAGGTGATGACCACGGCGCAGTAAAGTGAAGCGTGATTTATCTCATGATTAGCTCCAAAAGTCAGATAAATCACGCTCATTTTGGCCTTATCGAGGCCTGTCCGCGAGGGCATCTTCCCGCGCAGGTTATTGTTTCTAAACTGGTAAGTCCCAATCCACAGTTTCACAGCCGGATTTTTTATTTTTTTGCCGAGAACCTCGAGGGTCCGCGGGGATCGCGGTGCTCGCAACGAGTTTGAAAGCACGGGACGCCATCCCTGCCGCGTGCAGGAGGGAGGCAGCATGTTCAAAGAAGATGGCGCGAACCGTGACGCCGTGGGCGACGCAGGCAATGAAGTCGCAGAGGTTTTGGGGGCTGGAGAGGGGCGGCATGGCTTCGCGGTAGGCCTCGTTAGCGCGGACGTAGACGAAGACTGGATTGGTTCCACGTTTCTTATGGGCTTTGAATGCGCGGTTCCAGGCCTTGCAACAGCGCGCGACGGCAGGACTGTGAAATTCCGGTGCGAGCGCGATGTGCTCATCGCGCATATCTTTGGTTAAAGGAAGCGGGAGCATCAGTTTCTCCGAGGTACTGGTTTTTGATCGTGACTCCATTGTGCGCGCGAAGGGGGAATTAATCTGCAAAAACCGGAGGCTGGAAACGAGGGAAAAGGGGCGAGCTGGAGGCGAAAGGCTGTTTATTTCATAACTCCTGAGTTAGCCGCGTTTTGTCGTGGAGCCAATCAGCGGGGCCCGGCCTTTGCCAAAAGCGATTGTTTCTTCGGGCATAGTTTCCGAGTCGGCCGCGATCCACTCCGAACTGGATGTGTTCCCTACATGCACGTTTTAACGAAGCACTCTCATATAAGTTGAGTAGGGCCTCCGGCCCGCGAAATCCTATGAAAATCGCTTCGATCCCAGCAATAATTGAAACGGCTGGGAGTGGCGAGATCGATTTGACAGTGGAGCTGCTAAAGCCGAATGTAAGTTTGATCGGGAGCGTGCGTGATTGAGCGAATAAATGGCGCGTTGTCTCTCCCTCGCGGGAGCGGCAATAGCCCGAGACCCAGGTTAATGTAAAGCCCGGCACGTTCTCCATTCCCCGCCAGGAGGAAGCTATGCCTTATAGGGTGGCGGGGATCGATGTCCACAAGAAGAGGCTGGCCGTAGTTGTAGCTGACGTCGAAGAAGACGAGTATCGATTTGAGCGACGCTGGTACGGCAGCAACCCTGAACAGTTACGCGTGCTGTCGGAATGGCTCATCGAGCAGCAGGTCGAGGAAGTGGTGATGGAATCGACCGCGCAATATTGGAAGCCTGTATGGGAAGCACTGGAGCGATTTTGGAAGAAGAAGTGCCAGAGTCGGGAAGGTGCAAGCCGGATGTCGGGAGCACTACATCTGGCGCAGGCGTTGTCTAATCGCGGGCGGCGCGGGCGCAAGTCAGATTTTAAAGACGCCGAACGTTTGGTGAAGCGGCTCGTATCAGCGGAGCTAGTCTTGAGCTTCGTGCCCGATGTCGAACAACGTCTGTGGCGAACACTAACCCGCACGAGGTATCAACGGACGCGTGACAAGGTTCGTCTGCAGAACCAACTGGAGGCACTCCTGGAAGAAGCCCATATCAAATTGTCCAGTTTGGTTTCGGATCTGTTGGGTGCCAGTGCACGTCGTATGCTCCGGGCGCTTGCGGATGGAGAAAATGATCCTGCGGCTCTGGCCGCTTTGGCCGATCGGCGCTTGCGCGCCACGCCGGCGCAACTGCATGACGCTTTAGGTGCCTGCACGGAGATCAACCCGGTCTATCGCCGGCTGGTAAAGTTGACACTCGACGACTTCGAATTCGTCGAGCAGCAGATCAGTCAACTGGACCATGAGATTGCCAGTCTGCTTCAGGGGAACCAAGATGCAGTCGAGCGGCTCGCGGCAGTCCCCGGGCTCGGCGTGGATTCGGCGCAACAGATTATCGCCGAAGTCGGTGCCAATGCAGCCACTTTCGCGTCGGCCAAAAAGCTCTCCTCGTGGGTAGGGGCATGCCCAGGCAAGGAAGAGAGCGCGGGCGTGAACCGCAGCCGACACTCGCCGAAGGGCAACCGTCAGATGCGCCGCATTCTCAATCAAGCTGCGAATGCCGCAATTAAACGCAAGGGGAGCATTTTCGATATCGTTTATCGTCGTCTCGTTCCGCGCCTAGGACATAACCAAACGATCGGCGTAGTTGCGAATCGCGTGTGCCACTTGATCTGGATAATTCTGCATAACCGCGTTCCGTATGAAGAACGCGGTCCTGCAGTGTCGAAACAGTCCCAACAACGCCGCACCGCAACGATGATCCGGAAACTCAGAATGCTTGGCTACCGAGTCGAACCTGTAGAAGCTCTGGCCTAAACGAGCACGATTTTCGACCCAGAGCAAAGTGGGATTCATCGAACCAGAGGAACCCTGCGTCTCGCTATCGAATTTTTTATCAGTCACCTTCGGGCGGGACGTCTTCGAGAAGGCGCTTCCAGGTGCGCTGATTTTTGCGGAATCCCTTCTTCAGATCCTCCAGGATCCGGTCAAAATCGGCGTTGGTGCGCAAGTTGTTCCACGCCGGATTCTTCTGAAACCAGGGATAGTTCTCGTTGCCGAGATAGATGGCACGGCGCAGCCAGTGCAGGGCTTCGCTAGAGTCACCTTCGACGGCAAAGTACGTGGCCAGGCGGTAGGCCATCTCGCTGTCGGCTTCGGCGGCGGTGAGGGTGTCGTCCTTGAGGAGAGCAACAGCACTGGCGCGCTCGCCTGCCTGCACGTAGCATAGGGCCAGCGTGGGCACGGCGATACGCATCAACTCGTCGTCGCGAATGACGCCTTCCAAAATATCGATGGCGGCGCCCAGATTGCCCATGCGCATTTGCTGATAGCCGGAGGATGTGCGCAGGAGCGGGTGTCGCGGTTCGAGCGCCAGGCCCTTGGCGAGTTCGTCGCCCGCTAATTCAAGTTGGTTCTGATAGTGGTACACGCGGGCACGGTGGTTGTACAGAATGGCGGCGTTGGCGGGATTGAGCCTGAACGCGCGATTGAACTGGTTGAGCGCCTCGTCGTACATGCCGTCGCCGCGGAGCGCGATACCGGCAACCATGTGTACGTTCCAATCGTTCGATGAGACTGTGAGCAGGTTGGCGATGCCGTGCCGGGCTGATTCCTTTTCGCCGCGCGACAGCAGCATGTAGATGCGATAAAGGTTGGCCTCGGTGGAAGCCGGATCGAGCTTGAGGGCCTCGTCGAATGCGCGGCGCGCATGGATGACGTGGATTTGCCCGCCAAATCCGTGCCGCGCATACTGCAGTTCGGCGATGCCCAGGCCGGTCCAACCCTGGGCAAAGCCCGGGTCTTTGGTCGTCACGCTGGTAAACAGCGCATGCGCCCGATCAAGATCGCCGCGCGCACCGGTGCGGTACATGAACGAACTGAGGAGGGCGCGGCCCTGGAGGTACTCTTCGCTTACGGCGACAGGCCGCGGGCCAGTGCGGGGACCGTTGCGCGGCGCTTCGGCATGCATAGCTTCGATACGTTCGGCGGCGCTGAGTCCGTAGAGGGCGGCGAATACTTCGTTGGAGATTTCGGTCTGCACCGCAATGAGGTCGAGCGAGGCAACGCGAATGGCGCCGCCGGAGCGGACACGTTGCGAGGCCACGTCGAGCAATTGCCAGTTGAGATCGAATCCCTGTTCGGAACGCAAAAAGTTGCCGGTAAGCACATAGGAAACCATCAGGCGCTGGCCGAGGGAGAGCGGATCGATTTGCGCAAGAGGCAGCGACATTAATGCGCTCGAGGGGCGAACTACCAGCGCCGGAATGCGAGCCAGGCGGGCAGCAAGGGCGTCAGCCAGGGCAAAGCCGTAAAGCGGAGCCACTTCCTTTGCGCCGAGATTGGAGAAGGGCAGAACCACGAGGGAATTGCGCTGGGCGCGGTCGGGCGTGGCTTCGCGAAAGCGCTCGGCCAGCATGGAGAGAAAGCCCGTGGCGCGCTTCTCGGCTTCCGGGCCGGTGGTAGGCAGGTTGGCGGCAGCGTCTCCGGGAATGATGCCGGTCTCCATCTGCATCGCTTTCATGATGGTCTTGAGAGCCTCGCGAACTTCGGCGGCCGAGGCATAGCGGGCCACGGGATTCTTTTCAAGACAGGTGGTGATGACGCTCTTCAACTCGGGAGAGACAGCGGGGACAATTTCGCCCAGATCGAGGGGTTCGGAGAACTGGATGGCGCGGATGGCCTGAAAGTCTTCGGCGTCGGGCCGGGCGAAGGGGTGACGGCCGGCGACCAATTCATAAAGGATTACGCCCAACGCCCACACGTCGGATTGCACGCTCGATTGGCCGGTGACGAACTGTTCGGGAGCCATGTAGCGGATTGTGCCGCCGCGCGCGGTGTAGGTGGCGGCTACCGAAGCATCCTTGGCCAGGGCGGGCTTGGACGGATCGAAGCTGGCGTCTTCCGGAGGCAGACGGCGGGCCAGGCCGAAGTCGAGAATCTTGGCCAGTCCGCCGTCGGTAAGCATGACGTTCTGCGGTTTCAGATCGCGATGAAAGATCCCAAGCGCATGCGCCGCCTGGAGGCCGTCGGCCACCTGGATGCCGACGGAGAGAACCAGTTGGAGGCTGGCGGGACCCTGGGCGATGAGGTGGTCGAGCGACTGGCCGGGCACATACTGCATGACGATGTAGCCGCCATCGCTGCTCTCGCCTACCTCGTAGATGGCGCAGACATTGGGGTGCTCGATGGCCGAGGCGAGGCGGGCTTCGCGGAGAATCGTGGAGCGCAGTTGTTCGGCCGACATAAGGCCGGTACGCAGGATCTTCAACACCACAGGGCGCTGCAGTAGCGTGTCGTTGGCCAGGTAGACCACGCCGCTGCCACCGGCGCCCAGCCGGCGAACGATTTCGTAATGTTCAATCGTCTTGCGCTTCATTTCGAGCTGCTTTCAGTGTACCGGCGGTGCATGAACGCCGTTTCAAGGGGTAAAAAGCGGATAAAGAGTGTCATCTCCAGGCGAACTCTCGATCTGCTACCTTCGTAGTAATAATGAGCGCAGTTCACAGGGGGGCCTTACGGTACGCGGCATGGACCGCGATCGTTTTGTCTACTGCGCTCATGGCTCAGGAACCGGCGCCTCCGGCGCCACCCCAGCAGCCCGGCGGCGAGGCCCAGGTTCATACCGGAACCAGCAGCGGGCTTACCGGCGACGCACGCGTGCAAAACCTGCTGACCGACCACCAGTATTTCCGGGTGCAGTCGGAACTGGATGAGCTGCCGCCGGAACAGGCGCAGCTCTATCGCGGCATTCTCGCCAATCGCAACAACGATCCGAAGGAATCCATCAAGCTGCTGGAGCCGCTGATGGACAAGATCGCATCGAGCGGGGATGCGGTGCATGAAAAGCTCGCGCGCAAGGCGCTGGCGGAGGACTACCTGCGCGATGGAAATTTATCGAAGGCGGCGAAGGAATATCAGAGCCTCGAAAGCCGGTTGCAGAACACGCTGACGCCCGATGAGCAGGACGAGATCGAGATGCCGCTGAAACTGCTGCCTCTTGCGGCGGCGAATCCGGCGATGACGGTGGACCCCTGCGATGCGTTCCTGCTGCAGGTGAGCCGGAATCCGCTGGGGCTCACCGACGTTCCGGTGTTTGTGGATGCGCGGCCGCATACCTGGATGCTGGATCCGACTGCGCCGTTCAACCTGATTGCGCGCTCGCTGGCACGCGAGGTGGGGTTGAAAGTGTCGGATGAAGCGGCGACGATTCACACGCTCACGGGGCGGCCGATGCAGGTGCACGCGACGGTGATTCCGCGATTCACGGTGGGCGGGAAGCTCACGTTTCGCAATATGACCGCGTTCGTATTTGAGGATGCGGATTACAGGTTTGGGCAATCGCGCTACCAGGTACAGGGAGTGCTCGGGTATCCGGCGTTGTCGGCGCTGAGCAGCCTGACCATCACCGACAACGCGACGGTGGAGTTGCGGCCGGCGCGGCCGATTCAGGCGCAAGCCAAGGCGGAGCCGAATTACGAGGGGGCGCGCTTCTTCTTCGACGGCGATCAGATCATTGTGGCTCTTGGCCTGGCGCCCAATGAACAGATGTTCGCGGTGGATGCAGCGGGACAGCAGACCTACTTCAGTGCCCGCTACTACGACGAGCATGCGACGGAATTCGCCGGCCAGAAGACCGAGATGTTTGCGGTGCCGAGTGCGCGCCCGCTGCCGCCGCAGCCTGCCTACACCGCGGAGACGCTGCCCTTGCGATTCGGATCGGCCAAGGTGGATGTGCACTTTGTCCAGGTGCTGACGCAGCCGGTGGGCACGGCGGCGCTGGATGATGTGTACGGCGTGCTGGGTGTGGACGCGCTGGACCAGATGCGGAGTTATACGTTCGATTACGAGAATATGCGGTTCAGGGTGAGTGAAGAGTGAACCAGTTCTCAGTTGTCAGTTGTCAGTGAAAGCTCGGACGAATTTGAGAGTTGCTGTCAAGGTGGAGCCGGCTCTGCATTCACAACGCGCGTACTGATGACTGACGACTGTGAACTGACAACTGCATTTCAGTGTCCGCGGCGCACCTCGCCGGTGGGGTCAGGCGGAGGAGGCGGCAGCTTTGCCAGTCTCGCTTGCGAGCGGCGGCCCAGTTGGAACATGATTTGGCCGAAGATCAGCAGGACAATTCCCCACCAGAGATTGGCGTTGATGCCCAGGCTGCGGGCGTAAAGATCCAAGTTGCCCCGCGTGGCGATGCCGAAGGCCGTAAGGATAATGCCGACCAGCGTGAACATCAATCCCATGGGAATGCGTAGATCGAGACTCATCGGTAACTCTCCTCAGGCAAAGAAAATATTGAGCGCGATGGCGCCCACCAGGACGGCGATTCCCAGCGCCTCGGGGCGCTGCCACCATGCGAGGTGGAGGTGCGGGGGCTTGGGAGTAAGCGAGTGGACCAGGCCGACGAGCTCCGACTCGGGCTTGGGCTTGGTCGCCAGGCTTACCACAATCGCGACAACAGCGTTGATGCTGAAGGCGAAGATGGCGCCCCAGAAGTTTTGCGCCATGTCGCTGGGATAGTGATGGATCACGGTGATCCATCCGCCGTGAACGCCGGGACGCGCTTCAATGGGCAGCGTGAGGCCATGGTGAAGCATGGCGCCTGCGGTGCCGGCAATTAATCCTGCAAATGCGCCATGGCCGGTGGTGCGCTTCCAGAACATGCCCAAGAGGAATGTCGCGAACAAAGGAGCGTTCACAAACGAGAACACCAGTTGCAGGGTGTCCATGATGTTGTTGAAATTGATAGCGGCATAAGCAGTGGCAATGGAGAGCAGAATTCCACCGACGGTTGCCCATCGGCCCACAGCCATGTAGTGCCGGTCGCTGGCGCCCTTGTGAATGTAGGACTGGTAGAGATCGTAGGTGAATACGGTGTTGAACGCGGTGACGTTGCCGGCCATGCCGCTCATGAAGCTGGCCAGGAGCGCGGTGAGGCCCAGACCCAGGATTCCGGTAGGAAAGTAGTGGAGGAGCATGTTGGGGGTGGCCATGTCGTAATCGAGCAGCGGCTGCCCGCTGGCGGTCAGCATGGCCTGTCCGGTTACCGGGTTGAGCTTGGCGGGAACCAGGCCTCTGCCCTGCTCCACCTGCGGCGAAACGACTTGAATGTTATGGATGATGGAGCCATCCGGATTTCTGGTGACGGTGGTGACCGAATGCGGCGTAGGGAGCCCGATGGCGAGCAGGCCGGGGAGAATGACCAGGAACGGAAACAGCATCTTGGGAACCGCGGCGATGAGTGGAACGCGGCGCGCCGATTCCATGTCTTTTGACGCCATGGCGGTTTGGATGACGAGGAAATCAGTACACCAGTAACCGGAGCCGAGGACGAATCCAAGGCCCATGCCGATGCCGATGATCTCGATGCCCATGGGGTTGGTGTTGGCGTGCAGCACCCCTTTCCACTCGTGCATGTAGGCGACGGGCAGCGACGCCTTCAGGCCCGACCATCCGCCGATATTCTTGAGGCCGAGCAGCACCAGCGGCAGGAATCCGGCGATGATGAGGAAGAACTGGAGCACTTCGTTGTAGATGGCGCTGGTGAGGCCGCCGAGGAAGATGTAGGCGAGTACGATGACCGCGGAGAGAATGATGGAGAAAGTAAAGATATCCCCCGGGGGGCGACCCATCGCCGCGAAGAGGCTGTCGAAGACGTGGAGAGCCTGGATGAGCCGGGCCATGGCGTACATGGAGATGCCGGAGCTGAACACGGTCATGACCGCGAAGGAACAGGCATTGAGCGCGCGGGTCTTCTCGTCGAAGCGCAGGCGGAGGAACTCGGGCACGGAACGGGCCTTCGAACCGTAGTAGAACGGCATCATGAAAATGCCGACAAAAACCATGGCGGGGATGGCGCCGATGCCGTAGAAGTGGGCGGTCTCGAGGCCGTATTTGGCGCCGGAAGCGCCCATGCCGATCACTTCCTGGGCGCCGAGATTTGCGCTGATGAACGCGAGGCCGCAGATCCATGCGGGCAGCGCGCGCCCAGCCTGGAAGAAGTCCTTGCTGGTCTTCATGTAGCGCTTGAGGGCAAACCCGATGCCCAGCACAAACACGAAATAGAGCACCATGATGAGCCAATCAACGGAAGTGAGTTTCAAGAACCGGCTCCTTTTTTGCACCGCGAAGACAACGGAACTAGCAGAGTTTACCGGAAGATACGCAATCACTCTAAGCATTGGGGCGGGAAGTCGTCCAGTCGAAAATGAAAAGGTTTTCAATGCTGGCGCGCGGCAGGGCTTTCAGACCGGTTTACAGGTAAAATGTAAGAAGCATGATTCCTACCCTGACCTGGACCCCTGAGGGCGTCCGCTTTATCGATCAGACCCGGCTCCCTCTCGAGGAGAGCTATGTGCTCGCCACCACGTATGAACAAGTCGCCGAAGTCATTGTCACGATGGTGGTTCGCGGGGCGCCGGCCATTGGCGTGAGTGCCGCGTACGGCGTTGCGCTGGGCGCGCGAAGAAGCAAGGCGGTCACCGTGGACGAGTTTGCGCCGGAATTCGAGGCGATCTGCGCGAGGCTGGCGGGTACGCGGCCAACCGCCGTCAATCTTTTCTGGGCGATCGACCGCATGACGGCGCTATTCGCCAGGCTGCGCACCTCGCACTTGAAAATGAGCGATGTCCAGGAGAAATTCCTGGCCGAAGCCCACGCCATGTACGACGAAGATATCGCAGCCTGCAAGATCATGGGGTCATTTGGGGGCGACCTGCTGCCGCAGGAGGGCGGGGTTTTGACCCATTGCAACGCCGGTGCGCTGGCTACCTGCGGGTATGGGACTGCTCTCGGCGTAATTCGTGCCGCCGTCGAACAGGGCAAGCAGATTCACGTTTATGCGGATGAGACCAGGCCGTTTTTGCAAGGTGCGCGCCTCACGGCCTGGGAACTGATGGCAGATGGGATTCCCACCACGGTCATTTGCGACAACATGGCGGCGAGCCTGATGCGCGCGGGACGGATCCAGGCTGTGGTCGTAGGTGCGGACCGGATCGCTGCGAACGGAGACTTTGCCAACAAGATCGGCACGTACAACGTGGCGATCCTGGCCAAAGAGCACGGGATCCCGTTCTATTGCGCAGCCCCGTGGTCCACTATCGACACGGCTACGCCGACGGGGGACGCGATCCCGATCGAGGAGCGTGCCGCGGTGGAGGTGACCCACCACGGCGGAAAGCAACTCACGCCGCATGGAGTGGGAATCTGCAATCCCGCATTCGACGTGACTCCGGCCAAATATGTGACCGCGATTATCACGGAGCGCGGGGTGCTGCGGGCACCGTATGCGGAATCACTGAAGGAAATGGAATTGGTGGCGCGCTGAACCACGCTGACAATTCCCTGCTCTCGTTCGCTGCGCAAGGTTCGCTGTTAAGACTGTAGAGCTCCGGCGATGCCCGGCTCCCGGGCTGCCGCGGATACTCCCAATGCGGCTTCCTCCGCTTCATCGGTAACCACCTGCGCGGACTCCTGCACCAGCGCGTATTTGTTGCCGTAAAGGTCTGCGAAAATGGCCTCGATACCCCAGGGACGCATCTCGGGTTTTTGACTAAATTCCACTCCCCTGCCTTTGAGCTCTTCATATCCGCCCTGGCAATCGCGGGTGGACAAGACCCAGGTGGCGTTCTTGCCGACCAAATCAGGAAACCAAGAAGCGAGCAGGAATTCGACGTCGACCTGCTGTGGAGGTGCGACGGTGAGCCAGCGGAACTGGGGCGAGCGTACATCCATCTTTTTCTCAAACCCAAGAATCTCGGTGAACCAGACGAGCGCTTCATCCTGATCCGCAACCGCGATGGTCACTGTCGAGACTCGATCGAAAGCCTGCATACCGCCCTCCCCTCGTTGATGAGATTCAAGCATCCGGCCCGGGGCTGCTCGATCGTTCCGTGTGCGTTAGAGTGGTTGGAGTGGTGCATCCCGGCACGGCATTTTTTCGATTACGAAGGCCATCCCTGCTACGTGGAATCGTACTCGCGCTGGCTGCGTTCGTAACAAGTCTTCGCCTGGGTGGATTTCCCGATATCAATGCGCTCCACTCCTCGCACTGGCAGGTTTTGGCGGCCCTGGTGGCATTCTGGGGTATGGTGGAGACGGCTCGCTGCCTGGGGAAACGGTGGACGCTTTACCATGCAGGCGTACTGCTGCTGCTCTACACCGACCTGATGATCCTGGCGATGGCAGTGGTGTTGTTTCTTTACCCGTGACACAAATTCCCAAGTAATTGTTGGTCATTTGGAAGGCAGCCTGATACGCTGCATGAAAGTTTCAGGAGGCGAACCGTGCTCAAAGGCTTTCGCGATTTCATTCTGCGCGGCAACGTGGTGGATCTGGCAGTAGCGGTGATTATCGGCGCGGCGTTCACGGGGATCGTGACGGCGCTGGTAAGTGACATTTTCAATCCGCTGATAGCAGCAACCGTAGGACAGCCAAACTTGGCAAACATCATCTATCACGTTGGAAAAGGTGAATTCAAGGTTGGGGACTTTCTCGACCACGTGATCTCGTTTCTGATTATTGCCGGCATCGTTTATTTCGGCATTGTGCTCCCGATAAGCTGGGTGTTGGAGCGCGTCAAGGCGCGCAACGCGCCTCCCCCGCCGCCGCCATCGACCAAGAAGTGCCCCGAATGCCTGAGCGACATTCCCATCGAAGCCCGGCGCTGCGCGCATTGCGCGCAGCCGGTTCCCGCGATGTAGGTCAACATCGGTTTGGCGGTCAAAGCTGAGTGCGGCCAGGTGGGCGGATCGAGGCGTTTTCCGCCGCGCCTGGCAGCACGATTATGGGTGCTGCCATCGCTCGGGCGGCCCGCCCAAACCCGAAGGATTGGGCGCTCGAATGTTACAGTGAAGTATGCGTTTGTCGCAGCATTCAACTATAGTTTCGCTTTCATTAAAAACCGCGATTTTGGGGATTCTCTTTGTAGCCGCCATCGTAGTTTCAGCCGAAGAACCTGACCTCAAAGCGCAGCCCGCTCCTGACCTGCTCTCGTCGGATTCTGGGGGACAATCTGCAAGCCAAATCGGCCCTCCAGCCTCGGTTTGCGAGCCCGCAAATCTGGGATCCCCGTTTGTTCCCGTCGATAGCTGGATCTATCCCGCAATGTTCCGGCTATATGGGATGGGATTTGTCGATCACATCTTCCTGGGAATGCGTCCCTGGACCCGTTCCAGCATCAACCGAATGATCGAAGATGTCGCGGCGCGAATTGAAGACGCTGATCCGGGTCCGGAGACAGACCAGGCCCAAGAACTTTACGAAGCGATCGCGCATGAGTTGCGCTATGACATGGCGGGTCCCTGCCTGGCATTCAAAAGCAATAGCCGAATCGAGTCGGTGTACACCGTGGCGCGCGCAATCAGTGGAACCCCGTTGCGCGACAGCTACCATCTTGGGTCGTCAATCGTTAACGATTATGGACGGCCCTATGCAAACGGCGTCAACAACTATACGGGCGCCAGCGGCTACGTAACGGCGGGCCGCTTTTCGCTTTATGCGCGCGCCGAATTCGAAGGCGCTCCTTCTGCTACCGGATACTCGGCGGCGCTGGCGCAGAGGCTCGCCTTCCTCGACAGTACCTATACTCTCGACCCCGTCACCAATCAACCGGTCTATTATTCTCAGGCAACCATTCCGAAGGGGCCGATTGACTCGACAACGAGCGGTCGTATTCTCGAAGCTTATGTCTCGGCGCACGTGTTGAATCATGAGATAGCGGTTGGGAAGCAGGATGATTGGCTGGGTTCCGCGGTGGGAGGGGGATTTGCCTATTCCAATAATGCCGAGAACATTTACGCGCTCCATGTGAATCGCGTGGAGCCCCTGCATATTCCCGGATTGTCGTATATAACGGGACCGTTCCGCTATGAGTTCATCCTGGGTGAATTGCAGGGGCACACTTACATTCCCAACCCGGCGTATCCGGGACCTGGACAGCCCAATGTAATCACCCCGGGAAATCCGTGGGTTCATGTTGAAAAAGTGAGCTTCCGGCCGACAGAGAATCTTGAGTTCGGATTTGAGCGCACGGCGATCTGGGGCGGCAAGGGCCACGGTCCGATCACGTTGCACACGTTTCTGAAGAGCTTTTTCAGCTTCGCATCCCCGCCCCCTGGCGAAAAACTTGGCCGCAACGATCCGGGCGCGCGCTTTGGCGCATTCGATTTCTCTTACCGGCTACCCTTTGTGCGGGATTGGCTAACCCTGTACGCGGACGGCGAGGTTCACGATGATGTGTCGCCGATCGATGCACCGCGACGCGCATCGTGGCGGCCCGGTTTATACCTCTCGCATGTGCCTGGATTGGCCAGGGTAGATGTACGGGTCGAAGCCGTGGAAACGGATCCGCCGGTAGCAACAAGTAACGGCGGTCGCTTCATGTACTACGAAGGAATCCAAAGACAGGGTTACACCAACAAAGGGCAGATCTTCGGAGACTGGATTGGGCGAGAAGCCAAGGGCGGGCAGGCGTGGGTCACTTTTCATTTGAGCGGAAATGAATGGTTGCAGGTAAGAGCGCGCAACCAGAAAACGGCCAAGGACTTCATCTCTTCAACTTCCACTCCGTCGGGAACCACCCTGAATGACCTGGGCTTCCAGGCGGTCAAGCGGCTCGGAAAAGATTTTGAGATCAATGGCACGTTTACCTATGAACGCTACAATGCCCCAATCTACTTACCGGGAGAGCAGACAGTAACTACCACGGACATCCAGCTCACGTGGTACCCGGGGCGGAAGATC
The DNA here is from genome assembly GCA_963730805.1 of uncultured Acidobacteriota bacterium. Lineage (GTDB taxonomy): Bacteria > Acidobacteriota > Terriglobia > Terriglobales > Acidobacteriaceae > Telmatobacter. The sequence goes on along the minus strand of CAVSTL010000001.1, from coordinate 1,664,771 downwards.
AGTTTTTGACATGGGCCGGATCCGGGCCTTCGCCCATCAGGACACTCCATGGGTATATTGAGCCCCGATCTGCAACGTTCGGCGTCGGGTGCGGGCGCCACGGTACCGTGGAAAAGCTGTCGATGGCTTTCGCGTCGGCAGCTTGCAATTGATTTTCACCGGGGCCGCAGGATCATATAGCTTACCCCGGCACTGAAGCCGTTGGGGGTAAGGCCGCCGGATCCGACGAAGTTCGGCCAAATCTGATATTCGTAGTCCACCCGTGCGATCACGCGCCTTGTCATTTTGAATTCTGCGACCGCTCCGGGAGCATACGCAAGATGGGCTCCATTGCCCGGACCCGAGTTCGGAACGTGAATGCTGGCGCTGCCGATCAGAACCTTGGCACTGACATAGATGGAACGTCTAAAGCCGATCAGACCAACCCTCGGGCCTGCCATATAACTTGATTCCGTCAATCCTCCGCCTGGACCGCGCCAATGGAGGAATCGCGCCTCACCCTCGGCTCCGAGTCGTTGAAGAAGCACGTGATTTGCGTCTACAAACGGCGCCACCCCCAGAAGTTGTTGACCTGCGCACGCAAAAGGCGAGTTGTCTTTGCATCCGTAATCCGGATTGAATAAGGAGATCTCGGCTCCCGCCGAAACGGTGAGCCGGGGGCCTTCGGCAGACGGAAAACTCTGGGCTGACAAAGTCGCTGAGAGAAGAAGGGAGGAGAAGAAGAAGCATAAAAACTTTAACATGGAGATATACCTATCCTTGAAGTATGCCACCAAAGTCTCCGCAGGAAAACAATTCTTTTCCCCGGGGTCACCAACTCAGGTTTAGACGCTGCCATCCTGCAATTGCATTACATCCTGCAGATTCCAGAGGCCAATTAGAGGAAGGTCATCGCGAGTTGTGCCTGAATCCGCACGCGGCACTGATCGCAAAAGCATTACGGATTCGGCAGACATAGGGCGATGAAGAGCGCGCTGGAATTGATTTCAAGATCTTCTCTTAGTCTGATGCCTTTTGCTTTGTCCATAGTCAAGGTAAAAGTTGGAAATGTCTATGCCGATAGTAATTGGGGGGGGAAGGAACGACGAATCGATGCTGCTTGATTCTGCCCTGGATCCGTTAATCTGCGGCGAATGCCGCACGGATCGCAAAGGTGCGGATCAGCCGGCGTTTTGGGCAGCGAGCGCGCGCGGCGTGGCGTGGCAGGGGAGCAGCATCTGGATGGTCGTTCCGCCGCCTTCCCGGTTGAAGACCTGTACCTGCCCCTGGTGCAGCTTGACCGCCCTCTCGGCGATGGCGAGCCCGACTCCGAAGCCGCCCGTTTGAGGGCTCCGCGCCTGGTCGACGCGGTAGAACGGTCGGAAGACTGATTCCCTCTCGGATTCCGGAATGCCGGGGCCGCGATCGCTAACCTCTATGACGGCTGAGTCGTTGGAACGTTCTCCGGAATGACGAAGCACGATCTGCACCGCGGAACCCGCTTCGGTGTAGCGAATGGCGTTGCGGACCACGTTTTCGAAGGCCCGGTAAAGGAGTTCGCGCCGACCATCGATGACGCAGTCGCATTCGGCATCGAGCTTGACCGACGAATCGCGCTGCCGGGCTTCGTATTCGGCATCGGGAAGCATTTCCTCGAGCAGACCCTTGAGCGACACTGGCTCGAACCTCTCCGCACCTTCAATTGCCTCCATGGACGAGAGCGTCAACAATTGGCCGATGAGCTGATTCAGCCGTTCGGCTTCGCGCTGAATGCGGTCGAGGTGCAAAGTCATGGTGGAATCGGCATCCTCGCGGGAAAGTTCGAGCGCGACGCTGAGGCGCGCCAGCGGGGAGCGAAGTTCATGCGAGACATCGCGCAGCAAAAGACGTTGAGCGTTCACCAGGGATTCCAGGCGCTCCGCCATATGGTTAAAGTCGTGAACCAGCGCGTGAAATTCATCCCCGCGAAAAATTCCCGGTTGCAACGGGGGCGCCTCTTTCACGCGGGTGCTGAGCTTGCCTTGCGCGAGTTCGCGGGCGGCTTTTCGCAGGCGAATCACAGGTCGGGTGAAAACCAGGACGAGGACAAAGGTAGTGAGTCCGCCGATTGAAATAGCGACCGGCAGTTGTGGAAAGGCGAAATGAAGGAGGTCGCCGTACCACGTATGCCGCTCCCGATTGCGGGGAAGACTGATGAGATAGATGTACTTCTTGCCGGAAACGGAAACGGCGGGCCGGGCCCAGATACAGTAATTCCCCACTTCGATGCCCGTGAGCTCGTCAGCATTTCGTGCTGTCAGGTTGACTTGGGGCACGTCACCGGAGGCACACAGGTTCTGACCATTTTCATTTTTGAGGGCGATGGTGTACCTGCGCGTGTGGGCGTAGTCGATCAAACCGGCGCAGCCGTTCGCCTCAAATGCGTCGACCGCCCCGACGGAATCGGACCGCAGGTCGTCAAAGATGGGGCTGAGGAAGACCGGCCGGGGAATGCGGCGATTCAGAATAAGTGCGGTGGAGATGACGAAAATGAGACTCTGCGCGATCCAGAAAATGATGAAGATTTTGAAGAAGAGGCTGCGCATTTTTTTGGTCAGCCCTCCAAGCCCGCGTAGTTACGATTGACGGCAAGTTGATAGCCGACGCCGCGAATGGTCTTCACCTGGTCTTCCTGGGCCAGTTTGCGGCGCAGGCGGCTGACGTGCATGTCGAGGCTGCGGTCAAAGGGATCGAATTTTCGTCCCAGCACTGACTCAGACAATTCGTCACGATTGACAACCTTGCCAGGGGAGCGCATCAGGGCCTCGAGAAGGCCGAATTCGACGTCGGTAAGATCGAGCTTCTTTCCGCTCTGGAGCACCTGGCGCGCGGCTGGATCCAACTCCAGGTCCTGCACGCGCAGCACTCCCTCCTCATGCGCAGGGGGAGCATTGTGACGGCGAAGAATGGCACGCATGCGAGCCAGAAGTTCGCGCGGGTTGAAGGGCTTGGGCAGATAATCGTCGGCTCCAATCTCGAGTCCGACGATGCGGTCGACATCCTCGCCCCGAGCGGTCAGAAGAAGCACATTCACTGCTGATTCGGTACGGATCCGCCGGAGCACTTCGAACCCATCCATGCCGGGGAGCATGACATCGAGCAGGATCAACGCCCACGGCCGCTGCTGCGCGGTCTTCAGGCCCGTATCGCCGCGATGCACAGTTTTTACGCGAAACCCGTTCTTGCCGAGGTACTCGGTGAGCATAGAACCGAGTTCAACGTCATCGTCGATGAGCAATACGTCTTCCACACGATCCCCGCTTACCAGCGTACGACGTTCCGGAGCCTCCCGAAACAGGAGAAATGTAACAAATGGTCACGCGCGGTGTTACGCACTTTTACACTGCGTTACTCATCTTGACGGCACAGCCACGGGATGTGCGGTCTTCTTGAATCAGTTCATTGGAGGCGAGGCTGAATGTCCAAGCGTGTTTTGACTTTTCTGTGGTTGGTTTTGATTGTATGCGGATTCGCGGCGGGCGGCGCGGCTTGGGCGCAAGGACAGCCCGGCGAGATTCAGGGAACAATCACCGATCCAAGCGGCGCTCTCATTCCTTCCGCGCAGATCATGCTGAACGGTTCAAACGGAAATTCTAAATCCGCTACGAGCAGCCGTGACGGAAGCTTTCAAATGGGACCAATCGCGCCGGGAAAGTACACCCTCGTGGTCAATGCCAGCGGGTTCGCTTCGACTTCGATGGAAGGCGTGGAAGTAACAGCAGGCAAGACCGTCCAGAAAAGAATTACGCTGCAGTTGCCCGTGGAAGAGCAACAGGTACAGGTGCACGAGGAGACCCAGGGCGTAAGCGTCAGCGCTGATGAGAATGCCAGCGCGATGGTGATCAAGGGCAAAGACCTCGATGCGCTGTCCGACGATCCGGACGAACTGCAGAGCGAACTGACTGCTCTTGCAGGTCCCGCAGCCGGACCCAATGGCGCACAAATCTTCATCGATGGATTTAGCGGCGGGCAGTTGCCGCCGAAGTCCTCCATTCGGGAAATCCGCATCAACCAGAATCCCTTCTCCGCGCAATACGACAAGCTGGGCTACGGTCGCATTGAAATCCTCACCAAGCCGGGCACCGACAAGTTCCACGGCTCGGTCACGGTGATGGGCAATGACTCCGCATTCAATTCTTTGAATCCGTTCGTGACCAAGGAGCCGCCTTACTACTCGACCTTCTTGAACGGAAGCGCGGGAGGCGCCCTGGGAAAGAAGGCATCGTGGTTTGGCAGCGTGTTTCGCCGGGACAACGCTTCGAATTCGATCGTGAATGCCGACCTGCTGGATACTTCTGCCAACGCATACAACTACACCGCGGCCGTGGCGAATCCTCAATCCCGACTGGACATCAGCCCGCGGTTCGATTTTCAGCTGAGCAAGAACAATATGCTGACGGTGCGATATATGTTCAATCGCCAGAAGCAGTCCAACAGCGGGGTTTCTCAGTTTGCGCTCGAGACCCAGGGATACGATGTTTCGAATTTCGAGAACACCCTTCAGATCAGCGACACACAGATCCTGAGTGCGAAAACGATTAACGAAACGCGGTTCCAGTACATCCGGACGCGTGACAATCAACTGGCCAGGAACACTGACCCCACCCTCACCGTGCAGGGCGCATTCACCGGGGGTGGAAGCAATGCCGGAATCGTGCGCGACAACCAGGACCGCTTCGAGCTTGAGAACTATACGACCAGCGCGCAGGGAGCCCACTCGATCAAATTCGGCGGCCGACTGCGTATGACGCGCGACGCGAATTACTCAAATTCGGGATTCAACGGAAACTACATCTACAGTTCGCTTACCGCTCCCAGTTCGTCGTCGTCCCCGGATCATTCCTACGCATCAAAGAAGCCGGCCGAATACGACATCACCGTGGGAAATCCCAATTCAAAGGTGAATGTCTTTGATGCCGGCGCCTTCTTCCAGGACGATTTCAAGGTGAACCCGAAGTTTACGCTGAGCTATGGCCTGCGCTACGAAGCGCAGAACCAGATCGGCGATCAGAACGACTGGGCGCCGCGCGTCTCGCTGGCCTGGGCACCGGCCCGAGGCAACGCTCCGGCAAAAACGGTGATTCGCGCAGGATATGGCTGGTTCTTTGACCGGTTCAACTCGACATACATTCTTAACGCGATCCGCCAAAACGGCATCAATCAACAGCAATATGTCGTAAAAAATCCCGACTTCTACCAGGATGCGCCGACGGCCAGCACACTGGCTGCTCTCAGTTCGGTTGCTCCCACTATCTATAGCGTTTCGCCGAAGCTTCGGGCGTCGCTGAACATGCAGGCTGCCCTGGGGGTGGAACACCAGTTTGGAAAGGTCGTTACCACTTCGCTTACCTATATTAACTCGCGCGGCACTCATCAATACCTGAGCGATAACATCAATGCCTATCTTCCGGGCACGTACGATGCTACGGCGGGGACCGGTACGCGGCCGAACGGGACAAACGAGAACATCTACCAGTTTCAATCGGGCGGGGTGTACAACCAGAATCAGGTCGTAGTGAATTATTCGGTCCGCGCCAAGCGCGCTTCGCTTTTCGGATTCTACATGATGAACTTCGCCAAGGCTGATACTTCGGGCGCCACGTACTTCCCGTCGAACCAATTCAATCCCGGAGCCGATTACGGCCGCTCGAGCTTCGACATACGCAACCGGTTCCTGATGGGCGGAAGTCTGCAGGCGCCGTACGGTGTGTCAATCAGTCCCATGCTGGTTGTGGAGTCGGGCCAGCCGTTCAATGTAGTCATCGGACAAGACCTGAACGGGGACAACCAATTTAATGACCGGCCCGCATTCGCAAGCGCAGCGAGCACCAACGTGGTTCAGACTCGCTACGGAGCGTTCGATCTCAGTCCGTCTGCAGATGCAACTCGCATTCCTTTCAATTACGGCACGGGGCCGTCGCAGTTCAGTACGAACCTGCGCATGAGCAAATCATTCGGCATCGGTCCACGAGTCGAAGGCGGAGCGTCTTCGGGAGGGTTCGGCGGTCCAGGAGGCCCTGGCGGGCCGCCGCCGGGAGGCGGACCGGGTGGGGGTGGACCTCCTGGGGGAGGACTCGGCCCTGGCGGATTGAGCGGCAGAAACGGAGGGCCTCCGCGTTTGGACCAGGCTGTACCGCGACGGTACTCATTAACCTTCGCCGCAATGGCGCGGAACGTATTCAACGCCGTTAACCTGGCACAGCCGGTGGGCGTGCTGGAGTCGCCATTGTTCGGTAAGTCCAATGCATTGGCAGGCGGATTCTTCTCGTCGCCGGCTGCAAATCGAAACGTTGACCTCCAGATGACGTTCAACTTCTAAATCGTCGCGATTGAGGGGGCCTCATGCGAGTGCATGGGGCCTTTTTCTATGGATGCCGTGAAGGTAAGCGCCTCCGGCCTGGCGCGCTCATGCCTCGGTCCGAGTAGCCCAAGGGAAAGGCCAGTCATTGCTGCGGGGCTTTCCGGCGGAGAAGTTTGCTAACCATTGAACCCGCCAGCGAGCGAAACCTCGAGTTTGACCACTTTCGAATGTTTGCTTAGTAAAACGGTATGTAATCCGACATTACGTAATAGACAGAATCCCGCAATGATGGCGATCAAGATTAATGCAATCGACACTGACTCAGGCCTCTACGCTCCGATTCGAGATACCATTCGATAGTCATCGAGGATTAAGTCAGGAGATGTGAGGACCCGGTAAATCCAAACTCTATCTTACAATTCCATCAATTTTAATAATTACAATATCTACCTGATCCTCGGCAACTCCGCCGACAGCGGCAGCGGCGGCGGCTTGAGATTGCAGCACATCAACGGAACGGACGTGCTCAATTTCCCTAGAGGCAACCAACACACCAACCGGCCAAGCATTTCCGGACATTCGGCGCAACCGGATTTCCAGACACGGACTCCGTGGAATGCGGTCCAGGTCACCAACAACATCGTTGCCAACAACGTAGCCGGAATTGACGGCGGGGGCGCATCGCTGCTGGACGCGCTGGCGACCGACATCGTCAACAACACGATCGTCTCCAACGATTCAACTGCCACTTCGGGGTGCTTTATGAACGCTGCCCATACCGCATCCTCGTCGGCCATCAATGAAATTCCGCCGATGAATCCGAACCAATTCAATCCGTATTCTGCGGCGCCGTCGATCGACTTCTTCAGTACCCAGCGAAAGACGGTCTCCAACCCGGCGGAGGACGCGGGTGCAGTTGAGTTCGCGGGAGTCATACCTCCTCCGACCGTATCTGGAGTCACAGCCTCCGGCGAGCGCGGCCCAGCAGTCGTGGGCGTTGATTCGGTTCACCTACCGGGTTCTCGATCCCGGCAAGGCTAAAATTCTGAACGAAAAGAAGGTCGAGGCCTTCCTCGAGTCGCCGGCTTGGAAAAGTAGGGCAACTTCGCCAGGCTACGACGGAAGAGTCTGGGAAGTCTTACTGGATGGCGTTCTCGAACCCGCGCAGGACGGTCTAGCGCGGCGATCATGTCAATGTGGTCATCGGCAAGTTCCACGCCAATGGACTGGTTGTGTAGTAAAGCCAAACAAAGATCCGGTGCTGTTGGCCGACTCGTCTTCCTAGTCTCTGACCGCATGATTTCGACCCTTCAGGTTTGTGCCATCTCATCTTGCGACTGAAAATAGTCGCAAGGATAGAGCACCGAAGTTGGTATATAAACGAGCGGTCAGAGATTTAGTGTCCAAAGCCTGCGAGTATTACCTTACATTTTTTGCAATATGGCCAGGCATATTCACATTCTTGACGCCCGGAACGAATATGGAGTGGGCGTTGCGACGAGAGCTGTACCAAGCGCAATGCTTCTGTTTGTCGTTGCACAACCACTTATCCATCACACTGACTCTGTTTGCTTGACAGTTGTGTCGGAGAATATGAGAATACGGCCAATTGGCAGAGAATTTTGAATGTTGTCTGCACGCAATGCACCTCGCCTCCCAGAAGTTCAGGCAGTCTCCGGGATGGGGGTTGAAGTTTAATCATCGGGGGTGCAGTGGTTTGTTGAACAAAAAAAAATCCGCACCCAAGTGGAGTCAGCGACGACCCAGTTCAATACTTGGCTTCTGGCCCCTTGCCCTCCTGGGGATGGTCCTTCTCTTAACAGCGGTTGCAGTGTTGCAGTACCGCTGGACTACGCAGGCAAGCCGTGCGGATGAGATTCGAATCGGGGCAGAGCTCGAATCGCTGATGATGAAGTGGCACGGCGACCTCTACGGTGAATTCTCAGCCATCTGCACTGCGATTCAGGTCGGACCCGATTCCGGTGCGCGCGATACATGGAACGACTACCTGGAGCGTTACGTCCAGTGGAACTACGCACTGCCGCATGAATCGCTGCCATACATCTACCGCAATCCCGACCTCGTCGGCGAGATCTATATCTGGGAAACCAACCAGCAGGCGAAACCGCAATTGTTCTGGCTTAACCTGGACACACGAAGAATCGAGCCGATGGCTCCGCCTCGTGAGTTCTCGACACTTTTAAGCCGCCTGCAAGCCAGCTCCGCCAGCCTGTCGATGGCACTTCACGCATGGAAGCTCCCTGACTTGTCATCAAATTCTAAGCCCGGCGCTGACGCTCCCACGGCCGCCATTCCGGCAGGCAGCGATAGTGCCGCCGGGTGGCAGTTCGATGAGAACATTCCTGCCATCGTCCACCCGATTTTTCATCGTGTTGGCGAAGAGTCACTGAGCAGCGGGAGTCCCGTGGATTGGATCGTGATCACCCTCGATGTCGGTGTTCTCAGAAAACGGGTTCTGCCTGAGCTCACAGCGCGTCACTTCGGGGGTCTCGACGGACTCGATTACAAGGTCGCGTTGGTAAAGACGGGAACAAGACCTGGAACGATTTATTCCTCCGATCCGGGGTTTGGCATTGAACAGCTGAATTTCGCCGACTCCACGATGAATATCTTCGGGTTTCCCCCCGAGCGCTTCATCGATGGAACGGAGAGGCCTTCCCGCAACAGGCCCTCGCTGAGGAGCATCGAATGGAACAACTTCACAGCGCCGGTCTGGTTCCCCGTGATTCAATACGGGGCGACGACCGACTCGTGGCTGCTGGAGCTTCAACATCGAGGCGGCCCCCTGCAATTGGCGATCGAGAGAGTGCGCCGAAACAACCTGGCGGTGAGCGCTCTTGTGCTGCTGCTTCTGGCATTGAGCATTGCCGTTCTCTCTTTCGCAGGGTATCGCGCTCAGAATTTCGCCAAGTTGCAGATGGACTTTGTGGCTTCGGTTTCTCACGAACTGCGTACCCCGTTAACCGCCATCTTCTCGGCTGGTGAGAATATCAAGGACGGCCTCGTTCGAAACAAATCAGATCTGACGGAATATGGAGGGATTATCACTGCCCAGAGCCGGCAACTGATGAATCACGTTGACCGAATTCTGCTTTACGCCTCCATACGCAGCGGCAAAGACAGATACTCCTTGCGACCGCATCAGGTCGGAGCAATTGTGGAGACAGTTCGCAAGAACCTCGCCGTGCTGCTGTCGGAAGAATCCTGTGTGCTCGAGGAACACGTGGAACCGGAACTTCCTCTGGTTCTGGCAGACATGTTTGCGGTTTCCGGGTGTCTCGAGAATCTGATCACGAATGCGGTCAAATACGGCGGCGTGGATCGCCATATCTACCTCACCGCTGCCCTGCAGACACTATCGGACGATACCCAGGAAGTAACAATCTCAGTCAAGGATCAGGGCATGGGAATTGCAGGAGCGGAATTGAAGCAAATATTTCAGCCATTCTATCGCAGCCCCGAAGCCTCCGCGGCCCAAATCCACGGCACTGGATTAGGACTTCCGCTGGCAAAGCATCTGGCCGAGGCCATGGGAGGCGCTCTATCTGTAACCAGCCGGCCGGGGCTGGGTAGTATCTTTACCTTGCACCTGAAACTCGCTGAACACGAGAATCAGAATCTCTCAGCAGCAGGTTCACATACCGTATCCAGATGAGAAGAGGAAATGAACGAAAGCATCCTTATAGTCGAAGATGAGAAGGCCTTGCGAACGACGTTGAGCGATCGACTGCGCACGGAAGGTTACACGATCGAAACCGCATCAGACGGGGTCGAGGCCGTGGAGAAGGCCACCAATCAGCCGTTCGATCTGATCATCCTGGACCTGATGCTTCCCCGTCGCGGCGGTCTCGACGTCTGCCGGGATATTCGCGGCGCCGGGATGGCCACGCCAATTCTGATTCTTACCGTCCGAAACGACACGGTGGATAAAGTCGTGGGACTCAAACTGGGAGCGGATGACTATGTGACCAAGCCGTTCGAGGCCTCCGAACTCCTGGCGCGCATCGAAGTCCTGTTGCGGCGTGTCCCCATCCATTCCGGCCACGGCACGTTTAACGTCGGGTCCATTCGCGTCGATGTTCGGCAAGCCGAAGTAACTCGTGACGGCAAGCCGGTGTATCTCACCGCGCGCGAATTCCAACTCCTTCGCTACCTCATCGAACGGGCAGGGAAAACCGTCCCCCGCAACGAATTGCTGCGCTCGGTGTGGGGATACGATAGCGATACGCTGACGAGAACGGTAGATACCCACGTCGCAAGTCTTCGCCAGAAATTGGAAAAGAACCCCAAGCAGCCGGAATTCATCTTTACGGTCTCGGGAGTGGGTTACAAGTTCGTGGGACAGGATAATAAGTAGACGCTGTCAACGTCGGTGATGCCCGCGGGCATTGCTTCGTTCTCGTGAACGTACGGTCGCCATTGCCCAAAGCCACGCCAGGAGCCGACCAGGGTCCAGTTGATTCCCCATGGCGTGACAAACTTCCACGCTGGTAAATCTCATCGATACATACCTTGATCTTCTACACGTTTGAGTGTATATGTAGAAGTTATAGGCATGAAGACTGAAGACCGCTTTGATCTCCCGCAAGGCACCCTCGATCTCCTCATCATGAGGATTGTTGCGCTTGGCCCCATTCACGGTTATGCCATCGCGCAGAGGATTCAGCAGATGTCGCGGGAGGCCCTGCAGATCCAACAAGGATCGCTTTATCCCGCGCTCCATCGCCTCGAATACAAAAAGCTGCTCGCCTCCAAATGGCAGTCGTCCGAGACAGGCCGTGAAGCCAAGTTTTATGAGCTCACCGCTAAAGGTCGAGCGCATCTGAAGGCCGAGACCGAGAACTGGAAACGCATCACCGACGTGGTCGGGCTCATTCTCAAGGGAACACTGGAGGGCATTTCATGAGCTGGCTGCAAAGATTGTTGGCGCGCGGGCGCATGGAGCGCGATCTTGACAAGGAACTCCAGTTTCACTTCGAAGCGCAGGTCGCCGACAAAATGCGATTGGGAATTTCTGAGATCGAGGCGCGCCGGCGCACGCGCCTGGAGTTCGGCGGCATCGAGCAGACCAAGGAGGATTGCCGGGGGAGCCGAGGCACACTGTGGCTCGAATCGATGGTGCAGGATGTTCGCTACGGTTTGCGACAACTGCGCAAGTCTCCTGGCTTCACCTTCATCGCCATCCTCTCGCTCACCCTGGGGATCGGCGCCAACACTGCGATTTTCACGCTGCTCAACGCAATTCTGCTGCGCCCTCTGCCGGTGCAGAGCCCCAGGGAACTGCTTCTGTTCGGGGACGGCAATGCCCAAGGCAGCACAAGTTCAGTTCCCGACGGCAGCTCGAACCTGTTCTCCTATTCCTTCTTTCACGATTTTCGCCAGAAGGATACTTCGTTTTCAGGGATTGCCGCGGTAGACAGCACCCAGTTCGAAACCAAAGGTTCGATCGCCGGAGCAGCCTACCAGACAACCCGCGTCAATCTTGTCTCCGGTAGCTACTTCTCCGTTTTGGGCGTACCGGCATTCCTGGGCCGGACGATTGGCGAATCCGACGACAGCGCCGAGGGCGCAGGTCCAGTCGCGGTAGCCAGTTACTCCTGGTTCCAGCGCCAATTCAATGGCGACCCATCAGCACTAGGCAAAACGATTCGCATCCAGTCACACGATTACACGCTGGTTGGCGTTGCCCGGCCGGGCTTCTATGGATTTACGGTCGGCCAATCGACCGACCTTTGGATTCCGCTTTCGATGGAGAAGGCGTTCTCCCGGCCCGGTTGGAATGGCCTTGGGGACAAACTCTTTCAGTCGCTGTTTCTCATTGGACGACTCAAACCCGGCGTGAACGCAGCCCAGGCCAGCGCCGAATCCAACCTGCTGTTCAAGCAGATTCTGCGCAGCTATCTCGGTGCTCAGCCCTCGCAAAAGCATCTCGATAACATTGCCCACGCCAGTATCGAACTCAATCCAGGCGGGCGTGGAGTCTCGCATCTGCGGCGCGCGTTTTCGGTGCCGCTCAAGATCCTGATGGCCATTGTCGCGCTCGTGCTTCTCATCGCCTGCGGGAATATCGCGAACATGCTTCTTGCCCGCGGGGTGGGGCGGACCCGGGAGGTGGCGGTGCGCATGGCGCTGGGCGCATCGCGCCGGCGGATCGTGTTTCAACTCCTCACGGAGTCTGTGTTGCTAGCTCTTCTGGGAGCGGCGGCCGGTGTCGCGCTGGCATGGAAGGCCAGCGTGGTGCTGTTGAACCTGGCCACGCCCGGCCCCGATCCAGTGCCTCTGAATCTCACCCCCGACCTGGCCGTGCTCGGCTTTACTTTAGGGGTCACGGTGCTGACGGCGCTTCTTTTCGGCACGCTGCCGGCATTTCGGGCAAGCGGCCTTGAGTTCACCCCTGCGCTTAAAGACGGAAGGGGCAGTTCATCGTCAACGACTCGCGGCGCCCTGGCCAGATCGCTCATCGTCGGGCAAGTGGCGTTTTCGGTTGTACTGCTCGTGGTCGCCGGGCTGTTCGTGCGCAGCCTCATTCACCTGTCTGACGTTAACACCGGATTCGACAAGCACAACGTCCTGGTGTTCTTTCTCGACTCAAGCACCGCGAACCTCCCGCGGGGAACGCCTGAAGAGATCCGCTCGGTCCGCCTCCAGGAGGAAATCGAAAGCCGCGTGCAGACCATACCAGGGGTCCAGTCGGATAGCTTTTCCTTCTTCACCTTTGATGAAGGCGCGTGGAGCGACCAGGTTCTTTTCGAGGGTATTCCGCGAACATCCGGGGATGGCGACCAGGCCTTCTTCAACATTACCGGCATCGGATTCTTCCCTACCATGGGCATTCCTCTGATCGAGGGACGCACTTTCAACGCTCAAGACACGCAGAACTCACCGAAAGTGGCTGTGATTAACGAAACCACGGCGCGCCGCTTCTTTCCGAATAGTTCGGCGGTCGGACACCGCTTTGGTATGGGAGAAACTCCGGAACATCCCGGCCAGATCGAAGTGATTGGCGTCGTGAAGGACGCCAAGTATATTGCGCTCACTGAGGGCACGTTGATGGCGGCCTATTTCCCCTGCACCCAGAACCCCAGCTTCTACGGCAACTTCGCGGTGCGCTACGCGCCAGGAGCGAACCGGCAGGAGATCATCGCGCGAACGCGCCGTGCCCTAGCTGAAATCAACTCCAACATTCTGATCGACAGCGTGGGCAGCCTGGAAGAACAGGTAGACGGCTCGATTGCGACGCAAGCGCTGATTGCCCGGCTTTCGAGCTTCTTCGGAATCATTGCGGTTTTCCTGGCCTGCATCGGCATCTACGGCTTGATGTCGTACTCGGTGGCCCGTCGTGCGAGTGAGTTTGGCATCCGTCTCGCCCTCGGGGCGCGATCTCACATACTGCGTTGGATGATCCTGCGGGAATGCCTTCTCCTTTTGGCTCTCGGTCTCGCCCTCGGCGTGCCCGTCGCCTTGAGTTCGACACGCATTCTCAAGAGCCTGCTCTACAAGTTAAGCCCGCTGGATCCGACGGCTATCTCCATCGCAGTCGCCGCCACTACTGTCATGACGATTGCCGCCGCGTGGCTCCCCGCAAGGCGCGCCACCAAGATCGATCCCATGCAAGCCTTGCGCGCCGAATAGCGGAGCAAACTCTGGCACGTCCCCGCCTAAAGGCGCAGTGCACAATGGGCGGGTGACTCGGTGTATCCGTGCCGGCCGCCAAGCGACGGAGATGCGGCCCTGCTCTTCTTTAGTCGGGACTCAAATAGCCGTATACCGTTATTTCCGTACTCACCGTGCTTCCGGCCACGGACAAGGTGGTTCCGCCGGGCACAACGATTCCAGACGCCAACTGAAACCCGGTCGTCCTGGAACCGGGCGCGGTCCAGCCTCCGTAGTAGCCGCCGGAATTGCTGTACAGATTGATCCAGGCGGAAGCGCTGGAGGGTGGCGTCACATCCACAGATGTGATGACAAGGCTCTGCCCGGCAGGCACCGAGAAGAAATAATTCACAGTCCCGTTGGGAAGGAGCTGGATCAACGGATCATTGTAGGAAGTGCTTGCGACAAACCCCAGCAAGGTTACGACGTGCGAGGGCATGTGGGGGACATCTTCCACAATGGCCGGATGGGCTGCGGTGTTGGTGATGCTGACCAGTTGCTCGCCGAGGGCGTGGACAGTGCGCGGCGAGCTGACTGCGAGCAGGAGCGCCGCGGCGGCGAGTGCTCCGGCAGAGATGACGCTTTTGCTTAACAGGTTCATGGATTGATCTCCTTTTGACGGGTGTGCCTATGCGTGAGCGGTTCGGCGAATGTCCGTGGTCTACCCTGGCATCCGCGGACCCATTTCAGGTGTTCTCTGTTCGAGCCCGCGCTCGATCTAAGCCGGGGTCAGGTAGCCGTGGACGGTGATGATGCAACCCAACTCAGCCAACGCGAGCGGAGAAGAGCCGGACTTGATCACAAATCCGGTCGGATACTCAAAGGAAGTCGAGACGAGATTGGAAACCAGCCAGTTTTCGTAGAAGACATATTGGGTTTCTTCCAGGTACACCATGGCGGGAGCCGATGCGCCATTCGGGAATGGAGTAATCTCCACGCTGGTAATCACAAGGTCCTGGCCTGCCGGGACGACATATCCCGCCACTACTTCTCCCTCGGTAGTAACCAGGTGAAGGGGATAAAAGCCCCCTCCCGGCTCGACTCCGGTTGCCAGGGTCACGATCTTTGAGGAAGGAACGACGGCAGGAACGGTTGTGGTGATCACGGGAAGGCCAGTCGGGGGGATGGCGCCGAACAATGAGTGACCCAATGCGCGGGCGGAGGTCGGTGGGGTGAGTGCGGTCAGGAGAAGCAGAGCGGTGACGGTTCCTGACGTAGTGACATTGTTGCGTAACAGGTTCATGGTTGATCTCCTTTTGCTTGACCTTTGTCCCGGGGTTGTTTGCGGTTTGAAGCTGCTGAATGAGTGGACTGTGACCCCTTCGAGGCTCAGTCTCCGTCGCCGGAGTTGGCGACCGGCTTTGCCAGGTAGGCGTGAGATTGACTGGGGTTGTTTTTCAAAGCGGCAAATCCGATGATCTCGCCTTTGTTGTTGATGGAGCATGCCGACTCCAGGTACAAAGCGGAGTCTGGAGGAACGAGAGTATTCATGTCGGTTGCCGTTCCGTGACGCCAAAGCATGGCCCGCGGGCTGAAGCCGGCGCTGATGGAGACTCCCAGCACCAGGCCGTTGTTGCCGATGGCGATAGCAGAGCTGTACGAGTCACCGGACAGAGGTTGGAGATCCGTGATGTGTCCCTGCTGCCAGAGAAAACCATGAAAGCTTGCGTCGCCGGTCGTGTCCGAGGTTCCGACAACTTGCCCGTGGTCGTTCAGGCCGGTAGCGTAGATCCCGGCAAACCTGCCGTCTCCGCCAAGGTTGCCCAGGTCGATTGCCTTCCCGTTCCGCCACAGAACAGCATGAAGCGGAGCGAGATTGTTCTGCTGAATTGCATTGAACGGTCCGCAATTTCCGCTGGCGCCCACAGCCTGGCCAAGATCATTGATTGCGTAGGCAATGCCGTCCGGATCGCCGTCTACGGTCGGGAGCTCCTGGATGCGGAACTGTGACCAGAGGAAGGGTTTCGTCCAGATGACTGGCTTGAATCCGATGGTCTGCGGCGAAATGGACGCGCCTGGGCAGGTCGAGTCTGCTTCGCCGTTTTCCGCCGTTCCCGCTACCAAGCCGAAGTCGTTGACTTGTATCGCTGCGCCGTTGCTGCCCTCCATGCCCGCGCTATTCCGCAGTCTGGGGAGCGCGACCATGGCGCCGTTCTGCCAGAGGAAGGGCTCGCATGTGTTGCCGCTGTGGGTGAGACCCAGGGCCGTGGATCCGCAGAAGTCTTCGCCATTCGGGTCCGGGGTAATCGTGTCAGCTTGCCCCGCAGCCTGCCCCCAGACGTTGACACCAAAGGCAACGCCGTTTGGTCCTCCCAGCGAGGGAATGGTGATGAGCTTCATGCTTGTTCCCGCCCACACTACCCCGTGCGATACCCATTCGGCCGTGTTGTTGGGGTTGGCGAGAACCGTCTCGCCGCTGACCAGCCCGTTGCCGCTGACGGAAAATGGCTGGGCCTGCGACCACGACGGGCCCACCGGACCCAGGTCCACAATGGTGTACTTCGGGGAGTTTGCAGACTGTGCGACGGTGGAAACCGGCCCTGCGACTGTGACGAGAGCCAAACTTAGCCGCGCGACGCGCGACCACTTCGGTGCGAATTGGATGAACTTCATTTTCCTTCTCCTGTTTTTGGGAAAGATCGTTTCAGGTCTGAGAGACCGGCCGCCTCCTCCGATTCGAAGCACCGGAGGAGCGAGGTAAGGCAGATCCGAGCCGGACCGCCATCGGGATTCCAAAGGTGGAGCTTGCCGGCGGCGAGCCAGCCTCTCAAGAGGGTGGAAGGGATGTCCTCGCCAAGGCTGCCCCCCTCCAGCGTCATTGCTTCCGCGTCGGCGCAACAGGCAGGGCACCATGTCACGATGGTTTTGCCCCTGCGCACAACCAGCAGGCTTTCGGTTTCAATCGTGATCCTTGTCGTTTTCACTACCATGCCACTCTCCGATCAGCCCATGGCTGGTGCGACCGTTTCGTAATGTGCGCATTCTGCAGAGAGCAGGCCGAAAAAGTCTTCAAACCGCGGTTCAATATTTCTCAAGGAATTTCAAAGAGCGCGTTGAGACAACAGATGCAAGGAGTTAGAACGGATTGAGGGGCACGGCTGGAGAAGATTCAAGGCGGAGCAGAGACTGTGGTAGATTGCGCTTATGGTTCAACGGCCCGGTGACGGGTGCGTTCTCGGCTATTCCCACGGCTGGCTCTTCAACCTATGGCTCCGGACCCCAGGATTGTGTATGAATTCGGGCCGTTCCAGATGGACCCCGACAAGCAGATCCTGCTGCGGGGAAACGACCCTATCCCGGTCACGCCCAAAGCCTTCGAGACGCTGCTAGTCCTGGTACGCCGCAGCCGCGAGGTTGTGTCCAAGGAAGAACTCCTCAAGGAGGTCTGGCCGAACTCGTTCGTTGAGGAATCGAACCTGAGCCAGAACATCTTCCTGCTGCGCAAAGCGCTGGGAGATACCGCGGAGAACCGCAAATACATAGTGACTCTGCCGGGACGCGGCTATCGGTTTGCGGCAACGGTCCGCACCGTTACCGAGCAAGGGGAAGCCCTGGTGGCTCAGGCGCGGACTCGCACCGAAATTGTGATTGAAGAAAACGAAGCGGAGACGGACCACTCGTCGAAGGCGCTCCCGATTCGGGCAAAGTCAATAGCGAGCCGGAGATTTCTGCTTTCCACAGCGGTTGTGGCTGTGCTGCTGGGGCTCGGCGCATTACTTCTTCTTCACAAACGCCGGCCCGCAAATCTAGGCGTGAAGGACCCGATCCTGGTGGCCGATTTCGTGAACACGACCATGGACCCTGTTTTTGACGACACTCTCCGCCAGGGAATGGAGGTGCAGTTGGAGCAGTCTCCTTCGCTCAGCCTGGTCTCGGAAGACAGCATCCGGCAGGCGCTGGGCATGATGGGGAAGCCGACCGACACTCGACTCACGGGGGCGACAGCCCGGGACGTGTGCGAGCGCACGGGGAGCTCCGCCGTTCTCGAAGGCTCCATTAAGCCTCTCGGCAGCGAATACGTACTGGACTTACGGTCAGTCAACTGCCGCAACGGGGAGAACATCGATGACGAGCAGGTCCAGGTTGCGCGGAAGGAAGACGCCCTGGGCGCGGTCACGACAATGGCTCGAGGCTTTCGCGCTCGCGCCGGCGAGTCGGCGGCCGCTCTTGCCAGGCACGATACCCCGCTAGCCGAGGCAACCACGCCATCGCTAGAGGCATTGAAAGCGTACAGCCTGGGATGGAAGGTCGCGGCGCTGCAGGGACCTGAACCTGCCATACCGTTGCTCAAGCGCGCGGTTGAAATCGACCCGAGCTTCGCAATGGCTTATGCCGCACTAGGGTTGATGTATGGCTCTTCGGGGTCGTCGGAGCTGGCCACGGAAAACGTCACCCGGGCCTATGAGCTACGCGGCCGGGCCAGCGAAAAGGAACGGTTCTTCATCACCGGCTACTACTTTGGACGAGCCACCGGCAACCAGGAAAAGGCGCAGCAAGTTTGCGACGAGTGGACGCGGACCTACCCGCGCGAGTTTCTTCCCCATGCTTTTCGTGCCGGCTTTGTCGACCTGGTGCTCGCCAGTTACCCTGACGCCGTCGAAGAGGCGCAAAAGGTCATTGAACTCAACCCCGATGCAAGTCTTGGATATTATCTGCTCGGCTACGATTTGATGTACCTGAATGACTTTCAAGGTGCCGAGAATGCGGTCCGCAGGGCAGCAGAGCGTAATCTCGACCAGGTCCGGATGGCAACGCTTCGTTTTGACCTTGCCTATATAAAAGGAGATGCGGCAGGAATGCGGAGCGAGGCGGAATCGGCCCGCGCTCACCCCGACACTAACGATTGGATGTTGGATCGCCAGGCCTTTGCCGAGGCATCGGAAGGTCGGCTGAAGAAGGCGATCACGCTGTCACGGCAAGCCGTCGCACTGGCACTGCAAGGGGGTAAACGCGAGCCGGCGGCGGTCTTCGAAACCAGGGCAGCCCTGTGGGACGCATTCTTCGGGAATCCGATTGAGGCAAAACGGACGGCAGTCGCTGCTCTGGCCCTGGCCAGCAACCGCGAGGTGGATTATGGCGCGGCTGTGGCGCTGGCGCTTTCCGGCGAATCCACTCAGGCAGAGAAGCTCGCGAATGACATGGAGAAGCGCTATCCGGAAGACACCTCAGTGAGGTTCAGTTACCTGCCCGTGATCAGGGCCGCTGTCGCCGCGCAACGCGGAGAACCTTTGAAGGCGATCGACGCCCTGCAGGCCAGCGCACCCTACGAAATGGGTTCGCCGCGCAGCAGCCAAACCGGATTCTTCGGCTCTCTCTATCCCGCCTTGTTCCGCGGCGAGGCGCTTGTGGCGGCACACAAAGGTGCGGAGGCAGCGAACGAGTTTCAAATGATCCTCAGTCATCGCGGCATCACGATCGGAGATCCTGTTTTGGTTTTGGCTCATATCGGTCTGGCACGGTCCTTCGCTCTCTCGGGAGAATCCGCAAAGGCGCGAGCCCAATATGAGGAGTTCTTCGCGCTCTGGAAGAACGCCGACCCCGGCTGCCCAATTCTCAAACAGGCCGAAGCGGAATACCGGAAACTCCGCTGATTAGTCTAAACCCCGGTTCGTCGTTGAAAACTACGAGTTCCCTATCCAGTTCCTTGCCTTCCAGGTAGAGAACTGAGCTTGTCCGCTTCCGGGCGCTCATTCACGATCCCAAAAGCTTGTTGATCAGCATCAAGGACATTTTTGCGGGAGACTGGAGCAGGGTAGCATGTTACGCCGCGAGAGCCTGCTGTGGACGGGAGTCAATCGTAGTGCAATGTTTTTGCCAGGTCCAGCCGCAGCGCGTGCCGCGCCGGTAACAGGGCCGCAAGGCCCAGGATGGACATCAAGACCAGGATCGCCGAAGCGTAGCTTGCCGGGTCAAGGTTGCTCACCCCGTAAAGGGCTATGCGCAGCATTCTGGACGCGGTTGCAGCAATACCCGCCCCCGCCGTCATGCCGATTGCCACTGGCCAAACGAATTGTCGCAGCACGGCCGTCAGCAACTGCGCTTTCCCGGCCCCCAGCGCCATCCGTACCGCAATCTCCTTGATTCGCTGCGAAACCGAGAACGAAACCAGCCCGATAATCCCGACCGCCGCTACCAGCACCGCCACCAGTCCGATCAGCGTTACCGCCCTGGCTATGTTCTCAATCAGTTCGAGAACTTTGTCGTGATAGAGCGCCTTCATCTGCCTGATTTCCGGAAACAGCTTGGCATCCATGCTCTCGCTGATCCCCTTAATCATCGGCGGCAGATTCTCCGGGGCTCCAACCGTCCGAACCATCACCACCATTTCCGGCATATCCGCCTGCTGTGCCGGCCAGTACTGCTCAACCGCGTCGTCATCGTTGGCTGCGTTCACATGCGCATCGCCCGCCACTCCAACCACGGTGTCCTTCGCGTCGCCGTTCGGCAGTTGCTGTCCAATCGGATTCTGTCCCGGCCACTCCCTCCGGGCCATCGATTCACTCACAATCACAGCATTCTTCTCGCCCGGATAGAACGTTCGTCCCAGATGGACCGGGATCCCCATGGTCGCGAAAAGCCCCGGCGTAACCCAGTTCGGATAAACCGGCAGCGGATGTCCGTTGATCTCCTCATCCATCCTTGAAACCGTATGTCCCATGGGAGGCAGCTTGACCAGTGAAACCGATTTGACCCCCGGCAGCGCCCGAATTCGCTCCTGGATCGTATCGAGATAGCTTTGCGCGGCCGCTGCCGAGTAGTTATGCTGCGCCAGTTGCGCGTCTACGCTAAGCAACTGCTCATAGGCAAACCCCGGGTCCGTATAGAGCACATGCAGCGTTGCCCGCACCAGCAGCCCGGCCACAATCAGAAGCACGCAACTCGCCGCCACCTGTGCAGCAATCAACATGTGTCGAACCATCGTCTTGCGCTGCCTCTGGCGCGCAATCTGCATGGCCGGCGCAAACCCGAAAAACAGTGCCGCTGCGATCGCCATCCCGAAGGTAAATACCAGCACCCGCCAGTCGGGCCTGGCGCTCAGCCATCCCTGCGCGTGAAACTCCGTCAGCGCCACCCGCAGTCCCAGCGAACTTAGCCCCAGACCCGCTGTCGCGCCAAACAGCGCCAAGAGCACGCTCTCGGTCGCTAATTGCCTGAAGATCCGCGCCCGCGTCGCCCCTATCGCCATCCGGATCCCCATCTCGCGCTCCCGCGTTACCGCTCTAGCCAGGAGGAGCCCGCCCAGGTTGGCGCATGCGACCGCCAAAATCAGCAGCGTCAGCAGAGCCACCATGGCCGCCACCTGGTACATCTCCGGCTGCATCTGTTGCAGATGCCCGCCGGGGTGGATGTCAATGTACTCGTCATCCCAAATGTCCTTTGGATGTTGTCGACGCAACTCGTTCGTCAGCGCCTTCAACTCCTCCGCGGCCATCTTCGATGCCACCCCCGGAGCCAGCCGTCCCCACATCCGCACGCTGCTCGCTCCCGGGTCGGTAAGCACGGTACTGTCGGTTACAAAATAAGGCTGCTGTGCTATCGGCATCCACAGATCCGGAGTCTGGCCGCCCAGGCTCGCGAACTCATACGGCGTCACGCCAATCACTGTTGCGGGCTTCCGGTTCAGACGCACCGTCCGACCCACTACACCCGGATCTCCATTGAACCGGTGCTGCCACAACGTATAGCTCAGCACCACCACCGGCGGAGCGTTCGCTTCCCTTTCCTGCGCAGGATCAAACAGCCTGCCCACCGATGCCGGCGTCCCCAGTTGCGAAAAGTAATTGGCCGTCGCAAACGAAGCGCTCGTCCCCTGCAGATCGTCGTCCATCTGCATGGGTGGAACTCCCAGGACCGCAATCATCGCCTTCAGAGACTTCGCATGCTCCCCGTAAAACACGGCCGACAAATACGGCATCTCGCTTGTAGAGTTCTGCGGCGAGCGCCGCTCCAGGCGCACGAGCGACCCTGGATCGCGCACCGGTAGGGGCTCCAGTGCCACCATGTTGAACAAGCTGAAAGCGGCCACATTCACACCGATGCCGATGGCCAGCACCAATACCGCGGTCACCGTGAACCCCGGCGAGCGCGCCAGCGTGCGCGCCGCATAGCTCAGGTCCTGCCCCAGCCGGTCCAGCCAGGTCCAGCCCCACGCTTCCCGGGCTTGCTCACGCATGCGCAGCATATTGCCGAAGTTGCTGCGCCCTGCCCGCGCCGCCATTTCGCGATGAAACTCCATGTCACTCTCGAGCTCGGTATCCAATCGGCGGCGGTTGATGAAGTACCGAATGCGGCGGAAGATTTCACCCATGGAGGCCTCCTGGTGCCTTGTGCCCGTTAGGCGGTGCGCAATATGTTCCGAATCGCTTGCGTCACGCGATCGTATTCCGACAGCTCAGCCTTGAGGTGCTTGCGCCCCTCCGGTGTAAGGCGGTAGAAGCGGACCTTGCGATTGGATTCCGAAATGCCCCACTCCGCCGTCACCGAGCCTTTGACCAGCATTTTTTGCAACGTGGGGTAAAGCAATCCCTCTTCCACGGCCAGCACTTCGCTAGACAGTATGTGAATCCGCTGCGCCAACGCATATCCGTGCAACGAACCAGATTGAAGGACGCGCAGAATGAGCATGGGAAGCGCGCCAGCAGGCATTCCTGGCTTAGGCGTATCATCCATAGGCATAACAATATTATGTATATAGTTGAATGTCAACGGTACCGGATAGTGGAAACTACGTGTGCTAGCGGTTTGAATCGCGCCTGTGCACCAGCGGTAGAACGGCAGCCAGACGTAGTGGATCGAACGCGGCAATTTTCAGACAACAGCCAATCAACCGCATCACATTCACCTCGCAATGGGACGTACGGTGTATCGATCCAGAGATTCAAACGGGACAATTTCCCCATTCTTTGCTAATTACCAATAGCACCATCCATCACCGATAACTTGACGTTTCTTGCGCTAGGCTTGCGTTATCTATGCGATGTGTAAATTGCAGTTTTGCGGTTGATTGCCGATGATATGGATGTGAGGAAATGGGGCGCTCAGGCACGAATTGGCGCGGCCGCGGGTGTTTTTGCGCTCGTTACCCTCGTTGTCAACGAGCGTGCGTTTCCTCTAGATCCGTCGAGAGCTTTCAGCCAGTATCTTCAATCTTCGTGGCAAATCCAGAATGGCCTGCCGCAGCGGTCGGTGATGGCGATCGCGCAGACAGCAGATGGCTTCCTTTGGCTGGCAACCGAAGAGGGGCTGGTCAGGTTTGGCGGGCGAACGTTCACTTCGTTCGATGAACGCAACGCCCCTGGCCTCGGTGACCGATTCATCCGGAGTCTGGCCCCCGGCCCCGATGGCAGCCTCTGGATCGGAACCATGAGCGGCCTGGCGCATTACAAGGATGGCAGGTTCGAGAGCGTTCGAAATGAACCGCCAACGCGAGTGGATATTTACGACCTTTGCGTTGGCAGAGACGGCACCGTCTGGTTCAGCAGCGACCAGGGGCTTCGCAGGCTTCGCGACGGCAGGTTGCGCGTATACACGACCGCTGACGGGTTGCCAAGCAACAGGATCAGTGGAATGGCGGAATCCTCGGATGGAGCCCTTTGGGTTGGCACGGCGAAAGGCCTGGCGAGGTTTCAGAGCGGACAGTTCACCACGTATTCCAATTGGGACGGAGCACCCGTGTTGGGCCTGAATGCCGTTTCGGCGGGCCATAACGGGACAGTTTGGATCGGAACTACCGATGGCAAGGTGGGCCGATGGGAGGGCGGGAAGATCACTACGTGGTGGGCTGGAAAGACTACTCGCGGCGCCCGTGTTCAGTGCCTGCGCGAAGATCGCGACGGGAACCTGTGGATCGCATTCGAAAAGGCCGGCATTGCCAGGATGCGCGGCCGCGAATTGGAACTCTTCACTCAATCAAACGGCCTTTCCAGTAACAACCCCGACTGGATTTTCGAGGACCGTGAAAGAGATATCTGGGTAGGGTGGGCAGACGCAGGGCTCTCCATGCTTCGGGATGCCAAATTCACCATGTTTGGGAAAGCGGAAGGACTCTCCTCCGATTCGATTTCGAGCGTCATCCAGGGTGCGGACGGAAGCGTCTGGGTGGGAACCGATGATGCCGGGGTCAACCGGTTGGAGAACGGAACGGTGCGCAAATATTCCGCAGCCGACGGCCTGGCCAGCGGGACCGTTCTCGGACTGATGCGGCAGAGCGACGGGAGCCTTTGGCTGGGATCGGATTCAGGGAGTGTAACGAGAATAAAAGGAAGCCGAAATACCATCCTGCGCCTGACAGGGCCCTTGTCCCCGGAGGTTCCAGCGATGGTGGAGGACCGGTCCGGGAACCTCTGGTTTGGTTTCGACATGCCCAACGGACTGGCTCGACTGAAGGGTGAGCGGTTCGAAAAATTTCCTTTGGAAGGCCGGATTAAAGGGTTGGCGGTTGCTCCGGACGGAACACTCTGGATCGCCTCCTATCTTTACGGCCTCGTCGAACTGAGAGATGGCGTCTTTCACACTTATGCAATTCAAGACGGGCTTTCCAGTGTATTCCTGACATCGGTCTACGTTGACCACGCGGGTGTCGTGTGGGCGGGCACGGCGCTGGGGGGCTTGAATCGCTTGAAGGACGGGAGAATCACCCGGTACTCCGTCGAGCAGGGACTATCGGACAGCACCGTAAGTGGAATCGTTGAAGATGATGAAGAACATCTATGGTTGTCTGGCCCGCGAGGAATCGCTCGCATTAGCATGCGGGAACTGAACGACTATGCCGACGGGAGAATCAAAAGTATCCACAGCCAAGCCTTCGGCTATGCCGACGGCCTGCGTTCGGTCGAATGCAACTTCAGGGCTCAGCCCGCAATCTGGAAGGCAAAGAATGGGCAGCTTTGGTTTGCAACGAGGGCGGGCCTGGCCACGATCGACCCGCGGCGCATCCGCATCAACGAAGTAGCCCCGGAGGTGCAGATTGGCTCCATTTCTCTGGATGCCCGGAATGCGCCAGCGTTGGCAAACGGGATGACGCTGGGTAAAGGTGGAGGCCAGGTTGAGATCGCTTTCAGTGCGCCGAGTTTTGTCGCGCCGGAAGGAATGCATATCCACTATCGTCTGGCTGACGTGGATCCTGATTGGGTGGACGCAGGCTCGAGGCGCTCCGCCACCTACTCCAGCCTTGGCCCTGGCCACTATCGCTTTGAAGTGTGGGCTGAAAACACTGACGGGGTCCGAAATGGCCGGACGGCGACCCTTGAATTCAAGATTCTTCCCCGTTATTACCAGACTTACTGGTTCAGGGGACTCTGCGCAGTGTGCGCAGGATTATTGATCTGGACCGCCTATATCTCCCGGATCAAGTACCTCGTTCGAAGAAATCAAGAGCTTGAGGCGATCGTCTCGCAGAGAACAGCGGAAATGCGGGAAGCCCTTGGCGAGGCCGAAACCGCGAAGGAACTGTTGCGCGATCAGGCAATGAGGGACAGTCTCACGGGATTCTGGAACCGCCGCGCCATTTTCGAAATTCTTGACGGCGAAATTATGCGCTGCCGGAAGGAGTCGAAACCACTGTGCATCCTCATGGCCGACCTGGATCACTTCAAATTTGTCAATGACACGTTTGGACACCTGGTCGGAGATGCGGTGCTGCAGAGGGTGAGCGATTGCATGCGGAACGGCTTACGCAGGTATGAGGCCATCGGCAAGTATGGAGGAGAGGAATTCCTGGTTCTTCTTCCTGGTTGTTCGATCGATGCGGGAATGAGACGTGCGGAAGAACTTCGCACAGCCATCGAGGCCACGCCCATTCAAATCGGAGCGGAAGCAGTCTCAGTGACCTGCAGTTTTGGGATTGCAGAGTGCAGAAACCCGTGCACCATTAGCGAGATCATAGCCGAAGCAGACGCCGCCTTGTATGTCGCCAAAAGCGAAGGCCGGAATTGCGTACGATCGCAGGATTCAGCCCATAGAGATTTTCAACTATCCTGACCGGTGCAATACAACTGCGTGGTGGCAAGAGTACGGATTACTCATGGCGTAGTGGAACAACATAGATCCATCCGACCTGGGTGAACTCTCCGCAAACAATCTTGCTGAGTTCCTCGGCGGAGTTAACTCATCGACGAACGGCAGATGAATTGCCGGGTTCCGGGTCGATGTGCGGGATGCGCCGATGCGTCGCGGGATTGGGATCATATTCCGCCCTCTATGGAAGTCGACCCTCAACTCTGAGCCATTTGCAGGACAATCTTCCCTATATGCGCGCTCGACTCCATGCGTTCGTGAGCCTTTGCGACCTCCTCGATTGGAAATACAGAATCCAGCATCGGCCGTAGCTTGCCTTCCTGCAAAAGCAGCCACAGATTCTTTTCAACGCCGTCGCGCAGGCCCGCTTTCTCTTCCGCCGAACGAGAGCGTAGTGTCGATCCGGTAATGATCAGCCGTTTCGCCATCAATGCCCGCAGATCCAGTTCCACCTTGTTGCCGGCGGTGGTGGCGATGTGCACCAGGCGGCCGTCTCTGGCCAACACTCTGATATGCTTCGCAAAGTAGTCGCCGCCCACCATGTCAAGGACAACGTCGACACCCTTTCCACCGGACCACTCCAGCAACCCTGCCTGCCAGTCTTCTTCGCGATAGCAAAAGGCTTTTTCGCACCCCAGGTTTCGCAGGAATTCGCACTTTTGGGGCGACCCAGCCGTGGCCGCGACGGCTGCCCCGATGGCCTTCGCAGCCTGGATCGCGAACGTACCGATGCCGCTGGTCCCACCCTGCATAAGGAACCGGTCGCCCGCATGAATTTGCCGCCGGTCGAAGAGGTTGGCCCATACGGTAAATGCGGCCTCAGGCAAAGCGGCCGCGGATGTAAATTCCATGTTCTTCGGAATGGGCAGACAGCAGCCTCCATGTACAACGCAATACTCGGCGTATCCGCCGCCCGCCACCAAGGCGCACACCCGGTCGCCAATCTTCCAGCGCTCGAGTGTGCCGGCCCCTCGCGCCACGATTTCTCCAGCGACCTCCAGTCCCAGGATCTCTGAAGCTCCGGGAGGCGGAGGGTAATGTCCTTGCCGCTGATGCAGATCTGCCCGGTTCACTCCCGCGGCGGCCACCCGAATCAGCATTTCTCCGTTGCCGGCTCGGGGCATTTCAGCTTCATCGATCTTCAGCACATCCGTTCCGCCAAAGCCGGTCAGTCTGATCACTCGCATCCATCCAGCATAGCCGCCTCGAACACGCGGCTCGATGCAGGGCGAGACGCTTGACAGGCTCCGTATCGATTACGTAGCGGCGCGGCGGAAGGATTAACCTAGATGCAGTTGAGGTTGTATGACATCGAACCATGGCGTTCCCGCTCGCCAACATGCCAGCACCGGACCGGAACCGCCTCAAGTGGCGGAGCCGGGTCACCCAGAACGCGTCCGAACTCTCGTCTCTCAATCCACGATAGGGACATTGTCGACGTGCTCGCGCAAGCATCAGGGGTTTCCGTTTGGGTCATTGATGCCCTTCGCATTGGATTCTCAAGGCCGACCAATCTTCTTGATAAGCACCATGGCGATGCATACGCAGAATCTGAACGCTGATCCCCGGTCCAGTCTTTTCGTTATGCAAGCGGCCGGCGATAGCGATCCTCTCGGCTGCGGCCGGGCTACCCTCATGGGCAGGGCGGCATCGATCCCCGAGGACGAGCTCGCTGTCGCCCGAGCGGCCTACCTTGCAACCCACGAAAGCAGTCGATACTGGGTTGATTTTGCAGATTTCGGTTTCTTCCGGCTTGAACTGATCGACATCTACTATGTGGGAGGCTTCGGCGTGATGGGCTGGGTGGACGCAAGGGAGTATGGGGCGGCTTTGCCGGATCCTCTTGCAACGACAGCGGCAGGAATCATCGGGCATATGAACGCCGATCATGCCAACGCCATGATCCTATTGGCCAGAAAATATGCAGGAATAGAGGCGACTGAGGCTGCAATGACCGCAGTGGATCGCCTGGGCTTTCATCTTCGGCTGCGTACGGCGGACGGCATGAAGGGCACGCGCATCAATTACCCCGGCGAAGTGCGAACGCGGGAGGATGCCAGGAAAGCGTTGGTCGAAATGGTACGTCGAGCCAAGACATAGGTCGATTAATTCCGGGTCCCGTCTGCCAGGAATAACCCAGGCAGGGCGGCGACTTGTTGGAGAAAGCTAGTCATCGCAGAACCACTTCATTCGCAAACTCTTTTCAATACAGGTCTCCGGAACCTGCGGACCATTTCAATTGTGAAAGTTGAAGTACAGATCGCACGTTTGAATGGCCGGCTTGGTTTAGCGAATGTGAGTGGTCTGTCGCCCATCGGAAGGCTTGACCTGATATCCCCGTCAGAAAAAGAAAATTCCTCTAGGAACTGGGAATCTCTGAGGTTCTTGCATTCCAGGCGGCGCCACGCTCACAACAAAGGCAGCCGGATCGTGGCTCGCGCGCCGGGCTCTTCGTCCCGATTGAGCAGCCGGATTTCGCCGCCATGGGCCCGGGCAATCTGTTGTGCGAGTGCGAGGCCCACGCCGCTTCCCTTTGGCTTGGTCGTGTAAAACGGCACGAATAGATTCTCGGTGTTGGCGATGCCGAGCCCGCTGTCGTCGATAATGACAACACCGGAGGAGTCGACCACGCGCCAGCTTACCAGCACGGACCTCGCATTGTTGGCGAGCGTCGCGTCGACGGCATTGGCCAGCAGGTTGATGAACATCTGCTCCAGCTGGTCGGGATCGGCATTCAGTGAAATGTTCGGGCCGGGATCGAGTTGCACCCGCAAGCGTTGTTCGAGCAGTGCCACGCGCTCGAGCAGGGGACCGAGCGCCACCGTCTTGAGGTGCGGAGGAGGCAATTGCGCGAGCAGGCGATACGACTGCACGAAGCGGTGCAAAGCATCGGCGCGGCTTTCTACTACGCCCAGGCCGCGACGGAAGTCGCGGATGGTGTCCGCTTCTCCTTCCATATGATCCACGCGCGCCAGCAAGCTGCCGGCGATCGACTTGATGGGAGCGAGCGAATTCGAAAGCTCGTGGCCGAGGACGCGGATCAGGCGCTTCCATGCCGCCTGCTCTTCTTCCTGCAGGGGGAGGCTCACGTCGGACAACAGGAGCAGGGTGTGGGGTCGCCCTTCCTGGCGAAACGTGGCCCTGCGCAGCAGCCATCGTGCCGGCTTGGCGCCGAAGGAGTGAATGGTCTGATCCTGCGCAACCAGCAAAACATCCAGGCCCAGTTCTCGTGCAGTGTGCCCGAAGCAGCGCGCGTAGGGACGACCCAGCAGTTGCGTTCCCGCGGTATTCACCAGTTGCAGCACATTCTCGCGATCAAACGCGAACAGGGGCGCCACCATTACTTCCAGAATGCGCGAAAGCAATGCTGTCGCCTCGAGCGAGCGCACTCTCTGCTTCTGCAGCAGATCGGCAAGGGCATTGATCTCGGCGGCCAGCTCGCCCAGCGGATCGCGCGCCTTGGCGCCGCGCGCGCGGAACGAATAGTCACCCTCGCGCAGGGATGCCACCACGTTGGAGAGCGTTTGCAGCGGCCGAATCAGGCTTTCAATCAGCGCGCCGGAGATGAGGGAAAGATAGAGCAGCAGGCAGCAGACGATGAGGATGGCGGGAGCGAGGCTGATCTGGGCGCGAACCATGAGAATGCCGGCGAACAAAAATGTCGGCAAGGCCAGAAGCAGGCAATAGAGCCACGCCCGGCGGACCGCCGAGCGATTGCGCCTGCGCACACCCTTGTCATAGGCCATATTTTTCTATGCGGCGGTATAAAGCCGCACGGCTCAAACCTAGCGCCTCGGACGCCTGCGAGATGTTGCCGTCGCAGCGGCGCAGCACTTTGCGGATTAAGAGAGCTTCCACTTCATCGATGCTCATGTTCTCGAACGATTGCATCGATGAGCGGGAAGAGGTGATAGCAAGATTCGCGGGTTCGATTTCCTCGCCGCGGCTGAGCAGCACCGCGCGCTCCACGGTGTGCTCCAGTTCGCGCACGTTGCCGGGCCAGGGGTACTGCATCATCTGCTGCATGGCCGCAGGCGAGAAATCGGTCACCTGCTTGCGATAACGCGAACGGCTCTTGGAGAGAAAGTGCGAAGCAAGCAGGGGGATATCTTCACGACGATCGCGCAGCGCGGGCAGGTTGATCTCCACCGTATTTAGACGGAAAAGCAAGTCTTCGCGGAAATTGCCGGCCACCGCCTCCTCGTGCAGCTTGGAATTCGTGGCGGAGAGGACGCGCACATCCACGCGCCGCGTCTGCGACGAACCCACGCGTTCCAGCTCGCCGGTCTCGAGCACACGCAGCAACTTGGCCTGCTGTCGCAAGGGGACGTTGGCGATCTCATCGAGGAACAGTGTGCCGTTGTTGGCCAGTTCAAAGCGCCCGATGCGGTCGGTGCGCGCATCAGTGAATGCGCCTTTCACGTGGCCGAAGATCTCGCTCTCGAACGTACCTTCGGGCAGTCCGCCCGCGTTTACAGCGACCAGCGGCATTCGCGACCGCGGCGATGCGGCGTGCAGCAGTTTGGCGACGATCTCCTTGCCGGTGCCGTGCTCGCCGGTAATGAGCACGTTGGCGTCGGACGGTCCCACCTGCGCGATAAGTTCCAGTACCGGCTGCATGGCGGGCGCGCCGGCCAGGAACTCCGGCATGCCGTCAGCCCGAAGCAGACGGTTCTCCATCTCCAGTTGCCGCGCGCGGCGGATGGCCTGGTGCAGCTCGGCGTGAACCCGAATTAGGCTCATCAGGCGCTCATTTTCCCAGGGCTTCTGGATAAAGTCGCGGGCGCCGCGCTTGATGCTTTCGACGGCGAGATCGATGTTGCCCCACGCCGTCATCACGATCACCGGCAGGCGAGCATCGACCTCCTGGATACGCGCCAGCAGGTCGAGGCCTTCCTGCCCGGACGTGGTGTCGCGCGTGTAATTCAGGTCAATCAGCAGCACGTCGTAGTCGCTCTGTCCCAGTGCCTCGAGCACCAGTTGCGGAGAACGCACGCACTCCACCTTCATGCCTTGCGGTTCGAGCAACAGTTCTACGGCCTCGAGGATGTGGGGTTGATCGTCGGCGACCAGGACTCGAATCTTGTCTTTCTGGCTAGGGATAGTGCGCCTCCACTACGGCGTTTTTTGGGTTGGTCATGTTGGCATTTCAAAGTTCATAGTTGGTAGTTCCCAGTTCATAGTCTCCGGTTACCGGTGGTGGCCGTCGGTGGCCCGCCCGTGAACGATGAACCGAGAACTGTGAACTTCTATATTACGGGGCGCGCGTGACCACGCCCGATTTCGCATCTTCAATCGAGACGCCAGTCTGCTCCAGCGTTGCCCCTGTCGCTTGATCAAGCGCCACCTTGGCTTTTTCAAACAACGTTTGTGCCGCCACAAAGGCCGATTCGGCAATGCCCAGGTCGTGCTGCGCGGCCAGCGTGTCAGAACTGGACTTGGCACCAAGTTTCTGTTCCTGTTGAACGACGTCGAACGTATGCTGCGCCAGGTCGCGAGCCTTCTGCGAAGAGACCACGCGGGCCTGAGCCTGCTGCAGCGCGAACTGACGGTTGCGTACGTCGAACCGGATGGTCTTTTTTTGCTCTTCAAAGGTGATCTGTGTCTGCCGGTACTCCAGCACCGTCCGAAATTGATCGGCCTTGGCCTGGCGGTTGCGAAGGTTGATTTGCAGCGTCATTCCGAACGTATATTCCGGCGCAGTATAGTTGAACGTGTTCAGGAACATGTCGGGAAAGCTCACCGGGACAACCGAAGCGCATTGTTGCGGGCCCAGGACGCAGTCAGGATTCTTCGGTCCGGCGGTACCGGATCCGGCATAAGCGCCAAAGACGTTCAGTTGAGGCAACAGTTCGCTCTTGATCGATTTGAGATTGGCTTCAGCCTTTTGCATCGCCAGTTCGTTCACCGCAACGTCAGGACGCTTTTTTTCGGCTTCGGCAATCAGGTCGTCAATCGATTTCGAGGCGTTGGGATCGTCCGGCCCTTTGGTGTCGAGAGGGATGACCGGCATCTCGTCGATAGTCGGATCGTCCGTCTTGGTGATGGCATTTTTTATGAGGAGTTCGTTCAACCGAAGCGTGGCGCGCGCAACCGTGAGGTCCCCTTCGCTGGTGGCCACGTCCGACTGGTCCTTGGTGACTTGCATCGCAGGAATGGCGTTGAGTTCCAGCTGCTTCTGGTCATCGGAAAGCGTCTTCTGCGCAAACGAGAGCAGACGCTCCTTGATCTGCTCGTCCTGGTATGCGTTCACAAGGTCCCAATAAATGTTTTCCACCTGCGTGACAGACGCAATCACCTGGTCGCGAAAAGCAAGGTCGGTGATCTGGAGGTTTTTCTTGGCGATCTGGATGTAGCGAGTGTTGGTGGACATGCCAAACCCGGCCAGCAACTGCTGGGTGATTTGCAACTGAAAATTCGAAAAAAGCTCGGGATTGATGGCAGAGTACGGGCTGTTGTTCGCTAAACGCTGCCCCTCGTAGTTGACGGTCACGTTCGTTCCCATCGGAAACGACTGGGTGAAAAAGACCAGGCCTTCGATGGTGTTTTGCTTGAAGATGGGCACGCCTGTCTGCGATTGGTTGGTTTCCTGGGTGACGTTGTGATCTACGAAACCCTTGAAATTCAAAAACGGATCGAAAGAGGAAACTTGGGTTCCGCCGCCCAGTGTCGATTGCACTAGTCCGCCCGCACCGGCGGCAGCCGAACCTCCACCGCCACCGCCGCCACCGCCGCTACTGCTGAACCCCCCTTGGGTCGATGACTGCACGATCGAAGTGTTGACGCCGTTTACCTGGCCGCCGGCCCTGGTGCGCGCAAGGTCCGTTTGGGCGATGGGGAAGTTATAGCGGAAGTAGGCAAGATCGAGGTTGTTCTCGATGGCGAGGGCGATGGCATCGTGCAGCGAAATGTACAGCTTGCCATCCCTGATGAGGTTCTGCAGGCGTGGCGAGTTGGCCAGATCAAGCGCCGGCGCATCGCTGGCTCGGTAGGGAGAAAATGGCTTGTGCGAGTGCGGCAGTTCTATGTGAAATTGTTTCTGCGGAGCCGCCGGCTGGCGCTGCATATCCTGCATCGTCTGCGAGAGAGTTGGAGATTGCGTGGCCGTGCCATTCGTCGCGGGAGTGGGAGACTCCGGAGCCGGCTGCGCCTGGGGAGGGTTGGCGGGCGCAGATTGCGATTGCGGCGGCTCGATGGCAAGGGCCATGTTGACTTGTAGCAGTAGGATCGCCGCGCACGCATAAACTCGCGCGCGGGCTGCGTTGGCCCGGGAGAGACGCGTTTTTTGGACGAGCAATAAATTCATCGAATTGTCCCTCACGCCTTGACCTCCGTGACCTGTCCGGTGGTGGCCGCGTCGCGTGTCAGCCAGCCATCGTGCAGTTCGAGGATGCGCGAGCCATAGCTCGAATTCACTTCGGAGTGCGTCACCTGCACGATCGTGGTTCCCGCCTTGTTCAGTTCGCGAAAAAGTTCCATGATCTCCCGGGCCTGAGTGGAGTGCAGATTGCCCGTCGGCTCGTCGGCCAGCAGCAGCGAGGGCGCGTGAACCACGGCGCGCGCGATGCCGACCAGTTGCTGCTGTCCGCCAGAAAGCTGGTTGGGAAACAGGTCCTTCTTGGCCACAATCTGGAATCGGTCGAGAATGTCCGCGACCATGCCGGCGCGCTCTTTGGACGGAAGGTTCTTGTACGAAAGCGGCAGATCGATGTTCTCGGCAACGGTCAGGTCGTCGAGCAGGTGATAGCTCTGGAACACCATACCGATTCGCTGCCGGGCAAGATCGGCCCGCTGCTTGCGATTGAGCGCATGGACCGGTGTTTCGCCGAACCAGTATTCGCCCAGCCAGCTGTCGTCCAGCAAGGCGAGCACATTGAGCAGCGACGACTTCCCTGCCCCCGAAGGTCCCATGACGGTGACAAACTCGCCTTCACGAATGTTCAGCGTGATGCGGCGCAACACCCAGGTTTCGGTGTGACCGGTTTTGTAACTGCGTTCCACATTCTTTAGTTCAATCATGGTTTTCACTACTCCGATTTCAAATCCCAAGGTTGAGTTTCCGTTTCACTCCGTGCGTAGCGCGTGCATTGGTTCAACCGCCGCGGCTCGCCGCGCGGGCAGCCAACTGGCCAGCAGCGACGCACCCAGCAACACCAGAGCGACAGCTGCGATCGCGGTGTAATCGAGCGAACCGACTCCATACAACGTGCTCTTCATGGCGCGGCCCACGAAGTAGGAACCAACGAGGCCCAGACCCAGCCCGACCATGGCCAGTAGCAGAGCTTCCTTCAATACCAGCTTTACGACGTTGGGGCGGCTGGCGCCGAGGGCCATGATGGAGGAATTCGCTCCGATGCCGAGGGCAAGGGTCAACGCCGCGGTCAATGCAAACACGGGCGACTTGATCAACTGGCGGATCGCATACCGCATATTGCGAAGCAGATTTTTCATCCTGGCCCTCCATTCCTCGATTTGACTAACTACTCCGAGCGCAAAGCATTCATGGGTTCCACGGCGGCGGCGCGGCGCGCCGGAAGAGCCGCGGCCACGGCAACCATCACCGCGGTAAAGGCCACCGCGTACATCAACGTGAGCGGATCGGCAAAGGTCACTCCGTAAAGTTGGCTGCGGAACAGGCGGGCGATCGCGATCGTGGATGGCAAAGCGATGAGTGTCGCGATTCCGGCGATGATCAGCATTTCTCGCAGAACCAGGCCGATGACGCTGCTTCGCCGCGCACCCAGCGCCAGCCGCACCCCGATTTCGCGAGTGCGCTGCTCGATGGAATACGCCAGCACGCCGTAGAGTCCAACCGCCGCCAGGAGCAAGGCCAACGAAGAGAAGCCGATGGCGAGAAATGCCAGCGCTCGCTCGTCAGCTGCGCTGCGATCCACCTGTTCTTCCATGGTGCGCAGCCCGTCAACCACCAGAGTGGGATCGAGCCGGTGAATGGCTTGCCGCACGGCAGCCTCGACGCTCTCCGGAGGCTGCGCCGTACGCAGGTACATCACCATTCCGGTGGGGTGCTTCATCTGGAAATAGGGCTCGTAAACGGCCGGTCCGAGCGGCGTGCGGATATCAGTATGGCGAACGTCGGCGACCACGCCCACGATGTTGAGGTCGTATTTGACGTCGTTGCCTCCGCCCTCGGCGATCAGGCGGCCAATCGCATTCTGCGGGGAGCCATAGAATCTCTTTGCAAAAGCGGCATTCACCACCGCCACGCCGGGCTGGCCCCTGGCATCGGCGACCGTAAACTCCCTCCCCGCCAGCAGGGCCTGGTGCAGCGTCGCGAAGTAACCGGGCGTGATCCGCGGCTCTTCGAAATTCATATTCTCGTCTTCGCTGGCCTTGTATCCCTGCACAGAGTAGTTGGTGGATTCGGTGTCGTTGGAAAGCTCGGGATCGTTTGTCGCGGCAACCTGCCTGATGCCGGGAATGGCGCCCAGGGCCTCAAGCGCACCGGCGATGATCTGGGGGGTGCGGTCTTCTCCGTAACCGGAACTCGTGGGATCGAGAGTAAACGTCAGGAGATGACTGACGTCGTATCCCATCTGCTCGTGGCGCATGTGATCGAGGGTGCGCATAAATAGACCGGCGCCCCCCAGTAGCATCACGCTCATTGCGATCTGCACACCGACAGCGATCTTGCGAAATAGTTGGGACTCTTTTGAAAGCGTGCCGCTGTTCTGACGAAGCGAATTTACCAGGTCGGGGCGAATGAAGTGGAACACCGGGGCGACGCTGAAAAGCAGGCTCGCCAGCACAGAGATGCCAAGAGCAAACAAAAGAACCCGCGCGTCGATTGAAGTGGAATAGGGTTCGCTTCCGGGATCGGCGCTGGTCATGATGCGCACCAGAACGCGCGCCACCAACGGCGCCAGCGCCAACCCCGCGGCGGCGCCGGCCAGTCCCAGCATTCCGCCTTCGACCAGCAATTGCGACACGATGCGGCCGCGCCGCGCGCCCAGAGCGTAGCGCATCGACATCTCCCGGGCCCTCGCTGATGCGCGCAGTAACAACAGCGTGGCAACGTTGATGGCGCACATGGCCACCAGCAGGCCGGCCATGCTGAAAAGGATGATGAGCGGCTTCTCAAGATCGCTGCGGTTGGGATTGAAGCCCTTGGAATCGTCCTCAACCGTGAGGCGCGAGTTGTCGATGAATGCCTTTCTGAATCGCTCGGACTTGGACTTGTAGAGAGAAAACTCGTATGTTCGCAGGGAATGCCAAAGCGGACCCATGTTCGCCTGGGCCTGCGCGATCGTCACTCCGGGCTTGAGACGAGCCACCGCGGTGAGCCACGTCGATTGATGGTTCGTCAGGTCATCCATTGGTGCCCGCCACGGAATCGCGTATTCCACCATGGTCACAGGGACAAACACACCCGGCTTGTATCCGCCGATGGCCGAATCGAAATGATCCGGTGCAACGCCGACCACGGAGAAAGAATGACCATTGATGAGAACGGTCTGGCCGGTGATGTCGCGCGCCGCGCCGAAACGAGTCCGCCAGTAGTCGTAGCTGAGGACCACGACAGGATTGGCATTCTTGCCGGTTTCGTCCTGCGGGGTAAATAGCCTGCCCAGCGCCGGTTTGAGTCCCAGCACTTGGAAATAGTTCGCGCTGACAATCTCCGCGTCCTTGCTCTCCGCCTGGTTGCGCCACGAGACGCCGAGCTGGGTTTTGTCCGCGGCCAGCATGCCCTGGAAAACCTGGTTCTGATCGCGCAGGTCCTTGTACATCGGGTAGGAGAAGTAATTGTGATGGTTGGGGGAGTCGCCACCAAAGCTGCTCATGGATCCCCCGAAATCGCCCGTCCAGGTAAAACGCACCAGTTCCTTTGGCTTCTCCACCGGAAGCATTCGCAGCAGCGCCTGGTCGAAGAGCGTGAAGATCGCGGCGTTGGCGCCGATGCCTAGCGCCAGGGTGAGCACCACCGTGATGGTGAATCCCGGTGATTTCCGCAACTGGCGCAACGCGTAACGAACATCCTGAAGCAGCGAATTCATCTTTCTTCTCCGTAGGTCTACTCGGTGCGCAAAGCCTGCATGGGATCAATGGAAGCGGCGCGGCGTGCAGGAAGCCAGCTTGCCGCTGCAACCGCTAAAGCGAGGATGCACAATGCGCCGGTTATGGAAATGGCATTCAACGGGCTGACGCCAAACACCAGCGACGACTCCAGGCGCGAGGCCGCAACGGCAAGCACCACGCCCAACCCCAGTCCGATCGACGCCATGGCCACGGTGTCGCGCAGAACGAGAAGCGATGTCGCCTGGCGCGAGGCGCCCAGTGCCATGCGGATGCCGATCTCTCGGCGCCGCTGCGTGACACGAAACGCCAGGAACCCGTACAAACCTACAATCGTCAGGGTGAGCCCGATCATTCCCAGCGCGCTCGCCAGTTCCGCCATCATCCGGTAATTGCCCGCCGAATAGCGAATCAGTTCCGGCAGCGAAGTCACCATCATGGGATCGAGCAGCGGGTGCGTGTGAATCAGCACCTGGCGCGCGGGTTGCGCCAGGCTCATAGCATTCACCGCGGTGTGAAGCGCAAAGGTGATCTCGCCCATGGTTGACATGTGGGCCGCGTATTGCTCGTACTGGACATAGAGATACGGCTCGGGAAGCTCTCCGATTCGGTTGATGGGAGCGTTCTCGGCAACGCCCACAACGCGCGCTTCGCCCGCGCCCTGCGACCAGCCGGCGATCTTCACAACCTGGCCGATGGGATTCTCGCTGGGCCAATACTTATTCGCCATCGACTGATTGATAATCACGACGGCGGGGGCGTTCTGATTGTCGGCGTCAGCGAAGCCGCGGCCGCGCACCACGCGCGTTCCAGTTACGTCAAGAAAATTGCGACTGACCGCGTTGAACTTG
This sequence comes from uncultured Acidobacteriota bacterium, assembly GCA_963730805.1. Taxonomy (GTDB): domain Bacteria; phylum Acidobacteriota; class Terriglobia; order Terriglobales; family Acidobacteriaceae; genus Telmatobacter. The sequence continues at coordinate 1,626,881 of CAVSTL010000001.1, read as the reverse complement.
ATCTCGACCGGCAGGCGCAATTCCGGATGGCTTGGCAGCAGCGCATGCACCGCGATGCCGCCTTCGGAAAGGCTCAAGGGCGCGCGAATTGCGAACGCCACGTCGTTCACCCCGGGTAACGCCTTCATGCGGGCGAGCACCGCGTCGCGCATTTCGGCTTCCGGTTCCTGTGTCCAAGCGAGGAGCACCTGGCCTCGCGTGAGTCCGATGGATTGCGTGCGTGTGTTGATGAAGCTGCGCACCAGCGTTCCGGTAGAGACCAGCAGCGCAAACGAGATGGCAATCTGTAGCCAGACCGCCGCACGGCGCGCCAGGGGAGCACGGGCTTCGGTGCGAGTGACTGCGCCCGCCTGCATCACCGGCAGCAGTTGCGGCCGCGACACCTGCCGCAGCGGAACCAGCGCGAGCAGGAGAAGAGTGGCTAACGCCATTGCGGACGCAAAGAGGAAGACGCGCCAGTCGATCTGAAAGCCGGCCGGTGCCGATCCCACCTGTACCAGCATGGCCGGTTCGCGCACCAGCAGGTGCGGCAAAAGAGCTGCGATGCCTGCGGCGATGCCCAGGCCTGCGGCCAGGCTCACCACGCAAAGCAGAAGATTCTCGACAAGCAACTGGCGCGCAACCGCGACGCGGCGCGCACCCAGGGCCATGCGCAGGGCCACCTCGGGACCGCGCGTGAGAGCGCGTGCCAACAGCAGGTGCGCTACGTTCACGGTGGCGAGCAAAACCACTGACGCCACGATTGCGAACAGAACCAATCCGCTAGTGCCTGCGTTGGCAATGCGGTAGCGGAAGTCACTTATCGCGCGCGCTCCGCGATCGTGATTGGTTGCCGGGTCAGATGCCGCCCAACCCTTGGCCAACACCGACACCTGCTCGTTGACCTGCGCTACGTTTCCGCTCGGCGCAAGCCGGCCAAGCAAGTTGAACCAAGCAAACCTGGTCGATGACAATTCCTCTGCGCCAACCAGGGCGGCCCACGTTTCGGCCGGCATCCACAGGTCGCGATCTTCGCCATTATCGACTTCCCGAAAATCGGGCGGGAGTACGCCCCACACATCCACCCGGTTTCGATTGTCCTTGCCGCGGAGCAGCGTAATCTGTCGGCCAATGATGTTTGGATCGCCCGAAAATTCCCGCTTCCAGAAAGCGTATCCAAGCAGCACGGCGGGATGAGTGCGAAGTGACGGCGCGTCGGCAGAGGTGAAACGGCGACCGAGGATCGGCTTCACCCCGAGCGCCTCAAAGAAATTGCTGGAGACCACGTTAGTGAGCAGTAGGGCGGAAGTACCGTCAGCGCGCGGCATCAGGCTTCCGCGCCGGCCAATCGCTACTACGCTCTTGAGGGCCGTCGAGTGCTGTGCTACCGCCTGGTACTCGGGATAGGTGAACAAACCCTCAGGATCCTGCGGCGTGGTGGCAAACAGCCGTACCAGTTCGCCCGGATGCGGAACCCGCAACGGATGCAGCCAGTACGCATCCATGAGGCAGAAGATCGCCGAGCCAGCGCCGATGCCCAGCGCCAGCGTCAGCACCGCGGTCAGCGTAAAGCTGGGGTCGCGCCGCAATTGGCGCATCGCGAAGTGAACGTCCTGAAGCAGCCTGTTCATCGTTGTATCTCCTTTCTCAGTTCATTCCATGCGCCATGCCTGCGTGGGTTCGACCACTGCCGCCCGTCGTGCAGGGATTATTGAAGCTATTGATGCGAAAGCGAAGATTGAGACCGTGGACAATGCCACAACCACGGGGTCCTTCAGCAGTTGGCGTACAGCGTAGCGAATATCCGGGCCTGAGTTGGTCATGCTCTTTTTCCTTATGTTTCTTATTCGGTCCTCAATGCCTGCATCGGCTCGATTGAAGCGGCCCGCCGCGCCGGAACCAGGCTTGCGACTACCGCGCACAACGCCAGGACTACCGCTGCTCCCGCAAGCGCCCAGGGGTCGGAGGCGCCAACACCATAAAGCTGGCTGGCCATCAGATGTCCCGCGAGCAGGGCGAAAGGAATGCCGAACGCGAGTCCGATGACGATTTGCAACAGCGCGCTCCACATCACGCTTCTCAGCACGCTCGAGCGGGTTGCGCCTAGCGCCATGCGGATGCCGATCTCGCCCGTGCGCTTGGCAACGAAGTAGGTCATCACGCCGTAAAGTCCCACCGACGCCAGGATCAGCGCCAGGATCCCAAACAGGGTTGTCAGGCGCGCCACCAGCCGGTCTTCGGTAAAGTTGCTCGCTACCTGCGCATCGAATGTGCGAAGGTCAACGACGGTCAGGTTGGGGTCGATGGAGGCCAGGGTGCGACGCAAAAGCTCATCGACATTCAGTTGCGGCGTCCTGAAGTTCACGATGATGGCGTCGATGAACATGGACTGGGTCTCGCCGCCGATGATGGCATCTATGAAGGACGGCGCGGGTCCGCCGCCAGGCCATGTCCGGTAGCCGTTGTAGAACTGCGCCAGCGGCCGCAGAAACACCGGCCGCGGGTCGCTGCGCGGATTGTTCATTTTGAAATCGCGAAACACGCCGACAATTTCAAACGCACCCGAATACTGCGGCAGGTCGATGCCGAAGTGCTTGCCGATCGGATCGTCCTTGGGATAAAAGCGCTTGACAAATTCCTGGTTGACGATGGCGACTGGCTGTGAAGTCTGGGTGTCCTGGTCAGACAGGTCGCGGCCATGCAGAATTGGCACACCCACTGAAGGGAGGAAATTCGGGCTGACGCGGTCCCACGTGGAGCCGCATTTATCGTTGGGCCCTGGAGCCGGATGCCCCTGCTGAATTACGCACTCGCCCCAGTTGTCTCCTTCGAGCGGGCTATAGAGCGCCATGCCCACATTGGCCACACCGGGCAGCGATGAGAAGCGCTCCTCGACCTGGCGATAGAGCCCGGGAAGCCGGTCAACCGTATAGCCGGCGCCGGCGGGGTCCACGTGCATCACGTAGCGATTAGCCATTACCAGGCCGAAGTTCTGATGTTCAAGGTTGTTGAGCGACCTGGTCATCAGCACGGCGCCAGCCATGAGCACCAGTGACAGCGCCGCCTGAAAGACAACCAATGCCCGCTGCGGAATCGAGGAGCGATCGCGCGTGGAGCGATTGACGCCGCGCAGCACTTCGGCCGGCTGCGCGTGCGAAGACAGCCACGCAGGCGCGAAACCGAACACGACGCCCGTTGCCAGGGAAACCAGAAAAGCAAATCCCAGAACGCCCGGGGATGGAGTGGCCTGGATGGGCAGGTTCCGGGCATCGGGGAAGGCAAGGGCGAGGATCGTTCTCGATCCTGCGTAGGCGACTGCCAGGCCAGCCAGTCCTCCGAGGCAGCTTAACAGAATGCTCTCGGTGATAATCTGCCGAATCACGCGGGTGCGGCCCGCTCCCAGGGCCATCCGTACCGCGATGTCGCCGCGGCGCGTGGTGGCGCGCGCCAGCACCAGATTGGCGATGTTGGCGCAGGCGATGATCAGCACCACCGAGGACAGGATCATGAGCATTTTGAGACCTCGTCCGGTCTCCTGCTGCATGTTCTGGATCCCTCCGCCGCCGGGCACAACCGTCACATGCTGTTTGGGAATTATGGCCGCGCCGCCATGCTCCGTGTAGGCGGGCCGCGTCTGCAGCCAGTTGCGCAGCGCCGCCGAAAGCTTCGCCTGCAGCGCAGGGATGCTCGTCCCGGTTCGCACGCGCCCCAGCGGATAAAGCCAGTTCTGCTCGGGGTGATGAAGGATGGTGCTGTCGCCGCGCCCGTATGGCTCCTGGTTGACGGGCATCCAGAAATCGGGCGGGCTGTCCGACACGCGGTCGCCAAAGAACGACGGCGGTGCGATGCCAATCACGGTGAAGGGATGGGTTTGAATCGAAATGGGCTGGCCGATAATCGAAGCGTCGCCTCCGAACTCGTTCTGCCAGGAGCGATAGCTGAGCACCACGACGGGCGGGGAGTTCGGCTGGTCGTCGGCTTCGCTCAACACTCTCCCTTCGTACGAACCCACTCCGAGAGTCGAAAAATAGTTGCCGGTGACGAACTCGCCGCGCATCTCGTGGGGCAGTGCGTTGCCCCGTCGCACACTCCATTGCCACTGTCCGGCCTGCATGGCGGCCAGCGATTCAAACTCCGGCGCCGCGTCCTTCAGTTGCCGGTAAAGATCGTAAGAAAAGATGTCGAAGTCGCCATTCTGTCCGACGAATCCGCCATTCACGCAGCAATTGTCTGTATCGCCAATCCGATAGAGCCGGGAAGGATCGGCCACCGGCAGCGAGCGCAGCAGGATTCCCTGCACCAGCGTGAAGATGGCGGTGTTCGCTCCGATGCCGAGTGCCAGCGTAACGATCGCCGTGAGCGTAAACCCCGGCGACTTGCGCAACTGTCGCACCGCGTAGCGAAGATCCTGGAGAAGTGTCTGCATGTCCTCAGTTCTCAGTCCCTGTTGTTTGCTACTCCGTCCGCAGCGCCTGCACCGGATCAATCGCCGCTGCCCGCCGCGCCGGAAAATAGCAGGCGAAAGCCGCTACCACACACAGAACGATAGCCACCGTGGCAAATGTCGCCAGGTCGGTGGTTCCAACTCCATAGAGCATGGTCCGCAGGAATCGCGTAAGAACCAGCGAAGCCGCCACGCCCACGGTCAATCCCGCAACTGTCAGCATGAGCCCCTGCCGCATCACGCCACGCAGGATCTGGGCTTTTCCGGCGCCAAGCGCGATTCGGATGCCGAGTTCATGCGTTCTCTGGCGGGTTGTGTACGACACGACGCCGTAAATCCCCACTGCCGCCAGCAGCAGCGCGAGCACTCCGAACGATCCTGCGAACGTGACCGCCACGCGCTCGAACACGCTGCCCATCTGCATGTTCTCTTTGAGCGTGGTGACGTTGTAGAGCGGCATCTCGCCGTTCAGGCTGTGAATGGTCTGCTCCACCGCGGTGGCCATGGCCAGCGGCTCGCCCCTGGTGCGCACGTGCAGGATCACTTCGCTTTCATAACGCTGCGCGAGAGGCAGCAGAATCAGCGGGGTGGGATCGTAAATGAGCCGGCGGTATTTCCCGTTCACCGCAACCCCGACAACCGTCCTCCACTTTCCGGAATACTGGATGCGCTTGCCGATCACGTTTTGTCCGGGCCAGTAGCGGTCGACCAACGCCTGGTTGATGATGGCAACCGGCATGGTCTCGCGCGTATCCGCATCGGTAAAATCGCGCCCGGCCACGAGCGGCGTGCGCATGGCGGCGAGATAACCCGCACCGACATCGGCGCGGTCGGCCTCCATGTCCTCATGCGGGCTCGGAACGTATCCTTCCGGAAACACGCCGTCCGAGTGAATCGAAAAACTGAGCGGCGAAAAATCCGCCATGGTTGCGGACTGAACCCCCGGCAGTTGTCTCACCCGAGCGAGAACCTGCTTCTGAAATTCCATTCCAGTCACATCGGTGTAACCCATGGGGCGAAGGTCAAACGTGGCCAGCAACATGTTGTTGGGATCAAAGCCGGGATCGGCCTGCTGCGCTTTACTCAAACTACGTACAAACAATCCCGCACACGTAAGCAGCAGCAGCGAGAGGGCCACCTGCGCGATCACCAATCCTGACGTGAGGCGCGACTTGTGGAGGCCGCCCGAAGTATTCAGAGCCTCGTCTTTGAGGATGGTGCCGGGGGAGAGCCTGGATGCGCGCAGGGCCGGTACCGTCCCGGCAATGACCGCCGTTAGCAGCGAGACCAGGATGGTAGCCAGCATCACGCGGCGATCGATCTCTCCGTTGATTACCAGGGGCAGCGTTTTGCCCGGCAAAAATGACCCGAGAATCTGGGAGGTCCACAAGGTGCTGGAAAGCGCCACGGCTCCGCCCGCCAGGGCGATGAGCACGTTTTCCGCCATGAGCTGGCGCACCAGTGTCCAGCGGCCCGCGCCCATTGATAACCGGATGGCGAACTCGCGGCGGCGCGCCACCGAGCGCACCAGCAGCAGGTTGGCGACGTTGGCGCAGGCCAGCAGCAGCAACACCGCGGCCAGCGCCAGAAGGATCGGAAGAGTCCCCGCCATGTAGACGTTTGCGCCGAAGGGAGAACGCCACAATGGATCGGTGGAGATCTGGTTGGCGCCCTGGTGTTCTGCCGGATACTGCGCCACGATGCGCTGCATCAGAAGATTCAATTCGTCGTCGGCCTGGCGACGGTTGACGCCGGGCCGAAGCACGCCCAGAGCATTGATCCATGACGCGCCGCGGCGGTCAATGCGGCCACCGCTGTCCCAAATCTGTCGATCCGTTCCGATGGGGAGAAAGATGTCAGTGCGCAACCCGCTCTTGCAGCCGCGAAAACCCTGGGGCGCTACGCCGACGATCGTATAAGGGTGGAGGTTGAGCTGGATGGTTTTCCCGATGATGCCGGGGTCTGCTGCGAAGTGGTTTTGCCACAGGCTGTAGCTCAGTACCGCGATCGGAAGGCCGGCCCGCTCGTTGGCCCGGGATGAAATGAGCGTGCGGCCTAGATAGGGCTGAACTCCCAGCACCTCGAAGTAGTCGGCGGTGGCCAGCGCTCCATAGATGCGCTCCGGCTTGGCCGACCCGGTGATCGAGATGTAGTCGTCGTGATAGCCGAGCATCCCGGAGAAGCTCTGGCTGTTCTCGCGCAGATCCACGAAGTCCTGATAGGAAAAAGGAGGTGTCGCATGCTCGCTGCGCTCCCCGCGCTGCAGCGTGAGCATGCTGCCGATCTTCTTGGCGCCGGGAATGGGATTGAACAACGTGGCACTGATCCAGCTCAGGATCGTACTGTTGGCACCTATCCCCAAGGCCAGGGTGAGCACCGCCGTAAGCGCAAAACCCGGTGCACGGCGCAGTTGCCGCAATGCATACCGGGTGTCTGCCAGCACCTGTTTCATCGCAGTTCTCCTTTCGTTCAGGATCGGCCTCGCCTGGCTTTCACGGGGAAGGTGGACGATGAGAGCGATTATTCGGTTCGCAAAGCTTCCATAGGCTGGATCGACGCAGCTCGCGCCGCCGGCGCAAGCCCGGCCGCCAGCACGGTCAAGACCAGCACTACGGCCGCGGCGATGAAGCTGATGGGATCGAAGGCCGCGACGCCAAACAGGAGCGAACGCAGCAACCGGACAGCGAAAAAGGTCGCGACCCCGCCGATCAACAATCCCGCCGCGACAGTTTCAAGCCCGCCTTTTACAACCAGGCGCACGATCTGCGAGCGCGTCGCACCCACGGCCATGCGCAAAGCGAATTCGCGGCTGCGTTCCGTCACGGCGTAGGCCATCACGGCATAGAGGCCAAGCGTCGCCACCAGCAGGCTGGCCAATGCAAATACGCCCAGCAGCTCCAGCGGAATTCGGGAGAACTGATAGCGCACTTCGCTCACATCCTTCAGCGTCTGTACGTTCTCGAGCGGCAGAGCACCATCGAGCCGAGCCACCGCCTGCCGCAGTGCGGGCAAAACTGCATCGGCCGTGGTGCGCGAACGGACCGCCACAAACACGTGGTCCTGATAATGCTGCGCGATGGGCAGGTACACGACTGGCTCGGGATCGGTGTCCTGGGGGCTGTAGTAGGCGTAATTCTTCACGATGCCGATGATCTGGCAGGCCTGCTTGTCCGGTCCCATGATCACCGTGCTGCCCAGCGCATTCCCTTTGGGAAAGTAGCGGTGCGCCGTGTCCTCATTGATCATGGCCACCAGCGGCGCGCCATCGCGGTCCTGCACCGTGAAGTCGCGGCCTTGCACCATCGCTATTCCCATGGCGTGAAAGAATGCCGGTCCTTCGAGATCGGTCACCACGGACATGCTTTCGTTCTTGGCGGGGGTGTAGCCGGGAACCGCGAGGTCCCACGTGTTACCAGATCCGTCATCGCCCATGGGCAGATGGGTCGTGAGAGTGGCTTCGCGGACCACCGGAGAATTGCGCAGTTGATCGACCAGCGCCGCCTCGAAGGCCAACCCCTTCTCTTTCGTGTATCCCGAACGCGACAGCGAAAACTGGGCGGTCATCGCATTCTCCCGATCGAAGTTGCGGGCGCGATGAAGAACGTTGAGGAGCGTGCGTATCAACAACGCCGAACCCACGAGCACCACGAAGCAGAGCCCGAGTTGGGTGCCCACCGAAGCGATCTTGACCCAGCGGTTGCGGCTGGATCCCAGGATTCCCTGGCTGCCTTCGTAGAGTGCGTTTCTCTGCGAGGAACGGAGAGCCTGGCGAATGGGCATCATCCCGCACAGCAGCGCCACCAGCATTACCAGAAGTGCTACCAATCCCAGAACTCTCCAGTCGGTGCCCAGATTGAACGCCAGCGAGAACCCAAAACTGGGGAGCAGTATGTAGAGCGACTTGGCCAGCAGAAGGCTTGCAGCCCAGCCCACTACCCCGCCCATAAGCGAAAGCAGAAGTGCTTCAACGAAGAGTTGCGAAGCGATGCGGCGCGAGGTGGCGCCCAGTGAAGTGCGAATCGCGATCTCGCGGCGACGCCGGGCCGCGCGCTGCCCCAGCAGCGACGCTGTATTGATGCAAACCAGGACAAGCAAAAGCAGAGCGGCACCCAGAAGCGCCGGCCACTGTTCGCCAATCACGCCGAACACGCCGCGCTCGAAGTGGGCCGAGTCCCTCAGGTTCAGGTCCCAACCGGCCATGTTCCCGCCCTTGGCCTCGCCTTCCTGCGCGAGTTGCCGTGCCAGGGTGTGGAGCTCGGCCGCAGCCTGCTCATGCGAGAACTGGGGGAGCAGCCGCGCCACCAGCATAAGGCCGATCTGCTTGAGCGGGTCGGCGCTGGGATCGGGTTGCAACGAGCGTGAAGCAGAAAGCGGCATCCACAACAATTCGGCCATGCCACCGTAGATCCCGGCAAAGTCGCGCGGGGCAACGCCGACGACCGTAAACGGATGGCGGTTCACGTAGATGACCTGGCCCAGAATCTGCGGATCCGCGTTGAAGCGCACCCGCCATTCGCGATCACTCAGGACCACCTCGTCATGCGATCCATAGACGCGGTCGTTGGTGACCACCGTAAGAAAGCGCCCTAGTTGCGGCTGCAGTCCCAAGAGTTGAAAGTAATTGCTCGACACGAGCCCGCCGGCCAGCGCCTCGGGAGGAGCGCCCGGAGAGGCCAGATCGAAAACTGTAATCGTAAAAACAGCAGGATTTGCGAGGCTCTTGTCCCGATCGCGAAGGGATTCGAGGTTATCGTAGTGAACCGAATATCCCTGCGATCCGCGCACCGTCGCATCGACAAAGCGAAGCGAGCGCGGATCGCTGACATGCGGGTAGGGATCAAACATCACCGCTTTGATCCACGTGAAGACGGTCGCGAGCGCAGCAATGCCCAGGGCCAGGGTGAGGACAGCGGCCAGGGTAAAACCCGGCGCATGACGCAACTGTCGGGTCGCGTAACGCAAATCCTGCATCGAGCTCTGGACGAACATGACTAGGCCTCGACTTCCGCCGTGAGCTTCCTCAGCTCATCTTCCGAAACCACTTTGCCATCGAACAGGTGCACTTCGCGCTCCGCATGTTTGGCAAACCGCGGATCGTGCGTCACCATGCAAATGGTCGAGCCCTCGCGATGCAGATCGGCCAGCAGGTGCATCACGGCTTCGCCATTCTTTGAGTCCAGGTTTCCGGTAGGCTCATCGGCCAGCAGGATGGAGGGCGAACCCGCCAATGCACGCGCTACAGCCACACGCTGCTGCTGGCCACCGGAGAGCTGCGCCGGGTAGTGCCGCATGCGGTGTGCCATGTTCACGCGCTCCAGGGCTTCCTTCACGCGCTTCTTGCGCTCCGCCGAGGGCATGCCGGCGCGATAAGTGAGCGGCAGTTCCACGTTCTCTTCTACTGTCAGATCGCCAATCAGGTTGAAACTCTGGAAGATGAAGCCGATTTCCTGATTTCGGATCCGCGAACGCTCGCCGAAGCTCAGATTCTCCACGGGCTTGCTGTTGAGCATGTACTTGCCGCCCGTGGGCGTATCGAGGAGGCCCAGGATGGAAAGCAGGGTTGACTTGCCGCAGCCCGAAGGCCCCGACATGGCCACGTACTCCCCGCGCGCAATGGTGAGGTGAATTCCGGAGAGCGCGTGCGTCTCCACTTCATCGGTGTAGAAGACCTTGGTCAGATCCTCGATTTCAATCAAATTGTCATTCATTGCCCGTCCCTTTCGTCAGTGGTCAGTGGTCAGTTGTCAGTGATCAGCGGTCAGCTCCCTGTCCCTGACCTCCGCCACCACGGTCCTAATGCCTGATGCCTAGTGCCTGACTTATTCCAGCCTGATCCGGTCCACGTTGTCATACCGCGACATGTCGGACAGAATCACGGTATCGCCTTCTTTCAATCCCTCGAGCACCTGGATGCTGTTCACCGAGGCGCGGCCCACCTTCACCGGCACACGCACCGCTCCCTTATGATCAGGATCTTCCTTGAACAGGCTCAGGGTCGAGTTCTCGTTGCCCAGTGCCGGCCTTCCCACATAGAGCACGTCGTTCAGCTTTTCGAGGTCGATAGTTCCATCCACGCTCAAGCCTTTGACCGCGCCCGGAGGCAGGGGACCATCCAGTACTACGTCGACGGTGCGCGTTCCGTTCAATACCGCGGGGTCGATGCGGCTGACGTGACCGGGAATGATTCCGTTGTGGGTATCGATCGAGGCGGGCAAGCCGATTGTAATGTCGCGCGCCTGGGTTTCGGCGATCTGCAGGGCGGCCTTCAGTTTGCCGAGTTGCACCACCTCGGCCAGCGAAGTGCCCGCGGTCACGTGCGTGCCCACCGACACGGGGACCGCAAGAGGATCAAGCTCGCCGGCCAGCCCGGAACGGACCTGGAGCGCGTCCGTCTGCCTCTGATAGAGCGCCAGTAATGTCTTCGCCTGGTCGATCTTGGCCTGCGAAGAGGCCATCTGCACCTCGATGTTCTTTTCGTTTACATCGAGCTGCTGCAGGCTGAGCTGGTTTTGCTTGGCGAGCTGGTCCGAAGTGCTCTTCGATTTCTGTGCGACGAGGGCTGAGATCGTGCCCAGTTTCAGGAGTGCTTCATCGGTGTCCGCCTGCAGCTTGTCCTGCGCATAGCTGGCATCCACCTGCGCTGCGAGGATTTTCTTGTCCATCAGGGTGCTTTGCAGCGAGGCCTGCAGGGCCTTGTAATCGGACTCGGCCTGCTTCACTTGCAGCTTCGCGTCGAGCAGCTTCTGCTCCACTTCGGGCGCGGCCAGGTCCATCAGGATGGTGTCGGGCTTGACCATGGTGCCGGGCAGCACGCGGATATGGACCACGGTGGCGTCGGTCAGGGCCGGGATCAGCTGGATCGAGTCCTCGCGGGGTTGCAGGGTGCCGGTCGAGCCGCGCACCTGGCGAATCATGTTCCCCCGTTTGACCGTGTCAGGCCAGACTGTCGAGCCATCGACCGACGGGGCCGCCGGCTTGAGCCGGGACACGCCGAAAGCGGCAGCGGCCAGGACGATTACTCCGACGCCAGCCCATACGTACATCTGGCGTTGCTTCTTCAACTTAATATCAGGGCGTGCGATATCCATTGCGTTCCGGTAGTTGCACTTGGCATGCCAAAATAACCTCATCCGCTGATGACTGAGATGGAAGGGTTTACCGATAGCAAGGAGTAGATGCGCCGAGACTTACAGTGACCGATCCGGGGGCCGGATGTCCGATATCGGACAGTCCGGCTGGTGATGGGCAGCGACCGATTCGAAACGATAGTGTCCCGGCTCACAATTCCGGGAGCCAAACTGCCTCGTGTCCATCTTTGCGATTTGGCGGAGTTCTCCGGCGATGGGTCTTCATCGCCGGGGGGTGGTCGCAAGGATTTAAGACCATCGGCTTAAACCCGTTCCACTGCGAGTCCTACAGCATTTCCGCCACCCAGACAAAGCGCTGCGATTCCCCGCGCCTTTCCCCGCTGCGCCAACGCATACAGCAGCTTCACCAGCACCGCTGCCCCGCTGGCACCGATGGGATGTCCCAGCGCGACCGCACCGCCGTTGACGTTCACCCGTTCCGCGTCCAGTCCGAGCTCGCGGTTGACGGCCAGGGCCTGCACGCTGAACGCTTCATTGAGTTCGAACAGATCTACACTGTCCAGCGGCCAGCCGGCTTTGCGCGCCACCTTGCGCACCGCGTCGATGGGAGCCAGTCCGAACCACTCCGGTTCCCTTCCAGCCGTCGCCTGGGCCAGAATCACCGCCAGCGGCTTCAACCGCCGGTCCTTCACCGTCTCCGCCGACGTCAAGACCACCGCCGCAGCTCCATCGCTGACTCCCGGGGAATTCCCGGCCGTCACGGTGCCGCCGTCCTTGAACGCCGGTTTCAGCCGGCCCAGCACTTCAGCCGTCGTATCCGGTCGAATCGATTCGTCCTTGTCGAAGATGCGCGGAACCTCCCCCTTCTTCGCGGCCGGAATCTCCACGGGAACGATGCCCTCGCGGAACCAGCCCTTGCTTGTCGCCTCGGCTGCGCGGCGATGCGACTCGGCCGCGAACGCATCCTGCTCCTCGCGCGAAATGGCGTATCTCTCGGCAATCATCTCGGCCGCGAATCCCATGTGATAGCCGCGGTACGCCTCCCATAGACCGTCGTTGATCATGGCGTCGACGAGCGTGCCATTTCCCATCCGATACCCAGACCGCGCCTGGGGCAGCAGGTAGGGTGCATTGCTCATCGACTCCATGCCGCCGGCAACGATGAACTCCGCATCCCCGGTCTGAATGGCCTGCGCCCCCAGCGACACCGCCCGCAGACCCGATCCGCACACCTGGTTCACGGTCAGCGCTGCCGATTCCGGGGGCATACCGCCGTAGAGAGACGCCTGCCGTGCCGGGTTCTGCCCAAGACCGGCCTGAAGCACGCACCCCATGATGCACTCGTCCACCTCGTCGGGCTTGATATCCGCCCGCCGGATCGCCTCCCGCACCGCCAGAGCCCCGAGCTTTGGCGCCGAAAAGCCCTGCAGGGCACCTTGGAATTTCCCGATCGGCGTCCGCGCCGCCGCAACAATCACCGCTTCTCTCATGTTCTCCCCGATTCTGCCAGCAGGATAATCGCATCCCCATCCAGTTGTCTGATCCGCGGCCCGCTACGGAACCGCTATTCTTTGCATTGCTTCCACATTTTGCTATTCTTGGCCCACCATGCGCGGGTCAGTTTTCATTGTTCTTCTTGCCAGCCTTTTCCTGCCGTTTGCGTTCCATGCCGCCGGGCAGCAGTTTCAACCCAAATCCATCCAGTTCAAAGGCGATCCGGAATATTCGGATCAGGAGTTGCTGGCCGCCGCCGGATTGAAGAAGGGGACGGTCCTTACCTCCGCGGAGATGAACGACCACTCTAAGCTCCTCATGGACAGCGGCGTCTTCGACAACCTTACTTACAAGTTCGACGGACAGGACCTTGTCTATTCGTTGACTCCGTCGACCCAGCTTTATCCCATCCGCCTGGAGAATCTGCCGATCGCTCCGGGCGCGGATCTCGACGCCAAACTGCACAGTGGCCTGCCCCTCTATCACGGCAAGGTTCCTGCCGAAGGGAGCCTGCTCGACGAGGTTCGCACACAGCTCGAGTCCATGCTGGCCGCACAGGGAATCACCACCACCCTTACCGCCGTTCCGTTCAGCGACCGAAAGACCGCGAAGAAAGGCGTGACCGCGATCAGCTTCAGCATCCTGCAGCCGCCGGTGAAAGTGGGGCCGATTCACCTGGACGGCGTTTCGCCGGATCTCGAGGCCCGGCTCCAACCCGTCGTCAAGGAGGCTTCGGAGCAGTCCTTCGACAGCGCCAACTCCACCGCCAACCTCGAAACCGCGTTCCGCGGCTTTTATGAAGATCTGGGTTACGCCGCGGTCAAAGTTCAGGCCGCGCGCGCAGGGGATCCGGTTGTCTCCGCCACGTCCATCCAGGTGCCGTTTGCTGTCACCGTCGAGGCCGGCCGGCAATTCAAGCTGGGGGCCATCCATCTTCCGGCCGACGCGCCCGTTCAGCAAGCCGATATCGACAAGGTTCTCTCCAGCACCGCACCCGGCCAGGCTCGCGGAATCGGCCTGCGCTCGGTTTGGATGCTGGTGGCACAGCGCTACAAATCAAAAGGCCATCTCGATTGTGTCCTGACGCCCCACGCACAAATCGATGAAGCCGCCGGCCTTGTCAGCTACACGCTCGACGTCGATCCAGGCCCTGTCTATCACCTCTCCCTGGTCAAGTTCGACAACGTCAGCGACGATTTGCGCAAGCTCCTCATGCATAACTGGCAAATGATGCCCGGCGATCCTTTCGACCAGACTTACGTCTCCACGTTTCTTCTCAAAGCACAGCTTGACGACCCGGTCCTCCGGAAGACTCTTTCCGGTATAAAAAGCAAGTTCGACGTCACGGCCGACCCGCAGACCCATGAGGTGAATCTCGTGATCCGGCTGGAGAGATAGCCTTATCGGCTATCCTCGCTTGCATGTCCCACGATCTCGTCAGCCACATGTTTCATCTGCCCCTTCCCATCCTGGAGAAGCTGCTTCGGCCGGTCATCGTCTATCTGGTTCTTGTGGTACTTCTTCGGGTGTTCGGCAAGCGCGAACTGGCGCAGCTCAATCCCTTCGACCTCGTGGTGCTGCTGTCGCTCTCGAACACCGTGCAGAACGCCATCATCGGCGACGACAACTCGGTCACCGGCGGCGTCATCGGCGCCTTCGGGCTGCTCGCCATCAACTGGCTGGTCGTGAAAACCCTGTACCGTTCTGCGAAACTAACGCGCATCCTGGAAGGCCGCGCCACGGTTCTGATTCAGGACGGCAAAATCGACAAAAACGCCGTCCGACGCGAATCACTCACGCACGAAGAACTGGTAGAAGTGATCCACCGCCAGGGTTTCGAGCATTTGAGCCAGGTGCGCAGCTGCGTTCTGGAGCCGAACGGTACGTTCTATGTGGAGCCTTTCGAGCCCTCGCCGACGGACCGCCAGCATGCCGAAGTGCTCGCCAAGCTGGATGCGCTCACACGCGAAGTGGCCGCGCTGCGCGCCTCCGCAGCGAACGGATGAAGGCTCTCCTTCCTCGCGCTATCGAGTCTCATTGACTAGACTCAAAATGGTGAGGTCGCCTGCTTCCAACTATGCTGTTCGCGAAGTATTCCCAATGCGCCGCATTCCTTAGCTCCGCCTTGCTGCTGGCGGGGATCAGTCTCGGTGCGCAGACACTCGAACACCGCCCTCAGGCAACACCGTCGACTGCGGACAAATCGACGGCCGCCGATCGCACCCTTTCCCGTCCGCCGGTATTGCGCGCCGGAACCAGCCTGCAGGTCGAGATCGTCCATCCTTATACGATGAAGTCGGGCGAGGCCCTTGAAGGGCGCCTGGTTTATCCGCTTTACGTCGATGGAAAGCTCGTGATCCCAGAAAACACGCCGGTGCGCGGCGCGGTGACGGCTCTTGAAGCGGACTCGAAGGAGCGCTGGCACGGCCGCCTGCTGGGAGATTTCACGCCGTTCCACCAAGCCAAAGTTCAATTCAATGAGCTGTTGCTGCACGATGGAGCCAGGCCCATCGTCACCAGCGGAGCTTCGACGGGAGCCACGGTTCTGCGCCTCGCCGCGGCCGGAGCGCGCCCCAAAAAGTCCCTCGTCGCCCGCGAATGGGCCCAGGCCAAGGACCGCCTCCACCAGCAGGTCGCCTTCTTCACCGATCCGGGCCTTGGCGATCGCGCCCGGCAGATCCTCTACCACCAGCTTCCCTATCACCCCGAACGAATCGCCGCGCATACCTCGTGGACCTTCGAGTTGGCCGCGCCGGTCACCCTCCCGGATACGCCTTCCGACGCGCAAGCTCCCCCCGTCGCGCCCCCGTCACCCGGTACTCCCGAGACTTGGTCCGTGCACGCTCTGCTCACCGCCGGAGTGAGTTCCGCCACCGCCAGGCCGGGCGATCCCGTTCGGGCGCTGGTGGTTGAGCCGGTCATCGACAAGGACCGCGACCTGGTCGTCCCGCAAGGCTCGGTGCTCGTCGGACACGTCACAACCGCCAAGGCCGCGCGCTCCCTGGGGCGCAATGGAAAGCTGCGCTTCACGTTTCAGCAGGTGCAGTTTCCTGAGGGCGCCGCAGCCGACCGGCCCGTCGAAGGCGCTCTGGCCGGAGCTACGACACAGGGAACGCAGAGCCTCAATCTCGACGCCGAAGGCACGATCACCCCCAAGAGCCAGGCTAGCGCCATTGCGCCGCTGTTGCTCACCTTGCTGGCGGGCCGCGCCCTCGATAACGATGGCAATCTTACGGCACAGACCGGTGTCGCATCGAATGGCTTCGGTTTGGTGGGCCGCGTGGTCGGCATTGCCGCAGGAAACCGCAATTTCGCCGCCGGCCTCGGCTTCTATGCCGCGGGGCTGTCGTTCTACCAGAATTTCCTGACCCGGGGCCACGATGTCATCTTTCCCAAAGACACGCGGATCGAGATCGAAACCACGCCGCTGCGTGCTCCGGTGTTGAAGCCGGAGTGATGCCTATTCCCACTCGATCGTGCCCGGCGGCTTCGAGGTAATGTCATAAACCACGCGGTTGATCCCCCGCACCTCGTTCACAATACGGCTGGAAATGCGTTTCAGCACCTCGTACGGCAGCGGCGTCCAGTCCGCCGTCATGCCATCTTCGGAATGAACGGCTCGAATCGCCGCGGTGTACGCGTAAGTCCGCTGGTCGCCCATCACACCCACGCTCATCACCGGCAGCAGCACAGCAAAGCTCTGCCAGATCTTGGTGTACAGGCCGGCCGCCTTGATCTCGCTGACCACGATATCGTCGGCCTCCTGCAGCAGGGCCACGCGCTCCGGCGTAACCTCACCGAGAATGCGCACCGCCAGGCCCGGCCCCGGGAACGGCTGCCGGTTCAGAATCTCTTCCGGCATGCCCATGTCGCGCCCGATGCGGCGCACCTCGTCCTTGAACAGGTCGCGCAGAGGCTCAATGAGCTTCAGCTTCATCAATTCGGGCAGTCCGCCCACGTTGTGGTGGCTCTTGATGGTCTGGCTAGGCCCCTTTACGCTGCTCGATTCAATCACGTCCGGGTAGAGCGTTCCCTGCACCAGCCAGTCCACGCCGCCGGTTTCCTTGGCGATCCGGGTGGCCTCGTCGTCAAACACTGCGATAAATTCCGCGCCAATGATTTTTCTTTTCTTCTCCGGATCGCTGACGCCCGCAAGCCGGCCCAGAAAGCGCTCGCTGGCATCGACCGCGACCAGGTTCAACCCCAGCCTGTCGCGCAGATTTTTCTGCACCTGCGTGAATTCGTTCTTGCGCAGCACACCGTTATTGACGAAGACGCACGTAAGCTGGCTGCCGATCGCCCTGTGCACCAGCATGGCCGCGACCGACGAATCCACCCCGCCGGACAGCCCGCAGATGACGTGGTCCTTTTCGACCTTCTCGCGGATCGAAGCTACGGTCGTCTCCACAAAGTGCGCAGCCGTCCAGTCGCCGCGCGCGCCGCAAATCGAAAACACGAAATTCTTCAGCAGCTGCGGACCCAGCGGCGTGTGGTGTACTTCGGGATGAAACTGCACCGCCCAGATGCGGCTCTCCTCATTGGCGATGGCGGCGAGCGCGTTGGCGGAGACCGCGGTGCGATGAAATCCCGGGGGAAGCTCCAGCGCCTCGTCGCCGTGGCTCATCCAAACCTGCAGCGTTGACGGCAATCCGGTGAACAGCGGCGTCTCGCCGATTTCTAAATCGACATCCGCATGTCCATATTCCCGCCGCGGCGCAGAACGCACTCTTCCGCCCAGGTGATGCACGATGAAATGCAGCCCGTAGCAAATGCCCAGCACCGGCACTCCAAGAGTGAGCATGGCCGGATCGGCTACCGGAGCGTCGGCGTCGTACACCGACGAAGGACCGCCCGAAAGAATGATTCCGATAGGCTGGTAGTTCTGGATTTCGGTCAATGGGACCGTGCAGGGAAGCACGACGGAGAACACATTAAGCTCGCGAATCCGCCGCGCAATCAGCTGCGTATACTGCGAGCCAAAGTCAAGGATTACGACTGTCTGGGTGTCCACTCCCTAGTGTGGCAGGGTGCGCGGCGGGATGTAAAGACGGCACGCCCCATCCCCATCATTTCGAATCCTCCTTGTAAACCACTCCGCCCTTCATCACGAACTTCACATCCTGCAACACGCGCACATCGTCGAGCGGGTTCTTCTCCACCGCGATAATGTCGGCCCACTTGCCCGTCTCGAGCGAACCGGTCTTCGCGCTCCATCCCATCAGATCGGCAGCGTTCACCGTGGCCGTCTGTAACGCGGCCAGCGGCGCCATCCCCAGCTGGTTCACATAGACGTCAAGCTCATGGGCGTTCAACCCGTGCGGATACACCGCCGCATCGGTCCCCAGCGCGATCTTCACTCCCGCCTGCATGGCGTGCTTGATATTGTTTTTGGCTACAGCGCTCACGTCCACCATCTTCTGGTGGTAGAACGGCGGAAGGCTTCCCTTCTCCACCTGCCAGTCTTCGAGATAGAGCGTGGGCACCAGGTAGGTGCCGTTTTTCTTCATTTCCGCAATGTCTTCGTCGTTGATATAGCTGCCGTGCTCGATGGAGTCGATGCCCGCCATGCTGGCCCACAGAATCCCCTGAGATCCGTGCGCGTGCGCCGCCACTTTGCGTCCCAGCCGATGCGCATCGGCGACGATGGCCTTCATCTCTTCGAGCGTGTATTGCGCGGCCTGCGGATCGTCGCCCTTGGACAGCACGCCGCCCGTGGCGCAAATTTTGATAACATCCGCGCCGTACTTGATGTTCTGGCGGACCTTCTGCTGCACCGCGGCGATGCCATCGGCCACGCCATCGCCCACCGAGTGATAACTGAACGGCAGAAGATTGTTGTCGCAATGGCCGCCCGTGATGCCCAGAGCGGGGCCGCTTACCATCATGTGCGGTCCTGGCACCTGGCCAGCATTGATCGCATCGCGCAGGTTGACGTCCACATAGCCGCCGGCGCCCACGTTGCGCACCGAGGTAAATCCGGCCATCAGCGTGGTGTGGGCATTGACTACGCCGTTGATGGCTTCTTTCGCGTCGGTGCTGGTCAGTTCGCGGTAGGGATCGAAATCCGGATTCATGGTCAGGTGCGTGTGCACGTCGATCAGCCCCGGCAGGACGGTCATGCCGCCGAGATCGATGACCGTGTCCCCCGGCTGTGATGAAACCGATGCGCTTGGCCCGATCGACTGAATCATGTCGCCGACCACGACGATGATTTGCCCATCGGCAAGTTTTCCGGTCTTCACGTCGAGCACGTGGCCGGCCTTGATGAGCGTGCGTTTTGTGCCGGCAGCGGGGTTGGATTGGGCAGATGCGGAAAGGATAAGGACCAGCGGCAAAAACGCCGCCGCCAGTTTCGCGTTGAGCAGCATTCGAACTCTCCCGTTCCGGTTGTGAAGGTGATCTGCGTATCTGTGGAAGGCCGATAACGGAGTGTAGCAAACACAGGCTGTGCGAAACGTGCATGGTTTCGTCCTGTGATCTGTAACCTTCCGCCTGGGTGATCCTGCCGTGATAGCCTCCTAGGCAAACCTGCGTGGAGGCATTTCGCTGCACTGATGGCCGCTTACGCAGGCAGACGGGCGACGGCCGTTCCTTCGGTGCGCCGCCGTGAAAAGGGACCCAAGATGAACTGTTTTCGTTTTGCACCAATGGTGCTGCTGGCGGCCGGTGTTGCATTCGCGCCATCTCCCGCGGCCTCGCAAAGTGACGCGCAGCCGGCGCCGCCGATCGCGACCAGAAGCTTCGACGCTTCGGCCATCGACAAGTCGGCCGACCCCTGCACCGATTTCTACCAGTACGCCTGCGGCAACTGGGTCAAAAGCAATCCCCTTCCCGGCGACCAGGTGCGCTGGTCGCGTTCGTTCTCGCTGCTGCAGGAGCGCAATCGCTACCTGCTCTGGCAGGAACTCGACGCGGCCTCAAAAGACCCCAAGACACCGCTCGAGAAAAAGTACGGCGACTTTTACGCGGCCTGCATGAATACCGACCTGGCGGATAAGAAGGGCCTGGAGCCGATTCAGCCGGCGCTCCAGCGCATCGCCGATTTGAAGGACGCCAAGAGCCTGGCTCCCATGATGGGCGACCTAGCCGCGGCCGGAGATCCCGCTCCGCTGTTCCGCTTCGGCATCCAGCAGGATGAGAAGGATTCGATGAAGCAGATTGCCAGCATCGGCCAGGGCGGCCTGTCCCTGCCTGACCGCGACTACTACTTGCTGGACCACTTCGCCGCCATCCGCAAGCAGTACATCGAGCACATGACCAAAATGTTCACGCTGGCCGGCGACTCGCCCGACCAGGCAGCGAAAGAAGCGGATGCCGTCCTGGCCATCGAAACCGCGCTGGCTAAGGCCTCCACCAGCCGTACCGAACTGCGCGATCCGGAAAAGCGCTACCACATCTATGCGGTTTCCGATTTCCAGAAGCTCACGCCCGATTTCGATTTCGCGGTGTACTTCAAGGATGTCAAGGTTGGCCAATTCGACACCCTCAACGTGTCCACCCCCGACTTCTTCAAAGGACTGAATGAACTGGTGGCCAGCCAGCCGGTGGATACGTGGAAGTCCTACTTCCGCTGGCACGTGCTCACGGCCGAGGCTGATGATCTGACCAAGGCCTTTCGTGACGAGGACTTCGCGTTTTTCGGAAAAGTGCTGTCCGGGCAGAAAGAGCAGACGCCGCGCTGGAAGCAGTGCTCGGCCATGACCGATCAGGCCATGGGCGAAGCCGTGGGCCAGGACTGGGTGAAGCAGAACTTCCCGCCCGCGGCCAAGGCCAGTATGGACAAGCTGGTGGCGGCGCTCGAAAAATCGCTGGCCGCCGACATCAAGACCTTGCCATGGATGAGTGACGACACCAAGAAAGCTGCCGAAGAAAAGCTGGCGATGTTTCGCAACAAGATCGGCTATCCCGAAAAGTGGCGCGACTATTCAGCCTTGAAGGTCGAACACGACGACCTCATCGGCAATGTTCACCGCAATGCTGTGTTCCAGCGCAACTACATGCTCAGCAAGCTGGGCAAGCCGGTGGATGAAAAGGAATGGGGCATGACGCCGCCCACCGTGAATGCCTACTACAGCCCGTCCATGAACGATATCAATTTCCCGGCCGGCATCCTTCAGCCTCCCTTCTTCGATCCCAACATCGATCCGGCGGTAAACTTCGGCGGCATTGGCGTCGTGATCGGACACGAGATGACTCACGGCTTTGACGACCAGGGTTCGAAGTACGACGGCAAGGGCAACCTGCGCGAGTGGCAGACCGCCGACGACCGCAAGAAATTCGTCGAACGCACCGACTGCGAAGTGGCCGAGTACGGCGGCTTCGAAACCGCGCCGGCGCACGACGATCAGCCCCAGCAGAAACTCAACGGCAAGTTGACACTTGGCGAGAACACCGCCGACAACGGCGGGCTGCGCATCGCCTACATGGCGCTGCTCGACACGCTGGCCGAGCAGGGCAAGACCATCGACGACAAGATTGACGGATACACGGAAAAGCAGCGCTACTTCCTGGGATTCGCGCAGGTGTGGTGCGAAAACCAGACCGAGCAATCGGCGCGGCAGCGAGCGCTGACTGATCCGCACTCGCCGGGCCGCTGGCGCGTCAACGGGACTGTGCAGAACTTCGATGAGTTCGGCAAGGCCTTCGGCTGCACCAAGGGGCAGCCCATGGTTCCGGAGAATTCCTGCCGGGTGTGGTAGCACGAAGTACGACTGTGTGTAACTGAAAAGAAACTGGGTGCCCCAGGTCCGGGGATCCCCACGAACAGGTCTTCGTGGTGTGGGGGTCTTGAGACCTGGGATCCACCCAAGCCGATTGACCGAAGTTTGCGTCCACGCAACGCCAGCAATGAAAAGGAGCAATGCGCCGAACAGACGCAAACGGCCGCCGTTTGAATTCGCGATGAATTCCCCCCGCCATAGGCTGTTTCCCGAAAGGATAAGCTGGACCTTACGGCGTTGACGTTTCCCGGTTTCTCGAAGTCAAACCAGGAAACGCGCCAAACAAGATTGCAGTGCTTTCGGGCGCGGAAATGGTTCGCTCCACCGGAATCTGATCCCGCAACGATGGAATTGCCGTAAGTCCAGCCGAAACTAGGCACAACCTGCCCTCGGCTTTTACAATGCATCAGGGACCCATCCCAACCCAGCTCTGCTGCGGAATTAGCACACTTGGCGGCGCACGCCGGACCAGGATGAAGGAATCGCATGAAGTTTAGGAAATTCGGCAAGGCCCTTCTGATGAGCGCCGTTTCTGCAGGCCTCGTCCTAGGCATTACATCTTGCGTCCAGAGTTATACCGTCGGCTTTCTTTTTGTCACCGGGAACGTAACGGCGGGTGCCACAGGCGAAGGCTACATCACCGGCTACAAAATCGATCACAATACCGGAAATCTCGTACAGATCCACGGAATGCCTATCGGCTCCGGCGGTTCCAACCCGGGACGGGCGGTTCTGGCCGACGGTAGCCGCTTCATTTACGTGTTAAACCGGGGCACGGACCAGACGACGGGCGGAGCCTGCACGGCGACGACCACAAATTGCAACGGGGCCAATATCGCCCAGTTTGCCGTGGGCGGCGCAGGAATCCTGTCATTTCAGGAAAAGTTCTTCAGCCAGGGGATGAACCCATTTCGCATCATTGTTGACGGATCCCAAAACTATATCTATGTCCTGGACGCAGTCGCTCCTTCCTCGGCAGCCTGCTCCGCGGCCCTCGGTCAGAGCGTTTCCAGTTGCGGGGACATCACAGCCTTCAAGATCGACCAGTCCACGGGCAGGCTTACCCTGGTCGTCAACGCCCAGATCAGCACCACGACCGGGACCTCGCTGCCCTACTTCCCGGTTCCGGCCAATCCCATCGACATGGCCCTCTCGGCCTCTACGCTCTTCACGCTTGCCGGTCAGCCCGTTCCGGACCCCGCGCACCCCGGGCAGTTCCTTCCCAATACCGGTGATGTGGTCTTCCCTTACGCCTATAACTCCGCCACCGGGCAGCTCACTATCAGCCAGAACAGCGTCCAGACCATCAACGCCGGTCAGGGCACGGCGATCATCGCCCCGTCCAACGGTGTCGTCTACGTGCTCGACAATGAGCCGATCGTAATTCCGGACGGGAGCGCCTTTGCGGCCGGCACGTACCTCAGCCAGATTCTTCCCTTTACTCCCGGTACCGGCGGCGCATTGCAAGCCCAAACCGGCGGCGCGATTCCCGATGATCCCAATGAGAGCAATCCCATCATGTTGCTGCCCGAAACGTCGAAGAGCAAATGGATTTACGTTGCCAACGAAGGCGGCAATACCAGCGGGACGGTCTCGCAGACCGGCATTGTGGGCTACGTCATCGACCCCAGTAGTCACCAGTTGACCCCCATGTCGAAGAGCCCGTTCACTGACGGGTCCGGGACCGGCTCGGGGCCGCAGTGCCTGCTCGAAGATCCGTCGAATCAGTACTTGTACACCGCCAACTTCAACGATTCCACCGTGAACGGCAAAGCTCTTGATCCAAACTCCGGAGCGCTCGGCCCGCTACCCGGCAAGGCCATCCAGTCGGTGAAGCTCGAGGGCCCGCCAGCCTGGTGCTTAGTGAGCGGACGCACAAGTTAATGTTGGCGGTGCGAAACTTACCGTGAGACTCGCACGAAGCGCACAGCCTCACTGAGGTCCCAGGTTTCGGGACCTCCTTTTGAACCAGCCTCCCACTCCGGCTTGCTGCGGAGTACCGAATTGAAACTGGGGTATCGTGGACGGAAGATGCGTATAAAGCTCAACAAACCGGGCCAGCTTCTGCTGGTCGCTGCGGCCAGCCTCGGAGTGGCGACACTGATGACCGCCTGTTCGCAACTCACGGCTACGCTGACGGTGGATTTTGTTTACGTCACCAGCGCCAAGGCCGCCGGTCCTGATAACTATGGCCAGGTGGACGTGTTTGAGATCAATTCGGAATCGGGACACATGCGCCAGATTCCGACCTCGCCTTTTCCTTCGGGAGGCCGTAATCCGGTCGCGGAAGCCGTTTCGTCAGATAACACCAATCTCTACGTGGTCAACCAGGACGACAACACGATCGTTCAGTTCATTATCGGGAGCGACGGCAAGCTTTATCCACAGAACACGGTGAACACCCCCGGCGTATTTCCGCTGGCCGTTTCGGTGGCGAAGAACTATCTTTTTGTGGCCGATACCTACCAGCCTCTGGCGACCTGTTCGCCGGCGTCTCCGTGTTCGGGATCGGTCGCGGTGTTCCCCATCCAGCCCGCCTCAGGGTCCACGCCGGTCGGAACCCTTCAAACCAACACATCCATCAATACGTGCAACGGGCTCGAGTATGTCCCGTTGTCCGTTCCCGGCCATATCATCACGCCGACCGCCGTAAACGCTACGGCCAATGGCGCCAATCTTTTTGTCAGCGCGGTGGATACAAACTCCAAAGCCGGGTATTTGTTCGCCTACAGCGTTGGCACGATTGACTGTGGGAACAAAGTCGCTAATCCCACGTTGACGCCGCTCCCGGGTTCGCCGTTCGCGGCCGGCGCACATCCATCGGCGATCGCCAGCGATCCCAGCGGGGCCTACGTTTATGTTACGGATTTAGCTGCCGCCCAAATTCTCGCCTACTCGGTAGCCGCAAATGGACTCACTTCCGTAAGCGGGAGTCCGTTCCCGACAGGAAATCAGCCGGCCTCGATCGCGCTTGACGCCAACGGGAAATTCGCCATGGTCGCGGAGTCCCAGGACTCGAGCGTTTCGACCTACGCCATTAGCGGGGGATCATTATCCCACATTGGCTCGTTTGCCACCGGGTTGCAGCCGGTTGCGGTAGGCATCGACCCCAGCATGAACCGGTACATTTACACGGCCAACTTCCTGGGGAGCAACGTTTCCGGGTTTGCCATGGACGTCAATTCCGGTTCCCTGCTCAACACCCAGTTTTCTCCCTTTGCCGCCAATGCAAATCCTACCGCCGTTGCGGCGATTCCTCATAAGGGGTCATAGAACCAGACCCGGGCGACCGAGTGACACTTATTTTTCGTCGCCTCCGAAGGGGCGGCTCGAGATGCAACACTCCATAACGGCTTTTACAATGATATGGAGCAACCGAAAACAGTATTCTCCGGGCTTCAGAGCTTGATGGCCCAAGACGAAGGAAGCGCATGAAGTTCAGCAAATTTATGGGGTCCCCGGCGAGGGGTCCTCATCGCTGGGGTGGCTTGAGCCAGCTTTTCCTGGTCTGTGCAATCGGCCTTGTTGCGGCCGGTCTTTTTTCGGCCTGTCAGCTGGTGACGATTGACTATGTATACGTGGCCGAAGCCGGCGACTCGGGCTCCAATGGCCAGATTGAGGCATTTGCGGTCGACTCTCAATCGGGCGCCCTCCGCACGGGGAGCAGTTCGACGGTGGATTCAGGGGGACCCTCTCCGGCTGCAATCGCAATAACCGCTGATTATGGGCACGCCTATGTTGCGAACCAAGGCAACAATTCAGTGGTCCACTTCAGCATCGCGACCACCGGGGTCTTGACCAAGAAGGATTCGATTACCCTTCCCGATGTCCCCGTCTCCATCGCCGTCAACGCTGCTGGCACCTATTTGTTTGTGGTATCGGGAACCAATTCTGCCACGCTCACGATCTATCCCCTGACCACCGGAACCATCGGTTCGGCGGCGGCACAGGAAGTGCTGACCGTGCCCGGAAATCCAAGCGACATCGTCGTTCCCACGGGCGTGACCGCGCTCCCGAACAATAGCGCGGTCTACGTCACCGCCTACGACAAATCGTCCTACAACCCGGGAGGAACCACCACGAGCAGCGCCAACCCCGGCTGGCTGTTCGGATTCACGGTAGGTTCCGGCGGTGCACTGACCGCGACCGGCGGCGGCCCCTATCGCGCCGGAGTCAAGCCTTCGGCATTGGTGGCCGATCCAACCAATCGCTTCATTTACGTCACCGACTTCGCATCCAATCACCTGATTGGATACTCGGTGCAGTCGAACGGAATTCTGACGTTCCTCATCAATGGACCGTTCAAAACCGGCAGCGAGCCTTCTGCGATCGCAATTGACCCTCGCGGGAAATATCTCTACGTCGCTAATTCGCTGGACTCATCGGTCTCCGCGTACGTGATCGACTTGGCCACGGGAACGCCGTCCTCCGCCGTCAGCGTCACGGGGTCTTCCATCAATTCCACCGACACCGAGCCGGTTTCCATCGTGGTCGACCCGGCGCTCGGCCGCTATGTCTACACGGCCAACTTTCTGGGTAACTCGGTCTCCGGCTTCCGTCTCGATCCCAACGCGGGCAGCCTGAGCGCAGCCCAGGCCACTCCTTTTCCCTCCAAGCAGCCCAAGCCGACCGCGATCACCTGCATTCCTCACGGGAACCACTCTACCCAGTTCGTGGCACCCTAGCAACGTTGGACCGATTCCAAGAGCCCAGCCGAACTGGCTGGGCTTTTTGTTGGTGCATCTACGGGTCGGATGACCAGCATAAACGTTTTACCAAAGGAGATTCCGCGGCCTTTACTGGCTCGTGCCCCGCCCGCGATCCCGGCTGGCCCTGTGCTCGGTAGCCTGCGCACGGTGCGGCGCAAGGAGACATCGCCGATGCCGGCGAGATCGTCACTGGCAAGGCCGCAGCACCGCAGGGCCGCCGCCGCAGTCGCCGCCCGCCGCGCGTGGAATTCAAAATCGAAGTGCCGCCGCACAGTTTTGTGGCTCTGGCGCAGGAGTACAGACCTGCCTCTTCACACCTTCATCCATTTCCTCAGCACGCGTTGCGCCGGCTTTTCTACCAGGTGCAGCGCCAGCAGAGCCATGGCGACGAGGATGAAGTAGCTGATCCAGGGATCGAACCGCGCCAATCCTACGTGTTCGAGCACGTGGCTGTCGTGAATCTGGTTCCAGAAATTGAAGTGCAGAAGGTAGAGGGCATAGCTGGCCTCCCCGACAAACACCAGCGGCCGTATTCCCAGAGAGCGCGCCAGCGGATTGTCGCCAGCCAGCCCAAGAATGACGCAGCCGAACAGCGGCATCAGGAGACCGTCGTGAATGATGGCGTATGGGATGTCGGAGCCGAGCCACAACAGAAAGAACGTGCCGCCAAATCCAACCATACCGATCCAGAACCTCGGATGTCCGGACCGCGGAATCAATTCGTCCAATTCCGCAAGGAGAACCCCGAACACAAAGCTTGCCAGGTGAGGCAGCGGCGTGAACTTGAGGGCCTGCAGCCATGGTCCGGTGCTGAAGCGGTCGGGATGCGGTATGCCGTCGGGATTGAAGAGAATGTAGAGGGTGCCGGGGATCAGGCCCACCATCCAGATCACCAAGAGCCGCCCCAGGATGGGCCGCACCCGCCCCGGCTGCTTCCACCGCGCGAGCCATGGAAACAGCAGGTAATAGAACGACTCGGCCGACATGGTCCATGCCGGCGTGTTGCCGAAGGTCGCAATCTCCGGGATCCATCCCTGCAGCAGCAGAGGGGTAAGCACCATGGCGGTCCAGAACATGGCGTGAGAGTGCGATGCATACTCCTGGGGAATCATGCGCCAGGCCAGAATCAGGCTGAGAATGTAGATCGGATAGAGCCGCGTGAAGCGCGCCTTGTAGAAGCGGATGACATCCAGGGTACCTGCCCGCGCGCGCTCCGCGTAGTTATAGGCCAGCACGTATCCCGAAAGCAGGATGAAGAAACTTACCGAGGCATAACCCGCATTCACCACCGGGGCCAGCGGTCCAAACCATTGTGGATTGGAGAAATGGAAAAAGACGATGTTGACGGCGGCGAAAGAGCGCAAGCCGGTCAACGCGTTCAGCCGGTCTGGCTTGCGCATTTCCACTGAAGTGATAGACGTCTCCCGGCAGTTGAGCGACGCAGGGCGCAAACAACCAACAACCGCCGTTCCCTATTTCCTACCCACCCGGTCCCTGCCTTTACGCGGTTACCAGCGACCCGACTTTCTCGCCAAGAACCACGCGCTTGATGTTGCCGGGATGGTTCATGTTGAAGATGATCATGGGCAGGTTGTTGTCTTTGCACAGGCTTACGGCAGTCAGGTCCATCACCTTGAGACCCTGGCGCAGAATTTCCATGTAAGTGATCTCGTCGTACTTCACCGCGTCTTTGTAAAGAACCGGGTCGGCGCTGTAAACGCCCTCGACCTTGGTGCCCTTCAGCAGCACGTCCGCCTTGATCTCCATGGCCCGCAGGCTGGCGGCAGTGTCGGTAGAG
Source organism: uncultured Acidobacteriota bacterium (assembly GCA_963730805.1). GTDB lineage: Bacteria > Acidobacteriota > Terriglobia > Terriglobales > Acidobacteriaceae > Telmatobacter. Next base: position 1,598,649 of record CAVSTL010000001.1, on the reverse strand, counting down.
AAAAACGGATTGCCGATGCCCGCTGCGAAGATTACCACGCGCCCCTTTTCCAGGTGGCGCACCGCGCGCCGTCGAATGTAAGGCTCGGCAATCTGGTTCATGAACACCGCGGTCATTACGCGGCACTGCACCTGGCGCTGTTCCAGGGCGTCCTGCAGGGCAATGGCATTGATGATGGTGGAGAGCATCCCCATGTTGTCGGCGCTCACCCGGTCCATTTCCCGAGCCTGGTCAGCGACACCGCGGAAGATGTTGCCTCCACCCACAACCACGGCAACTTCGACGCCCAACTTGTGCACGTCGGCTATTTCGCTGGTGATGTCTGCGACCTTTTCGGCGTCAAGACCAAATCCGCGCGAACCAGCCAGCGCTTCCCCCGAAAGCTTTAAGACGATCCTTCTATACATGGCTTTTCGAGTATCGCATACAGACAGGACCGCTCGCAGCCCCACGGCGCGGGGACCGGCGGCGTCCGCATGCCTTTGGTAAGGCATGCGGAAAACAAGCATTTCTTTCGAAAAGAAAGGCCCAGGCAGCCCGCAGGCTCCAGTCTCAGGCGCCCTCGAGAATCACTTTTGGCACATCAATCCCCAGCGCAGTCGCCAGGTCGTGCTGATGTTCCTGCTCCTGGGAGATGATCTTGCGAAGCTGTTCAGCCAGCGCGTAGTGTCCCAGCGCTTCTGCCTGCTTCACGCGCTCCCGATAGTTGCGAATGGTCTCGGTTTCATTGTCGAGATCGAATTGGAGCATGTCTTCGGGCTTCTCACTGAGCTTAACCTGCTTGGGTGTCGCCGTCGGCATTCCTCCCAGGTAATCGATCTGGTCGGCGATGATCATCGCGTGCGCCAGTTCCTCGGAGGCGTGCTTCTTCAACTCCCCGGCGATGTTCATCCACTTCGCGCCCGAAAGCACGTTGCTATAAACGGTGTAGGCAATGATGGCCTGATATTCGCGTGCCAGATCTTCGTTCAGCGCATCAATAAGGGTTTTTACGGCGTCCTCTTGGCGCTTATCGTTCTTTTCGTTGGGCATGTCTCAGATTCCCTTTCAAGCGAAACCCCTCGGGGTCCGCAACCATGGACTCAGATGCCGGAACTATTTGATCTGTTGGCTTCGAGGAGAATCGAACCGTCGAATAGACATCCCGTGATTTCGGACAGTACCTTAATAACGTGACGCCAAAGCTGATTCTTTGCTGGTTTCTTTTCCTGTTCGCGGCGTTTGCCGCCCACGCACAGACCTATCCTCTCGCCATCACCGACCGCGCCCTCATGAATCCCGAGGTCTTGCACGCGCGCAACTGGCCTTCTTCGCTCGGCCTTCCACCCCTCGCCATCACCCGTAGCAATGCCGGCGAGCGCTGGTATTCGATCGAAACCGCGCGCGGTGAATTCAATCCCAGCTTAGGAAACCTGTTCACGCCGGAAACCGGCTGGGTTGATATCGCCCAGCGCAACCACACCGACCTCATCTACACCTTCAACACCGTGCCCGGGTGGGCCGCGCGTCAGCCGGCCAGTGGGCCGGCCAAGGTCGCTCCCTACGACATCGACGACGAGAATGAGAAATGCGAAGCTCCGCTGGCCGGTTTTAGCAGCCCGAACGGAAACTGCATCTGGAAGGAATGGATCACTACGCTCATGCAGAAAAACTGCGGCGTCCGGACGACGCCCGATCATCCCCTCCAGGGCCGCTGCAAGATCCGCAACTTCGAAACATGGAACGAGTTCAACGCTGAATTGTTCTGGCAGGACAGCCTGGCCCATCTCGCCAAAATGGCCAACGACATGGCCCTTATTGTGCGCAGCTATTGCGGCGACTGCACCATCATCGGCGGCTCAACCTCGGCAGGCGGCGTGGGCCGCGGCGGCAACGGCCCGGGCGGTTCGGGAAGCTTCGCCGTTGCGCTCGGCCAATTTCTCGACGCATGGCACACCATTCCCGGCGCATCGCTTCCTGACGCCGTAAGCTTTCACGCCTATCCATCGCGCACCAATGTGAGCTACCCTCCGTTCCCCGAGAGCAACATCTCTCTCAACGATCCCAAATGCTCGCCGGGAGCCGTGCCCAACGTGCATTGCGAACACCCGGTGGCCCACCAGCCGGAGCGCCTCCGTGAAGTTCTGGCCGCGCGCAGCTACCTTCCCCCCAACATTCCCATCTGGAATACCGAGTCGGGCTGGAACACCAACAAGACGCTGCTGCACGGCGTCGATTCTGAAGGCCACGCCGACCAGGAAACCGGAATCCTGCGCCAGGCCTATTTCGCGCGCCTCGAGACACTGCTCGCCAACCAGGGAGTGGCGGTCAACATCTGGTACGAGGCCGATCACCAGTGCACGGGGACAATGGTGGGCTTTGGCCTTCCCCCGTCGTCGCCCGAGTTTCGTTCGTGTCCCAACGATCCACCTATCCCCTCCGGCCTTACCCCAACCGGGCGCGCGCTCAACACCATGTACCAGTGGCTGCATGGGGGAACCTTCACGGGTCCCTGCAAATCCTCCGGGGATGTGTGGTGGTGCCCAGTGAGCGGACCCGGCTCGGGAGATGGCGTGCTGGCGTGGACTACGAGCTGGAAGGGCCCGGAATCGGCGTCAAAGCTGCCGGGGAAATTTCAGTTCGTGCATACGCTGGACGGGGAGTCGATGGCGTTCAAGGCTGATGAGAAGGCGGTGGAGTTTCGGCCGCGGCTGTTCAACAACAGGCAATAAACCGGCGCGCCATCCGAATTGGCAGCGATTCGGGAACAACCTTGGTGAGTGCCACAAGTCGGAGTAAAGGCCGGCAAGCTTATTCAAGCGGTTCCAAGACAGTCTGCATGCGCCACTCCGGACTGGCTTCCTTCCCATTGCGTGGCCATCGATCTGCAGCTTGCATCTCGATACTTGAGCCACGCATTCTCGGCCGAGTCGAACGGAAGCTTCAGAATGCAGTTTCTGTGGATCGACGTCAGCGGCGTTTGTGGCGTGCGGAACTCTTGTGCTCGGGCCGAGTTTCCGGCGGAGCCGCGGCATTAAACCCCGGCAACTCCACCCGCCGCGCAACGTGATCCTGGATCCAGTGCGGATCCCACCATTCTTTGGGGTCGATCTGCACGCCGTCTAGCTGCATTGCGAAGTGAACATGGTCGCCGCCGGCCATTCCCGTCATGCCGCTCTGGCCCATCACCTGGCCGCGTTTCACCATTTCGCCTTCGTGCACATCGATGTGGCTCAAGTGCCCATAGATGGTCTGCAGACCAAACCCGTGATCCACCACGATGCAATTGCCATAAATCCCCAGCGGGGCTGCATACACGATCCTGCCATCGTTTGAAGCTTCCACCCCCACATGCTGCGTGACCGCCAGATCGTAGCCCAAATGCACCTGCTGATCGATCTTCTGCCCGTGATAGATGTAGTTGCGCAGGTCAGCGAATGTCGCCTCCGCCGCTGAATGCGACTGCCGAGTGAATGGCTGCGAAAACAGGAAGTGGTCCGCCGTCTTATTTTGAAGATCGGCGAGGGTCTTGTTGTTAGCGCGCCGCATCTCGCTGTTGATCTTCACAAATCGCGGCACCGGATCGCCCGAACCGTTGGGATCGAGTTCCCCAACCACCTTCTGCATGAAGGCGTCGCTTACCTGCAGATCGTGCACGGTGTACTTCGGCTGCTCCTTCTTGGGAAACTGGAAGCTGATCGGGCTGGTCACATCGTTGCCTGCGCCATTCGATGCAAACACCACCGGGATCGTGCCCTGCGGCATATTCCACGCGAACGCGAACAGCGAGAACAGGCCGTTCTTTCCGCCCGGCATGGGCCACGCGCGAAAATTCTGATCGCCCACGCGCACGCCGGCCTGCGTCCAGCCGCCCGCCACGTTGAAGGTAGCCAGGTCGGCCATGCCGAGGTAGAGATAATGCTGGTCCGAGTCGACGCTCACTGTCGGCGGCTGCGAAACCACGGTGAAATCGTGGTCGAGACGCGCTGTCTTTCCGCGCAGGTCGTTCGAAGTCGCTTCGACAGTCAGCGTAGCCTTGCCGTCATGCAGCTGCGGCGTTGCCTTGATACCGGCATTGAAAGTCCAGGAGTTATCGGCGGCTTTCGAAGCCTGGCTCAAGTTCCACACCGGATAGCGCGTGCCGTTCTGCTCAATCGCTGCCGAGGCCTTGCTGACGCCATGTTGGTCATGCACATGAACCGTAATCGGGGTGGCCTGGCCGAGGGACGCACTGACACTGGGCAAATCAATGACCGGCGCGGCCGAGCCCAGCATGACCCACGCGATCGCAACCACGACAACTGCAGCAAGCAACGCAACCAAAATTCGCACGAACTCATTCTATCGCCGCGCCTTTCGCTCTTCGGCGTCACGCGTCACAGCATGAATCATGGGATGAAACACACTGCAAAAAATTCCGAGTGCCAAATCGGCCAGCGCCCTCGGCGATATCCCTTGCAGAGTGTCTCTGGTTACTGCCTGTTTTTGATCCACTCAACGAAGGTCACGCCGGTTCGCGGTTTCTTGTGCGTCTTACTGAGAGTTTGATGGTATGATCTGACCCAAATCCGCGAACTGCGGAGTCGCGCAACGCCCTCTTTCAAATATTTCTCGTCACTTTCACCTTTGGACTGAACGCCGATTTTGAGCCGAATCCGGTCTCGCCATAGACGCGCCACGACAAATCAGAACGAAAGGCCATGTAAATGACCCCGCTGCCTGAACCCCAGGAGACACAGGTTCTCACTCCCGGCGAGATTACCAGCCTGTTTGAGGGTGTCGACGGCGGCAAGCCCGCCGAAACCCTCATGAAAGTCGTGGAGTTGATCGCATCGCGATTCCACACCGACGTGTGCTCCGCCTATCTACTCGAGCCCGATCGCTCCAACCTCGTGCTGGCCGCCACCGTGGGACTGCATCCCCGCTGCATCGGCAAAGTGCGCATGCCCCTCAGTGAAGGCCTCACCGGTTTGGTCGCCGAAGAGGTCATGCCGGTGGCTGTCGCCGACGCCCCGAACCATCCCCGCTTCAAGCTGATCAAGGACCTGGAGGAGGAGCAGTTCCATTCGTTCCTTGGCGTGCCCGTAATTGACCGCGGCGTCTTGCAGGGCGTACTGATTGTTCAGACCAGGGAGCCGCGCACCTTTCGCGACGATGAGATCCGTTTTTTGGTCGAAGCGGCCAACCAGGTTGCTCCGATCATCAGCGAAGCTCGCACCTTCGACAGGTTTATAGCCCCGACCCAGGAACGCCTGTGGTCGCTGGCCAACAACATCTGGTGGAGCTGGGATCCGGACTGCATCAGCCTCTTCCGCGACCTGAATCCGACGCGCTGGATGCAGCTCAACCAGAATCCTGTCGCGCTCCTCTCTGAAATCCCGGCGGAACAACTCGAGCGCCGCGCCACCGAACTTGTGCTCCACAGCCGCATCAACTACTGCTACCGCCGCCAGCAGGAATACCTGCGTGCGGATCAGACCTGGGGCGCACAGAATGCGGGAGTCCTCCGCACCCGTCCTGTGGCCTACTTCTCCGCCGAGTTCGGTTTACACGAATCACTGCCCATCTATTCCGGGGGCCTCGGCATCCTGGCCGGGGACCACATCAAGAGTTCGTCCGACCTGGGTATCCCGCTGATCGGCGTTGGTCTTTTTTACGAGCAGGGATACTTTCGTCAGCGGCTCGATAAGGACGGATGGCAGCAGGAAGAATACATCGACTCCGACATCACCCAGTTGCCGATCCAGATCGCCATAGGACAGAACGGTGAGCCGGTGCTGGTCGAGGTCGCCACGCGCTCCGGTTCCATCCGCGCCAAAGTCTGGCGCATCAACGCAGGCCGGTGCGACCTGCTGCTGCTCGATTCGAACGTGGCCGGAAATGCCGCGGAGGATCGCGGCCTCTCGTCGCGTCTCTACGGCGGCAACGACCGCATGCGCATTCGCCAGGAACTGCTCCTTGGCGTGGGAGGCTATCGGGCCATGCGGGCCATGGGAATTTCCCCCGGGGTCCTCCATCTCAACGAGGGCCATAGCGGCTTCGCCGTGCTCGACGCCATTCGCGCCCGCATGGAAGACGAGGGCGTCGACTTCAAAACCGCCGCCAGCCAGGTTCCGCGCGAAGTCGTCTTCACCACGCACACTCCCGTGCCCGCCGGCCACGACCGCTTCGATGTCGACCTTATCGAGGAGCACCTCGGCCCCCTGCGTGATCAGCTAGGCCTCTCGCTCGATAATCTGATGGGCTTCGGGCGGGTTTACTCCAACGACTTTCAGGAAAAGTTCTGCATGACCGTGCTCGGCCTCAAGCTCTCCCGCCGTGCCAACGCGGTCTCTTCGCTGCATGGCGAAGTCTCGCGAGCGATGTGGTGGAAGCTGTATCCCGGCAAGCCCGAAGACGGCGTGCCCATTGGCCACGTCACCAACGGAGTCCATGTGCTCTCGTGGCTGGCCCCGCAGATGAGACGCCTCTACGATCGCCACCTCGGGGTGGGATGGCAAAACCGAATGAGCGAAAAGCACACCTGGGCCGATATCGAGCGCATCGACGATGGCGAGCTCTGGGAGACGCACCTGAGCCTCAAAGCGCAACTCCTCGACTTCGCCCGCCGCCGGGCCCACGAACAGGCCGCTCGCCGCAACGAATCGCAGGAAATCCTCCACCGTCTCGACAAGGTGCTCTCGCCCGATGCCCTCACCATCGGCTTCGCGCGCCGTTTTGCTACCTACAAGCGCGCCAACCTCATCCTCACCGACATTCTTCGACTTGCCTCGATGATCAACGATCCCAAGCGGCCGGTGCAGTTCCTGTTTGCCGGCAAAGCCCATCCCCACGATGAGCCGGGGAAAAAAGTTCTCCAGCAGATCGCGAAAATGATGCGCGACACCGAACTGGGCGAGAAATTTGTATTCATCGAAGATTACGACATCAATGTCGGCCGCTACCTCGTGCAGGGCGTCGACGTCTGGCTCAACAATCCGCGCCGCCCGCTCGAGGCCTCCGGAACCAGCGGCCAGAAGGTGGTCCTCAATGGCGGCTTGAACCTCTCCATACTCGACGGCTGGTGGGCCGAAGCCTATGACGGCCTCAACGGTTTCGCCATCGGCAAGGGCGGAACCCACTCCAGCCAGGAAGTGCACGACAAGCGCGATGGCGAAGATCTCTACCGCGTTCTCAACGACGAGGTCATACCGCTTTACTACCAGCGCGACCGGGATGGACTTCCCCGGGGCTGGATCCAGCGCATGAAGCGCACCATTCGCACTCTCGGCTGGCGATTCAGCGCAGACCGCATGGTGATGGACTACACGCAGAAATGCTATGTCCCGGCCGCGGGCGGCACATCCAGCGAAATCCGATTCCCGCAGTGACGGATGTAGCCCTCGACCCATTTCGACGGCCAACAAAAAATGGGGCGCCGAAGCGCCCCGTTTGGAGACTGTACGCCCGGAGGTTTCGCCGGGCGTTGTGATGCCCCATCAGTCTCCCGTAACTCTTCAAGAGTACAGGAGGTTGGCTGCCCGCTTGTCACGAAGTTACCCTCGCGACGCCTTTCTGATCACGCGAGGTCGAAGCGATCGAGGTTCATTACCTTTGCCCACGCCGCCGCGAAGTCACGCACGAAAGCAGGTTCCGAGTCGCCGCACGCATAGAATTCCGCAAGGGCTCGGAGCTGGGAGTTGGAACCAAAAACAAGATCCACAACGGTGCCCGTCCACTTGAGCTCGCCGGTTGCCCGGTCGCGCCCTTCCAGAACGCCTTCCGAGTTGGACGACTTCTGCCATTTCGTGTTCATGTCGAGAAGATTCACGAAGAAATCGTTGGTCAGAGTTCCCGGCCGCCTGGTGAAGACCCCATGTGCGGACTGTCCGAAGTTTGCATTCAGTGCCCTGAGGCCGCCGATCAGCACCGTCATCTCCGGGGCGGTCAGTGTCAGCAGGTTTGCCTTATCCAACAGCAGCTCCGCCGCCCATCCCTCGTGCCCCTTGCGGAGATAGTTCCGGAACCCGTCTGCGACTGGCTCCAGTGGAGCAAAAGAGTCCACATCGGTCTTCTCCTGCAACGCATCCGTGCGCCCCGGCGAGAACGGCACCTTCACCTCGTGGCCGGCTTTCTTCGCGGCTTCCTCAACCGCTGCGCAGCCGCCCAGGACGATCAGGTCCGCCAGAGAGACCTTCTTCCCGCCGGATTTCGTGCCATTGAAATCCTTCTGAATCGTCTCCAGGGTTTGAAGGACCTTTCCCAGTTCGAAGGGCTGATTGGCTTCCCAACCCTTCTGCGGCGCCAGACGAATACGAGCCCCGTTCGCGCCGCCGCGCTTATCCCCGCCGCGGAATGTGGAAGCCGATGCCCAGGCCGTCGTCACCAGTTGGGAGATTGAAAGTCCGGATGCCAGGATCCTGGCCTTCAGGGCGGAAATATCCTTCTCCCCGATCAGTTCATGATCCACAGCGGGAATCGGGTCTTGCCACAGCAACTCTTCCTTGGGAACCAGCGGACCCAGATACCGCGAAAGCGGCCCCATGTCGCGATGCGTCAACTTGAACCAGGCCCTGGCGAACGCATCCGCGAACTCCTGCGGCTGCTCCAGGAAGCGCCGCGAAATCTTTTCGTAGCTCGGGTCCAGCCTTAAGGAAAGGTCGGTCGTGAACATGATGGGGGCGTGCTTCTTCTTGGGGTCATGGGCGTCCGGAACCTTGCCCGCTCCCGCTCCGTCCTTGGGCGTCCACTGGTTAGCGCCCGCTGGACTCTTGGTGAGCTCCCATTCATAGCCGAACAGGTTCTCAAGATAGTTGTTGTCCCACTTCACCGGGTTCGTGGTCCAAGCCCCTTCCAATCCGCTGCTTATGGCATGCACGCCGTTGCCGTTGCCGAAGCTGCTCTTCCAGCCAAAACCCTGCTCTTCGATGCCGGCGCCTTCCGGCTCGCGGCCCACGTACTTTACCGGATCGGCCGCTCCATGCGCCTTGCCGAAGGTGTGTCCGCCGGCGATCAGAGCTACCGTCTCCTCATCGTTCATCGCCATGCGCGCGAAGGTCTCCCGGATATCCCGGGCCGCCGCCACTGGATCCGGCTTGCCGTTGGGACCTTCCGGATTCACGTAAATCAGGCCCATTTGCACGGCGGCGAGAGGATTCTCAAGCTGACGGTCGCCGCTATAGCGCTCGTCTCCCAGCCACTTGCCCTCGGAGCCCCAGTAAATGTTCTCTTCCGGCTCCCACACATCCTCGCGCCCGCCGGCGAAACCAAATGTCTTCAGTCCCATCGACTCGAGCGCCACGTTTCCCGCCAGGATCATCAGGTCGGCCCAGGAAATCTTCCGGCCGTACTTCTGCTTGATCGGCCAGATCAATCGGCGCGCCTTGTCCAGGCTCACATTATCCGGCCAGCTGTTGAGGGGAGCAAATCGTTGCGCGCCTGAGCCCGCGCCGCCGCGGCCGTCGGCGATCCGGTACGTCCCGGCGCTGTGCCACGCCATGCGGATGAAGAACGGCCCATAGTGGCCGTAGTCCGCCGGCCACCACTCCTGCGAGCTCGTCATCAGCGAGTGCAAATCTTTGATGACTGCCTTCAAATCGAGGCTCTTGAACTCCTCCCGGTAATTGAACGCCTCGCCATTGGGATCGGAGAGCGGGCAGTGCTGGTGCAGCATTTTCAGATTCAGTTGCTCCGGCCACCACTCCGCGTTCGACCGGAATCCGCCCATGGCGGGCTTTCGGGCTTCGTGGGACACGGGGCATTTTGATTCGTTCAACATTGCGTTTTGATCGTCGACGATTGGCGGTCCGGGGTGCTTCGTTGCCGTGCTGTCAGACATCGGTGCTGCTCCTCGCTTCTAGTTAGTCGTTTCTGGTTTAGCTGTGGTGGGTTATCTGGATCTACGGCCGTCATCCTTACATCTCCGGCCACGAAGAATGTATGCGTCAGTCAAAACCATAGAACCTCGCCCCAGAATATAGCTAATCAATTGTTCCTACAGTGACGATCGCTTTTGCCTATGATAGAAAGAGCTTGAACGCTGGGCCGGCTCCATGAATCTTCAAGACCTCCGCTACCTCGTCGCGCTCGCCGAACACCGCCATTTTGGCCGCGCCGCCGAAGCGTGCAACGTGAGTCAGCCCACTCTCAGCAGCCAGATTCGGAAACTCGAAGAAGAGCTCCAAGTCACACTGCTGGAACGAACCAACAAGCGCGTCGATCTGACGCCGGTCGGCAGCCAGATCCTGGCCCATGCCAGCGAGGCCCTCGCTCACGCCGCCCAGATGGAATCGATCGCCCGGGCCGCCCGCGATCCGCTGATCGGGCCCCTCAAGCTGGGCGTCATTCCCACCCTCGCGCCCTACCTGATGCCCAGAATTCTCAAGCCTCTCCGCGAGGCCTATCCAGGACTGAACATCGAGCTGTGGGAGGATCAGACCCGCTCCCTCATCGAAGGACTACGCAACCATCGCCTCGACGCGGCACTTCTGGCTACCGCCACCGACGCCCCCGAGATTACCGAGATCGACCTCTTCGACGAGCCCCTGCTCGCCGCTCTTCCTTCCAACCACAAACTGGCCCACGCCAACGTCGTCAGCGAAAAGTCGCTCGCCGGCGAGCTTCTGGTTCTTGCCGAGGGCCACTGTCTGTCCAACCAGGCTCTGGCGGCCTGCGGAGCCAAGCCCGGCTTGCCGCGCAGCGCCCTGCAGCGCTCGATGCAAGCCGCCACCCTCGAGACCCTCGTAAACCTGGTCGCCGCCGGATACGGCGCCACTCTCGTACCCGCTCTCGCCGCCGACGGGCTGCGTCACCTCGACATCGTTCTGCTCCCCCTTTCCGGAGATTCGGCCCGCACCATCCGCCTCGCCAGCCGCCCCGGATTCCCCCGCCCGCAGGCCCTGCGCGCCCTGGAACGGGTCATCCGGGCCCAGACTCGTTCCCTGCCGCCTCGGAGAGTACCTTCGGAGTAACCTTCCGCCTTGTGTAAAAGCAGGCGTAAACTAAAGGTCAAAACCCGGAGAAGCCGGGATAAAACCAGGTAGATAGCTGAAAATTGAGTTCTGGACTTCTTATCCACAAAAACTGCTCGCTGATCCGTTGACCCTGCCTTCGTTGCTCCGTAGAGTCTCTAGTCATAGGCACAATTTCGTCTGCCCATCGTTTTACGTATTTGTACCGGCGAAACGGGGCCTTGACTACCGTGGGAGTTCGACATGCTGAAACTGAAAAAGATCCATATCCTCGGCTTCAAAAGCTTTTGCGACCGCACCGAATTGACGGTGACGGGCACGGGCATTGCCGTGGTGGTGGGCCCCAATGGGTGCGGCAAGTCGAACATCCTTGACGGGGTGAGCTGGGTACTTGGCGAGCAGAGTGCAAAATCGCTCCGCGGCACCCACATGCAGGACGTGATCTTCGCCGGAACGCGCGACCGCAAGCCGCTGGGAATGGCGGAAGTCACGCTGACCATGGTGGACCCCGAGGCTTACGAGGGGCCGATCCCGGTCGAGCCCGAGGTTGTCGTCGACCCAGACGGCCCGGCAGATTGGGACGAGAACGAGCACCGGCGCCAACTCGCCGCCGAAGCCGAGGAGATTGTGGCCTCCGAGCAGCCCGGCCAGCCCCTCGACGAAGAATCGACTGACGGCGCCGCACCGAAGCCACCCGTCCCGTTGGCCGAGGCCGCCAGTGAGACGCAGCCCGGACCCCAACAGGTGGTCCTGAAGATCCGCCGGCGGAAGTTCCAGCGCACTTTCCAGAAGGGCGAGATCGTCATCACCCGCCGGCTGTTCCGCACCGGCGAGAGCGAATATCTGCTCAATGGCAAGCTCTGCCGGCTGCGCGATATCCAGGACATCTTCATGGGCACCGGACTGGGTCCGGAGAGCTACGCGATCATCGGGCAGGAGCGCATCGGCCAGTTGCTGAGTTCGAAGCCCCACGATCGCCGCGCCATCATCGAGGAAGCCGCCGGCATTACCCGCTTCAAGACCAAGAAGCGCCTCGCCGAGCTGCGGCTCGAATCCGCCAAACAGAACCTGGCCCGCGTTGACGATATCTTCGAGGAAGTCACGCGGCAGATGAACAGCCTCAAGCGCCAGGCCGCCAAGGCCGAGCGTTTCGCGGCGGTGCGCGACGAGTTGCGCGGCCGCCTGCGCGTGGTGCTCGCCAGCCGCATGGCCCAGATGGACGCCGAGCAGGCCCGCCTGGAGCACGAGATCGCCGCGCTTACCGAGCAGATCAACACCGGGGCCGCCGGCATCGGCACCATGGAAGCCGGCCAGCACTCGATGACCGAGCGCGGCTATGAGCTGGAGCACGAAGTCCAGGAAGCTCAGAACCGCGCCAACACTTCGGCGGTCGAGCTGGAGCGCGCCGCAGCCCGCGAGCGCAGCAACGTGGAGCGGGTAAGCGAACTCGAAGCACGGCTTGCCTCGTCCGCAGCCGAACTGGATCAGACCCGCACCCAGATGGTCGCTATCGCCGAGGAACGCACCCAGCAGCGCGCCTTCCTCGACACCGCCGCGGGAGAAGCCAAGGCTTTTCGCCAGAAGGTCGAGGCGCACCAGCAAGAAGCGCGCACCGCCGCCGAGGAAGTGTTCAGCGCCGAGCGGCAGATGGAAATCACGCGCCGCCATGCCATGCACCTGCTGACCATGGCAGGCAACGCCCGCAACAGTGTGGCGCAGAGCGAAGAAAGCCTCGCCGCCCTCGAGCGCGAAGCCGAGCGCCTTGAAGCGGAGATGCTGCAGTCGCGCAATGAGCTTGAGAACCTGGGCGTGCAGAGCGGCCAGGCCCGCCTCAACTTCGAATCCGCCAGCGAGACCCTCAAGCGCCTCGAAGGCGAGATCGTTGCGTTGCGCGAAGCGCTGAATGCCCGCCGCGCCGAAGAGAACGCACTTCGCACGCGCGCCAACCAGTTGCGCGGCGAGTTGGCCAGCGTGACCGGCCGCCGCGATTCCCTGCAGGCCCTTATCCGCAACCACAGCTACTCGACCGACACCGTGCGCCGGTTGCTCAAGCCCGGCGCCATGGGGGAAGGCACATCGCCCGTAGGCACCCTGGCCGATTTCCTTGAAGTCAGCGGCGAGCACGAAGGTGTCGTCGACGAGTTCCTGCGCGAAGAGCTCAACTACCTCGTTGTCGGAAGCTGGCGCGCCGCCGAGCAGGGCGTCAAGGTGCTGAAGTCGGGCGTGGACGGGCGGGCCACGTTCCTCATTCATCCCGAGAATCATTCCAATGGGAACGGCCATCATCATGACGACAGCAGCGACATTCGCGGCGAGGGCGTCACGCCTCTCAAGGAAACCATCAAGGTCCTCAACGGGTTCGGCCGCTCGCTCGAATGGATCCTGCCGAAGCTGAAATACGGCTACCTGGTGGAGGACTCCGGGCAGGCGCAGCAACTGTCTTCGCGCCACACCGAAGGCTTCTTTCTTACCCCCGAGGGCGAGTGCTTCCACAACACCACCGTGACCGGCGGACGCCCCGCAAGCGAGGGGCCACTGGCATTGAAGCGTGATCTTCGCGAAACTGAGAAGAAGCTGGCGGTGGTGGATGCCCTGCTCCGCGATGCCGATGCGGAAGCAGCCTCGCTGACGCGCACCATTGAAGAGCTGACGGCTCAACTCGAAGCCAGTAGCGAACAGCGCCGCCAGGCTGAGCGCGACACCGCCAACCAGGGCGCGGCGCTCAAGCAGATGGAATCCGAGGTCCAGCGCATCGATCGGCGCCTGCAGGAGTGGACGCTGCAGGCCGCGCGCAACAAGGATGCGCGGGAAGCCAAGCACGCGGGCATTGCGCAGAAGCGCGAAGAAGCCCTGCGGCTGGAATCCGAGCACAAGCAGACCGAAGCCGGACTGGAAACCCAGCAGGCTGAACTGGCCGAGATGCGCCGCAAGCGCGAAACCCTGCAGCAGGAAGCCGCGCAAGTCACTGCCGAGCTCGCCGGACTCGAAGAGCGCCGCCGCGGGGCCGAAGCCGCGTTTCAGCGCATCGACCGGCTTCATGCCGATCTCGAGCGGCGCGTTCTCTCCATCGATCAGCAGCGCGCCGCGGCCGAAGCCGAGCGCGAACAGCGCATCCGCGAGAGCGCCTCGCTTGTCGAGAAGCAGGAAGAGCTCGCCGCGCAGCGGGCCACCGCCACCGAGCAGGCTCAGGGCCTCGCCGCCGAAGCCCATGCCCTTCGTCAGCAGTTGGCCGCGCTGGAGACGGACCTCAAGAACGCGCGCGCGGCCATCGACCAATTGCGCGACGACCGGGCAAACCGTTCCCAGGAGGGCGCCAAGCTGCGCTCCGATCTTGAACATCTTGAAGCGAGCTGCCTGAATGAAGTGAACGCCGAAGCCGCTGTGCTTCGCGCCGACGAATCCATTGCGCATCTTGGCGGCGAAGAGCTGGCCGTGGAAGAAGAGACCTGCCGCGGCCTGCGGCAGAAGATCGAACAGATGGGCCCGGTGAATATGATGGCGCTCGAAGAGTACAAGGAAACCGCCGACCGCCATACCTTTCTCGAAACCCAGCGCAAGGACCTGGTCGAGTCGATCGAGAACACCCAGGAGACCATCAAGGAGATCGACCAGATTTCCCGCACCAAGTTCGACGAGGCGTTCGCGCGCATCAACGAGAACTTCGCCAGCGTATTCACGCGGCTGTTCCATGGCGGCCAGGCGTTCCTGCGCCTGACCGACGCGGAGAACCAGGCCGAGAGCGGCCTCGACATCGTGGCCTCGCCTCCGGGCAAGAAGCTGCAGAACGTGCTGCTGCTCTCCGGCGGTGAGAAAGCTCTCACCGCGCTCGCGCTGCTGATGGGGATCTTCCAGTTCCAGCCCAGTCCGTTCTGCGTGCTCGACGAAGTGGATGCGGCGCTGGACGAAACCAACGTGGGCCGGCTCTCTGACCTGCTGAACTCGATGAGCCGCGACACGCAGTTCCTGCTGGTGACGCACTCCAAGCGCATGATGCACGCCGCCGACATGATCTACGGGGTCACCATGCAGGAGCCTGGCGTTTCGAAGGTGGTCAGCGTAAAGCTGGCCGGCCAGCAGCAGCAGTTGGCCACCGCCTAGGCCATGAATCCCAGGTCGCAAAAGCGAGGTCTGGAGCGCCCGGCAACCAGGCATTTGCCTTATGAATCAAGGACTTGGGCTCCGGCAGGATCGGATCAAAAATGTCACTGGAGTGAGCTAAGTCGTTTAGTTTCAATCCGTTTTTTTGACCTATTTTCGGTGCAATGGCGCGCAAGTGTTTAAATATAAGCTAGTTAAGGTCTCTTCACAGGGAAAAGCCCAAAATATTTTTTTTGCGCAAACCAGAATGTTGACGGAAATTGCAGCCTGGGTGGGAAGAGATGGGCGACCGCTCTCTTTCATTTCAAGTATGCTCCGGGCACGCCTAATTATGTGCAAAGAGACAACAGGAATTTGAATCGGCAGCACGGGCAATTCAGGTTAGCGAACTCATTTTTTATAGTGCATCCCATCTTCGGTGGGTGCGCTCGCCATGTAATCCGCGCATGACGAGCGCCCTGAAAAAGCCGTCTCATTTCGACGACGCGCCTTCCTGGTGATAGTTGGGATAGGAGGGCTTCTCGACTTTTGTGGGAGGATGTTTGGCCAGTTCGGCCAGCGCCAGTTCTACAGCCTTTTCGAGTTGCGGATCGTGGCCCTCGCTCACAAGCTTGGGATCCTGCTCGACGGGGTAGTCGGGATCGACTCCGTGGTTTTCGACGTCCCACTGGCCGGTGGGCGAGAAGAAACCAAAGTTCGGGGACGTCACGGCGCCGCCGTCCATCAGGGGCGGGTAGTCGCCAATACCGACCAGGCCGCCCCAGGTGCGCTTGCCCACCAGCGGACCGAGTTTGGCCTGCTTGAAGAGCCAGGGGAGCGCGTCGCCGCCCGAGCCAGACTGTTCGTTGGCAATCATCACCTTGGGGCCGTAGATGGCGGCGCTGGGGGTGTGGTCGACGACCCCATAGCGGGGCGCCCAATAGGATTCAAGGTGGCGGTTCATCACCTCGATGAAGTAGTCCGCGACCTGTCCCCCGCCATTGAATCGCTCGTCGATCACCGCGCCCTGCTTGTCGGTCTGCGCGAAGTAGTAGCGATTGAAATTGATGAATCCCTGGTCGAAGGTGTTGGGCAGATAGACATAGGCCAGCTTGCCGTCGGAAAGCTTATCCACTTTTTTCTGGTTGGATTCGATCCAGTCGATGTTGCGCAAGTCGGCTTCGCTGCCGACGGGGGTAACGGAAATGTCGTGGGCGTTTTTGCCGTCGGGCGCGCCAACTCTCAGGCTGATGACTTTGCCGGCGGTGGCTTCGAGCAGTTGCTGTATGTCCATGCCGGCGGAGAGTTCCTGGCCCTCGATGGCGAGGATGCAGTCGCCCGGCGCCACGTTCAAGCCAGGCTGCGCCAGCGGCGCCCTGGCCTGGGGATTGAAGGTGCCGCCGGTGTAAATCTTCTTGAGGCAATAGTGATTGTCTTTGATCTCGTAGTCGGCGCCGAGAAGGCCGCCGGGGACTTTCTTTGCCTCGGGAATGGCGCCCCCGCCGCCGCGAAGGTGCCCGACCGAAAAGGCGCCCAGCATTTCCTGAAAGATGTAATTGAGGTCGGCGCGCGATCCAATGGAAGCGACGTAGGGTTCGAAGTGGTGTTCATCGGCCACGGTGTCGGTTCCGTGGTAATTCGGGTCGTAGAAGTACGCGCGCTCAATCCGCCACACCTCGCGGTACATTTGCGCCCACTCCTCGGGAGGATTCACCCGCACCTTCATGTCGGCGAGATTGAGAACGCCGTCGCCGGGCTTGACCGGACCACTGGAAGGCGCGATGACCCAGGTGGCTGGGCCTCCCCCACCGGGTCCGCCGCCTTCCGGGGCATGGCCGAGCGCCAGCAGCATCTTTTCTCCATTGGCGGAGAGTTCGAAACCAGTTACGTGTTCGGCAAGCTTCTCGGTCTTTTTATCTTCGAGCGTCCAGCGGTTCAGGGTCGCGCTGGAATCGCCGAAGGGGCCATCGCTGGAGGTCTCGAGGAAGTAGAGGCTTCCCTTCAGTCCCGCCGCGAGTCCCGTATAGTTGGCCGAAGGCAGCGGCAAGGCGACGATTCGCGACTCGATACCCTGGAGGTCGATCTTGATGGGCTTAACCGGAGCAGGCTTGCCACCGTGGGCCTTCTCATCTGCGGATCCCTCTTTTCCCTCTGCGCCATCCTTCTTCGATTCGTCTTTTTTTGCTTCTTCCTTGTCGGCGGGCTTTTCGTCTTCGAGTTCGGGAGCGACCGGGGAGGGCTGGTTGGCGGCCAGCACCGCCGCGTAGATAGTCGATGTGACCTGGTAAAGGTCGGTGCTCATATCGAGGCCGAAGAAGGCGGGACCGCGGTTGGTGCTGGCGGTGAAGAAGAGATACTTGCCGTCGCGATCGAAAGCGGGCAGGCGCGAATCGGCGATGGAATTGGTGATCTGGGTGGACTGGCCGTTATCAACCGAATAAAGAAAGATCGCGTTCAAGCGGTTGGGAAGGGCGTGGGTATAGGCCAGCCATTTTGAGTCGGGCGACCAGGAAACGTCGTTCGCGCCGCCATAGACATCCTGCTGTCCGATCTGCGTTAACTTGCCGGTGGTGGTGTCCACTATCCAGGTGTTGAGCCGGTTGTCGTGGAAGACGATGCGCCGGGAGTCGGGCGACCAGTGGGGATCGAAGTAGTAGGCAGGCTCTTTGGCGAGCTCGAATTTCTTCACCGTGGGGGTTCCCGCTTCCGAGGTGCCGAACTGGGAAGCCACGTGCAAGGCGTAGAGGCCGGACTCGTCGGAAAAATACGCGATTGATTGGCCGTCGGGAGACCAGGCGGGCTGGCGTTCCATGGTTCCGGGCGTGTTGGTGATATCGCGCGTGGGGCCGTGCTTGGCGGCGACGGTAAGAATCTCGCCGTGGGCCTCGAATGCCGCACGCAGTCCGGTGGGGGAGACGGAAGCATTCTGTATGTGCTCGGAGACACTCTCGATCCTGGCGCGCACGTCGGGCAGGTCCGCATCGATCTCGATGGGCACGACGTGGCTGGCGCCGGTGGCCGTGTCGTAGAGAAAAATGTCGCCGAGCCGGTCGTAGACGAGCGTCCCGCCTTCGCCGGAGAGGCTGCGGATGTCGGGTCCATCGTTGGCCAGGGCTTCAGTCACCGGAGATTTCTTGGAGGCAGCGTCGTAACGATAGATGGTGATGCGGCCCTTGCGGCCAGAAAGAAAATAGATCTTGCCTCCGGCATAGACGGGGCTGAAGTCGGATGCCTGTTCGTGGGGAATTTCGACCGATTCGAGGTCGGGAAGGGTGGTGATCCAGATGGTACTGGCGAGGCCGCCGTGGTAGTTGCCCCAGGCCACAAAGCCGGTAAACCCGAAGCCGAATGCGGGGCTGAGGGGTGAATAGGCGATCTGCTTGCCGTCGGGCGAAAACTGACCCTGGTAAGCCATGGGCAGCGGAAGCGGCGTGGCAATTCCACCCCTGGCGGGGACCGTATAGAGCTGCGTGTAGCGGCTGACCGATTCCCGCGTGGAACGGAAGAGAATGTTTTTGCCATCGGGCGTCCAGCCTACGGCGACGTCGGGCGAGGGATGATACGTCACGCGAAAGGGCACGCCGCCCGTAACCGGAACCGTGAAGACGTCGGTATTGCCGTCGTAATCGCCGGTGAAGGCGATGGTCTTTCCGTCGGGGGAGAAGATGGGCGTGGACTCGATGCCCACGCCGGCGGTGAGGCGGGTGGCGCGGCCGCCGGTTCGAGGTACAGTCCAGAGATCGCCGGCGTATCCGAAAGCGATCAGGTCGCGGCTCAGCGCGGGCCGCTGGAAGATATGCGGTTTGGCGGCGGCATAGGTGACCGACGGATTGAAGGCAAGAAGAACGGCAGAGCAGGCAACAAGCGCGAATGCAGATTTGCGAGCGGGGCGCACGAAAACCTCCGGACAAGAGTCTCAGTCGATGTGGATCATCTTAATGCAGCGAGGTGCGGGCGCACTGTACGGCTCGATCACGAAGAGGCCGATGTACGTTCGTGGTCACCCACCCTAACGACAAAAAACGTCGTCAGGATGGGGCACCCAGGTTGGCACAGCCGCACGCCTCGCCGCGCCAGGCGCGGCGGCCTTCGATGATGAGAACAGGTACGGCGGCAAGGGCCGCCACGGTGTCGACCCATGCAATGTGCCACAGCGCGAAGATCACAAGGCCGGCGAGCGTTACGCCGGCCAGGTAGGCGCAGGTGGCCGACTGCACGGCATCGGCGGCCAGGGCGCGATCGTTGACCGCTCGAGCATGGCGACGCTTGAGCCAGGCCAGCACGGGCATGGCAACCAGCGCGGCCGCGGTGATCCCGATGCCGAGGCAACTGGTTTCGAGGGGGCTGTGATAAGCCAGGATAGCGATGAGCACCACGGCGCCTGCGAGCAGATAGAGCAAAATCGCGGAGGCGCGTTCGGCGTGCTGCTTTTTCAGGCGGAAACGAGGAAGAAACTGAAGCAGCACCACTGATGCGGAGAGCAATTCGATGAGGCTGTCGGATCCGAACGCGAGCAAAGCCACGCTGTGGGCCTGCGCCGCCGCGATCAAGGACAGCGTGCATTCGACCACCATCCAGCCGATGGTGACGAACTGAAGCCATGCCAGTTGTCGCGACAGAACGGGACGCGACGCCGGCTCGGGAGTTGCGCACGAATCGCAGCACGCATGGCTCGTATTCGATGAGGTGCTCATAGGCTTAGCGGTAGAGGGCAACATGGCTGGGCGAGATTTTGCCAACTCCGCGAACGCCGCTAGCTCCGCTCGTCTTTCAACGTCACGGTGATCTTGCGGGCGTCCCCGCCTTCGGAACTGATGGCCACCTCGCCCGTGGCGCGCTTCTTGATGCTCTTGAACTTGTCGCCCCACTCGATAAAGACCAATGCGTCGGGGGTAAGCAGTTCGTCGAGGCCGAGGGTTTCCAGCTGCCGTTCGGATTCGAGGCGATAGACGTCGATGTGAAACAGCTTGATGGGCTTGCCGTCGTGGGTGCCGTCGTACTCGTGAATCAGGGTGAAGGTGGGGCTGGTGACTTCGTCGGGCTCGGCGGCATCGAGGGCCTGCGCAATACCCTTCACCAGGGTGGTTTTGCCCGTGCCGAGCTCGCCGCGCAGCAGCAGAAGTTGCGGAGGCTTCAGCAAAGCGGCCAGCTTGCGGCCCACTTCGACCGTGTCTGCGCCGCTGCGGGTGGTGAATTCGTGTACGCGGCCTTCCGCCACAGGGGCTTCCTTGCTCATTCTGCTGCCTCGCGGGAGCCCGATTCCGGTGGACACACTTCCGTCGGCAGCCCCTGCAACCAAACATAACCGTTAACGGTGCGGGAGCGGAAGCGAAAAGCCTGAGAAAGATGCGGAATGCTGTCGGTGGCAAGCAACGTGTGCTCGTCACCGTCGCGTACCGCCAAGTCGGCCGAAAGACCGTGAAGGAACACCCCAGCCTCAACGGCACGCTCAGGACTGTCTTTATATTGAGCGAGAAGGCCCGCAACCATCCCGGTAAGCAGGTCGCCGCTCCCGCCCTTGGCCATGCCGGGATTACCGGTGGTGTTCACCGCCACGCGGCCGTCGCGGTGGGCGATCAGGGTGCGCGCGCCCTTCAATACGACGGTGACGCCGTTGCGGCGGGCGAAGTTGCGCGCGACGTCGAGGCGATTGGCCTGGACGTCGGTGGTGGAGATGCCGGTCAGGCGCGCCATTTCGCCCGGATGCGGAGTGATGACGATCCTCCGCCCGTTTTCAGTGAGCCGCCCGAGAAAGCCGGGATGTTGCGCCACGATGTTCAAGCCGTCGGCGTCGATTACGGTGGGCATCGATGTGGCTTCGAGGAATCCGATGCAGAAGCGAGCGGTGTCGTCGCTCTGACCCAGTCCGGGACCGATCGCAACCACGGTAATGCCCTTGGTCATCGCGTCGAGATGGTCATCGGCGAGATTGGCAGGCGAGGCCTGGCCGGCGTCGTTGGCTTTCAATGGCCATGTCATCAATTCGGGCGCGTGGCTCGACACCACCGGGAGGGCGGGCGCGGGCACGGCCGCGGTCACCAGGCCGGCTCCGATGCGGAGCGCCGCGAGCGAAGTCATGGCGGGAGCTCCGGCTTTGCCTCCGGCGGATCCGAACGAACCGCCCACCACCAGAACATGGCCGAATTTGCCTTTGTTCGAGTCGGCCGCGCGGGGAGCCTGGGTGAGCGATTGCGCGGATCCCGCCCACTGAATGTTCAAGTCCGAAATGATTGCCTCATCCGGCGACCCGATCGGGGCGACAACCACCGGATCGTCCCAGGAGCGTGTCAACTGACCGAAGAGATGCGCGGGTTTGGGAGCGGTAAACGTGACCACCGCATCGGCGGGGAAAACGCGATCGCGAACCGTGGCGTGAATATCATCCGCAGGCCAGCCGGAGGGAAGGTCTACCGCAAGGATTTTTACTTGCCTTGGAGACAATTGCAGCCACTCCAGGGCCGCCAGCGCCAGGCCTTTGAGCGGCGGCTTAAACCCGGTTCCTACGACCGCATCGAGAATCAGATCGGCTTCAAGCGCTTCGTTGTGTTTTGCCAGGTCATCGGCGGTCGCAACCACGTGAATCGCGCATGAGGCGGCCGCATCCAGTTCCCGCCATGCTGTGGCCGCATCGCCCTTGATTTCGCCTGGCGAGCCGAGAAGAATGACCGTCACGGCGAGTCCGGCATTTGCGAGCTGGAGCGCGGCCATCATGCCGTCGCCGCCGTTATTGCCACGGCCGCAAAAGACGGTGACGCGGCGGGCACGGGGGAAATAGAGACGCGCGACGGTCGCCACTGCTTCCGATGCATGACGCATGAGGTCAAGCGATGGAATTCCAAAGCGCTCGGTGGTAGCGCGGTCGCAAGCCTGCATTTCAGCTGCGGAAAGGACTCGCATGGCTACTATGGTAGTGGGTGGGCGTGGGCAACCACGGGGCCGACCATGAAAACAAGGAAAGGATGGCCATGCTGACCTCGACCTTCGATCTTCAGGGTCTCGCTCAACGATTTCCTCCAACCGCCGATACGATGCTGCTCGACATGCGGCTCACCGATGAGGCTGCCGCCAGTTCGCGGCTGTTTCGCATTTACCGTGCGGTGCCCGCGCATTATCACAAGACTTGCGATGAGTACCTGCAGGTGATTTGCGGGCGGGGAACGTTCATCGTGGACGGGAGCGAACCGATGGAGCTGGGGCCAGGTCAGTTGCTTTTCTTTCGCCGCAACGTGGTGCACAGCATTCCCGAGGTGGTGGAAAGCCCGCTCGTATTCTTCTCTGTGGATACCCCGCGGCGCGACCCTGCGGACGTGCACTTTGTGAATCCCGCCGACGGCACCGCCGCGACCTTCATTCGCACCATCAAGCCCTACTGACGTTCGTACTCGAGTCCGAGGACGGGGCCAAGCAAAAACGGGATCCTTCCGGCTGGAAGGATCCCGTTCGCAATGCGCGGTTGAGTTGCGGCTACTTGGCGGCAGCCACAAGCCCAGCCTGCTCGGCCAGGGCGGCGGCCTTGTCGGTCGCCTCCCAGGTGAACTCAGGCTCGGTGCGGCCGAAGTGACCGTAGGCAGCGGTCTTCTGGTAGATCGGACGGCGCAGGTCGAGGCTCTCGATGATGCCCTTCGGCGTGAGCGAGAAGTTCTTCCGCACCAGGTCGGTGAGCTGGCTCGAACTCAACTTGCCGGTTCCGAAGGTGTCGACGCGAACGCTGACCGGCTCGGCCACGCCGATGGCGTAGGCGAGCTGCACTTCGGCCTTGTCAGCCAGCCCGGCAGCCACGATGTTCTTGGCGATATGACGAGCCATGTATGCCGCGGAGCGGTCCACCTTGGTCGGGTCCTTGCCGCTGAACGCGCCGCCGCCGTGACGGCCCGCGCCGCCGTAGGTGTCGACGATGATCTTGCGACCGGTGAGGCCGGTATCGCCCATCGGTCCGCCGATGACAAACCGGCCGGTGGGGTTGATGTGGTACTTGGTGTTCTCATCCAGCCACTTGGCGGGAAGCACCGCCTGGATCACATGGCGAAGAATGTCGGCCCTGAGCTCTTCATTGCTCACGCTCTCGGAGTGCTGGGTCGAAATCACCACCGCATCGATGCGCGCGGGCTTGCCGTTCTCGTCGTACTCCACCGTCACCTGGCTCTTGCCGTCGGGCCGCAGGTAGGGCATCTTGCCGCTCTTGCGGACTTCAGTGAGGCGGCGGGTGAGCTTGTGGGCCAGCGAGATGGCCGCCGGCATCAGTTCCTTGGTCTCGTTGGAGGCATAGCCGAACATCATACCCTGGTCGCCGGCCCCGCCCGTGTCCACACCCTGGGCAATGTCGCCGGACTGCTTGTTGATGCTGGAGATCACCGCGCAGGTGTTGGAGTCGAATCCGTAGAGCGCGTTGTCGTATCCGATGGAGGCGACCACGCCCCGCACCAGGGTTTGGAAATCAACATAGGCTTTAGTTGTAATCTCGCCCGCGATGACCACGAGGCCGGTTGCGGTCAGGGTTTCAGCGGCGACGCGGCTGTAGGGATCCTGTTCCAGGCAGGCATCCAGAATCGCATCGGAAACCTGATCGGCAATTTTATCGGGATGGCCCTCGGTCACTGACTCGGAGGTAAAAAGAAAACGATCGCTCAAATTGGCATTCCTCCCCATTCAAGGGTTTTGAGATAGCTTGCCGTGATTCCCCGGGGACCCTCCCGAATGCTCCGATCCGCATCACTGCGCGTTCCCAACTCAAGGAGTATTCGGATAAACGGCGCTGCAAGAAACGCCGAACCAAGCGGGGCAAGGCAAACCTGTACCAGAAGGCCTGAGCCTAAGGGTGCATGCCTTTATGGTAATTGCTGCGGGGGCCAGCAGCGAAAAAAGTCGCAGCGAATGGCGACGGGGGCCGGTTCGGCCGTAGAGAAAGGCATGTGAAGCGGCGAGGCTTAGATTTCTTGCTTCCCGACAGGATGGCGGGCCGGAGAATGGGCGGCGCCGTTCAGGCCAGTATGTGCGTAACCCAATCGCGCACCGCGACATACGCGCCGTGCACCTTGGGAGTGACAGGGTTGGAAGGGAGCACAGTCGGCCACCATCCGGCGCGCACCCCGTAATACCGCACCATGAGGAAGCCGGCCAGCGCCACGAGCAGGAGCATGATGAGCGCACCCAGCCAGCGCAGCCGGAACTCGTTGGCCTCGCGGCGCTGCAGGCGGGCTTTTCCTACGTTGGAAGCAAATGCGGTCCAGTTGGGGTCTTCGACCACCATGCCCGAGGCGCGATAGGCCTGCAGAAACCGCTCCGTCCAGTCGTGCTGATCGAGCCCGATTGCCCCGGCGTAGCCGCGCACGATTCCCTTGTTCAGGATGCCGCCGGGAAGTTGACGAAACCTCTCCTGCTCCAGCGCAAGCAGGTGATGCTGGCTGATCTTGGTGATTGCGGTAATGTGTTCCAGCGCTATGCCGCGGGACATCCGCTCCATGCGCAGGTCTTCACCAAAACTTCCCATCGGTTAACCCGAGCGAGCCAAAATCCTGTGGAAATTGTGCTAACAGTATACCCGCAAACCGACTTATTCAAGACCATGCCGCCCAGTCTTTCCTGGTTTTTACCATACTTCTCCGGCTTTGGACCTTGTTCCGGCCCGGGAATTCATTGATGACCGTGGTTCCCGGGGTGCTTTTGCCTATCTAGATGCAATGCAGACGTGCTGGATTCGCCGCTTTTGGCGTTTCCGGGTGGCTGGGGCGCCGGCTGCTAACCTGAACAGGAGAGGCGCGCGCCCCCCAACCGGCGCGGCCTCGCGGAGTCCGTCTCAACATGAACAAGCTGGTGTTCGCCAATCTGTTGCATCGCCCGGTGCGGTCCATCATCAGCGTGCTGGCGGTGGCCATCGAAGTCGTCATGATTCTGTCGATCGTCGCCATTTTCATGGGCATGCTCAACGACCAAAAGGAGCGCACCAATGGAATCGGCGCCGACCTGGTGGTGAGTCCCTCGAACGCGAGCTTCATGAACGGCGTTAGCGGCGCGCCCATGTCGGCCAAGCTTTCTGATTTTTTTCGCCGCTTGCCGCATGTCGCCGCGGCCTCACCGGTGATTTCCGACTTTTCAATGAGCGGTTCGGTCGAAATTCTCTATGGAATTGACTTCGTCAGCTACGACGCGCTCAAGCCATTCGTCTTTGTTTCGGGCGGACCGTTCAAAGATCCCTACGACGTGATCGTCGACGACGTGTTTGCCCACGCCGCTTCGGGCCGCAATGTGGGCGACACCATCCAGGTCCTGAACCACACGTTCCGCATCTGTGGGATCGTTGAGAGCGGGAAAGGCGGCCGCAAGCTCATCCCTATTGAAACCATGGGCAGCCTGATTGGCGCGGAGGGCAAGGCTTCGGTGATCTATCTCAAAGCCGATAATCCAGCCAACGACAAGCTGATAACCACCGAAATCCTGTCTACCAAGGGACTGGGAAACTACAAGGTGCAGACCATGGCAGACCTGATTGCGCTCTACACTCCTTCCAAGTTCCCGGGGTTCGATCTGGCCCTGAACGTCGTCATCACCATCGCTGTGGTCGTCGGCTTCCTAGTCATCTTTCAATCGATGTATACGGCCGTGCTGGAGCGCACCCGCGAAATCGGGATTCTGAAGTCCATGGGAGCTTCCAAGTTAGCCATCGTCGCAGTCATCCTGCGTGAAACCGGGGTGCTTGCAGTGGTGGGTGTCCTGCTCGGCATTGTTGCCACGTTTGGTGTCAGGGAGCTGCTGCACATCAAGTTCCCCACATTCGCGTTCGAAATGACCACGACTTGGGTTGGTTGGGGGACGCTGATTGCATTCGCCGGCGCGCTCGGCGGGGCACTCTACCCGGCGTGGATGGCTTCGCGCAAGGACCCCATCGACGCGCTTGCCTACGAATAGGCTTTACGGGGCGGGAGGATGCTGCTCCGCCCATTTGTGGACCCGTTCGCGCACGTCTGACTGGGCGGCTTCGGTCAGGTGGGACCCGGCGGCGTCGCGGCGCACGGCAATTTCCTCTCTTTTCGCAGGGCGGGTCTCCAGGTTCGCGGCGAGCGACATCCAGAAGTAAGCTTCGGCGTAGTCCTGGGGGACGCCTTCGCCGGCCTCATACATACTGCCGAGTTCGTACTGGGCGAACGAAACGCCCTGCGCGGCGGCCTTCTGAAACCACTGGGCGGCCATGGAATTGTCCGGTGGAACGCCGGAACCGATGAGGTAGCCCGCGGCCAGGCGGCACTCGGCAACGAGGCTGCCGTTCTCGGCGGCCTTGCGATACCAGCGCATGGCTTCGGCGAGATCCTTGGCCGCTCCCTGGCCGGTGGCATACATGTCGCCCAGGGCCAGCTCCGCGCTTTGGTAGGCGTTCTTTTCCTCGGCTTTGCGATACCACAAGACGGCGCGAGTCCGGTCTTTCAAAACCCCGCGGCCGGTCTCATAGGCACGCGCGAGAGTGAATTGGGCGTCGGGAATTCCCCGCTCGGCGGCTTTCACGTACCAGCGCAGGGATTCCGCCTCGTCTTTGGCGACGCCCAGCCCATTTTGATACGCGACCGCGAGGTTGTATTCGGCCTCGCCGACACCTTTTTCCGCGGCTTTGCGGTACCAGGCCAGGGCCTGGGAGATGTCGAAGGGCACAGTTTGTCCGGCTGCGTAGGCGATGCCGAGCCGGAACTGGGCCTGGGGATCGCCGGCGTTGGCCAGCTTCTGGAGTTCCGCTATGTTTTGGGCACAGAGGGTGGCGGCGGCGACTGGGAACAGCAGACTGAGGAAGAAGGACGAACGAAGCAGAGTGGGCATCGTGCAAACCCCTGAAGACCGATCCGTACAGACACCGACACTTCATCGCCACGCCAAATTGACTGCACAGAAAGGGATTCGCGTCCTTCCCATCGATCGGGTGAGCGAAAACTGCGGAGTTCCTGTCAGATTTAGCGAAATACTACATCGGATTCGGGTGGAAACGCCAAGAAAAGTTTTCCGGGACGTTTGGGGGGATGCGATTGTGCTCCGAAAGGGGGAAATGATCCTGCAAAACCCCGATCAACGTCCGATCGGGGCTTCACATCAGGATCAGGCCCTCTTTGTAGCCGCGGGTGACGGCTTCAGTGCGGGTGGCGGCGCCGAGTTTGTTCAGGATGGAGCTGACGTGGAATTTGACGGTATGGCCGGAGATATGGAGGCGGGCGGCGATCTCCTTGTTGGCGGCGCCCTCGGCCATCAACGCCAGGACACTGCTTTCGCGCTGGGTCAGTGGTTCGCCGGGGGGCAGGTCCCCGTCTTCGGAAAGCTCGGTGGACGCGGGCAGGAGGACGTCGAGGATCTCCGGGGAAAAGACGGCGAGGCCGTCGTGCGCGGCTTCGAGAGCGGCGGTGATTTCGGTGGGAGGGGATTCGCGGACGAGGACGGCGCGGACACCGGCCTGAAGGACGCGCAAAACATCGCTGCGGCGGAGGCTGTCGAGAAGAACCACGGCGGCGGGAGCGGAGGGCTGGTCGGAGAAACCGGGGAGGAGGCGGGAAATGGGTGTGTCGGCAAGGTCGATGAGGACCACGTCGGGGGCGGATTCGCGCATGGCGGAGAGCAGATCGGGGGAGCGGGTCCCAGGGGCGGTCACTTCGAAGCGGGGGTCGGCCTGGGCGATGGCTTCGAGGCCCGCGCGGGTGATGGCCGACCTGGCCCAGACCAGTACCCGGATCAAGCGGCCTCCGCCAACCCCGCACTTTTGAGGAATAGCCGCACCGCATCGCTGCTGACGGCGCAGCCGAGGGAGTGGATGATGGCGCTGTTGATGCCGATGACGTTGCCGTGGGCGTCAGCCAGCGGGCCTCCCGAGTTGCCGGGGGCGAGGCGGATGTCGGCAAACAGAAACGGCCGGCTTCCGGGCAGGCGGTGAAGGATGCCGAGGCTCACGGCTCCATCGCCATCGACCGGGTTGCCGACCGCGATCACCAGTTCGCCGGCGCGGCATTGGAGGGCGCTGCGCACCGATGCCGAGGGAAGAAACTGGGCGTCGATGGCGAGCGCGGCGAGATCGTGCTGCGGATCGCGCGCGAGGAGACGGCCTTCGGTCTTTCTTCCGTCGGCGAACTCGACCGAATGTACCGGCGAGGACGCGACGTGCGCATTGGTCACGATGAGCCCTTTCGAGGACCAGAGGACGCCGGAGCCATGGGAGCCGCGGCGTCCGTTGATTCGTACCGTGATCTGGCGCAGCCATGCGGCGACGGAATTCACGGCGTATCCGATAGTGATGCCGGGGGAAGTGGGTGGATGCATAGTTGCGGCTCCTGGGGGGTGAGGACAGCTTCAGCTTTCAGCTTTCAGTTTTATTCAGCTTCTGGCTTTTAGCTTCCGGGTTCCTGATAGCAGGATCTCGTGGGCCATGTTAGCGCCGATCCCAGGTCGCAAGTCTAGGACCTGGGCACCCGGTGAATCGTCAAGGAAGACGTCCCTCAGGGGCTAAAGCCCCATTGATTTGGGTGGAGTTGATGTACGGGCTGAAGCCCGTACCCTTCACGGCTCAAGCCCGTACCATTCATGGCTGACGCCCGGACCCTTCGTAGTGAAGCCCTACCCTTCGTAGTGAAGCCCTAGCCTTCGTGGTGAAGCCCTACCCTGCGTGGTGAAGCCCTACCCTTCGGGGCTGAAGCTCTACCCTTCATGGCTGAAGGCCGTAGCGTTCACGGCTGAAGCTCGTAGCGTTCGCCATTGTGATTTGCGCGGCCTCCTGGCTTTCGTCACAGCCGTGAGAAATGGAAGTCCATGGGTAGAGGCTAGAAGCTAACAGCTAGTAGCTAGAAGCCAGAGGCTAGAGGCTAGAGGCTAGAAGCTAACTTTTCTGCTTTTCGCCGACGGTGATGGAGAGTTTGACGAGTTGGCCGCCGCGGACGACGTCGAGCGCTATGGATTTACCGACGTTTTCCGAGTCGAGAAACGACTGGAGGCTATGCATGTTTTCGATCGAGGCTCCGTCGGCCCTGACCAGGATGTCGCCGAGGAGGATGCCGGCCTTTTCCGCGGGACTACCGGGGGCGACGGCAACGATGAGCAATCCGCGATCGGCGCTGATGCCAAGCGACTGGCGAGTGTTTTCGGGGAAGGCCACCGGCTGCATGCCGATGCCGAGATACCCGCGGGCGATGCGGCCGCGCTGGACGAGTTGATCGACGACCCGGTTCACGGTGGAGGCAGGAATGGTGACGGCGGAGCGGCGAGGGCCGGAAGTGGCCATGCCAATGGCCTGGCCGCGGGCGTTGACGATGGGGCCGCCGGAGAAGCCGGTGAAGGGGTTGATATCGAGTCGCAGCCAGCGATCGACCCGCGCGCCCTGCCAGGTGCGCCACGGTCCGCTGATGGCGCTGATCATTCCGTAGGTGGCGGCGATGCCTTCGGCTTCGCGGCGCCCCACGGCGAGGATGATGTCGCCCACGCGGGATTGCGATTCGTCGGCGATGGTGACGGGGGAAATACCGGGGACCTGAAGGATGGCGAGGTCGGTTCCGTGATCGCGGCCGGAGACGCTGGCCCTGGTTTTGGCTCCGGAGGGGAGCAGGACGGTGACTTCTTCGCGGCCGCGGATGGTGTGCTCGGCGGTGATGGCGACGCCGTCGCGCCAGACGGTGCCGCTGACTCCTTCGCGGCCGCCGTCGAGCACGGTGATGACGGATTTGCCGGCGTGCTC
This sequence comes from uncultured Acidobacteriota bacterium, assembly GCA_963730805.1. Taxonomy (GTDB): domain Bacteria; phylum Acidobacteriota; class Terriglobia; order Terriglobales; family Acidobacteriaceae; genus Telmatobacter. Next base: position 1,568,961 of record CAVSTL010000001.1, on the reverse strand, counting down.
TACGGCATCGGCAAGCTCATTCGAGAATTCGACGAGAGATGTTGGCATGATGGGCTCCAGCGGCGTATTGCCGCTGGAGATACTTTGCGATAACGGACAGGGTTCGCACATCCGTCGAGTGGGTGTGAGGACCTGGTCGAATGGGCGGGTCGTGATTGGGGATTTGAGTCGGTGGTTTCCCACCCTCGCGACGGTAAAACGTCGCAAGGATGGGAAACGGAAGGGCTGTGGTTCGGCAGGCGGGCGAAGTGCTAAAAACTGAACTTTGCCGCAAATTGAAATGCGCGGGGGCCGCCCGATCCGAATACGCCGCCCGCCGTAGATACCGGCCTGCCGAAGCTCGAGGACAAGGTCGGATCATTCCGGTCCGGAGAGAGCGTGTTGGCAAATCCCGAGTAATTCAGATTGCTCACGCCGAGAATGTTGGTGACGTTGAAGATGTTGAACGCTTCGCCGATCAGGTCGAGGGTGCATCGATCTCCGAACGAAATGGTGCGGTCGAGGCGGAAGTCGAGGGCGCTGAAGCTGTCGTTGAATCGCGCGCGATCGCTGACCTGGGGCAGCATGACATTAGCGTTGGCGCTGGCTTCGAAGACACCGCCTGCGGCATTGGTCCGGGCGATGAAGGCATTCAGTTGGCGTGCGTTGTGGAACTCGCGGCCGCCGGCATTGCGCTGCATGGTGGGCACGCGCTCGCTGCCGTCGGGAAGCAGGATGTCCATGGGCACTCCCGAAGCGATGGTCCAGATGGGCGCGAAGCGGAACTTCCAGGGCAGATTGCCCAGGCCGGAGAGCACCAGGCGATGGCGCTGATCGCTCGGAGGAGGGCCGTATTCGCGCTGCAGATTGGTGGGATCGATGGGCGAATACTCGAACGGAATCTGGTCGTCGTTGGCGTAGTTGAACGCCTTGGCCAGCGTGTAGGCGGCATCGAACTCGCCATACTTTGCGAAGCGCCGGCGCACGCTTACCCATAGCGCGTCATATTTTGTGTTCACCGCAGACTCGAGATCCGTGACTCCGTCGGGTCCCTGCGTCTGCGGGTTGTAGACCGAGCCCACGGGGCGGCCGATAATGAAGCGCGTGCCCAGGTTGTGCACTCCATCCACTTTCACGAGGAGGCCCTGGCCGATCTGCTTCTCGACGCCGAGATTGAACTGCTGCACCATGGGATTGCGCAGGCGGTTGTTGATGACGTCGATGCCGGCAGCTCCGGCGCCGGTGAACGGGAATCCGCTGAAAGGGCTGGAGAGAACCTGCGGCGCGCCGGGCTTGAAGGTTCCGTCCTGGTTAAGGAAAATCGGCACGCCATTTTGATCGGTGGTCACGTTGCCGGCGGTGACATTCAAGGCCAGGGCGCGCCCGTCAAATCCTTTTTCGAGGGACATGATTTCGAGCGTGATGCGGTCGTAGTAGATGCCGTACCCGCCATGGATGCTCAGGTCGGGATTGACCGCGTAGTTGAATCCAACGCGCGGGCTCCAGTTGTTGAAGTCGCGATGGCGCGTGCCTTGATAGAACGACTGCACGATGGGATTGCGCTGCGCATACCAGCTGAGGTTGTTGAGATTGGTGTCCATCTCCCAGCGCAGGCCGAGGTTCAGCGTGAGTTTGGGAATCACCTTCCAGTCGTCCTGCGCAAACCATGCAACGTGGTAGTTGTCGTTGTTGGGCAGATCGAGCGGGCGCGTGGGCGTAGAGCTGCGCAGACCGATGGCAAACAGCAGATCGTTGTCGTCGACCTTGCCGTCGCCGTTGCGATCGAAATCGGGGAAATCCTCTACGGCGATGATGTTGCCTTGCTGGAACACGCCCAGGTTGAAGTCGGCGTCGATGGACTGCACGCCGCCGCCGAAGCTGAGCGTGTGCTTGTGCCGCGTCCAGCTGAGCATTTCATCGCCCTGGAGGCGGAACTGCAGGGTCTGCTGGGGAACGCGATAGGTTGCGCCGTCATCGATGTCGGGGAAAGTAATCTGCGGGGCCAGCGAAGTGGGCGATGTGGTGTTGATGAAGTTGTTATCCGCAAAGCTCAGGCGGTTGACCACCGACGGCGTAAAGATGTGCACCCAGTCGGTGGCGAGGCCCTGCAGGTGGTTCACCGCGGTCTGCCGGTACGCGGCGGTGCCTACGGAGCGATCGAGCGTGCTCTGGCTCAGGTCGTCTTCGAGTTCGAGCGATTCGCGGAAGCCGATGCGATCGCGCTGGGAGAGCTGCCAGTCGAGGCGCTCGGTGGTGAGGTAGTCATGCAGCGGAGCGGTGGCGAATACGCGATCGATCGACTGGTGCGCAGTGTCGCGAACGCCCACGAGGTCGGCGCCAAGCTGCCGGCGATCTTCCATGGCGACAAACCACCAGGCTTTATCGTGGCGGATCGGACCGCCCAGGTCGGCGGCATATTGCTGGCGGTGGAATGGGGGAGTGGTTCCGACCGACGGATCGTAGGTCGCGGGCAGGCCCTGCAGGACCTTGTCACGCTCGTAGAGGCCCAGGCCGCCGTGGAATTGATTCGATCCCTCCTTGGTGACCACATTCACGACGGTCGAACCGGAACGCCCCAATCCGGCCGAGAACCGGTTGCTGGCGATCTGAAACTCCTGCACGGCATCTTCGGGAACGTTGACCAATGAACCACCCACGGCATCGTCGTTGTTGTCGGCGCCGTCGATGGTGACGTTGCCGCCGCGGCCGGTTTGCCCCGCGGAGGCGATCACCACGGTGTGTTCCTTGGTGGGATCGAAGTTGGGCGCGGGCGCATTGCCGGGGACGAGGTAGGCCAGTTCGAGGTAGTTGCGGCCGTTGAGCGGAAGGGTCTCGATCTGGCGGGCGCCGATGACGCCGCCGAGATCGGAGCTGGTGGTGTCCACTACCTGCTGCGTGTCGGCGGTGACCTCGACGTTGGTGCGATCGCCGGCGACCTGCAAGCGGATCATCACGCTGCGGCTTTGGCCAACTTCCAGGCTCATGTCCTGGCGCCACTCCGCGAAGCCCGTCGGGCCGGCTGCGGACAGGTTGTAACCGGCCGCTTCCAGGGTTGCGAAGGAGAACACGCCATCGTCCCCGGTCTTGTAGCTGCGTTGGGTGCCTTGAGATGCATTGGCGAGCGTGACGGTGACATTGCTCAACGCGCGGCCGGATGGATCGGTGACCACGCCGCTGATGTTGCCGGTTGCAAGTTGCTGACACGGTGCTTTGGGGATGAAATACAACGCGAGAACGAGCCATCCGAAGATCGCCCTGGAGAAAGCAAATGTACGCACGGAACCTCCGTAAAACTGACCTCAAATCGGGGACGAGGCGTCAGTCATCGTGTGGGGAATAGCCAACTTTTGTTGCTGAGCCTCATGCGGACACTAACGGATCGGTGTTACCACGGGCATCCACCGCTGGGAGGATGGACGCGTCCATCGAAAGGCTGACGGGCGCGGTATGGATCGCCGCGAACGGGTTCGGTGTGCACAAGTCGTAGCGCGGCATTCATCCCGTTGTCTTAAATCTCAAGCAAGGAAATGACCAGCCGTTGACAATTGCCTGACACCTGCCGGATGGCGACTCGCCTATGTTTGGGACGTCGCTGGGAACACCTTCCCCCTCAGCGAAAGAAAGTGCACTCACCGCAAATCTGGGGCAGAGGCAAAGGAGTCACATGGTCCGCATCGCACGAAGCCTGGGCATCGCATCGCTCGGCCTGTTCTCACTGGCAACGACTCTCACCGCGCAACAACACTACAAGCAAACCAACCTGATTTCGGACATACCCGGGATGGCAGCCACGACCGATCCGAACCTGGTCAACCCGTGGGGGATGTCGCGCAGTTCAGGCAGCCCGTGGTGGATTTCCGACAACGGTCCCGGCCTGACCACTCTTGACACCGGCGCGGGCGCAGCCATTCCCCTGGGGCAGCCATGCCCGGCAGGGACGAATACCAACTGCGTGGCCGTTCCATCGGGGGATACGAGCATCAGTCCCACGGGAACGCCGACGGGACAGGTGTTCAACGGCACCACCGATTTCCAACTTACTCCGGGAAATCCGGCTCACTTCATCTTCGTAACGGAGGACGGGACCATCTCCGGCTGGAACGGGGGCCCGACGGCGGTGATCAAGGTCAACACCCACAGCGCTTCGGTGTTCAAAGGCGTTGCGCTGGCAACTTCGGCCACATCTTCCGGCGGCACGGCAAACTTTCTCTACGTGGCCGATTTCCGCAAGGGTCGCGTGGCTGTCTACAACACCAGCTTCCAGCATGTCTCGATGGGCGAGGACGCCTTCCAGGATGAAAGCCTTCCCGACGGGTATGCTCCCTTCAACGTGCAGAACATCGGCGGCGACCTTTACGTTGCCTTCGCCCAGCAGGATAGCCAGAAACACGACGAAGTGGACGGCCCGGGATTGGGATTTGTCGATGTGTTTTCCACCTCCGGGCGGTTGTTGCACCGTCTGCAGCACGGCCAATGGCTGAATGGACCGTGGGGAATCACGCAGGCTCCCAGCGACTTCGGGACCTTCAGCCATAACATCCTGGTGGGGCAGTTCGGCAGCGGACAGATCGCCGCATACGACGCCGTCACGGGGCGGTTCAAGGGACTTCTGAACGACGCCAATAACAATCCGATCGCAATTGACGGCTTGTGGGATATCGCGTTTGGCGGCGGAACGACCTCGGGGGCGTCCACCAGCCTGTTCTTCACCGCAGGGCTGAATGGCGAGCAGGATGGATTGTTCGGGACAATCACCGCGGTTGAAAATGCGCTGGGCGGCGATCAGTAACCGGGGCGCAGGTGGACGCTGAACAACCTGAGGGAAAAGTGGTGATGCCGAAGAAGACGTCACTCGGGGGCTAAAGTGTGTGCGTGAGAACTAACTTTGACCGGCGGGGAGAATCCGGAAATACCGGATGAATTCAAAATCGGCAGGTAGCGTCGCTTCGCGACGTAGCAGGTTAGTCAAAATGGAGTGACCGGTCCAGTGCGCTGATCGTGGGTTAGGCTGTGAGTCAAGACAGAAACACAGTTCAGAGCCACAAGCGGAGAGGAACCGGTCATGAAGGAAAAGGTACGATTTTTGGGTTTGGATGTCCATGCCGAGACGATCGCTGTTGCCGTTGCCGAGGCGGATGGCGAGGTGCGCAGCCTGGGAACGATCGCCAACCGCATCGAGTCGGTGCGCAAGCTGATGAAGAAGCTGGGGCCGGTGGAGCATTTGCGGGCCTGCTACGAGGCTGGTCCCACGGGATACGTTCTTTACTGGCAACTGGCGGAGTTGGGAGTCAAGTGCGAGGTGATTGCGCCGACGCTGGTTCCGGTAATGGCCGGCAACCGGGTGAAGACGGATCGGCGGGATGCGGAGAAGCTGGCGCGCAGTTACCGGTCGGGTGATTTGACCGCGGTGTGGGTTCCCGATGAGGGATCCGAGGCTCTACGCGATCTGGTGCGGGCGCGGGAATCGGCCAAGCAGGATCAGTTGCGTGCGCGGCACCGGCTGGGCAAGTTTCTTCTGCGCACAGGCCGGCGTGCTGAGCATGGCGTGAAGGCATGGACGCAGGAGTACATGAAGTGGGTGCGGCAGTTGCGTTTTGAGCCGATGGCTCAGGAGGCAACACGGCTGGATTATTTGCACGAAGTGGAGCACATGGGGGAACGGGTGGCGCGGCTGGAGCAGGCCATCGCAGAGGCGGTGAAGGTAGCTTCGCCGGCATTGCAGGAAGTGGTCCGGGACCTGCAGGCGTTACGCGGCATCGCGCAGATTTCGGCAGTGACGATTGCCGCGGAGTTGGGCAACCTGACCCGCTTTGCCGGCGCCCGGCAGTTGATGGGATACAGCGGGGCGGTGCCCAGCGAGGACTCCAGCGGGGAACGGACCAGGCGGGGGCGGATCACCAAGACGGGCAACGCGCATCTGCGCCGGATCGCGGTGGAAGCGGCCTGGAGTTACAAGTTCCGGCCGGCAGTGGGGCCGGCATTGCGCAAGCGCCAGGAAGGCTTGCCGGAAGAGATAAAGGAAATCGCCTGGAAAGCGCAACACCGGCTGCACAAACGCTTTTCCCGGCTGGCGGCAGCCGGTAAGGACCGACGCAAAATCGTCACTGCAGTAGGGCGCGAATTGCTGGGATTCATCTGGGCCATCGGGATCAGGGCTGAAGCGGCAGCCAGCCGACCAATGGCGGCCTGAGAAAGACAAAAGCAAAAGCAGAACAAAAGCAAAAACTCCCCAAGAGGGAAAAACAAGAACCTGACCATGAACAGGCTTGCCCAACTCGAGCACAGAGCCAGCAACAGGCGGAGCACGCACGAAGGAGAATCCTCGTACTTGCTATGCGACAGGCTCGGCCGGACTCGCGACGTTAGTCAGAGGCAGCTCCCGACGGATCATGATTATGCGACTTCGACGCGCGAATATCAGACTGATCAATCGTCGTTCAAATCTGCCCCCACTGTTGCTGGCCCTGTGCTCGACAAACGGCAAAAACAACGACAACAACAAAAACCACCCCACGGGATGAGATGAGGTTGACAGGGTCACTCCATATCAGCAAGTTGGCGCCGAGCCCGGTTCTCACGCAGATACTAAAGCCCAATTGATTTCCGGCGCTTTTCACGGCAGGACCCACGTCGTGCCCCATCAAAAAGGGGAATTCCGCCGCACAGATTTATTCTGGTCAACGGTTTTTTTAGCTCTCCTCAGCACGTTGGCCAGCGAGGGCCGCTCCGTCCGAACGGGGCGGCCTTGTCGTTTTCAGACGCCGGAAAAACAGGTCGAAGCCTGGCGGGGGCGTCATTGCTTTGCAAGTTCGCTCTCGATGGCGGCAATCAGCGCAGGATCGGAGGGCTTGGTATCCGGGGCAAACCGGGCCACGACCGTACCGCTGCGGCTGAGCAGAAACTTCTCAAAGTTCCACAGTAGTTCGGGTTCGGCATTGGGCGAAATGCCGTACTTCTTCAGGTTCTCCGCAAACGGAACCGGCGCGGTGCTGATGGCCTTCGGCTGTGCCTGGATGAGTGAGGCATAGAGCGGATGCTTGTGGGCGCCGACGACAGTGATCTTGTCGTACATCGGAAAGTCCACGCCGAAGCTGGTGGTGCAGAAGGACTGGATTTCTTCGTTGGTGCCGGGCTCCTGGCCGGCGAAATCGTTGGCCGGAAATGCAGCGATGACAAAACCCTGGTCGCGATATTTGCGGTAGATATCTTCGAGACCTTCGTACTGCGGAGTAAGGCCGCATTTCGACGCTACGTTGACGACCAGGACAACCTTGTCTTTGTATTCGCCGAGCGATGCTTCGGCGCCGGTAATTTTGCGAACGGGAATGTCATAGATGGATGCAGTCATGATGCTTCTCCCTTGAAGAGATGGATTGTAGAGATTTCAATCGGGGGATTCGATATCCGGCGGTTTCATGCCAGTAATTGCTTCGCGACCTTGATGTATAAGTCGATGGCTTCGAAGAGTTCCTTTTTGGCTAGCTTCTCATGGGGCGTATGGGCGACGTGGATGTTGCCGGGGCCGAGCAGCAGCGGCTCGCCCCAGTTGCCGAGCTTGGGAATGTCGGTGGTGAACTTGGCGATCATGGTGGGCAGGCCATCGACGGCACGCAGGCGCACGAAGGGAATCTCCAGGGTGAAGTCGACATCGGCCAGCCCTTCGGCGGCGGCAAGGATGGCAGCGCGGATGGGGGCCGAGTCGCTGACCAGGCGCACCAGCACCTGCGCTTCGGCGGCATCGGCGATGACATTCGGCGCGCGTCCGCCATGGATGAGGCCGATGTTGAGCGTCGATGGACCTATGTCTTCGATGACCGGCAATTCCATTTCGAGCAGCTTCGCCATCAGGCGGACCAGCTTGTGAATCGCGCTGTCGCCGAGTTCGGGATAGGCCGAGTGGCCCATCTTCCCAGAGGCGCGAAACACGCAGCGCAGCGCGCCCTTCGAGGCCAGAGCGAGGCGGTTGTCAGTAGGCTCGCCGTTGACCAGGAAACGGCTTCCCCGGGGCGACTCGTTGGCCAGCATGGCTCCCGCCGAGTCGCGTTCTTCGCCGGAGACGAACAACAAGCCGATCCGGTAGCCCTCCGCGCGCAGAGCCTCGGCGGCGGCGCACTGGGCCGCGATGATTCCCTTGGCGTCGGACACGCCGCGGCCGTACATGCAATCGGCGTCTTCGCTATACGGAATATGCGGGGGCACCGTGTCCATGTGCGTGGAAAACACGAGGTCGGGAGTTTCGCCGCCACTGGCATATACGTTCCAACGGTCCCCGGCGGAGGCGCTTTCGGCCGGCTGCGGAACCGCGGTCTTCTCCACTTGCCAGCCGCGCCGGGCCAGGAAATCGGCCAGGAAATCACCCACTGCGCCCTCGCGGTAGGTGGTCGATTCGATATCCACCAGCTCGCGGGTAAATTGAATGGGATCAAGGGCGGGGAGATCGGACATGATGGTGCCAGCATATCGCACCGCGCCGCGAGGCCCGGTTTTTCCGTCCCATCGCATTGCAGCGCCATTTTCGTCGATGGAATCAAACTCCGAGTCTTGCCTGAGTCGAGCGTCACCTGGCTGTATAGGCTGCGGAAAAACCGTGAACAGCGGGTGAAGGGCGAGAGGAAACGTCCCTCGGGGGCTAAAGCCCCGTTCATTCTGATGAGGTTAATGTACGGGCTGAAGCCCGTACCCTCCATGCACGGTGTTTTTCCGCAGCCTGTGTAGGCGATTTTGAGCTGGAGCGTAGAATAAGGGGTGGAATGATCACCGCCACAGCCAGATTTTCCCCTACGGCAACCGGGGTGAAGAGCGAGAGCGCTCCGCGTATCCGGTCAGTCGCACTGCAAGGTCCGGCAGGCAGGCTTGAGGCGGTGGTGAACGAGGGCTCTCCCCAGGCGGCGTTCGCTGCGGTGGTTTGTCATCCCCATCCGCTGGGCGGGGGCTCCCTGCACAACAAGGTCGTATACCACGCCATGAAGGCGATGAATGCGCCGGAATGGGGCTTAGGCTGGCCGGTGCTGCGCTTCAATTTCCGTGGAACGGGCCTAAGCGAGGGCGTTCACGACGGCGCAGCCGAGAGCGGCGATGTGCTGGCCGCCTTGCGCTGGCTTGAAAACGAATACAAGCTGCCCCTGGTTGTGACTGGTTTCAGTTTCGGGGCGGCCATGTCGCTGGCGGCTTGCTGCGAGCACCCGGGCGCCGGCGCAGGCGCGATGAACATTCGGGCGCTGGCCGCCATCGGACTGCCGGTACGCAGCGGCGCCGTCCGGACAGGCGCACCGGTTTATGATTATTGCTTCCTTGAAAATTGCCGCATTCCCAAGCTTTTTTTGAGTGGCGATCGGGATCAGTTCGCCACAAAAACGGAACTCATAGAGGCGGCCGCCGCGGCGGCTGAGCCAAAGCAAGTGGCGCTGGTTCCGGGCGCCGATCATTTCTTTACCGGCCACCTGGAGGCGATGCAATCGGCGCTCTCCGGCTGGCTGAAGGAGCAAGTGTATGACCCCGGTCAGCGATCTGGCATTTGAGACCCTGCACTCCACGGCCACCGAGATCTTTACCAGTGCCCTGGCAGCCTGCAACATCGAGTCGGCGTTCGATCGCCGCATACGTTTCGAGGGAAACCTGTTGCGGCGCCTGCTGCCCGACGGCAGCGGTCCGGAGACGATCGATGTTTCCGCTTACAAACGCATCTTCGTGATCGCCGTGGGCAAGGCGGCCGATCCCATGCTGGACGTGCTGCTGCAGAAGATGAAGCGACGCAAGGGACTGCGCGGGATCTGTTGCAGCAGCCAGCAGCCGCGGAAGCGCAACTGGCGATTCCGCTATTTTGAGGGCGGCCATCCGCTTCCTAATGACGAGTCGTTCGCCGCCGCCCGGGCCGCGCTCGCGCTGCTGAAAAAAGCCCGCAAGGATACTCTCATCTTTTTCCTCATTTCGGGCGGAGGTTCGGCGTTGTTCGATCTGCCGCTCGATCCTAATATCCCCCTCGAAGACACCATGGCCTTTCACCAGGCGCTGTTGGGGTCGGGGGCTCCGATCAGCGAGATCAACACCCTGCGCAAGCACTTTTCCGCGGTCAAGGGCGGCCGCCTGGCCATCGCCGCGCCGGAATCGCTGAAAGTGTCCCTGCTGCTTCCGGATGTGCCGCTGCGATCGCTTGACGCTCTTTCGTCGGGCCCCACCTCGCCCGATCATTCCACGGTGGAGGACGTGCGCTACATCCTGGACAAGTACAACCTTGCGCCGAAACTTCCCGCCAAGGTAAAAGCTTTCTTCGAACGGGAAGATCTGCCCGAATCTCCTGGAAACAAGGCATGGCGGCCGCCGTTCCTGCCCAAGAGGGTGGCGGATGCGGTGCTGGCCCGCAAGGTGACGGCGGCCGCGACCATGTCCGGCGAAGACCACGCGTTTCGCGATTCGGTATTCGAGATTCTCCTGTCGAGCCACGACATGGTGGAGAACGCGCGGGTGCTCGCGCAGAAGGCCGGGTACTTCGTGGCGGTGGACAACAGCTGCGACGACTGGGACTACGGGGACGCGGCGCGGTACCTGCTGGAGCGGTTCCACGCCCTGCGGTCGGCACACCCGCGGATGTGCCTGATCTCGGGCGGCGAAGTGACGGTGACGATGGACCGTATCCCGGGTGCGGGGGGACGAAACCAGCAGTTCACCCTGGCCTGTGCGGTGGAACTGGCGAAGCATCCGGGAGAGCTGCTGACGGTTTTGAGCGCGGGAACGGACGGAATCGACGGAAATACACGGTCGGCCGGAGCCATCGCCGACCCCACCACGGTCGCGCGGGCCAAGGCGTTCGGATACGACCCGGATTTGTCGCTGACAAACTTCAATGCCTGCCCCTTGTTCACGGCCCTGGGCGACTCGGTGGTCACCGGACCGACGGGGCACAATCTGCGCGACCTGCGGCTGCTGATTTCGAACGGCTGAGCGGAGACACCAAGCGGGTTCAGGTAAAAAGCAGCGAGTCAGCGCCGCTTTGCGGCGTAGCGAGTCAGCAAGTCAGCCCCAAGGCTGATTCCACATTAAATATTGGTTCCGGGTCAAATGGGGCGGGGTGAAACATCTTTTACATTTCGGCGGCGAACTGCTTTAGGATGAGTTCGTGGCACGAAGAGCAATCCGCAAGGCCTCTCCAAAGGCGCCGGACATTCGCACCGTCGCCGCCCTGGCGAAGGTTTCCATCGCCACTGTGTCGCGCACCATCAATGGCTCTCCCGCCGTGAGCGAACGGCTGATGAAGCGCGTCTGGCAGGCCATCGAGCAGCTCAATTACTTTCCCAACACGCATGCCCGCAGCCTGGTCTCAGGCCGGAGCCGGATCCTCGGCATCATCGTTGAAAACATTACCAACCCCTTCTTTCCCGAGCTCATTCAGAATTTCGAAGAGATCGCGGTGGCGCACGGATACGAAATTCTTGTCAGTTCCTCGAACAGCGATCCGGCGGTGCTGACCAACTGCGTGCGACGCATGCTGGAGCGCAAGGTCGAGGGCGTGGCGGTGATGACGTTCGGCGAAGAAGAACCGGTGCTCGACCAGCTGACGCACCGTGACATTCCGATGGTCCTGGCCGAGTTCAAGCTCGACGATCCCAAGACCAGTACCATCCTGCTGGACTACACCACGGGGGTTCGGGCGGCGGTGAACCATCTGATGGCGCTGGGCCACCGCAAGATCGGGTTCCTGGCCGGGCCGTACAAGCTGCACTCGGCGATCACGCGCGAAAACGACTTCCGCACCGCGATGGACGAGGCGGGACTGCAGGTGGATCCGGCGTGGGTGATTGAGTGCGACCACACGCTGCGCGGGGGCGTCATCGGGTTCGACAAGCTGCGGGCGCTGGCGGTCCAGCCGACGGCGGTTCTGTGCTCCAACGACATGACCGCGATTGGCGTTTTGCGCGCCGCCTACCTGGGGGGTCTGCGGGTGCCCCAGGATCTGTCGGTGGTCGGCCTGGATGATATCGATTTTGCGGAATTTACGCTTCCTGCGTTGACCACCATCCGCCTGTCGCGCGCCGACCTGGCACGGGCCGCTTTTGACGCCTTGCGGGCGCAGACGGAAGGAGACGGGAAACACCAGCGGGAATTCCTGGTCTCCACCAGCCTGGTGGTGCGGGGATCGACGGGAGCGCCGCCGGCGTAATGCAGCTTTCAGCTTTTAGCTTTCAGCTTTCAGCTTTCAGCGTTTAGCTTTTAGGTTTCAGCTTTCAGCTTTTCGCCGTCCGGCTTGAGTCCTCCGTGACGCCTAAGAGCCGACAGCCGAGGGCTGTTCCCTGGCCCGCAACTCGACCACTCTATCGTGGGTGGCGCCGGCTGCGGTGCGACGGTCGGGATAGACGCGCGGCTCTCCAAACGTGACTTCGGCGAAGAAAGCAGGGGTGCCGAGGGCTTTCCACAAATGCGGCAGGAAGAGTGTGTCGTCGTACCAGCAGAGGTCGCGCTCGCTGGCGGGGCTGTCCAGCACGTAGCGCACGGCGGCGGCCGTTACCGGGGCCCCCGCAGCCACCGCGGGTTCGAACAGCGACGAATGAAACTTCAGCACCTGCAATCCATCCGAGCTGGTGCCTTCCGGAAACAGGAGCACCGGGACGGGTAGCTTGAGCCGCTGCCCGATCTGGCGGGCGACGTCGGCGGTGCTGGCCCGGCTCCGGCGATCGAGAAAGAGGGTTCCGCCGGTGCGCGCCGCCCTGCCGAAGTAGGGCCAGGAGGCGATCTCTGCCTTGGAGACGAAGAAGCAGGGCATAACCGAGCTGAGAATCGCGATATCGAGATAACTGAGGTGGTTGGCGACCACCAGCCCCTGGGTTGGCGGGCGCCCGCGCACGGTGGTTCGGATTCCCAGGGCGTTCAGGATGCGGCTGGAGGACTGGTGCAGCCATTGCGCCCGTTCCAGGAGCGAGATGGGCCCGCGGATACGGACGCGCCAATACGCAACGATGCAAAGCATGAGAGCGACAGCCAGCGCCACAGCGCGCCGGAGAGCACGCAGGGTCACTGCGTGAGCGGCGCAAGGAATCGACTGCGCGCGGCAGACGAAATCATCTTCAGATCGAGCAGGGTGAGGAAATCGATGGTGCCGAATTCGCGGTCCCAGGCCGGCGGCGCGGCGATCCGCGCGCCAATGGCGAGATAGGTCTTGAGGAGCTTGGGGACTTTTACCTGGGGGTGGGCTTTATCCGGGGCCGAATTCGATTCCACAAGGCAGGGGTACGGCTGTGCGTCAGAAACCTGCTGCTCGATGGGACAGGCGTAGGCGGGGGTTGGCATGGTCTCGAACTCGGGAGAAACGCGGGAATGCTCCAGGTGGCGATATAACTCCCAACCCTCGGCGGGATCCTTCGAGGTCAGCGACGAGCAGCCAATGAGATAACGCAGGCCCATGTCGGTAGCATACTGCGCAATGCCGCGCCACAGAAGCGTGAGCACCTCGGGGGTGCGATGTTCGCGGTCGATGGAGGCGCGGCCCAACTCGAGCACGCCGGGCCGCAAGAACTCGTAGGGCCGGAGATCGAATTCCTGGTCGGAGTAGTACCCGTGACAGCGGGCAGCCGTGGATCCGGTCTGCATGCGGTAGGTTCCCACGATGCGGCGCGAAGGATTATCTTCCTGTTTGTCTTCCACGATGAGGTGCTCGCAGACGTCGTCGAATTGATCGGTATCGATGCCGGTCTGATAAGACCTCTCGAGGCCTTCGCCCAATTCGATATTGAACACGCGAAAGCGCAAGCGGCACGCGGCAACGCGATCTTCGCTGGACACCGCCAGCCGCATGCGATAACGCCCGACCTCCGCATGAATGCGGTGCGCAATCGAAGTCTCGGGTAGGGTTGAGGCAAGGATTGATGAGCTCAGGCCCACCAAGGCGTCTGGACCACCGGCCGGAGCAATCGGGGTCTTGCGCAACATATGCGGAATCACGCTTTGAGTATCTGGCCGGTATTGTAAGAGGAGGATGAAGCGGCTGCAAACGGAATGCGAATACTTGGATGGGACTGTTAATCGTTGGTAACAAAAAGGCCCTCGCGGGGGGAGGGCCAGATCGTTACTCGCAAGTGAGGCAGGTCACAAAGGCAGTTCGTAGTTCACAGTTCGTAGTTCTTAGTTCGTGGTTCACAGCCTTTTGCTGGATCGGGCTTGGACAACTGCGAACTATGAACTTTGAACTTGTGAACTTTCGGTTAGCAGCTCCCGCCAGCGATCGAGGGGATCACCAGCACTTCATCGCCGTCCTGGAAGCTGTACTTCTCGTTGCCGAGGAAGCGGATGTCTTCCTCATTGACATAGAAGTTGATGAAGCGGCGGATCTGGCCGTCTTCGCCGCGGAGGTGGGGGCGCAGGGCGGGAAACCGGCCTTCAATATCGGTGACCAGTTCGGGCAGATTCCCCGCGGTGCTGGCGATCTCGCGGACGTTGTTGGTGTGCTTCTGAAATGCATTGGGCAACAGGACCCTGACAGACATCTTTTTTCTACCTTTCGGACAAGCTGAACGATTCAAGGGACGATTGTTCTTCGACGAAGTTTTCGAAATCGGCGAGGCGCGGACGGATGGCGTGGCTCTGATCGTAGGCGCCGTGCAGCACGTCGGTGGTCTTGAGGCCGTTGCCGGTGATGCAGGTGACGGTAAGCTCGTCGGGCTGGATGCGGCCATGGGCATAGAGGCGCGCGGTTACGGCGGTGGTCACGCCGCCCGCGGTCTCGGTGAAGATGCCTTCGGTCTCGGCCAGCTCCTGGATGGCGGAAACGATCTCGACGTCGGAGACATCTTCGGCCCAGCCGCCGGTGGCGCGGATGGCGCGTGCCGCGTAGATGCCGTCCGCGGGGTTGCCGATGGCGAGCGAGCGGGCGATGGTGTGGGGACGCTGCGGCTCGATGACGTCGGTGCCGTTCTTGACGGCGGTGGAGATGGGCGAGCAGCCGGTGGCCTGGGCGCCGAAGAAGCGGACCGGCCGGTCTTCCACCAGGCCGAGGGCGATGAGTTCGTTGAATGCTTTGCGAATCTTGGTGATCAGAGAGCCGCCGGCCATGGGAACCACGACGTTGTCGGGCAGGCGCCAGCCCAGTTGTTCGGCGATTTCGAAGCCCACGGTCTTCGAGCCTTCGGCGTAGTAGGGGCGCAGGTTGACGTTGACGAAGCCCCAGTTGTAGCGGTCGGCGATCTGGGTGCTGAGGCGGTTGACGTGGTCGTAGTTGCCTTCCACGCGGACCAGGGTCGCGCCATAGACCTGGGTGTTAAGAATCTTGGCCGGTTCGAGGTCGGAGGGGACCAGGATGTAGGTCTTGAGGCCCAGGCGGGCGGCATGCGCGGCTACGGCGTTGGCCAGGTTGCCGGTAGAGGAGCAGCCGACGGTGTCGAATCCAAACGCCTGCGCATTGGCCAGGGCCACGGCGACCACGCGATCTTTGAAGCTCAGCGTGGGCATGCAGACGGCGTCGTTCTTGATGTACAGATTGCAGGCGCCGATGCGGCGGGCCAGGCGCGGGGCGGCGACCAGGGGCGTGAAGCCGGAGGGCGTCTGCGGAACGTAATTTTCGGCCACGGGCAGCAGCGCGCGATAGCGCCACATGCTGGCCGGGCCCTGGGAGATCTTTTCGCGGGTAAAGCGGGTGCGGGCGTACTCGAGGTCGTAGACCACCTCGAGCGGGGAGAAGCATTCTTCACAAACGGACAGCGGCTGGACCCCGTAGGTCTTGCCGCATTCGCGACATCGCAATTCGTAAACAGTACTCACCGGTCCCTCGCATGTTGCACGAGTGACGACGGGTGCGGGTACGCGTGACCGGCTCAATGAAGAGCGAACGTGAGTTGACTCGAATCCACTTGCGAAGCCGCCTCAACGAAGAGTGCTGAAGCGACCCCCGAATCTCATGTTCCTCGCACTTAAGCGAGCGAGAGTTGACACCATACTCCTGGTTTGCCCAGGCAGGTTGTCGTGGCGTCACAGGGCCCGTCCCTCAGCCACTCTGCATGAAACTCAGGCTTGCCCTTTGGGGGCAAACTTGAATGTTTTACTTGTATCACAGCGGCTGGCCCAGTGCAAGCAGATGCAGCAAATGGGGAAAAGAGGCGGCTAAGTTGTGGTGATCGGGTGCTCAGCTACGAGGTCGTCCAGAGTTCGGGATGGGGCAATTCGTCACGAGCCGTCGCTGTGGCGGACCTAATCGCACCCCAAGGAGAAACGCATGGCGGCGCAAATCTCGTGCATTCGCGAGGGACTCAATTGTGCCACCCGCTTGCCCAATCTTTCCTGTGCGACCGTTATCGGGTTGTGGAGGTTCACTGCGCACGGGGCCTTCATGCCGTCCTCTTCGTTCAGCACGACTTCCGATGGCACGCCACGGATCGTAGAGGTGATGGGGGCGACCGTGACTGTGCCCAGGTAGGCAATCGCACTGTTGCGGGTAAGGACCACGACCGGCCGATTCTTGTCAGAAGGAGTGAAGGTGTAAAGGCGCACATCGCCGCGGGCTATTCGGGCGGCCATGCTGCCTCGGCTTCCCAAAGCCGGGATTCAGGGGTGGCCGGCGCTTTCGAGGAGTAGCCCTGGCGGTCGCGTTCTTCCAAGGCGCACGTCTCCAGCCTCCGGAGGTGCTCCCGCAGCGCGTCGCGCACCAATGCCGAGCGATTTCGTTTTGTCCTGCGCGCAGCACGGTCGGTGGCCTGTAAAAGCTCCTTGTCGAGGACAATCTGAACGGTTTCCATAGCTGTTAGCCCGCTCCACAGTATACTCCACAGTTGGTTCGACAATTGGTGCAGGACTGGCCTTGCTTTAACTCCATGCTGGCGGGTGGCCCACCCGGAGGATTTTTGGCGGATTACTGCGCGGGATGAATCCAGATTGCGTTGCCGCCGCCCGAAACCATCTTTATGTCAAGAACTGTGGAGCGGTCGACGGGCTGATTTGCGAATGCGGTATGCGTGGGGTTCGTCGCTGCATCCGGAGCGTCGGCGTAGATCTCGGCCGTGTACTTGCCTTCTCCCAGAAAATCGAGCGGGATCTGCACGGTGCGCGAGTCCCAATTCGTGATGGACCCGACGTACCAGTCCTTGCCGCTGCGGCGCGCCACGGTGATGTTCTCCATGGGGCGGCCGGCGAGGACGCGGATTTCATCCCAGGTGACCGGGACTTGTTTTAAAAATTCGAAATCGTGCTGGCCGGCGTAGTGCTCGGGATAATCGGACACCATCATGAGCGGGCTTTCGAGGACTACGTAGAGCGCCAGTTCGTGCGCTCGCGTTCCCAGCCCCATCGGCTCCTTGTCGCGCGCGATGAAGTTCTCGCGGTTGCTGTTGCCGAAGGCGCCGGGCGTGTAGTCGAGCGGCCCCGCCAGCATGCGCGTGAAGGGAAGCGTGGTGTTGTGCACCGGCGTGGTGCGGGCGCTCCACTTCAAATATTCTTTGCCCATGACGCCTTCGCGCGTGATCAGATTGGGCCAGGTGCGACGCAGGCCGTCGGGCTTGAATGCGCCGTGATAGTCGATCATGAGGTGATGCTGCGCGGCCAGCTCGACCACGTGGTGATACCACCGCACCATCTCCTGGTCGTCGCGATTCATGAAGTCGATCTTGACGCCGGCCACGCCCCATTTCTCGAAGAGCGGAAACGCCTCGTTCATGTACTTGTCGACCGAGGTCCAGTGCGACCAGAGCCAGATGCGCACGTTCTTCTCTTTGGCGTAGCGCAGCAGCTCCGGCATGTCGATCTCGGGCGTGACCTTGGTGATATCGGCGAGCGCGGAATAGTCCTGGGGGCCGTTGCGATTGGCCATCGCCCATCCCGCGTCGATGAGCATGTAGGGGAATCCCGATGCCGAGGAGAAGTCGATGTAGTGCTTCATGGTGGCGGTGTTCATGCCGGTCTTGAAGCTGACGCTGGGCGCGGCTTCGCCCGACCACCAGTCCCAGGCCGACTTGCCGGCCTTGATCCACGAAGTGTCGGCGATCTTCGACGGAGGATTGAGATTGAGAATGATGTTCGACTCGACCAGGCGGCCGGGCTCGTCGCCGATCATCAGCACGCGCCAGGGAGTGGTGAGGGGCGCATCAGCCTGGACGGCGATGGAGGCCTTGTCGAGGCGCGGCGGCAATTCGGCGCGTACCGCATAGGGCGCAGCGGCCTTGCGCACATACATGCCGGCGTAGTTGTCGATGTTGGCCTCGGTGATGGCGACCCAGCCGTTGCCGGGCACATTCGCCAGCAACGGCAGCGCAACCAGCCAGTCGTGATGCAGGCCGCTCACTTCGCGCACCTGGTACTCATCTTCATACGGCGACTGAAAGCCGTCGACGATGAGCGGATAGAGAATGGCATCCTTGCTGTAACGAAATTCCGTCAGCTCGTGCTCGACGTTCGCGTTCTTCACGCCGGACTGTTGCGGCAGAATGTAACGAAACGCCAGTCCGTCGTCGTAGGCGCGGACTTCCACGGTGAGCTTGCGGCCCTGGGCATCCTCGAAATCGGCGCGGGCGGAGTTGTAGTGATCGCGAACCGTGCTGGTTTTGCCCACGGGGATGGTGTAGCTTTCGTCGCCGCTGCCCTTCTGCACGTTCGCTGGTTTCATGCCCGGGCCGAGCGGTTCCTGGTCTTCGAGCTTGAGGCCGAGCGCCGAATTTTCAAACAGCGGCTCGCCATGAAATTCGACCGAATAGCGCAGCCCCTCGACGGGCCGTTCACGGCGCGGGGCATTGGGGTCGGGCTGGGCGGGTCCGGTGGCGAGCGTCAACACGATCTGATCGCTGGGCGAGGCAACGCGCAGTGGGCCGGCCTGGGCCATGACGAAGGTGGCGGCGATGAAAACGAGCGGGCAAAGAAATAGAGCGCGTAGACGAAGCATAGTTTCTCCGAAGGAGGGATGGTAGCACTCGCAACCTCCTCGGCGCGACGCCCGCGCACACACATTAGTTGGTATAAATGCGCACGTAATCGACCAGCATCTCGGAAGGAAACATTGTCGTGTTGTCGACGTTGCCGGGCCAGTCCCCGCCCACGGCGAGATTGAGCAGAATGAATTGCGGGCCCTGGTCAAAGGGCCAGGTACCGGCCATGGTGGCGGCCGTGAATGTCTCGTAGGGGTGCGAAGGATCGTCGATGTAGAACTGGACTTCGCCCTTGCGCCAGATCATTCCGTAAGTATGCCAATCGGCGGCGGAGAATCCGGCGGGGTGGTAGGGCGTGCCGCCATTGAGGCCGGTGCCGTGGACCGAGGACTGCACCCAGTCGTAGCCCTTGTTCTCGGGATTGCTGCCGTCGATGTGCTCCATGATGTCGATCTCGCCGCAGGCGGGCCAATCGATGGCGGCGATATTGTTGCCAAGCGCCCAGAAGGCGGGCCAGATGCCCTGCGACTCGGGCAGCTTGAGGCGCGCCTCGATGCGGCCATACATAAAGCTGAACAGGCCTTGCGATTTGAGGCGCGCCGAAGTGTAGACCCCCGGGGAAACCTGGCGAGCGACAATATGTAGCCGGCCATCGTTGCCGACGATCGCTGCAGGGGCGGCGGACGAACACGGAGATTCATTGGAATTCCACGCGCAGTAGGTTTCCTGCTCATGGTTGCCGAAGCCGCTGTGCCCGGTGTCATAGTTCCATGTTCGCGGGTTGGGCTGGCCGGCGCCGGCGTCGTTAAATTCGTCGCTCCACACCAGCGTGCCGGAGGGGATCCTGGGCGAGAAGGTCTGGGTGACGATGCTGCTGGCAGAGGTGGAAGGCGCCGCCGCGATCGCTTTGACGGTCAGGTTCGAAGCGACGAGGAAAGGGGCTTCGTAGATCGCGGAGGAAGTGGTGGGGTCGGCGCCGTCAAGCGTGTAGTAGATCTTGGCGTTGGTCGCGGCGGTGGCGAGGGCCACGATCAGCGCGCCATTCTGCGCGGGCGCGGTGGAGATGGCGGGAGCGGCCGCTGGGGGGTTGCCGCTGGGAGCCTGCGCGAACGGACTGGCGCTGCTCGCGCCGATCGATACTGCTGCCACAACCAAACGGAACAACCTGGTCACGCCATACCTCGTCGCTGATTGCGAATGCTTGCCGTGTCAATGAAAGCAGCGGAAGGCGGACCGCGTCAAAGACGGCGGCCACAAGGGCGTGTGACGAGATTGCGGGAACAGAGCAGGCGCTGACCGAAGCAAAAAAAACGAACGGCCGGGAACGCGAGTTGCGCCCCGGCCGTTCGAAGGAGGCCCTATGCTCTATCTGATCGCTGATTCCAATGTGGCACAACGGCCCATAATTCTCTGCAAAAGTCTGCCGAATTATTTTGATTCAGGAGGCGGAATGGCATCGCGGAGAGCTTGGATCAGGCGCGGACTGCCGGTGGCCTGGACAACCTGCGCCAGACGGGCGCGCAACTCTTCGCCCGTGGCAATGCGGCTCAGCGCTTCAATGGCGCGTGGCGCTTCGCGCTCTTCGCGCTCGATCATCCCCAAAAGGAAGTCGTTCGCTTCCGGCAGGCGGGTGAGGGCGACGGCGCTCAGCAGAACCCCGGTGAACCATTCATCGGCGCCGTCCTTTTGGCGTTGCAGCAATGCGGCCAGGGCTGCGGGGCTATTGGTTTCGGCAAGGGCGAAGGCGGCTTCGCCAGAGGCATCGTCGCCGGCCTCGAGAAAGCGCACGACAAAGGGAATGGCGGCATCGCGCTCGATGGCCAGCAGGGCGCTGAAACACTGGCCGAGGACTTCGGGCTCCTCGGGCGGGCGGCTGGGAATCATGGCGCGGAGGCGCAGCACGGGGACGGCCAACTCGCCGAGTTGGGCAAGCGCGCGGACGGTTTCCAGGCGCACGGTCTTGTCCTCGTCGACGAGCGTGTCGATGAGAATGACGAGGAGTTCCTGGTTGTCGAGGCCGTTGCAGGCGATCAGCGCATGCGCGCAGTGGGCGCGCAAGGTGCCGGCGGTGTCGGAGCGTCCGCCCCAGGTCGGTTCCATCTGATGATGGCGCAGACCGCGCAGGAACACATCCTTGTCGCGGCACTCGAGGCGGGCCAGCGCGCGGCTGAGCCCATTCTTCGCCCAGCACTGCGGGTCGGTTTTTTCGGGATTGGCGAAGAAGCGATCGTAGGCGGCGAGGAGGTCGGGGACAAGGTCGGTGAAGCCGGCATCTTCCGCCAGACGGGCAGCCCTTCCAACAATGAAGTTGTTGCGATGGGCCAGCGATTTCCTGATGAGGGCGCGATCGTCCGCGGTGAGTTCGCGGCCTTTGAGCTGGTCCAGCGCCGCCATCTGCTCGTCGAATGCGCGTTGCGCCATGGTCGCCTGTTGCGAGTTTACGGCAAAACTCGGCGCCGGCACCCAGGCGGGATCGGTTCGCTTCAGACCCTGGAACTGAAAGCCGGGCGATCGTGGGCGCCGTTATCGACGTGGTAGCAGTTCTTTCCGCGCGCCTTGGCGCGATACATCGCGTGATCGACGGCCTGCAGGAGCCTTTCCGCATTGGCGCCGGATCGCGGAGCGGTACAGACCCCCACACTGGCCGAGATCTCGATATGCTCGCCGTCCAGTTCGATGGGCTGGGAGATGGCGGTGACAATCTTGGCGGCAATCGATTCGGCTTCAGAGAATGCGTGCAGGTCAGGGAGAATCACGATGAACTCATCGCCGCCCAGGCGTGCCACGGTGTCGGTCTGGCGGACCAGGCGGCAGATCCGGCGGGCTACTTCGCAAAGCACGCGGTCGCCGGTGTGATGCCCGAGGGTGTCGTTGACCTCCTTGAAGCGGTCCAGATCGACCATCAGGAGCGCCAGGACTCCGTCAAAGCGTGCCATGCGGTGCAAGGCCATGGCCAGGCGGTCATTCATCAGGATGCGATTGGGCAATTCGGTGAGGGGATCATGCTGCGAGGTATGGCGGAGGAGTTCTTCACTGAGGCGCAACTCCTGGGTTTGCTGTTTGACGAGCCGGCGCAGGTTGAAGACCCAGGCGAAGGCGCCGAACGCAATCCCCGCGACCAGGCCGAGAACCTTCAGAGCCTTGCTCGCCGTCCACCACGGTGGAGTCGCCAGGATGCGAATGTCGCCTGAACTGCGCAGCAGGATCTGGACGGAATCCGGCCGAACCGCTCCCTCGCTGTCATTGGTGGAATCGGAGTTCACCTGCACATTGCAGATTCCGGTTATCTGCAACCGGCTGCCATCCTTCCACGAAGCGGATTCGGAAGGGCCGGGGTCCCGCGGCAGAATGGCAGGAATCAGGAAATTGCCGGCGCGCAGGATCAAAGTCAGCTGGCCGGTGGCCCGGTCCTGCCCGAGAAGTTCGCCCTCGATCTGCACCAGCTCGCCGTCGTGGTTTTCGGCCAGGGCCTGGGTTGCGGAAACGGAGCGCGCGGCCACAACCGTTGGCGGAGCCGCGGAGATCCGGAAACTCACATCCTCCAGGGTCGGCTTGTAGTGGCTGATGGCGGGGAACCCGATCACGTCGACCAATTCGCCAGGCCGGACCACGATACTCTGCGCAGCCTGAACACAGATCCCGTCGCTGCCCTGCTGAATGCACAGCAACCGGCCCTGCCATTGGAGGGTTACCCTTCCCCGCACCCTGACGCGATGGCGCAGTTCCACCCCGGGCGCGAATTGAAGCAGATCCACGACGGACTGCAACGGCACCGCGAAGGGGTCGGAGGGCGCCGGGCGGAGCACGTTCAGCGTTTCCAGCGAGGGAAAAAACAAGTGAGCTCCCGCCAACTGGCGCTTGCGGTTGAACATAGGCGAGACATTCCCGCGCAGGCGGACGAGAGCGTCAATGAGGGGTTCATAATTTTTTCCATCCTCCCGCACCGAAATCGCACTGAGGATCCCCTGCGGCGTGGCAACATCGAGGGTCACATTGGTCTGGGTGGCATGGACGGAGTGGACCACGCCTTCTATTTCGACCCAATGGCCGTCCAGGCTCCCCGTAAGCAGGGTGGGAATGGTGGCCCGGATGGCCTGGGCAGGGAGCGAGCCTTGACCCACCACCGTGATCCGGGTGGGATCGATCACGGGAGCGTAGTCGCCGGGAGCCGTGACTCCCACGATCTCGACCAGATCTCCAGCGCGATAGGGCGATTCAGGGGGCTGCGAAATCCGGATAAAGATGCACCCGGAAGGGTCGCAAGCGAACATCGCCGCATGGCGTCGATCGATATGCGCGTCGTAGTATGTGACGGTTGCGCGGAGTTGGACCGGGCGGGCCCGGGCCGCTTCGGCCTGGGTCATGTCATGAGCCGCCCGGGCCTCCAGGATGATCTGGTTATTCGCGGCGCGCGCCGTGCCAGCAGCGAAGATGGCGATCAGGGCCGCAAACACCCGCGAGCTATCCCGAAAGCGCACGTCCCGCCTCCACGCGAGGCTTCCATCCATTGCATGCGCTGCAGAGAAAAGCTACAGGGATGCTGAAAACGCACTCCTGCTCCGCGCGCAAGGCCTCACCGGTTCAAAAGGAATCTATCGGCAACGATAGTCCTGAACATCAGCGGTTGTCTAGCTGGTCTCGGTGAGACCCTGGTTGGGAGCCAGCATGTCTTCCTTGCGCATGACCAGGTTGGTGGCGTTCAAGGTGGCCAGTTCGAACCCATGCCCGTGGGTGATCGCGTCGGTGGGGCAGGCTTCGACGCAATAGCCGCAGAAGATGCAGCGGTTGTAGTCGATGTTGTAGACCTTGGCGTAGCGCTCGGAGGAGGAGATGCGGTGCTCCTCGGTGTTCTCGGCAGCCTCGATATAGATACAGTTCGAGGGGCAGGCCGCGGCGCACAGGAAGCAGGCCACGCATTTTTCCAGGCCATTCTCGTCGCGCTGCAGCACGTGCGCTCCGCGGAAGCGCTGTTCGAACTTCGCGCCTTTGAGCGGGCCGGGGCCGTCGGGGTAGTTCTCGACCTCAGTAGGGCGGAAGATCTCGCCCAGGGTGATGCTCATGCCCTTGGCGATGCCGGCAATGTTGCGCACGATCGACATGGGCTTAGTATACGGATCAAGCGCACCGGTGAGGAAGTGAGGCACCCGGTTTTGGACAAAACCGGGGAGAGGCGGCGCTGCCTTCTTGACACATTGAGGCGCAGCCATGAAACTTCGTCCAAGGTGGCTGAGGCGCGGAAGAGGGGTTCTGGACCCGGTTTTCGCGCCGGAAGAGGCGGGTTCACGACCAGTTGAGCGAACCGAAAAGAGGCAAGCAGACCATAGCTCTGAAATCGACGATGGAGAGCGTCAACGAGGTTGAGGCCATCGCGGACAAAGTTGCCGAGGAGGCCGGCCTGGACGAGGACACGCGGTTCCACGTCACCATGGCGGTGCGCGAAGCAACCGTAAACGCGGTGCTCCACGGAAACGAATACGACCCGGCCAAGCAGATCACCGCCACGTTCGAAAACACCGGCAAGGACCTGGTGTTTATCATTACCGACCAGGGCAAAGGTCTCGATCCGCAAACGCTTCCCGACCCTTTGGCGCCGGAAAACCTGCTGCGCGGCACCGGCCGCGGCATCTTCATCATCCGCTCTTTCATGGATGAGGTAAACTTTCGACAACTGCATCCCGGAACAGAATTGACGCTGGTAAAGCATCTGCCGGCGGCCGAGACAACCTAGGCACGGAGGCCGACGTTCCGTCGGGCAACTGCAGATTCCTTTTCGTTGCTGCCCCTCAAAAGTGCTATAACCGTAACGACTCGAAAAAGGAGGAATTTCCGTGGCACTTACAATTGCTTCCCGTGAGGTGGACGGCGTCACCGTCCTCGACCTGAGCGGGCGGATTACCCTGGGCGAGGGCAGTGTGCAGCTGCGCGAGGCCATTCGCGACCTGATCAGCAAGGGTTCAAAGACAATCCTGCTGAACATGGGGGACGTGAACTACATCGACAGCTCCGGTTTGGGCGAGTTGGTGAGCGCTTACACGACCGCGAAGAATCAAAGCGCGCAAGTGAAGCTGCTGAGCCTGACCAAGAAGGTGAAGGACGTGCTGCAGTTGACCAAGCTCTACACCGTCTTCGACATCTACGATGACGAGGCCAGCGCCATCGCGTCCTACAAGTAGACCAGGCAAACCTCAACGCACGAACAAAGGCCATCCCCGAGGGGATGGCCTTTTGATTTTCGAGGCGCGGCGGGCTGCAGCAAGAGGTATACTGGGTATTACTTTTTCAGGAAAGTAAGGAAGGCAGCTATGGAGTCCGCACTCAGCATCAAGGGGCAGGCAACGATCCCCAAAGCGGTTCGAGACCACCTCCAGGTAAAACCCGGTGACCGGATCAAGTTCTTTATTCACCCCGACGGCAGCGTGGTCATTTTGCCCCGAGTTCCCACGTCGGTGCTGCGGGGAATTGCTGCGCGGCCTCGGCGCCGGCCGGCCACGGTTAAGGAAATGCATGCCGCGATCGCCGCTGCGGCGGGCGGAATTGAACGCAGGCGCAAATGACCGGGCTGGATACGAATATTCTGATCCGGTACCTGACTCAGGATGATCCGGTTCAGTCGGCCAAAGCCACCGACATCTTCGAGTCGCGGTTGACCGGCAACGATCAGGGGTTCGTGAATCTTGTCACCATGGTCGAGACAGTCTGGGTTCTGGCAAGCATCTATGGCCTGTCCGACCAGGAAATTGCCGATGCGGTTGAACGCATGCTTCAGGCCGATACGCTGGTCATTCAAAATGAGCAGCAGGTCTTCTTCGCAATGACGGTGCTCCGAAGCGGGCGCGGTATGTTCGCCGACGCCCTGATCGCAGCAGTCGACGCCTGGGCTGGTTGCAGCCGCACACTCACATTCGACAAAAAAGCACTGCGCATTGGGGGCTTCGAACTCGCCTGACTTATTTCGGAGGAACGGACCGGACATCCCCTGTGGATATTCGAAGTTTTTGATGGAACCCAAGCTGATTCCCAAAAAGGCCATACCCGAGGGGATGGCCTTTTGATTCTCGAGGCGCGGCTAGAACTTGACGTTGGGCGCGGTGCGCGAGGCGGCGCTGGCCTCGAAGTAGGCGTCATTGACGTGGAAGCCCAGCATGCCGGCCCAGATGCTGTTGGGGAATTGACGGACGAAGGTGTTGTAGTCGCGCAGCGTCTCGTTGTAGTGGCGCCGGGCCACGCTGATGCGGTTTTCGGTCCCCGATAGCTCGTCCTGGAGGCGCAGGAACTGCTCATTGGACCGCAGTTGGGGGTAATTTTCGGTAAGGGCAAGCAGACGCCCGAAGGCCGAGTCGAGCGTTCCGTTGGCCTGGATCTTTTCCTTGGGGTCGCGCGCATTCAAAAGGCCGGCGCGGGCATTGGCGATGTCGCCGAATACCGTGCTTTCTTCCTTGGTGAATCCCTTCACCGTCTCCACCAGGTTGGGAATGAGATCGGCACGGCGCTGCAACTGCACATCGACCTGCGACCAGGCGGACTTGACGTTTTCGTCCTTCGACACCAGTTGATTCTGCGCGCTCTTAAAGCTGCCATACACGAACAGCCCGGCGAACACGAACACCGCGATAACTACAAGCAAAACCACAAGCCCACGACGCATACAGTACGTTCTCCTCCGGTCCGCATTCGCGAACCCGTTCAAGAAAAAAGATGTTTACCAGTCGCCTCCGGCTCCGCCGCCGCCGAAATCGCCGCCGCCAAAGCCGCCAAAACCACCACCGCCGCCTCCGCCGCCTCCGCTCCCGCCGCCGCCAAATCCACCGCCGCCGCCCCAACCGCCACCGCGATACCCGCCGGTCAGCAGGTTCCACCCGAACAGGAAGGCGAGAAACCGGAAGCCTCCGAAGAAAAACAAGATGATCAGGATGAAGATGATGCCGCCAAGAGAAAAGCCGTGTCGGGCCGGTCGCCGGCCGGAATGCTGGAGGGGTTGGCCCTGATCCTCGTCCTGCAGAGTGACGTTGGCGTCGGCCGCGATCACCTTGGCCATCTCGCTCACGGCCGTGGTTACGGCGCCATCGAAATCGTTGGCGCGCAGAGAAGGAACCATTTCCCGGCCGATGTCGCCCAATTTGCCGTCGGGCAGGATGCCTTCGAGCCCGTAACCCACGTCGATGCGCCGCTTGTGATCGTTGACGGCCAGCAGCAGCAGCACGCCGCGGTCGGAGCCTTTTTTGCCCATGTGCCACTTGTCTTCAAGCTGGCTGGCATAGTCGGCCGCGTCTTCCCCTTCGAGAGTGCGTACCGTGACGATGGCCACCTGCGCATTGGCCGCGGTGTGATCGAGCTGGCTGCAGATGCGGTCGAGGCGTGCTACGACCTCGGGAGACAGTACGTGGGCATAATCGCTGACGTAATCGGTGGGCTTGGGCAGGTCCTCAACCCGCTCGGCGGGGAGAACGGAAGCAGAAACCACAAGAACTACGGCCACCATGAGCCGGAAAGGAGTCATAAACGAGCGATTTCGAGCTTCCATCGCTATCAATTGTACGTGGGGGAGGATGTAAAGGTTCCCGCGAGGCTGCTTCTGGCTCCTGGACCCGAGCTTCGAGCTGGTTCCGGGCCCTGCAGCGGTCTTGGATGAGCCGAATGCCCGGCATCGGCAAGAGATAGCTATCAGATCGATGTTAGAAGCTGGAAGCTAGAATAGTAAGGACATGATCGAAACTCAAATTCTCAATCCCCCGGTCGCACGCAGAGAACCCAAAGAGATCACGATGTACGGCGTAACCCTGGTGGACGACTACGCCTGGATGCGGGACAAGGAAAACCCCGACGTCACCGCGTACCTCGAGGCCGAGAACGCCTATGCGGAGGGGATAACTGCTCCGCTGGCGGGGTTGCGGGACGAGCTTTACCGCGAGATGCTGAGCCACGTGAAGCAGACCGACGTCTCGGTTCCTTATCGCGACGGGCTTTACTGGTATTACTCGCGCACCGAGGAGGGGCTGCAATACGCGATCCATTGCCGCAAGCGCGGCACCTTTTCGGGACCGAAGGAAAATGCCGAGGAAGAGGTTGTGCTGGACGGCAACGCGCTGGCCGAGGGACACGCGTTTTTTGCTATCGGCGCGCTCGATATCAGCGATGACGGCCGCTGGGCGGCCTACACGGTGGACTTCACGGGGTTTCGGCAGTATTCGCTGTACATCAAGGATCTGGAGACGGGCGAACTTTTGCCCGGGAGTGTGGAGCGGGTGGGGTCCGTGGTGTGGGCGGCGGACAATTTCACCCTCTTTTATACCGTCGAGGACGACGAGCAGAAACGCCAGTACCAGTTCTACCGCCACATGCGCGGCACACCATATGCGGCTGACTTGCTGATCTATCAGGACGACGACGAGCGCTTCAACGTGGGCGCGGGGCGCACGCGCGACGGCAAGTACGTAGTGATGGAGTCGGCCAGCCACACCGCGAGCGAGGCGTGGGTGCTGCCCGCCGCCGAGCCGGAAAGCAAGTTTACGGTCATCTGCCCGCGACGGGACGAGCACGAATACTACATCGACCACCGCAACGGCCTGTGGTATATCCGCACCAACGACCAGGGACGGAACTTCCGCCTGGTGACCGCGCCGGTTGAGGATCCCGCGCCCGATAACTGGACCGAGCGCATTCCCCATCGCCCTGACATCATGCTCGAAGAAGCGGATCTCTTCAGCAGCTTTTACGTGGCGTGCGAACGCGAGGACGGGCTGCCGCGGCTGCGCGTGTGGCGGTTCGTGGGAGATACAGCGGTCGCGGAGTCGATGGGTGAGATCGCCTTTCCCGAGCCGGCCTACAGCGCCCACCCTCACATCAACCGCATCTTCGATTCAACGGCGTTCCGTTATGCCTATCAATCGCTGGTGTCGCCCAGTTCGGTGTATGAATACGATTTGCGAACCGGTGAATCGACGCTGCTGAAGGAAGTCGAGGTTCCGGGCGGGTTCGACCGCAGTCTCTACGCCAGCGAGCGGGTTCACGCGAAGGCCGAAGACGGTGTGTCGATTCCGGTTTCGATCGTGTACCGCAAAGACAAGCGCGAAGCCGGGAAGAACCCGCTGTACGTGTATGGCTACGGATCGTATGGATACTCGCTGCCCATGGGGTTCAACTCCAACCGTCTAAGTCTGCTCGATCGCGGGATCGTGATGGCCTACGCGCATATTCGCGGCGGCGGCGACCTGGGCAAGCCGTGGCACGACGCCGGCAAGATGCTGGTGAAGCGCAACACCTTTACCGACTTCATCACGTGCGTCGAGCACCTGTCGGCGGCCGGCTACGGCGACGGGAACCGCGTGGCCATCGAAGGCGGATCGGCGGGGGGCCTGCTGATGGGCGCGGTCGTCAACATGCGCCCTGACCTGTTTCGGGTAGTGCTGTCGCACGTGCCGTTCGTGGATGTGATGAACACCATGCTCGATGCTTCCCTGCCCCTGACGGTGCCGGAGTATGAAGAATGGGGCAATCCCAACGAGGAAGCCTACTTCAAATACATGTTGAGTTACTCGCCCTACGATAACTTGAAGGCGGGAAGTTATCCGGCGATGTTAATCAAGACCAGCCTGCATGATAGCCAGGTGATGTACTGGGAACCGGCCAAGTACGTTGCGAAGCTGCGCACGCTCAAGACGGATAACAACCCGCTGCTGCTGGTGACGAACATGAAAGCCGGCCACGGCGGGGCGTCGGGCCGCTACGACTACCTGAAGGAGATTGCGTTCGATTACGCGTTTTTGATGAAAGAGCTTGGATTAGTGTAAAACGGGTTAGCAATCCCGAGGAATGCATGAGACGACTGGAAGCTTTGTCCCTTCTGCTTTTCTACGTAGCCAGCGCCGCGCGGGGCCAGGAACCGTCCGCGGCGCAACAGATGAAGTCCAATGGTCCCGTCGCGATTTCAAAAATGGGACCGGACACCACCGCTCCCGCCCTTATGCCGGTGGACTTTTCCGCGATCCTTTCCAAACAGTGCGAGCACAAATTCCATGGGAAAGTCGAGATCGCCTTGATTGTCGATGCTCATGGGCAGGCGCAAAACATGCTGTTTCTGAAGCCGGCTGCCAACGACCTGGACAGGGTGGCAATTTTTGTTACGCAGATGGACCGGTTCACTCCCGCAATCAGGGCGGGAACGGCCGTTGCCATGGGCCAGACACTGGAGTTGAAACTGGAAGCCTGCTTCATCAGCCAAGTGGATAGTGCGGGCCAGAAAAACTACATGCTGAGGCTCTCGTCAATGCCGGAGCAAAAGCTCAAACCTTATGACGGCTATCCGCCGGAAGTGATCTTTGCCGCCGCGCAGTTGCCGGCAAGTCCGAGACCGGCAGCTCCCGATCAATCCAACAAGCCTGTTGATCCATCCAGCAAGGTGGGGGGAAGTGTTTCCGCACCATTCCCGATCACCAGTCCGGAGGCGGAATACTCCGACGAGGGACGCAGGAAGAACATTAATGGGCTTTGCCTTCTAACTCTGATTGTCGACGCCTATGGACTGCCGCAGAGGCTAAAGGTGGTGCGTTCGCTGGAGCCCACGCTGGATCAAAAAGCCCTGGAGGCAGTGGCTCGGTATCGCTTCAAGCCGGCCCTGCGGAATAAGATGGAGCCGGTTCCGGTCATGATCACCATCGAAGTAAACTTTCGACGCGGGTAGGATGGATAAGTGAGGTTTCCGTTGTTTCTTTTCGTCCCCTGGCAGGCTGCATGGAAGCACCCAAAACCGACTAATAGATATCAAAGATAAAAGGTGCCCTTTGAACGCGAAATCGAGCCGCTTTGACCATGCCTCGCCGGTGTCCGGCAGGTGGATTACGCTTCTCCTTCTTTTCTTCCCGGCGCTGATCTCATCCGCGCAATCCAGTGACTCCTCTTCCTATCAGATAGCCGGCACCTTCTCCTATCTTTCCAATTCAATCAACGGAATTCCGGGCGCGCGACAGCCACTGCTTGGCTGGGAGGCGTCAATGGCTACTCCCGCCTGGCGGAATCTGCGTTTCAAGATTGATTACTCGGCTTTCCTGGGGAGCAATCTGGGCGCGCCGCAGCATCCATATTTCATCGTCGCCGGAGGGCAGTACGACTATCGTTTCGGCAAGGAAAAGCTGTTTGCCGAGGCGCTCTTCGGCGATTGCGGTCTCAACGGAAACTGGGCGCCCAATCAAGGGCCGGGGAGCTCGGCATCTTTCGCCACGGTGCTCGGCGGAGGCGCCGATACCCCGGTGTCGAGGCGCCTGGCAATGCGATTTCAGGCCGACTACGCCCACACGAATTTCGCCCTGTACCAAAGCGTGTCGTATAAGTACCCATACCAGTTGCCAGGTTATCCGAAGAACTTCGCCCGCCTTTCTGCCGGCCTGGTCTGGACGTCGCGTTCGGAGCCGCAACCCTCGGTCGAGGCGGGTAGCAATGGCGGGGAACGCCAGCCGGTGGAGAGCGAACTGGTATTCGAGGACCTGGGAAGCATCGGCCATTATCATCTCTTTACCAGCGCCAGGGTGAGGGCACGCTTCCATGCCAGCGGCCTGGAGTATGACCGTCATACCTGGGGCCAGTTCCTGGGCGCGCGCATGGACTACGTGGCCGAGGTTCTGCCCGTTGCGGTCCTGACCGAGCCAACCCGGTCCGACGTGTGGGGCAACCCGCTCTCCGCGAACATGGAACAGGTTGCGGGCCTGGCGATCGCGCCGATTGGACTGCGCATGCTGTGGAGAGACGGCAAGCGCATCAAGCCGTATGCTTTCTCGAAAGGCGGAATGATCGGGTTTTCAAAGAAGGTGCTATCTCCGACCGCTGCCTACGAAAGTTTCACGCTCCAATTCAGCATCGGTCTGCAATGCCGGCTCACCGATGGGTGGGATTTTCGCGCAGGGGCGCTCTACTTCCACTTTTCCAATGCCTTTGTTGTGCCCAGCAATCCCGGATTTGATTCGATGTCGTATGGCGCCGGGTTCAGCTATCACCTCGGCAGGCGAGAGACAAACTTCAGGCAGTGAACCTGCCGCGATCCCGGGGGCGCGGCTCGTCAATAGCAGGACTTGACTCTACGCCGCAACCAGCCGGGAGGAATGCGCCCACAGGCCTAGCCCGGGGTTGGCGATATAAAAAATCTCTTCTCCGTCCACCTTGTTGAACCCATGGGTCAACTTATCCGGATCATAGCGCTCTAACATCTCCGCCAGGTCGGCATAACCAAAGCCTACGCTTTCTATTTCTTCCCGGGTAAGTTGGCCCGGGCACCATGTAATCCGGAACCTTCCCTCGGAGGAGGAATGAATCAGGTGCGCGGCCGCGCCAAGTTCGGCGGCGAGATCCGGGTTAGCTTCGACGGCGGCGATGGTGGCGGGCGTTCCGTGATAGCCGTACTTACGGATCATGACGTCAATCGACTTATCTTCGCCGAAGGTGCTGACGCCCGGCGCCAGGATGACGAGTTCCGCATTATCGGCAAGCGCCATGCGGGTGCGATAGACAGCCTTGTTGCCGATCCAGGTGGAGTGGAATTCGTGCGGGTCAAGATAGACGACAGCCTTGTGAATGGGCGCATCAAGGTGCTCGAAGTTGACCTTGACGCTGAGGTCGGCGGCGCGCAGGAAGCATTCCTGGTCGTCGCCGATGTAGAGGCCGCGCACGGCGAGCGTGCCATCGGCGCGGCGGCCGACAACGGTCTGCACATAGACGATCGGCACATGGCGCAGGAAGCGATCGGAAGCGTAGTTGAGCACGGCGCGAACCGGATTCTCGGCGCGGCCCATGATGCGTTCCATGCCGTAGACGGCGCCAAGGTAATGACTGCGATTGATGCCTTCGCGGCCGCCGGTGCCCACCAGGATGTTCTTGTTGTAGTTGGCCATGCCGATGACTTCGTGGGGCACCACCTGCCCGATCGAGAGGATCAGGTCAAATTCCCCTTGCAGCAGCATGCGATTGACCTGCGCAGGCCAGGGGAAGTCGAGTTTGCCTTCGGAGAGTTCGCGGATAAATTCCGCCGGCACTTCGCCGATAGTTTCGACATCGGTGCGCCAGTTGTGAACAAGAAACAAGGAATGCGGCATATCGCCGAACATGCGGGTGAGCTGGTCGGGGCGCAGCGGCACATGGGTGCCGAGCGCGGGGAGCACGGCCTTGAGATGGGCTCCGTAGTGTTGCCACGCGAAGCGGGTGAGCATGCCGGCCTGGGAGTGCAGGCGCGTGATGTCCGGGGGGATCGCGAGTACGCTCGACCGCGGACCGAGCCGCGAGAGCGTCTCCGTCAGCAAGTGATGCAGCTTTTCAGAAGAAAGGTCGGCGTGTTCGCCGCCAACGGCACAATAGAGGCTCATGATGCGACTCCTTTTCCGAGCCGGCGAGAAGGTTCCGGATCGACCGCCCACAAGGAACGATAGTGGAGGCGGGTGCCGATCAGCAATATGGCCAGGCTTCGAGCGGGTTCAGCCTAAGCCGGCTGCCATGCGGGCCGATGCATGGTGTGGCCGATCTCCGCTTCGATCTTTTGCCCTTCAACCGCGGGGGCCGCAATGACCGGAAGAAACACCCGGAAGCTGGTGGCGCACCCGCGCGGGGTTCGATAGCTTCGGCAAGTCAGGTTGCCGTCGTACTTCTGCACGATACCCTTGCTGATCCAGAGGCCGAGGCCGGTGCCCTTGGTGGACTTGGTGCTGAAGAAGGGTTGGAACAGCCGCTTTGAATCTTCGGGCCGAATGCCGATGCCTGTGTCGACGATTGAAATTGCGGTTCCGCGCCGCTGGCGCGGCCAGTCGGTCGCTTCACGAACATACACGCGCAGGTTTCCGCCGGCGGGCATCGCCTGGATGGCATTGCCCACCAGGTTGAGAAACACCTGGCGCAACTCCACGGGAAATCCCTGCACCACTGCCGAAATGACATATTTTCGTTGCAGGTCGATATGCGAGGATTTGAGGACCCTCTCCTGCAGTTCGAGCACGTCGTTCAGCAAGTCGGTGATGTTCACCGCGATGGGCTGTTTCGATTCGCGATAGAAACTGAGTGTCTGGCGGGTAATGTGCGAGACTCGCTGCAGTTCCAGTTCGGCTACATCGGCGAAGTGGCGGGCGGTATCGTCCAGAGAGGGATGATTGCGGACCAGGTAGAGCGTGTTGGTAATTGCGGCGAGCGGATTGTTGATTTCGTGGGCAATGATGCCGGCGACGCGGCCCATGGCAGCCAGCTTTTCGGTTTCGCGCAGGGCTTCTTCGGCCTGCACCTGGGCGGTAATGTCGCGGCTGACTTCGAGGACGGAATTGCCCTCGTGGTTCATGGTCTTGCGGCAGGCGACGATCACCTCGGAGCCGTCCTTGGTTCGCTGTACGAGGTTGCCCTGCCAGGTTTTGTGTTCCTGAAGCTCGGTTTCGATTTCATCCCTCGAAACGGGAAAAACGGTCTGGAGCACCGAGTGAATTTCGCGCCCCATGACCTCTTCGCGTTTCCACCCATAGAGACTCTCGGCGCCGGTATTCCAGAACTGGATGGCGCCGTCGAGATCGCGGACCATGATGGCTTCAGTGGCCAGTTCGAGCAACTCGGCGCGGGTGCGGAATTGCTCCTCGCGCCGGTGCAGTTCTTCGGTGCGTTCCGCCACGCGGCGCTCCAGCTCGTTGTTGAGCAATTCCAACTGGCGGGTTTTGCGATGCAGATCGACAAAGACGCTGATTTTAGCGCGCAGCACCTCGGGGACGACGGGGACTGAAATGTAGTCGACCGCACCGCTGCGATAGCCCTGGATCTTGTCGGAGTCAGTAAAGTGGACGCCGGAGATGAAAATGATCGCGGTCTTCTGGAAACGGGGATGCTGGCGGATCACGTCGGCAAGCTCGAAGCCGTCGAGCTCGGGCATGCTCACGTCCATCAACACCACCGCCACATCTGTCTTGAGGAGGATGCTGAGGGCCTCGCTGGCGGTCGTAGCTTTGATGAGATTCTCGCCCAGCTCGGAGAGGATAACCTCATAGCTCAAAAGCTTGGCCGGCTGGTCGTCCACCATCAAGATATTGACACTGTCATCAGCCTTCATTGGACGTTTTCCCCTGGTGCTGCAAAAGTTGTTCCTCCCAAAAAGGCGTCCTTAGCGATGCAGCCACATGCGCAGGGCTGACAGCAGTTGTTCCGTGTTCACGGGCTTGGCCAGGTATTCCGAAGCGCCGGCTTCCAGGCACTTTTCGCGGTCGCCTTTCATGGCCTTGGCGGTCAGGGCAATGATGGGGAGGCGGCGCAAAGCGGGATTCTGGCGGATGACCTGCATGGTTTCGTAGCCATCCATCTCTGGCATCATAATGTCCATCAAAACAATTGCCAAATCGGAGGTGCTCTCGATGGTCTGAATGGCTTCGCGGCCGGTGCCGGCGGAGAGCACTATCATTCCGCGGCGTTCGAGCACGCTGGACAAGGCAAAAATGTTGCGAACGTCGTCGTCGACGACGAGCACTTTGCGTCCGGCCAGCGCATCGTCAGACCGGTGCAGGCGGTCGAGCATATCCTGCTTGGGCTTGGGCAGGTCGGCCACCACGCGATGCAGGAAGAGCGCGGTTTCGTCGAGGAGGCGCTCCGGCGATTCCACGTCCTTGACCACGACGCTGCGGGCAAACTGGTGGAGCTGGGCATCTTCTTCGGGAGTGAGTTCGCGCCCGGTGAACACGACGACGGGCAGATCCTGCAGCTTGGGCGTGTCGCGCAGTTGCTGCAGTACTTCAAAGCCCGTCATATCGGGAAGGCGAAGATCGAGGACCACGCAGTCGTAGCCGCCGCTATTGAGAGCGCCGAGGGCCTCGGCTCCGGAGTCAACGGCGTCGATATCGATGTCTTTGTAGCCCAGCAGTTCGCGAATGCTGATCTGCTCGGCGGGATTGTCTTCGACCACTAGCAGGCGCTTGCGGCGCGGCTGGGAGTAGTCGCGGATGCGCGTCAGGGCCGCATCCAGATCTTCAGTGGATGTGGGCTTGGTGACAAAGGAGAATGCGCCGCGCGACAGGCCGTGATGACGATCCTCGTCGAGCGTAAGCATCTGCACCGGGATGTGGCGGGTCTTCGAATCCTGCTTGAGATGATTAAGGATGGTCCAGCCCAGCATGTCGGGCAGAAAGACGTCGAGCGAAATGGCGGTGGGGCCGTACTCGCGGGCCAGGGCGAGGGCTTCGGCACCACTATGCGCCACCAGCACCTTGAATCCCTTGTCGCGGGACAGGTCGCAAAGCACCCGGGCATAGTGGGGATCGTCTTCGACGATGAGCAGCACCGGATCGCCGTCGACGAGGTTGTTGCGGTCATCCTCGATGCGACCTTCCTGCTCAGTGACGGCCACGTTGGTGAGAAAGACGGGCGTGGCCGGAACGATTACTCCGGGCCTGTCAGCCTTCATGATGGTGGGCGCTGCCGGGCCGACGTAGGTCTGCGGCAGGTAAAGGGTAAATGTACTTCCCTTTCCAGGCGTGCTGCGAAGCTGAATTTCACCGCCCAGCAGGTTGGCCAACTCGCGGCTGATAGCCAGGCCGAGCCCGGTTCCACCGTACTTGCGGCTGGTTCCGGCGTCGGCCTGTTGGAAGGCCTCGAAGATGATGCGCTGTTTCTCGGGTGGGATTCCGATGCCGGTGTCGGCGACCTCGAACGCGATGACGGAACCGGCGCCGGAAAGGATGGGATGATCGGCGCTCCATCCGTCGGTGACCGACGAGACACGCAGGCTGACGCCTCCGTGCTCGGTGAATTTGAACGCGTTGGAGAGCAGGTTCTTGAGTACCTGTTGGAGGCGCTTGGAATCGGTGACCAGGCTGCGTCCCAGGCGCGGATCGTTGGCAACTTCGAACGACAGCCTGCGGTTTTCCGCCTCGTGGCGGAACGGGCGGCCCACGGTTTCAAGCAGGGCGCCAAAGAATATTTCCTCGGCATCGACTGATACGGTGCCCGACTCGATCTTGGACAGGTCGAGAATGTCGCTGATGAGGTTGAGAAGGTCAGTGCCGGCGCCGTGGATGGTGCGCGCAAACTCTACCTGCTTCGGGGTGAGGCTGCCGTCGGGATTTTCGGCGAGTTGCTGGCCGAGCACAAGAATGGAGTTGAGCGGAGTGCGCAACTCGTGAGACATGTTGGCCAGGAATTCCGATTTGTACTTCGAGGTGAGCGCCAGTTCGCGGGCCTTCTCTTCGAGGGCGCGGCGGGCCTGCTCGATTTCCTGGTTCTTGCGTTCCACCTCGTAGTTCTGTTCTGCGAGCTGCTGCGCCTTTTGGGCGAGCTGTTCGTTGGTCTGCTGTAACTCCTTCTGCTGGGTCTGCAGTTCGGTGGCGAGCTGCTGCGATTGCTTCAGGAGGCCTTCGGTCTGCATGGTGGCTTCGATGGAGTTGAGCACGATACCGATCGAGGCCGTGAGCTGTTCGAGAAACGCCAGCTGCGACGCGGTGAACGCGCTGAGGCTGGCCAGTTCGATGACGGCCTTCACGCGATCTTCAAACAGCACGGGCAGCACGATGACGTTCTTGGGCACCGCCTTGAACAGGCCGGAGCGGATGGGTGTCGCTTTTTTGGGCAGGTCGCTGATCAGCATGCGCCGCTTTTCTGAAGCGCACTGGCCTACCAGCCCCTGGCCAATACGGATTTCGCGAAGGTGGCCTTCGGGTGTATCGGCATAAGTAGAAAGAAGAACCAGCGCTCCATCGGGCTGCGTGGCTTCCGATTCCATCTGGTAGATCACGCCCTGCTGCGCATTCACCAACGGGGCAAGTTCGGAGAGCAACATGCGGCCCACGGTGCCGAGGTCGCGCTGGCCCTGCAGCATGCCGGTAAAGCGCGCGAGGTTGGTCTTGAGCCAGTCCTGCTCGGTGTTGCGGTCCGTGGTGAGCCGCAGGTTGTCGATCATGGTGTTGATGTTGTCTTTGAGCTCGGCCACTTCACCGCGGGCTTCCACCTGGATGGACCGGGTAAGGTCGCCTTTCGTGACGGCGGTTGCCACTTCGGCGATCGCGCGCACCTGGTTGGTGAGGTTGTCGGCCAGCAGGTTGACGTTGCCGGTAAGATCCTTCCATGTGCCGGCGGCGCCGGGCACGTTGGCCTGGCCGCCGAGACGGCCTTCCACACCCACTTCGCGAGCGACCGTCGTCACCTGATCGGCAAAGGTGGCGAGGGTGTCGGTCATGTTGTTGATGGTCTCGGCGAGCGCGGCCACTTCGCCCTTCGCGTTCACGGTGAGCTTCTGGTTGAGCGCGCCGTTGGCGACCGCCGTGACGACCTTCACAATGCCTCGAACCTGTTCGGTAAGGTTGGCGGCCATCACGTTGACGTTGTCGGTGAGATCCTTCCACGTGCCGGCCACACCGGGCACCATGGCCTGGCCGCCCAGCTTGCCGTCGGTGCCCACTTCGCGGGCCACGCGCGTGACTTCGGCGGCGAAGGCATTCAGCTGATCCACCATCGTGTTGATGGTGTCCTTGAGCTCGAGGATTTCGCCTTTGACGTCCACGGTGATTTTGCGCGAAAGGTCGCCGCGGGCCACGGCGGTTGTGACTTCGGCGATGTTTCTCACCTGCGCCGTGAGGTTGCCGGCCATGGCGTTTACCGAATCGGTCAGATCCTTCCACGTGCCGGCGACGCCGGGCACGTTGGCCTGGCCGCCGAGACGCCCTTCCGAACCGACTTCACGCGCCACGCGCGTTACTTCGGCGGCAAAGGAGCGAAGCTGCTCGACCATGGTGTTGAGCGTTTCCTTGAGCTGCAGGATTTCGCCGCGCACGTCGACGGTGATCTTGCGGGACAGATCGCCGTTGGCGATAGCTGTGGCCACTTCGGCAATGTTGCGGACCTGCGCCGTAAGGTTGCCGGCCATGAAGTTGACCGAGTCGGTCAGATCCTTCCACGTTCCGGCCACGCCTGGCACCATGGCCTGGCCGCCCAGCTTGCCGTCGGTACCCACTTCACGCGCCACGCGCGTGACTTCGCCGGCGAAGGCGTTCAGCTGGTCCACCATCGTGTTGATGGTGTTTTTCAGCTCGAGAATTTCGCCCTTCACGTCGACCGTGATCTTGCGCGACAAGTCGCCGCGCGCCACGGCCGTGGTTACCTCGGCGATGTTTCGCACCTGCGCCGTAAGGTTGCCGGCCATGGAGTTGACCGAGTCGGTGAGATCTTTCCAGGTACCGGCCACGCCCGGGACGTTGGCCTGGCCGCCCAGCTTGCCTTCCGTGCCCACTTCGCGGGCCACGCGCGTGACTTCGCCGGCGAACCGATTCAGCTGGTCCACCATGGTGTTGATGGTTTCTTTCAGCAGCAGAATTTCGCCGCTGACGTTCACCGTGATCTTTTTCGAAAGGTCGCCGCTGGCGATGGCCGTCGATACTTCAGCGATGTTTCGCACCTGGCCGGTCAGGTTCGACGCCATCGAGTTTACCGAGTCCGTCAAGATCCTTCCACGTGCCGCCGACGCCGGGCACATTGGCCTGGCCGCCCAGCTTGCCGTCGGTGCCCACTTCGCGAGCCACGCGCGTGACTTCGCCGGCGAACGCATTCAACTGGTCCACCATTGTGTTGAGCGTGTCTTTGAGCTCGAGAATTTCGCCTCTGACGTCTACGGTGATCTTGCGGGAGAGATCGCCGCGGGCCACGGCGGTGGCCACTTCGGCGATGTTTCGCACCTGGCCGGTGAGGTTCGACGCCATGAAGTTGACGTTGTCGGTAAGGTCTTTCCACGTACCGGCGACGCCCGGCACCTGCGCCTGGCCGCCAAGACGGCCTTCCGTTCCTACTTCGCGAGCTACGCGCGTGACTTCGCCGGCGAACGCGTTGAGCTGATCCACCATGGTGTTGATGGTGTTCTTCAATTCGAGAATTTCGCCCTTCACGTCCACGGTGATCTTGCGCGACAAATCGCCGCGGGCCACGGCGGTGGTCACTTCGGCGATGTTTCTGACCTGCGCGGTGAGGTTGCCGGCCATGGAGTTGACCGAGTCAGTGAGATCTTTCCAGGTACCAGCCACGCCGGGCACGTTGGCCTGGCCGCCAAGGCGGCCTTCCGTTCCCACTTCGCGAGCCACGCGGGTGACTTCGCCGGCGAACCGGTTCAGCTGGTCCACCATGGTGTTCAGCGTTTCTTTGAGCTGCAGAATTTCGCCGCGGACGTCTACCGTGATTTTGCGGGAAAGGTCGCCGTTGGCGATGGCGGTGGCGACTTCGGCGATGTTACGCACCTGGCCGGTCAGGTTGCCGGCCATGAAGTTCACGTTATCGGTAAGATCCTTCCACGTGCCGGCGACGCCCGGAACGCTGGCCTGGCCGCCCAGCTTGCCTTCCGTACCGACCTCGCGCGCCACGCGTGTTACTTCGCCGGCGAATGCGTTCAACTGGTCCACCATCGTGTTGATGGTGTCTTTGAGTTCCAGAATTTCGCCCTTCACGTCCACGGTGATTTTGCGGGAGAGGTCGCCGCGGGCCACGGCGGTGGTGACTTCGGCGATGTTTCTTACCTGCGCCGTCAGGTTGCCGGCCATGGCGTTGACGGAGTCGGTGAGATCCTTCCACGTTCCGGCGACGCCGGGCACGACGGCCTGGCCGCCCAGCTTCCCGTCGGTGCCCACTTCGCGCGCCACGCGCGTCACTTCCGAAGCGAAGGAGCGCAACTGGTCCACCATGGTGTTGATGGCTTCTTTGAGCTGCAGAATTTCGCCGCGAACGTCGACGGTGATCTTGCGGGAGAGATCGCCGGAGGCCACGGCGGTTGCGACCTCGGCGATGTTGCGGACCTGTCCGGTGAGGTTCGACGCCATCGAGTTCACCGAGTCGGTCAGATCCTTCCAGGTTCCGGCCACCCCGGGCACCACCGCCTGGCCGCCCAGCTTTCCGTCGGTGCCCACTTCGCGGGCCACGCGCGTGACTTCGGCGGTGAAGATGCCCAATTGCTGAATCATCGTATTTACGATGTTGGCGGAGCGAAGGAACTCGCCTTCGAGCGGCCGTCCGTCCACGTCCAGTTGTACGGTCTGGGTAAGATTCCCCTGCGCCACGGCGGCAATGGCGCGCGTGACTTCATTGGTCGGCCGCAGCAGGTCCTCCACCAGGGTGTTGACCGAGACTTCCATGTCATCCCAGGCCCCGCGGCGGCGCTCCATGCGGATGCGCTCGCGCGTCCGGCCCTCTTTCCCCACGGCCTGTCCCACGCGCTTGAGTTCGAGCGCCATGCGCTCGTTGGTGGCCACAATCTCGTTGAAGTTGTCGGCGATCCGGCCCGGCATCCCCGTCCATGACACCGGCAGGCGCACGCTGAAATCGCCGTTCTTCATGGTGTTGAGGCTTTCCAGGATGGCTGCCAGGTAATCGGAAGCGGGTGGTTCGTCGCCCTTGGGAGGAATCGGGCCCTGAACTTCTGGGTTGAGTTCAGTCTGCTGAACGGAGGACGCCATCGGGTACTAACTCCTCAGGGATGTCGGGTGGCACGTGCAAGCCGGGATACCGTGCAGGATGCTCGACAGCGGCCGCTGAATCGAGAGAAGGCCTTAGGGAGACATGATTCACGGTTCTGGATGCGCAGTAAAGTGGTTCGATGCATTCCGGCGACGGCAAGTTGCTTAGGTGCAACGTTGA
This sequence comes from uncultured Acidobacteriota bacterium, assembly GCA_963730805.1. Taxonomy (GTDB): domain Bacteria; phylum Acidobacteriota; class Terriglobia; order Terriglobales; family Acidobacteriaceae; genus Telmatobacter. The sequence goes on along the minus strand of CAVSTL010000001.1, from coordinate 1,527,562 downwards.
TGATGGAAGGGGTTTATGGGTCCAATAGGCGACAAATTCCAGAGAAGGCGGGGATCGAAAAAGGGGCCAGGGGTCCGGGGAATTTCAAGCCTGACGGGCTTCGGCCTCGTCCAGCCATCCACGGCGCAGAGAGTCTTGCGGCACGCTGGAGAGATAGGGCTTGATGTCAAGGAACGGAGTGCCGTCGAGCATATCCACTCCCCGCACGCGAAGACGCGCGCCATCGCGGCCGAGCAGTTGCACCACGGTAAGAGCGATGGGGTTGGGCCGGCGCGGGGCGCGGGTGGCAAACACGCCATGGGGCCGGTTATCCGACGGCGGGGATACGGTCAGTTCGAAGCCGCTGTTGCGATCGAAAACCCAGATTACAAAGAGATGCGAGAAACCCTCGATATCGGCAAGTCCCGCCTCGAGCTCCGGCAGGAAATTGAGAACGCCTTCGGCGTCATGCTTTACGCCGAGGCCCTTGGGGATTGCGGAGGATTCCTTATACGGACTTTCGACAGTGCCGATGGGCCTGAACGTGAACATGATGGAATTCCTCCCGGTGCGGATTATTGTTGATCCTCCGAATCCTCGCCATAGGTAGGATAGGGCTTGGCCTCGGGACTGGTAGGCATGGTGTTCAGCGTGGCCAGATCGGCGAGGACCTGCTTCCATAACTCCGGATTTTTCTTGGTCGTAATGGGCAGGTCGAGGTTTGAGTAATACGCTTGAATGTCTTCCTTGATGCCGGGAGGGATCGCCTGGCTGGGCTTTCCGGCCAAAAGGTGCAGCAGTTGCGCGTAGGTCGAGTCGGTGAGCGGATATCCGCCGGGCTTCACCACGTCTCCGGTGTCGAGATCGCGATTCCTCAAGGGGTGGCGCGAATCGCGCGAATCCCGCGAATCCCGGGGCCCACTCGATACGGGGTTGACAGCGCGTGGTTGCGAAGGCGGCGGCTGCGAGTTGGGATCGGCCGCGGCAGCGTCGGCGGCTGAGGCAACGGTAGGCGGGGGAGGAGTGAACCTTGCCAGCATCCGGCGCAGGGCCCCGGTGGAAACAAAGACGCTATGGATGTATTCCGATTCCGTGGCCACGGTCGGCCCCTTCACATCCGCCATCTTCAGCGGGCCGATCTTGGGCAGGATGTAGATCAGCACCGCCAGCGAATAAATCCCGATGCCCGCCTTGTGGTGGTACTTCTTCCAGTCGTTCTCCGCGCCGACCCTGGCGACTTCGCGGCGGAGTTCCTGAACCTCGGGAGTGTTGGCATCGGCGGGTTCCACCTGGCGATGAAGAATCGTGAGGGCGCGCGCGATGCGGGGGATCATGGAGCGCACGGCAAACCGGTAGCCGCCGACGTTGATCCGCTCCTTGCGAGCGCCGGAGAAACCCTTGGTGAGCCCGTAGGTCTGATAGTAGGCGAGCCCCAGCTGGCGCACCGGCACGGCCAGGCCAATGTGCTTCTGATAGCGGAATGGCGCCATGCGATAGTGGGCGAGTTCATTGACGTCGAAGGCAAACTCGGTCTGAACGTGCTGGTCCTTGCCCTGCGCGTAGTTGACCACCGGGCCGTACTTCCTGGCCAGTTTGGGAAACTCCACGGGCACGGCGCGATTGGTCGCCAGCGAGTGTCCATCCGCGTCGCCAATGTAGTGCGACAGCGCGCCGATCGCGAAGGCGAGCTCATCGGCATTGCCTGCGTTGCGAAAGAGGCTCACGACAAAATCGCCGGTACGGACGTAGTGGGTGAGGTTGGAGAAGAACGAATCGCCGAAGGGGTAATAGCCGACGTCCTGGATCACGCATCCCCCGTAGGCATAGGCGCGGGCGTGTTCGAGCTGCGCGGGCGTGAGGGTGGGATAGCGGCTCCGCAACAGGGGAACGATGGAGTCATTCCAGGTGAGATCGATCAGTTGCTCGTGGGTGAGCAGCGAATAGGCGGCTGCGGGCCGGGTCCCTGGCCACAGAAGAAACAGAAGTATTGCGCCAACGATCGAACGTCTCAGGGCTCGCACCCACTCATGTTAGATCAGACAGACGGGCTTCCCTAGCCGGGGCCCGCGCAACTCCTACTTCATTGCCTGGCTTGTTTCTTCGATCGATTTCAACGAGTGGTATAGGTCGAGCGCCTTTTCCGGCGTCTCGTCTCCGTGCACCACGGCGCGCACAGCCTGGATCATGGCCTGGGGAGCATCGCACTGGAAGATGTTACGGCCCATGTCTACCCCGGCCGCGCCTTCGTTCACGGCGCGATACGCCATTTCGAGAGCTTCGGGCTCGGGCAGTTTCTTTCCGCCCGCGATTACCAGGGGGACGGGGCATCCGGCGGCCACCCGCGCAAAACCCGATTCGCAGTAGTAGGTCTTCACGAAGTTGGCGCCCAGCTCGGCGCACATGCGGGTGGCGAGGCCGAGGTACTTGGCATCGCGCACCAGTTCCTTGCCTACTCCGGTGACAGCCATGGTGGGTATGCCGTGGCGATTGCCGGCGTCGACAATTTCGACCAGGTTGCCGATCGACTCGTGCTCGTGCACGCCGCCGATATAGACCTGCACGGCCAGCGCGGAGGCGTTGAGACGGATGGCATCTTCGATATCCACGGCGATGCGTTCGTTCGACAACTCCTTCAGGATGCTCTGGCCGCCGCTCGATCGCAGCACCACGGGCTTGCCCATTTCCGGCGGGATGGAGCTGCGCAGCGCGCCGCGCGTAATCATCAGCGCGTCGGCGTATGGAATCAGCGGGGTGATGGTGATGTCGATGCGCTCCAGGCCGGTAGTCGGTCCCTGGAAGTACCCGTGATCGACAGCCAGCATTACCGTGCGGCAGTCGTCGGGATTGAATACCCGCGCCAGACGATTCTTCATGCCCCAGTCGAGCGAGTTGCTTCCCTTCAGCGGAAACGCAGTGCAGGTGTGGGGGACATCGAGGTAGAAATTCTTGCCGTCCTGCGGATCATGCGCATCAGCCATGGTGGGAGCCTCCCGGAAATTCGACGAGCGCGCCAACGCGGCGAGGTCGTTCGCCCGTATCATATCGGTCCGGGGCCGGGAGGAGAAACCGCCAAAGGGGTTTGAATTCAAAAGCAGCAGGTTCGCGCCGCTTCGCGGCGTAGCGAGTTGGCAAGTTAGCCCGAAGGTCCAGTTCGCACGCAGCTACTATGAATATTTCGCTTTGCGATTGGCAAGAGGACGCAGGCGTGCCAGCGCGCAGTGATCCCCAAAGTCAAGCCCTCAGGATCAGCGACGCGTCAGCACCGCGGCTCGGTCATGAACCGAAGCACGCCGAGTTCACGAAAGTATTTTTCGGACCAGCGCCCTTGAGCGCGCCCATCCGACGAGAAAACCCGCCGTTCTGCGTGAACGGAATCAGGCCGTGGTGTTCCGGGCAGGCGCCTGCCAAGAACCACTCCGCATGCATAAGCGGCAGCGGATTTACGCGTTCAGCGCTTAGGAGGCTTTTCCGCGCAGAAGCTGTTCGGCACGGAACCAGTCCTCGGCGTCTTGTCCGTGCTGGCGTCCACGCTCGTTCCACAGCTTGTGAGCCAGCAGAGCGATCTCGGCCGCCGAAATCTCGCGGGTGACGGAACCCTGTTGGCGCGGCGCCGTGATCGAGGTAACGTTCGACGGCGTGTCGGCGGCCTTCTTCTTGGCTGCGGTCTTACGCGGCTTGGGGGCGGTGGTCGCTGACTTAATGTTTTCTGCCATTTCTCAAAATCTCCTTCAAGATTGCTTGGTTACGGTTCGGGTTGCCAGGCGGAATGAGAGCGAAGACAAAATTAGGGCACTCGGTTGAATTTCTCGCATGTGTTCTTGCATCTCCGGCGAGGGTCATGCGCCCTGCGAAGACATACCCCTTTCGCGCTCAACAAAACCCATAGCACCAGCGCTTGGGAACGCGGAAAACAGGGGCCCCAGAGGAACCGGCCAGCCGGGAACTCGTCTGGTTCAACTTCTGGCTCGTCCAGTCCCGGTGCTTACGCCTGATTTCGACGCCAGCACCAACATTCACAGGATACTAGTGAGCCAACAGGACTCCCAAGCGGAATCGTGGCAGCCGAACCAATCGCTTAAACCGTCGGTGAAAACAAATGGCTTACCGGGCCTGACGGGCGTGCCCATCCCGTATTGTGAACCGGCCGAGGCGGACCCTGTTTCCCCGGGGCGAGACGGGGCCGGGCCGGCGCCGGGTGTGCGATGATGGCTTCCGGACGCTGCGGCCGGTTCTCGGCGGGCCCACAACATAAAAGGAGCACTGGGATGGCTTTTGCGGTGGCGCCGCCCAAAACGGGTCAGGACGACAGTACCCCTCTCTTTCCCAAGCACAACATGACCGCGTTCCTGCTGGTGACGGGGCTGTTTTTCCTTTGGGGGATCGCCAACAACCTGAACGACATTCTGATCCGGCAATTCATGAAGTCGTTCGAGATCACCCGGCTGCAGGCGGGGCTGGTGCAGTTCGCGTTCTATATCGGGTATTTCGTGTTTTCGATTCCGGCGGCCCTGGCGATGCGGCGCTTCGGATACAAGATGGGGCTGGTGACGGGGCTGCTGCTCTACGGGGCGGGAACATTTCTGTTTTGGCCGGCGGCGGTTGTTGGCAGCTACTGGCTGTTCCTGATTGCGCTGTTCGTGATCGCCAGCGGGCTGGGGTTTCTGGAGACGGGATCGAATCCCCTGATCGCCCAGATGGGCGAGCCGGAGAGCTCGGTGCGGCGGCTGAATTTCTCGCAGGCATTCAACCCGTTCGGCTCGATTGCCGGGGTGCTGATCGGGACGGTGTTTATCTTCTCTGGCGTGGAGCTGACGAAATCGCAGATTGCCGAGAAGAAGGTGGCGGGGTCGTATGCGGCATACCTGCACACGGAGACGCTGCGCGTGGTTCCGCCCTACATCGCGCTGGGCGCGATCGTGCTGTTCTGGGCATTCCTTATCTGGCGCACCAAGTTTCCGGCGGTGGCGGTGAGCCGCTCGTCCGATTCGGACGAGCCGCAGGGAAGCTTCCGCAACCTGCTTCACTATCCGCATTTTCTGCTGGCCATCGTGGCGCAGTGCTGCTACGTCGGGGCCCAGGTGAGCACCTGGAGCTACTTTATCCAGTACGTCCAGGACTACACGCACCTGCCGGAAAAGACCGCGGGCTATCTGCTGACCGGAAGCCTGGCGGGATTCGGGATTGGCCGGTTCTTTTCGAGCTGGGCCATGAAGCGCATTGCTCCCGGAACGTTGATGGGTGTGTTCGCGATCATCAACGTGCTGCTGGTGACGGTTGGGATCCTGCTTCCCGGCTGGGTGGGAATGTGGTCGATCTTCCTGACCAGTTTCTTTATGTCGCTGATGTTTCCGACCATCTTTGCGCTGGGTCTGCGGGACCTGGGGCCGAATACCAAGCTTGCCGCATCGCTGCTGGTGATGTCGATTATCGGAGGCGCGTTGTTTACGCTCGCCCTGGGGTTGATGGCCGCCAAAAGCATGGCGGTGGCGATGATGGTACCGCTGGCGTGCTACGTGTGCGTCGCCGCGTACGCATTCTGGGGAAGCCGGATCCCGCCGCGTTTGCCTGAGACTCGCTGAGAATGGATCGCGTCCTGGGGCGATTCGGGAGGCCAAAAGGGAGCGCCGAAAGTTGTCTTGACTGGGTATGCAATGGATGGAATATTGAGCTAAGCCTCTTGTATGTTGGACAGGGTGTTTACCAGCACCCCAGATTGCGGGTAAACTTCGGCTACGCAGGGGCTCCCCACCCAAAACTATTTGCATGCATGAGGAAGAATGACTCGGATCCTTGTTGTGGAAGATCAACCGAGCGACCTTCAGATCGCGGCGCAGACAGCCCGTCTGGCAGGCATCGAGGAGGTCGAAGCGAGAACCTCTGTTCAGGGCGCCATGAGTTATCTGGAGAAGGGACTTCGTCAAGAGGCCGCGCTGCCCGATGGCATCGTGCTCGATCTGGATTTGGGCTACGAGAGCGGGTATGAACTGTTGCGCTACTGGCACAGCACGGCCGGACTTAATCACATCCCGCTCATTGTCTGGACGATACTGGGCGAGGAGCAGCGCGAGATCTGCAATCTGTTTAAAGTGACCGGCTACATCTCCAAGTGGGAGGGCGGCACCGCGCTTCGCGACGCTCTCAAAAAGATGCATCCGCCTGGTTCGTCTGTCTAGAGCGTGTTTTTCCGGCGTTTCCTGCTGCAGTTTCGCGAATCCGTCCTGTGCATTTCCGTTTCAGGCATCTAACCAACCTGCGGAATCTGCACATTTCCATCCCCCCGCCAATTCCGTGTGCCATAGTAGGTGACGGAGCGGCCACGGCCGCTTTCACGTCACCTGGAGGACGAACTGAATGAGCGAGTTAGCGGACATTATCTCCCAGAACGAAGAGCAGATTCGCACCGAATGGCTTCGGGATATGGGGAAATCGCTGCAGCGGTCGGACCTGATGAGCAAGACCGAACTGGAGGAGCAATCGCGCTCCGTGTTGAATGCCGTCGTGACCGCAGTGAAGACCGGCGGAACCACCGACCTCTCCGGGAAAGGGTGGAACAAGGCTCGGGAAATGCTGCAGGAGATTTCGTCTACGCGCGCCCGGCAGGGGTTTTCGCCGGCGGAAGTGGCGATGTTCGTCCTTTCCCTGAAGCAGCCGGTGTTCGCCGCTGCCCGGCGGGACCTGGGAAAGAACCAGGACAAGCTTTTCGAAACGGTATGGTCGGCGACCGAACTGTTTGACCGGCTGGCGCTGCTGACCACCGAATCGTTCATGTCCGCGCGCGAGGAGTTGATCGCTCGCCAGCAGCAGGAGTTGCTGGAGCTATCAACCCCGGTGGTCAAGCTCTGGGACGGAATCCTGGCCCTGCCCATCATCGGCACGCTGGACAGTTCGCGGACGCAGGTGGTGATGGAGAACCTTCTGCAAACCATTGTGGCCACGAATTCGAAGTACGCGATTATCGACATAACCGGCGTCCCCACGGTGGATACGCTGGTGGCGCAGCATCTGCTCAAGACCATTACGGCGGCGAGATTGATGGGCGCGGAATGCATTATCAGCGGAGTGCGGCCCCAGATCGCGCAGACCATTGTTCATCTGGGCATCAATCTTGAAGACGTGGTGACCAAGGCGCGGCTGTCGGACGCGCTGGCCCTGGCGCTGCAGCGGAGCGGGCGCACGGTGGTCCGCGTGAATGCCGATGGAACGATCGCCCGCCGCGGCGGCTCCGCCGACAAGGAGGCCTGAGTGGATCGCATACCTGTACTCCGCATGGGGCCGTTGCTGCTGATCACCATCCAGGTGGACATGCACGACAAGCTGGCAATGCAGCTGCAAGAAGATGTGACGAATAAAATTTCCGAATGGGGCTCGACGGGAGTGCTCATTGATATTTCGTCGCTGGAAATTGTGGACTCGTTCATCGGGCGCATGATGGCCAATATCGCGGCAATGTCCCGGGTGCTGGGAGCCGCCACGGTCGTGGTTGGCATGCAGCCGGCGGTGGCCATCACGCTGGTCGAACTGGGAATGTCGTTGCCGGGAGTGCGTACGGCGCTGAGCGTAGAGGCGGGGATGGAACTGCTGCGCAGCGCGACGGCGGGACTGAAACCGGAGTCCGAGGATGAGTTTGCCGAAGCGTGAAACAGTTCCCCTGAGGAGTTCGAGCGATATTGTGCTGGCACGGCAAAAGGTACGCCAGTGGTCGATCGATCTGCATTTCAGCCTGGTCGATCAGACCAAGCTGGTGACCGCGGCCAGCGAGCTGGCCCGCAACGCTCTCGACTATGGCAAGGGTGGCGAAATGACCATCGAGACCCTCAATTCGGGCCCGAGGGTGGGGTTGCGCCTGACTTTTGAAGATCAAGGCCCGGGCATCGCCGATATCGAGCAGGCGATGCGCGATGGATTCACCTCCGGTTCGGGAATGGGACTGGGATTGGGCGGCAGCAAACGCCTGGTGAACGAATTCAACATCGAATCAGAAGTAGGGAAAGGAACAAAAATCACGGTGGCGCGATGGAAGTAGTCTTCACCGAACATGTGCGGGTGACGGATGAGAGTTCGGTCGGCGAAGTTCGCCGGGCCGCTCTGATGGCCGCGCAGCGCCTGGACTTCAACGAAACGCAGTCCGGAGAACTGGCGCTGCTGGCAACCGAAGCGTCGCGCAACGTGCTGGTGCACGGGGGCGGAGGGCAGGTGGTGCTGACCGGCTGCCGGGTGCGGAACGACGCCGCGGCGCGGATCCTGGCCATGGACAAAGGCCCGGGGATCGCGAATCTTGCCCAGGCCATGAGCGACGGCTACTCCACGGCGGGCACCATGGGCGGCGGACTGGGCGCGATGAAGCGCATGGCCGGGATGCTGGAGGTTTTCAGCGGACGCGGAGGCACGATCGTGTTCGTGCAGGTGGGAAAGACGGCGGCCAACGGAGCGTTGCATGTGGCCGGGATGGCGGTGCCGTACCCCGGGGAACGCCTCTGCGGCGACGCATGGATCTGCGACTGCGGGCCGGAACGCACCGTATTGTTGCTGGTGGATGGGCTGGGGCACGGATGGGAAGCCTCGGAAGCCGCGCAGGAAGCAGTGGCCACTTTTCGCAAACGCCTGCACTCCAATCCCGGCGAATTGCTGGGTTATATCCACGAAGCGCTCCGGAAGACCCGTGGAGCGGTGGCCGCGATCGCGGAGATACGCCCGCGGGAAGGCGTGCTGGTGTATGCCGGCGTGGGCAACATCTCGGCGGTGGTACTGAGCAAGGGGGCATCGCGCAGCCTGGTTTCGCATAACGGCACCCTGGGAGTTGCGACCTCGCGCGTCCAGGAGTTCAAGTCGGAATGGCCGGCGGACGGCGTGCTGGTGGTTCATTCCGACGGACTGCACTCGCGGTGGGATCTCTCCGCCTCGACCTACCCGGGATTACTGTCTCGCCACCCGGCGCTGATCGGAGGCGCGCTGCTGCGCGATTTCCGCCGCGAACGCGATGATGCGAGCGTGGTTGTTGTCAAGGCTGCGTAATCATGACGACCTCGACCTTACTGCAAGTCTCGCTGCGCACGGAACGCGACGTGGTTCAGGCGCGGCAGCGCGCGCGCGAAGTGGCCGCGGCGCTGGGCCTCGACAACCAGGACCAGATCCGCATTGCCACCGCAACCTCGGAGATGGCGCGCAACGCCTTTCGTTATGCGCGCAATGGAAAAGTCGCGTTCTCGGTGGCGGTGGAGCCTCCCCAGCGCCTGCAGGTTACGGTCAACGACTCGGGGCCCGGCATCGCCAACCTTGACGAGATTCTGGAGGGCCGGTACGTATCGCAAACCGGCCTGGGCATGGGCATTATCGGCACCAAGCGGTTGATGGATGAATTCGACATCGAGACGACGGCCAGGGGAACAACTATCCGAATGGCCAAGCGCATTCCCCTGGAGCAGACGTGGACTTCGCGCGCGGTGGTCGAGCTGAGCCAGGAGATGCAGAACCGCACTCCCGAAGGCCCCTACGAGGAAATCGAGCAGCAGAACCAGGAGCTGCTGAAGACGCTTCAGGAACTGCGCTCCCGCCAGGAAGAACTGGAACTGCTGAACCACGAACTCGAAGACACCAACCGCGGTGTGGTTGCGCTCTACGCGGAGCTGGATGAACGCGCCGACTATCTGCGGCGCGCCTCGGAGCTGAAGACCAAGTTCCTTTCCAACGTGTCGCACGAATTCCGGACTCCGCTGAATTCGATCATCTCGCTGGCGCGGCTGCTGATGAGCGGGATGGACGGGCAGCTGGGGGCCGAACAGCTGAAGCAGATCCGTTTTATCGAGTCGTCGGCGCGCGACCTGCAGGAGATGGTGAACGACCTGCTCGACCTGGCCAAGGTGGAGGCCGGCAAGACGCGCATCCGCACCAAGCGGGTGGAGGTGCAGGAGCTGTTCAGCGCGCTGAAGGGCATGCTGAAACCGCTGCTCGCCGATAATACGTCGGTGGACCTGGTTTTTGAGGACACCAGCGATCTGCCTTCTCTGCACACGGACGAAGGCAAGGTGTCGCAGATTCTGCGCAACCTGATCTCGAATGCGCTCAAGTTCACGCCGCGCGGCCAGGTTGTGATCTCGGCGCGCATGACGGAAGACACACAGGTGCTGTTCACGGTGGCCGACACCGGCATTGGGATTCCGCGGGAGCATCACGAGACCATCTTTCGCGAATTCAGCCAGATTGAAAATCCGCTGCAGGACCGGCATCGCGGCACTGGCCTGGGCCTGCCGCTGTGCAGAAACCTCGCCACGCTGCTGGGGGGCCGGCTTTGGCTGGAGAGCGAGGAGGGCAAAGGATCAACGTTCTACGTGCAGATTCCGGCCGTCTACGTGGGCGAGTCGATTCGTCCCGACCAGTCGAATGAGTTGCCGGCCCCGGAATTCCATCGCACGCCGGTGCTCTTTTTGGAGGACAACCTGGAGACTGCGCACCTGCTGGAATCGTTCGTGCGCAATTCCGAATTCCAGCCGATCCTTGCGTCAAGCGTTTCCCAGGCCGAGGCGTGGACGTCGCGGCACCAGCCGGGCGCGCTGGTGTCGGACATCTACATCGGCGATGACCAGGCATGGGGATTTCTTTCGCGCACTCGGGAGAAGTGGCCCGATCTTCCGATGATTGTGACGAGTATCTATGAGGAAACGAGCGCCGCGATGAATGCGGGCGCAAACGTATTTCTCCCCAAGCCGCTCGATGCGCAGATCCTGTTGCGCGAACTGCGGCGGCTGACCATGCAATCCGGAACCAAGCGGCTGCTGCTGGTGGACGATAACGATGTGTCGCGCTACATTCTTCGCGAACTCCTCGACCAGCCGTGGCTGGAAATCTCGGAGGCCAGCAACGGAACGGACGCGACCCGGCTGCTTACGGAGATTCGGCCTGACGGCGTGATTCTCGACCTGCTGATGCCGGATATCAGCGGGTTTGACATACTGCGGCAGCTACGAGCCGACAAGGCCACGGAGAATTTGCCTGTAATGGTGTACACGTCGAAGCCGCTGTCTGAAGCCGAGCGGGCGCTGCTGGAGTCAATGCGGGCAAGGATCATTCGCAAGGAAGATGTTTCGAGGCGGTTATCGGCGCAGCCGTTTTTGGATTGGCTGAAGAATGCCGGGTTGTCGCCCGAGTCTAGTTCGCGGGAACAGAATGTCTGAAGTCAGGCCCCGAATCCTCATTGTCGACGACCGGGAAGAAAACCGGTATGTGCTGTGCCGTGTTTTGCGGCAGGCCGGGTACGACTGCACCGAAATCGGGAGCGGACGAGAGGCCCTGGAAGCGGCGCAGACCCTGCCGGACTTGATGATCCTGGATGTGAATCTTCCGGGAATGTCGGGATACGAGGTGAGCCGGCGCCTCAGGCAGGACGCACGAACCTCGCAGATTTCGATTCTGCAAATCTCGGCGTCGTTCGTTTCCAGCGAGGATCGCGCCCGGGCCCTGGAAGCGGGCGCCGATGGCTATCTCACGCACCCAATCGATGCGGTGGTCCTGGTGGCGACGGTGCGGGCGCTGCTGCGGCTGCGAACGGCAGAGAACGTGGCGCGCAAGTCGGCGAACCAGTGGCAGTCGACCTTCGATGCGCTTTCAGAGGGACTGGCGCTGGTGGACGGGGACGGCCGGCTGGTGCGATGGAACCTTGCCTTCGGAGAGATGTGCGGGCCATGCATCGACGACGGCGCGGCCGCGCTGCTGCAACGCGTGCTGGGCAGCAGCGAAGCCCTGAGCCATGACGAGACCGAACGGTTTCAGGCGGAATACTCCATCGGGCAAAGAACGGTGCAGCTTACCGTGAACCAGGTGGATTGGGAAAATCACGAAGCGGGCAAGGTGCTGGTGCTGGCCGATATTACCGATCGACGCCTGGCCGAGTATGCGCTGCGCACCGCGGAAAAGATTTCGGCCACCAGCAAGCTTGCCCATGCCATCGCGCATGAGATCAACAATCCGCTGGAAGCGTTGACCAATCTTCTTTACCTGGCTCGGACCAGCACCCGCCTCGATTCGATTCAGCAATTTGTTTCCCATGCCGCCGTCGAGGTGGACCGGATTGCGCGGATCACCAAGCAGAGCCTGTCGTTCCAGCGCGACACGCAGCATCCGCAGATACTGGATGTGGGTGAGTTGGTGGAGGACGTCGTGGCGGTGTATCAAAGATCGGCGGCGGCACGGCGGGTAAGCGTGGTGTGTCATCGCAAGCCGACGCTGGCGATCCACGGATTTCCCGGACAGCTGAGCCAGATCTTCAGCAACCTGGTTCGCAACGCCGCGGAAGCTGCGCCGGCGGGGAGCGAAGTGGTGGTGCGCGTGCGGTCCATCTACCGGCGCGGCCGCGAAGGCGCGCGTGTCACGATTCACGACCGGGGCCACGGGATTCCCCTGGAAGTGCGCCAAATGATGTTCGATCCCTTCTTCACGACCAAGGAGTTGAAGGGGTCGGGGCTTGGCCTATGGGTGTCGAGGAACCTGGTGATGAAGCACAACGGAACGATTCGGTTTCGTTCGTCCACGCAGGAAGGCGCGAGCGGAACGACGTTTGAAGTGTTCTTGCCGGTGGGCGGTATATCGATGAATGGGTATCATCCGGAAGAGGGGTAGCAAAGCTACTTCCTGCCCCAGCCACCGCCGCCTGGGGATTCCACGCGCACACGGCTTCCCGCAGGCATCTGGCGTGTGTGTTTACCAGGAAATGCTTCTTCAACTCCATCGATGACCGCGACGGTCGCGCCCGCCGCTCCGGATTCGCCGCCGGCGAGGCCCCATGGCGAGGTGATGCGGCGATCGGAGAGCATCGTCACTTGCGCATCGCCCAGCAATTCAATTTCCCGCACCAGCCCATCGCCACCAGGGTGAAGCCCTGCGCCGCCCGATCCGAGGCGGATGGCGTACTGGATCATGCGAAACGGGTAGGCGTACTCCAGCGCTTCCACGGGCGTGTTGAGCGAGTTAGTCATGTGAGCGTGATGTCCGCTGGCGCCGGCACGAACAGGAGAAGCACCAAGGCCGCCGGCGATGGTTTCGTAGTAGGTGTAGAGCAGCCCAGAGCGCGGATCTATGCCGCCAATGGTGAGGTTGTTCATGGTGCCGGAGCTGGCGGCGGGAATGCGATCGGGAAGCGCCTGCGCAAGCGCGCGCAACAGCACATCGACAATGCGCTGCGAGGTTTCCACGTTTCCTCCCGCAACTGCGGCGGGGGGCGCGGCGTTGACAACACTTCGCTGCGGCGCGATCACGCGGACGGGCCGCATCAGGCCCGCTGTCGCGATGGCTCCAGGCGGAAGCAGGCAGCGAAACACATAAAACGCGGCCGCCCACGTGACCGCGAAGACCGCGTTCAGGCTGCTGGGAACCTGGGCGTCGGTGCCGCTGAAGTCCACCACGGCGCGACGCCGCACGGGATCGTTGCGAACCGAAACCCGGATCGCGACGGGCCCGGGGCGCACGCCATCGTCGTCGAGAAAATCTTCAGCGCGCCACTCGCCGGCAGGAAGCTGGGCAAGAACATTTCGCATCAGGCGCTCCGAGCCACTGATCATGGCATCAACACCGCGCAGCATGTGCGCGTGGCCGAAGCGGCCGACCAGCTCGCGCACGCGCTCCACGCCGATGCGGCATGCGCCCATCTGCGCGGTAAGATCGCCTTCGCGTTCTTGCGGAGTGCGCACGTTGGCGAGAAGGATGTCGAGCACCTGGCGATCCATCGTGCCACGATGCATCAGCTTCACCGGCGGAATGCGGATGCCTTCCTGTGCGATCTCGCGGCAGAGGCCCATCGACCCGGGGAACATTCCGCCCACATCGGCATGGTGGGCGCGGTTGGCAACGTAGAAGTCGGGCTTGGGCTTGCGCGCGAGAAACACCGGCGCGACCATGGTGATGTCGGGCAAGTGGGTGCCGCCGCGAAAGGGATCATTCAGCAGGGCCACGTCGCCGTAGGCAAGATCAAGCGAATCGAGCACCGCCCGCACTGACATGGGCATGGAGCCCAGATGCACGGGCATGTCGTCGCCCATCGCGAGCAGGTCGCCGCCGCTGGAAAAGACGGCCGAAGAATAGTCGCGTCGCTCCTTGATGTTGGGCGAGAACGCGGTGCGGCGCAGGGCCGCGCCCATTTCCACTGCGACCGAGTGCAGGGCCTGGCCGAGCACGGCGATTTCGGCAGGATCGAGCGCGTTTCGCTTCATGGACGGCCTCTTTGTTTTGAGGATGATTTCGTGAGAACGAGATTGCTGAAGCCATCGACTGCGGCCGTCCACCCTGAAGGCAGCCAGGTGGTGGCGCTCAACTCCACGATGACCGCGGGGCCGGCGATGCGGTCGCCGGCGCGCAAGCGAGTGCGATCATACAAGGCTCCGCGACGCCAGCGGCCATCTTCGAAAATCTGGTGGGAGTCGATGCGCGCCTTGTCGCCGTTGCCGCGAAAGATGGGCGCGGCTTTTTGCTTCGGCCGGGGCGTGCGTGCCGTGGCTTGCACGCGCAGGGTTACCACTTCGACCGGGCGCGCGGGATCGGCATAGCCATACGAGCGCTGGTGCATGGCGTGAAATCTCGCGATGACGCTGGCGCTCCAGTCCACGCGCAATTCGAAGCCCTGGCCCTCGTAGCGCAGATCGGCGGCGCGTGCCAGGACAGGTGTGACGCCTTCGCTGCGAAATGTGGCGCGAGCTTCGGCTTCCAGTTCCGCGAAGATTTTTGGAATTCGCGGAGAGCCGGGCGGGAGCATGACGGTGCGTGAGAATTCGCGGCGCCGGTCGGCGTCGAGAATGCCGAGCGCGGAGAGAGCGCCGGGAGCGGCGGGAACCAGCACCTGGCGGATACCGAGAGAAGAGGCGAGCGCGCAGGCGTGCAGCGGGCCGGCGCCGCCGAATGCAAGAAGCGCGAAGGAACGCGGATTGTGGCCGCGTTCGACCGAGACCTGGCGGAGGGCGGCTTCCATGCGGGCATTGGCCACGCGGAGAATTCCTTCGGCGAGGGCTTCGGTGCTGGCGAACATTCCTGCGGGACAGACCCGCTCGAGAGCCGCGCGGGCGCGTTCGGGATCAAGGCGCATGGCGCCGCCGAGAAAATGATCGGGATGGAGGCGACCGAGGACCAGGTTTGCATCGGTCACGGTTGCGCTTTCGCCGCGTCCGTAACAGGCGGGGCCGGGATCGGCTCCGGCCGACTGCGGGCCCACCTGCAAAGTGCCGGCCATGTCCATCCATGCCAGGGATCCGCCGCCCGCGCCGGCGGTGTGAATGTCGAGCATGGGCACGCGCACGGGCAGGCCACCCACCTGGCCTTCAATGGTGACGGGGGGCTCGCGCGTGGTATCGAGCAGCGCAACGTCGGTGGAAGTGCCGCCCATGTCGAAACTCAGGAGTTGGTCGATGCCTGCGCGCCGGGCCACGCTGAGCGCACCGGCCACGCCCCCGGCCGGACCGGAGAGGATGGTGCGCACCGGCTCGCGCGCCGCCGACTGCGCGGAGAGAATGCCGCCGGACGACTGCATGATATTCAGCCGCGCTCCGCGGCGGGCAAGGCTGCGCTGGAGCGACCCGATGTAAGTCGACATGCGCGGCGCGAGGTAGGCATTCAGGGTGACAGTGGCGGCGCGCTCGTATTCGCGGAATTCCGGCAGCACCTGGTGGGAAAGCGACATGGGCAGATGCAGCGATTGCAGGGCGGTGGCAACGGCGCGCTCGTGTTCGGGATTGGCAAAGGAGAAGAGCAGCGAGACAGCGATGGACTCGGCGGGCGATGCCTTGATTTTTCCGGCCAGATCGGCGAGGGATTTTTTGTCGGGTGCACGCACGACAGCTCCGTCGGGTCCGATGCGCTCGCGCACTCCGAAACACAGGTCCGGCAGGGCGAGTGGTTGGGGGCGATGGGTGTTCCAGTCGTAGAGATCGGGACGCGCCTGGCGGCCGATGGCGAGCGTGTCTTCAAAGCCGGCGGTGGTGACGAAGGCAACGCGGGCACCCTTGCGTTCGAGCAGGGCATTGGTCGCGACGGTGGTGCCGTGGCGGATTTCCAATTCATCGGCGCCGGTCTGGCTCGCGATCGCTGCGACGGCTTCGAGAATGGCACGACCCGGATCTTCGGGCGTGGAACGCAGTTTGAGCAATTCGAGTTTTCCGGCGGCGCGGTAGACGCAATCGGTGAAGGTTCCGCCGGTGTCGATGCCGATGACGAGCTTTGCCATTCCTCTCAAAAACATATCAGGCCGTAGGCTTGGTCATTCTGCTGGACACTGGATGGCGATGAATGAGAGATTCACCGGCAGAGGATGATCCCCGCCCAGACATCTGCGCCGCCGTTCCGATGGAGCGCCGCTACTCCCGCGCATCGCCGCGTGGTTGTCGCGGCGAGCCTGGGGTGGATGCTCGACGCGTTCGACGTGATGCTCTACTCGATCGTGCTCACACACCTGATGAGCGCCTTCAACATGAGCCGAACCAGGGCCGGCTTGTTGAACGCGCTCACGCTGGCAGCGTCGGCGCTGGGTGGTTTGCTGTTTGGATTGCTTGCCGACCGTTACGGGCGCCGGCGGATGTTGAGTGCGAGCATTTTGTCCTACTCCCTCTGCACGTTTGCCTGTGGGCTTTCGACGACTATTTTCGCGCTGGGCGTTTGCCGTTTTCTGCTGGGACTGGGGATGGGCGGCGAATGGAATACGGGCGCCACCCTGGTGTCGGAAACGTGGCCGGCGGAGTGGCGCGGGCGAGCCCTTGGAATCGTACAAAGCAGTTGGGGCGTGGGTTATGCGCTCTCCGCGGTGGTCGCATGGGTTATCCTCGCGCACGCCAGTTGGCGGTGGGTATTCTTCGCCGGCATCCTTCCCGGGCTAGTGGTGTTCTGGATTCAGCGCCGGGTGCCCGAACCGGAGATCTGGCAGCGCAGCCAAAGCGCCCACGTGGCGGGCGAAAAACGGAATGCTCTGCGCCGTTCGCTGCGCCCGCTGATGATTCTTACCCTGGTCAACACGTTCGGCATGTTCGGCTGGTGGGGCCTCTTCACGTGGATTCCGGCGTACCTTGTGCTTCCCGCGGCGCAGGGCGGACGGGGCCTGACCGCCCTGAGCCTTACCAGTTTTCTGGTGACCATCAACCTGGTGGGAATGGTCCCGGGATATTTGCTGTTCGGCGCAGTCGCAGACCGCTTTGGGCGCCGGCGGGCGCTGGTCGCCTACCTGGTGGGCGCGGCCGCGGCGGTGCCGCTGCTGGCTTCGGCACGAACCCCTGTTTTGATCCTTGTCTTTGCCTGCGTTGCGGGGTTCTTCGGCACGGGTTTTTTCACCGGCTCGGGACTGATCGGCGGCGAACTATTTCCTACGTCTATCCGCGCCACGGCATTGGGAGTTTCCTACAACGTGGGGCGCGGTCTGAGCGCCCTTGCGCCGGCCACGATCGGCGCTCTCAGCGAGCGGCATGGGCTGGCGGGGGCTTTTACCGCAAGCGCGGTGGCCTTCGCCGGCGCTGCCATTACGGCGTTGTTCATCCCGGAAACCTTGGGAACAGAGCTAAGCTAAAACTGTGGAATGCCGATCGGGGACGGATCGGATTCCAACCTCTTGGTCCGAGTGGAGGTTCTAATCAAGTCGTGAAACTGCAGATGAACGAAGTGGAAAAGCCTTTCGAAAAATTGCGCAAGCAATTGAACCGGTTTCCTTCGAATGCCCGCCCAGAGGAGGTCCATAGCCTCCGCACTCACACGCGCCGCCTTGAAGCGACCGTGGCCGCGCTGGCGCTCGATCGAGAGAAGAAAGCCCGCCGCCTGATCAAGGCAATCACCCCGGTGCGCAAAGCGGCGGGAAAGGTTCGCGACATGGATGTGCTGATCGCGGATGTTCTGGCGTTATCTCAGCACCATGGAAGCGAGGCGCTGGTGCGACTGGTGGAATATCTGGCCAAGATACGGGTGAAGAGCGCGCGAAAACTTCGGGACGTGGTGGGCTCGCGACAGCGTGAAGCCCGCAAGCACCTGAGGCAGGCGGCGAAGTTGATCCGCAAGAAGCTGGAGAGTGATTCAGAGGTCTTGAGCGGCGAGGCGGCGCCGCAGATTTTGATGACGGAGCTGAGTCATTGGCCCGAACTGGACGCCGGCAATCTTCATTTATTCCGCATCCGCATCAAGGAGCTGCGCTACATGCTGCAACTTGTTCCGCAGGCGGATGGAAAGTTGCTGGAAGCCCTGAGCGTGGTGAAAGAGGGAATCGGAGACTGGCACGACTGGGTCGAGTTGTTGAAAATTGCCAAGAAGGTACTGGATCCGCAGTCGGATGGCGAAGTGCTGCAGCGCATTGATGAGACCGGAGGCGAGAAACTGCAGCGAGCTTTGACGGCCGCCAATCAATTGCGCGAACGGTACTTCAATGAAACCGGCCCGCGCAAGAGCGCGCGAAGCGTCCTTCAATTGGTCTCATGAGGCGTCGCTTTGTTTCGCGTGGCAATTGGTTCGCGCCGGGGCGCATCTGAATCGATGGGCCATGGAAACCAAAACCTCAAAGCGACAAGTACCGGGAGCCGCTCCCTATGTACCCGAGACGCGATCACTTCCCGTTCTGCGCGAAGCTGTGCAACAGTGCCGGGGATGCGAGCTTTATCGTCATGCGACCCAGGCCGTGTTCGGTGAAATGGAAGCGAATGAATCAAAGCGCAAGGCAGCCAAAGCGCTCATGATGATCGGCGAACAGCCGGGCGACCGCGAAGATAAGGAAGGCCATCCCTTTGTCGGGCCGGCGGGAAGGCTGCTCGATGAGTGCCTGCAGGAGGCGGGAATTGACCGCAAGGCAGTGTATGTAACCAACACCGTGAAGCACTTCAAATGGGAACCGCGGGGCAAAGCCCGCATTCACAAAAAGCCCTTATCGAGTGAAATCTTCGCGTGCCGCCCGTGGCTGGACGCGGAATTGGAAGCGGTGGGCCCGGCCCTGATTGTGTGCCTGGGTGCAACCGCCGCCCAGGCGCTGCTGGGATCGAAATTCAAAGTCACGGAATCCCACGGCATTCTTCAAACCATCGAGAATTACCCGCCGATTGTGGCAACTTTCCACCCCGCTTCGATTCTGCGCGCCGTAACCGAAGACGATCGGCGCCGGCAGACCGAGATGTTGATCGGCGATTTGCGCAAGGCTAAAGAATTCCTTGGGTTGCACTGAAGGATTGGGAATCTGGCCGAAGCCTCAAAACAGCAACCCCGCGATCAGGTCGCGGGGTTGTGAATCCAGCCTACTGATTGAAGGCGGCTCTACAACAAGTTGTGCCGCCTCAAGCCACGAGAGGGCCGGGATCATCGTCCGACTGCGTGCAGTCGTCTTGAGCGGGCATGGTGTACAAGCGATGCGAGGCCGGGTTCCTGAATCGCAGCACCTTGGCTCGCCGCGGACAGATCCGATGGGTCTCACGAACCGAGCGTATCTCAACCACCGCCGGCCTTGCATCAAGCCACGTGGGCTCATATTCTCGAGGTTCTGAGTTGGAGCTAAGTACAACAAAGCCACTCCGCGCCTTGAGGGACGGACCGGAAGCGTAGGCCCGTTCATGCGACAGGGGGCGGTAGTCGGCGATATTAAAGGTCAAATTACTCATGTCTGTGGTTCCTCGAGAACGAAAAAACCTTGGCATTCGATCGAGGAGGAATTTTGCCGGATGGGCACCCGGTATAGTGCATCCCTCTGAATTGTTAGGATGCGCGGGACATGATCGAGTTGTCTTCGCGGCGGAACTTAACCTCCGTAATATGTAAACTCATGTAATTAAGGCGCTTATGCGTGTCGAAACTGGACTGGCGCAGTTCACGAAACGTTAACGCTCCCGCGTCGGGCCAAGTCTCGATATATAGCTCCGAATGAATACCCCCACGGTCGGTTCTAATCAGGTTCATTCGAGCGCCTTAGGATGGCCACCGAATCGGGAGGAAGAATGATTTGCGATTCGCGGATCGCAATTCCGGAATGCGATGCAAGCGTCAGCCTGGAACAGTCCGGCGCGGGAAATGCCTGATCGCTCTCGCCCAGATTGCAGTGAAGCAGGATATCCCCGCGCTCGATGCTGAGACATTTTTGGGCTTCGTCGAAAGTCACGTGTACGTTTCCTGCCTCCCCGTTGTTTAGCGCAGGCACAGACCTACGCAGGCGGATCAGGTCGCGGTACCACGCCTGCATGCGGGCGTGATCTCCGTGCCCGGCTTCGACCCAGTTCAATCTCGAGCGGAGAAATGTTTCGTGGTTCTCCGGGTCGGGTATAGATTTCGGGTCCCAGCCGAAAGCTTCGAATTCCTTGCGGCGCCCGTCGGAGACCGCGCGCGCAAGGGCGGGATCCTGGTGGTCGGCAAAGTAAAGGAAGGGCGTGGAAGCTGCCCATTCTTCGCCCTGAAAGATCATGGGGATGAACGGGCTCACCAGCACGATCGCCGCGGCAATCATGGCGCGTTCAAAGCCGGCGTTCTCCTGCAGTCGTTCGCCCACGGCGCGATTGCCCACCTGGTCGTGGTTCTGAATGTAGCCAAGGAAGCGATGCTGCGACAGGTTTCGCGGCGGCTTTCCGTGCGCTCGCCTTCTGTGCTCAGAATAAAGTCCGCCGTATACGAACGTCTGCTCGATGGCTTTGGCAAGCTTGGCCAGCGAACCGAAGTCGACGTAGTACCCCTCCAGCGGGCCCCGATTCAAAACTGAAAAGAGGGCGTGGTGAAAATCGTCGCTCCATTGCGCATCGAGTCCGAATCCGCCGGCCTCGCGGGCGGTTACGATGCGGGGATCGTTCGAATCGCTCTCGGCGATCAGGACCTTGGGCCGGCCGGCGACCGCTTCGAGCGAGCGTGTCTCCATGGCAAGTTGCTCGAGGAAGTGAATTGCCGACCGGTCGACGAAGGCGTGCACGGCGTCGAGACGGAGACCGTCGATGTGAAAATCGCGCATCCACATCAGCGCGTTGTCGCAAAAGAATCGCCGCACTTCGTGGGACCATTCTCCTTCGAGGTTCACCGCGCCGCCCCAGGGCGTATGGTGCGCATCGGTGATGTAGGGGCCGAATGTGCCGGCGTAGTTTCCCGAAGGACCGAAGTGGTTATAAACAACATCGAGCAGGACTGCCAGACCCTTGGCGTGCGCCGCATCGACAAAGCGCTTGAGCGCATCAGGCCCGCCATAGGGTGCGTGCACGGCGAACAGCGCGACGCCGTCGTATCCCCACCCTTGATTTCCGTCGAAGGCCGCGACCGGCATCAACTCCACATGGGTGATGCCAAGGCTCACGAGATGGTCGAGCCGCGCAATGGCCGCGTCCAGCGTGCCTTCCTCGGAGAAGGTCCCAACGTGGAGTTCGTAAAGGATCGCACTGGAAAGCGGGCGCGGTTGAAAGGCCGGGTCGTTCCAGGAGAATGCCTGCTGATCGTACACGCGAGAAAGACCGTGCACTCCATTGGGCTGCCAGAGGGAACGCGGGTCGGGCAAGGGGCGATCTTCGCCATTGACCTGGAAGCCGTAGTCCGTTCCCGGGCCGGCATCGTCGGCGCGCAGGCGCCACCATCCGTGCTGGTCGGGGCCATCCATTGGCAACAGAGAGTCATTTACCTTGAGGTCAACGCGCGAAACGAGCGGAGCCCATATTTCAAATGTGTGCATTCGCTAGTCCAAATCCTTGGTCAGGAGGGCGACGGGAAATCGCTGCAGGAGTAACTGCACCCGCATCCGTGCGCCGTCAACCATATCGCCGGTCAGCGCGTTGCGCCAGCGACCGGCGGGCAGTTCGAGGGTGGTCGAGCCCCAGTTGTCACCGGTCTTCAATGGCCATCGCGGAACGATGGTGGCAACGCGCGAGGCACGCGTGAACGCAATAACATTCTCCGCCTTCGCGCCGATGGCCGGAAGAGCCGAGTAGCCGGCTTCGATGCCGAACCATTCGGGATGCTTGTCGCGCAAATCAAGCGCGCAGTGCGTGACCCAGAGCTTGGGCAAGCCGCTGTCGGCGCGGCGCATGATTTCCTCCGGGGGAATTCCGCGCTTCAGTTCGCTCAACATGGCCACGCGCTGTGGGTAATCGACAGGAGTGCGATTGTCGGGATCGACCAGGCGCAAATCCCACAATTCGCTGCCCTGGTAAGTGTCGGGCACGCCGGGCGCGGTAAATTTCATAAGCGACTGGGCAAGACCGTTGACCCGGCCCGCTTTGAGAATGTTGCCGACCATCGACTCCAGGTCTTCGAGGAAGTCGCGCGACTCAAGAATGCGTTCCATGAAGCTGCGCAGCGCATCTTCGAATTCCTTGTTCTGCTGCGTCCAGCTGGTTTGCTGCTTGGCCTCGCGCACCGCCTTTTCCATGTAGGCGATGAGGCGTTCGCGCGAAATGGGCCACGCGCCGATCAGCGTCTGGTAGAGGAAGTACTCGGTATTGCGGTCGGGAAAGTTGTGCGTCTTGAAGGAGGCGTTCATGCGCGACCAGCGATTGAGGGCCGTCTTCCAGCGGCTGGGAATCTCGGTGAGCGCGGCCAGCCGCGCGCGAACGTCTTCGCCGCGCTTGGTGTCGTGGGTCGAAAGCGTGGTCATGGTGCGCGGATATGTCGCTTGCATGCGCTCGCAGTAGCGATGAAACTCATCGACAGTGATGCCCTCGCGTCCCGGCGATCCGCCCACTTCATTCAGGCCGATCATGCGGTTGAAGCAGTAGAAGGCCGTGTCTTCCACGCCCTTGGCCATAACTGGAGAAGTGAACTGCTGGAAGCGAAGCAGGAATTCGCTCTCGCGCGCGCCGCGCTCGCGCAGCATGAGAATATCGCCAATGAAATCGAAAAGCCCGGGATCGATATCCTGGCGACGTTCCTTGCCGCAGGCCAGGGCATGGTCGATTTCAGCGCGGTCTTCGTCGGTGATCTCATTGCGTTCCGCAACCACGTAGGTGCGGTAAATCGAGAAGCAGGCGGCGACTTCGCGGATGGCGCGGCGGATCTCGGCGCGGGTGTAGTCGCGGCGGTCGCGATTGTTTTCGCATATCTCCACAAAGAGGCTGGCCAGGCGATTCACGTCGCTGCCCAGGGCTTCGTGCTCGACGGTGAGTTTCTTTTCGTGGGCGACCGTGTCGAAGTCGGCCGGTTCGTGCGTGAACTCGTGATAGATCTCGGAAAACTCCTGGAGGCCGTCGCCGTTGATCAGGAGCGCATTGCACACGTTCATGAAGTCGTAACCGCTGGTGCCGTCGATAGGCCAGGTGGTGCGCAGAAATTCGCCCGGCTCGAGAATCTTTTCGCCGATGATCCAGGCATCGAGCGCACGGTTGCGCAGGCGCTCGAAATATTGCTTCGGGTCGCGCAGGCCGTCGGGATGGTCGATGCGCACGCCGTCGAGGGTGCCGTTTTGCAGCCAGCCGATGATCCGGCGGTGGGTTGCGTCGAACACGTGCTGGCGCTCCATGCGCAGACCGATCAGCGTATTCACGTCGAAGAATCGCCGATACCCCAACTCCTGGTCGGCGGTGCGCCAATACGCCAGCCGGTAGTTCTGCTGATTGAGAAATTCGTCGAGCACTTCGATGTCGGTGTTGATTCCGTCGACGGTTCGGGAGATGAACGCGAGAATCTGCGGCTGCTCCTTCCACAACCGCTTGAGGAGCGCATAGATAACGTCCTTATCGCGATGCCGCTCCTGGATCAGGCTCGAGTCGGTAGCATCGGGAGACGGCAAGCGCGAAAGGCTGTCCGCCAGAAACCCGAGAGTGTCGTCGCCGGCGCCGACCGCTGCACTGGTAAGGATCATCGCCAGGGAGCGAGGAGATATGGGGAACGCGTGGTCTGCGTAGGCGACTTTGAAGTTGCCGTTTTTGAATTCGATCCGGATCTCGCCGGCCGCCAGCACCTTGCCGTACTGGTCGCCGAGAACCGGGATCAACACCTTGTTCTGCAGTTTGACTTCGGCCGATTGCCAGTCTATGTCGAACCAGGTCGCAAAGGGACTGGAGGGGCCATTCTCCAGCACGTCCCACCAGTAGAGATTCTTCGGCCCGATCGCCATGTGGTTGGGAACAATGTCGAGGACCTGTCCCATGCCCAGTTCGCCCAGGCGGCGGCAGAATTCCTCGTGGCCCTGTTCGCCTCCCAGTTCCTCGTTGATGCGCTGATGATCGACCACATCGTAGCCATGCATGCTTCCCGGCGCGGCCTGCAGATAGGGAGAACAGTAGACATGCGAGATGCCAAGATCCTTCAGATAGGCAGCTATGCCGGCCGCGTCTTTAAACGTGAAGCCGGCGTTCAACTGCAGTCGATACGTCGATGAGGGTATCCGGGGCATTCGTTCCTTTGAAGTTGAATAGGTCGCGCTGGGAGAGTGGCATTCCCTAAGATGCATAAACTGCGGCGCAGGAGCGGTTTTCTGGCGACAGGCTCTTGCGAAGAATTGATGAAGCGGACTTTTACTTTGATGCCGTAATCGCCAGCCGCTGTTGCAGAGTGGGCATTTCCTTCCAGGGATCGCGGCTGAGGCGCTTTCGCCATTCGGAAAAATCCGCGACCAGAAAGCGAGGAGATTGAGCTGATTTCAATTCGGTCCAACTGAGGGGGATGGCCACCGGCAGCCCGGCCCGCGCACGAGGCGAGTAAGGAGCCACCGCGGTTGAGCCGCGCTCGTTGCGGAGATAGTCGAGATAGATCTTTCCGGTGCGCGCGGCCTTGGTCATTTTGGTCAGATAGCGGGCAGGCGCATCTTTTTCCATGGCCAGGACGAATCTGTGCGCGAACTCCTTGACAATCGGCCAGGGATGTTCGGGGCGGATGGGAACGACCACGTGCAGTCCCTTGCCGCCGGTGGATTTGACGAAGCTCTCGAGGCCGATCGCCTTCAGCCGCTTCCGCACTTCGAGCGCACTCGCGGTGAGGGTGCTCCACGGGATTGCCTCGTCGGGATCGAGATCGAAGATGATGCGGTCAGGCTGCTCGAGAGTTTCGTTACGCGATCCCCATGGGTGCATTTCGAGCCCGCCGATCTGGGCAATCTCGACGATGGCTTCGCGCGTGGAGAGCGTGATGTAGGGCTCCGGCTTGCCCGATTTCTTGTCGACGATATCGATGCTGTCGAAGCTGCCGCTGAGCATTTTGTTTTTGTGCTTCTGGTAGAAGCATGGTTTCCCGGCTCCGTCAGGACAGCGCACGATCGTCAAGGGGCGGTCGGCAATGAAGGGCAGCATCACGTCGGCAACGGCGAGGTAGTACTCGGCCAGTGCGCGCTTGGTCACTCCGCTGGTTGGGTCGAGAACTTTGTCGGGGTGGGTGAGGCGCACGGGCAGATCGCCGGCGCCGTTTGATTTGGCCGCGCGGCTTGCCGGCGGGGATGATTTTCCGGTGGACTTCTTCGGCGCTTCATCCGCATCGATAACCGGCTCTTCGCGCTGCACGGTGTGGGCGGGCTTGTCCTCACGGAGGCCTTTGAACGCAGCCTGCCTGACAATCTTGTCCGCTGTCCACGTGGAGAAAGCGACCTGCGCGACCGCTTCAGGCTTGACCCAGATCACTCCGCGGCTCACACCTTGAGGAAGCTTATCGAACGGAGATTTCGCCTGGCGCAACATATCCAGCTTGTCACGCAGCATGCCATGCGTTTTCTGCGTAAAGCCGGTCCCGGTTCGGCCGGCGTAGATGAGTTTTTTGTCGCGATAATAGCCCAGGATTAACGCTCCCACGCCGTGAATTCCATTCGATGGAAGCGTGAACCCGCCAATCACGAATTCCTGTTCCTGCGCGCATTTCAGTTTGAGCCAGCTGCCGCCGCGGCCGGGAGAATATTTGCCGTCGCCGAGCTTGGAGATGATTCCCTCGGCTCCGAGCTTACACGCGCTCGCAAAAATCTCTCCGGCGTCGCCAGTGAGGTGTTCACTGATTCGAACGGCGCCGTGTTCCTCCACTCCGGACAGAAGCCCCGCCAGAATTTTCTTGCGTTCGAGCAGGGGCAGATTGCACAGGTTGTGCCCGTCGAGATGAAGCAGGTCAAACAGGAAGTAAGTCAGCGAATGTTTGGTTCCCTCCTGAAATGCAGCCTGCAGATTGGCGAAACTGGTGCTGCCGTCGGGTTCGAGAACCACCACTTCGCCGTCGAGCAGTGCAGTTTCAGCGGGGAGTTCCAGAACCGCCTCGGCCAGCGCCTTCATGCGGTGGGTCCAGTCGAGGCCGGTGCGCGTGAGCAGTTGCACTGACGACTTTTTGCTGTCGATGCGGGCCTCGATGCGATAGCCGTCAAGTTTGAGTTCATGCACCCAGTTCTTGCCCACCGGCGGCGCCTTGGCGAGCGACGCCAGTTGCGGCGGGACGAATTTCGGAAGTGCGTCTTTGGGAGCGCCCGCCAGTTCGCGGGACCAGTTTTGCTTTTGGTTCTGGCGGGCAGGCTTTGCGGGGGCGCCGTTTTTGCCGTTCGCGACCGGGGGTGCGGGCGATGTTTTCTCCGCGCGATTCGATTGCCACACACGGTCTTCGGCGCGGGCAATGGCATCCATGCTGCGCCCGGTGAGCACGCTGTCGGGCGCTTCCTCGATGATGGCCGCATCGCCGGGGCCGCGCTCTTCCGCATCATGTTCCTTGATGAGCAGCCAGTTGGGCTTGCTCTCGTTGGCGGCGCGGCCTCCCATGCGGACCAGCGCCCAGTTCCCTTTCATCTTTTCGCCGTGCAGCGCGAACTTGAGCGAGCCTTTCTGCAGGCCTTCGTCAACATCCACATGCGGCTCCCAGGTGCCGCGATCCCACAGCATCACGGTGCCGCCGCCGTACTGGCCCTTGGGAATGATGCCTTCAAACCCACCGTAATCCATGGGGTGATCTTCGACCTGCACCGCAAGGCGCTTGTCCCCGGGAACGTAGCTGGGGCCCTTGGTGACTGCCCAGCTTTTGAGCACGCCATTCCAACCGAGACGAAAATCGTAGTGGAGGCGCGTGGCGGCGTGCTTCTGGATCACGAACGGCAGCGCTTCGGCCTCGGCCTTCTTTTTGCCGCGGGATTCGCTTCCGGATGGCTCGCGCGTGACTTTGAAATCGCGCATCGAGCGATACTGCGACAGTGGATCGTCGGTAGATGGCGAGGGCGCCCGTGAGGCTTTGGCTCGTGCTTTGGCCATGGGGTTTTCTTACCTAGGCGGACTTGCGCCGTTTTTCAGATTGCCTGGAGCGCGAGGCGACCACATGCAACCCCTGCTTGCGGGTGCTCGCGGCGGGTTTCTTCGCAGTTTCGCGCGCCGGTTTCTTCTCGTCCTGCCCATGAACGCTGCGGCGCAACGCATCCACGAGGCTGATCACCTTGCCGCGAGGCGCTGGTTTTTCTTCAACGGGCAAGGGGAGATGTTTCAATTTTGCCTTGACCAGTTCGCGCAGCGCGGCTTCGTAGTTGTCGGTGAACTTGTCCGGATTGAATTTGCCGGCCTTGCGTTCGATGAGTTCCCTCGCCAGCGAAAGCTGTTCCTTGTCGATGGCGGGGGTCTTCACATCCGAGAAGTACTGCGCCGGTTTGCGCAGTTCTTCCGCATAGCGCAGAGTATAAGCCATCATGCCGGGGAGCCTGGGATCGGAAGGTGCGCTGATGGCGAGCAAATGCTCGCGGCCGCCGAAAGCGATCTTCCCCAGGGCCGCCCTCTTTGATTCGCGCAGGGCTTCGCGAACTACGGCGAAGGCCTCGGCCTGAGCATCGTTTTCGGGAACCACGAAGTATGGCTTTTCGAACAACGCCGGATCGAGAGCGTCCAATTCAACGAATTGCTCCACCTCAAGGGTATGGCGCGAGGGAATGCGCAGGTGTTCGATCTCTTTCGGTTCTATCTGCACATATTGGCCCTTGCGGTACTCGTATCCCTTGACAATGTCTTCTTTCTCCACCGGGGCCTCGTCGCCCTCCGCGACCTTCTGATGGCGAACGCGTTCGCCGGTTTTGCGATCGATCTGATGAAAATGGATCTCGCTTTTGGCCTCGGTGGCTGGAAACAGCTTGACCCCGAACGACACCAGCGAGATACGAACTTGACCGGACCAAAATGGACGCGCCACGCCTGAGGCTCCTTCACTGACTCTGATTCCAGGCAGCGGGAGGGAGTTGCACTTTCCCATATTCAGGGACCGGGGACCCGCCGGACCCGCGGATAACTCGCTTACGCATGGCCGCGTCCTAGCACCTGTGCAAGTAAACTCCACGGGAATTGAGAGGCGATGATGTTGAATGCATCCGATGTGCTCGTCGAGCGCCTGATCGACTGGGGCGTGGACACAATCTTTGGACTGCCCGGAGATGGCATCAACGGCGTCTTCGAAGCCCTGCGCAAAAACAAGGACCGCATCCGGTTTATCCACGTCCGCCATGAAGAATCGGCCGCGTTTGCCGCCTGCGCTTACGCCAAGTTCACCGGGCGGCTGGGAGTGTGCATCGCCACCTCGGGTCCGGGCGGCATTCACCTGCTGAACGGGCTCTACGACGCCAAGCTGGACGGCGCCCCGGTCCTGGCGATCACGGGGTTGCAACATTCCGACATGATCGGGACCTTCACGCAGCAGGACGTGCAGCTCGACAAGACTTTCGTTGACGTAGCCGCTTATAACGAGCGGGTGATGAACGGCGCGCACATGGAAGCGGTCGCCGATCTGGCGATCCGCACGGCGGTGACGCGGAAATGCGTCGCCCACATCACCATCCCCGTGGACGTTCAGGTGCAGAGCGTGAACAAGGATCGCTCGCCGCGCAATCCGCCGCACCACACGGCCGCGGTGGAGGCATACGCGGCGCACGTTCCGGCGCAGGCCGATCTCGACCACGCCGCCGACGTATTGAACCGCGGCAAGAAGATCGTGATTCTCGCCGGCCAGGGCGCGCTGCATGCGACCTTGGAACTGGAAGCCATGGCGGATCGGCTGGGCGCACCGATCGTGAAACCGCTGCTGGGCAAAGCCGCGGTGCCCGACGACAGCCTTTACACCACGGGAGGCATCGGCCTGCTGGGCACGGAAGCCTCGCAGGATGCACTGGAGAGTTGCGACACGCTGTTTATTGTCGGCTCTTCGTTCCCCTATACCGAATTTCTGCCCAAGCCGGGTAGTGTGAAATGCGTGCAGATCGATCTTGATCCACAGCGCATCGCGCTTCGCTATCCCGCCGACGTGGGCCTGGTGGGCGATACGCGCGTGTGCCTGCGGGCGTTGATGCCGAGCCTGAAAAAGCACGATCACGGGTTCCTTAAAAAAGCGCAGCGCAACAAGCAGGCCTGGGAAAAGCGGATGGAAGAACAGGGCACCCGCGCCGACAAGCCGATGAAGCCGCAGGTAGTCGGGTGGGAGTTGGGTAAGCGCATTCCCGAGAACGCCATTGTGGTTTCTGATTCGGGAACGATCACCACCTGGTGGGCGCGGTTTGTGCCGGCGCGCCGGGGACAAAAGCACAGCTGCTCAGGCAATCTCGCCAGCATGGCTTGCGGGTTGCCGTATGCCATCGCGGCGGCGGTGGCCTATCCTGACCGGCCCGTTTACTGCATTATCGGCGACGGCGGGCTGTCGATGCTGATGGGCGAACTGATTACCATTGCCGCGTACAAGCTCAACATCAAGATCATCGTGATCAAGAACGACACGCTGGGCCAGATCAAGTGGGAGCAGATGGTCTTCCTGGGCAATCCCGAATACGGGTGCGATCTGTTTCCGGCGGATTTTACGGCGATCGCGCGGGGGTGCGGAATCGGCGCATTGCGCATCGAAGACGCGGCCACATGCGCGGTGCTTCTCGACCAGGCAATCGCGACGGAGGGGCCGGTCTTGATCGAAGCGGTGGTTGACCAATTCACACCGCCGATGCCGGCCAAGATAAAGGCCAGCCAGGCAGCCAAGTTCGCGGAATCGCTGTTGCGCGGCGAGCCCAATCGCGGGAAGATCGCACTCACCGCCTTCAGCGACACGGTGCGGGAGTTGGTTTAGACAGGGAACCCAGGTCTCGATTTTGAGACCTGGGGCACCCGTTCTAACTATGCGGCGGAACGATCTCTTTCGCTGACGGCGTGCGCGCCCAGTTTGGCATTCTCGTTGATGCGCTCCGCAATCGACGTCAGCAAGTGATCGGTGTGGCCCTCTTCCTTGGTGGTTTTATCA
Organism: uncultured Acidobacteriota bacterium; assembly: GCA_963730805.1. GTDB lineage: Bacteria > Acidobacteriota > Terriglobia > Terriglobales > Acidobacteriaceae > Telmatobacter. Next base: position 1,497,508 of record CAVSTL010000001.1, on the reverse strand, counting down.
AGCAGGTCGGCGGCCGCGGTCTCGCCCAGCACCCACGCAAATTGGCGAACCGCGCCGTAGGCCGCGATTTCATAGTGTTCCACGCGCTGCGCCGCCGCGATCAGGGCTGCGTCTTTCACGAAGGCATCGCGCGCGTCCTGCATCATGTCTTCGGCTTCGGCGATCAGTGCGTGGACTGCCTTGCACTTGATCGGGCTCGTGGAAGTTACGCTGGAGTCGGCACCCTGGATGGCGGCGAGCAGTTCTTCGAGCCGTTTTACATGAGTCTCCGTTTCCTGGTAGTGGGATCGAAACGCCTCTTGCAACTGCTCGTCGGTGGCCGAGTTGGCCATGTCCGGCAGGGCGCGGACGATCTGTTCCTCCGCCGAAAGCAAAACGCGTAACTGGTTGACGTACAGAGCCCGCAAATCTCTGAAGTTTTCCGATACGATCTTCATCTCTCCTCCTTCCGAGGTGTGGTTCTGGTTCGAGACACTCAGGTCAGATGCAGGGGGCAGTTTGAGGGGAAGCCCGGGCGGCAAAACCGGCCTGGAGCGGCCCTGCGCGGGTTGCCGGACTGCATCCAACGCACAGGGTATTGCGGCGCCGGCCGGCGGCGCGATGCGTGCCAGGGAATGGCCATCGCGTACTATACTTGTCGAGCGCCGACTCAAACTTCGCGATTGGATGGATAAGGATGACCAAGCCAACTCTTCTTGTTATGGCCGCGGGCATGGGCAGCCGCTATGGCGGACTGAAGCAGATCGACCCGGTGGGACCCAGCGGCGAAACCCTGATGGATTATTCGATTTTTGATGCCATTCGCGCCGGCTTCGGCAAAGTCGTTTTCATCATCCGCAAGGATATCGAGGCGCCGTTCAAGGAAATCATCGGCGCCAAATTCGAAAAGCGGATTCCCGTCGAGTATGCCTTCCAGGAGCTAGACAAAATTCCCGAAGGTTTCAAGGTTCCCGAGGGGCGCACCAAGCCGTGGGGCACGACGCAGGCGGTGCTCATGGCCGAAGACGTTATTCATGAGCCCTTCGCGGTGATCAACGCCGACGACTTCTACGGGGAAGAAGGCTACCAGGTGCTGGAGAAGCATCTCACTTCCGGCAGCCCTGACTTTGCGATGGTGGGCTTCGTGCTGCGCAATACGCTGTCCGATTTTGGGTCGGTGGCGCGCGGCGTGAGCCGGGCCGACAGCAATGGCTACCTGCAGTCGGTCGTCGAGCTTACCACGGTGGAACGCGACGGCCACGCCGCCAAGGATACCGATGCCTCCGGCAAGGTGACGCATCTGACCGGCGACGAGCTGGTTTCGATGAACATGTGGGGCTTCACTCCGGCGGTGTTCCCGCAGTTGCGCGAGCGTTTCCATGCCTTTCTCGAGCGCAGCGGAACGGAGCTCAAGTCGGAGAACTACGTTCCCAGTACCGTGAATGAACTGGTATCATCGGGGCAAGCCCGAGTTAAAGTGCTGCGTACCAACGATGCGTGGTTTGGCGTGACCTATCGCGAGGACCGCCCGCGCGTTGTGGACAGCATTGCTGCGCTGGTCAAGAAAGGTGCCTACCCGGAAAAGTTGTGGAAGTGAACGGCAAAGACAAGATGGGCGCCCATCAACCCCGGCCAAAACCCGTCGTCGGGGATCCCGAAAGTGCTGCGCGGGCCTTTGCGATCGAAGGGGACTTCGGCGGCGCGGAGCCCTACGGCAGCGGCCATATCAACGACACGTATTCCGCCGTGTTTCAGCGCAACGGTTCCCGGCCGCGCTATCTCCTGCAGCGCATCAATCACAACATATTCAAGAATCCGGTCATGCTGATGGAGAACATCGAGCGCGTGACCGCGCACCTTGGCGGCAAGGTTGCCGATCATCCCGACCGCGACCGGCGAGTGCTTACGCTGATTCCAGTGCGAACGGGAGGCGTGCTGCACATAGACGCTGAGGGATACTACTGGCGGGCGTACCACTTTATCGACAAGGCGAAAACCTACAACGCGGTGGAGTCGGCCGACCAGGCGTACCAGGCAGGGAAAGCGTTTGGAGAATTTCAGCGCATGCTGGCGGACCTGCCTTCTCCGCGGCTGCACGACACGATTCCCGATTTTCATCACACGCCGAAGCGGTTCGCCGCGCTGGAGCGGGCGGTCGCGGCGGACGTGGCCGGGCGGGTTGCGCTGGCCGGGCCGGAGATCGAGTTCGCCATGCAGCGCAAGCCGCTGGCGAGCGCGCTGGTGGATGCGGGATTGCCGGAGCGGGTGACCCACAACGACACCAAGATCAACAATGTCCTGCTCGACGATGTGACCGGCGAAGGGATATGCGTGATCGATCTCGACACGGTGATGCCGGGGCTGGCCGCGTACGACTTTGGCGACATGGTGCGCACGGCGACATGTCCCGCGCCCGAGGATGAGGTGGATCTGTCCAAGGTAGAGATGCAGTTCCCCTTGTTCGAGGCCCTGGCGCGCGGATACATGACTTCGGCAGGGGGATTTCTTACCGCGGCGGAAAAAGAGTCGCTCGCGGTGGGGGGAATGCTGATCACCTTCGAGATCAGTATCCGCTTTCTCACTGACTATCTATCGGGCGATACCTATTTCAAGGTGCATCGGCAGGGCCATAATCTCGACCGCGCCCGCAGCCAGTTCAAACTCCTGGCATCGATCGAACAGCAGGAAGGTAGGATGCGTGCCCTTCTCCACGGCCTGAATTAGCGCCGATCACCAATGCTCGTTATCCAGCCGAAGCCACACCGTTGCGCTCGGTTTTACGATGAATCATCCAGTACAACCGAACGATCAGATCGTCGATTCGATGCTGCGCCGACCGGGCTTGGTCCCCGTACATCTGCACGGAAGGGTCCACGTACTTCATCCAAAAGAGCGGCAGTGGAGCATCATCGAGAGACGCGAAAACGACGCGGTCATTAAAGCGATCGCCGATCTGGCTGGCCGCAACCGCAATTTCATTGCGCACGAATTCCGAGCGAGCCGCGGCCTGCGACCAGAATGCCACCAGGTACCCGCGATCCACGTATTTTAAAACTGCATTATGGATCGAGTTCTGCCACTCCTCGCCTGCCCCTAGATTCTCCATGTCGAGGAAAATTTCGAAATTTCGTTCCTCTCTCATGAAGTTGCAGACCTTTATTACTTCATCGCGGTCCGCGCGGTGATAGGAAGCGAACACCGGCAGGTGCATCGGCTTTTCCGAAGTTTGTGTAATCGCCAGCGTCTCGGGATCAGCCTCGAACACCGGCTTTCCCATGCGCAGCGCGTAATCCCGCTCGAATGCCACCCAGAAAGAACGGTCCGATGCGCCTCCCGTCAGATAAATCAGCCCGTCACAATTGCGGAGAGCTGCGATAAGCGACGTGCTCACCATTTCCTGCGGTGGCGCCAGTATCGGTGGAAAGACGATCGGTTGGACATCCGCGGGTAACGCTGATATGAGGTGGTCGCGGGTGGCCTGGTCGGCGTACGCATGCGAAATGAATAGTTTCCGAGGTGTCTCCCGGGAGTCCGCCCAGATACCGGAGAAGAATTGAGCATCTGGCATGGTGGGCAGTATACATGCCGTTTTCCCGCTGAGAATTTTCAACCCGCCGTGATACGATGCGCCCAAATGCGCATACTGAATGCACTCTCCGCCGCGATTGTTGCTGCCCTGCTGAGTTCCCCGGCGATCGCCCAATCAATGCCCTTCGACATTGTCATCGTCAACGGACACATCATCGACGGCACCGGCTCGCCGTGGTATTCGGGCGACGTGGGCATTCGCGCCGGGCGCATCGCGGCGATCGGCAACCTGCACGACGCGCCGCGGAAGCAGACCATCGACGCGCGCGGGCAGGTGGTTGCGCCGGGATTCATCGATATGCTCGGCCAGTCGGAGATGACCATGTTGGTCAATCCCCGGGTGCCGTCGAAGATCTTTCAGGGGATCACCACCGAGGTCACGGGAGAGGGCGGTTCGGCGGCGCCGCTGAACGCGGCCATGATCGAGGCGGACCGCGCCGGCTACGATCATCTCCATATTCATCCGGACTGGACCACGTTCCATGAGTATTTCGCGCGCCTCGAGCGCCAGGGGATGGGCATCAACCTGGCCAGCTACGTGGGGGCCACCAGCGTGCGCCGCATGGTGCTGGGCGATGCCGATCTGGCGCCGACCGCGGAGCAGTTGGAGAAGATGAAAACGCTGGTGACCGAGGCCATGCATGATGGCGCGGTAGGGGTGTCGACGGCGCTCCAGTATGCCCCCGCGCCGTACGCCAAGACCGACGAACTTATCGCACTGGCCAGCGAGGCCGCGAAATACGGCGGAATCTACGCCACCCACATGCGCAGCGAAGGCGATGCCGAACCGGCGGCGATTGAGGAAGCAATCCGCATCGGCCGCGAAGCGCACATCCCGGTGGAGATCTGGCACCTGAAAGCCGCGGGCAAATCGAACTGGGGCCACATGCCGCAGATCGTCGCGCAGATCGAGGCAGCGCGCGCCTCGGGTGTCGATGTCAGCGCCGATACTTACGCCTACACCGCGTGGTTCAATACGTTCTCCGCGTTTGTTCCGCCGTGGGCTCATGACGGCGGCGACGCCAAACTGATCGAGCGTCTGAAGGACCCAGCGACACGAGCGCGTATCCGCAAGGATATGCTCTCCACCGCCGGAGACTGGGACAACGAGTGGCAGGAGATTCCCGGCCCCGAAGCGATTCTGATCGCGGTGGTGCAGAACCCCGAATTGTTGCCGCTCGAGGGCAAGCGCCTTTCTGAAGTGGCCGCGCTGTGGAAGGAAGATGCGATCGACGCGCTGTGCGACCTGCTGATCAAGGACAAGGCGTTCACCGAGGTGGCAGTGTTCGGGATGAGCGAGCCGGACGTGGCGCTGGCTCTGAAGCAGCCCTGGGTGGCGCTGGATAACGACTCGCAGGGCACCGCGCCCGACGGGCTTCTGGGGCAGGAGCATCCGCATCCGCGCGCTTACGGCACGTTCCCGCGCATTCTTCGCAAGTATGTGCGCGAGGAACATGCGCTCACGCTGGAAGAGGCCATCCGCAAGTTCACCGCGCTGCCCGCGCAGCGCATGCGGTTCACCGATCGCGGCGTTCTGAAAGAGGGGATGTGGGCGGATGTAGTGATCTTCGACCCGGCGAAGATCCGCGACCTTGCCACCTTCGAGCAGCCCAACCAGTTATCGGAGGGAATGGACTTTGTGCTGGTGAACGGCGTGCCCGTGATTGAAGTGGGCAAGATGACCGGCGCATTACCTGGCAAGGTATTGCGCGGTGCGGGATATCGGCCGTTGCTGGCGGCGTCCGTTGGCCAGGAATAACCGGAGACGGCGAGATGAGTCGGAGTTTGGTTTGGGGGCGCGTTAGTGTAGTTGAGCTTAGGCTTTGCGCTTGCGGGCCCGGCCGGTTCTCTTGCCGGCATGCCGGGTGCTCCTGGTGGTTGAGGCCAGGCGCGTGGAACCAGCCGAATGTCCACGGCGGCGATGAATGACCGCGGGGCGCAACACGGCTCCCACGCGGCGCTCCGCCATGCCTGGGTTCTGGTTGTAGCGCGGATCGAGCATGGCGATCACGGAAATGGCGCGAGTGCGGTAGAGCCTTGCCCACTGGCTCTGAATCAGCGACTGCTGCACGTTCTTCCAATAATCGACATCGCGCGCGGCCACCGTTTTCACCATGGGAGCGGCGATGGAGTCGCGATTGACCAGGTCGAGGAACTGGGAGAATTCCTCCAGGTTGGTGCCCATCTGGAACACCAGTTGGCTGATGCCCATCTGCTGCGAGGGAGTGAGCCGGTCGAAATTCCGGCAGTAGGCCTTGGCGTTCAGAATTGACTGGACGATGGCGATGCGGAGAAGCTGGCTGGCTTCCCGCTCATTGATCTGCGGCTCCAGTTCCGGGATGTGGCTGCGGTACTCGTGCATGTCCCAGGCCGCCAGCTTGCCGCGAAAGTCGTCGAGGATCTGGTTGAGCCGGTCAGGAGCCAGTCCGGCAGCCTGCCAGAGCTCCGCCGAGGCGGGCTCGATGAATGGGTTGGGGTTCGAGGGATCGCGCTGGGGATGCTCCCGGGCGGGCAGATCGATGCTGACGCCGGCGCCGATCAGCGGCTGCCCCGTTTTGGGGTCGGGATAAGCGGCCAGCACCCAGCCCTCATGGTTGCGGTCGCGCAGGAGGCTCATCAGGTGATCCACGTCAAATTTCACATCGCTGCTTTTGAAGCTCTGCAGAATCTGAACCGAGGGCACGGAGGAGGGTACCGGGATGGCCGCGGCATCGCTCGCGATGGCGGGAACGGTCGAGGGCGGTAGCGTCGCGTCGGCGGAAGAACCTCCGCCGGTCTGGCCAAAGGCGGTAACGGCCGCCGAAAGAACGGCAACGGCCAGGCCAAGGCGCGCTTGCATAGCTTCCATTTCGAACAATCTTCCTGATCTAAAGATTCCTGATCTTTCAACAATGACGCAAAGCGAGCCGGCTTGCAATGGTCGAAAAGCGTCAGGGCGCAAGAGAGTAATTAACTTTTACACAAAGAGAGAAACACGGAATGAAAGAAAATTTCGCGATGCGGGGAGGGATTATTCCGGGCCGACCTGATCGAGCGCGGCCGCCGGGCCGTGGGCGGCACGGACTTTGACGCGCGCGGTGGTCAACAGAAAGACGGCGACCAGGATGGCAGCCATGCCGGCAAACTCCTCGACGGCGGGCCGCTCATGGAGAAACAGGATGCCGAGCAGAACGGCGACCATGGGGTTTACGTACGCGTAGGAAGCGACCTTGGCGACCGGCACGTGCTCGATGAGGTAGATGTAGCCCGTATAGCCCAGCAGCGACCCGCCGGTGATGAGGTAGGCGAGCGATCCGATGGCCGCGTCGGTCAAATGGAACCGGGGCCACTGGCCCAGCGCGGTGCCGAGGACGGTGTTGAAGGCGCCGGCGGCCAGCATTTGCCAGGCGGCGGCGACAAAGCTGTTGGCGGGAAGGCGGGTTCGGCGGGAGAGCAGGCTGCCGATGGTCCACGAGAGTGCGCCGGCCAGCATCGCCGCGATGGCCAGCAGGCGGGTGGTGTCCCCGGCGATTCCGGTGCGCAGGGAGGGCCACAGGAGGGCGGCGAGGCCGGCGAATCCCAGCCCCAGGCCCAGCCAGCCACGCACGGGGAGCGGCTCGCCTCCGGGCAGAAACATCTCGATCAGGGCGACGTAGAGCGGGATGACGGCGAGCACCAGGGAGGCCAGGCCGCTGGGGACTGTCTGTTCGGCATAGACGAGTCCGACATTGCCGCCGCCCAGGAGAAGCAGTCCGATCAGGCCCAGCAGCAGCATGGTGCGGCGCGGCCAGAGCAACCTGAGCCCGCGCCAGCGACACCAGGCCAGCAACACGGCTCCGGCGATCAGAAACCGCGTGCCGGCCAGCAGCAGGGCGGGCATCTCGGAAGCGCCGATGCGGATGGCGGTGAAGGTCGAGCCCCAGAAAAAGTACACGCTCCCGAACGCCAGCACAATCGTGGCCGTCTTGACCGGCGCGAGGGGCGGGCGGTTTGTGGCCGCGGAACTCATCGATGGGGACTAACAATCCATCGTACCCGGAGAAAGCGTTTCCGCGGCTTCTCGTTTTGGGGCATCGCTCCAGGGCGAGGAATCCTTCAGGCCAGCCCGGCGATATCCTAACTCCCTGCAATTGCCGCGAATAACACCGAGGTACCCGATCCTGACCGGAATCTCCAGACCTCCCCAGCGGGAAAATCCGCATCGTAGGACTGATGCTCCACTTTTGCCTTGGAACCGTATCGCTCGTGACCTTATTTTCCCCAGTGTGTTGCTTCTGATGGAGTCCTTCGTTACCCCAAAAGAAAACACGGCCCAGACCCTCTTTGATGAGAACCAGGCGCGCTACAGGCTGCTGACCGAGTCCTTGCCGCAATACGTGTGGACGACGGACGCCGACGGCAAGATCGACTACTGCAACCGGCACTTCCTGGAATATTGCGGCTTGACGCTGAAAGAAGTCCAGGCGGGACGGACCTTTGAATTCGTTCATCCCGAGGATGCCGCGGGTCTCGCCGCAAAGGTGGAGCAGAGCCGGGCGACTGGCTGCCCCTTCGAACACGAGTACCGCGTGCGGCGCGCATCCGACGGCGAATATCGCTGGCATTTCTCTCATTGCGAGCAATTTAACGATTCCAGGGGCGGACAACGGTGGCTCGGCATCGCCATGGATGTCACTTCGCGCAAGCAGGCGGAGCTGGAACTGCGCGACGCCAACGAACGCCTGAATGGGATACTCACTTCCATCTCGGAGTGGTTCATTGTGCTCGATCGGGAGTGGCGCATTCAGTTCGTGAGCCAGCGGGTTCTGGACTTCACCAATCGCGATTGTTCCGATATCCAGGGTCGCGTGGTGTGGGACGTTTTTCCCGAAGCCGCCAAGACCGAGTACAAGCCGGGGTACGAGAAAGTGATGCGGGAACGCGTTCCCCATACTTTCGATGTGAACTATCCGCTGGCGGACGGTTCCATCGGGCAATACCAGGTGCACGCGTACCCGACGCCCGACGGAATCGCGGCGCTGATCTCCAACCTCACCGAGAAGCGGAAGACCGAAACCGACCTGGCCGAGAGCAAGCGGCTCCTCGACCTGGTTCTCGATTCGGCGGGCGTAGGCACATGGATGTGGAGTCTGGCTACCAACCAGATCAGGGACCTGGCCGGCACGGCGAATCTTCTGGGGCTGGCGCAGATCACGGTCCTGGAACAATTTGTGGGCGTGGTGCATGACGAGGACCGGGCGGCCGTGGAAGGCGCCCTGGCTGAGGCCCGGAAGTCGGGACGGCTGGAGTCAGAACATCGAATCGTGCTGGCGGATGGCTCGCTGCGCCAGGTGCGCGCCGTCGGTTCCCTTCTCCGTGAACAAGTCGGGTTGCCCATGCGCATGGCCGGAGTCATTACCGATGTCACGGATCGCAGCCGGTCGGAGGAGGTTCGCAACCGGCTCGCCGCCATCGTCGACTCTTCGGACGACGCCATCATCAGCAAGGACCTGAATGGGATTGTGACCAGTTGGAATTCCGGGGCGACGCGGTTGTTCGGCTATCGACCCGAGGAGATCGTCGGTCAATCGATTCTTACCCTCATTCCTCCCGAGTTGCACGGCGAAGAACCTGCCATCTTGGCCAGCCTGCGCAGCGGCAAGAGGATCGATCATCACGAAACGGTGCGCATTCGCAAAGATGGCGCCCGGTTGCAGGTCTCGCTGACCATCTCTCCGGTTCGCGATTCCGCCGGGCACGTGGTGGGCGCATCGAAGATTGCGCGCGACATCGGCGAGCGGCTGCGCATGCAGGAAGCCATGATCCAGTCAGAAAAGCTGGCCGCAACCGGGCGCATGGCCGCCGCCATCGCACATGAGATCAACAACCCCCTGGAAGCGGTCACCAATCTGGCTTACCTGCTCAGTACGGACCCCTCGCTGAGTGAGACGGCCCGGAACCATGCCGAGCGCCTTCTCGAAGAAATCAATCGCGTCAGCGACGTGGCCAAGCAAAGCCTGGGGTTCTTCCGCGACAGCAAGAAGCACGCCACTTTCGACGTGTGCGCGCTGCTCGACAACGTGGTAACGCTGTACCGGCCGCTGCTCGATCAAAGAAACATCCGGCTTGACCGGGATTACACCGGCTCGTGGAGGGTGTTCGGATCGTCGTCGGAGATTCGCCAGGTTCTGGCAAACCTGCTGCGCAACGCCATCGAAGCCGTAGAGCCGGGGGGAGTCATTCATCTTCGGGTGCGAACCACCCGATCGGGCATGCAGCGCATTCTCGTCGCCGACAATGGCCGGGGCATCCCCCAGCAAACCAAGAGCCGCCTGTTTCAGCCCTTCGTTACCAGCAAGGGAGCCGCCGGAAACGGCCTGGGCTTGTGGGTCAGCCATGGCATCATCGCCAAACACGGCGGACGCATCCAGGTGAAGACCTGCGATATACCCGGCCGCTCCGGGACGGTGTTCGCGGTGACCCTTCCGGCCGACAGGGGCGAAAAGTCTCGGGACGCAGGGCCGGGTGCGCCGGCAATCTTCGCGTTACCCCAGCGCCTGGCGTCCTAGCATAGCGTCTGTCCCGGGTGGATATTTTCTCCGGGTGGTATATATAAAAATGAGCAGTCCTGGTACGCATTGTTGCCGTGCATTCGCCGGCCGGACGTTGAAAGCTACCCGTCAGGCGCCGCTCAATTATTTCGCTTCACAACAGAGATCCTGAAACTGCCGCCCTGCTCGAATCCGCATGACGTGGTTGCCCCTGGTTACGGTTCCTCATAGATACAGCGCTTTGATTGTTGAGGGGAGAGCGAGGCCATGCAAGGAAAGCTCGTGGGCGCCGGACTCTTGCTATGTGGATTGTGGCTCGATGCGGCCATCGTCCCGGCGCAGGAGGCGGCATTCATCAGCGGCGATCAGGCGGTCCGTTTTGAACAGGCCCCAGGATTTTTCCACTATGCGGCACTGTGCCGGACAGCCACGGAATTCAAAGCCCAGATACCCCCGGTCCGCTTGCCCCGGGAAATGACGGAATCCGCGGTCTGCTGGTACGTGCTGGGGTCGCAAACGCGCAAGGGGGCCGGAGCAAAAGACAGCCCGGCGCCGGCGGATGGCAAGCTCATCGTCTCCGAGCATAACGTTCGATTCATTCCGCACGATGCCGCCCAGGCCAATCTTTATATGGACCTTCCTCCCCAGGAAGTCGAGATGAAGCATGATCCGGGGCAGCCCTTTGCGACGCTGGGAAGCCGGGAAATTCTCTTCAATTTCAGATTCAGCAAATTGTGCCCGACATGCGCCAGGGGAACGCCCACCCCCGTGGGTTTGAACGCCGCGCTGCTGGAGCAGGAATTCAAGCTGGTGGCGGACAGTCTCAAGAATTTCCATTCAGGGTGGTCGCGAATCTACGCAATGAGTGCCAGGATTCGCGTCGAAGTGCTTGCCGGGAATCAGCCCGGCGAGAGCGACTCGCCGGCGGATCTGAAGTTCTACGGCAACCTCAACCTGCACCTTGCGGAATTCTGTTCCGAGCCGGCCAAGTCGTGCGTGGGAAGCTTCGCAACCTACGAGACATGCAAAGCACTGAGCCACGGCACGGGTTGCGGGCAGCCGCCGAGTTGCTCGGCATCGTGCTTCGTGAGTATCAGCGATTTGCAGAATCTTCAAGCGCGTCCCTGCGTGCAACTTGACCAGCAGGGCGCCAGTTTGCTGCCTGACTGGAACCAGCTTTTGCACCAAAACGTACCGGGGCCCGCAAAACCGCTTACGTCCAATGGGGTTGAGGTTCAATTTACTTCGGGTCCCAACCCGCCGCCTGGCGTGGGATGCACGGTGCAGGCGTCCTACCTGAGAGCTGCCAAAGTCGGGCCCCAGAACGTGAAACTAACAGACAGCGTTCTCGCATCCGCGAAACCCGGCGCTGCCGCCCCGGCGAAACCCGGCAACATTTCATCGGCAAAGTCCAGCGGCGGCACCACAGCGAGTCCCGGCTCCGTCGCCGCGGCGACACCGGCCGGAATTGCTTCCGCGAAATCAGGCACGATCGTCTCAGCCAAGCCCGCGTCCGTCTCTCCGGCAAAATCCGATGCAGTCTTCTCCGCGACGCCCGCAACCGCGTCGGCCGCACCTGCCCAGAAAGCCGGACGGAACGCGCTCAGGATTTCTCGCGAGACCGCGGTGGGGATGCTGGTGAAGAAAGTCTCACCCGAATACCCGCTTGAAGCGAAGGTCGCGCGGGTGCAAGGAACCGTCGTCCTGAACGCAACCATCTCCACCACGGGAGAAGTTTCGAGCGTCGATGTGGTGAGCGGGCCGCCGTTGCTTCAATCGGCGGCGACCAACGCGGTCAAGCAGTGGCAATACAAGCCGTTTTCGTTCAATGGACAACCGGTCGAGGTGGAGACCACCATCCACGTGGTATTTGGCGAAGGAAGTTCTCCGGCCGCGACCCCGAGCCATCCATGACATCAGGGCGGATCCGCGGCTTGTCACATCCTGTTTGGCAGGCGCGCATCGTTTGTGCGAGGCTGATCGTTGGTTCCTGAACGCCGCCGGGCGGGGTGTTGAAATGGGCCACGCGATCGCCACCATCCTCCAGGATCTGCGCTACTCCGCGCGCCAACTGCTGCGCTATCCCGGTTTCGCCATCATTGCCATTGTCACGCTGGCGCTCGGCATCGGCATTGCCACGGCCGTCTTCAGCGTGGCCTATGGCGTGCTGATCGATCCATTCCCTTACAAAGACGTGCGCACGCTGGCCACGCCCAGGCTGTGCTGGCCGGAGATCGGCGAATGTGGCTGGAGAGCGTATACGCCGCCGCAGTTCAATGAAATCGCGCAGAAGACCGACATCTTCAGCGGCGTAACCGCGTCGACGATCGGCTATGTCGAGCTCACCGGGGCCAACGAGCCGCAACGTCTGCGCGGCAATTACATCACGCCCAACACCTTCGATGTGCTCGGCGTGCAGCCGCTGCTGGGCCGCGCTACGCAGGATAGCGATGTGCAGCCCGGCCATGAGGAAGTTGCGCTGCTGAGTTATCGCTATTGGCAGGCGCACTACGGCGGCAATCCTTCGATCATCGGCAGCGTGCTTGATTTCGATCATCACCCGCGCGTGATCATCGGCGTGATGCCGCCGCGCTTTCTGTGGCGCGGAGCCGATGTGTATCTGCCGGTGCAGATGACCAATGAGCCCACGGTGCAGGGGCAGCGCTACTTCGCACTCGTGGGCCGAATTAAACCGGGCGTGACCGACGCGCAGGCCGAAGCCGAACTGCGGCCGATCTTTCGCGAATTCTCACTCGCCGCGCCGTATGTGTTTCCCAAGAATCTTGGACTGGGGATCCTGGCCTTCGACGAGATGTTCAAGTCGAATCTCGCGAGCACCATTCACCTGCTGCTTGGCTCGGTGTTTGTGCTGCTCTTTATCGCGTGTGTCAATGTGTCTGGCCTGCTGCTGGCGCGCGCCGTCAAGCGCGAGCACGAATTCGTGGTGCGCGCTTCGATCGGGGCTTCGCGGATTCGCCTGGTTCGGCATGCGCTCACCGAATCGATGATGCTCGCGGCCACGGCTTTGCCGGTTGCGATCGGGTTCGCCTTCGTCGCGTTGAAAACCATCTTGCGCATCGTCCCCGCCGACACCATTCCCGACGAGGCCGTGGTGACCATGAACGTCCCCGTGTTGCTGGGAGCTGTGGGAATCGCGCTGGCTACGGTGATCGTGTTCGGCCTGGCTCCGGCGTGGCACAGCGCCAATCCTCGCCTCGCCGCGGCCCTCAACAGCAATCGCTCTTCGGGCAGTCGTGCCCAGCGCCGCGTGCTGAGCGGCTTTGTCGTGACGGAGATTGCCCTTTCCTTGGCGCTGCTGATGCTCGCGGGGCTCATGGTCCGCTCGCTGCTGGCGGTCGAAAACGTGCCGGTGCCCTTCGCTCCGGACCGCACGCTGATGCTGCGCGTTCCGCTTTCGGATGTCCGTTATCCCACGCCCGAGAGCCACGCGATTTTCTTTCGCGATCTGCTTGACCGGGTACGCGGAATTCCCGGCGTGAACGCGGCGACGGTTGACGCGGCCTTCCCTTTCATGGACATCTACGGCGATCGCGTGCAGATTGGCGGGCAGCCCACCGATCGCCGCATTGTCGCAATTCATCTCACCGACGCCGATTTCCTGGCCATGTCGGGTCGCAGGATCCTTCAGGGACATTTTCTCGATGCGCGCGAGGTCTCCGCCGCGGCGCACGAAGCCGTGATCACCGAAAACTTCGCGAAGCGCTACTTCGCGGGCGAGAACGTCATCGGCCGCACCGTGCATCTGCCCGACTTCAAGCCCGACGGCAAGACCAGGCTGGCCAATGACGCATTCACGATTGTCGGCGTGATGAGCGACCTGCCGTTCTTTGTCGGCTTTCGCGAGAACTATCCGCATATTTTTCTGCCTTACACGACCGCTCCGCAGGCGGCCAGCACCCTGGTGCTCTCCACCGCGCTGCCGACCGAGCAACTGGTGAACCCGATGCGCCAGGCCATTCACGCCATCGACAAGGATCAGCCCGTCACGGACGTGATGAGCCTGCGGCAGATGCTCGATATGTATGGCTACGCCGGGCCGCGCTTTTCGCTGGCGTTGTTCGGAACCTTTGCCGCGTCGGCATTGCTGCTGTCGCTCATCGGTATTTACGGTGTGCTTTCGTTCATCATGTCGCAGCGGACCCAGGAGATCGGCATCCGCATGGCGCTCGGCGCCGACCGCAGGCGAGTGATGGTGATGGTGCTGCGCCAGTCGTTTTTGCTTTCGCTGCTGGGCATCGGCATCGGGCTGCCGCTGGCGTGGGTGGCGGGAAGGCTGGCGCAAAAAGAACTGGTGCAGACCTCGCAGCACGATCCGTTAGCGCTGATCGGGGCCATCGGCATTCTTTTGGTGCTGGGAATCGCGGCAACCTTATTGCCCGCGCGCCAGGCCGCGGCGGTCAATCCGGTATCGGCGCTGCGCAGCGAATAACCGGCGGCCGGCTTTCGAGGTCGCCGATCTGTTCCTTGCGCCGGGGCAACGTCGCTTCGTCGCATAAGACCGAAAATCGTGGAAAGTCGTGCAATCCCCGTGGTATGCTCTGCCCAAGCGGGTCCCGGAATGCAGAAGAATGGTTTCAACGGAACGAGGACGATCCCGGCGTGCAAGCGCTGGTCGCGGTCGCGCGCCCGTTGCATTTGCCCGCGGCGGCATCTCCGCGTGCTGCCCACCCGCACTCGACCTAGCCTCTTCGGCGGCGATTAGCACCTGGACCGTCGAAGATACACGCCCGCCCATTCCCTTGCAAGTTGATCGATCCCGAAGAACCGGGATACGCGCCGCGCTCCATCCATCAGCGGAGCCGCATACGTCGAGGAGACACGAAGATGACCAAGCAAGAGATGCATGCCCAGTTCGGACCCAAGCTGGTTTGTCCGCTGCCTGGACCCAAGGCCCGCGCCGCCGTCGCGGCCGACGACCGTCTGATTTCGCCCAGTTATACGCGCTCTTATCCATTGGTCGCCAGGCGGGGCCGCGGCATTCGCGTGGAAGACGTGGATGGCAATGAGTTCATGGACTTCGCGGCGGGCATTGCCGTGAACTCCACCGGGCATTGCCACCCCGAAGTTGTCGCCGCCATCCAGAAGCAGGCTGCCGAGCTGATCCATATCTCCGGCACCGACTTCTATAACGAGCCGCTTACGGAACTCGCCGAGCGACTCTCCGCCGTTGCGCCGATGCCTGGTCCGCATCGGTTCTTCTACGGCAATTCGGGCGCCGAGGCCATCGAATGCGCGTTGAAGCTGGCCCGCTACCACACCGGCCGGCAGCAGGTGATTTCCTTCTTCGGGGCTTTCCACGGCCGCACCATGGGCGCGCTCTCGCTCACCGGATCGAAGCCGCAGCAGAAGCGCCGTTTCTCGCCCCTGGTCCCGGGGGTCACCCACATTCGCTATCCCTACGCGTATCGCGGATGCACCGGCGGACCGCAGGAAGAGGAAGCCTTCAGCATGGGCTGCGCCCGCTTCATCGAAGAGAAGCTTTTCAAGACCATACTGCCGCCCGAGGAAGTTGCGGCCGTTTTCATCGAGCCCATCCAGGGCGAAGGCGGATACGTGGTCGCGCCCGACAATTTCCTGCAGGAACTGCGAGCCATCTGCACCCGCCACGGCATTCTTCTGGTTGCGGATGAAGTGCAATCGGGAGCGGGTCGCACCGGCAAGTGGTGGGCGATCGAGCACTCCGGCGTGGAGCCCGACATGGTCTGCATGGCCAAGGGCATTGCCAGCGGGATGCCGCTGGGCGTTTGCATGACGCGCGCCGAGATCATGGACTGGGTGCCCGGCTCGCACGCTTCAACGTTTGGCGGCAACCCGATATCGATCGCCGCCGCCCTGGCCACGATGGACATCCTGGAGCGCGAAGCCATCGCCAACGCGGCTCACGTAGGCGCGAGGATGCTGGAGCGCCTGCAAGGGTGGAAGCAGACCCATCCACTGGTCGGCGATGTGCGCGGACGCGGCCTGATGATCGGCATCGAGCTGGTGAAAGACAAAGCCACTCGCGAGCCCGTGACCGCCCTGCGCAACCGCGTGGAGACCCTGGCCTTCGAGCGGGGCCTGATGATCCTGGGCTGTGGTGAAACATCCCTGCGGCTGTGCCCGCCCCTGGTGGTGAACGAGCATGAAGCCAGCGTCGCGCTCGACATCCTCGAAGACGCGCTCAGCGCCGTCGAAAAAGAACATGCGCACGCCGGCGAACTGGCGGCCGCGACCGCGTAAGCCCGTTGAAAAGATCGGAGTTCCCAGGTCTTTCTGCCCCCCGGATGAGACCCGGGGACTCCGTTACTCCCCCTTGATCCTTTATCTTTGAGCGCATGTGGAACTCCCCGCTCCCGGCGCTCTTTTTTTTCCCCGCCATCCTCGTTCCCGCCCTTGTTGCAGAGTCGCAAGCGGCTCCGCCCATCTCCATCCAGGTTCATGCGGCCGAGCCGGCCGGCCCGTACACGCCCATCTGGAACTACTTCGGCGCGGATGAGCCTAACTACATCACCGCTTCCAACGGAAAAATGCTTCTTGGCGAACTGGCCGCGCTGAGCCCTGTCCCTATTTATTTCCGAACCCATAACCTGTTCACCACCGGCAACGGCGAGGGCTCGCTCAAATGGGGCTCGACCAACGTCTACACCGAAAAGCCCGACGGCACGCCGGTCTACGATTTCACCATCACCGACCGGATTTTCGACGCGCTGCTGGCCGCGCACGTGCGGCCGCTGGTCGAAATCGGGTTCATGCCGGAAGCCCTCTCCACCCACCCCGAGCCCTATCGCCACACCTTTCCCAAGGGCGAGGTTTTCACCGGCTGGTCGTATCCGCCCAAGGATGAAGCCAAATGGTCGCAGCTCGTTCTGGCCTACGCGACGCACCTGCGCGACCGCTACGGAGCGCAGACCGCCGGCTGGCTTTGGGAAGTGTGGAACGAACCCGACATTTCGTACTGGCACGGCACGCCGGAAGAATATGACCGGCTCTACGATTTGAGCGCCGCGGCCATCCGCAAGGCTCTGCCCGATGCGAAGATCGGAGGTCCGGAAGCGACCGGCGTGAGCGATCACTCGGAACCGTTTCTACGCCAGTTCCTCGAGCATTGCGCGCATGGCAAGAACGCCGCCACGGGCGCCACCGGCGCGCCGCTCGACTTCATCAGCTATCACCCCAAGGGACATCCGAAATTCGAAAACGGCCACGTGGTGATGAGCGTGGGGACGCAGTTGCGCGCGGTCGAGCGAGGCATGCAAGTGATCGCCAGCTACCCCGAGTGGAAGCACACCCCCATCATCCTCGGCGAGAGCGATCCCGAGGGCTGCGCCGCATGCCAGGGCAGCCAGAATGGCTATCGCAACGGCCCCCTTTACGGAGTCAGCGTGGCTGAAGCGACCATGCGCACCAGCGAGTTGGCCCGCCAGTACGGCCTGACCGTGCAGGGCGCGGTCACCTGGGCTTTTGAATTCGAGGACCAGCCGGCGTTTGCGGGTTTCCGTGAACTGGCCACCAACGGCATCGACAAGCCGGTGCTGAATGTGTTCCGCATGTTCGGCATGCTGGGCGGCGGCCCGAAGGACGATCTCAGCCGCGCGGTCTGGCTGAAGACCGACAGCAGCGGCGCGCTGCCGTTGGCGCAGATTACGGCCAACAGCGTCACCGATGCGCCCGACGTCAATGCGGCGGCCACCCGCAACGGCTCAGAAGTGGACGTCCTGTTGTGGAATTATCACGACGCCGATGTGGCTGCCGAGCCCGCCAGCATCGCGCTGAGCCTCGATGGCCTGCACGGCAGGGCCGTCACCGCTGCAGAATTTCGAATGGACGCGACCCACAGCAATGCTTATCGGGTGTGGCAGGAGATGGGCAGTCCCGCGCAATTGAACGAGGAGCAAAGGCGGAAATTGGAGCAGGCCGGGGGGCTGGAGCAGTCCGCCGCCGAACACACCGTCTCCGTGAACGCCGGAAAGGCCGCGCTAAAACTGGATCTGCCGCGGCAGGGCGTGGTGCTGGTGCGGCTGCGGGAACACTGAATCTGACCGTTAGTTTATGAGCAATCGTCCGTACCCCGCCTTTGCAATTTTTCCGTCGCAGGGGTGGGGTGGCACAAACCTGAAGGTTCGAAGTCAGGCGGTCAGAAAACTAGTGGACGTGGCTGCCGGAGTTGCTTTCGTCGGGCTGATGGCTCTGCGCGCTGCTGCGGGTCGCCCACAGGATGCACACCAGAAAGGTCCCGACAATGATCGGTACCACGAAGAACGGGGAAGAGATATCCATTGAAAACGCTCCCTGCCCCTTAGACTATCAAAGCCCGGAACGGATACGGTGTGCCGCATCCGTCCCGGGCTTTGTCATGCCTCTAAGTATATTTATTTTTTACGTTGTGTTGAGTTTCACTTCGCCGGCATCACGATCAACGGCCGCATCATGTCGTGCTCTTCGTGTTCCAGAATGTGGCAGTGCCATACGTATTCGTGATAGCCGGTGGGCAGACCGGGACGAGTACTCGGCGGGACGTTAAGGCCCGCAACCGTGGGCAGATCGAACTTCATGATCACGCGAGTTACTTCGCCCGGGTTCATGCGAACTGTTTCCTTCCAGCCCCGGTAGTTTGGATCGGGCTGCTGGAACGGGGAGTTCGGTTGGAACGTGAGGAGGTTGGGAATCGAGTCGTCAAAGGTCGCTCGTCCCAGCACCTGGACGTTCACCAGGTGGAAGTGCATGGGGTGGGTGTCCCCAGTGGTGTTGTAGATGTCCCAAACCACCGTGTCACCTTGCTGGTATTTCTCCGTCACATCGTTCGGGTCGTCGCTCATGTAGTTCCGGCCGTAGCTGTCGTTGTACTTGGCCTGGTCGGTTCCGACTCTCTGGATCAGCCGCCCGTACTCGTCGAAATCTTCGTTGAGCGTTTTGATCTCGTACTTCACGCCGGGCGCGGCCGGATCGAGATCGAACTCACCGAATTGCTCATGAGAGCTGCGATACGCGACCGGCAGGGCCTCGCCCAACGCGTTGAGCGTAGTCTGGAAGGTCATCGGATCGGGACTGCCGGTGAGCTTCACGACCCGGAACTGCATCATGGTGCGGGTGTTGGCGCCCATGCCGGGCTGGGTGCTCGGTGCGCCGCCTGTGGCCGTCTGATCGGGGCAGCCGGTGTAGTAATCGTTGCGCGAATCGCCCATCGGGAACGGCGCCGGCGCATCGTTGTACAGGATCAGGTTTGAACCGACCGGAACACTGGAAAAGTCAATGATCAGGTCGGCGCGTTCCGCCGGAGCCATCAGCAGGTTGAAGGGGCCATCGGGATTGACGGAACCATCGCACTGGGTGGGAATCTGCAGGGGCGGATTGTTCAGAACCACGGGCTCCGGAAGCACGCCGCCTTCATTGCCGATCTGGATAAATGCCGGTCCGGGATTGCTGAAGTCGGGCTCTCCGGGGTTCGACTTCGACTCGTAGTAGAGTTGCAGGTTATAGAACCGCGCTTGCGATCCATTCAGCGCCAGGAAGCGATACCGGCGCGGCTCGATCGACGCGTACGGATAGGCCATGCCGTTGATGAGGATGGTGTCGAAGAAGGCTTCGGGTACGCACGAAGTCGTTGGCAGCGATGTTGAAGCCGGAGCGGCCGGGGGCATGAAGCCGTCCGATGGCTCGCCCAGATCCCATCTGGCGTTGGGTCCCTGGTCCTCGTAAACCGACGGATACCAAAGGTCCCCTGCCTTACCCCATTGGTCCGCCACGGCCTTGAAGCCCTTGTCTTGAATGATCAGCGGGATGGTGTGCGCAAGGTCGGGAATCGCCGGCGAATCGCCGGTCGTGAGCGCGGTGATCACCGGATCGGTGATCAGGTAGCCGGCCGCCATGCCGGCATAGGCGTTCAAACGGGTGATGCCCATGGCGTGGTCGTGATACCACACCAGGCGCTCACTCTGGTTATTCGGATAGTAGTAGTCGGCGGCGCCCGGCACATTGGGCACGCCGTTCATGAAACTGACACCGACCGACCCGTCAGTCGCTCCAACCTTTCCCGACGGCGTGTACCACGCAAAGGGACCTCCGTCCATGGTCCAGGGAACAAGACCGCCATGCAGGTGCACGCAGCAGCGGTTCACCGGCACGCCGGGTTCGGATCCCATGATGGTCGTGTCCACCGGCAGGATGTGCTGCTCAGGCAGGTTGTTGTGCATCCGCAGCACTACCGGCTTGCCGCGTTGGGCAATGATCAGCGGCCCCAGGTAACCGGACTTGTTGGTGGCCATGTCCACATAGCCCCACAGGTGGGTGGGGTTAGGCAGATCAGGATGCATTTGCTGGGTGAATTGCTGTGCGCTTAGCTCGTAGAAATCGGCGCCCGGCCATGCGCTGTTGGCAGTCGGGGTCGCAACGGGAATCCCGTTGGGGCCAAGCCCGGGAAGCGGCGCAACGAACTTGCGAAGCTTAGGGCTTTGGGCATATGCCCAGATTTTTCCTTCACTCCCGCGAAACAAAGCCAAGGCAGTACCGGCGACGATCGTCGTCTTGAGGAACTCTCTCCGTGTGACCATAGCAATCTCCAATAGGGCTGGGATCGAATGCGCCTGAAATGGCGCTGATTTATAAACGTGAACCTGTCAGTTTGCGCCGCGTTGCCATGCGCTTGCCGGAATGCGCGCGGACGGCGTTGCTGGTCCCACACGCGCCTTGCTCCTGGGAAACCGCAAGGGTGGCCGTGGATTGCGCGGGCAGGCCATCTCCGGAACACGTCAGGGTGTAACCCTGCGCTGCTGCTCCCTGAAGGATGACCGTCATGGAGCCCGACGTTGCCAGGGTGCCCGACCAGGTTCCGCTCGCCGCGCAGGTAGTCGCATTGGAACTGGTCCAGGAAAGAGTGGCGCTCTGGCCCGGCATGACCGCGCCAGGACTGATGGCGACGTTGACCGTAGCGGGCGGTGCGGCCTGGGTTATGGCCGCGGCCGTGTTGCCTTTATTGCAACCCGAGAGAACCAAGGCGGAAAGGAAAAGCATTACGAAGACCAGGGAGAAGGCCATTCGCGAACCTGTGGGCAGTTTCATACGCCCCTCGTTCTATGAACCTATGCGGGTCCATGTTGGATTAAAGGAATCCAATACAGAGTGAGGGCGAACGAACACATCTATATGTGATCGCTGTCACTTATCAAAGTAATGAGTGAAGTCACCGGGCCCTGATTACTGAGATAACTCGCTCTAACTAAAACGCCATGCACGCAGAAGGACGCAGACAGCCCACGTTTGTGGGGACCTGTAACTCTTTTGTGCTATCCGATAGCTTGCTTATAACTTCGGGAATCCGGCCTCCCTTAATAAGAGAGAAAGGCGAGGCTTGCGCCCCGCCTTAGTTTGCATTCCCGAAATTAGTAATTGGAAGTGCCAGTTACTCCGTCGGGCCGCCGTTGGGATAATCAACCCGTATGGTCAGGATTTCGTAGGGATGGATGGGGGTCTTGACCACGTCTCCGCTGACAGCAAGGGCGCTCCCTTCCGGAGTTTCCTGCAGGTTGGTGACCGTGGCGCTGCTGGCTCCCGGCGGCACATGAAACTCGACAGTGGCCTCCTTGCCGGCCCACTCGTACACGCGGAAAATCAGCCCTCGGGCATCTTCCGCTTTCTTGACAGCGGTGAGGACCACGTTCTCCGGAGAAACCGAAGCGAACGAGTGCTCGGCCGGCAGAGCGCCCGCATGCGCCGTGGTCACTGCCGCCGTGAGCGGATAGTTGTATTCGTAACCATGCCGCACCGTCATCGCGTCCTTCCACGTCCCCGCATGGGGATAAAGCGCGTACTGGAAATGGTGGTGGCCCATGTCGGCGTCGGGATCGGGCCACTTGGGCGAGCGCAGAAGCGTCAGCCGCAGCAGGTTTCCCACTCCGTCGTAGCCGTACTTGGTCTGGTTGATCACGCTCAGCCCGTGCTTGCCGTCGCCCAGGTCCGCCCAGCGCATCGCGGGCACTTCAAACTGCGCCTTCTCCCACGAGTTGTTGCGCGTGGTGGCGCGGTCGATGCTCCCATACGGAATCTCGTAGGTTGCGAAGGCGCTGGTCGCCGCCACGGGGAACGCCGCCTTGAGCAGGATGTGCGCCTCGTGCCAGTCGATCTGGTTGTCGACGTTGACCATGTCGCCTTCCGCACTGAGGCTGAAAGTCTGCACGAATTTGGAACTCTGCCAGTGGCGGGTGACGCGAATCCCCGGCTCTGCCGTCTTGACCAGTTCCACTGAGTCCGCCTGGTCGATGGTCGCCGGCGCAACATCAAACGTGCCGGGATCGACGTTCCATGCGTCGTAGTCTTTGGGATTGTCCTTGAAGAACTGCAGCTGGTTGCCGCATGCGCCCGGAGCAAGCGTCTCGAAATTGGACTTCTTGTCGAACAGGCTGGTGATGCAGCCCGACTGCTTGTCGACACTGACCCGCAGCGTCGCGTTCTCGAGAGTAATTGCCCCGCCGGCGTCGTTGGCCTGCGCGTCGCTGGCCTGCTTGCCGCGTGCGCCGCCGCCCACCCACACCACTTTGTATCCCAGCGCCGGCACATGCAGCACATGGAGGCGCAGGTCGGAGACGCCGGTCTTGTCGTCCGATTTCGCTTCAACGATCTGGGCCCCCGACGCGCTGACCGCGCCCTTGGGACTTTGCACATGCGCCGTCACTTCGCCGGACCGCTCCCAGGCGAGCGGGTTGTAGACCACCACGGGCACGCCGCTGCCCGCGGTATTCACGCGCTCATTCACGGTCTGCAGAGAGGCCGAAGCAATTTCATTGGTCGAGTACTTGACGACGTCGTAGTCCTTCTGGGCGTCCTTATAGATGACCCCGATGCCGGAGCCGGCCGCGAGGTCATGGAACTGGTTGAACAGAACTTTCTTCCAGTCTTCGGTGATCTCGTCGGCAGGATACTTGCAGCCATCGAGCCAGGCCAGCGAGGCCCACTTCTCCGCGTTCAGCACTTCTTCTTCGCTGTCGCGCATGTTGCGCTTGTGGTTGGCCTGGGTGGTCATCACCCCGCGGTGGTATTCGAAATACATCTCGCTCTTCCACGTCGGGATCGCGACTTTGCCGGGCACGGCCGGAGGCGGCGTATAGCCTTTGGCGATCGACTTGTAATCCCACTCGGGGCTGTCGGAGGCGATCTTTCCGCTCAGTTCGTCGAAGTACGGCTGTGCCAGGCCGAATTCAAATTTCGGCGTGACGTGCTCCCCGCCTTTGGGGTCTGGTGCGGCCCAGTGCATGCCTTCGTCCAAAACCGCGCGGGTCGGTCCGCCGCCATGATCGCCGATGCCGTACAAATCCATGATGGCGGGAAGTCCGGGGGCCTGGCTATGAGCAATGTTGAAGTCGCGCGCCAGGCGCACCGCGTTCAGATTGTCGTTGGCATAGTCGTGCGGAAAGTAGGCCAGCACCTTTGAGCCATCCGGCGACTCCCAGTAGAAATACTTGAAGGGCAGTTGATTGGTGTCGTTCCACGCCATCTTTTGCGTTACAAAGTAATCCACGCCGCTCTTCTTGTAGATCTGCGGCAACTGCCAGGTGTAGCCGAACGAATCGGGGTTCCATCCAATGTGCACATCGACCCCGTATTCATGCTTGAACCAGCGCTTGCCCACGAGCAGTTGCCGCACCAGCGACTCGCCGTCGGGCATGTTCAGATCCGGCTCGACCCACATGCCGCCCACCAGTTCCCAGCGCCCTTCCTTGATGCGCTGCTTGATCTCGTTGTTCATGTCGGGATACTTCTGCGCCATCCACTCGTTGTAGGCCGCCGCGCTCTGCGTGTAGGTGTACTTGGGATACTCGTACATCAGCTGCAGCGCCGTGCCGAAGGTGCGCTTCACAGCATCCACGGTTTCGGTCCACGGCCACAGCCAAGCCGCGTCGATATGCGAGTTGCCGGTGAGATGATAGGTCGCCTTGTGCATCAGCGGCATCAGGCCTTCGAGTTTGCTGTGCGAATCCTTCAGGCTGGCGTCGAACTTGTTTTGGTCGTGAGCATCGAGCGCCTTCAGATCCACCGCATCCACGGCGGCGGTCAGGATGTTCATCTGCGATGCATCGTCAGGCGCCAGGGCCGGAACCAGCAGTGCGGCGGAAATAAATTCCTCGCGCAGATCCTCCGGATTGGGGCGATTTTCTGGGAAATCGATCTTGAGAGTGGCTCCCATGAAGGTTTTTTCATCAACCGTGTGCAGCAGCTTGACCGCGACCGTTACTTTTTCGCCGGGCCTGGCGCTGTCGAACAGAACAATCGGCTCGAGATCATCGCCCATGGCTACGCGGCGTCCGTTGAAGTAAAGAATTTCCGGCATAGGTCCGTTGGCGCCCGCATGGAACTGGAACCAGATGCGCGCCCCGCTTAGGTCGTACCCCTGCAGCGTCTGGGGAATCTCATAGGTCTGCCGGAACCACGCCGCATCGTTGGGAGCCTTGCCCTTGAGAGCGATCGCCGTCCATGCCGACTCATCCAGGGCCGCCGATTCGCCATGCGCAAGGTCGCCGCCATGCATCTTCCATTGCCCGTCGGGCAGTTCACGGAGCATCGAGAGCCGGGAAATCACGTCGCGCGATGACTGGGGAAGTTTTTCGACAAATTTGGCGGCCTGCTCGGCATCCTGCGCCAGCGCGCCGGCCGTCGACAAAAGGGCTCCAAAAACAATCAACGGGGCAATCAAGAAGGGCACAAGCCTGGTTCGGGTCGAATCTGCAGTCATCGGCATCGGGGGATTCCTTTCCCCGAAATCTTACGGCATCCGGCCCGGGAAATGGTAACGATTCCAATTCCGCCCGGAAGACAGTAATGCGCCGTCATCGCTGAGGCCTCTGCTTTTTATTTGACCCATCCAGGGCTGTCCTTCTGTGGGAAGTCGCGCCGCGCCCGCATTCGAAGGATCTGCAGTCCGTCATGCGGATGCCTATTGCGTGCTTCCGGTTCCCTGCTCCAGGTACTCGACGTATCCCAGCAGCGCGCCCCAGTGATAAAAACGATCGCTCGAGCTTACATCGTCACCGCCGCCGGCGATGGCGTTGTAGTTCTCGTGAACGTGGCCATTCTCTTTCCATTCCTTCACAAACAGGTCGTAGGACGTTCGCGCGAAATCCCTGCGGACGGCGAAGGCGTCGTAGTTTTTAAGCCCGAGATAGACGAGAAAATTCATCGGCCCCCAGATGCGGCCGCGCCAGTAATCCTGGTCCTTGAATGCCGGATCGTTGCGCGCGATCGACGGAATCACCCACTGCCCCCAGAACTCGTCCGTATTCACCAGGTGCCTCTCAATCATCGTTCTCGCCTGTTCCCGAGTCGCCGCGTTCGCGAGCATAGGGTAGAAGTTAGTCGGCGAGAGACGGGTATTCGCCTGGCCCGCGTGCAGATCCTTGTTGAGGAAGATGCCGGCCTTCTCGTCCCACATGGTCGCCAGTTTGGCGCGATAGCGGGCGGCGCGATCGTTGAGTTCTTTCGCTTCCGCCGTTTTACCCAGCGCGCCCGCCATCTTCGCCAGTGCGTCGCAGTCGGCGATGTACAGGCTCATCAGGCCGACGTCGCCATACTCCAGCACATGCGTTTGCTGGTTGTAGGTGGAGTCGTCGTACATGGGGCTGTTGTCGAGGCCCGACTCGAGGATGGCGCCCTCCCGCGTGCCTCGCGAATGATCATCGAGGTTGGCCGGTTCATTCTGCCCATCGCTGCCCCAGGCGAGATAGCCCTGGATGTCGCGATGCTCCGCCCACCAGCGATTCCATTTCAACAGCGGCGCAAATGCATCTTCGATAAACCAGCGATCGTGGAACTTTTCGTAGAGCCCGAGCACCGTGATGGCGCCCACCGGCGGCTCGGAACGATCGGAACTCTTCCAGTTCCCGGCGCGCGCGTAGTTCGGCACAAATCCCTGCGCCGTTTCCTCGCGCAGAATTTCGAGGGCGTTCGCATACGCCAGGTCCTTGGCGCCGATGCCGGCCAGGGTCGCGGCAAAAAACGTATCCCAGTCGAACAGTACATAACCGCCCCAGCCCACGCTCCACACGCGACTCACCGGCGAGATGACGCGCTGCTTCTCCGGCTCATAGATGGTGTCCCAGCCGATCGTAGTTTCGATGGCGTCGAGGATGGGGCCGTTCTTGCCCGCGGTTTGGATCGACGTCTCGTACGCGGTTTTCTGGCGAGCGACCGCGCTCTGGATTTGCTCCAGCGTGCGCGGCGGCTTGCTTTCGTGCTGTGCCACGTCCACCAGTTGCGCGCTGATGCCGACCGGCCCGGACAGATCCGCTGCCACGTATGGCGTGTCGATGGGAATGTTCGGCGCTGAGTCTTCCGCGCAGGTGCAGTCGACCTGGATCACTCCATCCACTCCGGTGGTTACGATCCTCCCGGGACCACCAGGCGCGACCATGCCTGAGCGCAGGTTCCACAATGTCCCCACGCTGAACACCACCGTCGGCGGCAGGGCCGACTTGGACGTCGAAGGGAGCGGCGTCACGAGCATCACCAGGTCATTCCCGTCGTGCGCGCTCTCCACCCGCCACTTGTGTCCCTTCCATTCAAAATCGGCGCTGGTATACGAGCCATCCCAGGAGTGCGGCCCGGGCGTGACTTTTTCAGCGTCCTTGTCCAGCCGTCCAATCAGCGCATCGCCAAGGTAGGCGTCGCCATTCAGCGTTGAATTGTGTTTCAGCCCGACATGGATCGCCAATCCTTCGGGCAGGAGCACCTGCGTCGCCACGCTGTGAACATCCCAGGTGTTCCACCCGCGCGCCAGTCGTTGTTGCACCGCGTCGTACTGCGGCGAGCGCGGCCCTGGCCCGGTGCGATCCGGCGCCATGTGCGAACCGGCCTGCGATGCATTCTGCGCTGCCGCAACGCTCGCCGCCGTTATGAGGCCCGCGGCAATCACTACCCAATTCCCGCCCTTGCCGCCCACTTGCACTCGCCTTTCTCTCCCCAGTCCCTAATCCCGAGTCCCTTGGTCTCTTGGTCTCTTGGTCCCTTGGTCTCTTGGTCCCTTGGTCCCTTGGTCCCTGTCTTCTACACCCAGCCCCCATCCACCACATAGCTCTGGTTGGTGATGGCGCTCGAATCGTCGGCCGCCAGAAACAGCACCAGCCGCGCCACGTCTTCCGGCTCGATGTCGCGTTTGAGGGCCTGGCTGCCGAGGATTTCGGCTTTGTACTCCGGCGTATACACCAGCCGCTTCTGCTTCTCTGTCGCGATTGCCCCGGGCAGCACGGCGTTCACGCGAATCCCGGCCGGACCCAGTTCGTGCGCCAGGGTGCGCGTCAGTCCCACGATCGCCGCCTTCGCAGCGACATAGAGCGGCAGCCCGGTCGATGGAATCATCCACGAGATGGAACTCATGTTGATGATCGAGCCGCGCCCCGCCGCCTTCATCGCAGGCAGCACCGCCTGGATCATGAAGAACTGCGGCTTGAGGTTTACCGCGATGGACTGGTCCCAGAACTCGGGAGTGACCTCGTCGATTTTGTGCCTCTGATCGTTGGCTGCATTGTTGACCAGCACATCCACGGTCCCATGCGCGGCGATCAGCTTCGCCACAACGCCGTGCAGCGCCGCAACATCGGTCAGATCGCAATGAACGTATTCAGGCCCGGGACATCCCTCTGAGGCGAGTTCCTCTGCCAAAGCCCGTCCCGGCTCGTCCTGGATATCGAAGAAGGCCACCCGCGCCCCCTGCCGCGCAAAGTGCCGCACTAGCGACTCGCCGATTCCGGTCGCTCCGCCCGTGACCAGGACGACGCGGTCTTTCAGGCTCGGGTAGCGGGCATAGTTTGAATCAGAAACCTGCATCTGGCGTTATCCCCATTCGAGATCAGGAAACCACCAGCATCATATCGCCTGCCCGCGGCATCCCCCAGGCTACTGGCTCATCGCGAAGATCACGTTGATCGTGGTTTCCACCTCGACCGGCTCGCCATTCAGCAGGTATGGCTTGTACAACCAGTGCGACACCGACCACAACGAAGACGCCGCCAGCGACGGCCAGGGCGCCTCCACTACGCGCAAGTCGTGAACCGCGCCATCCATTCCGATGGTGGCCCTGAGCACAACCGTTCCGGTAATGCGCGCGGACTTGGCATCGTCCGGATAGACCGGAGGCACCTTCTTGAGCAACATGCCCACTGTCACTGCGGGAGCGAGGTCAACCACCCCGCCTTTCTTTTCGACCTGCGCGTCGGCTGGCGGCGTCAGGACCGGGTCGGTGGAACTCAACCCGGCGACTGAATCCACGTTTGCGGTGAGAATCTTCCGCGAACCCTCCAGGACTTCGATCTCCTCGGCGAGGTAACGGTTTTGCAATTTCACGATCTTGTTGAAACCGGTGGTGAACGCGGCGAAGGAATAGCTGGCGCGCAGGATCGGCAACTTCGAATCGAAGCAGTAGGTGGGAAACAGGCCCAGCGGCACTTCCTGAAGCTTCCCGTGCTGCGGCATCAGCGGGATCACCATGATGCAGGGGGCTTTCGTCTTCCCCAGCGAGACACTTTCCCGGGTAAGCCGGAATTTCGCCGGGTCCAGTTCAGACTCGGCGGGAAGCGGGGACAGCAGTGCTGATTGCAACTGGTATTCGAACATACTGATGGTCTCGCCGCTGCCCTGGTAAACGTGCTTGCCGTCGGCGGTATGCCAGTCGGTATGGGAGGCGCCGGGACGGGTCCAGGTGCTGCGGTTCACTCCGGGCGAAACCCACCAGTACTCGTAAGTGCCCTGTTTACCCGGCTTCCCCTTCTCGTCGTAGAGCTGGTAGGAGGCTTTCAGGTGCCACGGCTTCAACTTCGCATCGTTGAGGTCGTAGAGCGGCGCGGCAAGCGCGAAGACAGCCCTTGGATCCTTGGGCAATTCCAGAGCCGGCCCGGGGTCCCGGTCGGGCGGATTCTGGGCCCACAAGGCCGGAGCCAGGGCCATTCCCAGCAGCCAAAACGTACACGATCGGCGCATGTTGCCGACAGATTAGCATGGGACCGGCGAACCCTTCCTGATGCACCTTAAAGACGCCGAAGTTTGGCGGCCTATCGCATGTTTTTTCCTTCCCGCGAACAAACGGCGCAAGTATACCGCAATTCGGTATACTGTCTCACGGCCCGGGTGGATACTGATAAATGGGTTGCAATGCGGGATGATCCCTCCCCTAGGAGTTTCCCCAGGGCATTGCCCCTTCTAGACTGAGTGCAAGCACACAGCCAGGATCGAAAATTTACCTGGCATTCGCCCGGATCTGGCCGCTCAAAACGCGGCGCAAAGCGGAGGCTTCCCCCGCCGCTCCACTGCGAGGTCGAACCAGGATTTGACCCTTTTTTTTGACGACCCCTCGAGGGACCGGCGGCACCCTGGCTACGGACCGGCTCAAAGCGGTTCATTGCCTGAGTCCAGAGGCGCTTAGTAGAATGGGGTTCCCACCCCGCAACGCAATCGAAAGCAGCAAGAGATCGTTCCAGGCACTGGAGGACTTATGAAGAAGTCAGCTCGTTACCCCGGTATCCGCGTCACCGCCAACGGCAACCAACTGGTCTCCTACCATACCGAGACCCGCATCGCGGACGCCGGCGTTTTCTATCCCATTACGCCTTCCACGGAGGGCGGCGAGCTCTTCCAGCAGGCCTATGCCGAAGGCCACCTTAACGTGTTTGGCGGCAATACGATAGCCATTGAGACCGAAGGCGAGCACGCGGCCCAGGGCGGCGCCATTGCCCACTCCGTATGCGGCAAGCGCGTGGTCAACTTTACTTCCGGCCAGGGAGTGGTCTACGGCGTCGAGCAGTATTACCATGCCCCCGGAAAGGGCTCGACCATGGTGCTCGAAGTGGGCGCCCGCGCCCTGACCAAGCACGCCCTCAACGTTCACTGCGGACACGATGACATCTACGGCGCCCTCGACACCGGCTGGATCATGGTCTTCGGCAAGGATGCGCAGCAGGCCGCCGACCAGTCTCTGATCCTGCGCCGCGTGACCGAGCTTTCGCTCACCCCCGGCATGAACATCATGGACGGTTTCCTCACGTCGCACCTGGAGCGCACCTTCTACAAGCACGAGTCCGAGCTGATCCGTGAATACCTCGGCGCTCCCGACGACATCATCGACTGCCCCACGGAAGCGCAGCGGGTCCTGTTCGGGCCCACTCGCCGCCGGGTTCCCAAAATGATGGACCTGGCCAACCCCATCCTGCTCGGTCCGGTCCAGAACCAGGAACACTACATGCAGGGCATCGTCGCCCGCCGCAACAACTTCGCCGAGCCGATTCTCGAATTCCTCGAAGCCGCGTACAAAGACTTCGGCGAGTTGACGGGCCGCTACTACGGTCTAGTGAGCCAGTACAAATGCGACGACGCTGAAACCGTTTTTGTCTCGCTGGGCTCGGCCGCAGAGAACATCGAAGCCGCGGTCGACTACCTTCGCGGCACGCGCAATGCCAGCGTCGGCTCCATCCACGTCAACGTCATCCGCCCCTTCCCCGAGGCGGCCCTGGTCGCGGCTCTGCGCGGCAAGAAGAACATCATCATCCTCGAGCGCACCGACGAAGCCCTCTCCGGCGACAACCCGCTGGGCCGCGATATTCGTACCGCGCTCTCGAAAGCCGTCCAGGGGACCGAGGGGATTCCGCACATCGCCCTTGAAGAAGTTCCCCGCATCATCGCCGGCACGTACGGCCTCGGCTCCCGCGACTTCCGCCCCGAGCACGTCATTGGAGCCTTCGAATTCGCCACCGCCGGCCGCGCCCGCAAAGACGGCAAGACCGCCGCGGACGACGCCAGCTTCATCGTTCTCGGCATCGATCACCCCTACTCCGTCGTCGGCGACGAGACGCCGTCCCTGCTCCCCGAGGGCGCCGTGGCCGTCCGTTTCCACTCCATCGGCGGATGGGGCGCCATCACCACCGGCAAGAACCTGGGCGCCATCCTCGGCGATTTGAACGACCTGCTCTTCCAGCGCGACGGCCTCACCGACGAGTACGGCAACCCCAAAGAGATCATCCACGTCAGCGCCAATCCCAAGTACGGCTCAGAAAAGAAGGGCGCTCCGACCAGCTACTTCATGGTGGCCGCCAAGGATCGCATCCGCGTCAACTGCGACCTCCGCCACGTGACCACCGTCCTGTGCTGCGATCCGAAGGCATTCACCCACACCAACCCGCTTGACGGCATGCAGGAGGGCGGCAGCCTGCTCTGGGAGTCGGACGCGGAAGGCGAGCGAGCGTGGGAGAACCTGCCTCTCTGGGCGCGCAAGCAGATCATCGACAAGCACATTCGCGTGTTCACCCTGCCCGGCTTCGACATCGCCCGCAAGGCCACTGACCGCGGCGATCTGCAGCTCCGCATGCAGGGCAACGCCTTCCTCGGCGGATTCTTCGCGGTTTCCAGCCTGCTCCAGGAATTCGGCATCACCCAGGAACAGTTCCGCGAAGTCGTCCGCAAACAGTACGTGAAAAAATTCGGCAAGCTGGGCGACGCGGTTGTGAATTCCAATATGGAAGTCATGCTGCAGGGCTTCGAGCGCGTGCAGGAAATCAAGATCGGCGCGCTCACGGCGACCGACCACTCCAGCCTCCGCGGCCAGGCGCTGCTGCCCGTACTTGAATTGGCCACCGTGGCGGGCGAGTCCTGCACCACCGGCGGCTGCCGTTCCACACCCCCGCCCGTCGGGCAGAGCGCCCGTCCTCCGGTTGCTTCGCTGGCCGCGTTCGATGCCGAGTTCCGCTCCAGCTTCGGCTACGATCAGCCCGCCACGCCGCTCTCGGCCATGGGCGTTATCGCCGCCGCTACGGGCGACACGGCGTCCAAGTACGTTGCCCGCCGCGAAACTCCGCTCTACATCGCCGAGAACTGCACCCAGTGCATGGAGTGCATCTCGGTCTGCCCCGACACCGCGCTGCCCAACACTTCGCAGGATCTAAGCACCGTCCTCGGCACCGCTGTCACGCGCTATGTTTCCGATCCCGCCGAACGCCGCAAAATGATTGGCAAGCTCCCCGAAATCGAGAAGTTGACGCGCCAGCGCATGCTCGCCGAGATGAAGCAGGGCACGACCATGCAGACGATCATCCGCGAAGTGACCGAAAGCGTGGACGGCTTCTCCGCCGAAGCCAAGACACAGTTCTACAACATCATCGACAAGGTGCCGATGGCCTATCAGAAGACCAACGCCATCTTCTCGTCGCCCGAACGCAAGGCCCCGGGAAGCGGCGGCATCTTCTCCATCTTCGTGAGTGATCTCTGCAAGGGCTGCGCTGCCTGCGTGACGGCCTGCGGCGACCACAACGCTCTGAAGATGGTGCAGGAGACCGAAGAGGTGAACGCCGAGCACGAAACCGGCACCGCCTTCCTCAACCTGCTGCCCGACACGTCGCAGAAGTATCTCGGCCTGTTCAACGCCGCCAATCCCGCCGACTCGAAGACCGCGACGCTGCGCAACATGCTCATGGTTCGCCGCAACTACGACGCGCTGGTATCCGGTGACGGCGCCTGCGCGGGCTGCGGAGAGAAGTCGGTGCTGCGCTCGATCGCCGCGGTCACCGAAGCGTACATGCGCCCCGTCTACCACGCCAAGGCCGACCGCTTCGTGGCCAAGGCCGGCGAACTGGAGAAATCCGGCGTCGCCAAGCTGGCTGTTCTCAAGGCCCGCAGCCTGGCCGAATACGACCAGCTTCGCCAGGCTCTCGCTCACCTGATCATGGGTCTGGGCGGTGAGGATGACGCCGACACCAAGGCCCGCATTGCCGCCTACGAGAAGCAGCACGGTCCAATCAGCGACGCGCAACTGGTCGAAGCTGTCGCCGCTGTCCTGCTCACCGAAGCGTTCAATCACAAGAGCCTGCAACCCATCGACGGCCGCCTGGCCAACGGCATGAGCGTGATGGCCATGGCCGCCCACACCGGCTGCAACACCGTGTATGGATCGACATCACCCAACAACCCCCACCCCTACCCGTGGATGAACTCGCTCTTCCAGGACGGCATCACCGTGGGCTGGCTGATGGGCGAAAGCTTCATCGTCGACCATGCGCGCCGCTCCGTCATTCCCGAGCGCCTGGCTGACATCGTTCTCACCCGGATCGCGGATGCGGCGGACGGAACAACTAAGAGCAGTGTCATCACCGACCGCGAATACTACGAGTTCACCCACTTCACCGACGCCCTCATGACCGACCGGGAAATCGTCGAACTGCCCAAGGTCTGGGTAGTCGGGGGCGATGGCGGCATGGGCGATATCGGTTACCAGAACATGTCAAAGGTGATCCTGCAGAACCGGCCAAACGTCAAGGCGCTGATGCTCGACACGCAGGTCTACTCCAACACTGGCGGCCAGAACTCCGATTCGACCCCCATGCTCGGCGGCAACGATATGAACGTCTTCGGCGCGGCCACGCAGGGCAAGAACACCGAAAAGAAGACCGTCGCGGAAACCTTCCTCGCCGGCCACGGCTCTCCGTTCATCGCGCAGGTTTCGATGGCCAACGCGCCCAAGCTCTACCGCGCCATTCTGGATGGTTTGGAATATCGCGGCACCATGTTCATGCAGTGCTTCACCACCTGCCAGCCCGAGCACGGCGTGCCGGACGATATGGCGCTCTTCCAGGCGCAGCGCGTGCGCGACTCGCGCGGCGTGCCGGAGTTCGTGTTCGATCCGCGCAAGGGCGAGAGCTATCAGGAAGCCCTCGACGTGAAGGGCAACCCGTCCATAGATCTGGACTGGTACGAGACCAAGTCCAAGACCACCGGCGAAACCACCCGCTACACCGTGGCTCACTGGTGCACCACCGAAGCCCGCTTCCGCAACCACCTCAAGAAGATCAAGCCCGAGGCGGCCGAGAAGCTCATCCACCTGGACAACATGCTGGTCCGCATCACCCAGCAGGATGTCGTGTATCGCCGCTATCTCACGCCCGGGCACCGTTCCTTTATTCCGGACTTCGGTGTGTACATCCAGTTCGAAGAGAACGGCAAGACCGAGTACCGCGCCCTCAGCCGCCAACTGGTCATGTTCTGCGTCGAACGCCGCAAAGCATGGCGCATGCTGCAGTCCAAGGCCGGCATCGTCAACCGCGAGTACCAGGCCCAGAAGGCCATCCTCGCCGATGTGGATGCAGGCAAGATCGCCAAGGAAGACTTCTTCGCCCACGCGCATGAAATGCTGGCGGAGAAGCTCGGCAACCTGGTTCCGGCGAAAGCATAAGTTCAACTCAAATGGATTCAGGTGAGGGTGGACCGCAAGGTCCGCTTTCGCTTCCCAATGAACCGCGGACTTTTTGCACAGCGCAACTTTGCCAGACCTGAGACAATCAGAAGGCGATGATCGGAACGATGAAGAACAGCGTTGAAGTTGGGGTCGCGCGGCAGCCAACTTCGGACATTTACTTCTCGGCTGACGTTGAGACTGATGGCCCGATTCCTGGCCCCTTTTCTATGCTCTCGTTCGCGCTTGTTTATGCCGGACGATTTGATGGCAGAGACTTTCACCGCGCGCCCCAAGATGCCCCCCACTTTTATCGAGAGCTTCGGCCAATCTCAAACGAGTTTGAGATTGAGGCCCTCAACGTGAACGGCTTGGATCGAGGAAGACTGATGCGCGAGGGCGAAGCTCCCGAGGATGCCATGACTGAAGCAGCCGTTTGGGTCCGCGAACAAGCCGAGAATGATCGCCCCGTCCTGGTAGCCTATCCGCTTAGTTTCGATTGGTGTTGGCTGTATTGGTACTTCGTGAGGTTTTCCCGAATTGGTTCGCCTTTTTCTCACTCTCAGTGTTTCGATCTAAAGACTGCTTTTGCTATAAAGGCTAGACGACCAATATCACAATCTGGACGATCTGAGCTTTTTCCGTCACTGCGTTCCCGGACAACGCATAGTCATCATGCTTTGGGGGACGCGATCGAACAAGCTGAGATATTCGGAAACCTGTTCGAATGGGGCGGACTCAATGGGAGCAATACTTGAAGCGAGAAGACAAGAATCGAAGCGTCGAACGAGGGAGCTAAACCAAAGACTAAAACAAGCTGAACAACTCTGTTTTGGTAAAGCCTGCGTCTACATGACCGGGTCCTTCGCCCGCGAGGAAGCCCACGAATCGAGTGATTTGGATTTGTTTATTGTCGGTCAAGGGACTCCCGAAAAACGTGAACTCAAACGTCTCGACGAAATCCGGATAAAGGCCGATCTGATTGAAGCCACCCAGGACCTCCAAATACCAGAATTTTCAGGCGATGGGCGATATTTGGAACACTACACTGTCACTGAACTTACCAATACGCTTGGGAAGCCGGAGGATGACGTAGCCAACACGTTCACAGCTCGCCTCCTGCTTCTGCTCGAGAGCCAACCCTTGCTCGAACCAGAGGTTTACGACGAGGTAATCCAAGAGGTAATTGGAGCGTATTGGCAGGACTACCAAGACCATAAGAACAGCTTTACTCCTGCTTTCCTTGCGAATGACATTCTTAGACTCTGGAGGACCTTCTGCGTCAACTACGAAGCCAGAACAGCCCGCCAGCCCGAGACCGCGAAAGCGAAGCGCAAGATTAAAAATTACAAACTGAAATATAGCCGGTTACTCACATGCTATTCGGCTCTCCTTTACTTGCTTGCAATTCACACAACGAAGGGAACTGTGAGTCCGGAGGACGCCGCGGCTATGATCGCTATGACCCCGACCAGGCGCCTAGAATGGCTGCTCACTCAGGCGAGCCTAAACGACGCTCACGAAAAGGTAGAGAGTGCAATACGGGATTACGAAACATTCCTAGAAAACACGGCAAAGCCTGAATTGGTTCTGGTCGAGGAATTCTTGGATCGTGACAGGAGTCGGAGTTACTTCGATAACGCAGCTCAGTTCGGAGACAAGATCTTTGACCTAATTGAGACCATCGGAAAACGACGCGCCTTACATCGCCTGCTTGTCGTTTAACCCGAATCTAACCGGCTACGCCGGTTTCCCGCTTCGGAGAGTCGGCATCGCACTCTCGAATTCCTTCACCTGGTCATCCCAGGTCTCGTTTCTGAGACCTGGGATGGCACGAACACCGCCCGGGCAAATCTTTGGCCTACTGCCCTTCCTGAATTACCACGTCTTGAGCCAGCTTGAACCGCACGATTGACTCGGCGGGAATGTCGAGGTCGCGATTGCCGGTAAGCCCGGCCGCGGCCGTGCCTGCGCCGCCGCCGGCCAGGCCACCGATCAGCAGCCCTGTGCCTCCACTGGCTAATCCGCCCACCAGCATTCCCAGCCCCGACCCGCCGCCGATGAACGCCGCGGTGCGCTTGCCTTTGCCCTTTTTGCGTTCGGTCAGGTCGCGCGTGCGCAGGGGATATTCCATTCCGTTCAGGTTGATCGCGGTCAGCCGCAGTTCGAGAAGCGACGCGCCCTTGAACCGTCCGCGCCGGTGGGCCGCATCGATGACGCCTTTCACGCGCGATCCTTTCGCCACGAGCAGGCCGCCGTCGCTCGCCGTAATCGGCTCCACGATCTCTCCAGTAAACGTCTCGCCCGCATGACTGGTTTTCACGCTGATGCGCTGGTCCACGCGCACCGCGAGCGATGTTCCTGCGGGGATATTAACTTCAGCGGGGGCAGGAGGCGCGGGCGGCGGTTGCGGCACAGCCGACACAGCCGGCTCCACTGGCGCAGGCTTCGGCGCGCCGGCAGCCGGAGGCGCGCTGGTCGTCACGATGGTCGGATCCTTCTGTCCCTGGGACGGAGGCTGCACCACCGATGTGGTGGTTACGCCATTGTTGTCAACGCTGACAACCTGTTGTGGCTGCCCGGTCGCCACCGCCTGCTTTTTGGCTTGTTCGAGCGCTTTTTCCTGTTTCGAAGCGCATCCGAACATGCCAGCACACAACACGACGGCGAGCGCGAAGACACTACTCCTCTGAAACCACAAATTTGACTGGGGCATTTTCGTTTATCCTTCTCTATCTATGAGTTGAAGCTGTGGGGGTCCTGTTTCTATTCTACGGGAATAGCCGCTGCGCATCACGGTTTTTCTTGTCAAGGCGCCCAAATGAGTCGCGCCATGTACAAAACTGCTCCCGGTCCGGCAAAGTCGGGAGCAGTTCAGGCTCGCTACTTGGTGAAGCTCACGTACTTTCGGCCCGCATAGAGCCGGAATCCGCCGCCCGAATCGGCGGTGACCTGCAGCGGCATCGGCCGTTTCATCGCCTCGTCGCTTGAAGAACTCGCGGTCAGCACGTCGTGGCCGCCCACGTCCGTCACGATGAACTTGTCGCCGGTGATAAAGCCCGCGCCATAGACACCGGGCGCCAGCGTCTGGCCGCCGATCTTGATCGAAAGCTCGACCACGAAGTAGGCCTGGTACTTGGCGGCCACATCGCTGGCGTAGCCGCTATTGTCGACTAGCGTGGCCAATACAAACGAGCCATCGCCAAACTTCACCCCGCCGGAATTGCGCTTCTGCGCAGGAGCGGACTGCCCCTTGTACCACACCGAGTCCGGCAGAAGCTTCTGTACCTCCGCTGCCTTCAGAACCGTGTCGCTCTGCGCCACGGCCGCTACCGGAGCTGTCATCGTGCCGAACATTACCACCGCCGCCGCGGCAAACAAACTCATTCCATGCCAACGCATCGTGTGAAGCCTCCAGTAATTTCCATGCTGCGTCCGGAGTATACCGCATCGCGGCGTGAGCGCACTGTGTCGCCATCGAGCGTCGACGGTGCGCGGCTCAGGGAACGTAAAGATCGACGTATTCGTTAACCGCCATCCCGTCGAGCCTTTCCGGATCGAGCGAGACCTTGAGGATACGTTGTTGTTGCGGATCGGCGAATCGGCGCCGCAGGTTGGTCTTGAACTTCTCTACCAGCAGCGGCAGGCCTTCCTCACGCCGGCGCCGATGCCCGATGGGATATTCCACCGTCTCTTCGATCACGGCGCCATCGGTCAACTCGACGCGCAGCGAATTGGCGATCGAGCGCTTCTCGGGATCGTGATAGTCGGCCGTGAAGCGGGGTTCTTCGATGCATTCCACCCGGGCGCGCAGTGCATCGATGCGCGGGTCGTGGGCCACGCCGTCTTCATAGTCTGCCGCCGTCAGCCGTCCGAAGATCAACGGAATCGCAATCATGTATTGCACGCAATGATCGCGATCGGCCGGGTTCGCAAGCGGACCTTTTTTGTCGATGATGCGCAGGCATGCCTCATGCGTGCGGATGGTGATTTTGTTGATAGCCTCGGAGGAAAGCCCGCGCTGATCCAGTTGATGGCGCAGCGTCATGGCCGCTTCCACCGCGGTCTGCGCGTGGAACTCCGCCGGGTAGCTGATTTTGAACAACACATTTTCCATCACGTACGAGCCATACGGCCGCTGGAATTTGAATTCCCGCCCGCGAAACGCCACGTCATAAAAGCCCCACGTCTTCGCGGTGAGTACGGATGGGTAGCCCATCTCGCCGGCCCGCGCCATCAACGCCAGCCGCACCGCGCGGCTGGTGGCATCGCCCGCCGCCCAGCTTTTGCGCGATCCGGTATTAGGGGCGTGGCGATAGGTGCGCAGGCTCTGCCCATCCACCCATGCCAGCGACAACGCGTTGATGGTCTGATCGCGGCTCAAACCAAGCAGTTCGCACACCACCGCGGTGGATGCGACCTTCACCAGCACCACGTGATCGAGGCCAACCTTGTTGAAGGAGTTTTCGAGAGCGATACAGCCCTGGATCTCGTGCGCCTTGATCATGGCCGTCAGCACGCGGCGCATGGTGAGCGGCGCGTTACCCCCTGCAACAGAGGTGCGCGCGAGCCAGTCCGCGGTGGCCAGAATCCCGCCGAGATTATCCGAAGGATGGCCCCACTCCGCCGCCAGCCAGGTGTCGTTGAAGTCGAGCCAGCGAATCATCGCGCCGATGTTGAACGCAGCCTGCACGGGATCGAGTTGATACGCGGTGCCCGGAACACGCGCGCCGTCAGGCACAATCGTCCCCGGCACAATGGGCCCCAGCAGCTTGGTGCATGCCGGGTACTCGAGCGCCTCCAGCCCGCAGCCCAGCGTGTCGATCAGGCAGGCGCGCGCCGTGGAGTAGGCCAGATCGCTTTTGATTTCATAGTTCAGCGCGTAATCGGCGATATCGGTGAGAACCTGATCCGGCGCGGGGCGTTCGTTGCTGATGTGCGAAGACACACTTCCTCCAAACGGCGTTCGCGATCCCGAGCCAATCGCGAAAAGCACCCGCAGATCCTTCCACTGCGTTTGCTGCGGAGACCCGCGCCCAGGATGCCAAAACTCCATTTGATTATTGCGCGCCTGCCCGAGGGCGGGATGGCTAGGTACGCTCCTCCATCGGCACGAACTTCAGCGGCTCGGGGCCGATGTAGTTCGCTGAGGGCCGGATGATCTTCCCGTCGCTGCGCTGCTCAAGCACATGGGCGCACCAGCCCGCCGTCCGCGCCATCACGAACAACGGCGTAAACAGGTCGATGGGAATCCCCATGGCGTGATACGCCACCGCGCTGTACCAGTCGAGGTTGGGGAACATGCGCTTGGCATCCATCATCACCTGCTCGATGCGCTCGGCCACCGTAAAGTGCAGGCTGCCGCCGGCGTTGTCGGCCAGGTTGCGCGACACTTCCTTGATGATGTCGCTGCGCGGATCGCTGATCGTGTACACCGGATGGCCGAAGCCGATGATGACTTCGCGCTCCTCCATGCGGCGGCGAATATCCGCCTCGGCATGCGCCGGAGAACTGTAGCGATTCTGAATTTCCAGCGCTACCTCGTTGGCGCCCCCGTGCTTCGGTCCCTTGAGCGCGCCGATCGCGCCAGTCAGGCACGAATAGAGATCCGAGCCCGTTCCCGCAATCACGCGCGCGGTGAAGGTCGAAGCGTTGAACTCGTGCTCCGCATACAGAATGAGCGAAGTCTGCATCGCCGCCACCCATTCCGCGGGGGGCCGCTCGCCATGCAGCAAATACAGAAAATGCTCCGCGATCGAGTCGCCGCCCGGCTCCACTTCAATGCGCCGGCCGTTGCGCGCGTAGTGGTGCCAGTAGAGAAGCATCGAGCCCAGCGACGCCAGCAGCGCGTCGGCAATTGCGCGGGCTCCCGTTTCGTTGTGGTCCAGGCTTTCCGGGCGCGCGCATCCCAGTATGGAAACGCCGGTACGCAAGCACATCCATCGGATGCGTGGTTGGCGCGAGCAGTTCAAGCGCCTGCTTGACCGCGGCCGGAAGGCTTCGCAGCGACGCCAGGCTGGTTTTGTAGGCCGTGAGCTCGATGTTATTGGGGAGCTTGCCGTGAATCAGCAGGTAGGCGACTTCTTCGTATTCGCAGTGCGCGGCCAGGTCGGCGATATCGTATCCGCGATAGTGCAGATCGTTGCCGCTGTAGCCCACCGTGCAGATGGCCGTGTTGCCCGCCGGCGTGCCGGAAAGTGCAACCGACTTTTTGGGTTTGAAAACCGCTGGGGAAGACGCCAGTTCCACCTTGCTCATCGACACACTCCAACGATGCCCTACAAGAGCCTCAAACCTAATAGATGCAAAGGAGGAGTGTCCAGTGAGAAGTCAGCTCTTGCTCTTCACGAACAGTTCATCGAGTTTGTTTTCGTAGGAGTGATAGTCGAGATAGCGATAGAGATCGGCACGCGATTGCATGAGCGAAATTACATCGCGCTGCGTGCCCTCGGCGCGAATCGTCTCATACACTTTCAGCGCCGCCGCGTTCATCGCCCGGTATGCCGCGCAGCAGTAGAGAATGATATCCACGCCGGCCGCCGCAAGTTCATCGCGGGTGAAAAGCGGCGTCTGTCCGAACTCCGTAATATTGGCTAAAACCGGCACGCCCACGGCCCGCCGGAACTCGGTGTACATGGGCAGTTCCGTCACCGCCTCGGCGAAGATCATGTCGGCCCCCGCCGCCACGTAAGCCTGGGCGCGTTCGATCGCGGCCTGCAGGCCCTCGTTGGCCAGCGCGTCGGTGCGCGCCATGATTACGAAATCCGCATCGCTCCGCGCATCCACCGCGGCCTTGATGCGATCCACCATTTCCGCTGCCGGAACCAGTTCCTTGCCCGGGCGATGGCCGCAGCGCTTCGCACCCACCTGGTCTTCGATATGCACCGCCGCCACGCCCGCCTTGATCATCGAGCGAATGGTGCGCGCGATGTTGAAAGCGCCGCCCCAGCCCGTGTCGATGTCCACCAGCAGCGGGAGCGCAGTCGCATCGGTGATCCGCCGCGCATCGGTCAGAACGTCTTCCATGGTGCTGATGCCGAGGTCCGGAATCCCCAGCGAATTGGCCGCGACTCCACCCCCGGAAAGATACAGCGCCCGGAATCCTGTCGCCTCGGCAAGCCGCGCGGTATAAGCATTGATGGCTCCCGCCACCTGGAGCGGCTTCTCCGCTTCCAGCGCGGCCCGAAACCGCGCTCCCGGAGACCGATGATTCTGATCCTGAGTCATGGTTATTCCTGCGCCGCATCATAGCAGGCAGGTCGACGCTCGCCGTCTCGCATTTCCCCAACCCTGCCGCGCGGTGCGACAATCAATCGCGTTGCAGCAGTCGCAACCCAATCACCAGTCGTACCCAATCAAGGAGAAACTCCGCTATGAAGCGCTTTCTGATTTGTACGGGCCTTCTCGTAGCAGCAACCACCCTTTTCGCCCAGGGCAATCCCGCCAGCCCGCCCGACAAAGTCGGGGCCCAGATCGGCGGTAAATCCATGACCATTACCTACTCATCGCCCCGGGTCAAGGGACGCGAAGGCCACATCTTCACCAAGGACGGCCTGATCAGCCACAATCCTCATTACCCGGTCTGGCGGGCAGGGGCCAATGGCGCTACCACCCTGGAGACCGACGGCGACTTCCAGATCGGGAACGTGACGGTCCCCAAGGGCAAATACACCCTCTTCGTCGACATCTCCGACCCCGACCAGTGGGTGCTCATCGTGAACAAGAAGACCGGGGAATGGGGCCTCGCGTACGACGGCAGTGCGGACCTCGGCAAGGTGAAGATGCAGATGTCCAAGCCGCCCGCGATGGTCGAGGAACTGAAATACACCATCAACGACCTGGGCGGCGGCAAGGGAACTATCACCCTCTCCTGGGAAGATCACACCGCCTCGGTGCCGGTTTCAGTGCACTGAGAATACGAATACACCAAAGCTGCAGGTTAAAAGGGCGCGGCTCCCGTCGCGCCCTCAGAATCCTCTGAGGAGTTGCCCATCATGCTCGCGAAGCGCTTTGCCGTCGCAGGAATCGCCCTGCTGCTTTCGATTGCTGCTTCTGGTCGCGCCCAGGACAGCGGCCCCTACAAGGTCCTGAAAATCCAGCTGGTCGGCGGCGATGGAGGATTTGACTACGTGACGGCCGATCCCGATGGGCGCAACCTCTACGTCGCCCGCTCCGGCCCGGCAGGACACATCGGCGTCTTCAATCTCGACACGCTCGCCCAGGTCGGGGATATCCCCGCCACCAGCGCCCATGGCGCAGCCGTCGACACCGCCACCGGGCATGGATTCGCTACCTCAAAGCCGGTGACCATGTTCGATGCGAAGTCTTTGGCGATCGTGAAGAAAATCGACGTGCAGGGCAATCCGGACGGCTATCTCAACGACCCGTACAACCACCACTTCTACATCCTCAGCCACGCGGCGCCGAATATCACCGTGCTCGATGACAAGGACGGAACGATCCTGGGAACCATCGACATCGGCGGGGCTCCCGAGCAGGCCGTTACCGACGGCCAGGGCAAAATCTACGTCGACATCGAAGACAAGTCGGCCATCGCCGTCATCGACGCCAACGCCATGAAGATGGTGGGCAAGTACGACGTTTCCAGCAAAGGCGGAGGGTGCGCCGGCCTCGCGCTCGACGCGAAAAACAATATCCTCTTCGCCGCCTGCCGGGATAACAAGAACATGATCATTCTCTCGGCTACGGATGGGCACATCCTCACCGATCTGCCCATCGGCAACGGATCGGACGGGGCTACGTTTAACCCCGCCACCATGGAGGCCTTCAGTTCGCAAGGCGACGGGACTCTTACGATCATCAAGGAGGACTCGCCCACCAGCTTCAGCGTGGAGCAGACGGTTGCGACCCCGGCGCGAGCCAAGACCCTGACCCTGGATACGAAGACCAACCAGATCCTTTCCATCACCGCGGAATTCGGTCCGGTCCCGGCAGCGGCTCCGGCTCCCCCCGCATCCACTCCGCCGGCGGCGGGTGCGGCCCCGGGTCCTCCGGCATGGATGCGCGGGCCGCGAGCCCCCATGATTCCAGGATCTTTCCAGATATTGGTGATCGGAAAGTAGGCAAAGTTCAAAACTCTCCCCGGACAGACGGCGTCTCCTGCAGGGATTAACCACCTTCGCGATTAAAATAGAAGAGAGGCTTAAGTTCCTCGGGGTGATTCAAGTTGCCGTTATACGAATATCGCTGCACGCAGTGCGGTCACAGGTTTGAGAAGATCCAGAAATTCAATGCCGAGCCGGAAATCGTATGTCCCAAGTGCGGGGGCACGCTGGAGAGGCCGTTGACCGCGCCGGCCTTGCAGTTCAAGGGCGCCGGCTGGTACGTCAACGACTACGCGCCCAA
The DNA here is from genome assembly GCA_963730805.1 of uncultured Acidobacteriota bacterium. Taxonomy (GTDB): domain Bacteria; phylum Acidobacteriota; class Terriglobia; order Terriglobales; family Acidobacteriaceae; genus Telmatobacter. The sequence continues at coordinate 1,453,882 of CAVSTL010000001.1, read as the reverse complement.
AGCCGCCTCAGGCTCGGGCGACAAAGCCGCCGCTGACGGAGCCGCGAAGCCGGCCGCTGACGCCAAACCGGCCACCGAATCAAAACCTGCCGCGGAGTCCAAGCCCGCCGCCAGCGAATCCTCCCCCAAGCCCGCTTCGAGCACTCCCAGCACCACCACCTGATCCGCAGGCGCCGCCACATACCCTGCCTGCCCATCCATTCGCACTGATAGCGAATGGGGTAAGACCGCGAAAGTCAGTCCGCCCGCAGCCTCGCCCCGATCACATCGGTATACTTGTTCCCCGATCCCGTATTGAACAGCACCACCCGATCCTTCGCGGTCAAAAATCCCGTCTCGATCAGGTGATCGTACGCCGCGGTCGCGGCCGCGCCCTCCGGGGAAAGCAGCAGCCCCTCGTGCGTGGCCCAATCCTTCAGCGAAGCAAAGATCGCGTCATCGCTTATAGCCACGGCCACCCCGCCCGACGCGCGCAAAATCTCCAGAATGATCGCATCCCCGTAGGGCTTGGGCACGCGCAAACCCGATGCGAACGTATGCGCATCCTGTCCACATCTGGCTCACCGCTTCGCCCTGTTCAAACGCCCGCACCACCGGCGCGCACCCTGAGGATTGAATCGCGATCATCTTTGGCCGCCTGCCCGTAACCCAGCCCAGCTGCTCCATCTCCTCGAAGGCCTTCCACATCCCGATCATGCCCACGCCGCCGCCCGTCGGATAGAACACCGCATCGGGATACTCCCAACCCAGTTGCTCCACCAGTTCGTATCCCATCGTCTTTTTGCCTTCCACACGAAACGGCTCTTTCAACGTAGAGACATCGAACCATCCCTCGGCGGCCTTGCGCTCCGCCACCATTCGCCCGCAGTCGGAGATCAGTCCATCCACCAGCGTGACGTGCGCGCCGTAAGCAAGGCACTCCACCTGGTTCGCCATGGGCGTGTCCCTGGGCATGAAGATGTGCGCCTCGATCCCGGCCGCCGCCGCGTACGCTGCCAAAGCCCCGCCCGGCATTGCCCGCCGTAGGCGCCGCCAGCTTTTTGAGCCCATAATGCCGCGCCATGGTCACCGCCAGAGCCAAACCGCGCGCCTTAAATGTTCCGGTGGGATTCGCGCCTTCCTCCTTCAGCCACACGTTGGCGTGCCGCCGGCTGGGGAGCATCGGCGTCCAACCCTCCCCCAGAGTCACCGGCTCGACATCGGGGAGCACTTGCCGGTACCGCCACATACCGCTCCAGCGCTTGTCCTGCGCGCTCGTGCCGATCGCATCGCGCTGCGCGGTTCCCGCCGCCGGGGAAAGATCGTAGCGGACATACAGGGTTCCCGAACACGCGGTACACACCGTCTGCGGCGTCGCCGGATCGTAGTGAAGATGGCAGCGGGAGCACTCCAGAAAAGCGATGTTGGGCATGGGGATAGGATAATGGAGGCACTCGCGTCTCAAGCCCGAATCGATGACCAGCAACGCTGTCCGCAGCCGCGTGCAATCCGGCAAGACTACACCGCGCTTGATTCTCGCCGCGTCGACGCTGCTGTTCGCCGCCGGAGTGATCGCCGCCACGTTTCATGCGCGACAGTGAAATCGCGATCTCACTGCGCTGGCTGGGGCTCGCCCTCTTCCTCCCCATTGCGCTCCGCCGCCGATCGCTGCTGCTGTGGACCTTCTTCGCCATGCTGGCCGGCGCCGAACTCGGTCTCGACGCTCCCCGATTCGCTGCGCAGGCTCACTTCATCGGCGACATCTTTCTCCGCCTCATCCGCATGATCGTGGCGCCGCTCATCTTCGGCGGCATCGTCACCGGGATCGCCGGCCATGGCGAACTGCGCGGCGTCGGGCGCGTCGCCATCAAGTCGATCGTCTACTTCGAAATCGTCACCACGCTGGGACTGATCATCGGCCTCGTCGCCATGAACGTCTCCCACGCCGGCGTAGGCATCGTGCTCCCCGCTTCCGTTCAAGCCACTGCGCCCACAGCGCCGCACGAAGGCTGGCAGCAACTCATTGTCAACATCTTCCCTGAAAACATCGCACAGGCCGTGGCTCAGAATCAGATCCTGCAAGTGGCCGTGTTCGCGCTTCTCTTCGGCGTGGCTCTGGCCACCATGCCGGAGGCCAAGCGCGCGCCCATGGTCAGCGTGCTGCAATCGCTCACCGAAGCCATGTTCCGCCTCACCGGCATCCTTATGTACATCGCGCCTCTCGCCGCCGGCGCCGCCATGGCATTCACGGTGGGCAGCATGGGGATGTCCACGCTCGTATCCTTGCTCAAGCTCGTCATCACCTACTACGCCGCGCTCATCGCGTTTGTCCTGCTCGCCGTTGTTCCCAGCCTGATGCTGGTGCGGGTTTCGCTGCGCCGCTTCGCCGCCGCCATCGCCGAACCGGCCGCCCTCGGGTTCGCCACCACCAGTTCCGAAGCCGCCTTGCCCCTCGCCATGGAACGTATGGAAGAATTCGGCGTCCCGCGCTGGATCGTCTCCTTCGTCATTCCCATGGGCTACAGCTTCAACATGACCGGCGGCAGCGTGTATCTCTCCATGGCCGCTCTGTTCGCCGCCCAGGCTGCGGGCCTCCATCTTTCTCTTGGCGCCCAGTTCGTCATGATTGCCACTCTGATGCTCACCAGCAAAGGCGTGGCCGGCGTCCCCCGCGCCTCTCTGGTCGTGCTCATGGCCTCCGCGGCCGCGCTGCATCTTCCCGCCGCAGCCGTGCTCATCATCCTCGGCGTCGACACGCTGATGGACATGGGCCGCACCGCGATGAACGTCATCGGCAACTGCCTGGCCGCGGCCGTCGTGGCCCGCTGGGAAGGGCAGATGCAGGAGACAGGGAATAGGGAATAGGAATCGATCTCACGCCACGGTTATCTGCTCCATCGGCGCCGCCACCTTCCTGGTTCCCGGGCGCAGCAGCCATACCGCCGTCATCCCCAGCGAAACATTCTGCGTCATGATCTCAAGAATGTGCATATACCGCTGCACTGGCACCATCGATGTGCTTGGAACCAGCAAAGGCGCAGCGCCGCCCACGATCCAAACCAGCAATCCAACGACCACCGCCGCTTTCCAGCGCCGCATGCGCAGTGTGTAAATCACCGGCACCACCGCCAGAGTCATCAACACTCCGCGCCCCAGTTGATATGCCCAGAACCAGAGGCCCATCGCCGCCACCTGTTCCGTTGCGTGCGGATAATACTTGCGCGTAAAAAATTGAAATGCCGCGAAGCCGAAAACCAGGTAATACAGCACGTACGACGCGCCGGCGGCCAGGATCAAAGGAACCACCGCAGCCCCGGAGCGATGCGGAACCTGCTGTGCCTCGCGGTCTGTCAGTTTCAGCAGCTTTGCCAGCGCCATCACCAGCACCGCCACTATGAGGTACAGGACCGTTCCCCCCGGAAGCGCGACCAGCAGTTGCGCTTTCACTTCAGGAAAGAACACAACCGCCTCGGAAAAGGTGCAAGCCAGCCCGACGATCACCAGCACCAGGGCGATCGCCCCGAACTGCGCCCACAAGCTTCTGGGCCCAAAGCGTACCAGCGGTACCAGCGAGGCCGCAGTAACGACACCAGACAGCCAATACCAACCGAAGTGCCCGACCCCCAGGGCCGGCACGGTAAAAAACAATCCGCCGATAAGACAAAAGAGTCCGATGCGTAGCTTCATGGCTGCTTCCTCGTTCCCGGTCGTAGAGTTCAATAGACAATCAAAATGAACGTTGCATTGTGCTACGCCGCCCGGATCTCGCCCGTTCCGCAAAACCTCGTTCAATCACACCCATCTGTGACTTCAGAACCTGCAATTCCGAAAATGGATCCCAGCGCAAAAAAACGTAAGATGGTATCTGCCCATGCCGCTGCTCGATCCCATCCCGTCGCCGGTCGCACACTCCGACTCCGCCGCCCTCGAGTGGGAGCCGCTGCTTGCTCTGGTGGCCGGCTTCGCCGCTTCGCCGGTCGGCCGCGCCGCCATCCTCTCCCTCCAGCCTTCTACCGACGAACCGTGGATCACCCGCCAGCATCAGCTCACCGGCGAAGTCCGGCTCCTGGTCGAGGAGCAGATTTCCATCCCCCTCGGCGGCCTCTTCGATCCCACCCAGCTCGCCGACAAGGCGCGCATCCCCGAAGTTGCTCTCGAAGCCGTGGAATTGCAGGCCGTCGCCCGCCTGGCCCACGACATCGCCTCCTGGCAGTCGCTGCTGCGCGAACCGCCCCCACGCGTTGCCGGCCGGCTCCCGGGACTGCACCAGCTTTCCGCGAATCTCTCCGGCAACCTGCGCCCGCTGGCCGAATCCATCGAACGCAAGATCATGCCCGACGGCACTCTCGCCGACGACGCCTCGCCCGAGCTGGGCCGCATTCGCCGCGAACAGGACCGCCAGCGCCGCGTGATCGAAGAGTCGCTCCGCGCCGCCCTGCGCAAGCTCTCCGCCGACGGCTCCACGCAGGAAGACGTCATCACCATTCGCGGCGACCGCTTCGTAATACCCGTGCGCAGCGAGCTCAAGCGCCGCGTCGGCGGCGTGGTGCACGGTGCAAGCTCGTCGGGCCAGACCGTGTATGTCGAGCCCCTCGAAACCATCGAGCAGAACAACGAACTGGTCCGCCTGTTCGAAGACGAGCAGGCCGAGATCCACCGCATCTTCGTCGCCCTCACAAGCCAGGTCGGGACCCACGCTGCATCCCTCGTCGAAGGCGCCCGCGTTCTGGCGCTGGTCGACAGCCTGCTCGCGCGCGCCCGCTTTGCCCGCGACTACCACTGCGTGGGGCCAACCTTTGGATCAGATCGGTTGCTCGTCGAACAGGCCCGTCACCCGCTGCTTGAGAAGCGCCTGCGCTCGAGCGGCGTGCGAGCCAATTCGGGCGTCGTTCCGCTCACGCTTGAGCTCACCGCAGAACACCGCCAGCTCATCATCAGCGGACCCAACACCGGCGGCAAAACCGTCACGCTCAAGACCGTGGCCTTGCTGGCGATGATGGCCCAGGCCGGCATCCCGGTTCCCGCCACTGCCGCCAGCTTCCCTGTATTCAACGCATTCCTCGCCGACATCGGCGACGCGCAATCCATCGAGGCCGCGCTCTCCACCTTTTCCGCGCACATCACCAATCTCGACCGGCTCTCGCAGCTGGCCGGCCCGCACTCCCTTGTCCTGCTCGACGAGTTAGGCTCTTCCACCGATCCTGAAGAAGGCTCCGCGCTGGCGGTAGCCGTGGCCAGCTTCTTTCTCGAAGCCGGAGCATGGACGCTCATCTCCACCCACCACACTTCGCTCAAAGTCTACGCAGCCAACACGCCGGGCGTGCTCAACGCCGCCGCCGGCGTCGATGAAGTGACACTCGTTCCGAATTATCAGCTTCGCCTCGGCGTTCCCGGCGCCTCGGCCGGCATCGCCACCGCTGAACGCCTCGGCCTGAACAAGAGCATCATTGCCGGAGCGCGACAGCGTCTGGGCTCGCAGCAGGTCGACATCGCCCGTTTCCTCGACCGCCTCCACAAGGAATTGACCCAGCTCGAAGAGGAGCGCAAAGCCGCTCGCGAGCAGCAATACGCGCTCAACCAGGAACGGTCGAAGCTGGCCCGCGAAGGCGACGTGGAACTGCGCAACCGCACCCGCGAACTCGAAGCCAAGCTGGCCTCGCTGATGAAGGAATTCGAATTCCAGATGCGCGAGAACGTGCGCGTCATCGAGGACCGCGCCGCGCAACAAAAATTGACCAAAGAAGCCGAGCGCCGCATCACCCGCCTGCGCCGCGAGTTTCAGGAAAGCTTCAACCAGGCCGTGGTTGCTCACCGCACCGGCTCAGACCAGGGCGACGCCAACGCCCAGCCACACATTGTTCGCCACGTTTCCGCCGGCGACCAGGTTCGCCTCAAGTCCATGGGCAAGATCGCCGTGGTGCAGCGCGAAGTGGAGAAAGACGTCTTCGAAGTCGCCCTCGGGCCCATCAAGATGCGCGTCAAGCGCGACGACATTGCCGAGGTGGTGAAATCTCCCGCTCCGCAGATCTCCGACCGCGCCGACCCGCTCGCCGCTGCCCGCCGCCAGAAAGGCGTGCAGGTCTCCGTCATCAGCGCCAACACCGACGACATGCGCACCGAGATCAACCTCATCGGCCGCACCGTTGACGAAGCCACCGATGAACTGGAGCGCTACCTCGATCGCGCCTTCCTCGCCGGCCTGCCGCGCGTCCGCATCATCCACGGCCACGGGGCCGGCATCCTCCGCCGCGGGGTACGCGACTTCCTCAAGAGCCATCCCCACGTGGCCACCATCGCCGAAGCCCCCCAGAGCGAAGGCGGTCAGGGAGCCACACTGGTGGAACTGCGTCAGTAGTTGCAAAATATTTACAACGTAGCTACAATAGCTTGGGCGGGCGCATGAACGATGAGCTCTTCGATTGGGACGATGCAAATATCCGGCATGTTGCCGATCATGACGTAACCCCGGAAGAAGCCGAAGAGGTCATTCTCGTTGATCCACTGGAAATGGGCTTCGATAGGAGCGTTCTGGGCGAGGACAGGTGGTCTTACATCGGTGAGACTGCGCAGGCCCGGGTACTTCAGGTCGTCATCACGATGCGAGGCGAGAGAATCCGGGTCTTCACGGCGTTTGAGCCAACGAGGCGCGACAAACTCTCGTACCTTGAATATAAGGCGGCACAGCAATGAGCGATTTCAAGCTACCGAAGTTCGCAAATGAAGACGAAGAAGCCAAGTGGTGGTATGAGAACCGGGAACTCGTCTCCGACGAATTCCAGAAGGCAGCCAAGGAAGGTCGCTTGCGCACGGGTGGAGTAAGACGTCTCTTCGCCGATCGTGGAATCCCCTTCCCGGAGCCAAAACCCACCCCCACCACCACCATTCGCCTTGACCCCGACGATATCGCCAAGGCTCGCGTGCAGGCGGCCGAGCGTGGCCTGCGCTATCAGACTTACCTCAAGATGATCATTCACGAGGCGCTGCGCGACGCGGAGCAGAAACGCAAGGCTTCCTAGCGTCGCGGCCGGGTTGACATTTTGCTGACAATCGCCGGGCCCCGGCCCCGTATCATCATTCTGCAACCTGAGTTCGAGGAGGATTCCCCTTTGCGCAAATTGAGCCTGATCGTGATGCTCTCCATCGCCGCTGTCTTCACTGCCGCCCAGGCGCACAGCATTTACGACTTCACCATGAAATCCATCGACGGCCAGCACGTCAGCCTGAAGACCTACAACGGCAAGGTCGTGATGCTCGTCAATGTGGCCAGCAAGTGCGGCTTCACCCCGCAGTACACTGCCCTCGAAGCGCTCTACGAGAAATACAAGGATCGCGGCTTCGTCATTGTCGGCATTCCCGCCAACAATTTTGGCCAGCAGGAACCGGGCACCGATGATGAAATCAAGAAATTCTGCAGTTCCAAGTACAGCGTGACCTTCCCCATGATGTCCAAGGTCTCCGTGCTGGGCGAGGACGAGACACCGCTTTACCGCTTCCTCACCGACAAGTCGGCGAATCCGCAGATCGGCGGCGACATCAAGTGGAATTTCACCAAGTTCCTGTTCGACCGCAACGGCAAGCCGGTGGCGCGCTTCGAACCGGCAACCAAGCCAGACTCGCCCGAAGTCCAGACCGCCGTCGAATCGGCGTTGGGCAAGTAGCAGGTGCAACCCCCCAACACGACCTGGGTGCCCCGTTCAAGCTCCGCTTGGGCGGGATGAAACTCGCTCAGGCCGGAACTCGCCGCTACATCGCTTTCAGCAGCTTCACCAGGCGTGCGAACCCTTGTTCGCGCGCCGTTTTATTTGCCGGATTGGTATCGCCCGGATCTTCTCCAGCCCGCATGAACCCATGGCCCGCGCCCTCATAGGTGACCGGCTCATATTTTTTGCCGGCAGCCTTCATCTTCGCCTCGGAATCGGGAATGGTCGCATCCACCCGCGCGTCGTTGCCTCCATAAAACCCATACACCGGGGCCGTCACGGTGGAAACGTCCGCCGGACCCGTTCCGTAAAACACGAATGCCCCGGACAAATCCTTGCGGTGCGCGGCGAATGCGAACGTCTTCGAACCACCCCAGCAGAAACCCGTCACCGCGATCTTGCCGTTGGCCGCCGGCAGCTTTTTGCCGTAGTCGGCCGCGGCATCCAGATCGGCCATCACGCCCTCCGGATCAAGGCCGGAGACGCCCTTCACCCGCGCATCCTGGTCGGCGAATTCGCTCGAGCCCCCGCCGTTCGGCCCGAACCCGCTCAACAGGTCGGGAGCGATCACGATGAATCCCTGCCCGGCCAGTTCGTCCGCCATCTCCTTGGCCCAGTCCGTCAACCCGAAGATCTCGTGAATCAGCACCACCACCGGCGCCTTGCTTTTCGTTTCGGGATAAACCACCAATGCCTGGATGGTGCGGCTCTCGCGTTTGAGCTGCACATATTCGCGATGCCGCGGCGAAGCCTCCAGCCGCGCCTTGGCCCAGTCCTGAGCATGGAGCGCGACGCTGCCGAACACGGACAGAACGGCGACAAAAGCAAGGGAAAGCGTCTTCTTCATGCGCAGAAGTGTAAAGCATACGGCTGGACTGTGTCGGGCCGTGCAGGAAACGAATCGGTTCGCCAAAAGAAAGGGCCTCGAAGGAATTACCCTCCGAGGCCCTCAATTCACCGCGCTCTAGCCCGCTGCCTTTACGCCATCGCTTCCCGCCCCATCGGCTCAAACCGCAACTGGTTCGAGTTGCGGTCTGCGTCGATGCGCACATGCGCTCCATGCAGAATCTCGCCGTCCAGGATCTTCATGGCCATCGGGTCCTGCACCATGCGCTGCAGAGCCCTCTTCAGCGGCCGCGCGCCGTACGCCGCATCCGACCCTGCCGCCAGGATCAGCTGCCGCGCGGGCTCGGTGAGCTCGATCGAGATCTGCCGGTCCTCGAGCAGCTTGCGCAAATCGTTGAGCCTCAGTTCCAGGATCTCGTTCAACTGCGCATGCCCCAGCGGACGGAAGATCACCATGTCGTCGACGCGGTTCAAAAACTCCGGCCGGAAATGCTCGCGCAGTACGCGCATCACGCTCTCCCGCGCCATATCGAAATCGTGCTCGGTGCGCAGCTTGTCGCCCGCGAGCATGGCCGCGCCCAGGTTCGACGTCATGATCAGCACCGTGTTCTTGAAGTCCACCGTACGTCCCTTCGAGTCCGTCAGCCGCCCGTCGTCCATCACCTGCAGCAGCACGTTGAACACGTCGGGATGCGCCTTCTCGATTTCGTCGAACAGAATCACCGCGTAAGGCCGCCGCCGCACCGCCTCCGTCAACTGGCCGCCTTCGTCGTAGCCGATGTAGCCCGGAGGCGCCCCGATCAGCCGCGCCACCGCGTGCTTCTCCATGTACTCGCTCATGTCGATGCGCACCATGGCCTGCTCATCGTCGAACAGGAACTCGGCCAGCGCGCGCGCGGTTTCGGTCTTGCCAACACCCGTCGGTCCCAGGAAAATGAAGGACCCGATGGGCCGCTTGGGATCGCTCAATCCGGCGCGCGAACGGCGAATCGCATTGGCGACCACCGTTAGCGCCGGGTCCTGCCCGACCACGCGCTCCCGCAGCCGCTGCTCCATCTGGACCAGCTTTTTTACTTCGCCTTCGAGCATGCGCGTCACGGGAATGCCGGTCCATTTGCTCACGATCTTGGCGATGTCCTCTTCGTCCACTTCTTCCTTCAGCATGCGCGCCACGCCGTTCGTGGATTTCCCCGCGCCGTCCTGCGCAGCATTCAGCTTGCGCAACTCCGCATCGAGCCTGGGCAGTTCGCCGTACTGGATCTGTGCGGCACGTTCCAGCTGGCCGCGGCGCGTCTGCTCCTCGGCTTCGAAGCGCAGCGCTTCAATCTGCTTCTTGAGTTCGCTGATGCGCGTAATGGCCTGGCGCTCCTGCGTCCAGCGCGCCCGCAGAGCCGTCGTCTTTTCCTTGATTTCCGAAAGCGCCCTTTCCACTTCCTGCATGCGCTCGCGGCTGTTCTTGTCGGTCTCGCGCTTCAGCGCGGCGCGTTCGATTTCGAGCGAAGTGGCCTCGCGCTCCAGCTGGTCGATCTCCGTCGGCACACTGCCGATTTGAATCGCCAGCGAAGCCGCCGCTTCATCCACCAGGTCAATGGCCTTGTCGGGCAGGAACCGGTCCGAGATGTAGCGATGCGACAACGTCGCCGCCGCCACAATCGCCGAGTCCTTGATGCGCACATTGTGGTGCGCCTCGTAGCGCTCCTTCAGGCCGCGCAAAATGGCGATCGTGTCTTCCACGGTAGGCTCGCCCACGTAGACCGGCTGGAAGCGTCGTTCCAGCGCCGCGTCCTTCTCGATGTACTTGCGATATTCGTTCAGCGTAGTTGCGCCGATCGCTCGCAGTTCCCCGCGCGCCAGCGCCGGCTTCAGCATGTTGCTGGCGTCGATGGCGCCTTCCGCGGCGCCCGCCCCCACCAGGGTATGCAGCTCGTCGATGAACAGGACAACCTGCCCGTCTGACTCTTCGATCTCCTTCAGCATGGCCTTGAGACGATCTTCAAATTCGCCCCGGTATTTGGCGCCGGCCAGCATCGACCCAAGGTCGAGCGAAATCACGCGCTTGTCCTTCAGACCCTCCGGTACATCTCCGGAAGCGATGCGCCGCGCCAGCCCTTCTACAATCGCGGTCTTGCCCACGCCGGGTTCGCCGATCAGCACCGGGTTGTTCTTGGTGCGGCGGCTCAGCACCTGCACCACGCGGCGAATCTCTTCATCGCGCCCGATCACCGGATCGAGCTTGCCGCGCCGGGCCAGTTCGGTGAGATCCTTGGCGTATTTCTCCAGCGCCTGAAATTTCCCTTCCGGATTCTGGTCGGTCACGCGCTGCGAGCCGCGCACCGCGGTCAACGCCTGCAGAATAGCTTCATGCGTCGCGCCGGCCGCAACCAGCGCCTCGCGCGCCGGCTCGCCCTTCTGATGGGCGGCGCCCAGCAGCAAATGCTCGGTCGAGATGTACTCGTCCTTGAAATTCGCGGCCTCTTTGAAGGCCTGCTCGATCACCTTGTTCAGCGACTGGCTGATGCCGGGCTGCGCCGAGGCGCCGGCCACACGCGGCAGCTTCTGCTCGATGTCGTGCAGGCTCGCCTCCAGCCGCTCCGTGGGAACACCAATCTTGCCCAGCACCGAGGGAATGACACCCTCGCGATCCTCCACCAGCGCCAGCAGCAAATGCACCGGCAGAATTTCCGGATTGCCAAGCTCCGCCGCGCGCTCCTGCGCCTGCTGCATCGCCTGCTGCGACTTCACCGTCAGCTTTTCCCAACGAATTGCCATAAAAACCGCTCCCAGCTGCTAGCTTCCTGCCTGTGGCTTGTCCGTGTCGAACGAAGCCGCAGCTTGATTTCCATACGATTTGTTTTCTTGTTCAGATGGTGCATAAACGTCGGCGCCGGGAACACCATGTGGTGCGCCCGGCGCCTGATCCAAAGCCCCAGTCTCAGCCGCAGTAGCTAGAAGCTAGTGGCTAGGAGCTAGAAGCTGCTTTTCTTACCGTGCGCCAACCAGCTCCGGCTCCTGCTTTTGCTCCACCTTGCCCTGGCCGCCCACGTTCACCTTGATCTGCTTGGGCTGCGCCTCAGCCTTCTTGCTCAACTCCAGCTTCAAAACGCCGGCGTTGTAGTTAGCGTTGATGTGCTCGGAATCGACCGTCGAAGGCAGCGTGAAGGCGCGATAAAACGAGCCGTAGCGCCGCTCGATGCGATGGAAGTTTTCTTCCTTCTCTTCCTTTTCGAATTTGCGCTCGCCCTTGACCGTCAGCGTGTTGTTTTCCACGCGGATGTCCAGGTCCTTCTCCTCGACGCCCGGTACTTCGAGCTTCAAGACGACCTTCTTCGCGTCCTCATAGATATCGACCGCGGGCACAAAGCTGGCAGTCGTCAGAGGGCTGTCTCCTTCATTCATTTCGCGGAACAGGCTGTTCACGCGGTTCTGCAAAGAGACGACTTCACGGAAGGGGTCCCAACGATTGATTGCCATGACTGTGTTTCCTCCAGATGCATTTTCAGAATTTGTAGTGGGGTCCGGGAGCCGGGCTCCCGACCGCTCACTTGATCTGATGGGGACTATAGCACAAACGATGCATAAAATATGAGTGTTTTTTACTCATATTCTCGAAATTCCTATTTCCTCTTTCCCTTCAACGATTTAAACCCAAAGCCCCCTCGCCGCTTTACCATTTGATGAGAAATGATTCTCCCCCTCGCCTCTACTGCATTCAACTGGCAATTGATCTGGCTGGTAATTGCCGCCTTCCTCGCCGGTGTTCTGAACGCCGTGGCGGGAGGGGGATCCTTCCTTTCCTTCCCCGCTCTCCTGGCCACCGGAATCCTGCCCGTCCAGGCCAACGCCACCAACACTGTGGCTCTCTGGCCCGGCCAACTCACCTCCATCGCCGCCTACCGCGACGACATTCGCAAGAACCGCCGCCTCGCAATTCCCATGGGCCTGGCCGGCCTGCTCGGCGGCACGGCCGGGGCCCTCGTCCTGCTCAGCACCCCGCAGACGACCTTCATGCACCTGGTTCCGTGGCTGCTGCTGGTCGCCGCCACCATCTTTGCCCTCAGCCGGCCAGTCACCCGCTGGCTCGATCGAATCAAGATCGCGCGCCATCGGCATCCGGGAGCCTACATTCCCCGCCCGCCCCGCCGCCCGCCGGTCTTCTTCTGCACCATCCTGGTCTGCTTCTACATTGGCTACTTCGGGGCCGGCGCTGGGTTCCTCATCATCACCATGCTGTCGCTCTTCGGTTTTGAGGACCTGAACGAAATCAACGCCCTCAAAGTGGTTTCCACCACCGCCGCCAACGGCATCGCCTTCATTATTTTCTCGGTCGGAGGCCAGGTGGCATGGCGCTATTGCCTGCTGGCCATGGCCGCCTGTGCCATCGGCGGATACACCTCCGCCCGCTTCGCCCGCCTCATCCCCCAACCCGTTCTTCGCGGCATGGTCATCGTTATCGGCTTCGGCATGGCAGGCTGGTACTTCTGGAAAACCAGCCACTAGCGTCGAGCCGCTAGCTTTTAGCTTCTAGCTTCTAGCTTCTAGCTCTTTTTTGCGGATCGGGCCAGCTTCCCACAGGATCGAATCGTTCCGAGCGATAAAAACGCAGCATCATTTCTGCGCACCGTCTTTAGCTAGGAGCTAGGAGCTAGAAGCTGCTCCTGTAAAATGTACTCATGAGCCACGAAGGCATTCGCATCAGCACTCCGGAAGAGACCGCCCGCCAGGCAGAAGCTGAACGTCCCCTGTCGCGCATCGCCGTCACGCCGGAGAAGGTGCGCGTGCTGCTGACCGAGGGCAAGGGTCTGGAGATCGACTGGGCCGACGGCCACCGCAGCGCCTGGACCTTCGCCTGGCTCAGGGCAGGCTGCCCATGCGCCACCTGCAATGAAGAACGCAAGCTCGAAGGCCGCAAGCCCGGCGAGCCGAAAAAGAAGCCGGCCGCCGTCCTGCCGATGTACGCCCCGCCGGCCAAGCCTGCCAGCGCCCACGCCGTGGGCCGCTACGCGCTTCAGTTCAATTGGCTCGACGGCCATTCCGGCGGCATCTACTCCTGGGAATACCTCCGCCGCCAGTGCCAGTGCCGGGAATGCACCTTCGCCGCCGCCGAAACCTCCGGCGTTCCAAACTAGCTATTCCCTGTCTTTCTCCAATTGGCATGCGCGCGCAAAGTGCGGATGCGGATGGTCAGACGGAGCAGCCGACAGATTGAAGTCCAGCCGCGCATTGTCCGACCGGATTCCCACCGGTCCATTCAGACCGGCGGCTTCCCGCCCCACGTCGCCTTCCCACACTTCTTTCCCGTCAACGGAAACGGTCAGTTCGGTCCCATGCAGATTCGCATCCAGGTCGTGGGAATCGCCGGGGCGCACGGCCGGCACCGGACCGCGCCGTGCTGCCTTGAGGTTTTCGTAGCCGCGATTGCCGCATTCCGCGCTGGTGGTCTGCCCCGCATTCTTTTTCACCGAAACCACAATCTTCGATTCGGGATCGAACCGCCACATCACGTAAACGAGGTTGCACGCATTTTGCGCCACGAGTTTCAGGCCGAACTGGCGCCGAATCTCCCCGGATCCCAGCGGCGACTCCACCGTCGTCCTGCCCAGATAGGTGAAGCGGGTTTCCACCGCCTGGGCAGTCCATACGTTCACATACGCCCGGACTTTTGGATCGTCGATGGTTAGTTGATGTCCCTCTCCACCCCCTACGGTGCCCTCAGTCACGCACAGGCTTCGGCGCGACACGGGAACCTTGCCGCCCGGCGGCTGCCCGTGCGCGACCAATATCGCCGCGATCAGAAATGTCACCGCGGTCCGGCGGCATCTGGTGCGATTCATCGCTTTCCCCTTGCATGAGACTCTCTCACTGTTCCCTCAATGGCTTTCAAATTTATTTCGTCGTGCCCGGGGAAATCTCGCGACTTTCTTCCTGGCCCGGTGTCCAAGCCGCTCAACGGGGGAAGTCCGCCCTTTTCAAAGACACCAAGTCAAGGTTTCCGCCTGCCGCTTTCGCTCGTCCTTTTTCCTCGCACGTCTGCAACACTCGCGACACCTCGGCAACACCTGAAGGTTGACTTCCGCTCTCTCGCCCTGAGCTGTTCTGACCTGGAGGATCCACCATGAAGAGCGCCCTTGCTCTTTCCATCCTGTTTTCCGCCCCGCTCGCCGTTTCCGCCGCCGACTACACCGCCGACCAGCTGCTTCCGGCCGGTTCACTCATTCAATGCACCACTTCGGAACCCCGTCTTTCTTCCAAAACTCTGGCCATCGGCGATCCCGTCCTGTGCCGGGTCAGCCACGCCGTCCGGGTGGGACGCTCGGTCCTTCCCTACAACAGCTACCTGGTCGGCCGCTTTGAGGACTACCGCGACCCCGGCCACTTTGTCGGCAAGGGATGGATGCAGCTCACCTTCGATCGCCTGGTGATTGAACCCGACACCATCATTCCCATCGATGCCAAAGTCGTGGACGTGCCCGGCTACTCCATCGACCGCGTCGGCCGGATCCAGGGTAAGGGACACGCCACCCGCGACACCATCCTGTGGATGATCCCGGTTCTCTGGCCCATCGACCTGCTGGAACTGCCCCGGCGCGGGCCGAGTCCTACGCTGAAAACCGAAACCCGGATGACGGTGAAGCTGATGGATGACCTGAGGGTGCCCGAAGGACAGCCGCTCGATCGTGATCCGTACGGCCTGGCGCATCGTCCATCGGCAAAGGAGGAGCCGCCCGCACCTCCCTATGAAGACCAGCAGTCCGCGCCGCAGCCGATGGCTTCAGCACCGCCGCAGCAGGACTATGCTCCTCCCCAGCCCACCTATGCGTCTCAGCCGTACTATCCGCCCCAGCAGGCCTACACTCCGCCGCCCGTCTACGTCGTCCAGCAGCCGGTCTACATGACGCCGCCGGTCTACCTGTATGCCGCGGCTCCTCCGCCCATGTATCTGTACCCGCCGCCGCCGCGCGTTGTCGCTCCCCCCATGTGGTCCCCGATGCGCAGCGCCGTCGTCTACCGCAACGGCATGGCCTACCAGATGTATATCCCGTAGAAGCAGGGACCAAGGCACGAAGGGACCAAGGGGACCAAGGGACCAAGTAAACACCGTTGACGGCAAAGCAGGCGCAATTTGCCAGCCCGCTCGCATTCTTTTCGAACGGCTATGGAACTCATCGGGCAGCCTCGTCTCTAGGTCCCTAGATCCCTAGATCCCTAGGTCCCTTGGTCACTCGGTCCCTGATCTTCCCAACTGCTTCTCTCGCCGATCCCGCCACGATCAGCAGCTCGCGATTCTCCGGCTTGAGAAATCCCTCCGCCACCGTGGAATCGAGAAACGCGAGCAGCCCATTCCAATACCCCAGCGTATTGATCAGGATGCATGGCTTGGCGTGCAGCCGCAGCTGCGACCAGGTAACGATCTCGAGCATTTCGTCCAGCGTTCCGTACCCTCCCGGCAGAATCAGAAACGCATCGGCCAGCGCCACCATCCGCGCCTTGCGCTGATGCATGGTGGCCACCGTCTCCAGTCGCGTCAGCCCGGTGTGGGCGATCTCGCGCCCCGCAAGAATCTCTGGAAGCACCCCGATCACTTCTGTTCCAGCGGCCAGCGCCGCATCCGCCACCGCGCCCATCAGCCCCACGTTGGCCCCGCCGTACACCACGCCCAGTCCGGCCGCGGCAATCGCCGTGCCCAGCGCGCGGGCCTCAGCCAGAAACGCGGGATCATTCCCCTCCGCCGAGCCGCAGTAAACCGCAACCCGGCGAAGTCTGTTCTGTGATGTCATCGCAGGTCCAGCATAGCGCGGCTGCGCGGCTGCGCAGATCGCATGATCAACGCCTGGCGGACGCGCCCACCCATCCGGGAACGGCCCGCGAGAATCGAAGACTATTGAGCCGGAGCTGGGGCGGGAATGACTCCGAGTTGCTGCATAAGACTGAAGGTGTCCATCAGAATCCGGCTGTCGGCCATTTTCCCCGCGCTCAAACGATCAATGACCACGCCGTGCACCGTCACTCCTTTGTTCGTCGCAGGAATCCCCAGAAATGCGCCCTTGTGCGTGCCGGTCCAGGTAAAGCGCGACACCACTTTCTCTCCTGCCGCGACCGTTTCATCGATCACCCAATGGATGTCGGGAAACCCGGCGCGCATCATGGCAATCACCGCTTTCAAGCCTTCTCGACCCTGGCTCTGGCCCGGCAGCGGATCCAACTCGATGAAGTTTTCCTCCACGAGTTCTTCGGCCGCCTCCAAGCGTCCCTGGTTGATGACTTCTTCAATGAATCGGCCGATGGTAGCGATGTTTCCTGCTTCTGACAAGATCAACCTCGTGATTTGAAATCTCCGGCGCGGGCAGTCTAATTCACACTGGGAAACAAGCCGATCGCCCATCGCGGGGTGAATCCCATCTTAGCCGCTGGCCATCAAGCTTGATTTCACGCAGGGTCGGTGGGGAAACCATGCCGACCCTCAGTTTCCGCTCGCCGCTGTCTGCAACTGCGAACCCTGGACCCGATAAAGCTGGTCGCACCAGGCTTGAAACTGCCGGCTCGACAATTCCACCGAACCTTGAACCCGGTTGGATTCGAGGGAGTAGTTCTGTAGTCGCTTCATAGTGCCGGCAGAGGCCGGTCCCGGTTTCGGCTCGTAGGACAGGGCATCGGTGAAAAATGCCGCCTTGCGGCTGAAAAACTCCGCTCCGCGATCCGCCTTGGCGTGAATCGAGAAATCCACCCGGATTCTTGAGCCAAAGCGGGCGCCGACCATCAGCACGTCCGCGTCCTGCTGCAACAGCGCCCAGGAGCTTTGCGGAATCGCGAAGCTGATGCCATTCCCGTTTGTGGGCGGTTCCACAATTACGTTCCACGAGGTCACGTCCGGACGCAGCAGGCTCAATCTCTCCTCGAGAATGGAGTCGGGTACGGAATGATCGGCGTAGCGGCGCAGAACCTTCTGGACCAGCCAGGGAGTTCCCAGCACTCCGATCCTGTTGTCGAGAATCACCAGCCAGCGGGTGTCGAGCATGTCGCCGCGCTCGCGCGCGAACGGCTTGATCAGAACAACCTTCTGGCCTTCGAACTCCGCGTTCTCCGCTCCGTTGAGTTCCGCAGAACGAAAAATGCGTTCCCGGTCGAAGCGGCCGGCCGCGAGCAGAACATGTTCGGTGAGCTGGCCGGATGCCTCAGAGGCCGCAACTTCGATAATCTCGTCGAAAACGCGGTTGTTATCGACTCCGGCCAGCGCCTGCCAGTCGTCCAGATCGAGCCGGTTGTTGTGGGTGGTGAGAAGCAGCCGGCCGTGGGCGTCGGGAGTGGGGTGGTTTTCAAAGCCGGCCACCACCTCGGCCCCGGCAGGCACCAGGGGGAGCAGTTTGCTGCTCAGCGGCGATGCCCATCCGGATCCTGCATACAAGGCCGTCAATCCGGCCGTAAACAAGCACTTCAAAACCAAGGGACGCATGGCGCACTCCCCCTTACCTGTGCGCTCGAAGCGGCCGGCAATTCAATGTGGGTTGCCTGACCTCAAAGCGCCTTGATCTCATCCCCTGAATTCGCAGCGGTGGGAGAGAAGAAGGCCTGAAGTTTCCGTCGGG
Source organism: uncultured Acidobacteriota bacterium (assembly GCA_963730805.1). GTDB lineage: Bacteria > Acidobacteriota > Terriglobia > Terriglobales > Acidobacteriaceae > Telmatobacter. The sequence continues at coordinate 1,435,776 of CAVSTL010000001.1, read as the reverse complement.
TCTGGATCAGTCGCGCCCCTGAATGCCTCAAGGGATCAGCACCCCTCCGGTTTCAGAGAAATGATCCGCGCCCCGGTGGCGTTTCCCCCTCCAGGACGGGTCCATGATTCAGATGAATGCTGTTTATGGATTTAGAGCCTACCCCGATTTTTTGCCTCGCGGTGTGACTGGCATCACCATAGATTGGGATCTGCTTTGCACGCAGCGCCGTCCTGCATCGCATCGTTGGGGATCACGCGCGTCCCAGTGTCCGCGCAGGTAAACTAGAGTAGGACTCTTCCCGCCGGACACCGCTCTTGTCGCAGTCGCTCATCGCCAAATTGAACCCCGAACAGCGCGCCGCCGTCGAGGCTACGGAAGGCCCCTTGCTGATCCTCGCCGGCGCCGGCTCCGGCAAGACCCGCGTCATCACCAGCCGCATCGCCTGGCTGATCCAGGAAAAGGGGATCGCTCCCGATTCCATCCTGGCCGTTACCTTCACCAACAAGGCCGCGTCCGAAATGGCCGAACGCGTCGAGCGCCTGATGGGACACTCCAGCGTGGCCAAGCCGCTCATCTCCACATTCCATTCCCTCTGCGTCAGGATCCTGCGGCGCGATATCGAAACGTTGAAGGTAAACGGCCAGGGCCTCACGCGGTCGTTTGCCATCTTCGACGAAAACGACCAGAGCACCCTGGTGAAGCAGATCATGCGGAGGATGGGCCTCGACATCAAGCAGCTGACTCCGCGAACGGTATTGAGCCGCATTTCCTGGGCCAAGAACCACATGGTCGATCCCCAGGACTACTACCTCGGTTCCAGCGATCCCAACGGCGAACGCATCGCCCACATTTACCAGTCCTACAAAGCCGAGCTGCGCAAGAACAACGCCATGGACTTCGACGACCTGCTGCTCGAAGCCGTGCGCCTGCTCAAGGTCTCCGCGGAGACCCGGGAACGCTACCAGCGCCGCTACCGTTATGTCCTCGTCGACGAGTACCAGGACACCAACCGCCCGCAATACGAAATGATGAAACTCCTCGGCGGAGACCACAAGAACGTCTGCGCGGTCGGCGACGAAGACCAGAGCATCTACTCCTGGCGCGGCGCCGATATCCGCAACATTCTCGAGTTTGAAAAAGACTTTCCCAACGCGCGCATCGTGCGCCTGGAACAGAACTACCGCTCCACCCAGAACATTCTCGAAGCGGCCGGCGCTGTCGTCGCCCACAATCTCCGCCGCAAGGGCAAAAAGCTCTGGACCGATCGCCAGGGCGGCTCGCTGATCGGCTATTACGAAGCCCCCGACGGCGAAAACGAGGCGCTCTTTATCGCCGACCGCATCCAGAAATTCCTGCGCGAGTCAGTGGAATCTGGCGATGAAGCGCACTGCGCGGTCCTCTATCGCACCAACTCGCAATCGCGGCTGGTGGAGGAAGCGTTGCGCCGCTACGGCGTCAAGTATTCGATGGTGGGGGGATTCAGCTTCTACGAGCGCGCCGAGATCAAGGACCTGCTCGGCTACCTGCGCCTGGTGCAGAATCCCCACGACTCCATGGCATTGAACCGGGTGATCAATACGCCGGTGCGCGGGATCGGGAAGAGCACGCTGGAAACAATCGAGCGGCTTGCGCTCGAAACCGGATCATCCACCTGGGACGCGATGGGCGCGGCCATCAACAACAAGCTCATCGCGACGCGCGCCTGGATGGCGCTCGATTCATTCCGTCACCTGATCCTTGACGCGCAGGCCCTGATGGATCCGGATTTCGCCGGCAAACTGGCGGCCGATGTCGCCCAGAGCGACGCCGATCTCGGGGATGCGGGGTTCGCCTTCGGAGCCTCCGCGCCGGAGGAGGAAGAAAATCGGAAAGTGGAAGAAGCACTGGAGGCGGCCGCCGAAACCGACTTCAATTTTGGCGGAAATGCCGATCAGCTCCCCCTGCTCGACCTGGCCAGCTTCAACCCGTTTGCCGACGCGCCCAAACGGCCGTTTCTCAAGATGCCGATGAAGCAGAAGGAACAGGCATACCCTGCCAACGGGGTACCCGAGGTCTCGCCTTCGCAGCCTGGGATCGAAGCTTCCCCGGGCACACCCCCTGGTCAGGACCAGGAAAAAGCTTTCCGGAAACCCGGCGACCCCGCCACGCTTCCCGAGCTGATCCGCTTCATCATCGACCGCACCGGCTACATCAAGGCGCTTGAAACCGAAGGCACGCCCGAAGCCTTCAGCCGCATTGAAAACTTGAAGGAACTGGCCAACGCCGCCCATGATGCCGAAGTTCGCGGCGAGACGCTGTCGGACTTCCTCGACCACGCCGCGCTGGCGTCGGACGCCGATCAGTACGACCCCTCCGCCCGAGTCACGCTCATGACGCTGCACTCCGCAAAAGGGCTCGAATTCCCCCTGGTGTTCCTGGCCGGCCTGGAAGAAGGCCTGTTCCCCCACTCCCGCACCCTGAACAACCCCGAAGAACTGGAAGAGGAACGCCGCCTCTGCTACGTCGGGATGACGCGCGCCATGAACACGCTGATCCTGACCCGCGCCAACTTCCGCCGCCGCTACGGCAACGACGCGCCCGAGATGAGCGTCCCTTCGCGCTTCCTTGAAGAAGTCCCGCAGCAATTGATCGAAAACCTGGGCAGCACCCGCGCCGCGGCCTGGGCTTATGCGGGGAACTACGGGTCGCGCTATGGAGCCGGCCGCCGCCAGAACTCCGGCGACGGCTACGAAAGCCGCCACTTCAACTACGAAGACGAAAGCCAGGAGACACCGCTCTCGCGGAGCGGCTCTGGAAACAAGAGCGGAAACTCGAAACCATTTACCGCCTCGTGGATGACAGCCAAGCCGGAAGCGGCGAAGCCGGCGACGCGCCCGCCAGGCAAGAGCGGCGATGCGCCCCAGCCTGAGCCTGCGTCGATCGATAACATCGCGCGATTTTTCGGGGGCAAAGCGGGGCCGATCAAGCCTGGTTCCCTCGCCCGGCCGGCGATGGACATTCCCGCGCCCACCGGCAGCACCGGTTTAAAGAAGGGTGACCGCGTGCGCCATAGCAAGTATGGCGAGGGGTCCGTGCTCATTCGCGAAGGCGAAGGCGAAGACGCCAAGCTCACCGTGATGTTTCAGCGCCACGGCATGAAGAAGCTGATGGAAAAGTTCGCCAATCTCCAGAAGCTCTGATCGCACTGAGCGACGGCCCTTGTTGGCTGCCCCATGGGTGATGCATCATTGCGGGATGATTTCGACCCGATTCCTTGCCTTGTCCACAACCGCAATTGTCGTGGCGCTCCTCTCGCCAATGGCCGCGGCGCAGCGCGTTTTCGACGTCCGGGAATATGGCGCCAGCGGCCGCAAGAGCGACGACGCGCGGCCCGCGATCCAGAAAGCCATCGACGCGTGCGGCAAGGTGGGCGGAGGCCGCGTTTACCTTTCGCCGGGCGAGTACACATCGGGACAACTGCATCTGCGATCGGGCGTGCGCCTTTACCTCGAGGCCGGCGCGACCATCTACGCCACGCTGGATTCAAGCCAGTACGATGACGTACGCAAGGCCGCGCTCATTTACGGCGAGGACCTGCACGACATCGCCCTCGAAGGCGCAGGCACCCTTGACGGACAGGCGGCCTATGAGTGGCACCTGAACACCATCACCGATCACTACATTCTGCCCAATCAGCGCCAGATGGAAGCTGCCGGCAAGCCGCTGATGCGATCGTTTCCCGTGAGCTACGGCAAAGAGACCGTCTATCCGCGCATGGTGCTCCTGCTGCGTTGTACCGACGTGCGCATCGCGGGCCTCAAGTTTCTACGTTCACGGAGCTGGACAATCAATCCTTACGCCTGCAGGCACCTCGTGATCGACGGAGTCTACATCTACTCTTCGCAGAAGGATGCGGTCTGGGCCGACGGCATCGATCCCGACGGCTGCCAGGACGTGCACATCTCCAACTGCACCATCGAAACCGGCGACGACGCGATCGTCTTCTACTCGACTTCAGCGTGGGGTCCAGTAATGCCTACCGAAAACGTGACGGTCACTAACAGCCGCCTGTCGTCGTCCTCGGCAGCGATCAAGTTCTGCGACGGCAACAGCAAGGCGGTCCGCCACGTGACCATCAGCAACGTGGTGATTACCAACTCCAATCGCGGCCTGGCGTTCATGGTGTTCGACGGGGGAATCGTTGAGGACGTCGTGATCGACAATGTAACCATCGATTGCCTCCGCCGCGACTGGTTCTGGTGGGGCGACGCGGATCCGATTCATTTCAACATCAAGCGGCGGAGCGAAATCGACGGGCGCACCTATCCCGATGAGCCCGCTGCGGGCATCATCCGCAACGTGACCATCAGCAACGTGATTGCGCATGGCCAGGGAACTTCGGGGATTCAAGGCCACCCCGACAGCTGGCTCGATGGCATTCGCTTCAACCATGTGCGCCTGTTCGTGTCGCACGCGCCCGATGCGCCGTATGAGAGCACTACGGCTGCGATGACGCTCCAGTATGCACGCGACGTCGCGATGAAAGATGTCGAGGTCCGCTGGGAAGAGCCGCACGCGGGCACCTGGCAATCGGGACTTGTCGTCGACCAGGTGCAGAATCTCTTGCTCGAGGATCTGGACATCGACTCCGCGCCAGGTTCGGGCCACCCCGTGCTGCGCCTCAACGACGTAGACGGCGTGATCGTGCGCCAGTCGCGGATCGCCTCCGTTCACGTCACCGGCGCGAAGAGCCGGGGCGTGCGCCTCGTGGATACCGAAGCAAAAACCACAACCGGCGATGGAGTGTCGCCGGTGATGGTGAAGTAATTTGCGGGTTGGCCGCGAAAGTCCCGGGATCCAACCACGGACGAGCCTCGGATCGGACCGGGATCCCTGCTTCTTAAGCCCAGCCAATCTCCTTCAGGGCTAATTCGGCGTTCCAGACCTTGGTCATGTGCGAGATCTTCTCGCCCTGGAACTGCATGACATACACATAATCGGTGCTCATTCGGCGTCCGGTGGGAGGAACCGGTCCCCCTTCCCCGGTATGGGTGGCATGAAAGACCGCGTAAGCGGCAACGTTGTTCCGGGCAGTATCCGTGGCAAAGGATTTCAGTTCGTACCGGGCGTCGGGAAAAAGCGTCAGGATCCCTTTCATCCAATCCGTGTACTGTGCCAGAGTCGCCACATCGTTCAGGGGCGATGCCTGGGCTGAAAACGTGGCGTCTGACGCGCAATACGCTTTGCAGGCTTCCCATCCCTTGCCGGTCTCGCAGGCCTCAAAGAAATCCTCAGCCACATTGGTTATCGATGTCATGTCACCTACCTTCCTCGCGCGAATTCTACAGCATGAGCCGCCGCTTTCAGGATGGGCTTTCGTGGGTCGTAGGAATTCACAAGGCCATTGGCAAACTGCCGCGATCCTCCCAGGACCGATTACTCCAGGCCGATCACAAGCGCCTCGCGGCTCTTGTCGTGTTCGGGCTCGCGGCCTTCTTCCCACAGGCGTTTGGCGCGCTCATCGCCGTCCAGTACGCGAAACACGCCTTCCGCCAGCGCCCGCAATTCATCTTCCCCGGGATAGACCGCAAGGGGAGCTATCCAATCGATGTAGGTTCTCAGCTTGCCGATAAGACGCTCGGAATGGGCCATGCCTCCGGTCAGCAACACCGCGTCCACGCGGCCCTGGAGCACCGCCGCCATCGCTCCCGCCTCTTTCGCCACCTGGTAGATCATGGATTCGAAGACCGCCGCCGCGCGCTCATCGCCGGTATCGATGCGCCGCTCCACTTCTTTCAGGTCGCGCGTGCCCAGATACGCGAACAGGCCGCCATCGCCGAAGACTTTGCGGTCGAGCTGCTTCTGGGACCGGGCCCCGCTGTAACAGACTTTGATCAGTTCCCTCACCGGGAGCGATCCGCTGCGGTCCGGCCCGAGCGGACCTTCCTCGGGAGTATTGTTGTCGATCATTCGCCCTTCGCGATGGGCGGAGACGGTGATGCCGCTGCCGAGGTGAATGACGATCAGGCGCAGATCCGGATAGGCCAGCCCCCGTTCGCAAGCGTAGCGGCGCACCACCGCCTTGGTATTGAGCGCGTGCCCGACCGCCGACCGCGGCACCAGCGGCGACCCGGAGATGCGCGCGCAGGGCTGCCATTCATCCACGGTGACGGGATCGACGATGTAGGCACTCACTCCGGCCGCACGCGCAAACCGCTGTGCGAGCACCGCGCCCAGGTTGCTGGCGTGCTCTCCCCTCAGACCGCGGCGAAGCTCCTCGACCATGGCGTCATCGACAAGATACGTCCCGCAAGGCAGAGGGGGAAGAAACCCGCCGCGGCCGGCAACTGCCGCGAACTGTCCCACATCGAATCCGGCCTGCATGAGAGCGGCGCCGATCAGTCCCGCCCGAAAATCGGCCTGCGCCAGCGGCGAGCGCCCGCGAAACTGCTCGAGTTCGGCGTCGCCATGCAGCGCCGACGTAACCCACTCGGCGCCGGCCCGTGAAAACACGCCGAACTTGGTGGAGGTCGATCCCGGATTGATGACCAGCACGCGGGCGGTGCCTGGGTTGGACACAAACGTCTCCTCAGACCAAAAACGAGTCTATCGTCCGCCCGGGGCCCTCGGGCTGTGAGATACCTCACTCGACCTCGAACGCAGTCGCCCGTCGAGTTCCATCGCCTGGACATACGGCGATTCACAGGGCGCGCCCGTCTCCCGCGCGACATTGGTAGTATTGTTGGGGTTCAGTCAGAAAAGGAGATCGCAAGCGATGACCACCTGTCGTGTTGTGGCAACCGCATTTGTTCTCGTGCTTCTGGGCGGGTATTCCGGCAACTCCAAATCCTGGGCCGCTCCGCTGCCGCCGGCCGCTCCGGCCGCCTATGGCCAGGAACGCTGGGAAATGCCTCCCGGTGAATTCAACGAGCTCCAGCGCCGCGGGTTCCACGACGGCATCGAAGGTGCGCGCAGGGACTACGGCAATCATCGCCGCCCCGACGTGGACAATCGCGAGGAGTATCGCAACAACAATCTCCCCGGCGAGGAGCGCGAAGTCTACAAAGCCGCATTCCGCCGCGGGTATGAAATGGCCGCGTCGCACCTCTGGGGCGGTGGGGCTTCTGAGCCGCCTCCGCCACCGCCACCGCCGGTAGCTCCGCCGCCGCGCCAGGACTGGGATCGCTGGGGCATGCGCGGACTTGAAAACGACGCCCAGCGGCGCGGTTATAGCGACGGTGTGGAAGAAGCGCGGCACGACGTCCAATACAACCGCAACCAGGACCCCGACGACCAGCCCCAGTTCCGCAACCCTCCGGTTCCGCCGCCGCTGGTGGATGAATACCGCGAGGGATTCATGCGCGGCTACGAGGTGGGGCTATCGCAACTGAGGGGCGAGGGTTCCTGGGAAGGCCGCGGCGATCCCAGCCAGTGGGCTCCCCCGGACCGCTTCACGGAGTGGCAGCGCCGCGGGTTCCGCGACGGCATAGACGGGGCACAGAAGGATTTCGGCAACCACCGCCGGCCCAATGTTTTCAATCGCGACGAGTACCGCGACCCGCACGTGCCCGGGGACGTGCGACACGAATACCGCGAGGGATTTCGCCGCGGCTACGAGATGGCTGCGAACCGCCTGTGGGGCGGCATGTAGTCCTGCTTCGTTTCTTGATTGCGGGCGCCCCAGGTCTCGATCTTGCGACCTGGGAAGCTCCGCTGGGCCTGTCAGTTCATCATGGGCCCGCACTGCAGGCACGCGGCGAGCTTGGACTCCGCGCAGGCTGAGCACTGCGCTGCCGCCGAAAAGCGGAAGCGGAGCGGCTTTTCGCCCTCCGGCGACTGCATGAGCTCCGCGATCCGGGCCTGTGAAAAGCGCCACCTGGACGGCAGGCTTTCCACCCGCCTTGCCCCATACGTGTCAGTCACTTCGTATTCCTCACACAGGGATGACGCGCCCACGTGATCGGTGATCTCGTGCAGCTTCTCGGCGATCTCCGTTGCCGATGCCAGGTAGATCCGGGGCATCTGTTGCAGGTCCGACGATTCGAATTTCACCAGGCAGCAAGTGACTCGCCAGCCATGATGCTCGAGCCAGCGATCGATAGCGCGATGATAGTCAGCCTTGGTGGCCTTCCTGCGCGGCGTCCGTTCCAGGTAAGGCTCCACCAGCTCCCAGATTCCATCCAGGCTGCCGTGCACCATCACTTTCATCATGCCTCCCGACCTGGCGACGCCGAGGTCGTAAACGAATCGGGCCCGGCTCGCCTGTTCCAGAACGTCGAAGCCATAGAGGGAAAATTGCGCGGCGGCGATGTTCTCGGCCGCAGCGGAAACCTGGCGAGATGAGAGTTGTGGTTGAGGGGAAGTATAAGGGCTCATGAACGGTTCCTTTGGGGCATCGGACCGTCAGAAGGCATCTTGGGAAGCCGCTGAATCGCACTGGTCCGAATCGCCTGAATTTCGCTTTCGGATAGCTAATTTATAGTCCAAGGTACATCAACAGGCTGTGAGATGAATCACCTCAAAAGTGTTAGACGGCGTTGACCGTCCCACATCGAGAACCCGGGGATGGGTGAAGGGGACCTCGCGTTTCCGTGGTTTGCCGATTGTGGCGCGGACTCCATTATTCTCGCTGCATGGGTGAATATGAAGGCGAACTGAACCGCCTGGTCGATGAGTTGAACCGGTCTGCCAGGCGTGAACGATCGGATGACAAGACGGTTCTCGACCAGTTGCTAGCAGCGGCGGTGCAGCGGAACGCGTCGGACGTCTTGCTGGTGGCGGGTTCGGCGGTGATCCTGCGCGTGAATGGCGCCCTGACGCCGGGGGTGGGGCGGGTGATGTCCGACGCCGACCTGCGCGGATTGCTGCTGCCCATCCTTACGGCCGAGCAGCAGAAGGAGCTGCAGACCCGCCGTTCACTGGATTTCTCGTTTGTGCGCAAGTCGATCGGGCGGTTTCGGGCCAACTTTCACTTTCAAAGGGGTACCATCGCCGCGGCCATCCGGGTGCTGCCGGAGCAGGTGCCCACGCTGGAAAATCTGCATCTTCCGCCGGGCCTTGCCGCGCTGGCCGATCGGAAGCAGGGCCTGGTGCTGCTGACCGGGCCGACAGGATGCGGCAAGAGTTCGACCCTGGCGGCGCTCCTCGAACTGGTCAACACCAAGCGGCGCGACCACATCATCACCATTGAAGACCCCATCGAGTACGAGCACAGCAATCGCACCTCGGTGGTGGAACAGATCGAGCTGGGACACGATACGCCCAGCTTCGCCGAGGCGGTGCGCGCGGCCATGCGCCAGGTGCCCAACGTAATCCTGATCGGCGAGATGCGCGACGCGGAGACCATGTCGGCGGCGCTGACCGCTGCCGAAACCGGCCACCTGGTCTTCAGTTCCCTGCACACCAACGACGCCGCGCAGACGGTGCTGCGCATCCTCGATATCTTCCCTGCCGGGTATCAATCACAAATCCGGCAGCAACTTTCGATGGCCCTGCTGGCCGTGATATCGCAGCGGCTCCTGCCCGCTGCAAATGGCGCGGGCCGCCTGCCCGTGGTCGAAATCATGCTGGCCTCCAGCGGCATTCGCAACCTGATTCGCCAGGGGCACGACCACCAGATCCGCGCCCACATCGAAACCAGCCGCCTCGACGGGATGATGACCATGGAGCAGTCGCTGGCCGAACTGGTGCGCACTGAGCGAGTTACCCGCGAGGCCGCGTTCGAGCACTCCCATCATCCCGACGAACTGCGGCGGCATCTGGGCGGATAAAACATCGGGCAAGACGATCACGAGTGCCGTGTCTTCGACAGCGGATCACGGGGCCGCATTCCTGGGTCGAATGTGGCCTTTCCGGCCGGGCTGCGTCCACTGATTAGGTCAAAGAGACCGAAGCTCGACTGGAGTATCCTTTCTAAAGAGGATTCAGAATTTGTCACGCGCACATGTATTGGCATGCCTCGTCATCCTGGCTCTGGCGGCAGGCTGCAAGGCTCAGACAACCACGCCCACGCCTACCGACCAGGCGTTGAACCGGCGCATCGAAGTCATGGTCCGCTCCAAGTTTAATGTGCCGCCGGAATACAACGTCCTGCTCGGGGCCCGAAAGCCCAGCGACATCCCGGGGTACGACAGCCTTTCGGTCATCCTCACGCACGGCTCCAAGACCACCCCGGTGGATTTCCTGATCTCGACGGACAACGGCAAACTGGCCCGCCTTGAGACGTTTGACCTGGTGAAAGATCCCTCGTTCAATATCAACGTGGCCGACCGGCCGGTCCGCGGTAATCCCGAAGCCAAGGTCACCATTATCAACTTTGACGACCTGGAGTGCGGCTACTGCGCCCGGATGCACCAGACGTTCTTTCCCGCCACGGTCGAACACTACAAGGGTCTGCTCAAGTTCGTTTATAAGGATTTCCCCTTGGAGGAAATCCATCCCTGGGCGGTGCATGCGGCGGTGGACGCGAACTGCCTGGCCTCGCAGAACGGCGACGTCTACTGGACTTATGTGGATTACCTGCACGGCCACGGCGACGAAGTGAACGGTGAAAACCGCGACGTGAAGAAGAGCTTCGAGGCTCTGGACCGGATAGCACGGCAGGAGGCCATCCTGGGCAAGCTCGATTCCGGGAAACTGGACGCCTGCCTGGCCAAGCAGGATGAGTCCCAGGTGCGCGGGTCTGCCCACGAGGCGGAATCGCTCGGGCTGGAAGGGACCCCGGCGATGTTCATTAATGGCGAACGAATTCCCGGGGCCCTGCCTGAGGCGCAACTGTGGTTGGTGATCGATCGCGCGTTGCGGGCTGCGGGCGTGCAACCGCCGCCATCGGCCCAGCCCGGCTCGCCTGAGACTGCGCAAAAGCCCGCCGGCTCGGGCAAGTAGTTACAGGGAATCGACATTCGGGCGCAAACGGGGTGAGGGCGAGAACACATCGCTACCGCTCGCCGGAGAGTTATTCTGGAGTGCCGGAATGCTTTGTTACCCGAGGAGAGATCAGGTTGCAAGTGGAAGGATTTTCCCGTACGCATTTAAGCATTTTGCTTTTGGGGAGTGGAATCCTGCTGGGAGCTGCGAGCGGCTGTCACCGGCCGCCCGCACCGGATGTGATCGCCACCGTCAATGGCAAGGAGATCACGCGGGCGGAACTTGATAAGTACTACAAGAGCACCGTTGGCGATGCGCCCCAGGAAACTTCGGTGGAGCAGACAGACATCGTCCGTCTTAATATTCTGCGGGGACTGATCGACGATGAAATCGTGCAGCAGCGCGCCGCCAAGCTCAACCTGGCCGCCAGCGACGAGGACGTGAACGCCCGGCTGACCGAATGGAAAGCCCCCTACACGCAGGAGGAATTCGACAACCAGCTCAAGCAGAAGAACCTGACGCTCGACGACCTGAAGCGGGATATCCGCCGGTCGCTCACGCGGACCAAGCTGCTGAACAAGGAAATCGAGTCCAAAATCAACATCACCGACGCGGAGATTGCGAATTATTACAAGGCCAACAAGGCAGAATTCAACTACATTGAGCCGCGCTACCATCTGGCGCAAATCGTAGTCAGCGGTTCTCCTCCCCAACAGGGCGGCAATCTTCAGACCCACCGGACTCCCAATGAGGCGGATGCCCGCAAGGAAATCCAGACCATCCATAACCGGCTGGAGAGCGGCGATGATTTTGGGGCGCTGGCATCGCAATTCTCTGAGAACCCCAACTCCAATTCAAATGGCGGCGATATGGGATTCTGGACGGAAACGCAGTTGCACGGCGATTCCGATGTTTACAGCGCAGTGACGCGTCTCAAGCCCGGCCAGATTACCGACAGCCTGCCGGTTTACGATCCCGGTCCGGGCCATAAGATTGCCGGGTTCGCCATTTACAAGCTTCTCAGCCGTGAAGCCGCCGGACAGCGGGAGTTCAATGACCCGCGCACTCAGCAACAGATTCGGCAGGCCCTGCGCGATCGCAAGGCCCAGGTCCTTCAGAACGCCTATTTTGAAATGCTGCACGACCAGGCGACGGTCAGGAATTACTTCGCCGAGCAGATTCTGAAGCTCGGGGCGCAGTAAGATCGACGGTTTTCCGGGTTGATCGCGCGTGAGAGAACAGACAAAACAGAACGGCCTCCGCTAAAGGCGGAGGCCGTTCTTACTTGGCGGGAGAATCGGGCGCAGCTTACTTCAGGTTGCCGCTCGAGTCCATGGTGATTCCGCCTGGGCCCTTGTCCTTCTTGGCCTCGTTCTCCTTGCGGGTTCCCATGGCCTTGGTGCTCCATTCCTTGGCAGAGGCCACATCCTGCTTGACGGCGTCGGCGTTGCCGTAATCGACGTCGGCCTTGCGGCGATAGATCAGGTTCAGGTACGCCATGGCATCGTCGTAGTTGGCGCGGTTCTGCACGGCCTGGTTGAGGTACTGCAGCCCCTCGGACACCAGCGGAGCGTTCTCCTGCTGGATCTGCTCCATGACCTTTTTGGGCGCCTTTACGTTGCCTTCGCCGTCGTCGTTGACTCCGGCAGGGACGAGGGCCTTCAAGGCATTCTCGTGGGCCAGTGTCCAGTCGATGACACCGATGGTGTAAGCAGCTTCAGGATCCTTCGGATCGACAGCGAGGACCTTCTTCTGCCATTCCTTGGCGTCCTGGAATTTCTTGATGCTGAAATAAATGCCGGCAATCTGCTTGAGGCTGTTTACGTCATTGGGGTCCTTGGCCAGGACTTCCTGGAACATGCTGATGGCCTGCTGCGCGGTCTTCAGGTTTTCCGGGGTATCAAGGCCGGGGACGACGTTCTGGGCCAGCGCGGTGGCCAGATAGCTCTTCGCCATAGGCAGGCTTGGATCGAGTTCGGTGGCCTTTTGGAAGTGCCCGATCGCCTCTTCATAGCGGGCGCTCTTGTAGGCATCCACTCCCTTGTTCAGCTGGTCACGGGCTGCGAGGCGGTTGCACCCGCCTAGAGAAAGCACCATGCCAGTCAAGGCAATCGCGAGCGCCGTAATACGTGCGGATCCATTCATGTTTGTATCTTCTCCTTCAGGTCGGGCGATCGTTCGCGCGCCTTGATCTTGATCGATCTGACATCGGGCGGGAGTAACCGAAACCAGGACGAAAAAGAATTGTACTCCTGTCGAGCCAAAAACAAAGAATGCGTTTTCTGGTTCTGAGTCATTCCCCGAACGACCGGCATCCGGGAAAAAACATGCGATTACGAATGAGCCTGGATGGCTCTTTTCCGGACGGCTACAGTCCCGCCGCCAACCTCGGCGGCGGGACATCAATCATCGGCGTGACTTCGTCTTGCGGCGAAGCGACGGCCTTCGATGATGGAACCCTTACTGTCCGGCCATGATCTTCGGCGTCATCAAGCCGATGTGGTCTACGCCGGCCGACTTGCCGATATCAATCACTTCGGCGATATACGCAAAGTTCACGTTGTCGGAGCCGTGCACAAACATGATGCGCTCGGCACGGTTCGAGTAAATGTCGGTCAGGCGCGGAAGCAGCTCCACCTTGTTGACCTGGGTCTCGTTAATCTTGTAGTTCGGCGCATGCCCAGGATTATCTTCGACCTGAACCACGATGGTGCGGTCATTTTGCGGCTGCTGCTTCTGCGGATCCTTCGGCGGCTGCGGCACCAGGGCATCAAGGCCTTTGGGTGTTACCGGCACGATGACCATGAAGATGATCAGCAGCACCAGCAAAATGTCGATCATCGGGGTCATGTTAATCTCCCCCATCGCGCCACCACTGCTACCAGTTGAAAAAGCCATGGCTTCAAACTCCTCGGTTCTTCTGGTTAGAAACTACTGCCCGCCCGCCGCGCCAGCCGCTTCGCGCTTCTGGGTCAGCAAGCCAACCTCATCCACCCCGGCGGTGCGAACGGCATCAATGGCGTCTTCAACGGCGCGGAACTGCGCACGTGCATCAGCGCGCACGAAGATGGTCTTGCCCGGCTTGTCGGCAAGCTTGTCACGAACGCGGTTGCCCAACTCGCTCGTGGCAACCTTGTCCTGGCCCAGGTACACCCCGCCGTCGCGCGTGATGGCAACGACGATCGCGTCTTCCTTGTCGGCATCCGGCATCGAGGTGGGGTTATCCACCTTGGCCATATCGACAGCCACCTTGTTCTGCAGCATGGGCGTGATGACCATGAAGATGATCAACAGCACCAGCATCACGTCGACCATGGGGGTGACATTGATGTTGGCGTTGACTTTACTGCCTTCGTTTCGAACTGCAACTCCCATAGTGGGGCTCCGTACTTTCGATTTTTCTTCCGGAGATCCTCCGGCATTGCCGTTTCCATCGTTCCGGCGTACATGCGGCGAAATCGCGGGCAGGAGAGAGTCGCCGCTCTCCTGCCCTCAAGATCGTTCCCGCTCAGGGCGATGGCAGTTTTACCGCTTGTGGCTTTGCTTGATGAAGTAGTCGAGAAGTTCGCTCGAGGAGTTGTCCATTTCGACGTCGAACGCCTCAACGCGGCCGGTGAAGTAGTTGAACGCCATGACGGCGGGGATCGCGACGAGCAGTCCGAACGCCGTGGTGACCAGGGCTTCGGAAATACCACCGGCGACGGCGCCGATGCCCGAAGTCTTCTGGGTAGCGATCTGCTGGAAGGCGTTCAGAATGCCGACGACCGTTCCGAACAGGCCGACAAAGGGGGCGGTGGCGCCGATGGTGGCGAGAACGCTGAGGCCTCTCTTCAGCTTGGCGTGCACGATGGCTTCGGCACGTTCCAGAGCGCGCTGCGAGCTCTCAATGGTCTCTTCAGTCGGCATACCGGAGGAAACGCGGAACTCCTGGAGCCCGGCGGTAACCACTTCAGCAAGATGAGACTTCTTGTTGCGGTCGGCGATCTTGATGGCCTCTTCCAGCTTGCTGTCCTTCAGGGCGCCGGCAACCTTGGGAGCAAATTCGCGCGATTGCTTGCGGGCGGCCGAGAAATACAGATAACGATCGATCATGACAGCGAGCGACCAGATCGACTCGATGAAGAGAAGGATGGCCACGCAGCGGGCAAGCCATCCCATGTGGTTCCACAGCCCCATGGGGCTGAAGCTGACGGTCTGTTCTCCCTCTTGGAAAAGAGCCACCGTATGCGAAGCGAAATGTGCGAGCTGAGCGAGAATCACTGAATCGTTCCTCCTGCGGAGTTTTCTTTTGGTCTGTGATGGCCCGCATAACGGGCGGCTGGCCCGGCCCTGGGGGCGAAGTGCCCACGGACCGGTAGGGGTCAGAATGCGGCTCTTGTCCGGATTCGCATTCAGGTCAAAAAAAAGCTAGGCCCCTTTCCGCGGATGCGGAAAAGGGCCAAAAGGGTTTCTATCCGCCCAGGCTGAAGATCACGTTGACGGTGGTCTCCACCTCGACTGGCTCGTTGTTGAGCAGGTAGGGCTTGTAACGCCACGACTTCACAGCATCCATGGCTGCTTGCTGCAACATGGCGGGCCCGCTGATGACGCGCAGATTCTCGATAGACCCGGTCTTGGAGATGGTCGCTTGCAGGACGACAGTGCCCGAAACGCGCGCTGCCTTGGCGATTGGCGGATACACCGGCTGGGTCTTCTGCAGCAACATACCGACCGCGACGCCGGCCGAGATATTTACTTTCTTGGGTGCCTCAGCCTTGACCTTGGGACCGTTGCCGCTGCCAAAGACGCTTCCGAGAACGCCGCTGTTGCTTCCGTTCAGGCCTTCCATGCCCGCGACGCCGAAGTTATTCGACGGGGGAGCTTCTTTCTCGGCCACCATCTTGATGTCGTGCGGAATGCGGGTAGGCGCCGTGAGCTGATTATTCATCATCTCCGACTGCACGTGGACCACCTTGATCACCTCGGGCGGCGGTGGCGGCGGCGGGGGTGGTGGGGGCGGCGGAGGCGCAACCAGCAGGGTCTGCATGGCGGCCTTGGGAAGGGCTTCAGGGTAGATCAACGGAATCAGGATCAGCAGCACAAGAATGGAGCCGTTGACGATGAAAGTCACCATCATCCAGTATTTGCTCTTGCTCGCTTTGTTAATCCTGCCTGCTGATTCAAATGTGGAATCTTCAAACATGGCCAGCCTCGAATCGGGTGTTGGTTACTTTCTCTTAGACACCAGGAGAACATTTATTGTTCCCAGAGCATCAAAACTGCGCCCAACGACGTGCTACACACCTATACCAAACAATACCCCGACTTGCAAAGGATGCTCAAAATTGAACATCATTTTACCGCTGTCCAGGAAAACCGCTCCGTCGCTTTGATTCAGATGCGTGCGCGCTTGGCCGCCGGGAGTACAACCGCCTTGCCCCGGCTGGTGCGCCATTCCTGCCACGCCACGAGCATGGGAGCCGCGATTGCGATCGACGAATAAGTTCCTATCAGAATGCCCACTACCAATGCAAACGAAAAACCACGCAGGACCTGTCCGCCAAAAATATACAGCGACAGAACCGTGAGGAACGTCAGTCCGGAAGTCAGCACCGTCCGGCTCAGCGTCTGGTTGATGCTGCGGTTGACGACGTCCGGCAGAGACTCGCGCCGGCTCAGGCGCAGATTTTCGCGGATGCGATCGAAGACGACGATGGTGTCGTTCATCGAATAGCCGACCAGCGTGAGAATCGCCGCGATCACGGTCAGGCTGATCTCCTGGCCGGTAAGCGAAAAAAATCCGATGGTGATTAACGTGTCATGGAAACAGGCCACCACGGCGGCCACGCCGTAGATGAGCTGGAACCGGAACCAGAGATACACCAGCATGCCCGCCAGCGAATAGAGCGTGGCCAGCGCGGCCTGCTTCTCCAGTTGCCGGCCCACGGTCGGCCCGACCACGTCGGCCTTCACGCTGGAATCGTCGAATGGATTGCTCGCATAATGGGTATGCAACGCCGTGACGATTTCCTGCCGGCCCACGTCAAGCGAGCCTTCGTTGTGCTCTTCGGGCAGGCTGATCAGCACTTCGTTGGTGGCCGCGGTGCCGCCATAGTTCTGGATCTTGGCATCCTTGAACCCGGCCGTATCCACGGCCTGGCGGATCGCCCCGATATCAGGCCGCTGCTTGAACTGCACCTGCACCTCGGTGCCGCCGCGGAAATCGACGCCCAGCGGTACAGGGCTGCCGATAGTCTTCCAGTGCCAGGCCATTGACGCCAGGCCAGCCACGCTGAAGATGAGAGAAAAGGCCAGGAAATACCACTTTTTGCCAAGCCAGTCGATGTTTACGCCACGAAAGAATTCCACTTGAATCTCTGCCTTCCTTAAAGCAGGCACCAAGGGACCAAGGGACCAAGGGACCGAGGATTGCCGCCGCTGATCTGAGCGTCACAATCCTTGCTAATTCCCTTTTCCCACTCCCCTGCGCCCTGTTCCAATTCCTTGATTCTTAGTCCCTCAGTTCCCTTGGTCACTCGGTCCCTTGTTCCCTTGGTCCCTGCTTCTTTGGTCCTTCGGTCCCTTGGTCCCTGCTTCTTAAATCGAAACCAGTTCGCCGGGCTTCATCTTGTTCAGGTGCGCGTCGAAAATAACCCGCGACACGAACACGGCGGTAAACAGGTTGGCCAGCAAACCAAATGTCAGCGTGGTGGCAAAGCCCTTCACCGGACCGGTTCCGAACAGAAACAGGATTGCCGCCGAAACAATGGTAGTCACGTGGGTATCGACGATCGTGACCCAGGCATGCGCAAACCCCTGGTCTACGGCGGCGGAAGCCGCCTTCCCGGCGCGCATCTCCTCGCGGATGCGCTCGAAGATCAGGACGTTCGAATCAACGCCCATACCGATGGTAAGGATCACGCCGGCGATACCGGGCAGCGTCAGCGTTGCTTTTGAGTATCCCATGAATCCTAGCAGGATAAGCAGGTTCAGGAGCAGCGCCAGGTCGGCGTTGATGCCGGAGCCGCGGTAGTAGACCAGCATGAACGTCATGACCACCAGCACGCCCACGATGGCCGCGGTCACGCCTTCCTTGACGGAATCGGCACCCAGCGACGCGCCCACGGTGCGGTTCTCGAGATAGGTGAGCGAAGCCGGAAGCGCGCCTGTACGGAGCAACTTGGAAAGCGTAGCGACTTCGTCCTCGGTAAATGTGCCTTCGATTTCACCACGGTCGCGGATGGCGCTCTTGATACTGGCCACTTCGCGAACCCGGTCCCCGAGCACCACGGCCATGCTGCGGCCGACATTGGCGCTGGTGTAGTCCCAGAACTTGTCGCCAGCTTCATTGGTAAGCGTGAAGACCACGGTGCGCTGCCCGGTGTTCTGGTTCTGGCTGGGATCGGCGGAACGGAAATCGTTGCCGGCCACGACTGAAACGCGCTGCAGAACGTAGACTGCATCCGCATCCGAACCCGTAGCCATGTTCCCCGACCCGTGCATCAGCATCTCGTCGGGAGGCAGGTTGCCGCCCACACTGGCCAGGGCCGCCTGCTCGTCAGGGAAGGAACCGCTTCCGACCACGGCATGAATGGACAGGCGCGCAGTCGACTGAATGATGGATTTCACTCGATCCAGGTCGTCGATGCCCGGCAGTTCCACCAGGATCTCGTTGGCGCCCAGACCGTACTCCTGGATGACCGGCTCGCTCACGCCAAGGGAGTCGACGCGGTCGCGGATGGTTTCAATGGCCTGCTGAACGGTCTTCTTCTCCAGCGCGGACTGAACGTTCGGCTTCATGGTCAGGATGAAGCTGCTGTTGTCCGATCCGCCGGAGATGTCGTACTCGTTGGAGTACTTCGAATCGAGCAGAGAGCGGGCCGCGGACGCACTCGCAGGCGGCACGCCATCCACTTTGACCTGGTTCGGCCTGGCGGTCGGATCGGGCTTGATCACCTGGCTGAAAGCCAGATGCGCCTTTTTCATGTCCTGCTGAATGGTTCCCACCAGGTTGTCGGTTTCGGCATTCACCGCGTCCGCAACCTGAACCTTCAGAATCAGGTGGGCTCCGCCGCGAAGATCGAGGCCGAGGTGGATGTTCCTGGTGATGGCATCGCGCAATGCCTTGCCTGACAGGCCCGACGGCAGTCCGATCATGCCGTAGACGGCAATGAGCAGCACCGCAATGATGGCTAAAATTCTGCCTCTGAGATTTTTCTTCATGGTTCCATTTCTCTGTTCCAAAGAGTAAAAGGCCGAAAGGGCGCGCCTAGGACGCTGACGTGCTCTCTTGTGTGGTCACCGAGGCAATCGCGTTTTTGGCGATTTCCATCTTGATCCCGTCCGGGGCCACTTTCACGATGATGACGTCGTCCTTGATGGAGATGATGGTGCCGCGGATACCGCCCGCGGTGGTTACCTTATCCCCGGGCTTGATGCCGCCCAGCATCTGCTGCCACTGCTTTTGCCGCTTCTGCTGGGGGCGGATCATCACCAGATACAAAACGGGGATCAACAACAAGGGCAGAAGCATAGGAAGACTGCTTCCGCCTCCGGCGGGCGCCGCTAACATTGCCAAACTGATTGCCACACTCGTCCTTTGCTGCCTCCGTCCGCACCTGGGGCGGCCGGTTCAGGCACAGGCAGACCCGGCTCTGGCCGGCGCCCTGAAAATTTGTCTCCGGGAATGGTTCTCGTGCGCTCCTGAACTTGGGATCCTGAGCTGGGATCCTGACCGCGAATCCCCGATTCCCAATCCTGGCCGCGAACTTTGCCTCAGACTCTGCCGGAGGGCCGGCTGACGCGCTGGCGATCTTCTTTATTGCCCGCGCGGTCCCACGCTGGTGGCCCAACTACCGTCTGCTTTCCTGTTCGACACAGCATTCCGATGGAAATCCGCATCCGGCGAGCCTGCGGCTTTCACTGCGTTCAACCCGGACGAATCCCAAAAGAAGGCCTACAAAATAAGATACGCGCAGGCGCTTGCATGTCAAGGTGCGCGAACGCGCTTCCGCACGGTTCTTGACCCCACATTTGTGGGAGTGACACCTGACCGGATCCGAGCAGAGAGGCGGATCGCGGGTGGCTGGAGCGCCGGACAGTATTCTTCGGTTGGGGTTCTCCGGCCGCATTGGACAGTTGCTCCGATTTCGCAATAGGATGGCGCTTCATCTCTCATCCAAGGATTGGCCGATGCGCTCGCTGTTTGGTTGGTTCCTGCCCGGCATTCTGATCCTCGCCAACTGCCCCTGCCTGGGGACAGCGCAGCCCACCGCACCGATCCCGTCGATTCGAATGCCGCTCTACTCCGTGGAAGTCGCGCCGGGCGCCTCGCCGCGACTGGTCATCGAGCGGGACGGACAACGGCTCTTCGAGGTCCCCATCGTCTCGGGCCTGGCTTCGGACACGCAGCAGGAACAGCTTTCGGGAATCGAATTGACGGTCCGCCAAACCGATAACACCTACGAATTGAACGCAACTGCGAAAAGCAACCTGTGGGCCGATCGTCGCTTTCGATGGCGGTTCTGGCCCGACCGCATTGAGTTTCAGCAATTCGCCAGCGGGCATGGAAAGCTGGGCCGGGCCTACTTCCTCTCCAACGGCGTGTCGGCCCGGTGGGACAACGGCACCACCGCAGGCCACGCCTGGGACACCGCCATCTACACCGACCGCTATTTCTCGCCGAATCCCAACCATGCCAACCAGTTCGAATTCAGCATCGCCATGCCGCAGACGGCGGGCTTCAGCGATGGCAAAAGAGCCGGCAGCGACGAAGATTTCCGCCCCGAGCGGATCACCGGCATCTTTGCTCCACCGCCGCTCTTCCTCGCTTTCCACCTCGACAAGACATGGACCGGCGTCGGCATCGGCGCCAGGCCGGGTGAATACCTCTTCCCCGCGCTCGAATACACCGGCTCCCGCTATGCCGGGGCTTCGTTCTATGTCGATTACCTCGGTTACAAGGCCATCGATGGAGAGTTCGCGTCGCCCGTACTCGCCCTGACCTTCGCCTACGACCCTCTCGACGCGCTGGCTGCCTACACTGCGTGGCTGGATAAGAGCGGTTTCTCGACGCCGGCCACTGCTCACGACGCTTACTGGCATCATCTGCCCGTCTTCTGCGGCTGGGCGGAACAGACGATCGAGTCCGTCCCTTCGGGCGGCGCTCCCAATCAACTGGCCACGCAGGCCAATTACGAAAAGTGGATTGAGACCCTCGAACAGCGCGGTCTGCCGTTCGGAACCGTGATCATTGACGACAAATGGCAGCAAGGTTACGGCAGCTTTGATGTGGACACTCGAAAGTGGCCGGATATGAAAGGGTTCGTCGCGGCCCAGCATGCCAAGGGCCGCCATGTGCTGCTTTGGGTGCCGCTGGCCCACCCTGACGGCCTGCCGGAGTCGCTGTGCATCCGGCTCAACGGGAAATGCGTCGGCGCCGACGTGGGCAAGCCCGAGTACGAGGCGTGGCTGCGTCCGCGCATTCGCCGCCTCGTCGAGGACATCGGTGTCGACGGTTTCAAAGAGGACTGGGTCGACGCGCCGTCCATAGCCGGCCTGCCGCTCAGCGGATCCATCGCGGGCATCGAGTTCGTCCGCCGCTTCCAGTGGATCCTCTATGACGAGACCCACAAGGCCAAACCCGACGCGATGATCGAAACGCAAACGGTCAACGCACTGTTTCGCGAGTCGTCCGACGTTACCCGCCTGAACGACATCTGGTACGCGAGCCGGAACGTGCCGGAAATGATGCGAATGCGAGCCCGCATCGCGCGAATCAGCGGATGGCCGGTGCTCGATACCGATAACGCCTCCTCCACCAACCTGAAGGAATGGTGGAGTTACATGCAGGCCCAACCCACCATCGGCATTCCCGCGCTCTATTTCGTCTCCAGGACGGAATCGACCCAGGAAGCGCCCTCCGACGCGCAATGGTCCGCCCTGGCCGGGTTGTGGCGAAGCTATATTGCCGACCTCAAGGGCAAGGATTGATTGGCAACGCGAGCCTCGCCGCAGGCTTCGACCTTTACGTTCCCCTTAGGATTCGATTGCTCCAGTTTTACTTCGAAAGGTGTGTCCTGAAGGAGTAGGTACGCGTGCCCGGCGACTGGGAGGATTGCAGCCCATGACGAGAACGCGTACGCGGGAGCGTCGATGTCCTTCACGATCGAGTTGAAATGGCTGCTGCTGCTGCCGGTTGGCGCCATCGTTGTTTTTGCCTTGTGGGTGTTGTGGAACCTGTCCCGCGAGATCGGGGCAAGGAAGCGGCGCTGGGTGATCACCTATCGCGAATCCGATGAAATGACCGGCCGTCTCAAATCGCCATCGGCGAGCCTTGACGACCTTCGCGAACTCTACAAGCGCAGGGCGTCGTAATCAGTTCTGGGCGGCGGCTGGTTTGGCATCGGGTGTTTCCGCGTCGTCGCCTGAATCCTCGATCAGCAAGGCCGATCCGGGAACGATATCGAAGCTGAGATCGCCCTTGCCGGCAGGATGAAAGGTCACGCGCAAAGGCTCCCGCTGCCACTCAGGCGGGGCGCACACCGGATCGGGATGGCTCTTCGCATCGGAGTCGAAGGCGTCGAGCTTCTTGGCTAAGACAGGCTTGCGCGAGGCCAGCTGCGCCACCACGGCATACAGGCTCTTGCCCGAGGCGGTGACGCCGCAGTAGGCGCCGTAATCGCGGAACCAGCTCACGTGGCTCACGCCGGGATCGTAGTGGGGGAGTTTCAGGGGAGTCACATGGCCTGTCACCCGGTCCACCAGCAGCCACGGCCCGCGCTGCCACACCCAATGCCCCAGTTTGTCGGACGGTAACGAGTCATTGAGCCGCAGGACCCGCCGCACCACGAAACTCCGATCGGTTACATCGTGGGCGTCGCCCGTGGTCCATTCCTTCACCGAGCCATCCACGACCAGGGGACGGATCTTCAAAACGTCTTCAGCGGCCGAAGCTCCGGCAGGATCGCCGGCCTTCGAATAAGGTACCCGCTTCGCCGCACCCAGAACCACGACGTGCGCCTTGCGGGGCGCCGCGCTGCTCACCAGTGAAACCAGGAAAAGGGCTCCCAAGGCCCCGACAATCCACTTCCGGCCCGCGAACATTCCCGTACTGCTCCTGACCCGACCCCACTACGCCTGCGCTGCTTCCACCGCCCGCGCCACTCGAAACGCCATGCTCTCCTTGAAATGCGCGGCGAGCACCTGCATGCCGACCGGCAGGCCCGACCGCGTCACACCGCAGGGGACAGTCACGCCGCAGATCCCGGCAAGACTCGCGGTGACGGTATAAATATCGGCCAGGTACATGGCCAGTGGATCGCCCGTCTTCTCGCCAATCTTGAACGCAGGTACGGGCGAGGTCGGGGTCACAATCGCATCGACTTCAGCAAACGCGCTCAGGAACTCCTCGGCCAGCAGCCGCCGCACCTGCTGCGCTTTCAGGTAGTAGGCGTCGTAGTAGCCAGCCGAAAGCGCATAGGTCCCCAGCAGAATGCGACGCTTGACCTCGGCGCCAAACCCCTCATCGCGCGAGTGGCTGTACATGTCGCTCAAGGTGCTGGAGGCGGGGGAACGGTACCCATAGCGAACTCCATCGAACCGGGCCAGGTTGGCGCTCGCCTCCGCGGTGGCGATCAGGTAGTAGGTGGGAACCGCGTACTTCGTCGCCGGAAGCGAAACCGGCTTGACGGTGCAGCCCGCCGCCCGCAGCGATTCGATCCCCTTTTCGATGGCGGCGCGCACCTCGGGGTCGAGACCCTCGCCGAAGTATTCCGCGGGCACTCCCAGCCGCAACCCCTCCACCGGCATGTCGCTCTCAGCGGCGTAGTCAGGCACCGGCGCCGCAGAACTGGTGGCGTCGCTGGGATCGTGACCAGCGATCACGCTCAGCATTGTGGCGGCGTCGCGGACATTTCCCGCGAACGGTCCGACGCGGTCAAGCGAAGACGCAAAGGCAATGAGGCCATAGCGCGAGACGCGGCCATAGGTGGGCAGCACCCCCACCACTCCGCAGAAGCTGGCGGGCTGGCGGATGGAGCCGCCGGTATCGCTCCCAAGCGTGGCAACGGCCATGTTGGCGGCCACCGCCGCTGCCGACCCGCCGCTCGATCCGCCGGGGACCCGCTCGGGATCCACCGGATTGCGCACCGGCCCATACGCGGAATTCTCGTTCGACGAACCCATGGCAAACTCATCGCAATTCAGCTTGCCCAGCAGCACCGCCCCGGCGGCCTCCAGCTTCGAAACCACGGTGGCGTCGTAGGGCGGCCGGTACCCCTTCAGGATCTTCGATCCGGCTGTCGCAGGGGCGCCGCGCACCACCAGCACGTCCTTGATGCCGACCGGAATGCCCGCCAGCGGCGGCAAAGGATCCCCCTTGGCCGCCATCGCATCCACGCGGGCCGCCTGCGCGAAAGCGCGCTCCTTCGTCAGGCTCAGAAACACGTTGAGTTGCGGATTGAGCGCGGCGATGCGGTCGTAGTACGTGCCGGCCAGATCGGCGGCTTTCACCGTACCGGACGCGATGCCTTCCCGCAGCCCCGCCAGGGTTGCCGGCTTCTCCACCAGGTTCTCCACGGTTTTTGTGTCGCCAGCCAATCTGTAATCCTCTGTCGTCAGTAGTGAGTTCTCAGGAGTCAATTCGCTGTTTGATCGTCCCTATCTTTCAATCACCTTCGGCACTTTGAAGAAGACCCCGTCCGACTCGGGCGCCTGCGGCATCACAGCGGCGCGCTCGAGCGACGACCGGGCGCGGTCTTCGCGCAGCGAGCCTGCCGTGCCGGCGCCTTCGCTCATCTCGCTCACCTGGGCCAGCGGGACCACGCCGGAGGTGTCCAGCTCATTCAGCTCCGCCACGTAATCGAGCATGGCATTCAGGTCGTGCACCATGCCGGGAGTTTCGTCCGCGGCCAGTTCCAGGTGAGCCAGTTCGGCCACCCGCTCAACATCTTCCACCGATACCCTCTGGGTCATTCCCTGCCCTTTTGACGAGCGCTCAACGACTCGCGTCCAGCCATATCCGATGATTGAGTATAGCGGTTTTCCGCCTTCCGCCGGAGACCCCGGAGCTCCGGCTTGACGCTGTTTTTCAATCCACCACCAGCGTCAGGGTCACGGTATGCTGGACGCCGCTCGCTCCGATAGTGACCGGAATTGAATACGTCCCGGCTGGGGTGGTGTGCGTGACCGGCGGCGGGGGCGTTCCTCCGGAACCACCACCCGACGAGGAGCAAGCCGTCAACCCGGCCGCCCCCAGAAGCGCGACTCCCAGCATCGGCAGAATCATGCGCCGCCGGCCGCGCAGAGCCAGTGGGAGCAGGATGATCGCGAAGACCGGCGGAAGCGCCTCCCATCCACCGAGGGAAACCGGGCGCAGCGCCGACGAAATGGACTGACTGGTGGTGACCTGCAAGGTAGGGCTGCCGGTGCTGCCGGCAGCTACGGCCAGGCTGGATGGGCTGAAGGAACATGCCGCGTAGGACGGCAGCGAGCCGCATTGCAGCGTGAAGGTGGCCGGCGTACCGGCGGAAGGGGTCAGGGTAAAGGAATAGGTTGCGGTTTGCCCGCTGGAGACAGTCTGGGTCGAGGCTCCCGAGGCCGTGGCCTGGAAGTCGAAGCCCATTCCCGAAAGAGGCAATGTCACAGGTACCGCTAGCACACTGCTGGTCAGAGTGAAAGTTCCGCTCTGCGCTCCCGTGGTGGAAGGCGCGAAGGTGACATCGACAGTACAACTGGCGCCTGCGGCAAGTTTCGCCTGACATGAGCTGTTGGCCAGCTTGAACCCGGCGGAGACCACCAGTTTCAAATCGTCGAGCTCTACGGCAGCGCCGGAATTCGTAATCGTCACGGTGACAGGGCTGCTCGTCGATCCTACGCCGGCGGTCGGAAAGTTGATCTGCGAAGGGCTGATCTGGACCGCCCCTGTCAATCCGCCGATCCCGCTCAGTGCGACGGTGGCCGGGGTGGCGACGCTGGACGAACGGACCGTCAGCATGCCGGTAAGGTTGCCAGGCGAGGTGGGTGTGAATACTACTCCCGCCGTGCAACTTGCCCCCGCCGCAAGACTGGTCCCGCAGTTGTTCTGGCTCAGGCCAAAGGGCCCGGAAACCGTCAGGGTCAGGTCCGCCGCACTGGTGCCGCCGGTGTTCGAAACCGTTACCGCCTGGGCAACGCTGGCCTGATTGAGGGCTTGTGGGTTGAACGTGAGCTGCGCGGGGCTGACGTTCAATCCCGCCACCGTTTGCCCCGTGCCATTCAGGGGAACCCCGGGGAACGGTTTGGCATTGGAGGATGTAAGATTCAACGTCGCCTGGGCCCCGCCCGAAGAGACCGGAGTAAACACCACCTGGACCGTGCACGTCGAACCGGCCGTCAGGGTGGCCCCGCAGGTGTTCGTGACTGCGGGAGCCGAAAAACTGCCCGCCTGCAGGCCCGAAATCGAGAAGTCTACCCGGGCCGCATCGGCATCTCCGATATTCTTCACGGTCAGCGTCTGAGCTGAACTGGGCACGCCCACTGGCTGCGCCGCGAATGTCAAACTGCCGGGAGAGACAGAGAACTCCGGTGGCTTGAGGCCCATACCGCTGAGCGAAACTGTCTGCCCGGCGTTCACGCTGTCGGAGATGGCGAGAGATCCGGTCTGGCTGCCCGGCTGGGTGGGTGTAAATACGATCGACAATGAACAATGGGAGTTGGCAGCCAGTTGGGCGGTGCAGTCGTTGGTCAGTTGAAATGGCCCGTGAACGATCGCGGCGATCGAGGTCAGCGGAACGTCTCCGCTGTTGGTCAAGGTCACGGTCTGCTGCGGCGAAGACTGCCCGACGATGGTGCCTGCGAACGTCAAAGAAGAAGGCGACAATGCGTCGGTCGGTGGCGCCGCTCCCGAGCCCGTCAACTGCACGGTCTGCGTTCCCGCGTCGTCCACCATCGTCAATGTGCCGCTGGCCGGCCCGCTGGCCGCAGGCGCAAACTGCACCTGGAGCTGGCAATCGGTGCTGGCCGCCAACGACGTGGTGCCGCAGGAATTGGTCGCCAGCACAAAAGGGCCGGTGGTGGTGATGCTGGAGATCGCCACAACGGTTCCACCGGCGTTCTCCGCGGTAACGGGCAACAGGTTGGATTTGGATCCCACCTGCACCTGGCCAAAATCGACCGTCGGGGGCGTGAGGTTGACGACACCCGGCTTGGCTCCTGTCCCACTGAGTGCAACCGTAAGATTTCCTCCCGCTACGTTCGCCGCAACGGACAACTGCCCTGTCCGGCTGCCCGATTGCGTCGGCCGGAACTTTACCTGGATGGCACAGCTGGAGAGCGAATTCACGGTCGAATTCGCACAGGTATCCGTCTCGCTGAAATCTCCGCTGACGGTGACCGGACCCGGTAGCAACGCGATTCCGCCGGTGTTGGTCAGCGTCACCGTCTGAGGGGCGCTCGTCAATCCGAAACCCTGGGTGCCGAAATCAAGCGTCGCGGGGGCAATCGCTGCGGTAGTCAGCTGCGTTCCCGCGGTCGCCAGCGGAATCTGCCAGACGCCGCGGCCAAAGGTTCCCGCCACCAGCACGTGGGGCGAGGTCGTGGCCGGAGCCGCGCTCAAGGCTACGACGGGCGAGTCGGGCAGCCCGCTCCCGAACTGGGACCAGCAGGCGGTTGCGCCTGCGCAGCTTGCCACGTTGTGAGTGATGTATACCCCGGCATCCGTCGCGATGTATGCCGTGTTGCTGTCTTGCGGATCAAGCACGACGCTGTTTGCGGCGGAAGCCGGAAGATTACACCGGATGTTGGACCAGTGCGCTCCGCCATCTGTCGATCGATATACCATCCCCACGTACTGCACAAGATTGGGAATACCCGCGACGGTCGCATAGATGGTGTTTCCGGTCCGATCCTGGGGGTCGATGAACAAGCTGGAGATATCGAACCCCAGAAAGTTCATCGTCACCTGGTCATTGACTACAGGATTGAGTGACAGGTCCTGCCACCCCGACCATGTGCCGGACGGACTCATTTTTGCGGTGAGCACGTGACCGGGCAGAGTCGCTCCGCCGTTCAGGCTTCCGTACATGCCGACATAGACGACCTCTCCTCCACCGGCGATTCCCATTGCCGCTATCGAGCGCACCAGCGCGTTTCCGTTGCAGGAGGAGAGACTTCGGTTTCCATCGAACATGGGGCCAATCGCGTTGGCGCTCGTCCAGCCGATTCCATTGGCAGGTCCGCGCCAAACCCGGCAGGTGCCGATCAAAAGCTGCGAGGAATCGACTGGATCCACAAGAAACGACGCCGGCCACCCCATGGTGAGCCCGTCGCCGTTCACGTCGGCATTGGTGACGACCGGGGTCGATCCAAAATCCCCAGGCGTACATGGCTGGCTTTGGGAACACAAATGAATCGAGACTCCCGCACCATTGTTCACATACCAGTCGTTTGGGTTACCGGGATCGATGGCCACGGGACCACCTTCCCCGGTGAGGATCTGGGGCCAGTCAGTGGTTGGGCCTGTCGTCGATTTGACCCCGGCAGTCCCGTTGGCTCCCAGTCCAAGCATCATGGTGTAGGGCGAACCGCCGACAGCCGACATGCTTTCGATTTCCGCAAGCGATCCCAGGCCGCCATTCAGGTTCTGGAAATGGGTCGCGTCCGAAGCCGAGCAAACGGGACCAGACTCGCCGATTCCATCGCTGGAACGCCACAGGCCCCCGTCGTTACCTACGAACAATTCCAGTGGGTTGGCTGGATTCCATGCCACGGTGTGCTGGTATTCCGCGACCTGGGCACTCATGCAGGCGGTTGCATTGGTGGTGTTGCGCCAGGCGCAGCCCATCGCCAGGCTGCATTTCCAAAGGTCGTTGTCCCCTGCCAGCAGGGTCGTGTCCTGACCGGAAGGAACTGCGGCCAGCGTCAGGTTGTAGGACCCATCCAGAATGGTGGCGGAACCCAGCCAGGTGTCGGATTCGAGCCCTGCCGTGTTCCATTGCTTTCCCCAGGCGATGGCCTGGTTGCCGCAGACGTTTTGGCTGGCCGAACAGACGTCCTGCCAGAGACCCTGGTCCTGGTCGGCCACATCGACGGTCCAGGCGAATGTGTCGCCGGTTAGCGGATTCACCGCCAGAGTGCCGCGGTAGATCGGGCATGCCGTCGAGCCGGTCGACGTGGGCCGGGTGGGGCACATGGCCGTCGTCAACCCCGCACCGGGTTGCGCGGCCAGGCGGGTCCAATGGGAGCCATCCGTCGATTGGTAGTAGCCGTGAAAGCGCACCGCCGCGATAAACACGCCGCGCAAGGGGTTCCAGACCACGGAAGTGGCCGCGTTTCCGTCGGGATTGGCAAACGCGTCCAGCGGTCCTTGCACATCCTGTCCGTTCAGGTCGGTGATCTGCGCCAGGGCCCAGGTCGCTCCGCTATCGGTCGAATAGTAGAGGCCCTCGTAACTCTGCTGGCTCCGCTGCGCGCCCACCAATACGCCTTCCCAGGCCTGCGAAACCGCGGCCACCACCAGTTGCGGATTGATCGTGCTCCACGCGAATCCGGCGAAACCCTCGCCCAGGAAGTTGTAATCCGTCTTGGCGGCCTGGATCAGGGCCCAGGTGGTGCCCCCGTCTGTCGAACGGAGAATGCCGGCGCCGTAATAGGAATCAAGCGCGTCGTTGGGATCGCCGGTTCCCGCCAGAATCACGCCCGTGCCGCCCGGCTGGACGGAGAGAGCTCCTATGCTGATGGAGGAGTCCATCGCGCTGCTCATGGCGCCCAGGTTGTCAGTAAGGGGAACGAAAACGATGTTCGCAGGATTGGAAGCGGCCGCATTCTGCGAAAACCACACTCCCCCGCCCGTCGTCCCCACGAAAAGACGGTTGCCGGTCGCATCCGACGCATCGAGCGCCAGTGAGGAGATCCGGCCCGTGACCAGGCCATAGTTCGCTGTAATCACCCCGGTGGGCCCCAGCGGTTGCCATGACGCGGCCGAGGTCGTAGATTGCGGTTTGGCCACGATCGCAGGGGTGGATTCCTTAGCCCGCGATGGCGTCGGCCGGTTAGGGCCGAAACCCCGGCGAGCGAGAAACCGCTGGGCCTGCGCAACCCGCGGGGGAAGACTCGCGTGACCTTGCCCCGAAGTGGCGCCTGGATCCTGGCCAATGCACGGAATCGCGGCGTTGAGCCAAAACACCAGGCCGAAGCATCCGCCCATGATTCGCCGAAAGATGAAAGCTCTCTTCCATATGCGGAAGGCGAACGATGGCGTTCGGCCGCGGATAACGGCCGCCTTGGGAATTCGTGCGCAGGGCCCAGAGGTCACTTGCATTTGCCGTTCGGATACCGCCTCCCCTGCATGCCATCATCCGCGCGGCATCAGGGCGAAAGTCGAGTATTTGCACCAAAAGGGCAATCCCGTTTTCAGTTTGGAAATCGTGGCCCATTTTAGGACAGCGCGAATGGCTGCCGTGTGACCGCCGGTACAAGGGTGTGGTCGCGAACCGGAATGCGGTCGCCTGCGATGAAAAGAAATTCAGGGATGGGTGCGCCGGGAGCCGCTAGGAACCCGTCCTGCGCTCGTCTTCGAGGACCTCGTCGAGCAATCCGCGCAGGCTGGCGGCGCGGGCGTGGCCTACCCGCGCCGCAGCCCCGGAAGGGGTCTCGCTGGCCTGCGCAAGTTCGTCGGCAAGGTTCAGAGCCGCCAGAACCGCCACGCGCAGCGAGTCCACGGTGCGCCCCTGCGCGGCTACCGCCCGCATCTTGGCGTCAACCTGTGAAGCCAGCTTGCGGATGTGATCGGCGTCCTCCCCAGACAGGTGATACGTCTGGTCGTAAATTTCGACGGTAACGTAGTTGGCGGAACTATTCTCCATGCCGCCTCATAACTCGAGCGCGTCGAGTTGGGAAAGAAGTTTCTCCACGCGCTGCCGGATATGGTCCCGTTCGGCGCGCAGCGAATTCACTTCTTTCTGCAGTTGTTCGCTGGCTGACGAATGCTCGTTGGCCTTTGCCTCGGCCTGCGCAGCGCGCTCCTCGGCCGCGGACCGCGCCAGCCGTTCCCGCTTCACCAGATTTACCGCCCTCAGGATCCGGTCTTCGAGAGAAGAAAAGTCATCCAGGCTCAGCGACAAGGTGCCCGGTTCGCCCACCGGATGCTCGGCCTGATGGTCGGTCTCATTTTGTTCCGCAACCTCAGGCGCCCAGGGTAATTCCGACATCCAAAAACCTCCGCTATTCGTGCCAGTATAGCGCCTGGAGACCATGCACCATATTACGTCCTGAGCCGCGCACCTGCTTTGCCAACGGCCTCGACGACCCGCGCGTGAAAGCCCTGTAAATCCTCATCGCGGAGAGTCCGGTCCGGAGCCTGAAACGTGACTCCCAACAGCAGCGAGTACTCGCCCGCGCCGAGCTTCCGATCGCGAAACACCTCGCGAGCGCGCCATTCGACCAGCTCGGGAATATCGAGAGCGCCAATGGCCTGGTCGATTTTTTCCCAGCCGATGCTCTCATCGAGGACCAGCGAAAAATCGCGCCGAACGGGCTGGAAGCGCGAGATCTCCCGCGCGACGGGCTTGCGCAGGGGCAGGCGGTAGAGCCGGTCGAGATAGAGTTCGCCGAGGAACACCACGTCCTTGAGTTTGCGCGCCGCGGCCTCGCGCGGATGCAGTTGCCCAAACCAGCCGGCTGTCAATCCGCCCACGACCACACGCGCCGACCGATAGGGATGCAGCCACTGAGGCGTGAGACCTGCCTCCGCGGGAAAACGGTCGAAGTAAACAGACCCCGATTGAAACCGAGCCAGGACCTGCTCGACGGCACCCTTCACATCATGAAAGGTAATCACCCGCACGGGATGGAGAGCGCTCTGCTCGGGCACGCTTCCCGCCGCGCCGAACGCCAGCGAAGGATGCTCTTCCACCTTGTCGGTGGTCCCGCTGAACACCGTGCCCAATTCATACAGTCGCACATCGCCGACATCGCGGTGCAGGTTCCCCGCGACCATGCTCAGCATGCCCGGAACGAGCGAGGGCCGGAGCACGCCGGCTTCTTCACTCAGCGGATTTCCCAGCGGAACCACCAGGCCCGGTTGCGGCGCGGTCAATGCGGCATCGGCAGCCGAGCAAAACGTACTTCCGATGGCTTCGTGAAACCCCGCAGCCAGCATGGTGCGCCGCACGGCCAATTCGCTTTCGGCCCAGGGCAGCGACCGCACGCCTTCGCCAAACGCGGGAAGGGTGTTGGCAAAGCCGTTATAACCGTAGACCCGTGCGATTTCCTCAATCAGGTCGATTTCGCGCTCGAGATCAAGGCGCCAGCTGGGCAGCCTGACATTCCAGCGGCCTTCGCTGGATTTGGTCAGACCGCAACCCAGCCCGCCCAGCACCGACTCCACCGTCGCCGCCGTGATTCCTTCCTTGTCAATCGTCTTGCCCAGAATTCTCTGCGCTTCGCTCAGTGCGATCGAAATCGGCTTACGGTCTGCAGTGCGCGCCTCGAGCGCGGGAACACGCACGTCCACAAGATCGCCTTCCATGCGGCCGCCGCTGGCGAGAAGAATCCGGCTCACCAATGCGGAAGCAACCGGGCCGGCATTGAAGTCGGTGCCGCGTTCGAAACGATGGCTGGCATCGGTGTGCAGTCCATGCCGGCGCGCTGTGCGCCGCACTGCCATCGGCTCAAACCACGCCGCCTCGACCAGAACATTTTTTGTCTCCGCAGTGATCATCGTGTCCCAGCCGCCCATTACGCCGGCCAGGCCCACCGGCTTCCCGTGATCGGCTACGACCAGATCTTCAGGATCGAGGACGCGCTCCACGCCATCGAGCGTCTTCAGCCGTTCGCCCTTGCGCGCGCGCCGAACGATGATGCCGCCCTCCAGTTTGTCGAGATCGAACACGTGAGTCGGCTGGCCCATCGCCAGCCACACAAAGTTCGTAGCATCGACGGCGTTCGAGATCTTCTTCTGCTCCAGCAACGCGAAATACGTGGACACAGGCGTGTCCGCAAACCAGTCCCGCGACTCGCCGATCTGCACATCGCGCAGAACGCGTGCCGTGAACCGCCCGCAGGCATCTTCGGCCTCAATGCGAACCGGAAACGCCTTCGCCGCAGGCATCGGCGCAGGCAATGTCGTGTCGAGCGGCTTCAGTTCAAGCCCATACATCGCCGCCGCCTCGCGCGCAATGCCGTAGTGGTTCATGGCATCCACGCGATTGGTGGTGATGTCCATCTCGTAGAGCGAGCCAATGCCCTCGCCCAGATCGTAAATGCCTTCGACAGCGATACCGCGCAGAGTCAGGTCTTCGGCGAGTTGGGCGTCGGTCACGTCGAGTTTCGGCAAGTAGGCTCGCAGCCATTTCGTCAACACTTTCATTGCTGGTCTTATCTCCTAGCGAGTTGGCGCGCTTTGCGCTAGCAAGTCAGCGCGGATCTGGTTCGAGGACACCAATGAGTCCATTGATTAGTCGTCCCACTTCGGATGACAATTCAAGCAGGTTGTCCGCGGCCCCGGCCGGGAGGAATCCTGGACTGCTGGCGAGTTCGGTCTGGGTCTCAAACTCATTGAGAGCCGCCCGGGCGGCCCCGAGTCCTCTGCGCATATCAGCATCGTTCAATCTTCCATGTGCCTCGGCGATATGACTGGCGATACTCACTGTCGATCGCCGTAGCTGCATTCGCAAACCGAATGTCTCCGAGTGCGGAAATTCCTCGGTCCGCGCGTAGGCCAGTCGCGCCAAATCCATCGCCTTCTGCCACGCGATCAAATCGCGATAGTGTCGAGTTCTTGCCATCTGCTGACTCGCTGACTTGCTTGTGCGAAGCACGCTGACTTGCTAAACAAACTGATTCAAAAACCGCATATCGCCCGCGTACAGTTGCCCGATCTCGCTGATGCCGTACTTCATCATCGCGATCCGCTCCACGCCCATCCCGAATGCGAATCCGGAAATCTTTTTTGGATCGTAGGCAGGCTGCTTCTCCGCGGCGAATGCGAACACCGCCGGATCCACCATCCCGCAGCCCAGCAGTTCGATCCATCCCGACTGCTTGCACTTTCTGCAGCCCTTGCCTCCGCAGAAGATGCAGCTGATCTGCACATCCGCGCTCGGTTCGGTGAACGGGAAGAACGATGGAAAAAACCTCGTCTTTACCGACGAGCCGAACAGCGCCTTCATCGCGTGGTCCAGCGTCCCTTTCAAATCGCTGAAGGTGATGTTCGTATCCACGCAGAGGCCCTCGACCTGGTGGAAGATCGGGGAGTGGGTGGCGTCGGCCGCATCGTTGCGGTGCACCTTGCCCGGGATCACGATCCGCACCGGCGGCGGCTGCTGTTCCATGGTTCGCATCTGCACCGGCGACGTGTGGGTGCGCAGCAGCAGGCGGTCGCGCAACGACCTTCGCTCCTGGTTGGCGACCACCAGCGTGTCCTGCGTGTCGCGCGCCGGATGCCCGGGCGGAAAATTCATGCTTTCGAAGTTGTAGTAGTCGGTCTCGACCTCGGGACCCACTCCCACCGAGTAACCCAGCGCCGCAAACACCGAAACAATTTCATTCAAGGTGCGCGTAATCGGATGCTCCGCGCCGGTCAGCCGCATGGTTCCTGGCAGGGTGATGTCGATGGCCTCGGCCGCAAGCGCGGCGTCGCTCGGGCCCGCGCCGCTGGCCCGTTCCAGTAGATCCTCCACATTCTTCTTCAGCTCGTTAAAACGTTGCCCGATCGACTTCTTGGCTTCCCCGGGCGCCGCCTTCAACCAGCGCCCCGAAACGTCGTTCAGCAGACCCTTGCGCCCCAGCCATTTCAGGCGGAATGCTTCGACTGCTTCGGGCCCATCGAGCGCGGATGCATCCAGCGCCGCCTGCTCGGCTAGCCCGGCAAACGCCTGGTCGAGCGCAGCATCGTCGTATGCCGTCAAATTGGGAATCAACTCATTTTTCATGCGTAATCGCCAGAATAGCGCTCCCGCGCCCTTCCTTTTTGGATCAGGTTTTGTGACGAGACACAAAAAACGGCCTGGAGCTGAGCTCCAGGCCGTTTTCACTACTGAACTACGCGCCGGGCTCAGGCTGCCTTTGCGCTGGCGAGAGCGGCTTTCGCCTGCTCCACCAGCTTGGTAAAGCCGGCGGCGTCGTGCACGGCGATGTCGGCCAGTATCTTGCGATCCAGTTCGACGCCGGCCTTCTTGAGGCCGTTCATGAATTGCGAATAACTGGTGCCGTTCAGTTTGGAAGCGGCGGAGATGCGCACGATCCACAGCGAGCGGAACTGGCGCTTCTTCTGGCGGCGGCCAACGTAGGCGAACTTCAGGCCGCGCTCCACGGCTTCCTGGGCTGCCTGGTAAAGCTTCGATTTGGTGAGGAAATAACCGCTTGCGCGCTCCAGGATCTTTTTGCGGCGGTCACTCCGCTTGGTACTGCGTTTTACGCGGGGCATATCTGTTTCTCCGTTTGTGTTACGTCGTCAGGCGGCTGGAGGCAGGAGGCGAAACCGGCTAGGCTCGCTGTAACCTCTTCACTCGCTCTCAATACCCTGATCTCTCGGCAGCCTCAAACCGGCTCGCCGGGGGCCCTTCGACAAGGACCCATCCTTCCATGCAGGACCTCTTCCAGAGAGTTCCCGCCCGGAGGACCTCAGGCGTAAGGAATCATGCGCGCTACCTTCTTGTAGTCGCCGTCGGAAACCAGCAGGGTCCGGCCCAGCTTCCGCTTGGTCTTTGGCGCCTTGGAAGTAAGGATGTGCCGCGTCTTCGTCTGGCCCCGCTTGATCTTGCCGGTGCCGGTCCTGCTGAAGCGCTTGGCCGCGCCCGAATGGGTCTTCAACTTGGGCATTTTTCTTCTCGTTTTGGGGCTCACTTCTGTGGCAGGCACAGGGACTTCCCTGCTCATGTGAGCCTCAAACAGTATACCTGAGTTGTCGACTGGAGCGCCATTCCGCAAGATTCCCAACTCTCGACTTTAACAGGCTGCGGAAAAACTCCGTGCATGGAAGGTACGGGCTTCAGCCCGCACATTAACCTCAGCAGGATGACCGGGGCTTTAGCCTCGAGGGGCTTTGCCTAAAAACAGCCAATTTCGACCGATTTTCTGGGCACGGCCAGTGGGTTTCTGTGCAGGTTAACTCAAGCCCAGCGCCGAGAGAGGCGAAGGTCCGCCAAAGGGTGCGAGTCGGCGGTGTGAAGATACAAAGTCCAAGTGCAACGAATTTGGTTTTAGTTGGACCAGTATTGCACGAAATCGACAGGTCGCCGAGGGAGGGAGCAGGGGCCTTCAGGCCCCTGAATGCAGGTTTGCAATAGAAGCGGCTTTAGCCGCGGGCCTTTCGTCTATGCTTCTCAGGTGCGACTGGCGCCGCAAGAAACGCGTACCCGCTTCGTAACGGCAGTCACGGCGCAACGCCGCAGCCTTTTCCAGGTCACGGCCAACGCGGAGCTCTTTCAGCGAACCATCCTCGAAGATCGCAGCCAGGGAAGATTCCTTCTGCACGCATTCGTCCTCATGCCAGAACACTTTCATGCCCTGATCACGCCCGCTCCAGAGATTTCGCTTGAAAAGGCCATGCAATTTATCAAGGGCGGCTTTTCTTTTCGATTGAAAAGCAAACTGGACGTATGGATGCGCAGCTTCAACGAGACGCAAATCATGACGAAAGAGAAGTACATTCGTTGTGTCTCGTACATCGAGAACAACCCGGTCCGGAGGGGGCTGGCTTCTGCCTCGGGAATGTATCCCTTCAGTTCGGCCGTTGTCGGGCCATTGGACGCCATGCCTCTGCATCTTGAGGCGAAATGAGGCCCGGGCCTGAAGGCCTCTTTTCGGGACTGCTGCTTTTAAGGGGCCTGAAGGCCCCTGCTCCCTCCGAAATGACTCAGCTGCTCGTGTCGCACCAGTAATTGAAGAGTCGGCGGTCACTCACCCGGAATGTGCCGCTCAGCCGGTATTCATGCGCCTCGCTTACGCGTGACTGTCTACCCTCGGAAATGGGGCTTTTGCGGAGAAAACGGTATCTGCTACTACACTTTGGGGATGAAGAAGATCGCGATGGCAGGAGCGGGTAGGACCGAGCGCCTAACGATGGTGGGGAAAAACGTCTTGGTGCAATTCAGGCGTACCGTTGAGGAGGGGTCTGTCATGGGTTACGTCCTTGCTGTCGGCCCTCAATTGTTTCTCCTTGCACTTGTTGACGAGAATATTCGATTTAATGGCTTTCAGTGCCTCCGCTTGCAAGATGTCAGAAATCTTGAGGTGCCAGCCAAACATGCTCCGTTCATCGAAGCGGCTCTACGGTTACGCGGGGAGAAACGTCCTCGAACCCCTGCTGTAGTGGTTGATTCTATCCAAGAGTTGTTGAGTACAGCTAATCGCGCCTTTCCGGTAATTACGATTCATCGTGAGACGGTTGCTCCCGACGTATGCCATATCGGGCGCGTTGTATCCGTATCTGACTCCGAGGTTTCTTTGCTCGAAATCGGCCCAGATGCGCGTTGGGATGACGATGCACTTAGCTACCGCACAAGAGAGATAACCCGAGTTGATTTTGGCGGCGATTATGAGGAAGCCCTCATGTTGGTTGGTAGCATTAACCCGAATCGTCGAAAGAAAACGAAGGCAGCTCAGTAGAGCGACCGGCCTTTCGATTGGATGTGGACAATTCGGAACATTGGGCCAACGGAAACCCCGGTGCTCAGCGCCATTTCTTGGGCAAGGTGCCTCTCTTTTTGTGCAGGATGGCATGTATAGGCAAAGCCCCCCGAGGGACGATTCCTCTCGCCCGCTGTTCACTGTTTTTCCGCAGCCTCTTTAAGACCCCATTCGCTCAATCAAAGCGGTACAGGGTCGCCTTTTCGGTCCGCACCTGCTTCGAATCGAACCGCCAGGTCTTCCCCTGGTCGCTTTCATCCCCGTTCAAGCGGCGTCCCGGCATCCACTTCCCGTCGGCAAAGCTGCCCTCGTCCACCGCGGCAATTCCCACTTGCCTCCCGTTCCGGGGCGTAAACGTCACCCGGAACCCCTTCCCCGCGCCGGTAAACTCGTCGGGCCCGCTCGGAAAAATGAGCCCGAACCCACTCTGCGCGTGATTGCCGAAGATCTCGTCCAGCGTCACGTGCACCGTGTACGCCCCGATTGTGAAATCCACCGAGGGATGACCCCGATCAAGCACGAACCCATGCAGGTCGCCCGCGCTCTGGTGCTCGAGCAACATCGGTTCCAGGCTGGCGATGGCATGGTAGCTCGCGGCGAGCGCGCCCTTGGGGTCGGTCTCGTCCTCGATCGCAAAGGGCGAGAATCCCATCCCCGCTTCCTCGCCGAGCGCATAAAACACATTGGCCGCCCCCGCCTCGCCGCCCCGCGTCTCCGGCATGTACAGCGGATTTCCGGCGCGATGATAGCGACGGCACCAGCTCACGAAGCTGGGGTCGTAGAGGTCCGGGGCGTACAGATCGAGTGCGGTGCCGGCCGCACGCCACACATCCACCACCCACGGCTCCGGTCCGCCGCTGGGATAGTTGCCCGGCGTCGAGTCGTCTCCGGCCAGCCACGTATTCACGTACATGGGAAGGTTGTAGGCCGCCTTGCCCTGTGCGGTGACGGTCTGAATGAAATGCGCATAATGCCATGCCATGAAGATTTCGTCCGCATGGGTCGTGTCACCGAATACCTCCGCCCACGTTCCGGAAGTCTTGTCGCCATTCGCATCCCATCGCGCGCGCAGGTCGGGGTAAAGCGAATCGCGATGCGCCGCCAGGTATTTGGTCAGCTCCGCCGGCACCGGCCCGGCAAATGCCTTGTTCGCCGTTTCCGAGTGGTCGCGCGTGTCGCCCAGCACGCCAACCTCGTTCTCGACCTGCATCATCACGACGGTGTGATCCCTGGCGTCCACATCCTTCAGGTGGCGCATCAGCGCGGTGTAGGCCTTCGCGTCGGCCTCCATTGTGGCTGCAGCCAATGGAGTCAATACTTCTATCTCGGCGCCGTTCTGAACCACCCGCGGAAAGCGCTTCGTGTCGCGCTTGACCCACACCGGGGCGTAGCTCGACATTCCGTTCTTCCACGAGGCGAGCCAAAGAAACACCACGCGCTCATGTTGGTTGCGAGCCTGGTCCAGCAACCCGTCCACCAGCGTGAAATCAAATTTGCCTTCTTCCGGCTCAACCAGCTCCCAGCTCAGCGGAGTGACAACGGTATTGATTCCCATCGCGGCCAACTGCGGCCAGATCGGTTTCATGTACTCCAAACTTGACGACGAGGAGTTGTGCAGTTCGCCGGAGAGCATCAGGAACGGCTTGCCGTCGACGATCAGTTGCGTCGCGGCGCCGCGCTTCTCCAGGTGCGGTGCTTGATCCGCCGGCTGCGCCGGAAGCGCAGAGATCCCCATGCACGCACAGAGAAAAAGAAAAAAATGTTTTCGCATAGCGGGGGAAGTTTACCACCGCGGCCTGCCTAAGCTTTACGGCTTCGCTTGCGCTTCCCCGAAGGCCTTCTCGATGAACTCGATCATTCTCTGCCGCACATCGTAGCCATGCCAAGGCTCCGGCTCTGGCCTGCCCATCATCCCGCCTCCCAGCGGACCATGATCCTCCCGGGGATAAGTCACCAACTCGACCGGCACCCCCTCCTGCCGGAGGGCCCGGTACATTTCCTGAGCCTGCCCCAGCGGATCGGTACCGTCGCTTTCCCCCTGGATCAGCAGGAACGGCGTCTTCGCCTTGCCCGCGCCGGAAAGAGGGCTTTGCCGCCATGCGTCTTCG
This sequence comes from uncultured Acidobacteriota bacterium, assembly GCA_963730805.1. Taxonomy (GTDB): domain Bacteria; phylum Acidobacteriota; class Terriglobia; order Terriglobales; family Acidobacteriaceae; genus Telmatobacter. The sequence continues at coordinate 1,396,255 of CAVSTL010000001.1, read as the reverse complement.
CGTTTCTCCCACGGCTTGCCGAAATACCAGCGGTCGTACCAGGAGCCGCGCTCGGTCCCGTACTCGCTGAACTGGTCGATCACCGGCGCCCCGCTGACAATCGCCTTGAACCGGTCGGTCTTGCCCTCCACAAATCCCGCCATCTCCCCGCCGTAGCTGTAGCCGATCAGCGCCATGCGGCTCGCATCGAGGGGATATTTGGCCAGCACCGCATCCACGCCCGCCATCACATCGTCATAGTCGCCGCCGCCCAGGTCATTCTTGTTGGCGGCAGCGAACTTCACCCCGTAGTTCGACGACCCCCGCGGATTGGGCCGCAACACCGCCCAACCGTGCCCCACCAGGAACCCGGCAAAGGCATCGTTGCGGTTCTCCCAGGCTCCGAACGGTCCGCCGTGCACATCCACGATCAGCGGGACCTTCGCCGAGCCCGCGCCCGGCGGCAGATACAGCAAACCTTCGATCGTGAACGATCCGCTCTTCCAGCTCACCAGCTCCGGTTCGATCGACCGCAAATTCGCCGGCGCGAGTTCCGGAATCGCGAGCGCCGTGCACCCTTCGCCCAGATGCTGCGCGTAACAGAGCTTCATCGACTGCCCACCGCTCTCGGCGAGCCAAACCCAGCCCGTCTCCTTGCGATTGGTGTTCAACCCGGTGACCATCGGCGCCCCTAGTTCGAGCGGCTTGGGCGGAGTCTTTCCGTCTGTCGAAATCCGCACCACAGCGGAATGAGTGCCAACGCCGGCCTGGGCAACGATTCCGCCGTCCCTCGGAAAATAGAGCACCGCAGCATTTACCTGCCCCGCAAATGCGTTCGACAGAGGTACCACTGCCGTCCCCGAATTCTCCCTCGGCAACCGAAAAAGCTCATCATATCCCGGCGGCGCATCTTCGGGCGTTTGGGCGGAGAACACGATCTCGCTCCCGTCCGGCGACCACGCCGCCCCGCCCACCGTCGCGGGAATTGCATTCAGCTTCACGGCCTTGTCCGGACTCGCGACGTCCACGATCCAGGCGGCATTGGCCGGCCCCAGGTCCGACTCGTCGTTCGGCTTCTCCGTGATCACCAGCAGCCGGTCCGCGGCCTCGGTCCAGACCGCCCGCTGCACATCCGGCTCCACGCCGACAGGTTTCAGCGCCCCATCGAGCGAACCATCCGGCTTCAACGCCGCCAGATACAACCGCGTCAGGTGCACTTCATGATTCACCCACACCGCATCCGCCTTGGCGTCTTTCTGTTTCTTCTCGCCGGGCGTTTCCGGATCCTTGGCCCACACCGCCAGCCACTTGCCATCCGGCGAAGGAACATAACCGGCAACGTCGATGGCTACCTGCTCGGGTGCCCCGGACTTCTTGTCCGCGTCTTTCGGTTCCGCCGGTTTCTCCCCGTCTTTCTTCTCCGCGCCCGGTGGGGGAATCGCGTCCTTCTCCTTCGATTGATCCACCACTGGAACGATCTTCAATTGGTATGGAGAAGCTTCGCCGCCGTTCATGCTCAGCCGGAAAACCTGCGTCTGCTCGCCGCGATGCGCCAGGAAGTAAATTGCATTTCCATCCGGGGCCCACTGCGGGTTCCGCTCGCCGCGCTTTTCCGCCGGAGGCGAAAACGTAAGCTGGCGCGGCTTCTCCGCACCGCCCGCCGCCACCAGCCATAAATGGCTCTTGGCGCCGTCCGCCGTCGAATCGGTAATTGTCACCAGCACCAACTTGCCGTCCGGCGAGAGTTGCGGCCCGCCCATCGCCTTCAAATGGCGCAGATCGTCGCTGCTGGGAAAGTGCTGTTCCTCGGCGGCCACCCCCAGGGTCGCAATCGTCAAAACCGCAAGCAGGAACATCCGCCGGAAAAGCATGCGAACAGGATATATGCCGTTCGCCTGCCATCGCGTCGACTCAGCTCGATTCCCGGCCCGCGCCGAAACACGAAGGCCGCCCGATGGAGGCGGCCTTCGATCAAATCCCTTTGTCCGGCAGATTTATCGCGCGGCGGGAGCGGCCTGCTGTTGCGGAGGCGCAGCCGGCTTGGGCTTCGGCTGTTCCTTCTTCGACGGCGCCAGGATGGCGTGAAGAATGGTGCCTTCCATGCGCGGCATGAACTCCACGGTCCCGGAATCGCCAATGTCCTGAATGAGCCGGTTGATGATGTTGTAGCCGAGTTCGCGGTGGGCCATTTGGCGGCCGCGAAAACGCAGGCTGGCTTTCACCTTGTCGCCGTCGTTCAGGAAGCGAACGGCCTGGTTCTTCTTGGTCTGGTAGTCGTGCTCGTCCACCGTAACCGAGAACTTGACCTCTTTAATGGTGATGACCTTTTGCTTCTTGCGGGCGGCGCGCTCGCTCTTTTCCTTCTCGTAGAGATAGCGCCCGTAGTCCTGGATGCGGCAGACAGGTGGAACGGCAGTGGGCGAGACTTCCACCAGGTCAAGACCGCGTTCGCGGGCGATTTTCAGCGCCTCGAACGGCGGCAAAATTCCCAATTGTTCGCCGTTCTCGTCGATTACGCGGATCTCGCGGGCACGTATGCGGTCGTTGATACGAGTAAAAGACTTGGCGGCACGTTTATCGAATGCGATGGTACTCCTCCCAAATGGTTCGCCCCGGCTCGCTCGGGTAACACTCGAGCGGCTTCGATCAGGCTAACGCACGACTGAGTATAGCACTGGTCTGGTTGTGGTTTCCGGGGGACCGGCCGACCCGGATAGGGTTTTCAGTCAGGCCAATGCTGCCATGGCTATGCCCGGCGCCGGAAGCGATTCCCAGGAGATGCCTTCCAGCGTATGGTTGGCCGTCAGCCCGGTAATCTTCACACGAATCAGTCGATTGGCGGGCAGAGCTCCCTCGATCTCCACCGGCAAAAAGTTGTCGGTCAATGCGGCGGTCCTGCCTTGCGCCTGGAGCGCCGCCGGGGTACGCAGTGAAAGGGCGTCGAGTTCCCGCCCGGCAAATCGCCGGCGGTGGGCCTCCGTCTTTTCGGCGGCCAACGCCCGCAACGCCGCCATGCGCTCCTCGACTGCCCGCGCCGGCACTGGCGATTGCAGATGAAGCGTCCATCCTCGCGTCCCGGGGCGCGGCGAAAACGGAAACAGGTGCAGATATCCGAACGGCAGCGCGCGGATAAATTCCAGCGTTTCCTCGAACTCCCGGTCTGACTCTGCCGGAAAACCAACCATCACGTCCGCGCCGAGAGTGAGTTCCCGCCCGGCTGCGTTAACCAGGGCCGCGACCTTCTCGGCATAGTGCCAGGGCCGGTAGCGCCGGTGCATCCGGCGCAACACGGCGTCGGAACCGGATTGCAGGGGCAGATGGGCATGGCGCGCCAGTCTTTTGCCGCCGAATTCGCGCATCAGGCCAACCATGTCGGCGTCCCAATCCATGGGCTCGATCGAGCTCAGCCGCAGCCGGGCCAGTTCCGTCTCGTCGAAGATACGGCGGACCAGCGACGCCAGCGACAACTTTTCGAGATCGCGTCCCCAGCGGCCCAGGTTGATGCCTGACAGCACCAGTTCCTTTCCGCCGGCGGCCACGAAACCCTCCACCTGCCGCATCACCGCATCCGCAGCCAGGCTCCGCGAGCCGCCCCGCGTCTGAGGAATCACGCAGAACGTACAGCGGTTGCCGCACCCCTCCTGGATCTTGAGATTGGGCCGCGTCTGCGCGCCCGGCACCACCTGCGCTTCTTCAACGAACGAATGCGCAAACCGGTCGTCAACCCACACCGGGGCCGGCCCCAGCAGAGACGCGACCGGAACCAGCCCGCCCGCATCCGCTCGCAAGGACGATCCCCCCGCCAGGTCGACGGCAATTTGCGGCGCGAATGCCTTGTGACTGTTGCCCACTACTGCCGCCACCCCGCCCAGCCCGGCCAGTTCCTCGGGGGCGCGCTGCGCATAACAGCCGGTCACGACGATCCGCGCCTCAGGATTCAGCCGGTGCGTCCGCCGGATGAAAGCCCTGGCAGCCCGATCGGCCTCGGCGGTCACGCTACAGGTATTCACCACCACCACGTCGGCGAGCGATGGCTCACGCTCGCACAATCCCGCAACACGAAGCTTCTCGCCGACGGCCTCACCGTCCGCGCGGGCCGCCCGGCAGCCAAAATTCTCGACATGGAAGGCGGGAGCCACGTTTTCAGTCTACGCAAAAGGCGCGCCCGACGTGGGTCGGCAAGGCCGGTTGAGGGCTGAATCCGACAAGTCAACCCCCTCATCGAATAAAACGCATTCCGGTATACTGGACCTTGACCCCCTTGTTACGCAGATTCCTTCCCCTTCGCCTGAAGCAGGCTTCCGCCGACGGCGCGCCCGATTGGGACGTTTCCACGGCGACCCTCGTCGAACCGCAGGCCGACGCCGCGCAGATCCTGACGTTTACGTTTTTCAGCTTCGTGATCTACCTGGCCATCGGACTGCCCCTGGCAATCCTTCCAGCCTATGTGCATCTGCGGATGGGGTTTAGCGCCGTCCTGGCGGGCCTGGTCATCAGCGTACAGTACATTGCGACTTTCCTCAGCCGCCCGTGGGCGGGGCGTATTTCCGACCGGAGGGGAGCCAGAATCTCGGTGCTGTGGGGCATGGGCGCCTGTACGGCCAGCGGCTTTTTGTTGCTCGCCGCCATCGCCGTTCACTCCAGGCCGTGGCTCAGTTTTGCCGGTCTCATGGCCAGCCGGCTGGCTCTCGGCGTCGGCGAAAGCCTGGGCTCCACCGGCGCGACCTTGTGGGGCATCAGCGCCGCCGGGACTGAGAACACCGCCCGGGTGATCTCCTATAACGGCATCAGCACCTACGGAGGACTTGCCCTGGGCGCCCCACTCGGCGTGCTGCTTGAAAGCTCGTTTGGTCTCGGCGCCGTCGGACTGCTCACCATCGCCATCTCCGCGGCCAGCCTCGCGATGGCGATGCGCAAGGCCCCGGTTCCGGTCACCCCGGGAAAACACATGCCCTTGCGCCACGTGGTCGGACGGGTTGCGCCGCACGGAATGGCACTGGCGCTCGGGGGCGTCGGCTACAGTGTCCTGGCCACCTTCGTCACGCTTTTCTATGCCAGCCGCCATTGGAATGGCGCGGCACTTTGCCTTACCGCATTCGGGCTGGCATTCATCGGAGCCCGCCTGCTTTTCCTTCGCACCATCGACCGCTTCGGAGGCTTCCCCGTATCCATCGTGTGCCTCTGCGTCGTTTCCGTGGGGCTGCTGCTGTTATGGTCGGCCTATTCGCCCTGGATGGCCCTTGCCGCCGCCGCGCTCACCGGATTCGGACATTCGCTGGTGTTTCCCGCGCTCGGCATCGAAGCCGTACAGCGGGTCTCCCAGGAGAGCCGCGGCACCGCGCTGAGCATCTACACCGTGTTCGCCGACGTGTCCTTCTTCATGGTCGGCCCTGTAGCCGGAGCGGTCATCGGGGCCTTCGGCTATGCCAGCGTGTTTTTGTTCGCTCTGGTCTGCGTGCTGGCCTCGCTGGGAATTGCTTCCGTGCTCTGGCAGCAGGCCAATCGAACCTCGCCCTTGTAACTCGTGCTTCGCAACTGCATTCCGCATTAGGGTCATTCGCCCGATTTCGCGAAGGCCGCCTGGGCTTCTTGTCATATTTCCTCCGCGCCACGTCATAGCAACACGCGTCCCTCCTCCCCGAGCCCACGACAACCTGGAGATTGGTGCGGGCATCCATTGTCGATGCGGCGCGTCCGAACTCTCGTGGCCGCTCTAAGGAATTAAAAAAAATGAGGTACAGTTATGTCTCGTGTCCCACCTATCTATCAGCAATGCAAATGGATCACATTGCTATACGGAGCAATCTGTGCGGCTGGAACCGCTTACGCGCAAGTTTCAGTTCAAGCCCCCAGTAATGGGAACGTCATCAACGCTACGCCCTATCTGCAAGCCGCATCGACGAGTTGCAACTCGCAAGCCACCGTCAGCATGGGCTACTCCTTTGACAACAGCTCAACCACTTACGCGTTCGCGGGCGCGCAGAACCTCCAGGTCCAGGTGCCTTCCAGCCAGGCGCTCAGCACCGGCCCGCATACCATTCACCTGAAAGCATGGAATGGCAGCAATTTCGGTTGCGATACCCCCGTATCGGTCACGGTGGCCGACAGCACCGACTCAGTTAAAGTGACTGCTCCTGCCGATGGCAACACCCTCTATTCCCCTTTCACGCTCACAGCTGCGGCATCCAAATGCAACGGCCAGACCACCAGCGCAATGAAGTATTCGATCGATAGCAATGCGGACAGCGGTACGTTCAATGGCGGATCGATCAATACTTCGGTAAGCACCAGCGGCCTGGCAACCGGCTGGCACATCCTGCGGGTGAAGGCATGGGGCAGCAGCGGCAGTTATTGCGAAACCGATCTCCAGTTCAATACTCCGCCTTCGAGCGGAATCATTCCCGCAACGACCGCTTCCCAGTTCGGCCAGATCGAAATCAATGCCAACTACACCGGCACCTACAATAGCTGCCCCAATGATGGAGCGACGAACCCGATCCCGTTTCAGTGGCAGACACAGCCCGACTGCAATACCAATGGTGGCGCGTCCAACCACGGAAGCACGAGCATCGGCTACGGCCCGGCGTTTCCCACCTATAAAGGCAATGCGAGCGCTGCCGAAATGGGCTCTCGGGAATTCGTACTTACTCCTGCGGCATCAGGCGGCGGGGTGCGCTGGTTTGATCCTCTGGGATCCGACGATTCTGCCACTCACTTCGTCTATGACCTGTGGATTTACTTTCCTTCCACGACCGATTTGAACAATCTTCAAGAGCTCGAGTTGGACGTGAACCACGCCATTACTTCGCCTGCCAAGCTGCTCTACGTTCTTGCCGTTCAGTGCTCGTTCGGCAACAAGTGGCAAATCAGTCCGAATGGATCAACCTGGCAAAGCACCGATCAAAACTGCAATTCGTTGAGCGCCGGCGCCTGGCATCATGTGCAGATTGAATCTCAGCACGGCTCCGGCGGAAACACTTCCATTCAATATGATTCCATTGCCATCGACGGAACCGTGACTCCTTTAACCTGCAGTCACACTACGTGCACGGGAACCGCGCAGACCAGCACATGGGGCAGCGTGATCGGTCCCAACTTCCAGATGGATGGAACCACGAACGGCGGAGTGGTCCACGCCTATGTCGACGCATTCAACATCTTCTATTGGCCGTAACCAGTCTGATCGGAAACTAGGGTATCCTCCGGAAGTCCCGATCGAAAAGAAGTTGCCATAACGCGAATCGGCCGCCCCGAAGGACGGCCGATTCGCATTTTCTCTTGTGTGACGCGCTTACCGCTCGTTCTTGCGCCAGTTGATCAGATCGCCAAGCGTGGTAGTCGAGCTCGAGACAGGCTGCTTGTGAGTGCTCTCCTTGTAGTGCTCGACCTGGGCGCGGCTGGCCTCGTGGCCGACAGCGCGCAGGCTCAAGCCCACCTTCTTCTCTTCCACGTTGATCTTGATGATCTTGAATTCGTTCTCCAGGCCCTGCTCGAGCTTGGCTGGTCCGCCGTCTTCGCCGATCGCTTCGGAGACGTGGCATAGACCTTCCACACCTTCCGCGATTTCGACGAACGCGCCGAACTGGGCCGTGCGCAGCACCTTGCCGTGCACCACATCGCCGACGCGATGCGAAGCGAAGAAGCTCTCCCACACATCGGGCTGGAGCTGCTTGATGCCCAGCGAAAGACGGCGGTTCTGCGGCTCCACGCCGAGAACAACAGCCTTCACCTTTTCACCCTTCTTCACGACTTCCGACGGGTGCTTGACGCGCTTGGTCCAGCTCAGGTTCGAGACGTGCACCAGGCCGTCGATGCCGTCTTCGATCTCGATGAAGGCGCCAAAGTCGGTGAGGTTGCGAACCCGGCCTTCGACCACCGTACCGGCGGGATAGCGCTCGGTCAGGTGCTCCCAGGGATTTTCGAGAAGCTGCTTCATGCCCAGCGAAATGCGGCGGTCGGCAGGATTTACGCTGAGAACCACTGTCTCCACTTCATCGCCCGGCTTGACCAGCTTGGAAGGATGCTTCAGGCGCTTCGACCAGGTCATCTCGGAGAGATGGACCAGGCCTTCGATGCCCTGCTCCAGTTCGACGAACGCGCCGTAGTCAGTGACCGAAAGAACACGGCCCTTGACGTGCGCACCCACCGGGTAGCGCTCCGAGGCATCCAGCCACGGATCGGGCGTCAACTGCTTGAAGCCCAGCGAAACCCGCTGCTTGTCCTTGTCGAACTTGAGAACCTTCACCTGGATCTCGTCGCCCACGTTGACCAGGTCGCGCGGATGAGTCAGGCGGCCCCAGCTCATATCGGTGATATGCAGCAGGCCGTCAATGCCGCCCAGGTCGACAAACGCGCCGTAGTCGGTCAGGTTCTTCACCGTGCCCGTCAGGATCGCGCCTTCGCCCAGCTGCTCGAGAGTATGCGACCGCTTGCTGGTCTGCTCTTCCTCGAGGATTTCCTTGCGGCTGACCACCACGTTGCCGCGCTTCTTGTTCAGCTTGATGACGCGGACTTCGATCTGCTGGCCGAGATAGCCGTCCAGGTTGCGGACCGGCCGGATCTCGAGCTGCGAGCCGGGCAGGAACGCCTTCATGCCGATATCGACGGTGAGGCCGCCCTTGACGCGGCTGACCACCGTGCCGATCACCGGCGTCTTGTCGTTGGCTGCCTTCTCGATGGTGTCCCAGACGCGCAGGCGCTGCGCCTTCTCGTAGCTGACGAGATAGCCGCCATCCGGCTCCTCGCGCTCGATCACCACCTCAATCTCGTCGCCTGGCTGGAACTTGGAGGCGCCCGTGTGATCCACGACCTGCTCCAGGGGTACCAGCCCCTCGGACTTCAGGCCGACATTCACGACCAGGTGCTTGTCCGTCTGCTTGACGACCGTGCCGGATACGACCTTGTCGCCGTAGGCTTCCACAGCTGCCGCCTCGGCGGCCTGCTCGCGCTCGAATGCCTCGAGAGCGGCAGAAAAGTCTTCCATCGACTCAGTGCCGTGCTCCGGATGAGCGTGGTGCTTCGGCGCGCTTGGTATGGCGGCCGGCGTCGAAGAAGCTGGCACAGCTTGTTCTTCTGGCTCGGCGGCTAGCGGCTCGGCAGCAGTTGGCTCGGCGACAGCGTGCTCGGCAACTACTGACTCCGCAGTGGGCGCGGGTTCAACCGTGGCAGCGGGCTCAACCTCAGCCTGCCCGGTCTCGCTCGGCGCGAGTTCCGGCGCTTCAGCCGTAGCTGCCGCTACGGGTTCGGTTGTGGCATCGGCGTCCAGCGCTGCAGGTGCGATCGCTTCAGTGGTTGCGGCGGTCTCGGGGTTGGACGTGGATTCGAACGACGGCTGTTCCAGCTCCGTCGCAGGCTCGAGGGTTGGCGTTTCCAATTCTGTGTTCAGGGTTATGCTCTCGGTTTCAGGATTGAGGACGTTAGACATCACTGCTAGCTCCAGGATTCCTTTGCCCGCGCTTTTACGTCTAAGTACAAGCCGGTTGGCTCCTTCGCTGCGGTGGGCGGGGGATGCCAATGGCCGTAATCTCTCGCCCGAAGATGCTTGTGAGCCGTTGGGTTACCAGAAGGACAGCGCTCCCCGCCGCTGACTGCAGCGTGAGAAACAACTGAATTCCTTGGGAAACACCCGGCAGGCAACTGCTGGCTGAAGGGCGGCCGCAGCTCGCTGCTGGAATCCGCGCAGGAAGCTACGCTTACAGTGTATCTTTTCGACTTTCCTGAGTCAATCGAAGGGCTTAACTCGATTCGCTGTCACATTCCTGTCATCTAAGCTTCGCGCCCATGTCGCCCCTCCACGCGATTCTTCCTCCCTGCTCCCGTGGTCCCCCTCCCTTGCCCACCTATACTGGGTCACGGCGGTTTGTTCGCGATATGGACATTCTCTGGACTCCCTGGCGCTTTGCCTACGTCACGTCGGCCGACGGGGCCCCCCGACCCGGCATCCCGGCCCCGCTGAACGCGTTTCCCGGGGACACCGGCTGCGTGTTCTGTAACCTCATCGGGTCCATCGATTACGCCATCGAGCACGGCATGAGCCGCGACGAAGCCGAGGCCGCCGGAGGGCTGGTTTTCCGCGGCGCCGACTGCTTCATCTGCCTGAATGCCTTTCCCTACACGTCAGGCCACGTGATGGTCATGCCCTATGCCCACCTCGACCGCATTGCCAAACTCTCCCGCGACGCCGCCCACGAATTGATCGAGCTGGCGCAGCAGATCGAGCGCGCACTCCAGAAGATCTATCACCCCCATGGCTTCAACTTCGGCCTCAACCTCGGCCAGGCCGCCGGAGCGGGCGTAGCCGGCCATCTGCATATGCATGCCATGCCCCGCTGGGTGGGCGACACCAACTTCATGACCACCGTGGGCGAAACCCGCGTTCTTCCCGAAGACCTGGAGACCACCTGGAAGCGGCTGCGCGAGGTGTTTCAAGAACAGGGATCAGGCATCAGGGAATAAGCATTCGGCCGAGGAGGCAGAATGGCGACTCAATCCACCCACTTCGGCGAAGTCTGGCCGGCCCTGCCCATTGAAGCATGGAGCGATACCTGCGCCACGCTGCAACTGTGGATGCAGATGGTCGGCAAGATCCGCCTGGCTCTGACGCCCCCGATCAATCACACCTGGAACGTCACTCTCTACCCCACCGTTCGTGGAGTAACCACGTCTCCCATGCCATACGAAGGCCTCACGCTCCAGATCGATTTCGATTTCCTGGAGCATGCGCTGCTGGTCCAAACCAGCCAGGGCGATCAGTCGGTCATTCCCTTGCGGCCCATGACGGTTGCCGAGTTTTACGCAAAGCTGATGCATGCCCTCAGCGGGGTGGCGTGCCCGGTGCGGATCTGGCCCATGCCGGTAGAAATCGCCCAACCCATTCCGTTCGAGCAGGATCACACCCACCAGAGCTACGACCCGGAGTATGCCCAGCGTTTTTGGCGCGTTCTGCTCGAGGTCACCCGGGTGTTCACCGTGTTTCGCGCCCGCTTCCAGGGAAAAGTAAGCCCCATCCACCTGTTCTGGGGCGCGCTCGATATGGCCTGCACGCGCTTCTCCGGTCGAACCGCGCCCGAGCATGCGAGTATGCCGGGGCTGCCCGACCGTGTCGTCCGCGATGCCTATTCGCATGAAGTCAGCAGTTGCGGCTTTTGGCCCGGAGCACCGGGCATGGACGCCATGTTCTACAGCTACGCCTACCCGGAGCCGCCTGGCTACGCGGAGTATCCCATCGCGCCCGCCTCTGCGTCCTACAACCGCACGCTGGGCGAATTCGCGCTACCCTACGAAGCCATGCGCCAGTCCGCCGACCCCGACAAGTCCCTGCTCGAATTCCTGCAGTCCACCTACGAAGCCGCCGCCAACTGCGCCCACTGGGACCGCGCCGCGCTGGAAGTGAGCTGATTCAGCTGCGGTTTACTTGCTCGCCGACAATAGCGCACCGGGACCTCCGGACCAGATCTACAACTCTGAGCATCAGTCCGACTACGAATGCGAATTGCTTCAACTCCATTGCGCGTACAAACGCCGCATCGCGTTCTGCTTGCGCGCCGGCAAGCAACGGAAAGGCTCCGGGCTCGTTGCTCAAGGTGAACTCGGCCAAATTCCGTATTGCCTAGAAGATATCAGCCAGAAACGGCTAGGTTTTGGGCAAAGCCCGTTCGAGGGATTGGCTCATTGTCAGTATACGTTTGACAGGATATCCCGTAGGAGGTATGTTACGTATGGAATGGACGGTACTCATTGGCGATGAATTCGAGCCGAATTCCTCTCCCTGCCGAAGGATGTGCAGGATGAGACTTTGGCGATGACCAGGCTGCTGCAGCACTCGGGCCCGCATCTGGGCAGGCCCCATGTGGATACGCTCAAGGATTCGAAGCATGCAAATATGAAGGAAATGCGCTTTGACGCATCAGATGGTGTCTGGCGCGTGGCTTTTGCTTTCGATCCCAAGCGCCGGGCAATCCTGCTCGTGGCGGGGAATAAATCGGGTGGAAGCCAGAAGAGGTTTTATCGTGAGCTGATCCGAAAGGCCGATCAGCGGTTCGATGCGCACTTGAAGCGTATTAAGAAAGAAAGGAAATAGATCATGGCGAAAAACGTCAACGACATCATCAAGAGCCTCCCGGCGAGCCGTCGACGGAAGATCGAAAAAAGGGCATCTACGTTGATCGCCGAGGAAATGACCTTGCAGGAACTACGCCGGGCTCGCACCATGACGCAAGTCAAATTGGCAAAAAGCTTAGGCGTAGCGCAAAAACAGATTTCTGAAATCGAGAAGCGTACCGACATGCACATTTCGACCCTCAGGCGGTCGATTGAAGCCATGGGAGGGACATTATCGCTTGTGGCAGAATTTCCCGGTCGGAAGCCCGTCGTGATTACCGGCATCTCGGCTTTAGACGCTTAAGCAAAGCCAATTCCAAGGGTTCGCCGCAAGGTTTTGAATGGCCTTGCTTCCGAAACTTTACCTCTGTTTCTTCCAGCCATCGGGAGCCTTTGTATTAAACCCCCGACCCTGACTGCTCTTCCGCCTCCGCCGCAAGCGCCAGCTCCGCCTGATCGACCGCGGCCCGATCGAGAAGCGTCTTCGGAATTGACTTGGTAGTGCGCAGGCCAAGCTTCTTCAGCTTCTCTACCTGGCCGATGAAATTCCCGCGGCCCTCGGAGAGCTTCTTCATCGCATTGGTGTAGTGCTGATCGCTCTTGCGAAGACTCTCGCCCAGAACATCCATATCGGTCACGAATCCCACGAATTTTTCGTAGAGTTCTGTCCCGCGATCCATCACTTCCTGCACGTTGCGTGCCTGCCGCTCCTGCTGCCAGAGCACATTGATAATGCGGATCACATAGAGCAGCGTGGTGGGACCCACCAGCAGGATGTTCTGCCTGTAAGCGTCGGCCCACAACTCGGCGTCCGCCTGCAGGGCCATCAGGAACGCCGGTTCGACCGGCACAAACATCACCACGAAATCCGGCGCCTCCAGTTCCGGCAGCCGATGATAGCCGGCCCGGGCGAGGCTCGCGATATGCCCGCGCACGCTGGCGATGTGAAGTTTCAGAGTCGCTTTGCGATCGTCGTCATTTAACGCGTTCACGCAATCGGTGTAGGCCTTGAGAGACACCTTGGAATCGATCACCAGGTTGCGCCCCCCGGGAAGAAAGAGCACGACATCGGTGCGCACCGGCCGCGAGCGTTCCCCGGTTTCCGACTCGACGCCGGCAAAAGATTGTTGAAACGTGTACTGCTCGCCTTCGCGCAACCCCGCCTTCTCGAGCAGGTCGCGAAGAATGAATTCGCCCCAGTCGCCCTGGGCTTTGGCGGACCCGCGCAGCGCGGTGGAGAGATTGCGGGCCTCCTCCGAGAGTTGCTGGTTCATGCTCCCCAGGGTGCCGATCAGCGTTTCCAGCCGCGTGACCCCCGTCTTTGAATCGCTCTGCGCCTCCTCTACTTTTTTGCGGAATTCGCTGATCTGCGCGTGCAGCGGCGCCAGCAGATTGCCCAATTCCTTCTGACTGCCTTCGGCAAAGGATTTGGATTTGCTGTCGAGGATCTCGCCCGCCAGCGCCTGGAATTGACTGGCAAGGGACTGCTTCGCGCTCTCCAGCAGGGCCACCTTCTCGGCCAGGTTCTGGCGCTCGTTTTTCAGCTCGGCTTCAAGAGCGCTCAGACGGGCGCCCTGGACCCGCTCATCTTCCAGCCTGGACTGCAATTGGCTGCGCAGGCTGTCGCGATCGGCCATGAGCTGGTCGATGGTCCTCGCGCGTTCCCCGCAGAGGGATTCGAACCCGGCGCGATCCCCGGCCAGGGTTTGTGCATGGTCAAGGTCCGCCCGCAGCGAGGCAAGGTTCACAGCCGCGTCGCCCAGCCGCTGCTCCAGCTGCTGCCTTTCCTTTTTCGCGGCCGCGCCGCGCAGCCAGTAACCGATAAGCAGTCCAGCGAGGGCCGCAATCGCGGTAATGAATTCCGGCATGAGGGTTCCCTTCTTCGCCTAATGTACGCCCTTTGGGTGTGCAATTCAGGGGCGGAATTCAAGGAGTAATCAAATCCGTTCACCTTTGTCAGTGACCGGCGCTACCGGCGGTATTCCACACCGTCACAACCCGGTTTGGTTTGATAGACTTGGACATTCGGGGCATCTGCGGTGTTTTTTCGCAGGATCATCAGTTGTGTTCCCCAGGCGAGGGCCGGTATTGTAGGCAGGCGGAACCTGCATGCAGGATGAGTCTGCGGCGGGGCAGCCTGATCTCAGTTCAGCCCTGAAATTTTCCGAGAGTTTCGACCGATACGAGGAGACACGCGCATGGCGGTGGAAGAGAAAGTCAAGCAGATCATTGTGGAACAACTGCAGGTGGATGAGGCCGAGGTTACTCCCGGCGCGAGCTTCCAGGAAGACCTGGGAGCCGACTCGCTGGACGTGGTGGAATTGGTGATGCAGTTCGAAGAGGCGTTCGACCTGGAGATTCCCGACGAAGACGCCGAAAAGATCAAGACCGTCAAGGACGCCATCGATTACATCGAGAAGAACGAAAAGACCGCGAAAGGCAAGTAGCCGGTGAATCGAAGAGTTGTCATTACCGGCCTGGGGCTGGTATGCGGTGTGGGCAACACCGCTCCCGAAGTTTGGCGGCAGCTGGTGGCTGGAGCAAGCGGTGCGGCGCCCATTCAGGGCTTCGACACCACCGGGTTTCCGGTCACCTTCGCCTGCGAAGTGAAAAACTTCGACCCGCTGAACTTCGTGGACAAAAAAGAAGCCCGCAAGATGGGTCGCTTCATTCACTTTGCCTTCGCGGCGACCCAGGAAGCCATCCAGCAGGCCGGGCTGGAGATTACGCCGGACATTGCCGACCGGGTCGGCGTTTTCATCGGCTCCGGCATCGGTGGCTTCGAAATCATCGAGCGGGAGCACGCCAACCTGTTGCAGGGCGGCCCGCGCAAGATCTCGCCCTTCTTCATTCCCGCGACCATTATCAACATGGCGGCGGGACAGTTGAGCATCCGTTATGGAGCCCGCGGGCCGATTTCGGCCACTGCGACCGCATGCGCCACCTCCGCCAATTCCATCGGCGACTCGGTGCGCATGATCATGCACGGCGACTCCGACGTGATGATCGCCGGCGGTTCCGAGGCAGCCGTCACGTCGCTTTCCGTGGGCGGGTTCGCCGCCATGCGGGCCCTTTCCACACGAAATGATGAACCGGCCAAGGCCAGCCGGCCCTTCGACAAGGACCGCGACGGATTCGTCATCGGCGAGGGCGCCGGCATCGTGATCCTGGAAGAACTGGAGTTTGCCCGCAAGCGCGGCGCAAAGATCCTGGCCGAGGTGATCGGCTATGGAATGAGCGCCGATGCCTACCACATGACGGGCATCGCTCCCGAAGGCGCCGGCGCGCAACGCAGCATGCGGGCCGCGCTCAACGACGCCGGGATTGCCCCCGAAATGGTGGGCTACGTGAATGCTCACGCCACTTCGACGCCGGCGGGCGACGGCAACGAGTCTCGGGCTATCGAACTCGTTTTCGGAGAACACGCCCTCGGCAAGAAGCTGAAGGTCAGCGGAACCAAGTCGATGACCGGGCACCTCCTGGGCGGCGCCGGTGGCCTCGAAGCCGGCATCACCGTGCTGGCCTTGCAGAACCAGTTGCTGCCCCCGACCATCAATCTCGACAACGTAGACCCCGAATGCCGGCTGGACTACGTGCCCAACCAGGCCGTCCCCCATAGCTTCGATGTGGCCCTGTCCAATTCCTTCGGCTTCGGCGGGATCAATGCTTCGCTGATCATGCGGCGCTGGGCAGAGTGAGCTTTCAGCTTTTAGCCTTCCCCCTGGGCTGGAATCGATCGCGGAGAACCAGCAACGCTTTCCCAGAACCTGTTTCAGTCCAACCATAGCGAATGCCGCGCCCCAGATTCCCGCCCCCATCCATGGGCCGTTTGCAGAGAATTAACTCTCTTTGGAGCACAATTGAATGAGATCGGTCTCCAATGTCCCCCGGAACGATGCCCAGATGCTCATTTGCGCAAAAAAAAAATTGGGCCGCAGCCCAAAAATGGCATCTAAAATTTTTAAAATCAATAATTTACATGGGGGGTCAACCGCAAAATGGAGATTTTACCTCATTGATTATAAACAACTTAGACCCATGCAGGTCAAAAATCGAAGGGGGCTCGAATCGCCTCCCCAGCCCCTGTCTGGCAGCCGGTATGATGCAATTAAGCCTTTGAAAGGAAACGACTTAAAGAGAGTGCGTATGGGAGACTTATCCAGGCGCTTCTTAGCCTCTTGAACACGAACGGCGCGCAATCCTGACAGGATGCGCGCCGTTCGTGTTCATCACAGCATCAATTGAAGGCCGCGGCAATCCCGGCGCTGCCTATCACAATCAGCGCCCACCACCCAAAGCTCGCAATGTAGCCCGAGCTGCGCTTGACCCCGGCCACGAGCGCCGTTCCAATGCCCACCAGGACCAGGCTCCAGATGGTAATGACATCGATCGAGGTGGCAAAACTGTAAAGACCGGGATTCGTATCGAGCGGATTCATGAATGCGCCCAGGTTTGTGGGTGCGAAATTCTTGATGTTGAACGATTCCGGAGCGGTGCCCGCATAGAGCACCACGACTCCCAGGAGCGTTTTGATACAGGAAGGAAGCATCGCATACATCCAGACCGCGAAGATGCTTCCGAACTTCGCCTTGCCGCCAAAGCCGAAGTTGATGGTTCCCAGCAGAACCGCCGAGATGACGGCTCCCATGGCCAACAGAAAGACCGGCGAAGCCAGGAAAATTCCCTGCGTGATCGAAGTGGAAATCTTCATGCGCTGCTCACGCTGCTCGGGCGTCAGCTGCGCCATCTGATCTTCAGCTTTTGGACTGAGCTTGACTTGGTTTTCGCTTACCTGGCGCATGCCTACTTTGGCGTTTACGACGCCGTAAAAGACAAAGCCAAGAACAACGTAAATGACGAACGGCATCCACCAGCTCTTGTGGCCCAGTTTGATGTCCTCGAAGGTCTTCGAAGGCGCCGTGAAGGTGTTGGTTAAGCGCTGCATCTGCGATAGGCCCGGGGCCACATCAGCCGCGGGTTGAATGCCAAGGTCACTCATGTTTGCCTCTCGAGAACTTGCCGCGTTGCTGTGTCAGGACCTCGCTGCGGTAGAACCTTCCCCGGTTGCGATCCCGTAGACGAAGCGTGGCCCGGATTTGCGATGGAGCGAACCGGGATGAAAGCGCGTTTGCCCGAAATTGTAACCCGAAAGCGGGTGGACATGCAGGATTTTCAAAAGAAGCAATCCCAGTCCCCTGATTTCGCTCAAATGCGACGCGGTTGCCGCGCATTCCTATTTTTGGGAAAACTTTTTGGGGTCAACCCGTGTCCAATTATCAGACTCACCCGTACCCGGCTTGATACCTAGAACGAGCGCCGGAACGAATATACTGGAAAAGCTCTGGTTTCTCCGCTTACTCCATCCATGTTGCGGAACGTGTTTATCGTTCTTGTGCTGGCAGCACTCGCCGCGACAACGGCCGCCGCGTCACCGGTTGTTCCGGCGAATGCGCGTAAGCTCGCCCATCACAAAGCCATCCATAATACGCCGGCTCGAAG
Source organism: uncultured Acidobacteriota bacterium (assembly GCA_963730805.1). Lineage (GTDB taxonomy): Bacteria > Acidobacteriota > Terriglobia > Terriglobales > Acidobacteriaceae > Telmatobacter. The sequence continues at coordinate 1,378,678 of CAVSTL010000001.1, read as the reverse complement.
TGCGCATCGCGGTGGGTTGCGGGCCGGGAGTCACTCAGCCGGCGCTCGAGCGGGGCGGCCGTCGAGGGCCACGTCCGGGACTTCCTCTCACCGCAAGCAGCGTGGCAGTGCGCGCACCGCGCGCAGAGTCCAGGCGGCCGGCCAGCCCACCTTTCGGCGCGCTTCCCTGGTGCGCAATCGGGGGGTACGCTATCCTGCTCTGCCGCCTTCCCCGCTAAAGGGTTCCTTCGAATCGCTGGCCCGCCAGAATGAACGTATGGAGGCCGACGGCCTGGAGCGCATCCTCGACGAGGACGATCTGGCCAGCCGGATCGAGCAAAAGCTGCTGGTGCCGGTCCCGGTCTCGTCCACACTGTTGATCAACTCCGACCTGGTTGAGAATCACCGCTATTGCCGTCCCTGGACAGCAAACTTTCTTGCCGACCTGTCGCGGACCCACGCTGCCATGTTCCATAAGCCGATCGAGATCAGCTCCGCGGTCCGCACGGTTGAATACCAGCAGCGACTGATGCGGACCAATGGCAATGCCGCGGCGGCCGAAGGCGACATCGTGAGCCCGCATCTGACCGGCGGCACCGTCGATATCGTGAAGCAGGGCATGAGCCGGCAGGAACTGGGGTGGATGCGCAATCATCTGCTGGCTATGCAAACGGCGGGCATGATCGACGTGGAAGAGGAATTCCGCCAGCGGTGCTTCCACGTGACGGTTTACAAGAATTACCTCACCCCGCAGCCCGATCTGATTCCCTCGCAGCCCGGCCGGCGTCCCTCGCCCGCGGCGCAGGTCGCCTCCGGTGCCGCTTCCGGCAGCAAATAACTCTCCCCCAGGGACCATAGCTGTCGTCACGGCCATTCGCGATTTTTTGGTCAGTCCAACTCGCGTAATGGCCGGGACGTCAGAAACACTGCGAGAAATGTGAGAGTTGCCAAGACCGCCATCAGAGCCAGCACGTGACCGGTGGGCATGTGGCGCGAAAGTTCGCCCGCCAGAAGCGAACCGAGCGGGGGGAGACCCAGAAAGCTGGTCGCATAAATGCTCATGATGCGCCCTCGCATGGCATCGTTCGACAGGTGCTGCATCGATACGTTGAAGCAGGAAATCATCAGGATCCCGCTGAAGCCTTCGAAAAAGGCAAGGATTTCCGACAACACAAAACGATGCGATTCGCTGAAGGCCATGATCGCCAGGAAAAACATCACCCCCGCAACCGTGACTACAATCCCCCGCCGCCGGATATTGCCCAGCACCGCGATGGTGACCGCACCCACGACCGATCCGGAACCCGAGCAAGCCAGAAGCCACCCCAGCCCGCTCTCGCCGGCGTGCAGTTGAATCTTGGCGAAGTAGGGGATAAAGGTAATGAACGGCATGCCTAGAAGACTCACCACCGCGGTCATACCCATCAGCACGCGCATCTGGGGCTCACGATTGAGGTAGGCAAAACCGCCGCGCAGGCTGCGTAATACGCTTTCGTGGCGCGAGAGTTTCTCTTCAGGAAAACGAAGTTTCACCAGCGCCACTAGCACCGCAACGAAGCTCAGCCCGTTTAGGAAGAAGTTCCCGGCCACGCCGAACAACAACATCGCGTACCCGCCCAGGGTTGGCCCCAGGATGCGCGACATGTTGAATTGCGCCGAGTTGAGCGCAATGGCGTTGGTCAATTCTTCGCGCTGAACCAGCTTCGGCACCAGGGCCTGATAACTGGGTGCATTCATCGCCATGGCTACGCCGTTCGCGAAGGCGATCGCCGCCACGCCCCACACGTTGAGCCATTTGAGCCAAGTCAGCCCGGCCAGCAGAAAGGCCAGCACCATCATGGCTGTCTGCGTCACCAGGAGAAGATGCCGTTTATTGACCCGATCCGCATAGACTCCTCCGAAGAGGGTGAAGATCAGGAATGGAATCGACCCCGCAAACCCCACCACGCCCAGCCAGAACGAGGAATTGGTGAGCGTGAGAACCAGCCAGCCCTGGGCCACATTCTGCATCCAGGTGCCGATATTGGAGAGAAAATTGCCCGTCCAGAACAGGCGGAAGTTGCGATTGCGCAGCGCGCGGACCGCCCTCGGAAAGTCGTCGCTCTTTTCCTCCTGCAGGGCAGCGATCACCGCCGCGGTCTCTTCGGGCGCCTCTCCGAACGGACTTTCATCCATCTGCCGTGGAGCGCTCAGACTGGGTGACCTCCGCCTTACTAGTGTAGCCGTGAAGCTCTCGCCGGCAGCTGTGGACCCGGGTTGCCCTCGGCCCACCGGCCAGGATGGCAGTGCGCCGGTTCAACTTGACTGTGCGGTTCCGGGCCGCACCGGGGGTGACGGGCTGCATGGCATCGGAATTGTGTGTCTGCTAGAATTCCGCCTTATCATGCTCGGCAAGATTGTGGCTTCTGCGGTCCTGATGGTCGCCTCCTGTGGCCTTGGCTTGGCATCTCCGGAACCGTGGATCGAGGCGCGCAGTGAGCATTTTCGCGTCCTCACCGATTCCAACGAAAAACAAGCGCGTCGTGTTCTCGATCAATTCGAGCGCATGCGCTGGATGTTCCACGCTTTGTTTCCCAAGGGCAACGTCGATCCGGTTGAGCCCATCGTTGTCGTTGCCGCGAAAAACACCAAGAGCTTCCAGGCCCTGGAGCCGGCATCGTACCTGGCCAAAGGGCAGTTGAAGCTTGCCGGGCTGTTCATGCGCGTCTATGACAAGAACTACATTCTGCTGCGTCTCGACGCCGAATTCGAACATCCGTTCGCTTCTGTTTATCACGAGTACACTCACCTGCAGTTCAGCGGCGATGCCGCGTGGATGCCCCTCTGGCTGAACGAAGGACTTGCCGAATTCATCCAGAACACCGACATTCGCAACAAGGATGTGTGGCTCGGAGAGCCCAGTCCTGACGACATCCTTTACCTGCGTCAGAATCGGCTCATCCCTCTCCCAGTGCTGTTCAAGGTCGATCGCAATTCGCCCTACTATCACGAAGAACAGAAGGGCTCGGTCTTTTATTCCGAATCGTGGGCGCTGACCCACTTCCTGGAAGTCACCGATCGCGAAAAGGGAACGCATCGGATGGATGACTACATCCGGCTTGTAAGTCAGAATGAGGATCCGCTCACGGCCGCCGAAAAAGCTTTTGGAGATCTGAAACAACTCCAGAGTGCTCTTGAGTCTTACGTTCGCGCCAGCAGCTACAAGCAATTCGTCCTCAACAGCGCCGCCGCGCCCATCGACGAATCGGTTTACAAAGTGCGGGGGCTCACCTCGACCGAAGCCGATGCGGTCCGGGCAGATGTCCTGGTGGGAGTGCAGCGCGAAAAGGAAGCCCAGGCACTGATCGAGGCGGTTCTGGCGGCCGACCCGAATAATGCCCAGGCCCATGAAACCATGGGCGCTCTCGCGTACCACGCGAACCGTCGCGACGAGGCTCTGAAGCAGTACGGCGAGGCCGTGACGCTTAAATCGGACAACTATTTTACGTATTTCAATTTTGCCAACCTGACCCTGGAGACAGGCAAGGGATGGGATGATCCTGTGATCGAAAAAAGCCTGCGAACCGCCATCAAACTGAATCCCCGGTTTTATCCGGCCAGCGAATTCCTCGTCACCCTCCTCTCTTCCCTCGATCGCGACCAGGATGCAATGGCGGTGCTCGAGAATGCGCAAAAGATGGCGGCCACTCCGCTCGATGCTGCCAAGGCCAAAGTCAGGATTTCCCAACTTCAGCAGGCTCAGACCGCGCGCAAACGGGCGGCCGTGGAGTCCGCTCAGGCCACGGCGCTACCGGCCGGCGCCACTCCGGTCGCATTGGATGTGGAACCGAAGCACCCCACGGAGCCGGCCGATGGACCAAAGCACGAATTGCTCGGATCCCTTCGCGAAGTCAAATGCAGTTATCCCGCCGTGATCGAGTTCCGCGTCGAAGGCGCGAATAAAACTGCGGCTCTCTACAGCAACAACTACTACAAGATTGAATTCACGGCGCTAGGATTCACGCCTGAGGGCGCAATCCAGCCGTGCACCGGCATCGAAGGTATGAAGGCACGCGTGCAGTACGCCGAAAGCTCGGACAAGACCGTGGATGGTCAGGTGATCGCAGTGGAACTGCGGAAATGAAATCGCATCGGTTTCTGGCCCCCGACCCGGATGGCATGAACTGAGGAACCGGAGGACGCCCACGTGGCGCCCTCGCGGATCCAGTTATGTTTGCAGTTATGCGCCGGTGCGGCTTTTTTCGCGGATGGTTTTGATCTCCGCGGGTTGGATGTGCAGGAACTCCAGAAATTCCTGGTGCTCCTCGGGTGCGGAGCGTTCAAATTCGGCATGCCAGCGGCTCATTTGCTCTTCGGTGAATCCGCAGGAACGCATGATGGAAACCCATTTCTCCTTGGTGATCATCTCTGCCCTTCCCAGCGCGCGCGAGCCCAGCAGCTGCAGGATGGCATGCTGATGGGCGCGCAGCGCTTCGATTTCGGCGTCCAGTTCGACCAGTCGCCGTTTGAGGACCCCCGAGGCGTTGGGTGCGGCGGCGCGGCCGCGGCGGCCGGTCGCCTTGAGGATCGCGCGAATGTCTTCGAGGCTGAGCCCCGCGTTGCGGTAGGCGCGAATGGCTTTGAGCCGTTCCGCGTCAGCCTCGGAATAACAGCGGTAGTTCCCGCCCGTGCGCGCAGGCGGGTTCATCAAACCGATCGATTCGTAATACAACAAGGCGGTACGGGAAACCCCGCAGAGCCGGGCGAGTTTGGTTACCGTCCACATCGTCCATTCCCATGGTCAACCCTATAGTTATAGACAGGTCAACGGGCGAAATGAAACTTGCCCAAAGCGGTGTCCGACCAATCACTTTCGGTGATTTAATCGCCCCCAACTTCCGGTGATCCTCGAATCCGTTAGCCCGAAGCCGTTGCGCCAGATATCGCCGGTCTAATTCCCGCGGTTCGAATCCTCATCCATGCTCGTCATTCTGACCATCTTTTTACACCGCGGTGACACCTTGCCTGCAATCCACGGTGTATTCAATTCTCAACAAGCCATGCGCTGAAGCTCTGTGGGCGTAATCTCGGCTTTCGGACGGGAATAATGAGATCTTGTTTGATGAGTACCACGGGAGTTGACCGAACGCCCGTGGCTCTCTTGGCGCTCCTCGGTTTGGCGGCTGGCCTTCTCGTTGCCTGCGGAGATACAAAACTTCAGCCACCCCCCAGCGTGGGTACCGTGGATCTGGCAGTTTCCGGCCAGACAGTGATCAAGGCTCGCACCGCAGGCAGCCACGTCGTGTTGCTTGAGGAGCGGCTCAACTCCATCTTCGAGGACGGTCCGCAGCGCACACTGGCGACACTGCAGAGAGATGGCCAGACCGTGCAAACCTACATGCCGCCGCCGGGATGGTCCGTGGTTGACTTCGCGCTGCACCCTTCCGGCGACACTTCGGCAATTCTCACCACGGCTACCGAAGTCCGCATCGTCCGGCTCGATCCACGTGGCTCGATCCGAAGCGACCAGCTTTTTCTCGACTCCTCCTCCCCGACCGATCCATTCTTTAACTACGCAGGGGGCATCAAGAATGATGACGCTCTTCAGCCTGCCCTGATGCACGACGCCGCCCGGGTTGCGCCACTCGGGGAGAGCCTGGCGGTCGTGTTGCGCACGGGGCGGAACGCCATCGTCGCCTATCGCCTCGACCCTGACACGAACGGAGCTTATACACGTTCCTGGCGGACGCTGGTAGAGCCTGGAAGCTCGATTCTCGCGGAGGGGATCACAAGTGGTAGCTTCGACACGTTTGGCCAGCTCCAGAATCATCTGCGGATTTATGCGGATTCGGATGCTGCTACCACCCTCGCCGTCGGTGTCGTGAATGCCCCAATGCAAAACTTCACGTTCCGCGCCCACTCAGAGTATTTCAATGATCCAATTACAGCGCCGCGAGGTGTCTTGCTCACGCGGGTGGCGATCGCCGACGGCCGCCGCCTCGGAAGCACTGTAATCGACACCCACGAGCTTTCCGAACTCCATGGAGTTCGCGCTACTCCTGGCGGGTTCGTATTGGTGGGCCGGGTTCTCTCCGAGGTTCGACCGGACGGAAGCGGTTGGAATGCCTTCACGGCATTGATCGGGCTCGATGGCATGCCCGGTCCGTACAGCGTGGTCGATGTCGATCGCGGAGATGTATTGTTCGATATCGCCGCGTTGCCCGGTGGGCGATACCTCGCGTTGGGCACCACCGGCTACGTACAGAACCCATCGGGCGCGAGTATATCCGAAGCCGCACAACCATTGCTGGCACTGTTAAACCCGGACGGTTCACTGGCTCAGAACCTTGGCTACACCGGGGGTCCACGCCACAACCAGTTGACCACCATCGCGCCTCTGAATGGTGGGTGGCTTCTTGGCGGAATGGTCAATGGCCCGGGCACGCATTCCGGCGATGGCGATCGCGCTCTCATCACCGCAGATGGCTTCCTGCGCGAGATCCACTCCCCTGCCCGGTAAGCAGGCATGGATGGAAGCGATCGCCGATCAATCGTGCAGCGCCGCCATCCGTCAGGCACAAAAACAATCCGCGCAAAACCTGGGCACCCGAATTATGCTCTTTGGCTGAGGATCGCGAGGCTGGATACATGATGGGTGAGCGCGATGAGTGACCTGGACAGGCTGATCGAAGCGGCGCGGCTGGGCGTGGTCGAGGATGTGAAATCGACCGTTCACAGCCATCCCGAACTCGTGAACGCGCGGGACGAAACCGGCGCAACCGCCCTGCACTACGCGGCGTTCGGCGGACATCGCGACGCGGTTCGAATCCTGGTCGAAACAGGGGCCGACATCAACGCCGCCGATGGGCAGTTTGCCGCGACTCCGGCAGGCTGGGCGATTGAATACCTTCGCGAGATGGGCGGACTTCTGGGGATCGAGTTGACGGATTTCGCTTATGCGATTGAAAGAGGCGATATCGAGTGGGCGGCGCGATTCCTCAAGCGCTTCCCCGCTCTGAGGGATGCAAAAGACACACAGGGACGAACCTTTAAAGCGCTGGTTGAGCAATCTGGAAATGCAGATATCCTGGGGCTGTTTGAAAAGTCCGAGGGTTAGTGTGCGGAGAAAGTTCCTGGACCCCGGCGCCCGGTCTGATGCGCTCCATTTTCCGCGCAATGGATGCGCAAAGCCGGAGCAGGACATAAGAAAAGGCCGCACCGGCAGGATGGTCGGAGCGGCCTTTTCCTATTGGACGAAATCTCGAAGTGTTACTTGCCGGAGAGGCAGCCTTTTTGGCCGGAACTGTTGGGGTAGCCGGTGCCGGCGGTATAGGCGGTGTTGGACCATTCGCCCTGGATCTTCCACTGGGTGCCGTTGGAGAAGGTGACGAGCGGGGCGCCGAAAGTCCAGGCGCACTTGTCGCCGTTTTCTTCGCCCTGGGAGTCGTACCAGGCGCCGGGGTTGGAGGGGTCGCTGCGGGCCTCAGAGAGCTCGTGACCGCTGACGTTGGCAATGGCAGCGAGGCCCTGCGAGTGGAGGCCGGAGGTATCTCCGGGGTCGCATCCGGCGTCACCGTCGAGCTTGAAGAAGTAAGCGAACTGAACCCGGATGCCATTGCAGGTGCCCACGCTGTGGTAGGCGCAGTAGCCGGCGTTGCCCCGCGGCGTGTCGGCGTAGACGGCGTAGTAGCCGTTGCCGGTGGGATCGGGACTGGTGATGACCTTGCACACCTCGTTGAGAATGGTCGTCGTATTGCCTCCCGACGTGGAAGCCGAGGTGTCGATCTTGTGCCCGCCATACCCGGTCATGGAGCCCACCTGGCCGTTGGATCCGGTGTACTCGTCGGACGTTTTGGCGTAGTTGGAGTTGCTGAAGCCTGTGTACCAGGAATCCATGCCGGTAATCTTGTCGCCGGGGGAGCTGCTCCAGCTGGTGCCCCAGAAGATGGCCTCGGCGTTTGCCGTGGGCATGATGACGCCGCCATGGTAGGTCATGTTGGGGCTTCTTCTCAAGCGGGCCGCCGGTTGAGCGGCTTCATTGGCGGCGCGGGCGTTGGGCTCAAAGTCGCGAGCCCAGTGGATGCCGAGCATGGGCGGAGCTTCGGTCTGCGGCAGCTTCAGGTTCTCCGGCGGTCTGGCGCTGAGGTCGGGCGACGCGTTGGTGTCGGCCTGTCCGAAAGCTATGCCTGTTGCGCACAACAGGAGGGGGAGTAGCTTCAGGTTCATGGGCGGAATATCTCCTATCGGGTGGGGATGGTCGCGAAGGTGCAAATCCGCGGGGTTTGGTGAAGATTGCAGATTGCAACCACGAAAGTCAAATCTGGAAAAGATCGGTTCGCCTACCGCCGGCGTGGGGTTCGACCCTTCCCGATGCGCCCTGTCACTGGCACGGGGTCCACCGCACGGGGGCACGCCACGGTTTGTTGACGCCGAGGGATGGGTGAGCTAGGCTCGTTGCGTGCGTCCCGCGTCTCTTCGCCGTTGTTGTCGCTCCCGCGCGTAGGCGGTTGAGCAGAGCCTCCCGATCGAAGATACTCTCCGCATCCGACGCAGCCCCTTGTCCGTCTTTTTCAGCCATATGCGGGCTTCCGGGCCCGATCCAACGCGATTTAGGTAATTTGTCCACAGGAGGAGAGCAATGAGTTCCGTTTTGAACGAGGTCCTGACCGCCAACCGGAAGTACAGCGAATCGTTTGGTGAAAAAGCTAGCCTGACCCTGCCCCCGGCCCGCCATTTTGCGGTCCTCACATGCATGGATGCCCGGCTCGACCCGGCCAAATACGCCGGCCTGGCGGAAGGCGATGCCCACGTGATTCGCAATGCCGGCGGGAGAGCCAGCGACGATGCCATCCGCTCGCTGGTGATCAGCTACAAACTGCTGGGCACGCGCGAATTCTTTGTTATCCACCACACCGATTGCGGGATGGAATTCTTCACCGATGGAGTCATGCGCGGGCTGCTCGCAAGCAGCCTGGAGACCGCCGAATTGACCGCCGGCGGATTTCGCGACGTGGGCCAGGGGCCGGGCTCGCGGGAGGGCGAATTCATCGACTGGCTGACCGTCGCCGACCAGAAAGGCGCCGTGGTCGATGACGTGCTGCGAATCCGGAATCATCCGCTGGTGCCGCGCTCGATTCCCATTTACGGATACGTGTACGACGTGAAAAGCGGGAGGTTGATCGAAGTGGAGGAGGCTACGCAGGCGGGAAAATCAAGCTGAGCCGGAACGATCTCGAACGGGTCTCGTTCTCTCATTCCCTTGTTCCCTTGGTCCCTGCTTCTCCCACTGGCCAATCCACAGCCGCCGGTGGTAGTGTTCCTTGGTGCAACTCCGGTTTGTCCTGGTTTTGGTTTATTGCGCCGGGAGAACCGACAACGGCGCTTTCCTCTGCTCTGCAGGCGCCATAACCGGAAGCACCCAGCGAGGTTCAACATTATGGCTACCGTCACCATCGACCCCCGCGTCAGCGGACGCACCGCCGACTTTGTCCAAAAGAATCACCGCATGCTTATCGATGGAAAATTTGTCGCGGCGGCTACCGGACAGACTTTCCCGGTCTACAACCCCGCCACGGGCGACGTGATCACCCACGTGCCCGAGGCGGAAGCGGAAGACGTGGATCGCGCCGTACGCGCGGCGCGCCGTGCTTTCGACGAAGGACCCTGGCCGCGCATGGCCCCCTCGGAACGCGGGCGCATGCTGTGGAAACTGGGCGATCTGCTCGAGAAGAATCTCGAAGAGTTCGCCGAACTGGAATCGCTCGATAACGGCAAGCCCTTCGCGGTAGCGCGCGTAGCCGATGTTCCGCTGGCGGTGGACATGTTCCGCTACATGGCCGGCTGGGCGACCAAGATCTCCGGCAAGACCCTGCCACTCTCGGCGGGATACGACTTCCACTCCTACACGCTCAAAGAACCCATCGGCGTGGTGGCGCAGATCATTCCCTGGAACTTCCCGCTGCTGATGGCGGCCTGGAAAATCGCCCCGGCACTGGCCTGCGGGTGCACCGTAGTGCTCAAGCTGGCCGAGCAGACCCCGCTGTCCGGTCTCCGCCTGGCGGAGCTGATCGACGAAGCCGGGTTCCCGGCGGGCGTGGTGAACGTCCTCACGGGCTACGGCGAAGGCGCCGGCGCGCCGCTGTCTGGGCATGAACTCGTGGACAAAGTGGCGTTTACGGGTTCGACGGAAGTGGGCAAGCTGATCGTCAAAGCCGCGGCCGGAAACCTGAAAAAAGTCACTTTGGAGCTAGGCGGCAAGTCACCAGCCATCGTTTTCCCGGATGCCAAGATCGACCAGGCGGTTCAGGGTACGGCCAGCGCCATTTTCTTCAACCATGGGCAGTGCTGCTGCGCCGGTTCGCGGCTTTACATCCACGAGAAGATCTTCGACCGCGTGGTCGAAGGTGTGAGCAACATCGCGTCCGACATCAAGCTGGCACCGGGCATGGATCCCTCCTGCCAGATGGGGCCCCTGGTGAGCGATGAGCAGTATCGCAAGGTGGTCGGCTACATCGAGTCGGGTATCTCAGAAGGCGCGCGAGTGTCGGCCGGCGGCCCGGTGTCGGGCGTGGAGCGCGGCTACTTCGTTCGCCCTACGGTGCTGACCAACACCAACACCCGGATGAAGGTGGTGCAGGAGGAGATATTCGGACCGGTGGTGTGCGCGGTTCCCTTCTCCGACGCCGACGTCGACGCAATCGTCAAGAGAGCCAATGACACCGTCTATGGCCTGGCCGCGTCGGTATGGACGCAGAACCTGAGCCTGGCGCACAAGGTGGCGCGCAGCCTGCGCGCCGGCACCGTTTGGGTCAACTGCCACAATGTCTTCGACGCCTCCCTGCCCTTCGGCGGATACAAGCAATCCGGCTGGGGACGGGAGATGGGCGAAGAAGTGCTTCACAATTACACCGAGCTCAAGGCGGTTACCGTGGCGCTGTAACCAGGTGCCGTCGGAAGCGCGGTGCGGGCGGGATTCGCAAAGCGAATCCCGCCCTTATTTTTTTATTCCCCATTTCCTGCTCCCTGTTCCCTGCTCTCTAGTCGAACACCACCGTCTTGTTCCCGTAGCAGAGGATGCGCCGGTCGAGGTGCCAGCGGACGGCGCGCGACAGCACGATGCGTTCCAGGTCGCGGCCGCGGGCCACCAGGTCCTCTACCTGGTCGCGGTGGGAAATGCGCGCCACATCCTGCTCGATGATGGGGCCATCGTCGAGCACCTCGGTGACGTAGTGGCTGGTGGCTCCGATCAGCTTTACGCCTCGCGCATGGGCCGCATGGTAGGGCCGCGCTCCGACGAACGCGGGCAGAAACGAGTGATGCACGTTGATGATCGCCGAAGGGTAGCGGGCCACGAAGGCCGGAGAGAGAATCTGCATGTAGCGGGCCAGGACGACCAGGTCGATCCCTTTCGCTGCGAGAACTTCGAGGCCTCGGGCTTCGGCCGCGGCGCGGGTCGCGGGCGTGACCGGCACGTGTTCGAAGGGAACGCCGTAGAAGGCGGCGAGCTTTTCAACGTCGCGGTGGTTGGAAACGATGACGGGTATGTCGCACTTGAGTTCGCCGTTGTGCCAGCGTTCCAGCAGGTCGGCCATACAGTGCAGATATTGGGAGCACAGCAGCGCCACGCGGGGCCGGCGGGCGGTGGAGGTCAGCGTCCAGCGCATTTCGAGCTCCTCGGCGAGCGGCGCGAAGGCGCGCTCGAAGCCGGGGAGGTCGAAAGCAACGGCGGCGGCGGAGACGGTCAGTCCCCACTCCACGCGCATGAAGAAGAGTCCCAGTTCGTGATCCTGATGCTGGTCGGCGTGCAGGATATTGGCTCCCCGCTCGTAGAGAAGCGAAGCCACACGCGCCACCAGGCCCGGACGGTCGGGGCAGTCGATCAGCAATACGGCCGATGGTTGCATACCAGATCAGGGTAAGGCAGAGGGGCCGCATTTAGCTGCAGCTACTAGCTTCTAGCTTCTAGCTTCTAGCTTCTAGCTTTTAGCTTTTAGCTTTTAGCTTTTAGCTTTTAGCTTTTAGCTTTTAGCTTTTAGCTTTTAGCTTTTAGCTTTTAGCTTTTAGCTTTTAGCTTTTAGCTTTTTAGCTTTTAGCTTTTAGCTTTTAGCTTTTAGCTTTTAGCTTTTAGCTTTTAGCTTTTAGCTTTTAGCTTTTTTTTTTTTATTTTAGCTTTTAGCTTTTAGAACCTCGCCTGATGCCCGGGCCTGGAGGAAGGCTGGGCATCAAGAAAGCAATAAGAGACCAATTACAAGACCAAGGCTAAGAGCCAGCAGCTAAAGGCTCATGGCTATTGCTAGGTTCCGGCCTCGGCGCTGGCATTCAACTGGCGGCGCAAATCGCCAACCAGGTTGGCGACTACCTTGAGCCTCTCCGTTACCGGTGAGGCGGCGTCGCTGCTCGACAGGGCGAGCTGCGATTGGAGGAGGAGGCCGGCGACAGTGTTCTTGACTTCCGACTCAACCGCGGCCGCCGCGGCGCGTCGCGCCAGTTCCTGTTCGCGTTCGCGACGATGAAGGGCGGCGCGAATCTCCCTCACCAGCCGGGCGGCGCCGGAGACGGCGAAGTTGACCTGGATCGGGATGGCCAGCCCGGAACGCTCCCAGATGGCCTCGGCAGAGGCCGGATCGCAAGTCGCCAGGGTGTCGTCCACCACCACAACCGCAAACTCGCGCTGCCGCAGAAGGGTCAGGGCCCCCTTGCGCCCTTCCGCAATCATGATTTGCATGTCCAGAAGCTTGCCCACGACGTCGGCGCAGTTGTGCGCCCCTTCGATACCGGTCACTAACAGAATGCTCATTTCAAGACTCCTAGGTTCCAGCTTCCAGCTTCTAGTTTCTGGCTCAAACAATGACGGATCAGGCCAGAACCTCCCCGATAGCACCAAACGAGCTAGCGGGTGGGAGCTAGAAGCTGTCTTTCAGTTACTCCTGCTGCATGGGATCGGCGATCCCATATTCCTTCAGCTTGCGATAAAGAGTGGTCTTCCCGATGCCGAGCAGTTTGGCGGCCTGCAGTTTGTCGCCATGCAGCCTGCGAATGGCATCGAGAATGGCCTGGCGCTCGAGGTCGGCAAGCGTCATCACGCCCGGTGTGCCGGCCTCCGGCTCCCGCCCGTTGGGAATAACCTGCCGGGATTCAAGACCCTGCTGCTGCAGCTGTGTAGGAAAATCGCCGAGATAGAGGACGGGCCCGGACGAGAGGGTGCAGGCCCGCTCCATCGCGTGCTCCAATTCGCGTACGTTGCCCGGCCAGGAATACGCCATCATGATGCGCAGTGCTTCGTCGCTCAGGGTGAACTTGGCACCCCGCTCGCGGCTGATGCGATCTAGAAAATGCGCCGCCAGCAGGGGGATGTCCTCGCGGCGGTCGCGCAACGCGGGCAGCCGCAGGTTGACCACATTGAGGCGGTAGAAGAGGTCTTTGCGGAAGCCCCCGGTCTCGACCATGGAGGCCAGGTCGCGATTGGTGGCCGCCACGATGCGGGCCCGGATCGGTATGCGATGGGTAGCGCCAACTGGGCGCACTTCCCTCTCCTGAAGGGCCCGCAGCAGCTTGGCCTGAAGGTCGAGAGAGAGCTCGCCGATCTCGTCGAGGAACACGGTGCCGCCTTCCGCAGCCACCAGCAGGCCGTCCCGGGCATGGTTGGCCCCGGTGAACGCGCCCTTGACGTGGCCGAACAGTTCGCTCTCGATGAGAGAGGGCACAAGCGACCCGCAGTCCACCGGGAGAAATGGCTTTTGACCATTGGGACCGTAGGCGTGGATAGTCCTCGCTACCAGTTCCTTGCCGGTGCCGCTTTCGCCCAGGATGAGCACCGGGTGGGAGCTCTGCGCCACCTTCGACAGGATGCGATAAAGCTTTTCCATTTCGGCGGAGCGGCCGATCATCGACCCCAGCCCCTGGGAGAGACGCAGCCGTTCGCGCAGCCGGCGCGTTCCGGTATCGGTGACATGAGAGGAAGAGGCGCGGTCGAGAACGCTGGAGAGCTCGTCCATCGCGAACGGCTTGGTGAGGTAGTCCGAGGCACCGCAGCGCATGGCTTCCACCGCCGCGTTCACCGACCCCGATGCCGTCATGGCAATTACCGAGGTGTCAGGATGGAGCGTCCTGACCTCGGTGATCAGCTCAAGGCCGTGGTTTGTGCGAGGCGGCAGATTGATAAGCACGATGTCAGCGGCATGGCCACGCAGCAGGCTGCGCGCCTGGCCGAGGTCTCCGGTCGAGTCGACTGCGTAGCCGAGGCTGGTCGCAATTTCAGCGCACGCCGACCGCACCGCGGGATCGGCATCGACTACCAGCACGTGCAGACGCACCGCCGGCTCCGCCGCTTGAGGAATAAACTCCATGATTCTCGTGTTGAAGACTGTTGCCAGCATTGTAGTCGCCTCGAGCCTGGTTGGGTAGTGATGTGGGTCAGGTTTCAGGGTTCAGGTTAAAGTTTCAGAATTCAGGATTTGGATCGGCTGATAGGCGATGGAAAGCCTGCAAGGGTGTTCGGTCTACTGACACCGGAATTCTGAAAGGTGCCGTCGTTACCTGGATCGCACCGGCAGTTCGATTACGAAACGCGCGCCGTGGGGCTCGCGGGCCTCGGCGTGAATGGTGCCGCCGGCGGCCTCGACGATCGAACGGGTAATCGATAGTCCCAGACCGCGGTGGCCTGACGCCCAGCCGCCGGCGGGCCGCTCTCCGGTCCGGGTGGTGAAGCCCGGTTCGAATACCTCTTCCAGCATTTCTTCCGGAATCCCGGGGCCGCTGTCCTCAAAACTCAGGACCAGGGAGTGGACTGCGCCGTCCTGGTCGCGGCACTCGTTCAAATTCAATGCCACGGAGCCGGCGCCGCCGATCGATTCGGCGGAATTCTTGACCAGGTTCACGAGCGCCCGGATCAGGCTTTCGCTGCTCATCTGCACCGACCACGCCCCGCGGCAGGCGTTCACTGTGACGGATATGGACGGGCCGGCCAGCGCTGCCAGCAAATCGCGGCTGGCCAGCAACTCTTCGCCCAGGTCGTCGATGAGGCCGATGGACATCGGCTCGATGTTCAACGGATAATGCGGCCCGGAGATTTCGCCAAACAGGCGTCCCTGCAGGGAGGAGACGACTGGCAGCGAGCCTTGGCCCTCTCCGCTGTCGAGGACGGAGAGCTTTTCAACCAGGCGGCGGCTGGCGTCGGTCAGAAGCCGGAGCTCGCTCCCGTAGTGCCGGTGCGACGACGCCAGCACCCCCGGCTCCTCCAAGAGGTCGCAATAAAGCGAAAGAGCGGTGACCAGATTGCGGGCGTCGTGCGCCAGCTCGCCCAGGCTTTCGCCGTGATTGTGAATCGCCGCCAGTGTCTCGGCCACCGCCTCCACCCGATTGCGCTCCGCCATGCCCGCTGCCGTTGCGTGTGCTGCTCCCATCTCCGCTTTCCTTTCTTCGCGCCCTATGTGTCGTTGCCGGCCCGGTTCCATTTCTGCATCCGGTTGTCCTCTTCTAATACACGTTGTGTGCCAAAGCGCCACATCTTATCTAAGTTGCTGTTAAGCCGGGATTTATGCTGGCTTACCGATTCCACCGAGGTCGGTCCGATCGGCGTATCGGTGCCAAAATGGAACGGCGCACGGGCCCGCGTCTTGAAGAATGGCCTTCATTTCAGTCGTTTACATCTGATTCCCGACTCGGGATCGTTCTGGGAACAGATTTCCATTCCGGGAATGGGAAAATCGCTCCGCCGGCCCAAGTACAATTCCCCTATGCCTGAAGAGTTCTTCCGGCCCGGCGGCCGGGCTTCCCACCAGTTACGGCCCCTTGCCCTGACCCCCAATTTCGTTCAGACCGCGGAAGGATCGGTGCTCGTTTCCCTGGGGAATACCCGGGTGCTGACCAACGCCACCATTGAGCCGGGCGTGCCCGGCTGGATGCGCAACTCCGGCCGGGGTTGGGTGACGGCCGAATATGCCATGCTGCCCCGGTCGACGGTGACCCGGACTCCGCGCGAGAGCGAACGCGGCAAGATCGGCGGCCGCACCCATGAGATCCAGCGGCTGATTGGCCGCAGTCTGCGTTCGGTGGTCGACATGCACGCCCTGGGGGAGCGTACCGTCATTCTGGATTGCGACGTCATCCAGGCGGACGGCGGTACCCGCACGGCGGCCATCACCGGCGCCGCGGTAGCGCTGGCCCTGGCCCTGAATGCGCTGGTGGCGGCGGGCACGCTGAAAACATCTCCATTGAAGCAGCTGGTGGCAGCCACGTCGGTGGGAATCGTGGACGGCGCGCCGCTGCTCGACCTGTGCTACGAGGAAGATTCCCAGGCCGAGGTGGACATGAACGTGGTGATGACCGCCAACGGCGGTTTGATCGAAACCCAGGCCACGGCCGAGAAGGGCAGCTACACCCGCGCGCAGATGAACGCGCTGATCGACCTGGCCGAGGCGGGCTTACAGGAAATCTTCAAGGTGCAGCGGTCGGTGCTGGCGAAGTAGGAGCCGTTAATTCTCCGTAACCACCGGCAATTCCACTGCGCTGGCCTCGCCCGGTGCGTGGTAGACCCGCTGGGTCGCCTTCCTGTAGTCCTCCGGCCTGGCCCAGAAGATGTTGTCAACATAGGTCTGGGGGTTACGGTCGTAGAGCGGGAACCAGCTCGACTGCACCTGCACCATGATGCGGTGGCCGGGCAGAAAGACGTGATTGGCCGCCGGCAGGGCGAAGCGATAGGGCAGCGGCTTGTTGGGCTCGATCGCCCTGGGTGCCGAAAAGCTCTCCCGGTAGCGGCCGCGGAAGATGTCCATGGCGATGGGAAGCTGGTAGCCGCCCAGCCCGGGCTGGCCCGCGACTTCATCGGGATACACATCGATCAGCTTCACCACCCAATCCGAATCGCTGCCGCTGGTGGAAGCGACCAGGCTGGCAACGGGCTGGCCCAGAATGTGCACCGGCGTGGTGAGCACGTCGGAGCGGTAGGTGAGGACGTCGGTTCGACCGGAGGGCTCGCGCTGATCATCAACCAGCCACTGGGTCCAGGTGAACGGCGGCTCGTAGCCGACCGGCTGGCTGGGCCGGGAGCGAAACGGCACCGGCTTGGAGGGATCGGAAACGTATTCGTCGAAAGCGGCGGAGTCAGCGGGGTTAGCGTTATTCGTGGAGTTGGGCGACTCACTGGCACCGCCAGTTCCACTAGCCCCGCTTTCATCAAAGCTCAGTTTGAAGCCGGGCTTCAGGTAAAGCGGTTTCATCGCCGGTGATACCGGCCACGCGTCCAGTTTCTGCCAGCGGTTCACGCCGGTTTCGAAGATTGTCACCTTCGCCACATCGCTGTCCGCGGGAGCATCGTCCTTGAGGTAGTGATCGAGAAACGGGCGAAGCACATTCAGGCGAAACCAGGTGCCGGTGTCGGACCCGAAATGAATCGCTCCGAGCGAGGCCGCATCCTCGATCTCCTGCCCGTGATGCCAGGGGCCAAGGACCATGAACAATTTGTCGTTGTCCTTGTCGAGCGGTTTGATGGCTTTGTAGACCGAGGGGGCGCCATAGATGTCTTCCTGATCCCAAAGGCTGTGCACCAGCATCATGGGCACCTTGATGCCTTCGCTTGAGAAATCGGCGGCCAGCAGCTTGTCCATGGCCTGATCGCTCCAGAAGGCGTCGTAAGCGGGGTGGGCGAGGATCTTCTTCCAGAATCCCATCTGCTCGAGGGCGTGGCGGCGGCCCAGTTCGCCCGCCGAGCCCGCGCTCATGAACTCGTCGTAGTCGTCGAAGTGCGAGGTCCACCACTTGGCCTTTGGGTCATTTTCGCGGGTGCCCTCCTGTTCGTAGATGTAGGGCATGTTCTGTTCGCGAAAGGCCCCATTGTGGAACCAGTCGTCGCCCATCCATCCGTCCACCATGGGATTCATGGGCACCGCGACCTTGAGCGCCGGGTGCGGATGGATGACGGCCATCAGAGGCAGAAAACCGTCATACGAGATGCCCAGCACACCCACCTTGCCATTGCTCTCCGGCACATTCTTCACCAGCCAGTCGATGGTGTCCCAGGTGTCGGTCGATTCATCGACCGCGGTCGGGTTGAGTGGACCGTGCAGGGGCCGGTTCATCACGAAATCTCCCTCCGAACCGTACTTGCCTCGAACGTCCTGGGTCACCCGGATGTATCCGCCGTCGACGATCACTTCAGTGGCATTGTCGTAGCCGTAAAGATTGGGTCCCAGATGCGCGCTATGGACGTTAGTGGTCATGGCGCTGGCGTCGTACGGCGTGCGGGTAAGGAGCATGGGCGCGTGGGCGGCCCCCTTCGGTACCAGGATCACAGTGTGCAGGCGAACCCCGTCGCGCATGGGGACCATGACTTCGCGGCGGGCGAAATCGAAGCCCTCGGTGGCCGCCACGAGGTGCGACGGTATTTCGCTCGGATAGTCAGGATATTGCGGCTTTTGCGCGGCGGAGGCGGCAACGAAAACGGCGATTGCGGCAAACGGAAGAATACGGCGGACGTAGGGCATCGTGGGCAACTGGCTCCTGGACTCGGCTTCTAGCTCCTAGTGTCCAGCTACCAGCTCCGAGCTCCAGAACTTCCTGAACACTGAGAACCAAGAACTGCGAACTAAGAACTGACAACTGAGACTACCGCATGAAGACGGAGAGAAAAAGTGTCGCCCCCAGGCCGGCGATGGAAAGCACCGTCTCGACTACCGACCAGGTTGAGAGGGTTTGTTTCGGCGAGAGGTTGAAGAGCGACTGCACCAGCCAGAAGCCGGAGTCGTTGACGTGCGACAGCATCAGCGATCCGCAACCGGTGGCCATCACCAGCAGTTCGGGGCGAATGCCCGTGGTTGCCGCCATGGGCGCGAGCACGCCCGAGGCCACGGCCATGGCGACGGTGGCCGATCCCATGGAGACGCGCACTACGGCGGCCAGCAGCCAGGCCAGCACCAGCGGAGGCATGTGCGCACCCATGGCGAGGCTCACGGTGGCCTGCGCCGCGCCCGATTCGCGCAGCACGCCGCTCAATCCTCCCGCCGCAGAGAGGATCACGATGGCGTTGGCGATAGGCCCGAAGGATTCCCCGGTGAGTTTGCGCAACAGTTCCGGGCCGTGTTGGCGGTCGGTTTGAATGCGCGGCCCCAGGGTGACCAGCGCGACGATGACCGCGATCAGCAAGGCGACATCCGGACTGCCGGCGAAGTGTAACGCTCGATTCAGGGCGCTTCCCGGCGCTGCCATGGCATCGGCCCAGCTGCCCAGAAAGATGAGCGCGATGGGCAGAAGGATCGCGATTGCCGCGCGCACCGCGCCCGCCGGAGGAGGAACGCTGTCTGAAGTTTCCAGAGCTCCGCTCGACACGGTGGCTGTGGCGGGACCGTCCCCGCCGGGCACCGCCGGAGACATGCCGGCGGGCGCTTTTCTGAGCCACCGGCGGGTGAGGAACCATCCCAGAACCGGCCCCCCGAGGATGCCCGCCGGAATTCCAACAACCAGTCCGAACAGGATGGTCCTGCCGACGTCGGCGTGATACGCCGTTGCAGCCAGCAGAGCCGCTGGATGCGGCGGAACTGTCCCGTGCATGATCGATAGCCCGGCCAGGAGCGGAATGGCGACCAGGATCGGCGGACGCCCGCTGCGGCGCGCGGCCGCCACGACGATGGGCATCAGCAGCACGAGGCCCACCTCGAAGAACACGGGCAGGCCGACCACGATGCCAAGAACGAGCATGGCCCAGGCCACGCCGCGAGGTCCGAAGACTTCGACCAGCGATCCTCCCAGGGCCGCGGCGGCGCCGGAACGATCGAGCAGCCGGCCCAGGATCGCGCCCAACCCCAGGATGATCGCGATGTGGCCCATCAGGTTGCCGACGCCGGCCGTGAACGAGACCGGCACCTGCGCGAGCGGCATCCCCGAGGCAATGCCCAGGCTCAGCGCCGCGATCATCAGCGCCAGGGCGGGATGCAGACGCAGACGCGCGATCAGCAACAGGAGAAGGAGCACTGTCCCGGCAACGCACGCCGGGAGATAGAGATGGGGAGTGGCTGCGATCACCGGGCGATTATTCCATACCCAGCCGCGCCGGCAACGCTCGCCCTCGAAAAGAGATGGGCGGCGAACTTGCGACCTGCGATCGCCGCACGGCGGCGCCTAACCCGCCAAAATGAAAATGCCGGAAGGCGGCGTGATCGCGCCCTCCGGCAAAACCCCAACGTCAATCAATCGCCTCCAGAATTTCTCCCAGGTTTACGGCATTGGCCATGGCCTGGTAGCCGGCATCGTTGGGGTGCAGATGATCCGCGTCATAGGCCGGAAGCAGCCGGGTGGGATCGGACGGGTCACGAGTCGCTTTATCGAAATCGATCACGCCATCGAACGCCCCGCTGGACCGAATCCAGGCATTCACCTTCTGGCGCTCCGCCTCGCCCGCCGGCGTGCCATAGTCGCCGCCGTATGTGCCGTTCGATCCCGCAAAAGGTAAAAGCGTTCCGCCATAGATCTTCAGTCCCGCATCATGCGCGGCGATGATCAGCTGTTGGTAGACCGGAATCAGGTCTTCGGCCTTGGCGGAACGATCGCCGATGTCGTTGATGCCTTCCAGCAGAATCACGGCGCGGGCGCCCGGTTGCGTCAGCACATCCCGCGCAAAGCGGTTCGGCGCCGCATAACCAAACTGCAGAAAGGGACGAACGGTGAGCAGCTCGTTGCCAATGATTCCCGAGTTCACCACCGCCAGGGTGCGGCCCCTGCGCATGGCCAGCTTTCTTGCAAGGTCGTCAGGATAGCGCCGATTGGCATCGTTGGTGGAGAGATAGCCATCGGTTATGGAATCGCCGAAGGCCACCAGCGTTCCCGCGACTTTCGGCGACGTCATGACCTCCACGCCCGAA
Organism: uncultured Acidobacteriota bacterium; assembly: GCA_963730805.1. Classification (GTDB taxonomy): domain Bacteria; phylum Acidobacteriota; class Terriglobia; order Terriglobales; family Acidobacteriaceae; genus Telmatobacter. Next base: position 1,357,871 of record CAVSTL010000001.1, on the reverse strand, counting down.
AGAAACATCCAGCACGAAATCGTGGTGCTGAATGGGCCCGCAATCGCCGAGCCGGTCTGATCGCCGGCCGCGAGGTAGTTGTCCTGGTCGGCATAGTAATGCTGCGTCGCCAGGCCGGTGCTGCCGGGAACATAGACGCTGACGTCGAGAGTATCGAGCGCCTTGACTTCAAGCGGCACAGGATCGCTGACTGCCTCGCCTCCTGCGGCAATCAGGATCGACGTGCTGCCGGCAAAACGCAGCGGGTGGAGTGAGCCGGGTGCTGTCGCGGCTCCGCTTCCCGCAACCGCGATGGTAGCCGCACCCACCGAAAGCGGATTGGCGCCGTACTCATTGGAAATACGCGCCCGCACCCAGTCGCCGCCCGCAGATACGTGGACAACATTGCGCACGGTCTGGTTGGTCAGCCCCACGTCCGACGGGCAGCCGGGTGAATAGAAGGTGCCGCCCGGTGTGGGTGTTCCCTGCCAGGTGGAGATCCAGCCGCGGCCCGGTTGGCCTGCGGCCATGTTCGCGGCCATGCACAGGAAACACGCGAAAAGGATGAACCACGGGACCCGCCGTGGAGAACGCTGCTGCTGATTTACGGGTTGCGGCGATTTCGAAGAGAGGCGGTAAACATGAGGGGGAAGTTTCATGGTTTGCTCCTGACATGGAATCAATTTGAAGCCGGAGAGGGATGATTCCTTTTTGCCGCCTCGAAACGGAAGGAGCATTGAAAGCGCGGCACCGCACGCAAATTAGGCTGACGCGGACAGGGTTGTCAAGACAATAAATCGCTTTTCTTAAGGGCTCCACTGACCGATTGTCCGGAAGAAAAAGATTTCCCGGCACGGCTGTCGATACCTTTCTTGTGGCTTCCGCCACAGAATTTTCTACGAGCCCTCTGCTACCATATTGACGATTGCAGTTCCCGCCGCCGGGCAGGAACATTTGCGGGTCCCAGCCGGCTGGAGCGAGCACCAGAAGGAGAATTTCTATGGCTCTGGTAACAATGCGGCAGCTCCTCGATGAAGCCGCCAAGGGCGGTTATGGCGTCGGCGCTTTCAATGTCAACGATATGGAACAGATCCAGGCGATCATGGGCGCGGCCGTGGAGACCAACTCTCCCGTCATCGTCCAGGCCAGCCGCGGCGCGCGCGCGTTTGCCGAGGATCGCTATCTTTATCACCTGATGCTGGCGGCCAACGAACTGCATCCCGAGATTCCCATGGCCCTGCACCAGGACCACGGCAACAGCTTTGAGACCTGCAAGAGCGCCATCGCCCTGGGCTTCACCAGCGTGATGATGGACGGCTCGCTCCTCGAAGACGGCAAGACGCCTTCAACGTTTGAGCAAAACGTCGAAGTGACGCGGAAGGTGGTTGACTACGCCCACGAGCGCGGCATCACGGTGGAAGGCGAAATCGGCGTGCTGGGCGGCGTGGAAGACGGGCACGGGGCCGGCGGCACCGGACTTGAGCACATCACCGATCCCGACCAGGCGGTCGAATTCGCGGAACGCACCGGCGTGGACGCCCTGGCCTTGGCCATCGGCACCAGCCACGGCGCTTACAAGTTCACCAAGAAGCCGGATGGCTCCGTACTGAAGATGGACGTGCTGATCGAGATTCACCGCCGCCTGCCCCACACTCACCTGGTCATGCACGGCAGCTCGTCGGTGCCCAAGGATCTGCAGGACATCGTGAACCAGTTTGGCGGCAAGCTGAAGCAGACCTGGGGCGTGCCTGTCGAAGAGATTCAGCTCGGCATCAAGAACGGCGTGCGCAAGATCAACGTGGACACCGACAACCGCCTCGCGATCACCGGCGCGATCCGCAAGGTCCTCTGGGAGACCCCCGAGAAGTTTGATCCGCGCGATTACATGAAGCCGGCGCGCGACGCCATGAAGAAGGTTGTGGCGGAGCGCATGAGCGAATTCGGCCAGGCCGGGCACGCCAAGGACTACAAGCCCGTTGCCATCGAAGAAATGGCCAAGGGTTACGCCAGCGGCAAGCTGGATCCCCGGCCTTCCCTCGCCGGCGCGCGGTAAAAACTGTCGCCCGTCGAATCGAAGGGCCACTCCGCAGTTGCGGAGTGGTCCTTTTGCTACGGAAGGTGGTACATCAACGAGCGGTAGAGGGCAGTGTGCTGACTTTAGTTACAGTCCCAACTTTGCCCAGATCGCGTCGATCCGCGACTTAGTCGCCGCGTCCATCTCGATGATCGCGGGCCAGGGCCGCTCGAATCCTTCCGCCTTCCACTTGCGGGTGGCGTCGATGCCCATCTTCGATCCGTAGTTTGGCAACCGCGACGCGTGATCGAGCGAGTCGACCGGCCCCAGCATGAATTGAATGTCACGCTCCGGATCGATGTTATTCGCGACGCGCAGGACCACTTCTCCCGCATCCTGCACATCGCAGTCTTCATCGACGACGATGATGCACTTGGTGAACATGGCCTGGCCGAGCGACCAGATGGCGTTCATGACCTTGCGCGCCTGGCCGGGGTAGCTTTTGCGGATCGAAACCAGCATCAGGTTGTGAAACACCGCTTCGACGGGAAGATGGATGTCGACGATTTCAGGGATGGTCATCTTCATCGCGGGGAGGAAGATGCGCTCCACCGCCTTGCCCATCCAGGCGTCTTCCATGGGAGGTTTTCCGACAATCGTCGCCGCATAGATTGGATCGCGGCGATGGGTAATGCAGGTGAGATGAAAGACGGGATACTCGTCGGTCATGGTGTAGAAGCCGGTGTGGTCGCCGAAGGGGCCTTCGCCGCGGAGCTCGCCTAATTCGACATAGCCCTCGAGGATGATCTCGGCGTGGGCTGGAACCTCCAGGTCGACGGTTTCGCATTTCACAATTTCGACGGGCTTGCCGCGGAGGAAGCCGGCGATCATGAACTCCTCAACTTCGGGCGGGGCGGGAACGATGGCGGAAAAGGTGGTCGCCGGATCGGTGCCGATGGCCACGGCCACTTCGAAGCGGGAGCCCTGCAATTTGCCGAGGGTAATTTGCGGCAGGCCTCCGATGGGGCCGTCGGGAATGGTGACGGCACCGCCGGCGGATTCCGCCATGGCGGCGACGCGCGCGGATTTCTCGCTCAACGCGCCCGCCGTCGCGGCAACCGCGGCATTGCGCATTGCCTCGCGATAATGCTCGGCCGCGACCTTCTGCCGTTGCCAATGCATGCCGGTGGTCTGGCCGTCGTATACCTGCATCCGGTACATGCCGATGTTGCGCTTGCCGTTGCGCGGGTCGCGGGTATGCACGCAAGGCAGGGTAATGAAACGCCCGCCATCGTGCGGCCAGCACTTGAGGATCGGGAAAGCGTTCAGGTCAAAGCCGTCCCGCAGGATGACTTCCTTGCAGCGGGCATCGCGGGCGCTGACTGTCTTTGGGAAGGCGCTGGCGAGTGCACCGAGCTGGGGCAGCATCTTGATTTTGTCGAAGAGGCCCTCGGGCGCTTTCACATTCATCAAACCGGAGATGCGGTCCGCGATCTCCTCGATGCGCTCGACGCCGAGCGCCATTGCCATGCGGCGTTCGCTGCCGAACTGGTTGATCAGGACCTGATGGCCGGGATGGCCCTTGATGTTTTCAAACAGCAGCGCGGGGCCGCCGGGGGCGAACTTGTTTGGGGAGGAGCGGATTCCCTTCCCCGGGGAGCCGATCTTCGAGACGCGATCGGTGATTTCGGTGATCTCCAGTTCGGGCGAGACCTGTTCCCGAATGCGCCGCAGCTCGCCGTTCTTTTCCAGTGCTTTGATCCAGTCGCGCAGATCGTCGTATGCCAAAGTGGTGTGCCCTCGGGTGGGGAATCTCCCACCCTCGATAGTACGGCTTGGAAGCGGCCGGGACGGCGGGCAGCGCGACAGGCCTGCCAGTTGGCTTTTCATCGTTCGATTCCGGGCATCGTTGCTTTTGCGCCCTGAAACGCGCGTGTGCCATACTCGCCGCCAGCGGCTTTCAAAATCACTGAAGGAGTTTGTCATGGCGTCTTCCCCCACCCCCAAGGTCAAGTGCAAGCCATACTTCAAATTGCGATCGAGCGTAAGCCACGCGATACCCAAGAGCACGGTGCCTGCCGATCTGGCCGCGGCACCGGCGCCCTATAAAGTGCCATCGCTTTGCGCTGCCTACAACTGGCCGACGGCATTGCCCGGCAACGGCGTGATCGCCATTGTGGAACTGGGCGGCGGATGGGTGCAGTCCGACATGGATGCGTTCTTCCAGGGGCTGAACCAGCCCTCTCCGCAGATCACGGATGTGTCGGTGGACGGCACCCAGAACAGTCCCAACCAAAGCGTCGGCTCTTCGAATGACCCGGACTACGAAGTGGCGCTCGATATCCAGGTAGCGGGCGCCTCCTTTTTCGCGGCGACGGCGCGCCCGGCGACGATTCGGGTGTACTGGTCCCAGGACATCGGCTCGGCGGTACAGAAGGCGGCCCAGGACGGATGCGATGTCTGCAGCATCTCCTGGGGCGCGGATGAAGCCGTATGGGGCCAGTCCTCGGCGGAGCAGATGGAACAGACGGCGGCCGCCGCGACTGCGGCGGGCATGGTTGTCTTCGGGGCCTCGGGAGACAACGACTCGGGCGACGGAGGGTCGACACCGGCAAATGTCGACGCGCCGGCTTCGTGTCCGCATGTGATTGGGTGCGGCGGAACGTACAAAACTTCCGCCGAAGAACTGGTTTGGAACGACAATCCCGGTCAGAGCGACGGAGAAGGCACGGGCGGGGGGTACTCGACCATCTTCCCGGTGCAGTCGTGGCAGATCAATGCACCGCCCCCTCCGACAGGGACAAGCGCAGGAAAAGGCCGCATGGTGCCGGACGTGGCGGGGGACGCCGATCCGAATACCGGGTATGACATTTACGTTCATGGCGCGGGAACGGTGCTGGGAGGAACGAGCGCGGTGGCGCCGCTTTACGCGGGGCTGTTCGCGTCGTTTGGAACCAAGCTTGGGTATCTTGCGCCCAAACTCTGGCAGAATCCGCAGGCATTCAACGACATCACATCAGGCGACAACGGAATGTACAAGGCCGCGAAGGGACCCGACCCGTGCACCGGGCTGGGATCGCCGATCGGGTTGAGCTTGTCCAAGTTGTTTGACGGTTCGTCGTCCGGAAGCTGAGCGGGCAACGTTTTTCCCGGGAAAGGTGCTGCCGGATCACCCCGCAGGCAAGGACCTGTCTGCGGGGAATCGGTTTACTTTGCTCCCGCGACCTGGACCAGGGGCTGATCCGGCATGAAGGGCTCGATGGCATCCATCGGGTAGCCGAGGCGCTTCCACTCATCGAAGCCGCCGCGCAGGGGGCGGACCCGCTCGATACCCAGCTTATGCAGGGTCATGGCTGTCTTGGCGGCCGTGGCCTCGCTGGGACAGGTGCAGTACAGTACGACGTCGCGATCGCGGGGAATCTCGTGAACGCGGGCGGCCAAAGCCTCTGGAGAAACGTGGATCGCTCCGGGCAGAACAAATGGATCGGGCACCAGTTCCAACGGATGACGCAGGTCGACGATGTAGACCTGCTCTCCGGCATCGAGCTGGCGCTTCAATTCGCCGGGCTCGAGGCGGGCCTTTACCAGCTTGCGGAGGAGCCTGCGACGGCGATAGAGGCGGCCGATGAAAAAGCCCATGACGCCGAGGATCAGCAGGACCCCCGAGAAGCGCCCCACCCAGTTGAAGAGACTGGGATCGTGCTTGAGTTCATCCCCAAACAGCCGGCCGGCGGCCAGCAGCGCGCCCATCCAGAGAGTGGCTCCCATGGCGTCGAACACCAGGAAAGTGAAATATCCCATCCCATTCTGGCCGGCGACGGGCGCGGCCAGGGTGGCGAGGCCGGGGATGAATTTTGCATACAAGAGAGTGAAGCGGCGGCGGCGGCCAAACGAGTCCTGGGTCTTGCGGACGCAGATGGTGGGCTCCATGGACAGCTTGCAAAGAATGCGCAGGACGTGATGGCCGTAGCGGCGGCCGATGAAAAACCACGAACTGTCGGAGATGAGGCAGGCCGCGATGCCCGCGAGGAGAGCCAGTCCGAAGCTGATTTGCTGGTCGGCCGAGAGAGCGCCGGCGGCCAGCAGCACGGGAGTAGCCGGCAACGGGATCCCGAACTGCTCCACCAGAACCCAGCCGAATAGCAGGGCATAACCGTAAGCGAGAAGAATGTGCGTGGGCAGCGACATGGAGAAAGGACCCCGTCCTTGGAGTTGGTATGAAGAGGCCTCACCGGAGGCATGAGAGGGGAAAAACGGAAGGCCTCACCCTATGGGATGAAGTTAGCTCGAATTCGTTTCAGGGATTGTAAAATTTGGCCGCCAGTCCGATACGGTCGGGCGAGCCGAAGAGGCTGCGGAAAAACAGGGAACAGCGGGCGAAGGGCGCGGAGAAAACGTCCCTCGGGGGCTAAAGCCCCGGTCATTCTGCCGAGGTTAATGTACGGGCTGAAGCCCGTACCCTCCATGGCCGGTGCGAAGTTTCCAGTGAGAGGGGTGGCGCCCGCACAGAAAATTCCCGCCAGTCTTGCAGATCATTTGCCATGCATGGAGCACAATGGATCAAGGAAAGGTCGATCCATGGCCGCGGCGGGAGGATGCGATTCCCACTCCCATGGGGTCCTCAGGTCGCTCCTCAACAGCCTCATTGCAAAAAAAAAAAATCGCCCCAAACCCTGTGAAGAGGACTTAACCGGCTTTAAGTCAACCGTTTGCAGCGTTTTCTGTGCGGGAAAGCCCAAAAACAGCAACACAAAACAAAGGACTTAGGTCATTTTAGATGGCGTTCCTCCAAAAACAGAAACCCAATGGGCACAATGTCCGCATGAATCCCAACTCGGAGGCGCGCGACATCTCCGCCACGTCTTCGGCATGCTGCGGAAAAACTCCGCGCAATGCTCCGATCCGAGCAAAATCCGATGCGAACAGACAAGGACCGCTTTCGGGCAAGGAGCACGCGCGAGTTCGATTCTCGCGATTGCCGGCTAATCGTCACACGGGAGCATGAGGGTAAAGACCGTTCCAGAGCGAGGCCCGGCCTGCCGCGACTTCACTTTGAGAGACCCTCGGTGCCTTGCGACGATTTCCCGGCTGATCCACAATCCCAGGCCTGTCCCTTTGCTGCCTTTGGTGGTAAAGAACGGCTCGAAGATGAGGGAGATGGTATCGGGAGAAATTCCCGAGCCGGTGTCGGCAATGGTCAGAATGACACTCCTTTGTTCGGTATTCCAATTCGTGCCTTCCCGAGTCCGAATCAGAAGCCGCCGTTCGATTCCCGACATCGCGTCGATCGCGTTCCCGACGAGGTTGCTCAGTACCTGCCGGATCTCCCCGTCAAGACATGTGACGGGCCGGCTGGGGCGGTCGCGCCGCTCCACATTCACCCGGGCGTTCGCGATGCGGCCTTGATACAGCGGCAGCGTGGCGTCGATAAGCCGGGAAGCAGTGATGGGTACCGGGTTGGTCGATTGGCGGTGAAATTGAAGGGTCTGGTTGGCGATGGCGGACACACGCTGCAACTCAATCTCCGCTGTCGCCAGGAACTGCTTCGCTTGGGGATTGACAGCGGCGTTCTGGGCCAGAAAGATCAGGTTCGTGACCGCTTCCAGGGGATTGTTGATCTCGTGCGCGATGGAACTGGCGAGGCGCCCAACGGCATTCAGCTTTTCCGACTGAAGAAGGATCTGTTCAGACCTCTTGGCTTCCGTGACATCGACGCCCAGCACGATCACGCCGGATATGGAACCGTCGGGCTCATATTTGGGCTGATAGACGAAGTCCAGATAACGAAGTTCCAGGGGATGATCGGAAGTCCGGGCAAGATGAATTGGCGTACCACGGCCAACATACGGCTTGCCCGAGTGGTAGACCCCATTTAGGAGCGCGAGAAAGCCCTGGCCTTCGGCTTCCGGGACAGCTTCGCCCAGCGCCTTGCCAAGCACGCTGCGATGCCCTATCAGCTGCTGATAGGATCGGTTGATCATTTCAAATACATGGTCCGGACCGCGCAGTACCGCGAAAAACGCGGGCGCCTGCTCGAAAAGGTCGGATAGCCTTTCCATCTCAAATTGCACCTGGTTCCTGGCCAGCACGCTGCTCGTGGTCTCGGTGCAAACTACCAGGGTTCCGCCGATTTCGCCGGTTGGCCTGTAGACCGGGCTATAACCATAGGTCCAATAAACATCTTGAAGCTTGCCATCGCGGTTGATCGGCACCAGCTGATCGACATGCCAGCTGGCCTCCCCGCGCCGCATGACCGCGTCGATCTGCGGAAAGATGATGGGCCAGATCTCCGGCCAGCACTCTTTACCCTTTTGCCCCAGGGCCCTGGGATGCTTGTCGCCTCCCAGGCTGAGCCGGTAGGCATCGTTATAAAACTGGACCAGGTCTTCGCCCCACCAAAGAAACATCGGGTGGCGGGAATTCAAGAGTGTATTGACTGTGTTCAGCAGCACCTCGGGCCAGGTGTCGATGGGGCCTAACGGGGAACGGTTCCAGTCGTAGGTACGCGTCAGCTCCGCCATTTCGCCCACGCCGAAGACCGTGTTGCCCGATGGGAGCGGGCTCGGCCGAAGGGCGCGTTTGATCCTTTTCTGCGGCGCCACAGTCACGATGATTCCTCTAACCGGGTCAACTTCCAGTTCTACGAAAGCTTAAGCTAGTCTACCCGGCGCCTGCGGGGATGTTTCCACCTGCAGTTTGCGGGCGGTGTTGCCGGACCAAAACAGCAAAGGCCGCCCGGAGGCGGCCCTGGCGTTCCTGCGAGTGTCTGGCGGGCTACTGGTTGGCGCCCGGCTGGGCGGCGGCCGTGGGAGCCGACACCGGCGTGAGGGTTGCGGCGGTCTGGGCCTTGTCGGCGAAGTAGTTGTGGTCCCAGAGGTTGCGGTAGAAAGTACCGGTCAGTTCAGCGGCGCGGGGGCCGAAGGTGGGGCGTCCGCCTTCGAGGAAGAACACCGTGACGAGACTGCCAACGGGCGAATCGGAGTAGGAGGCGAACCAGCCGAAGCGGGTTCCCTTGTCGGAGCAGGTGCCGGTCTTGCCAAAGACAGGCAGCTCGGTAAAGCTGGCCCGCAAGCTGCGGGCGGTGCCGTATTCCACCGCGCCGGCCATTCCATCCTGCAGGTCGGGAACGTAGCGGGCGATGTCGAGAGTGCGCTTGACGCGGGGCTCGAAGGAGGCGATGTCTTCGGGTGTGGAGGGGTGCTGGAGGTAGAAGAGGGTTCCACCGTTGGCGAGAGCGGCGACATAGGCGCCCAGTTGCAGCGGGGTGAGCGCGACTCCCTGGCCGAAGCTGCACATGCGGCCCACGCCGCCTTCGGACTCGGGAAGCGGTTCGTCGGGATAGATGCCGAGCTGCTCGCCCTGGATGTTGTAGCCGGCCAGCTCGCCGAGACCGAACTGGTTGGCGTAGTGGCGAACGCGCTCGAAGCCGAGCTCGCGGCCCAGCTCTTCGAAGTAGAGATTGTTGCTCTTGGCCAGGGCCTGGGTCATGTTCATGCGGAAGCCCGGCAGCTGGACCATGGTGTCGCGCGTAACCAGGCCCTCAGACAAGGCGGCCATGGCCACGGTGAGCTTGATGGTGGAGCAGGGTTCGGCGCCCGGCGAGAGAGCCAGCTTCTGGTTGACCATGGCCAGGATGCGGCCGTTGGCGGGATTGATCACCACGGCGGTGCCGTTCATGCCGGCCAGGGCGTCGATGGCGGCCTGGCGAACGATTGGGTCTTCGCCGGCGACGACGTCGTCCCCGAAGATGTCGCCGTTGGCGAAGGAACTGGCGGTGAAGCGCTCGTAGTAATGATGGCGGCGGACGCCCAGGCGGGTGCGGCGAATGGTCGCGGCGCCGTTGCCCAATTTTGCGGAGGCCCTTCCGGTGCTGACCGAGGCGCGCGTGGGGACGGCCCTGGTTGCTGCGGTAACGGCGGCGTGGTGGACGGCCCGGCGGGGCTGAACCAGGTGCGCAGCCTTGGTGTGATGCAGCGGGCGGGTCGCATCCAGCGCCAGGGCGCGGCTCCCCGTTCCGACCAAGGCAAGGTTCAAAAGCAATACGCAGGACAATCTCATCCGGCCAGCATCCCCTCAACTATGGATTCGTGCCATGCGTCTGTCGTATCCGAGGAGGCGCACTTCGTACGTATCGGTCCATTCCCTGGCCAGCTCCCCAATGTATGAATCGCCTGGAACTACAACATTATGACTGCGGAAAGCCCGGGGTGGTACTGCCAGCAATAGAGCGCGTTATTCAAACTATAAAGCCAAACTGCCTTGGAGCGAGGCAAAACCGTGTGATCGGAAGCACACAAGTTTTGCAACGGGAACAGGGTTCAATTTGAACCGTGGCCGCCGGGTTCCGTGGAGAAAGTCCTCGCAAGTCCTATTATGGGACCGAAGTGGCTGTTTCTGAAAGCCCCACATTCGTGTTAGTCGCCGAATTGTTGAGAATCAAAGCTTGTGCAGAGGCTAAAGTGTGTGCGTGAGAACTAACTTTGACCGGCGGGGAGAATCCGGAAATACCGGATGAATTCAAAATCGGCAGGTAGCGTCGCTTTCGCGACGTAGCAGGTTTGCAAGTTGGCGCCGAGTCCAGTTCTCACGCAGATACTAAAGCCCCCTGCCCTGGTACAAAACGCCCAAGAAGACTCAGCTTTGGAGATGCCGCCTGCTTAAAACTGCAGGCGGCGCATGAAGGCAGGCACATCGAGATCGCGGTCCGAGTCCTGGCCGGGTTCCGTGAATAAGGCTGCCACCGGCTGAGGGATAGTGTCCTGAGCGTGGGCGCCGTTACCTTGACCCGGAACGAAATCCCGGGGCATGGGGATGTACCTGGTTTCCTGTTCCAGCTCGGCGAATTTCGGGCGTGCGGCGGCCCCAACCAGTTCGGGCTCAGGTTCCGGCTCGACGCAGGCGTCGTCAAGAGCGGAGGACTGCGCCACCATGACCCGGGGAGCGGGGGAGCGGACCGGCTCGGGTTCGTCGTCCTCGCTCAGGAAGCGGGGCGGAGGCGGGGGGGCTGGAGCTTCCACCACCGGGTCGGGAGCTTTCGCTGTGGGAGCCGGCTCGCCCATCCAGTTTTCAGGGGCCATCACCGGGACGGTGACCACGGGGATGTTTTCCACGTCGAGCATGCGGGCGCGGCGGGCGGGCATCTGATCGCGGAAGCCGGTGGCGATGACGGTGATCTTGACTTCGTCGATCATTTTCTCGTCGAGGACGGCGCCGAAGATGATGTTGGCGTCTTCGTGGGCCGAGGTCTGGATGAGCGAGGAGGCGGCGTTGACTTCCGACAGGCGCAGTTTGCTGGAGCCGGTGATGTTGATGAGGATGCCGCGGGCTCCGTCGATGGCGCCGGCCTCGAGCAGCGGCGAGGCCATGGCGGCCTGGGCGGCTTCGATGGCGCGGTTTTCGCCGGAGCGGATGGCGGTGCCCATCACGGCATGGCCCATGCCGGCCATGGTGGTTTTCACGTCGGCGAAGTCGCGGTTGATGATGCCGGGGATGGTGATGATGTCGGAGATGCCCTGCACGCCCTGGCGGAGCACATCGTCGGCGATGCGGAAACTCTCGAAGAAGCCGGCGTCCTTGGCCACGGCGAGCAGCTTCTCGTTGGGAATGACGATCATGGTGTCGACGCTGTCGAGCAGTTCCTTGAGGCCGCGCTCGGCCTGCTGCATGCGGCGCTTGCCTTCAAAGGAAAACGGCACCGTGATGACGGCGACGGTGAGGATGCCCATTTCGCTGGCCAGCGAAGCGATCACAGGCGCGGCGCCGGTGCCGGTGCCGCCGCCGAGGCCGGCGGTGACGAAGACCATGTCGGCGCCTTCGAGGGCTTCAATGATCTTTTCGGAGTCTTCGAGCGCGGCGCGGCGGCCCACGTCGGGATTGGCGCCGGCGCCGAGGCCGGAGGTGAGGCGGACTCCCAGCTGAAGTTTGACCGGGGCCTGGCAGGACTTGAGGGCCTGCACGTCGGTGTTGGCCGCGATGAACTCCACGCCTTCCATCCTGGCCTGGATCATGCGGTTTACGGCGTTGCCGCCGCCTCCGCCGACGCCGATGACCTTGATGCGCGCGCCACGGGGGGTTTCATCGTGAAAGTGAATACGCATTTCGCCGGGCTGTTGAATGGGCTGCTGCAGGGTCTGTTCCATGGCGACCTCCTCGACTGGGCTCGAAACTGGATTGGATTCCTCGCTGAACGACATAATTCCTTCCCCAAGACCTTAAAAACCGGACCTCAAAAACTTGATGCGAAAATGGCGCGCAGCTTGGCGCGCAAACCGTTGTTTTCTGAATCGCGCATGACGCTGGTGCGGTGCGCGTAGAGCAGCATGCCGATCACCGTGGATGACATGGGGTTGGCGAGTTCTCCCGGCATGTTGGAGAGGCGCACGGGCATTCCGGTTCGCGCCGGCACCCGCAGCTGGCTTTCGGCCTGGTCGAGCATGCCGGGCAGCATCGCCCCGCCGCCGGTGAGGACGCATCCCGCGCCGAGGGCATCGAGCACGCCGCCCTGGCGCAGGCTTTCGCGGACGAAGTAGAAAAGCTCGCGGGCGCGCGGCTCGAGAATTTCGGCGACGCGGCGCAGGGAGAGCCGCTCCGGGGTGGGGTTGGCGATTTCGATTTCGGCATCCTGGGGAACGGCGGTAACGACGGCGTGGCCGTATTGGCGCTTCAACTCCTCGGCCTGGGCGACCGGCATGTGGAGGCAGATGGCGAGATCGTTGGTGAAATGCGCGCCGCCGACGGGAACCGCGCCGGTGTGGGCCACGGCGCCTTCGAAGAAAACCACCAGGTCGCTGGAGTGGGCGCCGATGTTGAGGAGGCACACGCCCAGTTCGCGTTCGTCGGCGGAGAGGGTGGCTTCAGCGGCGGCGATGGATTCGAGTACGGCTTCGGTGACTTCAAGGCCGGCGCGATTGGCGCAGGTGACGGTGCTTTGAAAGGCGCTTCCGGAGCAGGTGGCGATGTGCAGATCGACTTCGAGGCGGGCGCCGATCATGCCCACGGGGTCGAAGATGCCGGGCTGATCGTCGACGATGAACTGGCGGGGCAGCAGGTGCAGGATTTCGCGATCGGGGGGGCGCTCCACGGCGCGGGCGCGCTCGACGGCGGTCTTGACGTCTTCGCGGGTAATTTCGCGCATGCGGCTGCCGAGATCAAAGCCGCCGTTGGTATTGAGGCCGAAGATATGCGGACCGCCTACGCCGACGACGCACTCGTCGATGTTGGCGCGAGCCACGCGCTCGGCGTGCTCGTTGGCGGCCTTGACGACTTTCGCGGCGGGGCCAAGCTCGGCGATGAGGCCCTTGCGCATGCCCGCCGAATCGACCACGGCGTGGCCGCGATAGCGGAGGGCCCCCTCATTGAGATCGGCGGCCAGCACCCGCGTCGACATGCTGCCGATGTCGAGCGCGACGATCAGATTTTCCTGGCTCTGGCTCATGGTCCTTATTTCATGCCCTGCTCAGCAGGGGTAGGCAGCGACTTGAGGAGTTGAGTTGAGAGCGGTATTCCGCTTGAGCGGAACCGGCGGATGCTTTTTGGGTTTCTCTTTGGCTTTGGGCCTGGCGATCGCTTTGTGAGGCGCGGAGGAGTCGGCTTTGACGCCGGCGGACGGTTTCGAGGGTGTGCTTCCGGCGAGGCGCGGATGATCGGACGTGAGCTTGCCGTCGTCGGTGGTGGTCTTCGACCCGCCGGAGCCGGGCGCCATTTCGAGAACCACCTGCTGCTCGTAGCGAAGATCGACGGAGGCCAGATGGGGATACTGCTGGCGCCACTCGCCGATGTGCGCCTTGTAGCGCTGGTAGCGGGTAAGGAACTGGTCATCGCCGAAGTGGGCGAGAATGTCGGCGCCCGGTTCCGGCATGAGAATGCGGGCATCTTCGGGATCGGTGAGGTCGATTTCCGAGATCTGCTCGGAAAGGCGCTGCCCGTTGCTGTCGAGTTCGCCGATGAGACGGCCGTAGACGGCCATGCGGGCTTTGCGCGAGGCCAGCGGATCGCCGGGGTCAATGCCGGTGACCACGGGGAAGGAATAGTGATGTTTGGTCATGGACGAGGCCGGCATGGAGAGGAGAACTCCATTGCTGTCGACGAGGCCGATCTGCTGGCCGTGGCGGACGAAGGCGACGGGCTGGCGTTCAACGACCGAAATGCGGAGCTGATCGGGCAAAATGCGCATGACGGTGGCGTTCTCGATCCAGGGAATTTTTTCGAGCTGGGTGCGGCGCTGATTGAGGGGGACGAAGAAGATGTTGCGGCCGATGTCTTCGCCGAAGACGGGCAAAAGGTCGCCGCGCGTGACTTCGCTGAGGCCGGTGGTCTGGATGTTGCCGCTGCCGGCGATGCGGAAACGGGAATCACGCTCGAGATAGGTCTTGAACACGAAGCCGGCGGTGACGACGATGCCGCTGACGGTGAGCGCGCCACAGGCGAGAAAAATCCGTCCCCAGCGGGTGGCGGGGCGCCACCAGGGCGCGCGCTGCGGCTCGTCGAAGCGCTGGCGGCCGGGGCGGGCAAACTCGTCGTCCTCCTCGGGATCGGGCATGGTCAGGGGCATGCCGGGAAGATTGCGGCCGGGCGGCGAGGCGACTCGGCGCGTGACCTGCTGCGCGCGCCGGACGGGAGAATCCGCCGCCGCTTCGTCGTCCCACGGGAGGAGACGGTTTTTCGAGCTGCGTTGAGTGGTCACGCGTGAATTGGAGTCGAGAGAATCGCCAGCCTCAATTATGGGATGGATGGGGGTGGATTTCTCCGCCGGGACGAGAGGGGGAACCCGGGGGGTTAACGGCGGGGGAACGAGGGAATGGGATGTCTCTCAAAAAATCGCTGGTTTCCGATCACGTAATCGGATCGGCATCCGAAAACAGGGTCACCCTGATCAATCACCCTCGTGGACCCTCGTGATCGTTTCGTCCGAATTCAATGCTTGTCTTTTGATGGCGCTCCCGGCGCGGCCTCGAACTCAACCTTCTTCCCGGTACGCGTCTCGATCGAATCGATGAGCGGTCGAATTGCATCCTTCCCAACCTCGAAACTGACCATCTGACTCTGATCCTTCTTGTCGTTGTAATAGACGGTCAGGTAGTGGGAGTGGCTCTTTGAGAGGAGCAGGAGCAGACCTCCAACGCCGGCCATCGCCGAAAGGGCAATGGTCTGGCCAATCCGAAGGTGTTTTACATCCCCAAAGGTGACTCTGCTTACGCTGGCATAAGGGACATTGAATGTTCCGCCAGGGAATCCTGCGGTCTCGCTGTTCTTACCGGCCTTGTAATTGAAGTTGAGAAGCTCCTGATCTTTCGCATCCAGGAAGCCCATCAGCGCCCGTCGGGGGCGATTGGGTGGTGCTGCCCGCAACCTTCGTCTGCTGAGCGCGAACGCCCGCGAAGGCAGTCTGAAAGCTCACTAAAAGAACAAGGAACAGCGCCAGAACTCTTCGCACGATCCCCGCAGTATAGGGGCGTAACATCATTCCTCGCAAGGCATCTGGGGTTGGAGTGTCATTGGACTTAGTGGTGGACAAATCGGAGGCGATGCGGATTTTGTCCGGCCCTGGAGCAACGCCGCTGGTTCAATCGCTTCTGTGCGCACGGGCGCACCCGATTTCGCTCAGAATTACAATCTGAGGTGAGGTTCGGTTACGCCCATTCCAGGGTGTGGACTGAATCGGCCGAGGCTTTGAATTCGAGGCAATGCGCACCGGCCTGCACGTGAACCGACGTTTCGGGGCCGGGATTGGCGACCACCAGGACGTGGCTGCCGTCGGGATTCAGGAATGCGGCGTGCGAGAGCGATTTGCTGCGCTGGCCGGTTTTTCCGGTCGTACCGGCGGCGAGCACCTTTGCGCCGCGCTTGATGTGGCGCGAGTAGTGCGCGAAGGCGAAGTACTGGCCGCTGCGCGTGATCTTGTGCGAGCCGTTTTCGACAGTGACGGTGCCGCCGCAGGCGAACGGGCCGATGTTGGGCTTGCCCTTCTCGTCGAGCGCCACATTCCACGCGGTGATGGAGCGCGCCCAGTTGTTGAGAATGCCGTTGAACGTGCCGGCCCAATTGGTCCAGTCGGTCTGGTAATCGGGAAGGCTGATGTCGGGGCCGCCTTCGGTCCAGTAGGCGTTCTTGGCCGGAAATGCATCGTGGACGCGGGTCATCGCGGAGGGATCGCCGACGTAGCCGTGCCAGGCGATGCCGTCGATGTACTCATAGGCTGACGGATCGCTGAGTTCGTCGATGGCGCGGCCCCACAGGCTGTAGTTGTGGTCGAGCACCCAGATTTTGGTGGGCAGGCCGGCTTTGCGAAGTGCGGGACCGAGATGCTTGCCGGCGAACTCCATCTCCTGCTCCTGCGCCCAGAGGCAGGCGGGCATGTTGCCTTCCTGCTCGGCGTCGGTTTCGTTCTGGACGGTGACGGCATCGATGGCGATGCCCTCAGCCTTGTAGGCCTCGAGGAATTTCTGGAAGTAGAGCGCATACGGGCCGAAGCTGTTCTTGCGCATGGCGCCGCCCAGCATGGACTTGTTGGGCTTCATCCAGGCCGGCGGGCTCCAGGGCGACGAGAACAGGAACATATCGGGATTGATTTTGCGCGCCTCGCGCAGGATGGGCAGGATGTAGGCCTTGTCGTGATCGATGGAGAATTTTTTCAGTTCCGGATCGGGCTCGTCGCTCTCATCGAAGCTGTACACGTTGCGGGCGTAGTCGCTGGCGCCGATGCAGGTGCGGCAGACGTTCAGAGCCATTTCTCCGGGCGCGAACAGGTCGTGCATCAAAGGCTGGCGCTCGTCGTCCTTCATCTGGCTGAGGACATAGCACGAGGAATCGGTCATGGCTGCGCCGAAGCCGAGAATCTCCTGCCTGGTGGCGGAGGGATCGAGGACGATGGCGTTCGCAGCGGGATGGCCGGCGGGCATCCAGGCGGGGGCTTCGGACTTGGCGTGGCGCTGGCTGCCAAAGGTGCTCCACATGCGCACGGACGGCGAGGACTGGGACCACGTGCGGCCTGAAACCGATAAGGCTGCCGCGGTGGCGGTGGCGGTCTTGAGAAAGGTCCGGCGCGAATGCTTGGCCATACAGGCTCCTTGCGACAATGGTAAAAATTTCCGCAAGCATCATAACAGCGGGGAAGCCCTTTAGTAAAACGTTTGCGCTGGTGTGACCCAACGCACGAGGCGGAGATGCTGACGGGACCGGCTCTGCGCGATAAATTGGTGGGGGTTCCGTTGCCTCCCACGCTTTCGCCTGAAAAAGGCGAAAGGATGGGGGACGGAGATTCGAGGATTATCGGCGGGCGGGGACGGCTTCGAGGGCGGCGACGATTTGCGGTGCAAGCTGGCTGACGCTGCCCGCGCCAAGAGTGAGAATCAGGTCGCCTTCCTGAGCTTTTGCCGTCACGGTCTCGAGGGCGGTGGGGAAATCGGGGGCGAACTCAACCCGCGGTCCTTCGATCTTGTGGGCGAGGAGTTCGGCGGACACGCCGGAAATGGGGATCTCGCTGGCCGCGTAGATGGGCAGGACCGTGACCGTATCGGCATCAGTGAACGCGCCGCAGAATTGGTCGAACAGATCGTGGGTGCGGGTGTAACGGTGCGGCTGAAAGACCACGTGAATCTGCCGGTAGCCGCCTTCGCGGGCGGCGGAGAGAGTGGCGCGAATTTCAGTTGGGTGATGGCCGTAGTCGTCGACCACGGTGACGCCGCGGACCTGGCCGTGGCGCTGGAAACGGCGATCGACTCCGCGGAAGTGGCTGATGCCTTCGGCGATTTTGCCGGGGTCGACCTCGAGCTGGTCGGCGATGGCCACCGCGGCGGTGGCGTTGAGAACGTTGTGGCGGCCGGGAACATGCAGTTCGAACGGCCCCAGCAGGCCGGATGTGGTCCAGACCTGAAAACGCGATAGCGCTTCCTTCGCGACGGGAAGAGGCTCGACGCGGTAGTTGGCTTCCGGCGCGGTTCCGTAGGTGAAGATGCGGCGATGGGCGCGGGGCAGGATCGCGGCGAGTTGAGGATTATCGATGCAGGCCGTCACAGCGCCATAGAACGGCACCTTGTCCATGAAGTCGAGATAGGCGCGCTCCACGTCGTCCATGTCGCTGTAGCAGTCCATGTGCTCGCGATCGAGGTTGGTGACGACGGCGAGGATGGGGGAGAGCTTGAGAAAGGAGCGGTCGCTCTCGTCGGCTTCGGCGACCAGATACTGCGACCCGCCCAGCCGGGCATTGGAGCCCATGGCGTCGACGCGTCCGCCAACGACCACGGTGGGATCGAGGCCGCCGGCGCCGAGCACGCTGGCCACCATGGAGGTGGTGGTGGTCTTGCCGTGCATGCCGGCGATGGCGATGCCGTATTTGAGGCGCATGAGTTCGGCGAGCATTTCGGCGCGCGGGATGACGGGGATCTTGCGGGCGCGCGCTTCGAGCACTTCGGGGTTGGCGGGGTTGACGGCGGAACTGGTCACGACCACAGTGGCGCCCTCGACATGGGCAGCGTCGTGGCCCTCATAGATCACGGCGCCCAGTTGGGCGAGGCGATCGGTGATGGGGCTGCGACGCAGGTCGGAACCGGACACTTTCATTTTCTGGTTGAGCAGGATCTCGGCGATGCCGCTCATGCCGATGCCGCCGATGCCAATGAAATGGGCGTGCTGGGAAGTGGCAAACATTTTCGAAAGCTTAGGGTAGCATTCGTTGCCGCGCCGATTCTTCCATCAGGCTATCGGCTGGCCGAAAGGAAGAACCGGGGATTGAGCACAAATTCCTGCGGGGGCTCGTGGCGGATATGGGCGAAATCAGGATGAGCCGGATTTAGAACGAAGTTTGACTCCATCCGGTTCACGGCGATGCTGGGCACGCGCAGGACCGCGGTTCGCGCTTCCCGGGCCCATCGATCGCCCCAACCTTGCGAGTCCGGCATCTCCATCCAGGAGGCCGGTTCGACGGCGACCTCGTCGGGGATGTGAATGCGGGTGAGGGAACGGGGTGGAATCTTTCGTCCCCCGGCATGAATGAGCGTTTCAAGCACAGCCAGGCTGGCGTGTTCTGCCGCGTAGATGACCCGGGTTCCGATTTTGTGCCAACGGCCCGGATTCAAGAAAGAACCAGCGGTGTCAAAGGCGTCGTAGGCGACTCCATGCATCCTGAAGATGATCATCGATCGCGGCCCTTACACGGGGAAGCCGAATTCCAAAGCCGCGAGGAGCGCCTCGACGGCGCGGCCTCCCGCTTCCGTCTTCAACAGCGAAAAAGGAGTCGCGCCATCCAGTTCAAGATGAGGGCTGTTGAGCCACTCGGTGGCATCGGTTTCATTTCCCCAAACCCGCTCCGCCAGCCGGAGAACGTGATCGAGCCGCGCGGCCGTCTGGCTGGCCTGCGGACCCAGAACCTGGCCCGCCCGTTTCCAGCTGGAGTCTGGGATCAGCTCCGCTCGCAGCTTCCCCAGAGACCGTGAAGACCTTGCGGCCACCAGCTGAAACAAACGGGATGCGTGGGCTTTGGATACGCCTCGATCGGCCTCGATTGCGGCGGTGACAAGGTGCCGGACGCGCTTCTGACCGCCGGGCTTGACCTCGCCCGGCGTGGTCCGGTGCCGCTGGGACGAGCTATCCAAAGAGTCTTCGCGTGGAATGGTTCGAGCCCGGGCCATGTGCGGCTCCTTATAGGGCTCAGTATACACCCTATTCTGGTACCACTTGAACCCATGCCGACCCGGACCAGCGCGCGTCTGACACCGCCATTGCCCAAAAGTTGCGCCGATTTATTTTCATTTGAACTCCGCAACCTTCTGATAAAGCAGTGTTTGAACAAGACATAACCGGCGAGGTGGAGAGGCAGCAGCAACCAAGCCTCACCAAAGCAGCCGGACGAGATTCGACGCTCTCTGAAGCGCGGGTCAGGTGGGACGGAGGTCCTATGAAAAGCATGGCGAAGTGGATGTTGGGTGCGGCAGTGGTAGCTGGTGGATTGGGCCTGGCAGCAACGCCGGCGAACGCAGCCCAGTTTGGCGTATACATCGGCGGTCCGTCGGCCTATGTTCCTCCATGCCCGGGACCGGGATATGAGTGGACGGCGGGCTACTACTCGGGCGGGTACTGGGTACCGGGGCGCTGGGCGTTTGCGGGCCGTGACCGCGACGATTACCGGGTGGTCCGCTACTATGGCGACCGCGACGATCATCGCGTTTACCGCGACCGGGACGACTACCGGGGCCGGGATCGGGGCGGAGACCGCGACCGTCATGACCGCGACGACCGGGGCCGGGACGGCGACCACTTCCGCAGATAAATTAAATAAATTACAGTCCGGAGAAGCGGCCCCTCCCAAACCGGAGGGGTCGTTTTTTGGGGCTCATGGCAAGACCGGGAAGCCACGGCCGGGTTGAAGGTGCGTGGGGTTCCTCGCATCGAAAAGAAAACTGTTGCGGCTTTGGCACGGCGGCGCAATTCTTGCTTCAGGACCGCAACTTCTTCGAGGAGTTGTTGTTCTAATAGGTGGATGCCGGATGAGGAGAATAACCCGCCGGCAAGTGCTGAGGAGGACGAACTCCGGGCCTGATCTCGAACGATCGACAGGCGGCACAGGGAGGATTCAAAAATGAAAAGTTTTCGCCTGGTTCTGCTTTCATTGCTTTTGATCGTGCCGCTTGCGGCGACTTCGCACGCCCAGGTCGCGGTAGGCATCGGGGTTGGACCGGCAGTGGTCGAGGCACCGTACGCCTATGGCCCTCCGGTCTGCGAATGGGGCTACTACTCGTATTACCCGTATGACTGCGCACCGTATGGTTACTACGGCCCAAGCTGGTTCGCCGGCGGCGTATTTATCGGCGCAGGCCCCTGGTATCACTGGGGCTGGGGCGGCAGAGGTTACGGCTGGGGCCGCGGCTACGGCTATCGCGCCGGCTGGGGCGGCGGCTATCGCGGCGGATACGGCTATCGCGGCGGATACGGTGGAACCCGGCCCGGCGTGGGCGGGGGCCGCTATGGCGGCGGATATGCAAATGGCGGCGGTCGCGCCTATAGCGGTGGAGGCGGCCGTGGTGGGTTCAGCGGCGGTGGTCACATAGGCGGCGGCGGCGGTGGATTCCACGGCGGTGGTGGTGGCGGCGGATTCCACGGCGGTGGCGGTCACCGGTAAGTTTTCAGAGGAAGGATGAAGAGGCCCGTCTGCTTCGGCAGACGGGCTTTTTCATTTGGGGGCATTCTCCAAGAAATCGTTCCGCGCTCCGCAGTTTCTCTTCAGCTTTCCTCAAGCACTGTTCGGGGAAGGGTTAATTCCGAATACCCGGCAGGGGATAAATTGACCGCGTTCAAAAAATATCTTGACTTCCACTATGCATCGGGTCCAGGATTTGACCATGGTCAAAAATGATCCGAGCACGGGCAAGGGGGAGCAAACACGGCAACAGATCTTTCACTGTGCGCTGGATCTGTTTCGCGAGAAGGGCTTCGATGCAACCACCATGCAGGATGTTGCGAGCCGGGCGGGGGTGGCGAAGGGAGCGGCGTACTACTACTTCCCTTCGAAGGAAGCGATTATCCAGGCGTATTACGAAACGATCCAGGCGGATCAGGAACGAATCTGCGCCGATGAATTTGCCCAACGCAAAGATATGAAGTCCCGGCTGCGCGCGGCGATGCAGTCCAAATTCGATCTTGCCAAAGACGATCGCAACCTGCTGGGAGTGGTGTTTCGTTATACCGGGGAGCCTGGCCACCCGCTTTCCTGCCTGGGGTCCGGGACAGCGGACATTCGCCGCCGGAGCATCGACATTTTCCGGCGCGCGATTGCTCCTGAAAAGCTCCCCCGGGATCTCGACCAGCTGCTGCCGGTGGCGTTGTGGTCGTTGCAGATGGGCCTGCTGATCATGTTCCTTTACGATCAGTCGGCAGCACAGTCGCGAACAAGGCGCCTAGCGGATGGAGCGCTCGATTTGACCATGAAGCTGCTGGTTCTGGCGAGGCTGCCCGTATTCAAGCCGGTCCGAACCAGGGTTCTTGCGCTGCTGCGCGAGGCGGATCTTTTGCCCGCGCCGCTTTCAATTTCCGCCAATCGGAAAGGAGACGGCGATGAATGAGATCCACAAATCATTGAAGATCGCGCCCGCGCAGTGGACGGTGATCGGACTGGTTGTCGCCTTCGCGGCGGGGAGCATTCTTTATCGCCTGCTGATCCAGCACCACCTGGGGCACAGCGCCGCGATGTTCATCGGAGTTCCGGCGGTGATTGCCATCCTGCTTGCGCTGATGCCCAAGGCAAAAACGGTTACCGGCGGAATCCTTAAGGGAATCACCTTCGCCCTGCTTATCCTTGCGCCTCTGCTGGGCGAAGGGTACGTGTGCATCCTCATGGCTTCGCCTTTGTTCTATGTTGTCGGCATCGCGGTGGGATTGGTGGTTGATGCCTCGCGACACAAGCGCGGAGCGACGTTGAGCTGCGTGATTGTTGTGCTGCTGCCCATGTCGCTCGAGGGCGTGATCCCCGGGCTCTCCTTTAAACGGGAGCAGGTGGTTGAAGTGCGCCGCGTGGCGGAAGCTTCGCCGGACCTGGTTGAACAACGCCTTGCCTTGAGCCCGGATGTCACCACGCGATTGCCGATGGCGCTGCGCATCGGGTTCCCGCGGCCCCTGGCGGCATGGGGCAATGGCCTTGCGATCGGGGCGACGAGAGTCATTCATTTTGCCGGCGCCGAGGGAGATCCGCCGGGCGATCTGATGATGCGGGTGACAGAGCAGCGCCAGGGGTATGTGCGATTTGAAACGGTCAGCGACAGCAGCAAGCTGACGCAATGGATTCGCTGGGACTCGTCGGAAGTGGAATGGCGGCAGCTTGACGGGAATCATACCGAGGTTACATGGCGGGTGCATTTTGAGAGACAACTGGATCCGGCGTGGTACTTTGCTCCGCTGGAGCGGGCCGCGGTGGGTCAGGCGGCGCGCTACCTGATTGAGGCCAACGCCGCGGCGCCGGTTGAAGGCGGGAGCCGGTAGATGTCGCTCACTGAGTGGGAAGCCGCCGCCGCGGTCTATCTTCCGCTCTGCGCCGCGCTGATCGTGGGCCTGCTGAACCCGCACCGTTCGCGGAAACTGGCCGCCTGCCTGCTGTGCCTGTTGTGGGTGATACCGACGTTGCTGTGCGTGCAGGTCATCAACTTGCGCGCGGGGTGGTGGAGCTTCTCCGGCGACGCGGTCCGTTTGCGCGCAATGCCGCTCGAGTGCTTTGCGGGGTGGGCGATTTTGTGGGGACTGGTACCTCCGCTTTCCCTTCCCGTTCTTGGCATTCGCCGCCTGGCCGTCCTGGTGGTCTCGCTCGACATGGTGGCCATGCCGCTTTGCAGGCCGCTGGTGCTGCTTGGCCCCCATTGGCTTGCGGGAGAATGTTTCGCCGCGATTCGTCGTACTTGCGCCGGCGCTGGCAGTTGCGAAGTGGACTTTGGAAGGGACAAATCTTCGCATGCGAGCCACCTTTCAAATCGCAATCTCCGCACTGGTGTTTTTGTATCTGCTTCCGGAGATAGCCTTCGCCATTCGGCCGGGGGCGGGCTGGGAGCCGCTCTTGACGCTGCCTTCGTGGCTGCGCCAGACGGAGTTGCAGATGGTGATGGTGCTTTCCATTCCGGGGGTCTCCGCGGTGATGGAATTTGCAGAGCGCGGCCGCGGCACTCCGTTCCCCTATGACCCTCCAAGGCGCCTTGTGACCAGCGGAATTTATCGATATTGCGCGAATCCCATGCAGATCTCCTGCGCGGCGGTGATGTTCCTCTGGGCCGGCATGCTGCGCAATGGCTGGCTCTACCTGGCTGCCGCCACCGCTGTCGTTTACAGCGCCGGCATCGCTGAATGGGATGAACGCCAGGACCTGGCGCAGCGTTTCGGCGACGAATGGAAGCAGTACCGGGCCCAGGTGCGCAACTGGCTTCCGCGGTGGAAGCCTTATCATTCGGGCCCGTGATGCCCGCATCTACATTGCCGCCACATGCGGACCCTGCAGCGAGTTGCGTTCCTGGCTCGAGGCGCGGGATCCGGCAGGGTTGAAGATCATCGACGCCGAGGAGCTGGCGCAAGGATCCATACAGAGGATGCGTTATGAGACTGGCGGCGACGATCTCCCGGTTGACGGTGTAAGAGCGATGGGCAGGGCTTTGGAACATCTCAATCTTGGCTGGGCGCTGGCGGGATTCACCTTGCGCATACCAGGCATCTGGCATGCGGTGCAGCTGCTGATGGATGCCAGCGGCCTGGGGCCGCGCACCGTGGCCGCAAGTGCGCGCAGGTGACAAAGCCCCTCGATGAGCCGCGGGCGGGTTCTTTGCTTGCTACTCGGCCACTTCGAAGATGACATGGGAGAACATGCGCGCGGATCAGTGAACGGTGATCGCGCGCGGAGTGCGGGGGTCCATGACCTGGGCTTCTCCGGTGAACCCGACGCCCAGTTCCCTGGCGGTGGCACGGTACGACGCGGCTTTCAAATACGCGGGCGGCGAGTTCTCTTGCAGGACGTAAACGCGCGCCGATGTGCAGAGAGCGGGAGCGTTCTTTGCGCCGCCTTCGCACGCCGAGGAGAACGTGACGCGGTTTCCGGCAACCGTCACCGCCGATGCGGCGTGCTTGATGGCCGGCCACTTCGATGCGCAGGTTGCAAGCTCAATGAAGCTCACGATCCAATTTGAACCGCTCGAGGAAAGCACGAGGGCGAAGTCCTTGCCAGGCGCGGTGTAGATCGCCGCGACCAGCGAAACGTCGGAGGTACACGAGTCGCTGCCGGCGGAGATTTTCAATGGCCCCTGCCACACGGTTGGCTTGGCGGCGTTGTCGGGCTCGGCGAGGCGAAGGGTGTATTGTTCAAAGGCCGTATCCTTGCCGCTCTGCATTGGCAGCGGCTGAAATCCGGCGGACTGCGCAGATGCGGCAAGGGCGAGGGCGGCGATGAGTGCGGACATCATCCTCATGGCAGCGGCACAAAAGCGTAGGTGACCTGGTCGCGATCGGTACTGTTCCAGGCCCAGTTCACGGTCTGGTTCTTGCCGGGTTTGCCGGCGAGGCTGCCCCAGTAGGCCGTGGGATATTTCTGGTGTCCGGCGTCGAGGGGTCCCTGCACTACGACGACTACATGGCCGTGGGGGTTGTCCTTAAGGCCGCCGATGACAAAGCAGCCGGAATCGGCCTGATTTTTGGCGGCGACGCCATCGGCGAGCATTGTCCAGGGCGACGCCTGGAGCTGGTCGACTATGTCATTGGCGGTTCCCTGGAGAGGGATGCCGAGAGATGCAGCCACAGCTTTCGCGAAACCGCTGCAGTCTCCGATGTGCTGCTGGTATTGGGCTTCGCAGGCGTTGATGATTTGCTGCTGCTGGGGAGCAGTTCCGTTCATTGACGCTTTCCTTTCCTGATTAGCTCAGAAAGTATATCGCCCCCCTGGATAATGATCTGCAAACGTGGGAAGGCCTCGCTGGTTGCGGGTCAGCGCGCCAATTCCGCGAGGCGATCGGCGATGCGTTCGGCGGCATGGGGATGGGCCTGGGTGCGCGCGGCCGCGGACATGGCGGCGAGCGATTCGGGCGACTTGAGCAGGCCGGTCAGACGGTCAAGCAATTTGCCCGGGGTTTCAAGGTCATGCTCGTTGAGCAGAGCGGCGGCCCCGACTGTGACCATGGCTTCGGCATTGCGGGTCTGGTGGTCGTCGGCGGCGGCAGCAAACGGGATCAGCAGAGCGGGCCTGCCCGCGGCGGCAAGTTCCGCAACTGTTGACGCACCGCTGCGCGCCATCACCAGGTTCGCCTGGGCAAAGCGCGCGGGCATGTCGTTGAGGAATGGCTCGACCTGCCAGCGGGATGGGTCCGCGCCGGTGGCTGTATAGGCCTCGAGGGTCGATTCGGCGTGGCGGGCACCGCTCTGATGCAGGATGTTGAGCCCGGGAACCGCATCGAGCAGCGCACGAACGATTTTGGGCAGAGTCTGATTGAAGAGCCGCGCGCCCTGCGAGCCGCCAAAGACCAGTAAATGGGGATTTCCGGGAGGGGGCGGGCCAATCGTGAAGAAATCGGGACGGACCGGAATTCCTGTGACTTCAGGGTTGCGGAACCATCGCGCGGCGGCGGGAAAGTTGACCGCGGCAGCCTGCACGCGCTTGCCTACCATGCGATTGGCGAATCCGGGCATGGCGTTGGGCTCGAAGGCCAGTGTGGGAACTTTCATTTGCACCGCGGCTGCCATTCCCGGGCCGGAGGCATAGCCGCCCACACCGAAAACGACCGTGGGCTTGAATTCGCGGATGAGATGGCGGCACTCGAACAGGCTGCGCGGAAGATCGATGGTGGTGCGAAGGCGGGTGAGGAGCGAGACGTTCTTGAGGGGTCCGACGTCGATGAGACGGAGACGGAATCCGGCCTCCGGAACGAGGCGGCTTTCCATGCCGCGCTGGGTGCCGACAAACAGAATTTCAGCGGAATGGCGATCGACAAGTTCATGAGCCACGGCGAGCGCCGGGATGATGTGGCCGCCGGTACCTCCACCGGCGATGAGAACGCGCAACTGCGACAAGGGTGCCTTTCAGGTTGGTTGGACTTTCGGGAAGCGCTGCATGGTGGCTTTGCATTCCCTCAGGGGCTAAAGCCCCTCTGATTCTGCAACGGTTATGTACGGGCTAAAGCCCGTACCCTTCACGATAAAGACTCAATCAGAGGTTTGCCAGCGGTTATGTACGGGCTGAAGCCCGTACCCTTCACGATAGAGACTGAGTCGCCGCTGTCATCCCGATTTCATTCGATTTTTTCGGAGATGTTGAGCAGGACGCCGATGCCGGCCAGGGTGAAGAAGAGCGAGGTTCCACCCGAGGAGATGAGTGGCAGCGGGATTCCTTTGGTGGGAACCAGCGACAGCACCACGCTGATATTGAAAAACGCCTGGACCAGGATAGCGACCGTAATGCCGAACGCGGTAAGGCGCGCGAAGGGATCGGTGGAGCGAAACGCCACCCTCAGGCCGCGGACGCCGAAGACTACGAACAGCAGAACGATGCACATGGCGCCGAGGAAGCCGAGTTCTTCGGCGATGTTGGCGAAGATAAAATCGGTGGGCGCTTCAGGAAGGTAGAAGAGTTTCTGCATGCCTTCCATGAAGCCGCGGCCGGTGAACCCGCCGCTGCCCACGGCAATGAGCGACTGGTTGATGTGGAAGCCGGCACCCTGCGGATCGGACTCGGGATGGAGAAACACCAGCATCCGCTGGCGGCGCCACGCCACCCAGAAAAGCAGGGCGGCAAGAGGCGGAAGCGCGGCGGCGATGCCGGCGATGAGCCACTTCCACTCCATGCCGGCCAGCACCAGCATGAGCGCGGTGATTCCGGCCAGCACCAGCGCGGTTCCCAGATCCGGCTGCTTGACCACCAGGAGAATGAACGCGAGGGGAATGAGGGCGGCGCGCAAAAGAGTGTTCTTCCAGTCGCGCATCTGGTCGAGGCGGCTATGCAGGAACCAGGCGAGAAACAGGATCAGTACAGGCTTGGCGATTTCAGAAGGCTGAAAGGTGAAGAGGCTGCCGAAGCGGATCCAGCGATGGGTGTTGTGGGATTCGTGAACGAAGAACACCATGACCAGGAGGATGGTGGCGAGGCACAGCGCGGGGTAGATGAACCTGGGGGAATTGTAGTGGCGATAGTCGACGCGCATGAGGATGATCATGGCGAGCACGCCGGCGAGGGCCCATCCCGCCTGCCGTCCGACCGACGCGTAGGGCGTATGGTACTGCTCCTGCGCCACCACGGCGGAGGCGGAGAACACCATCGCCAGCCCCACCACCACGAGCAGCAGGGTGGAGAAGAAGATCCATTTGTCGACGCCTACGCGTTTTGCCATACCTTCCAACCTCGCCATTCGTGCACGAGTTCCTTGAAAATGCGTCCGCGATGCTCGTAGCTATCGAACTGATCGAAGCTCGAGCACGCGGGAGCGAGCAGGACCACTTCGCCGGGATGCGCGGCGGCGGCGGCGGTGGTGACGGCGCGGTCGAGGGTTTCGCAGGAATGAATCGATACGACCCCGCGCAACTGGGATTCGATCTTCTCCGCGGCCGAACCGATGGTGTAGACCGCCTTGACGTGGGTGCGGAGGAGATCGGAAAGGAGGGTGTAATCGGAATTCTTGTCCTTGCCGCCGAGGATGAGATGGATGCCGGTCGAGAATGCGGCGATGGCTTTGGCGGTGGCGTCGACGTTGGTGGCCTTGGAGTCGTCGTAGAACTCGACGCCGTTGATGGTGGCGACGTATTCGAGGCGATGTTCAACGGCCTTGAAATTCTCAACGGCGCGGCGAATCACTTCAGGCGTGGCTCCGGCGAGGCGGGAAGCGGCAACCGCCGCCAGCACGTTTTCGACGTTGTGCTCACCCTTGAGGGGAATGGCGTTGAGCGGCATCACGGTCTCTACGAAGCCGTCCATCCTGAAAACAATATGACCGGCTTCGACCCATGCGCCCTGAGTCACCGGATGCTCCAGCGAGAACCAGTAGACCTTGGCGGCGGAGCGCGAGGCGGCGGACGCGGCGCGGGCGTTGTCGGCGTTGAGAACAACACAGTCATTTTCGTCCTGGGCGGCGAAGATGCGCTCCTTGGCCAGTGCGTAGTTCTCAAATGTGCCGTGGCGGTCGAGGTGGTCGGGGGTGATGTTGAGGATGACGGCGATCTGGGGGTGGAACTGCTGCGTGCTCTCCAACTGGAAGCTGGACACTTCGAGAACAGACCAGGTGTCGTCGGTGGTGTCGTCGACGAGCGAAATCACCGGCACGCCGATATTGCCCGCGACCAGGGTGGGCAGGCCGGCCGCCTTGAGGATCTCGCCGACGAGGGTGGTGGTGGTGGTTTTGCCATTGGAGCCGGTTATGGCGAGGGTTTTGCCTTTGGTGAAGCGCGCGGCCAGTTCGATCTCGCCGATGATGGGCAGGCCGAAATTGCGCACCTGGACCAGTTCCGGGGTATCGAGCGGCACGCCGGGGCTGACAACGATGAGGTCCTGGCGGCGGAAGGTCAGGAGGCCGTGGCCTCCCGCTTCGACGTTGATGCCCTCTTCGAGCAGGGCGGGGATATCCTTGGCGAGCGCCTCGGCGCTGCGAATATCGGAAACCGTGACCTGGGCGCCGCGCCGGCGCAGAAACAATGCCGCGGCCAGACCGGATTTTCCCAGTCCGACGACCAATACCTTCTTGCCCTTGAGTTCCATCATCGATCTACCTCAGGCATATCCGCGACTCCTCTATTTTGCACCGCATCGACAGCGCCCCAACGAGGGTCTGTTATCTAGTTTGAGACGTTATGTTCCGATTGAAAAGCCTGCCGCTCCATTAGCGCAGTTTTAGCGTGGTGAGCGCAAACAAGGCGAAGATCAGGGCGCCGATCCAGAAGCGGGTGATGATCTTTGACTCACTCCAGCCCAACTGCTCGAAATGGTGATGAAGGGGCGCCATCCTGAAGATACGCTTCTTGCGCAATTTGTAGCTGCCCACCTGCAGCATTACGGAGAGCGCCTCGATGATGAAGATGCCGCCGATGAAGGGGAGGAGCAATTCCTGGCGGATGGCGATGGCGACCGTTCCGATGGCGCCGCCCAGGGCCAGGGAGCCGACATCGCCCATGAAGATTTCCGC
Source organism: uncultured Acidobacteriota bacterium (assembly GCA_963730805.1). Classification (GTDB taxonomy): domain Bacteria; phylum Acidobacteriota; class Terriglobia; order Terriglobales; family Acidobacteriaceae; genus Telmatobacter. The sequence continues at coordinate 1,328,270 of CAVSTL010000001.1, read as the reverse complement.
GGGGTGCGCGTTGTACCAGAGAAAGCCGATGGCGGCGCCCACCATCGATCCGCAGAAGATGGTCAATTCGCTGACGCGGTCCAGGTGCTTGAGTTCGAGGTAGTCGGCGAAGACCACGTGGCCGGTGACGTAGGTGAGGACGGCGAGCGCGGCGGCGGCAATGATGGTGCAGCCGATGGCGAGTCCATCCAGTCCGTCGGTGAGGTTGACGGCGTTGGTGGAACCGGTGAGGACAAGAATCACCCACAGGATGAAAGGGAGGTAAATCAGGAAGGCGACGTGGGGAAAGGAAATGGCCGAATGCCACAACAGGTCTGGATGCCAGGATTTGATAAACGGCACGTTCATTTGCGTCGAGAACATGCGGAATTGCTGGAGGACGACGAGCGCAATGGCGACTCCGGCGGCGGCCATGGCCTGGTAAGCGAGTTTGGCACGGGCGGTGAGACCAAGATTGCGGCGCTTGACCACCTTGATGTAGTCGTCGGCAAAGCCGATGGCGCCGAAGGCCGCAGTGGCGAGGACGGCGATCCACACGAACGGATTGGCGGGGTCGGACCAGAGAAGCGTCGGCAGCAGGATTGCGATAGTGATGAGGACGCCGCCCATGGTGGGCGTGCCGGATTTTTTCTGATGCGACTGGGGGCCGTCTTCGCGGATGTATTGCCCGATCTGGAATTCGCGCAGCTTTTCGATCACGTAGGGGCCGATGAAGAGAGTGATGAGCAGAGCGGTGCCGGACGCGAAGGCGGTACGAAACGTGAGGTAGCGAAAGATACGAAAAGGGTGGAAGAAGGGATAGAGCTTTTGATAAAGCAGCCAGTAAAGCAAGTGGCCTCCAGAGCCGGCATGAGGCGGGATTCAAGCTGATTTTACTAGTACGAGAATACTCCGCGAACGGCTGGAGGCCCGGACAATGCAAGCGGCCCGAAATGTAACAGGAACACTACAAGTGAACACCAACCGGCCCGTGAACCAGTGCCCCTGTCTGGCGCTTGAATTCCGCTTCAAAGGCCTGTTCGCGATCGGCGATGTAAGCCTTGTAGCCGTCGGGGTCGATAAAAGCATCATGATCGCCGGCCTTCCAGCGGTCGTACTTCGCCTTCATCCCGAAATAGGCGCCGTGCGCGCCGAGAAAGATGTCGCAGGGCAAAGATTTGAGGACCTGGAATTCGTGCTTGTAGTCGTTGGCGATTTGCGGATAGGTCGTGTTGCCAACCAGTTTGTAACCGGGGTTCACGTTGGGGCTGCCCACGATGACCACGTGCAGGGTTTTGCCGTTTTCGGTTTCGTTCAGCGTCCAGGTAATGGTTCCCCTGGTGTGGCCGGCGGTTTTGCGGGCGGTGAGGACCGTTCCGCCGAGCGATACGGTATCGCCATCGTGCAACGCTCGATCGACGTGGGCGGCGGGAAACCAAAGGTCTTTGCGGTCGCCATAATGAAAGTCGGCTTTACCGCCGGATTCAACCACCGGCACGTCGGCATCCATCACTTCGTATTTTGCGTGCGTCATCTTGAGGATTTGCGCGCTGCCCGCGCAGTGATCGTAGTGCGCGTGGCTGATAAGCAGGATCTTTGTGTCGGCAAAGTGAAAGCCAAGTTTCTCGACGCTTTGCTTGATCAGGGCGGGCGAAGAGTCGAGATTGCTGTTGATGAGAATGTTGCCCGCAGGCGTCGTGACCAGGTAGGCAGCCAGGTCCTCGGTGCCGACATAGTAGAGATTGCCCGCGATATGGAACGGCGGGAAAGGCGTGGTCCATTCCGGCGGGTCGGCGGCGTTGAGTTGCAGTGCGAACAGGAGGGTGAACGCGAGGATCGCGACCAGGGACATGGTTTTCAAGGTTCGAATCGAAAGAGAAGGCACGATTCCCTCAGGGGCTGAAGCCCCATGGATGTGGCTGGAGTTGATGTACGGGCTAAAGCCCGTACCCTTTACCATTGGAGTTGGTCCGCAGCGCTGCGCTGGTACAAGGCGTGATTTCACTGGGCACCCTGCGAAGCCGCATGATTTTTCAGAACTTCGATGGCCCGCTCCAGCCGCACTCCGCGCGAGCCCTTTATGAGGACGACGTCGCCTTCGCGGAGGTTTTCCGCGAGCCATTGCCCCGCGGTTTCGGCGTCGGGTAGAAACAGCGAGGCCACTCCTCCCCAGCAGGCAGCGGCAGCAAGGTGCTGGGCATTGCCGCGCACGCCGACCACGATATCGAGCCCGGCTTCGGCGGCTGCTTTTCCGCAGGCTGCGTGTAGTTGCGGCGCCTGTTCGCCGAGTTCGAGCATTTCCCCGGCGACCAGGACGCGGCGGCGGGCGGGACGCGCGGCCAGGGTGCGAATCATGGAGCGGAGCGCTTCGGGATTGGAGTTGTAGCTGTCGTTGAGGATCGCGGCGCCTGAGATTTCAAGGACCTCGCCGCGCTTGTCGCCGGCGGTAAGCGATGCCAGCGCCGCGGCGGCCGCGTCCACATCGACGCCGGCTTCGCGTGCGACCGCGAGGGCAGCCATCGCGTTATGGGCGTTGTGCGCGCCCAGCAGGTGGAGCGCGACATCGGCCTCACGGCCAGCGCTGCGATAACGCACCTGCAGACCGTTGGCGTCTTCGCCAACCACGAGGATCTGCGGATCGGCACACGGGCCGGAACCAAAGTACACTACCTTGCCGGCAAAGTCGCGCCCGAATTGGGATACGTACAGATCATCGCAGTTGAGAAACGCGATGCCCCCGGCGGGTAGAGAGGCCACGAGTTCGAATTTCGAGCGCGCGATACCGGCCTGGCCGTCGGTGAAATTTTCCATGTGGGCGGTGCCGACGTTGGTGACCACGCCCCAGTCGGGCGCGGCGATGCGCGCAAGGGCGGCGATTTCTCCGGCGTGGCTCATGCCCATCTCGACAACCGCGAATTCATGCTCGGGCTCGAGACGCAAAAGCTGCAACGGCAGGCCATATCCATTGTTCAGGTTGCCTTTCGACTTGAGCACGTTGAAGCGCGCGCCCAGCGCGGCGGCGATGGCTTCTTTCGTGGTGGTCTTCCCGGCGGAACCGGTGACGGCGATGACCTTTTTTCCCCATTGGCGGCGCACGTGCGAGGCGAGCGACTGCAGGGCAATCAGCGGATCGTCGGCGATGAGCAGCGGCACGGCCAGGGCCGCATCGGGTAGAGCAGCCACGCGCGCTCGCGAGACCACGGCGGCGACAGCTCCCCGCTCCACGGCAGCAGTGATGAAATCGTGACCGTCGAAGCGCTCGCCGCGCACAGCGAAAAACAGTTCGCCGGGCGCGATGGTGCGCGAGTCAATCGAGTAGCCCCGCGCGACCAGTGCGCCGGTGTGCGCCACGCTGGACGGGGCTTCCAGCACCGAGCCGGTTCCCATGGCGGCTTCTGCGAGGGTCAGCTTCATTGCACTTCACCATAGCCGAGATCAGCCAGTTCCGAAAGCGCGACTTCGGCGTCGTCGAATGGGATGGTGCGGTCGGCGAGAATCTGCTCCTTCTCATGGCCCTTGCCGGCCAGAAGAACCACATCGTTGGGGCGCGCTTCCTTGAGCGCCAGGCAGATGGCTTCGGCGCGATCCTGTTCGACCACATAGGGTACGCCCGTCGCCTTGAGGGCGGGCTCGATCTCGGCAAGAATCGCGCGGGGATCTTCGGAGCGAGGGTTGTCGCTGGTGGCGAAGACCATGTCGCTTCCCTGCCCGGCCGCGGCGCCCATCTTGGGGCGCTTGGTGCGGTCGCGATCGCCTCCGCAGCCGAAGAGGGTGAGGATGCGTCCGCCCGATTGCGCTGTCATCTGGCGGGCCAGGACCAGGAGATTCCGCAACGCATCGTCGGTGTGCGCGTAGTCGACAATGACCGTAAAAGGCTGGCCCGCATGGACAGGCTGAAAGCGGCCGGGCACGGGCTTGAGTTTTGGAACCGCCGCGACGAGCTGGTCGAAGGAAACGCCGCGAGCATGCGCGGCTGTAAAGGCGGCGAGAAGGTTGAAGATGTTGACCTCGCCGGCGAGGCGCGAATTAACTTTCGCGGTGCCGGCGGGGGTTTTCAGTTCGATCTCAGCGCCGCCGGGAGTGAGCGTATAGTTGTCCGCGCTCCAGTCGCCCTGGCCGATGCCATAGGTGCGGACTTCCGCGCCGGCTTTGCGCGATGCGCTTGTCAATTCGTCAGCACGCGGATCGTGGGCGTTGATGACGGCAATCCGCGGCGCGGGATAGACGCTGCCATCGAAGAGCAGTCGCTTGGCCGCGAAATACTTTTCCATCGAGCCGTGGTAGTCGAGGTGATCGCGAGTGAGATTGGTAAATACAGCCACGTCGAAATGGAGGCCGGCGGCGCGGCCCTGGTCGAGACCGTGGCTGGAAACTTCGGTGACGAGTTCGGTAGCTCCGTGCGCGGCGCCTTGGGCCATCAATTCGAAGAGATCGCGGGATTCGGGCGTGGTGTGGATAGACGGACGAATCTGTCCCGCGACGTGATATTCAATCGTGCCCACCAGCACGGTCTTGCGGCCTGCTGCATTCAGAAGCGCTTCGGTGAGAAAGGCCGTTGTTGTTTTGCCATTGGTGCCGGTGATCCCGGTGGCAGCGAGGGTGCGCTCGGGGTGGCTAAAAAATGCCGCCGATGCTTCGGCCAGGGCGCGGCGCCCGTGCTCGACTTCAACCAAAGGCACGCCCGCACGATAGACCAGCAGGTGGTCGAAGGTGTGCGAGGAATCGGTGATGACGCCGAGGGCGCCGTTCGCAAGAGCTTTGTCGATGTAGCGATTGCCGTCGGTGGTGCCGCCTTTCATGGCGACGAAGACCGCGCCAGGCTTGATGCGGCGGGAGTCATATTCGACGCCGGTAATCGGGTCCGGCGCGTCGCCCGAGGCGCCCACGGCCGTGATTTCGGCGATCAGATCTTTCCAATGCATGTCGGTTTCGATTGTAGTTGGAGGAGCGCTATGTTTGATGTGACCGGGCGTTCGTTTTCCTTTGGGTGTAACCTCAGATACTCTCCTGGTCCTCTCCACCAATAATGCGATCGAAAATCAGATTGGCGCAGGTAGTGCAGGCTTGCCGGACGGCATTCCAATCGTGCCACTTTGGCGCCAGCATCTTGTATTGGGGGAGCTGGACTTCATCGAGATCGAAAGGCATAGGGCTGGCTAATTGAATTTGCAGCTGCTGCAGGGCCGATTCGCCGTTTGATTGCGGGTACAGCGTGTCAAACGATCGCAGGGCGGAAACCGCGCCGTCACCTCCGATTTGCTCGAATAAGGCCGCAAAATCGAGATAATCTCGCGTTGCATTCCGCTTTAAAATCAGCACCGCCTTGATGCGCAGCATTTCGCCCAGTGTAGGAATCGTAAGCTTCTCACCGAATCGCTCAATCTGCGTTGTTTCCAAGGGCTGATCGCGAATCAGTTGCCGGATGCCGGTCTCAATACCGTCCAGACTGCCGAGGATCTGCACCGGTTGGCGAATACGCGAGGTCTTCCATCCTGCAACAGATTCCAATTGAACCAACACCGCCTCGAATCGATCACGAAGATCGGTGAGCACGTGGTCTGCATCGGTGGAAAGACGATGTTCCGCATAGATCGCAGCAGCGGTCCCACCTACCAAAACGGCATCCGGAAAGAGTTGTTGCAGGTGGGCGGCAGCGGATAATACCTTTTCCCATTCAGGCAGTTCTGAGGTGTTGCCCGGCATACTGTCTCCAGAAATGGTACCGCTGCGCGTAAGGATCGTTGGCATGTGCATTGGCCACGCGAAGAACTTTCTCCATGAGGGCGCGGTCAGCGAGGGCGGCAGAACGCAGTTGAGCCCAGTCCTTCCGCCTGCCTCGATCGATCACGTCGTCGACGGCCGCAAGTGTGTATTCCTCAGTATTTAAATGGCGGTGCAGCATGGCTTGACTTTCTTGTAAACGCCAGAGACGAAGTGTAACCGAAAACATAGCACAAGCGAACCAGGTCGCGGCTTACCGTGAGCAGCGAACGACAATGCGGGTGTTGGGGCCGACCACGCTGCCGGCGGCGGGGGCCTGTTCGCGGACGGTGCCGCTGCCGGTGATTTGCACTTCCAGGCCGGCCATGGCGGCGGCTTCGATCACCTTGCGAATGGGAAGGCCGACGAGCTCTGGAACTTTGCGTTCGCCGTCGGCGGTCAGGACTACAGCTTTTTGAGGAACCGGCGGTGCGGGAGACGGCGGCGCTGCGGCGACCGGCGTTGACGAGGACGCGGGGTTTGCGACTGCGGCGGCCGGGGCCGGCGGCGCTGCGGGTTGCGGAGCGGGCTCGCGCAACGGATCGTCGGCGGGCAGATCGTTGATTGCGGCGAACAGCGAGTTGATATCGGGAGAGTTGTCCTCGTCGTCTTCATGCACCGGTTTCTGAGGCTTGGCGGGAGGACGCGGCTCTTTAATGTCCACGTCGTGGGGAACGCCCAGGTACTCAAGCACCTGCTGCGCAACTTCCGCGAATACCGGCGCGGAAACCGCGTTGCCGTAGTACGACGGGCCCTTGGGGGTGTCGATAATCACGGCCACTGAAATCACCGGATTGTTCACCGGCGCGATGCCCGCGAAGGACGCCACGTGCATGGTCTTCGAATAGAGATGCGTGCGCGGATCGACCTTTTGCGCAGTGCCGGTTTTGCCGCCGGACGAGTAGCCATTGAGCTGCGCCGGCTTGCCGGTGCCGAAGAGCACCACGCCTTCCATCATCTTGCGCATCTGGGCCGCGGAAAGTTCCGACATGACGCGATGGGCGCCGGCCGGAAGCGGATTGGGCAACTCCTCACCTGGCTTGAACGGCATCGCCTTCATTTGCGCCTGCGAAGCGGCAGGGCCGCCGGTGCTGGCCGTGGGAGAAACAAGAACGTGCGGGGGCAGGTAGATGCCGCCGTTCGCAATGGTCGAAACCATCGACACAAGTTGCAGCGGAGTGACGCCGATTTCCTGTCCCATGGCGATGGAACCTACCGACGTGGAGCCCCACCGGTTCACGGGGCGCAGGAGGCCGCGGGTCTCGCCGGGCAGTTCCACGCCAGGGCGGCTGCCGAAGCCGAACGCGCGAATGTACTTGTAGAAGTTGTCCTGCCCCATTTTGAGGGCGAGTTTGACCGCCGCCACGTCGCTGGAATGCTCGAGCGCCTCGTGCACGGTGATGACATGGTAGTGGTCCGCTTTGTCGTCGTGGATCACGCGGCCATTGAGGACCATCTGGCCGCCCTGGCAGTCGATGAGATCGTCAGGCCTGGTCACGCCCTGGTCGAGAGCTGCGGAATACGTGACCAGCTTGAAGGTCGAGCCGGGCTCGTAGACGTCGCTCACCGCGTGATTGCGCAGAAGTGCCGGCGTGGTGTGGCGAAACTGGTTGGGATTGAACGTGGGACGAATGGCAAGCGCGAGGATCTGCCCGGAATGCACGTCCTGCACCACGACGGTTCCGTTGGCCGCCTGGGTCTTTTCCATGGCGTGGTCAAGGGCGCGCTCGGCGAGGAACTGGATATTGGAATCGATGGTGAGGACCAGGTTCTGACCGGGCTCCGGCTCATGCTCGCTCGAACCGAGCACACGGCGGCGCGCATCGAGCGCGGTATACATGCGGCCCGCAAGGCCATGCAGTTGGGGCTCGAATTTTTGCTCCAGGCCGCCCAAGCCGGTATCGTCGACGCCGACATACCCCAACACCTGGGCGGCGATTTCGTTGTCGGGGTAGAAGCGCTCGAACTCTTTCTGGAAAAAAATGCCTTTGAGGTTGAGGGCTTTGACGGCGGCAGAAGCCTCCGGGGAAACGCGCCGCGCGACCCAGGCGAAGTTGTGCCCATTCTTGAGGCGGTTCAGGATCTGGTCTTCGCTGGATTGCGCGTCGTCGGGATCGGTGTGCACCAGGGGAGCCAGGCGGCGCGCGGCATCGGCCTTGTCGGTGATCTGCGAGGGGTCGGCGTATATGGAGTCGGCCTGCACGGTCATGGCGAGTTCGTGCAGATTGCGATCGTAGAGGACGCCGCGGCGCGGGGCAACTTCAAAGGTGCGCTGCTGCTGCTTGTCCGCGCGTTCGAGGAATTCCTGGTGGCGCGCAATTTGCAGGATGAACAATCGGGCCGTGATGGCGCAGGCCCAGAGAAGGAAAAACAGGCAAATGAGCCAGAAGCGCGTCACCCGCAGAGGGATCGCGCGCGGCATGATTTTGCGATTGACGTTAGCCCGGGCCGTTGCCTGCATGGCGGAATGAGTCTCGCGTAGAGCGCTTATCTAAAGGCTCATTGTACGGTCACGGGAACCGTGACCTGTGCCAATGACGGGGCGCCCGCATCAGGATGAGCACTGGGATGGACGACCTGGCCCGGGGCCGGAGCGGCCAGGCCCAGTTCGCGCGCCATGCCATCGATGCGGCCGGGCTGGGTGAGCTGCGCTTCAGAGAGGCGAAGCTGACGATTCTCTTCGCGCAGTTGATCGCGCACCTGCTTCTTGGCTTCCACGCTGTAGGAGCTCTCAATCGCGCTGAAGTGCTGCAGGCCGTAGACCATGATGAGGGAGAACAAGACCGTGACGGCGGCCGCGAACACGCGCATCTGGCGGACGCGAACCGGGTCCGCTGCCTTCACCAGGCGCGAGTTGTCGAGACTACGGGTGAAGTAAAACTCCGGCGTGGGGACACCGCGGCGGCGGCTGGGCTGTTGCGCGAGAACTTCGGCGTTGCGCTCGGCCACTCGTGCGTTCAAGCTGCGTCCGGCTTCAAAGTAGGTTGTGGTGCATGCCGCCATGGTGTGTCTCCTGATAAAGCAGGGACTCGGGACTAGGGACCAGGAACTAAGAAACCAAACCCACTGATGGCGCCGGTTCTATTTCCCAAATCCGTTTGTTCCCTTTCCCTAATTCCAATTCCTGTGCAAACCGCGCAAGTCCCTAGTCCCTTAGTCCCTGTTCTTCGTTCTCTCCGCCGCTCGCAACTTCGCACTACGTGACCGCGGATTTTGTTCGATCTCTTCTTCGCCGGCGACGACGGGCTTCTTTGTCAGCACCGTCCAGATACCGTTGTGCGCGCCCTCGCGCAGGCTGTCCTTGAGGATTCGATCTTCAAGGCTGTGAAAATCAATTACCACCAGGCGTCCGGAGGGCTTAAGCAATTTCGGTGCGGCCTCAAGCAGCGCCTTGATCTCGTCCAGTTCGCGATTGACGTGAATACGGATTGCCTGAAAGGTGCGGGTCGCGGCATGAATGCGGTCCTGTTTCATTGCCGGGGCGGCGTGGGCTACAATCCGTGCAAGTTGCCCGGTCGTAGCTATCGGCCGCCCGCGAACAATGGCTCTGGCAATTCTCCGCGATCTCCTTTCCTCTCCGTATTCGTAAATGAGGTCCGCCAACTCTCGTTCACTCGCCTCATTCACCACTTGTGCGGCGGTGGGTCCTGACCGGGTATCCATCCTCATGTCAAGAACTCCATCCGCCATAAAACTGAATCCTCTCGATGCTTCGTCCAACTGCAAACTGCTTACCCCGATGTCGGCGAGCAGGCCGTCCAACGAACCCGGCTCGATATGCAACGGTGCGGCGCTGAAGGCTTCGCCGACCAGCGTGACTGCAGGCGCCTGATCGCCCAGTTCCTCCGAAACCCGGTTCAGCTTCTCCTTCGCAAGAGCCAGCGCCTGGGGGTCGCGGTCAAACCCGATCAACTTTCCCTTCGGTCCAAGGCGGCGAATGATTTCCGACGCATGGCCCGCCAATCCGAGCGTGGCGTCCAGGATGGTGCTTCCTGGCCGCACCTGGAGAAATTCAATCGCTTCCTTTGAAAGAACCGGCACATGGCGTCGACCTTCGCCCCACGAACGAAGACCTGTTCCTGGGGACCCCGGACTTGAACTCGTCATGCGCTCCCCCTGGGGGGCATTTGCTACAACTCCTGGTTGCCCAGGAAATCCAACATCTCCGGCGTCAACTGATCGGCCTCGGCGCGCTCGCGCAGTTTCTTCAGGCTGGTCACCCGGATAAAGCTTCCTTCTCCCGAAACCTTCACTTCGCCGCTCAACTCGGCTTTGTTTCTCAGCTCCTCAGGGATCTGCATCCGTCCCTGAGGATCCATGTCGGCCTTGTCGCCGTACAGGTTGTACCTCGCCAGCAGAATCCGGCGGGCCGGACTGCTCTGCGGGATACTGAAAATCTTCTTCTGCCGCTCCAGCCAGACGGGGAGGGGATAAATTTCTGCGCTCTCCCCATCCATACTGGTGATATAAAAGGCGTTGAAGCCTTTGCCGTACTTCCGTTCCGTAAATGCCTTGAACTCAGCAGGCATTTTGAGCCGGCCTCGCTCGTCCAGCTTCGACGTGGGATTGCCGAAATAACCGATTTCGAGCTCATCCAGGGCGCCGGCAACCGGAGTCGTCCCCGCATCGGGGGTTTCCGGAACTTCGGGCTCCTGGTTTTCGCTCACGTTTCGCCTTCAAGTCTTGCCGAAATCCGCACGATTGATTGGAGTTGGTCCCATAAAGTCCCAAATCGACCCGCGCAGACCCAGTATCGCGCAAAATACTGATGGGCGATAGCAGGAAAAACAAGGGGGTCTGTGCAGAAGTCGGGATCAGGGACGAAGCGGGTCGGAGTACTTCGGACGAAAAGCGCTAGATATAGATAAAGACGTTGGCCTGACCTACTACTAATAGTGTTTATTAACTAACTAGATTCCTGGTTACCACGAGCGCCTTGCGGATTAGAACACTTTAATGTAAGGCGAATATAGGGCGAATGGTTTTGCCTTCAGCCTTCAGATTTCGCAGTTTTGGCCCGCGTTTTGTCGCGCTGCCTTTCCCAAACCACCTTGGACAAAAAGAGCAACACCGCTACATTGACCACCAGCAGGCCGATTCGAGGCATGGTATGCCGGCGCACGATCTCCATGATTTCGATGGGAAGAAACGAAGCAGTGATGAAGAGGGTGAGAAATTCACCCCAGGCTTTTTCGCGGTATAGCCCGATGCCCTCGAGGATGCCGATGGCCGCATAACAGAAGGCGCCGAAGCCAATGCGCCGAAGCATGGGGTCGTCGAGGAGGGACGCGCGGTCGAGGATGAAGTTGACGAAGCGGCCTTCGGGGTTGAAGCGGAGGTCGCTGGCAATGCGAGTGAGGATGTCGCCAACGTCTTTGCCAACCAGGCGGAGAGCACCTACGCCGATCGCAATAAACAGAAAGGCGTGGAGCAGTTTATAAACCGCGATCAGGACGAGGCCCTTATTGTGTCGATGCGCCTTAGTGGCGGTCTGCAGAGTAGAACCCGTCATGATCTCCAGCGGTCAGTCGTTCGCCGCGCGTGCTTTCCTTTTATCTTACGTGATGGGCGTATGGGCGGTTCATCCCACGATCGGGCAACCGGACAGAACGAACGGGGTGCAGGCGGTTGCGCGGGGCGATACGATCAGGCCATGGGGCAACAGTTCCAGACTGATCAATGGATGCCATTTCCGGTGGAGCTGGTGTTTGCATTTTTTGCGAATCCCTCCAATCTTCCTTCCCTGACGCCGGAGAAACAAAAGGTGCGGATCGAAGGTCTCCGGCTGCAGCCTCCACCCCCTCGTCCCGTGGCGGCGGATCCGGCGCGGCGATTTCGCAGTATCGCCGCGGGAGAAGGATCGGAGATCCAGATCAGCCTCCGCACGGTCCGCTGGATGCCGCGCGTGAGCTGGCTGGCGCGGATCGTGGAGTTTGAATGGAACAGCCATTTCGTGGATGAGCAGGTGCGGGGGCCATTCAAGGAGTTTCGCCATCGGCACGGAGTCCGAACAGAGGTGCGGGACGGTGTGGAGGGCACGGTGGTTTCGGACCACATTCAGTACGAATTGCCCGGCGGCGCGCTGGGCGGGCTGGCGGAGGGGCTGGTACGGGCTCAACTTCAGAAGGGTTTCGTGTTTCGGCAGAAACGGCTTCCGGAGATCCTCGCAGTCGTGGCAAGGCAGGCGGTGCAGAGGCAGTGATCAGGGATCAGAAAATGGTCATCGTGATGCGGGTGCAGGATGAATGCGTCGAGGTGGATCTGTCAATTTGCGGCGCCTACTCCTGATCGCTCGAACTCAATTCATGCCGCCAGCCCAATTGCCCTGCTTCTTCGCTGCTGAGATGCAAAAGATAGAAGAAGCCGTTGGGGCTTTCGATGTGGTCGAAGACGTCACGAACGTCGGAGCCGCGAGGAAGAAGGGGGTTGATGGTTGCGATGAGTTCGCACTCGTCGGCAAAGTCACGCTCGCGAGTTTCGGCGTGGATGCTGCTGCGCGCAGCCCACGGACGGATTCGCGCGATATAGCGGCAGCTTTCGCAGTCGTGGTCGAGAACGCACAAAAGATGCACCAGGTATCGACGCCGCGCGGGATCGTGCTTCTGCCCGGGTGGATTCATAGACAGTGCGCAGCGCGGCGCCGGGTTCGGAGCGCGCGGTCAAGAGCAATGCGGTTGTAGCGCTGCGCAAGGATGCAGGGCAGGTTGGCGGCCACGGCATAGGCAGTCATGACCAGGCACGCCCACGGCGGGTTCCACAGAAAGAAGAGGGGCAGGCAACAAAGCATGCACCAGTGCGCCCATTCGGCGCGGCGCGTTTCGAGGAGGAAACGCGCAAGGCATGAGGAATCGCGGGCGGAGAACTTCTTCTTTGCGAAGCCGCCCAGCCACGGTGCTCCGTCGGGGAGAAGGGATTTCCATTTGCGAATCGCCAGCCAGTCGCGGTAAAGGCGGCCGTGGCGCTCCCATCGGCGCGGGGCGGTAAGCCAGGTATCCCGCACGAAGAGGCGCGGGGGGAGGCGCAAAGCCACAACGCCGATGGCGAGGTGAATCATGGGCCAGCCCAGGAGGTTAGCCGCCCAAATCAGCGCAGTCATACTTCGCGGCCTCTCCATACGGCTTTGCGGCCGCGTGCCCGGCGAGCGGCGGCGAGCCCGAAGACGGCGCAGTAGTAAGCAAGCGGCAACGGAAATAACACAGAGGTGAGAACCCGGTAGCTGCCTAGCCGGCGAGCGAGCCATGTGATCTGCAGGGCGAAGAGAACGTAGACGAAGACGAGGCTGTGCCGGCCATAGTCGTGCGGCATGATCAGCAGCAAGGTTGTGGACCAAAGAGCGGAGATCCACGCGATCGCCAACATCAGAACCATCCCTCCGGAATCTGCGGCTCCCTGGATGAAGGCCTTTGCCCAACTCTCCGACATCTGGCGAAATCCCTCGGGAAACATGCGCATGTGCAGAGTGCCTTGTCCGCCGAGGCAGAGGATGCGGGCGCCGCAGTCGCGGAGCTTGCTTGCCCAGCGGAGGTTTTCGAGGACAACGCCGCGAACGGCAGCATGGCCTCCGGCGGCGAAGTATGCGTCTTTGGAAATGAGGAGAGACTGGCCGAAGAGCCGCGGTGATGCGACCGCGCCGAATCCGCCGGCGCCGGCGGCCATCAGGACATTGAAGAAGATCGAAAACTCCTCGTACGCGGCGCGGATGGCGTGGTACGGCAGGAGAGATAGAACCAGGCGCGGATCGAGTTCGCACGACCAGCGAGAGAGAACCCGGTCGAGACCGCCGGGCAGGAAGTATGTATCCGCATCGAGGAACAGAAGAAGTTCCTTCGTTGCGTTTTGCGCACCCTGATAACATGCCCAGGACTTGCCGGTCCATCCGGCGGGCTTTGGCGGCGCTGTGAGCACGCGAGCGCCCAGGCTCGCCGCCAGCGCGGCGGTTCTGTCGGTAGAACCGTCGTCGACCACCAGAACTTCGGCGGGGCGGCTCGCCGAGTGGACGATCGACCCCAGAAGGCGGGGCAGATTCCGCTCCTCATTGCGCGCGGGAATAATGATGGAGAGACTTGTTCGCGGCGTACGGCTGAGCGGGGGGACAAGTGGGAATTCGCCGGATCAGCAGGAACCCGGCGGGCAGCCCGAGCGCGCAAAGCAGGGAGGGCAGGATCATGGCAATTCTCTCGCCGTTTGTTCCGTGATCATGCGCGCGACATGCTGGCCGCTGAGCGTGACCATGGGCATGCCGCCGCCCGGATTCACGCTGCCGCCGACAAAGAAGAGGTTGCGGAACTCGGAGCTCCGCTTCGGAGCTTTGAAGGCGAAGTTGCGGCGCCGGTCGCTGACCACGCCGTAGATGGAACCGCGGTTAGAGCCATAGCGCGCCTCGATGTCGAAGGGCGTCCAGAAATCTTCGACAACGATGTGGCGGCGCAGACCGGTGAGGCCCATGCGCTCGAGTTTGTCGAGGCAGATCTCTTTCAGCGCGATGTAGTCTTCACGGGTCTTGGGCTGATTTTCGCTGAGGGGAGGAATGTGGGGCAGGATCTTGATGTTGTCGCAGCCGGGAGGCGCTTGTGAGGGATCGGTGCGAGTGGGCGCGACGACATAGAGCGTGGGATCGTCGGGCAGCTCGCCGTCGCGAAACACGCGGCGGAAGTGGGCGTGCTGGTCTTTCGAGTAAAAAAAGTTATGATGCGCGAGCTGCGGGTAAACACGATTGAGTCCAAGGTGAAGAACGAGACCGGAGCAGGACGGCTGGAAGCGGCGCAGCTTTTTCATTACGGCAGGGGGAGCGCTGAGCAGCTTCCGCATCGCGGGGATGACTTCCATGTTGGAGACAACGAAGTCCGCCTGCAAAACGGTAGTGCTGCCGTCGGACCCGCGAACCTGCACGCCGGTTACGGCCCCGCCTTCGTGTTCGATCCGCAGGACCTCGCGCTCGAGCAGCAGAGTGACACCGCACTCGTCGAGACGCCGGCGGAAAGCGTGAGCCAGCTGGTAGAGCCCGCCCGATACATACCAGAGCCCGAATTCCATCTGGATGTTGGGCATGAGGTTCATGAACGCGGGGGAATCGAGCGCGCTCGAGCCCACATATTTGATGAAATACTCGAAGATGTCGCGGAGATACCGATTGCTCAGCCGCTTGGAGATGCTGCCCGACATCGATCGCAGATAGTCGAGATTCCGAGCGTCTTTCCAGCCATAAAAGCGTAAAAACTGGCCGAACGTGTCCAATCCGCGGCGGAGGTAACCGCGCTCGACGATCTCATATTGCCGGCGCGAGTAGGAGAGAAAGTCTCGGTACTCCTGGAGGACGCGCGGGCCGAAGGGCGCCAGTTCCGCGCGCATTCTTTCAGGGTCCTCCCATAGATCGACGACCATTCCGTCTTCGAAGAAATTGCGCCATTGCGGATCGACACGCTCGAGCGCGATGTAATCTTCAAGCCGCTTGCCGTCGCCCTCAAACAGCGGGCGGAAGATCTGCGGCAGCGTGAAGATGGACGGGCCGAGGTCGAAAGTGAATCCTCTTGTTTTTAATTGATTCAACTTGCCG
The DNA here is from genome assembly GCA_963730805.1 of uncultured Acidobacteriota bacterium. Taxonomy (GTDB): domain Bacteria; phylum Acidobacteriota; class Terriglobia; order Terriglobales; family Acidobacteriaceae; genus Telmatobacter. Next base: position 1,312,978 of record CAVSTL010000001.1, on the reverse strand, counting down.
CCTACATTGGCGTTCTTCTCCAGCACCGTGACCTGAAAACCACTTCGCGCAAGCATGATGGCCGCGGACATGCCGCCGAGTCCGGCTCCGATAACGACCACGCGTTTTGTCTTCGCAGCAGGGCTCATGATCCTCGCACCAGCGTGATGGAGATGGTTTGTGCGGCGGCGCCAACGCGGAACGAGCACTCGTTGAAGCGCGGCGGCCCCATGCGCGCCGGGGGATTGTTCGAGGCCCCGACCGGCTCGCGAGGAATGCCAAAGATGTTGCGGTCAAGTTTGTGGTTGCCGTTCAGATCCTCATACACGCTAACGGCGTAGGTGCCTGGCGGCAGATCGGTATCAACGTGCAACTGTTGCGCACCGGCAGGGATCGGCAGGAAGCCGTGGCGGATGGCTTTTTCGCGGTCGCCGGGAAAACCTGAGGGCGAATCGAAAACGAGGTAAGCCAGTTCTCCATGCGCGCCCGGAGACAGGCGGACGTCGAGGGTGAGGTGCGTCTGCGCTTTGGGCTGCGCGGACAGGGCGATGCTAAAGACCGCCGCCAGCAGGAGAGGCAGGAGCATGCGATTCAGGCGCGCGGCCAGGCCGATGGGTTTGTGGCGGAATCGAAGCAGGCTGGCGAGCTGTCGCCGGGTGCGGCTGGTAAATGGAAACCAGTTGATTTCCCGCGTGCGGCGATCGCCGGAGAACATGATGGTCCTGATCCGCGAGAAAGCGCGGAGGCCTTCAGGGCCGTGATAGCGGCCGTAACCGCTGAGCCGGTTGCCGCCGAAGGCAGCGCAGGGATTGGCAATGACGCGAATGACATCGTTGACCGCGCAACTGCCCGCGGAGAGCCGGGTGGCTATGCGGCGCGCCCGCGCGCGGTTGCGGGTCCACACACTGCCGCTGAGCGCGAAGGCGCTTTGGTTGGCCAACGCGAGCGCGTGAGTCTCGTCAGTGAACGGCGCTACGCAGAGCACCGGGCCGAAACACTCCTCGGTGAGAATGCGGGCCTCGCGGGGAACGCCGGTGAGGAGCGCGGGTTCGCGACCAATGGAGCGGCGATCTCGGGGACAGTGCAGGGTGGCTCCGCGGGCCAGCGCGTCTTCGACCTGAGCGCATAGAACCGACGCCGGCCGTCCGGAAAGCGGGCAAAGATCCGCATCCGGACCCGTACCGACACGGAGAGTTGCGATTCGTTGCTTGAGCCGCGTAACGAACTCGTGGTAAATCGATGCTTCAACATAGGCTCGCTTGATTCCGACGCATACCCTTCCTGCGTTGGAGAAGGCGCCATAGGTGATGCCTTCGACGGCCCGCTCGAGGTGACAGTCGGCAAAGACGAGGGCCGCGTCTTTGCCACCGAGTTCAAGGATTGCCGGAATCAGGTGTCTTGCGGCACGCTCCGCGACCATTTGACCATTCCGGCTGCTGCCGGTAAAGAAGATGATGTCCGGCCGCGCATCGATCAGCGCCGCGGACTCCTCGGGGCCGTCATGCAATACCTGCACAAGGTGGGGCGCCAAATCTGCCTGGGCACAGAGCCTGGCGATGAGGGCCGCCGTGCCCGGCGTGTGCTCGGAGCATTTGAGCACCACCGCGTTGCCGGCGGCGAGCGCGGTGACGAGCGGAATCATCGAGAGCTGAAACGGGTAGTTCGACGGACCGAAGATCAGGGCTACTCCGTGCGGCTCGAAATGGGACTCGAAACGCGAGCCGCTAAAGAGGAATGCAGGCTTGCCGAGCCGGCGAGGGCGCAGGATCCTTGCCGCCCGGGCTTCGTAATAGCGCATCATCTCCAGCGTGACCAGCACGTCTCCGGAAAGCGCATCCAGCGCGGGCTTTGAGGTTTCAAGCGCGATGGAATTCGCGATTGATTCGCATTGCAGGGCGATTTCGCGGCGGAGACGACTGAGAACGGCACACCGGCGCGATACGCCAAGCACGGCCCAGGCGGGCTGTGCGTCACGGGCGCGGGCCAGGATCCGGTCTGCATTGAGCGGGATCACGCGTGTGCCAGCTCCAGGGGCTTTGTGGCGGGGTGGGGAATGGCGTATTTCTGACAGATAAGATTTGCCGAGATGCGGGCAGACTCGAATATGGTGGGCAGGCCGCTGCCGGGATGAGTGCCCCCGCCTACCAGGTAGCAATTGGAAAACATTTCGAACTCGTTGTGCGGACGCAGGTAGAGCATCTGGTTCCAGCTGTGCGACATGTTGAACGTCGCGCCGAGAAAGACCGAGTATTTTTTCTCCCAGTCTTCCGGGGTGATGATTAGTTCGCGCTGGATGTGCGGCGTTACATCTCCGTAGGGTGTTCGCTCGCGGAGAGTACGCAAAACATAATCGCGCAGTTCCTGCTTGCGCTCTTGCCAGTCAATGCCGCTGGTGTTGTTGGCTACCGGGACAAGAATGTAAAGCGCGGAATGACCAGGCGGCGCGCCGGATGGATCGGTAGCGCAGGAATTGCGGATATAGAGCGACATGTCTTCGGAGTTGGGGCCGCCCTGCGTGATCGCCTGAATATTGCGCTTGTAGTCGCGCGCAAAGACGATCAGGTGATGCTCGGCATCGTAGGTTCGATCGAGGCCCAGATACATCATGAAGGTGGAACATGAAAACTTCCGCTTGCGCAGCTTCGATGGCTTGTGGCGGCCGAGACTCTTCTCGTCGAAGAGCGTGGCCATGGCGTGGCCGAAGTCGGCATTAATGATCACGTCGTCGCAATGGACTTTTTCACCGCTGGCCAGTTCAACGCCGATGGCGCGGCGACCGTCGAGGAGAACCCTGGAGACCGGCGAGGAGGTGTGAATTGCGGCGTCTTCTTCGCGGCTGACCTCGGCAAGTGCGGAACTGATGCGGGAGAGCCCGCCCATCACGTGGTACACGCCGTGGGCGTGCTCCGTGTAGGGAATCATGGTGAAAAGGCCCGGACAGTCCCACGGCGACATCCCCAGATACTTCGACTGGAACGTGAATGCGAGGCGAAGTTCGTCGGAGCGGAAGTAATCGCCCAGAACGCTGTAGAGCGATCGTCCCGCCGCGATATGCGGAGCGGCGGCAAGCAGCGTCGGGCTTATCATGCTGGCAAGGGAGCCATACGGCTTCTGCAGGCATGGATAGAGCTTCTTGAAGCGCAGGCTCTCGCGCTTGAGAAAACGGTCCAGGTTCGCGCCTTCGCCGGGGAAATGCTTTTCGATCTCCGCCTTCATCGCGTCGGGCTGCGACCGGGCCAGCATGGTTTTGTCGGGAAAATTGAGGGCATACATCGGGTCGAGCTTCTTGAATTGCAGGTAATCGCTCGACCTTCGTCCTCCCTCGGCGAAGAGTTCGTCGAGGAGAAACTTCATCATCAGAAAAGTGGGGCCAAGATCAAAGCGGTACTCGCCGAGTCGCACCTCTGCGTTGCGTCCGCCAATGACATCCTGCTTCTCGAAGACCTGGACCTGGAAACCCCGCTGCGCCAGGAGCATGGCGGTCGCGAGGCCGCCTGGACCTGCTCCCACGATAGCAACGCTTTTCTTCTTGCCACCTCTTCGGTGATAGCTCATTCCTCGACGTTAGGGCGCCGGGATGAAGAAATGGCTCCAGGAGAACGTCGGAACGGCAATGAGTTGTTCTCCACGCAAGAAAAGCTGCGTTTCTTGCAGATGAGTAAAGTGGGGCGATTTGGGGCGAGAAATACGCGGCGCGAACGGCAGATTTGAGGGCGCTACCGGGAAGACCCCGTGGTCACCACGATGGCGGTGCAGGCCGCTTTTCCCAGGCTTCGATACGAATGCTTCTGCATTGAGTCGAAATAGATTGAGTCACCAGCGGAAAGCTGGAATGTCTCCACGCCGATGGTCATCTCCAGTTTCCCCGCAATCAGGTAGAGCAGTTCCACTCCCGGGTGATAGTGCGCCACGACCTTTTCCTGCGGCAAGGGATGAAAGTGCGCCAGGTAGCCGCTCAGTTTTCGTTCATTCACGCGGAAGTCGAGGCTTTCAAAATGCCAGGGAACCGGAGTCGATTTGGGATCCGACGGAAATCTCTTGCGCTCGCTGCGCCGCACCACGGCCACGATATGCCGCTTCCTGGGGTCGCTGAAAAAGTATTCCAGCCCGACGCTGAATACCATGGCGATTCGGGTAAGCGTGGGGAGCGTGGGCACAAGCCGGCCGTTTTCGAGGCGCGACAGCATGGCGGCCGAAAACCCTGTGTGTTCGGCGAGTTGCGCGAGGCCCATGCTGCGCCGCAGCCGCAGGGTACGCAGCTTGTCTGCGATCGCATATGGGCGAAGTGATTCTTGAACCACGGCGGTATCCGTCGCTATGCTTTTGGTTTTCTTCCGCTTCGGGGATGGCTCTGGTTCACTACGCATAGACAAGGGTACGTGACCTCTTTACTCACAATTAAGGTTCTTTGCTTCAGTGTCAAGCGCGCAATCGAGTCAAAGGGGGAGGCAAGACGGGATGCGAACCCCGAGTGAAATCGATATCCTCGGGATACATTCAATTTGCTTCTGGCGCAGCCATTGCGATTCGAGTGAGGTGATAGGACAGCGTCTGATCAGGCAGAAGAAACACCTTGTGGAACGTTTCCTTCGCCAACTCAGTATCTCCGCTGCTCTGCTGGATCATGCCATAGCAATATTGCCTGTAGGAGTTCTGTTGCTTGTCGGGATCAAAGTCATTTAGCGCAGCCGCGAGGCGCGCGTGCCATGCTTCCGCTTCATATCCAGGAAGCAGACGTGCGGCTTTCACAGACCAGGCGAGGTCCTCGACACTGCGGCTGGCCGCCAACTTCTTCAAAATGTTTTCAGCTTCTGCGGTTTGCATGCATGCGCGATCAATCATGGCGATCTGATACTGTGGCCTGGCCATGGCAATGATCGTGTCGAGCCCGTCCTGCGTAAAGGCCATGCCACTTCGGGGCTGATTCAGCTGTGCGAGAGCTTCACCGGCCTGATTGCATTGACCGTTCTGCGCCAGCAAGCGAATGCGCTGCAGTTCGACTTCGATCCAGACCTGACGCACATTGGTTCCACCTTCCTCGCGGGGAAAAAAGCGGTCGCGAAGAAGATCTTCTGCGGCGGCGAAGTTGCCGGCTTCGGATTGGTGCAGAACCAGTTCATAAACCAGCTTGGCACGCATGTTGGACTTGTCAGGATACTGTTCCATCGCGGCGACGAATTCGGATGCAGGGCGGTCAAGAATGCTCAACGCCTGATCCATTCCCATATAGATAGCATCGTTCTCAGGATCGCTCTTAAGACCGTCCCGGAAAGCTTCGAGGGCGCCATTTGGATCCGCGTTGACGTAGAGCCGCGCGGAACCACGATTGGCGTCAAGGCCGAGAATGTTCGAGTTCAAATCGTGCGCACGCTTCCAGTGTGCTTCAGCTGATTCGGTCATCCCGGTTGAGAAGAGCAGCATGCCCAGTAAGTAATGTGCCGTCGCATCATTCCCGTTATCCGCCACTGCCGACTCCAGTACCTGCTCGGTTTGCGCACCGCTGGGGAAGACGTATTTCACCGGTAAACCTGAGGCCGCCAAAGCGGTATTGGCAAAGGGCCGTCCCAGTTTCTGTAAGCAGAAAGCCTTGTAGTAAGCAACAATGGGGTTTGACGCGGGACTTACCGCGCCGGGTTCCATTTCGCCTGCATCGACGGCGGGATAGTTGCGCGACAGGACGTTGAGTGCGGCTTCGTAGAGTCCGAGCCGCATGTACTCGGCAGCTACATTGAGCACGCGTTCCGGTTCCGCGGCAAGGTGCCGTATCTTTGGAGTACCTAACTCTTCAGCGAGAAAGTAGCTGGTGTTGTAGCGGGCGTACCAGTCGTTGGCAAGGACTCTCGCTTCGGTCGCTTGACCCGCGGCATGCCGGATCGCAACTAATTCCTCCGCTGTGCGAAGATCGTCCGGTGCGCTGTGGAGAGCATCCGCAAGCCGTCTGTCGGCGGCGGAAAGATCGCCGGCGCGTGCGGCGAGTTCCCCAAGACGCAGAGCGGCGGCGGCGCGCATCTGTGGAAGACGCGAGGCAGTCTCGTATTCTGTCCGCGCATGGGCTTCGTCATTGAGGCCATCGTAAGCCAGGCCCAGATAGTAAGCGATCTCCGCATTGGGAGTATCGCGCGATTGCGCAGATTGCAGGAGTGCGACCGCTTTGTCGAACTGAAGCAACGTGGTACAAAGGCGGCCGGCGGCCAAGGTGAGGCCCTGGCTGCGCGGGAATGCCTTGAGTCCGTCCTCGTAGTCTTTCGAGGCAATCAGCAAACGGCCATTCAGTTCGTCTTCGCGGCCAAGTTCAAGCCAATCGTCCTCGGAGCGCTGGGCGCGGGAGGAGTAAGAACGGACTTTTTGCGGTCCAGTATGAATCTCTGAGTCGGGCGTCCAATCGTATTTGCCTTCGGTCTGCGCGAGAAGCAGCGTGCCGCGCCGGTCGCGCAGTTCGATCGAGTATTTGTGTTCAGGATGTTGGATTGAAGCCTGGTGGGTCCAGACATGCTCGGGGATAAGAGTCGCGATGGTTTTGTAGACGACTTGATCCGCGTCGAGCATGCGTATCTCTGCCTGGGGCATTTTACTATTCACGTTGAGCGCAGCGGTGAGCGAATCGCCGGTCCTGGTGAGATTCACAGCTCCTGAGAGATTTGCGCGCGACAGCCCACCAAGTTCGTGCAGCGGCATCCAGTATTCAGTGAAGTGGATGGTCTGGCGCGGCTCAAGGAAGGCGTAGGTTTCCTGATTGCGAAATAGACCTGCCTGCACCTCAACATAGGCGCTGTTATTGTCGGAGAGAGCCTTGCGCCAATCCATAGCATCGGCATCTACTCCCCACGACCAGACTTTTTTACCCGGCAGCTCCGCGTAGTCTGCGTAGTGAGCGATGCCTGAGTTGGTGTGAGGACTCCAAATGCCCATAAACGGTTCGCGACTGCCGTGTACGAAGCGGGAGACAGGGCCGTTGGTGTGGTTCTTGTACAGACTTAGATCGGTTCCACTGGAGTCAACGGGCCAGCGATCGACATCGGCGAAGCCGTGCGCCGCGCTGTAGCGCATAGGGTAGCAGATACGCGTGTCATCCCATACCTGCACTCCGGCATTGCTCCACCAGTAAAAACGATGGCGCACGTCGCTCCGGTTGTTGAGTGTGACCTGCTGTTCAAGTAGGGTACTGCCAGGATGGAGGACTAACCGTACGGTCCACTGCATACCGTAGACACGGTCGATGTTCGAGACTGTGATCGAAGCACTCCCGTCCTTTTCTTTCGCGTACCCGAAGTCTACCGGGGAAACAGTCATCCAGTTATGCGAGACCGGGAAGTTGAATTCGAGCCCGAAAGCGGCCCAGCCGCCGCGCATGCCGATAGCAGCTTCCTTGATGGACGGATTCTGGTAGAACATGGGGACATTGTCGATCTTGTCTACGCAGCTATAGACGTGACCGCCGACATCGGGCAGTACCGTGCACTTGAGGTACTCGTTCTCGAGAAAAACGGCACGGAACACGCGATCTTCACGGTGCGATGTGAGGTTGTCTCGCAGGACGTATGGGTAGTTGAAGCGTGAGGTTGCATAAAGGTCGAAGGGGGGATTGGGATTGGGCGGTCCTTCCTGATAGAAGGGAAGGTTCAGCGTGCCCTCATAAACTTGCACTTGCGCTCGGAGAGGAACGAAAGCGATAAAGAGGAAGGCAAGACCTGCGAATGCACGCTTCGTCATAGATGGGGTTCCATTTCCGGTGTGGCGATGTCGAGCGATGCGGGTTCGGTGGTGACTTCGCCATGCCAGACGCCGCCGCCATATGTCGTAATGTAAACCTTTTTTTCATCTGCGGGGTCAAGAACCACGCGATGTCCCCACTTGAAATTGAAGCCGGAGATGCGATGCCAATGACCGCCAAAGTCGCGTGAAACCCATGCGGAGGATTCAAAGCCGGACGCGTAGACCGTTCCAGGCAGCCTCGAATCGAGGGTTACGTCATATATATGCTGATCGTTGCTGAGAGACGGTTTCCAATGTTGACCAGCATCCTCGGAAACGTAGATGCCGCCACCCTCACCATGCGCACTGGCAGCGCGGGCCCATGATGCGAGGTACAGTCGCTTGGGGTGCATTGGATCCGCAGCAATTCCGGTGGGCCCATTGGTACCCGCGGGCATGGGAAGCGACTGCCAGGAATCAGCATCGTCCTGTGACCGATAGATGGCGCCATCTCCGCTGTTCCCAATGCTGCCGTCTTCGGAACGACGTGCGATGACCAGGTAGAGCGAGCGGTCGGTGGCGAGAGTTACTCGCCACGCCAAGGGAGATGGCTGATGGATGCCGTCATTTTTTAGAGTCCACGTTCGCCCATCATCTACGCTCTTATAGACACCACGTCCGAATGCCGTCACATAGAGTGTGCGATGACCTTTCCGGCTTGCCGGATCGAGCAAGATATCTGTGGGAGCTGTAGCGAGCATGCCACTGTTCGAAGGACTCCACGTACGGCCGCCGTCCTCACTCCGGCAAACGCCTCCTTGATACGTGCCGGTTTCGGTATGCCGCCACATTTTCGGCCGCGGAAGATCGTGGGTGGAGCTATTCACGGTCCAGGCCCGGCCCTTGACTTCCGGATCAAAAACCATCCAATAGGCGGTGTTCAACCACTTTTGGGGAACTCCGGTGCTGGAACTTATCCACGACTTACCCGAATCCTCACTGCGAAAGAGAGATATGTCGGTATAAGTAATAAACTGCCGCCTGGGATCGAATGGATCGAAGTGAATGCCATAGACGGTTGTAACATCCAAACCGGTGCTGGTCCAGCCACTCCCCGTGCGGCGAGAATAGACAGCATGCCAGTGTATACCGCCATCAGCACTAACAAGAGTCCGCCCGAAGTCTGTCGCGTAGACAAGGTCGGGGTCCTGATCGGCCACGGTCATATCGAGTGGGTTCTCACCCCAATCTGTACCGAACCGTTCTGTCAGCCATGCATCGTGAACATTCCCGGCGGCGGTCGTGGACTCTTTCCAAACCAGTTGCCAGGTCTTGCCGGAATCACTTGTCCGAGCGACCCCGTGCCAAGTGTCGCCATCCAGTTGAAGGCCGCTATAGGAGACGTAGGCCGTCTCGGAATGACGGAAGCTCGACGCAACGGCTCTAACCTGCGAACCTATCCCCGGCAGGGGGGAATTGACCCAGTTTGTTCCCTCATCCGTTGATATTGAGACGCCGGACTTAGTGATCGAATAGATCGTCCATGTACCTGTCTTGGACTGACTTGCGGAAGCGGCGAGTATCTCAGACGGTAAAGACGAAGTACGAAGCTTTTTACCCCAGCCTTCAACGATGGAATGTTTTCCGACTGCCAACAAGGATTTTGAGGGGTTCGTTCTGATCCACAGATGGCTGACAGGTTCAGGCAGATCGGAGGTGCGTGTCCACTGCGCACCGTCGTCAGTGGATTCAAATAGTCCGGGTTTGGCTGCGTCAACCGCGGCATACAGATGACTCGAGTTGTCTGGATCGATAGCCAGCGCAGTGATCGAACCAAGGGGGTCTGCATTCGATATGATCCGCTCGTCGCTGTGATCGGACGCCATGGAGATCGATTCGATGCTTGAAGGTGGCGGGGACACCAGCATCCAGGTTCTCCCATTGTCGCGGCTGCGCCAGAGATTGTCGTTTTGTGCGTAAATCACATTGGGCAGAGAAGGATCAAAGACAAAGAAGCGCGCCACGCCACGCAAGTTGAACATTCGCCAGGAGGCTCCTGCATCATGCGTGATATAAGAGCCGGTCATGTCGCAGGCCACGATCACCGTCGAAGGATCATGGGGACTGATTGTGGGATGAAACATCGCGCCTCCGCCCCCAGGACCGATGACCTCGAATCCACCCGGGCGCTCCCCATAGGCTGTAAATGAAACAAGCAAGAGGAGGGTGAGCAGGAAGGTGGTCAGTCTCATGAACGCCTTTCTTCCTATTTCAGCGTTAATCGTTTTACTACCTTTCGACGCTGCGTCGCATCGTATCAGTGGGAAGGACTACGCCTTAGCTGTAATGAGATGAAAACGGGCCACCTTTGAAGTCAAAATGACGTTGGTGATAGTGACGAGCTGAAGCTCACGTCAATCTGGGAAGACTTCTACCTCCTTAGAACGGTTTCAAACGACCGCCGGGTTGTTACGTTATGTAGTTTTCAGTTGCTTTTCTCTTTTGGCTCATGCTATTCATCTACCCAATCAGGAGGCTCCCCTTGACTATAGGCCGGATCACTTCAATCGCCGTTTTCATCTTTGGATTCTTATCTTTCCCCTATAGTCTCTACGCCCAAGGAACTGACCTAGGCACGATTCGCGGAACAGTAACAGACTCGACCGGAGCGCAGATTCCGCATGCACACATTGAAGTCACTGATATGGTAACGCAGATCAGCCGGACGTATGAGAGCGGCGATCACGGTGACTATGAAGCCGCGGCGCTTCCCTCTGGAAAATATAGAGTTGCGGTTTCCGCCACAGGATTTGGCACTTCCATTGTGCAGAACGTGATGGTTACCGGATCCAACGCCGCGAGTGCGGACGTAAAATTGCGCCCTTCTTCGGTCGAGCAATCGGTACAAGTCACTTTGGAAGCACCGGTCATCAATACCGAGGATTCAACCCTCAACGAGGATTTGACGCCCACGGCGATCACCGAATTGCCGCGCGATTCCAGGGATATCTATTCGTTCATGTACATCAACCCAAATGTGACACAGAGCGGCGTCTCCGGCGACTTCAAGTTCATTGGGGCGCAAAGCTATGGAGCCGCATTTTCGGTAGACGGACAGCGAGCGAACGGCGGCGTCTTTGGCCAGCAGACGCAGAGTAAACCTTCGCTGGAGTCGGTCGGCGAATTCAACGTTCTCTCCAATGGGTTCAGCGCCGAATATGCGGGGATTGCAAGCGTGCGTATCAGTACCAAGCGCGGCGGTTCCGAATACCACGGCTCGGCCTTCTATAACAACAAGAACTCTGCGCTCGCCGCGTGGACCCTTGCCGATAAATCGGCCGCAGCGTCGTTTGCGCCCTCTTCCTTCCAGCCCAAGTATCCCAACCCTTTCTTCAACATTACGGATGCGGGCGGATCTGCAGGCGGCCCCATTCCCCATCTGAAAAAAACGTTCTTCTTTTCCGCTTTCGAACATAACTGGACGGTCCTGCCATCGAACACTGGACGTATTAATAACCTGCCCCATCCTGCTCTCATTGCGGGCGATTTCTCGGGAGTGAAAGACTCTGTAAAACCCGCTGTACCGGCTGGCACGACCCTCACCCCCGCTGAGATAGCCACCGACACAGTGGGTGGACTCGGTCAGCAGTTCATCACGATTCCTTCGCGCCTCCTCAATCCAGTTGTGCAAAAGCTATTCAGCGTTTACTACCCGCACATAGGTCTGTCAGCGCCAGAGGATCCTGCCACGGGGCGCGTGATCGGATACCAAACGTCGATCCCTGCACACTCTGGTCAGAACCTCGGCGATTTACGTGTCGATCATGACTTCTCAGACGCCAATCGCCTCTATGGCGTCTACCACGCAGGCTCTGAAAATGATGCATTGAACGAAGTTGCTTCGCCTCTCACCGGTCTTGGCCTCAGTCAGACAGATCGTCTTAACAATACGCTGTCTCTCTCCTATACCCATGTTTTCAGTCCACACATTGTGAACGAAGCGCGCGGCGGCTTTAATCGCCAATACCTCTTCACCCACAGCAATACAACGCTTCGCAGTTTTCTGCAAAGTATCGGCTTTTCAGACGCCGATATAACCGCCTACGGCGACGTCGTTGGAACGAACGAGTTGGACACACATGGTCAGGCAGCCATCAACATTGCCAACTTCCAGGGTGTGGGCAATGGCGGACGAAATACCAATCGTCCTCTCAGCCAGAATCTGATCACCTTCGGCGATACGCTGACCTGGAACCTTGGGCGGCATAACATTCGAATCGGCGCCGACTTCGTGCGTAACTCAGCATTGGACGGATTCACGTCTGGGCGCGGTCAGCCGCGCGGTCTGATTTCCTATACCGGGAGCGGAACAAGCGCACTTACCAATCTTCTCCTCGGGAATGCTCCCAATTCAGTTAGCTATACACCCGAGGGCCGTCCGGCAATGGATGTTTATAACTGGGAATCAGGCTATTTCATTCAAGACGATTACCGGATGAACGATCGTCTAACTTTCAATCTCGGTCTTCGCTATGACCTCTTTTCCCCGTTTACGGAAAACAATGACCTGATGGTTAATTTCGATCCGAATCTCAAGAATCCGGTGTCGGGATTGCCGGGTTCGTACATCATGCCTTCAAAGAAGACGCTGTCGTATATCGATCCAAGCGTGATCGCGTACGGCTACGTTTTTGCAAACCAGGTGGGTCTGGGCCGTAGTCTCGTCCAAACCGACAGGACCGATATCAATCCCCGTTTCGGGGTGGCGTATCGCCTCACGAACAGGTCGGTAATTCGGGGTGGTTATGGATTATTTACTCCGACCTCAACCGCCCACATTATTCGCGACCCTCTCGCGACCAATACCTTTAACCAGACCTACACGAAGCGATCCGTGGCAGGCGGCCCTCCCATACAGGGGTGGCCGACATCCGGAGAGAGTTCGGGATCTTCGCCAAACGCGGGCGGCACTGCGTCCGGCTTCGGCAACACTCCTACTGCCAACAGCGTTCCTACGGACTTGAAGAATCCACGCCTACAGCAGTGGAATGCGACGTTTGAACATCAGCTACCCTTTGAGTCCTCTGTCCGCTTTTCGTATATCGGCGCCTATATTACGGGTGAAACGACCGGGCGCGATCTGGACATGATCGCTCCGAGCGACAATCTCTTTGGCGTTACGACCGGCGATGGAGTTACTATCTGCGATCCAGCAAATTTGGGTAACTGCGCATATTCTGACGCCGATAAAGCGCGGCTTCGCTTTCCGGCACTGGGTGATTATGTAACGGCTTTTGGAAACAATGGTCATGGTCTGACGAGTTCATTTCAAGGCGAAGCTCAGCGGCAGGGGAAGCACCTGACCCTGAGCATCGCATACACCTACCTTGACCAGAAGTCCACCGGCGTGGATACGGATAATGACAGCCTCGGCGGAGATTCCTACAACCAGCTGGATCCGAATAGCGATTACGGTACCGACTCGTTCGTTTCTCGGCATCGCGTGGTTTCCTACGGAGTCATCGATCTTCCTGTCGGCCGCGGCCAGCGCTTTGGCAGCGGCATGTCGAAATGGATGGACGGGGCCGTTGGTGGCTGGCAGACAACGTTCAATCTATTTGCCAAGACGGGCACTGGTTTCACGCCCTTCTATTATTGCAATGACTGTGATCCGGTGTTCCCGGGGAATATCGCCTCCGGGGCCATCGACGCGGTGGGCGATTTCAGCGGCGGCTTCCGTGCCAAAACGATCGGGAATGTGAAAAGTGGCACGAGCAAGACGTTGCAGTGGAATTCGGCCGCATTCGATTTGCCGGACACTGGCTCTACCTTATTCAGTAATCCCCAGAATGCCCGGCGCAACTCGCTGATCGGCCCCGGCACCTATGGCGTGAATTTGGGTCTTCACAAGTCATTCGCGGTGAACGAACGCATCTCGATCCAGATCGGCGCGGATGCGGATAACGTGTTCAACCATCCGCTGCTTTCTCCCGACTCTAACAGTTCCGACGATTTCTCCAACGTCGGAAGCTTTACCGTCCATCTGGATCCAGTGACCGGCGCGATCATGCCGCTCTCGACTGAGTACTACCCGAATCCGGACTTCGGATTAAAGTATCAGAGCGTGACACAGGAAGGTGTGGACAATCGACGCTCTATTCGTTTACGTGGTCGCATCACGTTCTAGAAGCCTCCTGGCGGGGATAGTCACCCACTGCGCGACGGGAACAGGCGTCACCACATCTTCGGGGGAGTTATCCCCTGCAGCTGGCCCGTGCCAAACTCCGCCACCGTAAGTTGTAATGTAGATCTGGGAGACATCCACCGGATCCATGATCACTCGATGGCCCCATTTGAAATTGAATCCTGCAATTCGCTTCCAGTGTAGGCCGCGGTCCAGGGAACGAAATGCCCCGGCGTCGAATCCGCAGATATAAAGCGCGTCCGGGTTGCGCGGATCGATGGTAAGGTCGTAAACATGTTGCGAACCTGTATAAAGTACCCTCCAGGTTTTCCCACCATTCTCCGACAAATACACTCCGCCCCCACTGTCTGCATTGTCACCCTCGTGTCCCCATGCGGTTAGATACATCCGTTGTTGGTTTCGTGGATCAAGCGTGAGTCCGGTCGGGCCATTGACGCCTTCGGGAAGGTCAATCCGTACCCAGTGCTCAGCCTTGTCTCGAGAGCGATAGAGCGCCCCAGCACCGTTGGCTGGAGTGGCCTTTCCTTCACTCCGTCGAGCCAAGATGAGATAGAGAGTGCCGTCGGTCGCTTGAGTCAATCGCCACGCGAATGGCTCTGTGCTCTCAATCCCTTCGTTCTTGAGCGCCCATGTTTTCCCATCGTCAACCGACTTGTATACGCCACGCCCAAATGCTGTTGCAAAAAGGGTTCTGCTGCGGGCCGGGCCATCGGGGTCGAGGATCACATGCGTGACGGAGGTCGACGGCATGCCTGTCCCACTTGGCGTCCAGTGGAGCCCTCCATCGTTGCTGACGCCAACCCCGCCGGTGTACTTGAGCGGGCTTCGCGACCGGAACATCTTGGGGCGAGGCAGATCATGCACTCCGCTGAACGCGCCCCACAGGCGCCCCTTGATTGCGGGATCGAATGCCAGCCAATACATTGTGTTACGCCACGTCTCCGGGACTCCTTCGGTGCTGCTTCGCCACGACTTGCCTGCATCCGTGCTTTGAAACAGTCCAATGTCGGTGTAGTCAATATATATATGACTTTGGTCGAAGGGATCGAACTGGACTCCGTAGTCAGTAGTCACGTCGAGACCCCTTGACACCCAGGCGTCGTCACCAACCTTAGTGGAATTGACTTCCAGCCATTGCTCGCCTCCGTCCAATGTTCGATAGGTGCGGAATAGATCCGTGGCGTACGCCACGTCGGAGTTAGTGGGTGAGACGCCGAGGCTATAGGGAGAATCAAACCAGATATCTTCGCCATTCTGCGATGCTCTCTCTTCGATCCAGGTCCCCTTGAGATTCTTTGCCGCGTGATCAGACTCCTGGAACCGGATCGTCCAGGTTTGCCCGCCGTCCGTCGTTTTCGCGATGCCGTTATACAGGTTTTCCGGTCCCGTCTTCAGTTGCAGGCCACGGAAACCGACATAGGCCACTTCCGGATGATGATCGCTGGATGCGACAGCTTCGAAACGTCCCGAGGATTGGCCCAACGACGGTGTTGCGAGCTTCCATGCGGCACCGGAATTATGGGAAACGAAGAGCTTCCCTTCCACGTTTGTCGCATAGAGCCATAGGGCGTCGCTAGAGTGCGCGCTGGTTACAGATTTCAACTCGCCTGGAATCCGGCCGAGTTCTTTCGTGTCGCCATTTGCAGAAACCGCGAAAGCATACGATCCGGAAACGGCTGTGAGCGTATCCCGGCTTACAGCTAGCAGCGCCACGCGCGCAGGCAATGAAGCCAACATCTTCCAGGACCGTCCGCCGTCGAGGGAAGATAACAGGACCGCGCGACTTCCACGCGGGGTTGGGGAACGGTGGTTATCCCACGCAACAAATATATGGTCTGCTCGAACTGGATCGATAGCAATGGCCGAAATAGCTCCGCCAGGGTATGCGGGATCATCCGACGTCAACATATATTCTGCATGATCGCCTACTTGATGCTCGACGGTGTTGCGAGACGGCGAAGGGAGGATCATCTCCCATGACTTTCCGCGATCGGACGAACGCCACAATGCCTCGTTGCCCGCATAAATGACATCCTCGTTGGCCGGATCAAACGCGATACTCTCGATACCTCCGCGCAGGTTAAACATGCGCCATGATTGCCCATCGTCGTGCGTAATGTATCCACCGGTCATGTCGCAGTGCTCTACGACCAGGCGCGAATCTCGTGGGCTGATGACGGGAGCAATCGTCGTGCCGCCTCCTCCCGGCCCAATAATTTTCCATTTGTTGAGCCTGGGCGGCTGGGAGAAGACAATGGCTGCAAACAGAATCAACGAGAGTGCATAGCCTTTCGGGTGGATCATTCCGCTCCTGTAGGGCGTGTTGGCATGACAGGTTCATTGCATACAATTGCAGACCGCCGCGTTGCGATTTGTTATCGGGCCAAAGCTCCGGAGGGCACTAGAAATGCTATCGGCCACTGTTCTGTACCCTTTCTCACCAGGGCGGACCAATCACATGTTTTTGGCAGTTTTACAGGAAGTAACTTCACGCCGCGATCAATTTCCTGGAAACGCGCCGCCACACAATACGCGTCTTCGGCCGGCGCCAGTGTGATCGATTGCGGCGGTAGCTGCGACTGCAGATTCTGGTAGTGAATAAAGAGTTCTGCTATCTTCAGGTCGTCCAGTAGTTGAAGGAAATATGGCCGTCCCGTAAGCAGGGAGTTATAGACGTAGCCGGCAACCACACCGGACAGTGGATTGTCATACGCCTGTTCAGAATTGCCTTGGACGAGGTCTGGGTCGTCGGAAGATCGAGCGCGAAAATTCATGCGGGTCTCGCCCGTCCCGCGAAAGTCGAAGGAGTACACCTCATAACCGTCGCTTACCAACCGGGCGATCTGCGGCCAGTCCTTCTCTCGCGCTTTCCCTTCAAAACTGCACCAAACAATTGCTCCCTTCGGGCCGCCTGCCTTGCTATAAAAACGAAGGAACGGCATCTCCAGGTAGGTGCTGTGGCGAAGCAGATAACGATCAATCTGCACCCCTGCAAATGAACTGCTTCCAATAAGTTGCCAGTTCAAGCCGACATGCGGAACAGAACCTGTGTACGGACTAACGGTCCAAGAAGAGATCCTGGGATCCTGCTCGGTCCGGTACATTTGTGCAACGCCACTTCCAGCACGCGGAGCGTTGTCGGCGGCGTATTGGGCTATGTAATAGGGAAGGGACTTTGCATCCGGATAGTCCACCGAGACTTGCCCGTTTTTCGTTACTTGAAGGTCACTGTCCTCGAAGCTGGTCACCGAGGGAAGACCACTCCGCAAGGGCATCCGATTGAATCGGTCAAGAAAGCCCAACGCTGCTTCCTGGTTTTTCAGGGAGAATTGATGCTGGTTGTAGCTCTCGGCGAGCGCGAAGCGATC
This sequence comes from uncultured Acidobacteriota bacterium, assembly GCA_963730805.1. Classification (GTDB taxonomy): domain Bacteria; phylum Acidobacteriota; class Terriglobia; order Terriglobales; family Acidobacteriaceae; genus Telmatobacter. Next base: position 1,295,734 of record CAVSTL010000001.1, on the reverse strand, counting down.
GGCATGCCCAAACCGTTCATAAAACACACGAACCTCGGAGTAGGACTTCTCAGTGCCTTGCACGGGGAAATAATCGAGCGTAGCCGCCGCAACCAAGACAGGTCGCGGGTACATCATCAACAGCAAGCCCGAGTGGTCTACTTGCTTTGACACGAATCCAAACAGATCCTGTTCCGGATCGCTATCCGGATCGACAAAGATGCGATTGGCGATACGCATGGGGAGTGCAGTGATATAGCAGGATGGAATGATAACGTGAATGCGCTCGTCCAATGCGCCAAGCAAAGCTGCCTGGAATCCTCCACCGCTAGTGCCCGTGAGATTGATTCGCTTGCGATCGACATCGGGGCGCGACAGAAGGTAATCCACCGCACGCATGCCATCCCAGACCTCCCACCGCGCCAGATTCGTTCCAGCAAGGTAAGCCAGGTTGCCCATCACTGCGTGTTCGCCGCAGATGAGGTTATAGCGGCTCTTTTTCGCTTCCGGGTCCCAGAATTGACTCCGTTCCCCCTGCCCGACCGGATCCCAACTTAGGACAAGATAGCCTCGTTTGACGAGTCTCTGGCAAAGGTCCTGATAATGAATTTTTCCCTGGGGAGAGTGTCCGGCGGCCACCAGGACGGCAGGATGTATCTTTGCGCCGTCGTCGGGTATATATAGCAGTGCGGTGACATAGAGTCCCGGAATGCTCTGGTAAAGGAGCTTATCAATATGAAAGCCCCTGGCGGTAATGGTGCCCGTGATGGTTGCGTGCAAATCAGTCTTCTTGTCGGGAAGTTTTCCGATCATCTCCGACACAGATTTCTTCAACTCCGCGCGGAGCGAGAGGAGGTCGGCTTGACTCTTCACCTGAGACCATCGGGATCGACGTAACTCGTCCTGATGCCAGGCCAAGGAGATTTGATACGAAAGATAGGGCGTGATCTCCGGTCCCTCGTTCGCAGGGGGAGCGAGAACGCGGAATGCTTCGGGGGGAGGAATGCTTGCAGAAACATTCACAGAGGTGACCCGAGGTGGAGGCTCATCGCTGCCGGCGCAGGATGCATACGAGGCGATCAAAACACAGGTAACCAGTGCCACGCGCTGGAGCATTCGCCGGGTAAACATGCAGGATCTCCGATGGCTGCCAGTATAGGAGCCAGAGGAACATGATACTTAGTTTTTATAGTCTTCCGTTATGAAATATATTTGCGGGAGAGGGCCGGCCGGAAAGGCGAAGCAAGGCACTTGATAGGGTCCTGGACCCTAATGAGTCTTCACGAGCAGGGAGCCCAGGTCGTACCAACCATCGGCGCTTCGACCCTCAATGGCTAGACGGATTGCGGGCTGGCCACTGCTGGGATCTAACATCGCCACGCGGAAATCATACCTGCCAGCGGGAAGGGTTGCCGGGATATAGATTGTCCCATCGAACACCGCGTCACCCGGCAGCCACTTTCGAATGTCCACCGGTATCCGAATAACAGAAGTGCTCTGTCCGGAGCGCAATTCAACCGATAGAGGATACTCTCGATAGATGGGAGCGACACCTGCGTTCAACCACCACATATGAATGGGCATCATGTCGCCAGCCATTACAGTGCGCGAGTATTCCAGGCGCCGCAGGACAAACCTGTATCCCATCATTCTCTGAAAGCGCTCAAAGTTTGACTTCCACTCTGCCGGGATGGGGGAAGACTTCACATTTACGGAAGAGACATGCCAACGAAGAGCCTGGTCCAGAATGTAGTCCACGTCGAAGCCGTCCCGCTTCCAACTACTCGGCGTGCCACACGTTTCGAGTGAAACGGGACTCCTCTGCCACACATTCTGGACGCCGGAACGGACCACCTGCTGCGGGTAAATCTCCAACATCTCAGCGGGAAAGTAAGGATCGTCAGAACTTGTTCGCATGTCTCCGAGGCAATCCAGTCGCCAGCCTGCGCCGTGTGCCGTGCCATAGGTAAGAGCCTCCGGCTCGTCGAAATTCATCAATAACGGCGTATTCGGAAACGCCTTCAACCATAAGTCGATGAGCGGTTTTTGATAGGCAAATGCGGGCATATAAGGGCTCCAGCCTTCGCCCCAGTAGCCAACGGAGGAGATGTCCACGCTGTCCAGATAGGGGTTGCCGTCATATCGTTTACCCGCCTCGGTAACGAGTTCGCCCCACAGCTTTAAATAAAGCGGATCGGAAAAATCAGGCTGCCAAATATTTCCGTCCTTGTCCTCCGGCTTGTTTGCGCGGCGCGCACCAGAGTTGCGGAACCAGGACGGAAGAGGATCCTGATCGGAGTAGGGCATCAGTCGAATCGCGAGAGCCTGGCCATGGATGCGCGCTTCCTCGAGCGCAAGATCGATGACGTCCCAACGAAATTTCCCCGGTTCCGGTTCCAGGGTGTCCCAATACCAACGGCAATAGGCGATAGAAGCTTGAGGAAAGTCCGGTTTTGATGTGGCCTGGGGCAGCTTCGCCTCCGGCCCTCGCTCGGACCATTTCAAAGGATCGTTGAGAGACTGCCCATTGAATCGCTGGAAGGTAGTTATTCCCATGCCAGGATTCGACAAGACGTCCTGTATCTCCTTTGGGCGAACCACCACTACGTCTGGATGTTTCTGTGCGCTGGTGTATGGAGTCGATGGCAGGACAGCCAGCGCCAGAGAAATGATAGTTCGCGCAGCGGGATAACCATGTTTCATAGGTTGTATCATCTATCGGCTAGTGTGGTTTTGCAAACGTACCGTTGAAAAAGATACGCAGGCGATGGAACACCGCACGCGGCATCGTGACTGACTTGCGGTTTCCTGCCCAAGACTTTGGTGGAGGGCGATAACGATTTTGCGCTCATTGACAATGGAGGGCGCCTGCTTTAAAAACCACTCCTATTGACATTCTTTATGAGAATTGCCTATGCTCCTATTGTCATTCGATAGGAGAAGGGTGTTGGAACGGAACAAGGCAAATCTTCTGCAAGGAACGTTGGACCTGCTGATTCTCAAAGCCATTGGCGATGCCGAATTTCATGGATTAGGGATTGCGCGGCGTGTCGAGCAGATCACTCACGGCACATTCACCGTCAGGCCCGGTTCGCTCTTCCCGGCTCTTCACCGAATGGAAGAGGCTGGATGGCTAATTTCGTTCTGGGGTGAGTCGGAGAATAACCGGCGAGCCCGGTTTTATCGGCGCACCAGGGAAGGCGAGCGTCAGTTGAGAATCGAGACCGAGCAGTGGACGATGATTTCCCGTGCCATGGCAAACGCACTGAAAACAAACTAGGAGGCCGATTATGGGGATGGGCCGACGCCTCGCGTCTGCGCTCCACGCAATGTTCCGCAAGGAACGCATCGAGGCGGAACTGGATGTGGAGATTCGCAGCTATGTGGATGCCATAGCGGAAGAAAAGATTGAGAGCGGAGTCTCCCGCACAGAGGCGCGCCGGCGTGCTTTGGCGCAATGCGGGGGAATCGAACAGGTGAAACAGGCGGTGCGGGATCAGCGCGCGAGTACGGCCCTGGAATCGGTTATCCAGGATACTCGCTACGGGCTCCGCCAAATGCGGCGCAATCCCGTATTTGCCATGACTGCTGTGATCACCCTCGGACTGGGGATCGGAGCGACAACCGCGATCTTTTCCGCGGTATACGCGCTGTTGATCCGGCCCCTTCCCTATCCAGACTCGGCCCGCATGATGGAAATCTCGGATACCGATCCGAAGCAGGGCTCATATGGCGGTCCGCTGCTTTCGCCCGATTTCGTGGCGGCTCGATCAAGTCTCAGGTCGTTTGAATCGGTTGAAGGATTTGCCGACAGAGGCGACATGAACCTGACAGGGACAGGCGACCCGATACGGGTGAAGGTGGTTGGGGTCACGGCCAAGTTCCTTTCCGAGATTGGCGTTTCTCCTGACAGAGGACGGAATTTTCTGAACACTGAAGACCGTATGGGTGGTCCCGCCGTTGTGATCCTTAGCCATCGCTTGTGGCAAAGCAAGTTCGGCGGTGACGCCGGAATGATCGGGCGATCGATCACACTTGAAAAAAAGGCGTGGACGGTCGTGGGCGTGCTCCCCGCTCACTTCATCTTCCCCGACTCCGCGATTGAGCCCGATCTTTACATTCCGGCGGGTTTTGATGCCGATACGACGCTTGGCCCGAGGAGCCTTGTCTCTTTTGTGCGTGCAATCGGACGCCTGAGCGACGGCGCAAATTTGCAACAGGCGCGAGCGGAGCTGAGACTCTTCGCAGAGGCCCGCGCCAAGGGTTATCCTCCGGAACTTGGGCCATGGGCGAAAGAGCGCGAGATTGTCGCCGAGCCCCTGCATCGCTATCTGACCGGCGACAACCGCGCGCCGCTTCTGATTCTGCTGGCGTGTGTCGGAGCGGTGCTGCTGATTGCATGCGCCAACGTAGCGAACCTGCAACTGGCTCGTACCATAGCCCGGCAGCACGAGATGGCTTTGCGCGGTGCACTCGGTGCCGGTCGTTTGCGGCTGATACGTCAATTCCTGGTGGAAAGCCTGACCCTGGCCGCCCTGGCTGCGCTGCTGGGGTTGGGGATCGCCCTGGCGGTTACCTGGCTGATTCGCCGGGGAGGAATGCCGGGACAGTTTTCGCCGAGCCTGCAAATTGCGGAACTCCTGCAGGTGCCTTTTGGCAAGTTGAGCGCGGCGGTCGAGGTGAATGGGTGGGTTCTGGCATTTACGGCAGGGCTGGCTGTAGTTACAACGATCCTGTTTGGTCTTGCTCCGGCGATCGGCGCATCACGGTCCGATTTGCGAACTGCCCTTCAAGGTGCGGCGCGGCGTATCTCGTCCAATCGACAGCAGCGGCAGTTACGCAGCGTTCTACTCATGGGGGAAATCGGACTGGCCGTCGTGCTGCTTACCGGAGCGGGACTGCTGATCCGAAGTTTCATGAACGTGCTACGCAGCGATTCCGGCTTTGATCCCCGCCAGTGTCTCACCGCGCACTTGCAGCGCAACTACGCGGAGGGACCAGAAAAGACGAGCAGCTTTGTGCAACAAGTTTTATCGAGCCTGCAGGCTCTCCCCGGTGTAGAAACGGCGGCGATCGGCAGCGCTCTTCCGCTGCAAAGCGCAGGTCCCAATACCGCGATCCTGCCCGGAGAGGGTCCGCTGCCTCCAATAGGGCAATGGCCTGTCTTCTGCGCCATCAGCATTAGCCCTGAATATTTCCGCGCTGCGGGCACACGAATTCTGAAAGGACGTCCGTTTAACGATGGAGATAAAGCTAACTCCGTCTCCGTCGCTATCGTGAACGAGGCATTTGCCCGGCAGTATTTCCAAGGCGATGCCCTCGACAAGCGAGTCAGGACGAATATCAACTCGACGTCCCAGGGTCCCGATCAGTTCATCATCAGGACGATCGTCGGCGTAGTCCAGGATGTCCGCTATAACGGAGCGGAAGGACGCGTCGAACCAGTGATCTATCTTCCGATTCAACAGGTGTCGCAGGCGAACCTAAACATTCTATTGCGGACGACTGTCGAGCCGGGTTCTTTGTCCTCAGTCGTGCGCAAGACGGTCATTGATATCGACTCTGAGCAACCTCTGTTTGATGTGCAGACGATGCAGGGACGCATCTCGCAGTTAGTGGCCCAGAGGCGGTTGATGATGCTGTTGATCGCGTCCTTTGCCGTGCTCGCGCTGATACTGGCCGGAGTCGGCGTCTACGGGGTATTCAGTTATTGGGTGAGTCAACGCAGGCCGGAAATGGGGATTCGCATGGCGCTTGGCGCATCTCGACGCAGACTACTGGGCCTGGTCGTGATGCAGGCCATGCGTATTGTCCTGGCCGGCGGCATAGCAGGCATCGCCGGAGCGTGGTTCCTGGATCGCTCGTTGGCAAGCATGCTTGTGGGCGTCACGGTGCATGACCCCATCTCCTTTTCGTTTGCGTGGGTTTTGATGACCCTGCTTTCCCTGATGGGATGCAGCTTGCCCGCCATGAATGCCGCGCGTACAGACATTGTTTCCGTGCTCCATTCAGAATAGGGGAGGCACTGGCGGGTGAGATGGGAGCGAGCAAGCGGAAGAAGAGCAGATACGCGAGGCCGCTACCCAGGACTCCGAGCGCGGTGACTGCGGCAGCCGACTTCCAGTGCAGCGCGGCCGGATGCGGACCAAACCAAGCCAGCGGCAACAGAAGCAAGCCGGCGAGCATGAGCTGGAAGGTGGCAATCACGACTGGCTCTACACCCTGGAGCCAGCGCTTGGCGAGGACGGCTCCCGCGCCGTAGCTGAAACTGGCCGCAGCGACGAGGATGACGCCCAGCAGGTAGCCGCCAGAGCGGGTTCCGAACGTTGATCCGGCATTACCGTAGACCACGCCGAGCACCCCGACAAAGCCGAGTGCGACGCCCGCACCGGTGAGCCGTGTGGCCCGCGCGACTCCGATGGTAAGACCGAGCAGCAGCGCCCAGATGGGCGTGGTGGCGTTGAGAATTGCGGCAATACTCGAGGGAACGGTACGGTCGCCCCACGGGAAGAAACAGAAGGGAATGGCGTTATTCAGGACGGCGACGACGCTAAGGGCCGGAAGCAGCCTGAAAGGTGCAAGGCCCCGTAATCACGCCGTCGCTCCTCGAAGCAAATTTCACCGGTGATCCGTAGTAAGACTGCCGACCAAAACTTTGGGATGGGTGACGAAACCGAGGTAGGCGGATTTAAAATAATCGCTGATGCCTATTGCTGAAATTATCGATGAGATTGACGCGTATCTCTCACGCCTGCGTCAGGCCAGGGAGTTCCTGTTAGAGCGAATCAGGGAAGCGCCGCAAAAGCGAGCGCCTCGTCGCAAAAAGAAGGTCATCGTTGAGCAGGCGTCTCCAGCCCTTTCCAGCCGACGCGGAGCCGACGAAAATAAATCTCAATCCATCCATGCCATCGCTCATCTTAAGGAGATAGCGAAGCCTACGGACGCCAGCGCCCAAGTTCCGCACAGCGTGGCCCGCGCGCCTCAGATTCCGAGAGAACCAGCGATGATAGAGCCGGAACGCACACCACAGCAGAGTGTCGTTATGACAAGGCTTCCGGCTAAAGAGCCGAGGGCTTCAACCAGGTATCTGCGCCATCGAACCGCAACACCGCCGCTAAGCAGAGAGCCGGATAAGGTCAAACCACCCATCGCCCTCGCCGGCTCAATGAGCTCCAAAGTAGTGGTGGTTTCTGCCGAACAAGTACAGCGGGAGCGGGAGCAGGCTGCGCGTCCCGCGATTCGGCCGCCTCGCACGCCGTCCTCAGGACTGACGGGCAAACTGGCATTCGAAGCCTTGTTCAAGGACGGAACAGGTCCTTCTAATGCTTCCGGGCAGTAGCCAATCCTGCACCCGCGATGATACCGAGAGGAACTCCCCGATCGCCGGGCGCGTTCACTTGTGAATCCCTCGAGAACGTCGGGATGGCCGCGGGAGGCTCTCTTCTTTTCCTCCGCAACGTTTGCCTGAAGTTGGAATTGAGGAATCGCATTGGCCTTCCCTGCCCCGGTGTTGCGCCACAGGATTCCCGGCAAAACTCGGGTCTCCGACTATAGCTGAAATACTTCGACTCTCGTTGTTTTCAACCGTCGGCGTAAACACATATCCTTCCAATGCAGATGTTTGTCCCCCGATGGAGCCATCGCCTCGCGTGGGCTGGCCGTGCAATGAAGAGTGCCAGGCCGTGTTCTCGATGCTACAAACCCGTTGCGAGGCACTGGCCCGTTCCGGTCTTCATTCGAAGGAGCACCTTGAATTCTCGTTTTGCGCAACAATCCTGCATTGCCGCCTTGAGCATAAGCCTTCTCAGCGTTGCTCCGATGGTTTGCCAGACGACACCCGCCTGGAGTGACTTGAACCCGGTGACCCAGCTGACTGCCGAGACGTTTCGCCATCCTCCAGAGGCAGATCAGCCCTGGGTTCGCGTCAATACCCCGGACAGCGTGACGTCGGAGGAATTGAGGGCGGAGATCGCGGAGATGAAGAAGAGCGGCATCGGCGGCCTTGAGATCGGCCAGGGAACATTTCCCAAGACACCTCAGCTAATAGCCATTCTGCAAGCCGCAAATCAACTCGGGCTGAAAGTGAGCCTCAGTCATGGCACCACCGTAAGTCCGGCTGGCTATAGCTTGAACGAAGATAACGTGCGCAAGACGCTACTATTCACGGCCTGGAAAGTATCGGGTGGCGAAACATCAGACATCACATTGAGTGCTCCGCTGCCACCGGCAAACACGGGTTTCGGAGGGGGTCGTCCAGGGGCCGCCACGCCTCCGGCTCCTCGGCGCAGCACGTTGATCGCCGTGTTGGCCTACCGTTGTGCAGCAACTTCCTGCGAAACCGATGGACCCATCCGTCTCGACGCAGGATCGGTCGTGAATCTCACCTCGGCTTTGAGCGAAACAGACAGGAGTGGCGTTTTGGGTGGCACGACAACGGGGCATTTAAAGTGGGGAGCACCCTCACCAGGCCAGTGGCAGATTATCGCGTTTTGGTCTCAGGGAGTTTTTGCGCAACCGGACCTTTTCAGCAAGGAAGGTACCGACGAACTTATCCGGGGGATGGAGACGGACTGGGCTCCGGAAGTGAAGGATCTGCTGAAACGAAACGGCGGCGACATTTTCTACGACTCCCATTCGTCGGACCGCGGCAGTCCCACTGAGTTATGGGCCAACAATATGGAAACGGAGTTCATGACCCGGCGAGGTTATTCAATCGTCCAGAACGCGCCAGCGCTGTTTGAGAAGAATTTCACCTTCAGCGATGGCAGCGCTTCACGAGTACGCAATGACCTGAACGTGGTGCGTGGCGAATTGTGGATTCAGTACCACATCAAACCTATGGAGGCTTGGGCGCACACTTTCAACTATCGAATTCGTTTGCAACCGTACGGCGAACCAGTTACAACGACTCCCGACGAAATTGAGGCTGCGAGCGTGCTGGATCGCCCGGAGACCGAGTCCCTGTTCTTCGGCGACGAAGTGGACAGTTACCTGCCTGTTGCTTCCGCCAACCATGTCACTGGAAACACGTGGCTCTCCATCGAATGCTGTGCTGCGCTCGGGAAAGCATACGCGGAAACCTTTCAGGACGCCGTCATCCGCATGCACCGCGCCTACGCCGGTGGTGTGACCAAACTCGTGTATCACGTGTACCCGTACCGTGATGCTGCGGACGCGAAGTGGCCCGGATACCATTCCTTTGGGCCGGCTGGTTTTGCCAATCCCTGGGGACCCCGCAATCCGATCTGGAGCGACGCACCGGCATACAACGGTTACCTGACGCGCACACAGCATGTGCTTACCCAGGGAGAAGCCAGGGTGGATGTAGCCGTCTATATGCAGAATTACCTTTACCCCGCGCCAATGTTTGTCAAGGGAGGTTTTCATTACTGGCCGGACACCAGCTTGCAGCGAGCCGGATACACCCACGACTATGTTGACCCCGCACTGCTGGCTATGGCGAGCCCAACCAGCACTGCCGGTCAGGTGACAATGGGAAAGCCTCGATATAAGGCATTCATCATCGACAGCGAACAACAGCCCGCCGACAATCCAATCAAGACGTCGATGCCGCTCGACGCTGCGCGCAGGGTCCTGAATCTCGCAAGGGCAGGATTGCCGATCATTATCGTCGGTACCGGTCCAAAGCAGACGCCGGGGAGAACGCCCTCGGACGACACCGTCCTGCAAACTCTGATGAGTGAACTCATGCAGATCGGGACTGTGCATCGGGTGGCTCACGAAGCCGACGTGCCCGCAGTTCTGTTATCACTGGGAATTCATCCGGCAACAGAGCCGGACTCCGCGTCGCCATTGCTCAGCGCGCACCGCCATGACCCATTAAGGCATATCGACTACTACTTTCTTTACAACGAAGGCATGGTGACGCCGCCGAACGAACCGGGCAACTTGTTCGAGCCCGCGGAAGGCAACTCCTTCGATCAGGAAGTTCATCTTCAAGGAGACGGCAAGCCATACAGGATGGATGCTTGGACCGGCCAGATAACGCCGATTGATAACTTCCTCACCACGAAAGATGGGGTTACGTTTCGCCTCCAAATCGCGCGAGATGACGCGGCAATCATCGCGATCAGCCCGTCCACGTTCGGAACCTCGACGGCGGCCAAGTTCGCACAAGGTAGTTCCCTGCCGGCACCCCTCAATCTCTCTGACAGTCAGTGGCATTTGTCTGTCGAAGACTGGCGGCCGGCAAACGATTATGCGACTACGGGTGCCACGGCGACGGCAACTCGAAAGGAGTTCATCGACTTTGACATCGAGGGGCTGAAACCCTGGCCACAGATCCCCAGACTCAAGGATGTCTCTGGCATCGGCACTTACACTACCAGCTTCAATCTGCCGGCCGGCTGGAAGACCGGAATCGGCGCCCGGTTGGACCTGGGCGCGGTCTTCGATTCATTCCGGCTCTCGGTTAACGGAAATGAAGTAACGGTAAATCAGATCAGCGCTACGGTCGAAGTTGGCCCCTATCTTCACGGCGGGTCGAATACTCTAGTCGTGAGAGTCGCGACCACCCTGAACAACAGGCTTACGAGCCTTGATCCAACCGTCGCGAAGCGTGGCCTAGTCCAGGAATATGGGCTGGTTGGCCCGGTGGTGATAACATCTCACAACTAGCGCCGGACTAATTGCTTCGGTAAACAACTCGGACCGCTGAGACTTGAGTTGGGGTGGCAGTTAGTCTCGAATCCACCGGGCCGCGGGCGTATGGCTTTATTGGGCGCCGCGGAGATTTTCCGATGTTACCCGCGGTGCGGAAACAGCGGGGCCGAAGGGGAGGCTGATACTTATGCGGGCGCCACCGCCAGGGCGGTTGACAGCCACTACTGATCCACCATGGGCGCGGACGACTGCATCGACAAATGCCAGTCCCAGTCCGTAGCCGGTCGAGTTTTTCCCTTTTGCCCGACGCTCGAAAAGACGCGGAACCATGTCCGGAGGAAATCCCGGCCCGTTATCTTCTATGCTCAGCGTAACCACGTCGGTGGCTTCGAGCTGAACCCAGATATTGGAGTTTGCGGGAACATGAGCAATCTCATTGTCAAACAGATTTGAGATCATCCGATGGATAAGCGCCGCATCCGCGTGGATGAGAATCGGACCGTCGCGGTCGAAGCTGATAGCTAGTTGCTTCTCGGCCATGCTCGGCTGATACAAGTCGATCATGGAGACCAATGCTTCTTCGAGGTCCACGCCACTTCTCGTCAACCTGAGGGCGTCTGCATCCGCTTCCACGACGTCGAGAGAGTCGTTGAGAAACTGGCTGAGCCGGTCGAGCACCTCGATGGAGGAAACAATCGACTCCGTTTGCTCCTCAGGCGTATTTGCGGCGAGAGACACTTCGAGTCGTCCACGAACGCTCGTGATCGGGCTTCGAATATCATGCGCGAGCGAGTCGGTCATCGTATGCAATTGACGAATTGCGCTCTCGATGCGATCGAGCATGTTATTGAAGGTCACGGCGAGGTGAGCGACTTCGTCATTTCGTCTAATGGTTGGAACCCTCGTGGTAAGATCCGAACGGCCGATTCTCGACGCGGCATCGGTGATTCGCTGTACATATTTCAAGAGGCCCCGGGAAATGGAAAACATGAGGACGAAGCCGAACAAGACGATCAACAGCCACAGAAGGACAAAGGAAACGCGCAGATTCTGGAGAACCCTGAGTTGGTCCTCTTCGGAAAGCCCGAGGTAGATGCGGCTTCCATCCTCGATTCGAATGGAAACGACGCGAAATGGGATTGGAAGAGGAGTCACATGCAGATCGATCGGCCGGTCAGGAAAAATCCTGGACTGCTGGATTGCCTTGAATACACTCTCGCCGTTGCCGGCCCCAACCCAGAGCTTCAGAGCTCCATCCACCGATTTCTGCAGAAAGAACACCTGGTCGTTTTCACCGCGCAAGGCCCTCTTTTTGTTCGGAACTTCCTTTCGGACGACCTCCGCGATTTGTCCCACGACCTGGCTGTAAAGCACGTCGCGGGGAGTTCGCTCCGCGACATCTGCCATGAGCGACACCTCTCCCCAGAGCCATGCATCATTTCTGCGTTGGATGTCGCTCGCAATAAAGCGGTGAAGGAAGATAAAAACAATTAATGTCCCTACGGCGAAGACCGCTGTTCCCCAGAATGAGATACGCCAGGCGGCACTGCGGGTGACTGGGCTAGACGTTTCTGAGGACATAGCCCATGCCCCGCAAGGTGCCGATCATCGGCTTGCTCGCGCCAGCGTCAACTTTTCCCCGCAATCGGCTCATATGCACGTCCACGACATTCGTCTTGGGCTCGATGCGCATTCCCCAAACCCTTTCGAGGAGCATGGAACGGGTAACCACGCGCCCGGCATTGCGGCACATGAATTCTAACAAGGCGAATTCCTGGGAGGTAAGTCGAAGCAGCTTTCCGGATCGCGTGACTTCGCGCTGGATCAGGTCCAATTCGAGGTCGAGCACGCGCAGCCGCGTAGCGGTATTTTCCGGGGAGGCATCACGCCTGAGGAGATTTCTGAGCCGCGCGAGCAATTCAGCGAGTGCGAACGGCTTGGTGAGGTAATCGTCTCCGCCGTGCTCCAGGCCTTTTACTCTTTCATCGACGGATCGTCGCGCCGACAGAATCAACACGGGGGCCCTGACTCCGACCTGTTTCAGCGACAGGATCAGGTCCATCCCGTCCTGATCGGGCAGACCGAGATCGACGATCAGGACGTCGTATCCGATGTCGGTGGCCAGCTTGATTGCCATCCGTGCATCGGACGCCGCATCGACTTGATAGCCCGCTTCAGTTAGCGCGTGCTTGAGAAAGCGCTGGATTTCCAGTTCGTCTTCAACTAGTAGGAGTCGCATGGCACATTTCAGAATTCCCAAAATACATTGGTTTACCGGGCAGGCACGCGAGCTGAGGGTCCAGAAACGGACCGGATCATTCACGTCTTCTATCGATTCCAGCACCGGTGGCCAACGCATGACGAACGGCGGGGAACTTGGGTTTGATTGTATCCGATCCCGCGACCTGGAGTTGTCCCGGGCGAGAGGGCGGTTGCAGAGTGGCCTGCGTGGCATCGTTGACCTGGGACCTGAATCCGGACAGCATATGTGCGCGCTGAGGGCCCGCCATGAGAGCCACGGGATCTCAATCGCATCATCTGGTGCACGTGCGCAAAGAAGCTTGCTGTTCCGCAAACATTACGCGATCGTAATGAATTTGTAATTCTCGGATAGTTCATATCTGTGCGGGATCGAAATTTGTTGACTTATCGACCGAAGTATAGCGTCAATAGATAGACGAGTCTTGCCTGCGATCGTATTTCGACCGAGACGACACTCCGGATCGCAGACCAATCCACTCGACAGGATAGATCGTGAAGGAACTGTCCCGCCCTTCGGCTCTCAATCCCAGCGGCCCGAAAACCACCCGATCCGAAGCAGTTGCAGACGCGCGCACGCGGGTAAGGTCAAGCCACGGCACGCGCAGGACAGAATTTCCCTGGCTGGCGATTTTTGCCGTAATCTTGCTGCTCGGTGCGAGTTTGATCTATTTTCGCGATAGCTTTCTGGGACCCTCCGAAACGATTGTCTTGTCATTGCGGGGCTCAACCTCCTTGGGTGACGAACTCATGCCGCAACTTGCCATGGCTTTCCTTCGGGACGAGATGGGTGCGGTACAGACGGGACTTAGACTCGCGAAAACCGATGCTAAGGGACACCCCGATCTCCATGCATGGGGAAAAGTGCCCGGAAAGCCCGGATTGCAAGTTATCGATATCTATCCGACTGGTTCAAGCGCCGCATTCGAATGTCTTGCCGCTGAGCACGGTGGCAATTCCTGCGACATTGGCATGGCTTCCAGGCCAATCAACGATTCAGACAAGAGCAGCTATCCCGGCCTAAGCAACCTGGGAGATCGCGCAAACGAACATGTCGTTGCACTCGATGGAATCGCGATCATCGTCAATCCTCAAAACCGGGTGTCACAACTGTCGATTCCGCAATTACGAGCTATTTACGAGGGACGGATTGCCAACTGGAAAGAGGTCGGAGGGGGCGATGCTCCCATAGAGCTATATGGTCGGGATCGTAACTCGGGCACATTCGAGATGTTCACGGAGAAGGTTATCGGCAAAGATCCCGCCAAGAACTCGGAGCCTTCAATCGTTTGGCCCGATCATCAGATTGCCGACAGCGGCCTGATTGTGGATGCTGTCATTCGATCTCCCAACGCAATTGGTTATGCCTCCTCCCCGATGGTCCGAGACGCCAAGGCTCTTTCGATCTCCGATGGAAGCGGTACGGCCATACGGCCGACGGAGCTTTCAATTGTTACCGAGGACTATCCAATCTGCAGACGTCTTCTTCTCTACGACTGGGATGCTCCCGGGTCATTGATGAACGCCTTCGTAAGATATGTTGTGTCGAAACCGGGCCAGGCATTGATTGCGCCCACCCCTTTTGTTGGACTGACGCCGAAACTCTTTCCCGTTATCCCGCCACCGAACGCTCCCGCAGCTTACAAAGCGATCGCGTCGAAATATTCAAGAATCGGCCTCAGTTTTCATTTTTCGAGTGAAGGTGCGGAAAGGGTAGATTCTCTGAGTCATCTTGACAGCCTGGCCAGAGTTAATGTTCTGCGTTTGCGCACGTTTCTGGCGCAACACAACGGAACCGGCAATGACATCCTGCTCATCGGCTTTGCCGACAGGGACGAAGGATCAGTTGCGAGTGATCATGTTGCGCAACAAAGGGCTGAAAACGTCGCGACCAGCCTCCGGGCGATTGGAGTCATCGTACCGTCTGAGAACATTCTGAGCTTTGGTTATGCCCTTCCTGTTGCCTCAAATGAAACATCGGAAGGGCGCCGGAAGAACCGCCGCGTCGAAGTCTGGGTGCGCAAGGAACTTCCTTAACCATAAATTGATCGCGGCTCAACACGGTCTTGATCGCTCCCATTCACGATGGCAAGGGCAACCGGAATCGAGACGTAACGCCTAGCAGGCGTGATTCACTGCGCGATCACTAGTGGACCCTAAAGTCGATGCGGTTGCGCCTCCTGACAGTTCGCTTCATTTTCGATGGGGCTCAGGGGTGAGCCTACGGTGGGCGGTTTGTCTGGTAAGCGACAAAAGGTGTATAAAGGGATACAGACTGCCTCCGCATCCCATGGAAAAATAAGGTGGCCCGGAGTGCAGTGGATTCCCGCGAACGCTGTGTACGTCATTGGCCTTCGACGCTTCAAATGGAAGGGAGGGCCAACGGATGAACCTCGCTGTCCCCTTGATGTTCGATCCCGCAGCCTTTCTGGCGCAAGCCGGCCTTGGCCGAAGAATCGTTGAATTGCAGCCGAAAGAGGCGTTTTTTTCCCAGGGAGATCCGGCGGATTCGGTCTTCTATCTTCAGAAGGGTCGCGCAAGAGTCACTGTTGTTTCGAAAGTAGGCAAGGAGGCGACGATCACCTTGCTTACCCCGCGGGACTTTGTAGGAGAAGAGGCCCTGGCGACCGTGCCTGGACTGCGCCTGGCCTCAGCCACGGCGCTTACCGCGTGCACCGCGCTCAAGATCGGCCGCGACGAAATGGTGCGTGTCATGCATGAGGAGCATGAATTCTCCGACTTGTTTATGAAGTTTCTTCTGGCGCGCAGCATGCGGATTCAAGCTGACCTTGTGGATCAGCTTTTTAACTCGAGTGAAAAACGCCTGGCCAGAATTCTGTTGCTGATGGCGGAATTCGGCAAGCCGGGCGAGCCGGAAACCCTGATTCCCAAGATATCGCAGGAGACCCTGGCGGAGATGATCGGCACCACACGATCCCGGGTAAGCTTCTTCATGAATCGCTTTCGCAAGCTCGGCTTTGTTGAATATAACGGGCGCATTCGGGTGCACAAGTCCCTGTTAAATGTAATCCTGCACGATCAACTACCGGATGACAATGCCGTCAAGCCCGAGATTCCCAACGCCCCGCCAAAACGCTCCAGGATAAGGCGTCGTGATCAAGATTGACCAGCGCCTGCCGTAGCATCGAAAAGTTTACCGGATATCTCAGCCTGCGTTTGCGTCACGGAACGTAAACCAATAATAGCGCCGCCAACACCATATGCAGCGAAAGGGGCGAAGCGCAAACAGGCTCAGCAGACCGTCAGATGAATGCGGTTCGGCTGGTTTGAATTCAATCGACGTGCATCGCGGACAGGCATGCCGAGTCAGAAGCAGATGCGGTAGCCAAGTAGGCCGTTTCCAGCCTGCCGTATTCATCTTATTGTCCCTTCTGATGGATCACAGGCCGCTTTTCCGCCTTAGCTAGAGTGCGAGTTTCGGGCTGGCGCTTCCTGCCCCGGCACATCCATGAGGACAGCCGAAATCGAGGCTTTGCCGTCACGCTTAATCTTCGCGGACTTGGTCGCAGCGACAGCGCTCGTGTGTTTCACGCTAAGTGGATGGCTGGCCTTGCGAGCGGCGAAATAGGCATTTACATCTTTTTTCTTGATGAGCACTTTGACAACTCCAGTCGTTCGGTTGCGTGATTGAACGTTGCTCGTCTGGAGCGAAGCCAGGATTGCCAAAGGCGAGATTCGAATAGCGTCTACCTTCTTCGAGCATACGCCTTAATCAGCACGCGTGCGGCTTAATCAAAAGATGTCCGATGCGGGAGGACGTGCCGATGTTTACAGCGGTCGCATGCCGCTCATCAGTAATCAGGACAAAGCCACACACTCATCATGATGAGCGGGAGAACAAGATTCATCAGGCGCGAAGGTCGTTCCCTTTGTCCGAACGGGGGGCGATGATCCCTGCGGGTGGAAGGTTCCCACCCGCAGGGCGTGGCCGCGTGGCGCTCATCAAACCTGGTTTGGTTTACTTCGCCTCGGCGACTGCGCTGGTATGGGCAGCTTCAGAGATTGCCTTCAAGAAGTGCAGCGTGGATTTTGGCGCACGGACTTCTCCGGAGAGGACGTCGTGGATAGAAGGCTCGCTGCCGTAGATCGCGCGCGTGGAGTCCTTGTCTTGCTCAACTACAGCGCCATCCAGACTGATTCCGGCAAATGCGCCCTTGGAACGGGAGTAGGTGAGGATCTCGCTGTCCATCTTCCAGTCGGTTCCCGCGGAGGCATGGCGGCCGATGGGGCCAGCGGAGGCGGATGCGTCGGCGCCCACCTGGAACTTGCTCGATAACAGGTGCTGCAATCCATGGTCGTTCATAACGAGCATTACGAGGTCTACACCCTCAACGCCAATCTGCAACCCCCAACTGCCTCCTCCGATGGAGACGAATGCGGGCGAACTCCAGCCTTCCTTGGTACGGCAAGTGGCAACGCCACGGCCATGTTCTCCACCTATGACGAAGCCTCCCTTGACCAGATGGGGAACCACAACGATGCATTTGGCGCTATTCAGCACTTCTTCAGGAATGCCTTTATCGGGCGTGCTGATCATGGCCTGGAGCGTGTCAGAGGAAAGGCGCAGCCGTTCGATCGAATCCTCGCGCCCAGAAGCAGCCCAAAGATTCCCTGTGGTCACCGCGAGGGTGCCAACCATTAACATAGAAATGATTTTCATGAGGTTTCCTTACACAATACGGAGGAGCTAAGGGGGACACATGTCAGATGGGCTGACTTAGCTCAGAAACCATGAGGGAGATGATAGATAGACTCTTCTCCAAGGACATTTTCTCATTAGCTCGACGCGATAACTGAGCCAAATAGCTCACATGGGACGAACCAGCAGTAAAGGAGACACGTAATCCTGTCGGAAAAGCCCCCCGAATCGGAGGGCCTTTCTGTCTTGGACTGCTACATCGGCTGTTTTGCTGCTTTGGCAAGCCTAGTACATGCCATCGCCGTTTCCATAGCCGCCGGCTGGAGCCGCCGCAACACTGCGCTCCGGGATCTCGACCACCATAGCCTCAGTGGTCAGGAGGAGCCCGGCGATCGATGCCGCATTCTCGAGAGCGGTACGCGTTACCTTGGTCGGATCGATAACGCCAGCCTTCACCAGATCCTCGTAGGCACCCGTTTCTGCGTTGTAGCCAAAGTTCTGTTCCTTGGACGCAAGTACCTTTCCCACCACGACCGCGCCCTCTTCGCCTGCGTTGGCAACAATCTGGCGCAGAGGCTCTTCCAGGGACCGTCGAACAATCTGCGCGCCAGTCTTTTCGTCACCCGCAAGCGTTTTGATCAGGGCGTCTACCGCCGGAATAGCGCGAACCAGCGCCACACCACCGCCTGGAACGATGCCTTCCTCAACTGCTGCGCGTGTCGCGTGCAGAGCGTCCTCAACGCGAGCCTTCTTCTCCTTCAACTCGGTTTCGGTGGCTGCGCCCACCTGGATAATGGCTACACCGCCTACCAGCTTGGCCAGCCGCTCCTGGAGCTTCTCCTTGTCGTAGTCCGATGTTGTCTTCTCGATCTGGGAACGGATCTCACTCACGCGGCCTTTGATCTTCGCGGCGTCGCCCGCGCCGTCGATGATAGTGGTGTTGTCCTTGTCGATGGTGATGCGCTTGGCATGACCGAGATTCTCGAGCTTCACGCCTTCGAGCTTGATGCCCAGGTCTTCCGTAATGGCTTCGCCGCCGGTAAGGACCGCGATGTCGCTGAGGATGGCTTTGCGGCGGTCACCGAAACCCGGGGCCTTAACCGCTGCCACATTCAATGTGCCCCGCAGTTTGTTCACTACCAGGGTTGCCAGGGCTTCGCCCTCCACGTCCTCGGCGATGATCAACAGCGGCTTGCCGCCGCGGGCTACCTGCTCCAACAACGGCAGCAGATCCTTCATGTTGCTGATCTTCTTTTCGAAGATAAGGATGGAAGGCTCTTCGAGCACGACTTCCATTCGACCGGGATCGGTGACGAAGTAAGGGCTCAGATAGCCGCGATCAAACTGCATTCCCTCCACAGTTTCGAGGAAAGTATGGCCTGTCTTCGAATCTTCCACGGTGATCACACCGTCCTTGCCAACTGTCTTCATCGCTCCGGCAATGATGTTGCCAATCTCCTGGTCACCATTGGCCGAGATAGCGCCCACCTTGGCTACCCCATCCTCATCCACAGGCCGGGAGAGTTCGCCCAGGGCACCACCCTGGGCCCAATTGCCGTCTTTGTCGCGTGTGCCAATGACAACGGTCACGGCTTTTTCGATGCCTCGTCTCAAGGCCATTGGACTGGCGCCGGCCGCCACCGTCCTCACTCCTTCACGAAAAATGGCCTGGGCCAGAACGGTCGCTGTCGTGGTGCCGTCTCCGGCCACATCGCTGGTCTTGGATGCAACCTCGCGCACAAGTTGCGCGCCGACGTTCTCCATCGGATCCCTCAGGTCGATTTCCTTGGCCACCGTCACGCCATCCTTGGTGATGGTGGGTGAACCGAATTTCTTTTCAATCACGACATTGCGGCCCTTGGGCCCGAGCGTTGCCTTCACCGCATCGGCCAAAATGTTGACACCGCGGAGTATTGCTTGACGGGAATCCTCACCGTGCAGAATTTGCTTTGCCATTTTTTAACTCCTAAGTTCCCAGTTCCAGCTCACAGCTTCCTGTTCAGGGCCGCTCTCAATTCACCGTTCGCTACGAACTGTGAACCTCCGGCACAATTGGCCTACTTCTTTAAGATTCCGAGAACTTCTTCCTCGCGCATGATCAGAAATTCTTCGCCGTCGATCTTGATTTCGGTGCCGGAATACTTGCCAAAGAGCACGCTGTCGCCAGCCTTGACGTCCAGAGGGAAGACTTTCCCTTCGTCGTTGGACTTGCCCTTTCCGACAGCGATGACCTTGCCTTCCTGGGGTTTTTCCTTGGCGCTATCCGGAATGATGATTCCACCACGAACGGTTTCGCCCTCTTCGACGCGGCGGACGAGGAGGCGGTCATGGAGCGGGATGAAGGTGGTGGTTAGTGATTTCACTGTCATTTTGGTTCTCCTCACGCACAGGCGGGGGTTGAATTTTGGACCGCGAGTAGCGATGGTCTTTGGCACTCCGGCCTTCGCACTGCTAACCATAAGGCGGCCAGAAGCAACACACTGTGCAAAATTGATCAACATCGCAAATGAATCAGGGACACATTCACGCCCGCGAATCATTTGCTGACTAAAATGAGGAACAAAAGCTGTCCTTGAGAGGTTGTCGGCGTCGAAGCGCATTTAAGAGTATCCTGAAGTTAGTCAGTTTTTCCTTCTCGCATTCAACATTCCGCGCTTTGCGCCAGACGAGCCCTTCGCAACCTCACAACCTAACGGCTGGAGCCGACATGCCTATCTTCAAGAAGATCGATACAGAACGCCATCGCAGAGACATATTTCTCTGCAGGCCCACGAGCCAACCGGATGCAACCGGCTTCTCGGTAACCGAACCAGATGGAATACCAAATCAATCCTCGTCGTTGGAGGATTCTTCGCAGGAAGTCGCGATTCCGGTTAAAACCGGGACACCGATCGCCAATTCGGTGCGTCGATTCAATTCGCAACGGTCTCCGGTATCCAAAAGCACTGAAGCATGAAAGCGCGGCGGCTGGCAGAACTGCGTAGCCCTCGCGGCAGCCAGCTTGCGCTTTAATTTTATAGATATGAGCAGAATTGACCAGAAACTTGAGCGAAATCAGTTATACGGTAGCTGCACTGAGAGGCAAACCTATCCGCCGCGCTTCTGCAAATCCTCGTTCGAACTCCGCAGAGCAACTCCGCATCTTGAATATCTTCGCTAGATTGCCGACATCCTAATCACAAGGCGTATTGGTCATTACGGTTGCGAAAACATTTCGTGATTAATTACAGCAAGCCTCACAGCACTGAAGGATTGCCAAAATTAACATGCGCCAATACCCATTCCCTTCAAGGACTTGGGAAGGGCGACAACTTGTATAAAGTTGATCAGACGCGATCATTGGTTCAATAGCATACTTAGGCCCTGGCTCGCACCGCGGAGATTCTTAATCGAGTCTCCCGGAGTCGCATTGGTGAGAAAAACAAAGACACCTAAGATCAACCAGGCCAATCTTCAGCACTTGCGATTGGGGTATATCGTGGATTCGGACTTCACACAAGGCGCAACCGCCACGGAATCTGGCAACCGCACACACAACGGTAAGGCTAGATCCATAGAACTGTTCGCAACCGGCATCGCAGGCCTTGACGACATTCTTGGGGGCGGACTGGCGCGTAATCATCTTTATCTTATCGAAGGCGATCCCGGAACGGGAAAGACAACGATCGCGATGCAATTCCTCATGGAGGGTGTGCGCCGCGGACAAAACGGCCTCTATGTCACTCTTTCCGAATCGAAGGTCGAGCTCCTGGAAATCGCAGAATCGCATGGCTGGGCGCTCGATGGGATCGACGTATTTGAGCTGGCTCCGGATGAGAAGCAACTCAAACCCGAAGCCCAGTACACGGTCTTCAATCCTTCCGAAATCGAACTGGCGGACACCACAAATGCGGTGTTATCGGAGGTGGACAGGCTGCAACCGGCGCGCGTTGTGTTCGATTCCCTCTCTGAGTTGCGCCTGCTGGCGCGGGATTCCCTGCGCTATCGCAGGCAGATTCTGGGCATGAAACAATACTTTTCGGGGCGCAAATGTACCGTGTTACTGCTGGATGATCGCACCGCTGAAGGTCACGATCTGCAGCTCCAGAGTATCGCTCACGGCGTGATCCTGATGGAAAGCGTGGAGCGGGAGTACGGCATCAAGAGGCGCCGGCTGGAAGTGAAGAAGCTGCGCGGTTCACGGTTCCGCGAGGGATTTCACGACTACACCATCAAGCGGGGCGGCGTAGAAGTGTATCCGCGCCTCGTGGCATCTGAGCACTTATTTACGTTCACGCCGACACAGCTCAAAAGCGGCCTCCCCGCACTTGATACCTTGCTGGGTGGAGGCCTTGATAGCGGGACAAGCACGCTTCTGCTGGGACCGGCCGGTTGCGGAAAATCCACCATTGCCGTTCGTTACGCGGTATCCGCGGTCGAGCAGGGCGGCCGTGCGGCGCTCTTTGCCTTCGACGAGACTTTGGCGACCCTGATAATCCGTGGGAAGGGCCTGGGGCTGGACATCAAGAAACATGTTGACTCCGGGAATCTCTTTCTTCGCCAGGTGGATGCCGCGGAACTCTCGCCCGGCCAATTGGTTCACGAGGTCAGGCAATTGGTAGAGAAGCAGGATCTGAAGCTGCTGATCATCGACAGCCTGAACGGTTTTCTCAATGCCATGCCCGGCGAGAAATTCCTGGCCATGCAGCTCCACGAATTGCTGGCCTACCTGAGTCAAAAGGGTATTACGACATTAATGACGGTGGCCCAGCATGGTTTCGTGGGAACGAACATCGATACGCCGGTGGATGTGAGCTACCTGGCGGACACTGTCCTCTTGTTTCGATACTTCGAAGCGGCAGGCGAGGTGCGGCAGGCGCTTTCGGTAATCAAGAAGCGCAGCGGAGAACATGAACGCACCATCCGTGAATTGGTCATGAAGAACGGAGCGATTACTGTCGGAAGCGCACTGATCGAATTCGACGGCGTGTTGACCGGCGCCCCCACCTATCGCGGCGAGATGGAAGGCCTTCAAGGATCCAAATCGTACGCAAAGCCTCATGTGACGTCATGAACAGCCCAATACATGAACTCCGCGTCCTCGTGGTTGCTCCGACGGGGCGAGATGGCCTGCTGATATGCAATCTTCTGGCCAGCAAGAGCATCTTTTGCGTCGCGATATCCTCCGCGATTACCGCTCGAATCGAAGCGAAAATGAACGCAGGAGCGGTGATTCTCGCGGAGGAGGCCCTCACCCTCGCTGACATCGACGAGTGGGCGGAACTGATTGCCGGGCAACCTTCATGGTCCGATCTTCCCCTCATCCTTCTCACGGATGCCGGGGAAGTTGACCGGGAGAGCCAAAGAAAGATGCGCGCCCGGGAGCCCCTCGGAAACGTGGTGTTGATTGAGCGGCCGGTTCGGCCGGAGACGTTGGTCAGTACTGTTCAGGCTGCGCTGCGCAGCCGGAACCGGCAATATCAGATGAGAGACTATCTGGCCGAACGCCACGTGGTGGAAGAAGCACTGCGTAGATCGGAAAAGCTGGCAGTAGCGGGCCGTCTCGCCGCAAGCATGGCCCATGAAATCAATAATCCGCTCAATTCCGTCACCAATCTGCTCTACCTCATTGGCCGCTCGTCTTCATTGGAGGAGTCAAAAAAGTACGGAGACATTGCCGCGCGAGAGTTGACCCGAGTGTCTGAGATTGTTACGCAGACTTTAAGGTTTTACCGGGAGCCAATCCGTCCGGCAATCGTAGAGATCCCCGAGATCATCGACTCCGCTCTCGTTCTGTATCAGGCGAGACTGAACTCGGCGGCAATCGTGGTTGAGAGAGATTTCCGCGAGTGCTCTCCCATTGTCGCCCGGGCCGGGGAACTTCGCCAGTTGATCCTAAACCTGATAGGAAATGCTCTGGATGCAATCGGGCAAGGCGGGCGGCTGAAGATTCGGGTCACCAACACGCGCGAACACAGGAATGGATCGCGACCCGGCATTCGTTTGACTATAGCGGATACCGGATCCGGGATACACCCGAAGATCAGGAAGACACTTTTCGAGCCGTTTGTCAGCACGAAGAGCGATACCGGAACCGGACTCGGGCTGTGGGTAAGCTCTGAAATCGTAAGTAGACACGGTGGAACGATTCAGGTGAAAAGCAGCGCGCGATCTTCAAACACTGGAACAGTGTTCTCGGTTTTTCTGCCTTTTCAACATCAAGCCGGTGCCCATGGTGCGATTCCTGAACGAATGAAGTATGACGAATCCGAATCTGGAAGGATTCTTGCCCGATTCCATTTCCAGACCAGTCGAATTGCGGCAACCCGAAATGACGGCGCGCAAAGTTCGTTAGGCCGTAAACACCAGAACAATGGACGGAATCGACGCACAAGTCTATAAATTCTCGAGAGCCACCTCTGCGCCTATTGAAAATTCACCGTGTAGTCCGCAGCCTGCGATCCGTCCGGAGAAAGAACGTGAATCTGGATCTTTTGCAGGTCGCGCATCCGATGGATTTCATGCGGCGCCCCCGGTTTGACCGCCTCCCCATTGACGGTGATCGCGCTGGAACGCGTGGAGGTGGGCTCGACAATCACATCAATCGTGGCGCATCCGCGGCCAGACTTGCCGTGTACGTTTTCACATCCGGTTTAAAAGCCGGATTGAGAACCGCACCCGCGATCGCCAGACGAGTCAGACCCGCGATCTTGTCCACTGGAGCGGGCAGGCAGTGTTCCTTGTTGACATTGACCGCAACCCAGTTGGAGTCGTGCATACGATCGCCACGAGTTACCTGTAGTGCTCCCGCGGGCCGGTAGGACGGAATGAGAGCAGCGTCTCCCTTGTCCATGAGAGACTGCAGCACGTCCTCCAGGTTATCGAGATAAGCTTCGCCCTGAAGCGGACGGTCGTTGTGTCCGGTCATGATGTATTTCACCTTACCGCGGAAGTTTGCACGCGACGTCTTGACCGTTGACAGATATCCATCGAGCGGAGCCTGGGCCCACTGCATCCATAGAGCATCCGGGATAGTCGGGGAATTACTGCCGTAGGAGTCGCCGGTAAAGAGATACCCGTTACGCTCGTCGAAGACAACGATGGATCCGTTGGTGTGTCCCGGTACTTCATAGACAACGAGAGACCGGTCGCCGAGATCGATGCGATCGCCGCTGTGAACAGTCGAAACGTGCTTCGCGATGATGTCGTCCGGAATGCCGCGCATCTTCAGCAGCCGTTCCAACCCCGGGCGGTCCGCTTCTCCGATGTGTTCTGAGCTGGTTCGAATAAACTGATCTGCCTGTCCAATGTGGTCGCCGTGATTGTGAGTAAAAATCACTTCAATAGGCAGTCCGGCAGTGTACTGGGACAGGTACTTTCCCAGTTCTCCGCGGCCCTGGCCGGAATCGATCAAGGCAAATTTGCTGTCTCCCTTGACTAGAAACATCTTGTCGTTATCCGAGTCGCGGATCATGCGCACGCCGGGCAGGATCTCCTCCGAGACGTAGGCTGTGCGATCGCGCCGATCCACAATGTACTGGAAATTGGCAATCTCGCTATTAGTGTGACCTGCACCCATGGCCATGGCTCGAAGCGTGTACCCGGTCTTAAGCCCATGATCTCCCTCATAGACGCCGCCAATAAACAGCAACTGCGAAGGATCGTAGACCGGACTTTTTGAGTTGGGCGCGCTGCCGTCCCAGGTGTAATGAATCACAGCCTGCGGATCCGCGTCCATCAGCGTTATCGACTCCGTGGTAGGGAAGGTCCCGGGTGCGGGAAATGCCGTGGGCGGCGCGAGCTTTGGCCCGCTGCCCTGCGATTCCTGCGGCCCGAACTGGCCATGCGATACCGGCACGATTTGAAGAACCAGAACAGCAACAAACACAAACCTTCGCGCAGATTTCATTTTTCCCTTTGGCACTGAAAAGAATAGACCGAGAGGAACCTCGGGAATTCCTGCATGGTATCGCACCACGTCGATTACTGCGGCAATTGGCTATACCGGACGATGAGATCGGTCAAACCGTTGGCGATCGAGTCCTCTGCGCATCCGGGTTTAAGGCGCGAGCCGAGCACCTGGAAGGTATTGTGAGAAAAGGACGCGTCATCGGGAACATACCCTGAAGGCGCCGCGCCATTTGCCAGTGTCACCATGACCGTGTTTGCCATCGGAGACTGGCGCTTGAGACGCTGTGAAATCAGGGTGTAGATCTCGGCGTTAACGGACGTAAGCGCGACATCGCCAATGCCCAGAACGCCCAGGCGAAGGGGTACGGACGGTCCATCAACATAAGAGGCGGCCAACCCCTCTCGTCCCTGATCAGTGCGTTTTCTTCCCGCGCACGAGACGTCTGTCTGGCTCCCCCATATGCGCACGTTCTGTTCAAAGCGAGTGGAGTTTGTCATCACGCGCATGACTTCCTCGCCAAGAATCTGGCCTTCGCTCTCCATCCATCGTTCCAGCCGATCCCTCACCTGGGGGTCCATCGGCTTGGCCTTGACGGCCGAGTCGCGCAGCGGAGCTTCGACCGACTCGCGCACAAGGACGTCCCCGGTAATAGGCACATCCGAACGCGAGGCCATGCCGTTGGTTGACGGGCGCAGGTAGAGCGGGTTCTGGTCGCCGGAAGCTCCCTGGGAAAAGACCACCACGGGCTTGTCTTCGTAACTCTCTTCAACGTAGCGGCACATCGCTCCGGCGAAATCGGCGCTGACGAAATTGGACAGGTAACCGTTGACCGGATGCATGGCGTAGTTGACATACACCGCGATCGGAGCCCCTGCGAGCGTCTCGAATTTGAGAACCGCGACGGTCTTATCCGAAGCCGCAAGCAGGTTGGAAGCCTGCGTCCACAGATGCGTGACCGGCTGAATCGCATCGCGATTGACGTTCAGGTATGCCATGCCCGTGCCGAAGGCCATGCGAGCGGGTTGCAGCTTCGCCTTAGCCTGTTGAACCGCCTGAACCATGGCATCCGCAACCCGCTGTTGTGCGGGGGTGGGCGGGGCGTTTGGGTCGGGGGGACGGAACATGGCGCCAGGACTATGGGTGTGCGTGGCCGACATCAAAATCTGCGCCAAAGGACAGTCCAGTTCCCTGGTGATCTTTTCGGTTGCGGCTTTCCAGACCGCATCCGGCATGTTGCTCTGGTCCGCGCCGAGGATCGCGGCGCGTGCCTGGCCGTTGTCGATCACAATGGCTCGGACGTAGAGATGCTCATGCTCGTATCTGCCTGTCGGCTTTTCGAACCCATTCTCGCCGGCCTGAGGCGTGATGTCCACGCGCGCGGCCCCGGCGCGAAGCTGCGCGGATGCGGTGTGGTCGAGGCTTAGAGCCACGCCAAGGAAAAGCATGGAACATACAAGCGTTGACTTCTTGCAATGGTGAGAGTTCATCGGCCACCCTTAGCGTTGGCGTCTGTTGATTAGACATCGCTTGCGCTGAGCGAATTTTATTCTCAACTCAGTAAGATCGGTCGTGATTTGCGCAGCGCGTCAAGCAGACTTGCGAAGTCTAGCACACCTGCACAAAATGCGATGGATAACGGGCGCTCCCTTCTTTGCCTGGTTATAGTTCCGCCGTGACAGTCCATTACACTGTTTTACAAATTGTGACCCTGTGCAGGGTTCAACTGGTGTCTCATGTGAAGAGAGTACAGCCGCATGTCAAAGAACGAAATGACGAAAAACGGCGTTCGCTAATGAGGGAGCCTGCGATGAAACTTCAGAGCTATTCGAGACGCCAATTTCTTTCCATCGTTGCGGGCACATGTGCCGACATCGCGCTGGGCACACGTCCAGGGTGGACCGCGGATACGATCGATCCGCGGGTAGCTGCGATGGTAGCCAAGACGATCGGGATCGATGCCCATAATCACATCGACGTTCCGCTGACCGCAGCTGAAATGCCCGGCCCTGACATCGACCTGAAAGACGAAATGAAGCGGTCAGGCCTCTCCGTCATCTGCATGACCTTTGCGACCGACTACCAACCCGGCGATGCGTATGACCGCTTTCTCAAAGGGCTGGGGTCGATGGATCGGCAGTTGGAACGTAACGGCGTGAAGCGTTCCCTGACGCCGGCTGACGTCCGCACCGCCCATACGAACGGCCAGCCAACGGTCATCCAGGCGATTGAAGGCGCCCACTTTCTTCAGGGCCATCTTCAACGGGTGGAGGAAGCCTATAACCGCGGTTTGCGGCACTTTGGGCTGCTGCACGACAGCGACGCCGCCGTGCCGCTCGGCGATGTGTACACCAACCCTTCGCGCTTCAATGGATTGACCACTTTCGGAGCAGATGTCATCAAGGAGTGCAATCGTTTAGGCATGCTTGTCGATCTTGCTCATGCCGATCTGCAAACCACGAAAGCCGCGCTGAAGGTTACAACCCGGCCAGTCATCATTTCCCATACCGGCCTGGATACGCAACTGGGGAGCAATCCGCGAATGGCGCAAATGATGCGTCCAAGGCTGATCGGTAAAGAGCAGGCCAAAATGGTCGCCGATGCGGGAGGCGTGATCGGTGTCTGGACGCATTTGGCCGATACACCCTTAGACTATGCGCGGAATATCCGGGCACTCGTCGATGTCATCGGTGTCGAGCATGTGTGCATCGGCACGGATACTAAGCTCACTCAGCCCAGTCCTCGCCCTGGCAGCGGTCAGCAGCATGCGCAAATCGGCGAACGCACCAATCTGGCCTGGCAAGATCAAATGGACGGGTTCTACTACGCCGTTATCGATGGGATGCTGAAGACGGGATTCACTGCAGATGAAATCGGAATGATCGGCGGAGGCAACTTCCTGCGCATTTTCGGTATGGCCGTTGGAAGATAGAAGTCAGGCGTGAAACTTTACCTGGAGAAAACTCAACCGATCGAGTTCGTGCGCACTGCCGCCCAAGACCGGCAACATTGCGGCCCGGGGAAACCAGCGAGGTTTACCTTCCTGGGCTTCACTCGTTATCGTAGCCGGCGGCCCAGGCGGTGATTCGGCCAGA
Organism: uncultured Acidobacteriota bacterium; assembly: GCA_963730805.1. GTDB lineage: Bacteria > Acidobacteriota > Terriglobia > Terriglobales > Acidobacteriaceae > Telmatobacter. The sequence goes on along the minus strand of CAVSTL010000001.1, from coordinate 1,267,230 downwards.
GCGCCGATGGGGGAACCCATACCCGCCACCCGTTCGAACGAGGTCAATCTGCTATATCTAAAACCATGCGCGGTACCCTGTTTCGGTTCCTGTATTTATTGGGTTGGATCCTGGCCGCGCTTGCCGCTCCCGCTTCGCTCCATTCTCAGCAAGACTCCTTCCGCTGGATGGACTTCCACGCCCCCAAGGATCAAGACGTCGTGGTATGGGTCACGCGCGCGCTCGAGGCCGAAAAATGGAGTTCGATCCGCGAAATTGGCGTCCTCTACGATGCGGCCCTCGTCGTGACCACGCTTCGAACCAACTCCCAGGCCTCGCCCAGCGCGGACACGTTCAACCTCTGGAGCGTATCGCTCACCACCCATGCGCTCACGCCGCTGCTGAAGGGAGTGAATCTGCGATGGCTCGACTGGATGCAGTTCTCTGAAACGGGGCCGCCGGAACTGGGTGCTCTCTATGAGGACTGCGTGGAATGTGCCGCGACGACGTACTTCACCGCGGTTTACTACGACCGGTCGCAGCACATCTGGAATGCCCGCTGGGTCCGCGGCGGGCAGGCTGTGCCTATCCTGAGCGCGGCTCCGCCCGAAGGCGTTACGCTCACCCGCGTCTATGCCATTCTCTCCGGCCCCAATGGGCGCCAACTGGTCGGCACATGGAACCACTTCGACTACGGCAAGGACAAGCCGGCCGAGGACTTCGTCTATCGCTACGATCTCGACTCCTTCAATGGGGTCGAACGCACCCAGCTTCTGACCGGTAATGAAGCCGATGCCATGAAGACGCGCCTGTGCGGTTTCCAGGGCACGGGCAGCGTCGCGCGGGGCCAGGATTCCGCGCTTTGCCAGCAGACCGTGCACGCGCGTCCCGAGCGCCGGCCTACCACGACGCCGCCCGCGAACAACCAGGGCCGCTCTGTGCCTCCCGGCACACGCCACTGATGCCCGTCCCGCGATAACCGTCTACACTCTCTCTATGCATCACCCGCGCACTTCGGCCCGCGTCAGTCTTACTGCGCTTCTCGGCACGCCCGTGACCGATGCGCAAGGCCATCTGCGCGGCAAACTCAAGGACATTGCGGTAGCAACCGGCCCCGATGCCGGCAAGGTCGCGGGCCTGGTGCTCAAAACGCGTACCGGCCTTTTCATCGTGCCCTCGCAGGACGTGATGGAAACGCCTGCTGGAACTCTCGAATTGCGCTCTCCGAACACCCTCACTCCCCTCAAGGATGAAGGAAACTACCTATACCTCCAGCAAGACCTGATGGATCGGCAGATCATCGACATCCACGGCCGCAAGGTGGTCCGCGTGAACGACGTGGATCTCGAATGGCTGGGCCACGGGGCCGCTCACCTGTTGCGAGTGGCTGAAGTCGAAGTGGGAATGCGCGGCGCCCTTCGCCGCGTCTTCAAGGGCCTTCTGCCGCGCACGCAACTCGAGTCCCTCTCCCGCCGCTTTGCTTCGCGGGGCATCCCCTGGCAGTTCGTCGACGTGATTGAAGTCGACCCGGCGCGCCGCGTCAAGCTGCGCATCGAATACGAGCGCCTGGGCGAAATGCACCCTTCCGACCTGGCCGAGATTCTTGAAGACCTTGCTCCGGCCGAGCGCGAAGCGGTCTTTACCTCGCTCGATGAGGAAGTCGCCGCGGAGACTCTGGAGGAAGTCGATCCCAAGTTGCAGAAGGCCCTTCTCGAGAGACTGGACGAAGAGCGCATCGCCGACATCGTAGAGGAGATGGATCCCGGCGCCGCCGCCGATCTGCTCGCCGAACTCCCCGAAGAACAGTCCGACGCCATTCTTGAAGAGATGGAGCCCGAGGAGCGGCACGAAGTGGAGGAGCTTCTCGAATTCGATGAGAAATCCGCGGCCGGCGCCATGACTACTGACTTCGTTTCCGTGAGCCAAAATGCCACCGTCGCGCATGCCGTCCAGGCCCTGCGCAGCTTTGACGGGGACCCCGAAAGTGTCACCGAAGTCTACATGCTCGATGAGAAGCGTAAGTTGTGCGGGGCGGTTTCGCTTTCCCGACTGGTCATTGCCAACCCCGATACCCGTCTCTCTGTCCTGGCTGAGCCCCGCATCCTGTCCTGTCCGGCCGACCTCAACCAGAACGAACTGGCCGAAATGTTCGACAAGTACAATCTGCATGCCCTGCCCGTCGTCGACGCCCTTGGCCGGATGGTCGGCGTTGTCCAGGCCGACCACGTGATCAGTTTCCTCCGCGAAAAACTATAAAGACAGCTGTCAGTTGTCAGTGATCAGCTTTCGGGCGGAGGCGCCCCAGGTGGGTTAATCCTTGCCTGCCAAACGCGGACGTGGTCGAATGTGTTCCAGATCACAGCTGTTTGCGCGAACCCCAGAATTATGTTTGATATACAGCCGATTGTGAAACAATTCACTGGTGTTCCCAAGAATTATTCAAGGCGGCATGGGGGTGGGCGTGTCCAACTGGCGCCTCGCACAGGCCGTCTCCCGCTTAGGGCAGCTGGGAGTGGTTTCAGGAACCGCGCTTGACCAGGTGTTTGTGCGACGGCTCGCCGATGGCGACCGCGGTGGAAACATGCGGCGAGGACTTGACGCATTTCCTTTCCCCGAAATGGCGCGCCGCATCTGGAACGAGTACTTCGTTCCCGGGGGGAAACGGCCGGAAGCGCCCTATCCCACGACTTCGATGCACCAGCGCCGAGATCCACCCAAGCTGATTGAGTTGTGCGTGATAGCCAATTTTGTTGAAGTGTTTCTTGCACGCGAGGGGCACCGCAATCCGGTGGGCATCAACTTCCTCGAAAAGGTCCAGCTTCCGCATCTCGCGTCGATTTATGGAGCCATGCTTGCCGGAGTGGGTTATGTGCTGATGGGCGCGGGAATTCCACTTCACATCCCCGGGGTACTCGACGCGTACGCCGCGGGCCAGCCCGCTGAGTACAAGCTGGCGGTGACGGGCGCAATAGAAGGCCGGGGCGAAGAGGGCCTGATGCGCTTCGATCCTGCCGCGTTTGTCGAGGGTCCGATACCTGCGCTCACGCGGCCGAAGTTTCTGGCGATCGTTTCGTCGAACACCCTGGCCACGACCATGCTGCGGCGCGCCAGCGGCCGGGTGGACGGGCTGATTATCGAGACGCCGACGGCCGGCGGCCATAACGCGCCTCCGCGCGGCAAGCTTCAACTCACTCCTGCCGGCGAGCCGGTATATGGCGAACGCGACCGGGTGAACATCGCGGCGCTGGGCGAACTGGGCGTGCCATTCTGGCTGGCGGGCGGATACGGAAGCCCGGAAAAGCTGAACGAAGCCGTGGCCCAGGGTGCGGCCGGCGTACAGGTCGGCACGGCGTTTGCGTTCTGCGAAGAGTCCGGCCTTCGCCCCGACCTCAAGACCCGGTTGCTGGCCCAGGCAGCCGCCGGCACCGCCGAGGTGTTTACCGATCCGCTGGCGTCGCCGACCGGTTTTCCGTTCAAGGTGGCGCAACTTGCCGGAACGTCCTCGGCAGCGGAAGTCTACGAGGAACGGAAGCGGGTCTGCGACCTTGGATTTCTGCGCGAAGCCTACGCCCGGCCCGACGGGCAGCTCGGCTATCGCTGTTCCGCCGGACCGCAGGGCTGCTACGTTGCGAGCGGCGGCAAGGCGGAAGAGACGGTCGGCCGCAAATGCCTTTGCAACGCCTTGCTGGCCAACATCGGCCATGCGCAGATCCGAAACGACGGCGCCATCGAGCCTGCCCTGGTTACGGTGGGCGACGACCTGAATCAACTGGCCCGTTTTCTGGCTCCAGGCCGGACCACGTATACCGCGGCAGAAGTGGTGAACATTCTGCGGGAGGCTCCAACCACGCAGCGGCAGCGGTCGGTTCTATCTTCCACTGCCGTGGGCGTTTAGCAGGAATTTCTCCAGGGCGAAGGCGATTCAAATTCGCGGGCAGGGCTTTCGAAAGCCGGGTCAAAAATCCCCTTAAGTCCTTTGTTTCCGATGTGTTGACCGTCACATTTTGAGGCTAAAGGCGTCGCCAAGCATCTGAATCTAGACTTGTTAAGTGCATTTTCACAGTTTCACAGCGCGAATTTTTTTTTTGCGCAGGCCGGAGATTGGGGACGGAGAGAGGAAAGCGGGAACGGCACCGATCCGTGTGTTCGCGACCAGGCCATGGATCGTTCTTTGCTCTCCAGACCCATTGTCCTCCAGCGGGATGGAATAATCTGCAAGTTCAAGAGCAGAAACTGAAAGGGCACTCGTTTTTGAGAAATCCGTGCCGATTCCAATCAATCCTCCAACGCGTTACAACATATGCACCTGCCGAATCCAACGTTATCCGCCCGCAGAGCACTGGGGAGCTACTCGATATTGTGCGCACCGAAGGAGGGCGGCAGATCGCCACGAACATGAAATCTCCGACGGGTTCGGCTCGGCAGCGGTGACCGGGCTCACTCGAAACTTCCGGATCGTCCACAATCCGCCCGCAACACCGTTCAGACTATAGAATCAGCACGGATTCGCAGCGATTCGAGGCTACTTGATGAGGTTTTGCTGTCGGGCATTCGAGCAATGGCATGGCTTAGCGGGGACGAGAGGTTTCGGCGCGCTTTCTGAAGCAAGCGAGCTGCGATTATCGTGGGTTCAGGACGATGAAACTGCCCGTATAGCTAATAAAGACGCTCTTGAAGAGCACCGTTGGAAGTAAGCCGTCTTCTCCTAAAAAGGCAACATTCTGCCGCCCTTTCAGCGGAGTGGCGAATACAAGATCCCGCAGCGCGCGCTTGCCGATGCGAATGTCCTGCGGTGGCATTAAGGCAAAATGCTCCACTGTGGTTCCGGTCACGTGGCCCCGGATAGCTGCCCGGCTCTGAACCCACGGAGGCGTATCGAGCGTATTCACGTAAAGTTGTGGCACATTGGCCCCGGAATCCAACCGCAGGACAACATTCCGCGAGCCGTTTCCCAATTGCACACCAATCAGGAGCGGTTCGGGAAGCCCTGAGTCATCCTCAGACTTCGGTCTTGTGATTAGGGGAATGCGCTCGCCTGCAAGACCGTTTCTCATCTGGCCGGTTGAATCCAGGCATATGAAGCCATGTGCGTGATCGATCAACAGGTCGAAACGGGCCAGGAAATTTTCGCCCAAAATCCCCCGAACCCGGGGATTGGCAGCTTGAATTTGCACCATGCTCTGCACGACGGCGAGCGGTTGCCGAATCAGATGGCCGCCAGTCTCCGCTGTATCGAGCCTCACCGTATCGACCACAGTGCGCCGTACATCGGAAACCAATCCGGCATGCGCCGCCGGAGTCAAGTGGAGTTCGCGTGCCAGAGACGGCTCAAGAATGGTGATCAGTGCCCCCGTGTCCAAGAGGAATTCGAACGGCCCGAATCCGTTGACCTTGACCGAAATCCCTATTTGCCCGTTCTGGAGAGAGTGGTATCGTATGGTCTCAACATCCCCAGGACAGCGGGTTTCCCCGTTGACCACCGAACATGACAGTGGAGTGAGACCGGCAAGCAGGACGAGCAATTGGCGCGTAGACATTCGAGTTCACCTCCGCCGCAATGGCGGAATGAACTCTGCTGGCAGGTAACTGCACTGTCGTGAATCGCGGATGAAGTTTTTCCGTCAGCGGGTGAAGTTTTCCTGAAGCCGGAGCGGAGCAGATATGAACACCCACAACTCCTCTGTTTTCAGGTTTTCCGACATGGAGGTCGATGAGCGGGAGCTTCACATCCGCCGTAACGGGGACGTTGTGCCGGTAGAGCCAAAGGCCTTCCGCATCCTCGTTCACCTGCTTCGAAACCCAGGCCGACTGGTTCCGAAGGATGAACTAATCAAGGCGGGGTGGGGCGATACTGCGGTGACCGACAACTCGTTGACCCGCAACATCGCCCTGCTCCGACGCCTGCTGGATGACGACCCTCGCGAGCCGCACTATATCGAAACAGTGTCCACCGTGGGCTATCGATTCGTTGCTCCGGTGGAAGTGGATGTCGGTGGCGGGGCGATCAAACAAGAGAGCCCGCCGACAAAAAAAGACGGAACAAAGACTGCGCCGCGACGCTCTCGTGTTTCGCTCATTGTGGCTGCGACAGCAGCTGTGATGGCGTGCATCGCGCTCCTAGCCGTCTGGTGGTCGATGCCGCGGCCCGCACCCGTCGTCGATTCCATCTCCCAGCTCACGGACGACCCTCAGCAGAAATCCAATCTGGTTACCGATGGGTCACGGATCTACTTTAACGAAGGGCTGGAGGGAAGCTCAACGATCTCCGAGGTGTCGATCGAGGGAGGGGCGCCGGTGGTGTTGCAGGCTGCGCCGGTAGATCTTTACATCACCGGGGCGGCACAGGACGGGTCGGCACTGGTGGGCACAATCGCCAGTGCCGTGAATTCCTCCGGACCACTGTGGTCCGTTTCTCTTCCGGCGGGCGAGCCGCGACGCGTCGACAGTATCACCGCACAGAGCGCGGATGTATTTCCCGATCAGCGAATTATCTATTCGATCGGCAGAGACATTCTGATTGCAGAAAACGATGGTTCCCGCCCTCGCAAGATAGCCTCGTTTACGGGCACTGTCGCGAATCTGGTGGTGTCGCCCGATGGCGATCGCATCCTTCTCCAGGCCGATGTCAGCGGCGATCTAAAACCCGACGTTTTTGAAATGCGCGCCGATGGGACCGGCATTCGCCAAATCCGCGCGGCCAATGCAAACGAGTGCTGCTTCGGCTGGAGCCGGGACGGTAAGTATGTGCTCTACTCAGCGCGGACTGAAAATCGATGGGACCTGTGGGCTCTACCGGCGGGTAACGAACGATTCGGGAGAGCGAAGCGAGCCGTCCGTCTCACCAATGGCCCGGTTTCGTTCGCGGAGGGAGCGGTTGGCAGCCGCGACGGAAAGCATATGTTTGCGATCGGGTCAAAGGAGCGCGGCCAGCTGGTTCGATACGACATGAAGGTGCAGCAGTTTGTGCCGCTGCTGGGCGGGATTTCAGCCACCGACGCGACCTATTCCCAGGATGGCAACTGGGTGGCGTACACCATGTTTCCCGAGCATACGTTGTGGCGGAGCCGGAGCGACGGATCGGAACGGATGCAATTAACTTATCCTCCCATGCAAGTATGGGAACCGTTCATCTCTCCGGACGGGACCAAAGTTGTTTTTGACGCGATGGGAGGCGGCTCCGTCGTCTCCGCCGGAAACCAGGGACAAGACTCCAAAGTCTGCGTCATCGACCTGAATGGCGGTGAGCCGCGAACGGTTTCCCCCAATGCGTGGAGTCCGAAATGGTCGCCCGATGGAAGGCTGGTGGCGTACAACCTGATCAAGCCGGATGACAACTACACTGGGCAAATCGAGGTTGCGGAGATCGCAACAGGGAAGAAGACCGAGATTCCTTCTCCGGAGGGAAAGCTAGGAGCCTTCTGGCTCGATGCGCAGACGATGGTCGCTGCCAACACCGACCTGAGGAAGCTGATGATCTTTGATTTCCGAACCGGAAAGTGGACAGATCTTGTGGCCGCTACTCTCGAGAATTGGATCAACTCACAGGACGGGAAGTATGTATACTATGCCGCCGGGGGCGTGGAATCGAGTATTCAGCGCATCCGGGTTGCGGATCACCATGTGGAGACGGTGACCAGCCTAAAAGACTTCACGCGCGTTCAGAATTTCGGAGCGCCTCAACTGAGGATGGCCGCCGATGGCTCGCCGACCTTGACTCGCGCCGTAGACAGCGAGGAAGTGTATGCGCTCATCGTGCGCTGGCCGTGATTAAGGAATGATTTTGGGCACTCCGTAAGATCGCAGTTGCAGAACATGAACTCTTGTTAAGGGAACGAGTCACCGCCGATGCTTCCTTCCCAAGTTTTGCCGGGTGGGAAGCAGGCTGCGCCCGGCATAAAATCAAAAAACCTCGATTGCAGCCCTGTGACCAGGGGCGACTGCAATTCGCTGGTCACGGGTGATCAATGGCGCCTGCAGTTTTTCGGCAAGGGCCACGTACGACGCATCGCAGGCGGTCAGATTTTGTCTAAGCTGCCAGATCCGCTGCAGTAGACGGACTGGAGCATAGCGCGTAATCCGAAGAGCGCTCAGGTCCTCAATGGCGTCCATAGCCCTCTTCGGGGTCACCCTTATCTATGCGTGGGCATGGGAATTGTCGTGAGTCTTCAGGATTGGAACACGATCCACGATGGTTTGAATTCCTGATTGTTAGTCGCGAGTCCCGCACTGGCGTTTGTGGGTGGTGATCTCCGGTTCCGGCAACGTGCTTCACATCGCACCGCTGAGGGCAGCAAGCCGGCCAGATTCGGCTGGATTTTTCCACTTGCCTGCCCAGTGGTGGATGAGCGGACGGTGCGCCGCACCATTGCCGTTACGCCTCATCCTCTTCGAGAAGGGCTGCGAGGCGATCCAGTTTCCGTTCCCAGGCCGTTCGATGATCGCGAATCCAGCCTTCCAGGGCATCGAATCCCGCCGACTCGATGCGGCAGGTTCGGACACGGCCCAGTTTTTCGGTGCGTGCCAGGCTGCATTCCTCCAGGATCTGAAGGTGCTGCGCCACTGCGGTGAGGGTGATACCCAGTGGCGCCGCCAGGGCTGAAACGGAAAGAGGACCCTGGCTCAGGCGGTCCAGCATGGCCCGGCGCGTGGGATCCCCGAGCGCATGAAACAGGCGGTCGATATCAATCTTCTGGTTCGCCATTGGACTGACCCTTCGAGCTATTTCCCGTCTGATTGGTCCAGGGTGGCGGCCAGTTTCTCGAGCAGGCCGCGCCACCCGTCCTGAATCATTTCGGAAGTGAGCCCGGTTTCGAGAAAGGCTCCCTGGTTGGTGAGGATCAGGTCGGTTCCGGAACCGTTGGGGACCAGTTCCACAGTGACCTGCGCGGCCAGGATCCTCTTATCTTCGAGGTCCATCGTGGTCGCGGTCACGATGCGCCGGTTGGGTTGAATTTCCTGGTAGCGCGACTGGTTATTGATCGACATCCCGGCCACCGGAGTTCCCGGTCCGAGCCGATAGCGAAGCGTCTGGGTTCCGCCGACGCGGAAATCCGAAGTGAACTCCTGAAGGTCGTGGCCCTCCCCTTCGGCGTACCACTTGCGAGCTTTTTTGAGGTCGGCGAAGGCGGCAAACACGGTTTCGGGGGGTTTGGAGAAGGTGCGCTCGACGATGAAAGTGCTGTGAATGACTTTAGGCTGTTCCATGATGTGATCCTCCTGATGTGGCGCCATACTGAAGTGGCAACTTCAGTATTGATCGAGTCCAGGAAATAGTCAAGTGAATACTTCAGTATTTTTGATTTTTCTTTTTAGCTTTGGCAAGAAAAGTGGAAAAGGGAATGGCCCCCCATCGTTGCTTTTGGATTTCCGGCCGGAACCAGCGCGCCACCCGGCACAGCGATTAGAAACGCTTTCCGGCCTTTGGAGGTTGCACTGTGCAGCGGTGGGAAGCCCGCTCCATTCAAGGGAAGGAAGCTATCCAATGCAAACGCAAGAATGCCACTGGACACAATCCGCATGGCCGACGATCGGTGTCGCCCGCTACCCGGGTTCGCGGGTGAAGAAGGGAGAAGGGTCCGAGCAGGCGACCATCCTCCCGGAGATACGTGAATGAGTGACTCGGTCTCAGCATTGCAAAATTCGGTGGTCGGTTGCGGATCACGCTCTGAAGCCGCGATCGCGGGCAAACACGATTGCCTGCGCTCTTGACCAGACGCCAAGCTTGTCGAAGACATTTGAGGCGTGATTGCGGACCGTCTTCTCGCTGATTGCGAGGCGCTCGGCAATTTCGATGTTGCTCAGACCATCACCCATCAACACCAAGACCTCGCGTTCGCGCGCGGACAGTGCGGAGAATGGAGATCCTTCAATCCGAGGGGCCACCCGTGCGAAGGATAGCACGGCCTCGCAAAATCGCTGCCATGCAGGCTCGCCTTCGAGCAGGACATGATTCCGCGAGTCGAGTTCTACAAATTCTGCACCGGGGATACCGGCTGCGAGCAGCCGACCTTCTTCAACAGGGATCACAGCGTCATTCCGCGCGTGCAGGACAAGCGTTGGCGTTCGCACTTGCCGCAGGTCGGCCGTAATGTCCATCAGCGCCCGCGCTTCCAAAAGACTGGCGGCGACTTCTCCCGAGGACGTCGTCCTAAGGCAAAGTTCATTCCACCACTGCAGTTGTTCGTGGGTGCCTCCCGGAATGAATCGCGACGTAAAGACCTGCCTGAAGGTCGGATTGTCCTTACCCCAAGCCACCCTGGTCAGGTCGATCATCGCGCGGTATTGCGCCTGAGTTTCCAGCGTGCCCCGGTGGAAAGCACCCCTCGCATAGCCGCCATAGAGGATGAGAAGCGCTACACGCTCCGGATGCTGGATTGCGTATCGAATGCATGCCGCCGCTCCCTGCGAGATTCCGAGCAGTATCGCGGGTTCCGAAGGGCGCGCCGCGTCGATAACTGCGCCGAGGTCACAGACCCACGTGTCCAGCGAGAGGTCGCCGCCACACCAGTCAGTCATGCCACATCCGCGCTCGTCGTAACGCACAAACCGCCAATGCGCCGCGAAGAACTGGAGCCAATGTTGCCAAACGGGACTACTCCATTCGTATTCGAGGTGGGTTAGCCAGTTGGCCGCCTTGACCATAAGCGGCCCCTCTCCGGCTTCCGCCCATGCGAGACGCGTGCTATCGGAGGTAGTCAGGTAACGGATGCGTTGGCGAGAGCTCATAGCCTGCGGACGACCTGCCCTGGGACATTTGTCCCATGGCTAGACTCGAATTCTAGTTCAACCGGGACAAAGCGCCGATAGCCCGCCGTCCAAATGCGGTCCATTCTTGCCTGAGTAGAGGGAGGCGGGAATGCTAAAACGGCTGGTGTTCTTTGGTTATGGACTTACGTGCTATGCGATTTTTCTTGCCACGTTTCTTTATGCGATCGCGTTCGTGGGAGGATTTGCCGTCTCACGGCAGCTGGATGGATCGCTGGAGACGTCGATGCTGCGGGCGGTCGTTATCGACTGCGGTTTGCTGACATTGTTCGCTGTTCAGCATAGCGTGATGGCGCGCCAGTGGTTCAAAGACCGCTGGACGCAAGTCGTTCCGTGGGCTCTCGAGCGCTCAACGTACGTGCTATGCGCCAGTCTCGCCCTGATTTTGCTGTTCTGGCAATGGCGGCCGATCGGTGTCCAGATCTGGTTTGTGGAGAACCCGGCTGTCCGCGCAGCGCTTTGGACCGCAACCACTATTGGTTGGATTGTTGTTCTGGTGATGACCTTCTTCATCAACCATTTCGATCTGTTTGGATTGCGACAAGTCTGGCTGCCGCTCATGGGCAAGCCCTACACGAAGGTCGGGTTCCGAACTCCCGTCCCTTACCGCTTTGTTCGGCATCCGCTCTACCTCGGGTTTCTTTTGGCATTCTGGATGACGCCTAACATGACGCTTGCGCACTTATTGTTTGCAGTCGCCACGACGGGCTACATTGTTTTGGCGATCCAGTTTGAGGAACGAGATCTGATCCGCGAACACGGCTCCGCGTACGAAAATTATCGGCGCTCGATTCCAATGCTACTGCCCATTGGAAGGGCACGTGGTGTGAAGGTGACAAGCGCTCTGACGAGGATGGAGAGTGTGGTGAGCGGGCCGGAAGAAGTTAAGTGAACGCTCACTTGTTGAGCATATGGCAGCTTTTGGGCGGGCTGATCGCGTTATGGAATCCTGCCTGGGCAGGAGGCGCCATTTTCGTTGCATTCAGTGGTCCGGAGGCGGATTGCATGCCCGGCCGTTTGCGTGCCGGGTTCGCACGATCAAGGCGAACGCCTGGTCGTAATCGCTGACCCCTGATCGCTTTCGGCCGCGTCTATGACCTCGGCACGGAATCGCAACCGGCAGACCCTTCGACCGCGGTGGTCGCGGCGACCTCCGCTCCTGATGACAACGCCCACTGCTTCCATCACTGCTTCTATCACTTCTTCAGATTGAGCAGCCCGTCGCGATCGAGCACGTTTCCATCCAGGATGAGAGTCGAGATGCGGCGCACATTCCAGACATTCACCGTGGGGTCGCCGTCGAGGACAAGGATGTCGGCGCGGCGGCCGGGAGCGACCTGGCCGAGTTCGTTCCAGTTGAACTGGAGGGCGTAATTGTTGGTGGCGGTGGCGAGGGCTTCGCGCGACGACAGGCCGAGGCGGACCATCATTTCCAGTTCCGTATGCATGGAGATGCCGGCCATGGTGCCGAGCACGGGCGCTCCCGAAGCGGCGAGGTAATGGGGATAGGCGGCAAAGATCGTCTGGTTGATGCGCCACAGGCGCAGGGCAGACTGATCGGCCTTCCTTTCGAGGTTGCCCTGAATCCATCGCTGCGAGATCGCGGGCAGGTGGCGCGCCCATGACGGCACCGGATAGACCGTTTCGCCGGTCATGCGGTCGGGAGGCTCGAACATGCGGGCGGGATCAAGCAGGGCCGCCGCCGGTTCCTTCCACAGATTGCGATGGCCTGGCAGGCGCAAGTAAAACATGCTGAAGGTGGGCATGAGCGCGGCGTGATGCCAGGCCAGGAAGTGCGCATATTCGCGAAAATGCGCGTCGTTCGGAGGCAGGTGTTCTGAATAGTCGTAGGCGGTGTTGGCGGCGGGACCCTCGGGGTCTTCGACGAGGGGCGCCTGCAGCTCATCGGGCACCACACCCAATTCGTACCGGCTCATGTGGAGCAGCACGTCGATGCCGGCCTCTATGCCGACCTTGTAGGGCGTGGAAACAAATTCGCCGTAGGTCACCAGACCCATCTGGTGGGCGCGCCCGATGATGAGCTGGGTGTTGGCGGCGGTGAGATTGTGCCCGAGCCAAAGGACACGCGTGCCGAGCCGGGCGGTCTCGGCAAGCTGAAGCGCGGTGTCCTCGGGGCTCAGTTCTACGGGACGGCCGGTTTCGCGCAGCTTATCGGTCCAGCCCGGATGGCCGATGAGCTGGCTCCAGTCGTCGGTGCTGCCAATCGAATCGAGCAGATAGACGTGGGGGGTGGGATTGGCGCCGAGATCGACATGGCCGCGGCGGTTGTCGGCACTGGCAACCACGGTGGTGACGCCCATATAAAGATTGGCGTTGGCCTCGGCCTGGCTGTTCATGCCGGCAAAACCGTCCACCAGGCCGGGGATGATGAACTTGCCGGTGCAGTCAATAACGCGCGCGCCCTTGGGAACCGGCAGAGTGGTGCGGTTGCCGACATCGGTGATCCGGCCGTTCTGCACGATGACGACGGCGTCCTGCAGGTCTTTTGCGGAGCGGCCCCAGTCGGTGACATCCACAATAGTTCCGCCCACCAGCACCAGCGGGACGGGTGCCTGAGGCGCTTGCGACGAGGCTAGAAGCGCTCCTGGAGAAACCGCGCAGATCGACAGCAGGAAAAATGAAACAAGTCGCATGGCAAACGCACAACCTGAGAACCGCGGCCTCATAGCCATCGATGCAAGTCGCTCAACTGTAGCAGCGTTCCGGGCGGCAACTGTTCGCCGCCAGGAGGGAGAGGGCTGTGACCCTGGAAACAACGCAAAAGGACGCTCCGTCTCCGGTGATGCCATAAAACAATCTGATGTGGATTGTCGCACAGTGAGTGCACGCGAATATGTGACGAGCCAGCGGCGGAGAGGCGCACGCTGGCCGATTCGGGAATGCGAATTCTGGAGCCGGAGGAGCAAGAACTAGCTTGCCACCAGGGTTCGGCGCTGGCGCTGGGCGAGCAGGGGCGCAGTCTGGGCGTAGGCTTCCTCGACGGTGACGCCGTATTTCTCGCGCAGGGCGTCGACTTTGCCGTGCTCGATGAACTGGTCGGGCCATCCGATGCGCACTACCGGAACATCGCTGCCGATCTCTTCGAGAGTTTCGAGCACCACCGATCCGAATCCGCCCATCCTGACGTGATCTTCAAAGGTGACAAAGGCGGCAACGCGGCCGGCGTAGGTCTCCAGCATTTCGCGATCGATGGGTTTGATGAAGCGGGGATTGATCACGGCCGCGGAGTAGCCGTCGCGCTCCAGCTTCGCAGCCAGCTGGCGGGCCATGGCGGTCATGGCGCCGAGGCCGAGAATGGCCACATCGGAGCCGTCGACAAGCACCTCGGCTTTGCCGATGGGCAGCACCTCGGGTTCGGGCTTGCGGGTGACACCGACTACGGCGCCGCGCGGATAGCGGATGGCGCTCGGCCCGGGCACGTCGAGAGCCGTCTTCATCATGTCGGCAAGCTCGTCCTCATCCTTGGGCGACATCAACACCAGGCCGGGAATGCCGCGCAGGTAAGCGATGTCGAAGAGTCCGTGGTGGGTGGGGCCGTCGTCGCCGGAAAGGCCGGCACGGTCCATGCAGAAAAGGACGGGCAGCTTTTGCAAGGCGACGTCGTGCACGATGGGATCGAAGGCGCGCTGCAGGAATGTGGAATAGATGGCGCAGACCGGACGGAAGCCGCGCGTGGCCATGCCGGCGGCGAAGATGACGGCATGTTCCTCGGCGATGCCCACGTCGAAATAGCGCTTGGGGTGATGGGGCCGGAAAAGATCGAGGCCGGTGCCGTTGGGCATGGCCGCGGTGATAGCGACGATGCGCTCATCCTTGTTGGCCATCTCGGCGAGGGTGTTGGCGAAGGATTCGGAGTAGGTTGCCAGGCCCAGGGGACGCGTGTCGCCGGTTTCGGGATCGTAGGGTCCGAGGCCATGGAACTTCTTCTGCAGGTCAAGCGCGGGCTGGAAGCCGCGTCCCTTCTGCGTGAGCACATGGAGCAGCACGGGGCGGTCCGCGGCCTTGAGAAACTTGAACGTCTCGATGAGTTGAGGCAGATTGTGCCCGTCGATGGGGCCAAAGTACTCGAGGCCGAACTCCTCAAAGAGCATCGACGGCCAGAGCATGCCCTTGGCGGCCTCTTCGGCACGGCGCATGACGTTGACCGCGGTCTTGCCGCCGATCTTCTGCACGATCTTTTTGGCCGAGTTGTGCAGCGACTGGTAGTGATCGTTGGTGACGACGCGGTGAAAGTAGCGGGCGATGGCGCCGACGTTGCGGTCGATGGACCACTCGTTGTCGTTGAGCACCACGATCAGGCGGTTGGTCTGCTCGGCGATGTTGTTGAGCGCTTCAAAGGAGATGCCGTTGGTGAAGGCGGCGTCTCCGGCGACGGCGATGATGTTCTCGGTGCCGCCGGCCAGGTCGCGGGCCACAGCCATTCCCAAGGCGGCCGAGAGAGCGGTTCCGGCGTGGCCGGCGCCGTAGCAGTCGTGCTCGCACTCGGTGCGCAGGGCGAAGCCGTTGAGGCCGCCGGGCTGGCGAATGGTGCCCAGGCGCTCCCGGCGCCCGGTGAGGATCTTGTGGGTATAGACCTGGTGGCTGACATCCCAGATAAAGCGGTCCTGGGGGGTATTGAAGACATAGTGCAATGCCAGGGTGAGTTCGACCACGCCCAGGTTGGGGCCAAGGTGGCCGCCGGTTTTCGAAAGGGTTTGTATGAGAAATTCTCTAATTTCGGTCGCCAGATCCGCCAGTTGTGTGAGGCTAAGGCGTTTAACATCGGCGGGGGATTGGATCGTTTCCAGCAATGCTCCCATTTATGTCCTCTCCCAGCATTCATGCCCGGGGAATCGGCGAGAAGCTTCCCCCGGGATCGAGGCCGGGGATCAAAGAAAAAGCCCCGGTCATCCCGGGACTTCCTGCCAGGTTATCAACCTTCAGTATAATCGCGGCGCCGTCTTTATGGCGCTGAATCTTTAGACGTTGCGCGGGAGTTTGGAACCGCGTCGAGGAGCCGGAATGTCCGGCGCACGACTCATTCCCGGCAAAGAAACGCCGTCGAATTAGTTGAACCCGGTGGGAAAGGGATAGTTCCGGAAGAGCCGCGAACAACATTCCGATGGAGACTGCCCAAGCCGCTGCGGGGTACACTACTTGCAACAGGATTCCCCGCATGAGAAAACTTGTCGTAAGCCTCTTTGCCATGATCGTTGTAGCCCTGATGATCTGGGGCTTCTATCAGGCGATTTATGTCGCGCCGGACGATGCGATGCAGGGCTATGTTTTCCGCATCATCTACTATCACGTGCCCTCGGCCGAGGTGGCGTTCCTGTTTTTTGCCGTAAGCCTGGTGGGCTCGATCGGCTATCTGGCCTTTCGGCGGAGCCATTCCGGGCGGGCAGAGGCGTACGACGCGTGGGCCGTGGCCGGCGCCGAAGTTGGAGTCGTGTTCTGCACCGTGGTGCTGATAACGGGGCCGCTGTGGGCTCGCCGGGCCTGGGGTATCTGGTGGACGTGGGATGCCCGTCTGACCACCACGCTGGTGCTTTGGCTGATTTACGTGAGCTACCTGCTGCTGCGGCGTTTCGCAGCCGGGCCGCAGGTCCAGACACTCGCGGCAGTTTTGGGTATTTTCGGGGCGGTCGACGTCCCCATTGTCTACATGTCGAACCGCTGGTGGCGGACACAGCACCCGGCGCCGGTCTTCGGCGGAAGCGAGGGCTCGGGGATGGCTCCCTCCATGGCCCATGTTCTTCTCTGGAATATGCTTTCGTGGACGCTTTGGGGCATCCTGGTCCTGGGTCTGCGCTACCGGGTAGAGCGCGAATGCCAGAAGAACGCCCAGCAGGAAGCACTTGAAGCCTTAGGGGCAAAGATTTAGTCCGAGGACGAGGAAAACATGGACCAGAGAAGCATTCTCGACCACCAGTTCGTAGTCGCCGCATACGTCGTGACCTGGGTCATCCAGCTGGGGTATCTGGCGTTTTTGGGCCTGAAATGGCGAACCGAGAAGCGCAAGGCGCGCTCCGCCAATCATTCGCGATAGGTTTGGTCCCCATTCCGTCTGCCGCTAAGTCGCGCAAACCGTTAGGGTTAGCCTGGCCGTTCCTTATGGCGAATTTCTACAGGGAAATTTATCCCACCTTCGTGTAAAGGGTAATCCCACCCGCTTCCCGGCGGGGTCCGTCTTCGTGGGATTTAATCAAAATCGCATTCGAGGGATCATTCAGTTGTGGACAGGCTCTGAAGAAGCCGCACACAAGGAGAAACTCGAAAATGCATGATCTCTTGATCGCCCTCGCCTTTATCGGAATGGTCATCGCTCCCGCCCTCGTCGCCGCCAAAGCCGGAAACGAAGCTGCCGAAGAAGGCGAATAAGTTTTTCAAGCCAGGTTTATCCGCATTTATCCCTGGATCTGTGTTGTCAGTAATCCCTTTCTCCAGGTCAAACCTTTCTCCAGATTTGCGTTGTGAGTTTTTTATCTTAATTACTTTCCAGGGCGAGAAGGACCCCAACACGGAGGTCCTTCCACCTGAATCATTTAGTCGTAAATTGCTCTCCGCCGCCTCAACCGGTACACTTTTGGTTTGAGGACCAGCCATGTTAGTAGTGATGAAGGCGCAGGCCTCGCCGGAAGAAATTCAGGCGGTCTGCGACCATATTGAGCAGCTGGGTTTTCGCGCCCATCCGCTGCCCGGAGCCCAGCGCACTGCCATCGGCATTACGGGGAACCCGGGTGAAATCGACCGCGGCAACTTCGAAGATCTTTCCGGCGTTGCCGACGTGATCCGGGTTTCAAAGCCCTACAAACTTGCCAGCCGCGACGTCAAGGAAGAAGACACCGTCAT
This sequence comes from uncultured Acidobacteriota bacterium, assembly GCA_963730805.1. Classification (GTDB taxonomy): domain Bacteria; phylum Acidobacteriota; class Terriglobia; order Terriglobales; family Acidobacteriaceae; genus Telmatobacter. The sequence continues at coordinate 1,249,635 of CAVSTL010000001.1, read as the reverse complement.
CCGCTTTTCCGGGACTGATGCCACCATCGGCGGCCGATCGCTGGCCATTGTCGCGGGACCGTGCTCCATCGAAAGCCGCGAACAGGCGTTCGCCATCGCCGAGCGGGTAGCTGCCGCCGGCGCGCAGTTTTTCCGCGGGGGCGCCTACAAGCCGCGCACGTCTCCTTACGCATTCCAGGGTCTGGGCCTCGAAGCGCTCCGGATCATGGCCGAAATTCGGGACACATTTGGACTGCGCATCATCACCGAGGCCATCGACAACGAAACCCTGGGGCTGGTTGCCGAGTGGGCCGACGTAATCCAGATCGGCGCGCGCAACATGCAGAACTTCTCGCTGCTGAAGCACGCTGGCCGTTTGCGCAAGCCAGTGCTGTTGAAGAGGGGCTTGAGCGCCACGCTCGACGAATTTCTGATGGCCGCCGAGTACATCATGAGCGAGGGGAACTACGAAGTGATCCTGTGCGAACGCGGCGTTCGCACCTTCGCCGACCACACCCGCAACACCCTCGATTTGAGTATTGTTCCCGCGGTGCAGAAGCTGAGCCACCTGCCCATTCTCGTCGACCCCAGCCACGGTACCGGCAAGCGCGACAAGGTGCTGCCGATGGCGCGGGCGGCGATCGCGGTGGGCGCCGACGGCATCCTGGTGGAAGTGCATCACCAGCCGGATAAGGCTCTGTCCGACGGACCGCAGTCGATCTATCCCGATCAGTTCGAGCGCATGATGGACGAGGTTGGCCAGATCGCCCCGATCGTGGAAAGGGTGCTGCCGCGCGGCATCCACGTTGAACCTGCTACTCCGGGGTCCCCGGCGACCGCGGTTGGTCGCTGGGGTGGTGCGGCTGGGGTTCATGACCGAGACGCCTAGGAAGCCGCTCAAGTTCGCGAGTGTCCAGGGCAAATCGAAAAGCAGGGTGCCCCAGGCCGGGGTTTCTCGCGGACGGGTGTTTGTTCGTGGGGTCGAGATCTTGCTTCTGCGACCCTGGATTTTCACCGTCCCGGTGGCCCTTCTCGTCCTCTCTGGCTGCCGTCCCCATGACTTCCCTCAGTACCCGCCCAATTACCGTGAATATGCCTACATCACCAACGGCGCCAGCAACACGGTGACAGTGATCGACGTGGTGAATGTGCGGGTCGACCGCGAACTCCCGGTAGGCCCGAACCCGGTTGCGGTCGCGGCCAGTCCTACGCGCAACGAGGTCTACGTGGTGAACTCCGGCGCGCCCGGCAATATGGGATTCATCTCGGTGATCAATTCCGAGAACAATTCTGTCGCGACCAATATCCAGGTCCATCGGCAGCCGGTTTCGATCGACGTGGATGCAACCGGCGACCGCGCCTACGTGGCCAATGCCGGCTCGAACACGATCTCGGTGCTGGACCTGAAGGAACGGCGAGTGATTGCCGCGATCGGCGCCGGAGAGGAGCCGGTGGAAGCGCGTCCGGCGCCAGACGGGAAAACGGTGGTCGTTCCCAATCGACGCGGAAACTCGGTGAGCCTGGTGGATCCGGCGGCGCGCGGAGTGCGCGCCTATTTCACCGGCTGCCCCGGCGCCACCGATGCGGTGGTGCTGCCGGACTCGTCCAAGGCATTTGTAGCCTGCTCGGGCGGGCACCAGGTGATGACGATCGCGCTGGCCAGGCCCGACGCGCATCCTGCGGTGCCCGACCGCCTGGAGGCCATGCTGGATGTTGGCCGCGCGCCAGTGCACCTGGCGCTCAAGCCCGATGGCGGCGAGGTGTTCGTGTCCAATTCGCAGTCAGATTCGATCTCCGAGGTGGTGACGACGACCAATGATGTGGGCGGCGCGTACATCATGGGCGACGATCCCGCGCATGGACTGGTCTCCCGCGACAATTCCCTGCTCTACGTCGCCAACCTGCGCTCGCAGGAGGTGACCGTGTACGCGATCGACGACGGAAAACGCATGAGCAAAGGAATTCATGTGGGAGACGGGCCGTCGGCGATGGCGTTCTCCACGGCAGGGCACTTGTTGTTCGTGGTGGATGCGCGGTCAGGGGATGTGGCGGTGGTGCGAACGGCTTCGCGTCCGCAGGCGCTGTTCACGATGTTGCCTACGGGCCGCGGCCCGAATGCGATCGCCGTCAAGGGATTCCGGGTGCCCTAGGTCTCTGACCGTGTGTGCTGCATACAAGCAATGCTGCCATTCGCTACAGCGTTATGCTGCCACCCAGCACAAAGTTATGCTGCCACCCGCACACACCGGAATCCTGTCATGGAATCATCCGAGCTAATCAGCACCAGCATCACGCCGAAGGCGTGCGGGGATGTTTAGCAAAAGGTAACTGAAGAGTAGGTGGGGCTACGCCCACCTGGACTCAACCTCCGCGCTTGTCATCCAACAGCCTTGCGGCCAGGTCGGAAGACACTACTCTTCCCTTGCTTCGGGAGACAATGCCTTCGACTCTTCCGCTTCACGTCTTCTGGCTTGTACAGACGCGGCAACGAGCGCGACGAAGACAACAGGGAAGGCCAGAAAAAATGGGAGCAGGATCAGCAACACTTCCACGTTATTCGGCCCTCTGGTGGACATTTAACCACAAGGATCAACAGCTGTTCTTTCGCCGTCCTCGCTGCACGGGATTTCTCTTGTGGCGTCCCTGATACGCAGATTGCTCGTTTGCGAACAATTTCGCATTCTGACTTAAAAGGTAACTTCCGAATGGGCGGTGACACGACCGCGACAGCGCCGCGACTAGAATTATGTCCATGAAAGCGTGGGCAAAGCGTGTATGCGTATCGCTGCTCGTGCTCGTCATAGTTCTCGCCATCCCTGTAGCGTATTCGACCGCACGCGGCTATACACAGTGGTGGCTATGGTCCGGCGGACGCGTTACCGTCAGCGGAGTTCAGGGCGGCTATTTGCATAAGAACTGGTCGCACTCTGCCGTGATCATCACCCGCACGGATTCAAAGAAGGGCCAGTCATATCTCATCAGGGTTTCTGGTGAAGAGTTCTCAGGAGCAATGGTTTATTGCGGGGATTGGCATGCACCACGGTTCCCTGCGTTTCCAATCGGCGACGTGAATCCTCCCTGCTTGGGTCTTCTCGATGATCCCGATCCACCCGACGCGGATCGTCCAATGCTTTCAACCTTGACGGCTAGACCGGGCTTGATTGAGTTCTCCACTGTGCGAGGCAAAACAGTGAGGGCCACATGGTGACCGCTTGTGGTCGTGTGGTGGGCCTCTCTTCTGTAACTACTTCGATACTATGTCCGTCAAGGTGTTACTCACAAGGTAACTGAAGAGTGGGCGGTCACTCGGGCATCACCGAAAGTTCTAAACAAAGACACCATTGGAGCTAGGATGCCTCGGGTTCGTCCCGCAGGGGTTTCACTCCTGGGGGGACCGTTCCTTGAAGAAATGCCGACCGGTGTTCTTGATTTCCGAGGTCCATCTGAAAGTTGATCCAGCGACCATCGCCCGCCAGCACTCCGGCATCCAGCGGGCCGGTCACATTATCGTTGAACTGCCAGAGGATCGTGTGGCCCAATTCGTTCGTGAACCCTTCCTGGTCCGCCTGCAAAATTCCGCCTGCTGAACGCCATACCACCCCATAAACTCTGTGCATCAATTCGAAACCGTTCTCGACATCGGTTCCGCTCAACAGCTGAAACGAGTAAATGACCTTCACGTTAGGCAAGTACTCCTTAAGCCAAGCCGCTGCAGAATCGGGTTTGTAGTAGGGCACCTCTTCTAAGAATTCTTTCAGCTCTTCGCTACCGAGTTCGCCTTCTCGTACTGGGTTCTTTTCGATGAATGCAATTGGCACTCCGGACGCGTGCTTAAGCTGAAGTGCTTCCCATTCGTCCTCGACTCCCTCGTCAGCTTCGATGATGGCGGGACCAGCGGCCTCCCGCATCAGCTTGAGTGAAACAGGCGTGAGGTGATTACCCAAGATTCGGATTCTGTAGCCCATCGTTCATGCCTCGTTCGCAACGTATCGGAACACCTTACGACCGCAATGATAGTAAAGGGCGGCGTGACTCGGCGCTTGGATTCTTCTTTCCGGTCGAGTAGTGGACGATACTTCCCTATGCCTTCTCTTCGCCTTAGATTCCACCAGTTTGCACGATTGTCGCAAAAGACTTGTGCCTTTCTCCCCGCGCTGTCACTGGCGGCGTTCCACTGTTTCAAGTGGCAACAAAAGAGTCGATCCAGCCCGTTTGTTTAGTCCCCATCCTCCGGCCCCATCCTTGCCTGATCACCCAAAGCCATTTAAAAACACGTCAACAGGGAATATCTTCCAACCATCAGTCCAAAGCACTTATGAGGTATTTTCACTGCAGAGAATTATGGATCTTTGGGGCACACTAATAGTTGATCGGATTTTGCCCATGCGCGGCTTTCGCGCTTTCAAACTCCGCGATTCGTAAAAAAAAAAACGGGCACCTGCCCTTTATATTGGTTTAAAATTATTAAAATCAATAATTTACACAGAGTACAAGGTCAAAAGTGCTTTTTATTTGTGCTGATATAAAAGGACTTACATCCACAATGTAAAAATTACACCCGCGGCCTTCTGGCGCGAGTGGCGTTCACCGCAAGCGCCCCCGCTGATACGTGGCAATGCCTGACAACTCCAGCCGAATCAATCGGGTGGCCCTTACTTACTTCGCCATGCCGCTCCATCGGCTACGCTGTATTGCGCTCCGGCGAACAGGATCAACCCCGAGACATACGCCCAGAACAGCAACCCGACTGACACGTAAAACGGCCCGTAGAGCGCCTTGAGGTCGAGGTGCGGGAGGATGGCGACGAAGATGTATTTCGAAAACAGCCAGATGAGGCCGACGACGATCGAGGCCCGCAGCACCGGCTTCACCGGCACCTTGCAGTTGGGCAGCAGCCAGTAGATGGAAAAGAAAAACAGGATGCAGGCGACTCCGGTGCACAACGCCAGCCACAGGTAGCTGATGCCGTTGTAAACGAAGTTGTCGGTGTGATGGAAAAAGAGAAAGGCCATGGCCTGGCGCTGGCCCGCGCTGAGCAGAACACTGCCCAGACCGAGGAGGACCATGAGGATGGCCAGGCCGAACGCCACCAGTTGGTTCATCAGGTAATTGCGGCTCTTGCTCACGCCCCAGGCCTGGTTGAGCGCTACTTCGAGCGGCAGAAAAATGCCTGTGCAGGAAATCAGGATCATGACCAGCGAGAAGATCTGGATACCGTGGCGGGGCGCGGCGATCATGAGGTTCTTAATGATGAAGTCCTGGTTGGACGGGAAGAAATAAAACACCATCTGGCTGACCGCATCGGCCATGGCATTCGAATGAAACACCGAGATCGCAAGGGTATAGAGCAGCACGATGAGGGGGATGAACGACAGGATGGCGTTGGCCGCCACGCTGAACGCGAACGTGTGGACTTCGCTGTCGAGCAGATACTTCACCAGCGCCGTGCCGTCCTGGCGCAGCCGATACCACTTGGTGTGCGTTACCGGAGTCGCGACGGCGGGAACCCCGACTGGCTTGTCGATGGCATCAATCGGGCCAGCCTCTACGACGGGCTGAGAGTTTGCTGCAACGGTTTCAAGAGCAATACCGGGATCTGAGACACTCGCCACGTGCAATTTCCTTGGAATCTGGATTCGGATCTTCACATCCATTGGCGCGCCCAGTGCTTAGCCGTGCGCGGCCTGGTGAGGGAGTTTCCCTTCAGGATAGTCCTTTCCGGGCTGATTTGCTGCGACACAGGCCGTTACGGGCGGTTCAGAGGAGCGGATTGGGGCGCATTTTCCGCTTGCATCGAAAGGGAATTCCTGCCATAACTGGAGCACAGCCTGCTATTTGGCGGCTTCCCAAACATTCCAGGAAGGTTAACGCTCGCGTGTTTCGACAAGCCGGTTTCTGTCGTTCTGTCGCTCCCGCTGTCCGCCGTGGCGGATCGGGGATAGCGGCACGGCCTGCGGAGCCCGCGCCCTGCGTTCTCAAGTGGAATGTCTTGTTTTCGCGGCACAACCCACAGCCAAGCAATCCAAGTCCGACGCCATCGGGGCGGACCCGTGCCTTGCGCTGAGGATCCTTCGCGGCTGTTTTTGTCGAGGCCGAGACGACCGTGGAAGATTCGTGCCGAACCGGAAAAGGAGAAGTAGATGAAGGAACAGGGTGTAGTGAAGTGGTTCAACGGCGCCAAGGGATACGGGTTTATCCAGCGCTCAACCGGAGAAGATGTCTTTGTGCACTTCTCCGCGATCCAGGAGAACGGCTACAAGACGCTCAATGAAGGCGAGCCGGTTGAATTCGAATGCCAGCAAGGGCCCAAAGGCCTGAATGCGGCCAACGTGCTTCGGGTCCCTTAGGATTGGACCAGCCTTCCGGGGAAGGCCGGTTGCTCCCCCCAACTTCGGAGTCAGCTATCCCGCTGATCCTCCAGTATTTTGAGCCTGCCAAGCGCCCAGCGGGCGGCGGTGCGGAGGCCTTCGTCCGGCTCCGCAGTCCACTTCCGGAGCTGGTCCGCATGACGCGGGTGACCGCTGTTGCCCATGGCGATTGCGATGTTGCGGCGCATCCCGTCAAAACGCGCCCGACGGACCGGCGATCCATTGAACTTGCGCTCGAATGCCTTTTCGTCGAGAGCGGCCAGGGCTTCGAGGGCCGGGTTCACGAGTTCCTCGCGCGGTTCCAGTTCCGGGTCCGCGCTTACGGGCGCCTTGCGATTCCATGGACAAACATCCTGGCAGATATCGCAGCCAAATACCTGCCGTCCCATGCCGCCCGCCAACTCCGGAGCAATGGGTCCGCGGTGCTCGATGGTGAGGTAGGAGATGCATCGGGATGCATCCATCTGGTAGGGCGTAAACAGGGCGTTGGTGGGACAGGCGTCAATGCAGCGACGGCAGGTGCCGCAGTGATCGGCAACGATGTGCGCCGGCGGCTCCGGCCGCGCCTCGAGCGAGGTAAGCAGCACGCCTAAAAACACGAACGAGCCCAGTTTGGGATGGATGATGCAGGTGTTCTTAGCGGTCCATCCCAGGCCCGCGGCAGTCGCCAGTGCCCGCTCAACTACGGGTCCCGTGTCTACATACGCGCGCGATTCGAAGTCCCCGAACTGTTCGTGGAGACGGGATTCGAGTTTCCGGAGCCGCTTCAGGAGCACTTTGTGATAGTCGCTGGGACGCCGTTCGCCGCTGGCATCCGCGCGGCTTGACCAGGCGTAACGCGCGATCCAGCCGGTGCCGGAAGGCGCCGGGTCGGTGGAGCGAGGCTGTGCGCTGTGATAGCTGGCGAGGCCGACAATCGCGGTCCGGGCCCATGGAAACGGAGTCTGTACGCGCCCCCTCACAAACTGGCCCTGTTCGTCGGTACGGGCAAGGTAGCTCATCGTTCCCGCGTGCCCGGCGGTCACAAACGATTTATATCTTTCCGCGTCGCGCGTCTCATGGCTATGGGGAAGAGCGACCATTCCGGCCTCAGTGAAGCCTGCCTGACGCGCCAGTTCGCGCACGTGTCCGGCGTTTATCCCTTCGGGTTTGCAATGGTCAGTCACAGACTCACTCGGTTAACCACCGGGCCGGCTGATCCGTTGAATGAAACGAAGATGGAACCGGCCGCACCATCCACTACGTACTATCTTGCAGCATGTTCAGAAGTGAACGCAGGAATGAAGAATCGAACACCGGGGCCAGCGAATCCAATACTTGGGTCTCCTGTATCATCAATGATTTCAGCAGATATCCCCAATCTTGGATTTGGCCGTCCGAGTGCAATTCTTAACCGGCGAGACCGTTTGCGGAGTTGTTTTTCTTATCACTTCATCCCGTAACGGTCTTGCCGCAAATGGAGGTTCCCATGAAAACCGCACTCTGCCAACCCACCGAAGCGCTGCTGGTAGCGCCCGCCGAAACGACCGAACTGGTGCGCGGCGATGAACAGCAATTGGTTCAGCGCGTAGCTCCGCTGCTGCGTGAAAATAACGTCACCCTTAATCTGAACGGGATCGACCGCATCGACGCCGCCGGCATTGCGGCCCTTATTTCGCTCTATTCATGCGCCCGTAACCATGGAAACACATTCTCGGTGATCAACGTGTCGCCGCGAGTGGAGGAAATGCTGACGCTGGTAGGACTCGAGACTACGCTCGTATCTCACAATGCGGTGCTGGCGTCGCAATGCGGCCACCGCTATCAACGGCCTGCCGCGTAAATCGCGCAGGCCGCTGTTTAAATCGCTTTCTGCGTTCGTTTTTCGTCCTGAACCGCCAAACTCCCGCCTAAGAACAAGACCATGTTTCTGTTACACCCGACTGCACTGTGATGTTGGGCACAGGCAAACGCGGGCTCCGGAATATATTCGTTATAACGAATCGTGCAAGCCCGCGATGCGCTTCAGAATGTCTGGAAAGTTAGCACGCGCTCAGCGAAAAATCTGTCCCATTCCCGTTGACAAGCTGAGCCAGCGTTCGCGACTCTTCATTCGTACACCCATTGCGGAATTTCAGGTGCCTCTGCGACTGTGCAGGGGAGAGCAAAATTACATAACGGACGTAACGGAGGGTTTTATCCCATGGCGCAGGGCGTAATGGAAAAGCCGCTTGCCGACAGCGCGAGCACAACCGCAACCCCAACCAAGTATGTCTTCTTCTTCGGCGGCGGCCAGGCCGATGGCAACGGCCGGATGAAGGACGTTCTCGGCGGCAAGGGCGCAGGATTGGCGGAGATGACCAATGCCGGACTGCCCGTGCCTCCCGGATTCACTATCCAGACCGAAGCCTGCCGGGAATACATGCGCGGCTCTCTGAACCCGCAGATTGATTCCGAGATGCATGCCGCCCTGGATCGCCTGGAAAGGCTGCAGGGCCAGAAACTGGGCGCGGGCGAGAATCCGCTGCTGGTTTCGGTACGCTCGGGCGCGAAGTTTTCGATGCCGGGCATGATGGACACCATTCTCAACCTCGGTCTCAACGACCAGGCCGTGGAAGCGCTGGCCAAGCGCACCGGCAATGCCCGCTTTGCGTATGACTCCTATCGCCGCCTGATCCAGATGTTCGGCGACGTGGTTCTCGACATTCCCAAAAAGAAGTTCGAACACATCTTCGACGGCGTGAAGCAGAAGGAAAAAGTCAAGTTCGACTACGACTTGAATCCCGAAGCCCTGAAGACCATCATTGCCGAATACAAGAAGCTGGTGAAGAAGGAAACCAAGAAGGACTTTCCGCAGAACCCGATCGATCAACTGGTGGCTGCCCGCGATGCGGTCTTCCGCAGCTGGCAGAACGACCGCGCCAAGACCTATCGGCGCATCAACCACATCGATGACTGGCTGGGCACAGCAGTGAACGTGCAGGCCATGGTGTTCGGCAACCTCGGCGAGAACTCCGGCACCGGCGTCGGCTTCACCCGCAACCCCGCTACCGGCGAGCACGTCTTCTTCGGCGAATACCTGATGAACGCGCAGGGTGAGGATGTCGTCTCCGGCGTGCGTACGCCCATGCCCATCAGCGAGCTGGAGCGGACCATGCCCCAGGTTTACGACCATCTGAAGGCCATCACCTGGAAGATGGAAAAGCACTATCGCGATCTGCAGGATTTCGAGTTCACCATCCAGGATGGCAAGCTCTACATGCTGCAGACCCGCAACGGCAAGCGCACGGGACTGGCCGCGGTTCGTATCGCCATCGACATGGTGCGCGAAGGCCTGATCACGCAGGAAGAAGCTATTTTCCGCGTCGAGCCCAACCAGCTGTATGACTTCCTGGTTCCGCGCCTGGATGAAAAGGGCGCCAAGGTGGAAGTGCTCGCAACCGGCCTGCCGGCATCGCCGGGCGCGGCCGTCGGCCAGATCGTGTTCACCGCGGAAGAAGCGGTCAAGCATCATCAGAAGGGCACCTACACGTCGATCATCCTGGTGCGCGGCGAGACCACGCCTGAGGATATCGGCGGCATGGAAGTGGCCAACGGCATTCTCACCTCGAGGGGCGGCATGACCTCGCACGCGGCCGTTGTCACCAGAGGAATGGGCAAGTGCTGCGTAGCCGGCGCCGGCGACTGCGTTGTCGATGAAGCGAAGAAGGAATTGCGCGTCAAGGGCAAGACCTTCAGGCAGGGCGACTGGATTTCGCTGGACGGCACCACCGGCCGCGTCATCGACGGCAAGCTGAAGACGATCCCCGCTCAGCCGGACGACACCGACCTGGTGAAGTTCATGAGCTGGGTCGACCCGGTCCGCAAGCTGCGCGTTCGCGCCAACGCCGACGTGCCCCGCGACGCCAAGCAGGCTCGCCTGTTCGGAGCCGAAGGCATCGGACTGTGCCGCACCGAGCACATGTTCTTTGGCGAGGGCCGCATCGAGCACGTGCGCGCCATGATCCTGGCCAACGACGAGCCGCAGCGGCGCAGCGCACTCAAGAAGCTGCTGCCCATGCAGCGCCAGGACTTCATCGGCATCTTCAAGGCCATGGAGGCGCTGCCCGTCACCATCCGCCTGCTCGATCCGCCGCTGCATGAATTCCTTCCGCAGCGCGAAGAGCTCCTGGTGGAAATCCAGCATCTCGAGGACACCAAGCCCCGCTCGCCCAAGCTGAAGGAGCTTCGCTTCCTGCTGGCTCGCGTGCAGGAGCTGCACGAAGTGAACCCGATGCTCGGGCTGCGCGGCTGCCGTCTTGGCATCGCATTCCCCGAGATCACGGAAATGCAGGCAAGGGCCATTATCGAGGCCGCGGTCAGCGTCAAGAAGGCCGGCGGCGACCCGCACCTTGAAATCATGATCCCGCTCATCGGCTCCATCGAGGAGATGAGAAACCAGGCCTCGCTCGTTCGCAAGATCGCCGAGCAGGTGTTCGAGGAAAAGGGCTCCAAAGTCGATTACATGGTGGGCACGATGATCGAGCTGCCGCGCGCCGCGTTGACGGCCGATCAGATCGCCGAGGAAGCCGAGTTCTTCTCGTTCGGCACCAACGACCTGACCCAGACCACGTTCGGCATCTCGCGCGACGACATCAACCACTTCCTCCCGGCGTATCTGAAGGCCGGCATCTTCAAGCAGGATCCGTTCGCCACCCTCGATCAGGATGGCGTCGGCAGCCTGGTGAAGATGGCCACGGCCAAGGGACGCAACACCCGGCCCACACTCAAGGTCGGCATCTGCGGCGAACATGGCGGCGATCCCGAGTCCGTCAAGTTCTGCCACAAGATCGGCCTCAACTACGTGTCCTGCTCGCCCTTCCGGTTGTTGACGGCGCGGCTGGCAGCGGCGCAGGCTGCATTGCAGGAAGCCCAGACCGGGCCCGACCTGCATAGCGGTACGTGCTGATCACAACTACTGAAGTAACGAACGAGGGCGCGGCTCAATGCCGCGCCCTTGATTTTTCTGTCTCCAGGTGAGGTTCAAGAAAGCGCTCCGGCATCCATGGCGATGCACAAGGCTGCGAAGTCGCCGATGCTCTCGCCGAGAGCCGCAGGGACGACTTCGCATAGGGATTGCGAGAGGGCCTCTTGTGCCAGCGTTCTACGCGCGGGTGCAAGCAGCCGTTCGCCGAGCCGCATGGCGAGGCCGCCGATGACGATGCGTTCGGGATTCAGGATGTCAACCAGAATCGCGAGGGCCTGCCCAAGCTTTTCGCCTAATTGCGCGATGATGCGAGAGGCGAGCGCATCCCCGCTCTCGGCGGCCATGCCAACATCGCGGGCTGTGACGCGATGCTCCCGAGGCAGATCAAGCAGAAGACTCTTCTCTCCGGCGGCGCGGGCACCGGCGATCACCGTCGCAGCCCATTGCGCCAGTCCTCCGCCGCTGACCCATCCTTCCGCGGAACCCGCCTTGTGGTAGCCGATCGGCCCATCGGGGGTGAGGCGCACGTGTCCAATTTCGCCGGCATTGCCGTTGGTTCCCTGGTAAATGCGCCCGTCGATAATGATGCCAGCGCCGAATCCAGTACCCATGGTGAGGAACACGAGGTTGCGTGCGCCCTTCCCTGCCCCAAATCGTTGCTCGGCCAGCGCGCCGGCGTTGGCATCGTTTTCCAGATACACCGGGCAGTCGAATTCGGCGCGAAGAATCGCAACGATGGGAATATCGATCCATGTGGAGAGATTCGGGGGCGCCTGGATGACGCCACGCCTGGAATCAAGAGGACTGCCACAGCTAACGCCGATGCCGATCAGGGAAGCGCCGGGTTCGCTTGTTTCGGCAAGCATGGCGCGCAGTTCGGACTTGATCCGGTCGATAGCCGGCTGCGGGCCGTTGGCGGGGAGGGTAGGAAACTCGACGCGCTTTAAAACATGCGGAGGATCGACGGAGACGAGGACCGCGGTCTTGGTCCCGCCGATATCGACTCCGGCCCAAAGCTTCTGGCTCATCGAACGATCTTATGCGGGTGCGGGTCGATCGAGCGAATTACCCGCGCCTCAAAAGCCTAAACCGAAACAGCCTCCGGCTGGCGACCTTCGACGCTCGAGAGTGCTTCCTTTCCCAGCAGCCGGACCACGTGGTTCACGATCACGAGGTCTTCGGCAGGCGGGATCACGCGCACGGTGACGGGCGAGTTCCGGGCGGAGATTACCGCCGCGCCACGCGCGTTGTTGCGGGCTGGATCGACCAAAATACCCAGGCCGCCGAGGCCGCTGCAGATCTCGGCACGCGTGTCGATATCGTTTTCGCCGATGCCCCCGGTGAAGACCAGCATGTCGAGCCCGCCCAACTCCACCATGAAGCTGCCGATCCAGCGCGCGATGGTCCAGCAGAACTTGTCGACGGCGAGGCGCGCTTTTTTGTCGCCGCCGTTGATGGCGGTGCGCAGGGTACGCATATCGTTGGAGAGTCCGCTCAGGCCAAGCAGGCCGGCCTTCTTGCCGATGATCGCGTCCAGTTGATCGGCGGCTTCGCTGACGCTCGCAGTGGTTTCGGCGAGCTTGCGCAGGATGAACAACACCACGCCGGGATCGATGTCGCCGGTGCGGGTGCCGCTGATGATGCCGGAAACCGGCGTCATGCTCATCGACGTATCGAGGCACTGCCCGTTGCGAATCGCGGAAATGGACGCGCCGTTGCCCAAGTGCGCGACGACCAGCTTTTCGGGCACGTTCGGCTGTAACTGGTGAATGATCGATTCGTAGGAGATGCCGTGGAACCCATAGCGGCGTACGCCCATCGCGGCATACTCTTCCGACAGCGGAATGCAGGTCGCGACTTCCGGCATGGTGCGATGGAAATAGGTGTCGAGGACAGCGAAGTTGGGAATACCTGGGAAGAGGCGCAGGGCCTCGCGCATGATGTAGACCGCGATGGGAGTGTGCAATGGCGCGAGGACGGCGTAGCTATCAATCTCGTCGATCAGTTCCGGCGTGATGCGTTGATTTTCGCAGACGGTCGGGCTGCAGCACACGGTGCGATGGCCGATGGCCGCGGGCGCGGGAAACTGGCCGGAGTTGAGCGAATCGGCAACCAGCTTGAAGGCGACGGAACGGTTGGGCAAAGCGGGCGTCTGGTTGAACAGATTCCGGCCCTCGCCATCTTTCATCCAGAACTGCCCGAGGTCGGTGCCGATTCCATCGACGGCTCCCTCAAGGATTTTCTTTCTCGCGCCGTCGCCGGCTTCGTAAACCGAGAACTTGATTGATGAAGAACCGCTGTTCAAAACCAAAACAGGCAAAGACGGCATGGGTTAAAGCTCCTTCTTTTTTGAATCAATGAAGTTGTGCGCATCGTTGTCCGCGAGCCGGGGGCAGTTCATGGAGTGCGCCCCGATCCCAGGTTGGAATACATGTCGAGCAGGGTGCGCGCGGCTCGAAAGGGAGTGGTGTGTCCTTCCAGGACTTCGCGCTCCAGTGTCTCCATGCGCATGCGAATGAGCGGATGAGCGCTGAAGAATTGCCGCAAGCCGAATTCGAGAGTCTCGCGCATCCAGCGGCGGCGCTGCTCCCGGCGATTCTCGTCGAACCAGCGGTTGGCGCGGGTGATGGCGTGGTGCTCGAGAACAGAATTCCAGATGTCCGCAATGCCGCGCCCGGTGAGGGCAGAACACGCAATGGCGCGCGCGGTCCATCCTGACGGCGGTCCCGGAAGAAAATGCAACGCATTCCTGGCCTCAGTCATGGTTCGCTCGGCGGCAGCGATATTGTCGCCGTCTGCCTTGTTAATCGCGATCAGGTCGGCCAGTTCCATCACGCCGCGCTTGATTCCCTGCAATTCATCGCCCGCTCCGGACAGTGAGACGAGCAGGAAGAAATCGACCATGTTGTGGACGGCGGTTTCGGACTGCCCGACGCCGACGGTTTCAACAAGGATGTTGCGGTATCCGGCCGCTTCGCACAAGAGCATGGCTTCGCGGGTGCGCTGAGCGATGCCACCGAACGAGCCGCGCGAGGGCGACGGCCGGATGAAGGCCATCGGGCTGGCGGCGAGAGTGGCCATGCGCGTCTTGTCGCCGAGAATGCTGCCTCCGGTGCGTTCGCTGCTGGGATCGACGGCGAGCACGGCGATTTTCTGCCCGTACTCGGTGATGAGGAAATTTCCTAGAGATTCAATCAACGTGCTCTTGCCGGCGCCGGGCACGCCCGTAATGCCGACCCGCAGGGAATCTCCGCCGGAGCGAAGACATTTCTCAACAACCTCGTCGGCCATTTCGCGGTCGGCGGGGAGCGAGCTTTCAATCAAAGTGATGGCCTGGGCGAGCATGGCGCGATCGCCGGCCAGAATTCCATCGACATATTGCGTGCGGGAGAGAGGCTTGCGACGCTTTGCAGCGCGGGCGGTCCTGTCCGGCGGCTCTGGAGTTACACAGCCGGGGCTGACCTGCAGCGCACTTTGATGGGCGTCAGGCAATCAGGAGGCTCCTCCTACCATGGCTCCGCTGAGAACGCGGACGATCTGCTGTGCAGCGGCGGGAATCGCAGTCCCGGGACCGTAAATGCCGGCCACTCCGGCGCGATAGAGGAACTCGTAGTCCTGCGGGGGAATGACGCCGCCGACAACGACGAGAATGTCGTCGCGGCCGAGTTTGCGCAGGTCATCGATCAACTGCGGCACCAGGGTCTTGTGTCCCGCGGCCAGGGAGGAAACACCGACCACGTGCACGTCGCTCTCAACGGCGAATCGGGCAACCTCAGCGGGCGTCTGGAACAGCGGACCGATGTCAACGTCAAAGCCGATGTCCGCGAATGCGGTGGAGATGACCTTGGCGCCGCGATCGTGGCCGTCCTGGCCCATCTTCGCAACAAGGATGCGGGGGCGGCGGCCTTCGGCCTTTTCAAACTCCGCGACCATCTCCTGCGCTTTTTTAAATTCGTCGCCGCCGCTCTCGGCGGCATACACGCCGGAGATGGTGCGCGTCACGGCCTTGTAGCGGCCCCACACTTTCTCGAGTGCGAACGAAATTTCGCCGAGGGTTGCGCGCTTGCGCGCCGCATCCACGGCACACTCGAGGAGATTTCCTTCTCCGGTTGATGCGCACCTTTCGAGCGCCGCGAGCGATTGCTCGACCGCGGCGGAGTCGCGGCCTTGTTTCAATTGCTCGAGCCGCCTGATCTGCGAAGCGCGCACCGCGGCATCGTCAATGCCGAGCACCGGAATCTGCGTATCTTCGGGTGCGAGATAGGCGTTCACGCCCACGATCACATCGCGACCGGAATCAATGCAGGCCTGGCGACGGGCGGCGGCCTCTTCAATGCGCATTTTGGGAATGCCGGTTTCGATGGCCTTGGACATGCCGCCGAGGGCTTCGACTTCTTCAATCAAATTCCACGCCGAATGCATGAGCTCGTGGGTAAGCCGCTCGACATAGTAAGAACCTGCCCACGGATCGATGACGCGCGTGATGCCGGTCTCCTGCTGAAGATAGATCTGCGTGTTGCGAGCAATGCGGGCCGAAAACTCGGTGGGCAGCGCGAGGGCTTCATCGAGAGCATTGGTATGCAGCGACTGGGTGTGGCCCAGCGCCGCAGCCAGCGCCTCGACCGAGGTGCGCACTACGTTGTTGTAAGGGTCCTGCGCGGCGAGACTCCAGCCCGAAGTTTGCGAATGGGCACGCAGGGCGAGCGACTTGGGATTTTTCGGGTCGAAGCTCTTCACGATTTTCGCCCAGAGCACGCGGGCGGCGCGCATCTTGGCGATCTCCATGAAGTGGTTCATGCCGATGCCCCAGAAGAACGAAATGCGCGGCGCAAAATCGTCGACGCTGAGGCCGGCCTTCACGCCGGTGCGCAGGTATTCGAGGCCATCGGCGAGCGTGTAGGCGAGTTCGATGTCGGCGGTCGCTCCCGCCTCCTGCATGTGATAGCCACTGACGCTGATGCAGTTGAATTTCGGCATGTTCGCAGCGCAGTAACGGAAGATGTCGCCGATGATCCGCATGGATCCGCCGGGCGGATAGATATAGGTGTTGCGGACCATGAACTCTTTGAGGATGTCGTTCTGGATGGTCCCGCTCAGTTTCTCGGGCGGCACGCCCTGCTCTTCCGCCGCGACAATGTAGAACGCCATGATGGGCAGCACAGCGCCGTTCATGGTCATCGACACGGACATGCGATCGAGGGGAATGCCGTCGAACAAAAGCTTCATGTCGAGAATAGAATCGATGGCCACGCCGGCTTTGCCCACATCGCCGGACACTCGTTCGTGATCGGAATCGTAGCCGCGATGGGTAGCGAGGTCGAAGGCGACCGAAAGACCTTTCTGTCCGGCGGCGAGATTGCGGCGATAGAACGCGTTCGATTCTTCGGCGGTGGAGAAGCCCGCATATTGCCGGATGGTCCAGGGCCGCATCACGTACATGGTGCTGTAAGGCCCGCGCAGATAGGGCGGGACGCCAGCGGCATATTCCAGGTGTTCGAGGCCGGCAAGATCTTGAGGAGTATAGAAACCCTTGACCGCGATGTGTTCGAGCGAGAGCCACTCGTCGCCGGCTTGTGAGCCATTGCGGGTAGCGGAGGGCTCGAAGTCGATTTTTGAAAAGTCGGGACGCATGATTATTTTGTGATCCCCAAAAGCTGCTGCAGCCGGGTGAGAAGCTCGATGGGATTGCTGCGCAGGTGAATGAATTCCGTGATGCCGGCGGATCGCAACTGCTCCCCGGTTTCGGGATTGCCGGCGATCAGGACCGGGATTTCGACGCCGCGCGCTTTCAGTTCGGGGAGCAGCGCGGTCGCGAGGGCGAGGTATTCCGCATCGGAGCTGCACAGGACGATGAGATCGGCAGGCGCAGAGGCAATCTGCTGCGGCGTTCGAAATCGCTCGATGATCGTGGCGAGCCCGGCGCAGGCAAAGAAGTCGGCGACAAAGGCCGATCGCGCGCTACGCATCTTCGCGTCGCCGATTTCCGCGAGCAGGACGCGCGGGGCGTGGCCAGTTTCGATTCCATTGCGCTCGGTGCGCAGGCGCAACTGTTCGAAGGGCGAAGCAGGCCGGAAAGAGTCGGGGGCCGGCGACACCTCGATGCGATCGAGAGCCTGATCAGAAGCATTCGCAAACCGGTTTGTACCGGTGAGAATGCGACGGCGGGAGACCACCGATTTTTCCAGCGTGGTTCGACGCTGCTGAAGTGTCTGCGCGATGATCGTTGTTGCCTTACGAAAACCGCCGGCCGCTTCAATCTCCTGAAACTGCTTCCATGCCTTGCGGGCGATGGAATCGGTCAAGGTCTCGAGGTAATAGGAACCGCCGCCGGGATCCGCAACGCGCGCCAGCAACGCCTCCTGTTTGAGAATGATCTGGGTATTGCGGGCCAGGCGACGGCTGACGTCGTCGTGCGTTTTGTAGCACTCGTCGAATGGCGCAACATAGATGGAATCGGCACCTCCGATCGCGGCTGACATGGCTTCGGTCGTGGTCCGCAGCATGTTGACGTGGGGATCGTAGATGGTCTTGTTCCAATGCGACGTACGAGCATAGATGCGTGCCCGGGCATGATCGGGCGCAGCGCCGAAGCTTGCCACAGCTTGTGCCCAAACCATGCGGAAAGCGCGCAGCTTGGCGATCTGCATGAAGTACTCCGGGCCCATCGCGAACGAAAACGCGACAGAATCGGCGATGCGCGCGGCCACGATGCCGCGGTCCTGCATCGCAGCGATGAAGTCGACGCCGGAAGCGAGCGCAAAGCCGACTTCTTCGACCGCTGTCGCGCCGTTTTCCGCAAACTCCTCGGCGTGAACGGTGAATGGGATCAAGCACGCCGGAACCCTGGCCAGCACGTCCGCGGAAAAGTCAGGATCGACGCTCCAATCGAGGTCCGCGGAAACCGTGGCCGCGCCGGGACGCCGAGTGAATCGGCTTATCAGCAAAGGAACGATGGCGGCAGACGCGTTTTCAAAATGGACGGGAATCTCGCCCAGATTGGCAAGCAGGATTCCCAGGTCCGAAGCATTGGAAACGGCCGCGCGCGAAAATGCAATCTCTTCTGCGCCGCCCGCTACGGCGCGCCGTGCCGCGTGGTTGGCCTCCTCGGGATCGACCGCGTCAATCTCTTCGCGAATGCGCCAGCCCCCCGACGAGTGCGTGCCACGGACAAAGGGAAAATCGCCCGGCGCGGCGTCGATAAATTGCAAGCCGGCGAGATCTTCG
Organism: uncultured Acidobacteriota bacterium; assembly: GCA_963730805.1. Lineage (GTDB taxonomy): Bacteria > Acidobacteriota > Terriglobia > Terriglobales > Acidobacteriaceae > Telmatobacter. The sequence continues at coordinate 1,231,119 of CAVSTL010000001.1, read as the reverse complement.
GCCCGATAGTACGGCTTGACGTCAATTCCCTCCGGCGGTGCGCCAGATTAATTTCCCGGCATAGTCGGCGCCCTTCAGGTCCTCGCGAATCGCGTGTTCCCAGGTCTCCGTGCTTACGGGCGGGAACTCGGAAAGGAAGTTTTCCATGGCGGTCACTTGTTCTCCGGCGCTTCGACGATTTCGTACAATGTGCCGAAGGGGTTGTCGGCGCGCGATTTGGGATGAACGAAGAAGACGGTTGTGCCACGCGAACCGGGCCTTGGCGACGCGTCGATGATTTTGAACCCGCTGCCCTGCATGGCATCGAAGGCGCGCTGTGCGCTGTCCACGCGGAAGGCAACGTGGGCCACTCCGGGGCGGCCTCCGTTCTTCTCCACGATCTTCTGAACGGGCGATTCGGGACTGAGCGGCTCGAGCAATTGGATCAGGTTGGGTCCGTCGCCGATCTGCAATAGCGCTTCGCGCACCTGGTCGGCGCCGCGCACTTCTTCGCGATGAATCTCGCGAAAGCCAAGCATCTCGTAGGCCCTCACCTGGTTGTCCAGGTCGCCTTGCTTGACGGCAATGGCCACATGATCGACAAACTTTATTCCGGGAATTTTCAAGGCCTGATCCTCAACCGCACTCATCCAAAAACCTTTCTAATTCGGGCTGTCCCGCGCCGCCCAGTCGGGAATCCTATTCGAATTCGAGAAGGACCTGTTGCACCTTGACGGAATTGCCGGGCACGACATTGACGCTCTTCACGATTGCCTGGTGCGAAGCGATCACCTGGTTTTCCATCTTCATTGCCTCGAGAACCATGAGGACGTCGTTAGGCTGCACCGTCTGTCCCGGCGCAACGTTGACCGTGATCACCAGGCCGGTAACCGGGCTGCGGCAGACCTTGCCACCGTCGGCGCTGGTATCGAACGCGGCGACGGGCGAGACGGGAAAAGGCGGAGGCGTGTAACTGACAGGCGCGGGCACAAAGGGTACATACGGGTGCTCGCTCTCCTCGTCCTCGAGGATTTCGACCTCGGCTTCGTAGGTCTTCCCGTCGATGGTGATCCGCAGCTTCAACGCATACCTTCTTTCCTCGAGGGATTCATCGTCATCTCCTCGGGCGCAGGTTGTGGGACGATTGCACGGTGACGCGGCCCTGCTGGGTCCATGGACTCACCACATCCTTCGACGGAATTCTGCGCGCAGCCAGGACGCGGGCATTGTTGCCCAGCAATGCGACCGCGGCTGCCGCAATCGCCACCTGGATCTCGGGGGGCATTTCGTCTCTTTCGCTCGCACTGGGCGGCTCTGGCACCGTGACGCGACGATGCGCGGGACTTCTGCAGCGTGGCGATCGATTCTGCCTCAATTTCCTTCGCATCCAATGTGTCGGTTGAGGGAATGGGCTCAGTCATGCCAGGTTCGTGCGCGCTGATGGCTTCAGTCAGGGCGATCAGGCGGTGTTCCAACCCGCGATGGCTCTCGGAAACGATATGCCGGACCTTGCGCAACAGCACGAGGTAGCCTGCGGAAACCCCGGCAACCACGATTACCACCATCAGAGCGAAATCGGCCCAATGCAATGTCACGCCAGTCCTTTTCTATAGGGGAATGAGTCCATGTTTTTTCTGCGGGCGGAGTTCCCGCTTGCCGTGCAGAGACTCGAGCGCCAATGCCAGGTGCTTGCGGGTATCGGCGGGATCAATGATTTCGTCGACCAGCCGCCGGCCGGCCGCGACGTACGGATTTGCAAATGTCTCCCGATATTCTTCGACCAGTTCCCTGCGCCGCGCGACCTGGTCGTGGGCCGCATCGATTTCACGGCGGAATACGATTTCGGCGGCGCCTTCGGCGCCCATCACGGCGATCTCGGCGGTGGGCCAGGCAATCACGCGGTCCGCGCCGAGGCCCTTGGAGCACATGGCGATGTAAGCGCCGCCGTACGCTTTGCGCAGCACCACCGTGATTTTCGGAACTGTTGCCGCGGAGTAAGCGAAGAGCAGCTTCGCGCCGTGGCGAATGATGCCGCCGCGTTCCTGCTCGACGCCGGGCAGAAACCCAGGCACATCGACGAATGTAACCAGGGGAATGTTGAACGCGTTGCAGAAGCGCACAAAGCGCGCGGATTTGTCGGAGGCGTTGATGTCGAGGACTCCGGCGAGACAACTGGGCTGATTGGCGACGATTCCGATGGGCCTACCCTGCAGACGGCCGAAGCCGATTACGATGTTGGGCGCGAAGCCGGGCTGGATTTCGAGGAAGTCCTGGTTGTCGGCGACACGCCGGATGACTTCGCGCACGTCGTAGGGGACCTTGGGATCGACGGGCAAGACCGAATTCATGTCGGAGTCGGACTTCAGGCGCGAAGTGAACGGCATGCGCGGCGGGTCCTCGAGATTGTTCGAGGGCATGAAGCTGAGCAGCCGCCGGCACAGCGCGAGCGCCTCGGCGTCGTCGCGGGCGATGAGGTGCACCACGCCGGAGTAATTCATCTGCGACTGCGGGCCGCCCAGTTCCTCGGCGCTGACGTCTTCACCCGTCACCTGCTTGATGACCTGCGGCCCGGTGATGAACATGCGCGCCTGCTGGGTCTGAATCACGAAATCAGTCAGGGCGGGGCTGTAGGCCGCGCCGCCCGCGCATGGCCCGCAAATAATGGCGATCTGGGGAACTGTACCGGAGAGCATGACGTTGCGGTAGAACACGCGGGCGTAGCCATCCAGGCTGTCGATCCCCTCCTGCACACGGGCGCCGCCGGAGTCGTTGATAAAGATGAAGGGGCTGCCGGTTTTAAGCGCCATGCCCATCATGTCGACGATTTTGCTGCAGTGAGTTTCGCCCGCGGCGCCGCCCACGACGGTGAAGTCCTGGCTGGCGAGGTGCACCTGGCGACCGTCGATGGTGGCGCAGCCTGTGACCACGCCGTCGGCGGGCAATTCCTTTCCGGCCATGCCGAAGTAAGTGGCGCGATGCTTCGCGAACAGGCCGATCTCTTCGAAGCTGTTCTTGTCGACCAGGCCTGCGACGCGCTCGCGTGCGGTAAGCTTGCCGGACTGGTGCTGCTTGTCGATGCGGTCTTTGCCGCCGCCGAGCTCGAGTTCGGCGCGCCGGGCGTTCAGATCGGCGACCTTGTCCTGCATAGTTCTGGCCTTCTGCCGTTCTTCCAGGTTGAGCATTCGTTCTCCACGGTCAAGCGTGATGGTTCCTGTTGCCCCGCCGCTCTTTCAAGCGATCCTCGATGATTCGGAAGCCTGTTCCGCGTCTCTCATTGGCTTGGACCCATATCGCTTTTCGCACTGCCGACGGGGAATAGCGCGCACTTGTCTGTCCGTAACCTTCGCAATTCTAGCGTCCTGTAGACCGAAGGGATGTGACGAACTTCACGCCATAAAAGCACCGGGGGACGGAATGGCCCGAGCGCCACAACTGGCGCATTTTGAGGCACCTGCAGGGTGATTCAAGTGTAGAGTTGGGGACGGGGCGAATTCGTTCGGCGACAACCTGAAGCTCATTGGCGAGACCACGGCGGATAGGTCCACGCGCAGGGATCTTTCCTGGTTGCGACAACCACTTCGGAAAGCAGTTTCCCGAAGCCGAGTAAAAGCAGGATGGCGCTCTTCCTGGTTTAGCTCCGCGTCGCTGGCAATGCCTCAACGTGTGATGTAGAGTTGCTTTGCAATGGATCCCTTTCTTCCCGGCAGTCTCGAAGAACAGGTCGCAACTCTGCGCGACCGGGTGCTGAGACTGGAGCGGATGCTGCAAGCGTACGGTATCGTCGAAGAGCCCGAACAACCAGCGCCAGCAGAGCCTGCCAGTGCGACCCGGATCGAACAGCAGTCACCGGCGGGCGCGCCGCCTTCGCCTGCATTTCCCGGGCGGCCCATCGAACCTCCGCGATTTGCGATGACGGAACCCGCGGTAGAACGTGACACGTTGTCGATGGAAAGCCGCATCGGTTCGCAGTGGTTCAATCGCATCGGCATCCTGGCCATCCTGATCGGCATGGCGTGGTTTGTGAAGCTGGCCATCGACAATCACTGGATCGGACCGCTGGGCCGCGTGCTCATTGGCCTGGTAGCGGGGGCCGGGCTGATCGCGTGGTCAGAACGCTTTCGAACCAAAGGTTATGGCGCATTCTCTTATTCGCTAAAAGCGACGGGCAGCGGGATCCTCTACATCTCGCTCTGGGCGGCCTTCTCGCTTTATCACCTGGTTCCAGCATCCGTCGCTTTTGCGGCCATGATCGCGGTGACAGCGTTCAACGGATTTCTGGCATGGGTGCAGGAAGCTGAACTTCTGGCTCTCTACGCTATCGTGGGAGGCCTCAGCACGCCGGTGCTGGTTTCGACCGGCGGGAACCATGAAGTCACGCTGTTCAGCTACCTGATCATGATCGACGTCGCGGTCCTGGTGCTGGCGGCGCTGCGGCCGTGGTCGCGACTGCTGTTCAGCGCGTTTGCCGGAACGGTGGTTTTCGTCACGGGGTGGTGGTTTGAGTTTTACTCGCAGGCGCAGATCGGAAGAACCGCATTCTTTCTGACCTGCTTCTTCCTGGTGTTTGCGTTCGGGCCGCGGGTGGTGCGGTTGAATCTCAAGCAGAGCGGCGCGATCTCCGAGTGGGACCACCTGGTCATCGCTGTGATGCCCATTGCCATCGCGGGGCTCGGGTTCCTGGCCTTCTATGGGTTGTTCGATTCGGCCACCGCCGATTGGGCCGGCGCATGGCTGGCGGTAGCGTTTGCCGCCTTTTATCTGCTGTTGGCTCGCCTGCCGGGCGGAGCCGCATTGCACGAGAGCCCGGGCGTGCTTTCGTCGCTCCATCTCTCCGCAGCGGTCGTATTCCTGACCATCGCCATTCCGTTGAAGGCGCATGGGCGCTGGCTCACCATCGGGTGGCTCGTTGAAGGGGCGGCACTGCTGTGGGCCTCGACCCGCACCGGATCGAAGCTGTTGCGCGTGCTGGCCCTGATCTGCCTGGTGCTGGGGCTCGGCGCGGTGCTTGTGGTCAATCCCGTGGCGTCCACGGCTCCTTTTTTCAACCAGCGTTTCGGAACGCATTGCGTCGCCATCGCCGTGTTTGTGTTTGTGGTGTGGCTGGCGCGGCACGCGCCCCCGGAAGAGAACCCGTCGCGCGAGGTCTCGTGGCCGGTTCTCGCCGGGGCCGCATCGCTTCTCGTCAACCTGCTCATCCTTCTCGCCATCGGGTGGGAGATTCACAGCTTCTGGTGGTATCGAAGCTGGAGCGGCAACAGCGCGCTTGTGCGTGACTACCAGATGTACGCGCAGTTCACATACTCGGCATTTTTCATGGTGTTCGGCGCGGTGCTGTTGAGTCTCGGATTCTGGCGCCACACGGCGTTCCTGCGCTGGCAGGCGCTCGTATTGCTGGCGGTAGCCATCGGCAAGGTCTTCCTGGTCGACATCAACGCGCTCAGCCAGGGCTACCGCATCCTCAGTTTTCTGGGGCTCGGCGCGCTGCTGCTCGCAGTGAGCTATGTGTATCAGCGCGACTGGCTCAATCTGCGTTCGCAGGGAGGCCAGCCGCAGTGAAGATCATAACCGCACTTATATTCCTTGCCAGCGCTGTCTCTCCCGAGATTCGCTATTTCCGGTACGAGAGGCCCATTCAGAACACCCCGCAGCAAGCCGGGCAGGCTTGTTTCGCCGTCGATCCAGAATTGTTTGCGCATGCCGCGCCAGGGCTTGCCGATCTCCGCCTGTACCGCAATGGCGCGGAGACTCCGTACCTGGTTCAAATGTCGGCACCCTCGGCGACGACTTCAGAGCGAACCATTGAACCGCTGAACCTGGGCGAGCGCGGCGGGCAAACGGTTTTCGACGCGGCCATGCCCGGCGGAAGCTACAGCGACCTCGTTCTCAAGGTGGCGGGCAGTGATTTCATCGCAACCGTCACTGTGAACGGCAGTCAGCAGCAGACCGGCCCGGCAACGAAAATCGGCGATTACACCATCTTCGACCTCACCCGTCAGCGGCTTGGCCGCAGCACTGTGCTGCATCTGCCGGTGTCGGACTTTCGCTATCTGCATTTCCGCATAGCAGGACCGCTGCGGCCTGAAAGCGTGAGCGGCTTGTCGGCCTCAGAGTTGCCCGCGGGGCAGGCGGCATACACCCTGGTTGCGGAATCGGCTATCGTTACGCAGAAGGACCACAAGTCCACGATCGAATTCACGGTGCCGGCCCACGTGCCCGTCGACCGGGTCGTTTTTGTTGCCGGCGCAATGCCGGCCAACTTCAGCCGTGACGTGACCATCGAGGCTCGGCCCATCGTTCCAACACCCGCAGGCGACTCCTCTGAACCACCGCGGTCCATTTCTTCGAGCGGCAATCTTTTGCGCGTCCACACGATCCAGGACGACCATCGCATCGACCAGGAGCATTTGGACATCGATGCGCCGCAAGCGATTTTCGAAGCGCCGTCCAGGTGGGCCGCCACGATCGATAACGGCGACAACGCGCCTCTTGTCCCGGCTTCGGTTCGCCTGGAAATGGTGAAGCGCACGGTGTGCTTCGAAGCGGGTGGAGACGGCTACACGCTTTATTACGGCGACTCAAAGCTGAGTTCGCCGCGATACGATCTGGGGCAGTTTCTAGTGGGGGGCGCGGCCGGCGCAGCCCAGGGCATCGCCGGCCCGGAGCAGCCGAATCCCAAGTATCAATCCCGGCCCGACGACCGCCCGTTCACCGAAAAGCACCCTCAGCTTCTCTGGATCGCACTGGCGATGGTCATTGCGGTTCTCGGCGCGATTGCGCTTCGCACCGCAAAATCGGCCAGGCCGATTCAGGGTTGATCCCGAGGCAAGCGTGACGCATGGAGCAGCCATTACGTCGCGATCGAAATTGTCGGGTAGCAGGAAAAGCTCTCATCCACGATCTGGTAATACGGCACCAGTTTCCGCGCAGGTGATTCGCGGAGGGTGTAGTGCAGCGGCGCGCCCGCAATCGATTCCAGATGCCGCCCCAGCGATTGTGCATCGGAACCTTTCTCCAGAACAAGGTCGACAGTGCCTTCGCCCACGGCGGCTAGAAGCAACGGGCCGTATTCGATGGAATAACGCGTCTTGCCCGCAATCTGGTCCGCTCCCTTGTAGCGGTTCACTCGAAGAGCGACGGGCAGGTTGAACGTAATCTTGTCTCCGTCAGACCACTGCCGGTCGAGCGAGACGTAAGTGCCGGGCTTGCCTGATGCGGCCACGGCGCCATTTATCGAAACCCCCATCGGTCCCGTAGCCCACGAGGGCACGCGAATACGCAGCTTGGCCTGGGCCGCGTCGGGCGCTTTGAGAGTAGCCTCGACCAGACCGTCAAGGGGAAAGCGAGTGCGCACGGAAAGCGCCAGTTCGTGGCCGTTCTGCTGCCAGCGAATTGTCGACGGCTCGTACAGGTGCAGATACACTCCGTCCGAAGCCAGGGAAAAAATGTGTTCCGGCAGTGAGCCAATCAGGCGTGTTCCCTGCCCTTCGCAGCAGGTGTTCTCGTGGGTGGCTTTTTCCTTTTGCCCTTCCATCACGGTGTGGTAGCGGAAGCCAGAGCCCCCGTCCTGGTTGGCAAGGCCGACGTTATAGATCGATTTCTCGATCTCCGCGGCATATTGCTCGTTATCGGGATCGAGTAACTGGAAGCGCTGGCTGAGAAAGACCCAGAAGCTGCTTCCGCATAACTCACCCAGCTTTTGCCGCAGGTAGTTGCTGTCGGGCGGATCGTTTTCGAATTCAATGATGGATATGCTGCCGCCGGCCTGCTGCCAGTGGGCGCGGTACAACTCCCACGCGCCATGCGCGGCATCGAAATAACGCTTCTCGCCAGTAACGAGATACATGTCGAGATAGGCTTCAATGTTGGTCAATAAATAACAATGCGGACGGTCGTATGGATACTGCCAGATCTGTTCCTTCTCCTGCTTCGCCAGGCCATTGAGCCAGGCTTCTTCCTGGTAATAGCGCTGGATCACCTGCGCATCCGCGGGTTTTCCGACGGGGCTAAGGCTCACCCGCGTATTGGCGATCATGCCCTGGCCGCCCTGGATGGCCCCGCGCAGCATCTCAGGCAGAAAATCCTGATTGTTGAACCAGTCGTAATAGCCACGCAGGAGCGGCAAGGCCTTGGGGTTGCCGGCATAGGCCGCTTCAAGCAGGCCATGGGTCAGCCACGCCCGCGTGTAGGCCGCCCGCTCCGAATAGAAGATCGTGTCTTCCTGATACGCCATGATGTAGCCGTTCGACTCACGGCATTCTTCGATGCCATCCACCACCGTGTTCAGGCGCTTGCGCAGTTCGGCGTCGTCAATCCAGCGCACGGTATTGCCGGCCCCCATCAGAAAGCGGCCGGCATTGGATCCTGCCAGGTCCTCCTCCCAGAAAATTTGCGAACCGGTGGGCTTAAAAGCCCTGATCTTTCCTTTCCTCTCATAAAACTGCCGGAGCAGGTCGTCGGCTGTGTAGGAAGTTAAAAGGTATTGCGCGTTGTGCAGCAACGCCGCCTGGAACAAACCGCCGTCAAGGGTGATGCCGCTTTTCGGCGCTTCTGCCTTGTATTGAACCCGCTTCCATGTGGACGGTTCCGTGACGAGGTCCGGGTGGTCCATCTTGATGGTCTCGCCATCGGCCCGCAACGGACGCGTGAGCTGTTTCAGAAGTTCCGGGTTGCCGTGTTCCGGATCCGCCGTCACGGTGCAGCCCACAGCGATATCCTCTCCGTCGGAGAGCACTCCGATGCGGGCAAGAGCCAGGGTGAAATCGGAGCTGTCGTCCAGGCCTTCCTCGGGCGATCCTGACCCGGGCAGCACCTTCACGGGCCGCAACTGGGTTGCGGTTACGCGCACATAGCGCGAATGACGGCCGCGCCCGGAGAACTTTGGAATATTGTCGCCTGGGTCGGGAAAATCCGATCCGGTAAGATCGGCGCCGATGCGTGCATTCGCGAAGTCCGGCTCGTCGGATGTTTCGATCTTGAACCGGAGGGGGAATCCTTCGCCCGCGTAGTACTGATCGCGCCCCGGAAACATTTTCTCCGAAGCCGGATAGAGCAAAACGTGATCGACGGGGATGGTCCGGCCGAGGTCGATCTGGACCCATGTCGTTGTATTGGGATTCGACACCACTTTCGAACGGTAGGCACGATAGGCCGCGGCCGGGGTGGCCGCCATTCGCATTCCGCTGAGGTAGGGCGTAAGCGAGACCGGGGCCTCGTCTGCCAGCGAAAGTGCGGGCTTCATCGCCTCGGCAACCACAAGTCCCGCTCCAGCCAATGTTGTGTTCTTGAGAAACTTCCGTCGAGTCACGCTCATGCTCAGCTCCGGCACACAGTGATGGAAAAGATCTCCTGTGGTCGCGCTCGAATTGTAAGGCTTGGAACCGGCTGTTTTGTCAGTAAAAACCAGCTGTCCCGAGAGGCGAGACGGCACGGGCCGCCGGAAAATCGAAACGCGCTGCTGCGAGGGCATTGACGCTGACGAGTGCTAAACTTCTCCGGTGTTCAGCATTCATTTCAGAGGGATGCCAGTGATGAAGACCCGTACGTTTTGCCGTCTTGTGTCAGTTCTCGTAGCGGTTGGACTTTCGACCCAGGTCCCTCTGTTGCGGGCGCAGGCGGAAATGCCGGCGCTGATGCCGCTGCCGTCTCACATCGAGATGGGTGAAGGCCAGTTCATCGTGGATGGAAATCTAAGTGTCGCGGTGGAGGGATACACCGAACCGCGTTTGATGCTCGCGCGCGATCGCTTTCTCGCGACCCTCTCGGGAGAAACCGGAATTCCGATCACGCCCGAGGCACAAGCTCGGCCGGCCAACTTCACGATCAAGACTGGCGGCGCCAGCAAGACGGTCCAGGCGTTGGACGAAGATGAGTCCTACCACCTGAAAGTGTCGGCAGACGGGGTGCAGTTGACGGCTGCGAATCCGCTGGGCATCCTCCACGGCCTGCAAACTTTTCTGCAACTGGTTCGCATTACTCCGCAGGGTTTTGCCGCGCCGGCCGCCACGATTGATGATGAACCGCGCTTTGCGTGGCGCGGCCTGATGATCGATTCCGGCCGTCATTTCCAGCCCATACCGGTGATCGAGCGCAACCTGGACGGGATGGAAGCCGTAAAGCTCAATGTCTTCCACTGGCACCTCTCCGACGACCAGGGTTTCCCGATCGAAAGCAAGGTCTATCCGCTTCTGCAGGAAAAGGGCTCGAACGGCGCGTACTACACGCAGCAGCAGGTCGCCGAGATCATCCGGTACGCGCACGAACGCGGCATTCGGGTGGTTCCCGAATTCGACATGCCCTGCCACACCACGTCGTGGTTCGTGGGATATCCGCAACTGGCAAGCGGCCCTGGCCCTTACAAGATCGCCAGCCAGTGGGGCGTGATGAACTCCGCCATGGACCCGACGCGCGAAAGCACGTTCGAATTTCTCGACAAGTTCCTCGGCGAAATGACGGCACTCTTTCCCGACGCCTACTTCCACGTGGGGGGCGACGAGTGCAACGGCAAGGAATGGGATGCGAACCCGAAGATCAAGGCCTACATGCGGGAGCATGGCCTGAAGGACAATGCTGCGCTGCAGTCCTACTTCTCAGGGCGGCTGCAGAAGCTGGTAACCGCGCACCACAAGATCATGGAGGGCTGGGACGAGGTGCTCCAGCCGGATGTTCCAAAGGATGTCGTGATCCAATCCTGGCGCGGACCGAAGGGGTTGGCGGCCGCCGTTCGCCAGGGAAATCGCGCCATGCTGTCCAACGGCTATTACATCGACCTGAATCAGTCGGCCGCCTTTCACTATGCGACTGATCCGCTGGGCGGCGATGGCGCTTCGCTTACTCCCGAGGAAAAGGCGCGCGTGCTGGGTGGCGAAGCAACCATGTGGAGCGAGTTCGTTACGCCTGAAATTATCGACAGCCGCATCTGGCCGCGCACGGCGGCGATAGCCGAGCGGCTCTGGTCGCCGCAGGATGTTCGCGATGTGGACTCGATGTATGCGCGGCTCGCGGTCGTGTCGCGGCACCTCGAGTTCTACGGCCTGAATCACGACTCGTTCCCCCGCGTCATGCTGCAGCGCATGAGCGGCGAATCTGACCCCAAGTATTTGACGGTTCTCGCGAGCGTCGTCCAGCCGCTGGAAGAATACCAGCGCGGGGATTTGAAGGAGTACGTCACGTCAAGCCCGCTCAACCACCTTGTGGATGCGGTTCCACCGGAGAGCGAAACCGCGCGTCAATTCAGCGCGATCGTTAAAGCCATCGTCGCCGGAACTGCCTCGCCCGATCAGTGGCAACAGGCGCGCGTGTGGCTTGAGCTATGGCGCGACAACGATGCGAAGCTGCAGCCATCTCTGCCGCGCTCGGAGATTACCGCCGAATTGAGTCTGCTCTCGCGCAACGTGTCGCAAGCGGCTACCATTGGCCTTCGCGCGCTCGACGATCTCCAGAACCACCGCGCCGCTAATCCTGACCTGGTCCAGAGCAATATGCAACTGCTGAAAGCCGCCGAGAAGCCCGAAGCGGTGCTTCGCAATATGGTGGTGCCGCCCGTTGAGATGCTGGTGCAGGCGTCAGGTTCGCATTGACATCGGGTGTGAGGTCCGCGATTTGCCAGGTCTCAGGTTTGTGGCATTCATCCTTGCGACAGAAAACGTCGCGAGGATGGGGCACGGAAGATCGTAAGTCAGCAAACGGCCAGAGACTTAGAGTTGCAGCCGTAAGCGGGCCCGCGTAAGCAGCCACGCAAAACCGAGCATAAGCAAGGTAAAGAGTACGCTCTTGATCACGCCCTGCCAGCCGAAATGGAAGTGCGCCTCAATCCATGTGACGCCCAATGCGCCGAACACGAAGTACCAAAGATCGGGCAGCAGATAAGTTAGCAGCGTATTCGAACCGGCTGCCCGCACCGGAGCGGCCCAGGCGGTCTTCCGCCACTGATCGCAAATCCAATAGAGCAGCGTGAACACCAGCACCGCCGCGCCCACATTCCACAACGTCCAGGCGGGAGTGGCGCGAATCTTCGAGATCCCAAGTGGAACGCACAGCCAACCGGCAAAAAGTGCGATCACCGCAAACACGACCGCCGTAATTGTCGCCCTGTTCGCAGCCGGACGCTCGTCCGCGCCTGGCCGCAGGCCGAAGAAGATTTGCGACGTGACCACTCCGGCCATGACCAGAGCGACATGCGATCCGTTGCCGAAGGGCCACACATAATTGGAGAGCCGGCTTAAAAACGGAACGAGCCGGGCAGTGGAACAGATGTTGAGCGCCAGCAGAAGGACGAACCCGGCCGGCGCTGCCCAACGCCAGCGGCGGGTCGGGATGTAGAGCAGCGCCACCGCGAAATAGGCAAACGCGATCAGACCCAGGATTTCGGGATAGGAAAAATCGATCCACCCAGTTTGTCCATTGGATTCGGCGCGCCGAAAAATTACAAATGCCGCCACGACCGCGATCAAGCCAATCGCGCGCAGGACGTTCACGTAAGTCTTCGGCGGCTTCGGGTAAACGTTCAGGTAGAGCCCAGCCCCCAGCAAGCCCATCAGCGCCCATGCATTTTCGTTCATCCCCATGCGCGACGCATCCGCCTTCTCTGCATTGGCAAGGATGAGGCCGAGGACGAGCAGACTGAAGGACCGGACGAGCACATGCATCCACAGCAGCGGGAGGGACGGATTTCGCTTCAGCCGCTGCTCCACCGAGAGCGGCATCGCCATTCCCACGATAAACAGAAAGAAGGGGAAGACCATGTCGACATAGGTCATCACGTCCTGGTTGCCGTGCGCGTGATAGGTCCACCACGGCAGGCCGCGCACCTCGGCAAGTTCATTCACGAAGATCATTACCGCGATGGTCAGCCCGCGGAAGATGTCGATGGAAACTACGCGCGATGCAGCCGACGAAGCAGGCGGGCGGCGCGGATCGAGTTACAACGGCACGGCTTGCAGTACTCATGGTTTCGTCACCTTTGCCGAGTGGGGATGGAGCGAATCGTGGATGGCCCCCAGCAATGTTCCCGACGGATCGTTTGAATACTCCCAGAACATCACGCCGCCCAGCCTTTGCTTCAGGACATAGCGGCACTTCGCGGCGACCGACTCCGGATCTTCATACGAGACAAAGGTCTGCAACTCCGGATTATAGAGATACGGAACCGATGCGCTCTCGTCCCAATAGCGCATGTACCCCTGGTTCAGCATCGTCTGGGTGATTACGGAATAGGGAGCGAAGGCGTGGGGTACAGGCTTTCCCGGCTGAAAGAGGCCGTGACTCACATTGGCGACCTGCCCCCACATGCGTCCATAGAAGGGCATTCCGAGAACGATTTTTTCAGCCGGAACACCGGCCTTCTCGAATGCCTGAACCGACGCATCCGCCGAAACCTTCTTGGGGTCGGCGGGATCGGTAAACAGCGGAGCATGATTGCCCGTATTCTGATCCGAGCTCTCTTCGTAGTAGTCGTAGCACATCAGGTTCACGGTATCCACGTACTGCTGAAGCTTCGCCATTTCCGTATGCAGTAGAAATTCGTCCGACGCGCCGGCGGCGAAGGTGAGATAGAGGCGCTTGTGCGTCTTCGCGGTCGTGCTTGTGAACCGGGTGCGCAACTCCTTCAGGAGCAGCGTGAAATTCTGCTTATCCTCGTCGCGAAAAGGATGGCCGGCGCCCACCATTCCGGGATACTCCCAGTCGATGTCCAGTCCATCGAGCTTATACGCCGCCAGGAACTCCATGACGCTGTCAATGAACGCCGCCCGGGTTTGCGCGGTGAGCGCCACGTCGGAAAAGTTGGTGGACCACAGCCACCCTCCGACCGACACGAGCACAGTCAGCGAGGGGTTCTCCTTTTTGAGAGATTGGAGAAAGGCAAAATTTTCCGCGTCGTGCTCATACCCGGTGACGATACGGCCGTTCTCGATGTTGGCGAACGCGTAATTGATCCGCGTAAGTTGAGCGGCATTGATCTGGCCCGGCTGCAGGATGCCGCTTCGAGGAAAGACATACGCGACCACGGCCTTGGGCGGGGCGGTTGCCGCGCCGGCGCCAAACCCGGTCGCGCAGAAGACAAGAGTTGCTGCTAAAAAATGAGGTCGCGACATGGAGGATTCCACCTTCAATGTATCAGCGCAGCAGGAGGGCAAGCATTCCCAGTTGCCAGGTCGGACACTTCCCCCTTGACATTCGACAAGAGAAGCTGCAATCTGTTGTCGAACGTCGAGGGGAAGATGCCGCCACCCACTGATCTGCTCCAGGGCACCCTGGACATGCTTATTTTGAAGGCTATCGCCACGGAGCCGCAGCACGGCTGGGCGATTGCCCAGCGCATCCAGCAAGTGTCTGACAACGTGCTTCAGATCGGACAGGGGTCGCTTTATCCCGCGCTTCACCGGCTCGAATACAAGGGCTGGATTCGCGCCCAGTGGGGAGCGTCGGAGAACAACCGCAAGGCGCGTTTTTATTCGCTCACGGCGGCCGGACGCAAGCACCTCGAATCGGAACTGGATAACTGGGCGCGGCTCACCGGCGCCATCAACCTGGTGCTCGAGACCATTTAGCAGGGGACGTTATGCTGGGTGAATGGCTTTCACGTTTGCGTTTCTTCTTTACCGGCAAAGCACGGACTGAAGTAGACGAAGAGATTCGCTTCCACATGGAACGCCAGATCGAGGCCAATCTGGCGGCGGGCATGTCGCCGACGGAAGCGCGCAGGCAGGCGGCCATCAGCTTCGGCGGCCGTGAACGCGCTCGCGAGCAGTGCCGCGTGCAGCGGCCGTCCTGGTCGGTTGAGTCGCTGGGGCGCGACATCCGCTATGGAGTTCGCGGGTTGTTGCGGAATCCTGGATTTACCGCGGTTGCCGTTCTCACCCTGGCCCTGGCTATCGGCGCAAACTCCACCATCTTCAGCCTTCTGAACCAGGCGCTGATGCGGGCACTCCCGGTGCAGGATCCGGACCAACTTGTGGTCCTGAGCTTCGCTGGAGGGTCTCCCGGCCATACCCAGTCGGAAGGGGGAGACACTCCCGGCCATCGTTACGAATTCTCTTACCCCATGTACCGCGATCTGCGCGACCAGAACAGCGCACTCAGCGGATTGATCGCAACCGCTCCGGCGAGCGTGGGAGTGGTCTGGAACAATCATGCCGAGGCCGTATCCGCGGAGATGGTGAGCGGCAATTACTTCGAGACGCTTGGGGTGCGGCCGGCGCTTGGCCGCTTGCTGGTTTCGAGCGACGAGGGGGCGGAGGGCGCAAACCCCATTGCCGTGCTCAATTTCGATTACTGGAAGACGCATCTTGCCGAGACGCCGGTCGAAGGAAAGACCCTGCTGATCAACGGCTCGCAGTTCACCATCGCCGGCGTTACCGCTCCCGGCTTTCACAGCGTTGTCTGGGGGCGCCTGCCTGACGTTTATGTGCCCATCACCATGCAGCGCGTGGTGGAGCCCGACTGGACCTATATCAAGGATCGGAAAGCCTACTGGACAGGCCTGGTGGGGCGGCTGCGGTCAGGGATGACACGGGAGCGCGCCGAGGCGTCGCTGAATCAGCTCTTTCTTGCAGTGCGCCGAACAGAGATCCCGCTGCTCGTGGACCAGACCCCGAAGGGCCTCGACGACTTTATCAACAAGGCGCATCTCAACCTTGAAGCGGGCGCCCACGGCTTCTCGCCCCTGCGCGGCGAGGTAACCATGCCGCTCACCATCATGATGGGGATGGTTCTGCTGGTGGTGGCCATGGCGGTGGTCAACGTCGCCAGCCTGCTGCTGGTGCGCGCGGCCATGCGGGTACGCGAGTTTTCGATGCGCTATGCGCTGGGCGCAACCAATGGGCAGGTTCTGCGCCAACTGCTCACCGAGGGACTGCTGCTGGGAATCTCCGGTGCGGCGCTTGGTCTTCTCATCGCCCCGCAGGCTCTGAACCTTCTAATTCGCTGGATGACGGGAGCAACGAACGGGCGGCTTCCCTTCACGGCTTCGCTGGATTGGCGGGTTCTGGCTTTCACGATTGCGGCCACCGGGGCTGCCAGCCTTCTGTTCAGTCTTGCTCCGGCGGTGCAATTCTGGAATCCCCGCCTGGCCGAATCGCTGAAGCAGCAAACCGACTCGGGCCGCGGCAGTTCTCTGCGCTTCCGCCGGACGTGCGTGGCGTTGCAGATCGGCTTCAGCCTGCTGCTGATCGTGGGCGCCGGCCTTTTCGTCCGCACTATTCAAAACCTGCACAACGTCGATCCGGGATTCGCTACCGACCACCTGCTGGCGTTCAATCTGAATCCGCAGATGGCGGGCTACGTTCCGGCCGCGGTTTCGCCCGTGGAGCAGAGGATTCTGGATACCGTCGCCACTCTTCCCGGCGTGCGCGGTGTGGCCGCCACCAATGATGCCGATCTTCTTGACGACAATAGGACGGGCGACGTGATTGTCGACCAGGACTGCGACCATTTCCGGCCGGACGACAACGAATTCGACGTCGAGGTTCCGTGGGTCAGCAACGGATATCTTCAGACCCTTGGGGTGCCGCTGGTAGCAGGCCGCTACTTCACCACCGCGGACACGGCCACATCGCTGAAGGTTGCGATCGTGAATGAGAGCTTCGCACGCCACTATTTCCCCAACAACGCCGCGGCGCTGGGCCACCACCTGTGCCGTCCTCGCCGGTCCGCGAACGCTTTCCGTCATCGTGGGAGTGGTCAAAGACGTAAAGCACTCCTCGGTGCGCAGTCCGGCGATGCCGGAGATGTACACGCTTTTCTCGCAGGCGGAAAAGCCCGGCGGCCTGATGTATTACGTTCGGACATGGCAACCGCCGCAAGCCGCCGCCAACAGCATACGCGCGGCGATCGCCAACATCGATTCCAGGCTCATCGTCGGGGGACTTACCACCCTCACCGATCAGATCGATGACAACCTTCTCGCGGAGCGGACCATCGCGCTGCTGGCGGGCACATTCGGCGTCCTGGCTACTGTTCTGGCAGGAATCGGGCTCTACGGAATTCTCGCGTATGCGACGGCGCAGCGCACCCGCGAGATTGGGATTCGCATGGCGCTCGGGGCAAAACGAAGTTCGGTGGTCGGGCTCATTCTTCGCGAAGTGCTGATCCTTGCCGGATGGGCGATCGGCATCACGATTCCGGTAGCAGTGCTGGCCACCCGCGCGGTCCGCAGCCAGCTCTTCGGGGTCTCCATCGCCGATCCAGGCGTATACGCGGGGGGCGTCCTGCTGATAGCGCTGGTCGCGGTGCTGGCTGGCTTTCTCCCTTCGCGACGCGCGGCGACAGTCGATCCTGCGCGGGCACTGCGGACCGAATAACCCCGGCGCGCCGCTACGTCGGACGCGGAATTCCGGTTCGGAACAAAATTCTGGTTCCTGGCGCTGCCCTGGTCCATCCGCTGAAATAAGCAGACCAATCCCATGCGACTACGGCAGACGCGGATTGCGGCCGGCCACGACGGACGGGGTGCTTTGCAGATCGTCACCAAAACAAGACCGTTCGTCACAACAATTTTGCGTGCGTGCACTCGCCTTTCCGGCTGTGTTACAGTCAGTAACATTATGACGAGTAACACTACGCCCGATCACGATCCGGTGGAACTGGGGGAACTGGAGCGGGACATCCTCTCCATTGTGTGGCGGATCGGCAATGTGACCGCCGAACAGGTGCGCGAGGAACTGGACCGGCCGTTGAAAGATTCGACGGTGCGCACGGTCCTTCGGCGCCTGGAAGAAAAAGGCTACCTGGCGCATACCCTGGAAAATCGCACGTTCTTTTATCAGCCAGCGGAGTCGCGCCAGCGGGTAGCCGGACGCGCCGTCAAGCGTATCGTCGACTGGTTCTGCGAGGGATCGGTCGAAGCATTGCTGGTGGGCATGGTGGACTCGAAGGTGCTGGACCGAGCCGAACTGCAGCGCCTTGCAGACCGGATTACCGCGGCCCAGAAGAATCACGCTCCCGGGAAAAAAGGAGTGTAAGCGATGATGGCTTTGCTGTTTGCTTCAGCGATTTCGGAATCGACATTGGCTTCAGTCCATGGCGTACCTGGCGGGATCGTTACGCTGGGAGACGCGGCCGTGCGCGCGCTGCTGGTTGCCTGCGCGGTGGGTGCGGGGCTCAGGATTCTGGCTCCGCGCCACGTACCAGCACAGAAGACGGCATGGGGGCTGGTTCTTGCCGGAGCGCTGCTCATGCCGATTCTTGCGCCGTGGGCCGGGAATGCGACCTGGCTTCCCGCGGAAGCCACTCTGGTTGTACCCGCACACACCTGGTCGCTGTATGTCCGGACGAAGGTGGCGGCCCTGAGGACGGGGAAAGCTCCAGCCGAGACGACCCACGCCGCCCCTGTTCCGGACCAGGCTTTGGCTATGGAAGCCAGTCCGGCGTCGGGGACTTCGGCGCCTCTGGACCGGGTCGAAGTATCTCAACCCTCACTCCAGGCCGACCGCTTCCCTGCCCCGACCATCTCCCATTCGCAGACAGTGGGGACGGACCCGCGCGGGGTTGGCCCACTCCAAACCGGGTACTATCTGCCGGTTTCCGATTTCATCTGGATGATCTACGGCGGCGTGGCTCTTGCGCTATTGCTGCGGCTCTTTTACGGGGTGGGGGGAGCGATCGGTTTGTGGCAGTCCGCCGAACCGGTGCAGTTGGATGGCAGTCTGGCCGACGGCCTGCGCCTGCGCAGCAGCCGCAAGATCTCCTCGCCGGTAACGGTCGGATCGGCAGTGATTCTTCCCGCGGACTACGACGAATGGGATGCGAACAAGCTGCGCATCGTGCTTGCGCATGAGCGGTCGCACGTTCGCCAGGGAGATTTCTATCTTCAGGCACTGGCGGGCTTGTACACCGCGATCTTCTGGTTCAGCCCCCTGGGATGGTGGCTCAAACGTACACTCTCCGATCTGAGCGAGGCCATCAGCGATCGCGCCGGCCTTGAAGAAGCGGCCAGCCACGCCTCCTACGCGCAGATATTGCTTGAATTCGCGGCATTGCCGCGCCGAGCCCAGGTGGGAGTTGCCATGGCACATGCAGGACGAATTTCTCAGCGCATCGAGCGGCTATTAAACGAGCACAATTTCCGTCAGGCATTCGCAGGCGGACGACGCCGGTTGTGGGCAACGCTGCTACTGGTTCCGGCTGTGCTGTTCGCGGCGGCGGCACTGATCCGCGTGGAGGCGGCACGAACCCTGCAACAACCCGTAAATGCTCTGGGACCGATTGTCGGGCAGTCGCACCCGGAAGGCGCACCGGATGCGCAGGCACCGGCCGCCGCGCCCACTCCTGCACCGTCGCCGCAGGCGGAGGCTCCCGAAGATCCGGTGGAAGCGCAGGCCCCGGCGCCCGAGACTCCGTCGAGCGCACCCGCGATTGCGCCCGTCGCAGCGCCGGCTGCGCCCAGTGTGGTGCCGGTGCCGCCGTCTCCTCCTCTCGCAGGCGAAGCCGATCCAGATCTGGATCAGGATCAGGAAGCGAGACCGTCACCACTACCAACACTCAATGCAGGAATGGGAACGCGAGCAGCGAAACCAGCCGGTCCTACTCGCACGCGTCGGGGCGGCGTGGGTACTCTTACGCATACTCGTCGGATGGGCAATCCTACGCCGTGATCAGCGGCAACAACGGCGATCACGTGAGTTTCTCGGGCGACTGGCATGAGGGACGCCGAGCCGAGTTAGAGAAAGCCCGCGCCATGGCTCATGGCGATTTCCTGTGGTTCACACGCGACGGCAAGTCGTACATTGTGGATGATCCTCAGACGGTTGGGAAGATCCAGGCCATGTACAAGCCCATGGAGGAACTCGGCCGAAAGCAGGAAGAACTGGGGCAGCAACAGGCGGTTCTCGGCCGGCAACAGGAAGAACTTGGACGGCGCCAACAGCGGGCCAGCATTCCCTCCCCCGATATCGCTCACGAGATGGCGGAGTTGAACGCGGCCACCGCCAAGCTGCAGGCCAGAAAGAGGCACCTCGATTACGATGGACGAGTTGGCCGAACTGCAGAGCAAGATTGGCGAATTACAGGGCAAGCTCGGCGGCCTGGAGGGCCAGATCGGCGCCAAGCAGGGCGAACTGGGCCGTCAGCAGGGCGAGCTTGGCGAGCAACAGGGCAAGTTGGGTGAGCAGCAAGGCCAGCTCGGCGAGGAGCAGGGCCGCCTGGCGCGCGAAGCCGACAGCAAGGTGAAGTCACTCATCGACGAGAGCCTGAAGGACGGCAAAGCGCGGCCGGTGCGGTAAAGACAGTTCACAGTTCTTAGTTCTTAGTTCACAGTACCTCGTTCCGCAGCGGGACTGCGAAGGCTAACCCCACAACGGCTTTTACTGCGAACTAAGAACTGCGAACTGTGAACTGCTTCTCACTTGCGGATCAGGTTTTTTGCCAGGAAGATCACGTTGGCAGGACGCTCGGCGAGGCGGCGCATGAAGTAGGGATACCATTCGTGGCCGAAGGGAACGTATACGCGCACGTTGTGTCCCTCGCTGACCAGTTGGCGCTGCAGGTCGCGTCTTACGCCGAACAGCATCTGGAACTCATAACGGCCGGAATCGATGCCATGCTGCCTGGCGAAGCTCTTGGCTTCGGCGATCATGCGTTCGTCATGCGTGGCCAGGCCGTGATAGACGGGGCTGTCGAGCAGCATACCGCTCAACCGCACATAGTTATCGTCCACGTCCGCCTTCTTGGGAAACGCCACCTCCGGCGGCTCCTTGTAGGCTCCCTTGCAGAGCCGGATTCGGATGCCGTCCGCGAGCAGCTGCTCGACGTCGGATTGTGACCGGTAAAGATAAGACTGGATCACGGTTCCGATGGCGCCGCGCAGGCCCGGGCGCGCATGCAGACGCCGCACAATGTCCAGAGTGACCTGGGTAAGAGACGAATCCTCCATGTCAATGCGGACGAAGTTGTCAACCGAGCGGGCATGCTGGACCAGGTTTTCGGCGACGCCTTCGGCCATGTCGGAGGACAGCAGCAGACCCAGCTGAGTCAGCTTCACGCTCACGTTGGCGTTCAGCTTGCGTGCGGCGATGGCGTCGAGCAGGCGATGGTAGACTTCGGCGGCCTTGTGCGCCTCGCCCTCTGACGAGACACTTTCGCCCAGGGAATCGAGGCTGACCGACATTCCCTGCTTGTTGACGGCCTCGGCCACGCGCAGAGCATCGTCGATCTCCATGCCGGCGACAAAACGGGAACTCAGCTTGATTCCAGCCCTGGAGCGCTCACCCATGTAGCGCAGGGGGCGATTGCGGGAGAGAGCTATAAATACAGAACGAAGAAAGGGCATTTTACGGACCTGCCGGGCGCGAACATCGAACCGCTCGAAACCAGAAAGATCAGTGTCGCATACCGGCAGGGTAGCTCCGCCGTGAGCCAGAGCACATTGCGGGAACCGATCCTTCGCCGGATACGTTATCAAAGTCATGCGGACTTTCGCGTCGCATGGAGGATCGGGGGTCTTGCCTCGGAGGTTGTCAATGGGCATGGGAAAGGCTTCCCTGAGTGGGCTGGTCGCGATCGCACTGGCAAGCGTGGCTGCGGGCGGCCAGGAAATTCCCAGAACCACGGGTGATACCCTCAGTGGCAAACGGATCGTACTGGCGGACGAGGTGCGCGGTCACGCCGCGATCCTGGTGGCCGGGTTCAGCCGCGAGGGCGGTAATGGAACCGCTGCGTGGGTGAAGGCCATCCACGCCGACAGCACATTTGCCGGCATGCCCGTGTATCAGGTCGCGGACCTTGCGGGCGCTCCCAGCTTGATTCGAGGCATGATCAAGAGCGGCATGAAGAAGGGAGTTCCGGCCGCCGAACAGGATTACTTTGTGGTTCTGACGCAGGACGACAAGGCGTGGCGAAGTTACTTCGGTGTGGAGGATGAAAACGTCCCCTACGTGGCCCTGCTCGATGCAACCGGCAAGGCCGTGTGGCAGGGCTATGGCGGAGCCGGCGATCTCGAACCGAAGCTGAGAGCGGCTGTACACCAGGAATAGGTCGTTTTCACCTCGAAGTTTCGTGGTTGTTTAAGGTCCTTTCTGCCCGATTTTGCATGGAAATGGGAGGCAGGCTGCCGCCAATCCGTCAATAAATGTTCGCCGCTCCACCTTCACCTACCAGGCCGCCCCATTGGACACGGTAGATCGCGCTGCCGTGAGCGGGAATCGTCAACCCGTTTACCTTCGATCCATTCAGCGTGCTGCCATCCCACAGATTGCGCGCACTGCGAACGTTGCAACGGCCCTCTTGAACATGCGTAATCTCGTTCCAATTGAATGTCAGAGTGGCAGGCTGGTCGTCGAGATTGAAGAAGGTGTAGGTCATGATTCCGCAATCGACAGCTAGGAAGGATGAGGCCCATACGCGCGTGTTCGCGAATGACTTGGGGAGATCGTTCACGGGCCAGCTGGAAGAATAGGCCTTTTGATTGATCTCCAGAATGTCCTTGTTCGTCATAAGCGAACGCGTGAAGTCGTCGAGCCTGGTCAGGTTGCCGCCGAAGATGAGCGGCGAGCGGGAGATCGCCCAGAGGGTGAATTCGGTGCGCTGCTCATCCTGCGTGTAGCGCGACTGGCGGGGATCGCCCCAGCCGGGATGCGGGGTCAGAGAGCCCTCCGGCAGCATGTCGGGATCGGGCCAGCTGCCCGGCTTCACATACGGCTGCCAGGCGGCGATGCGGTCGAACTCCTGGCTCAGGCCGAATGGGAACTCGCTGGTAGCGGATTCGTGCTTCGGCGGCCAGACGTCCCAGTGATCGTCGGTGATGCGCCACATCTGGGAGTACTTCGCGACTTCAGCGGCATGGTCGAGCGAAGTCGGCCCGGGAGAAAGACTCAGTACGATCGGCCGGCCCGTCTTGCGGATGGCTTGCGCGATCTGGCGAATCTCGGTGGGGCGGTAGGGGTGGTCGCTGACGCAATCGACCTTGATGAAGTCGAGGCCCCAGCTTGCATAGAGCTTCATCATGCCGTCGTAGTATGCCTGGCCGGCGGGCGTATCGCTGACGCCGTAGTTGCCTTCGTCCCACGGGCAGGTGGCGGGGATGTCGGCCGCGTCCTGGGCATGGAACTTTGTTCCCGCGATGGGAAGGTTCTCCTTCACCACCTGGCGGGGAATGCCGCGAACAATGTGAATGCCGAACTTGAGGCCCTGCGCATGGACCCATTTCGCCAGCGGCTTGAACCCCGCTCCGTTCGCCGAGGATGGAAAGCGGCTGACGGCGGGGATGAGATTGCCGTTTGCGTCCCACACGTATTTGCGCGTCTCCACCTTATCGGCGAAGGGATCCTGCATGTACCAGCCTTCGTCGATGACGGCATATTGCCAGCCGTACTGCTTGAGGCCGGCCAGCACTTTGACGTTGGCGCGATAGTCAGCTTCATCAATGGTGAGGCCGTAGGCGTCCCAACTGTTCCAGCCCATGGGCGGCGTGGGCGCAAGCACCTGCGGTGCGGCAGACGCTGCGAGGAAAGTGGCAAAAACAAATGCGCAGAACAAACGGATTCGGGGCATGACGAAACGTATAGCACACCAACCGCCGGACTGGGTGTGAGCGCTTGTGACGGCTCCGCAACTCGCACGCGCCGAGGACAGCAGCCCTGCGTTGTCATGCGATTAAGACGCCGTCAAGGTTTGATCGATTCCGTGAGTTGGGGTTCCACGTTGTCGAAGAACATCCCCTGGAGCTGCGCTGGATTCATGCCTGAGATATGCAACTGGATAGAATGCCGGATCCCGGAAGCAATCTTACTCAGGTCGGTGTAGAAGCCCACAAATGACGGGGCATCGATCCGGCTGGAACTGTACGCGGGTTGAAACGCCACAGGTTTACCGTCGAGGGTGGCTGTCAGGGCGACGGAGTCGTTGGCATCGGCCGCCTGCAGAAACAGCAGTAGACGTTCCGGCACGAGCCAGGTTGACTCATAGTCTTCCTGTGTCCAGGGAATAGGCCACGCGCGCTTGCGGGCGAGGAGTTGATCAAGGACTCGTTGCGGAACCGCGAAGCTCCCTTCCAGATCCCCGTCGGGCCGGGGCGAGAGGAGGACCTCCTGGGCCTGCCCAAAGCAGTCGCCATCGAATTGAACATGCGCTTCAACATATGTGCCGGTTTGGGTAAAAGTCTGTGGCTTTCCATTGACGGTGACGGCGGAGATTTGCGTGGCGGCAGGCAACAGAACACCGATGGTCTGAGTATTTCCAGGCTGCCCTGCTACGTGGGTGATGGATAACGATGTTCCCTTGAGTTCTGCGCGAGGGGGCGCCTGGGGCGAAACGGCGGCGGCGTTGAAGATGATCGGATCCTTGACATCGGCGGCTGAGATCACTTCGAACACCGTGGCGCTGGTGCCGTCGAGGGCGAGATGAACTCGGTCTCCGCGAGTCCACACGCCGGATTGAGCCTTACCGAGAACGCGGCCTGCCAACGGATAGATTTCTTTGAGGAGGTAGGATCGTCCGGCTGTCAATCCAATGCTTTCGTCAAGAACGAGGTCGGCCGGGAGTTGCTTGTAGTTGGGATTGAACAGGAACAGGAAGCCACGGTCAGCGACAATGGCAGCGGTGCCATCGACGTGGCCCATTGCCGGCTGCTGGAGGATGGTGCGGGTGTGGCGCAGGTATTCCTTGTTCTCGACCGTCCACTTAAGCCAGTCGCGAATCCAGGCTTTGTCGGCGGCGGAGAAGTTTTTTAGTTCTTCGGGGTCGCGCGCGGGGATCATGTCCACGACGTTGTTCCAACCTGCCGTCGCGATCGAGGAGAGGAACGAATACTTATAACCGAGATAATCCCAGTCGCGCGGCCGGTAGCGGGTATACATCATTTCGGGTTGCGGCCGCTGACCATCAACGGCAGGAAGATTGCGCGATCGCTCCGTCTGGTGGGTAGCGTAGCCGGGAATTACTTCTTCCGGCGCGAACTGATAATTGCGATACCAGTAGTTCACAAAGCGAGTCCGGTCCGCCGATACGCGGTCAAAGTGCAGGTCGGGATAGGGCTTGAAGCTCTCAGGCTGTTCGTCGGTGCCGGTGGGGTGAGGATAGCTGCCGGCGAGCCAACTCCATGGCCCGTAGACCTGATAGCTCTGGCGACCGTCGATGACGATGGAGGGAAACTGCTTGCGTACCGTTTCGATTACTCGGCGCCACCCGTACCACTGCGCGTAGCTGCTGCTTCCGGGCACATTGAGAAAGTCATAATCGAAGGAATAGCCTGCAACGCCGGTGCGATTCTTGAACGCGATCAACTTGTCGATCAGGTAGTCCTGCAGGCGGCGAGACGCCAGCGTGGCGTATTTTGCCTTGGGATCGGTGAAGGATTCGCCATGCGGGCCGGGGCCGCCCTGCACGAGCCACGATGGATCCTTCTCATAGGGGATAGACGGGTAGACATAAGCGAGCAAGCCTACCTGCTTCTGTTTTGCATAGTCGAGCATCTCCGACACACTTGGAGGAATCGGATCGGTGGCCGGCTGCCACTGATCTTTGCGAATCTGCTGGCCCATGCCAAGCCAGAGAACGTATTCCCAGCTCCACGTATCGACGCTCCTGGTGCGGTCGGCTGTCTGTGAATTGCCAGGCGCGTAGAGAAGGGTCTGAATTCCTAGTTGGGACGCGGTGTCGATGATCCGCTTGTACTCCGCTCTTCCTTCCGCGGTGCCGGCGTCGATCTGGTAATCGTTCAGCGTCCACCCCACGAGGACGCTGATTGGATCCGGGGACGGATGGATCAGGAAGGCCCGCACGCAGGACGTGAAGGCTTCCACTTCAGCCTTGTCCATGCCATCGGAGGATGGGCCGCTTAGCGCGGGATGCCATTCCGTGATCATCTCCCGCGGATTGCGCGTTCCGGTAAGGCGGTAGGCGCCGATG
Organism: uncultured Acidobacteriota bacterium; assembly: GCA_963730805.1. Classification (GTDB taxonomy): domain Bacteria; phylum Acidobacteriota; class Terriglobia; order Terriglobales; family Acidobacteriaceae; genus Telmatobacter. The sequence goes on along the minus strand of CAVSTL010000001.1, from coordinate 1,205,304 downwards.
CAGGCGATGTCGCTGGCAAATTCTCCCCACGAAGTTTGCCACTCCATCTCCGGGTCATAAGAAATGCTTATGGAGTCACCTTCGCGATGAACGGCGAGAAATGGATTCTGCACGGTGAGGAATGCGCCCGCGCCGCCGTCAAAACGAAGGAACGCGCCATAATCCTTGCCGGGGAGCGCTTTCCGGCTCTGCTCGAGACTGGAGCCGAATTGCGGCACATAGACAGAAGGGACAAAGTCGGACTGCACCGGAGTTTTCGATTTCAGTTCCCAGAGCGCTACCTTGTCGACGGCGAAGGTCGGAGCAGGCGCACTTACCACTCGCAACTGTTTGCTGATAAAAGCCCAACCCGGACGGATGGAGTAAGTCACCTGGATGCGATACGGAGAGAGATCGTAATCGTAGACTGCTTCGTTTTCCGCGGTTTTGCGGAGGGAGGGCTTAGCGTCTTCACTGCGAAGAGTGCGGCCGTTGAGGGTGACCGACCACTCGTCGGTGGCGAGGTCGATGCTCGACCCGGAAGCGATATCGGCCAAGGAAATGAGACCGCGCGGGCCAAGTTCCGCTTTCGCGTTCGCATTTCTCAATTCCATAACCTGTGCGGGGGAGACAAGAGAGAAGACTGACAAAAGGAGGAAAGAGAGATACCCGAAACGCGCCGCACGCCGCATAGCAGTCCTTCGTAGAGACCGTAGAGAGTAAAAGAAAAAAGCCTGGCGCCCATTCCTCCGTGCAAGAGATTGGCGCCAGGCGAGTGAAAAGCGCATCATCAGTGTGGCAAGCCTTTGACTAAAAAACAAATCGGGCGGCTACCTGCATGTTGCGTGGTTGGAGGTTGCTGTTGGTTGTTCCAAAGCTGGGGCTCGTATCGCCGTAGTTGGCATCGACGCCATTGAGGTTAACCCTGTTGAACAAGTTAAACGTGTCGAGGCGCAACTCAAAGCTCAGCCGCTCAAAGATCTCAGTAGTCTTTTTAACGGTGAAGTCGGTCTGGGCAAAGCCGGGGTTGCGGAACCTGCCAAGTTTTTCGTTGCCATCGGTTCCACCGGCTTTGAAGTCTGGTTGAGAAAATTGGGAGTGGGTGATGATACCCGAGTCCACAACGCCGGTGTACTGATAAGACTTCCGGTCATTCTTCTGGTGATAGTTCACAACATTCGGGATGTTGTGGTTCAAGCCGTCAGCCGCATAGTTGCCGCTGTTGGCTGCATAAGCAATGTGTCCGGCAGCTAACTCGCTGGCGTAGTTATCAGATGTTACGGTGACGTCCGCGGTGTCCACCAGAGACAGCGGATTGTCGTTGTAAACATAGAATGGGTTGCCCGATTGCAGGACCGTAGTGCCGGCAAGAGTCCATCCGGAAGTTACGCGATCGACGAATCCGCCCATCGATTTGGCGCCGGGTATGTCGTAACTCCAGCCCAACGACAAGCGATGAGGCACATCCCATGGCGATGGACTGTAGAACTGGTCGATGTTGTAATTGCTGCCCCCGGTGGCGGTGTAGCCGCTTGGGTAATTATTCGAATTGTCCTTCGACTGAGAATAGGTGTACGAAGCGGTGAGGAAACCTCGTTTGGCGAAGCGGCCCTTCACGGCTGCGATCACGGCGCCATAGTTTTCGCGAGCGCCATTGAACGCGTAGGTAATGGCGCCGAAGCTGTGGTTCAAGCGGGTCTGGATGCCGGAGCCTGTCCAGACTCCCTGAGAGTCGAATGCGGGATTCCGCACCAGGTCTCCGGGAATGAGGTTCAGATCAACGCCATAAGATGTGTTGCCGGTGTTGCCGCCTCCGACCACGATGTTATTGGAATGCGATCCGGCATAACCCAGGCTGGCGGTGACGTCATTGGTGACCTGCCGCTCGAGGGCCGCCGACCAGTTCACCGTATTGGGGGAGGAAAGGCTCACGGAGGTTCCGCCCACGCTGATCTGCGAGCCCGGTATACCTCCCTTCGCGTCGAGGGGCTGGCCGACGAAGGCGGGATACTGGAATCCGAAAGGATAATGGTTCTGGGTGCCGTAGCTGAAGATAGGCGGCGCCGTAGATCCGTTGTTGTAGAACGTCGGTACAACGAAACCGGGAGGATTACCTTTAAGTCCGTTCTCGGCATTGCCCAGCGTGAACAGGTCGTGGAATAAGCCGATACCTCCGCGCACGACCCACTTATTGTTTGCAAACGGATCGTAGGCGACGCCGATTCTAGGACTAAAAATCCAGTTCATGTCGTTGTTGAAGACGTGGGATTGTTGCTTCATGACGCCATTGGCAACGCGGTCGGCCATGGTCGATCCATCGCTGAGATGGAAGTTGGCGAGCACGGTGCCCTTCAGGGCCACATACGGATTGCCGAAGTTATCGTAGCGAAGGCCGTAGTTGATGGTCAGTTTACGGTTCGCCTTCCATGTATCTTCGGCGAAGATGCCATAGGTGGTCGCCTTGTAGCCGTAATTCCCCGGCGACGCCTGGCCAGACACCGGATCATAGGAGAGACCGGTTTCCGTGTATGGTTGATCGTTGATGAGATCCATCATGTTCTGGAAATAGAAGTTTGCCTGGCCGTAGGCGCCAGCGAACAAAGCCACGTCGTCGCCGCGCCAAAGTTCAAATCCGCCCTTGAGACTATGCGAGCCGACGATCTTGGTAAGAACGTCGCGCCAGTGATAGGAGTGTTGAATGTAATCGCCCTGAGCAAAGCCATCGCCCCAGCCCGTGCCGAGCTGATTCACGTTGACGATAGGGACGGTGAAAAGCCCGGTTTTGGGAGAAAATCCCTCGATCCGGTTGTACCCGAAGATCGCTTCGTTCAGAGTGGAAGGCGAGAATGTGTGCGTCTCGTTAACCTGGAGCGAGAAGACATAAAAAGCATTGGTGGTCTTGAAGTCGGGGCGAACGGCGGGCCCGCCGCCGGAGATAGTGTTGCGGAAGAAGTTACCGTTGATGCGGTCCTTGTTGAAGTACTTATCGAGCCGTATGTTGTATTGCTTGGCATTGTAGTAGCTCGACGAGTTGAAGTGGCCATTGTCCAACACAGGCGTGGAGCAGGGGATACTGTCGTAGGACGCGGGCAGGTTGCCGGTGCCGCTGGCGCACGCAGCCTGGTCCGCAGCAGGAAGGACATTGCTCCACAGCTGTCCGGCAGTGGCCTGCACACCGGAAGTCGTGGCGCCGCTGGGTTTGTACTTGGCCATGAGTTGCACTTCAGGACTGTTAGGCTTGGCCGTTTGCGCGAAGGCAAGGAAAGCCGGATCTTCATAGGTAACAAGCGAGCCGCCGTTGGAAGCCATGGAGAGATATGGCTCGTAGCCGACGAAGAAAAAGAACTGTTTCTTGGGAAGCACCGGGCCGCCCACGGTAAACGACATGTTCGACGTGTGATAGGGATTCAGTTTCTGGGGTTGCGGCACGCCGAATTCACCGCGCGCGGTAAGCTGCTGCGACGTGTAATAGAGGCTGGCTACGCCATGGAAATCGTTGGTCCCGGACTTGCTGGTCATGACGGTCTGGATAGAACTAGCGCGGCCGTAGTCGACCGTATAGGTGTTGGTTTGCACGCTGACTTCAGAGATCGCATCCGCATTGGGCGTGAGATTGATGACGCCGGGTCGAATACTGCTGGTCACGTCCATACCGTCGACGACATATTGATTGCCGTTCGCGCCGCGGCCGTTGGCGCTGGCATCGACCCAGTTCTCGGGCGCAAAGTTGGTGGAGTTGTTGGTGCCCGGAGACGCCTGCCCCCCGCGGCCGGTAACGCCGGGGGCCACGATGATCACGTTGGTCGGGTTGCGTCCCGCGAGAGGCAACGACTGCAGAGCCGTGGTGTCCAGGGTCTGTTCGAATCGGCTATCGGAAGTATCGAGTAGGGGGGCCTGTTCGGAGACCATGACCGTGGACTGAACGTGCGCAACCTCCAGGTTGAGAGCAACGTCGCGGGTTTGCGCGGTCGCGAGGTTAAAAGACACCGATACCGGCGAGAATCCCTGGGCAGTGGCGGTGACCGTGTAGTTACCAGGGGCGATGCTGCTGAATCGATAGACGCCACTCTGATTGCTGACTGCGGTCTGCTTGACCCCCGTATCGACATTCATGAGCACGACGTTGGCATCCGCGACCGCAGATCCCTTGGGGTCCAGCACGTCGCCCTGCACGCCGCCCGTGAATTGTGCAAAGCAGGCAAGGGCCGAAAACAGGAGGAGCAGCGGAAATGTTTTCGCCGAGATGCGTATGGCTTCCTTCATGGTGTTCTCCCAAACAGTTGTGCGGTGGTTCAAGCCCCGTATGCGAGTTCAGTGGGCTTGTGAGTTCCGCTGGTTGAAAACGTTTAGCAAAATCTTCGCCTGAGGAAGACACACAGACGCTACTCCAATAAAACGGTGGACGCATAAGTTAATGCGACCATTGGCAAGTAGTCCATCTGAACTATGCCGGCGGTTGAGTTGCCGATTGAGGCCATGAAGGGTAGACTCCAACGTGCCAGCACATGAAGACATTTGGACAAAGAAGTGAAACCGGACGATGGACTTTTGCTTGGCGGTGCTGTGTGGGTACGGCGGCCCTGCTGAGTTTGTTCGCGACCTCGTGCGGCCCGTCCACAGAGGAACGGATTGCCGTAATTCCTCAGACCGACGGGATGATGCTGTGGGACGCTGCGCATGCCGGCGCAGAGATCGCGGCCAGCCGCGCCGGAGCATCGATCTACTGGAATGCGCCCATGCGCGAGGACGACGTGGCGGCGCAGGTAAGGCTGGTGGACGAGGTGGTCTCGAGCAATCACTACCAGGGACTGGTGATCGCGCCCACGCAAGCGTTATCGCTCATCAGCCCCGTGCACCGGGCGTTGGCTCGCGACATTCCCACAGTGATTATGCATTCGCCGCTTTCCCTGCCTGCCGGGGGACGATTGTCCTACATTCTGAATGATGAAGAAGAGGCGGGCAGGCTGGCGGCAGACCGCGTGGCGGGCATACTCAAGGGCAAAGGAACGGTGGCGCTGCTGGGTATCAATCCGGATGTTCTGGGCATCACTACCCGTGCGCGCGTTTTTGAAACGACGCTGACCGCGAATTATCCGGGTATCCACATAGTGGAAAAACGAATCGGAACTTTCAATGTGTTGCGCGAACGACAGGTGGCTGAAGAACTTCTCGACTCCAATCCCGATATCGATGCGTATGTCGCGCTGCTGTGGACAACGCTGGACGGTTTATTTTCCGCGATTGACTCGATTCATCCGCGGCACGCGATCAAGATCATCGGTTTCGACCTCGCCGGAGAACCCCCGTTCGCGCAGAGACCGGCGCTGGACTGCGTGATCCAGGCGGACACGAAGCTGATGGGCCAGCGGGCCGTGGAACAGATCCACGCCATGAATCTTGGGCAGGGGGTTCCGGCCGTAATTCGCCTCAAGCCGCGCCTGATTACGCGGGAGAACGTGCAGTCGCCTGAAATCCGCGCCATGCTGTCGTATGACTGGAGCCTGGGTCGCTGGGCCTGGAGCGCGACGCCATGAGGATCTCGGCTTCGATGCGACGGGGTCTTTTGATTGGAGCCGCGGTCTTGATCGCCGCTTGCGCGGGACTGGCCGCGTGGCGTGCCTATGTGCGCAGCCCCATCGAGGTCCATTCCTACCAGGACTCTTTTGGCAAAGGCAACGCGGATGAGTGGACGGCACTGGGAGGGACATGGGAACTGGTGAATGGGTTGATGCGCAACGACTCCGACGAGCGCGGCGCGAAATTGATCACGGGATCGCCTGACTGGCGGAACTATTCGGTTGAGGCCGACATCAGCCTTCTTGGCCAGGGGGATGCCGGGCTGATCATTCGTTCGGGCAGAGAAGAGGAAGGCGTCGATGCGTACAGCGGGTACTATTCCGGAATCCGGACCATCGACGATTCCCTGGTGCTGGGACGGGCGGAACATGGGTGGAGGGAGGTGACGAAAAAGGCCTCGATACCAGGCGGCATTCAGCCTTTCGTGTCGTACCATCTGAAGCTGCTGGCGTACGGCTGCCAGATTGTAGCGGCGATCACGAGCGCGTCGCATCCTTCGCCGGAGTCGATCGCCATTACCGATCCGGGCTGTGTGACGTCGGGCCGCGTCGGACTGCGATCGTACCGCTCGGGAGGAACCTGGAGCAACGTGGTGGTTCGGCCGGCCGGCCACGGCGATCTGACGGCGATGCTGAGCAACGAGACCGATCACGGGATTCGCGAGCCAGGCAATCCTCCCGCCAGCAACTCCGCATTCGCGCCGCCGATGCCTGTACCATCGCCCCGACCGAACGTTCACGTCGTGAGTATCGACGCTCTGCGGCTGGAGTATCTTGCGCGACCCGCCGAGGCCACGATTCGCGGTGTCGTCATCCTCAACTCGCCGATGCTTTTTGTCCAGGATTCGACGGGTGGAGTCTATGTGAAGCAGCCGCAATCTCCATCTCTCAAGGTCGGCGATGAAGTCGAGGTGACGGGCATGGTACGGCCGGGCGAATTCAGTTCGGTGATCGAAAATGCGGGCATCCGGGTGCTGTGGGAGGGCATTCCCATGGCGCCGGTAGCGGTGACGGCATCGCAGGCTTCCACGGGAAAATTCGACGCGACGTTTATCGAAGTGCAAGGCCGGCTCACGGCGAAGGAACGGGGGCCGGAGAACACCCGCATTCTGGATCTGGAAGAAGCAGGGCAGTCGTTCCGCGCGATTATGAATCCGGGCCGGAGCGCGTATGTTTTCGACCGTCTCAAAGCGGGCAGCCGGGTAAGCCTTCGCGGCATTTGCGTCGTCGATCCCGCCGTTACCCACAATCTCACTCCCTTCGTTGTGCTGCTCCGCTCCAGCGACGATGTCAACGTTCTGGCCGGGCCCCCGTGGTGGAGCACAGGCCACGTGATCGCTATGCTGGCTGCTCTTCTGCTTTTGGGCGTGGTTTCTGTGTTCGTCTTCCAGCGCGTTGAGAACTGGCGGCTTCGCGCGGTTCTAGACGAAAGGGAGCGACTGGCGCACGAGATGCACGACACTCTTGCGCAGAGCTTCGCGGGCATCGGATTTCAATTGGAGGCAATCCGCAACAAGCTGCCGGAGCGGGAAGCCGGGGTACATCAGCAACTGGAACTGGCCAGCAACCTGGTTCGGCACAGCCACGAGGAAGCGCGCCGCAGCATCGCGATGCTGCGGCCGCAGTCGCTGGAGTCGGAAGACCTGCTTTCCGCCCTGGACCAGCATGCGCGGCACCTCGTAGAAGGCGGTTCGGTCCGCGTGATCTCCGAAAGAAGCGGCGAAGCGCGGTCGATTCCACTGCGCGTGGCCGACACACTATTTCGCGTGGGGCAGGAATCGATTGCCAACTCTCTTCGACACGCCAATCCGAGTTTGCTCAGGATACGGCTTCAGTACGGCGAAAATTCCGCGTCCCTTCGGGTCGAGGACAACGGCACAGGGTTTAATCCCGCAGACGCCTCTCAGGGCTTCGGCATTCGTGGAATGCGCCGCAGAGCTCAAACGGTGTCTGCAACATTTCGACTCGACAGCGGGCCAGGCCAAGGCACGCGGATCGAGGTGAACGCGCCCCTGCCTCCTCGCGTGACTTTTGCGACCTGGCCCAAGCTTTTATGGAAGTACCTGACGGAGTCGTGGATCCATGTCCGACCTTCGAAGTTCTCCAATTCGCATTCTTATCGTGGATGATCATCCCGTAGTGCTGGCCGGACTGACCAGCATGCTGAGCACCCAGCCCGATTGTGAGGTGGTCGGTTCGGCATCGGGCGGGGAAGAAGCTCTGCAGATGCTGCGGACGCGAGGCACCGATATTCTGCTGCTCGATCTGCGCATGCCGGGGATGAATGGAGTCGACACACTGCTTGCCATCCGTGCCGAACGCATCCATGTGCGGGCCATCATTCTCACCAGCTTTGAAACGGATGAGGATATCTACCGATCGGTACAGGCGGGAGCACAAGGATACCTTCTAAAGGGCGCTCCGCAGTCTGATATGGTGGAGGCCATTCACACCGTTCATGCCGGCAGACGTTATCTGCCGAGACATATCGCGGCGCGCCTTGCGGAACGGATCATGCGCACGGAGCTAACTGCGCGTGAGCTCGAAGTGCTACACATGCTGGCCCGGGGTCTGACCAACAAGGAGATCGGGAACGCCCTTGCAATCAGCGGCAATACGGTACGAAATCACGTGAACAGCATCATTGAGAAGCTGGAAGTCTCCGACCGCACGGAGGCCGCCACGACTGCGATTCAGCGCGGGATTATCGAGGTCCCGAGTTGATATGCGCTGCGGCGATTAACCTCGGGGCCGTGCTTGCCTAGATCATCTGTACCATGCGGGATGATTCCCGTTTGCTTATCATGCTTGCTAGTCTTAGCCAGGAGCCAATCTTGCCGTCCTTTTCAGATTTTTCTGCGTCGCGCCGCCGGTTTTTAAATCAATTGGGAGTGGTAAGCCTGGCGAGTTCGCTGCCGTTGAGGCAGGTGCTCGCATCGGATAAAGCTTCAGTTCCATCGCCGAAGAGCGGTCCGCTCGCTGTAGTCCGGAACCGCGCGCCTCTTGCTCCCAACGCGTTCTACTTTCTTCCTCTGGGCTCGATCCGGCCGGCCGGCTGGCTCAAGAACCAGTTGCAGATCCAGGCGAACGGGCTCGGCGGCCACCTGGATGAGACCTGGGCGGATGTGGGTCCCGACAGCGGATGGCTGGGCGGTAAAGGCGAGTCGTGGGAACGGGGCCCATACTTTCTCGACGGCCTCGCTCCACTGGCGTGGACGCTGAACGATGATCGGCTGAAGGCCAAGGCTCAGCGGTACATTGATTGGACACTCGACCACCAGGCTGGCAACGGAATGATCGGGCCGGCTTCGAATAATGACTGGTGGCCGCGCTACGTGATGCTGAAGGCCCTAACCCAATACCAGGAATTCAGCGGCGATTCGCGCGTGATCCCGGTCATAGACCGATACTTTCGCTACCAGTTGGCGGAACTGCCTGGGCGGCCGCTTCGCGACTGGGGCAAGTTCCGCTGGCAGGACGAATTGATCAGCGTGATTTGGCTGTATAACCGGACGGGATCCGCGTATCTTCTCGATCTCGCGCGATTGCTGCACGCGCAGGGACACGACTGGATGGCGCAGTTTGCCGATTTCAGATACACCAAGAAGATCACGCGCGATTTTATCAAGCTGGATGAGGACCACGGTCTCAGAGATATTTCCCTGTCGACACATGGCGTCAACAATGGGCAGGCGATCAAGACAGCGCCGGTCTGGTCTGTCGTTTCGGGCAATTCCGAAGACCGGTCCGCCGTGCTGAAGATGATCGCAGAACTGGACAAGTATCACGGCCTGCCCAACGGCATGTTCTCGTGCGATGAGCATCTCGCCGGTCCTGACCCGTCGCAGGGATCCGAATTGTGCACCGTAGTGGAGTATATGTTTTCGCTGGAACATTCGCTGGCCGTTACCGGGAACCCGGCGCTCGGTGACCGGCTCGAGAAGCTTGCGTTCAACGCGCTTCCGGGCACATTTACCGACGATATGTGGGCCCACCAGTACAACCAGGAACCGAACCAGGTGGAGTGCAGCCTGCATCGCAGGCCGTGGACCACCGATGGGCCGGAATCAAACCTGTTTGGCCTGGAGCCCAACTTCGGCTGCTGTACCGCCAACTTCCACCAGGGCTGGCCTAAGTTCGCCAACAGCCTCTTCCTGCTGTCGGGCGCGCAGGACTCGGATTCCAGCGACGGATTGGTTGCGGCGGCCTACGCGCCCTGCGAAGTGCGCACCGAGTTGCGCGGCAAGAAGATTCATGTGGTGGAGGAAACGGGCTATCCGTTCCGCGGTGCGGTTCGACTGATGATCAATCCTGAAGGGCCGCTGGAGTTCCCGCTGCAGTTGCGGATCCCGGCCTGGGCCGCGGGAACTTCGCTGCGGGTCAACGGAGAAGGTCAGCCGCCGGCCGCCGCGGGCAGCTTCGCGCGCCTGGAGCGCACCTGGCGCCCCGGCGATCGCGTTGAGATTGCGTTCCCAATGAATCCCCGCGTGTCTCACGGCTTCAATGATTCGATTTCGATCGAGCGTGGGCCGCTCCTCTTTTCCTATGGCGTGGGCGAGTCATGGGTGAAGCTGGCCGATCGCGGCATGACCGCGGACTGGCAGGTCTTTCCTTCGACGCCATGGAATTATGCATTGCAGGTGGATGAACACGAACCCTCGCGATCGATCACGGTGAGCGAGACTGAGGTTGGAGACGACGTGTTCGCGGCCAAGCATGCGCCGGTGCGGCTCAGCGTTGAGGCACGAAAGGTTCCCACGTGGCGCGCGGAAGATGGCGTCGCCGATCCAGTCCCGCAGAGTCCGGTTACGACCACTACGCCAAACGAGAAGATCACGTTGATTCCTTATGCGGCCGCGAAGCTGCGTATCTCGGCGTTTCCGCGGGTGGCCGCTCCAGATAGCCATGCGTGACTTCGTCGGCATTTACGGGAGACTTCAGGCGCGCAGTAGCTCGGGTTTTCTCTGTGCGGTCTTCGCGATGAGTTCCCCAAAGAGAGTGTTGGCCCAGGCAAACCAGGATCTTGTGAACTTGGTCGGATCGTCCTTGTTGTAGGACTCGTGCATGAATCCGGTTCCGGCGGAAGATGCCTTCAACATCTGGATCGCGCGTAGAACTTCACTGTCGGAGCTGCTGGTTAGTGCATAAATGACTTGGGACATGGGCCAAACCATGTCGCGGCCGATGTGCGGTCCGCCAATGCCCTCGCCCGCTGTGCCATGGAAAAACCATGGATTCGATTCGCTCCATACAAATTTCCTGGTCCTCGCGTAGACCGCGGCATCCGGCGAGCTTTCGAGGTAAGGAAGACCAAGCAGGCTCGGCACATTGGCGTCATCCATCAACACGTGGCCGCCATAACCGTCGATCTCATAAGCCCAGATGGTTCCGGCAGGAGTCGAGACAAGCGCGTGCTGGCGGAGTGCCGATTCGACCTCTCCAGCCAAAGCAGTCGCGTGGTTCGCCATTTCTGAGTCGTGAAGAATGGCACCGGCCATGGTGGCGAGCTGCCGCAGCGATGTGACCGCGAAGAGGTTGGAAGGGACGAGAAATGAAAAGATGCAGGCATCGTCCGAGGGACGGAAGCAGGATGCGATAAGACCTACAGGCTTGACCGGATTGCCGATGCCATTGACGAGCGTGTCGGTAGGATTGTTCGCGCTTCTCTGGAAATGATAGGGACCAGCGCCATTCTTGCGTTGCTGAACCCGCATGGTTTCAAGAACCGTGGTCATGGCATGTTTCCATGCAGGATCGAAGGGGCTCGTGTCACCGGTGCTCTTCCAATATCCGTGCGCGAGGCGAATCGGGTAACAAATAGAGTCCAACTCATACTTGCGTTCACCGACGCCTCGTTTTAATTCGGTCTCGTCTTTAGTGCTCCACTCAAGGGGGGGAGCACTGAGATCCGCCATGAATGCATTCGCATAAGGATCAATGAGCAGGCACCGTGTTTGACGGCGGATGACGCCTTCGAGGAGTTGGCGGAGACGATCGTCTTTGCGCGCGAACTGAAGGTAGGGCCAGACCTGGGCCGAGGAGTCGCGCAGCCACATCGCGGGGATGTCGCCGGTAAGCACGGCGGTGTCGGGCTTCCCCTCAAATTCTCCGGGGACGACCGTCGTGTCGAGTGTATTAGGCAGGCAGTTAGCGAAGATCTCGGCCAGCGCCGGATCGCCGATTCGCTGGCTGGTTGAGACGATGAACTCGTCGACCGCGGTGCTCTGAAACTTGCGGTCTGCCAAATGCGGACGCTTCGAACCAAACGGTGCAGTCTCGGCCGGCATGTATCCGGGAAAGAGTGCCAGAGCACCAGCACTCGCCGCGACCATGCCGCTTCTTGCAATCATGAATCTTCTGGTCAGATTTCCGCCCTCAGTTGGTTGCAATGTTCTCTCCTTGAAGGTAGGGCCGGCTCCCGAAGGATGCCGGCCCGCAATTCGCGTCAATGTAGTCCGGTCACGCCTATGGTGACCTATTCAGCATCTTTCACGCAACGAAAGCCGACTGTGCCGGAGCGATCGTAGCTCGGCGCCATGAGCAGCAGCTTTCCATGTTCGCTGTTTTTGTGGGCCTGCGGGAAATACCAGACAGATCCCTGCGGTTGATAGTGGCTGCCGCCGCGCAAGATCGCAGCGCGCGTGTGTTCGTCGACATACTCATCCGTCCATTGCCACACGTTTCCCACCATGTCCATGACGCCGAAGGGACTGGCTCCCCTGGGATGGGCATCGACGTCACTGGCAGCGAGCATCACGCGGCCCTTGTCGGGGGCGGGCGCGACGGCGTCCGCGGAATTCAATGGCACGGGACAGGCCATCGGGCCGGCGATCACGGGCAGCGTCCAGTCGCAGCTGCCCCAGGGGTAACTGCGCCCATCGCTGCCTTGTGCGGCATACTGCCATTCCCATTCGTGGGGCAGCCGCTTGCCTGCCCATTTTGCGTATTCGCGCGCATCTTCAATGGATACCCACGTCACCGGCTTGTTTGCCCAGCTCTCGGGGAAGCTGCCATCTTTCCAATCCTTGAGAAAATTGAAATCGTCTTTGGGGTGATATTTGGTCGCGTCGAGAAACTTCTTGAAGTCGGCATTAGTGACCGGGAACTTGTCGATATGGAAGGGTTTGATCTGCATTCTGTGCTCGTGATAGCGGCGAGGGCTGATTTCCCACGGGTACTGTAAATCGACACCGATGTCGTTACTGCCCTCAATTTCGATGCCCTCCACGATGAATAAATAGTCGCCCCCTTCGATCCGAATCATGCCTTGCGGCGCCTGGTGCTCTGGCTTCGTAGGTTGGATCTCGACCAGGGTCTGCGGAGTCTTTTGCCATTCATGCGAAAAGCTCGACAAGGGCTGAGCGGTCATGGTCTTCATCTTCTCCATGAACGACTGGAGTTTGGAATCAGGAGCGCTCGGAGTGGCGAGAATGGCGCCGAATCCATGCGCCTCAGTGGGAAATGAAAGCACCGCGAATGCGTCTTCATGAACGGGCTTGAGTTCGATTCCGTGGTATAGATCGAAGTAGCGCATCCCTTCCTGGTAAGGAACCGTCATCTGGCGGCCATCAACGTCATATTCATTGCGGTTGACGATGGTCCACAGAGTCTGACCACCGAGGGGCCAGCGGCTGGCGAATACGCCGTACATATGCATCGGGTACAACGGCTCCCAATCGGGGCTGGTTAGGAAGGGAGCGAAGGCACGCTCAATGGAAGAAACGCGCCGGGTAGCCTCGGCGTCAGTGGGAGTGATGCCGTTCCAGATGCCCCACACATTCTCCCAACTCTCCCAGCCCTCACCATTGAAGAAGGCGAACTGGAGGTTGTCGTTGTGGTTTCGATTCCAGCGGTCGCACACGTGGACCATGTGACGCGTCTCCAGCCAGCGGAAACGATCCACCTGCGGAACAAAGGGAAACTTGAAATAGTACCCCCAGGAGAGCACGTCCCACGCGAGATCTTCGTCGGCCAATCCAACTTCCGGCTCAAAGCCCAGCGGGTGATCGACTTTCTCGGCCGCCGCAGAGAACGCAAGGGGCACACCATCCTGGGTGTCTCCGTTGATGCCGTCGGCATCAATCTCCTTCATGAACTGCGCGGTGGCGTCAGGCCAGGGTTTGGAGGGATCCCGCGTGCCCTGGTCCCACATCATGATGGGGAACAAGACGCGCACGCCGCGGCGATGGAAGTCGGCAACCATGCGCTTGAGGCCCTCGATGCCGCCCGGCATGGAGCGCACCATGTCCTGCTGGTTGCGGTCATCAATACCCATATTCGGATAAGTTGCCCAGACAAGTACGCTGTCGATGCCGCCATATCGCTTATCGAGGTCGTCGAGATAGCGGTCCACCGTGTACTTGTTTTGAACCGGGTCGTAGAAATATCGGTCATGAACCATCATCTGCGGCTGGATGAAGCTGGACTGGGTCCACTGCAGAGCTGGCAATGAATAACGGGCGGGATCGTAACCGACGCGAATGCGGCGTTCCGCGCGCCAATGGGTCAGATCGGTGAGCCACTCCTGGTGGGTAAATGGAGTACACGGGATGTTTCCGCCTTCCCATGGCATGCGCAGGGTGAGGCACGGGGGGGAATTGAGCAGTTGCTCAGCAAAGGAAGAAGGAACGAATCGCGAGTCCTGTGCCATGGCAGAGATGGCGACGGTAACACTAACGAGGGCAAACCACCTTCCGATCTGCCGTGCGGTCGGCAATTTCACTTGCATCGATGTTTCTCCTGGATAATTTACGAGTTCGTGAGAGTAGTTGAAATTCTCATTCGCTTTGTGACGGCTCCTGCCCAGGGATCAAGACCCGGCAGTTACCTGCTGGCTCATAAAGGAGTCTACTTCCGCGCTTGTCGGCATGGAGGGTTGGGCTCCGATTCTGGTCACGGAGATAGCAGCGACAGCGGCGGCGAAAGACGCGCTTGCCTGCGGGGACTTCCCGAGCATGAGTCCGACTGCAAAGGCACCATTGAAGGCGTCGCCGGCGGCGGTTGTGTCAATCGCCCTGACGGGAAACGCTGGGATATAGGTTCCAGAAACACTGGAGGAGACAAGATAAGCGCCTCGCGCACCGAGCTTGAGGACAACGCCACGGCATCCCTTGGCGAGCAGGACTTCGGCAATTTCGGCAGGGGGGAGAGAGCCCGATTGGCCATTCTTCCCGGTTGAGTAGAACGCAGCTTCGGATTCATTGGGTGTAAGCCACGCGATGTGCTGGAAGATGGACTGCGGAAGTTGGGCGGCTGGTGCAGGGTCCAGGATGAGGGGCAGGCTCTCGCGGGTGCAGACCGAGGCAAGGTACTCGACGGTGTCAAGCGGGATCTCCAACTGGGCGAGGACCATGCCGGCATTGCGGAGGATGGGCAGATTGTCTGCAATGTCCTCGGGGGTCACCCTGGCGTTTGCGCCCGGAGCGACAACAATGCTGTTTTCACCCCTGCTGGAGACGACGATGAGCGCGACACCCGACGCGCCGTCGCTCTGAGCCAATCCGGCGGTGTCGACCCCCGAATCGTTGAGATGCGTTCTCAACTGATCGCCAAAAGAATCGCTGCCCAGCCTTCCCACGATTCGCACAGGATAGCCGAGCCGCGCAATGGCAACAGCTTGATTCGCGCCCTTGCCTCCGGGATGAGTCTGGAAGTCGGTTCCGATCACGGTTTCGCCAATGGACGGAATTCTCTCGGCGACTGCAACCAGGTCGAGATTCGCGCTTCCTACCACAACGATCGGCTTTTTGGAGGACACTTGTAACTCCCTGGCACCGCGAATGGATTCCGTACACGTCAGGAAAAGAGCGGTGCGACAGCAACGGCAGCAAGACCGCCCAGGAAAAGAACGAACATCCAGACCAGGAAAATTCTGGAGCGGCCCGGAGCGGCAGCGAACTCGCGCCAGACAAACACTCCCCAGGCGGCAGAGATCATCGTCGCGCCTTGTCCAATGGAATAGGACACGGCGGGGCCCACGATGTGCGCCTGCGAGGCTACGAAATTCATGGCAGCCCCCGTACACCAGATGATTCCACCGAGGATGCCCCAGGCATGCGCTGAGACTGGCGCCTTCAGAAAATCTTTCATGACGGCCGGCTCGCGCCCATCGAGCGGCTTGCGCATCAGCAGGAAGTTGAAAGGAATGGCGCATGCTGCCACGCCTAATACAAAGAACAGAACGGCAGCATACGGTCCGACCGGTTCCTGCCCGGTCATGGCGGCAGAGACGAAGGGATAGAAAGTGCCCATCAGGAAGCCGGCAATGAGACTGATGACGATTCCTCTGCGGCTCATGGCCGCGCGGGTTTCCTCACGCAGACGATAGGCAATGGCATCG
Source organism: uncultured Acidobacteriota bacterium (assembly GCA_963730805.1). GTDB lineage: Bacteria > Acidobacteriota > Terriglobia > Terriglobales > Acidobacteriaceae > Telmatobacter. The sequence continues at coordinate 1,189,410 of CAVSTL010000001.1, read as the reverse complement.
AAGACAATGGCCGCGACAACAAGCGCGATTCCACCGAACAGCAAGAGCGGGTTTCCCTTGGGCGAGATGACGTAGTTTCCGGCCGCACCCACGACCAGGGCCAGCCCGATTCCGATGGGAAAGGCGACCGCTAATCCTGCTATGTCGATGGCGGCGACGAGAAGCAGGTTGGCTATGTTGAAGACAACTCCCCCTGCAAACGCCAGCCATGCGTTGTGGGGACTCGCTGCGGCAATATCAGCCAGGAAGGGCCGACCCGTGGCTCCAAAACTCCCCAGGGTCATGCCCCACAAAAGGGCTCCGACAAGCAAGCCGATCACATAGTCCCAATAAAAGAGCTGGAACCTGAATCCGGGACAAAGCTTGAGAGTGTTCGCCCAGGAGCCCCAGCACAGCATGCTGAGGATCATGAATAACAGGACAATGCCGTAAATCTCAGGTTGGTACATGGAGCCATTCCTCTCATACGCCCCCCTCCGCCTTCGGTCACCAAGGAGCACTTCAACCGGTCAAGTAAAGGTGGGCCAATCGCCCCGCGCAGGTACCATCTGCATCCAGGTCTGCGTCGGCATATTTTAAAACAGGGTCGTCAATGTTTCTCCCTTCCACGATCGGCCAGGCGACGTCGTGATGCGTCGACTTGCAAAGTCGTATCCGGTGCATGGCAATCGGACAAGAAGATTTCCTGGCAATCTGCGAGCGTTCCGAAGCATTGTATTGAAAGCTTTCAAATACGAAGAGCAAGTTAGCGGGTTCGTTTCGAATTGTCAAGTGGCAACAGGGACCCATCTTCGTGATGCAAATTTTGGGAAATACTTTCCGCTAGTTCCAGCTAGCCCAGCGTCCAGAAAAGCATGTTCCCTGCCAAGAATTGAATGCTTTCATTCCGCTATAATCTTTCAAGTTTCGCGAATCAGTTCGAGTTTGACGGGGAAGACCCATGGCAAACATGAAGGATATCGCCAAGATTGCGCGGGTTTCACTTGGCACTGTCTCGCATGTGTTGAACAACTCGGCGAACGTCCGGAGTCCTCTGCGGAAACGTGTGCTCGAAGCGGTACAGGCGGCGGGCTACCAGCCAAGCCAACTCGCGCGGGGCCTGCGGCGGGACAAAACCAACGTAATCGGTATGGTGATCCCCGACATCACGAACCCCTTTTTCCCGGGGGTTGTGCGCGGGGCTGAAGACATTGCGTTTTCCAACGGGTATCGGCTGGTTCTCTGCAATACCGATAACGACCATTCAAAAGAACTAGTCCACCTCAACGAGTTGCGCACATATCTGCCGGCCGGACTGATCGTAATTCCTTCGAACTTCAGCGATCTCACGGCGCAGGCGGAGTCCTACCGCCGGGTTGGCACGGGAGTGGTCTGCGTGGATCGATTGCCCCGGAACTGGGCCGGGGACAGTGTGACAGCCAACAACGAAGAAGGCGCCGTCAATGCTACGCGCCACCTGATTCAAATGGGACACAAGCGGCTGGCAATGATCTTTGGTCCGCTGCATCTCACCAACTCGCGCGAGCGGCTGAACGGTTTCAAGCGGGCGATTCGCGAAGCCAAGATTCACATCGCCGCCGAATACTTGCAGGAGACAACATTTGACAAGCACGGCGGCTATTCCAAGACCCTTCTGCTTCTGCGCATGATTCCCCGTCCCACCGCAATTTTCGCGGGAAACGACATGATTGCCCTGGGGGCGTTGCGTGCCATTCGAGAAGCGGGGCTGGGCTGTCCAGAGGATATTTCGCTGATGGGATTTGACGATCTGGACCTGGCGGAGGCCACACATCCCCCGCTCTCATCCGTGTCCCAGTCAGGCTATCAACTGGGAACGACGGCCGCCCACATCCTGATTGAGCGCCTGCACGGCGATCAGTCTCCCGCGAAGCATATTGTCCTGCCGACTACCCTGAGTCTCCGCGGATCGGTCTCTGCGCCGCCTGTGGATGGGCAAACCAGAAGGGCCCAAGGCAATGCCGTCGCGCGAAAGGAATGAGTACCTGCGGGTTGGTCTCGTTCTTAGAAAAGACACTTGACATGGTGTTTTGAAAGCTTTAAATTTGTGCGCATTCTGGTGAGGCGGTTCAATTGGTACCGCTGAGTTTGCCGTTCTACGCCACGAGGGTTTACCTGTTTCGTCATGGTTTTGAAAGCTTTCAATTTTATTCTGAATCTTCGCGAAATACACCCTGCAAGGTGGGCACAGCCGATCTCCTTAGCGCTCAACCAGATCGGCTCGCGGTTCGCACCGCAGATCAGATTTTTGGCGGAATTGCGAACTGTTGGGCCGCGGGAGGCACAGCCAAATGACATGCGCTGACTTCAAGTTCCGACCAACTCCACAAACGCGGAAATGCGTTTGGGCTTTCCAATGCTGCGGGCTAGTCCCGATGTTCATCGCGAGCCTGTGCCTCACAATCGGCAGCCCGGCAGTTGGCGCGCAGGACGCATCGTCAGCGAATGAAAAGGGGGTGGTGGAAAAGCTCTACCAGGCCGGCCTTGCGCGGGCAACAGGCGGACACGTCGATGAGGCGATCGCAATGTTCAAGAGAGGTCTGGAGATCGAACCCCATAATGCGCCATTGCTCGATGCTGCCGGGGCGGCATACAGCCTGAAAGGCGATCTGGAAAAAGCACGGCAATCGTTCGTGGAGAGCCTGAGCAGCGCACCTGACTCCACCCTTACCAGGCAGAATCTTGGGATTGTTCTTTTCAGCCTGGGACAGTACGAAGGGGCTTCGAACCAGTTCAAGAGTCTTCGGAACCTGCCCGGCAAGGCGCACACTGTCGCGAGTCTATTCCTCGGGTTGATCGCGCAAAGGCAGTCCGAGTGCAAGCAGGCGCTGACGCTATTGGAAGCCTCAGGGAGCCTGATGTATGAGTATCCTGACGCGCTGCTTTCTTTCTCAGAGTGCGAGTATCAAGTACGTAACCACACCCGCGCGGAGGAAGGGCTGGCGGCCTTCGATCGACTCACCGGAATTGCACCCGCGCAGTATGTTCAAGCGGCGGATCTGTATGTTCGGCTGGGACAGAAAGAGGAAGCATTAAAAGATTTGGCGAAGGCTGAACCCGCGGGAAATCAGTCGGCAGAGCTTGCGATGAAACGTGCGGGTCTGCTCGATAATCTAAATCGTCTCGATGAGGCGCAGAAGGTTCTCGAGGAAGAGACATCCTCGCAGCCAACTTTCGAGGCGCTGTTTCTGCTTGCGAAAATCGCCAAGGAACGCGGCGACTTTGCAGTGGCCTTAAAGTCGCTGAAACATTCTGCCGAAATCGAGCCTGGACGGGAAGAGAGCTACCTCGAATTCAGCACCATATGCGCCGATCACGGCAACGACCAACTGGCCCTGAATGCAGCGGAAATTGGACTGGATCATGTGCCGGACTCCTACCGGCTGACCGTGCAGAAGGGAGCCGTGCAAGAAAAGCTCGGCCACTTGGCCGACGCGGAAGAGACCCTGCGAAAAGCCCTCGGAATGCAGAAGGACAATGGCGTCGCGCTGTTAAGCCTGGCCGTCGTGCAGGCGCACAGCGGGAGGCCGGATACCGCCGAACAAACCCTTGCGAACGCGATTCGGCAGTTCCCGGATAACTACTACATGCATTACTTCCGCGGTAAGCTTCTGCTTCAACTCCCGAACGCGGCGGGCGCTGGTCAACAAGAGTCAGCGCGGCGCTCGCTGGAAAAGTCAATTGAGCTCAATCCGGAGTACGCGGATGCGTACTACCAGCTTTCCAACGTGTACACAGCCACCGCGCCGAAACTCGCAGAACAGGCGCTTCACAAGTGTCTTCAGCTTGATCCAAACCATGTCCCTGCCCAGTACTCGTTGGCGCGTCTTTACGTTCGGACAGGACGAAAAAGCGAGGGTGAGGCATTATTCGCGCACCTCAAAACCCAGCAACGCGCCGAGGAATTGCAACAGCAAAAACAACTTCGCATTGAGATTGCCGCAAATTGACCCTTCCCGACAGGGAAACGGATGCTCACAAGTCACATAGTCATTCTTGAAGGAGGTAAGATGGTCCGCCTAGCCAAACCAAGATCACCTGCTATTGCGGTGGCGCTCATTCTAGTTGCCATGCTTTTGACAGCGCCGTATGCGCTCGCGCAGTTCAGCAGCGGATTCACAGGCATTGTCGTCGATCAAACCGGGGCGGTGCTCGTCGGTGCGAAAGTCACCGTCACCAACGAGGCCACGCATGTTGCGAATGAAGCGGTCAGCAACGATAGCGGCAATTTCAGGATTCCATCCCTGCCTGGCGGCGTGTACACCGTTGAGGTGAATGCTGCCGGGTTCAAGGACTGGAAGCAAACTGGAGTGGGGCTGGAATCGAATGAAACAAAGACGCTCCATCCATCACTCGCGTTACCAACACAAGCAACTTCAGTGACTGTTTCGGAGGCGGTGGCAGCGGTTGAGACCGACAAGAGCGACACTTCACGAGAGATCGCGCAAGAGACGATCAATACAGCTCCACTGATCGGAAGAAACGTTTACACCAGCATGATCCAGCTGGCGCCTGGGGTGACGGGATCGGGCCTTCCGAGCGGAGGCGCTCTGGGATCGGGATCGGCAAACAATGACAGCTTCGAGCAGGAAGCCGGATATCAGATCAATGCCGCCGGCCAACGCCAGGAAGACAACGAATACGACGTGGATGGAACCGGACTGAACAGCGCTTCGCGCGATGGCGTGGTGAACCTTTCGCCGGAACCCGATTTTATCCAGGCGATTCGCGTCTCGGGCGCGACTTTCGATGCCGCCAAGGGGCGTTATAGCGGCGCCTACGTGCAGGTGTTCACCAAGCCGGGCACGGACCAGTTTCACGGCTCGGTTTCGGAATACCACACCAACAACATATTCACGGCTCGTACTGAATTCCAGTATTGCGGCGAACCCGGTTGCCGCGCGTTTCCGGCGTTCCGACGCAACGAGTACGGCGGAGCCCTGGGCGGCCCGATCATCAAGAACAAGATGTTCTTTTTCATCGGCGCGTTCGGGCTGGCTTCGTCCAATGCCACCACCGACGTGGCCACTGTGGAAACGCAGCAATTCGTCCAGTTTGTTCAACAGAACTTCCCTAACAGCCTTGCCAACACATTTTTCAAACAGGCTCCGCCACCCTCGTATCCCACAACAAATCTGCTGACAGTGGCTCAAGTTGAACAACTAAACCCCGGGTTCTTTCCAACCAGCGCATTTCCGGCGGATCTTCCCGCGGCCGGAACACTGAATCTGCCTCTTAGCCTGACCCACGACGCATATCAGTGGCATATCCGGACGGACAACGACATCCATCAATCGAAGGATCGCGTTTTCTTTAACTGGTTCAGAACATATTCGGATCAGTTGCAGAACGACCCGCGACCTATCTACCGGGTAGTCTTACCGAACACCGGGATGTACGCAAAGATCGATTGGACACACTCATTCTCAAGCAATCTGCTGAATGAGGCGGGTTTCACGGCGGTGCGGGCCACCGGCATGAATCCCGGGACATCTCATAACAAAAACCTTCCAGACGTGAATGTCTCGGGTATAGCGGGTTTCAACCAATGGGGCTCGGCCGGATGGGTGCACGAGAATTTCAACTGGCACGACGTGCTGAGTTGGACCCATGGGAAACATACCATCAGCACCGGTGTTGATATCGACCGTCATCATGACGACGATAAGTTCACCTCGGCGGTTCTAAGGCCCACCTTTGGCTTTGGCAACCTCATGGACTTTGCCCAGGACGGCGTTTTCAGCCAGAGCGGACCAGGCATGGACGTGAAGACAAGTTCCCTCGCCAACGACCTGTACGAGATCCTTCGCTGGGTTTATGGCGGGGCGTACGTGCAGGACGACTGGAAGGTCACCAGCCGCCTGACTTTGAATGCCGGACTGCGCTATGACTACTTCGGACATTGGGGTACTTATTACAACTCGCATACGCCATTCCCGTTGTTTACCCCGGGATCGGGAAGTGATTTCGCGGCGCAGGTCACGAGCGGTGTGATGTCGGTAAGAGGCGGAAAAGCGGCCTACGTAACCAACAACAAGCCCCAGGGAGTTGGCCCGCGGTTTGGATTTGGATGGGATGTATTCGGCAATGGAAAGATGGCGGTCCGCGGAGGGTATGGCCTCTACTACAACAACGTCGCGGATGGATCCTGGTCATTCCCGTCGCGCGCCAACCCGCCGTATTGGGCCAATCCATCCTTCAGCCTCACGAGCAGCTCCCATCCGTTTACCTATTCGTTGGGCAGCACCGATGGACAGGTCTGGCCCATTCCACCTGGTATCAGTTTTGAAACCAATGCCGCGGGAGGAATTGTAGGGCTTCCAGTTCTTACGTCGGGAATTCAATCTTCGATCGATCAACCCCGGACTCAGATCTGGATGCTGGCGATTCAAAAGGAATTGGGACACAATCTGATCGCCGAGGCGGACTACAACGGATCCAGCAGCCGGGATCTATTTATTCAAACCGACGTTAACCGGTTTCCAGGCGACCTGATTGCGAACAAGGGAAATCAGACCCGCCTGAATTCGAACTTCGGGCCCATCATCTTTGGCAGAGACATCGGTGTGGCCGACGGGCACTACGCGTCGTTCATGCTCACCAAGCGCATGAGCCACTCGTGGGAATTGCGCGGCATCTATACGATGGGCAAGTCGACCGATGAAATGAGCAGCAACGACAATGGCACAGCGAACGGAGAAGCGATCTTCAATCCGCTCGACGTCAATTCACAACATGGTTTGTCGGACTTCGATGTTTCCAAGCGATTCACCGTCGACAGCCTGGTGATGATGCCGAACCTGTTCGAAAATACGTTCGCCAAGGCCGTCCTCGGAGGATGGCACATGTCGACCATTGTGGTTCTGCAAAGCGGCCTGCCGTTCACCGTATATACCAGCGCGGCTTTCAATCCCTGTGACAATCCGGCGAGTGACAACAAATGTACCTGGACCCAGGGCAATACGGTTGTTCGCAATATTGGAGGTGACTACAACGCGGACGGATATGGATACGACGTGCCCGATCGGCCAGCTGCCGGCACGGTGAAAACGGGGAACCGAACCGACTTCCTGAAGGGCTTCGCTTCGGTTCCGGACTTCCCAGCGCCGAATCTGGGCAGCCAGGGCAATGGTGGCAGAAACACGTACATCGGGCCGGGAATGGCGAACGTCAATACTCAATTTGCCAAAGAGTTCACGCTGGAACGCTTCAAGCTGGAATTCCGGGCCGATGTGTTCAACATTTTCAATCGCGTCAATCTCGTTCAACCAGACAGCGATCTGGCCAGCGGAACGTTTGGCCATTCCACGAATCAGAACCTGCCCCGCTCAGAGCAATTCGGCCTTCACCTGAGTTTTTGAGGGATCGCTTTCTCGGGAGGCCAAGTGGAAAATTCCGCTTGGCCCCCGGAGCTACCCAGACCGAGGGCGAGTAACAACTTTTTCCGTAAAATCCTCTATGCTAGAACTGCATGGAGGTCCCCGATGGCAACATTGGCGAGGCCGTTTTCCCCAGCGGCCGAGAAGACTGCGCACATTCCCTGGTACCTGTGGTGCTCCGCATTGGCGGTCACGTCGGTGACCATCGGAGCGCACTGGGATGTTTCGTGGCACCGCTCCATCGGGCGCGATACGTTCTGGACGCCTGCCCACCTTGCCATCTATCTCTGCGGAGTGCTGGCCGGAATCACCTGCGCCTACCTGATCTTCTCAACGACATTTGGAGGTAGCGCCGAGGCACGGTCCGGCGGGGTGCGCGTGCTTGGCTTCACCGGTCCGCTGGGGGCCTTTGTGGCGGCGTGGGGCGGGGTCGCGATGTTGACCTCCGCTCCCTTCGACAACTGGTGGCATAACGCCTATGGCCTTGACGTGAAGATCATCAGCCCGCCGCATACGCTTCTGGTCATAGGCGTGTTCGGCGTGGAGATCGGATCGCTGTTCCTGATTATGGCGGCCATGAATCGCGCCGAGGGCAACACCGCGCTCTTTCGCCGGTTGCAGAGACTGCTGCTGTATCTCGCCGGGCTCATGCTCGTGCTTACGATGTTCTTCCGCATCGAGTACACCTGGGACATCGCTCTGCACAGTTCCCGAGCCTATGTCGCAATCTCGATAGGGGTACCGCTTTATTATGCGGCGGTATGGAAGGCGGCGCGCTACCGCTGGGCCGCTACATGGATGACGACGATTTATACGCTGTTCCTGATAGGGGCCATTCTGATCCTACCGCTGTTTCCCGCTGAGCCAAAACTGGGACCGGTGTTCCAGCAGGTGACCCATTTCATTCCGCCGAAATTTCCGCTGCTCCTTATCGTGCCGGCCGTGCTGCTGGACCTGCTGTGGGGCCGAGTCGGCGAGCGAAACAAACTGGTGGTCGCGACCCTCAGTGGGCCGGTGTTCATCCTTGGCCTGGTTGCAGTGCAATGGCCGTTCGCTACCTTTTTAATGAGCAAGGCATCGGAGAATCGCTTTTTTGCCACCGGGATTCATGACTACGGCAGCCCATCGTGGTCCGCGGAAGTCATGCGGCATTTCGTCAACCCGCAGCACGGGCTGGCGCTATGGTCGGGCCTGGGCATGGCGATGGTTTATTCAGCCATCAGCGCCTGGCTGGGATTAATGCTGGGCGACTGGATGCGAAAGATTCAGCGATGACTTTTTCCTGGTCTTGGTTGATAGCTGCGGCAATGCTCTCAGTCCCCGCCTACGCCCACGTCGGCAGTCCGGATGTGTACGCCGAGGGACAGGCCGGTCCTTACAAGTTGTCGGTCGTGGTGCGGCCGCCGCTGGTGATTCCGGGAGTCGCGGACATTGAAGTACGCGCCCAGGGACCCGGTATCGAGCGCATCACCGTAACGCCTGTGCCGCTGACCGGCGACGCGTCAAAGCATCCGCCTGTTCCCGACGGTATGGACCGACCCTCGGCCGATGCGGGCTTTTACACCGCGCATTTGTGGATCATGGCGACGGGCTCCTGGCAAATTCGCTTTGCCGTAAATGGCAGCCAGGGCGACGGCGTGCTGTCGATTCCCTTCCCGGCCACGGCGATGAGCACGCGCAAAATGCAGCCGGGGATGGGCGCGGGGCTGGCGGTTCTGGGAGTCCTGCTGGTTGCAGGCATGATCGGGATTGTGGGAGCGGCTACGCGCGAAGCCCGGCTCGGGCCCGGAGAATCGGTTTCGCCCAACGGGCGCAGGCGTGGTTATATCGCCATGTCGGTCACATTCGCGCTGCTGGTCGCTGCGATCGTGCTGGGAAACACCTGGTGGAAGTCGGAAGCTTCCAATTATTCCGAATACATCTACAAGCCCCTGACCATGCAGCCCGCTCTTCGCGAAGGGAATGTACTTGACTTGGAACTGCACGACCCGGGATGGCTGTCGAACCGCAAGCTGGATGATTTTGTCCCTGACCACGACCACCTGATGCACCTCTACATGATCCGCTGGCCGCAGATGGACGTGGTGTATCACCTGCATCCCGAGCCGGTGGCCACAGGCGAGTTTCAACTTTCCATGCCGTCTGTGCCAGCGGGAAATTATCGCTTATACGCCGATGTGGTGCATGCATCGGGATTTCCAGAAACGATTGTGGGGAGCCTAACGCTCCCCTCGCTCACGGGCAGACCGTTGCAGGGCGATGATGCCGAGGGAACCGATGTGGCTGTCGGGGCGGCGAGCAGCGACGCTCAGCGGTTCAGTCTGCCTGATGGTTACACGATGGTGTGGAAAAAGCCGGTCAATATGGCTCCGAAAACCGCCGAAGATTTCGAGTTTGCATTGCTCGATCAGCGAGGCAAGGCGCCCTCGGACATGGCGCTCTACATGGGCATGCTGGGGCATGCCGCTTTCGTCAAGACAGATGGATCGGTGTTTGCGCACATTCATCCGACAGGCACGGTGGCGATGGCTGCGTTCATGATGGCGAATCCGCAATCATACGGCTCCGGAATGAACCACGCCGCCACCATGAACATGCCAGGCATGGAGATGGGCCGCGGCAATTTACCAAATACGGTAAGTTTCCCGTATGGATTTCCGTCCGCAGGGCAGTACCGGATCTTCGTTCAGATGAAGCACGGCAACGTGATTGAGACCGGCGCATTCGATGCGAATGTCAACGAGCCGGCAAAGTAACTGATTGTTCGAAGGGGCGCTGCAATGATCCGTGAGATCGCACCTGTGTTCTTCACTATCGACATTCCCGGCACGCTCGCCTACTACAAGGACAAGCTCGGTTTCGAGTGTCTGGGGACGTGGCAGGACCCACCGGTCTACGCAATCATTGCGCGCGACGAGCATGCGATTCACTTCCGCTGCGCGGAGCCGCCCACAGCCAATCCGGACAAATATTCCGACGAACTTCTGGACGCATACCTCAATGTCGAAGACGCAGACGCGCTTTATGCTGAATACGCCGCCAAGGGCGTGGAGTTCACTCGGCAACTTGCCAACATGCCATGGCACTCGCGGGAGTTTGTCGTGAAGGATTGCGACGGCCGTCTGCTGGCCTTCGGGTCCAACTTATAAAGGCGCTCAATCGTCGGGTACAGCGGCGACTCCTAATCGGAATTGTGTCCCGCCGGCAGATCCAACGCGACCAGCGCAAACCGCGTCTTGCCCTCACGCGACTCTTCAAAGCCAACGATGTGCTGGTGGCGTTTGGAGCCAGCCTTCAGTTGCAGCCTTTCATGGGACGTGTAATCGTTGTCGTCGATCTTCACATTCGAATTCTTTCCATCATCCGCACAGGTGAGACCTTCGGACGTGATCGTGGGCGTGCCCACCGGCGACTTGTTCTCGCACGTAATTACATCGCCAAAGCGGCCCAGAGCCTTTTTGTAGAACTCGGTAACCTTCTCCGGGCTGTCGGAAGTGGCGTAGGAGACCGCTCGAACCCGCAGCTCCCATTCTCCGAAACCCAGATGGACATCGGCCGACTTGTGCTTGTCGTCGCCGCGGACAATCTCGGCGCCGGGATAGGCCGGAAGCCCGAGGTCCGACGCTGAAACCTGGTCGGTATTCACGTGCACGCCGCCGAAGGGCGTGTCCACTTGCACGGTCTTCTCCTGCCCGTTGGCGTCTTTGTCCACATGCACCCGGCAACCAGCCAGGCTGGCGATCGCGGAAAGCCCGATGGCCGGCCAGCAGATCCAAACACGTTTCATACTCATCATCCCTCTAGCGAATTAAGTACGCTCTGGCGGACGGAAAGGTTCCCGGCGCCGCACTGCCTTTTTACCACCTGACCCCGCAGTGAAGATCGGCCCAATTTGCGATTTGCCGGCGATAGGCCGACAATATTGGCCGTGGAACAAGTGATAAAGACAGGGACCGGCTGGCTGGAGCGCACCATGGCCGGACTGGACGCAATTGCACGCAGGCGAGGGCGCGACAATGTTCCCGCGCATTTGCGGACCGGCATCGCGGGAGAGGACGCGGCATTGTTTTTCCTTCGGCGCAAGGGGTACATCGTGGTTGCGCGGCGATGGTCGTGCGGCGACCGGCCCGGCGACGTTGACCTGATCGCGTGGCAGGGTCCAATGCTTTGCTTCGTTGAGGTGAAAACTCGCACGGCGCAGGACATGACTCCCGCGGAAGCAGCCGTCGACCGGCTCAAGCGAAACACGCTGCGGCGACTTGCCACGCAGTACTTGAGGCAATTGCCGGGACGCGAACGGCCGCCGGTGCGGTTCGACGTGATCAGCGTGTATTTAGTTCCGGAGCAGGAAAGACAATTCGTTCACTTCGAGAATGCGTTCGGATGGGATGAACGCAGAGGACGCGATTAATTTCGAGGGCCGTGACTAATCTTTTGCGTCCTCGTATTCCTCCTGCCACGCCATCTGAATTGCCTCGAGCCTGGCCTCGTTCGACTTCGATGGGTCGTCCGCGAAGCCTTCCAACTCAGTCACGTAGCGATGGAGATCGGTGAATCGAACTGTGAGCGGGTCGATGTCGGGAAACTTCTCCTGCAGTTGAATGCCGATCTCTTCGAAGTCGGTCCAATGAATTTCGCGGGGCATGTTTTTCCTTGATTTTGGACTGAGTTCCTATCTGGGCTGGAAGGGTCTCCCGCGTCTCAAAATCGAGGCGCGGGGCACCCAGTTACTTGGTTTCCGCCAGGGTCAGAGGCTTGCCTTCGGAGACGTAGTTGCGATTCCACTTGGGGATCTCGACGACGTAGTTGCCGGGACGCGTAATCACGGCCTGACAGCCGAGGCGGGAGTTCAATTGCTGGTCGGCGGCCATGTCGAGCCGGTCCAATTCGTCGTCGTCGGGCTCGCTGACGCCGCCCTGGTCTTTGATCCACAGATGGCAAGTGGTGCAGGCGCATACGCCGCCGCACGCGTGGTCGAGGAAGATGTCATGATTTTCCGCAACGTCGAGGAACGACATCGGCTTGCCGTGGTGGTCGTATGGCATGGCGCCGAATTCGAACTCCGCAGTCGTGCCCTCGGGCAGGAAGGTGACGCGTACGAGTTTCTCGGCCGGGATTTCCTTCTTTGCTACTTCGCTCATCTTGTTCCTTCAGCGTTCCGCGTTCGGCGAGTCGCTACTTGAATTCAGCGGGAGCCATCGGGTGCGGAGCGCTGACTTCATCGCCCACTTCTTCTCCGGCGGCGTCCATTGTCTTGCCGCGAATGGCGGTGGTCACGGCAGCCTCCATCATCAGTTCCGCAAAATGTCGCGTGGCCTGATCGAGAGCCACCGTGGCTTCGCGAATAGCGCGCATATCGTCGCAGAGCTTGACCTGGTCAAGACGATCGCGCGCGGCGGCAATCGCGGTACGCTCGACTTCGCTCAGCTGGTGCCACGCGGGACTCTCAGGAGCTCTTTCCACGGCCGCGAGAATCGTGTCGGCCTCGTTGCGTGATTCGATCAGCAGGCGCATGGCGAAATCTTCTTCGGCGTGATCAAACGATTCGAGGATCATGCTCTCGACCTGCTCGTCGGTGAGCCCATACGTAGGCTTCACTTCGATCTGCGACGCTTTTCCGGAGCGCTGTTCCCGCGCGGAGACATGCAGGATGCCGTCGGCGTCGATGAGGAAACGGACCTCGATGCGCGGCAGGCCGGCAGACATGGGAGGGATGCCTCTGAGATCGAAGCGGGCCAGCGAGCGGCAGTCGGCGGCGAGTTCCCGCTCGCCCTGGACCACGTGAATCGCCACATTGGTCTGGCCGTCAACGCCGGTGGTGAAGTGCTCGGTGGCCGAGGCGGGAATGGTGGAATTGCGCTCGATGATGCGTGCAACCGTCCCGCCCAAAGCCTCGATACCGAGAGATAACGGCGTGACGTCGAGCAGCAGCATTTCCTCGGTTGTCTTCGAGGCTCCGGCGAGAATGTCGGCCTGGACGGCTGCGCCCAACGCAACTACTTCATCGGGATTCAGTTCCATGTGCGGCTTCTTGCCGCGCGCTCCAAGGTGAAACAGATCGTCAACAAGCTGGCGAACCGCCGGAATACGCGTCGATCCTCCCACCAGCACGACTTCGTCGATCTGCTCGGGGATTACACCAGCATCGAGCATGGCCTGCTTGCAGGGCGCGGCGGTGCGATCGAGGACCGGTTCGATGAGACCCTCGAACACGTCGCGCGGAATCTCCCGCTGGTAGCGATCGCCGTTGGGAAGCTCAATGTCGAATTGCGCGACCGGTTGGCTCGAAAGCTGAATCTTGGTGTCGATCGCAGCCTTGCGCAGGGCCTGCACGGCGCCTGGATGGGCGCGCAGATCAACACCGTGCTCGGAGTAGATCTCGTCGAGAGCGATGGCAAGCAGCAGGTTGTCGATATCATCGCCGCCGAGGTGGGTGTCGCCGTTGGTCGATTGCACTTCAAAGATGCCGTCGCGCAGTTTGAGAATGGAAATATCAAAGGTCCCGCCACCCAGGTCGTAGACGGCGATCGTTCCTTCCTTCTCGCGGTCCAGGCCATAGGCCAGCGCGGCCGCGGTAGGCTCGTTTACGAGCCGCAGCACTTCGAGGCCGGCCATCCGTCCAGCGTCTTTTGTGGCCTGGCGCTCCGCATCGTTAAAGTACGCGGGGACGGTGATGACCGCCTGCGTGACCGGCGAGGCGAAAAACCGCTCGGCATTGCGCTTGAGCTGGCGAAGGATGTAGGCGGAAATCTCGGGCGGAGTGAACCGCAGTTCTCCGAGTTGAATGCGCGGGACCTCTCCGGCTTCGACGTCGTCCGACAGGCGAAATGGAAACAGCTTCAATTCGCTTTGCACTTCGGCGAGGCCGCGGCCCATGAGGCGCTTGACGGAGTAAATGACGCGTTCGGGCCGCTCGATAAGGGCCTTGCGCGCGCTGTTGCCGACGGTAACGGTAGGCCGCCCGCCGCCCGCCGCAATGGGATCGAGAGCAACGACCGACGGCACAAGATTGGAACCGTCGACGCCGGGAATCACCACGGGCCTGTCGCCTTCCATGTAGGCGACCAGGGAATTCGTTGTCCCCAGGTCAATGCCAACTACGCGTCCTTCCGCCATGATCTTCCTTGTCCGTTCGCAGCTCTTACCGGCCGCGTTGCGTAAACACTCCAATGCCGTCTTTGCCGTCCAGAGTCTCGGTCACGTCGCGCACGAGGTTGTTGAGATAACGCCTCCGATCAAGCAACGCCACCATCCCTTTTTGCGATGCCTGACGCGCAATTTCGTCGCCCAGGTCCCACGTGTTCCACTGCGCGCGCAGATCCTGATCAACGACATTGCGCAGCCCTTCAAATTTTTCCCTGGCTTCAATCAAGCTTCTTTCCAGGTCATGGTCGATTTCTCCGGCCCTGTGGGCCGCGCGCATCTCCTCAAGCTGCATGTTGAGATCGAAAACTTCTTCGAGGAGATCTGAGGGTACGCGCGATGCGCCCATTTCGCCGCTGCGACGATCCTTGCCAGCATGTTCCTCGCCGATTTCGGCGCCATGCAATTTGAGCAGGTATTCCGTGCGGGTGATCGGGTCCTTCAGAGTGCGATAGGCATCGTTAAGGAGCGCAGTATCCGCGAGGCTCCACTCCTTTTCGTTCTGCTCGGCGCGCGCAAAACGATCGGGGTGCAGCCTGCGGCTGAGGCGATGAAATTCCTTTTCCAGGGAGGGCAAGTCCAGGTTCAGGTGGGGACTCAGCGCAAAGACAGTAAAAAAATCAGCGCCGGGAGGAGGCTGTATCTTGCTGCAATGGGGGCAGAACAGGGTGGAGTCGTTGTGCGCTATCGAGCAGGACCAACAGGCAACGGGAACTGCGGAATCAACCACCTTCAACATGCCTCAACCCTTACTAAATGCGACATGGCTCAAGCCGAGAAAGACGAACCACAGCCGCAGGAGCGCGTGGAGTTCGGATTGATGAAGTTGAATCCCTGGCGAATCAGCGTCTCTTCGTAGTCCAGCGTCATGCCGTGCAGGTAGACAAACGACTTGGGATCGATGAACACGCGCACGCCGTCGAATTCAAAAACACGATCGCGCTCACGCGGCTGGCTGTCGAACTTCATGACGTAGGAGAGACCCGAACATCCGCCGCCGGACACGCCGAGGCGAAGGCCGCCCTCCTCAGGAGCCACGCCTTCCTTGGCCATCGCGATCCGAATGCGCTTGACGGCGGGTTCCGTAACGAGCAGGCCCTGCGGCGCGGCAGTAGAGGCCTGCTGTTCGTGGGCCTGCGGTTCAGGCGCAAATGCGCCTTCCGCGGGCTTTGATCCGATTGTGACAATGTTTTCCATTTGAGCCTTCCACCTCGATCCGCAGGGGGCTACGGGCCGGTTGTCCGCGGACTAAATTTCCGACACGACTGAAGTCGTGCCCTGACACTCGCTAATGAGCGGTTGCCGTCGCGGGCGGAGCAGTCTCCGCAACGCTGTTCTTTTTCTTCCAGTCGCCGATCGCGGCGCGGATCGCATCTTCGGCCAGCACCGAGCAGTGAATCTTCACCGGCGGCAGCGACAGTTCCTTCACGATATCGGTGTTCTTGATCGCCAGCGCATCTTCGACGGTGCGGCCCTTGATCCACTCGGTGGCCAGCGATGAGCTGGCAATCGCCGAGCCGCAGCCGAAAGTCTTGAACTTGGCGTCCTCGATCACCTGCGTTTCAGGATTCACCTTGATCTGGAGACGCATCACGTCGCCGCACTCGGGCGCGCCGACGAGCCCGGTGCCCACGTCGCCCGAAGTCTTGTCCAGCGTGCCCACGTTGCGCGGATGACTGTAGTGGTCCACTACCTTGTCGCTGTATGCCATTTCGTTCCGTTTCTCCTCGTGCGGGGAAGCCGCAAAATTCTTAGCTACCAGCTTCCAGCTAGAAGCTCTACGCTCATGTTCAATGCGCCTGCCATTCGATCTTGGTCAGGTCGATGCCTTCCTTCACCATCTCGTACAGAGGCGACAGTTCCCGGAGTTTCTGCACAATATCGATGACCTTGGCGGCGACGTAGTCCACTTCGGCCAGGGTATTGAATCGGCCGAGACCGAAGCGGATGGAACTGTGCGCTACATCGTCGCCGAGGCCGAGGGCCTTCAGCACATACGATGGCTCGAGCGTCGCCGAGGTGCAGGCAGAGCCGCTCGAAACCGCCACATCGTTGATGCCCATCAAAAGGGACTCGCCTTCGACATAAACAAAACTCATGTTCAGATTGCCTGGAAGGCGATGCTCCATGGATCCGTTCACGTGGACGTAGTCCAATACCGACTCAAGTTTCTCGTTGAGCCGATCGCGCAGTCCGCGGAGATAAGCCGCTTCCGTCTCCATTTCCTGGAGCGCAATTTCGCAGGCTTTGCCCAAGCCCACGATGCCGGGAACGTTAAGCGTACCGGAGCGCATGCCGCGCTCATGGCCGCCGCCGTCGATTTGCGCGGCAATCTGCACGCGCGGATTGCGCCGGCGAACATACAAAGCACCCACGCCTTTGGGGCCATAAACCTTGTGTGCCGAGAGCGAAAGCACATCGACGTTGTCAGCCAGGACATTGACCGGCACCTTGCCAACAGCCTGCACCGCATCGGTGTGGAACAGCACACCCTTTTCGTGGCAGATTTTGCCGATTTCGCGAATCGGTTGCAGGACACCGATCTCGTTATTGGCGGCCATGATCGAAACCAGGATGGTCTTTTCATCCATGGCCCTTTTCAAGTCTTCGATGTCAATGATTCCATCCGCCTTTACGGGCAGATAAGTAACCCGGTAGCCGTATTTTTCGAGGCGCTTGCAGGTGTCCAGCACGGCCTTGTGTTCAGTGACCTGGGTGATGATGTGGTTGCCGCGCTCGCGGTACATTTCCGCGATGCCCTTGATGGCCAGGTTGTTGCTCTCGGTCGCACCCGAAGTAAAGATGATCTCTTTGGCAGCCGCCCCAATCAGTTTGGCGATCTGCTCGCGGGCGGCCTCGACCGCCTGCTCGGCTTCCCACCCGAACGAGTGGTTGCGGCTGGCCGCATTGCCGAACCGGGTCGTGAAGTACGGCATCATCGCCTCCAGAACCCGGGGATCGAGCGGGCTGGTTGCATGATTGTCCATGTATATGGGCAGGCTCACCCCCGCTGGAATTACCGCCTGGTTTGAAACTGTGCTCATCGCTTCCATTCCTCAGTCAACGCCCAAAGCTCTCCGGCAAGCGCACCTGCGCGCCGGGTGGTTGTTGGTCCTATACCGTCAATGTGACAAGTCCGTGCCCAGGGATTCGCCCTGCACCGGCCTTCTCGGCACCGGGTTTCGCTGCGTGCGACTCCGGGTCGGCCAGATCGAAGATGCTTATGCTCTTCAGTACCGCGGCGATGGTGTCGTTGACGCGCGCCAGGGGTTCCTTGATCGTGCAACTCGGGGTCAGGTCGCAGCCCTTGGCGCCTTTCGTGCACGAAGTGATGAACAGGGGTCCATCGATGGCATGAATCACTTCGAATGCCGAAATCTGGCGGGAATCCCGGGCCAGCGCATAGCCCCCGTTCATGCCCGCATGCGAACGCAACAGGCCGGTTTTCGTCAATCGCTGCAGAATCTTGGCCAGCAATTGCGCCGGAATGCCATAGGCATCGGCGATATCCTTAGCGCTCAGCGCGGGCGTTTCGGGATGTTCGGCGAGATATTTCAGCGCCATCAACCCGTAGTCCGCCTTCTTTGTTAATTTGAGCATGCTGAAATATCCGACTTGTTCGGTCCGTATTTAGTATACGACCAGTTTCGTCCGCGATTCAAGGCTTTGCCGGGCGGCGTGGGAGCGGGAGATTACCGCTAAAACGAACAACCGCCAGGGTCAGCGCGAAGATTCACCAAAATCTGATTTGCAATTGCTGCCAGGATCGATACAATCTGGCGGAAAGAGCATCTGAATGCCTCGCCTCTAACCCGGCATCAAAACGCGGTGGAGTGAATACTGGTTACCTCAGGCTGGTCCCTCAGTTCCGGGTCGCTTTTTTAGCCCCGAGACGGGCATCCAGTATGCGAGCTGCTTTTACCCCAGGTTCCAGCGTCAAGAGAGCTTCCACCAGTGCGATTCAACTCTGGCAGGGGATGGATCGAGGATGCAACAATGGAGAGACTGCCCGAATCCAATCGAATCTAAAAGCGATGCCAACGGTCTGCAAACACCCAAGAGTACGTATCGTTTCCCGGCACGACGACGCTGAATTTGTTGAGTGTCTGGAGTGTGGCGAAATCTTCGATTCCGAGGAATTCCACGACATGGAAATCGAGGAAACCGTCGAGACGGAAGAAGCCGAATCGGAGCACTGATCTATTTTCCCGCGCTTCCACCATGGTCGACGGCGGGAGGAGACATCCGTCGCGTCACCATCCACGCATAGTGAAGCCCGGACGCCACAGTGAGGGCAACCGTAGCGTCAAGTGCCACCATTCGCAAGACAACAACCCAACTGGCGCCAGAGATTTGATGGAGAAGGACTACCGCCACAGATGTAACCTGGGCGACGGTGTTTGCCTTGCCGAAGAGACTGGGTTTGAATTCGCGCCGCCCTACCGCCGCATAGAGAATGGCGGCAACCAACAGGATCCCCACGTCCCGACCGAAGACTAGAACCGTGATAGTGACCGGAATCAGGCTTTTGTGGGTGAGTACGACGAAGAGGGTGCTCAAAAGGAGTTTGTCGGCCACCGGATCCAGGTAGGAACCCAGGACGGTTCGCTGTTCGAGCCAACGCGCCAGAGTGCCATCGAGCGCATCGCTCAATCCCGCCGCAAGAAACAGGATAAAACTGAGCACAAATCGGTTGTCGAGGATCGCCGACACCAAAAAGGGCGCCAGGCATATCCGCATGAGGGTAAGCAGGTTAGGAGCGGCATGGAGCGGATTAAAGCGCGCGTACAAACGATCGGGCATGGCTGAAAGTCGAAATTGACGCGTATTGACACCAGGCGGATTCGAAGCAGTGACTGATCGTTGCTTTAAATCTTCGCGGTGGTGAGCAGTAATCGTGCGTCTTAAAGATTGATCGTACAGGATGGTATCGCGATTCGGGCAACGGAAGGAGTAAGCACCATTCCGGCTCGAACTTGACGGTGAATGCTCATTGGTAGGTCCAACCGCAAAAACCGGCTGCCAGCTTTGCCGAGGTCACCAATCCTGATAGACTTCTATCGAGCCAAGTTTGCTGAGCGCACCGAAAGGCGTGTCGCAGGCTGGCGCTGAGAAACCAGCCTGCGACATACGCAGGGCGGTATTACGGAAAACTTGGCGTTCTTTCGGCTTTAGGCGCGTAGCTCAGTTGGTTAGAGCGCTTCCTTGACACGGAAGAGGTCGCTGGTTCGAATCCAGTCGTGCCTACCATTTCCCTTCAGAATCAACATCCTACAGACATCGATTCTTCTTTCTCGTCCGTTTTAGGGTGCTGAAGGGTGCTGAAGATCGAGGTGCCCATGAGGCCCTTGAAAGCGAGCCCCTGCGCGAACCTCTTCTCTTCGCTCACTGCTTGCTGGTAAATATCCAAGGTGATCCTGGATGGCGACGCCCATACCGCCAAAATGCCCCCCCCGTCAATCACGGCCTGCTCGACGGCCAGTTGGCGTGGCGCCAGCACGACGGCGGCCACACCGATGCCCCCAATATGAAGTGGTTCCTCCAGTGGGCCGACAAGTTCATCGGACACACGCCGCCCCAGTAGGCTGGCAGATTCGGTTTTCGGACGTCGCCGCGAAAGAAACAAGAATTGCCCGCCCCGCCGTACAATGGACCGCGACTGCCATGCATACCAAATTCCTGATCGCACTTCTCTCGGTCGCGGTTGTACCCCTCGGTCTGTTCAGCCAGCAACAGCCTGGTACAGCGGTCATCAACGTCGATGTCGCTCATCCCGGGGCCGCGATATCTCCGCAGATGTTCGGAATCTTTTTCGAAGACATCAACTTCGGCGCCGACGGCGGCCTCTATCCCGAACTCGTCAAAAACCGTTCCTTCGAATTCAGCCAGCCTCTCGCCGGGTGGCACGAGATCATGGCGGTCAATGCCAAGGGAATCGAGGCATCAAAGGGCGAACTTGATATCCGGACCGACGACCCGCTCAACGCCAGCAATCCGCACTACCTCCGCGTTCGCGTGTATGAATCGGGCTACGGCTTTTACAACACCGGCTTGCGCGGCATCGGCGTGGAGAGCGGCGCCGAATACCGGTTCTCCGCCTATGTACGCGCAGATGGCCCCAAGATCCTCCGCGCCGCCATCACCGACGAGAGCGGAAAAGAGATCGGCAGCGGAAAACTTGAGGGATTCGGCGGAAAGTGGCAGCACTATGAAACCGTCATTCGGGCCGGCGCAACCGAGCCCCATGCCCGATTGAATATATTCGTCGATGGCACCGGCCAAGCCGACCTCGACATGGTTTCGCTTTTTCCTGTCGACACCTGGAACCACCGCCCTAACGGATTGCGCAAAGACCTCGTCCAGCTGCTGTACGACCTGCATCCGGGATTCATCCGTTTCCCCGGCGGCTGCATCGTCGAAGGCCGGACCTTGATGAATCGCTATCGCTGGAAGACCACGGTGGGCGACATAGCGGAACGAAAGACCATCATGAATCGCTGGAATGATGAGTTCGACCACCGCCCCACGCCGGATTACTTCCAGTCCTTTGGCCTCGGTTTCTACGAATATTTTGAGTTGGCCGAAGATATCGGCGCTCGTCCGCTGCCCATCCTCAATTGCGGTATGGCATGCCAATTCAATTCCAGCGAAACGGCGAAAATGGATGAGCTCAACGAGTACATTCAGGACGCCATGGACCTGATTGAGTTCGCCAACGGGCCAGTCGATTCGCCCTGGGGCAAGCTGCGCGCGCAGATGGGCCATCCCGCTCCGTTTCACCTTGAGATGATGGGAGTAGGCAACGAGCAGTGGGGAGCGCGCTATCTCGAGCGCTACAAAGTCTTCGCCGCCGCGCTAAAAGCGAAGCACCCTGAGATCAAGCTGGTAGTCAGCGCCGGTCCCGCTCCTGCCGGCGAGCCGTTCGACTCCATGTGGACCAACTGGCGGCAGCTCAAGCCCGACATCGTCGACGAACACTATTACATGAATCCGGAATGGTTCCTGAACAACACCGGCCGCTACGATCACTACGACCGCTCCGGGCCAAAGATATTTGCGGGCGAATACGCTGCCCAGACCTCCGGCGTGGCCAAGCCTGACAACCACAACAACTGGAGAGCCGCTATTTCCGAGGCGGCGTTTATGACCGGGCTCGAGCGCAACGGCGACGTCGTGCAGATGGCGTCCTACGCCCCGCTCCTCGCTCATATTGACGGTTGGCAGTGGACGCCCGACGCTATCTGGTTCGACAACCTGCGCTCGTACGGCACTCCGAACTATTATGTTCAGCGATTCTTCGCCAATAACGCAGGAACGCGCATTGTGCCCTCCACGCCGCA
The DNA here is from genome assembly GCA_963730805.1 of uncultured Acidobacteriota bacterium. GTDB lineage: Bacteria > Acidobacteriota > Terriglobia > Terriglobales > Acidobacteriaceae > Telmatobacter. Next base: position 1,167,530 of record CAVSTL010000001.1, on the reverse strand, counting down.
AGCCGAAGGCGGCCTTTACACCAGCGCAACGCTGGACGAGCGTACTCATGAACTCATCGTCAAGGTCATCAACACCACAGCGTCTGCCCGTCCCGCGGAAATCCGGCTGACGGGGTTCGATCGGTCGGGCACGGCCAACGTCACCACTCTCCAAAGCTCCGACCCGAACACCGAGAACAGCTTCGAACATCCCCAAGCAATTGGGCCCCAACCCTCCACCGCCGAAGTCAAATCTGGAAAGGTGTACGCGCAATTGCCTCCCTGGTCCGCGAATGTTTACCGCATACCCATGTAAGCCCGAATCGTAGGCGTCTATGACGACGACACAAGCAGCAAGCCGCGACCGGCTCAAAGCCGCCTTGAATCACGAACAACCCGACCGCGTCCCCATTGACTTTGGCGGAACAGCGGTGACAGGCGTGCATGCCAGTTGCGTCGCCGCGCTGCGCGACCACTATGGCCTGGAGAAGCGCCCGGTCCGCATCCACGAGCCATTCCAGATGCTCGCCCTGATCGACGACGATCTCCGCGATGCCATGGGCCTCGATGTGGTCGGCGTCTTCTCCCGCAACACCATGTTCGGCTTCCCCGCCGATCGCTGGAAGGAGTGGCAATTCAACGGGCTGGAGGTGCTCGTCCCCGGCGACTTCAATGTAACCACCGACCCCAAAGGCGACACGCTCATCTATCCCGAGGGCGATACGACAGCCCCGCCCAGCGGCCGCATGCCGCGCGGAGGCTACTTCTTCGACTCCATCATCCGCCAGGAACCGTTCGAGGAAGAGCGCCTCAATCCCGAAGACAATATGGAGGAATTCAAACCAATCGAGAATGTCGATCTCGAGCATCTCGTCCAGTCCGTGCATGCGGCAAGCGCCACCGGCCTCGGCGTCATCGCAAGTTTCGGAGGCACCGCCCTCGGTGACATCGCTCTCGTCCCGGCGCCCTTCCTGCGCAATCCCAAGGGGATCCGTGATGTGACCGAATGGTACGTCTCCACCAGCAGCCGCCAGGACTACATCCACAAGATCTTCGAGCGCCAATGCGAAGTCGCGATTAAAAACCTGGAGCGCATCCACGCCGCCGTCGGCAACACCATCGACGCCTTGTTTCTGTGCGGCACTGATTTCGGCACGCAAACATCGGCATTCTGTTCCGTCAAAACCCTTCGTAGTCTCTACTTCCCGTATTACAAGCAGCTATGCGACTGGATCCACGCCCACACCGCGTGGAAAATCTTCAAGCATTCCTGCGGTGCGGTATCCAAGTTCCTGCCCTCCTTTATTGAAGCCGGAATCGACATCATCAACCCCGTCCAATGCTCCGCAACCGGCATGGAGCCGGAACAGCTCAAGGCCAACTTCGGCAGGCAGCTCGTCTTCTGGGGGGGCGGCGTCGACACGCAGAAGGTTCTTCCCTTCGGCACGCCGGCAGAAGTCCGCGAACAGGTACTGCGCCGCTGCGAAATCTTCGCCCCCGGCGGAGGATTCGTCTTCAACACGATTCACAACGTGCAGGCCGCCACCCCCGTCGAAAACATCGTCGCCATGCTCGACGCTGTCCATGAATTCAACGGTGGGCGTTAGCAGTCTGTGGCAGTTTGGACCAACGGCCTATGACCTGAGATCATCCGACAGCAGCCGGTGGAACAAATGTTCTCCCGCTTCCCTGCGAATCGAAAGCCGGCCCGCCTCGTACGCCCGTGAACGCAGCCCGCGCTGCACCGATTCGCAGATGTCCACATCCTCGCCCTGGACCCGCTCGCTCACCGCCACGCTTTCTGAGTTGTAGGCTCGCCTGCCCTCGCTCACGTCGCCAAAATAAAAATCGAATTGGACGAGACACGAATCCACACCGATCGGCAACACCAGGTTGGTATCCATCAGGCCCTCGTACACATTGATCATGAAGTTTGGGTAGATCCAGTAGTAATAAGCCCGATCCCCGGTACGGGTAGCGGCAAACGCCTTATCCTCTTGAGAACTCACCATGGGGCTGGTTTGCAGGCAATAACGACGGCTGTTCTCAATCGTATATTCCTTGTAATCCAGCACGCTGTTCAGGCCCTTGTGCAAATGCGGCACATGATAGCCTCCATCGAGGTAGTTATCCACATAAACTTTCCAGTTACAACGGAGCGTATAAGTTCTTCGCTCAAAAAAGTGAATAGTACTCAATCTCAGCGGGGCAATTCGCTCCGGCAAATCGTCCAGGAAATCCGGCAGCGGCCCCGCACCTTCATCCAGATTCACAAATACAAACTGCTCCCATACAGTCACTCTCACCGGAACAAGTCCATTCTTCGAACGATCGAAGTTGCACACGCCCGCAAACTCCGGCGCGCCTTTCAGCGTTCCGTCCAGGCCATACGTCCACCCATGATAAGGACATCGCAGATGCTGCACAGTTCCGCACGGCAGAGTCGCGACCGCCGCCGCATGGTGCCGGCACACGTTATAGAAAGCACGAAGCTCACCATCGGCTCCCCGCACCACCACCAGCGGCTCCCCGGCCAGTTCCACGGTGAAGAACTGCCCCGGCTCGCCGACCTGGTCCGTGCGTCCCACCGCGATCCAGTTGCACCCGAAAACCCGCTCCCGCTCCCGATTCTCAATCCGCTCATCCAGGTACCACGGCGCGGGAATCGTACTTGCGTTTTCAAGCGGAGCGCTGGAATCGTAACGATTGAGCAATTTTTCGAGAGGCTCGTTCATCCCTGGTTCCCTTCATGAGGAATTGTTGCAGCCGCCACATGACACGAGCCTACTGCAACCGGCACGATTTCGAACGCACCCGCACCTTATAATCGCAGCGATGGGCAGCCCCGATCCCGCAGCGCAGTTCGCCTCTCTCCTCAATCGCGAGGGACCGTATCTACGGCTCCTCTGCATCAACGTATTCGTGCGCGATCAGGATCGGAGCCTGCGCTTCTTCGTGGACCAACTCGGATTCAACCTGGTCATTGACGAGAATTACGAGTCCGGCGGCCGCTGGGTCGCCGTAGCTCCTCCCGACGGCAGCACGGTTCTCGCCCTCGTCAGCCCCAGGCGCAACTCCGAAGATTTCAAGCTAATCGGCCGCTCCAGGCACGCCGTGCTCGTCACCGAAGATGTCATGGCCAAGTTCCAGGAGTGGCACAGCCGGGGGGTGAAGTTTCACCATCCCCCTCAGACCACCCTCTGGGGCGGAATCTTTACCCGCTTCGACGATGTGGACGGAAACTCGTTCGCACTGGTCGGCCGCGACGACTTCGTCCGCGAAATCGAAGCGCAGCGCCGCGCCGCCGCCGAAAAGCAGGAAGCCGGTCGCCGTGTCGCCCAGGAAATCGACATTGCCAAGCGCGTTCAGGCACGGCTTTTCCCGCAAACCCTCCCCCAGCTCAAGACACTGGAGTATGCCGGACTCTGCATCCAGGCCCGCGAAGTGGGCGGCGATTATTACGACTTTCTCCACTTTGGCCAAACACGACTGGGACTCGTGGTTGGCGACATCTCAGGCAAAGGAATCGGGGCCGCGCTCCTGATGGCCAACCTGCAGGCCAACCTGCGCAGCCAGAGCGCCATGGCATCCCGGCCGGAACGGTTCTTGCGTTCGGTCAACCAGCTCTTTTTTGAGAACACCCCGGACAGTTCGTATGCGACCGTGTTCTTCGCCGAATACGACGACCGCACCCGGCGCCTTCGCTATGCCAACTGCGGACATCAAACCGCTTTTCTTCTTCGCAGGGACAATACGCTTGAACTCCTTGACTCCACCTGCACCGTTCTTGGACTTTTCCCCGAGTGGGATTGCGGTATCGACGAACGCAAGCTCTCTCCCGGAGACATCCTTCTGCTCTACACCGATGGAATCACCGAAGCATGCAATGCGGCTCTGGAAGAGTTTGGAGAAGAGCGTCTGATCGAAGTCCTGCGCGAGAATCGTCAGCGTTCTCCCCAGGGAATTGTCACCGCCATCCTTCAGAATGTGCGACTGTTCAGCCCTCACGAACAGGGGGACGACCTCACGCTCATCGTCGCCAAATGCCGCAAGCCCGCAGCCGAAAAGCGCCGCAGTTGGACCTAGACACAACGCCCCGTGCGCCATCCCTTTCGGCTTTACTGTCGAAGGACGGGCAACCTGCCCCCACCCGCGAAATCAGGCTTCTGCACGAACGTAGTCGCAGAGCGCATCCATATTGGCGATCGGCGTGGACCGCGGAATCTCGCATCCGGCCGACAGGATAAACCGATCCCCGAGGGCGCGATGGCATTCGGCCGCAACCCGGCGCACGTCGTCGGGCGACCCCTTTTCCATGACCGCAACCGTCGGAACATTTCCGAGAATGACCGTTTCCGCTCCCATCTTCAGCCGCGCAAGCTCGGGTGCAACCTGCGAGTCGATATCAATGATGTCGTAGCCGATGCCGGCTCTCGCCTCGCAGATCTTCGAAGTATTTCCGCAAATATGCGATCGCGTCCTCAATCCCATCGCTCGGAGTGCCTCGACCAGCTTCGCATGCCAGGGCGCAATAACATTTTCAAAAAGAGGTCGCCCGATCAGCGACGCGGGCGCATCCCCCACGCCCATCAGATCAACCCCGGCGTCGCGCTGCGCACGGCCAAAAGCAATCGCCACCTCGGTCACGAACGCCAGCACGTCATCGACAAATGAAGGATCATCATAAAAATCCAGCATCAGCGTGTTGATGCCGCGCAGATTGGCTGCCATGCAGCACGGCCCCTCAATCCATCCTTCGACAATCCTGTCGGCCCCGACCTTCTCTTTAAGCAGGGCTGCCGCCTTTACCCGGTCATGCATCCGTCCCCCGCCTAGTGGATCCGGAAGCTTTAGCTTCGACAGGACCGACTTGTCCGCCAGCAGCGCCTCACTTTCAACCAACGCCGGCGGCTGGTCGTCAAAAAGACGGATTGCCCCCCCAAGATCTGCACATTCGCGCGCCGGATCAGAAATGCACGACACGAAATCCAAATCGAAACGCTCCGCCGTCCTCAGTTGTGCCTCGACAAGCACCCGGTAATCCATGACATATTGCAGGTACATCGCGCCGATCTGGTCCGCGGCAAACATCATGGTGATCGGCATCAGCGGAACCCGGTCCACGGGCCGGCCATCCAGCAAAGCGAAAATTCTATCGCGCCCATTCATAGCTGCGTACCTGCTTTTCTCCGATACCCCGCGCAGGGCCTCGGTCGTATCGCAATGTTGGTGACGTGAAGTCTGCAGGGAATGGTAGCTCAGCCTCCCGCATCGGGCAAGGACCCGCGACACAGCCGCTTGCCGTGGAATCATTCCTGCCCGGATAGCTCTCCCCTCGACGGTCGTTGTTCCTTGGGAGTATCCTCTTTGCATTAAGCCCGACAACCGCAGGCGATGGCTGGAAACAGTCCCTGAAGACGCCATCTCCACGAAATTTGAAAGGCTCGGGCACGTTATTTGCCGGGTGAACAAGATGCCGCAATCCAAAGACCTTTACGACGCCATTCTCAGCGGGGACGCTAAAAAAGCTCGCGCCGCGACCCAGGCCGCTCTCGATGCTGGCGCAGCCCCCATGGAGCTAATCGCCAGTTCCATGGTTCCCGCCATGGATGAAGTGGGAAAACTCTTCGAATCCGAAGAATACTTCGTCCCCGAATTGCTCCTTGCCGGCCGCGCCATGAAAAACGCAATGGAACTCCTTCGTCCTCTTATGACCGCCGCTGGCCAGAAGTTCGCCACCCGCGTTGTGATCGGAACCGTCAAGGGCGACCTCCACGACATTGGCAAGAACATCGTGGCCTCCATGCTCGAAGGCGGCGGATTCGAGGTCATCGACCTTGGCGCCGACGTTTCTCCGGAGAAGTTTGTCGCCGCCGTTGAAGAACGCGAACCCCAGATCGTATGCATGTCCGCGTTGTTGACCGTGACCATGCCTGCCATGCGCACTACCATCGACGCGCTCAAGAACGCCGGCGTGCGCGACCGCATAAAAATCCTGGTCGGCGGCGCGCCTGTTACCACCGAATACGCCCGCGAAATCGGTGCCGATGGCTACAGCGAAAATGCCAGCGGGGCCGTGAGTCTGGTGAAGCGCCTCGTCGCAGCCTGAACTCCCATTGAGTGACATCGGTCGGATTGGAATCGATGATGCGTTTCAAAGCAATCGCGTGTCAGGTCCTCACCCGCGAAATGGAATACGTGGCCGCGCGCTCGCCGCACTCCGTCGATATCGAATTGCTCACCATGGGATTGCATGATCTGGGAGCGGGGCTGCGCTCCCATCTCCAGCAGAGAATCGACGCCGCGGACCTTTCCGGCTACGACGCAATCTTACTTGGATACGGACTCTGCGGCCGGGGCACCGATGGCATCCAGGCCGGAAAAACCCAACTGGTTCTTTCCCGCGTGCACGACTGTATCGGCATCCTCATGGGCGACAACCGCAAATACCAGGCCTACTTTGAAGACCATCCCGGCGTGTACTATCGCTCGCCCGGCTGGATCGAGTTTCAGGCCCCCGGCCAATGGCTCCAGCCCGCGGAGGTGTCCGCAAAAAACACCCTCGGAGAACGCCGCAGCCGCGAAGAGCTTATCGCTCAATACGGTGAAGAGAATGGCAATTATCTGTTCGAGCAATTCACCGCCTACCGCGGTCATTATTCCGGCCTGACGTATATCTCCACCGGCGTGGGCTCCGACGATCGCTGCCGCAGTCTTGCTCGCGCTGAAGCCGACCGCGAGGGATGGACATTCGACGAAGTCCATGGATCCGTCGCGCTCCTTCAACGGCTGGTCGATGGCGAGTGGGACGCCGCGAACTTCCTGGTCGTGCCCCCCGGCGCCACCGTTCGCGTCGCGCTGGGTGACTCCATCGTAACCGCGCAATGACTACAGATTTTGTACGGATCCGCCTGGAACCGCTGTCCGTTGAATTCGAAGTGGCACGGGACGCGCCACTTCTATCTTCGCTCGCCGCCCACGGCATCGAGTTTCCCTGTGGAGGCGAGGGCATCTGCGGAGGCTGCGGCGTCCGGGTACTCGCAGGATCGCTCCCTGTCACCGTGTCCGATCGTGAGCATTTCTCTCCCCGGCAACTCCTCGACGGCTGGCGGCTTGCCTGCCACGCTCGCGCCGGCTCGACCCTCGTTCTCGAGTGCGGACAATGGCGCATGGACATTCTTTCCGACGCCTCAAACCTGGAAACGGCGGGAAAGTCGGGCTTCGGCATCGCCATCGACGTCGGCACAACCACCATCGCCGCCCAGATGATCGATCTGGCTTCGGGAAATGTTCTTGCCGTCGAGGCCCTGCTCAATCCCCAGGCGGCCTTTGGCTCCGACGTCATGAGCCGGATCCGCGCCGCGCTCGATGGCGCTGACCTGACCGCGGTGATTCGCACCGCCCTGCGACAGGTGATCGTGAACCTCGCCGCCGGCCGCGAACAGCAAGTCGCCGAAGTCCTCCTGGTCGGCAACACCGTGATGCACCACCTCTTCTGCGGCCACGACGTGGAACCGCTCTCGCACGTCCCCTTCGCCTCGCCTCATCTCTGCGAACGCCGCTTCCGCTCTCACGAATTGGATTGGCCTTTACCCGAGCCTTGCACCATTCGCTTCGCCCCCTGCATCGGGGGGTTTGTCGGGGCAGACATCCTGGCCGGCATTCATGCCATCGGCATGGCGCACTCCGATGACCTGGTCGCTCTGATCGACCTGGGCACCAACGGAGAGATCGCAATCGGCAATCGCGACGGAATCGTATGCGCATCCACCGCCGCCGGCCCCGCCTTCGAAGCTGGCTCCATCCGCATGGGAATGCGCGCGGCCACCGGCGCCGTATCGCATGTTTCCCTCTTGGATTCCACAATGCATGTCACCGTCATCGGCGATGTCCCGCCCCGAGGCATCTGCGGCAGCGGCCTGGTCGACGCAGTCGCGGCTGGATTGCACGCCTCCGCCATTCTTCCCTCTGGGCGCATTGCAAATGGGACAAAGCTCTTTTCCATCGCCGCGCCGGTAGTCCTCCATCAGAGCGACATTCGCGAGTTGCAGCTAGCCAAGGGAGCCATCGCCGCAGGTTTCAAGCTCCTGCTCAAGCACCTTGGTACAAGCGTCGACAACGTGACGAAGGTCTATCTCGCCGGCGCATTCGGCAATTACGTCCAGATCGACAGCGCTATTGCCATCGGCCTGCTGGCCGCTCCGAAAGAACTCATTCACGCCGCCGGCAACACCGCCCTGCGCGGAGCCAAGATGCTTCTCCTGCAAACCAAAGACCCCGCCCTGCCGCACATTGAGCACCTTAGCCTTGCCGCCGACCCTTCCTTTCAGGATGAATTCGCCGATTGCATGACATTTCCTCATCCCGCGTAGAACCTCACCTCGATCTACGTTTCACCGGCCAACCTGCCAACTTGCTATCAGCGCAAACCCACGAGAAAAGAAACCACTCACGACGCCGAAGCTGCCTGCAGCGATCGAGGCGAAAGCATCCTGACCGTCAATACCACAGCCGGCACGAGAAACACCACCGAATTCAACACCCACATCTCCGCCCCCGCCGCAACCTGATCCTGCAGCGGCGTGAGCGATGAGACCCGCTCCGCCCCCAGGTACGTCGGATACAACACCCGCCCAGAAAAGACCAGCGTCGCCGAGAGAACCGTGTTGAGAACATCGGCAGTCAGCAGGTACGGAATCACAGTCCAGCGTGGCCATACTCGTCGCGCGGGCCATGGCGCAAGCACCACCCACCAGAACCCGGTCGAAGTGAAAAAGAAACATGCATGCTCAAGTTGATGGATCATCTCCGAGCGGAATGTCACTTCGAACGCCGCCGGCACGTGCCATCCCAGGTAGGCGATATTCATCGCCAGCCACGCCGTCACCGGATGCACCAAGAAGCGCACTACCCCATGCACCCACCTCGCCCGAAACAGCGGCCGCAACAGAACACGAACCGCTCTCGGCAGTCCCCGCAGCATCGGCGCCGTTGGCGCACCCAGAACCATCAGCGGCGGCGCAATCGACATCAGGATAAAGTGCTGGATCATGTGCGCCGCCAGAAGATAGTCATCGAGCGCATCGATTGGCGAAGCAATCGCGATCCACAGCGTTCCAACGCCCGCCACAAACGACGCAGCGCGCCACGCCGGCATCTGGCGCGGCCGAGTCCGCCGGATCGCCCGCCATCCGCGCAGATAAAGAATCAGCGTTATGGCGAGCCCGACAAAAGGCGAAAGAGGAAATGACCACGCCGTCAGAATGTTCGCTGGCGGTGAATCGAAAGCGGAGATTGCCCAGCTCATGTCAGTGGACGGCAGTCTGGCCGCCCCCGCGCTCCACCGTCGAATTAGCAGGCGCCGCACCCTGCCCCACCACCTGCCGCGAAGCATCGTTCGCCGCAGGCTGGTAATTGGGATGCAGCGTATCCAGGAATCGCACCAGCGCTGTAGTCTCCGACGGCGTCAGCGCGCTCCCATACGCGGGCATGTTGCCACCCCCCAGCAGCACCTGGCGAATCAACTGATCCTCGGTCAGCCGCGTCGCAACATCATCGAGCGCCGGACCGCGCTGGCCGCCCAGCCCGCCGAGCGCATGGCAGTTGCGGCATTGCTTTTCCTGGAAAACGTTCGCCCCCTGCCGTTCCAGCGGCGAGCGACGGGCAATATAACTCACCGGAACCGGCGCGCCGCTCCATGCATTCATCTGCGGGCTCCACGGCGTCGTCGTTCCCAATTGCGTGAAGACGCCGAAACAGATCGCGATAAACATCACCGCGAACACCGCTATCGGCCGCCTCCACCAGCTTTTCTCACCAACGCCGGCCACAAACGGCAATGCCACCAGAATCGCGACCGCAACCACCGGAACGATCAGGATGAACGGCGTTTCCATCTCCGGCGGCAAAAATGAAAGCACCGTGTAGATCCACAGGAAGAAGAAGTCGGGTTTGGGAACCGTGTTGATGATGGTCGGATCGGGCACGCCCTTGGGTCCGTACGGACCGAACATCGCCGCGCAAAACGCCACCGCAAAGATCACCGCCGCCGAAAAAACCAGGTCCTTCCAAACCGCGCCGGGCACAAACGGAATGCCGTCCGTGTGCGCCAATTCGTTGTATTCCTGGATGTACGTTTCGCGCCGGACAATGCGGCCCGGCATCGGCCACTCGTTAACGCCAAGCTTCAACACCATCCACACATGCAGCCCAGTAAACGCCAGCAGCGTTCCGGGAATAATGAATACATGCAGCGCAAAGAAGCGCGTCAGCGTCGCGCCATTAATGATGGGACCGCCCAGCATCAGGTGCACAAGCTGGCCGCCCACCAGCGGGATGCGGCCCACGATCGATGCCCCGATGCCCAGACCCCAATAAGCATCCTGGTCGAAACGCAACACCTGCCCTGTGAAAGCCATCCCCAGCGTCATCAGCAGCATGAACACGCCCAGGATCCACGTCAGCTCGCGCGGAAATTTGTATGCGCCGAATAGAAACACCTGGGCCATGTGGATGAGCACAACCGCGACCATGAAGTTCGATCCCCATCCATGCATCGCCCGCAGAAACCAGCCTAGGGGAAGCTGGTGGTTGAGTATCTGCAGCGAACTCCACGCATCGGCCGCCGACGGCGTGTACACGAGCCCCAGCAGAATCCCCGTCACGACCTGCAGAATCAACAGCACCAGGCTCGCGCTGCCGAACACATACCACCAGCTCGCGGTGCTCCTCGGCACCGGATGCAGCACGGCGTCCTTGATCGGGCCTTCGAGTTGCAGGCGCCGCTCTAGCCAATCGTAGAGGCGCTTGTACCAGGCCTGTTGGTACTCGGGCATGAATCGATCCTCGTGACCAGTGTTGGAGAAGTTGGTGCTTCGGCAGCCGGACACGGCGAACCGCCGCCCGCTCGGTTTCGCAGCGTGGGAAGCTGGCCCGCCTTGATCATCAGCTTGCCGTTCTCCACTTTCATTTCGTAAGTGAAAAGCCCACGTTCAGGCGGACCCGAAGCGCGGCTCCCGTCAGCGTAGTAGATGCCCCCGTGGCACGGGCACATGAACAGCTGCGATTCCGAAAACCACCGCACCGGGCAGCCGAGATGCGCGCAGTTGATTGCAAAAACCGTGTACTTGCCGTCCTCGGCGCAGCGCACGTATGCGGGCACATTGGCCGTATCCCCGTCCCATGGATCGCGAAACGGATTGCGAAACGTGACCAGCTTCGTCTCGCCGGGCTTGAAGTCGCTTGCATCGCCGATCGCAACCCATTCGCGATAATCCTTCCGCCGCAGCACCGGACCCAGCACATACGCAACCACCGGCGTCGCCAGGGCCAGCACCACCAGCGCATTCAGCCCGATGCCCACGTTCATCAATAACGTGCGCCGCGTGACGCGCTCCTGTTCCAGGCGCTTCTGCAGCTCCTCGGAACTCGCCGCCGGCAATTTTTCGTCCATACCTTCTCTCCTGCGCGCTCGTCTGGTCAAGGCTTCTTGTCTGCTTTGGAGGAATTCGCGTTCGCTCGCGCTTCATTTGGATACGGCGCGCCCGGTGCAATGGGTCGTTGCGCCACCAGCCACGCGCTCACGCTGGTAATCTCCTCATCCGTCATGGGCCGCCCCGGAATGTGATTCCGCCAGTCCGGCTCGCCAATATCCGGCCTCCCGGCAATAATCGTTGTCCGCACGGTCTGCTCGTTGATCAGCGCAAGAAACGATCCGTCAAGAATTGACCCCGCGCTTCCCGGGTGCTGCGCGCTTTCTCCGTGGCACCGTGCGCACGCCGCGGCATACACTTCCTGTCCTTTGCTTGCATCTCCCGCATGCGTTGCCTTGTAGGCTGGCGGTGTCTGTCCGCCCAGCGCGTTGTCTTTCTTCCACCGCGAACGAATGCCCTGAACCACCGCGTCGACCTGCTCATCAGTGAGCGGCCCGCCGCTCTTCACCCCAAATCCAGGCATCAGCGTGCCTTTCTCTCCATTCGCAATTACATCGCGTAACGATACATCGTCGATAAGCGCCTCGTATTCGGGATTGGCCAGATTCGTGGCCGGGCCGTTGTCCCCATTCTTTCCGTGGCAGCCCGCGCAGTTCTCTCCGTACAAGGTGTCGAATGACGTAACGGTTTCTGGCCGCGGAACTTCAGGGCCGGGCTGCGGTCGCCCCGGCAAATTGCAGCCAGTCATCAGCGGCAACACCATCCCCATTACGCCGGCGAAGATGCGCACAACTCTCATGGCCGCGGCTCTTTCTTTTTCGAATCGTCACCGTGATGCTCCGCATGCAGGCCTGGCGACTCCATGCCCAGGCGCATCGCCAACGGCACCTGCGCAAGCCGCTCGAGATGGCCCAGTTTCACCACCGTGTAACCGGCAACCAGCCCAAAAATCACCTGCGACGCCGCGAACGACCACCAGTCAATGCGATCGGCCAGAAATGGATTCACGATGCCCAGCACGCTGTGCAACAACCCTGTCCAGATCGCCGGCGCGATGATGCCGCCCAGCAGAATCGGACGCTTCGGCCACATCGGCAGCATGGCGCCGTACAGAAGTCCCACCAGGAGAGTCACCGCACCCTGGATGATATTTGCCGTGATGAACGCGCTCAGGTGGAAGTGCCGCATCTCTTCCACCGACGGATTCACCCAGCCGCCTACCCCGGCGCCCCCCAGCAGGTTCACCACGTACCAGATGCTGTGAAAACGAACAATGCCGTAAATCTCCGCCGGAATCACCATCGCGATTCCGCCGGCGATGCCGCCCTTGATCGCGCTTCCCAGCGAAAATGTTTGCAGGGGAAGTTGCGCGCGGTGGGTCTCGTCCACCTCAATGTGCGCAACCTTCTCATACGGCGAAACCAGCGAGACATATTCCTCTTCCACTGCAACGTCTTCGTGCGCCTCGTGCGGAAGAACATCGCGAAACCATCCAACCGCACCGGCAATCGAAAGCAAAAGCCCCAGCGCTCCGATGCCCATGTTGGTCACCAGCGAGGCCGCAACCAGCGTCAATCCCAGCGCCATCAGAAACGGCCACGCTGTAGGCGCGGGCAAATGGATGGTGCCGGGCTGCGTCTCCTCACGGCGTCCTTCGGCAATCGGGTCTCTAGGTTCCATCACCTTCCTATGACGTAGACAACACTGAACACAACCACCCAGACCGCATCGACAAAATGCCAGTACATCGCCAGCACTTTCACCCGTTCCGCGTGCGCTGGATGCACCTTGCGTCCCAACGCGAACACCAGCACCACCAGCATCATGATCAGCCCCACGATCACGTGCGACGCATGCAATCCCACCAGCGAGTAAAAAGTGGTGCCAAACAAATTCGTGTGAATGGTGAGGTGGTCCTTCACGATCAGCTTGTACCACTCGAGACCCGTATCGGCCAGGAAGATAGTCCCCAGAAGCATGGTCACCGCCCACCACAGCGTGAAAGCTGCCATCTTCCCATGCTCGATCGCGCGCTCGGCCAGAACAATGAAGAAGCTGCTCGAAAGCAGGCAGACTGTTCCGAAATACGGAATCTCCAGCACCTCGCGCGGCGTTGGACCGGCAACGTCGTGGCCGATGTAATACATGTACGCCACCACAAAGATCGTGAAGATCGCCGACTCCGCGGTGATCAGTCCCGCCATCGCAATCACACCGCGCGACGGCAGTCTCCATGGCTCCTCTTTGCCAGCGTTTTGGAGGGGAATCGTGCTCATCAGCCTCGCTCTTCAAATCCTCTCTGCTTACTCAAAAGCTGAATCTGGATCTTCAGGATGCTTCAGGTCCCACAGCGGACGGCGGCTCGCAACCACTGGATCGCTGGCAAAGTTGTACACCGGCGGCGGAGAGGGCGTGGACCATTCCAGAGTCCACGCATCCCACGGATCGGCCCCCGCTGTTTCACCGCGGAAGTAGGAGTGCACCATGTTGTACACAAAGATCAGAACCGCAATGCCCTGGATGAACCCGCCCACCGATACGATCTGGTTCAACAATGTCCATCCGCGATCCGGCTCATACGTATAGATCTGGCGCGGCATGCCCAGCAGCCCCGGAATATGCATCAGGTCGAACGTGATATGAAAACCAATCACCATCAACCAGAAATGCCACTTGCCGAGCCGCCCATCGAGCATGCGCCCCGTCATCTTCGGGTACCAGTAATAAAGCGCCGCGAAAATCATGAACACAATCGCGCCCACCAGCACGTAGTGGAAATGCGCCACCACAAAATAGGAATTGTGCAGCTGCCAGTTCCACGGGGCGATCGAAAGCATGATGCCCGTCAATCCCGCGATCACAAACTGCAGGATGAACGCAATCGAAAACAACATCGGCACTTCAAAACGAATCTTCCCGCCCCAGATCGTCGCCAGCCAGTTGAAAGTCTTGATCCCCGTGGGAATCGAAACCAGCATCGTCGACAGCGTGAAAAACGCATTCCCGAACGATGTCATACCGATAGTGAACATGTGATGCGCCCACACCCCGAGGCTGATGAACCCGATGCAGACCGATGCCGCCACCATCGCCGAATAGCCAAAGATCGCCTTGCGCGAGAACACCGGAATAATCTCATTCGCGAAAGCGAACGCCGGCAACACCAGTACATACACTTCCGGATGACCGAAAATCCAGAAAAAGTGCGCCCACAGAATCGCCGACCCGCCGGCTTGGGTATCGAAGAAATGTCCGCCCAGATAGCGATCGATCAGAAGCATTGCCTGCGCCGCCGTAAGCGGGCTTATCGTCACCAGCACCAGGAACGAGACCGTCGCATACAGCCACGGGAGCAGCGGAATGCGCATCAGCGTCATCCCCTTGCAGCGCATGCAAAAAACTGTGGCAATAATATTGATTGCCGTCCCGATGCTGCCAATGCCGCTCGCCAGAATCGATACCGCCCAATAGTCCACCGTGTGGCCCGGTGAAAACGCCTTCTCCGTTAGCGGCGCATAGGCAAACCACGCCACGTCGGGCGCCGAACCCGTGCCCGCCAACCCCACTCCGCCGACAAAACTGTAATAAAGCAGCAGCCCCGCAAACGCGCTGATCCAGAAGCTGAAAGCATTCAGGCGCGGAAATGCCATATCCCGCGCGCCCACCATCAGCGGTACAAGATAATTGCCAAATCCAAAAAGAATCGGCATGCCTACCAGGAACACCATCGTGGTCCCATGCATCGTGAACAAGCGGTTAAACGTCGCGGCGGAGATGAACGTGTTATGCGGGAAAAAAAGCTGAATGCGAATCAGCATCGCCTCGATGCCGGCAACCACCAGGAAGATCAGTGCGTATCCAATATAAAGAATTCCCAGCTTCTTGTGATCGACCGTAACAACCCAACTATGAATCAATTCGAGGTACGTGCCTCGCTGCTCACGCGGGCGCGCGCTGTCAAGGCCCGCCTCCACTCCCCCCGCAATCGGAATTCCCGGTGTATCCGTTCCCATCCTCGGCTCCGGTCTATTTCAAAGTCAGCAGATACGCGGTGATCTGCGCATCCTGCCGGTCAGTCAGGTGCATGGCGGGCATAAGGCTGCCCGGTTTGAATGTATTCGGATCGTCGATCCAGGCTTTCAGATTTTCTGGCGTATTCGTCGTCGCACCCGCGGCCAAAGTTTCCCGGCTCATCAAGTGCGTCAGATCGGGGCCGTATCGTCCGTTCGCTACGGTGCCCCCGACAGTGTGGCAGTTAATGCACGCCTGTTGTTCAAACACCGCCTGCCCATCGTGCGCGTTGATCGACGCCTGGGTACCCGACGGTTGCGTCAGGTCCTGCGCCCTTCCTGTGATCTCCGTCTGCATCTTTTGCTGACTCGCAATCCACTGCTGAAACTGCTCCGGCGAATCAACAATCACGCGCAGCAGCATCTTCGCATGCTGCGTTCCGCAGAACTGCGCGCACTGGCCCACAAAAAGCCCCGTCCGCTGCGGATCGATCCACATTTCGTTCACCCGGTTGGGCAGCAGGTCCGTCTTCCCTGCGAGTTGCGGCACCCAGAAGCTATGAATCACATCGGCCGAAGTGAGCTTCATGAACGTAGGCTTCGGCGCCGCCTGGCTGCTTACTGGCACATGCATCTCATTCGCCGTGACCACGTTGTATTGTGGATACCGGAACTCCCACCAGAACTGATGTCCCACCACGATCACATCGACCGCCGTCGAGGGCCTCCGCGCATCCTGCACTGAGAACAGAACTCGCGCTGTGCCTAGAAAAAGCGTGACGATAATGAGAATCGGAATGATCGTCCAGGCCAGTTCGATCTGCACGCTTCCGAACACTTGCGGCGGCTCGCTGGTCTCGCCCGCCCTAGCCCGATAACGCACCAATGCGTACACCAGCAGAGCACTCACGCCGACAAAAATACCCACAGAAATTGCAAGAACAAAAAGCGAAAGGTCGTTCACTTCCCGCGCAGGCGTTGAAGGACCTGAAAAAATCGAAGTGGAGGAAGTCGCAGACCATGCCGCGCAGGAATTCATCATTCCTACTGCTGCCACGAGATCTCGGAGGGACACTCGCGATTTCACTTGGACCGCTTTCCAGCTTTTTGTTTTCACTTGGCCGCGAAATCGGTTCCAGGGTGCACAACCGACCGGGGGTGTCTGCGGCAAGTCGAGTGTACAAAGCCCGCCCCTCATGCATCAAGTAATTCGTGGCGGAAGCTCAGGCTTCTTCGCGCAACTCTTCTTCAGAAGCGGGTTGCTTTTCGACCAGCGGAACCCAAAAGCGAAACGCGGTTCCCTGCCCCGACTGGGTGCTTACGTCAATCTCGCCGCCGTGCGCGGCCACGATAGCGCGTGCAATCGCCAGTCCCATGCCTGTTCCTTTCCCGTGCGCCGAGCTTTTCTTCCCACGATAAAATTTCTCGAAGATGAACGGCAGATCCACCGAATCGATGCCAGGTCCGTTGTCCCCGACAGTGAACTCGAGGTGGCCGTCGCGCCGTCGACTCTTTAGCGTTATCGTTCCTCCGCTGGGAGTGTACCGGGCGGCGTTCTCCACCAGGTGGCGAAGCACCCGTCCCAGCAGGTGGGAATCGAACCACGCCGGCGTGTCCGGCTGCTCGGCCGTTACAACGACATGATGCTTCGCCAGGATGGCGTGCGACTCGTCAACGACATGCTCCAGCAGTGTTCGCGTGTGCTGCGGAGTAGCATTTACCTGGACCACGTTGGCGTCAATTTCCGCCATCTCTACCGCGTCGCCGATCAGCTTATCGAGACGTGCGCTCTCTTCATCCACGAGTGCTGCCAGATCGAGGCGCCCTGCCTCGTCCAGCCCCTCTCCCTGCACCAGAGTCGTCGCGGCCGCGCGGATCGAGGTCAAAGGCGTGCGCAACTCATGCGTCAATGAATCGATCAGGGCCGTCCGCAGGCGCTCTCCCTCTCGCACCGCCGCCATCCTGGTGTAGGTCTCGATCGCTTGTGAACGCGCCAGCGCAATGGCGACTTGAGCGCCTACCGCCGTCGCCACTTCCCGCGAAAGCTTATCGGGCCGCCACGCAAGTGCGCCGATTGGCTTCAATCCAAGCATTAACGCCAGCGACGAAAACTGATCCGCATTTCCCGCCGGCTTACCGTGCCCTTCCGTAAGCCCGCGAAGACCGGCCTGCACATCGGCTGGCACCTCCGAAATCGAAGCATGGAACTGATCTTCATCGCGCACATAAAGAATCACCGCCTGCAACGCAAAGCTGCCCTCGATCAGGTGCGGCAGATCGTGAACCAGGCGTGCCGCATCCTCGTGCAGCATCATCTCCTGGCTCAACGTGTAGAGGCGCTCCACATCCTCGCGCCGCTGCTCGGCGGTGCGGGTTTGGGTAAGGGCTCGCTCCGCCAGCCGCCCCACGATCACGCAGCTCACAGCGAAAGACAACATCTCGATCCACTCATGCGGCCCCGCCAGTTGCAGCGTATGCAACGGCAGCAGGAAGTAGTAATCGAATGAGAGCGCACACAGCAGAGCCACGTAAAGCGAACGCCGCAAGCCTGCCCGCGTCGCAAACCATACCACCGTCGTTAGAAACACCAGTCCCGCAGCCGTCTGGTTCACGCGCCCAAGCGAGAGCAGCAGCGTGACGATCCCCACGCCCGCCGTCGCTGTTATCACGCCAAGAACCTGCCGCCAAATCAAGTGACCAGTAATAGCTTTCACAACTTTTCCATCGCTTGTCTTACTCTGCATCATAGCCGCGATGCCGCATAATGTAATCTTCCCCAGGAAGAAGGATTTCAGATGCCCGGCAGAATTCTGGTGATCGATGACGAACCGCAAATCACCCGCGCCTTGCGCGCCGCGCTCTCTGCGCAGGCCTTTGATGTACGCACCGCCAATGATCCCGAAGAGGGACTACACGTTTTTCGTGACTGGGCTCCCGACCTTGTCATTACCGACCTCATGATGCCCGGATTGAGCGGGGTCGACGTGTGCCGCGCCATCCGCTCGCAGGGTTCGACTCCTGTGCTGGTTCTTTCCGTTCGCGATCACGAGCGATCCAAGGTGGAAGCGCTCGACGCCGGCGCCGACGATTACGTCACCAAGCCCTTCAGCATCCAGGAACTGATGGCGCGCGTGCGCGCCCATTTGCGCCGCGCCCCGGAACGCACCACCGCAGGCATTGAAGCTGGCGACTTCGTGGTCGACGCCACTGCACACACTGTCACGGTGCTGGGCAAGCCGGTTCACCTCACGCCCAAGGAATTCGACCTGCTGCTCCATCTTGCCCGCAATTCTGGTAAAGTGATGACGCATCGCGCGTTGCTGACAGCCGTCTGGGGAGGCCAGTCAGCCCACCAGCCTGAGTATCTCCGCGTCTTCGTCGGCCAATTGCGCAAAAAGCTCGAAGGTGAGACTGGCCGCCAGTACATCCAGACCGAGCCATGGGTGGGCTATCGCTTCGTCCCCGAAGGCTGGGTCGGAAACCCGAATCATTGACCCAGTTCAAGGATCTGCGGTATTCGGGAGTTGAACCCTTTCTTACACTTGGGGGCCAGGGTCTTGGGTACCCCAGGCGTCAATTCTGAGACCTGGTCGATCCGCGCGCCTGAACGTCCTACCCCGCCTCCCAAAGCCATCTTTACATTTTCTTTATCTTTCCCTTCCGATACTCAAACGGTTTAGCTATCACACTCTTTCTTGGGCGCAACAGGTTCTTCGACCTGCCGACGCGCTCGGATTGCGAGCCTTGCCATGCAGGACTTAACGATGCTCTTCTTCACCGCGCTGTTCTTCGCCATCGCCTTCCTCTACGTGAAGGCATGCCAAAAGCTGAGGTAAGCCATGGATCTGATTACGGCAGTTGCGCTCATTCTTTCCATCCTGTTGATGGGATACCTGACGGTTTCACTGCTCTACCCGGAGAAATTCTGACATGTCGGCCAATGGCTGGTTTCAGTTTGCTGTTTTCAGCGCGATCCTTTTGGCGGTCACGCGCCCCGTGGGTCTCTACCTGGCGCGTGTACTCGAGGGAGAGCGCACCTGGCTCGATCCCGTCCTGAGGCCCGTCGAACGCCTCATTTACAAACTTGCCGCTGTACGAGCCGAAAAGGAAATGAACTGGCGCGAATACGCTTTCGCCATGCTCGGCTTTTCCGCGGTGAGCATGCTCGTTACGTACGCCATCGAGCGCCTCCAGGCCGTGTTGCCATGGAACCCTCAGCACCTTGCCGCCGTCGGGCCTGACCTCGCCTGGAACACGGCCGCCAGTTTCACCACCAACACCAATTGGCAGTTCTACACGCCCGAATCGACCATGAGCTATCTCACCGAGATGGTCGGGCTGGCCACCCACAACTTCTTTTCCGCGGCAGTCGGAATCGTGGTAGCGATCGCCATTATCCGCGGCATCAAGCGCACCAGCGCATCCACCATCGGCAACTTCTGGGTCGACACTACCCGCACCCTGCTCTACGTGCTCATGCCCGCCTGCGTGATCTATGCGTTGCTGCTGGTGGCCCAAGGCGTCCCCCAAAACCTCCACGCCTACACCGTAGCCCATACCCTCGAAGGCCAGACGCAGACCATCGGCCAGGGCCCCGTGGCTTCGCAGGAAGCCATCAAGATGCTGGGCACCAACGGCGGCGGCTTCTTCAACGCCAACAGTTCCCACCCCTTTGAGAACCCGACGCCGCTTACAAACTTTCTCCAGATCATTTCCATCTTCATCATTCCCGCCGGGCTCACCTACGCCCTGGGCCGCATGACCGGATCGCCCGGCCACGGGTGGGCCGTTTTCGCCGCAATGTACATCCTTTTTGCCGCCGGCTTTGTTACAACCTATTGGGCCGAGTCGCACCCGCATCCTCTCATTCACAATGCCGTGCAAGCACGCACGCTCACTGCGCCCGGCGGCAACATGGAAGGCAAGGAAGTCCGCAACGGCATAGCCGAGAGCGCGCTCTTCGCCACCGTCACCACCGACGCCAGTTGCGGCGCCGTGAACGGCATGCACGACAGCTTTACGCCGCTCGGCGGCCTCGTTCCCCTCACCAATATCATGCTCGGCGAAGTCATCTTCGGCGGTGTCGGCTCCGGACTCTACGGCATGCTCATCTTCGTGGTGCAGGCGGTCTTCATCGCCGGCCTCATGGTGGGCCGCACTCCCGAGTATCTCGGCAAAAAGATCGAAGCCTACGACGTCAAGATGGCCATGCTCTACGTGCTCATCTTTCCGCTCATCATTCTTTCCCTCACTGCGATCTTCGTGCTCTCGCCCACCATAGGACTGGCCACGACCAACAATCCCGGCCCGCATGGTTTCAGCGAAGTCCTTTACGCTTTCACATCCGGAGCCGGCAACAATGGTTCCGCCTTCGCAGGCCTGGGCCCGAATTGGTGGTACAACGTCGCCATCGGCTGGGACATGCTCATCGGCAGATTTCTCATGATGCTTCCCGTACTCGCGCTCGCGGGGCACCTGGCGCAAAAGAAGAGCGTTCCTCCTTCACCCGGTACGTTCCCGGTAAATACGCCTCTCTTCACGGTGCTGCTTGTCGGCGTGGTGTTGATTCTCGGTGCGCTGACATTCTTTCCGGCTCTGAGCCTTGGGCCGATCCTCGAACACCTCGTGCTCAAAGCCGGGCAGCTCTTTTAGCTGACCCATAGGACAAATTCATGGCTAAGCAGACAAGTCTTTGGAATTCGCAAATCGTCGCCCAGGCGCTGATCGACTCCGTGCGCAAGCTCAATCCGCGCTGGATGATCAAGAACCCGGTGATGTTCGTCGTCGAAGTGGGCAGCGTGCTCACCTCCGCGCTGCTCATCGACAACACTGTTCATCACCGCCCCGGATTCGGATTCAACCTGCAGATCACGCTCTGGCTGTGGTTCACAGTTCTGTTTGCCAACTTTGCTGAAGCCATGGCCGAGGGCCGCGGCAAGGCCCAGGCCGACACGCTTCGCAAAGCCAAGGGCGAGACCATCGCCAGGCGCTACACCGCCTCCGGCGATTTCGAAGATGTAGCCAGCGGTCTGCTCCGCGCAGGAGACATCATCTACGTCGAAGCGGGCCGATACATCGCCGGAGATGGAGAAGTTATCGAAGGTGTTGCATCAGTCGATGAATCAGCCATCACCGGCGAGTCTGCCCCCGTCATTCGCGAAGCGGGCGGCGATCGTTCCGCCGTTACCGGCGGAACCAGGGTCCTTTCCGACTGGATCCGCGTCCGCATTACTTCCAATCCTGGCGAAACTTTCCTCGATCGCATGATCGCCCTGGTCGAAGGCGCCACGCGCCAGAAAACGCCCAATGAAATCGCACTGAGCATTTTGCTCTCCGGCCTCACCATTGTCTTTCTTTTGGCGGTTGTCACGCTCCAGCCGTTTGCGATGTACTCCAAAGCGCCTCAGACGGTCTTCGTCCTCGTCTCTCTTCTTGTCTGCCTTATTCCCACTACGATCGGCGGCCTTCTCTCCGCAATCGGTATCGCCGGCATGGACCGCCTCGTGCAATACAACGTCCTTGCCATGAGCGGCCGCGCCGTCGAAGCGGCAGGCGACGTGAATACCCTGCTGCTCGATAAAACCGGCACCATCACGCTCGGCAATCGCCAGGCCACGGAGTTCATCACCGCTCCCGACGTCACCGCGGAACGCCTCGCCGACGCCGCGCAACTGGCCTCGCTTTCCGACGAAACTCCCGAAGGCCGGTCCATCGTCGTTCTCGCCAAAACCCAGTACAACCTGCGCGGCCGCGACCTTAGCGGCATCCACGCTGAATTTGTGCCCTTCACCGCACAGACCCGCATGAGCGGCGTAAATCTTCCCGGCGTGCGCATCCGCAAGGGATCGGTCGACGCCATCGCCCGGTTCCTCGAGGAACAAGGTACGCAGCTACCCAAAAAAGTCCGCGACTCGGTGGAAGAAATTGCACGCCAAGGCGGGACGCCGCTCGTAGTTGCGGAGAATTCAACCGCCCTCGGCGTCATCTATCTCAAGGACATCGTCAAAGGCGGGCTAAAGGATCGTCTCGCCCGTCTCCGCGCGATGGGAATCCGCACCATCATGATCACCGGCGACAACCCGCTAACCGCCGCCGTGATCGCCCGCGAAGCAGGCGTAGATGATTTCCTCGCCGAAGCCAAGCCCAAAGACAAGATGGATCTGATCAAGCGCGAGCAGGCGCAAGGCAAGCTTGTAGCCATGACCGGAGACGGCACCAACGATGCTCCCGCGCTCGCCCAGGCCGATGTCGGCGTGGCCATGAACTCCGGCACGCAGGCTGCGAAAGAAGCCGGCAACATGGTCGATCTCGATTCCAACCCCACCAAGCTGATCGAGATCGTCGAGATCGGCAAGCAGTTGCTCATGACTCGCGGCTCGCTCACCACCTTCTCTATCGCCAACGACGTCGCGAAATACTTCGCCATCATCCCCGCCATGTTTGCCGGCGCATTCCCCGTGCTCAACGCGCTCAACATCATGTATCTTCACTCGCCGCAATCGGCGATTCTCTCCGCCGTCATTTTCAACGCCATCATCATCATCGCCCTCATTCCGCTGGCGCTGAAAGGCGTGAAGTACAAACCCAAGGCGGCCGAAGCCCTGCTGCGTCAGAACCTGCTCGTCTACGGCGTCGGCGGTGTCATCGTCCCATTCATCGGCATCAAGGCCATCGACATGATGCTGGTCGCCATGCACCTCGGATAAGAAGGAGAATCATCGTGCACTCCATCTCAACATCACCGGTAATGACTGCAACGCCCACCGCGACGACGCGCCACTCCCTTTGGAGAACATCCATTCTCTTTACCGTGATCACCACAGTGGTCTTCGGCCTGGGCTATCCACTCGTCGTCACGCTGCTCGCCGGCGCGCTCTTTCCGCACAAGTCGGCCGGCAGCCTGATCCTCAAGGACGGCCAGGTCATCGGATCGCAGTTGATCGCGCAAAGCTTCACGTCGGACCGATACTTTCATCCGCGTCCCTCGGCCGCCGGCAATGGCTACGACGCAACCTCGTCCGGCGGCTCCAACCTCGCGCAATCCAATGCCAAGCTCGTGCAGCGCATCCAGGGCGATATCGATAAGCTCGCCGCGGCGAATCCCGGCAAGCCCGTTCCTATCGACCTGGTCACAACCTCCGGCTCCGGCCTCGATCCCGACATCACGCCCGATGCCGCCTTCTACCAGGCCCCGCTCGTGGCTAGAGCCCGCGGCCTGAGCGAAGATCGAGTGCGTACCCTGGTCCAGAAGCACATCTCCGGCCGCCAACTGGGATTTCTCGGCGAGCCCCGCGTAAATGTGCTCGAACTAAACCTCGACCTTGACTCACTCGGCGTCGCCAGCGACTCAACCGCCAGGTAACATCAGATCTCGCGGCGAATCTCCGTGCCCCACCCTTTCGCTTTCTTTCTTGCGAGAGGGTGGAGGCCACAAACCTCTCCCCGAAAACAATTACTTCGGCCCCCAAATCCGAAACTCCCCGCCCAGGTGCATCAGGCTCATCAGGTACAGCATCCCGTCGTAATAGCGATTCTGTCCTGATGGAATCGGCGTATTCCACACCGCCTCGGTAAACTTCTTCGCCAGCGTCTTATCCGTCGCTGCCAACCCCGCAACCGCATTCGTGCCAGCCAGCCCCGCGGGATGATCCTCATGCGTAAGCCCCGGCGTCGCGCCCATATCCTTCCCTTCGAGCGTATACACCGGTCCATACTTGTCGATGCCCTGCGAAGCAAAGAAACGCTGAATGCGATCGCTGAGTTGCTGTTCAGTTGGCGCCTTGCGCCACCACGACCAATCCACCGACCAGTTGCTGGCCGTCCGCCACGCGTCATATCCGAACTCGCCTGACTGCGGAAAGCGATTGGCATGCGGCGTCCCATCGAAATTCGCATAGTTCGGCGCGAGCCCGGTCTTCGGATTTGTGGTCTTTACGAAGAACGCCCGGCTCGTCTCCGCAGCCTTTGCCCAGAACTCCCGATCCTCTTCCGGTCCCCACCGCGCCCACAATTCATAAAACGCCGGCAGGTGATACGACGGATCTGTAAACGGCTCCGGCATCACTTCCGGCACAAACAGAATCATTGGCGGATCCGGATTCACCATCGGTCCCACCGTGTGCATCCCGTTCTTGCCGGGTGCCGAGATGACCGGCCGATGCACCATCGCCCGCAACAGCTTTCCGGCTTCCGCGTGATAGTCGAAGATGCCCTTGCCGTCGCCCCAGCGATTCGCCGCAAACAGCAGCGCCATCGCGAAATAGGATTCCCCATCCGGCGCAGCTCCCTCGGAGTTGTGCGTTCCATCCGTCTTGCACGACCATGCGAAATACTCATAACTGGGCGCCTTTGGGTCCGAGATATACATGTAGGTCTTGGCCCAGTTCCAGATGGCGTCGAACTCCGACTTCTTGTTCAACTGGACCGCGATCATCATTCCGTACGACATGCCCTCAGTGCGCGCATCGTGGTTCGCCCAGTCGGTCACATACATCAGCGGCCCGTTAGCATTGCTGCCTGCAGCGAAAGCGATGGCCTGGCTCTGCCCGTCGCCATGGAAAAGCTGCTGGAATGCCGCATCGATTTTGGCTTTGATCTCGCGCTCCGAATGGCCATCGTCGGCGAACAGGTTGCGGTACTTGCCCGACGCGAATGCACCGGCCCCGTCCCCATCCTGCGCCTGAGCTGAAAGCGCCCACAAGCCGACGCTAAGAAGGAGAGAAGCCGCGAAAGACTGCGAGAACCGCATAGACACGATCCCATCACCTCGAGTGAAGCGAATGATTACGTGTCCCGCAGTATCTAGCTTGAGAGCTCGTCTATGCAACGCACGGCCTCGCGGCCCGAGTTTCCGGCCCCCGGTCCGCGGGTCCATCCCGGCGTCGATCAATTCCTGTCGACGCCGGACGTGTATGGCCACCCGCTGGCGTCGCTTTAGTTTTAACGATTGGCTGCGGGCGTGAGTTTACGCAGCACAAATTCCTGTATGACGCTGCTAAGTTCCCGTTCCGAGGTGCTGAGCAAAAATCCTCCAAACACCAGCGACGCGCCGCGATTCGATTCGGGATAATAGGTGTTCGAGAGTGCGCTCGAAATCAGATCGCCGCCCATGCTGGAGATGTTGATCTCGCGGCGGCCATTATCTCCGCGTGCGATAAACGGATTTGAAAGCGCGTGCGCCAGGCGCGATTTCGTCGTGCCCGTACCCTGATAAAAATATCGCGGATCCTGGTGGAATATCGTGGGCAAGATTGCGCCCCCGAACATAATGTCGGTCACGCCATTCGCATAGGCGGCGCCAAATCGTTGTCCATAACCCTTCAGACCCTGCTGATAATCCGGCGTGTCGCCCGCTTGATTGAAGCCAGCAATAAGCACGGCACCCGCAATATTTACCGGATCCACCGACACCTTGTACGCCATTTGAAATTTCAGTTTGGCTGTCAGCGGTGCCGCGTCTTTGGCATCGTACACAACATAAAAATTAGGAATGAATCCGAGAACCCGCTGCTGTTCCTCGAGATGCACCTGTTCCGTCGCAACCTGTTCCGGATTTGCAACCACAGTGATCGAAGAAACTTCGTTCTTGAGCTTCAACTTGATCCCGCTAACGTCGAAGAACTGCCCGGACCCAAGCGTCACCGGGTCTGAAACCCACGGCTCAAACCCGCCCGCCTCTATTCGCACGCGATACGAATCCCCCGCAGCGACATTCCTGAATTCAAAAAAGCCGTTATCATTCGCTGCCTGGCTCTGCCGCTCGGAAGACTTGCTTCCCTCAATCAACACGGTCGCGCCGGGAACGATATCTCCGTACACGTCCGTGACCGTACCGCTCACATCTCCCGCATCGGACGAGGCCCGCTCCGAACCAGCCTTTGCCGGAGGAAGAGCGGCATTCGCCGACGGCTGGCCGGCACTTTGCACCTGCATGTCCGGAGCATCCGGCAGGGCCAGTTGACCGGCGGCGTTTACGATTGCAGGCGGCTGTGCGCTCTGCCCTTGCGACCACGATTGCAAGGGCGCAGAAACCGCACACATCCCGCCCAGGATGACAAAAGGTAAAACACAAGTTTTAAGACGCATGAGGCACCATCGGGGAATGGCGAGTGCATCGGCTTGAGACTTAGGTATTCCAATCCCTTGCCGGCACACTCGGGAGCGCTCTGCCCGCCCGTATCTTGCCACGGCGGCTCAGCTCCGGGGAAAACCAATCACCCGATCCATTAGACGAACCTCCAGCCCTCGGGGTGCAAAATCTGCGATGCAGGATCGCAAATTGTGCCGCGCTATCCCTGCCTGGATGTCTGCCGGCTCTTGAGCTCTGCCAATTCCAGCTCAACCCTGTCCGAGTTTTCCAGCGTCTTGAATTTATCTTCGAGGGTCTCGGTAAGCATCACCTCGCTGGTCGCCGCAGATTCCGCCGCAGTTTGTCGAACCCGACTCTTCATGCGATCCATGGTGTTGTCCTGGTGGGGGCCCGTAGCATGACGAGCCGCCGTTGCACGTCCCACTACCCTCGCCCGGCGATGTTCGGCAACCAGCATCTCGCAATGCGCGCGCGTTTCGCTCAGCTTCTGCTCCAGCTTGCGCAGCGCCTGGCGCAAATTGTCCGCCTCGTGCTTCTGGTCCTCGGCTTGCGACGCGAACCCCGCCGCCAGTTGCTCGTGGCTGTGTGCGCGTTCCAGCGCGCTGCGCGCCAGGTCGTCCATATTCTTCTGCACCGCCAGTTCCGCCTTGCGCCGCCACTCGGCCGCTTCCCCATCGTGCTCGACGCGCTTCTTGGCCAGCAGGTGCTCGTCGGCAATCGCGATGGCCACCTGCGTCTTCACCTGCAGCAACTGGTTTTCCATGTCGAGAACAATCTGCTTCAACAGCTTCTCGGGATCCTCGGCCTTCTCAACCAGGTCATTGAGATTGGCGCGAAGCAATGTGCTCACTCTATCCAGTAATGACATACCACCCTCCCTGTTCAGTTACTAGCTCTTAGCTTCCAGCTACTAGCTCTGTCTTTTACAACTGACTCCGTTGCCTTCGTCTTCCGTCCCGCATTCTGAAAATGGGTGCCCCAGGTTGGGCGCGTCGTTGTTTTTTACGCCTAACCTGGGACCTCGTTAACTTCTGCCTCCACCGCTGCGTCCCGTTCGGAACAGCCAGGAGCTAGCGGTTGGAAGCTAAGTAGCTGCTTCTAACACCTAGCTTTTTCCCGCCTCGCCATTCGTCGGCTTCTGCCGAATCGCCTGCACATTCGACATCAGCTGTTTGATATCCATCCCGCTCAGTGCCTCAAACAATGCCGGCACCTGCGCGGCGATCTTCGTCATGTCGCCCGTGATCTTGTTTACGCCGGCTGCGCCGTCGTTCCCGGTAGACACGATCGTGATCTTGTCCACCTTGCTCAGCGGCTCCGCCATCGCCCGCACCACGTCGGCCATATTGGTCAACAGCTTGTCCACCACCGCGGCCTGGTTCCACCCTTGGTAGGCTTCGGCTTTCACGTTCATGGCCTTGGCTTCCGCTTCACCCTTCTGGAAGATGATCGACGCTTCCGCTTCGCCCTGCGTCCGGATCGCGGCCGCGCGTCCTTCTGCTTCCGCGGTCAAACGGCTCTTCTCCGCTGCAGCGAGCGTCTCGATACGCTGACGGTTGATCTCGGCCTCTTTCAAAATGGTTGCGATCAGTTCCTTTTCGTGGCGCGTGATCTCGGCCTCCTGCACCTTGATCTGGCCTTCCTTCTCAACCTGCTGCACCTTCACCTGCTCCGCCGTCACCTGCTGCTGCATGATGTTGGTCTGGATCTCATACGCCTTGTCTGCCTGCGCCTGCTGGCGGCGGCTCTGTTCCGCATAGGTCGCCTTCTTGATGTCGAGATCGCGCTGCGCTTCGGCCTGCCTGGTTTGCGATGCGGTCTCGGCGATCACCCGTTCCTGGTCAGCCAACGCCTTGGCTACCGCGGATTCTCTCAACGCCGTGGCGCGCTTGATGGCCGTGTCGCGCTCCGCATCGGCCGTGGCCATTTCCGCATCGCGCTTGATGCGAGCAACATCGGGCCGGCCCATGTTGCTGATATATTCGTTTTTGTCGCGCACTTCCTTGATCGTGAACGAGATCACCTCGAGACCCATCTTGCTCATGTCTTCCGCACACGTAGCGCGCATTCGCTCGCCTACCATCTCCGGCTCTTTCACGATCTGCTCCACCGTCAACTGCCCGATAATGCCGCGCAAATGGCCTTCCATCACAAGGCGGATCAGCCCTTCGCGCTGCGGCGGCGACTTGGTTAAAAACTGCTCCGCCGCCGTCAGTATCGAAGCCTGATCGCTGCGCACCTTGATCTGCGCCACGGCTTCTACTGTCACCGCGACACCCTGCTTGGTATAGAGGTCCTGCTGCGGAGCAACGTCAAAGCTCATCAGCTCCAGCGAGAGCTCGCGGCAGTTCTCCACCATCGGAAAAATCACGGTGCCGTGTCCCTTGATCACCCGGGGTCCGCGAAAACCGTACACGATCAGAGCCTCGTTAGGGCCCGCTTTGCGATACATCCTGGCCAATATCCCCATCAGGAGGATCAGCGCTAGAGCAGCAATTCCCGCAATCAAAATGGTCGTTGGATTCATCATTGGGTTCCCGGCCCTTTCGCCCGGGAGGCTTTGCACGTGTGAACAGTAGTCAGTGAACAGTCGACTCTGGACAAGGAATCGCGATCAGCGATCGGTTCGCATCTCGTTCCTTTGGTCCCTTGGTCCCTTGTTCCCTGCCTTCTTGGGAAACATCTTGGCCAGCAATCCCAGCAGGAAGATTCCCACCAGCACGGCCATATCCGCTATCAGTACGGTCGGTGTACTCATCTCAGCCTCAGCGTTGAGTGGTCCATGATGCGGTCAGTAGGTGTCGCGCCGCCATCACGGCCCAGGTGAAACCATTCCCGGCATTCAAAGGTCAGCGTGATGAAGTCAGGTCGGGCGGAGCCTTCTTCAATTCCTCTCCAGCCGTTGAAATCGAATCCCTGACTACTGGCCACTGACCACTGCCGTCTTCCCATCGCCGCACATACGCGATGCCCTTCTCATACCGAACGACGAAGACCTCTTCCTGTCTGGAAATGGCTCCGCCATCCTCGGATCGCGCCGGCACTGAACGGCGCGCGCCCAGTTGCTCATACACGACCTCTCCTGTACCGGAGGTCCGGATGGCGGAGGAAACCCGGCCCACCGCCCCCACAATCTCCGTCTCATCGGCCGTCAGCTCATGCTCGTGCGGCATCAGTACCCGGGTGAGAAAGAGAAAAATCATCGCTCCTCCAATCACTCCGCAGATCCCCGCCAGCACCACCACGACCGTCGCCACAAAGCCGCCGTAACGCGTCAGCAGGTAGCCCGCCGCGCCAAACCAGCACAGAAAAATCATGATCGAAAATGCATTCCACCATGGGATCGTCGCCGTTCCCTGCGCTGAGTTGACTCCGCCCGTTGCGTGCGCCACATGCGTGCCATGGGGCGTATGCGGAACATGAACGTGCCCGGCCCCGCCAAAATGCCCCATACCCCCCAGCAGCGTAAACGCGCTCAGGAACAGCCCCACCAGAAAGCAAACCAGATAAAAAGATTCCCAGGTCATTTGTGCGCCCCCTGTTTCTTGCCGCGCCCATCCCCTCGAGCCGCCCTCTGCCCCCGGCTCGCCTCCTCGGTCCCTTGACCCCTTGGTCCCTTGGCCCCTTGTTCCCTTGGTCCCTTGGTCCCTTGATCTTTTGGTCCCTCGGTCCCTTGTTCCCTTGGTCCCTGTTTTCTCAACACTTCCGCCAGCCTCGGACGCAGTCCCGGCGTCTCCAGGATGGCCTCGAGCAGCAGCAGGCATTCGCGCGAATGTTCGTTGCGCGCCAGGGTCAGCAGCGCCTGCTTTAACTCCGGATCCCGCCGGAACCGCTCCGCGCCCGAAACCAGCCAGAGATCGAGTTTGTCCTCCACGTTGCGCAGTTCGCTCTGCAGCTCTGGCGAATAGCCCTCGGGATCGTCCACCAGGTACCCGGGATGGACCTTGAAAAATCCCGCCAGAATCTGCCGCGTCGTATTGGTCAGGTGTGGCCGCGCGCCGCTCTCGATCTGCGACAGGTAGCTCTGGCTCAGTTTTGAGCCCGTCTCCCGGTCGATCGCTCTGACCAGTTCCTGCTGACTCATGGCCCGGTCAAGCCCCCGAAGGCTGCCTTCCACTTCACGCAGGTAGCGGATCTTTTCGCCCAGCTTCATAAAGGCGGCTTGCTCCCGGCTGCAAGTCGGACCATTTTCGAACTCCGTCCGAATCTCTATTGCAATCCGCAATAAAATCTATCGCAATTTGCAATAATTGTCAACGGCATTCGCCCAGAGTTTTGCACAGCCCATTTGTCCTCTGCGCGCAGCGGCGGATTCGGCCCGGCGAGAATCTAACAAGATGAACATCCAGAATGGCTTGCGGACACCCCTCGCGCCGTTTCGGTTTTCAGGAGAGAAAATGCCCAACCCGATCGTCCACTTCGAAGTCCTCGGAAAAGACAAAGCCGCCCTCGAAGACTTCTACAGCGCCGCTTTTGACTGGCAGTTGAACCCCGCTATGGATAACTACTCCATGGTCTCGCCAGGGGCAGGAATCAATGGCGGCATCGGCACATCGATGGATGGCGGCGCCGGACACGCGACGTTTTACGTCGAAGTCGCCAACATCGCCGAGACATTAACCGTCATCGAAGGCCGCGGCGGGCGGAAAATCTCCGGCCCGGACCAAGTCCCAAACGGCCCGCTGGTAGCCCTGTTCACCGACCCCGAAGGCCACCTTATCGGCCTCGTCCAGGCCGGCACCATGCGCACCGGCTAGCCTGGATAAAGCTTTGTCTGCGTCCCTGGGAAACAACATTCCGTGCCCCATCCTTTCGCCTTTCCGGGGTCCCCGGCGACAGGTCTTCGTTGCTGGGTGGTCGGGCGAAAGGGTGAAGACCACAGAAGAAAAATCGAGCACGTGGGATGCGACAGTCGACCGCCAAAAAATGGGATCCCAGGTCTCGATTTTGAGACCTGGGAACCCAGCATCGCTTATACCTCTCGTCGCGCAAGGAGCTAAAAGCTAAAAGCTAAGAGCTAAAAGCTGGCTTCTCTCATACCGCCGCAAAATCAATAAACCCGCGCTGCGGATCGGTCGCGATCAGCTTCACCGTCAGTTGATCCCCCACATCCAGCCCATGTCCCCCGTGCACCAGCATCCCTTCCACGTGCGGATCAAACGCGCGCACAAATGTCCCGTGTTCAGTCGCTCCCGTCACCACTGCCCGGAAATTCTGCCCGATCCGCGAATGCAGCACCACTGCCGCGATCCGCTTCGACATCTCGCGCTCCACCTTGCGCGCCGCATCTTCCATCTGCGTGCACCGCTGCGCAATCGCGTTCAATTCTTCTTCTGAATAGGGCTGCATGCCTTTGCGCACCACCGCCTTCAGGATCCGTTGCGCAACCATGTCGGGAAAGCGGCGATTGGGCGCGGTCGAATGCGTATAGTCCTGCACTGCCAGCCCGAAGTGCCCCACCGCGGTATCGGTCGGCCTCAGCAGCACATATTCCCCCGGTCCCATCAGTTTGATCACGGCCAGCGACAGATCTGGAAAACGGTCGGGATCTTTCTGTTTCTGCGCCACCAGAAAGTCGTTCAGAGCCTTCGAATCGGGCTCGGCAGGCAGCGTCGTTCCCAGTCCTGCGGCAACCTGCACAATGCGATCCCATCGCTTGGGCGTGCGTACGATTCGCCGGATTGACGCCACCTTCGCTTCGTCGAAGGTCCGCGCCATCACGCCATTGGCCGCCACCATGAATTCCTCGATCAGAGAAGTGGCTCGGTTCTTCTCCAGCCGCGCCAGGTCAACAACATCGCTGCCCAGCGTCACCGGGCGCGTCTCGATCGTTTCAAGATCGAGCGCCCCGTGCTGATAGCGGCTTCCCTGCATCGATTGCGCAGCCTTGTCCTGCAGCTTCAGTTGCGCAGCCAGCGCCGAACTCGCCGCCACCTTGTTGGGCGCTGGCCCTTTCCCTTCCAGCCAGGCCCCCACGCCGTTATAGGCCAGTTGCGCGCGGTTGCGCACCAGGGCGCGATAGGCCTCGCCATCGGCGACATTTCCCTGCGCGTCCACCTTGAACTCGATCACGATTGCCGCCCGCTCTTCATCTTCATTGAGTGACGTGAGGCCTTCGGAGAGTTCCGGCGGAAGCATCGGAAAAACCTTTACGCCGGTGTAGACCGACGTGGTTTCCGAGCGCGCATGCGTATCGATGACTGTTCCTTTGGCTACCCGAACATCTACATCGGCCACGCCCACAAGCACCCGAATGCGCCCGTCCGGCAACTGTTCCGCCCACTCGATCTGATCCAGGTCCTTCGATGTGTCGTTATCGATCGACGACCACAGCAGGCTGCGCAGATCCTTGAATTCTCCCGCAGAACTCTGCGACGAAGGGGGAGCGGAATGCGCCTGAATGGCGGCAAGCTCGGTGTCGACTCCATCGGGAAAGTCGGGATTGAAGCCGTGTTCCACCATCGACGCGTGGGCCGCGACCACCAGATTGAAGTGCAGCGGTTGACTGGATTGCATGATCGTTCAAGCTCCCCAACGGCAGAAAAGAAACGCCCATTATTTGTGAGGAACCGCCACGGCGGTTGAGCCCGGCGGAAGAACATTCACCGTCAGGTAGACGCTGCGGTTCACCACGGTGTTATCAACGTAGGCGGTCGCGGTAATCGTCAGGGTCGCCACGCCCAGCGGTGTTCCCTGGTTGAGCGGCGCCGTCACACTGCTGCTGCAGCCCATCCCGGTCGCACCCAGCCCCGTTAGCAGCAATGCAAGAATCATCAGCCCGCGAACCCGGTCACTGAAGATGCGGACACCTCGCCCAAACGGCAAAACCAAAAACAGAAGCGCCGCAAGCGCCGTACCGCCAAGCGCGCGCGGCCACAACCCTGCAGGATGATTGCTGGAAGCGGTCACTCCGCCGGCCGCAAACGTCTGCACCGTGAAGGTCACCGTTGCCGTGGGCGTAACCTGCTGCGGACTCGGCAGGCAGGTCATGTCGTCCTGCGTCGGCACAGCACACACCACCTGGATCTGGTTATTGAATCCTCCCAGCCCCGTCACGACAAACGACGCCGAACCCGACGAGCCCTTGATGATGTTGAGATTGGTCGGGGGACTCCCCGGCGCCGGAGTGATCGAAAAATCCTGTACGTCGATCGTTACCGGATTCGAAGTTCCCGGCGCAAAATACAGGTCGCCCACGTACAAAGCGGTCAGCACGTTTTGCCCGCCCGGCAGCGAACCCGTTAGCAGCGATGCGGTGGAGTTGTTGTTAATGCTCGGCGTGAGCGCGACAGTTCCAATCACCGTGGTGCCGTTGTAAAAGATCACCTTGCCCGTGGGATTCTGTTCGATGTTCAACGCCGGCGGGCTCAGCGGCGTCACCGTCGCTACCAGCGAGACCACCTGCCCCGGCCCAATGGTGTTGACGCTGACGGCGAGCGTAACCGTATCCGGCAGCAGCACTGATTGCAGATTGATCGCATTCGATGTGCTCGCGGCCCAGCTGCTGTCGCCCGAATAGACGGCCGTGATCGTATGCAGCACCCCGGCGGAAAGCACGTTGGCCGCCGTCGTGAACGTGGCACTGTTGGCATTCACAACTCCCGTGCCCAACAACGTCGTCCCGTCGTAGAAGCTCACCGTGCCTGTGATCGAATATGTTGTTCCCGCCGCAACGTTGGCAGGAGCGATCGTCGCCGTAAAGGTCTCCGGAAGCCCCGCTGCGAGCGTTGTCGGTGTCGCCGTCAGCACGGTAACGGTCGCCCCTTTGCCGATGGTCACCGTCACAGCCGCCGCTGTTGCAGCTTTATAGTTAGCGTCCCCCGCGTACACCGCCTGCAAAGGGTGGTCGCCCGCCGCGTTAATGGTGATCGATGGAAACGTCGCGGTGGTTACGCCGTTAGCCGTAACCAGCGACGCGGTCGCCGTCGGCAACCCGTCCACATTCAGCGTCACCTTGCCGGTCGGTGGAATGGTTCCTTCCGGCGGCGATACCACCGCGATGCTGACCGTCGCCGAGAACGGCAGACCCGCCGTCGGCTTCAGAGTGGACGGCACCGTGCTCAGCGATGTATCGCTCGGCTGGATATTCACCACCAGCGGCTGCGAAGTCACCGGGGCGTAGGTCGCGTCTCCGCTGTAGATGGCGGTAACGTTATTGCCGCCGTTCTTCATTCCGCTCGTGAACGTGTAATTCGCGACTCCGTTCGAGTCCAGCGTCGATCCCGACGGATTTAGATTCGTGCCCGTCGCCGCATCCGCAAAAAGAACGGTTCCTGTCGGCGATGCCCCGCCAGTTAAGGAGATAACATTGGCCGTCAGCGTGATTTGCGCAGTGGGGTTGTAAGTCGTGTTCGGAACCGTCGGTGTCACCGAAAGTGATACGCTGGCCGCATCGGTACCCGTCGCCGCAGCCCTTGCCCACTCGCTCACGAGCTTCTGTGCGTCCACTGCGCCGAGTCCGGTCGCCAGGTCGTATCCTGCGACTGCGTCGAATCCGATCTTTCCCGATGCGTCGCAGTTCGGGCTACCCTCCGCGCAAACCAGGCGCGCATCGCCCTGCTGCACATCGTCGAAGATGCCATCGGTCCGGCTGAGTTCGTAGAGTTGCGGAGCCAGGTTTCCCTGCTGTCCGTTCTTTTGGTCGATGATCGCCGCAATCCCCGCAAACAAAGCCGCCGCAGCCGCGGACCCTCCCGCCCGCATCGTGCCGCAAGCCGCCGTCCCGTTCGCCGCCGCTCCTCCGCCACCCATGCAAAACGCAAGCCCGCGATTGACCCCGCCATCGAGAGCCGTGGGTAAAACCACATCCGGCAGCAGGCGGGCATATTTGCCCGCTACCTCGGTCAATGGGTGCGCTGGAATCGGCTGCCACTCGGGCGCGGAATAGATCGCGCTCTCCCCACCGCCGCCGGCATAGGCGGGATCGC
Organism: uncultured Acidobacteriota bacterium; assembly: GCA_963730805.1. Lineage (GTDB taxonomy): Bacteria > Acidobacteriota > Terriglobia > Terriglobales > Acidobacteriaceae > Telmatobacter. The sequence continues at coordinate 1,132,093 of CAVSTL010000001.1, read as the reverse complement.
CCGCGCCTTGCGGTGACCAGCCTATCAAGCCGCGCCCGGCTGAACTCGATGTGCCCGCCGCAAGCGCCGCCGCGCCTACAGCCGTATTCCATGGCGTCGAGGCCAACCCATTTACCCCAAAGCCGGTCGTAACCGCGCTTCCCTGGCCCGCGGCATGACAGGCCGACGCGCCGCTGTCACCGCTGGCGGCAATCACGGAAGTTCCTTCAGCAGCGGCCTGCCGGTAGAGCGCCGAATAAAAGGTCCGGTGAGCCTCGCTCAACGATTCCTCGCACGCCGAAAATCCCACCGCAACGGTGTGCGCGAGCGATCCGTCCACGATTGCCGCCAGTGACAGGTCCAGCCCGTCGCTGGCGCTGGTCGTCGCCGCAGGCACGATCAGGATTTGCGCCCCGGGCGCGGCCACGCCCGCCCACGACGCCGCAATCACGGCTTCAGCCTCATCCTTGGTCCGCCCGGGATCGGCGCCGTTCAGCATCACCTGAACCGGATTCTCCTTCAGTCCAAAAGAAGCCCGGAACGCCGCCACATCCTTCGCCTCTAGATTGCTGCGCGCGGCAATCGCGATTGTCTCTCCCGCACCAGTCCAGCCCGACGAGTGCAGCCCATCGAGTCGCAGCATCTGTCCTGTCAGTTGCGGCGTAACCGCCTCGACTCCGGCCAGCGAAGTCGCCGCTTTAAGCTCTGCGTTCGGTGTCGCCACCGCATACGACGTCGTGACCGCCGGCTCCGCAACCACCCCATCCAGCGAAACCAGCCCGCGAATCAACGGCGCCAGCGCGGACGGCGCCGAAATCGAACCGCCCAGCGCCAGCCGTATTCCATCTTTTGTTCCGACCAACCAGACTTGCGTCTGAAAAGCCTGTTCCAGTTCCCCAACGGTTCCTGAGAATTCAAGCCAGCCGCGCCCCGCCGGCACCGGCGCAACATCAAATCCCGACTCTCTCAGCCACGCCGCGACCGCATCCACGTCCGACGCGGAATTCGCATACAGATCGGCAAACTGCGACGAAGTAACCCAGCGATGATATTCACTCGATTTTGGATCCTGCTGATTCTTGAGCTCAGCGTCGAGCGCCTGTTGTTGGGCGGCAGAAGGCTCCAGTAGAAGCACCACGCGATCGGCACGCGCTTCTCTGGGTGCCGGGCCCAGGTCCGAAGCGCCCTGAGGCAGGACCGGCTTACGCGCGCCGATTACCACCAGGGGACTTCCGTGCCAATCGCCAACCATCCGCGATACTGCGGGTGTTTGAGCAGAGGAGGCTGAAACCGTATTTCGCGATGCAGGGACCTGCGCCGCCGCCGTTCCCGCCAGCATAGCCGCCCCTAGTGCCAGCCATCCACTGAAGCGCTGCCTGTGTGCCATGTTCCTCATTTTGGCAAGCCGGCGCCTGCCCTACTCAATTGCTTGCAAAGGACCTTACCTCAATCTTGCGTCCTCGAGCCCCATTCGCACCCTACCACTTTTGGGGACAACGCGAACCTGGCTGGCTTATTTGGCCCGATTGTACCGCGACGGCTCCGCCTTCGAGCACACATTCGAGCCGGCGGGCACCAACAGAACAAGGGACCAAGAAAAAAGGGAACCAGGAATGAACGCAGCTTGGTCCTGATTCCCTCGTTCCCTTAGTCCTTAGTCCCTTGGTCCCCTTAGTCCCTCAGTCCCTTGGTCCCTTGGTCCCTTGGTCCCTCAATCCCTTGTTCCCTTGGTCCCTGCCCTTACGGCGTGATCGGCGTCGTAATCCCCAGGTCCGTCAGCACCTTCGGCTTCTTCTCATCCACCGCCAACAGGTTGTGGCATGCCGCGCAGTCCTGCGTGATCGCTGTCCCATTTTGTGCCGTGTGATCGCCGTCGTGGCAGCGGAAGCAGCCCGGATAGCTCATGTGGCCAATGTGGTTGGGATGCGTCCCCCACGTCACCTTCATCTCCGGAAATACGTTGTGCGTGAAGATGCTCACCAGCCCCTCCCCCGATGCTTTCACCAGGTTCGCCTTGCTGGACATCACCTCAGGATGCTCGCTCCGGTAGAAGGCCTCCAGTTGCGCCGGAATCTTCTGCCGCGCCTCGGCTTCGGTGGCGTAATCGACCTTCAGCAGTTCCAGGCCCTTCTTATGCATGAACGGCAGTTCCGGACTGATTGCTCCTTCCGCCATCGCCCGGTTCAGCGCGTCTTCGGCCGTCTGCATGGTGTGTGCCGCCCGATTGTGGCAATCGATGCAGTCCATCACCCGATGCTCGCCCTGCGGGGTTTTGCCCCCCAACGCCGACGCCGCATACACCGTCTCTGACCCATCCTGGTTGCGCCGCTGCACCCACGGAATCGTCGTCCGCGTCTCGTCCGTCGCAACATATTCAATGTGCCCCAGGTGCACTCCGTGAATCCCCGTCAGGTGCGAAAGCGAGTCCACGCCTCCCAGGTGCAGCACCACCACCGTCTGCGTCTCCGTGTTCGTTTCGTCATCCGCGAAACTCGATTTCACCAGCAGCTTCTCGCCGTCAAATCGCGTCGGCGTATGGCATGCTTCGCAAATCTCTCGCGCCGGCCGCAGGTTCCTCACCGGCGACGGAATCGGCGTCGGATACGTCGGAATCAGTTTCGGCGCGATCCCCGAAACCGGCCGCAGGCTCACTTCAATTAGTTGCTTGGTCCCATTCACCTTCGCCTGGAGATATGAGCCGGCGCCGTTGCCGATGTGGCACTGCGCACACTCCACGTGCGAATGCGACGACACCTGGTACGCCGCAAACTCGGGATGCATCACGTGGCACGACTGTCCGCAAAACCGCGGCGAATCCATATACGCCGCCCCCCGATAGCTCGCCACTGAAACAATCAGAAGGTTCACGATCGTCGCCACCAGCACGATATCGATGCCGTGGCGAAAAATGCGGTCGTTGAAATCGATCTTCGGGAACACCGCCGGGATGTGCCCTTCCCTTTGCAGCCGCTTGCGCCGTACAAACATCCCCAGCGGTATCAGGGCCAGCCCCAGCACAAACAAGGCAGGAAGAATGAGAGAAAAAATGATGCCCAGGTAAGGGTTGTCGCTGGGACGTCCGATCAGTTCGACCACCCAGTACCCGATCATCGTAATGCCGGACGCCGTGGTAATCGCGCCCCCGGCAAGGCTCACGGGGTTGTTGCCGAAAAACAGCGCCGGCCGCACCCAGTGTTCGCGAAATTTCTGAAGGATCGGCACGCGATATAACTCCTAATTGCCCGGCTCGCCTCAAGAGAAGCGCGGATCTGAAATGCTTTTTGTACTCTCCGCTCGCAACGCACAAGTCCAGTAACCGCAGCCAAAGTGCGTAAGAACAATCAGTCTCTTATCACCGAGGAACGCTAGCGAACGAACTTAAAATTTCCGGCCCGCCTCTGGCGGGCCGGGGCCTGCTATCTATTTGAACGAACGGAAAAAGTCCACCGAATCCTTGATCTGCGCATCCGTCAGTTTGCCGGAGAACGCCTTCATCTTGCCCTTGCCGTTCTTCACCGCCGCGATCATGTCGGCTTCGCTGGTCTTCTTGTAATCCGGGTCGGTGGCCGGCTTTACGCCCATGGCCTTGGCGATCCCTGGATTCGGTGTTCCCGCCGAACCGTGACAGCTCTGGCAATTCGCCTTGTAAACCGCTTCGCCTGCCGACTGCGCGAAGCCCACGGAGCCGGCCACCGCAACTACCAGCGCCAACACCACCTGAGAACGCATTCTCTTTGTCATCGTGAATCTCCTTTAAAAAATTCGGCCGGTGCTTTGGTCAGGATCCCCAGGAACAAATCTTCATTCGTGGCGACTGCCGCATAACCGTCCGTTCAAATCTGGTCCTGCCCGAACCCGGAAAAACCTGCCAGCCAGTCGGATTCATTCAAGCACTTTGAACTTAACCGGGCAATGTTGGTATCAATGCGTTACTTCACGAACGTGCGGAAATAATCCACAGCGTCCTTGATCTGCGCATCGGTGAGCTTGTCCTTGAACGCCGTCATCTTGCCCATGCCGTTCTTGGTGGCGGCGATCATCTCCGCCTCGCTCATCTTCTTCACATCGGGATCCGTAGCCGGCTTCACCTTCATGGCTTTGCCCGCGCCCGAATCCGCCATGCCCGATGCCCCGTGGCACATCTGGCACTTGGCTTTGTACGTCGCTTCGCCCGACTGCGCGAAGCTGACAACGCCGCCCAGCGACAGGATCGCGGCCAGCGCCACATGCGTCTGAATCTTCTTCCTCATCTTTCACTCCCCAGAACGTCGTACTTTCGGCGTCCTCTTTCTTTTGAAAGCCCATCTCCAGCCGCCGAGTTGTTTTACTCCCTGCCGGACTCAAACGTTCCGATACAACAAGCTGAAAAAGAGCGGACGGCGCCGCAGCGCCAGCCCGCCCCTATTGTTAGAACGCGTACCGCACTCCCAGCGTGTAAATATCGCCATGGAAGCTCCGTGGCGCCGGAATCGGCACGCCGGATTCCTCATACGCCTGATGGTTCCAGTTGCCGTGCCACGACCACTGCGGAGCGATGTTCACCACTAAATCCGCATACGGCGCAATGACCTTCGATTGCAGCCCTCCCGGCGCCTGGTAAGGGTTCAGTGTTTCAGCGCTGCCGTTCACGCTGTTCACCCGCGCCCCCGCATCGATGCGGAAGTACTTCGACGGCGCCCAGTTGATGTTTCCTGTAAAAAAGTTGCTCGGCGCGTCGTAATATCCGCTGCCAAGATACAGACCGGTGGATGTCGGGAGACTTGTATTTGCACACGTTCCTCCCCGCGATACCGCTCCTGCGGGCAGCGGCGCATTCGCAGTCGGCGCGAACACGTAGCAGAGATCGGTCACCGAGAAAACATCGTCGTGCCCGTAGCTGATATCCAAGCTCATTGATCCCGTCGGAATCACCTGCGCGCCAAGACTGATGTTCTGGTTATGCTCCTTGTGATTCACCTGCGGATCGTCGTTGCTCCCCGCGTAGTCATTGCCTGCCACCGCAAAGTTGATCCACTTGCTCGGCTTCACCAACGCTCGCGCCCGCAGATGGTGGATCTTGTTGGGGGCCTCGCGCGTATACGTGTTGCTCGGTGTCGTGGTTGAATCGGCCGACTTCGAAGTCATCTGGTCGTAGTTGAGGTTGATCCGCACCATCTGCGTCGGATTCACAACTCCCCCCAGCAGCAGCCAGTTCTCATGCCAGTTCAGCGTATCGTCGTCGTTCAGCTTGATCTGTCGGTCGTTAAAGCGCCAACCCGCCGAGATCTTTACCTCCGGCGTCACATTCACCGAGCCCAGAATCGTGTTGCCCACATTCTTCTGGCTCAGGTAAAGCGTATCCACGGTGTTCGCCGTTGTCGTGGTAAGGCTCCCGGCCGTGAGCGGCGTCAGTTCCGAGGTCGTAGCCGTCGGCCCTGTGATCCATGTCTGGTTGTAGTTACTCAGGCTCGGAATCCGGAACGACCAGAAGTTGACCGCATCGGAAATCGAAACGTACTTCCCAAGATCCGCTTCGACCCCGTAATCGCCGTTCACGCTGATCCGCTTGTTGTGCGCAAATTGACCACCCGGGCCCCCACCCGTGAGCACCGACTCTCTCTGCATGCAGGCAACCCCGTTCGGGCAGGTCCCCCCGAAGCGCGCTAATCCAACAAACGTCTCGTTGAAGTTGTTCACGTTCAAGCTATCGCCGCTGTAAGTCAATCGGCCGTTCATCGCAACGCTATCCCAGTAATGCGAACTGAACCGGAACTGCTCGGTTGGAAATGTCGTGCGGACCGGAGAAACCTCGCTCTGCTGAACGGTGCCGCTGCAGAACGGATTCGCTACGCCGTTGATCACATTCTCCGTCTTGTTCGCGCCGCTCCCGCACGTGACCGTGGGACCCGTAAGCACGTCCACACCCAGCGACACCGGCGTTCCATTCGAAAGTGTGAATGGTGTCGGCGCCAGGTGGAACATCGTGTCTTCCTTGAAAAGCGCATAGTACTGGTCGTAGCTGAGCGTGGTCCGCTTCGCCACCTTCACATCCACTCCGCCGATAAACGTGTTTAGCCCGGTACGGAACCACTGCGCCAGCTGAACATCGCCGCCGCCGTGCATCGTGGAATAGGTCGGGCCCTCGTTGGTGTTGTGGTCCAACCCCGCCCGGAAACTGAGGAACGACGTCGGCAAAATCGTCAGCAGCGTGTCGGTATTGCGCCGCACCGTGTTGAACACATGCAGCGAATCCGGTTCCGCCACCAGCGCCGGAGTCGCCGCCGTCGCTGATGTCAGCAGAGAGTTCGCCAGCAGGTTGTCATCGAAGTAGTTGCGGTCGCGCCGGAACTGGCCCGTGAAGTCGTACCAGCGGCCCTTGGTCAGCTTCAGCACCGACACGTCGTACGGATCGCCGCCGTATCCAAAGCTGTTGGTGCTCAGCGTATCGAAAAACGGCGTCTTGCTCGGATTCAACGTGTGCATCTGCAGCGACTGGCCCAGCACGCGGGCTCCGGTGGTCTGGTTCACCATCGTTGCCCACATCGGCCGGCTGCCGTCCTTCTCGGCAAACCGTCCCCCCAACTCCACCATCGAGTGGACGCTGTATCCGCCCATCACTTTTCCGTCGGCCGATGCGGCGGCTTTCTTTTCTGCCGCGGGTTTTGCGGCCTTCGCCGCGCCCGGCTGTTCCTGTGCCTGGACGGCAACTCCGGCGCCGGCCAAAAGAATGGCCGCAAGGGTAAGGGTGCACAACCGGGTGAAACTGGCCCCGGCAGGCGACCCACCCAGACTTTCCAAAATCCTGGTCTGATTAGTCATCGCTCGCCCCTTACTTACTTGGTATTGAAGAACACCGCGCTCACGTTCGAACCATGAATGTCGGTGTGGCAAATCGTGCACGACTGGTACTGCGTCGCCTGGTTATGTGCCGGTCCAATCGGCTCGCCGGTCGAGAAGTTCTGTGACGGCGAATGGCACTGCAGGCAAATGGTGTTGACATTGGCGCGATTCAAGAGCCGCGGATTCGGGCTTCCGTGCGGCGAGTGGCATGACGTACAGCCTTCCGTCTTCACCACGGCGTGCTCATACACGAACGGGCCAGCCGTCTCGGCGTGGCACTTCGTGCAGACCGCGTCCTGTTGCGAGGCGGACTTCAGACCCTTCCGCCCAAACGTTCCGTGCGGATCGTGGCAGTCCGAGCAGCTCACCAGCCCTTCCTCAACTTTGTGGTGGAACGGCATCGAGAAGTTGGGCTTCACATCGCTATGGCACTGGAAGCAAAGCACCGGCTGCGCGGCCTTTAAAAGATGTTCCGGGTCCGCACCGCCATGGACGCTGTGGCAGGCGACGCAGCTCACGTTTGCCTCGCCGTGGCCCGAGCGCTCAAAATTCGAATGCTGCCCTTGGTGGCACCCCAGGCACTTTGCGTCAACTTCTTTCGTAGTTGCCTTGGCAGGGTTGAAGATCTTGCTGATGTCCCCGCCTCCATCCACGTGCGCCTTGCCCGCCCCGTGGCAGTTCTCGCACGTCACGCCGCTCTTGCCGTGCGTTTGGGCCATCTTCACGTGCGGATTCGAAGCGAACCCCTTGGCCACTTCCTCGTGGCACCCTGCGCAGGTGTCGGAACCAACAAAATCGGCTGCCGCAGCCTCCTTGCCTTGGCCCGCCGCCGGCGTTCCACCTGCCCTGGGAGCCGCAATTGCAATCGCACAGAATACAATCGCGCCCAGAATGAACATCAAAAAGCTTCGAAGTCCCGCCCTGATTCGCGGACCCTCGTCACTTGCCAATTGGCCCAACAGCTTATCTCCATGCATGAAAAGAAAACTCCACACAGCTTGTTCTCGTGACGCTTCTTGCAAGTCCGGACGATGTCTCTGGGGAGAAACATCGTTTGAGGATCCAGAATCGCAGCCAAAACTATCCGGACGCTGATCTGTTTTGCTCAGTGCGTATCGTCACTTCCTGCGCAGAATCCTACGAAGTTTTCAGCCCCAAGACCGTGATATCCATCACAACCGAAGATCTCGCGTGAGTGATCCTCTCCGCCTTCGCCAGCGGCGAAGGAAGGTTGCGTCGCGGTACCCGCCCGAAAAATCGCGCGGCAGTGCGTTCCGGGTGGCGCGCAATTCCTTTGTTTCTAATGGAGAAGGGAACGCTTGATTCGGTCTGAAATGGTTCGTTTGGCGTCCTCTCAACGGCGTCCCAGGGGCTTGGCATGGCACCTTCGGCGAACCCATTGTGATGTGGCTTTTCTAGATACATTCGTGTGACCCATCACACATGAAAACGATGAACAGAATTCCGGAGCCACGGCTCTGCTCGGCGGGAAGCAAACGCTCCGAATCGCAGTATCTGGACCATCAACACTCGCGTCAGTTTGTTACTGATACACGTGAGCCTCGTCACATCGAAAGTGCGCCGACTCCTGCAAACTAGTTCCAAGAGTATCGATTTGTCTGGGCCCGAAGTGTTTTCCACCTAAATACAACCCTCGCCGAGGTCGGAGAGTTGGGAGCGGTAGACTGCGCTTCGTCGCCGGCACGCGGGGGCAACACCATGGCTGAAGTGGACCAAGTGGAAATTTCGCAGGTACGCCAGAAACCGATCAACCGGCAGTCTCCCGTTGGCTGTGCCGCGTGCTCCAACCGCCGCCCCGGATGGTTTTGCTCTTTGGGCAGCGCCGTCCTCGCCGATCTCGAACTGGCCACCACGACCATTTCCCTTCCCTCGGAGGCCCCGCTTTTCACCCAGGGCGATGAAGCCCGCTGCCTTTACCTCATTTGCTCCGGATACATCAAGCTCACGGCGGGGCGCGTTCAGGACCGCCAGATGATCGTCCGCGTCGCAGGACCCGGTTCCATGCTTGGCCTCTATGCCGTTCTCTCTCACGGCGTCTACGAAGTCTCGGCCGAGTCCCTTACTACCGCCCAACTGCGACCCGTCGAACGCGAACGTTTCCTCAGCTTCCTCCGCGCTCACAAGGAAGCCCAGATGCGCGCCGTCCAATGCATCTGCCAGGAATACCGCTTTGCCCTTCAGGATGCCTGCCGCATCGCTCTCGCTGAAACCGTTGCCGCCCGCCTGGGCCGGCTCCTGCTCGAACTTGGCCATCAGATCGGCGAGCACCTTGACAATGGCGCGTTCCGTTTCCCCCTCCTCCTCACCCACGAAGAAATGGCGTCCATGGCCTGTACCACCCGCGAAACTGTCACCCGTACCCTCGGTCAATTCAGGAAAGAAAGCTGGATCACCATCGAAGACTCGATGGTGACCGTGAACCAGCCGGATCGTCTCCAGGCGCTCATTTAGACCACATCTCGGGACCCGAATTCCCGGTTTGCCGCTCCCCCAAGACCCTTTCGCGCCGTCCAAGAGCTGGATAAGCGCTAAAATTGAACGATGGGGAGTTTACGTCTCATATGACCCGTAGTGCCTTCTGCTTTTCTGTTCTTTTTCTTTCCTCCTGCGTCGTTTTTGCCCAGAGCCCAGCCCCGGCCGGTCCAGCGGATCCGGCCCACGCCTCGGCGACTCCAGTCTCGTCGGTGACAACCGACGTCGGACCCCAGGTGAAGGAATTCCAGAAGATCGAAGATAACTGGTCCAATTCCATCAACGCCCGCGACCAGTACAGCCTCGAACTGGTGCTTTCCCCGCTCTTTGTCGACGTTTCCGCCAACGGCGACATCACCACCCGCAACCAGCAGCTTGCCCAGTTGCTCACCGGTGAAGACAAGACCCTGCACCTCGAGCAGCGCGTCATTACCGTCCGCTTGCTCGGCGACACCGCCGTCGCCAACGGCACCTATGTCCTCCACCACAAGGTCAGCTCGGGCCAGGTTGATGAAAAAGGGGTATTTACCCATGTCTTCGAGCGCATCCGCGGCGGCTGGGTCTGTGTAAACTCGCAGCGCACCCTCCTCCGCGAAGACGCACCCGGAAAGAAGAAGAAACAGGCCTCAGACGCCGAAATGCCTTTCCACATCCCCCTCTTCTCCAAAGGGGACAAGAAGGAATAGCCCGGGAAGGGCCGGCTGGCTCAGCGGTGGTACTTTTTCAGAACTCGCTGCAGTTCCTCATGCGGCAGCGCCACCAAGGTATGTCCGTCCACGCCCGTCATGGTCCTGGCGCCCACCATCGCATTCACGATCGCCTCTTCCGTAGCCTCAACGGTCGCGGTAAACAGCGGGGTAATCCGCTCATTCGACACCGTCCGCACCACGTTCGGTCCCGGCGGAGCATCGGCATAAGGGTTGGCCGTGGAGAAGGCAACAAAGATATCTCCCGAGCTGTTCCCCGAAACCGACCCCGTCCGCGCCAGCCCCAGCGACGCCCGGCGCGCCAGCCGCTTCAACTGGTGGGGCAGCAGCGGCGCATCGGTGGCAATCACGATAATGATCGATCCCACGTCGCCCTGGCTTTCGCTCCCCGGCAGGCCCGCCTGCGCCGCTCCTTCGGGAATCTCCTTGCCCACCGGCACTCCCGCAATCGTCAGCTGCGGCCGCCTCCCGCAGTTGCACTGCACCAGGACTCCCACCGTATACGCGCCGTCATCCCCCGACAGCACCCGCGACGCCGTCCCCGTTCCGCCCTTGAATCCGTAGCACACCATGCCGGTCCCGCCGCCGGTATTGCCCTCCACCACAGCCCCGCTGCGCGCCGCGTTCAGCGCGGCGAACACGTCTTCCTGCTTCACATGGAATCCGTTGATGTCGTTCAGATAGCCGTCCCACGTCTCCGCGACCACCGGCAGAGACCACGGCTGCTTGAGCGCCTTCTGCTTCACCTGCCAGGCAATGATCGAGTCCCGAACCGTACCGACGCTGTGGGTATTGGTGAGCCCAACCGGTCCTTCCAGGAATCCCGACTCCTCCACCCAGGTCGTCCCGGTCATTTCCCCGTTGCCGTTCAGGCTGAACCATCCGGCATACACGGGATCCCGGTTTTCCCTCCCCCGGGGCAAAATCACCGTCACCCCGGTTCGCACCGGTCCCTCGCCCTCCTTGAGCGCGCCGTCGCCCCGGATCAGCGTGGTCGCGCCCACCTCCACCCCGCCCACGTCGGTGATGGCGTTCAGAGGGCCGGGCTTACCGTCAAACGGCACGCCCAGGTCGCGGGCACGGACCGAAGAAGCATTCTGCGCAATCGTCACGGAGGCACACACCAGACAAAGAAATGGAGCAAGCACAGTGGAATGCACGCGCATACGCCACTCTATCAGTGCGCCATCAGGCGCTGGCCGTCAACGCCTCCGGCGGACGGGTCCTCCGCGCGCCCTGCAGGCGGATCGAAACATGCACCAGGCTCAATGCCGCGGGCGTCACCCCCGGAATCCGGCTGGCCTGCCCGATGGTGACCGGCCGTATTCGTTCCAGCTTTTCCCGCATTTCGCGCGAGAGCCCGCTGATGGCGCCATACTCCAGCCATTCGGGAATGCTCACCGATTCAGCCGCCTTGAGTTTTTCGATCGACTTCTTCTGCTGGTCCAGGTATCCGGCGAACTTGATTTCGGTTTCCACCGCACGGGCCTCATTGCGAAGGGCAGCCCGCTCGATCGGCGAGTGATCGGGCCGGCCAAATGCTTCCGCGAGCAGCGGCGCCTCGATTAACTCCTCCCGCACCGCATTCAGAATCGGCTCGATCGTGACCTCCGGCCGCTTGAGCAGTTGCGCCCACGTTTGGCCCGCGATCGCGGTCAACCCCTCCAACCCGGCGACGGCTAACTGCGCGGCCGTCGGCTTCCGAACCGCCAACAACTGGGCCAGAGCCGCCATGCGTGCCTGCTTCTCTTCGTATTCAGCCCAGGCCTCATCCCCGATCAGCCCCAGCCGCCGCCCGTGCGGAGTCAGCCGCCGGTCGGCATTGTCGATGCGCAGGTGCAGCCGGAATTCCGCCCTCGACGTGAACATCCGGTATGGCTCGTTGGTTCCCTTTGAAATCAGGTCGTCGATCAGGATCCCCGTGTATCCTTCCGTCCGATCCATGGTGAAGGGCGGTTCGCCCTTCAGCCACAGCGCCGCATTGATCCCCGCCATGATCCCCTGGCAGGCGGCCTCTTCGTACCCGCTTGTCCCATTGATCTGCCCGGCCAGGTACAGCCCTTCCATGCTCTTCACCTTCAGGCCGCGGTCCAGTTCTGTCGCATCCACGCTGTCGTACTCGATCGCGTACCCGGGCCGCAGCAACTCCGCTTTATCCAGCCCCGGAATGGAGTGCACGATCTGCCACTGCACCTCCATCGGCAGGGACGTCGACATCCCATTGATGTACACCTCGTGCGTATTGAGCCCTTCCGGCTCGAGGAAGAACTGGTGCTGGGTCTTGTCAGGAAACTTGACGACTTTATCCTCGATCGATGGGCAATACCGCGGCCCGATCCCTTCGATCCGGCCCGAGTACATCGCCGACCGGTGTACATTCTCGCGGATCAGACGCAACGTCTCCGGCGTAGTAAACGCGATGTGGCAGCTCACCTGGGGCTGCACGATCTTCTTGGTTCGGAAGCTGAACGGTGTCGGGTCCGCATCTCCCGGCTGTTCCTCAAATGCTTTCCAATCGATCGTCCGCCCATCGAGGCGTGGAGGCGTCCCTGTCTTCAGCCGGCAAGTCCGAAGCCCCAGCCTGCGCAGAGCCTCGCCCAGCAGCACCGATGCCGGTTCCCCGCTCCGCCCCGCAGGGTAGCGCTCTTCCCCGCAATGAATCAGCCCGTTCAAGAAGGTACCAGTCGTGATAATCGTGGCGCCCGCCATCAACTGCCGCCCATCCCGCAGCTTCAGCCCAAGAACCCTCCTGGGTGCCCCAGGTCTCGCTTTTGAGACCTGGGAGGAGTCCACATTCCCTATTCCCTGTTCCCTGTCTTCGTGGTCCCTCGGTCCCTTGGTCCCTTGGTCCCTGTCGTCGATTACCAGGTCGACCACTTCCGCCTGCCGGATGTGCAGTCCCGGCTGCGACTCCAGGACCTGGCGCATCTTCACCCGGTAAAGCTGCTTGTCGCACTGGGCCCGCGGACTCCACACCGCCGGGCCTCGCGACGTGTTCAGCAGCCGGAATTGAATACCCACGGCATCGGCCACTTCGCCCATGATGCCGCCCAGGGCATCGACCTCGCGCACCAGGTGTCCCTTGGCCACGCCCCCGATCGCCGGGTTGCAGCTCATCTGGGCGATCAGGTCCATGTTCATGGTGATGAGCGCGGTTTTCAGGCCCATGCGCGCCGCCGCCATGGCGGCCTCGCATCCGGCGTGCCCTGCGCCCACAACCACGACATCATATTGTTCGGTGAAAGTCATCCAAGCTTATTGTACGGATTGGACGAGTGCCGGTGTGCGCTAACAGCCGTCGCGCCTCGGGGGTGACCAACCGGGAGCCTCCTAGTCCAATCGCAAAGAGTTCGATCCGAAGCGGTGGTAGGATGCAAACCATGTACGCATCTCACCCCGCGTTCGAGGAGGGATTGCCGCATGGGTTCTTTCGACCTGCCCTGGGAGCCGCCCAGAACCGCCGGCCCTGTTTCCCCGCAAAACGCTGAAAACGAGGTACGTCCGCCTCTCCAGTCCCCCGCGGAACTCAAGGAGGAGAGCCGCAAGATCCGCCGCCTCCAGATGGTGATCAACATGGTGACGCAGGTGATCGCGCAAGACCCCACCGTGACGGTTGAACAGGCGTCGGAAATGGTGGCGGACACCCGCCGGCTGGCCCTGGGAATGTTTCCGGACAAGGAACTGGCCTTCAACCTCATCTTCTGGCCGCGGCTCCAGCGCCTGATGCGCGAGCGTTACAGAATGCAGTGAACGGCATTTGGGGCATGGCAGGGGCGACCTGAGCGGGCTTTCAGGGGGAAAAACGCCCGTATTCAGGGGTAAAACGGCGGAAAATCGCCCGAAAACGGCCTCTAAACCACACATAAACTGTGAGACGGCGAGAGGCGAATGACTGTAAGTTATTGATTCTTAGTGGATTCGTTTAAAACTTCACAGTTTCACACCGCAGTTAAAATTTTTTTTCTTCCTCTTGCTCGGAATCACCGCCAGAGACCTGGAAAATCGCAAACCAACGCCATAGAACCACCCCGGTTTATATTGTGCTCCGGAACCCGGGAATTATATGCAAATCAAACTTGTAGGGCGGCTACTCGTGGAGCAGTTTCCCCACTTCCGCCTGCAGGCGGGTGGTGATGGTCGTTTCGGTGGCATCGGGGGCGAAGCGGATCGGCTGGCCGACGTGAACCTCGATCGTTCCCGAACGGAACCAGCCCCGCCCGCGAACCTTCAACTCGCCCAGGCCGCGAATCGCCACTGGCAAAACCGCGGTATCGGACTGCTTGACCAGCATGCCGATGCCGGGACGAAAGCGCGCCAGTTGCCCCGCGGCTGAGCGCGTGCCTTCAGGAAAGACCAGGACGTGGTAGCCGCGGTCGAGCGCTTCGCCGGCGTGGGCGAAACTGCGCTGAAAATCGCGGAGCCGGGGCAGTGGAAAGACGTTGAACAATGCGGTGAGGAGAAAGTAGGCGATGGGGCCGAACGGATAAAACCCGCGTTGCCCGGGGCCGCGGTCGGGGTTGCGGAAGTGGCGGAAGTCATCGAGCATCTCGCCCGACATGGCGGCGGCGATGCGGCGACGCATGGGGCCGGGAAGCGCATATTGGACCAGCGGGCCGTCGTAGGTCGAGACATGATTGGCGACAATCAGGATCGGTTCGCGCAGGCTCAGATCAGGCGGCGCAAAGATGCGAGGCTTGGCAAGAAGCCTGACCAGCGGTCGCATGATCAACTCTATGAACGCGGAGCGGGCGAATTGGACGGGGGCCGACCAGGGCCAGTGCGGGTAGACGTAGGCACGTCGTTTTCGCTCATGGGCATTTGAATCCACTGGGACAGGTTTCGTAGCCGGGTCAGGATGAGATCCCTCGGGGGCTAAAGCCCCGCCCGGTGGGGCGGCATCTTCGTACGGGCTAAAGCCCGTACCCTTCGCTGAACCGGTCGCTGTTTCGTACTGGCTGGAGCCTGTACCCTGCGCTGAATTGGGCGCTTCTTCGTTGGGAGTAGAGCCTGTATCCTTCGCTGAATCGGGCGCTGCTTCGTACGGGCTAACGCCTGTACCAGGCGTTGAATCGGATGCCACCAATCTTCGCAGCTGCCCAAGGGTCTGCACTTGTTCGAGGAAGCCGCTTTCGGGCGGCATGCCAAGCTTCTCTTCGATTGCCGCCGCGAGTTGCACGCGGCCAAGGCTGTCGAGATGCAGATCTTCGGCAAGCCGCAACTCGTCGCCGATGCCAGGCGGGGTTTCGCCGGTAATCTCCGCAACCAGCGCAAGCAGCCAATCCGATCCGGCTCCATCGATCGATTGCGAATCGTTCCGCGACGCTTGCGTCTCGGCGAGCCACGATGCCACAGCCTTGCGCCGTACTTTTCCGGTCGATGTGCGAGGCAGGTCAGGCTCCGGCCACAGCTTCCAGCGGAGCACGCGCTGGAACGCCGCCAGCCGCGCATTGGCCGCCTCGATTGCCAAGGGGGCCTGGTCTGCCGGGCCGCGCATGGCAATCACCGCGCACGGCTCCGGGCCCGAGGGAGTTTCGATTGGCACAACGGCGCAGGCGGCCACTCCGGGCTGTTCTTCGATGACCGCCTCAAGATCCTCGGGATGAATGTTGACGCCGGTGCCGGTGACGATAACTTCGCTCTTGCGGCCCAGAAAGCGGAGTTCGCCGGTGGGTTGAGTCTCGGCAAGGTCGCCGGTCGAGAGCCACTCGTCTTCGCGCTGCCGCAGTTCTCCGCCGGACCACGTTGAGCTCGAGATCATCGGGCCGCGCACCAGCACTTCGCCATCGGGACCGATCTTGACTTCGCGCCCGGGCAGCGGCTTGCCGATCGTGCCCCGGGCCACGTGGAACGGGTGATTGAGGGTGATGAGCGCGGTCGTTTCCGTCATGCCGTAGCCCTGCACGACGACGAAACCGAGCGCGTTCCAGAACTGCTCGACCGGCGCGGGCAGGGCGCCTCCACCCGAAATCAGGGCCCAGAACTTGAATCCGAACGCGTGATGCACCGCGCGAAATCGCCACCAGCGTTTCCCCGCGGAGATGCCCTTCGATGCGTCCAGTTGATCGGCCAGTTGGGGTCGGGTGGTTTCAAGATGCGTCTTAAGCAGGGCGAATACGCGGGGCACCGCGGCGAGCACCGAGATGCGCTCGCGCTGGATGGTTTCAATCAGACGCGGCGCCACGAGCCGGCTTTCAAAATGCACTTCCGCGCGGAAGACGGGCGGTATCCAGATGCCCATGGTCTGACCGAAAACATGGCTCAGCGGCAGCGTGTGCAGAAAGCGCAACGGATGCACGTATTTTTCGTAGCGCATGTACTTCTGCGCTGCCTGCTCGATGGGCCCGACGCTGGCGAGCACGTTGCCGTGGGTATGCACGATGCCCTTGGGGTCGCCCGTTGTGCCGGATGTGAACAGGATCTGCAGCGGGGTGTCGCGGCCGAGACCGGTAACGGAACCGGCTTCTTCGGCGGGCAACTGGTCGCGCCATTCTTCAAAGGCAATCCGCGGCAGCCCGGGCGGCGCGGGGTCGTTCGGAAGTTGACGCAGCAGATTGGCGTCTCCGACGGCTAGTTTCGGTTTGACGTCGGCGATGACGCGGAATGCAAAATCGGCGCTGCCGTATGCGTCGAGCGGAACCACGAGAACACCGCGCAGGATGCAGCCGTGGAATGCGGCGATCCATTCCCCGCTGTTCTCGGCCCACAGGACGACGCGATCGCCGGAACCAATGCCTTGTTGTGCAAGCACGGATGCGAATCGTCCGGCCAGGTGCGCAATTTCACCGTAGGTGGAAACGCGGCGCCGGTTGCCCTGGAAGCGAACCACCGCGATCTCTCGATCGTAGCGGCGGAAGTCCTGAACTAATGTGGCAAGATTCTCTCGCATGCTATCCGCCCAACAAGCAAAACCCCCTTGTTGGGGACCCCGGATGTCCGGCAGGTTTTATCGTAGCAGCGCGGAGAAAGGTCGCTCCGGAGGTTGGGACAGTTGCGAGAGTGCCCATCGATGGGGTGTGACCGAACTCGACGCGCGCCTGCCATGACAGTCATCTCGCTAAAGTCGTGTGTGCGTGAGGACCAACTTTTGACTACCGGGGAGAATCGGGGAACGACCGGTTGAATTCAAAGGCGGCGGGTTAGCGTCGCTTCGCGACGTAGCAGGTTAGCAAGTTGGCGCCGAGTGCCGGTTCTCACGCAGACACTTTCAGGCGTGGCCGATCACCGGGGAGTTCTCGTGACCCGGAATGGTTTCCGGGCTTGCACTTGAGGCGTAACCTTCGCCGGCCTCGTTGGCGATCGCCTGCGCTTCTTCGAGCATCTGTGCATCGGCAAAGCGGTAGCCGACGTAGATGTCAGTGAGCAGATAGAGGGGGCGAGCCGGATCATCCTCGATTTTTTTGCGGAGTTGGCGCACGAAAGTGCGGAGATATTCGACCTCCTCGCGGCAGTCAGCGCCCCACACCGCCGTGAGCAGGCGGGCGTAGGTGACGACGCGACCGGCGCGGCTCATCAGGCAGTGGAGAATGTCGAATTCCTTGCGGGTGAGGTGGATGGGCTGGCCGCGCCTGGTGACGCTGCGGCGCGCAGGAACAAGCCGGATCTCTCCTATCTCAATGGGAGATTCCTCGGTGCGCACGGGGGCCTGGACGCGGCGCACGGCAGCGCGCATTCGGGCCACCAGTTCGCGTACGCCGAAGGGCTTGGTAACGTAGTCGTCAGCGCCCATTTCCAGGGCTCGGACTTTTTCATCTTCGCCATCGCGGACAGTGAGGATGATGACGGGAAGGCGCGCGGCAAACACCCGGATGCGGCGCAGAGTCTCGATGCCGCCAATGCCTGGCATGTTCACATCGAGCAGCACGCAATCGAAGCTCTCGGTACGCAGAAGCTGCAATGCCTTTTCACCCCGCGAGACCTCGGTGACATCGAAGCCCAGGGCTTCGAGCGGCGGGCGCAGAGCCCTGCGAATGGCGGGTTCATCGTCGACAACTAGAACGCGGATGACCGGCAACGTCATGAAATGCTCCTTTCGAGAGCCGGATGAGGATGAGAAAGCGAGGACGATCGGGCCGGCAGTGCCGCGAAAAATGTGGTTCCCTCCGCTTCGTCGCTCGACACCCACACGGACCCGCCGTGGGCAAGCGCGGTGCGCTTGGCGATGGAAAGGCCAATCCCGGTGCCCGCGGAGTTCGCGGCAGATGCCGACGACCGGAAATAACGATCGAAGATCCGCTCCCGATCGGCCATGGGAATTACGGGGCCAAAGCTGTGCACGGAAAACAGGACTTCCTCTCCCGTCATTTCCGCGCGCACGGTAATGGTGCTGTCGAACTCCGCATACTTGCAGGCGTTGTCGAGATATTGCGCGAGCAGCATGCCCAGCAGGCGCCGGTCGCAGTCGAGCACCAGCGACTCCTGGGGCAATTCGATTTCGATGCGCGCGGCCGCGGAGCGGTCGGCAAGGCTCTCGACCGCCTCCTCGATCAATGAATCAACCGGCTCCGGGGCGGTGTGCAGCACGATGCCCGGCGGGCTTTCGCCGCCTCCCTCGGAATCGGGACGAGCGGTGGTAAGCAGACGCGTGGTCAAATCCGCCAGCAGCGCAGCCTGCTCATCAATCAGCGAGACAAGGCCGGCCTGCGCCCGGGAGAGTCCCCCCATTTCGGCGAGTCCGGTGCTGGCCGCCCGAATGGCGGTAAGGGGCGTTTTGAAGTCATGAGCGAGGCCGTCGAGCACCGTGGTCCGCAACTGCTCGGATTCGCGTTCCGCCTCGATGCGGCTCTCATTGGCGAGGGAGCGATAGCGGTCGAACGTTACCGCGATCAGCGCCGCTATGGCGTTGTTGGTGAGGGGAGTGGTTTCTCCACGCAGGACAACGCTGCCGATGGGAACCGATCCAAGCCGAATCACGCGGCGGCTGATGCCGGTGGAACGATCGTCGTCGGAAGTGCCGAAGTGATAGACGTTCTGGACCAGTTCCATCGGATCAAGAGTCCAGCGCCCGGCAGAGTAGACTTCGTGCAGATCGGCATCAAAGATCGCAGTTGCATCAAGTTCGAAGATTTCATGAACCAGCGAGGCCAGGCGCGCGCCGGGCTCTTCGTGCAGGTCCATCTCGAGGGTGCGGCGGGTGAGTTCGTAGAGGCGCCGCATGCGGAGGATGGCTGAATCGGCTTCGCGTGCGTCGTCGGAGGCCCGGACTGTGAGGCGAAACAGCACCAGGGCGGTCCCCACGACAACGAGTCCGGTTGCCCCTGCGGCCGGCCATGCCCACTTGAGTCGATAGCCGAGCACAGCAGCCAGGCTCGCCGCACCGGCCACGGCAAGGAATTCGGGCAGAAAGCGCCGCAGATCGGACGCAAAACTGCGCCGGCGCTTCTTACCGGATCTGGCTCGCGACGGAATCGAGAAAGCCAACAGAATGGTCTTCTCCCTGGACCGGGTGTGGCCGTAGTGTGCGCGCACCGGAACGAAGTCAAGGTTGCGCGATTGGGTGGACAAAATGATCTGGTTTCGACTCTTGAACCGTTGATGACGAACGGCAGGGACTGGTGCGACACGTTAAGCAAGGCTGCGAAGCCTGAGGGGAACGGTCCTTCACTCGATACAACTTTTGAGTGTTCTTTGCGCTAACAAAAAGTCCGCACTGGCCGAAGTTCGGAGCACGGTGAGCTTGTAAGGATTTTACCAGTTCTTTATGTGATCTTTACGCAAGCAGACAGAAATTGGAGGAGCCGAGATGCCGGCAGCAGGTCCGAAAACGGGTCAGCGACGCAGAAAATTGTGGAAAACCGGGGCATAAAATCGATTTCTCCAGAATCTTCATTGCGTCTTTATGTGGCTATTGTTCAACTTTTTTACAAGCAACAACCTTGGTGTGACCCGATCGGGGAACACCGCACAGTGAACTCGCTTTTCCGGAGTGCGCTTCCAGACAGCCCGCCACGCGTGCTTGAGGAACCCTTGCAGAATTCGCGCCAATTGAGCGCGAACCTTGCGACCACGGTTTTGTCCGGCTTGAATTTCGCCTGTCACCACACCTGTCATTCAGGCATTTGGAGGCCTTTGCCTGCAATGCATTTGATCACTTCAACCGACCACCAATAGATCGGTGGAGAAAGCTGGTGAGACGGAATGAATCCACGTTCATCTCTTATCCTTCGCATGACACTGGCCAGCGCCGTGGCAGCGGCTATGGCAACCGCAGCAATGGCTCAGACAGCTGCTTCGACATCACCCGATGCGGCCGCGGCACCGGCCGCCGGTCAGGCGCTTGCGTCTGCGCAGCCGGCCGCCGCGCCCAAGGCAGATCCACCCGCGCCGCTGACCACTCCGGCGGTTACCGGCCCTCTGGCATGGCTGCCGCCAGCTATTTTCGATGCCGGTCCCCTGGGCAAGATCGCGGCCAACGGAATCGTCACGGGCTCCGGCCTGGTGCAGAACAATCACGTACCGGGAGACGACGTTCAGCAAGCCGCTCTGAGCAACGGGCAGATCTTCATCCAGAAGGCGGACGGAAAGTACCAATACTTCATCCAGGTGGGCGCCTATACGATGCCCTCCCTGGGGACGGCGTTCCTTCCCGCCGACAAGACCGTGAGTGACTTCTACGGTCCGGTCCCCGTCGCCTTCCTCAAGCTGCCGGTGGGAAAAACCACCCAGTTCCTGATTGGATCCCTGCCTACGCTCATGGGCGCGGAATCGACGTTTACGTTTCAGAACATGAACATTGAGCGCGGCCTTCTGTGGAACCAGGAAAACGCGGTCAATCGCGGGATCCAGGTGAATCAGACTCTGGGTAAATATTTCACCGCCTCTCTGAGCTGGAACGATGGCTACTATTCCAACCGCTATTCGTGGCTGAGCGGATCACTGACCTACACCAAGGGACCGCACTCGCTGATCTTCGCCGGGATGGGCAATGCGGGACAGACGAAGTTTCAGACCCTGGCCACGCCGGTGCAAAACAACAGCAGCATGTACGCCCTGATATACACCTTCACCAAGGGCGCGTGGATCGTTCAGCCGTATTGGCAGTACAGCGACATTCCCACCAATCCCTCAATCGGCGTTACAAGGGGAGCAACGACCAATGGCGGCGCATTCCTGATCAGCCGGGCGTTTAAACACGGCTTCTCGCTTCCAGGACGCGTGGAATACATCACCACTTCGGGCAGCAACGCGGACGGCGCCGTAAACCTGCTGTTCGGCCCGGGGAGCGCCGGCACCAGCGTGACCGCCACGCCCACCATTCAAAAGGGCGGCATGTACTTTCGCGGCGATGTCTCCTGGGTGCACGCCAGCAGCTATACACCGGGAACTGTGTTTGGCAAGAACGGAACCGACGCCAATCAGGCCCGCGGCATGGCGGAAATCGGTTTCATCTTTGGCAGCAACGTGACCGAGAAGTAGCACGGCACTCAAGGCGCCGGAACAATCGTCGAGCGGCATGGCCACAGTTCACAGTTCGTAGTTCACAGTTGGGCGCAGAAAGAACCATATGGGAACTGCGAAACAGGAACTGTGAACTGTGCGTTCTTCATTTCATCTTTATCTCGCGGAATCTACGATTCACAGCAAGCACACGCAAGGGCACGCAGGCACTCCGGGACCAGAAAGGTACCGGACGATCCTTCCCATACACCAAGAAGCCGGGGGAATGAACCGCCGGACGGCAACGTTTCAGCCATACCAAACACACTCCAGGAGAATGCTTCAATGGCAGATCAAAAAGCACCACAGATGCAGGCCACGCTGGGTCTAACCGGCCTCACCAGCAACGCAATGGCGCTGATTGCCCCCGGCGCGTTTCTATGGCTCACGTTCTTTATCCAGGCGACCACCGGCGTTGCGGGACAGCCTTCAACCGCGCCCGCCATGTGGATGGGAATCTTCGCGGCTTTGTTGCTCTGTCTGGCCACCGCCGTAGCCTATGCGGAGATTTCAAAGCTCTACCCCGGCACCGGGTCGAGCTACTACTACGCCGAGCAGGCGATGCTGTCGAAGGACGCATCGTTCAAGTATGCCCGCATCGCCAAGTTCATCGTCGGCTGGGGCTCGCACCTTTATTACTGGGTCTACCCGGGCGTGATGGTCGCCACCACTGGCATCTTCGTCGGCTACGTGGTCGGCTTCCTGTTCCCGGCGTTCCTCAGCGGCTCCACTCCCGGACCGTTGTTCATGGCTCTGATTGCCATCGTGTTCTCGTTCTTTGTGGCGTGGATCGCATCGAAGGGCGCGGGCGCTTCGACCGCGGTAAATCTGGCCATCAACGTCGTGCAGATTTCGGCGTTGATCGTCTTCAGCGTGCTGGCTCTGGGATATCGCTCCAGTCATCCCGCCGGGACCTCGGGGCCAACCACCTTCCAGTACGATTCGCAGTCACTGTCAACCTACACCTATCAATTCGCAACGGCGAAGGACGGCACGGTTGTGCGCGACGCCAGCGGCGTACCTCAGCCCCTCCTCGACAGCGCCGGCAAGCCGCTTCCCTTCGTAATCGACTACCCGGCCGCGGATGCCACCGGAAACATGCTGACGCATCCCAATGCCGCGTCGGTGGTGGGCATCCACAAGTTCAGCTGGGTATTTATCCAGGCCACTGTAGCGATTTTGATTCTCGTCGGCTTCGAATCGGTTACAGCCATGGGAGGCGAGGCCAAGAATCCCACCAAGCACATTCCCATCGCGGTGATCGCATCGCTGCTGATCCAGGGGCTAGCCTGCTACCTCTTCGAATATTTTGCCGCAAACTACTTCCTGAACTCGGGGTATACGATGCAGACCGCGGCGGGGTCGGCAGCCCCCATCGGCGACATGATGATCATCGTCGGCGATGCGCTCCTTGGTGCCGGTCATGGCAAGTACTTCATGCTGGCTGAGGCCTTCACCGTGTTTCTCGCCCTTATCGGCACCACCCTGAGCTGCATGAACACCGGCGCCCGCGTAACTTATGCCATGGGAAAGGACGACGAGGCTCCCGAACACTTCGGCTTGCTCCATGCCGGGTCGTTGTCGCCGCGGCGTGCCATCTGGACCCTGGCCGTCATCTCCGCGGTCATCGGCTGCGTCGCGGTCTCGCTGGTCTTCGCCGATGCCTCTGCGCCGACCGACGCGACCATCGCTGCCCTGCCCCACAACATCTTCTCCAATTGGGGATACCCGGCCCACGACACACTCGCCAAGTTGCCCAACTCACTCTTGACCATCACCCTCACCTCCAACTTCGGCACCTTCATCCTTTACGCACTCAGCTGCTTCCTGTGCATGGTCGCCTATCACAATCGGCCCGACCACAACCTCCTGTTGCACACCCTCATCCCCGGCTTCGGCCTGCTGGCCAACCTCACAATGATGGCCTTCTATCTGGCCGGGCCTTTCTTCAACCTCGGCACCAAGATGGAACCCCTTTCCGCACTGGGGATCTCCGCCCTCTGGGGCTTGTACGGAGCCTTCTACTTCGTCAAGTCATCAAAGAAGAAGGGCAAATCCCTTCTGCTCGACAGCAAGCAGGCATCGTCCGTGGCATCGTAAATACAGGGCAGAACATTGGGTGGACTCTCGCCTCCGGAAGGCGGAGGTTGAGAGTCCACCCATTTGTTTTTTTATTGAGACACACAACCTTAGAAATTCTCAGGCGGCGGGCGCCTTATGTTGGATGTTCAGTACGGCCAGGCCAGCGATCCGGGCAAAGTTCGAACCAATAATGAAGACGCGCTGGGATCGTTCATCCCATCGTCGCGGCAGCAGGTGCGCTCACATGGATTCCTGTTCGCCGTGGCGGACGGCGTTGGCGGGATGGACCTGGGCGAAGTGGCGTCAGCCACTGCCATCTCCGTGGTGACCGAAGGATTCGAGAAGGCGCAGGCCGACACGATGCTGATTGCGCTGATGCCGCGTCTTGTTGCTCACGCCAATGCCGCGGTCCATGATTGCCGGCTGGCTCCCCAATATCGCGGAAAGAATATGGCGACGACGCTGGTGGCGTGCGCGCTGCGCAATGACCAGGCGGTGGTGTCGCATGTGGGCGATTCGCGCTGCTATCTGGTTCGCGGCGGGCGAGCGCGCCAGGTGACCCAGGATCACACCTGGGTCAACGAACAGCGAAAGATGGGGCTGCTCTCAGCGGCCGATGCGGCAGAGTCCGAGTCGCGCCACGTGCTGATCCGTTCGCTTGGGCCGGAGATGTTTGTCTCTCCCGACACGAATGCGCTGACGGTG
This sequence comes from uncultured Acidobacteriota bacterium, assembly GCA_963730805.1. Taxonomy (GTDB): domain Bacteria; phylum Acidobacteriota; class Terriglobia; order Terriglobales; family Acidobacteriaceae; genus Telmatobacter. Next base: position 1,107,875 of record CAVSTL010000001.1, on the reverse strand, counting down.
ATGGCGGACGATGTTCTGGTGCTTTGTACCGACGGCCTGCACGACGAGATGCGCGAAGAAACGATCGCTGAGATCGTTTCGCAGAGCAAGCCTGTCGAGGAGATTGCGAGCGAACTGGTGGCGCGCGCCGTTGAGATCGACGGCAACGACAACACCACGGCGCAAGTGATCCGCGTAAGGTCGGTGGAGCAGGTGGGGATGTACCGCGGGCGGCCGTACCGGCTGCCCTCGTGAGGCCCTTTTCACACTCTGAAGCGGCCGAGAAGTCTACAACGTCGCGATGGTCACGTTGCCGTCGCTGGTGTGGATGGTCAAGGGAGTTCCGCCGCTGTTGAGCCTGCCCCGGATATTGTGCCCGCCGCCGGAGTTATAGCCACTCATCGTCAACGGCAACTGGCAGTCGATGTGGCCGTCGCCGGTGTGGATGTCGAGATCGGCAGCCAACGTCTTCGGCAGCCGGATCGTTACGCGCCCGTCCGAGGCTTCCACTCTTGACGACGTAGTCAGCTGCGAGCCTTCGGCAAGAGTCAGATCGAGCGATCCATCGCTGGTGTGGACCTGGACTCCGCTGAGTTTTCCGTCGATCGTCACTCGCCCGTCGGACGATTTTGACTCGAGGGTTCCGCTTACATTGTGAATGCGGATCGACCCGTCGCTGGCCACCAGCCGCACCGCGCCCGAGACATCCGACACGTCAACCGCGCCATCGCTGGTACGGAGGGCGATGGATCCGTTCACGCCGTATACCTTCAGGCTGCCGTCGGACGTGCGCGCCTCGAGATCCAGTTCGCCCGGAGTTTCGATAGTGACGTGCGGCTCGCGGTGCATGCCGACATGGATTCCGAAGTGCTGCTTCTCCTTGAGCTCGAAGTTGACGTGATCGCCCGACTGAAATTCGTTGATCATGTAGTCATTCAGGTGGCGGTCGTTCCATTCCACGCGAATCCGGATCTCGCCGCATCCGCAGGAGCGCACTTCGGTAGACGCATCGCCCGTGCTGACGGTGAGGGAAGGCTTTCCGGGCACGGGGTAGGACTTCTGCCAGTCAGTTTCCGCAGTCAGAGCCGCAGAAGCAGCCACCATGGCGAGGGCGGGGGCGGCGAACACGATCAAACGCAGGGATCTCATGGCGTACCTCTCGCGTGATGATACGCGGCCGGTTCGCCGCAGGTTCCCGCGAATTGTCATTACAATGAATCCATGATTCTCGAGACCTTCCCGGTAGGTCCGCTGCAATGCAACTGCACCCTGCTTGGGGATGAGGAAGCCGGAGAGGCGATTGTCATCGACCCCGGCGACGAGGTGAGCCGCATCTATCGCCGGATCTCTGATCTCGGCCTGAAGGTAAAGCAGATCCTAGTCACCCACGCCCACATCGATCACGTGGGCGGAGCCCTGAAACTCAAACAACTCACCGGGGCGCCCATTCTTCTGAACGAAAATGACCTTCCCCTGCTGAAGATGATGGATGCCCAGGCAGCCTGGCTCGGCGTGGCGACGCCCGAAGTCACGGCTCCCGACGTCAGCCTTGTTGATGGAATGCGGGTTGGCCTCGACCGCTTTCCCGGCACGGTTCTCCATACCCCCGGCCATACCCAGGGCTCTGTGTGCCTGCACTTCGCCCCGATGAAGATGATCATCGCCGGGGACACTCTCTTTGCCGGCAGCGTCGGCCGCACCGACCTGCCGGGCGGAAATGGGCGCCAGTTGATCGAGTCCATCCAGTCGCGGCTGATGACGCTGCCGGACGAGACGCGGGTTCTTCCGGGGCATGGGCCGGGGACAACGATCGGTGCCGAACGTAATACCAATCCTTTTCTGACATTGCGATAGGGCAAAGAGATATAGAATTTGCAATCTTAAGGATATCAACTACTTATAACCATAATCTCAAGGATAACTTCAATCAGGCCTGTCGTACTGTTACCTTACCGAAGTGCGGCAAGGTACTCGAATAGCCCAATCACGCCGCTACTGAATTCAGCCTCTGGCCCCAGCAGACTGAGGACCAGATGGCCGGAGTCTTGCATGCCGAAGAAGTATCCGGGATGTATCCAAATACCGCGATCGAGGAGTTCGCGGACAGTCACTTCGTCGGGCTGGAGAGCGGGAATCCGCAGGATGGCGTACCAGCCTCCTTCGACAAGCAGACGGCGGATGGTTTCCTGGCGGATGAGGTGGCGATCCAGTTCGGCGAGGTTGGCGGCGACGCGGTGGCGGATCTGGCGCTGCATCTCATCCTTGCCGGCGAGCCAGGCGGGCATGGCCCATTGGACCGGGGCGTTCATGGAGAGAAAGGTGTCGGCTACGACCTCCAGGCGATCGAGGGCGGCTGTGCGTTCCGGGCCGGTGGCGACGATCCATGCGGCTTTCATCTGGGGGAGGCCGGCGATCTTGCTGAGGCCGCTGACAACAAATACGGGCACGCCTTCGAGGCCGGCAGCGAAACTGGCGACACGGCCGGCATCGACGGGAACAAAGCCGTAATCGAGGAAGACTTCGTCAACGATAAGCGAGAGGTCATGTTCGCGGCAGATGCGGGCGAGTTCGTCCGCCTCCCAGCGCCGGGTGAAGTGGCCGGTGGGATTGTTGGGGTGTACGAGGACGATGGCACGGGTGGCGGCCGTGATGGCACGGCGAAAGCCTTCGGGGTCGATCTGCCAGCCGTGGTCGTAAACCAGCGGCGCCGGGCGCAGGCGCACATCGTCAAGGACGGCGAGGAAATCGAACAACGGATAGCCCGGCTGGGGGACCACGATGTCGCTGCCCGGATCGCAAAGCAGGCGGAAGAGGTAGCTGTAGGCTTCGCTGGTGCTGGTGGTGAGGACCACCTGATCGGGGCTGACCAGGACGCCGTGCGCGCCGTAGTACGCGCACACCGCCTGGCGAGCGCCGAGGAGGCCCCGCGGCTGCGGGTCGTAGTCGAGGGCGTTGGGGTTGCGGAGCGGGGCGAGCAGATCGGAGACGTATTGGAAGCCGCAACGGGTTGGGTTCGACGCGGTGAGATCGGCGATGGGAAGACCGGCTTCGATGCGCTGGCGGTGCGCGCGGGCGAGGTCGCTCTCTTCAGTGTTCCAGTTGGTTCTGCGGGAAAACTGCATCGTCTTGGTCACCGTCCGCGGGTGAAAAGGAGTCGCTTATTTTAGAATGTCCATTCCCATTGTGCTCCGCGGGGCGCTGATTTTCGGCAAACCCCGGAGGAATTGGGGTGCTTATGATCAAGGTGTGGATAAGGGGGCGGCAATGAAAACGAAAAAAGAGACGCTGAAGGCCCGGAACAGCACGGGGCCGGCCAAGGCGATGAAGATATTCACGGACGAGGAGCGCGACGCCATTCGGGAGTACGCCAAAGAGAAGGCCGGACGACTCCGAGGACGGGGCGCAAAAGAGACGGATGGGGAAGCCGAGGTGCTGGCGAAGATTGCCGAGATGCCGGAAGCGGATCGGGCCATGGCCGAGCGGGTCCATGCCATCGTCAAAGCCAGCGCGCCGACGCTATCGCCGCGAACCTGGTACGGGATGCCGGCGTACGCCAAAGATGGCAACGTGGTGTGCTTCTTTCAAAGTTCGCACAAGTTCAAGGCGAGATACGCGACGCTCGGCTTCAGCGACAAAGCCAGGCTCGACGAGGGAGCCATGTGGCCGGTCGCGTTTGCGCTAAAGGAGCTGACTGCCGGCCACGAGATAAAGATCGGCGCGCTGGTGAAGAAAGCGGCGAGTTGATCAGGGTTGCTCGAAACGTCCATCGGCGATGATGCGTGAAGAATTGTTTGGCTGATACAGTGATTGCTCAAAGTGGTCCTGCGTGGACGAGTTGCAGGCCGTATGTCTGTTCTCTTGTATGGAATGGCATTACCGGCGGACACGAACCAACCTCCGTTTCCTGGCTCACAAGTCCGTGGAAAGAACTCAAGCGCTATTGGATGGACCAATGGTCTCGGCCGGAATGAGTAGTTTGCACCAGAGGGCCATCGCCGCTTTCCAACGGGGCGAGTCAGAGTCCGCTGTGGAGTTGCTACGCCGGGCCATCGAGCAAAACCCGGGGTCGGCTGTCGCGGCAAACGATCTCGGTTCCATACTGGCACAGATGGGCAGAACAACCGAGGCCATTCCAGCATTTCTCCGCGCCATCGAGCTCGTGCCGGAGTATCCCGAGGCCCATAACAACCTGGCCAACCTTTATCAGATGACAGGAAATCTGGAGGAGGCTGTGGCCAGTTACCAGACAGCATTGCGCCTCAGTCCTGAATATGCCGAGGCCTATCGCAACCTAGCCAGCGCTCTACGGCGGTTGGGAAAGACGGAAGAAGCAATCGCGGCTCTCGCAAAGGCTGTTTCGATCAATCCAGGTTATATCGAGGCAGCAGCCATTCTCGTTCACCAACTCAAAGATTTGTGCGACTGGCGCATGGTCGACGATCTTACCGGGCAATTAATACAGGCCGTGGAAGCCGGATCCGGCGCGGTCAACCCATTTGTGTTTCTGACTCTGGAGACAACGCCCAGACAGCAGCGGCAATGTGCAGAACAATGGGCACGCGCAAGACGGCTGGCGACGAACGGCGGTGCGCAGACTCCGTTAAGACGCGAGCGCATCACGATCGGTTATCTCTCTGCCGACTTTCAGGAGCATGCGACTGCCCATCTCATCTCCGAGTTGTTCGAACTGCATGACCGCAGCCAGTTCCGCATCTTTGGGTACTCTTACGGTGCGGACGACGGAAGCGCGGCGCGGGCAAGACTTCGTAGTTCGTTCGATTTATTCGTGGATCTCGAACACCTATCACACACCTCCGCCGCGGCACGCATTCGCGCGGACGAGGTCGACATCCTGGTGGACCTGAAGGGCTACACCACGGACGCGCGACCGGAGATCATGGCCCTGCGGCCGGCTCCGATCCAGGTGAGCTACCTTGGTTATCCGGGCACCACGGGGATGCGCGCCGTCGATTATGTTGTGGTCGACCGGTTTGCAGTGCCGCCGGATCAGCAGGAGCACTTCACCGAAACTCTGGTTCACCTGCCGCATTGCTATCAGGTGAACGATCGGCGCCGCCCGATCGCACACGCTCGCAGTCGCGCGGAGTACGGACTGCCCGAAAACGGATTCGTCTTCTGTTGCTTTAGTTCTCCCCACAAGATCACCCCTGCGATCTTCGACATCTGGATGCGGCTGCTCGGGAAAATACCAGGAAGCGTTTTGTGGCTGCTCGAAACGCGCCCGGCTGCGAAGGCAAACTTGCGAAGGGCGGCGGAGGCGCGGATGACCGGCGGATCGGAGCGTCTCATATTTGCGCCCTGCGTCCCGCACACCGAACATCTGGCTAGATTTGCGGTGGCGGATCTATTTCTTGACACGCTGCCCTACAATGCCCATACGCTGACCAGCGATGCGCTGTGGGGAGGATGTCCCGTGTTGACTTCCGCGGGTGAGACATTCGCGTCGCGCGTCGCCGGCAGTATCCTGCACGCTGCCGGACTGCCCGAGTTGGTGACATCCAACCTCAAGGAATATGAAGCGGCGGCGTTGCGATTGGCGGCTGATCGCGCAGAGTTGAAAATGATGCGTGCCCGCATCCAGAAGAGCAAAACCGAAGCGCCGTTGTTCGACACGCCTCGATTCGCGCGCGCGATCGAGACTGCATTCGAGTGGATGATGCAGCAGGCCAGCCAATCGATAGACTAGAGTCCGCGATGGACATTTACACAGACCAGGTCCTTTGCCGGTGGTGCATCTTCAAGGATGGATCGTCGCTACCCTGCCCTCTCCCTCCACTTCGGCAAGCCAACTCCGTTTTCCATTTTTCATTTCCATTGCTGACACGTTCGAGAAGCCGCTGAATTCTGATTGCGGGGGCCGTGGATTCAAATCGCTCCTTGACTGCTAGCGCTTCAATGGAGCCCAGCATCGTCACGGATGGATGAACTTTTAACGCGCCATTTAACGATATGGTTTCCCTCCGGTGATAGGGTGTTCGGGTCCCCAGGAGGGCAGATGATGAAGAGGGTTTTGGTCGCAGCCGCGCTGGTGTTCACGGCGGCTTCATGGATGTCAGCACAAGTACTTGTCAACCAACACGAGGGCTCGGAAGGCGACAGCCTGATCCTGAGCCGCAGTGTTTACGCCGGCAATTCTTCCACGGTTACCGTGGGGCAAACGCTGCCGCCGGGCTGCGTCGCGGGCACCGTCACGCTGCCCAAGATCCCCTCGGGCACGACCACGGTGGCGGTAACCTGCGCCACGGCAACGGCCGATGGAACGTATCCGACGGTCTTCGAGAACGACACCGTTGACGGAAGCTTTGGGGTGACTTCGCCCATATTCCTCGATAACATCACGAAGCAGGGCAGGCTCCTGGGGACACTCGCGGTGCCGACGGACCGAATCGTCACCAGCTTCAGTTCGAAATCGGAGCTGGCCCTGCATCTGTCGCTCGACGGCAAGTCGATCACATTCATGGGTTACGTCGGCGGTCCTGGATTTGTGACGGGGCCGAACCAGCTCGATGTGTCGAATTCCAACACGCCCGGCGTGATCGACCCCACCAACCCGGTGGTCTCGCAATATTATCGCGCGGTGGCGGAAGTGAACGCGGAGGGACGGCTCAAGATCACCGACGGTAATGCGTACAGCGGCAACAACGGCCGTGCGGCGATCAAGGGAAGTTCGGGCGCGTACTACCTGGCCGGAAACAACAACAATGGCGGGCTGTCGAAAACCCAACTACTCACTACGCAGGTCGGTCTCAACCTTATCAACTCGACGGGCGCTGAATTTCTGATTCCCGGGCAGACACCGCCGGTTCCGCCGAATATCGACAAGATCGGCGACTTCGAGATCACGCAGCTAGGCTACCCGACCGCGGACAAGGCAGGAAAGGATAACAACTTCCGCGGGATCACGATTTTCAACCATACCCTTTACGTGACCAAAGGAAGCGGTGGAAACGGCATCAACACTGTCTACCTGGTGGGCAATGAGGGCGCCTTGCCGACGGGCAGCACAGCGGACCTGGCCGCAGAGCCAATCACGGTCCTGCCGGGATTTCCCACCACGCTGGCCAGTGGTGTGGCCCTCGATGGAACGGCCAACCACCCGGTGGCATTTCCGTTCGGCATCTGGTTCGCTGACGCCAACACCCTGTACGTCTGCGATGAAGGCGACGGAGTGCTTGTGAACCCGCCGGTCAACGGCAACGTGGCATCGGCGGCCAGCCAGGCTGCGGCGGGGATTCAGAAGTGGATTTACGACGGAACGAAGTGGAGTATGACGTACGTGCTGCAGGATGGGCTGGACATCGGGGTTCCATACAACGTTACGGGCTATCCAAGTCCCGCGACGGACGGCTGCCGGAGTTTAACCGGCAAGACCAATGGCGATGGCACCGTGGAGCTATTTGCGGTGACCTCGACCGTGAGCACGAGCGGGGACCAGGGAGCCGATCCGAACAAGCTGGTGACCGTGAAGGATCGACTCAAAGCCACGACGCCGTCGCACGGGCTGGGCAGATTCGAGATCCTCCGCAAAGCCGGATCTGGCGAGGTTCTGCGGGGAATCGCATTCGCACCCCATGAAGATTGACGAGTGTGGGAATCCCAGGTCTCAAAAATCGGGACCTGGGGCACCCGGCCTGGTCAGCATTCGGGATCTTCGAGAAGGGAAGGGCTGACGGGGCTATGCGGCCTCAATGGCTCGATACCACTTCTTCAAGAAGCCGCGGAGTTCCGCGGGGGGACGCAGCCAAACGTTCGCCTCGGTATCGCGACTCTCAGGGCGCATGAGAACACTCAGGTGCGGGGCGGTAGCCTGGTTGACGGCACGAAATCCCGCTTCGTCGGTCAAGTCGTCTCCGATGAATGCAACCGGGCTGTCCGCGGGCGCCTCGGACACAAGAGTTTCGATGGCTCCGCCTTTGTCGCGTCCGACGCGAAGCTCGAGGCCGCCCTCGAAGGGGAGCAAGGTGAGTCCGGGCAGCCTGGATAGCGGCTCGAAGAGCTCGCGCGTGCGCATTTCAATAAACTTGGCGGTGCGCGGCGAAGCTCCGCGCCAGTGCATCACGGCCGCGTTGGGCTTGTCCTCGAACTGGCCGCCAAGGTTGTTGTGGCGCAGATGTTCGCGCAGGTCGTCGAGCTTGCGCTGCGTCTCCACGGGCGCCTGCTCGAGTTCCCGGCGGCCGTCGGGGTGGAGCCGCTCGGCGCCGTGGAGGCCCCAGACTTCAAGCATGGGATCGACCACCGGCGGATTACCGCGCAAGAGCGGCCCGATCTCTTTTGCGGGGCGCCCAGTGATGACCACCATGCGGGTACGGCCCTGGCGTTGAATGCGGCCGAGGGCCTCGCGAACCCCGGTCCACGGGCGGGCCTTGAACCGGTCTACACGAAACGGCGCCAGCGTGCCGTCGTAATCCAAGAGTAGGAGCGGCTTATGTCCGTTGGAAAAAGTATGGAAGAAATCGTCGAGCTTCTTTATCGTCTCGTCGGTCACAATCGTCTCGCCTTCATGCCCGTTTTCGATGGGGCTCCTCCGCCCTGGGAACCAATACCGGCTCTGCGCGGGCCACGTTTGTCATATCAACGTTCTCGAGGCGCAGCTCACGCAGGTCTCCCAGGAGACTGGCCGCCCACCAATAAACGTTGTGTTCCATTACCAGTCTTCGCATCCGCTGCATGCGCATGCGCCGTTCTCCATAGCCCATTTCAAGCCCGCGGTTGATGGCGTCGGCAACACCGTCGATGTCGTACGGGTTGACGATCAAAGCATCGCGCAACTCAACCGAAGCCCCGGTGAACTTGCTCAAGATCAGCACGCCCTCCTCATCCTGCCGTGCCGCGAGGTATTCCTTGGCTACAAGATTCATCCCGTCATGCAGAGAGGTGACCAGGCAAATGTCCGCCGCCCGGTACCAGCGAGTAACTTCCTCATGGCTGCATTGTCTTTCCACGAGAATGACCGGACGCCAGTTTCCATTCTGGAAGCGCTGATTGATGCGCTCCACGATTTCCTCAACCTTGCGGTTGAGTTCGATATAACTTGGGATGCGCGTACGGCTGGGCGCGGCAATCTGGACCATGGTGACGCGGCCGCGATGCCAGGTTCGCTCCTCAAGCAGGCGTTCAAAGGCCATGAGGCGCTCGACGATGCCCTTGGTGTAATCGAGGCGGTCAACGCCAAGAATTAGGCTCTGGGCGCGCACCCCGAATTCCTTCAACAGGTCATTGCGGGTGTCAGCCCAGACCGGCTTGTCGAGCGGCTTGCTGTCAATGGCGACGCTTACCGGGTAGGGACGAACGGCGGTGGTATGCCCGTGCCGGCGCACGGCGGTGTGCTCGCGGTCAGTGCGCGACTCGAGCACCCGGTCCACGGTATCGAGGAAATTATTGCAGTGGAGGGGAATGTGAAAGCCAATGAGGTCGGCGCCTAGCAGCCCTTCGAGCAATTCGCTCTGCCAGGGGCAGATGCCGAACGCTTCAGGGTTGGGCCAGGGGATGTGCCAGAAGATGGCCACGCGGGCGTCGGGCCGGGCCGCTTTCACCATGCGGGGAAGCAGCGCGAAGTGATAGTCCTGCACAAAGACGATGGGGTTGGCATTGCCTTCCATCTCGTGGAGGACCGCGTCGGCGAATTTTCGATTGACGAGCTGGTAGGCCTCCCAATCGGCCGCGCGGAAGATGGGACGGGTATGGGCGATGTGGCAGAGCGGCCAGAGGCCTTCATTGGCGAAGCCGTCGTAATAGTGCGATTCCTCGTCGGAGGTGAGCCATACGCGCCGTAGGGTGTAGCGCGGATCGTGCGGAGGCACTTTGAGGCGGTCAAACTCGTCGACCAGGGTGGCATCTTCGCTGCCGCTGCCGTGGGCAACCCAGACCCCGTCGCAGGCCAGCAGCATGGGCTCGATTGCCGTCACCAGACCGCTGGGAGGGGTCACGCACACCGTCTCCTTACCCTTTTTGGTATGCACGTAGGGCTCGCGATTGGAGACGACAAAGATGCGGCTGGAGCCAAGCTTTTCGCGCACGTGAACGGCGAGGCGCTCCGCGGTCCACAGGTTTTCGCCGGCCTCGCGCAGGCGAGCTTCCGCCGCGGCGGCGGCGCGCGCCTCGATGAGGCTTTCGGTAATGGTAGCCACTTCCCTGGCGAGGGGCGAGAAGAGGCTGAGGTCGGCCGAATTCACCCCAGTGTCGTCGTCCGCGTGGCCCATCCTCAAGCGCCGCAGACGTTCGACGAGCCGGGTGATGGGGCGCATGAGGAACCAGCGGACCATCAGGAACGTTACGCCGACAATCAACAAGACAAACGCGAGGGTGCGAAAGAAGCTCTGTCGCCACACGGCGGTGGCGTCGGAACTGATATAGCCCGCGTCTTCGAGGATTACCAGGGCGCCTGCCGGCTGGCCGTTGACATGGAGGGGAATGGCCTGCTCCAGCCATCGCACATCGTCGGTCTGGCCAAAGGTGCCGGCATTCTTGCCGGTCTTGACGACTTGCTTTACGGGACCGGTGGGCAAGGATTTGAACAGGTCGGAAGGACCGTCCTCGACGACAAGGCCACCGCGCGGGTCATAGACGGCCACGCCCAGGGCTTCCCCCTGGCTGCGAAGCATGGAACCGGGAAGTGCAATGTCGGGAATCTTTCCCGCTGTGAGCGACTGTTCGATGGCAGATTGCAGGCTGTTGCCAATCCAGATAGTGCGGCGCACCAACTCACTGCGAAGGACATGCTTGTGCGCTAAAACTTCGAAATACGTGGAGGCAAGAGAGACCAGGGTGATTCCCGCGATCAATGCAAGGATCAACCTTATGCGAAAAGAACGCATCCCACCTCCTCTTGTTGAAATAAACACACGTCGCCGTCGGGAATCCGCGGAGCACGCGAAGGGCCAGATAGTAAGATGCTGAAAATACGCTGGCGGGCGGTGCATCGCCGTTCTAAACAGTGAAATTCCTCCTGCGACCACAGGTAATTTTTGCCGGAGCAGGTTTCCGGGCACGGGCGCCCGTCCGGCCGGGACCGGGATTCTCGGGGGAATTGCGCTATGCTGTCGAAGAGAGCACCACAACACTGATTCGAGAGGATTAGCCAGCATCCGATGGCGATTGAAGCGATCGACGGAGCCGCCAAGAATCTTGTGCTGACGGTTCAGCAATACTCCAAGTTCGCTTATCGTACGGTCGCCAATGTCTTCAGTCCGCCGGTCTACTGGGTGGATTTCCTGCTGCAGGCGGACATTATCGGAGTAGGTTCGTTTCTGATCGTGGTGCTGGCGGGATTCTTCACGGGCGCGGTGCTGGCGGTACAGTCGGCTGCTACGCTGGCGCAGTTCGGGGCTACCGCGGTCACGGGCCGCTTCGTTAGCCTGAGCATGATTCGCGAATTGGGTCCGGTGCTGACCGGCATCATGGTATCGGGCCGCAATGCTTCGTCGATGGCCAGCGAGCTCGGTTCGATGGTGGTCACGGAGCAGATCGATGCGATGCGCGCCCTGGGCGTCGATCCGATGCGCAAGCTGGTAACGCCGCGGGTGATCGCCACGGTGATCATGCTGTTTTTTCTAACCATCCTGTCGGACGCGGTGGGAACCATGGGCGGCGCGTTCGTTACGATTTACATCAACGGCCAGAACGGAACTCAGTACTTTTCGCAGGCATATGAATTCCTTCATTTCCAGGACATTTTCCAGGGACTGGTGAAGCCTCTGTTTTCTGGATTCATCATTGCCAGCATCGGATGCTTCTACGGGTTGCGCACTACGGGTGGAACCCAAGGCGTGGGGCGTTCCACGATTCAGGCAGTGGTGACAGCCTCGGTGCTGATCATCTTTGTCGACTTTCTGCTCAGCCAGATCATGGTGGCGCTGTTTAATCGATGAGCGAAACTCTTAGCACCGCCGGGCCGGCGCCGGAACAGGTGGAAAATCCGGGTCCCGTTCTCGTGTTCCAGAATGTGACGATTTCATTCGAGGGTCCTCCGGTCCTCGAGGACATCAATTTTTCGGTTGGCCCGCACGAGACACGGATTCTGCTGGGACCCGCGGGCGTAGGCAAAAGCGTACTGCTGAAGCTGGCCAACGGCTTGCATTGCCCCGACACGGGCAACATCCTGCTTTTTGGGGAGAACATTGCCCGGATTCGAGAAGCGAGGATGTTTCCGCTGCGCATGCGGACCGGCATGGTGTTCCAGGAAGGCGCGCTGTTTGACTCGCTCACGGTGCGGGACAATGTGGCGTACCAGTTGATCCAGGAGCGGGTTCCCGACGATGAAATCGATCCCCGCGTGCGGGAGGCTTTGCGGTTCGTTGGACTCGAGGAGACTTTCGATCTTTTCCCGGGCTCGCTCTCGGGAGGCATGCGGCGGCGGGTGGCGATCGCCCGTGCTCTGATCCGCCAACCGGACCTGCTGCTCTATGACTCGCCGACGGGCGGTCTCGATCCGATCACTTCGACCACGATCATCGAATTGATTGTGAAGGAGCGCGATTTCTACAAGACGCCCTCGCTGCTTGTAACCCACCGGCTGCAGGACGCCTTCATGATGTGTAGCCACCGGTTCGATGGCGAAACCAACACCATGGTTCCGCTGCCCAAAGGGGAGACCGATCCCAATACGACGTTCCTGATGCTCAACGAGGGTCGCCTTATCTTTGACGGATCGCTGCACGACCTCGTGCATAGCGAGGATCCGTTTGTAAAGGAATTTCTGGAGTAGTCACATCCGGGAGTTCGTAACTTCGTGTAGTGTAATTTTCATGAATCGGGCCCGGTGGTATCTGTGGTCACTGCTCCACGAAGGCGAGCGGGTGAGTGAGAGTGTGCTTTCCGACATTGTCGGGCAGGCGACCGGTGTATTGCCAACGGCGGACATAGAACTGCGAAAACGCGACATGGAAGCAGCGGTGGGAGCCTGGGCGCTGCGAGCGGATCTACCCGATTCCCACACATTCATTGCAAAGCTGCGGGACGAGGTGCGAGACTTCAGGCCGGTTTCGGCATGACGGTACTCATCGATTCGGACATACTCATGGAAGTTCTTGTTGGGGAAGACAAGGACCTGGTGTCGGTGTGGCAATCGCTGGCGACAGCGCAAACAGCCATCCTGTTCTCGGCGATTTCCGCTGCTGAAATTTGGGGGGCGGCGCGATCCACCGAGCACGTGCAGATCATGAAACTGTTCCGGCCTTTGCTGTGCATCCCGGTCGACTGCGAGATCGGAAAACTAGCCGGTGAGTTCTTGCGCAAATACGCTGTGATCCAGGAGCTCAAGCTGGTGGATGCGCTCATTGCGGCTTCCGCCATCCGGCACCAGGCGGCGCTGTGGACGCGACATCGACACCGATACCCGATGCCCGAGCTTTCGTTCTACCATTAGCGGCGACTTTTGCTGAACCAAGGAAAGCGAAGAAGGCGCGGGGACGTGCTCCGGTCGTGGGCGTGCGGACCATTCAGGCGAGCCGGTGGTTTTTTTTAAAACTATTTCCCGTAATCCTGAGCAGCCGGGCAGGTAGCTTCTGGTCGGCCTTCCGCTGTTCAGCCAAATGTTTTCTAATAAGTACAGTTATGATTGGGGCGAAGATGAGTCCAAGAATCAACAAGCATTGCAAACACCTTCAGCACAGGTCGATCGTAACTTAGAGGCATTGTGGAGAGCATAGTATTTCCCGCAAATCGCGGACTAGGTGATTAGATCGGGAGTGCATTTCCACCCTGCTGCAGACGGATTTCTTGAACAGGGATTTCCATAATGGCACCCGATTTTGAAGATAGATTACACCCAATGCTATCCGTCGTACAGGTTTTCATGACATTCGTCATCCGAGTGAAGGCGGGAGCCCACACATGGTGGCTAATACGGAAGCATAAGTGAGCCAAATCACTTCCTGTTCGGCCATTCAGTGCGCTAAAGAGCCTGCGCGACTTGAACGGCCCTCATGAGTTGATTATCTCGGCTATGGAGCACCTCGTGATAGGACCAATCCACCGGCACGTCTGGCGTAATCCCCTTGCCCTCGATTCGATTTTCATTATTAGCATTAGGCCGTTTGTCTTTGAGGCGTTTGAGCGCTGCCATGACCTGCGCAAGGTATCCGTTGTCGATGCCTCTGTTCGTGTCGCCGGTGTCGTACCGCGAGAGAGCATGCTGCAGGGCGACCTGGCCTGGGCTGAAGCGATGCACCTCGATCTGGTAGTCGTCCTGAAGGATTACCATCCCGTTCGAACATTGATGCAGGGATCAAGCAGTGCCGTGGACGAAATGTGCCCCCGTATAGCCTCGTCGGTACTGACCTGCATGAGTCCAACGTCAACGGAAATGTGGTGGGCATTCAGGTAAGTGATCCATTGTGCGGCCTCTTCTGCATTCTTGGGCTGACGCTGCAGGCCGAGTGTACCGGCGGGAAGCCCGGGAGTGTCCGCATGGCCGAGCTCGGTCTTGACAGTGCTTAAGCCACCAACGTCGATGTGCCCTTGACATCCCCGTTGAGTTTCCATTCGCACGCCAGATCGCACATGATAGCTAGCGTAACGCCCACCGGCTTGCTTGTTGGCTTGGTTGGCTTTAGGACTGGTCCCTCATCCTGCTGGGCCATCCCCGGCATAGTGCCTACTGCTATTGCCGACGCCAACATCCATCCACGGAGCCCTTCTTTCATGTCGTACCCCCGAACACATATGGTCCGCTTCTGTAAGCCCAAGCACAATGTGCCGCTCGAGTTCAACCGTGACGTTGGCTGAACCACCGGAGAAGTCCGCTGCTCAGAAATCCGGCGCCGTCTCGCAACATCGCGGCAACCCTCCGGCGCTGGGATCAGATGCGCCGTCTACGCCGATTGGCGGCCGTACCTCGGAGGTACCACCCGCAACGACAGCCCCTGCGCCGAAGCCGGCCACGCCGGAGGATGGTGAAGCTCATTCGGTTGTGACCCAAACACATCCGCCCACGGGTCCGGTATTAATCCACTTAATCCGTGCGTCAATCTCGAATAGCAAGGGGTTTGGTGATCCAACAGTAACCTTCGATGGAACCAAGCTCCTGGAACGGATCAAGAGCGGCGAGCATTACGATATCCATGTTGCGGCTGGTGCTCATTCGATCGATTTGAAAGGCGGGCACTTCGGCCTCCCGCATGATCACACGTTTGCCTTTAGTTGCGCCCCCGAGTCCGAACTTTATCTCAAGATCGATGTAACGGGGCGGAATGGCTTTCATGCTGAATGGTCAATCGAAAGACTGGATGAGTTCAATGGTCGCGCAGGGGTGGCGGATTCAAAATCCGTTGGTCAGGCAGACTTAACTTCGCATGGGAGCTCAAGGCTTCCTTCTTGAATGAAGGACAGGGGCCGCAGAATCAATCCAAGCCGGGCGCCTCATCTTCCTTGGAGAATTCACAACTTACCGCGAACCAACCTGCCTCGGCCGCGGCAGTTGCCGCATCGTCAGACAACGGTGCCGAAGATAGAAACGCCACACGGCCGACAAGGAGATTGATTTTCCTATCGAACTCAACGGTAGTGGGGGGCTTCGTTGCAAAGGAACGCTGGATATAACATCGACCGGGATTCATTACCAGTGCCCAAAGGGAAACCTCAATATCGCGAAGGACCAGATTAAAGAAATCGAGTACTTCACCCACATGGGCATGTTCTCGATCAAAACAACTGCGGAGAGCTATTTTTGCTTACTGCTAAAGCCCAACGGCAAAACGGCGGGTTCTGATCCGGACTCTCAACTGGCCTTTACGAATGCCGTGAGACATCTGCTGGGGGTTCGTTTGAAAGACTGAAGAGGGTTAGGTTCGGCCAAACACACACAACATCCGAAACGGCAGAAGGAAGCGCCAGTCAGGCTGAGTAGATTAGCAGAGGATCGATTCCTATGATCTACGAACCAGAGGGCCGCTGAATCTCTGATATCAGTGTACGGAAGAAGGCGAAATGCCAAAGAGAGGAATAAGTGGATGGGTCGTGGCGTTGGTCATAGGCTTGGCATCGGTACTAGGTATGGCGCAACAGGATGAGGGACCAGTCCTGAAGCCAAACAAACCAGCGATGCGCCCCACCTCCGCGACCCTCTTGGTAATGTGTGATCTGGCCTGCAACTGGAAGCTAGGCGGCGATACCAAGGGCCCGGCTATGCAAAGGGAAACATGCAGCCGTTTTCGAAATGGAGCGCTCACCGGGAACTGGCCCAAATGACGCTTGGATGTTCGATTTCATGAAAGGGAAAAGTTTCTCGTTTGACAAGAATGGCTATAGCAAAGACGTAATCTGCGTTCGTTCGATCCAATAGCCCAGCGGTTGTCCTTGCCGACTACGAGGGCAAGGCCGGCCGCCGCACAATGAGCGCAACACGAGACGCATACGATTCTTAAAAAGCTGCGATGAAGGGTACGATGCTTTGGTTCGAAACGCACGCCGCGCAAGCTTCGAGGATGCTTACGCTGATCACTATCGACCTACCCCGAAACTGATGTCGTCGATTGCCCAGAGTTTCCTTATTGTTAAACTTTAATCTTGACTCTTACCAATTTTACTGCGATCCTTCGTATTGATTCACCCTCCCAATAAGCCAATCCCATTGTGATGCGACAAGTTAGGTTTCAAGGTGAAAGAAAACCAACAGGTTTTCTATGCCCATTCGAGTTTTTTCACTGGAACAGAACCGTGAATACCGAGTCGAGATATATGGGGCCTCGCAGAAAGCGCTTAAGTGGGCTCGCGACAATTTGCTTGCTGATCGGGTTTGGCAGCCTCTTATCGGTACTTAATGGGTGCGGCGGTGGCTCGAGTAAGACTTCTCCCCCGATCGCAAATGCCGGTGGCCCCTACTCGGGAATCATCGGGCAAGCAGTCAATTTTGATGGATCGAAGTCTTCTGCACCTTCAGGTCAGACGCTGATTTATGCCTGGAATTTCGGGGACGGTGCGACAGGTTCGGGAACATCGCCTTCCCATACGTACACCAAGGCGGGCTCTTTCACGGTGAGCCTCGTGGTCACAGACTCCAAGGGAGTTACCGGCTCGGCAACCGCCACGGCAACCATCAGTTCCGGCGTGACAGCTTCGACCGGCGGTCCATATTCGGGCACAGCGAATCAGGCCATCGCCTTCGATGGTTCCCGGTCGACTGGCCCGTCCGGGCAAACTCTCACCTACGCCTGGAATTTCGGCGATAACTCCACCGGTACCGGAGTTACTACTAGTCACGCCTACACAGCGTCTGGAACGTTTACCGTCTCGCTCACGGTCAGCGACGGCGTGGGCGGAAGTGATACAGCCACGACCACCGCCACCATCAGCGCCTCCACTTCCCCGACCATCAGCGGCTTTTCTCCCAGCTCGGGAACGGTCGGAACCGTTGTCACCGTCACGGGCACGAACTTGACCCAGTCCGGGGCGCCAGTTCCCCAGGTGATTTTGAGCCAGCAGGGAGGTGGCACGGTCGAAGCGCCCGTCAGCAGTTATTCGGCGAGCAGCCTTACGTTTGTCATTCCCGCAGCGGCGGCTACCGGCGTCTTCAGCGTCGACATAGGATTGGTGAGCCTCAGTTCGGTAACTCCACTTACCGTAACAAGTTCCAGCTCGTTTACTCTTTCCGCTTCTCCTTCCACCGCCACGCTGCTTCCCGGCCAATCGGTGGCCATTGCAGTTACTCTAACCAGCACAAATGGATTTGAAGGAATAGCAGCTCTCTCGGTCAGCGGATTGCCCACTGGGATCTCAGCAAGCTTCAAGCCTGCTTCGCTGGCGGTCGGCCAGCTCTCCACTCTGTTGTTATCAGCACCCGCCGGGCAAGCTTCGGCCACCGCGTCCCTCACCATCACCGGCACCGCTGCGCTCAATGATCAGACCCTCACGCAGAGCGCAACGGCGTCACTCCAGGTAGGCTCCGTTTCTACCTCGTTCCTGGGACGAACCGTCGTCGATGATGCACGGGAGGAGCCCATCGCCGGAGTGACCGTTCAGTTCACGGGCAAGGACGACAAAGGCAATTCCACTGGCTGCTCCGGGGAGACGGTTTCTGATGCGGGCGGCAACTTCGTGCTTGCGAATCTACCCATGGCCTGCACGGGTCCGCAACTGATTGCCTACAACGGGGCAACAGCCACGTCGCCGGCGGGCAAATACGCGGGCGTCAACTTATCGTACACGTTGGTTTCGGGTCAGGTTGTCGCCTCGCCGGTCCTGGTGCACCTTCCGCGCATTGACAACGCCGAAACCGTCCAAGTCCAGCAAAACTCCGCTACGGACCAGATCTTCTATTTCCACTCGATCCCCGGACTAAAGGTCACCGTCTATGCCGGCACAACACTCTCACTTGATGACGGCACCCAGCCCAATCCGTTCCCGCTCGTTGCTATCCAGATTCCGATCGACCGCCTCCCCGATGCCATTCCTACCAGCGGCATGCTAACGCCCTTCATCGTGGCGTTCCAGCCGGCCAACGCGGTCGCCAGCCAGCCGGTTGCGGTCAATTTTCCCAATCCACTCGCAACCGCCCCCGGAACGCCTGTCACGTTTGTGACGCTCGATCCCACTCACGGATACATGGTCACCTATGGTACTGGCACCGTTTCCGGTGACGGAACCGAGTTCGTCGCCGACCCTGATCCTGCCCACCCCGGGCACGCCTTTGGCCTGGTGCACTTCGACTGGCATGGACCGAGCACCGGACCGCCCTCCGTTGTGAACCCGGCCGACTGTGCATGCCAGGGTCCAAAGGTTGGGGGGCCGGTCGACCTTGCGTCTGGCATCGTCTTCTACACCAATACGGATCTCAGCGTCAGCAGCGCACGCGGATCCATCGGAATCCATCGGTACTATCGGACTCTGGCGAGCTATAACGGGCCCTTCGGCCGCGGAACCTCGTTCGAGTACGGTTATGCGCTCAACACGCTGAGCTTAATCAGTGGCAAGAGCACGACGATTACCCTGGGAGTCCCGGACGGAAACCAGTACCTGCTATCGAAGCAGCCCAATGGAACCTTTAGCAATGCGATTGCTCCGAGTTTGCGCGGTGCCGTGCTCACGGCCAACGTTCCCTCCGGGCCCTATACGCTCACGTGGACCGACGGAACCGTCTACACGTTCACAGTCAACACCAGCACTGGCAACGCCGGCGCGTTCCTTACGTCCATTACCGATCTGAACGGCAATGTCACCACCATCACCCGCAGCACGACCAATCCGCAGCAAATCCAGTCCGTTACCGATCCCGTTGGACGCTCTATCCTGCTTACCTATGGCTCAAATGGGATGGTTTCCAAGGCCACCGATCCCATCGGCCGCACGGTGAGTTATACCTACTATCCTTCCGGCACGCTTCAGACGTTTACCGATGCGAACGGAGGCAAAACAAACTACACCTACGATTCATCGAATAACCTCGCCACCATTACTGATCCGCGCGGCGTGATGACGGAGCAGAATACCTACAACGAGATCTTCGACGGGCGGGTTATGCAGCAGGTGGAGGCGGACGGTGGGACCTACAATTTTTCCTACACGCTGCTCAATCCGGCGACGAATCCTGGCGTGCCGACAAGCCCGGTACTGCAGACCGTGGTAACCGATCCGCTCGGCAATCAGACCACCTATCGGTTCGACCCACAGGGTTACATGGTCAGCGCGACGGATGCCATCGGTCAGACGCGCACGCTGACCCGCGATCCGGCGCACAGTAATTTGGTATCTGCATACGCGGGGCTCGGCGTCTGCCCGGTATGCGGCGACCCGGGGGCCGGCAACGTGAGCTACACCTACGACGCTTCCGGAAACACCCTCACCTATACCGATGGGATGGGGAATACCACCACGTTCACCTACGATACCCGTTTCAACAAGGTCAATTCCGTCACGGATGCCCGCAACGACACCACCAGAATTGCCTATGACGCCCGGGGCAACGCCACTTCCGTAACGGACGCTGATGTCAACACCACCCAGCTTGTCTATGACGGTTTTGGTGAACTGACCCAGGTGATTGACGCCCTTGGAAACAAGACGCAGATTGGTTGGGATGCTTATGGGAATGCCACCTCGGTCACTGATGCCTTGGGCAATGTCACCCAACTGACGTATGACGCGGTATCGAGACTGACGCAGACTATCGATGCGCTCAACCGCAAGAGCCTGACCGCATACGACCTTCTCAATCGCGTGTCATCCCAGACCGACCCGTTAGGGAACAAGGTTGCTTTTGGCTACGACCAGATTGGCAATCTCACCACCTTCACCGATGCGCGCAACAACGTTACGCACTACGACTACTATCCTGCCGGCCAGCTTATGGATCGCATCAGCCCCCTGGGCGCCAAGGAATCTTATATGTACGACACCGACTCGAACCTGACGCAATACACGGACCGGCGCAGCCAGTTGAGCACATTCAAGTATGACGCGCTCAACCGACTTATCCAGGAGACCTACCCCGACGCAACCGTCACGCGCAGCTACGATGCGCAAAGCCGCCTCCAGAATGTGAATGATTCGCAGGGCGGCATCTTTGGATTTACGTACGATGCGGCCGGACGGCTGCTGAGCCAGGACGAACCGACCGGCGTGGTCCAGTACACGCGCGACGCACTGGGACGCGTCGCGACGCGCCAGGTGGCGGGGCAGGCGACCGTAACGTACGGCTATGATCCAGCCGGCAACTTGCTCAGCGCGGCCACTCCATCGATCGGTGTTAGCTACGCTTACGACGTGCGCAACCTGCCTAAAACGCTGACCCGTACCAATGGCGTTGTAACCAGTTTCAGCTTCGACGCCCTCGGACAGCTTCTCTCCCTGGTCCACAGCAACGGCACCACGGCGCTGAATACGATCAAGTACACCTATGACGCATCAGGCCAGCGGTCAGTGGTGGCCAATGACATCAGCCAGCCGTTGATTACCCAGTCCGCTACAGGAAGTGTCGATGCCGCCAATGAGCTGAATCCGTTCGGCGCCACGACTTACACCTACGACAAAAACGGCAACCGCCTGGCGGAGAGCGGACCGAACGGAACGCTGACTTACGCATGGGACGGCCGTAACCGTCTCGCATCGATCACTGACGCCAGCGGCGACAAGACCGCGATGCAGTATGATTTCGCACGCAACCTGCTGGTCTTGTCGCAGACCACCGGTGCGACCAATTCACAGCAGAGCTTCGCTGTCGACAGCCTGACGAACGTTGTGTCGCTTTCCGCGTCATCGGGCGGCGTGTTTTCGCTGCTTACTGGCTTGGGCATCGATTCCCACTTCGCCTCGATCGATAGCGGAGGAAACGCACAGTTTGGGATTATGGATGCTCTGGGCAGCATCACAGGAGTTACCGACGCAACCGGCAAGCTCGCTTCGCAGTTCAAATACGAGCCATACGGACAAATGACGGGAACGATTGCGGCCGGGTATCCGTTCGGGTTTACGGGAAGAGTGCCCGTTCTCGGAGGAGTGAATTATTTCAGGAACCGGTACTATGATGCGGCTGCGGGAAGGTTTGTGAGTGAAGATCCGATCGACATATCTGGTGGGGCAAATCTAGACGCGTATGCTGACGATAACCCCATAGACGGATCGGACCCATATGGATTGATAAATAAAGCGCGGAGCTTTGGAACGCTTCTCAAGCGAGTAGCAGGAAAAAAGCTCCTTTCGAATGCGCTCACTGCCGATGTGGATTTTATCTCCGATCGAATCGATAGCCTATTCTCAATCGATCAGAAATGGGATTTGTTAGGTGACTCGATATCGTGTCTCACGCATGATCCCCTCTACGGGAACATCATTAAGATAGCGCACAGCAGCTACGAGACAGTTAAGGATATCAGCTCTTTCGCAGAGACACTTCCGATCGTAATTGGGGCTGCGGCCCTCGGTCCGGTTGGAATCGTGGGAGCTGTCGTGATTGGTGGACCGATCTTGTATTTTGAAGTGTCTCAGACTCTTGAGCACGCACAGCGATTCGGAAACGATCTCGGAAATCTGATTTCAGGGAAGGCTCCCAATTGCGGGTGCATGCATCCATGATACCCGATAGAGCACAGGTTTAAGTTTTGGTTAACGGCGAAGAAAAGAAAGCTGAGCAATGCGACGGAAATCGACATGTTGGAATCCCGGGATTCTGTTATATTTGCTTTCAGCTTGCGCGGCTGTTTGCCTCTGTCAGTCGAACAATAGTTCTCGGATTCTTTACGACGACGCCGGCCGTCTCATCAAAGTCATCGACTCCTCCGGCAACGAACTCGACTATAAGTACGATCCCGCCGGCAACCTCATCCAGATCACGCGGGGCACAGCTCCCGGAGTCAGCGCACTCGCCATCCTCAACTTCACGCCCCAGACCGGCGGGGCGGGCACCGTCGTCACCATACAGGGTCAGAACTTTTCTGCCACGCCTTCTTCCAATACCGTCACCTTCAACGGCGCCGCAGCCACAGTTCTCACCGCAACCGCCACGACACTCACCGTCACCGTTCCCGGTGCTGCGACCACGGGCCCCATCTCGCTCACTGTGGCCGGAACCACTGTGCAATCGGCAAACCCGTTCACCTTCATCGCTGGGCCGTCCGTCCTTTCCGTTTCGCCCAAATCGATTCTCAATGGCAGCACGGCGACCACTGTGGCCAATTTCGCGGTCACCGGCGCGAACCTCACCGGCGCTACCTTCAGCTTTGTCCCCGGCTTCTTTCCGGTGCCTGTAACAGTCACCTCGGCAACCATCAGCGCCGACGGGACCTCGGCGACGTTGGGCTTGAGTATCGCGGCCAATACGATCGGCAGTTTCACACTCGTCGCCACCACGGCCAGCGGGGCGTCCAGTTCCGTCGCCACCACCGCGAACACTGTCAATATCCTTGCGCCGGATGGAGATGCAGACGCCGATGGCTTGACCAACGCGGTGGAGATCGCATTGGGCACCGATCCGCTGAACCCCACAACTTCGGGCGCGGGACTGCCCGACGGATGGCAGGTGTTCTATGGGCTCAATCCCCTTGATCCGTCGGTGGCCGGCGAGGACCTCGACAACAGCGGCCTGACCATTCTCCAGGATTTCCAGAAGAGCCTCAGTCCGCTCAATCCCAACCTTGTGCCGCCGGCCGTCGCACAGATCACGCCCGCCAAAAACGCCGCCGACATCAACATCAACGGGGTCATTGTAGTGCGCTTTGCTGAGCCGCTGTTGACGGGAACAACCCTGGCCGCGGCACAAAAGGCCCTCGCTGCGGCCTGGGGCCCGGCCCCTGTGCTCTCGCTCATATCGCAGCAAACCGCCGCGCAAACGCTCGCCGCGTATATGAATCGCACCTGCTGTGGGAACTCCGTGGTTGCCGGCACGGTGACACTAACAGGGCCCGATGGGGCCATTCCAGGTTCAGAGACTGCTTCAAACGACAATCTCTCAGTAACGTTTGCCTCGTCGCAGCCGCTCCAGTCGAATACCACCTTCTCGGTCACAGTCAATGGGCTGCGCGACGCGGCGGGCAACCTGATGACAAATCCATTCACCAGCAGCTTCACCACTGGTTCGGCGGTTGAATTCACGCATCCAACCGTTTCCCGCGTGGCGCCTGAAAATGGCACGCAGAACGTGCCCGTCAACGTGCATTACACCGTGCAGTTCAGCAAGACAATGGATCCTGCTACGCTGACCCCTGCCAACCTCGCACTGTTGGATAACGGCAAACCGGTTTCGGGAATGGTGCAGGTGGATGCGAGCGGCACCACTGCGTCCTTCATCCCGGACCAACCTCTCTCAGTGAGAGAGCCCGTCGTTGTCGATCTCTCCACCGGGATTCAGGACATATACGGAAATAGTCTGAACCAAGCTTATACGTATTCCTTCACGACTGGAGACTCGCCCGAAATTGCTCCGCTTCATGTTGCGGCTGTAGGTCCGGCCATGAGTTCAGGGAAAGTGGGAACAAACGCCCTGATCCACCTGCTGTTCAACGAGCCCGTGAATCTCGTCACCGCTACGTCAGCAAATATTCAGGTCACAAGCGGCGGACAACCGGTTCCGGTGATGATTGCTCTTTCCGCCGGCGACCAGCGAGCCACCATCACTCCGGTTGGCGGCCTTGCGCCGAACACACAATACACCGTGACCTCCACAGCCGGCCTAACGGACCTCGCCGGTGTCGCACTCGACAATCCTGGCAGTTTTAGCTTCACCACGGGCTCGACCACGGACGCTACCCGCGCGACCACTTACGCTTTTGATCCGCCCAACAACTCTACGGGCGTTCCTCTCAATACCCTGATCGATGTTGTCTACACCAAGCCTGTCGACCCCACATCGGTGACGCCGACCGGGGTGTTGTTGTATCCGCCACAAGCCGGGGCCGGATTCCCGGTTGAAGGCAGCCTTTCTGTTTCAAGCGACGGTTCCACCGTATCGTTCGGTGCCAATGCGCTGCTGCAGCCGGAAACGCGCTATTGTTTTGAGACCAGTGGAATCCAGGATGATGAGGGCAACGCAATAGGGTCCGTCCAATCTTGCTTTACCACAGGAGTCAGCAGCGCCACTGCCGCGCCGACGGTTGTCTCCATGAGTCCCGCGAACGGCTCTTTCGGGGTCCCCCTCAACGCGGCGGTCAGCATTGGATTCAGCGCGCCCATGTCGAGCGCCAGCATGCGGCAGGGCACGTTCAAGGTGAGCGCGGCCGGAGTCGCGGTTGCAGGCTCGTTAATCCCTGGCAGTGACGCCACATCGGTGACATTCGTGTCCATGAATTTCGCTCCCGGCACCACATACACGGTGCAGATCAGCGGACTCACCGACCTGGGCGGCAATCCGGTGACACCTTTCTCGGGTGCCTTTACTACCGCCGCATCCGGTGCGGCAATCAATGTCTCAACCGGCTACGATGCTTCCTGGAATGTCATCGTAACCGGCGGAGTCCCCGACGCTCACTGGGTCGTAACGCCGACGGCCACTACTCCGGCTCCAGGCACGTTCTCAGTGGCCGGAAATCCGCAGCCGCTGTATATCAGTGCCTTGGGTCAAAGCGGATTCTCGAGTGCCTGGGTGGCAGACGGTCCTCTGTCTTCGTGGATCGCGATCAATCCGGACAGCGCCAGTGGAAACACATTTGGAGTGTATTCGACCACGTTCACGGTACCAGGTAATTCGGTCCCGCCCAATCTTTGCCTGGTGGGTTCGATGGGCGTTGACGACAGCGGTCAACTCGGCATCAATGGGTCGGCCATCATGAACGACATCGGCGCCGAGGGTTCCCTAAGTCCGTTGAACATTCCGGTGTCCAGTTATCTTGTGCCGGGTTCCAATACACTCTCGCTGGCGTGGGGATCGACCGATAACAACCTGGAGGGTTTCCGCCTGCAGGCAATCATCGGCACCTGCACAGCCTTCCAGCCCTCTGGCAGCTTCAAGGTTCAGAGCGTGACCCCGGCGGCGAATGCCACCAGTGTTCCGGTAACAAGTCCGATCACCATCACTTTCACTGCGCCGGTCAATCCCATAACGGTCAGCGATACTTCGATTCGCATCACCGCCAATCTCGGGGGCTCGGTGGGTACCCAGGCCATTGCCGGCAACTATTCGGTGAATGGCGCCAACGTGATCTTTACACCGGTGTCTCCGTTTCCGGGCGGCGTCACCATCGGTATTGCCGTGGCCAACGCCACGGTGCAGGACTTTGCCAGCAACACGGCGCCGGGTGTATCGCAGTCGTTCTCGACTGTTGTTGCTACCGATACGACACCGCCCGCGGTGCTGTCCATCACGCCTGCCAACGGCGCAACTGGAATCGGTCTCACCGGCGAGGTAGTTGTTTTATTCTCCAAATCAATGAACCCCGCTGGGCTGACCAACAACAGCATCGCAATTCTGGCAGCGGGGAAGCCGGTGAGCTATCTCCCCAGTGTCTCCGCGGACAACCGCACCCTGATGCTGAGTAACCTGACCCTTCCGCCATCGACCAGGGTCACAGTCGCCATTCCGCACACGGCTACGGATCTCGAGGGCAACGGGCTGGCAGATTTTACCAGTAGCTTCACGACAGGGCCCGCCTTCGATTCCACGCACGCATCTATTTCCAACCAGCGGCCGGCGAGTGGTGCGACCGGTGTCCGGATCACTACCAGTCCTCTTGTCCTCTTCTCAAATCGCTCCTTGAACGCCGCAACCCTTTCCAGCGCGCTCCACGTTGCGCAGAACGGGCAACTCGTCAACGGAACCATTCAGCTGGTTGGCAACGGCCAGACCATCGAGTTCACTCCCCTCGCTCCATGGCAATATGGCGCCACTGTGCAGGTTTTCCTGGATACGACCGCACTGGATGCCGACGGCAACACCATGAACGCTTACCAGAGCCAGTTCACGACGGCCACCGATCCTGTCTCCACTCCGCCGACCATTGTCAACTACAGTCCGGCGTTGAACGCAATCAACATGCCCTTGAATACAGTCGTCGACATTGGCTACAGCGAACCGCTGGCGTCGTCGACCGTGAACTCCACAAACGTCACTCTCAGTGGGCCATCTGGAAAAGTCGCGGTCGAAGTACACCAGGACCCAACCGGAACGCGGATCATTGCAACGCCTTCGGCTCCACTCGCAGCGAGTACCAGGTATTGCATATCCGGTGCAAATCTGCAGGGAGCTAACGGCCTGGCCGCTCCGGGGATCAACTACTGTTTCACCATGGGAACCGCCGCCCAGGCTACCGCCCCCGCGATCGTGACGGTGAGCCCGCTGGATCAGCTAATTGGCGTTCCGGTGAACGCCAATATCAGTATCGCTTTCGCCGGGCCAATCGATCCGCTGTCGGTGACTGAAGCCTCCATCCAGGTAACCGGCGGCGGGCAAACGGTGACTCCTGCTTCCCTCAGCTTCAGTAACAGCAACCAGACCGTCTCCGTCACGCCACAGGCTCCTCTGCCCGCATCCACCCAGATGGGTTTAATGATCGGCGGAGTGACCGACGTCGCGGCAAACCCGGTAGCAACACACACCTCGAAATTCACTACTGGAACTGCTCCGCAGGTCACTCAACCCACAGTGCTCGCGGTGAACCCGCCCAACAACGCCACAGCTGTGCCGACGAATGCCGTGATGAGCATCCAGGCATCAACTGCGCTGGATTCCACGACTGTCAATGCTGGAAGTTTCTCCCTCACCAATCGGACGCTCGGACAGTCTGTGAGTGGAAACGTCTCGCAAAGTCCGGATGGGTCCATGACCTTCTTCCTGCCCGCATCGGCGTTGGCCGCCGGGCAATCTTACCAGCTGTACGTGAACAGCCCGGCTTGCTGCATGACTGACCTCGCTGGCAATTCCGTACCTTCCAGCAATTACTTATTTACAGTGGGTTCCACCACCGGCACAGCTCCCCAAGTAGCCGGAGTCAGCCCCTCGAACGGAGTCTCGGGGCTCCCGATCAACGCCCAGATCACAATCGCGTTCAATGAACCGGTCGACGCAGAAAGCCTGGCCGGAGTGACTCTGACTTCAGGTGGCGCTTCAGTGCCTCTCAACATGGCCCTCAGCGCAGGAAATCAGACGCTCGTCATTACGCCCGCGCCCGGGCTGCTCGCAAACACGTCCTACACTGTGACCGTTGACGGAATTACAGATCTGAGCGGAACTCCCATCTCTCCCGCATTCTCTGCCACACTCTTCACCGGCGGGGAAGCCCAGTTGGCAAATCCAGCCCTCTCCAGTGTCGCTCCAGCCAACAATTCCACGGGAGTAGCAACAAGGTCGGCGATTCAGATCCAGTTCAACAACTATATGAACCCGCTGACATTGAACGCGCAGACCGTCACATTGGCAGACAGTGCAGGGAATGCCGTAAACGGGACGGTTGCTCTGAATCCGGCTGCGTCCACTATGACATTCACGCCATCCAGCCCTCTCGCTTCCTCAACAAAATACACGCTCAGCCTGGCGGGCACCATTCTAGATGTCACGGGCAAGAACCTCAATCCAATAAAGACTTCTTTCACGACTGGTCCGTGACGAGGTGATCACGATCAAATTCAAGGCTCTGTTTCAGTGCTTCGCTCCGAGTGCCCCGGATCATCGACGATCGACATAGACCGTCAAATCTGAAGCAGGCGACTTATATCGGGCTTACTCTTGTGACTTTACCGAGCGGCGAAATGTGCAGTTGGTCGCCGTCAAAGCGACGAATTGAGAAGCCGCCATAGCTTTCCGAAAAGGTGCGGGCAAGATCCTGGAGAATCGAAATCGCGACTTCCTCGCCCAGGGCGAGTCCCGCGATGCTATCTGATCGATAGTGAATGCCCGCCCATTCGCGTCCCATCGCAATGTTGGAGGCGAGCTTATCGATTTCATCGTTGACAGTTGGCGAGTAGTTCCTGCACGGAACTAGAGAGCGACCATCCGGCGAAGGCTCTGCACAATCTGGAAAAAGCATAGTTCCATCAAAACTCGCCTTGAGGATGATCGAGCAGGCGCCCGCAATAGCGGCGTGGCCGGACGGATAGGACGGATGTGTCGGGCATCCCTCGGGATAGGCCTGGGGCAACAGATAGCTTCCCGTCATGCGGAACACTCTGTCAACCCCGGCATCTTCCAAAACAGAGGGATGCAACGGGTACTGTCTGACTCCTGTTCGCGTTTGATGGATCAGACCGCCCAATCCCTCTGGCCGGATCCGGCGGTGCACCATCCACTTCTGACAGTATGCGGCTTTGAGAGCGGCCGTGGTGACGCGGGCCAACCAGTCGATCGCCTCTGGCGGGCCGAAAGTGGCAAATCCCTCCTCGACTGTTGATGACCGGTACGGATTGCTTGAGCTTTTAAATTGATTACAATTCAGAATGCTTTGCGCGCTGCTGTTGATGAGAATGAGAGCGGCGCCGAGATACGCCTGATAGGCGAAGTCGTAATGGACATATTCTGCCAGATCCCGGCCGCACAGAATATACCTGGGCATCGGGTCATAAACGGCACTTCGCCACGGGGGGAATCCTGCCTGGATTTGCGACCACTCATCTACGGTAGTCATGAAATCGTTTCCTGGCCTTGGAACACCATATCGCTGTTCGATTCGTTGAGCACCAAACGGTATGGGTTTCAACAAGAACTGCGATAAGTAGGGTCCTTCTAGTTTTCCGCTTCCTTTCCATCGAAAAAGGCTTTCGGCGGGGGTTCGCATCGCGGCGGCAGCATCGGAAACAATCGGCGCTTTGGCAAAATCGGCAAATCGAATATCTCGGCACAGCGCCTGCCAGTACAGGCTGGAGACATCGGGCTGGAGCGCGTCGGACCGAATGGCGGGCGCGGGCGGGATTTCGAATGTGTGGGGATCGCCCCCTTCGAGGTTGAATGCGAAAGCGGACTGTGGATTGCTCTGGCGCCTACCTCCGCCCCTGGCAATTTGCTCGAAATCCTGAAATTTGCCCGAATGGATTGCGCGCAGCACGGATTTATAGGCGGCGGGCTCAACCTCACCGTATTGGTTCGATGGCAGACCTTTGGCGTAGGCTGCAACGTGCCCCGGCAGGGCGTCCTCGTCGCCATTTGCATTTGGGGTCGCTAACCGACGGTCCGACTGATGAAGGGCCGCATCCGTCCGGACCTTCAGTGCCGCTTTAACCCTGTCCGGCTTCGGCACGGAAGAAACTGAGGGTTCTCCCCAGGACGAAAAAGACCGAATTCCACACAACGAAAGTGCCGCGATCGTTTTGGAAAAGAATCCCCGCCGCGAGAGAAAGGCCCTCATGCCAAACCCCGAATGAATTTACAAGCTCCGGTCATTGTCCCGGAAGTCAATTGGTGGTTGTCCAGTTGGCCTTTATGTAGCTCAATGCGTAGCCACTGGGAAATGTGACGGTGGCGGTAGCCGCTCCGGACGCGTTCACCGGCGCCGTAACGGTTTGATCTGTCAGGTTATCAGAAAAAACATGCAGAGTCAGAACGGTATTTGCGGGGATGCCGGAGGTCTGTAAGGTGATCACCACCGGCGAAGCGCTATTGATGGTGAAGTCGGGCGTCGCAAGACTGCCGGTAATGGAAGGCGGCGCGGCAATGCTGGCCACACTGATTACAGTGATGGAGGCTGGCGGAGAGGTGGGCACGAAAGTATCGTAGGGCTCGGCCGCGATCTGCGTTCCGGTGATGGTGCCCGTGAAAGTATCAGTGAATGCCTCGATTCGAACCACGCCGTTCCCCCCGGCATTTGAGCATCCTCCGTTGCAGGTGGCATTCACCGGGCCGCCGACTGCGGTCAGAACGCCAGAGCCGGTAACTGTGTTGGCCGCCAGGCGGATTCCACCACCAGAACCTCCGCCGCCATAGCCATTTGCGTAGCGATAGAGAATGTTGGGGATGCCTCCTGACCCGCAATCGCCTCCGGTGGACGTTCCTATTGCGCCGGCTCCGCCATTGGCTGTGATGGTGCCATTCACGGTAATGGTTCCCGAACTTGCGATCAGCAGCGCACC
Organism: uncultured Acidobacteriota bacterium; assembly: GCA_963730805.1. Classification (GTDB taxonomy): domain Bacteria; phylum Acidobacteriota; class Terriglobia; order Terriglobales; family Acidobacteriaceae; genus Telmatobacter. Next base: position 1,077,464 of record CAVSTL010000001.1, on the reverse strand, counting down.
TCCTCCGGCGCCGCCGCTCCCTCCATATGGAACGGAACCGAGCGTCCCGCCCAGGAGTCCTCCGCCCCCGCCGGAGCCGCCAACGAGAGGCACTAGATAGTTGTTGCCGGAAAATACTCCTCCCGCCCCTGGAGTCGAACCGCAGCCAATCCGGTAAGTCGAAGCGGCTCCTCCTCCTGGACCGTCACCATTCAGAGCCACCGGCTCTGGATTCACTCCGGATGCGCCGTCGGTTTGGACGCCGATGCCGCCCGCGTAGCCGCCCGCACCCGCATCGAGAGCTCGGCGGCGACCGTCCAGGTTGGGGCTCATCGGAACTCCGGCTTGACCGGAGAGGTCGATCGTTCCTTCCACGTCGACGTTGCCGCTCGCTAGCCAAACCACCGGCCCGTTGATCGTCCGGGCTGACAACCGCACCGTCACACCTTGTGGGATGACGATATCCCCGAAGTTATAGATATTCAGGCTATGCTGGTTCCCCTGCATCGTTGGTAGTGGAAATATCACAGTCGTGCCGGTCGTAGTGCCGGTGAGATCGAAGGAGCCATCGCTTCCGTTGGAGCCACTCGCAAAGTTCTGTGCCCAGCCATGAGATGTGCCTGGCGCGACCCTCTCCCGAAGTTCTGCTCGACGTTGGTCGCGTGCTGCTTCTCTGAGGGTCTCTTTGAGAGGGAGCAGTTCCACTGTGCCCGGAGGAAGCTGGTCGGGACTGATGCCGCGCCGATGGAATACATCCTTTGCGCTTACGACCGCCGACATTGCGTTTTCTCAGCCGGAATAGAACGCTGAGATGAGTGATGATTTCGGAAATCTCGCTGTGTTTCACTCCGTCGTCGAAGGCGAGATTTATGTAATACCCCATCTGCTTGCCTGATTTCTTGCGATCAACGCTGCCAGGTCACGACGCTTCGATCCCGCGCTGACAGATCGGGTCGCTTGCGCAGTTCGCCAGTAGGCGATCTCGTGAATAGCGCTCCAGGGCTGGGGAAACTGCATGGATATCGCCGAGCATCGACGTTGCTTGAGTTGCGTCCGACCGTTGCATGACTGCTTTCTTCTTCTGTTGAGATGACGCCGGGATTGAAATGAGCAAGACCGCGGTCGCAAAGAAGATCCTCATTGTGTGCCTCCCCCTGTCTGCTCCGGACATTCTTAGCGGTTGGTCATTTGTTCGAGCGCCGCTGGATAACGGTCTCCATGGACTGGTATCTTCGCGGTGGCGGCGTCGAGTTCGCGGAGATCATCCGAGTTGAGTTCGACATCAACCGCCCCGATATTCTCTTCAAGACGCTGCAACTTGGCGGTGCCGGGAATGGGAACGACCCAGGGTTTCTGTGCCAGGAGCCAGGCGAGTGCGACCTGTGCCGCTGTCGCGCTCTTCTTCGCGGCGAATGCCGCAATCAGCCCCACCAATGCCTGATTCGCCTTAATGGCCTCAGGCGAGAAACGCGGAAAGCTGCCGCGATTGTCCTCGGGATCAAACTTTGTGTTCTCTGAAATTGCACCGGTCAGAAATCCCTTGCCAAGGGGACTGAACGGAACCAAGCCGATTCCAAGTTCCTCAAGGGTAGGAATGATTTCTTCCTCCGGGCGTTTCCACCAGAGTGAGTATTCACTTTGGAGAGCGGTGACTGGTTGAACGGCATGGGCACGGCGGATGGTTTGCGCACCGGCCTCAGACAAGCCGAAGTGTCTGACCTTGCCTTGCTGAATAAGGTCCTTCACTGTGCCGGCCACGTCTTCAATGGGCACGTTCGGATCGACGCGATGTTGATAGAGCAGATTGATCGTGTCGATTCTAAGCCGTTTCAGTGAACCCTCAACGCTCTCTCTGATGCACTCCGGGCGGCTGTTCAGACCAACGGGATGCGGGTCTTCTCCCGAATCAATCTGGAACCCGAACTTGGTTGCAATCACCACTTGATTGCGCAACGGAGCGAGTGCTTCGCCCACAAGCTCCTCATTCACAAACGGACCGTAGACCTCAGCGGTATCGAAGAAGTTGATTCCGCGCTCAACTGCCGCCCGGATGAGGGCAATCATCTCCGGCTTTGTCCCTGCCACTGCCCCGTGACCTGGACTCAATCTCATGCAGCCAAGCCCCAGGGCCGAGACTTCAAGATGGCTCTTTCCCAGTTTCCGTTTCTTCATTGTGCATCTCCTTCCGCGCGCTAAACTGCTGCGCTGCGAGATTTCGATTTAGCCGCGCGTTCAGTAATGCCGGCGAGAGACGAAGACCTTTATTCAACGCAACGAATCGACGCACATTCATCCGATCGGCGACCGCTGCTGGCGTCGCGGCCTTGGAGCACCTTCCACAGGCGCAATCCGCCGTCAATCTGGTCCCAACGAAGCCCGGCGCCTCGATCTGCCGCTGGTGCACCTGGGGAACGCAGATCGCAGATCATTGAAAAAGATCGACTGTCGGGTTATGTCGAGATTTTCCGGATCCCGATTTCGTCTCCTTCAGCGGCGACCGTGATCTGGTAGCGTTTGCCGCGTCGAGGGTGGAATACGAGCGCCGGCCGAAAGCACGCGATACACGTTCCGCCCAAACGTCGAACGCTCGGGTACACGATGCCGCTGGACCCGGAGTACAGGAGCGAACTTGCCAGCGCCTGCGATGGAGCGTAGCACTGCGGAATCGGCTCAGGCTGAAGACATTGCTGACGGTCGGCGTCATCGAGAAAGTGGAACTGCCCTGAGAAATCGGAGAGAAAATCCGCATAGTCGAAGCTCAGCCGTTCGGATATCCGGCCATCCTTCAGGAACCGGCGTTTATGGAACGCCACCTCGGCGATTGAGGTCTCGAGTTCTACCCCGGCATACCAGGCGCCACGTCTCGAGTCGTTGAACCGCCCACCGAACGGTCCCGGATGCGTAAAAGCAGCGTTCACGATGTGCGCTTCAGGAACACCATAAAGCAATTCGCCTGGACTGATTGTGACATTTCCGCCGCGTTCGGCCATTTTGCGCTCATTGGTTGCTGCGTCGAGTTCAGTGAGATCGTTGATGACTCCTGCCGGAAGCTGCAGGATTTCGAGAACGCTCTCGGTGGCGTATGCCGTCGGGATCAGGCGATGTGTGCCGCGCTGATCGAAGTCCCCGAGGTGTGGCACCTATCGCCCGCCCCTGGCTGCATCCAGGAGGCTGCGAATCTGCTGCAGGCCCGGGATGCCGCTCCGAACAGCATACTCAACTGGAGTCTGGCCGCCGAACAGGAGATTGTCGTTTGGCCGGGTCATCCACCGGTCGGCATGCTCGGGCGGAAGCAATATGTGAAGCGCCTTGTAGATCCCAACCAGGTACGAGATCCGGGTAAGTTCGTCCTGCCTCATCGCGCCCGAGGCCGTCTTCATCTTGTAGAGAGTTGAACGCGGGATACCGCCGAGGAGTTCTCCCACCCTTTCTATCGGGAGTTGCCACTTTTCCGCGATCGCAAACAGACCATCCATTGCAGACTGGCTCAGTCGTTCCCGTGTTTCGAGCTTACTGAGATCCGGGGTAGCTTCGAACTGGTATCCCGCCGCAGAAAATGATGGCAATGTCGCCATTGTGCACTCCTCTGCCCTCATTATATGTCTCCATAGAGACTATTACAAGTCTATATTGAGACAGTCCCAGTCGAAATAAATGATGCCGGAGGAAATCGAAGATCTAGAAACTATGAGGGCTACTCCGCTGAATTCCAAACCCTGCCAGATCAGAGCCAACGGCTCCAAAATGTCTTTGTTTGCAATAATTTAAAGACTCAGAGTCCTAAACAAGCCGCCGCTCACCCCGTCATTTTCGGTTTGAAGTTAGGGAGCTGGATAAGGCGGTCAGCTATCCGGCTTTCCGAAATGTCAAATTGAAGCGAACTCTGCCAAGCTGAGGATGATCACCTTCTTCCAATGGTGCGACGCCGTGATAGCGCAGCCGGGCAGATCCGCCCCAAACCACCACGTCGCCATGCACCAGCGGGATGCGGACCACCTTCCCTCTCCGCTCCAATCCACCAAACAGAAACGTGGCAGGCAAGCCAAGCGAGACAGAAACAATTGGCTGAGCAAAATCGCGCTCGTCTTTATCTTGATGAAGCGACAATTTGGTTCCCGGCTCGTAACGATTGATTAGGCAGGCATCGGGAACAAAATTCGGGAAACCCGCTTCGTTCGCCGCGGACTCGGCGAGTTTCCGGAACGCCTGTGGCATCTCGGGCCAGGCGCGGTTCGTCTCAGGGTCGATCCCGCTGTATCGGTATCCGGTTCTATCGGTGACCCAACCGAGTGGGCCACAGTTTGACATGGCGACGGACATGCGGAACCCGCCAGGCGTGATCATATTGCGGAAAGGGGACTGTCCAACAACAAGCTTGAGCGAGACAAGCAATTCGTCTTCTCGATCGAGAGCGAATCCGGCGAGAACCGCGGTTCCGGCGCCGAGAACATCTTTCCTCAGCGCGGGAGGCGTTTCGTTATCGAATAGAGGTGTGACCATGATTCCATCTATTTTGCATCGTGAAAGATGATGCCGACTGTGTAACGTCGCCCTGAACGCAGCCGGCTGACGCCATGCCGCATGTTGACCCTGTAGAAGCCGCGTGTCCCTTGCACCGGACGATGATGAACAGCAAACGCAACTGCGTCTCCCTGGCGCAACGGCACCACTTCCGGCCGGGATTGCATTCTGGGACGCTGCTCGGTCAGCACAAATTCACCGCCTGTGAAGTCCCTTTCGGGTTCGGAGAGGAGGACCGCCACCTGAATCGGAAAGACGTGCTCGCCATAGAGGTCCTGATGCAGGCAGTTGTAGTCCCCCGGGCCATACTGAAGAAGCAGGGGCGTCGGACGCACTTGTCCTGCCTTGTGGCAACGCTGGATGAAGTCCGCGTGCGTGTCCGGGTAGCGAGTATCGATTCCCAAGGCGTGATTCCATTGGTTGGCAATCGGCGCCAACCTTTCATACAGCGCGGTGCGCAATTCCTGAAGAAGGTTTGGCAATGGGTATCGGAAGTACTGGTATTGTCCGCGCCCGAATCCGTGACGCGCCATCACAACACGACTGCGAAAATGCTCGTCGTTCGGATAGAAGCTTGCAAGAACCTCGCATTCGCCCGACGTGAGAACTTCTTTCAGCAAGGCGTTGCCTGATTCGTTGAGGTCGTTGGAAACGGCATGCCAATCGAGCGATGCGATGCGTGAAAGCGCGGGCGCTGCGTCTGGAAGGGACAGATCGGTTTCCATGTTGGAAACTGATTCCGTATTGTATAGCGCGTTCATGTTCGCCTCCCTGTTTAGAGACCGCTTCGGTCTGATTCGGATGCTTACCGTTACGGCTCATCGGTATTGCGCATAGGTCTAGATTCCTCGAAGGAGGGTCTCAACACAACCCGGTTCTTGCGACAAATTCGAATGGCGCCATCTGACATCGACCGGCGAGCGCCAGGTTTTTTAGTTCTTGGCGGGTGTGCCGAATGGTAAGGCACGCGGCTGTTAACCGCGCGTTGCTATGGCAACACTGTGGGTTCGATTCCCATCCTGTCAGCCACTTATCGAGGACGAGAAGATACGTGTATCTCCTCGTGAGTAAGTTGCCCGTTCAGGCCAAGGACGCGAGAACGCCGGAAGAGGCCGGCATGAAATGGTTGCACCGCGTGATTCCGTCCAGCGTGCCCACCGCGCGCGGCTTGCTGCGGTCGGGTGGCATGGCGCCGAAAGAGTGGGCGGAGTACTTGTTCGTTGACTCCGGCGGTGACAAACGATTCGTAGCACTCGAAGCATAGCCGGAGATGCCCTCGACTTGTACCCGAGAGAACGCGGTTCGAATCCGCGCGAGTGCTCCAACAAGTGTGGCCGTGGCCGAAGGGCTCAGGACCCGGCAGATCGGTTCGATGCCGGTACGCTCCACCAAGTCTTCAAACTTGACCTTAACATTTTGGGGCGAGTTTTCGAGGCGGGACGAATTATCTCGTCCCCCAGAGGCGGGTATTGACCACGTTGGATCAGATGGATCGTTTATACGGTTGAATATTTTCCGCAAAGCTCCCGTATTTGATCAACCAGTTTTGGAACGCCCGCAGCGGCGGGGAGACGATCAGGCAAGCCAGCTTCATACTCGGCTGACATATAGCCCTGGTGCCCGGCGCGCGCAAACATCTGCCATACGCGATCCATATCTACAGGAGTGCCATCAGGGAAATGGTCGCGGATGTGGGTGTTGGTCGCGTAAGGAAGGCATGCCGCAATCTGCGCGTATGCGTCCTGCGCCGGCGTGGCGATGAAGTTCGTAATATCGAGATTGATTCCCGCGAACTGCGAATCGACGCGCTGCATGATTTCAACGCATGGATCCGCACTTTGCGTCACGCCGTCGTGGTCTTCGAGCCCCAGCATGATTCCCTTCTCCCCGGAATATTCGCACGCAGCCTTCATCGTCTCAACCACCCAATCGATGGCATCCTTCGGGCGCGATCCGGGAGGCAACTTCCCTGCAAAGATCCTCAGGTGAGAAGCCCCAAGATCGTCTGTCACATCAATCCACTTCTTTATCTGCTTCAGGCTCTCCGCGCGACTCGCCGCGTCAGCCTGAACCATGCTCACGCCACATGCGGCGCCCGAGAAGGCAATGCCATGTTTGTAAGCTAACTTGCGAAGACCGCGCAGATACCTCGGTTCCGTTGACTTAAGGTAATACGCGGTTATGTCCACCGCCAACACCCGCAGGTCCAGCGCCTTCAAGATGAAATCTTCGAGGGTCATCGCCCCGTGCCGAAGGTCTTCGTTGTAGGAATAGGCGCAACATCCCGGGATTAACCTGGCTGCCGCAGTTTTCTCTGCATCGCCGATTGGAGCTGCCGCCGCCACATCCGCTCCAACAGCACTTATCCCCGAGCCTGCCAGCGCGCCAAATGAAACTTGCTTCACAAACTGTCGACGGCTTACCATTTTTTTATGTCTCCTGGACTTCACATTTCTGTCTGCGAACCGATAAGGCGTTGTGCTTGCGCCCTAGAGATGCGGCGCCCAGCCGTGCTCGTACTCGCGGGCCCAACGCGTCATGGCCTGCGGATCATTCTCGACCTTGCCGTTGTTGACGTCGAGCCGAAGCTCCCGGTTTAACTCCCAAGAGATATTGGAGAGTTGAAGCATGGTGACAACGATGTTGCCTTGTGAGATCGGCGCGTGAAGCTGGTCCCCCTTGCGGATGGCTGCAATCAAGTTGGCGAAATGCGCGGCCGTCGCCACGTCGCCGTCAAATTTGTCGTAGAACTGGGTAGCGTCGTCTTTGAACACTCCCGCGCTCGCCCCTTTGATATCGAAGACCTCGTAGCCGCTTCCGCCATCGCCGTAGATAAACACTGAGCCCGTTGTGCCGGTTACGACCAATCCAGTATTCTGGCCCATGTACTTAATCCCGCTGCAGGATCTTCCCTCCCACGAAATCAATTTATCGCCATAATCAAAGTTCGTGACCAGCGTGTCATAAAATTGCCAATCGTCCTTGAACTGGTATCTCCCCCCTGTTGCAATCACGCCTTTTGGGTAATCGACACCCAGCGCCCAGCGACATAGATCGATGCTGTGCGTGCCGTTATTCAGAGTCTCACCAGTTCCCCAGTGTTTGAACCAGTGCCAGTTATACGGATGAATATTATCCATGTATGGCTTTCGCGGCGCCGGCCCCTGCCAAAGATCCCAATCCAGTTGAGGCGGCACCGGCACTTCCTTGCCCGTTCCGATCGATTTTCTTGAGTTGCTATACCAACCCTTGGCAAAGTAGGGCGTGCCAATCAGGCCATTCTGTATCTTGTCCACCGCCTCGATCGTGCGCACGCATGAACGCTGCTGTGTCCCCTGTTGCACATGCTTTTGATACTTCTGTTGAGCCTGCACAAGCAGCGCTCCCTCGGCGGGATTGTGGCTGCAGGGCTTTTCAACGTAGACGTGCTTGCCCGCTTCAAGAGCGGCAATCGCCAGGGGCGTATGCCAGTGGTCGGGCGTCGCGATGGTAACAACGTCCACTTCCTTTTGCTCCAGAACGTGACGAAAGTCTTTCTCGCTCGCAGGTGCATACGCGAGCTCATGTTCCGCGACGCCGGCAAACTTCGCGCGGATGTCGCTATCTACATCGCAAATATGCGACACCCTGGCTTTGTCCTTGTTTGCCATCAATGCCGACAGATGAGCATAGCCCCGCCAGCGCAGGCCCATAATTGCAAAGTTGAGGCGATCGTTAGAGCCGAGAATCTGACCGTAGCTCTTGGCGGTTGAACTAATAGCCATTCCCGCGGCCCCTGCCGCAATCGTATCCAGAAATTCGCGCCGTGTAACCATTCTGTCCTTTCATCGAACCAACAGTGCGGTTGGCCGATCATAATGCCTCGGACTTGCCTCGCAGCTTGCCAAAATCCCGACCCTGTCGATAAATCTACAAGATGGATCATTGGGTTGCTTGTTTCGATCTAGTCAAAGCCTCTTCGTGGGCGCCCCAGTATGAGCGTGGGGGGGATTCTTGCAAAAGGACACTGCGTAATCCCTCACCGCCGGTTCTCGAGCATTGGATTCCCAGCGAACTGGATTCGCGGCTGACATCATTCCCTTGAAGGATGGAATTCTCGTAGAACATGGGTGTCATCCAGATCGTATCGAGCGCTGTTCACTTCGGATTGACACTGCGGGAACTCCGTCATACCATCAAGCACATCATGGTTGATGCAGCGGGCTATCCGAGCAGCGTCTATACACTAGCAGCCAGCGATGCGTCTCTCCGGCAAGCTTGTTGGCTGCTGCCCCTGCGGCTCTGTTGTTGATTGTTGCTCTCAGCACGATCTTTGTTGCCCCTCCTGTCGTGTCAAGGTTCCCGCACAGCCTGTGGCTCAATGCCGCGCGAGGTCTCACACCATGCGTTTTTCATTGTTGACCAGATTTGGTTTCATTTTTCTTCTAGCTGTCGGGATGTCGGCCGTCAACGGGAATGCTCAGGCCGTATCCGGCAACATTGATGGGACGGCAACGGACAGCTCGGGCGCTGCGGTTCCAAACGCATCGGTGTTGATCCGGGATATGGATCGTGGCACGGAGTTCCGTACCACGACCAACAACGAAGGGAACTACTCGCAGATCCACCTGCTTGCCGGCCACTATGAAGTCAAGGTCGAGCACGAAGGCTTTGCGGCTTTCGTGGCCGACGTGACGGTGCAGGTGGACGCGACGACGCGTGTTGAAGCCACCCTGAAGCCGGCGGGAACGCAGAGTACGGTGACGGTGACGGACGAGATTCCGCTGCTGATGACGGACCGCGCGGAAGTATCGACAACGCTGACCAGCACCGAGGTGGAGAACCTTCCGGTACTGGACAGGAATGTAACCAACCTGTTGCTGGTGATTCCCGGCGCGCAGCTTAATTCGTGGCAACACGCGGCCAGCGAGAATCCCCAGCAAGGTATCCAGGCCAACGTGAACGGCCAGTTCTTCACGTCCAACGGGTTCCTGCTGGACGGCACAGAGAATCAGAGCGCGATTCTCGGCATCGCGGTCATCAATCCGAATATTGATTCGCTGCAGGATTTCAAGGTGACGACGAGCAATTACGATGCCGAGTTCGGGTCGGCCTCGGGCGCCCTGATCCAGGCAACGACCTCTTCCGGCACCAATCAATTTCACGGAACGTTGTTCGAGTTTTTGCGCAACAACGTGACCAACGCCGCCGATCCTTTCACGCTGCAGAATCCTCCCATCCGTTGGAACCAGTTCGGCGGCTCGGTGGGCGCGCCCATTCGACGGAACAGGATGTTCGCGTTCTTTGATTACCAGGGAACGCGGCGGCGGACCGGAGGCTCGCTGATCACCACGGTGCCGACGGCAGCGGAACGCGGCGGCGACCTGACCGCGCTGCTGGGGAACTACATCTGCGCCGGGGGGTCTGTTTCCAGTTCGCCATGCACAAGTCCATACCTGGTACCGACCACGGAAGGATCGACAACGGCCGCGCGGGCGGGGATGGTGTTCAATCCCGCTACCGGCAACGCTGACGGTTCCGGGCGCCAGGCGTATACCCAGGGAGGCCAGCCGAACATCGTGCCGGTGGCAGGACCGATCGCGGCCCTGCTGAAAGATCTTCCTGATCCCAATCACGGCACTGACGTTTTCAATAACTATGTTTCGTCGGGAAGCCAGCACTTCGACAGCGACCAGTACGACGGGCGAGTCGATCTCAACGTTTTCTCGTCTTACCACCTGTTCACTCGCTACACGCTCGCCGATTTCAATAACTATTCGCCGGCGGCATTCGGTAATCTTGCGGGCGGGCCCTCGGCGTTTGGATTCTCCGGCGATTCGGTCGACCGCAACCAGAGTGTCGCGGCCGGCATGGACCATGCGTTGAGCGCGACGCTGCAGACCGACGTGCGGCTGGGATTCTATCGCTACCGGATTCGCGTTCAGCCCAATGGAGTGGGCACGACGCCGGCCACCGATGCCGGCCTGCCAGGGCTGAATACGGGCACGCCTGAGACCAGCGGCATGCCGGCTTTCTACATCAACGGCAATGGCGGGTTCGATTTTGGGTATGCGCTGGGCGTGAACCAGTGCAACTGCCCGCTGAAGGAAACCGAGAACCATTTTCAGATTGTGAACAACTGGACCAAGCAGATCGGGAACCACAATTTGAAGTGGGGCGCCGACCTGCGGCGCGCGCAGCAGCAGCGCATTCCCAGCGATTCGCACCGCTCGGGCGAGATCTCGTTTAACGACTCCACAACGGGTAGCGCAGAGGCTGATAACCTGGCTTCGGGCAATGCCAGCACCGGCTCCGCGCTGGCATCCTTCCTCATCGCCAACCCATCGTCGTTCGCGCGTTACTTTACGGGTTCTGGTTTCCATCCCGGGCTGCGTCAGAACCGGCTGTTCTTCTTTGGACAGGATTCTTGGCGCGCCACGCCGAAGCTGACGATTAACTACGGCCTGCGCTGGGAAGATTACCTGCCCCAGACCGCGGCCAGCCCGGGCGGCGCGGGGAGTTTCGATCCTACGACCGGAGAGGTGCTGGCGGCGGGCATCGGATCCGTGCCTTCGAACATGGGAGTCAAGGCGTACAACCTCGGGTTCGCGCCGCGCGTGGGCGTGTCGTACCAGTTCTACCGGAGTTCCGTTCTGCGAGCCGGCATCGGGCGCAGCTTCAACCCCAGCGGACTAGGCGCGGTCTTCGGCCAGGGCGCCGACTACAATCCGCCGGTTACAAATCCCCAGAGCGTGAACCAGACAAATCCTTACACGCCGGACTTCAACCTGCTCAACGGTCCACCGGCCGTTCCCAACCCTCCAGTCGGAACTACCGGACGCTACCCGCTGCCGGATGGAATCAGCGTGTATTACTACACCTATCCCGCCGACACCTACCGGATTCCTGAGACCTATTTCTGGAATCTCGCGGTCGAAACCGAGTTCACAAACTCGCTGGCGTTCGAGCTGGCGTATGTCGGCAACGTCGGACGCCACCTGTTTCTTTCGGTGAATCAGAACCAGGCTGTTCCTGGTCCCGGCGACTATGATCCGCGGCGGCCTTTCTATCCCAACTTCGGGCTGGAGCAGGCCATTTACCAAACCTGCAACTGCGACACCTCGCAATACAACGCGCTGCAGAGCAAGCTGCAGAAGCGCGTTTCGCACGGACTGGATTTCCTGCTGACATATACCTGGTCGAAGGCGATGGATAACTCCGAGGGGGGCGGGGGATTCGCGAATAACTACGACATCCGCGGGAGCCATGGTCCGGCTTCGTGGGATCGCACCAACGAAGTGACCCTGGACCATAACCTGGACCTGCCCTTCGGACGCAATCGGAGATGGACGCTGGGAGGAAACCGGATTGCGGACGCAGTGGCCGGTGGATGGCGCCTGAGCGGTACGCATAACTTCGGCAGCGGCCTGCCGTTCACTCCAACCGTCAGCAACGCTCCCCTGTTGAATGCCGATTTCAACTACGTGTTTGCGGACGTCGTCGGCAACTCCACCGTCTCCAGTCCCAATCGCAACCTCTGGTTCAATCCGGCCGGGTTCAGCGAGCCCCAGCAACCTTACCGAAATGGCACCGCGCACCGCGATTCGCTGCGTGGTCCCAAGCTGGTTGTCTCCAATCTTTCCATTTCGAAGAACCTGCTGCCCCTGGAAGGCAAGTCGCTCGAATTCCGCGCCGAAGCTTTCAACGTCTTCAACCATGTGAATCTTGGGATACCGAACTCTACAATCGATAGTCTGGGGGCCGGGCAAATCACAAACGTCCAGTCCGCAATGCGGCAAATGCAGTTTGCGCTTCACTTCAAATTCTGAAAGAAACGGTATCTCGAGACGATGAGGATCAAATCGGTTGTTGCTTTTGCAGTCCTTGCGGCGAGTGTGTCCGCGTTCGCACAGCTCAAGCCTGTTCCTCCCGACGAGCGGTTCAAGGCCGACATCCTGGTCGTGGTCGCTCATCCTGACGATGAAACCGAGGTGACGGGCTATCTGGCCCGCGCCATCTTCGAAGAACACAAGCGTGTGGCCGTCATCTTTGGAACCCGCGGCGACGGGGGCGGCGACGCCTCCGGGCAGGAGCAGGCGGCCGCACTGGGCGCGAAACGGGAGATCGAAGCCCGCCGCGCACTGGGCGTGCTGGGGGTCAGCAACATCTGGTTCCTGGGTGGGCCCGATACGCCAGGCCAGGACGTGTTGCGCTCGCTCGAAACCTGGAACCACGGCAGCGCGCTCGCGCAGGCAGTGCGACTGTTTCGCCTCACGCAGCCCGAAGTCGTCCTCACGTGGCTCCCAGACTACGTGGCAGGCGAGAATCACGGCGACCACCAGGCGTCGGGCGTGATCGCCACGGAAGCCTTTGACATGGCAGGCGATCCCACCGCCTTTCCCGAACAACTCGCCGCTCCGCGCGACCGCGACAATATCGGCAACCTGACGGAAGGTTTGCAGACATGGCAGGCGAAAAAACTCTATTACTTTACCGATGCCACCAATCCGGGATTCCTGGCCGGCAAAGGCCCGCGCTATTCCACGGAAGATGAATCGCCGTCGAAGCATGTCCCCTATTACAAGATCGCGGCCGAGGAGATGACTTATCACCTGACCCAGGGTGACACGGGACAGATGGCGGTGGCTGCGATCAAAAAGGATGACTACAAGTACTTTCGCGAACCAGTGCTGTTGATGGCCGGCAAATCGCTGGTACATGGCTCGGCGACGGGCGATATCTTCGAAGGAATCACCGACAAGCCAATTCCCTTCTCGCCGGCGCCGGGTTACAAGCCGGCGGATCGGACGGGGATTTCGATGGAACTCGGGGGACCATGGGCCTTCTATCATCGGTTCTGGCAGGCGCACGGCCTTGCACAGCTCAATGGCCTGCTGCCCGATAACGGAGTGAACGTCTTCCCGGGAGAACGCGTCCAGATTCCGGTGTTGCTTCAAAACAACACGGATGCCGATGCCACGGTTACGCTGGCGGCCAACGGTGCTTCAGGGTTTAGCGAAGTGACCGGCGGCGGCAATTATCTTGTTCCGGCGCGCCAAACCGTTGAGGTCTATGTAAAGGCCAAGACGCCCGCGGGCCCCGGCAACGAGCCTCACGATCTAACGATCAACGCGGAAGCTGCGGGCGCGACCATCGCTCCAATCGCCATCACCGTTCACCCCGATCGCGGGGCCTTACCTCAATGATTGAATGAGGGAGCATTTTAAACTGCAAAGACCCCGCAATCATGGATCACAGAGGCCGGTTGACACCGGGCGGGACGGCTCGTGGAACGCGATGGTTCCGTGATAGCAGGTCTCGCCGGGTTCGCGCTGGTCGCCTGGATTTTCGAGAACCGTGCCAGTTGCTGCTCCCGTATCACAGCGAGGTAAGCCCTACTGACGTCTTCAGCGCACTGAATCGGATGATTGATATTACGAACAGCGGAAAGAGCATTTCTATGACTTCTACACAGAAGCGCAGATGAGGCAGAACCGCGCGTCAGTCGGCATTTCCCCGCGGTTTTGTGCCCCCGGAAAAGGCTCGCCCGACGGGAAGATATGGACGGGACTGTGCAACATTGACCGGATTGTTTCCCGCAGATGGCCCTAGACTCGAAAGCGAAGAAATGTCTCTTCGCTACGGATGGGGTAGAAGAATTTCCCCGAACGAGGGCCCCAGGCAGGATTCATGCCCCAACCGAACAACCGACTCCACGTCTCTGTCGTGGATGACGATCTGGGTCCGCATGGCCGATACGGGGGTTTCGATCGACATCGAACGGCCCCTCTGCTCTATGCACGAATCTCGCTTTGCTGACTCGGCCTGATTCGTCGGGTCCACCTGTTGTCGAATGCCTGGGTCGCCCAGAGATCTCGGGCATGCCAAATACGCTCGAAGTTGTAACCCGTTGAATTCAATGCGCACGGATGGCCCAGAGGATCGCCGAAGAGGTCCATTTAAAGGCTTCGCCACCTCTGATCGCCCGCAACAGAGATCATCATTATAGGGAAGCCGGAGAAGAGATGCCGGGGTCCGTCGCAACTTCCCTGGCTGGCTAGCACTTTCCGAGTTTGTATGGGGATGGTTCCCACCCTTGAAACTACGTGCCCAAGCCAGATTGGGGATGACAAATGAACACTCGGTGAATAGCCCGAAGGTGGTAGTGCATGAAACCAGGGTAACTGGCACACTAGTACCAACTTTAGATTACGTTTAGTCGAATCCGTGGATGTGGCGACCCAAGCCACCCAGATTATGGTTTGGCCCCCTCCCCACCATTCCCTAGTACGGAACGGATGTTGATACAGGGCGCCGGGAGCGAATGTGTACCGTCGCAAGAACAACCCGAATGTTTCCGATCAAGCCATTCAGGGGCTGGGGCGCTTAGCAAACGCCAAAATCGACGCATAGCAGTAGAGTGGCGACAGACCACCGGCTGTGGATGATAAAGAGCGCTATTGCCGGAATAGCGTTTTTCATCACTCTGAACGCTCTTCGTTTTGGATTCTCTTTGCAAGATCATCACCTGGACGACCTGATCGGAAGCCTTCTGGTTGTCTCGCTCGTGTTTTGGGCGGGCAAGAGCAACCTTCAAGCGCTTCGGGCAAATGAACAATACCAACGCATCGTTGCCATGGCCGCCGAGGGAATCATCACCATCGATCCCCGGGGAATCATTACGTTCGCAAATGCGGCCGCCATCGAAATGCTGCGCGCATCGACGGAAACCATCGAGGGTAAGTCCTTTTACGACTTCATCGACGAGCATGAGCGCGCGGCGGTTTCAGCTCATATTGACCGCCAGCGCGAGGGCGCCGACGGTGTGCAAAGCTTTGCACAGAAATTTCGCTGTGGCGACGGAGGCGACCTGTGGGCTCTGGCATCCGCGGTTGCCCTTCAAGATGGGGACGGAAAATATTCCGGCACCCTCGCGATGATTACAGACATTTCCGCCCTGAAAACCGCGGAACAGGCGACCCGCGAAGGTGAAATGCGCTGGAATCTTGCTCTTGAAGCATCCAGCCAGGGTGTGTTCGACGTCGAATGCAAAACCAACATCATTTATTCCTCACCGCGCCTAAAAGAGATTCTCGGCTACTCGGAACAAGACGATACATCCGATGATTCCACGTGGCGGCAACGCATCCATCCCGCGGATCGAGATTGGGTGGATTCGGCATTGGGCGATTATCTTGCCGGGCGCAGCAATCTCTTTAATATCGAATATCGGCTGAAGTTCGATGATGGCCGCGAGAAGTGGGTTTCGGCACGAGGCAAAGCCGCATTTGACTCGGATAGGCGGCCCATTCGGATGGTAGGCGCAGTCCAGGAAGTCACCGATCGAAAACTGGCAGAGTTGGAGCTTTGCAGAGCCAAGGAAGCGGCGGAAAGCGCCAGCCGGGCCAAAAGTGAGTTTCTGGCCAACATGAGTCACGAGATTCGCACCCCGCTCAATGGCGTCATCGGAATGACGGAACTGGCGCTCGATACTGAACTTTCGCCGGAGCAGCGTGAGTATCTGCAAACCATCGAATTATCCGCCACCACGTTACTGACGGTTATCAATGACATTCTCGACTTCTCAAAAATCGAAGCCGGCCGTGTGGAGTTGGAGGCGAGCGACTTTGACCTCAGAGACTGTTTCGAAGAGACATTGAAGACTGTGGCCATTCGTGCCGACGAAAAAGGCCTGGAACTCGTTTGCGACATCGCGCCGGACGTGCCGCAGTGGGTCAATGGCGATGCGGTCCGTCTTCGCCAGATCGTCCTGAATCTGGTCGGCAATGCGATCAAATTCACCCGCCAGGGCGAGGTGGGATTGCATGTACGGACGGAGACTGGATCAGGCTCCGTCTGCACCCTTCGTGTCACGATCTCAGACACCGGCATTGGCATCCCCCCTGATAGGCAAAAGGTCGTTTTTGATCCCTTCACGCAACTCGATGCTTCCACCACGCGCAACTACGGGGGAACCGGGCTGGGCTTGACGATTTCGTCGCGCCTGGTTTCTCTGATGGGGGGTCGAATCTGGGTGGAGAGCGAGGTCGATCGAGGCAGCCAGTTTCACTTCACAGTGCAGTTACGCCCGGCTGTCCATTCCGCTCTTCCCGAAACCACCATCGCGGCGGACGCGCTGCGAAACATGAGGGTCCTTGTGGTGGATGACAATTCCACCAATCGTCGCGTCCTTCAGGACCTCCTGACGCGCTGGGAAGTCGAAACCACCACCGTCGAAACCGGTGAGCGTGCTCTGAGCGAGCTGCTTTCGGCCCGCGAGCGAAATTCGCCCTATCAGCTCATGCTGACGGACGTGCAGATGCCCGGAATGGACGGGTTCCGCCTGGTCGAAGAGATCCGCCGCAACCCGGGGCTTGCGGGGATGGCGATCATCATGCTCTCTTCGGCACACCACGGCGGATTCGCCCATAAGTGTCGCAGCCTGGGCATCACATCCTATCTTTGCAAGCCGGTTCGAAAGACCGAATTGCTCGCAGCCTTACAACGGGTCAATGGCAACGAGGCCACCGCCGCAAAACTCTCTTCCGTTGCGATGCTGGAGACGAAGCGGTCCAAAACAGGCTTGAACATCCTTCTGGCAGAAGACAATCGGGTCAACCAGACCGTGGCCACCCAGATGCTGGAAAAGCTGGGGCACTCGATCACTGTTGCCAATACAGGAGCAGAAGTCCTATCCCTGCTCCCGGCCGGGTCATTCGACATTATCCTCATGGATGTCCAGATGCCGGAAATGGACGGAATCGAAGCGACGAGACGGATTCGAAACGAAGAATCCAATTCCGGCACTCATGTTCCTATCATTGCCATTACCGCGCACGCCATGAAGGGCGACCGGGAGCGTTGTCTGGAAGCCGGCATGGACGGATACATCTCCAAGCCGATCAACAAGGCCGCGTTGTTAACCGCCATTGCCGAGGTAACACGGCTGCGTCCCACGTCCGGGGCGAATCGAGAGTCGAGCGCGCAAGCTGAGCCTCCTTCTGGAACCGTGTTTCGCCTCGATCCTGGAGTTCTCCTTGAGCGCCTGGGAGGGGACGAAGGACTTTTCTTTGAGGTCATCGACATCTTCCTTGAGGAAGCCCCGAAGTCGGTGGAGGGATTACGTGCCGCGCTGGCGGTCGGAGATAGCATCGGCACTGAACGAATCGCGCACAGCATGAAGGGGGAACTGGGTTATCTCGGAGTGGAGGAGGTTTCCCAGCAGGCTCGCGAACTTGAAGAGAGTGGACGGAATGGGGACCTGGAACGGGCCCGGCGCATATTTGCATCATTCCGGCCGAACCTCTTTTCGATCATCGAAATGCTGCGGCAAACAAGACAGGGCTCGATAGCAACGCCACATTCCGGGGCAGGACTATGAGTATAAAACCGGTTTCCATCAAGCTGCCTGTATCACGAACAACGCAGGAGCACCCTCCCCGCCGGGTGATGATCGCCGAGGATGATCCAATGTTCCGCAGAATCCTGCAGAGCTGGCTGCGTGAATGGGGATACCAGGCTACGGTGGTTGAAGATGGCGCACAAGCCTGGCAAAGCCTGCAACAGGAACCTTCGCCGGAATTGTTGATCCTTGATTGGGTTATGCCCGAGGTGAACGGGCTGGAGCTGTGCCGCCGAGTCCGTGAACGCGGGGGCTCACCGTATCAGTACATCATTTTGGTAACCGGCAAAGACGCCAAGCAAGATATAGTCACCGGCTTCGATGCCGGAGCGGATGACTACATTACCAAGCCGATCGACCGGGACGAACTGCAAGCACGCCTTTGCGTAGGAAACCGCATTCTATCTCTCCAGCGCAGTTTGATCGCTGCTCGCGAGGAAGTCGCATACCAGGCGACTCATGATTTGTTGACGGGCATCTGGAATCGGAGAGCCGTCCTGGATTGCATGGACAGGGAGTGCCAGCGTGCCTCCCGGGCCCATGATTCATTAGCGGTCCTCATGCTTGACGTGGATCACTTCAAGAAAATCAACGACACGTACGGTCATCTCGCAGGCGATGAAGTCTTGCTCGGAATCGCGAACCGGTTGGTGCAAAGTGTTCGATCCTTCGACATCGTGGGGCGCTATGGCGGGGAGGAATTCCTGGTCGTGCTTCCCGGATGCGATGACACCCAGATCTACGCAAGCGCCGATCGGGTGAGGGCGGCGATCGCGAGCGAGCCAATGACTTTCGGTAGCGTAAAGATAGCGGTCACCGCCAGCATCGGCGCTACCGTTGTCCCGGCTCACCTGGACGCTTCACAAACCGAGATACTGCTCGCGGCTGATAAAGCACTGTATGAGGCTAAAAACAACGGGCGCGACCGGGTTGCAGTGGCGTTGCTTGGAAGTGCGAACAAGAATGGTAAGGCTGTTTAGATAGCCAAAATGAAAGAGTGATTCTATATGGGCATGACGAACAAATTTGCGCCATCGGCGCCCGTGTTGCCGGCCGAGTGGGCATATCTCATCGAGCAGCAGCTTCGCAATCAGTTCGCAAAAACTCCCGGGGAAGCTACGCCTGACGAACTCTTCAGAGCAACCGCGGTGGCTCTGCGCCCTGCGCTCGTAGACGCGCTGCTCGAGAGTTCGGCTCGATTTCGTGCCGCCGATGCGAAGTCCATGTATTACCTGTCGATGGAGTTCCTCCTCGGTCGCTCCCTGGGAAACAACCTGCAGAACCTCGGGATTTACGGCACGATCCAGGATGCACTTGCGGAACTGGGGCTTAAGCTGTCCGATGTTCTTGAGGCCGAACCCGATGCCGCACTGGGAAATGGCGGGTTGGGGCGGCTCGCCGCATGCTTCCTGGATTCGCTCGCCAGCCTCGACATGCCGGGATACGGGTACGGGATCAATTACGAATTCGGGCTCTTCCGCCAGGAGATTGAGGGCGGACGCCAAAAGGAAAGACCGGATTATTGGGCGAGTGTGCAATCGCCCTGGCTCATCGAACACCAGGATCAGGCCTACGTTATTCCCGTGTATGGCCGCGTGGAGCATGGACAGGACCGGAGCGGAAAATACAACCCCATGTGGCTGGACTGGAAAGTCCTCATTGGCGTTCCGCACGACTTACCCGTGGTGGGATACGACGGGCGCACGGTCAATACGTTGCGGCTCTTCTCGGCACGCGCATCCGATGAATTCGACATCAAGATCTTCAACGACGGCGACTACATGAGCGCGGTCGAGCAGAAGATGGCATCGGAGACAGTGAGCAAGGTGCTGTATCCTTCCGACGCAGTTGACTCGGGAAGATATCTCCGCCTCACCCAGGAATACTTCCTGGTGGCGTGCTCGATCCGGGATATCTTCCGCCGTTTTCTCATGCAGCACTCCGACCCCAGGAAACTGCCCGACTACGTCGCCATCCAGATGAACGACACGCACCCGGCCCTCACCGTGGCGGAGTTGATGCGCACGCTGATCGACGAGTATGCGATCGAGTGGGAGGAAGCCTGGCAGATCACGCAGGCCACTTGCGGTTATACGAATCACACCCTGATGCCGGAAGCCCTGGAACGCTGGCCGGTGAAAATGTTCGAACGGCTCCTTCCCCGCCATCTGCAAATCATCTATGAAATCAACCATCGATTCCTCGCAGGCGTTGAACAAAGGTGGCCCGGCGTAGAACGCTATGTCCAAAAAATGTCGATCATCGAAGAATCAAATCCTCGCATGGTGCGCATGGCGAACCTGGCAATCATCGGCAGCCATTCAGTCAACGGCGTTGCGCAATTGCACTCCGAGCTTCTGCGTACTGACCTGGTGCCGGAATTCGATGAATTCTTTCCTGGACGCTTCAACAACAAGACCAATGGCGTTACCCAGAGGCGCTGGCTCATGCATGCGAATCCATCCCTGTGTCAGTGGATCGACGCGCGCATCGGCACGACATGGCGCAGAGATTTTGAAGGCATTCGCGATTTGGAATCATTCGCCGGCGACGTGGAATCCCAGCGGGAATTCCGGGCAGTCAAGGATGATAACAAGCTGAGGCTAGCCAAGGTCATTCTTGCGCGCACGGGGATACAGGTCAACTGCAAGGCAATTTTCGATGTCCAGGTGAAGCGCATCCACGAGTACAAGCGGCAGTTGCTGCACGCCCTGGCGGTAATTGATGAATATCTTCGCATCGTAGAAGACGGGCAGGCGATGGCAGTCCCGCGGGTGCACATCTTCGCAGGCAAGGCCGCACCTGGGTATTTCATTGCAAAGCTGATCATTAAGCTCATCAATAACATCGCTCAGGTGGTCGCCGGCGACCACAAGGTTGGCGGGAGTCTGCAGGTGGTCTTTGTGCCTGACTACAAGGTCTCCCTGGCCGAGGTCATCATTCCCGCAGCGGACCTAAGCGAGCAGATATCTACCGCCGGAATGGAAGCTTCCGGTACCGGCAACATGAAGTTTGCCCTCAATGGCGCCTTGACCGTAGGCACTTTGGATGGAGCCAACGTTGAGATGCTTGAGGAACTAGGCGCGGAGAACATATTCATTTTCGGCCTGCGCACGGAAGAGGTTCGCCAACTGAAGGCCAGGGGATATAACCCTCGGGAATGGTATGACGGCGATCAAAGGATACGCCGCATCATCGATGCCCTGACTTCGCCTACGATCGAACTGGGCGAACCCGGTGTCTTCGAGCCTCTCCGTAGAGTCCTGCTCGAGGATGGGGATACCTATCTGCACCTGGCTGATATCGAATCCTACATTTCGGTGCAGCAGAAGATATCCGATACTTTCCTCGACCCGTCCGATTGGACTTCTAAAGCCATCCTCAACGTGGCACGCATGAGCAAGTTTTCGAGTGATCGCACGATTCGCGAGTATGCGCGGGATATTTGGAATATTCGCTCGATAAGACGTTCATAGCCGGCTCGGCTACGGCGGGGCCCCGTTGTTTCTTAGTCAGGTATTTGCGTGGTGTCGAAGAGGAAATGAAGATATTAGTCGTTGATGACGATCCGGTAGCTCGCGCCATACCCTCGTTGCTCCTGCGCAGCTTTGGGCATGAGGTCCTGGAAGCTGCCGACGGAGAACTGGCCTGGAGGTTGGTGGAGGAAAAAGAGGTCAGCCTCGTCGTGAGCGACTGGATCATGCCGAAACTCACCGGGGTCGACCTGTGCCGACGCATCCGGGCGAAGAATGTAGATCCCTACGTCTATGTAATCCTCTGCACATCCAAGGACGCCAAGGCGGATCTGGTGGAAGGAATGGATGCCGGCGCGGATGATTTTGTGGTGAAACCAATCAGTGCCGACGAACTTCGCGTAAAGGTGAGAGCGGGTGAGCGCATCCTCACTCTCCAGCAGGGACTGGCCGATAACAACGAGCAGTTAGCCGGGATCAATCGCCGGCTGCAGTCAGCTCATAAGCTTCTCGAAGACGACCTGAAAGCTGCAGCATGGATTCAAGAGCAAATGCTCCCTTCACCCGCTCTAAGTGCACTCGGGGTTCGATGTGAATGGCGTTTCCGGCCATCCAGTTATATCGCCGGAGATACATTCAATTTCTTTCCCCTGGACGATACCTGTGTCGGGTTTTACTTGCTGGATGTCTCGGGACACGGTGTTCCGGCAGCTATGCTGTCGGTCTCGCTCAGCATGGTGCTGACTCCGGATGCCGCCGGCGCCAGCCCCCTAAAGGATTTCGACCTCCATACCGGTATCCTCAAGACAGTTTCGCCCGGAGTAGCGATCCATAATCTAAACCGGCGCTTTCAGCTAAAGGACGACCGATACTTCACCATGGTCTACGGGATTCTTGACACGAAGACGCTGGCTCTGAGCCTCGCTCAGGCGGGCCATCCCTCGCCGGTTCTCATCCGCGCTGGAGCGCGGCCGCGGATTCTCGGGAGCGGTGGCATGCCTGTAGGACTGTGGCCTGAAATTGATTTTGATTGTATTGACATTTCCGTGTGTCCAGGTGACAGGTTACTGCTCTATTCCGACGGAGTAACTGAATGCATGAGCCCCGATGGCGAAGTCTTTGGAGAGCAGCGCCTCTTGGAATACCTTGATCGCGCTTCATGTGCGCCTTTAGAGAAACTTCTCGAGGGCCTCGACCGTGAAATGAAGGCGTGGGCTGGATCCGCAAACTTCGGCGATGACGTGTCTTTGCTGGCAATTGAAGTTCCAGACCAGGCAAACCGCGCAGCAACACAACCTTCTGTTTGAGGGACGGTTGCTGAGCTGAACATGAAGAGCATGACAGGAGGAACACCCATGAGATTTGAAGAAAGTAAGTCAGGAGATATCTTGATTACCAAGGTTATGGAAGCTCGCATCGGTGCGGATGTCGCTTCCTCGTTCAAGGAAGGCATGATCCAATACCTGAACCGGGGAAATCATGCCATCATTCTCGACCTGAGCGAAGTCACATTCATCGATTCCAGCGGGCTGGGCGCGCTGATCTCCTGCTTGAAATCGATGGGACACGAACGCGAACTGGTGCTTTCAGGGACCAGGGGAACGGTGGCCAGCATGTTCAAGCTCACACGGATGGACAAGGTCTTTCGGATGTTTAATCGTACTGAGGAGGCCGTGGCGGCGCTTTCTTAAGGGAGGAGACGGCCTTTGAGCCAGATACGTCTGGAAATAGATAGCGATCTTTCGAGCGTCGGCCTGATGGCCATGGCGGTAAACAGGATTTGCACTTTCTATGGAATGAATGAACTGGAAGCTTACAACGTGGAGTTATGCGTAAGTGAAGCGGCCACCAATGCCATCTTGCACGCGTATGAGGGCCGTCCGGGGTATCTCGTGTCCCTTTTGGTATCGCCCGGCAAAAATGCGCTGCTTTTGGAATGCACTGATAGTGGGAAGTCCATGAACAGCGAACAGGTGAATCGAATCACCGCTCCCTCTCCCGCCGTGGAACCGGAAGGTGGGTTGTTGCGCGAAGGAGGACGTGGGCTCCAGATCATTCGCGGGATCATGGACAACGTGTCCTACGTTACAAATGGAGGATCGAATATCTTATCTATGATCAAATTGTTAAAAGATCACACTGTAAGTGAAAGCGGGTCCCAATGAGTTCAAATCCTCAGCCTTTATGGAAACTTCTTGGCGTCTTGTTCAAGCCGCATCCGTGGCATGGAATCTCGCCCGGAGACCATGTGCCGGAAATCATGCAGTGTTTCATCGAGGTTGTTCCCTCAGACACCTTGAAATACGAGATCGACAAGGTCTCAGGGTATCTCAAGGTCGACCGCCCCCAGAAGTACTCGAATATCTGTCCTGCTCTTTATGGATTCGTTCCCAAGACATTTTGCGGAGACGAGGTTGCTGCTTTTTCGTCGGAAAAGACCGGGCGGACTCTCGACGGTGACGGAGATCCGCTCGATGTTTGCATCCTGACCGATCGTCCTATCCAGCATGGAAACATCCTTGTGGAGTGCATTCCCATCGGTGGACTTCGCATGATCGACCACGATGAAGCCGACGACAAGATCCTGGCGGTGCTCAAGGACGACGCGACTTATGGGGCATGGACCGATATCAAGCAGGTGCCGGCGTCAATGCTGGACCGGCTGCGGCACTATTTCCTTACCTACAAACAAGCTCCGGATTCAGCGTCATCCGGTTGTGAAATCTCGCATATCTACGGCCGTGAAGACGCCCATGAAGTCATACGCAGGAGCCGAAGCGACTACGAAAAACGTTTTGGGAACCTCGAAGAGATCTTGGGCGCTGCATTGAGCGTAATGAGGTAGGGCAATGTCCCCTGTGCGGGATGATTTCGACAGAGAGCGTGACTGGATGGTTCACTGCCTGCCGCCTCCTTCTCTCTGGATACTAGTGCGTCCGGAGTTGTAGTAATGACAAAGTTATTTCGGGCCGTCGTTTTCGCTTTGGCCCTCTTCTTGTGGCTCCAATTTATCAGTCTCTATCTCGCTTGGCCCGAGCAGATGATCCTCGGGGGAGCGAGCGTTGCCCTGGGCCTGGCGGTCAATCGATTCTCCGCGTCTCGCCTGATTACGCTGGGCCTGATGCTGATTTCAATGACGGCTACATTTCGCTATGGATGGTGGCGGCTGCGTCTTCTCGCGGATTACTTCGCGGACGGATCGAATCGGCGCTTCGGATTCGATGCGTTCTTCATGCTGCTCTTGATTTCGGCCGAAGTTTACACCTTTCTGATCATGGTGCTCGGCTATATGCAGACTGCATGGCCGCTTCAGCGAACGCCGATCCTTCTGCCGAGCGACGAAAGCCTCTGGCCGCACGTCGACATACTCATTCCCACGTACAATGAGCCGCTTTCCCTGGTTCGCTACACCGCCCTGGCCGCCATCAATATCGATTATCCGCCAGATAAACTCCACGTCTACATCCTCGACGACGGGACGCGCGAGGACTTCGAGGAATTTGCGGCGCTGGCAGGCGTCGGCTACGTCACTCGAGACGTGCACAAGCACGCCAAGGCGGGAAACATCAACCACGCACTCACAACCATGGACTCGCCCTATGTAGCGATCTTTGACTGTGACCACGTACCCACGCGCAGCTTTCTGCAGATGACGCTCGGCTGGATGCTCGCCGACGAAAAGCTCGCGATGCTTCAGACACCGCACCACTTTTACTCGCCGGATCCATTTGAGCGCAACCTGCTGCAATATAAAACCATTCCCAGCGAAGCTGAGCTGTTTTACGGCATCGTGCAGGATGGGAATGATTTTTGGAATGCGACGTTCTTTTGCGGATCTTGCGCGGTGATTCGCCGCTCTGCACTGGAAGAAGTGGGCGGCATCGCAGTGGAGACAGTTACCGAGGACGCACACACGTCGTTGCGAATGCAAAAGCTGGGATACAACACCGCCTACATCAATATTCCACAGGCAGCCGGACTGGCAACGGAAACGCTGGCCGCGCACGTGGGGCAGCGCATTCGCTGGGCCCGCGGCATGATCCAGATTTTTCGCATCGACAATCCTCTCCTGGCGAGCGGTCTGAAGTTTACGCAGCGGCTATGCTACCTGAATGCAATGATTCATTTCCTTTACGCGGTTCCACGGCTGGTCTTTTTGTGTGCGCCGCTGGTTTATATGCTTTTGGGAAAGTCGATCATTCCCGGATACTGGCTTGCGATTCTGGCGTTCTCGCTGCCTCACCTTATTCTCGCGAGTCTCACCAACTCCCGCATTCAGAGTCGGCACCGCCACTCATTCTGGAATGAAATCTACGAGGCAGTGCTTGCTCCCTATATTCTCGCCCCAACACTTCTTGCCTTGATCAATCCAAAGCTGGGCAAGTTCAACGTCACGGATAAGGGCAGCACCCTCAACGATACGCGCTTTGACAGGAAGATCGCGAGACCAACTCGATGGCTTCTGTTCTTGAACTTTCTCGGCCTGGTAATCACTCCGTATCGAATCTTTGTCAACGATCCTCATCATCCGGGCACTGTGATCATGAACCTGGTTTGGATCCTGTTCAACATGGTCATCCTGGGTGTGGCGGCGGCAGTGGCCCACGAGCAGAAGCAGAGACGCGGCTCTGTCCGCATCGAAGCCAAGATCCCGGTGCGTCTGGATTTACCCAGCGGACTTCGTCTGCACACTTCTTCGATCGACATGTCCGTAGGCGGAGCCTCGGTTAAGCTGCCTCCGCACGCACGTTTGTCTATTGGCGACGAGTTCAGGATGGCGTTTCCCGACATTGCCGGTGATGCGGCGATTGGCGTCCGTGTGGCCGGGATTCGAGGTTCGGAACTTCGACTCGAGTTCTCTACTCCGACGATTCAGGAACAAGAAACCCTGACAAGAGCGCTCTATTCGCGCGCAGACGCCTGGCTTACCTCTGTCGAGTCGAAGGAGGCCGATCAACCGCTGAGAAGTCTCGGACGGGTCGTCGTCTTGTCGTTCCATGGGTTTTACCAGATCATCCGATCTCTGCTGCCGGAAAAACCTCCTGCGCCAAAGCGCAAGGCCGTGCCGGCAGCCACGACCTTGATCCTGGTTGGCCTGCTCGGCGCAAGTACCTCGCTGAGGGGATCCATATCGCGGCCTGCGGATGCTCCAGCCGGTTCCGCCGCGGACCCAGCCTTGTCGTCGCCCGATTCCTCGATTAAGGAGATGATTACGCTGAAAGACATGGGTGCGATCCATCCCATCGAGTTTCGGGGACCTCATTCTTACTCTTCGGTCCGGTTCATACTTCCACATACGATCATCCCGCACCAATCGACGCTAAGGTTGCGATACAGCTTCGACCCGGCACTCGACGCGCATGCCACCTCGTTGAAGGTCAGCTTGAATGGGACGCTGTTGACGGCCCTTTCACCGAAATCAGCGGAGGGTTGGCCGGGGCAGATGGATGAAACCGAAATCGCCGTTCCTGCAAATCAATTGGTCCGGAGCAATACTTTGAGCTTTGAGTTCAACGGAAGCGGGTTGATGATGCGTGAAGACCAGGCACTGACGAGCATCCTCGCCCATATCAGTTCCGAATCCTCGATCGAAGTAAACGGCGAGCGGCTGCGACTCGAGAATGACCTGGGCCGGCTCCCGATGCCTGTGTTTGACAGCGAACTCCAAACGCCGACCACCATTCCGTTTGCATTCCTGGCGCAGCCAACACCCAAAGTGCTGGAAGCAGCCGGCATGGTCGCGTCATGGTTCGGTTTGGCCGCTGATTCAGCGCCGGCACGCTTCGCTGCTTTCGTGGGCGAAATTCCCAAGGGAGACGCCGTTCTCTTTTCCGATAAGCGATCGAACCTTCCCGACTCACTCCACTTACCCGTCGGGGGTGGTCCAATCCTTGCCCTTCGCGATAATCCGTCCGACCCGATGGGGAGCCTTCTCGTGGTGGCGGGCGATAACGAGGAAGAACTCATTACCGCCGCACGGGCACTGTCGGTCACCAATAAGGCTTCCTTTACGGCACCTGCTTCCAGCGCACTAACGACCGACGACACCACGTTCGCTCCCGCAGCGCTGATGCCCCCGCCTCGAAATCTCGACGATGCACCACGATGGCTGCCGCTCACTCGCGAAGCTCGCCTGGCCAGTTGTTCCTCTCAGGAAATGTTGCGGACTGGCGACTCGAGTTCGATTCCCGTCTATTTTCATCTGCCTCCCGATGTGTTCTACGGCGAGAGAGAGAATGTAAGGCTTCATCTCCACTATCGTTACAATGCGCGATTAGCCGGACCCGGGTCAGCACTGCGCGTGGTTGTTAACGGACAACTCGTGAATGAAACAAAACTCACAGCCAGTGAAAGCGTTGTGGAGCAGACGGCATTTGTATCTATTCCTGTCGCGGTTCTGCAGCCGGTCGGAAATACCATGCTCTTCAACTTCGATTTCGCGGGCGCGCACTCGGAAACCGGTCAGGACTCCGAGGAGTCGCCGTCGGTGAAGGGCGAAATTGTTTGCGATTCGTCTCTCGATCTCCATGGGCTTGCACGATGGACACGCATGCCCAACATGGGGATCCTTGCCAACTCCGGGTTTCCCTTTACACGTCGCGCAGACCTGGCCGAAACGGCCGTGATCCTTCCAACCGTTCCCAGCCGTGGGGAGATCGCACTCTATCTCGATCTGATGGGCCAGTTCGGGGCCGATACAGGATATCCCGGGCTTCGCATCACAGTGGCCGGCCCGAATGTCGTTCTCAGCAGCGCCAAGGATTATCTCGTCCTTGGTACGACCGCCGACCAGCCGGCGTTCCGTTCTCTGGCAGGGTCGGTCCCGGTCACTCTTGACAGCGACGGCGTGAGTGTCAAAGCGTCGGGAGGCTACTTTCCGACCATCCAGGACACTCTCCAATTCTGGTGGTCAAAGTTGACTGGGACACCTTTTATTCAAAGTCGTCCGTCGAACTATGGAAGTCCGCCCTCAGCTCTGATCGAGGAGATTGAATCGCCTTCCTCTCCGGATCGCTCCCTGGTACTCATTTCGCTCAGCTCCGACGAGACCTCGGCTGCTTTCTCGAACGCGTTCCTCGATAAGTCCTTATCGAATGATCTTACCGGCGCCGTGAGTCTGTTGCGAGCGGGGAAATTCGAGTCCTACTCGATGAATGGTGCCACCTACCAGACCGGGGAGATTTCGTGGTTTGCCCTGATGCGTCTATGGTTGGCGCGATATTTCCTTCTGCTGCTGGTTGTGGTTACGGTTCTGAATCTTGTCGTGGCTTCATGGATCCGCGAATGGCTTAGCCGTCGAGCCCAAGACCGTCTTAGACTCGCGGAGACCGCCGAGGCTGCAAATTGAATTCGCTGCGGAAGCTGTACCGGTCCCGTGAGAAAATTGCCGTCTCATCCAATGCTTCGGTCCAGCTCTAGAGGGGATATGTCTAAACCGATAATGGAATCTACACCTGATCTGGAAAGCGTTGTGGCCGAGATTACCCTGCCCTCCCTCCCCAGGAGGCGCATTCGTGCAGCCGCGCATTCCTCGTTGCTCGCGGGGGCTATTCTCGCAGCGATTCTTCCGTGGGTGGCATGGGCCGCGCCGCAACAGGCCTCACCTGACCTGGCGGATCAAAGCCTTGCCGACCTGATGAATATCAAGGTGTACGGGGCTTCCCGATATATCCAGCCGGCATCGGACGCGCCCGTGTCAGTCACTGTTGTCACCCGGGACGAGATCGACAAAGCCGGGTACCGAACCCTGGCCGACATTCTTCGCGCCGTGCGCGGCTTCTACATTTCAACCGATCGCCTGTACAGTTACGTGGGTGTGAGAGGATTCTCAAACCCCGGAGACTATAACACGCGCGTGCTGCTCATGGTAGACGGCCACCGCCTCAACGATGCGATCTACGAGCAGGCCATGGTCGGGACTGAATTTGTCCTGGATGTTGACATGATCGCGCGCGTAGAGATCATCCGCGGTCCTGCGTCGTCGTTGTATGGAACGAATGCCGTGTTCGCTGTCATCAACGTCATTACCCGGAAAGCCAATGAGATTCACGGTATGGAATTCAAGGGCGACGGAGGTTCATTCAACAGCTATCGCGGCCGCATCGCGTATGGGGGGAGTCTGGGGCAAGTGGATGCGGTGCTTTCCGGCACCTTTTACGGGAGCAAGGGACACAACCAGCTCTACTATCCTGAGTTCGACACCCCGCAGACTAACTACGGGATCGCCAGTCACGGCGATGACGATCAGAGCGTGAATCTGCTCACGACGCTTTCCACCCATGGGTTCAGGTTTCAGGCAGCTTACAACACACGAGAAAAAGGCGATCCGACTGGTTCATACGGAGATGTATTCAATGACCCGCGCAACCGGGAGTCAGACGCTCATGGATATCTTGACCTGCGATACGAGCACGCCATTGGATCTGGCTCGAGTGTTTCGGCCAGAACATACTTCGACAGGTACATGAATGATGGAAAGTTCGTTACACCCGTTGCAAGTGGCAGTGTCCTGAACAAGGACCTCGCCCGAGGGGAGAGTTGGGGCACCGAACTCCAGATGACCACCGAAATACGACAGCGCTATAAACTGGTCACCGGTTTCGAGTATCGCAATGATTTTCGCCAGCAACTGGTGAATTTCGACGTTTCGCCGCCGGCAAAGTATCTCGATGTGGATAAGCCATCCTTTGTTGCGGCGCCGTATTTTGAAGCCGACATTCCTCTGGGCAAAGGGTTCTCGCTGGATCCCAGCATCCGTGAGGATTACAACCCTCGTGTCGGATGGATTCTCAGCCCCAGAGGAGCGTTGAATTACCATGCTCTGGAGAGCACCCACCTCAGGCTGACGTATGGAGAGTCGTTTCGCTCCCCGAATGCCTACGAACTCTATTACTACTCCGGATATGCTTCCAACGACTCTGGCGCTCCGCATCTGAATGCCGAGCGCATCAGGGCATGGGAAGGTAATTGGGACCAGGTCCTTTCCCACAATGTCGGATTTTCGCTTTCGCTATTCTCCAACAATATGCGCGATTTTATCGGCTTGAGTTCCGATAACATCACCGGCTCCGCGTTCGAAAACATAGGCAGGATGTCAGTCTCCGGAGGCGAGGTCGAAGTTCGCGGCCAATGGTCGAATGGCGTAAGCGGAACCGCGAGCTTCAGCCAGGCATTCGTGCAAGACGGTCCCGGTTCCCAGCCGCTGGTGAATTCGCCCAGGGAACTCGGAAAACTTAACCTGAGCGTGCCGCTCATGGAACAGAAGCTCTTTGCCACCGTGGACGCCCAATTCGTCAGCCGGCGAGCAACTTTGACGCAGCAGGACGTCAGTCCCTACTCCGTCGCAAATCTTACGTTGCTGAGCAGAGCGCTCGCGCGCAACCTCGACCTCTCGGCAAGCGTGTATAACATCTTCGACAAGCGATTCTACGATCCGGGCGCCCAGCAGCATGTTCAGGACGCGATCCAGCAGGACGGACGCGCTTTCAGGGCGAAACTAGTCTGGACTTTCGGGGCAAAGTGACTGAAGTGTTCATGGGGCGACGGAGCAGAACCCGGAATCGAATCCCGCTTTGCCGGGCAGCACGTCGTGCCTGTGAACTCGGGCTCGTCTTGTTGATGACACTAGGCGCCGCCGGCCACGTCGCACGCGGTTCATCTCTGGACAACAACGAATACGCCGTGAAGGCGGCTTTTCTTTTTCACTTTGCCCAGTTGACCAATTGGCCATCGGGTACTTTTCAACACGCGGGCGACCCATTTACCTTCTGTACTACCGGAAAGGATCCATTCAACGGCGCTCTTGAATCCATCCTGTCGGGGAAGATGGTCAAGGAGCACGCTGTCCGCATTTTGCATCTGAAGCAGTTGGCGGGAGTGGAAGGCTGCCAGGTCCTCTTCATCGGCGCGTCGGAGAGCGCACATCTCGATACCCTTTTCGCCAACCTGCACAACTCGCCGGTCCTGACGACGGGGGAAACGGACGAGTTTGTAAGGGTCGGAGGAATGATCGGCTTTCGGCGCGAACAGGATAGGCTCCGATTCGATATCAATGTTCCGGCGGCCGAAAAGTGCAACATGACATTTAGTTCGGAGCTTCTGTCCCTGGCTAAGACGATTATTCCGGCTGCATTAAATACGGCAGCTCATTAGGAGCGGACGCGGCCAAAAGCGCGCAACGATTGGAGCAGAGATGCCATTCAGGGATATACCTCTACGAAGAAAGCTGACGCTGCTGATTCTGTGCGCGACCATGATGGCCCTCGGACTGGCCTTCGCGGGCATCACTGTTTTTGAACGGGCGAGCTTTCGAAAATCGGCGGAAGCCGAATTGTCCACTCTCGCCGATACGATCGGCGCAAATGCCGCAGCATCCCTGGCCTTCAACGATGCGCAGACTGCGCGGCAAATCCTGAGCGCTCTCCATCTGCAAACCGGCATAGTCAAAGCGAGCCTCTATGACACTCAGGGGCGCCTGTTTGCGGAATACAATCGCCTTTCGCCGGAAGGAGCCACGGATTCGCCGGCCGGTACCGAACGAAACGATCGTGCTCTTGTCCGCGGTGATCTCACTCTCTCGCGAGATGTCTTTCTGAAGGGGGACAAGACCGGATCGATCGTGATTGTCTCCACCATGGACGGCTTTCGATCCAAGCTGCAGGAATATTTGAAGATCGCCGGATTGGTCCTCTTTATTTCGATTGGTATAACATACCTGGTTTCGATCCGGCTTCTGCCATTGATCAGTGATCCCATTGTGCATCTCGCGCAACTGGCAGCGCAGGTCTCTGACCAGAAGGACTACACCCTTCGCGCCCCAGTCGTAAGCTCCGACGAAATCGGCAGGCTGATCAGCTCGTTCAACCAGATGCTGGACACCATTCAACAGAGAGATAGCGCCCTTCTGGAAGCCAACAGCGCCCTGGAGATGAGGGTTGCGGCGCGCACCGCCGACCTGGTTAAAGAAGTTCAGGAGCGAAGACAGTCAGAAATTCAGATGCGGCACGCTAAGGAAGCTGCCGAAGTTGCAAACCGGGCAAAGAGCGACTTCCTGGCGAACATGAGCCATGAGATCCGGACCCCCATGAACGGCGTGATCGGAATGACAGGGCTTGCGCTCGAAACAGACCTGACGCCAACCCAGCGCGAGTACCTGGAAACCGCGAGATTATCCGCCGATGCGCTTCTGGCGGTGATCGAGGACATTCTCGATTTCTCCAAGATTGAGGCCGGCAAACTCACCCTGGAGGAAGCGGACTTCGATCTTCGCGAAGCGGTGGAGCTAACCCTGAAGACGCTGGCTCTTCGCGCCGATGAAAAGGGACTGGAACTGCTTTGCGATGTGGCTCCTGAAATTCCCACTTTCGTTAGGGGAGATAGCGCCCGGCTTCGGCAGATCCTGATCAATCTCGTCGGAAATGCGATCAAGTTCACCGAAAAAGGCGAGGTGTCCGTCAGTGTCGCCGAAGCGGTCGGCGACGGACAAGAAGGGCTGATACACGTCACGGTGACTGACACCGGCATCGGTATTGCCGCTGACAGGCTGGACGCCATTCTTCTGCCTTTCACCCAGGTCGACGCTTCGACGACGCGCAAGTATGGGGGGACCGGGCTGGGGCTCACCATCTCCACGCGGCTCATCGAGGCGATGGGCGGACGCATTTGGATCGAGAGCACTCCGGGAATGGGAAGCAAGTTCCATTTCACGGTGCGTTTTGCCCCCGCTGGAGAGCTCGCCCATTCTGCTGGCGACGATTTAATCGCCAACGTCCGGGTGCTGATCGTCGATGACAACTTGACGAACAGAACAATCCTCAGAAAACTTTTGACGCGGTGGGGAATGCGGCCGACCTCAGTGGACAGCGTTCCGGCAGCATTAACTGAGCTGGCATCGGCGCTTCCTTCAGACGATGCTTACAAGCTCATTGTTACTGACATGCACATGCCGGAGAAGGATGGCTTTGATCTGATTGAGACTGTTCGTAGCGGCGAAGATCCCGTTACCCCCACAATTGTGATGCTTACCTCTGGAGCGCGCGGGGGAGATGTGGACCGCTGCCGGAAACTGGGCGTCAATGCTTACCTTCTCAAGCCCATTCGCGAAGCGGAGTTGAAGTCCGCCATCGCTCGCGCCTTCACGAAGAACCCTTCGGACGGTGACGTGCGATTGCCCTCCGAGCCATCTTCCAGCAAAGAGAAGAGTGCCGGCATTGCCCTTCATGTGCTCGTGGCAGAAGACAATCCCATCAACCAGCTTCTCGTCAGACGTCTTTTGGAGAAGCGTGGGCATCGCGTTTCTATTGCTGCCGATGGGATTGAAGCTCTTCGTGTATTGGAAAACACGCCTGTGGATCTTGTCTTTATGGACGTGCAGATGCCGCAAATGAGCGGCATTGAAGCAGTCCGTGCGATCCGTAAAAACGAAGAAACATGCGGGGCTCATGTACCCATTATTGCTTTGACTGCCAATGCCATGAATGGCGACGAAGAGAAATGCCTGGAGATCGGCATGGATGGATTCCTGGAAAAGCCTATCCAGATTCCGAGACTGGACGACATCCTGCGCAAGTACAGTGAATTGCGATCCAAGTCGCCGGCCGCAGATCTGATCGAAAGGTTTTGAGTGACATTCGCACGCTGATGATTTCGAGCCTCCGCATCTTCCCAGATGGCACCTGCGTAGCGGATAGAAAGCCAGGATCCCGCCATTGCTTCTATCCGGTGATTATTCAGGTACTGAGGTTCGCACTCTTCCGGTGATATAAGACGGCTCCTGCCTCTCAGAACGACGGAACAACGTCCTGGTCCTGCGCCCATCACGCTCCGGCGGATTGCCCGGCTCCTTCGCTACCTTCCCGGCGTTTCTGCGGCCCAAAACTATTTCTCCTTGACAGCTTAGGAGAATGACTGGTACTTTCCTAATCGCTTTAGGAGTGAGACGAAAATGACCACCGCGGCGGTTCCCGGCATGCGACCGGAGGAGATATGAGTGCGATTTCCTATCTCGGGTCGATCGCACGAAAGTTTCTTCGTCATTCCGAAACTGCGAATGATCTCGAAGAGGAGATTCGTTCGCACCTGGCGTATCGCGTGGATGATCTGGAGCGGTCGGGCTTTACCCGCGAGGAGGCCGAGCGGATGGCCCGGATCGAGTTTGGCGCCCGCGAACGGATCAGGGAAGAAAGCTATGGCGCCCTGGGAGGAAACTTCTTCGACATATTGGGGCGCGACCTCCGCCTGGCTCTGCGAAAATTGGCGCGATCGCGGGGATTCACGGTTGCCGCGATTCTGACCCTGGCGCTGGCGATCGGCGCGAATGCGGTGGTGTTTGGAATTACGGACGCCTTGCTGTTACGGCCGCTTCAGGTGCCCCAGGGCGAAGCACTTTATGGAACGCACTATGGTGACGGGTCGAGCTTTCAGTCTTATCCGAACTACATCGATCTTCGCGATCGCAACCGCAGCTTTGAAGATCTGGCTTGTTATAACTTCGCGTTCGTAGGTTTCGACGAAGGCAACGATCCTTCGAATTCCATCGGCTTCGCGGTCAGCGGCAACTACTTCGACGTACTTCGGCTAAAGCCGCTTCTCGGGCGCTTCTTTCACGCTTCGGATGAGCATGGGCAAAACAGCGCGCCCTATGTAATTTTAAGTTATGCCTATTGGCATGGCCGCTTTCACGACGATCCGGGTGTGCTGGGCCGCATCGTTCAGATTGACAAGCATCCGTTCACCATTCTTGGCGTTGCACCGCAAGAGTTCCGGGGGACGCTGTACTTCATATCCGCCGATTTCTTCGTTCCCATCGTGAACCAGCAGCAAGTAGGGGCAGGAGACGCCTATCACGAACGTGCGAATACTCAGGGAGTGTTCGAAGTCTTTGGGCGACTTCGCCCCGGGGTCACACTGGCGGAAGCCGAAGCGGACGTAAACACGATCGGAGATTCTCTTCAGAAGGCTTATCCGAAAGAAGTGCGCCATCAAAAGACAGCCCTCGGGCGAGTCGGACTCACGGCATTCGGCGGCCCGATCCGCTCCTTCGTTGCCGGGTTGACGCTGCTTTCCTTCATGATCCTGCTCGCGGCGTGCGCCAATCTGGGAGGCATGTTCGCGGCACACGCCGCAGACCGTTCGAGAGAAGTAGCGCTGCGGCTGGCGCTGGGTTCCACCCGCAACCGGATTTTGCGACAATTGCTCGCCGAGGCCGTCCTGATCTCGCTGGCGGGCGGGGCGCTGGGTTTGTGGGCCAGCATCGCCCTGTTGAAGAAGTTGGCCGCATGGCAGCCCTTTGCGGGTGCGCCCATTCGTATACCGATCGCTCTCGACCTCAGAATTTTCCTCTTCGCGCTGTTGCTGGCGCTCGTCAGCGCAATGCTGTTCGGAATTGTGCCCATGCGCCAGGTGATGCAGGCTCATCCCTACGAGATCGTCAAATTGGGCGTGAACGGGATCACGGCACGCCGCATCACGATGCGCGATGTATTGCTCGTCGTACAGATCACGATTTGCGCTGTGCTTGTCACCTCCTCGATGGTCGCCGTGCGCGGGCTGCTTCGCTCACTTAACGGTCACCTCGGCTTCGAACCGCGCAACACTCTCGTCTTAGGCGCAGACCTGGCAATGGGCGGCTACAGTGGCGACAATTTGCAAATCATGCAACGGCGCTTGGTCGAGGCCATCGCGGCAATTCCTGGAGTGAGCCACGCTGGACTGGTGAATAATTATCCACCCCTTGTTTACACTGCCGCTTTCCGCGTCAATGCATACAAGGATGATGCGCGTGATCTGAGCCAATCCAACGTTACGGTCACACCCTATTCATACGACATCTCTCCGGATTACTTCGAGGCGGCAGGCACAAGCATCCTCGCAGGCAGAAGCTTTACATGGCACGACGACAAGGAGTCTCCCCGCGTCGCGATCGCCAACCGCAGCTTCGCAGTCAGGATGTTTGGGTCAGTTAAGAATGCCATGGGCAGCTACTACCGCAACCAGCACGGGAGCCGCATCCAGATTGTAGGTGTCGCGGAAGACGGAAAATACATGAGTCTTACCGAAGACCAGCAGCCCGCGATCTTCCGGCCATTTCTGCAATCGCCGGCGAACCTGGTCCATCTCATTGTGCGCTCCAATCGCGATCCGCAGGCCTTGGCGGCGGCCATGCGCGGCGCCATGCACGAGATCGATCCCGGACTACCCCTCGATATTCAGACATGGAACTCACTCATGGTTGTGGTTCTCTTTCCTGGCCGCATCGCCACTTTGGCCCTCGGAGCGCTGGGCGCGATGGGCGCCATCCTGTCGATTACCGGTATCTTCGGCATGGCGGCGTACTCGGTAAGCAGGCGCCTCCATGAACTCGGAATCCGCGTCGCCCTGGGAGCCCGGCGCAGCGAGGTATTGAACGCGGCACTGGGACGCGCCATCCGACTGCTGGCGGCAGGCTCGATTGCGGGACTGGTCCTTGGAATTCTCGCCAGCCGCCTGCTCGCGTCGATCGTTTATCAAGCCACTCCGCGCGATCCAGTCGTGCTCGCCGGCGCGGTCTTCGCGATGGCGTTGCTTGGTTTGATCGCCACGTGGATTCCCGCGCAGCGCGCACTCTCGGTCAATCCGATCGTCCTTCTGCGCAATGAATGACCTTCATGACGCGACCGGGTCCATGAACGCACAAACCAGTCTCACTACTCGCTGAAGGAGAAGCCATCATCATGTCCGCAAGACGGCTTTCGATTGCTCTCGCTCTGATTACGTTGCTTTTCAGCGTCCGGCACCTGTCCTCTCAGGAAACTTCCCACGCCGGGGAGAGAGCGTGGTATGCCGGCTATGGCTTCCTGTCCAACTCGTTCAATGCCTACGCGGAGTTTTCAGGAACGCCGATGAACGGCTGGGATGCGGCTTTGACGGTGCATGCCGCAGGAGCACTGAGTCTTTCCTTCGCGGCGCTCGGTTTCTATGGGACCAATCTGGACGCGTCGCAGATTGAACATTCGTTGCTTGTCGGCCCGCACTGGTCCCGGCGCGCGGGCAAGGAATCGCTGTTCGTGCATGGCTTGATTGGGATGGGGTTTATCAACAGCGGCGCCATTCCCTACGACAACTCCAGTCCCAGTTCGAATGTTACATTTGCGGTACTCGCCGGCGGCGGCCTTGACACTCCGGTTTCGCCACATTTGGCCTGGCGTGTTGAAGGGGACTATCTTCGGTCCCGATACGGGTCCAAAAGCAACCAGATCCACAACCTTCGGGGTAACTTTGCCCACTTTACCACCGGCATTGTGTTCCGCTTCTAACCGTACGACTCCCGGTAGCGATGATGGCTTCGCCGCTCGGATGCTATGAAACAAAATAATTCGTCTTTTTCCAATTAATTTGACTTTTGTTCTATTACAAGTTTACTCTAGGCATGTTTCGATCATGCCTTATGGAAAACAGCAAAAACACCTCGCGCGATCTGTTTCCCGGTGCGCTGGAGATGATGATTCTCGAATCGCTCCGTCGCCAGCCGGCGCACGGATATGCTCTGGTTCAGCACATCCAGCAGCGCTCCAACAACCTCCTTCAGGTGGAAGAGGGTTCGCTGTATCCGGCGCTGCAGCGCCTGCTGAAAGCAAAACTTGTCAGGGCCGAATGGACCATCTCGCCTTCGACTAACCGGCGGGTGCGCGTCTACCAGATCACCAGGACTGGCCTGCACCACCTCGAACGGGAGATCTCCAGTTTCGATCGGATGCTCGAAGGCATCCAGATGGTACTCGGGCCTGAGACGCGAACTTCGAATTCCTAGGAGGCCTATCCGTGATGAGCTGGCTGGAGCGAACCTTCCGTCGCCAACACCTCTACGACGATTTGGGCGAAGAAATGCGCGAACACATCGAGGAAAGAACCGAGCAACTCGTACGCACGGAGAATCTCTCTCGAGCCGAGGCCCGCCAGGCAGCCCTTCGTGCGTTCGGGAATCTCACCCTCGTCCAGACACGGAGCCGCGAGGTCTGGCAGTGGTCCTGGTTTGAATCCCTCCTCGCCGACCTGAAACTCGCTTTGCGCCGCCTACGCAAATCTCCCGGATTCGGCATCACCGTCCTGCTCACGCTGGCTATCGGCATCGGCGCCAACACCGCGGTCTTTACCGTCGTCGACGGCATTCTGCTCAAGCCGCTGCCCTATCCCCAGCCGGAACAACTGGTGGCGGTCTGGCTGCACGCCCCGGGAGCGGCCGGCCTGGCAAACTTTGCCGAGGGGCTACGCCTCTCGCCGTCGATGTATCTCACCTTCGCCGAACACAACCGCACATTTCAATCCATCGGCGTATGGATTTCAGGCACAGCCAACGTCACCGGGATCGCACAGCCTGAAGAGGTCCACACAACCTACATCAGCGACGGGGTGCTGCAGACGCTGAACACTCCGGCAACCACCGGGCGATGGATCCTGACCGCCGACCAGGCCCCTCGCAGCCACGAAGTTGCGATGCTCAGTTATGGCTACTGGCAGCGCCGTTTTGGCGGCGATCCTTCGGTGATCGGAAAAAACATCCAAGTCGATTCCCAGACGCGAGAGATCGTCGGGGTAATGCCGCGTGGTTTTGAGGTCGTAAACCAGGACTTCGACTTGCTCATCCCGCTGGCCTTCGATCCCCGACACCAGATCCTGGCCGGCTTCGGCTTCAATGGCATCGCCCGCCTGAAACCGGGTGTGACGATTGGTGAGGCGAACGCGGACATCGCGCGCATGCTCGGTATCTGGATGGATTCGTGGACCAACAACGACGGCGGCGACCCGCATTTCTACGAGACGTGGAAGATCTCGGGCGCCATTCGCCCCATGAAGCAGGAAGTGATCGGCAACGTGGGTAGCCTGCTGTGGGCGGTGATGGGCACCATCGGCGTGGTGATGCTGATTGCCTGCAGCAACGTGGCGAACCTGCTGCTGGTCCGCACCGACGGACGCCGGCAGGAGCTTGCGGTCCGCGCGGCGTTGGGTGCAGGGCAGGCACGGATAGCCCGCGCGGTGCTGAGCGAGTGCGTGCTGCTCGCGCTGATCGGCGGCGTGGCCGGAATTGGAATTGCGGAGACCGGGCTGCGGCTCCTGACAACCCTCGGCCCGGCGAACCTTCCGCGCCTTCACGAGATTTCGCTCGATGCACGTTCCATTGCCTTCACGCTTGGGCTTTCGCTGGTTTCCGCCGTATTCTTCGGGACGATCGCCGCACTCAAGTCGATACGGCCGGCTGGATTGCTGGCGCGCGCCTCCGCGGGGCGGACTGCGAGCGCAAGCCGCGAGCGCCGGAGCGGGCGCAATCTGCTGGTGATAGCGCAAGTAGCCATGGCGATGGTGCTGCTGATCAGCGCCGTGCTCATGATCCGCACTCTGGCAGCACTTCGCAGCGTCGACCCGGGATTTGCCGACGCGCACCATGTGCAAAGTCTGCGCGTCGCGATTCCCCAACAACTTATCGCCGATGCGCAGAACACAGCCCGCATCGAGAACGCGATTGCCGATAAACTGGCCGCCATTCCCGGCGTAATCTCCGCCGGGTTTGCACGGGAAGTGCCCATGGATGGGCTGGAGCCGGCCTGGAACAACATCTTCATCGAGGGCCGGGACGAGCGGGCGGGCTCGGCGCCGATGCGCCTGTTTAACTTCATCTCGCCCGGATATTTTCACACCGCCGGAACGCGCCTGGTGGCCGGCCGCGACTACACATGGACCGATATCTATGGCTTCCGGGCAGTGGGAATCATCTCAGAGAATCTGGCGCGGGAGTCGTGGGGCTCCGCGCAGGCGGCCATCGGCAAGCATTTCAGAATAATGCCCACCCAGCCGTGGATCGACGTCGTCGGCGTGGCGCAGGACGTGTATCAGAATGGGGTGGACGAAGCGGCCCCGGCGACCGTCTATTGGCCCGTGATGGTGAAGGTGCCCTACGAAAACAATTCGATCGACACCCAGCGCGCGGTGACCTTCGTTGTGCATAGCGGCCGCGCGGGGAGCGAAAGCCTGCGCAGCGAGATTCAGCAGGCCGTGTGGCAAGTGAATCGCAACCTCCCGGTAGCGTCGATGCAGACCCTGGGCGAGATATACAGCCGCTCCATGGCGCGCACTTCGTTCACGCTCGTCATGCTCGCAATCGCGGGTGCCATGGCACTCGCTCTCAGCCTCATCGGCATCTACGGAGTCGTCTCCTACGCCGTATCCCAGCGTACGCGCGAAATCGGCATTCGCATGGCGCTCGGAGCGCAGAAGGGGCAACTGCGCTGGATGTTTGTGCGTTCCGCTTTGGCGTTGACGGGAGTCGGCGTCGTGATTGGCCTGGGAGCGGCCGCCGCGGTCGCGCGGATATTGAGGACGCTGTTATTTGGAGTCAGCCCGATCGATCCCTTGAGCTTCGCCGCCGTGCCGTTTATTCTCGCCGCCGCAGCGGCACTGGCGAGTTTTCTGCCCGCATCCCGCGTTGCGGCAATCGATCCTGTGAATGCGCTCAAGGTGGAGTGATTGACGATGTGCGGCTTCCTTCCGCGCTCGCCGTATCAGCCTTCAGGCCCCCAGTGGCGCATTTTGAACAACTCGCCGCCGCCGTCGTTACCGCCGGATTGGGTACAGCAGCAAAAGGGCCAGCGCAAGCGCCGGCCCTTTCCTTCATTTCTTCCTATTTCACTAGCCCTGATCGATCCCTGACCACTGAAGCTAATTTGATCCCGAAGCCCCTGCCGCCGGCGCCGCGCCAGCCGCCTTCTGGATCGACACCAGCTCCACTTCGAAGATCAGCGTCGCGTTCGGCCCGATGTCTCCCGGTCCCTGCGGTCCGTAGGCCAGATTCGACGGAACAAAGAGTTGCCACTTCGAGCCCGCCGGCATCAACTGAAGCGCTTCGGTCCAGCCCGCAATCACACCCTTTACCGGAAAGGTCGCCGGCCCGCCATGCTTCTCTGAAGCATCAAATTCCGTCCCGTTGATCAGAGTGCCCTTGTAATTGCATACCACCGAATCATCCAGTGTGGGCTTCTCGCCCGTGCCCGCCTTCAGAATCTTGTACTGCAGGCCGCTCGGTAGCGTCACCACATTTTCCTTGGCCTTGTTCGCGGCCAGGAAGGCTTCGCCTTCCTTCTGGGCGGCTGCGCCCTTCTGTTCCAGCTGAGCTGCCTGCTTCTTCCGGAACTCCTGCCCTGCCGCCGTCAAGAGAGTCTGCATATCCTGGTCGGTCATCGCGGTCTTGGAGCCGACGAACGAATCTGCGAATGCCTTCCCAAATACCGCGGGGTCCAGGTCCAGCCCCTGCTGACGAAGCTTCTCTCCAAAGTTCATTCCTAGCGCGTAGCTGAATTTATCCTTGTCCGTCTTGAGTTCGGGAGCGTCCTGCGCCGTCGCGGCAAACGAGGCCAGAAGCCCGACTGCCGCTGCCAATATCCATTTCCGGTGGGTCATGTCTCCATCCTTTTCAGGCTAAGTTTTACAGGAGGCACGCCGTTTCCTCTTTGACCAGCAGCAAAGCCGCCGGGGCTTTCTCCGCCACGTACTAAAAAGTCATTACCTTGGGATCTGGGGGAATGGGGCCGCTTTCGCGCCGAAGAAATCAGACTCGGGCCGGTCTGATAACTAACCGCAAACAGGACGGTCGCCCGCAGTTTTAAATGGACACACGCCCTCCAGCGGCCCTTCGGCGTTGTAAAGCGGAGCAAGATGGATTCCGTGCAATGCAGCGAGTGCCTCGATTTGCTCGACCCGGTCCGGCGTAATCAACCCTCGCCCCTGAGAGAATGGCTCGAATCGTCGCGCCAGAGCCAGGACCATGCCTTCGAGCAGACATCCATGGGCCACATCCGGAAATGGATGCCGATTCAGAACGCCTTTGAAATCCGGCAGGAAACGCAATCCTCCCGCAATCTGGCCCAGGCCGCCAAAGAAGACCCGGACGCCACTCCTATCGCCGTTCGCATTCAGATTCTTTGGGTAACCGGCATCGCAAATGATGGCTTCGGTTGCAATACGGTCCAGCAAAAGCGAAGGGGAAGCCAGGCTCGCCGCGCAGATCACAATGTCAGCCGCAAACGGCGCATGCTCGACACGGGTTATGATTTCCACCTCGGTCCCACCCATCTCCAGTTCAAGGGCAAGGGCGCGCAACCGTTCCGCGTTGCGCGCGCAAAGCATCAAGCGTTTGACAAAAGGCGCAAGGCAGCGGGCACAGCCAGATCCAACATCTCCCGTTGCTCCGACGATGAGAAGCGTCGAACTCGAGATGTCCCGTCCCTCCAGCGCGCACATTTTCCTGATGCCTTGAA
Organism: uncultured Acidobacteriota bacterium; assembly: GCA_963730805.1. Classification (GTDB taxonomy): domain Bacteria; phylum Acidobacteriota; class Terriglobia; order Terriglobales; family Acidobacteriaceae; genus Telmatobacter. The sequence goes on along the minus strand of CAVSTL010000001.1, from coordinate 1,034,829 downwards.
CGATGAAGGCGACGGTCAGCGTATTGCCGGTCGTGAAGATCGTGTCGCTCCTGTCGGCGAGACGATCGAAGTTCCCTTCGATCAGAATCGAGCTGAATCCCCCCAGGCTCACGATCCTCGCTCCCCGGTTGATTGCGCAGGCGGCCGCGGTCCGAACCCGGCCGAGGTTGTCGTGGACATATTCGCAATCAAGCCGATCCGGAGCAATGAAGCAGTCAATATACAGGCCGCGCGCCGTTGCACCTGTTGCACTCGTGACCTCGACGTTACAGACGGCCCGCGGCGGAATCCACGGGAAGATCTCCCTGATTTCTTCATCGGGTAATCGCGAACGCTCGGTCCCGCGCAGAACCGCGAGCACATCCGCAGCCGAGCGCCAGCTTTCCTGGTGCCCGATGAGAGCGAAATCCATTGCAGGCCGCCGCTCTTGCACGGTTACACCGGCAGCTGCGCTACCCATTGAAGTGTTACCTCCCCGGGCAGTCCCAACGCATCCAGCGTCTTCAGATACTGTTGCAGCGATGCTCCACGCAGTTCGACCGTGGTCAGCCCGACTTCGGAAAGCGATGGCTTCACGCAGCTGCTGTGGCAAAGGTCGCACTTTCCATTGCTGCATTCCTTGGCAAGCATCTCCGTGAGCGTCGTCATCACGTCGAGATGAAGCCGATACACCTTGTCATCGAACCGCTGTGGGGCCTTGGCTCGCTCCAATCGCAGAATGTCCATCGCGTGCTCGATGTGCCCCTCTTCCTCCGCGGCTATGGCGGCAAAGGTCTTGCCGAGACTTCCCGGACCGGCCTTTCCAACCCGGGTATAACTCGCGACTGCGAACGATTCGAGCATGATCTCCTGAACAATCAGGCAGGCGATGAAGTCCCGCTCCCCGATCGAGCGCAGGAAAGATTCGCGAATCCGCCTCCAGTACCTGGCGTTGACATTGTTCGGGATGTCCACTCCAATCTTGCGACCCTCGGCCGCAAACGCTGCGGCGTGTCCCTCTTCGCCCTCGGCGTGCTCCAGGGCGTCGGCAACTTCTTCGGGGTCGTCGCAAATGGTCGATAATGCGCGATAGTTCATCGCGGCCATGAGTTCGCCGGTTACTGCCTGGGCCAGAATGTCCTGCCAGATCGAAGCGGTCGGCAGCGCCGAATTGCATGCAACCGTTTCAGGGCAGTTCATAGACACGAGGGATTCCATAGGTCCTCCTTGGGACTGAATCAAGTCGTCGAATTGGAATGAAGCCGTGTACGAATCAGATGGGTCCGCGACAGCGGCGCACACGCATGGCAGCAATTAGAAAAGCTGCGGTGAAAGCCAGGCCAATCCACAACCCCGGACTAATCAGGAAATGGAGCGGCCCTACATGCATCGTGGGATCCATTGTCCTGCCACGTCCAAGGATCGCGGCGCCTTCGGAGCCCCCTGTGAAGCGGTTGCCAATCAAAGAACCGAAATAGCTGGTGTTAAAGGCAACCTTCTCTACGATGCCGATGGTCAGCGGCGGCAACGTGGCCCAAAGAATGGGGGCGCGCCTTGCCCACCCAGAGATAAACAAGAGCCATGCATAAATTGGCGATTGCCAGAGTCCGTGAATGCACAAAAGGTGAAAGAGAAGCATGGACCAACGATCGAAGATCTCCACCCGCGACCAGAGGATCGTCACGCTCTGGCCGCTGCCCAGCAGCGCCGCGCTGCTCATCATCAGCATGATCCCCTGGGTTAGAACGGTGATTGCGAAGGCAAGCAGAGGAAGAATCACGATGGGAATCGCGGCCTTCGACAGCACCGTGATGAGATCCGAAACCGGCGCCGACTTCCAGAACAGAATGCTGCGATCGCGGCGTTCCCCGTACAGCGCATCGACAGAGTAGAACATCCCGACGATCAGAAGGGCAGCCATGATCAGATCTTCAGCGAACTCGTACGGCTGCCCGAATAACTCGCGCAAGTGCGGTAAATCCATCCACGGCGCGGCGTGTATCTCGACTATCAGGTGAAAGATGCTGATCGAAAAGCCAAACAGGAACACGCAGGCAACTGCGACTGGGGCAACATAGATCGCCCGGTTCTCCCACAGTTCGCGCCGCACCGACCAGTACAGGAGCTTTGCCGCGGGTATGGTCGCGGCTGCAATTCCCTGCGAGCGGAGAGACGAGTCGGACATGACATTTGATTGAGTACTCACCGGGCCGCTCCTTGTCCTTCTAACACTGCGACCAACAAGTCGGCGATGCTTGGAGTGCGGGCGTCTCCAAGCGCACCCACCCTCTCACGATCAACCCCATCGAACATCAGGATGCTGCGACCCAGAACCTGGCGCTCGTGCATTGGCTTCAAGGCGCGCGCCGCCTCTACATCGCCGGGACGAACCATCACCTCAAGAAAGCGGGACTCTATCTCTTCCATGCTGCAACTCAACACCACCCGGCCCCGGTTGATAAATATCAAATCGGTGATGACGTTCTGAATCTCTTCCACCTGGTGTGTCGTCACGATAATGGTGCGGCGGCGATCGAAATAATCATTCAGCAGCGAATCGTAAAACTGCTTTCGGTAAAGGATGTCGAGCCCCAGAGTCGGCTCGTCCAGAACCAGCAGCCTGGCATCGATGGCCATCACCAGCGCAAGATGCAACTGGGCCACCATGCCCTTCGACAAGTCTCGGACTTTGCGCGTGTGTCCAATGGTGGTTTTAGCAAGGAAACTTTCCGCCTTGGCGCGATCGAACCGGGGATGCACCCCGCCAATATAGTCGAGCACTTGCCACACCTTGATCCAGCGCGGTAACACAGCAACATCGGCAATGAACGACACATCGCGCATGAGCTGATCGCGTTCGGTCCAGGGGTTGCGGCCGAGAACCTGCAGCTCGCCCTGATAGGGCAGAAGGCCCAGAATGGCATTGAGGGCGGTGGTCTTGCCTGCGCCGTTGGGACCGATGAGCCCCAGGATGCGGCCTTCTTCGACATGCAACTCGATACCATCCAACGCGACCGCCGTTCCAAACTGCTTACGGAGACCGTGCGCTTCTATGCATGTCGTCATTTCAGCGATCCTTCTTTCGGGAATCCGGCTTGGCGCCTTTCGCCCACGCGGCATCCAGCAGATCTTCCGCTTTCAGCCCAAGGCGCTGAATGATTGCATGAATCCTGGGCCATTCCTCGTCCAGAAATTTCTGTCGTTCTCCGCGCAGCAACATGTTGCGTGCGCCGGCGTTGATAAACATGCCCCGCCCTCGCTTGGTCTCCACCAGTTCCTCGTCCACCAATTGTTGATAAGCCTTCAGGACGGTAAGCGGATTCACCCGATAGTCGGCGGCCACCGTGCGCACCGAGGGCAATGGATCGCCTTCCGTGAGCACGCCGTCGAGGATCATGGCGACAACCCGGTCGCGAAGCTGGCGGTAGATCGGCTGATTGTCGTTCCACTCGAAATCCATCCTGTGTTCCAGAAATCCTCTGAACTCTACCCAATTGGCGTAAGAACAAATTCGCAAATGCTTCCGAGACTGTTCCTCCGACGTGCCCGTTTTACTTGCTGCGCTTCAGGTCGAGTAAGCCGCCCATCTGCTTGCCGCCGGCCATTGCGAACTCCCATTTTTCGGTGTGGTGATCAGGGTCTATGAAGGTAAAAGTGACCCGCTCCATGTGCCCCATTTGCGAACTTAGCAGATTGGTCGCATCGACGAAATTGAAAACGATGGTCTTGCCGTCCGGCGAAATCGTCGCCACCATGTGCGGCTGGTTTCCAGCGTCACAATAGTGGGTCAGAACCAGCCGCTCGCCGTCGAGATTGAATAAGGTGATCGGATCATCGGGCCCGGCTCCCTTCATTTCATGCAGGATGGCGTTGCCCCTCGATGTCACGCGCAGCGAAACATGGAGCACCTGGCCATCCATGCTGCCTTCCCACGATCCCTCCAAAGCCTTCAGTTGGTCGAAAGACTTTTGCGCAGCGGACTGGGCAAGGACCGCCGTCGAGATCAACAACATAACGAGAAACACACTGAGACGACGCGTTTTCATTTTGAATCTCCCTCCGTTTTACTTTTCCTCAGGGCCGGCATCCCGTCCGACGCCGCCGGCCACAACCTCTATGGTGTTGTAGTTAACCATAACACCATCTCACATGCAAGCACTTTTTTCAGGCCATGTAACTTTGCTGTTCCTGCCCCCAGCGCAAGCCGTACATCTGACCCCACAGCAAGCCAATGTTCGCCTCGACCCGCTTTCCCTGGCACGATGACACCGGACGATTTCTTTACGATGCAATCGACTGCTTTAAACTGACAGCTATGGCAAATCGAAACTGAATGACGTGTGGCCGCGATTTGCCGATCCGCTCTCGCCGCCGAAATCTAAAAGTGCCATGCCCATTCGTCCTCCGCGCATAGTCTTGCCTTCCCGATGCACACGATCGCCCCTCTCATGACGAAGCTCACACGCAGGACAACCCTCGGATGGCTCGCAGCAGTCTTGCCGACGCATGCCGTGCGCTCGCTCGCAATCGCCCCTGGACCATCGGCCACGCCGGGAAGGGGTTGGTTCACCGATGTAGCCGGCCTGTCTTCGTTCCAATACCGCACCAACAACGACTTCACGGGCAGAAAGTATTTCCCGCAGCCCATGTGCGGAGGAGTTGCGGCCATCGATTACGACAACGATGGATGGATGGACCTGTTCTTCACCAACGGCGCCAGCTTGCCCCAACTCCAAAAGACTTCTCCCTCCTTCATGAATTGCCTGCTCCGCAACCGCCGCGATGGAACGTTCGAAGACGTGACCGCGAAAGCAGGATTGAGCGGGGCGGAGCTTGGCTTCTGCTTCGGAGTGGCAGCGGCGGACTATGACAACGACGGCCGCACCGACCTCTTCCTCTGCAATGCAGGCCGGAATGCGTTGTATCACAACAACGGCGACGGCACCTTTACCGACATCACTGCCGGCTCTGGACTCGATCGGAAACCCGAAAACCTGCTCAGCGTAGGCGCTGCCTGGTTTGATTACGACAACGATGGACTGCTCGACCTGCTGGTGACGAACTACACAACCTGGACTCCCGAAACCGACAAGCGGTGCCAGATGGACGAACACCGCGATGAGTATTGCAGTCCCACTGTTTACAAAAGCGTGGCCTCGCGCCTCTATCGAAATCTGGACGGTGGAAAATTCCAGGACGTGACCGAAGCAAGCGGCATCGGAAAAGCGCTGGGGAAAGGAATGGGCATCGCCATCGCGGATTTCGACGGCGACGGGTGGATGGACGTTTTTGTGGCCAACGATACGGAGCCCAACTTTCTTTTTCTGAACCAGCGGAACGGCACGTTCAGGGAAAGCGGCCTTGAATATGGCGTTGCCTACAACCCCCAGGGACAAAGCGTCTCCGGCATGGGATGCGACGCCAGGGACTTCAACAACGACGGCTCGGTGGATATTGTCTACAACGATCTTTCCGGACAAGTGTTCGGGCTTTTGAGGAACGAAGGCGGCAAATTATTCATCGACGAAACCTGGACCAGCAAGTTGGGACCGTTGAGCCGAACTCTTTCCGGATGGAGCATCGGCTTCATCGATTTCAATAACGACGGATGGAAGGACATCTATTCGGCCAATGGCGACGTGGACAACCTGACCGCCAGATCACCGCAGCACGACACCATGTTCCAGAACATGAATGGCAAAACGCTGGCGGACGTCTCGGCTCAAATGGGAGCCGATTTCGGCTTGGTCGGTTATCAGCGAGGGTCTGCGTTTGTCGACCTGAATAACGACGGGTACATGGACCTCGTAGTCACATCGCTCGGCCAGCGGCCGCGGATTCTCATGAACAACGCGCTGGTCAAGAATCACTGGATCCTGCTGGACCTGCGCGGGCACAAAAGCAATCGCGACGCGATCGGAGCCAGGATCAAGGTGATTACCGCTTCAGGCAGGACGCTCTACAATCACGTGTCCACCTGCGTGGGATTCATGTCCTCGAGCGACCGTCGGGTTCACTTCGGGCTGGGAGCGGAATCCAAGCTGGATTCGATAGAAATCCGCTGGCCGAGCGGCATCGTGCAACACTTGGCGCGACCCGCTACAAACCAGATTCTAAAGGTCGAAGAACCGCCGGCGTAATTGCGCCTCATCGCAGTTCGCTGGCGAGAGAACCGGCCGGCCATGGCACAGGAACCCGCGCATCAAGCGTCCCAGGGCGTCCGACGCCGAGAAATCGCCCGGTCGCCCCCATGCACCTGTGGACCATCCGGATACGTTTCGTCACAGCGGCGATGGAATTCTCGATCCAGGAGAGAATCGCGAGCGCTATAATCCGGACGGATCAGAACGGGGTCTGAAACCGTAACAGCACGCATCCCCCAGGAATAGACGGCGATGCAACGAGGTACAGCCTGCATCGCGTATTGGGAGTCCTCCCCAAAGGACTCCCGTTTCAATTTAGACAATTTGACAGGAGACGCTATGCAGACCAGGCGACCGTTTTTACCCTCGAGCCTTTTGCTGGCACTTCTTGGAGTTTTTCTGTGGGCCGGGACGAGTGTGACCTTCGCGCAGGACACGAATGCATCACTCAGTGGTACGGTCGCAGATCCAAGTGGAGCAGCTGTCCCGGGCGCCAAGCTGACGCTCACCAATGAGGCCACCGGGTTTCAATCCGAATTCGTATCCGATGGAACCGGCGGTTACTCTTTCCGCAACCTGACTCCCGGCAAGTACGACCTCAACGCCTCGGCGCCCGGATTCAAGACGCAGGATCAGAAAGGCATCGAACTGGCAGTCAACCAGGCGGCCCGCGTGGACATCCACCTACCCGTCGGCCAGACCGGCGAAACCGTCACGGTGGTCGGCGATGCCTCATTGATCAACTATGAGAACCCAACCCTGGAAGGCGGTGTATCGCCCGAAGCGTTGCAGAGCTTTCCCCTCACGGTCAGTGGCGCTCCACGATCGTCGGTGGCTGTGGCCATCATGATGCCCGGCGTTACTACGGCAGGCAGTGGAAACGCTTTCAATGCTCGCATTAATGGTGGCCTGGTCACTGGGGACGAAGCGGTAGTTGACGGCGCCACGGCCATTGAAGGCTACATGAACCAGAGCGGCATGGTCAGCCTCCAGACCGACTTTGGCATGTCGCCCGACATCACCTCCGAAGTAAAAGTGCTGACCGCCAATTATGACGCCCAGTACGGCGACACCACTTCCGGCCAGTTGATCATCCAGACCAAGAGCGGCGGCGAGCAGTTCCACGGCGCCGGTTATGAATATATCCGCAACGACCTCTTCAACGCCTATCAGTACGGGGTCACACCGGGCACCAGAAAGCCCGCCGATAAGGAAAATGATTTCGGAGCTAATGTCGGCGGTCCCATCCTCCTGCCCAAGATGCATGGAGCCAATTCCTGGGCGAAGGGGTACTTCTACTTCAACTGGGAGGGCTTCCAGGATCACGGCAGCGCCAACCACCCGACTTTGTCGATCGCATCCTTGGCCGACCGCCAAGGTGACTTCAGCGCCGTGACCAACCAGTTGTATTACCCGAACGACCCAGCGAAGTACGGAGCGGACGCAGGTCAGCCCATCGCTTACCAGGGCGTCAGGAACCAGATCAACCCGGCATATCAAGATCCGATCGCCCAGGGCTGGATGGCTTTATTGCCCACCCCCACGAACAATGGCGAAAACAGCAACTACCTCGTTCCCCACGCCGGCCAGGGCTCGCTGACCAACAGCGAGAACGTCTACTTCTGGCGAGTCGATTTCAACCTGGGTAACAGGGACCACCTCTACTACACCTATTGGTGGCAATATTCCGGAGTGAACGCCCAAACCGATCTTCCTCTCGCGATTTCCACGGCCAATCCCGCCAACCCCGAGAATGCTCCTATTCAGCGCCTGAACTGGGAACACACCCTCTCCGATAAAATGACCAACCACCTCACCCTCGGTTACCTGAACCGGAATGAGGGTTACTACGCCCTGAACGGGAAATCCACGGTGCCAAGGGTGCCGGGAGTGGCCAACTGCGACCTTCAATCCGCAGATGAACATCAACGGATTCAACCAGCTCGGCAACAACAATGTGCCCAATTCGTCGCTGGACAAAACCACGCGCGGTACCTACGCGCTGAATGAAGTGCTTACCCGGATCATGGGCACGGCATACGGTGAGAGGCGGCTTTGAATGGCGCCTGGCCGGCACGGCGATCCACCTCGGCAACAACCAGGGCGGTACATTTAGTTTCAGCGGCGATACCACCGGGAACAGTAAAGCCGGCGACACCGGAAACGCGATGGCCAGTTTCTATCTCGGAGCAGTTTCCAATGCCAACGTGAGCTTCTACAACGTGAAGGCCGAGTATCCTCGCCAATATGCGTACGCGGCTCACCTTGGCGACTCGTGGCGCTTCACCCCCAAGCTGACGCTGAACTACAGTGTTCGCTGGGATTACATCGCGCCGTTCAAGGAGAAATTCGACCACCTGTCCTTCATTGACCCGCTGGGCGTCAACCCCGGCACCGGCAGCGCCAATCTTCCCGGCCGGCTGGCCTTCGCAGGGAACAAGTACGGAGCAGCGAGTTATGGCGCTGATTTTCCCGAAAAGCCCTTCAAAACCGCATTCGCCCCGCGCGTTGGTTTTGCGTACACCCTGAACGATAAAACGGTGGCTCGCGCAGGATATGGCGTCTACTTCGGCCAGGCGTTTTATCCCGGCTGGGACGGCGGCATGAGCCTGGAGGGCTTCAACAAGACGGTAAATATAGGCGAGACCCAGAGCGGAATCAACGAAGTTCCAGTCATGTATCTGAATTCCGGCCTGAGTCCGAACCAGGTAGGCGTCACCCAGCACATCGCCTCCGACTTCGACAACGGCCAATACCCGGCGAAGTATAGACCCCTGGACGGAAATCGCAGGCCGTACTCGCAGCAGTGGAACCTCACCATCGAAAGGCAGCTGCCCAGCAACTTCTTTGCCGCGATATCGTACGTGGGCACTAAGGGAACGCACCTGCCGTCGTCCATGAGTCCGCTGAACGTGCTCAATCCTTACAATTCCTCCATCTCCGGTATCGGGTCCGATCTAACCGCCGATTACAACACCCCCAACGGCCCCGCAACGTTTGCGGCTCACGGCGTCAGCATTCCGTATCCTGGCTGGGACTCGCAACTCAACAAGGCCAATGGCGCCGCCTGCTCGGCCACCATTGCCCAGGCCCTGCTTCCTTACCCGCAGTACTGCGGAGTGCTGCAGGGACAAAACGAGCAGCACGCAACGTCCATCTACCAATCGTTCCAGGCCCATGTGGAGCGGCACCTCACCGGCGGTTTCTACCTCCTCGGTTCGCTCACGGTTGCCAAACTCTACACCGACGCATCCGATACTACCCAGTCAACCAATGACAACGGCACCGGCAACCAGGGAAATAACGGTCAATTCTCGCCGTACAACCTCTTTCCGCGGGCCTGGGCGATCGCTCCGGATAACGTACCCATCACCGGTCAGGTCGCCGGAGTGTACGAACTGCCCTTCGGGAAAGGCAAGCCGTTCCTGAACAATGCCGGGCCCGCCAATGCCATCATCGGCGGATGGCAGGTCAGCCCGCTGTGGCGTTACGAATACGGGACGCCCTTCTCGTTCTACTCCTCGTCCTGCCCGACCGCTACCCTGGTTCCGCAGTTCCGCGAGGGCTGCGTTCCCGGATTCAAGCCGGGCGTGCCGGTTCAACCACACGGCCGCAACGGTTTCAATCCGGCGACCGGGGCCACCTACTTTAACCGGAACGCCTTCGAAACCGACTTCACGGCGTTCGGATACACAGGAACCGGAAAAGCCGTCACAACCATCTATGGACCGGCCTTCCAGGATTTCGACATGTCGTTCACCAAGATCACCCACATCACAGAAAAGGTGAGCTTCCGGTTCGAATCCAACTTCTTCAACGCGTTCAACAACCACTACTTCCTGGCCACCCAGGGTGGAAACTACGGCGGCCCGTCGGTGGCATTCGTAACCGACGTCAACACCACCAGTTCGACCAACCCCTTCGGAAGCTGGACCCACTCGGTCACGCCCCCGAGAACCATTCAGTTCGCAGGACGAATCGAGTTCTAGCTCCTTCGAGATTGCATCGATTTACATCAGAGCCATCTGGCCTTCCAGGTGGCTCTTCTTTTTGGGGCAAATCCATTCTGCCCCTCATCTTTTGTGTCTGAACTTTGCAGAACATTAGGTCCATCCGGAGGACAATGAATATGGAGAAGGAAGCATTCATGATTTCAGCCGGGCATTGCATTTCTCACTGCCAGGGATCATATATTCGCCTTTTATTCGCTCTTTCCTTCCTCCAATTGCTCATTTTGCAAAAAAAAATTCTGGGCTGTAGAACTGTGAAGTGATCATAACCAACGTAAATTCATATGCTTGCACAAATTTCAGGGGTGAAAAATGCATTAGAACTTGTGCAAAAAGAGGCTTTTTTAGCCCTTTTCAGAGGCTCTTATGCTCCGAATGGCGGTGTCCACCACATCGGTCAGGAAGGTCGAATTTGGTTCTCGCCGCCTCACGGAGTGGCATGCGGATGGAGTCGCAAGTAGGTCTGAGTCTCCTCCCGCGCCGCTGCTTCCTGCCTGAGCTTGTGCAGGATCCGTGCCATCGCCATGTGCGGTTCAGCATAGGCGGGATCGAGCCGCGCCGCTTCCCGAAGTTCCTTCAACGCCTCCTCCGACTGCTGACGATCTTCCAAAACTGTTCCGAGTTGGAAATGCGCTTTCGCGAGAGCGGGATCGAGGCGCAGAGCCTCGCGCAAGTTACGCTCTGCCTCATCGAGGTGGTTCAGGAATTGCTGGGTAACGGCCAGATTCAGGTAGGGCCACGGGGACGGATGCCCCGATCCTCTCCCGAGCTCAATGGCCTTCTCATAGCTCTTTACCGCGAGTTCGTTCTGGTTCTGGTAGTAATAACAAAGCCCCAGGTTGTCGTACGCCCGGGCCATCGTAGGATCCACTTCGATGGCGCGCTGAAAATGTTGAATCGCGTTGTTGTATAGATGACCGTCGTAATCCAGGCGCCCGAGCCAGTAGGGATACAGAGCTTGCTTGTCATCCTGCTTGGCCAGCGATTCGATCACTGGCCGGGCCCAATCGGCATGTCCCATACGGATGTACGCCATCGAAAGCAGGAATCGAATCTGCGCGTCAAGCGGCGCGATCGCCTCGGACTTCTTCCATGCGATCGCGGCGTTCATATAATCCTGGTTGAGAAAATAGACCGTCCCCGCAAACGCGAGCAGGCGTGCGGCCCGCGCCGAATGCGGGTCGCGCTCAATCTCACCCAGCAGCAGTTGCTCCGCCGTAAGATAGTCATGTTTACTCATTGCGCCTTGCAACTGCCTCGCAGCCTCGGGAGACATCTGAAGCGAATCGATCACGGGCGGTCTGGGCGCTGCTTCGTCCGCGCTCGATTGTGCCCGCGCCTGCGACAGATTAAGAACGGATGCAAACGCAAGACATGCGGTGCAGGCCAATCTTTTGTGCGGCGGGCTCATGGAGTTTAGTCTATTGCAGTTGAGAAACAATCGGATTGCACAAAGAGATGGCCGCAATCGGCGAATCCGCATCCGTCGATGGCTCGCCTTTGGTTGCGCGGCGTTGTCGCTGGCCGCTTCGACAGCCGCGCCCCTGCACGCAATTCCCGGTCAGGATGCCCCGGCATACCAAGGCACCGTCCTCGAGATTCAGAAACAGATCGAGGCAGAGAATTTCACCCAAGCTCGTACTGAAATCGCGGAAGCCGCCCGCAAGTATCCCCACGACGGGGGAATCGAAAACCTGCTTGGAATTGTCGAAATTCAGCAGGGCAACACCGCTGCGGCCAGCAAGGCATTTTCCCAGGCGATTGCCGACAATCCGAAATTGATCGGCGCCTATCTCAACCTCAGCCGCATCAAGATGCCGGCCGCGGCCACCGATCGCACCGTACGCGTCGAAGCTCTCCGCCTGGTCTTGAAAGTCCTCCAGCTTGATCCGGCCAATGATGAAGCGCACTACCAGGCGGCAACGATTCTTTTGTGGAACAAGGAATATCGTCCCTCGCTTGAACATCTTCAAAAGCTTAGTGCGGAATCCCGCACCAAGATCGGAGCGCAGGCGCTTCTCTGTGCCGATACCGCGTCTCTGGGTTTTCGCGAGCGAACCGACGAAGCCGTAAAAGGCCTCGCGAGCCAACCCCGACTTGAGCGAGCAGGATACGGAAACATGCGTGCCGTCGCTTCGCGCCGCCAGAAGAGCGGACTTGATCGAGGCTCTCATGACCGCCGCGGCCCAACGCCAGCCTCTCTCCCCCGCCGGCCAGCGCCTTCTCGGGCTCGCACAGGAGGCCGACGGCAAACTGCAGGCCGCGCGCGCCACTCTCGAAAGCGCATTCACGGCTGCTCCGAAATCGGTGGCGCTCCTCGAAGACCTCACCCGGGTAGCAAAGGCTGCCAACGACAACCAGGCCGCCCTCGGCTATCTCGCCCACGCGCGCGACATCGAGCCAAATAATGCCGCCCTCGCCTATGAGTTTGGAGCGATCTGCGTGCGCATGGGCCTGTTTGCCGAGGCTCGCAAGGCTATCGGCGAAGCGCTCGCCCTCGAGCCCGATAACCCCGATTACAACTTCGGCATGGGAATGGTGGTTTCCTTTTCAGCGGATCCATCGCAGGCTCTGCCCTATCTCACTCGATATCATGCTCTGCGTCCTAAAGACCCACGGGGAACACTCGCCCTCGGAGCAGCCAATTTCCGAGCGAAGGACCATGATGCCGCCGCACGCTGGCTTCATCAGTCCGCGCTTTCAACAAAGACGGCGGCCGAATCGCATTATTATCTTGGCCGCATTGCTCGCCAGGAAAGCCGCGCTCGACGACGCCACAGCCGAGCTGAAGAAGTCCCTCGCGATCCAGCCAGATCAGCCCGACGCCCTTGCCGAGTTGGGCCAGATCAGCGCCCAAAATCGGGACTTCCCTCAGGCTTCCACCTACTTCGAACAGGCACTCCGCCTGGACCACGATAACTATGCCGCAAACTTCGGGCTGCTCCAACTCTACGCGCGCACCGGTGACCCGCGACGCGAGCAGCAGTCGCGACGATTCGACGAACTCAAAAGCATGAAAGACGAGCAGGACAAACAAATGATGCGCATGATCGAAATCCGTCCCGACGGCTCGCCGGATTCCCCCAAGTAGCCAGCCCGGAAAAGCATTCCCGGTTCAAGCTAACTTTCATTTGTCATGCGGATCACCCGTTTGGGTCATTGAGAACGAAGATCGAGAGGTGACAAGATTCCTTGCATGCGAGTTAATCTGATCACTCACTCGGCCAGTACATTAGAGGATGGCGCAAAGACTGTCCCGATATCGCTGACGATTCGACCGTCATGCGGCGTACCGGGCGAATATCGATACGCAACCGACAGTGCCGCGCTGTTGCGGATGCTGCATAAGAAAACGGATTTGCCTTTCGACACTCTCAAGCGGTTCGAAGGCGAAATTTACTCCAATCCCAGCGCTCGCCTGCTGAGCGTCGAACTGAGCGAAAATGTCCTCACGGAAATTGGCTACTTTATTGACTAGTAATTTGCGTGGCATGCGTTGCGACCGATGGGACAGCGCTGCGAATCGCGCTGGCCACCGAAGCCAGCAACTCGGCCTCTAGTTCTGCCGGAACTTCTCCCTGGGCCAGGTCGGGCGATCCGCCGCCCCGCAGCCCCAATTGAATCAGCGCCTCTCGCAGAATCCGGCCGCAGTTAAAATCCAGGTCCGAACTGCGTGCCACAAATACACTCACCTTGTTCGCTTCCTTAGCGCAGAAGATCACGGCTGTTGACGCCGTGGCCGCCGCCGTCCGCGAAGCCAGCAGCCTCACAAAATCTCGGTCCCGGTCCTTCCACTCTTTCACCACCAGTCGCAGCCCGTTGTCGATCGCCGCTTCCTTCGCCAGCGCCGCTCCTTGGAAACCCGCCAGTTCCTCAAGCAGCTTTTGGCGTTCCTTCTCGCCTGTTTTCGCCTCCGTGAGCAGCCGGTTCACCGTGACCGGCAGATCAGGTGCCCCGACAGAAAGCAGCGCCTTGGTCTTGCCCAGAATCGAAGCATCTGTGCGCGCAGCACCCACCGCCCGAAATCCGCACACAAACTCCACGCGTACGCCCCGGCTAACTTTCTCTACGTTTCGCACGAGCAAAGCGCCAATCTGGCCCGTGGAACGGACGTGCGTTCCCCCGCAGGCATTGCGGTCGCAGTCCGCAATCTCGATCAAGCGAATCGCGCCCTGTCGGTCGGGCAGCTTCCTCAGGTCGCCGGCGGCTCGCATGGCCTCAGCCTCATCACGGCGTACGTAGCTTGTCATCACCGCGCGATCTTCGAAGACGATCTCGTTCGCAATCCGCTCTACCCGTTCCAGGCTGTGGTGCGCCGGCAGGCCGCCCGTAATGTCGATCGTCGAACTGCCTTCTCCTAAATGGAACGACACCGTCGGCATTTGCAGCTCCCGCAAAAACACGGCGGACAGCAGATGTTGTCCCGTGTGCTGCTGCATGTGATCGAATCGCCGGTCCCAGTCAATTTCGCCTTCGACTCGTGTGCCCGTGCCGAGCGGTTCGCGCACGAAGTGCCACACCGTCCCGTGCTCGTCCTCCTCGACCTGTTCCACGAGGATTTCTCGCATTGCTCCGCCGGGCAAGATCGTCCTGAGCCGACCCGTATCGAAAGGTTGTCCGCCGCTGGTCGGATAAAAAGCCGAACGATTCAACGACACTCGCCCGATGGATCCGCCATCTCCGCTCGCGAGTTCCCTTACATCGACTACCTGCGCGGCAAACGTCCGGAGAAAGGAATCCGAATAGTAGAGACGCTCCGACGTATCCATTCTTAAATCTCCTGCTGACCGCGATCGATCGCGTGGAAACAACGGCAACAATCCGGATACTGTCCAGTTTCGCACGAACTAGGAGTGCGGGGTTTCCGAGTACGGTGCCCGTAATTTCCGATGGGACCACTCCGCATCTTTCTCACTGCTGAAGATGAACTTCAGTTCGCCCCCCTGCATCAATTCCTCATGCGTCAGGTAGCTGCGATCGAGCGAGCTGCCATTCAGCAAAACGTCTTTCACAAACCCATTCGACTCGCTCAGGTTCACGCTTTCAATGGTAAGCACCTTGCCGTTAGGCAAATGGAGCACCGCCCGGTCGACGAATGGGCGCCCTAACACGTACTGGTTTGAGCCCGGCGCCACGGGGTAAAACCCCAACGATGTGAAAATCAGCCATGCGGACATCTGTCCCAGATCGTCATTGCCCACCAGCCCATCGGTAGAAGGCTTGTACTGCGAGTCTACGATCTGCTTCAGTCGCGCCTGAGTCTTCAGCGGTGCGCCGGCGTACATGTAGAGATATCCAAGGTGATGGCTGGGCTCATTTCCGTGAATGTACTGACCGATCATTCCGGAGATATCTTCGACGTTTGCATACATCGCCGGATCCACCTTCTGATCAAACATGGCATCGAGCTTCGTAATCAACCTCTCGTTGCCGCCCAGCAGTTCGATCAGCCCTTGCTCATCCTGCGGTTGATACCACGAATACTGCCACGCATTGCCTTCCGTGAAACCGCTCCCGGTGCCGGCCTTTGCCGGATCAAACGGCTTGCGATAATCGCCATTTTCCAGGCGCGGCTCCACGAACCCGTCCGCCGCATTGAAGTTGTTTCGCCAGAATGTCGCTCGCTTGTCGAATGTCGCCGCGACTGAATCCTTGCCCATCGCCTTCGCCATGCGCGCAATCGTCCAGTCGTCGAAAGCATATTCGACTGTCTTGGACGCAGCTTCATCATCATGATCGACGGGCACAAAGCCGCGCTTCATGTAAGCTGCGAGATCGCCATACGGCCCATAGGTCGCGCTCGCCACCATCGCGTCCAGGGCCGCCCCGGTATCGTAGCCGCGAATCCCTTTCATGTACGCATCAGCAATAATCGGCACCGAGTGATACCCGATCATGCACCAGGTTTCCAGTCCCTCAAACTGCCACACCGGCAAAATCCCGAATGGGCTCTCCTGCTGTGAAGCGATCAGCGATTGCACAAGGTCGTTGGTGCGCTGTTCCGGCTCGATCAGCGTCATCAGTGGTTGTTCGGCACGATAGATATCCCACAACGACAGCGACGACACGAATCGGAACCCCTCGGCGCGATGCACCTGGTTGTCTGGCCCGCGATACTCTCCGTTCCCATCCATGCTTGTGCTCGGCGCCATCATCGTGTGGTATAGCGCCGTATAGAGCGACTTCTCCATTGCCGGCGAAGCGCGAAATTCCACACGCGACAATTCCTCGCGCCACTTTTGCTGCGTCCTGCCGCGAACGGCATCGAAGTCAAAACCTTGCGCCTCCACATCCATATTCGCAATCGCGTTTTGCTCGCTGACAGGCGAAAGCGCAACCTTCACAACGAGTGGTTCCGAAGAAGGCGCGAAATCAAACACCGCCTTCCAGTCCCCGGCCTTCCACGCTTTGCGTATCCTCGGCGGAGCTTCCCGGCGTTTTGAAACCGTGATACGGCGGCGGATCTTCTTCTTTGTTGTAAAGCGCATGGCCGGACATCGGCAGCGGAGAATCGAATCGCGAAGAATAACTGCCTTCCCGGCGCCCACCCGCGCGTCTCTCGCATTCCGGTGATTGTACCGTCGTTGCGAATCCTTATTCGCGACCAGAGCACCTTGCCGGGATAGTTATAAATACTGCTCCGCAAGTCAACCAGCAAATGCCGCTTTGCTTCCTTCGCAAACGTGTAGCGATGCAGGCCAACGCGTTCGCTGGCGGTCAACTCCGCCTGCACGCGCGAATCCTCGAGATACACGGAATAGTAGCCGGGTTCCGCACGTTCCTTCGCGTGCGAGAAACGCGAGCGATAGCCCGAAGTGGTCTTTTCCGGATCTCCGGGATCAAGAGGTACATCTTCGCCGCTGATGGGCACCACGAGCACGTCGCCAAGGTCGCTGTGGCCCGCGCCTGAAAAATGCGTATGCGAGAATCCCAGAATCGTCGTGTCTTCGTATCGATAACCGGCTGCCCACTTATAACTTTGCTTGAACGGCCGGATTTGCGTGTCGGGGGACAGTTGTACCATGCCGAATGGCGCCGTTGCTCCCGGAAACGTATGTCCTTCCGGGCCAGTCCCAATCAACGGGTCAACAAGCGTGAGGGGATCAGGCGCCTGGGCAAAAACTGTGCTGGTTGCAATCAGCACCGCGAAGCTGAGCCATTTCTTCATGACTCCACACTATAGCAACCGTCTTCCCCGGCCCGGCAACCCCTCGAGAATCTGACGGGAAGCAGACACGAAGACTGCGAAGATTGCGTCTGGATATGCGATCTTGAATCCTGGAGGGAAGGTCATGGATCCGAATCTAGGAACTGGACTCGTTCACATCAGCAGTCATTATTCGGTGCCGGAAACGGTCGAACGGCTGGAGTCGTTGCTGCGCGCGCAGGGAATCGCACTGTTCTGCCGGATCAACCACGGCGCGGAAGCGGAAAAGGTTGGTCTGGATATGCGCCCCACCCAGGTGATCATCTTCGGAAGTCCGAAATCCGGAACACCCTTGATGGTTGCCGCTCCCTCTCTGGCAATCGATCTGCCGCTCAAAGCCCTGATCTGGGAAGATGCCGACGGAACGGTTCGTGTATCGTACAACAGTCCTGAGTACCTTCAGCAGCGGCACGGAATTCCGCATGAGTTGTTAGTCAACATTGCCGGCATCGCAACGCTTCTGCAGAAAGCGGCATCCTGATCGCTAGCCATCGCTAGGCGCCGGCAGGTTATCCGCTGACAGACGGCCAGCCATGAGCGCTGTGGGCGCGGCTGCGGATTTAAAAATGCTCGACGCTTCATGACAACCCGTGCGACTTGGGATCGAACAGAATTGGAAAGAACTGGCCGCCCATCGGAGAATTGGCGGGAATCGGAGGAACGCCCGTCAACAGTTCTTCGTTAGTGGCAGAGAGCGTTCCATCGCGAAATACGTTCACCAGCGTCGCGCGCCTCGGCTGGCTAGAATAGTTCGCGTAGGAGCCGTGCACCATGAGCGGATGATGGAACGAGCACTCGCCGCGCTTCAGCTCTATGGGGACCGGTTGGAAATCGGCCTTTTGTTCCGGCGTCAGCACGGTTAGGATTTCGTCCATGTTCCCGGTCAATCCCGTTCGTGGAAGAAGATTCCATCGATGGCTGCCCGGCACATAGTACAAGCACCCGTTTTCCCGGGTACTTTCATCAAGTCCAATCCAGCAAGTCAGGTGCGCCATGGGCGTCGTACGAGTCCAATACGAATAGTCCTGGTGCCAGGCGACAACTCCTCCGTGCTCGGCAGGCTTGCAGAAGAGCTGATCGTGCCAGAAGCGGACGGGCCCGCGAAGCAACTGCCACATCGCCATTAGAATCGCAGGACTCCACAGCACATCATGGAATCCAGGCTCAATTCTCCAGGCGCCCAGCGCATGGAACAGCGTAGTCTTCGAGTCCTGGGACTCATTGGTGTGGTACTCATAAAACAGGCGATTCGCGGGGTGGGACTTCTCCATCAACCGCTCCAGTTCCTCCCGCAGTATCTCGATTTGCTCATCATCGAGGACACGAACCCCGGCAAGATACCCCTGCCGCTCGAAATCGGCGACCTGGTCATCGGTCAGTCGAAATCTGTCCCATTCATCGGCGTTGGTTGGGACGTTCCCCAGCTTTCCCAGCGGTTGATGGATCTCCGATAGATCCTGAATCATCAGCGTCTCCCTTTTTTTGAGCAGATCTCGTTGTCCATGCTAGAACATCAAAATCACACGATGCCCTTACCCTCCACAATACGCACATAGCGATTGGGAGCAACATTGCTGATTTTCTCAACATGCTGACTCGGAGCAGGCCAGTGAATTTCCAGTTCGTCAATGCGCGGCGCAGCGCCGATACCGAGAATCTCCCGCGGATCGTGCGAGGAAAGGTAACTCCCTCCATTGTTCTTTAGCCGCGCTCTCAGCTTGCCTCCCGCCTTCCACACAATGCGAGCGCCAACGGCGTCGCGATTGCACGTCACGCCTTCCAGCTTCAATCCCAGCCAGTTGTTGCCGCCGGCCGCGTTGTTCTTCAACAAAACAGGCGGTCCGCCATTTATGCCGATAATCACATCGAGAGCGCCATCGTTGTCGAAGTCTCCCACTGCCAGGCCGCGCGCCGCGAAGTCCTTCTGAAACACGGGGCCCGCATTCTCGCTTACGTTGCGCAACTTCCCATCTTCGCCCTGGTGATAGATCAACAACGGCTCCTTGTACTTCACCTGCATGGAGTAGGAGTCGATCATATCGTCAGGATGACCGTTGGCGAGGATCAAGTCTACGGCGCCGTCGTTGTCGTAGTCGAAATACTTCAGCCCCCAACCGCTCATGAGCCTCGTGTCCCGCGCCACTCCCTGCTTTTCCGAAGCGTCACGGAAGGATTCGTCCTTGTTGTTGATGTAGATCGAATACATCTCGTGGTCCACATTGGCAACGAACAGATCCTGCCATCCGTCGCCGTCCAGGTCTGCGGCGTCCACGCCCATGCCTGACCGCGTGCGGCCGTTGGCACTGAAGCCCACCCCCGACTGCAATGCAATCTCATCCCATTTCCAGTGGCCATCCGAGCCTGGACCCCGGTTCACAAAAAGAAAATTCTGCGTGGTGTCGTTGGCAACAAACAAGTCCATCCGCCCATCGTTATTGATGTCCGTAGCCACCACGCCCAGGCTTTTGCCAAGTGCGGTCGCAATGTCGGTGCCCTTGCTGACTTCAGTAAAAGTGCCGTTGCCGTTGTTGTGGTAGAGAAAGCTGGCCGACGGGCTGAACACCCGGGGCACACAGTAATAATTCTTGCCAAGTTGATTATTGCCGCACTGCAGTTTACGCACGCTTGAGTAATCCACGAAGCTGCACACAAACAAATCCAGGCGGCCGTCATTGTCGTAGTCGAACCAGACGGCGCTGGTCGTCCATCCGGGAGTCGCAACCCCGGCGTGTGCGGTCACGTCACTGAATGTTCCGTCGTGGTTATTCTTGTAGAGAATGCACTTGCCATACGCGGTCACAAATAGGTCCGGCCAGCCGTCGTTGTCGTAGTCCCCAACCGCTACTCCCATTCCGAAGTACGATCCGCATACGCCGGCCTTTTCGGTCACGTCCGTGAAAGTTCCGTCGCGGTTGTTTTTGTAGAGTGCATTGCGAACCGGTTTGGTCGGCTTCCAGAAATCGCTTGGACCGCTATTGACGAGGAAAATATCCATCCATCCATCGTTGTCGTAATCCAGAAAGGCGCACCCCGGCCCCAGCGCTTCGGGAAGAAAGTGGCTTTCCGATATCGCGTTATCATGCACCCATCGGATCCCTGAGACAGAAGGCGGCACCTCGCTGAAGACCGGCGCATGACTCGGAGTTTGCGCGAAGACCTTCGCCGCGGCAGCGGACACGCCGAGTCGCAAAAAACTTCGCCTGGAAAATGTCGGCATCCTGTTCCTTGCAGCGAGCTATCCAATCGCTGCCGTTGAGATCCCCTTCGGTACAACTACTACATGGGTTTAGTTCTAACCTGGGTACGGTTCATTGGACTTGACTATCCGGATTCGATGATCAGAAAACTTGTAATGGGCGCCTGGCAGGTCAATTTTGGGCATGTGGCATTGCACGCAGTTGTTCTTCGAAACCGTACACGCCCTCGCAGCTGCCTTCCCTCCCCCGTGACAAGCCTGACACTTTGCATCGTAATCTACAGGCTGTGCCTTTGCCTCCACATGTGGGTCGTGGCATGCCAGGCAACTGATGCGTGCATCGTCAGGATCGTAGCATTTGCTTTCCGTCAGGCGATAGGGCTGGAACCGGACATTCGCGATACCGGGGCTTTTCTGCATCGCAATCTCCGCCCAGGTCCGGTGGCACTGTCCGCAGAAATTGGCGGCCTGCTCCGCGGAGAGATCATGCAGGTCCGCCAGGCCCGGTGGGATCGCGGGCTTGCCGCTGCCGTGCTCCATTCCGGCAAGATGCGCCTCCGTGGCCCGGTGGCAGTGAGCGCACCGCACTCCCGGAGTCATTGTGTCGAGGGTCAGGTCGGAACGTTGAGCCGCATTTGTCGCGTGACATCCGAAGCACCGCAACTTGTCATCATGGCTCATCAGCCGCCCGGCCGCTTCATTCACATCCCCGGGAAGAGAGTTGCCGCCACCCAGCGTCGGACCGAGACCGTTTAGTTCCCGGAACCAGCTGATGCGGCTCTCATAAAGCTCGCCATTGCTTTCCAGGATGTAGGTCTGCCCCATGGCGGAGCTGGCGCCAAGCGCCCAGCGAATGGGCATCGTGACCGTTGTCTTTCCGTCCGTCACGGAGTAGAGGCTTTGGTCGCCCTTGCGCTCGATGCGGTAAGAGAATCTTCCGTAGGTTGCGGTGAGAAGCGGATGACTTATCAGGATCCTGCATTGTGCAACGGTTTCGAGAGCTCGCGCCATGTTCGTCGACGGCTGCGACCGGGCCTCGGCGTGGCACTTCGCGCAGGCGGCCGGGTCTTGCGCTTTAGTCATCACCGGGTAAACCAATGACAAGATCAGCCCGATCATTAGGTGTTGTGGCCTGGTCATCACGATTTCTAAAAAGATATTCCACCTTGCGTCAGATGTTGTCTCGCAATTACGGGAGTTTGTCCGTGCTCGGTTTAACGCCGGGCTGTTTCGCCTGCGCCTCGGCAGTGAGTTTCTGTACGATTTCGCGTTCCCGCTTGCTATCTTCAGGCCGCTTCAACCGATAGTAGACCAGCGCCAGCGAAACGTGCGCTTCAAGAAACTGCGGCGACTCTTTGGTCAGGCCCTCCAGCATGTCGCGCGCCTTGTCGAGCGATCCATCCTCAATCGCAAGCAGCGCCAACTGGTAGCGGACGCCGGGGTCGCCGGGACGTGTTTCTCCGGCCCGCTCGAAATACTTCCGCGCCTTGGCATAATCCTGTTCCTGTTTTGCCAGCGCGCCCAATTGTAGGTTGGCGTCGAAGTTGTAGGGATCCTGCTTGGAGCTTCGGCCAGAAATTCCTTTGCGGACAGGTCCGAATCGCCCGTCAACATCAGCGCATTGGCGTAAAGCGACATGCACGTCGGGCAGATCCGGCATTCAGCTGCGACCGCCTTGGCAAATTCATCGCGCGCGCTCCGGCAAAATCCTGAGCTCCCATCTTTGCGCGTGCCCAGCATGAGATGCGCCTCGGCGGAGTCGCCGTTGCGAAGAATGCGATCCACCAGGACCTGGCCTTCATCGACGCGCTTCTCTCGGATCAGCGCGGTTCCCAGCAGATAGGCGACAGCGAGGTCGTCCGGGTATTTATTTCGTTCTGGCTCGAGGATTCGGATGACGTCCTTCTCGCGCCCGAGGCGCATGTAGCAGTCGCTCGAGCAGGAGAGCGGCCTGGTGGTTGTCAGGGCTCTCGCTGTGGACCTTCTCAAGTTCGTTGGACGCATCTTCGACTCCGCCCATCTTGTAGTAACAAAGGGCGAGATTGAGCCGGGCTTCGACGAGGAGGGAGACTGGCTCGAGGGCGATGTTGTATTCGGAGATAGCTTCCTCGAATCGGCCCAGCCCGGCGAGCGCCGCGCCCAGGTTGATTGGATGGGAGTAGCCTCGGGATGCGTCTGGAGGAACTGGCGGTATTCGGGAACCGCGCCCTGGAGATCGCCGGCGCGATGTTTGGCGAGCGCGTCCTGCACGAGTTCCTGCGGAGACTGGGCGATTGCGGCGGCTGACAGGAACAAGGCAAAGAAAAGAGCGGCCATCTGCATAATTCAGCTTAACTGTAGAGACGAGAACGACGGGGCCGCGGGGCCCCGCCGTTCGTGGATCGTGCATTTCCCGGACTGAGCTAGAAGTAGAACTTGGCCGCGAACTCGACGATGCGCTGGCCCTGCTTCTCTGTCGTTTTGCCGAAATTGGCGTTGGTTTGGGTGAATTTCTCAGACACTGGATCCTGATCGAACGTCAGGGTCAGATTGCTGCCGCTCGGGAACGAGTAGAGCGGGTGGTTGAGGAAGTTGTACGCCTGGGCCCGTATCTGGAGCTTGCGCTTTTCGGTGATCGCGAAGTTTTTGAAGACGGCCAAATCCGAATTGAAGAACCCCGGTCCATAGGAGACCGGCAACAGGTTCGGACCGTTCTGGCGCGGGACAGTCGGCACGGCAAAGCAACTCGGATTCACGAACTGATGCGAACCGGTATTCGCGCTGGGATTGCAGGTGACCAGCGGATTCAACTGTTGCCCATTCGTTCCCAGGATGGATTGATTGTTCATCGGAACACCGCCCGGCAAAGCAGTCGTTCTCGTGCCGGGAATGAACGCGCCGGTTGCGCATTTTCCGGTCTTATTCGGGTCGGTGCAGGTGATTTGCAGGTTGTAGTTGGTGCTGGCGTTGTAGCCCCCGCTATAGGTCACGTTGGCGCCACTCTCCAACTGAGTCACACCGGAGAACTGCCAGCCGTTGAGAGCGCCGTTGACGAACGGATTGACATGGAGGCGCTGGCCAAGGTCGATCGAGTATGCCGCGTTGAACAGATTGCGGCGGTCGGTGGGCTGGATTCCATAGTCTGCGGAAAGGCTGAACGGATTGCCGGTCGGCGAAACGATACCCAGCGCCTTCTGCCATGTGTAGTTCGCCTGGATTGTGTAGAGACCGGTATGGCGCGCCCAGCTAACCTGCATAGCGTTGTAGTTGCTGTATAGGTTATTGGTGGCCACGTTGAGGTCACTATAGCCCTGCAGCGGACGGTAGTCGTCCGCACTGGCACTGCCTGGGTTGGGGCTGGAACATCGCTTCCCAGCGGAACGAGGTTGATGTTGCTTCCCGCGCCGCCTTGCGTGTTCTGCAGGTCCCGGCTGCGATTGCCCACGTAGGCCATTTCCAACAGGCCCTGCCACGGGGTTTGCTGGTCGATCGTCGCGCTCCAGCTGTCTGTATATGGCTGCTTGTCGTCCTTGCCGTCGACGGCGGCCGGCGAAGCAGGCGTGGCCGAGAGGTTCAGGCACGACAGATCGACGGTGAACAGAGCGGCGATCCATCCTTGGGATCGTTGGTTGGGCAGCCCGCGCCCCCCACCCAGCTCGTTGGGAGACAGGTTAGGCCGTGGCTACGCCCGCCGATGCGTCGAGGCCATTTGTAAACTGGCCGGAGTGGTAGTAGAAACGGCCCCAACCGCCGCGAAGAACGGTTTTGCCCGATCCATGAACGTCATACGCAGCGCCGAGACGAGGCTGGTAGAAGAGCGCGCGCGTCGGGAATCCGCCCACCGGCACCGAACTGTCCTTCGCGTGCCATTCGAATCCGCAGAAGGTCGGCGAGCGAGGCGCAATCTGGAGTCTGTATTTGCGACTGGTCGAAGATCGAGTATCCAAACCCGAGACCGTCCAGCCAGGGCGAAAAGTGACTGAATCGCATTCCCAATTCCAGAGTCAGTTTCCTGGTCGCCTTCCAGGAATCCTGCACGAAGAACTCCCAGGTGATGTAGTGGATGTCGTTGATGCGGTTTTTGTTGGTCTCGGTGTAGTCGGACAGATTTCCGGTCAGCAGGTCGGCATACTCGTTCCCATAGCTGAACTGATTGTTCGCCGAAACCTGAAGCATTGCCATTGGTGTTGTTGTTGGCCGGCTGCGAATTACGAATCCGCTCCCAGAAGAACGCCCCGCCTTCAAAGTGTGGTCCTTGACCACCTTGGTGAGCGTGTCGCTGCCGCTCGGCATCCACTTATCCGCGTATAAGCCCCTGGGAAGCGCCGCCCGCCTCGAATCCGCCCGGGTTGAAGACAAGAGCCGCCTCGCTCGGCTCCGTATTGCCCGAAGGACGGGATCTGGGCGACGCCGTTCTTGAACAGCCCCGCGTACCCGTAGCCAACCTTGGTGCGATCTACCTTGGAGGGATCGGCAAACACGTTGGGGAAACCGACGAAGGTATAGGCGACGACGGTTTCATTGGTCATGCTCGGCGCTGAAGACGTGGGTCAGAGTGCCGGTAACTGAGTCAGATGAGTTCCTGCCCTCGATCGCGGTCGGGTAAGGAACCTGGTCGGCGTTGCGCCACCACAGTCCGACCGGGAACAGCTGAATTTCGCGCTGGTAGTTGTAGCGGACGAATACCTTGGTGTTGTCGCTGAGGTTCCAGTCGCCACGAATCGTCCACTGGCGGTTGTTCTGATTGAAGATCTTCGCCTGAATGTAGTTGTAACCGCCGGTCGCGTTCGGATCCGCATTGGCCTTGGGGTAAAGTTTGGCGAGCGCCAGCATGTTGGGATCGATGCATTCGCCGTTTGGCGTGCCGGTGCACGCTGGGATGGTGGTGCCCCCGAAAGCGGCAATAGCCGCGGGCTTCAGAGTGTCCGGGAGCCTTGCCTGAGGCAGTTTTCGCGCCCTCTCCGTTGATCGATTATGCGGAGAAATCGCCCGCCAGTTCGACTGGCCGTGGGCACGGTGGCCCGCAACAGTCCGGTGTCGAGCGTCTGGTAGTAGTACTCGAACCCCGTCCAGAAGAACAGCTTTTTGCGCTGCTTGTTGAATCCGGCCGCCGGGAAGCAACACCGGGCCGCCGAATGGTGCCGCCGGGATAGTAATAGGCAGTTGGCCGGCTGCTGAACGCCGCTGAAGTTATTCAACCAGTCATTCGCATTCAGGCTATGGTTGCGGGCGGAGAAGAAGCCGCTGCCGTGGTACTGCAGAGCCGCCCGCCTTGGTCACCGAGGTGATCACGACCGGGCCCTTCTGCTGCTCGGCGCTGAAGTTCGAGGTCAGCACCTTGAACTCCTGCACGAAGTCGGAGTTCGGATTCACCGGCGTATCGCAGTTGCAGCCCGGGTCGGAGACATGCGCGCCATCGGCCGTGATGTCGAGCGAATTTGTAGGCAGGCCGTTGTAGCTAGTACGCCGCATTCAAGCGGACTCTGGCTCCCGGAGTCGCCGTTGGCATTGATGCCGATGGTCTGTCCGTTGTAATTCGACTTGTTCTGTGTGCCGTTCGCTGATGCCGAATCCCGGAACGATCTTGATGTACTCCGCGGCGTTGCTGCCCGACCTGGGTGAAATTCTCCAGTTCCTGGGTTTCGAGCGCAAACGACTTTTCGCCCGAGTCGGTCACGGCAAGGGCTATGTTCTCGGCATTCACCTGAACGGTTTCACCCGCCGCGCCCACCTGGAGTTGAACATTGACATTGCGCTTTCGCCGCCGCCCAGGCTGATATCGCTGGCTTTGTACTGGCGAAAATTACCCGCCTCCACCGTAAGCTCATAGTTGCCCACCGGCACGGAAGCAAAAGTATAGTAGCCTTCACCGTTTGTGGTAGTGTCTCGCGTAGATCCCGAAGCCGAATCTCTCAGCGTGATCTTGGCGTTCGGGACTACCCCCCCGGTTGGGTCGGATACGACGCCTGTCAGGGTTGCGAAGATTCCCTGAGCAAAAGCTGGATAAGCGCCCATGAACAGCGCGCACACGATAATGGCACAAAACACCTGTCGCCGTTGCATAACGAAGCCTCCAAAACGAGCTTGACTTTTTCTTCCGGTGCTGACCGGAAAGACTGCTATGTTGACTTTTGACTTAGCGCGAACCGGGGAACTCAATCGTTTTTCTTCTAGGGAATCAGGAAAACGCAAGTTGATTCGGCATCGATATCTAACTCCCGGCTAACAGGCGATGTCAAGCCAAATGTGTACTCCTGACTCAACCTGATGATGGAGTGCTGATATTAAGCCGTGATATTCCAGTTGGCGATTTTCATCGACAAGAAACGGCAACTAACCGATTCCAATAGCAGAAGGAATTCCTGATTCTTCCCATTCGGCATCGGTCTTTCCTAATTTTTTGTCTTCTGTTCTTCGATTGCATATATTCGAAAACTCGAATATAGTGAAAAGCGTGCAGGACACGCTGCGTCGATATAAAGCCAGCATCTTTCAGGCCCTTTCCCATCCCACTCGCGTCGCCATCGTCGAACTGTTGCGCGACCACGAATATTCCGCCCGCGCCATCCAGGAGAAGCTTGGCCTCGAACAGGCAAACCTTTCCCAGCACCTGGCCATCCTCCGCAGCCGCCAGATTGTGATCAATCGCAAAGAGGGCAACCAGGTCTTCTATTCCATTCGGAATCCGGTCCTTGTCGAGGTCCTTGACCTCATGCGCAATTACTTTCAAGCGAACCTGGCCGACGCAATCCAGATGCTCGGCGAATTGGAACGTGAGGCCCCTGCCCCGTGATTGCCTACCTTTTCCTGGGCGGAATCGTAGTCTGGCTCTCAGGCGCGGCAGCCAGTCTGGCTCTTTGGCGCCGTCCGGTCGCGGCCCGGCGCATGGCCTGCGGATTGGCACTGGCCGGCTCTCTCCTCAATGTGGCTGCTTCGGCCACGGCCATCTTCGCCGCAAGCCCCATCGCCGTCACCCTTCCCTTCGGAAACCCGGTGTTTTCCTGGACCATCCGTCTAGACCCCTTGTCGGCATTCTTCAGCGTCGCACTCGCGGTGCTCTCGGCCGCCGTATCGCTCTATTCCTTCGGATACCTCCGGCACATGGAACACCGCCGCAACTTGGCCGCATTTGGGTTTTTCTTCAATTTTCTGCTGCTCAGCCTAGCGCTGGTTTTTACCGCATCGAATGCCTTCTTCTTTCTGGTGGCGTGGGAAGTCATGGCGCTCTCCGCATACTGCCTGGTCAGTTTCGAGCATGAGAAAGAGGAAGCACGCCAGGCAGGCGTACTCTTCCTTGTCATGTCCCATGCGGGCACCGGCCTGCTGCTGATCGCCTTTCTGCTCCTGGCATCTTTCAGCGGCACCCTGGATTTTTCCAGCTTCCATCTCCTGGCGTCGCGGATGCCGCCGCTTGAGCAGGGCGTGGTCTTCCTGCTTTTTCTTGTCGGCTTCGGTGTGAAGGCCGGCCTCGTTCCCATTCACATCTGGCTCCCTGAAGCGCATCCAGTGGCGCCCAGCAACGTGTCGGCCCTGATGTCGGGCATCGTGATTAAAACCGGCATCTACGGCATGGCGCGTGTATTCTTCGATTTTTACGGAACGCCCCCACTGTGGATGGGGACCTGGGTTCTTGCATGTGGCGTCGCCTCCGCGCTGTTGGGTGTCCTCTATGCCCTTATGGAACAGGACCTGAAACGCCTGCTCGCCTGGTCCACCATCGAGAATGCCGGCATCATCGTCATGGGCTTTGGCGCCGCGCTGATGTTTCGTGCTATGGGACAGGCGAATCTCGCCGCCTTGGCGCTCGTCGCCGCTCTGTATCACACGTTCAACCACGCCACATTTAAAGGTCTTCTGTTCCTGGGCGCGGGTTCGGTCGTGGAAGCAACGCACACTCGCAACATGGAAAAGATGGGCGGCCTCATCCGGCGCATGCCCGTGACCGCCGTGTGCTTCCTCATCGGCGCTGCTGCCATTTCCGGACTGCCTCCCTTGAACGGCTTCGTGAGCGAGTGGCTCACTTACCAGGCACTCCTGGCCGGCTTCGGCACCACGCAGAGCCTCACGCGATTGATGTTCCCCATTGCTGGATCCCTGCTGGCCCTTACCGCGGCTCTGGCTGCCGCATGTTTCGTCAAAGCCTTCGCCATCCCCTTCCTCGCGCTGCCGCGCAGCCAGGATGCCGCGGATGCGCGAGAAGCCTCGTTTACCATGCGGGCGGCGATGTTGATATTAGCGGTGGGATGTGTGGGTCTCGGCCTTGGCGCCACATTCTTTGTATCGATATTTGATCCCATCACGCAGCAGACCCTTGGGGTCCGCGCCAGCGCGCAATTGGTGATGGCACGCGGCCTGGCCTTGTCCCCCGGAACGGCCCATGGCGGCACCATATCGACGGCGGGAATCGCCGTCCTGTTCCTGCTTGCCGGCCTCGCTTTCGCCCTCCCGCTGGCCTTGCGATGGAAGCGTCGCAGCGTTAGGGGACCGGCGTGGGACTGCGGTCTGCCAGGGCTGACGGCCGACAACGAATATACCGCCACCGCGTTTTCAAAACCGCTGCGCATGATCTTCTCGGCCCTCTATCGCCCCCGCCGCGAGATCCAGGCGGACTATGAAGTGTCCCCGTACTATCCCAGCGCCATTCGTTTCGAGAGTGAGATAGAACCCACCTTTGAAAAGCGGATCTATGGCCCCCTGCGGGAGCGCATCATGGCCATCGCCAACCGCATGCGGGGCATTCAGGCGGGCAGCATCAACGTCTATCTCACCTACATCTTCATCACTCTCATTCTCTTGTTGTTGTTTGCGGTGCGCGGATGATCGAGCGGCTCATCGAGAACGTGGCTCAACTTATCCTGTTGCTGGCTCTGGCGCCGCTCGTGACGGGCACCATTCGAACGCTCAAGGCGCGACTCCAAACCCGTCGCGGCCCGGGCATTGTCCAACCTTACCGGGACCTGCGCAAACACTTTGGCAAATCCATGGTGATCCCCGAGACCGCGTCCTGGATCTTCGCGGCCACTCCGTGGATCGCGTTTTTCAGCACCGTGATCGCGGGCCTCATGATTCCCATGGTCGCCGCCGATGCGCCGCTTGGCTTATTCGGAGGTGCGCTGGCTGTGATCTTCCTGCTCGGCCTCGGCCGCTTCTTTGTAGCATTGAGCGGACTCGACAGTGGGAGTTCCTTCGGCGGCCTTGGCAGCAGCCGTGAGATGACCATCTCCGCGTTGGCCGAACCGGCCATGATGCTGGCGATCTTCACTGTCGCCATCGGCGCCGGCTCCACTGGATTGACTCAAATCGCCGGCGCCGCCATCGGACAAAACTGGCGCTTTCTCGCTCCCGCGCAGATGCTCGCATTCGCCGCGCTCGCCTTGGTTTTGATCGCGGAGACCGGGCGGATCCCCGTAGACAATCCCGCCACTCACCTCGAACTCACCATGATCCACGAAGCCATGATCCTCGAGTACTCCGGCCCCTACCTGGCGCTGATTGAGTGGGCCGCCTCCATCAAACAGCTTGTCTTGATGACCCTGCTGATCAACTGTTTCTGGCCGATTGGCCTGCAGCCGGCGTGGTTCGGCTTCGGAGCTCTCAAGGGAATCGCATGGCTCCTCGCAAAGTTGTTCCTTTTGAGCTGCGCCACTGTTCTTCTTGAAACCGTAAACGCCAAGATGCGCCTCTTCCGCGTGCCGGAACTTCTCGCCGTGGCCTTCACGCTGGGAGCGCTGGCCCTCGTGTCCACTTTCTTGTTCTGATGCCTATGAGACCTTTTCTAACCATGCAGCTCGGCGATCGCATCATCACTCTGATGGCGGCGCTGGTGCTCGTCCTGCAGATCGCGATGGTGGCCCAACGCTGGATCGTCACCCACATTCGCATCTTCGCAGCGCAGTCGTTCTTCCTGGCAATCATCGCCGCCACCATCGCCCGGCTCAACCATGCGCCCCATATATACGTAGCTGCGGTGCTCACCCTTGCTGTGAAAGTGATTCTGGTGCCGATCCTCTTTGAACGGCTCGTCGATCGCATGCAGATTCACAAAGAAATCGATCCAATCGTAAATGTGCCCCTTTCCATCCTGATTGCGGGAGGCCTCACCCTCGTAGGCTACGTTGTCGCCGAATCGTTTTATCGCCCCGACGAACGCGGACTCGGCCACAACGCGCTCGCCGTCGCCATCTCGCTTTTCCTCATCGGCTTCTTCACCATGATCAACCGCCGCAAGGCCCTCACCCAGGTGCTCGCGCTCCTGTCCCTCGAAAACGGGCTCTTTCTCGCCGCTATTTCGCTCACCTATGGAATGCCGCTGATTGTGGAACTGGGCGTGTTCTTCGATGTACTGGTCGCCGCAATGGTGCTCGGCATTCTGGTCTATCGGATCCGCGAGTCATTCGAGTCGATGGATGTAAGCCGGCTCCGGAGGCTGCGAGGATAGATGCTGATCATCCTTCTATTGCTGATCCCTATCGCCGCTGCGGCTGCATCGTTCCTCGTTCGCCGCCGCGCGGCCATGGAAGCGGTCAACCTGGCCGGGGCAGTCGCCGTTTTTCTGGTAGCCATTGCTCTGGCCGGCCAAGTCCTGGCTGCGGGTGCGATCTATCTTTGGAATGGTTTCTTTTTCGCCGATTCCCTTAGCGCTCTGGTAATTCTCCTGACCGCTTCTGTCTCGCTTGTCTGCTCCACCTACTCCATCGGCTACTTGCGCGACGACCAAAACAGCGGTGCGCTCGGCAACGACCAAAGCGGCAACGAGCAGATCAACCAACTTCGCATGTATTACTCACTCACCCCGCTTTTCGTGTTCTCCATGCTGTTCATGGCTGTGGCCAACAACCTGGGTGTCATGTGGGTGGCGATTGAAGCCACCACGCTTGCTTCCATCTTCCTCGTTACCCTCTATGGCAAGGTCACCTCGCTCGAAGCGGCCTGGAAATACGCCATCATCGGCGGCGTGGGATTGTCGATGGCCTTGTTCGGCACCGTGGTGACCTATTACGCCGGACATAGCCTGGCCGGTTCCGAGTTGTTGAGCGGATTGAACTGGTCGGTGCTCGCGCAGCACGCTGCCCAACTCGACAAGACTTCGATGCGGCTCGCCTTTGCCTTGATCCTTCTCGGCTACGGAACCAAGGCAGGGCTCGCGCCCATGCACACCTGGAAACCCGATGCCTACAGCGAAGCCCCCGTCCCTTCCGCTGCGATTCTTTCCTCGGCCATGCTCAACTGCGCCCTTTACGGTCTCATCCGTTTCTACATTCTTACCAGCCGCTCTCTGGGCGCGCAGTATCCCGGGCGCCTCCTGCTTCTTTTCGGATTGCTTTCCATGGGCATCTCCGTTCCCTTCGTGCTGGTACAGAAAAACTACCGCCGCCTCCTCGCCTATCACACCATCGATCACGCCGGCATCATGGTCACCGCGCTCGGGCTGGGCGGAGCACTGGGAAGCCTGGGGCTGATGTTGCATATGACGTTTCACACCATCGCGAAATCGCTCTTATTTCTCTGCGCGGGCAACGTGCAGCAACACTTCCGCACCGACCTGTTTTCGGGCATCAAAGGCAGCGTGCTCCGGGCCATGCCGCTCACCGGCGTAATCTTTCTCATGGCCATGCTGGCCATCATCGGCATGCCCCCGTTCAGCCTGTTTCAAAGTGAGTTCCTCATTGTGCGCGCGGCCTTCGATGGCGGCCACGCCCTCACCGGCGTCCTTTTCGTTTTGTTTGGAACGGGCGTCTTCGCCGGCGCGCTGCTCCACGTGGGTGGAATGATCCTCGGCCCGGGCGGCGACACCCCGGTCGCCGGTCCCCGTCCCTGGCGCAATGGTTCCCTGCTCGCGCTCGCTGCGGCGCTGGTCGTTATAGGTTTCTGGGTGCCGGCTCCGCTATTGCAACTCGTGCGCGGAGCCGCGCAGGTGGTGAGCGGACAATGACCTCTGAACACGAACAACTTCGCAACTGTTTCCCAGAGATGATTCATTCGGCACAGGAGCAGGCCCGCGGCCAGGTCACCCTCACCCTCAACGCCGCCGATGTCGTCGAGATCGCCCGGTATTTGCTGCTTGAGCGCGAATCGCGTCTCGTGACCATATTCGCGGAAGATCGCGTAAACACCGAAGGTCTCTTCTACGTCTACTATGTCTTCGATCACCGCGACGATCCCTCCTGGCTGATTCTGAAAACGCGCGTCCCCGCCGAGCATTCATCCTTCCCCTCTCTCGCCGCCGAGTTCCCATCCGTCAACTGGCAGGAGCGCGAGATTCAGGACTGGTTCGGCCTTGAAGCTGCTGGACATCCCAATCCGCGCCGCGTCGCGCTCCACGATAACTGGCCCGACGTGCACCCGCTGCGCAAGGATTTTCCGCTCGACACCGTCCTGCCCCCGTTTGCCGGAGAGCAGCACATCTACCGCCCCACACTCGGCGAAGGTGTGTTCCAGATTCCGGTTGGTCCGGTTCATGCCGGCATCATTGAACCCGGCCACTTCAATTTCGCCGTCGCCGGCGAGCCCATCCTCTACTTGCAGCTGCGCATGTTCTACACTCACAAGGGAACCGAGAAGCTGTTTGAGAATCTCCCCATTTCCCGCGCCGTGTTTCTTGCCGAAAGCATTTCCGGCGATTCGGCGTTTTCCCATGGCGCCGCATTCTGCCAGGCAGTCGAGTCCGCTGCGGAAATCGAAATTCCGCCGCGGGCCCAATTCATGCGTACCGTTCTCCTGGAGTTGGAACGAGTTGCCAATCACATCGCCGACATCGGCGCCATCGCCACCGACGTCGGATTCGTGATTGCCAATGCCCATGCCGGTCGCACTCGCGAAATGATCCTGGGCCTGACTGAAGTCCTGACCGGCAGCCGCGTGTCTCGCGCAATGATCGCCATCGGCGGCGTCCGCCGAGACTGGCAGAGGACTCAAATCGAAGCCGTCACAACCACCCTCCAAGCCGTCGAGCGCGAATTCCGGAACCTTATCGCAATCATTCAGTCGTCTGATTCCACGCGCGATCGGCTGGAGCACACCGGAATCCTGCGCCCCGACAAGGCGTTAAAGCTGGGAGTCGTGGGCGTCGCGGGACGAGCCTCCGGTGTCGATCTCGATGTCCGCCGCGATCATCCTTATGCGGCGTACCATCATCTGTCATTCGACGTGCCGGTTTACCAGGCGGGAGATGTCCGCCACCGCATGCTGGTTCGCATCGATGAAGTTGGCGCGTCGATTGACATCATTCGCGCCGCCATCTCCCGTTTGCCCGACGGTCCGTTTCGCGCCCCCGCGAAACCCATCCCTGCCGGCCATTGCGCTCTCGGCGTAGTCGAAGGATGGCGCGGCGAAATCGTTCATTGGGTCCGAACCGGCGAGAACAATCGCCTCGAGCGATGCAAGGTGAAGGACTCCTCTCTCAACAATTGGCCCGCCATCGTCGAAGCCGTGGAAGGCAATATCATTGCCGATTTCCCGGTGATCAACAAGAGCTTCAACTTGTCCTACTCGGGCACGGACCGGTAACACCATGTTCAAGATCCTGCAAAACTCGCTCCGCGTCGGCATCGCCACAGCCTCTTACCCACGGGCCGCGCCTCACCTCGCCGAGCAATTTCGCGGACGCCCGAATTTCGACTTCGAGCGATGGACCGACGCTCGTCCCGCCGCCGACGCCTGCCCCACTGGAGCTATCGCCATTCGCGACCAGGACCGCGCTCGCACCGTAACCGTGGACTATGGCCGCTGCATCTTCTGCGGCGAATGCGCCGAGGGCTCCGCGGATGGAGCCATCACAATAACCCGCGACTTCGAACTCGCCGCCACCGATCGTCGCGACCTCGTTCTTACGGCTGAATATGCGCTGCACCCCGACCACACTCACGCTCGCCTCAAGTCGTCCACCGCGGGCCAAGCCGCCGAGCCTCCAGCCCGTCGCATTGAAGCGTCCATCCAATCCCTGCTTGGCCGATCCCTCGCCATTCGGCAGGTTGACGCCGGCTCATGCAACGGCTGCGAGCAGGAAATCGTGGCGTTGAACAATCCGATCCACGATATCGAACGCTTCGGCATTCATTTCGTTGCATCGCCGCGTCATGCCGACATGCTGCTGATCACCGGTCCGGTCACGCGCAACATGGAACTCGCATTACGCAAGACCTGCGCCGCCACTCCCGATCCAAAGATCGTAGTCGCCGTCGGCGCCTGCGGCATCAGCGGCGGAATCTTCGGAACAAACTACGCCTCGCTCGGCGGGGTTGACGAGGTCATTCCCGTCGACGTCTACATCCCCGGCTGTCCGCCCCGGCCCGAAGCGCTGATTCATGGCATTCTGCTGGCACTGGGTCAACTCCACTCACGCGGTCATTCTTCTTAACGGCTTTCCACCCCATGCTTGGTTCGGCATGATCCGTTCTAAGTGCGGGT
The DNA here is from genome assembly GCA_963730805.1 of uncultured Acidobacteriota bacterium. Classification (GTDB taxonomy): domain Bacteria; phylum Acidobacteriota; class Terriglobia; order Terriglobales; family Acidobacteriaceae; genus Telmatobacter. The sequence goes on along the minus strand of CAVSTL010000001.1, from coordinate 999,909 downwards.
TCTCACTCGCCCATTCCCCCGACTCTTCTGGCCGATCCGATCCCCGTTCTGCACCCGGTAGTAACTGAGAAAAACATCCACCGCATGTTTTACGTGAGAACGGGACTGTGGAGCCTCGTGGCCCTGACCCAGAACCACGGCCGTGATATAGCGTGCGCTGATCACCAGGTCGAGAAAATCGCTCGCAGCCTGCAATGGATCGGCCTTCCGCAAATTGCCCGCTTGCATGTGCCGCTTGATGAAAGCCGCGGTGCTGTCGCGCCCCCTGCCCGGCCCGAGCAAATAGAATTTCCGCGCGGAGACTGGATCCCGGAATGTCTGGGCAGCCACGATGCGAAGCAATTTCCCAAATCTTTCCGAATGGACGAATTTCAGGATTCCGGTTCCCGCCTTCGTAAGCACAGTCCTCAACTCCCCGCCCGAGGACCAGCTGATATTCGCCTCAGCCTGGATCTGCCCCTGCAACTCCGTGATGACGGCGGCGAGGATGTCTCGTTTGTCGCTGAAATTGGAATAAAGCTCCCGCTTCGACAGCTTCGCTCGCGTTGCGATTTCAGCGGTGCTCGTTTCCTCAAAACCCTTCTCGAGGAATATCTCGGCAGCAGCATCGAGTATGCGTCCTTGATGGTCTCTCTTGTCAGCCATGACGGATTCGGGCATTCGTTCTTCTCTGGCTCTTGTCATTTTGAGTAGGCTCTCTTGAGATAGACGTCGCTTTTTACGGTCGGGATGCAAGTGGATCCGGTCCCGATCACGCCTTCGAGTTGACTCCATATTTCTTCGAATGCGCGCAACTCGGAAATCCCGCAATAGACGTAATGATCCGGCCGAACCAGTGCGGCCTCGCAGCCGTAGGCATCAAACCAACACGCGGCTACTCCGTCAGGCTCTGGATGACCGTCCCCCCCGATAACAATTCTCTGAATGTGCGGTCCTTTAGGGGCCGGAAGTGCTGCTTCGCGGCGGCCGTCGACGACCAATCGCCATCCCGCTCCTGAAACCTCGTCCATGAGTTTAGGCCCCTCTGCCGTCAATAGCAGAGGCTGGGGAAAGATGCTCCCCGCTGCCGGCCCCAGTTCCAGGCGCACAAGGCCTGCCTGAAGTGGCGGCACAATTTCCTGGCGCGTCACCACGGGCGCTTTTCCGCCGCCTTGCTTGAGAAGATCTTCATCGCGTTGGATGGCGGCTAAGGAATCGCGCACGCAGATTGAGGCACCAATTTGCTTGATTCGCTGCGTCAAGGTTGTCACATGATGCTTGCGCTCTGGCTCGTAGCTATCGAGCAATAACTCTTTCGATTCGCCGCGCAGCACAGAGACGATCTTCCAGGCGAGGTTTGTCACATCGCGCACGCCCTGGCACATTCCCTGGCCAAGAAACGGAGGCTGCTGATGGGCCGCATCTTCGGCAAGGAATATATGGCCATCCTGCCACGTTCGCGCAACCAGCGCGTGAAAGCGATAGCTACTGGCCCGCCACATCTTCCCATCGCCAGGTTCGAGCCAGCGCGAAAGCAGTTGCCACACGCGTTCCTCTCGCTCCACTTCGCGCGGGTCCTCGCCGGCATTCAACATAATCTCCCACCGGCGATGATTCCCCGGACCGATGATGTAGGTGTAAGGCCGCTCAGGGTCGCAGTACTGTGCGCACACAGAGGGTAGCTTTGGCAACGCATCGTCGTTCACCATCACGTCAACCACCAGCCAGGGTTCATCGAAGCCGAGGTCCTCAAGCGAGATATCCAGCAGCCGCCGCGTTGTGCTCGATGCTCCGTCGCATGCGATGACGAATTTCGACTTTACTGACCCAGAGTGGCCGTCATCGTCCCGCATCGTCACCGCGACGCCCTCGTGTTCCTGAACCAGGCCGATGACCTCCCAACCGAACTTGATCGTCACGGAAGCGTGTTCCGCCGCGCGATCGCGCAGTGCCCTTTCCACCGGCGGCTGCGTAAACACCATGTTTGGCAAGTAGCCAAGCGGATACGGTGGAGCCACCACGTCGATGCGCCGGATAAGTTGCCCCCGCGCTCCAAAGTGTTCCGAAGCGCCGAACGGAGCGGTATGCGGGAGCACCCGGTCGATCGCCCCGATGTTCTGGAACACGCGCAGAATCTCGTGGTCGAGAGCAATGGCGCGCGGAATGTCCCAGATGTTTCGGCTCTTCTCCACCACCAGCGTCTTCACGCCCACCTGCCCCAGCCAGCAGGCCGCAATGGCTCCGGCAGGGCCGAAGCCCACGACCGCTACGTCATACTGCGGCTCGTCTGTCATTCCGCAGCCGCCCCTGTATTCGGAGCGGCGAAGAGAATGGCAAGCTGTGCGTGTTTCACGTGGTCGGGTTTGGGCGGCGCAATTCCCCAATGATCAGTGCGACCCGGAGGCCACACCCAATAGTCAGGTCCGTGAACTTGGTAGGTGTCGTCCACCTGCAACACTTCGGCTGTGTACTCAACGACGAATCCAAACGGATCGACGAAGTAGGCGAACACATTGTTCCCCGGTCCATGCCTGCCGACGCCCCACCCGATCGGGTAACCGTGGTCGATCATGCGCCCAGCCCCGCGCATCACCGATTCCCAATCCCGCATCATGAATGCCACGTGGTTTAACCCATCCACCCCGGAGTCCGCCAGCACGATCGCATGATGGTCTTCATTACAGCGAAGAAATGCCATCGCCTTCGATCGATCCGTGAGCTGAAACCCAAGAGCCTGCTGAAAAAAACGCGCGGTCGCCTCAATGTTTGCGCAATTCAGATTGACGTGCGAAATCCGCAGCGGCAGCGCGCTACAGACCTCCTCATCGTGATGAAGTGCATCGCCATGATGGAAGCGAAGAATAAATCCCTCCGGCGTGGCGATCTTCAAGACAATGCCGCCGTCGGGTTCCTGATTTTCAACCACCGGCTCAATCAGTTTCCCATCTGCGGCAGTCACTCGCTGAGCAATTTGGACAAGGGAATCCTCATCGCGAACACGGAAACCGATTGACAGAATTTCCGCGCTGAAATTGGCCCGCAGCGCGAGCACATGATGGTCTGCGCCCGTGGCCCGCAAATATACCGTCCCGCCCTGGCGAGCTGCCACGCTGAGTCGCCAGACGTTTGCATAGAAGGCTTCGGCACGAGCCACATCGGGAACACCAAATTCCACGCTGCGAATCGCAATCACCGGAAACTCACGCATACAAACTCCTGCGTCCTGCTTCAATTCACGTCCGGGTACCTGTCTTCATCCGCAATTCCATTGCGCAGCACCCCGATTCCATCAATTTCGACTTCCACCACATCCCCGGGCTTCATCCATAACGGTGGCGTCCTCTTCACGCCCACTCCGCCCGGGGTCCCGCTCACGATCACGTCGCCGGGCACCAGTGGATTGAACGAGGAGCAGTATTCGATCAGCGCCGGAATGTCGAAGATCATTTCGCCGAGTGTTGCCTGCTGCACCGTCTCGCCATTCAGCCGAGTCATAATTCGCCGCGTCCCATGATCGGTGAACTCATCCGGCGTCACCATCCACGGCCCGAAGCTTCCCGTACCCGGAAAGTTCTTGCCCGGCGTGAACTGGTGGGTATGATGCTGCCAGTCGCGCACGCTGCCATCGTTATAACAGGCGAAGCCGGCGACATAACCGAACGCCGTTCCCCGCGAGATATAGCGTCCCGGCTTTCCGATAATCACCGCAAGTTCTCCCTCAAAGTCAAGGTTCGTCGAAACCCGCGGGCGAACGATATTCGTCAAGTGACCCGTTTGCGTATTCGCGAACCGCGCAAAGATCGTCGGGTGCTCCACGACTGACCTCCCCGTCTCCTTGCGGTGCATTTCGTAGTTGAGCCCCACACAAAAAATCTTTGATGGATTGGGAATCACCGGCAGCCAGGCAACCTCATTTAATTCATATCCATGTGCGGATGGGCTCGCTGATCGTACCTTTTCGAGGCCCGCCTGCGCGAGACAAGCCTTGAGATCCGGATAGGAAGCGACCAACGCGGCCCCAACATCCAGCACCTTTCGGCCCTCCACAACGCCCCATGTTGCCCTGTCCTGAACACGAAATGAAGCAAGTTTCATTCGGAGTGCCGCCCCCGGGTGGAAGCCCGCGAGCTTTGTCCTCTCCATCAAGATCCACTTTGTCCTTACTGAGTGGGGAAGTGCAGATCTGAATGGTACTCCTAAGTACCAAACCATTGTCAATGCCTTTTCATCGGCAACATTGGACTTTACAACCGTCTCTCGCGTTTGATATCAATTTCCTTATTGGTTGGTACGCGTGGGTACCACTGGAACCCCGGCTCTCCCCTGACCCACCAGGACGCGGCGATTCACGATGCCATTCCCCGGCACGATCACGACATATCTCTTCCGCAAGTTTTGAAATGAGGTCGATCCGATGCATAACAATGAGCTGCCCGCGGCGCAGGCTCCCTACAAACTCGACGCCGGGGAAGGCGCCCGCTACGCCTTCGGAAACCACCTCGCTACGCGCATTGCCACCGCCGCGGAACTAGGTCACGCGGCGAACGGGACCATCCTCACCGGCGCGAAAGGAGCCCGGTTTCCCGTCCATCGCCACGCCGCCACCCACGAGGCCCTCTTCGTTCTGGAGGGCATCGTCGCCTTGACCCTCGGCAACCATTCTTATCTGCTTTCTCCCAGTGACTACGTCAACATTCCGCCGGGCACGCCGCACGGTTATGAGTTCATCGACCATCGCGGCAAGCTTCTGAGCTGGACCTTCGCCGGACCTGCTGCCCAGGCCTATGCCCGGTTGGGCAAGCCGTATGCCGGGACCGTCTACGCTGAAACCAGTGATTCCATCAACTGGACTACCCTCGACAGCTCAGTCGATACCGAACTTATAGCCTCGAACGGCAACAACAATTCCGACTGGTCTCCCAAACTCAAAGTCGCCCCTCATGGCGTGCACCCTTTCGTGCTCGCCGCAAGCGAAGGCGAGCGAATGATCGCCGGCGACGAGCTCTACACCATCCTTGGCAAGCAGACGCACAGCAATGGAGCGTTCATAGCCCTCCTCACGGAAGGCCCAGTCGGACCGGCCATCCCGAAGCACCAGCACGAAAAAGTTACCGAGCTCTTTCACTGCCTCAACGGTCAGATGGAAATGTTCGTCGGCGATGGTTTCCTTACCCTGACCCCCGGCGATTTTCTGCACGTCCCGCCCCGGACACCCCATTCCTTTCAATTGAAGAAGCACGATACGCGCTTTCTTGGGTTCATCACACCTGGAGAATTTGAGCCGTTCTTCCACTATCTTTGCGAGCCCTTCAACGGCTACCGTTATCCCCTGGTCCCTCATCCGTTCCGCTTTGATCGCGTCATTCAGCACCTCGGGGAACTGGATTTGACCATCCTCGAACGTCCCGGCGCACCGCCATCCTCAAGCCGCGATCATCAAACCATCAACGCATGACAAATATTCGAACCGTCGCCGATCAGGTCTACAGCCGCGCTGGCGGAGTGGACCGCCTCGCCGACGTCTACCTCCCCGGCAATCCCGATTCCCCGCCCCCGGTTGTTTTATGGCTCCATGGCGGCGGCTGGCGGTTCGGTGATCGCCGCCTCGCCCCCGATCTCGCCCGCTTCGCGCAGCAATCCGGCCTCGCCGTAGTCAGCATCGACTACCGTCTCAGCGATGAAGCCAAGTTCCCCGCGCCGGTCGAGGACGTCAAGACCGCCGTGCGCTGGATCCGCAGTGTCGCCCGCGAATTCGGATTCAACAGCAACCGCATCGGCTTGTGGGGCTCGTCCGCCGGAGGACATCTTGCCGCCTGCGCCGCATTATCCGGCGAAGACCAATTTCTCTCCAGCGAACACGCAGGACATTCATCCGCAGTGCAAGCCGTCGTCGACGGCTATGGCCCCACCAACTTCGCTCGCATCGATTCCGCCCGGGCATCGCATCCCTCGCTCGGAACCGACACCGAAAGCGTCGCAATCGGCAACGTCCTCCCTGCCGGCGACCCGGAGTCTTTCGAGTCGCGTTTCCTCGGCAGTCCCGTCAACGCCTCCCCGGCACTCGTGGAACTCGCCGACCCTGTTCACTACATGCGCAGCGGAGCTCCGCCCTTCCTGATCCTTCACGGCGAAGCCGACACCCTGATTCCGTCCATCCAGAGCCGCTATTTATTCGACGCCCTCGCCGCCGCCGGCAACGACGCGGTTCTCGTGCTATTTCAAAATCTCAAGCACGGGTTCTTCAACAATCCACGCCTGGCCGACGAAGACTACGGATCAGTCACCGTCCATCGACCATCCGCCGGCTTCCGTGAAACCGCCTGGGCGTGCGACCCTGCCGCAAGCATTCCGGCCATGGTCATCAGCTTCTTTCAGTCCCACCTGAAAGCCTGAAAGCACGACGTCCCGTTCAGGACATTTCCACTTCAATCTTGCTCACCGACGCGGGCGGAAACTCCACCGTCAGCAGTTCCTGCGCCATCGACACATCCAGCTTCGCCGGCCGCACCGCGTCAGGCTGCGCGAATGTATTATGCGCATGCACCTCGTTCGACCTCAGCACCGTTCCCGACGCTCCTCGCGCCTTTGCTCCCCGAAGCGCAATCTGCGCCAGCCGCGATCGCTCCAGGTCAGGATTCACCACCGTCAGCGTGACTCGGTTCTCCTTGCGCGATGCCGACCCCTGCAATCCCCAGAACGTCGTCGCCTTGCCGTCACGCGCATAGTGAACGCTCGGGCTCGAAAACTCCGTTCGCAGCGCCTGCGCTCCCTGGTGATCCGCATACATCGCAAACACCTGGAAATTCGGCGTCGTAATGAACTGGTCTTCATGCGCCAAAAACAAAGTGTTGATGTTGTTCACCAGCTGGGCCGACGCGGCCATCGCCACCTTTTCCGCATTGCGATTGAATGTATCGAGCGTCAAGGCCGTTGCCAGCGCATCGCGAATCGTGATCTGCTGCCCGAACAGGTGGGTAACATCCACCTCCGATCCTTCCCGGTACCACGGCCCATACTCATCCACCACCAGCTTCACCTGCCGCGCCGTGTCGTACGCGCCCATCGCCGTCCAATGATCGCCGATGATGCGCTCCATCCGATCGCTCTCGCGCATCAACTCATACCAGTCCACCGCTTCGAACTTGAGCGCATCTCCTTTTCCTTCCACCCAGTCTTGCGTCTTTCCGCGGCTCAAGTTCCATGCGTAGTGATGCACCGACCAGCCGGTGAAGTTCGGGTTCGAATACGCATGTTTCCCCGTGAATATCTGTTCGAAGAAGCGTTGCGTCCAGTCAACGTCGTCCCCATTCGGCCCCGAGCCAATGAACTGCAGGTCCACTCCGTAGCGCGGAACCCACGTCGTAAACCGGCGAAACTCCGTCGCATATTCTTCCGGCGTAAAGTTGCCGCCGCATCCCCAGCTTTCGTTGCCCACTCCCCAATAGCGCACTCCAAACGGATCCGCCGATCCTCCCGCCGCGCGCATCTCTGCCAGCGTCGTACTCCCCGCCGGAGAATTGCAATACTCCACCCAGTGATCGAAATCCAGCGGCGAAAGACTGCGCAGATTGGCCGCCACATACGGCTCCGCGCCAGCGAGTTTGCAGAACTGCATAAATTCGCTGGTGCCGAATTCATTGGTCTCGAAAACCTGGCGGCCCTTGTCGTGCAATCGCGCCGCATCCGGATCGACTTCCCAAAAATTGGTCCGCCGCGGCCGGTTCCCCGCCGGCCCCACTCCATCGCGCCAGTCGTAGCTGTCGGCCGCGCACCCTCCCGGCCACCGAATCACCGGCACCCGTATCTCCTTCAGCTTTTCCACCAGTGCCCTGCGAATGCCGTTGATGTTAGGGATGCTTGAATTCTTGCCAACCCACACCCCGTCGTAAATCACGCCGCCGATATGTTCCGTAAATTGCCCATAGATATTCCTTGATATCTGCCCAATCGGTTCCTCCGCAAGAATCTCAATTCGCGAATCCGCCAACTGCGCCCACGCCCCGCGTTGCCCCAACGCAAACGCCATCCCGGCGCCGCCTGCACACTGAAGGAACTCCCTCCGCCGCATGAACCCTCGCCTTCTTCTCAATCCCTGGCATCAACTTAGTCGGAACCCTTTATAACCTATAATCTCTCCGCATGGTAAGTTGGCTCCGCATGCCTAAACTTCCTTTGAAAGGCTGGCATAGATTTGGAAATTTCCCTCACCGGCAAAGTAGCCGTCGTCACAGGAGCAGCGTCAGGCATTGGGCTTGCCATCACCCGCAGATATCTTGAATGCCAGGCGGCCGGCGTGGTGGCCGTCGACGTCCGCAAAGACCCGCCGCCGGAACTTCAGGACCTTCTATCCCTCCACCCCGATCGATTGCGGTTCCTCGCCGGCGATGTGGGACAGGAGGCGGCTGCCATCGCTTCCACCAAAATCGCGATCGACACCTTCGGCCGTCTCAATATCCTCGTCTGCAACGCCGGCATCAGCGTGGTCAAACCCATTCATGAGCACACGCCGGAAGAGTGGGACGCAGTTTTCAATACCAACGTCAAAGCCGTGTACTGGGCAACGCGCCACGCCATCCCCGTCATGATCCGTCAGCGCGGCGGCCTCGTTCTTCTCACCGGCTCCATCTCCGGCGAAAACGGCATTCCTACCCAGGGAGCCTATGCCCCATCGAAAGGAGCCCTGCACCAGATGACCCGCCAGATGGCTGTCGAGTACGCGCAACATAACATCCGCGTAAACGCCATCGCCTGCGGCACGGTCGACACGCCCATCGTCTATCGAGCCGCCGAGGCCTCCGGCGACCCCGAGGCCTACTGGAATATGCTTCGCGGCAATCACCCCATCGGCCGCATTGCCAGTCCCGATGAAGTCGCTTCGTTCTTCGCCTACATGGCCAGCGACCATGCAACGTTCTTCACCGGCTCCGTCCTCATGATGGATGGCGGCTACACGGCCAAATGACGAATCAGTTTTCCCCAATCGGGAGACAAACGCTCCCGTGCTCCATCCTTGCGACTTTTTTCTGTCGCAAGGGTGGGAGAGCACGGAACCCTGATTCGACAGTTCCATCTTCTACCCAGATCTCACTGCGCCATCAACCGCGTACTCGCAATCGCCACCTTCGGCCGGTTGGCAATCGCTTCCCGAACCGCAGCCCGCGTCGCCGCCAGTTCCTCGCCCACGACCTCCATCCGCGGCGCGCGCACCCGCGCATTTCCCACGCCCAGTTCCTGTTGCACCTGCTTGATCAGCTGAATGAATTTAGGAACCGTATCCATGCGCAGCAACGGAAGGAACCATCGATACAATTCAAAAGCCTCGTTTGTCTTTCCCTCCACGGCAAGGCGGAATAGTTCCACGCTCTCTCGCGGCAGGGCGTTCACCAGTCCCGCCACCCAGCCCACCGCCCCCGCATGAATCCCTTCCACAATCGCGTCATCCACCCCGACAAAGATAGACAATCGATCTCCAGCCAGCGCGCGAATCGCCGTCACGCGGCGCACATCGGTGGACGACTCCTTCACCGCGACCAGGTTCGCATACTCCGCGCCCAGTTCCTGGATTTGTTCGGGAAGAAAATCTGTTCCGTACGCCACGGGGTTGTTATAGAGCATGGCCGTCAGCGAAGTGGATTTCAGCACGGCTCCTACGTGCGCCCTCATCTCCCGCCAGTCCCCCTGGTACACGTAGGGAGGAAGAATCATCAATCCGCCCGCGCCGTGGGCCTCGGCGGCTTTGGCCAGGGCCACTGCCTCATCCGTTGAAAGCGCCGAAATGGCGGCCACTACCGGTACCTTGCCATCCGCTGCTCTCACCAGCGTGTCGATCACCGAGACTCTCTCGTCCATTGACAGGGTCGCCGCTTCGCCCAGGGAACCGAGCGCGATCATCCCCGTGACGCCGTTTTCAATCTGCCAGCGCGCATGTCGCGCAACGAAGTCGTGGTCGATTTTAAGATTCGCATCAAACGCCGTCGTCAACGCCGGCATGACTCCAGTCCACTTCATGTCTCTCCTCTTTGTTCTGCCTTGTATCGAAATCCGCATAACGCGCCGGCAAGTATGGCTCGCGCGCAATGGCCGATGGCTGGTCCGTGAGCATATCCGCGATAAGCTCGCCGGTCGCCAGCGATGTCGTGATCCCCAGTCCCTCATGCCCCGTTGCCAACAGGAGCGACGCATCCTTGCGATCCGGTCCGATAAGCGGAAGCTTGTCGGGCGTCGATGCGCGAAAACCCGTCCACACTCGAATCGCGCTCAGTTTCGTAATCCCCGGCAAGTACTTCGCCGCGCGGGCCAGCATTGCCGCGAGAATCCCTTGATCCACTTCCGTGTGTTCCGCGCCGAATTGCCGTGATGAGCCGATCAGCAATTGCCCCGTCTGTCGCGGCTGCACATTGAACGCGACCGAATCGGCGCTGATGCTGTGCGCGCTTTTCAAGTAGCCCAGTTCCACCAGCTGATGACGCACGTATCCAGGGTAGCGATCGGTAATCACGAGATGGCCCTTGCGCTTGCGAACCGGCAGGTCGGGACGAAGCCTCGGCGAGTCCGCACCCAGCGCCAGCACGACCCGGTTCGCGCGCACTTCGCCGCCGCCCTCTAGCTCCAGCACCCCTTGACCAACCTGCGAAACAGCCTGGCCGATGAAAAGCGAAGCCCCGTCCTGCTGCGCTCTCCGCCCCAACGCCAGCGCCACGGTCGGCGGATATACCACAGCGTCTTCCAGCACCAGCAGCCCGCCTGCAAATCCTGAAGCGAGGTTCGGCTCTTCCCTGCTCAACTCGCCGGCCGTAACTAGTCGGCACGCCACTCCCCGTTCGGAGTACCACGCGAGCTTCCTTTCCGCCGCGTCCATCTCTTCGCCATCGGCCGCGATCCACAACGTCCCGCATTGCTCATACTCTGCCGTTGCCGGCAGCTCTGGCGCCATCCGCTGCCAGAGTTGTTGCGAATACCGAGTCAGCGCGAACTGCGCATCGGAATCATCCATCACCACCACGTGTCCCATGCCGGCTGCCGTGGCCCCGCTGCCCGGCACATCGCGCTCCACCAGCGCCACCCTCAGGCCGCGCCGCGCACAGGCACACGCACAGGCCGTGCCAACAATGCCGCCGCCGGCAATGGCCACATCAAAGGCCTCGCCCCCGCTCATGCGCCAAATTCCTCTGCCGCGGGTATGCCGTCGCGGAAGGGATCGCTGTCCGCAAAGATAAGCGTCGAAACTGCGGTCACGTAAGCCGCGCCGCGGATGAACGGAAGTATGCGATCACCTTCGCGCAGGATGCTTCCGGTAAACACCGTCCCCAGGATCCCCTCTTGCCTCCAGAAGTCGCCTGGCGCCAGCTTGCCAGCGGCCGCAAGGCAGGCCATCTTGGCGCTCGTCCCCGTGCCGCAGGGCGAGCGATCATAGGCCTTTCCGGGACACAATACGAAATTGCGTCCGTTATTGCATGCATTCTCAGGCGCCGAAAAAAGTTCGATGTGGTCGATCTCCGCGCCATTCGCGCCGGTTATGCCGTTGTCTCGCAGCGCCAGCCGAATCTTCCACGTGAACTCAGTCAATTCGTCGACGCTTTCGAGGTGAAGTCGAAACGGATGCTCCTCCACCAGGAAGAACCAGTTCCCTCCCCACGCCACGTCGCCGTGCACAATTCCGTATCCTGGCACTTCCACCGCAACCTGGTCCCGATAGCGATACGCATCCACATTGCCGATCATCACTTCGCCATTTTCGGCAATCAATACGCCCACTTGCCCGACCGGTGTTTCAAGCCGGTGTTCCCCGAAGCCGATTCGGCCCAGGTACATCAACGTGGCCGCCACGCCGATCATGCCGTGTCCGCACATACCCAGGTAGCCCGAATTGTTGAAGAAGATCACCCCCGCCGCCGCCGACGGATCGACCGGCTCCAGCAGGAACGCGCCCACCAGCACATCCGATCCGCGCGGCTCGCACAGAATCGCCCGCCGGTAATTGTCATACTTCGAGCGCAACACCTCCAGCCGGTCGGCCATCGAACCCGTCCCCAACTGCGGACCTCCCGACAAAACGCAGCGCGTCGGCTCACCCGCGGTGTGCGAGTCAATCACTTCGATCCGGTGGGGCAAATCAGGCTTCGTCATCGCTTCTCGAATCAAGAATACAGCCCGGGCATTGCCTTCTTCGATGGCCGGCTGTCAAAGCGCAATCGACACCGGATCGCCTTTGAAGATGGCAGTCGATACGTGGTCCGATCCCGCGACCCTGGCCTCGATAGCAGCCCCCTCCGCCCGCAGCATGCGCGACCCCGGTCCCACCCGCAGCGAAACCCTTCGCGCTGCGTCATCCCACCCCATTTCCATGCGCATGAACGCTCCTTTGCGGAAGTCGAAGCTCTCGCCATCGTCCTCATATAGTGCACTCGCACCGTTCGCACCCGGGAACACTGTGAGTGCCAACGGCCCATCCACAACTTCCGCCGTGTATTGTTTCAGCGGTCCCATCGGAATCACCGCCCCCGCACGCACATACAACGGCAACGTGCTCAGATCAACCTGGCGCTCAACCTCGCGCCCGCCTTCATGTTTCTCATTCGTCCAGAAGTCATACCAGGTTCCTCGCGGCAGATAGAGCGTGCGGCTCGTCGCTCCCTTCTCCACCACCGGCGCGACCAGCAGATCCCTCCCGAACAGATATTCATCTCCGCGCCTCACCGCCGATGGATCATCGGGATAGTGCAGCCAGAGAGCGCGCATCATCGGCAGCCCGGTCTCGCACGTCTCCCGCACCGCGGAGTAGATATACGGCATCAGCCGATAACGCAGTTCCAGGTACATCCTGCAGACCGGCTCGATCGCCGCATTATGCAGTTCTTCCTCCGCCGGATGATATCCCGGCGTCTCCGGATACCCGATCTCTCCCGTGTTCCATCCCCACGGCCGGTGCAGTTTCCAGTCCCGCCCATGAGACCGGAACAACGGGCAGAACGCCGCAAACTGAAACCACCGCGCAAACAACTCACCCGTGTATTCCTGTGTCGGAACAAAGCCGCCAATATCCGTTCCCCAGAAAGGAACTCCGCTCAAGCCCGTATTGATGGCCACCGGCACGTGCGTCTTCAGCGTCTCCCAGCGCGACAGCACGTCGCCCGACCACAGAAACGCCGCATACCGCTGCATGCCCGCATAGCCATTGCGATGGAGCGCATACACCCGCCGGTTCGGTCGATAACCCTGCTGCCCTTCGAAGTACATCCGAATCCGCGCCAGCCGCGACGGCGCATCAAGGTCATCGCCCTGGTCCGGCCACCATCCATCCACGCCCAGGTCCGCCAGCCCCTTGTGAACCGGCCAGTAGCAACTCACCTGCCGATCCGGCGGCCAGTGGCCATCCGGCGTTCTTCCCGATGGCAACGAATCCGCCGTGCACCCATCATTCACCGTCCCCGTCAACCGGTGCCCTTCCAGAACCACGTGCGGAACCACTCGAAAATGTTCTTCATGCAACTGCGCAATCGCCCTCGCCGGATCAGGAAATGCCCGCGCATTCCAAGTGAACTCGCCGTTGTTTGTGTTCCACCCATTCGGGCAAAATCCGGTCCCGAGGTAGATCATCGCGTCGCACGGCAATCGCTTCTCGCGAAACGTCTTCGCCTCCGCCAGGATCTCCTCCGGTGAATCCAGCGTGCGATGCGATTGCTGGTACCCGAACGACCACAGCGGCGGCATTTCCGGTAACCCCGTGATGGCTGCATACTCCCGCAAAATCTCAACCGGATCACTCGCCCCGATCACGAAAACATCCAGCGGAAGCGCCGCGCCCTTATCAAACGCCCGCAGCCGCCCCTTCTCTCCCGTCAAATCAAATGTCCCCAGCGGCGCATGCACGAACAATCCCCACCCGCCCGTGCCGATTAAAAACTGAACCGGGACCCGCGCTCCGTGCGTGCCCAGTTTGAAGCCACCCTGCCCGCTGACCATCGCATCCGTTTGCCCCCGCCGGTCGAACTGCGGACCGCCCTGCCCCAGTCCCAGCACCGGCCCACCGCCAAGGTTGAAGCCCAGCTCGCCGGACTTTTCATCGACTGCAAGCTCCTGAACAACCCTCCCATCTTTTCCTTCCACACGCACCGTCAGCGGCCGCGCCGAGAAACTCACCCGCAAATCCCCCGACTTGACGATGCGCGTCCCGGCCAACGTCCGCATCCGCACCGCCGGCCTCCAGCCGCGCTCCACCACCGCACCATCCGGCTCCCGCTCCGCCGCCTTCCCATCCCGCCAGGCTCGAACTCGCACCCGAGCCGTCACCGCGCTGACGGTCGTCACTTCGACCTCAACCGGTGCAACTCCAACCGAAAGCGATTCCTCCTCAGCCGTTGCACCCGCCGGCCCGATCATCGCCATCGTTCCCGCCGAGAGCACTCCCTTCAGAGCCTCTCTGCGACTCAACAGGTCACTCATCGAATCCTTTCCGCCCCGCCGGGCTCGCACCAACGACCCATCCCGAGCCCGCAGTATAGCCGGTGGCGTTGCCGTTCTCCGACCCGCCATCGCCAAGAATCTTGTTGCTATCCCTCCAACCGAAATGAGATATCAAATCTGTGCCTCCACGCCCTTCGACGCCACTCGAACATTTCGACGTCATCATCATGGGCGCCGGACTCTCCGGCATCGACGCTGCCCATCATCTCCAAACCATGTGCCCCCGCAAAACTTACGTCATCCTTGAGCAGCGCGAACGCATCGGCGGCACCTGGGACCTCTTCCGTTATCCCGGCATCCGTTCCGACTCCGACATGTTCACCATGGGCTACTCCTTCCGGCCCTGGACCGGCGCCAAGGCCATCTCTCCCGGAAATGAAATCCGCGAATACATCGTTTCGACTGCCCGCGACGAAGGCATCGACCGCCACATCCGTTTCCGCCATCGCATCCTGCGCGCTTCCTGGTCGTCGCAGCAAGCCGCCTGGACCATCGAAGCCGAGCGCACCTCGCCCGACGGCGCCGCCGAGCCCGTCACTCTCACCTGCAACTTCCTCATCTCCTGCGCCGGCTATTACCGCTATTCCGAGGGATACACTCCCGACCTTCCCAACCTGGCTCGTTTCTCCGGCCCCGTCATACATCCCCAGGCCTGGCCTGAAAATCTCGACTACTCCGGCAAGCGCATCGTCGTCATCGGCAGCGGCGCCACCGCCGTCACGCTCGTCCCCGCGCTGGCCGAAACCGCCGCCCACGTGACCATGCTGCAGCGATCCCCCACTTACATCGTTGCCCTTCCCGGGCGCGACCCCATCGCCAACTGGCTGCGCCGCGTCATGCCCTCCCGGCACGCCCATCGCCTCAGCCGATGGAAAAACGTCGCCTACACCATGTATCTCTATCAAATGGCCCGGCGCCGCCCGGAACTCGTCAAAGCCGGGATTCTGAAGCGTGTTCGCGCCGCCCTGGGCCCCGATTACGACATCGCCACCCACTTCAACCCGCGCTACAACCCCTGGGAGCAGCGACTTTGCCTCGCCCCGGACGGGGACTTCTTTCAAGCCCTCAAATCGGGCCGCGCCTCCATCGTTACCGGCGAAATCGAAACCTTCACCCCCGAGGGAATCCGTCTCCAATCGGGCGAGAAATCGAGGCCGGACCTCCAAGCCGACATCATCGTCACCGCCACCGGCCTGGTCTTGCAGCAGTTCGGAGGCGCCGAGCTTCGCGTCGACGGCCGCCTCCTCGATCCCGCCAATGCGCTGTCTTACAAAGGAGTCATGCTCTCTGGCGTACCCAACTTCGCCTCGGTCTTCGGATACATCAACGCCTCGTGGACGCTCAAAGCCGACCTCATCTGCGCCTGGGTCTGCCGCCTCCTCAACTACATGGACCGCAAAGCCGTTCGCCAGGTTACGCCCTCGAGCGACGACGAGCCCGCCGCCGCAACCTTCGTGGAGCACTTCACCCCCGGCTACATTCAGCGCGGCCAGGCGCACTGGCCCCGCCAGGGCTCCCGGCCGCCGTGGCGAGTCCATCAGAACTATATCCGCGACATTTTCAGCCTTAGGCGTCCCCGTTTTGCCACCGAACCCTTGCAGTTCTCCAACCCGACCGGGTGCTCCGGGAAGGCTCCGCCTGGGTGGGAGGCCACTGACCCTGAACGGCCGGGTGCATCGACCTTAACCACAAAACCGTTTCAGTAAATTGTGATTTCTACGCGAGGGAAACGAGCCGGTTCCCTATGTGCGCCAGGTCACACATGTTGTTTCAACTCCGCGTAAATCGGCACCATTCTCCGCAAACCGTGGTAGCCTCACTTAGAAGTAGCCAGGTAACTCTGCATAACTCGAGTCCATCTCCCAAACAGACCGGTTATGCCTCAATTCCCTCGACCTGCCGTGTTGGCGTGACACGACCAATGCCAATGCCCAGATCGATGCGGCGGGCCCAGTTGCACAACTGAGAATCCTGTCCTCGGTGCGATTGCACAAAGTGCGCAAACCCGTGCGCCTGAGGTGTATTCGAATAGGTCTTCCTGAAGAACACTGGCGGTGAATCATGATCGTGAAGACGCAAAGAAATGGAAACGACCGAACCGGCTTGCTGGTCGGCGAAGCCAATGTGCGGCGTTATTTCCGCAAAGAAATGCGATCCATCGATCTCAGGCTGGACGATCTCCGGATCCAATGCACGCTCTCGCCCGACTTCTGGGGCGGGCGTCCCGAGATCCACGATCCCCGCCTGAGCGAATGGCTCGAGTTCAAGGTCGGGCGCTCCTTTCGCGGCCGCGAACCACTGCTGAGCATGGTTCCGACCGGCGCCGACACCTTTGTCATCACGTCCAAGCCAACCCACCGAAATAAGGCCTTTGGCGCCGAAACTCCTTCCCCCGGAAAAGCCCCTGAGGCCTTTCTGCCGCCGCGTCTCGAGACCGCCAGCGAATCCCGCTTCGCCGCGTAAGGATTTGCCAGGTAGCGGTTAATAATCAGTAGTTTGCGGTTGGGGGGCCGATGGTCGCAACGGGGACGGTTGGGAGCATAAAAACGTCCAAAAACGGCCAAAAAGCAGGATATTTGCACAATGATTGGTGCAAAAAGACGCTTTAAAAATCGCGTAACTTCAACACTCTAAATATGTTAAACGGGTTTTCACAGTTTTACAGCCCAGAATTTTTTTTGCGCAACCGGCTCCGAGAGGCGAATAGAAGGGGAATTGTGCCCCTGGCTGAGCTGAGAGTTGGAAGGTTCTAACGGCGCATCGATTCTGGTTTCCCCGATATCATTCTCCTCTAACCGGGCATAATGTTCTGCAAATTCAGAAGCACAAGAGCGGTATTAGTCGCCGGGGACCCCGGAGGGAGGATGACCATGGTGAAGAAATCATCCGCATCGTCAGCGCAAGGCGCGCTGGTCCGAATGACGTCAGAAGATATCAGGAACAGGACATCAACGATATTCTGACCAATCTGATGGAAGCCGAACGCAGAACGGCCACGGAAAAGTAGCTCTCCCAAGTTGAAGATCGAAACCTTTGGCGACCGCTGCGGGCTCAGTCCGCACGAGCCAGAATTGCATCGCGGATAACTTTCGGGAATCAGAAATTCTACAGAATAGTCAATAAGTCAAAACACTGCCCAAGTGTGGCGTCCGGTGATAAGACCGACTTCCCGGTCAGAGGCGAAGAGCTGTCAAAGGAAAGAGTCGGCCACGATTGGGGAGTTTCGGCGTAAACGACGACCTTCGCTACCCCAAAAGGTTGTCATCCTATACGTAGTGAAGGGTCTGCGGTTGCCTCTACGATTTCCAGTGGGCGATACTTCCGAGTCGCTCACATTCCTGCCGCAACCTTTTCAATGAGCGCTTGCCTTGTTGGCGACAGTTGACAGTTCGCCCACAACGAAGTCCCTGGCTCTTTGGTATACTTGCCTTACTTTTTCCGCAAACTATGGACTTTGATCCACCACCAACGGGCGGTGGAAGGCGGCGGCATGCAGTTCATTCGTTTTTCTACTGGCCTTCTTTTTTTTCTGGTTGCGGCCCTGGCGGGCTGCGGTGGCGGCACTGGCGGAGCTGGGACAGGTTCGACGGGCGGCTCTGGAGGGTCTGGGGATTCGGGCGGGTCGGGCGGAAGCCCTTCGTTTCAGCCGCGGCCGTTTCCCGGAGACTTTTTTGTCACCCCGCCTGCACCGGAATTCAGAGGGGAATCCGATACAGGGTTCCCGGGCAACGTAGTCTACGATTCGAAGCTCAAAGAGTTCTTCTTCAGCAATCCGGCCATGAATGAAGTCGAGGCCTACTCCACCGTGGATGGCCACCGCGTGGGAGCGGTCACCGTCCCGGGAGCCATCGGACTCAGCCTTGCGCCGGACGGCAGTGAACTGGCGGTGGGGACCAGCACGCCCCATGTGTATTTCGTTGACCCCGCAGCCTTGCATGTTACCGGTCAGATCGAGATTCCCGCTTCCGTAATAGATCCATCATCAACTCTGGAGCCGGTTTTGCCCTTTCTGATGGCCGCCGGTCCCATGCTGATAGAGGCGGGTAACTCGAAATCGGTTGCGCCCGGAATGGGCAATCTGATCTCGTACGATCGAGCCAGCGGCGCCTTCGCCAACGCCAACCCCGGCGGCCCGGATGTCGGCCTTTACGGCGTAACCCCAGCGCGATCGCTGGATGGAAAGTACCTCGTCGTTCCAACGCTGGGACAGACAGGACCGCAGATGGCGGTGTACTCTGCCGAAGCTCAGGCGTTCATCGGCGCCACACCCGCACAGTTCAGCATTGCCGGGGTTGCGGCGAACCCCGATGGATCCCAGTTCGCCATGGTCGGAACCCTGTCCTATGCCAGCTCATCGGAGCAATACATCACCTTCTGGGACCGCGGCCTGCAGCAGCAGGCGCAGTACACATCGCAAGACTCCAATATCGTTTTCAGCCACGACGGCAAATACCTCTACGCATTCGAACCTTTCGATGTCCTCGCTCTGGATGCAAAGACCGCCCTCCCCGCTGGATATCAGGGCCTCACCCTTGCCGCCCGGCGCGCCAATCTGTGGGATACCGACGAGAGCAATCGCGTATACGGGATCGCCGATCTCGGCGCGTTTGTGGCCAGTGTGGCCCAACTCCAGCCCACCGTTCCGGCCATGCCGTGGTTCTCTGAACAACTCATCGGGAACTCCATCGGCAATCCCAATGAGGGACCGTTGTCAGGTGGTACGCAAGTGCAGTTCACGCCGGGCCCTCCCGCTTCGGGGAACTCGGACGGACTCGGCTCCACCATGGAAGCTTACTTTGGCACCACTCCGGCTACAAAGGACGTGGTCACCACATACCCATCCTCTTCGAACGGGCTCAATTTCTTCACCGCGACCTCTCCTGCGGCCACGGCCAGCGGGCCCGTGACGGTGCTCTTAACCGACGCCAACAACAACGCCGTACTTCTGCCCGGCGGCTACTCCTATGGTCCGCACGCGCATTGGATCGACCCCTCCGCAGTGTCTTCCAAAGGAGAGGTTCCCGCCATAGTGTGGGCCGACGGCCTCGTGCCGTTCCAAAGCCCCTCTGTGACAGTTGGCGGTTTGCTTGCCGGAACAAGTCCGCTCAGCATCGTGGGCCCCGATACATGGCGGGAACTACAGGTCGATGTGCCATATGGACTGCCCGGATGGGCGGATCTCAAACTGTCGCTCATGGACGGGACATCCGAAACCACCAGGAACATGGTGCAGCACCTGACCCAGGACGTCACCTTGACCACTGCGGCATACACCTCGGCCATCTACGACCCGTCTCGCGATCGCTTTTACCTGGCCGGCCCGGACAACACCATTGGGGTATTTGATCCTGAGACCCAGAGTCTGCTGCAGCCCATGCAGTCTTCCACCATCAGTTCCGGCGCGGTCCTGGGATCCGTCGCTCTTACTCCTGACAATGCGAAGCTGGTGGTTTCCGATCCGACAGACCACAGCGTGGTGGTGTTCGACCTGACCAGCGGCACGAGCACGGCTGTGAATGTTCTGGTGCCGTCCGATGGGGCAGCGACAGTGACCTCCCCGATGCCGGTCATCACCGTCGCCGGAGACCGCGCCTTTGTGCTTCTCACGGGGTGGACGCAGGACGACCTGCGGGAGATCGATCTCGCGCGGATGACGGTGCGGGTCAGGACGGATGTGCAGAGCGGAAACCCGTTCGCGGTCGTGCCCTCGACCATGGCCTCCAGCACGGATGGAAGCGTGGCCGTGCTAGCCGGGGCTTTCTACGCGTGGAAGTATGACCCGGCTTCAGATGCGTTCAGCGCGCCCACAGAAATCACTTACACCGGAGGAGATACGGTCGCCGTAAACGCCGACGGAACGGTTCTGGCGGCGGCTGGATTCGCGCTGGATCAGAACCTCCGGCCCCGGGTTCCTTTTCAGTTCGTGGGGATCAGAAATCTCCTTACCGGATCGGGAGGCTTGCGCTACACCTATGGCTGGCCGGGGGAGATAAACATATCCGATACACGCAATGGACGATCGCTCTTAACCATGCCGCCCCTTCCTCCCTCGTCCACGACCCCCGATTGGGCCAAGGCATTCGCCATCGATCCCAGTGGGAGAAAGATCCTGGCCGCTGCCGGCACCTCGCTCAACTATTACGAACTGGCTGTCGTTCCCCTGGCGGCGGGGACCGTGAGTCCTGCGGAAGCAACGCCGGGCGCAACTCTCAAGATCCGCGGAAACGGATTCGTGGCCGGAACCACGGCGACAATTGCAGGAAAGAGCGCGTCATGCACCCCGATCGATGACCAGACCCTGCAATGCGTCCTGCCCAGCGTTAAGGCCGGCCTGGCGCCCATGACTCTTAGCAATCCGGACGGACAGACGTACCTGCTAGAGGCTGCAGTCAGCGTTGACTAGAGACCCGCGGAAAGATCATCGAACCTTTGCTTTTTCTAACCAGCCCCGGCTTGGCGGGTCGTGCTCAGTTCTCACCCAAAACTTCTCCATCGTCCTTCCTCCCGCGATACCGGGGCGTACTATCCACTTCAGTCAGCGCCTCATTTTTGTCGAGAAGCAAAACTATATCGGGCAACATGTGATCTCGGATCGCCCGGTTCTGGTCAAGCCGGAATGGCTGCGGTTCCCGGTTTCTGAAGAGGATGGGGACGCACTCCGGTGTGATCAAGACGGCTTGCCGAAGGCCGTCTACTTGGATGGCGGAGGTAGAGTTCTTGAGAGATGATTCGTTCTGGTCGTATGACCGCCGATGCTGAAGTCTCGCGGGGTGTGATCTGGCTCAGGGTTGGGGAGAGTGGGCCACCACTCGGGAATCAACGGCGATACTACCCTCAAGGACCCTGTTGATCATGCTCTGCGCCGGCTTCGCCAATCGAGTGGTTCTTGAGAAAATACGCCCGTTCTGAAGTTACGATTCTGCGCTTTGTTGGTGGCTGTGGTGAGTCGGCTGGTCAAGTACTTATTTTGATGAGGACTCGGCCGGTGGGACAAAGATCAATCCCAGTCGGGTGAGGACCTCCTGAGGCATCTCCTCGAAGTACAGTACCGCCGATTTGGCGCGCAGCCGGTTGACCGCTCCCAGCCCCACACTCGCGGCCAGCAAGACCCCCGCTATGGTGGCGTATTTCGAAGCATCGTGCAGCGCCCCGTGTTCATAGACCGCGCCGGTTATTCCAAAGATCGTCACGAGGAACGCAAAGCCCCAGAAGATGACCTGGACGTTTGTCTTGCCCGGCAGATAAGAGCACGTGAATGGGACCTTGTCGAACTTGTAGAGAGCGAACTCCACAAACAGGAAGCCGAGCAGCGCAAGAATCACGAGGTGCTCCTGGACGTCCCGCCACGGCCTGAAGTTGAGGGAGAGCAGCGCAGTTACCAGCAGGATCGGCCCAACCGCAAAGAGCAGCAGGGCACGCCGGGTGGCGGCAACGTAGCGCTGCGTCGGCTGAAGTTGCGTAATGCGCAACACCCAGTTGGCGTTGAGCGAGATCGGGAGCGAGAATACGCCACGCAGGCCCAGAACCGCAAAGCTCATCATCATGAAGGTCGCGATCAAAAAGTCCGTCGATATGGGCTCATGTCCCGAGGCAGCTATCTCGTGTCGAAGCCACGAAAGGGCGATGGCGAACACCAGCGACAAGAAGAACGCGAACACGACGCGATGCTGCCGGCTGCGCGCCAGCGAACGCATGCTGAATGTGACGATCGCCGTGTGCAGCGCACCGCCGAAGCGCAGCGCCCAATGCACTCCGCCGGCGCCAGGGACCAGGTCAGGCTGCTCCACTGTCTTTTTCATCGTCTTCAAATAGGTGAGCAGCAGCGATGCGGCCGAACCCGCAATCACTATGCCAAGGGCGATCCACGCGCGCCCGGCAAGCCAGAAGAGATCACGCGGCAAGGAGCCATTCAGTTGGTTGAGCAACGCAAAGAACCAGAATGTTGGCGAAGATGCGAGCAGCCATCGATTGGCAGGGTCCGTCATTTCTTTGAGGCTGCTGAACTCCGGCTGCAGGAAGTACACACCCAGAAACGCGGCAAACGCGCATAGCTGCAAAGCTGCCGAGACACGCAGAAACATCTTGCGGGTGAGCAGTAGCGCGGTGAGGCCCTGGATGGTCAGCACAGCACCGTAGAGGAACAAGGAGGCGGCAACGATGGTGAACCAGAAGGAAACGAAGAAGCGCGCCATCCCCGCGTAACCGTCGCTTCCTCCAAAGACCAGGGCCCAGGAACAACTGGATGCGAAGTTGAGGGAGAGGATGGCAATGCCGAGCAGCCCGCAGGTCGCCGACAGTTTTGCCAGCAGGATGGTGCGCGGCCGCACGGGGAGCGGGCCGAGCACCGCGAGATCGCGCCGATCGGGGAAGGTGGCGTCCCAGGTGATGACCGAGCACAGGCCGATCACCAGGAGCATGTTGGAGATCTGGCCCTGCTCAACCGGCCAAGTCTGGGAGGGTGCGGGCGGAAAGAACAGCGCGCCGAGGGCGCGCATGAGGCTGATGAAGATGAGAATGCCGGCGAACTGGCCGAGGAAGCGCGGGATGTCGGCCTCAATCGAGAGGGCCTCGAGGTCCACCACGCGCAACAGGAATTGACGGTGCAGAACCCGAAACTGCAGAGGCAGCCGGCTTGCGATCGAGGCGAGCACCCTACGCATGGATCAGGTCCGCGATCTGTCGCGCCATTGTGCCGGCATCCTGCTCCACCGCCAATTGAGAGAAGATTGCCTCCAGCGTCGGCAACTCCATCAGCGAACGAAGATGTTCAATCGAGTCGTCGGCCACCAGCTTGCCTCGATGCAGAATCACCACACGATGGCTGATGCGCTCCACGGTGTCCAGTTCATGGGAACTGAACAGCACCACCTTGCCGCGTGCGGCCAGTTCCTGAATCAGGCTGCGCAGGATCAGCGCTGAGCCAATGTCGAGACCCGAGAAAGGCTCGTCGAGCAGGATGAGGTCGGGGTTGTGCATCAGGGCCGCAGCGATCAGAATCTTCTGACGCATGCCTTTCGAGTATCCGGAGATCGATGCGTGCCGGTCGTCGTAGAGCGACAAGAGGCGAAGTAGACCGTCGATGCGTTCGGAGGTTTCATACGCAGGCAGGTCACGGAGTTGTCCCACCATGGTGAGGTATTCGGCGCCCGAGAGGTGGTTGTAGAGGTTCGGCTCCTCGGGAACATAACCCATGCGGCGCTTGAACGCAATGAGATCGTCATCGATCGCGCTGCCTTCAAAGAGGATTTGGCCCGATGTCATCTCGATCAGGCCCGTAATCATCTTGATGGTCGTTGATTTACCGGAGCCATTCGGACCAAGGTAGCCTGTTACCTCGCCGGGACGCGCACAGAAGCTGACATCGTCAACGGCAGGAATCCCCGAGAAGTACTTTGTGACGCGACGGAGTTCGAGCATGGCCGCTACCTATGTAGCATTCAGCAGTTGGATTGTCAAGTAGCAATCTACATAGGGGTGAAGGCTGCTGTGGACGTCAAGAAGCAGGGTGGTATGAAAATCGAACAATCCTTCGCCGCGCTTCAGGATGACAGCGCGCGTGGTTGGTGTGAAGCGGGCGAGTGACCGTCCCGCTCTGTCAGTTACTGTTTGGTTAAAAGCGCCTTTAGAACTTACGACGCTATTGCATAGTCCCGCTTCCTCAGGAACACCGCCCTAGCCTTTAGGGTCTGGTTCAAAAACTTCACACCGGGGGTCCCTAATCTTAGATTCCGCCTCCATCCATCTCCCGCACCGGGTCGCTATATTCCAGTGGAAGATGTATGTTTCAATAGTAACTAATGGCCATTCCCCGGAGATCGACCCTGCGCGGACGCTGGAAAGCAGCCAACCGCAAGGTCCGCGAATACGCGATGGTGGCGCGCGCACTGGCTACGACTGGCCACCCCGTTCTGGCCCAGATCGTGCCGGCGCGCTTCTGCAACCTGTCGTGCGGCTATTGCAACGAGTACGACAAGGTTTCCGAGCCGGTCCCGCTCGAAGAGATGTACCGGCGGATCGACCACCTGGGGCGCCTGGGCACCGCCATGATCGGCATCTCGGGGGGCGAGCCGCTGACCCATCCCCAGCTCGACGACATCATCCGCCGCATGCGCCGCACCGGGGCCATCGCCGGCATGATCACCAACGGCTACCTGCTGAATGTCGAACGGATTGAACGACTTAACCGGGCCGGGCTGGACCACTTGCAGATCTCGATCGACAACGTGGTGCCCGACGAAATCTCCAAAAAGAGCCTCAAAGTCCTCGACAAGAAGCTGCAGATGCTGGCCGAACACGCCGAATTCCACGTCAACATCAATTCGGTAGTCGGCGGCGGGTTCAAGGACCCCAACGATGCCCTGGTGATCGGCAAGCGGGCGCTGGAGCTGGGCTTCGAATCGACCATTGGCATCATCCACGACGGCGACGGCCAGTTGAAGCCCCTGCGCGAAGCCGACGCCCGGGTCTACTTCGAGATGACCAACCGCAAGAAGACCAACTACGCCCAGTTCGACAAGTTCCAGGAAGCCATTGCGCAGGGGCGGCCGAACGACTGGCGCTGCCGGGCAGGGTCACGGTATCTCTATATCTGCGAGAACGGGCTGGTCCACTACTGCTCGCAGCAGCGCGGGTACCCCGGGGTGCCGATTGCCGAGTACACGACCGCCGACGTAAAGCGCGAATTCCTGACCGCCAAGAGCTGCGCCCCCAACTGCACGATCGGCTGCGTGCACCGCATCAGCTACATCGACCATTGGCGCGCCCCGCAGACCACGACCGTTTCGCCCGGGCCCGGCGGTCTCGTCCAGATCCAGCCCGCCGACTGAAAACAAGACCTTTCGCGCGACCCTTTTTGTCTTTCCAAATGCTTACGGCGCATCCCTCGGATGCGCCGTAAGCCATTCGTATAGAAGGACTATTTGCTGGTAGGCCGTTTCGGAGCGGGCGCCGCGGACGCCGACTTGGTGTCGGAAATCGCCTGGTCGATGAGCTGATACAGCTTGCTCCGGTCCACAACCTCCACAAACGGAGCGCCCTTGGAGTTGGCCGTCACCACCCAGATCGTGGGCGTATGCTCGATCCCCACGCGCTGCCCGAGGGCGTAGTCGCCCTTTACCTCGGCAGCCAGTTTCCCCTGCGGATCGACCGCGAATGGGAACGCAATCCCGTGCTCCTGGGCATACTTCTGCGTAAACTGCGCCAGGGCGTCCGGGGTGGTAATGGCCTGCTGGCTGGCGAAGACCGAATCGCGATAGTCGTCCCCCAGCTTCTTGCTTTTGGTGTCGAACCAGCGCGCATTCACCGCCGCATTAAAGCTCCAGGCGTGGAACGCCAGAGGAAAGTCGTGCCGTATCCAGGGAATGTTGTACTTGGCAGCGGCCTCCCGCAGCAGCGGGTTGGCGCGCGCGCAGTCCGGACACTCCATGTCTTCCCATTCCACGATGGCCACGCGGGCCCCTGCCGGAGGCTTGAGGATCGACGGATCATGCACCTGGGTTCCGGCTGGAGGCACATTGAGCTGGGCCCGTGCCGCCGGCAGCAGAACGAGCGCAGCCGCGGCCAGCATCAGGCCGGCGCCGCGGACGATGGACGAACGAAAGCGTACAAGATGAAACATGTCGATTGGACGGCTCCCTCTAGCTGATTGTAACGGTCGCAGTTCTCAGTTCGCAGCCCTTAGTTAAAAGCAAACGGTCGCGCCGTTCCCTGTGCTTAAGCAAACACGGGCCGCGTAAAGAGGTTTCTGTGGGAGGACCGTCGTCTCAGGCCGGCCTACCTGGGGGTTCCGTCATCATGGTCCCGCCGCCGCGCCGCCATCCACTGCCGCCACTTGTAGTCGGCAAACAGCGACCCGGCGATGACCAGGACGACGAAGATGGCGAGAAATACTTTCATGGAGTCCAGCGCCAATGCACAGTATCGTATATAGGCCCGCGGCCTGGTCCCGAATCCCTAGTCCCGAGTCGCTGCTTTTTTCATCCCCTGCGCCAGCACCCACACCGCCGCTGTAATCGCCCAGGAGATCCAGAATGCCGTCCACGGCATGCGACCCTTGGGATCGGAGAAAACTCTCGGCGCCCACACCAGCAGCGTAATTGCCGTCAGCATGCCTGCCTCGGCAAACGCCGCCGCGCGGGGAACGAAGGAAAACAGCAAACCCAGCCCCGCGGCTATATGTCCCGCCCCCGTGGCATATGCCCAGAACCGAGGAAACGGCATCCACCCCGGAATTAGTTGCATCGTCGCGTCTACATAAAAGAAGTGCGACAGCCCGACAGGAATGACCCAAATCGCAAACAGGTACTTCGCGATCCGGATGCCGCTGTCGCCCGTCGCGAAGCGGAGTGGCGAGTCATCTCCCAGACCGGCCAGCTTGGCGAATAAGACCCACCCCCCGGCGAGCAGCATGGCCAGTTCTCCAAACCCCAGCCACACGCCTTCAATCTGCGGCGCCACCACCAGGGCGGGCACCTTGAGCAGCATCCACGCAACCAGGTAGGGGAACAGCACCCGCACCGACCAGCTGGCGGCCGCGCGAAACAGCAGCCCCACCCCGGCCGCCAGCATCAGCACGCCGGATGCATAGGCCAGCGCCGTGCGCCCCGGAACCCAGGGAGCGACCGGCTGCCACACCAGCGCGAAATCGCCGTAGATGAGCGCCAGCACGCCCAGCCCTGTCATGCCGATGGCAAACAGCGATGCGGCGGGTTGAAGAGCGGGTTGGAGGACCGATTGAGCTTGCGCATTCTCTGAACGCGGGTTGGCGAGGTGCAGGGTAGCTTGTGAGCTTCGGGTCATGGCAATTCGAAACGTATTGAAAAGCGGCCCCATCGCCAACCGCTAAGTGACTCAACCGCCCTTGGGAGTTCTGAAACGGACTGGATCAGTCCATTGCCGGATTCCCTCTGATGGGTGCTGGCCGGGAATGGCAAGCCCGCGGAAGTATACTTCCGGCAGCATTTTGAACTCCGAGGCCGCCTGATGAAAAAGCTCGTTCTCGCCTTTCTGTTTGCCGCCGCGCTCAGCGCTGTTGCGCAAAACAAGAAACTGCCCACCGATCTGCGCGGGGTTCTGCTCGAGCAGCTTCGCAGCACACACAACGAGGCAAACTGGTTCGTGCCGGCGAAGGCAGCGGTCGCGGGCCTGACCGCCGAACAGGCTCGCTGGAGCCCCGGGAAAGGCAGTCACTCGGTCGGCCAGCTTGCCTACCACCTGTGGTTCTGGGACGCGCGGGAACTGTCCGATTTCAAAGGCGAGAAGAACCCGGCATTCACGGGAAAGAACGACGAGACCTTCGATAACTTCACCGCCGAGCAATGGGACGACCTGGTAAAGAAACTCGACCAGGTTCAAACCGATTGGGAGAAAGCCGTGGAAAGCGCCGATGATAAAAGGCTCGCGGAAAAGGCTTCGCTGATTGCGGTCATAGGAGCGCACAACGCTTATCACATAGGCCAGATTCTTTATGTGCGCAAGCTGCAGGGTTCGTGGAATGCCGATAACGGCGTAAAGTAGCAGCGAGCCTTCGGGTGATATAGTGGCTGCCGGGCCAGATTTCGCACGCGACCCGACGTTCACACACGAGCCGACTTCCTCATGCCCTACTCTCGCCGTCTTCTGCTCGCTTCCGCTGCCCTCGCCGTCCTGGTCGCCGCCGTGCTTGGCTGCGGATCGAGCAATTCCAGCAAGAACTCCAGCGCTACTCCCGGATTTGAGACGACTGTCGTGATAGGGGACTCGCTCAGCGCGGGATTTCAGAATGGCTCTTTACTCGACACGCAGCAGCCCAACGGCTGGGCTTCCCTGGTCGCAAAGCAGGCCGGGTTCAAACTTGTATTGCCCCTGATCGCGCCCCCGGGAGCGCCCGCCGTGCTGCAACTCGTCAGCCTCGGTCCCCCGCCGGTAACCCAACCGGCATCCGGCACCTCTCCTGGCCGCGACAATCCCACCGCCCAGCCGTACGATTTGGCCGTCCCGGGCCATACCCTCGGCGACGTCATCAACCGGGTGCCGGTGCTCGTTCCAACCTCCGCTGAAGACGTCATTACCGACGCAGTGCTCGCCCTGCCCCTCGGCGGGGATCACAGCCAGATGCAGGAGGCTATCCGTCTCAAGCCGACGGCTCTGTTTGTCTGGGCGGGCAATAACGATGCCCTGGTTGCCGATATAGCCGGAACTCCGGCGGTCATGACTCCAGTGAGCACATTCACTGCCGAATTCCAGCAGTTGATCACGACGCTTCACACGCAGACCAAGGCGACGCTGATTGTGGCCAACGTGCCCGACGTGACTCTGGTTCCGTATCTCACCCCCGCGGCGGTCATTCTTGCCGAGGTGTCGGCAGGGTCGGGGCTGCCCCAGGCCGTGGTTTCAGCATTGCTTGGCATCCAGCCGGGCGATCTTGTGAACCCTACCGGACTCGCCCAGGTTCAGGCCGCGGTCGCCTCCCTCAAACAGGGACAATTGCCCACTCCTCTGACCGATGAGGCATTCCTTGACGCGGCCGAGATCGCGCAGATCCAGTCGACCGTTGATCAATACAACGCGGTCATTGCGGCACAAGTGTCGGCGGCCGGGGGCATACTCCTCGACATGCACGCGTTCTTTCAGGGCGCTGCACAAAGTGGCGTAACTATCAACGGCTTTCCCGCCACCACCGCCTTTCTGGGGGGATTGTTCAGTCTGGACGGCATCCACCCGACCAACACCGGCTATGCGCTGCTCGCCAACCAATACATTGCGGCTATCAATGCCGCTCTCAAGACCAGCATAACCCCGGTGGATGTTTCCGCCGTAGCTACTGCTGATCCGCTCTTTCCGCCCAACATCAAAGTAAGTGGGGCCGCTGTGCATATTTCCGCACAGGCCGGCCGGCAGGTCGAGGGAGTTATTCGGCCCGCCAGGCAGCTGCACTGAGATCGACATAGTATCCCGCGAATAACCAAGCACAGGAAATTATTGATAGGTTATTTTGATCGACCCACCCGTGCAGATAAAGCGCCACCCCGCGCCCGCTCCACCTCTTCCTCCTCCGCCGCTTGAATAATAGTAGCTGAAGGTCAGGGTCATGGTGCCGGTATAGGTTCCGTTGTCTCCGTCGTTTGTGGATCCATGGAAGTTGACGACAAGCCTGGTAACTTGTCCGGAACTGTTGGTCGTTGGAACGTTGCTGGTTACCGTTCCCTGCCCCAGGTCTTCAACGCCATTAAATGCGATAAATCCTGTGCCGGCGTTGTAGCCACTCACGTAGGTATCCAGCCATATGGATCCATTGCCACCATTGGCCGGGCCGACGTTAACGGGAATGCCATAACAGTAAAGCGGTGAGCTGACCCGACCGCAGTTAAAGCCGCTTCCGACGTTTGTCTGGATCGTGAGTAGCTGTCCGTGCGTTTCATCTGGCGATTGGCAAACTGCGTAACTTAGCCCACACATTCCGAGAGCCATAGCAACTCCCGCTATTCGCTTACCGCTCATTTGTGTCTCCTTACTAATTACTTGTTTCCCCCCCCCGAGGTCCCCTTGCTGCGACGTACGATGCCGGCTTTCGAATGCAGTGGCAATTTGAGCGCTAATTGTCATCTGGGCTTCATAATCAAGCGCCGCGCGATGGAGTTATTTTGAAACAATTACTTACTTTATAACTTCGATGTTATGAGTTATGTCGCAGATCCGTCAAAATGAAGGCTTGCTTTCTACATTGCTATTCCAGTTTGGATGGGCACGTTCGTAAGAAGGATCTATAACTTAAATTGGCGGAGATCAAGCCAGGGCTTGAGGATTTGTGGACGCATCGACCGCAGCGCGCCGAGTACAATACCCGCCACGGCAAGATCGCGATACCACTTGTGATCTACCGGGATCATGTAGCAGGGAGCGCGGTCCGGCTCCTTGCATGAGACAACCTTGCAGTGCTGGGGATTCACACCGCTGAAAACCTTGCGAACCGCGCCGTCTTTGCCCGACGCATCGACGCCCTGTAGAACGACCAAAAAGTGTGCTAAGTGACAAGCGTTCGATAATCACCTACCCACAGAAAACTACTGATAAGTTATTTTGATTGACCCGCCCGTACAGATAGAGCGCCATCCCGCGCCCGCTCCGCCCCTTCCTCCGCCGCCGCTCGAGTGCGTGTCGATGCTGGTCTGTTCTAAATTTCACACGACGTTGACCGTGATCTTTCCGCCAGTGACGACCCACTTCCAGCCGCCTCCGCGACCCGATTGAAAGTAGGTTGTGTAATACAGGACGAACGTGCCGCTATAGGGCGTGCCGTTGCCAGTTGTACCGGCGAACGTAAGGTCCAATTGATGCGTTCCCGGACCCGTTTTAATGCCTTGGTCTGGCGACGTGAAGTGAGCCAATCCTGTCGAATTGTCCAGCCCAAGCGGGTCAACCGGCCAGACGACAAAATTCGAAGCAGAGTACTGGGAAAACCAGACCGTTTCTTTCACGGATGATGATCCATTGCTGACCAACAGCGGCAGCCCTTTGCAGATGACTGCGCCAGCCGACCCGCAGTTGAATTCTTGTCCATCGGGCAGATCGACCAGACCGGTGTAAGTTTGTGCCTTGGTGATGGGCGCGGCGATCGCCAACGCGGCGATTGCCAGGATGGGGAGGCTCAGATTCTTCATCTGGTCTGTCTCCTGTTGTCCGGCGGGAGCCGGTGATATATGAAACCGGAATGAAATGAGGACGTGGATGTCCTGTGCGCTCGAAAATGCTGAGTCCAATTCGAGGCCCGGGCGCGGCATCTGGGGCAGTATTCGATGGAGCTGGACCGTTAACCGATCCTGCGCGGTACGGAATCATGCGGCGCCGCGATCGCTTGTTTGGTCCAGACCTTTGGCGGGTTCAGACACCCTCTGACGCCCGCGTGCCGTATCTGCATGGACCGTATGGCCCACCAGCGGCGCGATCTTGCAACCTAGCAGCTGAACGTCAGTGTCACGATTCCCGTCCAGGTTCCGTTGTCGCCGTCGCTTGTCGATCCGTGGAAATCTACGACAAGCTATGTAAACTGCCCGGAACTGTTCGTCGTGGGGACGTTACAGTTCCCTGCCCCGGGTCTTCCGCGCCGTTAAATGCGATGAATCCCGTGCCCGCGTTGTAGCCACTAATGTATGTATCCATCCACATGGATCCATTGCCGCCGTTGGCCGGGCCGACGTCAGCAGGAATTCCATAGCAGTACAGCGGTGAACTTACAGGGCCACAGCTATAGGCGCTCCCTACGTTTGTCTGGATCGTGAGTAGCCGGCCGCGCGTTTCATCTGGTGTTTGGCAAACCGCATAACTTAGCCCACACATTCCGAGAGCCATAGCAACTCCCGCTATTCGCATACCTCTCATTTGTGTCTCCTTACTAACTGCCTGTTTGCCCCCCCAGGTTCTCCTTGCTGCGACGTACGATGCCGGGCTCTCCCTTGCAGTTGGCAATGAGAGTGCTAACTGTCATCCTGGCGTCATAAATCCGGAGCCGGGTCACGAAGTTATACGGAATCTTACTTTCCTTATAACTTCGATGTTATTTGTTATGTCGGGGAACAATCAGAGTAAGAGCTTGTTCTTTTTACGCGGCTCTGTCAATCCGGATCGTCACGTTCCCAGCAAGGATCTAGCAGGCTGTGGTGGGAGTCGAGAGATTGAAGAAAACGTGCCTCAGCGGCTAAAGCCGCGATGATTCTTCGACCTTTGCGGCACGACTAAAGTCGTGCCCTTTCAAAACTGGACTTGCACCATAGGATCTAAAGCTTGAATTGGTGAGGGTCAAGCCTGGGTTTGGGAAATTGAGGTGCATCGCCCGCAGCGCTGCGAGCACAATGCCCGCCACTGCGAGATCGCGATACCACTAAAGCCGCGATGATTCTTCGACCTTTGCGGCACGACTAAAGTCGTGCCCTTTCAAAACTGGACTTACACCACAGGACCTAAAGCTTGAATTGGTGAGGGTCAAGCCTGGGTTTGGGAAATTGAGGGTGCATCGCCCGCAGCGCCCCGAGCACGATGCCCGCCACGGCGAGATCGCGGTACCACTTGCGATCTGCCGGAATGATGTACCAGGGAGCACGCTCGACCGATGTGCGCGAAAAGGCCTCTGCATACGCCGACATGAAGTTCGGCCAAAGCCTGCGATCTTTGAAGTCCGACGGCTCCACCTTCCAACGCTTCTCGGGATCCTCCAGCCGCGCTTCAAATCGCCGGCCCTGTTCCTTGCGGCTGATGTGAAAGAAACATTTGCGAACTACCGTTTCATTCTCCGCCCAGGTTCGTTCCAGATCCGCAATCTGCCGTAGCCGGATGCGTGCACCCTGCTTCGACAATTTGCCCCGGGCCTG
Organism: uncultured Acidobacteriota bacterium; assembly: GCA_963730805.1. GTDB lineage: Bacteria > Acidobacteriota > Terriglobia > Terriglobales > Acidobacteriaceae > Telmatobacter. The sequence continues at coordinate 967,126 of CAVSTL010000001.1, read as the reverse complement.
CCAGACGATCACGTCCTCGTAGTGGGAACGGTTGAAAACGCCCATTTCTCCCCTGGCCGGCAATGCGCGATAAATCCTCCACAAGTAGTCGTGCTGTTGCTCCTCGCGATCCGGCTCCTTGAACGAAACAACCTTGCAATGCTGCGGATTCACGCCGGTAAAAACCTTGCGCACCGCGCCGTCCTTCCCCGAGGCATCCACTCCCTGCAGAACGATCAAAAGCGTTCTCTGCTGCTCCGCGCCCAGCGCAGCCAGCCATTCGTCGATCTGTTCTCGATATTCTTTCAATTGCTTGCGGGCAGATTTTTTGTCGTCGCAAAGGTCCGTCGTGTTCGTTGCGATCCGCGCAAGGTTCACGCGGCTGCCCGGCGCCACGAGGTACTTGTCCCATTTCCCGACAGCTATGCGCATTCAGCACCCCGCTGGTTAGATGCCGGGAATTTCCGCCAAAATTTATACAGGCGGGGCTCACCCGCACACGGTAAATTTGGAAACGGAAATCGCGCACAAACAGAAAGGGCGCCACCGGAATCCCGGCAACGCCCCTTTTAAACTGCGCTGATTCAGCCTAGACCCTTTGCCCCATCGCGGAACTCAAGCGCTGCAGTTCGAGGCGAAACTGATCCAGCTGCTGGCGGTTCAGTTGGAAGAGTTCCGGCATCGACTTACGCATTTCCTCCATCTTCCGCTTCAGTTGCTCCATCTCCTTCGGATCTATCTTGAATTGGTCGAGACTGAAATCGTTCCGGAACTGGTCCATTTCCTTTTGCCACTCGTCCATCTGTTTCGGATCGATCTTGAAATCATCGGAATTGAAGTTCTGCCGGAACTGTTCCATATCCTGCTGGAACTTTTCCATTGCTTTTGGATCGATCTTGAAGTCCTCCGGGTTGTAGTTCCTGGTGAATTCCTCCGCCTGCTCGCGCCAACGCTCCGTAGCCTCCTGTGCATCGGCACCCCATTCAGGATCCAGCTCCGCCATCAGAGGGCAGGGATCAACGCCCCACGCACCAAGATCCGTGCGCGGGGACCCCGGCCCATCCGGCAGCAATCCCGGAAACACATCCCGGTAATCGACCTCGCTCTTGTTGTGCTTGGAATCCACCTGCAGGTTCAGCGTCTGCTGCTTGCCCTCGCGCAGGATGGTCACCTGAACCGGCTTGCCCTGGTTCGACCGCAGCGCGCGATCCCAGTCGGCGGTGGTTGTGATGGCTTCGGTTCCGACCTTGAGAATCACGTCGTGGGGCTTCAATCCGGCGGTTGCGGCTTCACTCTTGCGTGCCACCTGCCTCACCAGCACCCCGGTCCGGACGCCCAGGAAGTCCGCGGTCTGCGGCGTCAGCGGTTCCACCATCGCGCCCACGTTCAGGCTGCTCCCGAAGAACGGCATGTGGAATCCTGGAGTGGGAGCATCGCCGTTGCCAGGAAGAATGCCCCACGTCGGTGCCGAAGTCGAGCCCTCCCCTTGATGGCCCAACTTGTTCCAAACGTCCTGCTCCATCGCCTTGCGGTCGCAAAGCTGCACTTCCAACGTTTGCGTCGCCCCGTCGCGGCTGATCATCAGGCTAACCTTGCGCCCGGCGGGAATTTCCCGAAGCATGCGGCCGAACTGCTCCGCGCCCTCGACTCGCTGGCTATTCACTTCCAGAACGACGTCGTTGACCCTCAACCCGGCCTGACCGGCCGGCGCATCGTGGTCAATCAGCGTGATCAGCGCGCCCCGCGTTTCCTTCAGCCTCAGCTTCGACGCCGCGTCGTTGTCGACGTCAGAAACCAGCACGCCCAGGTACCCCTGTGAATTGGAGTGCGATAACAGCGGATCAACTCTTTCCAGAATTTGCGCGATTCGGGTCGATTGCGCGCTCAGTCCCGGGGCCCCCAGAATCACTGCCAGTGCGATTGTGATGTACGGCCTCAAAATGTACTTCATTTGCGTTCTCTCCCGTATTTCCCATTTCATGGCTCGCACTCTCTTGTTGTTCGACGGCGCGATTGCCATAAGGTTCAACGCTTTCTACTGAAACTGCGGCACCCGGCTCAACGCCTGACGGGAAACCAGCCGGATTTGGGGATTCCGATCGGAATTGGCCACGGTATGCAGGACCTGCCGCACACTGGTGTCGGCATCGACGGGCCCCAGAATATTGATCGCGGCGGACCGGATATGGGGATCGCTGTCGTTCATCAGGGCCTCCAGAACCGCGTCGCGCACCCGCACGTCCTCGGCCACGTAGGGCTGCAACCCCTCCAGCGCCTTCTCGCGCACACCGGCATTGCGGTCATACCGCAGGGCCACCATCAGGGCGTCGCGGATGCCCGCTCCCTTGCAACTGTGCCCGGCCCGGCACTCCGCCGCCAGCAATTCTACCGAATCGTCATGGACATCGACCGAACTTCCATTGGCCGAAGCCAGCATCAGCAACTGGCGGATAGCGGGGTCGTCCAGTGTCCCCTTCGCTTCGGTCGGTACCAGCTTGTTGTAATGCACCTCCACCTGCTCGCTGTTGGGCTGGCGCACGATGCTCGAGACATTGGCCACTTCGAATGGATTGGCCTGCGCCGGCATGGCGGTTGTGGGGGGCTGCGCGACGGCACTTTCCTGGGCCGCGCGCGATTGTGCGACATGATATCCGCCGAGCGCTCCGGCGCCGCCGCCGATCACCAGCAGCAGTCCGGCGGCCACGGGCGCCGCCTGCAAGCTGGCAAAGTTGTTGCTGAGACGTTGGGCAAAGCGCTCCAGCCACGTCTTAGGAGGGACGGCGTCGAGCGCCTCCTCGAGGCGCAGGCGCGAGCGCGCCATAAGGTTCGCCGCGGGCTCCTCGACCGGATACGCGTCGGCCAGCAGCCGCAGGGCGCGAAGCTGTTCGCGCTCCTTTTGGCAATCCCCGCAAGAAACCAGGTGCCGGTCCAGTTCGTGTGCCGCGTCATCCGGGAGTTCCCCGTATACAGACATCACGATCCGCTCATGTGCCAGTTCGCAATTCATATCCAAACGTCCTTCTAGCCTCAGAATTCCCACAGATCTGTTTCAAATCTTCGCCAACCGTAATGGCCTAGCGAAGGCCCGCCAATTGTGCTCTCAACTTTTTTGTCGCCCGGAAGAGTGTGTTTTTGGCGGTCTCTTCCGTGGTGTTCAGCATTTCTCCGATGGTGCGCAGGCGGAGACCCTGGTAGTGCTTCAGTTCAAAAACCATGCGTTCGCGCGGCGTGAGTTTGCCCAATGCGTCCTGAATGTTCGCCGCCAGTACTTTGCGGTCCAGTTCCTTGGCCGGGTTCGAAAAGGCGCGGTCGTCGGATACGGACGACAGCACGTCGATCTCGTCCCCGGAATGGTCGACGATGACGGCCTGATCCTCGCGCCGGGTCTTCCGGCGCCTCAGCTGGTCCAGGCACAGATTGGTAACAATGCGGTAAATCCAGGTATAAAACGAGCACTCGAAGCGGAAGTTGCCGATGTACCGGTAGGCCTTCAGGAAAGCTTCCTGGTAGATGTCCTCGGCGTCGTGCTCGCTCCCGGTCAGGTGGAGCGCCAGGCGCAGGACCTGCTGCTCATACTGCTTCACCAGGGCGTCGAATGCGACGCGCGACCCCGCCTGAGCTTCGCGGATAAGCTCGGTCTCCGGCGCTCGGGACTCGATGCGCTTCTGTCCGCGGTTCGATCCGTCCATTGCGGTGGTCGCAGCCATGCCTCGGGAGGATTGTACCGTCCTTGTGGTTGGCCATCCTAGGGCAGCCGATCCGCCAACCGTGGAAGTAGGGTAACTCACCGCGTCCGTCGCCATGTAATCTCCGTGTCAGGGGATTGTAAGACCGCAAATCTGCTGCCAACGGATGGACGGCCCAATCCGTGTTTGGTGAGCCCCGATCCGGGTTTCCAGTGACCGTGGTCACATCAACGACCCGGTACTTCGAGCCACTCGAGTTCCAGTCGCACTTTTCGGCTCAATCCGGCGCCCGAATGCCCCCAAGATTGTCCTTTCCCGCGCCCTTCCCGTCCCATTCCACAGCCGGTCGGCTTCGGTTCCGCACTTTAAACTAAAAAGACAATGCACGGAAGTCTCTTTGATTCACTCGCCCCCGAACCCCATCGCAACCCCCGGGAATGGTTTACGGCGCACTGCGACGGCGGTTCCCGGGGCAACCCGGGCCCGGCAGGATTTGGCGCCGTCGTGGAAGACGGCCAGGGCCGGATCGTAGCCCGCCTGAGCGAATACCTTGGGAAGCAAACCAACAACTACGCCGAATACTCCGGCCTGTTGGCGGTACTCAAATGGGCCTCCCAGCACGGCGCCCAACGCCTGCGAGTGGTCTCCGACTCCGAGTTGATGGTCAAGCAAATGAAAGGACAATACAGAGTCTCGAACCCCGGCCTCCGTCCCTTGTGGGAGGAGGCCACTCGCCTCGCGCGGGGCCTGGAGGCGTTCGAAATCTCCCACACCCTCCGCGCCGGCAATGCCGAAGCGGACCGACTGGCCAATGAAGCCATGGACAGGGGGATGGGAAAACCGGCGGGCAAGGTGCCGGCGGAATCCGGTCCAGCGAAGAAAGCAACCGCACCGGCCTCCAGTCGTCCCGCCGCCTCCGATCCGCGCCGTCCCAATCCCCCTGCAAGGCACGAACGCCAGGTCCTCGAGGGCTACGTGAAAGACGGCGTGGTCCACCTGCTCGAGGGCGAATTGCCCGACGGCATCTTCGTGAAAGTAATCCGGGAATAACCTCCTCGTCTTCTTTCGCACCCGCAACCGTTTCACTGACCACCGACCACTAAACCCCGCCCCCTCAATTTCCATACTTTTGTAACCCCTCGCACGTAATGGATCTCTGGAACTCCCCGCGACTAACCCATCAACGGCGTATTCGCCATCCTGGATGATCCTGTCCCACTTTTGCCGTACCTGCCTTGGACGCCTCTGTGACTTCGGGACCCTGACCGGAGGACTCCATGAAACGCTCGTTCCTGCACCTCTTTTTTGGCGGTGTCTTGCCATCTGCCCTGACGCTCTCTTTTCTGTCCGCCATCGCCCTCGCCGTGGTTGCCTGCAGCAGTTTAAAAACCGGTACCCCCACCCCATCCGGCGCGGCGAAGGTCAATGTGAGAGTCAGCGATCCGGCCACCTGCCAGTCGCCGGACGGTCCCTTTTCCCACGTTTACGTCACCATTACCGACGTTCAGGCCAACGTGAGTGCCACTGCCGGCGACAACGACAGCGGCTGGTCCGACCTGACTCCCAATCTAGCCAAGGCTCCCATGCAGGTCGACCTCCTCGGCCAGGCCGGCAACCAGTGCTTCCTGGCGACTCTCGGCGACGCCCAGGAATTGCAGCCTGGCAGCTATCAGCAAATCCGCCTGATCCTCGCCCCCAACACCGCGACCGTGACAAACAACGCCTGCGGCAGTTCGGCAAACTGCGTCGAGTTGGGCGCCGACTCCAGCGTTCATCCCCTGCTGCTTTCCAGCGAATCGAAAACCGGCCTTAAAATTCCCTCCGGCCAGATCGCCTCCGGTGCGTTCAAGATCGACGCCGGCCAGACCAAGGATCTCGATATCGACTTCATCACATGTCAATCCATCGTCCACGAAGGCAACGGGCAATATCGACTCAAGCCGGTTCTCCACGCTGGAGAAGTCTCCGCCACCTCCACCTCCATCAACGGCAGAGTCCTGGACGGCATCACCGGCAAGGCGGTGGACGGCGCCGTGCTGGTCGCGGTGGAGCAGAAAGACTCGGGCGGTATTGATCGCGTCCAGAGGGCCCTGCTCGCCGGAAGCGATGGCTCCTTCGTCTTCTGCCCGCTTCCAACCGGAACCTACGACGTGGTAATCGTGGGAACCCGCGCCGACGGGGCGATCTACGAGCCATCCATCGTCACCGGTGTCTCCGTGGGTAGTACCACCGGCTCCGTCTCTCTGTATGCGCTCTCCTCCGCGACTTTGAGTTCGGCCCTCCTTCAGGGAACCGTGACATCTCAGACCGCCGCCAGCGCAGGCACGATTGCCGACGTTGAATTGAGCGTTCTCGAAACCACGAATTCGGTAACCTACACCATCCCGCTTGCGCCGACTTCGACCCAGAATGCTGCCACCTTGTCCGTCGAAACCGCACCGTCCGGTGGCACCGTGACCTGCCCTAACGGCACCGATTGCGCAAATTACTCCATGGTCGTATCGTCGGCCGCCGCCAACGTTGGCCCCTGGTCGTCCAGCGGAACCCCCCTCACCGCGAACGTGACTCTCGCAACCTACAAGATCGATGGCGTGGCATTTGTCCCCTCCTCCGGCGGACTCGCGGACTGTTCTCCCTCCGAACAAACGACGCCGGCATTCACGCTTTCCGCAGGCGCGGTCACCGCCTCCGTTGATCCGTTGGCATTCGCATCGTGCCAATAGACATCAGGGTGTGAGCCAAATCACACTGGGCCTCGCCCATGACTCTTTCGATGTATTACCTCGGTTATATTTGAGGCACTTAGTAACGGACAATTTCATTACTTCGGAAACTCCAAGAGGATATACTCCACCCAACTAGCATCCATATTCAGCCGCTAAAGGCTTCAGCAAAAGAAGTCATGCGCCTGCATAAACGACCTCCGGCCGTGTGCCCGGATTGGTGTGAATTTAGATCGATACTTTGGAGATTCCCATGAGTTGCCTTCCCTCTGTAAACGCATCCCTAAGCTATTTTTGTGTCCAAAATGGAAAAGCCCAAAAGGCCTTCTCCTATGAGCCTTCGGCACGGCGATTCACGCCGGACACCCAGCCTCGGAATGACGAGCAGATCGGCAGAATACTCCGCTGCTTCGGATTGACATTCGCATTCGTAATCGCGCTCGCTCTGGGAGCCTCCGCCCAAACCGCTCCTCAGCTTACATTTCCATTGACCCCGGTCGGTACTTCCTCAGCCGCTGTTACGGTTACGGTCAATCTCCAGTCGACCGGCGAGGTGGAGAATGTTCAGATTCTCACTCTCGGCGCCAGTGGATTCGATTTCGCCGCCGGCCCCGGTGCGTCATGCCAGGGAGCCGAACGTCCCGCAAATCAGTCCTGCCAGCAATCCGTCGTCTTCACTCCCGCCGCTCCGGGCGTTCGTTATGGCGCGATCGTGCTGCTGGACAGCAATAAAAACGTCCTGGGCATCGCCTATCTTTCCGGGAATGGGCAAGGAGGGCTGGGAGTCCTGGTTCCAGGAAATACCGTAACCACCGCCGGATCGTATCGCTCCTACACGTCGGCCAAAGACGGCATCCTCGCCACCTCGGCAAATCTGTGGGAGCCATTAAGCGTGGCAGTCGACGGCGCCGGAAACATGTATATCGCGGACACACTTCACAACAAGGTCCGAATCGTAGCTCCGCCTGTCGGAACCGCCATAGCGGGAATCATCAACACCTTTGCGGGGACCGGCAACTCCGGGTTTTCCGGCGACGGCGGCCAGGCGAAGAACGCCGATCTCAACTTCCCTTCCAGCGTCGCCGTAGATGGTGCCGGGAATGTCTATATCGCCGATGCCGGGAACAACCGCATCAGGAAGGTCAACTCCGCGGGGATCATCAGCACGGTCGCGGGAAATTTGACCGCCGGATTTGCCGGCGACAATCAACTCGCCGACAGCGTCAACACCGAGTTCAACAATCCCGTCGGCGTGACCGTCGACATAGCCGGCAACCTGTATATCGCGGATAACTTCAACCAGCGCATTCGCAGGATTGACGCCGTCACCGGCATCATCACGACCGTCGCGGGAAATGGCGCGTCCAGTGGCCTGGGAGACGGCTACGGAACCTACAGCGGCGACAACGGGCCCGCAACTTCAGCCGGACTCAGCCTTCCCTACACCGTGGCTTTCGATGCCTCGGGCAACATGTTCATCCCCGATTCCACCAACCACTGCATCCGCCGCGTCGATGCCTCCACCCAGGTCATCACCACGGTGGCGGGCACCGGCGGAAAATTTGGTTATAAGGGAGACGGCGCGGCCGCCACATCCGCCCTGCTCAACGATCCTTCGGGAGTGGCCGTCGATCCGGCCGGAAATCTCTACATCGCCGATACCGCCAACTACGCCATCCGGAAGGTGAACTTCAATACTGGCAAGATCGCCACGCTGGTGATGAACGGCCAGGGAAATGCCCTGCCGCCGCCCAACACCGGCTCCCTCGGTCCGGTGCTCGTTTATGCGCCGGTCGGACTCTATCTCGATGGCTTGGGCAATCTGTATTTCGCTGACCGTTACAACATGATGATCCGCGTGGTCGAAAGCAACGCCGGTGTCTTGAATTTCACCCCCACCCCGGTCTTTCTCGGTCAGCAGTCCACCACGTCCATGGTTCAGACGGTCGAAAACGACGGCAACGCGCCGCTGAATCTGACTTCGCTCACCAACGATCAGAACGCTGTCATCGATCCCGCCACCACAACCTGTGACGTGGCCACGCCTGTATCGCAGGACGCTTCCTGCAGCATAGGAGCCTTCTTCGCACCGTCCACGAGCGTTGTGATCCCTGCCGGAAAGACCGTGTTCCAGGTCAACGGAAATGTGGATACGGCGGGAACCACGCCCAATTCGCCACTCGACATCATCGTTGTAGGCGATGCCTCCCCCACGAACGCGACCGACGTTGTGCTGACCACCAATCCAGCAAAACCGCTGTATGGCCAGAACATCACATTCAATGCGACCCTGACTTCGGCCAGCGCGTCGCCCACCGGAACCGTCGCCCTCACCATCGACGGAAATCCCACCGTGCCCCCATCCATCAATGTCAGTCCGGCCGGGGCCAATACCTCGGTCGCCACCTACTCCACCACCAGCCCCCTTTCGGTTGGCGTTCACGCCATCGATGCAGCGTTCACGGCCTCGAAGAACACCGATTTTCTGCCTGGTGATGGAACCATGAGCCTGGAAGTAGACCTGGCCACGGCGACCACGCTCACCTCGTCCGTCAATGGCGGTTCCGCTACCCTGGGGAGCAGCGTCACCTTCACCGCCAGGGTGAACGCCGCCGCCTCCGCGGGCGTCACTCCGGACGGCACCGTGACCTTCTACGATGGCGGCGCTGTCCTTGGCGGCCCCGTCGCAATCGCCGGCGGAATCGCGACCTTTGTGGCCAACTCTCTCGCCGTTGGTCCGCATTCGATCACGGCCATCTTCAGCGGCGACCTGGCCAAATACGTCCTGGGCAGCACCGCCGCCCCGCTGGTCCTCGATGTGCAGGGAACCTCCACGATTTCGCTCAATTCCTCCAACAACCCCTCGGTGTACGGCACCCCGGTCTCCTTCGGTGTCAGCATCACGTCCACCAGCGGGACCACGGCAACCGGCAGCGTCACTTTCATGGACGGCACATCCCAGATCGGCACCGCCATCCTTTCCGGCAATCCGGCGGTGGCTTCTTTCACCACCTCGGCACTGACCGCCGGCGCTCACTCCATCAGCGCGTCGTACCCGGGCGATCAGAACAACGCTTCATCCAACACATCGATCGCCCAGATAGTGAACCTTGCCGCCACCACGACGACACTCACGGCGACACCCAACCCGGCCGTTGCCGGCCACACAGTGACCCTGGCTGCAGCGGTCGCGCTCACGGCCGGATCGCGCGTGCCCACGGGCACCATCACCTTCTCCGACGCCTCATCGACAACCCTGGGAACCGCCAAACTCGGCGCCGACGGTTCCGCCTCCCTCTCGCTCGTTCTCAAGCCCGGCCCGCACGCCATCGCAGCCTCTTATAGCGGTGACGCCAACGCGGCGCCCAGCCTCTCCAACAATCTCCCTCTGGAAGTGAATCTCGCCACCACCGCGGTGGCCGTGACCTCCAGCGCTTCGCCCGCCATTGCGCTGTCGCCCGTCACCTTTACCGCCGCTGTGACCGGCAACGGGGGCAATCCCACCGGGACTGTGGTCTTCTCACTCGATGGGTCAACCGGCGTCACCGCCACCCTCGACGGAACCGGAAAAGCGTCCTTCAGCAATTCCTCGCTCAGCGTCGGGAATCACGTCATCACGGCCGCGTATAGCGGCGACACCTACGACAACGCCAGTACCTCGAGCCAATTCGTCCAGGCCATCCAGGCCATCTCCACAGCCACCAGCCTGGGCACTGCCACCACCGCCGGCGTTGACCCTCAAGCCCTCCTCGTCGCAACCGTGTCGGGAGCCACCGGTCCCATTCCAACCGGAACCGTTGTCTTCATGAACGGCGCCACCGCCATCGGTGTGGTGACTCTCGACGCCAACGGCGTGGGCACTCTTCTCCCTGACCTCGCCCCCGCGACCTACAACATCACGGCCCAGTACAGCGGCGATTCCATTCACAGTGCCTCCACCTCGGCGGCCATCAAGATTACAGGCCTGCCGACCGGGTTCGGAATGACCGTCAACCCATCCACCGTCAGCCTGGTCGCCTCGCAGAACACCACTCTCACCATCACCTTCACGTCGAACAATGGATACGCCGACACCATCGGCCTGGGCTGCGGAACTCTGCCTCTCGGCGTCAACTGTCACTTTTCATCGACCACAGCTGCTTTAAAAGCAAACGCCACCACCACGGTTCAGCTCAATATCGACACCGGAACTCCTTTGGGTGCGGGCGCATCGGCCATGAACTCCGCATCCGGCCCGCGCGGATTCTCGCTCGCCGGCCTGTTCCTGCCCGCAACCTTGCTGATGGGATGGATCGGATGGCGTTTCAGAAAGCGCAATGCCGCGTTCTTTGCCGTGGCCCTCGCGGCTCTCCTATCCAGCGCGCTGATGGTCTCCGGCTGCGGCGGATTCTCGCAGAAGTCCGCGTTGCCGGGTACCTACACCATCCAGATCAACGGTGTGGGTTCGGGCAGCAACATCAGCCATTACCAGAACATCACCCTCACCATTACAAAATGAGCCTGGCTCGCTCGCAGAGAATGAAACTGAACCTATAAACGAAACTACAGTTGCAGGAGATATATGAAGAACCTTGACAATAGAAACCTGGTGCGGGGCAGCGGAGCCAGGCTGCTGCCTCGCCGCTCTGCGCTGCTCTCGCTGCTTGTCGCCGCCGTGTTGCTTTTGGCAAATCAGAATGGCGTCGCCCAATCCCGCGAATCCGCCACCGCGGGACACTCGTTCATTTGGGTCGGAGGAGCTGTCTCCGGCTATTACATCCAATACGGCCAGGCAAAGAATTTAGGTGTTTCAGGATATGTCGATGCCGATACCATCCGGCGCTTCGGAATCGAAGCGGAAGGCCGCTGGCTCGACTTTCATGAGAAGAACAACGTCCATGCCGAGACCTATCTTGCCGGGCCTCGCTATCACTTCGACCTGGGAAGAATTCAGCCCTATGCCAAAGGTATGGCGGGCATTGGAAAGTTCAACTTTCCTTTTAACTACGCGCAAGGAACTTACCTGGTGATCGCGCCCGGCGGAGGCCTCGACTACCGCCTAAGCCCCCGTTGGAGCGCCCGCGCCGACTTCGAATATCAATACTGGCCCCAGTTCACGTTCGGACCAATGTCCTCCGGCGGGATAAGTCTCGGGGTCCGTTATCTAATCCTTCGATAACTAACCACGAGTACAGTTGGGCGTCCCGCTCTGGCTCCGCCAGGGCGGGACCGCTAACAGCCCGTGGTAAAAATCGCGAAGCGGAAAAACATCCCTCCGGGGTTAAAGCCCGATTGGTTCCCGACACGTTACGGCACGACTAAAGAGGCTGCTAAGGTGGGAAACCACGAACTAATCCAAGCTCCACTTACACCACTAATCATGGTTATTCACATAACAATCATGAATCGCAGCCGCCGGGGCATTGGGCCACTTGGCCTTAGTCAGGTCATCCTCGCTGAGTTCCACCAGCGCGAAGCCGATTGTCCCATCGGCGTGAACCGTCCCCTGCATGAATCCGTACACGTTGGTCTTCGAGGCCGGATCGGCCTGCGGCGAAAGCTTGTAGCGATGCGCGCCCGACGTCCCCACGATCCATCCCGGAACCACCCTCGGCGAATGCTCTTTCCAATAGTAGGTGTTAAACACATTGGGCGAGTAGAAATGGGAATGGCTGGCGATGATATACACGTGCTTTCCGGCCGCCTGCGCGTCGTAGAACCAGTGATAGACAAGCTCTCCCGTCCGCACTCCGAGATCCCAATCGTCCATGGCATGTTCTGCGCCGGTCGAGTGCGGCAGCGCCTCGTGCATGCCTGCGACAATCGCGCGTACCCCTGACTTGGGGTCGAGATCGCGATCGAGCACGCTGCGCAGCCAGTGCAGCTGGGCGGTGCTGAACTCATCGTGGGACGCGTTGTCCAGCGTGATGAAATCCACACCGTTCTCCACCCAGTGATACCACGGGCCCGGCGGCGCTCCATCGGCGCCGTCCGCCTTGCGCTGGGCCGCGATCTCCGGCCGGTCCAGGAGCGCGGAAAACTTCGCAATGTAGCCGTCGCGCGTCATGGGGGGCACCGTCTCATGATTGCCCCGCCCCAGGAACACCGGCTCTGCACCGAACGCCGCGACCTGGTGCGAAAGAAAATCGTCCCAGGCGTGCTGCTGGTATTCGGTCTTCGACATCGGCACGCCGGGCGTCCCCATCGCCAGCATGTCCTCGTCCTCGGACGACATCCAGCGGAAATCGCCCAGGTGCCAATAGAACGCGTCTTTATCGGCTTTTACGCGGGCCGCAATCGCCGGCATCACAAAATCGCCGCAGTTGCGGCTGTCGCCCGAAACCGCAAATGTCCACGTTGCATCGCCACCCTGAGCGTTGCCGTGGCGCGATCCCGCTACCGATACGATCGCAAAGGCGGTGACAGACAGGGCCGGCAACAAGGAATGGGAAAGCTTTCGCCTGAACATGCATCCAGCATACCCCGACCCGCTCGCAAGTTGTGATTCGAGTCACGGAGCCGGGAGGGTGGACTTAGGTAGCCTCCTAAGTGGACGCGCCACCGGAACGGATGTGCGCACAAAGGAGCTTCTCTTCATGGCTTACGTAGTAACAGATGCGTGCATCAAGGATTTTGTCTGCGTGGCGGATTGCGCCACCGCTGCCATCGCCCCCACGCAGGGCGACCCCAAAGCCGAGACCGTCTCCCAGGTCTTCATCAACCCCGACGAATGCATCGATTGCGGCAACTGCGCCGATCTCTGCGCCCAGAACGCGATTTTCCCCGAGTCCGATCTACCCGCGGACAAGGTTCACTTCGCCGAAAAGAACCGGGCTTACTTCAACTAGCGAAAAGAGAGCGGAGTTAGGGGAGCTCGCGGCGTTAGCTCTAGCCCCGCTAACACCGCCGGCTCCACTGCGTTTACTGATGCTCCGGCTTCACCGGCGCGGCCGTATCCGCGGGCGGCGTCACCGATACACTCGACGGCTGCGTCTGGACGGCTGCCGTTTGACCTGGCGGCTGGGGCGGCGGCGCCACCACCGTCACCGGCAGCGTAAGCGTCTGCACCGTCTGCGGATCATCGCGCAGCTTCAGATAGAGCAACCCATTCGCCGGATGCGGTACCACCAGTTGCCCTCCCGTAAAGTCCGGCGGAATCTCTGTCGGATTGGAAAAATCCTCGGCCGCCGAGATCGAAGCCGCAAGGAACAGGTTGCTCCCCGTCAACGTGCAGGGAGTCTTGGCCACGTGCGTGCAGCGAAGCTCCTTGAATACGGGAACGCGTACCAGCGTCCCCAGCGGCATCCAGTCGCCGGCCACGCCATTCGACGCGACTGCCCGCGCCCTCACCGGTCCGAACGCCGACGATCCGAAGCGCGCCAGCGGCTCCACGGTGCCCAGCGCGGTCTTGCTGTCTTCCAGCATCAGGCTCCCGTCGGCCAGCGACAGCACGGTATGGAAGCTCCCGTCCGACGCCGCCACCTCGATGTTCTGGTTGCGCGGAAAGGTCTGCGGCACCACGGACTTGAGGAAAAACACCAGCCGCGCGCCCAGCGGCACGTCGTCCGGGCTCCCCATCCGCACCGGGGAGGGTGTCGCCATCGAGTCCTCTTGCGTCCCCTTGCTCAGCAAGGCCACCTGCGGCCGCGGCGGATTCACAGTCACCGGCACCTTTAACTGGCGCCCATCGCGAAGCACCACCGTCGCCGTATAGGTCTTGGCGGGATCAAAATCGAGCGTCGACCCCTCCGTATTCAGGGTCAACTGGTCGAAGTCCTGCACTCGTGTCAGCCCCGCCGGCGACCAGGACAGCCCGCCCAGGGCAGCCTTCGCCACTTCGTCCAGTCGCGTGCCTTTCAGCAGCGCATCCCGGTCGCCCGCGCTGAAGGTCAGGTGTTCCAGCGACGCGGCTTCGGCATAGGCATCCAGGTCCAGCGTGTCCGGCTTTTCCACGCCATACTGATGAATATCGAGCAGGAGCGTTTGCGGAGTCGCATCCTTCAGGGGCACTCCCACTTCAAGCAGTTCCGGCTTGGCCGCCTTCCATTTCAACTGGGCCGGCTCGCCTCCGTCGGGCTTCCGCAGCGTCACGCTGGAAACGCAGAGCGTACTGCTGCCCTTCACGTGCAGCGTGTCATCGCGGCCCACGATCAGCGCCGATTGATCGTCCGCCCCGATTGCCCACTTTTGCGGCCCGGCAGACTGCAGGTGGAAGTGCGGCCCCTCCCAATCGTCGAATCCCCACTTGCCGTGAATCACACCAGTCAGTTCCCCTGCCGGCAGGTCCGGAAGCGGTTTCTGGAAGTCCAATCCGCCCTTCGATGACGAGGCGGCCACAGGCAGATCCACCGGGCCGCCCGCTGCCTCGATGTGCAGCGAGAGGTCATGCGCCAGTTCTGTCGCAAACACCAGCGGAGCACCCTCGGCCTGCAGTACCAGTCCCGGTTTCTGAAGGCAGCTCGATTCCAGGGGATTGCCGGGATGCAGCGGCGGACCCTTGGACAGGCCCACGGGCGGAAGCGCTACCACCACCACCGACTTCGGATCCCGGAAAGACGGCGGCAGGTTCAGGCGCAGGTTGAGCGTATCTTTGGTCGGCAGCGCCAGCGCCGGAATGTACTGGAAATGGGCCGTGTGCAGCGACGCCAGGATCTTCGCCGTATCGACGATCGCCCCAACGTAGGGACTGAACTGCCCCCCTCCCCCCATGCTCGAATAGCTGAGCTGGTTCATCAGGTCGCCGGTCGTCCCGCTCGCCAGTTGGCTGACCAGCGATTGCGCATTGGCGTCGTCCAGAACCAGCCCTTCGGTGTGCTGCACCAGGCATGGGGCCTGCTGGTCAGTGGGCTTATCAAAGCACTGCTGATCGAGCTTGATTCCCAGCGATCGCGCCGCCGCCTCCGCCCGCTCCTTCAGCGTCTTCGCATCACTTTGCGAGGTGGTGCGGACTTCGTTCAGGTAGGCATCCAGCCGCATACGGTCCCAGCTGGCCGCCTGCAGGTCCTGCCCGGCGCGAACAAACGCTCCCGGACGGTCATGCACGGCCTTGCGCAACGTGCTGAAGTCCCCTCCCGTCTCCGGCACCAGGAACACCAGCCCCTGCTGCGCCTCTTTCGGCACGGTAACGAAGACGCCCTCGTTGCGCGCCTGCCTGGTCCAGGTGTCCACTCTCGTAAACCAGTCCGGCGGAGGCGGATTGGTGGCGCCGCGCAGAAAGGCGACCACCAGCACATATCGCTCGGATTGACTGTCGGGGAAATCCGGGTGAATCCACAGCCGGTCGCCGGGCAGAAGATTGGGGACCTGCCCGATCGGGAGAGTCACGTCCCCCCTCTTCACATGTACATCGACCTTGGGTCCGGTCAAATCGAACGCCGGACTGTCGGCCCGCAATGCAGAGACAGCAAGAAGCAAAAAACAAAACAGCGGCAGACTACGGCGCATGCATCTATTGTACGAAGTCCGTGCCGCGAATCCAAAAAATGGACTTCGGCAGGACTCGATAACCCGGAAGTACTCAACTTTCCGGGATTTTCCCACTGGATACGGATTGCTTATGTGTCTATACTATGAAGGGGATAGTTTCACTTGAATAGGTAAAACCTTTCTCGACTCGACGTAAGGGTCTCTTCATCACAGAAGAATAGCAATATTGGCGCCGGTCAAGTACCGGGGCCCTTTTTCGCCTTACAGTTATTCGGGAAGGTACGGAGCAACACCGACCTGCGGGGGCATTTTGAGACCAGCTGCACGCCCGCTTCCGTCGTAAAGTAAGCCGTCTGGGGAGTCCTCAAGCGCCACTTCTAAATAGGCGCAGGACTGGATATGGGAGATGACCGTATGAAGTCGACAAAACCTGCACAAAGGAATATAGACGTCAGTAACCTGAGCATTCCGGATGCAGAGGAAATCATCGAAGAAGCTTTGAACGAGTTAGCCTTCTCCCAGGATCCCGGTCTGGTGCGCGCCTTGAGGTTCCTCGCCCCTCCCGGATACCAGGCCATCGTTGAGTTATGCAGCGAAAACGGGCGCAGCAAGCGCCGCAACGCTTCCGCCGAAGATTGGTCGCCCGAAGAGGACGAAGTCCGCATCTATTTCGAGCGCGTCGACGACGGCGAAGCCGCCGCTCCCCGCCCGGTGCGCAACTCCCGTCCGGTTTACGAACACCACTCCGACCACGAAGAGGATAGCCAGGAAACGCTTATCCCGGCCGACCTCGATGCCCGGGTAAAAGAACTCTGCGCCGCCCTGGCCGAAGCCGAACGCGGCGGCCACGCCTTCATCGCGCTCAAATGGTTCCGTGACTCCTTCCTTCCCCGCAAGGCATTCCGCTGGAACCAGAATCCCGAGTCGCGCCAGTCCGTGCTCGCCGAAGCGATCCAGCGCGGCGTCGTGCTGACCAGCAAGATCGCCAATCCCAAGACTCCGGCCTACCCGACCACAACCATCCGCCTCAACCGGGCGGAAGCCGGAATCCCCGAAGAAGCGCAGCGCTTCCATCCGGTCGCCATACAGGGAGGAGAGACTCTGGCCGCCGTCATCGATGAGGAACGGGGGGCTATGTGAGCTGTTACTTCCTCGAAGCCACAGCTTTTGCCAAATTATTCGTGCGCGAGCCGGGAACCGATACTCTCATCCGGCTCATGGAGACGGTGGAGGATAATCGCAAGCTCATCGCCGCTTCGACGCCGCTCGAGGTCTACGCCGCGCTCCGCCGCAGAGAACGCTCCGGCGCCATCACCCGCGAGGACACCGCGGCCGCCCTTGAAGTGTTACGCCTCGAAGCCGCGCGGACCGTGCAGGAGCCCCTCAATCCAGCCGTGCTCGAGGCGGCCCGCCAGCTCCTCGACCGCACTTCTCTGCGCTGGCCCGACGCTGTTCAACTCGCCGCCGCCCTGGTCGCCCGCGAGATGTTCCACGGCACCGAGATCATCTTCGTCTCCGCCTCCACCACCTTGCTTGACGCCGCCAAGGCGGAAGGCCTCCAGGTCATCAATCCCGCCGTAGAAGTCGCCTCCGAACAAGCCGAACCGGTCTAAGTCGCAAACTAGCTCACGCCGCGCGGCGCTAACTCGCCAAACGATAATGCCGAGGACAGCCGCCTTCGGGTGTTAGGACCAGGACCTACGCGACGCATGCCGCAGCATACGGCCTCAGTGTTTCCACAGTCGGCAGCACGCGCCCCGGGAGCCGCAGCAGCGAACTCACTTGTGCGGCCGGCATGGGCCGCGCAAACAGGTACCCCTGTCCGAACCGGCATCCCAACTCGCGCAACAATTGGTATTGCTCGCTGGTCTCGATCCCTTCCGCAACCACGTCGATATTCAGCACGCGCGCCAGTTCGATGATCGTGCGCACGATCTGCAGCGGCTGATCGCCTTCCGCCATCCTTCCCACAAACGAGCGGTCGATCTTCAGAACATCGATTGGAAACGAATGCAGATAACTCAACGAGCTGTAGCCGGTCCCGAAATCGTCCATCGATATCGACACGCCCAGGGCGCGCAGCCCATCCAGCACTTCCAGCGCGGTACTCATGTCGGGGATCAGGCTGGACTCGGTCATCTCCAGCCCCAGCTGCCCGCGCAGCGTCCCCGACTGCATGAGCAACGACTCGACATGGTCGGCGAGCCCGTCGCGCGCGAATTGCCGCGCCGACAGGTTGACGCACACCCGCAGAGACTGGTTCTCGGGATTGTCCTGGGTCCAGGCTTGAATCTGGCTGCACGCTTCCGCCAGGCCCCAGTCCCCAATGGGAAGAATCAGCCCGCATTCCTCAGCCACCGGAATGAAGTCCATCGGTGACAACAAGCCGCGCTCCGGATGTTGCCAGCGGATCAACGCTTCCAGCCCGACGATCTTCAGGGTCTTCAAATCCACCACGGGCTGGTAATGCAGCACGAACTCCCGCCGGTCGATCGCCCGCCGCAGATCCGCATTGCGCAGCCACGCATGCGCGCTCGGCCTGGCCTTCTTCGCCGTGCGCCCCTTTTCCACCTTCGCATCCGTGCGCAGCTTGTGCAGTTCCAGCTGGCTCGTCACCATCGTCGCCAGGTTGGTCAGGGTGCGAATTTCGTTTTCAAGCAGCCTGTCTCGGGTCTGATGGCGAAACACCGACAACATGCCCACCACCTTGCCGTCTGTGGACCGCACCGGCGCCCCAATCAAAAACACCACACCCTGGGTCCGCAGATGCAGTCTCCGCCCCTGAAACTCCGGATGTTTGCGAAGATCCTCGATCACCAGCGGACCATCCGCCGCCAGCACCAGGTCAAAGATGGAATTCGATCGCGGCAGTTCCCGAACCGCCTCGCCCCAGTGCGACTTCACCCACACCCGCGTCTCGTCAGCGAACGCAATGATGGCCGACTCGGCTTCAAAATAGTCCGCAGCCAGCCGCGTAATCGCGTCATAGCCCGGCTCCGGCGGAGTATCCAGGATCGCAAGCGACTCGAGCGCCCTGAGACGATCCCTCTCCCTATCCATGTGCGGCCTGGCCCGCTCCCTCTCCGCTGCTGACATGTCCTCTCCCGCCGCAAGGGTAGGGATGTGCCCCCAGTGCCGGCATCTCATCCCACCTCAGAACATATCGGACCGAAGATACCGTAACGTTAAGTTACCCGCGGACGGTTCCCTTAAGTAATGCGGTTGTTACTCTGGCTGCCGGCGCGCCCAACAATCGCAACGTTCCCCGCGCCTATCACGGCGATTTGCGCAGGATTTCCCGTCTCGGGAGCACAAGGGACATGGAGGAAGTCTGCGCGGATCGCCGGAAATTCGCGTACTCGGACCCTCAACAAAACATGCATGCCGTGAAACTGTGGAAACGATTATAACTCTCTACGTATGTTGTATTTGTCGCCGTTTAGCGGTCGGAACAATGTCGCAGAATGGTGCCAATATCGGTTTCTTTTCGCCGCCTCTTAAGCAAGGTATAGCGTCGAAAAATCCCTGCGCGCGTCCCTGGAATCGCCCTTCCCGGGCAAGCAGACACGACAGCCCCGGCGTAAGCCGGGGCCGCGTGAGGACACCAACAGAAGACTCTTACTTGGTTACGACTGCGGCAGGGCTTGAAGCCGCAGGCGCGGGGGCCGGCTTCTGATCGGGCTTCCGGATGTCGATCCCGCCCTTGAAAAAGGCTCCGTCTTCAATGCTGATACGGGCCGCCGCCACATCGCCGGTGAGGGCGCCTTCCGCCCGGATATCCACGCGATCGGTCGCCGTCACGTTGCCGCGCACCTTGCCCAGAACCACCACTTCACGCGCGGTGATGCTGGCAGCCACCTGGCCATTGCGGCCAACGGTCACTCGGTTGCCGTTCAGGTTGATGCTGCCCTCGACCTTGCCGTCGATGAACAGCGATTCGGAGCCGGTGATTTCGCCCTTGATGAAAAGGCCCTTGCTGATAGAGGCCTGGTCGGCCGCGGCTGCTACTCCCGGGCGGTTCGCGGACTCAATTGCCGACGGAGCTGGGGCAGGGCGCACGGGCTCCGGCGGAGCTGAGGGGGGAGAAGGTGGTTCGGGTTGGCTGGGTTTCCACATCGGTTGTTCGGTTCCTTTCCTTGTCCGCTTCGGGATTCGGGGTCTAAGCAGGGCGAATGTCGTTCCATCGCAACTGCGCTAATTCTAATAGGCCACCGCTTTCCTTGCCTCATCGAGAACTTGAGTGTCTCAAGGCGGGCCTGGGTTAAGCGACAAATCGGACTGGTTTGATTTTCGCACAATCCCGCGCGGCAGGCGGAGCGAGCTCCGCTCTGGATTCGCGCGGAAATGGCCGCCGGAATCAACATGGACACGTTCAGCGCCCCGCCGCTTGCCGGGGGCACCGTTCTGGCTTTGCCAGGGCGAGACAGGATTCAGCTCAATGGCCCGTATCATTCGCTGCACCCTGTACCCTTGATGCATGACCGATCGCGAACTGGTTGCGCGCATCGCCCGCTCCGCCGGCGCGAAAGCCGGATTCAAGCAACTGGTGCGGGAACTCGGCCTGGGCGGCGGCCGCGAACGGCGCCTGCTCCTTGAGCAACTAGCCCGCCTGACGGCGAGCGGCAAACTCGCCAAGCTCGATCGCGAGATGTGGAGCCTTCCCCGAACTCACCCTGTGGGCTCACGCGAGAACCTCGTCGCGGGCCGCCTCGATCTGCATCGCGACGGATACGGTTTCGTGCGACCCTTTGCCCGCCAGGCCGCGGGAGACGACGACGTCTTCATTCCCCCCAACGAAATCAATGGAGCCATGCAGGGCGACCAGGTGTTGGTAGAGCTCGCCCCGCCCCGTGCCGATGGCCGCCGTCTGGGCCGCATCGCCCGCGTAATCGAGCGCCGCAATCCCACCGTGGTTGGAACGTTCCACTACGCGCGCTCCGATCGTGAACTGGGGAACTACGTCGTTCCCTTCGATGAGCGCATGACCCAGCCCGTCATCGTCCCCGATGGACAGGAGGTCCCTGCCGCTGCCGATACTGGATCGCCGCATCGCGTGATTGGAACGGAAGCCGCGGCGCAGCAGCATGCGTGGGACGATCTCGAAGGCCTCATCGTCGATGTCGAAATCACCAGCTGGCCGACCCCGACGAAACCTCCCTTCGGCCGCGTCATCGAAGTGCTTGGCGACCCCGACGACTTTGGCGTCGACGTGGAGATGATGATCCGCAAGCACCAGCTCCCTCGCGTCTTTCCTGAAAACGTCCTCGAGGAAGCCCGCCGCGTCGCCCACCTCGATCCTGAGGAAGTGGCACAAAGGCTTGATTTTCGCGGCCTTCCCATCGTCACCATCGACGGCGAGACTGCCCGCGATTTCGACGATGCGGTGCTCGTGAAACAGCGGGACGACGGCGGCTATGAGCTGCAGGTCCACATTGCCGATGTCGCCGAGTATGTGCGCGAAGGAACCGACCTCGATCTGGAAGCGCGCCTGCGCGGCACCAGCGTGTATTTTCCCGATCGCGCCATTCCCATGCTGCCCCAGGAACTCTCCACCGGCATCTGCAGCCTGCGACCCGGCGAAGATCGCCTGGTGCTAAGTTGCATCATGCAGCTCGACCCCAAAGGCCGTATCGAGAGCTACGAAATCTGCGAAGGCGTGATTGCGTCAGCGGCGCGCATGACCTACACCAAGGTCCACGCCATTCTTGAGGGCGACCAGGAAGTCCGCGCCGCCTATCCCCAGTTCACGGCCGATTTCGAATTGATGCGCAGCCTCGCCATGCTGATGAACCGCCGCCGCGAAGAGCGCGGCAGCATCGACTTCGATCTGCCCGAGCCAGTAATCCAGTTCGACGAAAATGGCCAGATGCGCGGCGTAATCCGATCCGAACGGACCTGGGCCAATCGTCTCATCGAGGAATTCATGCTGGCCGCCAATGAATGTGTGGCCACATGGATCGAAGACCTGGGCGTGCCATCGCTTTACCGCATCCACGAGAAGCCCGCCCCTCGCCGTGTCGAGGAGTTCGAGGAGATCGCGGCGAGCTTCGGCTACTCGCTCGGCCTGGGCGCGCTGCCGGTCAAACGCATCGAAACCCGCGCCGAACGCAGAGAATCGCGCGGCACCGGAAGCCGTCCTCGCGTGCACGAGGTCGCCGAAGACATCGCGGTTACGCCCCGCATGTACCAGAAACTCACCGCCAAGATCGAAGGCAAACCCGAAGAGCGCATCCTTAGCTACCTGATGCTGCGGTCCTTGAAGCAGGCCCGCTATTCGGAGATCAACGAGGGCCACTTCGCGCTGGCCGCGCCCAGCTACACCCACTTCACCTCCCCCATCCGCCGCTATCCGGATCTCATCGTGCACCGCATCACCAAAGCTCTTCTTCGCGCCGGCGTTCCTGGAACGGGCGTCGTCGCTCACGGCCGCCACGACTCTCCGTGGACGCACCCGCACGAAGCGCTCGCCGGAATTCGCACCAGTCATAGCCGCGTGTCCCACCCTCGCGAGACCGAAGGTCGCGCTACGGTGGAAATTGACCCACCCATCCCAGAACCGGAACTCGCCCAGATCGCCGAAGAAACCAGCCAGACCGAACGTCGCGCGGCAGAAGCCGAACGCGAACTCGTCGAGTGGAAGAAGGTCCGTTTCATGGAGGACCGCGTCGGCGAAGAGTTCGCCGCGCTCGTCCTCAATCCCACCAAGTACGGCCTCTTCGTCGAACTCACCGACCTGTTCGTCGAAGGCCTGGTGCCCATCGACACCCTGCGCGACGATCGCTATGTATGGCGCGAGTCCACCCACGAAATCGTCGGCGAGCGGTTCGGACAACGCTACAAGGCCGGCGATCGTGTCCAGGTAATCCTCGACCGAATCCTGGCCCAGGAACGCCGCCTGCAGTTCTCCATCGTCCAGGAGGGCATTCCTCTCACCGGCCGGAGTCCGGCCCGAAAGCCGGCCAAAGCCCGCAAAGCGAAGCCGAAAGCGTCCGCCCCCGGCAGCCCGCGCAGAAAGAAGCAGCCCGGCCGGAAAAAGCGCCGCTGATCCTTGTCGCCTTGGTGCCCTGATTTGCGCCCAACGTACCCCGCGCGCCATCCAATACAATGAAACTCGACAGACAAGGAGCCGCAACCACGATGGCGCACATGGTTTTTTGCGTTCGCAACAAACGCGAGATGGAGGGCCTCGACGAGCCTCCCTTTGACTCGGAATTTGGCCAGAAGATCTACAAGAACGTATCGAAGCAGGCATGGGGTGAGTGGGTCGACCGCCAGAAGATGCTCCTGAACGAATACCGCCTCCAGCCCTGGACCCCCCAGGCCCAGCAGTTCCTCGTCGAGCAGATGGAGGAGTTTTTCTTTGGCAGCGGGTCGGCCCTTCCCAACGAGTACGTCCCTCCGTCGCATTGATCCGCATCGCGAGGCATCCGGTGCTGCGGATAGCATCCCAATCTGCCTCGCCCTGGTGTAGACTTTATTGAGACCCCAACAGCCGGCTCACCCGAGCCGGCTTCATGATGTCGGGACGTGGCTCAGCCTGGTAGAGCACTCGCTTGGGGTGCGAGGGGTCGGCAGTTCAAATCTGCCCGTCCCGACCATTCTTCTTAATCGCCGCAAGTCGGGAAATTCTCTCCTCATTTTGCCGCGAAGGCGGCAAGCAGTCATCTTTCGCCGGCCGTCTTTCCATTGCCTATTGACGTTCACTATGTGAGAATGTTGGCCTCGTCTTTTCGCGCCGATCGCGGCGATCTTCTCCGGGAAACTCTATGCAATTGGAGGTTCTTGTATGTCGATCCAGGCGACGATTCGCAGCCAAAGGACGAAGGCTTTCTGGCTCGCCTTCGCGTGGGCTGTGGTCCTGAATGTACCGTTCCTCTTTCTCATGAAAGGCGTCAGCGTAACACCTACCCTGGTGCTGGCAACATATATCTATCTCAAGTACTCGCAGGGCCAGGAGGTCGTGCTTTGGTTCAGACGCTTCCATACGGGAACCCTGCGGCGTTCCAAATTTCACCGGCTGCTGTCGGGCGCGGTACGGGGTATCGGGGCATCCGTCACCATCCAGGATTCCAGTTTTCGATTCTCCTACCAGATGCGCTTTGGTCTGATTCTCCTGATCGTCGTGGCGCTCGTCCCGGCCGTGATGGTGTGCATTTTGATTGCGGTCTTTACAGTATTCCCCCTGGCGCTGAAACTGAACCTCCCTGAGCGTTTTGCCGGACCGTTGATGATAGGAGCCGCACTGGTTCTCTTGGCTCTGGCGATCTGGGGCGTGTTCCATTACGTGCGCAGGCGCGCATATGTGCCCTTACAGCCTGACAACTGGCAACCCGGGCTGGATAAGGTTCTATCCGATATCACCCACCGCAAGGGGCTTCGCTTTGGTACGGTCCTGGTGAAATGCGGCGATCCGTTCTGGCAGCAGGCCGTCTCGCGGGCTTTGTTGAAGGCCTCTGCGGTAATTATCGACGTAAGTGAGATGTCAGAGAATGTTTACTGGGAACTTCAAACCGTGCTTAAGTGCCTGCCGCCGCGGTGCGTCATCCTGGCATTTCCCGTTGAAGGTGAAACACCGCGGTTCCTTCCTGAAGCAATCCAGTCCAGTCTCGCGACTTTTGGAGATCCAGATGCCTTCGGCGAGTGTCCCCTGTTCGGGTATCCGCCGAAAGCCCATCCTTTTGCGATAAAAAGCTTTCGGTCAAAGACGAAGGAACTACGAGAAAAGCTACTCCATGCGGCAGAACTACGATCGTCGATCCCCGCGGAGTCATCGGCTTTCGCGAACGCCTCTACCCCCACTGCCTGACAACGACTCCATCACGCGCAGGCCGGCGCAGATGTGCAATCGGTGGAGACGGCCATCGGGGTTAGCCGAACCAAGTCTGATTCTGGAGTTGGTCCCAGTGATTGACGACGCCCGGCGTTCCCATGCAGGACATCTTGGCGTCGCGACGGGAAGTGAATTGCGCCGCAAGCTGGGCTTCGTACTTGGTGAAGTTGGGGGCTTTCATATCATTTTCGACCCTGACGAACTTCCAGCCGCGCTCCACCGGCATGTGGTAAGTTCTTTGACCGCTTCTGGGATCATCTTGCCAAATTACCCTGGGTGGGTTCTCGGCGGGCTCCAATATCGTTTCGTTGGCTGCCGTTGCCCCGGGAGTGTTGAACCGGTTCATCGCCTGAGTGTAGGCGCGAGCGGTGTTGGGGATCAGGCCGGTGGTAATGCGCGCACCGTTCTTGTCCAAGGGGTTTTCGTTGGCCAGAAAGGCAGCGCTGTCCTCCGCATTCAAAATGTGCTTGAAGGCGAAGGCCTCTTCGAACCTGGGCGTCTTGCCGGTGTTTCTCATGTTCTTGTAATCCGAGGCGATTGTCATGGGGAATCCTCCGAACTGGCTTTGAACAGGGGTTAACCGGGACGATGCCACTTTACACCGGCCGCGTCCAATCGTGCGCACAAAACGGCTGTTAAATTTAGGGCAACGCAAAGAAGATTACGGCGCTCTTGAGGATTGTATCCGGCAACCCCGGCGGGAAGGTGAGCCTTGCGTTTATTCTCCCTGGGATTCGTAGCAAGCCCGCGCCGAGGTGCAGCGCGACAAATGCACGAAGTGCTCGTCGGGGCCGGCGGGGCCCATGGTGCGGATGCACCAGTAGGTCGAGGTCGTGGCGACATGAGGAAGCCAATCCTCGGCATTCTGCGGCGATGTGCCGTAGGGATTTTTGGTGCGAAGGCACTGGCATGGTGTCGAAGTGCGTTCGTTAGGGGCGATACTCATTGTGGCTTCCTTTCTGCGCGAAGGTTCCTGACCTGCATCATCACCGACCGACCATGGCTCGTTACCCGGCCGCGCTCGGGTCGCGCTCCATCTTTCCCGCGGCCAGCAGCACGGTGCGATACACAGCCACAGGAAACAATTGCACCTTGTAGGCATTCATCGAGAGCGGCATGGCGTTGGTCATCGCGGCCTTTCCCGCAGCCCTTGCGGTCTCTTCGGTGATGGGCTTGCCGCTCAGCGCGGCTTCGGCTTCAGCCGACCGCCGCACCACGGGCGAAGCGGCGCCCATCGCCACCACCGCGCGCTTGCACATGTCTCCATCCATCTCCAGCACGATGGCGGCGTCGGCGATGGCCCAGTCGTGGCTCTCCTTCTCGCCGTATTTCTGATACGCGGACTTCGTCCCCGAAGCCGGCCTGGGAAGGTGAATGGAGGTAAGCAGCTCGCCTTCTTCCATCACATTGAACTTGTGCGGATTGGCCTCCGGCCTCACGTAAAAGTCTTTCAGGGCCACCGTGCGCTTGCCTTTTGCGGACACCAGCTCAACGCTGCCATCGAGCGCCAGAACCGCCACGGCCGCCGACGATGGCGCCACCGAGGGGCAGCCCCCGTAGTCCATGATGGCGTGATACTGGTTGAGACCCGAGAAAGCAAAGCACGTGTCTTTGCCCTTGCGCAGGCACTGAAAGTCGGCAGACCGGAAGTACCAGCACTGCAGTTCCTGCAGCAGGTTGCCGCCCACCGTGGCCATGTTGCGGATATGCGGAGTGGCCGCGCTTCCGCACGCGTCGCCGAGCACCGTGTACTGCGAACGGATGGTTGCATCGTCCGCGATCTCGGCCAGCGTGGTGAGCGCCCCAATGGTCAGCCCGTCGGCTGTCGCCTGGATTCCGCGCAATTCCTTGATGTTGCGAATATTCACCAGGCGCGACGGCGAGTCGGTGCCATTCTTCATGCGGTCGAGCAGATCGACTCCGCCCGCCTTGATCACCGCGCCGTTTTTGAGCTGCGAAAGCGCAGCCTCCACGCTGGAGCAGTCTGCAAGTGTGAAGGAGTTCATAGGGCCTCCGACGTCGGTTGGGGCTGGTTGAGAGCCGCAAGGACCACGGCCGGGGTCATAGGCAACTGCCGGATGCGAACGCCCGTAGCGTTGTAAACCGCGTTGCCGATCGCCGCGCCGACCGAGATGATTCCCGCGGCTTCGCCGATGCCCGAAGCATCCGTCGAGCTCTGCCCGATGTACACCTCGGTCAGTTGCACTTCCACTTCGGGCACTTCGTACGAACCGGCAATCTTGTACTTGTCGAGATTCGCGTTCACCATGATGCCGTAATTGGGATCGAGCAGGCGGTGTTCAAACAGCGTGTACGAAATGCCCTGGATGACGCCGCCGTTGATCTGGCTGACGACCTGGGCGGGATTGATGGGCCGCCCGCAGTCATGCACCGACAACACGCGTTTCACGTGGATCCGCCCGGTCTCGGTGTCGACGTTGACTTCCGCCACGTCGATGCCGCCGTAGGTGTCGTACTTCTTCGGATCGTAGTCGGGCACGCGTTTCGCTTGCGCCGAAACTTCTGAGACATTCATCTTCGCCGCCGCCGCGCGAAACGCCATGGGCTGGAATTTGCCCGACGCGCTGCGCACCATGCCGCCGCTGATGGAGAGATCCCCCGCCGTCGTGCCCAGCGCCGGAGCCACGCTCGAGAGAAACTTCTGCGCCGCCTGCCACGCCGCGTCGCGCACTGCGGGAGTAAGCGACGCCGTCGTCACGCTGCCGCCGGAGTCCGGGCCCACCGGATAATTGGTGTCGCCCGTTTTGACCGATATCTTTGCCGGGGGCACCCCGAACTGTTCGGCAAGAATCTGCGCCATCGCGGTCTTGATACCGCTGCCAATGTCCTGCACCGCCGACATCACCTCGAGCGATCCGTCCTTGTGCACCCGCACTTCCGCAGAAGCGTTCATCGTAAGATGGCGGTACCAGATGGACTGCGACAGTCCAACCCCGCGCTTGAATGGACCGCTGTCAGCGTTCGGTTTGGGGTTGCGGGACTTCCAGATCGCGCTCTCGCGGATGACCTTCCGCTGCACCCGTCGCACCGGGTTCTCGTCGATCACATCGCGCAGATCGAGGCAATCCATGTTGAGCCGGTTCGCCAGCTCGTCGATCGACTGCTCCAGGGCGAATGCTCCCTGCGGATGCCCGGGCGCGCGAAACGCGGCTGCCGGTCCGGCATTGGTGAAGACGTCGTTCTCCTCCACGTGCAGCGTTGCCCATTTGTAGAGGTTGGTTGCCGGCCCCGCACATCCTGCCCCTGTGCCGCATCCCGCGGTGCCGAAGCTGATCAGTTGAATGGCGGTAATGGTCCCGTCTTTCTTCGCTCCGATCCGCAGCCTCTGATCCGAACTGGGGCGATTCCCAACGGAAAGATGTTCTTCCTGCCGGTCGAGCATCAGCCGCACCGGCGCTCCTGCTTTCCTGGACAGGATTGCCGCCACCACTCCCGGATTGCCGGCGCCGAATTTCGCGCCGAATCCTCCCCCCATGAATTCCGTGATCACCCGGACCTGCG
Organism: uncultured Acidobacteriota bacterium; assembly: GCA_963730805.1. GTDB lineage: Bacteria > Acidobacteriota > Terriglobia > Terriglobales > Acidobacteriaceae > Telmatobacter. The sequence goes on along the minus strand of CAVSTL010000001.1, from coordinate 938,981 downwards.
ATTTGGGCAGCTTGAAGTAGGAAGCAAGCTCTTCGCGCACGCTGGCGGTTCCCTGCGTGGATGCGTAAACCGTGAGCATATCGGGCTTCCAGTCGGCGACCACCCCATGGGTCTCGAGCGCCGAATGCGTCTGCACCTGGGTGATGTAGCGGGCGTCCACCACCACGTCGGCGTCCTTGAACCCCTGCTCCGCATCGCCGTTTTTGCGCACGTGCGGTCCGTGGATGTTGCCGGTCTGCGGAAGCCCCGCTGCGCCTCCGCCTCCGCCCGCTGTCCCTTCCTCATCGGCCGCGCCGGGAAAGACTTGCGGCGCGTTCGCCTCGCGGGCCACGTCCAGATCGACCACGAACGGCATTTCTTCGTACTTCACATTTATCTTTGCAGCGGCTTCTTCAGCTGCGTATGGAGTGCTGGCGGCAACGGCAGCGATGGGCTGGCCGGCATAGCGGACCACCGGGTATTTCGCCTGCTCCAGTGATGGATCGCGCAGCACCGCGTTGCCCATCACGCTCTCAATGACATACACCGCCTTCACCCCGGGATGTTTCTCGGCGGAGGAAGTATCAATGGAGACCACCTTGGCATGGGGCACGGTGGAATTCACAAAGCGCCCGTAGAGCATCCCCGGCAACTGCACGTCGGCCGTGTAGCGCGCCCGGCCCGATGCCTTGAGCAGTCCATCCCAGCGCTCGATCGGCTTGCCGATAAACTCGAGATCCTTGTTGACCGGCAGCACCGGCGGCTCCGACGCGGGCACGGTCCGCTCTTCTTCGCGCAACGTGAAGTCGGGAATGCCGATCGGCATCCGTACGGTCTTCGTTGCGGAATCCGTTGCATCCGCCGCGGCGGACAAGATCGCATCGGAAGGGGAATGCGTGTGGGTGGCCATAACATTCTCTCCAAATCTAGTAACGCTAAGCCTTGCTGCCCATCTGGCCGGCCGCATCGAGCGCCGCTGCAAAAACTTTCGGATACGTGCCGCACCGGCAGAGATTGCCGCTCACTGCATAGCGCACGTCGGCCTCGGTGGGATGCGGATTTTTTTCGAGCAGCGCGGCGCAGCTCATCACCATTCCCGGGGTGCAGAAGCCGCACTGCATGGCGTCGTGGCGAACGAACGCCGCGGGCAGCGCATGCATGTGCTCATCCTCGGCGATGCCCTCGATGGTGGTGACCTGGTGGCCGGCGGCATCGATAGCCAGGATCATGCAACTATTCACCGGGGCCTTGTCCATCAGCACCGTGCAGCTCGAGCAAACGCCGCGATCGCAGCTGATCTTGGTCCCGGTCATGTTGAGCTGGATGCGCAAAGCCTCGGCCAGCGTCGTGCGCGGCTCGATGCGCAGCGCGTGGTCCTTGCCGTTGACGTGAAGCGTAATGGCAAACGGCTCGGCGCCATACTCCTTCACATGTTCGGGAGTTGCGGCGGCGGCTTCGCGCTGAAAGCCCTGCACGCCGTCGAGCAGCGCAGTTCCCGCGGCGGTGATGCCGGCCCCCTTGAGAAAGCCGCGGCGAGTCATCGCCCCGTTTGAAGCCGGCACGGTGGTCTGACCTTTTTCTTCATCGTTTCGGGGTGGTTGCCGGTCTGGCATGCCTGCCTCCTTTTTGAATCTGAAAAGTCTGTGGCCTGAAAAATTAACGCGCGATACAACGCCACAACCTGTGAAAGGAAAGGCTTGCAGTATCGATAGCGCGGGCGGTGTCGCCGGTCGAGAACAGTGTCGTCAGCTACAAGCCGGCGTTTGAGATGCCGCAAAAAGCACCGCCAGTATAGTCGAATGTCCGGAAACTGGGAAAGCCCACGCGGCAGGTGAGCTCAACCTTCGGCCCCGGTCACGAATTTCAGAAAGTTCTCGACCACCAGGCCCGGCAGGCTGGCGCGATTCCGCGCGGAGAACAGTTCGTGCCCCGCTCCGGGAATCTCCAGCAGCGCCGTCCGCGCCGGTATCAGCCTCATCGCCGCATCCAGTTCCTCCACCGACCCGAAACCATCGCACGTCCCGTGAACGAACAGCGCCGGCGTTCGCAACTCCGGAAAGTGCGTGGTTCGCATCGCATCCGGCCGCTCGGGCGGATGCAGCGGATACGCCAGCAGCAGCAGCGCCTCGGCCACGCCGGGTTCGACCGCCGCCAGCATCGAAGCCTGCCGTCCCCCATAAGAATGGCCGCCCAGGAAGATGCGGCCTTTCGTTTTTCGCCTTAGTGCTGCGACGGCCGCACCCAGGCTGGCCTGGTCGCCTTCAGCGCTTCCGCGGGGAGGCGGTCCGTTGGGACGCAATTGACGAAACAGCAAATCGCATCGCAGCACCATCAACCCGGCTTCGCAAAAGCAGTTCGCCAGAGCCACCAGCAGCGGAGACTGGCAGTTCGTACCGGCGCCGTGAGTCAAAACCAGGCCGTCCGCCCTTGCGCCCTTGGGCCGATGGAGGAATCCCCGGACCGGGTAGTCCTTCGTCGAAGTGTCCAGGAACGCACGGCTCGGTTTCATGGCTTACGCTGCTTCGATTTAAAGTGAAACCATGTTTGCGCGCAAGCTCTCGGTCCAGCGAGTCGACTCCTCCGGCGACCGCCAACCCTGCCCCATTCGCTGGATCGACAATTTCGCCATGCGCAATTTCACCAACGAGGCGATCTTCGACGACACGCTCCCTGTTTCCGACGGCCTGCTTGAGGCCGGGCATCGCGTGCCCCTCGACCGGCTCCGCCTCGCCATGGACGATTGGTTTCGCCGCAAAGGTTACCTGGCGTCCAGCGAACGCCTGGAGATTACCGAGCTGCCCCGCCCCGGCAAGGGATGAAATACGGGCGTCCTGTGAACAGGCGGAGTTATGGCGCGTCGACTGCGACCCAGCGGGAGGATATCTGCAACTGATAGCGCTTCCTGCGGAGATAGACCTGGGTTACAAGCCCTTCCGTGAAGAAGTCCGCAAGGAGCGCGGGGCGGGATCCGAAAACGTTGAGTCCTGTCGCGGATTCTTCGATGGCCGCGCCTTCCTCGTTCGGTTGCGGCGCAGGCGCCGTCATGGTGCCTGGCTCCAGCGCAACTACCGAGAGCCTGTCAGGCATCCGGCCTTCCGTCGCGGCGATGCGCGCATAAAGACGGTGATATCCCTTTCCTACCGCCAGCCTGCCGTTGACCCGCAGGGTGCTGACATGGCCCATAAGTTCCTTCGGCCCGAACGATCCCTGGCGAAGTCCATTCAATCCCGTGGCGCCATCGACCGCGGTTCCCATGTTTACGCCAAAGATGTATTCAGCATGGGGCAGGTCAATCACGATATCGGTGTCAAGATTCCGCCGCGTAAAGGTCATCTCGAGCGGAGGGCTTCCCGATGAGAGCGGAAGCGATGTAGCCGTCCAGTTCGCATCGGTTTCGCTGCCGCCAACATAGGTCGCGGCGCGTTCGACGGCAATGCTGTATTGCACGACGACTAATTGCATCGGGTCAACCTTGATGACCTTCACTCCATTCATGCCGAGATCCGAAAGATATTGGAGAAATTTTTCGGCATGGTCAATTTCAGCCGGAGTGAGCGGCACTTCCTGGGGAGCCGAACAAGCGCGTTCCGGAATCGACGCGGCACGCTCGCGGCTCTGCAGCCATAACGACTCGGCGCTGCCCGCACTCAAGGCCGGCTCGAACAGGCAATCCTCGGTCAGAAAGCGAATCGCCTGCTGCTTCTCCATCCAGCCAAGCAAGGCCACTCCGACAATCGTACCGGGCGGTTGTGGTCCTGGTTCCATGCCATTCCTCCATACATACAATCGCAAGCTCTGAATGCGGCATTGCTTTGAAGCCATTCAAGAATCTATCGGGTCGCTCCAAGGAGTTTACCCCGCTCAGCCGCCCGCCTTTGTCAGCAAATCGTACGTTCCATTTGTTCCCGTGACCACAAAACGCGGGCAAGTTCCACAAGAGGCGCGCCTTGACATTGAATTGCTTCCAAGATAGCTTCGGTTTCTACGTTGCCTCAACTTTCCGTCCTGCTGAAAAAGATGTAATCGCGGAGTCCCATGCGCCTGCTCTGGATTTCAGACAGCCCCGAAACGCCCTCCGGGTTCGGAAATGTAACCCGGTATGTCTGTGGCGGACTGCGTCAGCGCGGGCATGATGTCAGCATCCTCGGCTGGCAAACCAAGGAGCTGTCCGAGTGGAATGGCTGCCGGCTTCATCCAGCTTCGGGATCGCTGGGCAGCCGATCGTTATTTCCCATCCTGGTTCGCTACCGGCCCGAGATTGTCGTTGCCCTGGGAGATGTCTGGTGGTTGCCGTATTTCTCCGCGCCGCATATTCGCCGGCAGATGCTGCTTACCGACACCCCGTGGGCACTCTACTTCCCCATCGACGGCGATTTGCAGAATGGCACCCTTCCCGCCAGTTGGGTGGAATTGCTCAAGGGCGTCGACATCCCGATCGCGATGAGCGAGTTTGGCCGCGAGACGACGCGCCGGAGCGGCATCGACTGCCGGTACATTCCGCACGGAGTGGACCGCACCGTCTTCTACCCGCCGGAAGACCGGGAGCAGGCCAAAGCCGAAGTCGACGCAGCCGGAAAATTTCTCGTCTTGTCGGATAGCCGCAATCAACCGCGCAAGATGCTGCCCCGCCTGCTGGACGTTTTTGCCAGGTTCGCGGCAGGCCGTCCCGACGCACTCCTGCACCTGCACACCGACCCTGGCGATGAATTCACGAAATCGGGAATCTATTCCTACGATGTCCGCGCCGATCTGCGCCATCTCGGAATCGAGAACCAGGTGCGGTTTACTCCCGGCCACGACATGAATCGTGGCGGAGTTCCCCTGCCGACGCTGGCCGCCTATTATCGCGCCGCCGATGTCCATCTGCTGGCTTCCAGCGGGGAGGGATTCGGGCTGCCCACGCTGCAGGCCGCCGCGGCAGGCGCTGTCCCCATGGCAGGCGCCTACAGCGCCAGCCTCGAACTGGTCAGAGGGCATGGAGAGGCGATCGAAATCAGCGACTGGAGCGAAAACGAGTTTGGAATCCGCCGCGCCCTGATCGATGTGGATGACGCCGCCGGCAAGTTATCGCAGTTCTATAATGACCGGCAACTGCTGGCTTCTCGTTCCCGTCAATCCGCCGAATTCGCCACCCGGTATGAATGGAAAGCGGTCATCGACCAGTGGGATGAGCTCTTGCGATCCGTGGCTGCCGGCCGCCGGCGGATTACGCGTTTGCCCGTGGCTCAACCCATGGACGCAAAGCTTGCCTCCAGGTATTCCCCGCAGGTGTCGGGCGGTTCCGTGACGGTGAATGTTGTCGAGCAGAGATTCGGACACCTCGAAGCGGGCTTCCTCGCCGATACGAAAGGTCACCTTACCGATGTGCGTATCCCCTCGGTCCAGGATCCCTGCACCGTTGGCGGACTGCGAGTGATCCGAAGCCCGGGGTATTTGGCCGTGGCGCGTGCTGACCGCGCCATCTTTTCTCAACTCCAGGCGGTCTTCCCCATGATTCACGGATGGGTTCCCCTTAGCCGCGATTCCGATGCCGCCGCGGCAACCGAATCCGCGCCCCGTTTAACAGAAGTTTTTGTGGACACGCCGGGCGGGGCGCGCTATGATTTGGCGCAATCCATTCTTCTGCTGAATGTATGCGGGGGAATCCCTGACCAGTATCTGATCGACGCGGCCTTGTTTGGAGTTCCTTGCATTAGTCATTCCCAATCTGAAGCGCAACAAGCGTTGTGGCCCGAGTTAGCAACGGACGTACCAGCACACGCAATTCACATTGCACGAAATCTTTTGACAAATTCCGCGCAGTTGCGGCGTGTCGCGGCACGAGGACGTGCCATCTGTATAGAGCGTTATGCTCCCGATCAAGCCGATGCTGCCAGATATCTTCGCGAGGCGCACGCTCAACGCGGGCCCAGGACCATCGCCGTCACGAGGTGAGTCGTTTGGCGTTTCAGATGTACATGATCGCTTTTCATGGTGAATTCGCCGATACCGCCTCGCGCAGCGTGCAGCATCGCGTCCGCGAGTGCAACGGGTTTACCCTGATGGTGACGAAGACAGGAATCATTGCCGCCTTTGATGAGGCAATGGTCCCCAGGGTCCAGTCGCATCCCGATGTAAAAATGGTCGGCGGAGTTACCTTGAACCCGCACGGATATGCCGCGGAGAGGCTGCAACGCATCTTTGCTGAAAACCTGAGCAAGCAGATTGAAGTTAGAGCCGATCCCGGCCCCCAGCGTGATTGACAACGTTTGAAACACCCGGAGGTGTTTGGTGCCAAGTGTAGGAGCTGAGTTAGCAAGCGTCCCTTTCGGCAAAATGATTTACGACATGGCTTCCGCCATTGCCAGAAGCCAGGTTGCCCTTGACAAAGCATCCATCAGCCTTGTGAAGGTGCTGGCCAACACCACGTTCGACTACGTTCCCGATGTAACGGAGGTCTTGCTTCCCGCTACTCCCAAGACCATTCCCGGTATCACTGACCCGGACGGTAATCCGATTCAGGTCACCGGCGTAAAGGTCGAGACCCACGTGGGCGATTCTTTCCCGCTGACTCTCCTCCAGGCCGGAATCAACCCAACCTTCTACGCCTTTACCAATTCGACAATTGAAGTGAAGATGTCGATCAGCAGCACCCAGGAATCCTCGAGCACGCTGAGCGTGGGTGTGAGCGTTACCGCCTCGGCGGATTTTCTGTTCGCCTCGGGATCGGTTTCTTCGCACGTGAACTTCACCACGTCGAACAAATATTCCTACTCCGTTACCGGCTCCAGTTCTATGTCCACCACGCTGGCGCCAGTGCCGCCCCCCAAGAACATGATGCCGAGATTCTTCCTGGTGAATGCAATCGACCCCACGAAAGTCACCGTTAGCCAGGTATAGAATCCAGGGTCAGCCGCGGGTGCCGAGGGCAAATTGACCGAACCATAGCTCGGCCGGATTGGTGCGCAATCCGGCCGGAAACGTGTGATACCGGAAGAATGTGAGGTGGCCGTGCCGACCAACGTAGGAGCAGAGCTAGCCAGTGTTCCCTTCGGGAAAATGATCTATGACATGGCTTCGGCGATTGCCCGAAGCCAGTCGGCCCTTGACCAGTCGTCGATCGCCCTGGTCAAAGTCCTGGCCGCCACACACTTCGATTACATCCCCGATGTCATCGAAACTCTCACTCCCGCGCCTCGCCAGGTGCAGATTATAGTAGACGGCGCGCAACAGGGACTTACCGATGCCAGCGGAAATCCTGTCATGGTAACCGGCGTTCACGTGGACACCGACGTGGCGCCACCCTTTCCGCTGACTCTCCTCCAGGCCGGTGTCAACCCGACTTTTTACCAATTTACAAACTCGACCATCCTCATCAAGATGTCCGTCACCAGCACCACCGATTCCTCTTTTGCCGTTACCACTGATGTCACACAATCCGGACCGGAGTTCTGGTTCGGAGGTGGAAGTGTTTCGACCCACGTGAACGCATCCTACTCCGCCAAATTCTCCTATTCGGTCGAGGGGTCGAGTTCCCTGCAAACCACGCTGGCCTGTGTGCCACCGCCGAAAAATGTCATGCCGCGGTTCATCTTGATCAACGCCATGAACCTGAACAACGTGCAAGTCAGCCAGACTTAAGCTGGGCGGAAAAAGTTCCCATTGGAGGGCGAATGCCACCGGTAACGTTTAGTAGTGTTGGAACCGAACTTCAGGAAGCGGGCTTCGGGGAAATTATTCGCAGCATTGCCCAGGGCATCGCCGACAGCCAGCACGCCCTGGACCTGTCCTCGATTCAAACCCTGATCGAGCTTTCCAACACCAACGTTGAGGTGATTCCCGAAGTCTCCGAAGTCATTACCCCGCAGCCCATCACAGTTCCCATTTCCGGGGCTCCTTCCATTCAAGTCACAGGCGCGCGTGTCACCGCAACCCCTTCCGATCCCGTCACCATGAACGCGCTGCAGGCTGGAATTCTGCCAACCTTTTACCAGTTCACCGAGGCCGTGATCGACTTGAATCTGTCGATTCAGATCCGCGAGGCAACCCAGACCAACACCGATGGAACCGAGTCTCGTGGAATTTTTGCCTTCGCTTCCCACGTGAACTTTCGCACTCAAAACACCTATTCCTACCAGGTCAGCGCCTCGTCCAGTGTCAAGGCCACCTTGAAACCGGTTCCGGCAAATCTGCGCCTCACGCCCTCCATCATTACTGTCAATGCCCTCAACCCTAAGTCACCTGTCGTGACTGTGGGTTCATAATCATCTCCGGCGAATGCAGGATTCAAGCCGGTCTTGCGTCCTTGGAAAGGTGCCTTCATGGCCGATGACCCTTTAGCGAATGCTGTCGAATCTTTTTCGGCGCCGATTGAGAATCTGATCATTGCGCTCGGCCAGGGAATTGCCCAGGCGCAGCAGGCGTTGGATCAGAACTCGATTCAGACGCAGGAGGCGATCGACACCAATCCCCTGCTCTCGCAATATGGGTTGCAGGCAACCTGGTACCAGTTTCCAACCGTCAATCTGCAATTGAAAATGTCGCTGAGCATCGCCGAAGACCAGACCACTACCCCCGCTCCCAGCGCCGCTACTCCCAGAGCCCTCCTGGCGCCTGGCCGTCTTCGCCTGGTCGCGCAGCCCCTGAGCGCATCCTTTCAAAGCCATTTCAACTATGACGCCCAGGCCGCCACCCAGATCAACCTCACCATGGTTCCCGTCCCGCCCCCGATGACCGGCAATTCGGTAAATTCGCCGCCCAGCATGACCCAGGCAGCCGTGCTGAAAGCGGCTTTGGCCAGCGGCGCGCCGTTCATCACCAACACCAATGCGCAAGGGCAAACTGTGGACGCTGCAGGTAACGTCTATGTGATGACCGCAAACTTTAATGCCACCGCCCGGGTATGGTACGTGCTCCAGTACGCACCCTCGAATGCATCCATTACTCCGATCGTCGTGGCCGTGGATGACGCCACGCAGACCGTCCGGATTATCCCCACTTCCTAAGGCGGGCGGAACAGGATCGGCTCGCCTGGTCACAACAGAGTCTTTCCTGCGGGCGAACGTGAATCAGGCGCAACACTGAAGGGAGTACGGGATGCCGAACGACAAGGACCCGCAAAACGAAAAAGGCGAGAACGCCCCCGGGAAGGAAGGGGATACGCCATCCCCTCCCCCGCCAGGCGCTCCGAAAGATGCCGCCCCCGAGGGGCCGCCGATTCCCACGGAACCGCCGCGACGGCCGGACATCCCCATTAACTTTCCGATACGCCCGCCGACCCCTATCATCTTCAGTATCCGGCCCGCCATCAGTTCCATCTCGCCGCCCGGCGCCGTCGTCGGCTCGGGCGATTTGACGTTGAATGTGTTTGGGAGCAATTTCGGAAGCGCTTCCACGGTCCAATGGAACGGTGCCGCGATCAGCGCGACGTTCATCAGTTCCACGCAGTTGACCGCCACTGTTCCCGCGGCAGACCTGGCCGCTGTCACCCAGGCCAACATCACCGTTTCTAATCCGTCCGTCCTCGCAGTTGGGCCGGTCGTGTCCAATGCGGTTACGTTCAATGTAATTCCCGACGTCAGCGCGATCATCAGTCAATTCCAGACCATCAGCCAGATTCCCGCCGTGCTGCTGGCCCAGTTGCAGACCTATGTAACCATCAAACAGGCGGAGAACGACTCGCTTACCGCGCAGATAACCGCCGACCAGGCAACTGCTGCCTCCTTGAACAGCCAGATTTCCAACTTGCAGACGACTGTCGCTCAACAACAACAACAGATCACCACCCTCACCGCGGAATTGAACGCGACCCAGGCCCAAAGTGCATCTCCGCTGGAAGTGGCGCAGTCCTTCAAGAGTGTCATTGACTCCATCCAGCAGAACGCCCAGGCTTCCAGCGGAATTCAGAGCACCGTCACCAACATGAACATCCAGATCAAGTCCCTGGTCAATGTTCAGGCGGCAACCTCGACGGCTCCGGCCCAGGCAACTTTGATCTTTCCCAGTCCAACGGCGCTGCCCGATCCCAATCACCTGTCCACCTTGAACCTGACATTCGGAGCTATTCCGAATCTGCAAAGACCTGCGGCAACCTCGGTTACGCCAAGCGCGACGCCTTCCCCGGCGCCCGCGCCCGATGCCTCGGGAAAAACGCCGCCGGGCTCTACCGCAACGCCGGCGGACAAACCCGCATCCAGCGCCGGCGGACCCGAAAGTTCCGCGAAGCCAACCGTTTCTCCGCAAAATCCCGCACCCGGCAATTAGCGGCAGGTGGAATGGTATCCATCGGCGACTGGTGCCGTGTTCTGGAGTAACTCAAAGCAAGCCTTGGTGCTGTGAAAGAAGAGCGCACGTTCGAGAGGTCCAATGCCGCTGCTCACATCCGACATCTTCCAGGCTCGATCGGCGTTTGCGACGCTCGAATTTCGAACACAAAGTGCGGAGATGGCGGTGGCCGCGCTGCAATCGACTGTGGATACCCTATCGATTGCGCATCAGGCAATTTTTGACAATTCGAAGATCGAGCACGACTTTACCCTGGGCCAGATCGCGGTCAACACGCAGCAGAATGCCCAACAGGCCAGCCAGGTCAGTCCCGATCTCACGCTCGAAAACTTCATTGCCGCGCTCGGTCTTTCCATTGCCCTCGCCGAAGCCACCATGCCGGACCGTACCCTCGGCTCAGTCTCGGCCAGCGTGCAGAGTTTTCTCACCTTCAACCCGGGGCCGGATGGCGTCACCAAGGTTCCCGGGCTGCGCCTCTATCAGCCCGAATTAGGCGCTCCCACCGCCCTGGCGACAACCTCCTTCGACATCACCAAGACTCCGGGTGCTCCAGGAGCAACACCCCCCAAAAGCCTGTATTCGGTTTTTCAGGAAAAGCAGGCACTCTACTCCGCCGATTTCTGGATGGGAATCAAGGCCGGAACTCCTCCCTCGGCCCAGGCTTCCCAGATCGTTACGGTGATCGCTACGGTATTCGCGAATATCGGGAGCTGGTCGTTTCCTTATCTGCTGCAGCAGGCAGCGACCATTGCTGCGTCCGAGACTGCATTGGCGGCTGCGCTCCCCGGCGCATCTGCACCGCCCGCGCCCGCCGCCGCGGTTGCCGCTTATGCGGCCGCGGTGACCGGACTAACCAATCTGCTCGGAGCGCTGAACGCCAGAACGATCTTTGTCGCCGGCGATTTGTACGCATTGGCCGCAGCGCTTGACAGCTCCACCTCGCGAGCCCTTGCGGTGCATTCATGAGCGCTCTCGACAAGTTGCGCGACCGGCAATCGGCGCGACGGCTCGAGGAACACGCTGCCGAGCGAGCGGCCGCCAAACGGCGCGAGACGATGGCACGGGCGCAGTCAGAACGATTTCCTCAAATTCTGAAAAAGGCTGACCCTCCAGCCCACGCCACCGAGACGCCCATCGAAAAGAAGCCGAGCCACGCGAAACCGGTTGCTGAAAACCAGGTCCGCAGCCCGGAGAAATTCCCCCGGGCGGAAGTCTCGCACGGGAAGCATGTCGAGGGCCTTGTCGAGCGTGCGGCCCCTCTCCGGCACGACGAGCCCACTGCGCAACTGCTCAATCAAGACCGGGCGCAAGCCCGCCTCCCGGCCCCCGGACTCTGGCCTCACCGGGAAGAACGTCTCCGCCGCAAGCCCGCCAGTGCCGTCGCCACTCGCACACCGAAAAACCAACACCAAAAAAGAAGTGCCGAGGCTCCCGAATCCGGTCTCGTCCCGCAGCTTCGGACAATGTCACGCCGGACCGGCCCCCGCGCCAGTGAGGAAAGACGTGAATCCGCACGGCCGGAGAGTGCAAAGCCAGAAATGGGGAAGGGCGCCCGAAACCGCACTGAAGAAGTTCCCGTCGGGGATTCCGAAACAGAATCTCGCCGCCAGAAGCAATATCACGAAACCGGGGCGGCCGGCCAATCACGGAGTTCTACAAAGCTTCCCGAAGCCGCATCCGCCGCGCGCCCCCAGCCGGTCAACCGAAAATCGGAGACCTCCTTGCGCGCCCGTCCTTCTACGCATCCTGAAGGGCGCCCAAAACCGAATGCAGTCGACCAATTCCGAATCCCAACGAGTCCGCGCCTCCAACGACACAAAGAGACCGCCCCTGACGCCCCGCCCATTGTGCCATCGAAGGACACTACGCCGGTCGAAAAAGACCCCAGGCCAGAGTCCGCAATATTCCCGCCGCAGCATGGCAAAACCTTCGAGACCCAATCAAAAAAGCTAGCCAAAGGGAAGGCGCCGGACCATCTGCCCGTCGTTCGCAAGTCCATCACCCGCCGCGCGGAGCCCAACCCAAGGCCCCGGCGACCTCTGCTGCGTGCCGGTCGGTTCTCAGCAATTCCCGGACGATGGAACGTGCGCGCACCCAGGGCTCTTTCCCGCGGGCTGGCCGCCTCCCCGAATGCGCGGCCCGCCTCAACCACTGGACCCGCCAACGATCCGGTCTTCAATTCCATCGCCACGCCGATCGGCCTCTTTCCAGTACCGGCGGCCCCACCCCCGCCGCTCAACACCCAGGGGCCGTTCCTGTTCGAAGGAGACTCAACCGCCGTCGCGCTTCGCGGCGTGAGCGTCACTGGTTTCGACGCCATCCCTTCGATCCAGAATGCTCCCTCCCAACTCCAGCTGGATGATGTGAGCCTGGCTGTGCTTCAGCAACTCTGGGGCGTCAACCTGGTTCGGATTCCCTTGCAGGCGCAGACCATCCTTTCCGGAAATGGCGCGCTCGCCGCAGCCGACATGCTTGCGGCATTGGACGCCATGATTGCGAGCCTCGCCGGCGCAGGGATGTATGCGCTTCTGGCGATGGAACCTCCGCCATCGGCACCCGGTGGACCAATCTCCGTTCCGCCCGCGCCAGGTCCTGACATCACTTCCGCTTTGCAGAACCTGGCCACCCGGTACGCAGCCAATTCCGGAGTCCTTTACGAACTCTTCGCCACGCCTGAGCCGTTGGGCGCCGACTGGCCGCAGACCGCCCAGGTCCTGATCGGCACAATTCGCCGCCAGGCTACAGCCGCGATGATCTTCGTGAATACCGGAAACGGCGGGGTGGAGAGTTCTCAGTTACCTCTCCGGTTCCCCACCGGCGAGCCGGTTTTCAACCTCGTCTACACGATCTGTGTCGGAACCGGCAACCAGCTCCGGCCCGCCGAATCCCTGCTTTCCAGCCTGGCCAATGACTTCCCCGTCTGCGCATCCTTCTGGGTGGACGATGGCAGCCGTCTTACACCCCACATCTCCGACCTCCTGGGACGCTACGGAATCCACTGGGCGGCCAGCAACTGGAATGCAGAGCCCCCGCTCGTTGCCGATGCCGGAACGCACGACTTCAGCCCCACCCCCTGGGGCTTAACCACGCAGCGAGCCATCCAGTACCCCGTAAAACCGCTTTTCCCCGCATTCCGCTACGCCACGCCCGAAAAAGAAGAGGCCCAGTAAGCCCAACCCCGAGAAATCCAACCTAGCGCACATGGATCACGGGGTTGCGATCGGGGTGCCCGGGATCCTTGATGATCTTTCCCCCTTGCATCACAAAGTCCACGTGCTCCATCACCGTGATGTTGCTCAACGGATCGCCCTTCACAGCCACGATGTCCGCGTAATGGCCTGCCTCGAGCGTTCCTACCTCTTTGTCCTTCTCCAGCATGGTCGCGGCATTGATGGTGGCGGCCTGCAGCGCTCCAAGCGGCGAAAGGCCTCCCCGCACCAGCGCGCCGAATTCCTTCGAGACCGACTCGTCCACATCGTCATCGTCCACGCCGTACACGATGCGGATATGATGCGCCAGTGCCAGCTTGAATGCCGGTCCCTGCGCGGCCATGATCTCCTGCCCCTTGGCAAACGAGTCAGGATCGCGCCCCTTACTCAGTCCCGTTTCCATGTCGTGCTGAAAGCAGTAGAGCGTCGGCACCAGCCAGGTGTGATGCTCTTCCATCAGGCGCGCCCCTTCTTCATCGAGCATGGTGCCGTGCTCGATGGAGTCCACTCCCGCCCGCACCGCCGCCTTGATGCCGATCGAGCCTTCCGCGTGGGCCATCACTTTTTTGCCCGCACGATGCGCCACCACTACCGCCTCCGCCATCTGCGCTTCGCTCAACTCCTGCACGTGGAAGTCGGAGATCGGATCCATCACGCCGCCCGTAGCCATCAGCTTGATCCAGTCGGCGCCGTACTTGATGTCGCGGCGCACCACCCGGTCGATCTCGTCAACCGTATCGGCAACATTCTGTCCGTGAGGCAGTTGCAGATCGGCCGGCAATGGCGAGCCATCGCCATGGCCTCCGCTCACCGAGATGCACCCTCCCGCGGCGGTGATCCGCGGCCCCAGGATAAGTCCCCGCTTCACCGAGTCGCGCAGCGCGAACTGCGGATAGTCCGCCGGCCCTTCGCACGCGTCGCGCACCGAGGTAAAACCGTGATCGAGCCACAACCGCAGGTTGTACACGCCCCACAGGGTCGCCTGCGGAATGGACGTGCGCAGATGCGTGGCGAAATTCTGCGAAGTGGGATTCGAGAGAATATGCCCGTGGGCATCGATCAGCCCCGGCAGCACCGTGTATGCCGAAAGATCGATGACCGGAACTCCCGCCGGTACGTTTTCTGTAATTGACTTCACGCGATCGCCGTCTATCAGTATGTACGCGTGATTGCGGACATCGCCGGTGCGAACGTCGATAAGCCTGCCGGCCAGCACTGCCTGGACGGCCCCCGGCGGTTGGGCGAAAGTGACGGAAGCAAGAAAAACAGCCAGCAGCGGAAAGCTCGATCGCATCATGTTGGGTTCGAACATACCATCCGCTCCGGCGCAGAACCAAAAAGAGAGTACACGCGCGCCCTGCGGGTTGGGGCTACAATGGGCGAACGGGAAAAGAGAGCCGATGGTTGCCTGGTGGAAGCGGTTGATCTACTCACTGGTCAGTGCGGTCCTGGCCGCTGGCATTTGCGGAGCCTGCATCGCGGCTGAGCAATTCCTCAACAACCCGCACCGCCATCTCAGCGCGGTCGGGTTGTGGACGGCGATTCTCTTTTTTGACCCCTGGGTCATCATCCTCAGCCTTCCCGGATGGGCCCTGTCCATCCCCATCGTGTTGATGGTAAGGAACATTCGCGGATGGCGGTTCTGGTTGTACTGGGCCGTCGGCATCTGCTTCGGACCGGCTATGGTTCTGGCCGTAGCCCTCTATTCTTCGATCCGCGGCCCAAGCTTCGCAGGGTTTCCCGGGAACTCGATATCTGTTGTCTACGTCGCCGCCGCCATCTCGGGATTGACGGCCCTGATCTACCTCATGCTGTTGCGGAGCGGTCAGAACCGCGCCGCAATGCAGGAGAGCCCCACCCCCGCCTGAGAAGGAACGAGCGCGCAACCCCGGGAATTTACAATGGATGTGTGCAAGTCCCCGACGAATCCCGCCCGCGTGTGGCCGCCATCCGTTTCCTCAACCCGGCACCGCTGATGTGGGATTTCGAACACCCGCCCTTCAATGCCGCACTCGCTTCGCGCTACGACGTGGACTGGATGCTCCCCTCGGAGTGCGCCGACCGCCTTGCCGCCGGAACCGCGGACATCGGACTGGTACCCATCGCTTCGCTCGCGGTGAATCCCGCCCTGCGCATCTTGCCCGGATGCACCATCGCCTCCAAGTACAAAGTGCGATCCTTGCTGCTGGTGCGCCGCGCCCATCAGCCGCTCAAAGATCTGCGCACCGTGGCCGCCGATACCGCCAGCAGGACCACCATTGCGCACGCGCGCATTCTCTTCCATCACTGGGGGAACTCCTCGCTCACCTATCTCCCCATGCCGGGAGACCTCGATCCGATGCTCGACCGCGCCGACGCCGCCATCGTGATCGGCGACCCCGCGCTGATGGCGCTCGAAGAGCGCGCCAATCGCGAGGAACGCACCGGTGAGCCCCTCGTCTATCACGACCTGGCCGAAGAATGGCGCGCCCTCACCGGCCTTCCTTTTGTCTCGGCCGTATGGGGCGCTGCGCCCGGCAAAGCTTTGCACGCGAGCGTCGCCCAGGACTTCATCCATTCCCGCAACCACGGCCTCCAGAACCTCGACGCTCTGGTGGCGGAGTGGTCCCGGCGCCTGCCCCTGCCGGACGATGTGATTCGCTCCTATTTCACGTCCAATATTCATTACGTCCTCGATGAGGACTGCCAGGAAGGCATGCGTTGTTTCTTCCGCCAGGCCGCCGAACTTGGCATTCTGCCGAAATATGAATTCTCTCTGAATGAAATCGCAGCTTAGGCTGCATTCGCCGCGTCAAAATGCCAGCCGCGTTTTGTTTTCTGATTCAACGCGCTCCTATAGAATCCCGCCCACGGAGGAACGAATGGCCACTTCACTCTCATCCGGCGAGATGAAAGCGCTGGCCCGCCGACACTTCGAAGATTTCGTCAACAACCAGAAAGCGGAAGTGATCCGTCACAATATGACCACGGACTTTCTGGATCACGACGGTCCCGGCGGCAAGCCCACCGGCGTGGAAGGCGACGAGGCAATGATGCGCGGCATGTACGCGATCATTCCCGATCTGCGCATCACCATCGAGGAAATGGTTGCCGAAGGCGACAAGGTCGTATGCCGCAACCGCTGGGAAGGCACCAACGCCAAGACGGGCCGCCGCATGGAATTTCACGGCTTTGTCGAGTGGCGCTTTGAAGGAGACAAGATCGCCGAGCGATGGGCAACGGTGACCTCGCCAACCGAGATCCCCTGAAAACTAAAAGATGATCAACAAACCGGTGCCCCAGAGCCCGTCTGAGTGGAGATGGGCCCGCGGCCCGAAGGTTTCAGCGCGTTTTGTTTTTCGCCTAACCGGAAAACAAAATTATCCGGTCAGCAACCCGGACGACGCGAGCAGAAGCCTAGAAGCTAGAAGCTTGTGGCTTATATCTCCCACCGCAGCAGAGCCGTGCCCACCGTAAAGCCCGCGCCCACGGCGGCCAGCAGCACCAGGTCGCCCTTCTTCAGCTTGCCCTCTTCAATGGCGGTCTCGATGGCCAGTGGGATCGTGCCCGCTGAGGTGTTGCCGTACTTGGCGATATTGATGATCACCCGCTCCGGATCGATGCCCAGGCGGTCGGCGCTTGCGGTAATGATGCGCTTGTTGGCCTGGTGCGGAATGAAGCATCCCAGGTCGGATCCCGTCACCCCATTGCGCTCCAGGAGTTTCAGAGTGGCCTCGGCCATCTTGCGGACAGCAAATTTATACACCGCCTGCCCGTCCTGGTAGATGTAGTGCATCTTGGCATCGATCGTCTCGTGCGTAGGAGGGTTCAGGCTCCCGCCGCCCTTCAGATTCAATGACACACCGCCCGAGCCGTCAATCTCGCAAACAAAGTCGATGATGCCGACATCGCCCGCCTCCGCAGGTTCGATCAACACCGCGCCCCCGCCATCGCCGAACAGCACGCACGTGGAGCGATCGGTGTAGTCGGTCATGCGCGTATTGGCGTCGGCTCCGCACACCAGCACTTTGGAATGGGCGCCGCTCTCCACCAGCCTTACGCCGGCCTGCAGCGCGAAGACAAATCCGGAGCATCCCGCCGAGACATCGAATCCCCATGCGCCCTTGGCGCCGATCTTGTCCTGCACCAGGCAGGCCGTGGAAGGAAACATCATGTCCGGCGTCACCGTACCCACGATGATCACTTCGACTTCCGTCGGGGCGACACCGCGCGCGGCCAGGCATTTCTTTGCCGCCTCCACGCACATATCGCTCGTACCCTGCCCCTTGGCGAGCACGTGGCGCTCGCGAATCCCGGTGCGCTCCAGGATCCACTGGTCGGTGGTTTCCACCATCTTTTCCAGATCCTGATTAGTCAGAACTTGAGGCGGGACATAGGTTCCGAGCGCGGTTATTTTGGCGCGCCGGCCCACCACGGGACGAACGGTGAGAGTCAATGCAATCTCCTGGCGGCGCGAGAACCCCAGTCGGCACACTCGCGCTCAACAACAAAGATGGAAGGCCAAGTGAGCCCGGGCGGAACGTGCATTCACCGCGCCAGGCTCACGCGCAGGCTCAGTTATGAGGGCAAGAATAAAGGCGCCCTCGGCGCCTGTACGGATTTCACAACCTGTGAAAAACGCCCGATCAAGTACCGGGTGACCTACTGCGCCCGTACTAGCCCGTTACCGTTGCTTCCTTCCGGACCTGGCGGGGTTGGCGGGATTACGTCGCGTAGGACCCGGCACGACTGATTTTAACATCTCGAGTGGACCATCCCGGCTGCGCTGTTCGCGCCGCTCTTTCATCGCCTGATTTCCATTGCCGCGGTCAGCGTCCACAGTCCAGAATGGGAGGCGATCCGCGGTACCCAATTTCCACCCATCCATGGAGACAGCCATGTGCCAGGACCATAGGGCTCACCATAGCCATTCTCATCCCCACCGTCCTTCCCATCCGCACAATCACGTGGAGCCCGAACGCATTCCCACCTCGCGTCGCGACTTTCTGCGTATGCTCATGGCGGGCGCCCTGGCCGGCGGATCAGTGATGGAACTCGCCTGGCACCGCGCGGCCTGGGCCCGCGCCGCCGGGCCAGCAGCCGATGCCCGGCTGTTCGACCTCGAAAAGGCCGCCGACGGCGTCTACTTCGCCAAGGCCCGCCCCCAGGCCATGATCAACTGCAACGGCGCGGTGTTCGTGCGATCGAAAGATGTGGTCGTCGTGGATGCGCATTCCAAGCCCTCGGCCGCTGCTTCGCTGATCGCGCAGATCCGTCGCGAAGTCACCGACAAGCCGGTGCGCTACGTGGTCAACACCCATTTCCACTGGGACCATACGCAGGGCGACCACGCCTATCGCCAGGCCGGTCAGAACATCGACCTCATTGCCAGCAGCACCACCAAACAACTGATGTCGGAGTTCTCCGTGGCGCGCATGAAGGAATCGCTCCAGCAGGTCCCGCCCGAGATTGAGAAGATGCGCAAACGCGCGGAGGAATCGAAGTCGGCGGATGAAAGGGAATTCTGCGCCGCGCAAATCCGGCAGCTCGAAGCCTACCAGGCGGAGATGAAAGACTTCACCCTCGAACTGCCGTCCATCACCTTCGACGATTCGTACATGCTGCGCGATCCCGCGTTCGATTTGCACCTCGAGTTTCACGGGCATGCCCACACCGCCGGCGATGTTTTCGTCCATTGCCCGCAAAGGCGCGCGCTTGCCACCGGCGATGCGAGCCACGGCTGGGTGCCGAACCTGGGCGACGGCTATCCCCACGCGTGGCCCGCGACCATCGACAAGGTGATGCAGGCCGATTTCAATCATGTCCTGGGCGGCCACGGACCTATGCAGTCGGGCCGCGTCGTGATGACCAACCAGCGCAACTACATAGAAGAACTTACCGGCAAGGTGGAACGAGGCAAGCGCGACGGGTTGAGCGTCGAAGAGATGCAAAAACGCTTCACCGTCGCCTCCCTGCGATCGTTGCAATCCAATGGCTACGCGGAGTTCCTCACCCGGATCCAGTCGCAGGGCCACCCGCGTTTCTCTTCGGCGGACGACACTCCTCTGCAACAAGACATCAACGGGAACATTCGCGACATTTACAAGAATCTCGATCGGGTGTAGATCCTGATGCGATGCCCGGCTGCCTCGGAGGGCATTGCTTCAGTGTGCATGCGTCCGTGGCTGCGTGAGTAACGGATCACAGTGCTGACTTGCGAACTTGCCAGGCCGCGCAGCGGCGCTAACTTGCTGCTTTTGAATCCAACCGGCCTTTGGCAGGTTCTCCCGGCCAGTCAAAGGTTGGTTTTCACCAAGCTGAGCCACCCCGCAATTGCCGTGGTGCTCATTGGGTGAAAATGGTCCTCCAATGCTGCGCGCCGCCCTCCGACTACTCCTTGAATCGCGTTCAAGCTAGAATAGAGATGTGAGCAAAGTTCCCCAACCCACGGCGCCCACCGTGGGCTTTATTTCGTTGGGCTGTCCCAAAAACCTGGTCGATTCCGAGGTCATGATGGGCCTGCTGGATCGCGCCGGCGCGCGCCTGACCTCCCGGCCCGAAGATGCCGAAATCCTGGTCGTCAACACCTGCAGCTTCATCGATACCGCCAAGCAGGAATCGGTAGACACGATCCTGGAGATGGCGCGCCACAAGACCAATGGAAATGCGCGCAAACTCATCGTTGCGGGCTGCCTGGTGGAACGCTACCGCGACGAGATTCGCAAGAGCATTCCGGAAGTGGATGCGGTGGTCGGCACGGGCGAGTTGGAGTCGATCCTTGAAGCCGCCGGCATTGCCCCTCCCGCTCCCGCCGCGCCTTCTCCGTTCAACATCCTCAGCGGCAACACCGTAGCCGACACCCGGTCGGGCAAGGAAGCAATGGCGGGGACCCATAAGGCCGCCCCGGTAGTCTTCCGCCCCGAAGGCGATCTGCGCGAACAGCAAGGCCGTTTTCGCCGCGACGGCTGGCAGGGCGCCGCGCACATGCTGCCGACCTACCTCTACGACGAAACCACTCCCCGCCTGCTTTCCACCGGGCGCACGTCGGCCTACATCAAGATCGCCGAAGGCTGCGATCATCCCTGCACATTCTGCGTGATTCCCAACCTGCGCGGAAAATTCCGCTCCCGCCGCTTCGAGTCAGTCGTCGCCGAGGCGGAACAGCTGGTCGCGCGCGGCGTGCAGGAAATCACCCTGATCGGGCAGGACACAACCTGCTACGGCGAAGACCTCGGCCTGAAGGATGGGCTCGCCGCGCTCCTCGATCGCCTCGCCAACATCGAAAGCCTGCGCTGGCTGCGTTTTCTCTACGCCTATCCCAATCGCATCACCGGCAGGCTGCTCGATACCATCGCCAAACACGACAACATCTGCAAATATCTCGACGTTCCCCTGCAGCACGCTTCTCCCGGAGTACTCAAACGCATGAAGCGCGGAGCCGGCGCGGATATCTTCTTGAAGACTCTCGACAAAGTCCGCGCCGCGGTACCGGGCATCGCCCTGCGCACCTCGTTCATCGTCGGCTTTCCGGGTGAGTCTCCCGAAGACATCGCCGTCCTCGAAGACTTCATCACGCAGGCGAAATTCGACTGGCTGGGCGTATTCAGCTACTCCGACGAAGAGGGCGCCGGCGCTTTTTCGCTCGACGCCAAGGTCGCCAAACGCACCATCGAGGCGCGCAAGCGCCGCTTGATGAAGCTCCAGCAATCCATCTCCAGGCGGGCCAAGCAGGACTGGGTAGGGCGCGAACTCGTCCTCCTCGCCGAGGGCGAAAGTGAAGAGACCCCCCTGCTCTGGGAAGGCCGCACCCAGTTCCACGCGCCCGAAATCGACGGCAAGGTCTACATCAACGATTACGGCGACCTGGAAACCCTCGAAGCCGGAAGGTTCTATAAGGCCCGGATCACCGAGGCCCACGAATACGACGTAGTGGCGCGGGTGGTTGCGGGACCGCTATAGACTTGTCGCTGCATGGACGGCCTCCGCTAGATCCAGCCGCCTCCGGCCCTCAGCGGAAGTCTCCAGCGCACCCAGGCCTCGCAGCGGGATAATTAGTTAAACATGAGTCCCGCAAAGAAAAAATCCGCAAAAGTCCTTCACTGCCCCACCTGCGGCATGATCGTCCGGCCCAAGGATGAGGATTTCCCGTTCTGCAGCGATCGCTGCCGCAAAATCGACCTCGGCAAGTGGGCCATGGGCGTGTACAAAATCAGTTCGCCCGTCCTCGATCCTGAAGTGCTCGAGGACCTGGGAGGGCTCAGCGGCGGCCGCGACAAGGGCCCGGAAAATGAGTGAGCCAGCGGCCCCGCCCCCGAAAGACGCCGCATCCGCATTTTCCCCTTCGCGCAAAACCCTCTGGGCCTGGACCGTTGCCACGTTTTTCGGAGCGGGCCTGGGCAAGCCCGGGCCGGGCACCTGGGGATCGGTGGCGGCTGTGCTCCTGTGGGCAATCTTCGCCAAAACCGTCCACCCCCAACCCGCCGTGTTGATGCTCTCCCTGATCGCAGGCATCGCCCTCTCCATCGCGCTCGGAGTTCCGGCCGCCACCATCGCCGCCCGCGAAAGCCACCGCCACGACCCGGGCTTCGTGGTCATCGACGAGGTGGCAGGCCAGTGGATCGCTTTGCTCGGCAGCCCCGCTCGACTGGCGCCACGCCCTCCTGGCCCTCTTCCTGTTCCGGCTGTTCGATATCACCAAGCCCTTTCCTGCGCGACAGTTGGAGCGCCTTCCCGCAGGCTGGGGCATCGTTTTCGACGATGTTGCCGCCGGGTTGTATGCTTGGGGTGTAGCAGCGTTCTTGCGGATTTGGTTCTAAGGTCGACATGCCCCGCTCCCGCACACAACCCGCCGAGGCCCTTCCCGACCCGCGCATCGACGACGTGAATCCTGCCGCCGCGCTGCCCATGGGCGAAGTCGAACTGATCGGCAACCACCTCGGGCCCAATTCCTTCGGCCCTCCCGCCGTCCTCGTCGATGGCACCGCCGCCCACGTCGTCATGAGCCGCCCCGGCCGCCTCATCTTCCGCGTGCCTGAGTTGTCCTCCACCGGCATGATCGAAGTACGCACCCCCCACGGCGCCAGCAACACGGTCCCTCTCCGGGTGGCCCGCGAACTCACCACCGGACTCCATCCCGTCACCAGCCCGGCGGTCAGCCGCTCGGGAATGATCTACGCCACCATCTCCGGTCAGCGCGGCAAGGCGACGCCGGTTTCCGTGGTCCGCGTCAGCCCCGATGGACGCGGCACCCCCTTTGTCACCGGCATCCTGAACGCCACCGGCCTTACCTTCAATGCCGACGGCGACCTCTTCGTCACTTCGCGCGCCGAGGGCACCGTCTACCGCGTCGACGCCGCCGGCGAGTTTACCGTCTATGCCGAAGGCATGGGAGTGGCTACCGGCGCCGCATTCGACCGCCAGGGAAACCTCTTTGTCGGCGACCGCAGCGGCACCATCTTCAAGATCAACACCGAGCGCAAGATCTTCGTCCACGCCACCCTGGAGCCCAGCGTCTCGGCCTATCACCTCGCCGTCAACCGCGCCGGGATGCTGTTCGTCACCGGACCCACCCTCTCCTCCAACGACGCCATCTGGATCATCGAACCCAATGGCGACACCCGCGCCTGGCATCGCGGCCTCGGCCGTCCCCAGGGACTGGCCATCGCCCACGACGGAAGCATCTTTGTCGCCGCCTGCCTGCGCGGGCGTCGCGGAATTGTTCGCGTCACCCCCCAGGGCGAAGCCAGCCTTGTTCTGGCCGGAAGCAATCTCGTCGGCCTCGCCTTCTCACCGCTTGGGACGGCCATCCTGGCCACCAACGAAGCCGTTTATGATGTGGACTTGGGCGCCGAAGGCCTCAATCTGTTCTAGCTTCCAGCTGCTAGCTTCCAGCCTCTAGCTTGTTTCGTGGCACTTCAACGGTGCCGCAATGAGCGACGGAGCAACAG
Organism: uncultured Acidobacteriota bacterium; assembly: GCA_963730805.1. Lineage (GTDB taxonomy): Bacteria > Acidobacteriota > Terriglobia > Terriglobales > Acidobacteriaceae > Telmatobacter. Next base: position 915,604 of record CAVSTL010000001.1, on the reverse strand, counting down.
TAGCTCTGGCACATGCCACAACGAAGCTGGAAGCTAGGAGCTAGAAGCTGGTAGCTGCACTTATGAAAGCTGAAATCATCGCCATCGGCTCGGAAATGCTGACCCCGTACCGCCAGGACACCAACTCGCTCTTTATTACCGAAGAGCTCAACGAGATTGGCGTCGCCGTAGCCTTCAAAACCATCGTTGGGGACCGCCGCAAGGACCTGGTCAACGCCATCCGCTCCGCCCTCGGCCGCACCGACATCATTATCCTGGTGGGCGGGCTTGGACCTACCGAAGACGACCTCACCCGCGAAGCCGCGGCCGAGGCGCTCTCGCTCACCCTGTACCGCGACAATCAGCAGGTCGCCGCGCTGCATGCCCGCGCCGCCACCTGGCGCATCGCCATGCCCTCCAACAACCTGAAACAAGCCGATGTGATCAAGGGCGCAACCGTCATTCCCAACCCCAATGGCAGCGCTCCAGGCCAGTGGATCGATACTCTCTATGAGGGTTACCGCAAGCTCATCATGCTCATCCCCGGGCCCCCGGGCGAGTGCAAGCCGCTGTTCGAGACCGAGTGCGTATCCCGGCTGCGCGAGATTCTTCCCCCCCGCTTCATCGCCAAACGCACCCTGAAAGCGGCCATGATTCCCGAATCCCAGGCCGACAAGCTGCTGGCGCCCATCTACACCCAGTACACCGATGTGGAAACCACCATCCTGGCCCATGCGGGCGACATTCAGCTCAGCCTGCTCTGCTCAAAAACCACCGAGGAGGCCGCCCAGGCCCGCGTCGATGAGCTGGCCAGCCGCATGGAGGAGGCCCTGGACGACTGGCTCTACTCCTCGCAGGGCGATTCCCTCGAGCAGATTGTGCTTTACTACCTCGGTCTTCGCCAGGCCACCCTCGCGGTTGCCGAAAGCTGCACCGGAGGCCTGATCGCCGAGCGCATCACCTCGGTCCCGGGCAGTTCGCGGTCTTTTCTGGGGGGTGCCGTCGTCTATTCCAATCAGTTGAAGATTTCCTTTGCCAACGTCGCTCCCGACCTGATCTCGCAGCACGGAGCCGTCTCGGAAGAAGTGGCCAAGGCCCTTGCGGCGGGAATCCGCCAGCGCACCGGCGCCACCCTTGGATTGGGGATCACCGGCGTGGCCGGTCCCGCCGGCGGCACCGAATCCAAGCCCGTCGGCCTCGTCTACGTCGCCTTGAGCGATGCGCACAAGACTGAAGTTCTGGAGCACACCTTCCGCGGACCGCGAGATCGAATACGGGAGTGGGCGGCAACCCAGGCCCTGGACCTGATCCGGCGGCGACTGATGTAGACCCGAACCGGCGAAGACGATTTGCAAGAACAAGAAAAGATAGGCAATCGCGGAAGAGTTATGGGATTATCGTGAATACGTTTTTCCCCTCCCCAAAATGAGGTGCTGATTGAAGATTCGAGTGCGTTTCAACGCCCTCCCCTTCGCGGTTGCGTTGATTCTCATCACGGCTCTGGTCGTGGCCGCGCAGGATTCGGCCGGATCCGCCAAAAAGAAGGTCAACTCTGCCAACGACCTTCCCCGCTTCAGCTATCCCATCAGCAGCCCGCCCAGTGTCTTCTTATTGGCCGACGATGCCGCGTTCAACGCATTCGCGGAAAAAGTGCTTCATGACATCGATTCGATCCTGAGCGACTACGATATCGCCGACAAGGCGACCTTGCGCCAACTCTACGAAACCCGCCTGAACTTCGAGCTGCTCCAAAATCAGAATGAAGCCGCACTGGCAACCAGCAAGGCCCTGAAAGACCTCCAGGAGAAACCCAAGACCCAGGCCACCTCGGGAATGCTGGATCGGCCTCTGATCGAGGCGCGCATCGCTTCCCATGCCTCCTCGGGCGACGCATTTGAGCAGGCATTTCGTTCCAACTTCCAGGCCAACCTCAATGCTCTTGATTGGAAACTCATTCAGGATCGCGTCAAAAATATGAAAGGGAGCTTCCAGGTTGCGTCGCCGGACCTGATTGCCGGCAACGTCCGGGAAATGCTCGATCCCGCCGCGGCAAAATCCAATTCCATCGACCTGGCAGCCGCGGAAGCAATCATCGGAAACCGCGCGTTCATCAAGGTCGTGTGTCCGGTCAAGGACCTGGCGCTGCCTATCCTCTCCGAGTACATCGCGGCCCACAACATCCAGAAGCCGGACATCTGGGAAGCCCGCGAAGTAACCCTGATCGGCGATCAAAAACTGACTCCCGTGCGCATCGGCATCTGGGACTCGGGCGTCGACACTTCGCTCTATCCCAGTCAGTTATTCAGCGATCCCGCGCCGGGGAAGCACAGCCCCCACGGTCTGGCCTATGACCTCAATGGCGACCTTTACAACGGAGACCTCCAGCCCCTCACTCCCGAACAAAAAGCGCTCTATCCGAAAGTGGTCGCGCTCGAAGAGGGCATGAACGATCTCTACAACGGCATCGATTCGCCCGCCGCATCCGAAGCAAGGAAGACGCTGGCCTCAATGCCTGCCGACAAACTGGCGCCGTTCCTCAAACAGTTGGAGTTCCTCAGCCAATACATGCACGGAACCCATGTGGCTGGCATCGCCGTGCGCGGCAACCCCGCGGCGCGCATCGTCGTGGCGCAGTTTTATGACTCAATGGCCGAGTTCCCCTTCCCTCCCACCGTGGAGTGGGCCAAACGGTTCAAGGCCGCCTTTCAGCAAATCGGCGCTTACTTCAAAACCAACAACGTCCGCGTCGTGAATATGAGTTGGGGCGATGATGTAACCGAGATCGAACAATGGGTGGCCAAAACCACTTCTGAAAAGGATCCCGACGCGCGCAAGAAATTGGCTCAAACCATCTTCAATATCTGGCGTGAAGCCATCGAAGGCGCCATGCGCGGCGCCCCCAATACCCTCTTCGTCTGCGCGGCCGGAAACTCCAACAGCGACGCCGGATTCTCGGAAGACGTTCCAGCCTCGCTTCATCTGCCCAACCTGATTGCCGTCGGCGCCGTGGACCAGGCCGGCGAAGAAACCTCCTTCACCAGCTACGGCGCCACCGTGGTCGTCGATGCTGACGGCTTCCAGGTCGAAAGCTATGTTCCCGGCGGCGCCAGGCTCAAATTCTCGGGCACATCCATGTCGTCTCCAAACGTCGTGAACCTGGCCGGGAAACTGTTCGCGCTCGACCCGTCGCTGACCCCGGAACAGGCCATCGACCTGATCAAGCGCGGAGCCGATCCCAGCCCCGATGGAAGGCGAAACCTCATCAATCCAAAAGCCACGGTAGCCCTCCTCAAAGCGCGCGCCGGCACCAACTAGCTGCGTGAGAACTGAATCTTGGGGCTGACTGGGCTAACGCTCTGGTCGGGCGTCGGGACTACAGGTGCCTTCTTGTTTCCTTCCGAGGCGAATGGCTCCAATACTAGAGAAATCGCTGCAAAAATTGGAATGTCCATCCGAGCAGCCGTAGTTTCTTTCCGCCTCTTCCGGCTTGGCAAATGGTGCCTCTCAAAGCGTCACTCGGTTCAGCGGCCGAACTAAACCCGCCATTCGTCTCGGGATGACCTTTGCAGTGATGGTTGTTTTCATCTAAAACAGCTCTGCTGCGAGAACAGTAATTTTCGTAGGGGAAGAGTCGGCGGTTACCTAACCGGAATCCGTCACTTCTCAGTTCCAGAGGAGTGGCGCGGCAAACGCATGCCCTCGGAGAGTCGGCAACGAGGTGGCACCGCCTTTGCGTCAATTCCAATCAACGGACGGACTTCACCCGTGAACCAAGTGCTCTCTACGAAGTACACAGGAATAGCGGCTTCCTGTGTTCGTCGCTTCCCATGTTCCTTGAATAGAGCACAGCCAAGGACGTTCCACTGCCCGCCTGGACTGGCAGAGGTGTGAGGTATTACCGTATCGATGCGGACCAGTCGGAAATCGACAACGTCCTGCTCACTTTGCTGCCGAACAGTCACGAAATTCTCGACCGATTCGTACTCGATTGCTTTCGGCCATTGGCTTTGATAGAGAGTCTTCCAGTCAAGTCCTTCTTGCGCGGAGACTGCTCGACTCAGAACCGCGAAAAATGGCTCCCGTAACTGTCCTAATGCGGCAATGTCATCGGCGACAAGCCTTCGGCCATCCTGCCCTGCAAAGACATGCACGAGACAACATCCGAATGACACAACTACAACGATCGTTCTGTTTACAGTCGTTCTTCTCATTAGCGAGTCCAGGTGGGGAAATTCTACGCTCACTAGCGTTCTGAGCGAGGCGTGGACTACTCGTCCCCTTTTCGCCCGGGCTGAAATCCATGCGTGAACCGCAAATTCCGGCTTTTTTAGCCGTGTTTAGCCCCTTGTCGAGGAGAATCGGCCCCCTCCGACCCGCCGTACCCTGCTATTGCGGCAAGGGCAGCTTCTTTCTCGGCGCCGGCTGCTCCTCGGGGTTCACCGGCCCGCCGTCAGGGTCCTGCGGTGCATTCGACATCGATGCCAGCTCCGAGTTCCGATACTTCGGCGCGCTTATGTATCCGTGAATGTGGTCCTTGCCGATGTCGTTGATCACCACCTCCGCCGGCTGCGGATTGTCGGGCGTGTAGAACATCACCGGCTGATAGAGATTGACGTGTTTCTGCGACAGGTTCCGATCGTCCACAATCAGGTCCAGGTCGGCATACTGGTGCTTGACATTGGCCTTCTTCAACCGCACGCCAAACGGTCCCCTGTGCGCGAACTCTTTCGATTTCGAAAGGTCGAACTCGGTATAGTTGCGCTCTCCCCTCTTCTGCAGCAGCACCAGCTCGCCGTGCGTGTGGGCAATCGATCCGGTCAGTTCGGTGCGGGCATTCACGAGGTCGTTACGGGTTTGATCGATCGCCTTGCCTTGCGCATCGATCTGCGATTGCAGTTTCTTGAAATGCGGATCCTCTCTGCGTACGCGCGGCGCGGCGGGCCGGCTCGTTGTCACCACGGGAGTTGCTGCCGCCGGAGAAGCGGGCGCTTCACCCCGGGCCACCAGCAGGTTCACCTTCGTGGTCAGGTCAAGTAATTCATGGCGGGTTTCATTAAGAGCCGCGGTGGTCTGCTCGTTTTTAGCAGCCAGATTCTGCGCCGTGTGATGTTCATGAAGGGCGTAGCCGCCCAGCGTTCCGCTAAGAGCTACGACCGCCGCATAAGCAGCAACGCGCCTTGGCGGCGCGGAAGAGAATTCGAACATAATCTATCCCTCCGGAGAGCACTGAAATAAGACACTCTATCAACGTCTCCGAAGAGCACGTGCCGTTCCAATCACTCTCCTGTCGTAAGTACCTGAATCGAATGAGGGCCTTTTGGTATCCACCCGTCAAGCGATAGAAGAATCTCCCATGCACCGGGAATTTTTTACCCGCAAAGCAACCTTCGCGGCCCTCATGCCTTCCACCGTTCGGTTAGAAGAGCGCCGCACTCACCAGCGCCAGCATCAGCGCCACCGGCATCGCAATCATGCCCACCTTGAGAAAGGTACCGAACCCCACGTGGAGGCCTTCGCGCCGCAGCGCGATTAACCAGAGAATGGTCGCCAGCGATCCAGTCACGGAAAGATTCGGACCGAGGTCGACGCCGATCAACACCGCCTTCTGGATCACGCCCTGCACGTGCGCGGCATTCAGCGTGCTTCCTGCGATCAGGCCCAGCGGGAGATTGTTGACGACATTGTTTCCCAATCCCACCACCGCCCCGGCGATCAGCGCGCCCAGCGCGGCCGGCAGCGTTCCAACCCACGCCAGCGCTGCTGCGGTGTACCGCAGCGCGCCCACCGAGACGATCGCTTCCATCAGGATGAACAGGCCGGCCACCAGCGGCAGCACGCTCCAGCTGATGTCGCGCAGGATGCGCAGGGGATGCGTGCGCGCCTTGATCAAGACCACGCCTGCGACGACCACCGCCGACAGGCATGCGGGGAGCCCCAGATCCTTGTTCATTGCCGAAGCCGCCAGCATTACCCCGGCCACGATCCAGATGCCAATGAACACGAGCTTTCCGGTTGAATCAAGCGTCCCGACGCCATCACCGCCCACAACCGTTCCAGCCAGTTCGCGCCGAAAATACCACCTCAAAACCACATACGTCGCTGCAATCGAAACGGCCGATGGCAGCGCGAATGCACCCAGCCAGTGATGCAGTACCGGCATGTGCGTGCGAAAGACAACAAGGTTGGCCGGATTGGAAATAGGCAGAACGAACGAAGCCGCGTTGGCGATCATGGCGCACGCAAACAGGTACGGCAGCGGCTCGGCCTTCGACTTGCGCACCGCGGTCAGCACCGCCGGCGTCAGAACCACCGCCGTGGCATCGTTGGACATGAAGATCGTCACCACCGTGCCGACCGCATAAATCAAAGTGAAAAGACGCGTGCACGAGCCGCGCGCATGATCCACCGCAATCGACGCCAGCCAGTCAAACACGCCATAAAAGCGCGCCAGTTCCGACAGCAGCATCATGCCGGCGAGGAACAGGTAGACGTCCGTTCCTGCCGCGATGGCCTGCCCCGCGAGTTTCAAAGGAACCAGCCGAAGCACCACCAGGGCCGCCGCCCCGGCGCCGATCCAATACACCTCCGCGATGCCGCACGGCCGCAGCAGCATCAGGAAGATGCTGGCCGCGACAATGAGCATGAGAATAAAGTGCGAAGCGAGGACCGGGAACATCAATCAGAGCCTGGCGTCCTTTTTAGATTCGATTCCGTCCACAAGATGAATTGGGAACGGCTTCGGCCACAGGTCGGAATATCGTTTGAAAAATACATGTTTCCTTCAAGTCAGATGCAAATCAACACCAGTTCCCACAGATTTGGCAAGAACACCGCCGGCCGTTGAAGAATGAGACGCATCTATCCTCTCAAACGATCGCGGTCTCCCTCAGGACTGCTCTCGGCCTTTCCCTGGAGTTTGCACCCGTATGGCGAAGCCCAATTTCTCCTGGCAGAGTCGCATAGGGCTCGATGCCGCAAACTTCTTTCAGGCCGAAGCTGTCGGCGTAGTTCTTCCGGTGCTCGATACATTTTTGAGAGAGTCGCACTGGCGCTATGACCAGATCGGGATCGCAACGGCGCTTCTCGGCCTGGGGACGCTTGTGTTTCAGACGCCGGCAGGCATCCTCGTCGATCGCATGAAAAGTCGGCGCCTGCTGTTTGCGATTGCCTCGCTCGCCGTCGGTGTCTGCTTCGTCGCGATTCCCTTCCTGCCTCGCACCGCGATCTGGGTAGACTCGCTGCTGTTTCTGTCCGGTGTTGCGCAGAGCGTCTTTATTCCTGTGCTGGGCGCGCTGGCATTGGCCCTTGTAGGCTACAAGGCGCTGAATCGCACGCTCGGCGAAAATCAGGGCTGGAATCATGCGGGCAACATCGTCGCCGCCCTAGGCGCCTTCGTCGCCATTCGCCGCTTCGGATCCGCGTCGATCTTCTACGCGGTCGCGATTGCCTCCCTTGTGGGCGCGTTTTCGGTTTTCCTCATGAAGCGTAGCGAACTGGACGAGACGGTCGCCGCAGCCAACGAGGGAACGGCAAAAACCGGCTGGCGGTCGCTCCTTGGAAATCGCCCCATCCTGTTTCTCCTCGCTGCCGTGGCCGTTTTTCACTTGGCAAATGCGCCAGTCTTGCCGCTCACGGCACTTTATATCAAGCAACTCGGCGGCTCGAGCGCACTTACAACGTTCACAGTTTTTTCTGCGCAATTGGTTATGGTTCCGGTAGCCTGGGCGGCAGGCCGGCTGTGCGACTCCTGGGGGAGAAAGCCGGTGATGGCGGTTGCGTTCTGGGTATTGCCCTTTCGCATCTTGTCCTACACGCTGGCGCACGATCCGCGCATGGTGGTGTTCCTGCAAGCGCTCGATGGTATCGGAGCCGGCATATACGGTGTCGCGATCGTCGCATTCGCCGCCGACCTGACGCGCGAGAAGGGGCGGTTCAATTCCCTGCTGGGCATTTTCGCCACCGCTCAAGCCATCGGCGGAGTTGCCGGTCCGATCCTGTCCGGGCTGGTCTTGCAACACCTCGGCTTTCGCATCACATTCTTCTGCTTTGCGTTGTTGGCATTCGTAGCTGCCGCGATCCTGCAGATGCTGGTGCCCGAGACGCGGCCCGCGACCGGTGAGATTGCGCTTCAGCCTTCCCCTGCCGTAGATGCGGCCAATTGACGCACTTCCCTGGCCTTTGAAAGACTTCATTCAATGCGATACAGCGGCAGGATTGAATATGCGGACGCCCGCAAGATGCGCGTGCGCAACAAGACCTACTATCGGTTTGCACACTGGCCTATCTGGATCTGGGTGTTCTTTCTCGCGCCAGGGCCGCTCACTTTCAGCTTGTTTGCCCACGGCTTCAGCGTGGCCAACTCCACGTGGCTCGGAGCCGTGTTGATCGGCACCGGGATTGCCGGCCTTCGCGGGCAACTGCCCGGCGTGGAACCGGCCCCGTACATCCTCCGCTTCGACGAGGACCGGCCCAACCCTCTCTATCGCAAAGTCTGCTACACCTTCGCGTGGAACGCAGTGGTGAACTTTGCGCTGCTCAATCTTGTCGGGCTGGTGATCGCCGTTGTCAGTGGCGTGTGGATGATGAAACAGCTCTACCAATACGCCTACCTGCCGATCTGCGCAGTCATCCTGTTGCTCGGGACGGCCGGCCTTCTGCCGCGCGTGGGCCGCTCCACGAAACACGAAGGGATCGAGCGTCGTTATTTCTACGGCTCGGTCTGGGCTGTCACCACCGCGCAAATCATAGGGCTGGTGTTGTGGAAAGTCCTGCCCCGCGGCGAACCCGGCGACATGATCAAGCTGATCGTCTTCGCCGGCACACTCGCATTCATGGGCACCCTGGCATGGCGCGGGGTGCTTCCCCGCACCCGCCCCATTCTGCCCGGCGAACTCATGGTCGACTGATACGCCCACTACCGCACCGGCCTGATTCAGCGCGTCGTTGTCCGGGAAATCCTGCGGCCGCTATTTCTGAACCGGCGAGTAGCCCGAGGCGCCGGCCTTTTTGATCGCTTCAAGTCCTTCTTCGAGGCTGAAAAGCAGTGTCGTCTTTGTGCCTCGAACCGAACCGCCGGCGCATGCCGCCAGGACCATCGCCGCGGCGCTGATGTGGTCGGGCATATCGATAATCAACACCACGTCCTGGTCGCCGAACGACATCCAGGAACCCACCAGTTTTCCACCCAGGTTCTCTACCGATTTGCGAATGACTGCTGTCCTGTCCTGGGGGGTTTTGATGAGCGCGGCCAGGGCTTCGGAAGTGTAGGAAGTCTGCACGAGATAGCTGGGCATCAGGTACTCCTTTCAAACCAATGTTGACCCTCTCGATTGAGAGCGGCCCGAGTATACCTCACGCCCTCATACGATGGCGTGCGGTTTTTTGTTTCCTCGTTAACCTTCCTGGCCAGCCACCGCTCTGGCTTCTTCCATGATCGAGCGCCGAAATTCTTCCGGCTCGATCGCTCGCACCCGCGTTCCCAGCCCCAGTACAACGAAATGCGCAAATTTCTCGTCGTCGAACTCGGCGCGCACCGTCAGCCACCCCTCCGGAATCGCGGCGCCCCTGGCAGTCGCGACGGGAGAAGTGGGACACCGTGTGGCCAGCATCTGCGCCGCTCTCGGCGCCAGCGCAAGAACCACTGAGAAGCGCTTGCGCCGGCCTTCGAGTTCGGCAGTGGTGCGTCCCCAGTATTCTGCGAGATCAAATTTTGCGGGCCGTTCAAATCCGCTTGCCAGCACCGTTGCTGCCGTCATGCGCGAAACCCGAAACGTCCTCAGCCCGTTGCCGCCGCGCCCCACCAGGTACCAGCTGGTTCCCTTGGCGACCAGGCCGAGTGGATCGACCGTGCGCGCGCTGCGCTGTCCATCGCCGCGGACGTAGTCGAACACCAGTTGTCGCTCGCGGGACACCGCGTCCTGAACGATCGACAGCATGGAAAGGTCCTCGCCGGTTTCCCACCAGCCAGTGGGATCGACATGCAGCCGCTCGCGCATGGCGGCGGCCTGTTCGCGCATCGGCCCCGGCAACGCCGCCATCAGTTTGTTCAACGCGCTCTCGGCCGCTGCAACTAGCCGCGGATGGCCAACCACGCGCGGCTGCGCCATCAGCAATGCCCGCAGCTCCGATTCGTCCAGTCCCGGAACCTGTGTGCGCCAACCCTTGTCGAGTTCCCACCCGCCTTGCGATCCCCGCAGAGCCACCACCGGAACGCGCGACGCGCTTAAGGCTTCGAGATCGCGATGAATCGTGCGCTGCGAGACCTCCAGTTGCTCAGCCAGCTCGCGCTCGGTGACACGTCCCCTGGCCTGCATGAGCAGCAGGACGGAGAGCAGCCGGTCGGACTTCATTCAGAAACCGCCCGAGAGTTTTTCCACATAAATTTACAATCTCACTTTAATTATGACAGACGATGTCATATATGAACCGCGACGATAGAGATGTTGAAAGGTTGAGGTTCCCCATGAACACCCCCAGCAACAAGATTGTTCATCTCTTCGTCTTCGACACCATGGCGGACTGGGAAGCTGCGTACGCTGTCGCGGCCATCAACAGTCCCCAGTTCCAATCCGACCCCGGCCGCTACCGCGTAGTCACCGTGGCCGCGTCTCTTGCGCCGGTCACGACCATGGGCGGTGTTCGCATTCAGCCGGACCTGGCCCTGGCCGCGATCTTGCCGGAATCGAGTGCCATGCTGATTCTTCCCGGAGGTCATATGTGGGAAAACGGAGGCAATCCCGAGGCTTTGCAAATGGCGGCCAGGTTCATCGCAGCGGGCGTGCCGGTGGCCGCGATCTGCGCCGCGACTCTGGCACTCGCACAGGCCGGCCTGCTCGATCACCTTCGCCACACCAGCAATGCGCGCGAGTATCTCATCTCCAGCGGCTATCGCGGGACGGCTTTCTATTGCGGAACTCCCGCGGTCACCGACGGAAACGTGATCACCGCCACCGGCCTCGCCCCTATCGACTTTGCCCGAGAGATTTTCAAGGTGCTCAATCTTTACTCCACAGCCTCCATTGAGGCCTGGTACGCGATGTTCAAGCAATGCGACGCTTCAAAGTACGCCTCGCTCGCCGCGAACTGAATAACAACACCCAAGGAGATCAAATGGACCTGAAGAGTTACCTTCTCAAACAACTGGAAAGCGAAGCGGCCATCACGCGCAAGGCGGTCTCGCGCGTACCCGAGGGCCACAACGACTTCAAACCGCACCAGAAGTCCATGCCGCTTGGCTATCTTGCCGCGTTGGTTGCCAGCATGCTGGGCTGGATCACGCTCATGATCGAACGCGACGAACTGAACCTGGACGATCAGGCCAGCCAGGGCTTTCGTCCGAAGGTTGCCGAAAAGAATACTGACCTGATCGCAATGGTGGATGCCTCCCTAGCAAGTGCGCGTCGCTCGCTCGAATCCACCACCGACGAACATCTACTCACACCGTGGGCGTTCAAGATGGGTGGCAACTCCGTTTCAGAGGATCCCCGTTACCTGATGATCGCAAACGCCGTCTTCAGCCATCTCGCTCATCATCGTGGGCAGTTGACAGTCTACCTGCGACTGAATGACGCTGCCGTGCCGGCCATGTACGGGCCATCCGCCGACGAACAGTTCTAGCCGCAGGCAGGATGCCGCGAGCATCGCAAGTCCCATTGCCCTCCAACGATTTCGCGGCAACTCCTCTGCATATCGACTGCTCCACGCGCGCTCCCCTCACCTGTTAAACTCAGTGCGGTATGTTCCTTGCATTCATCTGGATCGCGGCAGCAGCTTACCTGCTGGGATCAATTCCCGTGGGCTATTTGCTGGTGCGCATCTTTCGTCGCCAGGACATCCGCACTCTCGGCAGCGGCAACATCGGCGCCACCAACGTACTTCGCTCGGAGGGCAAAGGATTGGGAGCGGCCACTTTTGCTCTCGACGTGGTCAAGGGCGCAGTGGCCGTCCTGCTCGGAGCCGCAGTTGCCGCCCCGGTACTGCCCATGGTTCCGCAGCGCAATGTGGAGGCCCTGGCCGCGCTCTTCGCCGTTCTGGGCCACATGTTTCCCGTGTGGTTGCGATTTCGCGGCGGGAAAGGTGTTGCCACCGGATTCGGCGTTTTCCTGGTCGCCGCTCCCCTGGCGGCTCTGGCTTCCATCACTTTGTTCGCCATCGTCTTCGCACTCACTCGCTATGTTTCATTGGGTTCCATTCTCGGTGCTGCCAGCTTTCCCGTTTTCGCATGGTTCACCGTCCACGGAGAGCGGCCCGCCTTCTTCATCGCCGTGCAGGCCATCGTCGCGCTGCTGATCATTGTCAGGCACCATCCCAATATCCGCCGCCTCCTGGCCGGCAACGAACACCGTTTCGGAGCCGCCAAGACCGCATGACTATCCTGCCCATGGCGCCAAAAATCGTCGTGCTGGGTTCCGGAGCTTGGGGAACCGCCTTGGCATTGTCCCTGGCGCGCAACGGCCGCACCGTCACCATCTGGGCGCACAGCCCCGACGCAGCCAAAGAGATCGTCGACGCCGGCGAAAACATTCAGTTCCTGCCCGGCTTCCGTCTTCCACCCGCTGTCACCGTCACCGGCGACAATGCCGCGGTGGCGCCGGCCGACATCATCATTTCCGTGGTTCCCTCCGAGTTTCTTCGTTCCACTCTGTCCCGCTTAAGCCCTCACATGCACACCGGGCAGATCATCGTGAGCGCCACCAAGGGCGTGGAAACCGGTACGTTCCTGCGCATGACTCAGGTGATTGCCGAGAACACACCCGGCCTTTCCATGCCCATCGGCGCGCTCTCCGGTCCCAGCTTCGCACAGGAAGTGGCCGAAGGACTGCCCACTGCCATCACAGCCGCATTCGACGACCCCTCCATCGCCAGCCTGGTGCAGCGCGAGTTCTCTTCCGAGTCTTTACGGCTCTACACATCGACCGATGTCATCGGGGTCGAGCTCGGCGGCGCACTGAAAAATGTGATCGCCATTGCTGCCGGCATCGCGGCCGGTGTCGGCCTCGGCTACAACTCCGCGGCCGCGCTCATCACCCGCGGCATCGCGGAAATCACCCGCCTCGCAGTCGCCTGCGGAGGCCGGCGGGAAACCCTCGCGGGACTCTCGGGAATCGGAGACCTGGTTCTCACCTGCACGGGATCTCTCTCGCGCAATCGCACCGTAGGCGTCGAACTGGGACAAGGCCGCAAACTGCCCGACATTCTCGCCTCGCTGGGAGGCAAGGTCGCAGAGGGCGTGCACACCACTCGCGCGGCCCTTGGCCTCGCCCGCCTGCATCGCATCGAGATGCCGATCGCCGACCAGATGGAGTTGATCCTCGAAGAAGGCAAGGACCCCCGCGAGGCCATCAAGGACCTGATGCTCAGGCCCGGCAAGCATGAGCACTAGGTCTGGTGCCGCTTGTGCTTGTCTCCCAGCGGCAGCCAAGAGGGTCTGATCAATCGTTGCGAGCGCTGCTCAGTTTGACAAGCAAAACCCAATCCTCCGAGGTGGGCCTGTCCGGAATTACCCAATGACCGGCTTTCGGCGTAAATGTCCCGATACTCTCATATTGCCCGTTTCGTGGATTGAACCATTGGGCTACATAGGTGGAACTGTTGTCCATTTGATTCAAACTGGCTGGCGTTCTTCCGCTGCCGGTGAAAAACACGACATACGTATCGTGTCCGTCGGAAGAAAGAAACGACTGCGACGCATTGAGGAAAGAGCCCCAGGCATGATCGTTGAATCGCGGAACCAGCTTCCACCACTCCAGGCTTGTATAGAATCTCTTGAAGAATGAGAGCTGATCTCCAGTTGGCAGGTCGGCCCCGTCGCGCCACCAGGTGTAATGCTCCGGCATCTGGCAATTCGTCCCGAAATCGGCTGGTTCGCCTGGTTTGGAATAGATATCGTTCCATATGCCATTGGCGCCATAACCATAACCGTACATGCCGGATTGGAAAGCCTTGTAAGCCGCGCCGAGCGCTCCCCTCGAATCGGTCCAGAACCCATCGTATGCGCTTTCGTAGAGCACCGAGGGCTTGGTTGGCGAAGCGTTCCAGAAATCTTCGGCCGTTCCCTTTTCGGTCATTTCGCCCTGCCATTGCACGGCCCAGCCGCTGTGAAAGCGCTTGCCAGACCACCAGGAAGTCGAAGCGGTTGTGTTATCGGTATTCTCCATATGCGGCATAACAGGGTGATGATATGCATCGTAGTCCGCGATGCTCTGTGCGACCGCGAACCACTTGTTGATCGTTGTGGCGTCGAACGCTCCGTAGTAGTTCTTGTCAACTTCCTGGGCAATCGTCCAAATGACTGGATAAGCTCCATAACGAGCTACCCAATATTTGGCAAGCCGCGCCATATACGCCTCGGTGAAGACCGGAAATATGCCAGGGTCGCCCACCCAGGAAAATTCCGCATTGGCATGCACCAGGCCCTGGTCCGCTATGTATTTGAACTTGCGGTCGAGGTTTGTGAAACCGGGAAGGTCGGCGCTCGTAATGCCATGCTTCAAGTCTGCGTCGGGTTCTTCATCGGCGATTGCTTCTTGGTCAATCCGGATTCCCGCGCTGCGTGCTTGGAAGCTCGTCTCCGATTGGAAAACCGTAAATCCCTGTCTGACCCGCTTGTCGACGGTATATTTGAACTGCGAGACTACGCCAGGCGCGTTGGACCTATCGAATCGCTCGTGTGACAGTATCCAGTGTGTATCTCCCAGATAGAAGAACGGGACCCCGTCCGCATAGGTGAGATAACGTCCATTCCCGCTCACCTTCAAGAAGCCGTGCTTATAAATTTCGAGATTGCCGGTATACGGGTCGCATTGAACGGTACTGGTTACGCCATGCAGCCCGTGGTTCTTCGCGTCCGTCGCGCTGGTAGTCATGGTCCACAAGCCTGACTCCGGTGGAGCGAACCGCACCTTCCAGGTGAGGCCTCCGTCCCAAAACGCAGGACGCGTTATGGGCTTGCTACCCGCTCTGGTAAAGGTCGCTATGACGTCGACATCTTGAAACGGGTTTCCATAAGTTACAGAACTTGCGAGCGCAATCTCGACAGCCTGCCACTGCTGCACCTTGAAATCGGCGGCAGAAGAGGTCGGGGCGCTGAAGACAGTATTGCTTAGAGCAATGCCGAAGGTAATTACAAGAATAAAGTTGCGCGATTCATCGAGAAAGCCGGCAGCGATCGCGATGCATCGTTTGAATTGCTCAACAATTGGCATACATCCCTTGCTCCATGCGCCTCCAGAAAGCCGATTAAGATGGCCCTCCGTGGCCAGAGTAATTCTGGCCGCCCGCTGGTACAATCAATATCCTGATTGCGCAAAGAACCAACAGGACAATGCCATGGCGTACTTCGACCATTCACGCCCGCTTAGGCTCGCCCGAACACTTTGCGTACGGCGTCAAGGTAAGCCAGGCCGTTTACCGTGTCCGGTTCCAGGTAGCTGCCTTCCGTCCACTCATTCCAGGAATTCACAGTGATCAGTCTATTGTTGATTGGCAGGTTTCCTTCTGCGAAGGATTTGGCCGATTCCAGCGCTGCCCTGAATGCCTCGGGAGTGTTGTTCACAATGACAGAAGTAAATGGATAGTCGCCTAACCTGTAGTTATCTGTCTGACATGCGCGCGGCGTCGAGTCCCATCCTACCGTGACATTCGGGAAGTAAGGCCTCCCCAGTTCTTTCGCGGCTTTGGCCCGATAGGTCTCGTAGTGATTCTGGATGTCTTTATATTCAGTCGTGAATGTCTTCGCAAACTCTGTGTGGTGAATCCAGACATAGGAGGTCGTAGTGTCTATGTGCAACCGATCGAGCAGCTCGGGCAAGTTGCTGATCTCACTCTGACCAGGCAAGAGTTTCACTCCCCATGTAATCGCATTGATATGTATGTCGGGAAATCCTAAAACGCGCGCCTTTCTTCTCATTTGCTCCAATGCAAGCGCGGCCTGTTGCACACCGCCCAGACCCTGAACGAACCTGTACAGTTCATAAATGGAAAAATAAGGGCAGCCGTTAACAAGCAGGTACGCGGGATGCTGAAACAACTCAAGCAGGCGATCGACCATGGCCTCAAAGGGCTCAACTCCGATACCGCCCGCGAACTGCAGGGAGGGCGTACCCACCATCTTGGCCGGCTGAATGTCGAACCAGTCATGGTTTGCCCACATGACACCAAACTTCAGGTCTTTGCAATTCGCCGATCTAAGGTAGCCGTCGGTCAGGGCCGACTCTAAAAACGGCCCATCTTTGTACCAGTACCAGTCAAATATGAAGGCATCGATATTGCTGGCAGAGGCAGCGGCAATCTTCTTCTCGAAAACCCTGGGGTCTGATTCGTCTTCATATCCCCAAAGAGGTATGCGTGGTTGGCGATGCCCCGGGAAACGGGGCGCAGCTGCCTTGACCAGGTTCCATTCCGTCCACGCCGGCCCATGAGCCCTGATGTTTCGCTCGTCTTGATGATAGTTGGCGAAATAATATGCAGCCACTCGACACGAGGTGTCAGCGCCACCCGGCTTTGCCGCTTCCAGTCCTCGACCGAGTTGAGCGCTCGCCGCCAGCGCGCCTGCCCCGTACATAAAGCTTCGTCTGTCCATTTCCCCGCCTGGAATTTGAATACAATCATTTCTCTATGCCGCAAACGCGCGAAAGAGCCAGGAGCGCACTTATCGCAGGGGCTGATTCGGGCTTAAGACATTCTACCGGCGTTGGGGGTCGCGCCCTGAATCGCGCCCCCAACCCGAATTCGCGTTGCCCCTACCAGATAAACTTCGCAGCGATCTGAACGATCCGCCCCGGAGCCGCGGAACTGATAGTTCCGTATGACGGGTTAGGAAGGGCCGCGCTCTGGGGCACGTTGTTATTAGGGAACCCGAAGTTAGTGTGATTGAACAAATTGAATGCCTCAAAGCGGGTTTGAAGGTTCAGCCGCTCGAACACTGTGAAGCCTTTGAAGAAAGAGGCATCCACATTCTCCACGCCGGGGGCGCGCAGGATGTCCCTTGATGAATCGCCATAATTTCCCTGGAGGGGCTGAACGAACGAGCTTGTGTTGAACCACTCGTTCACGCCTTTGTGAAATCCTCCTGCATGCGGGTCGCCAACCACGTCAGCTCGCTGGCCGAAGCACTGGTTGACAAAGCCGATGTCGGTTGCGGCCACTGAAAACGGGAAACCGGTCCTCAACGAGACAATCCCGTTGACCTGCCAGCCGCCGATCAGGCTGTCAAGCGCCCGTGAGTTGCTGGCCAGAAAACGCCTGCCTTTACCGAAGGGCAAATTGGCGGTAAAGCTTCCCACAAAGCTGTGCGTAATATCGAAGCTGCTCGAACTGTAGTCGGCATTGAAGTCGTATTCGTTCTGTGGGCCGTTGCCGGAGGTGTCTCCATTGATGCCCGCTTCAGACGATTTGTCGTCAAGGCTGTGCGAGTAAGTGTAGCTGAGGATGGCGCTGTACGCGCTTCCGGAGTGCTCCAACTTCGCTTGCAACGCGTTGTAGTTGGAATAGAAGTCGTAAAAGTGATCGAGAATGAGGCCAATGTTGGGGTAGGGAATGCGCGCCGATACCGGTGTGGGATTTGCAGGGTCCCACTTGGTCGGAGCATTTTCCCAGACTCGCCCGAGAAGGTGAGTGCCTTTGGATCCAAGATAATCCGCCTCGGCTTTCCATCCTGGAAAGACCTCGCGTTCCAGGGATAGTTGCCAGTCTTGCATGTAAGGTGTGTGGGTACGCGCGGTCTGGATAAAGAGAAACCCGAGGTCGGCGCTGGTCACCGGTGCCAACGCCGGTGTGACAGGGAACAGGCTTGTGGAACTGACATCCATGAGGGTCAGTTGCTCCGCAAATGGGTATCCTCCACCGTCGTCCGCTTCCTTGGTCTCGGCCGTGTCGTAGAAGATGCCATACCCCGCGCGGACTACGGTCTTATCGTTGCTCGAGGGCCGGTAGGCAAAACCAAGGCGAGGTGCAAAATTTAACACCTGCGCGGGACCGGGGAAGTGCTGGCCCCCATAAGCGTACAGGGACCCTCCGATGCCGCTGGAAATAAGCGACTTGTTTGCAGTGTATTCCCCTCCCCCGGGAATATTGGGATCGAGCCAGAAAACGCGGTCCATGTCCTCAACGGGTTTCCTATTGAAGTCATAGCGAAGACCGGCGTTGATCGTGAGTTTTTGAGAGACTTTCCAGTCGTCCTGAACCCAGGGAGCAAAATATCGGAAACTGTATGCTACTGCATTGGACGACGCAATCGTCGGGGCATACGGAGTTGGCGCCAGCGCAGTTGCTTGCGCAACATATCCCGTGAGGTAATCCGCAAATGGATCACCCGAACCTGAACCGTCAAAGCTCAACTCGGGAGGCGAGGGATTGTTCTGGTAAGTATGCCACCACCGCACATCCATTCCGAAGCTTACCGCATGTTTCTTGACGTTCCAGGTCACCGCGTCCGAGATGGAGTACGGCTGTTCGTTATATTGCTGGATCACGGCGTCGCCGCCGAAGGGGCTAAGGTTGTTGCCGCGAAACGAGAAAAGCGGGTAGGGAAGATCGGGAGAAAATGGGTAGAGATTCTGCAGGCCTAATGAGTTGAGCGCCGCAGCGGTGGTCGGCTGTCCTTCGAGGTTCGCTCCTTCGCTCATATATCCAAAGCGTGCTTGATTGAGCAATGTTGGAGAGAAGGTGTGAGTCCAGCTGCCGACAACACTCTTTGAGGTTTCGCTGAAGTTCGCAAGTCCTTCCGCGAAGCTTCCTCCCGTACTCTGCGAAGTAGCCACATAGGCCGTCTGCGTATATCGACCGAAGACGGCATCGTGGGTTCCGATCTCCTGGTCGAAGCGATAGGTCTGCTGGTCGGAATCTGTGGGCAGTGAGAAAGTTATGAAATAGTTTCCTTGTGGGGCCGTAGTATTTGGATTTGGAATGTGGCTCAGAGAGTTTGTGGCCAGCGTCGAGAATGTGGATGGGTCAATATAGTTATTCGGATACGGGACTTTCGTGAATGGATTCACGATCGGGTGAGTGAATTGGCCTTGCTTCTCTGCAACTGTAGGCACGTTGCGGAAATTATTCGTGGATGTCTTGGACCTCAGGCCCTCGTAATTTGCGAGGAAGAAGCTCTTGTTGTGCCCGTTATAGAGATGTGGGACGACGATCGGACCACTGAGCACATATCCGAACTGATTTTGACGAAGTGGCGGATTCTTGGCCCCGGCTGGGGTAAAGTACCCCTTTGCGTCGAGTGCGTCGTTGCGGAAGAAGTCGTAGGCTGTGCCGTGGACCTGGTTTGATCCGGACCGGGTGCTTATATTCAGTTGATTGGCGCCCCCGCCGTAAGCTGCGGAGTAACCCTTGGTCTGCTCCTGGAATTCCTGCAAAATGTCAATCGATGGAACGACGGCGGGTGTCTGGTAATACGTATCGTTGATATTGATGCCATCAAGAAAGTATTGATTAGACGTAGGACGCGAGCCCTGGATGGTGAGCGAGCCGCCTTCGTTCGCACGCAGAGAGCCCTGCTCGCCGCTGCTCGATACTGCTCCAGAATTAAGCAGGAGCAGTTGAGTAAAATTACGGCCATTCAGGGGTAGATCGACAATCTCGTCACCTGTGACTACTTGTCCAATGGCTGCATTCTCCGTATCGATACCTACTGCTTCAGCATTCACGCTGACCGTCTCTTGTGCCGAGCCCGGCGTAAGCTTCAGATCGACACGTTGTTCGGAGCCGACAACTAATTCGACCTTGAGAACCGTGGTCCTCTCAAACCCGTTCGCGACGGCGGCAACGCGATAGGTTCCAGGTTTCAATGAAGCCACCGTGTAGGTACCTGAAGAGGATGTGGTGGTGGTCTTGGTGACGTTTGTGTCGGCTTCGCTGATGCTGACCTGTGCTCCAGAAATCACGGCGCCTGTTGAGTCAACCACGGTTCCAACGATCGTTCCGGTAGCGCCTCCACTCTGCGCACTGCCGATTGCTGCGCCGAACAGCAGCAGAGCGCAAACCAGCATGGCCCAAAGATAGCGACTGAACTGGCGCGTGATTTGAAGATCCAGAAATGCGCCGATAAAGCTGTAGCGCTCCTTGAAGGTATTCTCAATCAATACCATGGTTACTGCCTCCTTGAATCGTTCTTGCGAGTCGAACGGCTGGGGTTGAAATCGTGAACCGGAACCCCTCCCGGCATTGAGGGTGATTGGGCCATCGGGCAGGACGGTTTCGGAACACATCTGCCAGGTTCGGGCCTGAGTGACCTGGCCCTGAGGATTGTCGGGCGATTCCGCCGGTTCATTGCTGCCTGGCCCACTCCTATCTCACTCACCATCGATTCCGCCTATGCTGGCGAAACCCAGCAGATGCCTCGATCTATTCCCGTGCATTCCCGAACTGCGAAAAGAGAATCTCTGATTGGTATGCCACACTCAGCCTCGACGAATAAATACGCAAGGTGCTGAGAGCGTCCATTCAGGTGCAGCACCCCGCCAAGTTGGCCCAACCAACTGATTCTCTGCGACTTGTCACGGCGTGTTCTGCCACGTGCAGCACCGTGCATGACCTCACCAGGTTTCGATTGGCGTAAAATTTCCAGGGAATTAAGAATGGCTTTGGAACAAATTCGCGAGAATGGTGATCCATCCCCGGCGCAAATTACCGAGGCTCTGCGCTTGATCTTGCGCAGCGCCTGGTTTTCCGGCAGCAAGCAGTGCCAGACTCTGCTTCAGTACCTCGTGGAGCATGCGTTGAGGGGACAAACCGACGAGCTCAAAGAGCGCATCATTGGGATCGAAGTGTTTGGGAGAAAAGCCGACTACGATACCAGCGAGGACGCTGTCGTTCGGGCACGGGCAGGCGAAGTCCGAAAGCGGCTCGCCCAATACTATACAAGTGACGAGGGGCAGAATTCCGTCGTCAGAATCGTCATCGCATCCGGATCATACCGGCCCACATTTATTCTTCGCCCTGGGGTAAACAACGGGAGCAAAAACGGTGCGGTCACGGACCAGGCTGGAGTGGCTGGCTCTCTCGTCGCAGAAGATCATCCGTCGCCTGAAACCGCTGCTTCCGTTCCCGGTCTGCCGAGAAAGGCTCGGTGGCGTGTATGGGGACTCGCCGCCGCCGCAGCCTGCGTAGTTCTATTGGTTGCGTGGATCGGCATCCCGGGTTGGAAAAAAAGCGAGCTCGACATCTTCTGGGGACCCATCCTCGACAGCAAGAAGCCGCCTGTCATATACACCGGCACCGCGCCGGTATATATACGCACCATGGAGTCTGTTTATAGAGAGCAGACTCCTCTGAGTCTTTCTGACGAGGTCCAGCCGGCGCGAAGGTGGACCTTGCCGCCGTTGGCAGAAGGAAAAGTCCTGACCGCAAAGGACCTTCTTATCGATCAGAGCGGCTATGTCGAAGTCGGAGACGTCATAGCGGCTACGACCGTGACCGGATTGCTGGGCAGCCGCCGGCGGAGTTTCGATCTGCGCATTGGACCTGACCTCGCCTTTGAAGACCTGCACGGTGCTCCGACGGTCCTGGTGGGCGGCTACGCCAATTTCTGGACCATGTTTATGAACCGCGATCTCCGCTTTTACTTCGATCGCAACTTGAATATCCGGGAGCGAGGAGGCCAGGGCCGGGTTTGGTCGATCTCGCATGAGGCAAGCCGCGCAGCCAGCAGCACCATCACGGAAGACTATGCCATCGTTTGCAGGCTTTTCGATTCCAAAACCGGCGCCCCAGTCATCGCCCTTGCGGGAACCACAACCTGTGGAACCCGGGCCGCCAGTGAATTCTTGTCCGATCCCGTCAGCATAAAAAAGCTGGCAAGCATTCCCAGGGATGCATGGGAGCGGAAGAATCTGGAACTGGTCCTCCATGCACCGCTCATCAACTGCAATCCGACTTCCGTGGAAATCGTGGCCGAACAGACTTGGTAGGTTTGGCATACATCATATCGTTCGTCATCATTCCGAGCCTAGCGCCTGCATCGCGTTTTAACCCGTGAGGCCCCGCATGCCGGAACCACGCATGCCGCCATCGCCGTCACCAGCAGGCAACCGGCCATTCCAACCGCAGTTGATTTGGAGGATCAGAAGGTCAGTAAATGCTGCGCAGAATACCGCCCGCATCCAATCGTGAGGATGCGAAACATCTTGAAAAGATCCGGTAGACCTGTGGACTTGATGAGGGGAATTTGAATGCGAGTGGGAGGTCGGGTCCTGTCGCCACACGACGAATGCCTTGCGAATAAAGAGGACGGACTCAGCTTCGGGCGTGGTCGGACCCGGCGGGTACCGGGAAACCGGCGGGAGCGGATTCAGCTTCCTGTAGAAACCAGCCCCATATTTCGATCTCCCACGTTGCAATCGGGGTACACAAATCGCCTTTGGGCTTGCAGAGGCAACATTTGCCTTTTGGCATTGGGTTCCGGCCAGTTACTCTCTCTGTAAGAGGGACCTAACGCCGGCGCATCTAATCTATCTTACGGAAGGCTTAATCCATGCGTGCGACACCCCCAAAACCATCGATTGCGCTCCTTGCGCGCGCGTTTGCTACCTGCGCCCAGGAAGCCTTCGCTCAGAAACGCTACACCGCCTCTCCGGCGCAACCCGCCGGCACAGCGGAGCCTTCCGCCCATCGGCAGGTCCGGCCAGGCAGCCTCGGTCGCGTTGCCGTCACGGGCACCCAGGATATCGGTGAAGCACCTACTACGGGCCCGGGAGCGGCCGCCAACGGTGTTGGGAATGGCACGGGCGACCTTGCCGCACTTCCTCCACTCAACGCTGCTGGAAATGGCGCCAAGGCTGCAACCGTTGCCGGAAAGTACGCCGGCATCGGCGCTGCCGGGTTGTTTGTCTGACGACCTTGGTTTTGTTTGCAGGTTGAACCTCAATCAACTCAGGCCGGTCCTGATCGGGACTGGCCGCAAGTCAGGAGATGAATCTATGGGTGTAAAGCTATTGGTGGCCGTGGCTGTCCTCCTCGTTTCGATTCCGGGCCTTGCCCAGGTGCAGCCTGCCGCAGGTGGGGGCAAGGTAACTCTCCCCGTAAACTTCAGCGCTGGTGCGGGAATGAACTATTTTTCGGGCGATTGGGGAAAGGCGGACATTAACCGTTGGGGACCTTCCGCCTGGGTCACTGCAACGTTCTGGCATTGTCTCGGAGTCAATGCAGAGGGCCACTCCATGATCCTTGGCGGAAACCAGATCGCTTCCAATTACAAGCTCTTTGTCGGCGAGGGCGGTTTGATGTGCACTATGGGGTACTGGGGCAGGTTTCAGCCTATTTACAAAGGCGAAATCGGCTTAGCCAGCCTGACGCAACCCGGAAACGGCACAGGCAAGCTTCATTCCACCTATTGGACCTGGTCTCTCGGAGGCGGTGCGGAATACCACATGGGGGGACATTGGTGGACGCGCGTCGATTATACCTATGAAAACATCCCCGGCTTTCGTGGCATTACCGGCCAGAGCCATACCCTGAATCCGCGAGGCATCACCTTCGGCGAGACGTACCGATTCGGCTCGGCCGGAACCATTTTCTGACCTGGTTGGGTGTGCGCCATCGTTCCGGACAGACTCCGAGGTGGATACTCCGAATTTCGCCTGATGAGTTGATCTTTCAGGTCTATTCGGCCACTGTCGCTGTCCTTAACGACGGCGCAATTCAATCGCGCTCTTTCCGGCTTCCTGACCACGGTGCTCTTTGCTTTCCCGTGTTTTTTGATTTTCCTCATCGACAAATGCAGATCATTCGGTACGTTCGGCGGATAATGGCATTCAGAAAGGATGATCCATGACTTGGTCGGGAGCTGCATGTCCGTCTGACGGGTCAAAAATTTGCCTTTTTTATCCGCCGCGGATCATCCCCCACGCTGAATTGCAAAAAAAAAATCTGGGCTGTAAAACTGTGAAAGTGATGTTAACTAATTTAAATACATAAACTTACCGTAATTTTATTCCGGGAATTTGTCGCAAAGATAGTGCAAATATCGACTTTTTGGGCTGTTTTTTGCGGTTTTTGGATGGCATTTGGGGCACGGAATGGCGCCAAGTTTCCCGCGTCAAAATCCGGCAGCGGCTCTGGTGGAGGAAGGCAGCGGATCGTCTTAACTAGGCGGTGAGGCGTTCCAATTGATCTGGCTGGACGATGGTCAGGCTGGCGCCTTTGATGGAGATCCACTGGTCGCGGCGGAACTGATTCAGGAGTCGCGTGACGGTTTCGCGCGATGTGCCGGCCATGTTGGCAATCTCTTCGTGCGTCAGGGCCATCGTGAACCGGATCTCTGGCTTGCCGTTGGACGATGAACGGCCCCAGTCGAGCAACAGGCGGGCCAAACGGCCGGCGGCAGAGCCGGACAGGGCCAGGCGCTTGGCATCGTGGAAGACGGTAAGGTATTCGCCGGAAAGGGATTGCGCGGCGTGCATGCTGGCAATTCCATGGCGGCCGAGGAACTCGACGAATTCCTGCTTCCGAACCGTCTTGACCTGACAGGGTTCGATGGCTTCCGCGGTTACTTCATGAGGGACATTGGCCAGAACGGCGCTCAGGCCCATCACGTCGCCCGGACCGGCGATCTTGAGAATCATCGTCTTGCCGTCGCGGGACGTGGAGGAGATCTTTACCTGGCCGAAGCAAATGATGAAGACGTTGCGCGCCGGATCGCCCTCATTGAAGAGCTTGGCGCCCCGCGCATGGCTCATCATGATTCCAATCGCATCGAACTCCTGCAACGCCTCAGGCGTGAGATTGCAAAACATCCGAAGATGGCGATGCTCACAATTCAGGCAATCTTCCGGAGGGTGATGAGAGTGGAACGTGGCCATACTTTGTCTGTTGAATCTTTGGATTCAAGTATAGCGCAGAATTCGATGGCCGATAGAACGGATTTTTCCGGAGGGTATCGACAGCAGGAGAAATCAGGAAGCTGGCAGGATCGCCGGGCTCGCCCGGTTACCAGCTCATCAAGCGGTGGCTGCGGAAGGCCCGCGACGGCGCGCCCGCGCCAGGTTGGTAAGGGTACACAAGTGATAGGCCCGTGACACTTCGCGCGCCAGTTCTTCAAGCAGGCGCATACGCAAGGGCGGATAGCTGACGAAGGCCTGGTTGAGTGCCTCGATGGGGAGCAAAAGGACGGATCCAGGGGATTGCGCAACCAATGTGTAGGTGTGGATTGGATCGCCCAGTGCCGCCGCTAATTCGACCAGATCGCCGGAGCGAGCCATACCCAGCGTGACGCGCATGGAGAGGCGCTCGGCGCGGCGCAGGAGCTGCCCGGAGACCACAAGGTAGAGTCCCTTGCAGGGACCGGACTGGGTGAAGATCACCTCTCCGGCAGCGAATCCGATGGTCTGGGCAGAGGCCGTCAGCAGGCTGCTGGTAGACGGAGGACATGCCAGCAGTTCCGACAGCGGATGGGTGGAAACGGCCTCCAGTCGCTTCGATTTTGCCTCAGATTGCATCTTCCCCTTCTTCCCGTTGCTAAACGCCAGGCGGCCAGTCCAGCGACGAGGTCAATGTGCAACCCGACTGCCGACCGACCTCCTGACGAACTTACCGGTTCCGCATCGCGTAACTGCCAAATCTTCGATCTCTTTCCAGAGGGGCCCAGTGGCCGTTTGAGGGATTACCATGTTCTTTCGCCGCCGACCGGCTTTCACCCTCAGCCGGCCGCAATCGACACCTTTTCTCCCGGCTCCTCGCTCGTTGGAACCGCATCCGCGGGTACGCAAAGCACCGGGACTCGAGAACTTGCCAGCATCGCAAATACTGTGCCGTGCGGCCCCGGGGAATCACTCCTCCGCTTTACGCCGGCAACAAGGATGCTGGGTTTGTACTGCGCGATGGCCTGCGCCACCGCGTCGACTGGGTTGCCATCCTTAACGATCAGCCGCATTGGCAGCTCGGCGCTCGGCCGCAGGCCGAAGTCTTCCAGCCGGGTGGTCGCCGGATTCAGGATGGCGGAGACTTCAGCCGAGCCGCGGGCATGGACCACAAGCAGTGTCCGCTTGAAGACCTGGGCAAGCGAGCGGGCGGTGTCGATGGCGGCCTCGCTGGCGTCGTTACGCTCCATGGCCAGCATCACCGGGCCACCCGGCACGGGACGAAATTCGCCGGCATTGAAGTCCCCCGCCACGGCCAGGACCGGGCAGGAGGATTTGCGGACCAGCTCCTCGGTGATGGCGCCGACCGCGATGGGGCCCGCACCCTGGCGACCACGGGTACCGATCACGATCAAACCCGCTTCATACTGGCGGGCAACATCGATCAGCATGCCGACCACGGCGCCCTGGCGGATCTCGGAGTGGCTGTGAATGCCTTCCCTAAGCAAGTCGGCGGAAAGCTCATCGAGCACCGCCCGAGCCTGCTCTGGCAGTTTCTGCCAAACCCGGCCGGGGACGCCGTCGACAACCGCGTAATCGAGTGGATCGGTTCCGTGCGCCAGGACAATGCGCGCGCCATAACCCGATGCCAGCTTGCGGGCATACTCCAGGGCCGCTTCGGAATGGCCTTCCAGATCGGTGGCCACCACGATGGTTTTCAAACCGCTGGCAAAACTCATCGATTCCTCCCTGCGCCGGTCATTGCCTCGAATCGGCGCACTCTTTCTTGCCCATCGTTAAGTGAGTCTGCACTTTGCCACTTGAGGGGAGCAGTGACAACATTCACCCCCCGGTGTGACTCGGGTCACAGGGGCGCAGTGATTCACGAGAATGTATCGGAGTATACAGCTCTTTTCGCGTAACCAGATGCACAGGAAAGAACGAGACGCGTAAGCCTTTTGGCCGTCATGACAAACCCATTTGAATGTTCAGCTCAAGGGCTCTTTCCGCGAAGATTACCCGCGTTCGCAGCGTGAATTCTCTGCTCGGACCGGGAGTCAACAAGTTCGTGGTGGGCTGCCGGACTCGACGACCAGCGGCAGGCGTCCGCTTTTCCCCATTCGGCCACGGGGTCACCTGCACCACCTTCAGCTTCAATCTGAAAGCACTGCGCTGGCGGGCAGAGAATTAGATGTTCAGTTCAGCTTTGATGTGACCAACACCCGAAAATGCAAGGCAGCGGAAGATCATGCCACGGGACATGACTAGGGTTTTCCGCCGGCGTGCGTAGTGATGCCTTTCAGAATGAACTCCCGGGCGATATTCGATCCCGCGTTGCCGGCCGTTTCAACAGCGCCATTTACCAGCGTCAGCGTCAGGCCGCGGCTCGCCTGCGGGTAGTAGAGATTGGAAAGCGCGGCGGCGGCAAACACGCCCAGCACGTGGGAATAATTCGGCCGCCTGCGTCCACGGTCATCCCGGGTGATGACGGCGCTCGAGATAGCGTAAATCGTTCGCGAGGGAAAACTTCCCGTTCCCTTATAAAAGTAGCGCGGATCTTGATGAAATAGCGATGCGAACACGCCGCTGGCCAGCATTCTTCCGGAAAAGTCATTGGCATATGCTGCGCCATAACGTTTCGCGTAACCCGACAAGCCGCGGCCGTAGCCTGGGAAGATGTTGTAGTACTGTTCGTAACCCGCGATCCCACTGGCCCCGGCGAACGCCATGGGATCCATCATGGACCGGAACGCCAGTTTGAACTTCTGCTTCGGACCCAGCGGCGGCGCGTTCCAGTCGTAGCTGCTGTAGAAGTTGGGAAAGACCCCCCAAACGCGCTGCTCTTCGGCAATTTCGACTTGCCGGTCCGCCATTTCCTGATCTATTTCCAAGTGATCCCCGTTCACGGTGATGCTTGATGCAGCGGCCGCGACCGGCAGGACCACCGGAGAAACAATCCGCATCTCGCCGGCATGCATCGTAAGCCACGGCGACATATACGTGCCCATGCCGTTCCCGGTGATCGTGACTTTATAGGATCCGGCGGCAAGGACCGAGAAAGCGAACTGGCCGTTGGGACCGGATACCATCTCGCGTTCGGTACCGGAGCGATCGCTGAGCACCACGCGCGCGCCCTGGATGATGTCGTTATTGGTGTCAAGCACGGTGCCGGAAATGACGCCGGTGTCCGCGGCCGGCGATGACGCCTTCTGAGGAAAACTGCCTGGGGATTCGATCGGACCGGGCGCGTCCGGCAGAATCGCTGTGGCGGTCGCCTGCGCTCCCGCCAGACATGCAAATCCCGCCGCAACGACCGCCGATGCAAGTAAGCGCAGGCTTGAACTACTTATCGAACAATTCTTCTCTTTAACTTGAAGGCAGCCTTCAACTCTCGAGGCATGTAAGAAACTGAACAAGAAATCTCCTGAATCATGCTATTTCGGTAAGGTCTTCACAAACATCCTGAAGGGAATCTCTACAGTGGCCGCACCCCACCATCCTCTATATGGATGGACTTTAATCATGGCAGCATGTAAGCCGTCATGAGCATGACGTTTTCGTCATTCACTCAACAGTCCATGGCCTTCTATGAATGTGGGATGCGCGAACAACGGATGATGTGGGCCGGGCACCTAATATAGGAATGCTCCTGGCACAGATGAATGGGCGCTATTCACACTTGTAAGTTGGGTTTGCGAATCATGCAGTTAGAAGCCGCCGCTTTGTTCCATCAGAAACTATGAAAGGCAACCGTCCAGCGAACTGTGATCAATCAACTATGAACTAATGAAGTGCGAACTAAATACGCTTCGCGATGATCAAGGTGATGTCGTCGAATTGTTCGCAGGAACTGAAGCGCGTGGCCTCCTCGACGATCGCGCCGACCAACTCATTCGATGGGAGATGGCGATGGCGGCGCAGCCCCGCGGCAAGGCGCTCTTCGCCGAATTCTTCGCCTGCGTCGTTGGGGGATTCTGTAAGCCCGTCGGTATAGAGCGCTAGCAGGTCGCCGCGATCAAGGCGGCTCTCGGCCATAGCGCAGTGCCAATCCTCAAACATGCCGATCACCGTGCAGGTGGGATCGAGACGCTCGATGGTGTCGTCGCCGCGCAGCACCAGCGCGGCGAGATGACCGCAGTTGGCGTAACGCAGGCGGCCGCTGCGATGGTCGAGTTCCGCGAAAAACAGGGTGGCGTAGGCGTTGGCATCGGTGTTTTCATAGAGCAGCCGGTTGACCAGGTTCAGCACCTTGTCAGGATGCTCCACGGCGTTTACGCACTGGCTGCGCAGGTTGGCTTGAAGGTTGGCCATCAGCAGCGCCGCGGCGATCCCTTTGCCGGCGATGTCGCCCACCACCAGGGCGATGCGCTCGGTGCCGAGATCGAGGAAGTCGTAGTAATCGCCGCCCACGGAACGGGCCTGGCGGCACACGCCGGCGTAGTCAAGCCCCGGCACGGCGGGCTTCCGCTGAGGAAACAGCCGCGCCTGGACCTGGGTGGCAATTTCGAGTTCCTGCGCGGCCCGACGCTCAGCCTCCTGCTGTGCGGAAATCTGGCGGCGGCGCTGTTCCACCTCGCGGGTGATTTCGTCGAAACCGGCAATCACATAGGCATTTCCGTCGGGGTCTTCAAAGCGGCAAAAGACTCCGCCCCACTTCGGCACCTGCAAGGGAACGGTGAATTGCACACCGCGATCGCAGAGTTGTCTGTACTTGGCATGAATGTCTTCTGTGACGAAAGTGACGGCGGAGGAGCGTCCCGGCTGCCTGTCGTGGGGATCGCCGGGATCCGCAACCATCAGGGTCAGGCTGGCAGTTCCGTCCGGGGGCGCCACCTCGATCCAGCGACGGCCGGAGGCAAAACGCACATCTGAAATCAGGCGAAAACCCAGCTGGTCCACATAAAAGCGCAGGCTTCGATCCTGATCCCGGACATAAACGGTCACGAACTGCAGGCGGAGGAAAGGATCCTTGCCATCCATCCGTACCCGCGCACCGTCGCGCACCGCATCCGGCCCTTCGGTTGCCGACACGATGGAGTCGGAGAGCCAATCGTGCGGGGTTACCTGGTCGGACTTGTCGGGCAATGAGACCTCCGCATTCTCCCCACATGGTACTGCGCCGTTCGCCCAAACCCGGTCCTCGGTGCAAAGCAACGGCGGTTGGGGGAGGGGGCATCGTACCAACCTTGCGCAGCTCCTGAGGCTTTCCTGCCCCACGATCTCACCGTGTTTTCGCAATCGCCGGCACCATCCCGGCGCCACGATCTGTACGCCCAAAAGGAGAACTTGACATGCCGCAGAAACCCAGAGTGCAACCAGGAGCTTCGGACCATTCGACCACCGGACACGGCGGTGAATTGCATCAGCTCGCCGGCGGGACCCACCCGCCGCTGACTAGCCAGACAGGCGCCATTATTGCAGACGACGAGAACTCTCTGCGCGCCGGCGAACGGGGTCCGACCCTTCTTGAAGATCATTTGTTCCTTGAGAAACTGCAGCATTTCGATCACGAGCGCATACCGGAGCGCATTGTGCATGCGCGGGGATTCGGGGCGCACGGCGTTTTCAAACTCACCGATTCGCTGAATCGAGTTTCGCGGGCCGCTCTTCTGACTGAAGTGGGCGTGGAGACGCCGATGTTCGTGCGTTTCTCGACGGTGGCCGGTAATGAAGGCTCGACCGACCTGGCACGCGATGTGCGCGGGTTTGCGACAAAGTTCTATACCAGGGAGGGCAACTGGGACCTGGTCGGCAATAACATACCGGTGTTCTTCATCCAGGACGCACTTAAGTTCCCCGACCTGATTCACGCCGCCAAGCAGGAGCCGGACCGCGCCTTTCCGCAGGCCGCCACCGCGCACGACAGCTTCTGGGATTTTGCATCGCTGATGCCCGAATCGACGCATATGCTGATGTGGGCCATGTCGGACCGTGCCATTCCCCGCTCGTTCCGCATGATGGAGGGCTTCGGCATTCACACGTTCCGGTTACTCAACGAACAAGGTAAATCGACGTTTGTGAAGTTCCACTGGCGGCCGCGGCTGGGCATGCAGTCGGTGGTGTGGGACGAAGCGCTGAAGATCTCCGGCGCCGATCCGGACTTCCACCGCCGCGACCTGTGGAATGCGATTGAGAACGGCGATTTTCCGGTGTGGGACTTTGGCGTGCAGCTCTTCGACCAGAAATTCGCTGACGACTTCGACTTCGATGTGCTGGATGCGACCAAGCTTATTCCCGAAGAAGTTCTTCCCGTGCGCATCATCGGGAACATGACGCTCAATCGCAACGTAGACAACTTCTTCGCGGAGACAGAGCAGGCGGCCTTCTGCGTGCGCAATGTGGTCCCGGGCATCGACTTCTCCAATGATCCGCTGCTGCAGGGGCGCATCTTCTCGTATCTCGATACGCAACTGAAGCGGCTGGGCGGACCAAACTTCCAGCAAATTCCCGTAAACGCGCCCAAGTGCCCGGTGATGCATTTCCAGCGCGACGGACATATGCAGATGAGCCCGCAGAAGGGCCGCGCGAACTACCAGCCCAACTCGCTGCAGGACGATTCGCCGCGCCAGGACCCGCATCGCGGCCTCGCCAGTTTCACGGAGCCGCTCGAGGGAAGCAAGATGCGGATTCGCGCCGAGTCTTTCGCCGATCACTTCTCGCAGGCGCGCCAGTTCTTCTATTCGCAAACCGAGCCCGAGCAGAACCACATCGTTTCTGCGTTCATCTTCGAGTTGAGCAAGGTGACGAGGAAAGAGATTCGCGAACGCATGCTGGGCCAGCTTGCGAATGTGGACGCGAAGATCGCGGAGCGGGTGGCGGCGGGTCTAGGGATGCAAGGCAAGATCCAGCCGGCTCCGACCACGGTGAAGGTGCGGACCGATCTGGAGCCATCGCCGGCATTGAGCATCCTCGGCAAAGCCAAGAAGACGCTGCAAGGGCGCAAGATTGGCTGTCTCATTGCCGATGGAACCGATGCAGCGCTAGTGAAGTCGCTGACCGCCGCGGCAAAGAAGGCGAAGGCCAACTTCGAGATCGTCGCTCCGAAAGTCGGCGGCGCTCCGGCGCCGGACGGCAAAATCATCCCCGCCGACCACCAGCTCGCGGGCGGACCATCGGTGCTGTTCGATGCGGTGTTCGTGGCGGTTTCAGCCGATGGCGCGGCAATGCTCAAGAAAGAAGCAGCGGCAGTTGCGTGGGTGCATGATGCCTATGCGCATTGCAAGGTCATCGGCGCCACCGACGGAGCGAAGGCCCTGCTTGATGCCGCCGGAGTGGGGAAAGACGAAGGCGTGGTGGTGGGCGCCAACGCCGACGCGTTTCTGACGGCGGCCGTCAATGGCCGCGTGTGGACCCGCGAACCGAAAGTCAGAACAATCTACTAGTCCGGGTGCCCCAGGTCCCGCGTTTGGGACCTGGGTTCGCCTTACCGGGCCCCAACATTTGAGGGTAATCCCGCGTCGGCCGCCGATGGCAGGGTGTGCTTTTCGTACCACTGCATCTGGACGAGGCTCCAACGATCGCCGCGCTCGATCCACAGTTGTGCGGACTGGTCGTAGCGAGCGAGGTTGTTCTCAAGCCAGTAAGGGCGATTCACGCGCAGCCACGCCTGGCGATAGAGTCCGCCCAGCAACGAGTAGCCATCGCGAATGTCCTGGATGCGGCCGTTGGCGGAGCCGATGGTTTCGAGAATGTCGCCGACTTCGTCCCACCGGCTCTTGTCGCCCGCGATCGACAGCGCCTGGTTGTAGAGCGAGACGCACTCGTCGGCGTTCTGAAATTTGAAGCCCACGAAATCGATGCGGCGGGCGCCGAGTTCGAACGCATCGAGAGCTTCGGAGTTGGCCAGTTCGCGGTGATCTGCGCGGGCGGCTTCGCGGGCTTCGGCAAGGAGAGTGATGGCGCGCTCGGCGTGAAGGCGCAGATCGTGCAAAGCGGGCCGGATCTTCGCGGCCACCTGCTGACCCTGGGAAGAGAAGGGATCGAGCCAGAAGAGCGAATCGTTCGCATCTTCGAGGCCGGCGGTTTTCAGGAGGGCGTGCGCGGCCATGATCTCGCGCTGGGCCTGGCTGATTTTTCCGGTCGGATCGGCGTGAAATGCCAGGCCGTAGGAATCGGTGAACGCAGATTCATTGCTTTCGCCGGGCTGCCATGCAGCCGCCGCGCCGAAGAGCACACCAAACCAGTTCTGGTCGAAGAGGCCTTCGCCATCGTCGTTCCACACCGTGTTGATCATGCCGGTGGCGCCCAGTTTCTGGCCGTCGCGCACAAAGGCGCGGATGTTGCCGAGGGCTTCGTTGTTGTTGGGGTAGAGGCGGCTCCAGTTGTTCACGCCGGGAGCGACCCAGGTTTCGAGGCCCGCCTTGGTGAAGGGCTCGATGGCCTTGGTGAAGTCAGGCTGGGCATCGTAGTGCCAGGGCACGGCAATCATGTCCTTGGGCAGAGTGCCAACCAGTTCAGGAGAATTCTCGGCAATGTCGCCCCAGAAGAGCAGGCGCTTGTGGTTGGGCTGGAGGGTAGCGTCAATTTTTGAGAGGAAGTCTAAATAAACTTTGCCGAGGCCCTGCTGCTTGACTTCGTCGCGGGTGCGGCCGAGGCCGAGTTCGGCAGTTTCATCGGCGCCGATGTGGGCGTAGGGGCCGGGGAACACTTTGGCCAGATCGCCGAACCAGCTTGCGATTTGCGGAAGCGTGTTGGGATCGCCCGGAGCGAGCACGTGGCCGTGCGGCGTTTCACCGATGGGCGAGTACTGCTCGAACTTCAGAACGTGGTGCAGATGGCCGAAGGCTTCCTGCTCGGGGATGATGGTGATGTGGTACTTCGCGGCGTAGGCTACCATTTCGCGGGCTTCGTCGGGCGTCATGGCGCCGCCGGGGAATGCGGCAACCGGCGTGCTGGAGTAGGCGAAGGTGTGTTCGAAGTAGGGCGAGAAGATGTTGTACTTATAGGCGGCCAGCGTGCGGATTTCGCGCTTGACGAATTCCATGTTGGGCAACGGCCCGCGCGACCAGTCGTCGGAGAGGCCGCGATGCGCCATGGCCGGCCAGTCGCGGATGGTGGGTGCGAAGAGAACAGGGTTCTGGCCCGACCAGTGGATGAGTTGTTTGGCGGTTTGGGCGCCATAGAACAAGCCGGCTGCAGTTTCGGCAACAACCACGATTCCATTTCCTTCCGGTACGATGACATAACCTTCATCGTGCATCGCCGGATCGAAAGCGACGTGGTGATGCGAAAGAACCTCCTTAGCCACCGAAGAATTCGTCATCCTCTCGAGCCGAATAGTAGGAGCCGGCTTCCCCACGACGGCGCGACCCGCTGACTCTTTCCGCAAGTCTGCGGCTACAAACTCATCTTCTGTATTGTTCCCCGCAAGAACCGAAAGACCAGTGGTCCCGATTGGGATCACCCGGATTGTTGTGCACTCCCGCACGGCGGGAATGATGTGGAGATCAGCGCAAGTAGGCGCAGAAGTCTGAGCGGTTGCAACTAGCACTGAACAGAAAAATACGAGCGAAGCACAAGCAAAGCGGAGACGCATGATGCCCTTTCCCATTGTTCGAAGAAGTCGGATGAAAGGCTAACGCATCTCTGCTGGGTTGTTCAAACGAAGGCAGATTTTCATCCCAGGTCTCAGAATCGAGACCGAGGCCACCCAGTTTTAGATCTGATTGCGCTAGCGAAGGCCGCGCAGCGCCGGGTAGAGCTTGCGCCAGCTCGCGTACCCGGTTCTGTAGACGGCGACGTCGGCGGGATCGGGGTCGATGCGGTGGGCGACTTCGATGGCCTGGCCACAGGCTTCGTCGAGGTTGGCCCAGTGGCCTGCGCCGACGCCGGCCATAAGAGCCGAGCCAAATGCGCCGCCCTCTTCGGCAACGAGAATTTCGACCGCATGGCCGTAGACCCCGGCCTGAATGCGCCGCCAGAGCGGTCCGCGCGCGCCGCCGCCACCGAGGCGAATCCCGGTGACCGGAATCCCGAGATGGGCGAAGAGGCTAAAGGTGTCCTGCAGCGAATACGCCACGCCCTCGAGCACGGCGCGGACAAAATGGGCTGCGGTATGGATGGTGCTGATGCCGGCAAAGGCCGCGCGGACTTCGGGATCGAGATGGGGGGTGCGCTCGCCGAGCAGGTAAGGCGCCCACTCCAGGCCTTCGCTGCCGGCGGGTATTTTAGCCGCAGCCTCCGTCAGCGAATCGTAGGATTGGCCCTCGAAGAAGGTCTCCTTGAGGTAGCTGAAGCTCAGGCCTGCGGACTGGGTTACTCCCATTACGTGCCACAGGCCGGGAACCGCGTGACAGAAGGTGTGGAGGCGGCCCTTGGGGTCCTTGGTCGGCTCGGCGGTGGCGGCGAAGACCACCCCGGACGTGCCGATCGTTGCCGAAACGGAGCCTGGCTGCAGGATTCCCATACCAACCGCGCCTGCTCCCTGGTCGCCTGCGCCAGCTACCACGGGCGTTCCGGCGGCGAGCCCAGTGAGTCCCGCTGCGCCGTCGCTGACGCGCGCGCAGACTTCCGGTGATTCATACACCTTAGGCAGCCAGCTTTCGGGGATCCCGGCCGCGTCCGCCACCTCCTTCGACCAGCGGCGGTGAGTCACGTCGAGCAGCAGCGTGCCCGACGCCTCCTGCACGTCGATGGCGAATTCGCCGGTGAGCCGGTAGCGCACGTAGTCCTTGGGGCACATAATGTGCCGGATCTTTGCGAAGATCTCCGGCTCATGCGTTTTGACCCACAGTAGCTTGGTAAGGGTGAAATTGGGCAGGGCGGGGTTGCAGGTGAGTTCAATCAGGCGCTCGTAGCCAATCTTCTCGGTGAGCCAGTCGCATTCGGGCTGGGTGCGGGTGTCGCACCAGATGAGCGAGGGGCGCAGGACCTGGCCATTTTCATCGAGCATGACCGCGCCGTGCATCTGGCCCGTCAGGCCAATCGCCGTGATGGGCTGGCGCGGTTCGGGGGCGTCGGCCAGGGCCATGCGGATGGCATCCTGGGCGGCCCGCCACCAGTCTTGCGGATCCTGCTCAGCCCAGCCGGGGTGGGGGGTGCGGAAGGGCGCATGCGCGCTCGAGGCTCCACTGATCAGTTTTCCTGATGCGTCCACCACTACGGCCCGGGTGCCTCCGGTGCCGATATCCATTCCCAGGAACCACATGCGCGTTTACTCCGTTGTAAATCGGTTTTGTGAGTGTACCGGCAGCATAGCAGCTTTGTCACATCGCGGGAAGCGCGCGCAGGGGTATCATGTCTGGCGCAATTTCCCGGCGAACTTACAGGCTCTCCCCTGCGTACCCAGCAATACGCACCTGCAATCGACGTGAAGACATTAGTACGAAGGGGTTTCGTATGGCAAAGTTTGTCGCTCAATTCATTCAGGTTCTCAGGAGACTGGCCCGGGCCCCTCTTTTCACCGCCGTTACCCTCCTCACGTTGGCGATCGGCATCGGCGCCAATACGGTTGTATTCAGTGTCGTGGAAGGCGTCTTGCTGAAGCCGCTGAGTTACCCCCACTCGGATGAACTGGTGGGTGTGTGGTACCACGTGGACGGAATACCCATCGACAAGTTGCCCATGGCGCCGTTCCTCTATTTCATCGAGCGGGAGCAAGGCACGACCTTCGAGGATATCGGCGTATACAACTACGACGGCTTGAATGTGACCGGCGCGGGCGAACCCGAACACGTGCTGGGATTCGACGTCACCGATGGCACCTTGCCCCTCCTCGGTGCCAAGCCGGTCCTGGGGCGCCTCTTCACACGCCGCGACGACACCGCCGGCGCTCCCCAAACCATCCTTCTTTCCTATGCCTACTGGCGCAAAAAGTTCGGCGGCAGCCAATCCGTGATTGGCCGCTCTATCAAGATCGACGGCAAAGCGCGCGAAATCATCGGCGTGCTGCCCCGGGATTTTCACTTCCTCGACTCCCAGGACGCATCGCTCTTCGTGCCCATGCAGTGGGACCGCAGCAAGACCAAACTCGGGAACTTCAGTTACCAGGGCATCGCCCGACTCAAACCGGGTGTGACCCTGGCGCAAGTCCGAACGGATATGACACGCTTGCTCCCGATTGCCGTCCGCAGTTTTCCTGCGCCCGAAGGGTTCCCTCTCAGCCTGTTTGAAAAAATCCAGATGCAGCCGGTTCCCCGCCCCTTGAAGCAGGATGTCATCGGCG
Organism: uncultured Acidobacteriota bacterium; assembly: GCA_963730805.1. Taxonomy (GTDB): domain Bacteria; phylum Acidobacteriota; class Terriglobia; order Terriglobales; family Acidobacteriaceae; genus Telmatobacter. Next base: position 878,665 of record CAVSTL010000001.1, on the reverse strand, counting down.
ACATCGGCAACATCTTGTGGGTGTTGATGGGTTCCATCGGCGTAGTGCTGATGGTGGCCTGCGCCAATGTAGCCAACCTGCTGCTGGTGCGGGTCGAAGGCCGCCGCCAGGAGTTGGCCATTCGCACCGCCCTGGGCGCCGGCCGCGGGCGCATCACAGCCGGATTGCTATTCGAGAGCCTGGTCCTGGGATTTGCCGGCAGTGTCATCGGCCTGGCGATTGCGTACGCGGCCCTTCGTGCCCTGATCGCGCTGAAGCCAACTGGCCTCCCGCGCCTGAATGAGATCGGAATCGACGGCCCGGTTCTGCTCTTCACCGTCGGCCTGGCGCTGTTTGTCAGCCTGGTCATTGGCTCCATTCCCGCCATCAAGTACGCCGGCGCCGTCCTGCACAAGGACCTCCGCGAAGGCGGACGGGGTTCGAGCCAGGGCCGGGACCGCCACCGCACCCGCAAGGCGCTGGTCGTGGTCCAGGTGGCTCTGGCCCTGGTCCTGCTGATCTGTTCCGGCCTGATGATCCACACCTTCCGGGCGCTGATGCATGTGTCCCCCGGCTTTGCCGATCCCGAGAGCGTTCAGACGTTTCACCTGTACATTCCCGAATCGCGCGTTCCCGACACCCATCGCGAAGAGGTGGTCCGGCTCCAGCAGGAGATCGCGGACAAACTTGCGGCTATTCCCGGTGTCTCCTCAGTAAGTTTTGGCACCAGCCTTCCGTTTCAGGGTTACGGTTCCAACGATCCGATTTTCGTGAAAGACCGCGTCTACAAGCCTGGCGAGCTTCCGCCGATTCGCCGCTTCAAGTCTGTCTCGCCGGGTTTTTTCGCCACCATGGGAACCCCGCTGCTGGTGGGCCGCGATCTCACCTGGGCCGATACCTACCAAAAGAGGCCTGTTGCCCTTCTCTCCGAGAACCTGGCAAAAGAGTACTGGCACGACCCGGCTGGCGCGATTGGCGCGCAGATCCGCGTGGGCACCACTGACGACTGGCGCGAAGTCGTCGGCGTGGTGCGAGATATTCATGATGACGGCGTCAACAATCCGTCGCCCTCATCGGTGTATTGGCCACTTTTTCGTGATCGCTTCGAGGGCCAGCCCGAGCAGGTGGAGCGAAATGTGGGATTCGTGATTCGCTCCCGCCGGGCGGGTTCGGCGACCTTCATGAATGAAGTGCAGCGGGCGGTTTGGGCGATCGATTCCGATCTGCCCCTGGCTGATGCAACCACCCTCGGCACCCTCTATACCAAATCGATGGCCCGCACGTCGTTCACACTCATCATGCTTTGCGTTGCGGGAAGCATGGCACTGCTGCTCGGCATTGTCGGAATCTATGGGGTCATTTCCTGCGCCGTGTCCCAGCGAACGCGCGAAATCGGCATTCGCATGGCGCTCGGTGCGGAGCGGCAGACGCTCACCGCGATGTTCGTGCGCCAGGGTCTCTGGCTCACGGCCATCGGCGTGGTCATTGGCCTGGTCACCGCTTTTGTCTCCATGCGTCTCATGGCCTCGATCCTGTTCAACGTGAGCCCTCTGGATCCATGGAGCTACGGCATTGCGACTGTTTGCGTCATCGGGATCGCCTGGGTGGCCTGTTACCTCCCCTCTCGCAAGGCTGCCGTGGTAAACCCGGTGAATGCTTTGAGGGCGGAGTGAGCAATACCGCAATAAGGGACGCGCACCCAACCTGTGACCGATCGCACAGGCACGAATGCGCCTTGCGTTGACAATAATCCCGTGAGGCCGGGCGGGTTTCCTGCACGGTTTGAGGAGAATAAACATTTATGAGCGATCTGGCCCCTATTGCCGAGTCCGTCGTGATCGATCCGCTGGTGAGCCATCCTGCGGACTACCACGTCTTCCACCAGTTTCTGGAGCGCTGCAAGAACCTGCCCGCGATCACCACCGCGGTGGTATGGCCGCAGTCGGAGGTTGCGCTGAAGGGCACGGTGGAAGCCGCTTTAGAAGGGCTGATCGAACCCACCCTGATCGGCGATGAAACGCGGATGAAGGCCCTGGCGGCGCGGATGGGGCTGGACATCAGCGGCTATCCGATTCTGCACGCCGACACAGAAACCCGGGCGGCGGAGTTGGGCGTGCAGATGTGCCGGACGGGCAACGCGCAGGCCATGATGAAGGGCAGCCTGCACACCGACGAGCTGATGAAGGCCGCCATGGCCCGAGACACCGGACTGCGCACCGCGCGCCGCATCAGCCACGTCTTCATCATGGATACCCCCGCCTACGCGCGGACGCTCCTGATCACCGACGCGGCCATCAACATTACCCCGGAGCTCGAAGACAAGGTTCACATCGTGCAAAACGCCATCGACCTGGCCCACGCGCTCGGCATTCCCGAGCCCAAGGTGGCTCTGCTCTCGGCGGTCGAGACCGTGAACCCCAAGATCAAGTCCACCCTCGACGCGGCCGCGCTGTGCAAGATGGCCGATCGCGGGCAGATTACGGGCGGGATCCTCGACGGGCCGCTGGCATTTGACACCGCGGTGAGCAAAAAGGCCGCGGCCATCAAGAAGCTGGTTTCACCGGTCAGCGGCAACGCCGACATCCTGGTGGTGCCCGATCTCGAAAGCGGCAACATGCTGGCCAAGCAGCTGGAGTACCTGGGCGGAGCGCAACTGGCCGGCATCGTGCTGGGTGCCCGCGTTCCCACCATCCTCACCAGCCGGGCCGATTCGGCCGAAACACGGCTGACCAGCTGCGCGGTGGCGGTTCTGTTGCACTACGCTACCCAGCCGGCCGTAAAGGTATAACGCGTTCGCGGATTTCAACTACTTGAGGCGCCGGTCCTTGTCGGGGACGGCGCCTTCTACTTTCCGCGATCTCTACCGTCCAATGCTGTGACCCATCCCACCTCTCGGGAGTGGCGCCATGCTTGGCATTGCCCTTACGATCACTCTCGCGCTTGTAGTGGCGCCGTTCCCAGGCGCCCAGCAAAGCTCTGCTCCCGGGTCACTGCCGCGTATACGACTCAACGTTCCCCAGGAGATCCCCGCAGAATCCATCGTGATCGAATATTTCCTGGAAGGTCCTTTTGGGGGTTATGGCCAGGTCATTCGACCAAAAACGGGCCAGCGCGCCTTCGACATCGCCGCCGGGGTGGACACGCAACCCGCTGTCAATGTGAAAGTGATCGCGTACCTCCCGGCATGTCAGTACGTGAGACTCGATCTACCCATCGAGGATCGGACCACAACAAAAGACCTGCGCTGCAGTCCGCTGGGGACGCGACGCCTCCGCGGCAAAATCCTCGGGCCGATAATCGATGGCCCATTGGCGATCGATGTGACCTACGATCCGCTTTGGAGCCACGGTTTCTTCGGAATTGCGGATGGCATGACGGCGACCGTCCATGTTGCAAGGGTGACGATCGCGCGTGGAGAATTCACGGTGGATCTCCCGGATCTCGTCTCCGAGGGTGTTGGATTCTTTGACTTCACGCTGATTGACCTTTCTACCGGCAGGGCATCAACGCTCACGCCAGTCCAGAACGGCAAAACTGCGGATCCGTTGAGGGCACAGGCATCGTATGAAGCCCCTGTCGAATTTGCCGTGGAGCCGCCTCCCGGAGTTCCTTAGCGCGCCATCATCCAGCTCAATCCATCGACATGCTGAGCTGGTTGCGCACGTCGGAGCCGCGTACCCAGAAGATGACGTCGCTGGCGATGTTGCAGGCGTGATCGGAGATGCGCTCCAGCGAGCGCGCCACGAACAGCCCGTTCATCGCCTGCTGCGTGTGGTTGGGCTTCTGCTGGATCAGCACCAGGAGATCGGCCTGGGCGCGCCGATTCATGCGGTCGATCTCGTCGTCCATTTCGCGCACCGTATCCGCCAGGCGGGCGTCGGCTTCAAGGAGAGCCTGGATCGCAGTGCGAATCATGCGGGTCGCATATTCGCCCATGGCGGCCAGATCGACAGGCAGGTCAATGAAATCCATTCCCAGGGCGTCGCGGGTACGGCGCGCCAGGCCGACCGACTGGTCGCCGATGCGCTCCAGGTCGCCGTTGATCTTGATTACGGCCAGAATGAAGCGGAGGTCAATAGCCATGGGCTGCTCCTTGGCGAGCAGTTCATAGGCCATTTCGTCGAGTTCGCGCTGGGCGGTGTTGATGGCGGTTTCATTCTGGCGGACATATTGGCAGAGGCCCTGGTCGCGCTGGAGGTAGGCGTCCACCGCCGACTCGACCGCCTGCTGCGACAACGCTGCCATGGCGAGGAGCTTATCCTTGAGTTCGGCCAGTTGTTGCTGGAAATGGATGCGAGGCACGGCAGAGACTCTCCTGATGGTGATTGTGCATCTGTTATGTTACACGCCAGCGAAAATCCTTGCCGGGGGCTGGGCAATTCCCGGCGGGATTCGGTTAACTTGTATGTTTTCCTTGGACGTCCTGCGCGGGCGATGGGTGCTAGGCTACTCCTCATGAATCCCGCCGATTTCGCGCCCGCTCGCCGCCCCATGCTGACCATCGATCCCGCAGAGCATCTTCCCCGCCAGGTCTACAAGATCATGACCGGCATCATCGTGCCCCGGCCTGTCGCGCTGGTTTCGACGGTCGACAGTGAGGCTGTGGCCAACCTGGCGCCATTCAGTTTTTTCTGCGGGGTTGGATCCAATCCGCCCACGGTGTTGTTCTGCCCGGTGCTGCGGGCCACCGGGGGAACCGATCCGGCGCGGCGGAAAGACACTTTGCGCAACGTGGAGGAGACGGGCGAGTTCGTGGTGAACGTGGTGAGCGACGCAATTGCCGCGGCCGCCAATGTCACTGCGGCCGAAGTCCCGCCGGATGTGGATGAATTTGAACTGGCCAGCCTGATCCCTGTGCCCAGTGAGATCGTGCGCCCTCCTCGGGTGGCCGAATCTCCAGCGCAAATGGAGTGCAGGCTGATGCAGGTGATCTACACCGGTCACCAGCCTGGCGCCGGAGTGATCGTGCTGGGCGAAGTGGTACGGTTTCACGTGCGCGCCGACCTGGTGGAGGATTTCCGCGTCGATCCGGCGGGGTTGGACGCGGTCGGACGCATGGCCGGCAATACCTGGGTGCGCACGCGCGACCGGATCGAGTTGATCCGGCCCGAATAGGCATGGCTTAAACCGGCGGGTATCGCTTCTTGCGGTACTGGCCTCGCCAAGAGGGGAGCGTCTGGATCTCGTCTCCGTCAGGATTATCGCGGCGGGGCGGAGTCGGACGCACCGTTTCTTTTTCTTTCTCCACTTCAAGGATTGGCTTGGGCGGCAGAAACTCGGGCTGCGCCGTCAAACGTGCCGGGGCACCGGAGCCGGAAACGTCGCTGTCGGCCAGGGACGATTCGGCATAGGCCGGGCGCATCGTTGCCCTCTCAAAACGGGGCTCAAGATCAGAGTCCGATTCCGAGCCAGAATCTCCGTCCTTGGTCAGGCTTCTGCGACCAAGCGAGACCAGGAGGTTGCGTAGGCCGCCGAGACGAGACGCGGCAGTATAACCGGGGTCGTCGCGCTCTGTGGCGAGGTCATCGGGCGAGGGCTCATTCCTAACGGGCGACGGCGCGGGGGGTAGCGGAGGGGCCCAGTGTTCCGCGACCCTGCTGACCGTCGATTCTGGAGAGCGCCTTACCGGTGGAATGGGCGCACGGGGCGGCTCGGGAGCGGGCGTTGGCTCCGCGGCCGCGGCAGCGGAGGAATCTACCAATTCGGCGGGAGGAGGTATCGGCGCCGCGGCAACTTGCTCCGCGGCGGTTGGCCGGGGCGATTTGGGAACAGCGGCCGGACGATGAGGCTCTCCCCTGCCCCGCGCAACGCGCGTTGAGGGAGTCGATTCGACCTCGGCAACAGGGGTGCGGCTGGTTGTCGTCGCGAACGATGGTTCCGCAGGCGGCCGATTCACCGAAGAGGGTTGGCGCGAAGCATCCGGAGACGGGGAAGGGACCGGCGGCTCCACGGGTTCAGGTTTGGTCACAACAAATGACTCCTCTGCGATCTCGTGATCATGGTGCGCGGAAGGCCGGGGTCGCGGCGCGTGGCGTGCGTGCGAACGACTCTGTGCCGCAAGGCGTTGCTCGACGGCTCGCACCGATTGCCGGAACGAGGGATTGGCCTTCTCGATAGAGATACGGTTTAGAACAAATCCCACGGCAGCGACTTCCAGCCGCCGCAATGTTTGCGCAACCTCTCGCAGTTGTGCGCGGGTGGTTAAGCCGGATTGTATGACCACGATTGCGGAATCGACAAATCGCGCCAGGTACTCGGTCTCACCTGAGGCCAACAAAGGGGCCGTATCGGTGAGGACGATAGTCTCCGAGTCCATTTCTTCGGCCATCTGCTGGAGGAGTGATGAGGGACGATTCTCATGTCCGGCCGGGACAAGACCGGTCTTGCTTTCCTGGTTCGCGGGATCCGATGAATCGGGCGGCGGGGCACCGGTGGCATCCACCAGAACGGTGGAGCGCCCCATGCCTTCCAGCATGTTCCGCACCCTGGCAGCGACGGTTGTCACGCCCGCTCCTGGCCCTACTCCAGTGAAGATGCAGCTCTTGAACCCACCCTGCTGATAAGCGTGTTCGATCGCGGCGGCAAGGCGCAGCATGTACTCTTCATTGACCTCACCGGAAACCTGGTGGAAGTCGGGCAGTTGCGCCATGGGACTGAATCCCAGCACCCGTTCGACATCGGTCGCAATGTAGATTCGCGGATCGAGGTTGTGCGCCGCCACTGCTGCCACAACGGCGAACAGCAGAGTCCCAAGCAGGATGATCATCACGTTGCGCATCATGTGCGAAACCGACGCATGCAGCGGCGGCACCGCGACCGCGGAGATATAGGCTGCGCCCGGCGCGTTGTTCTCCATGGTGAGATTTCGATATTGCTCATCGACTGCCGTGAAGCGGTTCTGCAACCGCTGGATATCGGTGGCCAGATCGTTGGACCGCTGCATGCGCGGCGTCGCGCTTCCGGCTACGCTGGAAAGCTGGGCCACTTGCGCATTCAGTTTGGACTCCAGCGCCGAAGATCGCTCCAGGTCGTTTCGCAGGCGCTGCTGGATGTGCGCCGCCGCCTTGGCGCGAAGATCTTTCATCATGTTTTCGAGAGACGCGTTGATCTGCGCCAATTCCTCCGCATCCTGTTTGGATTGCGGATGGTTCGAGGTCAGGTTGGCCATTTGCGAAATCAGGAGCGCCCGCCGCTGGTTCAACGATGCCTTCATGCTGACCAGGCCCGGGTCGGATACCACGATCTCGTCGGCCTCTGCATCGAGCGCCGCCGAGGCGGAAGAATTCGTGGCGGCGACAGCGGTAAGGCGTGCGCCGGCCTCGTCATGGGCTGCCCGCGCCTTGGCGAGTTCCACACGAAGCTCGCTGATTTGCGCATCGTATGGATCGGCGGCCTGGGCGCCAACCGCCGCCACTCCCATCGCCTTGTTCAACTCCTCCTGCTCGGCGCGATCCTGAACCAGCGCCTTCTCAATCCGATCCCGCTCTTCGCTGAGAAGCTTGATCCTCTGCGGGTCGCCCGCCCTCAGGTCGCTCTTCGCGATCTCGATAAAGCTGCCCGCGACGGCATTGGAAATCTGTGCCGCAGTCGCGGCCCCGGAGGAGCGAGCCGCAATGCCAATCTGGTAGCTGGTGCCGATCCGCCCGACTGTAAGCGCGCGAGAGAGACGCTCCATCGCGGCCTGTTCGCTTTCCTCCCGGTGTTGCCAGCTTCCCGCCGGGAGCCGATGCAGAGCGCCCCTGAGAACATCGCTCCGGGTCACGTTGTTCACCTGCTGCTGCATGTAGGACTCGTAGGTGTTCTCGTCGTACGGCCAGCTCTGGACCATCCCGTTTCCCATCAGGCGCGGAGGCGCCGGCTGGATGTACACCAGGCTTTCGGCGACGTAGACGGGCCACGTCTTTAAGAAATAGGCAAGCGCGAAGGCGATGCCGGCTCCCACAATCGCCATCACCAGCCGGCGATGGATGCGCAGGCTGCGCAGCAGGTCGGGATGGAAAAAAATCTCCTCGTGACTCCCTGATGTCATGGGGCGAACTGCAACCGGAGCCGCGACGCACGATTCCCCTGACCCGAGATGCGCAACAGGCGGCGTGGGTTCGCAATGGTGGCTCTGGCTCATATGTGATTGTCGAGCAGCACCATCGTGGCCAGTTCGGCCAGAGGCGCCACACGCTCCAGAAAATACGTTGCCTGGTACCATCCACTGCGCGGCACGAAGATGATTTGTCCCGGCTTCAACGAGATCTCCAGCGACTTCGCGGGATTCAGCAGATCATTCATCGACAACACCCGCGACTTGCCCGTGGCGGGATCGACGATCTGGATGCGGGGCTTCATGCCCGCCTTATCGGTAAACCCGCCGGCCGATGCGAGCACACTGGCCAGCGTGGAAGCGTGCGTGAGTTGCACCGGACCGGGGTGCTGCACTTCGCCAAGCACGGACAAAAAGTGTTCAGTCATGTTGGGCACGTAAATCACATCATCGCGGCGCAGGCGCAGGTCAGCCAGCGGGTTTCCGCTCTCGATCAGGGATTTCAACTGGACCCACATCACCTGGTCGCTGCCGCGATAGATGGCGCATTGTTCGGGAATGTCGGGGACGTTGTTCGGCCCGGTCTTGGGCAGCCCGCCGCGCGTCAACGCACCCAGCAGCGTCGGAGTGTCCTCGAAAGTAAACGAGCCCGGATGCTCGACCGCGCCCAGCACCAGCACCCGATTGGCGGTGTATCGGGTCACCGTGATCTGCACGGCAAGATTGGAATAGTACGCCGACAGTGCCGACTCGAGGGCCTTTGCCGATTCACGCCGGGTCAGGCCGGCTACCATCACTTCCCCGGCCAGCGGCAGCGAGATGCGGCCGTCCGGTCCCACGATCAGCTTGGCTTCGAGTTCGGGCCGGCCGGAAATGTCCACTGTGATTTCGTCGCCGCGACCCAGTCGGTATTCTTCATCCGCCGACGGCTCAAATTTGCGCAGCGCCTCAAGTGCGTTTGGTTTCAACTGAGGATCGCCCGCCTGGACGGCGGGAGTTTCCGGTGCGATCGGCCTGGCGCTTTCCTGGCAATGGGAATCGGGACCACAGGCGAGTCCGCATCCGAATGCGATGCATAAAACAAAGCGCGTTTTCGAGGCCCGAAACTTCATCAGAGCATTCCCATTCCGTGCAGATTTCCGTCCAGTACGCAACGAGAATTCCGCAGCATCGCGCCGGCAAAGCCACTGTATGGAGAACGCATGGCGAGATGGTCTAAGCATATGAAAATGCGGGTTCGAACGAAATAGCACCAAAGCCCGGAACGGTCCCTGTTTGGTAACTCGCGAGCCAAACTTAGGTGCGATCCAATGGAGTGAAATAAAACCAATAAATCTAAGAAGTTACTGAATAATTTCCAAAACATGATCTGAATCACAAATATCAACCGGTCTATTTGCGATCTGTCCCGTAGCATCGATCCTCATCGAACGCCAGCGGCCCTCCCGCTCCGCCATCGGAGCCACCCATGACTGTCACATAGCATGCCCATGCGGGATTCCCGTAACTATGGCCGCCCGGCCCGCTGCCTCCGTTCACATCCGGCCCCGTTGCCGGAAAAGGCATCGTCCCCCACCATGCTGGTCTATTGGGGAGATAGAATGACCGCGGTAACACGCGCGAGATTCCCGCTGCCCACGCAACTGACTTATCGATATTGTTGTAGTTTCCATGGAGAAGACTTGCGGCCTTCGTTCCCTCAACATGGCAGGGGAATTTCCCCCCGTTGCATCCCGTGCCTGTGCCGTCGTCGCTCGCACAACCATAGCCGAACGACCACGCATAGGCGGCCTCATCGTAGCTACGCTCGGCGGGATATTCAACCGATGCAACCTGCGCCAGCGGCTTGTGATTGCGGGCCAGGGACTGCATCTGGCGGCTTCCGATCACGTTCCCGACAAAGTTGTTCTTCGCGGAGAGATAGGAGATTTGTACCGCGCGCGCAGCCTGGAATCCATAGTGCCCATCCGCCCCCGAACAGGCAACCGCGCCGCGGCCGCGCATCGGGCTGCACACCCGGTTCGTCCCTGCGACCCAGTTGCGAAACGCCGTGGTGTGGCTCGAGGTTCCCCAGATAGGATCGGCGTAGATGGAAGCGACGACATTGCCCTCGAGAAGATTGAATTGCGGATGCGCACCGTGGAAGTCGATCCCGCCCGAAACTACATTCGGTGCGCCGCTGTCGAAGCCGCCCATCATGTAGTTATAAGCAATCACATTTCCGGCCGCGCCCCATTGCAGCATCACCGATTCATGCCCGCGCTCGATGATGTTGTTCTCGATCAGGCTGGCGCTGGTCTTCAACCCGATTCGGATGGTCGTGTCATGCTCTCCGGGCGTATGCAAATAGGAATTCGAAAAATAACTGTCGCGCACTTCATCGTGGTAGCCCCACGTAAGAGTAACGAATTCCGCGTCGGTGTAATTCGCTTCGACGCCGCTGATCCAGCAGAACGCGCACTCCGCCATGCTGAAGTCCGAATCGTAGCCGGTGTGATTGGCGCGCACCTGCAGATCCTCTACGCCCGCGTGACTCGCCGCCATCTTGAACGGCACCGCCAGCGGCGAGTGGGTGTAGCTTGCATACAGCCCCGGCGAAAACGCCACGGTGGTACCATTCAGAACCGTCGTTACCATCACAATCTGTCCCCGCGCCAGGTTCCCGGTTTTTGTCCACCCGCCATCGCACCAGTTGCAATCGCCGTCGCTGCCCGACGACGACACGTAGTCCCGATCGTTCGTTTCCGTAACCACCAGGAACATTCCCGGCTCGATTCCGCTGTTCGGGGCCACCAGCATCTGCTTCGATCCCGGCATCATTCCACCCACGATCTTCACTGGCCGGAACGGAACGGATCCGGAGCCGAGCCCGATCACCGGCCCGCCGCTCATTCCGGTCGCGTTCAGAATGGTTCGACTCGCACCCGCGCCGCGCAACGTCACGTTCGACGGAACGTGAATATTGCCGTCAATCGCATAAGTTCCCGCGGCCAGAAAGACGGCCTGATCCGGCGGACACGCCGCGAGCGCCGCATCGATCTGGGCGACGGTCGCGGACGATGTGAGGCTCGCGCATTGTGTCGAACGTTGCGGAATCCGCCCAACACCCGCGTCCGACCAGTCGATCGCCTGTGCGGAATTCAGAATGGAATCCCATGCCTGCGCCGAGCAGCCCGTCGCCGCAACCAAGAACACCGCCCAAACGACAGAACACTTCATCGTCCCGTACACGCCAGCCGATCCACGAGTTCCAGGTATTCGTGCTTGCGCACATCCCAGTTGTTGCCGGCGACAAACGTCAACGCATTTTCACGGAGCCTTGCACGCCGGGCATCGTCCGTCATGAATTCCAGAATCTTCGCTGCCAGTTCTCGGGCGTTTCCCGACTCGAAAAACTCCACAAGGTCGTCGTTGAAGTAGTACTGGTCAATGCGCGTTCGCGCCGCAATCACCGGCACGCCCATGGACATGAACTCCAGGATCTTGGTACTGAATGCCTCGTTGCCGAACGAATTGGTACGCTTGGGCACGACGCCGGCATCGATGCTCGCCATCAGCGTAGCGACTTCCTCGAGCGGCACCAGTCCAGTGAGAGACACCCTGTCTTCCAGGTTTCGCTCGTGCACCAACCGCCGCAGTTTCTCCCGCTCCGGTCCGTCGCCCACCAGCACCAGCCGCAGGTTCGGCGCTCGATCGCGAAGCAGGGCCATCGCTTCGATCGCGACGTCCAGGCCCTGGTGCCAGTTGAACGTGCCGGGGTAGCAGAGAACAAACTCATCTCCCGAACGTTTGGGGCGCGGCCGCGGCCGGAAGATCGCGGGATCGGGATAGTTGATGAAGGCGGTACACTTCTCCCCCCGCACCGAGCGCTTCACCATCTTGTCGTACCAGAGATGATTCGCGATGATCAGGTGACTCGAAAACCAGATGGAAATCCGCTCCACCCAAACCAGCAGCCGAAAGACAAGCGACCGTTCTCCCACTTTGAACTTGCTTGCGTAGAACTCGGGGACGACATCATAGATGTCGAGGATCACGCGAGCTCCCATCAGGCGCGGAATCACGGCCGCGAACACCATGAAGTCCGGCACAGACCGAACATGAATAAGCTCGTAGGGTTCCCGCAGATGATTCCGGGTTACAAACCACGCCGACCGCACCAGGAAAAACAGCAGCTTGATGAGATAGCTGAATGGTCCGCGCTCATCCATGCGGCGTTTTTGAATCCGGTAGACATGGACGCCTTGAATCACTTCGTATGCGGGCTGTCCTTCGCGGGCCACGGCGATCGCATCCACCTGGTCTCCGCGGCTTACCAGCGCCTCGGCATAGCGGCGGACGCGGTTGTCCGCGTCATACGATGTGTACCCCAACATGCAGGTTCTCATTGCATCACAGCTTTCTTGACGATTGCTTCTTCGGGAGCCCCGGTATTTCGCGATGGCATCATCTCTCGCAGAAGGCGCACCATTTTGCGCAGCGGCCAGGTTCCGCCGTGCAGGAGAACCACCCCGCCGAGATAGAGAGCCGCAAAGCAGACTGAGATGGTTGCCAGTCGAATCACCGATCCGCTGAACGCGCGCATCTGCCACAGCGCATCAAACCGATGCAGCATCCAGTTTGTCGCAACGCCGGCCAGCAGCGATGCCGCGACATATCTCCATACGATGGATACAACCGGTGCGATGCCCAGCCCGATGGGCTTGCCCGCGTACCACAAACCCGGCACGGCAAGAATCCAGAATGAAGCGCACCACGCCACTGCGACGCCTTCCGGGCCGAAGTGGAGACCGGCCACGAATAGAAGGATCGTCACGCTCCATTCAACCGTGGTCCACAGAAACCACCGATCCGGACGCCCGATGGAAACGTGTATCCAGCCATGCGTGCCGTAGATCATCATCATCCCGATACCCGGCGCGAAGTAGACAAAGATGCGGCCCGTCTCTTCCCAGCCGGGTCCAAGCAAAATGCGAATCAGGTCCGGCCCCGCCAGCGTAAGGTTTCCCGCGATGCCCATGCCCACGAACGCCATCACGCCCATGGCGCCAAGAAGATTGCGGATGTAGTGTTCGCGATCGTCTTTCACACGCCGCAGCGCCGATACTGCGACGTTCGACGTGGCCGACACCAGTTGACTCGCCGAGAGCGCAAACAGATCGTACGCCTTCTTGTAGAAACCAAGGGCATGGGCCCCGAACCGCCATCCTACCAGGACATTATCCGTATTGCTGGCAAAGTAGTTGATGCTGTAGCGGCCGCTGACGTGCATCGCGAACTTGAACATCTCGCCTGTGCCGGCGGTCCATCGCGGCCGCCCCGGGATCCACCGGCATAGAAAGAAGGCGCCCACCAGCGTGCTCAACGCCAGCACGCACGCGCCCAGCACCAACGACCAGTATCCCCATCCCAGGCAACCGAAAAGTATGGAAACACTCACTCCCAACGCCCTGGCCACAATCTCATTCAGCGCCGCGGAGGAAAAATTCATGGCCCGCTTGGCCAGTGCGACGTGGACCCAGGATGCATTGGTAAGGAAGATCGCCACCGACATCCCAATTGCAATAGACGCAACCGGAGCCTCACCAAAAAATTTAGCCAGCACCGGACCGGCGGCGATAAAGCCCCCTGCGAGCGCCGCGCCCACCGCAATATTCCCCCAGAACAGATTGCTGGCCAACCGGTGATTGATCTCTTTTCGTTGAAGGACAGCATCCGTAAAACCATTCCCAGCCATGTTCATCAGCAACAGGCTCACCGTGGTCACCATCGTGACCAGCCCGAAATCGCGCGGGGTCAGCAGGCGCCCCAGCGTCGCCGCGGCGACAATCTGGATTGCCACTCCAACCGCTCCGGAAAAAACAGTGATCCCCGCGCCCCTCACCGCGAGGCGGCGAAGCGTGCGGCCCTCAGGATCCGACGGCGCAAAGGCGCCCTTGGTGTCGAACGGTTTCAAACTGACTCCTGCACGAATTTCTTTTCCTGCTTCAAACTTCCCCCGCCGCGATCTGCGCGGCCCGATCGGCCTCGACTTGGTTCAATGCAGGATCCGCGCCTCTCTTCGTCCCGCGGATCTTTTCAGTGCAAAAAGAGCCACCGGTTGCTGCGCCGTTACCTGCCGCGGCACCGCTGTAATCGCCACCAAGAAAACAATCCAGATGGGGCTCAACATGCGAAATCCTGTCTCGGTTAGGCTGTAGATAAGGCTGGCCGTGAAAAATGCCAGACGTAACCCGCCCTCGCTCGGATTACTGCGGAACGCGTCGATCGCATGGCGATACCCGGTAACGATCAGTACACCCAGCGCCAACAGGCCCAGCCAGCCGAGATCGAGATACATCTCGAGGTACCCGTTGTGGGCCTCTTCGATTCCCTTCTGGCTCAGGTCCCAGACCGCCTGCATCCTGCTTCCCAGCCAGAAGCTCTCGAAGCCGACGCCCAACAAAGGATTCGTATGCTGCGACAAGACTGCGGACCATATTTGCGTTCGCCCCGTCAGGGTCGCGTTCCTGCCCAGTGAACCTACCATGGTTCCCCCGGAATCCATAAACAGGGCGATCAGCGCCACCGCGATGGCGCCCGATGTCAACGCCAGAAGATAGCCGTCGTGCGCGGCAACCCATCGGCGCGTGGTCATGATCAGCACCGCGCTCGCCAGCCCCAGGCAGGAGAGAGACGTCATCGAATCGGCCTTCAAAACCAGCCACAGCGCCATGCCGGCCATCAATCCATGGACCGTGAGATTTCGTGCCCGGTGCGCCATTCCCGGCGATTCCAAGGCTCGAAGCAGCATCCAGAGCGAACCCAGTCCGCAGATCATGCTTATCAATCCAAGCTCGTTCTTGAAATCGGTTATGCCGATGTACATGGTGACTTTGTCCACGGGATCAAAGGAACTTCCCAAGTCCGGGAAGAACTTGATAAAGATCACGGATAGCGGCAGCAGAACGAAACTCATGCGCGACAGCAGCCGCCTCAGTGCTTCTTCAGGCTCGGGATCCGTGAGCACCACCAGCACCATCAGGATGTCGCCAACCGCCTTCACCCACCGCTTGAAAGCGATGGCTGAAGCATCGGACCACAATGCGCTCACCGCGCAGTACGCGAAGAACACCACCAGCGGATAGTTGCCCTGCACGAATTTCCTGACCGAAGCCGCGCGCGCATTAAGAACATACAACGCCGCAAACATCAGAATTCCGAAGACCGCCGCATCCACCGGGCTGCCTTCCGAAAATCTTTGCGCCAGCGTAGTGTTGACGCTGAGGTTCATCCACTCCGATACCGGCCGTGACCCGACGATCAGCATCCAGATCGTGGGAATCCAGAGCGCCTTCGAAATTCTGACCTCCGCCTTTCGTTCAACAAGAGTCAGCCCCAGCACGAAGGCGAGTGCAACGAGATTGGAAACCTGGTGGCTCATCAGTCGTCAGCGCAAGGCTCGGAGTTCTTACGCCCTTTCCGGCTGAGCATCGCGCTGGTGCCAGCGCCGGCGCAGGGAGCGCAACCTGTTTGTAAACGACTGCGGGAGGCGATCGACGAACCGATGCTGCAGCCCAAGCCGGATTCCGATCATGCCCATGCCCGTGAGAGGAACGTAAAATCGAGGCACATTCACACGCTGGAATCCGTTCCGTTCCTTGAAATCGCTCACCGTGTCGCGTTCTCGATTTCCGTATGCGAACTTTCCATAGACCATGTAGCGCATGCCCCGCTCCACGCATGAGCGGACAGCCTGCGCCAGAAGCGCATTGGTTGGCGATTTATCCTTGTGGCTTACCTTGGAGACGATGTTCATCACGCCCGCCTGGACCCCGGTGTCATCGTGCACCAGCTTGATAAAGCCGATCAGTTCTTCCTGCAGAAATGCCCCGATGAACACGCTGCTTTGGAGGTAGGTCGCTTCCTCGGCGTAGACCGTCTCCACACTTTTTCCAAAGTGCGGAAATGGCCGTCCCTGCCGCACCGGAACCTCGCCGTATATCCCCCATATCCCGCCCGCCAGTGCTTCATCGAAGGGCACCTCGCGGACCGATACGCCTTTCTTCTCCGCCAGCCGCGCCTTGTTGCGCGTCTTACAGCCGACCTGTTTCCACCAATCATCGAAGGTCGTGAGCGGCAGGACGGCGAGATTGTCCCACTCCATGGGATAGCTGTGTCGCGGCTCAGAGGCGGGCAGTCCTTGCAGAAACGTGAAGAGATCCACACGCTGTCCGCAATCCTCGAGGGCCTCGATCACCGGTTCAGGCGCGGAAAGGAACTGGTACATTTCTGCGTCCAGCCTGGCAATGCGCAGCATGCGCCCGGCAATCCTGATTTCCCTCTTGCACGCGTATACTGCGTCTCGTTCGGTCCTTGTTCCGCTGGGAATTGTGTGCGCGTCGACGTACACCTGGTTACTCACTCACGTACTCCTCGCGGATCGGGGTTATGTTCATGGCGGCCAGGAGCTTCCCTGCGTGGTCGCAAAGTTTTACCAGCAGCGCCATGAAGCGGTGCGGGCCCGCCACGAACGCAAATGGCAGCGCCACGGTATAGACCGGCACAGCCACCACCGACTTCAGGAGGCTCAGCGCTCCGCAATCCGGATGGAGCGCCGCGTTCCCGCCTTGCATCAGCGCTTTCCGCAGGTAATACGTCCGCGTCCACCGCGCCTGAGGAATCACTTCGAACACCTCGGCTTCACGGGACCAGATGAAGGCGCGACCCTCTTCGATCCTTCGCCGGAAGAAATCCTGGTCCTCGCCGGATTTGAACTCGGGCCGGAACGGAGCGGCATCGCCATCAAACACCTGCCTCTTCAGCAGGACGTTGCCGGTCCGTGCCTCGCGCCAGTCCACCGCCATGCCGGTAGGATTGACGCGGCGATCGTAGAGCCGGCTCTTTTCAAGCCACATTGGCGGCTTCTCTTCAAAATGCCGCTTCACCGGACCAAGGACGCCATCGACGTTGTAGGCCTGGCAGGTCGTGAATAACTTCAGCAGCCAATCGGAAAGCGGAAACTCGTCGTCATCGATCAGCGCCACAAATTCGCCTTCGGCGTTTTCGATCACCTTATTTCGCGCCCGCGCTATGCCTTGAATAGGTTCCACGCAATACTTCACCACGACCGATGAACTCATTTGCGCTTCACGCACGATTGCCTCAGCGCTGTGGACCGCGTCGTTGTCAGCGACCACGATCGAATAGGTGAACAGGCCGCCAGAGTCCTGCCCGTCCAGCTTCGCAAGCAGGCGCTTCAACGCGATGGGCCGCTTGTATGTGCAGATGCACACACTGATGTGTGGCGTATGGCCAGTCACTGCGATCTCCGGATGCGAGGCGTCGCGAAGATCGCGCCAAACTTCGCCCTCAGTCGTTGCATCTGTTCGTTGCGCCGAAATGCGACTAGCTCTTCAGGCACCGGCCGCTCGGGGTAGCGGATAAGCCCCCAGATGTATCCCGCGCCAAGCGCCAACGCCCGCACCATGAACGGCTTCTTGTTCATCTGGTAGGCGCATCGAAAAACTTCCCACAGCGGATGATTGCCGATCGCGCAGTCGCGCTTGCCCAAATTGAACCTCGCCCGCATCTGTCCGCTGTCCGCCGTTCCCATCAGGCGATGATGAAGACAGATCTCTTCGGGGAAGCTGCGCGTCTTCCATCCCTTCATCCTCGCCATGGTGGACGCGATTGTATCGATGGCGCCGCCGCGAACTAGTTTATATCCGCCAATCGCTTCGAAACACGCACGCCGGAATACCTGGCACGCACCCGACACGTGCTCCTCGCCCACAAAGCGAAGGTCATACGTTTCGCTGGTTATGTCCCTGTACGGCGTTCCGGCCAGGCCCAATGACGGATCGCGTGCCAGCTTCCCCAGCAAAAACGCGATGTAGCCGGGGGCGAACGTTATATCCGCATCGAGGCAGACAATCACTTCGTAAGAGAGTTCTTTCGCTTGAGCCAACCCAGCATGGATCGCCGTCGCCTTTCCGGCAAAGTGCCGTTCTCTTCGTTCGGGAAGACTAAGCAGTTCGATCCAGGGATTCCGCAGAGCGTAATCGTGGACGATCTCATCGGTTCCATCGGTCGAGCCATCGCTCACGATGATCCACTTCAGCGGCCGCTCAGTCTGGGCGATCACAGACTCGATCGTAAGCCCGATGAACTGCGCCTCATTGCGCGCTGGTGTGATGAGCACATACGAGGGAAGGTTCAAGGTCCCGCGCTCCAGCGGAAACTCAGTCGTCTCATTGCCCGTCATCAGCTCTTCCACACTCGACTCAACCATGCTGAACCCCTTGCACGCCTGCCCCAGCCAGGGCCGGGCGGAACTTCGAGGCGAATGCATGAATTGCCTGCAGGACTCGCGCTTGTTGTTCGCTTGTCAATTGCGGAAACATCGGCAGGGAAAGAATCTCTTCGGCGGCGCGTTCCGCAACCGGGAACGAGCCTCGCCCATAGTTCAAAGCGGAGTAGGCTTTCTGCAGGTGCAGCGGCACAGGATAGTGAATTCCTGTTCCAATTCCCTCCTCCTTCAAATGCTGAAGAAGGCCCTCGCGGTCAGGCGTACGCACCACGTACAAGTGGTAGGCGGCGCGAGACCAGGCCGGTTCAAACGGAAGCCTGAGCGGGTTTTCGTCCGCCAGCAAGTGGTTGTACTCATCGGCGCGCTCACGCCGCTTCGCATTCCACTCTTCCAGGTGCGGTAACTTCGCGAGCAGGATTTCTGCCTGGATTGCATCCAGCCTGCCGTTGTAGCCTTCGATGTCGTGGTAGTACTTTTTGGCCTGCCCGTGATCACGCAGCGCCCTGATTCTGGCGGCTACGGATGCATCCTTGGTGGTAACTGCGCCGGCTTCGCCGCAAGCTCCCAGGTTTTTGCCCGGATAGAAGCTGAATGCCGCGGCGCGTCCCATCGATCCCGCTCGCATCCAGCGGTTCCGCTTTGTGGAGAAGTACTCCGCGCCATGCGCCTGGCACGCATCTTCGATAACGGCGAGGCCGTACAGTTCGGCGAGCTCCAGGATCGGATCCATATCCGCCATCTGTCCGTAGAGGTGCACGGGAATGATGGCCGTGACTGGCCGCGCGTGGCGTCGGCTGATCAGTTTGCCATCGTCTGTACGCGTGCATTGCAATTGGAGAAATTCCCGGAGGTTGCCCGCCGACAGGTTGCCGGTTTCCTCTTCAACATCGATGAACTCCGGAATGGCACCGGCCTGGGTAATCGCTTCAGTGGTGGCGATGAACGTGTTCGGCACGGTGAGAATTACATCGCCGGGACCGACCCCGCATGCCAGAATCGCAAAGCGAAGCGCATCGGTTCCGCTCCCGACACCGATGCAATAGTCGGTGCGGCAAAATTCCGCAAATGCCTTTTCAAATTCCTCGACGACGCGGCCGCCTACAAAGCTCGCTGTGCGCAAAGCGCGTCGGAATCCGGCAATGAGTTCTTCTTCAAGTTCCCTATGCGGCGTCACCAGGTCCAGGAACGGAATCTCGCTGGAACTGCCCACGCAATTCGGAGACAGGTAGCGCAGAATGCGCGCAGGGTTTCCCGCGACAATAGCGTTGTCTGGCACATCCCGCGTGACCACGCTGCCGGCGCCAACGATGGCATTTTTTCCTATCGTCACGTCGGATAGAATCGTGGCTCCGGAGCCGATCGAAGCGCCCCTTCTTACCCGGGTTGGCTCCACTTTCCAGTCGAGTTCAGTCTGCAGACTCCCGTCTGCGCTGGTGGCCCGGGGATAGCGGTCGTTGACAAAGTTGACGCCGTGGCCGATAAATACTTTGTCTTCAATCACGACGCCTTCACAAATGAAGCTATGACTCGATATCTTGCAGTTACTTCCCACGCAGGCATTTTTCTGTATCTCGACGAATGCTCCTATCTTTGTTCCTGCGCCGACCGCGCAACCGTATAAGTTGACGAACTGCGACAGTTTTACTCCCTCGCCTAACTCGACATCATTTGCAATGGATCGATAATCATTCATAGATACACCAAAGAACCGCGGTTGCGCAGCGACTGGCTGGCAGCTTCGAGCATCTTGACGACGCGCAGCCCGGCCCGGCCGTCGTTAAATGGATCCTCTGCCTTGGTGATGCACTCGACAAAATAGCGCAACTCGTGCTGCAAGGCCTCGATCTGCTCCACCCGGGGCGCCCACATATCCCCCGACCGGTAATTTACGAGCAGGTTGTAATACCCTTCCTTGCTGCTGGCCTCCACCCCCTTGTCATAAACCTTGACCTTTTCGTCCGCTTCGAGGTCGTTCCACACCAGCATGCGCTTCTCTCCTCCGATCAAAGTGGTGCGAACCTTTACTGGAGAGAGCCAGTTCACGTTGATATGCGCAATGAACTTCTCAGGGAAGTAGAGGGTCATGAAAGCAATGTCTTCGTGGTCGTTGAGATGCCGCTGGCCGGTTGCAACAACTGCTTCGGGCGTGGAATTAATTATGTGATCCATGATGGAGAGATCATGCGGTGCGAGATCCCAAAGCACATTGATATCGTGCTGCAGGTTGCCCAGGTTCACGCGGGTGGAATCGTAATAGTAGAGATTGCCCAGAGTTCCTTCCCGGACTAATTGGCCAATCTTTTTCACCGCCCCGGTGAAGAGAAACGTGTGGTCAACCATGATTCTCAGGTTCCTGCTCTGCGCAATCTCGATCAACTCTTCCGCCTGGGAAGCGGTGCTCGTAAACGGCTTTTCAACGAATACGTGCTTGCCGTTCCTGAGGGCTGCCTTGGCCAATTCGTAATGCGTCCACGCAGGAGAAATGATGGCGACGGCATCAATCCTGTTGGAGCAGACGATGTCGGCTGCGTTCCCGGTCACGGGGATGTTGGGGTACGCCTTTTGTGCGCGTGACCGCGACACCGGGTCTACATCCGCGATGGCAAGAACATGAGAATCCTCGAGATTGACGAGGTTTCTCACGATGTTGGGTCCCCAGTAGCCGTATCCAATTACGCCGAAGTTCACGCTGCATTCACCCGGTCTTCCCTGTCTTGTTTTTTGGTGCTGTGCGCCGCCCGATTACCCTCGCGGGGATGGGCGCTGATTCAGTTCCGCTCTTGACGCTAGAAAGCTCCGGCGCCGCGAAGCACGGCAAGCGGGGTCCGCAGCAGGATCTTGATGTCGAGCCAGAGAGACCAGGTCGTGGCGTAACGAAGATCCAGCCGCACCATCTCGTCGAACCGGACGCGGCTCCGCCCGTTCACCTGCCACAAACCCGTAATGCCGGGCCTGGCCGCCAGCAGCCGGTTGCGATGCCAGGTCTGATAGACGTCCAACTCATAGGGCAGTGCTGGACGCGGTCCCACCAGCGACATGTCGCCGAAAAGAACATTGATGATCTGCGGGAGTTCGTCCAGGCTGGTGCGGCGCAGGAATCTGCCGATGCGCGTCACCCGCCTGTCGTCGGTCAACTTGTAGTAACCGGAGCCGGATCCCGCAGCCGGCATGCGTTCGGCCCGGTTCCCAATTAATTTGGTGACATATTCCCGGTGGACCGCCGAATCGCAATTCGAGAACATCGTCCTGAATTTGTAGAGGACAAAGCGGCGTCCATGCTGGCCGACCCGCGTCTGGCGGAAAAGCACTGGTCCTCGTGACGAACACTTGATCGCCGCTGCGACAATCGCGAACAAAGGAGCACCCGCAAACAAAGCGAGAAGACTGGCCAGCAGGTCGAACGCCCGCTTCGCAACTCGTGAGGCACAGCGCGTGTTATGCGGTTTGGTGAAGTCTGGATACAGGGTGCGGTCGCTCCCCGACCCCGGGCCGGAGAAACCCCAATCGTCGGGAAAGAAGTGAAACGACAGGTGGATCTGCGCGAATTCATCCTCGGTAAACTGGTCGTCGAGCATCGCCCGCAGCCGGCTCAAGATGGTATCGAGAAACGTCTTCCGGTCTGGCACAACGAGGCATGTAAGAATCGCGCCAACGGTGACTTCTTCGCGATACCAGCCCACCACGTCGGTTTCCCGGCTGGATGCGAGCAGGACAGCAAGGACCCGACGAAGCAGATTCACCGCCGACTGATCCGCGGAGTCGCCCCCGGCGTCCACCAGCATCAGCAGGAACGGCTCCGAGGATCGCTCCGTCCGCTTTCGCTCGACGGCGATCATTCTCTCGAAGGCAATCTGGGAAAGGAATTTGCGCTCGCCGGCAGTTACGGAATTGAATGGGTGCTCGAGTGTCGACGCGGCTTCTTCTACGTGCAAGGTTTTCACTGGGATTCCCCTTGGATAATGGGCCATGCTGCGATCGGTTGCAGGCCTGGGTCTCGGGGAAGACTGCAAAACGTTGGATATGAAGTTTCGCCGGGGCAGCAAGCGAATTCTGCCTGCCGATCGACTCCGAACGGATGTGCGGTTGCCACTTGCGCCTCACTTTCATCGGACCACCGGCTTGCTGGCGGCCCGCATCAAGGCATAGCTTTTCCGGAGGCGCCAAAACGGCCTCTCGGGCTTTCCACCCTTGAAACACCATCGCGTGGATCCGGGCAAGGCAACGACGGATTCTGTGTTTACCCGCTCGAAATCCCTTGGCTGCTTGAACTTGGAGCTATCCTAAGAGGTCCCGCGGGGAAGAGCAATGGCGAATAGGTGCAACGATTAAATACTTTAAAATCATTCAGATATGATCGGCGCCACGCGACCTCCCCGACCGTTGGTAACCTACCCGAATGACCACTGTCGCCAACCAGAAATCACTACCGCGCAACGCTCGAATCATGAGAGCCTGTTCCCGCTGAAAATAATCTTTGTTGCAACAAATATCGTTTCGGGACATCCTTGTCTTGCCAGCTTTGCGGAGGAGGGTTCGTGTCCGTCTTAAAACGTGAGATCGCCCAGGAGCGTCCCTTTTCAAGCCCGGAGGAGGAAGCGCTCCTCAATCTTTTACGCACGGCCGACTGTCTCCAGCGCGAACTGCAGCGCAAGACCCGCACTTGGGGCGTCACCTCGACGCAGTACAACGTGCTGCGCATTTTGCGCGGGGCGCAGCCCCAGGGACTGACCTGTTCGGCGATCGGCGACCGCATGATTACCGCCGAGCCCGACATTACTCGGCTCCTGGCACGGCTCAAGGCCCTCAAGCTTATCCGGCAACAGCGCGACAGGCGTGACCGCCGCGTAGTCTGGACGCAAATCTCACCCGCCGGAATGGCTCTGCTTGCCGAAACCGACCCCGCGGCCCAACGGCTTCCCAGGGAGTTCCTGGGCCACCTCGATCAGGACCAGATCGCAACCCTGATACACCTGCTCGAACTGGCGCGGAACAATTGTGGCGACACCCAGCAGCCGGTGAGTTGCGACGGTACTGGCAACGGAGACGCATGTCCGGCATCTCAGTCGCCTCAGCGGTAAGCCATTCGCGCCGATTGGTGAGGCGTTCCATCATTGCCGCGCAGGCAGCACCGTTGCGGCCGCAACCTGACTTGCATCGAGCGTCAGCGGCCTGTCAACGACCATGGAAAATTGCCATCCGTTATCGAACAGCACAAAGTCCATGCTGTTGGCGTGGTGGTGGGCAAGGGCAAGCATGATCGCCGTACCCCCCCCCATGGCCCCGACACTGGCGCCGATGACCGCCGCCTTCGATGATCCAACCTGCGGAAGCGGCGGTGGAACCGGATCGACCGGGATTGTCTGCGGACGGGTTGCGGCGAAGCCTTCGCCCAGATAGGGAGCGCCGTCGCGGGCATCAGCGACCTCGCCGATCGGCTCAACGCCCACATACGGATCCAACATCATCGCATCGGCATTCGTCGCCTCGAAGGGCACGGAATACCCATTGGCAAATAAAAGCGCCGTGAAGTGAATCTTCACGCCGGGTCTGCGTCCATGAGAAGAATGGGGCGAGACCACGTTCACGATTCCCTGCACGTACGTGCCGACCGGGATCGCGAGTTTTGTTCCCACCGCGACCGGAAATGCGACCACCGCCCGAACTGTATCGCCAGGCTTTGTGGTTTTGCTCTTGATTGGGTTCACCAACGTCAGCGCGATGTTGGTGCCCTGGGGGACGGTGATGGTGTCCGCGGGATCGCGACTCGCCGAATCCGGCGACGAAGGGGTTGGCGTCTGTGCTGCGCATACCGAGGCAATCAGAACCATGGATACAAATCGAAATCCCATCGCTTCCCCCTTGAAGTTGCTGCGCTAAGGACGGACGGGTGGTATCCCGTCCTGGGCTTGATTTGGCTCGAGTTTGAGAGGAACGCTCGAGACCACAATCGGCGGGCCGGGGCAGACGGTCCCCGAAAAACCTGGCGTCCCGGCTATGCCGGGAATGACGGTCGGAGGCGTGGCCGGAGTACCCGGAATGGTGGTGCTGGGCATGCCCGGTCCTCCCGGAATCGTGATGTCAGGGGTACCCGAAGAGCCTGGAATCACGACGTCCGGTGTTCCCGCGGATCCCGGAGTTCCGGGCGTAGGCCGGCAGAGTGTCGCCGATTTGAATTTGCCCGGTTCCGGCGCTCTTGACAGCGCAGTGGCCTTCGCGATCTGGCCGGCGTCCAATGAAACCGGCGTAGCCAGGGTCATTTCGAACTGCGCGCCGTTATCGAGCAGAAGATCGTTGGCCGGACTGAGTTCGATGTTCACCGTGACCGCGGTAGCGGGTTTGCCGGGACTCGTCCGAACAGGCGGGTCGGCGCTGGCCAGGCCTGTCGATGCGAAATAGCCTTGAGGCAGCTCGATGACATATCCATTGGCGAAAATGATCCTTGTAAACAGCACTTGGATTTCCCCCCGGCCCGTTCGCCGCGTCGGCCGGCTGATGCCCTCGATCGTGCCCTGGACAAATGTGCCAGGCGGAATTGCGATCCGGCCTCCAACGGTCACGGGGAAATCGGTCTGGGCGTAGAGGGGATCACCAGGTTTGGCCGTTCTCGACCATACCGGCCCGGTGAGGGCCAGCTCTATCCGGGTACCTGGCGGGAGCGTAAGGGCGGATGCAGTGCTGGTATCTGTTGGAGGAGATTCCGGCTGCGATTGCGCGGCTAGGCCGCCACTCCATATCGCGAGCGATGCCAGCAATGCCGCGACCCGTTTCATGTGCCGTCTCCGCGTGCTGCAGCAACTTTGCTTTTACTGACGTGTCTGGAGGGTGCAATGTTGCGCCGCGTTTTCGAATCGTACGGCAGAGTCTCCGGAGTTACATGACACGAAAATGACAATGTCGCCAATGGCACATATGCGGCCGGATGCACTATGCTCAGGGGTTTCAACTGGGAGGCCCGCACCTATGTTCGATAAAAAATTATCGGCAGTTAGTCCTTTCGCACTCGCGGCTCTGCTCGCTGGTGCCGCCAGTGCGGTCGCGCAAGCGCCGCCGTTCAGCCCTGAATCGCAGCACCGCGCCGAAGCGCTGCTCAAACAAATGAACATTGACGAGAAAGTGGGCCAATTAAACCAGGCAGCGGGCGTAGTGATGCCTATGCTCGGCTCGGAGAAACCTGACGACCTGATCACCCAGGGAAAGGTCGGCTCGGTCCTTTGGCTGACTGACGTGAAGGAGATCAATCGTCTTCAGCACCTGGCTATGGAAAAATCGCGTCTCCACATTCCTATCCTGTTCGGCTTCGATGTCATTCACGGGTACCGCACTGTCTTTCCTGTGCCGCTCGCGATGGCCTCGTCGTGGGATCCGTCGGTCGAAGAATCCGCGCAGAAATACGCCGCCGCCGATGCCCGCGCGGCCGGGATCCAGTGGACATTTACGCCCATGGTGGACATTGCCCGCGACGCCCGCTGGGGACGCATCGTGGAAGGGGCGGGCGAAGATCCATATCTTGGCGCAGCCATGGCCGCGGCGCAAGTACGGGGATTCCAGGGCGCATCGCTCGGCCCCGACAGCGTGATCGCCTGCGTAAAGCACTTCGCGGGATACGGCGCGGCCGATGGCGGACGCGATTACGACTCGTCCTACATTCCCGAGGTGCTGTTCCGCAACGTCTACCTGCCTCCGTTCCATGCCGCCGAGATGGCGGGCGCGGGAAGCTTTATGAGTGCCTACATGGATCTCAACGACGTGCCCGCGACCGGCAATCGCTGGCTGCTTACCGACATCCTGCGCAAGGAATGGGGCTTCAAGGGATTCGTAGTATCCGATGCTTTCGCGGTACGCAGCCTCGAGACGCATGGCTACGCCGCCGACCCCTCCGACGCGGCCTACAAAGCCATCACCGCCGGACTGAACATGGACATGGCCAGCCAGACCTATACCAACAATCTCGCCAAGCTGGTGGCCAATGGCAAGGTTCAGGAGGCAGACATCGACAAGGCCGTACTGCCCATACTCGCGCTCAAATATGAGTTGGGCCTGTTCGATCACCCTTATGTTGACGAAGCGAAAGTCGAGTCGGTGCTCAACCGCCCCGAAGGGCTTGAACTCGAGCGCAAGATCGCGTCGCGTTCGATGGTGCTGCTGAAAAATGAGAACCACACGTTGCCCTTGTCCAAAACCAATAAAAGAATCGCGGTAATCGGGCCGCTGGCGGATTCGGCCCACGACATCGAAGGCGGCTGGACGGTGGAAGGCCTGTTCGGCGGAGGCGGCAAGAGCCACCCCGTGACTGTGCTCGCGGCGCTCAAGCAGCGGCTCCCGGATGCGCAGATCGACTTTGTTTCCGGGCCGGAGCCCACGCGCGAATTTCCGTCCCTCTTCGATAACATCGAGGGAAAAAAGCTGAAGCCCGCGCCCACTGCGGCGGAAATCGCAGACTGGATCGCCAGGACCAAGGCTGCCGCCGGCCACGCCGATGTGATCATCGCGGTGCTCGGCGAACTGTCGGACATGAGCAGCGAAAACGAATCGCGCGCCACGCTCGACCTGCCCGGCATTCAGCAGCAGATGCTCGAAATAGTTGCACAATCGGGCAAGCCGGTGGTGCTGGTACTCGAGAACGGTCGTCCCCTCGACATCCGCTGGGCGTCAGCGCATGTGCCGGCCATCCTCGAGGCATGGTTCCCGGGCACGGAGGGCGGCAACGCCGTGTCCGACGTGTTGTTCGGCGATGTGAATCCTGGCGGCAAGCTCCCGGTAAGCTGGCCGCGCACCGCAGGTTCGGAGCCCCTCTACTACAACCACAACCTTACCCACGAGCCCGAAGACCGTCCCCAATTCACCTCGCGCTATTGGGATGTTTCGAGCAAGCCCCTTTATCCGTTCGGGTATGGCCTGAGCTACACGACCTTCAAGTTCGCGAACCTCAAGCTCAGTGAGACCAGCATCAAGAGTGACGGCGCTGCGGAACTACAGGTGGACGTGACCAACAGCGGCTCGGTGGCTGGGGACGCGGTGGCGCAGGTGTACATTCATCAGCGGTCCGGTTCGGCCTCGCGGCCAGTGCGGCAGTTGAAAGGATTTCGCCGCGTCACGCTGAAGCCCGGCGAGACCCAAACCCTGAAGTTCCCGCTGGGCAAGCACGAGCTGCAGTACTGGAGCCCGGAGACGAAGCAGTGGGGCGTTGAGCCTGCAACCTTCGATGTATGGGCCGGGGATGATTCCACCGCAAGTTTGCACGCGGAATTGACGGTTACGCAGTAAAAGCCTCGTTCCGATCCGCCCTTCTACGCCCCGCCGCCTCGCACAAGCTGGATGCGTAGAAGGCCCCTGATAGCCAGTGCCCCTCGCCACCGGGGCTGGAACTCGGAGCATTAAGCCGTCTTCGCCTCCCGTGCGATTTCCCGTTCCCGCAGCCAGGTGAAGATGACCGGCGTCACGATGAGGACGTGCACCAGCGAACTGACCATGCCACCCAGAACCGGAGCTGCCAGGGGGCGCATGAACTCCGCACCTGTGCGGGTTGACCAAAGCATGGGCAACAATCCGGCAACCACCGTCGCCACGGTCATCACCTTGGGCCGCAGGCGCAAGAGCGCTCCTTCCAACACCGCCGCATGCAACCCCTCCTGCGTCAAAACGCTATCGGCAGCCTTGCGGCGAGCCACCGCCTCTTCGAGATAGATAACCATGACCACGCCGGTCTGGACTGCGGTGCCGAATAGGGCGATGAATCCTACCCACACCGCGACGGAAAAGTTCAGGTGCAACAGTTTCACGAGGAACACTCCGCCCGTGAGCGCGAAGGGAACCGCGAGAAGCACGTGTGCGGCCTCCTTCGCCGATTTGTAGGTGGTGTAGAGCAGGACAAAGATCACGACCAGAACCATCGGAATCACTAGTTCCAGCCGCTTGCGCGCGCTGATCTGGTTTTCGAACTGCCCGCTCCACTCGACAAAGTAGCCCTGCGGCATCTGCACCCGCTGAGCGACTTCGCGCCTCGCCTGCTCGACGAAGCCGCCCACGTCGCGGCCGCGCACATTCAGAAGCACCGAGCCGCGCAGCAGTCCGTTTTCGCTCGAGATCATCGACGGCCCCATGGTGGTTCGCATCGCAGCCACGTGGTTCAGAGGAACCTGTGCACCGCTGCTCCCGGTCACCAGCACCTCTCCGAGTTGCTGAGGACTGGCCCGGAAATCGCGCGCATACCGCACCCGCACCGGGAACCGCTGCCGGCCCTCGATGGTGGTGGTCAGGTTCTTGCCGCCGATAGCCGTATCGATCACGTCTTCGACATCGCCGACATTCAAACCGTAGCGACTGGCGGCTGCGCGGTCCACCGTCATCTCGAGATAGGGCGAGCCCGTGGTGCGCTCCGCATAGACATCGGTGGAACCGGGAATCTGCCGGACGACATTTTTGATCTCATCCGACTTGGCCTCGATGATGCGCAGATCGGGGCCGAAGACCTTGATGCCGATCTGCGTGCGAATGCCGGTGGAAAGCATGTCGATGCGGTTGCGGATGGGCTGGGTCCAGATGTTGGTCACGCCCGGAATCTGAAGCTTCTCATCGAGCCGGCCCATGATCGCATCCTTGGTCAGGCCCTTCGGCCACGTGTCCCTGGACTTGAAGACAACGGTGGTTTCTTCCATGTTCACCGGCGCCGGATCGGTAGAGGTCTCCGCGCGGCCCACTTTGCCCACCACCATCTCCA
Source organism: uncultured Acidobacteriota bacterium (assembly GCA_963730805.1). Classification (GTDB taxonomy): domain Bacteria; phylum Acidobacteriota; class Terriglobia; order Terriglobales; family Acidobacteriaceae; genus Telmatobacter. The sequence goes on along the minus strand of CAVSTL010000001.1, from coordinate 849,643 downwards.
CCTGCGGATCGGCGGCGATGATGCGGTCCTGCTGGCGCATGATTTCAGTAGCGCGCGTGAGCGAAATGCGCGGGTCGGTGATGGGCATGAACAGCGCGGTCTCTTCATCGAGGGGCGGCATGAACTCCGACCCGATGGTGGTGGCGACATAGATGGCTGCGCCGAATAACAGCGCCGCCGCGGCAAGAGTGAGGAAGCGATGACGCAATGCCGCGCGCAGCACCGGTTTGTAGATTCCCCCCAGCCCGCGCATTACGGGATTCTGATCTTCGCGATGGAGCTTGCCGCGAATCAAAAACGTGCACAGGACGGGAACCAATGTAATCGCCAAGATGGTGGACGCCGCCATGGCGAAGGTCTTGGTGAATGCCAGCGGGTGGAACATCTTGCCTTCCATCCCGGTAAGTGCAAAGACCGGCACAAACGCAAGAATGATGATGACCATGGCGCAGGTGATGGGGCGCCCCACGAGACGTGCCGCCTTCAAAGTAATTTCCCAGATGTGCTCGCGATAACTGCCGTGCTCCTCGTCGTATTGTTCGGCTTGGCGAATCACGTTTTCGGTCATCACGATGCCCGCATCGACTAGCACCCCAATGGCAATCGCGATTCCTCCCAGCGACATGATGTTCGAGCTGATGTCCGCGCCCTTCATGAACAGAAACGAACCAAGCACGGCCAACGGCAGCGGGATAGTGACGACAAGAATACTGCGGAAGTGCCACAGGAAGAGGACGTGGGCCAGCGTCACCAGAACGATCTCTTCAATCAGCGCATGGCGAAGCGTGTCGACCGCATGGTCAATGAGGATGCTGCGATCATAAAACGGCACAATCTTCACGTTGGGAGGAAGGCCGGGCTGAATCTCCGCAATCTTCTCTTTGACCGCGGAGATCACTTCGCGCGCATTGGCGCCATAGCGAATGATGACGACCCCGCCGACGGCTTCCTTGCCGTCCTTGTCGAGAACGCCGCGGCGGAATTCGGGGCCCAGTTGCACGCTGCCCACATTGCCCAGCGTTACGGGCGTGCCGTTGGAAGCGCCTAGCGAAATATCTTCGATGTCCTTCAGGCCGCGAATCAGGCCTATGCCGCGCACGATGTCCTCGGTGTGACCCACTTCGATCACCTTGGCCCCGACGTTGTTGTTGCTGCGCTGGACGGCCGCGACTACGTCTTTAAGCGCGACGTTATAGGCACGCAGCTTGATGGGGTCGAGATCGATTTGATATTGCTTCACGAACCCGCCCACACTGGCCACTTCCGCCACGCCCGGCACGGAGTTGAGCTGGTATTTGACGAACCAGTCCTGGATGGAGTGCAGCGTGCCGGAGTCGTACGGGCCTTCGACCGTGTACCAGAACACCTGGCCGACGCCGGTCGCATCAGGACCCATAACCGGCGTGACTTCCGGCGGCAGAAAACTGCTGGCCAGGCTGAGCCGCTCGAGAACGCGGGTGCGGGCGAAATAAATATCAACCGCGTCCTCGAAGATGACATTCACCATCGAGAAGCCAAACTGCGACGACGACCGCACGCTTTTCACGTGCGGCAGTCCCTGCAGGTTCACCGTGAGCGGATAGGTGAGTTGGTCTTCGACCTCCTGCGGGCTCCGTCCCGGCCACTCGGTGAACACAATCACCTGGTTTTCGCTCAGGTCGGGAATGGCATCGATGGGCGTGTGCACCAGGGCCCAGTAGCCCCACAGCGCGAACGCCGCGTAGATGGCCACGATCAGCCAACGGTTCTTCATGGAGAATTCAATAATGCGATTAATCATTTTTACTTCCTAACGTCTTCGCGCCATCAGAGTGCCCAAGGTCTCGCTTTTGAGACCTCGCAATCTGCTACTTCGCACTCAGCCGCGTGTGCGCCGATGCGATCACGGTGCCGTTTTTCCGCGCTTCAACAATCACGTTCCACGAGCCCGCCATGGGCACGTTGCCCTTGCCCGCATAGATCTGCTGGCCTGCCGTCCAGGTCAACGCAAACGAATTCCGCATTTCCGGCATGTTCATCGAAGGCATCGCCGGCATGACCACTGTGACCGTGACCTGCGCATCGGGGATCGGCTTTCCGTTCGCGTCGGTAAGCTCGGCCTGGAATGCATTCTCCTCTGCGCCCTTCACATCCGCGGCTGCGTGCAACTCGATCTTCGCCGCACTGGGCGCGGCATTCGGCGCACCCGTCTGCGGTTGCTGGCCAGCGGCAAACTCCTTCGAGCCGCCGAACAATCCAGTCATGCCCGAACTCAACTGCGCCTGCGAATCGATCATGAAGTTTCCGTTGAGCACGACTTTGTCTCCTGGCTGGAGTCCTTTTATGACCGGAAAGACGTCTTCCGTGGGCGCGCCGACCTGCACTTCGCGGGCTTCAAATACCCCGTCTGCCCTGGCCACATAAACGAGCTTGCGCGTCCCCGTGTCGAGCACGGCCACGCGTGGAACCACGACTGCGGGCCCTGCGGCCCGACTCACGAATGTCGCGCTCACAAACATGCCCGGCATCAGCCGCATTCCGGGATTGGCGAGATGGACATGCACCGGAACCGTGCGCGTTTGCGGGTTGGTTGTGGGCTCGATGAACTGGACATGCCCGTGCAGCTTGCGGTTGGGTAGAGCTTCCGCAGTTATGTCCACGTCCTGGCCGGGGTGGATCTGCGGCAACTGGTCTTCATACACATCCGCCTTGATCCAGATCTCGCTCAGGTCGGCAAGAGTCATCAGGGTCTCGCCGGCGTTGACATACTGTCCCTGCGTCACCTTGCGCTCGACAACTGTGCCCTCGGCATTAGCGTACAAAGCCACGTGCGGAACGCCGCCGGTTGCCGGCGCACTGATCTGTTCGGGCGTGATGCCCCACAACTCCAGCTTGCTGCGGCTTGCCTCCACCAGCGAGTCCGCCTGCGTGCGCGCGTACGAGTCTTCCGACTGGCCGAGACGGCTGCGATTCTCTTGCGCCAGCCGGTACTCCTCGAGCGCCGTCGCCACATCGGGGCTGTAGAGATCGGCCACGCGCTCACCGCGCCGCACTCTTTCGCCGGTGTACTGGACATAGAGTTTGTCCACGCGGCCTCCGATCCACGCGCTCACCGCGGCCAGTTGCGATTCAGGCTGCTCCACGCGGCCGAATGCGTCGATGCTGGTCTTGAGCACCTCCGTGCGCACGTCGGCCACCTGTACGCCCGCGGCCGTCATCTCGGAAGGCGTCAGTTGCAGTGTTGTGCCAGGCTGCGTACCCTGCTGGGTTTCCTGCTTTGCATTTCGCGCGGCCGGCTGGGCCGGCATGAGCGCTGGCGAGGGCTGCGAGGCAAACACGTGACCGCTGCGCACCAACAACACTCCGGCGATCAACACCACTGCGGCAATACCCGTTCCCGCACCAAAAAGGAAAATTCTCTTCTCGCTCGACGTCATTTGCTTGTCTCCTTTTCGGCAGGCGTGGAAAGCGGCGCGCCCGTAGCCCGCTCCAGGCGCGCCAGGCCCGAATCCACCGCGGCTTCCGCAGTGTAGAGCGATGTTTCAATATCGAGCAGCACGTTCTGGCTGTCGAACAGGTTGGCGAACTCGGCGCGATTGTTGCGATACGCCGCTGTGGCTGCCTTGAACACCGCATCGGCCTGCGGCAGGAGCGTGTCACGGTAGAGCTTCACGCGTTTTTGGGCCGCCAGCACTTCGATCTGTGCCTGCCGCACTTCCAGAAACACGGCGTTGCTGCGTGCCTCCAGTTGGGACTGCGCGACCCCGGTCGCCGCATCGGCCTCCCTGGCTTCCGCGTCGTGGCGGCTGCGATTCCATCGCGGCAGGTTCATCGAGAACTCCGCCATGTAGGCATTGCGCGCCGTCGATCCACTGGGCATAAGCATGTAACCGAGCCCCACCGTGAAGTCCGGCTTTGTCGCCATCTTCGTCAGGGTGCTTTCTTCCCGCGAGGTTGTCACCTGCTGGCGTAGCACGGCCAGCTCAGGACGATGATTGAGGGCCACGCTCTCCAGTTGTTCCAGCCCCGGCAGGGTCGACACGCTCGCGTAGTCGCCCGCAATCTCGACCGCCTGATCCGGACGCCGCCCCAGCAGCGCATTCAACTGCGCCCGGGCCGAGTCGCGCTCCTCTTCGAGCTCGACCATATGCTCATTGAGCCGCGTCACCGCCATCTGCGCACGCAGCACATCGGCCTGCGGAACCTTGCCCGTGGTGTACTCGGCCATGGCGCCGCCCAGAGCCTCTTTCAAAAGCCCAGCCTGCCGGTCGTGAAGCTTGAATGCGTCGCCATTGCGCTTCAAATCCGCGCAGGTCTTTCGCACCTCGGCCGTCACTTCCTGGCGCGCCGTGTCCACATCGTCCTGTGCCACCTGAGCGTTTTCGATTGCCACGCGATTCCGCACCAGGCGCTTTTCCATGCTGGGGTAGGTTCGCTCCACCATGAACATCAGCTGCGCCTGGTTCAGATCCCACGGCTTGCTCAGCGGCGTCTGCCAGTCCCGCACGGTGAACATGGGATCGTCCAGGCTCCCTGCTGTCGAAGTCTTCATCTGCGCAAACGTCAGGCGCCGGACCGCCGCACGAATTTCGGGATTGGATTCGAGAGCCTCGGCCACCGCCTGATCCACGGTAAGAACGACGGCATCGCGGGCCGGAGAATCTTCGTGCCGCTCGGACTGCCCGAAGCATGGCCACGACAGGGCCAATGCCAAAGGCACAATCAAATATTTGCAGTTCACTTTCTAACTCCGCAACGCAGACGGACAGGCTCGATCCGCACTGTTTTCGGCGCAGGAGTTCGATCGATAAACGCGCGAAATCAGCGAGATCGGCAGGTCCGCATCAAAGGAAAAAAGATCGCTCGCGGCACAGCCAACACTGGCCGGAGCAGCCAATGCGGAAAGGGACGGAATCAGATTCGGAGGATGGATTTGCCGGGCGGCGAGCAGCGCTGGGGAGTCGCGGTTGGGGCGCCTGCCTCAAGTCGCATTGCGCCGTCGGCCGCGGGAACAAATGAGGCCAAGATTGCGAGCGGACTCGGGCTGAGCACCGCACGCTGTTCGAGGATTGCCGGCATCTCGCTGCGAAGTGTGCAGCAGTTTGCCTTGACGCTGGCGGCCGGCGATAACCGATGCACGCAGCAGTCGTGGCGAGCCGCGCGAGCTGGCGACTGGCACCTTCCATAAGGCACGAGCAGCGTGATGATCAGCAGGATCGCCACACCCCCCCGATGAAGTACGCCTTGCGTCATGGGTTTAGCGTAGCACCAATAGCCCTGCGGCCGCCGGTGATGTGGATCACTCAATACTTAGCGTCAACCTTACCCGCTTGAGCCAATTCAACCTTATGTTCACAATTCCCCCGCCGCCTCACCGCTACCATGTTTTCAAGGCGGTAATCGCCAGAGGACGATGTCATCCCTTGAGATAGGCGCGAACCAGATCGATCAGATCCTCAGCCAGTTCCGGCGCGATCTGTTCCTTCGACCCGTCGGTGAGATGGAATCGGATATGAGTCTCGAGCACCTCGCCCATCAACGCGTTCACGCCGCCGCGGACCGCGGCCAGCAGCATCAACTGGTCGCCGCAGTCGCCGTTGCTGGTAAACGAGCGTTCGATCGCTTCCAACTGGCCGCGCAATTTGCGCACCCTCTGAACCATCTTGATTGTTTCCCGCTCGTGATGACCCATTTCACTCCCCGGCCTGCATTGCCCGATACCTATCCCCGGTATACTATATACCTAGCCTGGGTATAGTTCCTTTATCCCGAATTTTACTCCGCGCCTGTCCCGTCCACCCAGAAAGGTTCCCATGCCACTCACTTTCCGTCGCAGCGCCTTGTGTTTCCTTCTCCTGGCGGGCCTCGCGGCCCTCGGCGCAGGCAATCCGGCGCGGGCGCAGACTGTGACGGCACCGACGGTGAACCTGGGCCAGATTCCCTCCCCGACCATTCCCGTCCCGAGCACATTTGAGCCGCAGACGCTTGATACCAGCGGCTCGACTCTCAGGGATCCTGCCGGCGATCCGCCCACAACGCTGTTTCCGCATCCCGAAGGCGGGCGCTTCTGGCTATCGGGCCAGGCCAACTTCATTTTCCAGGGCCGGCTCCCTTTTCACTCGCCCTACCAGGGCCCAAACAGTTTCCGCAACTCCGCCGAGTACAAGGTGTCGATGGTGGGCACGCTCTACACGGCCATGCGGGCTACCCAGTCCACCCGCTACAACACCGACCTGATCTTCGATCTCGAAGCCGCCGGAGGCCGCGGTCTGAGCCAGGCGCTCGGACTCGCCGGGGAACCCAACATCGACGTGGTCCGCAATCCATACCTCAGCATCGATCCCTACCCGGCCCGCTTCCAGATCCACCAGGTCATCGGGCTCACCGACGAAACCACCGGCCAGGAGCCGAACTTCTTTGCTCTGGCCACCAGCGTTCCGGTCCGTCGCTTCGAATTCCGGCTCGGCAAGATGACCTTACCCGACTTCTTTGATGGGAACGATATCGGCTCCGACAGCCACCTGCAGTTCATGAACTGGACGGTGGACAACAATGGTGCGTGGGACTATGCAGCCGACACACGCGGCTATACCTTGGGCGGTATGGCTGAATACGACGACCGCTTATGGTCCCTTCGCTACGGGATCTTCGCTATGCCGATCGTGGCCAACGGCATCGACCTGGACTGGGCTTTCAGTCGCGCACACGGGCAGAATGGCGAGTTCGAACTGCGCCGCAGCCTGGTGCCAAAGCGCAAGGGAACGTCGCGCCTGTTGTTCTATGCCAACAACGCCCACATGGGGAGCTATCGAGAGGCGGTGAACGCATTCCTCCACGAAACTGACCCCACGCCCAACATCCTCGCCCACGAGCATTTCGGTGCGCTCAAGTACGGCTTCGGCTACAACGAGCAGCAGGAGTTGAGCGATAACCTGCGTGTCTTCGCGCGTTTTGGATGGAACGAAGGACAGCACGAGTCTTTTGCCTATACCGAGGTGGATCAGACGATCGCGGCAGGGGGCGACTACTCCGGGCGCCGTTGGCATCGCAACGAAGATAAGTTCGGCATCGCGGTCGTCTCCAACGCCATCAAGCGCGACCACCAGAATTATTTGCGCTACGGGGGCCTGGGCTTTCTGCTCGGCGACGGCAAGCTCAACTACGGGCGCGAAAATATTGTCGAAAGTTATTACAACTGGCACGCCTGGCGTGGCCTGTTTTACGCCATCGACGTGCAGCAGATCGCCTCCCCCGGCTACAACCGTGATCGCGGACCCGCATGGGTCGGCTCGATTCGGGGCCATATCGACTTCTAAGCAAGCTGCGTACCTCCGGCGGCGTCCGATATGCTTAGAGAGGGCTATAAGAGTTCGAAATGAGGAGGCCTGGTGGCAGGTTCGGAAACCCGCGTTCTTGTCTATGACGTGGGCGGAAGTCACATTTCGGCTGCGGTTTTCGATCGCGACACCTGTCGGGTAGAGGGTGTCGTCAGCGCCGGCTACCCCTCCGAACAGACGATTGACACGTTTTTGAACGTGCTTCATTCGCTCGCGTCTCTCGCTGAAGAAGGTCATCCGGGAATTTGCGGCGCTTCCCTGGCCATGCCCGGGCCTTTCGATTACGACGCCGGGATCAGCTGGATGGAGCATAAGCTGTCTTATCTGTACGGCTTCGACCTGCGCCGGGCGTTGGCGCAGAAGATGGGCATTGCGCCTTCGGCGGTCCGCTTCCTCAATGATGCCGCCGCTTACCTGATGGGCGAAATCGCTGCCGGCGCCGCGCGTGGTGTCTGCCGCGTTGTAGGCATCACGCTGGGTACAGGGGTAGGATCGGCCTTCGCTGTGGATGGGCACCTGGTACGCGAAGGAACCGGCGTCCCCGAGGGCGGCGAAATCTGGAACGTCCCTTACCTGGACGGTATCGTGGAGGACCAGATCTCCACGCGCGCCATTCAGAAAAGCTATCGGGAGCGCACCGGGAAAGACCGTGAAGTGGCTGCCCTTGCCGGATCGGTTGCACAGGATCCCGTCGCCGCGGAAGTGATCGCCGAATTCGGCCGCAATCTCGGGGTGGCTCTGAAGGTGGTACTGTCTTCGTTCGGCCCGCGCATTATCGTGCTGGGCGGCGGCATAGCTCGCTCGGCACATCTGTTTCTGCCGGCTGCCCAGGATGCCGTCGGCGACCTCGCGCAGCTTCGGGTGTCCGCGTTAGGGGATCAGGCGCCGCTGGTCGGTGCCGGGGCGGCCTGGTTTGAGAATGGCTTGGCCACGACGCCGGTTGCCGGATCCAGTGTGGCTCACTCCGGGACCCCGCAAAGTTAACGGGCGCACACCGAAACACGATGCGCCCGTTGATTTTTCGCCTCGATGGCCCTACTTGACGGCCGGCGGATTCTGCGTCGCTGGTTCGACCGGAAGCGCGTAGATTACCTCGCCCTGTTTGGCATAGTGCAGTTTCTCGCGCGCTTCCCGCTCGATGGCGTGCGGATCGGACTTGAGTTTCTCGATGCGGTGCTTGAGACGCGCATTTTCCTGCTCCAGGCTATCGATCTCCTTGCGCAGTTGCTTGTCTTCCACACGCTTCTGATTCCAGACCGAGAGACCGTGCCGGCCACTGATCACGTGCCACGTTACCAGCAGCGCCAGGGCGACTGCCAGAATGCTGCCCGCCGGGCGCCATGCACGCCCAGCCCAGCCCACCAACCGCTCGGAAAAAGCCGGTGGCTGCGCCGGCTTCCGGCCCGCCGCGGTACGGTTGCGTTCTTCGATGTTGACTTCCCGCTTTTGACCCAACGTCCTTTTACCCCATTACAAATCTCTTGGCGGCCGTGCTCAGGGACTCCATATCTTTTTCACTCCGGGCCTCGGTATACGCCCGAACCACAGGTTCAGTCCCCGACAACCGGTAGCATACCCACGACCCGTCATCGAGAATCAGCTTCAGGCCATCGGTGCGAACCACCTTCATCACCTTGCGGCCGCTCAGTTCGGTGGGATCAGTCTTCAACTTCTCAGTGAACGCGGCTTTTACTTCCGGGGTCAAGCGGAAGTTCTCACGAACGGGATAGAAGGAACCAACCTTGGCAAACAGTTCCCGTAATTGCACGCCCAGGCTCTTGCTGCGCGTGGCCACCATCTCCGCGACCAGCAATCCAGCGATGATGCCGTCCTTCTCCGGCACGTGCCCGCGGATGGTCAGCCCCGCCGACTCCTCGCCGCCAATGGCGATCTTGTCGGCGATGATCAGTTCGCCGATGTACTTGAATCCCACTGGCGTTTCATACAGCGGAACCTTGAGGTGATCGGCCACGGCGTTGACCAGATTGGTGGTGGCGACGCTCTTGGCCACGCCGTTCTTCCAACCGCGAGTCTCCACCAGGTATTCAAACAGCATCGCGATGATGTAGTTGGGCTGGATAAAGGTGCCGTCCTGGTCGACGATGCCAAAGCGGTCCGCATCGCCGTCGGTGGCGATACCGATCTGCGCTCCCATGTCGCGCATCTTTTCCCTGGCCTTATCGAGCAGGTGATCGTCGGGCTCGGGCGCATGTCCGCCAAACAGAACGTCGCGATAATCGTGCACCGTCTCGACTTTGACTCCGGCCTCGCGCAACACGTGGCAACTGTAGCCGCGCCCCGCGCCCCAGAACGGATCGAAGACCACCTTGATGCCCGACTTGGCGATGGCCTTCAGATCCACCAGTTCGCCGAGCCGCTTCAGGAACCCCGGCTTCACGTCCGTGGTTTCGAACCCGCCATCGGGCGGATTCGCGGCTGCTACTTTACCGTCGCCCGCGATAATGCGGTCAATGGCCGCCTCGATCTGCTTGGTTACTTCGGGCAGGGCCGGCGCTCCATCGTGCGTGGAGAACTTGATGCCGTTGTACTCCGGCGGATTGTGCGAGGCGGTGAAGTTGATCGCTCCGGAGGTCTTCATGCTGCGCACCGCGTAGGAGATGGCCGGAGTGGGCGCCACGTCGGGAATCACGATGGGGGTCACGCCCGATCCGGCCAGCACGCGCGCCGCTTCGGCCACAAACGACTCGCCCAGAAAACGCGGATCCCGTCCCACCAGTACGCGATGCGGCCTGGGCTGGGTTTTCACGTACTCTGCAATACCCGCGACGGCCAAACGGATGTTGGCTACCGTGAATTCGTCGGCAACGATGGCCCTCCACCCCGAGGTGCCAAATTTGATCGCTGTGCTCATGTTGTTCTCCACGCGCTTTCCAAGTCCCGACGACAGGCCTCCGTCGCTGGGATGGTGCATGCGCAATCCCGTTTATAACGGTCCGGGCCGGGCTTCCGCAAAGTGAACCGTCCCTCGCTACCGCGTTCAGGCAAGAGTCGCGCGCTCGCGCGTTAGGATGGCTTCATCGGTCCAGGAGTTTCTTATGGTCGAGCCGACCTCATCCGCGCGCATCGTTCTCACCACGGCTGCCAGCCTCGACGAGGCCAACCATCTCGGCAGCACATTTGTCGAGGAGCGGCTGGCCGCGTGCGCCACCATCATTCCCTCCGTGGCATCGATCTATTCGTGGAAGGGCAAGCTGGAGACGTCGAGCGAAACCATGCTTCTGCTCAAGACCGGGAGCGAACAGCTTGCGGCGCTCGAGGCGCGTCTGATTCAGTTGCACAGCTACGAGACTCCCGAGTTTTTAGTTCTGCCCGTCGAGGCGGGAAGCCGCGCCTATCTCGAATGGATGTTCAGCGGGCTCAAACCAGCCCATCGTCCAGTTGCGACGGACGCTACGTGAATGGCGCTCGCGACTTCCCAGCACATCGTTCGGGAATACCTGTCTGATATCCTTGGCAACAGTGGCTTGCCAATTGTCGAGGCCTTGAACCACCACCCAAAAAACGGACGTTTGAAGGCAGCGAATCGCCAGATTGCTCTTGTCCACTCGCGCGTGGGGAGCGGCAGATTCTCCGGCCCGGCCGATTCAATTTGGAGAAGCGTTTCGACGCCCCATGCGATGGTTACTGATTGTCCTCGTTGTTTCGGTCTGTGCGCTTATTCTCGTTTCAGCCGGTGTGGCCTGGCACATCTGGCGACAGCACCGCAAGCCCGCGACGCCGCCCGCAACCTCGACACACGAGGAGAGTGAGATTGAATCGGAGGAAGCACCATGAGCACTGAAACCCGCTTGCCGGCCTCACCAACCGTACTCGCCGCAACCCGGCCGATGCTCTGGCTGCGCGCCGCGGGAATCGTCCTGGCTGCCAGCGCGTTTGTCGCCGTGTGCGCCCGCCTGGCCCTGCCGCTCTATTTCACTCCGGTACCGCTCACGCTGCAGCCTTTCGCGGTCCTTCTCGTGGGTCTTCTCTTATCACCGCGCCTTGCCGGGGCCAGCCTGATCGCCTACCTGGTCGAAGGCGCACTGGGGTTGCCTGTGTTTGCTCCAACCGCAGCGAGCGCTCCCGGTCTGGCTCACTTGTTCGGACCCACCGCCGGCTACCTTCTCGCCTACCCGTTCGCTGCGGTGATCATTTCGTTCGTCTACCGCCGCATAGGGCGCGGATTCGCCTCCGCATTGTTCAGCGCCGCGCTCGGCAACCTGGTGATCCTTTCCACGGGAGCCCTCTGGCTGGCCATACTGACTCATGCTTCGGCGCGGGTGGTTTTGCTGCAGTCCTTTGTTCCATTCCTGCCCGGCGATGCCCTTAAGGTAGTTGCAGCCGCATCGTTAGCCGCGTTCTGGCTGCGTTTTCGCCCTCGCAACCCGGGTTCTCTCCCCACCATGTAGTCTTCGTCGAAAGGATCTGTTCATTCCGTGAGCACCCAATCTGAAGCGGCAACCTCCGCGGCCATTCGCGAAATCTCTATCGCCCACAGCCCCGATTCCGACGACGCCTTCATGTTTTACGGGTTGGCCACCAATAAGGTCCGCGTCCCCGGCTACCGGTTCACGCACACGCTCTGCGACATTGAAACCCTGAACCGGCGCGCCCAGGACGAAGCCTTTTTCGATGTCTCCGCCATCAGTTTCCACGCTTATCCCTACGTGCAAGCCAACTACACGCTGATGGGTTGTGGAGGCAGTGTCGGCGAGGGTTACGGCCCCATGATCGTGTCGAGCCGGCGGCTTGCACCGGAGGATTTGGGCAAAGTCCGCATTGCCATTCCCGGCACGTTGACCACCGCCTACCTGGCACTCAAGGTCTTCAACCCGGAACTACAGACAGAGACCGTTCCCTTTGACAAGATCATTCCTGAGATTCTTGCCGGAAAGTACGACGCCGGCCTCATCATTCACGAGGGCCAGCTCACCTACTCCTCAAGCGGCCTCTATCGCGTGGTCGACCTGGGCGTGTGGTGGCGGGAAACCACCGGGCTGGTGCTGCCTCTTGGAGGCAATGCCATCCGGCGCTCACTGGGGCCCGAGGCCCACCGCATCATCTCCAAGGCGCTTCGCGACAGCATCCAGCACGCCCTCGACCATCGGGAACAGGCGCTCGAGTATGCTATGCAGTTTGCACGCGACCTCGACACTTCCCTGGCCAACCGCTTCGTGAGCATGTATGTGAACGATCGCACGCTCGACTACGGCGCCGACGGCCGCAAAGCCATCCGCAAACTGCTCGACCTTGGCCATGAGCGCGGCATTATTCCGATTGCCCCGCTGGTAGACTTTGTCGATTAGGGTTGCCCTTGGCTCAACTCAACGAATGAGGTATTCCCGCCGCTGGGCTTCGCCAGGATCGGCGGTCTCTCGGCGGTCACTTTTGGTCGGACTTGGGCTCGTTGCTGCGCGCCGGCACCGGATGCTCGGCAGCCCACTTGGCTGCCCTCCTTTGTACCCCGAGCCGCGACAACAGCCAAAGCTTCGATGCCGAATCGTCTCGATTTTTGGCAAATTGCGCCTGTCGTTCCGCACTGGCCCGGGCGGCAGCCAGGTTCTGCCAGAAGTAAGCCTCAGTGTAGCTTTGCGGAACGCCCTTTCCGCTGTTGTAGAGCACGCCCAGGTTGTTCTGCGCGTCGGCGTATCCCTGTTCCGCCGCTTTCTTCCACCAGATGGCGGCCTGAACATAGTCCAGCGCCACCCCTTTTCCAAGATAGTAGTCGTATCCCAGTTTGTACTGAGCCTCCATATCTCCGGCCTTGGCCTGCTCGATGATCTGAGGATCGACCGGGCGGTCAGCTAATGTGATGGACAAAGGGGCATTTCCAGGCAGGCTCGAAATCTTGGTTTCCTGGGTTGGAACGGAAGTCGGCGCAGGTTTTGCGTCCTGCGCCGGAGGGGGTGGAGGCTCCTGCGGTTGAGCGGGCTTTTCCTCTTGAGCGGGAGGCTTGGTCTCCTCCTGCGTCGGTGCGGGCTTGTCCTCCTGAGCGGGCGCCGGTTTTGGCTCCTGCGTGGGTGCAGGCTTCTCTTCCTGTGCGGGCGCCGCCTTTGGCTCCTGCGGCGGAGCGGGTTCCTGGCTCTGACATGCAGCAGGGTCCGGATCTGGCGACTGGGCAGTTTCGTATTCCGCGGGGACGATTGCCTCAGTCCTTTGCGGCGGGGAGGGGTTCTCAGCCAGGACCGCCGCAACCCGATATTGCCAGGTTCCATTTTGGAGATAACTCCGCCGCCACTTCGCGCCGAAAATGGTCATCCGGTCGCCGTGCAGGGTGGCCCGGTAGACGCCAATGCTGCCCGCTGACGGGCCGGACGCAGTGCAGTCCTTGTATGCCACTCCGGCCTGTGCGAAATTGCTGCACACCACCGAGGTCTCTTCGGGATACGTCGGCAACCCTTCACACGCCCGGTCAAGCACCGTGGAGCAATGAAACACCAGGTGCGCCTTGTCCGGCATGATCACACGGAGATCGTAGAAAAACGCATACCCGGGGCGGCTCTCCTCCGGTTCCCGCGAAACTGGAAATCCCGAGTCTCCGCAATAAAAGCCAAGCTCCCTTGCATAGGTTCCGGATTTTCCGTTGCAGCCGGTCAACACCTGGCCGGCGTTGATCGAAATCTCCCGCTCGCTCGCGCCCAGCCTGACACCGGTGTGGGTTTGCACCACCTCTACCCGCAAACGGTTCTTGGAATGGCATGGCAATGCCCCGCCTAGCAGAGCAAAGAGCATGCACGTTGCTGCGTTCAGACGCTGCATTTCTGTCCAATATAAGGGCTGCGGGGGATGTGCTAGATTTCGATTGTTCCACCCGGGCATTCGAATTGCAAGAGTGTAAATTACAAATAATCAACCGATTTAGGGGTCCGTTATCAATAGCATAACGTGGGCGGCGCGCCGCCCGTGAACCTAGCCCATGGCCGCCAGAACCGCATCCGCGAATTGCGTGGTACCGGCCTTCCCGCCCACGTCCCGGGTGAGAGTTTTGCGTTCGGAATAGACGGTTTCAAGAGCCTTTTGTACCTTGTCGGCGGCCGCTCCTTCCTCCAGGTGCCGCAGCATCAGAATCGCCGATTGAAGCAGGGCCGTGGGGTTGGCGATGTCTTTTCCGGCAATGTCGGGAGCAGACCCGTGCACCGCTTCGAAAATGGCGCAGTCGATTCCCAGGTTCGCGCCGGGCACCAGGCCCAAGCCGCCGACGAATGCCGCGCACAGATCGCTCACGATATCGCCATAGAGGTTTTCGAGGAGCAGCGTGTCGTATTGATAGGGATTCATCACCAGCTGCATGCAGGTATTGTCGATGATGTGCTCGCCGTAGAAAATTTCAGGAAATCCCTCCGCTACCTTGCGCGCGCACCGCAAAAACAGCCCGTCGGAGAGCTTCATGATGTTGGCCTTGTGGATGGAGTGGATCTTTTTGCGCCCGTGCTTGCGCGCATATTCGAACGCGAACTTTGCGATGCGGGTCGACCCCTTCTCGGTGATTACCTTGATGCTCTCCACCACGCCCGGCACCACTTCATGCTCCAGGCCCACGTACTCTCCCTCGGTGTTCTCGCGCACGATGATCAAGTCAACGCCGGGCCACTTCGATTCGAGGCCGGGCAGATTTTTGATGGGACGAAAATTCGCAAACAGATCGAACTTCTTGCGCAGCGTGACGTTGATGCTCTTGAAACCGCCGCCGATTGGCGTAGTAACCGGTCCCTTGAGCGCGACTTTGTTGCGCTCGATCGATTCATAGAGAGCGGCAGGAATGTATTCGCCGAAAATTTCAAACGCCTCGGCGCCCGCGGAGTAGCGTTCCCACTCCCATTTCACGCCGGTAGCCTCGAGAATGCGGACCACGGCCTGCGTGACTTCAGGCCCTATGCCGTCGCCCGCAATCAGCGTGACTTTGTGCGTCTTGGTTTCCATAGCTTCCAGCCTCTAGCCTCTAGCAAATTCTGACAAACCATCGCGCCCAGTTTGAACGAGCTGGTAGCTCGAAGCTAGGGGCTGGACGCTGTCTTTTTGTGCCCTTCCAGCAGCCCCTCGAGTTCTTCCTTGAATTCCCGCACGTCCTTGAAGTCCCGGTAGACCGACGCGAAGCGGATGTAGGCAACCGTGTCGATGCCCTTGAGATGGCTCATGATCAGTTCTCCGATCTCGCGCGTGCTGCGTTCGCGTTCCGGAGCGTCCACCAGGAATGACTCGGTAGCGTCCACAATCGTTTCCAGCTTTTTTGAAGGTACCGGGCGCTTTTCGCACGCGCGGAGCAGGCCGCTCAGTACCTTCTGGCGATCGAACCGCTCCCGCCGGCCATCCTTTTTCACGACCATGTAAGGGATTTCGTCGATGCGCTCATATGTGGTGAAGCGGCGATTGCAGCGCTCACACTCACGCCGCCGCCGTATGGAGTCGGCCTCTTTGCTTTCGCGCGAGTCCACCACCCGGTCTTGCCCAAATCCGCAGTACGGACACTTCATCCTGGGTTGATTCTAATGCAGCAAACATGAGCGACGAGCAACGGAAGAGCAACTGGTCGCGATCCTATCCCCTGTTCCCTGGTTCCTGTCTTTCCAGGAACTCCCCGATCGCCCCCACCACTGTTTCCTGCTCGTCTTCCCGTAACTCCGGAAAGATCGGCAAAGCCAGCACTTCGCGCGCGGCCCGTTCGGCCTCGGGAAAATCGCCTTCCTTGTATCCCAGGCTCTGGAGCGCATCCTGCATATGCAGCGGCACGGGATAGTAGATCTCGCTGCCGATATTCCGGCTGGCGAGAAACTCGCGCAGCGCATCCCGCCGGGAAGAGCGGATCACGTACTGGTGCCACACATGGATCCTCCCCGGCGCATCATGCGGCAGCACGATGCCATGCACGGGGTAAGGTCCGCGCTCGGCCAGCCCCGCCGCCCGGAACAACGCGTCGTACCGCTCCGCTACCTCGCGCCGCTTCCGGTTCCAGCCGTCAATGTATTTCAATTTCACCGCTAGAATGGCGCCCTGGAACCCATCCATGCGCGCATTCCAGCCGACCTCGTCGTGGTAGTAGCGGCGCCGCATCCCGTGCTGGCGAAGCATTTTCAGGCGTTCGGCAATCTCGTCGGAGTTAGTCGTCACCATGCCGGCGTCGCCCGCCGCGCTCAGGTTCTTGGTGGGATAAAAGCTGAATGCCGCCACCTCTCCCAACCCGCCGGCCTTCCTCCCCTTCCACTCGGCGCCCCAGGCCTGGGCAGCGTCTTCGATCAGCGCGAGCCGATGCTCTCGCCCCAGACGGGCAAAAAGCTCCCAGTCGGCCGTCTGTCCGTACAAATGCACCGGCAGAATGGCCCGGACGGCTTTCCCGCGCGGCGAATCGAGCGCCGCCTCCACCCAGCGAGGTTCGAGATTGAACGTCGTGGGATCGATGTCGGCCAGCACCACATCGCCACCCGCCCGCAAAATCGCGCTCGTTGAGGCAAAGAAACTGAATGGGGTGGTGACGACCGCACTTCCAGGCCCTATCCCGACAGCCGCGAGGGCCAGCCACAGCGCATCGGTTCCCGACGAGCAACCCACCGCGTGAGCCACGCCTAGGGCTCTGGCGGCGCTCGCCTCAAACCCTGCAACTGCATTCCCCAGAATGAATTGACGCGAATCCAAAACCCCCGCCATCGCCTCCAGCAATTCCTGGCGCAGGGGAGCGTACTGGCGCTCCAGGTCCAGCATCGGAACCGGCTGCGTGCCCGTTTCCGCCGGATCCTTTAAAGAGTTTTTCACCTGTCAATGTTATCAGTGGGATGGGAACCGGCAAGGGGGATGGACAGCCCTCCCGGAAGTGTCCGAAACCGGGACAGGCATTGCCCCCCAGTTGAAAACCTTCGTGATCCACTATATTGTTGTCACATTGCGGGATTCGGTGACTCCGGGACTTCCGGCGCCGCCCTCGCGGTTTTTGTTTCTACCCACGACTTCACGTTCCAAACGCATCTAACCGATGAGGAAAGTAGGAGATCGGCAATGGAAAATAAGCCGGCACAAAATATTCAGGACACCTTCCTGAATACGGTTCGCAAGGACAAGACCCCAATCACCATTTACCTGGTCAGCGGCGTTAAGCTTACCGGCAAGATTCGGTCCTTCGACAAGTATTCCGTGCTCCTCGAAAACAATAGCCAGGAGCAGTTGATTTTCAAGCACGCCATTTCTACTGTGGTCAGCAACCGGAGCGTGCTCCACACCGAGCATCGTCCGGCCACTATGCATACAGGTCTCGGTCCGTCTGCGGTCACTACCCCGTCCGCCGGATCGAGCGACACCCCGCGAGGAGCGGTTCCGATTGGAAGTTGACGGAGACAGAACTCGCGCGTCCGGCACCATGCAAGCGGAGCGCGCCGTTCTTGTCGGAGTGGATTTCGCCATCCGCTCGCGTACCAGCCGGGCGGGCCTGGAGGGCGCGCGGGCGGCTTTGCGTCTGCCCGCCGGCATCAACGCCTCGAAATCCAGCGAAACACCCTTACCGTCCCGGCTGGTTACGCCGGTTTCTCCCGCCGTTACTCCGGGCCTCAATGTCGAGGAATCGCTGGCGGAATTCCGTGAACTCGCCTCCAGTGCCGGAGCCGAGATCGCTGCCGAAGTGATTCAGCGCCGTCCCCGTCCCGATCCCGCCACTCTCATTGGCGCCGGCAAGGTCGAGGAGATCGCAGGGATTGCCGCCTCCACCGAGGCCAGCCTGGTTCTCTTCGACCACGATCTCTCCCCCACCCAGCTGCGCAACCTCGATGCCGCGCTGCCCTGCCGCGTGCTCGACCGGACCCAGCTGATTCTCGACATCTTCGCGCGCCACGCGCGCACCCGCGAAGGCCAGCTCCAGGTGGAGCTCGCCCAGCTCGAGTACATGCTCCCGCGCCTCACCGGCCGGGGCAAAGCCATGTCGCAGCTGGGCGGCGGCATCGGCACCCGCGGCCCCGGTGAAACTCAGCTCGAAACCGACCGCCGCCGCATCCAGCGCCGCATCGACCAGCTCAAGCTCGACCTCGAAGCGGTGCGCCGCGTTCGCAAACAACAGCGCCAGCGCCGCGAGTCCGTGCCTGTGCCCACGGTGGCCCTGGTCGGGTACACCAACGCCGGCAAAAGCACCCTCTTCAACCGAATCACCGGCGCCCAGGTTCTGCAATCGGCCCAGATGTTCGCCACCCTCGATCCCAAATTACGTGCCGTTGAGCTCCCCAGCCGGCGCAAGGTGCTGCTGTCGGACACCGTCGGCTTCATCCGCAACCTGCCCCACACGCTGGTCACCAGCTTTCGCGCCACCCTCGAAGAAGTGGAGCAGGCCGAGATCCTGCTCCATGTTCGCGACGCCTCATCCACCTACGGCGACGAGCAGAAGGCTCAGGTCGAAAAAGTCCTGGGCGAGTTGAATGCGCTTTCCAAGCCCCGAATTGAAGTCCTGAACAAGATCGACCTGCTTGACGCTCATCAACGCGAAGGCACCGCTTCACGCTCCCACGCGCCAGGAGCCCGCGAGGTCCTGGTCTCGGCTCGCACGGGGGAAGGAATCGATGCCCTCTTTGCCGCGGTCGACCAGGCTCTCTACTCCGATCCGGTCATCGAAGCCGAGCTGAACATTCCTCAAAAAGAAGGCGCCGCCCTGGCCGCGATCGAAGCGGGAATGGTCATTCACAACCGGTCGTATGAGGGCAATCTCGTGCACCTGACCGTAGCCGGGCCGGCTTCGTTGGTGGGCCGCTTCCGCGAGTACAAACTGCGCGATAAATAGGGCCAGGAGCGCCGTTCAGTACTTCGGCAGCAAGTCGGTATACGCCGCGTTCACCGCGTGGCACTGACCCTCGGCGTGGCCGTATTCATCCTCGGTCACATCCATCACAAATCCGGAAATCGGCCCGACCGTTGTTTGCGTTCCCGCACTGTTGCCGGACTTGTACTGATTCTCCTGGTCATCGGCTTCCCAGCGCCACCCGAGTTCGAGGCACGCCAGTTGGCGGTGCTGGGTCACATTGAGCAGCCGCTTCATGGCGTGATCCTGAACATGGCACCGCGCCGTGAATTCTGTTTGAACGGCGAACAGCCCTGCAATCGCGCACAAGGCTACAGCTTGGGCTAAGAGTGAGGCTTTTTGGAGCAGTCGCAGAAGCAAAATACACCAGCAGAGAGGAAGTGGGATGTGCCAACAGTATATCGTCAGTCTCGCTCCAGATCCATTTTTCGGACTTGCGGAGGCGCAAATTAGGGACCCGGCCGGCCACGAATACGGCTGGACGGTGAGCAGAGTCCTATTCATACCGCGAGACGTGCTCCCAATATCCCTCGGCCATCAGGCCTCTGGGCAACCCCGCCCTCCAGCGCCTACAATGCCTCAAATGGCAAACGCAACGGAAAAAATATTTGAAGTAGCCTGCCCCGATTGCGGCGCAATGCTCAGGATCGACGCGGCAACGGGCCTGGTCGTGAGCCACACCCCCGCCCCCCGCAAACGCATGTTTGAAGACCTCGAAACTGCCGCCAAGGCCATGCGCGAGCAGAACGAACGCAAGGAGTCCATCTTCCGGCAAAGTGTCGATGCGGAGCGCAACAAGGAGGACCTCTTCGAAAAGAAGTTCGCGGAGGCGCTCAAGAAAGCCAAGGATGCGCCCGACGTCAAGCCCTTGCGCGAATTTGACCTGGACTGAACCGCGACGATCAGGACCACCGGCGCAGCCTTGGCCGCATCTCTTGTAGAGCGGCACTTCTATTTGCTGGGACACGGCCGGCAGCATCGGCTTTGCGGGCTCAGTATGGAATAAAGGCCACGGGGCAGGTTCCCGGGGACCGATTTGAAAGGAGAGTAAATGGGCGTGACTACGTTTCCCCACTCACCGAGCTATCCCCAAGGCACTGCTGAAATCACCCGTCCAGAGGGCGGCGAGCCCGACTGGATGGGAATTACCGTCGGGGGCACCTTTCTGGCCGGATCGCTCCTGCTGCTCAGCGGGAGAAAAAAGGCTGGCCTGCTGGTAACCGCCGGGGCCATGGCTCTATCTCTGCTCGACCAGAAAGAGACAGTGCGGGAGTGGTGGAACACGCTGCCCAAATACCTCGACGATGCCCAGCACCTGCTCGACCAGGCCCAGGGGACCATCGACGACCTCGCCGCCAAGCGCGAGAGACTGCGGGGCATGTTCAACCGCTGAGCCATCCGGCACCGGGCGGCGACACCGCAAGGATCGAGGTTCTCCGCTGATCCCCTGCACCAATTACGTTTAAACGGCTCGTCCCACCAATGAGTCATTACAAAGGACTCACGAATCGAGTCGCTGTTCCCTAAGCGTCCTCTAATTTACGCCGATGCATCCAGTGTCAGGGACTTTCCCAATGCAGACCGGCGCCAATCCGACCTTGCTGCTAGCCTCGGGCTCGGCGAGCCTCATTTCCGCCATCACCTCTGCCCTGCCCGTTTCCGGTGCCCGGATCTCCATCGCGCGCTCTGCCGAGGACGCGCTGCTAGCCATGCGCGGCCCAACCGCCTTTTCGGCGGTTTTGCTCGATGCCCAACTTCCCGGCATGGACACCGGACAATTGCTGGCCGCCATCCGTTCCGGCGACGACGATCGTCGATTCCCCCTGGCCCTGATCAGCGAAAATGTGCGGCCGGAGTGGCTCGATCGGCTTGCCGAAGGGGTCATCGACGATCTTCTTCCCCAGACTCTCGCGCCTTCTCACTGGCGAGCCAGGCTCGACGTTGTGTTGCGTACGTTTCGCCAGGCACGCGAACTGGAAAGCCTGCGAGAGTCAGCCGCATTGCACCGGGAGACCGATCCGCTGACCGGCCTGCCCAACCGATCCGCTATGCTCTCCATGCTGTTTCTCGAAACCGATCGCGTGCAGCGGATGCGTACTTCGCTGTGCCTGATGTTGTTCGAAATCGACGATCTCGAACACTGGTGTTCCCGCCTGGGCTCGGCAACGGCCGGGAAACTGGTATTGCAGGTTGTCGGCCGGGTCCGCCGCCTCCTCCGCAGTTACGACCTCTTCGGGCGCGTGGGTGAAGCAGAATTTGTCCTCGGCCTCCCCGGCTGCAGCCCCGTGAACGCCGTCTCCCTGGCCGAGCGCATTCGCATGGAGATTTTTTCTGAGCCGTTTCAACTTCGGGACGAGCGCATCCGGCTGACTGCGGGATTTGGTATCGCGCCAAGCAACGGCCGTTCTCCCCTTGTCGTCCTGCGCGAAGCGGAACTGGCCCTTCAATCCGCCCAGGCTTCCGGTCCTGAAGCGATTCAGTATTCTGAAACGCAAACCCCATCGATTGAGAATCCTGCGGCCTTTCTTTCCTCCGCCAAAGATCGCGTCAGCTGGTAAAGGGTCACCCCGTCCGGCTCACTCGGCTCTCGTCCACTTCCAGTCCCAGGAATTCCTGAAACACTTCGTTCGAAAGCAGGCGTCCTCGCGCCGTCAATCGCACTCGTCCCGAATTGAAAGTCACCAATTCATCCTTCGCCAGCCGCTCGGCAGCTCGGAGCCCCGGCCCCACCCGCTCGTGCCCGAATTCCCGTTGGAGTGCCGCAATATCCACGCCCGCATTCAGACGCAGTCCCAGGAACCACGCCTCTTCCATCTGCCGGTCACGCGAGAGCCAGGCCGTTTCGGCCGGCTCGCGATCTTCGAGATACGCCTTCAGCTCATCCGTTGTTTTTGTTCTCAGCACGAACGAGTCTTCCCCGTCCAACGCCGACGAGGCATCCAGGCCAACTCCGAGATAGGGCCGACGCTCCCAATACCGCAGGTTGTGGCGTGATTCAAATCCAGAGCGGGCGAAGTTCGAGATCTCGTACTGCACTATGCCTGCGCCACCCAGGCGCTCGATCGCTGTCTCGTACATCCTCGCAATGGCCTCGTCGCTGGGAACCAGACTCGCGCGATACCGGGTTCCGCCGTTCAGCATCTCGCGCCCCAGCCGCGAATCCTCATCCACCTCCAGCATGTACACGCTGGCATGGGGAATCCCGCAATCGATCAGCACCGAAAGCGACTCGTCCCAGGAGGCGAACGTCTGGCCCGGCAACCCGGCAATCAGATCGACGTTGAGGTTCGCGATTCCGGACGCGCGCACCCGCCGCAAATCCTCGAGTACGATCGCCCGGCTGTGCAGCCGTCCCGTCTCGTGCGCCTCGCGATCGATAAACGACTGCACTCCCAGGCTCACCCGGTTCACGCCTGCTTCCGCCATGGCCTCGAGAGTCCCGTCCGCCAGCTGGCCCGGCGCGCACTCCACCGTAATCTCCGCGCCCGCTTCGACCGTGAATTCCTCGCGCAACGCCGCGAACAAGCGGCGAATCAGCTCCGGCGCAAGCAGAGAGGGCGTGCCGCCACCGACGTAGACTGTATCCACCGTCCGGGGCAGATTGGCGCGCATTTGTGACGCTTCGGCCCCCGCGCTCGTCAAATCCTCTATAAGCCGCGCGACGTACCGCTCGTGGTCGCCGGCCGGATACACTCCCGAGGCGAAATTGCAATAGGTGCACTTGGACCTGCAAAAGGGCACCGAGATGTAAACGCCAAGCGAATTGTGCCGCATCCATGACATTGAGGATTATTCTTTCACGTGTCCATCCCCGCCGCTGACTCCCTCGAAGCCCTGCAAACCGGCAGACGCCATCACGCCATAAAAAAAGAAATAAGGAGACATGAGTTGAACGTGTGGGGGATTGCCGCCATCGGTTTCCTGCAGGTCTTCTTATTCTGTTCGCATTGGTTTCTCTATCACACGCTGGTTGTGTTTTGGCCTTCGCTCCTGCCCCTGTCGGCGGATGGAAGCTTGTATCTTCGCGGCGCCCTCTTCGCGCTGTCGGCCAGCTTCATCGTCGCGGCTCTGCTCGGCTTTCGCTTTTCGAATGCCGCGGTTGCCCTGCTCTACAAGTTGGCTGCGTCCTGGATGGGAATCCTCAACTTCCTCGTCTGGGCAGCCTGCTTGTGCTGGATCGCCGATTTCGTGGCCCGGATCATCGGCCAAGGCCCGGCCCAGCCATGGATCGGCACGGTTCTCTTTGGCGCCGCGATCCTGATCAGCCTCTACGGATTCATCAACGCTCGCATGATCCGGGAACGCCGTGTGACCGTGACGCTGCCCAATCTGCCCGAATCCTGGAAGGGACGCACCGCGCTCCTGGTTTCCGATCTGCACCTGGGGAATATCAACGCGGCCGGATTCTCGCGCCGCATCGCAGCGATTGCCCGGCGTCTCAATCCGTCGATCATTTTTATCGCCGGCGATTTGTACGACGGCTCCAAGGCCGACCCCGCACGCATCGCGGCGCCGTTATTCGACCTCCAGCCGGAGTTCGGCACGTTCTTCTGCGGCGGGAACCATGAAGACTTCGGCGAGGCTGCAGACTATTGTGACGCCATCACGCGCGGAGGCTTTCGCGTCCTGCACAACGAGCGTGTCGACGTGGATGGTCTCCAGGTGATCGGCGTCTCCTATGCCGACTCCACCTACCCCACTCATCTGCGTGCGTTTCTTGAGCCGCTGCATCTTGGCAACGGTCCCGCCAGCATTCTGCTGAATCATGTTCCACACCGGCTGCCCATCGTCGAACAGGCCGGCGTGAGCCTGCAACTCTCCGGGCACACCCACGGCGGCCAGATCTTTCCGTTCACGCTCATCGTGCGCCGGGTCTACGGAAAATTCAGTTACGGTCTGCAACGCTTCGGCAAGTTGCAGGTTCTGACCTCGAGCGGGGCCGGCACATGGGGACCTCCGATGCGCGTGGGAACCCAGCCCGAAGTGGTTCTTATCACCTTTGCCTGAATTGGCTGCTTTTGCACTGCACCATGGTGGCATTTCGAGAGGTTCACGGGAGACGGCGCGCCGGGCAGTAACTTAAGATCGCTGCAGCGCGAGAATTTGTCCGCTGGAGAAGAACGCGTGCCCGCCAAGTCCCCCATCTCCGTCTCTCCCGACACGACTGTCGTCCGTACTCATCTCTCCGGCTACGACCTGCTGCTCCACCCCGAGCTCAACAAGGGCACCGCATTCACTGAAGAGGAGCGTTCCACCTTCGTCCTGCACGGCCTGCTTCCCCCGCACGTCGGCACCCTCGAAGACCAGCGCGAACGCCGCAAGAAGGCTCTCGAAAACCAGCCCAGTTCGTTCGCCAAATACACCCTGATGCGCGATCTCCAGGACAGCGATGAAACCCTTTTCTATTCGCTGATCGCGCACAACACGGAAGAACTGCTCCCCATCGTCTACACTCCGGCGGTTGGGGAGGGCTGCCAGCGCTTCTCCGAGATCTGGCGCAAGCCGCGCGGCCTGTTCATCAGCTATCCCGACCGCCAGCTCATCGACCAGATGCTCGCCGATCCTCGCTACGACCAGATCCGCTGCATCGTGGTCAGCGACGGCGAACGCATCCTCGGCCTGGGCGATCAGGGCGCCGGTGGCATGGGGATTCCCATCGGCAAGATGGCGCTCTACACCGCGCTTGGGGGAATTCCGCCCCAGCACTGCCTGCCGGTGTTGCTCGACGTGGGCACCGACAACGAAACACTGCTCAATAATCCCATCTACATCGGCTGGCAGCACCATCGTGTACGCGGGCAGGAGTACGACGACTTTATCGAAAGCTTTGTCCGCGCGGTCCAGCGGCGCTGGCCCCACATTCTGCTGCAATGGGAAGATTTTGCGGGTGAAAATGCGCTGCGCCTCTTGAGCCGTTACCGCGATCGCCTCTGCACCTTCAATGACGATATTCAGGGCACCGCGGCGGTCACCACGGGCGCCCTGTTTGCCGCCGTCAACGCTACTGGCATTCCGCTGCGCGACCAGCGCATCGCCATGTTCGGCTCCGGTTCCGCAGGTGTGGGCATCGTCGCCCTCATCATCGCGGCAATGATGGAGCAGGGACTGTCCGATGCCGAGGCCCGGCAGCGCATCTATGCGTTCAATCGCCATGGCCTGATCGTGGAAGGCGATCCCGGCCTTCGCGCCAGCCAGATCCCGCTGGCCCGCGAGAAGGAAGAAGTCGCCGTCTGGCCGCTGTCAAATCCAGGCCCGATCTCCCTGCACGACACCGTGAAGAACGCCGGCATCACGGTACTTGTCGGAGTTTCCGCGCAGGCCGGAGCCTTCACCGAGGAGATCATCCGCACCATGGCGAACAACACACCCCGCCCGGTGATCTTCCCGCTCTCCAACCCCACCTCGGTCTCCGAAGCCAAACCCGAAGACCTCTTTCGCTGGACCGACGGCAAGGCGCTGGTTGGCACTGGCAGCCCGTTCGCCCCGGTTGAGGTCGAAGGCCGCAGCGTGCGCATTTCGCAGATCAACAACTCGTTCATCTTCCCGGGCCTTGCCCTCGGAATCCTGGTTTCGCGCGCGACCCGCGTCACCGACGCCATGATGATGGCCGCCGCCAAGGCGCTGGCTTCGGTCTCACCCACTCGGCAAGATCCCACTGCCCCCCTTCTGCCCCGCATCTCGGAATCGCGCAAAGTCGGTCTGGCCGTGGCCGAATCCGTTGCCCGCCAGGCCATCGCCGACGGAGTTTCGGAGATCGCCGATCCGGCCACCCTGCCCGACCAGTTGCGCGCCTATGTCTGGGAGCCTGTCTACCACCCCTACGAGCGCATCAGCCCGCCCTGCTGACCTGGGCCAACCATCGCGGCATGAAATTTCCAGAAATCTTGCCTTGGTGTGAAAGAATTCGGCGAATAATGTCGCGTATACGGGCAGAGAGAAAATCTCAGCGCCCATGTGCCCCGCCAAAAGCACTGGCGACCAAGCCAGGCAGTTTCACCGCTCTGAGGTCTTTCCCCCTGCGTGGGCCAGCGCCCATCCCCTAAAGGAGACCGACACATGCACAACCGTCCCTGGCCCTTCGCGGCCATCGCCCTTTCCCTGCTCACACTTGGTCTGGCCGCTCCGGCCTTCGGCCAGTTCAAATTCACAATCAACGTCAACTGCACCCGCGGCGAATCTCTCGCCGCCGTTGCCGCCAATGCCCTTCCCAACACCGTCATCGACATCAAGGGCGCCTGCGCCGGCCCCATCAGCATTACGACCAATGGCCTTCAGTTGAATGCCGTCGGCGCCGCATCCATCAATGGAGCCGGCAAAAACGCCGTCACCATCACCGGCGCCCAGCGCGTCGGTCTCACCGGCCTCACCATCACCGGCGGAGCCAGCGGAATCGTCGCGCAGAACGGCGCGCAGGTATTGCTCCAGAACGACACCGTTTCCGGCAACGCACAAACCGGCATCTCGGCCCTCGCCAACTCCAGCGTCACCGTCAACGGCGGGTCGAGCCAGAACAACGGGCTTTTCGGAATCGATGTCGAAGCCACATCGGCTTTGGTCGTCACCGGCTCCTACTCCATCACCGGCAACGCCGTCTTCGGCATCGACGTCAACAACGGCTCCAGTCTGACACTGACTGCCGCCACCCTCACCGTGACCGGCAACACGCTCGGCATCCAGATGGGCACCAATGCTTCCGGCTTTCTGGATGGGCAATCGTTGCTCAATGCCTCCCAGAACTTCAGCGATGGAATCACGATCGTCTCGGGCTCGCACATGGTTGATTTTGGGGGGACGATCCAGACGATTTCGAACGCGATTCACGGAATCTCGTTGAACTCCAAGGCGGGCCTCGATCTCGATGCGGGCTCGCAGGTGACTTCCAGTAGCAATGGCGGCGATGGAGTGCACCTCGAACAGGAGTCGGAGCTCACCATCTTCAACAACCCCAATTTTTCCGGCAACCCGAATACCACGTTGCTCACCGTCGACAACAATACCAACGACGGCATCAACGTCCTGACAGGATCAAAGGTCCTGGACGATAACTTCGCCGCCGTGATGGCCGAGCAGAACCTGAAGGCGGGGATCAGTGCTGACGATGGGAGTTCTGTCAGCTTTGGAGAGACGATCCCCGTCACCGGGGTTCTCACGCTCTTGATACAAAACAATCCCAATGTGCAGTTGACCTTCGGCGCCCGTTTCACCTACGCGTCCAACATGGTCTTTGGGGGCGTCACGTGCGACGCAACGGTACTCATCCGCGGCCCCGGCGCCTATCATTGCCCAAATTAGCGAACCGGGGGCGAGTTAGACGTACTCCGAGAAGCCCCGGGGAAATCGCTCGGCCGCGCCGTCTGTTCACGCGCGGCCGGCAAACTCGCGCGTCTCGGTGTTGACTTTCACTTTCTCGCCAATCTTGACGAAGAAAGGCACTTTGATCTCGAGGCCGGTCTCCAGTTTGGCCGCCTTAGTCACGCCGCCGCTGGCCGTGTCGCCGCGCACCCCAGGCTCGGTGTATTCGACCGCCAATTCCACCTGCGTGGGTAACTGCAGCCCGATGGGGTTCCCATTGAACTTGTCGAGTTGAATAATCACCCCTTCGACGAGGAAGTCCAGCGCATCCCCCAGTTTGTCGGGAGACAGCGCGATGGTCTCAAAGCTGGTCTGGTCGAGGAAGTAGGACCCATCCCCGTCGCTGTAGAGGTACGAAGCCTCGACCGTCTCCAGGTCCGGCTCCTTGAACTTGTCGCTGGCCTTGAAGGTCTTGTCGAACACCGCCCGCGTGAGCAGGTTGCGCATTTTCAACCGCACCAGCGTCTGCCCGCCGCGCGCCGTGGGCGTGGACACTTCCACATCCAGGCAGTAGTAGGGCACGTTTTCCAATTCGAAGTACATCTTCCTTTTCACCGCAATCGCATCAATGAGCGCAGCCATGGTCGATCTCTACTCCCTATTCGAGGTTCTCTTTCCATCCTAAAGGGGCCGTTTGCCCCGCATCCATCCCCTTGCCGATGGATACCGCTTCAGCGTTACTATTGGAGCGGTTTACACAAACGTTTTACTTGAGGGGGGACCACCATGACACACCTTGACCGCCGAGCCGGAATTGCAGTTCTGGCCCTGGCGCTCGCCACACTTTTTGGCCAGTCGACTTTTGCGCAGCGCCACCAAGGCGCGCCGCCACCCACGGGCCCATGGATGAATACCAGCCTTTCGCCCGATGAGCGGGCCGACCTTGTCCTGAAGGAAATGACGGTGGACGAGAAGGTCGCCATGCTGCACGGCGTGGGGATGCCCACCGATGATCCTGTCACTCCCGAAAACGCACCGTCCAACCGGGGGGTTGGATATGAAGTGGGGGTTCCCCGCCTGGGGATTCCCGGAATCGACATGAGCGACGCGGCCTACGGCGTGCGCTCCAGCGGCGTGAACGGCCGCTATGCCACCGCGCTGCCCGCCAATGTGGGAGCCGCAGCCAGTTGGGACGTTGATGCCGCCTACGAATACGGGGCCCTTATCGGCCGGGAACTGCGCGCCCAAGGCTACAACATGTCTCTCGGCGGCGGCACCAATCTCACCCGCGAGCCGCGCAACGGGCGCACCTTTGAGTATCTCGGCGAGGATCCCATCCTGGCGGGAACCCTGATTGCGAAACTGATCGAAGGGACGCAGTCGCAGTTTGTCATTGGCGACATCAAGCACTATGCCCTCAACGACCAGGAGAGCGGGCGCAACGCCGTGAACATCAGTATCAGCAAGCGGGCCGCCCGCGAGAGCGATCTGCTGGCCTTTGAGATCGGCGTCACCAAAGGTCATCCCGCCGCGGTGATGTGCTCCTACAATCGCGTGAACGGCGACTTCGCGTGCGAAAACAAGTGGCTGCTCACCGACGTTCTCAAGAAGGAGTGGAAGTTCCCGGGCTTCGTGCTGTCCGATTGGGGCGGGACCCACAGTACCGAGAAAGCCTCCGCCGCCGGTCTAGACAACGAAGAGCCGGGCCGCATGTGGTTCGGCGACAAGTACAAGGCGGCGCTCGATTCCGGCGCCATCCCCACGGCCGAGCTTGATGATCACGTGCACCGCATTCTGCGCGCCATGTTCGCCGCTGGAGTGGTGGACCATCCCCGCCAGCGCTTCGTCGTGGATCCATTTGCCGGCATGGAAACTGCCCGCAAGATCGAAGAGAGCAGTATCGTTCTGCTCAAGAACAAAGCCGTCCTGCCGCTGGACCCCGCGAAAGTACGCACCATCGCCGTGATCGGCGCGCACTCCGACGTTGGGATGATTTCGGGCAGCGGCTCGGCGCAGGTTGACCCGATTGGAGGCAATGCCATCATGCCTCCGGGCAAAGGAGCCACCCACTGGCTGGACCAGATATGGTTTCCCACCTCGCCGTTGAAAGCCATCCAGGCCCGCGCGCCCAAGGCGACGGTGAAATACGATCCGGGCTTCGATGCGTCCGCCGCAGCCGCGGCGGCCAAGGCAGCGGATGTGGCCATTGTTTTCGGCTACCAGTGGGAAAGCGAAGGCATGGACCTGCCCTCGCTCTCGCTGCCGCCCTACAAGCAGCACGGCCAGAAAGACGACCCGGAAGTTGACCAGAACGCGGTCATCGCGGCAGTGGCCGCGGCGAATCCGCACACCATTGTGGTTCTCGAAACTGGATCTCCGGTTACGATGCCGTGGGTCGAGGCGCCCGCCGCCATTCTCGAGGCCTGGTATGCCGGAAGCGACGGCGCGAATGCCCTTGGCAACGTTTTGTTCGGCACCATGAATCCAAGCGGCAAGCTGCCCAACACTTTTCCAAAGAGCGAAGCGGACTTGCCCCACACGACGGTGACCATGCCGCCGCCCGAGTCCTCGCACTTCAATGGACCGGCAACGCCCGAGCAGTGGGCCAAGGGCCTGCCGCCGTTCCCGGTGGCTTATGACGAGGGCTTAAAGGTGGGCTACAAGTGGTACGACGCCGAGAACAAGGCGGTGCTGTTCCCGTTCGGGTTCGGCCTCTCCTACACCACTTACAGCTATTCGGGCCTGAGCGTGGCACCCGCGGCCGACTGCGTCAAGGTGACATTCACCATCACCAACACGGGCGCGCGGGCCGGCGCGGAGATCGCCGAGGTTTATGCCGCGCTACCGGCCAGTGCGCAGGAGCCGCCCAAGCGCCTGATTGGCTTCACCAAGATCAAGCTGGAGCCCAAAGAAAAGAAGACCGTGACCGTTGAAGTCGATCCCAAATACTTGTCGATCT
Source organism: uncultured Acidobacteriota bacterium (assembly GCA_963730805.1). Taxonomy (GTDB): domain Bacteria; phylum Acidobacteriota; class Terriglobia; order Terriglobales; family Acidobacteriaceae; genus Telmatobacter. The sequence continues at coordinate 819,315 of CAVSTL010000001.1, read as the reverse complement.
TCGATGAGCAGAAAGACGGATGGAGCCTGGTCCCGGGCGACTATTCCATCATGGTCGGCGGTTCATCGGACAAACTGACGCTCAAGGCGAGTGTGAACCTGAAATAGAAAGGGCTCGAAAATCAGGTGGCTCCGCCTTCCGACGCCCCACAGACAACGCTTGGTCTGTGGGGCGCGTTTCGTCCGACCGGTCCGCGCGTTTATAGTGGGCTGCACGCGTTTTCTGGCGAGGTTGGTGGATGGCATTTCTTCACAGGTTTCTCAGCCGGCGCGGATTTCTCAGCCGGATAGCCCAGGCCGCCGGGGGCATGTGGCTAGCCGGCCGCGCTCGTCTGATGGCAGCCGATGTCAAACCGGACATTGCCAACGATCCGCTGCGTCCCGGGTACCACCTGCTTCCTCCGCACAACTGGATGAACGACCCCAACGGGCCCATCTGGTGGAAGGGAAAGTACCACCTTTTCTATCAGCTGAATCCGCATGCCGCGGTGTGGGGCGATATGCACTGGGGCCACGCCGTCAGTCCCGACATGGTGCACTGGCGCCATGAATCAGTTGCGCTGGCGCCGACGCCGGGGGGTGCGGATTCGGAAGGATGCTTCAGCGGATCGGCGGTGGTGTACAACGGGGTTCCGACATTCATCTACACCGGGGTGCAGAATGCACCGCCTGACCAGGTAACGATTCGCGACGGGAGCGACAAGCTGCGCGAGACGCAGATGCTGGCAACCGCCGAGGACGATGGACTTCTGCACTGGAAGAAGATTGAGACTCCGGTGATCCCCACTCCTCCGGAAGGCATGCACGTGACCGGTTTCCGCGATCCGTGCCCGTGGAAAGAGGCGGACGGCTGGTATGTCGGGATCGGTTCAGGCGAGCGCGGCAAGGGCGGCTCGGTACTGCTCTATCGTTCGCAGGATTTACACCACCCCGGCGACCAGGACCCGTCGCCGGGGACCCCGGATTTGCGCAAATGGGAATACCTCCACCCGCTGGCTACCGGAATACCCAACGGAAAGCAGGCTACCAATCCGTGCGACAGCGGCGAGATGTGGGAGTGCCCCGACTTTTTCCCGCTGGACAAGGTTCATTACCTGCACTACTCCACCGAGAACAAGGTGATCTGGACAACGGGCGAATACGACGCGAACGCGCACACGTACACGCCGAAGCGACAGGGCGTGCTCGATCACGGCGCCTACTATGCGCCCAAGAGCTTTCTCGCCCCGGACGGCCGCCGGATACTGTGGGGATGGATCCGGGAGACACGGCCGGAGGCGGAATTTGCCGCGGCGGGATGGTCGGGCTGCATGTCGCTGCCGCGCGTGCTTTCGGTGGGCGCGCAGGGTCAGTTGGAGATGCATCCCGCCTCGGAAGTTCTAAAACTGCAGGGACCGGTGGAGAAAGCCACCGTCGAGTTGAGCACCCCATTTCGTAAAAAGCTGGTAGAGTTGCGGCAAGAATTGTATGTCCCTATCGACTTTTCGGTGGGCACGCTGATGGTGCGGCTGCTGGTGGGGACGACCGAGGCCTGGCAGCTCACTGTGAACGTTCCGGCGGATACGGTTCATTGCGGAGACATCAGCTTTCCGCTTCCGCGATTCCCGTGGCCACGGCCGGCGCTGCACGTTTTCCTTGATGGCTCGGTGATCGAGTCTTTCATAGGGGGACGCGAGGCTGTGACCAGCCGCGTCTACACGCTCAAGCCCGGCGAAACCACGCTGGAGGTGTCGATTGTCGAAAAAGGGCGCGTCGAGGTAAGTCTCTGGCCATTGCAGCCCATTTCGCCGGACCGCCTGACCACCTGAGCATCGAGAGGTTGAGTTTCCGCGAGGGCCGGCTGGCGGGGGCGTTATAGTGTCCCAGAGGCTTTCCCCTCCAAGGAAATCAAATGACACTCGATCGTCGCGGCTTTCTGGCGGCCTGCAGCTTAGCAGGCATCACTTCCGCTCTGTTTCCTGGCGTTCTCTACACCCTTGCCGCGCAGGCGCAGGAATCGCCGGATACCGATCAATCGAAACCGCCCAAGATCACGCCGGAGATGATCGACCAGGCCGCAATTCTGGCGGGGATTGGGCCGTTCACCGCAGAACAAAAGCAGATGATGATCGACGGGCTGGTCGATCAGAACGGATCGTACAAGGCGATCCGAAAATTGAAGCTGTCCAACTCGGTGGCGCCGGCGTTTGTGTTTCATCCGCTGCCGGCGGCCGGCGTCATCGAATCGCCTTTGAGTGTCAAGCCTGAGGCGACCGAAGGATGGAAGCCCGACTCTTCCGCGATTGCACCAGCGCGGATCGAGGAGTTGGCCTTTGCAACGGTGAGCGAACTGGCCAGCCTGATGCAGGCGCGCAAGATCACCTCGCTCGCGCTGACGCAGATGTATCTGGAACGGCTCAAGCGCTACGATTCGAGACTGCACTTCGTCATCACGCTTACCGAGGACCGAGCAATCGCCGCTGCGAAAGCCGCCGACGCCGAAATCGCCGCGGGGAAATATCGCGGGCCGTTGCACGGTATTCCCTGGGGCGCAAAAGACCTGCTCGCGGTGAAGGGATACCCCACGACATGGGGCGCGGGCGGGTTCGAGCATCAGTCGTTTGACGAGGACGCAACCGTGGTCCAGCGGCTCGACGCCGCAGGAGCGGTGCTGGTCGCCAAGTTCACGCTGGGCGCGCTGGCCATGGGCGACAAGTGGTTTGGCGGTCGCACCCGCAACCCATGGAACCCGAACCAGGGATCGAGCGGGTCGTCAGCTGGTTCCGCGAGCGGGGTGTCTGCAGGGTGCGTTGGCTTCGCCATCGGATCGGAGACGCTGGGCTCGATTGCGTCGCCGTCGACAGTTTGCGGGGTCAGCGGTTTGCGTCCAACGTTCGGCTTCGTGCCACGCACCGGCGCGATGGCGGTGAGCTGGACCATGGACAAGCTGGGTCCCATCTGCCGGTCAGCGGAGGATTGCGCCCTGGTTCTCCAGGCCATTCATGGACCGGATGGGAAAGACACTTCCGTTTACCCGGCGCGGTTCCATTGGAATCCCGAATTCGATTGGCGCAAGCTGCGCGTCGGCTATTTCAAGAGCACGCTGGGGCCGCCGGCCGAACATCCCAAGCCCGAACCCGCCAAGCCTGATGAGACTGCTGAGGAGAAAAAGAAACGCGAAGCGGGGAACGACAGCGCCGAGAAGTGGTGGGCAGGTGCGCAATACGACGGCAAGATGGAGTTAGCCGCGGTCGAGAAAGTGCGCGCCATGGGCGTCGAACTGATCGAGGTGGAATTGCCCAAGCTGCATTGGGGAGCCATGTTGTCGGTGCTCAGCGGCGAGGTGGCCGCGGCGTTCGATGACCTGACATTGAGCGGGCGCGACAAGCTGCTGACTGAGCAGGGACCGGAGGATTGGCCCAACGGATTCCGCAAGGCTCGTTTCGTCCCGGCGGTCGAATACATCCAGGCGAATCGCGCGCGGACCTTGGGAATCCAGCAAGTCTCCGCCCTCTTCGAGAAAGTCGACATCATTGTCGCGTCCACATTCGACAATCAGTTGACGGCAACGAACCTCACCGGGCATCCTGCGTTGATCGTGCCGATTGGCCTTCGCGGCGCGGACGCGCCTCCTGAAATCGTGCGGCCGGAAGACGGGCCCTTCAGCGGCAGCGGCGGGCCGGGGACGCCGTTCTCGATCACGTTCCTGGCCGGCCACTACCAGGACGCCAAGCTGGCCGCGTTCGGGCACGCATTTCAGGAGGCCAGCGGCTTCCACAAGCTGCACCCGAAGCTAGATTAAAAGCAGTGGTCAGTTCTTAGTTCTCAGTTCACAGTTTTCCGCCTGTCATCGGCGGATTGCCTTCTTTTTTTGGGTAGGCCGCTTCGATGCGCTGGCTGGCTTCCGAGCCGCAGACGCTGGGCCCACCGTGTGTGCGGAGAGATTCAGGCTGAAGCTGTCGATGACCACCGGGGGCGGGATCGGCGTACCCGGAGTGGTGGTTGTCGGGGTTCCGGTAATCCCCAGCGACTCGACCAGAATCGTTCCGGCGCTTACCGTAATGCGCAGAAATCCGTAGTCGGTCTCGTTGTAGGCATCGAGGCTGATGGTGTTGCCCTGGCCGTCGGGCTCGCTGTGATGCCCGGCCTTTGGCTTCTTTCCGGCCACTGTAAGCTTCAGCTTCGACAGGTTGTAATAGCCTCCATTGCCCGCCACGACATAGGGAATCTGCCGGCCGTCCGACTTCATGGTTCGGGTGTAGCGCTCATAGAGATGCGAGTGACCGGAGAGCACCAGGTCTGGCCAGATGCCGGCCTGCTTTGAGCAGGCATCGATCTGCGCCAGCATCGTGGCGCTGGGAAAATGCTGGCTGCTTCCCGTGAACGGCGGATGATGCACCGTGACGATGAGGGCCTGCGGATTCTGATTTTTCGTATCAGCCTGGCGCGCGGCAAGGGCCGCCTTAAATTCCTGGGTGAGGAACGTGAGCTGGGCCTGCCCGATCTGCGCATTGCCCAGAATGCCGGAGGTTTCGCTGGTATTCGAATAGAGCCCGATGATGCGGGCGAAGGGCGCGGTTAGCACAAAGTACACGCCTGGCTGGGTCATGGTGGTTCGGGCGAAACTCGGAGCTCCCTGGGCCGGCGCGGCGGTGCAGAAGTTATCCACGAATGGCTGCAGCGAATACGGGATGGGCTCCTTCTGGTACATCACCCCGTCATGATTGCCGGGAATGGCGAAGATGGGCCCGTCGTAGTTGCGATAGGGATCGTAGAACTGCTCGGGATAGTACTGCTCCTGGCCGAAGTAATAGACCACGTCGCCAAGGTGATAGAAGAACGCCGGCCGGCCGGTCGGGTAAGTCTTTCCGGCGAGGTCCGCCGCCATCGCATCGGAGACTGCCAGTTGAGGCTCGGCGCGTACGATGCCCCCCGTGTCTCCGACCGAATGGAAGACAAGCTTGCCGGAAGCCCGGATTGCGGAGATGGCGCTCGAGGGCAGCACCGCCCCCAGGTCGAGCAGCGGCGGATTTACCCGCGGCGCCGGAATGGGTTCGAGAACCGCCAGTTGCTGGAGATTGCTGTCGCCGGCGAGATCGCCGGCGCTGTATTGGTAAAAGTTGTCGGCGGTATAGGTGGGATCGGCGAAAGTGAATGGTTTCGTGGACATGGGGCGTGTCCTCTCGGGAAGTAAATTTCGGCTGCCGGTTCGGCACGCGAGCCTGTAGGGGATTTTACTTGGGACGTGTGTGGCAGATGTGAAAGGCAGAAACTAAGCAAGCGGGAAAGAGGGATAGGATGAGGCGACCATTACCAATCCGACATGGTGTCTGTTCATGTCGATTCGGTATCGAAGAGCTTTCCGCGACGGGTGGGGCTGCGCACGGAACAACGCGCGGTGTTGGAAGATGTGTCGTTCGCATCAACATTGCGCGCGCTCGCGCTGCGGCCGAAACTGCTTATCCTGGACGAGCCGGTTTCGGCCCTGGATGTGAGCGTGGGCGCTCAGATCGTAAATATGCTGCGCAGCCTCCAGCGCGAGCATGGGCTGACGTATCTCTTCATCTCCCACTCCATGCCGCTGGTGCGCTACCTGAGCACGCGCATCGCGGTGATGGAACGGGGCCGGTTGATCGAGACCGAGGAAGCGGAGGCGCTCTGCTCCTCCCCCAAAATGCCCTTCACGCAGAGGCTGCCGGCAGCCACGCCGGAATTGCCTTCCGGCGTGGCTTTGACGCGGCACTATTTGGGTTGCGGAGTTGGCGGCGGAGTCGAGCTTGGGGGTGGAGTCGAAGGCTGCGAAGTCGGAGGCGGAGTGGAGGGAGCGCCTGTAGCGCCTGCCCCCGAAGGTGCACCCGAAGGAGGCGTCTGCGGATGCTGCGCGCCGCCCGGAGTTCCTGCGCCGCCCGGGATCGCCGGATGGCCCTGCGGAGGAGCGGGCAGGTCGCTGACGCTGACTAATTCGACCTCGAAAACGAGATCCGACTTGGCGGGAATGCCGGGATGATCGGCGCCGCGATCAGGCATGGCGCGCGACCCGTAGCCGAGCTGCCAGGGGATGAAGATGCGGCGGACTCCACCCACCTTCATTCCCGCAAATCCCTGGTCGAATCCCGGAATCATGCGGCCCAGGCCCACAGGAAAGCTGGCCGGCTGGGGCTCGGTTGTCTTGGGCTTGCCATCGTCGCCCATCACCGGCTTGCCATCGTCGCCCATCACCGGGGTGGGATGCTGATCCCACGAATCGAATACGACGCCGTCCGCGGCGCGCCAGCCGGTGTACTTCACCTTGTACATCTTGAGGGGCTCGGCTTCCGGTCCGGAACCGATCTTGACATCCTGAACCCGAAGAGCGAACAAGGTTTTCTTGACCGACAAATCCGCCTTTTTCCCGGGCGGGTACTTGATGACGCTTGCGACAGAACCGGAGCCTGGCGTGGTGGCCTTCGCGGCGGTGGCCGGTTTGGCGGTCGTAGTGGCAGGCTTGGCGGCAGTTTGAGCGGATGCGGCCACGGCAGCCACCAGACAAAGGATTAAAGCAGTTGATTTCATGAAATAAGACTCCAGCTGAATCTTAGCGGAGTGTATCAGGCAACCCGCAATCCCACCTTTGTCGGCAGCCAAAATTATGCCCGGAATCGGACAAACTTTATGGCTCTTTATGGGTTTGGCGATTAGATTGGCACCATGGCGCCGTTGTACCTTCCCCTGTTTCGGTACGTGTGGCTTCCGGCTGCCTCGTTCTTTGCGGGAGTCTTGAACACCATCGCGGGAGGCGGCTCGTTCCTGTCGCTCCCCGCGCTCATTGCCAGCACTTCGGTCGTTGGGGTGGGCGCAGTCACGGCGCAGGCTACGAATACCGTGGCCCTTTGGCCGGGCCAGCTGACGTCGCTGGTGGCATTCCGCCGCCAGTTGCGCACGTATGGCTGGAGCCTGCTGCCTCTGGCGCTGGCCTCGGGCGTGGGCGGCTGGCTGGGCGGATACCTCCTCCTCAAGACCGGCAACCAGATGTTCCGGCAAATGTTGCCCTGGCTGCTGCTGTTCGCGGCGGTGATTTTTGTGCTCAGTTTTCCGCTGGGCCGCTGGCTTTCGACCCTTTCCGACGGCCGCCGCTACGACAAGTGGCTGCTCGTGGGCATGGTCCTGGTGAGCATTTACGTCGGCTATTTCGGCGCTGGCGGAGGCTTCCTGGTGATGGCGCTGTTCGGCATCTGCGGGGTGCACAACATCCACGAGATGAATGCGCTCAAGGTAGTGACCGCGACGGTTTCGATTGGAATCCCGGCCATTTCGTTCATCGTGGCGGGGAGAGTGGCGTGGCAGTTCTGCCTGGAGATGGGAGTGGTGGCAGGGATCGGCGGATACCTTGCCGCGCGCTACAGTCCCCGCGTCAATCCCAGGGCGATGCGCTGGGCGGTGGCTCTGATCGGGTTCGTCACCGCGGGGTATTTCTTTTTGCATGACGCAGCGCATCACGCACGTTGAGGGTATTTTGCGCAGACGGTTCGAATGAGTGACTCCGCGATTCGGCAACGATTTAGGTTGAGAATCGCTGTTGCCGGAAGTCCTCTGGCAGCGGCTTGAATCACCTTACGACCTCTTTCCAAGTGTCGCATGAGCGAACTCGGGTTCCGATTCGCTGGCCGGACCGTATCCTGCAAGAAAGGCGCGGGCAGCCGCCACGGCATAGCCTTCGAGTTCACCAGGGCTGGATTGGTAATCCCCTGTAAACATGGCCTTGTTGATCGGTATCCACAGCAGCATTCCCACGAAATGGTTGGCAGCCAGCAACGGATCTTTAACCTGCAAGAGCTTGCGATCGGCGAGGCTCTGAAAGCTGCTTCCCAGTGTAGCGAGTACACGCTCGAAGCCTTGCTCATACCAACTGCGGCCGACATCGGGAAAACGCTCCGCGTTGGCCATCACCAACCTGCGTAGTCGCAATATCCGCGGCTGCATCAGTGCACTCATGAAGCGGCGGGCGAGGACCACCAGGAACGATTCGACGCTTGTTTGCTCAGCCAGAGTTTCCACCACCAGACGTACAAGTTCATCGATTTCGCCAGTCGTGGCTTGAACGATCTCGGCGAAGAGCCGCTCCTTGTCAGAGAAGAACCTGTAGACCGTCGGCTTGGAAACTCCGGCTTTCACCGCAACGTCTTCCATCGTCGTGCCCTCATAGCCTTTATCCAAAAAGATCTCTGTGGCCGCCAGCAGCAGCAATTTACGTTTGCGATCGGAACGGCCTTCCACAATTGATCCCATAAATACCCCCAAATGCCCTCTTGACAGGGTGCCTTGAAATTTTGTACTATACGGTTTAGTAGTACTACACCGTTTGGTACTATTGTAGCACGCCTACACATGTATTCGGCAATCCAAAGGAGGTTTTCTTATGCAAGAAGAGAATGTTCGCCCCGGAAAAATGGTCTGGTCAGGACGCGTTCTCATGGTCCTGACTGCTTTGTTCATGATCCTCGATGGCGCGATGAAGATTGTCAAACCGCCTCAAGTGCTGGAGGCGAATGTTCGGTTGGCCTTCCCTATATCCGCGCTCAGCGGCATCGGCATAGTGCTGATTGTGTGCACTCTGATCTATCTCATCCCACGAACCTCGATCCTGGGAGCCACGTTGCTGACCGGCTATCTGGGCGGGGCCGTCGCCAGCAACGTTCGCGCAGGCTCCAGTTGGTTTGAGACGCTCTTCCCTGTGCTCTTCGCAGTCCTGGTTTGGGGCGGCCTGGGTTTGCGCGATCGACGCCTGCAGAGCCTGTTAACCCGCTCAAGAAAAATGCCATCTCTTGCCGCGCCGATCAAGGCCGATTAACTCTGAACGCTCTAGCCGCATGAGAGGAGAACCATGTCATTTCAGGCATACATCGACAACATCAAGGCGAAAACCGGCAAGACGCCGGAAGACTTCCGCAAGCTGGCTGAGAAGAATGGGCTGCTGAAGCCCGGCGTCAAGGCCATGGAGATTGTGAGCTGGCTGAAAAAGGACCACGGGCTGGGGCATGGTCACGCCATGGCGATTTATGCGACTTTCAAGGGAAGGAAAGAATGACGTGAGCACATGACAGTTGACGCATCTGTCTCCAACCGTTCCAGTGGATGACGCTGCAAACGCGACGGCTGTGGAAATGGCTGACTAACAGAGCTTTCCTCCTCCGTTTCAGTCAGGCTTTCCTTCGCTTCTCCCTGCTTTTTCTTGCCTGCGTTCTTGCCGATTAATTCCCCCTTCGCGCGCACAATGGAATCATTCATTCAAAACCAATAGGTGGGAGAAGAAATGGGTGGGAGAAGAAAGGCCCCGCAGCGTCAAGACGGCCGGGGTGTCCTCCGAGCGTTCAGGCTCGCTGCGAACCCGCAAATCGCCGCCTCCAGTGTTCACTCTGCGAAAAAATAAAATATCCCGCTCTGAAACTGTGGACTGGAAATTGTCAATTCAGAAACAACAACTTACGCGGAAGAGCCCTCGCGAGGCGGCTCGAATTGGCCCGATAATCCGCGTGATCTATCTCACTTTATGAAGGAAAACGTGATCGGCCTCACTCTCCGTCGGTCGCCCGCCGTAATCGGAAAAGTACGGTTCATTTTGCGCTCGTCCTTATTTCAGTGCCCTTCGCCATTAAGGTCCAGTGCGCCTGGTCGGTGGAGAACTCCTGGCGGAACTCGATCTTGTCAGAGCCGTCGAAGACATTCACCACACGGAAATAAGTTGTCTTCCCGCTTTCGCCGGCCTGCCAGGGAAAGGTCCAGACATTTCCCTCGATGAGCAGCCTCCCGGCGCCGGATTCACCGCCGCCCTGGGGAATCTGGTAGCTGGTGTACTCGTTCTTACTTTCGTTGTAAGTGAAGACCAGCAGGATCTTCGACTCGCCGTTCACGTATTGATTGCAGGCAAAATAGGCGCCGCTCTTCCAGCAGTCGTTGCGTAGCGCGGCCTTCTCGTGCGAGGCCTTGCTCTGGGCCGTGTCGAGGTGATCGATGGTGATATCCCAGGTGCCTTCATAGGCGCGGATGGCGTCGATGCCGGCGGCCTTGTCGGGCGGAGCGGCAAAACCCGCCAAGCTGAGCTCGGCTGCGAATGCGAGCGCTGCAAATTTCAAACTCCAATGCATTGGTCAGATTTCTCCTATTCCCTGGTTCCTGTGGTTAACATCGCGGCCAGCAAGGCGGTGCGCGGGGCCAAGTGCTCCAGCAGAATCGATTCGTGGCTCGCATGCGCACCTTCGCCCACGGCGCCCATGCCATCGAGGGTCGGGATTCCGAGGGCGGATGTGAAGTTGCCGTCGGAGGCGCCCCCGGTCGCGGCTTCGTCGAGCGGGAAGCCAAGTTCGGCCGCCAGCGTACGCGCCTTGCGGAAGAGGGCTGCGGTTCCCCGGGTGCGCTCCATGGGCGGGCGATTGATACCGCCGGTCACGGTGAGGGAACAGCGTTTGTCCACGACTTTGAGAGCGGCGAATTTGCGTTCGATGCGCACCCCGTCCGCCTTGCGTGCGATGCGTCCGTCGACCTTCGCCCAGGCCTCGGCCGGAATCACATTCGTCTTAGAACCGCCGCCTGCCACTCCTACACTCACCGTCAGACCGCGCTTCAGATCCGTCCAGCCGCTAACTGTCTCCACAACTCGAGCCAGCTCGCGAATGGCGCTGGCGCCTTTTTCAAAATCGACGCCGGCGTGGGCGGCCACTCCCTTGATCTCAAGGCGCCAGTCGCCGGTGCCTTTTCGTGCAGTTTTGTAGGCCAGCCCCTGCGCGGGCTCGAGCACGTACACGGCGGAGCACTCCACCGCCAGCCGCTCGGTGATAGGACGCGAAACAGGACTGCCCACTTCTTCGTCGCTGTTGAGCAGCAGCACAATCTCGCGATCGAGGATGCTGGCTTCGGTGAGCATTTCGATCGCGGTCAGAGCCATGGCGATGCCCCCCTTCATGTCGAGCGTTCCCGGGCCCCAGAGCCGCCCTTCGCCGATCCGGGATGGCATGGATTTGAGCGTGCCCACGGGCCATACGGTATCGATATGCCCGAGCATCATGATTGGCTTGTTCACCGCCTTCGGACGGCGCGGTCCAAAGCGTATTTCGAGCACATCGCCGAATGCCTTCTGTCGATGCACCTTCACGCTTCCACCCAGGCCGCGTGCATAGTCGGCGGCCAGGGTTCCACATGCATCCACGGCGGCCTTGGTGTCGGAGGGAGACTCGGCGCGAACCAGCGTTTGAATCATGTTCACTAGCGACGACTCTTTGCGACGGGATCCGGCCAGCAATGCCCGCATGGGAACAGCATTGTTTAGAGAGCCAAGCCTTTCGAAATCCTCCACGTAACTCCTCTTGCGGAACTTCCCGATTCTACGATGGCGACCCAATCAGCAAGGACCAGCACAGGATTACAAGCGGGAGCGAGACCGCTTCAGGGGCGACCCCTTGGTCCGGTAAGGCGCGCCCACTGGCCAGACAGGAGAAATCTTGGCGAAAAGTTCAGTTAGCTGATCGCATTTTTAGTCCCGTGACATACGAAAAGCCCTTCGATGGAGCAGTTTGGGGACGCAATGTGTGGCAAAAAAACCACACAGCTATAATCGATTCTTGCGTCTAACCTTACCAGTACGGGTCCCGTATATAAAATTTGGAGAACTGGCATTTTGCCCCAACCTGCGCATTTGGAACAGACCATCGCCGAACCGCTCGCCTTTTCAGGAGTGGGACTCCACTCCGGCGCTCCGGTCAATATGCGGCTCCTGCCCGCGCCGGCGGGGTCAGGCATCGTTTTCCGCCGCACCGATCTCGACAATTTTGAAATCACCGCCACCGGCCGCAACGTCGCCAAAGTCAGCTATGCGACCAGTCTGATGCGCCAGGGCGTGCTGATCTCGACCACCGAACATCTTCTCTCGGCCCTCATCGGGATGGGAGTGGATAACGTCATCGTCGAAATTGACAACTTGGAGTTGCCTATCCTCGACGGCAGCGCCCTGCCTTATGTCGAGGCCTTCCTGAGCGGAGGAATTCACACCCAGCGCCGCCGCCGCGAATATGTACGGGTGCTGCAGCCGATTGAGGTTCGCGACGGTGACAAGTTCATTGGCGTCTATCCAGGCTCGGGCTACCGCATCCAATACACCATCGACTTCCCTGCCCCGATCGGCCGGCAAAGCTCTTGCGTAGACCTGGCGACCGAAACGTATGGCACATCCATTGCGCCGGCGCGGACCTTCGGTTACAAGGCCGACGAGCAACGCTTGCGCGACATGGGCCTGATCCGCGGAGCGGGCCCCGAAAATGCCATCATTCTCGGCAAGACCGGGCCCGAGAACGGACCCCTGCGCTTTGACGACGAATACGTCCGCCACAAAGTTCTGGATCTGATCGGCGATCTCGCACTCGCGGGCCGCCGCATTGAAGGCCACGTGGTCGCGGAGCGGGCCGGACACGCCATGCATACGGCTCTGGTTTCGCGGTTGCTCAAAGACCGGTCGGCCTGGGAACTGGCGCGAGTGCCCATCGAATCCCACGATGGGGAAGATTCCGCAGGCGTCGTCGAGGCCTTTTCCCGCCCTGCCCTCCAGGGTGTCTGATTTTCCCGATCGGACTGAGCCTCCACCGAAATTTCACTCGCCAGAGATGTCGGTTGGCATCCTGCTGGAATTCCGCATATAGACTTGATTCGCGGCGAAGCGCACCGAAGGCGCTTCGTCAGGGTTCAGCGCCAGACCGGGACTCCCACCCCGTGCGATGGGTTGGCCAATCAAAGCGGGTGAGGAGATCGACCACGGAATGGAATCGAGCCGGCCCACCTTGCGTATTCTCATTATTCTTCTGGCCCTTTTCGACCTGGGACTGCTGGGAGCGAGACTCTGGCCGTGGCAAGCGGTGATGAACCTGCCCGGGGGAAGCACCACGGGTTTTGATCCGGCTGTCAGCCTGGTCGGCTACGTGGGCCTGGGTTTCTGGATTGGGTCCGCGCGCGAGGACGACAGCCGGAAATCGCTGTTCTCCGCGGGCTGGCTGGGGGTTGTGGCCGGACTGTTTCTGGCCGCGCAGGTGGTGATTGCGACCAGGCAGGCAGGCGTCGATCCCGCAGCAGGCATGGACTGGGTGCAGATCGGGCTGATGGCTTGCGCCGCAATTCTGGTCGGAATTGCAGGATTTCGCACCGCGAAAAGCGGCTTTACCATGGGATTCAGCACGGTGTGTTCGATCTGGGCGGCCATGGCGGCATGCCTGATGGGGGTTGCAGCGGTCCTGGGCGAAACCTACCTTGGCGCGGGAATGGCAGAATCGAGCGATCCCTGGAAGGACTACCAGGGATTGGCCATCGGCGCCCCCGCCATGCAGTCCCTGGTACATTCTCTCGATATGATTTCAGGCTTCCTGCTGATCGGACCCTTGGTCGGATGCATCGCCGGCGCGATTTTTGCGTCGTTCGGCAAGACAAAGAAGACCTGACTCTCGATCACGCGAAGAGAATGCACATCGGGGCCGGGCATGAGTAGCTTTTACCTTCAGGCGACAATTCGCCGGTTTGCGGATCGCGGGAGAAGACGCTGAGCTGGTCCGAATCCTGGTTGGCCACCACCATCCACCGCTGAGTTGGATCGAGGACGAAGTTGCGCGGAGTTTTTCCTCCGCTGGGCGTGCGGCCGATGGGCGAGAGCGCGCCGCTTTCGGGGTTGGCGGTGAAGCCGAAGATGAAATCGTCACCGCGATTGGCGAAATAGACGTGGCGGCCGTCCTTGGTAATGACGGTGTCGCACCCGGTGGATTTTGCGTGCGATATCTTGGGCAACAGTTTGATACGGGTGACATAGGTCAGGCTGCCGTCGACCTTGTTCCACTTGACGACGTCTACCGTCGAGTTAAGTTCATTCATGGAATAGGCGGTCGTGCCGTTGGGATGGAAGTGCAGAGTACGCGGGCCCGAGCCCGGCTGCGCCTCATATTTTCCGGCAGCCTTCAACTGGGCCGTGGCCGGGTCAAGCGAATAAATGTGAATGCAGTCGCCGCCGAGATCGTTGATGTAAGCGAAACGATTGTCGGGCGAGAACGACGCGAAGTGCGCGTGCGCCGCCTCCTGCCTGTCTGTGACCGGTCCGTGACCGGTGTAATGTTCCTTCCACACCGCTTTGCTCAGCTTTCCGTCTTTAACCAGGAAGCTGGCAGCGCTGCCGCCGCCGTAGTCGGCGGAGAGGAGGGTGCGTCCGGTGTGATCGAGGCAAATGTGGCATGTGCCTTTGGCGGCCGAGTTCTGTCCCGAAAGCAGCCGCAACGTGCCATTCTCAACAGCAAAGCTGGCCACTTCGCCGGTAGACTTGCCGTTGAAGCTATCGACTTCAGAAGCGGCAAAGAGATGTTTGCGGTCGGCAGAGCAGGTGATCCAGTCAACGTTGGCGATCTTTGCGGCCACGCCGGCCGGCGTCAGTTCCGCGGTTTCCGGATTCCAGTCGAAGGCGAGGATTCCGTCAGGCTTATTGGAGCCAATAAATACGCGCTGACGATTGCCCTGCGGAAATGCACGCCAGGCGGCGCCGGCGACAGAGACCGCGGCAGCGGCCTTGAGAAAAGTGCGACGGGAAGGTTCTTCCATGACAACAGCGATTGTCGCCGATTGCACCCGGCCTGCGCCAGCCAACGCGCTGGGCTTCTACACTCAGAAGCGGGGACGCCGCCTTTGTCGCACTTCATCAGCTTTGTCCGTATTCCCGCTCTCGCTCTGCGCCAGCATATCCGCCCGCTTGCGCGGCTAGGCATTCTTGAGGAGGACCGTCTGGAGATGCGGGTGTGGCCCAACGATATCGATTTCAACCTGCACCTCAACAACGCGCGCTACTTGAACATCATGGACTTCGGGCGCATGCATCTGCTGGCGCGCGTGGGCATCCTTGAACATGTCATCCGCTCGCGCTGGACGCCGCTGGTGGGCGCGGTGTGGATGACCTACCGGCGCTCTCTGCCGGTGTTTGCGCGCTTCACGCTCACGTCGCGCCTGGTGTGCTGGGACGAGCGCTGGTTCTATATCGAGCAGGCCTTCACGGGCAGCAACGGTTTGGCCGCCATGGGATGGGTGAAAGGACTACTGCGCTCGCCAGAAGGCAATCTCGACCCGCAGAAAGTGCTCGAAGCCGTTTCGCCCGGCGCCGTGAGCCCGCCGATGCCGGAGTCGATTGCGACGTGGAACGAGTTGACGCGGGAGAAACTGCAGAGCACCAGGTGAGGTATGCGCCGAAGTCGTAATCCCAGGTCTCATCCGCCGCGGCGGACCAGACCTGGGGCACCCCTTTTGGATTGGCGCGACAAGGCGATGGACGCACGACGCCAGCCGTGTTTAATTTCCTTATTGGCTTTGGAGTAGATCTTGGTTCCAACCACATCTTTGAGCGGGGCTCCGGACTTTTTTGCATCCCGTTCGGAACCACTGTGCTTGTGTAGACACCACGGATATGCCCAGTGTTCCCGGCTTGTGCGCAAATTGTTTCCATAGTTTGTCCGGGCCTTCGGAACGCGCGTTGATTTACACTCCACATCATCGCGAGTCCAACTCGGCGGAGAAACCATGAGACAGTTACGTTTGCTTTTCTTTGCAGTCGCCGCAATCTCGATCGCCTGTGCGCAGGAGCCTTCCGCGCCGGCAGCCAATTCCGAGGCCACGCTGACTTACATTCACTCCGCGTGGGACACATTGACTCGATCCATGACCGATTGCCATTCTCTGGTCGATATCAAAGTTACTGCGAACCCAATCCTGTACATGCCGGCCGATGTTCCGGCGCCGGCGGCGGTGACGGATCTCCAGGACAAGTGCCATGTGAAGATCGCGACGCTGCCGCGGCGAATTGAACGGCTGGGCGATGTGCGTCCCGACGAGTTACCCAACGCGGGACTGCTCTATCTTCCCTCTCCCTATGTGGTGCCCGGCGGGCGCTTCAATGAGATGTACGGCTGGGATAGCTATTTCATTCTTCTTGGACTGGAAGCTGATCACAGGGAGGCGTTGGCTAAAGGTGTGGTCGATAACTTCCTGTTTGAGATAGAACACTATGGCGGCGTATTGAATGCCAATCGCACTTACTATCTCACCCGGTCGCAGCCGCCCTTTCTAACTTCGATGATCCGGGCGGTGTATGAAAACCCGGCAAGCTTTGCGGCAACTCCGGCCGGCCGCACGGAAGCACGCGCATGGCTGGAGCGTGCTTACGCGCTGGCTCAGAAAGATTACTCGACATGGACCCGGCCGGAACACCTGGCGGGAACAACGGGGCTGGCGCGTTACTTTGACTACGGAAGCGGGCCAGTGCCGGAGATGGCCGACGACAGCACCTACTATCCCGACGTGATCCGGTGGTTGATCGACCATCCCAAAGACAGCGCGGCGTATGCGTTCCTGGTGAAAGGCTCCGAGCATCCCGATGGGGTCGAGACGGCGCGGCTCAAACAGACTAGCTGCGATGTGAAGGCAAGTGTTGTATGCATGCATGCGTGGGCCGGCGGCTATCGGCTCAGTAGGGATTTCTATGTCGGCGACCGCGCCATGCGCGAATCGGGCTTTGATCCCAGCAATCGCTTTGGGCCCTTCTCGGGCGCCACTCATCATTTCGCGCCGGTATGCCTCAACAGCCTGCTCTATCGCTACGAGCGCGATCTCGAGCACCTGGCGCACCTGCTGGGCAAGCCAAAGGACGCGGCCCATTGGGACCGCCGCGCGCAGGCGCGCAATACGGCCATTCATCGCTATCTGTGGCGCGCGAACGACGGTGTGTTTGCCGACTACGACTTCGCCCATGGGCGGACTTCCACTTATGCCTACATCGCATCGCTGTATCCGTTGTGGGCGGCCGTGGCGACGCGGGAAGAGGCGAAGCAGGTCGTAGACAAACTTGACCGTTTCGAACGTCCCGGAGGTTTGTCAATGAGCAATACCAACACCGGGCTGCAGTGGGACGAGCCTTTTGGCTGGGCGCCGACCAACTGGATTGGGATCGCGGGCCTGGAAGCAGAAGGGTTTCATGCCGAAGCGGCGAGAATTGCGCAGCATTTCGATGCCACCATCGACCAGGGATTCGCAGAAGACGGGACGATTCGCGAGAAATACAACGTGGTTTCGCGCAATGCCAACGTACAAGTCAGCACGGGTTACAAACAGAATGTTATTGGCTTTGGATGGACGAACGCGGTGTATCTCAAGAATATGCAGGTGATGGGTAAGTCGGCTAAGGCGGCGGCGGGAAGCCAGGTGTCGTCCCAGGTCTCAGAAGCGAGACCTGGGGCACCCAGATGATTTGGACTTAACTTAAGGCTCGACTTATTCAGGTAAAGTGACTGTGCCCTTGACCTGAAACGTTCCGGCCGCGGCAGGCGCACCGGTGCCGGGCTGGCCGCCGCCGATGCTTATTTTGTATTGGCCATCGGCGATGATCGGTTCTCCGGCTTCGCTCACCATGCTGAGGTCGCGCGGTTTCAGCTCGAAATGGACGGCCTGAGACTTGCCGGGTTCGAGATGGACACGCTGGAATCCGCGGAGCGCGCGGATGGGAGCGCCCTTCACATCGGGGAAGCTCAGATATAACTGGGCTACTTCATCACCGGCCACCTTGCCGGTGTTGGTAACAGTAACATCGGCGGTAAGTGGGTCGCCCGCCTTGATCGCCGCGGATGGCACTTTCAGGCCGCTGTAACTGAAGGTGGTGTAACTCAGACCGTAGCCAAACGGATAAAGGGGCTTGCCGTCAAAGTAGCGATAAGTGCGGCCCTTCATGCCGTAATCCTCGAAAGCCGGAAGCTGGTCGACGCTGGTGTAGAACGTGACGGGGAGGCGGCCGGCAGGATTGTTGCGGCCGGAAAGCGTCTCCGCCACGGCTGCGCCGCCTTCTTCGCCCGGATAGAACGCGTCGAGGATGGCGTTGGCATGGTCCTTGGCCCAGTTGACGGCGAGCGCGCTGCCATTGGTGAGAACCACCACCAGCGGCTTGCCGGCTGCGGCGAGAGCTTCGATCAATTCTTCTTCCGGCTTGGGCAAATCGAGGCTGGTGCGATCGCCGCCTTTGAAGCCCTCTTCATGCACCTGCATCTCTTCGCCCTCGAGTTCGCTGGTGATGCCTACGACGGCTACCACCACATCCGCATTCTTCGCGGCTTCAACCGCGGCGGGCTGCGGCTTGAGATCGACCTTCGACCACACGAGCCGGGCCGCCGGCGTTCCGTTCTCGCCCGGCGTGTATTGGACAACCAGTTCAGTGGGTTTGTTGGCCTCGAGATGCACCCGGCCGAGTTTGGTAACTCCGACAGCGTCGAAGGCTGAGGTAATATCCTTGCCATCGAGCTTAACCTGGAAAAATCCGCTGGCTTGGAGACCGAGGTTGTAGTCGCCGGTTTCCGGCGCAGT
Source organism: uncultured Acidobacteriota bacterium (assembly GCA_963730805.1). GTDB lineage: Bacteria > Acidobacteriota > Terriglobia > Terriglobales > Acidobacteriaceae > Telmatobacter. Next base: position 800,956 of record CAVSTL010000001.1, on the reverse strand, counting down.
CAAATTGGCTTCGTAGCGTATGGAAAGCGGCTTGACATTCGCGACCTCTTGCGGAAGAGGCGTCTCGGCCGCATTGATGTCGGGCTCGACGCCGCTGGCAAGGGGCGCGGCCGCCGTGGGACGATTGATGTTGGTCATGTCCCACTTGGAGTAAGTGACCTTCACGCCCGGCTTGCCATCGGTGCTCAGGGCCGAGGTCGGCACCGGGTCGGCGTCGTGGCCGAGGAACTGGGTTCCGGGAACATAGTTAACATTGGCGCCGGCGAACTCCGCCTTGATTCCTTCGAGAATGGAAACCGTGTGAGTGGGAGTGCCGTTGTAGTTGCCCAGCAGAACCTTGGTCTGGTCGGCGAGCGGCCCGATGACCGCGATCTTTGTACCGGCGGTCTTGAGTGGCAGCACGCCGTCGTTCTTGAGCAGCACCATCGACTCGTTGGCGATTTTGCGCGCCACGTTGCGATGTTCCGGGCTGTTGAGCTGGCTTTCGTCGATCTTGCTGTACGGCACCATCTCGGGGGGATCAAAGAGACCGAGCTTCATGCGCGCAGTAAACAGGCGGGTAAGCGTCACGTCGATGTCGCTCTCCTTCAGAAAACCTTCCTTTACGGCATCGATGTAGGGCTTGTAGTCGTGATCGTCGTCCACCTTGAAGGTGAAATCGACGCACTCGTTGTCCATGCCGCGCTTGAGGGAGATGGCCGAAGCTTCAGCCTGCGTGGGCTTGAATTTGTGTCCCTGGAAAATATCGATGACCGCGCCACAGTCCGAAACCACATAACCTTTGAAGCCCCACTTGCCGCGCAGTTGATCCTCAAGGAGAAACTCGTTCGCGCATGCGGGCTGGCCGTTGATGCTGTTATATGCGCACATGATCGAGTCGGCCTTGGCCTCGGTGACCGTGGCGCGGAAGGCGGGGAGGTAGGTATCGAGTTCGTCGTGCTTGCTGACGGTGACGTCGGCGGTGTGGCGCGTGGGCTCGGGACCGCTGTGCACTGCGTAGTGCTTGGGGGTGGAGATCACGCGGAAATATTTGGGATCGTCGCCCTGCATTCCGGTTACGAAGGCAACGCCCATGCGACCGGTGAGGAAGGGGTCTTCGCCATAGGTTTCCTGGCCGCGACCCCAGCGGGGATCGCGAAAGATGTTAATGTTGGGCGCCCAGAAATCCAGGCCCTGGAAGATCTTTGTGTATCCGCCGTTGGCCTTCAAAAACTGCATGTACTTGACGCGGCCCTCGGTGCCTATGGCGATCGCCATTTCGTGAATGGCGGGCGCGTCGAAGGTGGCAGCCAGGCCGACGGGCTCGGGGAATTCGGTGGTGCCATTCACGGCCACTCCGTGCAGCGACTCGCTCCACCAGTCGTAGGCGGGCACATTCAGGCGGGGAATGGCGCGCGCCTGGTTGACCAATTGGCCGGCCTTCTCCTCCAGCGTCATGCGCTTCACCAGATCGGCCGCGCGCTGCTCGGGCGACAGGCTGGTGTCGAGATAGCCAGGCTTCTGGGAATCCTGCGCCAAGGCCACGCCCAACAAGCCGCAGCCGATCAATGCCTGCACTGCCAACCGCGAATAAGACTTCCTCATAAGGTTCCTCGCGGGGCGGGCATGTTTGTGAACGATCATTACGCGACGAGAAATCGTTTGCCCACTCTCCGGATGGCAACGGTAATGTCTCCGGGGCGGTCTCGTCAAGCGCCACGGAGGTTACAAACTTGCTCTGAAAAATCGGTTTACTCCAATTCGCGTGGATGGAACGCGATGTGTCGCACCGGGCATCCTCCGGGCGGTTGGCTCCATTGTGATAGGAGGGTGTAACCTTCACGGATATCCAACCGTAAGTGTGGACAGAGGCAAAAAGGGATGCGCGAGGCCGCCAGCCGCGAACTGGAACCCGCCGCCATAAGTGAGCGGGACCTGCTGGTCGAGTTTCGACGAGGCGGGGCGAAGGCTCGCGAAGCGGCATTCGAAGCGCTCTTCCGGCTGCATCAGCATAACGTGCGCAGATGGATTCTGCGCATGGTTCGCGACCCGGCGGCAGCGGATGAGCTTACGGTTGAAACCTTTTGGCGGATCTATCGCGCGAGCGACCGATTTGAACCGGAGCGCGGATTCGAGCCCTGGGCACGCCAGATTGCCACCCGGGCGGCGCTCGACTGGCTGCGCGCGCGGAAGCCCGAGTACGCCGTGGCCAATGAGTTCTTCGCCGATCTGCCGTCGCCCGGCGGCGGCGTTGATCCGGCGGTGTCGGCCGAGATTCGGCACAGGACAGCCATTGCATTCGGCCGACTGCGGCCGGGTTTGCGGATCGCCGCGACGTTGGCAGTGATCGAAGAGCGGCCGCACAAGGAAGTCGCCGAAGCGCTGGGAATCTCGGTGATGGCAGTCAAACTGCGCGTGTTTCGCGCGCTACGACTGTTGAGAAAAGATTTGCTGGAACAGGGGATCAGGCCATGAAAAGACAGGGATCAGGGAACAGGGATCAGGGAACCGAGCGGCTGTTGCGGCGGGTAGTACCGCCGGTTGGAGAGGACGCGGATGGGGCGGGCGATCTCTGGCCGGCGATGCTGCGGAGGCTGCGTGCGGAATCTTTGCCGAAGCGTGCGAAAGTCCGGGTCCCGTGGTTCGACTGGGCGCTGGCGGGCGGCCTGGTTCTGCTTCTGGCGGCGTTTCCGGCGGCCATTCCACTACTGCTTTATTACCTGTGACTCGCGGGCCGAGGCGCCCGCTGAAAGGACGATTCAAGATGAACTCCCACCCGTACCTGCGCGCATTTCTGGCCGGGGCTTTTGTACCGACGCTTATTCTGCCGATCCTGCTTCTGGGATTTGTCCTTCTGCGCCTGGTGCTCCAGGTTTCGCTTCCCTTCGAACGGGCGCTGATATTTCCGATGGCGCTGGTTCCGTCGCTCTGGGCGCTGTGGAATATGCTCTGGCTTGGATCACGGGCCCGCACCGGTTTGGCCATCGGCGTTCATGGCGCGCTGCTGCCATTGCTGCTGGTGCCGGGGGGCGCCACTTTGGCTACGTCACTGGGCATCCTGACATTAGGCGCGAACGGAGTGACGTGGTTCCATTCCCTGTACGTTCCATATGTGTACATTGCGCCATTCTTTCTCGGGGCGCTGGCAGGTTATTACCTGGCGTGGAAGTACGTGGTGGGATTTTTGAATCGGACGCTGGAGATTGCGTGAACCCAGGTCTCAAAATCGAGACCTGGGGCACCCAGTTTATCTGTTAGCCCAACTTCCGCAGTTACGGCGGTAAGTCCTTTTTTTACAGCGCGGGAGTAGTGAAGTCTTCACTACAAGTCCACGCATTCGATGCTTGTCGGAAGTTCGAGGCCGAGTCGCTGGAGCAAGATGGCTTGATGTTCGGTGGGTCGGCTCACGCAGCGCTTGCGAATCGAGATGCCAGTGCGCGTGGGCAAGACCACGTCGACTAAGGCGATCTGCCCGAGTTCAGCGAAGATTTTTCGCGGTTCATCGCCAAGTCCTGCATCATGGCACCAGCGGCCAAACGTTTTCCAGAGCACGTAGGTGAGAAAGCAAACCAGAATATGAGCCTGCACGCGGCGCTCGAGATGGTGCCAGACGGGGCGCAGAGACAGATCGCTCTTGTGGATTCGAAAGGCAGCCTCGGCTTCTGTCAGTTGCATGTAGGCACGCCAAAGCTCTTCTCCGCTCCAATCGGTGACGTTGCTGCGCAGCAGATAACAGCCCTCGCTCAGCCTGGCCCAATCGCGCCACTCTTCTCGCTTGCTCCACTCCAGGTGGGCGCCGCCGCGCGCATCGGTTTGGATGTGCACACGAAATAAGCCTGCAGCGCGGCTGTTCCCGCCCAGGAGCTTGCCCAGGCGTTGGGCCAGCAGCAGTGGATCCTGCCTGCGCTGGCGGCAACTGGCGGCCATCTGTTCCAGCTTCTGTTCAATGCGCCGTTCGAAGCGATCGTGCATAGCCCGCTCCTTCAGGCGCCGCTGGGCACTGCGGCAGAGGATGAAAACCTCCTGCCCTTCTGGCCCGAGGCAGAGCTTCACTTCCAGCCCGGCGTGGACCTCACTCCATGTCTCGTCCAGTAACTGCTGCTCGAATTTACGCAACATGCTCTTGGGGGTGCCCAGGATGTAGCGTCGCCCACCCTTCTGCAGAAACTCAACGTTCTCTGCCGAGACCATGCCCCGATCCATCACCCAAATGCGGTTGGCCTGACCGTACTTGTTCTCCATGGCCGCGACGATCTCTTCCACCGTGGTGACGTCACTGCGGTTGCCGGCGAACACTTCATATCCCAAGGGCAGCCCACTGCGACTCACCACCATGGCAATGTTGACCTGTTTGCAATCGGGGCGATGATCCCGCGAGTAGCCGCGCTGCGCCTGGGGGTTAGCTGCCGCTTCGCCCTCAAAGTAAGTGCTCGTGACGTCGTAGAGCAGCAAGTCGTAGTCGAGCTGAAACAACTCGCCCAAGCGTTGCTGAAGATGCTTCTCCAAGGCCGTCTTGTGCGGCAATAATCGATCCAGGCTCCGATAGAGACGATCGTCGTTTACCTTCTCCGCCGGCACTCCCAATAACTCCGCCAAGGAGCTGGCTTCATAGGTGTGCTCGGCCAGTCGAAGCTCACTGGAGGCTTCCACCATGCGCCCCAGCACCAGAATCTGCGCCATCACACTCCAGGAAATCCCTTCCCGCCCCTGCGGCAACAACCTATCGAGCAGTTGAGAAAGGCCCAGTTGACGAAGAAGCTCTAAGCCCAGCCAACAGCCACCAAACTGACGACTGCGTTCTACCCGCACACCGTGAATGTCGACTTCTACCCACTCCGCGCTGCCCGCCTGCCGGAATAAATGCGCTTGTGCTGTGGAGGCCGGCTGTACCGCTTGTTGCACTCCAATCCGGCCACGCTCATCCAGTTCCCCAAGGTACGCGACCACTCGCTGCCGCGGACCGCGTGCCGTTCGATACGACTCCACAAGGGCCCAATATGCGTGTCGCTTCCCGTTCTTCTTTCGGTAGCAGCGCCGCACATACATGGCGCTCATCCTACCGATCTACGCCCCACTTGCAAGAGGGTAGGTCTTCACTACACGCCACTCCGGCGGCGATCAAGCACCACTCCCCTCAACCCTGCCTTGCAAACAAAGCCTTTTCCACTTGCCGTTGTTGAAAAGAGCGACTCAAAGTAGTCACAATTTCCTTAACCTTCGGCTAATGCTGCGGAAGTTCGGTTAGCTTTCGAAGAAGTTTTGCAGGCCGGCGCGATGGGCGTGGGCCACCATGGCGGACTGGATTTCGAGGGCCAGCGCGAGTGCGTCGCGGCCTTGGCGCGCGGTGACGCGAGGGTCGCGGCGAGTGCGTACAGAATCGAGAAACGACTCGATTTCCAGGCGCAGCGGCTCCCCGGGAGGGACTTCCGGCTTGACGAATGATAGCCCGGGACTGGGATGGCCGCCGGCGGCGGCGAGTTGGGCGAGCATGGCGGGATCGGCCTTGCCGGACGCGAGCATGGCAGCAATCTCGGGAGGCATGGTTCCCGGGACCTCGGCATCCAGTTTGATTACCAGCAGGTCGCGGCGGGCGTAGTCGATTGAGACATATTGGCGGGGTTCGAAGAAGCGCAACTTCCGCACTCGTTCCGTAGAGACGCGCGAGGCGGTGAAGTTGGCCACGCAGCCCGACTCGAACTCCACGCGAACGTTGGCGATGTCCACTTTGGGAGAGAGAATTGGCAGCCCTACGGCTCGCACCTCGCGCACGGGCGAATGGGCGAAGGTGAGCACGATGTCGAGGTCGTGGATCATGAGGTCAAGGACCACGTCCACATCGAGCGATCGCGGTGTGAACACCGACAGGCGGTGCGCCTCGAAGAACATGGGCCGCTTGAGGCGAGGCTGCACGGCCAGGATCGCCGGGTTGAACCGCTCCAGGTGGCCGACCTGGACGATCCGGTTGCCTTGTTCGGCGCGCCGGATCAGGTCGTCGGCTTCCTCCAGGTTCGCAGCTATTGGCTTTTCAATCAGGATATCCAGGCCGGCGTCGAGCAACTTGGCGGCGACGGCGTGATGGTGCACGGTTGGAACGGCAACCAAGACCGCGTCGACTCCCAGGCCCGCGCGAAGAAACTCTTCGACCGAAGCGAAAACCGGGATGCCATACTTTGCAGTTGTATCGGCGGAACGCGCCGGGTTCGGTTCCACGGCGGCGGCCAAAACTACGCCTGCGCCGGCCGCCTCCAGTTCCCGAGCCACACGAAGATGGTTGCGGCCGAAGGCACCGGTTCCGGCGACCGCCACGCGCAGGATGGATTCCTCGTTGATCTCTAAGCCCCTTTGCCTTCGACGGCTTTCAGGCAGCGGCCATAGAGGTCGAGCAGTTCCTTCACGTGCTCCTCGGGTTTCGAGGCGCCAGAGCTGATGAACCCGGTAGAACCCGCGGTGGGCCGTCCCACGCCCACTGTGCCGGCGACGAATTTGAGCAGATCGAGAGCGATATCTTGATTGCAGCGAGCGCCAAGGCCCGCGTTGTTGAGCGCGTCCATTGTGAAGTCTCCTGGTAGTTCTCCGAAGAACGATGCTACCAAACCGGCCCGTACCGTGGCAGACGGGCAGTCCGGTTCGGAAACGCCGGAGAACCACCGGCTGTGGGGCCCGCGCGGGGGTTCTTATCTATTGCTCTTCACGGATGCGGATCCCCGCCGGGGGAGAGGCCAATTCACACTCGGTTGGGAACGGAGGAAAGCCACAGCCCCAGCCTTTTGGTGGCTGCCATCGTGTGATGATCGAATTCGATCAGGTACTCGCCATCAGGCAGGTAGGCCGGAGCGCTCATGATGAAGCCCTCGATATAGTCAGAGCCAAGGTCCGGGGATCGCCTGCGGGCGAGGATATCGCAGTTCGCTTCGCACTCTCTTCCGCTCACCACGCCGCGTCGTAACACAACTGTGCCCATAATCACCTGCTGTGGGCACCTGCGCGATGGATGTGAGGCGAACTGCCCGCGTTGTGCAGACTATGTCGCGCAGCAGACAAAGGCAAGCGAAAACGCAAGCAATTGCGGTCCCGGCAGGTGGGCGCCGACGAAGTTGGCCCCCAACAGCACCCACACAAGAACGGGTAGTCTGAAAAGAATGCAGACGGCGTACATCGGCATGGGCTCCAACATGGCAAGTCAGGCCGGCGATCCAGAGACCACACTCGTTGCCGCCGCCGAGCGCCTCGATTCGCTGGGCCGGCTTAGAGCCCGATCGTCGCTGTATTCCACCGAGCCAGTGGGGTTTGCCAATCAGCCGCGATTTCTCAACGCGGTAGTTGCCCTGGAGACGGACCTCGACCCGCATGCTCTGCTGCACGCCCTGCTCCGGATTGAGCAGGAATTTGGCCGCGACCGGTCGGCCGGTCAAAGAAATGGGCCGCGCACCCTGGATTTGGATATTCTGGTATTCGGGGACGAAAGAGTCAGCGAACCGGGCCTGGAAATTCCCCATCCGCGGATGGAGGAGCGTGAGTTTGTCCTGATCCCACTCATGGAAGTGGCATCCACGGATCAATCCGCGAACAGGCCGAAAGCGGTCACGCAGTTGCTCCAAACATCTCCGAGAAAGTCCCCAGGTCAACCGCATGAGGTCGTTCCTTTTCAAAGCACTGCTTGGCGTGCTCACGGTTTCCGCCGCAGCGATCGTTCCGGCGCCGCTTAGCGCGCGAGTTGCGGCGCCTTTGACCGTTACGGTGGAAGACGGCGCGGGGGCGGCAATCGCCGGCGCCTCGGTCAAGCAGGCCTCAGGGGCCTTGCTGGGCCGCACCGATCCGAACGGCCGCCTCACGTTCGACTGCGACACGCCATGCCAGATTCGCATCGACGCAGAGGGCTTTCGAGGCACCAACATCGAGGTCAGCGCCAATACAACGGTGCAACTCGAACCGGCCGGGGTGTCCGAACTGGTCACCGTCACAGCCTACCGTGAGCCGCTGGGTGAACTGGAGAGTCCGGTGACTACGCGGACGTTACAGGCAGTGGAGTTGAAGACCTCTGCCCCTATTTCCATGGACGGGCGGGTGCGCCAGTTGCCGGGGGTCGAATTGTTCCGGCGCTCCACGTCGCTGGTTGCCAACCCCTCCTCGCAGGGTTTGAGCCTGCGTGGGCTGGGCTCGACTTCGGCCAGCCGCACCTTGCTCACCGCCGATGATGTGCCGCTCAACGACCCGGTGGGCGGCTGGATCCACTGGGAAGAGCAGCCGGAACTCGCGGTCAAAAGCATCGATGTGGTGCGGGGCGGGGCCAGCGATCTGTATGGATCGAGTGCGATTGGCGGGGTGATGAACGTAGGACTACAGCGGCCTTCGTCCACGCTGGGTCAGCTGCGGTCGAGCTACGGGATGCTGGGGACGTACGACACGAGTGTGCTGGCGCAGACGAAAATTGGGTCCTGGGGCCTGCTGGGCGCAGGCGGCGCACTGGGTACCGACGGATTCATCCAGGAGGCGCCGTGGCAGCGCGGGCCGGTGGATATCAACTCCAATGTGCACGCGCAGAACGGGCTGCTGCTGCTCGAGCACGATAGCGGACCGCTGCGGCTGTTCACCCGGGCAAATGGATTTAACGAAGCGCGCGCCAACGGCACTCCCTACCAGGTGAACGGCACCCGGTTGTGGCGCTATGCCACCGGCGCGGATTGGCACGGACCGCGAGATGGCACGGCTTCATTAAGGTTCTACGGCTCGGCCGAGCACTTCCGGCAGACGTTCTCCAGCATTTCCAACCTGCCCAAATTCGGCGACCCGACTTGCTCCTATCGCTGTGGAGAAACTCCCTCCCGGTTCGCATTGATTCCCGACAACGAACTGGGCGCCTCCGCGCACTGGAGCCAGCCCTTTGGGGCCGGTCTGCTGGCGCTGGTCGGGGCCGATGTGCGCGATGTCAGGGTTTGGGATCAGGAGCAGACCTTCGGCGCCACCGCCGCGCTGACCAACCTCTCTGTGCACCAGCGCGACTCCGGTACGTACGGCGAAGTGCTTTGGACGCACGATGCGTGGACCGTGGCCGGATCGGCGCGCGTGGACTGGTTCCAGAACTATGACGGAAGCCAGCGGCTATGGACCGGATCCGGCTGGACTCCTTCTGCGACCCAGCCTCCGCAATGGGAGCAGACCGTCTTTGATCCGCGGCTCGGCGTGTCGCGCAAACTCGGGACTCACTTTGCGGTGTCGGCGTCGGGCTTCCGGGCGTTCCGTGCACCCACGCCCAGCGAACTCTACCGCTCGACCCAGGTGGGCAACCAGCTCACCAAGCCCAACGGGCTGCTGAAGAGCGAGCGCGCCACTGGCTGGGAGGCGGGTGTCGCGTCGCAGTGGCGCTGGGGAACAATTCGAGGCAGCTATTTTCTCACCCAGATCAATCGCCCGATTTCCGCGGTAACGGTCAATCCGAACTCGTCGCCAATCCTGCTGTTGCGAGAAAACCTCGGCCAGATCGAAAGCAAAGGGCTTTCGCTTGATTTTGGACTGAGCCCGTTGCGCTGGCTGGCTTTCGACGGCGGATACCAGTATGCTCACGCCACCGTGACGCGGGGAACCATCGACCTGGGCAACTGGATTCCTGCGGTCGCGCGCAATATGAGCACACTCAACATGCGCGCGTTCAAGCCGCGAATCGGTACCCTGAGCCTGCAAAGCCGCCTGAGCGGCCGCCAGTTTGATGACGATGCCAATGCCAACATGCTGCACGGCTTCTTCAAGCTGGACGCGTACGGCTCCCATGATTTCGGTTCGCGGCTGGAATTCTTCGCGTCCGGGGAGAACCTGTTCGACCGCGAAATCGAAGTGGCCAAGACACCCACCACCACGCTGTCGATGCGGCGAGTGGCCCGCGCCGGAGTGAACCTGAAACTAGGGCCGGCGCGTTAATGCAACACCGCCCGATAGAATCGTCCTGTGAGCCTCAGATTCAACCTGATCCATGGCACCGTGGATGGCGGACGGCGGGCGCAGCTTGATCTGCCGCACCAGGCCGTCGAAACGCCGGTGTTTATGCCGGTGGGCACGGCGGGATCGGTCAAGGCTGTCGCCCAGGACGTGGTGGAGTCGCTCGGCGCGCAGATCATCCTGGGCAACACGTATCACCTCTACCTTCGGCCCGGGCATGAAGCGATTTGCCGCATGGGCGGACTGCACCGGTTCATCAGTTGGCCGCGCGCCATGCTGACCGATTCGGGCGGCTTCCAGGTGTTCAGCCTGAGCCAGCTTCGCAAAGTCTCGGACGAAGGCGTGCGCTTCCGATCGCATCTGGACGGAAGCAGCCACTTCTTCACGCCCGAGCACTCCATGGACGTTCAGATCGCGCTGGGCGCAGACATTGCCATGGCATTCGACGAGTGCACCGAGTACCCGGCCGAGCGCAACCGCGCCGAGGAGAGCCTGCGCCTTACGATGGCCTGGGCGAGGCGATCGCTGGATCACTTCCGCGCGCACCAAGATGAAGTGGTCTGGCGCGACGAGTTCGATGGCCGCACCCAGAGCCTGTTCGGGATCGTGCAGGGGGGCATGTACCACGACCTGCGCCGCGAGAGCGCCGAACGCCTGGTGGAGATGGATTTCGACGGCTACGCCATTGGCGGCTTGAGCGTCGGCGAGCCGCGCGACATCACGCTCGAGGTCATCCGCGAAGTTCTTCCGCTGCTGCCGGAGGACAAGCCGCGTTACGTGATGGGCGTCGGCTATCCCGACGAGATCGAGCTTTACGCGCGCATGGGCGTGGACATGATGGACTGCGTGCTGCCCACGCGGGCCGCCCGGCATGGGCTGCTCTTCACCAGCGAAGGCCGTCTCAACATCAAAAACAAGCGCTACGCCGAGGACCAGGGTCCGCCCGACCCGGCCTGCGATTGCATGGTCTGCGGTCGTTATTCACGCGCCTATCTACGCCACCTGGTGCAGGCGGGCGAGGCGCTCTCCGGCACGCTGAACACGATCCACAACCTTGCTTATTACCTGGGCATCATGCGGCGCGTGCGCGCTGAATTGCAGTCTGCGGCCGTTACCGAGGTTCCCTTGTCTGAGTGATTGCCCGCACGGCCAACGCGGCCTGTCGATTTACACTGGCGTGGACCTTTGGAGAGCGTTTTCATGACAACCGCATCCAGCGAATCCCGCGTTCCGCTTGCCGAGCGCAACCAAGTACCGGTCGAAGTGGCCATTCTTTACGACAAACTAGTCGCCGATCGAGGCGTAGTGCCCAACATGTTCAAGGCGCTCTCGAACGTGCCAGATCTGGTGCTTGGCATCGCGGCCTTCCTGCATGGCCTGATGGGGGAAGGCTCGCTGCGCGGCTGGTACAAGGAACTGATTGCAACGCGGGTTGCGTCACTGAACAACTGCGAGTACTGCATCAGCGCCCATCGCTACCTGGCCGCAAAGCGCGGAGCCAAAGCCGAACAGGTGGCAAACTATGACAGCTACGAAACCGGCCCTTTCACGGAAAAAGAAAAAGCCGGGTTCCGCTACGTCGATTTGGTCCACGTCTCGGGCCACGCGGTGGACGACGGCGCGTTCGCGGCGGTCAGGAAGCACTTCAACTCGCAGGAGATCATTGAGCTGACCGCAATCGCAGGCGCGTTCGAATTCTTTTCGCGCATGAACACCGCTTTGCACATTCCGGTCACGCCGCTTCCCCAGGGACGTTGACTTCTATTTTGCCCCTTCCGTGGCCGTCGCCGCAGCTGCCGCCTTTTTCGACGTCAATTGCTTGATAAAGAAATCGGCCATCATGTGGTTGGCTTCGATCGCCTCGGGAAGTTTGGGGTCGTACCAGAAGGCGTGGGGCAACGCATCGAAGACCACCAGTTGGGCGTCCACTCCGGCGCGCAGGAACGCCCGGTGGAGGTTGGCCGTGCCGCTCAGCAGCAGGTCGCGCCCGCTGGTAACGAAGAGGGTCGGCGGCATCCCGTGCAGGTCAGCATAGGCTGGGGAGAGGACCGGATCCCGGGGATCGGTGGACGCGACGTAGGCTGGGTCTTGGGCTCCCGCCTCGGGCGGATCGAGGTGGCCTGAAAGCCCCCGCAGCCCATACATCGCCAGGGAATCGCCCGCCCGGGCAAAGTCGCCCTTACCGCTAAACACGCCCAAGCCAGCCGGCTCGGGCAGCCCCAGTTGCTTCAATTTGACAGCCACTTCGGCGGTGAGGATGGCTCCGGCCGAGGTTCCGTAGATGATGATGTGATCCGGCTGGTAGACCTTAAGTAGAGCCTTGTAAACGGCGACGGAGTCATCCACCGCCGCCGGGAATGGATGCTCGGGCGCCAGCCGGTAGAGAACCGCCACCACCTTGACCTTGGTATACGAAGCCATCGGAATCGACTCGGTGTACGAACCCGAATCGGAGTTGAAGCCACCGCCGTGCAAATTCAGAAGGATGCGGTTGTGGCCCGACATCGGCATGTTCTCGGGAGTCACGACGTGCACCGGTACTCCCTCGATGACCTGGTCGGTGATCGTCACCGGACAGATTTTTTGCCACTCCTCGCGGGCGCGCGCGGTGTACGCGTCTGTCCCCTTGCGGCGCTCTTCGAGGGATTGCGGAGGCCCCTGGTCCGGCTCGGGACGGCTTAGCGACTTCCTCGCCTCGGGGCTCAGATCCTCGGGCACCGGGACTATCCGGGTCACATGCGCCGTACCCTTCTCATCGATATAGCTGGTATCGCGCGTGGGAGCCTCGGCCGCGGTGGTGGGCTTGGGCGCGGCCTCCGACCCACCTGCCTGGGCGCTGACGACAGCAGAAAAAGACAAGACAAGGGCAGCGGAGCAGAGTTTGGCAAGCATGGTGGAATCCCTCTTGGAGCAAGTCGATTTTAGTCGGTCGCGCCCGCGCGCCACTTTGCTGCTGCCGGACCTGCGCCGGGTGCGGTACATTGAAGGTCCTATGACCACTCTGACTACGACCGAAATCCGCAACTTCATCGGGGGCAAATGGGTCGCGCCCACCAGCGATGCGGCGCTCGAACTAGCCAATCCGGCCACCGGCGAATCTCTCGGACGCACTCCGGCAGGCTCGGCCGCCGAGGTAGGCGCCGCGGTCGAGGCCGCCCAGGCCGCCTTCCCAGCATGGCGCGCCACACCGGCCGTCGATCGGGTTCAGTTCCTGTTCAAACTGAAGTCGCTGCTCGAAGAGCATCTCGACGAATTGGCAGCCCTGATCACGACCGAAAACGGCAAAACACTGAGCGAATCGAAAGGCGAACTGCGCCGCGGGATCGAGAATGTTGAAGTCGCCTGCGGCATCCCTGTTCTGATGCAGGGCTATTCACTTGAAGACGTCGCCCCCGGCATCGACGAAATCATGGTGCGCCAGCCGCTGGGAGTGTGCGCCGTGATTACGCCGTTCAACTTTCCGCTCATGATTCCTCTATGGTTTCTCCCGTACGCGATTGCGACCGGTAACACGGTGGTGCTGAAACCCAGCGACCGCGTGCCGTTCAGTGCGTTGCGCCTGGTCGAGCTCATCCATCAGACGGGCCTTCCGGCCGGGGTAGTGAACCTGGTAAACGGCGGCAAGAACGCCGTTGACGGTCTGCTCGATCATCCGCTGGTGCGGGCCGTCAGTTTTGTCGGATCAACGCCTGTAGCGAAGCACGTATATACGCGCGGATCGGCGAGCGGCAAGCGCGTACAATGCCAGGGGGGTGCGAAGAATCATGTGGTGGTCCTTCCCGACGCCGACCAGGAAACCACCACAAAGATCATCGCCGACTCGGCATTCGGCTGCGCAGGCCAGCGCTGCCTGGCAGTGAGCGTAACCGTTACGGTGGGCGAGGCGAAGGACTGGTTTGGCGACTCCATTGCGTCGGCAGCGACAAGCTTGAGGGTCGGCAACGGGCTCGATCCGGCTACACAGATGGGGCCCGTAATTACGCACATCAGCCAGGATCGCGTGCGCGCGCTAATTGGACAAGGCGCCGACCACGGCGCCCGGCCGATTGTCGACGGCCGCGCATTTCAGGCCGGCGGAAAAGGTTCATTCGTGGGCCCGACGGTCCTCGATGGCTTGCCGGCAACGAGTCCCCTTATGGAGACGGAAATCTTCGGGCCGGTGCTCTCCGTGGTGCATGCCGATTCAGTGGACGAAGCGATCAACATGATCGAGCGATCCGCTTATGGGAATGCCAGTTCGATCTTCACTTCCTCAGGAGCCGCGGCACGCAAGTTTCGCAATCTCGTTTCCACCGGGAATGTGGGAATCAATATTGGGGTACCGGCTCCCATGGCATATTTTCCGTTTTCCGGGTGGAAGGGCAGCTTCTTTGGGGTCATGCACGCGCAAGGACGCGACGCCATCGAGTTCTTCACCGACAAGAAAGTGATTGTGGAGAGATGGCCGCGGGAGTGGTCAAGGAAATTCTGAGGAACCGACCGTCCCGACCTGGGGGAGGAGCATCGTTAGAACGAGAAGAGGGCGCTTATCGCGCCCTCTTCTTACATCAGTTACAAATTAATGCGGTAAAACCAGTATTCCTGTGTCGAGTAGTAATCGCGTCAACCGGTCTAGCGCCTGCGGGAATTTGTAGGAGACTGTGCGAACAGCCATTCCGAGCAAATCGGCGGTTTCGGCCTGTGTGTACTCTTGGAGGGCAATGCGGCTCAACAACTCCCGGTCGAGGTGGCTTAGCTTGTCGAGACAACGCTCGATGTCGAGAACAAAGATCACGGCATCCTCAAAGGTGCGGACCGGACGGCTTGAAACCCATCCCCGTCCCACCGAATTGCCCAACATCGCCGGCGACCGACCCACCTTCATGGAGGCGTACAGGTAACGCCTCAACATGCTTTCGGTATGCTTCCGGTAAAAGGCCAGGCATGCATTCGGTTCCGCGGATACATGCGACGCCGTAGGCTTTTGCGCCACATTCGTATCCCGCTGTTGCTTTCCTTTGACCTGGGTCCAGACGGTCTCCGCGGCGGCGCTGCCCCAGAGCACAGGCAACTGAAGAGCTGCACTCATTCCGCACCTCCAGCAGCTTCAGCCAATGTCCAAACCTTCATAACGGGTTTACGCGCTGGGCGTCCCCGTCTCTTGCGGCTCTCCGGAGTCGGAAAGTCTCTCAGTTTTACCACACACCGTTGGCAATAAACACTGCAGTGGTTCTGGGCACGGTACCAAAGACAACCGCAGCCCTCGCAAACTTTCAGTTGCACGCGCAACTCCATGACTCGCTCTCCCAAGGCAAACCCGGCTTTTTTGATTGATTTTTTGTGGCGCCGGGGTGAAAAGAAAGTGCCGGTCTATTCGGGATTCTTGCGCCCCGATGGAGGATATTCCGGCAATTTCTTTCGTTCTCTGTCATGCTGTCAACGCGCAGATCCTGGAAAATCTCACGCAGTCGTCCGTAGACGCCTCTGCTGAGCGCCTTAGGGCCGGGAAGTGTAAGCTTGGCGCGGATGAAACTCCGCGATTTCATCAGATGGCGAAAGGAAAAATACGCCCGTTCGACAGTTTGAACCGATGAAACGTTTCCAGGCATCTCCCACAAAACCGTACGAGGTAAGTAGAACCAATGTAGGAATAGGTATCTCCAGGGTCAACGTCTGTAAGCCAAATTAGGCTGGTTATCTTTTCAAGTACGCAACAAATCATGAGAATTAAGGGAAATCTGCCTAACTCATTTTGCTGTTGGCAATGAGCGAGCAACTGGGGATATTGCTCGTGGCGGATTTTCCACACATGAATTTCACCCAGATGCACGAGCGCCTCCGCCTGGAGTTGTTGCGCAGAATACAGCGAGGAACGCTCAGCGTCTCGCTTCTGGCACGCCAGACAGGCTTCGGCCAATCGCATATTTCCAACTTTCTGCACAGCCGGCGCCAGCTTTCCCTTGAAGCCTTGGACCGGGTTCTTGGCTCTCAGCGCATGAACGCGTGGGATCTGCTGCCAGTCAACTTCAACCGGGCCGAAGCTTCCGACGAGAGCGGCAGCCAAGTTCCAGTGGTATCTCATGCAGCGGCCCTTTATGAGCCTTTCATCCGGCCGGCCTCTGTCCAAACCATGTTGAAGATCCCGTTTCGACTGCTGACCACTACGCGCGCGCGTGTGTCGCACAATCGCCGAATGTGGCAGAGGTTCGTTGCGGTGACAATTCCCGAGGTTGACGCGGTGGCGATGGATCCACTGATTTTGCCCGACGCCGTGGTGCTTATCGACCGGCACTACAACTCGCTCCAACCCTATCGGCCGAACCGATCGAACCTCTATGCGGTGCGCAACGGAAACCGCCTCTCCTTGCGTTATGTCGATTTTGTCGTGAATCGCCTTGTGCTGCGCCCGCACAACCTGGCCGTCCCCGTGGATCTGCTCGAGATTCCTCCCGGGGAAACTCCGGGAGATCTGATTGCAGGCAGAGTTGTGCTGATCCTGAACGAATTTTGAGAGGGCCGGTTTGGCCGGTATTAGGAGAGCTCCCGATTATCGAGTTGCCTCGGTGGCGGCGACTTCGGGGCCATTCCGTCTGAACTGGAATCGCAGGATCCACACGCTTGGAACCGGTTGTCCGTTCCGTTGTGGCGGTTTGAACCTCCACTTTCGCGCCGCATCAAGAGCCCTGGTGGCGAAGTAGCGGCTAGCTCCGCGCGAATCAAACCGCGCGTTTGCCACACCTCCATTCGCGTCAACATTTACCCGGACATTCACGTCCACCTTGCCGTGAATGGTACGGTTCGCGCTGGCCGACACGCTGGGCACGACTCGCTCCGCAACTTCGCCTTTGCTCGTTTGTCCGGTTGGGGGCGATCCTGGTGGAGCGCTGGGCTGCGCCGCAACCGGTGCGGCGACGGGGACCTGAGGTTGCGCCGCCTCCGAAGAATGAGGCTGCGATTTGTTCGATCTCGAAAGAGCGAAAACAATCACGATGAGCACAAGGGCGATGCCACCGATCATCGCAGCCAAGCGGCGTTTGGATCGCGGATCCTCGCTGAACATCTCCGTTCGATCGCCAACACTCGGGGGAGCGATCTGATCGAACTCGTTGGCCGGCTCCTCCAGCGACGGTGCCGGGTTGAGGCAGGCTTTGATGTCAGGCAGCGTCGATCGTTTTGCGGGATCGTTGCGCAAGCATCCGCGCGCGATCTCCGCGAACGGCTGGGGCAAATCAGAAGGCACCACGGGGTCCCGCTTGATCCATCGCTCCCACTGCGGCGGATGCTGCGTCAGTGATTCGACCAGCGTGATGCCGAGAGACCAAAGGTCAGCAGCGGGCGATATCTCGCCCGATGCGATTTCAGGAGCATTGTAGATTTTCAACTCGCCAACTGGTTTCGCGCCATGGCCTGCCGATTGAACATTTTCGACCGGTAGTTTCAGGCGGTCGCCGGCCACCATGACGTTCGATGGCTTGATATGGCCGTGCACCATACCCTGTCCATGCAGGTAGGCCAGGGCATCGAGCATCGGTACCAGCATGTCCCGCGCTTCGCTTGTCGATAGGGGGCGTTCGGGTATCACCTGCGCGAGAGACTCATCGGCGTATTCAGTTACGACGTAGAGAAGTTCGACACTGCCGACGGGGGTACGCCCGCTCTCAAATATGCGCATGAGGTGGGGATGAGCAAGCTTCGCGGCCGAGGCCCAGACGCGCAGGCGCTCTTCGGCATTCTCCTCGGTCGCGGGTAAGAGCCGGATTATGGCTCGCTGAGGTTGAGGTCCTTTGAGTTCTGTACGGAAAACACCGGCCTGCTCCGTGCTGCCTAACCATTCAAGGAGGGGGAATCTCCCGTCAATTACTCGACCAACCCAATCATTTCGAGTAACAGCTGTATTCATCACTTTGTTCATTCTAGTCGAGGCGCCCGGTGGCGTTGGGGGCGCGGTTCTGGGCTCGGGCCGCTGTTTGAACGCCGTAAACCGGCGTGCTACACTCAGCGCTGCCCTTTTCGATCCGAGGGTGGGATGACCGATCTTGCCAAGAGTGCTGATCATCGCCGATGACTTGACCGGCGCCGCCGATTGCGGCGTGATGTTTCGAAAGCGCGGCATGGAAACCGTGGTTCTGCTAGGCAAACCTGGCCAAAGCGCAGTCAGCGAGTCGGACTTGGGCAGCGCGGAAGTTGTGGCAATCGATGCTGACACGCGCAGCCTCTCAACCAATGAGGCGGCCGATACCGTCGCCGAAATGGTGCGCTGGTGCGACGCAATCAAGTCTCGCGAACGGCCGCTACTATTCAAGAAGATAGATTCAACCCTGCGCGGCAACGTTGCCGCGGAACTTGCAGCGGCACTGGAATCGAGGCGCGCGCTGATCCCGCCAGCGGCGCGAGTGGGGATTGTGTTTGCGCCGGCCTTCCCTGCCCTCGGCCGAACTACAGTGAACGGCTGCCAGTTGGTGAATGGGCTGCCTCTCGAAAAAACGGATCTGTGGCGCAGCGAGCGCGGGCGTCCCTCTGCGGAAATTGCACAGATGCTGGCCGGGGGAGGGTTGACGTGCGCAACGATCAACCTTGCGCTGGTTCGCGGGGAAATAAGTGCCCTCCAAAGCGCGATGGTTGGCAATGCGAATGACGTGGATGTACTGGTTTGCGATGCGGAGACGGAGGGCGACCTCAGCGCCATCGCCAGCGCAGCGATGGTGCTGGGCGAGGGAACGATCTGGGCCGGATCGGCGGGGTTGGCGCGCCACGTCGCAAACGCGGCCGGATTCACGCCCACGGCCCACTGGCCTTTCGTAGCAGTCTCGGAACCGCGAGTGCAGGGCCCCTTGCTGTTCGTTGTGGGAAGCCAGGCAAATGCATCCCTTGAACAAGCGGGTGTGCTTGCGGACGCCGGGGGGCTGGCTTGTTATCGAGTCCCAGTTGACTCAATGCGTGCTGGGAAACAGTCACTGGAACAAGCGGTACGAATTATGGAGAGCCTCGCGGACGGGCAGGATGTGCTTGTGCGACTCGATTCAACGGGACCGGACGCGAATGACCGAGAGATCGCTCGATGGGTGGGGCAAACGCTCGCGCCGTGTGCCGTTCACGTTGGCGCGCTGGTGGCGACTGGCGGCGACACCGCACGCGCGATACTGGATGCATGGGACATTCGCCGCTTGACACTCTTGGGCGAAGGCGAGCCGGGACTTCCATATTCTGTGGCAAACTGCGGAGGGCGAGAAATCCTGATTCTCACCAAAGCCGGCGGCTTTGGCACGCGGGAAACGCTGCTGCGTTGCCGCGAATTTCTTCACAAACGCGCGCGCAATTCGGATGCGATCGAAGCGCCACCCTCCGTGAGAGCCGGAAGAACTGACATGCAAAAACCGATCATTGCCATCACGATGGGAGACGCCGCAGGAGTGGGTCCCGAAATTATCATCAAGAGCCTTGCCCATCGAGAAGTTTATGAGGAGTGTCGCCCTCTTGTCATCGGCGATGCGGAACGCCTGCGGCGAGCGGGGCGGATTTGCGCCAGCGCGCTTGAGATTCACGGCCTGTCGATGGCAGACATAGACCGCGCCATGTATGAACCCGGCACCGTGGATTGCATCGACCTGGGTTTGATCGTTCCTGATCTGCCATGGGGCAGGCTGTCTGCGCAGGCCGGCGAAGCCGCGTTTCGATATCTCGCGGTGGCGGCGCAACTCGCGATAGACGGCAAAGTGGCTGCGATTTGTACCGCTCCACTGAACAAAGAAGCGCTGCACGCCGCCGGCCATAAATTTCCTGGACATACGGAACTGCTTGCGCACCTGACCGGAACTCCGGAAGTGTCGATGATGCTCACCACGCCAAAATTGAAGGTGCTGCACGTAACTACGCACATCGGGCTGATCGATGCGATTGCGAAAATCGATCCCGGACTGGTGGAACGCACCATTGCGCGCGGTCATGCGGCGCTGGAGATGAGCGGGATCGCGAACCCGCGCATTGGCGTGTGCGGCATCAATCCGCACGCCGGGGAGAACGGCCTCTTCGGTCACGGCGAGGAGGAACAGAAAATCATTCCCGCGATTCATGCGTGCCGGGCACGAGGCTGGAATGTGGAAGGCCCGCTGCCCGCCGACACGCTCTTCTATCGGGCGCAACGCGGCGACTTCGACCTTGTGATTGCGATGTATCACGACCAGGGCCACGGGCCCGTCAAGGTGCTGGGACTGGAATCGGGCGTCAACATCACGATAGGCCTGCCGGTGGTGAGAACATCGGTCGATCACGGCACAGCCTTCGACATCGCAGGAACCGGAAAGGCGGACGAGGGCAGCCTGCTTGAGGCACTTCGCCAGGCGGTTCAGCTCGCCGCGCGATCACCTAAGGTCGATCGAATTGCCGGGTAACTACTGATTCTTGCTAAGCTGCCGGTAATATTCAGCCACTGAATCCTGGTAACCTTCAGGCACCGCGTGGGGCTTGCCCGTCCGCGAGTCGAGCGTGGGCGATGCACTGCGTTGCAAAGCGAGTTCGAGCCGGTCGATCGAACCCAGCACTTCGCGATGCATCTGCTCGACGATGGCGGGATTTCCCGGGAAGCGCCGCGGATCGAGATTCTGCATCTGTCGGGCGAGAGCTTCAGCTTCCCTGGCGGCCTCAGGATCGCCTTTCACCATTTGCCGGAGTTGATTCAGCTGGCGCAGTTCCTGCTGAAATGCGCGCTCCGTATCGCCATAATTGGCTGATGGATCATCGGAACCAGGCTGTCCACGTGAACCGTAGGTATTGTTGCCGGTGTTGATGTTACCGTACACGGTGCTGTCGCCGACCTGGCCGCCATTGCGGGTTTCACCCCGCGCGCCGCCCATATCGCCGGAGCGACTCAACGCATTGCCACTGCGAGGATCGGAGTTGCTTCCCTGCTGTCCGCCCGCGCCGCGGCTCAGTTGCTGACCAGGCTGCGATGATTGACCGGGCTGCGATCCACCGCGCTGCGCATTCTGTTGATCCCCTCCGGGCTGGCTGCCGTTGCGACTGCGCGCCATGGACTCGACCTGATTTCGCAGGCGGTCGACAGCATCCAGTGCGGCTGTCTGATCAGACTGACCAGGTTCACGCACGGCGCCCCCGGGTCCGCCCTTTTCGTTGTTCATCGCCTGCTGGGCCTGCTGCAATTGCTCTTTCAGCTTCTCGAGGCCCTGCGCGATCTGACCTTCAGTGCCGTTGGCATTGGGGTTTATCCCACGGCGCAGCCAGTCTGCCGTCCGCTGCGTGTGGTTGTCGAGATCGGCGTTGTCCATCTCGGTGAGCGCATCGCGCAGTTGCTTTGCAGCGCCCGGCTGGTTCGGAGCCATCTCCCTAGCGCCGTCGCGCATGTTTTTCTGGAGCTTTGAAAGATCGTTCGACAATTGCTGCCGGTCCTGCGCCAGACGATCGCGCTCCCGCATGCGAGCCATGGTGCCGGTCAGGTCCGACGGATTGCTGTTCTGCTGTTGGCCGGCCAGTTTGTCAATGCGCTCTGCCTGCGCCCGCTCTTCGTCCTTCAGGCGCGAGGCTTCGTGAGACATGGAATCCAGCTTGCCCGAGGCAAGCTGCTGTTGCGTACTGCCGAGCAGACCCTCGGCCTGGCGCAGAGCTTCGGCCGCCTGGCGCGCGGCCTCTGGATTCGGCTGTGCTCCGCCGCTGCGCTTCATGGCGTTGGACGCTTCCTGCAGGCGACGCAATGCTTGTTGAACCCGCTGGTCCTGCCCTTGCTGTGCTTGCGAACCCGAGCCGTTCTGTGAGCCGCTCCGGGCCGACGATTGCTGCTGTTGCTGCGAGTTCACTTGCGCCGACGAAGAGCTGCTTGATCCGCTCGATCCCTGGCGGCCCTGTTGCTCGTTCTTCGCCATTTCCTCCATCTGGCGTTGCAACTGCTCGGCTTCGCGGCGCAACATTTCCTGCTGCCACCGCTGCTCGAAGCTCTGTTCGGGCTTTTGCTGATTGGCTTGATCTTCCTGGCGCTTGGCCAACGCATCGAGCTTCGCGAGCGCGTCTTCTATGTTCTTCGCGCGCTGCTCCGCGGGAGAAACGTTCTGCGCGGTTTCGTACTGGTTCTTCTCCGTGTCCAATTCGAGATCGAAGAGGCTCGCCAAATCGCGACCCGCGTTGCCGCCGCCTCCACCGCCACCACCGCTTTGGCCAAAGGCTACCTGGATCTTGCGGAAAGTCGCCTCAGCTCGCAGCAGTGCCTGCAGCGCCTTCTGCTCCAGCGGAAGCGCATCCTTCCACTGGGTGGCTTTCAATTTATCCGCTGAAGGCGCCATGGCTTCAGCGGCCGCCTGCATATCCTTGTCGAAACCGGAGAACTCCTCGGTGGCCGCGGAAAGATCGCGGCTGTTGATGCGCGCCGACAATGCCATCACCTGGTCGCGGAGCTTTTGCTGGGCGTCGGACAGGAACTTTCCTGCCACAGTTGCGTCCTTTGCGGTGGACGTCTTGTCGTTCTGCTGCTTCCATGTCGCGGCGATCAGTTCCTTTTCGCGCTTGGATATCTCGGTCTGGCTGTTGGCGCCACCACCACCCCCGCCTCCTCCACCGCCGCTCTGCTGCGACTGCGAGAACTCGCGCTCAAAGGGATCCACCTGGATGAAGGAAATATCGGTGTGGGCTTCGGCGTGGCCATCGCGCGCGCTGGCATAGACGCTGACCACGTCGCCAGGAGCCACTTTGAAATCTTCCAGTGCCAGCGTGTGCGATCCATCGGCACTCTTCGCGCCCGGCTTGTCGAGCAGGCTGACTGAGCGCTCCGGGCCGCCATTCACCGAGTAGTGCAGATGAACATCATTCAATCCGAACTGATCGGCCGCCTTCACCCCGAGCGTGACTTCTTCAATGGGGCTGGCGCGATAATCGCCGCGCGGACGATCGAGAGAGATTTCCGGAGGCTGCGCCTTGTCGGTGGCGATGAAGTAGTCCTCGGAAAGGCGCACCGGCTGGCCCGCATCGATCGCGGACACGTGATAGGCGCCGTCTTTTTCCATATGTACCGTGCCACGATAGTGATTGCCATCGCCGCCCGTGAGTTGAATCGGCTGGCCGTCGTCGAGCGCAAGTTGCCCATCCTTCAGGGGACGATCCATCTCAAGCTCGATGGCTGCGTCGGTGCCTTCGATGGCACGCAGGTCGCCCGAATGTTCTTCGGTAACCGGTTTCATTCCGGTCCACTTGGGATAGTGATAGGTGACGTGAATCTCTTTGACCGACGGCAGATCGACGACGCGCACCGTGTAATGCGGCGACTCCAGCGGGCCAGCGGCCACGTAGTACTCCACGTTCTCCGGCAGCCCCGCCAAGACGAATTGATAGTTCGCCGCGCCGCCCGCGTTCGGCTGCGTCTGCATCGCGGCCTGTTCCCAGCGATGCGCGCTCTGGTATCGCGCGAAGAGTTGGGCGCGGGCCGGCTGCATGCCCATTATCTGCGCGGTGATCAACTGATCGCTGTTGCGGCGAACGGCGATATTGCCGGGTGTCACCGAAATTGAATAGAACGGCTGCGAATTCCTGGGCGGACCGGTCCAGAGCAGCGAAGCGCCGTACCCGAGATAGCCAGGCCCCGCAGCGATCATCCACACCAGCACTATGAGGCAAGCCGCGCCCGCACCTCCGAGCGCAAAGAGGCGCCTGTCTTCCACCAGCACCGAGGGCTGCGCGTGCTCGGTCAGCGCCAGCGTATCGCCGGCCAGCAATTCGAGAAACGGATCGCTGCCATCGCGTTGTTTCTCGTAAAACGTTGTCAGGCGCTGCTCCAATTCGGGATTCGCGATTTCGGCCTTACGCACCGCTCGTTCGCGCGTGAGCCGGACCAGCGGCAAGGCCAGGCCCAGCACCCCGGCCGCGGCGAGAGCCAGAAACAGGCCGAATCGCGCCCCGGTCACCCCGTCCGAGGGAAATGCCAGTTTATTCAGCAAGAGCACCAGGGCGATGGTGACTGCGAGCGCAGTCCCGGTGAAGATTGCCACCCCGCGCATCCACGCGCCCAGCTTAAGCCTTTGCTGAATGCGCACGATATAGGAATTGAGCTCGCTCTGCCTGCTCATATTTCCTCCCGCTGCGTGCCCATGTAGCGGCTTGCGAAGGCTGTCTCCGCGATCGCCGTTACCAATGCCAGCAGCATGACATACCACCACAAACTTACGGGCCGATATTTTTGTTCCTGAGTTGAAGCGGATTCCGCTTGTGGCGCGCTGTTGGCGGCGCTGCCACTCCACAACCGCTGCACGTCGTCGGCAATCGGTTGCAGATCGGATTCGCGCCGGTCGGGGTTGACACCGACCAACATGTCGCGCCCGCTGGCCAGTCGTACCTGGTAGAAGCCAGCGCGATCGAGCCGCAAGGTTTGCGCGTTTCTGGCCTCAGTCAACGAGAGCACCCTGCGTCTATCGGGCCCGATTACCTCCACGCTGCCTTGCGCGGCTGCCGACTCCGCCGGCGAACGAAGTTGAACGAACGTGTCAACCTGCCTCGATCCGCTCAAGCGAGCGGTTCCGGAGAGATATTGGGCCGCGTGATCGACGAAGGCGACAAAGACCGGATGCAGCGGCAGGTCGTTGGTGAGGTTCTCAAGTCCGGATGTGAGCAACAGAACGTGCCCTTCCCCGATCTGCTTTTCGAGCACCAGCGGCGTACCGTCGCTGAGCCGAATGGCCACGCGCGCTGCGCTGGGATCGACTACGGCCGCATAGAAAACCTTTGAGTCTGCCCATCCGCCATTGTCACGGCCCGGCTGCGGGTCGAGGAGGGCCGGGTGCGTGAAGTCGACCTGCCCGATCGTTGCAAATCCCCCGTCCCGCGCGTAATTGTGCACCCCGGTCACGTTGCCGTCCCACACAGGAACGCGCGCACGCCGGGCAGCGCCGGTTCCAAGCGCAATGAAGACGTCACCGCCTTTGGCCACATACTGCGCCAATGTATGTTCGAAGATCGCCGGCAGCGCCACGCTATCGGAAAGAACCACAAATGCGAAACGCGACGGATCGAAATCGGTGGCCTGCTCCTCGGAAATGGATTCGAGGACAAAGGACGACTTCGCCGCCGCTTTGAGCGCCGAGCCAAAATATACAGCAGATCTTGTGTCTCCGCCGGCGTGCACGAACAGTACGCGCTGGGGATCGGAGCGGCGGACCACGAACACGCCCGCATTGTCGTCGGGCAATCCATCGCCGCCATCAACGCGCACTTCGCAGCGGTTGAATCCATAATTCACGTCAAGCGGCGCGAACTCCGCTGTGGCGCGCCCGTTGGCCGGCACCTCAACTCGTCGCGTGGCCAGAGTCTTGCCGTTTACAACCAGGCTTACGGTTTTGGTGGCCGCCGGAGTTCCAAAGCCGGCGACCACGGCGCGAACGCGGGAACGATGCGGATCCTTGGGATCAGACAGGTCGGCCGGTGCGTCGATGCTTTCAACCGTCCAATTCGGCGCTGGAGATCCGCTTGCGACGGGGTGAAGGGTGAGCGTGACATTCGCGGGCAGCACGAGATCGGCGAAGTTGGCCGGCATGGCGGTGCGCTGCATGTCGCTGTAGAGGTGGACATCGATCGGCGTGCGCACGGTTTCAACCAGGGCATGGACGGCGCGGCCCAGGTCACCGAAACTGGCATGGCCGTCGCCGGGCTGAACGCTCTGGAGCGCGGCATGCAACTGCGCGCTGTCAGAAATTTGCTGTGTAAGGATCTGCAGTTGCCCGCCCAGCGCCATGATCTGCGCCTTCTGCGAATTGGGTTTTGCGGCCAATTGGGTCAGAGCCCGTTGTTTCGCATCAGAGAAATGCGTTCCGGCGCGCATGCTGAATGAATTGTCGAGCACGATCAGCAACAGGCGGCCGTTGGAGTTCGCCGCAACCCGCCGCACGAACGGATTGGCGAAAGCCAGCACGACGAGGAGTACCAGCGCCGCGCGAAGAGCGAAGAGGATGAGATGCTTGAGGCGATGGTGGCGCGTCGAGCTTTGAATGCCCCGCTCGAAGAACATGAGAGAACTGACCGGACGCGGCACGGTGACATGACGGCGCAGCAGGTGCACGAAGACCGGCACACCCAGTGCGAGCAAACCGCCCAGGAACCATGGAGCGAGAAAGCCCATCAGTTCCGCTCCTTCCTGAGCGCGAGATAGCTGCGCAGCGCCGCGTCAAGCGGCTGATCGGTCACCAGCAGTTGGTAGTCCATGCCCGCGGCGCGAGTGCGCGAGCGCAACCGCTCGATATGCGCGTCGATCTTGGCGCGGTACGACGTCTTGGCGTATTCGGGAACGACTTCGATTTTCTGCTCTGTCTCGAGATCGACAAGGATCGCGGAGCTCTTGAGGATGGGACGAATTTCTTCCGGGTCAAGGATGTGGAAGAGCACGACCTCATTGCCGCGAAAGCGCAGCGGCTCCACGGCGCGAACGATCGTCTCCGGATCTTCATAAAAATCGGAGATGACGATGGCGATGCCGCGGCGGTGGAGCAGTTCCTGGAAGTGGTGCAGGGGCTTGGCGAAGTCGGTGCGCGCTTGCGGCTCGGCGCGTTCCAGCGCGGCGAACAGGCGCGCGAGCTGGCCGGGCCGGGTTGATGGCCGCACCACGTCGCGCACTTTTTCGTCGAAGACGATCACGCCCGCGGCATCACGCTGGTTGTGAATGGCGAGATAGAAGAGCGAAGCCGCAACGAAGCGCGCGTAGTCCATCTTTTTGATCGGGGTCCCCGGCGACGGGCTTTGGTCGCTGGGGTGATTGGGCGGACCCGAGGTGTACTCCATGGAGTTGCTGGCGTCGAGAAGTATCGTGAGTTGGCTGTTGGTTTCGCCTCGATAGCGTTTCAAATAGCAGCGTTCCGTGCGCGCGAAGAGATTCCAGTCGACGTGGCGCAGATCGTCTCCCGGCGCGTAGGCGCGGTACTCGGCGAACTCCTGGCTGAAGCCGAAGTCGGGAGAGCGGTGCAGGCCGGCCACAAAGCCGTCGACGACTGTCTTCGCGACAAGATCAAGCGAAGAGATGCCGGCGAGCACGGCGGGTTCGAGGAATCGCTGCACTAAGTCTCCTTCGGCCGCGCAACGTGGGCCACGAGGCGATTGAGAATCTCGTCACTGTCGATGGAATCGGACTCGGCGTGGAAGTTCAGCAGGATGCGATGGCGCAGAACCGGCACGATCACGGAAGTGATGTCGTCGTAGGCGACGTGATAGCGCTTCCGGGAAAGGGCACGCGCCTTGGCGGCGAGCACAATGAATTGGGCCGCGCGAATGCTTCCTCCGTAGTTCACATACTTCTTTACGAAGTCGGGCGCGCCGCCGTCTTCGGGCCGCGTGGCTCGGACCAGGCCCACGACATAGCGGGCCAGTGAATCGGCAATGGGCACCATGCGCACCAGGCGCTGAAAGTCGAGCATCTCGTCGGCCGAGGTTACGGCCTCGATTTTCGGGGCGCGGTTGATGGTGGTTTGGTCCACGACCGTCAATTCTTCTTCGGCGGTCAGGTATCCGAGCTTGGCATTGAACAGGAAGCGGTCGAGCTGCGCTTCGGGCAGCGGGTATGTGCCTTCGAGTTCGATTGGATTTTGGGTGGCCAGGACGAAGAAGGGCTCGGGCAACGAATAGATGTGCCCGCGGACGGTGCAGGAGTGTTCCTGCATGGCTTCGAGAAGGGCGGCCTGGGTCTTGGGCGGGGTGCGGTTGATTTCGTCGGCCAGGATCACGTTGCCGAAGATCGGGCCTTCGACGAAGGTCCACTTGCGATGGCCGGTGGTCAGGTCTTCTTCAATGATGTCGGTTCCCGTGATGTCGGATGGCATCAAATCGGGCGTGAACTGGATGCGGCGGAAACGCAGGCCCAGGGCATCGGCGATGGTGCGCACCATGAGGGTCTTCGCGGTACCAGGCATGCCGGTGACAAGGCAGTGGCCGCCGACAAATAGAGCAATCAGGATCTGCTCCAGCACGTCCTGCTGGCCGACGATCACCTGGCGCACCTGCTTCATGATTCCGTCGCGCACGCCGTGGAAACGTTCGATACGCTCCTGCAGTTCAACCGCATCCTTATCGAATTCGTAGACTGAAGCCATCCATTTCCTTCCTTGTCAATTCGTTTTTGGCGATGGTTCCTGCAACTCGAGCAGCAGCTTTTGCGCGGGCCGATAGCCGGGCGCGGTTTCGAGAGCGGCCAATACGCTTTCCTGCGCCTTGTCTTTTTGTCCTGCGCCGAGATAGGCCTGGGCCAACTTGAATTCCGCGCCCGCCTTGTCGACAGGGAGGGAAGCCACAAGAGCGTTGTATTCACGAATCGCGCCATCGAACTGCTTCTGCGCGAAAAGCAGATCGCCCATGCGGCGGTGCAGATCCTCGTCCTTCACCGGGTAGATATAGTTCAAACGTTCGAGCGTCGACGTGGCTTCGGTATGTTGTCCGTCCGAGTCTTGCAGCGCGGCGAGGCGCTTGAGCAGAGCCGGCATCTGTCCGCCCTGGTGCATGTAGGCGGCTAGCGTCGCGGATTCGGTCTTCGCGTCGCCCCGCATCTGGGCCGCATCGGCGATCAACTCGTAGGCACTGGCATCGGCGACATATTCGGGATACATGGCTACGATCGCAGGTCCCTGTTGCAGGACGGCATCGAACTGCTTTTGTCGCGCGGCCGCAAAGAGGGCTTTCAATTTCTCATGCCAGGAGTCGAAGTGTGCCGCCTCTGCGCCGTACTTGTGATCGATCCAGGCAAGATACTGCTTGTCAAATTCTTCGGCCGCAACGCCCAGATTCGAATTGATGGCTTGGGGCGTGGTCTTCAGTTGCGCATAGGAGTGAACCATGCCGAGCAGTTTGTCCTCGCCCCATTTCTCTTCAATAAAGTCGCAGATGCTGCCAGCCTGAAAATAAGAGACCATCACCTGGGCCGGATAGTCGGGAAACACAAAGCCGCGATCGAGGCGGACGACGGGGAGGAGCTTCTTGTCGCGTATGGCGGCGAGCACTTCGGGAGTCGGCTGGTTCTTCCATTCGGATGAGTGCTTGCCCTCCTCGTGGACCGCAAGCCCTTCCGTGAACCAGCGGGGCACGTGGAAGCTGGTTGCGGTGAGGATGAACACATGGCTCATCTCGTGCCACAGTGTCGAGCCCCAGTTGAAGTCCCCGGGCTTGCGCGCCGATGGGCTGTCCATCGCGACCACCTGTCCGAAGGTGACGCCGAGCGCGCCCAGGCCGGGCATGCCCATGGTGCGAACGGCGAAGTCTTCGTGATCCGGATACACCTCAAGCTGTACGGGGCCGGGAAGCTTCATCTGGTATTTCTTTTCGTAGGTGGCGAGGATGGCGTGCAGTTCCGCCTGGATGTAGGGCAGCAGCAGGTCGGACTCGTTCTTGTTGAGCTTCAGAACGGTGGTGTCGTCGCGAATGGTGACGAAGTTCTTGTAGCTGTCGAGAAGGCGAAGGCTGTTGACGGTCGCCGCGTCGCGATAGCCGTTTTCATAGCTGAGCTGAAGTTCCTTGTACGGCTCCTGTTCCTGGCCAAGACGCATCAACTCGATGCCCAGCGCCGAATGCGCTGCCCACAAGCGCGGATCGGCCTCGGTGGCTTTGCGGTAGTAGGTGACCGCATCCTGATAGCGATAGTGCAGTTCGAGCTGGTGCGCTACGCGCGCATAGCCCTCGCCATAATTCGGATTGATGGCCCGCATTTTTGCCAGCCAGGTATCGGGAGAGCGATTGGCGATCAGTTCCAGCGCGGCATGCGTCGCCATGGCATCGAGCGCATCGCGGTCAAGTGCGATGGCCTTGTCGGCTTCAGAGGCGGCGAGTTCCTGGTCATCATTGGCGAGCGCCAGGTCCGCGAGCACTTCATGCGCTTCGGCAAGTTTCGGATCAAGCTCGATGGCTTTCATCGCATAGGCCGCGGCCTTGCCGTTGAAGCTTTCGGCGGATACGGTTGCCAGGCCGACATAGGCCGGCGCGTCCGATGGATCTTTGCTGAGAGCTTCGCGAAACAGATCCGCCGCCTCGCCATCGTTGAAACGCTCGTGGAGCAGCACGCCCCAGCGCACCTTGTTGGACGGCTTGGCATTTTGCGACTGCGTGGCCAAGCGGAATTGCTCATTGGCCTGTTCCCACTTTTCGAGGCCCCAATAGCCTTCGGCGCGCGCGCCGGCATCACTGCTGCGCGTGAGGCTTTCGAAACAGGTTTGCGCTTCCGCGCGATGCCCGTGTTTGCGCTGGTTCCAGCAATCTGCAGGCGCGGCGGGGCGGGCCGGCGGGGCCGCAGCCAACAGCAGAGCGACGATGAGCAAGCGCTTCATTTGTCCAGTTCCTGCTGCACTTTTGCCAGCTCAAGCAGAGCGGCGGTCAACTGCTTCTTGTAGTCGGCCGGATCCATTGCGGCCTTCTGATATTTGAGCGTGTCGATCTTCTGTTCCAGTTCCTCTTTCTTCTCAAGCAGCGCGCGCTTGGCCGGGTCGTTGTTCGCGGCGAGGCCCGCACCCAGACGCAGCACCGTCATGCTCGCCATCAACTGGCCCTGTCCGTTGCCGGCATCGCGTACCGGTTCGCCGCGGCCCACATCGTCAAATACCGCGTGTTCCGTGGCTAGGCGCTTCTGCGAGTCGTAGAAGGCCGCAGTTTTTCTGCCGGCATAGCTGAAGGCTTCCATGGCGCTGATCGAGTCGCTCTTGTCGGTATCGGCCGCGGGATCCTGCAGCGCCTCGACCCAGTAGCGGGCGAAGACGGTAGCGTTTTTCTCGGTGCCTGACTTGGTTGCCGCGACGACCGCACGGCCGGGCCGCTCCAGCGCGGCGATCGAGCCTCCGCTGGCGCTGGTGGTGTTCACCACAAGCTGGCGGCGCGCGGCGATGCGGTCGCACATCTCCGCGATCTGCGCGGCGGTTACGTCGGGGCCAACCAGGTTCAACTTGTACTCGACACCGTCGAACGATCCGTGGCCAATCAGTATGAGCACAAAATCATCTTCCGGCTTGGCGTCACGGGCAACCGTGCCGAGGGTATCCCGCAGCTGCGATGTAGAGGCCTGCGCGCCGCTCAGCGTGAATACATGGCCCGATTCAGCGGAGGTTTTGAATGCCTTGTCGAGATCCTTTGCCGCCGCCGTGAAGCGCTGATCGTAATCGGGCTCTCCGCCCAGGCCGGCAACGATCACGTAGTAGGTTGCCGCCCGCGCCTGCATTGTGCACACGACGACCACCGCCAGCACCAGAGCGCGCTTCATACCACACCCCACTTGCGGCGTAGGAGCCATTCGCCGGCGGGCAAACCGACCAGCAGCGCGAACACGACGGGCATATCCCAAAGCTCTTTGGTGTTGCGCACCGAGATGCCGGCCTCTGAATAGGAAATATCGCGAGGCAGGTTTTTCAGGTCCGAAGGTTTCCAATAGCGCCCACCGGTTTGCGAGGCAAGCTGCTCCAGGAACCGGCGGTCTTGACTGGTGTGGAAATTCTCTGCGACGCCGTCTTCGCGCTGAAACGTCACCACATCGCGGCCCAGTTCCTGCGGCGGTTCATTCGCCGATTCCGCTGTGATCTCGGCAAGGTAATCACCGGCTTTTTCCGCCGTCCATTCCGCCTGATAGGTGCCGAGCGTTTCCGGCGCGGGAGACAGATCCAGAAACGCATTCACTCCCTGGGGGCCAACCACGTGCGCGGTCACGTGCGCATCGGCTGCCGGATTAAACTGGCGGTCGCGTACCTGTGCCGTAAGTTGCACCCGGCCCTCGTCCATCAGTACCCGTGCAGGCATGGTTGCCGACACCGGGCCGGGGCTCTCGGTGACCCAGCGCAGAAGCTGGTGCCAGAAGAGGTCGTGCGACGGGTCGCCCAGCGCTTCGCTCATTTGCCACCGCCAAGTGCCGCCTGTGGCCATCACCGCCGTGCGACCGTGCCCGTAGCTCTGGGTAATCAAGAGCGGCAGCTTGCGCCGACCGGCATTCAGACTAGCCAGAACCGTGGCTCCCGGCTTGGGGGCGCCTGCATCTTCATAGTCCGCAAGGTAGGTGAGCTTTCTCCAGCGGGCGGCATTCTTTTCCGGATCATCGAGCAGCCGTGTAATCGGCGAATCGATGCCCGCCGATGTTAACTCCACAGTCGCGGGGTTGCGATGGAAGTTGTTCTTGCCGGATGGAAGGAAGGTAGGAAGCAGTTCGCTCAATGTTGACGCGCCCCATCCTCCGTCGCTGAGCGAGGAACGCCCGCCGAGAAAGAGAATTCCGCCGCCGCGCCGGTCGACATATTCGCGCAGCAGTTCCTGCTGCAGCGGAGTAAAGTAGTCGGCATCCACCGAGCCGATGATGATGCCCGAATAGCCGAAAAGATCCTCGGGCCGTATCGGAAACCCATCGGCCAATTCGCTGGCGTTGCCGATACCCTGGCGATAGATTTTGTTCTCGCTGGTACGCAGCATCGACACAACCTGAACGCTGGGATCGTCCTCCTCGGCCCGGCGAATGAATTTGAATTCCCAGCGCGGCTCACCTTCCACATAGAGGATTTTTCTCTTGGTATCGGACACCAATAATGGGCGGGTCAAAGAGTTGTTGGCCAGGTTCTCTTCACGGTCCAGCGGATCCACGCCGAACGCAATGCTTTTCGCTCCGGCGGCGCCGGCCGGGAAAAAGATGGGCTCATCCTGCACGCGGCCTTCGGGCCCAAATGTGACTTCGCGCGAGGCAAGAGCCTTGTTCCCGGCGCGCACCGTGAGCCGCGCTTTCTGCCCCACGTACCCGTGCTGCGTCAGAGTAACGGTGGCCGCGACCCGCGTGCCGGCAAGGGCTTTTTCCGCCACGCTGACATCTTCGATCTCAACATCGTGCGCCGGTTCTTCGCGCCCGAATCCCACGGTGTGCACCGGAATGCGGCGGTTGCGCAATCCTTCCAGCGTGTCCGGCGCAATGCCGGCGCCGCCCAGCCCAATGGAGTTCTGGCTGCCGTCGCTCATCAGAACGATGGCGCCCAGAGGCAAGTCGGAGGTGTCGGCAAGCAGTTCTTTCAAGCCAGCGTCGAAATGCGTCGCCGTGCCCGTCGGCGCAATGCCCTGGGTTCCATCCGCACGGCGGAGTTCGCGATCTACGCGGTACACGCGGGTCTGAAAGCGCTTCTGCAACCCGGCCAGAACGCCTCCATCGAGCGCGCCCAGGGCAGCGGCCTCGCGGGTGCGGCCCTCTGCGTCGGCCAATGCCATGCTGCGCGAATCGTCCACGACCACGGCAATGATGTTCTGCTGCGAACTTAGTTCACCGATCGTGACAGCCGGCTGCCACAGCAGCAACAGCAGCAAAGCAAGCATGCCGGATTGCAGGCCCCAGATCACCCACGCTCTCCAGCTGCGCAGGTTGGGCGACGACCGGGTCCAGCGCCGGCGGATCAACATCGCCAGTCCCCCCGCAGCAATCACGATGAGAACCGGAAGCATCCACGCAGGCCAGGCGCTCAGCAGCACGAAGCGGCCTTTGGTGAATACCGGGATCGGATACTTGAAGAGAAACTGAAGCATGCACGCCTGTGAGTCGTGAATAAAGCAGTTGACGTTTGCGATAAGCCTTTGAGGAACGATTCCCTCTGGCCCTCAGGGGCTAAAGCCCTCTTCTTTTGCGCTTGCAGCACGACTGAAGTCATGCCCTGTTACAGAGCGTCTTAGTGCGTCATGCCGTAAAGGATGTAATCCAGGCCCACCCGGAATGCCATGGATGCGAAGGTCTCGGGGTAATTGGGGTCGTCGGCCCACTCCCACGCGTCGCCCAGGTGCATGTTGTGGCAGATGGCGACCATGATGCGGCCCCGGTCATCGCGGATCGCGCGCCACTTGGGCTGGTATCCGTCTTTTTCGTAGGTGCGGCCGGTCCAGACATACTGTTCGCCCGGAATCTGCATTTTGTCATCAATGTCGTACAGGGTGTGGAAGATTTCGTCGCCGCTTTCCAGATCCTCGATGGGTCGGTCGGGCAGGACCTGACGCATGCCGTTCATGAAATTTTCCCAGTCTTCGGTGCCGTGAAAGTCGTCCACCATCAGGAAGCCGCCCTTAAGGAGATATTCGCGGAGCCGCTTCGCCTCCGCATCCGTAAAGGACCAGGTTTGCACCTGCACCGCGTAGATCCACGGGTAGTTGAAGATTTCATCCGAATCGAGGGTGACTACCTGTTCCGTAGGCCGGCCGTCAATACGGGTGAGCCGGTGCATGGCGATGAGGAACTGGCGGTCCGCCTTGGGGTAATCGCGCGACCAGGACGGTCCCCAGTAGCCATGATGGCCGTAGCCTGCCGCGGTGTTGCTCATCCCGGTCGAATAGGCAAGGCGCGACCAGTAGAACTCCGATTTCAGGTTGGAGGGCGAGTCGTCATTTCCGAATCCGAAATCGGCCGTGCGCTGAAAAGCCCACACTCCCGCGCAGCAGGCCACGGTCGCAATTGCCGGCAGAGCCAACCTGGAGAGTCTCATGCAGTGGACCTCCGCGACGGGGATATGTGCGCAAGATTACCCGAACGCCGTGACGCTTGCCCGTTAGACGGAGGCACCCCTGGGTTGGTTGCAGTCCTTCGCCCCGCGTGCAGCGCCGCTTGTCCCAACAATAATCGCGTGAGACCATGCAGGTACAGCCCGCCGGGGCAGGAGGAGATAAAGTGAACAGGCGCAATCTCCTGAAGCTCGGCGGTATGGCGATGGCAGGCGCCGGTTTGGGTGGCGTGCGGTCATCGGGCCAGGCCGGGGTGGCCGGGACCCAGGCGCCGGAAATGAGACCCGATTACACCCTGCGGATCGCGCCTGTCACGGTCGAGCTCGATCGCTCCCACATCCTCTCCACCACCGGCTACAACGGAATTGCACCGGGACCGGTGCTGCGCATGCGCGAAGGCAAGCCGGTCACGGTAGAGGTCATCAACGATACCGATACGCCGGAACTGGTGCATTGGCACGGCATGCTGATCCCGTCCGACGTCGACGGCACCGAAGAAGAAGGCTCGCCGGTGGTGCCGCCGCATGGGCGCCACCGGTTTCAGCTCACGCCCGGTCCGGCCGGCAGCCGCTGGTACCACTCCCACGCTATGGCCATGGACGACCTGCACAAGGGCGCGTATTCAGGACAGTTCGGCTTTGTTTACGTGGAGGGGGGAGGGGACCCCGGCCACTATGACCAGGAATTGTTTCTTGCCCTGCGCGACTGGGAGCCCTTCTTTACCGGGACCATGGACGACATGGACGACGACACCCACGACGGGCCGCTGCTGGAAAAGCCTGCGGTGATGAATACCGATCCTGACGGCCTTGAGGTGGGATCGGTGACCTATTCCTTCAACGACAAGGCGCTGGGGTCGGGCGATCCGATCCGGGTGCGCGAGGGCCAGCGGCTGCTGATTCACTTTCTGAATGCCAGCGCCATCGAGAACCGGCGCGTCGCCCTGGCCGGCCACAAGATGAAAGTGATCGCCATGGACGGGAACCCGGTACCTACGCCGCAGACGCTCGATTCGGTGTTTCTGGGAGCCGGGGAACGCGTAGACGTAGTGGTGGAGATGAACCAGCCGGGAGTGTGGATCCTGGGGTCGACCGAAAAAATGGTTCGCGAATCCGGGCTCGGCGTAGTCGTCGAGTATGCCGGCCAGCACCATCCGCCGCAATGGGTTGATCCGCCCAGGGCGCGATGGGACTACACGATCTTCGGCAGGCAGGGGTCGAACTCGCCGGCTCCCCAGCAGAACATCGAGTTGATCTTCGAGAAAATTCCCGGGGGCGCGGGCAAGTTCAACTTGTGGCTGGTCAACGGCAAGCCCTATCCGCACGAGCGCGAATTCGTACTGCAGCGGAGCACGCGCTACCGGCTGACCATGCGGAATCGAACCGACGATGCCCATCCCATGCACCTGCACCGGCACTTGTGGGAAGTAATTGAGGTCAACGGCAAACCGACCGCCGGACTGATGAAGGACACGGTGGTGGTGCCGTACTTCGGCCGGGCAGTGGTCGACTTCACTGCCGATCAGCCCGGACTGTCGCTCTTCCACTGCCACATCCAGCAGCATATGGACTACGGTTTCAAGGCGCTCTTCCGATATGCCTGAGGGCCGTCCCTTTCTCTCGTTCCGTGTCCGGTACGGCTCGGTTCGCAGGCCCACGGCCAAATTTCTTCTAAAACAAAGACAGGGGAGGGGCGTTCCGCTGGTTCAAATCATTGCATTGCTGGGGCTTACGCGCGGTTAACAAGGTCCCTAAATGGCCCTTATTCGGGCTTAAATGGCTCCGAACGAATCCCAATGCGCTGCGCTCCAGCCTGAGCCCGCAACCGCACGAATCCGATGCTTTTAATTCATGATGCCGGAAACAGGACTAATGTTCTGCAACGATTTTTGCTCCAGGCGGCTTGCTTTCCTTTCAGAATCCCCGGAACACCGGTCTGCGTTTGCCCGTAGTTCTTTGCAAACCGATTAAGAATCCGACGAATGGGGCGTCATCTCTATGAACAACATTTTTCTTCGAGAGCGTGGACCCGTGAGCGCCGCAGCCGCAGCCATTCCGATGCCTGAAACGAGCGATCAGCTCTTGAAGAGCGATCAGCTTTCGCAGCTTTTCGCCGACCATCATCGCCGCATCTTGCTCGCCGCCTATCGCATTACGGGCAGCATGGCCGATGCGGAGGATGTCGCCCAGACGGTCTTTCTGCGCCTGGGCACGGGCGACGCCGTCCCGATGAAAAGCGCGGGCAGTTACCTCTACCGCGCGGCGATCAACGGGGCGCTGGACCTCCTGCGCCGGCGAAAGGTGGCAGCAACCGAGCCTCTCGATGCTGCGGCGGGCATCCCCTCGGCGGGGTGGGGCGATTCTCCGGAGCGGGAAGCTTCCGGCAGAGAACTCGCCGCGCTTCTCCGGCAGGCGGTCAGCGAACTGGCTCCGCGCGCGGCGGAGATGTTCACGCTGCGCTACATCGAGGAATTAGGAAACCGCGAGGTCGCCGCGCTGATGGGGACCTCGCAGGCGGTGGTCGCGGTCACGCTCCATCAGACGCGCTCAAAGCTGAAGAAACGGCTGTTGCAGTTGGAACGGGGGAAGTGATGAAGCATCAGGATGAATTACTGAATAAGGCCATCCAGGCCGTGCGGGACGATGAGCCCGGCTCAGAAGCTATCCATGCATCCGCGACAAGAATCTCCGATCGCCTGGGCGTTTCGATGCGCACGGACTCGGCCGTTGAGCAGATCCGCGGTTGTGAAGATGTGCGGCGGCTCCTGCCTGCTTATCGCGAAGGCACGCTGCCCGGCGCGCGCGCTCTGCTGGTGAAGGCGCACCTGGGCGAGTGCGGCACGTGCCTTCGATATTTCCGCGAAGGCTCGCAGGCTGTGACGGTGGATTGGTCAGTGCCAGCCCGCAAAGGCGGGACGGTCCGCCGCGCCGGCGCACATCCGACCCGGGCGCCCCGAACGCTTGGCTGGGGGCTCGCCTTCTCGTTCGCCCTGGCGGTATGCTTGGCGTTTCTCTACAAGGCCTATTGGGAAGTGCCGACCGGCGTGCGCGCCGAGGTGCAATCGATCGACGGCATCGCCTGGCTGATTTCCGATGGCAAGGACCGCAAGCTTGCGCCCGGCGCCTCGCATCGGCGAAGGAGACCGGCTGCGCACTTCCGGCGCATCGCGGGCAGTGATTCGCCTCTCGGACGGGTCGACGGTCGAAGTGAATGAGCGCACCGCCCTCGAGGTGGGCGCGCGCGGACGCAACATGACGGTGGCGCTCGATGGCGGCGACGTGATCGTGCAGGCGGCCAGGCGCACCTCCGGCCACCTCTATGTCAAGACTCCCGATTGCCGCGTGGCGGTTACGGGGACGGTGTTCACGGTGAATTCCGGCATCAAGGGCTCGCGCGTGGCGGTGCTGCAGGGCGCGGTACAGGTGACGCACTCCGGGATTCATTCCATGCTCAATCCCGGCGACCAGATCACCACCAGCGACAACCTGGCGCCCGAGCCGTTCGAAGAGCAGATCGCCTGGAGTCCCGATCGCGAGAAGTATGTCGGCATCCTGGCCCAGTTGGCGCTGATCGAGCATCGCATCAGCCAGATTCCTTTCCCGCAGCCTCGCTATTCGAGCGATCTGCTGCCGCGCGTGCCGGCCGACACGCTGCTCTACGTCAGCATTCCCAACCTCGGCGAGTTTCTCAGCCAGGCAAACCATATCTTCCATGACCAGCTGAACCAGAGCCCGCAGTTGCAGCAGTGGTGGTCGCAGGGACACAACAATGGCGCCGAACTCGATGCGCTGGTGGAGAAGATTCACGACCTCAGCCAGTACCTGGGCGATGAAGCGGTTGTGGTCGGCGTCAAGCGAGCCGACCATCCCGGCTTCGCGGTTCTTGCCGACGTCGCAAAGAGCGGTCTTGCCGATCTGCTCAAGAAGGAAGCGGCCGATGCCGGCGCTGGCGATAAACTCACTGTGCTCGATGAGCAGTCGCTGGCATCCCTCAGCGCGGGCGGCAACGGACATGGCGCCTACGCGCTGGTACGGCCGAAGGAAGTGGTCTTCTCCAACGACATCGCCCTGCTGAAGCAGTTGAATGCGCAATTGGGCGCGGGCGCCAGCGGGTTTGCCGCGAGCGACTTCGGCAAGCAGATCGCCGCCGCCTACGATCGCGGCGCCGGCATCATCCTGGCTGCGGACCTGCACGAGATGATGGCCAGCGCTCCGACGCACATTGCCTTTCATTCGGGCAAGCAGGCGCGTCGGCGTGGCCAACAGTGGAATCGAAGAACTGCGCTACCTGATCGCCGAACACCGTGAAACCAACGGCATGCCGCAGAACCACCTCAACCTGCAGTTCTCGGGGACTCGTGAGCGCGTTGCGTCGTGGCTTGCGGCGCCGGCGCCGATCGGGTCGCTCGACTTTGTTTCTACGAACGCGGCCATTGCGGTAGCCGGGCTCTCCAAAGACCCGAAGTCGATCGCCGACGACATCATCGCCATGACTGCGAAGGGCGCGGGCAACTCCGGCTTCGACGAGCTGGACTCCAAGCTGCAGATCAACATCCGCGAGGACCTGATCGCCAACCTGGGCGGGGATTTTCTAGTGGCTCTGGACGGGCCGGTTCTGCCCACCCCGTCGTGGAAGGCCGTGATCGAAGTCAACAACGCCACGCAGCTTGAGTACACGCTCGAGCACCTGGCGCAGGCCATCAACAGCCACGAACGGAGCCAGCCCCAGGGTCCAATGCGCACCAGGTGGCCATCGATCCCAGCGACGCCGGCGGACAGCGATTCTACGCGGTCCGCGACGTGACCTCCGGAACCGTAGTTGCCAACTACACATTCTCCGATGGATACATGATCATCGCGCCCACCCGGGCCCTGCTCATGGATGCGCTGAAGATTCACGCCGCCGGCAATTCGCTGGGACGGTCGGCGGCCTTCCGTGCCTTGCTTCCCAAGGACGAGAATGAGAATTACTCGGCCGTGGCGTACCAGAACCTGAGCCCGGTGCTCTCGCCGCTGCTCAGCCAATTCAGCGGCGAGTCCGCGGATGCGATCCGCAAGCTCGCGGCCGACTCGCGGCCCACCGCGATCTGCGCGTTCGGCAAGGAGAACCGCATCGAAGTGGCGAGCGACAGCCGCCTGTTCGGATTTGATTTCGTGACTCTCGGGGCGCTGCTCAATTCGCGGAACAAGTTGGCTAACCAGAACGTAAGACAATGACATGGGCGTTATTGATCTAGACCGGTTGGAAGTGCGGCTTGGCGGCCGCGTAGTCCTCGACGGGCTGACCGGGGAGCTGCGCGGCAACGCCATCGGTCTTCTCGGGCCCAACGGCGCCGGGAAATCGACCCTGATCAACACGCTGCTCGGTTTCCACTCGCCCTCCCGTGGAACCGCCCGCGTTTTCGGCATGGATGCGGTTCGCGAGCGCGCCCGCATCCGCCAGTGCATCGGCTACATGCCCGAGAACGATTCGTTCATCGGCAACATGAGCGGGGTGCGCTTCGTGCGCTACATGGCGGAGCTCGCCGGCCTGCCCGCGAACGAAGCTCTGGAGCGCGCGCATGAAGCGTCTGTTCTATGTTGGCCTGGGCGAAGTTCGCTATCGCAAGGTCAGCACTTATTCGCTGGGCATGAAGCAGCTCGTAAAGCTGGCCCAGGCTCTGGCTCACGGTCCGCGCCTGCTGATTCTCGACGAGCCCACCAACGGCCTCGACCCAATGGCCCGCCAGCGCATGATCCAGACCATCAAGGAGATTCGCAAAGAGGGCAGCATCCGCATGCTGATCTCTTCGCATCTGTTGCGCGATATCGACGAGACCTGCGACGAGGCGTTGATCCTCAAAGATGGCCGCATCGCCGCGCTCTGCAATATCGAGGAAGAACGCCGCTCGCATCGCAACTTCATCGAGCTCGAAACCATCGGCGCCAACGAGAGCTTCGCCGAGAAGATGCGCGAGCGCGGCTGCGAGTGCGCCTGCTTCCCCGACGGGCGCGTGAAGATCGTGATGCCGGACCACATTGAGGCGCGCGACCTCTACGCGATGGCAGCGCAGCAGGGTGTGCAGATCCGTCGCATGAACTTGCGCCGCGATTCGCTCGAAGACATCTTCCTGCGTGCCATGGACGGCAACCGGGAAAGCGAGTGGAAGAGGGGGGAACTTGTCAGTCTATAAGCACGACTACCGCGCCTACACCGGCAGAGTGACCCCGCTCTGGTCGCGGGTCCTGGTGCTGGCGCGCTATGGGCTCGCGGAGATCTGGTCGTCGAAGATCACGATCGGGCTGTTCACGCTTTCGATGCTGCCTTCAATCGTGTTTCTGATCATGATCTATCTGGCCAACAACCCGGTGGCGCGGATGCTGATCATGCGCGGCAATGGCCAGAATGCGCTGCCCATCACCGCCGAGTTCTTTCTGGTGATTCTCGAGATTCAGTGCTGGGCAGCGTTGATCCTGAATGCATGGATCGCGCCGCGCCTGATCACGTTCGATCTCGCCGACAATGCCCTTCCCATCCTGCTCAGTCATCCCATTTCGCGCATCGGCTACGTGGTGGGCAAATTCGCCGCGCTGTTTGCCTCGCTCTCGCTGGTCACATGGGTTCCCTGCCTGCTGCTGTTCGTGTATCAGAGCTATGCTTCGCCGCAAGGCTGGACCGGCGCGAATCTGCAGATCGCTTCCGGGCTGTTTTTCGGGGCGCTCCTCTGGATCGGACTCCTCACCTTCCTGGGGCTGGCGCTTTCGTCGTGGGTGAAGTGGCGCGTGGTAGCAACCGGCATCATCATCGCTGCGGTCTTTGTGCCGGCAGGGGTGGGCGGCATCATTACCGGAATCCTGCGCACCCGGTGGGGTTTTCTGCTCAATGTTCCGGTGGCGATGACTCAGCTCTGGCAGCGCCTGCTGGGAGCGCCCGACAGGCTGTCGGATGAAATGTCTTTACCGAGCATAGCCATTGTCATCATGCTCGGGCTGGTCAGCCTGGTATGCGTGGCCATGCTGAATGCGCGCATTCGCGCGCGTGAAGTGGTGCGGGGATGACGGCCATGAACGATCAGATCATTTTCGACAACGTGTCCAAGTTCTATGGGGAAGTGCTGGGCGTGAACCGCATCTCGCTCAATATTCCTCCGGGAGTCACTACGCTGGTCGGCCCTAACGGATCGGGCAAGACGACGCTGATGAACCTGATGACGGGGCTGGTACAGCCTTCGCGGGGCACCGTTTCGGTTCTGGGACTCAAGCCCGGCGAGGCGACCGAGTTCTTCCGCGAAGTGGGCTATTGCACGCAGTTCGATTCGTTCCCCCGCGGGCTCACCGGGTGGGAATTCCTGATGGACAGCCTGATGCTGCACGGGCTGCATCCGGGCGATGCGTTCCGCCTGGCGCGGGAGGCCCTCGATCGCGTGATGCTTACTGAGGCTGCCGTCCGCAAGATTGCCGGATACAGCAAGGGCATGCGCCAGAAGATTCGCCTGGCCCAGGCGATCGCGCATCATCCGCGGGTGCTGGTTCTCGATGAGCCGCTCAACGGACTCGATCCCATGGCGCGCGCGGAGTCGCTGGCTCTTTTTGAAGAGCTGGGCCGCCAGGGAATGCACCTTGTGATCTCCAGCCACATCCTCGATGAAGTCGATCGGATCTCCGATCGCGTGGTGCTGATTACTGGCGGCTACCTGATCGCGGAGGGCAACATCCACCAGGTGCGACAGGAAGTGCGCGACAAGCCCATGCAAGTGCTGATCCGCTGCGACAAGCCAGAGTTGCTGGCCTCAAAGATGTTCGCGGTGAATCATTGCGTCGAGGCCCGACTGCACTCTGACGGACAAGGGGTGTTTCTGCGCACCGGCGATGTGGACCAGTTCTACCAGCTGATTAACGAAATCGCGATAGAGGGACTGGTGAAGATTGAAGCCGTCGCTCCGGCCGATGACGATGCGTATTCCATTTATCAATACCTGATCGGGTCGGACGGAGGGGCCGCACGATGACGGAACAGGCGACAACATTCCTTCAAATTCTTCGGCAGCAGCCGTGGAGCCTGTGGTGGCTGCAGGCGCGGCGCCTGGCTCGCATCGAAGTTCGCCGCAACCTTTTCTCGATCAGAGCGTGGTGGATCTACTTCCTGGCCTTCGTACCCACCGTCATCATCCTTATCCACACGCTGTTCGGACGACACCCGCAGTTTGGCATGGCTGGAGACGGGACGGTGCTGGCCGGGATCGTTCAGTTCTACTACATCCGGCTGGGGATCTTTTTTGGATGTCTTGGAATATTTTCGAGACTGATTCGCGGTGAGATGATCGAGCGCAGCCTGCATTTTTATCTGCTGTCGCCGGTGCGGCGCGAAGTGTTGCTGTTGGCGAAGTTCGCGGCCGGGGCTATCAGCGCGCTGGCCCTGTTCGGCAGCGCGATTATCGCCAACTTCGTGCTGTTCTATGTCGGGTACGGACCGGCGGGCACGGATTACCTGTTCAATGGCCCGGGCATGGGCCAGCTCGAAGCTTATCTGGCCATCGTGGTCCTCGCCTGCCTGGGGTACGGGGCGGTGTTTCTGCTGTTGAGCATGATGTTTCGCAATCCCACGCCCGCGGCTCTGCTGGTGTTCGGGTGGGAGGCGATTAACCCGGTCATGCCTTCGCTGCTGCAGAAGATCAGCGTGGCATCGTATCTGCGCCACCTGATGCCGGTCACCGTGCGCGGCGCGGATATCTTTGCGCTGCTGACCGTGCCAACCGAGCCGGTTCCTGGCTGGGTCGCGGCGCTCGGATTACTCGGCCTGATCGCGCTGGTGCTGACTTATTCGTGCTACCGCATGAGGACGCTCGAGATTCGCTATACAACCGAGTAAATGCAACTTCACTGGGTGCCCCAGGTCTGGGGTTCTGAGACCTGGGATCCAAACTCGATAATTCCTTACAGGTCGGTCGACTGCGTGGCGACCAGCGACTTGGCCTTGGCGATGAAGTCGGCCAGCGGCTGCGAGCCTTGGTCGCCCTTGCCGCGGGTGCGCACACTCACGGCTCCGGCGGCTTCTTCCTTGTCGCCGAAGACGAGGATGTAGGGCGTTTTCTGGTTGGCGAAATCGCGAATCTTGGCGTTCATCTTTTCGTTGCGGGCGTCAGTTTCGACCCGGAGGCCGGCGGCTTTTAATTCCGCTTCGAGTTTCTGCGCATAGCCGAGGTGGCGTTCGCTGATTGGCACAAGGCCGATCTGCACGGGCGCGAGCCACAGCGGGAAGGCGCCGGCATAGTGCTCGATAAGCACGCCGAAGAAGCGCTCCACGGACCCGAACAGGGCGCGATGCACCATCACCGGCTGGTGGCGTTCCCCGTCTTCGCCGACGTATTCAAGTTCAAAGCGCGCGGGCAGGTTGAAGTCGAATTGCACCGTCGAGAGCTGCCACAGGCGGCCCAGCACATCGACCAGCTTCACATCGATCTTGGGACCGTAGAACGCCGCCTCGCCGGGAATGGTCTTGTAGGGGATGCCCTTGGCCTTCAGCACCTTGTCGAGCGAGCGGATGGCCAGGTCCCAGTTTTCGTCGGAGCCGGCATAGTGGGCGCGGTCGTTGGGATCCCAGGTGGAGAGCTCCACTTTGAATTCGTTAAAGCCGAAGGTCTTCAGCACGGCTTCAGCAAAATCGATGCACGCCGCGACTTCACTCTCGATCTGGCCCGGCGTGCAGAAGATGTGAGCGTCGTCCTGGGTGAAGCCGCGCACCCGCAGCAGGCCGTGCATGGTTCCGGAACGCTCGTAGCGGTACACGTTGCCCAACTCGGCATAGCGCTGCGGCAGGTCGCGATAGCTCTTGGGCGAGTTCTTGTAGATGAGGATGTGGCCGGGGCAGTTCATCGGCTTGAGCCGGTACTCGGCATCGTCCAGTTCCATGGGGGTATACATGTTGCCCGCATAGAAGCCTTCGTGGCCGCTGACCTTCCAGAGTTCGCGGCGCATGACGTGGGGCGTGTAGACCAGCAGGTAGCCGCGGCGGAGGCACTCGTCCTTCATCCAGTCTTCCATCACCTTGCGCACCATGGCGCCTTTGGGGTGCCAGAAGATCAGGCCCGCGCCCGCCAGTTCCTGGATGCTGAACAGATCGAGTTGCTTGCCCAGGAGCCGATGGTCGCGCTTGGCGGCCTCTTCGAGGCGCGTGAAATGCTCGTCGAGGTCTTTCTTCGAGAAGAAAGCCGTGCCATAGATGCGCTGCAACTGGGGATTCTTCTCATCGCCCAGCCAATAGGCACCGGCCAGGCTGGTGATTTTGACGGCCTTGACCCGGCCCGTCGAGGGCACGTGGGGGCCGCGGCAGAAGTCCACGAACTTGCCGTTGCGATAGAAGCTGACGTTGGCCCCGGGCTCCGTGAATTTGCTCACGAAGTGGGTCTTCATGAAGTCGCCGTCGCGCTCAAATTCCTGGAGTGCCTGCTCGCGCAGCTCGTATTCGCGAACAAATTTCTCGTCGCGCGCCACCACCTCCGCGATTTTCTTCTCGATCGCACCAAGGTCTTCTTCGGTGAATGGCTT
The DNA here is from genome assembly GCA_963730805.1 of uncultured Acidobacteriota bacterium. Taxonomy (GTDB): domain Bacteria; phylum Acidobacteriota; class Terriglobia; order Terriglobales; family Acidobacteriaceae; genus Telmatobacter. Next base: position 756,107 of record CAVSTL010000001.1, on the reverse strand, counting down.
TTCGCGATAGAAGTCGTAAAAGAAGCCCGAATCGGTGGCCGGCCCGTGGCCCAGCTTGGTCTCAGGGAAGAGCTCGAGCACCGCGGTCGCCAGCACGTGCGCCGCCGAGTGCCGCACCACCTTCAGTGCCTCGGGATCTTTCTCTGTCACCAGTTCGAGGCGCGCGTCCTGGTTCAGCGGCGTGGTCAGATCGACAAGCCGGGGCGCCGCGGTATCTTCCGCCGAATACATGGCGGCCTCGCCGGATTCCGCGGATTTGGCTTCGGCGCCATCGTTCCCAGTCAGTGGAGTCAGGCGCGCGACTACCGAGGCCGCAGCCAGGCGCGGCGAAATCGAGTTGGCAATCTCCAGAGGCGTCGTACCGGCGGGAACCTCGCGTACGGCGCCGTCGGGCAAATGAATAGCGATCGAATTCGAGCTCATGATATTGATCCAATCGCGAAAGCCAGTAAAAATTGTGCGGCAATCGACGATACTTCAGGATAACCTGTATCACCCGGAACATCTTCTTTCTGAATCACGTAACCTCGCTCGATTCAATAAACCAGGGGCCTGCGCGGGACATTTCCCGTATTCTCCAAATCTGAAAAGAGGTCGTCATGAGTCAGCGTCTGCTCGAATGTGCGCTGGTGGTTTTGCTCTATGCCTTCGCTTCCCCCGTTCTGTCGGCTCAACCCGCCATTCAACCCACGGGCGACATCACCAAGGTCCCCGCAGCTGCCCAGCCGTCGTCGGCCTTCAACGCAGATGCCGCCACCGAAGCTTACCTGGCAATGATGCCCCCCGCGGCCATCGCCCGTTCCAATGCGTACTTCGAAGGGGGCTACTGGCTCCTTCTCTCGGATTTCCTTTACGGCGCGGCAATCTCAATTCTTCTCCTCAACCTGCGCTGGTCCGCACAGATGCGCGATCTGGCCGTCCGGCTTTCCCGGTTCCGCTGGGTACAAACCCTGATCTACTGGGTGGAATACGATATCGTCACCGTGATTCTCGGATTTCCCCTGGCCTGGTATGAAGGCCTTTTCCGAGAACAGAAATACGGGCTGGCGACGCAGACATTCGCGCCGTGGATGGGCGACCAGATCAAGGCATTTCTGGTTTCCGTTGTTCTGGGCGGAGTCGCGCTTCCGATTCTCTTCGCCATTGTCCGCCGGTTCCCACGCACATGGTGGCTGGGCGGTTCGCTGGGCGGAATCGCGCTCGCGATCGTGCTGGTAGCCCTCGGCCCTGTCTTTCTTCAGCCTCTGTTCAACAAGATCAACCGGCTCGAGGATCCAAGGGTAACCTCGCCGATTCTGCGCATGGCCCACGCCAACGGCATCCCCACCAACGATGTGTATGAGATCGACGCCAGCCGCCAGACAACGCGCATGAGCGCCAACGTGAGCGGTTTCGCCGGCACCACGCGCATTACCCTCAACGACAACCTGCTGCGCCGTGGTTCCCTGGAGGAAATCGAAGCGGTGATGGGCCACGAGATGGGCCATTATGTGCTCCACCACATCCTCTGGGGCATTTCCTTTATTGCCGTCATCATCGTCCTCTCAATGGCCTATTTGTCGTGGAGCGTTCAATGGGCGATCCGCCGCTGGGGACCAAAGTGGGGCATTCACGATCCGAGCGATCCCGCGGTGCTGCCATTGGGCATGCTGCTTATCTCGACCCTGTTTCTGGTGCTTGCTCCGATAATCAACACGCAGACGCGCCTCCAGGAGAAGGAAACGGATATGTTCGGCTTGAATGCGTCCCGGCAGCCGGACGGATTCGCGCAGGCGGCCATCCATCTTGGGGAATATCGCAAGATGCATCCGGGCAAGGTAGAGGAGTGGCTCTTGTTCGACCATCCCAGCGGGTACGACCGCATTCACTCCGCAATGATTTGGAAAGGTCAGAATCTCGACCTCTTTGAGAAGCCGCCCGAAAACACTCCAGCCGCAACGGCGCCCGGCAGATAGGCCGGTTCTTCGTCGAGCTCGATTGGGATGAGATTTATGCGCGCCGGTGAAACGCTGCCGGGGTTTCGGCCACGATACCGGTAAGCGGCGGGAACCAGTCAGGATGTGCAGAAACACACCACCGGCGCCAGACGATGCACGAATCGGGCCTTGCTTTTCCTCAAAGACAATCGCTATTGGCTCTTGATACAAGAGTTTTCTAACACGAGAGTGGGATCGGGCCGTACCCCCAACGAGCGTGATCCAAACCGTATTGGGAATATCCGAAGGCGATTCAGTCGAGCTACTGTTCCTACAACACACAGGAACAATCGGGGAAGAGGAAAGAGGGGGTCCGGCATGCAGGTACTTTGCAAGAGCAGCCAGGAACAAGTTGAGACATGCTGCAGCGTTTGCGGTCAGGGTTTCGCGCTGTACTGGGAACGGCAGACAAAAGTAGAGCGGGCCCAGGCCCTCCGCGAGGTGGAAAAGACCCTTCGCGGCCACCACTATAACCAGGCCGGCCCGGAAGCTCACCCCAACCGCGGGTTCCTGGTTCCTGAATGGAAAGGCCCGGTTGCTTTTTCCGGCGCCGCGATTCTCGGCAATGCACCCAGTTGGGCTCTTTGACGCATCTTACCGGTATGGATTTGGGGCGCGCATAGATCGAGGCCCTCAGCAAGATCGAAATCGCGAGAGCCGGAGATACGGCTCCGCATAGCAAGCGGTTTGACGGGACCCTGCGGCACGACGACTCTGCCGGAGAACAAGTAAAAAAACGGTCTCTTGAGTTCTTTACCTTGGTTCTCTACGTAGCTTTGGCACGAGTTGAACCATTTCATTGTCACGACGTTCCGATGCTGGCCAGCGATTACACCCTTTGAGGTCATCGCAGCCAGCATCAACTTTTTGGGGCAGGAGCCAAGGGACTGACGGCAACGGGAAAAGGCGGGGGCGGATGCGCCTTACGTTTGGTCGGGAGAATTATTCACAGAGGGACAAACCGAACTCGGCACCCGGGGCAAAGGATCTACGCTGATGCGCCGAGCGGAGAGGACCTGTGCGGGATGTAGCAAGGATTGACCAGCGATAGCGTTTCGCTTACGAAGATCGAGGGGTGAGCTGTGCGCCCTTGCTTGATGGCGTCGGGTGGCAAAGTATCCGCGTGGTATTGGCAGATGCCCTCAAGTTCGGGATGCTTTTGAAAGAGTTGCTCCAGCCGCCCTTCGTATTCGAGAAGCTGCGAGAAATCTTTCGCTCGGCCGAACTCCCAGGTCATGTCTCCCGATGCCCATAGCCCCTTGTACCCATCTTTTAGCGACAGCTCGAGAGCGCTTTCGAGCCCGGCTAGCATTCCATCCATATCAAAGAGGCCATCGCTGGAACTGTGCAGTTCAGAGGACAACACCAATCTGCCCCGTTTGGTATCCTCCAGAATCTCCCGTCCTCGTGCGGCAAGATACGAGCCCATCCCGGCAACCATCGTCGGGCTATTGAGGTAGAGACAGCGATAGTTTTCCTCGATCTTGCGACATATGACCGCAGCCAGCGTCGGGAGTTGCCTCGACGGAGGCCCTTCATAAATCAGGCAGCGATGGCGCGGGATCGATTCCATGGCGGGAAGTATAAAGGGTTTCGCGCGATCTGAATCCACAAAATGAGGGGCGATCCCTACGCTGCCACACACAAACGGGGACCGGACACCAAGTCCAGTCCCCGTCTGGTTGCTAGATTCTGCCGGGAATCCGGCCTTTCTCGGTTACAGCGGCTGCACGTCGGCAGCCTGCCATCCCTTGGGGCCTTTCACTACGTTGAACTGCACGGCTTGGCCTTCTTGCAAACTCTTGAAACCGCTGGAGTTGATTGCCGAGTAGTGCACGAAGACGTCTTCACCGTTCTGACGCGAGATAAAGCCGAAGCCCTTCGCGTCATTAAACCACTTCACAGTACCTTGTTCCATTTGATTCGTATTTCCTGGGATTGAATTGCGCTGGATGAATCGGAGCGACCACTGGCAGAATCTTGCTTGGTTGGGCGAGCTACTGCACACGCCCGGTTCGGCTCTAACGCTGACCTGAGTGTACCATTCCCGCAGCAAAAAGGGTATAGATTTTTCTTTTACGGCTTCCCATTTTGAGAATACTGGGTTGGGGAACTGTTTCAAAATGAAGAGCATACTACCCGCCCCAGAGGCTGTGATAGGGTGAAGGGTCCATTATGATCGACGATCCGGTACCGGTCCTGCTGGAGCGCGCAACCCAGCGCCTGATGGAGGAATTCGGGCATCTGCCGCCGTGGGATTCGTCGTCCGGTCCCGCGAACACGGCTTCGATGGCGCAGGTTCTCAAGGAGACCGCTCACCGGCTGGGCGACAATTATCCTTACTTCCATCCCCTCTATGCGGGCCAGATGCTGAAGCCTCCTCACCCGGTGGCGCGAGCCGCCTATGCGCTGGCCATGACCATCAACCCCAACAACCATGCCCGCGACGGCGGCCGGGCCAGCTCCGGGATGGAAATCGAAGCGGTCGCGGGCATTGCCGCGATGTTCGGCTGGACCGCACCCAATTACCTCGGGCACCTTACCTCCAGCGGCACCATCGCCAATCTCGAAGCCCTCTGGATTGCCGGCCAGATTTCACCGGGCAGGCGCATCCTGGGCTCCGATCAGGCCCACTACACCCACCAGCGCATTTCCGCGGTGCTCAAACTGCCCTACCAAAGCGTCGAAACGGACGACCGCGGCCGAATCTCCCTCGAGGCCCTCGAGTCCCAACTGCGCCAAGGCGACGTGGCGGCAGTAGTCGTAACGATGGGAACCACGGCGATCGGGGCGGTCGATCCGCTGGATGAGATTTTGGAGCTTCGCCAAAAGTACGGGTTTCGCATCCACGTGGATGCCGCGTACGGCGGCTATTTCAAGCTCATTCCGGAGGCACTGGATGAGCCGGCGCGGCGGGACTTCGCAAGGATCGACCAGGCCGACTCCATCGTCGTCGACCCCCACAAGCATGGCCTGCAACCTTATGGATGCGGCTGTGTGCTTTTCCGCGACCCCGGCGTGGGGCGCTTCTACAAGCACGACTCCCCGTACACGTACTTTACTTCCAGCGAGTTGCACCTGGGCGAGATCAGCCTCGAGTGCTCCCGGGCCGGGGCGGCTGCAGTGGCGCTGTGGGCGACGCAGAAACTGTTGCCGCTTAGCCCAGACGGTGAATTTGCACGCGGTCTTGCCAGTGGACGTGCTGCGGCCCGGGAGTTGGACCGCCGGCTTCGGGACGACATGGAAGGCCGGTTTGAGACCTTCGCCGCCGGACAGCCTGAACTGGACATCGTGGTCTGGAAGCTGGCTGCCGGGACCTCGCAGGACGCCTCCGACCGGGCCCAGCGCGTCTTTGATGCATGCGCCGGACGGAATTTGCATCTTGCGCTAGTACAATTGCCGCAACGCTGGTTCCGGCCGGGACGTGTGCCGCTCCCTGCCGCCGCCAAGGTGACGTGCCTTCGGTCGGTGTTGATGAAACCGGAGCATGAAGCCTGGCTAAACCGCATTTGGGAAGCGTACACGGCAGCCTGCCACGACGTCCTGAAATAGCAGAGGGGTGGGATGGAGACGGATTTTATCGGCGCAGAGAAAGAAAACGTTCTCATCCAGGCTGGCCCCTGCACGGTCACTGTTGCTCCCGAGTTCGGCGGAAAAATCGCCTCGATCCGGATCGATGGCAAGGAGCTGCTGCAGGGCCCCCTGGCCCCTCTGGCGCCACGCACCCAGACCATGAGTTTCGATGCCGGCGATGCCAGCGGCTGGGACGAGTGTCTCCCTTCCGTCGCCGCATGCACGGTTTCGACCGGCTCAGGTCAGGCGCACATTCCCGACCATGGCGACCTCTGGCGCGTGGCGTGGAAGGAACAACCATCAGGGAATAGGGAACAGGGAAAAGGGAATAGCTATTCCCTGCAGGGTGAGTGCTTCACCCTCCCTCTGGTGCTGGCGCGAACTGTGCTGCTTTCTGAAAACGCCGCAGGGTGGCGGCTTGAGCTAAGCTACCGCCTGATCAATACCGGTGCATCCGCTGTTCCGTGGTCGTGGGCGGCGCATCCGCTTTTCGTAGCGGAAGCCGGCGACCGGATCATTCTGCCGGACTCCATCCGCTCGCTGCGCCTGGAAGGATCGGGGGGGAACCGTCTGGGCAAGAACGGAGACACCGTCGACTGGCCGATCGCCAAACTCGCGGCCGGGGGCACGACCGATCTGGCAGTCGCGCAGTCGGCCGACTCGGGTATCGGCGACAAGCTGTTTGCCGGCCCGCTCGCCCCCGAAGAAAATTGGTGCGCCCTGGAGAGGCCCTCGGCCCGTCTCCGTATAAAGGTGGGTTTCGACCCCGCCGCTTCGCCGTACCTGGGCCTGTGGATCTGTTACGGCGGATGGCCGGATGGCCCCGGACCGAAACAGACCTGCGTCGCCATGGAACCAGCCACCGCGCCGGTGGATTCTCTCGCCGAGACCGGACCGTGGTCGCGGGAGCTCGCGCCGGGCGCCCGCTCCGAATGGACTATGCACGTAGATGTTGAATTGATGTAGGTTGGAGCCATATGCACGATCCCGAAGCTTTGCGTTCTCTGCATGTTGCCCGTTTCCATGCCGAACCGGAAATCGTTGTTGCTCCGGGCCGCGTCAACCTGATCGGTGAACACACTGATTATGCCGAGGGTTTTGTCATGCCCGCGGCGATTGACTTCGCTACTCTTGCCGGCATCTCTCCGCGAAATGACGGCAAGATCGTAATTTACTCCGAGAACTACGCAAAGGAACGGGTCTTTGACGCCGCGGACCTGCCCGCCTCCGCGAACCACCACTGGACTGATTATCCGCTCGGCGTGATTACCATTCTCGCCGCCGAAGGGCATACGATCCCCGGGTTTAACCTGAGTCTCTGGGGCGATGTTCCGCTGGGGTCCGGGCTATCCAGCTCGGCGGCAGTCGAAGTGGCGACCGCGCTTGCCGTCACCTCTCTCATCGGGGTCACGTATGCCGGACCGGTCCTGGCCCGGCTCTGCCAACGCGCGGAAAACCAGTTCGTCGGCGCCAACTGCGGCATTATGGACCAGTTCATCTCCGCCAACGGCGCCCGGGACAACGCACTGCTGATTGATTGCCGCGACCTCAGTTTCAAGCTGGCGCCCATTCCCTCGTCCGCAGCCCTGGTGATTGCCAACACCATGGTCAAGCACGCGGTCAGCGGAGGCGAATACACCAGCCGGCGCGCCGAAGTGGAAGAAGCCGCAGCGGTGATCGCGCGCCACCGTCCCGAAGTCCGCTTCCTGCGCGACGCTACGGTGGAGGATCTGGCCGAATACGGAGCGGAAATGAGCACCAATGCCCTCAAACGTGCCCGGCATGTGATCACCGAAAACCTGCGCACGGTGGCCGCCGCCAACGCCCTCATCGGCCGCGATCTAACCGAACTCGGCCGCCTCATGGCCGAGGCGCACAAAAGCTACAGCCAGGATTTTGAAGCCAGCTGCGTGGAAGCGGATGCGATGGTCGAACTCGCCCAGGACCTGCCCGGATTGATCGGCGCCCGGCTGACGGGGGGCGGTTTCGGCGGCTGCACCGTGAACCTGGTCGAGGCCGGACATGCGCCCCACTTTGCGCAGGCGCTCGGCGAACGCTATGCCGCGAGGATCGGAATCGTGCCCCAAATCCACATTTGTCATGCCTCGGGCGGTGCGCATCGGGTGGATACGCGCATCCAAGCTGTCAGGTAGTCGGATTTGCCCCGCAGTGGTTGATCTTGCGCAAAATCGGTTTTGTTGTGGGGGCGTCTTATTTATTACGCAGTCGGCGACGGGGGGAAATTCTGAGCGCCGGCTTAACATTCCTGTTCCGTTTGGTGCCAAAGTTGCATTCCTTTGAGAGCGTTCCTTGCTAGAATCGGGGGAAACAGACCCCGTATATCCAGGCAGGACGCCCTTGTGGTGGGCCGTGCTTTTTTAAAAGTGGCTGCCAGAAGTCAGGTTGGGAGCCGGAGGCATAAAAGTCAAATCATGCAACCGTCAGTAACGAAGCCCTTTTCTTATGAGGCGCTGCCTCATTCAGGCCTGGTCGCATACTTCTCCATGGAGATCGCCATTCACCCCGCGATGCCCACCTACTCGGGTGGCCTGGGCATTCTCGCCGGGGACACGCTGCGTTCCGCCGCAGATCTTGGAATCCCCCTGGTCGCCTTTACCCTGCTGCATCGTAAAGGGTATTTCCAGCAGCAGCTCGACAAATCGGGGATTCAGACTGAAATCGTTCAACCTTGGAACCCCGCCGATTTCTGCAGCGAAGAACCGGCCCGGATTACCGTCTCGGTCGAAGACCGCAACGTTACCGTGCGCGCATGGAGGTACAACCTCGAAGGCCGCTCCGGGCATGTCGTTCCCATCTATCTGCTCGACACCGATCTTGACGGGAATTCCGGTTGGGATCGCGGCCTCACCGACCATCTCTACGGCGGGGACACGAACTACCGCCTGCAGCAGGAGATCGTCCTGGGCATGGGTGGCCTTCGCATGTCCAATGCCCTGGGTCTGCATGTAAACGTGTATCACATGAATGAAGGGCACGCCGCGCTGCTTACCCTGGCGCTGCTGGAAAGCCAGTTGGGCGGAGGCCCGCTGGGCGCGGCCACCGACTCCGATCTCGCCGTGGTACGCAACAAGTGTGTCTTCACCACCCATACTCCGGTTCCCGCCGGCCACGATCGCTTCTCCACCGAGCAGGCCATTCGCATTCTCGGCGGGGAGCGCACGGCGCGCCTGCAGAAGCTCAACTGCTTCCACGAAGGCCTGTTGAACATGACCCTGCTGGCCCTGCGCTTCTCGCGCTACGCCAACGGCGTCGCGTTGCAGCACGGCAAGGTTTCACGGGACATGTTCCCCGAGTTTCCCGTTGACTCGATCACCAACGGGGTGCACGCGCCTACCTGGACCTCGGAGCCGTTCCAGCAGATGCTCGACACGCATCTGCCCTCCTGGCGCCGCGACAATCTTTATCTGCGCAACGCCATCGATCTGCCCGAGAAAGCCATTCTCTCCGCGCACGCGCGCGCCAAGGAGAACCTGATGGCTGAAGTGGGTTCGCGTACCGGCATGGTGCTCGATCCGCGGGTGCTCACGCTCGGCTTTGCGCGCCGCGTGGCGACCTACAAGCGCGCCAGCCTCATGTTTACCGATCCCGAGCGGCTGGCCAATATTGCCGCCAAGGCCGGCGGACTGCAGATTATCGTTGCCGGCAAAGCCCATCCGCAGGATGAGCCCGGCAAGTCCCTTATCCGCCAGGTTTTCGACAAGGCGGCGACTCTATCCAACCATCTGCTCAAGATCGTCTACCTAGAGAACTACTCTTGGGAGTTGGGGGCCATCCTCACCGCCGGCGTGGATGTATGGATCAATACTCCGCGGCGGCCCTACGAAGCCAGCGGCACCAGCGGCATGAAGGCGGCCTTGAACGGCGTACCGAGTCTTTCCATCCTCGATGGATGGTGGATCGAAGGCTGCATCGAAGGCCAGACTGGCTGGGCGATTGAAGACGGCGCCAACGATGCCGAAGAAGCCACGTCGTTCTACAACAAGCTCGAGGATGCCGTGGTCCCGCTGTTTCTGCAGGCTCCTGAAAAGTGGGCCCGCCTGATGCGCACCACCATCGCATTCAACGGCTCCTACTTCAATACCAACCGCATGGTGAAGCAGTACAACCGCAATGCGTACTACCCGGTGAGACTGGTGGAAAACTCACTGGTAGAAGAAGACGCGTTGGTCGACCAGCGCAGCTAGACAATTCGGATTAGAGAACAACGGGCGGATCTCCTATGAGATTCGCCCGTTTGCGTATTCACGGTTTGGATCGCGGTACGGTCGCAGGGATCGGGCGTGCCTTCCCCCTGTCTGAAAACCTGGCTGCGTTGCCCCAAAATAACAAAAAGCAGAGCATGTAACTTGAGTTGATAAAATTCTAAGTGCTTCGCTAATTGGTGTTGCATTTTGACTTATCCCACCCTGACTAACTTGCTAGTCCGTAATTAGAAGAAGCGAATTTCTGTTGACATCCGCGATGTAAGTCCCCCTATGCTTCGGCCCGGTCGCTTGCCCAGGACTTTCCCCTGTAGTTATTAAAGATCCGTACGACCGGGTGTCTGCTCCAAAGCTTCGCGGCGGCAATGCGCTCAATTTCAATCCCCACTCGACCCAGGCCCGACGGCCTGAAGGGGGTTACATGCTTAACGGAAGACGACGGCTACTGGCGCTTATAACCATTCACAAAGACACCAGGCCAATGGTTAGCTTAGTTGGAATATCCGCGGCAATCACTGCTACCGTTGTCCTGGCCATGGCGCGGAAGACGCCTCGCATTCACGCGGGCGAGGATAACGACCACGACCGGGACAAGGCCAAGATCGCGATCGGTTTCTCCATCGCGCCAGTTCCCCTCAACCTCAAGGGGAAGGACGAGTCGCTGGTGGGACTGGGCAGTTACATCGTGAACGCATCGGGCGATTTCAACGGCTGCCATACGATGAGCCCCCAGACCGAGTACACCCCAACGGGGAATCCGTACCTGCTTCGGCCGCCCCAGGGACCGTTCAGCGGCATGCGACAAGCAAATCCGGCGACCTATCTCGGCGGAGGAAATGATTTCGGGCCGCTCCCCGGACTGGCGCATCTTTACTCGCGAAACCTGACTCCGGACAAGACGGGCAGGCCGGCCGGGGGATTCACCTACAGGCAGTTCTTCACCGTCATCCGCACGGGGAAGGACTACGACCATCTGCATCCGACCTGTGCCGGCGCGCCTGACGGAACGTGCATGGCTGCTCCGTTTAACGGGAACCTGCTGCAGGTGAAGCCGTGGCCGAATTTTCAGAACATGACCGATCACGAAATTCGGGCGATGTACGAGTATCTGAGCGCGATTCCCTGCATTGATTCAGTGGTGGCGGGGGCTCCGATCTTGAGGAATAGCTGCAATTGAAGGCTTGTTTTTGATAGACCCGCGGGATCCCAGGTCTCAAGAACGAGACCTGGGCCACCCAGTTCCCGCTATTTTTGTTTCGTACTTCTCAGTTGCCCTCAGTCAGTGGGACATGGCTCGGCGCTGCCACGGCGATGTAGAGCCCCGACCCCAGAATCAGCGCGCCGCCCGCGACCACAAAAAAGCCCGGCTTGTCGTGCCAGACAAGATACGATACCAGCGTGCCGGTGATTAACTGCGTGTAGTGATACTGCGATACGTTCGCAGCCGACGTGTGCTTCACCGCGATGTAGAAGCAAAGCGTTCCCAGCGCACAGAACAAGCCCATCGCAAAGAGCCCGGCGATTTGACGCACGGTCAAAGGCTCTGCGTGGAACACCATGAGGCAAAGCCCTACCGCCGCCGTGACCAGTCCAGAGAAGAACGCCAGGCTTTCCGGCGGTTCGGTCCGCGTCAGTACCCGCGACCACACCATGTTCACCGAGAAGCACGCCACGCAGATCATGCAGGCGCCAAAGCCAATCCAGTCTCCCTGCCGCGAGCTGCCCCAGGGGTTGACGGCGATCACCACACCGGCAAATCCGGAAAGAATGGCCAGCCCCTTTCGCCATGGAAGTCCCTCGCGCAGAAATATCGCCGATAACAGGGCGACCACCATCGGGGAGGTAAAGATCAGGATGTAGAACAGGGTCAGCGTCAAGTGCCGCAGGGCAATCACGACGCAGACGTTGTTGGCCATGTCGAGACAGGCTCGCGCCACCTGGCGCTTGAGCTGGCGCGGCCGCAGCGCCTGCGTATCCCGGCGCCAGACTCCGAAGGCGCCCAGGAACATCGCCATGAAGAGGCCCAGGAACGCCACCATCTCATAAGGCGGCAGCCCTGATTGGCCGACCAGCTTGATGGAACTGTCGGCCAGAACCCAGAATGTGAATCCAGCGAGAGCAAACCCGATCGCACCCCGATCGGAGATGGACTTCATATCTACAACTGTACCGGCACGGCGCGGTTCCTCTACAACGCGATCTGCGATGCTGGCCGGTCCTTCCAGCAGCCGCGGGTGAAATCAGGGAATTTCTGCGGGGCGCTGCCGTTGGATACCGAAGCCACGCTGAGCGGCCCCGGAGCCGACAATGACGCGGCATCGTACACATCCAGGTCGGGGCACAGGCCTTCGCGCATGCATTCGAGCAGGCGATAAAGCATGATGAAGTCCATGCCGCCGTGGCCGCCCATTTTCTTGGCAATCTCGCCTTCCTTCACCCACAAGGGGTGCTGGTACTGCTTCCACTGGTCGAGCGAGCCCCATGCTTCTTCGCCTGCCTGCCCGTCGAAGTAAATGCGCGGCGGATAATCGGCGAACACGCCCTTGGTTCCACCGATCACGTTGAGCCGGTCGTACGGGTGCGGGTTCGATGTGTCGTGCTTGAGGGTGATGTTGAGCCCTTTGGCGGTCTTGATCAGCGAGGTGTTGAGGTCGCCGGTGATGTAGCGCTCGGCCCAACGCGGATCGGAATCGGAGCAGTGCGTTTTGCGGTACTCGTCGAGGCCGCGCTGCGGAGTGCTCATCGAAACGATGTAGTCAAAACGATCGCCGCGATTGATGCCCATGTAGTTGGCCACCGGACCGAGGCCGTGAGTTGGGTATAAATTGCCGTTGAGCCGGGTGTGGAAGTCGCGGCGCCACAGGCCTTCACCCTTGTTCGAGAAGAGTTCTCCGCGGAGGTCGTGCAAATAGGCGCCTTCGCCATAGAGCAGATCGCCAAACAGGCCGGCGTGAGCCATGCGAAGAACCGTGGTTTCGTTGGCGCCGTAGCAGCAATTCTCGAGGATCATGCAGTGGCGGCGGGTCTCTTCCGATGTGTCCACCAGCAGCCACAGGTCTTCGATTGTAGTGGCTGTAGGAACTTCGACAGCGGCATGCTTGCCATGCTTCATGGCCGCAACCGCCATTTCCACGTGCCAGTTCCACGGCGTGGCGATGATCACCAGGTCGAGGTCGTCGCGGGCTACCAGGGCTTCGAAATTGTGTTCGCCGCCGGTGTAGAGTTCCGGAGAAGGCTGCCCCGCCTTCACCACCAGCGACTGCGCGTGCTCGGCCTTTTCGCGCACGATATCGCAGAGTGCGAGCACTTTGCCGTCGGCGCCCAGCAGGTTTTCCAGCAGGTTGGTGCCGCGCCCTCCGGTGCCGATAAGGCCGATGCGCGGAGCGGATTTCTCAAACGGCACATTGATCATCGTGGCCGCGCGCGCTTTGGGCGCATCGTCGGCAGACTCGGCATGGAGCTGCGTCATGCCTGCGCCGATGACGGTCGCGGCGCCGATACGCAGAAAATCCCGGCGGGATGGGTGACCTTGCGGTTCGGACGATTCTGACTTCATAACTCACACCTTTTCGATCGGGCGCCCGCGAGCCAGGCCGGCTCGCGGCGCGAAAATACTCTCGGGATTCAATATATCGCCCTTGGCTCTAGTTACACTCGGCGACCAAAAACTCAGCGGTGGTACGGGCGCAGGGCCGCACCTGCCTTGGACCAACTCGAAGTAATTTGCATAGCGAGACAGCGGTTAGCGAAAACTGCGTCGTTTACGGCCGGTTGGACGTCTTAAAATCAAGAAGGGATTCGAGATTGCTAACACCCTTGCCTGGCTCGCGTTCCAAGTTTGTTCTCTTTTTTGTCTACCACGGGTAGATTCAGGCAAATACCAGAAATCGACCCTGCGGCGGTCCTGACGAAGGTTCCGCGTCGCTGCAGGGCAATCCCTACCCGAGGTGATTGATCCGGCTTATGGGTACGTACGCGGGGACTAACCCGCAGGAGCGAGAAACCGACCTATGATGTGGATTGTCCGGCTTGCGCTGCGACGGCCTTACACCTTTGTCGTTTTTGCGCTTCTGATTCTGATCGTGGGCGTATTCAGCATTGAATCGATGCCCACCGATATCTTCCCCGACATCGACATCCCCATCGTCACCGTGGTATGGGGATACGCCGGGCTGTCGGCAGACCAGATGGCCAGCCGCATCGTGTCCAACAGCGAGCGCGCCTATACCACCACCGTCAACGACGTCGAACACATCGAATCGCAGTCGCTCAACGGCGTGGCGGTGATCAAGGTCTTCTTTCAGCCGCACGTGAACGTCGCTTCGGCGGTGGCCCAGATTTCCGCCGTCAGCCAGGTCCAGCAGCGCTTCCTTCCGCCGGGCACCACGCCGCCCTTCATCATCCAGTACAACGCTTCCAGCGTGCCCGTGCTCATGCTCGGACTCTCCGGGGCGGGCATGAGTGAGCAGCAGTTGTTCGACGTCGGGACGAATACCATCCGGACCCAACTGGCCACCGTCGAAGGCGCACAGATTCCCTTTCCCTTTGGCGGCAAGCAGCGCCAGATCCAGGTGGATCTCGATCTCCCCGCGCTCCAGGCCAAGGGGCTGTCGCCGGCGGACGTGGTGAGCGCCATCAACGCTCAGAATCTGATCGCGCCTTCCGGCACCATGAAGATCGATCGGTTCGAATATGCCATCGAGACAAACTCGGCTCCCAGCGCCGTTGAGACCCTGAATGATTTGCCCATAAAAACTGTGAATGGCGCGGCCATTTACATCCGCGACGTGGCCCATGTGCGCGACGGCAATCCGCCGCAGACCAACATCGTTCGCGTGGACGGGCACCGTTCCACCCTGATGAGCATCATGAAGACCGGCTCAGCCTCCACCCTGGACATCATTGCCGGCATCCACAGCAAGCTGGGAGAGTTGAAGGGCCGGCTACCTCCGCAACTGAATATCGCCGCGCTCAGCGATCAATCCATCTTCGTGCGCGGCGCCATCAAGGGCGTGGTCCGGGAAGCCATTATCGCGGCATGCCTCACCGCGGTCATGATCCTGTTGTTCCTGGGAAGCTGGCGCTCGACGCTCATCATTGCCGTCTCCATCCCGCTGTCCATCTTGTGTTCGCTCAGCTTGCTCTTCGCGCTGCACGAGACCATCAACATCATGACCCTCGGCGGCCTCGCGCTGGCCGTCGGCATCCTGGTGGACGACGCCACCGTCGAAATCGAGAACATCAACCGCAATCTTGAGGCGGGCAAGGAAATCGAGCAGGCCATCCTCGACGGCGCCGCCCAGATCGCCACGCCTGCCCTCGTCTCCACACTGTCCATCTGCATCGTCTTCGTACCCATGTTCTTCCTCAGCGGCGTGGCGCGCTATCTTTTCGTGCCCATGGCGGAAGCGGTGGTCTTCGCCATGCTCGCCAGCTACCTGCTTTCGCGAACGGTGGTGCCTACCATGGCGCGCTACCTCCTCAAAGAACACGACGACGAAGCGGCCAAAAAGAAGCATTCGAGCCGCAATCCGCTGCTGCAGTTTCAACTTGGGTTCGAGCGCCGCTTTGAGCAAATCCGCATCGCTTACCTGCGCTTCCTCACGCTGTTTGTCGATCACGCGGGCATCTTCCTCGGTGGCTTCGTCGTCGTGGCGCTGGCCTCGGTGCTGATTCTCACGCCTTCGCTCGGAGAGGACTTCTTCCCTACCGTCGATGCCGGCCAGTTCAAAATCCACATGCGCGCCAAGACCGGAACACGCATTGAAGAAGCCGCCGCCCTGTGCGACCAGGTGGATAAAACCATCCGCGAGCACATTCCCGCCAAAGAGATCGTCAACATCGTCGACAACATTGGATTGCCCTATTCGGGTTTGAATCTCTCTTACTCGACCTCGGCGCCGATCGGATCATCGGATGCCGATATCCAGGTGCAGTTGACGCCGGAGCATCATCCCACCGAGGCCTACGTCGATCAGCTGCGCGTAATCCTGGCCCGCCAGTTTCCCGGCGTCACTTTCTACGTTCTGCCGGTTGACATCGTCACGCAGATTCTCAACTTCGGTCTCTCCGCGCCCATCGACGTGCAGATTGTGGGGCCGAATCTCTACGCCAATCGCGCCCTGGCCGAACACATACTCGACGACGTACGCCATACCTCCGGGGCTGTAGATGCACGCATCCAGCAGCCGTTCGACTATCCCAAGATGACGGTGAACGTGGATCGCACCCGCGCCTCGTCCATCGGGCTTACGCAGCAGAACGTCGCGCAAAGCATCCTGGTCGCGCTCAGCGGAAGCTTTCAGACCGCGCCCAATTTCTATCTCGACCCGCGCAACGGAGTTACCTACAACGTCGCCACCCAGTCTCCACAATACGGCCTCGATTCGATGGCTGCTCTAAAAAGCCTTCCCGTGACGTCATCCGCGGGCGCGCAGCAATCGGCCGCGAGCAACGGGAGCGGCGCGGCCAGGGATTCCGCCTCGGCACGGACCGTGCAGGTGCTGGGCAATCTCTCCACTATCGAACCGGGCGCCGAACTTGGCGTGGTGAGCCACTACGACGTTCAGCCGGTGCTCGACATCTTTGCCAATGTCAGTGGGACCGACCTTGGCACGGTGACCCGCTCCATGGACAAGATCCTCGACAAATACAAGGGCCAGCGGCCAACAGGAACGCAGTTCATTCTCCGTGGACAGAGCGACACCATGCGCAAATCATACTTCGGCCTGCTCGGCGGGCTGGCGATGTCGATCCTGCTCGTGTACCTGCTGATCGTGGTCAACTTTCAGTCCTGGCTTGATCCGTTTCTGATCATTTCGGCATTGCCGGCGGCGCTGGCCGGCATCGTCTGGTTCCTGTTTCTCACCGATACGCATCTGAGCGTTCCGGCGCTCACCGGCGCCATCATGTGCATGGGTGTGGCCACGGCGAACTCAATCCTGGTGATTAGTTTTGCGCGCGAGCAGCTCGAAGCCCTGGTGGGCGATGCGCGCAAAGCCGCCCTGAATGCGGGGTTTGTGCGTTTCCGTCCGGTGCTGATGACGGCCCTGGCCATGATCATCGGAATGACGCCAATGGCGTTCGGCATGGGCGAAGGCGGGGAGCAGAACGCACCGCTTGGACGCGCCGTGATTGGGGGGCTGTTGCTGGCCACAGTGGCAACATTATTCTTTGTTCCAGTCTTTTTCTCGGTGGTGCATGGCTGGCTGGGACGGCGGCAACACAAACCGGCATACGCCGATTCGGCGCCGGCCTTTGACGAATTAGATCATCATCCGGAGTAGCAGCAATGACCAACGATCCAAGCTCGCATCAGCAACCCGCCGCCAACGGCGCAACCAATGGGGCCGCCCGCGCTGCGCACGACCATGAAAGCGCGCCCGACCATCCGGCGGTGTCGGGCAAGGGTGCGCTGGTCGGCGTCGCCATTCTGCTGATCGCGATCGTGGCCCTGGCCGTCTACGGTATCTGGAAACGCCATCACAACGACGAAGTCCTCGCCGATACAACGCAGCAACTGGCCGCTCCCTCCGTGATCGCGATTCCGCCCAAGGCGGGCGCGCCCGTGGACTCGTTTGTGCTCCCCGGAAACGTGAACGCCTACACCGATGCTCCCATCTACGCGCGGACCTCCGGATATCTGACCAAGTGGTATTACGATATCGGCGCGCGGGTAAAGAAGGGCGCGCTGCTGGCGGAAATCTCCACCCCCGAACTTGATCAACAACTGGCGCAGGGCCAGGCCGATCTTGCTACATCAGAAGCCACCGCCAACAACGCTCGCACGCAGTCGGAACGCTACCAGGACCTGGTGAAATCGGATGCCGTTTCGAAACAGGATACGGAAACCTTCGTCAACCAGGCGGCGTCCACTTCCGCCGCGGTTCGGTCGGCGCAAGCCAATGTGCAGCGGCTGAAAGAACTGCAGGCATTTGAAAAGGTCTACGCGCCATTCGACGGTGTGGTCACGGCGCGCGGAACCGACATCGGGCAATTGGTTACCCAGGGCGGGGGCGCGGAACTGTTCCACATGCAGGCTCTCGAAACCTTGCGAGTCTATACCAATCTTCCCGAGGTATACACGCAGAGCATCAAGCGCGGCCAAAAGATCGAACTGAGTTTTCCCGAGCACCCGGGCAGGATGTTCACGGGCACGCTGGTCCGCACCGCCGATGCCATCGACCCGGCCAATCGCACCCTGCTCGTGGAAATTGACCTCGACAATCGCAAGGGCGAACTGATGCCCGGCTCGCTGGCCCAGGTCCATTTCAAAGCGACTTCGGTGGGCCAGACCTTCATCGTGCCGGTGTCGGCCCTGATCTTCCGCCGTGAAGGCCTGCGCGTGGCAACCGTGATAAATGGCAATGTGGCGCACCTCGTTCCCATCGTCATTGGGCAGGACAATGGCGCCACGGTTGAAGTGGTTTCGGGATTGAACGCGGATGATCGCGTGATTCAGGATCCGCCCGATTCCCTGATCGAGGGCGAGAAGCTTTACGTCGAAAGCCCTCAGAACCAAACTCCGGGAGGCAAGTAGAAGTGCTGTCCCGTTCACAGATTCTTTGTGCCCCGTTCGTTCGCCGCTTTTTCGGCGAATGGGTTGGTGGCCACAGTCCCTCGTCGCCACTCGTTCCTTCCCTTTTCGGCTTGATCGCACTTCTTTTGCTCACCGGATGCAAGCCAGTCGGCCCGAACTACAATCGTCCCGCCTACACCGCTCCGGTTTCTTACAAGGAGACCGGGGCGCCATCGATTGTTCCTCCGCCGAATCCGCAGGGCGGTTCGTGGACTCCGGCTAATCCTTCCGATGGATTGCTGCGCGGCAAGTGGTGGGAGGTCTACGGCGATCCTCAGTTGAACCAGTTGGAGGAACGAATCGCCAACAGCCAGGCCTTGCGGCAGGCCATGGAGAACTACCTGGCGGCTCGCGACCAGGTGGCGGTGGTGAGGTCAACCCTCTTCCCTACCCTTTCCTTCGGGCCGGGCGTGTCGCATACCCAGTCGTCGCGCAATCGGCCGCTCGCCACTTCCGCCACCAAAACCAGCTACAACGATTTGACCCTCGGCGGACAGGCAGGATGGGAACCGGATTTCTGGGGCCGCGTCCGTCGTAATGTTGAATCCGCGCATGCGAGTTCGCAGGCCTCGGCCGCGGAAATGGCCAATGTCAACCTGTCGCTCGAGGCAGAAATGGCTGCCGACTACTTTCAACTGCGCGGTCTCGATTCACAGATCAAGCTTTTGAAATCGACAGTGGGCGATCTCGAGCGCCAACTCGACCTGACGCAGCGGCGCCTCAAAGGAGGCGTCGCAACCGCGGCTGACGTCGAGCAGGCCGAGACGCAACTGGAAACAGTGCGCGCGCAATTGGTGGATCTGAACGTGGGACGCGCGCAGTTCGAACATGCCGTCGGCACTATCGCCAATTACAACCTGCCCGAATTCAGCATTCCGTTTTCGCCGCTCGAACTGCCGCTGCCCAAAGTTCCCATCGGCGTCCCTTCGCAGTTGCTTGAACGCCGTCCCGACATCGCCTTGCAGGAGCGCCAGGCTGCTGCATCCAATGCGCGCATCGGGATCGCGGTCGCGGCCTATTATCCGACCATTTCTCTCAACGGCACTGGTGGATTTGAAAGCACGCATGGCGGCACCTGGATCCAGGGCCCCAGCGCGTTGTGGTCCTTGGGCGCGCAGGCAACGGAGTTGTTGTTTGACGCTGGCCAGCGGCACGCACTCACCGACCAGGCTCGCCAGCAGTATGAAGCGCAAGTGGCGGGGTACCGGAACACGGTCTTTCAGGCCTTCCAGGATGTGGAAGACAATCTCTCCAGCCTGCGCATTCTCGATGAAGAAACCGCCGTGGAACAGAAAGCCGTGGCGGCGGCACAGCGTTCCTTCGATATTTCCAACCAGCGCTATAAGGGCGGGGCCACAAGCTACCTCGAAGTGCTGACTGCGGAAACCACGCTGTTGACCAACCAGCGCACGCTGACCGATTTGCAGACGCGCCAGTTCGCGGCGACGGTGCAGTTGATCCGCGCCCTCGGCGGCGGTTGGGATTCTTCGCAGCTTCCGTAGTAGCGGTCAGTTTCCGCGCAGCATGTCGAGCCGCAGGCGGCCATACGCTGCCTGGGGAACATCCGTAATCGGCAGGCCAGGCCCTTCCCACATCAGCCGCGGCGCACCATCGCTGGCGAAGTGGAGCGCTTCAATATGCAGCGCATGATGCCCGGCGCGCAGCCCCAGCGAGCCGCGATCGTAGCGAATCGCATTTCCTGGCGAGCCGCAAACCTGCGCAAACGGCGGCCCGGTCTTCGTCACCTCGATGCCGTCAATGAGGACGCGGGCGCCGTCCCGGGCCATCAGGTGAAAAGTGTAGCCGCCGTCAGCGGGAATATCGAGGAAGCCGTCCCACACGGACGCGTACTTCGTGAATCCCTGCGCGTTGGCGTTCAAGCTTGGCGAATCACCTTCGATCACAGCTTTCTCGGTAGAGAAATCTGGAAGCTCGGTCCACGCGCCGGGATAGATTTTGAAGTCGAGCCCGGCCAGCATCGGCCCGGCAGTCGGAACCGCGTCGTGCCATTGCGCGACCGCGACAACGCCCTGCGCCGCCCAGTCCTCGCGTCCCTGGTTATCGCGCGCGTGAAGTACGACGCGGAAGCGACCGGCGCCGTTGGCTCCATCCAGTTGCGTCCCGTTCGCGTCGGCAAAGCGGTGCTTCACTTTCTGCCCGTGCGCTTCGGTACCATCGCCGAATGACCAGGTAAATTGTGTATACGGCGAAGCCTTTGCCGTGAATGTAACCTTGTCTCCCGGACCGAACACCGGCGGATCCACCGTGAACGCAGCCACCGGCCCCGGCGTGATATGGAACGTCGGAGCATCGGCGCGGTCATTCACCAGCGGCAGTTGTTCCTCCGTGGCGACCACCTTCTGCCCGTACTTGACGTTTTCGAAGACCACGTTTGAAATGTGGCCGGAAACCAGCGAGCCCGCCAGCGGAGGCTGGTCGAGAGCCCAGATATTCCGGAACGTGAAATCGTGCACCGCCGGCGCGTCCTGCTCCATCTGCACCAGCGAATACCAGTCATCGAGGAACAGATTTTCAAAGGTGTAGTTGCCGTGATCGCCGCGCGAACCGTTTGCTCCCCAGAAGCCGAGCACTCCGAATGTCTGGCCGCATGCGCCAATCCCTCCGTGGAGAATGTCGGAGTTGCGCAAGGTGAAATTGCGGGAATTGAAAATTTTTCGCGGCCAGTTGGAGCGCACGATGTTGGAGATGCTGGTCGACAGCACGCTGTTCTCGACCACGATGTTGCCGACGTCGCGGCCGGGGCGCAGCATGTCTTCGTCGGTGTAGCCGTCCCAGTTGCCCATCAATGCAATCACGTCGTCGGACGCGCGAAAAAACGAATTGCGGACGGCGCCATCGCTCGACCCGATCCAGTCCATGCCGTCCTGGTTGGCATTGCCCGGATTCCCGCCGATGACACGCAAGTCGTCGTAAACCATGCCTGTCGAATTGGTCATCTGGATCGACCAGGTACGGGAGCGAATGATGCAGGTCAGGCCGTCGATCTCGATGTGGTGCGATTCCGATGCCACCACGCAGTGCCAGTCGGGCTTCCTCATCCAGCCTTCGTCGCCGGTGGGATCCTGCGGGCCGTCGTACACGATGGTGCCGCGGCCAAGGACCTTCACATTCTCGACCCCGAAAAGATTGAGACTTCCGTAAAAGTAGGAGCCGGGCGCGAGATAGAGCGTATCGCCGCTCCTGGGCGTGAGGCTCTGGTGATAGACGCCGGGCTTGTAGACCTGCACCTTGGGGTCGTTCGGCGGCGGCAGCGGCGGCCTGCCAGCAAAGAGAAACAGCATGGTGGCGTGATTGAGAAAATCGCGGGGACGGGAGATGGCGAGTTTGGCCGGCGCCGCCAGCCTGAACCGGATGGTCTGGCCGTCGCGCCTGGCATGAAGCCCGAGCCGCCATGGCTGGATGTCTACGCCGCGATCCCAGAAGTGAGGTTCGGCAGCAGTGATTTCAATATTGGCCGGGCCGGCGGTGTCGAAGCTGGCGTGGTCATAGTTCGCGGCCGCATGCGCGACGTCGACCGGCTTGCGGTTCACCGTCACCGCGAACGCGGTCGAGCGCATCTCGGCGGGAACGGGTGCGGATTGAATATGAGCGGCAGCTTGAGCAACAGCCGAGAACGCAAAAACGAAACAAACAAAGAATCGAGCGCCGAGCAAGAGAACAACCCCGAAGTCTGGACTGGTAGATCCCTTCAATGTAGCACCGGCGGAATTGGCGCAACAGCGCCATGCGTCACAGCCGACTCTACTCGCTTCAGACCAGATTCCTAGATACCTTCACCCATGGAAACGAAATGGGCCATGCGCTCGAGTTCTTCGCGGTATGCTGTACGATCGGCCTCTTCGGCGGCGAAGGGTTCAGCGCATGGTTCCGGCCCGCCGAGGCGCTGCTCCAGTTCTTCCACCCGTGCAGCCAGGGCGATGAGCGCGTCGGAAAGGGGGTCCTTGATGTCGTGGGGATCGGTGATGAGCACACGCTCGCCGTTGCGATAGACAATGTGGGCGGGGACGCCGACGACGGTTGAGTTGGGCGGCACATCGTTCAGGACCACCGACCCGGCCCCGACACGGGAATTGGCGCCAACCGTGATGTTGCCCAGGATGTTGGCGTTGTTGCCGACGAAGACGCCGTCGCAGAGGGTAGGGTGCCGCTTGCCGTGGCCTTTGCCGGTTCCACCCAGCGTCACACCCTGATAAAGCGTTACATCGCTGCCTACGATCGCCGTTTCGCCGATGACGACTCCCGTGGCGTGGTCGATGAAGAGACGGCGGCCGAGGAAGGCGCCCGGATGGATATCGACTCCGGTCAGGAGGCGGGCCACCTGCGAGAGCATGCGCGCCGCGAGGTAAAGCTTCGCACCCCAGATCGCGTGGGAAACGCGATGGATCCAGACGGCCCACAAGCCAGGGTAGCAGGTGAGGATTTCGAGTTTGGAACGGGCAGCCGGATCGCGCTCCATGACAGAGCGGACATCTTCGCGGATGCGTTCAAAAAAGGGCATCTCGGCCGATACGGTTGATTCAGGTTCGTGGTTTCCCACCCTTTCCGCAGAAAAAAGCGGAAAGGATGGGGCACGAAGGTTGGTCGAGCCGTTTTCGACTTGCTTTGCTGGCTCAGGGTGAAGAGTCATTGGTCGAATCTCGGCCTACAGCGTTACTGGCTGGGTAGGCAGGGCCAGGGCTTCCTGGCGCAGCGAATCGAACAGCACGCTGGACAGGTAGCGCTCACCGAAGCTGGGCAGAATCACCACGATCAGCTTTCCGGCATTCTCGGGGCGGGCAGCTACCTTGAGAGCGGCTACCACCGCCGCGCCCGATGAGATGCCGACAAACAAACCCTCTTCAAGCGGCAGGCGGCGAGCCATGGCGACGGACTCATCATTCGATACCTGGACCACCTCGTCGATGAGCTTGGTGTCGAGAATGCTGGGAACGAATCCCGCGCCGATGCCCTGGATCTTGTGTGGGCCCGGCTTGCCGCCGGATAGCACCGGGCTGTCAGTCGGCTCGACGGCGATGCACTTGAAATCGGGCTTCTTCGGCTTGATATAACGGCCTACGCCGGTGAGCGTGCCTCCCGTGCCAATGCCGGAAATGAGAATGTCGGCCTTGCCGTCCGTGTCTTCCCAGATCTCGGGGCCGGTAGTCGCTACGTGAATCGCAGGATTGGCCGGGTTATCGAATTGCTGGAGGATATAACCATTGGGCGTGTTGGCCAGGATTTCGTTGGCCTTGGCGATGGCGCCCTTCATGCCGTTGGGGCCGGGGGTGAGAACGATATCGGCCCCGAAAGCCTTCAGCAGGACGCGGCGCTCGAGGCTCATGGTCTCGGGCATGGTGAGGATGATCTTGTAGCCCTTCACGGCCGCCACGAAAGCCAGCGCGATCCCGGTGTTTCCACTGGTCGGCTCAATCAGAACTGTGTGGCCGGGCTTGATCTTGCCCGATTTCTCGGCGTCTTCAATCATCGCCAGGCCAATGCGGTCCTTGACGCTGGACAGGGGGTTCTGGCTTTCGAGCTTGGCAACAACGGTTGCAGGCAGACCAGCGGCTACGCGGTTGAGCCGCACCAGGGGGGTTCGGCCAATTAGTTCAGTCACATTCGCGGCAATACGCGCCATGATCGTCTCCTTGTGAAGAGATGTTCGAGATCTATTGGGGTGAAGTGGTGGAGCTTTCAGGCGGGGAAAATCGCGCGCGAATCAGGGCGCACGCCGGGCATCGGAGCTCGCACCAAGCGGTGTTAGCAACATCGACGCATGACAAGAGAGTAGACCCCGGAGGCCGGGTGTGGCAAGCGGCAATCCTGGGTAAGTGATTGAATCTGTGATGCGGGAAGCTGGCCCGGTTCCATTGGGTTGTAGAATCAGTCTGGAGTAGAGGCTCATGAACGCATCGGCAATATCCGGCCCTGCGTCTGATCGCGGGCCGGAATTGTCTTCGGCTGCGTTTGAATGTCTGCGCCGCATGGCCGGCCGTTACGTCTGGTGGAAGACGCCCGACGAAGCGATGCGGTTTCCTGAGCGAGTCGCGGCCCAGGTGATGAACATCGGCGACTGGGACGACGTTCTGGAAGTGATTGACGCTGCCGGTGAGGGCTACCTTCGCGACGTGCTGCGCCATTCCGAGGCAGGGCAATTGAATGCTCGATCCTGGCACTATTGGCATTACCGGCTGGGGCTGGCCGAGTATGGCGTGAGGCCCGTGCCGCCCATGCCAGCGAGGAAGCTCGCGTGAGCGAATTCAGATTGCTCTGGAACTTACTTCCGCCTGCCCAGCGTGAACTATGGCCGCTTTTGGCGCCGAGCGTCCGACTAGGGCTTGTTCTGTACGGTGGGACGGCTGCGGCTTTGCGACTCGGCCATCGGACCTCGCTTGACTTCGATTTCTTCACCGAGAGACCGATCGATCCCGTGGACATAGAGCGCCAATTCGAATTTATCAAGAGTTCGAAAGTCATTCAGCAGGAGAAGAACACACTGAGCGTGCTCGCCCCTGTTCAGGACAGTAACGTGAAAGTGTCTTTCTTCGGTGACATCGGGATCGGGAGGGTCGGCACTCCGGACCTTACTCCGGATAACGTCGTCAAGGTCGCATCTTTGCTTGACCTGCTTGCGACGAAGCTGAAAGTGATCCTGCAGCGAATCGAAGCGAAGGACTACCAGGACATTGCGGCCATCCTGCGAAGCGGCGAGGAACTTGATTACGGTCTGGAAGCTGCAAAGGCGCTGTACTATCCTCATTTCCAGTCCAGTGAGGCTCTCAAGGCACTCACCTATTTTGAGGGTGGTGACCTGGAAACACTCTCAACAGCTGATCGGGAATACCTGACTCGCGTCGCATCCAATGTGCGGCACAGGCCGGTAGTCGGTGTTGTTACTCGTTCGCTCGCTTGATTGAGTGAATCCGGCCATCAGCCCGTGTTTCGCAACCCCGCCGCAATGCCGCTGATGGTCGCTGCAAGAGCGCGGTTGATCTCCGGGCTGTCTTCGCCGGCACGCTTGCGGCGCAGCATGTCCACCTGGATCAGGTGCATGGGGTCAACATACGGATTGCGGAGCTTGATGGAGCGAGCCAGGACCTGGTTGTCCTGGAGCAGTTCGGCCTGGTCGGTGACCGCGAGGACGGCGCGCACGGTCCGATGGAACTCGGCTTCGAACAGATCGTAGACGCGCTCGCGGATCGCGACATCTTCAACCAGCGCGGAGTAGAGCCTCGCTGTAGTCAGGTCGACTTTCCCCAGCGCCATCTCCACGTTTCGCAGCAGGTCGATGAACAGCGGGAATTCCCGCGCCATGGAGCGCAGCAGGTCGAGCGAACCGGCGCGATCCAGACAAGTTTCGAGCGCGTAGCCCACCCCGAACCAAGCGGGAACGAGCAGGCGCGACTGGGTCCATCCGAAGACCCAGGGGATGGCGCGCAAATCGGCGAGTTGGCGCGATGCGCTGCGCCGGGCGGGGCGGGAACCGATCTTGGCCTGCTCCAGTTCGCCCACCGGCGTCGATTGCTCAAAGTACGTCACCACCCCAGGATCGTTCTGAATGTGCTTGCGGTAAAACTGATAGGAAACCAGCGAGAGTTCATCGAGGGCGGCTTCCCATTCGGGCTTGAGGATGCCGGTGAAGTGCCCCTTCGGATCGCGGGCATTGGGCCGCGCCAGAGCGTCGACGGCGGCGGCGATCATGAGTTCGAGGTTGCGCTCCGCCAGCACTTCATCGGCATATTTGAAGTTGAGCACTTCGCCCTGCTCGGTGATGCGAAGCTGTCCCTCGAACGAATGCATGGGCTGCGCAAAAATGGCACGATGCGTGGGCCCGCCGCCGCGGCCGACTGTGCCGCCGCGGCCGTGAAAAAGGCGCAACTTCACGCCGGCCTCGCGGGCGGCCACGTGCAGATCGCGATGCGCGCGGAAAATCTCCCACGTGCTGGTCAGCATGCCACCGTCCTTGTTGGAGTCGGAATAGCCCAGCATCACTTCCTGCCAGTTGTCCCACGTGCCGAGCAGCCTGCGATAGTCCTCGCGTGCCCATAGTTCCCGGCAAACGGCTGGGGCCTGGCGCAGGTCTTCGATCGATTCGAACAGCGGCACCGGCATCAGGCCCGGATCGCTTCCCATACCCGATCCGGCTCCTTCGACGGTCACGCCGCCGAGGCGCGCCAGCCGAACCACGGCCAGAACATCGTCTACGCAAGAAGCGCCGCTGATCACGTAATGGCGAATGGCTTCGGGCGAACAGCCGGTCTTGATTTCCGAAACCACGCGGAAAGTCTCAAGCACGCTGGAGGTCTCCGCCGAAAGGCCGCCCGGCAGTGTGGGCGCGCAGGAGTCGGCGATGGCTTCCTTGAGTGCCAGGGCGTGGACGCGCGCGTGCTGGCGAATGTCGAGCGTGTGCAGGTGCAGGCCAAACGTTTTCACCTGCAGAAGCAGCGGATCAACCAGGGTGCGCGCGATGCGCAGGCCGCGATTGGCCGCGAGCGACTCGCGCAGGGCTTCCAGGTCGCCGATGAATTCGAGCACTGAGCAATACGGGGCCAGCGCCTGGGTCAGTTTGTCGTGGCCCTGCGCAAGCGTGTAAGGGGTGACCGGCAGCTGCGTGCTGCCGTGGCCGGGCTGCTCGATCGTGCGCTGGATGCGGGCTTTCACGCAGATGACGAAGCGGCGGTAGTATTCAAATTCGTACTGCTCGCCGAAGACCTGCGCCTCGGGCGTGTGGACCTGGGCCACATAAGCTTCGAGACGGGAGAGAAGTTCTTCGCTCACTGGCATCTGCTGGCCGCTGGTGGTGAGCAGGTCGATGATCTCTTCGAGCCGGCCTTGATAGTAGAGCAGCAGATGGCCGCGTGCCAGTTGAACCGCATCGCGCGTGACCTGCGGCGTGACGAAAGGATTGCCGTCGCGATCGCCGCCGATCCAGGAGCCGAAGCGCAGCACCTGCGGCAGTTCGTGCGGCTCGATTTCAAGCCCGTATGCCGCGCGCAACGCGGCGGAGATTTCACGATACAGGCCGGGCAGCGTGGCAAAGATGGAGACGTCGTAGTAGTCGAGCCCCATCTTGATTTCGTCGTACACCGTGGGCCGATGAGAACGGACTTCGTCGGTCTGCCACAGGCTCGTGATTTCGGCTAGCACCTGTTCTTCGAGGCGCGCGAGGTCCAGCTCGGGAATGGGAATGCGATCGAGCTCGGCCAGGAAATCGCCAATGCGGCGGCGCTTGAACATCACCGAACGGCGAGCCACTTCCGTGGGATGCGCGGTGAACACGGGCACGATGACGACGCGCTTGAGCCAGTCCATGGCTTCGTCCGAACTGATGCCGACGCGGCGCATTTCACACAGCGTTCCGACCAGCGAGCCGCGCTGGCGCGCCGCCTGGCCGCTTAACTGCAGCGCCAGGCGGCGGCGCTTGCGGTGATTGGTCTCGGCCAGGTTGATGAGTTCGAAATAGAAAGCGAAGGCGCGAGTCAGCAGGATAGCCCGGTCCACAGGAAGCGAGTGGACCAGTTCGAGGGCGGCGGCGCCGTGGCGGGCGGCTTCGTCCTGGTTGCCGCGGGCTTCGGCATCGCGGCGGCGAATGGTGCCCTGGCGCAGCGCCTCGACGTGGGCAAAGAGATCGTCGCCGGCCTGCTCGCGCAGCACCTCGCCCAACAGCATGCCCAGCGAGCGCACATCGCGGCGCAGCGGAGCTTCTTTCAAATCGCCCGATTGGGCTTCGAGTTCAGCCAGCCGCTGCGACCAGCTTTCGGGGTTCCAGAGGAGCGCCATCGTTGTTTTGATTATGCACGAGAGATTCGGAAAGGAAGACTCAGGGAAGCGACGCCTGCTCCTCGAGAAGTATCATCAGCTCCTCCCATTCCGAGGTGAGCTCAGCCAACTGATTGCGGAGTTCTCCCGCCAGATTTGTCAGGCGGTGGGTCTCGTCGGCGGAGACATAGGTCCCCAGCTGCTGCTC
Organism: uncultured Acidobacteriota bacterium; assembly: GCA_963730805.1. GTDB lineage: Bacteria > Acidobacteriota > Terriglobia > Terriglobales > Acidobacteriaceae > Telmatobacter. The sequence goes on along the minus strand of CAVSTL010000001.1, from coordinate 727,790 downwards.
GGTGTGGGCGATGGCCGCTTCGACACGCGGGACTTCTTCCTCGAGAAACGCGCAGCGATCTTCCATTTGTTTCTGCTTGATGGGGTTGAGGCGTTTGAGGCGGTCCTTTGCTGAGGCTTCGGTGCTGCGTCCGTTTCCGTTGTCCTCGGCGCGCGGCGTCTCGCGGTCTCCCGCCTTTCGGACGATGAGGCTATCGGAAAGGCGGGGCACGGAAAGTTGCGGGATCCCGCCGGCGGCCTGTTCTTCCTTCTTGCGCAAATAATCTTCGTAGTTACCCTCGTAGGTAATGACTGTGCCGTTCTCGACTTCGAGCACGCGCGTGGCGAGTCGATCGATGAAGTAGCGGTCGTGGGAGACAAAGATCACGGTTCCTGAGAAGGCCGCAATAGCTTCGAGCAGCACGTCCTTGGCGCGCATGTCGAGATGATTGGTGGGCTCGTCGAGGAGAAGAAAATTCGACGGCGAGACGAGAATGCGCGCCAGGGCGTAGCGATTGCGCTCTCCGCCGGAAAGCACGCCCAGCGGCTTGAAGACATCATCGCCGGAAAAGAGGAAACAGCCGAGGAGCGAGCGGAGTTCGGATTCGGGCACTTTGATCGCGGCGCGGCTGATGTCGTCGAGCATGCGCACATCGCCGTCAAGCACCTTGTACTGGTCCTGCGCAAAGTATTCGCTGACCACGTTGTGGCCGAGTCGCACGCTGCCTGAAGTCTGCACTTCCACGCCGGTCATCAGCTTGATCAATGTCGATTTGCCGGCGCCATTGACACCGACCAGGGCCACGCGATCGCCGCGCTCGATGTTGAAGCGGACGTTTTTGAGCACCGGTTTTTCGCCGTAACTCTTCCCGAGACCTTCGGCTTCCACCACCATGCGGCCCGAGGGCGGAGGCTGCGGGAACTTGAAGTGAATCACGGGCTCTTCGTTGGGGATTTCGATGCGCTCGATTTTTTCAAGTTCCTTGATGCGCGACTGCACCTGCTTCGCTTTCGACGCCTTGTAGCGAAAGCGGTTGATGAAGGATTCGAGGTGCTCGATCTGGTCGCGCTGGTTGCGCCAGGCCGCCATCAGCAAGGTGCGGCGCTCGTCCTTCTGCGAAAGATATTTTGTGTAGTTGCCCTGGTAGATGGTGAGGCGCTTGTTCCATATCTCCACGGTGCGGTCGATGGTGACATCGAGAAAGTAGCGGTCGTGGGAGATGAGGATGTAGCCGAACGGATAAGTCTTGAGATAGTCCTCGAGCCAGTTGCGCGTTTCGAGATCGAGATGGTTGGTGGGCTCGTCGAGCAAGAGCAGGTTCGGTTTGGCGAGCAGCAGCTTGGCCAGTGCGATGCGCATTTGCCAGCCGCCGGAGAATTCATCGGTCTGGCGCGACCAGTCCTCCTTGGTGAAGCCGAGGCCGGTCAGCACCGCGCCCACCTGGGCATCGAGCGCGTACCCATCGAGGGCGTGGAAGCGATCCTGCACCAGCGAGAAACGCTCCGCCGTGGCTTCGTATTCCGGACTGGCGTGATCGAGTTCGGTGAGTTGCGCGCTGAGGCTCTCGATCTCCCTCTCCATGTCGCGGATCTCGTCGAAGACCGTAAGGCATTCCTCAAAGATGTTGCGGCCGGCGAGGCGCAGACCCTCCTGAGGCAGGTAGCCGATGCTCATGCCGCGCGTGCGCTGGATGTCGCCGTAGTCGAGAGTTTCCAGGCCGGCCAGAACTTTCATCAGCGTCGATTTGCCGGTGCCGTTAGCGCCGACCAGGGCGGTCTTCTCTGTGGCGCGGATCAGCCAGCCGGCCTCCTGAAAGAGGATTCTGGGCCCGAAGCGCTTGCCGGCATTTTGCAGGGAGAGCATTGCTTTTCTATTTTCGCAGAAGGGGAAAGAGAGACAGCTTCTTGCTTTTAGCTTTCAGCTTCTTGCTTTTAGCTTCTAGCTTCTAGCTTTTTGGCTTCTTAGCTTCAGGAATGACGATCTGCGGCTCAGGTAAAAAAGCCGCGCCGAGAGCAAGCATTCATTTCCAGCCAACCCACACAACCCGATTGCACCAAAGTTGAGGCATCCCCAATAAAGACGCGGGGAATCGCTACACAGACGCACTCCCGCCGGACTCTATTTCGCACTCTTTTCAGGGGATTGCGCAATATAACCACAATATCCACAGTTTTGTCAAGTTTTGCACTTGCGTCCACAGGCGCATTAATCCTACAGTCACTTCAGTTGGTAGCTGAGTAGTGAGTCGGAAGGAACATTTCCTGCCACGCAGGAAGATGAAAGGTTCGATCGAATTCGGAGATTCGCCTCGCGGCGCAAGTCGCGGGATGCAAGATTCGAGGGAAATCGGAAAACTCATCCCCGGTGTGGGCAGGCGATGCAAAGTTCAGTAGCAGAAGGAATTTCGTCGCCGGTTGAGCAGGCGCGGCAGCGTTCAGCGGATCACGGAGATTGATCCTCGGCCAGGCCGAAGAAAGAGATCCGAAGGAAGCTGAAAGCGAGGCGCAGCTCAGCAGGAGAAGTAACAGGCAGGGAAAGCAAAGTAAACGCGTCAACGGCCTCGGTCGAAGACAAGACTGCAGAGCGGAACCTGAGGGTTACTTCACCGGCTTGGCTCAAGGGAAGGCATTCGGCAGAATGCGGAGATCTCGTCCACGAATCTAGAGCGGGGACGGGAGCGCCGAACGAAGTCGAAAGCGGGAACGAGAGCCTGGCAGAAGGTGCGGAGGCCGCCCTAGAGCGGAGACAGCGTCAACGGCTTCGGTCGAAGACGAGGTCGCCGAAGGATGACGGCAGAAGCGCCGACGGTCTAGCAGCAGGTGCAGTGGAAAATCGAAGTGAGGGGATTTCATCGACGGCCTGGCCGGGATGCAAGATCCGAACCAAGGTTTGAAGTAGCACTGAGAGCTTAGCGGGAAGACGGAAAAGAACCGCTGCGGCTGAAGATTCATCGTCGGGTCAACACTGGATGGTGTTTGGACCGATAAGCTATGAGGCACCCGGAAGACGCCGGAGACCGCAAGGTTTCCGGCGTTTTCGTTTTTGCGCCCAATTTCCATTCTCACGCGCTTTCTGCGCTGACTCCTCCCACGCCCGACGACGCACGTGACCCTCAGCCATTTCGTAGCCTTGGCGACGAGGATCAACCGGTCGCCCTCGAGCGTCACAGCAGACGGACGCCGTCGGTAGGCTTGGAGTCGGAGAGGATCTGCACCTCTGCAGCTCGTGCCACTGCTGCGATAGGGCGCGCGTTCAGCAGCCAGAAAGCAACCCGTTTGGGGCGGATGCGCATCCTTGACCGGGTCGGAGCCTGCCCGAAACGTCTGTACCATCCCACTGAGCAGCCCGCCTCGGAGTTCCCCACATGTTCATCTCCCGCGCCAATAGAATGGCAATTCCCTGCTTTTTCGTCCTGGTTGCCTTGATCTCACCCCGGCTTTTTCCGCAGAGCATCAAGTTTTCAGCGCCGCTCGCGATTCCGTTTCCCAGCCAGGCAACTTACGCGCCGGTAAGCCTCACCACGGGCGACGTGAATGGCGACGGCAACACCGATCTGCTGGTGTTTTCGCAGACGTTCAACAGCGCCTTGCCCTACAACACGCAACTGACCTTGCTGCTTGGAAATGGGTCAGGGACGTTCACGGCCAGCACTCTTCCTATCACCCCGCATCCGTTCTCGCAATTTCTCCTTGCCGACGTGAACAGCGACGGAAAACCGGATCTGCTCTACATATATGGCGGATATAACACGCCGCCCTATCCCGCGTACCAGGGAAATGTGGAGGTCTGGCTCGGTAACGGGAAGGGCGGCTTTGCGAAAGCGCACAGCTATCCTCTGCCGGTAGGAACCGTAACCGCGGAACTTGGCGATTTCAATCACGATGGAAAGAAGGACCTGGCGGTGCTGACTGCCAACGCGGTGGGGGGAACAGTCGCCGGCAGCGACACCTACATCGACATCTTCCGAAACGAAGGCGACGGTACGCTCTTGAACACGCAGTCCGTTCACCATGCTCAGGCGTATGAAATTCTGGGTCCGTCCGGCGACTTCAACGGGGACGGCAACCAGGACCTGATCCTCATCGCCACCTCCAACAACGCATTCACCGTTATGGAGGGGCAAGGGAACGGCACGTTCACGATTCCGACAAAGGTGACCTATACCTTCGCGGGTCAACTCATCAACTCCATCGCGGCGACCGATTTGAATGGAGACGGGAAGGCCGACCTGCTGGTTTCCCTGTGGCCGAATACGGCCGCCTATCCGTGGCGGATTGCAACCCTGCTGGCCAAGCAAACAAGCGGTTTCTACTGGGCGGGTTCGAGGAATGTGGCGGCAGGGCTGACCTATCTCACACTCGCGGACCTCAACGGCGACGGCAAGCTCGACGATTTGAACTTCAACATCGACAGTGGAGCAGTGCGGGTATTGCCGGGCGAGGGAGGACTAAATTTCGGGCCGGCGCAGTACATTTACAACGGGCACTGGGGCGGCGTGGTGCTGGCGCCTTTGAAGACCGGAGAACTGCCGAGTCTGTTCTTCCTCGGTACCAACGGTATCGTCGGCCCCGGCTACCTGGGCGTGATGTCCAACATCACCCAATAGTTCGAAAGGAAAGTCTGGTGCACTCAGTGCATGGCTGATGCGCCGGGGCCCTGACCGGGACGGTTCTTGCTGAGCATGAATGCAAACAGGATGAGAATCACCGACATCCAGGAGAGCTCGATATAGACGTCCTGGTAGCCCTGCATCGCGGCCTGCTGGTTGAGCTGGTTATAGATCGAAGCAATAGCCCGCCCCGCCCCGTTGGCGCCGCCGAAGGTATTGCCCAGGACGCCTTGCAGGGCGTTCAGGTGCGCGTCGTACCCGGGCATGCCGACTTGCATGTCGGACTGCAGATGTTGCTGGTGCCACAGCGAGCGCGAAGTCACCTGGGCATTCGTAAGGGCGATCAGAACACTGCCGCCGATATTGCGGGCGAAGTTGATGAGTCCCGCGACCTGGTTGCTCTCTTCCTTGGGCATGCCCACGTAGGCCGCGTTGGTGATGGAGATAAAGCAGAAGGGCAAGGGCAGCATCTGGATGACGCGCAGCCACGAAGCGCGGGTAAAGCTCATATCGAGACTGGTGACGGCGGCGGCGTAGCGGAAAGTGAACGTGAACATGGCGAATCCGCAGACGGCGAGGGTGCGCGCGGAAATTTTGCTGGTCGCCCAGCCGGCAAGTGGCATCACGATCACCAGCGCGATGCCCCCGGCCGTCAGAGCCAGTCCCGCGGTGGTGGCGTTGTAGCCGAGCAGCTGCTGCATGAACTCGGGCTGCAGCACCGTGTTGGCGTTCAGCACCCCTCCGACCAGCATCATCAGGAAACAACAGATCGCGAAGTTCTTGTAGCGAAATAATCGCAGATTGATGATCGGTTTATCGGTATGCAACTCCCACAGCACCAGCGCGATCATGCCGCCCACGAACAAGAAGCAGAAGAAGCGGATGAACCCGGAAGCGAACCAGTCGTTCTCCTCGCCCTTGTCGAGCATGATCTGCATGCCTCCCATGGCGATGGAAAGAAAGCTCAGGCCAAGGAAGTCGACATTGAACATGCGGGAACGGTCCGGCTTGATCCACGGCGGATCCTCCACCAGGCGGGTAACCAGGACGAAGGCGAGAATGCCGACCGGGATGTTGATGAAGAAGATCCAGCGCCAGCTGAAGTTGTCGGTGATCCAGCCGCCCAGGGTGGGGCCGATGGAGGGAGCAAGCACGGCCACGAGGCCGTAAAGGGCAAAAGCCTGGCCGCGCTTGTGGGGCTCGAATGAGTCGGCCATGATGGCCTGTGCCATGGGCTGCAGGCCGCCCCCGCCCGCGCCCTGCAGCACCCGGAACATCAGCAGCATGGGCAGCGAGAGCGCGGCGCCGCACAGGAAGCTGGCGATGGTGAAGATCACGATGCAGGCGAGGAAAAAATTCTTGCGGCCCATTACGCTGGAGGCCCATGCGCCGAGGGGCAAAACGATGGCGTTCGAGACGAGGTAGCTGGTCAGCACCCACGTGGCCTGGTCGGTGCTGGCGCCCAGGCTGCCCGCAATGTGCTGCAAGGCCACGTTGGCGATGGAGGTGTCCAGCACTTCCATAAACGCCGCCAGCGCCACCGTGGCCGCAATCAGCCAGGGATTGGTGCGCGGCTTCCACAGGGCCTGCACCAGCGGCCCAGGGGGAGCGGCGGCAGCCGCGCCGGCCGGAGCCGGAGCCGTAGTTTGCAAGTCAGCCAATCATTCTCTCCTGAAACGAAGGCTCCGCGCGCCGGGTCAGGGATGGAGGGAGCCGGGGCAGCGGGGCTGGGCCTGCTGGTTGGGACCGTCGAGACGACCGTCTCGAGCACGATAACGCGAAAACTGTATTCCTGAGCTTAGATTCGTTTCAAGACGTTACGGGTTCATGGATTGTCGGCACAACGTTTCAAGTAGCGGGACTGCCCTGCTCCCAGGCCGTGCTCAAGAGGGCTTCTTGTCGAATGCGGTGGGGGGAACCAAAGCACTCAGCGTCTCGCCGTCCAGAATCACGGCGGCACGCTCGAAGGCGCGGAGCGCGTCGTCATCGCCGGCCACTGCCAGCCAGCAGACAGCGGCTTTCTTCAAAAGACCGCAGGCGATCTCGACCGTGAATGGAACTTCAGGATGGTCTTTCAGGGTGGCGTGAGCCCGCTCTATCCACATGCTGTGCGTGCCCAGGACATACGTGGCGAACGCGGGTTCGCCCAGATTGAAACTCTGTTTGAGAACCTCGGGCGCACCGGCGGCGAACCCGGGCAGGTCTTCATTCGTCATCTCATGACCGAAACAGGCGAAGGGCAGCGCTTCCACACTCAGAACCGAGCCGGACTTGCGATCCCGGGCGGTAAGAACTGGCTCCAGGCAGGCCAGTCCTTTCTTTTCCTCGTCCGTGGCGGCATTCCGGCTGGCCTCGGATTTCTGCTGGTCCACGGTGGGCGGAGGGCCCAGCACCTCCCAATCGTTGGGCACGCTGTAGCTGAACCCCAGATCGGCAGAGTGGGTCCCGGCCAGGGTCGGCGCTGGCGAAGTCGACTGGGCCGCGAACACGGCCGCCGAAAAGCCCAGCAGCACGATGAGAGGCAATGCCTTCATGCGCGGAAAGTCTACCACGAAGGCGCTTTGCCCCGCGATGGCGCCTGCCCCGGTAGGACACTACTTCAGCAAGAGGACGGAGAGGGCGGAGAGTATTCCCCCGGCGGCGAACACCAGGCCCAGAAACCAGTAAATGCGGCTGCGAGTCAGCAGGGTAACCGAGGTGACGACGAGGCCGATTTCGAGCAGGGCCTCTCCCAGGTCGTAGCGATCGGCGCGGGCCTCGGCCTCTTCCACTTTCTTCTCCAGCCCTTCGGCCTTGTCCTGGCCCTCTTTCAGGTCGTCGGTCCACTTGGCCTGATGGTCGGCGTAAGCCTTGGCGATCTTGGCGGATTTGTCCTTGTCGGCAACTACGAGAACCCCCAGAAGATCGGCGGACAGGCCAGTGTTGTAAGAACGGATTTTCTTGGCCTGGTATTCATTCCACTGGTCGGTGGCCTTGTTCTGATCGAGCACCGCTTCCGTGTGAGTGCGATGGCCCAGTACCGTGGTGACCGCAACCAGCACCGCCAGCACGCTCATGGTGAACGCGACGGGACGCATACTGGCTTCGTGCGCGCCGTGCTCGGCGTGCTCCTGCAATTCGCTAGCTTCGTTGGCTTCCATGGGGAAGGTCTCCTGAGGGGGCGAGTCCTGGTTGCGGAATCCCGCACCAAGATTACCTTCTCTGGACGAGTTGTGCCTATTTGCAACCGTGGTACGGCCGATTTACGCGATCATGGGAAGTTCTGCCGAGAGAATATTCATCGGCGTGAGGCCCCTCTGGCGGAGGGAACGCAGGCTGAGGCCATCGTGGCGCTTGGCCAGGCGGCGGCCGTTGTGATCCACCACCAGCCGGCAATGGAACCAGCGCGGCGGAGCCACGCCCAGCGCGCGAAACAGCAGGATCTGGCGGGCCGTCGACTTCAGCAGGTCGGCGCCGCGCACCACCTCGGTGATGCCCATGGCGACATCGTCGGCGACGCAGGCGAGCTGATAGCTGGGCACCCCATCGCGCCGCCACACCACGAAGTCGCCAAAATCGACGCCGGCCACAAAGCGCTGCGGACCCAGGTTCTGGTCCTCGAATTCAACCACTTCGCCCTCGGGGACCCGAAAACGCCAATTGATTCCATCGGGCCGTTCGGGGTCCACGCCGGTGGGACCGGGCAGTTGCGGCGCATGCCACGATTCCTGGCGGCAGGTGCCGGGGTAGATGGGCTCGTCGTCAAGGGCCTCGAGCTTGAAAGATCGCTGCGCCGCCGTAGTGCGCGCGGCAGCCTCGTGCGGAGCGCCCACCGCCGCATCCAGATCCTTGCGCGAGCACCGGCAGGGAAAAAGAAATCCGCCATTGAGCAGTTTGCGCCATGCCTCGAAATAAACAGGTCGGCGCTTGCTCTGCGTATATGGCCCAAACGGGCCGCCGCGATCCGGACCCTCGTGCCAGCGAATTCCCAGCCAGCGCAGGTCTTCGATAGCCGCATCGGCATACGCACCGCGGCTGCGATCCGGGTCGAGGTCTTCCATCCTCATCACCAGCGCGCCGCCCGCATCCCGTGCGCGCTGCCAGGCCGTCCAGAAAGTGCGCGCGTGGCCCACATGCAGATAGCCGGTCGGCGAGGGCGCAAGCCTGCCGCGATAGTCGGAAACCGGAATGGAAACGATACTTGCCACGTTCGCAAACCATTTTAGTCAACCGCGAATGGGCGCGATATGGCGGGTTGGATACAGAGGAATGGCGCGACGGGCACCCCTGCGCAGATGCCATAGGGTACCCCGAAAAGATACCGAGGGTCAGTCGGATTCGTTACCTTCGGAATCGTAATTTTCGTGATGGTGATGCTCGTACTGATTCACGCTCTCGGCGAGATGATCGGGATTCACCGACACCTGCACCACATCGAGATTGCGTCCGTCCGCATCGAGGACGAACAGTCCCATGCGCGCTCCCTCGGGATGCATGAAGATCAGGGTCTGCCCTTCCCCGTTGCGGCTGGTCTCGCGAATGATGCGCTCCCACCCGGGTCCGAGTTTGCTTTCCACCATTTCATTCAGTTCATCGCCGTCCATCGGGCCGGAGAAGCGTTCAAACTCCGCCACGTGGATATCGCTTACGCCGCCGTGGGTCGCCCTGCCCGACACGAAGCTGATGAGGCCGAGAAAGGGGATGCGCGTGGCGTGAATGTGATATTTGCCTTCGAGGGTTCGCACCACGCCGTTAAAACCTTCGCCGCCCCCGGCCAGCAACGCGACCGGAACCAGCAATGCCATGAAGCAAACCGGGATCAACAGAAGCCGCCTCATTCCGAGTCTCCCTTCGTCTTGTCTTTATCCTTTTCCTTGTCTTTGTCCTTGTCCTTTTCCTTGTCCTTTATGTGACTGGACTGGATGTCGCCCAGTGCGCCCAGTCCCCCGATGCCCCGCAACTTGCCCAGGTCTTCCATGCGGACCGGCCCCAGGATAAGCACGATCGTCAATTCCTTCGGCTCCACAGAGAGCACGAACATGCCGTGGGTCTCCCCGTTCACCATCTTGAACAAAACGTCGGTGGTCTCGCCGGACTTGCGCTCGCGCGAGTGAACAATGGGGGTCCATTCACTGGTCTCGAAGTAGGAGCGCAGTTTCTCGATCTCCTCCATCGAGTACTGGCCTTCCTTGTCGAACTCGTAAGAACGGACGTAGATGCCGTCCAGATTCTCGATGAGATGCTTGGTGGCCGCTTCGTCCTGATCTTTGCCGGTCATGAATTTGGAGGCAAAGCCCAGCATGTTCTTCCCCAGCGTCACCTCGGTCACGTTGGAGGCGCGCGCGGCCAGTTCTTTTTCAACAGCGGGCGGGAGGGGCAACTGCGAGTTCTGCGGGTTCTGCGCGGCGGCAGGCAATAAGAATGCCGTCAGCGCCAGAACCGCAAAGTAGATCGTTCGGTTCTTCATTGGAATCTCCGTGAGTCGCGTGCCATTTCCAAACTCCACTTCCCCTACTCATCTCCGCGGTCGTGAGCGGCAAGGTGCTCATTTACCGCGTTCAATGCGTGACCCGTAATGCGCAGCGCGATCATCACCTGGCGGCGCGCTTCTTCTCCCTGGCGCTGCTCTTCGACGCGGCGCAACTTCCACTCCATGGCGCCGCCCAGCATCGCGGCCAGCACCATTCCCGCCGCAACCCGCTGCCAGAGAAGCCAATGACCGTGGCGCCGCTCCATGGTGCGCAGGCCGCGCCGCTCCATTACCTTGCGCTTCAGGCTGGGCGGAGCCGGCCGGCGCTGCAGTGCCTGCTCCAGTTCCTTTTCAAAGTCGTCCATCGGTTCCAACTCCACGAATAAACTCCCGCAAATGACTGCTGGCCTTGGCCCGCAGCAATTTTAGCCCGCGCTGCAGATTGCTCTTCACCGTAGCCAGCGGCGCATCCATAGTAGCGGCGATCTCTTCGGGCAGCATGTCTTCCTGGTAGCGGAGGACCAGCGCCGCGCGTTGCGCCTCCGGCAGCGTGGTCAACAGGTACTCGAGCCGCGCTCCCAGAGGAGATGCCGGTTCTTCCGGTTGCCGCGCACCATGCGCCTCATCCATGTCCACCCACAGGTCCATTCCCCGCACCCGCCTGCGACGCAGTGCATCGGCCGACCGGCTCATCGTCACTCGCCGCAGCCAGAAGCACCCATGCTCGGGAGTTTCGATCTTGCCCAGGTTTCGATCCAGTTCCAGAAAAACGTCCTGCGCAATCTCTTCCGCCAGCCCCCGATCGCCGGTCATCCGCAAGGCAAGCGAAAACACCATGGACTGGTGCTGGTCCACGAGTTGTTCGAAATCCGGCTGCCATTCTTGCACCATGGGTTTCGCTTCTACTTTCTAATCCGCAGGGGAAGCGGTTCGAGGATGCAGAGATTTACGCGAATGGAAAAGAAAAGTTCATTGCCGGGAGGATGGGTGCTGTGGGAAGGGGCAGTTTTCAGTTCTCAGTTTTCAGTTTTCAGCTCACAGTAGCGACCGGACTGGTTCAGCTGCAGCTCCGACCTGTGAACCAAACGGCAGGAAGTTTTCTGTAGCGGTTTATGAGAACTGAGGACTACGCGCTGCGAACTGTGAACTACGAACTGTGAACTACGAACTGCGAACTGAGAACTGAAAACTGACAACTGACAACTGTTCTCAAAACAGCTCCGGAATACTGTGGAACGCGATGCGGGTCGGCGCCGCCTTGTAGGCGCTGAGCATCGTCGCCGGAGCCAGGGTGCTCAAGCCGTACTTCTCATTCAGTTGATCCATTGCGGCCAGCAGCCGGGTACGGCTCTGCTCGGTATCGAGTGCGTCAAACAAGCTCAGCGTGTGCAGACGTGTGGGAACCAGGCCTCCCAACTGCACGCCCACAAAAAACGGATTCTCGTACTCGGCGCCTTTGGGCTGCGACTCCCACAGCTTGCGCAATGAGGCGATCAGGATCTGGTTGTCCTGGCATTCGGTGAGCTTTACTTCTCCGTGCCATCCGCGCGAAGGAACGCCGAACCGGCTCACCGGCAGGTTTTCGCCGCGCCGCACGGCGAACCCGACAGCAAGCCCGATATTGCTGGCCCACAGATCTCCGGAGCGCAATCGCATGGCGGCCTTGTGCAGCAGCTTGTGAGCCACGGCCCAGGCCTTCTCCTTCGTCCGCATGTCGGGCGCGAGAACGTGCGAATGGCTGATGGACTTGAGGTGATCGGTCTCGGCCATCTCGAAGTCTTCGCCGCGCAGCCAGTGCCAGAGCCGCTCGCCCCACACCGATCCCCACAACTGTCCGGCCTGTTCGCAATCGAGGGTCAGCAGGTCCTCCATGGTGCGAAGGCCGCGCTCATTCAGGCGCTTTTCGGTCCGCGCGCCGATGCCGGGCAGATCGCGCAGCGTCAGGCGCCGCAGGGCTTCGGGCAGGATGTCGAGAGGCAGCGCCACCAGCCCGTCGGGCTTCTCCATGTCGCTGGCCACCTTGGCGAGATAGCGGTTGGTCGCCAAACCCACGGAACTGCGCATCCACGGGCCCACCCGTTCGCGGATGCGCTCCTTCACTTTGCGGCCCAGTTCCATGGCGGCCAGAAGCGGGCGTTCCCTGCCCATCAACCGGCAGGCCATTTCGTCGATCGAGCAAACCGCTGTCACCGGAAGGCAGCTTTCCACCGCTTCCACCACCCGGTGGTGATACTCGACATAGAGTTCGTGCCGCCCATCGACAAGGATGATGTCGGGACACAGGCGCCGGGCGTCGGCCACGATGGTGCCGGTGCGCACCCCGAAGGCCTTGGCCTCGTAACTGGCGGCAATGCAGCAGGTTGTGTCGGCCAGCATGGGAACAACGCCCACCGGTTTGCCGCGCAGTTCCGCACGGTCCTGCTGCTCCACCGAGGCGAAGTAGGAATTGAGATCGACGAAGAGCCAGTTCAGCGCAAGGGCGTTCCCGGATGGCCGATCCGGGGGATCAGGAGGGTCAACGTTGACCGGGATTTCGACCGGCCAGCCCTCCAGCGGTTGATCCGGAATGGGCTCAAATTCCATCCTGGCTTATTCGCCCTTTCTTCGCTTTAATATATCACGAATTGGGAGTGGCCAGACCAATTCGTGCGGTGCTACACTGTGTCCACTTCAGATTCCCTTGGGCTCCTTCCGGTTGACGGCCAACCCACGGGAATCTGCATCTAACTTGATTAGGCTCGTTGCCGGGTTTACCTATGCACACATTGCTTCAATGGCTCACGACGAGTGGAAGCCTGCTGGCGTTGATCGTCACCGCGGGGGTTGCGGTTCTGCTTGTCTGCTGCCTGGGCTGTTCCAAATGCCCATGCCGCGAGAAGGATGATCTTTTCAGCCGCCGCGAGGTTTAAGATCTTCGTCCCTTAGAAGGTTCGCGTACCCTGGTGAAACCGTACGCGCCATCCCCCCGGTAGATTTGTCCAAATTGAACTCCGCAGGCTGGAGATACGGCTGCCTGTCTGGGTGTCAGTTCGCACCGCCCGGTAGGTCACCAGCGCCACATCGTCACCCAGCAAATCACAGCGGAAGTCTTCGATGTATACAGGGGAGAACGACTCGTCCGCGAGCAGTTCAATGATCTCCTCCTTGGTCCACGCACGTCCCGAAGAACCAAATTCAACAAAATCGTCAGTGAGAAGATTCGCGACGGCCGTCGGGTCGCGGCGCACCCGCGGATCGAGAAGCGCTTCTTCGCGCGAAAGCAGAAGGTCGGTAATTTTATCCATAGGGGTCAGGATTCCGTTCTGTTCGAATTTAAGACGAGTGATTGCTTTACTTTATTGCACGGGCGGCTTCAGATAGCGTTCAAAGTGCGCCAGGATGCGGTTGAATAATTCTACGCGAGCTTCGTTTCCCGAGATGGAATGCGTTTTCCGCGGAAAGACCTGGAAATCATACGGAATGCCGGCATCGATCAAGGCCTGGATGAATTGCATGGAATTCTCAATATGAACGTTGTCATCGCCCGTGCCGTGCACAAGCAGCAGATTCCCTTTCAGGCGGGAAGCCGAATTCACCACGGAAAAATCGCGGTAGGCCGGCACATCCGTTGAAGGCAGGCCGAGGTACCGCTCGGTATAAATGGAATCATAGTCGTGCCAATCGGTCACCGGAGCCACCGCGACCCCGGCTCGAAAACGATCGGAGTGGGTCATCGCATAGAGCGTGAACGTGCCTCCCCAGCTCCAGCCCCACCAGCCCAGCCGACGCTTGTCGAGTTGCGGATATTTGTCGAGCGCCGCATCGAGAACGGCGAGTTGGTCGCTGAGCTGGATCGGGCCGAAGTTGTGAAAAGCGGCCTGCGCGAATACCCGTCCGCGCTTGCCCATGCCGCGGTTGTCGGTGCGCAGCACGGCGAATCCATGCTGGGCCAGCAGTTCGTCGAACAGCAGATGGTCGGCCCACGCGTTGTCGCCCCAGCGATTAAGCACGGTCTGCGCTCCCGGACCGCCATACGGGTTCACGATGAGCGGCACGCTGGCCGCCGCGGCAGCGCCCTCGGGCAGCATCAGCGTCGCATACAACGCGGTTCCGTCGCCGGCTTTTACTTCCAGTTGTTCCGGCTCGCGCAGACGATAGGGCGCGAGGGCGCGTGTTGACCAGAAGGTTTTGCACTCTCCGCCTTCCTGGCACAGGCTGAGTTGCGGCGGCGTCATGCGGGTGGAGAATGTATCGACGTATGCGCCTCCCGAATCGGCGAAATTACCGTCGTGATATCCGGGCGTCGCGGTGATGGCTTTCAACTCGCCATCGAAGCTGACGCGCCACAATTGCTGCTCCAGCAGGTTTCCCTGGTTGGAGGCGAAATAGACAAACTTCTTCGCCCAGTCGATTGAAGAGATTCCGCTCACTTCAAATTCGCCCCTGGTCAGTTGCTTCTCGAGCTTGGCCGTGGCGGCTCCCGGGTTCCGGGCGTCGTAGCTGTAGAGGTAGATGTGGTTGTGGCCGTCCGACCAGTTGGTGAGAAGGATGGATCCCTCATTGACCGCCACATCGTAGTTCTCATCGAGAAACTTGTCGTCGATCAGTTCGAGGACCAGGTGCGACTGGCCGCTGCCGGCATCGGCGAAGTAAATGTCGCGGTGCTTGTGATCGCGAGTCAGCGTCTCCACCCATAGTGTTTTGCGATCGATCCAGCCGAACCGCGGAACGTAATCCTGGCCTTCGTGGAGGGGGAGGCGGACCCAACTTGTCTTTCCGCCCGATGCGCTGACTACGCCAACACGCACCTCGGGGTTCAGGTCTTCAGGCTGGGGATAGCGCTGCGGAGCCATCCGCGCGTGCGATGGAATCCAGTCGACGATGGGGTACTCCGGCACGTTCGCTTCATTCATCTGCAGGTAGGCGATGCTCTTCGAGTCGGGCGACCAGAAGTAGTTGCTGCGCACATCCAGTTCCTCTTCGTAGACCCAGTCCACTTCGCCGCCCAGAATGCCCGCGCCCGGAGTTCCTCCCACCAGCGACATGGGACTGCCAGGCTCGCGCAGCCGCACCACGGAGAGATTGTGATCGCGCACGAACGACAGGATCTCTCCGTTGGGCGAGAACTTGGGGTCGTCGCCGGAGGCCATGTCGGTGAAAGCAACCTGGACGCCGGTGCCGTTTTTCAAGTCGTAGTACCACAATCGACCGTTGGCGTCGAAGAGAAGATGATTGCCGTCGGGCGACCACAGGTAGCCGGCCATGTTGTAGCGCTCACGATGGTCGCGGTCCTGCTCGGAGCCGCTGGCCTCGCCGAGGGCGCTGAGCTTGGCGCGGCTGACCAGGACATGCGGCTTGCCCGAAGCCGGATCGAGATCGATCAGTTCCCCGCCGTCGAGGTAGGTCAGATGCTTTCCGTCCGGCGACCAGGTGATCGCCCCGGGAAGGTTTCCGATCAGCGGTCCGTGAGCATAGATCTTTTCCACGGTCAGGGGAATGCCGTCGGGTTGCGCTGCAAGCGGAAAGGTTACCGCTGCGGCGGCAAGCAGAACCAGCAACACCCGTGCGGCAGCGCGCATCAACAAATGCCAGCCCTCCCGGAAGCCTTGCTCGCGGGTTTTCCGAATCTCAGGACTGAGAGCCGCGTGGTTCCTTCGCAAGTCGTCCAGCGGAAAGTCTAACGCACCCTGGCGAAATTTCCTCCCTTGTTCCCTTGGTCCCTGTTGCCTTGGTCCCTGCTTTTTAATGTCCCATCGGCGCGCCGCCCTTGCTCTTGGGCGGCCGCTTCATCAGGAAGATGAAAGGGATCAGCAGCAGCGCGCCGATGGCGAGTACCTTGATGACGTCGAGGTAGGCCAGCATGGTGCATTGGCGCAAAAACTGGCTATAGATGTTGCCTTGCGCCATGGCTCTCCCTTGGGACAACGAGAAGGCTCGTCCCCCGTGTTCGACCAGGTAGCGGCCCAGCGCGTCCACCTGGTTCTGAAGAGCCACGCTGCCCTGCCCGATCCCCGACCCCAGGCGGTCCTGGTGGAACTGCTCCCGGCGCGCCAGCATGGTTACCAGAAAAGCCGTTCCCGCACTGCCTCCGATGTTGCGCGCCAGGTTGGTCAGTCCGCTGACATCATTGTTCTTGGTCATGGGGATGCCCACGTACGAAAGCGTATTGATGGGGATGAACAGGAACGCCAGTCCCGCCGCTTGAAAGACGCGTAGCATGGCCACGTACCCATAGCTCACGCCCAGGTTGAGATTGAGCATGGTGAACAGCGCCAGCGAGGAGATCGCAAATCCGTAGACGATCATCCACCGCTGGTCAACGCGCGTAACCAGGAAACCCACAATCGGCATCATGGCCATCACCATCAAACCGCCCGGCGAGATCACCAGGCCGGCCTGTTCCGCGGTGTAGCCCAGAAGGGTCTGCACGAACTGCGGAATCATCACCGTGGTCCCGAACAGCACGAATCCCAGCACAAACATCAGCACGAACGAAATTGCAAAATTTCGCTGTTTGAACAAAGTCAGATCAAGGATGGGCCGATGCTTGCGCCGGATCTGGATGATTTCCCAAATAACCAGCGTGACCAGAGAAAGCACGCAGACGGTGATGAATGCGGTGATCAGCCGGGAGCCGAACCAATCGTCCTCCTGGCCTTTGTCCATCACAAACTCGAGTGACCCGAACCCGATGGCCAGCAGGGCAAAGCCGAAGTAGTCGAGGTTGAGGCCCTGCTTCTGCACTCGCTTTACTTCTTCGACAATGTGCGGAGGGTCCTCGACGATGCGGCTGGTAAGAAAGAGCGAAAGAATGGCCACCGGTATGTTGATGTAGAAGCACCAGCGCCAGTCGAAGTTGTCGGTGATCCATCCGCCCAGGGTGGGACCGACGGCCGGAGCTACGACTACCGCAAGCCCGTAGAGCGCAAAGGCCTGGCCGCGTTTTTCGGGCGGGAACGTATCGGCCAGGATGGCCTGTTCGCTGGGCGCCAGGCCTCCGCCGCCGGCCCCCTGCAGCACGCGGAAGAAAATCAACAGGCCGAGCGATGGCGCCAGCCCGCACAGCGCCGAGCTGATGCCGAACAGCACCACGCAGATCATGTAGAAGCGCTTGCGGCCCAGGAACGTGGTGAGGTACGCCGACGCCGGCAAAATGACTGCGTTAGCCACCAGGTAGCTGGTCAGCACCCAGGTGGCTTCGTCCACGCTGGCGCCGAGGCCGCCGGCTATGTGGGGCAGGGCCACATTGGCGATGGAAGTGTCGAGTACCTCCATAAACGTGGCCAGGGTGACGGTGATGGCGATGACCCACGGATTCCGCTTGGGCTTCCAGGCGGCAACAGGAGCGGGCTGGGGGAGGGGCCGGGCGTCGGCCGCTGCGGCGCTCATAGGCAAAGCTCAGTCTATTGGAAGCAGGAGCCTGCCGTCGGGTGCGGAAATATGAATTGACAGGAATTGTTCATCTCCCGCAACTTGTTTGGCCGAGAACGCCCCAACGTTGTATGGTGCGCACATGCACTGGACAACTCCCGAGGAACGGCGCGCGCGGGGCCAGGCGCGGCGCAAGCAGATCGGCCGTCAGCAGCACGACGAACTGCGGCCCAAGGCGCGGCCGGCCCCAGCGCTCACCCTGCTCGACCGCGCCGGCAAAGGCCGCGTTCCCGCGCTGCTCAAGCTCAAGTACCAGTTGATGGCGCAGTCGGCGTTCGGCTATTTTCGCGGTGCCGTGCCGGTGATGGCGGCCGATCTCTCAGTGCTGCCCAACACCGGGATCATTACCCAGATCTGCGGCGACGCGCACGTGCGCAACCTCGGCGCATTTGCCGCGCCCGATGGCCGGCTGGTGTTCGACATCAATGATTTCGACGAGACTATCCGGGGCCCATTCGAGTGGGACCTGAAGCGCATGGCCGCCTCGCTGGTGCTGGCGGGACGCGAGTCGGGCCACAAGGATGCCTTCGCGCTGGCCGCCGTGGAACGGTGCATCGGACGCTACGCTGCGCAAATGCGCGCGTTCTCGCAGATGCCTCTGCTTGAAGTGGGCCGCCACCAGGTCCACCGCATCGGCAACATCGTGCCGATCCATGATGCGCTGCTCAAAGCCGAGAGAGCCACGCCCGTTCACATCCTCGAATTGCTGACCGAGCCGACCTCCGCGAAACCCGGAGCGCCGCGCCGCTTCAAGCAGATCAAGCCCATGCTTACCCGGGTCACCGGGCGCCAGGCACAGGAAGTGCTGGCCGCGCTGGGGCCCTACCGCGCGATGCTTGAGCCGCAGCGCCAACATCTGCTCTCGCTCTACCGGCCGATCGACGTGGCGTTCAAGGTGGTGGGCACCGGGTCCGTGGGAACGCGCGACTACTGCATCTACTTCGAAGGCAACGGCCCCATGGATCCTCTGTTTCTGCAGATCAAGGAAGAGCCGCTGTCGGGCTACACGCCCTATCTGCCCGACGCGCGCCCGCCCCACCAGAATGGGCAGCGCGTGGTTGAGGGTCAGCGCGCCATGCAAGTGCAGTCGGACCCGTTCCTGGGATGGACGCATATGGGCGGGCGCGATTTCCTGGTCCGCCAGCTCAACGACCATAAAGGCAGCATCGCCATCGAGGACCTGGCCGGCAAAGGGCTGGAGGCGTTCGCGGAAGTCTGCGGCGAGTTGCTGGCCCGCGGCCATGCGCGCTCCGGCGATCCGCTGATGATTGCGGGGTACATCGGGACCGGCAGCCGCTTCGCACAGGCCCTGGCCAGATTCGGAGTCGCCTACGCGAACCAGACCCAGAAGGATTGGCAGGAACTGCGAAAATCGGGCCGGGCGGGAAAAGTGGCTCCGATCAGGACGCGACCCTGACAGGTGACGGATCGACCGGTTCGTGGCTTCCCATCCTCGCAACGGGAAAAAGTCGCAAGGATGGAATATGGCGGCTTATCCGATTCCCTGTTACCTAATGCCCCCCTGATGCCTGTTCCTTGTTCCCTGCACTTCTCACTCCACCCGCAACGCCACCATCGGGTTCAGCTTTGCTGCACGGGTAGCGGGAAGCCAGACAGCCAATAACGCCACCGCCGCGAGGATCAGCGGTACCGACACGAATACCACCGGGTCCCAGGATTTGACGCCAAAAAGAAAACTGGCAATGAAACGCGTGAGCCAGAACGCCGCGCCAATGCCCAGCACCAGGCCGATTATGGTGAGGCGCATGCCCTGCCACACAACCAACTTGCGAATGTTGGAGCGGTCGGCGCCGAGAGCCATGCGGATGCCCATTTCCTGGGTGCGCTGCGCGACCGAGTAAGCCATGAGCCCGTAGATGCCAATGGCAGCAAGCACCAGTGCGACCGCGCCGAAGATGGTCAGCAGCAGCATGTTGAAGTCTTCGCGCGAAGTGGACAATGAGATGACTTCGTCCATGAGCCGAACTCGCGCGACGGGAAATCCGCCGCTGGCCTGGCGAAGCTGCTCGGTGATTTCTTTCATCAGCAGGCGCGGATCGTTGTGAGTCCGCACCACCCACCGCAGAGGCACGATACCGGCGTTGAGTTTGGTCATGCCGTCGGTAACCTGGGCGTCGGGCACGATCATGAGGGGGCCCGGATCCTGACCGAGGCCGCCGTCGTGGGTGTTGCCGACCACCCCGACGATCTGGCGGGCGGGCTCCTCAAAGTCGGGGCCGACCCCGTGGCCAATGACGATCTGCTGGCCGACCGGGTTTTTGTTGGGAAAGAACTGCTTCGCCAGGGCCTCGTTGACGAGGGCAACGAGGGGCGCGCCGGCGGTGTCCTGGTCATTGAATTCGCGGCCGCGGACCACGGGAACATGGAAGAGCTTGTAATAGTCGGGGGAGGCTGACATCCAGCCGGCTCCCGGCGGTCCCTTGGATGGGTCGACAGGCTGGCCGACGATGGTGAACGGCAGGCCGAACTGGCCCTGGATGGGCAGGCAGCAGGTAAAGGCTGAGTTTTCGACGCCAGGAATTGCGTTGAGGCGCTGGCGGCCGTCGTGAGAGAGTTGGGCGACCCCCGCCGTTTTTTCGAATCGCGAGCCGGTCAACGACATTTCCATGGTGACGACGTTGTGGGAGTCGAAGCCGGGGTTGACGGCGTGGAGAGCGACAAAGGTGCGGATGAGCAGCGCCGAGCCGATCAGCAGGACAACGGCGAGGAGGACTTCGCTGACGACCAGCGCGCCACGCACGCGGCCGTGACGGATGCCGGTGCCGGCGCGGTTGCTCGAATCCTTGAGCGACGAGTTGAGGTCGGAGCGGGAGATGCTGAAGGCCGGGAACAGGCCGAAGAGGATCCCGGTGAGGCAGGAGATGGCGAGGGTGAAAGCGAGCACGCGCCAGTCCATGCCGATAGCGGAGCCGTCTTCACCGATGCGGGGCAGGCCGGCAGGGCTGATAGCGAGAAGTGCGCGCACGCCGGCGAAGCCTAGTATGAGGCCCAGGATGCCGCCGGCGAGCGAGAGCATCACGCTCTCCGTGAGGAGTTGGCGGATGATGCGCGAGCGCTTCGCGCCCAGCGCCGAGCGGATCGCAAATTCCCGCTTGCGGCCGGTGGCGCGGACCAGCAGCAGGTTGGCGACGTTGGCACAGGCAATGAGCAGGACCAGGCCAACGGCGCCTAGCAGGACGAGGAGCGAGCGGCGGGCGTCGCCGATGATGGTGTCGCGCAGCGGTTGAACGCCAAAGTTGCCCTGGGGATTGGCCTTGGGAAATTTGCGCACGAACTGCTGCCAGGCGAGCTTCATCTGGGCGTTGGCCTGGTTGAGCGTGATGCCGGGTTTGAGCATGGCCGCAACCCCGAAGAAGTGCCCCTGGTTGGTGGTGTTGGGGTCAAACTGGAAGGGCACCCACAACTCGGGTTGAGACTCGGCAACGAAGTCGCGGCTGGTGACGCCGATGATCGTGTACGGCTCGCCGCCCAGGGGCAGGGCTTTGCCAATAACCGAGGGATCGCCGCCAAACTTGCGCTGCCACAGCCCGTAGCTAAGCACCACGACGTTGCCGCCGTTGGGGAGGTCTTCCTGAGGGGTGAAGGTGCGGCCCAGCATCATGGGAGCGCCAAAGACACGGAAGTAGGCTTCGCTGACGTGGAGGCCGTGCACCAGTTCGGGCCGGTCGCCGGTGATGTTGAAGCCGGGGCCGGCATTGTCGAACGCGGCCACGTCCTTGAAGACGCTGGTCTGCTGGCGCCAGACCATGAACTTGGTGGGGGAGGCGCCGGGAAAGCTTCCCTGCGGAAAGACATTCATGAGCTGGACAATGCGGTCGGCGTCAGGGTAGTTGAGTGGCTTCAGCAGCACTGTGTTTACGACGGAAAAGATGGCCGTGTTCGCGCCGATGCCCAGGGCCAGCGCCGAGACCGCCGCAATCGTAAACCCCGGGCTCTTGAAAAACAGGTGCAGCGCATGCTTGATGTCTTTCCAGAAATCAGCCATGGATCAGCTCCGAATCGGAAAAATAGATGGAACAGCGACGGGGAGGTTGAGTCGCCGGCCTGAGTGGTTCAGGCAGGATCGAGTGGTACACTTTCGCTCTTTCAGTAGACGCGGCGCGAGCCGTACTGTCATCCAAAACGCGTCTGTTTTGTGATGAGTAGCAATGTGGATGCCACAGCGGAGGATTTTCCGCGGTTCCTGGAGCCCAACTCTCAGCCGATGACTTATGCTTGCCTACGGTATTGGAAAGGACCCGAGTACCGTGCTGATCTTTGCCGCCATTCTCGCGATTTTTGTCTACGGGATGATCGCCGCCATGCTCGGCACCATCCTGCCCGAACTGTCGGAACGCTTTCATCTCACCCCCACGCAGAACGGGACCATTGCCACCGCGCAGGCGCTGGGGCTGATGATTGCCTCGCTGGCCGTGGGGCCGCTGCTCGATACCCAGGGCGACAAGGTCGGCCTGGTTCTTGGCCTCCTGTTCATCGCGGTTTCGCTGTTTCTGCTGCCGCGGGCCGGGGGCTATGGCAGCATCTTGTTCGAGATGTTCCTGCTGGGCGTGGGCGGCGGCATCGTGGTCACGGGGGCCAATGCGCTGGCCAACAGCGTGAGCGGCGAACACAGCGCTACCGTGCTGAACCTGGTAAACCTGTTTTTTGGGTTAGGCGGCCTGATGACGCCGTTCATCTCCGCCAATCTGTTCAATCGCAACTGGGTGCGGCTGTGCTACACGGTGGCCGTGCTCACCATCGTGACCATCGGAGTGCAGGTCGCGGCTCCCATGCCGGGTGTCACACCTGGCTCGGGATTCGTTCTCACCCGGGCCGCTCCGATCCTTGGAAAACCGCTGCTGTTCCTGCTTGGCTTTCTTTTGTTTCTGTACGTGTCCTGCGAGGTCGGCGTGTGGAACTGGCTGGTGCGCCACCTGATTGCACAGGGCATTCCCGAGTCGCGCGCGCTCAATATTCTGTCGCTGGGATTCGCGCTGGGACTGCTGGTGGGTCGCGTCGCTGTTTCCCCGATCCTGATTCACATCTCGCCGCTGCGCGTGCTGCTGGCCGCATCCATTGCAATGACCGTCACGACCTACCTTATGCTCCAAACCAACAAGCCTGGGGCCGCCGCGGCATTGGTGTTTGTCGCTGGCCTGGCCATGGCGCCTGTGTTTCCCACCACGCTGGCAGTCGCCGGCGCGGGGTTCCCCAGCCTGCCTGGGACGGCCATTGGCTTTGTGATCACGTGCGGATGGGCGGGGCTGGCAGTGAGTTCGCGCATCATCGGCGGAATCGCGGGCGGCGATCCGCTGCGGCTGAAAAAGGCGCTGCTGCTGATTCCGGCGTCGTCAGTGCTGATGGTAGGTCTGATTTTCGCGGTTCGGATGGCGATGCACTAAACCGTGGCAAACGCGCTGCTCCCTGCTTAGTGCAACGGCCCGGCTGGGAGCGCGGCCCACCTATCACAGTGTTATCGACTTTCTACGGAACCCAGAATGCAGAAAAGCGCCTACTGCTCCCTCAATAGTTCCTCAATGTCTCGTCCGAATGCATCCCGATCCACAATGCCGACATGAGACACGGCGACCCGGCCATGACGATCAATCAAGATGGTTTTCGGTAGCTCTTCTGCCTGGAATCGCTTTCCAATGTCATCGTTGCCGATTGCCACCGGATAGTTCATCTGCGACTTCTGCATGAATGTCTTGATATAGCTGGGGGCTTCCCCGTACATATCCAGTCCGATCAGTTGCAACCCTTGATCGCGATACTTCTTGTCGAACTGGACGTACCAGGGTATCTCGATGACGCACCCGCCGCAATCGACAGCCCAGAAGTCAAGCAAAACAACCTTCCCGCGATATTGCGAGAGCGCAATTTTATTGCCCGCAATGTCCGAGACGCTCAAATCTGGAGCAGGTTGCCGAGCTCGAACAGGGGCGAGCTTATATGCAGTCGGGCTCTGTGCGGCTTGCGTATTGCCGGCTCCGCCTGACTGTCCTGGCGATTGAAGGACCGGACTGACGAAGGCCAGCGCGACAGCAATGAACGCAATTCGGCAAAACGAGTTCGGATACACAGCGGCCCCCAAGCCTTGTCCATTTGTTGGATCCATCTGTCCTCCTCGACACTCAAACATCCTCCGCGCCCATCCGCGGAAATGATCTCATATTCGTATTGTTTATGTATCGAAGCCATCGGGGAAGCTTCGACTCAGACGGCTGACTTACAGGGGGCTGAATGCCGGCGCAAAAAAGCAAAGGTGTAACAACGCGAAGCATCGCCGGTAAGGTAAGAAGTCTCACCCAGCGGCGGTCCCCATGCAAATGGCCATCCAAGTCCTAAGCCTTCCCGTCCTTCCGCATCAGCCTCCGCCAGGCCATTACCGTGGACGAGTGCATCAGCCGCATCTGCTCGGCTTTCAGGTGCGCGTACGAAGTGCGCACATAGACATCGAACTCCGGAGGCCAGCCGATGGTGGAGCGGCGCTCGCTGTAATCTCCATCAGCCCACTTGCACTGAACCGCCTTGTAGCCCACCACGTGCGTCACGAAGTCGAGCAGGCATTGGGGCATCTTCTCCTCGATGATGAGATGGGCCTTTTCGATGATGATCTTCTCGCGGATTTCATTCAGCGGAATGAAAATGGTCCGCATCCACAGCACCCAGTCCTTCAGGTCCTCGTCGGTGATCGGTTCGCTTTGCGTCTTGCCCTGCTTGCTGAGCAGAGAGCGATAGGCGATGTTGCCCGCTTCAGACGCGACATACAGCGGCCCGTAAAATTCGTTCAGCCGCCGGTTGACCAGGTCGAGTTTGTCGCGCCTGCGCGCCAGCATATGGGCGCTGAGAAACGTGAAGGCATACCCGGCAAAGGCCACAATGATGGTAAGAATGGCCGCATTCTGCAGAATGGTGGGAACCGAAAGAACCGAAAAATCCATGGGCTTGGCCTTGCCGAAGAGTATATCCGCCGGTCGAACCCGGAAAATGTGATGGCGGACCGGTTCGACAGAGCCCGTTCCGAACCGCTACCGACTGCCCCGGACCGGCGCCGATTTGGAACTCCCGGGAACCACTTCTATCTCAAATAACTTCGGCCACAATTTGCCGGTGACAAACAGGCGGTGGCCGGCGGGATCCCAGGCGATCCCGTTGAGAACCGCTTCAGAACTGGACCGCTCGCCTTCAGGCAGCAGGCCCCTGAGGTCAATCCAGTCCAGAACCTTTCCCGTTCGCGGCGAAATGCGCGCGATCCGGTCCGTGTGCCATACATTGGCGTAGACCTCGCCCTGGATGTATTCGAGCTCATTCAGGTCCGTGACGGGCTTGCCATGGTCCTTCACGGTGACGCGGCGGATCTCGGCGAACGTGGCCGGATCGAAGAAGCGCAGAGTCGGCGTTCCATCGCTCCGGATGAGGAATTTCCCGTCCTGGGTGAGCCCCCACCCCTCGCCGGCGTAAGAAAATGTGCGCAGCAGGCGGAAGCTGAAACGGTCGTAGACCAGCCCGACGTGCGACTCCCAGGTGAGTTGCACCAGCGTGCTGCCCCACGCCGTGAGTCCCTCAGCGAAATATTTGCTGTCGACCGGCTGTTCCTGGAGCACGCGGCCGGTTGTGAGATCAACCATGCGCAGCGAGGATTGGCCATTGATTCCCGTGCTCTCGTAAAGATGGCCATCGACGAAGACCAGGCCCTGCGTGAAGGCGTGGGAATCATGGGGATAGGTATGGACGATGCGGTAGGTGTCGGCGGCATAGACAGGCGCGACAAGGGCCAGCCACATCAAAAGTGCGGAGAGAATGCGGCTCATCTTGAGGGATTGTAGCCGCCGAAGGCTAGTTGACGTCTTTGGCGATGACCACCTGGACGGGCGGATCGTTGGTGAGCTGGCTGTCGACGATCACCACCGTCCGGACCTCGCCGCCGGTGAGCCCCAGGGCAGTGGACGTGAACTTCGGCGTGATGGTTCCGGCCGGCGTAATCACCATGGTGACGGACTGCGAAGCGAAGCTGACGTAGCCGCAGGTGGACCCCACCGGCAGGCTGGTGCACAGCGGAATCGTGTTCGCCAGGGTGGTTGCGCCGGGAACCATATACACATCTACCGGGCCGGTCCGCGGAGCCTGGTTCAGGAAGCGAAACGCCGAGTGGCCGGCGGCCGCGGGAGTCTGCTGGTCCTCGAGCACCGTCACGATATATGCGGTCGGCGACGCGCCGTTGTCGGTGAGGAACACGGAATGCTGGGCGCCGGCGTTGAGCGTGGCAGCCGCGGTCACTAGTGCCGCTCCCCCCGTGGCCTGCGTCACCTTGATGGTCGCAGCCGCCGAAGGCGCGACGGTCCCATAGTTGGAGATGTATCCCTCGCCAATGTTGCCCGCAAACAGCGTGTTCTCGACAAAGACGTTGACCGCTGGAGCAATGTACGAAGCGTCGATCACCCTCACCAGGCTGGGCTGAGAAAAGCCGGTAACGCTGGTACACGAGGACAATCCCAGGGAGGTCGCCACCGCAATGGCCGCCACGGCCGCCAAAGCGCCTTCAGTCCAGCGATTCCGGGGTTTGTCCATGCGCATCTCCGGCGCAACTTTAAGCGCACGCATACATAGAATCTAGGGCTTGCTGCTCCCACTTATAGTACAGGGCTGTGCTGAAGAGAGTTTACGACTTTCGGGCCATCGGCGACAGCAGGGATTCAGGTTGGCAACCAGGGCAGGCGAGAGTTCACAGTTCTTAGTTCATCGTTCTTAGTCGTCAACCGGGCGGCTTCCCCCTCCGGGCAATATGAATCCTGTTAACTACGAACTGTGAACTACGAACTGTGAACTGTTTCTCAACTTGCGCCCAGGTAAACAAAACGCGCCAGAAACAGTGCCGCCAGCGTGTAAAGAAGCCAGTCCTGCCGTCGAAATTTCCCCGTGATCAAGTGCAGAATCGCCCACGCAATAATGCCGAAGCCCAATCCGTTGGCGATGGAGTAGGTCAGCGGAATGAGCACCAGAGTCAGGAATGCCGGGACAGCCACCAGGGGCTCATGCCAGCGGATCTCGGTAATGGTGGCGAGCATCAGCGATCCGACCAGGATCAGCGCCGGCGCGGTGGCCGCCTGCGGCACCACGCCGACGAACGGCGCCGCCACCACAGCCACCAGAAACAGCAGCCCCGTCACGATCGCTGTCACACCGCTCCTGCCGCCGGCAGCCACACCGGCCGTGGATTCAACGTAGCTCGTAACCGTGGAGGTGCCCGTCAGCGAGCCGAAAACGGTGGCAGTCGCGTCAGCGAACAGGATGCGATTGAGGCGCGGAATGGAGTGATCGGCGGAGATCAGCCCGGCCCGTTTGGTGACCGCAACCAGCGTTCCGAGGTTGTCGAACAGATCGACAAAGAAGAAGACGAAGATAATCTCAAGCAGGCCCTTGGACAGCGCCCCGCGAATGTTGAGTTGGAATAACGTCTGCTCCAGCGAGCGGACACCGCCCGGCGCCGGCGTCCAGTGAACCAGTCCTGAGAATTGCTGCAGTCGGCTGAGGACCCAGGCGGCGCCCGTCACCGCGAGTACGCCGATGAGTATGGAGCCGCGCACCTTCTTCACTTCGAGCGCCACCATCACGATGAGTCCAAACAGCGCAAGAACCGCCGTCGGGTTCCTGATATTGCCCAGGCCTACCAGCGTGTTGGGATCGCGCACTACCAGGCCCGCGTGCTGAAACCCGATGAACGCGATAAACAGGCCGATGCCGCTAGCCACAGCGGCGTAGAGTTCGTGGGGAATCGCCCGCAGGATCATCTGCCGGATGCCGGCGCCGGTCAGGGCCAGAAAGATCACCCCGGAGAGAAACACCGCCCCCAGCGCCGTCTGCCACGGGATATGCATCTTGATGCAGACGGTGTAGGTGAAGTACGCATTCAGGCCCATGCCCGGCGCCAGCGCGATGGGATAACGGGCCACGATGCCCATCAGAATGGACCCGAACGCCGCCGAAAGACACGTGGCCGCGGTGACGGCCGGCAGGGGCACGCCGGCGTCGGCAAGAATGGCGGGGTTCACCAGCACGATATAAGCCATGGTCAGGAAGGTTGTGATTCCGGCCAGGATTTCCGTGCGCCAGTTGGTTCCCAGATGGCTGAATTCAAAATAGCTTTCAAGCTTTTTGAGCATAGGCGGGCACAGGCGGGTACCGTTTTCAGATTTTCAGTTATCGGCCGTCAGTCCTTACTCGGTGTCCAGAAGGAGTTCTTAGTTTACAGTTCGCAGACGAGTTCTTCGTTCCCAGATCGTGGTTTGGTTAAGGGAGGAAACGGAACTGAGAACTGACAACCGAAAACTGCTTTGCGATACTGCCAACGGAGGCTGCACGGAATGGGCGAGCGAATCAGGTTGCACGCGGCGGACGGTCATGAACTCGGGGCTTACGTAGCGCGACCGGCCGGAGAGCCTGTTGCAGGGCTGGTCGTCATCCAGGAGATCTTTGGTGTCAACGCGCACATCCGGTCGGTCGCGGACGGCTATGCGAACGACGGGTTCCTTGCTGTCGCCCCGGCGATCTTCGACCGTATCGAGCGCGACGTGGACCTGGGCTACGCTCCGGCCGATACGCAAAAGGCAATGAGCTTCATTCCCCGGCTCGACATCGACAAGGCCGTAATCGATATTGGCGCCGCCCTCGATTACGCCAGGAAGTCCACCGGTAAGAAGGCGGGCGTCATTGGCTATTGCCTGGGCGGAACGCTGGCATGGCTGGCTGCCGCCCGGCTCCGCCCCGGCGCGGCGGTCGGCTACTACGGCGGCCGCATCGGCAATTACGCCGCCCAGAATCCATCCGCTCCCGTGATGCTGCACTTCGGCAGGAACGACACCCACATCCCCCCCGAGGAAGTTGAGAAGGTGCATGCGGCGCACCCCCAGGTTGAGATTTACTGGTACGACGCCGGGCATGCCTTCAACTGCGAGCCGCGCCCCAGCTACCACCCGGAAGCCGCGCGTCTGGCACGGGAACGGTCGCTGGGTTTCTTGAAGAAGTTCTTAGTTCGGAGTTCGTAGTTCTTGAGTATCCCTTGCGCTATCCTCGCCCGGGCAATCGCAACTATGAACTACGAACTAAGAACAGTGAACTTCCCGCTCTGAACGGCCGTGGTGCGCTCCGCCTCGAGCAGTTGGCGTTTCCGCTCCACCCCCCAGCGATATCCCGTCAAGGAGCCGCTCGCGCCCACCACGCGATGACAGGGCACCAGGAGGGCGACGCGATTAGTCGCGCACGCCCGCGCCACCGCGCGGGTAGCGTTGGGTTCCCCCAGCTCGCGCGCGACCTGGCTATAGCTGCGCGTTTCGCCGCGCGGAATTTGTCTCAATGCCTGCCACACTCGGAGTTGAAAGACGGTTCCGCGCAGATCCAGCGAGCCGATCCGGTTGCGGCTTTCAAGATCGGTCCCCTCGCGCACGTTCGCGAGCGCGGCGTCCACCATTCCCGACAGCGATCGATCAAGACGGAGCGTGGCGGCGGGAAACTCCTCGCGCAGGCTGGCCTCCGCTTCCGCGCGCGTCCCGGCCAGCGACAACCAGCAAAGGCCCCGCCCGGTTTCTCCCACGATCACCCAGCCGAAAGGCGACTGGCCGATCGCCCACCGAATTTCCTCGCCTTCCCCGCCGTGGGCAAAGCGGGTTGGCGTCATGCCCAGTTGGGCGCCCTCGTAGGCGCGGCTGGGGGCTTCAAAACCGGCGCTGTAAATAGCATCGGTCACCGATTCGCCCTGCTTCAACGCGGAGCGCAGGCGCCCGGCCCGGAGCGCACGCTGGTACTGCAGCGGACTGACCCCCATGGCGGCTTTGAACAAGCGCTGCACCGTGAAGGGGCTGAGCCCGGAGACGCGGCCCAGATCGGCAAGCCGCACCGGCCGATGGAGATTTTTCTCAAGGAACGCACGGACCGTTTCCACTGCATTGGCGCTTTCCACTGTCGGGCGGCAGCGAAGGCAGGGGCGAAATCCGGCAGCCTTCGCCTCTTCCACCGAACCGAAGAAGCGGACGTTGGTGCGCAGCGGCACCCGGCTTTTGCAGGCGGGCCGGCACACCACGCCGGTGGTCGTGACCGCGTAGAAAAACGTTGCGCCCGGATCGCGGCCGACGACCTGCCGCCAGGCCTGCTCAGGATCGATTGCCGGGGAAGCACTCACGGTCATTGTCGGACCGGTTTCAGCATGTGCGAGTTGTAGGGTGTTCTTCATGAATTGATGCTCGCCCATACTTGAGATCCACTGCCACCCGGTTCTTGCGCGCAATTCCGAATTCCCATCATCCGGGTATTCCCAGCTCCCTGCTCTTCAGCATCGCCTCCGCCCTTGCCAGGTCCTCTTCGGTATCCACTCCGATGGTATCGGCCGGGGCATCGGCGACGTAGATGTCGATCCCGTTCTCGAGCAGGCGCAGTTGTTCCAGGCGTTCCAGTTGTTCCAGCCTGCCCGGCGGCAGCAACGCAAACCTCTCCAGCGCCGCTTTCCGGTAAGCATAGATGCCCAGGTGCTTGCGGTACCCGGCGAATCCAGTGGCGTCGCGATCGTACGGAATCGTGGCCCGGGAGAAATAGAGCGCTCGCCCATCGGAGCCTGTGACCACCTTCACGGCATTGGGATTCGCGATCTCCCCTTCCGGGCACGAAACTGCAAGCGTCGCGACCTCCACCTCCGGCCGGTCGAAAAGAGCAAGCAACGGGGGAAAGAAATCCCCCGTGAGGGTCGGCTCATCGCCCTGGATGTTGACGTAAATATCGGCGTCATGAGAACGCGCCACCTCCCGCACCCGGTCGGACCCGCTGGCGCAGGCGGAGGAGGTCATCATCACGGGAATTCCGCGCTGCCGGCATGCGGCCGCGACCTCTTCTGCATCGGTGGCAACCACTACGGGGTCCATGCGGCCGCTGGCCATTGCCGCCCGCCACACCCACTCCACCATCGGCCTGCCCGCCAGTTCCCGGAGAACCTTCCGGCTAAGACGGGTCGAAGCCAGACGCGCCGGAATAACCCCGGCGATAGACGGAGATTTCATTGAAATTGAGTGTAACGGGGCAAGCTGGGCGACCGCACCCGGGTCCGGCAACAAGTTGCCAGACCCGAAATGCTTGCGAAGGAAGGGGGAGAGCCGCTTTACGTTGATCGGATGCATCGCCGCGAAATTGGTTGCTCGCGGATTTTTCTCGCAAGCTGGGTACTTTGGTGCTGTCTTCCGGGCCGGCGATTCTCCACTGCCCGCCGACACTCCGCTTCTGGGGTGGAGGCATCCGCCGTTTGACCTCAAATCCAAGCCCCCGTATCATTTAGTCTGGCGCGTGCGCATTGAGCCGCGCCCCCAACGGAGTAGCTCAGGGCGGGGTAGCTCAGATGGTTAGAGCGACGGATTCATAACCCGTAGGTCGGCAGTTCGATCCTGCCTCCCGCCACCATTATTTTCCCTATAATCAATAGTTTAACTGCTAGCAGGACGAACATCGGGAAATGGCCCGCCCGTCATGCACCCGTGATCATTTTGTCGTAGTTTGACGATCCTCAACGGACACTAGCCCATGTGTTCGCGGATCAGGAACGCCTGAAAAATGATTCCGGAGTTAGTAAAGCCTTGAATTCGCCAGCGGGCAACCTGATGATGAAGCATTGTGCCCCTCGCTTTTATCAGTTACCGACGCACCGACTCTCAGCAGGCTGCGATAGGCCTTTACGTCCAGCTGCGCGCGCGGATTGGGCCGGCGTCCGTCTTTATGGATCGCTCAGGAATCTCCGGGGGCCAGATTTGGCCAGAGCGGCTCCGTGAGTCGATCCACGGAGCTACCGTGGTGCTCGCGTTGATCGGATCGGATTGGCTGAAGTCCGCGGATGAATACGGCAGACGCAGGCTTGATAATCCTGAGGATTGGGTAAGAATTGAACTCACGGCGGCGATCGATTCCGGTAAACATATCATTCCAATCCTTCTAGGCTCTTTGACCATGATGCCGCCGGCCGATGCATTACCCAGTGCTTTGGCGCGTTTGGGCTCGCATCAGGCATACAGTCTTCGCGACGACCACTGGGAATCTGATCTGAATGAACTCGTGAAGCTCTTGGTTGACGAACACGGGTTTAAGGAAGCGGATCAGAAGGTGCGCCTGCCCCAGCCAAGAGTTAACGTGCGCGCGCTTTCGCAACAGGATCTCAGTAATGAACTGGCATCGCTCGCCGGTTGGGAAATCGTAGAAAGCCTCATCCCAGGGGACCATCCGAAGTCCAGACAAGAATTGCGAAAAGTATTCGTCTTTCGCTCGTTTCGATCGGCCATTCAATTCATGAACGCAGCGATCGATCCGATCAACCACATTCAGCATCATCCGCGGTGGGAAAATCAATGGCGAACCGTCACCGTTTATCTATCCACATGGGATATCGGATTTCGAATTTCGCAACTTGATCTGGACCTGGCGAGGACGCTTGACCGCATCTACAATGAATCGAGAACGCATGCAAGCTGACCTTATGGCGTAACCTGGCGAGCCTTCCACAGCTTCCGCCAGTGATTTGAGCGCGACAGCAGTTTGAGCTTTGTCGCTGGCTCAAGAAAACTTTTCCGGGCGGGAGCTTCTCCCAGTGACGCCCCCGCCCCGATACGATATCGCGATGCCGTAAAGAGAACCAAAGCAAAATTTAGTGCAGACGACAGTATTCATTCCGCGTCGCTGTCAAGCGCAGTTCACACAAAAGCCATTGGGCTTAACCGCGCTCCTTCAGTGCGGCTACGGCGCGGTCATGAAATTCCTGCGTGTACCACGCCGGACCATAGTCCTCCAACAACTCAAACAACTCCCGCAACACGACGATTGGCCGGGCTCGTTCCTGGTGGCTGCTGCTGACGCCGCATCCGCTGTTCACAGTGATTCCTTCGTGATGATTGAAGTTCATGGGCCATCCCCCGGGGCTCTTGTAGTAACGCGATTTCCATTCGCGTTTGGATCGGATCGTCACGGGCGGTCTTTGGGCACGCTCGCGCTATCTCTTTTGACATGACACCACGAAACAACCTGAAGGAATTCTGAATTCCTTCTGACAACTTCAGCGATGTTTCGTTTTCCTGCTAAGCTTCAACGACGACGGCCCTGAGCGTGCGATCGCGGCCTTGGACAGAATGCGGATACTGATCATTGAAGATGAGCGGAAACTTGCCGAGGCTATTGGTGCGGGTTTGCAGGGAAATGGGTATGAGGTCACCCTCGCTCACACCGGCGAAGCCGGGTTGAAGCATCTGCACGATCATTCCGTCGACTTGATCCTCCTCGACGTGATGCTGCCCCGTGTTGGCGGTCTTGAGGTCTTGCGCGAGATCCGCGGAAATGGCTTCAAGCTTCCTGTACTCATCCTTACGTCCAAGGCCTCGGTTGATGATCGCGTCCGCGGGCTCGATTCCGGCGCCGACGATTATCTGACCAAACCGTTCGCGTTCCCGGAGCTTCTGGCGCGACTGCGCGCACTGCACCGGAGGGCGAATCCAGAATCTCCCGCGATGCTTCAACTTGCCGATCTCACCATGGACACTCGGGGCCACATCGCCGCTCGCGGCGGCGCCCCGCTTGAATTGACCGGCCGCGAATTCGAATTGCTTGAGTATCTCCTCGTGAATCGAGGCACCGTCGTTTCTCGTGAAATGATTGCCCGGGATGTCTGGAAAACCGCCATTCGCTACACCTCTCTTGATAACGTGATCGATGTGCATATTGCGCGAATCCGTCGCAAGATCGATGATCAGTTTCCAGTCAAGCTGTTGCATACCGTGCGTGGCGTCGGCTTTATTCTCAGGGCGGCCGAGGAGAATTAGTGCGCATTCGGCCCACTTACATCCGGACTCGCCTTACCCTCTGGTATGTCGCGATTTTCAGCCTCATCATGGGCTTGTATGTCTCCGCGGCCTGTGCCATCCAGTACTGGGAATTGAACGACCAGCTCTATCATGCCGAAGTCCAGGACATGGAGACCGTCGAAGGTCTGCTCTATTTCAACCAGGACGGCCGTCTGTTGTTGCACGAGGAATACCATAGCCATCCGTCGTCAAGACTCCTGCTCGACCGCTTGATGGAAGTCCTCGACCCGCAAGGCAACGTCCTTTTTCGCAATGAGAAACTGAACGGTCTTGCCCTGGGGGGCCATCCCCTTCCCCAGGAATCATCGGTTAGCCACTTTGCCGCCAGGATGACCCTTGCCGATGGAAGGTATGTTTTGGTCGTGAGCCACTTTCATCCCGTTCAAGGCAAACGGGTCCTCATCCGGCTGGCCTACGACACCGAGCCGCTCAGGCGGCGCTTGATCGAGCTGCTCGCCGCACTGATGGTGGTGTTACCCCTGGCGCTGGTTGCCGCCGGGTTTGCGGGATATCGGGTCGCCGGAAAGGCCTTGAACCCGCTTGCCGCGATGGCCGATCTGACCGAGCAGATCACAGCGGCCCGGTTGAGCAGCCGCATTCCCGTCGAGAATCCCAACGATGAATTCGGCCGGATGGCGCGTGTTTTAAATGGCCTCCTGGGCCGGCTTGAAAGCGACTTTCAAAAGCTGCAGCGATTCACATCCGATGTTTCTCACGAACTACGAACGCCGCTCACCTCCATGCGAAGCGTCGGAGAAGTCGGCCTGCAGCACAGCCATAGCGATGCTGAATACAAGGACATCATCGGAAGCATGCTTGAAGAAGTCGCCAGCCTCACATCGATGATCGATACGCTCTTGACCATTGCCCATGCCGACTCCGGATCCATCAAACTGAATCGAACCGTCTTTCCCATCATGGAGGTCGTGGAGGAATCCGTGGGAGTGGTGACCGTACTTGCAGAGGAAAAGAAGCAATCCATCTCGGTTGCCGGAGATAGCGCCCTGTCCGTTTTCGCAGATCGCGGATTTTTGCGAATGGCCATCATCAATCTGCTGGATAACGCCGTCAAATACTCCCCGCCCGGGGGCGCGATCCACGTAAAGCTCGTGCCATCGCAGGAACAAGGAAGCGTCAAACTCGAAATCCTCGACCAGGGACCCGGAATTCCAACCAGCGAGACTGGCCGGATATTTGACCGTTTCTACCGGCTCGACGAGGGACGGACCCGGGAAGAAGGCGGTGCCGGTTTGGGTCTGGCCATTGCCAAGTGGTCAGTGGAGGCACATGGCGGCGATATCGTTCTAGCCTCTGAACTCGGGAAGGGTTCCACCTTCACGATTCGACTTCCAGTGGTTTGACGCCATTCTGAAGCAGAGAGAGTACGTCCCACGGGTGCAACGGGCGCTGAAGAAACTCGAAGCCAAGCAGCCTGATCCTGGCTTGAATTGGCTGGCGGACCGGGGATGCCGTGAACAAGATGATTCTGCACTTCGGGTGCAGTTTCCTGATCTGGATTGCCGCTTCGACTCCGTCAATGCCTTGCATCCGCACATCGATCAGAGCCGTCTCCGGCCTGAATTCCTCAGCCCCCTCAACCGCGGCTTCGCCGCTGTAATGGGCTTTCGCTTCATATCCATGAAGGCTCAGGATCTCGGCCAGTGTGTCGGCAACAATATGTTCGTCATCGACAACCGCCACCCGATGCCCGTGAGACTGGCGGACTTCCGGCTCTGCTGATCTACTGGGGATCTCACAATTCTGCATCCCATCACCTCTATGTAGGCCGTCTGTTAAGATCCTCGTCTCCCGCCCGAACCTTGATCCTCATCGCCATTGATACTTCTCATTCCCAATCCGCGACCTTGGGCCTTTGAAATCCGGACTGCCTTCAAGAGTTCATGGGAACTCGACGAATCTGTCATGCGGGAACTGTTGTTTTAGATCAAACC
Organism: uncultured Acidobacteriota bacterium; assembly: GCA_963730805.1. Taxonomy (GTDB): domain Bacteria; phylum Acidobacteriota; class Terriglobia; order Terriglobales; family Acidobacteriaceae; genus Telmatobacter. The sequence continues at coordinate 692,516 of CAVSTL010000001.1, read as the reverse complement.
ATGAATGACCCTGAAGGAATTCTGAAGTTCTTCTGACGTTTCGGGCGAATTTTTGGAAGGTTTCGCCGTCTAACCCTCAGATCTATCTGCCGTCTTTCCTGACCCATCCTCTCTGGAGCCCAAACCTTCATTGGTGTAAGCTCGAAAGTGAAAATGGAAATATTCCTCAATTCCGTATGGGCACTTGTAGTCGTCGTGGCCTCGTGCCTTTGGCTTCGGTTTGGGGAGCATGCGAATCGAGATTGGCGAGCCCCCTTTGTTTCGTTGGCGATGCTTTTCGTCATCCTGTTTCCGGTCATTTCGGTCAGCGATGACCTGTGGTCGATTCAGAACCCCGCTGAAACTGACACCTACCAGCGCCGCGACCACTTGGCTGCCTGTCCTCACTCCGTTTTTCCTGCCGTCGCCGCCCTCCCCCAGTTCGCGATTGCGGAGCTGACTTTTGGCTTCCAGCGCTCTGGTGCGCTCCTTCGGCCACCCGTGCTTGCCGTCGATTACCACATCATTGACGGTATCGAGAGCCGCCCCCCTCCCTCCTCCTGATCGGTCTCTCTCGCTTCCAATCAAATTCACTTCGTCTTCCTCCCGTCAATCGCCGTGCGATCCACGGTGAAAGTGATGTACATGAAACAACTATTCTGCCCATGGTTTATTCCCGGGGGCACAGTGCTCCTGCTCCTTGGGACGGCTCTTTGCCCCGCCCAGCAGAGTCTCAGCTGGGAGCAGGTCAAGTCGAAATTCGAGTCCGCGAATCCCGCTCTCAAGGCCGATGCTCTCAATGTCGATGAGACGCACGCCCAGGAGATCACGGCCTTTCTGCGCCCCAATCCGCAGTTCACAGCCTCCACGGATGGCACCCAGCTAGCTCCCCGTAACGGCGTCTGGCAACCGCTTTCGGGAACGGATTTCGTGGGTACGCTTAGTTACCTACATGAGCGCGACCATAAACGCGACCTTCGGCTGGAGAGTGCCAAACTCGGCACCCGCATCGCCGAGTCCCAGCACCAGGACCTCTTGCGCACGCTCGAGTTCCACCTTCGCTCCGCATTCGTAACCACGCTCCAGGCCAAGGCCGCCCTTGATCTTGCCCGGTCCGATTTGGAGTATTACGACCACATCATCGAAATCAGCCGCGCCCGGTTCAAAGCCGGCGACATGGCCCAGATCGATCTGGATCGAATCGAGTTGCTCCGCGCCCAGTACGAGACCGAAATTCAGACATCCACGGTCAACCTGCGGACCGCCAAAATTCAGCTCCTCCAACTGCTCAACGATCGCACCCCAATAGAACAATTCGACGTCACCGGTCGATTTGACTTTTCAGACACGCTGGCGCCGCTCGACGATTTCCACCGCACTGCCGTGGATGCGCGGCCCGATCTCCAAGCGGCACTGCAGACCATTGAGCAATCTCAAACTAACCACAAACTGGCCGTCTCCAACGGCTCAACCGACCCGACCTTCAGCGGCTGGTACACGTATAACTCGTCGAACAACAACCCCAATGGGACCGAGACAATCGGCGCCAGCGTGACCATTCCACTGCGAATTTTCGATCGCAATCAGGGAGAAAAGCAGCGGACACTCATTGACGTGGGTCGCAGCCAGCAGGCCAATGATGCCGCGCGAGCCCAAGTCTTCGCCGACGTGGACTCCGCCTATGCTCAAATCGAAAGCAATGTCGCCTTGCTCAAGCCCTATAAGACCCAATATCGCGACCAGGCCACGCGCGTGCGCGACACCATTACCTACTCCTACCAACATGGAGGCGCTTCCCTGGTGGACTTTCTGAACGCGCAAAGTGACTATCGGACCGTGCAACAAGCCTATCTGCAGCTCATTGGAGCCTACTTGACCGCTGCCGCACAGCTCAACCTGGCCGTGGGACGCGAGGTGATTCAATGACCAGGCCCACCCTCTTCGCGCCGTCCACCCTTGCTGCCGGCGCTTTTCTCATGGCTGCCCTGTTCGGCTGCAAGAGCAAGGATGAAGGCAGCGGCGCTCCCCCGCCCGCCAAGGTGGTTCAGGTTGCCGACATGGATCTGATCTCCATCGACGGCAAGGATGCGACAAAGTTCCCCCTGGCAAAAGCCGATCAGATCGAAGCTCCGTCCGAGTTGAAAGCCACGGGGACCGTCTCCCCCGATATCAGCCGGGAGGTTCCGGTTATCTCCCTCGCCAACGGCCGCATCGTCGATATCAAGGCCCGCCTGGGCGACAACGTCAGCAAGGGACAACTACTGCTGAGAGTGCAGAGCCCCGATATTACCAACGCCTTCAACTCCTATCTCAAGGCTTCCAACGACGAGCAAGTCGCAAACAAGGCTTATCTTCGCGCCCAGGACCTGTTCCAGCATGGCGCCATCTCGCAGGCCATGCTGGAACAGGCAGAGGGCGCCGAGAAAGATGCGGTCGCCGACAAAACAGCGGCCGAAGAGCAATTGAAGACTTTAGGCGTAGACAGGGATCATCCCAGCAGCGTCGTCAACGTGTATGCGCCGATCACCGGCGTCATCATTGCCCAGAACGTGACAAATGCGGCGGCCGTAGGGGTCACGCTGGCGGGATCAGCCACCGCTTTTACCATTGCCGACCTCTCCAGCGTCTGGATCCTCTGCGACATCTACGAGAACGACATCCCTAAGATTCAAGTCGGTCAGGAAGCCAGGATCAAGATGGGAGCCTATCCCGATCGCACCTTGACCGGCCGCATCAGCGACATTGGTCCCGTGCTTGATCCTTCGCTTCGCACCGCCAAGGTTCGCATCCAGCTTCGCAATCCGGGCATCCTCAAACTCGGAATGTTTGCCACGGCCACATTCTCAAGTCTCAAGAAGTCCACGTTCACCGTCGTGCCTGCCGACGCGGTTCTTCATCTCCATGACCGCGACTGGGTCTACATGCCCGCTGGAGACAAACAGTTCCGGCGTGTTGAAGTGCGAGCCGGACGCATGCTCGAAGGCAATCGGCAAGAGATTCTCTCTGGCCTTCAGCCCGGCCAGCAGGTGGTCACCAACGCACTGCTCCTTGAAACCGCGGGGAACCAATAGATGCTTCGCGCATTGGTTGATTTCGCGCTCACGAATCGATGGCTGGTTCTCGGTGGCGTTCTGGTGATGACAGCCTGGGGCGTCGTGTCGTTTCGCAACCTGCCCATCGAGGCCTATCCCGATGTGGCCAACAACTACGTGCAGATCATCACCCAGTGGCCCGGCCGGAGCGCGGAAGAGATCGAGCGACAGGTCACGGTCCCGGTTGAAATCCAGATGGCCGGGATTCCGCACCTTACGCATTTGCGCTCCACCACGCTTGCTGGGCTTTCCAGTCTCATGCTCATCTTCGAGGACAACTCCACCAGCGACGTAAACCGGGAGCACGTCCTGGAACGCCTGAGCCAGGTCAACCTGCCCGCCGCACTCGTGCCCCAGATGGGCACGGACTGGAGTCCTGTCGGCCAAATTTACTGGTACAGCCTGGAGAGCACCAATCCCGCATACGACGTCATGGAGAAAAAGTCCCTTGAGGACTGGACCCTGGAGAAGTCTTTCAAAAGCGTCCCCGGAGTAGTCGATGTCTCCAGCTTCGGCGGTCCGACCAAGGAATACCAGGTCAAGCTCGATGCAGAAAAGCTGGTGGCCTATGGCCTTTCCATCAGTCAGGTAGAACAGCAACTCACGAATAACAACACCAACGGTGGCGGCAGCTTTATCGAGCAGGGCGCACAGCAGATCAATGTGCAGTCGCAGGGCCTCTACACGAGCGTGCAGGATATCGAGAACACCGTGGTGAAGACCGTCAACGGCGCGGCCATTCGTATCAAGGACATCGCTGAGGTCACCCAGGGCCCCAGGATCCGCCTCGGCCAGATCGGGCGTTCGACCCATCGCTCCGACGGCACCATCGTCGATAATCCCGACACCGTTGAAGGAATCGTGCTGCTCCAGAAGGGCATTGATTCGGATCCAGTCCTCCAGGGAATACATGAAGAGGTTGCCAAACTCAATAACGGAATCCTGCCCAAGGGAGTAAAAATCGTACCGTTCCTCGATCGCTCCGACCTGGTCAAGTTCACAGTGGAAACCGTCGAGCGCAACCTGACCGAAGGCATGTTCCTGGTCTCGGTCATTCTCTTTCTCTTTCTCGGCAACGTGCGCGGCGCCATCATTGTTGCGCTTACCATCCCCTTTGCACTTATGTTCGCGGCCATCTGCCTTGACCTGAATCACATTCCCGCCAACCTGCTATCGCTGGGCGCGCTCGATTTCGGCATGGTGGTTGACGGTTCGGTAGTGATGATCGAGAACATGGTGCGCCATCTCTCCCTGAAAGACAGCGCACGCACGCCGGCACAGAGGATCCGCGATGCCGCGCACGAAGTGCAGCGGCCGGTCTTCTTCGCCCGGGGCATCATCATTGCTTCCTATCTGCCCATCTTCACGCTGCAGGCCGTCGAGGGACGCCTGTTTAAGCCGATGGCATGGACCGTCACCTTCGCACTGCTCGGCGCGCTGGTCTTTGCCATCCTCGTGGCCCCGGTCATGGGCGGCATCACTTTCAGCAAGGGTGCGAAGGAGTGGGAAAATCCCCTCATGCGCTGGCTCACCGACCGCTATCGCACTGCGGTTCGCGCGGCAATTCTCCACCGCAGGACCACCCTCGGCATCTCGCTTGCTCTCTTTGCCATCGCCATCTATCTCACCTTTGGCGGACCTATCGGTTCGGAGTTTCTTCCCCACTTAGATGAAGGCTCCATCTGGGTGCGGGGCACATTGCCCCCCAGCGAAGGCCCCAGCGCAAGCATCGAATTCACCAACAAAGCGAGACTGGTGATCGCATCGTTCCCCGAGGTCACACAGGTTATCAGTCAAACCGGCCGCCCCGATGACGGCACCGACACTGCGGGATTCTTCAACACCGAATACTTCGTCGACTTAAAAAGAAAAGAGCAGTGGCGTCCCATCTTTCACCAGAACAAGGAAGCCTTGATTGCCGCGATCGACCAGCAACTGGAAAAATTCCCTGGCGCGATCTGGAATTATTCCCAGCCCATCTCCGACAACATGGAAGAGGCCGTCTCCGGAGTCAAGGGTGAGCTGGCCGTCAAGCTCTACGGCGACGATCTTCGCTTGTTGGAGCATACGGCGGAACGGGTCCAGGCCCAAATGGCCGCGGTGAAAGGCATTGAAGATCTGGGTATCTTTCGCATCGTTGGCCAGCCGAACCTCAACTTCCACGTGGACCGCGAAGCCGCGGCGCGATGGGGAATCAATGTGTCGGACATTCAAGATGCCATTCAGACCGCGGTCGGATCCAACAGCGTAACCCAGGTCCAGCGAGGCGAGGCGCGCTTCGACGTCACGCTTCGCTATCAAAAGCAATACCGCGACACTCGGGAGGCCATCGAAAACGTGCGCCTGGTGGCGCCCTCTGGAGAGCGGGTTTCTCTGGCGCAGCTTACCAAATCCTCCACCGATGACGGCGCTGAGCAGATCAATCGCGAGGGAGGACAGCGCTACATCGCGATCAAGTATTCCGTTCGTGGCCGCGACTTAGGCTCGACTGTGGAGGAAGCCATCGCCAAGGTTGAGCATAACGTAACTCTTCCTACCGGCTATCACCTCGAGTGGGCGGGAGAGTATGCCAGCCAGAAACGTGCCGACAAGCGAATGGCTCTTGTCATTCCCGTCACCGTCCTGGCCATATTTCTCATCCTGTACACGATGTTTCGTTCCTACAAATGGTCGGCGCTGGTCCTGGGGTCAGTCATCATGGCTTCGATCGGGGGACCGCTGGCGCTCTTTCTCACTCACACCAACTTCTCGGTTTCTTCCGCGGTTGGATTTCTTGCTCTCTTCGGCGTCTCGGTGGAAACCGGCGTAATCATGATCGAATTCATCAATCAGTTGCGCTCCCGCAGAGGTGCGTCCGAGCCATTTAGCGAAGAACAGGTCATCGACTCCGCCGTAGAGGGATCCGTGCAACGCCTGCGTCCCGTCATGATGACCATGCTGGTGGCCACACTGGGCCTGCTGCCTGCTGCGCTTTCTCATGCCATCGGCTCTGACTCCCAGCGCCCTTTTGCCATCGTTATCGTTGGCGGCCTGATTGCCAACCTGATCATTGGCGTCTTCCTGATGCCTACTCTTTATGTCTGGATGGCCCGCGAAAATGACATCTTGCCGGCGGTCGATGTCAACGAGGACTTCTAGCTGCGCGTCTAAACCCCTCAAAGGGTGAGCAGAATATTGCTTGTAAGCTATTTAAAAGGTGATCGGAGTAATGGGATGCGCTTAGGTGCCGGCTTTTTTTCTGCAACGTTTTTTGTGGGGCTCTTCCTCTTTGTGCCCCGCTGCTCCCTTGTCGCGCAGAATATTGACTCGCAATTACACACTGCGCCGGTGCAAGAATTGCCGGAGGCTCCCCAGCCCCAATTTCTGTTGGCGGACTCCGAGTCCAATCCACAGCAGTCCACTCCGCCAGCGGCTGCGGCCCAGACCGAGCACGATAAGGCCGAACAGCAGATGAAGGAAGAGGAAAAGCAGCGCGTGCTCGGAATCGTGCCCGCCTTTAATACCTCGTACCGAAGCGATGCTGTTTCACTGACGGCCGGCCAAAAAATACGCCTGGCTTTTCGCTCGTCCACCGATCCCTTTGCTTTCGCCGGAGCCTTTCTTGTCGCCGGGTATCACGAGGGAATGCACGATGACATTGGATTTCCATGGGGTGCCAAAGGCTATTTTGAGCGGTCCGGAGCCGCCTATCTGGACGCCTTCAACGGTGGCATGATCGGCAACGGTTTCCTGCCCGCCCTCCTCCATCAGGATCCCCGCTACTTCCGCCTCGGACACGGTTCGACTAAGCATCGCCTACTCTACGCCGCAGCCACATCCTTCATATGCAAGCACGACAAATCGGGCAAATGGGAGCCCAACTACTCCAACGTGATCGGCAATATTGCTGCCGGCGGGATTTCCAATCTCTATTACCCGGGCGGCGAGTCCGACATCGGTACGACATTCGAGAATGGCTTTGTGGTCACCGCGGAGGGCGCGGTCGGCTCCGTCTTCCAGGAATTCTGGCCCGATATCTCTCGAAAGTTATTCCATAAAGATCCCACCAATGGGCTCGATGCCCAGGCCAGGGCCGCCGATCGGGCCGCCAAACAAAAAAAGCAGGATACACGGTAGGCGTTCGCGACATTTTCCGTTGCTCTCCTTGACAGTCTGGGAGAGCAAGGTTATTCTCCTAGACATTCTGGGAGAAGGCGCCGCATGCCCGACAAAACACCCATCGACCTGCTTCAGGGCACTCTCGACATGCTGGTTCTCAAAGCGGTTTCGCTCGGGCCCCTGCATGGTTACGGAGTGCTGCTGCGCATTCAGCAAATTTCAAAGAACCGGCTGGAGGTCCAGCAGGGCTCGCTGTATCCGGCGCTCTACCGGCTGGAGCATGAGGGCTGGATCGCCGGCGAATGGGGTCAAAGCGAGAACAAGCGGCGCGCGCGTTTCTATAAGCTGACCGCGGCCGGGCGGCGGCGGCTGGAAGCGGAAACGAAAAAGTGGAGTCATTTCGCCGAGGTGGTGGGAGCCATCATGAACACCTCGCCGGAGGCGCTATGAGCCTGGCCAGCAGGGTGAAGACATGGTGGCGCGGAGTGGCACGCAGCGCCGAAGTCAACTCCCAGCTCGACGAAGAGTTGCACTTCCACATTGAGAGCTACACGGAAGACCTGGTGCGCGGCGGAATGACCCGCGAGGAGGCGAGGAGGCGTGCGCGTGCGGAATTCGGCAATGCGGCCGCCTGCAGAGAGAACGCGAGACAGGCATGGGGAACGCGACGGTGGGATGAGCTGCGCGCCGATCTGCGTTATGCGGTTCGGGCACTCGTCAAGAGCCCTGGATTCGCGGCCATTGCCGTCGGTTCTCTTGCGCTGGGCGTGGGCGTGAATACGGTCATCTTCACCGCGGCGCAGCACATGCTGCTCGACCGGCTGCAGGTCTGGCGCCCGGAACAACTCCGCTTGTTTGCCTGGACGGAGCCGCGCGATGGCGTGGTGGAAGACATGTGGGGCTGGTTTGACAGCCTTTCGCAAGGCGGCCAGAAATCAACCTCGTTTTCGTACCCCGTCTACCAGCAACTACGCCGCGAAAATCGCGCTCTTGCCGATGTATTCGCATTCAAACCCTTCGGGCGAATGATCATCGCCATTGACGGGCAAGCCGAGGCGGCGGAAACAGAAATGGTTTCGGGCAACTACTACTCGGCGCTGGGCGTTCGGCCGCAGTTGGGGCGCGTCATTCAAAACTCCGACGACGGCCCGGCCGGCAGCGGGCCCGTGATCGTGATCAGCGACAAGTTCTGGACGAAACTATTTGGGCGGTCGCCCGGCGTGATCGGAAAAAATGTCCTGGTCAACACCAGGCCGATGACGATCGTGGGCGTGAACCCGCCGGGATTTACGGGCGCCTATTCGGCGCAGGGCATGCCCGACGTGTTTCTGCCTTTCAGCATGCAGCCCGAGGTGGCTCCCGATAATTTTGATCCGGACTTCCCCCGCTCCCTGCTTGTGAATAACAAGATGTGGTGGGTTCTCGTCATGGGCCGGGTCAAGCCGGGCGTCTCCGATGCAAGTGCGCTGGCATCGATGAACGTGAACCTCAACTCTGCCGTGCGCGCCACCATGCCCGTGAAGCAGGACAGTCAGATACCGCGGCTGTTGCTGACCGACGGCAGCCGCGGCCAGAATCCCAATGTCGAGGGTCTGGCCAAGCCGGTTACAGTGCTGATGAGCCTCGCGGGATTTGTACTGCTGCTGGCGTGCGCGAATCTCGCCAACCTGCTGCTGGCGCGGGCCGGGTCGCGTCAACGTGAAATGAGCGTTCGCTTGGCCATGGGTGCGGGCCGCGCGCGAATCCTGCGCCAGATGATGACCGAGAGCCTGCTCTTGTCAATGCTTGGCGGCGTAGCCGGACTACTGCTGGCATGGGGAATACGCAATGCGATTCCGCGGCTGCTCTCGGACGGATGGAATCCGCCTGCGTTTTCGGCGCGCTTCAGCTGGCAGATCTTCCTGTTTGCCCTCGGTATCACCTTGCTGACCGGCCTGATTTTCGGACTGGCGCCGGCCTGGCAGGCGACTCGTGTTCGGGTGAGCAGCGGGTTGAAAGACTCCGGCCAAACCGTCACCCCGCGCCGCCGGGGACTGGTGGGCAAGGCCATCGCCGTACTCCAGGTTGCCCTCTCCATGTTGCTGGTTTTCGGCGCGGGACTGTTTGTGCAGACGCTGATGCGTTTGGGCCATGCACCGCTCGGTTTCCGTTCCCACAACATCCTTTTATTCACCATGCAACTTCCGGAAACACGCTTTCCGGGAGTGGCCAGTCTCCCGGTCTTGCGCCAGGTCGAAGAGAAACTGGGCGCAGTTCCCGGCGTCGAAGGGGCAACGCTCATCCGCATCCCGCTCATCTCGGGCAATGCATCGAATGGCACGTTTGTGCCGGAGGGCGAGCACTATAAGGCGGAAGATCGGCCCAGCGTACTCGTCAATGACGTAGGACAGAATTTCTTCCGCGTCTTCGGTATCCCGATTCTCTCCGGACGAAACTTCGACACCACCGATACGCCCACCTCGCGCAAAGCGGCGATCGTCAACGAGAGCCTTGCCAGGAATTTCTTCCCTGGCGTGAATCCGATCGGACGCACATTCATGGCCGGATTGAATCATCCCGTTCAGATGGAAATCGTCGGTGTTTGCGCCGATGCGAAGTACTACGCGATGCGCAAGAATGCGGAACCAACCTACTATGCCTTATACACGCAGAAGACCAGCGGCCTGACTGATCCGACGTTCGCCGTCGCCACACGCACCGAGGGAGCGGCCATCCTGCCGTCGCTGCGAGATGCGGTTCGATCGGTAGACCGCAATCTGCCCGTTCTCGATGTGCGTACCCAGGACGAGCAGATCGCCGCCAGCGTCCGCAACGAGCGTATCTTCGCCAATCTCACCGCCGGATTCGGCGCACTGGCCCTCGTGCTGGCTTGCATTGGAATCTACGGCATCATGGCTTACGCCGTCTCGCAGCGCACCAACGAGATTGGAATTCGCATGGCGTTGGGGGCCCGCCCGGAACGCGTTCAGCGCATGGTTCTGCGCGAGGCTTCGTGGTTGACCGCAATTGGCGTCGCCGCCGGGCTGATTGGCGCGATGGGCCTGGGACGCGTGGTGGCAAGTCTGCTCTATGGAGTCAAGGCCACCGATCTGCCGACGGTTCTCGGATCAGCGACGCTGCTGATCGTGGTGGCGCTGGGAGCGAGCTGGATCCCGGCGCGGCGAGCGGCAGGAGTCGACCCCATGCGCGCCTTGCGACACGAATAGAAAGGCTTGCCAACAGGTGCACTCTCTTACGCATCCCATCTGACAGGAGGCGCCGATGAGCAAAGAACTGAACCCTACTCACACACAGCCGGGAAGATTCGAGGATCCGGAGGAAGCCGAAGACGAGGTCGTGAACGACTCGCTGGGCACGGTGGACATTGCCGATTCGACCGGCACCGATGAGGACAAAGAGACCGGCGACGCCAAGGACAACAATAAGGATACCCACGAGGACTGATGGAACAGTCATCCGGAGCGGGTACGGTCCGCTAACTCGGAATCGTGCAATTCGTCAGGCCCGCCGGCAAAACGGACTGCCCTTGCACGACGCTACTTTTTGTTTTTCAGCGGCTGCGGCGCAAAATAACCCTCGCGCGCCTGGATCTTCACATCCTTTCGATCCACTTGAACTTTCAATGCGTGATACGAACCATTCTGCTTCACGTCCTGGAGGGAGAGTTCGAGCAGGTACTTGAACTCCGGCCCCGCGGCCAGGCTTGCTAACCCGCCCTTTAGATCATTGTCGTTGCGGAAAAACGTTCCCCCCGTCCCGTCTGCGAATTCGGCCATTACCTGCTTGTTCTGCCGGTTCGCGTCGTTGCGATCTCCCAGGTTCTGCCCGGTCACCAGGGCCTGGATCGATTCCCCTCCGCCCGCGCTTGCGCTCAGCATCGCCGAGGAGAGCCCGCGCGCATCGAGAGTGCTGATGGTGACCGCCGAAGCCGCCGCCAGGTTCAGCATTTGCGACTCCGCGGCGATCGATTCCTGCGACAACGACAGAAAGCCGGGAGAGATCAGGATGAGCGTGCGCTGGCCGGGAAGCCCGGAGATCGTGTGCACCACGTCGCGCACAAAGCGGATCGAATCAATCGCGTCCTGATGGCCGTCCTGCAAGGCAAGCATCGCCGCGTTCTTGGTGAGCGTTTCATTTTGTACGATGGCGGGATCTTTGCTGATGTCATCCACGCCGATGTTGCCCGAGTTGCTTGCCGCCGCAGGCAGATGCATGCAGTTCGCGGTCTTGTCCAGGGCAACCCCGTACGCCTGCGCGTTGTGCTTGTTGAGAATCTGATCCGCCTGAAAGTAGTCGATGCCGGGGCAGGCATTGGGCGATTGCTGAAAGGCGCGGCGGAACTTGATCTTCTCCATTGCCGCCTGCAGGACCGCGCGATTATGGGTGAGCCCGGAATTGACGCCCAGGAACGAAAGCACCAGCCCCCGAGTCCCGTCGGGAAGAGGCTGATCGAGCATGGCAACCGCCGCCTTCTTCACCCCTTCCAGGTCGCCCGCACTCAGATGCCGGTCATCAATGAGAAACACGAGAATTCGCTCGGCTGCGGCCGGCTGCGTTTTCGTGGCCTCGGGCCGTTCCGTGTTCCCCGCGGCCGGCGCCGCACCCTGCCCGGTGGTCGCAGGCGCCGCGCCCTGCTGCACTGTGAAGCCGGTAATGTTGCGCGCCTTGCCCTGGTCCAGGACTTTGAACTCTTCCTGTTTGAGGTCGCCGATAGCGCGTCCCTGCGCATCCCGCACCACCACCGGCACCAGTACGGCATCCACGCGCATCTGCAAAACGCTGCCCGTATCCGGCGGTTGCTGCGGGGCGTCCTGCGCGCGCACGGTCATGACCATTGAGCAAAGGAGAAGTAAACAGAGCTGGTTCGAAAGAGCATTCATGGCGATGCGGGAATTCTAGCCGAACTTCCGCAGCATTAGCCGAAGGTTAAGGAAATTGTGACTACTTTGAGTCGCTCTTTTCAACAACGGCAAGTGGAAAAGGCTTTGTTTGCAAGGCAGGGTTGAGGGGAGTGGTGCTTGATCGCCGCCGGAGTGGCGTGTAGTGAAGACCTACCCTCTTGCAAGTGGGGCGTAGATCGGTAGGATGAGCGCCATGTATGTGCGGCGCTGCTACCGAAAGAAGAACGGGAAGCGACACGCATATTGGGCCCTTGTGGAGTCGTATCGAACGGCACGCGGTCCGCGGCAGCGAGTGGTCGCGTACCTTGGGGAACTGGATGAGCGTGGCCGGATTGGAGTGCAACAAGCGGTACAGCCGGCCTCCACAGCACAAGCGCATTTATTCCGGCAGGCGGGCAGCGCGGAGTGGGTAGAAGTCGACATTCACGGTGTGCGGGTAGAACGCAGTCGTCAGTTTGGTGGCTGTTGGCTGGGCTTAGAGCTTCTTCGTCAACTGGGCCTTTCTCAACTGCTCGATAGGTTGTTGCCGCAGGGGCGGGAAGGGATTTCCTGGAGTGTGATGGCGCAGATTCTGGTGCTGGGGCGCATGGTGGAAGCCTCCAGTGAGCTTCGACTGGCCGAGCACACCTATGAAGCCAGCTCCTTGGCGGAGTTATTGGGAGTGCCGGCGGAGAAGGTAAACGACGATCGTCTCTATCGGAGCCTGGATCGATTATTGCCGCACAAGACGGCCTTGGAGAAGCATCTTCAGCAACGCTTGGGCGAGTTGTTTCAGCTCGACTACGACTTGCTGCTCTACGACGTCACGAGCACTTACTTTGAGGGCGAAGCGGCAGCTAACCCCCAGGCGCAGCGCGGCTACTCGCGGGATCATCGCCCCGATTGCAAACAGGTCAACATTGCCATGGTGGTGAGTCGCAGTGGGCTGCCCTTGGGATATGAAGTGTTCGCCGGCAACCGCAGTGACGTCACCACGGTGGAAGAGATCGTCGCGGCCATGGAGAACAAGTACGGTCAGGCCAACCGCATTTGGGTGATGGATCGGGGCATGGTCTCGGCAGAGAACGTTGAGTTTCTGCAGAAGGGTGGGCGACGCTACATCCTGGGCACCCCCAAGAGCATGTTGCGTAAATTCGAGCAGCAGTTACTGGACGAGACATGGAGTGAGGTCCACGCCGGGCTGGAAGTGAAGCTCTGCCTCGGGCCAGAAGGGCAGGAGGTTTTCATCCTCTGCCGCAGTGCCCAGCGGCGCCTGAAGGAGCGGGCTATGCACGATCGCTTCGAACGGCGCATTGAACAGAAGCTGGAACAGATGGCCGCCAGTTGCCGCCAGCGCAGGCAGGATCCACTGCTGCTGGCCCAACGCCTGGGCAAGCTCCTGGGCGGGAACAGCCGCGCTGCAGGCTTATTTCGTGTGCACATCCAAACCGATGCGCGCGGCGGCGCCCACCTGGAGTGGAGCAAGCGAGAAGAGTGGCGCGATTGGGCCAGGCTGAGCGAGGGCTGTTATCTGCTGCGCAGCAACGTCACCGATTGGAGCGGAGAAGAGCTTTGGCGTGCCTACATGCAACTGACAGAAGCCGAGGCTGCCTTTCGAATCCACAAGAGCGATCTGTCTCTGCGCCCCGTCTGGCACCATCTCGAGCGCCGCGTGCAGGCTCATATTCTGGTTTGCTTTCTCACCTACGTGCTCTGGAAAACGTTTGGCCGCTGGTGCCATGATGCAGGACTTGGCGATGAACCGCGAAAAATCTTCGCTGAACTCGGGCAGATCGCCTTAGTCGACGTGGTCTTGCCCACGCGCACTGGCATCTCGATTCGCAAGCGCTGCGTGAGCCGACCCACCGAACATCAAGCCATCTTGCTCCAGCGACTCGGCCTCGAACTTCCGACAAGCATCGAATGCGCGGACTTGTAGTGAAGACTTCACTACTCCCGCGCTGTAAAAAAAGGACTTACCGCCGTAACTGCGGAAGTTGGGCTAGTCCCTCCGCTCGAGGTCCTTGCCACTCCCGCGCTCAAGAAAGGCCCGCGACACAACACCGCATGCGCCACCAACGCCCTGCGCCTGCCCTCGCTATTCGGCCCTGAGGGCTTCCACCGGGTTTATCGAGGCAGCGCGCCGGGCAGGAAGATAGCTCGCCAGCATGGCGCAGGCGGCCAGCACGACGGGGATAGCCAGATACGTGAAGGGATCCATCGGGCTCACGCCGAACAGCAGCGACTTCATCAACTGGGTTAGCCCGGCTGCTGCGGCCAGCCCGATCGCCACGCCCACTCCCGTGAGGATCAATGCGGAGCGCACGAACATCCACCGCAGTTCGCCCTTCTGTGCCCCCAGCGCAAGGCGGATTCCGATCTCTCGAGTCTGCTGCGAAACAGCATACGAAATGACGCCGTAGATTCCGATGATCCCCAGCGCAAGCGCCATCACCGCGGCGATGCCCAGCATCACCAGTGTGAAGGAAGTCCGCGCCATCGACTTGCCATAGATCTCCTGCATGGTACGCACCGAGGCTACGGGCAGGCTGGCGTTCACTGACCATACAGCCTGTTGAACCTGGTTGAGAAGACCCTGTGTGCCGGCGCGATTGCTCCGAATCGCAAAGCAGACGAAGCGGGGCGCATAGACCGTCTTCGCAACATAAGGACTATCGATCATCGCGGGCCAATACACGATGGCAGGCGCAACCTGGTCCACCCCTTCATAGCGGACGTCCTGCACCACGCCCACCACTTCCTGCCATGGCCGGCTCGTGAATTGACGAATACGCTTGCCGATAGCGGCCGCCGGAGAACCCCAGGATTCACGCGCAAAGTTCTCCGAAACAATCACCTCCTGGCGGAAGCTGTAAATCTCGTTCCAGTTGAAATCGCGGCCCGCGACGATTGGCGTACCGAGCGTCTCGAAGAATCCCGGAGATACATAGTTATAGAACCGCAGCGGCGGGTCGCCACCCTCGTACCTCTTCCCTTCCACAAAAATCTGGTCCCAGTTGGGTTCAATCCCCTCCATCGGCACGGCCTCTCCAAATCCAACCGAAGTCACGCCGGGAATCGCATGAAGACTATCAACAATGTCGTTTTGAACCCGGGTAGCCATCTGCGGGTCCGCAATCACGGAATCGGGAATCGAGATGCGCATCGTCTGCACGTGAGGCGCATCGCTAAACCCCGGATCGACCGTCCGCAATTGCTGGAAGGTGCGAATCATCAGTACGGCGCTCACCAGCAACACCAGCGCCATGGCGACCTGCGCCACCACCAGCACATTGCGCGACCGGTGGCGCTCGCGGCTCAGGCTCGCAGTTCGCCCCGAGGCGCCAAGACCGGCGGTGATGCGATTCCGGGCGTACTTCCACACCGGAATCGAACCAAAGAACAAGCCCGAAACAAGCGAGAGAAACAAGGTAAATACGAGCGAGCCGGTGTCGAGCGAGATTTCGCTCAACCGGGGCAGGTTCGCCGGGCCGATCGCGGCCAGAAGCCTCAAACCCGCGCCCGCAACTCCCACACCGAGCGCACCGCCGATCAGCCCCAGCAGCACGCTCTCCACCAGCAGTTCCCGCGCGATCCGCGCCCGCCCGGCGCCCAGGGCGGCACGAATCGAAAGCTCCTGCCGGCGCGCATCTGCACGCACTAATAGAAGATTGGCCACATTGGTGCAGGCGATCAGCAGGACCAGGCCGATCGTGCCCATCATTACCCACAACACGCCGCTCACATCTCCCACAACTTCCTGCTTGAGCGAATGCAGGGCCGGCGTGATCCTCCACTTCTCATAGAAATGCGGATTCGTACCCGGACCATTGCTGAAGGAATCCATCCAGACAGGAAGCAATCGGGAAAGATCGGCGTCGGCCTCGGCAATGCTCACTCCGGGCTTCACCCGTCCCAGCCCCTGATAACCGAACGGGGCAAGCTTGAGATGGCCGCGATCGAACTTGAGCGGGGCAAGAATGTCGAAATCATTATCGACAAGGCGGAAGCCGCGCGGCATGACGCCTACGATTTCGCAGGTCTGCCCATCGAGAACGATGCTGCGGCCAACCGCTGCGCGGTCCCCGCCAAAGCGCCGCTGCCAGTATCCATAGCTCAGCATGACCGTCTTCGCAGCGTGCGGATCCTGATCCGCCGTGGAAAGCAAGCGCCCGGCAATTGCGGGAACTTCGAGCGACGGCAACACTCCATCCGTGATCAACCCGAGATGCACCTGTTCGGGCTTTGCGAGTCCCGTCACGTTGGCGCTGTCTGTCGTCCAGATGCCCAGCGATTGAAATGTCCGGTTATGCTCGCGGAAGGTGAAGTACATCGATGGCGAAATCCTCAGGCCGCTCTGGAAGTTTGCCAGCCCTCCAGCACCCGGGGCATTCAGCCAAAGCGCGACCAGGTGGTCCGAACCCGGATAGGGAAGCGGTTTGATGAGAATGCTGTTGATGACGCTGAACACCGCGGTGTTGGCCCCGATGCCGATCGCCAGCGTCAGGATCACCGTGACTGCAAACCCCGGCGACTTCCTCAATCGGCGCAATGTGTGCTTGAGATCTGCCAGAATCGATTCGATCGCCTGCCACTGCCACACTTCACGGCTGCGCTCCCGGATGAGCGCCACGTTGCCGAATTCGCGCCGTGCCGCTTGCTCCGCCTCTCGGCGCGACATCCCGCCCGCCACCAACTCATCGACTTTCTCCTCGATATGTTCCTGGATGGAGAGCGCGACATCGTTATAGCGTCGGCGACGACTGAAGACCTGGCGGATCGAATTCATTGTGCTGCCTCATAAACTGAAACGGTTGGCTACTCGTTGCGCAACGCCGCGGCGGGGTTCACCCGGCTTGCGCGTCGGGCCGGCGCATACGTGGCGAGCATGGCCACCGCAACGATGGCAACCAGCACGATCGGATACACGCCCGGCGCGGAAAACAGGATGCCCATGAAAATTGAGTTGAAGACCCTGGGCAGCGGCAGCGCCAGCAAAAGCCCCAGCAGAGATCCGATCGCCGCCAGTTTGAACCCTTGTCTCATGACCATCCGTGAAATGTTCGCGGTGTCGGCTCCCAGCGCCACGCGGATCCCGATCTCGTGCGTTCGCTGCCCCACCGAGTAGGAGATGAGCCCGTAGATACCAATCGATGCCAGCAGGAGAGCAAGCAGCGCAAACGTTGCCAGCAGCCCGGTAAACAGTGAGTTCCCTTTGCGCTGGGCGTTGATGACGCCATCCATGCTCATTACGTGCAAAAGGGGCAGTTCGGCGTCGAGTTCCGCCACCGTTTGGCGTAAATCGGGTATCAGGCTGTTCGGTTCAACACCAGTACGCACCATGAGTGAGAGTGAAGTTACGGGTCGCTGCGAAAATGCCTCGTACACTTCGGGATCGATGCGCGTGTCTTCCGAGTAGCTCTTCACATCGCTCACCACGCCGACAATTTCACTCCAGGCAGGAGCAGCGCCGCTGATATCGAGTTGCACGGCGGTTCCGAGCGGATCTCGATCCTGAAGAAAGCGGTGGACAAATTCCTGGTTCACCACCACCACGCGTGGTGCTCCGGCATCGTCCATCTCCGCAAACGTGCGCCCGCGCAGAAGCGAAATACCTGCCACATCAAAATATTCCGGCGTCACCACCACATCCACCGCGTTACGCGCTCCCTTGGAAGGCGACTCGGGTTGCCCCTTGATGTGGATGGGAACGCTGCCCGGGCCGGTGGCCGGAAGATCGGATGTAATCGCGACATTCTCCACGCCGGGCATATGGCGCACCCTCGGAACCACCGCCCGCACAAACTGAATCTGCTTCGACGCCTCGCTGTATCGCGCGTGATCGAGTGCTATCCCCGCAGTCAAGAGATGATCGTGCCGGAAGCCGACCGGTTGATGCTCCAGCACATAGACTCCGCGAATCAGAAGGCAGCTTCCCACCAGCAGAATGAAGGCCAGGGTGATTTCGCCGCTAACCAGCACCGCGCGCAGCCGGCTCTGCGAACGGCCCCCCGAAGCAGTGCGGCCTTCGCTATTCACGGCTGCGCCAATGCTGGCACGCGATGCTTTCAGCGCCGGAGCCATGCTGGAGAGCAGCGCTGATACCAGCGAGACCACCATCGCAAACAGGAGCACGTTGGTGTCCAGGTTTACTGGAACCGCCTGCACTGCCTCATTGAATGACAATCCGGCCCGCACCAGGCGAATGCCTGCGTAGGTCAGGAAAAGTCCGAAGGCGCCGCCCAGCACTGCGATTACCAGCCCTTCGGTTAGCAACTGCCTTACAACACGCACCCGGCTCGCGCCCAGAGACATGCGAATGCCCAGTTCCTGCTGCCGTCCCACCGCGCGCGTCAACAGCAGACCCGCAACGTTGGCGCATGCGATCAGAAGAACCATCGTCACCACGGTCATCAGCACCGCCAGCGCTGTGCGGATGCCGAAGTTGTACACCAGAAAATCGGGAAGCGTTCTGACTGCCGCTCCCCATCGGTTCTCGGATGCCGGGAATTCCTGGCGGCCGCGCTCTGCCTGCACGTTCATCTCGGCGCGCGCCCCATCCAGCGTCACCCCCGGCGCCAGCCTGGCCAACAAGAACAGGTAACGGCTGTTGCGCGCCTCGGGCGCTCGATCCGCCGCGCTGAAAACCAGCGGCGTCCACAACTGCGGAGTGAACCCAAGCAGCCGAAAGTCGGCGCCCATCACTCCCACTACCGTGTAGTCTTCGCGATTGAGCCGAACCGCATGCCCGATGACAGAACGATCGGAACCAAATCGCCGCTCCCAGAGCCCGTGACTGAGAACCACGACATGATCGCGTCCAGCCACGTCTTCGCCTTCGATAAAGGACCGCCCCAGTTCAGCCGACGCTCCAAGCAGGGCGAAATAGTTGGGGGTCACCGATGCGTACGGAATCGCTTCCGGTTGTCCTTCCCCCGCAAGGCTCCCCGTCAAAGACTCATTGCTGGCAGACATGTCGGCGAACAGGCGATTATCAGTTCGCCACGCGAAATAGTTCGGCGGCGAAACCGGATTCGTATCCCCCAGAAAATTCTGATCGGGGTTCACCGACGAAACCACCACTACCGATTCCGCATGGCGGCCGGGCAAGTGCGGCAGCAGGAACGCGTCCACCAGGCTGAAGATGGTCGCATTCACCGCAATCCCCAGTGCCAGTGTTACCACCGCCGTCACAGTGAATGACGGCGACTTGACGAGCTGCCGCAGCGCAAACTTCCCATCGCCCCAGATGCTCTGGATCATCGGCCACTGCCACACTTCGCGGCTGCGTTCCCTGACCAGCGCTACGTTCCCGAACTCGCGCCGCGCGGCTTGCTCGGCCTCTCTCCGCGACATCCCCTGCTCCACCAGTTCATCGACTTTTTCAGCGATGTGTTCTTCGATGGAGAGCGCGAGATCGTGATACCGTCGGCGACGGCTGAAGCGATCGAACCAATGCATCGGAGAAGCCTCCCGGTTACGAGTTGGCCACGGCGAGTACCCGCGTGATTCCGGCAAACATTTTTTCGAAGCTCGAAACTTCCTCGTCAAGATGTCGTAGCCCGGCGTCCGTCAGGCGGTAGATACGGGTGGGGCGCCCCTTGGCGGAAATTCCGGCCTCCGATTCGAGCCACCCTTCTTTCAGCATGCGTTGCAGCGCCGGGTAGAGGGAGCCTTCCTCAATCTGCAGCAGGTCATCGGAAACCTGCTTGATGTGCTTCACGAGACCGTATCCATGCATGGGCCGCGAGCGCAGCGACTGCAGAATCATCATCTCCAGCGCGCCAGGAAAGAGGTCGCGACGATCGTTGTTTCTGGCCATATTGGACGACTATATTTTAAAAATACCTATTTGTAAAATAGTATTTCGTGCCGTACCCCCACCCGGCACAGACGCCACAGGTCGCCCGCATTCCTGATATACAGGGAAGGTTTAGGAATCTGAGCAACGGAGGCACATGCGCGGTCCCGCATTCGGCGGCCTGTTGGTCTTGGCGGCATTGGCGATCGGCCAGGAAGGGCCGGGCGCCGATCAGCACCAGACCAGCTACCAGAAGATGACTCCGGAACAACGAGCCGCCGCCACTCGCGAATTCCTGGGCCTGGGCGCGCAACCGGACAAGCTGGCCGCTGCCCGTGGCGGCCCCGTCTTCCAGCAAAACTGTGCCTTCTGCCACGGACCCCAGGCCCGAGGCGCCACCGGCCCCAGCCTCATCACGTCCGACGTAGTGCTGGGCGACGATCACGGCGAGCATCTGGCGCCCTACGTCAAGCAGGGCCGCCCCGACAAGGGCATGCCCTCCTTCGCCGACATACCCGAAGCCCAGCTCAAAGATATCGCCGAGTTTCTCCACCTGCAGGTCGAAGCGGTCGCCAACCGTGGCGCGTATCACGTGCTGAATGTCGTCGTGGGCGACAAAGCCAGGGGCCATGCGTACGTGTCGGCCCATTGCCTGCCCTGCCATTCCGACGACACATTTGCCCACATCGCCGGCAAGTTCCGCTCGCCTGACCAGCTTCAGCGCGGCTGGATCTGGCCGTCGCGCTCCTCCAACGCCTCAGCCGCCCTCACAGCCACGGTTAAAACAGCGGACGGCGCCGCCATCTCCGGCCGCGTGACGCAGGTAAGCGACTTCCGGATCACCCTGGTCGACGCCGACGGTCGAACCCACGCGATCGAACGCAAGCCCGGCGTCGAGGTCGAGATCAAGGACCCTCTCGCCCCTCACCGGCAAATGATCAATACCCTGGCCAACGATGACATGCACAACGTGACCGCCTGGCTCGAGACCCTGAAATGAAATCCTGCCTCTCGAAATCCTGCGCAATCCGGCGGGCCGGATCTATCGGCGCGGCCCTGGCCGCCGTCCTGGTCGCTGCTGCCGCCGGTGGTCCGCGTGTCTCGCTCGATCCCGGTGCAATCGGCAAACCTGCAGTCACAAGCTGGCCCACCTTCAACGGCGACTACACCGGACAGCGTTACAGCACCCTCATCCAGATCTCGGCCAGCAACGTCAACCGCCTTGCGCAGAGTTGGGTTTTCAAAATCGCGACCGTCGGCGCGCAGCGCGGCGCTCCCCTTCCCGTCATCAAGTGCACCCCGCTGCTCGTCGATGGCGTGCTCTACATAACCATTCCCGATCACGTCTGGGCCCTCGATGCTCGCACTGGAAAAGAAATCTGGCACTACGACTGGGTCGACCATGGCGGCCACCTGATTGGGCAGCGCGGCGTAGCCATCTGGAAAAGCAGCGTCTATTTCCTCACCCCCGACAACTGGCTCATCGCACTGGACGCAAACACCGGCCATGAGCTCTGGCGAAAGAATTACGCCGACGCCCGCAAGCAGTACTTCTCGACTACCGCGCCGTTGGTCGTAAACAACCACATCATCGTCGGCGTGGGCGGCGACGCCATGGACATGCCCGGCTTCCTCGATTCCTTCGATCCGGCCACTGGCGACCTTCAATGGACGTGGTGGTCCACGCCGCGCAAGGGAGATCCCGCTCTCAAGACCTGGCCCAACGAGGCCGCCTCGGATCACGGCGGAGGCATGACCTGGATGCCGGGCACTTACGATCCTGAACTCAACCTGCTCTACTGGCCCACCGGCAACACCAACCCCGTGTTCGCCGGCCAGGGCCGTCCCGGCGCCAATCTGTGGACCGAGTCGATCGTTGCCCTCGATGCTGATTCCGGAAAACTGAAATGGTATTTCCAGGTCTCGCCGCACGACACCCACGACTTCGACAACACCACGGCCCCCATCCTGTTTGACACCCTCGTCGACGGCAAACCGCGCAAACTCGTCGCGCAGGCCGCGCGCAACGGCTTCTTCGTCACCCTCGATCGGGTAACCGGCGAGCATCTCGTGGTCAAGCCCTTTGTGCCCCTCGACTACGCATCGGGCCTGTCCCCGCAGGGAGAGCCCATCCCCATCCCCGACAAGGACCCCTCCGTCGGCGGTTCCATCAACATCGTGAACGCCACCAACTGGCAGGCCCCGGCCTACAATCCGCAAGCCGGCCTTATGTATGTCAACGCCGTCGAAGGCAAGGCCATCTACTATCTCACCGACGACAGCGAGAAGCCCTCCGGCTATGGCGGAACGGGCATAGGCATCGGCCCCGCGCAGCGAGTCCTGCACGCCATCGACCCGCTCACCGGCAACGACAGTTGGAAGCACGTCTATCCCAACCTCAACGATGCGCCCAGCACGCTCGGCCCCAGCCTCCTTACCACCGCGGCCAACCTCGTCATCACCGGCGACGACCAGAAGAACGCCATCATTTACACCGCCGACAAAGGCCAGGTTCTGTGGCATCGCGAACTGGGCGCCAACGAGTCGGGCGGCATCATCACCTACCTGCTCGATGGAAAGCAATACATCGTGTTCGGAGCCGGGGACACCCTGTACGCCTTGAGCCTGGCCCCGTAGATATCCCGTAACGAGGGCAATGCGGTAGAGTCTCATCTATGCGCCGAGCGCCGGAGATCGAACAAAACGGTTCCGCGAAGCCCACCCACGCACGCTACTTCGTCGTTCTCTTGGCCATCAGCCTGGCGGTTCTCTCCTATGTGCAAAGAGTCGCCATCTCCCAGGCTGCTGAACCCATCGCGCACGACCTCCACATTCCCAGGCAGCAGATGGGCCTTATCTTCGGCGCATTCGGCTTGGCCTATGCCCTGTTCGAAATTCCCATGGGGCTGCTCGGCGATCGCCTCGGCGTACGCCGCGTGCTCACCCAGATCGTACTCGCCTGGTCCATCTGCACCGCACTCACCGGCGCCGCCTGGAATGTCGCTTCGATGTGCGTCATCCGTTTCCTGTTCGGAGCCGGCGAAGCTGGATGCTTTCCCAACCTGACGCGCATGCTCAGCGCATGGATGCCGGCGAAGGAACGCGTAACCGCGCAGGCCTTGATGTGGGCCTTTGCCCGCTGGGGCGGCGCCATCACTCCACCCCTCGCTCTGCTTGCCATACGGCTCTTCGGGTGGCGATGGGCGTTTGTGCACTTTGCTGCCGCGGGTGTCGTCTGGTGCGTGGTCTTTCTGTTCTGGTTCCGCGACGAACCGGCTCAGCACCGTTCTGTCAATGCTGCGGAAAGAGACCTTCTCGAAGCATCGCGCGTCCTCACCACCCACCGGGCGGGCGAGGGGCATTGGCTCTCGGTTCTTCTCACACGGCAGGTGCTGTTGCTGGGTTTGCAGTATTTCTGCTTCTCCTATGTCTGGTACTTCTACATCACCTGGCTGCCCACCTACTTGCGCGAGGGCCGCGGGCAGTCGCCGGAACGTGCGGCTGCGCTTTCTGTATTGCCGCTGCTGTTTGGAGGAATCGGTTCCCTGACTACCGGCCTGGCTTCGAAGCGCCTCCCGCGGCGCGCCATTGCCTTCTGCGGCTTTCTCGCAACCGCCATCCTGCTCGTCATCGTCACCCGAATCCACTCGGTGGTGCCCGCCATGCTGGCCATGGGTCTGGCCAGTTTTTCCAGCGACCTGACCATGCCGATTTCGTGGGATGCGTGCGTGGAGATCGGCGGCCCCTATTGCGCCACCGTCGCGGCTTCGATGAATATGCTCGGCAACCTCGGCGGCTTTGTCGCCCCCGTCGTGGGCGGCGTCATCCTGGCCCACACCGGCGGAAACTGGAATCTTGTCCTCGAAGTCATGGCGGCTTTGGCGGTAATTTCGGCGCTCTGCTGGCTCTATCTCGATCCGAAATCCGCCAGACCGCAATCCGAGTTGCTGGGCGGGCCCGCCGCGGCGAGTGTCGACACGCTCGCGCCCTGAGCGGCAGATTTTTAAACTGGAGATCAACAATGACCATCGATCTGACCGGCCGGACCGCTGTCATTACCGGCGCCAGCCGCGGCCTCGGCGAGGCCATGGCCAAGGCCCTGGCCGAAGCAGGCGCGAAAATCGCCCTGGTGGCCCGCGACACCGCCCGCCTCGAAAAGGTGCGCGACGCGATTGCACAAGGCGGCGGTACCGCAGAGATGTTCACCGCTGACGTCACCCGGGAAAATGAAGTAGCCGCCGTGGCCAACGCCATACAACAGAGATTCGGGAACCCTCAGATCCTCATCAACAACGCCGGCATCAACATCCGCAAGAACCTGGTGGAATTTTCGCTCGACGAATTTCGCAGCGTCATCGATGCCAGCCTGATCTCAACGTTTCTGATGTGCCGCGCCTTCGTGCCGGGAATGAAAGAGTCCGGCTATGGCCGAATCCTCAACATGACCTCGATCATGAGCCACGTGTCGCTCGCCGGTCGCAGCGCTTACTCTTCCGCCAAGGCCGCGCTGCTCGGGCTCACTCGGGCGCTTGCCCTTGAACTTGCTTCCGACGGTATCACCGTGAATGGAATCAGCCCCGGCCCCATCGGAACCGACATGAACCTCTCTCTGATGACCAATCCGGAAGCCAATGCCCAGTTCCTCGCCAACCTCCCCGTCGGCCGTTGGGGCAAGGTGGAGGAGATCGGCGCCCTGGCATGCTATCTGTGTTCTGAAGCCGCCGGATTCATCACCGGCACCGACATCCTCATCGACGGCGGCTGGACCACGCGATAAAGCGGTGATCCATCCCATCCGGACTCCCCTCGCGCTGTCATCCTGACGCTGAGCGCTGCGACGGAGGATCGGCCCTGAAAATAACCCCGCGTTACCACCACGGTGCTGTCATCCCGAGGAGCGCACCGACGAAGGATCCGCGGGTGCTTTTTCATCGTCTCGGGTGGAAACCCTTTCCCATGCCGACTGGAGTTGTTTTTTCGTTATGTCCGACTCGGTGACGATGCGTCTGTCTTGCCCTTGATGGATGCGCCAAAGCGGTCGACCTATTGTCGGCTGTCGATCTTGAGTTGTGGCCGCGTCTTGACATGTGGGCCACATGCAAATATGTTTTAAACATGGGACGGATGATTCAGGTTCGAAATGTTCCGGAGGTTCTTCACCGCAGTCTCAAAGCCAGGGCAGCCACCGCGGGCATGTCGCTTTCCGACTATTTGCTCGTGGAACTCCGAGAGATTGCAGAACGTCCTACGCTGGCGGAGTTCCGTGAGCGTCTGCACTCTCGCAGGCCCCTTCCTCTGTCACTGGACACCGCCGATCTGCTTCGCGAGGAACGTGCGGCGCGATGATTGTGCTCGATACCTCGGCAGCCGTTGACTGGCTGCTTCAAACCCCGGTTGGACAGCGCATTGAGCAACGCATCTTTGCGCAGCAAGATACGCTGCACAGCGTGCATTTGCTCGATGTGGAGTTTGTGCAGGTCCTGCGGCGTCTGGTCCGTCAGGGGACGCTGACTCCGAAGAGGGCTGTGGAGGCCATTGAGGACCTGGGCGATCTTCGCATCACACGTTATGCTCCCGTCCTGCTGCTCCAGCGGATCTGGCAACTCAGGCAAAATCTGACTGCATACGATGCGGCATATGTCGCACTCGCCGAAAAATTGCACGCACCTTTAATCACCAGAGATCAGCGAATTGCAGCCGCCCCAGGTCACACCGCCGCAGTCGAGGTTTTCTGATCTTGTGCCGGCCTCGGCCATCCCCTGAACGCGAAACTTTGAAAAAAGCGAAGAGTTGGCGGTGACGCGATGCTTGGACCTTGTCTTGGGAAAGGGCGACTTTTCCAGGCTGCGGAAAAACTCACAGCTTTGAAAGGGCACGGCTTCAGCCGTGCCGTAACCGCAGTAAAATCTGTGGCGGCTTTAGCTGCTGCGGGATGGTTTTCTCCATTGTCACGTTCGTTCGCGGTTTTTCCGCAGCCTCTTTTACAGGTTGCGGAAAAACTCCGTGCATGGAGGGTACGGGCTTCAGCCCGTACATTAACCTCACCAGAATGACCGGGGCTTTAGCCCCCGAGGGACGTTTCCTCCTCGCCCTTCGCCCGCTGTTCACTGTTTTTCCGCAGCCTCTTTAGTCGTGCCGAAAAAGCCCAATCAACCTGCCGGGCTTTGACACCTGAGGGAAGTCTTCGCGAAATTTCCCCTCTTGCGCTGAGACCACCGCTTCGAACCGCCTCGGCTGCCCCGCCTCCGCGACGTCTTGGTTTAGGTTGCTAAGGTGGGAGACTGCAAATCACCGTTTACCGGTTCACACCCGTCCCCGGCGTCCGCGGCGGATGTGCCGGCACATAATCCACCAGCGCATCCACCGGCTTTTTCGCCGCCCACGCAATTCCCCGCAGCAGCATCTGCCGGATCTGGTAATTGGCAAAATTCGCGTACTCGTGTCCCTGCATCCAGACAAAAGCCCGCGCCGGCTCGCCGCCGGGCAGCGTATGTTCATAAGTCCATATCTGCGGCACCACTTCGCCTTTATGCGCACCCGCGCTCGGCGTACCCGCAATCACCGCGGTCGCCAGCACATGAATGCCCGGATCCTGCGCCCACGTCATGTTGTAAAAAGCTTCGTCAAAAAGAGTGAAATTCGACATTCCCTGCATGATGGGGCTAACGCCATCAACCACGGTGTAGGGGACCGGCGCATCCAGCGTGTAGTTCACCTCGCCATGTTTCTTCGCGCCGCCAACCAGGCCCGCAAAGTGCGCCGGATCGGGACCGCACAGCGAATCGTGAAAACTTACCAGCCCGCCGCCGCGCTTCACATACGCCTCCAGCGCAGCCTTTTCGTCGCCGCTCAGGTAACCCGCATCGCCTTTGTAAATAATCACGACGTCGGTGCGCTCCAGATCGGCGGCGCCCGGCGCATGCAGCGCCCCATCCACCACCGCGCCATGTTCGGTAAGGATCTTGCTCCAGTCGGCGAGAAATTGCGGGTAGTCGTGCTGCCCGGGCAAGTGCGACTTGAGGCCCGCCCAGATGTAGATGCGCATGCCGTCGGGATTCTGGTCCCACGCGCGAGGCGCGGATGTTGCTGCCGGGGTGGTCTGGCTCATGAGTCGCTGTCCTGAAATCGAGATGAGTGCCGAGAGAATCAGGATCGCAGACTTACTCCGCGAGGAACGTCTGTGGGACCTCATCCCATCCATACTAGAGGTCAGAGGCCGGTCCCGCCGCACTTCACAGAGTCGGATGCCCCCAGTTCCCGCTTTTAAGACCCGGGAACACGCCAAATCTTCTGTATTCCCGTCTTAAGCGCACGCAAATTTTCCCGGCTTGCATTTGCTTATTATTTGGTCTCTCCGGAGCACAATGGAGGTAACGTTCAGGCGGAGCCGGCTGCTACGGGACGGAGATCTCCGTGCCACCGGCATTCTGCCTGTCACGGCGTGCCCGAATTTGGTCTGTTGCAAAAAAAATTCTGGGCTCGACCCTAAAATACTGGGTTAAGCCTTTCTAAATCAGCTACTTACAAGAGTACACATCTCAAAAACGGTTTTCTATCTAATTGATTTTAAACGGTTTACGTTAACAGGGCACCAAGGGAAAAGAAGGGGTCTTCCCGCCGTAAGTCCTTCAAGCCAAACGAACTTCGATCTGGCTTCTCTGCAACAGTTCGACATACTTCTGCGGCAGGTCCTGGTCCGAAACCACCACGTCGGCGGCCTCCAGCGGAGCCACCGAAAACATCGCGCCCCGCCCGAACTTGGAGTGGTCGGCAACCACGATCATCCGGTCGGCGACTTCGATCATCTTCTTTTCCGACCCCACCACCAGCGTGTTGTTGTTGCTGAAACCGCTCTCCGTCACGCTGCCGATGCCCATGATCACGGCATCGGCGCGAATCGCGCCCAGCATCTGCTCGCAGCAGGCGCCCAGCATCACCCGAATGCGCGGGTCGAGATAGCCGCCCGTCAACGTCAATTCAATATTCCGGTACGATTCCAGAACCTCGGCGATCGGCAGGGAGTTGGTGATCACATGGATCGATTTCGAAGCCAGTTCGCGAGCCACCGCCGCCACCGTGGTGCCGCCATCGAGAATCACAGTCTGTCCGTCTTCAATCAAGCTGGCCGTCACGCGCGCAATTCGGACCTTTTCGTCGCTCGACCGAGGGCTTTCAAGCGCGTAGTCACCCGCGACCTGCACCGGAATGGCCCCGCCGTAGACCCGCTTCAGCGCCCTCTGCTCCTCCAGCACGGCCAGGTCGCGCCGGACGCTGGCTTCAGAAGCTTTCAACTCGCGGCACAGGGTCTCCACGTCAACGAAGTCGCGCGAACCGAACATCTGCCGGATTCGGAGTTGCCGTTCCGCGGCCCTCATCGCATGTCAGCCCTCTCGAGTACAGCGAGCGATCGTTCCTTACCGGCGGGCAAACTCGTGCATGACTGCATCCGTCACCGACTTCACCAGTTTGTCGAGATCGGCATCGGTTGGACAGCCGGTTCCGCCATCGCACGGCGCCGGAGTGAGTGCAATCGAGCCGGGAATCTCAAGTTCCGAAAGCTGGCACTCCTTCATGGCAGACGTGTCGAAGCGGACATCGGGGAGACCAAGCCGCTTCTTGATCGCCAGCAGGTCGGAGCCCTTGCTTTCCGAAATGAAGGATATCGGAGAGCCCAACTGCGACGCCAGCAACAGCGTCGAGCAGTAGGTCTCCAGCACTTCGGCATACCACTCCGCGTGCGTCACGGTGTCGGCCCAGCAGATGATGCCGTGGTTCGAGAGAAGGACCGTATTATGCTGCTTCACGTACGGGAGCACGGTGCGGGCAAACTCGGCCGTGCCCGGCGTCTCGTAGGGAGAAATCGCAACCTTGCCGATAAAGACTTCGAACTCGGGAATCACCAGGTTCGGCGGCACCTTGCCCGTAATGGCGTACGCGGTCGCATGGGGCGGATGGCAATGGACCGCCGCTTTCGCCTCCGGCACCGCCTTGTAGATTTCGAGGTGCAGGAAGATCTCGCTGGTGCGGGGCCTGACGCCGGCCACCTGGTTGCCTTCGAGATCAACCAGGCAAAGGTCGTCTGGCGTGAGATCAAATTTGCTCACCAGCGTCGGCGTACAGATCACCTCGTTGGGCCCGATGCGATAAGAGATGTTGCCGCCGTTGCCGTCGACAAACTGGCGCATCCACAGTTTCTTCCCGACGGTGCAGATCTCTTTCTTGATCGCTTCCGCTTCCGGAGTTGAAAAGAGCCGCGGATTAGCCGGGCTTTTTGACTTGTGAATCCCATTGCTGCCGTTCCTGGGCACTAAGTCGGTAACATGTGCGGATGCCGCCGGGGCAGAAGCATTGGTCACAATTTGGATGTTCCTCTGATGCAGGAAATCCCGAGCCGAGGGAGTCATGACGCAGTTGGTCGACGTGACCACCCGGCTCGCTCCGCCCGTGGCCGCGTCCTGCACATCGCGCATCGTTACAACCTTGCGGCTCGAAATATCGACTGTCTTGTTTTCCTGTGTCACTTCCCCACCTCAATCGTATGGAAACTTCGTTTTCGGGAGATCGATGGAATCCACGATCATCGCGCAATATGCATCCACCGGCACGCCGTCGGGCCAGAACGGATTCGATGCTTCGCGGCCCTCGGTAAACGCCACCATCTGCCCATTGGCCGCCCCTGACTCATCGACGGCCACCAGCGATTTGCCGCCGCCCTCTCCGTTCCCGGCCCTTAGACTCACCATGGTTACGGGTTCAAGCACGACCAACCGCCTGCCTGCGAACGCTTCAATGCAAGGGTTCAGAACCACGTGTCCGCGAACGATTCCCAGTCTCATACGTTCACCATCTCGGTGTGATCGGAGGTCTGCACCGCATCGACTAGGCCCGCCACCACCATCCGCGCCGGAGCAGTATTGCCCAGTCGCTCACGGGCAATGTCGCCATCGGTCGAGACAAGGACCGTTGAGCCGATAGCCGCTCCATGCCAATCGACCACGACGTTCGGTTCCTCGGCAACGCGACCGTCGGGTTCAAGGCGGCGCGCGATCAGGAAGCGGCATCCGCCCAGCGTTGCATGCTTGATGGTCGCAACCACGGTGCCTTCGATGCGCGCAAGAAACATGGCTAAATAATCCGTAATGCGCTGCCGACAATCATCTGCCGCTCGCGCGTGAAAGTGAGCGGCGTAGTTACGCCTTCGCCGGTGGGAGTCGCAATGGTGTGGCTGAAATAGCCCGGCCCGCCGACACCCAATGACGCGGGAGACGCGGCGTTCTGGATAAACAGCGTTGTATTCATCGCGCACGCCATGCGGGTCGCTGTCTCGAGATTCTGCGTGTGAATGATGGCCGTGTGCCGGTAGCCATGCTCGGCTTTCATTGAGGCCTCAATCGCTGCGTCAACGTCCTTAACGCGTACGACCGGGATGAACGGCATCATCTGCTCTTCAACAACAAACGGATGGGTTTCGTCGGTTTCGCCGAAAAGTAGCTCGGTGCCGGAGGGAACGCGTACGCCGGCGGCAGCTGCCAGAACGGCCGCATCCTTGCCGACCAGGTCTTTCTTCACGTGGGCGCGCGCGCAACCGCTGCCGCTGCCGTCAAACGTGAACGCAGCCTGCGTCAGACGGTCGATGGCCGCCGCGTCCAGTTGATGGGCACCGGCCCTGCGCATTGCGGAGATAAATGCATCGGCAACCGAAGCGACGACAAACACTTCCTTCTCTCCGATGCAGAGCAGGTTGTTGTCGAACGCCGCGCCCGTGATAATGCACTGGGCGGCGCGGTCGAGATCGGCGGTCTCGTCCACAACGACCGGCGGATTTCCGGGGCCACCGGCGATCACACGTTTGCCCGACTTGATCGCCACCTGCGCAACCGCTGCGCCGCCTGTGACGCACAGCAGAGCGACCCTGGGATGGTTGAATATTTGTCCGGCGGCTTCAATTGTGGCTTCACGAGTGGTTGTGATCACATTGGCGACGCCGCACTGCCGCTGAATCTCGCGATTGAACAACTGCAGGGCGTATTGCGCGACCTTCTGCCCCGACGGATGCGGACCGAAGACAGCCGTGTTTCCGGCCGCCAGAATATTGATCGCATTTGAAACCATCGTGGGCACGGAGTGCGTTACCGGCAGGATCATGCCGATGACGCCCCACGGCGCGCGCTCGATC
This sequence comes from uncultured Acidobacteriota bacterium, assembly GCA_963730805.1. Classification (GTDB taxonomy): domain Bacteria; phylum Acidobacteriota; class Terriglobia; order Terriglobales; family Acidobacteriaceae; genus Telmatobacter. Next base: position 661,490 of record CAVSTL010000001.1, on the reverse strand, counting down.
ATGCACACGCCCGTCTGGTCGGAACGCGCATCGCTGCGCATGGCCTCGACTCCCAGCACATAGCGCATGTTCTGCAGCTTAAGAATCTTGTGATCGAGGCGGCCGACCTTGGTTTCTTCCATCTCCATGCGGCCCAGTTCTTCGCGGCGGTCGCTGCAGATGGCGCGGATGATGTCGATCATGCGGCCGCGCTCCGCCAGGCCCATGGCGGCTACTTTCTTCTGAGCCTCGTAGGCGGCGTTGACGGCTTCATCGACGGTCGCGAAGACTCCGTCCTGCGGCGCTGAGCCGTTACGAGCGATCGCCGGCTGTTGCAACTGAACACGCAGTCGAGCGACGACCTCACGCGCAATATCGGCGATCAACTGATCGGGGACTGGCAATTCCTGAACTGGCATTTATGGCTTCTCCAATGCGGCGCCATCCACCTCGACCGAATCGACGATGCCTACGATCACAGCATCGACGGGCGCATCCTTCGTGGTCGGCGTCAGGCGCGCGGAACTTCCCTGCGTGAATAAAACGCATTCGCCTTCGCCGGCACCGACACTGTCCACCGCGACAACCGAACTTCCCGAGACCTGCAGCTGCCCATACCTGCTGATGTACGGCTGGATCAGCAGCAGCTTCATCCCGCGGAACTTCGCAATCTTCTGCGTAGACACCACGTTGCCGATGACTTTCGCTATGAACATATGCGTCACCTCGCGCGCCCGAGCGCGCTCACTTGCGATCCGGGCAACTATTTCGGCAGCACTGCGCTGAGATTGCTGTGCGGGCGCGCGATCACGTGGACGCTCACAACTTCGCCGGCTGCGCGGCCGGCGTTGGCGCCCGCATCCACTGCAGCGCGTACCGATCCCACGTCGCCATTCACATAGACCGAACACAGTCCGCTGCCCACCTTGTTCCAGCCCACAAACCGCACGCTGGCTGCCTTGAGCATCGCGTCCGTCGCCTGAACCAGGGCCACCAAGCCCTTGGTTTCAATCATTCCAATTGCTTCATTCGCCATTTCAATTCTCCGCGGGTTAGTTCAGCATGCTTTCAACGAGCGAATCGTGCGGACGCGGGATCACGTGCGATGAAACCAGTTCGCCCACGGCCTTCGCTGCTGTCGCGCCGGCGTCTACTGCAGCCCGGACGCTGCCCACATCGCCGCGCACGATCGCGGTGACGTATCCGCCGCCGATTTGCACGGTCTTCACCAGCTCCACGCTGGCCGCCTTCACCATCGCGTCGCTGGCTTCCACCAGGCCTACCAGGCCACGGGTTTCAATCAATCCGATTGCTTGGCTCATTTTCCTTCTCCCTAAACGGCGACCGGCTCGCGTTCAGCGGTCCTTGTGGTTTGTTGAACGAACGACGGCAATTCGTCGTGAGGGCGCGAGATCACCTGCACGCTGATCACTTCGCCGATCCGGGCTGCCGCTTCCGCGCCTGCGTCGGTTGCCGCCTTGACCGCTGCCACGTCTCCCTCGACAAACGCGGTGATCAGGCCGGCGCCTACCGATTGCCAGCCGACAAAATCAACGTTTGCCGATTTGAGCATGGCGTCAGTCGCTTCAAACAGCGCGACCAGGCCCTTTGTCTCAATCATTCCGAGCGCTTGTTTCATCGCTACCTCTCTTATTGCTTGGCGTTACTTGAATAGCTGAATGTCTTTGGTCAGGTGTAATCCGCAGGCGTTGGCCTCATCGGTGTCCATGTGGACGTTGAGGCGCGACTTTGGATCGATACGCACATGAACGTTATTGAATGTGAGGCCGGAAGGGCCGCCAATGCGTAAATGCATACGGTCACCCGGACTCACGCCGAAATGCGAGGCCTCCGTGGGATTCATGTGGACGTGAATGGCTGCACGAATCACGCCTTGCTTCAGTTCGACCACGCCCTTCGGTCCGATAATGATGGCGCCGGGCGTGCCTGCAATGTCGCCGGAAAGCCGGATGGGAATATCGGTGAAGCCCAACATGATGGCATCTGTAAATGCGAGTTCAACCTGGGACTGTTTGCGCATGGGCCCGAGAATGCGCAGGTTCGATATGAGCCGATTGCGAGGACCAACGATAGTCACCGTCTCCCTCGCAGCGAAGTTGCCTTCCTGAAAGAGAGGGCGATCGAAGGTGAGTTCGGTGCCCGGCCCAAAAAGGACATCCATGTCTTCGCGGCAGATATGCATGTGGCGGGACGAAGTCTGGACGGTCAAAATGGGCGTCTTGTCGTTCTTGCCTTTCTGCAAATACTCGAAAGCGACCTGGCGAACGATCTGCTCGACCATCGATCGGTCGATCGATGGATGCTCATTCGTTGCTGTCGCAAATGCGCTTGCCATCACCATCCCTGCTATGTTGCCTGGCCAGCTAATTCCGGCACAGGCGCGTTCGCTCGCTCCACAACCGCCATGGTTTCGCGAGCCACGATGAGTTCTTCATTTGCTGGAACGACAAGGACGCTCACCGTCGAACTCGTCCCGGATATGGCGCCTTCGCCGGAAATCGTTCTGTTTCGGTCTTCGTCCAGAACGATTCCAAATGCGCCAAGGTCTTTCAGAACCGCCGCGCGAATCTCCGCGCTGTTTTCACCAATGCCGCCCGAAAAAGTGATTGCATCCAAGCCGCCAAGCGACAGCAGAAAAGCCCCGATGTAGTGGCGGATGGCACGGACAAAGACATCAAGCGCAAGTTGCGATCTGTGATCGCCCGCAGCCGCCGCCTCGCGGAGATCGCGAAGATCGCCGCAGGTTCCGCTGATTCCCGCCAAGCCTGATTTGCTGCCGAGCAGCTTCGCCATCTCGTCCGGACCGAGACCGAGTCTTTTCATCATGTGCAAGACAGCGAAGACGTCGATGTCGCCGACGCGATTGTTCTGCGGCAGGCCCGACTGCGGGGACGTACCGAAGCTTGTATCAATGGCCACGCCGTTACGAAACGCGGTGATGCTCGAACTGCCACCCAGATGACACGAAATATGGCGCAGATCGTTGCGACCTAGGAGTGCCTGGGTCCTTTCGCTGGCGGAGCGGTGACTTGCGCCGTGAAATCCATAGCGCCGAATCCCGTGTTCGGTTCGCCATTCGTAGGGAACCGCGTAGGTCGTCGCCGCTTCATCCATCCAACGGTAGGGGCCGGTTTCGATCACTGCCACAAGAGGCACGCCGGGAAGTTCCTCCCGGAATGCGCGAATCGCAGAGATGTAGGCCGGATTGTGTGCCGGGCAAAGGAACGAGAATTCTTCCATGGCTGTCAAAAGTTCTTCGCCAATCACTTGCGGCTCCGAGAGCGCACCGGAGTGAACGGCTTTGAACCCGACGGCATCAATCTCGGCAAGTGTCGTCAGCGCCTTGCCTTCTCCGACGATCGATGCAATGCACTTCCGAATGGCGGCTGGGTAGTCGGCACATTCACCGCCCGGCTGGCCGATTCGTTCTACCCGACCCGCAGCCAACACCGTCTCTCTGGGCATCTCCACGAGGCGGAACTTGAACGAGGTGCTACCGATATTAGGTATCAGGCACTTCATCTTGATTACTCTTGAAAGTGATTGAATAATACTGTACAGTTTCAATCAAAGTCAATCACAATTTGACCGACTTTGAGGACAAACCTCAAATGAAGGCTGAACAGAGTTTCCCGGAAATCTTCCGGACTTCGAGACCAGAGAGACTCGAGGAACTCGGAATCGTCGGCGCGGGTGGAGGCGGATTCCCTGCATCTGCGAAATTTCGCGCGCAAGTCTCGACGCTGATCGCCAATGCCGCCGAATGCGAGCCGCTGCTCCATAAAGACAAGGAACTGCTCCTCCATCACTTTGAGCCCTTTGTGCGCGGCATGCTCTCGGCCATGGCAATGGTCGGCGCGCGCGAGGGCGTGATCGGGATCAAGGAAAAATACCACGAGATCATCGATGCGATCGATCGGAAGGTCCCTGGGGGTATCCGGGTAGTGCCACTGCCGGACGTCTATCCGGCGGGGGATGAATTTATCCTCGTTCACCTGGTGACGGGCCGCGTGATTCCGCCCGGCGGATTACCGAAAGATGTTGATGCAGCCGTCTCGAACGTGGAAACCTTGATGAATATCGGGCTCGACCGGCCAGTTACCCATAAGTACCTCACGGTGGCCGGCGCGGTAAAAAATCCCGTCACGGTGCGGGTTCCAATCGGAATCAGCATTGGCGAAGTGCTTGAGGCGGCGGGGGGACCAGCCGTTTCGGATTTTGGCATTCTGCTTGGCGGAGTGATGATGGCGAGGCCGGCTGCGGGCCTCGACGTTCCGGTCACCAAAACCACCGGGGGCATCGTCGTGCTGCCGGCTTCGCATGCGCTCATCCGCCGCCACAATGCGTCGTGGACTCAGGTTCAGCGCATCGGCCGCGCCGCTTGCGACCAGTGTCGTTTCTGCACCGAGTTCTGTCCGCGCTTTCTTCTTGGTCATCCCATTGAGCCGCATCGCGCCATGCAATCGCTCGGATTCACGAGCGGCGCCGACTCGATGGTGGCGCGAACACTCTACTGTTGCGAATGCAATCTGTGCACGTTGTTCTCGTGCCCCGAAGATCTAGATCCGAAGAACGTTTGCGCACAGTCCAAGCCGTTGGCGCGCGAACGAGGACTGACTTTCAAAGGCTCGCCGGAATCTGTGCAGCCGCATCCGATGGCCGAGTTCCGCCGCGTTCCGATGCGCCGGCTGATTGCCAAACTCGGGCTCGGTGAATTCAACAATGTGGGCCCCCTGGTTGAGTACGACTTCGCACCGCGACGAGTGAAGATTCCGCTCAAGCAACACGCCGGCGCGCCGGCTGCACCAGTCGTACGGTGCGGCGACAGGGTGGTACAGGGCGACCTGCTGGCGGCTCCCGAACCGGGAAAACCAGGCGCGCGAATACACGCCAGCATCGACGGTGTGGTTACAGTGCTGGAAAGCGCAATTGCGATCGAGGCGTAGGACGAGGAACCTCGTGGAGAGAGGCAGGAATCAACGTGGGATCTGAAATCACTTCGATCGGACTGATTGAGCTTTCGAGCGTAGCCGCGGGCTACATGGTCGAAGACTGCATGCTGAAAGCCGGCGCGGTTCGATTGTTGCTTGCTCGCACGATTTGCTCGGGAAAATTTCTTCTCGTGATCACGGGCGACGTGACTTCTGTTGAGGCCGCACTGCATGCGGGGGCGGCAGCGGCAGGAGCATCACTGATAGAACGGCGTCAGATAGCGCGCGTGCACCCAGCGGTGCTGGCCGGCATTTCGCAGGCCGTTGACATCGACCCGAAACAACTGCGATCGATCGGGGTGATCGAAACTTTTTCCGCGGCGAGCATCATTGAGGTAGCGGACGCAGCGGTAAAATCTGCGAATGTAATGCTGCTTCGCGTGCATTTGGCCATGGCCCTGGGTGGAAAGGGCTTCCTGCTGATGGCCGGCGATGTCTCCAGCGTTCAGGCGGCAGTGGCGGCTGGATCAGAAGTCGCAGCCAAGGACGGAATGCTGGTCGGGCGCTGCGTAATTCCGGCGCCATGTGAAGAATTGTTTCGGGACTTTGTTTGACGCGGGCTTGTGTGGCTCACAGGGCAGCGGAGAGACCGACTGCAAGGATCAGGCCGCCAACCGAAATGATGGTTTCACAAACTGACCACGTCTTCATGGTCTGCGTAACGCTCATGCCAAGGTATTCCTTGACGAGCCAGAATCCGCCATCGTTTACGTGCGAAAAAATAAGCGAGCCCGCGCCAGTGGCAATTGCGAGCAGTTCAGGATGGACACCGGTGCTGTGAAGGGCGATGGGAGCGACGATGCCCGCCGCGGTCGTCATTGCCACAGTGGCAGAGCCGGTAGCCAGGCGCATGAGCGCAGCAAGCAACCATGCGAGGGGCAACAGCGGCACGTGGGAATTGAGCGCGATGCCAATGATTGCCTGAGAGACGCCGCTGTCCTGCAACACCCGGCCGAAACCTCCACCTGCTCCGACAAGCAGCGTAATTGTGGCCGTAGGAGCGAGGCACTCGTTGCTGAAACGCAAGATGGTATCGCGGTTGAAGCCGCGCAATTTCCCCAGCGTGAAAAAGCTACAGAGCACGCCTATGAATAGCGCGAGGTCGTCGTTGCCGACCAGGTGCAGTCCCTGATTAAACGCGCTGCCTGCAGGAGCAATTGCGTCTGCCCAGCTGCCGATGATCATGAGTAGAACCGGCAACAAAATAGTGAAGATGGTGGCTCCGAACCCGGGAAGGGATCGCTCGGCGCCGTGATCGATGAAATCGGCAGCCATCCCGCTCTCGGGCGACAAGGTGACGTGCGGCGCAATTAACTTCGCATACAGAGGTCCGGCGATGATGGCAAGCGGCACACCGATCAGCAGAGCGTAGAAGATGGTTTTCCCGACGCTGGCCTTATAAATGGCAACCGCCAGCAATGCGGCGGGATGCGGCGGGACCAGGCCGTGGACTACGGAGAGCCCGGCGACCATGGGAAGGGCTACGAGGATGAGCGAGGTTCCCGTGCGGCGCGCAACCGTGAACGCGATGGGAATGAGAAGGACGAAGCCCACTTCGAAGAAGGCCGGCAGTCCAATGATCAGACCGATTACCATCATCGCCCAGGGCACCCGCTTTTCGCCGAAGAGGCGGATGAGGGTGTGCGCCACCTGGTCTGCACCACCCGACTCGGCCATCATCTTGCCCAGCATGGTTCCCAGGGCCACCACGATGGCAATATGCCCCAGGGTGTTTCCCATCCCCATTTCGAACGAATGGATCACGGTAGCCAACGGCATGCCCGCCACCATTGCCAAAGAGAGAGAAATCAGAAACAGGGTAAGAAACGGATTGAGCTTGGCGACGGAGATCAGCAGGATGAGGACGACCACCGCGATCAGCGTTGAGACGAGCAAGAAGATGCTGTGAGGATCAATCATGCGGCTCGCGATCTGTGTTGAAGTTGTTAAAAGTCGCAGACTATTGAGACTGTCTTACTGGACCCAGTGCGTCGATCCGCGCGGCAGAAAGCGTCCCGCGCGTTGTCCCGTAGTTCCTTCTGCCGTGTACGAAAGGACTCCGTTAACCCACACCTTCATAATTCCGTCGGCTGGGCGCACGGGTTCAGAGAATGTTGCGGTGTCGATGATCGAGCCGGGATCGAACAGGACGAAATCGGCGGCGTAACCCTCCCGTATCAGGCCACGCTGCTCGAGCCCAAATCGCTGCGCCGGCATACCCGTCATTTTGTGAACCGCTGCCGCAAGAGGCATGAGCTTTTCGTCGCGGCTGTAACGACCCAGCACGCGCGGAAATGTTCCCCACAACCGCGGATGCGGGCGGGGATCGTTGGGCAATCCGTCAGAACCGATCATGGTGGCCGGATGGACAAGGATCCGGCGCATATCGTGCTCCGAGATGCTGTGATAAATGGCGCCGGCCGGCCGGAGGCGGTTTGCGGCTTCCATCTGCGTCACATTCCATATTTCTGCGATCCGCTGCAGCGATTGGCCCGCGACTTCAGGATGCGGAATGCTCCAGGTGATCGTAATCTTAACGCGAGGATCAACCTGGCGCAGATCGAGTGTGCTTGAACCGGCCGCGTACGGGTAGCAGTCGCAGCCCGCTTGCTGTGTCTCGCGAGCCTGGTCCATAGCGTGCAGAACTTCATCACTTCTGCCCCAATTGGTGATGCCTGCGCATTTCAGGTGGGACACGATCACCGGGATACCCCACGCGCGACCGATGCGAAAGGTCTCATCCATTGCGTCGAGAATCGCATCGGCTTCTGACCGCATGTGGGTTACGTACACCGCGCCCGCCGCAGCCAGGGGGCGCGCCAGTTGGATCACTTCGCGCGTGGTGGCCGCGTTCGCCGACAGGTAGGCCAGGCCAGTGCTCAATCCCAGCGCGCCGTGATGAAGGGCCTCCTCGAACTGGACACGCATGGCTTCGATTTCCGCATCGGTGGCAGCGCGGTCGAGACGGTCCATGTGGTTATTGCGCAACGCGGTGTGTCCCACGAGCGCAGCAACGTTCACGGCGGGGCGCGATTGCTCGATCGCTGCTACGTAGTTTGCAAACGTGGGATAGCAAAATGCCTCGGCTCCGCCAAGCAGATTCATGGGATCGGGCGGCTCGCCGCGCAACTCTACCGGCGAGGCGCTGATGCCGCAATTGCCGACGATCACAGTCGTAACTCCCTGGCTAAGCTTGGGAAGCATGTCCGGTGTACGAATTACGCTGGTGTCGTCGTGAGTGTGAACATCGATAAAGCCCGGCGCGAGGGCGAGTCCTTGGGCATCGACGAACTCGCTGCATCGGCAGGGCAGCGAAGGTCCAATGGCCGAGATGCGCCCATTGCGGATCGCTACATCGATCGTTTGGGCCTCGGCGGAAGAGCCGTCGTATACATTCGCATTGCGAATCAGGATGTCACAATTCACCATCGCGGCTGGTTCAAACTATAGACTATTGCTATTGCTCGTTTGCAGAGAATCGGCGCAGATCGTCGATTCTCCGGAGGTCTAGCGTGGCATACCCCATGTCCACTCGCGAAGCACTCGAAGCACCGATCGGCAGATTGAACAAAGGCCTCGGGGCATTGTACGGTGCGCTCGAACCAGGCGAGGTTCGAAAGCTTGGCTGGAATCTGTTGCGGGAGGATCTGAGCCTGCCGGCGGCAGTCCTCTACCGGGACCGGCTGAGTCATAATCTGAAATGGATGCAGGATTTCATGGCTGCCAATGGGGTGCAGCTGGCCCCGCATGGCAAGACTACGATGGCGCCCCGCTTGTTCGAGATGCAACTGCAAGGAGGCGCGTGGGGCATCACGCTGGCGACGGCCCAACAGACAAATGTCGCCTATGCGCACGGGGTCCGACGCGTTTTGATGGCGAACGAATTGGTAGGCAAGGAAAACATGGCGATCATTTCCCGGCTGCTGAATGATCCGGAGTTTGAGTTTTACTGCCTGGTCGATTCGGCGGCGCAGGTTGACCAGCTTGGCGCGTATTTTTCCGAACAGGGTCAACGCCTGCACGTGCTCATCGAATTGGGGGTAATGGGCGGACGCACCGGAATTCGCAACGAGAGCCAGCTCAAGCCGGTGCTTGACACACTGGCCCGCTGGCAGGATGTGCTCTCGCTTGATGGAGTGGAGTTGTATGAAGGCGTCCTTGACGACGAAGCTTCTATCCGCAAATTCCTGGGGTGGGCTGTAGCGGTCGCACGCGAGCTCGCCGACGCCAAGCAATTTCGACGCGAGCCGTTTCTGCTTTCGGGCGCGGGTTCGGCCTGGTATGACGTGGTGGCGGAGGTGTTTTCCGCAGCGGGGTTCGGCAACTCCACAAAGATTATTCTTCGACCTGGATGCTATCTCACGCATGATGTGGGCGCTTACCGAAAAGCTCAGAAGCGGATTCTCGAGAACAATCCGATCGCACGCCAGATGGCCTCTAGCCTGATCCCAGCCCTGCATGTCTGGGCGTATGTGCAATCCATCCCGGAAGCTGGAAAGGCTATTGTCGGGCTCGGCAAGCGGGATGCGGCATTCGATTCAGGGCTGCCCGTTCCCGCGCTGCATTATCGGCCCGGCAGCCAAGCACCGCAGGCCGCGCCAGCTCATTGGGAAACCACAAAACTGATGGACCAGCATGCTTATTTGAAGATCGCCGCGGGCGATGATATTCAAGTGGGCGACATGATAGGTTTCGATATCTGCCACCCCTGTTTGACTTTTGATAAGTGGCGCACTTTGCCGATAGTTGACTCAGAGTTTAATGTTATCGAAGTCATTCAGACATTCTTCTAAATTTGCCGGCTCAGCCCCAGTTAGTTAATAGATGAGGTATCGAGTACGGATTGCTTTGAATTCATCCACTGCGTCACGCCAGGCTTCAGCGACGTGGCGCGGGTCTTCTCCGGCAACGAGGCCATCGAGGCTGAGTTTGTTCACCATCAATGCATCGAGGCTGTCGATCTTGAACTGGCCCGGATAGAGCTTTTGAAGAGCAGATGCGATTTCGACGCCTAGTTCCGGACCGTCCAGCGCGTTGCGATCGACCAGGACCAGATTGACTCCGCCGCACTTCTCCCCTGCGTACTTTGAACCGGCCGGCGTGAAATAGAGCGGCACGAAGCGAACACCGCTGATTTCTCGCGCGTTGAGATAGCGGGCCAGGTCCTCCGGAATTATCCACGGAGCTCCGACCAGTTCGAACGGCGTATCCGTTCCCCTCCCCACCGAAATATTCGTGGTTTCAATCATTCCCGTGCCCGGATAGAGGATGGCTTCTGTCAGACTGCGCATGTTCGGCGACGGATTGATCCATATCGCACCGGTCGAGTCGAACCAGTCGCCGCGCATCCAACCCTCCATGGGGACGACCGTCAACCTGGCATTGATGCCGCGTTCGGTGTTGAACATCTTAGCCAGCTCGCCGATCGTCATGCCGTGTTGTATAGGCGTCTGCCAGTAACTTACAAACGATTCCCTGTCCGGATCGGCGACCGGGCCATAGACCGAAGCGCCTCCAATGGGGTTGGGGCGATCGAGCACGACGATGGGCTTTCCGGCTTTGGCCGCGGCTTCAAGGAAATAGCCAAGGGTGCTTTCGTAGGTATAAAAACGGACCCCCACATCCTGAATGTCGAACACAATCACGTCGAGTCTCGAGAACGAATCGGCCGATGGGCGCCGGGCAGTGTCGTTGTTGCCGTAAACACTGATTACGGGAACACCGGTGGCTTGGTCCCGCGAGTTTTGGATTTCGGTCGAATCCATGCCGCCCAGTATGCCGTGCTCGGGACTGAAGACTGCCGACAGTTGGACGCCAGGAGCATGCGCGAGTACATCGATGGTTCGCGTCCCACGCAAGTCAACGCCGGTCTGGTTGGTCACCAGGCCGACTTTCACCGAATCCGCGCCGTCGATATGGAGCTCGCGGAAGTTATGTTTTTCAAGTATGTCGATTCCCGATTCAACCACAGCGTTCCTTGCAACAATGCGGCGGGAGGCAATTAGCGACTCGTTGTACCCGGTGATGCGGGCAAGGCGCAGCTTGTCTTTCTGCTTGACGGTAAGAGAAAGCCCTTCGACGACCGCGGTGGCGATGCGGCTACGCAACGAAACCACCGACTTACCGACGTGGGGGTGCACGGCGTTGGTGAGGAGAATGATGTATGTGTCGGTGACGGGATCCATCCACAGCGACGTTCCTGTGAAGCCGGTGTGGCCGAAGGAACCGACCGGGAGTAATTCTCCGCGATTGCTGGCGAACGGAGAGTCGATGTCCCATCCCAGTCCGCGTACACTGGCCGCATTGGCTGGCGTTTCGGGGGTGGTCATCTTCGCCACCATCTGCGGGCTCAGCACATTGGATCCGCGGAGCAGGCCCTGGGCGAATTTGGAAAGGTCGTCAGCGGTTGAGAAGAGGCCCGCGTGTCCTGCCACGCCACCCATGCGCCGCGCGGTGGGGTCATGGACCACCCCACGCAACATGCTGTGCTGCTCGTCGTATTCCGTGGGCGCAATGTGTGGAAACCACGATTCTGGCGGCAAATAGCGAGTGCGGCTCATACCGAGCGGAGTGAAGATGTTGGTCTGGGAAAATTCATCAAGAGACTTTCCCGACACCTTCTCCACGATGAAACCCAGCACTTCGAAGTTTATGTCGCTATAGACAAAGCGCGAGCCGGGCGGGTTGACGGGCCTTTGCGCCATCGCCATTGCGAACGCAGTGTCGCGCCCGGTCCACGGCGCCTGCAGGTCGAGGTCAGGCGCGAGCCCTGAATAGTGCGTCAAGAGATCACGAATGGTGATGTCCTGCTTGCCGTTCTGCGCGAACTCGGGAACGTAGGCGGCCACCGGATCGTTCAATCGCACACGGCCTTGCTGAACGAGTTTCATGATCGAGGTGGTGGTGGCGATGCATTTGGTTAGTGACGCCAGATCGAAGATTGTACCGATGGTCATACGCTCGCGGACGGGTTCGAGCGAGCGAAAGCCAAAGGCCCGGCGATATGCGATCTTCCCGTTGTGGCCGATCAACAGCACGCCGCCTGGGATGTTACCGTCGGCAACGGCCTTCTCCATAATGGGGTCGAGGAGGGTTCGCAAACGCGGGGAGGCTATGGCCTGCGTGGATACGGTGGTGGCATGTCCAACGCATGCCATGGCGAGCACGATGCATTGCAAGAGCAGGAGACGACATACCCATCGTTGTGGATCGATCGGGGTGTTGGCCATTAGCCTCCGTGTTAAGTTCCAGATTCAATTCTGCTAAGCATTGGGGCGGCCGGGCATCAACCGGCTTGCACCATATCCGATCAGCAGCGTCGCGATGCTGCCAAACACAACATACCAAGTGAATGGAACCCGGGTAAATCGCCATAGATACAGGTTCAGCGCGAATCCCGTCACCATGCCAGCCATCGCACCGCGTTCCGACGCCGTCTTTGAGAGCACTGCCAGGAGAAACACTCCGAGCAACGATCCGTAGGCTACGGAGGCAATCGAGAGGCCCATTTCCAGGACCTTGCCGCCATGGCGCGCCAGGAGTGCAAGACCGAAGAGAAGGAGAGCCCAACCAATGGTCGCGATCCTCGAGAGGCGAACGCGGAACTCTTCTGTAGAACGAGGAACGAGGCGAGCATAGAAGTCGACGATGGTTGTGGAAGAGAGCGAATTGAGCGCGGCACTTAAATTCGACATGGCGGCGGCGAGGATTGCGGCGATCAGAAATCCGCTCACTATGTGGGGCATGAGCGTCGTAATGAACGTCGGGAAGATGGTATCGGAGCGCGAAAAGCGAGGTGCGGCAGAGGATGAATAGAACGAAAACAGCATCGTACCAACGAGAAGGAAAAGCGCGAACTGAAAGAAGATAGCGGCTCCGCTGCTTACCAATGCCAGTTTGGCCTGCCTTTCGCTGCGCGCGGCGAGGAGCCGCTGCACGATGAGTTGATCTGTCCCATGGCTGGCAGTGGTCAGGAACGCTCCGCCGATCAGGCCCGACCAGAATGTGTAAGTCGATGACAGATTCCACGAGAAATCAAAGACACGAAACTTTCCAGCAGGCGCGGCGATGGCGATGATTGCCGGCCAACCACCGGGTGTCAGATGCCAGAGGACGAACACGGCAACCAGCGCTCCGGCGATATAAACGGCGAGTTGAGCCACATCCGTCCAAACAACGGCGGCCAAGCCTCCCTCGAAGGTGTAGATCAGGGTGAGGATGGTTACGATGCCGATGGCGGCGACGTCGCGTCCGAAGTCACTGATTCCCGTAAAAAACGGGCCGAGAGCGATCCTGACAACGATAGCGACGGCAAAAACCCGAACCCCTTCAGCAGCGGCTCGGGTAATCAGAAACAAGCCGGCGGTGAGAGACCGCAGGCGGCTGCCGAACCGGCGGTCTATCAATTGATACGCGGTGATCAGGTCGCCGCGGAAATAGTGGGGCACGAGGAGGAAGGCTACGACCACACGCCCGATGATGTAACCGAAAACAAGTTGCAGGAAGCGGAAGTCGCCTTCAAAGGCGATGCCTGGCACGCTGATGATGGTGAGGGTGCTGGTTTCCGCAGCGACAATCGACAGCGAAATCGCCCACCAGGAAATCTGGTTGTCAGCGAGGAAGTAACCCTTCAGGCTGGACTGCTTCCTTCGAAAGCGGAGACCGAACAGCGTTACTGCCGCAAGATAGGCGGCAATGACCAGGAAGTCGGCCGCGTTGAGGCCCACGCAATGCTCCTCGAATGCAAGTCCAAGCTAACAGGTTCGGGCTGCGCGACTTGGGGTGACACTTGTGCCAAACCATTCAAACCAGGCGACTTCGAAACCGGCCATCGTGACGTACCGAGCTCAAGGCACCGCTGACGGAGCGGCAATGTCTGACGACCGACATTGGCCGTCCCCTGTCCTAATTCCAATGGAATCAAGGGCTTGTAAAATCACTTTTCCCACACGGCAGACGGTATCTCTATGATTATGCGATGGTTACGTGGGCTTTTCGGGGCGTAGCCAATAATTTTTTTTTTGCAACATGTGGTGTTCGATGAAGTGCGACAACCAATCGAGGTCTTAATCCTCATTGTGCCATGGAGGCGTGTAATTATCTGCAACTGGCGAGCAGCGGTGATCTCCACTTGTTTTGAGCACGGAGGATTCAACGAACAATGGGACTTCGGTTGCCACGCGCATCCCCCCTGATATATGACCGTGGCGTGACTCTTCCTTTGAATGTCGCAAGATTGATCGCCGCGGTCGCCGCCACCTGGCTGTTGGCTTATCCACTGAACAGAGGGAACGCCGCGGCGGATTGCCGCCTGGCCGCGCCCGTCGATTTGCGAATGGGAGGAGTTTCGGAACCGCTTGCGGTCACAGGCGCGATGCCGGAATTTTCATGGAGGGTAGAGGCTGCCGCACCGGCTCTGCATGGGGTGGGTCAATCCGGCTTCGAGATCCGGGTTGCGGCCAGCGAACGAGACCTAGCGGGCGGACGGGGTTTGCTGTGGGACACCGGCAAAATTCCGAGTCATGCGACGTCGGCACCGGGCGCTTCGTATTCCGGGCCGGCATTGGAACCGCAGCAGACATATGCTTGGCAGGTGCGCGCGTGGGACGAGAACGACCATCCCAGCGAATGGAGCCAGCCGGGGCATTGGACCCAGGCCCCCGAGTGGCGCGCGCGGTGGATTGCTGCCGACAGCAGCGATGCGGCGGCGGGGTCGAAGCCGATGCCGCTGTTCCGCAAGCAATTCGGCGTTAGTGATGAGGTCAAGCGGGCGTTGCTGAACGTGTCCGGGCTGGGCCAATATGAGTTCCACATCAATGGCGCCAAGGTCGGCGACGGCGAACTCACGCCGGGATGGAGCGACTATCGCAAGACAGTATTCTATGACACCTACGATGTGACTTCGATGGTCCACGACGGTGAGAATGCACTTGGCATCATGCTGGGAAACGGCATGTACCGGGTTCTCAAGACGGCGGAGCGGTATACGAAATTCACCGGCACCTATGGGCCGCCGAAGTGCATTGCGCAACTGCACATTGAGTTCCGTAACGGCAAGAGCATGGAGGTCATGACCGATGAGACGTGGAAGACGCGCGAAGGGCCGGTTGCGTTTTCTTCGACGTATGGGGGCGAAGACTACGATGCGCGCCGGGAGATGATTGGCTGGGACCGTACCGGTTTCGACGAATCACAGTGGAGCGCGGCGGTGGCGGCGGATGGACCCGGGGGCATGTTGCAGCCGGAACTGGCGCCGCCGATTCGCGTGATGCATACCTATGTGCCTGTGCATCGCAGCGCGCCGAAGCCGGGAATCATCGTTTACGATCTGGGGCAAAATTTCGCGGGATGGCCCGCCATCACGGTGAGCGGTCCGGCGGGAGCGACGGTGAAGCTGATCGCTGGTGAGTTGCTGAACGCCGACGGGACGGTGTCGCAGCGAAGTTCCGGCGAGCCACAATGGTTTTCGTACACGCTGAAAGGAGGCTCGCCCGAGAAGTGGCATCCGCGATTCAGTTACTACGGGTTCCGGTATGTCCAGGTGGAGAGCGCTTCGGCGGATTCGAAAACGGGCCGTCCGCACGTTCTTGATTTGCGCGGAGAAGCGGTGCATACGTCTTCCGAATCGATTGGCAGTTTCACCTCTTCCGACGATCTGCTGAATCGCATCCACACCTTGATCGTGCGCGCCATCGAGAACAACGCGGTGAGTCTGTTCACCGATTGTCCTCACCGCGAAAAGCTGGGCTGGCTCGAAGAGGCGCACCTGCTTGCTCCCGCAATGCTTTATGACTTTGATTTCAGCGGCCTGTATGCGGCCACGGCACGCAACATCGCCGATACGCAGAAGCAGGATGAACCCAATGCCGGCCGAGTGGCGGAGATTGCCCCGCAGTATGTGGTGTTCGGCGTCGATGGAGGCATCTTCGACGATTCGCCGGAATGGGGCAGTACCGCGGTGCTGGCGCCATGGTATGTGTACCAGCGGGACGGCAATCTTCCGGCGCTGCTGTCCCATGTTGATGTCATGCGGCGCTATGTCGATTACCTTTCGTCGCGCGCGAAGAGCAGCATCATCGCGTATGGGCTGGGCGACTGGTACGATATCGGGCCTGGCGAGCCGGGAGTTTCAAAGCTGACAACGCTGGGTGTTACGGCCACCGCGATCTACTACCAGGACCTTCGCGTGCTCGAGAAGACGCTGGCGTTGGCCAAACGCGACGATGATAGCCGCGCTTATGGGACGAAGGCGGAAAAAGTGCGAATGGACTTCAACGCGCGCTTCTTCGATGCCGCGAATCAGCGCTACGACAAGGGCAGCCAGACGGCGCAGGCCATGCCGCTGGTGGTGGGGCTGGCGGCGGACGACGAGCGCTCGCATGTGCTCGACGCGCTCATCGCCGACATTCGCAGCCACAACAATCATGTAACCGCCGGAGATATCGGGTTTCACTATGTAGTCGATGCGCTGCTCGATGGAGGGCGCTCCGATGTGCTGTATGACATGCTGGAGCGCACCGACTCGCCGAGTTACGGCTACCAACTGGCGCAGGGCGCAACGGCTCTGACGGAAGCCTGGGACGCCAATCCCAGCAGTTCGCAGGATCACTTCATGCTGGGCCACGCGGAGGAGTGGTTTTATCGCGGGCTGGGTGGAATCAACGTGGACCTTGCTGCCGAATCACCGCGCCAGATTGTGCTGCGACCGCAACTGGCAGGCAAACTAACGGACGTGAAAACGCGATATGTTTCAGCATGGGGACCGATCGAGAGCGACTGGCATCGAGGCTCGTTACGAACCAGATATGAATTCACCATCCCGGCCAATGCGAGCGCAACGGTGGAGTTGACGACGGCGTCAGCGGAAAAGATTCGCGTGAACGGAATGGATGCGGGGCATGCGGTGGGAGTGAGCAGCGCAAAGACGCCGGCGGGCAAGGTGGCGTTGGTGGTTGGGTCGGGACATTACATAGTAACGGCCCCGTAACGAGCCAGCATCATGGTCCATGTGAACTACAGCCTGAAGCGGCATCCTCGGGTATTCTGGTTCGTCTGCGGATCAACTTTTTCATTCAACTCATCCGACGGACAGCTGGCTCGACCTCCGGGCGAAAGCCAACATGGAAGGTGGAATTACATGACTATGCGCATGACGCGGCGCAGCTTTACGCGCAAGGGCGCTTTGGCGATTGCGGGCACCTCTCTGCTGGGGCGCACAAGCCTGTTTGCCGAGGAATTTTCTTCCGATCAGATCGCACCGTTTCGCACGCCGTACAAGTACGGCAAGCTGGTTCTTTCCGCGTCGACGAATGCGCAGGCATTTGACTCCAAGGCGGTGGACGATCCGTTCGTCTTCTTTCATAACGGCGCGTTCCACATGATCTATATAGGGTTCGACGGGACCGGGTACCAGACAGGCCTGGCGCGGTCGTCGGACCTGCTGCATTGGGACCGCGTGGCGCTGGTGGCAAAGCGCGATCCGAAATCCAAGTACACGCGCTATAACATTGCGCTGGCCTGCCTGCTTCACGAAGAGGACCTTACCGGGAAAGGAACGCTCAAGAAGGTGCAGGGGCGGTACCTGGGGGCGTGGAATGCGTATCCGAATGCGGGATACGAAGAAGGCGCGGCAGTGATCGGGCTGGCATGGAGCGACGATCTGCTGCACTGGGAGCTGACCGACCCCATCCTTTTCCCGGCGGATGGAGCGGCATGGGAGCACGGCGGGCCTTTACCGGCCGAACATGGTGGAAAAGGACGGCACGTATTATCTGTTCTACAACGCCAAGACCGACCGGCAGCCGCAGGCGCAGGGCGGCGCGTGGCATGAGCAGAGCGGCGTGGCCACTTCGCGCGATCTGAAGCACTGGACGCGCTATGAGGGAAATCCTCTGATCCGCAACGGGGGCGCGGGGGCGCCGGATTCGCGGTTTGCGAGCAATCCTTTTGTGGTGCGGCATAAGGATCTTTGGGGAATGTACTACTTCGGGCTGGATGACAAGGGCAAAGCACGAGAACTGCTCGCCCTTGGCCGCGATCTCAACCATTTTTCGAAGGTCAACGAAATTCTGATTGACATGGGAGCGCCGGGAAGCGTGGATGAAACCTATGCGCACAAGCCATGCGTGATCTACCACGAAGGAGCGCTGTACCATTTCTACTGCGCCGTCTCGGGGAAATGGCCGCGACGAGGTCAGGGGGATTTCGGTGGCGCGATCGAAGCCGTTCTAAGCATAGTTGTTTGCGAATGGGGGATTGGGATGCATCGACTCTCCGTGCTTGTATCCGCAGGCGTGCTCTCGGCAAGTGGGTGGATGGGGCTGCAACCGCTGGTTGCGCAGGCCGCCGACGAAGCCGTGCAGCGGCAATTGGCGCGGGTGCAGCAGGCGCCCGCAGGACCATTCAAAGCGGACTGGGATTCGCTTGGCGCCTACCGCGTTCCGGGGTGGTACCGGGACGCGAAGTTTGGGATTTTCATTCACTGGGGTGTGTTCTCTGTTCCTGCGTTCGGGAGTGAATGGTACCCGCGCGATATGTACCTGGCGGACAGTCCCGAATTCAAGCATCACGTGGAGACTTACGGTTCGCATTCGAAGTTTGGTTACAAGGATTTCATCCCCTTGTTCCGCGCGGAGAAGTTTGATCCCGACGCATGGGTGGATTTGTTCGCGCGCGCCGGAGCCCGATACGTTGTACCGGTTGCCGAACACTGCGATGGCTTCGCCATGTACGACTCCGATGTGGATCCGTGGAATGCGGCGAAGATGGGACCGAAGCGCGACGTGGTTGGAGAGTTGGCGGCGGCGGTGCGCAAGCGCGGCCTGCATATCGGCGCGTCGTCGCATCGCGCCGAACACTGGTGGTGGTACGACGGCGGCATGACGTTCGATTCCGATGTGCGCGATCCACGGTATGCCGTGCTGTACGGGCCGGCGCAGCCGCGGACGATTCCCGGCGACGACGCGAAGAAAGAACCGGATCCGAATCATCTCGAGAAGTGGCTCGCACCGGATACGGCATTCATGGACGACTGGCTGGCGCGAAGCACGGAGATCGTGGACAAGTATCATCCCGATTTCATGTACTTTGACTGGTGGATCGGCCAGCCGGCATTCCAACCGTATCTCAAGCGGTTTGCCGCCTACTACTACAACGAAGCGGCGCTGCGGCGGCAGCCTGTCGTCCTCACCTACAAGATGAATGACTTTCCGGAGAACACCGCAGTGCTCGACATCGAACGCGGCAAGCTGGATGCGATTCGACTGCTGCCTTGGCAAACCGATACGTCTGTGAGCATTCGGTCGTGGGGGTACGTGAACCACGATACATACCGCGATGCGAAGTCGTTGATCGATGAACTGGTGGATGTGGTGAGCAAGAACGGCAACCTGCTTTTGAATGTCGGCCCCAAATCGGATGGGACTATCCCTGAAGAGGCGCGGACGATTCTGCTCGAGATGGGCGAGTGGCTCAAGACCAATGGCGAAGCGATCTACGGTTCGCGGCCGTGGCTGGTTTATGGCGAGGGACCGACGAAGGTGACCAGTTCCGCGCTGGACACGGATCGGCAGGAATACACCGCCGAGGACATTCGCTATACGACCCGCGCGGGAGCGTTGTATGCGATTGCGCTCGGCTGGCCGGTTGGCGGCGACCTGCGCCTGCATTCGCTTTATCGCGGCAACCCATACTTGCCGGGCGAGGTTTGTGCGGTGCGGCTGTTGGGAACGGATGGCGATCTGAAATGGGCTGTCGAAGAAGATGGTCTGCATATCAAACTGCCGGGTAGCAAGCCCGATGAGCCTGCGTTCACTTTTCGCATCGTGACGAGGAATGCTTTGAATCAAAAGTGCGGAAAAGAATAGCCGGCCGGTTTGCGGTCGTGGTCTCCCACCCTAGCGGTAAAAGACGCCGCTAGAATGGGGCACCCAAGTTTTGTGGCCCAGGGTTTGAGGCTGGGGCCGTTCTCCGCGATCGGGCTTTGACAACGCCTACGCCCATTGCATAAGGTTTTCAATCTGTAAATTGTTTCTGTCTGGGGAGAGGGTCTGCTCGTTCGCCCATTCCATTTTCGAGAACGGACGGGGTGGCTGATGAAAAGAATGCATCGGGCATTGGTTTGGCTGGCGGCCGCAGGGTTAATGGCCGCGGCAAGCGATTTGGCAAGAGGGCAGGCGGCGTCTTCGTCGCTGGAACAACAGTTTAGAAACCCTCCCGACAGCGCCAAGCCGCGCGCGTGGTGGCACTGGATGAGCGGCAATGTGACCGAGCCGGGCATCACCGCGGATCTGGAATGGATGCATCGCGTGGGGATCGGCGGAATGCAGATGTTCGATGGGGACATGGGCGCTCCGCTGTTTGTGGACAAGCCGGTGATCTGGATGTCGCCGGAGTGGAAGTCGGCATGGCACCACGCCGCGGCGGAGGCGGATCGGCTGCACCTGGAGATGTCGATGGCGGCATCGGGGGGGTGGAGCGAGACGGCCGGGCCGTGGGTGAAGCCCGAGCAGGGCATGAAGAAGTACGCGTGGAGCGAGACGATCGTGGAAGGGCCGGGAAAGTTTGGCGGAACCCTGCGCAAGCCGCCGGCGACGGTGGGCAAGTTCCAGGATCTCGCGCTTGCGCCTCCGCGCGAACAGCATCCCGATTTGACATTGACCGGCGCCCACGCTCAGCCGCCGCTGCCCAAACAGGAGCCCACGCCCGAGTTGTATGAGGATGCGGCGGTGGTGGCCTTCCCTGCCCCCGCAGGCGAGGTCGATGCGGCAAAGCCGGAGATCACGTGCAGTTGCGGATCGATCGACGGAGCAGCGCTCACGGACGGTTTGTATGGCAAGATCGTGCCGGTCTCCTACTCGGATGACAACCGCGCCTGGGTGCAGTTTGCGTATGCGGAGCCGCAGCCGGTCGAATCGATTGTGTTCGGAACCGCGGCGGCGGTGCAGTTCAGCGGCCCCTCCATGCCTTCGGGCCGCATAGAAGCCAGCGACGATGGACAAAGCTGGCGGCCGCTGGTGCAACTGCCTGGGGCCGCAGGGGCAAACTTTGCGGTGCGCACATTTTCAATCGAGCCGGTAAGGGCGCGCTACTACCGCGTGTATTTCATCGCGCCGCAACGCGATCCGTCACGGCCTCCGCCGGCGGGCGCTCCCTGGCCGCCGCCGGTGCGGCTGACGGAAGTCGAGTTCCTGGCGGCGCCGCGCGTGCAGCATTGGGAAGACAAGGCGAGCTTCGGCATCTACACGCCAACCAGCGAACCGCAAGGGGGTGAGGTGCAGCCGGGTGAAGGCATCGACCCCTCGAAGGTGATTGACCTGACGGGGAAGCTTCGCCCCGATGGCACGCTGGACTGGGAGGCGCCTGCAGGTAGGTGGATCGTGCTGCGGCTGGGCTACTCGCTTACGGGCGAAGTAAATCATCCTGCAACGCCGGCGGCCACCGGCCTGGAAGTGGACAAACTGAGCAGCAAGGATGTCCAGGCATACGTGGAAGAGTACGCGAAGATGATTTCCGGGGCGGCGGGGCCCTATTTCGGCAAGAGCTTCCGTTATTTCCTGATGGACAGCTGGGAGGCCGGGCAGGAGAACTGGACCGGGGACATGATGGCCGAGTTCGCGCGACGGCGCGGATATGCGATGACGAAGTATCTGCCGGTGCTGACGGGAAGAATTGTCGGCAGCCGCGCGCAGTCGGAAGCATTTCTGTGGGATTTGCGGCGCACGCAGGCGGACATGCTTGCCGAGAATCATTATGGCGTCGCGACCAGGTACTTCGCGAAGGCCGGGATTGGGTTGTATGCGGAAGCGATGGGGACTAACATGCCGACGACGGGCGACGGCCTGCTGAACAAAGGGCAGGTCACGATTCCGATGGGCGAGTTCTGGACGCCCAATCCCGATCAGAAGGACACGCCCGCGCACATCGCCGATGTGATGGAAGCGGCGTCGGCTGCGCACATCTACGGGAAACCGATCGCGGCTACGGAGTCGTTTACTACAAGGCCCAACGTGATGCCGTGGGGCCAGAGCCCGTTTTACCTGAAGTCCATGGCCGACCAGGATTTCGCACGGGGCATCAATCGGATTGTTTTCCATACCAGCGATCTGCAGCCGTTCGTCGATGAGAAGCACAGGCCAGGGATGACGCTGGGGCCGTTCGGGCAGGACTACACGCGCAACATTACCTGGGCGGAACAGGCAAAGGCGTGGAACACGTACCTGGCGCGGTGTTCGTTCCTGTTGCAGCAAGGCAAGCCGGTGAGCGACGTGGCGTATTTCTACGGCGAGGATGCGCCGGCAACCGTGCCTTTCTGGAAGAAAGATGACCCGGCGCTGCCGGCGCATTACGACACCGATTTCGTGAATGCCGATGTGCTGCTGCATGGAGCGACAGCGACGCAGGGGAAACTGCGCCTGGCGAGCGGAATGGAATACAAGCTGCTGGTGCTGCCCAACGATCAGCGTTTGATTTCAGTGCCGCTGCTGCGCAGTATTCATTCGCTGGTGGAGCAGGGCGCGATTCTGCTGGGGCCAAAGCCGATGGGATCGCCGAGCCTGGCGGATGGTCCGGACGCGACGGCCCAGATTGAAAAACTGGCCGTGGATCTTTGGGGCGCGGCGGATGAATCGGCGGCGGGCCATCGCTGCGGAGAAGGCAAGGTGTATTCGGGAAAGAGTATCGAGGATGTGCTGGCGGCGGAGAATGGCACGCCGGACTTGTCGTGGAGTGCGCCGGAGAATGCCGGCGACACTGTGCCGTATCCTCTGCCCGGGGCGGATTCGGATGAGGACCTGTTGTTTATTCATCGGCACGATGGCGATCGCGAGATTTATTTTGTTTCGACGCAGAAGCATCACGAGTTCGACGTGAAGGCCGCGTTCCGGGTGGAGGGCAAGACGGCGCGGCTGTGGCATCCGGAGAGCGGCGACACCGAGCCGGTGAGCTATACAACGGAACAAGGGCACACGGTGGTCCCGCTGCACTTCGATGCGCAGGGGTCGGTCTTCGTGGTGTTTGACGGCGCGAGCGCGGCGCCTTCGCGCAGCGTAGCCGAAGCACAACCCAGCAAACTCGGATCGGTCGATGGAACGTGGAAGCTGATGTTCCCGGCCAATCTCGGGGCACCGGCGGAGGCGGATTTTCCATCTTTGATTTCGTGGACGCAAAGCAGCGATGCGGGGGTGAAGTATTTCTCCGGCACAGCCACTTACAGCAAGCAGGTGGATGCTCCGAAGGATTGGTTCAAGACCGGGGCGAAGGTGATGCTCGACCTGGGGACGGTGAAAGAGATTGCCGAGGTGGAAGTGAATGGGAAAGCGGTGGGCGGGGTTTTGTGGAAGCCGCCGTTCCGTGTGGATGTGACGAGCGCGTTGAAGCCAGGCGCAAACGAGGTCCGCGTGAAGGTGACAAACCTGTGGCCGAATCGAATGATTGGAGATTTGCAGCCGGGCGTTGCAAAGACTTACACGTGGACGGATTTCCGGCCGTTCAAGGCGGATTCGCCGCTGCTTGAATCGGGGCTGCTGGGGCCGGTGACGGTTTGGCGGAGCGAAACTCACGCCCGGTGATTGATCGATCATAGTGAAACTGTTTCGATTCAAAGGCAGCGAGTCAGCGCCGCTTCGCGGCGTAGCGAGCCAGCAAGTCAGCCCAGGATAGGTTTCTTCCACTGCCTGCTAGGATGTTGGGATCGGATCAATCGAGGAACCCATGAACGGAAAGATCATTCGGAATTTTGCATGTGTTGCGCTCGCTTTTGCGCCATTGGCTGGATTGACTCAAGGTCCGGCGGGGCGCGGGCCGGTGGAATTGCGGGTCGATAACCTGCGCACGCCGCTGGGCATTGACGATCCCGCGCCGCGCTTCTCGTGGCAATTGCGCGACCCCGCGCAGGGCGCGCGACAAAGCGCTTACCAGGTGGATATCGCCGGGAGTGCGGCCGCCCTGGCGCAG
Source organism: uncultured Acidobacteriota bacterium (assembly GCA_963730805.1). Taxonomy (GTDB): domain Bacteria; phylum Acidobacteriota; class Terriglobia; order Terriglobales; family Acidobacteriaceae; genus Telmatobacter. The sequence goes on along the minus strand of CAVSTL010000001.1, from coordinate 637,548 downwards.
GGCAAAGCCGATGTGTGGACGAGCGGGCGGGTGGATGCGGCGCAGTCGATGAACGTGAGCTATCACGGTCCCGCTCTGGCGGCAGGCAAGCGTTACTACTGGCACGTGAAGGCGTGGGATGCGGCGGGCAAGCTCTATCCGCCGAGCGAAACGAGTTGGTGGGAGACGGGACTGCTGATCCAGGATGCCTGGAACGCTCCCTGGATCGGTTACGAGACGTCCGAGGAGGCCGCGGTTCGTCACGCCAAGGCGCAGTGGGTTGTGAGTCCCGAGTTCAAAGAGCTGGCCGCGGAAAAGGGCGCGGAACAGCACTTCGCATTTCGGGGTATGGCCGCGCTGGACAAGCCGGTGCGGAGCGCGACGCTCTATGCCACGTGCCAGGACACGGTGTCGGCGTGGGTGAACGGGATCCAGGTGCTGCTGGCCGATCCGCTGCCTCCCTACAAGCAGATGCCGTGGAAGAAGTATGTGACGGCCACGGTGGGAAAACAGTTGAATGCGGGCGCGAATGCGGTGGCTCTGGACTGCGTTCACTACGTTGTCAATCCCAACGGCATGGCGACGGGCGAGGCGCCGCCGCTGAATGCCACGCTTTACGTTGAATATGAAGACGGGAGCAATGCGACGTTTGCGAGCGGGCCGAAGTGGAAGACCGCGATCCATCCTCCGGGCGACTGGCGCGGGACCAACTTCGATGATTCGCAGTGGAAGAGTGCGGTGGCATGGCAGCCTTCCGGGGGACCGAACCCCCAGCCGCTCGGTAATCCGTGGGTTCCGGATTCAGTGAAATCGCTGCGCCACGCTTTCACGATCGACAAGGGGATCAAATCGGCGCGGCTTTACTCGACCGCATTGGGTGCGTACGAGGTGTTCGTGAATGGCAAGCGGGTGAGTGAAGATGTCCTGGCGCCGGGGTGGACGGATTATCGCGAACGCGTGGTTTACCAGACTTACGATGTGACCTCGCTGCTGGTGGTGGGGAAGAACGCAATTGGTGCGCTGCTTGCGCCGGGATGGTATTCGACGCCGCTGGAATGGTTTCAGCAGCCGAATAACTACGGGGATACGCCACCGGCGCTGCGAGCGCAGCTGAAGATCGAGCACAGCGACGGAAGCATCGAGTGGATCAAGACCAGTCCCGAGTGGCAGGCTTCGCCCTCGCACATTGTGAGTTCAGAGCTTTATGACGGCGAGACCCAGGATGCGCGCCTCCTGCAGCCGGGTTGGAGCAGGGCCACGTTTGCGGGGAGCAATTGGAAGGCCGTGGTCGCGGTCGAACCGAAACCGGTGAAGATTGTGGCGCAGGACTTTCAGCCTATTCGCGTACAGAGGACAGTGGAGGCGAAGTCGATGTCGGAGCCGAAGCCGGGAGTGTATGTCTACGACTTCGGGCAGAACCTCGCGGGGGTGGAACGCGTACTGCTGTCGGGTCCTGCCGGCACCAACGTGCGGCTGCGCTTCGCTGAAATCCTGAATGACGACGGCACGCTTTACATCGACAACCTGCGCACTGCGAAGGTGACGGATCATTTTATTCTCGCCGGGAAGGGCGTGGAGGAATTCACGCCGCAGTTCACGTTTCATGGCTTCCGCTATGCGGAGATCATGGGAATGCGGGCGAAGCCGGGCAAGGACTGGCTCACGGTGGAAGTGATCCACACGGATGCGCGGTTCGATACGAAGCTGAAGACCGGCAACGGCATGATCGACAAGCTGTGGAACAACATTCTGTGGGGCCAGCGATCGAACTTCGTGGGGGTGCCGACAGATTGCCCGCAGCGGGATGAACGGCTGGGATGGATGGCGGATGCGCAGGTTTTCTGGCGGACGGCGACGTACAACATGGACCTGGCGGCGTTTTCGCGGAAGTACTCGGCGGACATGCGGGGCACGCAGGCGGGCACGGCGATCTACGGCATCTATGCGCCGGGAACGGTGGCAAGCGCGTCGGGTTCGGGCGCGGGGTGGAGCGATGCGGGAGTGGTGATTCCGTGGACTTCGTGGGTGCAGACGGGCGACACCAGCGTGATCGAACAGAACTGGGACGGGATGCAGAAGTACCTGGCGGCGATCGAGGAGGCGAATCCGGATGGGCTGTGGAAGAAGCTTTCGGGCACGCCGTTTGGCGACTGGCTTTCTCCGGAAGGAAGAACCGACCAGGTGCTGGTGGCGACTGCCTACTGGGCGTATGACGTGACGCTGATGCGCGAGATGGCGCAGGCGATTTCGGACTCGCCGGATGAGCAGCATTACCGCGATTTGTTTGAGAAGATTCGCGCGGCTTTCGAGAAGCAGTTCGTGCATGAGGATGGATTCGTCGCGGGCGCGGACAACAGTCCGTCGCCTTTCGGGGAGATCAACAATCCGAATGCAAAGAGCAAGGGCGGGCGATACGCAGACCGGCTACGTGCTGGCGCTGCACATGAACCTGCTGCCGGAAAAGCTGCGCGCGGCCGCGGTGCAGAAGCTGGTGAAGAAGATCGAGGATAACCATGGGCTTCTGGCGACGGGATTTCTTGGTACTCCGTATCTGCTGGAAGAGTTGACCAAGGAAGGCCAGGCAGCATTTGCCTATAAGCTTCTGCTGAATACGCAGTATCCGTCGTGGGGCTATCTGATAGAGCACGGCGCGACGACGATGTGGGAGCGCTGGAACGGCGACCAGATGAAGGGCGATCCCAGCATGAATTCGTACAACCACTACGCGTACGGCGCGGTGGCCGACTGGCTCTATCGCTATGCGGCGGGAATCGATGCAACGCCGCTCGATGCGGGGTTCCACACGGTCGTGCTGCATCCGGTGCCGGACGCGCGGCTGGGGTCGATTGCGTTCGATTATGACTCGTCGTACGGGCCGATTCATTCCGACTGGACGGTGCAGGACAAGGCGGCGACGTGGCATGTGACGATTCCAGCGAATACGACGGGCTGGCTAGGCGGCGATAGCGCGAAGTACAAGCTCGATAGTGTCGCGCTGGGGGACAACAAGCAGGTGAAAGCAGCCACTCATAACGGTGAGTCCGGCTTTGAGATTCCCGCGGGCAGTTACACGTTCGAAGTGGAAGTGCAGTAGCAAGGGGAGCATGCTTTCATCCCCATGCGTTGACGGGATGAAACGGTTTTCGTTTCAAAAACAGCAAGTCAGCGCCGCTTTCGCGGCGTAGCAAGTTAGCAAGTCAGCGGCGGGATTCGGTTCTTTGCTGATAGAGCATGGAAAGCTTCCCTGGATGTACGCATCGCGAATCTGCACCGAGGGAGCCGATCAGCTTGGGCGCGAATCCGTTATTGGGAGTCTTCCTTCACTGGCTGGGCGGGCTTGCGTCGGCGAGTTTCTATGTGCCCTATCGGCAGGTGCGGGGGTGGTCGTGGGAAACCTATTGGCTGGCAGGCGGGGTGGTGAGCTGGATCGTGATGCCGTGGCTGCTGGCCGGGCTGATCACGCATGATCTGTTGGCGGTTCTGCATGCTGCGCCTTCCGCGGCGATCTTCTGGTCGTACTTCTTTGGGGTGTTGTGGGGGCTCGGCGGACTTACATTCGGACTGACGATGCGGTACCTGGGGCTTTCGCTGGGGATGGCCACGGCGCTGGGATATACGGCGGTGTTCGGCACGCTGGTGCCGCCGATCTTTCATGGGCAGTTCATGCAACTGCTGACGCAGCGATCGGGCGTGATCATCCTGGTTGGCGTGGGGATTTGCGTGCTGGGGATCGTGTTCGCGGGGGCTGCGGGGATTTCGAAGGAGCGGGAACTTTCGCACGAACAGAAACTGGCGAGCATCAAGGAATTCAACCTGAAGCTGGGACTGGGAGTGGCGACCTTCTGCGGCATCATGAGTTCGTGCTTCGCATTCGGGCTGGATGCCGGCAATCCCATCAAGGCGCTGACCCTGGCGCATGGGACCAGCACGATGTGGCAGGGATTGCCGGTGCTGGTGGTGGTGCTGGCGGGCGGGTTCACGACCAACTTCATCTGGTGCGCGATTCTCAACACGCGCAACCGGAGTTATGGAGAGTATCTGCGCATCCCGGCCGGGGCGGCGAGATCGCGCGGAGGGGGAACATCCTCCGCTGGAGAATCCGACGGACGCGGCTTCGATGGAGATGGCGCTGGAATATGCGGCGCACCCTCGGCATGCGCCGTCGCTGAGCTGGAATTACCTGTTTTCCGCGCTGGCCGGGGCGACGTGGTACATGCAGTTCTTCTTTTACACGATGGGCGAGACGCAGATGGGGCGCTACAAATTCTCCAGCTGGACGCTGCACATGGCCAGCATCATCATCTTCAGCATGTTGTGGGGAGTCGCTCTGAAGGAATGGCGCGGCACCAGCAAGAGGACGAAGACGCTGGTGTTTCTAACTCTGCTCACCCTGGTCGGGTCAACGATGATCGTCGGATATGGGAATTACCTGGGGATTCATCCGTGATGACGACGCACTCATGCGAAGGTTTGTGGTCTCCCACCCTTTCGCCAGAAAAAAGGCGAAAGGATGGTGCACGGAGCATTGTTCAGACAGTGGCGAGGCGGCCGTCGTTGGCGGCGAGGGACTCGACGGTGACTACGTGATGACGAACGTAGTTGTAGGGCGGAACGATGTGGCCGCGGAGGAGCGCGATGCCGAGTTGAATGAGGCGCGGCCCGTAGGTTTCGGCGCCATGGGAGATAGAACCGATGATGGCGCTGGTGCCTTTGCGCAACTCATCGAGGACCTCGGGGATGCAGTCCTGTCCGGCGATGGCGAAGTCCTGTTCGCGGCCTGACTGACGGGCGGCGTCGAGTACACCCAAGGCGCTCGAATCAGTGGAAGCAGCCACGAGGATTCTTTGTCCCTTGCGATGGTTGCGGAGAAAGTCGGAAACGGCGATGAAGCTGGGCTGGCGCATGCCGCGCCCTTCGAGGCGCAGGAAATTTGCGGAGGGAATCTGGTCAAGGCGCTCGCGAATGCCCTCGAATGCGCCGGCGATCCGGCTCTGGACAAAGCTGCCGGCTTCAGAGAATCCGACACCGAGAACCCAGTCTGCCTTGCCTTTCCACTTGTTGACGGCATATTGGGCAAGCAGGACGCCGGCTTCGTATCCCACTTCAAAGTTGTCCACGCCAAAGTAGGTGGCATTGGGATGCGGCACATCAATGGCAACGAGGGGGATGTCGGCTTTCTTGAAGATATGGGCGACGTGGGGAGCCACGTGCTCTTCCACCTGGAATTCGAGGGCCAGGTCGACGCGCTGGCGCACAAAGTCTTCCGCGTTCTTAATGGCGACGTCGGGATCGTAGCGGTTGTCGAGTTGGAGCAGTTCCACACCGGCAGCGGCAGCGGCGGCGGTGATGCTGGCGGCAACGGCGACGCTGAAGGGCATTTCCGCGCTCTGCGCCGCAAACCCGAAGCGAAGGCGGCGGGGACGCGAAACCAGGCGGTACTGGCCGCTCTGGCCCTGGGCCACGTAGCCGCGGTGCACCAGGGTTTTGAGGATTCGATAGACGCTGGTTTTGGAGATATTGGTCTGTTGATAGACGTCCTCGAGCGCGATGGGACCGTTCGTCTGTTCCAGGAGTTCCAGAACATCGAGGGCCTTGGAGAGAATCGGAATCAGGTATAGCCGCTTGATCTTGGGTTTGGTCAACCTGCCGTTCCTCCGTGCGATGGCAGTTTCATCGTCGATATGTCCGGACTTAACCATCGTAATGCAAGACCAGAGTTGGCGTATGGCGAAATGCTTTTGGTATTACGGGACCCGGCCGGGGTTCAGGACGAAGGCCGGTTTCCATCCGGGAGTCAAGGCGGAGCAAACTCGCGGCAAGTCAGCGAAGAACATCCAGTCCCGCGCCGATACGAAACGTACTGGGATGGTGGTCTCCTCAGGCGTAGGAGGTGACGGCTGCCAACTTTCCGCCGCGCTCGGCGCTGATGCGCTGCACGTAGCCGCTTTCGGCCAGAGCCGCCAGCGGATCCTCGGGAAGGCCGCGGGACTGGCGCCACTCTTTGACGACAGGGCGAACGTCGTGCCAGAACGCACCGCGGAACAGTTCCTCGGCGGCCACCAGTTCGCATTTGTCCTGCAGGTGCTCGAGCTGCTCACGATCGACGAGTGCGGCCTTGAGCCACAACTCCTGGCCGGCGCCGACGGTCTGGACCATGGCTTCCATTTTGCCTTTGAGGTTGTGGCTCTGGTCGATCATGAAGGCGATTTCCTGAAGGGCGGAACGGCCCGACAGGTGGATCTCGTGGAAGATTCTGAATATCTGGTAGGGATCGATGGAACCCAGGGTGAGGTCGTCGTCGGCATAGCGGCGGTCGTTGAAGTGGAATCCGCCGAGCATGTCGATGTGGAGGAGCCAGGCCACGATCTGCTCGATGTTCTGGGCGGCATAGTGATGCCCGGTGTCGACCAGAACGCGCGCCTGGGGTCCGGCGGTGCGGGCGAGATGGGCGGACATGCCCCAATCGGCGATATCGGTGTGATAGAAAGCGGGCTCGAAAGGCTTGTACTCGACGAGCAGGCGCTGGTTGGGTCCGAGTCCGGCATGGGTGCGCTCGAGCGCCTCTTCCAGCCAATCGATGCGCCTGCGGATGCTCTGCGTGCCGGGATAGTTGGAGCCGTCGGGCAGCCAGAGCGAAACGTCGCGCGAACCGAGTTTGCGGGCGATGGCAACCGAATCGAGCATATGGGCGATGGCTGTTTCCCGAATCTCGGCGGAGGGGTTACAGAGCGAGCCGTATTTGAATTCCTGATCCTGAAAGAGATTGGGATTGATGGATCCGGAGGTGACGCCGTATTTCGTTTCCAGGCCGCGGACGGTGTCGGCGTCGGAGATTCCGTTGGGGAGGTCCCAGAGAACGTGGAGCGCCAGGGTTGGAGTGACACCGGTGAGTTTGTGGACCTGGCCCGCGTCGCTGAATTTCTCCTCGAGTGTGGCGGCCGCCCCTGGCTGAAGATATTTACCAAAGCGAGTGCCGGTATTGGCGAAGCCCCATGACGGGATCTCGATCTGAAAAGAATCGAGCGCCTGAAACGCTAAATCCTGGAGACCTGATTTCATGATGTTCCCTGCCTTACCCATGGATTCTTAACCCACGTTTGCAAATCCAGGTTTCGAGTGCGAGTTGCCGTCCTGGCGCGGATCCACTCCATTCCGCGCGGAGTTTGCAGCCTGGCTTCCATAATGAGCCGAGCTGAAGAACATTGCCGCGAAGCCCGCCGATTCGACCATGTTCGATTGATCCGAGGAAGGGAAAAGGCCCATTTTTGTGGCTACGAATAGGATCTTCGTTTGTTGTAAATCGAGCCACGCCGGCGGGTGCACCGTGGCACGTGCGGCCCAATTACTCCGCTGGGTTCCGCATCCTAGCGCAATGATGATGCATTTGTCTAATGCAACTTATTTCTATCCGAATTTTCCAGAAGATTGCAATGCCGCCCCCGGTGGTTGTTCGATGGGAGCCTGATGGCAAAGGGCCCGCGGATGGTGATTTGCGCGCACTATTCGCTAAGGGACCTCCACTGGTTCGTACCATTTTACGAAGAACAAACAGGACCAAATCCTGTTTTCCGGAGACGGTCGAGAAGGGCATATCGGTCCGTCTCGAGGACCGGACCCAATTTTCAAATGAGAAACAAAATTCTACTTGACAACCGTTCTATGAGATGGCTAGCGTCGCAGTGCATCTGGATCAGGCCATTCCCTGCCTTTCTTTCAACGTTGAAGGGAGGGGCACGTACACACCTCAACACCGAACCCAGTGCAAGCCGCGCAAAAGAAAGAATTGTAGGAGGTTCAGGAGATGCGATCAGTTCGGATTACTCTGTGCTTCACCGTCCTGCTGCTGTTGACAGGAAGATTGTTTGCACAAGCAGGCGCCACGGGCACGATTCTCGGAACAGTGACGGATGCCTCGGGCGCCATTGTTCCCAACGCCAAAGTTACCGTCACGAATACAGACACCAACGTGCCGTTTCGGACCACGACCAGCAGCGCCGGCGACTACTACGCACCGTCCCTGAACCCCGGAACATACAAGGTTACGGTGGAATCGGCTGGATTTCAGAAGTCGGCGACTGACACCTTCAATCTCTCGGTAGACCAGAAGGTGCGCGTGGATGTGGCGCTGAAGCCGGGCGCGGTGAGCGAGACGCTGGAAGTAACGGCGCAAGCAGTCACACTGGATACAGACAGCGCGGCGCTATCGCAGCTGGTGAGCCAGCAGCAGGTGGAAGAGCTGCCGCTGAACGGGCGCAACTTTGTGCAATTGCTGTTTCTGGGCGCGGGCGCGGTCACGGTGGGCGGCGAACAGGGCACCATGCGGCAGGGCGAAGGCAACGCCATCAGCATCAACGGCGGCCGTCCTGAAGGCAACAACTTCACGCTGGACGGGCTGGTCAATACCGACCAGGCCATGGAAACCCCCGCTGTGATCCTGTCGCAGGACGCGATCCAGGAAGTCAAGGTGGAGAGCGGAATCTATCCCGCAGAGTACGGATTCTCCGCCAGCCAGATCAACGTTGTGAGCAAGGGCGGCACCAACAAGCTTCACGCCACGGTTTTCGAGTCGGACCGCAACAATGCGTTCGATGCCAAGCCGTTTACCACGGCCAACACGTTCATCAGTTCCACGCCCACATCGCTGCCGGTTCTGAAACTGAACCAGTTCGGTTTTGTCGCGGACGGTCCTGTGTACCTTCCGAAGATCTATGACGGACGAAACAAATCGTTCTGGATGGCCAACTACGAAGGTTGGCGCATGAATAACGGCTCCCAGCTGCAGGAGACTGTTCCCAATCCGGCAGTGCTTACGGGCGATTTCTCGGGCGAGTCGTATGCGCACATTAACGACACCACGTTGCCGGGCGGCCCATTGCCGGACTATGGAACAGCTACCTGCACCGCGCTGCTGGCCAATGGCGGCAACTGCATGCCGGTGGATCCGACGCAGCCCGGTTTGCCGGCTTTTGCGAACCACCAGGTTCCATCCAGCTACTTCACTTCGCGCATCGGCCAGGTGGCTGTGACCAACAAGTTCTGGGGGGCACCGACGGTTGCCAATCAGCCTGAGGGGGTCGTCAACTTTATTCAGAATATCCCCGGCCCGTTGCACATGAACCAGCAGACCTACCGCGGCGACCAGAACCTGGGCAAACTGGGCTCGGTCTTTGGCCGGTTCACTTACTCCAATTACGTGAACTCAGCGAACTACAACTCCGGCTCCGCGGTTCTGGGGCTCGAGCAGTATTTCGAACAGGGCAAGTCGTGGGAGGTTTCACACACCATCAATATCGGCCAGTCGAATGTAAATAACTTCCGCTTCGGCTATTTGTCGGCCAACGCGCCGGAAGGCTCGGCTGCTCCGCCGGCTTCGCTAGTTTCACAATTGAATGAAGCAAACACGTTTACCACTTTCGGCCCGCTGCAGCAGACCTATCCGAACGTGGGCTTGACCTCATACAACAGCGGGGGCGGGCCGGTGAACTCCTACAGCGGATCGTTCATTCCAGAATGGGAATTCGCCGATTCGTTCACTTCGGTTCACGGGAAGCACACGCTGGGTTTCGGCATCGACTATCGCTACTGGACGATCCTGCGCAACCTGGACGACGATTTCTACGGCGACTGGGGCTTCAGTGCGAACACGATCAATACGAACAGCGAAGCAATCTCGACTACTAACTCGGCATCCAGCTGCACAACTCCGTCGGGATTCTGCGGCACCGGCAACGCAGTCGCCGACATGATGCTCGGGTATTACTCGGGGTGGGGCGGGTTCGTTCCCGGCCCGCTGAGCCCGACCACGCAGGCCGGCAACCCGCAAACCCACATTTACCACTATTTCGCTCCCTACGCGGAAGACGACTGGAAGATCACGCCGAAGCTGAGCATGAACATTGGATTGCGCTGGGACTACCGCTCTGCGACCTCGGAGAAGCAAAACCACTTCTTCTGGCGCGACGTGAAAAACCCCCAGGGCGGCTTGTGCTATGCCGACCCGCAGTTGAGCACAGACGGCGTTGCCCCGGGCGTGGGCATTGACGGGGTCAGTCCGATTCTGCGCTATTGCGGATCGGTGCCGTTCCCGGGCCCCAAAGATCCCTTTGCACCGAGGCTGGGCTTCAACTACCGGGTAAACGACAAGACGGTTGTGCGGCTCGGGTATGGGATCTTCTATACCTCGTATGAGGGCCGCGAGATCGACGACTCGGCGGACATCTATCCCTATAGTGTGCGCAACTCGTTGAACCCCAGCACGCAGAACGGCCTGGATACGATCAAACTCGGCAACGATCTGTTGCCGTCTTTCAAATCATTGGGGCCATTCCCGGAGTCAACCCTCGGCTTCATCGCCGTGATCGAGTCGGAGGATCCTCTTAATCCTTACGTCCAGTCGTGGACTCTTTCTGTCGAGCGCGAACTCGCCAAGAACACCACACTGGAACTGAACTACGTTGGAACCAAGGGCACCCACCTGTTGAACAGGCACGATATCGCGCAACAGCTCGATATCCCGGCCGCGAGTTTGTCGACTTGCCAGCAACAGGATTCGAACGGCGTCTACTTCAACGCCTTCGGCGATCCCAAGACTGGCGCAAAAGCAATTGCGCCATGCAGCATTCCCAGCCGGCTGCCGTATCCGAACTTCAACGGGTTCTATATCGACAGCGACTTCCACGGCTACTCCATCTACCACGCCGGTAATGCGAAATTCGAGCATCGCGCGGGCGACCTTGCCGTGACCTCGGTCTTTTCCTGGGCCAAGAGCATGGATAACAAGTCGGCGACGGCCGGAGCGGGCGCGAGCGCCACCGGCTTCGAGGGCTACATGGACAACTCACGGCCGCAGTTGGACTACGGCCGGTCGGACTTCAACGTTCCGTTGCGGTTTGTGAACAGCTGGGTTTACCAGCTTCCCATCGGCCGCGGCAAGAAGCTTCTGGGCGGCACCAACCGGTTAGTCGACGAGCTCGTTGGCGGCTGGCAACTGACCGGCGTTGCGACCTTCCAGAAGGGATTTCCCTATGAGGTCACCGCGCCCGATATCCAGGGCATCACCGGTTCGGGCGGCATGCGCGCCAACTATACGCCAGGCTGCAACCTCCACAACAACACCTACTCGGGCGACCTGAGGAGGTTCTTCTGGCTGAACATGAACTGCTTCACGGGACCGGCCTTCGGGACGTATGGAACGGTAGGCCGCAACACCTTCGACCAGCCCGGCATCAATAACTGGGATATGGGCCTGGGCAAGTCGTTCGCCCTGGGCGAGCATGCCAAGTTCGTGTTCAAGATGGATGCGTTCAACACGTTCAACAAGCATCAATACTCCGGGGACGTAGGCGGCCTTCTGGTGGCAGGGTCGGGCGGCAACCAACCCGTCTCAGCCAACGTAGGTTCCTCCAACGCCGGCCTGCTCTACGGGGCATCGTCTTCGCGTATCTTGCAATTCGGTGGGAAGATTCAATTCTGACCCACACGATCCATTGTTGATGTATTTCAATCCGCCACGCCCTTTGGGCGTGGCGGTGTTTTTGGTCTGCCGGAGATACACTCTAAAAATGATGCGCGTTCATTTGAAGCTGGCTCTTGCGCTTGCGTTCTGCGGTTGTATGTTGCCCGCTGCGACGCCGCAGGCCGGCAACCAGGAAGATGAGGAGAGGTTTGCAGAGGCTGGCCAGAAGGCTCTGGCCGCGGGGCAGTTTGCGGAAGCTCAAGACAACTTTGAGAAACTGGCGAAGCTTGAACCAGGCATAGCTGAAGTGCACGCAACCCTTGCGGCGATCTACTTCAAACAAAGCCGATATGACCTTTCGGTTCGGGAAGTTCGCACCGCGAAGAAACTCAAACCGAGCTTGCCGAGACTGGATAGCCTGCTGGGGCTTTCGTTATCGGAATTGAATCAGTTTGACGAAGCATTGCCACACCTGGAAAAGGGATTCCACCAGAGCGGGGACGCCGATGTACAACGCATGTGCGGCCTTCAACTGCTGCGAGCCTATACAGGCCTGAGCCGCGATGCCGATGCGGTAGGAACCGCGCTGGCTCTGAACAAACTCTACCCTGACGATCCGGAGATTCTGTATCACACGGGTCGAATCTACGGGAACTTCGCTTTCATTGTGATGACGAAGCTGCATGACAAGGCGCCGGGTTCTATCTGGATGCTGCAAGCCCAAGGGGAGATGAACGAGAGCCAAAAGTCGTACGATGAAGCAATTTTTGCTTACAACCACGTGCTGTCGATCGAACCCCGGCGACCAGGGGTTCACTACCGGATTGGACGCATCTACCTGACGCGCTACAAAGAAGGCCAAAAGGCGGAGGACCGGGATGCCGCCGTGCGCGAGTTTACGGCGGAACTGGATATCGATCCCGGCAACGGAAACGCCGGCTACGAACTCGCCGACATCCAAGCAGAACTTGGCAATCTGGAAGACGCCCGCAAGGGATACGAACACGTACTGGAGCTTTTTCCCAATTTCGAGGAGGCGCTGGTCGGCCTGGGTGGCGTGTACACCGACAGCCATAAGCCGGAGCAGGCCGTTCCCCTGCTGGAACATGCGACGCAATTGAAGCCGGATGACGAGATCGCCTGGTATCGGCTGGCTCGGGCGGAGCGCGCCACCGGCAACAGGGACGCACAGCAAAAGGCGCTGGCCGTCTTCCAGAAGCTCCACAGCGCCAAGCCACTGCACAAACCCGTTACGAGCGACGAAGTCACGCCGCAGCAGCTCGATCGCGGAGCTCAGCCTTGAAAGTCTCAGAAATTTTAGGCGATTTCACCGCCAGGGCGCGGCCCTGCCTGGGGATGACCCGACTTTTCCGCCAGTTACCAAGTCGTAAGATGCTCGCCGCGTTCTGTGTTGTCGTTGCGACCGCGTCCGCACAGAAGCCCAATGCCAAATCGGATGGCGGCGCTGTCGCGGCCCTTCACGATTCGTTTGCTCAGCCTCCCGATAACTGCCGCATCATGGTGCGGTGGTGGTGGTTTGGGCCTTCGGCGACCAATCCGGAATTGAAGCGCGAACTGGAACAGATGAAGTCGGCGGGGATTGGCGGCGTCGAAATTGCGACGCTTTATCCGCTGGCGGTGGATGATCCGGCCACCGGATTTCATAATTATGACTTCGTTTCGGACGAACACCTGGAGCGGCTGCGATTCGCGGCGGATGAAGCGCGGCGGCTGGGGCTGCGCGTGGACATGACACTGGGAAGCGGCTGGCCTTTTGGAGGGCCGCACATTCCGATTACGCAAGCGGCGGGGGCGTTGCGTGTGGAAGCTGTTACGGTCCCGGCGGGGAGCAGGTCAGTCGCAGTGCCACCGCTCGAAGCGGGCGAAAAGCTGATGGCTGCGTTCGTGGTTGCGGGGACAAATGCGAGCCTGGATCTGAAGGGCGCCACCTCCCTTCCTGTGGCTGCCGGCGCGCGCGTGGATCTTCCCACCAGCGCGGAAGCGGATCGGCGTGTGCTCTTCTTCATTGCAAGCCGCACCGGAATGATGGTGAAGAGGCCATCGGCTGGAGCCGCAGGATTCGTGCTCGATCACTACGACAGTGCCGCGATTCAGAATCACCTGCACGCCGTGGGCGATCGGCTGCTCTCGGCGTTCGGCGACCATCCGCCGTATGCCGTGTTCAGTGACAGCCTGGAAGACTACGCGTCGAACTGGACGCCGGATCTGCTTGCGGAGTTTCAGCGGCGCCGAGAATATGACGTGACGCCGCTGCTTCCCGCCCTGGTGGGCGACTTCGGACCGGACACCGCCGCGATCCGGCACGACTGGGGACAGACGCTGACGGAGTTGGCCAACGAGCACTTTCTCGAGCCGATCCACGCGTGGGCACAGGAGCACCATACGCTGTTTCGATCGCAGACGTACGGATTTCCGCCGGTGACACTTTCGAGCAATCGTTATGAGGACCTGCCTGAAGGAGAAGGAAAAGCTACGACGAAAATGTGGCGGCAATTCTCCGACACCCGCTGGGCGGCTTCGGCAGGACATTTGTTCGATCACAACGTGGTGTCGTCGGAAACGTGGACGTGGCTTCACTCGCCCGCGTTCCGCGCCACGCCGCTGGATATGAAGGCCGAAGCAGACCTGCACTTTCTGCAGGGGATCAATCAACTGATCGGGCACGGCTGGCCGTATTCACCTGAATCGGCGGGTGAGCCGGGCTGGCGCATGTACGCGGCCGGCGCGTTGGACGCGCACAATCCATGGTTTCACGTGATGCCGGATGTCACCCGGTATTTGCAGCGCGTGAGCTATGCGATGCGGCTGGGCAAGCCGGCGAACGATGTTGCCCTGCTGCTGCCCAACGATGATGTATGGGCGTCGTTTGTGGCGGGAATTCAGAAGAACCGGCCGCCGACGTCGGCGCTTGGTTTCGACGAATCAGGGTCGAACGTAACGATCGACGAAGACTTGCCGAGGTTTTTGAAGACAGAGGTGATTCCGCAGATTCTGGATGCGGGATTCAATCTCGATTTCATCGATGCCGACGCGATCAATACGGTTGGCATTCCGTATAAGGTGCTGGTGCTGCCCGGCGTGGACAGGCTGCCGCCGGAGACGCTGGAGAAGATTCAGGCGTTTGCAGAGCGCGGCGGAATCGTGATTGCGACGCGACGGTTGCCTGCAACGGCGCCGGGGCTGAGCCATGCTTCAGAGATCTCTTCGCGCATAAGTGAGTTGTCGCAAACGCTGTTTCACGGCAGGATTGCGACGGCGCACTTTGTCGAGGATGAGCGGGAGTTAGGCGCGCAACTGAAGCAGTGGGCGCATCCGGATTTTGTCGCCACGCCGCCGACTCCGGAGATTGGCTTTGTTCATCGGCATCTCGAGAACGGCGACCTCTACTTCGTAGCCAACACCGGCAATCGCGCGCAGGATTTGCAGGCAGCGTTTCGGGATAGCGCGGCGCATGCGGAGATGTGGGATCCGTTTACCGGCAAGGCGGCCGGAGTGGCCGACCCGAAGCAGGTCAAACTGGATCTCGAGCCGTACGAATCGCGGATCATTTTCTTTTCGAATGCGCCGCTCACGCCGGTTGCTGCGCAGGTTCACGCGGAAAACAAGCCGACCGACATCTCGCACGATTGGACAGTGAGCTTCGAGGGTGAATCGCAGCCGGTTCAGATGACTACGCTTTCGTCGTGGGACGATGATGCGACGCGCCGGTACTATTCAGGACGGGCGACCTATCGGAAGACGATCGATGTTCTGGCCGGGCGGACGGTCGCGATCGATTTCGGCGAAGGGACGCCCGTGCCGTTGCCGGCCATGCCCGTGGAGTTCAACATGCGCGCGTATCTGGACAGCCCGGTGCGCGAAGCCGCTGAAGTGTATGTCAACGATCAACTGGCGGGGTATGTGTGGCATCCGCCTTTCCGCGTCGATCTGACTCCATATGTCAAGGCCGGCAAGAATGAACTGCGGATTGTGGTGGGGAATACGGCGATCAATGAGCTGGCGGGAACTTCGCTGCCGAATTACCGATTGCTCTACGCGCGCTACGGGAAGCTGTTTGAGCCGCAGGGCATGCACGATCTTCAACCGGTGCCGTCAGGAATTCTGGGGCATGTCACGTTGATCGAGAGCGGCCCGACGCATTAGGACGAACAGCGAAGACGGATCGCACTTTTCATGCAGTGGAGGAACACGTGCAAAGAGTCGCATTCCTTTTACGTCTCAAGCCGGGTACGGGCGCTGACTATGACAAAGCCCATGCCGCGGTATGGCCCGATATGCTCGCACTACTGAAGCGCGCCGGCATCTCGGAGTACTCCATATTTCGGCGAGATGAACTCTTGTTCCTCTACATGCATATCGAGGGGGACTTCGATGCGGTGTGGGACAAGATCGACCCCGACCCGGTGAATCTCAGGTGGCAGCAGGCGATGAGCGCCTACTTCGTGCCGAAGCAGGAAGCGCGCGAGGGCGAACGATTTCCGATGATGCAGGAAGTTTTCTATTTGCCTTGAAGCGCGGAGCGGTTGATGGCGGAAGCTGGATTGCGGATCGGGTTGTGCGGGATTGGACTGGATGCATATTGGCCGCAGTTTGCAGGTCTGCAGGCGCGGCTGGAAGGGTATGTGCGCCGTGTGGCGGAGCGGTTTGAAAAGGCCGGCGCCGCGGTGGAGCACCTGGGCATGGTGGATACTCCGCAGCGCGGACGAGACGCCGGGCATGTGTGCCGCCGCGCCGATGTGGACCTTCTGGCAATTTACGTCACGACGTATGCGCTCTCCACCACCGTGCTGCCGATGGTGCAGCGCGCGCAGGTGCCGGTGCTGGTGCTGAACCTGCAGCCCGAGGCGGCCATCGATTACGAATCGTTCAATCGGCTGCCGGACCGGACGGCGATGACCGGCGAGTGGCTGGCGTATTGTTCGGCGTGCCCCGTTCCGGAGATTGCCAACGTGCTGTCGCGAGCGGGGATTCGATTCCACCAGGTGACCGGTGTGCTGGGAGACGAAGCGGTGTGGGCGGAGATCGAGGAATGGATCGCGGCCGCACGCGTGAAGAAAGCGCTGGCTGACAACCGGATGGGACTGCTGGGGCACTATTACAGCGGAATGCTCGACATCCAGACGGATCTGACGCAGGTGGCAATCACCTTTGGGAGCCACGCTGAGCATTTGGAAGTGGATGAACTGAGCGCGTTGCGCGAGGGAGTGAGCGAGGACGAGATTCGCGCGCGCGTGGAAGATTTCCGCAGTCAGTTCGATGTGCAGGCAGATTGTTCCGCGGAGGAACTTATGCGTGCGGCGCGCACATCGGTGGCGCTGGACCGGTTCGCGGCGGCGCACGATCTGCAATCGCTTGCTTACTACTACATGGGCAGCGGCGTAGCGGCCAATGAAGACACCATGAGTTCAATCATTCTGGGGACATCGCTGCTGACGGCGCGGGGAATTGCGGTAGCGGGCGAGTATGAAGTGAAGAACGTCCTGGCGATGAAGATGATGGACTGCTTCGGGGCGGGAGGATCGTTTACCGAGTATTATGCGCTCGACCTGAAGCTCGATCACGTGTTGATGGGGCATGACGGGCCGGGGCACATCGCGATTGCCGAGAGCAAAACCAAGGTGCGTCCGCTGGCGGTGTATCACGGGAAGGTGGGGCGCGGATTGTCGGTGGAGATGAGCGTGAAGCGCGGACCGGTAACGCTGCTGTCGGTGGTGGAGGATGCGGCGCATGGATTTAAATTGCTTGCGGCGCATGGGGAGAGCGTTGAGGGCGAAATTCTGCGGATCGGAAATACCAATAGCCATTACCGGTTTCCGACAGGGGCGAGGGGTTTCGTGGAAGCATGGAACGCGCAGGGTCCGGCGCATCATTGCGCCATCGGCGTGGGACACGTGGGCGGAAAGCTGAACAAGCTGGCACGGCTGCTGGAAATTCCCTACGTCCAGGTTTGCTGATGCGCCGGGACTGATTGTCGCTACTGAACGCTTAAGACGGTTACGGCGAAGGGGGCGAGTTTCAAGTTGGCGCCTTCGGCTTTGCCTGCGCGCGGAGCTTCGTCGCCGGTCGCTTCGTCGACCGTCAGGGTTGAGGCGTTCTGCAAAGCCTGGCTGAGTGTGACGGTCTTCTCGCTGTTGGTACGGTTTACGAGGAGCACCCTTTTGCCCTGCGGAGTGATGAAGCCCTGGACGGTCACATCAGAGGGCGCGCCGTCGTCGTCCTTCTTTTCTGTTTCAGCGACGAGTTTGTCACCGGGGTGGAAGTTATCCTTGAGAAGCTTGAGCACCCACATGCGGGCATTGGGTTTTCCGTTGGTGTAATCGATCATGGAGACGCTGGGATATTGCGTGGGATAGCCCACCAATTGCGATTCGCCGATTACATCTACACCCAACCTGGATAGTTCGACGAACAGGTATCCGTACAATGCGCCCGCCGCGTTCCAATAGCGGGCAGGTGGCGGCACTTTGTCCGCGGGGGTGTTATCCGTGGGGAGAATTACGCCTAACTCGTCGGTATCGATTTTGGTGTGCGGTGAGAGGCGATCGCGAATGGCAAGAATGTATCGCGTTACCGCGAGAAATCCGCGAGCCTGGTTGAAGAAGGTGTGCTGCCACCCGTCGAGGCTCTCATCGCGCCCCGGTGTGGCGTAGAAGTGGAAAGAGATGTAGTCAAGCGGAATGCCGGGCTTGTGATTTTTGGCATTGAGGAAGTACTCAAAGTATTTGGGATTGTCGCCAGGCGCTGCCAACGCAAGCCCCATGAACTTTGTATTCGGGCTTACTTTGCGAATGCCATCGACAATCGCGTCGTAGCGCCTGGTATAGTCCTCGGGCGTAGTGTTGTGTTCGGACTCAATCTCGTTCAGAACTTCCCAATAGGGAAAGGTGTAGTGGTTGCCGGACTCATGACGCTTGCCGTTCTCGTCGGTAAAACCGCCCTTGGTGTACCAACTCACGAGGCGTCCGAAATAATCGCCGAGTTCCTTGCCGGTGGGGTCGCGAAGGACGGTGCCCTGGGTGTACTTCCAGAAAACCTGGTTGGGGTCGCCTGGGTATTTTACCGGCTGATCGGTCTTGAACATCCACGCGGGGATGGTGCTGAAGTTCATGATGGTGGAGTGGCCCTCGGTGGCGGCGAGAAAATCCTTGGTCACTGGATCGATATAGGTGAAGTCCCACGAGGTTTTGTCCCTGGTGGGCGGATCGAGTTCGGCAACGGCAATCTTCGGGTAAGGCAGCCAGGGCACGTAACGCACGTAGTCGGCGCCGAGGGCTTTCAGCGCTGCGAAGGAGCCGTCGTGGATGGGCGCGCCCGGATTGAGCATGGGGTTCGTGACAACCTGGAGCGTCGGGGTCGATTTGGAGACGATCACCGTTTTGTCCCAGTTGATGTCGACCTTCTGCAGAGGTTCCTGAGCGGTTGCCAGAAACCCGCAAGCTGCGATGGTCAGGGCTGCGAACAGCGTCGACATTTTCGAAATGTAAAGCAATGATCCGGTCACGTGCGCCTCCGTACTGACGTGCTTGATGCGATCCATATCCGAGATCGAGTTGGTGGTTTGAAGTCGTCGCCAGGTTCACTAACTCAGGCATGATTGAGCCGCGACTGGGCGGCGGTGCGCGGTTGCCATTTGTACACCGAAATCGAGTTCTTCCAGAAGTACTTTTGTTGCGCGGTTGGAGTGCGGGTGGCGATGTATCGCTGCGCCACTGTGAAGGTGTCGTCATAGTTGGCCAGCGTGTCGCTGTTGGGCCAGTCGCTGCCGAAGAAGATGCGATCTTCGCCAAAGAGGTCCCACATGCGGTCGAGGCTGGCCTTGTAGGACGCAATGTCGAGCGAGACCCGGCCATCGATGCGGCGGATGATTTCCGAGCCTTTTACGAATATGGTTTTACGCTGCGAGAGTTCGCGAAGATCAGCTTCGTATTTTGCGCGGGCTGATGGCTCGGGGGGCGGATCGGCGTGAGGCAGATGATCGAGGACGATGCGCAGGTCGGGAACGCGATCGCTCATTTCGACGACGGCGGCAATAAGGGCCGCGTCGGGGTTGGCAGTCTCGAGCACCAGCCCGGCTTGCGCGAGAAGTTTCAGTCCGGAGAGGAAAGCGGGATTGTGCGCGGCGGCTGCGGGATCGCGGTTCCACAGATTGCCGTAGCGGATGCCGAGGAAGAGCGGGCTGCGATGGAGGCGGTCGAGAGTGGCGCCGAAATCCGCGGACTCGGGCAGGAGATCGCCGATGAAGCCGAGCATGATTTCGTTTTTCTCAACAACGTCGTGCAGCCAGAAGTTGTCGACCATCCAGGGACTGGCCTCGACGGCGATTGCCCCGACGATGCCGTGGGGCTCGGCGAGGATCGAGTAGCGAGAAGGCAGCGCGGGGTGGAAGAGTGTTGCGTCGGTCTTCTCCGGCCACGGGACGCCTCCGGAGCGGGTGGGATCGAAGAGGTGGATGTGGGCGTCGATCACGGGCACAGGGTCAGCGGCGCGAAGGAGGGTTTGCGAGGCGGCGGCCAGGGTCGCGGCTGCCGTCGATTTCATGAATGCGCGTCTGTGCATGGGCTTTTCAAATTAGGGCTTAAGCCGGGACGGATCGTGGAAGAGTCACTGCGGATCCCTCGGCTTCTCTTCACTGCGTTGGGGTCTGTGGTCTCCCCACCCTAGCGGCAAAAAACGCCGCTAGAATGGGGCACCCGAGTTTGGTGGCGGGGCAGCTCATTTTCATTTTTCGGTGTCGGCGCGGATCACGGCGACGGGCCCGAGCAGCCCTGAGGGCAGCAGCGGCGAGTTGGCTTTGTATGGTTTCACGTCGGCAAACGTGTACCTGGTTGCGCCCGGCTGCTGGTCACCGATGAGGCGATTGACCCAGGCATTGATGACCTTGATGCTGACTTCGTTGGCTCCCGGCTTCAGCGCCGAAGTTACATCGACGCGATAGGGGGTGTGCCAAACGACGCCGAGGTTCTTGCCGTTCACCGTGATCTCGGCAAGATTTTTGACATCGCCAAGATCGATCCAGAGGCGGGAGCCCTTTTTGAACCAGTCCGCCGAAGCCTGGATGGTCTTGGTGTAGGTGCCCGCGCCGGAGAAGTACTTCACGCCCGCGTCGGTGCTGTCGGTCCAGGAGATGAGTTTGTCGAGCGTGGCGGTGGGGGGCGCGCCGCGATCCGGCTCAAAGCTTACCTTCCACGGTCCCTCCACGTCGGCCACCTTGGATTCGGCAATCGTGGGAACGGTGAGCGAAGTTTCGGTGGACGATTTGCGGAAGACAACAAAGACGGTTCCCCACGGCTCAAGGTGCAACGGAACGGTGGTGCGCCCATCGGCAATTTTGTAGGAGACGGGCTTGGATGTGCCGGTTTCGGCATACCAGAGTTCCGGGACCTTTCCGGCGACGCGGAAGGTGGCATCGACAGTCTCGTCGCGGTCGTTGCGGTTGTCGACGAAGTAGATGTCGCCGTCGGCAAGCTTGCGATGAACGAAGAGGAGGTTCGCATCGGCCTCGGGCCTGGTGAAGTTGAAGTCCGGCGAAACTTTCAGCGCCTTGAAGACATTAGCGAGGCTCTGGCCCGCATAGACCTTGCCGCTTCCCACGGTGTGTTCGCCGGTGCCGTCACCGAACAGTTCGGAGTTGATGCGGTCGAATTCAGCGTGGTCATCGGCCTGGCTTGGATCGTCGGTCGGCTTGGGACCGGCGACCGTTGCGCCGTTTTTGACCAGTGTCTGAATGCTCTTCAACACGGGGAGGGACATGTGCCGGCTGTAGGGATCGAGCGCCAGCAAGCGATAGTTCATTCCGGCCTTGGTAGTGATGCGGCCGTCGTTCACATTGAGTTCGTGGATCAATGCATCGGCGTTGATGTAGTCGAAGCCGTATCCCGCGGGAATATCGGGCGCGCTCTCGTGGAAGATGGCGGTCAGGTTGGAGTCTTCGCCGTAGAAGTAGAGCAGGTCGGCGCCGAAGTGGCCCTGCTGAAGCAGGAAGCTGGTGCGCGCCAGGTAATTGATCCACGTCGAGGCCTGGTCGGCCCAGGTTTCGTTGCGGTTGAACCATTGACCGAATGGCCCCAGGGTCATGCCGGGCTTCTTGGTCTTGTCGGGGAGAGGCTGGTGCGCCGACTCGTGAATCACGAAGCGGTTGATGCCGTTGAGGAATTCCTGGTCGGCGGTGGGCTTGAGGGTCGAGGGGGACCATGCCCAGGGAGCGGCGGCAGCTGTCATGGATTCGGCGGCAGCGATGTTCTGGCCGTAGATGTGCGCCACCGAAGCCGACTCTCGGTCGTCGGCGTTATAGCCGTAGGTGGGCTTGTTCATGCCCGGCGTCTGGGTCCACATGGCGCTCATGGGAATTTCATTGAACTTCTTTACTTCCATGCCGTCGGCGACGAAGGCGCGGCCGTCTTCATGCGACTCGCCGTAGTGCTTCATCCCCCACGCATGCAGCGTGTCTTCCAGCTGGCCGTAGTGCTCGGTGGCGATAAGGTCCGCGATGGTCTTGCGGAAGTCCCACAGGAAGCCGTCACTGGCTTCTGAGCTCTCAACAACCTGGCCAGCGAGGACGGGCATCCATGGCACCGGATCGTAGCCGCGCAGTTTTTTGAACTGCGTGATCATGTTGTCGGTCCAGTTCTGCGAGCCCGCTTCCCAGCTATCGTTGATGACATAGCGGATGCCTTTCTTGCCCATTTCGTCGGCGCCCACGGTCTCCTTGTAGCTGTCGAGGTATTTCTCCATGTAGTTCTTCACAAAGCGGCGGTCCATCTTGTCGACTTCAAGACCGGTGGCTTCTGCGGTGGCGGGATGGTTGGTGATGCCCAGCAGAGAATAGCCGAAGCGCAGAACGACCCAGTCGCCCTCAGGAGGCGTCCAATCGAGTTTGCCGTCGGGGGTCATCTTGGAAGTGAGATCGATGACGTCGGATTTTGCTACGGTGTTCGCAGCGTCCACCGCCGGCGTGGCGAGATGGTAGAGATCTGGCACGGGAACAAACGCGGCCTTCTGCTCGAATTGGTTGACGCGCGCGCCCGGGTGCAGCACCAGTTCGGCAATCTCGTAGTCGGTGGGCTTGGGCGGCAGCTTCAAGCCAAACGACGAGGGATCCAGCCCCTCTGCCCACGCCGGGGGCTTCGGGGGGGCCGTGCGCTTCAGCGTGAAGCGGAAAAACTTCGCCGTTGCGGGCGCAAACGAAGCGGTGTATTCGGGCGAGGCGTGATCGCCGCTCAGTTTCGCCACCTCGTGGAAATTCTGCCCGTCGTCGCTGGCTTCCAGAACCTTGGCAGGCACGCCCATGCCGGAAAGCATGCCGGCAAAGCGGTCCAGATCCTTGACCACATAGGTAACCGCGCGAACGGTCTGCGGCTCGGCGAACTCGTACTGGATCCACGAGGTCTCGCCTTCGGGGGCGATGGGCAGTTTGGTGGTCTTTTCAAGATCGCCATCTGACAGGGCGGCGAAATCAGGCGAGCCGCCGCTTGAGGTGATCTTCGCGTTGAGTTCTTCGACGGACTTGTCGATGGCGGTTCGCTTGTAGGCGACCACCACGGAGTCGGCGTAAAACTCGGGGATCTTTAGAGCGCCCGGAGGCGGTTGCTGATCGTGAACGCTTTCGTTCTGAAAGGCTCCGGTATTCGATGGCGGATGGGGAAGGACGCCGCTGAAAGGCTGGCCGCCGTGGACGACGGTCGCGCTCCACACATACTTCTTCATGCCTTCAGGGCCGGGCACCCAGGGACCTCCCGATTCGCTCCATCCGGGAGAGCCGGCGATCGCCATTTCCAGGCCGAATTTGTCGCCAAGCAGGATGGCGTGCTTGAAAGCGTCCTTCCAGTCGGGCGTCATATAGGCAAGGCGTTTGTCGACAACCTGCGGAGTTTGCAATGCGGCGTCGAAATTCTGGAACCCGCCGAGGCCGGCGTTATGCATCCATTGAAGGTCGAGAGTGATGCCCTCCTTGGTGATATTCCCGTTCATCCAGTGCCACCAGACCCGAGGCCGCGCGCCGTTGGGAGGATTTTCAAAGCCGCTCTTGAGCGGATCGGCCGAAGCCTGTCCCCAGGCGACTCCAGCGCCCAAAACCAGCAGAGCAAAGGTAATTGGGAAGACTCGTTTGCATGCGTAAACCATGGCTTCTCTCCTGGCATTTTGGCCGTCGTTCCGAGCGGATCATGAAAAGGGCAGAGGTATGCGCAGATTGGAGTCGGCGCACAGACTCAGACGAGAACGAGCGAACTATAGGAGGCGAGATTTGCGGGTGTCAAGAAAATAAATCATTTCCCTAATGAATTTTGGCTGATTGCGAAAGGAGAATTTTGGTCCGGAATTTCACGCCAGAATGCCGTTCGGGTGGCGGACAAAAACCTCGGGATCATAGATGGAAGCGAAGATGGCGGCTTCTTTGCGAATGCGAGCCCAGGTGGCATCGGCTTCCATCATGCTTTCCATGACACCCAGGTAGCGGCCGCCTTCGATGTTGCCGTATTTGAAGAAGCAATCGCTGAGGATTACGGTGCCTTTTTCTGTTTCGATGGCGACGGCGATGGAAGAACGATGGTGGACGCCGGCCCAGAAAACGCGGATTCCCGGTTGAAGTTCTTCCTCATCCGCAAGCAGGCGCAGTTTTTCCCAGCCATCGTTTTGGAGGTAGTGATTCACGTCAGGCGGAACGCGGAGGTGGCGGGGGACATGGAGATGGTAGAAGGGGGCCTGGAAGTCCTCGATCCAGCCGCGCCGAGAGATGGCGATGGTGGCGTTGCGAAACAGGGGGATGTTGGCGGTTGCGTAGGCTTGCAGAGGAGTGACGAGGACGAGCGAGATGTCGTCGGGAGTGAGGCCCTGCGAACGCAGAATGTTTTGCGGAAGCTGAGCATCGGTGCGGACGATCTGGGCTTCGGGATAGCCGAAGAAGCCGAGCCAGGCCTTATTGATGACCGTGAGGTCCTGCGGAGGCCCGGTGTTGATGAGGATGTTGTGGCCGCCGCCCTGCACGAGATAGATGATCGCGTTCATTTCTTCGCGCTGGTTCCAGGCCTCCATCCAGTAGACTTCGGGACCGGGGACCCAGAAGGTGCCTCCGTTGAATGCACGCACGGAATATTTCATGCGGTGGGATCTCCCTTCGTAACGAAGGCACGGAACTTTCGCATTCCGTCAAGAAAGACGCCGATGTCGCTGCCCAGGCTGATCATGCGAAATCCTTTGCTGATCCAGTGGGCGGCGGACTCGGGCGTGGGAGGCAGGAAACCGGGCGCGACTCCGTGGCGGTTGCACGCGGCGACGAGATCATCCATGCCCTGCAAGAGGCGCGGATGGTTGAATTCGGCCGGGATGCCCATGGAGACGGTCAGGTCATAGTGGCCGACCCACGCGACATCGACGCCGGGAACGGAGACGATGGCGTCGAGGTTTTGGAAGGCGCGGACGGTTTCAAGTTGAATGATGATGGGGATTTCTTCGTTGCTCTGCGCGAAGAATCCAGCGGTGCCGGGGCGATAGAGATCGTGGGCGATGCCGGTGGCGACTCCGCGTTTTCCAAGGGGGCCGTATTTGAGTGCGCGCACGATCTCCTCGGTCTGCTCTCTTGTTTCGACGCGGGGCACCATGACGCCGCGAGCGCCGAGGTCGAGAACTCGCGAGAGAGGAGCGAAGTTCAGGTCGGGGACGCGGACCATGGGGACGATGCGGGAGCCGCGGCAGGAGGCGATCATCTGCTCGAGGAGGCCGATGTCGCAGCGGCCGTGCTCCATGTCATAGATCACGAAGTCGAGTCCGGCAGCGTCGAGGATGGGCCCCAGGCCGGGAGTGAAGAACTCGAGAGCAAGCTGGCCGAGAAGCAACTCGCCCTGCTTGAGGCGCTGGCGAATACCGGTCATCGCGGCTCCTTTACTGCATGCCTGCGGGCGAGTTTCTCGAGGAAGTACGGATGGTCAAGCACCTGCGGGTTGACGATGTGTTTGGGCGGATCTCCGCGATAGACGGCAAGCGCGCCTTCGCAGTCGATGCGGCCCATGTCGCGAAACAGCTCTTCGGTCCAGGCGACGGAGTGCGAGGTGAGGATGACGTTGTCCATGGAGGTCAAGGGCGAGTCAGAGCTGAGAGGCTCCTTCTCGAATACGTCGAGGGCCGCGCCGGCGATCTGGCCGCCGAGGAGCGCTTCGACGAGAGCCGCCTCGTTCACGATGGGTCCGCGCGCCGTGTTGATGAGGACCGCGTCGCGTTTCATGCGCGCGAATTGATCTTTGCCCAGCAGGCCGCGGGTTTGGTCGGTGAGGGGGCAGTTGACGAGGACATAGTCGCAGTCGCGGAGCAGTTCGTCGAGCGAGACCAAGTCGACGCCGAGTTGAGCGGCGCGATCCGTCGATGCGTAGGGATCGAAGGCAAGGAATCGGCGCACGTTGAGGACGCGCAAAAGTTGAATGGCTTCACAAGCGATGTTGCCCAGTCCGATGGTGCCGACGACGCGGTCGCGCGGTTCGCGTCCCAGCGGTTGGGTGCTTTCTGCCCAGCGACCCTGGCGCACCAGGCGATCTTTCTGCAACAGGCGGTGGGAGAGCGCAAGGACCAGAAGAAGGATGGATTCAGCGACGGGACGTACTACGCCGGCGGGCGTGATGTAGACGGCGATGCCGTGCTCGGTGCAGGCCTTGAGATCGACGTTATCGTAGCCGACGCCGCAACGGCCAATCGCGCAAAGACGTGAGATGCCTTCGAGGGATTGCGCGGTCACGCGAGGCCTGAGGGAGATGACTACATCGTAGTTCGCCAATTGCCCGGGCGCGTACTCGGGGCGGTATTCGGGGAGGAATTCGTGCTCGAGACAATCGACGCCATCGAGCAGAGACAAGCCAATATCAGGAACGGCGAGGGCGCCGTCGTCGCGGAGAAAATCGGCGGAGAAGCCAACGCGGAAATGTGTCGGTGTGGTCATGAACGGTGTTCAAGTACAACGACCCAGTCCTGGAAGATGGGGACTTCGGCGATTTTCCACGCGCCGCTTGCATCGGGCGTGATGGTGCCGATGTCGGTTTCGGTGCCATCCGGAGGGCTGAAGAAGAAAGCGTGATAGGAACCGGCCTTGAGGTTGTGGAAGGATGCGCCCAGGTAGGACGCCGGCGTAAATGCGAACACGGCTTCGCCGGGAATGTGCGCGGCGAACGGCTTCCAGTAATCTTCCTTGCTCCAGCGCGGTTCGATCAGGTCCGGCTGCGGCTCGAGTTTCCACCAGGAGTAGCGCATGAGGAGAGCCTTGGCCATCCCCAGTTGGCCTGAGCCGGGGAGCGCGGCGGCGAGGTCCCAGGCGGGGCCGCCCCAGGAGTGGCCGTGCGGGGAGAGGCCGTAGGGTTTCTCGCGAGTGTTCACCTGCCAGATGCCGTTCGCGCCATACGTATGGCCCGCGGAGCCGCTCAGGATCGAGGACCAGAACATGTAACGCTGGACTTCCTGACGGCTGGCTTCCTGGATTCCCTCGTAACAGACTTCGCCAATGAGGACGGGCATTGGCGGTGTGGCGGCGAGTTCGCGATTCACTGTCTCGATGGTGTTGGGCGCGCTGGCGCGGTCGCTGTGGCCGGTCTGGAGCATGTCGAAATCGATGACGGAGGGATCGTCGACACATTCGCGCGCGGCGCTCGACGGATGGATGGTGATGGGGTGATGGTGCGGGTCGGTGGCGCGAACGTAGCGCGCCAGTTCGGTGAGGCCATGCTTCTGCGTCTCCGCGTCATCTTTTGGAGTTTTGGAGAGGTAGTAGGGCATGGTTCCCTCCCCTGCGAGGCACCACACGACGGGATAGGCGCTCCAGCGCGCAATCAGGTAGCGCCAGTGCTTTTTCACCTTGTCCATGCCCATGCGGGGGATGAAGTATCCCCAGAAGCCCACGATGCAGGCCGCGAGCCCGCGATCGGCGACGTGCTGGATGCGCACGTCGGCCGAATCGAAGTAGGCAGGATTGATGCGAGCGAAATCGCGCTCCCAGGGGTAGCCGGCTTCGTTGGCGCCGCGCTCGTCGAAGGGTTCCATGTCGGGATAGAGGCCGGCCACGATTTGCACCATGGTGAAGCCCTTGCGTACGCGATCGGCGGCGAGGGTTTCGAAACCGTCGGGCCAGCTGAGACGCTTGCATAGTCCCATCCACCAGGTGTCGCCGAGCCAGAAGAAAGGGGTTCCATCGGCGTGTTGAAAGTGGCGGCCGTCGGAGCCGATTTTCAGGGGGCCGTGCTTGTAGTGCAGATTGGAGCCGGTATACGGCTCGACATGGAGTGTCAGCGACTGATCATGGAGGTCGCGATTCTTCGCGTCGGTACAGACTGAGCGCACTTTGTAGGAGCCGGGCGCGGGCGGAGCATAGCGGACTCGCCACGTGGAGCCGCCGGCCCAGAATCCGGGAACGCGCTCTTCGCCACCGGCGGGGAGAGTGATGACCGCATCGACGTCGACCTGGTTGAAGGGATCGTCATACTGCTTGCCGCTGGTCCAGGACCACTCGGTCGGGGCACCGGCGGTTGCGGTGCGCTCCTCGGCGGGCGCGTTCTTTGCTATCGAAGTGACCACCGCGCTGGCGGTGACGGCTTTGACGAAGGTGCGCCTCGACATGAAGTCGGACATCGTTCCATCCCTCCGGGGAAGGCGTTCGAAACTGCTGACTCAACGGCCAAACGATGATCAGGCGGCGGCGGAAAAGCTGTCAAGCAAATTGAATTTATTTACCCATGGAAACATGCGCTTGACAGGTTGCAGCGGCCAAACGTAGTTTCCGTAGTCGTGAAACTGCACGAGAGAGTTGCCATCGTGACCGGGGCGGCCAGCGGCATTGGAGCGGCGAGCGCCATCGCGTTTGCGCGGGAAGGCGCAAGAGTGGTGGTGGTGGATCGGAACGAGCAACGTGCGGGCGCAACCGTCGCTACGATTCTTGCCGATGGACATGAGGCCTTCGTCGCGAGGACGGACGTGACTCGAGAATCGGAAGTTGCGGGGATGGTGGAAGAGGCGGTTAGCAGGTGGGGCCGGATCGACATCCTCTTCAACAATGCCGGCGTGGTGCTGGTGAAATCGGTGGAGGAGATGACGGAAGAGGAATGGGACCGGGTGATGGCGGTGAATGTGAAAGCCGCATTCCTTGCTACCAAGCATGTTGTGCCACACATGCGGCGCAATGGGAAGGGCGCGATTGTCAACATGGGATCGATTGCGAGTTTCACCGGGCAGGTGGGCACGCCGGCCTATTCCGCCTCGAAGGGAGCGATTGCCCTGCTGACGAAGTCGCTGGCGCTCGATCTGGGGCGGGATGGAATTCGCGTGAACTGCCTTTGCCCGGGAATTACAGACACGCCGATGCTTCGCGAGCATCTTGGACACGGCGAAGAAGGCGAAGCGCGCATTCGCGAGCGGCTCTCGCGGGTGCCTCTGGGAAAGATCCTCAGTCCGGAAGACGTGGCGCGGGCCGCGGTGTACCTGGCCTCGGATGACTCGGATGGAATTACCGGTATTCTTCACGTGGTCGACGGCGGGCTGATTGCCGCGTCGGAATTCAATGTGCCGTTGTGACGAATGGCGCCACGAACTTCTATGCTGGTAGCCGGCATGTTTATGCGAAGGGGCCACTATGACTAAACTTTCTCGGCGATCGTTTCTTTGGCGATCGGCTGCGACCGCTGCGGCGGCGCATTCGTTCCTGGTGCTTGCATGGGCTTCGAAGTCTCCGTTCAAGGTCGCGGTGATCAGCGACGAAATTTCGCCGGACTTTGACCATGCGTGCCATGTGGCAGCGGAGGAGTTTGGTTTGAGTTGGATCGAACTCCGGTCGATGTGGGGCAAGAGTCTGATGGATCTTGCTTCGGATCAAATCGGCGAGGTTCAGAAGATTCTTTCCAAATACAAATTGGCGGTCACCGACATCGCCAGCCCTCTGTTCAAAACCGACTGGCCGGGCGCGCCGCGTTCGCCGTATGGAGCCAAGGGCGACATGCATGGCGCGGCCGATGCGACGTTCAAGCAGCAGGAGGAAATTCTCGAAAAGTCGATTGCGCTGGCGAAGACGTTCAAGACGAACAAGGTGCGGTGCTTTGATTTCTGGCGCATCGAGGATGTGGCGCCGTATCGGGCCGCGATCGATGAGAAGCTTCGGGCTGCGGCGGAGAGGGCCGGCAAAGAAGGCGTGCTGCTGGTGCTGGAGAACGAGTTCGAATGCAATACCGCCACGGGGCGCGAAGCTGCGCGCACGCTGAATGCGGTTCCTTCGCCGAATCTGGCACTGAACTGGGATCCGGGCAATGCGGTGATGCGCGGCGAACTTGATGCGTTTCCGGCGGCGTGGGACGCGCTGCCGAAGGATCGCATTCATCATTGCCACTGCAAGAACGCCGTGAAGAATGACACGGGAAAGATTGTGTGGTCGCCGGTGGCGAAGGGGTATATCGATTGGACTGCCCAGTTCCGCGCGCTGAAACAGGCGGGATTCAAGGATGCCGTCAGCCTGGAAACGCACTGGCACGGCGCGGCCACCGCGGAGGAATCTACGCGGGTGAGTTGGGCGGGGATGAAGCAGGCGTTGATCGATGCAGGGGCATTCTAGCGGACTGGGGCTTGCGGGGGTTCTACAATTGCTGTGCTTTGAATGGCAGACCTCCGAAGCTTCGGAATGAAAGAGCTGGTTGTGTTCAAAGGCAGCAAGTTGGCGCCGCTGCGCGGCATCGCGAGTTAGCAAGTTCGCAACGGGTTCAGTTGCCCGACTTCAAAACAGGAGCAATTGCGTGAAGAGAACCATTGGGGTGGCTTTGGTGTTTTGCGCGCTTTGGTGCGCCGCGCCTTTATTCAGCCAGGTGAAGATGACGCACGATCAGATGCTGTTCTACACGTCGGATTGGAAGGGCGAGCGCTTTCCTGACGGACGGCCGAAGCTGCCGGATTCGCTGCTGAAGCGGGCGGCGGACACGACGATCGAAGATGTGTGGGAGTTCGTGCGGGAACGCGGGTATCGCAATCAGTTCGAAGGTGGATGGCAGGCCTTGCATCCTGACAAGTCGTTCGCGGGGCGGGCGCTGACAGCGCAGTATATGCCGACGCGGGCCGATATGCAGCGGGCGATTCAGGCCGAGGGTAAAGCCGAAGGACGCGTGAGCGGGACGAACAGCTGGCCGATCAATGAACTGCAGATTGGCGATGTTTATGTTGCGGATGGTTTCGGAAAAATTATCGAAGGAACGCTGATTGGTTCGAACCTGGGCAACGCCGTGGCGGCGCACACGCACACGGGATTTGTGTTTGACGGCGGCATACGCGACCAGGAGGAAAACCGCGAGATTCCTGACTTCAACGGGTTGTATAGAGGCTACGATCCGTCGGCGTGGGCGGATATGGAGTTGACTGGTATCAACGTGCCGGTGCGGATCGGGAGGGCAGTTGTGCTTCCCGGGGATCTGGTGATTGCCAAGCCGGAGGGGGTTCTTTTTGTGCCGGCCATCCTGGCGGAACAGGCGATCAGCGCTGCGGAGTTTACGAGCTTGACCGATGATTTCAATTTTGAATTGAATCGCACCGGTAAGAATGGCGCCGAGTTTGAAGGCGGCTGGACGGGGGCGAAGTACGACGCGTTTGCGAAGTGGATTGACGCGCACCCGGAGAAGCTGAAGATGCCGCGCAACGAGTTCGATGAGCTTCTAGAGAAGGCCAAGCATCGGAAGTAGGGCCGTGAAGCGGCTACGCCCGATGCGGAGCCTTAGACGTGGGCTAAGATGGGTGGGCAAGATGGATGCCGGGAAGGAATATACCAAAATGGCTGATGTCAGCAAAACGCGCGTGAACCGCCGCAACGTGTTGAAGTCGTCGCTCGCTCTGCTTGCCGCGGGAACGGTGGGAGGACTGGCGGAGGCTGAACCTGAAATCAAGAACGTCAACACCGCCTCGAGCCCGTCGACGCTGAAGATTACGGACATGCGGTATGCGGTTGTGGTGAAGCCGGGGCCGAGCCCGTGCGTGATTATTCGCATTGATACTAACCAGGGAGTCTATGGGCTGGGCGAGGTGCGCGATATCGCGGGGCCGCAGTATGCGATGGTGTTGAAGAGCCGACTGGTGGGCGAGAATCCGCTGCAGGTCGATTACCTGTTCCAGAAGATCGCGCAGTTCGGCGGCAACGCGCGCCAGGCAGGCGGGGTGTGCGCGGTAGAGATGGCGCTTTGGGACATCGCCGGCAAGGTCTATAACATTCCCGTGTACCAGATGCTGGGCGGCAAGTGGCGAGACACGGTCCGCGTATATGCCGACACAACTGAGTCGGAGGATCCGGTCGAGTATGGACGCCGCGCCAAGGAACGCAAGGCGTCGGGACTGACGTGGATGAAGATGGACCTGGGCATCAATGTGCTGGACGGAATGCCGGGAATGGTGATGCAGCCGCCGGGCATGAGCAAATGGGAGTTGCGCAGCCAGCCTCATCCTTTCATCGCAACTGAGGTCACGGACAAAGGCATCGACCGGATGTGCGAGTATGTGGCGGCGGTGCGCGAGAACATCGGCTACGATATGCCGTTGTCGATGGATCACCTGGGGCATATCGGCGTGAAGTCCGCGATCCGGCTGGGCAAGGCGTTCGAGAAATTCAATCTCGAGTGGATGGAAGACGTGATTCCGTGGTATTACACGGACCTGCTGAAGGAGATTACGCAGGAGAGCCCGACGCCGACGCTGACGGGCGAAGACATTTACCGGATTGAGGACTTCGAGACGCTGTGCCGGGAACACGCGGTAGACAAAATTCATCCCGACCTCGCGACTTCAGGCGGAATCTTGCAGACGCATCGCATCGGCGACATGGCATTCCGCTACGGAGTGCCCATGGCGATGCATTTTGCGGGCACGCCCGTGAGTTGCATGGCGAACGTACATTGCGCGGCGGCGACGCGGAATTTTCTCGCGCTCGAAAATCACTCGCTGGATGTGCCGTTCTGGCAAGACCTCGTGAGCGGGATTGAAAAGCCGATCGTGAACCAGGGGTATATCAAGGTTCCTGACAAGCCGGGGCTGGGGATCACTCTCAA
The DNA here is from genome assembly GCA_963730805.1 of uncultured Acidobacteriota bacterium. Taxonomy (GTDB): domain Bacteria; phylum Acidobacteriota; class Terriglobia; order Terriglobales; family Acidobacteriaceae; genus Telmatobacter. The sequence goes on along the minus strand of CAVSTL010000001.1, from coordinate 605,067 downwards.
TGACGATGAGGTGAAGCGGCATCTGAAGCCCGGCACGGGCTACTTTGAACCGACGCCGATGTGGGACGAGGCGCAATCGTGGGATGATCAGCTGTTTAGTTAGTTCACAGTTCTTAGTTCACAGTTCGCAGCAATCCGGTGCTACTGCTTGATGACGGTGCCGTCGGGGAGGCGGATTTCGCCCCAGCCACCGTTGAGGGGGCTAGTGGTGAAGGGAGATTTGGCGGCTTCGTTTTCGTCGATCTCGATGCCCCAGCCGGGTTTTTCGCTCACCCACAAATAACCGTCGCGCATTTCAGGGCAGCCGTGGAAGATGGCCTGGGTGCGCTCGTTGAAGGGCGAGTACTCCTGGATGCCGAAGTTATAGCTCACCAAGTCGAGAGTTACATTGGCCATGTGTCCGATGGGGGAGACGTCGCCGGGACCGTGCCACGCGGTCTTGACTCCGAACTGCTCGGCGAGGATGGCGATCTTGCGGGCGGGACTGAAACCACCGGACTGCGTGACATGGACGCGGATGTAGTCGATGAGGCGTTCGGAGATGAGGGGCTCCCATTCATGGGGGCTGTTGAAGAGTTCGCCCATGGCGATGGGGGTGGCGCAGTTCTGACGGATCTGCCGGAAGTAGGCGAGGTCTTCGGGCGATAGCGGGTCTTCGAGAAAGAACATGCGGAAGGGCTCGGCGGCTTTGCAGAATTGGACAGCAAGGTTGGGCGTGAGCCGCTCGTGCATGTCGTGGAGGAGTTCCACCTCCTCACCTAGTTCGCGGCGGCAGACTTCGAGCAGCTTCAATGCGCGGCGGAACTGGGCGGCGGGATCGAAGAGGGGCTTGTCGTGCAGGGCTTTGGGGCGGCCGTCTTCTTTACGCTGCGAGCCGTAGCCGGCCATCCCGGGCAGGCCGACCTGCACACGGACGTGGCGCCATCCCTGGGCCATATATTTTTTGGCGTTGTCGATCACTTCTTCGAATTCGGCGCCGCTGGCGTGGGCGTAGGTATCGGCCGCTTCCCTGCACTTCCCTCCGGCGAGTTGATAAACGGGCATGCCTGCCTGGCGGCCTTTGATGTCCCATAGCGCCTGGTCGATGCCGCTGATGGCGTTGTTGAGGACGGGGCCGTTTTTCCAGTAGGAGCTGTCGTAGCAGGATTGCCAGATGTCTTCGATGCGGTCGGTGGTTTTGCCAAGGAGGAAGGGCTTGAGGTATTTCTCAACCGCGGGCTTGACGAGGTCGGCGCGCTGCGTAAATGTCGCGCAGCCGTAGCCGTAAAGGCCGTCCTGATCGGTGGTGATCTTGACGACAGTGAGGCGGACACCCTGGGGCTCGCACTCGATAACGCTGATGTCTTTAATGCGCGGGGCGGGGAGGGCCCGGGTGGCGCGCGCGGCTTGTTCCTGGGCGGCGACAAGGCGCGGAGCGAGAGCGAGGCCGCTGGTTGCGGCGAGAGTCCTTAAGAGATTGCGGCGTGCGATGGGCATGGGTAGGCCTCTTTGTCGACCGGTTAACAAAAAGGTCATTCTATCGCCCCGACACCACGGGCAACTATATGTCTTTGAAGGATCGGCGAGTCAAGGTTCGATCCCAGGTCTCAAGAACGAGATCTCTACCCCACGGACCTGGGGCAGCCGAATTCAGGGCATCCGCTGCCAGGGGAGTTCTGCACAAGTCGCCAGCATTCCCCTGAGGGGCTGAAGCCCCTCAAATTCTACGATGGTTACGTACGGGGTAAAGCCCGTACCCTTCAAGGTGGAGACTTGGTCAGAGTTTTCCTAGGTTGCGAGTTGGGACATGGGTGGAAAGCGGAAGCGGGCTTTGGAGATGGGCGTACCGACGACTTCAATGCGGTTGAGATCGCGGGTACCGACGCCCAGGCTTTCCGCCAGGTGGAGGGTGCTGTCGCACTTTTCGAAGGGAGGCGTGCCGCGATCAGCCATGGGGTCGAAGCCCATGACGGCAGTGGCGACCGCGTCGGTGCACACGCAGTTCATACCCGCGATCAGCAGGCCGGGATGCACGGCCTGGTTTACCCACTCCTTGCTTTTTTCGCGGGTGTAGGGCAGTTCGCCGGCGGTCATGGTGTAGATGCCGTCGATGACGGCGAGATGGATGGGGCGCGAGGCCGCCAGGTCGGCGGTAATGCGCGGGACACGATAGCCGGGATCCTTGGATTCGGCAACCGGCCGCGGGGCGCTTTTGGGCGGCACTCGAGACCCGGAATGCATGGGGCCGCGGAATCCTTTGGGCACGATGGACGGCTCGTCCTGCGGGGCCTCATCGCTGTAAATGGTGCAGGGCGTGATGCCAAAGCAATTCTTCATGGAGAGGGTAACACCGGCGGTGCGGTGCTCTTTCAGCTTGGCGAGCGAGATGAAGACGTCGGTGTCGTAATAGGAGTGATTGAGGTCATATCCGGCATACATCAGGCCGCCGCCCGGAACCATAAAGCGCGTGTAGGATTTGCCGCTGCCGAGGAAGTTGGTGTTCTCGAATTCCACGCGCGTGGCGGCCGAGGCGAAGTCCCTGGGCTGCCATCCCGAGACGATCATGAACTCTTCCAGGGGCTTGGTGCCGAATGGCGCGCTTTCCAGCAGGCGGATGCGGGTGGCTCCCGCCTGGCCAAGCAGCGAGACGAGAGAGCCGATGACCTCGGGATGGACCCAATGAGTCATCTTGCTGGGCATGGCGCCGAGTTTCGTATTGGGTAAGCCGGTGAGGTTGAGCTTGATCGCCACGGTCTTGCCGCGCACCACCGATTGCAGTCCGCCGAGTTGGTCAAACATGGTGGCGAGGACGTCGCGGACCTGGCGGTTGTATTCAGCACACTGTCCGATGGCGACGCGGCTTACGGGGGCGGGGACCGCGGACAAAAGCGCGGGGCCTGCCATGTAGGCGCCGGCTGCAAGACCAACAGCGCCGAGAAAATCTCTGCGGGAATAGTTCGATTTCATGAGAAGGCCACCTCCTTCACATAACTAGTATGAGCCTGAACGGGCTTGTGTGGGCGGCAAATTCACAGGTACCCAGAAACGTTGAGCAAAGGCAATGACCCGGACATCCATTCCGGCCTGGTGCGGACTCGGGCGCCCCGATACGGCTATAGTCACCTGTGAGGATAGGGACCGCTTTGACACGACGATTCCAGGTTCGGACGTTTTTGGTTTTGTGGCTTTTTCTGTTGAGCGCCGTGGGCTTTATGGATCGGACCAATATTTCGATCGCGGGCCCGGCCATTCGCAACGAACTCAGACTGGATGACGTTCACCTGGGATGGGTGTTCAGCGCGTTTCTGCTGGGGTACGCGGCCTTCCAGGTGGTGGGGGGGTGGCTGGCTTACCGATTCGGACCACGGCTGGTGCTGGCGGCGGGCGTATTGTGGTGGGGGCTTTTTACGGCGGCGACGACCATAGCCAATCCGCGCCTCGCGCATGCTCTGCTGATCCTTATTGTGATCAGGTTTTCGCTCGGCGCCGGCGAGGCGGTAATCTATCCGTCTTCGAATCAATTTGTCGCCAAGTGGATTCCCGTGGCGGAACGAGGACGCGCAAACGGATGGATCTTTGCGGGCGTGGGAGCGGGAGCCGGGTTAAGCATTCCGATGTTGAACTGGATCACGGGCCGTTATGGCTGGCGCGCTTCGTTCTGGTTCAGTGCGGCGGCAGGACTCGCGGTAGGGCTTGTCTGGTATTGGATGGCGCGCGACACACCGGAGGAGCACAGGCTGGTTTCACGCGAGGAGCTGGCGCATATTCAGGCGAATCGCTCTCACGAGAATCGTTCCGGGGCAAGGGCTTCACGTGCGGATCAGGGTTCGTGGATGGCCGCCATCTTGAATCGGAACGTGGCGGCGCTGACGGTGAGTTATTTTACGTTTGGTTATGTGGCGTGGATTTTCTTCAGCTGGTTCTTCATTTACATGGCCCAGGTGCGCGGGCTGAATCTAAAAGCGAGCGCGCTGGTTTCGATGATTCCGTTTATGGCGATGACGGCGTGCTGCCTGGCAGGCGGATTCATCAGCGACCGGCTGACGAAAACGATCGGCCTTCGCTGGGGACGCGGCGGGATTGCCGTGGTTTCGTTTGCGCTCACGGCGTTGTTTCTTGTGATTGGCTCTCATGTGCGCGGGCCCTATGCGGCGAGCATCATCCTTGCGGGCGGCGCTGGGGCGCTGTATCTATCGCAAAGCTCGTTCTGGGCAGTAAGCGCGGATATCGCGGGCGCGCGGTCGGGAGTCGTCTCAGGTGTGATGAACATGGGGTGCCAGATCGGCGGAGCGGTGACCGCGTCGCTTACTCCGTATATTGCGAGCCGTGTCGGGTGGACTGCGGCATTCGTGTTCGCGGCGATGCTGGCGGCGATGGGCGGAGTGATGTGGCTGCTGGTGGACCAGGAGCGGCCACTGGCGTGATCGCAAAGAGCGCGGACACGACAAACATGCACACCGCATGACGGCGCGCCTTCTCCACTTGATCGCTCAGCAGAAAATGCGATCCCGACTAACCAAAAACAAATGGAAAACTCGGCATGCCGAGGGCGCTCATTCTTCGCGGGATGGCGAATACTTGACACCGCCAGATCGCCTGTTTCCGTGGGCAATTGAGTAGCAATTCGCACCCCGACTGCGGAGTTTGGCGAACGCCCGCTCCGGGTAGTGGATAAGGTTACGATGCGATGACATAGCACTGACAATGTGGGTATGGGCAGCTTGTAGATTCGCAACATACCGCACCGGGATCACCACGACCGACCCGATGCGAAAGGAGCGAATCGTTGCAGGTGCAGATTTATCGACGCTGGGCTCCATACTCCCACACGCTTCTGGTGTGGATGCTCGCGTGCGCGAGTTTGTTCGCGCAGACCCGGCCGAATACCGAGAATGAAGCGGGGTATGTGCCGATCATTTCCGGGGGCGCGGGATACATCCATAACGTGAGCGGTGGAGTACCTACGCTGGAGCCGCAGATTGACCCGGTGCTGCTCGTCCCATTCGGGCGCCACTTGCTGTTGGAGTCACGCACGGACTTCACGGGATTCTTTCAGCGACAAAACTTTACGTCGGGGCCTTTCAAGGGCAAGGTCTTCAAGGATGTCGAATACGCGCAACTCGACTGGCTTGCGGATTCGCACGCGATCGTTGTGGGTGGGAGATACCTGCTTCCTTTCGGACTCTACAACGAGCGGCTCGAGCCGATCTGGATACGTAATCTGCAGGACTCTCCCTTCACCGCCAGCATAGGAACGCGCACCAGCGGAGCGGGAGACGGGTTGATGGTGCGGGGCGTCGCGGCGCAAACCGCGGACATGACGCTGCAGTACTCGGCATATTTCTCGGTTCGGAGCGGAATCAACCAATTCGGTTCAGCGCGCGCGGCAGGCGGCGATGCCAGCGTATTTTTCCCCAGGCTGCGTTTTGAAATTGGAGGATCGGGACAGCGTTTTCTCCAGGATCATCGCATCAATAACGGCGCCGTGTATGTTTCGTGGCAACCGCAGGAAGGGTCGGGCGATGTGAAGGGCGAGTACGACTATAGCTACTTCGGCCGCGGTTACTGGCTGGAAGGAGCATACAAGCTCGATCGCGCGAGTTCGGTTGCGGCCATTCAGAAGGTGCAATTTGTCGGACGCATTCAGCAAGTATTTCCGCTGCACGGGGGCGGGAACGGGCTGCCGCAGATCCAGAACAAGAGGTTCGACCTAGGTTTGAATTACTACCTGAAAGACAACCTTCGGCTGGTTTCGAGTTATGGAAGAAATTTCAACAGTCAACAGAACGCGAACGTGTGGAACGCGGGAGTCAGCTATCGGTTCACGATTCCGTTGTGGTCTGGAGAAAAGAAATGAAAGTTGCCGTAATGTCAGCATGCCTTTTCCTTTTGCCCCTGGGGCTGCTGGCGTGGCCTGGGCGGCAGACGACCGAACCAGCCCAGCACGCTTCGGCTGGGAAGTCGGCAACGCAAACAGACCCGGGGGAGCGCGCGTTCGCCGCAAACTGTTCGCGGTGCCACGCAGCGCCGATGAGTCTTCCGCCGCGCATTACGGGGACGGTGATTATGCACATGAGAACGCGGGCACGGCTCTCACGGCAGGACGAACAAGCAATTTTGAAGTACCTTGCACCATAAGTTCTCCTCACTTAGTTGCCTTGGTTTTCACTTATCCGACTTTAAAAGGCGGAAGGACATTAAATGAACAACCCGATGAAACTGGCAGTACTTGGTGCACTTTGTTTTTTTTGTTTGGGCAGCGCGGTGGGCAGTGATGCCGGCCGCACGATAGAGATCCATGCGCATCGCTATGCGTTCAGCCCTTCAGAAATCACTCTCAAGCAGGGAGAAACGGTGAAGCTGAAGCTGATCTCAGATGATGTGCCCCACAGTCTTCTTATCAAAGATCTGGGCATCAACCAGGTAGTGACGAAGGGTAAGCCGGCCGAGGTCACGGTCACCGCCAAGCAGGCAGGGGACTTCCAGGGCCAATGCGGACACTTCTGCGGTTCAGGACATGGCAAGATGACGATCGCGGTGCACGTGACGGGGAATTGACGATGCTAAAGCGCATGTCGTTGTTCATTTTGTGCGCTATTTGTGTAGTGGCCGGAGGGTGCCGGGTGACAACGCCGGGAAGAGCGGAATCAGGTTTGGCGCAATGGGCAAAACGTCACGTGACGGTGAAGGGCAAGGACAATCACAATCCGCTTCCGGATGTCGCACAGACATTGAAAGACGGCCAGGAAGCGTTCGGTCATTACTGCGTGGTTTGCCATGGCCTCGATGGACAGAACACGGGAGTTCCATTTGCAGAGAACCTCTCACCGCCGGTTCCTTCCCTGGCTTCGAAAGAAGTGCAAGGTTATACCGATGGGCAGCTGAAATGGATTATCGAGAATGGCATTGAACCGTCGGGCATGCCTGCGTCCCATGGAATTCTTAACGATGAAGAAATGTGGTCCATCGTTGTGTTTCTCAGGCATCTTCCAGCGGCGGGCAGTTTAGGGGAGCCGCGAGTCTATTCAGGCGAGGAGAACGATGACGGCCAGAAGTGAGTGTGTACAAGCCGAGGAAGCGATGGAGGAGTCCAGTGCTGTCCTGCCTGAGGTTTCGTTGTGGCCCAATACGGCAAATATCATGGCGAATGGCGCGGTGATGGAGCTGCCGTTGACCGGCTATGTGAAAGCGCGAAGAGAGCTCACTTATGAGCGGGTGTACTTTCCTCTGGGGTATCCCGTGAGACTGCGGAGTAATTCTCCCCTGGTGCTGGAAGCGGCGGACCAGAGCTGGAGTTGCTTTCAGCCGGTGTTTTCCGAGAAGCCGATCGAGCTTTTATTCAAGGTGGAAAGTGGAGCGAACGAAGCGCTGCCTGCGGCTCCTAGACACAAATTGAGTGGATCGCTGCTGGTGCAAATGGCCGACCGGGATAACTTCTACATCGCGGATATGAAGAAAGTCTGCGCGATGGGGAGGGTGACCCCAACGACCGCGGGATGCTCGAAATATTTCCGCTATCACTTTCTGGAGGCGGCGGCGCTGAGCTTGATTTCAACTTCGAGGGCGGTTGTGGTTCACGGCGCCTGTGTTGGCGTGGGCGGCAAAGGTGTGCTGCTGTGCGGCGACTCGGGAGAAGGCAAATCGACGCTGGCTTATGCGGGATCGCGCGCGGGATGGACATATGTGAGCGACGATTCGACTTACGTTCCGACGGATCGCGAAGACCGGCTGGCGATCGGTAACTGCAACCAGATTCGCTTTCGCCCGTCGGCGGCGGAACTTTTCCCGGAACTCGCCGGACGTCCCATTACGCCACGCGCCGCCGGTAAGCCATCGATTGAAGTTGGGACTGCAGAATTGACGGGGATCTCGACCATGAATGCCGTGAGGGTGGAGCACGTGGTATTTCTGAACCGCAAGTACGCTGATACCCAGGAATTGGTTCCTTTGCGAACTTCGGCGGTGTGGTCGTGGTTCAGGCAACATCTGATTGCCCCGCCGGAAATGCGGGGGCCGCAGGAAGCCACTCTCTCGCGGCTTCTCGGCGCAGGAGTATTTGAGCTTCGATACAGAGATCTGGGATGGGCGATCGACCGCATCAATCAACTGGCGAAGAAGGGGAACTGAGGCACGCATGCGCCCGTATCCGATCGGCAATGGAACTGTGTCGCCACGCATTCCGCGCGAAGTCGCGGCTTTGCTGGAAGCTTTGCAGATGGAAGGTTCGAATGCCGAAGCCTTGCTGGCAATGGATGAAGGTGACTGGCGGAGACTTTTGGAGTTTTGCGACATTGCCCACCTGACATTGCCGCTGGCGCAGATGGATATGGAGGGTTTTCCCGATTGGGTGGTGCGCCGGCTGGAGCAAAATGTTGCGGATAACGGGCGTCGCTTTGAGCGGGTAAGCGCGGCTTACAGCGAAGCGGCGGCGGCGATGGACGGGGCGGGAGTGGCGCACGTCGTGCTGAAAGGGTTCAGCCAGGTCCCGGACTACATCAGCGATCCGCGATACAGAGCCCAATCCGATATCGATATTTATTGTCCGCAGGGTCATCTCGCGACAGCGCAATTGGCGCTGATGAATCTCGGCTATTCCCCTGTGGAAGAGATCGACGATCACGCTGATCATCTTCCGGCCATGAGCCGGTTGGGGGTGTGGCAGTGGAGAGGCAACGCGTACGATCCGGAGATGCCTCCAGGAATCGAGTTGCATTATTGTTTGTGGAATGCGCGCAATTCGCTGATTGACCTGCCGGAGGTTGACCACTTCTGGGAAAGGCGCATGATGCGACGCCTTGGCAAGATGGAATTCTGCGCGCTTCACCCGGTGGATCAACTTGGCTTTCTCGCGCTGCACATTGTTCGGGGGGTTCTGACGGGCGACTGGGTAGTTCATCACGTGTATGAGCTGGCATTATTCCTACACACTCGCACGCGGGATGTGGAGTTCTGGAGTCAGTGGTATGAGACGCACAGCGCGAATCTGCGGAGGATGGAGGCCTTGGCATTCGGCCTTGCGCAGATCTGGTTCTCGTGTGCGCTACCCGAGGTGGTGAGGCTGGAGGTGGATCGGATTCCGCCCGGCCAAAAGCGCTGGCTGGGACGTTTCGGAGGAGCTCCGCTGGAGGTGATGTTCCGTCATAACAAGGACGGACGCCTGCTGCAACTTCTGCTCACGAATTCACGGACGTCGCGACAATCCGTTCTGCGAAAAGTAATGATTCCGTCACAGCTCCCGGGGCCGAATGCGAAGGAGGTGCGCATGCGGTACCGCAGAGCCAGGGCAGCGACCAGCAACAACCGGTTCATCGACTATGTGGAATTCCTGGGCAGCAAGCTGATCGCGAACGCGGCGGCCAACATCGCCTTTCTCTTTCACGGCATAAGCCTCTGGGTTTCTACGCGAGCGCTGAGTACGGAATTCTGGACTTTTCTCGGCGCCTGTTTTTTTTTGACTTCGGGGTGTCCATTTATTTCTTCTTTTTCAATCTCTATTTGAGTGGACATGGCTACTCCGAGTCACAACTGGGCCTGCTGACGGGGACCATGGCGGCCGGCAATCTTGCGGGTGCTTTTCCCGCAGGGCGCTTAATTCAGCGAAGAGGCTTGCGGAGCGCGCTGATCAGATGCTCGATGGCCGCGCCAATTGTGCTGTGCGCGCGAGCGCTATCACCGTCATTCCCTCTGCAGTTGGGCCTGGCGTTTTTGACTGGGCTGGCGTTGTGCCTGTGGGCGGTTTGCCAGGCACCGTTCATCGCAGCAATCACCGGGGAACGCGAGCGGCCCCTGGCCTTCAGCCTTGTGTTTTCGCTGGGGATTGGGGTGGGAGCGCTGGGCGCCCTGGCGGGAAGCAGAATGCCGGGATGGTTTTCGCAACACCTTTCTTTTTTGGCCGTACTTGCGGCCGATCAATTGACGCTGATTGCGGCATGCTGCATCGCGGCAATCGCGGTGATCCCGGCGGTGGCGCTGCGGGCGGGAAAAACCGTGCTTCCCCCGAAGCCGGGTTCGCGACTGTGGTCTCCGGCGGTGCGACGGATTCTTCCTGCAATTGGGATCTGGGGACTGGTGGCGGGATCGTTCTTTCCTTTTGCGAATGTATATCTGGCGATGCATCTAAGCTTGCCGTTGCACAGCGTAGGCACGGTGTTCTCCCTCTCGCAGTTATGCCAGGTTGCCGCGGTACTGTGTGCTCCCATGGTGTTCCGGCGATTGGGAGTATCGAACGGTGTCTTCACCATGCAGATGGCGACGGCGTCGTGTTTCCTGATCCTGGCGCTCACCGCAAATCCCGTCGCTGCCAGCATGACGTACATTCTCCTCACGGGGATGCAATACATGGGGGAACCTGGGATCTACAGCATGATGATGAAGATTGTGCCCGAGGAGTCGCGCGGAGGGGCGTCGGCATCGATGGCGCTGGTGCTGGGCGCCGCGCAATTGATCGCCGCAACCTGCGCGGGGTGGACGTTTACCAACCTGGGCTATCCGCGGGCGCTCGGAATTATCGCTTTGGTTGCGATGGCGGCAGGCTTGCTTTTTAAAATGGCGGGGCATGCGGAGGGGCGCGCGTTGGTGCCGGTTGGCAACGGGGGACAGGCGGATTAAGGGCAGTTGAAAACGCGTTGGATTCAAAAGCAGCAAGTTAGCGCCGCTACGCGGAATAGCAAGTCAGCAAGTCAGCACGAAATTCAACACTCCACGCGATTCGCAACGCGGCTGTCTGAGATCCAATGGATTCAATAAGTCTGGACAGGTTCGGGTGGGTAGTCCTCGCCGAACTTGTTTTTGTGGGGGGCGAGCTCTCCAGTGACGGGCACGCGGACGGTTCCGAGATCTGCCGGCGATGATCCGACGTGGACGTGACGAGTCAGATCCTGGAGTTCCTTGAGATCGGCTCCTTCGGCCCAGACGTGCATTTCGTAATCGCCTGGAGGGACGCCGTGCAGAGAGATCACGCCACTGGCGCCGGCTACGGTGAAATACGGAGTCCGCAGGGTAATGATGACGGCGGCCATCTGGGAATGAATGTTGCAGAAGAGGTAAGAGATCCCTTCGTGGTCGAAATGAACGATTCGGGTGCTGCCGGCTTCATAAAGGCCGAGGTCGAAGCGCTTCCCATTGAACTGCGAAAAAACGTTGTGGAAGAACGGATCGAGATTGGGGAATTCGACCGTGCTGCCAAGAGGCACGACCAGCAGATGAGGGTTGAAGCTCTTGTTCTTCTGCTCCATGCGAAAATGGCCGGGGGTTACAGGTGAGTCGATGGCTGCTCTTGTCATGTCGGGCGAGAGCCAGAGAACGATGTTGCCGTGATTGATGGGCTTCTGGGCCTTACCCTGCAGCAATTCGATCCGGGCCTGCACATCGACTTCCTGAGCGTGCGCCGGAGCGAGCGACGCTACGGCAAGCACGATGAATGCGAGGAAGAAGCGAAATCGCGCAATGTGCTTCGCCATCAGAAAATGTACCCCGTGGAAACTCCGAACACGCGATCTTCCCACGATCTGCCGGCGATCGAACGGCTGTTGATCTGGCGAAACTCGGTGGATAGCAGCAAATAAGACTTGGGGCGATAGATAAGGTTGGCAAGCAGGGTTTCATTGCGAGCCAGACTGCCGTAGTATCCCTGTCCCATGGCCTGGTCGGAGTCGCGCAGGTCGGACGCGAATGCGTTGTCGAGCCCCGCACTGACGTTCGCCTCGACCGAGGGCAGGAACGTAAACTTCGCCTGGGCCCAGCCGCCGGCATCATTCAGGCCATCGAGGTAGTGTTCCGCAGCGCTGCTGACATAGTCCTTGAAGGTGCCGACGCCAAGACTTCCCAGGGCTTTGCCACGATACAACTCGCCGGAAAACCGAAACAGGTGACGAAGGGCGAGATTCCAATCAGCCGAAGCAGCCCATGCATCGACGCGCTGATTGTAGGCATAGGACTGCCGGCTGTAGTATCCACCCGCGCCGAAATTGATGGTGGAATCACCCGGCGACGATGCGAACCCGATGCGCGACTCGTATCCGGGTTGGCGGCTCTGTTCGGATGGGCTTGCCGAAGCGGATTGTGCCTGGGTATAGGCGGTTGGCGCGGGAGGATCTATCAGGCCGAGATCGACTTCGAAATGATGAAAGATGGAGTTCTGTTTGAAGGTGAGTTGTGGCGACCACGCCCAAATGTTCCCGGACCAGGCGAGCGCGGGCTCGGCAATCGTGATCCAGGATGTCGGCTGCCAGGGCGAGATCAGGGGGCGATCCAGCGCCACACCAAGCGAGCGCGTTGGCCATTCGAGGCGCGCATGCGCGGTGCGGAGCCGAAGATTTCCAACGCCGGAGTAATTCGCAGAAGTCTGCCCGCCCCAGAAATCAACGTTCAAATCCGCATAGGACCTGGCGCCCCAGAAGTGGGGGCCCGACGCATCGAATCCGAGGAGGGTCTGGCTGGCGGACTCGCTCACGCTTCCCCGCGGATAATAGGGCAACGGGGGAACCGCGACAACGGGTAAATTGAAGTTATCGGAATTGGAACTGTTGAAGATGGAAGTGACCAGCAGCGCGCCATTGATGCGCACCGGAAATTTCGATGATGTCTCAATCTTGCTTTGATCGTGCTGCTTGACCTGCGCCCGTAGGACCTCGGTTTCATCCTGAATTTGAGCGACGCTGGTCCTGAGAGCGTCCGCATCGCGCGCAGCGGATTCGCTCTGATTCTTTTCCGACAGTTGCTCGCGCAGCCTGCGCAGTTCATTCCGCAGTTCGTCCATTTCGTTCTGGGAATCGATCAACTGCTGCCGCATGCCGTCCAATTTCCGGGTGAGCTCATCGAGATGCCGATCAAAATCCGAATCCTGGGCGGAGGATGGAAGCGGCTGGCGTGATTCCGGCGGCTGCTGCGCGATCACGCCGGCCGAGAAAAAGCCGAATGCCAACGTGACAATTGCCGACCGGATCGAGGGTACCGGAATGCGATTCATATCGCTATCCTCATGAATTGGAAATAACGTGAACGTCGGTTCCGCCGGAGCTCGCCGAGGTTTCTCTCTTTTGGGCGGTCTCTGCAAATTTTCGCAGACTCGTCTTGGCAATGGAAAACTGGAAGACGGTTCGTCCCTGGCGGGACTCGGCGAGGGTCACTGTTCCGCCATGTTCCTGCGCGATTTTTTGCGCGAGGGTGAGGCCGAGGCCGGTACCGCTTGGCTTGCCCACGCTGACAAACGGTTGAAACAGGGATTCACGGATCGCCTCCGGCACGCCGGCGCCGTTGTCGGTGATGGAGAAGCTGACGTGCTCGGCAGATTCCGACATTGCGATGCGGATCTCAGGGTCGCCGGATGCCTGACGCGCGGCCTGGCAGGCGTTGAGCACGAGATTGTAGATGGCGCGCTCGACTTTTCGCGCGTCAATCCAGCCCTCGATCTGTGGCATTGGTTCGAGAACTACGTGGACATTTTGCATTTCGGGATGAGCGCGAACCATACCGAGGGCGCGCTCGGCGAGAAATGGCAGGGATTCGAAGGATAACTGCAGGGACTGACCGGTTCGGCTGAAGAGCAGGAGCGAATCGATGAGATCGGTCATGCCGCGCACGCCGTGCCGAATCTCAGAGACCAATTCCAGGCGTTCGTCGGATCCGATGGAGTCGTATCCGAGAAACTCGGCGTTGGCATAGACGGCGGAGAGATAGTGGCGAAGGTCGTGCGAAATCGAACTTGCCATTTGCCCGATGGTGGCAAGCCGCTCGGCGGCCACAAGTTCTTCGCGCGCAGAGCGCAGGCGGCACCGCATGCGATCGAAGGCTTCGCCGAGTTCGCGGATTTCGCGGGCTCCCGCGCGCTGAAAGTGGTAATCGAAGTTGCCGCCGCCGAGAGCGCGGGCACCGGCCACAAGGCGGTCCAGCGGTCGTGTAATTGTGGTGGACAGATACATGGCCAGCGCGCCGCTGAACAGCAACAGGACGGCCCCGAGGATAACTAATACCTGATTCAGGTGAGTTATGTAGCGGCTGGCCTGATCGTAGGATTTCAAAACCACCAGTTGGACAAGCGGCTGGGTGGTTCCAGATAGCAAGACCGCGGCGTGAACAAAATGCTCGCCTCCGAAAGTTGTCTCGCTTTCCTGCGAACCGGAGGAGAGCAGATCCTCGCTGCGCTTCGTGCTTTCGGCCTTGTAGCGATCGTCAAGCGTGGTGGCGACCATGGCCCGGTTGGCGTAGAAGATCACCTCGGCGGAAGTGGCCTGGGAAACTTCCTCTGCCAGACGTCGGTCGACCGCGTAGCCCAGCAGAACGTAGCCTAGGCGGGTCCCCGAAGCGGCAGCGCCGAAGTAGAGCGGCTGCACGGCAACCTCAAACAGGTTTCCCCGCAGCATGACGTAGCTGGCCTGTATCGCGCCATGCATCTGCGGAATCAGAGACTGGGAAAGGTCGGAAGGATCACGCGAGGCGCCGCCCTCGTAGACGGCCACGGGCTTGCCATTGCCATCGGCGAGCGCGAACAGATCTCCGCCGCTGAGTTCGTAAAAATCGGCTGCGCCGTCACGGATGGTACGCTCGTCCGAAGTGGTCATGAGCGACTTGATGTAGGGAAGCGCCGCAAGAAGGGAGGCCTCCCGCGAGAGCATCTGCTGGCGCTGAGCCTGGATGTTGCGCAACGTGGAGATGGAGCGCTCAAGGTCCGCGGAGATATCGCGGCGAACCTGCTTCTGGAGGATGTTGTGAACGATGGTGAGGCTGAGGGCGATGACCCCGAAGGAAATGGAGACAAGGCAAACAAGCAGCGTTGTGCGCATACGAATGGCCACTGCCGGTTTGCCTCCAACGGCCGGGGCGACGCCCGGTCCTGAACCTTATTCCTGGGGAGCCTGTACGAATCGATAGCCGGCGCCGTGCACAGTGCAGAAATGTACCGGATTAGCGGGATTCCCTTCCAGCTTCTGGCGCAGCTTCAGAATCTGGTTGTCGACGGTCCGGGTGGAGGGGTACGCGTTATATCCCCACACTTCGTTCAGCAGTTCGTCACGGCTGAGAACACGCTCGGGATTGTCGAGGAAGAAGCGCAACAACTTGAACTCGTGCGCGGTCAAGGTGATGGGCTTGCCGCTGCGGGTGGCGCGCATGCAGGCAAAGTCCACCTGCACATCGCCGAACGTGACGCAGGGACGAAGGCCGGAGCGCTTGGAGCGGCGAACGGCGGCCTGGATGCGGGCAAGCAGTTCGCGCGGGCTGAAAGGCTTGGTGACGTAGTCGTCGGCGCCGAGCTCCAACAGGAGGACCTTGTCCGCCACGTCGGAGATCGCGCTGAGGATAACGACGGGGATGTCGGCATTCGCCTGTTTCATTGCTCGACAGATGTCGCGGCCGGACATGCCGGGAAGCATCAGATCGAGCACCACTGCGTCGATACCCGGAGCAGCGAACATCTCCAGGCCTTGTTTGCCGTTGTTCGCGCTCCGGACCTCATACCCTTCGGAGGAAAACAGGCGTTGAAGGGCCTTGATAATCCGCGCGTCATCTTCGATAACCAGTATCGTACCCATGACATTCTCTACCTGTTGGTTTTCGGCGTTTTGGAGATCCCGTGTCACCGCTTTGTTGTCAATTGTGCACTTTTTTTGACGCGTTGCCGAGGGTTAAGGTGCAGAAGTAACAAGGAGATGACAAATCAGAGACATTCCAGAACCGGCCGTGTCCCTTTCGGCCTTGATTTTGCGCAATTAGAAGTGTGCGTTTTTTTTGTATTTCTAAATGAAACGCCGCGGCCGGTTTCGGCACTACTCCATTGCGTACAGAACCTCCCACGGCTCGGGACAGAATGGCACATAAGTGGCAGAAACGCCGAGCCAGGGAGGCATTGCCCGAAAGAAGAGCCGTCGGACAGAATCACGTTATGACGGTCCGAATCAAGCCTTGGTTCTCTCTGCCCGCCTTGCTGGCAGATCGGTCACGGCAGATCGCGGCGTCGCATAGCCGGGAACTGCCGGGCCCAAAGCAAGAGTCGGCGGGCGGCAAGCCGCGTCGAGGATTCAACCCGCGAAGGAGAAACATCATGGGTTCTGTTCAACAGCCAGCTGCCTTGAAGGGTTTTCCGATGGTCGATTTCGGATCGGTGATGATGCAGTACCGCGGGAACGGGTCTGCACAGATCCGCGGCCCTGTCACAGGCCAGGTTTACCAGTTCCAGCGGCAGCAACCTGTGCAGGCTGTCGACCCGCGGGACGCGGTGTCGCTGATTCGGACGCGGTTGTTCACGCCCGTACTCTAACCGGGCTGAGATTCGGCCCTGGGATCGGACCGATTACCTGGCGTCGGGCGCGTCGCCCGGGTTGTCCGATCCGGAGCCGTGCAATGTCAGGTGAACTGTTCCAGGTTGAAGCCTAGCTCATAGGTTTCGCCGTGGGCGAGCAGGTCTTCCCAGGTGACTTCGCGATGCTGATAGCCCGCCATGCGGCCCAGCATGCAACTGAGCGCGGTTTCAACCCCCGCGGCAATCTGATTGTGCGCCGGTCCCGTGGTGATGCTGTCAATGAAGCCGCGGTCCTTGTCGCGATCGGCGAATTTGAGATTGTCGAGGAATGCGCCGTTGGCGGCGAACTTTCCGTCTCCGGGTACGCTCGAGGTGGACTCCTGCCACTCCCATGCCTGAGAGCCAGTTACCTGAACGGGGCCGGAATATGGAACGTTGGCGGAGCCGTTGCTGCCGAAAAGTTTCAGGCCAGCCTCAAAGCGGCCGTCGGAGCCGAACTGGGTGGATGCAAAGGAAAAGTGCACGTCGCCCGGGTAGGTATAGTCGACCTGATAGTTATCCCAGCAATCGCCGAAGTGAGTAAGGATATTGCGGCCCCCGGTGGCCGTGGCCTTGAGTGGGTGGGCGCCCACCATCCAATTGCCCAGGTCGATGATGTGAATGTTCTGCTCGACCAGAATGTCGCCGGAGAGCGCACGATCCCATAGCCAGTTACGCAGGCGATACTCGTCGGGCTTGGCGCCGGGATGCACTTTTTCAGTGGAGGCTGGGGCATTGTAATAGCCGGAGACCGTTGCGACTTTTCCGAGCGCGCCCGCCTTGATTTTTTCAGCAATGGCCGCGATGGGAGGCGCCATGCGGCACTGGAAGCCAACATCGACACTCTGAGTGGGCTTGACGCGCTTGGCAATTTCGAGCGCTTCGCGAGTCTGGTGAACATCGATGCCCATAGGCTTTTCGCAGTAAACGTGCTTGCCGCCATCGACTGCGGCTTTGAGGTGCTGCACGTGGAAGAACGGTGGGGTGGAAATCTGGATGAAGTCGACATCTTTGCAACCGGCTAATTGCTCAAAGGCGTGAGGGCCGTGGAACATGAGTTTCTGATCGACGGCAGCGCGGCCCAGGCCGGCATTGACCTTATCGAAATGATCCTTGCCGGCGGCGAGTTGATCGGGGAAAAGATCGGCGAGAGCGACCACCTGCGCGGAAGTGTTCTGCGAAAACGAAGTAGCCACGGAAGTGCCGCGGCTCCCACAACCGAGGAGACCGTGCCGCACTGCCGAATTCGCCTGGTAGCCGAACGCGGTGTTTGCCTTGATGAGCATCATGCCTGCTACTGCCTGGGAGCCCGTCTGCATAAACTGGCGACGATTCATAGTGTCCTCGGGGCGCCACGGCGCCAATCGAAATTCTGTCGTTCTTTCGGAACGATCAAGCGAGCACTTCGTTGAGAATCTTTTCGAGGTAGAGTTTTTCCTGCCGGACATCTTCAACCTGCTGGGGACCGGAGGTCTCGCGCTCGATGGTGACGGCGCCCTGGTAGCCGATCTGGTGGAGCTTGGTAAACACCGCGCGGAAGTCGACCAGACCCTTCCCGATGAGCACTTCTTCGCCAAGTTTGCTGGGATCGGTGGGCCAGCGGCCGTCCTTGGCATGAATGCTGCGAACATGCGGCCCGAGAATGTCGACGGCATCCACCGGATTGGCCTTGCCGTAGAGGATCAGGTTGGCAGTGTCGAGTCCGACGCCGAGGTTGGGCAACGCCACGTCGTGAATCACGCGCGACATGGTCGTTGGTGTCTCCTGGCCGGTTTCCATGAGGAAGTATTGCCCATTATCGTGACAGTGTTGCGCGACGGTCCGGATGGCCTCGACCGTACCGGGATAAAGCGCGTCCGCCGGATCTTCGGGGATGAATCCGCAATGCGTCTGTACCTGGGAAATACCGATCAGCTTCGCGAAGTCGGAGACCTGCCGGAGCGCATCGATGCGCGCGGCGCGCGTGGCGGGGGGAACCAGGCCAATGGTAGCTGGCCCTCGGAGGAAGTTCCACTCGAGCGGCACCGGGCCGACCACTTCGACGGTGGTTGCGATCACCTGATACTTGTCGAGCAAACCCTTGATTTGCGTGGCGGCGGTTGGAGTGAAATTTCCAATGTAACCGTCGAGTGAAAGAAAGCAGTTGTCGAATCCGAGATCGTGAACCCTGCGAATGGTAGCCTCGGGCGCGTCATGAGGACTAATGAGAAGGCCGACCGCCATGGGCTTGAGCGAAGCGTTTTTTGTGTCGGCGTAAAGGGATCGCAACGGAAAGATCTGGCTCACAACTGCAGCCGATGTGGCGCTCAAAAAAGTGCGACGGTCCATGAACCCTCTCTCAGGCGCGAACTGGTGTCAACATCTTTTCACCGCACCCCTGCCGCTGCCAACTCCTCTGCGGCGGGGCTTCCTCTTCAATGGCTCCTCGTTGCGGCGAGCGTGGCGTCGGGAATGGAGCCGGAGTAGGGGATCGTCCCGGGCTGCGCATCCGGAGACGGAAGCACGTCGTAGAGCGGCTGCGCGGGTCTCACTGCCGGGTTTTCGTCAGCCACTGAAATCGCGAGAATGCGAATCTTGTCGTTCTGAGGGAGTTTGAAGGTCTTTGCCCCGGCCGGCAGATCGATGGCATAGCCAAACAGGTAGGAATAGGCATAAGTCACGTTTTTTCCTTCGGCGTCGTGATGATGGTCGCAATACCAGGCCAGGTTGGCGCGCTTGATGTAGCCCTGCTTCAGGCCAGTCATTTGGCCGTAGTCGGCGTGGTCGACATCGAGCTTTGCGCCTGTCCACTGGCGGTCGTCCCATTGGCCGATGAATCCGCCCCAGTCCTGAATGTCGAGGTCGACCTGCCTGCCGCCGATATCGAAGGATGCTTTCTGGTCGCCGTCTGCCGACGCTGCAAGAACGTATATGCGATTAAAGCGGCCCGCGGGGAGGCTGATGGCTTGTCCCTTTGCCGCCATCGCATTGGGTGAGCCGGACTTCGCGGCGGCGAGTTTGAATTCAATGTTGTTGAAGGGGATGGACTGGGGCAGCATTTCTGCGGGAAGTGCATTACCCTTTCCGTCAAACCCGGCCTCGGCGTGCTGGCCGTAGTTGCTAGCAGCCGCGATGTCGTAGGACAACGGAATCGGCTGGGAGCGAACAGGTGCGGCTTTTGCCGTGGACTGACTAAGACGAAGAGCGAATGTACGAGGTTGATATGCCGTGAACGAAGCGATCAGCGCGCCCGATGTAACAGTTGCGGACCCGACCGGTTCTTCCTGGCCGTTGACTTCTCGCGCGGCGGTAATGGGCGCTGCGAACGAGATCCGCACGTCAGGCTGAGGCTTTCCGTCGAGTTCAACGAGGCGCACGATCACTTCATCGCTGTCTTCGGCCTTCTTCACGGCCAGGACGCGAATACGCGGGTTGCCGACCTTCATCAGGGAAAAAGAACGTCCCAACGCGCCTTCATGCTTCGACGTCTCGAAAGCGATGAGCGAAGCATTAAGGCGCTGCGCCTGCCAATCGGTTTGCGCATCGCGCCAACCTGCGGTATGGCCCGCAACGCCATAAAGGAATTCGTGGTGGCCGAGGTCCTGGGTTGCCTGATCGGGATAGCCACCGCGAACGCCAGGCGTACGAATGAGAGTCAGACGGATGGTGTGGTCATTGGGCTTGTCGGAGCCGTTCTTGCAATCGGTGAGGATCGTCGTGCCATATTTGCCGCTCATGTCGGTCAGATCGATCCATTGATGCGAGGGAACCTCAAACTTCTTCGGTTCCGCGCTGGGACGTTGAATGGCGCCGATGTCCCAGTTGTAGGTTGCGAATTGGTTCGAAGCGGTGAGGGGGAACGTGGCCTTGAGATTCGCCTCACGTGTATTCCAGTCGACGACGTTGCCGAACTCGACTCGCTTACCAGCGTCGCCTGCCGCCAGGCTTATGGTCTGCACGAAGCGCGAGCCGGCCGTTTCGCGCGAGATCTCCACGGCAATACGGGCCGGACCATTTTCGACGACGCGGATTTTCGCAGGGCCGGAAACGAATTCCTTTGGAGCGGTTTGCTCCTGGTCCCAGTCCATATTCCAGGCAGGCCACTGCACCGGGTTGTCGTAGGAGATGGCCAGGCGCGCTGGAGCGGCAAGGAGATCCTCGTTAATGCGTTTGTCGAAGATACCGGCAACGTCTCCGTCGTCATTGATTTGAACCCGGTAGTAATCGTTCTCGAGGGAATGCTCTGAGACCTTCAAATGCGAGTCGCTGGAGGAAGCGGCCAGGGGGCGAACATCGTAGACGGCGTAGCCAACCGAGGGTACATTCGCGGCGAAGATAACCCTGCCGCCGGAGATTTGTGCCGGAACCTGCTTGCCATCGGGACCGACCACGTTCACGCTTTTCGGTTCGCCCGCCGGGAACTTCACATTGGCTTCGACAAGATCCTCGCGCGCGATGTTGAGCGGATTGAAGACCACAACGGGCACGCCAGTCGTGGATGTGTTTAGCGCAGCGGCAACGCCTTCGGTGGCGTCGGTCAACACGTCGGCAAATTGATTCATGGCGATGACGTCGTCGTTCCATGCGAATTCGTAGGAACGGGGGGTTGCGGTTCCGGCGGCGAGGTCGTGGAAGTGCGCTCCCATGGCGAGCGTCCACGCATCGTTGAGGCGGCCGATCGGGTAAGGACGCGCACCCAGCCAGGCGGCGGCGATGGACGACTTCTCCGCGGCGTCAGCGAGCAATTCCGTTTTTCGAATCCAACGCTTTTGATAGGCCTGCGAGGTGAGCGAACCGGCGGAGTGATTGGTTAATTCCATCTCGCCGGTGTAGCGCGGCAGACGAACTTCTTCGGCTGGAGTGATCTCACGAAACATCTGGTCGGCTGTGGCAGAAACGACATGCACCGGTCCGTTGCCGACGCTGACCGCAGGCCAGTCTGGGTGCGGCATCCGGCGTGAAACGAATGTGCCGGGAGGCGGGAGGCTGACCGAGCCTTTGGTCACGATAGCTTCGAGCCGCTTTACGGAATCCTCGTCAGGAGCGCCGCCAATGTCTCCCGTACCAAAATAATGATAGTCAGCAAAGACGCCGGTGACGCTTCCGTTGGTATCGACGCGGGCTGCCCAATCTCCCTGAGTTCTGCGCAGGTCGCTTTCCTGCCTTTCTGTCTTGAGAGCGTCGCGCTTGTCTCTGAGAGTACTGAGTTCCTCGAGATCTTTTGGATCCGCGGGCTGGCTGTTCTGCCGCGCCTGGGCAAGTTTGTGCTGCACGTCAGACATTTTTGTCTGTACGTCGACGAGCGCAGCGTCCTGATTTTGAGGGGGCAGAGGAGCGCTGAGGTCGGTGTCGATTCCGCCGCTATAAGAGCCTGGGTTGATGCCTGCGATCACGCTTTCGCCGTCGGGGCCAACCCACACACCAACGTTGAAGGGTGTGCCTTCGGGAGTTCTTTCGCGCGACTCCAGGCCGCCGCCGGGAGCCGAGGAGCCCCATGTGAGTTTCTGAGTGGAAAAGCCTTTCACGCCGGAGTGGGCGAGGATGGTGGGCAGAGAGGCAGGAAATCCGAAGCAATCGGGCAGCATGTATTCCGCGCTGGTCTTTCCCAGTTCCTTGCGAAACCATTCGTTGCCATAAAGGATCTGGCGGATAATAGCTTCGGCGCTGGGCGCGTTCACGTCGCCTTCTTCCACCGACGAACCCGCCGGGAACCACCGGCCTTCGTTGACATATTTCTTCACGCGGGCGAAATCGTCGGGAAAATACTCCTTCATGAAGCGATAGCGGTTTGCGCCGCTGAAGTTAAAGATGTAGTGCGGATACTTTTCGAACAGGCGGAAGTTATCTTCCATGGTGTTGCGAATGTACTCGTTGATGACTTGCGGATATTCCCAGCGCCATTCGGTATCGAGATGTGCGTAACCGACGACATAGAGTGTCGGATCCTTGCCGAGATCTGGGTGAGACGATTCCTGTGCGTGCGTTTGATGCGAAAACGCAAGTGCAGCAAGCGAGGCGGCTAAAACAATAGCGCATGATTTCCGCATGGCATGTCTCCTGTTGGGCAGTCGAGCAGTGGCAACCCGCCGCGGCGATCCTGCCGACAGTGCGACGGAATCCCAGTCTGGCTGCGGGAAGTCTTTCAGGCGCGTCGCATTGCGGGATGGGCAGAGACAGCGAAACGTCTCAGCGGATTATATTCTGCCGGATCGCTCGAATGGAAACGATTCCATTTCGCTTCTGAATGACTAAGGCGGCCGAGAACAATCTCTGGGCGCGGCGATTTCTGCCTACTTAGGATTGGAGTTACTCGAAGGGGGCGGATTCGGCGTTCTCGAGGACGAATGAGCGCCATTCAGCCGCTCGCAGATCGCAAATTCCTGTTGCGCCCTTTCGGTTTGCCCTCGCTTGCGGAGGATCTGTCCCAGTTTGTAGTGAAGAGACGATGTATCGGGGGCAAGGACGATTGCCAGCTCGAGTTCGGACTGTGCCTGAGGAAGGTCGTTTGTTAACGAGTAGACCTTGCCCAGTTCCTCGTGAATCGATGGATTCTTTGGTGCGATGGAAAGAGCCATCTTCAGGAGGGGAAGGGCTTCGTCAAATTCATTCGCATCAGCGAGTAAAGTGCCGAGGTTCAGAAACGGCTGCGCATCGACGGGAGCATCACCCTGCCAATCAATTGCCGATTGAAAAGCAGCTCGCGCTTTGTCGCGTTCATTGAGCTCTCTCCGGCACAATCCGATGTTGTCCTCCGCTTCGATGTACCTGGGACGCAAAGTCAAAGCGTGTTCGAAATCAGAAATAGCCGCGGCAAATTCGTTCTCGTTGTACTTCGAGCGGCCCAGCAGGTACCACGCATCGGCATCGCCGGGGGATTCGGAAACAACCTGCGAGAACCACTTATCCGCGTCGCTGTAGTCGCCGAGCATCACGTAGTCCGCGGCTACCACCTTCAGCTCGTCGGCTCGGGGATGACGGAACTTCGCTCCGGCGGTGAATTCGGCCAGCGACTCGGTGGCTTTCTGTTGACGAAAGAGCGCATATCCGAGGAGGAAATGGGCATCCGCGGCGGACGGATTCGCCGCGAGGTAATTGCGCAGGATGGATTCCGACTCGGAGACGTTTCCAGCATCGAGAAAGGAGCGAGCCTTGGAGACGGGATCATCCGGGGGCTTCTGACCGAAGACGACGCTCGCGCAAAGCACCGCCCCTGTCAGCGCAGACCTGATGATTCGATCAGTGAGCATTGCTCTTGATCTCGTTGGCGTCGTTGGCCTGTCCGGCGACGGCTGCGCTGGCCTCGCGCTCGAGCTTGCCATAGGTTTGCATCTCGGTTTGCGCTTCGGTGCTTTTTCCCTGAGCACGATAAACAGCTGCCAGGAGAAAGTGAATGGTGGGCTCGCGGGGACTCTCGTTCTCGGCCATGAGGAGATCGGGGAGGGCCTCTGAGTGCTTGCCAAGCCGAACAAGCGCGCGGGCCCGGTCGACGCGGGCCTGCATGAGCGTCGGACAGCGATCGACGGCCGTGTTCAATTCGCTGAAGGCCTGATCGGAGGAATCGTTGGCTTCAAGCATCGCGTTGCCCATTTTCCATCGTGCGATGCAGTTGTTGGGGTCATTCACGAGTTCTGCGCGAAATTCCTCCTGCGCGGACTCCCACTTGCCCATATTCCAGAATGCGTCGCCCATATGCATGTGCGTCCCGGGCGCTTTGGGAGCCTTGTCGATGGCCTTCTTGAACTCGACCAGCGCGAGATCATAGTTATGCATGCTCTGGTCGATTTCGCCGGCAATCTCATGCGCAACAACCGAATCGGGATCGATCTCGTTGATCTTTTTGAGGGCGTCCTCCGACATCTGCAAATAGGTCTTGCCGAGCAGGTACCACGCTTCCTGGTTCTTCGGATTGCGTGCCAGGAATTCGTTGAGCTTTGCCGAAGCCTCGGGGAGCTTGCGCCCATTGATGAGGATGTGGACGAGCACCATCGCTACCTGGTCGTCCTTGGGATTGGCGCGAAGGGCGGCCTCGAGAAGGGGTTCCGCTTTGTCGTTTTTTCCTAACTGGAAATAACTCATGCCTAACATGGCTTCGGTGGTAGGCATGTCAGGACTAAGTTCAAGTCCGCGCTGCAGGACCTTGGCGGCGGAGGCGTAATCATGTCCATCGAAGTAAAGCATGCCGAGATTGTTGTATGCAGCGGCAAGATGAGGAGCAAGTCTGACGATGGCCTTATATTTCTCAATAGCGGTTACGCTGTCTCCGCGCTGGCGTGCTGCCTTGGCCTGGGCGTACAGATCCTGCACCTCCGGCGTGACTTCGTCATTGCCTTGTTGCGGGAAGGCCTTCGTAAGTGCGAAAAGGATCAGGCAGAACAAAAGCAGGCACCGTGTGCGTCGGAGAAAAAATGCGGGCACGCCCATCCTCATGAATTGTGATTATAGTTCAGCGAAACTCTCAATGCTCCGATCCAATGCGGGTTCGCGCCGCACAGGAAAAGAAAGCCGGATTGCCCAAAGGCAATCCGGCAAGGTCAGGAGGCGCACAGGTACAGCAACCAAGAGGCAAAGTTATGAATCAGGTCTGTCATGTCCCATCCTTTTTGCGAGAATGCACAAAAGAACGGGACGCGAGCATGTTCCGGGTCAGAATTCTACTCGGAAGGTCACTTGTCCTTGTCGATTGCTTATGTTTGAGCCTTGTGCGGTGACCTGCCCGAAGGTGCTGTCACTTATGTTGTTGTCGGGACCATTGAACTGGGTTCGGTTGAAGGCGTTGAAGTAGTCGACCGAGAGAATCGCCTTCCACCGCTCGCCAATATAGAAATTCTTCTTGGCGTTTAGGTTTTCCAGAAGCAACGGTGCGTTTCTCATGCCCCCGTAGACCCTTTTTGCGTCGCCGAGGACGTACTGCGATGGAGTCTTGGTGAATGCGGCAGGGTTAAACATCTGGGCAATTGCGGAATTGTGCTTGATAAACCCATCTCTTGCGCGGCTGTAGGAAGCAGTGCTTAAACCGACCGAGCTATTCCGATCCGGGCGATTGAAGCCGTTCGGGAAGGGCGAGCCATTTTCACCGGGCCCATTGGCGGTCCCGGACTCGTAGTCCAGGATCCACCCGACCTGCCAGCCTCCGGCGAGATTGCCCAAGGTGTGGTTGTTCACATACTTCTTGCCGGGTCCAATCGGCAATTCATAGGTTCCGCTGGCTTTCAGGGTTTGCGGCTCGTCGGCCTGGGAGATCGTCCACTCCGGCGCCTGGTTGTACTTGTTGATACCGCCCGATGTGAAACTGGAGAATCCGCTGCTGGTGTTGTCCATCAGGCGGGAAAGTGTGTAGCCCGCGAGGAAGGACAAGCCGTTGGAGAAGCGCTTTTCAACTTCGATCTGAGCGCCCTGGTAGTAGGTTGTCCCTGATCCTTCAAAGTTGTTCATGATTTCTGAGTACTGAGGATAGGGCACGAGCGCCTGGGCAACAGTCGCGGACCCTCCAAAGTCGCTCACGAAATTTGGATACGGCAGAGGAACGCCATCGAGACTGGTCTGGCCGGGCGCGAATACATCTGCCAATTGGGATCCGAACTGGGCATCGTACTTCGGATCCATCTGGTTAATGCGGTTGAGCTTGCTGGGCAGATGGATAATGCGATTACCAACCCATGCAGCCGTGATGAACATGTTATAGGGCAGTTCGCGCTGCAGGTTGACATTCCATTGCTGGCTGTAGGGCGCGTATCCGTCCTTCTTCTTGCTGAAGGCGTTAATCTGGTTCCCTGCTCCGAGCCCGGGGCTAAACGGTGTCGTGTTCACGGCAGGGACTGCATTGGTATCCCAACTGCCGAAGGAAGAAGTAAAGCTACCCGTACTGTTGCGCGTAAAAGAACCGGTCAACAGATTGCCGTAGTTGACCGCGACTTTGTTGGTGCCGTATTCGTAGGCGCCGCCATCGAGGAATGCAACGTCCAGGCCTCCCTGCACCACCATCTTCTTGCTCAGTTGGTAGGCGAAGCCTAAACGGGGGCCAAAGTGGCCGAGGTGGATGTCGCCGCGAGTAAATCCTGCGCAACCGGTGCAGTTGCCGAATTTGCTCGCCGCTCCGGGTATGCCGCCGCTGGGAAAAGTTCCAGGGTTGTCTTGATTGAAGAACACAACGTTGTTGTGGTTTTCAGTGAACGGCGCCTGAATATCCCAGCGCAAGCCGACGTTTAAAGTGAGCCGCGGAGATATCTTGATATCGTCCTGGACATACGGAGAAAGCGCGAAGTTGCGCAATTGCAATTCCTGGGAATTGCTTCGATTCACAGAATCCGGAAGGCCCAGGAGGAAACTGGCAAAGGCGTTGCCGTAGTTTCCGAAATTTGGGTCTTTGGTATTCGGTACCGAGGTTTGCGCATTGAGAAAGTTGAAGTGTCCACCCTCGGTCTGTTCCTCGTTGTCGTCCTGATAGGCGCGGCGAAATTCGACGCCCATATTGAAAGTGTTGCGTCCATGCGTCCATAGCCAGTTGTTCACGAGCGCGATTCCCAGTTTGCGATTGATCGACTGGAACCAGGATCCGCTCGTGCCCCAGCAAGTGTAAGTCGAGGTATTGCACTCGTTGCTGGAAGGACCAAAGGTGATATTTGGTGGAATGTTTTCACTGGTCACGGCCGGGAATGTAGCTCCCTTGGTGATGTTGAACTGGTTGTTGATTTCGCCAATCCAGCCGATTCCGGCAGTCATCACCAGGTGGGACGAGATCGCGTTGTTATAGTTCAGCAGAAAGACGCTGCCGACGGCGGGCTCGAACTTCTGGCTGTTGAGTGGATTGGGCGCAAGAACCAGGGGGTGGTAGTCGAAGCTGTGGGTGGTATAGCTGTTCCGCCACTGGCTATAGTGGAGGCTCTGCTTGGACGAAAGAGTCTGGTCGACGACGAAGCCCCAGACGTGTTGAATGTTGGGATTGATAAACGGCGCGAAGCTCTTGTTGCTGAGCAGACCTCCGGGGCCAGAGCCCGCACGGTCAGGATCGGGAAT
The DNA here is from genome assembly GCA_963730805.1 of uncultured Acidobacteriota bacterium. Taxonomy (GTDB): domain Bacteria; phylum Acidobacteriota; class Terriglobia; order Terriglobales; family Acidobacteriaceae; genus Telmatobacter. The sequence goes on along the minus strand of CAVSTL010000001.1, from coordinate 577,823 downwards.
GTACTGCAGCAGCGACTGGGAAAGCGGGCTGATGAGATTAGAAGGAATCTTGTTTCCCGGGAATGGCTGACCGTAACCTGGATCGCCTACGACGTTATCGTAGATGGGAATCATGTTGCCGGCGGCATCGACATAATCGCTGAAATCGCCGGTTTTCTCCAGCACCGTAGGCACGGTGGAAACATCCGTATCCTCGTTATTCTGCTTGTACCACTCCTGGCTGTAATGGCCGAACGTCTTGTTGCGGCCGTCATACAGGTGGGGAATACGGATTGGGCCGCCGATGGTGAAGCCGTAATTGTTCTCGTGATCGGAGGGAACCTTGCTGTTGAAAAAGCCCACCGAATCAAACAAGCTGTTGCGGTTGATCTCGAACAAGTCGCCGTGGTACGCGTTGGTCCCCGAAGCCATCTGGTATGTCAGCGCACCCTGCCCAAGGCCAAACTGCGCCGAGAACGTGGACTTTTCTACGCGATACTCCTGCACCAGTTCGAAGGGTGGATTGAAGTTGGTGGTATAGCCTTCGGTTTCCGGCTGAGGTGCGGGGATTCCGTTGTAGACGATCTCCTGTTCGAAATCGACGCCGCCGCTGACTCGGTGAGAGAAAGTGCTGCCGGTGGTGCCGGGCGCCGTGAACTGCAGTTGATCGACCTGGCGGCCGCGACCGGATACTTCTACGGGAAGGGCCGCTACCACGACAGGCTCGATCGTGCTTCCCAGTTCAGGCTGAGTGGTATTCAGCGCGATGGCGTCGGAGGTCACCGAGACCGTTTCGGTTGCCGCCCCGGTAGATACGCTGATGTCAATGGTCGCGGTGGTACTGACCTCTACGGTAACGTCTGATTGAACGGCCTTCTTGAATCCGGAGGCTTCAACCGTGATGCTGTATTTGCCGGGAGTAAGTCCCTTGAAGGAATAAGTTCCGGCGCTGCTCGATATCGTATGGGTTGAGACTGACGTGCCGACGTTGGTCGCGGTGACCTGCGCGTTGGTAACGACTGCTCCGCTGGGATCGGTAACTGTACCTGTGATGCCGGCGCTCGCCTGCGCGTGGACGAAGCGAGGGACGAACAGCGCCAAACATGTGATGAATAGTCCAACGACAATCCATCGACTGCGGATTGCCGAGTGCCTTCTGGATGTCTCCTGAAAATAAAGTGTCGGGATCACTGGGTCTCCTTGATGGTGCTCCATAGGGGGTTGAAGCTGTGCTTCAAGACCGCGATTGCAAACGGGTCGGGGAAGCGACTGTTTTTAAATCGGCTGTAGTTTTGGAATCGCCTTAATGGAATCGATACCACGGGCTATGGAATCGATACCATTTCGTCGCAACTATACTTTCTGCGAAACTTGACTGTCAAGGAGTTTCTTGGGAATAACCCCTGCCTTATCAGCGCAAGACGGAATGATTTGGGATCGCGAGTCCCGCCTGAAGAGGGAAAAGGGACGCACAGTCCGGGCCCCGTTGGATAAACCGCTGATCGAATTGTTTCAGTACAAAAGCGCTAATGAGCAGGGGCAGGCCGGACAGCGGAACCTGACGGCTCGTCAACCTGGATCTGCTGATCGGCCTTGAGGTTGGTAAGGGTTTGCGATAACCCGCTTGGCCATTGGATCTCGATGGTGGATACCAGGCTACTGTTGCCCAAGCCAAAATGGGCGCGGAGATCGCTCGCTGAAAGATAACTTCCTGAGGCGGTGACCGTAACCCATTGCGAACCTTGATTCGTAACCAGTTTGACAACAGCCCCGATCCCGTCACGGTTGCTCTTGTGGCCCACCAGGCGCAGGGTAATCCAGTGATTGGCTGTGGCAGTCTCGTTGTGCAGGATATGGATTCCGCCGCCATTGGTGGTGATCACTGCGTCGATCCGGCCGTCGTTGTCTATATCGCCGATGGCCAGGCCGCGGCCGACCCACGCATCGTGGAAAACGTCTCCGGAAACGCCAGAGACGTCTACGAATTTGCCACCGGTATTGCGCGCCAGCAAGACGGGCTCCCGATAGTGGAACTGGGGCGAGACGAGATCGATATTGTCCATATCATGGCCCTGGGCGATGAGCAAGTCCTTCCATCCATCGTTGTCGTAGTCAAGAAAGCGCGCGCCCCAGCCGGAGTGCGGCTGAGACATAGCCCCGACTCCGCTGACCAGAGATGCGTAATCGAAGGTCCCGTCACGATTGTTGTGATAGAGCGCGTAGCGCTGGTTGGCCAGGTCGGTGGTCACGATGTCGGGCCATCCATCGTTGTCGTAGTCAGCGAAGTCCACGCCCATTCCGGCAAAGGTCTGGCCTTCAGCGTTGACCGCAGTTTCAGACTCGAGGCCTACTTCCTCGAAGACTCCGTCGGACTTCTGATGGAAGAGGAATTCGGGCATGGAGTCGTTGGCGACAAAGATATCGGTACGGCCGTCGCGGTCGTAGTCAGCAATGGCGATTCCCAATGCCTTGGCGGGCTTGTCGAGACCTATCTTGTGCGTCACGTCGCTGAAGTGGCCGTTGCCGTCGTTGTGGTAGGCGAGCATGGCAATGGCGGGAAACACGTCCGGGTGACAGACGCCGCGATAGCCTTCGCGGTGTTCGCCACACCATACGTCGTTCCAATCCCACTTGACGTAACGGGCGACGACGAGGTCGAGCAGTCCATCGTTGTCGAGATCGATCCATGTGGCGGACGTGGACCATCCGCTACCCGCGACACCGGCTTTGTCGGTAACATCAGTAAAAGTGCAGTCGCCATTGTTATGGTAGAGGCGGTTCGAACCGTAAGCAGTGACGAAGAGATCCTCGTTGCCGTCGTTGTCGTAATCGCCGACAGCCACGCCCATGCCGTAGCCCACGCCCTTGAGCCCCGATTTCTCGGTGATGTCTTCAAAGGTGCCGTCCGGCTTCTGGTGATACATGCGATTCCAGTCCTGGGGAGATTTTTTCTCCGGGATGAACCCGGGCGGCGTGGGATCGGAGTACGGCGCTCCGTTTACGACAAACAGATCGAGCCGTCCGTCATTGTCGCAGTCGAAGAGAGCGACGCCGGAACCCATGGTCTCGAGCAGGTATTTGCGCGTAGTGTGAAGGGCCTGGTGCTGAAAATGCACGCCGGCTTTTTCCGTGATATCGACGAAACGAGCAGAAACCATCGCTTGAGAGGCCGGGGGCGGGACGGGATGGTGCGCCGGCGGAGCAGCCGACTGGGAACCAGCGGCAACCACCAGCGAGAGCACACATGCCACCGCGAACAGGGCATCAAAGAATGGCCTCAACCGCATCAGTCCTTGCTCCGATGTGCGTTGGCGGGCTCTTGTGCCGGCGGCGCCGGACATGGCTGGGCAGCACACAATGTTGCCGTGATGCCGTGGCCCTCGGTGATGGTGAAGATGCGATCGACGGCGGGCAGTTTGACACTTTCTCTGGCGCCTGAAGGCCAGTGAATCTCGGCAGTGCCGGGGTCGGTGGCGTCACCGAGACCGAAATGCGGCCGCGGGTCATTGGTGGAAACGTAGCTGCCGCCGCTCATCACATCCTGCCGTTGCCTCATTCCATTTGCACTGAGCAAGACCATCGCTCCGACTGCGTCCCGCGGACTTTTCGGTCCGCCTGCTAGTCTCAGTTCCACCCAATGATGGTGGTCGGGGTGGACATTCTTCAGGAGCACAGGCGGGCCCTCAATGCGGCTGATCACTACGTCAATCTTGCCATCGTTGAACAGGTCGCCGAAGGCCGCGCCCCGCCCGGAGAAGATCTGGGCCAAACCCGTGCCCTTGACTGCCGGCACTTCTTCAAATTTGCCGTCGTGGGTGTTGCGGAACAGGAGCGGCCTCTGGCTGTACGACGTTCCCCAATCCAGCCGGTCTGCGGCAGGATAGATGTGGCCGTTGACGAACAAGAGATCGAGCCAGCCGTCGTTGTCATAATCCATAAAGCCCGCACCCCATCCTAGAAATGGCATCGATTTCTTTCCAATCCCCGAGCGCATCGACATTTCAGTAAAGCTGGCGTTGCCATCGTTGTGGAACAAAAGCTTGGCTTCATCGGAGAAATCGCTGATCGCGAAATCGATCAGACCATTGTTCAGATAGTCACCCACCGCAACGCCCATGGCAGCCACTTCGTGTCCATCCTCATTGAGGCCGAAGCCTGAAGCGTAGCTCGCATCCTCAAAGGTTCCGTCGCCGCGATTGATGTAGAGATAACTGAGCGTGGAATCGTCGGCAACCACCAGGTCGACCTTTCCGTCATTGTTCACATCCACGAACACGGGCGTAAATCCATAATAGCGATTCGCCTCGTCGGACACTCCGGCCTTGGCGCTCACTTCAGTGAATGTGCCGTCTCCGTTGTTGCGAAAAAGGTGGTCGGGTTCGCCCGCAATGTTCTTGGGGCCGCACATCACCGGTTCACCGCGGAATTCGCAGTAGGAAAAACCCACGGCCTTGGTCTTTTCAAACGGCAGATTGTCGCGGTCGAAGTGAACATAGCCGGTGACGAACAGATCCAGCCGGCCGTCGCCGTCGTAGTCACCCCAGGTCGCGCCGGCCGACCAGTTGCCGAGAGTGACCCCGGCTTTTTCAGCAACGTCGGTAAAGGTGCCGTCGTGATTGTTGTGATAGAGACGATTCTTGCCCAGGTTGGTTACGAGGATATCGGGCCATCCATCATTGTCGTAATCAGCGATGGCGACACCGAAGCCCCAGCGATCGTTGGTTACGCCGGCCTTTGCGGCCACATCGGTGAACGTGCCGTCGTGGTTGTTATGGAACAGGGCGGCGTGCGGAGGCTGCTGCTTGCCATCCAGGGCTGCAAAGTCGGAGCCGTTGACCAGGTAAATATCGAGCCAGCCGTCGTTGTCATAGTCAATGAGGCCGACTCCGGAACCGTTGACGTCGCAAATGAGTCTTTTATCGGGGTCGCCCATTGTGTGCGACCAGCCGGAAAGGCCTGCGGCCTTTGCGATGTCCTGGAAAACCACGGGGCCCGAATCGACGCTGCCGTCTTCGGTGATGGGGGTCTTGCGCGAAGGGACCGGCGGCGCGCCAGGCGAATGAACGTTCCCAGAAGCGGGGGTCGATTTGGGCGCATTTTGCGCCATCGACAGAAGCATGGCGCAAAGGAGCGCACTGATCACGGACACGCATGCAAGGGACTTGCGAGAAGGCGCGCACAGGATTTTTTTGGAGTTCAGCACAATTGCCAATTTGGATTCGCTTCTCGGCGCGGCGAAGTCAGGGATTCTGAGGTAATTCCCTTGTCGGGATCACGGTCGCGTCGAGACCGAATTCATTCTACAACCCGGGGGGTGAGCGAGATTTGCGCGGGCGGTTATGCGGGATGGGGCGAGCAGCCGCAGGAATTCCGGCGGATGAGTTGCGTCTCAAGCAGAATGCGTCGCGTTCGGGTTGCACGAGTCGCCAGGCCACTCGATGTGCCCAGGAACTTCTCGAACAGCAACTCGGCGGCGGCGCGGCCAATGTCTTCGACCGGTTGCTGAACGACGCTGACGGAGGGGCGCAGTGTTGTGGCAAGTTCAAAGTCGTCGAACCCGAGCAGAGCAATGGGCTTTGGCATGGAGATGTTCAGCTTCTGCAGGACTTCGAAAGCGTAAATAGTGGTGCTGTTCTTGAGCGGGAAGAGCGCATCCGGGGGGTTGGGTCCGGCGAGCAAGCTTTCGATGGCGTATTCGGCCGAACGATAGTCCTTGATGGAGGTGTTCAGCGTACTGGTAAGGCCCGCCGAGCCGACCGCCGCGCGATAGCCGCGGATGCGCTCCTGAATGGTGAACAGCGTGCTTTCGCCGGTGAGACAGGCAATGCGCTCGCAACCATGCTCGATCAGATGTTGGGTCGCGTTGCGCGCCCCCTTGAAGTTGTCAGTGACGACCGAAGAAACCGATGCATTGAAAATCGGACGGTCGATCGCGACGATGGGGATGGACAGCCGGTTCACGAGATCGCAAAGCGCCTGGCTGCGTGAATTGGCCGGTGCAATGAGCAGACCATCCACGCGGTGACCGATGAGAATATTCAGGTTTTCGATTTCGGTGTGGGGGTCGTTCTGAGTGGCCGTTACTATGAGCAGGGAGTCGTTAGCGCGAGCGACAGCCTGGGCGGCCTCGGCACAGCTGGAAAAAAATGGATCAGCCATGCTGGGAATGATGAGGCCAATGGTTTTGGTTCGATCGCCTTTTAAAACGCGCGCTGCCTGGTTCGGCCGATAGCCCAACGCGTCAATTACGCGGCGCACGCGCGCCAGCGTCTTGGGGCTGACACGATCGCCACCATTAATGACACGCGAAACGGTCGTATTGCCCACACCGGCCTGTCGGGCCACTTCGCTTAGAGTCGGAAGCCTGCTTTTTTTCATTGCATGTTTGCGCCTTGGGGGCAGTCGCGCACCACGAGTCTATCGCAAATGGCCATTGCGCCCATCGCCATCATGGAGCGATGACGATGGGTGCACGCCAAAAGGCCGCTCTCGACGAGTCTGGATCGAGTACCGTCACCTGGCAGTCGTATTGGCCGGCCAAAAGTTGATGGATGCCAATATCGAAGCTGAGGGGAGTTACGCCGAGGCGCGTGGCGGCGTTGGGTTGCACGGCGATCGGCGCCGTCTTAAATATCTGCGTTCCCGACGAATACAGGGTGACGAATGCAAGCAAAGGCCGTGAGTTCGCGGCCGCCGGATTTGCGGGCGGCTTGTATGCCTGAAGATAGACATACACATTTCGTCCCGAGTTAAAGACGCGAGTCACGCTTGGAACCAGCTTGCTGCCACCCTGGACCAGCGGATTGACCGCATCCTCCCTGGCACGTTCCTTGGCCTTTGCGGCGTCGTAGATGGCCTGCTTCAGATCGACCCGCTGACTGCTCAGGACCACGGAGCTAATCGGGATGCGCTTCTCTTCCCTGTTCAAGTTGGGGATGATAAATGTGGTCTGATAAGTGCCGATGCGCCCGGTTTCGTCGTCGCGGGCCAGGAATTTGATCATGTATTTTCCGGGCAATAACGTAAAGCCGGTGTCATATTCGATGGGGCGGTGGGCGAGTTCCGCCGCGGTGGCATCGGACAGCTTGATGTTGACGTTGTCGCGGACGTTGGTCACAGTCATGCCGCCCACCACGTCTTTGATCTCTCCGACAAAATCGATGAGGGTATGCTCGGCGCCTCCGCGCTTAGCCAGCGCCAACTCGCGTCCGGGGATTTTCACAACAAGAGGCACGAAATACTCGGCGCGATTCAACTGGAAGTAATCGATCTCCATGGCGATGGAGAGCTCGGTAATGGGATCCTCGAGCATCAGGGCGTCTTCAAGCTGGCGCTCCTTGTCGACTGTCGTAAACCGCTTGAACTCCTTGTCGGCATAGTACCCCTGCCGATAGTCGAGTTTCGCTTCCGCATTTTGGACGAGAGAAATCTTCACGCGCCTGAATTTTCCATCGCGCTCTCCGTTGCTTGTGTAGTAGCCAATGACGTAATAATCCGCGATGGCCTGTTGCGCCTGAACGATGCCGCGATCCAGATCGTTGGCATCCAGCAGCGCCTTGCCGCCGGTGTCGCCGGCGAGGGCGTAGAGCGTGTCCTGCGAAAGCTGAAAGTTGATGGTGGTCGCGTTCGCCGCGGCCCCGGTGTAGATGCTGGAGTTGCCCTGTGAACCTTGCGTAGCATCGCCGAGCGGAGCCTCGGCCACCAGGCCGCGGGCGTCGATGGGCCAGAACGATACGCCCGCCTTGATGGCTGCGTCGACCGTTGCGTGAAGCTGAGCCTGGTTGTTGATTCCGTTCAGCCGCAAGCCTCCGGCAAAGTAGATCAGCGACTTCTTCTCTGGCACGCGGCCCAGCATCTGCGCCGCGGTTTGCAGGGCGGACAGCTGGCGATCGGTGTTGAAGACATTGAATTCGGCATCGTCCTGCCCGAAGGCCGCGCCGGTGTCGGAACTGCTGGCATCGTCGATCTCGTCGGCCGAGTCCTGGCCTTCGCCAACAATCAATGTCTGCAGAATGCTGAGGAGCCTGTCGCGATCGGCGGTGAAGTCCTGAAGCACATCAACTGACGCGCTGTTGTAGCGCATGATCGAAAGCAGGTCGACGGAGGTCATCTGGGTTCGAATAAATTGCTCCGCGGCGCGGAGCGCGCGCAACTGGTCGGCCGGACGCATGGCGGACATGTCGAAATAAAGGACGAGCAGGCGGCGATTCCTGTAGCGCTCATTGTTCGCGGTGTCCTGAGCGATTTGAGATTGCGCCAGCCGCTTGTAGATTTTCAAATCTTCGTCGGCGGGTTTCGATGGAGCCAGCGGCTTTGCGTTTGCGATCAAGTCCTGGTGCTCGCAGAAGCGGATGGTCTGCGGAGCACCATCTTCGGTTACCGAAAAATCCCCGGCGCTAAGGCCATGAACCGGATTGCCCTGCTTGTCTTTCACGACGACCGTCTCGACGACGAGTTGCACCTTCATCGAGAGCGTATAGTCTTTCGGCGCACTTGGGTCGCGGTTCTGGCCCACCTGCTGCGCCATCGCGGCAGTGGTGAAGAGAATCGAAAATGCGAGCAGTTTTCGCATGGCCTAAAATCTCAGGCGCAGCGTGGCCTTCAGGCTGCGCATCTGGTCTGTGACCACGGGTTGGCCAAATTGCGTGTCGCCGAAGACCGTGTTCCAGTTATTGAAGACCACGTGGTTCAGCAGGTTTGTCGCTTCGATTCGGGTGTCGAGATAGAAGCGCGATGTGGGCCGGAATGTGCGTTGCATGGCGCCATCGAGGCCGAATGTGCTCGGGCCGCGAATGGAGTTTCTTGGCGCGGTGCCCCATGTGCCTGCTGAGGGTGCGGCATACGCCGACGCGTTGAGGTGCGTGTGCTGTTGGGCGACATAAATGGGCGCCCCAGTGAGGCTAGGCCGCAAGGAACCGATCGAGCCCGTACCCGGGACCACAGCCGAGTATACGGGCGTTTCCGGCAGTCCAGTACCCACATTGATTTGTGTGAGCAGAGTCCACTCCTTGAGCAAACGCCCGGGCCAGCCATGCAGTAATGTGCCGCCTTCGAGCCCCTGCCCTGTCGTATATTGCGCCTGCAAATTGAGGAGATGACGCTGATCGAATGACGAAAGAGAGCGTTCTGCGCGCAGGTCGCGCCAGTCTTGGGCAACCGCGGGAGTTTGCATTGGGGCAGCCGACAGGGTCAGCGTTTCACTTTCCGACAGGCCGCTCTGCGAAGCACTCGAGGTGTGTCCCTGGCCCCCCAGCGCGGCGTCATCGTCGATTGATTTTGAATAGGTGTACAGCATAAGGGCGGTAAAGCCGCCTTTCAGCCGGCGACGTAACTGCAACTGGCCTGAGTGGCGCGTGGAGTTGCCTCCCGAAGTTTCATAGACAAATCCGGAAGGACAGTCGGGACAAGGATTGGGCGCGCCCAGAGGATAACTGTTGGGCAGAAATTCCTGCACTCCATGCGTGCCCTTCACGCCAAGATAAGTTGCGGTCAGTTGCATTGCGCCGGGCAAGTCGCGCTGCAGGGCAAGATTCCAGTTCTGCGCATAGCCGACGCGAAAATGTGGATCGAGGCCGAATGTCTGGCTGGTTGTGGAACCGCATGGAATAAACCCATTTGCAAGTGAAAGCGGGCATGCGGCGCTGTTCTGCTCTTTTACGCTCTTTGAAAAGGGCGCCTGCTGCGCAAGTTGCAAAACCGGATTCAGGTAGACCGAGGTGTCGTGATAAATGCCGTAGCCCGCGCGAATGACGATGGTTGAGGCGGGCATCGGACGCCAGGAGATGCCGATACGAGGCTCGACGCCGGCTCTGTCAGGCTGCACCAGCGAGTTGGAATAGTGCGCACCGGTTAGCGGACCGACGGGATCGTTGCCGAGCACAGGCGCAACCGCAGTGAATCCGGGCGCCACGTCGAGATTCACGAGCCTGCCATGAAGTTCCGACATGGGCGCGCCATATTCCCAGCGAACACCGGCGTTGATGGTGAGGGTCGGCAACATGCGCCAGTCGTCGGAAGCATAGGCATCGTAGACACCTTGACGGAAATATTTGTCCGCATTGCCAAAGGCAATCGAACTCGCGTCCGGAACGCCGATGAGAAAGTCGGCAAGGTCGGAGCCAGTCGCCGTGCCCGTGAAAGAGAAACTTCCCCGCGGGTCTTGCTGGAAGAAGTCGTTGTACTGCTGCCGTCGGAAGTCACCACCGATCGTGATGTTGTGGTGGCCGCGATAAATCCCTGCCGAGGCTGAATAGCCATCGGTGCGATTGCGATTGAATGCGCTTTGCGCATCGCTGAGTGAGGCGATGCCGCGGGAGAAGTTGAGCGCGGGCGGCCCCCAGTTGGCGGGGGACTGGTCGCTGCCCGCGATTCCGGCAGCGCCGGCGATGTTCTGCCGATTTTCGAATTCGGGCCGTATCAGCGTCCGCAAACGGCTGAAGTGATAGGCGCCGTAGACGAAGAGCCGCTGGCTGAACCGGTGCGACCAGTTGATGTTGGTATTCAAACCAAGGGTGTCCGTGGCGTCGACGAAGTTGAACAGGCTCACGGCGTCGGCACGCACACTTTGCAGATTGAAGTTGCCGTAGAGCTGATCTTTTCGGCCAAGTGTCTTGTCCAAGCGCATCTGCAGCGCGTCCTGGTGCGAACTGTTCAGAACGGGAATCTGGTAATTGTAAAGAGGATTGCCCGCGACATTCGGATGAGGATACAACTGCAGCAGTGCCTGTGCCTGCGTACTGATGGGAACGACGCCGCCAGGATAGGGCAGACCGGATGCGGGATTGATGATCGTCGCGGGCTGTCCGGGAGCGTCGAGCAGGTTGCCGCTCCGCTCGGCATCGGTGGGCACCAGCGCCGAGTCAGTTTGCGCCGTGTGGTTGCGCGTCCATTGATAAGCGAAAAGAAGATTGGGGCCGTTGCGCCGCAGCAGATAAGGAATCTTAACTGGGCCGCCAAACGTGATGCCTCCGGTCATGCGGTTGTAGGCCGGTTTTGGCGTGTCAATTCCGGTGAGCGAATATTGCTTCGCATCGAAAACTGAGTTATCGAATGAGAATGCCAGTCCTCCGTTGTAGAGGTTTCTGGAATTCCCACGCTTGTTGCCGAAGGCACGGTCCAGCGAGAACTGCGACGTGGCGGCATTGTTGACGCTGCCATTGACCAGAAAACCGTCCGAGCTTTGCTCGTCGGACTGATCCGGCGATTTGGGAATTTCCGCCGGAGCGCTGGCGGGTGATTCAGGATGTGTTGCCGCGGCCTGAACTGGCGGCTGGGCGGAGTTCTGTGTCGGTTCGGGCCTGGCGAGGGCAAGCAGTTCCTCGATGGGGAGCAGGGTCAGTTCCCATTTGCCCGGCGCGGTCTGCGGGCTAATCGTTACGTCGGCGTGAATCGGCGCAAAGCATTGCAAGGCGATCTCGATGTTCCATTGGCCATCCGGCAAATCATCGAAGCGATATCGTCCGGATTCGTCGGATGTTATGGCGAGCCTCTTGTCTCCTTGAATGGCGGTGATGGTGGCTCCCGGCAGGGGCAGGCCCCCGAACGTAACCTGGCCCGAGTAGGGCGACGCTGCTGCGATTCGCGGCGCGCCCATCCCCACCAGAAAGCACAGAAGCAGAATTGTGCCGAGTTGTCGCCGCACGCATTCGCTCCAAACGGTTGCGTTCAATTCTCAGAGGGCAGGTCGATGTGGTCAATGACGATAACATCGGCGGTGCCTTTCGACGATTCCAGTTTCAACCCCAGCTGTTCCTGCACGGCGGTGAATAGGGATGGGCCGACCGCATCTGTCGTGCTGTCATTGTGCGGGGCTCCGCCATCCGCGCCGGGCGTTGGCGGAGGCGCATCATCCGGAGTCCACTGGAGCGTGAAATCGTAGTTGCCGGTCAGGCCGGTCTTGTCAACGACAGTTCTTCCCAGTTGGTCAGAAAGAACGCGCGCCAGCGTCTCGGTGTTTGTACCCTCCGATTCGAGATGTCCGCGGCCCATCATTCGAAGCATGCGCCGCGGTTGAGACGCGGCCGCGCCGGGACCGCCGGGGTTTGGATTCGGACCTGGATCCGGAGGCTTAGCGTCGGGCGGCGGAGGGGGCGGTACCTCGCTCGCCTTCATCTTCGGTCCGCCCTTGGCAACCACCAGCGTATAGCCGGACAACTCTCGCGTCTCGTGGTGGTACTTCAAATTAAAGCGCTCCACGAGTAAAGGGAGAAACATTGCACGACGCTCTTCAAATTTGAGCGTGCTCAATCTTGGCGCGTCTTCCGGGGCGACCTTTGCCTGCAGGTCATATCGATTGGTCCTGGTCCACGCCGGCGCTCCTATGATGTGATCATCTTCCAGGCCGAAGGCTTCCTTCAGCATCATCTGCACCGGGACGCCGGCAAGCGAAACGCCGTCGGGAGTGAACATGAACATTCTGCGGCCATCGGATGCGGTGGTCGGCTTGATGGTGGCAACGTCATACTTCGGAAGGCCGGGGGACGCATCCGCCGACGGCGACGGATTCGGCGCGGTATCTGCCTGCGCGCCACATAAAGGCAACGCGATGAGCGTCATCGAGGCCGCTGTCAACAACATCGTGAGAGAGAGAACGGACCGGGGGCGAATCACATCGATCATGGAGCGATCCTCACATTCGAAGAGTGCTTTCTATGACTGCCGGGGGAATCGATCGAGAAAACACGGGCAAACTGCCGGTCGGACTTCAATTAGCGATCGGCCGCAGATCGCGGGCGGAGATCTCGAACGATTACTTCTTCAATTGGGTGAAGGGAACTGGGCGCTTTCGATAACGAGCACTTCGACCGGCGCCTTGCGGGGCTCGAGCTTCAGGCCAAGTTGATCCTGAAGGGCGGTAAAGATGGACGTCGGCGGCTCTTCCGACGGGTCACGCTTCTCTCCCATCTGAGGGCCCATTGAGACCCCGCTCAGGACAAAATCGTAGTTGCCCGTCACCCCGGTTTCATCGACGACCACGCGGTTGTTCATTTCTTCGAAGTGCGACAACCAATGGCTGAGTTCGCTAACGGGAAAGGCTGTGGCTGTCCACTGGCGGCCGTCCGTGGTCATCAAGCGGGGAAGATGCGCGCCGGGCGGAGGCGGAGTTCCCGCCGGCGGCAACGGATCGACCTGCACCTGCTTCATCTTCAATCCGCCCTTGGCCACGACTAATGCATAGACGGGAAGTTCTCTTGTTTCAATCGCGGTCTTCAATGCGAACCGGTCGGCCAGCATCGACTGAAGCATCAGCGAAAACTGATTTCTTCGTTGATCCATGGAGAGGGTCTTCCCAGCTTCGATATCTGCTTCGCTCTCTTTTGCCTCGATGTCGAAATAATCCGAGTCCATCCAGTTTGGTCCGCCGATAAGCTGGCTGTCTCCCTTGAGTTCATAGGCCATACCGATGATCTCTTTCAGCGAGGCATGGGTGGCGGTGAACCCGGTAGGTGACATCCCGATGCGGCGCATCTTCCCCGTATCGTGATTGGGCTTGATGCTGACGACTTCAAAGGCCGGCCCGGGCACGGCGGAAGGATGCACGATCTGGGTGGGAGCCTGCATGGCGTGCAGCATTCCGAAGCCTAGAGGAATTGCGATCGCGAATACGGCCGAGGCTCCGAGCGCGATTTTGCGCAGGCCGCTCAAGCTCCTACCCGCTTGATGCGTCATGATGCGCAGTACGCGCTGCTTCAGGTCGGAACCGGAAACGCCGGCTATGCAGGGCGCTGGCGGCTCCAGGCAGAATGTGCAGACTTTGAGAATGCTTTCCGCGTACGTCTCCGGGCGCGCGCTCAACTCGAGCACCTTCTCGTCGCATGCGCGTTCGCGCTCGTCGAGCAGCCGCGAGCTCATCCAGCGCACCGCGGGATGAAACCAGAACAGTGCTTCGACGAGCATGTGAATCGCGGCAGTGAGATTGTCGCGGCGCCGCACATGTTCCATTTCGTGCGCGACAATCGCTTCAACCTGTGCGTCATTGAGTTGCGCGGAGATCCCGGCCGGCCAAAGCAGCACGGGACGCAGGATTCCAAAGACGCCCGGCTCGATGGTCCGGGGCGAGAAGCGCAGCGGAATCGGCTTGCGCAGTCCAGCATTCGACTCCGCGCGGCGCAGGGCTTCCAGTTCGCGGCCTTGGTCGATGGGCATAGAAGCTTTCGATATCGCGGCGGCACGGCGCCAGCGTACGATCTGCGTGGCGAGCATCGCGATTACGCCGCACAGCCACAGGGCCGCGAGCAATGCGGGAAGATGCGCGAACAGGCGGGCAGGGTCCGCTGAGGACACAGTCCGGGCGGCTAGAGCAGAGGACTGCTGGAAGGGCCGGCCAATTTCATCCGCGGCCGTGTAAACAGCAGAGCCGATCGATTGTCCGGCGACGGGCCTCGCCCAATGAGCTCCAAGTTCGGACAGGAGCGCAAACGGTACGAGGAACTTGATGGAGGTCAGCATCCATATCGCGTGGCGGACGCGTGCCGGGTTGCGCCGGAGTGCAAGCGTCAAGAGCCAGGCAACCAGCAGGACAAACGTGGATTGCCAGAGATGGTTGAAGAGTGGGGCTGTCCAGGCGGGGCGCCACAGTTCGGGAATGGTCATGACTTCCTCTCCTTGCTTGACTCCCGGGAGAGATTTTTCAAAAGCCGTTCGGCCTCTCTTACGTCGTCGAGCGACAGCTTTCCAGCCTCGATGAGATGGGCCATTACTGGCTGGCTGCGACCGCCGAACATGGACAGCATATCGTCAATCAGGCGGCGCTGGGCTGCTTCGCGCGAGATGGCCGGGGCGTACACGTGGAAGTTGCCCACCTTCTTGACACGCTGCACCACTTCCTTGACTTCGAGCCGGTTTACGGTCGTCTGAACGGTGGTATACGCCGGTCGCCCCTTCGGCGCAAAGGACTCCTGGATCTCGCGTATGGAGCACTCCCCTTTGTTCCAGAGAGTCTCCATAATTTGGAATTCAAGTTTCGAGAGCTTGGGTGGCGGCAAGTGGCTATCTCCTACATGTGTGGTAATTGTTACCACGCCTGTAGGTGCTGGTCAAGATGGTTGTGACGAGTGGCGAAATCCGCTCATCGTATACTGGACGTACACCCACCAGGGCCCGGAGTGATCTTATGCCAGCTTATGAATATCAATGCGATGCATGTGAGGGCCACTTCGAACAGCGCCAGAAAATGTCGGAGCAGGCGGTAGAAACCTGCCCGCAGTGCGGCGGCCATGTGAAGCGGTTAATCAGCGGCGGAGCCGGCGCGATCACAAAGGGCAACTCGAAAGCGTCGAATTATGCTGCTCCGCAGTGCGGCATGGGCGGCCCCTGTTGCGGACAGGCGTGCATGGGCAACGGATCGCCCTGCGAGCAGTAACGCCACCGCCCGTATTTCTGCCGGAAAACAAATCACACATTTTGCGTTTCCTCGAAGCCGGGTATTGGCAAAAGCCGAACCGCTAATGTCCGATATGCGGTATATGCTTAGATTTGCTCATCCGAGGAGCGAACGAATCTTCTGACAGAGCTAAGGCGAGTGCAAGGGCGACTATTTCCTTGGAGCCTCATGCGTAAACGACTGCTGCTGGCGGACGATCACGGGCTCATGCTGGAGGGACTGACCCGTTTACTCGCCGGGGAATTTGAGATCGTCGGCACGGTTGTGGACGGCAGGTCTCTGGTGGTCGAGGCTGAGCGCCTGCGGCCGGACGTCATTGTTCTCGATATCGGGATGCCGGAGTTGAACGGTATTGAAGCAGCGCGGCGTTTGAACAAATCCCTGCCAGGCTCGAAGATCGTCTTCGTCACGCAACAACTCGACCCGGCCTACGTCCATGCCGCGTTCACGGCGGGCGCCAAAGCATATGTAGCCAAGCAATCCGCGTCTACGGAACTTGTCGAGGCCATCCATCGGGCGCTGCGAAATCTGTACTACGTTACTCCGCTGGTGGGAGAAAAGGCCGCGGAGCTCGCCGCGCTGGATCCTGGCAGAAATCCCTCGGAATTTTTCGGGAGTACATTGACCCCCCGCCAGCGTGAAGTTCTGCAACTGGTTGCCGAAGGAAAAACCACAAGGGAGATTTCCGCAGCGCTGCATATTTCCCCCAAGACTGTTGAGTTTCACCGCAACAGCCTGATGGACGAATTGGGAGTGCGCACGACTGCGGAGCTGACGCGGTATGCGATCTCGCGCGGAATCGTTAGTTGAATCACCCGGAGAATGTGGTTGGCCCGACGAGTATACTTATCAAATCCAGGGGAGACTACCCCGATGATGAGATGTACCTATTCAGGTTGATACGGTCTTGCGACCATGTGTGATTCAATACTTTTCTAAAGATTAAGACGGACAGATTCACGCCCAGGTTAAACGGTTCTGTGCCAGCCGCGATTGTTCTCTGCGGGCAGACCTTATTTGTGCTGAAGAAAAGGTGATGACAGGCTGCCCCTATCACCGGCGGCAAACTGTGGTTCCCCAATCAGCCAGGACCGAAAGGAGATATTCCAAGCACATGAGCAAGCCTGTCCGAATTCTCTCGATCAGCGACGATGAAGGGCTGCGTTTTTCGCGGGAACTGCTCCTGTCGAGTGACGGTTACGAGATCGTATCGATCCCCAGCACCACTGCCCTTTCGCATCCGCGGGCCCGATCGTTCGACGTAGCACTCATCTGCCGATCGGTTGAGGCCGAACGCGCCGCCACTCTCACCGACAGGCTGCGGCAATGCAATCCGGAGATCCAGATTCTGTGTATCAGCCCGCTCGAGAGTCAAACACCATGCTGTGGAGGGGGCCTGGAGATCACCTCAGGACCGGAATCCCTTCTCGATGCTGTTCGAGAGGTGCGCAAGCAGAGGGCTGCTCAAAGTGTTTCTTGAGAGCTTTTGCAGACGGAGTTCTGAGCCATTTTGAGTCGGGGTTCGCCGCGTCCTATAAATTCAATGCGGAATTGAAGGGTCCTGTGACGGCGGAGCTGCACTGGAGCCGGCAGCATCGAGGGTTGTGACATGAACACTGGCCTCGCTCTCGGGCACCGTCCCGTCATTCACCTCGACCTCCGTGGGTTTGCCCTGGATGAGGATGCGCTGCACGGCCTTGCCTCGCGCCGGGATGCGTACCCGCTGAGTGACGGACGTGGCGTCAGTCCTCACCGTCACTGGGACTTCGGCGGAAGCATAGCCGGAGTTGGCGACGTTGATGGCAACCAGCCAATTGCCTGCCTGCTGGGCGGTGGGAAAGACGCTCTCGATGGAAAGATCGGGAAGACCTTTATCCGCATTCACCCAGTCGTCGAAGAACCACGCCAGATCGCTGCGCGCTGCCGCATGTTCAACCTGTGTTTCAAATTCGCCGGGACCGGGATTCTTGCCAGGGCCCTTGTCCCCGTCGTGACTCGGGTCGTAAGCGCGCAGCGCGGCGGAGAGGGTAGTATCGCCGGCGACATCTCTGAGCATCCATAGAACATACGTGGCCTTGGTGCGAAAGTACACGGGCGCGATGGCCAGGGCGAGCGGCTGGCCCGAATTCTCACCAGGACTCGCCGGCTCGGCCAGCGCAAGCGCCTGGCGTCCGGCCTCGAGCGCGCTGAGCGCTTTTTGCCGCCCCTGCTGTTTTTCAATCCACAGGGTCCCCATGAAATGAGCGACCCCTTCGCTAAGCCAGGGGCGAGGCGATTGCATCCACGCGTGCGTGAGTGCGTGCGCCATCAGGCCCTCCAACTGCTCGTGGGGAGCTTCATGCAGACTGGTGGCCAGCAGGGCCCCGGTTTCATAAGGCGCGTCCCGTGGATCAGGCAGGTCGAGCAGCGTGAGTTGGGCGCGCGGACTCTGTCCCAGCCAACCTTGCAGGAATGGCGTCACGGTAGCGGCGGCGTCCATCCACGATTGCACGGCAACTTCGTTGTCGGGGAGAATCCACGCGGTCACATTGCCGACCTGGTGTGTTTTCCGCATTGCGACGATCAGGCTGGGTGCTTCGAAGCCGAGAGCTGTTTCGTCGAGTTGCGTGGTCGCCACGCCGGCGATGTCTGCTCCCGGCCCGGCCGAATCTGTGACGTGCAATTCGGCGGGATGTCCGTTGATGAGCGCGACGGTGGGCGCCTGACCATGCGGAAATTCGATGGTGAGGCGTAGACGGAACCGCGCTCCCGACATGCGCAGCTTGTGCTCGCCGATCTCGTCGAAGAGGCGAGCGCCATCGCCAAGGATTACGGGGACGGCGGAAACCGGATACCAGACCACGTTGCCGAATCCGCGCAGGCCGGAGAACTCCGTATCGATCCGGTCCCAGTCGGAATGAAGCGCCACGTCCTCCGGCGTCCCAATCGCGGTGAGCCGCTGCGCGGAAAGGGATATCGGGCCGGAGTAGGTGACATCCAGCTTCATGCTGGCGCCGGGGCCAAGCGGCTGCGCCAGCGCAACCGCCGCTTCGTGGAGCTGGCCGGTGTGGTCTGAATCGGAATTAAGCGTGGCGACCTGGAAGGCGGTGTCCTTTCCTTCGACCCGGATGCGTTCCCAATTCAACGAGGAGGAAATCTGCAGGGGCAGGTGCGCCAGGGGGGTCTTTCCGTCATTTCGGACCGTGAGCAAAGCGCGGACCGCGATCTGGTGCACTTCAGGGCGAAGGTGGACGTCAAGATCCATGGCCGCGAACGTGACTGCCCGGCGTTCACTGTCGTCGGCGATGGGGGCGGGGAGCATCTGCGCGGAGTTGCCGGGACCGGCCTGGGTGGTGGTCCGGCCGTTTTCATCGATGGACCGGGAGAAGATGACCTTGCTTTTCGGGTTCACCGGTGCCGGCGGAGGGGTCATCGCCGGGGCAGGTGTCGATTGAGCCGGAGCGTAGGAGCAAAGCGAGGTGGCGGAAAGCAAAACAAGGGCGAGCAAAAACTTCATGAACCGAGGCCTTTCCGTTTTGCCGGTTTGGACGCGGAGGAAGCCGCGGGGAAAGCGCCTGCCGCCATGCGGGATGCTGCCCGGCGCTGGCGGAAGGCTTCGTAGAGGACCACGGCGCCGGCTGCTGAGACATTCAGGGAGCTCACTCCTCCGGCCATGGGAATGCGCAGGAGGTGGTCGCAGGTGCGGCGGACGAGATCGTGTAGGCCGGCTCCCTCCCGGCCCATGACCAGCACGCAGTTTCCGGTCATGTCGAACTGGTCG
The DNA here is from genome assembly GCA_963730805.1 of uncultured Acidobacteriota bacterium. GTDB lineage: Bacteria > Acidobacteriota > Terriglobia > Terriglobales > Acidobacteriaceae > Telmatobacter. Next base: position 558,702 of record CAVSTL010000001.1, on the reverse strand, counting down.
TAGTCGGTGGTTCCCCGCTCATCGAGGCCGATGATCCATAGATTGTGGGTCTTAAGGTCTTCGAGGGCGCGGACAAGATTGACCACGCGGGCGATGCGAAGGTGCTCGGAAGCGCCGGCGCTGGCTTTGATGGCGGCGGGGCTCAAAGGGGCGGAACGGCGTTCGGTGAGGATAACGCCGTCCACTCCGGCACCATCGGCGACGCGCAGAAGAGCGCCGAGGTTCTGCGGATCCTCGACGGCGTCGATAGCCAGCAACAGGCGTGAGCCTGTGGAGGAAGGCAGAGGCTCAAACAGGTCTTCGATGGTCAGGAATTCCTGGGGGCGGACCACGGCAACCACGCCCTGGTGGGCTACGGTTCCAGCGATTTGGGTGAGTTGCTCGCGAGATTCCTGCAGGATGCGGACCCCGGCCTGGCGGCAGTCGGAGACCAGCCGTGCGAGCCGGTCGTCGTGGCGCTCGCGAGCGACCATCACGTGGTCAAACCGCCGTCGGCCGGCCTTCAGCGCCTCTTCCACCGCGTGAACTCCGTACAGGATCTCCATAAGGGACAGTTTAAAAGGTCGCACCGCGCGGCTGGATTTTGCCCGTTCGACCACTGGATTTCCGCAACGGAAGGTACGTATATTCGATTGCTGAGTCGCTATGGCGAAATCGAAACCCAAAATATTTCGCGCGGTGCTGGAGCGGTCGGGCGAGGGGCTGAACTGGGTGATCGCGCGCGTGCCGTTCGACCCGGCAGAGGTATGGCCGGTGCGGAAAGGCCGGCGGGTACGCGGGGAGATCAATGGATTCGCGTTCCGCACCTCCCTGTTTCCGTCGGCGGGCGGCAAGAAGCATATCGTACTGGTAAACAAGAAGATGCAGGCAGGCGCGCGAGCCCGGCCCGGCGATACCGCGCAGTTCCGCCTGGAGCCCGACCTCGAGGAGCGGGAAGCGATTGTTCCCGTGGAGCTGGCTAAGGCCTTGAAGGCCGGCCGGGGGCTGCGGCGCTACTATGACGCTCTGAACCCCTCAGCGCGGCGCGATATCGGGCGCTGGATCGCGGAGCCGAAGAGTGGCGAAACCCGCACCAAGCGGGCCGAACAGATCGCGGAGCGGCTGTTTCTGGCCATGGAAGGCGAAGAGGAGCCGCCGCCGATTCTGCGCGCGGCGTTCCAGTGCCAGCCCGCCGCGCGGGACGGGTGGGAAGCGATGACGCCGATTCAACGACGGAACCACCTGTTCGCCATCTTCTACTACCAGACGGCGGAGGGACGGGAGAGGCGAGTGCGCACCGCGATCGAATACGCCCTCAAGGTAGCGAAACGGCTCAACGGCGGCGCAAAATCCGTACATTTTGAGTAAATCGATTAATCTTTTCGGCTTTTGGGACGGGTTTGTCGTCTAATAGAGCAAGATGAAGGCGTTCGCGTCGGTACAGTCTCTGTTTGCCCAGGGTTCGGCTGCTGCCCAAGAGGAAGCGGTACGGCAGGAAAACCTTGCCATCGCCGCCGGTCTCAAGCACCAGGAAGCGGGTCTGCTGGATGAGTTGATCGTCCGCTACCAGCATCGCCTGCTGCGGTACCTGCTGTTCTTGACCAGCAGCCGGGAACTGGCCGAGGACCTCTTTCAGGAGGTCTGGATGCGGGTCCTGGTCCGCGGCGCCCAGTTCAACGGCAAGGCCCGGTTCGATACGTGGCTGTTCACCATTGCCCGCAACCTGGTGATCGACTATCGCCGCAAGCGGACCTTGGCCAGCCTGGACGAGTTGTTTGAGGGCGCCAACGAAGACGACCGGCCGATGAGCTTCGAGGTTTCCGACAGCCAGCCGACTCCCTTTGAGAACTTCGCGAGCCTGGAAGACCGGCAGCGGGTTTCTGAAGCGCTTCTGCAGGTGGACACGCTCTACCGGGAAGTGCTGGTGCTGCGATTCCACGAGGAACTGTCGCTGCAGGAGATTGCGACGGTGACCCGGGCGCCGCTTTCCACCGTGAAATCAAGACTCTATCGAGGCCTGGCCGCGATCAAGCCGAAGCTGGAAAGCCTGTCTGCGCCGCGACCCGAGGCGGAGTAATGGCTGCTGGAAGTGCCGGCGGATCCCGCGACGGCGATCTGAGAACTGCCGCGGCGGGCCAGGATGCCGGAAGGGAGCGCGAAGTCGCTTACGGCGCGCGCCGGGTAGTGATGGCTTCCCTGGGAGTGATGAAAGACCAGAAGGCCGGGCGGAAGCGGGTTCGCGCCATCGCGATTGCCTCGATCCTGGTTTTCCTCCTGGTGTTCGGACCGCTGATCTGGTGGGCCGTCGATAACCTGATTTCCGGCGAACACCTGGGCGACCTGGCCTGCCAGTTCAGCCTGTGGGTGTGCATCGTGTGTCCGGCCCTGCTGGCCGCGGCGGTGATGGCTGGATGGCTGCGGCATCGGTCCTGATTCCCCGGGATAAGTCGGGGATCGAACATAGCGCATCGTTTCTCGCAAGTCCTTATTTTTCAGCTATTTCCGCGGGGCTCTTTTTGGATTGCTCCCGCTGTATATCATTGATATCTAAGCGGTTAAACCTAGTTTTTACCCTTCGCCCTTAAATTTTTTTTTTGCAATTCGCCTCTGTCGTCGAATTTCCTTCCCAAATGCCTGCCTGGTCTCCCGGCCCCAGGAGCCTGTGGCGGAAGTCGGAATCTCGGGAAAACCGTCCGTCGGCGGCTAAAGCCGCGTTGATTCGCGAGGCTTTACGGCACGACTAAAGAGGCTGCCCAAAAACCGCGAACAGCGGGCGAGGAGGAAACGTCCCTCGGGGGCTAAAGCCGCGGTCATTCTGCTGAGGTTAATGTACGGGCTGAAGCCCGTACACTCCATGCACGGAGTTTTTCCGCAGCCTGTGAAGCCGCGTCCCTTCAAAACCAGACTTTCACCACAGCCTGCTTAGCGTCGAAATTGGCCGGGGGATTGAGTTCCGGCAACGACAGGGTCGAGACACTGCTGTTCACTTATTTACTATGCGCCGAAGAGCGATAATTATCTGCAATTTGGTCTGAACGGGGGGTGAATCGGTTCGTTTCCTCCGGAAATGGCTCCGCGACGGTGGAATTGCCGCTCCGAAGCCGCAACTTCCGGAGGCGGCGAGCCGTCATTGTTACAGAAGTTAATCTCTAGTTGAACTTCGACTGGAACCCTCCTGCGAGAGGGACTGAATATGCGCGATCCCGAATTGATTACCGTGAACGAAGACGCCCGGCTGATCCCGTGGTGGTCGATCGTCACCGCGACCTCGGCCTTTGTGGCCGTCGAGTACTACATGTGGCTGGTGCTGCCGGCGCAGCGCCATCATCCCGGACCTCCGATTGGGTTCAGGATCTATTTCAACCTCTCGTGGGGCCTGCTGGCCTCGTTGTATTTCCTGATGGTGGGGTACGTCAGCAAGGATGCTCCGCGGCGGGCGATGAGCGCGCGGTTCTGGATGCTGATCTGCTTCGTAATGCCGGGCGGGATCGGGGCAGTGCTGTATTTCCTGTTGCGGCAGCCGCTGGTTTCCCGCTGCCCGGCCTGCAGTACGTTTGTGCAGAGCGATTTTCATTTCTGCCCGCAATGCGACTACCAGCTCACGGCGAGTTGCGGAACGTGCTTCAGGACGGTGCGCGCGACCGACCAGTTCTGCACGCGCTGCGGGCATGAACTGGCCGCGGACCAGATGCCGGCGCGGCTGCGGGTGATGGCGGAGTGAGGGCTGAGTTCGTAGCTCACAGTTCACAGTTCATAGTTCGCAGTTCGTAGCTCACAGTTCGTAGTTGTCAGTTGTCAGTTGTCAGCCCAGACCACTGAGACCGCATTGACCCGCACGAATGCCGGTACCTACAATCAAGCCTCCGCATGTCTTTATCAGCGCTCATTATTGACGACGAACAACTGGCCCGCGAAGAGCTGAAATACCTGCTCGATTCGGTGGGCGGGGTGGACGTTGTGGGACAGGGCACGAACGGCATCGAGGCCGTGGACCTGATCGAAGAGCACCATCCCGACCTGGTGTTTCTGGACGTCCAGATGCCGGGCCTGGATGGATTCGCGGTGATCAAGCGCCTGAAGGAACGAAGCGACGCCAAGGCGCGCGCCCATCCGGGCGAGGAAGAGTCTCTGCCGCAGATCGTGTTTGCGACGGCGTATGACCAGTACGCGGTGCGCGCGTTTGATGTGAACGCGGTGGACTACCTGTTGAAGCCGTTTGACCGCACGCGCGTGGAGAAGGCGGTGGAGCGGGCGAAGACGCGCATGTCCGGCGGCGGCGCGGTTCCGGGCGCGGAAGCGCAAATCGACGCTCTGCTGCGGCTGCTGAACCAGGGAACGGGACGCACTCACCAGCCGGCCAAGCTGATTGTGCAGGCACAGAACCGGCTGCTGCTGGTGGACCAGGCGGAGATCTGCTTTGCCGCCATCGATGAAGGAATCATTCGCGTGGTGACGCAGAGCTTCGAAGGGCATTCGAAATGCCGCACCCTGGAGGAACTGCTGGAACAACTGGACGCCGCGGTGTTCTGGCGGGCGCACCGCGGGTTTGTGGTGAATATCAACCACATTCGCGAAGTGGTTCCGTGGTTCAAGTCGAGCTACCAGCTGCGCATGAACGACAAGCAGCAGACTGAGATCCCGGTGAGCCGTTCGCAGACGAAGAGGCTGAGAGAGCTGTTCAATCTTTAAGAACAGTTCGTAGTTCGCAGTTCACAGTTTGGAGTTCCCGATCAGGCGTGGGAATGATTCACCCCATTGAGGGCCGGCCCGACGTGAACAACCGACGCGTGCCCGCCAGGACGAAGCCACCCATCACAAAGATCGACACCAGCGCCGATGCGGTGAGGATGTCGGCGACCCGCCAGGATTTTCCGGTGGCGTCGATCACCGCCTGTTGCGGCAGGCGAGTAAATACCTGCATTGCGTTGCCGGCTGCGCATAACGCGTAAAACAGCAGCGGCGGCCAGGATGCTGCGCGGCTGACGGATGCCGGTGGCGAAGGCCGGCGGCGGCGATACAGCGCGAAGACAAGGTAGATGAGAAAGACGGTCGAGTACCAGCCGATGTAGTTCGAGAGGGGAACTCCGAACCAGCGTCCGCCATCGCGCCATTTCCAGGCATGGAGAAGGGTCGCCCAGACTGGATCCTGCGCCCAATCCCAGGTGACCATGAGGAAGCTCGCAACGACGGGAGCCGAAAAGAAACGGAGGCCTGCGGGCTGGACGTCAGCGTGGCCGAGAAGGAAGCAGGCCAGCATCCATGAAACGTAGGCCATGCCGATGTAGGCGAGGCCCAGCAGCACGGGCACGTGGAAGAGCCGTGGCCCCATCAGGTCGAGAAACTCGTAGCGGCCGAAAGGAAAGCCGGTGGCGATGCCGATGTTCTCAACGGCATTGCCGATGACGGCGCAGATTGATGCAAAGACGAGAATTCCGCGCCAGCCGTAGTGGCGGGCGCCGTCGAGAAGCGCAAAGGCCATCGCCGACAGAACTTCCAGGGCCACGACGGCAGTGCGCGGCGATCCGGTCAGAACTTCAAAACCGCGAACACAGGCATACAGTGCAAGGATCGCGAGGAGAACCATCGTGCCTGCCGTTTGTCGCGTGGGGCGCATCTCGTTCCCTCGTTTCCGCAAGCGACGCCGAAAAGCCGGCTCAGTCGTAGCGTTCGAAGATGATCTGCTTGCGGTGCCAGCCGTAGTTGGCGAGTTTTTCACGCACTCCGGCAACCATGTTGTTGAGGCCGCAGATGTAGGCGTGAATATCGAACTTCAGTTCAGCGGGGCTGATGGCGGGATCGACGGGCGGCAGGGGAAGGCTGATGCCAAGCTTCGCGGCGCGCTTCTCAACGATGCGGGCAACATGCTCCTGGACATAACCGCGCAAGCCCTTCCAGTGGTCGTCGGCGCGGCTGAGCGTGGGGATGTAATGGAAATTGGGTTTACGGGCGGCGAGCGCTTCGAATTCTTCGCGGTAGTACAGCTCGCTCTCGTAGCGGGTGCCGTACACCATCCATATGTCGCGGCCGTCGCTGCGGTCGGGGCCGTCTTCAGGGAAAAGCCACTGCGCGTAAGCGCGCATGGGAGCGATGCCGGTTCCGGTGGAGATGAAGATGGAGTCGGCCACGGGGAGGTTAAGAACAAAGTGGCCGTGGGGGCCGTGAATCTTGACGATGCCGCCGGGGGGCAGATCGGTGAGATCGGCGAGGTGGTTGGAAAAGAAGCCGCCCTCAACCCGGTTGACGCAAAGGTCGAAGCGATTGCCGCTCGCCGCCGAGGCGATGGAATAGGCGCGCGTTTGCTGCTTGCCCTTGGGATCGGGGGCGATGGTGGATACAAATTGTCCCGCGATGAAGGGGAAGCTCTCCAGCTCGTCGATGACGAAGTTGAAGTGGTAGCACTGGGCGATTTCAGAGATGCACTCCTTGCGTTCAAGGCGCGCGTCGTACAGCTTACGTTCCAAGGCCGAACCTCGCGGTAAAACGAAATGAGGCCCGCGCGAGGGGCCTTGGCGTAAGTATCCGAAACCGTTGCAGGGTGTGGCAAGCGGGCACAGCAGATTGTGGGATTGGCAGAGGGCGAGGTCAGATGGGCGCGATGAGTCCGGGCTCGTCGTTCTTCACATTTCCGACTGCGGGGCTGACCTTCCATGCCGTCATGAGTTCGTCGGGGTAGGGGCGGAGCAGGTCGACGGGGAGTTGATGCGGCTCGGCGGGAGCGATCCAGCGCTCGTGGTCGGCGGGATTCAGGATCACCGGCATGCGATTGTGGAAAGGCTCGAGAAGCTCGTTGGGGTCGGTGGTGATCACGGTGTAGGAAAAGAGAGCCTGGCCGGTTTTCTTGTCCTTCCACACATCAAACAGGCCGGCGATGGCGAACAGCGGGTGGTCTTTCAGCGCGAAGGCGAACGGCTGCTTGGTCTTCTTGTCGATGGGCTGCCATTCGTAGAAGCCGTCGGCGGGGATGAGGCAGCGGCGGCGCTTGAAAGCTTCGCGAAAGGCGGGGCTGGTGGCGAGAGTTTCGGCCTTGGCGTTGATGGTGCTGTAGGCGATTTTAGGATCGCTGGCCCAGTAAGGCACCAGGCCCCAGCGCATCTGGAGGATTTCGCGCTCCAGGGTTTTGCGGTTGAAGGCAACAATGGGCTGGAAGGTCTGGGGGGCGACGTTGTAGGTGGGGAGAATTTCAAAGGAGGTGGGAACGCCGGTGCGGAAGGCTTCCGCGATCTTCTGCTTGTCGGAACGGCGGTAGTAGCGGCCACACATGGGTTCGAATTCAGTTGTAGCAGATTGCGAGCGGGGCGAGACCAGGCGGAGAGGTTGCGCGCGGGGCGGGCGGACTCGCATACTACTGTGCGGGCGTTGGGGCTTGTTTGTTGATTGGGCTTCACGCGGAGATGGCTTGGCGAATTCAAAGGTTTACCCGAGTGCGCGGGCGGCGCTGGACGGAATCGTCGAAGACGGAATGACGATTGCGGTGGGCGGGTTCGGCCTGTGCGGCATTCCGGAGGCGTTGATCGTGGCGCTGCGCGATACGGGAAAGAAGGGTCTGACCGTGGCGAGCAACAATGCCGGCGTGGATGGCTGGGGCCTCGGCTTGCTGCTGGAGACGCGGCAGATCCGGAAGATGATTTCGAGTTATGTCGGGGAGAACCGCGAGTTCGAGCGGCAATTTTTGTCGGGAACTCTGGAGATTGAATTTTGTCCGCAGGGGACGCTGGCGGAACGCATGCGCGCGGGGGGAGCGGGGATTCCGGGATTTTTTACGCGCACGGGTGTGGGGACGGCGGTGGCGGAAGGCAAGGAACATCGCGAGTTCGACGGCAAGACCTACATCCTGGAGCAGGGGATCCGCGCGGACGTGTCGCTGGTGAAGGCGTGGAAAGGCGACAAGAGCGGAAACCTGGTCTTTAGAAAGACGGCGCGGAATTTCAACCCGGTGGCGGCGACTTGCGGGCGCATTACGGTGGCCGAGGTGGAGAACCTGGTGGAGACGGGGGAGCTCGATCCGGACCATGTGCATACGCCGGGGATCTACGTGCAGCGCATGGTGCATAACCCTGGGGCGGAGAAGCGCATCGAGCAGCGGACCATCAGGAAGACATAGGAAGGAAGGTGTGACGCGATGGCATGGTCGCGGGAACAAATGGCGCAGCGCACGGCGATGGAACTGAAAGACGGGTTCTATGTGAACCTGGGCATCGGGATGCCGACGCTGGTGGCGAATTATGTGCCGGCCGATGTGCATGTGACGCTGCAGTCGGAGAATGGGCTGCTGGGGATTGGGCCGTTTCCGACGGATGAAGAAGTGGATGCGGACCTGATCAATGCCGGAAAGCAGACGGTGACGGCGCTGCCGGGGGCGAGTTTCTTTTCAAGCGCGGAGTCGTTTGCCATGATTCGCGGCGGGCATGTGAACCTGGCGATTCTGGGGGCGATGCAGGTGTCAGAGCAGGGCGACCTGGCCAACTGGATGATCCCGGGAAAGATGATCAAGGGCATGGGCGGGGCCATGGATCTGGTGGCCGGCGTCCAGCGCGTGGTGGTGCTGATGGAACACACATCGAAGGATGGGCAGGCGAAGATTCTGCGGGAGTGTACCCTGCCGCTGACGGGGGCGGGCGTGGTGAATCGCATCATTACCGATTTGTGCGTGCTGGATGTGACGGGCGATGGATTGAAGCTGGCGGAGTTGGCGCCGGGAGTGAGCCGCGATGAAGTGTTGGCGAAGACGGAGGCGCGGGTTGGGTGAATAACGACCAGGCACGGTCCCCGCTGACTTGCCGACTCGCTATCGTCGCGAAGCGACGCTAACTTGCTAAGAAAATCAAACTATCCCTGACAAGAGCGCGACCGGGCTAGCGCCACGCGTGATTGTGTGGGGCGGGCGAGTTTCTCGCAGATGAAGGCGCCGGCGGCGATGAGGCGATCGAGATCGACGCCGGTTGCGATGCCCATTCCGTTGAGCATGTAGAGCAGGTCCTCGGTTGCGACGTTGCCGGCGGCGCCCGGCGCGTAAGGACAGCCGCCGAGGCCGCTGACAGAGGAGTCGAAGACATGCACGCCCGCGAGAAGTGCGGCGTAAATGTTGGCGAGGGCCTGGCCGTAGGTGTCGTGAAAGTGGCCGGCGAGCTTGTCGACGGGGATGCGGCGCGAGACGGTCTCTATAAGGTCAGTGGTGCGATTGGGGGTGCCGACGCCGATGGTGTCGCCAAGGGAGATTTCGTAGCAGCCGCGATCAAAGAGGGCGGCGGCGACGTCGGCGACATTGGCGGGCGGGACTTCGCCTTCGTAGGGGCACCCGAGTGCGCAGGAGACATAACCGCGGATGCGGATGTTGGCTGCGGAAGCGGCGGCGAAAACGGGTGCGAATCGTTCGAGGCTCTCGGCGATGCTGCAATTGATGTTGCGCTGGGAGAAGGTTTCGGAGGCGGCGGCGAAGACGGCAACTTCAGTGGCGCCGGCAGCGGCGGCCGATTCGAAGCCGCGCAGGTTGGGGACCAGCACCGGGTAGATGACGCCCTGATCGAGGGGGAGGGCGCGCAACACTTCAGCGTGATCGGCCATTTGCGGAATCCATTTGGGCGAGACAAATGCGGTGGCTTCGATGGTCTTGAGGCCCGCGTCGGCAAGGCGGCGGATGAATTCGATTTTGGTCTGGGTGGAGACGATCTGCTTTTCGTTCTGCAGGCCGTCGCGGGGGCCGACTTCGACGATGCGCACGGTGGCGGGAATGGTCATGTTAGTTCTCGTCCGTCTGCCGGTCGGCGCGATTGAAGTGAAGCAGTTCCACGCCTTCGGTGACCTGGTCGCCAACCGCGAAATGGAAGGATTCGACTTTGCCGGAGGCGGGGGCGTAAATGGTGCATTCCATTTTCATGGCTTCGAGAATCATGAGCGGCGCGCCTTTCTCTACGGGCTCACCGGGCGGGACGACTTGCGCGATGACGCGGCCGGGCATGGGGGCGAGAAGGCTGCTCTCCTTGCTGTGGCCTTCGGCTGCGACGGAGAGCGGATCGATGTAGGTGAGGACGTCAAGTTGGCCATCATGAAACACGTGAGAGCGGCCTTGGTGCTGGATCACGGTTGCGTGTGCGCGTTGACCATCAATGACAGCGTCGATGCCGCCGTGATTTTGCGGCTCGCCTGAAACTAGATATGCGGCCGGCCCAACCGAGATACGCAAGTCACGGGGGCGATATTCAACCGAGGCGGCGTATGCATGGTCGGCCTGCGTAAAGGTGAGACGGCGCGTCTGGGTCTGGTTCAGGCGCCAGCCATCGCCACGGGCCCAGGGGGAATTCGTTCGAGCCGCATTGCGCTCGCGAAGGATGATGGCGAGAGCGGCAAGGACAACTGCGCGATCGGGCGCCGCCGAGGCTTTGGGCCAGACGAATTCTTTTTCACGTTCGATGAGGCCGGTGTCGAGGTTCGCGTTAATGAACGAAGGGCTGGTGACGAGGCGGCGGAGAAAGCTGACGTTGCTGGTGACGCCGACGATCTGGAATTCGGAGAGCGCGTCTTGCATGCGGCGGACGGTTTGTTCCCGCGTTTCGTCCCAGACGATCAGCTTGGCGATCATGGGATCGTAGAAAGGCGTGATGGTATCGCCCTGCTCCACTCCGGTGTCGATGCGCACGTATTCAGAGGACGCCGGCGGCCTGAGGTGGATCAGCTTTCCTATCGATGGAAGAAAGTCGTGACTGGGATCTTCCGCGTAGATGCGCGCTTCCATCGAGTGGCCCCGCATGGTGAGTTCTTCCTGCCTGAGCGGCAAGGGCTCGCCGGCGGCGATGCGCAATTGCCATTCCACCAGGTCGAGACCCGTGATCATTTCGGTGACCGGGTGCTCGACCTGCAGGCGCGTGTTCATTTCCATGAAGTAGAAGTTGCCGCCGCGATCGAAGAGAAATTCGACCGTGCCTGCGCCCACGTAGCCAACCGCGCGGGCGGCTTCGCGGGCCGCCTTGCCGAGGGCTTCGCGCTGTTCGTTCGTGATCAGGGGCGCGGGGGCTTCTTCAATCACTTTCTGGTGGCGGCGCTGCACGGAGCAGTCGCGCTCAAAGATGCTGATGATGTTGTTGTGAATGTCGCCGAAGACCTGGACTTCCACGTGGCGCGGCGCGACGACGTATTTTTCGAGAAGCACGGAGTCGTCGCCAAAGGAAGCCGCGGCCTCGCGCTTGCACGATGCGAGGGCGGCCTGAAATTCGGCGGCTGCATCGACGCGGCGCATGCCTTTGCCGCCGCCGCCGGCGTTGGCCTTGATCATGACGGGGTAGCCGATGCCCTGGGCCTGCTGCTCGAGAAATGCCGGGTCCTGATTGGTCCCGTCGTAGCCGGGAGTCAGTGGCACTCCCGCCTTGCGCATCAATTCCTTGGCCGCGGCTTTCGAGCCCATGGCGCGAATGGCCGCGGCGGGCGGGCCGATGAAGACGATGCCGGCCGTCGCGCAGGCTTCGGCGAACTCGGCATTTTCCGACAAAAATCCATAGCCGGGATGAATGGCTTGCGCGCCTGATTTTTTGGCAGCGTCGAGAATGCGATCGATGGCGAGATAGCTTTCGCGCGCGGGCGGCGGGCCGATGCGCAGCGCTTCGTCGGCGAGGCGGACATGAAGGCTCGGAGCATCGGCATCGGAGAAGACGGCGACAGCGCGAATGCCGAGGCGACGGCACGTAGCAATGATGCGGCAGGCGATCTCGCCGCGATTGGCAATCAGGATTTTGTCGAAGAGGACCGGGTTCATTTTTGGGGCACCCAATCCGGCGGGCGCTTTTCAAGGAATGCGCTGAGCCCTTCGGTGGCTTCCGGATCCGACCGCATTTCCGCGATGCGCACCGCCGTCTCCTCCATGAGTTCGCGGCTGATGGGCCGGTTGACGACGGTTTCGAGCAGGCCCTTGCCGGCAGTCTGCGCGCCCGGTCCGCCGAGGAGAAGGTTATCGATGACGGACTGAATCCGCGAGTCGAGCTGGTCCGGCTCAGCGATTTCGTGCACCAGGCCGATACGCTCGGCGCGCGCGGCATCGATGCGTTCGCCGGTCTGGAACAGGCGGCCGGCCTGGCGCGGACCGATCGCGCGCAGCACATAAGGCGCGATGGTGGAGGGAATCAGCCCGAGCCGAACTTCCGACGCAGCGAAGATCGCGGTGCTGGAAGCGATCGCAATGTCGCATACGGAGACCAACCCTACGCCTCCTCCCATGGCAGCCCCATTGACGCGAGCAATGGTGGGCCGGGGGCAAGTGGCGAGGATGTGGAACATTTGGGCGAGCCCGCGCGCGGTGGCAAGGTTTTCTACGCCTGGCGCAGCTCCCTGCCGCTTCATGTATTCGATGTCGCCACCCGCCGAGAAGCTTTTGCCGCGGCCCGAGAGGACAATGACACGAACGGCCGCATCCTCTCCGAGGCGGAGGAAGGTTTCGGCCAGCTCGTCGATCATGGCTTCATTCAGCGCGTTGTGCACTTCAGGCCGGTTCATGCAGACCAGGGCAACGGCGCCAGCTTTTTCGACTTCCAGGGTAGGCTCAGACATACTCTGCATTCTCACATGCGGAAGACGCCGAAACGCGTGGGCTCGATAGGTGCGTTCTGAGCGACGGCCAGGCCCAGGGCCAGCACGCGGCGCGTGTCGAGAGGATCGAGGATACCGTCGTCCCACAGCCGCGCGGTCGCATAGTAGGGATTGCCCTGCTCTTCATACTGATTGCGAATGGGCGTTTTGAATTTCTCTTCCTCTTCGACGCTCCACGCTTTGCCCTGGGCTTCGAGCGCGTCGCGGCGCACGCGGGCGAGCACGTTGGCGGCCTGCTCGCCGCCCATGACGGAGATGCGCGCATTGGGCCAGGTCCACAAAAAGCGCGACGAGTAAGCGCGGCCGCACATGCCGTAGTTCCCTGCCCCGAAGCTGCCGCCGATGAGCACGGTGAACTTGGGAACGCGCGCGCAGGCAACGGCCATCACCATTTTCGCGCCGTCCTTGGCGATGCCGCCGTTCTCGTATTTGCGGCCCACCATGAAACCGCTGATGTTCTGCAGAAAAATCAGCGGGATGCCGCGCTGGGCACACAGTTCGATGAAGTGCGCACCCTTGAGCGCCGATTCGGAAAACAGGATGCCGTTGTTGGCGAGAATGCCGACCGAATAGCCGCAGATATGCGCGAAGCCGGTGACCAGCGTGCTGCCGTAGCGCTGCTTGAATTCGTCGAAGCGGCTTCCATCGACCATGCGCGCGATGACTTCTCGGACGTCGTATGGCTTGCGGGTGTCGGCGGGGACGATGCCGTAAATCTCTTCTGGATCGAACAGCGGATCTTCCGGCGCAGCCTGCGGGCCGGCAGGCGTGGGGCGGTTGAGATTGGTAACGATGCGGCGAACCAGGGCAAGGGCGTGGGCATCGTTGTCGGCAAGGTAGTCGGCCACGCCGGAGATGCGGGTGTGCACGTCGGCGCCGCCGAGTTCCTCCGCTGTGACTTCTTCGCCGGTGGCGGCTTTGACCAGCGGCGGCCCGCCGAGAAAGATGGTGCCCTGCTCTCTGACGATGACGGCTTCATCCGACATGGCAGGGATGTAAGCGCCACCCGCTGTGCAGGAGCCCATGACGCAGGCGACCTGGGCGATGCCGGCGCCGGAGAGGTTCGCCTGGTTGTTGAAGATGGCTCCGAAATGGTCGCGGTCGGGGAAGACCTCGTCCTGCATGGGGAGGAAGGCGCCGCCCGAATCGACGAGATAGACGCAGGGCAGGCGGTTCTCGAGGGCGATCTGCTGGGCGCGAAGATGCTTTTTTACCGTCAGCGGGAAATAGGTGCCGCCTTTGACGGTGGCGTCGTTGGCGACGATGACGCACTCCTGCCCGTGGATGGGGCCGATGCCGGTGACGATGCCGGCGCTGGATACATCGCCGCCATACATGCCGTTGGCGGCGAGGGGCGAGAGTTCGAGGAACGGAGATCCGGCATCGACCAGCAGGTCGATGCGCTCACGAACGAAGAGCTTGTCGCGGGATTTGTATTTCTGGCGGGCGGATTCGGAGCCGCCGAGGGCGACCTGGGAAGTCTTTTCGCGGAGTTCGGCAATGAGCGAGTGCATGCGCTCGGCGTTGGAGCGGAAGTCGTCGGTGCGGGTTTGGATTTGGGAAGTGAGAACGGTCATGAACTACGGCCCTTTTCTTCCGATCACGACGTTTCCTTGAACAGTTCGCGGCCGATGAGCATGCGGCGAATCTCCGATGTGCCGGCGCCGATTTCGTAGAGTTTGGCATCGCGCCACAGACGGCCGGTGGAATGGTCGTTGATGTAGCCGTTACCGCCCAGGGCCTGGATCGCCTGACCCGCCATCCAGGTGGCCTTTTCGGCGGAATAGAGAATGGCGCCGGCGGCATCCTTGCGTACCGGGTCGCCGCGATCGCAGGCCTGGGCTACAGCGTAGACGTAAGCGCGGCAGGCGTTGAAAGCGACGTACATGTCGGCGAGTTTGCCTTGCATGAGCTGGAATTCGCCGATGGCTTTGCCGAATTGCTTGCGCTCGTGAACGTAGGGAACGACGACGTCGAGGCACGCCGCCATGATGCCGAGGGGGCCGCCGGAAAGTACGAGGCGTTCGTAATCGAGGCCAGACATCAGCACGCGGGCTCCGCCATTGACGCGGCCCAGGACATTTTCTTCGGGCACCGGGCAGTCGCGAAACACGAGTTCGCAGGTGTTGGAGCCGCGCATGCCGAGTTTGTCGAGTTTCTGCGCGGTGGTGAAGCCGTCGAAGCCTTTCTCGACAATGAAGGCGGTGATGCCGCGCGAGGCCGCGGTGGCATCGGTCTTGGCGTAGACGATCAGCGTGTCGGCCTCGGGGCCGTTGGTGATCCACATCTTGCTGCCGTTGAGGATGTAGACGCCTTCGCGTTTTTCGGCGCGGAGGCGCATGCCGATGACGTCGGAGCCAGCCTCCGTTTCCGACATCGCCAGCGCGCCGACGTGCTTGCCGCTGATGAGGTCGGGAAGGTACTTGCGCTTCTGCGCCTGGGTGCCGTGCTTGGCGAGTTGATTGACGCAGAGATTGGAATGCGCGCCGTAGGACAAGCCAATTGAGGCCGAGGCGCGCGAGATTTCTTCCATAGCGATGACATGGGCGAGATAGCCGAGATCGGTGCCGCCGTAGTCTTCGTCGACGGTGATGCCGAGCAGACCGAGGTCGCCGAGCTTGGTCCAGATTTCACGGGGGTACTTGTTGTCGCGATCGACCTGGGTGGCGATCGGAGCGATTTCGTTTTCGGCGAAGCGGCGGACGGTATCGCGGAGCATCGCGATGGACTCGCCCAGTTCAAAGTTCAGCCCTTTCACACGCTTCTCCTTGAGGTGTTTGGACGTCTGGGAATGGTTATCGGGATTCGGCTGACGCGGCCGGTGGGAGCGAAAAAGAAAGAATCAAAAGGCTGTCGCCGCGCGAAGGGGGAAAGTCGAAGTGCCGCATCTCACGCTCCCAGAAGAAGATACACCTTTCTTGATGGAGTCGTCCAGACGCGGGAAGGTTGGCTGGAACCGGCTGTGGAAAGAAGCAGGTGGAGGATGGGCACGGAGCTTTTTGATCAGCGATGCAGTTACGAGTTCTTCGGCGATGCGTCTTTGTTGGGACTCCAGTTGATGACGTGATAGGTGGCCGGCGTGGCACCGACGTTGCGGAAGCCGTGGAGGCTGTTGGAAGCATTGAAGACAACGGAGCCGGGGCCGACCTTGATCCATGTGCCGTCGGAGAGGGTTTCGCAGTCGCCTTCGCGGAGGATGATGAGCTCTTCGTTGACGTGGCGATGAGGAGGATGCGAGGCCATGCCTGGGTTCAGCGTGGTGACGTGCATCTCGAGCTGGTCGACGGTGGCGGTTGGGCTCTTGCAGAGCGAGCGCACTTCGCCGGTGGCGGTTTTCCTGGGCTGCATGTCGTTCCAGTTGAAGACGGTGGGGCCCATGATTTGGGAATTGCCGTGCTCACCGTCGGCCGCGGCCGCGGGAATTGCGTTCAGGGCGGCGGGAAGCGCGAGCAGCCCCAGGATCGTATCGCGTCGAGTGATTTCCATCGTTTCCTCTAGGCCAGAACGTACGGTGAACGCTGGGGACGGGAGAGCATGGCGTTGGCTTCGTCATCTTTCTTGAAGCGCTCCGTGGCGGGGTCCCAGTAGAGTTTGCGTTTGAGCACCATGGCCATGTCGTGGATGAGGCAAGTGGAGCAGGCGCGATGGCCGAGTTCGGCGGGAGAGATGGGCTGACGGCGGCTGAGGATGCACTCGAGCCAGTTGCCGTGCTGTTCCTTACTTTCGTAGAGATGAATTTCGTCGGGGCCGATGACGGACTTGATGATTGCCGGGTCGCTGGCGGCAAGCGCCGTGGCGTCGTTGAGCTTGGCGACAGGATCGCTCTTGGTGACCTGCTCGTTGCCGCGGGAGACGAAGATCCAGCCTTTGGATCCGTAGAACTTGATGCCGTTGGCATAGTCGCCGCTGATGCTCATGTGGACGCCGTTGGCGTAATTGGCTTCCGTCTTGAAGGGGCCATGGACGTCCCATAAGCCTTCGTGGGGGAACTCGGCTTCGCCCCAGACTTCGACGGGGCCGGTGTATTCGGTGTCCATGCCCCAGTGGGCGCTGTCGATGTGGTGCGCTCCCCATCCGGTGATCATGCCGGCGCCGAACTGGCGGCAGCGCAGCCATCCGGGGCGGCCGTAACCCTGGGGAGGATGGACGCGGTCGACGGTGTAGAAAACGCTGGGGGTTTCGCCGAGCCACATGTCGTAATTGAATCCGGCGGGAACGGGCATGGGCGTCTTTGTCTGCCTCCGGGAGGGTCGCCGGGCAGGCCCACTTCGACGCGCTCGAGGTCGCCGATGCGGCCGTTGCGGACCAGTTCGGCGGCGTAGCGGAATTGCACGGTGGAGCGCTGCTGGCTGCCGATCTGCAAGATGCGGCCGGAGGCCTGCACGGCATTGCTCATGGCGCGGCCTTCAGCGATGGTGAGCGATGCGGGCTTCTGCAGGTAGACGTCTTTGCCGGCGCGCACCGCGTCGATGGCGATGAGCGCGTGCCAGTGATCGGGGGTGCTGACGACCACGGCATCGATGTCCTTGCTGGCGAGGAGTTCGTGATAGTTCGAGTAGCCGGTAACGCCGTCGCTAGGGCTTGCCGGTCTTCTTCGCGTAGAAGTCGTTGACGAGCTTCTTGCCTTCCTCGACGCGGTGGGCGTCGAGGTCGCAGACGGCGATGATGCGGGCGTTGTCGTATTGCAGGATGCCGGGCATGTCGTGTCCGCGGGAGATGCGCCCCACGCCGATGGCGCCCACGTTGATGCGTTTACTCGGTGCGTATTGGCCGAAGACGCTGGAGGGCACGATGGCGGGAAAGCCGAGGACGGCGGCGGTGGCGGCGCTGGTCTTGAGAAATTCGCGGCGGGAGTGCGTTCTATTGGATCGACTCATTTTCATGGTTCACCACTAGTCCTTCAATGTCACGAGTTTGGCGTTTTTCTGGGCTTTGATCACGAGTTCGGCGGCCAGCAGGCATTGTTCCTGATCCTGCGCCACGTGGGTGCGGTTGACGATGTCGGAAACAAAATCGGGACCGAAAGGGAGAGGCATGTTGTTGCAGTCGATGTATCGCGCCTGCTTGGCGTCAACGATGAAGAGGTTGTTGCCCTGCTTCTTCACGGCCACGTCGGTGTATTTGCGGACTTCGATATAACCGTCGGTTCCGAGAATGAAGAGGCGGCCATCGCCCCAGGTGCCGAGACCGTCGGGAGTGAACCAGTCCAGGCGCACATAGCCGAGGCCGCGATCGCCGCGCAGCACCATGTCGCCGAAGTCCTGGAACCTGGGATGGTCGGGGTGGCGCACGTTGGCGATTTGCGACTCGGCCACTTCGGCCTGCTTCGATCCGGTGTAGTAGAGGAACTGGTCCACCTGGTGCGAACCGATGTCGCAAAGGATGCCGCCGTATTGCTCCGGATTCCAGAACCAGTCGGGGCGCCCGGTTCCGCCGCCGGCGTCGCCGTGCTTCTGCGTGACCTGGTGAGGCGCAATGTTGATGGTCTGGATTACTTTGCCGATGGCGCCCTGCTTGATCAGTTCGCCGGCGTAGACCGCGGCCTTCACTTCAAGGCGCTCGCTGTACATGATGGCGTAGATGTGTTTGGTTTCGGCGATGGTCGTTGCGGACTTCGGCCAACTGCTCGAGCGTGGTGATGCCGGGCTTGTCGGAGAGAAAGTCCTTGCCGTGTTTCATCACGCGGATGCCGAGCGGCGCGCGCTCATTGGCGATTTGCGAGCTCAGCACCAGTTGCGTGGAGGAATCGTTGAGGATCTCGTCCTGGGTTTTGACGATTTTCGCGCTGGGAAAGCGCTTGGTGAATGCGGCGAGCTTATCTTCTTCGCCTCCCCATACCGAAACCAGTTCGCCGCCGCCGCGCTGGACCGCGCCGACCATGCCGTAGATATGGTCGTGGCTCATGCCGCATACGGAGAACTTGATGTGGTTCTTGGGCGGTTCGTCCTGCTGCTGGGGAAGGACGACGTCTTCGATGATGGGCTGGGCGACAGCGCCAAATGGCGGAAAGCCGGTCATCATGGCGACCGAACCGATCCCGGCACTTTTGAGGAAATCGCGCCGGCCCCTGGTTGGATAACTCATCGTTTCTCCTTGCGGTTGATTGTTCCGCCACCGACTGTCTCGAGATTTTCTGCCGGCAAGTCTATCTTTCGTCCTTCGGCGCTGGATGTGTAAATGCTTCGCACGAGTTGAAGGGCGCGGTATCCGTCGCGGCCGGAAGAGGCGGGTGCGCGGTTTTCTCTGCAGGCCTCGCCGAAGTCGAGGAACTGGCGCTCGAAGGGAGCGAGGGAAATGGCCATGGGATCGGAGGCTCCCGAAGCGGCTTTTTGCGCGATCGGGGCAGGCTCGCCGCTGTCTTGCTGGACGTCCCAGGCGGTGAGTTGGTCTCCGGTGACGATGGCGGTGCCTTTGGTTCCGTGAATTTCAATGCGTTCGGGATAGCCGGGCCAGATCGAGGTGGATGCCTGAATGACTCCGATTGCGCCGGAGGCGTAGCGCAGGATCGCGGACACGGAGTCTTCCGATTCGATGGCGTGGGTTCGGCCCAGTTGCCAAAATGCGGAGACTTCGCTGACCGGGCCGATGAGATGGAGCAACAGGTCGACCTGATGAATGGCCTGGGTGATCAGTGCGCCGCCGCCCTCTGTATCCCATGTGCCTTTTACCGGGCGGGCATAGTATTCGGCGCTGCGGTACCACTTGACGTAGGCGTCGGCCTGCAGGATGCGGCCCAGGCGGCCGGCAGCGAGAGCGCGCTTCAGAAACAGGATGGACTCATCGAAGCGGTGCTGGCTGACGACTCCGAGTTGAATTCCCGCGTTGCGCGCGATCGAAATCATGCGGGCGGCGGTGTGGAGATCGACGGCCATGGGCTTTTGCACCAGGACGTGTTTCCGATGCTCGGCGCAGAGTTCGACCGCGCGGAGGCGATAGGCGGGAAAGGTGCACACGTCAACGAAGTCAACATCGGGGCGGCGGCACAGCTCTTCGTCGGTGAGCACAAATTGCGCGCCGGTTTCTTCGGCGAACTTGCGTCCGCGTTCGGGAGTCGTGTTGGTGCAGGCGACAAGGCGGAAGCCGATATTGCGATACGCCTGCGCGTGCTTGCGGGCGATGGCTCCGGTGCCGAGGATGGCGACGTTCATTGCCCCATAGACCTCATTATGATTCGTTGACGCGCCCTGACCGGAAACGGATGGGCCCTCCGGGACACTGACCAAGTCATTAGAAATCCACCTTGAGGCTGAGTTGGAGGATGCGGGGCGGATCGGCGGTGGTGATTTTGCCAAAGAGCGAACTGTTGAGCGCAGCGACCGGGCCCAGCAAATTGGGGTGATTGAGGCAGTTGAAGCACTCGCCGCGGAATTCAAGCTGCATGGTCTCGGGCAGCGGGAAGAAGCGGCTGATGGCGCCGTCGAGATCGGCATACGTGGGACCCACAAGCGAGAACGGCTTGGAGTTGCCGTAGGTGCCCGGAGCATTCGCCGTGAACGAAGCCTTGTTGAGCCAGTTGGTGCGCCCTTGTCCGTGGAGATAGGGATCGCCGGAGACGTTGGGGCGATCGACATTTACACCTGTGAATGAAGCATCTGTACCCGTTGTAGGGGTTACGCGCGTTCCCGAAGCGACGGTGACGATCGGTGCAACCTGCCATCCGCCAAGCAGCGTCTGCAGGATGCCGCCGTGCTTCAGATCGCTGCGCGCTACCAGGGAGGTGACGAAATTGTTGCGGATGTCTTCGCCGCAATTGCTGCGATCGGCGCCGGGGTCGGCGGGATTCTGGAAGGTGTTGCCGCCCAGGTCGCCCACGTCAGTGCCGCCGGTGATGCAGTGCGACCAGGTGTAGTTCGTGAGCAGGGTAAAGTGCTGCGCGAAGCGATGCTGCACGGTGAGAAGCAGGCCGTCATAGACGCTGCTCGAGCCGTCGTACATGTAGCTGATCTCGGAGTAGTAGGCACCCGCGGTGGGATTGGCAAGCGCGGTGACGCGGCGCTGGTTGGTGTTTTTGCCAGACGAGCAGGCCGTCCCATTGGGGCCGGGCGCAATGGTCAGCGAGCCGCAGCTTCCCGGGCCAGTCCAGTTGCCGGGAATGTAGACCGCGGGATTCTCTTCATTGCCCGAGGGGATGTGCACGACGTGATTGCCAAGGTAGGCGGCCGTGGCTTCCCAGTTGCTGCCGATCTGTTTCTGGACGGTCAGGTTCCACGTCTGCGTGTAGCTCGGCTTCATGTTGACCGGGAACAGGAAGTAGGAACCGCCGGTGGGGAAGAAGGCCGTGGCCTTGGGCGGCGGGAACGGTTGGGGAAATGGATTGCCGCCGGGATAAGCCGCAAAGGGATCAGACAATGCGCCTGCCGCGGGGTTGATGGTGATGGCGTCGCCGTAGGGCGCGTTGTTTTCGAAGCGGTCTTCCATGTAGACGATCGGTTGAGAAAACCCCATCGTATACGAGGCGCGGATGCTCTCGCGGCCCTTGCCCCTCGGATCCCAGGCGATGCCGAAGCGTGGTTCGAAATGAGTCCAGTGATTGTTGATGTAGCCCTTGGGGATTCCCGGATCGCCGGCGAAGAGCAGTCCCGGGGGCGCGGTCTTGAAGACGGTGGACGTTTGCCCGGCCAGGAAAGCGGCCATGGAGAAGCTGTCGCCGCGGCCGGCGGTTTCAACCTCGGGGAGGTCCGATTCCCAGCGGACTCCCGCGTTCACCGTGAGCCTGGGACTCATTTGATAACTGTCCTGCGCATAAAGGGCGAAAGCATTCTTGCGGAAGGTGCTGCCGGTGTCGTTGCCCTGGTAGAGGCTGAAGAGATCGCCCAGCATGAAGTCGGCCAGCGCATCGCCGGTGAACGACCCGTTGAAGCTGAACTGGCCGTTAGCGTTGTTGGTGCCCTGCAGGTTCATGTGGTTATGAATGAAGTTGCCGCCGACGCCGAAGTGGTGCTTGCCGCGCGTCCAGAAAATGTCGTCCACGGCGTTTTCGGAATTGGTGGTCACCTGGTAGGTTTCGCAGGTTCCGCAGGACACGGTGAAGTCGCCGGAGACAGCCATGTAGATGTAGTTGGGAACCGGGGTGGCGACGTTGACGCCGATGGTCTTGGGCGTGATGAGACTGGAGACCTGGCCGCGGCTGATGCGGCTGCGCGTGCCGGAAACGTGGAACGAGTTCACCAGGTTGGAGCTAATGGAGTAAGTGTGGCCAAGGGTCAGCGACTGCTCCTGGTCGTTGAGTTGGGGATTGGTGGTGTTGAGCAGGTTGTTGTTGAAGAAGCCCTGCTGGAAATAGTGGGTGATGTAGTAGCGGGTGAAGAGCGTCTGCTTCTGGCTCTTGTTCCAATCGACGCGGCCGATGAACTGGTGCTCGGTATTGGGATTGGGAGGCCCATAGAGATAGTGCCCATTGGCGCTGGTGGCGAGGGGAAGGTACTTGGTAACGAGCTGCAAGGCTGACGCGTTATACATGGCCGGGTTGATCATGTTGCCGGAGAAGGGCGCCTTGAGGGTCTTGCCGGAGGCCGCTTCGAATGCGGTCCAGTCGCCGTTGAGAATCGCCTGGGTGGGGAGAACGTAGGTGGTGTTGTTGGACTGCTGGTGCGTGATGGTGCCCTGATAGCCGCCAAAGAAGAACAGCTTGTTCTTGACGATGGGGCCGCCTATAACGCCGCCAAATTGATTGCGCTTCAACGTATCGCGGTTGGTGGAGAAATAGTTTTCGGCGTTGAAGTAGTTGTTGCGAAGGAAGTCGAAGACCGTGCCGTGAAAGGCATTGGTTCCGGCGCGCGTGACGATGTTGACGACCGAGCCGGGATGGAAGCCGTACTGCGCGGCCAGGCCCGAGGTCTGCACGCTGAATTCCTGAATGGCGTCGGGGAATGGGAAGGGCAGGTTGACGTTGGAGAAGGAGTCGGTGTTGTCGGCGCCGTCCATCAGGTACTCGGTCTGGGTTCCCTGGCTGCCGGCAATGGAGAGAGTGACTTCGCTGGGATAGTTCTTGGAGCCGACGTTGTCGCCCGCGGGTGCGGCGGTTGCGGCGCCGGTAAGCAGAATCAAGTCTGTCGCCCGCCTGCCGTTGAGGGGAATGTCGACCATGCGCTGCGAGTCAATGACCTGCGACACGGCCTGATCCTCCGTCTGGACCATGGAGGCAGAGGCGTCCACCTGGACGGTCTCGGCGGCTCCGCCCACTTTCAGGCTGACGTCGATGCGCAGGTTATTGCCGACCTGGATGACGATGCCGGACTGGACGAACGCCTGAAATCCCTCTTTGCCGACGCGGAGTTGATACGGTCCCACGGGAAGGTTGGGAAGGCTGTATCCGCCGTCGGCGCCGCTGGTGACGGCGCGCTTCAATCCCGAGTCGGTTTGGGTGACCTCGACCTCGGCGCCGGGGACGACTCCTCCATTGGCGTCGGCGACAGTGCCCTGGATCTGGCCGCTGCCGACCGCCTGGGAATGCAGTCGCGCGGGAGTTGCGAAAAAGAGAGAGAGTGCCGCGAGGCACGCCAGGCCGGATCCTGTGATTATTTTTCCGGGGAGCCTTACGAGGAATTGCATGGGACCTCCGCTACTTTGGTGCGCGAAGTATATATGGCACGAGATGTCAATTGTCAAACAGTTTCGGGAGGTATTTGGATGGAACGACGGGGTGGGCGCGGTGCTCCATCCGGCTTGAGCGGCGGTGGCTTCTCTGGGGATGGCGAGTCAGAAGGGGCGAACGGGAAAGTGCATAAATCCGCCGCCAGGCTTGGCGATAATCACTGAATATTCGATCAAGCTCGAAGCCGGAGATTCGCTGATTGCCAGCCGGTCCGGGAAGGGCTAGAGTGATCTGCATTCACTGCGCGCCGTGGTAAAGGATTAAGTTCGAGACACAAAGTATTTGACGCAGCCGTGCCAGCTGCCGGATAGAACAATGGGTTGCGGCATGGCCTTCCCGGGGGATCGGGAACGGCAGAGCTGAAGGGGAAAGGGCGATTGCCGGGACGGAGAACGGGAGGCATCGTTCACGATCAGACCACGACGGGGAAACTGCGGTGGGTGGTCTGCGGACTCCTGTTTCTCGTCACGACGATCAATTACATCGATCGTTCGGCGCTTGGACTGGTGGAACCCATTCTCAAGCAGATGCTGGGCGGCGACGTCGATCTGGCGCTGTATAACCAGCACTACAGCAACATCGTGACCTGCTTCATTGTAGCGTACGGGCTGGGCTTTCTGTGCCTTGCGACGGCGGCGCACCAGGGATGGTCTTCGAATTTGTTGTCGACTCCTTCGGATAGGTTCGCGGCAAACTCGGTCGGGACGGTGGTGGGCATCGGAGGAGCGATGGGCGCGGTGGGAAGCACCATCTTCACGACCGTGATCGGCGTGCTGTGGACCCATCATGCGCTGCTGATCTTTTTCGTGGCGGGATTCGCGTATTTGATTGCGATGGCGGCGTTTCAGCGGAAGGTGCGGTCGATCGAGGCGGAGGTTTCGGCATAGCTCTTCTACGCCGTGCGGGGGCCTGGTCGAATTAGTCGAAGGCGGCATGACGGAACATGGCTTTGTAGAGGGCCAGGGCCGCGGCGCCGCGCAGGCGGGCGGCATCGCCGTCCATGGCCGGGACCACGCGGGGGATGCGCGCGGTGAAGGATTTGGCGATCAGTTCGCTCTCGATCAGAGGGCTGATGCGCGGCCACAAGGCGGTGCATTCGCCGACGATGATGACGACTTCGGGAGCGAGACCGGCGACGAGAATGGCGAGCCCGCGCGCCAGTTGAGTGGCCATTTTATCGATTGCCCGAAGGGCGCGGATGTCGCCCCCGAGCGCCAGGTCGAGCAGTTGCTGGAACGAGGAAAGCTCGCGCGGGGGGCCGAGTTCGGCATAGTAGCGAAGGCCGGCGCGGTTGGAGGCGAAGGTCTCCCAGCAGCCCACGTTGCCGCAGCCGCATTCCGGGCCGGAGGCTTCAAAGGGCATGTGTCCGAATTCGCCGGCCATGCCTTCGCAGCCGCGGACCAGGCGGCCATCCAGCAGAATGCCCGCGCCGACTCCGTCGGAGACCGAGACCGCGAGCATGTTGGGAGTGTCACCCAGTTTGCCGAACCAGCGCTCGGCAAAGAGGCTGGCGTTGGCCGCGTTTTCCATCACAATGGGGGCCTTGAGGGTCTTCTGGAATTCGCTTTCGAGATCGACCTGCGCCCAGGGAGCGTGGGGCGCGAAGACCAGTTTGTGGGCGGCCTGATCGACGCGGCCGGACACACTTACGCTCGCGCCCTCGATGAGGCGTCCGCGGAAGGCGGCTTTCAGCGGCGCGGCGGCTTTGGCGATGGCCGCGACGGTGGACCTGGCGTCGAGCTTTGACGTGTCCTGCGCGGGAAACTCGATGGTGGCGCGGCGCAGGATTTTGCCGTTGATATCGATGATGCCGAGGTTCGCCCTGGCGGGACGGAGGTCGATGGCCAGAGCAACGTGATGGTCATTGAGCGTGACAAAGGTGGGCCGGCGCCCGCGCGGAAGATGGCCCAGGGTTCCCGGCGACACCCAGGCTTCTTCGATGAGTTCGCCGAGGATGAGAGAGACGGTGCTGGCCTGCAGGCCGGTCAGGCGGGCCAGGTCGGCGCGGCTCACCGGCTGGTGCATATGAACGGTCTGCAGCACGATGTCCCGATTGATCGCGCGCGCTGTCTGGCTGGAGGCGACTCCGCGATTTGGCCGGGCTGGCTTGGGGTTCACGCGCTTCTCGTTGGGATGGCTGGCAGTCCCCGAATCGCAGTGTGCGAATCGATTTGGCTGCTTCGGGCTCGCAGGCAAAATGTACCACAACTCGTTGCAGGTGCTGCGGTCTAAAGCGCCTGCACGCCTGCTCGACCTCCTGTGACATCGAACGCAGCGCAACAGCGAGAAACCGCAGACAATGCACATATGAGGACTGTTGTTCGCACATTGCTCTCACTCGTGTTTCTCGTCGCTGTTACATGGGTAGGCTTCCTACTCTACGGACCGAAGGAGAAGGAGACCTGGGCCGTATTGACCGGACTACTGGCAGTTATTGCAGCAGTGATTGCTACGTGGCCGGCCCTTCGAGTACTTGAAATTCAGGAGGATGCGTTGCGACCGCGGCCAACTCCATATTTCGATCTCACAAGCCGTCATCATCTTCTTCAGCTTCGGGTCAAGAACCTGGGAGGGGGAGCGGCTTATGACGTGCACCTCAAATGGAAATGCTACCCGGTCGATCACAAAGGAAATAACATCACTAGCCTGGACCATATAGCTGTTCTACTGCCCCAGGAGAGCGCATCTACGCTTGTTGGCACTTCGATCGATATGGTGAAGAAGCTAGCAAATTCTCGATTCGAGGGCGAATGTTGGTTCAAAGACTCCAGTGGCAAGAGACATGGTCAGCAGTTCATCTGTAGTGTCGATGGGCACCAAAAGCGATTGCTTGATGACCATGAACTGCCGAAGGCAATGCACGATGTGCAGGAAATCCCGAAAGAACTTGCCCGAATTGGCGACCTGTTAGCAGAGATGAAAAGAGATCGGGAAATCCCATACAAGGCACTACCTGCCGAGTGACAGTCGGCACAGCCCACCTATGAACAAATCAGTAACGTGAGGCGGTGCGCAAACGGAAGCATCGCAAGCGCCGCAAAGCCGGCCCCGCCAAGTGGGAAACGACTTGGAGACATCGGCGTACGCCGATGCCTGAGCCATCGCCGCCTCGTGTCAGATTCGAGCATGACTACGATGACGGCTACGAAGGACCTGGGTTCACGATGGCCCGCCCCATCTTCCGGTTCCTAGACTGGCTCATTGCGCGAGTGTGTTTCGCCCTGCGGCCCTAGGGACACGCCTCATCCAGACAAATGCGTATGGCGATACCCTGTGGCGGCCATTGGGTCCTGAACAGCAACCGCGGATTCTTCGACTGCGTCGGTCGTGCGAAGCACCATGGCTGCTCTCGGGATGACCGGGAAAATCGGGCCTTCGTGGTTTCCCACCCTTTCGCCAGAAAAAAGGCGAAAGGATGGGGCACGGGAGTATCGTGACAGGATCCGCAGGGATGATCCGACGTAGCCCGTTACGGGATTCGCGCGTTCCCCATTGAATTTCGCGGCGATTGGGCATATTCTAAGAATGCGAACGAGTTTGTCCGCCTTCTTTTTGCCGTGAGTCAGCCGGCTGGCGGAGAGATGAGTGGGCTCACGGCCCACTTTTTATTTGGTGCAAACCCGGTCGCGAAAAATCGCCGCAGTATCAGGGGCTTTTGGCTGCAGGATCAGGCCGGAACGTCGCCAGTCGAGCGGTGGTAAGCCGCACGATTTGCGGCGTTTGGAGACGATGGCGGTCAGGCTGGAGGCAATTCGGACGGCGGCGCAACGCGTGGCGGCTTCGCACGGGCTGGACGTGGTGGATGTGGAGTTTGCCGGCTCTGAAAAGGAGCGCGTGCTGCGCGTTTATCTGGAAAAGAATGCCGAGGCGCGGGAGCGGCTGAAGGCAGAAATAGCCGCCGGCGTCGAGGGTCTCCCCGAGCGGCTGGTTGAGGGCAAATTAAGCCCTGAGCAGCTTTCGGGCATCACACATGAGGATTGCGCCGAATTCAGCCGGGATTTCGGCGTGCTGGCGGACGTGGAAGACCTTGTTCCCGGCGGCGAGTACACGCTGGAAGCCAGTTCCCCTGGGCTGGATCGCAAGCTAACCAAGCCAGAGGATTTTCAGAGGTTTACGGGCAGTCTGGTCAAGATTCAGACGTTTGAGCCCATTCGCAACAATCGACACTGGCAGGGCCGGCTGATGGGAGTTACCTCCCAGGATTCAGAAGCGAGATCCGGGGCACCCGGTTCCGAGGAACGTCCGACCCTCATCGTCACGTTAGACCTGGGCGCGGTGAAGCAGAACAGCAAGAGCCGGAAGACCGGCGTGAGCACGGTCGACATAGCGCTGAGCAACATCGAAAAAGCGCAGCTGATTCCGGAAATTTAGGGCGGTTCTCGAGGCAAATCGCTCAGGGGTTGAAGCCCGGCAGGAATTTGGATTACCCGCGGCACGACTGGAGTCGTGCCCTGTTACGAGACTCGCGGTTTCGGCACCTTCAAGTGGTGCTGTTCACGAACCCCGTCAAGACATTTTCAACCGGCCCGGGGGCAAGACTGGGCCGCATCAACAGAGAGTAAGCATGGCTAGCGCTTTGTATCAGAGTATCGAGCTTTTGAGCCGGGAGAAGGGTATTGAACCCGGTATCGTCGTCGGAGCGGTTGAGGAAGCGATCGCCCTGGCTACGCGCAAGTTCTACAAAACGCAGGAAAACATGCGTGGCGAGCTGAACAAGGAAACGGGGGAAATCACCGCGTATATCTATAAAACGGTGGTCGCCGACGATGACGAGATCGAGGACCCGGTGAACCAGATCACGCTCGAAGAAGCCAATGAATTGGCGCCGGGTGTGGAGGTGGGCAGCGAGATCCGCATGTACCGGGATACGACTCCCCTGGGCCGCATCGCCGCACAGCTTGCCAAGCAGGTCATCTTCCAGAAGGTGCGGGAAGCGGAACGGGATACGGTGTTCCAGGAATATGCGCACCGCGAAAAGGAAGTGCTGAACGCCACGGTCAAGCGCATCGAGGGCCAGGACATCATCTTCGACCTGGGCAAGGCGGAGGCCCGCTGCCCCAAGCGCGAGCAGTCGCGCCTGGAGCAATTCAGTGTGGGCGAGCGCGTGCGGGTGGTGCTGCTGAAGGTGGATCGCGCCGCCAAGGGCCCGCAGGTGATTGTTTCCCGCGCCGCACCGGAGCTGGTGCAGAACCTGTTTCAGTCGGAAGTGCCTGAGATCTATGACAGCACGGTGGTGATCCGGGCCATTGCCCGCGAAGCCGGCGAACGGACCAAGATCGCGGTGATGAGCCGGGACAAGGATGTAGACCCGGTGGGCGCCTGCGTGGGCATGAAGGGTATGCGCGTGCAGTCAATCATTCGTGAGCTGCGCGGCGAGAAGATCGACATCATTGAGTTCTCGGAAGAAATTACGACGTTTGCCGAGAAGGCGCTGCAGCCGGCAAAGGTGAGCCGAGTTTCGATTTCCGACCTGGGCGAGAAGCAGCTGGAAGTGATCGTGGACGACACCCAGCTTTCGCTGGCCATCGGCAAAAAGGGGCAGAACGTTCGCCTCGCGGCCAAGCTGCTGGGCTGGAAGATCGACATCAAGAGCGAGGAAGAGAAGCGCCAGGAAGTGGAGCAGCAGATGCAGGCGCTCTCCGGCGGGCCGACCACCCCGATCGAGCAGGTAACGGAATTGGGTGACGCCACGATCCAGAAGCTGGTGGCGGCGGGCATCACGACGGTGGAGAACCTGGCGGACATGACGCCGGAACAGCTGGAGGAAATTCCGGGCATCGGCGAAAAGACAGTAGAACGCATCAGCGTTGCGGTTCGCCACTACTTCGGACATTTCGAAGAGGGCGAAGAGGGTGCTCCGGAGGCAGCCGAACTGGCGGAGGGCGCAGCCGCGGAATCGGCGGCGGCGGACACCGAAAATCTCGCCACCGGGGAGCTGGAAGTGGAGACTCCCGAGTCGGTAGCAGGAACCGCGGAAGCGGAGCTCGAGAACGCATCGGAAGTGCTGGAAGAAGCCGAGATGGAACGTTCGGCGCAGGCGGAGACGGAAGATCTGGCGGCAGCCAGTGAGGGGAACGAAGCCCTGGCGGAAGCGGACGCGGAAGACGAAAGCCTTACCGCGGCCGAGTTGGCGATCGAGAATGTTCCTTCCGCAGATGAAGAAGAAACAGGCAGCGAACAATGAGGGGGCACCCAGGTGCGAGGCCGATTCGGCTTCGCATCTTGACATGCCACTCAAGAATTAATGGTTTTGCGAGCAGCGGCCAATGCCATGAGGTGACTATGAGCACTTAGGCGTTTGGTAGCAGACATCGAAAAGAGGCGGATGAGCAAGGTACGAATCAACGATCTCGCACGCGAGATGGAAGTCAAAAGCCGGCAGATTCTTGACGTATTGGGGGAGCTCGGCCTGGGCGAAGGCAAGACGCACTCCAGCAGCCTGGAGGGGGACGAAGCCGAAAAGGTGCGCGCGCACATACGCGGCGGAAGCCGCGGGGCGGCACACGGTTCGAGCGCGTCGCGCGGCCAGCAAACCCTTCAGCCAAAGATCGACCTGTCGCATATCTCCAAGCCCGGGGATGCGCTGAAGGCGATTCTCGCCAAGAAGCAGGAAGACGAAATGGCAGCGCGGCGGAGCCATGCTCCGGTGAAGCCGGTCGTGGCCGCTGCGCCGCAGCAGGCTCCTGCCAGGCCGGCACCACCGGTGGTAGCCGTGGCGCATCCGCCCGCGGCGCAGGCTCGCCCCGAACCGCGGAAGATCATGCCTCCAGTCCGGCAGGCGCCGCAGATCGTGGTACCGCCGTCCGCCCCGGCGATTGCGTCCAGGCCGCCTTCGGCGCCAGTGGTAGCCAAGGCTCCCGCGGGAGCCGTCGTGGGTACGCGTCCCGCCGTGGCCGTGATTCCTCCTGCCGCCGTAACGGTGGTGAAGCCTCCGGCTGCGCCCCCGGCGCCGCCAAAGGCAGTGGAAGTTCCAGCCAAAGCAGCGCCCGTCGCGCCTCCTCAGACCCACGCGCCCACTACGCCAGCGCCGGTTGCGGCGGCGGCGGCGCCTGCCGTTTCCGCTCCGGTCGCGCCCGTCCCGGTTGCGCCTCCGCCGGCGCCTGTCGTCGAGGCCGCAGCGCCAGCACCAGTGGCGGCTCCTGCACCCGCCCCGGAACCGGCTGCTTCGGCGCCGGTGGCAGTCGAACCCGTTGCCAAGCCGGAAGTGCAGCCGGCGGTGGAAGTGGCAGCCGCCGCGGAACCAGCTGCCATTGCGCCGGCTGCGTCCAGCCCGGCCGTAGAACAAGCGCCGGAACCACCTGCGCCTCCCGTGGCTCCGCCTCGCCGTGTCGTGATGCCGCAGACCGGGCCCCGGCCCGTCTACAAAGCTCCGGTAATTCAGGCGCCGCCGCCATCTGTTTCCAGCCCCGCTGCCGCCGCAGGCACAGGCATTCAGCGCGGCCGTCCGATTTTCGATCGCCGGCCAGCCGGCGCTCCAGGCGGGCCGGGAGGATTTCAGCGCCCTCAAAACGGCGCGCCCGGTCAGGGTCAATTTCCGGGAGGTCCGCGTCCCAAACACCCCACACGCACCGCGCCGGGAGGTTTTTCCGGTCCAGGCGCGCCGGGGGGTCCGACCGGGCGTCCGGGATTCGGGGCGCGTCCAGGATTTGGGGCTCCTCGCCCCGGCGGGGGCTTCGGTCCGCGGCCGGGCGGTGGGTTTGGTCCAGGCGGGGGTGCTCCGCCTGCGGGCGAGGCTCCGCGACCGTCGCGTGGTCCAGGAGCCGCCAGGGGCCGCGGCCGCCAGCAATACCCGAAGACCAAGGAAGGCCCGATGAAGGGCTTTGTCCCGCCGCCGCGTTTTGGCGGGGCTGCCAACTTCACCCAGGAGCCGCTGCCGATCACGCGTGAGATCACGGTGACCGAAGGCATCAGCGTGAAGGACCTGGCCGAGAAGCTCGAAATCCGCGCCAAGGACCTGATCGCGGCGCTGTTGATGCGCGGGATCTTTGTCACGGTGAACCAGTCGCTCGACGCCGAGATGGTGAAGGACGTCGCCGGCAAGTTCGGCGCGGCGGCCACCGTCATCAGCTACGAAGAAGAGCTGGCCAACGAGGCGATCGAAGAAGTGCTCGAGGCGCCCAATTCGAATGAACTGGAAGTGCCGCGCGCTCCCGTAGTCACCGTCATGGGCCATGTCGATCACGGCAAGACCTCACTGCTCGACGCCATTCGCGAGACGGATGTAGCGGCAGGCGAGGCGGGCGGAATTACGCAGCATATCGGCGCCTACAAGGTGCGGTTCAACAAGGAAGGATCGCCGGCATCGGGCCGCGAAATCGTCTTCCTCGACACCCCGGGCCACGAGGCGTTTACGCGCATGCGTGCGCGCGGCGCCAAGGTTACGGACATTGTTGTGATCGTGGTGGCGGCCGATGACGGCGTGATGCCGCAGACGCTCGAAGCCATCGACCATGCCAAAGCCGCGGAAGTGCCGATCATCGTGGCGGTGAACAAAATCGACAAGCCGGGGGCTAATCCAGAACGAGTGAAGAAGCAGCTGGCCGACCGCGGGCTGGTTCCGGAAGAGTGGGCGGCGGGCGACCAGGGAACGGTGTTCGTGGAAGTTTCGGCAAAGAAGCGCCAGAACCTCGACCTGCTGCTCGAAATGATCTGCCTGGTTTCAGACATCAAGGCGCCCAAGGCCACGCCGGGACGGAAGGCGGTGGGCTCGGTGCTCGAAGCCAAGCTCGATCGCGGGCGCGGCGCCGTGGCTACGGTGCTGGTGCAGGACGGAACGCTGAAGCTCAACGACAGCTATATCGTCGGCAACACGTTCGGCAAGGTCCGCGCCATGTTCGACGACCGCGGAAGGCCGCTCGAAGAAGCCGGGCCGTCGACGCCTGTGGAAGTGCTGGGTCTCGAAGCCATGCCCGATGCCGGCGACACCTTCCTGGTGGTTGCCGATCGCGACAAGGCCAAGGGAATCGCGCAGTACCGCAAGATGAAGGAGCGCGAAGCGCAGTTGGCCAAGAGCGCCCGCGCCACTCTCGAGGGCCTGGCCGAGCAGATCAGACAGGCAGGCCGAAAAGACCTTGCCCTGATCATCAAGGCCGATGTAACCGGATCGGTGGAGGTGCTGGAGAGCTCGCTCGAACGCATGTCCACGGAGAAGGTGCGCATCAAGGTGATCCACGCGGGTGTGGGTTCGATCACGGAAAGCGATGTGCTGCTGGCCGCGGCGTCGAACGCGATCATCATCGGGTTCAACGTGCGTCCGGAACGCAAGGCCGCCGAGCTGGCCCAGCAGGAAGACGTGGAAATCCGGCTGCACTCGATCATCTACGAGCTGCAGGACGAAATCCACCTGGCCATGATGGGGCTGCTCGAACCCGCGTTCAAGGAGAACTACGTGGGCCGCGCCGAAGTGCTCAACGTCTTCAGAATTCCCAAAGTGGGGACCATCGCCGGCTGCCGCGTGCAGGACGGCGTGATCCGGCGCGATGCGGAAGTGAAGGTGATGCGCGGCGGCGAACAGGTCTTCAAGGGGAAGATCGGCTCGCTGAAGCGGTTCAAGGATGATGCCCGCGAAGTAACCAACGGCATGGAGTGCGGCATCGGCCTCGGCAACTTCAACGACATCAAGGAAGGCGACCTCATCGAGGCGTTCTCGACCGAGAAGCTGGCCGCCGACCTGGGGGCGCTGACGTCGGCGAAAGCCTGAACCTTCGACAGAGCAAAACAATGGCCCGCTTCTCGTTCAGGGGAGCGGGCCGTTCTATTTATGGATTGACGGTCAGAGCAATCTGAAATTAGAATATGACCATGGTCTATGACCATAGCCTTATTGAGGTTTGGAGATGACAACTGTCGGCGCAGGAGAGTTTAAAGTCAAATGCTTGCAGCTCCTCGATGAGGTCGCGGCGAGCCGCCAACCCCTGGTCATCACAAAATTCGGGAAGCCTGTCGCCCAGCTGGTTCCGATGCCTCCGACAGTTAAACTACGCGGGGCTTTGGAGGGAACTGTCCTCTTCGAAGACGACATCGTCTCGCCGCTGGAAAACGAGTGGGAAGCGTCGCAAGAGTAATGCGGATCCTTCTGGACACGCACATTCTTGTCTGGCTTCTTGAGAATTCCCGTCGCATCTCCGGAACAATTTATGAGCGGATCGAATCGGCTGCTGACCGAGACGAGCTCTTCGTGTCGGCGATCACGCCGTGGGAGATCGCGATGCTGGTCGCCAAGGGACGGCTGGGGCTGAACCGGGATGTCGGCGATTGGCTGGCAGCCGCAATGGTTTTGCCAGGAATTCGGCTGGAGCCGCTATCCCCGGCCATCGCGGTGGCCAGCACCCGGCTGCCTTGGGATGTTCACCCCGATCCGGCTGACCGCATCCTGCTTGCGACCGCGCGCCACCTCGACGCAACTCTCATCAGCGCCGATCACCAGATGCTCACGTATGCACGGGACGGCCACGTAAAATGTGTCGCTCCTGTCTGAGGACCGTTCCTCTCCTCGCAGACATCCGAGACTCCCCTGCCCTTTTCATGAACGAGCGTCACTCGTAGCGCAGAGCCACCGCGGGGTCGACTTGCATGGCCCGCCGCGCGGGAAGATAGCAGGCTAACATCGCTACGGCGGTTAGTCCGATCGCGACGCCGGCCAAGGTCGCCGGATCGTTGGCGCCGATGCCGTAGAGCAGCGGCGACAGCAGGCGCGCCGCGGCGCAGGCGGCGGCGAGGCCGATGCCAAGGCCAATGAGGGTTACATAGAGTCCCTGCCGCATGACCAGTTTCATCACGTCGGTTTGCCGTGCACCGAGAGCCATGCGCACGCCGATCTCGTGGGTGCGTTGAGAAACGACATACGCGATGACACCGAAGAGCCCGATGGCGGTCAGGCCCATGGCCAGAATGCCCGATGCCCCCAGCAGCAAACCAGTCGTGCGCGCCGGGAAAAGCGGAAACGCCATGTACTCCTCGATGGTCTGCGAATCGGTGGCCACCATCAGCGGATCGACGACCTGCACTTCGCGGCGCATGGCTTCAATCGCAGGCCGCGCATCCCCGGAGGTGCGAATCACGAGCGTTCGTGCCGGGGGCAGAGTGCCGCGGAACACCACGGGGATAGGTTCCTCGCCGAGGGTGCGGTATTTGCCCGCCTTCACAATACCGACCACTTCGCTGGTGGCCTTTTCTCCGCCGAACGCAATGCGCTGCCCAACGGGATCCTGGCCCGGCCATATCTTTCGCGCCAGCACTTCGTTGATGACGACGGCGCTGGCGGTCTCATCATCGGATTCTTTTTGGGTCAGGTCGCGACCGCGCAGGAACGTGATTCCCAAGGTTGAGAAGTAGCCGGGGTTCACGCGAAACACGTCCACTGGAATCTGATCGGATTCCTTGCCGAGCTCTTTTCCCACCGTGGTCTGTTCGCGCGACGTCCCGAGGGGGAGATGGTTGGTGTAACTCGCCGCAGTGACTTCGGGCAGGGCGCGAACGTGCGCGATCAGTTGCCGGTAGAAGGCCGCGACCTTCTCGGGCGAATATCCCAGCGTTCCGGGATCGAGGGTGGCGATGGCGATATTGCGAGTGTCGAATCCAGGATCGATGGAGGTTGCGTGCAGCAGGCTGCGCACGCAAAGCGTGGCGCAGGCCAGCAAGACGACGCAGGTGGCGATCTCGCTGATGAGCAGCACCGTGCGCAGGCGCGATTTGCGCAGGCCGGCGCTTTTGGTTTCTTCCTTCAGCACGGGGGCGGCATCGACGCGGGCGCTGCGTAGAGCGGGAACCATTCCGAAGACCAGTCCGGTGACGAGCGAGACCAGAACGGTGAACAGAAGCACGCGCCAGTCCAGGGGAACTTCGAGCGTGATGGGGAGGCTGGGCGGAACAAGTTGGAGAAGCAGGCGCGCGATCCACCACGCCAGCAGCACTCCCGCGATGCCGGCGAAGGAAGAGAGGAGCAGGCTCTCGACGAGCATCTGGCGGATGAGGCGGGCGCGGCCCGCACCCAGCGCCGAGCGAATCGCCATCTCGCGGGTGCGGCTGGCCGCCCGCGCCAGCAGCAGGCTGGCCGCATTGGCGCAGGCAATCAGCAATACCAGGGCGAACACCGCCATCAACAGCCCGGTGAAGGCGCGCACGTAGACGCGATAGGGCCCGGGAACCAGCGTCGCCGGGTACACGATGGCGTCCATGTCCTTATTGGAATCGGGATGCTCGAGGGCCAGGCGGTCGGCGAAGACATGCATCTCCGCCTGCGCCTGGACCGCGTTCACGCCAGGCCTCATTCTTCCCGAGACAATCAGCCAGCTAGTGTGGCGATTGGCAAGTCGGCCATTGTCGTGCGTGAACCGTTGCTGCACGGTCAACGGCGCCCAGAAATCCGGTTCGGTGGCTACCAGCATTCCCGCGAAACCGGCGGGCGCCACTCCGATAACGGTGAATGCCGCGCCGTTCAACACCAGCGTCTGTCCGACGATGGCCCGATCCGCGCCAAGCTGACGCTGCCAGAAAGAATGACTCACGACCACGACAGTCCGAGGGTTTTCGAGTTGGTCATCGGCGCTGGAAATAACGCGGCCCAGCGCCGCATTCACGCCCAGCAAGGAAAAGTAATTCCCCGATACGAGCTGCCCTTGAATTACCTGGCCTTCTCCGGAGCGATTCCAGATGGCGCGGGAGCCGTCGCCGTCAAAGGCCAGCACTCCTTCAAGCGCGAGGCTGTGGTCGCGATAGTAGGTGTAATCGGGATAAGTGAAAGGAGAGTAGCTCTGCACGCCGGTCGAGGTTCGGTTGTGCAACCAGATTTCGAGCAGGCTTCCGGTTGCATGCACGCCCGCGGGAGGCCGCAGCAGCAGTGCGTTGACGAAGCTGAAAACCGCCGTGTTCATGCCGATTCCGAGTGCCAGGGCAAGCACCACCGCGGCGTTCGATCCCGGCTTCTTCAGGATCATGCGCATGCCGAAGCGGAGGTCACCCCACAACTCCGCGGGGGAAAGAAAGCTGCGCTGCGCGCGCTGCTGTTGCTTGAGCAAGGTGAGATTGCCGAACTGGCGGCGCGCCGCGATCGCCGCGTCCTGCCTGGACATCCCCTGGTCTACATAACGCTGCACGAGCAGATCGAGGTGGGCTTGAAAATCGGCATCGACTTCCTCGTCGTCCCTCTTCTGCAAAAACAATCCGCGCGTCTTTGCCGCCCACAACCGCAAGATACCCATCATCATCAGCCCTGCCTTTCCAGGCGCAGCACGCGCCCGATCACTCCGGCCATGCGCTCCCAGTTTTCGGTTTCGAGGGCGAGCTGCTTCAGGCCCTGGCGGGTGATGGAATAGAAGCGCGCCTTGCGATTGTTTTCGGAGACGCCCCACGAGGACGCGATCCAGCCCTGCTGCTGTAGGCGGAGAAGGGACGTGTACACCGTGCCCTCGTTCAGTTGCAGAACATCGTTGCTTACCTGCTCGATGCGCCGGGCGATTCCGAAACCGTGCAGAGGACCAAGCGCGTGGAGAGTCTTCAAGACCATCAGGTCCAGCGTGCCCTGCAGCACGTCTGATTTCTTATCGACCACGTTCCGCTCCTTTGGACATCCCAAAGATAGTACAACGCTCTCCTTTGGAATGTCCATAGGTATTTTTGAAGGCGGGCAACCTTGGCGTGAGGAACGCGCTCGGAAAAGTTTCCGAACACTCGGCCTTCCCTTTCCGTCTTAGGGTGTGAACACCCAGTCGATGATTCAACAAAACCTGGGTGCCCAGAGCCCGCCCTGAGGTTGTCGCAGAGTCTCGCTGTGGGGTGAAAGGCCGGTGCGGCAGGGAGCGGGAACGTCTTGACCACGGCAGAGGAGACGGAGTTCACGGCACTGGTCGGGCGCCAGTCGCGCTTCGTCTTTCAGGTGGCGTATGCGGTGCTGCTCAACGCGCATGATGCGGAAGACACGGTGCAGGAGACCTTCTTGAAGCTCTATCGCAATGGCGGATGGCAGGGAGCGCGGAACGAACGGGCGTTTCTTGCGCGCGTGGCATGGCGCCTGGCTGTGGATCGGCGGCGGGCTGCCCGTCCCACGGAGTCCATCGGCGATCCGGATGCGGCGATCGATCCACCGGCGCAGCAGCCGGGGCCGGAACAGGCGCTGGTCGAAGCCAATCAACATGCGGTGATCCACGCCATGATCGACGCGCTGCCGGAAGAGCTGCGATTGCCGCTGGTGCTGTCGGCAGCGGAGGACCTGAATTCTCGCGAGATCGGGGCGATCCTGCGCCTTCCCGAGGGCACGGTGCGCACGCGGATTTTGAGGGCACGACAGTTACTGAAAGAGCGGCTCGCGAAAATGAACGCGCGCAGCCGGATTTCAAATCAGGAGAGCCAGCATGCCTGAGAAAGACGATCTCGATCGGCTGCTCGACTCGGCGCTCGCGACGTATGCCGACCCCGGACCGGAGTCGGGGCTCGAGGAGCGCGTACTGAAGACGCTCCAGGCGGAGCGCACTGCAGGGGAACGGCGGCGTTGGTTCGAGGCGCCGCGCAGCAGGTGGTTGCCGTGGGCAGTGACGGTGCCGATTGCGGTGTGCCTGGTGGTTCTGTGGATTTCAATCGGCCGGACCGTGCGTGCGCCATCGACGCAGCAGCAGATAGCGGCCTTACCGGACCGGTCGCAGAAGCCGTCTCTCACCGTGCAGAAAACCACGCAACCGACGGCGGTGAAAGGGGGCCCCGCAGGGGCTAAAGCCCGCAGTAATTCTGCCGAGGAGTCGGCACGACTGAATTCGTGCCCTGTGACAAAGCCCGAATTCAGCGATGCTCCTGCGCAACCTGGGAAGCCGTGTGTTGATGTCGCCCAGGGCACGCCTCGACCTAAGCTGGATGTGTTTCCGACGCCCCAGCCAATGACTTCAGAAGAACGCGCGCTCGGAGTCATCGCAAAGCAAACTCCGTTGCCTTTGCGCAAAGCGCTGGCTGAGGCGCAGCAGGACGACTCGCCAGTTCACCTCGCCGCCATCCACAATCCGCCGCTGCTCGAATCGCCCGATCAGGGCCAACCTTAAGGAGACTTCATGCGCAAGATCAAAATTCTCTGCAGCCTTCTGCTTTTCATCCCAGCCTTCGCCTTGAGTACCGCTGCGCAGGACACGGCTAAACCTCCGGAGACTGCCAAAGCTCCCGAGCCTCCGGGCCACTACTATCATCTTGAATTCGTGATCCAGGAACTCGGCAGCGACGGCAAACCCACCAACAGCCGGACCTACTCCACCATCGTCTCCACCGACCGCTCGGAGCATACCAGCGCCATTCGTACCGGCTCGAGGATTCCCATCATCACCGGCGCACTCCACGGCACCAGCGGGGACGGCAAATTGGAGTTTCAGTACCAATACCTCGATGTCGGCGTCAACATCGACACCCAGAATGTGCATGAGATCGGAAACCAATTGGCCGTCTATCTGAAAGCAGAAATCAGCAGCCTGGCCGCACCCGCGTCCGCCGCGCCCGCGACCGGTTCCGAATTGGCGAATGATCCTGTCATTCGACAGAACTCCTGGTTTGCTCCCGTGGTGATTCCCATCGGCAAGCCGACGGTCGTTTTTTCCTCCGATGCCCTGGAGAGCAAAGGCGGCATGCAACTGGTGGTGACGGTGACGCCGGTGAAATAGGATGACGCCTCAAAAACTGGGGTGAGCCTACCGTTCGGCGACGCTTTCTCCGTTCAATACTTTGCGGGCGTGAGTGATTTCGGGGAGGGCGGCGTCGGCAGCGGGCCAGGCCTTCAGGAATGCGCCGTAGGCTTCGCGGGCGCCGCCGGCATCGCCGCTGAGCTCCTTTGCCCGGGCAAGGCCATAGAGGCCAAAGCCTGAATTGGGACGCTCCTTTAACGCGGCTTCGAAGGCGGCTTTGGCACCGGGGTAGTCCTTGGCTTTCAATAGGGCCGCGGCCTCGGTTTCGCCGACGGGGCGGATGTACATGGGCGGCTCGTGGTAGCCGAGTTTCTTTTCCTCGAGCTTCGCTGAAGCATACATTTTCTTGGCTTCGTCGAGTTTGCCTTTGGCGGCGAGGACACCGGCGCGCAGCTCAAGCGACTCGATGCTCATGCTTTTCATCAGCGGCTCGCCCAGCGCATCGGGCATCACCGGCGTGGTGGGAGGCTCGTCCTTCTTGGCATCGGCGCTCTTGGCCTTTTCCTGTTTCGCTTTGGCCTTGGCGGCGGCATCTTCCTTCTGGCGCTGCTGGACTCGCCACAGGCCGGCGTCCATGCGATCGCTGGCGGCTTCGGCGGCGTCCACATCGCCGCTCGCCAGCGCCTTCATGCCGGTAGCGTAGTCGGTGAGTTCAACCGTGAGGGCGTGCAGATTCGCGGTTTTCTCGCCGTCGAATTTCGCCTGACCGAGCATGGTAAGCACGGCATCCCAGTCGCCCACGCGAAGCGCGACGGGAAGACGCAGGCTCACCCGTGCCATCTGATCGCGGGCCGACCAGATGTAGAGTGAGCTTGAAAGCTTGCCGCGCGCCGCGGCCAGATGGTCGCTCAACGCGTTGGCGTCGTTGAGGCGGCCCTGTTCCATCAGGTTGGCGATCGCATACATCATGTTGTGCGCGTAATTCCAATCGTCGTCGGGACTCACGTGCTGCTCGCGCAGGTACTTTTCGTCGGCATTGGTCGAGGCGGTAAACCAGCGCTCGGCTTCGGGGTAGTTTCCCACCCGATAGTAGATGTGGCCGGGCATGTGGACCATGTGGCCGGAGGTGGGCGCGAGGCTGGCCAGCAGAGCGGCGCTCGAGAGAGCGCGTTCGGGGTGATTTCCGGCTTCGATGGCGTGGATCCAGTAGTGGTTGGCGGCCGAATCGTTGGGCGCGTCCTTCATTACGCCTTCAAGGATGGAGATGCATTCCTTCTGACCTGGCTTGGGGTCGCCGGCGTCGTCATAGCCGTCGCACAGCGATTCGGCAAGGAAGATGCGCGCCTGCGTGTCGCGGGGAAATTTCTTCACCAGCTTGCGATAGATGGGCACAGCCGGCTTCTCGTCGTCATCGTCCTTTGAGGCGGACTCGGCCTGGGCGGCTTCGATATAGAGCTTGTCGGACGCGGAGCTATGGCTCATGAGACGCACGGCTTCGGCCAGGGCCTTCTTGCCGTAAATTTTCGTATCGCTGTTGCGGAAACCTTCGGCCTGGGCCAGCCCCCACCAGCACATGGCGCAGTTGGGATCGACGCGGATGGCCTGTTCGAAGGCTTTCCGCGATTCATAGTCCCAGAAGTCGTGCATGAGGCTGAGACCCTGATCGAACCAGGCCTGGGCTTCGGGTGTGGCTTTGACGGGGATGTGGCTGTTGCCGATGCCGTCCATTTTGATGGGCACCGGGAGTTGTTCGGGAGGAGGGATCATCTCCATATCGGGCATGT
Source organism: uncultured Acidobacteriota bacterium (assembly GCA_963730805.1). Classification (GTDB taxonomy): domain Bacteria; phylum Acidobacteriota; class Terriglobia; order Terriglobales; family Acidobacteriaceae; genus Telmatobacter. Next base: position 518,185 of record CAVSTL010000001.1, on the reverse strand, counting down.
CGTGGGCCATCTGCTGCGCGGCCGCCAGTCGTCCGGCAGCGAGGCATGCAGAGATTACAAAGAGCAACAAGCGCACCCGGGGAACGTTGAAAACAAAGCGACACATGGGGCGAATATAGCGCAATCAAGGTTCAAGGCACCAGCAAACAGTGACGTGCCGCAGGGCGGGCTTGCGGTAGATCAAAGGAGTTTGGAACGGCCTTGCTCTGCCGGCCCGGCAACCCTCCGCAAGAGGGTCGCGTCTCAGGAACAAATCAATTACCGGAGGAAAAAAATGGCTTCAAAGTTGAACGGAAAAAAGATAGCGATCCTGGCAACCGATGGATTCGAGCAGGCGGAATTGATGGAACCGCGCAAAGCCCTGGACGAGGCCGGCGCCAAGACCTTTGTCATTTCTCTCAAGAGCGGTGAAATCAAGGGCTGGAAGCTAAAGGACTGGGGCGACAAGGTCAAGGTGGACAAGACTCTCGACGACGCCAATCCGAACGACTACGACGCCCTGGTGCTTCCCGGCGGAGTGATCAATCCCGACCATCTTCGGATGGAGCCCAGTGCAGTGAACTTCGTTCGCCAGTTTGTGGCGACGGGCAGGCCGGTAGCGGCCATCTGCCACGGGCCGTGGACACTGGTCGAGGCGGATGTGGTGAGGGGGAAGAAGGTTACCTCGTGGCCGTCGGTCAAGACAGACCTGAAGAATGCCGGGGCCCACTGGGTGGATCAGGAAGTGGTTACGGACGGGCAGTTCATCTTCAGCCGCAAGCCGGATGATATTCCCGCCTTCAGCCGGACGATTATCGAGGCAGTCAGTCGCGGGGTCGGACAGCGGGCGGCTTGATTGGCCAGGCATTCGAAACCCAGGTCTCAAAAAAAACGAGACCTGGGGGCACCCAAACCTAGCTTCCTACAGCGGATACTTCTCGAGTTCGATACACTTCTTCGCCACGGTGCGGCTGAGTGCGACAGTATCCGCGGGCGTGGAGCGGGCCAGGCGGCGAAGAATCGCCAGTTGCGTGCGTAGTTCGTCTCCCTCGGAGCAGGCTGCCAGCACACGGCGCGCGGCCTGCTCGGCCAGGGCGACGGTTTCGTCGGCAAGCAGGCCGGTCATTGCGGCGGCGACTTGCGCTGAGGATTTGCCGGAAGCCGCAAGCTTGCGGCCCCTCAGGAGCGCCGAGTCCAGAGCGTAGACCTGGCTGATGATGTCGGCCAGGTCGGCCATGATCTCCTGCTGCTCCTGCAGTGCCGCCATGAACCGCTGGCTGGCCACTCCGGCAGCAAACAGCCCGATCTTCCGCGACGCGGCGAGCAATTCGCCTTCGGGACCCAGCACTTCCGCCGAGTCTCCGTTGCCGTCGAGAGAGGGCGGCTGCGTGACTTCGTCCATGAGAGTGCGAATCGCCTTGAGAAGCGGAAGTTCGCCGGTTGTGGCGCGCTTCAGCAGCCAGCCGGTGATGATCAGGCGATTGATCTCGTTGGTGCCTTCGAAGATGCGGTTGATGCGGGCGTCGCGATAGAAGCGCTCCGCCGGATATTCTTCGACGTACCCATAGCCGCCCATGACCGCCACCCACTCGTCGGCAAGAAAGCTGATCATCTCCGAGCCATAGACCTTGAGGATGGAGCACTCGACGGCGTACTCCTCGATTCGTTTTTGGATTTCGCGCGGGTTGTGGGCGTTTTCAGGGTCCAACTGGCTCACGGCTGCATCGATCATGCCAACCGTGCGATAGGCCATGCTTTCGGCGGCGTAGAGGCGGGCGGCCCCGGTGGCGATCTTCCGCTGGATGAGACCAAATTCGGCAATGGACTTGCCGAAGGCCTTGCGTTCCCTGGCGTACTTGACCATGGCTGCGAGGGCATGGCGGGCGCCGCCCACGCAGGCGACTCCGAGCTTGAACCGGCCCACGTTCAGGACGTTGAAGGCGATGTGGTGGCCCTTGCCTTCGGTGCCTAACAGATTCCCGGCAGGCACCTGGCAGTTGTCGAGAATCAGCGGACAGGTCGATGACCCGCGAATGCCCAGCTTGTGTTCTTCGGCGCCGATCTTCAGGCCGGGAAAGGTCCGTTCCACCAGGAATGCCGAAAAACGGGCGCCGTCGATCTTGGCGAACACGGTGAACAGGTCGGCGAACCCGCAGTTGGTAATCCACATCTTTTCGCCGTTCAGAACATAGTGGCTGCCATCGGCGGAAAGACTGGCCCGGGTACGAATATTCATGGCGTCGGAGCCGGAGCTGGCTTCAGACAGGGCATACGCCGCAACCCATTCGCCGGAAGCCAGTTTGGGCAGATACTTCCGCTTTTGTTCTTCGGTGCCGTACCAGACCAGGGGCAGGGTTCCGATGCCGGTCTGGGCGCCGAACGCGGTGGAGAAGCTGGCCAGGGTCGAGATGTGGTCGGTTACCACCGTGGACGAGACCTTGTCCATGCCCATGCCGCCGTACTCTTCAGGAATCTCGACCGAGGTGAACCCCAGTTCGGCGGCCTTGGCGATGAGCCCGCGCATGACGCCGGATTCCTTGGCTTCCACGGCAGCGGTGGCCGACATCACTTCATCGCGGGCAAATTGAGCGGCGGTGGCGGCGATCTGGCGCTGCTCGGAAGTCAGATCTTCGGGGGTGAAGACTTCAGCCGGGGTTCGGGGTTCAACCAGGAAGCTTCCGCCCTTTGCGGCGGCGATGGGGGAAACGGCAACGGTGGACATCGGGCTTTCTCCGGGTACTCGAAGAGGATAGGCGATTGTATCGCCAACAACCATGCTGCTGACCATGGGGATAACATCCGTGAGTCTTTATTCGGGCCGTGGCGACGCTTTCGCCGTTCTGAGGTTGGACGCAATGGCAGGCGAGAACGTATCAAAAGAGTGAGGGTGCAGCGTACACGTACTTCGATGCGCCGGCTAATCCTGATGGCATAGATCCGACGTTGGTATGACGTAAGTACTGATTCGCTTACAATGGCATATAGCCGCTCCGGGGAGGCTGACCCTGATTCCTGTGTCTTTTACCGGTCTCATGTCCGCGATGAAACCGCTTCAGGCGATGGCCTTTGCGGCCGACAAGGGGCTGAAGCACTACCTGAAGATGCAGTACGCCGACCAGACGTTCCGGGGCCTCTACCACTGGAATCCCTTTGACACCGCACTGCTGGTCCCTTACTTCCTGGTGATGATCGTGCTGGCGCTGTATGGCATTCACCGCTACACGATGTGCTATCACTACTTCAAGTTTCGCAAGCGCCACAATCCCGATCCGCCCCAGCTGTTTGCCGAGCTTCCCCGGGTAACGGTCCAGTTGCCGATCTTCAATGAGCAGTTCGTAATCGACCGGTTGATCGAAGCTGTCTGCGCGATGGAGTACCCGACCGAGAAGCTCGAAATCCAGGTGCTGGACGACTCGACCGATGAGACCACCGAAGTGGCCTCGGCGATCGTGGATCGCTATGCGGCCCTGGGCCATCCGATCGTTTACATTCATCGCCAGAACCGCCACGGCTTCAAGGCGGGGGCGCTGGACGCGGGACTGAATGTGGCAAAGGGCGAATTCATTGCCATCTTCGACGCCGATTTTGTTCCGCCCCACGACTGGCTGATGAACGTTATTCATCACTTTGCCGAGCCGGGGATCGGGATGGTGCAGACGCGCTGGACGCACCTGAACCGCGATTACAGCCTGCTCACCCAGATTGAAGCAATCCTGCTCGACGGGCATTTTGTGCTGGAGCATGGGGCGAGAGCGCGGGCCAATCAATTCTTCAACTTCAATGGCACGGCGGGCATGTGGCGGCGCCAGGCTATCACCGACGCGGGCGGCTGGCAGCACGACACCCTCACCGAAGACACGGACCTGAGCTACCGGTCGCAGATGGCGGGATGGCACTTCAAGTACCTGCCGGAAATCGAGTGCCCGGCGGAGCTGCCCATCGAGATGACGGCATTCAAGACGCAGCAGGCGCGCTGGGCGAAGGGGCTGATCCAGACCAGCAAGAAGGTGCTGCCGATGATGTTCCGGTCGGAGGTGCCGCGGCGCATCAAGATCGAGGCGGTGTACCACCTGACGGCCAACCTCAGCTATCCCCTGATGATCGTGATGACGGCGCTGCTGATCCCCTGCATGATCGTGCGCTTCTACCAGGGCTGGTTCCAGATGTTGCTGATCGATGTGCCGCTGTTCACGGCGTCGAGCCTGTCGATCGCGGTGTTCTACCTGATGAGCCAGCGGGTGCTGTTCCCCAAGACATGGATGAAGACTTTTCTCTATCTGCCATTCCTCATGGCGCTGGGGATCGGGCTCACCGTGACCAATTCGAAGGCGGTGATGGAGGCGCTGTTCGGCATCAAGAGCGCGTTCGCCAGGACTCCAAAGTATGCCGTGGCCAAGAAGGGCGAGAAATCGCAGGCGGCAAAGTATCGCAAGCGGCTCAAGCTGGCGCCATGGATCGAACTGCTGATCGGCTGCTACTTCTTTCTGGCCATCGTGTACTGCTTCTCGAACCGCAATTACTTTACCGCGCCGTTCCTGATTCTGTTCGTGATCGGGTACTGGTACACCGGGCTGATGAGCCTGCTGCAAGGGCGGTTCGAGCGGTGGAGGGGCGGCGGGGCCAACACCACCGACGAATCGAGTCCGAAGCCGTTCCCGGTGGGAGTTTGATACCTACGAAAATGACTGAGTCCAACAAGTACAAGGACACCATGCGTCCCGAATACGACATGAGCGGAGGCGTGCGCGGCAAGTACATTAAGCGCTTTGCAAAGGACGTTGTCATGGTCACGCTTGAGCCAGACGTTGCGGCCGCCTTCCCTAATGCCGACGCTGTGAATGAAGCCTTGCGCGTGCTGATCAAAGCCGCCAAGAAGGTGGCACCTGCCGCATAATGTCCAGGTGAAGGACCTCTCTTCCCCCGCGAGGCCTCCCGATCCATTCGTCCAAGGGCAACCCCGGAGCGCCCTCTCCGCTACAATAGACAAAAGCACCCCACCGAGCCAGTGAGTGGAACCCCTGGTAGCCGGGGTGCATCTGAGCATTATGCTGGCAAAAACCCTTCCTGAAGCTCTCACGTTCGACGACGTGCTGCTCGTTCCCGCGTATAGCGAAGTTGTGCCCACGCAGGTGAGTACGCAGACGCAACTCACCCGCGATATCACGCTCAACACGCCGCTGCTTTCGTCGGCGATGGACACGGTGACCGAGTCGCGCATGGCCATCGCCATGGCGCAGCAGGGCGGCATTGGCGTGGTCCACCGCAATCTGAACATCGAGGCCCAGGCGGGCGAAATCGACAAGGTGAAACGGTCGGAAAGCGGCATGATCGTCGATCCGGTCACGATCGGACCCGACCAGATGATCGCCGACGCCCTCGAAGTGATGCGGCGCTACCGCATCTCGGGCGTGCCGGTGACGCAGGGACAGAAGCTGGTGGGAATTCTCACCAACCGCGACCTCCGCTTCGAGACCCGCACCGACATTCCCATCAGCGAAGTGATGACCAAGAAGAACCTGGTCACGGTGCCGGTCGGCACCACGCTGGAAGAAGCCGAGCAGATCCTGCACGAGCACCGCATCGAGAAGCTGCTGGTGGTCAACGACGACTACGAGTTGAAGGGCCTGATCACGGTCAAGGATATCCAGAAGAAGCTGAAATACCCCAACGCCAGCAAGGACGAAAAGGGTCGCCTAAGGGTGGGCGGGGCGATCGGCGCGACGGGGGATTTCCTGGAGCGGGCCGCTGAACTGGTGAAAGCGCGCGCGGACGTGCTGGTTCTCGATTCCGCGCACGGCCACCAGGTCCGGGTGCTCGAAGCAGTGCGCGACGTGAAAAGGGCCTTTCCCGGGATAGCTCTTCTGGCGGGCAACGTGGCCACGTACGAAGGGGCGATGGCGCTCATCGATGCCGGGGCGGATGCCATCAAGGTGGGAATCGGGCCAGGGTCGATCTGCACCACGCGCATGGTTACCGGGGCAGGCATGCCCCAGGTCACCGCGATTGCCGAGGCGTATCGGGCCGCACGCCAGCACGACATTCCGGTGATTGCCGATGGCGGCATCAAGTATTCAGGCGAGGTCACCAAGGCCATTGCCGCCGGCGCCAGCTCGGTGATGATCGGGTCGCTGTTTGCCGGTGTGGACGAAAGCCCGGGCGAGACCATCCTTTACCAGGGACGCAGCTTCAAAAGCTATCGCGGCATGGGCTCGCTGAGCGCGATGAGCCAGGGTGGGGGCGAGCGCTACTTTCAGAGCTCCGCCGACATCAACGGACCCGAAGGGAGCGTCGAGGGCGTGGTGCAGCGCGAACGCAACGGGCAGAACCGTCTGGCCAAGTATGTGCCGGAAGGCATCGAGGGGCGGGTGCCCTATCGCGGGCCGCTCGAGTCGATGGTGTATCAACTGGTGGGCGGCCTGCGCTCCGGCATGGGCTATCTGGGCTGCGCCACCATCAAGGACTTACAGGAGAATGCGCAGTTCGTACGCATCTCCGGCGCGGGCCTGCGCGAAAGCCACGTGCACGACGTCATCATCACTCGCGAGGCGCCCAACTACCATGTTGAGTAACCGCCAGGGCGCCTGGTTCTGGGTGAGCGCCTGGCTTCCCGTGCTGCTCGGAATTGCCATGATCGTGCTCGAGTCGACCGAGTGGATGGGGGCCGACCACACCGGCGCTCCCTTGCGAGCACTTTACCAGGCAATCTTCGGGCACGTAAGCAATGCGCAGTGGGAACAGATTCACCATTACATCCGAAAATCCGGGCATTTTTTCGGCTACGGATTCATCGGCCTGGCGTGGCTGCGCGCCTGGTGGATGACGCTGCCGCATTCGCGATTTGTGCCGGATGCCTTGCTGGCCCTGCTGGGAACGGTCACGATTGCCTGCCTGGACGAGTTCCACCAGTCGTTCCTGCCCAATCGCACCGCATCGCCCTGGGACGTGCTGATCGATTGTTCGGGGGCCATTACGCTGCAGCTGATGGTGTATGTGTTCATGCGCATCAGCCGGCCGAAACGTCTGGCGCGGGCGGCATCAAGCCTACCCTCGATCTTCTAATCCAACTGATAAACCGCGGCTACTTCGACGGTTGGCCGGGCGGGTTTTCGCTTGTGGGCGGCACAATTCCCTTCAATCGCAGATAGGTCACCATGTTCCCGTAGTGCTCATCGGTGTGGGCGGTATTGAGCGAAAGCAGGGTCAGTTTCGCCAGGTGGAAGGTGAACAACTGCGTCATCTCGCTGCCCTTGGCATCGGTCATCCCATCGAATGTTTTGTTGCAGTAATCCACGGCATCCTTCAGGGCTGCGACCAGATCAGCTTTGGATGTCTTGGTTTTCTCAATGCCTTTGGAGGGATTGGCTTCCCCCGAAACCTTCGAACAGAACATGTAGTTGGCGTCGGCCACGTGTCCGACGAGCTGGCCAAAAGAGCGAACCTCGGGCGTCGGCTTGAAGGCGTAATTCTCTTCAGGCATTTTTACAGCGGCGGCGACGACCGAACCGCTCAAATACGAGTACAGGCCTTTTTCGCTCACGGTAATGGGATTGGCGGGTGGCGCAGTTGGGGTGGCCTGGGGCGTTTGCTGTGCGAGGAGGACGACCGGAAGGGCCAACCATCCGGCAAATGCGGCACACAATCTCTTATTCACTCGACCCCCTAATGGTCAAAAATTACGAGACGCCCCAGCATACCAAAGCACGGGCCAGCTGCGGCATCGAAAAGACCTCGCCAACCCGATCAAATCTACGCTGTCTTGCGTCTCGGCGATGCCTTGGCCGACGGCTTAACCAAACCGATCGGCTTGGCGGCCGGCTCCTTCTCGCTGACCGGGGGTTTTTTGGCTGAAACCGAACGCGCAGGCGCGGCCTCGCTGCCGATGCTCTTGCGTAACGCGTCCATCAGGTTAACGACATTGCTGGGCCGGGGTGCGGGCACCTCGTCCTTGGGGATCGGCAGGTTCTTGATCTTGGCTTCGACCAGTTCCTTGACCGCCACTTCGTAGCCGTCCTCGAATTTGCTCAGGTCGAACTTGGCGGCCTTTTTGGCAATCAGGGCTTCGGCCATTTCCAGGGCATCTTCGTTGATGGCGGTTTCCTTGATTTCGCGGAAGAAGTCTGCGGCGTTGCGCAGCTCGCTGGGATAACGGAGGATGTAGGCCACCATTCCGCGGCTGTCGGGGCCGGCCGCGGCTACGGCAACGATGTGCTCGCGCCCGGAAAAGGCCACCTTGCCGATGGCGGCTTTGCCGGTCTTGAGCAGTGCCTCGCGCACTACGGCGAAAGCCTCGGCCTGTGCGTCGTTTTCGGGGACGACATAGTAGGGCTTCTCGACGTATTCGGGATTCAGGTCGCGGAGGTCGACGAACTGCGAAACCGCGATGGTGTGCTTGGAGGGAACGCGCAGGTTGTCGAGTTCGCTCGGTTCAATGATGACGTACTGGCCTTTGCTGTACTCGTAGCCTTTGACGATGTCGTCTTTGCCAACCGCCGGCGACGACTCGTCGCTCTCGGCCGCGCTCTGCAGCACCTTCTGGTGGCGGATGCGCTCGCCGGTGCTGCGGCTGATCTGGTGAAAGCTGATCTGGCTTTTGCTCTCGGTGGCGGTAAAAAGACTGACGCCGAATTGAACCAGCGAAATCTGGATTTGTCCTGACCAATAGGGCCGTGCCATGGGGACTCCTCGGGAAGGCGGCGGCGTCCGGGACTCCGCAGCCGCACACCATCATAGAATCAGGAGTTTACAGTATTGTTGGCCAAGGGCGAAGAAGTTTTTGAGGAATGGTGAGGTCTTTGCCGTTTGTTCGCCAGCGGGAAATCTGTGCGGCACGGTTGACTTTGTTCAATTTTAAGCCCGCTTCACCTAATGTGAAATCCGCTCGCGCCGATCAGCAAGAGTGAGGGAATATTGGCGCTTCCAACAGCGCGCCCTGACGAAAAGGAGCCAAACCAATGAAAGGTACAATCGTCGCCTGCATGCAGGAGTTGGTCACAAAGAAATTCGGCGCGGCCAAGTGGAAGGAGTCCCTCACGAAGGCTGGGATCCCGGCATCAAAAATCTATTCCACTTTGGAAGATGTTGCGGACACCGAAGTGCTTGGAATCATGAAAGGGATTTCCGAGGCGGGAGCCCTTACCATGGCACGGGTAATGGAAGCTTTCGGGGAGTATTGGGCGACCATCTATGCCCCTGGGATCTACAAGACGTACTTCACTTCTGCCAGGAGCACGCGCGATTTCCTGCTCAGCCTCGACCAAATCCATGTTTCGATGACCCAACGAATCAAGTCTGCAAAGCCGCCGAGGTTTACCTACGAGTGGCAGGGAGAGAAGCATTTGATCATGCATTACCAATCCAGCCGAGGATTGGTGGCCCTCATGCCGGGACTCATCCGGGGCCTGGGGATGTATTACAAGGACAATCCGTCCGTGTCTGTCACTGGAAATGCGGTCCATGTGAACTTCGCTTGAAGGTGCGCGACGGTTCGCTCGTTGCGCGCTTGTGGAACCGCGGCCAAGCTTCAATCGCCGAATCGTTCCCGGCGCAGGCAAGCGTGCGGACTTCCCATCGATTCCCTGCGACAGGGGTTCCCCCAACCCCAAAATCGCATGAGAAACGAAAAGCGATTGTTTGCACGCACACCCCGCTTTGGTGTTGCTTTTTGAAACGCAGAACCCTGACGAGGTTCCGGCGGTTGTTGGGTTTACAAGAATTTACAGGCTCCTTGCTGGGGCGCAAGGGCCGCGACAGGGAACCGGTGCTCTGATCCGGGTGACGAGAAAACTCACCATTCTCGGAACCTGATTTTTTCGATTTGGGCGCCGGAGCAATCCGGTCAGCCGGATTTTTCCAGATTTTGAGCCGCACTTCTATCCATCCCCCGATCACAAGCGAAAACATACCGCGAACCCAACTCAGGATCCAAACCATGGTTCGCTCCGCCAGAGCTAAGACGCGGGTGGGATCGGCTTGCTGATTTCAAATCGCCGGCTACGGCAAACGCCGGGTAGCCAGAGGAGATACGAATGAAGTGCAACACAACTGCAATTCTCGCGTTGATCGCCGCTTTGACGGCGGCCACCCACGCTTCGGCGGGGTCCTGGTTGACGCAGGCCACCCTCGCTAACAACGCATATAACGGAACGACCGCGCTTGATGCCTCCGGAAACCTGGTCGCAGTCTGGTACCAGAATGCAGCGCCCAACGGAACGGCCGTAAACCAGATCTGGGCCAGCACCGCCGTAATCGGCCAGCCGTGGTCGGCGCCGGTCGATGTTTCGGGAAACATCGGGGTTGCGTCCGGCAATCCGTCGGTGCGCGGCAGTTCTACAGGAAACGTGACCGCCATCTACACCAGCCCCACTATCGGCGCGGCCTACGCCGACAAACCGTTGGGAGGCGCCTGGAAATCTCCGCTTTCGACCAATGGCGTGAACCAGTTCTACGCGAGCAACGACCATGGGGATGAGGGCCTCGCCTGGGGCACTGGAGGAGCGCGTCCCACTTCATCGACGGTTGTAGCGATCCGCCGCCCGGTCGGTGGCGCGTGGAGTGCGCCTGCCACCCTTGCGGCCGCGCCGCACCTGAGTTTCGACGGCGCGATTGTCGCTCCCGACGGGTCGATGGCAGTGGCGTGGGAAAGCTTCGATTCGGTCTGCGGTTCCCGCACCTGTAAAACATCGAACTGGGTTCTGCACGTTTCGACGCTGGCTGCCGGGGCGCAGAACTGGGTCGATTCCGGAGCGCTGCTCGGGCCCGACGCCACGCAGCATTTTGGACAACTGGCGGCAGATGGGGCCGGCGACCTGGGCGTGATTTCGATGCGCTCCGGCAACATCGTGTCGGTGGTCCGGCACGGCGCCGCGTGGAGTTCCGCCGTTATTGTGGCATCCACTTCGACCTTCCAGTACTACACCGGAACAGGCCGCGACAACCGCACCTTCGCCAGCGACTCAGCGGGACATGCAACCCTGGTGGGCTGGGGCAACATTCAACTCAGCACACTGGCGGCCATCGATGGCAATCTCACCACCAACACCTGGGGAACTCCTGCGACGATTTCCGGTGGAGACCAGGACCCGGGCTACTTCGATTTCGCGATGAGTTCCTCGGGAGCCGCGATCGCGTTTTATCCGCTGCTGCTGCAGAGCGGGACCACTACGTGGCGCGCCATCACCCGGCCCGGTGCAGGCAAGCCATGGAATGCGCCGGCGACGGCTGGTTCGTCGTTTGAGGGCGGCGGCACACCCGACGGCGTAGCCGTCAACAGCGCAGGGCAGGCAGCCGTGGTCTTTCATGGATACAGTTCCGACTACACCACCAATATTCTGTACACGAACACCTATAAGCCCTGAGCCTTTGTGAAAGACCAGGCAGAAACCGCAACGGGCGTCCGCCAAAAGGGGGACGCCCGTTGTTGCGTTCGTTTGCGAATCGGGGTCGAGAGAAGAGAGTAGATACGCAGTCTCTGCTTCATCCGCACAGTAGCTGTCGTGCTACCATGGGCCACCATGCTGCACACCGCCATCGATGTTCTGGGAGGGATTGTCGGCCTTCTCAGCCTCGTTGCCCTTTGGCTGGATCCCCGGGAACAGACAGTGAAACGGAAATTCCTGATCGTTTCCCTGGTTGTGATTGTTCTGTTCGAAGCCGGCGTTCTGCTCTTCGACCGTTACCAGGAAAAGCAGAAGGAGCTGGAGGACACAAGGATTTTGGAAAACAAAGAGAAGCAGCTCATCAGTTCTCTCTGTCTTCGCGACATGAACTACGAGGAGATCTACACGAGCGGCAACCTGGGATGGAGCGATGAAACTCTCAATGCCGCGATCGATGATTTGATGCAAACCAAATTAATGATCGATGTAGATATGAAGTACCTGAAGTTACCCACCCCCGATGCCCGGCCGGTTCAGGTCCGCTTCTACCATCTCAAGGATCGATCCATTTGCTCCTCGACCGCCATCCAATGAGATAGAGCTGAACGCCACGACCATGTTTAAAGAAATCGAGGGCGCACTCCGTAATGGAGATGCGCCCTCGATGACAATACAAGGCTCGGTAGTTGATACGGCAGTCCGCCAAAAAAGCGCGGCTTAAGCGGCTTCTTCCCCGCCCTTTTCTTCTTCCTTCTTGCTCTCTTCGAGCTGCTTCTCGAGTTCCGCGCGCTTTTTGGCCTTGATCTCGTCGCGCTTCTGCTTCTTGGCTTCGAGCTGCTTTTCGGCGCCGAGGAGTTCGATGAACGCCTTCTCGCCGCCGTCGCCCTTGCGGAAGCCGGTGCGAACGATGCGCAGGTAGCCACCCTGGCGGTCGCCGTAACGAGGCGCGACGGTTTCAAACAGCCTCGCAACAGCCGTGTCGGTCTGCAGGAAGCTGAGCGCCTGGCGGCGGGAGTGCAGATCGCCCTTCTTGCCCAGGGTGATCATCTTTTCGACGTGCGGGCGAACCGCCTTGGCCTTGGCCACGGTGGTCTCCACACGATCTTCCACGAGGACGGACGTGACCAGGTTGCGCAACAGAGCGCGGCGGTGGCTGGTGTTGCGTCCGAGCTTGAATCCTGCATTGCGATGGCGCATGGGTGGTACTCTCTTTCGAAAATTCTTGAGCTTTCAGCTATCAGCCGTCAGCTTTCAGTTCGCGGGCAACTGACGGCTGAAAGCTGATAGCTGAAAAGCTGTCTTCTAAAAGTTCTCGGTCTCTGTCGGCAGCTGGAGATCTACCGAATCCAGCGGCTCGTCTTCTTCGTCGTAACGGTTGTAGCTGGCGGCCAGCGCGGCGGCGGGCGGAATGCTGGTCGGCCCCGGAACCGCGTTGCCGCTCTCGTCGATCTTCATGCCCAGCGAGAGGCCCATCTGCGCGAGGATTTCCTTGATCTCGTTCAGGCTCTTGCGGCCGAAGTTCTTGGTCTTGAGCATCTCGGCTTCGGTCTTCTGCACCAGTTCGCCGATGGTCTGAATGTTGGCGTTCTTGAGGCAGTTGTAGCTGCGAACCGACAGCTCCAGCTCTTCGACGGAACGATTGAGATTGTCGTTGCGCAGCAGGACGCGTCCTTCTTCGCCGCGCGATTCCGCCTCAATTTCCTCTTCGAAGTTGATGAAGATGTTCATGTGGTCTTTGAGCAGCTTGGCTGCCAGGCCGACCGCGTCGGCGGGAAGCACGGCGCCGTTGGTCCAGACTTCGAGGGTGAGCTTGTCGTAGTCGGTGATCTGGCCAAGACGGGCGGCTTCGACAACATAGTTGACGCGGCGGACCGGCGAGTGGACCGAATCGACAGGGATGAATCCCAGGCCCAGGTCGGCGTCGAAGTTCTTGTCGGCGGAGACGTAGCCGCGGCCGCGCTTCAGGCGCATTTCCATCTCCAGCTTGCCGCCTTCGGAGACGGTGGCGATGTAGACGTTCTTGTCGAGAATCTCGACGTCGCCATCGGCTTCAATCATGCCGGAGGTGACTACGCCCGGCTGGTCGGCGCGCAGGTACAGCGCCTTGGGGCCTTCGCCCGCGAGCTTGAAAGGAACCTGCTTGAGGTTCAGGATGATGTCGGTCGCGTCTTCGACGACGCCGGCGATGGACTGGAATTCGTGCAGCACGCCCTCGATGCGGATCGCGGTAACCGCGGCGCCCTCGATCGAGCTGAGCAGCGTACGCCGCAAGGCGTTGCCGATGGTGGTGCCGAAACCCCGTTCAAAGGGCTGGGCGCTGAACTTGCCGAAAGTTTCGGTGAGCGTCTCGGCATCGACTGCCAGGCGCTTTGGTTTCTGGAATCCTCTCCACAACATATGCTTTGTCTCTTCTCCCGCGCGGCATGTACGTCGCGATGCATTTTGCGGCGGCCGCGCAAGTGCTCCTTCTGCGTTGAGTTCGTAGTTCTTAGTTCACAGTTCTCAGTTGCCGTCGAGCACCGGAATGGCGCCTGACTGCGAACTGGGAACTGTGAACTGCGAACTGCTTTTACTTCGAGTACAACTCCACAATCAACTGCTCATTGATGGGCAGGTTGACGTCCTTGCGTGCGGGCAGCGACAGAATGCGGCCGGACATACCTTCGAAATTCGCTTCGAGCCATGCCGGCACCGGGTTCTGGGCGGCGTACTGGGTGCCCTGCTCGATGATTACGTGCTTCTTGGCTTCATCCCGGATGGCGATCTCGTCGCCTACGTTCACCTGGAAGGAAGGAATGTTGACCTTCTTGCCGTTTACCTGCACGTGGCCATGACGAACCACCTGGCGGGCCTGGCGGCGGGAGATGGCAAAACCCAACCGATAGGCCACGTTGTCGAGGCGGCGCTCCAGTTGCTGAATGAGCAGTTCGCCGGTGACGCCGGGGGCGCGGTTGGCCTTTTCGTAATACGCGCGAAACTGGCCTTCGAGCGTGAAGTACATGCGCTTGGCCTTCTGCTTCTCGTGCAGCTGGAGGCCGTAGCCTACGATCTTGGCCTTGCGGTCCTTGCCGTGCTGTCCCGGCGGAAAATTCCGCTTCTCAATGGGGCAGCGGTCGGAAGTGCATTTGGTGCCCTTCAAAAAAAGCTTGGTGCCTTCGCGGCGGCAAAGGCGGCAGACTGCTCCGGTATAACGAGCCATTTCTTCTCCTGACTTCGGATGACGGCCGGTTTACGTGCGACATGCGCAGGTCATCCCGGCCCAGTGTTAGTTCTCAGTTCTCAGTTCGTAGGACCACAGCGGTACTGTGAACTGCGAACTATGAACTGCATCGCGTTCTAGACGCGACGCCGCTTCGGCGGTCTGCAGCCGTTATGCGGCACCGGGGTCACGTCGCGAATGGACTTGACTTCGATACCGGCGGCAGCGAGCGCGCGGATAGCGGATTCGCGCCCCGATCCCGGACCGGAGACGCGGACGTCGACGGTGCGAAGACCGTGATCGCGGGCCATGCCGGCGGCGTTCGATGCTGCCTGCTGCGCCGCGAACGGCGTGCCCTTGCGCGACCCGCGGAATCCCAGCGAGCCCGAGCTCTTCCAGCTGAGCGTATTGCCCATCTGGTCGGTAATGGTCACGATGGTGTTGTTGAACGAGGCCTGAATGTGGGCCACACCGAACGGCACATTCTTGCGCTCGCGCTTCTTGAATTTCTTGTTCTTGGCGGCTTTGCCGGTTTTCTGTTCTGGTTTCGCCATTAGGTCTTCCCCGTCGCTTTCTTCTTGCCTGCGATTGTGCCCTTACGGGGCCCCTTGCGGGTGCGGGCATTGGTGTGCGTGCGCTGGCCGTGCACCGGCAGCGACCGGCGATGGCGGTTGCCGCGATAGCTCTGGATATCGATGAGGCGCTTGATGTGCATCTGGACGTCCTTGCGGAGGTCGCCCTCGACTTCACCTTCGTCCTCGATCACCTGGCGGATGCGGTTGACCTCTTCCTCGCCCAGGTCCTGAACTTTCTTGAAGGCGTCGACATTGGCCTTCTCCAGGATCTTGAGCGCACGGGGGTTCCCGATGCCAAAGATGTAGGTAAGCGCGATCCGGGCCTGCTTGTTGCGGGGCAGATCCACGCCGGCGATACGTGCCATTCGAATTCCTTTGGTGCTTCCTGTTGGGTGCCTCCGGCAATGCGCCGGTTCGCACGGGTTACTCGGAAGTCCTCCGGGGTTCATCGCAAGCCTTGTGCGGCTAACTAGCCCCTGGGAAGTTCACAGTTCTTAATTCGTAGTTCTCAGTTACGGGCTTGCGGATCCATGGGCTTCTAACTGTGAACTACGAACTGCGAACTAAGAACTCGCGTGGAGGTTTCCGTTCTACTGCCAGAGCAACTAGCCCTGGCGCTGCTTGTGCTTTGCGTTTTCGCAGATCACGCGAACCACCCCGCGGCGGTTGATGACCTTGCACTTCACGCAAATCTTCTTGACCGATGCACGGACCTTCATTTTGTTGCCCTTCTCCGCGCATCTTGCCGACCACGCGGGGTGCTGCAGTTCGCAGTTCTTAGTTCCCGGTTCACAGGCTGGATGAGATTCCCCAACTGTGAACTAAGAACTGTGAACTAAGAACTTACTTGTAGCGGTACACGATACGGCCGCGGTTCAGGTCGTAGGGGCTCAATTCCACCGCCACGCGATCGCCGGGGAGAATCCGGATGAAATTCTTGCGCATCCTGCCCGAAACGTGCGCCAACACTTCGTGGTTGGTTTCGAGCTTCACCTTGAACATCGCATTGGGCAACGTCTCAACAACTGTTGCCATGACCTCAATCGCGTCTTCCTTCGACAAACGGTGTACCCTTCTGCCGGTTTTCCAGCCGGCAACGTTGAACCGAATTCAGCGAATGGCCTTTAGTTCATCGTGCTTGACCAAACTCATCGCTTCAGCAAAAGCCAGAGGCCGGGAGCTAGAAGCTAAAAAGCTGCTTTACTCAGTCAGTATCCTTGACCCGGTCGCGGTGACCGCAACCGTGTGCTCAAAATGAGCACTCATGCTTCCGTCGCCGGTGACTGCCGTCCATCCGTCGCCCAGAACGCGAACGTCCGGCGCGCCGGCGTTGACCATGGGCTCGATCGCAATCACCATGCCCGCGCGCAGTTTCATGCCGCGGCCGGCTTCCCCAAAGTTAGGCACCTGTGGATCCTCGTGCATGTGCACGCCGATCCCGTGCCCCACAAAATCCCGCACCACCGAGAAACCCTCGGCTTCGACTACCTGCTGCACCGCGGCGCCGATGTCGCCCAGCGTGGCTCCCGGCTTGACGGCGGCGATTCCCGATTGCAGCGACGCCTCCGTGACCTTCAAAAGGCGCGCCGTGTCGGGATCGATCTTTTCCCCCACCGGGACCGTGATGGCCGCATCGCCATAGTAGCCGTCCACGATGGCCCCGCAGTCCACCGAAACAATATCCCCATCCTTGAGCACGCGTTTCGACGAAGGAATACCGTGCACCACTTCGCTGTTGACCGACGTGCACAACACGCAGGGATACCCGTGATACCCCTTGAAAGCCGGCTTGGCGCCCAGTTCGGCGATCCGCTTGTCCGCCGCCCTCTCGAGGTCGAGCGTGGTGGCTCCCGGCCGGACCATGCCGCGAACGAGCTCGAGCACCTCGCGAACCACCTGGCCCGCGCGGCGCATCTTCTCGATCTCCTGCGACGACTTGAGTACGACCGCCAATCCAACCTCAGTTCATAGTTCCCAGTTCACAGTTCATAGGTTCCGCATAGCGCTGTGAACTAAGAACTGTGAACTACGAACTGTCTTTCAAACGCACAATGCGCCGACCAATTGCGTCAGGCCGACCGCAACCGCTCGACGGCACGAATTATTCCGGCTGCCACTTCCGGGATCGGCCGGTCTCCATCCACTTCCACGAAACGTCCCAAAGCCCGGTAGTGCTCGACAACGGGGGTCGTCAGTGCCTCGTAGGCGCGCATGCGCTCGGCAAACACCTGCTCCGTGTCGTCGGCTCGCTGGACCAGCGCAGCACCCTCTATATCGCAGATTTCATCCACCTTAGGTGGATTGGAATGCACGTTATAAATGGTCTGGCAGACAGGACAATTCCTGCGCCCTGTAATCCGGCGCAGTAACTGATTATAGTCCACATAGATGCTCACAGCAACCACCGGGAGCGACATCGTCTGGTTGGTGAGCCGCCCGTCCAGCCACCCCGCCTGCGGCAGCGTCCGCGGAAAACCGTCCAGAATGTAGCCCTTGATGGTATCGGGCTCCTGGAGCCGGGCCGCGACCATGTCGTTTACCAGGGAATCCGGGACCAATTCGCCGCGGTCCATGGTGGCCTGCGCGATTTTGCCCAAAGTTGTTCCTTGGGACACGTTGGCGCGAAGCAAATCGCCGGTGGAGATCTGCGGGATACCCCACAGCTTGACCAGTTCCTTCGCCTGGGTTCCCTTGCCCACCCCGGGCGCGCCTAATAAGAGAATCGGTCCCGGGATGGTTGTCGTCAATGTTGTTTCCCGGTCTGTTTCTACTTGCATTGCAGTCGGCATTTACCAGGTTTTCCTTCCGCGGATACGACCGGACCGCGGAGAAAAGCCGTCATAGTGGCGCATGATCAGCTGCGATTCGATCTGGTTGACTGTATCCATGGCCACGCCAACCACGATCAGCAGCGAAGTGCCGCCAAAGTAGAAGTTGACGTTCATGCCATGGGTCATCCAGTTCGGCAGGTTTTCAAAGACCCGACCGATCAGCCAAAGCTTGTCGAAACGGATGCCAGAGATCAGAAAGGTTGGTACCAGGGAAATGATGATCAGGTACAACGCACCAACCAGCGTTATACGGGTGAGGATGTCATTGATAAAGTCCGACGTGCGCTTGCCGGGGCGGATTCCGGGGATAAACGAGCCCGACTTGCGGAAGTTGTCGGCGATGTCGTCCGGCTTCATGACGATCGACACGTAGAAATACGCGAAGAAGATGATGCCCAGCATGTACAGCGCTTCGTACCAGGGATACCCCGGCTGCAGAGCCTGGATAATGGGCTGGAGGAAGCGGCTGTTCTGCACCCATTCGACCTGGCCGAAGAGCAGCGGGGCCGAGAGGATGGAGCTGGCGAAGATGACCGGCATGACGCCGCCGGAGTTTACCTTCAATGGAAGATGGCTGGACTGGCCGCCCATCATGCGGCGGCCGACGATGCGCCGGGCGCTCTGGATGGGGATGCGGCGCTCGGAGCGCTCCACGAACACGATAAATGCCACTACCGCCACCATGGCAGCCAGCAGGCCAAGCACGCCGATGAAGGTGAGCGAACCCCAGGCATTGGTGC
Source organism: uncultured Acidobacteriota bacterium (assembly GCA_963730805.1). Taxonomy (GTDB): domain Bacteria; phylum Acidobacteriota; class Terriglobia; order Terriglobales; family Acidobacteriaceae; genus Telmatobacter. Next base: position 499,486 of record CAVSTL010000001.1, on the reverse strand, counting down.
GAATCTTTTCAATCAGGTCGCCGGCGCCGCGAGGCAGGCCGGCGATGATGCCGGCGAAGATCAGCAGGCTCATGCCGTTGCCGATGCCGCGGTCGGTGATCTGTTCGCCAAGCCACATAATGAAGGCCGTACCGGTGGTAAGCGTGAGGACCGTCATCAGGCTGAAGCCGATGCCGGGGTGCAGAACCAGGCCCTGCCGGGTGAGAATGGCCGCGATGCCGATGGACTGCAGTCCGCCCAGCACCACGGTCATATAGCGGGTCCACTGGGTGATCTTGCGACGGCCCAGTTCGCCTTCCTTTTGGATGCGGGCCAGCGGCTCGTAAACCACCGTAAGCAGCTGAAAAATAATCGACGCCGTGATGTAGGGCATAATGCCCAGGGCAAAGATGGTCATGCGGCGCAGATTGCCGCCGCCGAACAGGTCCATCAGGCCGAGAGCGGAACTGCTCTGGCTGTTGAACAGCTGCTCCAGAAGCTTGGTGTTCACGCCGGGCGTGGGGATGAACGCGCCGAGGCGGTAAACGGCCAGGATGCCAAGGGTGAAGAGCACCCGCTTGCGCAGGTCAGGAATGCGGAAGATGTTTAGAAACTTCTCAAGCATGGTTGGGTATCCGGTTCAGGCGAAGTCGCCATTCGAATGGGTGTTCTTCTATCTTATGCCATCTCCCGATTTCCCATAGATTACCTGGAGCAAAGAAACCGCGGATATGAGCCAGATCACAGCGTTTTCAGTTGTCAGTGATCAGCCCTCAGTCGTCAGCAGGCAGAAAATGAAGCGCCAACCCGCAAAACTGAAAACTGAAAACTGACAACTATTTACGCCTTTTCCGCGACCGCGCCCCCCAGGACGACGGCCTTTCCACCGGCCTTTTCGATCTTTTCCGAGGCCGACTTGGAGAACTTGTGGGCGTGCACGGTAATGGCGGCGGTCAGTTCGCCGGCGCCGAGGATCTTGATCAGCGCGTTTTTGCGCGAAGCCAGGCCCAGCTTCTTGTAGTCCTCGAGGGCGATCTCGGAGACGTTGAGAGCCGCCAGCCGGTCGAGGTTGACGACCGTGTACTCGGTGCGGAAGATGTTGGTAAATCCGCGCTTGGGCAGGCGGCGGTGGAGCGGCATCTGGCCGCCTTCAAAACCGCGCATCAGGCTGGACCCGGAGCGGGAACCCTGGCCCTTGTGGCCGCGGGTGGACGTCTTGCCCATGCCGGAGCCCATACCGCGCCCGACACGCTTGCGCCCGGTGTTGGCTTTCTTGGGGGCGCGCAGATTGGAAAGATTGGTTGGCATGATTTCCTCGCTATAGCGCCGGCGCGGTGGACCGGCCGACTCGCGTTTTGGGAAGTTCACAGTTCGCAGTTCTTAGTTCACAGTCAACGCGCCGCTTCGGCTCAAAAACTATGAACTACGAACTCTGAACTACGAACTTAGTCAAGAATCCGGACCAAATGCGGAATGGCTTTCACCATCCCGCGGGTGGATTCGGTATCGACCCGCTCGACGATCTGATTCAGGCGCGTGAAGCCCAGGCCCTTGACGATGAGCTTGTGCTTCAGAGGCGTGTTGTTCTTGGAGCGGAAATATTGAATGCGAATTTTCTTGGTCTCGGCCATGATTAGAGCTCCTCAACCTGCTTGCCGCGCATCGTGGCCACTTCGCCCTTATCGCGCAGCTGGGTCAGGGCATCGAACGTGGCCTTGATCACGTTATGCGGATTGGCGGTGCCCAGGCTCTTGGTCAGTACGTTCTGCACCCCGGCCGAAGTCATGACCGCGCGCACCGCGCCGCCGGCAATCACGCCGGTGCCTTCCGGAGCCGGCTTCAGCAGTACCTGCCCGGAACCATAGCGACCCAGCACCTGGTGCGGAATCGTGGTGCTGGTCAGGTTGATGCGGAACAGGTTCTTCTTGGCCGACTCGATTCCCTTGCGGATCGCCTGGGGAACTTCCTTGGCCTTGCCCGAACCGTAGCCGACCACGCCCGAGGCGGCATCGCCCACCACGACCAGCGCGGCGAAGGACATATTCTTGCCGCCCTTGACCACCTTGGTTACGCGATTGATGGCCACCACCTGGTCCTTCAGGTTGTACTGGTTGGCATCGAGTTTCTTTTTCAACATCGTCATTGCTCTCTCTCAGTTCACAGTTCTCAGTTCATAGTTCTCAGTTCGTTCTTCGGCGGGTCCGCTGAGAACTGACAACTGAAAACTGACAACTAAAACTCTAGTCCCGCTTCGCGCGCGGCATCGGCCAGCGCCTTGATGCGCCCGTGATACAGGAAGCCGCCGCGATCGAAGACCACGCTCTTGATGCCCTTCTCGACGGCACGCTCGGCAATGGCCTTGCCGATTTCTTTGGCGGCGGCAACGTTGCCGCCGGTCTTCGATTTCAGCGCCAGGGTGGAGGCCGAAACGATCGTCTCGCCCTTCTGATCGTCGATCACCTGCGCGTAAATGTGATTCAGCGAACGATAGACATTCAAACGCGGGCGCTCGCCGGTGCCGCTCAGCTTGACTCGGATCCGCGCATGGATCCTCTGCCGGATTGCGTTTCTCTTGTTCTGGGTAATCATCCTGGTCTCTTTTCCTATCAGCGGAGCCGCCCTGCGGCGCCGTTCGGTGAAATGCCGTTGTCAGTTGCCAGCCATCAGATGTCAGTCTCGCCTCACCTCGCTGAAAACTGACTACTGAAAACTGAGAACTGCTTTACTTCGCTCCGGTCTTGCCGGCCTTCTTCTTCAACTTCTCGCCGGTGTAGCGGACACCCTTGTTTTTGTACGGATCGGGCTTGCGCAGCGAACGCATGTCGGCGGCCACCTGGCCCACCTTTTGCCGGTCGATGCCAGTGATGGTCACATGCGTCTGCTTGGGATCGACACTGACTTCGATACCGGTGGGAAGCGGGAACTCGATGGGGTGAGAGTAGCCCAGCGTGAACACCACCGTGCCCTTGCCTTTCAACTCGGCGCGATAGCCGATGCCCACAATGTCCAGTTCCCGGGTCCAGCCTTTGGTCACGCCCTGCACGGCGTTGAACACCAGCGCGCGAGTCAGTCCATGGAAGGCCGCCTGCTTCTCGTCGGAGCGGTTGACGTGGAGCGTTCCATCCTTGGTCTCGAGCGAAATTCCCTCGGCAATCAGCGCCGAAACCTTGCCCTTCGGTCCTTCGACCATGACCGTGTTGCCGTCCACCTTGTACTTGACGCCCGCGGGCAGCGGGATCGGTTTTTTCCCAATACGCGACATCGATTCAATCCTTTGTTGGCTTGCGAGTCCCGAAAAGCAGTTGTCAGTGATCAGTCTTCCGTGATCAGTTCGAACGGCCTTCGTTCCACTGCAGCCGAGTCGGGCCGGAGCCCGACGAGTTCACAGTTCTTAATTCACAGTTCTCAGTTTCGTTTGCCACAGACGCTATAACTGTGAACTATGAACTGTGAACTATGAACTGCTTTCCTACCACACTTCGCAAAGCACTTCGCCGCCCACGCCTTCACGGCGAGCCTGGCGGCCGGTCATCACGCCCTTGGGCGTGGTCATGATCGAAATCCCCAGTCCGCCCTGGACGCGCTTGATCTCGTCGCGGCCGATATAGACTCGGCAGCCGGGACGCGAGATGCGCGCCAGGTCGCGGATGGCCGCCTCCTGCCCGCCGTACTTCAAGTACACGCGCAGGACCAGCTTGCCTTCCTCTTCCTGGGTCTTGTAGTTCGAAATGTAGCCCTCTTCCTTGAGAATGCGGGCAATCTCGGTCTTCAGCTTTGAAGCCGGCACATCCAGCTTCTGATGGCGGGCCCGGATGGCATTGCGGATGCGCGCCAGAAAATCTGCTACTGGGTCGGTCAGACTCATTCCTTCTCCTTCATTCCCCGTTCGTCCGCCGTGGCGGAAACCAGCGAGAATGCCTTTTGAGTTCTCAGTTCTTAGTTCGAAGTTCACAGTGTTTCTGCTGTGAACTGTGAACTGAGAACTGTGAACTGCTCTTTCTACCAGCTCGACTTGACGACGCCCGGGATTTCGCCCTTGAGCGCCAGGCCACGGAAGCACAGGCGGCAAACGCCGAACTTGCGCAGGTAGCCGCGGGGACGCCCGCAGAGCTTGCACCGGTTGTGCTTGCGGGAGCTGAACTTCGGCTTCCGCGCGTCTTTGACTCTCTTTGCAGTGGTTGCCATGATTCCTCGAAAACAAGTTCTCAGTTCGTAGTTCTTAGTTCACAGTCTTCCCAATTTTTCAGCCGTTGCCCACAAACACTGTGAACTATGAACTGTGAACTACGAACTGCTTTATTGCTACGCCCCCTGGCGGAACGGCATTCCGAACGCTTTCAACAGCGCGCGCGCCGAGTTGTCGTCCTTGGCCGTGGTCACAATGGTGATGTTCATGCCCTTCAGCTTTTCCACCTTGGAGTAATCAATCTCCGGGAAGATCAGCTGATCGCGCAGGCCCAGCGTGTAGTTGCCGCGCCCGTCAAAACTTTTCGTCGACACGCCGCGAAAGTCGCGCACGCGGGGCAGTGCCGTCGAAATCAGGCGGTCCAGGAACTCGTACGCCTTGTCGTGCCGCAGGGTGACCATCGCCCCGATCGACATGCCGGCGCGCACCTTGAACGCGGCAATCGACTTCTTTGCCTTGGTCGTCACCGGCTTCTGCCCGGCGATCTGCGTGAGGTCGTTCACCAGCGGATCGAGCAGCTTGGTATTCTGCGTGGCCTCGCCCAGTCCCATGTTGATTACGATCTTCACCAGCGCCGGCACCGCCATGGGATTCTCGAGCTTCAGCTCCTTCTGCAGAGCCTGCTTGATTTCCTTGCTGTACTTCTCTCTCAGCCTTGCTGCCATTTCCGTTTGCTCTCTTTCTCCCGGTCGTCGGAGTGGTCGCCGTGGCGACCGTTTACCGTTGCGGAAGGTGTTAAAACAGCTCTCAGCTCTCAGTCTTCAGGTCACCCCTGGAAGTCAACCCAGCACGAACGACTGAAAGCTGAGAGCTGACGGCTGAAATCTGCTTTTCTTACTTCTTCGTGGGCAGCGTCTGCCCGCACTTCTTGCACACCCGGACCTTGGTGTCGCCATCCATCTTGTAGCCGATCTTGGCCGGCCCGCAGTTGGGGCAGACCACGGCGATGTTGGAAACATTGATGGGCGACTCCTGCTCGGCGATGCCGCCCTTGGTCCGCTGTCTTCCCTTGCTCGAAACGGTCTTCTTGACCACGCGCACATGCTCGACGAGCACCGTGCCCTTGTCGGGAAACACGCGCAGCACGCGCCCTGTCTTGCCGCGATCGGAGCCCGCAAGCACCTTGACCGTATCGTTGCGACGAATATTCAAACTCGGCATAGTTTTCTCTCAGTTCACAGTTCTTAGTTCTTAGTTCACAGTTTCCATCGTTCTTGTAAGCTCGTCCGCGACTGCGAACTACGAACTGTGAACTACGAACTCCTAGACAACTTCCGGTGCCAGCGACACGATCTTCAAAAACTTCTTCTCGCGCAATTCCCGGGCCACCGGGCCGAACACGCGCGTGCCTACCGGCTCATGCGCGTCGTCGATCACCACGGCCGCGTTCTCGTCGAAGCGGATATAGGTTCCGTCGCGGCGGCGATGCTCCTTGCGCGTGCGCACGATGACCGCCTTCACCACCTTGCCCTTCTTGATGGTGCCGTCGGGCGAAGCTTCCTTGACCGCGGCGGTAATCACGTCGCCGAGTCCAGCCTTCTTGCCCAACCCTCCGCCCAGGGGGAGGATCATCTGCAGCTTCCGCGCGCCGGAGTTATCGGCGACCGCGAGCATGCTTCTCATTTGCACTGCCATGGTCTTTTCTCCGTTCTAAAGCTTAGCTCGCTACCACCTGCGGCGCTTCGATCTCTTCAATCTGCCCCAGCGACGACCGGCGCACGATCTCTTCCAGAGCCCACCGCTTCAGCTTGCTGGTCGGACGCGTCTCGCGGATGCGCACCACGTCGCCGACGCGCGCCGAGTTCTGCTCGTCGTGGGCATAGAACTTCTTCGAGCTCTTGACGATTCTCTTGTACTTGGGATGCGCCTTGCGCATCTCGACTTCGACCACAATGGTCTTCTGCATCTTGGTCGAGACCACGTTGCCGACCTTCTCGTTACGCCGCGAAGCCGGCGCCTGTGCTGTTTCCACCGTCATTTCCCGGCTCCCTTCTTTATGTTCTTGAATTCCGCCGATGCGCCCGACTCGGGGGCCGCGCCGCGGATGCCCAGCGAGCGCTCGCGGGCAATGGTCTTGATCTGAGCGATCTCCTTGCGCAGCTGGCGGAGCTTCTTCACCCCGTCGTTCTGCCCCATCGAGACCTGGAAGCGCAGCCGGAACAGCTGCTCCGCGGAGGTCTTCTCCTGGTGCGCCAGTTCCTCGTCGCTCAAGTTACGAATCTTTTCGATTTCCATCTTCTTAACTCCAAGCCTTCAGCTCTCAGCCGTCAGCTCTCAGCTCATCTCGCTTCTTCCATCCTGCGTACCCAACCCGGCAAACTGAAAGCTGAGAGCTGATGGCTGAAAGCTGTTTACGCGGCCGGCTTTTCCGCCGACACGGTCTTTTCCGCACCGGGCCGCTGCACAAACTTGGTCTTCAGGGGCAGCTTGTTCGACGCCAGGCGCATGGCTTCCTGCGCGAGCTCGACCGACACGCCCTCCATCTCGAACAGGATCTTGCCTGGCCGCACGACCGCGACCCAGTGGTCGAGCGCGCCTTTGCCGGATCCCATACGGACTTCGGCCGGCTTCTTGGTGATCGGCTTGTCCGGAAACAGCCGCAGCCAGATCTTGCCGCCGCGCTTGATGAAGCGGGTCATGGCAATACGGCTGGCTTCAATCTGCCGGTCGGTGATGTAGCCGCACTCCATCACTTTCAATCCGTATTCGCCGAACGCAAGCGAGGACCCGCGCCACGCCTTGCCGCGGCGCTTGCCCTTCTGCTGCTTGCGAAACTTCACCTTCTTTGGCATCAACATAGCGAAACCCTCGAAACCAGTTCACAGTTCTTAGTTCGCAGTTCTCAGTTCTTCCGCCCCAGCGCTTGTCTCGACTGTGAACTCAGAACTTTGAACTGTGAACTCCCCTTAAAACACTCCCGTGCCCACCGCAGCAGGCTCCCGGCGCCGCTTCTGCTCGTAAATATCGCCGCGATAAATCCAGGTCTTCACGCCGATCACGCCGTAGGTGGTCTGCGCTTCCGCAAAGCCGTAGTCAATATCCGCGCGCAGCGTGTGCAGCGGCAGCCGGCCCTGCAGGTACCACTCGGAGCGAGCGATTTCGTTGCCGTTCAAGCGGCCCGACACGCGCACCTTGATTCCCTTGCAGCCGAAGCGCAGCGCCGAATCGACACTCTTGCGCATGGCGCGGCGGAAGCTGACGCGCTTTTCCAGCTGCAGCGCGATATTCTCAGCCACCAGCTGGGCGTCCAGCTCCGGCTTGTTCACCTCGATGATGTCGATGAACACGTCGCGGTTGGTGCGCTTGCCGAGCTCGGTCTTCAGCTTCTCGATTTCCGCGCCCTTGCGGCCGATCACGATGCCCGGACGCGCGGTGCGGATCAGGAAGCGAAGCTTGTTGCCCGGACGCTCGATCTCCACCGAGCTGACGCCCGCGGCCTTCAGCTTTTCGCGCAGCTCTTTCTTGAGCTTCACGTCCTCGACCAGGAGCTTGTCATAGTCGCGCTCCGAGAACCAGCGCGAACGCCACGGCTTGTTCACTCCCAGCCGAAATCCGTAAGGATGGACTTTCTGTCCCATACTGTTTCCTCAAACCTCTCTACTACCCTTGTCATCCTGAGCGCGGACGAAACATTCGTCTCTCGCCGCTTCAGGCCCTCTTCGTAACTTTCTTCGTGACTTTGGCCTTTTCCGTCGCAGGCTTCGCCTTCTTCCCCGGCTTGGCCGACGCGGGCTCCTCCACCCGGGTCACCAGGCTGGAGCGGCTCGCGTCCGCGCGCTCGGCCACCGACAGAATGATGTGCGTCAACCGGCGCTGATAGCGGTAGGCGCGGCCCATGGGCGCGGGGCGAATGCGCTTCATGCGCGGTCCGTCGTTGGCCACGGCCAGCTTGACGTAGAGATTGTCCACGTCCAGGTCGGTGCCCTGCTCGCCGGACACATACTTGGCATTGTCCACCGCCGACACCAGCAGCTTGTGAATCACGGGGGCGATGCGCTTCTTGGTGAAGGCAGCCGTCTCCAGCGCCTCCTGGACTCCGCGGCCCTTGATCAGTTCCAGCACCAGCCGCGCCTTCTGCGGCGACACGCGCTGGAATTTGGCCTCGGCCCGGTACTCTTTTGTCTCGACTGCCATTGGTCTCTTCCTCAAAATCAGCGATTAGCTTTCAGCCATCAGCTTGTCTGTTTCAGCTCCAACTTCGCGAACTCGCTAACTGAAGGCTGATAGCTGAAGGCTGGTAGCTGCTTTACCTTGGCCCTGCCGGCTTCGCAGCCGATTCGGCCTTGCCGCCCGCGCTGTGGCCCTTGAACGTGCGCGTGGGTGCGAACTCGCCCAGCTTGTGGCCCACCATGTTTTCCGTCACGTACACGGGAACGAACTTCTTGCCGTTGTGCACCGCAATGGTGTGGCCCACGAACTCGGGAAAGATCGTCGAGCGACGCGACCAGGTCTTCACAACCTTCTTGTCGTTGGCCGCATTCAGGACTTCAATCTTCACGCTCAGGTGCGTGTCTACAAATGGACCTTTTTTGGTCGAACGTGCCATAAAAACTCAGCTCCTAGCTCTCAGCTTTCAGCCTTCAGTTTTTCTTGCTCAAACTGACTGCTGGCGATTGCCCTAACCTTTTCCAGCGCCTTTAGCTAAAAGCTGATAGCTGATAGCTGAAAGCTGCCGTTCTACTTCTGCCGGCGGGCCACGATGAACGTGTCGGTCCGCTTGTTGTTGCGTGTCTTGTAGCCGCGGGTCGGCTGGCCCCACGGAGTGACCGGGTGACGGCCGCCCGAGGTCTTGCCTTCACCGCCACCGTGCGGGTGGTCAACCGGATTCATGGCAACACCGCGGTTGGTGGGGCGAATGCCCAGCCAGCGGGTGCGTCCGGCCTTGCCGATGGAGATATTCTCGTGATCGGTGTTGCCGACCTGGCCGATGGTCGCCATGCACTCCACCAGCACCTTGCGGGTTTCGCCGGAAGGCAGCTTGAGCAGGGCGTAATCGCCTTCCTTGGCCACCAGCTGCGCCTGCGTGCCGGCCGAACGCGCCATCTGCGCGCCCTTGCCCGGGCGCAGTTCGATGGCATGCACGGTGGTGCCGGCGGGAATGTTCTTGAGCGGCAGCGCGTTCCCGATCAAAATGTCGGCGTCGGGACCGGAAGTCACCGTGGCGCCCACTTTCAAGCCGACCGGCTGCAGGATGTAGCGCTTCTCGCCGTCGGCATAGTGCACCAGCGCGATACGCGCCGAGCGGTTGGGATCGTACTCGATCGTCGCAACCTTGCCCGGAACCCCGGCCTTGTCCCGCTTGAAATCGATGATGCGGATCTTCTGCTTGTGCCCGCCGCCGTGGTGCCGGATAGTCAAATCGCCGGAGTTGCGGCGGCCGCCGGTGCGCTTGCGCGTAACCAGCAGCGGCTTGTGCGGCTGATCCGTGGTCAGATCGTCGTTCACCTGCGTGGTCTTGAACCGCAGGGTCGGCGTGATCGGTCTGTATGTCTTGATTGCCATCGTCGTTTTCCTCGAGTTCACAGTTCTTAGTTCGTAGTTCTCAGTTCCTTGCTTGCGGAGTTGCGCTCAACTTCGAACTGTGAACTACGAACTGCGAACTCGTCTTGGTTACAGATTGCTCACGTACTCGGGCATCTTTTCGCCGGCCTTCAGGCGAACGTAGGCCTTCTTCCAGTCGGGGCGGAATCCTGCGTACTTGCCGCGGCGGCGTTCCTTGCCCGGGACATTGGAGGTGCGCACTGCGGCCACTTTCACCTTGAAGAGTGTTTCCACAGCCTGCTTGACCTCGGTCTTGGAAGCCTCGGGCGCCACGTCAAACACCAGCGTCCCTTCGGTCTCCTTCACGCTCAGCCCCTTTTCGGTTATCAGCGGGCGGCGGATCACGGTATACAGTGTCGGCATTATGCAGCCTCCGTTTCGGCGAGCTGCCGCTTGGACACGCTCTTGAGGAGGGCTTCGCTCAATTGCTCGATCGCGGCCTTCGAGAAGATGGCGCGGTCATAGCGGAGCAGATCGTAGGGATGCACCTCGTTGTTCAGCACCAGCTCCACGCCCTTGAGGTTGCGCGCGCCCAGCATCAGGCCCTGGCCCAGCGTCTTCGAGTTCTCGACCAGCAGCGCCGTGCGCCCCACGCCCAGCTTGTCCAGCGCGGTGCGATAGAGCTTGGTCTTGGCTTCCTTGATCTCCAGCGAATCGACCACCGTAAGCTTGCCGTCGGCCAGCTTCGACGCCAGCGCCGAACGCAGCGCGCCCAGCAGCTTCTTGCGCGGGAAGGCGTAATCGTAGCTGCGCGGCTGCGGACCATGCACCGTGCCGCCGTGGCGCCACAAAGGCGAACGCACCGAGCCGACACGGGCACGGCCCGTGCCTTTCTGCTTCCACAGCTTCTTGCCGGAGCCGGCGACCAGTTTGCGGTTCTTGGTGGCGTGCGTGCCCTGGCGCTGCGAGGCGCGATAGTGCTTGACCGCCTCCCACAGCAGAGCCTCGTTGATCTGGCCGAATACCGCATCGGACAGGTCAACCGATCCCACCTTTTCCCCATTCAGATTCAATACATCCACGTTTGCCATCGTCTTCTTCCTGCAAGCTGTCAGCTACCAGCCTTCAGCTATCAGCTCGTCCATCGCTAAAACAATCTCTTGGGTCCAATCCGGATCCAGCTGAAAGCTGAGAGCTGACAGCCGAAAGCGGCTTACTTGCGCTTCGCGGTCGCCTTCTTCGAAGCCTTCAGCGGATCGACCGTGCCGGAGCCGGCAAATCCACGGCGCTCGCGCGGCGGAGCCTTGGCCTTGGAAATCATCACGTAGCCTTCGCGAGGACCGGGCACCGCGCCTTCCACCATCAGCAGATTCTCATCCAGATCGATGCCGCGAATGCGCAGGTTGCGCACCGTCACCTGGTCCGTGCCCATGTGCCCGGGCATTCTCTGCCCCGGAAACACGCGCGACGGGAACGAGGAGGCGCCGATCGAGCCCTGCACCTGGAACATGTGCCCGTGCGACTTGGGGCCGCCGCCGAAATGATGCCGGCGAACCACGCCCGCAAACCCGCGCCCCTTGGAGGTGCCGATCACGTCGACGAACTTGGCATCGGAGAAGATATCGACCAGCACGCGATCCCCGGCCTTCACGCCATCCGACCCTTCCGCGGCAACTTCGATATTCACTTCCCTGATAACCCTTACCGGAGGCGCTTCGGTTTTCTTCAGATGGCCTGCCTGCGGCTTGGTGATATTCGAAGCCTTGACGAACTCGACCAGCCCGATCTGCGCGGCGTCGTATCCGTCTTTGGTCGCGGTCTTCAACTGCGTAATGACGCACGGACCAGCCTGGAGCACCGTAATCGGGTGCACCTCGCCCTTCTCGTCGAACACCTGCGTCATGCCGATCTTCTTGCCCAGAATTCCCGTAACTGCCATGTCACCCTCACCTCATCATGCGAAGCTCGTTCAAGTTCGCACTGCCGGAAATACAGTTCTTAGTTCGTAGTTCTTAGTTCGTAGTTATTGCGAACGGCCGAACGGCTGTGAACGCCGAACTGTGAACTGTGAACTCACTTTTCAAACGCCTTGATCTCGACGTCGACGCCGGCCGGCAGATCGAGCTTCATCAGCGCGTCCACCGTCTGCTGGGTCGGCTCAAGAATGTCGATCAGCCGCTTGTGCGTGCGGATCTCGAAAGCCTCACGCGATTTCTTGTCCACGTGCGGCGAACGCAGCACGCAATACTTGTTCTTGATCGTCGGCAAGGGAATCGGTCCGGCCACCGTCGCCCCGGTGCGCTTGGCCGTCTCCACGATCTCGCCGGTCGAGGTGTCCAGCACTCGATAGTCGTATGCCTTCAACCGGATGCGAATTCTCTGTCCTACCATTGGCTTCCCTTCGGTGAAGCAGTTCTCAGTTCACAGTTCTTAGTTCTCAGTAGTCCGTTTTCAACTGTGAACTACGAACTGTGAACTACGAACTTTACTTAATGATCTCGCTGATCGTGCCCGCGCCCACGGTGCGCCCGCCTTCGCGGATCGCGAAGCGCAGGCCCTTCTCCATGGCCACCGGCGTGATCAATTCCACAACCAGCTGCACGTTGTCGCCGGGCATCACCATTTCGGTGCCCGCCGGAAGTTCCGCCACACCCGTCACGTCCGTGGTGCGGAAGTAGAACTGGGGACGATACCCCTTGAAGAACGGCGTATGACGGCCGCCTTCTTCCTTCGACAACACGTAGACTTCGCCCTTGAAATTGGTGTGCGGCGTGATCGATCCGGGCTTGGCCAGGACCATTCCCCGCTCCACATCCTCTTTCGGAATGCCGCGCAGCAGGATGCCGGCGTTATCGCCCGCCAGGCCTTCGTCCAGCTGCTTCTTGAACATTTCCACGCCCGTGCAGACCGACTTGCGCGTCTCCCGGAAGCCGACGATTTCCACATCCTCGCCGACCTTCACCTTGCCGCGCTCGATCCTGCCGGTCACCACCGTGCCGCGTCCCGAAATCGAGAAAATATCTTCGATCGGCATCAGGAAGGGCAGATCGATCGAACGCTGCGGCTGCGGCACCGACTTGTCCACCGCTTCCATCAGCTCGTCGATCTTGGCTTCCCACTGCGCTTCGCCGTTCAGCGCGCCCAGCGCCGAGCCGCGAATCACCGGAACATCATCGCCCGGGAACTGGTACTTCGACAGAAGCTCGCGCACTTCCATCTCCACCAGGTCAATCAGTTCCGTGTCCTCGACCGCGTCGCACTTGTTGAGGAACACCACGATGTAAGGCACCCCCACCTGGCGGGCCAGCAGCACGTGCTCCTTGGTCTGCGGCATGGGACCGTCGGTGGCCGCAACCACCAGGATCGCCCCGTCCATCTGCGCCGCGCCGGTGATCATGTTCTTGATGTAATCGGCGTGGCCCGGGCAGTCCACGTGCGCGTAGTGCCGGTTCTTGGTCTCGTACTCCACGTGCGCCGTCGCGATCGTGATGCCGCGCTCGCGCTCTTCCGGAGCATTGTCGATCGAGTCAAACGAACGGAACGTATTCTTCGGATTGTGCTTCTGCAATACCTTGGTAATCGCCGCCGTCAACGTCGTCTTGCCGTGATCGATATGCCCGATCGTCCCCACATTGCAGTGAGGCTTCGAACGATCAAATTTTTCCTTCGCCATAAAAGTCCAAAATCCCTTTCGTAGCTCGTACTGCCCGTTGCGACCTCGGGGCGCCGGCATTCCGGCTCCAGCCCCAAAAAACCAGTTCTCAGTTCTCAGCCGTCAGTTCTCAGTCTCTCTCGCTCGCCGCACTACGGCTGACAACTGAAGACTGACAACTGACAACTTCGTCTACTTCCCCTGCGCCTTTCCGATGATCTCGTCAGCGATCATGCGGGGCGCTTCTTCGTAACGCGCGAACTGCATCGAGTACGACGCGCGGCCCTGCGTGGACGAACGAATGTCGTTCACGTAGCCGAACATTTCCTTGAGCGGCACGATCGCCTTGATCACCTGCGAACCGGCGGCGTGCTCCATGCCTTCAATGCGCCCGCGGCGGGAGTTGATATCTCCAATGATGGTTCCCATGAACTCCTCGGGAACCGTAACCTCGACAGCCATCACCGGCTCCAGCAATACCGGCGACGCTTTGCGTGCCGCTTCCTTGAACGCGATCGAGCCGGCGAACTTGAAGGCCATTTCGTTCGAGTCCACATCGTGGTAGCTGCCGTCGAACAGGGTCACCTTCACATCCACCATCGGGAAGCCGGCCAGGATACCGAGCTCCAGCGCTCCCTGAACCCCCTGATCGATGGGCTTGATGTATTCCTTGGGCACCGCGCCGCTCTTGATTTCGTTGATGAATTCGTAGCCCTTGCCCGGCTCGTTGGGCTCGACCCGCAGCTTGCAATGGCCGTAGTTGCCCGAGCCGCCGGTCTGGCGGATGTACTTGCCTTCGGCCTCGGCCTTCTTGCGGATGGTCTCGCGGAAGGCCACCTTGGGCTCGCCCACGTTGGCTTCCACCTTGTGCTCGCGCTTCATGCGGTCCACAAGAATTTCGAGGTGCAGTTCGCCCATGCCGCTGATGATGGTCTGGCCTGAATCCTCGTCGGTGCGCACCTTGAAGGTGGGATCCTCGTCCGCCAGCCGCGACAACGCCACGCCCATCTTCTCCTGGTCGGCCTTGGTCTTGGGCTCGATGGCCACGGAAATGACCGGCTCCGGAAACGTGATGGCTCCGAGCGCGATGGGATGCTGCGGCGCGCTCAGCGTGTCGCCGGTCTTCAGATCCTTCATACCCACGCACGCGCAAATGTCGCCGGCATAGATTTCGCTGATGTCTTCGCGCTTGTTGGCATGCATCTTGACCAGGCGGCCCACGCGCTCCGTCCTGCCGGTACGCGGATTCAGAATCGTGTCGCCGGTCTTGAGCGAACCCGAATAAATCCTGATAAACGACAGCTTGCCGAACGGATCGTTGATGAGCTTGAACACAAACGCGGCCAGAGGTTCGGCGTCTTCCGCCTTGCGCACTTCAATCTGCCCCGGATGATGAGGATTGATTCCCTCCACCGGGGGCTTGTCGAGCGGGCTGGGCAAATAATCCACCACCGCGTCCAGGAGCGTCTGCACGCCTTTGTTCTTGAATGCCGAGCCGCAAATGACCGGGAACACCTTGAGATCGATGGTGGCCTGGCGGATGCCGGCTTTCAGTTCGGCGATGGTCGGCGTTTCGCCTTCGAGGAACTTTTCGAGCAGAACGTCGTCGGTCTCGGCGATGACTTCGATGAGCTGCATGCGGAAGGCCTCGGCCTTCTTCTGCAGGTTGGCGGGAACCGGCTCTTCCGAGTACTCCGCGCCCAGGGTCTCGTCATGCCAGATAATCGCCTTCATCTCGATCAGGTCGATGACGCCCTTGAAATTGGCTTCCGCGCCGATGGGAATCTGCAGCGCCACGGGGCGCGCCCCCAGCCGCTTGCGGATGCTGTCCAGCACATACTCAAAGTCCGCGCCGTTCTTGTCCATCTTGTTGACGAAGCAAATGCGCGGAACCTTGTACTTGTCGCCCTGCCGCCACACCGTCTCGGTCTGCGGCTGCACGCCGGAAACCGAATCGAACAGCGCCACCGCGCCGTCCAGCACGCGCAGGGAACGCTCCACCTCGGCGGTGAAATCCACGTGGCCCGGAGTGTCGATGATGTTGATGCGATAGTCGTGCCACACGCAGGTGGTGGCCGCCGATGTGATCGTGATGCCGCGCTCCTGCTCCTGCTCCATGTAGTCCATGGTCGCGGTGCCCTCATGCACTTCGCCGATGCGGTGCGTGATGCCCGTGTAAAACAGGATGCGCTCTGTCGCTGTCGTCTTTCCGGCGTCGATGTGCGCCATGATACCGATGTTCCGGCAACGATTCAGAGATATGGTGCGTGCCACAGTCTATTTCCTTTCGCGGCAGGGATGCCCGCGGTTATTTCCAGTGATCAGTGATGAGTGTCAGTGATCAGTCAAACTCAATTTGCGGCAACTCGGTTCCTTGTTCCCTCGGTCCCTTGTTCCCGGCTTTCTACCACCGGTAGTGCGCGAATGCGCGGTTGGCCTCAGCCATGCGGTGCACGTCTTCCTTCTTCTTCATGGCTGCCCCGCGCCCATTGGCTGCGTCCAGCAGTTCATTGGAGAGCTTGTCGATCATGCCCTTCTCGCCGCGCGCGCGCCCGTAGCTGATCAGCCAGCGGATCGCCAGCGAGGTGCGCCGGTCAGGGCCCACTTCGATCGGCACCTGGTAGTTGGCGCCGCCCACGCGGCGGGTCTTGACTTCGAGCAGCGGCTTCACGTTCTCCACCGCTTTTTTGAACAGCTTGAGGGCTTCTTCGCCGCCGCCCTTTTCTTCCATGTTCTTCATGGCCTGGTAGAAAATGGACTGCGCGGTCGACTTCTTGCCGCCCCACATCATGGAATTCACAAACTTGGTGACAAGCGTGGACCCGTAAACCGGATCCGCTGCGACTTCCCGCTTCGAAATGTGCCCTTTTCTCGGCATAGTTCCTCAAAAAACCAGTTCACAGTTGTCAGTTCACAGTTCTCAGTTCACGATTCCCGACGTTCGTCTTAACCACGAACTAAGAACTGTGAACTACGAACTCCCTACTTCTTGCCCTTGGCCGCCGCCGCGCCGCCCTTGGCGCGCTTGGCGCCGTACTTCGACCGCCCCTGCTTGCGGTTGGCCACGCCGACCGAATCGAGCGTGCCGCGCACCACGTGATAGCGGACTCCGGGGAGATCCTTCACACGGCCGCCGCGGATGAGCACGATCGAGTGCTCCTGCAGGTTGTGGCCGATGCCAGGGATATAGGTCGTAACTTCAATCCCGTTGGTCAGGCGCACGCGCGCCACCTTGCGCAGCGCCGAATTCGGCTTCTTGGGCGTCTGGGTGTAGACGCGGGTGCAAACGCCGCGCCGCTGCGGCGAGGCCTGCAAGGCGGGGGACGCCGTTTTGTACCGGGGGGCCGTACGCCCCTTGCGAACCAGCTGATTGAATGTAGGCAAACCAAAACTCCTTGCGCGATCCGTTAACCCATCCACACCAGACAGCCGCGCGCAGGCCCTTCGGGCTTGTTCTGTGTCCGGCCGCAGCCGAACGCACAGAAGCCCTTGGTTGCTGCTTCGCGTCTGCCTTCTACCAATCTCAGACGAGAATCGCGACGGTGGCTGTGCGTTTCACCCGCCTTCAGCTCTGGGGAAAGCCAACTCCGTTTCGCAATTCCGGCTCGCATAGCCCTCCAAGGTGGAGAACGCGCGAGCGCCGTAGCGATTCATGCGACCGATCCGCTCCCCCGCGCCGTTTTCGCGCGGTTCGCTTTCCAGCGTGATCTTTCGCGTTGTCCCTGCCCTCTGCAAGAGAAGAGCCTTGGGAACCTTCTCAGGCCGGACTGAACTTCACCGGACCTCTGGACTTGCCCGCCCACCACTCCGGCGAATCAAGGCCAACTACGTCCCGGGGTTGAGACACACCAAATGGGACGTTCTTGCGAACCTTCTTACAATACCAAGAAAGCCGGGCGGGGTCAACGAATTGCCCCCACCCTGCCAATTTCAGCACGACTTCTTCAGACTATTGCACCGAATGCAGCTTCCAGGCGCCGTCTTCAAACGAAAATTCGGCGGTTTTGCGGCTGCTCAACTTGTTGCCGGCATTGTGCGCCAGGTCAACCAAAGGCTGCGGCACGCCATCCAGGTTCAGCGTCTCGTTGAATTTCGCGCTTTTGGCGGTGGTCACGCCCGGCACCACATCGTCCTGGGGAGCTTCGACTTCCTTGGCTTTGAAGTGGTTGGTCTGCAGCGTGGTCACAAAAAAGTGCGAGGAATTGCCCTGCTCCGGCCGCCACTGGATCATGTCGCCGCCCGCATCCAGCTTCAGGACTTTTTTGCCTTCGTCGGTCAGCTGATAGTCCGCCCACCGGTTGTTGGGATAGACCTTCACCAGCTTCCAGTACTTGTCATTGATTCCCTGCTTCAGGCCGACTTCGTTGATGTAGATGCCCGCACCGCCCGCCGGCTTGCTGTCGTAGTCGGCCTGGATCATTTTCTGAGCGTCCGCCTGGGTCAGTTCCGGCGTCGATTTGCACCCTGTCACCGAAAGGCCCGCGCCCATCAGGATCAAGGCGCCTAAAAACTGAGATTTCAAACCCTTTTTCACACGTCCTCCTGTAGATGGAACAACCAAGATTCAAATGGATTCGACCCGCCATTTTTCATCCTCACTTTCCCCGATGTCAATGAGAATGAAAGTGATGTAAGACACACATGACGGGATTCGCAGCAAAAACCAGTCAAATCCATGGAAACAAAGCCGAATTTCGGGGTGCCGGCTGTGGATATCCCCCGCCCGGTTCGCCGTCTTATTTCGCGACGCGGCTCAGCAGCAGCTCCAGGAACCCTCTTTCGTCCGATTGCAGGCAGACCTGGGCGTTGGGTTCGCCATCGACCGGCTTGGTCGAACCCTTGTCGTCGATCTCGATCCGCAGCGGCTTGGCCGGGCAGAGCTCCGGGTGGATCGCATAGGTCACCGCCACCGGGTCGAACAGGGTGGGATCGGCGGCATGGTTCTCCGTGTGCGCTACCCACTGGTGGTAAAGCAGGGTTAACTGATCGGTGAGGGGCGATCCGAACGAAAAAATCTTTTCCTGGTCCATGTGCGGCAGTTTCACCTGAGTGGAGTCCAGCGGCATCATGAAAATCGGTACTCCGGACGTAAACAGCGCTTTCGCGGAGGCCGGATCGCGGTCGATGTTCCACTCCGGCGCCGGGGGGCGGTGCTCGTCGCCGTAGCCGCGATAGACGCTTCCGCCCATCAGCACCACGCGCTTGACCTTGTGAAACGTTGCCGCGTCGCGATGGATGGCGGCGGCCAGGTTCCCTTCCGGGCCGATGGCGATGATGGTGACTTCGCCGGGGTGTTTGCGGATCTGGTCGAGGATAAAAGCCACCCCATCGGCCTGCTTGCGGGCCGGCTCCTGCTCGGCATAAGCCGCCTGGCTGAACACATTGTCGTGCGGAGTTGGTACTCCCGCGGCCACCGGAATATCCTTGCGGCCCACCGCGGCCAGGTAGCGATCGACCAGGCGGGCGCGCAGTTCCGTGTCGCCGAAGGCGGTCGTGACGCCGATGATCTTCAACTCCGGGCTCTTGAGCGCCAGGGCCAGCGCAAAGGCGTCGTCGATGTCGTCCCCGATGTCCGTGTCGATGATCACGAGTTGCGGAGACGAACCGGTCTGAGTCGTCGAGGCCTGCGCGAAGAGGAGGCGAGTTGTGCCGGAAACAACAAGCAGGAGTGCAATCAGGACCGGAAAACACCTGACGATTTTCATGCCAACCAATGTAATTGGTCAGGGCAGCGGAGGAGTTCTCGAGGGGGCCAGCACCGCTAACTCCGCGAACTCCGCTTCTACTCCCCTTCCAGCCGGGCAATAATCCGATCCGCGTCATACACGCACCCGCCCCATACTCCGCCGCTGGCCTGCACCAGGGCGGCCCACAGGCGCGTGTCCTCCGGCAGGGCCGGATGCGGCCGCAGATCGGGCCTCGGCGCTCGCTCGGCGAGTCTCCGGGTCCCTTCTTCGGATCCAAAGAAGCCCAAAGAATCGCCGACGAGATGGACCGATCCCGTCAGCCCCTCACGGTCGATGATGATTTCGATCTGATCGCCTTCATGCACCTTGCCCACCGGGCCGCCGGCGAGCGCTTCCGGAGAAACATGGCCGATGCAGGCTCCCGTCGAGACCCCGCTGAAACGCGCGTCGGTGAGCACCGCGACGTGCTTGCAATGGGGCAGCATCTTGAGCGCCGAAGTGACCTGGTAGATTTCCTGCATACCCGCGCCCTTAGGCCCGCCGCAGATCAGAACCACTACGTCGCCATGCGCGACTTCGCCCGCCTTGATGGCGCGAATGGCCGCCTCTTCGGTGGTGAAGACGCGCGCCGGCCCGCGGTGGCGAAATACGTTGCCGGCGTCGATCAGCGACGGATCGATGGCCGTGCTCTTGATGACTGCGCCCTCCGGAGCGAGATTGCCGATGGGGAAGCACACCGTCGAAGTGAGCCCGCGGGATCGCGCGACATCTGGGTTCATGATCACGTCGTCCGCATCGATGCCATCCTGGTCGCGAAGGCTGCGGCGGAGTCTCTGCCTGCGTTCGCTCTGCTCCCACCAGTCGAGACAGGCGCCCAGCGATTCGCCGCTGACGGTGTTCACGCTCGTGTCCAGAAGACCCGCTGCACGCAGGTGCAGCATCACTTCCGGCACGCCGCCGGCGAGAAACACCTGCACAGTGGC
Source organism: uncultured Acidobacteriota bacterium (assembly GCA_963730805.1). Taxonomy (GTDB): domain Bacteria; phylum Acidobacteriota; class Terriglobia; order Terriglobales; family Acidobacteriaceae; genus Telmatobacter. The sequence goes on along the minus strand of CAVSTL010000001.1, from coordinate 479,518 downwards.
GAAGCCGCGGGGACCGTTGGGCAGCGCATCCACAAGGCGCGGAACCTGTCGGTTGACGTCGGCCCACTCGTCCACCGTAGGCCGGCGCAGGCCGGCGGAGAATGCGATGGCCGGCAGATGCAGCAGCAGATTGGTCGATCCGCCGAACGCCGCGTGCAGCACCATGGCGTTGCGGACGGAAGCGTCGGTCAGCACCTCGCGAACTCCCGTGCTCAATTCATGCATGCGCACGAGCGCGCGCGCCGATCGCCTGGCCGCATCGAGCCAGATCGCGTGGCCCGAAGGCGCCAGCGCGGTGTGGGGCAAAGAAAGCCCCAGCGCCTCGCCGACCACCTGCGCGGTCGCCGCCGTGCCCAGAAACTGACACCCGCCGCCGGGGCTGGCGCAGGCACGGCACCCCATGTCGGCCGCATATTCCAGCGTGATCTGCTGCTGGGCGAAGCGCGCCCCGATGGTCTGCACCTTGCCCGCGTCCTCGCCGTCCTCGGGCAGCAGCGTCACTCCGCCGGGAACCAGCACCGCGGGCAGCGATCCCGCCGACGCCAGCGCCATCATCATCGCCGGCAGGCCCTTGTCGCAGGTGGCCACGCCCAGCACGCCCTTCCCGGTAGGAAGAGACCGCATCAACCTCCGCAGCACCGTGGCCGCGTCGTTGCGGTAGGGCAGCGAATCCATCATGCCGGTGGTGCCCTGGGTGCGTCCGTCGCAGGGATCGGTGCAGGCCCCCGCATACGGGACGGCATGGAGAGCCTTCAATTCCCGCGCCGCTTCCGCGACCAGCAGGCCCACTTCCCAGTGGCCGGTGTGAAAGCCCAGCGCGATGGGAGTGCCGTCCTCGGCGCGCATCCCGCCGTGAGTGCTGAGGATCAGAAATTCGGGATCGAGAAGCCGCGCCGGATCCCAGCCCATGCCTGCGCTCTGCGTCAGTCCGAACAGGTTGCCGGAGGGCTGATTGAGCAGCATTTCTGCCGTGATGGGAAGCTGGCCTTGCGGGCCCGGGGCGTGGGTTTTCACTTCCGCGATCCCGCCCTGCGACTGAAGCACTGACTCCAGCGAAACCGACGTCTTACGAGCGCTCTCCATCGCCCCAGTATAGGAGCAGCTTTCAGCTTTCAGCTTTCAGCTTTCAGCTTTCAGCTTTCAGCTCTCGGCTGTCGGCTTTCTGATGGCTGATAGCTGATGCTGAGCTGATAGCTGATGGCTGAAGACTACTTCGATTGCGGCGGCTCCGGCTCCGGGCCCAGCAGCGTCAGCGTGAACACGTGCGGCTTGGGAACCGCGGCTTCGTAGATCGAATCTTCGAGCGAATTCTCAAACGCCTGCATCTTGTCCGTCCCGCCCGACTGCGCCCCGGTGTCTGCATTCCGGATCCGCATGCGCAGGTGGATGTAATGCGCCTCATCGCGATCGCGAACCATCCATCCCACGCGCTGCGCCTGGCGCAGCATCGGCGTGGGATAGTCGGCCAGGTTGATGCCCGCAGCCAGCGCATTGGCCGAAAACATACCGATCACGGCGTCGTCGATCGACAGCTTGTATTGCCCCGCCGCGAGTCCAGTCACGCGCAAGGGTTCCTGGTTCAGGGCTTCCTGAATGTCGGTGAGTTGCATCAGCAGCGCCTGCGTGGCATTGCTGCCAACCAGCGGAAGAGGAAGCCCGTTGTCGGTTTCGGTCCAGTGCAGGCCATCGCTGTCTTTGGCAATCGGTTCGACCGTTGTGTTCTGGGCATCGACAACCTTGCCCGCGGCTGCGTCGATCGTCACCGCCGAAACCAGCGCCGGCGCGTGCCACGCCTTCAGCAGTGATTCCGCCATGATCCAGTGGGCCAGCGGATCGGGATGGACGCGATCCGGCACCAGCAGCTTCGCGATGCGGGGATCCATCGCCTGCGCCTTCTCGATGGCCGCAACCACCAATGGATTGAAGTCGGCGAACGCCGCGCCGTGTTTCTCGGCAAGGCCCTTGTCAAGCTCGGCGAAATGCCGCATCACTGTGTTGTAGCCGCCGGGAAACGTCGGCGGCGCCGTGACATCGTCGTACGGCGACGGCCCGATCAGCGTGACCCGCGCCGCCGGAGCATGTTCGTGGATCGAGTCGAGAATGTGCTCGTACCCCTTGACGTAAGTGCTCTCGATCTCCGGCGTAGTGGCGCGATACCCGCCGTCGTTCATGCCCAGCATGATGGTTACGACGGTGGGCTTCTCCGAGTACACATCGCGCTCGAGGCGCTGATCGATCGGCCCCCCGCCTCCGCCGGTCACGCGATCGCCACCGACGCCCGCATCAAAGAAATGCACCCGCAGGTTGGGGAAGCGCGTATCGGTGTACAACTCGACGTCCTGGTTGTAGAAGTTCTGCTCGGTAATGCTGTCGCCGTAAAAGACAACCGTATCGCCGCCCTTGAGATAAAAGCCTCCGCTAGCGGCCGATGCCGTGGCTACCGATACCAGCGAGTCCGCGCAGCCGTAGTAGAGAAACCACTTGTTGTGAAACCACACCAGCCCCTCGGCAAACGTGGTTCCCGCGGCATATTGGCCGGTCTTCTCGTAGGGCAGTTCGGGTTTGATCACCGGAGCGTCGGTCTGCTCCAGCAGTTTTTTCGGATCTTTGGAGTCGAACAGAGCCTCGCCGGCCGCATAAGCGCTCGGCCCCATCGATGGATCTCCGCCGGTTCCAGCGTTCTTCCCGTTGTAGAGCACCACGATGCCCTTGTCGGTCACCACCGGCGGCGGCCCGGTCTCGGGGAACGTGCTGTCGAAGTGGCCGGCCCGCGGCCGCAGCAGTTCGATGGGAGCGCCACCCGCGTCCTCGACCGGCGTCCAGTGGATCAAGTCTTCAGAAGTGGCAAGACGGATAACGCCCTCGCCCCAGTACATCCAGTACTTGCCGTCGATCCTGGCCGCGATCAGGCGGTTCTTGTCCTTGTCGAGACGGGTTACGATGCCCGCCGATTTGTACTTGAGATGGGCGTACTTGCCTCCCGCCGCAGTCAAAAATGCAGGCCCATGCTTGGTCCAATGGGTCAGGTCGGTCGACGTAGCGATGCCCACCGAATAGGTCTTCCGGTTCCACTGCGTATAGGTCAGCACATACGTTCCGTCTTCGCCTTCGACAATGCGCGGATCCTCGACCCCGCCCGGCCACTCGCGCGCCTTCTGATCGTCGCGCGCCGGAAAGAACACCGGCTCGGGGTGGCGCGTGAAGTGGATGCCGTCGTCGCTTTCCGCCAGCCCCAGGCGCGAGGTGTGCATGCCGATGTCCATCGTGCCGGAGTTGTCCTCGGCGCGGTAAAGCACGTACACCTTGCCCTCGCGCACGATGGCCGCCGGGTTAAAGGTGTGCAGAGCCTCCCAGTGCGCAGGCCCTTTGAGAATCGGATCAGTAAAGCTGGAGTCGGGGTTGGGCGTGACCACAGGATTGCCGGTTTCCGGGCGCGCGAACGGGCCGATGACCCAGGGCTGAAAACTCTGCGCGCCCGAACACGCCGCAAACAGAAGGGGTACTGCAAACATTCCCGTAAATCTCTTCATCTTTGCCCGTCCAATTCTTCCGCAGCGACATAGAAGCTTAGCGCCGCGTCTCCCTGCTCCAGCAAGCGTGTGCGTCCCAGCCCGCCGTATCTCTCTTCGAGCTTTTCTTTGCGCCGGTGCTCGGCAATCACCAGGGCACCATTTGCCAGCAGGCCGGCCGCAGTGCCGCCGAGCAAGCTCAGCACCGTCGCATATTCCTTCGCCGCGTCGTACGGCGGATCGAGGAACACCAGGTCGAACTTCCCCGCTGCTTCCCCGTTGCGCAGAAATCCGGCCACGCTTCCCGGCGAAATCCGAAACCCCGCATTCAGCCCCAGCCGGTCGAGATTCGCGCGCAGCATCTTCAACGCCGGCGCCGCGCGCTCGACGAAGACCGCCTCCGCTGCCCCCCGGCTCAACGCCTCGATCCCCACCGCGCCCGATCCGGCATACAAATCCAGAAACCGTGCCCCATCGATGCGCGGAGCGAGCACGTTGAACAGCGTTTCCCGCAGCCGGTCGCTGGTGGGCCGCGTCGCCAGCCCCGCCGGAGCCTGCAACACGCGGGAACGAAATGATCCGGCAATCACGCGCATGCCCTGAAACCGGGTGTCGACAACCTGAGCGACGCCTCAGCAAGGATACTTGACGGGATTCGACTCGCAAGCCTCTACAATTGCATATATGCGCGGATGGTCAATCCCCCTGGGCCGATGGATGGGTGTGGAGTTACGCGTCCACACCTTCTTCCTGCTTCTCGCCGTCGTGTGCCTGGGGCTGGGTGCATCCGACGGAATACGCCGTGGTTTTGCCCTCTTTCTGACGTTGGTGCTGGCCATCCTGGTGCGCGAAACCGTGCGCGTTGTGGCCGCCGCGTGGCTGGGTCTTCGGTTGCGCGCCATCCTGGTGCTTCCTATTGGCGGGATGTTCGCGTATGCCAACCCCGAGAGCCAGGAGATGGCCAACCAGGGTGCCGGCCAGTTCGTCCTCGCCTTTGCGGGCCCTGTGGCCAACGGCGCGGCGGCGCTGGTGCTGGCCGCCACCTTTCTGGGCTCCGCCGGCAATGTCAACCTGGTCAGCCAGCCCTGGATTTCGTCGGCCCACCTGCTGCGCAGCATGGTCTGGATGCAGGCCGGGCTCGGCTTTCTCCACCTGCTGCCCGCCTATCCGCTCGATATGGGCCGCCTGATGCGCGGCAGTTTCGCCCTCAAGCACGGCATCGCCCCGGCCGGGCGCGCCGCCACCGGGGTGGGACAGTTACTGGCCCTGGCAGCCATGATCGGCGGCATGCTGCTGCACAGCCCGTGGCTCATCATCGCCGGCTTCTTCATCATGATCGGCGCACAAATCGAAGACCAGGGCGTGTTCTTCCAGTCGGTGGTCGACACGGTGCGCATGCGCGAAGTGATGCTCACGGATTTCGCCACGCTCTCCCCCTCCGACACGCTGGCCGACGCGCTGGGTCGCTGTGTGCACTCGCTGCAGGAAGATTTTCCGGTGGTGCGCGGACCGCAACTGGTGGGCATCGTCTCGCGAACCCGGATCGTCGATGCCCTGCGCAGCGACGGCAACGGCTATGTGCAGTCGGTCATGTCGCGGGCGTTCCAGGTGGCCCGGCCCGAGGATACCCTGGGAACCACCATCCGGCGCCTCACCGCCGGCCGCGGGTTGTCTCTGATCCCGGTTACCGATAGCGGTCGCGTGGTCGGCATCGTCAGCGTGCAGAACCTGATGAGTTCCATGACCCTCCTGGCCGAGCAGCGGCGCCTGGAAAGGGAAGAAGCGGCGGAGGCGTAGAAGGAAGCTCCTGGTTTTTAGCTTTCCCTCTCAAAGAAGATATGTCTTTCGACTCCACTGAAGCCGCTCAATCCGCAGGCCCCCCGCGGCCTCTCGCTCCCGGCCTCTACCTGGTCGCCACTCCCATCGGCAATCTTGGCGACATCACCATTCGCGCGCTCGAGGTGCTGAAGCACGTGGATCGCATCGCCTGCGAAGACACCCGCCAGACGCAAAAGCTTCTGAATCATTTTCAGATCGCCACGCCCACCGAAAGCTGCCACGAGCACAACGAGCGCGAGCGCGCTGCCGGGCTGATCGAAGCTCTCAAGGGGGGCGCGCGTATCGCCGTGGTCACCGATGCGGGCATGCCGGGCATCAGCGATCCGGGAAGCTGGCTGGCGGCCGCGGCCATCGCCGCCGGCATTTCTGTCTATTCCCATCCCGGGCGCCAACGCCGCGCTCAGCGCCCTGGTGGCTTCCGGCCTGCCCACGGGGGAGTTCCACTTTCTCGGATTTCTGCCTGAAAAAGCCGGCGCGCGCCGCACTCGGATCGAGACCCTCGCGGCCGCGGGAAATGAAGCCGGAACCCTGGTGTTTTACGAAGCGCCGCACCGCATCCTCGACACGCTCGCCGATCTTGAAGCGGTGTTCGGTCCGGACCTTCGCGTGGTGGTGGCCCGCGAGCTCACCAAGCTTCACGAGGAATTCCTGCGCGGCACCGTAGCCGAGATACGCCGCGAACTGGCCTCGCGGGATCGGGTCCGCGGCGAAATCACGCTGCTGGTGCAGGCGCCTGCGGAGCGCGGCGCGCGAGACGACGCATCGAGGACCAGCGAACGCATCTCCGACCGCGTGGCGCGCCTCCAGACCGAGGCAGGCATCGATGAGAAGGAAGCCCTCAAGCTCCTGGCGCGCGAACTCGGCCAATCGAAGAGCGAGCTTTATCGAGAATTGCAGCGCGAACGCGCGCAGCTCCAAACCAGGCAGCGCAAGTCCTAGTCCCTTAGTCCCTGATGTCCCTGTCCCTCGTCCCTAGGTCCCTTGATCCCTTGGTCCCTAGGTCCCTGTTCCCTTGGTCCCTGCCTCTTCCATCTCTTCCATCAACTGCGCCAGTTGCTCGCGTTTCCGCGGACTCACGTCGAGGAAGCGAATCCCCACCGTGAACTTGTCGTGCAGCGACTGCACCACGCCGGCCAGCCGGAACGGAAGGCCGTCCACTTTGAACTCGGTTTCCACGCGCCGGTAGATGCCCACCGGAAACCGGCCCTCGCTCCGGATGCGGCATCCGCTCATGCTCAGGTCCAGAATGCGGCCCGCGATCCGGGCGCGCACATCGATGAAGAACAGGGATGCCTGGGTGTCCACCGCATAACGCGGCTGAGACCGCCGTTCCGACTGGATCTTTTGCAATGCCATGTCTCTAACGGCATTGTCGGAAGCTTTCTCTTTTTTCTTTAGCCGGATTCAAGCGGAAATCAGGCCAAGGTCTCCGACTGTTCCTTGTCGTACCCAACCCTGGGTGCCCCAGGTGGATTGTGAGACCTGGATACACGACGTTCCAGAAACGAATTTCGCGCGGTCACAGCGCTAGTGTCCGTCCGGCAACTCCCACGGACGCGCCGGCGCCGGTTGAAGAGCTTCGCGGCCGCGCAGGCGATCATACTGGTACACGTCGCTGGTGGTTCCCAGCGCCTCGTTGTACAGCCCCATTGCCCCGGTCACGCGGTTCAACTCCTCGGTGAAGTGGTGAATGGCGCGCAGTTGATCGGCGGTCGCGGGCAGTTCGTACTGCGCCGTCTTGATGAACTTCTGATAGCCGCGATCGAGCAGCCGGGCAATCTCGCCCTTGACCAGAATTCCCGGTGTGACAACCAGGCGCGGGCCGCCGTTCTCCGACCGGTCCAGGGCCTTGCCCGAAACCAGCACCGCCGCAACTCCACCCTTGCTCACCATCGTTCCGTCCGCGACTCCCTTGTACGGTTTGACATCGAAGGAGTTGGCGCGCAACGCGTCGAGCATCTGCTCGAAGCTGGGAGTGCCGGACTTTCGGGCCATGGGTCCAATCCAATCTGCGAGGATGGAGAAAGTGCGGAAGCCTCGCTTTCCCAGTCTCGCATAGCCGGATTGGCAAACCCGGGCCGCCCGCCGCAAATTCCCCGTGTCCACCGCCACGACGCAAACCCGGCTGGGTTCTTCCCTTCCCGAACGCATCGGGAACACGCCGCTGATCCGGCTCGAACAGCCGGTGCGCGGGCTCGAGGGCGTGACCCTGCTGGCCAAGGCGGAGTGGACCAACCCTGGTGGCAGCGTCAAAGACCGCCCTGCCGCCGCCATCGTGCGCGACGCCATTGCCCGCCGCCTGCTCAATCCGGGCAAGACCCTGCTCGACGCCACCAGCGGCAACACCGGAATCGCCTTCGCCATGCTGGGAGCGGCGCTCGGATTCCCGGTGCACCTGGCCATGCCCACCAGCGTCTCGGCGGAGCGAAAGACCATCCTGCGCGCTTATGGCGCCATCGTCGACTGGACCGACCCCAACCAGGGTTCCGACGGCGCCATTCGCCGCGCCCGCGAGCTGGCCGGCAACGATCCGGAGCGCTTCTACTACGCCGACCAATACTCGAACGACGCCAACTGGCTGGCGCACTATCAGGCCACCGGGCCCGAGATCTGGCGGCAGACCGGCGGCCAGGTCACGCATTTCGTCGCCGGCCTGGGCACCAGCGGCACCTTTATGGGAACATCGCGGTACCTTAAAGAGCGAAACCCGGCAATCCAGGTCATCAGCTTCCAGCCCGACTCCCCCTTTCACGGCCTGGAAGGAATGAAACACATGGCCACGGCGATCGTGCCCGCCATCTACAATCCGCACCTCGCCGATCGCGATCTGGCCGTCGAGACTGAAGCCGCCTATGTCATGGCCAAGCGTCTGGCGCGCGAAGAAGGCGTGCTGGTAGGGATTTCGGCAGCCGCCGCCGTTGTCGCGAGCCTGGCCGTTGCCCGGGAAGAGGCCGCCGCCGGCCGGCCGGCGGTGATTGTCACCGTGCTGCCCGATTCCGCCGACAAGTATTTGAGCGAACGCTTCTGGGAGGAAGAGGGCTGGGCGTATTCGATTTAGCCTTTAGCTTTTGGCTCTACGAACTGGTAATTATGAGCACACTGCACATACCCAGGACGATCTTCGACGCCATCCGCGCGCACGGCGAGGAAACCTATCCGCACGAGTGCTGCGGCGTACTGCTGGGCCGGCCCAGCCCGGAAGGGTGGCAAGTTCATTCAGCCGTCCGCGCCGGCAACATCCGAACCGACGCGGCCCACAACCGCTACCAGATCGCCCCGATTGAATTGGTGAAGATCCAGCGCGAGGCTACAAAACAGGGCCTCGACATTGCCGGTTTTTATCACTCTCACCCCGACCATCCCGCGCAGTGGTCGCCCACCGATTTCGCCGAAGCCCACTGGATCGGCTGCAGCTACGTAATTACTGAAGTCGCCCAAGGCAAGGCGCAGGTCACCAATTCCTTCCTGCTGGCCGGCACGACCGAGGAAGACAAGCGCTTCGAGACCGAAGCGATTTCAGTGGATGATTAGGCCAATCGGGTCTTCGGATACGCGTTAGTATTTCGTCCATGAGGCAGCGGCCTTTCTTTCCCCCATTGCTCAACGCGTTCAGAGTCGCAGCGCTGTTAATTTTCGCCGTCCTCGGGGCATCGCCCGGATTCACCCAGTCTCGAGCTTCACAACCGGCGGCAGCGTTCGATGTGGCGTCGATACGACCCGCCGCAGCCCAGGTGGCCGGCGGAGAAGGAAGTTCCCGCTCGCAGATCGAGGACACCGCCGACGGACTGACCATGCGCAATGTGGATCTCCGCGAGATGGTCCGATGGGCATACCGGTTGGAGGATTACCAGCTCCTGGGGCGACACGAACTTGGCGACCGGCGCTTCGATCTTCGCGCGAAGACCGCTGACAAGGTCACCTCCGATCAGCTGCGGTTGATGCTTCAAGACCTGTTGGCCACGCGCTTCGGGCTCAAGGTGCACCGCGAGCAAAAGAGAGAAACCGTCTATGAACTGGTGGTCGCAAAAGGGGGCCCAAGGCTTCCGCCCGATAAGACTGATTCGCTTCCAGAGGCTTACACCCGGGAATCTCTTCCTCGCGTCGTCGACGGAGGGTTTGTGTTTCTGAACACCACCATGCCGGAATTCGCGGCCAAACTAAGCGAACTTCGCGGAGTCGATTTGCCGGTCGTCGATCGCACGGGAATTCCCGGCGTCTATGACATCACGCTCAAGGGCGCCGCCAGCGCGCTGTTGCAGCCGGATGGCCCCTCGCTCCTCACCCTGATCCGCGAACAGCTGGGACTCAGCCTGGTCTCCGCGAAAGGCCCTGTCGAGGTTTTGGTGATCGATCGCGCCGAAGAACCCGCCGCCAATTGACTTCCTCTGTGTGCCCCAATCATCGTCTTACTTCGCGGGACAGCGTTTCCTGATCCGATCTGCCGGCTCCTATCATCTAAAAAGTGCCGGCGAGGTCGCGGCCCCACTGATGGTCATTTTTATCCCTACACCTTTGCGCTCGTACGTGGGCGGACGCGACAGCGTAGACGTCGACGCCCCCACGGTCTCCGAAGCCCTGAGCGGACTTACCCAATCCCATCCCGAGTTGCGCAAGCACCTCTTCACCGGGGAGGGAAAACTGCGTGCCTTTGTTAACCTGTATCTGAACGACGAAGACGTGCGTTACCTTCCAGCGAAGGAAGCCACGCAGGTGACTTCGGCCGACACGCTTTCCATCATCCCCTCCATCGCCGGCGGGGACTAGCCGACCAGGCATCTGCCGTTTCAGCCTCCGATCCGCTTAACGGTTCGCAACTGGCAACTGACAACTGATCGCTGACAACTGTGAACTACGAACTGTGAACTACGAACTGTGAACTACGAACTGTAACTACGAACTGTGAACCGAGAACTATGCCCACGTTGACTCCGCCGACCGCGCTGCCGGAACTGACCACCGACGACCTCTCCCGTTATTCACGCCACCTCATCCTGCCGGAAGTGGGCATGGAGGGCCAACGCAAGTTGAAGGCCGCAAAGGTGCTGTGTATCGGCACCGGCGGGCTGGGCTCGCCCATGGCGTTCTATCTGGCCGCGGCGGGGATCGGCACCCTGGGCCTGGTGGATTTCGACGTCGTGGACGCCAGCAACCTGCAGCGACAGATCATCCATTCCACCAAAGACATCGGGCGAAAGAAACTCGATTCGGCCGAGGAAAAGCTCATCGCGCTGAATCCCGCCCTCAAGGTCGTGAAGCACGACACCATGCTTTCCAGCGCCAATGCCCTTGAAATCCTCAAGGACTACGACATCGTGGCCGACGGCACCGACAACTTTCCCACCCGCTACCTGGTCAACGATGCCTGCGTGCTGCTGGGCAAGCCCAATGTCTACGGGTCGATCTTCCGCTTCGAAGGCCAGGCCAGCGTGTTCGCCACCCAAGACGGCCCCTGCTACCGATGCCTGTATCCGGAGCCGCCCCCGCCCGGCCTCGTGCCAAGTTGCGCGGAGGGCGGCGTGCTTGGCATTCTGCCCGGCCTTGTCGGCGTCATCCAGGCCACCGAAATCATCAAGCTCATCCTCGGCAACGGCCAGCCGCTCATCGGGCGGCTGCTTCTCGTGGACGCGCTCAACATGCGCTTCCGCGAACTCAAGCTGCGCAAAAACCCCGAGTGCCCGGTATGCGGCGCCAACCCCACCGTCACCCAGCTCATCGACTATCAGCAGTTCTGCGGCATTGTGCCCGAAACCCCACAGGAGAGCAGCGTGAAGAACGGCATTCCGCAGATGACAGTGAAAGAGCTGAAGACCCGCCTCGACGCCGGCGACGACCTGCAATTGATCGACGTGCGCGAGCCCTACGAGTTCCAGATCGCCCAGATTGGCGGAAAGCTGATCCCCCAGAATGACGTTCCGCAGCGGCTGGCCGAAATCGACCGCGACCGCGAGGTCGTAGTGCATTGCCGCTCCGGCGCGCGCAGCCAGCGCATCGCCGAATTCCTCAAGCAGAACGGCTATACGCGCGTGGCGAACCTCGCCGGAGGCATCCTGGCCTGGAGCGATGAGATCGACCCGAAAATCCAGAAATACTGATGCGGTACGCGGCTGACAGCCGGGAGAATTCATGGTCAAGGTAACCGTCCTCTACCCCAACGCGCCCGGCAGCCGCTTCGACATCGAGTACTACCTCAACACCCATATGCCCATGTCCGCCCGGCTTCTCGGCCCAGCCATCAAGGCCATCACCGTTGAGATCGGCCGCGGCGGAGAGGCGCTCGGAGCGGAACCCCCCTTCGCCGCCATCTGCGGGTTCACCTGCGAAACCGTGGAAGATTTCATGGGGGCATTCACACCCGTGGCCGATCAGCTCCAGGGCGACATTCCCAACTACACCGATATCCCGCCGGTCATCCAGATCAGCGATATCCGCATTGGCTGAGCGCTCGGGAGCCCGCCGCATCCGGCATTTCCTCCCCGCCTCCCTGCGCGTTTTCAGGTGTCCGTGTCCCCCTAATGTGATATGGACGCCTAACCCTGCCGATGAAATTCTGGTAACAACGACAAGTCTAATTTTCAGAGATTCGCTTGATGAGAAAAGTCAGCGCAGCGCTGGTGTTCCTGTTTTGGACCACATCGTGGGCATACTCCGCCCCGCTGCCGACGCTGCGCGCGGTTCACTCCCTCAGCAACGACGAAGCCAAACGCGCTCTCCCCGTGGATTTTGAAGGCACCGTCACCTACTACGACCCGGCCGGCCGGGACCTTTTCGTGCAGGACGGCGATCTGGCCATGTATGTCTTCACGCAGTCTGGCGCCGGCTTCGTTCCCGGAGATCGTGTCCGCGTACGCGGAAAAACCGACAGCGATTTCCGTCCCGACGTGATTGCCGATAACGTCACGCTCCTGAGGCATGGAGTTCCGCCCAAAGCGGCTCATCCTTCGTTCCAGCAACTCATTCGCGTCGAATTCGATTGCATGCGCGTCTCCATGCGGGCCCGCGTGCGCAGCGCCAATGTGGTGCGTGATCGGGATGAAACCAACATTTACCTCAACCTCGTGGTCGACGGCGGGTACATCGATGCAACCGTTCTCGGCCAGGACGGGAGCCGGCTCAAAGAGCTCCTCGACGCCGATGTCGAGATCACCGGCGCGGTAGCCGGCAAGTTCGACAGCAAAATGCAGTTGGCCGGAATCATGCTCCAGGTTCCTTCGCTGGACGACGTGAAAATTCTCAAGCCGGCCCGAACCCCGCACAGTTCGCTTGCCATCACCCCGATGGACCAAATCCTCGACGGCTATTCCGTGCAGGATGAGACCAGCCGTGTTCGGGTGCGCGGCAGCATCACGTATTACCAGCCGGGCACGGCTCTGGTGCTCCAGGACGGCGAGCGGAGCCTTTGGATCACCACGCAATACGAAGGTCCCCTGCGCATTGGCGAAGTCGCGGACGTAACCGGATTTCCGGACGCCCGCAACGATTTCCCAACCCTGACTCAGAGCGAGATCACCGCGGTCGGACTGCGCGATCCTGCCGTGCCTCATCGCTCCGATTGGTCCGAGCTGGCTTCGGGAAAGCATGCCTTCGACCTGGTATCGGTTGCGGGAAAAGTGCTGGTTTCGGTTCGCGCCGCCGCCCAGGATGAATACGTGCTCGACTCCAACGGCCGCCTGTTTTCCGCCATCTATCGCCATCCGGACCTTTCCGCCTCGGTTCTGCCGGCCATGAAGCAGGTAGCGGTCGGTTCGGAAGTTCGGGTGACCGGGATCTGCACCCTCGAGCATGGATCCGACCCTCTGGGCGAGCCCGTGGCCTTCAGCATCCTGCTGCGCGGCTTCGACGATGTCGACGTGATCCAGGGGCCGTCATGGCTGAACATCCGCCACCTGATGGAGATCGTGGGCGCGCTCCTGCTGATTGTCATCGGCGTGGCCGCCCGCGGCTGGATTCTCGAACACCGGGTTCAACGGCAGACCGCGGCCATGGCCACCCGCATCGAGGCCGAGGCCGACATGGAGCGGCGCCGCAGCCGCATCCTGGAGGACATCAATTCCGGCCGCGATCTCGCCGAAATCCTCGAGCAAATCGCCGCCCTGGTTTCGTTCAGCATGAACAATGCCCCCTGCTGGTGCGTGCTCGACAACGGAGTCCGGATTGGAACTGCCGCACCCGGGCCGGCCGCCGCGCTCGGCGAAGAAATCCCGTCGCGTTCCGGCCGCGCGCATGGCCAGTTGTGGGTGGCGGCCTCTTCTGACGGCTTACCCGGTTCCACCGCCGGCAATGCCCTGTCCATGGGCGTTCGGCTTGCCGCCCTGGCCATCGAAACCCGCGGTCTCTATTCCGACCTGGTCCATCGCTCCGAATTCGACCTGCTCACCGACGTGCACAACCGCTTCTCGCTCGAAAAAAAGGTTGAGGCGGCCGTCGAACAGGCCCGCCAGCAGGCCCACATCCTGGGATTGATTTACATCGACCTCGACGACTTCAAGGAGGTCAACGACAACTATGGCCATCGCGTCGGCGACCTCTTCCTGCAGGAGGCGGCGCTGCGCATGAAGAAACAGCTGCGGCCGGGCGACATGCTCGCGCGCATGGGCGGCGATGAATTCGGAGTAGTTGTGCCAGAGGTCCGCAGCCGCGAGGCTCTGGAGGAGATCGCCCAGCGCCTCGAGCGCAGTTTCGACGAGCCGTTTGCCATCGAAGGCTATGCCCTGAGGGCGTCGGCAAGCCTTGGCATCGCGGTCTATCCCCAGGACGGCGACACCCGGGACACCCTGCTGAGCGCCGCCGACGCGGCGATGTACGTGGCCAAGCACACCAAGGATCGGACCACCGACGGTTCAGCCGCATCCGCCAAGAACCTGCGGATCTGACGGCGTCAGCCGAAACCGCAGCACTCACCCTTCCGGTTTCCATCCCTTGCTTTTGAGCCACTGGATCCACCACGCCTCCGTCTCTTCCAGTTCCCGGCGCTTCTCGGGCGCCAGCGGGGGACCCGCTTCGGGAATCGAATGCAGCGGCCCCAGTCCCACCGAAGCACGCAGTTCATCCACGTGCTCTGGATTGGCCAGCCGCCACGGGCGGGCGCGTCCATCTTCGGAAGAGTCCAGCCACTGCGATCCGAATCGCTGCGGGCGGTCTTCGTACATGGCAATGCGGTCTTCGAGATACGCGGCATGCCACGCGGGGATTCGGCCCGCTGCCGCGCACTCCCGCAACAGGTTCAACATCTGCCGCTGAAACTCCGGTTCGCCGATGGAGTGCTGGAGAATGAACCACGCCGCCTTGGCGCCGTCTTCGCCGGCGATGTCTTCGGCCGGCCAACCGTGCACCGCAATCAGCTCGCGCAGCCGCGCCGCGTTGCGCACATGCACCGCTTCCATTCGCGGAACATAGGGGCCGCCCAGTTCCCCGGCGGCGTCCAGTTCTCCGCGCACGCGCAAATCTTCTTCGCGCATGGCCACGAGTTCCTTGCGAAGCTGCTCATCGATCATCTCTTCATGGTATTCGCGCCGCGTTCCGGCCTTGTTCCAGCGAGCCGGAACCGGAGCTTTTTCGAGCAGAAGCCGCCCCCGGTTCGTCGTTGGGTTGAATGCTCCGGGAGGGTAAGCGATAGATCCCGCCCGCAACCTGTGGTGGTTGCCGGGCGGAATCTCCATTCCTGTCTGATCATTGGGCTATCTGGGCGACGAACAAGTTGGACGAGCCGCCTCCGGACAAGGTAGATGGGCCGAAGCGGGCCCAGTGCTGGTATTCCCCGGCCACGTAGATGATCCCGTTGGTGCCGACCGACACCGCCGGAGACGTTGCCAGGAAGTTCCAGAGTGCGGAACTCTCAGCCTTCTGTTCCCACTCCAGGGTGCCGCCCTGGTATTTCCGGAGAAACAAGTTTGCTCTGACTGTGGGGCTTTGCTCCGAGACACCGACGACATACAGGGCGCCGTTGGCGTCATAGGTGACTCCATTGGCGGCTTCGCTTCCGCCATGCCCGATCCGAAAAGCTCTCACCAGTACGCCGGCCGCACTGTAGGTCGCGATCAACACGTCGGGATTGTAGGGGTCGGTGAGGTAAGCATCGTTCAGGATGTAGTTCTTCCCTGGCGGCTGCGACGTGACGATCGTGCTGGCCTCTCCGGGAGAATCGAAATTTCCGACGAAGCCTGCGAGGGAGACTTCGCCGCTCGGACTTACCGCTACAGAGTTGCCAATGGCCTTGTAGCCGCCGATGTGGTTCACCCAGAGGGCGTTGCCATTTTTGTCGTACTTGGCCAGGAAGGCATCATCGGGATAATCATTGTTGCTCTGCGCAGGGCTGAAGCCGTTGATGGTTATGTCGTTGCCGTTGGCGCTGGAGAAGATGGTCTGGTCTTCGAGCCAGCCGGTGACGTAGGCGTCTCCCGCGGCGTCGACGGCGATCCCGTAAGGAATGCTGTTGGGGGTACCCTGGTTGGTCTGCGCCCAGTGGAAGTTTCCATCCAGACCGTACTGAGCCAATACCATGTGCCAGGTGGACACCCCGCCCACGGTGCTTACCGTTCCATTTTCAGAGGAAAAGGTGGTGTTGCTCTGGCTCAATGCGCCGATGTAGACCGTGCTTAACGCCGAATCCACCGCTACGCCGTAGCCGAAATTGTAATCGCCGATATAGGGGATCGTGCCGGTCTGCACCCACGCGAGGATGCCATTGGGGCTGTAGCGGGCCAGATAGATCGTGTATCCGTTCCCGTACACGGTCTTCGACGTTTTGTTGGCTGAATGAAAGGTCCCGCTGTCGCTGAACGTGCCCGTGATATAGACGTTCCCGCTGCTATCCAGATCCAGGCCCCATCCCTGGTCATCGCCGGGACCTCCCGCGGTGACAATCCAGACGAGCTTCCCGGTACTCGCATATCTGGCAAGAAAAACGTCGGCCCCGCCGCGCGGAACAATCGTGGTTCCGGAGAAGTATGCGGTCGAATCGAACTGGCCGATGAGGTAGTAGCCCCCGCCGGGGGCGGCCTTGATGGCATGAGCGATAGTGTTTCCATTGCCTCCCGCGCTTATCGCTCCTGTCCATGGAGGTGTCGTGGCGCCTGCGAGCAAGGGCCATAGACAGGCCAGCAACAACGCCATGCCCAGGCGGTTGAGGGCTCTTTTTGCAAACGGGATATCAGCGATGGATCGGAAGGGGGAACGCAAGCAGATCATGTCTTTCTCCTTGGCTGTTGGTTCGTGCGTAATGCGAAGGTGTGACTCTGAACCGCGAGCGGTCCCGCGGCCAGACCCGGATTGACTTCAAAACGGATGGGAGTGTTCCCGATTGGGAGTGAAAACAGAGTTCGAAAAGCGGAACGCGATTCGCCGCCGCGACCAACAGGCGCAGACACATCGCTACCCAGGCGGGGCATGGATCGCCTCCCGACTTAGAACGGCAGGAAACAAGAAGGCCAAATCTGGTTCAGCGGAATGGAATGGCGGTGGGGCCGCATCCGCTTTCCGGGCGAAAGAGGAACGCGTTGCCTGCCGCCTTCTTAGATGCAAACTAAACGCCCGAAGCGAAGAACCGGCTTACATGACAGCTCGTCCCGCTGTCGCCTTCCGATGTCCGTTTGCAGAAAATAACCCCCGAAGCGCGCACACTAAAAGCAACGTTCTAAAACTCTGTCGCCGCCGAGAGCATGCTCGCACTCAAACCGAATCTTCGACTCCCGGCGCAGCGGCACGGAACGGCCCGGCTGCTCCGCATTTGGGGCGAATCGGACTGGTTGCGCAAAAAAAAATTCGAGCTGTACACCTGTGAAGTGGTAATAACTTCCGTGACATGAATAGTTTGCGGCGAATTTGTTGTTACATGGTGCACTATGCGTGGTGCAAAAACGGGCTTTTTCCCCGCTTTTTCACCGTTTTTAGTGCATAATTCGGCCCGTTTTTCAACCCGGATTCCGACCGCTTTCCGAAGCCGTCCGACGAACCAAGCCCCGGAAGGGCGAGCCTGCCATCCACAGAACCCCAAACTAGATCGCTGGTCAGTGAGTGATCTCGAGCGACGTCACCCGCGGTCCTTCGACCGACTTGCCGTTCTCGTCCATCTTGCCGAAGATCATCTTGCCGCTGGCCGTCTGCAGAACGCTCGTGACCGAAATCTCCACCGACCGGCCGATCATCTTCCGCGCATGATCCACCACCACCATGGTGCCGTCATCGAGATAGCCGACGCCCTGGTTGTACTCCTTGCCCTCCTTGAGGATGAGGACATTCATGCGCTCGCCGGGCAGCACCACCGGTTTGAGCGCATTGGCCAGATCGTTGATGTTCAGCACTTCCACGCGATGCAGGTGGGCGACCTTGTTGAGGTTGAAGTCGTTGGTCACCACCTTGGCTTCCCACTTCTTTGCCAGTTCGAGCAGCTTCAGGTCCACCTCGCGGATGGACGGAAAGTCGTCGGGCACAATCTGCACCATGACCTTGGGATTGGACTGCATGCGCTGCAGCATGTCGAGCCCGCGCCGGCCGCGCTGGCGCTTGGAGCCGTCGGTGGAGTCGGCCACCACCTGCAGTTCGCGCAACACGAACTCCGGCACCACCATCATGCCGTCGATGAAACCGGCTTCGGCGATATCGGCGATGCGGCCGTCGATGATCACGCTCGTGTCGAGCACCTTGGCGCTTTTGCGATTGGGCTTCTCCCCGCTGAAGACCGTGCCCAGCGCCGCGGGATTGAGCAGGTCGCCTTTGCTCGCGCCCACCAGCAGTCCGACATAGGTCATGAGCAGCAGGACAAAGATCTGAAGGGCCGCGGAAGTGGCTCCGCCCAGGGGGGCCGAGCGCAGCACCAGGCAGAACAGCGCCGCGCCGAAGATGCCCAGAACGCTGCCCACAACCGCCCCGATCAGCCGGCGCAACGTCAGCGCCCTGACCCGCATCTCGAAAACAATGACCGCGCCGGAAGCGACCGCCCCTGCGCACGCACCCATCCAGCCAGTCAGGCCGAAGGGATGTAGGAAATAACAAACAATGGCGAGTAAGGCAACAAAAAGTACCCGAACAAGAACGAGATCCATAGAAAGCCTGTGCCGTGGACGTCAAGCAAAACCGCACCACCTTGGCATAGTTCGGGAGTATGCCCATGCTCGCCCGGGATCGTCAAGTGCGAAAAGCAAAGAGACAGGGAACAAGGGACCGAGGGAACTAGGCAACAAAGTTTCGGTTGCTTACATCAGGATGAATTTTGAGATCGAGAATCCACGCCTGATCTCTGGTGTTCCTGGTCCCTCGTTCCCTTGGTCCCTCGTTCCCTTGGTCCCTTGGTCCCTTGGTCCCTGCCTCTACGACGCTACCGCCAGCTGCGGCGTCGCGGACATGCGCGTGGTGCCCTTGCGGGGACCGCGCTTGCGGGCGCTCATGATCTTGATACGTTCCAGCAACTCCTGCGAAGAATAGCTCTTCTTCGGCAGCAGCGCATCGGCGCCGTGCAATTGATCTCCCATCTTCTGCGGATCGCCCAGCAGGATCATCGGTACGTGACCCGCCATCTGCTTCAGGCGGATCACAAGTTGGTCCCCGTTCATTTGCGGCATGGCGTAGTCCGATAGAACCAGGTCAACCGCGTGATCGGAAAACATCCCGATCGCCTCCTGGCCGTTGTTGGCCGATACCACTCGATAACCATTGGTAGCCAGCATGAACTTGAGCACCGAAAGCTCCTGCTCGTTATCGTCTACGCAGAGAATGATCTTTTTAGGACGCATGATGGGGGGACACTCCTTCTGTCAGAAATTCGTTCAATTGTTCGAGTCGAGACGCGACTCCGCGCTCCGCAGCTGGCGGAGAGATACGGCTCAGAGATATCGTGGCGATGGGCACAAGGGAGCTTCGCCCCGGGTCCGATTCTTGCGTCTGCTAGGGTATAGACCTTCACGGAACCCTGGCGGGCGTGAACGCTACAATCCCATGTCCTGCAATCGGGGACCCGGGGAAATGCTTTCCTCGTGGCCGGCTTGCTTGAAAAGTCCAAGCGATTTCCGGTTCGGAAAGGCTTAGCTGAATTCTTCCAATGCTTGGAAACATTACGAGCGTTGGCGCTTCGTGAAAAGAGGGAAAGACAGGCGAAAACCTGCCGTGGAAAACTAGCATAATTGTTGGAAAGAGGCTAGGTATAACACACTTGAGGGGTTAACTAAGTGAATTCCTGTTGAAAGCGTGTGCATCAGGGCAGATGGAGTTGCCCTCGTGCCACAAGAACAGTGCTGCCCCCCACGCGAACATCCGTCACCTTCGCCTTCTCCCTTCGCGCCGACAGGAAAAGATCGCTGGGACGACCGATTTCGATGCCCTGGCGAACGTGGATCCGTTCGCCCTCCGGAACCAGGTTGCGACCAACCAGGTAGCTGATGGCGCATCCGGCCGCCGAGCCTGTCGCCGGGTCCTCTCCGCCGTAAAACTGCATCCTCGCCCGCCAGCACTTCGTGCCGTTCTCGTCCTGGTCAGGCGTCGGCGCCAAAACATAAAACCACCGCCCTCCATGGTCCCGCAAATAGGCAGTGGCCTCCTCGTGATTCACCTTGAGCCGGGCCAGCCCTGTGGCCGAACGCAGGGATACGATCGCGAATGCGGTGCCGGTGGAGACCACCTGCGGCGGAACCGACGGTTCGATGTCCTCCGCTGCGAGGCCGGTGATCCTGGCAACCTCCGCCGGATCGAGTTCCGCGCCAAACTCCGGATCGCGCTGCGTCATCTCGCCGAATAGCGTGTCCGAACCCGTCACCGGCCCATGAAATCGCACCGGGACCGCTCCCACGTTCAATGCCAGGCGGACGGTGTTGTCGCGCACCGTATCGGCGGCAAACATCTTCAGCACGCTCGCTGTGCCCAGTGTGGGATGGCCTGCAAAGGGAAGCTCCTCCTGCGTTGTGAAAATGCGAACGCGCACCCCCTCGGCCTCTTCCTCCGCCGCGGAACGACGTTGGATGAACGTCGTCTCCGACAGGTTGAACTCGCGCGCGATAGCCTGCATCCGCACGGTCTCAAGCCGGCTCGTGTCCGTCACCACCGCCAGCGGATTGCCCGTCAAAACAGTATCGGTAAACACGTCCACGACGACGTAATCGAGCTGAGCCATGCTCTTGACACTCCTTGCGGCTGCCTCTACTCTTACAGATATCCGAGGGCGTGAGAACGTCGCTCGAATTTGGGAGAAAGATTCAATGGCCAGTCGGTTCACTCGCGCGATGGGTATCTGTTGCTGTCAAGGTGACGGCGCGCGTGGGTTCCGTAGGAGCTGAGTTCCTAAACCGGGAATTGAAGCTGCAAGCGACCCACCTGCCCCATGGCTTGGTGGGTTTTTGATTTTTGGGAGCATGGTATCTTTCGAGGAAAGCTTGATCTTGAACAACCGAGCAAGGATCTCGAAGCTACAAGCTAGTAGCTAGAGCCGCACCGGTGGCGAAGTGGCTAACGCGCTGGTCTGCAAAACCAGTATTCGCGGGTTCAATTCCCGCCCGGTGCTCCAATTTCAGCCGCAGGAAGACTGCCGCGATTCGGATGGAATCGCGGCAGTTTTTGCTGCGTTTACCTATAAGAGTATGAATTGATTTCTCTAAGTATGAGTAAGCCGGGAATACCGCTCAAGAAACGGGGTTCACTGCTCCCAGTTCGCCGCAGGCTCATCGCGCGGCACACGGGTGCGCGCTCGATCCAGGAAGATCCTCATGCGCAGAGCCTCGGCGCGCTGAGCCGCGACCAGACGCCTCTGGCGGCGGATATGATCCTTGCTCTCGAGGCCCGCGATCTGCGTTTCATCCCAACAGGCATCGCGCTCCAGGCGGGTGATGCGCTCCTCGATGGTGTTACGGAAACGAGGGCTGATCTCAAAGCCTTGTTCGAGCGGCGAATCGGAATCGTGGATCATGGCGCGCACCGTCCTGGGGAAATCGTCGCGACGGAAACTTCAGCAGAATTTTCTTCGAAATTCTGCTGAAGTTTTTCCCCGTCTTGCCGATAGTAGCGAACAGCGGGAGTGCGCGCCAGATTACGGGATGCGAACCAGTTTCTGCTCTTCGGTAATGCCGTGTCCGAAAATGAGACAAGTCAGTTCGTAGTGCATCGTTCGTAGTTCACAGCAGAGAGTCCCGATCATCCGGGGCTCCCAAACTGTGAACTGAGAACTTAAGAACTGTCTTGTTACCGTCCGCCCACCGTCGGCGGGGCCGCCACAATCGCCACCACCATCACCGTTCCGCCATCCAGATGCACATCCTGTTTGGCGCCAAGAATGGCACCGGCTGCATTCGAGAAAGGCTGCCCGGTAACATTGCCAATCAGCAGAACGCCGGGGATCGACGTGGTGCGAATCGCAAGATTGCCCTTGGTGGCGACAACCGTGCCCGGTGCCGGAGCACCGCCCTGCTCTGCTCCGCCGGCCGCCGGCTGCGAAGGACTGGTTGCGGCACTGGAACCGGTCGACGGGCTACCGGTGACCGCGCCGCCGCTGGAAGAAGTCGTTGCGGGGGGACCTCCGGCGGCTTCCGGCACTGCAGTCGTTCCAGCCGGGGCAATGGACTGGATCACCGAGCGGATGGGCAGATTCTGCCCGCCCCTGATCTCGGCCTGATCAAACTGGATCGTGAGCCGCGAGTTGTCGCCGCCCTGGCCCTTCGGTGCGACATCGACGACGTGGCCGGTGATCTTCGAGCCTTTGGGAATCTCGACCCCGCTGGCCGTAGTCGCTTGTTCGGTCGTCTTCACTACCACGGCATCGCCGGCTTTGGCGCTCTTGCTATCCAGCTTGTCGACCAGTTCCCCTGTAATCGGGCGCAATTGCGGACTGGCGACTTCGGGGCTGTTCCCCGTGCTCGGCACAGTCTGCGCTGCCGGGCTGCCGTTCTGAGGCGCGCCTGATTCAGGGCTGGTAGGCTGGGGACTGGTTGCCTGGGGGCTGCTTCCCGTAGCTGGTTGAGGGCTTGGCGACGGCTGCTGCGACAGAAGGGGCAAGCTCGCAACGGTTGCGAACGCCAGGATGCGGATGCACGCGAATTTCATGAAACCTCCGATAGATTCCCAGTTACCCCGGCTTCTTGTGATGCGAGGAGGAACGTTGAGGAGGTTCCAAAGGCAGTTCATAGTTCGCAGTTCATAGTTCGCAGTTTGCAGTTTTGAGACGCTATCCTCCATCTGCGCAGCCGTTTACCAAGCAGAGCTGGTCGAGTATTCACAGAGCTTCATGCGCATTTTTGGGGAGAATCTGCGAGATGTATACACTCGGAGCAATCGCGCCGGCCAGGAGTGCAAATGACGGGGAACGGCCCCGTGGACTGTGAACTATGAACTGCGAACTATGAACTGTTGCTACTTGCCTTCCGGCGCCGGCGCGAAGTAGCCCCGGCGGGTCTGGACCTTCAGCCCGTCGCCCCGGCACTCCATCGACAATTTGCGGAACGAGCCATCCATCTTGGCGTTGGTCGGCGTGTAGGTGGCCGCGTACTGGGTGCGCAACTCATCCTCGATCTGGGCGAAGGCTTCCTGCAGCTTCTTGCCGTTGTTGCCCACGTTGATGACGCGGCCCCCGGTCTCCTGGGCCAGTTTGCTCGCCGCCGAGTAGCCGCTGTACCCCCAGCCTCCGTAGAAGCCTGTATCGGCAATCAGGATCACGTAGATCATCACGTTGGACTTCTCGGCCGCCGCCACCGCTTCACTGATCTTTACGCGGCTGCCCTGGTCCTCGCCGTCGGTAAGGATAATCATGGCCTTGCGGCCTGACTCCTGGGTCAGTTTCTCCCGCGAGGCCAGGTAGATGGCGTCGTAAAGCAATGTGCCCTTGGGGTCGCCGATGGTGGGAACCGTGCCCCCGCCGGCGCCGGGAATGCCCGCGGCGCCATTGCCGCCCGCGGTGTTGATCTCCGCCTTGCTCATGGCCCGCGCCAGCAGCCGCGGGCTGTTGGTGAAGTCCTGCAGCAGATCGACATTTACATCGAAAGAGAGGAGGAACGCTTCGTCCTTAGCCTTAAGCACCCGCTCCAGGAACTGGGCCCCCGCGTCCTGCTCCAGAGGCAGCACATTTTGCTGGCTGCCAGACGTGTCCAGCAGAATGCCCAGGGTCAGCGGCAGGTTGTTCTCGGCGATGAAACTCTTGAACGTCTGCGGCTGCTTGTCTTCGAAGACCGTGCAGTCGTTCTTGTTCAGGTGGGGAACCAGGTTGTTGTTCTTGTCCTTGACGGTAAAAAACACGTCCACCAGATTGACCTGCAGCTTGAACGTTGCGACCGATTTGTCCTCTTCCGGAGCTGCCGGGGCATGGCTGATCGGCGAGGCATCTGGCGAAGGCGCGAGCTGGGACCAACCCACCCGGGAGGCAAGGGGAAGAAGCAGAAGGAAGGCGGCGATCCGGCGAATGTGCATCTCAATCACTTAGACGGTATCAATATCACGAAGGGAGCACATCGGAACAGGCGAATCAAGCGGAATCGCGAAGGTTCGGCCACCGCTGGGCAAACCTGCACCGTTCTGCCGCGTCTGATAGTCTGACGGTTGGACGACGGATATCAGGGCCGAAGAGCCCGGAGTCACCGTTGGATTGATGCGCATCTTTTTCGCGCTGGTTGGGAGGAAGACGTTCCTGTGAAGCCTGGTTTGACATCGGCGGCGGCGACCGCGTTTCTCGGTTTGATATTCAGTCCGCTGGCTTTGGCGCTGCAGGCGCAGGAGCCTTCGCAGGTTCCGGATGCTCCTGCACCCCAGCCCCAGCAGGCTCCCTTGAGCACCCTGACTGGCCCCATCAAGCCCGGTGGGGGTGCCGGACCCGAAACGGGTACGTCCGGTTCAGGGGACGTTCAGCCCGGTGCGCCGGCGGCCAATACGCCGCAGCCCAAACAGGCGGCACCTGCTCTTCCACCGAAACCTCAGGATCAGACCCCGCCTCCGGAGTTCGACAACCCCGAGCAGATCGGCCAGAGGCTCCAGCTTTATACCAACTACATCAACGTTCCGGTCACCGTGAAGGATTCCAAGGGGAAGCTCGTGGCCGGCCTAACATGGCGCGATTTCAAGGTCTATGAAAACGGCAATCTTGAACCGCTGAAGATCTTCTCGGTGGATTCGGTTCCGCTATCGATTGCCTTCGTCATCGACCAGAGCGTGACCCGGGACGTGATGTCCAAGGTCAACGATTCGCTGGGAGCCATCCAGGCCGCACTGACGCCTTACGATGAGGTCGCGGTCTTCACTTACAGCAACGGCGCCCAAAACCGCTCCATCGGGTTCACCGGCGCCCAGAGCGCTCGGGTACCCTTCATACTGTCGATGACCAAGACTTCGGGAACAGAAGAAGCGGTTCCGGTCAACTCCGGTCCGTTCGCCAGCTGCAATGTTCGCGCCAACGGCAACTGCGTCGACCCCAACCTTCAGTCGGGACGCTCGGCGGGCAACAGTACCTTCATCACCATCCCCAAGGAAATTCACACCCTCAACGACGCCATCCTGGCGGCGGCCAAGGAACTCTCCACCCGCCCCAAGGAACGGCGCCGCGTCATTTATGTGATCTCCGACGGCAAGGAATACGGAAGCAAAGCCACCTACAAGGACGTTCTCCACTACCTGCAGACCAACAGCGTGGCTGTCTACGGAACATTGGTGGGCGATTCGGCCCGCTGGGGCGAAGGCTACCTGAGCCGCTTCCACCTGCCGTTCACCATGTACGACAACCGCCTGGTCAGCTACGTCCTGCAGACGGGCGGGTCGCTGGACTCCGAGCGTAACCTGAACGGCATTGAAAAGAGCTACCAGGCCATCGCGGAAGAAGCCCGCAACCAGTACACGCTGATCTACGCCACCCACGAGCCGCCGTTCGACAGCAAGTTCCGCTCGATCGATGTGCGCGTGAACCGCCCCGGCCTCGATGTGGTCGCCAAAAAGGGCTATTACCCCGCCGCCGAACAGCTGAAATAGGCGCCGTTCGCGGTTTAAGCGGAAAAATGGCCTGTGCATGCCGCACAGGCCATTTCCATTTCCGGACGTAGAATTCCACTCGCTCAGACCGGACGGGCCGGTCCCGCTTGAAACTTCCCTACGATTGCTTGGTCTCGGCAGGCTGCTGTGCCGACGCGTTCTGCTGGGTCGAAGGAGGCGCAGGCGGCGGTGTTGACACGTGCTGTTGCGTTGTCGGAGGCGCAGGCGGCGGTGTTGACACGTGCTGTTGCGTTGTCGGAGGCGCAGGGGTCGGATCGGTTATACCCTTGATGCCCTCCCTGAAACCCTTGAGGCCCTCGCCCAGTCCCTTGCCCAACTCCGGCAACCGCTTGGCGCCAAACAGAAGAAATGCGACCACGGCCAGTACGATCAGGTGCCATGGTTGTAATAGATCGCCCATTGATTCATCCTCCGCGCCCAACCGCCGGGCGGCGCGCTACCTCTCAACAGTTTTATTGTCGCATAGGGCTTGGCAACGCGGAGTGAGGTACGGCACTCAATTCCGCCCCATGCCAGCCCTTCAATTCACCTGCGCCGGCCGGCCCAGCCGCTCCGTCACCATGGTGTAGAAGCTGCGCAAATCTTCCTCTTCGCCCGCGGTCAGCCGCTTATAGACCTTCATCAACGGAAACAGCCTGGAACCACGCACATCCACCGCCGGCACGGCCACCGTTCCGCCCGGATACTGGGTCATCTCCCAGCCGCCGGCATAGCGTCGCCGCAACACTTCGCCCAGGTAGCTGCCCCAGAGCCGCACCTCAAAGTCAAGATCGCGCTCCGGGCTTTCGCTGACCACCACCAGGATGTCGTCCAGTACATCGACCGAATCGGAGGTGAAATCGAGTTCCAGTTCGAATTCGGTGTGGGCCACGTCGACTGCCGCCTGCGCATAGCCCTCCATCATGGCTCCCAGGTCAGGATAGGCCGTTGATTCCAGCCGGCTGCGCAGATCGTTCATCGCTCTCCACTGTACATCGCCCACCTCGTCAGATGGGGTACGAATTCATTCTGTTTTTGGATGTGGCAGACTGAAAGAAGACGCCTCTTCACCCCATGAACAAAAGAGGCGTCCGTGCGGCCCCCGGGCCTGGAGGTTGTTGCGCTGTGAAACCCAAGTTGCTGGTAAAGGCTGCCGCAATTGTCGCCGGATTGGTGCTGTCCGCAACCGCCCGTCCCGCGAACCGCGAAATCTACCCCGAACCCTCCCAGGCCAAGGCCGATCTCGCCGCCGGGCTGAAGAAAGCCTCCCAGAACCACAAGCGCGTGATCGTGGACTTCGGCGGGAACTGGTGCGGCGACTGCCAGGTGCTCGATATCTACTTCCATAACCCCCAGAATCGACCCATCCTCGAATCCAACTACGTACTGGTCCACATCAACATTGGACGCATGGACGAGAACCTGGATATCGCGGAACGCTACGGGATTCCTGTAACTCTGGGCGTTCCTGCGCTCGCCGTGCTCAATGAGAGCGGAAAAATTCTCTACGGGCAGCGCGGCGGCGAATTCAGTCACATGGGCCGCATGGAGCCGGCCGCTGTCACGAAATTCCTGGTCCAGTGGCGGCCGCCCAAAGCCGGGTGCTCGGTGATGGTGGTGAACTGCTGAAAGGCAGTTCACAGTTCTTAGTTCTGAATTCACAGTCAGAAGTTTTCAGTTCTCAGCACACGATCCTCGGTGGGCGTGGATCGTGCTCGCCTGCCTGAAAACTGACCGCTGACAGCTAGACTGTTCGCTGCCCACCGAGAAAGAACACTGTGAACTACGAACTGTGAACTGTTTTCCCGCTAGGAACTCAAAGGCGCCAGGTGCTTGGTATTCGCGTAGGTGTACTGGATGCGATGAATCACCGTGATGGTCGAGAGCACCGCCAGCACCCACAACACCGGAGCCATCACGCCGAAGTGATTGAACACCGCGCCCAGGATCACCAGCACGATGCGTTCGGGCCGCTCCATGAAGCCCACCTTGCATGAGCCGATCAGTGCCTCGGCGCGGGCGCGGGTGTAGCTGACCATCAGCGAAGTCACCATCACGAACGCGGTCAACACCACGTAGCGGAAATGGTTGATGCGCGCGTAGTACACCAACAGTCCAAAGAACAGGACCACGTCGGAGTAGCGGTCGATCACCGAATCGAAGAACGCTCCGAAGATGGTCACCTGGTTGGTGCGGCGAGCGACGCGGCCGTCAACCATATCAAAGATGCCCGCGCCGATAATCACCAGTCCCGCGTAGAGAAACATGCGCCCGGCGTTGGTGGCGTTGGCATGGCCAAACAGAAAGGCCGCGGCAATGTTGATCATCAGGCCGACGAAGGTGAGCACATTTGGCGAGATTCGGGTCAGCGCCAGCCCATGAACAATTCGGTCAAGAAGCCAGCCGCAGGCGCGGCCGAAGGCACTGGTCCAAGTCATTTTGAGCTTCTAGCTCCTGGCTTCTGGCCTCTAGCTTTTTCGTGCAGGCCGAGATTGTGCTTTCCGGAAGAGGAGCTGGAAGCTAGCGGCTAGAAGCTAGCGGCTGGTCTTTCCGAACTGCTATGAGCCGGCAGCAGCTTCGCCGTTTGCGGCGGCGGCGTCGGCTTCGTCATGAATCGTGGTCAATTTCAGAACTTCGAGTTCGCGCTTGCCGTTGGGAGTCTGGATGACGGCGACATCGCCCACCTGCTTGCCCACCAGGCCGCGTCCAATCGGCGATGTGGTTGAGATCAAGCCCTTGGTTACATCCGACTCCTCGCTGGTCACGAGTCGATAAACGATCTCTTCGTCCTTCGTGGAGTCGTAAACGACCACCGTGGACCCAAAGCCGGCCTTGCCGTGGGGGATGTTGGCAAGATTGACGAGGGAGAGTTCGGCCATGCGCCGCTTCAGCTGGCCGAGGCGCGCATTCACAAAGGTCTGGCGCTGCTTCGCCATGTGATATTCGGCGTTTTCCGACAGGTCTCCCAGCGCCACCGCCTTCTTGATCTCGGCGGGCAATTCGTGCGCAAGCTCATGCTCGAGCTGCGCGATTTCTTTTTGAAGCTGACTCTTAATGTGCTCGGGCATCGTGTTCCGTGGCGGGCGAGCGGGGTTTCTCCGTCCGCGCGTAGTAGAAAAACTAGAAATTCCATTATACGGGGGAAGAATAAGGAATGGGGAAATGTGAAGACTTGCGAGTCTCCGCTCGACATATACCAGTGCAAATGGCGGGACCTTTCGGCAGGTAGCTTGCCACGGCCGGCCGGCTTCTCTATTCCCTGTTCCCTATTCCCTTTTCCCTGTCTTCCAGGAACGATTGCAGAATCAGCGTCGCTGCCAACTGGTCGACAACCTTGCGATGGCTCTGGCGCTCATGACCCGCTTCGTAGAGAATCTGGTGCGCCTCGCGAGTTGTCAATCGTTCGTCCCACAAATAGATGGGTAGTGCAGTGAACAATCCCAGTTCCCCGGCGAACGACTCAGTCTTGACGGAGCGCGGACTGGCCTCTCCCGAGAGGTGCAACGGACGGCCCACCACAATCCCGGCTACACCAAAGCGCCGCGCCAACCGCGCCAGCGAACGCAGATCGTCGCGCGGACTCCGCTTGCGTTCGAGGGTGAGGACCGGTTGCGCCGTCAGGCCCAGTTCGTCCGACACGGCCACCCCGATGCGTTTCGCTCCAACATCGAGGCCGAGATACCTTGGTTGCGGCGTGAGCGCCAGTGGGCATTCTCCTGACCACCAGCATATCTCCGGACGGTTCGGGCCGCCGCCGAAGCCGGTCCAGAGCCACTCCATCTCATCCTGAACGATACAATCGAGAAAAGGGAAGAATCCTAAAGAGAGTTTTCACGTCTCTAACAAAAGCATAAGGGGAACTGGGAGGAGAATGGCGCGCCGCAAGCCGACAAGTGCACGCAAGAAGGGTTCTGGTGCGGCAGTCTTCTTTTGGGTGATTCTTCTGCTCGTCCTGAGCGGGGCCGGCGCCGCGGGCTGGCTGCTGCTGGTGCCCTTCGGCCCGCAGGCCGAAACCATCGTGGAGATCGCGCCCGGCTCATCGACCATCCGCATCGGAAGAGAGCTCGCCAAAGCCGGGATCATCCGCAGCCAGCTAGCCTTCGACGTGGTTCGCTTCTGGAAGCACGGAACCCTGAAGGCCGGTGCTTATCGCTTCGATCACCCTGCCCCGGCAACCGAAGTTTACGACCGCATTCGCCGCGGTGACGTCTACACGATTGCCGTTACCATCCCGGAAGGCTCGACCGTGTTCGATATCGGAGACCGCCTGGAACAGGCCGGCTTTGGAGCCCGGCAGGGTTTTGTTGACGTGGCAAAGCAGGAGGCCTCTCTGATCGCCGATCTCGATCCGGTCGCGAAGAGTCTGGAGGGATATCTCTTTCCCGACACTTACCGGTTTGCGCCCAAGACGGCTCTTCCCGAGATCGCGGCCGCCATGGTCAAACGTTTTCGCACCGAGGCCGCCCTTCTCGGCTTGAATGTCAATGTCCACCGCACGGTAACGCTGGCGTCGATCGTGGAGAAGGAAACCGCCCTCGATGAGGAACGGCCCACAGTAGCCAGCGTGTTTGAAAACCGGCTGGAAAAGAACATGCCGTTGATGACCGACCCCGCGGTGATCTACGGACTCGAACTCCGCAATCAGTGGCGGGGAACGCTTTACGAATCGGACCTGAAGCTCGACACACCCTATAACACCTACCTTCATCCCGGACTTCCGCCCGGCCCGGTCGCAAATCCCGGCGTAAAGGCGTTGCGGGCGGCGATCGCCCCGGCCCAGACCAACTTCTTTTATTTCGTGGCTGCCGGGAACAATCCGCAGGGAAAGTCGCTGTTTGCTACGACCATCGAGGAGCACAACCGCAACGTGGCCGGCTACCGCCACGCTGTGAAGAACGCGGGGGGACGATGAGGCGCCCGGCGTCTGCACTCCTGGCGCTGCCGCTCCTGCTGCTGTCGGGGTGCCTGTTCAGTACCCGCAGGCTGCCCGTGCCGCGCGCCCCCGGCGTCACCCAGACTGCCTCAGCGGATGAACTGGTTGCCCGTCTGAATCAGCGCTGGGAAGCGCTTCAGAGCTTGAATGTGACCGTCGAGATCCAGGCCAGCGTGATGAATTCCAAAAAGGGTGTCGCGACCGACATCACCTCGATCCGCGGCCACATCCTGATGCGCAAGCCGGAGATGGTGCGGGTACTGGGACAGGTGCCGGTGCTAGGCACCAAAGCGTTTGACATGGCCAGCGACGGCAAGGATTTCACGCTGGTGATTCCACCCAAGGGGACCGCCTACAAGGGTCCCAGCAAGCTGACAAAGAGGAGCTCAAAGGGCCTGGAGAACATGCGGCCGGGACTGTTTTTTGACGCCATGGCGGTGCGCGGCCTGGCTCCCGACGAAGAATACACCCGGGCCGCCGACACTGACACCGTGGAAGACCCCACCAAGAAACACCTGCTGCTCATCCCGCAATACATCCTCAGCGTGATGCAGCCCAAGACGGGCAGTCACGAATTAAGGCTGACGCGGGTAATCACTTTTCACCGCGAGGACTTGCTTCCCTACCAGCAGGACTTATACGACGAGCAGAACAATCTCGAGACGCAGGTCATCTATGGCCGTTACGTCGAATTTGGAGACCACAGCTACCCCTCGACCATCACCATCAAACGGCCGCTCGAGGAATACCAGGTGGTTCTGACCATCGAAAAGGTCACCGAGAACATGCCACTTAGCGACGACCAATTCCAGATCAAGATTCCCGACGGAACCAAGATCCAGACGATGCAGTGAGAGTGAGACGCCGGCGGTTAGACCGCCTGGGCGCGCAGGTCGTCCATTTCTTCGATGGCGCAGATATGCAGGAGGCCTGAATCCGGGTTCAAGTACCCGGAGATGAGCACTTCTTCGCCCTCGAATGGCCAAGCCAGGCCGACCGAGTCGAGCGCATAAAGGTCTCCGTCAAACTCACGCAGCGCGAACCGGCTGCCATGGCGAACCACCGTACCGCTGAAACTGGACGAGGCCGGACGATCCGGGACCAGGGTGGGGGCAGGGGAAGGAGCAGGCATGGGAGTGGGTTCTTTGGGGAGTGGAACATTGCCTTGGGTCGTCGCATTGCCACGACGAACACCCCCGGCAAAGAGGACAGATAGTGTAAACCCGAGAGACAAACAACGCTTCATCATCTCTTTCATGGAATTCATATCTCCGGGGACCCTCGGCGTGCATGTAACTTTGTCGAGCGCGATTCGGTCTTGAACGGGGAATGCACGTCCATAGCCAAATAAGAATTGTTGAAAACACGCCACTTACCCGAAGAAGCCGTAAATTATCCCTAGTAGAAAATACGTGCGCAGTGAAAAAAAGGGCGGCAAATCCTGCCAAATTTCCCTAGTACCCAGCCTTACAAACAGTCAATCCGGGTCGCGGCCCGCCCGTGCCACTCCACTTCTTGCGCGCCGCACGGCGCAATGGTTCCAGCTGTGCTAGTATCCCGCCAAGCCTGCCCCCACACGGCAAAGGGTATGCCATGCAATCCAACCTTCGTCCCCTCACCCTGGGTGAGATTCTCGATCGTACTGCGCAGCTTTACCGCTCCCACTTCTGGCTCTTTGCTGGCATTGCGGCGGTTTACTCGGGCGTCATCCTGCTGGTGAATCTCATCCAAATCGGACTGCAGGAGGTTCTTCGCGCGGAAAACCTGTCGCGCCTGGTGATACCGGCAGGCGCCATCGGACTTGTGATTCAGTTTTTTGTCGCGTTCGTGATCGGCGGGCTAGCGATGGCGGCCAACAACCGCGCCGTCGGCTGGGTACACCTCGGCGAGCCTGCCACCATTCGCGGAGCGTACACCAGCATCCTGCCGCGCACGGGCCGCTACATATGGCTGATGACCATCGTTACGTTCGTGATGTGGGCACCGATGGCCCTGGCCTATGCTGGATATCTCAGCGCCATCTATCTCTGGATCCGTCCGGTTGCAAAAGGCGGGCTCAGCGGGCTCGCCAAGCCCAACCCCGCCCCCGCGGATCAGCAGACCTTGCTGCTCATCGGACTGATCACCCTGATGTTCGTTCTGGTCTGCCTTGCTTGCGCTGCCTATGCGGTGGTGATGGGCCTGCGTTACTCGCTGGCGGTGGCGGCGTCGGTGGTGGAAAATCTGAAAGCCCGCCAAGCCATTCGCCGCAGCGTGGATCTCAGTAAAGGATCGCGCGGCCGTATCTTCGTGCTGGCTTTGCTGGTCATTGTGATCCAGATCGGCCTCGTGCTCGCCACCCAGATGTTCTTCATCGTGATGAGTCTCCGCCATGGGCAGCTTTCGGCCGGTGCGCGGGTTCTGCAGCAACTGGTCGCATTTGTCACTAACACGTTCATTAGCCCCATTTATGCCACAGGATTCACGCTTTTCTACTACGATCAGCGGGTACGCAAGGAGGGATACGACATCGAGTGGATGATGCAGGCGGCGGGCCTTACCCAGCCGCCCGATCTCCCGCCAACCCCTCCCGCACCAGACCCGGAACGGATGGACACCTCGACCCCGCCTGCCACCTTGCCGGATCAGGAGGAGCACGCATGATCGAAGCCCCGCGTCCATCCACGCTGGGCGAGATCCTGGACCGCACGGTGCACATCTATCGCACCCGTTTTCTCCTCTTCCTGGGAATCGCGATCTTGCCCGTCAGCGCGGTGCTGGCG
Organism: uncultured Acidobacteriota bacterium; assembly: GCA_963730805.1. Lineage (GTDB taxonomy): Bacteria > Acidobacteriota > Terriglobia > Terriglobales > Acidobacteriaceae > Telmatobacter. Next base: position 446,561 of record CAVSTL010000001.1, on the reverse strand, counting down.
TGTGCGGTGGCGATGCTCCTGTCTTTTGCGTGGATCGGTTATGCGGCCGGAAAAGGGGAGCCCGCCCAGGTTGGCATCCTGGTCATACTTTCGTTCGCCGTGGGCGCAATGGTCCTGCTACCCCTGTCCGTCGGCGCAATGGGGCTGGGAGCGGGCGCTATCAATTACGCCGCCGTCGCCGTCTTTCAAAACGAAAACATCACTATTCGCCAGGCCTACCGAGCCGCATGGAAAAGGGGCTGGCAGTACGTCTGGCTCCTCGTCCTCGAGGGGCTCGTCCTCTTTGTCGCGCCGTTGATTATTGTAACGATTCTGATCATCATTGTGGCGGTTTCCGAAGGGCTGACGGGAAAATCGGCGTACGAATCAGGCGCCGCGGTAGGTGGGCTCACCCTGTTGCTGTTCGCCGCAATGGCAATCTATGCACTCTGGATGCTCCTCGTCATTTGCCTCTCCTTCCCGGCATGCGTCGCCGAAAACGTGAACGCATGGACGGCGCTGAAGCGATCCATGGCCTTGAGCAAGGGAACCCGCGGCCGGATCCTCATCCTTTACATCCTTGGAATCATTGTGCGTTGGGGACTTGGGTTTGTGCTCACCCTCCCGGTGATCCTGGTCATTACGCTGGTGCCGGGTATCGATACCCCGCAGCATGCGCGGATCGTGCGTACCGTCATGGCTCTGGTCATCTATGGCGGATCGTTTCTGTTACGCGCCTTCACCAAGCCGGTCTACGTGATCGCCCAGTTGCTGTTCTATTACGATCAACGGATTCGCAAGGAAGGCTTCGATATCGAATGGATGATGCGCAAGGCGGGCATGGTGGCCGCGCCCGTTCCCGCGCCCGACGCTGCCCCCTGGTTAGCCGTCTATCCCCTGAGAGATGGCGCGATCGAACCATCTCCCCAGGCCTCCTCGGAAGCTATCGCGGCGCATCAGGCAGCCGCCGAGATGCAGCCAGAGGTGAATCCGGCGAGGAACGTGGCCGAACCTGCCGCTCCCACCGGAGAGCCGGCGTGAAGACTAACCTGCGGGCTATGACGCTGGGGAGACCCTCGACCGGACGTTCCAGATCTACCGGAAGAGATTTCTTTCTCTCCTGGCCCGTTGCGAGAGATACGGTGCCCTTTTAAGTCACGGAATGCGGTCCTGTCTTCAACAGCTTCACCGTCGCCACGGCTGCAATCAATGAGAGCAAGACAGCAATGACAAAAACGGGGAGACGCGACTCCCTTATGTCCATGATGGAGTCAAAAAAGTTGATGAGCGAAAAAAGACCCATCATCACAACCATGACGGGTCGGGAGCGCTTTATAAGACCGAGACAGAGCACAAGGAAGAGGCCGAGGTCTCGGGAGAACGTGTACGCGGCATAGACTTCTGCGGCTGAATTGATCTCGACTCCAGGCGGTACGAGCCGCTGAGGGGCAAGCAGGGAGATACTTGCTCCAGCCGCCAGAAGAAGTGCCGCGAGGGCGGCGAAGGCGAGGATCCACCGCGGAATCTGAAAGTTCACTGCCATAGCCTTAGACAGTTCTGACATCATAAGATCCTCTGGTCTTTCGAGAATGATGGGCGCGGGGAACGCTTCGATTGATTTCGTCGCCGGTCACTATATCGAGGCGATATAGCAGGGTTTATCGACGATACGTTGCACCGGACGCATCCGTTCCCGGTTGATGGCCGCTTTCTCTCCGACGCTCCCAAAAGAGCATCGGGGCCGGGATCGGATGGACGAAGCCTTGCGTCTGCAGTCGCTTGAAAAGTGGATAGATGGTTCCCCAAACTAACCTGCCTTAGAGGACCTTCCAATGCGTTGAGCGGCTGGTGAAATTTTGGGTTGGAGGTCCCATTGAATTTGCTGCTCACGCCTCTCCGTCCGAACGCCACCGCCCTTTTCTACTATCATCAGCGGATACGGCATGCAGGGTCTGACATCGAGAGGATGATGAACGCTGCTGGAATGAGCGAGTTGGCTTCAAGCGCGGCCGCGGCCTTACTCGCCGAGAAGGCCGCGACCGCGCCCGCGGCGGAACCCGAGGAGCAGTCCGCGTGACGAACAGCGCTTTCCCGGCAGAGGTTAGAAGTGTTCTGCTGCTCGTGTGCATGGCGCTCGGACCGGCGGTGTTGCCGGCACGCGCCGCCGACGCCGATTCATCGACTGCGAAACCCGCGGGCCGCTGGCAGGACGCTTCCCTGGAGGATTACCGCAAACACCTCGTCGCTCTCCAGCGGCTGACGCAAGCCTGCGCCAAGGACCGCGATGTGAAGAACTGCGATCCGACCACGGTGGGTCCCGACGACCGCGTCCCCGTCAGCGCCTCGGCCAATGCCGAGCGGCGCATCGTGCGCTACGGATGGCTGCGCATCCTGTTTTCGCATGCCGAGGAGCCTGACAAGGCGCGGGAAGCGCCTGGCCCAAAGAGGACGGGCAACCCGCCGGAGGACCCGGCGCGGCCCCCGCAGCCAACTACCTCGGAGCTCCTTGAAGAAGCCCAGAAACGCCTGGCCAGCGACCTGGAACAGGCGCGGGGCGTGAGCGCACCCGCGACCGCGCACGACCAGGAGCGCACGGTGATGAACCAGGTGCTGGCCGGCCGCGAGTTCCGCGATCTGAAGCAGCCCTCCGGAAGCGATACCGCCCTCGAAAAGCTGGGAAGCTGGCTCAACCGGTTCTTTGCCCGTGTGGACAAGATGCGCTCGCGCTCGCGTTGGGTCGGACGGGCTCTCATCTGGGGATTCCTTGTCGCTGTGGGCGTCGGGCTCGCCTGGGGTCTGATGCAGATGGAGCGGCGCTGGCGGGTCCGCCTGATTCCGTTGAGTGGCCGGCCCGCGCCCGACGCCGCCTCGGCGCGCGACTGGCAATTGTGGCTCGCTGATGCGCGCCAGGCGGCGGCCCAAGGCCGGTGGCGCGAGGCCATCCACTTTGTCTACTGGGCTGCGATTTCGCGCCTGGAGGCGAAGCGTCTCTGGCCGGCCGACCGGGCCCGCACGCCGCGCGAGTACCTTGCGCTGATCGCACCCGAAGATCCGCGTCATTCCGGGCTTGCCGCGCTCACCCGCACGTTCGAGCAAACCTGGTACGGCGGATGCGCGGCAGACGAAGGCGACTACCGCGCCGCGGAAGCTCTCGCCGGTGTGTTGATCTCCGGAGGCACTCCCGCAGGTTCCGCTATTGCCATGAATCAGCCCCTCGCTGCCGACGGCGGCGCCGCATGAGGTTCCTTTCTTCACTCGATCCCAAGGACCGCCGGCTTCTCCTGTGGTGCGGCGCGGCGGCGGTCGTCCTCGCGGTGGTGACCGGCATCCTGCTGCCGGGCAGCAATAACAACGAAAACCGCCTGCCATCGACCTATCTTTCCGGGCAGCATGGCGCCATGGCGGCGTATGAGACGCTGGTTCGTTCGGGCTATTCGATCGAACGCTGGGAGCGGCCCCTCGCCGAACTGGCCGCCGGCGCCGGACCGGAGACCGTGGTCATCTTCGCGCAGCCCTTTACCCGCGAGACCGACGAACTCAAAGCCGTGCGCGAAATCCTGGAGCGAGGGGGACGGGTTCTCGCCACCGGCTTCTGGGGCGGGTTCCTCCTGCCTGGCTCATCGCCGGACACGCCCACGGAGTTCAATTTCGCCGCCTGCAAGCTGGAGCCGGAGGGGCTCGACCAGTTCGCCGGTTCGGGGGAAGTGTGGATGGTGCCGGAAGCGACGTGGCAGGTGGGAAAGCCCGCCGACCGGGTGCAGTACAGCTGCGCCGGACATCCGGCCGTGGTCGAGTACGAGTGGGGCGACGGCCATGTCGTGTGGTGGGCCAGCGCCACTCCGCTGGAGAACGGCTCCCTGGCCCGCGCCCACGACCTGGATTTTTTCCTCAACTCCCTGGGGCCGAAAGAAGGGCATCACTTCTACTGGGACGAATCTCTGCACGGCGAGATCCGCTCCGACTGGAGCTTTGCCAGCGGTCCGGCCCTTTCCATGTTGCGCCTCGGGTTGCTGGCGCTGGCGTTTCTTGTCCTGCTCAGTTTCAGCCGTCGCAGCGGGCCGGTGCGCGAATTGCAGCAGCCGGCGCGCGCCGCCCCCATCGAATTCATTGAGGCACTGGGTTCGCTGTATCGCAATGCCGGGGCGGCTTCGACCGCTGTCTCCATCGCCTTTGAGCGTTTTCGCCGCCACGCGCTGCGGTTGTGCGGCATGCGCGGCCGGAAACTGGGTGCCGCCGACCTGGCTGCCGCCCTGCGCCACCGCTTTCCGGCTTCGAGTCCGGACCTCGAAGGCGACCTTGTCGCTTGCGAAGAAGCGATGGCAAGCGAGGCCCTGAGTGCGCGCGATGCGCTTCGCCTGGTCTTGTTGCTGGCGACGCACCAGGCCCAACTGGACGCGGCAGCCAGGCCTGTCGGCCCCAATCACGCCTCACCGCCCAAGCAAACTCCGATCGACTCGCACGAAAGGGCTTCATGAGCCAGGAATCGACCCCATACCCGAATCTCTCGCCCGCATCCAACCGGACCCAGGAGAGTTCTCCCTCAAATACCGAAGAGCCCCGGCCCGAGCCGGCGCAGCCGCTGCGCGCGACCAATCAGCTCATCGTCCATGCCCGGACCGAGTTGGGACGAGTGATTGCCGGCCAGCGCCTCGTAATCGAGGAAGTGCTGATTGCCGTTCTCTGCCAGGGCCACGCTCTCCTCGAAGGCGTCCCTGGGATTGCCAAGACGCTGATCGTGAAGGCTCTCGGCCGTCTCCTCGGCCTCGGCTTCCAGCGCGTCCAGGCCACCCCCGACCTGATGCCGGCCGACATCCTCGGCACTTCGGTCCTGCGCCCGGGCACGGACACGTTCAGCTTCCACGCCGGGCCGGTTTTCACCGATCTTCTGCTCGTGGACGAGATCAACCGCATGCCTCCGCGCACCCAGGCCGCACTGCTGGAGTGCATGGAAGAGCGGCAGGTGACCAGTGACGGAGTACGCCGCCCGCTGCCGCCTTGGTTCACCGTTTTCGCCACCCAGAATCCGGTCGACTTTGAAGGCACCTACCCGCTTCCCGAAGCTCAGCTCGACCGTTTTCTATTGAAGATTCGAGTGGCCTACCCGTCCGAGGCCGAAGAGCGCCAGATTCTGGAACGCCACCACCGCGGCACTGGCGCTGGCATTCTCGAGGACGCGGCCATCGTTGCCATCCCCAACGACCTTCTCGCCGCGGCTCGAGCCGAAGTGCGCAAAATCCGCATCGAACCCGAGCTTTACGGCTACATTCTCGCCCTGGCGCGGCGCACCCGGGAATGGCCCACGCTGCTGCTGGGGGCCAGTCCCCGCGCGGCTCTCAGTGTGATGCTGGTCGCACAGGCCACCGCGGCGTTCGACGGCCGCGATTACATCGTACCTGACGATGTCAAGCGTGCCGTCCTGCCTGTTCTGCGCCATCGCGTCATGCTCAAGCCGGAAGCCGAACTCGAGGGCTTCGACGCCGACCGCGCCCTCACCGACGTCATTGCGGCGGTGCCGGTGCCAAGGCAATGATCTCCCCTTCCCTCCATCCCGGTCCGGTCCAGGCGGTCTGCGAACGCCGCAGGCGCTGGAGTTTCGGCCTCACCGGGCGCTCGATCGGCCTGCTGATCGCGGGCTTTCTTCTTCTTCTCCCGGGCTTCTGGGACGCACGCCTCAGCTACGCCATGCTGGTGTGGGATGCGCTCGTCCTGCTGGCCGCCGCCCTTGATGGCGTGCGCCTTCCCGGCGTATCGCAAATTGGCGCCACCCGGACCTGGTCGAACGCCCCTGCTCTCGATTCGAAAACGGAGATCGAGTTGACCCTGGAGAACCATAGCCGCACCATCATCAACTGTCGCCTTGTGGACGACCTGCCGCCGGCGCTGGTGGCCGATCCTCCGGTGCACAGGCTCACGGTTTTTCCCCGCGACCCGGCGCGTCTTCGGTATTGCGTAGAACCCCAGGAACGCGGTGATTGCGAAACCGGCTGGCTCTATGTTCGCTATCGTTCGCCGCTGGGGCTCGCCGAGCGCTGGGCCAAGGCCAAACTCATACAGACGGTCCGCGTTTATCCGGCGCTGCGCACCACCCAAGAACAGCAGATCTTCCTGGCCCGCAGCCGCCAGATCGATCTCCAACTCCGGCTGTCGCGTCAGCGCGGTCTTGGCCGCGACTTCGAAAGCCTGCGCGAATACCGCGAAGGCGACGACCTGCGTGACATCTGCTGGACCGCTACAGCGCGGCGCGGCAGCCTCATCACCCGGCAGTACCAAACGGAGCGCAGCCAGCCGGTGTGGATCGTCCTTGACTGCGGCCGCCTGATGCGAGCCCGGGTCGCCGCCCTTCCCCAGCCGTCATTGGGTGAGACTCTCGCGGGCCATGGGGTTCACTCCAAGCTCGACCACGCCTGTTCGACGGCGGTCGCGCTGGCGCAGTTGGCGCTCTACTCCGGCGACCGGGTTGGCTTGCTCGCTTACGGCCAGGGAATCCAGCAGCGCCTTTTGCCAGGCCGCGGATCCGACCATTTGCGCCAGCTCATCGAATTGCTGGCCCAGGTCCGTTCCGAAGCCAGCGAGGCCGATCACCTTCGCGCCACGGCCGTGCTCAACCGGCTCCAGCCACGCCGCTCGCTGATCCTCTGGGTCACCGACCTGGCCGAATCCGCCCTCCGGCCCGAAGTCATCGACGGAGCGGTGCAGCTGCTCCGCCGCCACGTACTCCTCTTCGTGGCCATGGCTCAGCCGGAAGTCGAACTGATCGCCCGCGCCCGGCCCAAAAATGTGGAGCAAATGTTCCGTTCCGCCGCTGCCCAGGAGATGGCCGGCCGCCGCGAACTCCTGCTTGCCCGGCTCCACGAGCAGGGCGCCCTCACCCTCGACATCAACCCCGAGGCGCTCACGTCGTCGGTGCTCAATCAATACCTGGCAGTAAAAGAAAAGGCGATGGTCTAGACCCATCAGTGTGGAGCTATCAACGAATCAAGATGTCGTCGCGGCAGGGACATCGGACTCGACCGGCCGTACCCGTCTTGCCAGCGCCCACTTCAGCTCATCGATCCCCTGGCCAGTCACCGCCGAGATCGCGTGAAACTCCATCTTTCGCCGTTTGATATACGCGGAGAGCTTCTTCAGCTTTTCGGGATTGGCGGCATCGATCTTGGTCGCTGCCACGATCATCGGCTTATCCTCGAGACGGTTCCCGAAGCTGGCCAATTCACTGTTGATGACTTTGAAATCTTCCACTGGATCGGGCCGCCCTGACGCGTCGGAAACATCCACCAGGTGCACCAGCACCCGCGTGCGCTCGATGTGCCGCAGGAACTGCACTCCCAACCCCGAGCCCAGGTGCGCGCCTTCGATCAAGCCCGGAACATCAGCCACCACAAAAGACTCCTGGTGCGGCTCCTCGCCCACGGTGACCACGCCCAGGTTCGGTTCCAGCGTCGTGAACGGATAATCCGCGATCTTGGGCTTTGCCGCCGAAATGCGCGAGATCAGCGTTGACTTGCCGGCGTTGGGATAGCCGACCAGCCCCACATCGGCCAGCAGCTTAAGTTCCAGGCGATACGTCCGTTCCTCGCCTGCCCGGCCCAGTTCATGCTCGCGCGGAGCCTGGTGCGTGCTGGTGGCGAAATGCTGGTTCCCGCGTCCCCCGCGGCCGCCCTTGGCGACCACCACCCGCTCGTCAGGCGTGGAGAAGTCATGCACGAGCTCGCCGGTTTCCTGATCGAACAGCGAAGTGCCCACCGGCACCTGCAAAACGATCGATTTGCCATCGGAACCCGAGCAATTCGACCCCATGCCGTGTTCGCCGCGCTGCGCCTTGTGCTCCGGGTTGTAGCGGAAATGAATCAGCGTATTGTGCCGCTGCGACGATTCCATAATGACGTCGCCGCCGCGGCCGCCGTCGCCCCCCGAAGGACCGCCGCGGGGTACAAACTTCTCGCGGCGGAAGGCCATGCAGCCGTTGCCCCCGTCGCCCGCCTTCACGCGAATCTTTGCCTGATCAATAAACATTCGTTTCCACTCTCCGCAGTCCGCTGCGGTTTTCCTTTTCAAAACTGCTGTCTTTTCAGTTTACCAACCCTTCAAATCTCCGTTTCCGACGGATTGGTACCGTTTCCAAACTGAAAAAGCCGCCACAACATTCCCGTTTTGACTTAGAATCGCTGGTAACTTCTCCCGGGGGTCAATGGGGCGTTTGAAAACGGTCATTCCGTCGAGGAATGACCGCCGATTGACTCGGCACGCGTGTGACCGGTTCACTCGGAAATCAGGCGCGCCCCGCCCGGAACCGCCTTTGAGTGCGGCCGGAAGAAGGTGGGCCGTGGGCTTGGTCAGTGGCTGCTCCGGAAAGGCGCTTCGCGGAGCAGCGCAAAGATGGCTGAGGACAGTAACGTCGGCGGGAGTATTCCTGATCCTGACGTTTGCCCCCGGCGTCAGGGCACAGCGACCGGCCGAAAGTCCCACCGGCTCGCTCTCCGGCCAACTCACTGACCTGCATTCCCGCCCTGTCGATGGCGCCATGCTCGTCCTGCGCAATACGACCACGGGGACCGAGGCCAAAACCACAACCTCGAGGAGCGGTTCTTACCGTTTTCTCTCCCTCGAGCCGGGCGAGTATTCGCTCGCCGCAGTCAGTCCTCGCCTGGGCCAGGGCCAGATCGCGGGCATCTTTGTCTCCGCCGGGCATGAGTCCCGTGTTCAGGCAGCGCTGGAGCTGAACCGCCAGCCCGCGGAACTTCCGGTGACGTCGGCCGGCATACGCAGCTACGCCGATCGCGCGCTGCCAGCCATCGACCCGCCGGCCGCGGCCACAGCAAGACGCTCCCTGGTCCTGCGCAAATCCAGCGTGGAAGAACCCTCTACGATCTCTCCCATGGTTCAGGCGAACGTGCCGGTCGAACCGATGCAGACGTTGCCACTTTTTGCCGCAAACCGTCCCGCGGCCGCCACGGACATGAGTCGAGCTCCATTCCCCCCCAACGGCGGCAAAGCGCCAGTTACCGACATTCCTTCGCACGCCATCGCTTCGCCGGCATTGGTCGCCAGGGCCGCGCCTCCCGTCCCCGCTCAACCGGCGATCAGGGCTGCCACGGGACCAATCATCGCGCCCGCCCTGGCCGCTGTCGCCGTGAACCTGGCCCCCTCGACCGGAGCCAGCCTCGCGATTGCGGGACTCTCCGCAGCCCATGCAGCCGCACAGTTCGGGCAGGCGCCATCGGCGGTGCTCCTGGCTCCGCACGATCCGGCACCCGAGACCCGGGAGACCCTCTCCGACCAGCAGTTGCAGGCTATGCCACTGGGCAGCCGACATTGGGAGGACTTCGTCTTGGACTCGCCCGCCACCCGGACCGAACCCGACGAAGAAAGGCCAGCCTCGGCTTCGGCAGCCGGCCGGAGCGCGGCTTCGGTGACCGTTGAGAGCGCCAGCATCCGTCTGGCATTTGGCAGCCGGGCCGGCGGCATGATGCGCAGTGCGTCGCTGATGGGTCCTGGCGCCAATGCAGCCGCCATCTCCGAGGTCCGGACTTATGAGAAGACCAGCGACCCGGCCGACGCATCGCCGGGCGAACATGCTGCGGTCGAAACCCGCATGGGCACTGACCATTTGCACGGCCAGGGATTTCTTTTTGATCGGCGCAACCTCTGGGGAGCGAAAAACCCTTTCACGCAATGGGTGAAGGAGACGGCTCCGGCCCCCCTTGGAGCGATGCCCGCGTTTACGTCTTATCCTTATACCGCACCTTACCAGGAAGACCGATGGGGCTTTGGCGTGGGCAGCCGCATCCAGCACCGGAAGCTGTTCTGGTTCGCGGCGTATGACGGCTCCCTTCGCAACGATCCCGGCGTCGCCTCCGTAAAGCACCCGGAAAACTTCTTCGCGCAGCCCTCCAATGACGAGATGCAGGTGCTGAGCGCGCGTCTTGGTCTGAGCAGCGTCAATCCCATTGCGGAGGGACTGGGCGCCTATTCGGGGATCCTGGAAAGCCTGAGCGGACTGTTGGGCCCGGCCGCCAGGACTGCCGCTCAATGGGTCGGCTTCGGGCGCCTCGACTGGCAGCCAGCCGAACGGCACCGCTTTACGCTCGAAGGAACCGGTGCGCGCTGGAACTCCCCTGGAGGCGGCCTCACCCGTACCTCCGAGCCCTACGGGAGCCACAGTTTTGGAACCAGCCGGGCCAGCGAGTTCTGGATGCTTGGCCGCTGGGAAGCGTTCCTTACCCCCAACCTGCTCTCCGTAACGCAAGGCTCCGCGGGCCGCCACATCTTCGCCGGGCAAGCCAACACACCGTCGCCGTTCGAACAAACTCTCAACATCAACACGTGGGGACAATTGCCGCAGATGGTGGTGGACTCCCGGAACGGCTTCACCATCGGCAACCCGTCGCGATTCGGGAGCGGCAGCTATCCCGACGAACACCTCTACCAGGTTCAGCAAGCACTGGACTGGGTCCACAGCGACCTCCTCGTCAAGGCCGGAGCAGATTGGCGCCACAATGCAGACGCGACCGGCATGGTGCGCAACCACACCGGCACCTATCACTACTCGACCATCGAAAACTTTGCTTCCGATGCGCTGGTCTTTGCGGAGTACGGAATCTCCGGCGCGCTCGATCCCTTCGATCAGCACAACTGCGATCAGCGCGGCCGTGCCTGGCGGGACAGCAACCACCAGTTGCGCGGACTGGGCTATCTCCCCTGCTATTCCTACTATTCGCAGATCATGGGTCCCACCAACTGGCGCCTCAGCACCAACGATCTGGCTGCCTTCGCCACTGCCCAGTGGCAGCCGGCGAAGCGTTTCGTGATGTCGGCCGCGCTGCGCTGGGAACGCGAATATTTCCCTCCGCCCATCGCCCTGGTTGACAATCCGGCACTGCCGCTGACGGAGAAGATTCCCTCGCCCGGCAACCAGTGGGGACCCCGCCTAAGCCTTGCGTGGGGATCGGGTGAAAGCCATTGGCCGGTTCTTCGTGCCGGCTATGGCATGTACTTCGGCCGCACCCAGAACTCGGTTCTGGAGACCGCTCTGACTCAGACCGGCTCGTTCAAGGGGGACCAGTTCTTCTTCATGCGCCCCACCGACAATCTGACCGGCGGTGGCGCTCCCCCGTTTCCTTATGTTTTGGCCGGAGAGCCCACGACGGTCGTGAAACCGGCGGCCGTCGAATTCTCGCCCGCCTTCAAAAACGCGGAGATTCATCAGGCGGAGACGATCGTGGAGGAAACGCTGCCCGGGCACGTGCATGTGGCTGCGGGGGCCAGCGTCAGCCTCGGCCGCCGGCTACCGGTCACTATCGACACCAACTTCGACCCCGTGTCCAATCCCGGCACCATCACCTATGGTGTGGTCGACGGCCTCAATGCGGGGCCCATCAAGGCGCGCCAAATCACGGTGCCGTTCTTCGCGAGCTGGCCAGGTGCCGCCTCGCCGACAGGGACAGCGGGCCGCCTGAATTCCAGCTACCAGCAGATTGCGGAACTAATCAGCCGCGCCAACTCCACCTATGAGGCGGCCATGCTGCGCGTCTCCCGCTCCGCCCGCCGCGGAATCAGCGTCCATGCGCGCTATACCTACGCGCATGCCATGGACTGGAATCCCAACGAGTCCACCCGGATCGCCGGCAGCAGCGTACTCGACCCCACTGACTTCCGCCAGGAGTACGGAACCAGCGATCTCGACATCCGCCATTCCGTTTCAGGCATGCTCGTCTGGCAGGCGCCCTGGAAGCTGAAAGGGCCGGGGGGGCAATTCGCCAACGGCTGGATGCTCTCCGGCATCGGGCGATTCCACAGCGGCCTGCCCTACACCATGCGCACCGCGGGCTCCCTGCCTGAAGAATTCACCGTCAGCGGTACGGCGATCGTTGGGCTTGGGCCGGGAATGAACGGCTCGGGCGGAGATAACCGCGTGTACGGCGTCGGCCGCAACACCTATCGCTACCCGTTCACCTGGAAAGCGGACGTTCGCCTCGGGAAGAAATTCAACCTGGGCCCCATGCGCGAGCTGGAGTTGCTGGCCGAGAGCTTCAACCTCTTCAATCACCAGAACGTGACGCAACTGGAAACAGTCGGCTATTCCATCGCGCCTGGGAGTTCTGCGGGATCGCTGCCCACGCTCAACTTCCTCACCGGCCTCAAAACCGGGCAGACGGAATTTGGAAAACCCCTCGACGTCAACGGAACTGACTTCTATCGCCCGCGGCAGTTCGACTTCGGCATGCGGATGCGGTTCTGACTAGGCGGGTCCCATCCGCGTGCCCCAGATCTCGCTTTCGAGGCCAGGGAATCGCCGCTCGTTCCTATCAAATCTCCGCCACAGCAACCTCACCGATCCGACACGCATGACTCCCCCGCGAGAGCTTCCTTGCCATCCAGACGGAAACACGTCGCGCCCTGGATGTCGGTACTGAACGTGCGCACGTGCGCCTGCTCCAACTCTGCCAGGATCTCCGGCCGCGGGTGTCCAAAGCGATTGTGAAGACCGCAAGAGATCAGCGCCAATTTCGGCGCCACCCGCGCAAGAAACTCCGGCGTGGTGGAAGTCACGCTACCGTGGTGTCCTACCTTGAGCAGTGTGCTCGCGAGGCCTGGTTCCCCCAACATCGCCTCCTCCACCGGTGCCTCCGCATCGCCCTCCAGCAAGATCGAGGTCTTTCCGTACGCGACCCGCAGCACCATCGAGTCATTATTCGACGCCGAGGGCCCGGGCTGATAAGCAGGCAGCGGAGCCAACACCTTTACCTGCGCGACTCCCAGACGCGGCGCATCTCCTGCGCGCAGCGCCAGCGTCCGCACGCGCAGATCGTCCGCCTCCTGCAGGAACGCATCGTAACTCGCCGAATGGGGATTGTTGCCCACCCATAACTCCGCCGGATGGAAGTTGCGCAGAACCGCGGGCAGGCCGCCCAAATGGTCGGAATGGGCATGGCTCAACGCCACCACGTCGAGCCGCCGGATGCCGCGTGCCCACAGCGCTGGAGAAACTACTTCCTCTCCAATATCGAATTCCTGGGGAGCTTGCCGCGGCCCCCCGCCGAATCCACCGCCATCTACCAGGAGAGTTTTGCCGTCGGGCGTGATCACCAGCAGAGAGTCTCCCTGGCCCACGTCGATCGCCTCGACCAGCATGGCATCGCGTGGATGCTGCACAGGCCGTGGCAAAACCGCACACAGCGCAGCCGCGACTAACGCTGCCCAAGCACCGCGTCGCGGCCATTTCGTGCCGCGCGCCAGCACGATTGCCAAACCAAGCAAGCCGCAAAATGCTGCGGATTGCCAGATCAATGGCGCGGGAATCCGGAAGTCGCCGAGCGCGAACGACCCGAACAGGTGCACCAATCGCACGCCGAAATGCAGCAGCACCGCGACTACTGCCGCCGGAGCCCAGGCCGCGGCCGGCCACACTAGAAGGACAATCAGCGTGATTACGGCCGCCGGCATCAGGACCAGCAGGAGCGGCAGGATAAGCAGGTTCACCGGCAGCGCGAAGATGGTGATGCGATGAAAGTAGATGGCCATCGGGAGCGTCATCGCGAGTTCCACCACGCAGGCGACCACAAGCAGTTCGGAAATGCGCAGCGCGTATCGAATTAGCCGCGGAAAGATGCGGCGCGCGATCACCCGATGGAACGCGGCTTCCAGTTTGCCCGAGATCATGCGCAGGATTACGCGAAACTGGGCCTGGGGCGGTGGCAGTTTTGCGTCGATTGCAACCAGGTCGAGATCCTTCGTGGCCGAGAGGTAGGGATGGATGGTGCTTTGCAGCAGGGGGGTCGCGATGCCGCCAATCGAAACCACCGCCAGCAGCGTCATCTGGAATCCCGAGTCAAACAGCGAACGCGGGCTTGCGACGAGCAGGCACAAGGCCGCGAATCCGATGGTGTTCATGGGGTTGCGTTCGCGATACACCAGCCGGCCAACCAAGTAGAGCGTCACCATCCACAGCGAGCGCTGCACCGGGACGGCGAACCCTGTGAACAGCGCGTACGCGAACGACGCAACGATGGTCAGCAATGTGGCCGGGACGCGCGGCAAGCGCAGAAGTTTGGCGATCCAGAAAATGCATCCAGCCATGATGGCCAGGTGAAATCCCGAGACCACCAGCATGTGAAACGAACCAGTGCGCTCGAATCCCACACGCAGCGAGCGGGAAAGAAACGTGCGGTCCCCAGTCACCATCGCGACCAGCATGACGGCGTCTTCGTTATTGATGCGCAGCGCTTTGGGAAGACGGCGCGTTGCCTCGGGAAGGGCGAGAAGGCGATCGGTCGCGGTGCGCTGCGTTTCGCTCAACCGGCAGTGCAGCCACTCGACCCCGGCCCGCCATCCGAGCCGGTATGGCGGCGCGCGGCTCAATCGTTCCATGCGCTCGCTCTCCAAGGTCGCAGTGGAAGTGATACCCAGGCCGAGGAGATAATCTTCGCGGCTCCATGCGCCCGGATCATGATAGACCTCGGGCGGAAGCAGGCGGACGATCGCCCGGACCCGTTCGCCGCAATGAAACGGCTGATCGAGCTGCGACGGCCAGCGCACCGTGAGCCGCACCCCGCCGTCGGCCGCAACCTGGGCGTCCTGGTCATCGGTGACGTTCTCGATGGACTCGACGCGCAGGTCAAGACGCTGTGTGGGCTTCTGCTTCGGCGCAGCCGCGGAAGCCTGATCGAGGTCATCTTCGATTTGTCCGCGCACCGGGCCTGCATCCAGCACCGTTCCTTCCACGGTGCGAAGCAGCCCGTCTGACATCGCGCCCAGCACGGGCACCGGCACGGGCTGCGGTTCCATCTCCGCGCACCAGGCTCCCAGCAGAATCCAAAACGGCGCCAGGGCAAGCCAAGAGGCGCGTTGGGCGCGCGTGGCGGCCACGGCGCAGAGAACCGCCATCATCGCCAGCGCGACCAAAACGACGCTCGGTCGCAACCAGGTTAGCCGGGCTGCAACAATTCCCAATGCAAAGAGCCACGCCGCGTGGAACAAAGGAAGACTGCTCCACGGACGAACGGTCGCGCCGGATGGGAAATGCGCGCCCGCAGAGGGCCCGGAAGTGGCGGAGTCGGATTCCATCGCGCCTGAAAACTGGAAAGGATCTATGGCTCTCCAGCCTATCAGGGATGCCGCATCCGGACCACTGTCTCGAGATGAAAGGTCTGCGGGAAGAGGTCGGCGAGCGTGATGGATTCGATCACATAGCCGTGCGCCAGAAGCACACGCAGGTCGCGCGCCAGTGTGGCGGGGTCGCAGGAAACATAGACGAGGAAAGGCGCCGCGATCGCAACCAGCAGCGTGGTTATCTCCGGGCCCAGCCCGGTTCGCGGCGGATCGACAACGATCAGGTCTGGCCGCTCACCGCCATGATGGCGGCGCAGAAAATCGAGCGTTGACGAGCGCACCGCCTCTCCCATTGTTCCGAGCAGATTTGCGGCGAGCGCATCGGTTGCAGCGGGCGCTGATTCAACGGCGACAACACGGCGAAAACTCTGCGCGAGCTGTCGCGCGAACAGGCCCACTCCGGCGAACAGGTCCCACGCCAGCGCGCCGTTGTATCCGGACGTCGCTGTCTTCGCCAGCCCATCCACCAGCCAGCGATTCACCTGGAAGAACGCGCCATGATCGACGCGGTAATCGAAACCGGCGGCGCGATAGACGAGGGAAGTCTCGCCCCATTGCGCCAACGTGCGCGACGGCTGGTTTGTATTCTCGAAAACGAGCTCGGCGCCGGCCAGTTCTGGAATGCGGTTCCGTAGCGCGGCGGCAAACTCGTCGAGACGAATCTTTGCGGGACTGGCGACAAACACCGTCAACAGCAGCGCGGATTCTTCCGCGTTGCAGAACAATGCAATCTCGCTTGGGCGCAGGGTCGCCGCAACGGACCGCATTGCTTCCGGCGCCGCTAACGCGGCGCGCACCAGGAGCGGCGCCGAGATCGGACACTCGCCGATGGGAACCACCGCATGCGAACGCCGCCCGCGATAGCCAGGATTTCCCTGCGCATCGAACGCAAGGCGGATGCGATTTCGATATTCCCATGGCTGGGCTGCAAGAACCGCAATTTCCTCGGGCGGCTGGATGCCACCGCGCTGGAGCGTTTCGCGCAGCACTTCCTGCTTGATCCGAAGTTGCGTCTCGTAGCCCGCGTACTGGTATTGGCAACCGCCGCAGAAGCCGAAATGACGGCACTCCGGGACGATGCGCTGCGGCGATGAAGTCACCATCTGCTCGATTTCCGCAGTTGCGTAGCCGCGCTTCTCCTCCACCCATCGCACACGCGCCTGTTCGCCCGGCAACACCAGCGGCACAAAAACGGCCTTACCTTCGTTGTGCGCCAGAAATGCCCCGCCGTAGATCGGCTTTTCGATGTGTAGTACTACCGGATCCTTGCCGGCCCGCGGTGCCGCAGATGGGGTTTTCCCAGGTCTCAAATGCTCGACCTGGGGCACCCGGCTTCTTTGTCCACGGCGCGGCTTCATAGCTGGCTCATGTAGAAGAGGCTTAGGCGGGGAAGGTTGTAGTGGGCGAGCAACTGTTTCTGCACGAATTGCCGCTCCACCTGGCGCAACTGCACTGCCCCCATTCGGCTGCGATAAGGCGCCAGTTCCCGCGCCGCGTGTTCCTTGAGCGCCACGAGCAATTCCTCCGGTGCTGCGGCCGTGAGCGCCGCGAACAGCTTTTCCTCGAACACGGTCAGTGTGCGTTCCAGCGATTCGAGATCGACCGCCGCCGCACTCGCCCGTACCTCGGCGGCCAACTCGCGCAGCCGGGCCGCCGTCGTCGCACCCATTTCCGGGGCCACCGTCGCGGCCTGCAGTGCCGTTGCCGCAGTCTCCAGATGCGCCGCTACCCGTTCGTGCTCAAAGCCGGAATCGGCGGGCGTTGTGTTGGTGGTTGTACCCGAGCCTGCTGCGGCCTCGCGCAATTCCTCCGTTGCCTGCATCACCGCCTGCGCGCACCAGGCCAGACCATTGACGCGCCGCATGCGTCCTTTCTTTTGTCGCTGTTCGTATTTGTCGAACGCCGCATCGATTCCGCGCAGCACCGCGTCGAGCGGAATGCCCGCTTCCCGCCAGGTCTCGATCAGCGCCCAGTCCAGCGTTGACAACAGCAGGATCGATCCCCGCCGTTGCTGGAATCGCTCTTCGATCTCGGTGAAGTAATTGAAGTAATTGCGCACGAGCGCCGCCTCAATGCGCCCGGCTGCGCGGCCGTGCGGTGCGATTGCGCTCAAAGAGAATCCGCAACCCATCCAGAGTCAGCATGTCGTCGATCTGAGCAATGAAGCGCGAGTCTCCGGAAATTTGCCGCGCCAGGCCACCGGTCGCGATCACCTTCGGCTGCGCGCCCAGTTCCGTACTCATGCGCTCGATAATCCCATCCACCAGGCCGATGTAGCCATAGTACAAACCGCTCTGCAAGTGCGTGACGGTATTAGTGCCGATCACCTTGGCCGGCCGCTTTACGTCCACGCGCCCTAGCCGCGCGGCGCGCGCGAACAACGCATCGGCGCTGATGCCCAGGCCCGGCGAAATCGCCCCGCCCAGGTACTCGCCCTTGGCCGAAATCACATCGAAGGTTGTGGCCGTACCGAAATCCACCACGATGCAGGGGCCGCCATAACGCTCAAAAGCCGCGATCGCGTTGACCAGCCGGTCGGCGCCCAGTTCGCTGGGATTGTCGACCAGCACCGGCATCCCCGTCTTTATTCCCGGCTCCACGAACAACGGCTGCAGGTGAAAGTACTTTTCGCATACCCGCCGCAGGGTAGTTTCAACCGGAGGAACCACCGACGAAATGATGATGTGGTGCACCTGGTCGACAGAAATGCCGCTCATGTTGAACAGGTTCACAAACAGCACGCCATATTCGTCCGAGGTCTGGGCGCGGTGCGTGGTCACCCGCCAGTGCGCGGCAAGCTTCGGGTCCACCCGCCGAACATGGCTGGGCGCGTCTCCCGTCTCCTCGGCGCCTCGCGCCGCCGCCGGTTCCTCATCGAGCTTGTAGAGGCCGAGCACCGTATTGGTATTGCCCACGTCCAATGCAAGCAGCATGCGTGTTTAGCTCCTAGCTTCCAGCGACTAGCTCCTAGCTATTTCCAGCCAAGCCCATGCTTGGGGCTTTTTCGCAAAGGCCGTTAGAGGCACAATGCGAACTAAAAGCCAGAGGCTAGTAGCTAGAAGCGGCATTCCCTGATTCCCCCGGTTTGCACCTGCACCATCCGCTCCGGCGTGCGCAGCAGCAGGAATCCATGTTCGTCCAATCCTTCGGTTATGCCGGTGTATTGCTGCGGGCCGTGGACCTCGACGCGCCGGCCACGCACCCAGCTCGAAGCAGCTTCCACACGGGCTGGAATCGCTGCCCGCGTGGCTGGATCGAGGAGCCCAACGGTTTCGCGCTCCAGCGATTTTAGCAGTCCCGCCAGCAGCGCCTGGCGGTTGATGCGTTGCCCGAAAACATGGCCCGATTCGAGATCGAGCGAAGTCGCCGGCGTGGCCAGTCCCGGATCGAAGCCCCGTTGGTGAACATTGATTCCGATCCCCACTACAACGAACGTAACGCCATTCGACTGAGGCTGGGTTTGAGTTTGGGCCTCGACCAGGATTCCCCCGGTCTTGCGCGGCCCGATCAATAGATCGTTGGGCCAGCGCAGGTCGACATCGAGTCCTGTAGCGGTGCGAATCGCATTGGCGGCCGCCAACCCCGCAGCCAGCGGCGCCAGCGGCAGATACGCAGGTTCGAGGTGCGGCCGGAGCAGAACGCTCACATAGAGCCCCTCGCCCGCAGCTGACTCCCAGGTGTGATCGCCGCGTCCCCGCCCGCTGCGTTGCTCGTCGGCGAAGAACACCGACCCATCCGGAGCCCCATTGCGCGCCGCTGCCATGGCATCGGTATTCGTGGATCCGGTGACGGGAGCAAAATGCAGTTTGCCGGTATAGACAGTGCCCGCAAGTTCCGCTTCCAGCGCGGCGAGGTCGAACACTTCTAGCGCGACTCCGGCGTTATGGCCATGGAGATATCGGCGGCCTTGGCCGAATGGGTGAGCGCTCCGACGCTGATGAAATCCACGCCAGTCTCCGCAAATTCGCGGATGTTTTCGAGCACAATGCCGCCAGAGGCTTCGGTCGGAATCCAGCGGCTTTCCTGCTTGAGGCGCTCGACGCACTCCCTCACCAGGGCCGGCGTCATGTTGTCGAGCAGAATTGCTTCCGCCCCTCCGGCGAGCGCTTCCTCGAGTTCCGCCATCGAGCGCACTTCGACCTGCACCCGCTGCCCGCCCTTGCGCCGCGCCAGAGCGTTTTCGAGCGCTGTCCGCAGTCCGCCGCCCATCGAAATGTGGTTGTTTTTGATAAGGATTCCGCTGGCCAGGTCGAGCCGGTGATTGGTGCCGCCGCCGCACAGGACGGCATATTTCTCGAGCGCCCGAAGCCCCGGCACCGTCTTGCGCGTGTCGAGGACCCGCGCATGCGTGCCGTGGATAGCGTCAACATACATGCGGGTATTGGTGGCGACGCCGCTCATGTGCTGCATCAGGTTCAGAATCACACGCTCGCAGCTCAGCAGCACTCGCGCGTTGTGTCGCACCACTGCCAGCACCTGGCCGGAACGCACTCGCACCCCATCAAACATCTCCGGATGGCTGATGACCTCGAAACGGGTGTGAGCCTGCGGGCTGGGGTCGAGGCGCGCAAAGATCTCCAGAAACTGCGTCACGCAGCCGAGTCCCGACACCACCATGTCCTGCCGCGCAATGATCGATGCTGACGCGCGCAGGTTCGCATCGATGGTCACGTGGGTCGTAGCATCGCTGGCCGCCTTGTCTTCGATCAGGGCGTGCTCCAGCAACGTCTCGATGCGGTGGCTTTTCCAATCCATGGGCAGTTCTTAGTTCGCAGTTCTTAGTTCGCAGTTGTCAGTTGTCAGTTGTCAGTTGTCAGCTAAAGCTAGATCGCGGGCGGCATCCGGAGCGAACCGACGGATGCGGTTGTTTTCAGTTATTGCGGCGGCAGGTTCTTGAGCGCCTCCCGCGCCTTCTCCAGCAGTGTCCGCGTCTCCAACTCTTGCTTCTTCAAACCTTCCACCACTTTCGCCGGAGCCTTGCTGAGAAATGCCTCATTGCCTAGTTGCTTCTCCGCGGCAGCCAAGCCTTTTTCATATCTGGCGATATCCTTTGTCAAGCGCTCGCGCTCGGCCGCAACGTCGATGGTGCGTTCGTAGACAACAGCCACGTCGAATGTAGTGGAGTGGTGCTTCGACAGTCCCGCGGAAATCTGGTCAACCGCGCGCAGTTCGCTCACGCGCGCCAGGCGCTCGACGATGTCGCGATTGTCAGCGGCGAGCTTTTTCAGATGGGCATCTGCCCGAAGCTCGATAGGAACCGCGGCCTTCTCCTCGACTCCGATCTCTTTGCGCAGCGCCCGAACCTCGATGATCAGCCCCTGGAGCAGAGCCATACTCTCGATCGCATCCTTGTCTGGGGCCCCGCCAGCCTTGGGGTATCGCGTCAGCGCGATCGACTTCGCCGGAGGATTGTCGTCATAGACCACGTGCCACAGTTCCTCGGTAAGAAACGGCATCGCCGGGGAGAGCAGCCGCAAAGAAGCCTCAAACACTGAAATCAGCGTGGTGAGTGCCGCCTTCGCCCTGGCCGTGCCCGCGCTCTCGGTGAAATCCAGCCGCAGTTTGACGATCTCCAGGTACCAGTCGCAGAAGCTGCCCCAGAAGAACTGGTAGATGGCATTGGCCGCGTCATCAAACCGGTAGTTCTCGAGCGCCTTATTCACTTTGTCGCTGGTGTCGTGAAATTCGGCCACGATCCACCGCGCTTCGAGCGAAGCGTCCGGGCCGGCTTCCGGCATCGACCCCAGTGCCGCCGGATCGACAGTGATGCCGGCTTCCGCGGCCTTGTCCACGTTCATGAAGATGAAGCGGGCGGCGTTCCATATCTTGTTGGCAAAGGCGCGGTAGCCTTCCGTGCGGGCCACGTTGAACGCGATATCCGTGCCCGGCGAGGCCATCGAGGCGAGGGTGAAGCGCACCGCATCGGTGCCGTACTGCTTCACGATCTCGATGGGGTCGATCACGTTGCCCTTTGTTTTCGACATCTTCTCGCGGTTGGCGTCGCGCACAAGTGCGTGAATGTACACCTCGCGGAACGGCACCGACTCCGAGAGCGGGCGGTCGCTGCCATCGGGCATTTTTACGTCGGTCGAGAACCAGCAGCCCAGCATGATCATGCGGGCGACCCAGAAGAACAAGATGTCGAACCCGGTCACGAGAAGGCTGGTGGGATAAAACGTGTCGAAGTCGGCGCGATTTTCAGGCGTGATGTCCGGCCATCCGAACACCGACACCGGCAACAGTCCCGACGAGAACCATGTATCCAGCACGTCGGTTTCCTGCGTGATCTGGTCCGACCCGCAGTGCGCGCACGCCGCGGGATTCTCACGCGCCACCGTGATCTTGTGGCATACGGGGCAATGCCAGGCAGGGATGCGGTGCCCCCACCACAGTTGCCGCGAGATACACCAGTCGTGGATGTTGTTCATCCACTCGAAGTAGGTCTTGGCGTACATTTCGGGCGTGAAGCGGATATGCCCTTCGCGCACCGCCGCGATCGCCTTGTCGGCCAGAGGCTGAATCTTGATGAACCACTGCGTGGACAACCGCGGTTCCACAACCGTCTTGCAGCGGTCGCAGTGACCCACGTTGTGCACGTGATCCTTGATGCCTGCCAACAGCCCCTGTTCGGTGAGTTCCTCAACAATCTTCTTCCGCGCCGCAAAGCGATCCAGGCCGGCGTATGGCCCGCCGTGCTCGTTGATGTGCGCGGTATCGTCCATGACGTTGATCGAGGGCAGGTGGTGGCGCTCGCCCAGCGCGAAGTCGTTGGGATCGTGGGCCGGCGTCACCTTCACGGCCCCGGTGCCGAACTCGCGGCTCACCCATTCGTCGAGAATGATGGGAATTTCGCGGTTTAAGAGCGGGAGGCGTAGTTTCTTTCCGTGCAGATCGGTATAACGCTCATCCTCGGGATGAATTGCCACCGCCACGTCGCCCAGCATGGTTTCGGGCCGCGTGGTGGCAATGGTCAGGAACTCGCCGGAGTCCTTGCCGGAATCGTCAAGAACCGGGTATCGGATCTCCCACAGGTGGCCCTTGTGCTCGTCGTACACCACCTCGAGGTCGCTGATCGCGGTCTGGCAGCGCGGGCACCAGTTCACGATGTAGGCACCGCGATAGATGAGCCCCTGCTCGTAAAGCCGGACGAAGGCCTCGCGCACCGCCACAGACAGCCGCTCGTCCATGGTGAAGTACTCGCGGTCCCAGTCCACCGAGGCGCCCAGGCGTTTCATCTGGTCGAGAATTGCCCTGCCGTAGTGGCAACGCCACTCCCATACGCGCTTGACGAAGGCCTCGCGGCCCAGTTTCTGCCGCGTCGTTCCCTCCACAACCAGTTGCCGCTCCACCATCATCTGGGTGGCGATTCCGGCGTGATCGGTACCCGGCAGCCAAAGCGCGCGGTCGTCGCTCATGCGATGCCAGCGGGTGAGAATATCCATCTCCGTCTGGTTGAGCATGTGGCCCATGTGAAGGCGGCCGGTTACGTTGGGCGGCGGAAGCAGTATGGTGAAAGGCCGGCCGCCCTCTTCTTCAGCGCCAGGTGCCGGGGTGGGCTGAGTGAACAGCTTCTCGCGGACCCAGTACTCTGCCCAGTGATCTTCGATGGCAGTCGGGTCGTAGGCTTTAGGCAGATCGTGTGGCATGTGAGTGTTAGGGCGAGTCCCCAGGAGCCGAGCAAGGCGCTCTCATTGAGAGTTTCGAGCGAGGGGACCACCCCTCACTTTAGCAGATGGTTTTCGGGGCAATCGGTTGCGCGCGGGAAACCAGGCGGAGCCGGGGAACACCGAGGGCCGCCCAGGGGCGGCCCTCGAAAGCGCATGGAAACTCCAGCACTTAGAACGGGTTGATCTTGCTCAGCCCCTTCTTCTTTTTCTTCTTGCTCGACGACTCGTCGCCCAAATCGGCCTTGGGAGCCTTCTTCTTCTTGCCGTCCGTCGCTGTCGCCGTGGCCGGTACGGCGGTGCCCGGCTTGATGTCGTTGATCTGGTCAGGAGCGGCTGCGGGAGCCTCGGCGGCCGGTTCTACAGTCTTGTCCGGTCCTACTGGCTTGATCACATCATTTGGATCGGCCGCGGGAGCTCCCACGATTGACACGCCCAGGCCTGTAGAGCCGGCGGGAGCGCCCGTCTGCAGCGGCACCGTGGATGGCTGATCGCTGCGCGGCGGCTCATTGGCCCCGGTCGGCTTGGCCTCGGCTCCGGCGGCGGTCGGCTGGCCGGCGTTCCGGGCGTCGTTGAACATCGTCATGTTTTCCTTGGTGACCTGCGGCGCCAGCGTGCGCCTGGGATCATCGAGGCTTGGCTCGCCTACGTGCACCGCCTCCACCATCGTCGGGCCATGCTTGATTACGCCCCAGAGAGTGTCCTTGAATTGGATCCTCTGCCGGCTCTGCTCCTCGGCCTCGCTCTCCGCCATGGCCGCCTGGGTGGGCTCCGGCACCGGCCGGTTCATCGCCACCAGGCGGTCCCGGGCATCTTCTACGCGGGGGGCGGCCGGGTACCGTGTCACCACCCTGGTGTAGGCAGCCGCCGCCTTGTCCATGTACATGGCGTGCATCCGTTCCTTGATAGCCGCCGGAAGTCCCGACGAAATCTGCATCGCGTGCGCCTCACCGGCATAGCAGTCGCCGATGCTCAGCAATGCCTGGTCGCTCTTGGAATAAAGCGGAAAGGTATCGACCACAGTCTGGAGGCGGGCTATCGCCGCCGGAAAATTCTCCCGGCTCTGGTAATAGAGCCCGATCGTGGTCTCCCGCTCCGCCAGCACTTCCTGCACGTCGCGAAGCTTCTGCTTGGCCCGAGGCACCAGCGTCGAATCGGGGAACTGGTTGATCATGTTCCGATATTCCTGCTCGGCGCGCTGCGCGTTGTTGAAGTCCCGGTCGGGCTTCTCCATCTGCTGGTAGTAGATGTCGGCTACCTTCATCTGCGCCTCGGCCGCTTCCGGCGCATTGGGGAAGAAGGTAATGAAGTCCTTGTACTCGGCCTCGGCCTGAGTCAGCGCCGCTGTCCCGCCTTCCTTGAACCAGGTGTCGCCCACGGCCAGCTTCGCCCGCATCCGGAATTCCGAATCCGGATAGGTGTTCAGCAGGGTTTGCAGCGTAAGCCGCGCGACGTCGTACCGGCCCTTCTTCATCGAGGTCATCGCCTTGTCGAAGAGTTCCTTATCGGGCTGCTTGGAGTTCACGCCGGCCAGCGGGTTGGCGCTCAGGTCCTGGTTCTTTTTCTTTTTGGGCGGCTTTTCCTTGGCCATGGCGGATACCCCCACCACGAACAAGGCGGCGAGAACGGATGCTGCAATCTTCTGGGAAAAACGGCTCATTACCACCTCATTGGAGCGTCAGGGCCTGAGCATGAGGCTGCTCCCGGCTCGACCGAAACTCCTGCTCTTGAGATCCTCACCATGTTACTCGCTTGCCGTATGTTCGCGCTGCCAGGCTCAACTCGCCTGCCTCTGAAATTCGCGGTCGGGCGTCTCTCCCGCGGCTGCTCGGGCGGAGAGGAGAAGGTCATGCGCATCCCGCTCCGCCTGTCCCTTGCCGAACACGGCGTTCCCGGCCACCAGCAGGTCCGCACCGGCTTGGACGACCCGCGCGACTGTATCGTGAGCCACGCCGCCGTCCACTTCGATTCTAAATGCCAGTCCCAGTTCCTCGCGAAGCTCCACCAGCCGGCGGATCTTGTGCACCGAGAACGGAATAAACTCCTGCCCGCCGAAACCCGGGTTCACGCTCATGATCAGCACGTGATGAAGCATGGGCAGGATGTCCAGGATCAGATCGACGCGGGTGGCGGGATTCAGCACCACCGCCGGCTTCATTCCATGCTGCGCGATCAGCTGGAGGGTCCGGTGCAGGTGACGGCAGGCCTCGTAATGGACAATTACCCAGTTGGCACCCGCATCCGCGAGGGGCGAAATCAGGTCGTCGGCATTCTCCACCATCAGGTGGCAGTCCAAGGGCAGCTTAGTGGCCTTGCGCAGGCTCTTTACCACCGGCGGCCCGAGGGTCAGGTTCGGCACGAAATGCCCGTCCATGATGTCTACGTGAATGACCGTAGCTCCGCCCCGTTCGGCGGCTGCTACTTCTTCCGCCAGCCGCGCGAAATCCGCCGAGAGGATTGATGCGCACAACTCGACCATTGGGCCTTGAATGCCTTTCCTCGCTGGGCCAGTGTATCAGTCGGGAGTCCGGGAAAAAGGGACCGAGGGAACAGGGAGCCGAGAGACAGGGAACAGATTCAGCGCGATCTAGGCGGCCTGCAGTTCCAGGAGGATGGCGGCGCCGCCCTTGGGACCAAGATTGACGGCCGACGCCTTCCCCTCATTGTCGCGAAGGATCGTGGCGCAGAGGCTCAGGCTCAGGCCCGCAGTCTCGAGCCCGCTCTCGTGAGGCATGTAGGGGTCGAAAGCTCGCTCGGGATGGTCAAACCCCGGGCCGGTGTGGGCGACAGTGATCTTGACCCGGTCTCCCTCGGCCTTCGCCTCCAGGCGAACCATGCGTTCTGAGGCCAGGTCCAGGTGCTCGACAGCATCCATGGCGAACTGGAGGCAATGCAGAACCGCCTGGCGCAACTGCTGGGCGTGGCAAAGCACCCGCGGAAGCCCCGGCGCCACCTCGAGCCGGAAGTCGATGGAACGCTGCAGGAATTCCGCCCGGTGCAGATGTTCCATGTCCGCCAGGAGTTCGGGCAGTGAGATGGCCGCCCGGGGACCGACTGGGGCGCGGGCAATTTGGGAAAGGCTTTGCAGGGTGAGGCGCATCTGGCGGGCCTCGCTCAGGATTGCCTCGATGCCTTTACGCTCGTGTTCGTCGAGATTCGGAGCGTCTTCCAGCAGAGACGCGTAGCCGAGGATCACCGTCAGGGGATTATTGAGTTGCTGGGTCACATTTCCGGCCAGTTGGCCCAGGCCAGCGAATTTCTCCGAGTCGATAAGTTTTTCCAGCATCCTGGTCTGGCTGCGCATGGCCTGCAATCGCCCGGCCAGCATTTCCAGCGGCAGCAGATCGTCTTTGCGCAGCGGGTCCCGGAACTCCCCCGGGCGCATCCCCGCCACGATGATCGCCCCTTCCATCGACTCGCGGCCTTGCATGGGCACCAGCAAGGCGGAGGTAAAATGCAGCCGGGCCAGGTCATCTCCCGGCGTCAGCCAGGGTTCAAGGTTGACGTGCAGGGTGAGGCTTCCGGAGACGGCAGGCCTGGCCAGGGCGGGGGGCGGGAAATCACTCATCGGCATGCGGCCGGCAAGGGCGTCGAGAGCCCGTTCGGTGGCTTGATCAAGCCCCGCTGCTCCCACCAGGCGGAACAAGCCCGATGGCTGGAGCAGGATCAAAGCAGCCTGGGCAAACCGGCTGTTCTCGATGACCCTCTGGCAGATTTCGTTTCCCAGGTGGTCGAAGTCCTCCAGGCGGCGCCGCGACACCACCAGGTTGGTATAGGCTTCCATCTCCATGCGGGCGCGCCGCTCCCGTTCCCCGTTGGCCCGGTTGAGGGCGATCTCGTTTTCGAGAGCCAGCAGGATCAGTCCCAGGGCCGTAACCACCTTGGCCATGATGATGACCCGGATGAGGTTGAGGCTCAGATCCGGACTGGCGGAAACCTGGGGCATCAAAAGCAGGGCCGGGCATGCCCAGCCAAGCAGGCCCAGAAAGCTGATGGCCGCTCCTGAGGAGAAGCGCCGAAAGACGAACAGGATCAGCAAGGCGGCCACGACGTGGTTGCCGGCTTCGGCGAACACCAGGGGACCATGGAGATCGGGCCGCCAGCATGCCCATACCGCCAGGCTTCCAAAAAAGAGAATGGCCACCGTGGCTACCGGGGCACGGACTCCGCCTTCGGCCCGCGCCCAGAAAAGGCCAGCGACGGTCGCCATCAGGCAGAGGGCGGGAAACAACAGAAATACCGGCCCTTTGGGGGTGAGGTTGTGAAATATGCCGTAGGAGAAAACGGCGTAGGCCAGCATGGGACCGATGAACGGAACCACGTAGAGAATGCTGACCTTGCCGATGCGAAAACGAAGCGGGGAGAGAGAACCAAGGAACAAGGCGGAAGAGAGCAGCGCGCAGGCTTGTCCGATCGCGGCATGCCAGGGGTGTGTCCCGTCGTTGAAGTCCCACGCACCCCAGGGATACAGCAGGAGCATTCTCGCGACGGTCAGCACGAACGCCAGGAACCAGAGCAGCGTGCGCGTGTCTCGCGAGCGCAGATACAGGCGACCAAACGCCGGGAGCAGGAGTATGGTCAAAATCAGCGCTGGAATCTGGTACCAATCGTGCATGAAAAACCGGAACCCGATCTATTGGCTCTCGGACACAACAGAATGGAGGCGTATCTTCTGCTGATAGTCCAAGTTGATTGTCATGCCACCCCTCTCCGGTGTACATGCGTCTAACGTGGTAGATTGCGAAGCCTTTCAAGTGTTCCAGGGCGCAGGATTGTCGCGAGGATTATCAAGGAGTGAAGGATGGGTTTTCGAAATCGGTGGGGCAGCGTATTGCTGGCGGCCGCATTGATCGCAATGCCGGCGATCGCACAGGAAAAGGACAGTTTTACTCCCATGCCGATGGACAAGGGCTTCGGCCCCATGGACCTGACTCCGCCGACCATGGCGCCCGAGGAGATCGTGAAGAAGTTCGCCGCCAAGGAAAGCGAGTTCCAGGACGCGCTCAACCATTACACCTACCGGCGCGTGGCGCGGGTGCAGACGGTTGACGACGACAACAAGGTCGACGGCGAGTACTACCAGGTAGACGACGTCATCTTCGATCCCACGGGAAAGCGCACCGAGAAAGTGGTCTTCGCGCCGGGCAGCACCCTGGAGCGGATCCAGATGACGCCCTCCGACATGCAGGACATCCAGCGCGGGTATCCGTTCGTCCTGACCGCCGAGGAGATCGGGCAATACGACGTGAAGTACGTCGGCCGGCAGAAGATCGACGACGTGGACTGCTACGCGTTCGACGTGAGCCCGAAGCAGATTGTGAAGGGCCACCGCTACCTGCTGGGCCGGATCTGGGTGGACACCAGCGATCTGCAGATCGTGGTCACCAACGGGCGCATGGTCCCCGACGACACGCGAAAAGGCAATGAGGATCTCCATCCACCCTTCATGACCTGGCGCCAGCAGGTGGACGGGCACTACTGGTTCCCGGTTTACACCAAGGGCGAAGGCATCCTGCACTTCTCGGGCGGGCATGGGTACATGAGTCAGGACGTGCATATCCGGGACACCATCAAGTACACCGACTACAAGCGCTTCGGATCGACCTCGAAGATCATTTACGACGGCAAGGAACTTCCCTCGCAGGATCAGAAACAGGATCAGAAGCCGGATCAGCAGAACCAGCCCCCCAAGCCGCATTGACGCTCCAGAGCAACCACAAGGGCGAAGTCTCGCAGGCTGGGAGCGATGGCTGCCGTACAAGGTAATATCGCGGCGTGGACACTCTGGACTGGCTGCTGGATTCGGATCCGGCAATACGCTGGCAGGCGATGCGCGATCTGACCGGCGCATCCGCGGACGCGGTTTCCTCAGAGCGCGCCCGCATCCCGCACGAAGGGATGGGCGCGGCGATTCTCAACCGCCAGGAACCGGACGGCTCGTGGCGCTGGGCGGGGGAGCCGGCCTGGCTGTCCACCCTGTTCACGTTGCAACTGCTGCGCGCGACCGGGATTGACGGCGCCGACCCGGCGGTCGGATCAGCGATGATGCGCCTGGCGGATGGCTTGCGGTGGAACGACCAGGATGGATTCTGGGAATTGCGTCCCGTCGAATCGGGCGGGAACACCTTCTTCGAGGGGGAAGTCGAGCCGTGCATCAACGGCGGAGCGCTGGCGGTGGGGGCCTGTTTCGGGCGCCCGTCGGAGAGCCTGGCGAGACGCCTGGTGAGCGAGCAGCTCGGCGACGGCGGCTGGAACTGCGAAGCGCCGAAGAGCGTGCGTTCGTCGTTCCACACCACCATCTGCGTGCTGGAGGGGATGCTCGAATTCGAGCGCGCCGCCGGTCCGGCACCGGAGATCACGGCATGCAGGCGGCGCGGGGAAGAGTACCTGCTCAAGCGCGCGCTCTTCCGACGGGTCTCGACCGGGGAAGTCGCGAGCCCGGCGTTCCTCGCGTTCGCGTTCCCGCCCCGCTATCACTATGACTTGTTGCGTGCGCTCGACTACCTCAGGGACGCCGGTGTCGAGCCGGACGGGCGCACCGGGGAGGCGTTGCGGGTGGTGGAGAGCAGGCGGCAAGCCGATGGGCGATGGCTCCTCGATGACGCTCACGACGAAGGGCTCGGCGTGTCGACCCGCGAGGCGGTTGGGGAACCAAGCCGGTGGAACACGCTGCGGGCATTGCGAGTGCTCCGGTGGCACGAGCGCCAGGGATAACCGCCGGTTTCAATTCGGGCGGTGCGGATTCGCCGTTCCAAATGTGGAGACCTTCTCGAGCAGGGCGCAGGATTCCTTTCGCTCCAACCAACAATCCGGGCTAATCTCTGAGCCATGCAAACCTCCACCGCGCCTTCTTCCAAACCAGGAAACTCGACGGAAAGAGGGTCGCATTGCGCAGACACGAGCTTTGCGGGGTTGCTTGCTTCCATGGCAGCCCCGGCAAAGCCCGACCCTGCGTGGAACGACTCCGAGCTGGCCGAGGATGTTGCCACCATCAGCTACGAGCAGGCGCTGCGCACCCATGCGCGATCGCACGCCAAGGATGGCGATGCGCGGGTTGCATGCGGGCCCATCGAAGGGAACTCCGGGAAGCCAGCGAGGACGGCCAGCATCACGATCCGTCTGAGCGAAGCGGAGTGCGCGCAATTGCGGCAGCGCGCAGCCGAGTCCGGACTGACGGTTTCAGCCTATCTGCGTTCCTGCACACTGGAGGTTGAGAGTCTTCGTGCGCAGGTGAAAGATACGCTGGCCCAGCTGCGTGCGCCGAAGCGGGCTGCGCCTGAGCCTGACACCAACTCAAACGAAAACAAGGGTTTACGGAAGGCGCTTGCCGGCCTGGTCCACTGGTTCCGGCAACTCGGCCACGGGCGCCGGCGTGCATTTGGACTGAATCCCGGGAACCCGTTTGCGCCGGTTCAGTAGGCGCTCAAGGCGGGCTGGCGCGGGGCTTTCAGGTACCGGAGGTTTTGGGCTGGCCTCAACATAAGTCATTTTAAATCTAATAGATGCAAAACCGTTTTTGAGATGCCCGACGGTGTAAGTTATTGATTGTAAAAGCGTTAATGCAGGTTTTGCGGGTTTCTTGAATTTTTTTTTTTTGCAATTACGGCAGGGAGAGCTGCTTTGAGCCTTGGCGGGGGAATCGGAATTAAAGGGAGGATGGAGTCGTCGATCAACCGGCAATGGTTCTATTGTGCTCCCATCGTGGGTAATTCTCTGCAAACTCGACCAACCAACTTGCGCTAAAGGTACCCACGGACTGACAGCTACGCGGTTGGGTCCCACCCTGGCGACAGAAAAAAGTCGCAAGGATGGGGCACGGAAGTTGGTATGAAACGAGTGGCCAGGAGCTAGAACACTTTGCTGAAGTTATAGTTCCAGTTTCCGCCGTGTCCGGCTCCGTAGGCATAGTAGGTCTGCATGACGACCTGGCCCTTGATACGAACGGTGGCTCCGAAACCGGCGTCCTGGCGCATGCGTGCGACAGCCAAATCGGCGGCGGAATTTCCCACCGTGCCGGCGTCATAGAATACGAAGACTCCGAGGGGGTCGTATACGGGAAGGCCGTATTCGAACTGGAACAGGGAGAGATCGGGCGCGCGAAACCGGTAGTTATCCCATCCGCGCAGGGTCACGCGCCCATCGATGTCGGTGCCGCCCAGAGTCGGCTGGAGATAAAACGGCACCTGATTCCCGTTGGCCGCCTGGGAAAGCACCAGCCGCATCTTTACGTCGAATTGTCCGAACTGGCATTCGTCCCGGCGCTTGTTGCCTTCGCACATGTAGGCGACAACGGGGTGGCGATCGGCGGGGAAGAAATTTCTGAGGACCTGGTGAAGTTCGATTTGTTCGTGGCCGTCATAGGTAAACTGCCGGAACGAATACGGGGAGGCATCGGCCGGAACGTTCCAATGAAAAGCGAAGTTGTTGCTCAACGTAAACAGCAGCAGGCTTTGGAAATGCGGGTCATCCTGTTTGGGCAACTCCTGAAATGTGCGGCTCGCGCGGAACTTGAACAGCGTCTCGGCGCCCGCGGTGCTGTGGACGAAGAGCGGCTGGGCAGAGATCCCGGGCGTCACCGCCGGAGGGAGATTGTTGCTGACGGCGTCTGCACTGTGCACCGCAG
This sequence comes from uncultured Acidobacteriota bacterium, assembly GCA_963730805.1. Taxonomy (GTDB): domain Bacteria; phylum Acidobacteriota; class Terriglobia; order Terriglobales; family Acidobacteriaceae; genus Telmatobacter. The sequence continues at coordinate 415,187 of CAVSTL010000001.1, read as the reverse complement.
GGAGCGTTGTACTGCGTACCTCGGACTCGCCGGTCGCGGTGAGCCATCGCGTCAGCGGCATCCGCATGGCTGCGTCGAAGGTCGTGTCCTGCTGCGCATAGGTGTAGCGCAGATCCGGCGTCGCCGGGCCGCTGCCGTAGTCGTAGAGCGTGTTCACGGAGCGGTGCCACGCGGACAGGTGCAGCGATGCGCGCGAAGTGGACTTCAGCTTACCCAGCATCAACCCGCCGTCCACGCTGCTATCCGAGTGGTAGGGAAGGGGCGGAACCCACACCAGGTCTCCACCGGTAAACCACGATCCATTGGTGGTCACGGCTCCGGTGAGGCTGAGGTCGAGAAACCACTCGCGCGCCGGCTTGCCCGTGGTTCCCTGCAGTTGGTCGATCAGCACCAGTCCGGGCCCGAAGCCGTTCGACGGGGGCAAAGACGCCAGCGTGAAATGATAGTGGTTCTGGCTGAAGAGCGCCTCAGTACAGGCAATCGCCTGGTGGCGATCGGAGAAGAATTTCGGGCACGATACGCCGATGGTCTGCGACCGTGCGCCGGGCGCGGCGATGAGAGCGAGAGCGACCCACGTGCAAAGTGCTTTCATGACCCACCTCTCTGGCCGTATCTGGTCCGCGGCGTCGCGAAGATAGTCCATCGCATCCTGCGCCGAGTAAATCTGTTGAACATTCTTCGCCGTTTTCAGCTCCATGACCTGCAGGCTGTGCTGCATGGCCTGCGCCATCAGCATGACCAGGTCGGTGGGCTTGCGAATCGGCGGCGCAACCACGGGAGGGAGATTGGCCGTGACGGACTCCTCCGCGACGGCGTGGAGCGAGGGCAGAACTCCTGAAGTTTCCAGGGCGGAGTCCGCAGCCTGCCGGTCGGCCTGGGAGAGAACCGGGTCGCGACGGAGGGGAATGGTTCCGTCGGAAACGACGGCGGCCGGAAGGGCGACCGTGTCGGTGCGTACCTGGTCGTCGGGAAGATTGGCGATATCGTCGAAGGTCACGGCCTGCGCCTCGCGCCAGTTGAACGGGGACTGATCGATGCAGAAGAGCTTGCGCACGGTGGCCACAATCGAGCAGTGGTCGAACTGCTGATGGAGGATGGTGCCGGGCTTGATCCGGGGCGAAATAAAGACTGCCGGCACGCGCACTCCGAGGCGATCAAACTTGAATCCGAAGTCCTTGGTGGGAGGGATGTCGGGATACTGGGGATCGCGGACGAGAGCGGGGGGAGTGACATGGTCGAAGATGCCGCCATGCTCGTCATAGACGATGAGCAGGAGCGTGTCGTTCCAACTGGGGCTGCTGCGAACCGCGCTGTACACCTCGGCGATGAGCGCCTCGCCCGCATCCACGGGAAAATCGGGATGCTGGCTGTTGGCCAGCAATCCATGATTCAGGTCATTGTCGTATGCCGGTTCAATAAACGTGTACTCGGGCAGCAAATCGTCCTTGCAATCCTGGCGGAAGCGGGAGTAGTCGAAGAACTTATTCTGCTGATGCGCGAGGTAGATGTTGGCCATCAGAATGGTGGCGCCGCTCCAGTAGATGCGATAGGTGGCGTCGTTATTCGGATCGCCAATGATCTGAAAGATGGTTTTGGCCGTGGCGGGAGCCAGCACGGCATCCTGAGTGAGCGAATCCCCGGAAGTGGCTGCATGCGCGAACAGCCGGTTGGGAATGGTGGAAGCGGGGACGGAAGAAAACCAGTGATCGCAGACCGCGTATTGTTTGGCCAGCGTGGAAAGCACGGGAAGGGAGCCGGCATGAAAGCACTTCATGATATTCCGGCCCTGCACGGCGTTGCCGCTGTCGGTGGCGTAGTTCTGAACGAAGCCCTGCATCTTTGCCTGGCCGGTGTCGGCGCCGTCGGCATTGCTGAAGATCTGCCAGTTGATGTCGGGGAATTCGTGCGCCGGGTCAGGATTCAGGTCGTTGATGGAGCGGGCGTCGGGACTGACCCGGATGGCAGGTCCGCCTTCCGCGGAAGGGTTGGTCTCATCTCCGTTCAGCCCCTCAATGGGATAGTCCGCGGCTTTGAGGTAGCCCAGCATGTGGTCAAAAGAGCGGTTCTCCATCATGAGAACAACAATGTGCTTGAAAGGGCTTGGCATCGAATTCTCCATGGTTCGGGGCAGAGCACAGGCGGCAGGATTCTCGATAAATTCGATTCACCCTGAAGGTACCAAAACCTGCCGCGGCGGGCGGGCGAAAGTGGGAGGGTGGAACCCTGCGAACTACTCCACCTCGAGCACCAGGCATTTCAGGTACTCGGTTTCGGGCAGGCTCAGGACCACGGGGTGATCGGGAGCGGCCCCGCGGCGTTCGAGGAGCCGCACGCGGCGATGGGCATCGGCAGCGGCGGACGCCACGGCTGCTTCGAGGTCGGTCCAGGCGACGTGATGGGAGCAGGAACAGGTGACGAGCAGCCCTCCCGGGCGGACCATCTTCAGTCCGCGCAGGTTGAGCTCCTTGTAACCGCGCAGGGCTCCCTCCACGGCGCGCTTGCTTTTGGCGAAGGCGGGGGGATCGAGGACGATCGCATCGAAGCGCTCGCCCGCATCGGACCACTCTCGCAGGACCTGAAACGCGTCGCCTTCGACCCAGTCGACTTCGGCGGTGAGCCGCTCGCGGTTGGCGGCGAGATTCTGCTCGGCGACTTCGAGCGAAGCGCGGGAGGCGTCGACGCCGGTTACGCGCCGGCAGAAGCGGGCCAGGTGGAGGGCGAATCCCCCCTGGTAGCAGAAGACGTCGAGGGCGCGGCTGGTGGCGCCGAGCTTGCCGGCCCATTCCGCGGCGGCGGCGTAGTTGGCGCGCTGATCGAGGAAGGCTCCGGTCTTCTGGCCGGAGTTGGCGTCGTAGAGAAACTCCAGGCCGTTGAGGCGGAAGCGGGTGTGGGCCGGGGGCGGGCCTCCATCGGGAGCCCACAAAGGCGCGAGACCGGGCGCGGACAGGCCTTCCAGCTCCCGCATGCGCGGGTCGGGCCGCTCCAGAATTGCCGCGGGGGCGAGTTCTTTGCGCAAAACGTCGATGCAGGCGGATCGGACCGCGGCGGAATCCAGGCCCCGGGCAAGCAGCTGCAGGATCACGAGGTCGCCATATTTGTCGGCAACCAGGCCGGGGAGCTCGTCGGCTTCGCTGAAAGCCAGCCGGCAGGCGTTGGTGTCGTGATCGAGCAGGCGCTGGCGGCGGGCAATGGCGGTTTTGAGGCGCGCCGAGAGCAATTCGAGCCACGCGGGCTCGTCGATCGGCTGGTGCGAAATCATGCGCAGGGCGATCTGCGAGGACGGGCTGTAAAGGGCGGTTCCCAGCAGCAGGCCGCGATTGTCGGCCACGGGCAGGAGGGCGGGCGGGTTGTGCTTGTCGGCCGCGATCGATTCAATGTCGGAGGCGTAGACCCACAGATGGCCGCTGCGCAGACGGTCGGCGGCACGGCGCGTGATCCGGGCGCCCGCGGGAGCGTTGGCTGGAGGAGGGACTGAATGCGGCCCGGGTGCCGGGGGTTGGCGCCTGGCTGGGTCGGGATTCCGCAGGGAGCCGCGGGTGGCGGGTTTACGGGCGTCGGACGCGGTTTGGGATGGGGCAGGCGCCTCCGGCCTCCACCCCACGGACATGGACCCGTCCGTGGGGACCCCGGGCCGGTTGGCTTTCGGCGCCTTCCAAGGGACAGGCGGCAGGGACTTGGGTGGCTTGGTCATCGCTCCGCGAAATGCGGCTCCTTGGGAGCGACGGGCCGCTCGCTCCTACTTCACCTGAAGGGTTTCCAGGTACCGGCTCAGATTCGACGTCCTGAGATCCTTTTCCTGGGAGTTCAGCTTGGTCATTTTTGTAAAGATCTGACCCCACACCGGCATCGCGGCCGATCCGTGGGCGCGCACGTCGGTGCCGAACCGCAGGATAGACACGATGTGATTATCAGGGTACTTTCCGTTATGGCTCTTTGCCAAACCGGTCAGATCGGTGGGTTGGGTCTTGAGGGCGCCGGCAGCCGGGCCGTTTCCGCGGGCATCGGCGCCGTGGCATGGAGCGCAATAGCTGGTAAACATCGCCTTGCCGTTGGTGGGATCGGTTTTCTCGATAGGGATAATGAGCTTTCCCTTGGGTTGGTCTGCGTAGCTCATGGTCAGAGCAAGGGTGACTGCCATGGCCGTAAACATCAGGGGTTTCAACATAAAGATCCTCGGTTCTGGACCGTTGGGCGGTTTTCTATGCATTGGCCGACTGAATTGGCGAACCGCCATGTCCGGAGGTGAACTCTACACCTGTTGTGGGGTGACTTTTCTGTGATGGCGGATACAGGACGAAAGTACTTAACACTATGAATTTAAAGGCTTTTTTGCCTTACTTTGATAAGCGGGCAGGGCTGCAAAAATGCTTTTGTTAAGTGCGGGGCCCGGTCCGGCGCGCTGGTTGCGAAGGGCGAATTGAAAGCCACCAGGGCGGCGCCGGGAGGACCGCAGCGATCGGGGATGATCCTGGGATTGCTGTTCCTGGAACGGAAATCCAGGCGATTCCCCCGGATTGATGTCTATTGAACAGAAGCGGCCTATAATAAAGCATGGCGAGCGTCCAGCCTCCGTCCCCGGCTGATCCGATCGGTGTCTTCCCCGACCCTGGCAGCCCGGTTGCCGTTGCCGAGAGCGACGGTACGCTTGTCGAGGCTCGCCCGGCGGCTGCGGTGACTCCGCCGCCAGCCCCTGCCCCGCCCTCAAAGAAGCCCAGAATTACTCAGAAGGTGATCGACACCCGCTTCGAGTTGCTGTTGCGCCAGGTGCAGGCCAATCGTCCCAGCGAAGATGTAACTCTGATTCGCAAGGCGTGGGAATTCTGCGTCAAGCATCATGCGGGACAGGAGCGCGCTTCGGGCGAGCCCTACATCATTCATCCGCTGGAAGTGGCGGAAGTGCTGGCGGAGATGAAGATGGACGCGACCGCGATCGCCGCCGGGCTGCTGCATGATTCGGTCGAGGACACGCCGGCAACGAACGAGGAAATTGCCGCCGGCTTCGGCGACCAGGTGGCGCACATTGTGGAAGGCGTCACCAAGATCGACAAGATCCAGTTCGCCAACCGCGAAGACCGCCAGGCGGAAAACGTGCGCAAGATGCTGCTGGCCATGGTGAGCGACGTTCGCGTGGTGCTGATCAAACTGGCCGACCGCCTGCACAACATGCGCACGCTGGAACACCTGAAGCCCGACCGCCAGGAAGCCATCGCCCGCGAGACCATGGACATCTATGCTCCGCTGGCGCACCGGCTGGGCATGGGCAAGGTGCGCGGCGAGCTGGAAGATCTGGCGTTCCGCTACACCGACCCGGTGAGCTTCGAGCAGATGTCGGCGGCAGTGGAGGCGCGGCGCACCGAGGGCGAGCAGTTCCTGCGCGGTGTGGAAGACGCGCTGGTTGAGCAACTGCGCGAGAACAACATCGAAGCGCGCGTGGAGTGGCGCATCAAGCGGCTCTACTCGATTTATCAGAAGATCCAGCGGGCCAAGATCAGCTTCGACCAGGTGTATGACTTTCTGGCCCTGCGCGTGATCACCCAGGATGTGGGGGCATGTTACGCGGTGTTCGGGCTGATTCACGCGCTGTGGCGGCCTGTGCCCGGCCGCATCAAGGATTTCATTGCCATTCCCCGCGCCAACCGCTATCAATCGCTGCACACCACGGTGATCGGCGAGGGCGGCCATCAGTTCGAAGTGCAGATCCGCACCGAGGAGATGCACCGCATCGCCGAGGAAGGGATCGCCGCGCACTGGAAATACAAGGCGGGCGACGTGGTGACGGCGCGCGATGAAGAGCGATTGAACTGGATTCGCCAGCTGGTCGAGTGGCAGAAGGAGATGACCGACCCCAACGAGTTCCTTTCCAGCCTGAAGATGGACCTTTATCCCGACGAGGTTTACACCTTCACGCCGAAGGGGAAAGTGGTGGTGGTTCCCGCCGACGGCACGCCGGTGGATTTCGCTTACACGATTCACACCGAGGTGGGCCACACCTGCGTGGGAGCCAAGGTGAACAGCCGCATGGTTCCGCTGCGCACCAAGCTGCGCACCGGGGACATTGTCGAAATCATCACGCAGAAGGATCACAGGCCGAGCCGCGACTGGCTGGGCTTCGTGAAGAGCCCGCGGGCGCGCAACAAGATCAAGCACTGGCTCAACGAGGACCAGCGGCGCCGCGCCGTCGAAATCGGGCGCAAGCTGCTGGAGCGCGAGGCGCGCAAATTCAAGGTTTCGATGAGCCAGATCGACGACCAGGACCTGGGCCGCATCGCCAATGAATACGGGGTGGCGACGGCGGCCGACCTGCTGGCGACGCTGGGGCAGGGCAAGCACTCCGCGCACCAGATTCTGAACAAGCTCGCGCCCGGGTACGACAATCGCGCCGAAGAAGAAACACCGGAAGCCAAGCCCGCACCGGGCAGCGAAGGCGCGATGTCGGAGATGGTGCGCAAGCTGCACCTGACCGGCTCGGACTCGCTGCAGGTGGAAGGGCAGAACGATTTGCTGGTGTATCGCGCACGATGTTGCAATCCCATTCGCGGCGAGGAGATCGTGGGTTACGTGACGCGGGGCAAGGGCGTGGCGGTGCATGCGCGCAGCTGCCCCAACATTCAGAACCTGCTCTACGAGAGCGATCGGCGCATCGCGGTGGAATGGTCGCGCGTGGGAGACAAGATCGCAGGGCGCGCAACGCGGTATCCGGTGAAGATCACGGTCTTCTGCGACGATCGCTCGGGCATGCTGAAGGAACTCACGGCGGTGATTTCCGACGACGATACGAACATCCGCAGCGTGGATACCCGCCAGACTCCGGAAGGCGAGGCGGCGGTGGAGTTCATCGTCGAAGCCCAGGACGTGCGCCACCTGAACAAGATGGTGCTGGGGTTGCGGCGGGTGGCCGGCGTGCGCGCGGTGCAGAGGACGCAGAAAATCTAAGACTCGGTTTCTCTATTTTTCTGTCGGCGTGAAGTCGGTGAGGATGCGGGATTCGGACCGGAACATGTGGTAGCGGTCGAAGCCGACGTCGTTGAGCATGGTGATATACGGTCCATAGCTCATGAACCATTCATCCGCGTCGGCGAGCTTGCGCACGGATCGAGAGCGCATGATCGAAACGCTTCGGAGCGGGCAATAGTAGGTTTTTTCGCCAATCTCGATGGGGCCATATTCGATCATGATGTCGGACCTGCCGATGGGCGTGGTGGACTTGAGATCGGACTGGAACGAAAGACGAAAGACTGCTCCGCTGCCGGGATCGATCGCAATATCGATGTGATAGCCGGTGTAGCGCTGGTACGCCTGTTTCCCGTCTCCGTCGGGGACACAGCAGACCCAGGCAGAGCGGGTCGACTGGTCCAAGGGAATGGAGGCACGGAAAACAGCGGCGCGGCCCGCCGTGTCCTGTTCCCATCGGACCCACTTCAAGGTCCCGTTCCTGATCGCCTGGAGCACATCCTGGAGCGCGGGACCGAACACGCCGTACGTAATCAATTGAGGATTGCCGACCCGAAGCGAGTGGGATTTTGCGTCGGTATCTTCACGCCCGTTGCGATAACGCACGGTGGTCGTCGAACTGTCGGTCTGGTGAAGCGGCTGGTAATTCACCCCGCTGTCCAAGTACATAGCTGTTTCCTGGTACCGGGTGGTGATTCTCCTGGCGAAGTAGTCGGGGAGCTTATGGATTGCGCTGGCCAGGTACTCCGAGAACAGGGACATCATGTGCTGCTGCTGGCTTGCGTCCGGGGGCGGCGCCGTAAGGATTTCCTCGGCGGGCGGATCGAGAAAGGCCGACGCATCGGCGAGAATGCGGAGTTGCTGGCGGGTCCGCTTTCCGTGCGCGATGGCATAGAGAGTTGCCAGCTTGCGCTCACTCAGCCGCACCGTCAATTCGAGCCCGGTGAGCTGGCGGGCTTTCTCGGAGTCGGAAATATCCAGTTCCAGGATCCTCTGCAGTTCTTCGAGTGGGACGCGCTTCAGTGGAGGGATCTGGTCCACGGAGTAATAGGGGCGATCGTAGTAGCCGGTGCTGGTGCGAGCGCTCAGGCCCTGTTCCTCCAACTCGACCTTCAGATCGTGATACTCATCCTCGTCGGCCGCGCGGAAGGGGTCGAAGGAAATCCGATAGAACGGACCAGCTTCCTGAACGCATTTTTCAATCTGGGCTTCGATATCGGAGCCGCCATCGATGACGCGGCCGCCGCTCTGCACGGCGAGCACCTTCCGATATAGATTCATCATGCTCGCCTGGCGGGATGAGCGCACGCCGGACAAGTAATCCTTGTACAGCTGCCCGCGCGGATCCATTTCTCCCACGGCAAAGCTGTAGAGCGCCAGGTGCGCTTCGCGAAGCAGGGTGGAGAACCAGGAGACGACGCCTAACAGATCGGACGCCGGTTTCACATCGCCGACCGCGCCGCTTCCGATGCCCCATCCCGGTCCAATCCACAACAGCAGCTTTCTGCCTGGCTGGCGCCGCTCGTCGGTTGCAATTTGTCCCAGCGCCATGAGTGCAATTCCGTCCGGAGAGGAGGGGCCTTGAACTGGCACGGGGCCTCGCTGCCCGGACAGGAAAACTTCCGCGCCTCCCCCGGACACATTGCGGCGAACCACGGTGAGCTCATTGTGCTCAATCTGGCCAGCCAGAGCCTTTCCGTCCGAAGAAGGATGTGTCACTTCCCACAGGCCGGTTTGGGACAGCTGATACACCGAGGTGGGGCGAGCCAGGCGGCCGCCATCTTTTCGCAGGAAAAACGTGACAGCGTTGCGCTCATCGCGCGCCAGTTCTGGTGGAACCTGGAGTGTATCGATAACAAGAATGATCTTGACCGGAGGTTCAGTTCCCGCTCCGCGGCCGGTGAACGCCTGGAAGGAGAGGATGTTCTGATCGCGCCCGTTTTCGAGAAGGCGGAAATCGGAAGCACGCAGACCCGCGGCAGGTTTCCCTTCGGAGTCGGTGACGGTCACGTCGAGATGGATGAGACCTTCGGGCCTGTCCCTCAGGACGAAGGGAACCGTTGCGGCGGTAGACTCCGGCGCCGGCTGTGCGAGAGCTGCAGCATTCAGCACAGCGACTAACAAGGCAACGCAGGTGCAAACGCACTTGTTCATCCCGGGGGAAACTCGGATGGCTCCGAGTGGTTGTGAAGGGAGTATACCTTTTCGGGCGCTTCGCGCTCCCGCGTCCGTTTCAATTGTGGAGCGGCATCGAGAAGATATAACTTGAAGTGGAGCCAAGGTGCTCTCGCGCTATGATGTCACCTGTGATACCATCATGACGTGAGAACGGTTCTCGATACGTCCGTACTCATCACCGCGCTTCGTTCGAGCACCGGCGCGGCAGCCGAAATCATCCGGCTGGTACTGAGTCGCAGGCTCACAATTCTTATGGACTACAAGCTCGCCTGCGAATATCGAGACGTAGCGTTGCGTGCCGACCACGTGCTGGTTTCCGGCAAGTCGCGAGCTGAAATCACTTTGGTTCTCGATGCGCTCGAGGCAATAGCGGAGCCGGTCTTTGTTGCCTTTCAGTATCGTCCGCTATCGCCGGATGCAAACGACGATATGGTCCTGGACGTGGCGATCAATGGTAACGCCCACGCAATCGTGACCAACAATACGAAGCATTTTCGACAAGCGGCAGAGCGGTTTCACGTGGGCCTCGTGACTCCCGCGGAGTTGTTGAGCAAATTCAGGCTTAGGAGCTAGAGTGATGCCCGTGAGTCAGAGAAAAGTCGTTGTGAGCAAGTTCCCCCTTCGGCTCATGCCGTCCGTACGCAAGGTCGCGGAGGACTTCTCCCGGAAGGAAGGCGTGTCGCTCAACCAATTCATTAACATTGCGGTGGCCGAAAAGCTCGCGCACCTTCAGCATGATGATTGGTTATCTCGCCGGCCAAAAGCTTCGGCGAGGTTGATTGCCAGCGCACTCGATATTCTCGATCGTTCCGGCACCCAGGCACCGGACGACGCCGACAAGGTTCCGGCCGGGTACGTGCCGGGACACGGCAAATCTGCAGGCAAGAGAGCGGCTGGACGCCGGAGGCCATAGAGATTATTCGGCATTGGCGGAGCCAAACAACTTCGTTGCCCGCTTGAGCAGATCAACTTCGTGTTGGAGCGCGCTCGCGGCTCGCTTGATCTGTTCGTCGGCCTCGGCCCAGCGCTTCTGCTCGATGGCTTCGCGTACGCCGGGGATGGTCTTGACGCCGTAGCCGGTGTAAAAGCCCGGCGCATAGAGCACATGCTCAAACCAGGGACGATTGGGCAGGCCCGTGTTGTCGGTGAGAACGCGCTCGGTGCGCAGCAGGTCGGCGTTCAACTCGGCGTTGCCATTTCCGCCGGCTGCGTCAAACGCCTTGTCGTAGGCCTGGGCGGCGACCGTGAGATCGTCCGAGGCCTGCTCCAGCGGCGCAAAGTTGAGATAGGGCGGAACATCTTCGGTGTGGGGCGGCACCAGCGTTTTCTTGGGATTTTTCAAGGCATCGTACATGCCCTCGGCGATTTCGCGATTGCGCTCCTTGATTTCGTCGCGCTTGTCGCCGGCCAGGGTCTTCAGCTGGGTCACATATTGATGCACCGTGTCGGCCAGGTCCGAAAACTGGAAGGGAAGAATGTCCGCGTCCGCCAGCCGCATGGCCATGGTCCCCACGGTCTGCGCCATGGTCCGCCCGTAGCGGAAATCGGTATCGGAAAAATGCGTGTACCAATAGAAATCGTCGTAGATGGAGTGATACTGCCCGCCGTCATCTTCGCCGCCATACCCGATATTCAGGCTGGCCACACCCAGGTGATCGAGGAACGCGGTGTAGTCGGAACCAGAACCCAGTGCGTCGATGCGCAGGTCGGGACGCGACCAGAGTTCGTCGCGGTCCTTGCCCCTGGCCTTGGAAATGTCGAACAGGCGGACGCGCTTCCACACGCTCATCTGCGTTTCGGGATCGTCGATGTCCTTCGCCACTTCGTTCACGAAGCTTTCCAGGGAGTGCGAGCCCTCGGCGGAGAGATATCCGCGATCGTTGGAGTCGGTATTGATGTAGGCGACAGCGTGTTGCTTCAACTCGTCGGCGTGGCTCTCGGCCCACTCTGTCGATCCCAGGAGGGCCGGCTCTTCTCCGTCCCAGAAGCAGTAGACGATGGTGCGGGCGGGCTTCCAGCCCTGCTTCAGCAATTCGCCCAGGGCGCGGGCTTCTTCGAGTTCGGGGCTGGCGCCGGATACCGGGTCTTCGGCGCCATTGACCCACGCATCGTGATGATTGCCGCGCACAATCCATTGATCGGAAGACTTGGCACCGGGAATGCGCGCGACCACGTCGTAGAGGGGCTTGCGGTCCCAGTTGAAGCTCACGGCCAGGTGGGCTTTGGCGTTGCTCGGACCCACGCGATAGGTCAGCGGCAATCCGCCGCGCCATTTCTCGGGAACGGGCTCGCCTTCGAGAGCTTTCAGGAAGGGGGTCGCATCTTCGTAGGAGATGGGCAGCACGGGGATCTTGGTGATGGTCTGCACCTGGTCGAGCGGAATCAGTTTCGCGCCCTCGGTGGCGCCGATGCCCGGGGTTTGTGGATCGCCGGGATAGAGGGGCATGTCCATCACGCTGCCGCGCTGCACGCCCTGGGGCGGACGCGCCGGGCCGGCGGGAAAGACTTCGGCTTCGGCATACCCGTCGTCGGCCGGATCGGAGAAGATGATGCAGCCCACAGCGCCGTGTTCGGCCGCGACTTTCGGCTTGATGCCGCGCCAGGTTTCGCCATAGCGGGCCAGCACGATGGCGCCCTTCACGCTGACGCCCCTGCGATCGAGCACTTCGTAGTCTTCCGGTCGGCCGTAGTTGACATAAACCAGCGGCCCCGTCACGTCGCCATCGCGCGAGTAGGCGTTGTAGGTGGGAAGCTGCTCCGCGGTCTGATTCGAAGTGGGATCGACACTCAGCGCGGGCTCCTGCAGTTTCGCCTTGTAGGGCGCGGGGCCAAGCAATTCGAGCAGGCGGGACTTGGGGGTGGGAAACAGCGTGGAGAAGATCTCGATCTGCGCGTCGAGGCCGTAGGACCTGAGCTGCGCCAGAAGCCACTCGGCGTTGTCCTTGTCGTAGGGCGAGCCCACGTGATGGGGACGCGCGGAAAGGCGCTGCATGTTGGCGCGAATGCGATCGGGGGCGGGGATGTCGCGGAACTTATGCTCCCAATCGCCCTCCGTGGCGGCGTTCTGCGGCGTGTATCCGCGAAAGGAGTGTCCTGTTTCGGTGGGATGATTGGCAGCAGCAAACAACAATGCAATCGCAAAAGCCAGGCGCATGAGGGACCTCGTGGCAGGGGTAAAGAAGATGAGACTCGACAACTTGAGACTAATGTACCCGAGGGGCTCAATGCCGGTGCACGACTGCGTCATGAGCAATTGTGACCAGCTTTTGGCAGCCATCTTGTTCCACACTCAAAGAGGTTTACCGCGTTAGCGCCTGCTGTTCTCGCATGGATCGCAGAGGATTGCGCGATCCCGCGGTGATGGGAGAACAGATGAAATTGACGATCGCAATGGTGGGGTTGTTGCTGGTATGGCCGTTTGGTTCCACCAAGGAATACCGCATGACTTCGGGTACCGACGTTCCGGCGGCCATGGGCACCGTGAAGGTTCAAAGAGCCAAAGACAATGGAAACAACAAGCTTCAGATCAAGGTAGAGCACCTGGCCAGACCTTCGAGCCTGACTCCTTCCGCGACCAACTACCTGGTGTGGATACGCCCGAACGGCGGAGATGCACTGAAGCAGGGTGGGATCGGCGTGGACAAGAATCTAAGCGGAGAGTTGACCGTGGAGACCGTTGCAAAGGATTTCGATCTGTTCATTACCGCCGAGCAGAGCACCACCGTGACGGTGCCATCGAGCATCGAGGTCTTGCGTACCCACGTAAGCACGAATTGAATCGAATGCGAATCCGGAGGGCGGGAAGGCATTCGGGGTGCGTCAAAAAATCCCCGGCAGCAGGCGCCAGGTGCGTTTGCAGTACATATCGTATTCGGCGCCGAAGTGGGAGCGCAGCAGCCGTTCTTCCGCGCGAATACGCCCAAGCAGCGGAACCAGCAGCAGCAAAGCGATGCCGATCCCGGACCAGGCGCGGAACGCCAGTCCCCATCCGATCATGTTGATCAGCATTCCGAGATAACTGGGGTGGCGGATCAGGCGGTAGATGCCGCGTGTCTGGAGGGTATGGCCTTGCTGAATGGCGACCAGGCCGCTGAAGCGATTTCCCAGCACAAAGACGGGCCACAGCCGCAGCGCTCCGCCGAGCGCATAGAGGGTCACGCCCGCCCACCGGGTGTTCTCTCCGTCGATGGTGCACCAGCCAATGCGATCGGTGTAAGGCGGCACGAAGGCGCTGGCCAGCGCGATCAGGCTGAAGACCGTCAACACCCAGCGATTGCCGCGGTCTTCCTTCTCGCCGGAGCTCAGGTTGCCGCTGCTGAACGGCGCCACGAACATCAGCAGGATGGTCACGACTGTGAGGGCGATCAGCGGGGTATGGCTGAAGAATGCGGTCCATCCGCCGAAGGCGCCGATGGCCAGCCCGAATTGCACCACGGCCACCATGATGCCGACCATGAATACCTTTGGCTGAGCCGCCATTGGGCCTCTCCTCGAATCGCTTCCATCGTACATATTGCCTGAATCGATTCGGGTGATTTTCCCCACATCATGCAGTGACGTGCCGCTGCAGGGGTCTTTCTTCCCACCAAAAGCAAAGGGCGCCCGCCGCAGCGAACGCCCTTTGGAGAGAGATAGAGGAAAGCTATTTGCTCTTTCCTGCCTTGTAGCTGGAAGTGACCTTCTGCCCGGCCTGCTGGAGGATGCCGGCCACATCTTGCGCGTAGGCTCCGGTCGGCGCCAGTTCAAGATATTTCTGGTAGGCTTCAGCGCAGCCGGGAGGCAAAACGATCATCTTCGTTTTGTCGTCGAAGGTCGCCTTGCCCACCAGTCCCTGGCCTTTCAGGTAGTAGACGGTGGGGTCGTTGGGATTCACCTTGATGGCTTCTTCGGCGGCCGCCACCTGGGCATCGGGATTGCCGGTCTGGGAGAAGATCACCGCTTCGTTCTTCAGGTACATGCCTGCCTTGGCCGGATCGGCCTTGGCGGCTTCGGCGTACTCCGCGTTGGCTTCGGGAACCTTGGCGGGGGTGGAGCGGGCGTAAATTTCGCCGAGGCCGGCGTGGGCCATGGCCAGAATGTCAGGCTTGGGGGTCTTGGCCGCAGCCGACAGTTCAATCACCTTTTTGTAGGAGGTTTCCGCGTCGTCGTATTTCTTCAGGCCGGCCTGGCCCAGTCCCAGATAAGCCCAGAGGACGGGCTCGTTGGGCCGCATTCCCGAGTCCTTCGTCATCAGGTTCTCGATCTCGGTGTACTTGGCGGTTTTGATTTCCTTTTCCTTGGCGTCCACATCGGCCCTCTGGGCGGTGGCGCCGAGCTGCTGCTGGGCGCTGGCGCGGGCCGTCTCGGCGTCATGAATGTCGGCCGTGACGACTTTCAGGTCGGCATTCAGATTCTTGATGACTTCGTTGGCCTTGAGAGCTTCGGAGTTGTGCTTGCGGATATCTTCCAACTGCTTTTTCTGCTCTTCCGGCAGTTTGTCCACGAAGGCCTGGCGCGACATGTCGTCGTCCGCCGCCACATCCGTACCGGCTTCGATCTTGACGCCCTCGATGGAATCCACCATCTTATCGGGAGGCGTGTCTTTCTGGCGGAAGACCAGGGTGTAGGTTCCAGGAGCGGCTTCGCCGGCAAAGGAGCCAGACGCATCCACTTCAAAGGTGTACTTGTTGGTACGGCCGTTGTCGGTGGACAGGCTGATGGTGCCGCTGGTCTGGGGTGCGCCGGTAGGATTAACGACCTTTCCGTGGATCTTGCCGGTGGGCCCGGCAGCAGGTGGGGCTTGTGCAATCAAGGGCACAGCGGCAAATGCCAATAGACCGAGCCAGAGTGTTCGTTTCATTTTCTTCTCCTTGGAGCGGCGCGAACGTTCTGCCCGCGGGCTCGAAAAAAGTCAACCTTGTTGTCTCCATCGGGAGCGGCCATCGAACGCTCGCCGGGAAATGCCTGGACCGCGCAGTGGTGATTGGAGCCCTGGCGTCGCGGACGACATCGCCGCCGACGCTCGGCTCCAGCACAGCGCAGGTTAAATCAATCATCCGCCCCAAAACAAGCGCCCACCCGACATCCATGACCGGAGTGGCGCGAAGGACGCGCACACTCACGTATGCGATGGGACGACTGCGCGAGGTCGCGGGTTGCATCTTCGCGGCTGTTTTCGCGTTAAGGAGGGGCTCGCCCGCTTTTTACGGGACTATCTTAATGTTCGGAACCGCCCTCCAGTTGTGGCGCAGGTCACACCCTACAATGATCTTATGGCAACCACGATTCGCCCCGCGACCCGCGCCGACGTCGGCATGATCCTGGCGTTCATTCGCGCCCTGGCGGTCTACGAACGTGAACCCGACGCGGTGTCCGCCACGGAGGACGACCTGCTCCGCCACGGCTTCGGCGAGCAACCCTACTTCGAGTGCCTGATCGCCGAACAGAACGGTGATCCCGCCGGGTTCGCGCTTTACTTCTACGACTATTCGACCTGGCTGGGCCGGCCGGGGCTTTATCTCGAAGACCTCTTCGTCCATCCGGAATTTCGCGGCGCGGGGATCGGCAAGGCGCTGCTGGAGCGAGTGGCGGCGATCGCGATCGAGAAGGGCTGTGCGCGCCTGAAATGGGAAGTGCTGGACTGGAACACGCCGGCCATCGATTTCTATACGGCCATGGGTGCCGAGTTTCTGGACACCTGGCGCAATGTCCGGGTGAGCGGGGAGGCGCTGCGGCGCCTGGCGTTCCCCGCGGAAGCCGCGCGAAGCGATCCCCGTCAACCGGTCGCCGGGGAAGCTTCGTGAAGATCCGCGTGATAGGCGGTGGCCTCGCCGGCCCGGAGGCGGCCCTGACCGCGGCGCGGTTCGGCTGCGAGGTTGACCTGTTCGAGATGCGCGCCATGGTGGACGGGAAGCCCAGGCTTACGCCGGCTCACCAGACCACCGAGTTCGGCGAACTGGTGTGCTCAAACTCGCTCAAGAGCGAATCGCCCGACACCGCTCCGTGGCTATTGAAGCAGGAGATGCGGCGGGGCGGCTCGGCCCTGCTGCGCATCGCTGATGAAACGGCGGTGCCCGCGGGGCATGCGCTGGCCGTCGATCGCGTTGAGTTCTCGCGGCGGATCGCAGCGGCTATCGCGGAGGAGCCCGCGATTCGCGTGATTCGCGAGGAAGTGACCCGGCTGGACGATTTCGACGGGCTTACGATTCTCGCTACGGGTCCGCTGACCTCCGACGCGCTGAGCGCCGAGATCCAGCGCATCACCGGATCCGAGCACCTGGCGTTTTACGACTCGATTTCTCCCATCGTGGAAGCCGAGTCCATCGACATGGACCGCGTCTACTTTGCCGCGCGCTGGGACAAGGGGACGGCCGATTACATCAACTGCCCCATGAATCGCGCCGAGTTCGATACGTTCCTCGACGCGCTGCTGGCTGCCGAACCGGCCGAGAGCAAGGAGTGGGAGAAGCTCGACTACTTTGAAGGCTGCCTGCCGATCGAGGTGCTTGCCCGCCGCGGCCGCGACACGCTGCGTTTCGGGCCGATGAAGCCGGTGGGCCTGCGCGACCCGCGTACCGGGCAAACGCCGTGGGCCGTTGTTCAGCTGCGCAAGGAGAATCTGCGCGCCGACAGCTACAACCTGGTCGGGTTTCAGAATCATTTGAAATTTGGCGAGCAGGCCCGCGTGCTGCGCCTGATCCCCGGCCTCGAGAACGCGCGGTTTCTTCGCTACGGCCAGATCCACCGCAACACCTACATCTGCGCACCGGCTCTGCTGGACGAGACGCTGCAGCTGCGCAGTCAGCCAACCATTTTGTTCGCCGGGCAGATCTCCGGGGTGGAAGGTTACACGGAGTCGATCGCGACGGGCATGCTGGCTGGGACTCTACGGCGCTCTTCTCGCTCGCGGCGAGCAACCCACTCCCGTCCCGCGCTCGACGGGCCTCGGTTCCCTGGTGCACTACATCACCCACGCGGACGTGAAGCACTTCCAGCCGGCCAACATCACCTTCGATCTGCTGGAGCCTCTCGACGAAGAAACACGCAAGAACGTGCGGGACAAAAAAGAACGCCACCGCATCCAGTGCGAGCGGGCGCTGGCGGCTTTTGATGGCTGGTGGGGAACCATGGTCCATCCGGCTGCGGAACTTCGCGTATAAATCCTGCGTAATGTGCGATAGGCTGTTCCCCGAAAGGTCTTTTATGCGCGCTCTCTCCGCCGCGGATTCCGTTTCGCTTGCCGTTCATCGCACCCGGGACTTCCTTTTCCGGCCATTCAGCTGGGGAACGTATCTGAAGCTGGGCCTGGTGGCGATCATCACGGAAGGGTCGGCCAACAATTTCCAGTCCTCGACCAAGGGCGGCGCTTCGCCCTCGCGGTCAGGACCGATGATCAATCCGCCGTTTGACATTACCGCCGCAAAGGTAGCGGCGGCGGTGGCGGCTTGTCTGCTCGCACTTCTTCTGGCGATGTGGATTTACTATCTCATCACTCGTCTGCGGTTCGCATTCTTTCACTGCCTGACGTCGAACACCAAGGAAATCCGGCCCGGCTGGCATTTCTATCGCGAGCCGGCGACGCGTTTTTTCTGGCTGAACGTGATCGTGGGCCTGTGCTTTCTGCTGGTGGCTGCCCTGGTCTCCATTCCATTCATCACCGGATTCTGGCGCTTGTTCCACGCCATTCCGCCGGGGGGCCATCCCGATATCGCCTTGCTGCTGTCGCTGATCCTGCCGCTGATTCCGCTGGTCCTTTTATTCGTGCTGGCTGGGATCCTGATCGACGTGGTTCTTCGTGACTGGATGCTGCCGCATTTCGCCGTGGAGAATGCTACCGCCGGAGAAGCTTGGAGCGCGGTGTGGAATGCTGTCACCGCGGAAAAGAAGCAGTTCTTCGTTTATGCGTTATTGCGATTGGCCTTGCCTATCGTGGCCATGGCTGTGCTGTTCATGGTGCTGCTGATTCCGGGACTGATCGTGGCGGGTTCGATCGGGGCGCTGGTGTACGCCATTCACTCCGCCTTCGCGGGTTCGACGGGTGGGGCCGCGGAGGCCGGCCTGCTGGTTCAGATCTTCTTCGGCGCGATCGGATTTCTTTTGATGGTGCTGGCGGGCATATGCGTGGGAGGCCCGGTGAGCACGGGAATCCGCGAGTATGCGCTGACCTTTTATGGCGGGCGCTACCAGGCGCTGGGAGATCTGCTTTATCCGCCGGCCGCGCCACCGCCGCCCGCGACTCGAGCGTCCGTGAGTGCCTGACGGGTCAGGTGCTCAAGACTCTCCAGCCTGCTTCGCCATGCATAGCTGCATCTAAGTCAGCAACCCCTTGACCCGCCCCACAAGTGCTGCCTGCATCTGCTTTGCGGGAAACAGTCTTTCCAGCCACCCTAAATCTGCATCCACCGTTACGTCCTTATCCGTCACGTCGACGAAACCCTTAATCGGCGTGCTGACGATCCCGACCTTTGCGTCGAAAGAAAAATCCATTCTGCTCCCCGTCCACTTCCTCGACTCATTCACGATCTGTATCGGAACAGTTCCGAAGCCTTTAAATAGATCGTCAAATGAGCGATCGACAGACCTCATAATTTCCTCTTTCCGACGGTTATGCGATACAGTGACGCGCATACTTCTCCATTCAGTCGCTCCCGCTTCTCTTTCATGGCGAACTCTAACCTCTGTAGCAATGGCGACAGACGGCTCCGACACCGCAAGAGATGAATTTTTTGATGCGGAATAAGCCGCAACTGCCACTGCCCGGAGCCGTCTTGGAACCTATCACCGCGGATGGGGAAACTATGTCCCTCGGGGGCTGAAGCCCCGTTCATTCTGCTGAGGTCAATGTACGGGCTGAAGCCCGTACCCTCCATGGACGGAGTTTTTCCGCAGCCCGTGAAGTCGTGCCCTGATACAAAGCTCCGCCACTTTGTCCTGTCACGCGTACGATTTGCGGGGTTCAGCCTCTGGCGGTTTTCGATTGAAATGAGAATCGGCGCCAGTTGTTTCCGGCCTGGTGATAGCGGGCCTCAAGAAAATCGGCTCCGGCGAAGGTCTTCACAGCCCGATACCAGAAGCGATGCGCCGGCTCGTTGGTTGCCATGACACGAATCTGCCAGGCTCCGGAGAAGAGCCTCCAAATGTCATGGGCTGCCCCGGTGCCGATCCCGTGCCTACGATACCGCCGGAGGATGAAGAATTCCGTCATATCCCACACCGGCTCATCGATCTCATCTCGATGGAGCGTGTTGATCAGCGCGAAGCCAGCCAGCCGGTTGTCGACGTATAGCAGGAAGGGATGCCGGCCGGGGTCAGTCCAATACAGGTCGAGGTCGCGGTAGCCGAATCGGCCGTCGGGCCCGATCTCCACATCGATGAACTCGCAGAAGTCGTGGCAGTAGAGTTCCAGAAGATTGGCGAGGATCGGCTTCTGCTCCACGGTGGCGCGAATGACTTCGATGCGCGGACGGACGTTCTCTGCCTGATTCATCCTGGTTGACGGATCAACCCAGTGTATCTGACTTCTGGGTGCGCCTTTGAGGGCGTCAACAGAGGCCTGGAACCTTTCGCGGCTAAGCAGTGTCCAAATAAAGAGGCGTTCACCAGCGAAAAACGGGACGAGCCTGTAGTCTGGAGGAAGCCACCGGGAGCACACGTTGAAGCGTAGGATGACAGTTTTGATTGGTTGGGCGGCGTTGACGGCATGCTCAGTCGCGTTCGCGCAGGCGCCGGCCGGATCCTCCCCACCCGCGCCCTCGAAGGCCGTCACGCTTTCGCTGCCGCGGCCGCTGCTGCCTGACTCGTTTGCCGGGTGGGAGAGGAAAGAGGCGCCCCGATCGGTGACCGACCCCGCCCAGGCCGACAAAGACAATGCCGCCGCGCTGAAGGAATACGGCTTCCAGACCGCCATCCTGGCTACCTACAAGAAGGATGGCGAGACGCTGACGATCCGCGCCATGCGGTTCGACGATCTGAGCGGGGCCTACGGCGCATACACCTACTACCGGGGCTCGGGATGGCCCAAAGAGGATATCGGGAGCGGAGCGGCCTCGAATCACAACCGGGTGCTGTTCTGGCGGGGCGACGCCATGGTGGATGCGACGTTTTCGCATCTCAGCGCGATGTCCGGCTCCGAGTTGCGGGAACTGGCGAACCAGATGCCCAACCCGGTAGGCAACAAGGCGCTTGCGCCTCCCATTCTCGCCACACTTCCCCAGGCCAGCCTGGATGGCCAGACGACACACTACGCGGTAGGAGCAGCTTCGTATGCCGGCTCCGGGGGCGTTCTGCCGCCCGAAGTGGTGGGCTTCGATCGCGGAGCGGAAGCTGTGACTGCCGGATATTCTTTACGCTCCGGCCCCGCCGTGCTCACCCTGATTGACTACCCCACTCCGCAGCTGGCCGCCGCCGAAGAAACCAGGATCCGCGAATACCTCAAGGCGGGTGCACAGGCCAAACCGCCATTCCCCAAGCCGCTCACCGACTCCGACCAGGCATCGCTCGAGGTGCGCCGCAGCGGGCCCATCGTCGCCATCATGAGCGGCGACGCCATTCCCGATGAGAGCCACAAACTGCTGGCCAGCGTTCACTACGAATCGGATCTCGTTTCCATTCCGCAGCCCGGCGAGTCGGAGGTATCGAAAACCGGCCGGCTCCTTCTGGGCATCGCCACGCTGGTGATTATCGGGGCCAGCGCCGCGATCCTGCTTGGACTGTTCCTGGGCGGCGGGCGGGCGCTCTATCGCCTGGCCCGCGGCCGGCCGATCTCGTCGGTCTACGACGCCGAGTTCATTCGCCTGGACCTGCGCGACTGATTGCTGCGTCCTGGGAGTAACGCTCCGTATTCCCCTTCTGCGGTCCTCTTGCGCGGGGAAGTGGAATAGCAAGAAGGGGGGTCGCATCCAGAGGGTCAACGGAGAGCCTAAGCATGTGGAAAAAATGGGGTAAACCCGACGAAACTACTATAAAAACACAATCAGAACCAACGCAATAAGGCAAAGAGACGGCGAACACGCGTAATCGTTCTTTCCGGCACATCCGTACTGCAAACTATTGATGTTTAAACACTTATTTATTGTCAGATTTATTCTTGACACTCCCCCCCGCCCCACCTACTATGCAGCCAGAAAGTTCTGATGGCCTTGCCTCCGTTGGAACTATTCTCCCTGAAGGAAGGAGCTGCCCTGTTGCCGGGCGGCTCTTTCCGTTTTATGGACGGGTGTGGAGGCAATTTCCGGGGCCCTGATCCGGGCCGCCGCTAATCGTCACGCCCGCGTGGAATTCACCACAATTCCCTTCCCGGGGTGGGCCTCTTCAGGCACCGTTCAGGTGAGGAAGGCGGACGCCAATTTTCCTCCGAAAGGTTCTGAAAGTCATGTTCTTTTCAACGGCAGGTTCCGCATGCGGGCGCCTGGTGGTTGCGGTGGCGCTGATGGCGGTCTGTGTGGGCGCGCGAGCTGCTTCCGCGCCATCCACTCCCGCCCTCGACTCGGCAAGCCTCGATCTGCATAATCTCAAGGCCGAGGCGGTGGACTACCTGGGACGCAAAGCGGTGCGCGTGACGGTGAGCGATCCCCAAAAGGAAGCGGGCCTTGCCCTGATGCGAGGAAGCGACTTTCAGGATGGCTCGATTGAAGCCGATATCGCGCTGAAGATCACCACGCCGCCCGGGGTGCGCATGCCCGGCTTCGTGGGCCTCGCATTTCGCGTCAAGCCCGACGCCTCCGCTTACGACATTGTCTACCTGCGGCCCAAGAATGCGCTCGCCGAGGACCAGGCGATGCGCAATCATGCGGTGCAGTACTGCGCGGAACCGGACTACGGCTGGTACCGGCTGCGGCGGGAATGGCCCTTCGTCTACGAAAGCTGGGCCGACATCGCCCCGGAAACATGGATCCACATGCGCATCGACGTAGCCGGTCGCACTGCGCGTGTCTATCTGAACGGATCGGCAAAGCCAAGCCTGGTGGTTGACGGGCTCAAGGGATCGAGCCTGCGCGGCGAGGTCGGGTTGTGGGGGTACGCCGGGGAAGAATCCTACTTCTCGAACGTGCGCATCACGCCATCGTCGCCGCAGCCTATCAAGAACGGCTCCGACCCAACGGGGGTGTGGGCAGTGCGGTTCGGAAGCGATGCCGGCCCGTTTGAAGGCTCGCTGAAATTGGCCCGCGATGGGGACAGATTGACCGGCACGTGGTCCGGCGGGCTGGGCGACGACAAACCGGTCACCGGCACCTGGCGCGACGGGCACATTGAATTGTCGTTCGCTGGCGAATGGCCCAGCGATGGACGCGACGGAGCCCCCGGCCCGGTGACCGCATTTCTCGAAGGCTGGGTTGACGATGCGTCGGCGAAGGGCCGCATGCGCGTCGCGGGCCGGGCCGACGGGCAGTGGTCGGCGCAACGGCAGGCGCAATAGCGGTGCAGCGGTCTTGTCTTAAGTCTTGGTCTTAGTCTAGGACGCGGGTGATTTTTCCCCGTTTGTGTCGTCGGCCGCGATTTCCGGGTCATTCCACTCGGCGCCGCAGGCTTCGCAAAGCCAGGCGTTCACGGGATCGGCGCTCTCCAGCATTACCTCATCGGTCGAGCCGCATTGCGGGCAGACGGGCAGCTCGAATTCCGGAATCACCGCCTTGAATTCGTCAATGATGTCCTGGGGAATGGGCTGCGCGGCAATGGCCTGCGCCTGCTCCAGTTGGTCGGCCGCCACGTAGACCTGCGGTCCGCGAATATCCGTGCTGTAAGGAGAAACCTGTCTCACCCAGCTTTCGATTCCCTGCCGCTTCAACGCTTCAGCGAGCTGCAAGGCGTGCTCGTTCGTTTCACAATCACGGAGCAGCGTCTTCCACGTGTAGTCCGGCGCGGCCTCGGCGTCGTCTGAGTCTTCGAATTCGGGCGGGGGCGCATAGCGGTCGGCAAACGGGCCGCCAACCACGTCGATGTGGGTGTTCGGATCGAAACTCGTCCGTTGAGGGCTCGTCCGTTGAGGCATTGCGGCCGGTTTTGGTTTCTCCAGACGCCGCCTCCCGATCTCGTCGCGCAGCACTTGTTGCGCAACTTCGGTCAGGTCTTCGGGCTTCTCCGCCAGTTCAAGCAGTTCGCCGTCGCTCATCTGGCGATAGTTCTCGCTGAGGTCTTGAAAATATCGAACCGGGTCTTCGAGCATAACGGAGCAGTATAGCCGCTGTGTGTCCCAGTCGGGGAGGGGACGCTAGCTTACGCCCGAGCCCGTGAAGTCTGCGAACATCGCGCGGCAGACCACCAGGCCCGTCACCGTGAGCGCGGCCAGCAGGCAGGTCCAGAATCCGATGCTGTTATACGGCAGAAAGACCGTGGAGTGTTTCCCGGAGAAGGTGAGACCGGACTGCTCCGGAAGAAGGGCGCGCACCGCAACCGCCAACAGAAACCCACCGGCCCAAACAAAGGCGATTCTGAACGCAAGCTGCAGAGTCTGCGCCATCATGATATTTCTGGTCCTCGTACGGCTGCCCAGGGCTTTGTCCTTGCCCTGAAAAGCCCAAGCCTCAACTTTACCGAAAAGGGCCGCGACGATACAATCGATGAGGAGCGCCGACGTAGCTCAGTTGGTAGAGCAGCTGATTCGTAATCAGCAGGTCGTCAGTTCAAGTCTGACCGTCGGCTCCAGACAGCCCCGCACTTCCCCACCCAATTTCATGAGAAGGCTTCAACCCGAGCAGCCATTCTGTGCGGTTGTGGCATCACCGCGAGTGCTCCGATTTCCAATCTGTCATGCCCACGACCGCGCCCTCGAGGAAGCCGTTGATCTTGAAGACTTCGGCTTCCGGCGTGCCCGAGAATCCAAACAACTTCGGAATCATGAACGACGATGCCGTCAATGCGGAGTCGAGGTGTCCGTGGGTTTGAAACGAGATCGCCTTCGCCGCACCGGCCGGGTAATCGGTCAGCAGAGATTCGGCGAGAATGAACGCACCGGTCGCAAGCGCGGCCGTGGCGGCCCGCCGGTTACGGCGCGCGCAGTAAATCGCCATCCCGAAGAAGAATGCCGCGTGGCAATAATCGATGATGCCGTGGGTTCGAGCGTCGATCACCTTGGGAAGCCGGCGCTCGGCCGCCCCCAGCGCAACGGTTGCAATGGACATCGTGGCCCCTCCCGTTCGTCGGTTAGATGCCGGGAGGGCACTGCGGCGGCGAACCTTGTCCCAGGAATTCGCGGGGACGTCCAGGGGCAGGCCGAAGCATAGGTTTATCGATGTCGCCGCCACCGGACTGGAAAGGCGGAGGTGGCCCGACGGTCCTCTAACCGCTTCCCGTTTGAACGACTTGCATGGAGCTCGATCGCGGCCGATCCGTTTCCCGTTCGCTGCACTCTGACGCCGTTCAACCCCCCATTTCCCCATTCGCTGCACCCGGCTTGGGTTGACCGGGGCGGGGCGATAGTCTACCCATGACTTTTCATGCCCCCTGGGTGGCACATGGCACCCTCGGCAGGCCGGGCCAACAGATTCCCAACGGCCAACACCAAAATTTTGAAGGAGATCCAAACAAATATGGCCAAAGCGATCAAGTACGCCGAGAAAGCCGCCGTCTACGCCGCCAAGGGCGCGTGGGCCGTTTACGAGCGTCTCAACCGCATCAGCCCGAATGCCTCATTCACTCCGAAGTGGAGCGAGAAGCCTCTCCTGAAGTCGTATGAGAAGGAAAAGCCGCCGCTGGGCTGGCCGCGTACCACCGATTCGCTGTGCCCCAAGTGCGTGCCCGAGATCCGCAAGCAGATCCTGGACGGCAAGCTGCCCCACGAAGTTCTCCTGAACGAGAAGGTCGGCGAGATCAAGGCGCAGATTATCGAGCGCGACGGCAAGATCCTGATGGTGAAGGACTGCCCCAAGCACGGCCACTTCGAAGACGTGATGTCGATCGACACCAAGTTCTTCAAGCACCTGGAAGAGAGCTTCCCCGGCCGCGATATCCGCGCGCACGGCAAGGGCGACGAAAAGCTGCACAACCACGGCACCTCGACCGTGACCCACGGCCGCGGCTCGGTGCTGACCATCGACCTGACCAACCGCTGCAACATGATGTGCGATCCATGCTTCATGGACGCCAACCAGGTTGGCTTCGTTCACGAGCTGACGTGGGAAGAAATCAAGACCATGCTCGACAACGCCATCACCATCAAGCCGCGGCGGCAGATGAGCGTTCAGTTTTCGGGCGGCGAGCCGACGCTTTCGCCCTACTTTCTGGACGCCGTCGCCTACTCGCGCAAGGTGGGCTACAACTCGGTGCAGGCCGCGTCGAATGGAATTGAGTTCGCCAAGAGCAAGGAACTGTGCCGTGCCGCCGCTGAAGCCGGGCTTCGCTATGTCTATCTCCAGTTCGACGGCATCGGCAACGCCGCCAACTCGCACCGCAAGGTGGGCAACCTGTTCGACGTGAAACTGCAGGCCATCAATAACCTGCACGAAGCCGGGGTGGACATCGTGCCGGTGACCACCATCATCAACGGCATCAACAACGAGCAGGTGGGCCGCATCATCGAGTTTGCCCTCGACAATCCCAAGAAGATCAGCTTCCTCAGCTTCCAGCCGGTCAGCTTTACGGGCCGCGATGAAGATATCTCTGAAGAACGCCGCGTGGCGCAGCGTTACACGCTCTCGCACATGGCGCACGACGTCAAGAACCAGGTTGGCCTGGGCGAGCCGGAGCGTGACTGGTTCCCCATCAGCTTTATGAGCACCTTCTCCGACTGGGCCGACCTGGTTCATGGACCCACGGCCGAGTGGGGCCAGCTCTCCTGCGGATGCCATCCCAATTGCGGCATCGGCATGGCACTGATGATCGACAAGGAAACCAAGGAAGCGGCGCCCGTCACCGCGTTCCTCGACATGAACAAGGTGGCCAAGGACCTGGCCAAGGTGAACGATGCCGCCCGCGGCAAGTGGCTGTCGGTGCTCGGGTTCGGATTGGCGCTGTTGCGGAACTACGATCCGTTCCAGGCGCCGACCCACTTCAAGATCACCGACATGCTGAAGAAGATGGACAAGACCTTCAACGCTACCGGCAAAGATTACGGCAGCGTGAAGGGCGACCGCACCATGGACGACATCAAGAAGCGGCGGTCGGATCGCTGGAACTTCCTGTTCATCGCGGGCATGTGGTTCCAGGACCTGTTCAACTACGATTTCCGCCGCACCGAGCAGTGCATCATTCCCTACGCTACGCAGGAAGGCGAAATCTCGTTCTGCGCTTACAACACGGGCGTGGGCTGGAGAAACATCATCGAGAAGATGCACATGACGGCCACGCTCACCAAGTGGTATGAGGAGCATGGGCGCCACGAAATCTTCGCCGGCGGCAAGAAGGTGGGCATGACCCAGGTGGGCCACGAACTGGTGCTCAACATGGAGCATGTCAATTCCGAAGCCAACCACACGCTGGACAAGCTCGGCATCGCCAAGAACGCCCGCGAAGAACGTCTCCGCGCCCGCGATCAGTCGAGCGCCGACAAAGTCAAGGCGGAAGCCGAAAATGCCCGCATGGCCAAGCTCTACCGGGAGCATGTGCTCGGCGAGAAGCCGGTCGAAGGACTGGTTCGTCTGGACTCGATCGCTCCCGCCAAACCGAAACAGGCCAAGCAGGAAGAAACCGACCTGGTGGCGGGCGACTAACCGCTCCTCAACTCAGCGCATCCCACAAAGGCCGTCCGCATCGCGGACGGCCTTTGTGCGTCGGAGAAGATTGCAGGCGAGGCTGCCTGCTCCGAACTCCACGTTGGGCGCGGTGACTTGTGACTGGTCTTCGCTTGAGGTTCCGTCGACAAGGATTTGGTTGTGACGTATATTCGGACGTTGATGCGTGACGCTTCCCCACTCCCCTTCATCGCACAAGCGCAACTGCACGAAAAGCAAGTCGCAATTATCGACCAGCAAGGGGCTTTCACCTATCTCGATTTGCTGGATGCGTCGTCCCGGGTCGCTGCGGCTCTTCTCGCCGGCATTGGAGACTTGCGCGAAGCTCGTGTCGGGTTCCTGGTTACGCCGGGATTCCAATGGGTTGCGGCGCAATGGGGAATTTGGCGCGCAGGCGGAATTGCCGTTCCGCTACCATTGAACGCGGTCAAGGCGGAACTCGAATACATCCTCGACGATGCAGAGGCATCGATCCTGATGTTTGACGCGGCCGGTGCTGCGCAACTGGCGCCGCTTGCCGAGGCTCGCGGCTTGCGCACGTTCCACTGCGACACTCCCCTGGAAGATCCTGCTCCGGAACTACCGGAGATTTCGACCACGCGCCGGGCCATGATTCTCTACACCAGCGGCACCACGAGCCGGCCGAAGGGCGTGGTCACGACCCATGCGAACATTACGGCCCAGATCGTCAGCCTGGTGGAGGCATGGGAATGGAACGCGAGTGACAGAACCGTCTTGTGCCTGCCGCTTCACCACGTGCACGGAATCGTGAATGTAGTGGGGTGCGCCCTCTGGTCGGGCGCATGCTGTCACATGCTTCCGCGTTTCGATGCCGGTGCGATCTGGGAACTTATCGCCAGGGACTGCCTGACGGCCTTCATGGCCGTTCCCACGATCTACGTGAGGCTCATCGCCGCATGGGAAGCCGCTGAGCCCGCGCGCCGCGAGGCACTGAGCCGGTCGTGTGCCCGGCTGCGCCTGATGGTCTGCGGTTCAGCGGCCCTGCCGGTGAGTACGCTCAAGCGCTGGGAAGAGATCAGCGGTCACTCGCTGCTGGAGCGCTATGGCATGACTGAGATTGGCATGGCGCTGTCAAATCCTCTGCACGGTGCGCGAATACCCGGGAGTGTGGGTACGCCTCTTCCCGGTGTCAGCATTCAACTGGCGGGAGAAGACGGAGAGCCGGTGGACGCGGGGACGGCGGGAGAAATCCGGGTGCGCGGTCCGGGAGTCTTTGCGGAATACTGGCGCAAGCCGGAGGCGACCCGCGACGCGTTTCGCGAGGGATGGTTTCTGACCGGGGATACCGCGGTGCTTGAAAACGGCGCCTATCGGATTCTCGGCCGCACAAACATCGACATTCTCAAAACCGGAGGGCACAAGATATCGGCGCTGGAGATTGAAGAGACGTTGCGTGCTCATCCCGCCATTGCCGAGTGCGCGGTGGTTGGAGTCCCCGATCCGGAATGGGGGCAGCGAGTGGCCGTGGCACTGGTGCTCAAAGAAGGGAGCACTCTGGATATAACGGGCCTTCGTAATTGGACACGGGAATTCCTGTCATCAAATAAGCTCCCCACAAGGCTTCTGCTCCTCGATGCTCTTCCGCGGAATGCGATGGGAAAGATCGTGAAGCCCGCGGTGAGTGCGATGTTTGAAGATGCGGGCGCGGTCGAGTCCGCGGGTTAATTCCATTTCTCAACGGTGAGGAGCGGCAGTGACCGATGAATCGTTGACGGATGCGCGGGCGCCGACTCGCACACGGCTCAACCGCCAACAAATCGTTGGGTTCTGGGGCGCATGGGCAGGATGGACGCTGGATGGCATGGATTCGGTGATCTATGCGCTGGTCCTCACGCCTGCCCTTACCGAATTGCTTCCCCGGTCTGGGATTGAAGCGAGTCACGCCAACGTGGGATGGGCAGGATCGATTCTGTTTGCGCTGTTTCTGGTTGGATGGGGACTCTCGCTGGTGTGGGGGCCGATCGCCGACCGGTATGGCCGCAGCCGGGTGTTGGCGTGCACCATCTTTGTCTACGCCATATTCACCGGGCTTGCCGCCTTGTCACAGAATGTGTGGCAGCTGGGATTGTTCCGGATGCTGGCCGGTATTGGAATTGGAGGCGAATGGGCTTTGGCAGGCACCTATGTCGCGGAAGCCTGGCCGGAAGACCGCCGCAAGATGGGCGCCGGTTATCTGCAAACCGGCTACTATGCCGGCTTCTTCGTGGCCTCGGCACTGAACTACACAGTTGCAAGCCGCTATGGCTGGCGCGCCATGTTCTGGTGCGGACTGGCGCCGGTCATCGTGGCGTTTCTGGTTCTCATTCGCGTCAAGGAGCCGGAGCGGTGGCATGGAGAGGGCAAGGCGAAGTCCGCGGCCAGACCGTTCCCGCTGCGCAGGATCTTCATGGCTCCGTACACCCGGCGAACGCTGGTGAATACGACCCTGCTCGCAGCGGCCATTTGCGGTCTCTGGGCCGGCGCTGTCTATGCTCCTTCGGCCATTGCCTTCCTTGCGGAACGGGCGGGGATGACGGCTCCACAAGTGGCGAAGCTATCTTCAACAGGCATGGGGCTGCTCTCCCTGGGCACCATCCTGGGATGTCTTGCGGCTCCTTGGCTGGCTGAACGGATGGGGCGGCGGCGGGCGCTCGCTTTTTATTTTCTGGGGATGGCAGCCTGCATCGTGCTGGGATTCGGCTGGGCGTTCTATTTACCTGACGGCCTGCGACCCTTCCTCGCGGTGCTGGTGTTCCTGGGGTTCTTCGGCGGGAATTTTGCGATCTTCAGCTTGTGGCTGCCCGAGCAGTACCCAACCTCGGTGCGCGCCTCCGCCTTCGCTTTCACGACTTCGTTCGGGCGCTTTCTTGCGGCGGGAATCAACCTTGTGCTGGGCGCCATGGTTGGCCGGATGGGAACGCTGGGCAAACCGGTTGCGTTCACGGCTATCGCGTTTGCTATTGGGCTTCTCGCAATCCCATTTGCCATGGAGACGAAGGGAAAGTCGCTGCCTGATTAGATGACTCCCGTGTGCAGCGCTTTCGGAGCTTGCGTGCGGAATTGGGGACCCGGGCCGAAAGCAGCGCGGGATTCACTTCGAGCTTCGGGTTATCGACTGAACAGCGATGTCCTCACTGCAAAAGGGGCCATGCGCTCGGAACTGATCGACGAAGGCCGCCCTTCGTCGAGGATCAACCGCGGCTAAATGGGCGGTTATGAACAAATAAACTGCTATAATCCCGAAGATTCGGTTCCCGTCTTTCTCCAATATGTCTTTGATTCGGTTTGGGGAATTTGAGCTCAATGAGCAGACCCACGAGCTCCACAGGAACGGTGCGCTGATCCGTATTCAGCAGCAGCCGGCGCGGGTACTCGCCTTTCTTCTCAAACATGGCGGCTCGCTGGTCACGCGAGAACAGATCCGCCTCGCCATCTGGGGCGAGGACACCTTTGTTGATTTTGAACAGGGGCTGAACTTCTGCGTTCGCCAGATTCGGGTTGCGTTGAACGACCAGGCGGAGCACCCTCGCTACATAGAGACTCTTCCGCGCCTCGGTTACCGTTTGATTTCGCCGATCGAATCGAGGGGAGATGCGGAGAGGGATGCCGGGGCGGAAAGACGCATTCGCATTGCGGTCGCTCCGATTGAGGATCTCTCGGGGCAGTCAGAAACCTATTTCGCCGCGGGCCTGACGGAAGATATGATTTCGGCGCTTTCGCGCATCCAAACAGGCCGCCTTCGCGTGACGGCAATTCCCAGACTGGGGGCCGGGGACGTATCCGGAGACCAGATCGATCGTCTGCAACGTCAGCTGAACCTGGATTATCTTTTGCGAGGCTCCGTGAGGCGCTCCGCAGACAAGCTTCGCATCACCGCACAATTGCACGATCTGCGCGACCGGAGCATCCTGTGGTCGGAAACCTACGATCGCAAATCGGGGGACCTTCTCACGGTGCAGGAAGAAGTGACGCAGCGCGTTAGTGAATCTCTCGCTCTGGAACTTTTTCCGAGCGCTACGGTTGGTTCGCGGCGATATTCGCGGTCCTCGGCCGCGTACGATGCCTATCTCAAGGGCCGTTTTTTCTGGCACAAGATGAACACGGGAGCCATTCGCAGCAGCATGGCCTATTTTCAGGAGGCCTTGTCGCTCGACAGGGGATTCGCGCCGGCCTATGCGGGCCTGGCGGACTGCTACGCGCAACTGGGGTCGATTCGCGTGGGACAAATGAAGCCTCTCGCAGCACTCGCGCAAGCGCGGTCTCATCTTCAAATGGCATTCGATCAGGACGAAACGCTTGCCGAAGCGCACTGCACCCTTGGCTTGATTAAGAGCTGGTACGACCTGGACTGGGATGGCGCCGAGCGCGAATTCCAACTGGCACTTGACTTGGACCCGAGCCAGATCACCGCGCTCATCTGGCAATCTCTTTACCTCTCGGTGGTGGGGCGGCATCGTGAAGCCATCGAATCGGTGCAACGGGCGCGCGAGATCGAACCGTTATCGGCCGGCGTGAACCTCTATGTGGGAGTGGCCCAAAGCCACGCCGGGCAATACGATCTCGCTCTTCGGCAGATTCAACAAAGCATCGAACTTGATCCTGGCCACTATCGATCGTACATGTTTCTGGGCAGACTACTCGCATATGTCGACCGTCATGACGAGGCCATCACTGCTTTCGAAAAGGCTCTTTCGCTCACGCCCGACAACCTTGAGTCTGTTGCGTTTCTGGGGGCAGCCAAGGCGGCAAGCGGCGACCGCCAACGGGCTCTCGCCATTGTGGAGGAATTGAAGGCCGCGGAGAACCGGACCGAGCCGGCTGTTTTGATTGCCGTGGTCTACGCGAGGCTCAAACTGGCTGACGAGATGTTCGAGTGGCTGGATCGAGCCGTTCGGATGAAATCGACACCCATTTACATCGTAGTTCTTAGCGAAGACTTCAAGCCTTTTCGGAGGGATGCACGTTATCACCGCTTTCTGGCATCGATCGGGCTCTCGCACCTGGCTCGGAACTAACCGGAAGGGACGATGTTCTGATTGAACCGGAAGAAATTCGACGGATCGTATTTCCTCTTGAGCGCTACCAATCTCTCGTAATTGGAGCCGTAGGAAGCGCGCACGGCGGAGGGGCCTTCGTCGCCGAGGTAGTTCACGTAGGCATCGGATGCGCCAAAGCTTTCCAGCGCCGCGGCAAGTTCCCGCGCCCAGTCGATGCATTTCTCCGCCATGGCCGGGTCAGTCCACGCGGGCATGATGTTTACGCTGTAATGCACCCGCCTCAAGGCGAAGGCGGTTTGGGCGACCGGTACGCGGCTGGCCGCTCCGTGCATGTGCTCGAGCACCACCTGCGTCTGTTCGGTCGGCGTCCGTTCGGCGAACTCCACGATCGTCCGAATTGCATCGTCGCTCAGCTCGCGGAGGAACGGACATTTGAAGTAATAATGCAGGCCCGCTGGAGCGGAAAAATCGAGCATCGTCTGGATTTCGGTGTACTTTTTTTCGCCCACCATGTCGGCTACCGGCGGAGTCGAAAGCTGGAATTGCCTGCAGGCCGCATCCCCTCCGTTTGAACCGCTGTGGCAAAGCGCGATCGCGGCTATGGGATTACCGTGTCCCACCAACAGGGCCGCATAGGCGGTCAACTCGTCGGGCGCATTCCGAGTAATATCCCGATATTGGCGAAGCAGGTCCACGGCAAGCTTCCGCGGATACAACAGGACCCCGCCGTGCACGGGCCCGAGATCGTGGACGCGAAACTCCATTGCGGTCACGATCCCAAAGTTGCCGCCCCCGCCGCGAATCGCCCAGAACAGGTCTTCGTTCTGAGTCGGACTCACCGACATGTGATTTCCGTCGGCGTTCACAAGATCGGCGGAGAGCACGTTATCGCAGCTCAGCCCGAGTTTTCCCATCAGCCATCCGATGCCGCCGCCCATAGTGAGTCCAACAACACCGGTAGACGAGATGACACCGCCGGTTGTCGCGAGACCGAATTTCTGAGCCTCGCGGTCAAATTCGCCCCAGGTGGCACCACCCTGCACAAGGCCGGTTCTGCGGCTTGTGTCGATCTGCACGTCCCTCATCAGGGAGAGATCGATCATGATGGCTCCGTCAGCCACGGCTTTTCCCGCGACACTGTGGCCGCCGCCGCGAACGGAAGCGGCGATGCCCTGCTCGCGCGCGAAGCGTACGGAGTGGATTACGTCAGCGATGCTCGCGGGCCGGACGATGGCCGACGGCTTGCGATCGATCATGCCGTTCCAAACCCGCCGCGCGCGATCGAATTCAGGTTCGGTGCCGGTCAAAACGGCGCAATTCACGCTTCGCCGCAGGGCGGCCAATTGATTTCCCGAGAGACCCTCAATCTGCTCGTTCATGCACAGAAGGGTACCACTCTGAAATATTGGGAGCGGATGAGTTTTGGATGAGTTGAGCAAGTTGTGGAACTCAGCTTTAACTCATCCCCGCCTCATTGCGTGGCCCGCCAAAGTAACGCAGACTCCTATTCATCACACGTCGCCAGGAATCGAAGGCGACGGAGTGATTTGGAGGTTCTTCCGTGAAACCCATTCAGTCACTCGCCATTGCTGCTTCGATCTTGATGCCTGCGCTGCTGGCTTTGCCTCACGCCCAAGCGCAATGCGGTAATCTCCCCAAATCTCTGGCTCATCCCAGCAGTTGGCATCCGCAGTCTGGATACCCGGGCCTTCGGAGCGCGGCCCTGCTCAACGTTTCCGCAGACAGCGGAGAGGGAGAGTCGATTGTCGGAATGTGGCATGTTACGTTCACCGCCGACACCCTGGACGGGGCACCGATTCCCAAGACGGTGATCGACAACGCCCTGGTGGTCTGGCACAGCGACCAAACCGAAATCATGAATTCCGCACGGCCTCCGCAGGATGGCGATTTCTGCATGGGGGTGTGGGAGCAGACGGGCAAGTCCACGTACAAGCTCAACCACTTTGCCTGGGCAGGCAACGAATACGCCCCGGGAACGCCGAACGGAGTCGTCGGAAACCCGGCCGGCCCGACCCACATTGTTGAAGTGGTGGCCTTGAGCCCGGACGGGAATCACTTCTCGGGAGCATTCTCGCTGGATGCGTACCACACTGACAATACCGTAACTTCGTTTACGGGTGTGGTCACTGCAACCCGCATTACCATGAAAACTACCACCGCCGACCTGATGTGAAGCAAAAACGACGCAATGCCGGGCGGGGCGGCCGAATGCAAATTCCGCTGCCCTGGTCCCGTCTTGACCAATCCGGCACAAGTCAGGGTTCCGAATTATTCCGATTGGATCTCTACGACGGCAACAGCGTAGGGATCGAGATCGACGGAGAAATCCTTCGCGTATTCGAATGGCCGACTCACGGGGGAAATCGCATCGGGACGCTCAAGGGATGCGGAATCCGTGAGTCCTGCCCTGACGGTATGCAACGTCGCGACTGCCTTTTCAGGAACGGCGGCGCCCTGCAGGCGCACAACTAGAACATTCCGCTCGGCCCGATAATTGACCGCCTTGATGACGATGCGACGTCTGTCGGCGCTGGCCGTGGCGACGGCGTCAACGGACGCGGGCTCCCACTGTTCCGGAATCAGCGTCGAGATCTTGTCGAACAGGCGCTTGCGGTCGGATACATCGCGGAAGGCGCCGGTGGCGGAGCCAAGATACCGCTCCGCGTAGTGCTCTCGAAAGAGTTTCTCGACGACATAGCCGGCTCCGGGGAACCAGGTGACGTGATCGTGATAGATGAAAGACGTCCATTTCGGATCGTCCGTTGTGTTGCGCATGAGCAGGGCAGGACACGTCATGGTGAGTCCGGGACTGAGTTCCTCGTAGAGGATGAGGCTGCCGGCCGTATGAAGTCCCGCCCTCCAGTCGTAGGTGTGCTGGAGGCTCCACTCGAGGACAGCGATTTCGACGTGCGGGTGCGCGGAGGCGCGCACATAGTCCCGCAGCTTCGTAAGGTAGTCGCGGATGCGCCGCAGGCCGGTCTCGAAGTTCTGGGGTTCGTACTCGTAGTTGTGGCAGCCGAGTATGTCAAGGTTCTCTCCGGCAAGGTCGATGACCTTCTCGCTCCAGTCCATGTCGCTGGACCGCTTTTGCCCGCATGCGACGATTCGCGCGTGGGGAGCAATGTGGCGCAAGCGGCTGCCGTAGACGTTGACGATTTCGGCGTACTCCTCGGGCGTAAAGCCGTTGTTCATGGGCTCGTTGTCGATCTGGAAGAGAGTGACGCCATAAGGCTCGGGATGTCCGTCGGCGGCGCGTTTTTGTCCCCACTCCGTAGAGGGGGGGTCATTGAGATAGCGGACCCAGTCCATGGCATATTCGACCTGCTCCGGTTTCGTGCCGGGTGCAGGCAAAACGATAAGAGGCTCAGCGTTGACCTTGCGGCAAAGCCCCAGAAACTCGTCTGTCCCGAAGCCGTAGTAATCTGAGTAGCCTCCCCAGAAGGTATTGGGGTGGTAACCGCGCGCGGCGTAGCGGCCAATGCCTTCCTTCCACTTGTATGTGGAGGCGAACGAGCCGCCGGGCCAGCGGATAAACGATGGACGCAGGCCTGCAAGCGCCTGGAGTAGATCGGGACGCAGCATGCCGTTGCGGCGGACATCGGCGCGCATCATCGAAATGAAATCAACCAGTATCTCCCCCCTGCCCGTTGCCGCGATCTCGATGGATGCCTGCGTGTCCCGCACCGGGCTGGTGAAAGAAAAGGGGACCTCCTGCCAGTCGGAGCCGGTGATCGCAATCGGCAGCGATGCGATCGGTTCGCCGTTGGAGCTTTTGACGAGAAGCGTCAAATGTGGGGAACCTTTTTCGCGTTTCAACCAGAGCGAACCCTCATACTTCACTTCTGCATCGAGGAAGAGGCGGCCTTGCCGGATCGCGGCACGGCCGCCTTCGACGCGGAGGCGCACGCTTTTGGCGCCATTCTGAAATTCGAGGTTCGCAATTTCGACTTCGCCGCGGTCCGAGAACGATTCCCAATACGTCTTGAAGTCATCGCCTTCGAATCCGGCGCCGCGAATCTGTTCGGCGAAGAGCCCGTCCTCTACGGAGTGATTGATGTGTTCGAGAAACTGCCCGTAGAGCCGCTCATTGATGGGAGTCGTGACCCTGTCGGTGTCGATGAGCAGTACGGCAACCTTCGGCTCGCCTTCAACCGGAGCATCAGTGGACAAGAACGGGCTGGCGACGGCTGAAAGAGGGAAGGAGGCAGTCGCCGCCATCGAGTTCCTGAGGAAATTTCGTCTATTCATGTGCGACATTGCCCGGACTCAGATCAGCATACCTACCTATCGCAGGAAGTGAACACGCTACTTGCCATGCTCCGCGGAAGGCTGTTGACGAGACGACTGGAACAGCCGCGGCGCAAAATCTTTCAGGTCTCGGCGCCAGGTCTGCCATTCGTGATCGGTGCCGGGTGATTCATAAAACACATGCTGGACTTTTCCTGCGTCGAGAGACGCGTGCAGGCTTTCGAGCCCGGTTTTCATTCGTTCGGGCTCATTGGTTCCCACGCCGATCCACAGCAGATGCACTTTCTTCGCGAAGGCCGCCGGATCCGCCATCGCGCCGTGGAAAGCCGTCGTAGTATCCAGCTTGCCGTTCCCCATCGCGAACACATTGGCCGCGCCGCTGAATCCGCCGATGTAGGAGAACAGATCGAGGTGATCGAAGGTCACCTGAAATGTCTGCATTCCACCCATAGACAGCCCCGCCATGGCGCGGTGCTCGCGATCGGGAATGGTTCGGAAGGTTTCGTCGATGAACGGAATCAACACCTGGGTCATGTCGTCTTCGAAGGCGCCCATCCGCTCCTGCATCACCTTGACGAACTCGGGGGAGCCGAAGGGCTTACCGGTGAGGTCTGGAACAACGTACCCGATGCGGCTCGCATACCCATTCGCCATGACGATGATCATCGGCTTCGCTGTTCCGGCGGCGATCAGGTTGTCGAGAATAAAATTCGCCTTGCCTTGCCGAATCCAGCCGGTTTCATCCTCCCCTCCACCGTGCTGCAGGTAGAGAACCGGATAGCGGGTCTTTGTCTGGGCATCGTAGTCCGGCGGCAGGTAAACCTGCGTGTGCCGCCACGTCCCCGTCACGCTGGAGTGGTACCAAACCTCGCGCACCTGCCCGTGCGGCACATTCCCGGGCAGGTAATAGTCCACTCCGGATTCCGGCACCTCGACGGCGCTGGCCCACTTGCTGCCGCCGAAGTAGGCCGTGCTGCCCGGATCGCTTCCCTCGGCGCCATCCACGATGACGGTGTAGTAGTGAAGGCCGGGAGCCATGGGCGGAGTGGTTGCGGTCCAGAACCCATCGGGACCTTTCTCCATGTCCAACTTGGGCCCGCTCCAGAAATTCAGCTTCACCCTGGCCGCATCCGGCGCCTTGATTCGGATTTGCACGCGTGAGTTGCTGTCCACCTTGGGGTATTGCGCATCGAGCACATTCGACGTCGCGGGCTTGAAGTCACCCTGCTCCTGCGCAAGGCAAAAACTTGCTGCCAATAGCATTCCAATTGCGAGCAATTTCATTGTGTACCTCCGGGCAAGACATTTTTTGAGGCAGAGCCGATTCGGTATCGCACTGCCCTGCCATGGTCGGTCAGGGGCATGGTAATCCACGGAGGGACGAGGAATAAAGCGATTTATTCCACTTGCCCGCCCTGACTCTTCCTCGGTATAGTCGAGAATTCCGGGAGCGAATCACGACAACGGTGGCCGAAAAAACGCGACCCGGGAACGATAGAGTACGGCCATCGGACTTGTCGGGCTGCTGCCGGGTTCGGGAGGCATTTGCGGCTCGCCGGGTTTTCGCAATCCTGCCGCGGCCGGCTTTCGCTTCGGTTGCGGAGTGGTGACTGCCGCCTGCCTGGCATTTTCAAACCCTTGGAGAAAAGCATGAAGACCCGCGTGACGCGAATTCTCAAGTACATCGTTGCCTGTACGGGAGCGCTCCTTTTGGGCTCAATCCTGCGACTTGCGGCGGCCCAGGACTCCGAGAATCCGGCTTACCTGAATCCGCAGCTCTCCCCCGGGCAGCGCGCCACCGACCTGGTACGCCGCATGACACTCGCTGAGAAAGCGTCGGAGATGCAGAACAACTCCGCGGCAGTACCGCGGCTCAAGATACCCGCGTACCAATGGTGGAGCGAAGCACTCCACGGCGTCATCAACGAGG
The DNA here is from genome assembly GCA_963730805.1 of uncultured Acidobacteriota bacterium. GTDB lineage: Bacteria > Acidobacteriota > Terriglobia > Terriglobales > Acidobacteriaceae > Telmatobacter. Next base: position 377,220 of record CAVSTL010000001.1, on the reverse strand, counting down.
GCGTAACCGAGTATCCGGAGCCGATGGGCCTTGCCGCCACGTTCGACGCGCCGGGAATTCATAGCATGGCGGCGCAAATTGGCATTGAGGGGCGCATCAAGCATGTGCAGAATTTGCGAGAAGGGCACACCGGCATTATGGGAGGCCTCGATTTCTGGTCGCCGAATCTGAACATTTTCCGCGACCCGCGCTGGGGCCGCGGACAGGAGACCTACGGCGAAGATCCGTTTCTCACGGGCCGCATGGGAGTTGCCTATGTGACCGGACTGCAGGGCGATGACCCCAGGTACTACCTTGCGATCGCGACACCGAAGCATTACGCCGTGCACAGCGGACCGGAACCAACGCGCCACTTCGCGGATGTGGACGTCAGCAAGCACGACGAGGTGGATACCTACGAGCCGGCATTCCGCGCTGCCATCGTGGAAGGCAAAGCGGGATCGGTGATGTGCGCGTATAACGCGATCAACGGCGAGCCGGCATGCGCCAATCAGTATCTGCTCGAGGACCAGTTGCGCGGCAAATGGGGCTTCCAGGGATACGTGGTCTCGGACTGTGACGCGGTGAGAGACGTGGCGGCCAATCATCGCTACCGTTCGACACAGGCGCAGGGCGCCGCGATCTCCGTACTTCGCGGCATGGATAACGAGTGCGTGACCTTCACTTCGCGGTTTGGAGATCCGGTCGAAAAAGCCTATATCGACGCCGTTCAGCAGGGATATCTGCCCGAGAGCGTTCTCGACAACGCGCTGGTTCGCCTGTTTACCGCGCGGATCAAGCTCGGCATGTTTGATCCTCCCGACATGGTTCCCTACACAAAGATCGACGAGAAGGAACTTGACAGCGCGGAACATCGCGCGGAGGCGCGCAAGCTGGCGAACGAGTCCATGGTGCTGCTGAAGAATGACGGCCTGCTTCCGCTAAAACCGGAAGTCCGGAAAATTGCTGTCGTCGGGCCGCTTGCCGACCAGACCAGGCCGCTGATCGGAAACTATGCCGGTCAGCCCACGCACATTGTTTCCATTCTCGAGGGCCTTCATGCTGAGTTCCCCAACGCAACCATCACGTTCGTCCCCGGAACGCAGTTCCTTCGCACGGATGGGACTGCCGTGCCGGATGCACTTCTGAGCACTCCGGACGGCAAGCCCGGCCTTAAGGCCGAATACAACGAAGGGATGCGGAGAGGACAGCCAGCCCCGGGAGCGAACACCACGCCGATCGTCAGCCGCACGGAGGCCAACGTCAAACTCACCGAAAGCAATCTGCCGGCGGAAGTAGGCGGGAAGAAAACTTTCGGCGTGCAATGGTCCGGATTCCTGACACCGGCGGAAACGGGCGATTTCATCCTTGGGATCCGCTGCGAAGGATTTGGAAGGCTGGCAGTGGACGGCAAGCAGGTCGCCACGGCGTTCGGCGGCGGAGGTGGGCCCGCATCGGGCGTTGGCCGCGTCCACCTCGAAAAGGGCCGCAAGGTCGCGCTCGAAATCGCTTACGGAACCAGGAACGGCAAGCCGCACGCAGAGCTGATCTGGAACAAAGCGAATAACCTGCCCTCGCCGGAAGCGATCGCGGCTGCGAAAAATGCTGATGTCGTGATTGCGGTCGTGGGCATCACCAGCCAGCTTGAGGGCGAGGAAATGCCGGTGAGCGAACCGGGCTTCCTCGGCGGAGACCGCACCAGTCTTGACCTTCCCCAGCCGGAAGAAGACCTGGTGGAAGCTGTATCCGCCACGGGCAAGCCCCTGGCTGTCGTTCTCATGAACGGAAGCGCCCTGGCTATCAATTGGATCAACGAGCATGCCAACGCAATTCTTGAGGCGTGGTACCCCGGCGAGGAGGGCGGCGCGGCTGTCGCGGAGAGCCTGAGCGGGAAAAATAATCCCGCCGGGCGCCTGGCTGTCACCTTCTATAAGGGTGTCGACCAGTTGCCTAACTTCGAAGACTACGGGATGGCGAACCGGACGTATCGATACTTCAACGGTAAGCCGCTTTATCCGTTTGGCTATGGGCTCAGTTACACGAAATTCAATTACAGCGACCTCAATGTGCCGTCGCAGGCCGTGGCTGCCGGACAGCCCATTGGCGCCGATGTGACGGTGGCCAATACCGGCAAGGTAGCCGGAGATGAGGTCGTGCAGCTCTATCTGAAATTTCCGCCGGTCAAGGGCGCGCCGCTCGTTGCTCTCCGTGGTTTTGAACGCATCCATCTCGAACCCGGCGCCAGCCAGAAGATTCATTTCGATTTGAAGGCACGCGATCTGGGCATGGTGACGGACGATGGCAATCCCATCGTCGCTCCGGGGGACTACACCATCAGCATCGGCGGAGGCCAGCCTGATACGGGAGCGGCAGGTGTCGCCGGCCACTTCCACATTGAGGGGCAATACGCTTTGCCCGAATAGTTTCGAGCACGAGCGATTCGCAGGCTGCACCATCCTGCGGATCGCGGAGCGCAGGCGAGGATCGCGCGGCGCGGTTTGTTTCCCTGCGCTCTGCACGCTCCGAGGGTCGCGGCTAGCTCATCTTCATCTTTAAGCTCCACGCGTGCCGGCTGGGACGATTGGTCGCGCTTTGAAGACTCTCCGGCAAGCGGATGACTGTTCCTTTCGCGGAGTCGAAAGACCACTCCAGGTTGGCCGGCGAGCCGAGCATGCTTATCTTCGAGCCCTCCCTGGGCCGCAGGGAGGTTAGCGTCAGTTCCCGACCCGGCCAATCCGTCAGTATGGCGTAGACCCATTGGTTGTCCTTTGAACGCGTGAAGCGAATGTGATCTCCCTCTGCGTAGTTTCCGCCGTCGCGAGGACGTGTAGCGTAGATGGCTTCTCCATTTGTCTTGAGCCACACCCCCGCTTCCTTCGTTTGACGGATAGCTTCGGGATGAAACTCTCCGTGGGCACTCGGCCCTATGCCTACCATCAATCCTCCTCCCTTGGCGACTGTATCCACCAGGTTGTCAACGATCCACTTGGCACCCTTGTATTTACCCGCATCGGGTTCGTAGGAGAAATCCGAACCCAGAGGATAGATGCAGAACCACGGCCTGGTTGTTGTCACCTTGGATCCGGGGACCGCGCGCTCTGGTGTGTAGTAATCGCCGTAGTTCCCAATGCCGCGATTTCTCAGCATGACATTAGGCTGGATTTCGCGGACCTTCCTAATGGTCTTTCGAAACTCGGGCCATACCTTTGGCCCCAAACAGATATCCAGACACATCATGTCGATGGTGCCGTAGTTTGTAACCAGTTCGACCAGCTGAGCGCAGTGGCGCGCCATCATCCGGTTCACTTCGGATTCAGTGGGATCGGGAACGAGCACGGTGTGATCGCGAAAGAGTGTTTGGACGCGTTGATAGTCCCAGGGAACCATCAAGCTCTGCGAGGACGCTACTTGCAACGGGTGCTGCCCATAGGGTCTGAAATCGGCGTCGTACCAATCAGGATGGGAGAAGTAGAGGTCGATCTTGATTCCCTGCTTGTGCGCTTCATCGCACAGCTCTTTCACGACGTCGCGCCTGAATGGCGTCTCCATGATGGAGTAAGCCAGATCGCATTCTTCCATCTTCGGCCCACCGGGACCGGTCCAGTTGGTGCGGCGCTTGACCCTGGTTTTCGTATCGAACATTGAAAAGCCTTCATGGTGTTTGGTTGTAAAGGCAAACATCTTCATGCCGCTTTCCTTGAATGCGGACACCCAGCGGGAGGCATCAAAACCGGCCGGATTCCAAGTCCTGTAGAGTTGGTTGTAGGCGTGACGATCTTCAAACGACATATTCAGAAACGGCCACGACTCAGCCCCACGATGCCAGATGGAATAAATGCCCCAGTGAATGCGCGCACCGAACTTCATATCCTGAAATGCTTCATAAGCGGCGGCTGGGGCATTATGGTATTCCGCGATGGGTTCGTGCTCGACGTACGGGCTGTCGCCCTGCAGGATCTTTTCCGGAAAGCTGTTGATGTTTTCCTGCCCGTGACCCGAGGCCCACGAAGGAATCGATGAAAGCGCGGCGATGGCGCCGGCGGATGCGATGAATTCTCTCCGTTTCATGTGGAAGGTTCCCCTGTCTCGATTGATGGTCCAGCGAACTGTGCGGGAGGCAGGCAATCCCCGGCCAGATGTTGGGTGCCGTCATGCCGCGGCGCAATATCAGTAAACAGTGAGAACTGCGTCGGTCGAATCGGCGACGGGTTCATGTACAGGCGGCCTGACACGCAGACCAGCGCTCTCCGAAAAGTTCTTGACACCACCATAACCCGTGATTATTATCCGGGGCGTTAACGCTAAAGTTTTCGTTGAAAACCTTTACGCGGATCTTCGGTTTCGACTTGTCGACATTTGCGGATCGGATCCTCAGCTCACTCACGATTTTAACCGCATCGAATGTTCTTTGGGGAGAGTTAAGCGTTAACTTTTGCCTCGGGGTTGCCGTCAGAGATCACGCAATGCTGCGTGACGAGGTTTTTTGTCAAACTCCACGAGGGCGGCAAGCTGTTTCGCGACCTGGTTCTCGAGTCCACTCTCACCATTCCGTACTCTTTCTCGAGGTGAACTTCTTCATCATAGGTAGAGTTGAGATTGCTGAAATAAATGCCCTGGCTCTCAACTTGAATTTCATTGCAACACACGAGGTGAGTACCAAATGACGTGCATTCCTCGGAAGAGAGGGTCAACCTTGAGGCAAATGGCTGCGATGTTTGCAATGGCGGTGACCGTCCTGGCGGCGCTGGCGGGCTCCTCGACGCTGGTGACTGCGCAGTGTGCCGGGGAGGGCGGGAACAGCTTAGGCTTCGACATGGCGCCGGAGACCAGTCAGCGCGTGGTGGAGGACGCCGTCAAGCAGATCCCGACGACGATGGCTCCCGGGCCGGTGAAGCCGACCTGGGATTCGCTGAAAGAGAATTACAAGGTTCCAAGCTGGTTTCGAGGGGCAAAATTCGGTATCTTCATGCATTTTGGAATATTCTCGGTGCCGGCGCACGGCAACGAGTGGTATGAGAAGTTCCTCTACGCGGGCGGGAACGACAGCGTCTTGAAAGTGCTCGGCGGCAATGATATGGCGCTTGGCGTCAACACCGGTCCCAACAGCACGCGGGCCTGGCACACGGAGCACTTCGGGGCGCCCGAGAAATTCGGCTACAAGGATTTCATCCCCATGTTCAAGGCGGAGCATTTCGATGCGGATGCCTGGGCGGCGTTGTTCAAGAAGGCAGGAGCGCGGTACGTCATGCCCGGAGCGCAGCATCATGAGAACTTCGCCATGTGGGACAGCAAGGTTACGCCCTTCAACTCGATGCAGATGGGTCCAAAACGCGACATCATCGGCGAACTCGCAGCGGCCGTGCGAAAGCAGGGGATGAAGGTGGGAGTGGCGAATCATGGAATCGAAAATTTCGAATTCATCAATCCGCCCCTCGAATTAGCCGAGAAAATGAAGGAAGCGAAGGCCGATCTCTACGACCCAAAATGGGCAGACTTCTACAACTACGCGGACCGCAGCAACGCGGCGATGAAGCGCTTCCTGGTGAACTGGTATGAACGCAATGTTGAGCTGATCGACAAGTACCAGCCCGACCTCATCTACTTCGATAACGGGGTGGATCAACGGTATATCGATCCTTTGAAGCTGCAGATTGCGGCGTATTACTACAACCGGGCCAGGAACTGGGGCAAAGAGGTTTCGTTCACCACCAAGAAGGCGGCCTTTGCTCCCTCCGGCACGAATACAAAGACCATCGCGTCGATCCTGGACTTTGAAGGTGCGCCGCCGGACGGCATTCGCGCCGGCTCGTGGGTGGTGGACAGGCCCATCGGAACGAGGAGTTGGGGATATGTCGACGGGCTGAAGGCCAACTCGCCCCAGACCGTGATTGGATGGCTGGTTGATACTGTGAGCAAGAACGGTACCCTCTTGCTGAATGTTTCGCCCAAGGCGGATGGAACGATTCCGCAGGATCAGCAGGATACGCTTCTCGCCGTGGGCAAATGGCTGGAGACGAACGGCGAGGCAATCTACGATACGCACTCATGGACGAAGTTTGAAGAGAAAGGCGGAGACCAGATCTACTTCACCGTGAAGGGGCCGGATCTGTATGCGATCGTGATGGGCAAGCACTCCGGAACCGCGGTCGCGATCACGTCATTACAACAGGGCGGCCCGGCTGGCTCGGTGCGTTCTGTGGCAATGCTGGGCGGGGGAGCTCTGCGCTACCAACAGAACGCAACCGGGCTCACGGTGATGCTGCCTGACTCTACGGAACGCAAGGACGCCTTTGTCCTGAAAATCACAGGACTGAAGACAAATGCGGATACAAGTACGGATTCCGGCAATCCGTTGCGAACATGTGAGCAAGCCCCGTGAGCCGCGCTCGGGCGTACGTGGATCGATTTCGTGCGAATAGAGGTAGTCGAGTCAAAGGTTCATTGCTTTTTCGTGACAAGTCGAAGATGCCAATTAGAAGCTGATCTTCAGAATTTGACCGTTATTGCCGACGAACCATCCAGCCCCCGGATTCGCAAAACCAACCGCCCAGGAACCGCTCACCTGCGGAAGGGTGAACCACGTCTGTCCTTCATCAGGACTCCAGGCCGCCGCACCTGAACTGAAATCCGGTTGAGTCTCGGTCGTGATCACGACCGTCCGATCGTGTTCCTGGCCCGGATGGTCTTCCCTGTCCCAATCGTTCCAATCGTCCCTTAATTCAAGGCCGCGGGCATAGGCGAGACAGAAAATGGATCCTGGAATCGGAGGCTTTCCGCCACACCCTCTAGCTCTCGAGAATTTTTCTCTCGTATGCGAGCGCTGCCGACAATTCCTCTTCCGGAGAACCTTTGCCGCGATACTCATACTCCAGAAAGGCTGGAATGTCGTAGTTTTTGTCCCGCAATAGGCGCAGTACCCCGGCTATGTTGGTGTCACCCTGCCCGAGCGGCATGTTCTCGCCGTCGTTTCTTTTCCGGTCTTTGATGTGCAGATTTGTGACCTTTGCATGGTGCTGCTCGATGAATTCAACGGGATCGAAGCCAGCGGCGGTGAAGTGCCCTATATCGAGATTGACCTTATAAAGGTTCGACATCGCCATCACCTTTGCAAATGAGTCCGGCGTTGAGAGTTGGTCGGGATCCTTCACCGTGCTGTGCCCGTGCCAGCCAATCGCCTGCCCGTGCCTCTCTGCAAATGGGACGACGCGTTTCGCTGTGGTCAGCGTGCTGGAGCTGGTAATGTATTTTGCGCCGAGCGCCTTGGCTTGCCGAAAGCCAGCCTCGATCTCTTCATCATTCATGTCCGGCGTGAAGCTGAAGTTGAAGCAGTAGATCTCGATTCCCGCCGCACCGAATCTAGCAGCAACGTCATGGAAATAACTATCAGGAGTCTTCGCGCGCCAGGCCCGCAAGTCTTCTCGCTGTTTTTGAAATGCAGGCGAGTGCTGTTCCTCGGAATACAATTTCCCGAGGGCCGCTGCTGTCGTCGCACTGGAACTCGGCGCCCAGGGCACCCAGGAGAATTTAGGCATTGGAAACGGCTCGACGTCCGACGAAAACAGTTCGCAGAGATTCAGGTTCAACCGCTTCATCGCAGCTGTGATCTGCTCTACAGCAGGTATACCACCCTGCCGCAGGTGGTGAAAGCTGTATGTCTGCACACCGAGGCGCACGCCGCGCACAGTCAACGCGCTCGCCGGGTGCCGGGCCAATGCAGCGGCAGAAGCCGCCAATCCCAAACCGAAGGAACGTCTTGTCATCTGCATGTTGATCACTTTACACCCGCCTTTCAGATCGGCGAAGCCGTTTTCAGACCCACCTTTTACTTGGCATCGGGACTTGACCGGGCTGATAGGCGGGTGCCACAAAATGGAAGTGCGGACGCCCCGTGCCCACAACATCAATAGATCGACCCGGCGGAGGGCTCAAAGACCCTTTCTTGCAAACTGTGCATCTTACTTATTACGCCTGAAGGTGTGCCGTCCGAGCCCAACATTTGTTTAGCAACACCCTTAGTGCCCACCAATGTCCAAGATCATTGCCCCTAACCCGATGGCTCGCGGCTGTCCTTCCGATGGTACAGAACGCGCCTCCGGACGTTTTGAGACAACGGGACCCGCCAAGTGATTGACCGCGGGGTAGCATCGCCGACATTCACACCTCCGCCAGCAGAGCGAAGGGTGCCGATCCTTACGCCATTGGGAGAACTCGCCAACGATTTCTTCGAATGGTTCGGGGGTCTCGGAATCTTCGCATGGAACGTCGCCCGCTCGGCTTGCGCGCCTCCTTTTGAAGGACGAGAACTGGTGCGCCAGCTCGATGAAATTGGTTCGAAGTCGCTGCCGCTGGTTGCGCTCGCCGGATCTGCCATCGGTGTCGTCCTGGCCATGCAGGCCCGTCAGAGCCTGACCCAGTTTGGAGCAAAATCCCTGTTTCCCTCGGCCATCGTCTACTCCGTGGTGCAGGAGATGGGGCCCATCATCACCGGCCTTGTCGTAAGCGGCCGGGTGGGGGCCGGCATCGGAGCGGAACTGGCGTCGATGAAGGTATCCGAGCAGATCGACGCGCTCGAAGTTTCGGCGGTAAGCCCGTATCGTTTCCTGGCCGCCCCACGCATTCTTGCCTGCATTCTGATGATGCCCCTGCTCACCGTTGGCGCCGATTTTTGTGCGCTGCTGATGGGTTGGTTCGCCAACGCGCTGGTGGAACCCATGTCGCTGCATCGATTCATGGAGAGCGGGTTTAACGGCGCGACCCTGAGCACTTTTTTGCCGCCTACGTTAAAGACCGCGGTCTTCGGACTGATTGTGGGATTGATTTCGTGTTTCCAAGGCATGACCACGACGGGCGGCGCCGAAGGTGTCGGACGGGCCGCAACCAAATCTGTAGTGCTCGCTTCGTTGTTCGTAATCCTTGCTGACGTGGTCCTGGTCAAATTTATTCTCGTGGTGTTTCCAAATTGAACTCAAATCTTGTCAACGCTGGAAGTTCTTCCCCGACGACGCTTCCCGTCGCTAACGTTCAACACTCCGCAAAGGGCGATGCTGGTCCCATCGTGGACGTCGAGAACGTCTACAAAGCGTTCGGCCCGCAGCATGTTTTGAACGGGGTCAGTCTCACGGTCAACCCCGGGGAAACCCGCGCTGTACTGGGCCGCAGCGGAACCGGGAAAAGCGTGTTGCTGCGCCTCATCGTCGGGCTTCAGGAGCCAGACTCGGGAACCGTCAAGGTGTTCGGACAGAACACCGCCGGCCTCTCCCTTGACCAGCTCGCGCCGATTCGCAAGAAGATGGGATTTCTGTTTCAGCACGCGGCCCTCTATGACTCGCTCAACGTCGCAGAGAATGTGGCCTTCCCACTGCGACATCATCGCGCAAATATGGCCCGGAGCGAACAGAACGACCGTGTGCACCAAGTGCTCTCTGAAGTGGGCATGCAAGACCAGGCCGCCAAGATGCCCGCCGACCTCTCCGGAGGAATGCAAAAGCGCATCGGCCTGGCGCGCGCTCTCGTCCTCGATCCTGATCTACTGCTGCTCGATGAGCCCACCGCTGGCCTCGACCCAATAGGTTCAGCGGAGATCAACGAACTGGTTCTCAAGCTGCAAAAAGAACATCACATGGCGTTCGTTGTCGTCACGCACGATATGCATAGCGCCCGGACAATTGCCAACCGTCTCACCCTGCTCAACAAGGGTTGCGTGGTAATCGACGGCAGCTTCGAAGAACTCCAGGACAGCAGCATCGAATTTGTCCGGGAGTTCCTCAAGCATTCCTAGGAGAAAATATGTCCAGAGTTGCGCGGCTGGGGGCCTTCATTATCGTTACGCTGGTGGTGTTTGCCGCTGGTATCTTCATTATTGGAAGCAAGGAATACTTATTCAGTTCCACTTATCAAGTCAAGGCGCAGTTCGACAACGTGGTCGGTTTGGCTGAGGGAGCCGATGTGCAGGTGGGTGGAGTGCACAGCGGTACCGTGCGCAACATCATATTGCCGCATCATCCGGGCGAAAAGGTTACGGTGTCCATTGATCTTGAGCGATCGACACACGAGATTCTCAAGAAAGATTCCGTAGCTTCGATCGAAACTGAGGGGCTGCTTGGAAATCAATTCGTAGCGGTGTCGTTTGGATCGCAGGGAGCCGCGGAGCTTCGCAATGGCGATACGATTGCCGGCGACCCACCCTTGCAAATGGGAGACATGCTCAAGAAAGCAAGTGGAATGCTCGAAACCGGTGAGGAGGCCCTCGGAAGCGTGAACGAAACCGCGGCCCATCTGAGTTCGATTGCCGCGAAAATCGATTCGGGCAAGGGAAGTGTGGGCGGCCTGATCAACGATAAGTCACTCTTTACGAATCTTCAGAAAACGACTGCCGGGCTTCAGGATACTGTAAGTCACGCGGACGCTGGAGTTAGCGACTTCAAAGATAACATGGATGCCTTGAAGCATAACTTTCTCCTAAGCGGGTACTACAAGAAGCGCGGTTATAAAGACGCCAGCGATCTGATTGCGAACGAGGTAGAACATTTACCTTCAGGGGCGCCGGCAAAGACCTTCGACTTCCCGGCAAAGGATATCTTTTCCGGACGTGACTCGGCAAAACTCAAACATGAGAAATCGCTGAACCCAGGAGGCGAGTACCTGGCAGCAAATCAGTTTGGTGTCGCCGTGATCGCTGTCTCCTCGGGAATGGCAGGCGATGCGCAGGATGAAATGGTGTTGACCGAGGCGCGCGCCGCTGTCGTGAGAGACTATCTGGTGAAGCATTTCGGCTTTAAAGATGATCACCTGAAGACTCTTGGCAAAGGGAAACAGTCTGACGATGCGTCTGAAAAGGGTGAGGGCAACATCCAGATTTTGGTCTATCCCGCTGGAACTGAGATGCCCCCGGCGAAACCGAACCCCGGGGGCGCAACCGCCAAATGACGATCGTGAACTGACTGCAAGGAATCCGCTGCAATGCTAAAAGCACCTCTGGCTGCAACAAGCAAGGCAGCGCATGTTGATGGATGGGATTGACACCGCTACTCGGCCAATGGCAATTGGTCCCAAAAAACGCTTTGGGCTCCTGACATCAAAATTGAAGGAGCGCTCAACGGTTAGGCAGCGAGAATGCTGCCGTCGTGCCGCAGCGTGGTCACAAGGACAGTCACTGCTGCGCTCCTGGACCCATCAATACCCGCAGCGGCGTCAACGGTCCGACGGGAATGTACTGGCTATCCACCAACTGCCCTTTCGCGAGCGGCAGGTCTTCCACAATCGCTCGCGCCTCGTCCACGGACTTCGCGTCGACCAGGAAGATGACGCCTTTGCCATCGCCGCGCGAATACCACTCGCGGATCTTCCCATCGAGGTAGAGCTTCACAGTTGCTCGAGCCTCCTGCGGCATGACGGCAAAGACTTGGGAAAAGGTTACACCCTCCTTTGGGGTCTCAATGACGAGTACTGCGGTGGTTTTCGGTATAGCCACACCTGGTAGGCCAGAAGCAGCCTCCGGCTGTGATTGCGCTACAGACGTTACCGGCAGCATTACAAGGAGAAAAGGGATCATGAATTTCATCGGTTCACCTCTCGATTCAGTGTGTGGTATCGTTCTGCTTGTTGGAAAGAGTACGGGAGTACTCTTAAAGGACAAAAAAATTAGCTTTCAGCGAAGCACTTGATGAAAAAGTTCCTTGCCTCCGCCAGCATCTGTTCACGCATTTGAGGGGACGAGGTTAAGCGGGCCGAAGTCAGTACTCCAGCCATACTGGGGAACAACAGCTGAAACTTCGTCACTCGTTCTTCTCGTGTCTTACCGGGGACAAATGGAAGCAGCCTGTCACGATACGCTTCTCGTGAAGCCTCAATCCGTTTTCTCACGGGCAGAGGCTTTCGCGCGAGTTCCGGCCCGAGGGCGGAAATCACACACCCGATTCCTGGCGAATTCGCGTGGCGCGGGCTCAGATAGCGTTCGATGATGGCTCGCAGGGCCTGACCTTCAGGCGCAGACCTTGCAACTTCCAACATGCCACTTCCCATCTCGTCGAATGCCCGTGCGACCGCTTCGACGAACAGATCGTCTTTGCTCTTAAAATGCCGATAAAAGCCCCCTTTCGTCAGACCTACCTTCTTCATCACCGTCCCGATGCCGCTGCTGTCACCGCCGTGTTCGCGGAAAGAGCGAGCGGCCACGGAAAGAATGTTTTCGTGATTCCGCGCTTTGTGTTCCGTTGAGTACCGCATTTTTTAAGAGTACGCACGTCATCTAAACCTGTCAAGATCCTGAGAGAACCGCCCTAATTTCCGGAAGTCTGGCTCGCTCAATGCCTTTGCGAGTCGAATGAGTCCTTGTCGTATCGCAACCTCGTCGAATCCGCCAAAGCCCAGAAGCAACGCTTTGGGATCGGGACGTCTGAGGGTGAATCGATCGACGGCAAGAACCTCAAGACCCTGGGCTGCCGCCAATTTCTCCGCCTGTCGTGAAGACATTTGATTCTTGAGGAACCCGATCGTGTAGAGGCCTGCCCTGACATTAGATATCTCAAGCAACCCACCGAGATGTTGATTGGCTCCTTCCATGAGGGTTGCGAGGCGCTCTGCGTATAAGTTGCGCATCCTCCGCAGATGGCGCCCCAAATGCCCATCGACGATGAAGTCGCAGAGCACTGCCTGGTCAAAGGATGAATTCCGAAAATCGGTTCGGTAACGGAAACCCAGGAAGAGGTCTATCAGGGGCGAAGGCAATACCACGTAACCCACGCGTAAAGCTGGGAATAGCGTCTTGCTGAACGATCCGATGAAGATAACGCTTGAGTGATTGTCAAGACTTTTCAGGGCAGGCACGGGCGGTCCCTCAAACCTGTACTCGCTGTCGTAGTCGTCTTCAATAACAAAAGCGCCGACGCGGGAGGCCCAGCTAAGCAGGGCCATCCGCCGCTCCAGCGACATTGTTACGCCAAACGGGAATTGGTGAGCAGGCGTTACGTAGGCTCCCTTCGCATCCGGACAGATCTTAATCCCGGCGGAAATAGAGAGCCCTTGGTGATCGACTGGTACAGCAATAATCCTAGCGCCGACATTGTCGAACGCTATCCTGGCTCCGAAATATCCAGGATCCTCCATCCATATCGGGTCGGTCTTTTTCAAGAGCAGCCGTGCCAACAGATCGAGTGCCTGTTGTATTCCGGAAACGAGGACGATTTGTTCCGCAGTGCACCGCACACCACGGGACGTTCGTAGATACTCGGCGATTGCTTCGCGCAATGGCCTATACCCGCGCCGATCCCCCTCGTTTTTTAGCCATGGCCGGAAATTGCGGGCTCGAGTTGCGGCAATACGTCCCCAAACCTCGGACGGGAATTCGTTGATGGCTGGAACACCGATCCGAAAGGGGCGGACCCCGCCAACAAAAGCCAAGTCTACCCAAGGTTGCGGCCGCCGTTGATATGTCGAAATGACGCGACGAATGTATGCCGGAGTCGCGGTTGCGTGACGGGCCGGACGAGGCGCCTCTACCCGATTGACCCACGTACCGAATCCAACACGGGAGGTGATATACCCCTCGGCTTGTAAACGCTCCAGAACGCTAACGACTGTACCGCGCGACAGTTCATACTGGCTGGCAAAATCTCTGGATGCTGGCAGCCTGGAGCCCGGCGCGAGCCTGCCTTCCAGAATGGCAGAACGCAGTTCGCCATACAACCAATGAGTCAATGTCTGATGGCGCGACCGGCTTTTGAGCGTGAACTCGAACGAACTAATGGCTTTGGGCATGTCCAATGGTCCAATGGTTTTTTCGGAAAATGGCTCTGTACGATGTACCAGCGAGCCCATACTATCAGTTCTTGAGTCGAGACAATCATCATGGGCTCTCTTTATTAGCTGGGCGACTCAACGGAGATTAACAGATGAAACTTGGTGTTTGGTTCTACGGCTTGGGCACGATTCTCACCGGTATGCTGGATATCGCCTGGGGTGCGTTCGATGCCTCTCATCAGCCCATCCAGGCTCTGCGCAAGAATCTCCCCAGTCAACACATACTGGCCTACGTCGCGGGCGTGTGGCTCGTCGCAGCGGGACTTGCAATTCTGGGTCGGCGCAGCGCGAGGATAGGCGCCGCGGGATCTGCCATCGCCTACTTGATCTTTGCGGGATTGTGGCTAGCTCGGTACTATACCGGAGTTCATGCGCTTGGCTGGCGTCTCGACGTCCTAGCCGGCGTCTCCTTCGGGCTCGCCCAACAGCTGATGCTGGTGGCTCTTCCAGTGATAGTTTACGCATCCACCGCCGCGCCGGATTCCCCGTTGCAAAAGAGGGCAACTGTCGCCGGACGCTGGCTGCTGGGATTACCTCCTGTCCTCTTCGGCTTATTTCACCTCATAGGTATTCGCGTCTTCGCGAGCATCGTCCCGCACTGGATTTCGTTTGGATATTTTTGGGCGGGGCTGACTGGAGTCGCTTTCATCCTGGCAGGGGGCGCAATTTGCTCTGGACTCATGGATGTTCTGGCCGCCAGGCTTCTTGCGTTGATGCTGTTGCTGTTTGAAGGTCTAGTGGAAATACCACCAATTTTTAGCCGACTGCACAACCAGGCAACATGGGGTGCCGCTGTATACAATTTGGCGGCGATAGGGGCGTGCTGGGTATTCGCCGAGTTTCTGGCGGGCCGCGCAGATCGAGGACGAATCGGAGCCGCGGATAATGTCGCCGCGTCACACGCTGATTCGGTGGTTGCCAGATTGAGGAACGCGTAGTCGTCGACGAGCCCGTGGCCGTGGTCCTCGTCGACAAATCGGTCGGGAACGGACAAAGGTCCTCGAACCGGAAATGCTCTTAAGGTATCCTTCGTCCCTTAACCATTCGATTGTCGCGATGATCGGCAAGCAAATTTCCCGGCACGCATCCGGTTTTCTGGCCCTGATGTTGTTGACCGGCGGTGCACGTCCAATCACATCGCGGGTTCGCCCGCAAAACCCGGGTAGGTGACGAAGACTCCCTCGGGCTGGATGACCGTATCAAAAAGTCGGGAGTTCCAAGGGCTCCGGGAAGAAACAACAATCGAGGAAGGCAGTGACGGCATAGAAATAGACTCCGGGTCGGTTTCAAATTTGAACATCGCGAACCTGGCTTTCGAGAAGTGTCCTACGCTGCTCCCCGGGCTTAGGACAGGAAAAATCTGAATCTTTAGGATTATCTCTATAATCTCATACCTCGAGACTTGAGAACGAAGGGAGAAAGAATGTCGCCGTCGCTCATTTTCAACCTGCATCTCGTGTTGGGCTATGTCGCATGGCTGCTTTGCACAAGCGGTTATATCCTTCCCAGGCTAAAGGCGATGAGCCCGATCGATGCGCAATGCGTTATTGCGACGCTGCACAGCTTTCGCTTCTTCGGCCTCGTCTTTATCCTCCCGGGCGTCGTGGGCCATAATCTCCCTGAAGGATTCGCACCGTTCGCTGCGTACGGCGACTTCGCCACCGGACTACTGGCGATCCTGGCTCTTCTCACGATACGGTTACGGCCACTTTTCTGGCCGCTCGTCGTCGCCTTCAATCTCGTGGGAGCCTTTGACATCCTCGTTGATTACTACCATGGAGTTAAGCTCGCTCTCCCAGCTTTGTCAGGTGAATTGGGCTCAACGTACGCAATCGTGATCGTTTATGTCCCACTGTTGATGATTACGCACTTCATCTCTTTCTACTTGCTACTCCGAGGTCAATCTGAAGGAACTCGAGCTATGGGCCGAGCGGCTTCCTGAAACGTGCTTCATCGAAGAGTTCCAATCACGGGTTTTCCGGGTGAGTCTTTCAAGGATACGTTCATGATCAAACCGAGAATCGTGGTTTCCGGCGCAACCGGGAAGACGGGCAGCGTCGTGGTCAGCGAATTGCTAAAGTCGGGATATCCCGTCCGCGCGATGGTGCATCGAGAAGATAGCCGTAGCGCGTGGCTGATGGCGCAAGGGGCGGAGATCGTTGTCGCCGAGATGAGCGATTTCGAGCGCGTGGTCGACGCGCTGGATGACGTTCAACGCGCCTATTATTGTCCTCCCATTGATCCGTATGCGATTCAGGGAGCAGTCGCGTTCGCGATTGCCGCGAAGGAGGCAGGGATCGAGCACATCGTCAGTCTGACCCAATGGCTGGCGAGCCCCTCGCATCCGTCGCTCATGACTCGCCAGAGTTGGTTGATCGACCATCTATTCTCCATGACGCCCGGAATTGCTCATACGATCGTCAATCCGGGATTCTTTGCTGACGACTATCTTTTGCCAATCGGGTTAGCTGCGCATCTAGGACTTTTCCCGTGGATGTACGGCGACAGCCGCAATGCACCGCCGTCCAACGAGGATATCGCTCGAGTAGCTGCTGCAATCCTGATCGATCCTGCGCGCCACGCGGGAAAGAGCTATCGCCCGACGGGCCCCGAACTTCTCGGCGCAAAAGAGATGGCCCAGGCAATCGGCCGGGCCGTCGGGAGATCACTTAGAGTCATCCCGACTCCGACTTGGTTGTTTATGAAATCCGCGCGGATGGCCGGCCTTCCGATCGATGTGCTGAGCAACATTCGCTATTACGTCGACGACCACAAGCGAGGCACGTTCGAGGTCGGTGCTCCGACCACCGACGTGCTCGACGTGACCGGCCGCCCTGCCGAGGACTTCGAGACGATCGCTCGACGCTATGCGGCGAAGCCCCTCAATCAGCGCACTCTCGGGAATTGGCTTCGTGAGTTCGCGCGGTTCATAATTGCTCCGCTTGGCCCAGGCCTCAATTTCGATCGCTACGACCGCGAACTGCGCCGGCCGTTCCCATCGGCGCCACGGTTTGCGGTTGAGTCGGCAATCTGGCGCGATGAGCATAATTTGGCGGATGCTACCCAGCCCGCTGCTGCGGTCCGCACCGGTCGCCGCTCCTCCGTTGCTGCAGCCCGCCAATCAACCGTCTTCCCCGGAGAATTGCGATGATCGATACCACACCCAAAGTGCGCGAGCACTACAGCGCCACTGGACTAACCGCCCGGATCAAGTCAGCGCTCGCCACAATCGTGCCTGACGGGCAACCGCTAACTGTAGACGAACTCGCGCCCCTCGACCAATTCCACGTCCGGGGTATGCTCGCCACAACCGAATTGGCCAGCGCGGCCGGAGTCATGCCATCGGTATACGTACTGGATATTGGCTGTGGTATTGGTGGAGCGGCGCGATCTCTTGCAGCCACTTTTGGATGCAATGTGACGGGCGTCGATCTGAGTCCATCCTTTATTGATGCAGCCAACTATCTAACCATGCGCTGCGGGCTTTCGAGCAGAGTCACATTTCAGGTTGGGAATGCTTTACGTCTGCCTTTTGATGACGCGGCTTTCGAGGTGGTATTCCTGCAGCACGTAGCGATGAACATTGCGGACCGCGCGGCTCTCTATGGTGAAATCCGCCGGATCCTTACGCCTGGCGGCCGTTTCGCCACGTACGATCTGGTCCTTCGCGAAGGAGACATTGCTTTTCCAGTTCCTTGGGCACGCGATGCATCGACCAACTTTCTACTGAGCGAGCACGATACGCTTACAGCGGTGGAACGAGCGGGATTCACGCCTCTCCTCTGGCGCGACGACACCGAGATCGCGCTCGAATGGTTCAAGACGACAACGGCCGGATCGTCACCAAGTGCGCTGAACCTCGGCGTCGTTATGGGCCCGGATATGCGGGAAATGGCAAGCAGTCTAGCCCGCAACCTTCGTGATGACCGACTCGGAGTATTGTCAGCCGTCTTGAAGCGCGATTGAGTCTCATTCCCTCGACGCCCAATATATGGGCCCTTCTGCGAACGGAACAATCCAGGAGGAGGCCCCACATTGATCGCAGCAATACGTTTCGCTTGTTCCCGAGGCCGGCGGCTGTCCTTGCACTCACTCCCGGCCGAGGCATACTGTACGTGCTGGGTAGAACTCTGCCGAATCGTTGAACATTTTTAGGATGATATATATAATCCCAGGTTATGCGTTACGACTCCGAACACAAGGCTAGAACCCATCGCCGAATCGTCAAGAGCGCTTCTCGTCAACTGCGTAAAAGGGGCCTGAATGGGCCCGCTGTTTCGACTCTAATGAAAGCAAATGGGTTGACCCATGGTGGCTTTTACAAGCATTTCTCAAGCCGCGATGATCTGGTTGTAGAAGCAGTTGAAGAAAGCCTGAGGGAATTGACCGAGACGCTAACCGATGCCGCGAACCACTCTGGGTCACGGGATGGATGGAAAGCCATGGTAACCACCTATCTCTCCCTCGAACGCTGCGACCGGGCAGATATAGGATGCCCGATCGCTGCATTGGCTCCGGACATCGCCCGCACTCCGCCAGCAATGAAACAACGCATCGCGGCGGCAATATTGAAGTTCCGCAGCGAACTGTTTCCCTTAATGCCGGGAAGATCCGCCCAAGAAAAGGGTTCAGCCTTCCTCATGCTTATGACGTCGATGGTCGGAACTATCGCCCTCGCGCGCACAATGCCTGACCAGGCAGTGCGACAAGCAATTTTAGATACGGTCCGAGATCGACTCCTTGCGAGCTTTTAGCTAATGTGCGAGGAAGAGTAACCCAATTGCGCCGGGCTCTTAACAGGGTTGGCGCGCAAAGCCGTCGGGGCGCGGATTCTGGGGATTCCATTTGCACAGCCGGCGATGGAGGGGCGGCTGTGGCGAGAGCCGGTGCCGGCGAAGGCCAATGCACAAGCAGCATCGGCAACCAGAAGCGGTTGATTGCCAATCCTGTTACCTTCGCGGAAAAGAGCTTTACCACGAGCTGGTAAACCTTGTAAGCGGGGGAGCGGAAAGTTTCATTTCTTGTCATGAGATCATTCCGTTTCTGCCTCCGCATGCGAGCGCGGATGCGCGTGTTTTCAACATTCGTATGAGCCAACGAAATTCCTACGGGCTTATGCGCCGAATGGCCGGCTTGGCATAAAAACAATAGGCCAGTCAACTTACTTGCCGGTGCGAATGTAATGTCGGAGCAAAAATCCGTGGGTCACTCCCCCCTGATCCGTGTAGCGTCCCACCACGTCGCCTTCAGGATTGCTTCCGTTGGCGTAGGTGTCGTGTCCTCCGGGGTAGTCGATCGCGCTACATATGCCATGCCTGATCAAGGCGCCATGGGAATAACCATCTGCTGTGCCGAACCCGCCGACCATGTTGCCCTCCGGATCGATCCCACTCAGGAAGGTCCAGGTCGCGCCAGGGCAATCAATTGTCTTGTAAATCCCTTCGACGATTTCGAACCCATACGCTCGCGGGCCGATGAAGTATCCGCCCATGAGGATTCCGTCCGCCAGCATAGCGGGCAGCGTCGAGGTCGCACCCGGAAAGACAACATCGGTGAAGTGGCCGTCCTTTTCGAGGTACCCCTCCAACACGTTTTGGGTGCTCGTCCAGACACCGATGAGTTCGCCGGCGGCGCTGATGCCGTAGACAGTCGACGTTGCTGCCCCGGGATAGTCGATCCTGGTGAATTGTCCATTTCGGAGTACGAAACCGTGCAGCGTTCCTGCAACATCGCCGTAACCTCCTCCGATCTCACCCCCCGGATTGATCCAGGTTACGTCGGTGTAGACAGCACCGGGGTAGTCGATCGAGAAAAAATGGCCCCGAGCCAACAGGAATCCGTGGAGCACTCCGTCGGAAGAGTTGTAACGACCGACGATCGCTCCTGATGGTGTAATCGCGGTCGCCTGGGTGTTGGTTGCGCCGGGGTAATCGAACGAAACCGCGGATTGGCTGTCTTGTGCGGCGGCCAATCCGGTCATCGATAGTGACAGTAGGATGATCCGGGTGAGCAGGCCGAGGCCGGTGCGAACAGGGAGTGAATCGATGCGGTTCATGGAGTTCCCTTTCTCTGTGATGTGGCGTGCCAGATGTGCATAAACCTGAGTAAGTATCTTTGCCCTTCGCGCCAACTCGCGCATGTCCGGATTGGTAAATCTCATTTGTCTTGTTGCGCCAACACGTTCTCCAGCGTCACCGCAAAGAACGCGTGACCAAAAAGGGTGGGATGGAATGTATCCCAGAAGAATGTGTGGTCGGGATCGCTGCACAATACGGTCGTGAGACAGGGATCCACGATGTCGTTGAAGCCAAAGTGCGTCGGGTCTGTCTGGACAGCGCCCATCAGGCTAAAGACATCCATGCGTAGAATATGGACTCCCGGTATCTGTTCTTCTGGCGCAAGGAGCAGATTAGGCCTTTATTGGCGCTGGTGCTGGCCGCCGACGCGAAGCCCGCTTTGCTCTGGGCGACGGGCAGAAGACCCACGTTGAAAAGGTCGGGGATCACGAAATGCCGTGCACCCGCTTTGCGCAGCATTGCTTCGCTGGCAACCAGGTTGAGAGCGATCTCGTAGCCAAGCACCTGCGGAGAGCCAGTCATTGTGTCGACAATGTCGTTGCCACCGCCCTCGATGATGTAGAGAGCATTAGGATCGGCTTTGCCGCCGTGCTGTTGCAGATACAGCCCCACCTGCTCCGGGACACTTGGGATCATGCCGGATCCGAGCGGCTGCGGCGCCGTGGCCCAGGCCCCGCCAAAGGCGTAGTCGGTGCCGCCCAGAAGGGACGCAGTCAGAGGGACATGAAGAAAGCCGGCCACGTGTTCGATCCACAGCGGTCCATCCGAGAATCGCCCGTGGTAATAGGGCACGGGCGGATACGTATTGCCGGTTGCCGTGTAGAGATTGCCAACATCGCAGTAGCTGTCTCCGAACACATAGAGTGCGTCAAAGGTTGGGGTTGTAGCCTGCGCCGCCATTGCCGTCGCGGCGAGA
This sequence comes from uncultured Acidobacteriota bacterium, assembly GCA_963730805.1. Taxonomy (GTDB): domain Bacteria; phylum Acidobacteriota; class Terriglobia; order Terriglobales; family Acidobacteriaceae; genus Telmatobacter. The sequence continues at coordinate 356,451 of CAVSTL010000001.1, read as the reverse complement.
GAGCCGGATATCATCAACTTTGCGATTCTTGCCAGCATGACTAACCTCCATCTGAAACTGGTGAATGGTTGGAATAACTGCATCCGGCGGTTCGGTCCACCACGGGGCAGCGGGAAACCGAACTAGACAGGGGATCTACCGAACCCGCGATCATCTCTCCGCATGCTCTACCCGACACGCGCCGAAGTCCTTGTCGAGTTTCTCAACGAGAAATTGCCTTGCCCCGTCGCCTTTTTGCTTGGACTTTTTGCCAGAGACGCGCACGCGCTCTTCCGGCTTTACGGCCGAAACCTCTCCAACAATGGCGTAGGTTTGCTGGTCGCCGTGGTTCTGCAACAGGAGGCCGCCGGATCCACTCGACGTACATCCGGTGAGAGTGTGATTGTGATGAACGGCCACGTACACGCCGATCCCGATTCCCGCTCCGATGGCAACGAGACCGACCGTGATGCCAGCCAGCTTGGCGGCGTCATGGGTAATCAGCACCTGCGCCTTCGCCTGCCGGGCTGCCGGCAAGATCAACCCGGCCATCAGCAGTAACGCGAGGGAATTGCGAACTTTCGAAATCATCATCAGGGACTGCTTTCAGTGAGGAGTTTCGCCCGGTCCGGATCAGAGAGGGGTAAAACTGGAATCGGGGAACGCAACCACCTTGGCCCAGCTCAGAAGAATTCGCAATTGTCTGGATGTGATATCAGGATGATTTTCCGGTGATTAACTAAGTGCTTGATTTATCAACCTGTTGTATGATTCCTTTTACTCGGGCTTCAACAATCGGATTCCCCTTCGGGACGGAAGCATGCCCAAGACAATCAGGTTCGGACCCTTCGAGTTGGACCTCGAAACCGCAGATTTGCGGAAAGGCGCGCGAACGACCAGGCTGCCTGAGCAGCAATTCCAGATTCTGCGCATCCTGCTGGCAAGTCGCGGGGTGCTGGTTTCCCGCGAGGAGATCCGCAAGCGGCTGTGGCCCAACGACACGGTTGTCGAGTTTGACCGCAGTATTAACGCCGCGATAATGAAACTCCGCGGAACGCTCGGAGATTCCGCTGACAAGCCACGTTATATCGAAACCGTTGCTCGGCGCGGCTATCGGTTCCTGGTTGAGGTTGAGAGCGAGATTCCTGGAGAAGCACCACCCGAGGCTCTTTTGCCTGTGGTGCGTCATGGCCCCCTGATGGGCAAGAGGGTCTCCCACTACCGTGTGCTCAACATATTGGGCGGCGGCGGGATGGGTCTCGTCTACCGGGGCGAGGACCTGAAGCTCAATCGCCCGGTGGCGCTCAAGTTCCTCCCGGAAGAAGTGACACAGGACGCCCCAACTCTGCGGCGCTTCGAACGCGAAGCGCGCATGGCGTCGGCCCTGAACCATCCCAACATCTGCACCATCCATGCGGTTGAGGAGCACGAGGGCCAGCCCTTTATCGTGATGGAGTTGTTGGAAGGCCAGACCCTGCGCGAGGTGATCGCAGGCTCCACCGATCTGGCCGGCGGCGCAAGGCACCCACTCCAGATTGAAAGACTTCTGGACATTGCCGCACAAATTGCTGAAGGGTTGGGTGCCGCCCACACCAAGGGGATCATCCACCGCGACATCAAGCCGGCCAATATTTTTGTGTTGCCCACCGGGCGGATAAAAATTCTGGATTTCGGCCTGGCGAAGGTGCACGCGGAGACAACCGAGGAACCGCATGGGACGGGCAAGCCGGAAGAAAAGCCCCTAGCCCCCAACAACCCATTGGAAAGCTCAATCGACCTGACCCTGACTCGCACTGGCATCACCATGGGTACGGCGGCTTACATGTCGCCCGAGCAGGTGCGCGGCGAGAAGCTCGATGCGCGCACGGACCTGTTCTCGTTCGGCTTGATCCTCTTTGAGATGGCCACTGGGCGGCGGGCCTTCAGCGGAGAAACCGCCGAAGTGGTCCAGGAGGCAATCCTGAGCCAAACGCCGCCGCCAGCGCGCGAACTGAACGCAGACTTGCCTGCCTGGTTGGAGAGTGTCATAGGCAAGGCGCTCGAGAAGGACCGGGAGAACCGGTATGTGGATGCCGCGGAGATGCTGGGGGACCTCAGAGCCAAAATCGACCTGAACGGGAGTAAACGACCAGCAGTTCCCGACAGAGTGACGCGCCACGGCCAACGGCCGAAGACTCTTGCCTGGTCCATAGCGGCGGCCTTTCTCGGTTTGTTAGCAATAGCAAGTTACGTTTTGATTTCGCGTTCAGACAGGCCGGCACCACTCAGAATCGCCGGCTACGATCAACTCACGCACGATGGCCACCGGAAGAGCGTCATCGGAACGGACGGCAGCCGGATCTATTTCAGCCAGGACTATGCTCAGCCGATCGGAGAGGTTTCCGTGTCGGGAGGGTCGATCGCGTCAGTTCCCACGCAGTTGCCAAATCCGATCCTGGGAGCCGTTTCGCCGGATGGAACCAATTTGCTTGTCTGGTCGGTCCCCGGAGCGCACAGTACCAATGGCCCGATGTGGGTGGTTCCCACCCTGGGTGGAGCGGCTCGTTTTTTAGTGACGTCCTATTCCGCCGATTACTCGCCCGCAGGCGATTTGGTGATATACGCCTCGCCAGAAAACGAAATTCGGACGATGCGCCCGGACGGAACCGGGGACAGAATGCTGGTTCACGTCGACAAACCACCTGAGGGGTTTACCTGGACGCCGGACCGAAGCCGAATCCGATTCGATAAAGATGGTCGCTTATGGGAGATGGCAACAGATGGGACCGACCTTCAAGAATTGCTGCCCGGATGGCAGGCTTCCGCATCGCAGTGCTGCGGCAAATGGACACCTGACGGCGGTTACTTTGCTTTCGTTTCCGACGGACAGATTTGGGCAATTGATGAACGGCGCGGCCTCTTGGGGCAGAGACGCGCCCAGCCGTTTCAACTGACATCAGGGCCCATCACCTGGTCAACGCCCGTTCCCAGCAAGGACGGCAAGAAGCTATTCTCGCAGGGCGTCACTCATCAAGGTGAATTGATCCGTTACGATTCGCAGTCCAAACAGTTCCTGCCTGCGTTAGGCGGCATCTCTGCCGAGTTTGTTGCTTTTTCAAAAGACGCCAAGTCCGTCGCCTATGTCACATATCCCGACGGGATCATGTACAAGGCCAACCGGGATGGAAGTGAGCCTGTGCAACTTACGTCGCTCCCCCTGCGCCCGATTTCACTAAGTTTGTCGCCTGACAGCTCGCAGATCGCTTTCATGGTCGAAGATGAAAATGGGAACCATCGCACGGCCTATCTTATTCCTACCGGCGGCGGTTCGCCTCACCGGCTACTTCCTGACGATAAGGGCAATGAAACCGATCCGAACTGGTCGCCGGACGGGCGCAAGATCGCATTTTCTACATTCAACGGATACCCAGATAAAGCAGACTGCGATGTGCGAATTGTGGATATTGCCAGTAAAACGGTCACTGTTTTGCCGGGATCGCATGGACTGTACTCACCGCATTGGTCACCTGACGGGCGATTCATCCAGGCTCAGACAGTCGGCAACTTCACCATTCGCATCTACGACCTCCAACGGCAGAACTGGACCGAGATCTATACAGGAGCCGTTGCATTTCCTACGTGGTCCCATGACAGCCGATATATCTATTTGCTGATGTATCGAGGCGATCGGAGTGTGCTTCGCGTGCCGGTCACAGGTGGAAAACCGGAGGTGGTCGTTCATGTGAACAAGATGCACTATACGGGGTACTACCGTCTCTGGATGGGCATGGATCCGGCAGATGAGCCGATGTTTCTCCGCGATCTGGGAAGCGACGACGTCTACGCCCTCAGCCTTGAAAAGCGTTGAACATTGTCGCCGCCGGACGCTCCCATTCGGCGCGGTTGCGCGCGCAGGGCCTCCGCCGCGCTCAATGCAGCATCCACCGCGAAACCCTTGAGAGGCACCTAAATCAGGCCAATTGACTGATCGAGGCCCATTTCGCACTCCGCGCGGTGTTCTGCGTGCTGGTTTTGGTCTGAGCAACACGTGGGTGACGCCAAGATCGTCCGCACTATTTGAACAAACTCTGAATCCGTAGGATTACGGAAATAATCCATACAAGCGTAACACTAAACGTGCCAAGTGCTCAAAGGAGAAGGTATGTCGCCTCAGATCATCTTCGCCCTGCAGTCCGGCTTGGGTTATGTCGCGTGTCTGCTTTGCTTTAACGTGTACATTTTGCCGAGGCTCAAGTCGATGGAGCCCATTGCGGCGCAACGCGCAATAGCTACCCTAAACAGTTTCCGTTTTCTAGGGCTCGTCGTCCTGCTTCCAGGTGTCGTTGGCCCCAATCTGCCCTCCAGTTTGGCGACGGTCGCGGGTTACTGGGACCTCGCCACTGGGATGTTGGCGATCCTCGCGCTTCTAACTGTAAAGGTAAGTCGGCTCTTTTGGCTTTTTGTGGTCACATTCAATGTCGTGGGGATGGTCGATCTCATCCTCACCTACTACCACGCCGTTCGCGTGAGCCTTCCCGCTGTTGCCGGGCAGTTAGGTGCAGCATACGTTATCCCAATCCTGTACGTGCCTGCACTGATGATCACTCATGTCGCCGCCTTCTATTTAATGCTTCGTCGTCGACCCCGAGTAGTCCGCGAATTTGCCGGCGTCGCGACCATGTCTTGATTGGCAATGAGTCGCGGGAGAAAGGACGACTCAGCGTTAGCATATTTTGTCAGATCCTTCCTGACGACAGCCAGTGCTCAAGTCGATCCGCGTAGGTGCGGCTCGAGCGATGCTCCGAGCCGTCCGAAAGCTTCACGGTGAACTCGCGGTTCTCGATGGATCGCAGCTCCAGTATGCCTTTGGACCGCACAATTCGGGAGCGGTGTATGCGGATAAACTTTGCAGGGTCGAGCCTCTGTTCGAGAGACGCCATCGTCTCGCGTAACAGGTAAGAACGACCGTTGACGTGGAGTTCAACATAGTCACCAGCAGCCCCAATCCACTCAACATCCTCCACAACGACGATTTGAATGCGGGATCCAGCTTGCACAGTAAACCGGGAGGCGAATCCATCCGGGGCTCCGTCCAGCATTTTCATAACCCGCTGTGCCATATCGGCCTTTAATTTGGAATCGACCAGAGCACGAACTCGACCGATCGCTGCCGCGAAGCGTGTATCATCCACCGGCTTCAACAGGTAATGCAGTGCATGAACGTCGAATGCCCGTAAAACATGTTGCTCATACGCTGTTAGAAAGATGACGGCGGGCAGGTTTTCAATAGGCAGTGCGCGCAGAACTTCGAAACCGTCCATCCCCGGCATCTGAATGTCGAGGAATACAACATCGGGAGATCGCTCTAGAATTATCTTCACCGCGGATTGCCCATCTCCGCACTCTCCAACGATCTCAACATCCCTGAATCGGCGCAGCCTGAGAACTACGCCACGGCGCGCCAAGGGCTCATCGTCGACGATCAGAGCCCGCACAGCGAAGCCTCCGGCAGGTTCCGAGCCCTACGTAGCGGCAATTCCAGCACGACTTCGCAGCCCCCCTCTTCAGGCCACCCAAGCGAAAACTCAAATTTCGCCCCGTAAAGTGTTTTCAGGCGCTCCGCCGTATTTCCGAGACCGATTCCATTTCCATTCTTCTTCTGCTCGCCCTCACCACGCCGTCCGGAGTTCCCGATGACAATTCGCAACCTGTCGGCATCGAGCGTGCTCTTGATCGCAATCCACCCACCTTCGATCAATGGCGCCACTCCATAGCGAACGGCGTTCTCAACGAGCGGTTGCAGCAACATGTTCGGCACCAGGGCATCGCGCGTCTCCAATGGAACAGCCATATCGATGTTTAGCCGCTTCCCCAGCCTCGTTTGCTCGATCGCCAGGTAGCCTTCGGTAAAGGCCAGTTCCTGAGAAAGCGTTACCTCTGCTGTGACTTCGGAATCCAGGCTTCTGCGTAGAAGATCTCCGATCTGTGCCAGCATCCGCGTGGCCGCAGGCGCATTTCCATCCAGAACGAGAGTCGAGACGGCATTGAGCGAATTGAATAGGAAGTGGGGATTCAACTGATAGCGAAGTGCACGCAGGCGCGCCTCTCTGAGCTCAGACTCGGCGCGAAGCAGCCGCTCCGTCTCCATGCTCGATTGCTGCCATTGCTTAATGCTGAAGTACAGGCTGCACCACATGAGGAGCATGAAAAAGGACCACGCCCAAACTGTAACCAAAGCGTGCCAGGGCACATGATTGAAATTCTGCAAAATAAGACCGGTTGCGCAGGCTACGGGAATGGATGTGGCCATGGCCGCCGCGGCTGCCTTCAATTCAAAAGCGATCCAGGACCGCGATTGTCGCATCAGCCATCGGCAAAAAGGACGCAGGGCAAAACTTCCCAGGAACATGAAGAAGACAGGTACCGTCTCTTCATCTAAGAACACGCGCTTAGTCAAGTAGGCATGAATGGATTCCAGAAGGTGGAAAAGATAATAGCAGCACCATCCAATGATCTGGACTTGCCAGAAGGACCGCAAGTTCAGTACATTCTCTCGATTCATGAATAGCATTTTAGCCTAAGTTTTGAATCGGCATTCCACGGCCTGACGCACGAAACCCTCGGCTCATCGCATTTCTCAATCGCCCGGTAGGTTCGCCCTGGCCGGTGAACTTCATTGAGCTAAGCTCTGACCACCGTTCGAAGGTCGATGTAAATCGACGCTGCGGAGTTAACCAACGCGACGCCCAAGCTTGCGCGAACGAACGTGATTCAGGCACCACGACTTTACCGGAGGAAAAGAGAAGATATGAGGATGATTGAACGGTTGCGGAATTACCGGACACTGTGGGTTACGACGATTGCTCTGGCTTGCTCCGGCAATGCGTTCGCTCAACAGAGCTACAAAATCACCGATTTGGGCACTAACAAGAGCAGCGACAACTTCAGCATGGTCATGGGCCTCAATAACCAGGGGTGGGCGGAGAACATGGATGGGTTCGTGAACCCGCCCATCACTTCGACCTCCACGACCATTGCAAACGGCCGCGCGGTGATCGGCATCAACGGATTCAACATCGACCTCGGCACGCTTGGAGGAAAAAACAGTTGGACCAACTATGGCGGGATCAACGATCGCGGGGAAGCTGTCGGTTTGGCCGAAACATCTGTTCCAGATCCAGACGGCGAAGACATGTGCGGCTTTGGCACAAAACTTACCTGTCGTCCGTTTCTATGGCGACACGGCCACATGACGGCTCTCCCGACGCTGGGCGGAAACAACGGGCAGGCCAGCGCTATCAATAACCGCGGACAAATAGTAGGAATTTCAGAAACGACGGTCGCGGACCCCGGATGCCCGCCTAAAAGGACTATATCGCCGGTATTATGGGAAAGAGGCGAAGCCCGACCTCTTCCTACATTGGTTGGCGACGAAGACGGCTTTGTACAAGGCATCAACGATCGAGGCCAAGCCGTAGGCTCCTCGGGAACCTGCACCAACATATCGATGCACGCAGTATTGTGGGAAAACGGCACTGCCATCCCGCTTAAAGACCTCGGACAAGCTGGAAATGCCGCCTACGCCATTAATGACCACGGGCAAATTGTCGGGTATGTCTCGAGCGCTGACGGCACAACCATCGTTGCCTCTATTTGGCAGAACGGCGGGGTCACAACCATCCCTATTCTGCCGGGAGATTCTGCCGCCTTTGCCACCGGCATCAACAACCGGGGCCAAGTGGTGGGAAGCACATTCAACTCCATCGGCTGGTCCCATGGCTTCCTTTCGCAGGACGGTGTGTTGACCGACCTTAACTCGCTAATTCCCGGAGATTCCAACCTATTCATAATCGCGGCCAGCAACATCAACGAGCGCGGACAAATCTCAGGTATGGCAACCGTGGTCACCGGGCCGGATACGGGCAACATCCACGCCATTCTCTTGACCCCCGTAGACGGACGCATAGACGAATCGATGGCAGATTTCGCACGGACACACCCGGATTCTATTTTGCCCGCGAATGCTCACAACCACTCTTCGCAGAGATTCGGACTCGGCCAACTCCAGCGATAAAGGCATTCGTTCCCTTGCGTGTATGGGTGACCTTTGCCAGGTTTGATTCTCCAGACGCGTCGGCACGCACGGTTGGGAAAACAAGCCCGTGGGACGTGATCAACGGCACGACTCACGGGCTTTCCATGACCGCACCGCCGATGCCCGCGAATGCTCGCAAGCAGCTGTTGACGAGAAACGTCGGACTCGGCCAACCGGGGCGATGAAGACACCTTTGGAGCTTTCGCAGCATGCATTCCAGCTGCATCCTGCGCGAAAGCGCAAGGCCGGAGATTGTGCGGGACAATATGGGTCACGTCGAATATCGACGTGCCCCAGGAGGGTCGTTTGAGTGCAGCCTCGGAATCATCGAGTGACGCAAGAGCATGATGAAGACTGGATTCGAGAAAGCGAAAAGAACGGTCTGGCAGTGCGGGAGGCTTCTGCTGACCGCGTTGCTTTTACTCTCATCAATTGCACCGGGACAAACGCAACCGCCGGCGAAGCCGGAACCTGCTCAAATCCTGCCGTTCAAAATGCATGTTCCCGACCGGATACTAATTGATCTTCGCCGCCGGTTGGCGGAAGCCAACTGGCCCGATCAACTTCCGGGCACGACCTGGGAGTACGGCGTCGACATCAAGAAGGTTCGCGAACTCGCGAACTATTGGCAGAACGGCTACGACTGGCGTGCGCAAGAAGCGAAGATCAATCAGTTTGACCAATTCACAACGGAAATTGATGGACAGCAGATTTATTTTATCCATCAGCGCTCTTCTCGCTCCGACGCCATGCCGTTATTGCTGATTCACGGATGGCCCGGCTCGATTTTGGAGTTTGAGAAGCTCATTGAGCCGCTGACCCATCCCAGGGACCAAGATAGCCCGGCATTTGACGTTATCATTCCTTCGCTTCCTGGCTTTGGATATTCCGGACCCACCACAACCCGTGGCTGGGGCCCACAGCGTATGGCTAAGGCTTTAGTTGTTCTGATGGATCGTTTGGGCTATTCCAAGTACGGCATCCAGGGTGGCGACTGGGGTTCGGCAATTGCCCAAGATATGGCCTACCAGGCACCCAATCATGTGATCGGGTTGCATCTGAACCAGATTTACGTGCGACCGCCGAACCAGGAAGCCGTTGCGAAAATGAGCGATGCTGAGCGGAAACGGTATTCCTACTTTGACCGGGAAGAGAGCAGCTTCTTTTTCCTCCAGGCCAGCGAACCGCAGACTCTTGCGTACGCGCTTACTGACTCCCCGGTGGGGTGGCTGGCCTGGATGATTGGCAAATTTCAAATGCTTACGGACAATAACGGCGATTTTCTTACGGCCGTAGATCGCGACACGTTTTTAACCGATGTTACGCTCTATTGGGCGACCGGAACGATCGGCTCCGCCATGCGAATTTATCGTGAGAACCGGCTCACCAGACAGGAAATGGCGCCGACGCCACACCTGAAGACTCCTGTGGGGTATGCGGATTTTCCGAAGGAGGTTGCTGTTCCGCCGTTTAGCTGGATTACTCAAACATACAACATAGTACAAAAAACTGGCATGACGAAGGGCGGACACTTCGCGGCTCTGGAGCAGCCGGATCTCCTGGTTGCTGATATACGCAAGCTATTTGCAAAGGTTGATCAGAAGTAAGCCGAAATTGTACCGTGATGCGAAATGCAGCCTTCGGTGAAGTATTGGCACCGGTATGACGCGCACTACGGTTATGCCGGGCGTCCAGGCAGATACTGTTCCAGATAACGTCGCGCCAAGACAAATCCCTCTTTGCGCTGCTGCGGAAAATCGGGAAGATCCGCGGTGCTCGGCACATCCCAGAATTGGTCTTCGTGCTCCACCGCGATCCCGCCATTGAAGCGTACCTGCAGCAGGACGGTGAGGAATGCCGCCCAGTTGACAATCCCCTGTCCGGGGATCCGATAACGCCACCATCCCTGGCCGGCAATGCCCACCTGCTGCAGTACAGGCTGAGTGATCTCTGTATCCTTGGCATGCACCGCGAGGATACGGTCTTTGAACTGCCACGCCGCACTGACCGGGTCAATGTACTGCCGCACGAAATGCGAGGGATCGAATTCCAGCCCCAGCCGCTTGCTTGGGACGCGGTTGAAAACGGCCTGCATCGCTGCCGGAGTGGTCGCGAAATTGATACCGGTAGGATAGTTCTCCCATCCCATAGAGACGTCGAGCTTCTCGCAAACTGGCAGGTATTTTTCGTTGAAGACATCGGCGAATGCCGCGGCCTGATCCTCCATCTGGAGGCCCGGCTGCCCGCCGCTGAAGGTGCCGACGAACGTGCAGCCCAGGCGATGGCAAAATTCGAGGGCGCGAATAAAATCGGCCTGCGCTGCCGCGCGCTTGCCCGCATCACGATGCGTATGGTTGGGTTCGAAGTACTCGATGCTGACAATGCGAATGCCCGCGTTGCGCGCCGTGGCCCGAATCTGATCGATTCCGCTGTCGCTCAGATTGGGGTTGAAGTCCGCACCCGGCGTGATCACAACCCCTTCGTATCCGGCATGCGCAGCAAAGGCGAGCTTCTGCGGCGAGTACGGCGTGATGATTGAGAGCTTGGGATAAGGCGTATCCGGCGGTGTAGCTGCTGGAGCCGCAGGCGCTTGCGCTGCCCCTGTCGGGACAGCCGCGGCCCCCGCCAAGCCCAGAGCCGTCGCGGAAGTGCCGCCTACCTTCAAAAAATCCCTGCGGTTCCAAAGCGAGTTTTCCCATTCCATATCTTTGTCCTATCTGGCTCAGAAAGTTCACAACCTGTCCCGTTGTATGCTTCTCACCGTTGCCATCTTTTCTTCCCTTGTATCGGGTGATCTTTGCTGAGAACTCGTACAAGAGGAGCCGGTCGCTCCATGCCCTTCTGACAAAGGAATATAGTACGCCTCCCACGACGACATCATGAGCACAAATGGAGAAGGGGGTGGGCGCGCCACCCCACACACAGTACAGCACCGCCAAGGACAGTTGTTGAGAATTCCACGGAATTCCAGTTTCAGGGCCCAAACACGCTTGCTCCATAGATCCTTGGATTGAGCGCAAGACTGGGAATGCGTGCCCAAGAGGCACAGCCATATCACGGCGTTGTCGGCCGAACCCTGGCCGAGCCGGAAGAATGGCGGTCGGAACCCCTGCCCCCTGCCGGCAATGCAGGTCTCAGCGATTCAGGCAGGCGCCACCATTTTTGTCACTGAGCCGGGAGTCGCGCGATGTGAACCGAGAACCGACGGCGCCGGACCGGAAGCGCACTTATTTCTTCAGCACTTGCTCAAGGTAAGCCAACGCGCGGGGATCCTGGGTTTGACCAAGCCAAAAGAATGCCTCTTTGCGGACCACAAGATTCGTATTCGTGTCGGCCACATGAATTAACTGCGGGATGCTTTCATCCTTGGGCAATTGGCTTAGAGCAAACACCGCTTTCTTTTTCACGTCGGTCTCAGGGTCATTCTGAATGGCATCGGTGAGTGTCTGGGTGGCACGCTTTCCGGCCTTCTGCGCAATCCAGAAGAGCGCCTGCCCGCGAACCTTGGCCTCGGGGTCGAACTTGGCCATGTGAATGAGTTCCTCCTGCGCGCCAGGATCGGAATTCTGCGAGAAGTCAAACGCGAGTTTCTCGCGGAATTCAGACTCTGTGCTCTTGGCTTCGAGGGATTTCAGAGCCAGAAACCCGTCGTGCCCGCGTTGAACGCCCAGCCAGAAAGCAGCCTGCTCGCGGGTGTGCCGTGCTGCGGACGACGAGGCGATCTGTTCCAGGGAGCGAGTTGCTTCAGGTGCGGCGTGGATGCTGATCGCCAGCAGCGCGCCCTCCACAACCCTGGAACTCTGGGATGTTTGATTGACAAGATCTGCGAGGAAGGCGAGGCTTTCCTCCTGCCTAACCGCTGTGAGCCAGGCGAAGTCAACGCCACCGGCATTGAGGCGACATCCGGCCCCTACGGTTCTGACCTTGAGGAGAACACCCTTATCAAAGCGAAAAAGCACGTAGACATTTTGTGTAGCCTGCCCATTGCTGTCGCGGTGGGTGCCGTGTTCATCTTCGAGGCGGTATTCGCCGCAGCATCCATCTTCGGTCTGCGAAGAATCCGACCAATCGGAGCAAGTGGATAAATGCAAACCTGGCAAACCCGGAACCTCATATCCAAGCCAGAGTTGATCGTTCGAATGACGCACCCGATCGACGGTGGAGGCCAGATTCTGACCGAGCGGCTCGACTCTGAATCGCGTATCGCTTACCTTCGGCTGCTGCGCCGGCAAAGACGATACAAACAAAAGAATCGCGAATACTGTGAACGGTCCTTTCATGGTCGCCTCCTATTTGTTGAGAAGTTCGAGCATATAGTCGGTGGCTTCCTTGCTGTGCATCACGGCCAGCTTGCCGACAATATTCTTTTTTGCGGCGGGATCCTTCTCGCTTCGTGCCAGGGACACGAGGTCATGGGCATCGCCGGCAACAAACAGCGCATCGGTTACGGCTTTTTTTGATTCTTCGTCGCTGTTCTTTGTATACATGGCGACCAGCGCCGGAAGGACGGCGGATCCGCCGGAAACCCCCATGTTGCGGATGGCTCTGCGCCGCAGGTCGGAATCTTGTTCGCTGGAGGCAATGGCGCCCAGCGCCTCCGACCCTTTGCTGCCGGCAGCGACATAGGCGTTGATGATGGCCTGCTTCACTTCCTTGTTGGAACTCGTTTTATAGATGTCAGAAAGTTGCGTGACTGCGCCCATGGCTCCCAGTTCCGAGACTGCATGCCGCGCGAGTTGAGGGTCAGATTCATGCTGAGCGGCCTGGACCAACTTCTCCGGGCTGTTCATCACCAGGTAAGCGTCCAGTACGGCTTTTTTCACAGAGGGATCGCCGGACTTTGCGTAGACGTTCCCTAGCGTGTCAGCGGAGCCTGATCCCTGCGCGGCGGCAAGCAGCCGAATCGCCTTGATCTGAAGGTTAGGGTCCTTCTCTCCGCGAACGATTTGCCCCAAAAGCTCGTGTCCCGCCTTTGACTGGTCTTGGGCGAGGACGAAGAGAGCCCGTTCCTTGAGCCGTTCGGATTGCTGCCCTTCCAGAATCTGCTGCAGAATAGGCAACCCATTGGCGTCCCCGCCCTGTATGAGCGAGTTCAGTGCCAGAAGCTTGAGTTCTTCGTTCTGCTCTGCCTGAGGCTGGACGGGAGTTCCGCTCTTGCCTCGGATCTCGATTTCCAGCGCGCTGCAGTCCTTGACCCATTTGCTCTGCGGCTGACTCCGGCGGAGATTGGCACAGGCCTCGAGCGCATCGGATTGACGGCCCACCTTATACCGGACATACGCCTTCCAATAGAGGGCCGCATCCGATCTGCGGCCTCGCAGGCTGAGGACCTGATCGAGAAGCGGTTCGGCATCCGCCCACCGGCTCTCATTAATTGCCTGGGTTGCGTCGGAGTAGAGCTGATTTTCGTGGGTGTCATCGGAGAGCGCTGGGTCGTCGTAGAGAAGTGTGGCAGGCCTCGCAACCAGAAGCGCTGAGAACGATAAGGCTCCGAACAATCCAATCCTGCAAATCCATTGACTGATTCTCATTTAGATCGATGCCCCTTTCAGGCTGGATTCAACCTTCGCTGCTTGGTGCGAGGTTCGGGCGCGCAAGACCCTGATCTGAAACAGGAGTGAATCCGTATTCATCGCCTGCTCGATGCGGGCGATGTCGTCGCCAGTCAGTTTGTCCGGCGTGTTAGCAATTTCGAGAAGTACGCGCTCAAGGTGATCGAGCGCGGCGGCAATGATCGGGTCGCCACCTGCGGAGATCGCCTGACGGTAGAGCCGATTGTCCGGCAACAGTTGCCGCGCTTGCTCCTGAAGTGAGTCATCCAGTTCTCCCCTTTCTGCGCCCGCATGATTGAGTCGCACGAGCAGACTCTCGGAACGATCGAGATGATCGTCGAGGATTACGAGGACGACACGCTCCCGTTCCTGGGCCGGATTCGCCGCGTGCGACGGGATACGCGACCGTTCCCACAAAGATCCGCCGAGGAATGCCCCGGCAAGGACGAGAAGGCAGGCGCCGGCGAGCGCGAAGCGAGGCCATGAAAAGTAGCTGGGTTTGGGCTTGGGCGGGTAGGGCAGCAATGAATCTTCGATCGATTGCCAGACCCGTTCGCCGTATCCGCGATCGCGCTCCGGCGGTTCCGGCGCCCGAACCGACATGGCACTGGAAATCTCTTCGTATACCTGTTCGCACCGGCTGCAAATACGAAGATGGGTTTCGACAACGACCCGATTGGCCCCCTCGGCAAGGTAGTGCTCAATCAGTTGTTCGTCGGTCAAATGTCTCATGATTTCACCCACAGCGGCGCCAGCGACCGGCGCAGTTTTTGCACCCCCCGAAACACCGCTTGCTTGGCGTTGTTCGGGGTCACTTGAAGAGCCGCCGCAATCTCTTCAGTAGAACGGCCTTCGAGGTGTCTCAACACAAATGCGAGCCGCTCATCCGGTGTCATCTTTTCCATGGCGGCATGTCTCCGGTGTTCGATCTCCCTGTCGAGCAGGAGCCTTTCGGGACTCGCCGCGCCGTCAGCTAGTTGAATCCCGGGACGCTCATCGTCAAATTCCTCGACGATAGGCACAGCTGCCTCCGACTTGCGTTTGTTCACGATCTGCAGTGCGCAATTGACCGCAATTCGATAGATCCAGGTGCCAAAATCCGCCCGGGCGTCGAACTCCGCGAGACCGCGATATCCGCGAAGAAAGGTTTCCTGGACAATCTCTTCCGCATCCGGCTCGCATTCAGTGATCCGGAATGCCACTCGAAACACGCTTTCCCCGTGACGCGCGACCAGAGCGCCGTAGGCATTTTTGTCCCCTGACAGAACGGCCCGGATCAACGCGTGGTCGTCTTTTGCCATGCGCGTATTAGATCGGAGAATGCCGCTCCGGTTAGGATTTATTTTGATAAGTTATCCCGGAAGGAAACTTGCGTTCTGACTGAGATTGCTCTGGGCGGGTCTCTTTCATATACCTAGGGTTTTTCGTCCAGAAAGATTGTTCACTTTCGCACACCTAGTTACAGGATTGGACAAATTCCGCAGACATATACTGGTCACTCTGTGGTATCCGCTCAGAAAACAGGTGAGTTAGTATATCGGCGATTTGGCTGAGGGATTGCCCGTCGCACAACAGCAAGCCCCGCCCGGAGGCTATTCGTGAAACGTGTTTTTCAGGATCTACGTTATGCCGTGCGCCAGTTACGCAAGTCTCCCGGCTTTGCCATAACCGCGATCGTGACGCTCGGCCTTGGCGTCGGCGCCACCACTGCCATCTTCACGCTTGTTCACGCCGTTCTCCTCAAGTCCCTACCGGTTACCAAGCCCGAGGAACTCTACCGGATCGGCAGCAAGGTGCACTGTTGTAACTGGGGCGGGTACACCCAGTGGGAAGAGTTTTCGCTGTTCAATGGCGAACTCTATCGCCGATTCCGCGACAACACGCCGGCATTCTCCGATCTCGCTGCGTTTCAGGGAGGCAGCACGGGGCTTGGGGTTCGCCGCGTGGGTAGCTCTCAACCCGCCGATACGCGAAATGGACAATTTGTCTCGGGCAATTTCTTCAGAACACTCGGTATCGGTGCATGGACAGGTCGCTTGCTTACTGATTCGGACGACCAGCCCAATGCGGCGCCGGTCGCGGTTATGAGCTATCACTCCTGGGTGTCGAAATACGCAAGCGATCCCTCTGTCGTTGGCGCGGCGTTCCAGTTCAATGGCAAGCCGTTCACGGTTGTCGGCATTGGGGCGCCTGGTTTCTTTGGGGCAGAACTGCGCGGCTGGGGCAATCCGGATTTTTGGATGCCGTTGAACGCAGAGTTGCTCATAGACGGCGACCGCGCCCGGCTGAATCTCCCCGATACCAATTGGCTTGACCTCATCGGCAGAGTCAGGCCGGGCACAGACGCAAAGGCGTTGGAAGCTCAATTGAGGCTTGAGTTGCACCAATGGCAAACGAGTCACCTGGCCGATATGAGCAATCTGGACAAAGAGTATCTGCCCAAACAGGCATTCCATCTCACTCCCGGCGGGGCAGGTGTTACGGGAATGCGCGAAGCCTATCAGGACGGTCTTCGCGTTTTACTCGTGGCCGCGGGATGTGTGCTCCTGATTGCATGCGCGAACCTTGCCAATCTCTTGCTTGCGCGCGGGCTTAAAAACCGGCAGCAGACTTCGGTGCGCATCGCATTGGGTGCGTCGCGAGGGCGCCTGGTTACCAAGGCCCTGGTCGAGAGTCTGCTTTTGGGATTGCTGGGAGGCACGGCAGGCCTGGGACTCGCGTATACGGGAACCGGGTTGATTCTTCACCTGGCGTTTTCAGGCCCTGACAGTTATGTCCCGATCGATGCTTCTCCGTCGGTGCCCGTTCTGGGGTTTGCCCTGGCGGTATCGCTCCTGACCGGCATATGCTTCGGGATCGCGCCGGCCTGGATGACGACCCACGCCGAGCCGGTAGAAGCGTTGCGCGGTGCAAATCGTTCCACCGCGCGAGGCGCAAAGTGGCCGCAGAAGGCTCTTGTGATCGCGCAAGCCGCGGTGTCGCTTGTACTGTTGAGTGCGGCAACCATGCTGGGGCTGAGCCTGCGCAACCTCGAGCATCAAAAGTTCGGCTTCGAAGTGAAAGATCATTACCTGGCTACAATCGATCCCAGCCTGGCGGGATATCAACCGGAGCAACTCGACCTGCTCTACAGGAGATTGTTAGATCGCCTGGGGCGGATTCCTGCAGTCAAGGGCGTCGCCGGCGCCACGTATGCGCCCATGAGCGGCGACAGTTGGAATGAAGGCATTCGCGTACAGGGAAAGCCCGAGCCGCATTCCGGAGATGATTGGGACGCAACATGGACGCGCGTTACTCCAGGATTCTTCTCCACCCTGGGCAATCCCATCGTGATGGGCAGAGCGATCACCGAGCAGGATACCGCTGGGTCGCCGCTTGTGGCCGTTATCAATGAAGCCTTCGCGCAAAAGTTCTTCAAAGGCGAGAACCCGATCGGCAAGCATTTCGGTATGAACGAAATGAGCCACGCTGGCGACTATGAAGTGGTGGGTATGTCTTCCGACATGCGCTACCTGAATTACAACTTTAAAGATCCTGACCGTGCCATGTTCTTCCTTCCTGCAGTCCAGCACACCAGGTACACCAAAAAGGCCGAGATCGCGGGTGAGAATGGGGCCCATTATCTGACCAACCTCGTGCTATCGGTTTCAGGCAAACCCGATCACCTGGAGGCACAAGTGCGAAGCGCCATCTCCGAAATCGATCCGAATCTTTCGCTCATCGACTTCACCGATTATGAAGATATGCTGCGCCGGGATTTCAGCCAGCAGGATATGATTGCCAAGCTGACGCTTATGTTTGGAATCCTGGCTCTCATTCTCGCCGCGGTCGGCCTTTACGGCGTAACTGCGTACACGGTCGAACAACGCACAGGTGAAATAGGCATTCGCATGGCACTGGGAGCGGACCGGAGCACCGTCTTGACTATGATTCTGCGCGCCGCGTTCGTTCAGGTCGGAATTGGATTGGCACTCGGGGTTCCGGCGGCAATCGGCGCCGGACGGCTCATCACCAATCAACTCTACGCAGTCAAGCCGTACGATCCCATGGTTCTTATTGTCGCGGTATTCGCACTTGGCGGAGCGGCGCTGACGGCCGCGATGATTCCCGCGCACCGCGCTGCCGCGACGAACCCAATGAACGCTCTTCGCAGCGAGTAGTCATCGAGGCGGAATCTTCCGCCTCGCACAAAAGGGCTGGCCAGGCCGCATGTTTGTTGGAGTGTCACGATTCGCCAATTCAACCTATCGCAATACGAGAGCGAAACTCAGGCAGTCCGGAGACCGTGCACCTGGTACTGAAGGTCGCTCCTGCAAGCAAATCCTGGTCTGATCTGGCATTCCCGCCTTCGCTGGTCACGAACATCGTCTTAAGGCCCGCACCGCCGAAGCAGATACTTGTAATTTTTTGAGCAGGCATGGGGATCGACGCATCCACCTCGCCTTCCGGGTTGAGACGCATGACTGCCGAACCTCCCCACAGGGCGAACCAAAGATATCCGAGTTCGTCCATTGTGCA
Organism: uncultured Acidobacteriota bacterium; assembly: GCA_963730805.1. Classification (GTDB taxonomy): domain Bacteria; phylum Acidobacteriota; class Terriglobia; order Terriglobales; family Acidobacteriaceae; genus Telmatobacter. The sequence continues at coordinate 338,328 of CAVSTL010000001.1, read as the reverse complement.
TCCATCGGGAAATCCCTGCCCCTCGGGAACGGTATAAAAGACACGCTGGTTCGAAAGCTCACCTCTCGTTTCGTCGTAGTCGAAGTAGTAAATGTTGCGAGCCAGTGAGTCGATGTAAAACAGCCCGGTCCTGTCACGGGTGAATGCCATGCCATTCGAACAACCGATGTCGTCCAATATTTTGGTCAAAGTTCCATCCGTGTCGAGCCGATAAAGCCTGCCTCTGTGCCCATGAGTATAAGTTCCGCAGAATACACGGCCGCCCGGATCTGCAATTACGTCATTGAAGCGAAGCTCGCGTTCAACGGGAATCTCCGGAACGATGACTACCTCGTCTCCTGCGCGCCAGCGTGTTATCGTTCCTCGATCCTTGAACAGAAGGAGCGAGCCATCCTGCTGAATTGTGAATCCCCCGACCGGCCTGCCGGTGTAGATGATCTCGGTAGTTTTTGATGCAGGATTGAATTCGAAAAGCCTTCCGTTTGGGATGTCGGTCCACAAACAGCTTTGGTGGTCAGGGTGCCAAAGCGGATTCTCTCCCACCTCACAGGGACAGTCGGCAATCACTTCCGGCTGATCGCATAAACAATCATGTTCCATAGCAATCCTTCAAACTGCCTAACTCTTCCCGGCCAAGGCGCGAACGAGATAAACCGCACCGCGGCTGATATTCTGGAGGCATACGCCCCGTCAATTGGAGCTTTAGAAGCAATGTGATTCTCTCAGATTTATTCAAATCATCATCATCGTGCCTGATTCCATTGAGCCCGGCTTGCGCCAAGGTTTCGCTCCATATCCTCGAGAATAGTTGAGATTTGTGAGTATGGTCCCTCCCTGCTCCACGAAGAAACCCAATCGGCTAACTGGCGAATCATAGTCGAAAGGTTCACTCCGTGGACTCGGGCAATGCCTCCGCGATCGGATTACTACCTGGACTCTCGCAAACGCGCCGAAAAGATCCCGTCGTAATGGAGTGGAGGGGTATTATGGGCCAAACGGGCGATCGAAACGACGTCAGCGATTGACGTCATTCGGCACGCGAGCGGCGCTGACAAACATGGCAAAACTTCGGAGAAACAATGATCGAAATCGCAAAGGCGGCAGCCATCCTGGGGGCGCTGAAGGGGGCATCGTTGCGAAAGAGCAGCATCAGCAATCTCGACGTGCTCAACGAAGCGTATGCCTACCAGAAGCCTAGTTCATTCTCGCGCGGTATGCGCATCGATCTTGGCGAAATCACGATTCTGCTGATCTCCGGCACAGCAAGCATCGATGAGCATGGAAACAGCGTTCACATCGGCGACCTTCGCGCCCAGGCGAAACGCACTTTCAGTAACATCACCGGGCTCCTCGCAGCTGAGGGCGCAACCTGGCACGATGTTGTGCGTACCACGTGTTATCTCCGCGATATTGATCGCGACTACGATGCATTCAATGAAGAACGAACCGCATTTTATCGGGACCTTTGCCTTGATCCTCTTCCAGCCTCGACGGGGATCGAAGTAAAACTCTGCCGTCCGGAGTTGCTGGTGGAAATAGAGGCGATCGCAATGTACGTGCCTAAAGCGGCCTTCCGGAGTTAACCAACTGCGCCTTGCGCGGGTCGAAATTGTTCACGCCGGCCAATAATCCAGGAGACGATTTTCAGAGTCTCGCGAGCCGCCGCCTGGCATAACGCTTCCTTTAAAATCATTTCTCGCGGATGGGAGTGTTTCTCTGGAGTGACGACATGCGGTCACCCAGCGTCGCCGCAAGATCGAGCTTCCCTTGCTGCCTGGCAAGATTAATCGCTTGCTGGGTCGACTCGATCGCCTTGGCGAACTTACCCACTTCGGCATAAGCTGCCGCAAGCGTGGCAAGAATCGATGGATCCTGTTCTGAACTAAGCTGAGCGGCGTGAGTAGCCAGTCGCACAGCCTCGCTGCCGTCGCGCAGCCCGGCATCGGGCGACGTTGCCAGCAGCCAGGCCGCATCGTTCAGCACCCGTAAATTGTCAGGGTCATCCCTGAGTGCATCGCGCCATTGCGCCAGTCCTTGCGCCGCCTGGCCTTTCGTTACCAGCGCCACGCCAAGGTAGTAGCGCGCTCGCACCATTTTGGGCTCGATCTGTAACGCCAGTTCGAAGTGGGGAATCGCGTCTTCGATCCTTCCTCTTTGCGCCAGCGCCGCTCCCAGGTCATTCTGCAGTTCCGCGGATTTCGGGCTGGAGTCAACCGCCCGCTCCAAGTGGGGAATCGCCTCATTCACGCGGCCCGTGGCAAGCAACGCGTGCCCGAGATTGCTTTCCGCTCCCACGCATGCCGGGTCCAGCTCGATTGCCTTGCTGAAGTTCTCAATCGCCTCGTCGATCCTTCGTTGCCTGGCCAGCACGACGCCCAGGTTGTTATAGGCATCTGCGTATTTTGGCTCCGCCCCGATGGCATGGCGGTATTCCGCGGCGGCCTCATCCAGATGGTTTTCCGATGCCAGCGCGAAGCCAAGGTAGTTATGCGCCGCGGCGTATTCCGGGTTGATGGCCAGCGCCTGCTCAAACTGTTCAACCGCCTCGGCTAGCCGTCCTTGTTCCGTAAACATTCGGCCAAGATTGCTATGCGCCTCCGCGAAGTTGGGTTTCTCCTCGATAGCCCGACGGTAATGTTCCATTGCCTCATCCGATCGGCCTGCCTCGGCGAGCACAAACGCCAGATTGTTCTCCGCCTCCGGGTATTCCGGCTTGGCGGCGATGGCCTTGCGCAGTTCGGCGATGGCCTTGTCCGTCTCGCCGGCACGTGCCAGCGTCTGCCCGTAGTTGTTCAAGGCGTGGGCATCGTTGGGCTCCATCGACAGCACCTTGAGCCACTCGGGAACGGCGGCGGAATACTGACCTGTTTTGGCGAGATCCTCCGCTACGTCGAACTGTTTGTAAAAATCGACCGCCGGCGTATCGATATGCTCGATCCCGCTGGGCTCCATGTTAATGAACTCGGGAATATTCACCGCGCGATTGGCCGCCGTCGAGTTCTCAATGAGAATGGCGGGCGTGTCGTTGCCGTCCGCATCAATGTGGGTGAGAAACATCTGCGTGTAGGGCGAACGGCTTTTTGACGAGAAAACCAGCCAGCGGCCGTTCGGAGAAAAGCTGTGCCAGGAGTTCATCAGCGGCGTGTTGCAGTTCATGCGCCGCGCCACTCCGCCCGCGACGGGAACGATGTAGAGCTTGCCGTCAGGCCGCATCAGTTGCCCATTGTGCGCCTCGACGAAGACGAGCCACTTGCCGTCCGGGGAGATTTTGGGAAAGCTGTTGCTCATTCCGTTCTCGGATGCGCCCCGGATGGGCTCGGCCTTGCCCCCTTTCCCATCATTGAACGGAATGCGATAGAGATCGTACTGAATCTGGATTTCAAGCGGGTCGTTGGCGTAGGCGGCCATCTTCCCGTCAGGGCGGTAGGGATCTTTGGCGGCCGCGCGCGAAAACACCAGGTATTTCCCATCCGGACTCCACACGGCGTTTGATTGAATGAAACGCGGATCGTCGGCGCCAGGCAGAGGCTGCAGTTTCTTCGTTTCCCGGTCGTACCAGGCGAGAATGCCGCGCGTGGGATAGAAGACCTGAAGAAACCGGTAGTCCTTGAAATTCGAAACGTAATAAAACTGCGATCCGTTGGTCCCGGGCGGTCGGATGGTGGTTACGACATAGCGGCCATCCGGCGACACCTGCGACATGAAGCCGACCCGTAGCTGGCTTCCTTCTTCGCCGCGAAATGAAGACCACGAAACCATGTTCCCGGTCGCGATCGTCATCTTCCTGGCGACGGGCGCCAGCGCGTACAGGCCCTTGTCATTCTGCGGTCCATCCATATCGAGACCCAGTGTCTTGCCGTTGGCCGAGAAGGAGTGGCAGTTGGCGCAGGTGTGCAGATCCGTCATCACCACATGACTGCTGGATTCGGCCACGTTGCGAATCCGCCACGCGATCAACGGAACTGCGGTGGGAGCCAAAGGCTTGATAAAGCCTTTCTCCGTTTCCGACGGCATCAGCGGCACGTCCCGATAAAAGATGGGCGCATTCACCCGATCGGCCGACACCCGCATCTGCATCCCGCCCTCCGATACCATCATCTGCGGATTCCCTCTGGAATAGCCGCGGATCGAGATCGTTACCGGCCCGCTGCCTGCCTGCTTCTTGATCGCGGACCAGGCAGCTGGGTCAGGCTGCCACGTATGCGCCGCCGCCTGCTCTGGTGTCAGTTCCGGCAGTTTGTTATTCGGGGAGATGCAGCGTGGATCGATTTCGCCAATGCGCATTCGCTCCCCCTTCGACTCCAAGTGGAGCGCGCGAGATCCATTCTCAAAGGACACGTCGATGCGCCACGAGTCGGCTGCCTGGTTAGGATCGCGCCACAGAAGTGTGGGGCTTGCCATGTCAGGCGGAAACACCGATCCGTTGATCGGATAATCGATGGTGATGCGGTCCGGCTCGTCTTTTGCCGAGACCCGGCACTCCTTCACGGCCAGAACGCTGACGCTCAGAACGCATATTCCGGCTACCGCCGCTCTCAGGAAAGTCATGGGGAAGCTCCTAATGCGGTTCCTTGGCATGCGCGCAGCTCCTTGCCTTGTGGGCCGATCGCTCCCACTTGCCAGGAGCGGATTGCATCATTCCTGCACGCGCAAGTTGTCAAACTGGACGTGATCCCACTCCGTTCCAAGCGCGAACATTCCGTGCGCGTGCGCGGTGTTCTGAACGGTCGAAACACGCTTGCCATCGATCGAAGCGGTAATCTGCGTTCCGTGAAAACTCAGCTCCAGCCGATGCCATGAATTGCGGTCGAGCATAGTCGATCCTGACGCCAGCGTCGCCACCGGCTTCTTGTACGCCGTAGAAAAAAGGTCCCACCCACCGTCCGGCTTGACGCGAAAAACGTAGCCGGCCGGCCAGCGCGCTTTGCCCTCTTCAAACACATTGGACGAATCGATACGGCCGATCACCAGCGCCGACCCCTTCGAAAGGAAATGCACATCTGCCGCAACGCTGTAATCAGTCCACGCCTCGTCACCTGCCAGCGTAAACGGATCTGGCAGCGGACTCCAAGGGATGGGGATCTCCGTAATCACCTGTTCAAGGCATTGGCCCGGCCGTCCGCTGCAGGCGCGGACCTCGAACGCGCCGTCCTGGTCGGAGAGATATTTCGGCGTGTGCCCCAACGGCGTTTTCTCAAAATCATCCGCATACGGAAAAGGAAACGGCTTGGAAGCAGGAGCCTGCGCCGTTCCCTTCCCTTGCCCGCTGGTTGTCGTCAAGGAATACAGCGAATCAGGATCGAAGGTGTATTCAAAGCGATCTCCTTCCGGTTTCACATCGGCGACATGCTCAAACGTTCGCGAGTTGTTGGTCTCCCAGATGTGAACCTCTTTGGCCGTGAGTCCGCCGGCCAGGTGGAACAACACCTTCTGAGGATTCTTCGCGTCGATCGTTTCCAGCACCACGCTCCAGTCCTTCTTGTTGGGGGAACGGAGCGCCACATACGTTCCCTTTTCCGGAAGATTGCCCGACGCCGAATCGAGATACTGCCAGCCGGGTTGCGCAAATTGCGTGGTATGGGCCGTGGACCAGATTGTCCCTTGCACGTCGTAGTGACCGGACCAGGGTGTGTTCGCATACATCAGGCCTGAATTGGGCGCGGCCAGGATGTCGTAGTACGAAGTGATCGGGCTCCATATTTCGGTGGACGTGAACGTGCCCTCGAGATAATTCCGGTTATAGAGATGCGCAAGGATGCGCCCGCCCACGGGCCAGTCGCGCGTGACGAAGGGGCCGCCGCCGCCGTTGGGCTGGTCTTCGCTGGACCATAACGGTTTGCCTGTGCGGCGCGCCGCGTCGGTGGTGGTGAGCTTGCCGTCAACCAGGGGATAGTGCACGCCGATCACATCGATATCGGCAGCCAGCTCGGGATCCTTCAGGATTTCATCCGCGATAGCCCATTGTCCGGCGCCCTCGCCCTGGTACTCATCGCAGCAGATGATTCTGGTTGCCAGGTGCTCCTGCTTCAACTTGCGGTAGAGCAGCTTGACGTACCCTGCGTCATAGACCTTCTCATTCCAAATTCCCGCAACGCCGATATCGAGCCGGTAGTCGCGCTTGGCGGTGTGAATAAAATCCGCGACATACTCGGCCATTTTTGCCGTGTAGAGCGTGTCGGCGCCTGGATCAGGATTCACCCAGCGCGGAGCGCCCCACGGCAGGACCTCGAGAAGAATTTTCGGATTGCGCTTGTGCGCCTCCGCCATCAGCCACCATTCGTATCCGCGCGCAGAATCGTGATCGGAAGCGGTGCGCATGGGACTCGGCTCGGAACCGTCGGTGGAGTTCACGTCGGCACCGATTTCCACCTTCAGATGCTGCAGGGCTGCACCGTACCCGGGCTTGAACAGGTAATCGAGAATCTCGCTGCGCTGCGGTTCGGGGTAGTCGATCAGCAGGCGCGATGAGGCACCCGCGCTCGCCGCTCCGAGTCCGTCAAAGATTCGTCCCTTGCTCGCCCCGTCCAACACCACCGTGGCCTGCTGATCGTGGTCCGCTCCAAACGCCAAAGCCGGCGCCAGTCCTCCCGCCAGCAGGAGGAACGCCGTTGAAATTTGACTCATTGCCTTGGACTGCTTGCGCCTAGCCTGCATTTGCATTCTCCCCCAATTTTGAACCGCAATAATCTGTTTCAATTTCTTCCAGGGTCCTGCCCTTGGTCTCAGGCAGGCGCATTGACAGAAACACGGCGCCCGCCAGACAGACCGCCGCATACGTCCAGAATGTTCCCGCCGCCCCCAGTCGAGCATTCAGCAAAGGGAAGGTGTAGGTGAGCAGGAAGCACGCTGCCCAAAGCGCCGTTACGCTGATCGACATGGCGCTGCTGCGGATGCGATTGGGAAAGATCTCAGCGATCACGACCCAAGTCGCCGGCGCCAGCGACATGGCGTAGCACGCAATCGCCGCCAAGACCAGCACCAGCATCGGCTTGCCTTGAAGGTGCATGCGATAGAGCAATCCCAGAACGGTGTAGATGAGCACCAGACCGCAAAGTCCGGTGAGAAGAAGAAAGCGCCGGCCAAAACGATCGATGGCAAAGAAAGCAACAAACGTAAAGAACACGTTCACGGCGCCGGTGATCACGATGTTGAACAGAATGTCGGAAACCTGGTAGCCGGCGGCGGCAAAGATTTCCTGGGCATAGTTGAAGATCACATTGATGCCGCACCACTGCTGAAGAATTGCCAGGATCACGCCCAGGAGCAGGACACGCGTCATACGGGATGAACGAAGCTCTGCCAGCACCGAGCGCTGCGGCCCCGTCTCACTCACCGCCGCAAAGTCTTCCATAACATGCTGCGCATACGTGCGCCCGCCCAGCCGCTCCAGAACGCGCAGTGCGTCTTGATTGCGCCCTTTGGACGCCAGCCAACGCGGGCTCTCCGGGACCAGCAGGGAAGCAATCAGGAAGAGAAGAGACGGAATGGCGGTGACCGCGAACATCCAGCGCCATCCCATTTGACCGTTCCACGAATTCAGGATTTCGTTCGCCGATGCACCGGTCGGCACCGGGCGCGCGATCAGCCAGTTCACCACCTGCGCCAAGAGTATTCCAAAAACGATGGCGACCTGGTTGAGGGAAACCAGCCGGCCTCGCAACCTTGCCGGCGAGATTTCGGCGATGTACATCGGAGACACGCCAGAGGCAAGTCCAATGGCACAGCCGCCCATGATTCTCCATGCGACGAAAGACTCAAACCGGAAAGCCAGGCCCGTTCCCAGCGACGAAACCGCGAAGGTAATGGCCGCTAGTGTAAGCAGCCGGCGCCGTCCGAATCGGTTGCTCAAAGGACCCGAGGAAATTGCTCCGAACAGGCACCCGATCAGCGCGCAGCTCATCGCCCAGCCTTCGAGCGACGGCGAGTCGAGATGAAAGAACCTTTCGTAGAACGGCTTGGCGCCGCCGATCACTACCCAGTCATAGCCAAACAGAAGGCCGCCCAAGGCGCCTGACGCCGCTGTCAGCCACAAGTAAATGGCGCGTACTGACCCCCGGTCATCAGCACCCGTCGCGGAATCTCTAACCGATGGAATCATGATGCCGGACGCACCTCGGGCTCATTCACCGCCAGTGTTCCTTCGTGTTGAATCCAATCCAGCACAAGACCAGCAAAAACATGGTTCGGATCCGCTGCCGTTACCTGCCGCAACTGTTCGACGGCCTTGTCCCGATTGCCGAGCCCATCGTTCGCCAAAGCACTCAGGAACAGAGACTCAACGCGATTTCGTTCTTCGAGATCATCATCGAATAGCAGTAGATTGGGCAGCGAGGTGGCGAAGTAATCGATCTTCGCCACTGCTTTTCTCTTTTCGTCCGCGAAGCGCGCAAGGCTCGACAGAACCTCGCAACCCGTTTCCTCGTTGCCAAGTTTCCGCAGCGCCAGCGCCTGAAAGTAGGAATGAACTCCAGGTTCAGGCAAAGGGGCAGCCGCGGCATTCCAATAGGTACGAGCCAAATCCGACTCCCCGAGTTGCTGTGCTGCCAGTCCCGAAAAGTAATCCAGGTCCCGTTCCAGCGTGAGCTGATGCTTGCCCTCCCCCAGGTTGTGGGGATAGTTTCGCGCCGCCTCGAAGTACTTCAGGGCATCGGATGGCTTTGCGGCAAGCAGAGCTTCGATGCCGAGCGCGCGATGGGCATAGACATACTGGGCCGAGGCAAGCCCCTCGCCGCCTTCCCAGGGGCTGAAGCGGCGATTGTTCAAGATGGAAAGCGCCTCGCGACACCTGTCTGTCTGATTCAACAGGGTGACAAATTCAACCGTCAAATCGTCTCGGCAGGCGAGGAGCTCGGGATAATTTGCGAGCGAGCGCAGGCGATCCTGGGGCGAAGCAAGACCGGCGCGCTTCTTTAACTGATCCCACTCGTAAAGTAAGCGCGCATCCTGAGGGTTCGCGGCAAAGGCTCGCTCATACATGCGCTGCGCAGCCTGCGGATTGCGGAGCACGTTGAACTCCGCGATGCCGAGATTCCTCCAGGGGATGGAAAACGTTGCATCCAGTTCCACTGAACGCCGCCAGCCGCGTATCGCTTCCTCGTAACGTCGCTTGTCGTAGTAGAGATTGCCGAGATAATAGTGGGCCTTGGCGCCGGTCGGATTGCGCGCGATGGCGCTCTTCAACACGATCATCTCTTCGAGACGCGCCGGAAAGCAATAGCGTGGAGAGGAGGCTTCCGCCCTGGCCATGTATTCGCCGGCTTTTGCGTCTTTGTGCAGAGCGGCAGCGAGCCACGAGAGTGTGTACCAAAACATGGGGTGATGCCACTCGCCGCCCCGGCCGCAGGCCTCGAGAAGAAGGAAAGCGTCCTCCTGGGATCCGCTCCCGGCGAGATCGAAGCTCACATCGAGCAGGGTCTGCAAATCGCCATGCAGGGCGATGAGAAACGCAGCAAGTTCCTGTTCGCTGCCCGCTAAGAGAAATCGCTCCGCCATCATCCTGAAATCGAGACGGTCGAGCGCCAGGGATTCGGCGATGTCTGCCTGTGCCTCGGCCGCCCTCCCCAAACGGCGGAGCAGCGAAGCTTTCAAGGCGCGGGCCTTTAAGTTGTCATGGTTGGTAAGGAGGCTCTTTTTCACTTGCTCCAACGCCATGGCAAGGTCGCCGCGCCCCGCATTGATGCATGCGAGCGCATAGTTGCCCGCGCTTTGCCATGAATAGTTCCAAATGGATTTGTAGAAGGAGTCGTAAGCCTCGGTGTTTTTCCCTAGATAGAGTTGTGCGAGGCCCAGGTTGTAAAAGGGCTCGCCATCGCGTGGGTTCGGATTTCTAAACGTCAGGCGCCGTACGGCTCGCGCAAAGTGATCTTCCGCCTTCGCAAATTCACCCTTGCGCAGATAAAACAGCCCCATGGCGTTGTTCAGGCGCGCGTCTTCAGGCTCGCGGCTCAGACCTTCCATCCAGTACGCTTCAGGAGACCGGGTTGCATGGCGATATTGCTCCAGGTGCAGCCCGGTCAAATAAAGTTCTTCGCTGCTTTCGATCTGCGCCGGCTCGGGAGGCTCTGTGGCCGGGTTGGGAAGCTCACGATCGACGCGCCGCTCCGGCTGATAGCTGATCAACTCGCTGCCATCCGCATCGCGGACCATCAGTTTGAACTTTTCCGGCCGGACGGTGTCTGCCTCGACGATCTTCGTGAAAGGCCGCCCGGGCGCAATGCTTGCCTCCTCGTCGACGATGAGGCTGCCATTGCATGCAAGCACCACGCGGACTTTGCGCCGCGAAGTAGTTGACACTCCCACCTGAGCACGGCCCGCATTCAACTCAAGGTTCACGGCGGCTTCAGTATTGGCGTTCTTGGCCGGTCCGATCTGCTGGATCGGGTACCAGTATTGGCTGAAAGTCTTGGTCTCGTACGGTTGCAGCCATGCGAAATCCGGCTGGTTGTCGGTGTAAGCGCCTGCCATCAACTCCACGTAGGGCCCGTCTTCGTCGGTCAAATTCCGGTCCCAGGCATAGCCAAACTCGGCGTTGCCCCAGGTCCAGAGCTTCTTTCCCGGCGCGATATGGTGGTCCGACGTGTGCACCAGTCCAGCTTGCCGCGCGTGGTCGTATCCTCCGAAGAAGTCGTACTTCGATTCGGTGACCATGTACGAAGTAGGAACCGGAATATTTTTGTACCAGGAGATATCGGTGCCGGGGCGATAGTCCACGCCGTAGTAGCTGTTGCGCGCAATCGGGAATGACGAGATCGCCCGTTTCGCATGGTCGGCCACAAATGTTACGTCCGGCGGAAAAAATGCCTGGTATTGTTCGTGAACCCGAACCGCTACGTTCGCCCACCAGAGAAATGTCTGCGGCAAGGGGGTTCGGTTGTAGAGCCGCACCTTGACCTCGACGAGGGATTTACCGGGCGAGAGGCAGATGCCTGCCATGCCCTTCATCCGCAGCATTGGATCGTGCTCGCTGAGCCACACCGTGCGGCTGCCGTCGGCATGTTCTTCGATGCTGGCATGCACCGGCATATACGTGGACGGGCGATGGTGCTGCGGCCAGTTGAACTCCACGCCGCCAGAAATCCATGGCCCCAGCAGGCCCACCAGCGCAGGCTTAATGACATGCTGGCGATAAAAGAAGTCGTACCCATTGGTCTTATCCAAACCCGCGTGTATGCGGCCGCCGATTTCGGGAAGGATCATCAACTGGACATACTGGTTTTCCAGCATGATCGCACAGTATGCCTGGTCCCTCTTCTCGAGCGCTACCCTGTCGGTGAATGGATTGGGGTAGACCTTGCCGCTGCTGCCCTGGTAAACGCGCTTCTCGAGAAACATCGGATTCGGATCCGCTGCCTGGATCGGGTAGGTTGGAATGACGACCCGCTCCTCCCAACAGCGGACTGGATCCGGCTTATTTGTTCCGCCCATTAAATTCGAACCTCGGCACACACAGGACCGTCCCCTGGAATCTAAATCCGGACGCCTTGCGCGGGCTCAATCAGCGTTAACGTTAACGTAATCGCCGTTCACATCTCCTGTCAATCTAGCCATCTGCCCCGTCAGCAATGACCCGCACGCCTCATCAATGACTTACCGGGTAACATCGTGAGCGGTCTCCTGTTCTTTGTCCTTCTCCTTGAGGCGCTTTACTGCCGCGGCCTCGGCAGCCGCCGCCTCCTTCTGCCCCATCCGGTTGTACAAAACAGCAAGCCGATAATGTGCTGGGAAAAAATCCGGATCGATCTTCACCGCTTTATTCATCTCCCGAATCGCATCGCCGTCGCGCTTCTCCGCTTCATACACGACACCCAGTTGATAATGAGGTTCATACCAGCCCGGCGACAGATCTTCCGCTTTTCGCAGCAACCGCTCAATCTTCGCCAGGTCCCTGTCCTGGTCCCCGCCGCCGCGTTCCCAAAGGCCGAGTGCATAAAAGTAATTCGCGGCCGCGTTCTCCGGATACCGCTGGACGAAATCCCTCAACCGTCGATCGACTTCTTCGGCCAGTTCGGGAGACACTCGACTCGCCCTTCCCAGAAACTGGATGGGGCGGCGGTCCTTCGGATCAAGATCGACAGCCTCACACAAAACCCGCACCGCCTCGTCGTACTCATTGTCGGCGTAGAGCGCCACACCCAAACCCACCATCATCTGCGAAGATCGAGGATATTGCGCCACTCCATAACGAAAAAACCTGATCGAGTCTTCGAGAGAACCGACATACTTCTTGTGCTCCAGCAGAAACGTGGCTAAATCGAAGATGTTCGACTCCGATGGTTCGAGTTCCGCGGCGCGATGATACTCGCGTGCCGCATCGACCAACTCGCCGCGCCGTCCTTCAATCTCTCCTAACAGGTTATGCAGTTTCGCCGTGTCGGTTCGCGTCAATGCCTGCCCGATTTGCCGTTTTGCAGACTCTAAGTCGCCGGTTTGCATCAGAGCGAATGCCAGATCGTAGCCTGTATCGGAATCGCCGCCGGAGAGGGCATACGCTTTGGTAAGCCAGAGCACGCTCTCTCGCCACTTTTCCCGATGCAGGTAGTATTCGCCCAACGAACCAAGTACTTGATAGTTATTCGGCTCCCGGTTTGCGGCCTGGAGCAATACCCGTTCCTCCTGCTGCGGGTTCGTCGAAGATGGCTTTTGCGCTCCGGCAGGCCCGTCGAACGCATGCCAAAACAGAGCCAGAATTACTGCGCACGCCACGGATTGGGAATTGATACCCACGACGGAGGTCTTTTCGAAAATTCCACAGCGGCCGAAATCCTGGCAGGCTTAGGTCCTGCCCATGATTGCCACGACACAGAGTCGCATGGCGAGCATCACCCGTCGATACCGACACTGGCCCGGGCATTGGCCAAAAACGCCCGGGCCAGCCATCCACTACCAGTAGTACTTCAAAGCAAACTGCAACTCGCGTGCGCTGCTCCGGGTGGACGTAATCTGCCCGAAGTTGGTTTCATCCTTGTAATCCGTGTTGGTTGGCAAGTTGAAACTCGGCGTGTTGGTCAGGTTAAATGCCTCGGCGCGAAACTCCGCATGGCTGCCTTCAGTCACTTTGAAGCTTTTGAATACGGAGAAGTCGAAATCCTTATACCCGGGGCCATTCACCTGCGTGTTGGGACCGCCAAGAGGAGAGAGATCGGATTGACCGACACTCCCGACCACCGGCGGATCTTTGAATGCGGCGGGGTTGTAGAAGTGCTGGATTCCTCCGCGATAGCGGCTTACGCCAGGAACCACGTCCGCATACGCGCCGATCCCCGAACCGGTGCTGATCTGGCTGCCGACCGTTTGCGGTTGACCGCTGTCAAAGCTGAGAATGCTATTGACGCTCCATCCGCCGAAAATCAGGTCACTCGCGCGATTCATGTTGCCAAGGAATTGCTTGCCGCTCCCAACAGGGAGTTCGTAGGTTCCGCTGCCTACAAAGGAATGGGTAACGTTGAACGATGCCAGCCCGGTATCAAAGGAAATGGGCACAATGCCCGGAGCGCGGTAGCCTCCCACACCGCCTCCGCTGAGCGAATCCCCGGCATCAGTGGTCGCCCTGCCCAGCGTGTAGCCAACCAGCAGGTCTAGTCCTCTGGACGACTGGTGCACCCACTTCGTGAGCAGCGAGTTGTAACTGCTGTTTCCGATCGTCCCGAAGTAAGGCATACCCGCACCAAAATCGGGAAACGGAATGAAGTTCTGTGGCGCCGCGCCCGGAGAGGAGATATAGTTTGTCGTCGGCGTACCGGGCGGCAGTAGTTGCGTGACGTTGTTTTGCCCTCGTGACGCTTCAAGATGACGCGCCTGGGAGCCAACATAGCCGGCCTCGACGGAATCATGTTGCGTTAGTTGGTACTGAACCGTTCCGTTGAATCCCTGCGTATACGGCGTTTGATAATTCAGCTGAATTCCACGCAGAGCCAGGCCGCTGTAACTCACAATCGCGGTATCGAGCGGGATTCCGGACATACCATTCTCCAGTGTTCCGGTAGTCCCGTTGGTGTATTTGACCGGCGTGACCGTGGAAATGCCGCCATTGGAAGTGTCGGTCAATCCCACTTCAAATTGGAACGGATAGTTGTAGCCGAGGCTTGGATATCCACCGCGGTTTTCGAAGGCGCCATAAAAAATGCCGAAGCCGCCTCGAACGACCCACTTGGGTGTAACGGAGTAAGCAAATCCGACCCGCGGAGAGAAATTCAATTTCTGGATCACGCCCATCCCCGTTCCGTATTTGTCGGTGTAGACAAGCGCTATGCCGTCACGCTGCAGCGCATCGGTGAAGCTGGACGAAAGGACCGGAGAGCTCTTATGCCCGGCGGTCATGATGAACTGGGCGCCGGCATTGTTCGTGCGCGACGGCTGGATGAAGTTCGCCTGCGCTCCTCCGGCTTCGCCGGTGAGCCCAAAGTGCTCCCATCGCAAGCCCAGGTTCAAAGTGAGCTTCTGAGTGATCGCCCAATCGTCCTGGAAGTATGCGCCAAAATAATTGCGGTTGGCATGCACGGTTCCGAAATTGGATGCATAGATCTGATCCATGCCGCCCACCATGTTGACGCCATTGGGCACTGTCGCGTTTTCCGGCGAAATGAGGAACTGCGCCCGGCCGGTCGTTCCATCGGCCTGGGTCGGAATCGAAGTGTAGTTGCCGTCAAAGTAGAACGTCCCCTTAGAGGCCGGCGGCGCCAACCACGGGAAGTAGATGTATTGAAACTCCGCGCCTCCCTTGAGGGTGTGCTTCTTGTAGACCTTGGTCAGGTTCTCCGTCATCTGCTCGGTGTCGCTGAACCGGTTGCCGGGAAGCCACCCGGCCCCGCCGATGCCGCTCAACGTCCCGACTCCGAGATAGGGCAGGCCTCCATTGAGCGGCAATTGCGGAATGCCAGTGATTCCGAACTGCGCCGGTATTCCCATGGTGCTGGCACCCGACGGAGTGCGCGTGTCATGCGCCCGCGTGTAACCCAGCCGCGCTTCGTTTACCAGGGTTGGAGAAAATGTATGCGTATAACCGAGAGCAAAACCGCGCACGTTATAAATCTCAGTGCCGTTCCCGTAGCCTCCGCCGTCTGCGACCCCTTCGAACGGAGGCGGAACGACCCGCAAGCTGCTGATGTAGTCATAGTGGAAAAACGCCTGGTCCTGATCACGGAACCGCTGATCGATCCGCAGGTCGGCGGTGTTTGTATTATTGGTGTTGATTTTAATGACGTTGTAGTTGTTCAGCACCCCCGGAGACGTGGGCGCAGGATAAAGCTGCATGAGCTTGATGGCGTTCGGGTCGAGCCGGTTGCCGGGAATCTGGTTGTTGGGAAATGGTTCGCGCGCGTAGCCGACGATTGTCCCAACGGGGTCTCCCTGGGGACAAGATGGGCCAGCCAAACCAGTAACCGCATCGTTCTCTCCGCATCCGATTCCACGTGTCGTCGCCGGGTCAAAAATCTGTCCGTTTTGATAATGCCTTCCCAGGATATCGGTGCGATTGAACGCCCCGGTAGCATTAAGCAGATCGGAGAAATCGGTGTAGCCGCTGCTGATCTCGGCGGAAGTCGGCACCGTCAGGAGCAGGCCCGCACCCAGATTGGCACTCCCCTGGCCTGAGCCCTGCAAGCCGTTTCGAATCTTTGTCCCCTCATAGTCGGCAAACCAGAAGGTCTTGTCTTTAAAAAGCCGCCAACCCACCGTTCCCCCGAATTGGTTCTGCCTCAACTCCGGCTTCTTGCTCTGAGTCGCGTTGGGCACGAAGTAATCGCTATAAGCGTCAAACACATCGTTACGGAAGAACTCCCACACCGAGCCGTGCAGCCGGTTCGAGCCTGACTTCAGCGTAGCGTTGACGATTGCCCCTCCGGCCCTTCCAAATTCCGCCGGGAAGTCGCTGGTCATGATCTTGAATTGCGCAATGGCGTCTACCGGGGGCTTGATGACATCGGCTTTTCCGTCGAGATAGTCGACGCTGTTGCTGTTGTTATCGATGCCATCGAGAAGATAATCATTCTGGGCCACGCGCGCGCCGTTGGCCACAAACTGATTGCTCGCGCGCGCACCCTGCTGCGGCAGCGTCACGCCCGGTGTAACCAGCACGAGCATGGTGTAATCGCGTCCGTTCAGGGGAAGATCGACGATGGCCTTCTCGTCGATCACCTGGCCCACCGAACTGCTCTCGGTCTGCATCAGTTCGGGCGCCTCTGTCACTTCCACGTTCTCTGTGACCGCTCCCGGTTGGAGCATCACATTCACCAGGGCCTGCTGCTGGATGTCCAGATGTACGCTCTGGATGGTTGCCTTTTTGAATCCGCTCGCTTCGACGGTGACCGAATACGTACCGATATGAAGCGGCGTAAATTCGAATCTCCCATCTTCCTTGGTGGCGGTAGTCAGCGGCGCCGCGGTTGCTTGATTGACGATCGTCACCCTGGCGTTCGCGACAATTGCGCCGGTGGTGTCGGTTACGGTTCCAAGAATGGTTCCGGTGTCGACCTGCGCTTTCGCTCCCAGCGCGCAAAGCAAAAATATCAAACACCCCAGCCACATGCGCCCCTGCGTTACCAACCTCGCCGTCTTCATTCCAACGCCTCCAGCTTTGCGGTACTACCCGGGCTGATTCCCAAGTTGTCGTTTTATCGATACGTCGACATCACCGTGTACGTACCCGGTAAATCGTCGACAACTATAGTGAGCACCAGAATCACTGTCAAGAGATATTTCGTGTACGTAACCGCTGGCCGGTGTTCCGCGGCGTGGCCCTGCACCCGGCGAGTCCGCCCTGCCTGTCTCCTTCCACACGGAAATGCGAGATTTGAATCAATTCTGCGTTTGTCCTGAGGGACGGCCGCACGGCTTCCCTGCCCTTCGCAGGGCCGGTTCGTCCTGGCGCAAACACCAGTTCGATCACAGGCTGTAGACTGCGGGTTCCGGTACAATGACTTCCATCCATGCCCGAGATATCCTCAAAGTCAGTCGGCATCAAAGAAATAGCGGCCGCGGCGGGTATCTCTATCGGCACCGTGGATCGCGCCCTGCACAACCGCGCCGGAGTCAACCCCAAGACTCGCGGGCGGGTTCTCAAGATTGCAGAAAAGCTCGGTTATCGTCCCAATCTCGCCGCCCGAACTCTCAAATTGAATCGAAGACTCCGCATTTCTGCCCACCTTCCGCGCCAGATTGCTTCCTTCTTCGATCCGCTTCGGGACGGCATTCGGGAAGCAGCCGCAAATTTGCACGGCGTGACTGTCGATCTGAACATCCGGACTTATCCGCATCTCGGTGAGGGGGACATCAGGCTGCTGGAAGAGGACCTGGAAAAGGATTTTGACGGCATCCTGATTACGCCGGGAAATCCGAACCAGTTGGAACCCATGATTCGCCGCTTCAGCGAACGTGGCACCGCGGTGGTTTGCGTGGCCAGTGACGCTCCACGAAGCAATCGATTGGCTTCGATTTCGGCCGATGCCGCCACCAGCGGAAGCATCGCGGCCGAACTATTGGGAACGGTGCTCCAGTGTGAAGGTCCGGTCGCCATCGTCACCGGCGATCTCAACACGTTTGATCACGGCGAGAAACTGCGCGGCTTTGCGGCCACGCTCGCCACCATGGCGCCCCATTTAACCCTGATGCCGGCCATCGAATCGCACGAAAGCCCGCGTGAAGCTTACCGCGGCACCGTCGCGCTTCTCCGCCGCAGGACCAAGCCAATCGGCATTTATATCAATACCGCCAACAGCGTTCCGGTTTTGCGTGCCATCGACGAGAACGGGATGTGTGGACGAGTCAAGCTGATCACTACCGATCTGTTTCCCGAACTTGTGCCTTTTATCGAATCAGGCAAGATCCTCGCTACCTTGTATCAGCGGCCTTATACGCAGGGAAAGCTCGCATTCGAGACTCTATGCCGTTACCTCGTCGAGGGTGTTCAGCCGGAGCCCATTACCCGCCTGGCGCCGCATATCATTCTGCGCAGTAATCTCCACCTCTTCCTGGGACGACTTTCTGAAGCGCTTGAGATGAACAGCGGCGCAGCGGCTTCCGGGTAGGTGGCCCGATTCCGCCGAATGGCCCGGGATTGACCCGAATTGCGATTTTTTCAAGGGTGTGGCGGGGGGATGAGTTAGCGAAAGTGGAATCGATGCCACTCGGTTGCCTATCAAAACTGCTTGAATTTTGCTTTCTTCCTGAGCTCCTAAGCTCCTGTTACTGCAGGGCTTAGAACAGTTGTTTGGATACCTGCCATTTTGGGACTTATTTGCCATAAAACCGGTCCTCAAAAGTATTCACAAGGGCTAGATTTTTCAATAAGATGGATGGATGGTCATTCGTCGAAGGTCAGGCTACCCCAGCCTGAATGCTCCGCTCCGAATTTGGCTGCTGGCAGGCGTTTCCTCACTTGTACTGGCTTCCGCCGTGGTGATGTTTTCCACCCGAACCGTACAGGCCGATGCGCAATTACCAAAAGCCAGTGTGCCACCGCCAGTTTCGGCATCTCTTTTCGCTCGGCCGGCACTGACACCCAGACGAACGATTGCTGCCCAGCGGGCGGCCATGCTTCGCGGCATCGCCACCTGGTACGGCACGGTGTTCAATGGCCGCAAGACCGCTAGCGGCGAGACTTACGACATGTATGCGATGACAGCGTGTCATCCCACACTGCCGTTCGGGTCTTTGGTAAAGGTGGTGAACCTGAAAAACAAGCGCTCGGTGGTAGTTCGCATAACCGACCGCGGGGACATGGCTGAGGGACGAATCATCGACCTCTCCTATGGCGCCGCGCAACAACTTGCGATGACCGAGTCTGGGCTCGCTCCCGTAGTGCTGGAAGTACTGTCACGGGGTCGGCCCTAACCGGAAAAACACGAACCATAGCGGAACAACGGCGGCTCTCCAAATCGTGCAGCGCATCCGCAAGCCCGGACGCGACCTCCACGCTTTGGAGAACCGCAAAACAGAAACGGCCAACCCGAGGAGGTGGCCGTTTTTGTTTTTCCCAGACTTCCGGGCCGCGGACTACTTTGAAGGAGCCGGGGTCCACGCCGTTTCTACAAAGGAGCGATGCCGGTATCCGGAGACTATGGGTCAAATGAACGAAATCCCGAGTGCGGCCACGTGCGAGGCCCAAGCCAGGGCCAGGGAGACAAGGCAGGACACCACGCAGGATCGCTCAATCAGGTTCAGAACCAGTTCTCCCATGCCGGAGCAGAAGACCAGCGCCAGGATCGCTCGAAAGGTGCCGCCGGAAACCGCCACACCGGGTTCTGATGGTTTCGCTTCAAGTTCGCGATCTGTCATACCGGATCCCTCCTTTCATTCCGTCACGATAGAGGATGCCCTGGTGTGACCAAAAGTCCTAACGGTTCCGGGCAAACGATTCGCGCACGGTGGCGAACGTCCTGCGATGGATGGCCAACGGATTGGAGACTTTCACTCGGCCCCCGGCAGAATTACCCATTCCCTCAATCTCCGCATCCATGGATGCGGACGCGGTCGCCGGCGTTCGCTCCTGAGAACCCCGCAAACGTTGGCCAGCCTGATCGCGAGGTTCGCCGTCCCC
The DNA here is from genome assembly GCA_963730805.1 of uncultured Acidobacteriota bacterium. Classification (GTDB taxonomy): domain Bacteria; phylum Acidobacteriota; class Terriglobia; order Terriglobales; family Acidobacteriaceae; genus Telmatobacter. Next base: position 318,797 of record CAVSTL010000001.1, on the reverse strand, counting down.
GGAAGCCCATTCGCAGAAAAAGGAACGTACCGATGTTTTGAGGCATGCGAAAATGACTTGTCTTCACGCGCTGCGTGGATCAAGCGAGAGGATCACCAAGTTGGCAAAAGAGCAGACCACGGCAATCCGGTATCCAGGGTTCGTCACGCTTCTGCTGTCGTGGACGACCCTGGGCACACTAGCCTATACACGAAACCTGCTTTTGATGGCAGAACCACGGACTCACCTGTTCCGCGATTTGTCAGGCTGGCTTACTTGCTATCTTCCCTGGGCTTTGTTGACGCCGCTGGTCTTCCGCATGGAACGGCGGCTGCCCATAAACCGGTCCCACTGGCGAAGGCATACGGCACTGCTGGCCGTTGCCGGACTGGTGATCTGCTATGTTTCCTCCGGCTTGTCGGTGGTGCTAAGCCTTCTGGAGCAATGGGCTTTTCGAGAGCCATTAACCATCCCGGATCCGTGGTGGCAGCTGCCCTACGGCGAATATGGGTTTCAACTTGCGCTGTACTTTGTGGCCCTGGGGGCGGCGTGCATTATCCGTCACCTTATCGAAGCTCAGGAAAATGAGCGCCGAGCCGCCGAACTGGCGGTGGAGAAGTCGGAGATTGAAGCCAGCCTCCGGAAGTCGGAACTGGAAATGCTGCGCATGCGGCTCAATCCGCATTTCCTGTTCAACAGCCTGCAGAATATATCGACGCTGGCGCGGCAGAATCCCGATGCCGCCAGCCAGATGCTGGCGCGCCTCGGCGACGTGCTGCGCGGAGCTTTGAAGAAAGGCGCACAGGCTCAGACCACGCTGGCAGCGGAGATCGCCCTTACCAAGGCGTATGTCGAGGTGGAACAGATACGATTCGCCGGCCGGCTCACCGTGGTCTTCGAGATCGATCGCGAAGTCGAAAACGCTCAAGTGCCCAGCTTTCTGCTGCAGCCGCTGGTTGAGAACGCGATCACTCACGGGATGCGGGGAGGCCAGTCCTCTGGCGCGATCTGGGTGCGCGGCGTTCGCGCAGCGGATCAGCTCGTCCTGACCGTCAGCGACAATGGCTCGGGTCCGCCGGCCGAACGGCTCTCGGATCTCGAGATGGGCATCGGGCTGGGATCGACCTGCGAGCGGCTGGAGCGGATGTTTCCGGGGCGCCAGACCCTTTCGATGCGCAAACTCGCCGAGGGCGGAACGGAGATTCGCATCGAGCTCCCGCTGCTTCGGGCGGAAACCCAGCCAGGGAGCCAATCTCATGAATTCACTTCGAGTGCTCATCGTTGATGACGAACCGCTGATTCGCGCCGGCATTCGTTGTGGCCTCGCGGGCCTGGCGCAGATCGAAGTCGCGGCCGAGTGCGGTTCCGGCGCAGAAGCCATGCAGGCTCTGTCCTCGATGCCGGTTGACCTGGTCCTGCTCGATGTCCAGATGCAGGATTGTACCGGACTCGATGTGGTGGAGCGCGTCGGTCCCGAGCGGATGCCGCCCGTCATCTTTGTAACCGCGTACGACGAATACGCGGTGAGGGCGTTCGAGCTGAATGCCGTCGATTATCTCCTGAAACCTTTCGATGACACGCGTCTTCGGCGCAGCGTAGAGAGGGCGCGAGACCGCATTCATGCAGACCGACAGTCGGACCTGGCGGCGCAGTTGCAGGCTCTGCTCGATTCGCGGGCCAGGAAGTGGCCCGAGCGCATCGTTGTCAAAGATGGAGAGCGCTTTGATTTTGTGCCGGTCGATTCCATCGACTGGATTGAATCGGCCAACAACTATGTGCAACTGCACTGCGGTTCCCGGCAACACCTTCTCGGCGAAAGCCTGACCAACCTGGAGGCCCGGCTTAACCCGGCACGCTTCCTGCGCGTTCATCGCGGGAGGATTGTGAATGTTTCGCGGATTCTGGCGGTTCATCCGCTGCTGGGCGGTACGTATGAGCTGGAATTGCGAAGCGGTACGCGGTTGTCGACTGGAAGACAATACAAGAACGCGATTCAGGGCCTGCTGCACTGATTGCGGTCCCGGGCGTACCGCGGTGCGAAACAGCGCACATGGCTGCGTGACTGCGGTCACGGCCCGATAAAAACGCTGCCGCCTAGTATCGCTATGTGGATATCGATACAAATTTATCGATTGATGCCGACAGCGACTATACCCCGTCCGCAAAGTCGATTCCCCAGCCCAGCCTGAGTCGTCTGCCCCAGTATCACCACTACCTTGTCGAACTGAAGAACGGCGGGGTCGCCAAAGTTTCCTGCAGCGTGATCGGGCGCGACCTGAACCTTGTGCCGGTCCAGGTTCGGAAAGACCTGCAGTACACGGGGATCATCGGCAAGCCGAAGACCGGATACGCGGTGAACGAACTGGTTCAGGCCATCGAAACCTTCCTCGGCTGGAACAAGGTAAACGAAGCCTTCCTGGCTGGTGCCGGCAACCTGGGCACCGCCCTGCTCGGGCATGAGCGCTTTTCAAATTTCGGGCTGCGCATCGTGGCCGCATTCGACACCGATCGCAACAAGACCGGGCAATGGATCTACGGCAAAGCCGTTTTGCCCCTCGATAAACTGGCCGACCTGGCGCGGCGAATGAGCATTCACCTGGGCATCATCACCACCCCCGCTGAAGTGGCGCAATCCGTCGCCGATGAAATGGTCAAGGGGGGAATCCAGGCGATCTGGAATTTCGCTCCCGTACGGCTGAAGATTCCAGCGCACATCATCGTGCATCAAGAGGATCTCTATTCTTCGCTCGCCGAGCTTTCCTGGAAGCTCGCCCGAAGATTCAGAGTTCCATTTCAACAAGACGGAGGCTTCGAGTAATGGCGTCCACGCCAATGGCAGTCGACCGCGCCAGAAAGTTCGAGAAAGTCTGCGGCATCCTCGAGCGTTATGGCCACCGGCCTTCAGGTTTGATTCCTATCCTGCAAGCGGTTCAACACGAATATCAATACCTGCCCGAAGAAGTTTTGACCTACGTGGCGATGTCGCTCGATGTTCCTCCCGCTCGCGTGTTCGGAGTGGCCACGTTCTACGCGCATTTCGCGCTGGAGCCGAAAGGCAAGCACGTAATCCGGATGTGCGACGGTACGGCCTGCCACGTGAAGCACTCCCTTCCTGTCCTCGATGCACTGCACCAGAAGCTGGGCACCAGCGAAAAGCGCAAGACCACGGCCGACATGCTCTTTTCCGTTGAGACCGTGGCATGCCTGGGGGCATGCGGCCTGGCCCCGGTGCTGGTGATTGACGAGCAGGTTTATGGCGGAATCACGCCGGAACGTGCGGTGGCGCTCGTAGACGAGATCCACGCGCTGGAAACGGCTCCCCCATGTGCGCCGGTGTCTCCTGCCGTGCAAATCATTGCGGAGGAAGTCCATGCCTGAAAAGTTGGTAACTCTCGAAACCAGAGCGGATGGATGTGGCGCCCTCGCGCAATTGCGCAGAGTGATTATCTGCGCCGGAACCGGTTGCATGGCCAACGGCGCGATGAAGGTCTTCGAGCACTTCAAGACCGAGATGGCTGGCGCCGGCATTAACGCAATTCTTGAGCTTCGCCCGGAAGCGGGAGACGGGGACGTACGCCTGTCGAAGAGCGGCTGCCAGGGCTTTTGCCAGATGGGCCCGCTGGTTTCGGTGGTGCCCGACGGCATTCTCTACACAAAAGTACGCAGCGAGGATGTAGCGGAGATCGTGCAGCAGACCCTGGTCGGCGGCCAGGCAGTGGAGCGGCTTCTCTATCGCGATCCTGCCACCCGCAAGAGCTGTCGCGGGCTCGAGGAGAATCCGTTCTACGCGCGGCAAAACCGGCTGGTCCTGAAGGAATGCGGATTCCTCGATCCTGAAGACATTCGCGAATACATTCTGCATGGCGGCTATCGCGCGGCGCGGATGGCCTTTATCGAGATGTCGCCCGAAGAGATTTGTAAGAAGATCAGCGAGTCCGGGTTGCGCGGCCGCGGAGGCGGGGGATTCCCTACCGGCCGCAAGTGGGACGCGGCGCGCATTCAGAATTCGGCAAAGAAATACGTCATCTGCAATGGCGACGAAGGCGACCCGGGCGCGTTCATGAACCGCTCCGTGATGGAAGGCAATCCGCACAGTGTGATTGAAGGCCTGATGATCGCCGCTCGTGCCATTGGCGCCAACGAAACGCTGGTTTACGTGCGCGCGGAATATCCTCTTGCTGTTGCGCGCATGCGGCGCGCGGTCGCGGATGCGGAGCGCGAAGGCATTCTCGGCAAGAACGTCTTCGGGACGGGCCTGTCTATGAAATGCGACGTGATGGAGGGCGCGGGTGCGTTTGTATGCGGAGAAGAGACGGCCATGATCGCCTCGATCGAAGGCCGGCGCGGCATGCCTTCTCCCAAGCCGCCTTTTCCTGCGCAGAGTGGATTGTGGGGCAAGCCGACCATCATCAACAACGTTGAAACCCTGGCGCATGTTTCGCGAATCCTCAACGAAGGTCCCGAGGTTTTCAGCAGCATCGGCACCAAGGACTCCCCGGGAACAAAGACATTCGCCCTGACAGGTCACGTATCGAACACGGGCCTCGTGGAGGTTCCCTTTGGAACGAAGCTGCGCGAAATCGTGCTGAACATCGGCGGTGGAGTTACAGACGACAACGGCAAAATATCCAGGGCCGGCTTCAAGGCGGTGCAGATCGGCGGCCCGTCCGGTGGCTGCCTGACCCAGGAGCATCTCGATCTGCCGCTTGCTTATGGCTCGCTTCGCTCGGTAGGCGCCATGGTGGGCTCCGGCGGCCTTGTCGTGATGAATGATCGAACCTGCATGGTGAGCATCGCGCGGTTCTTCATGGAGTTCACGCAACGCGAGTCGTGCGGGAAATGCGTGCTGTGCCGGGAAGGAACCAAGCAACTGCTGGCATTGCTGGACGATGTGATTGAAGGCCGCGCCGACGCGGGCACGCTCGAACTGATGGAGAAGCTGGGGCGCGCGGTTCAGGTTGGATCGCTTTGCGGGCTGGGCAAGACGGCCCCCAACCCGGTGCTGTCAACCTTGCGCTATTTCCGCAAGGAATATGAAGAGCACGTGTTCGAGAAGCGCTGCAAGACCGGCCGCTGCAAAGCGCTTTTGAAGCCAGAAATCAATGCGGAGAGATGCAAAGGCTGCGGTGTCTGCCTGAAATCGTGTCCCACGCAGGCCATCACCGGGGAGAAGAAGAAGCCGCACCACATCGATCCGGAACTGTGCATCAAGTGCGGGGCGTGCGCGAAAGCCTGCAAACTAAACGCGGTTGAGGGGGTATAGCTTCGAGATGAACACGGCCACGCAGTCTACTTTGACGATTGATGGACGAACGGTCGCGATCGAGGGAGAGCGTAACCTGCTCGAGCTTGTACGCAAGGCCAACATCGATCTGCCGACATTCTGCTATCACTCCGAACTGAGCGTGTACGGCGCATGCCGCTTGTGCCTGGTCGATGTGGAAGGGCGAGGAATCATGGGCGCCTGCTCCACACCGCCGGAGCCGGGGCTGAAGATTCAAACCACCACGCAGGAAATCCGCGAGATCCGGCGCATTGCCGTCGAGCTGCTGCTCGCCAACCACGATCAGCAATGCCCGACGTGCCCGCGCAGCACCAACTGCCAGCTGCAGAGCCTGGCGCAGCGGTTGGGCGTCAAGAAAGTGCGATTCAAGCCGGTGCACCAACCGGTTCCGCTCGACGAGTCGTCACCTTCTCTGGTGCGCGACCCCAACAAGTGCGTGCTCTGCGGGGACTGCGTGCGCATGTGCTCTGAAATCCAGGGAATCGGCGCCATCGATTTTGCACATCGCGGACACGACGTAGCGGTGAAGCCCGCGTTCGGCAAGCAGTTAGGTGACGTGGAGTGCGTGAATTGCGGTCAGTGCGCAAGCGTGTGTCCCACGGGAGCGCTCACGCCGAAGTCAGAAGTCGACCAGGTTTGGGAAACGCTGGCGGATCGCACCAAGACCGTGATCGTTCAGATAGCTCCCGCAGTCCGTGTCGGGTTGGGCGAGTGCTTCGGTCTGAAGCCAGGCGAAATCACGACCGGCCGAATCGTCGCGGCTCTCAAGCACCTTGGCTTCGACCAGATCTACGACACGTCGTTCGCAGCCGACCTGACCGTGATCGAAGAAGGCACCGAGTTCCTGGAACGCAAGAAGAACGGCGGAACCTTGCCGATGTTCACTTCCTGCTGCCCAGGCTGGGTGAAGTATGCGGAACAGTACTTCCCCGAACTGCTGCCCAATCTTTCCACGTGCCGCTCGCCCCAGGCGATGTTCGGTTCGCTGGTCAAGGCCATGCTTCCTGATCAGCTCAAGGTCGAACGCAAGGACTTGAAGGTCGTGGCGATCATGCCCTGCACAGCCAAGAAGTTCGAAGCGCAGCGGCCGGAGATGGCTGTGGACGGTGATCCGGACGTGGATCACGTGCTCACCACGCAGGAACTGGCGCACATGATTCAGTCGGCAGGCATCGTGTTTGAAGCGCTGCAGCCGGAATCGTTCGACATGCCATTCGGCTTCTACACCGGTGCCGGTGTGATTTTTGGAAACTCCGGCGGGGTGATGGAAGCGGTTCTTCGCTACGCGGCGGAGAAGGTTACAGGCAAGAAACTCGACAAGCTCGAATTCGAAGAAGTTCGCGGCGAATCGGGACTTCGCGAGGCGACCATCACGGTGGACGGAGCCGAACTGAAGCTCGCCGTTGTTCATGGTCTGAGAAACGCTCGCGTGGTCGCCGAGCAGGTAAGAGCCGGCAAGAGCCGCTATGACCTGATCGAAGTCATGGCTTGTCCCGGGGGCTGCGTAGGCGGCGCCGGCCAGCCGGTGACCACTGCGCAGAATGCTCGCGCGCTGCGGACCAAGGGACTCTACCAGGCCGACAAGATGTTGCAGCTGCACAAATCGCAGGACAACGTCTTCGTCACCGAATGCTACGCAAAATTCCTGGGAGATATCGGCGGAGAAAAGGCGCACCATCTGCTCCACACGACCTATCAAAGCCGCAGGCGCATCAACGATGAAGTTCTTCCGCTGATGCAGTCGCAAAGCAAGGACAAGGTCAAGGTCAGCGTTTGCCTGGGGACCAATTGCTATCTGAAAGGCTCCCAGCACGTGCTCAGCGCAGTGCTGCACCATGCCGAAGAGACTGGTCTTGAAAATCGCCTGGACGTCCGCGCCGGCTTCTGTTTCGAACAGTGTGAGCACGGCCCCAATGTCATGGTCGGCAGCCAGCTCGTCCATCGCTGCACCGGTGGCAGCGTAATCGACGCGATCAACAGCCGCATCGAAAACGTCGACGATGAAGTTGATTCCAAACCAGAGTAAGTGGAGCTACAGGAGGACATCGTGGAAACGCAGGAACGTGCTGACTTCATCAATCCGCAGGAGGTCGAAGGCTTACTCGGGCTGCGTTCGCGCCCGACGGCCCTCCGAGTCCGCGAGTTGTTAGCCAAGGCACGCGAAATGCAGGGTCTCTCCATGGACGAAGTGGCTTGCCTTTCCTATGTGGAGAGTCCAGAGTTGCTGGCGGAGATGTTCTCGACAGCGAAGCATATCAAAGAGGAAATCTACGGATCGCGGCTGGTATTCTTTGCCCCGCTCTACATCTCCAACCGGTGCTCAAACGAGTGTACATATTGCGCATTTCGGGCAACCAATACCGAACTCAAGCGGCGGACCCTCACTATGGAAGAGATTGCGGAAGAAACTCGCATTCTTATCCGCCAGGGGCACAAGCGGGTGTTGGTGGTCGCCGGAGAAGCTCTGCCGCCGCGGGGATTTCAATACATTCTCGACTCGATCGAGACGATCTACGGCACCCGTGTTGGCACCGGTGAAATTCGGCGTGTCAATGTAAATCTGGCTCCGCAATCCGTGGAACGCTTCCGGCAATTGAAGGCCGCCGGGATCGGGACCTTTCAACTTTTCCAGGAAACTTACCACCGGCCGACGTACGCAGCCGTTCATCTCAAGGGACGCAAGCGCGACTACGATTGGCGGGCGACTGCCTTTGACCGCGCCATGGAAGCCGGTATTGACGATGTGGGCATCGGGGCGCTGTTCGGGCTCTACGACTGGCGGTTCGAAATCCTCTCGATGATGCAGCAGATCCGCCATCTCGAAGAGCGATTTGGAGTGGGCCCGCATACCATCAGCTTTCCGCGAATGGAACCAGCCGTTGGCTCGGAGATCGCATCGCGGCCTCCCTATCTCGTGAGCGATTCCGACTTCATGAAGATGATCGCGATTATGCGGCTGGCCGTGCCCTACACGGGAATGATCATGTCGACGCGCGAAAATGCGGAAGTGCGGCGGGCTACATTCGCACTGGGAATTTCGCAGATCTCCGCGGGCAGCCGCACCGATCCAGGCGGATACAAGGACGGCGAAGGCGATCCCAATGGAAGCCAGTTCCAGCTCGGCGACCATCGTTCCGTCGAAGAAGTGGTTACCGATGTGGTTTCGCTGGGCTATACGCCGTCATTCTGCACGGCCTGCTACCGCACCGGCCGCACGGGCCAGGACTTCATGGACCTGGCGAAACCGGGAGAAATCAAGTATCACTGCCAGCCCAACGCGCTCTCGACATTTCTGGAGTATTTGTGCGATTACGCAAGCCCGGTGGCGAAATCCGCCGGAGAAAAGCTGATCTCCATTGAGCTCCAGCACATGGACGGCCAGCAGACGGCCTGTACCCTGCCGATGTTGAACCAGGTTCGCCGCGGCGAACGCGACGTTTTCATCTAGAGAAAGGACAAGGAAGAAAGATCATGCTTCGCGCGACTTCCAAGAGTTTTCGTTTGCACATCGGATTTTTCGGCCGGCGTAACGTGGGCAAATCGAGCCTGCTGAATGCCATTGCGAAACAGAACGTTTCAATCGTTTCCGAGGTCGCCGGGACAACCACCGATCCGGTGGAGAAGCCGATGGAATTGCTTCCCATCGGGCCGGTTCTCTTTGTGGATACGGCCGGCGTTGATGATGTCGGAGCACTGGGTGAGCAGCGCATTGAGAAGACGCGGCTTGCGATTGCGCGAACCGACGTGGGCGTGCTCGTGACCGAAGCAGGCGTTTGGGGCAACTTCGAAGAGCAACTCCTGGCGGAATTGCGGTCGCATGGGATCCCCGTGCTTGTCGCATTGAACAAGTCAGACCTGCATAAACCGTCGGTGGAACAGTTAGTCCGTTTCGAAAAAGAGAAACTGATGTACGCCGAACTTGTCGCCACAACCGGCAAAGGCGTCGACGAGTTTCGTAAAAGGCTCTGGGAAATCGCACCTGCCGAGGCCTCGGAGTCGCCCGTGGTGATTCGCGACCTCGTCGGGCCTGACGAAACCGCGGTCCTTGTGATGCCCATCGACAAGGAAGCACCTAAGGGACGCATCAAGCAACTGCAGGCTCAAGCGATTCGCGATCTTCTCGACGGCGAGGCCTCCTGCGTTGTCGTGAAGGACGCGGGACTGAAGAGCACCCTCGATAATCTGAAAACTCCGCCGAAGCTGGTCGTGACCGACGCGCAGGTGTTTGAGCAGGTTGCGCGAGTGACTCCCGACAATATTCCGTTGACTGCTTTCTCCATCCTGTTGTCGCGGTTGAAGGGCGACCTCGTTGCGCAAACCCGGGCCGCTCTCACGGTGGATTCCCTGAGAGCCGGCGATCGGGTCCTGATTGCCGAGTCCTGCACGCATCATCCCATTGAAGAAGATATCGGAAGAGTGAAGATTCCTCGCTGGCTTAAACAGTATGTCGGCGGTGATCTTGAATTCGACAATGTCAAAGGACGTGACTTCCCTACAGACCTGTCGCCGTACAAACTGGTGATTCACTGCGGCGCCTGCATGTGGAATCGACAGGAGATGATGAGCCGCATCCGCGAGTGCCATCGCCAGGGAGTGCCGATTACGAACTACGGGCTGGTGATTGCACATGCGCTCGGCATTCTCGAGCGGGCGCTGGAGCCGTTTCCGGAAGCGCTGTCGGCCTTTCTCGCGGCGCGGAAGGACAGAAACCACGTGGTTAACGCCTCCGTTCTGGCAACTGAAAACCACCCCAGCGCGGTGCCTGTCAACTGACTGTGAAGGAACTGTCCAAACTCGAGATCCTGCAATGGCTGCGTGAAGACCGTTGCGAACGGCTGCAATGCCTTTACGAGCGGGCCGACGCGGTTCGGAGGGAACATGTTGGCGATGCTGTCCACCTGCGCGGGCTGATCGAAATCTCGAGTCACTGCGTGCGGCAGTGCATGTACTGCGGACTGCGGCGGGGAAATAGCGCCCTGCCGCGCTACCGCATGACGCAGGCGGAGATCATGGAGTGCGCGCGCCAGGCCCAGACGCTTGGCTATGGCACCGTTGTGATGCAGGCGGGCGAAGATGACGCCCTCACTGCCGAATGGGTTGCGGAGATCGTTCGCTGGATCAAGCGTGAGACCACGCTGGCTGTAACCCTCAGCCTGGGAGAGCGTCGCGAAGACGAACTACGCTCGTGGCGCGAGGCGGGAGCCGATCGATATCTCCTTCGATTCGAAACCTCAGACCCAAAGTTGTTCCGTTTGATTCACCCTGCTCCGCCAACCGCCCCACCCAGCCGCTTGCCGCTCCTGGAGCAACTCAAGGCCATGGGGTACGAGGCCGGCGGGGGAGTTATGGTTGGAATTCCGGGGCAGTCGTTCGAAAGCCTCGCGCAAGATGTCCTGACGTTTCGCGCGCTCGATTTGGACATGATCGGAATTGGACCTTACATCGCTCACCCTTCAACGCCGTTGGGCGCAGGAGCACTGCGTCCTGATATTGCCGCAGCTGACCAGGTCCCGGCCAGCGAAGAGATGGTCTACAAGATGATCGCTTTGGCGCGTATCATGTGCCCCACCGCAAACATCCCCAGCACGTCCGCGCTTGCAACCATTAATAAGGTAGACGGACGCAAAAAGGGACTGTCGGTCGGGGCCAACGTGGTGATGCCGAACCTGACTCCGCTGAAGTACCGCAGCCTGTATCAGATTTATCCCGCAAAGGCCTGCATTGACGAGAGTGCAACGGACTGCAATCAGTGCCTGCGCGGACAGATTCGCTCTCTCGGCCGAGTTCTTGCCCGTGGCTCCGGGCGCAGAGGTGAGTTAGAAGAGCTCCGCTCAACCGTCAACTCCGCATGCGGCGTTTGTGCAACTGCAGATCCAGCGTGGTGAACGCGATGGCTCAAGATATTGAAACGATCGAGATCGTGATCTGCCTTGGAAGCTCGTGCTTTGCCCGAGGCAACGCGGAAAACCTCGCCATCATTCACGAGTACGTGCAAAAGCATGATCTGAAAGCTTCGATCCGTTTGAGCGGGAGACTCTGCCAGGACCGGTGCAAGGAGGGTCCAAACCTCGCAATTGGCGGGCAGATTCACCATGGCGTTAGCACCGCCACCCTGCGCGGGCTTCTGAATCAGTTGGAGCATCGGACAGCGGAGAAGTAATGTCAACCCTCCACGCAATCTATACCGAAAGGCGGGAATGCCAGGACTGCCACAAATGCATCCGTGAGTGCCCGGTGAAAGCGATCCGCGTGCAGGATGGCTACGCGCGGATTGTACCGGAACTGTGCATTTTATGCGGCAATTGCATGCTCGCTTGCCCCAGCAGCGCCAAGCAGGTACGCGACGATCTCCCCAGGGCCAAAGCAATGCTGTCGAGTGGCCGCCGGGTTGTGGTGTCTTTAGCTCCCTCCTTTGTGGCGCAATTCCCGGGGATTCGGCCTGGCCAGCTGATCCATGGGCTGAAGCGGCTCGGATTTCATGCCGTTTCTGAAACGGCGCTTGGCGCACAGCAAGTCTCCGCCGGCGTCCTCTCTCTCATGCGCAGCGAGCCGCATAAGGTCTATATTTCTTCCGCGTGTCCTGTCGTAGTTGATTTTGTGGCGAAATATCATCCCGAATGCGGGGATTCGATCTCTCCGCTGTTGTCGCCGCTTCTTACGCACTGCAAGATACTGCGTTCTCACTTCGGCGACGACATCGCAATCGTGTTCATCGGTCCGTGTATTGCCAAGAAAACCGAGGCCGAGGCGCATCCCGGCCTTCTCGACGTGGTGCTCACGTTTGAAGATGTTTCGCGCTGGCTTGCGGAGATGAACATCGACCTGGGGACAGTGGTGGAGACCATTGACGATTGCTTCTTTCCGGAAGAAGCGCGCGAGGGAGCACTCTATCCCATCGAGGGCGGACTGATTTCTGGAGTTACTGCATGCAGCGACGTCAGCGCTGCCCAGATCATGTCCTTCTCCGGGATTGCCAACGTAGAGCAGGCCCTGAAGGGAATTTCAGAGTGGAAGCCTGAGCACAGCATTTTCCTTGAGTTGACTGCCTGCGCCGGATCCTGCGTAAACGGGCCGAAGGCCGCGCGCACTTCGTCAGTAGCGCGCCGCCGTTACGATGTGCTCCATTTTGCCAAGCCCGGCACAGGCCCGAGCACAGCATCGGTCCCCATGGCACGCACCTATTCGGCTGCGCCCGTTCCTCGCAACGAATACAGCGAACTGCAATTGCGGGAGGCATTGCGCACCGTCGGCAAGTACTCAGTCGAGGATGAGTTGAACTGCGGCGGATGCGGATACGACTCCTGCCGCGATTTCGCGCATGCCCTGATTGCCCGCAATGCCGAGCGCATGATGTGCGCCACTTACACTCGAAAACTCGCGCAAAAAAAAGCCAATGCGCTGCTGCAGAAGATGCCTTCGGCGGTCGTGATCGTTGACGAAGAGTTGAAGATCATCGAGTGCAACAAGAACTTTGTGCGCTTGTTCTCGGATGATATAGAACACGCGAAAGATTTGGAAGGTTGCGCTCTCGATGCGGTCATTCCATTCTCATACATATTCCGGCGGGTGCTCGAATCCAACGAAGACATGGTCGCGCACGATATCCGCTATCAGAGAAGCATTCTGAACACGAGTATCTTTACGATCGAGCCTCATGCGGTGTTGTGTGGGATCTTTCAGGACATTACCGAGCCTATTTTCCAAAAGGAGCAAATTATCGGACGCGCCCGGGACGTTATCCAGAAGAACCTCAAGACGGTGCAGCAGATTGCTTATCTGCTCGGAGAAAACGCCGCCGATTCCGAGATTATTCTTAACTCCATCGTGCGCTCGTTTAGCCCCGAAGAATTGGACGATCCGGATTCCCGAGGGCAACTGTGAGCGGTGCCGAAGAAAGCTTCGTTGAGATTGATTACTGCCAGCGGGCCAAGCACGGCCAGTTGATATCGGGCGATGTGTTTCTTTCCGAGAAAGTCAAGCAGGAAGGCCGCATCGTTTCCGTTCTATCGGATGGTCTGGGAAGCGGCGTAAAGGCCAGCGTCCTTGCCACGATGACGGCGACGATGGCGCTGAAATTTACGGCCAGCGCCATGGACATTCAGCGATCGGCAGAAATCATTATGGATACGCTGCCCATTTGCAGTGCGCGAAAGATCAGTTACTCGACATTTACGGTAATCGACATGGCCACGACCGGGCAGACGCGAATCATCGAACATGGCAATCCTCCTTTTCTGCTCATCCGCCCCGGAGAAGAAGTTCGCATCGAAAAGACGGAACTGCGACCCGCGCGATGGCAAGACCGCGTGATCAGTTTTTCGACCATTGATGTTCAGCGCGAGGACCGCATCATCTTTTTCTCTGACGGAATCACGCAGGCCGGGATGGGCGAATATCGAACTCCGCTTGGATGGGGCCTGCAGAACGTAGACAAGTTTGTCCGTGAGAAGATCGACCGACACCCGCATATGTCGGCGCGTGAGTTATCGCGCATCCTGGTGAGCAAGGCCGAAGAGGTTGACGGACTTACCGCGAAGGACGACATCACGTGCGGCGTGGTATATTTCCGCAGCCCGCGGCAATTGCTGGTGATGACGGGCGCGCCCTTCAACCGTGCCCACGATAATGACCTTGCGAAGATGGCGGAACGAACTCCCGGCCGAAAAGTTATCTGCGGCGGCACGACAGCCAATATTATTTCGCGGCTTTTGAATCGCGAGATCCAGATTGACATGCGCCAGGCGCTCGACCCGAACGTTCCCCCGGCCGCAAAAATGCAGGGATTCGACCTGGTGACAGAAGGGACGCTGACCCTCGGCGCAGTACTACGGCTTCTCGAGCAGGAATCCGCACCGGAGGAGATGCGATCCAACGCCGCGGTACGACTGGCGAACCTGCTGCTCGACAGCGACATTGTCAAGTTCGCCGTCGGAACCAGGATCAACGAGGCGCATCAGGACCCCAACATCCCGGTTGAGCTCGATCTGCGGCGCAACATCGTGAAGCGGATCGCCGAATTACTGGAGAGCAAACACATGAAACGAGTCATCATCCAGTACTTGTAGTCGCCACCTCTATGCGGAGGGCAGCACTCTCGAGCATGGGCGACTCGGCGCGGACCTCGATGATTCCAGGCTTCCCTGTTGGACGAACAATCAGCAGACATGTTCCGTGAAAAGTGTCGCGGCGAGGCTGGCGGAAGCTGGCGACATCTTTGGGATTGGCGCTTCCCACGGCCGCAATTTCGGCCTCGCCGCTGACTGCGAATGTGACGGGAACTACTGCGTCGGGAACAGCGCTACCCTGCTCGTCAAGCACTTGGACCATTACAAAACCCAGGTCGTCGCGGCTCGCATTCAGTTTTGACCGATCGGGCTTCAGCGCCAGCTTGTGAGCCTTGCCAACCGTTTTGAAGGTAACATTCCCAATTTCCTGGCCGTTCTCGTAGGCGACGCCTTTCAACTCTCCGGGAGCATAGGGCACCGTGAACTCCGCCGTGAGAGCATCGGCTTCGGTCAGATCCTTTGAGCCGACTTCCTTGCCGTTGAGCATGAGCTTGACGTGCTGGGCGCGCGTGTATGCCCGGACCTTTATCGGGTGCCCTTCGAAGCCGGGCCAGGTCCAGCTGCGCAGCTCGTCGCTCCACCCCCATCGGCTTACATGTTCTGTATAGCGATCAGGCACGGGGCGCTGGACTGCCATCTCCACCTTGCTGAGGCGCCACACGACATCGCGGAAGTAAGACTGCGGTTTCTTGTTGCCGATCAGATCGATGTCGCCGCAGTACGAGTTAAACCAGGGGTAAGGCGGCGAAAACACATCCCCGCCCGGACCATTCTTTATGCTCGCGTGCCCGATGCCCGACTCGCCAAGATAGTCGATCGCCGTCCACACAAAGTCACCTATGACGAATGGGTTGTTCTCGACCGCACGCCAGTTCTGGAATGCCTGGTTCGGAAACGACTCCGTTCCCGCCATGATGCGTTCGGGATATTTCGCGTGATCCTTTTCGTATTCGGTCCACTGGTAGTTGTAACCGCCAACATCCAAGTATGAAAACGCCGGCTGCATGTCCTCCCATGTTTGATTGGGGTGATCCCATGCGTGGCAAATTGCAGCTGTCACCTTTCGTGTGGGGTCAAGCTTGTGCGCACGGTCAGCCAATGCTTTGCCAATTTCCACGCCGTGTGGTTCGGCGCGCTCGTTGATCTCGTTCCCGATGCTCCAGAGGATCACAGAAGGATGATTGCGGTCGCGAAGAATCATGCTTTCAAGATCGCGCTGCCACCATTCCGTGAAGTAGAGGTGGTAGTCCTCAGGATTCTTGTTGCCTGCCTCCCAGCAATCGAAAGCTTCGTCGATGACCAGCATTCCGAACCGGTCGCATGCATCGAGAAAGTCGCGCGATGGAGGATTGTGGCAGGTACGGATGGCGTTATAGCCGTTTTGTTTGAGGATCTCGACGCGCCGCTCTTCGGCCCGGGGAATACACGCTGAACCAAGCGGGCCGTTGTCGTGGTGCACGCATCCACCGTGAAGCTTGAGGCTCTCGCCGTTGATTCGGAGACCGTGGACAGCGTCGATCTCCACCTTGCGGATGCCCACCGGCACGACAGCGGCATCGGCGAGCCTCCGATCCCCTTCGATGACGACTTCCAAACGATAGAGATACGGATTCGACGGAGACCAAAGCCTGGGACTCCTCAACTGGATGCTGCACGTAGCCGTTACATGCCCAACGGCAGCCACCGTCAGTGGCGATTGGCCTTCGCCGACCACCGCGCCGGTGTTGTCCAATATGCGTGCGCGCACATCTGCCTGTAAAGCCACGGCCGCGCAATTCTCCACAATAGCCTCAACGTTCACCCGCGCCGCTTCGCTGGTCAATTCAGGAATCGTGACAAACACGCCGTGCGCTGGAATTCGCAACTCGCCCGCGACTGCGAGCCATACCTTGCGAAAGATGCCCGAACCCGAGTACCAGCGGCTGTTGCGGCCGGTGTTGTTCACCTTGAGCGCGAGGGTGTTGCGGCCGTCCCTCAAGTGTGCTGTCACATCAAAAGAAAACTCTGTGTATCCGTATGGATGGACACCCAGATGCACGCCATTCAACCAGACGTCGCAATTCATGTAGACGCCTTCGAAGCGCAGTTCTGCCTTGCAACCTCCGGGCACCTCTGGGCCATTGAAAGTCTTGCGGTACCAGCCGATGCCGCCCACGGTCCACCCGGTTGATATCTGTCCTTCGCTTGCGTACATATCAAATGGCCCGGTATGCATCGGGTTGGTGCCGTCGGTCCAGATAGCGCCTCCGGTCTCGTCCGCTACGACGGGGAGATCCTCGATGCTCCAGTCGTGGGGAACATCGAGCGTGCGCCACGACGAGTCATCGAAGTCGATTGCCTCTGCTCCCTGGGTGTCACCGCGATGGAAGCGCCAATCATCGTTGAAGGCGCGCACTCGATTGTTTGACCGCGTATCTTCAGGCCAAGGCGTCCTTATAGCCTTTTTGGTTCCCGCTCCAGCAGCACCCAGAGGCAGGATTGTTGCTGCGGCCGCTCCAACTACACCTTGCAAAGCCTCTCGCCGTGTTAACGTCATTTCGTACTCCATTGCTTGATATAGCGATCTGTGGACGCAGCCATTATCGCTCGCGCGGCGTCATGGAGAGATGAGGGGTCTGCCGGTCACTAACGTTGCGGAGGGGAGTCAACCGAATCAGGCGGCGCGGCGGCGACCGCTTGTTTGGAATTGAATTCTTCAAGGTTCCGAAGAGGTTTTATACTCGTTATCGCCATCGTGGAAAACATGGGCACACCGACGAATCCGTCATCGAGCAAACGTTCACGTTCGCTCGATCTCCGCCTGGCCGCGAGCGTGATCTTGCTCCTGCCGGCCATCTGGTTCAGTTGGAAGACTATTGATGGCCTTGCCGCGCGCCGCGCTATCCGGACCGATCTGGCCGAAATCACGCATGCGCGCTATGGAATCCTGAGCGCTGATCAATGGCGCGCCATCATTGGCCCGATGCTTAACGCGCAAGTTGACAAGCTCGATCTCAAGGGACAAAGCAAGAGTCTCCGGCCCATGGTTCAACGTTCGCTTTACACGCTGCTGGACAACATTAAAACCCAGATGACGTCGCCCAACGCCAAGGCATCGGGTAAGCCCGGCGGGGGCAACGCGATGCTCGTAAACATGATCGTCGCCGCCCTGCGTCCGCATGTGCCGGAGTATACCGACGTGGTAATGAGGGAGCTCACCAGGCCAGAAACGCAAAAGAGCTTCAAGGACTCCATCCGCGGCGTACTGGCCGATGCGGTCAAGAACACGTTCAGCAGCACGGACATGACCACCTATTCCGCCATCCTGAAGCGATATGGGTGCTCCAGCGGCGCTATATGCGAGGAGACTCTTGGCAAGCAGATCGACGAAGCTGACAAGAAGCTGACTCGCTACTACCTCACGGTGCTCGCATCGGCTGTGTCGGGATTTCTCCTTCTGATGGCCGGCAGGCCGGCGCTCTCGCGATCCGCGGTGGTGGTGCTGATGTTGTTCTGCATTGCGATGTTGGCCGGCGGCGTGCTCAGCCCGATGCTGGAAGTGGAAGTCCGCGTCTCCAAGCTGGACGCTACCCTGCTCGGCACCCCCATCGAATTTCGCGACCAGTCACTGTACTACCGCAGCAAGACGGTTCTTGAAGTGTCTCAGACACTGATCCAGATGGGCCGGCCGGAGATGACGCTGGTTGCTGTTCTGGTGATCCTGTTCAGCGTGGTTTTCCCGCTGTTGAAAATGCTCGCGCTCGGCGCTGGTCTCTTCCGGCCGACGCTGTTGCGCACGAATCGATTCTTGAAGCTGCTCGCTTTCGAGCTATCCAAGTGGTCCATGGCCGATGTCCTGGCCCTAGCAATATTCATGTCCTTCGTGGCGTTCAACGGCGTCATCGGAAGCGCATGGGGGGGCTTGCGCGACATGCCAAACGTTCAGCAAGTGGAGATCCCGACAAATGCTTCACGGATTCTTCCCGGCTATTACCTGTTTCTTGGATTTTGCCTTTCGAGCATCATGCTTTCCAAGAAGCTGGAGCACGGGATCGCTTCCGGCTCCACCTCCGAATCAACGGAGATATAGGCTTGCGCGAGCGGAAGGCACGCACGGGCCCCTCGTGTCAAGGGCGGAGTAAAAGTAGACCACTGTGGCGGAGTAAAAGGGAGCCACTAATAAGGATGAGGATGTGGTTGTTTCGGGGGAGAGGGGGCTCTGGAGCGTAGCGGAAGAGGCCCCTCTCCCCCGAAGTCGCGTTGGGAGGGGCAGTCTTAGCGGTCTGGGGGTGGGTATCTTTGGCGACGGCTTTGCTTGAGTAGAAATCGAATGGGAAGCCCTTCGGACACCTTGTTTATTGCGAGGGGCATTTAACCTCATTGCCGCCAACTGGAAGGAGGCTCACACGTTCAACCGAAACAGGCAATTGTCTGGGTGTAATTTCGAGATGATTTTTAAATTGTTTTTGTAAGTTCTTGAAAACGGAAGGTATTGTAGGATTGTTGCTACCGGCCTTTCCCCGCTACCCCACTTCAAGGCCGAAGACGCAAATGCCCGCCTTGGTCGGGGTGGTGGGTTACCCAGAACACCCTAGTAGCCGCAACTCAGGATTTTAAGAAGTTCATGACCATCGACCTGAAAACACAGAAGTGGACCGAGTTCACCGCCGGCCTTCTCACCGCCTGGGCGGTCTCGCCAGATGGCCAATTTCTCTATTACACGACCGGGGGCACGGAGCCCACGGCCTGGCGCCTGCGATTCGTCGATCATAAGATCGAAATGATCACTACCTTGATAGATCCCATCGGGATGGGGAAAATGGGATGGGTCGAAGCCATCGACACCGCCCCGGATGGCTCCGCAGTCTTCACTCGTGAGATCGGCAGCCAGGAAATCTACGCATTAGATTTGCGTTGGCCATAAGTTTTTGCGAGAAAAGGTACTTCAACTCCATCGCTTTGGCGAGCCGTTTCGGCGGAAAGGCAAAACTCAGGATCTCGTGCTTTTCTCTTGACAGATGACTGGGTCGAAAATCGCGTTCTTTACGCCGGGTTTGCTAAAGGTTCGACTCGGTAGCCAAGGAGTGTGAGCTTCCGGATCATTTTTGCCGTATGCCGCTGCTTGGACTGTTCTGAAACCGCTGGTCCGCGCTCTTCATAACGAACGCCGTTATGCAAAATTATCCAGATCAAGCGGCATAAGCGATGCGCAATCACGCCGATGGTTTTGTTGTGTCCCAGACGAAGCACCAGACGACGGTACAGGAGCTCGAAGATACTCCCCTTGCGTTTGACAGCAGCATTTGCAGCTTGATTAAGAATGCGCCGCATCTGGCGGTTACCTTTCGGCGAGCGTCGGCTGCGGTTTACGCCTGCGCTTTCTTCTTTTCCCGGACATGCTCCTACCCACGAGGCGAGCTGCTCGGCCGAGGGGAAAGTTGCCGCTTTGACGCCCACTTCGGCGATAATCTGCTGGGCCGAATCCACTCCCAGTCCAGGAACTGCCGCCAGCCTTTCGACTGCGTCCTGATGCCTCTGAAGTAGACTCGCGATCTCCTGGTCTAGTTGACCGATCTGCTGCTCGACGAATCGCAAGCCCTCGAGCGTCATCTTCATCAGCCGGCGATAGACCGGATCGAGTTCTGTGCAGGCACCGAGCGCGTCATGCAGCTGTGCTGGGGTGGCACGCAGACGCTGATGGGCCATGGCAGCCAGAGCCACGGGATCGGTTTCTCCGTCTGCGACTGCGTTCAGCATGCGACGCGCACTGGCGCCCAGGAGGTCTGAAACCAGACTGGACAACTTGATATGGGCTTCTTCCAACAGTGCCTCCAACTGATTCTGCAGACGGACCTTCTCACGCGTACGTTGATATCTTGTGCGAGTCAGAGTTCGCCAAAGGCGCTGTTCTGTTTCGGGCACGAAGCTCAAAACTAGCTCCTGCGATACAAGTCGTTTCACCAAGCGTTCGGCGTCTCGAAAGTCTGTCTTGCGCCCGCGCCGCCCGCGATTGGACAAGGCTTGTGCCAGATGCAGTGTTCCGGACATCCGGCCTGCACCTTCCCGACTCTGACACATCGCCCTCCAATATCGTTCCAGCGCTCCCCAAACAGGCACGACGTCACTGAAGGAAAGCAGTCAGAGGAGATACTTCAGGACAGCCAGAGCAAGTATCGCGTGCTATTTGGAGATTCAGCAGATGCGCGCTGGCTGTTGGATGACCAGGGATTCTTGGACTGCAATTCGGCGGCGCTCAAGATGTTCGGATTCTCGACGAAAGCCGACTTCAAGCACCCAGCCGATATCTCCCCCCGAATCAAGCCGACGGAACGCCATCGGCACGCGGCAGCCGAACAGAAGATTGCGGCCGCGCTGTTGAATGGCAAGGCTACCTTCGAATGGTTGCACCAGCGCAAGAATGGCGAAGTTTTTCCTGCAGAAGTGTCCTTGGCGGCTCTGAAGCTGGATGGCCGGCCAATGCTGATTGCCATGGTCCGCGACATCACGGAGCGCAAAGTTGCCGAGAAAAGATCCAGTTCCTAGCTTTCTTCGATGCTCTTACGGAATTGCCTAATCGAATTCTTCTCAAGGATCGACTGCTCAAGGCCCTCGCTGGCGCTCGCCGGAGAAACGAGAAAGTTGCGCTCCTCTTCGTGAATCTCGATCGGTTCAAACTCATCAACGACTCGCTGGGTCGCACCCTAGCCGACAGTCTTTTGATACATGTCTCTGAACAGCTCAAGGGATGCACGAGGGAGCAGGATGCATTGGGCAGAGTAGGCAGCGACGAATTCGTGATCGTGCTGAACGGTGTGAAAAGCCCAGCAGAAGCAGCCGTTGCCGCTGGGCGGATTTTGAATGCGATTGCAGGGAAATTCGTGGTTCAAGGCCAATCGGTCAGCACCAGTTGCAGCCTTGGCGTCAGCACGTTCCCTGAACACGGCTACGACAGCGAAACCTTGATCAAGCATGCTGGCCAGGCCATGTATTGCTGAACGCAGTCGAAGCGGGACATCCCGATGGCGCGGCACCACAAGTGGAATGCCTTCACCTATGAGCGTGGGAATGACGTGGATGTCGAACTCGTCGATCTCGCCGGCGTCGAGGGACGAGGCGATCAGCTCGCCGCCGCCGATCATCCAGATGTGTTTTCGCGGCGTGGCGCGCAGACGCTGCGCAAATGTCTCCACTGGTTCCGACACGAATTCCACACCTGGCGTCGCCCGCCGAGGCGGTTCCTTGAGAACACGTAGTTGACGAGCTTCGCGTCGAACATCCCGCCTTTTCTATGCTTTTTTCTGTATGCGAGAACCCAATCGTAGGTCTTGCGCCACACAGGACAGTGTCGATCTCAGAGTAAAATTCGGCCATGCCGTAATCGACCGTGCGCGGCCGGCGATTTAGCCAGTCGACATCGCCATCTGGCCTGGCGATGTAACCGTCGGCGCTTGTTGCGATGTAGACGATGATCTTTCGCCTCGATTTCATGCCGCACCTCCGCTGGCCAAAGAGCGCATGCAGCGAGTTGTTCATCAGTAAACTCAGGCAAACCTTCGCGGATGATTTCTTCGTCCGGTGATTGCCAGCCGCCCCGCGAGTTCTGGGCCCACCCCGGACCCGGCGCTTCACTTTCCGCAGCTCTCAAGCGCTTTCCGCTCCCTATCGGCCCTCCTCGCCACCATCATGTTTGGGTGTCCCAATCGGTGTGGCGCGACGGCAAGGCGGCCATACACAAGCGACATCCCCGTTTCATCATTCAGGGACATCCAACGAAGGATCTCGCCAACGCACCTTGCATTTACACCCGCGGGCGTATTCTCGGCGTAAGAGCTCTCCAACCACTGCAGCGCATTGACCGCCTCGTTGATGGTTGGTCGTCTGATTCGTGTGAGTTCTGTGATCAGCGCGTCTGTACCCCCGTTCTTCCCGGCGCAACGTGCCGCATCCTTCGCGGCCGCATCCCTCACCGCCACCGTGCGTGCGACCATATGTTTGTGGTAGACGACATGCTGCATGAGGTTAATCTTGTCGCGCACATACCGCTCAGCCCGATTCCGAAAAGCGCCATTTATCTTGACCGTATTCGAAAACAAAAGCTGTACAGAACGAATGCCTTTCCAATTCTTAGTCCCTTTGGGCGGGGGTAACGGCGAATGAAACCGGTGGTAGTCTTCCTGCAGCATCTTCATTAGATCCTGCACTACGGATGGTTCCGGTCGGTCCGTCTTGCATACCTGCTTCGCACACTTCAATGGCTCGCCCATTTGAGGGCTTTTCCCGAGCGTGATTGGTTTCTGCTGAAGTGTTTTCTCTGATGGCATCTTTCCTCTTGTGTCAGAAATTCGCGCCGGCCAACGGCTGGTTTCCAGCTAGGACGTTAACAACTCAAAGAGCCCCAGACTGTGCAATCTTGGCCAACTCCGACGAATGGGCGTCGGCGACAGCCAATAGGGAACAAGCCTGAATGCAAAAGTCCCATCGATCTCCGCCGGGGCTTTTCCGTTCTTACCAAATATTGGGTAGAGGGAATATCTCCGTCGGTTGGCGTAATGTGCCGGGAGGGGAGGACGAGGATAAGAAAGTACGGAAATCTGGGGACGGGCCTGCAAGGGCGACGGATCACTGGGGTGTGTTCGATGCGGAGAATCAGGGCTGATTGGATTCAGGACATACATCCTACGTTGTAAGCGGGACATCACCGGCCGGAGGCTTCAAGCTTTGAGCCATCGCCCGGTGCATACCCCGGCTCACGGTGCGGCGACTGGGGACTTCAGCAGCTTGATTTCTGAGCAATAGTAGACCCGGCGGGCCGCCTCCAGAGTCTCAGGCCAGTAGCTCTTAGCCCATTCCTCAGCCTTGATCCACGAATAACCGCAGAGGAGACACTGGTCCCGGGTCGCACATCTTCATCGCCTGTGTTGACGGGCTGAAAGGCTTCCCTCAGGCGATCGAGTCAGTGTTTCCTCAAGTACAGGTGCAGTTGTGCATCGAAGAAGAAGCCCGGCGAGAGATGGCCGCCTTTGCCGAGCGCTGGAATCCAAAATCTCCCACCATCGCGGCGCTTTGGCAAAGGAACGGGGAAGGGGCATACCGTTCTTTGCGTTTCCCGCCGAGATCCGCAAGGTGATCTATACGACCAATGCGGTGGAATCACATGTCTCTGCGCAAAGCGCGCAAGACTCGGGTCGCCTTTTCCAGTGAGGAAGCTGCACTCAAGGTCATGTATCTTGCGCTTCGGAATGTGATCGCGAAATGGGAGCTTTCCCTTGAATTGGAAGGCGGCCCTGAACCGCTTCACCCTGCTTTGGGAAGGTCGGATCCAGAGCCAGCAGCAGGCTGGGCAAGCACGAAGGAGAACCCTCGCTTGGCCTATGCGACAGGTTCGACCGGACTCGCGATAACAGTCAGAGGCAGCTCCCGACGGATCATGATTATGCGGTTCCGACCCGCGAATATCAAACTGATCAATCGTCGCTAAAACCTGCCCAGGCTGCTGCTCGCTTTGTGCTCGTGACGAGACAAGAGCAACTGCAATGACAACTACACCGAATTCGCGGCGTTGACAGGGTCACTCCATATCAGGCCAAATCACTCATCCAGCACGTTGTAAAGACAGGGTGCGTTTGCGCGCTCGCCCAAGTTATTGCTATAGTTGCGTCCTGCGTTCGTCCGCTGCCGGCTCGCCAGTAGGGCAGCGTTCCCCTGCATCCTGGGAGGTCGGTATGTTCCGATCGGCATCCGTGTGCATGATTGCGTGTACATTCGCGTTGACTTCACCCTCTACCTCTGATGCGCAGATCCTCAACCGCACCTACCCGGGAATCACGACCCCCGAGGCATATCTCGCCCAATCCAACGGAAAGAACGGCCCTGTTCCCTTCGACGGCTTCCTCAACAGCCTCTCCGCGCAGGACGTCGACGGCGACGGCAGGATCGACCTCCTTGTCAACGGCATTCCCAACGACAGCAATCTCCAGGGCCCCGTCACCACCACTCTCCTGCGCAACTCCGGCAGCGGCAACTTCCAGCAGATCCGCGGCAACCGGCCGGGCTACTGCATCCCACCGGCCGCGTTCTGGGCGCCACCCGGCTCAATCGCGCCCTTCTGCAACCTCGCCGACCTCAACGGCGACGGCCGCCCCGACAAGATCTTTGCCGTCGAATACCCCAACGCCGCGAACGCCTACGAAGTCGATTACCCCACCGTCAGGGTCGAATTCGCTATCGGCGCCGGCACGTACTCCGCGCCGCAGAAATATGTACTCGGCGGCCGCGACGCCTTCATCGCCGCCATGGCCACCGGTGACTTCAATGGCGACGGCCGCCAGGACATCGCCGTGCTGCGCATGTCTCAATTACCCGATCCGGCGACCCAGCGCTTTTACGCCTATGTCATCCTTCTGCTGGGCAACAACCAGGGCGGCTTTACGCCCACCCACGCCTACGCGACCGGCGTGTTCGATGACACTGCGCTGAACTATGTGGGCGTTAATTCTTTCGACCTGCAGATGTTCGCGCTGGACCTGAATGGCGACGGCATCAGCGACCTGGTCGTCTACCCCCAGCCGCCCATCCTCTCCACCCTGCCCGACATCAAAAGTCCCTTCGCGGTGGTGCTGGGGCGCGCCGACGGGCTTACCGTCGACACATCTCCCAACCCGTCGCCGTTTCTCTCCCTCGCCCCCGCCGACCTCAATCACGACAGCTACGGGGACCTGCTGGCCGCGGAACCCGACGGCTTCCACCTGCTCTACGGTGCCGGCCCGCACAGCCCCATCCTGGGATACTTCAGCCGCGACGTGAAGCAGGCCCTCGGCGACCCCCTCACACACATCATGACCATGATCGCCCAGGACCTGAACGGCGACGGCCTTCCCGACCTCACCGTCGTTACCTGGGACACGGTTAACATCCTCTTCCAGAAGGCGGACGGTTCATTCACTGACGCCACGCACTACGCGGGCGGAAGCGACGTGGGCGCCTTCCTGGCCGACATCAATGGTGACGGCCACTCGGACATCGTGCTCGTCGGCAATCCCATCGTGATCCTCTACGGCGACGGAAAAGGCTCGTTCGCGGGCACGAGAGTCACAAGCGATTCCTTTGGCGGCGCGCCCGTAACTGCGGATTTCAATCGCGACGGCAACGCGGATGTGGCCATCGTCTCCGGTAGCTACAGCCCCAACACTAACCGCGTCGACGTGTTCACCGGCACCGGCAAGGGGTGGTTCAATCCACCGGAGTCCTACCCGATCGGCAACATCTACTGCCTGCTCGCCACAGGCGACGTCAACGGCGACGGCATCCCCGACATCGTGGTGGAGAACGCCCTGCCGCCCCAGGATGCCGGCGTGAACGGCCCCGATACCTCTGTTCTGCTGGGGCGCAAAGACGGCACATTTGCCCCTGCCGTCGGCTCCACGGTCGGACTGTCTAATATTGGCGGAACCAGCGACGTCTTCATCGTTGACCTCAATAACGACGGCAAAGGCGACCTGGTGACCGACGCCGGCGTGGCCATCGGCAAGGGCGATGGCACCTTCGCCGCGCCCATCCCATTCCCCGGCCCAGCCAGCAGCGTGGCCGTCGCCGACCTGAACGGCGACGGCAAGCCGGACGTGCTGTTTGGCTCCCCGGGCAGTGCAACCGTGCTTCTGGGGGATGGGACAGGCCACTTCAGCCCGGGCCAGGTGATCGACGCCGGCTGCGGGGGCGGCTGCTACCTGTATCTGGCCGCCGGCAAACTGGACGCGAACGCGTCCAATGACATCGCGCTCGCGTATGCTGACGCGGCCGGGATCTCCCAGGTCATTGCCTACGTCAACGACGGCTCGGCGCACTTCACCGAATCCGCGCACACCGCGCTCACCGAGCCCCCCTTCAGCCTCTACAGCGCGCTGATCGCCATCAGGATCGTCGACATGACCGGCGACGGAAAAAACGACATCCTCTTACAGTCAGCGGCGCTGGGCGTACTCCCGGGCAAAGGCGACGGCACGCTGGCCCAGCCCATTGCACTGGGATACAGTTCCGGCGTCTTCGGCAGCCAGGACTTCGCCCTCGCCGATTACAACAACGACGGCTACCTCGACATTGCCATGATTGCCTGGAACGGCTTCTCCCGCCTCCTCAACACCGGCCCCAAAACGTGGGTCATCAAACCGTAACGCGTGCCTCAGAAGCTTGGGGTCCTCCCGACAGCAACGTGGCGGTTGGGCCGTAGAGATAGGCGGTCGATTCCGGCAGAAGAACAAACGTCAAAGATCCGAGTTGGCCACATCTATGTAAGTTGAGTAGGGCCTCCGGCCCGCGAAATCCTATGAAAATCGCTTCGATCCCAGCAATAATTGAAACGGCTGGGAGTGGCGAGATCGATTTGACAGTGGAGCTGCTAAAGCCGAATGTAAGTTTGATCGGGAGCGTGCGTGATTGAGCGAATAAATGGCGCGTTGTCTCTCCCTCGCGGGAGCGGCAATAGCCCGAGACCCAGGTTAATGTAAAGCCCGGCACGTTCTCCATTCCCCGCCAGGAGGAAGCTATGCCTTATAGGGTGGCGGGGATCGATGTCCACAAGAAGAGGCTGGCCGTAGTTGTAGCTGACGTCGAAGAAGACGAGTATCGATTTGAGCGACGCTGGTACGGCAGCAACCCTGAACAGTTACGCGTGCTGTCGGAATGGCTCATCGAGCAGCAGGTCGAGGAAGTGGTGATGGAATCGACCGCGCAATATTGGAAGCCTGTATGGGAAGCACTGGAGCGATTTTGGAAGAAGAAGTGCCAGAGTCGGGAAGGTGCAAGCCGGATGTCGGGAGCACTACATCTGGCGCAGGCGTTGTCTAATCGCGGGCGGCGCGGGCGCAAGTCAGATTTTAAAGACGCCGAACGTTTGGTGAAGCGGCTCGTATCAGCGGAGCTAGTCTTGAGCTTCGTGCCCGATGTCGAACAACGTCTGTGGCGAACACTAACCCGCACGAGGTATCAACGGACGCGTGACAAGGTTCGTCTGCAGAACCAACTGGAGGCACTCCTGGAAGAAGCCCATATCAAATTGTCCAGTTTGGTTTCGGATCTGTTGGGTGCCAGTGCACGTCGTATGCTCCGGGCGCTTGCGGATGGAGAAAATGATCCTGCGGCTCTGGCCGCTTTGGCCGATCGGCGCTTGCGCGCCACGCCGGCGCAACTGCATGACGCTTTAGGTGCCTGCACGGAGATCAACCCGGTCTATCGCCGGCTGGTAAAGTTGACACTCGACGACTTCGAATTCGTCGAGCAGCAGATCAGTCAACTGGACCATGAGATTGCCAGTCTGCTTCAGGGGAACCAAGATGCAGTCGAGCGGCTCGCGGCAGTCCCCGGGCTCGGCGTGGATTCGGCGCAACAGATTATCGCCGAAGTCGGTGCCAATGCAGCCACTTTCGCGTCGGCCAAAAAGCTCTCCTCGTGGGTAGGGGCATGCCCAGGCAAGGAAGAGAGCGCGGGCGTGAACCGCAGCCGACACTCGCCGAAGGGCAACCGTCAGATGCGCCGCATTCTCAATCAAGCTGCGAATGCCGCAATTAAACGCAAGGGGAGCATTTTCGATATCGTTTATCGTCGTCTCGTTCCGCGCCTAGGACATAACCAAACGATCGGCGTAGTTGCGAATCGCGTGTGCCACTTGATCTGGATAATTCTGCATAACCGCGTTCCGTATGAAGAACGCGGTCCTGCAGTGTCGAAACAGTCCCAACAACGCCGCACCGCAACGATGATCCGGAAACTCAGAATGCTTGGCTACCGAGTCGAACCTGTAGAAGCTCTGGCCTAAACGAGCACGATTTTCGACCCAGTCAAAGTCAAGAGAAAAGCACAGTTGTCCCTTGGCGCGCTCAGGAGAGCGCGCATTGATCGAATCAGGATGTGCCGTTACGCATCAGTGGCCTCTCGGCCGTTGGTTCCTGCCTTTAAGCAGAACCACACATCCATTTGCGGCCTCGGGCTTCGAAGAGCCGTCGCCGAAGATTGAGTTTGTGTTCTCTGCCAGTCCCGAAACAATTCGTGGTGAGCCTCCGTAGTGTGAACTCCTTCGCACAGTGGCCTAATTGCAGGACCTGGCAGTCTGCGCACGGAATGTTCCTGATGTTTTTCCATTTTTAGGCACGTTTTAGGCTGCCGCCGTGCCTGGGAACTTTTCCGCAGGCACGAAGTCCTGTTTTCGTCGTCCACCGCGAGCATCCAGCAGACCAGCTTCCTGGCCACGGCAAGCGTGGCGCGATTGCGATTGCCCTTCTGCATCTCCTTTTCGTGCAGCAGGGCCAGTTCGTGGCACTGCCTGGGCGCCAGCTTCGCCCTTCAAACCAGCCTTGCCTTGACTGCTTTGAATCGGGCGCTGGCAGAGCGGCCGGCTCCAGCTTTCTCTATGAGTTTTCTTTCAGTAGAGTCGAGATGTGGCGCGGTTGTCTAGGCCCGACCTAGCCGTTTCCGGCTCTTTCGTTTACCGGTGCCTCATTAGCCTGACCATGCCCCGTTTCCACATCCCGCTCATCGAACCGGACGTGCGCTATTAACGCATCCGGCTCTCGGAGAAAGCGTCACGGTTTCGCCCACGAAAAGCTGCTCGTCCGCTGAGTGAGCCGGATCAGACCAAACCGATCATGGAGGCATGCAATCGAGAACTTCGCGGATGCCTTCGATCGTTTGTGTTTGGCACGCAGCCACTGCCTCAGCCGTCTGCGGGCGTGTTGCTCCACGGGCGCTCGAAGCTTCTTTCACCAGGCAGAAGAACAATCGATGATTGCGGACCTGATCGATCAAGGAATCACTGGGGTGAAAGGTTACTCTGATGAGCCACTCTTGCAGGCAGTCGCGTCGCCCACCATCGCTTTAGATCGTTATCTGAGCGGATTTACGCTCGCAGAATGCTTCTATGCTGCTTCTCATTTCGTAGGTTGACCGACGTTGTCATTGGCGATCCCCTTACTCACCCGTATCACATTAAAAGCGACCGGAAGGCTCACGTCGAGGTGGGGTCAAAATAGATCTCAATGGCCACCTCCCGGCTTCTTCACATTTGATCCACCCGCCGGCTGCCTTTAAACGATGCACCCAAGCGTATCGTCGCATCTGACTACGATGCTTCACCGAGTGCCCAGAAGCAAAGCACCCGCTTCCTGTCGAGGTTCGCAGCACGGCGTCGTAGCTAAAAGTAGGCTTGCACGACTGATCTGAGCCAAGCGCAAGTTTGGGCACTGATCGTGCTCTGTTTCAGACTGCGAGCTACGGACTTAACTACCCTGGGCTTTGTCAAACCGTGACATGTTTCGGCGGGATTGGGAACGTGATCGTCAGCCGATTGCCCGCCGGTAGCCTTTCGTAATGCAGAGATCGAGAAAATCTTTTCAGTAAGCGAATACCATTTCCGCCCGGTGTAACGCAGGCGAGGCTGCGCGGTTTCGTCTCGTCGTTTGACGAATCGGGAATGAACTCTATCGGGGAAAAGGGTGGCGCCTGATCGTCAACCGAGATGAAGAGTGTTCCGGCTGCGACCGACGCCCCTAACACGATGGGGTGGCCCGGTTCGCTCTCATAGCCATGCAGAATTACGTTGGCCAGAACCTCTTCCACACACAGGTACATGGCAAATCGTTCCTGTTCAAGAAAACCGAGGCGATCGGCCAGCACCTCGATCCACGGACGGACAGAGGTCAATTCGTTTAGCCGGCTATCGAGTTCGAGCCGAGCCTGAAGACTATCCATTCGTATCTCCGGGTGGGTGTCTCGTGACGCCAGGATGGCATGCTGTCTAGCAGAGCGCCGCGACCGCGGAGTCGATATTGTGATAGATGGGAATGATCTCGTCGATGTTGCTGGCCTTAAGCACTTCTTCCACCATCGGAACCGGGCCGAACAGCACCATTTTGCCTCCGCGGCGGTGAATCGACTTTGCCGGAATCACAATCGATCGAAGTCCCATGGAGCCCAGAAATGAGACGTTGGTCAGATCAATGAGAAGAAACTTGCTACTGCCCGCCAACACATTCATGGGCAAATCGACTACAGCCGCACCTTGAATATCGAGCCGCCCAGTGAGCAAAACCCGGGTGATTCCGCCGTCCATGGATTCGGTCGAGATTGTCATTGACGCCTTCCCTTTTCGCGAGCAGTCTGTGAATATGGGCAGGGCTCATCGTAATCGGCCACTGTTAACGTCTTGTTACATCGGACGTCCATTCGGGGCTCGAATCATTTGCGCTGCCGTCCTCGGCGGAACCGCGATAACGCACCAAAAGAAGCGTGACATCATCCGACTGGTTTGCGCCCTCAGTAAACTTCTCGACGGCGCCCAATATGCCATCCTGAATTTCTTTTAAAGGTGAATCCTGATGCTGGCATAAGGCTACTTTGAGCCGCGCTTCTTGAAACAGCTCTCTCTCGCGGTTTTCTGCCTCCGTGACGCCATCTGTGTACAGCAACAGTGTGTCTCCGGGCTCGAGCTGGATACGAGTAGACGTGAAGGACGCCATCTCCACCAGTCCAATCGGAAAGGATCCCGTGGAGTACAGTTCACTTACTTCTCCCTTCCGCAACAGCAACGGAGAGGGGTGACCGGCGCGGACAAACTCAAGAACGCCGTTAATTTCGAGCAGCCCGAAGAACATTGTCGCGTAACGTCCCACGGCCGCGCGATCGCAGAGGAACCGGTTCAGGTGATTGAAAACCTTCACCGGGTCGACGCCCAGGGTCATTCCGGAGAGCGCTCCTTGCAGCATGGTGGTAAGCAGGGCGGCCCCCAGTCCTTTGCCCGCAACGTCAGCAATCAGGACTGCGACGCGGCCGTCCGACAGGGGGCAGACGTCGAAGTAGTCACCGCCGACCTCGTAACACGGCCGGTGTATTCCCATGATCGAGAAATGCGGATAGTCTTGCAAGCCCTGCGGGACGAGGGCCTGCTGGATCTCGCGCGCAATATTCAGTTCCTGTTCGAGGCGTTGACGCTCCCGTTCTTGTTCGATCAGGCGGGCTTTTTCAAGAATGCTTCCAGCCTGTGCACCCAAAGCATCCAGGATCTTCCGGTCCAGCGTGGAAAAGGTAGCGACCCGCTTGGAATCGAGATAGACCGCGCCCAGCAGTTGCCCCACGCTGGTTTCTGTTGAAGGAGAGACTTGTGTACGGGGCGTGCCGTATAGCGGAATCACCACGGACGAGCGCAACAGTTGGAGCATAACGCTCTGGGCGCTCTGCAGGTTTATTTCCGCCAGGTTGAGATCCTCATTGACCACGGCGGATCTAAGTTCGATAGCGCTTCGGAGCACCGAACGGCTGGGGTTCATGGCCTCGGGCGCGAGCCCTTCGCCGTCGCTTCCACGCGCGATCTTTACCTGTAGCCTTCCGGACGCATCGGGCTCCAGAAGCATTCCACGGTCGGCGTGGGTGATGGCGATGGCATAATCCAGCATGGTGGCCAGCACCGATTCCAGCGGAAGCTGGGAATGCATCAGCGACGTCGCCTCGAGAAGGAGCCTGAGCCCGTTCAGTTCTTCGGATGAGTCGTTTCCCAGCGAGCCAAGGATGCTCCGCAATTGCGTCTCAGCTTTTTCCTGGGCGATCGTTTCCGAGGGCAGATGAAAGACTAGTTGGCATCCTTCGTCGCCACCCAGCCGGATCCGGTCTCCGTCGGCCAGGGATCGGGCTGTGGCCGGTTCGCCGTTGACGAAGATGCCGCCTTGCTGGCCGCGATCCTCGACGAAAATCCCGGATGGGCCTGCGGAAATGGCTGCGCACCTGCGCGAGATGCGCCGGTCCTCGAATGATAGGTGGTTGCCGTTCTCCTGACCTCGCCCAATGAGGAACGGTAGCTCCCGAACGGGAACCACTTTAAGAGGTTGGTCAGAGAACATGACCTCGAGATAGGCGTTTAGGGGAGCAGTCGATTCGGGCATAAAGCGCGGGTAGGTGCATTCTAGCAGTTGGCTGATCAGCGGCACCGGTCAAGCAAGCATTCCGCGGGGTAAAACAGTGGGTCGTTGCGACCGATGCCATTGCGCTGACTTCGGTGAAATTCCTTGACAACTCCCAGTGCCTTAGCTAGTGTGTAAGTTCATCGCCCCTAAAGGCTTCCTCCCGTAATTGCCCATTGGTATCGATCTGCTTGTGCGGCACGGACGGGCCCAGTGGCGGCGCCATTCCCCAATTGCAAGCGGCGTTTTGGCTCGGCAGACGAACGACTGCGCCGAGGGGCAGGGCAATTGCCCATTTTGCGCGGAGATCCGGGCCCGATCTCAAACCATCTCAAAGCACAAAACCCTGCATGAGCGGAGAGCGATGAGCACTGCAATTTTGCCCCCGAGATGTGCTGCCGGCCGGTACCTTATCTCTCTGTTCAAAACCTTATGTCGAGCCGTTCTCGCGGCACTGGCCCCTCTCTCCCAGGGAGCGGCGCTGATGCTGTTCCTGGTTCTTTGCGTTGAGGCCAAGGCGCAGACTCTATCGCCGATATGGCAACAGCGATCTCCTTCAGCCAGCCCTTCAGCGCGCTATATCCACGCCATTACTTACGACACGGCGCACGGGCAGGTGGTCTTGTTCGGGGGATTCGGGGGCGGCGGAGATCTCAATGACACGTGGGTATGGAACGGAACTACCTGGTCCCAGATGAGTCCCGCGAACAGCCCCTCCGCGCGTTCTGCCCACGCCATGGTCTACGACGCCGCGCATGGCCAGGTGGTCTTGTTTGGAGGACTGGTCGGCACCGGCACTCGCCTCGGCGATACGTGGCTGTGGGACGGGACCAACTGGACCCAGGCAAGCCCCGCGAACAGCCCTTCGCCCCGTGACGGTTCGGTGATGGTCTACGACGCGGCGCACAGCCAGGTGGTCTTGTTCGGTGGGACCAACGGGAGCGATTTAAATGACACGTGGGTGTGGAACGGAGTCAACTGGACCCAGGCGAGCCCCTCGACAAGCCCTTCCGCGCGTGCTGACTACAGCATGGTCTACGATGCCGCCCGCAACCAGGTGGTCATATTCGGAGGCCTCGACGGCACCGGTAACTACCTCAACGACACGTGGGTATGGAACGGGTCGACCTGGATTCAGCAGCTTCCCCTGAGCAGTCCTCCCGCGCGGTATGCGCAGGGCATGGCATACGATGCGGCGCACAGCCAAACGGTCCTGTTTGGCGGGTACAACGGTGCCTTTTTGAGTGACACGTGGGTCTGGGACGGGACGAACTGGACTCAGAAGACCCCGGCGGCCAGCCCGTCGGGGCGCTATGCTCCAAACGCCATGACCTACGACGGCGCGCGAGATCAAGTGGTTCTGTTCGGAGGGTTGGGCAGCACCCAATCGAATGACACCTGGACGTGGGGATCGCCGGGGAGTTTCGGCAACGTCAACGTTTGCCCGGCGGGACTCACCACTCCTGCGCCGTGCAGCAAAACCCAGTCGTTTACTTACAACATTGCGACCACCGCTACATTTGGCGCCACCCAAGTCGTCACGCAAGGAACACCCGGACTCGACTTCACGCTGGCCAGCGGCAGCACCTGTGCGGGTACAGTCGCCGCCGGCACCTGCACCGTCAACGTCACCTTTTCTCCTCTCGCGCCCGGGATGCGGGTGGGAGCAGTGCAACTTTTCGACAATAGCGGAAATCCTCTGGCAACCACTCTCATCAATGGCGTTGGCCAGGGACCGGCGATCGCTTTCAAACCCGGGACACAAACCCCGGTGAATACCGGCAGCTTTACCCTGTTCAGCCCCAAGGGCGTGACGGTGGATGCCGCGGGCAATCTTTACATCGCCGATAACGGCAACCAACGGGTAGTGAAGGTCGCGACAAATGGCACTCAGACCACCGTGGGCGTTGGACTGAATTACCCGCAGGGGATGGCGATCGATGGTGCGGGCAATCTATTCATCGCGGACAACAACCTGAACCAGGTAGTAGAGGTTCCGGTCGGCTGCACCGCCAGCACCTGTCAACGAATCATAGGCAGCGGGCTGAGAAGCCAATTGGGCGTGGCGGTGGATGGGTTGGGCAATGTCTTCATCAGCGACTACCAAGACCATGAGGTGGTGGAGGTTCCATCCAACGGAGGCCTGCAAACCGTGGTGTACAGCCCAGGTCCCAGCTCCAATCCCATCGGTTTGGCGGTGGACGCGACGGGGAATTTATTCATCGCAGATTTCGGCCTCAGGCAAGTTGTGGAGCTTCCCACCGGTTGCGCCAGCAGCAGTTGCCAGATCACGGTAGGCAGCGGATGGATTCAACCGGAAGCTGTGGCGGTGGACGCCGCGGGCGATGTGTTCGTGGCGGATGAAGCACCAAAGGTTGTAGAGGTTCCCGCCGGTTGCACCAACAGCGCCTGCCAGGTCACGGTGAGCGGAATTCTTGCCTTCGGTGTGGCTGTGGATGAGAAGGGCAATGTTTTCCTCCCCGACCTGCTCGGAAACCAGATGGTCGTTCTCAACAGGGCTCAGCCCCCATCGTTGAGCTTCGCTCCTACCAACGTGGGCAGCGCGAGCAGTGACAGCCCGCAATCAATCACCATTCAAAACATCGGCAACCAGCAACTCAATGCCTTGAGCACAGGGTTGATTGTCAACGGACCCAACTTCGTTGAAGTTGCGGGTCCGGGCATCCCTGCCGATTGCACTGGTACCTTCTCGCTAACGCCAGGCGGAGAATGCAATTTGAGCATCAGCTTCGGCCCCGCGAGTGCGGGCGATCCGCTGACCAGCACCGCTGTTCTTACCGACAACGCGTTGAACGCTGCTCCAGCCACGCAGATCGTTGCCCTCGGCGGCATCGGCATCCAGATCCAGCCCTCCACCATTGGAGTCCCCAACGTGGTCGGGCAGACGCAAGGTGCGGCGACTACGACTATCACCGGCGCAACTCTGGCGCTGGGAACTGTGAGCACCGCCTTCAGCAGTACTATTCCCTCCGGGAGTGTGATCAGCCAGAATCCCGCCGCGGGTACGCAAGTCATTGCAGGAACATTAGTCGGATTAGTAGTCTCAACCGGTCAGCCGCCAGCGCCAAACCAGCTCTCGCTACAGAACAACTACTTCGTCACCGGTGACTATGCCTCCGCCGGAGTCACCTTGCGAGGAACCGGGCAGAATGGAATGGCCACCGGGATTATCACCATCCCCAAAAGCTCCCAAAGCGGTGTCGGAGTTCCTGATGGTGCCGACATTCTGGATGTATACCTGTACTGGGAAACGATAGAGAATACGCCGTCTCCTTCGGGTGGCGGCGGGGCCTTCCGCGGTTACCCCATCGCTGGTCAGCAGATCGGAAGCGACCGGCCCTACACGGACGGCGCGTTTAGCGGTACGCTGCGCGTCTATCGCGCTGACGTCAATGCCTATCTTCCGCCCGGGGTAAACGGGGTGCGGTACGCCTCGGGCACGCACACTGTTTCTCTGCCCGATGGTGGAGGAAATGGATTGCCCCTTACAGAAGGCGCAAGCCTGGTGGTGATCTATCGCGTCCTGTCTCCGAACTTCCCCCTCAAGGCCGTGGTTGTTTACGACGGTTCAGCGGTGGCAACGGCAGCCACCGGCCCCATCCCACAAGCCGTGCAGGGATTTTACGACGCAATTGGCGGAGCAAATGGGTCGGGTGAGGTTACAAATCTCTTCGCCGGCGGAGGGGCCTGGAACAACACCGCCGGTTCCGTTCCGCTTGGGAAACCAGACCGTTTCAATACGACGCTGAATCCTGGCAATGCCTACGCCGCGGTCATCCTCAGCACTCCTGTGAACAACAGCGATAACGACGGAATCCTGGATGCCTGGAAAGCCGGCCCTGTGCAAGGTGACTTCCATGCTGGGCAGCCCGGTTATTACGACGTAAAGACAGGATCCTGGGTGGCATTGCCGGGCGCACTGCATGGCCAAAAGGATCTGTTCGTTCAGCTCGACTTCATGTGCGGCGCCGTTCTTGCCGACGGGACGTGCGATCCGGCGAAGGAGAATCTGTTCCCGTCGCCTGACACCCAGGGCCGCGATCCGCTGGCGATGGTTCAGCAGGCATTCGCTTCGCATGGAGTACATCTCCACCTTCAAATCGGAAACGCGGTGCCGGAAGACACGTGCACCGATAATCTCACTGCCACTCCGCCGCAACTCTGCCAGTTTCCCACCCAGCCGGGAGTCGTCAACTGGAAGAACGGCCTGGAAATCTCGAAACTGTGGCCGCGCAATTTCGCATCCTGCGCGACGGGCGGCGATTGCACAACCCGATTCCCCTATGGCCAGAAAGACAGTTATCACTACGTCCTGTTCGGCCACTCTCTGGCGGTACCCGCGTGGAACACGCGCTTCGGGACATTGACGTCGATACAGGTCGTAAACGGCCTCACGACCATCGTCACCGCCGACCGAGGCAGCGGGATCAACGCCTGTCCAAGCCGCATTACGCTGTCCGGCGTGCTTGGAAACCTGAGTCTCAATGGCATCTATAACACCACGGGATGTCCTGACACGAAGACAATTACGGTGGCAACCCCCAATGTTCCCAATTGGAGTTATCCCAACGCGACACTGCCTGAACCGGTCATTGGGCTTACTTCCGGCACCATCACAAGCATCTCGGGATACTCCGATCTGGGCGGCGCGGATTCTGCCGTCACCTTGGGTCTTTGGGCGACGGCTCCGAACCAGGACATGAGCAAGCGCGCCAACGTACAAGCCGGCACGATGTTCCATGAAATCGGCCACACTCTTGGTTTGAGTCATGGCGGGCTCTACTACGACACGGCCAATAGTTACGTGCCAACATTCGAAGCCAATTGCAAGCCGAACTATCAGAGTTCGATGAACTACCTCTTCCAGCTCGATGGGGTAGGGCCGAATCAGGCCGTCGACTTTTCGAACCAGGCGCTGACAACGCTCAATGAAAATTCGGCCGGCTCCACCACCCAGATGATGGATCTGGCCACAGGCCTTCCTGCGGTCTATCCGACCTCAGGCTGGTATGTTCCGTACGCTGCCGGCACAACGGCTAGCCCCGCCACTCGCCATTGTGATGGCACTCCGCTCCACGGTGATTCTTTCTATCGAGTGGATGCGTCGATCGCTCCTATCACGCCCGCCTGGTCGAACGGACAGGACATTAACTTTGACGGCCAGTTAAACGCGCAGATGCGGGGATACAACGACTGGGCCAATATCGACCTGCGCCAGGTCGGCGCTACGGGTGGCCAGTTCGCATCCCTGGCCTCCGTGCTTTCGTTTGGTTCCTCTGCCGCTCCTTTGAACATCACTGCGGGCGGCAACGTGACCCTGGGCAGCGGCGGCACTGTGACACTGGGCAGCGGTGGCACTGTCACTCTCGGGAGCGGCGGCAATGTCACCCTCGGCAGCGGTGGGACGATCGCGCTGGGCAGCGGAGGAAATATTACCCTGGGCAGCGGCGGCAACGTGACTCTGGGCAGTGGTGGCACAGTGACGCCGGGCAGTAGCGGCACCGTCACGCTGGGCAGCGGCGGTGCGGCAACACTCAGCATTGGCGGCACGATCACACTGGGCAGCGGGGGAAACATCACGCTTGGCAGCGGCGGCACCGTAACGCTCGGCAGCGGCGGCACCGTAACGGATAACGGCGTCACCACTGTGATTGCCGCGGGTGGCGCTTACACCTTCAGCAACGGCGGCGGGACCGTCACCCTTGGCAGCGGCGGCAACGTGACCCTAGGAAGCGGGGGGAATGTGACGCTCGGCAGTGGTGGCACCATCGCTCTCGGCAGTGGCGGGACTGTCACCTTAGGCAGCGGCGGCAACGTCACCCTGGGCAGCGGCGGAACTATAGCGCTGGGCAGCGGCGGCAACATCACGCTCGGCAGTGGCGGCAACGTCACCTTGGGCAGCGGTGGGACCATCGCGCTGGGCAGCGGAGGAAATATCACGCTCGGCAGCGGCGGCAACGTCACTCTCGGCAGCGGTGGTACGGTGACGCTGGGCAGTGGAGGCGCTACGTCTGCAAGCGGCGGCGGCAATGTCACCCTTGGCAGCGGCGGGACAGTTACGCTGGGCAGTGGTGGCACAGTAACTCTCGGGAGCGGCGGCAATGTCACTCTCGGCAGCGGAGGGAATGTAACCCTTGGCAGCGGCGGGACAATCGCGCTCGGCAGTGGTGGAAACGTCGTCCTCGGGAGCGGCGGCAACGTCACTCTCGGCAGTGGCGGCACCATCACGATGGGCAGCGGCGGAAATGTCACGCTGGGCAGTGGTGGGACCGTGACCTTGGGCAGTGGCGGTACTATCACGGACGGTGGTACCACGACTACGGTTGGCCCGGGTACCTACACGATCGGGAGCGGCGGGACCATCATCTTGGGCAGCGGCGGCAATGTCACATTGGGCAGCGGCGGAAATGTCACGCTGGGCAGTGGTGGGACGATCGCGCTCGGCAGCGGTGGCAATGTGACGCTGGGCAGCGGCGGAAATGTCACTCTTGGCAGTGGCGGGACAATCACGATGGGTAGCGGCGGCACCGTCACACTCGGCAGCGGGGGAACGGTGACGCTGGGCAGTGGCGGTGTCGTGGCCTTGGGCAGCGGTGGGAACATCGCACTTGGCAGCGGAGGCAATGTCACTCTGGGAAGCGGCGGCAACGTAACGCTGGGCAGCGGCGGCGCCACCACCGACGAGTTGACGTACGAAACTGCTAATTCGATTGTGCGTCCTCCGTCTTCACCCACCGAAACCCCGATGGGAACGGCCAGTGTCAGGATTGATTGGACGGCGCCGGCCTTCGGCGTGGTTGCCACCTACACGATCTATCGCAGTTCGGATGGTGCGCCGCCGATCGCGATTGGCAGTGTCAGCGGTGTGAATGGTAACCCGCCGGCAACGGAGTTCTTCGATACAAACCCCGATCTGACTGCACAAACGGTGGTGTACACGATCACGACTACCCTCGTTCCGGATCCGGGAACTTCGACACAACGCCAGAGTCCACCCTCGCCACCGGCCGTGTTCAAGAATGACCAGACAATTACCCTGGGCCCCGTTCCCAGCTCCGTCACGATTGCAGATTCGCCCACGATCACTGCCACAGCTATTTCCGCTGGCGTCCCGAATGGGTTGCAGGTGAATTTCATCGCGGCGGGACCTTGCGCCATTGGCAATCAATTGATCGCGAACGGCGTTTCCTCGGCCAGCGTCGTTCTCAACGGCATGGGAAACTGCACCATCATCGCATCTCAACCCGGCACAAGCGCTTTCAATGCGGCCAACACGGTGTCGGCTACATTCGCGATCCTTGCGCAGGGATCCGCCACAAAATCGCAGACGATCAACTGGGCGCCGCTGCCGGATGTGGAATATGGCAGCCAGTTCGTGTTAAGCGCGTCCTCCTCCTCCGGGAAGACGGTCAGTTTCAGCGCATCCGGACCATGCACAACGAGCGGTGGCATTACAGGGATCGGCGTTTGCAAGATCACGGCTTCGGCGCCGGCGGATAGCACGTACAGCGTCGCGTCGATGACTCAGTCATTCACCATTTACCCGGCGGTACTCAGGGTGACGGCAAATAACGTTACGGGTACTTATGGGCAACCGCTTCCAGCGTTGACTTACGCGTACAACGGATTTGTCAATAATGAAACGCCTTCCGTAGTAAGCGGCACGCCCGCGCTGTTCACCACTGCCACTGCTACAAGTAATGCTGGTGTCTATGGCATTACAGTATCCACCGGCACCTTATCCTCGACGAATTACTCTTTCCTTTACTTAAGCGGCACTCTGACAATCCAGCCGGCGGCGCAGTCGATCACGTTTACCACCAACCCTCCTGCGACGGCCGCCTTCAAGAGCACCTTCACGGTGTCGGCAACTGGCGGCGCCAGCAAAAACACAGTGACTTTCACCAGTTCTGGCGCGTGCAGCAATGCCGGGGCTACCTATACAATGACTAACAGCGTGGGAACGTGCTCGGTAATTGCCAATCAGGCGGGTACAGCGAACTACGCTCCGGCGCTGACGGTCATAAGGAATGTAACTGCGACCGGCCCACTTGTCACCGTGTCTTCCTCCAGTATCGACTTCGGCACGGTGTATCTCGGCAGCGTCACCACGAAGAACATCACTGTGACCAACACTGGGACCGCATCCGCAATCATCAGCCAGCCCTTCCTTTCGATCGTTCAGGGAGGGAACTCCAACGAATTCGTTGCGGCCAATCTCTGCCTGACGCCATTAGCTGCAGGAAAGAGCTGCACGATCACCATCGCTTTCGTCGCAGGCCCGTACTACACCCAGCAAACTGCGACATTGCAAATCATGGACAATGCGCCCGGCAGCCCCCAGCCGGTCGTCCTGAGGGCGCTGGTGATCAATCCCCGGGCAAGTCTCAGTCCGGCAAGCCTGTCGTTCGGAACGGTGAAACACGGCGCCAGCAGCATTTTGAACGTAACCCTCAGCAACCCTGGCGCAACGCCTCTGAGTATTACCGGCATATCCATTGCGGGGACGAACGCCACAGCCTTCAGCCAGACCAATGGTTGCGGGAGTTCGCTTGCGGCGGGCGCCAAGTGTACGATCGCAGTTAAATTCACGCCTTCGACGGCAGGCACATTCAGCGCCAACCTGAAGGTCGCTGACAACGCGATAACGGGCAACATTCAAACTGTTTCGCTCTCGGGGAAGGGAAATTAGGACGGCGGCGAAAGGTGATCACGCAGGAGTCGTGTTCGGACAGACGTCTGAACAGGCACGACTATGAACCCGCGGGTTACTTACCGATGCGGTGTCGGACTTCAGGAACGAGCGGATCGTCAGAAGACTGTCCGCGGAGGCTGAGATACGTGTTGTAGAATTCGACGAACCCTTCGCTTTTCAATCCTTCCCGCACGCGTCCCTGGTAGTAATACACGGGAGGCAGGTAGGCATAAGTCGGCACGTTGTCCATGAATAGTTCGATCGCTTCGCCACGCCGCTTCATGCATTGTTCGAACTGCGAGTCAGCCTCAGTGAACGCTCCAGCTTCCAGGTAAGCACGCCCCAATTCGAAGCGGCCGATCCAAGTGTCCAACAGGTTGTTCGCGTCTGTGATCTGCCTTATCGCATCATTGGCGTTCTTCCGGGTCAGTGCGATCCGGCCGTAGATGATCTTGGCATATGCCTGCGGCTCGCTCGTCAATTCCGAGGAGAGGCTTCTCGCCAGCTTTTGCGCATTCGCAACGTCTCCGGCATCGACATAGGTGTTCGCCGCAAGAAACTTGATTTGAATAGACGGGTTGCTTGCCAGCGCTTTGCCGATGTCAGACAGGGCCGCCGCATGATGGCCTTGCAATTCCTCCATGTTCCCGAGGGCCGCGTACTTCCTCGATGCGTTATCGGTCATCTTTGCTGCCATGTCATCCGCGGCTCCTTGTCCGAGGATGCGCGCCGCCTCCGCATACTTTCCCTGATAAGCAGCAAGATCCGCTAGTCCGGCGGCCGCAGTGGATACGCCCAGCCCACCATATTTCTCAAGCTGATGGTACGATTCGGCCACCTTTTCCAGCTGGCCTTCTCCCAGCTGGGCTTCGGCAAGCACAAGATACCCCTGGGCAGCTGACGGACTGATCTTCAGTGCAGCATGTGCCTCTGTCTCGCTCGATGCGAAATCTCCGGCAAAGGCATTGATGAATGCCAGATTTAAGCGCTGCCCCACTCCCTGGGGAACGATCTCAACCGCGTGTTTTGCGGCTTCCACTGCCTTCGGCGCATTGCGCAATTGCGTATAGCAAGTGGCAAGATTGTTCTGACCCACGCGATCGGCGGGATATTGAGTGACGAGTTGCGTATATTCCTGCACGCACGTCTGCCAATTCCCGGTGGTGAGGTAGTACAGTCCACGATTGCGATAGCGTTCCCGCTCAGTCATGCGGTCCACGTGTTCCATCGCCATCTTCATGTACTTTACTGCGTCCCCGGATCTCCCAAGGTTCTGGGCCATCGCAGCCATGCCGCTGTACGCCCGCGCAAACTTCGGATCCAGTTCCGCAGCCTTCTGGAACGAATCAAAGGCCTCCTGAAACTTGCCCGCGAACTGCTGCTCCACAGCTAAATTGTCCTGATGTACAGCCTCCAGGGATGCGGCGGTGAATCCTCCGCTGACCTTCTCGAATTGGATTGAGGGCGGCGTCGTGTCGCCCAGGGCTTTAAGGATTGGCGCCGCCAACGTGGGAAGGTCGCTCAGGATTTCCTGCTTGTTAGTAACGGTGACGTCGGCCTTTGCGAGCACGTTGCCGCTCAGCGCGTCCACAGCAATCGCTGAAATATCGTACTGGTTGTCTCGCGTGCTGATGGTGCCGGTAATCACGGCGTTTATGCCCTGGCTTACAGCGACCAGCCGCGCCGACTGCTCGTCGAGTTTGTCCGTGGGATTCGGGAGCTTCCGGGCGAGCTTACGCGCATCCCCGCGACTGTAGGAGTTGATAAAGCTGGCGCCCTCCAGGGCCACGCCGAGCATCGGCTCGAGAGTGTCATCCAGAACCGAATCCCCTGTGTGGTTTGCAAAGTCCCCAACCAGAACCGAGACAGGTGCATGTGTCACAGAGTTCGCGGACTGGTGTCTCCTTATGGCGTACCAGGCGATTCCGGCTGCGACCGCAATTGTCAGTGCGAAGACCGCGATTTGAACCCATAGATACTTTCGAACTCCGCTGACGCGGATCCGCGTCGAAGAAGCAGACACTGCTGTCTCCGCACCCTTGCCTTGCCAGGCGCGGAGAGCCGCATCCAGTTCTTCCGCGTTCTGATAGCGATTGGCCGGATCCGTTTCAAGACATTTGGCGACGATCGCACTCAGTGCGCCGGGGATATTTCTGTCTACACTCGCCAA
The DNA here is from genome assembly GCA_963730805.1 of uncultured Acidobacteriota bacterium. Taxonomy (GTDB): domain Bacteria; phylum Acidobacteriota; class Terriglobia; order Terriglobales; family Acidobacteriaceae; genus Telmatobacter. The sequence goes on along the minus strand of CAVSTL010000001.1, from coordinate 275,668 downwards.
CGGAATGGCGCGTTGTTGTGCGCGCTTGAGTAAACTCGCGATCGCACTTTCCGCGCGAAACGGCGCGACCCCGGCCAGTAACTCGTATAAGATCAGGCCGACCGTGAATATATCGGAGCTGGCCTTTACATCCATGCCCTGGGCCTGTTCGGGCGACATGTATTCCATCGTCCCCAGCATCGTGCCGGTGCGAGTCATTCCATCGCCCGAAAACGTGCGCGCCAATCCAAAGTCCATCACCACTACACGTCCGCTTTTATCGCGCATGATGTTGCCCGGCTTCAAATCGCGATGGATGATGCCTGCACGGTGAGCGGCAGCCAACCCGCTGGCCACCTGTTCCATGATGTCGACGGCTTCCGCAACTTCCAGCTTTTCCCTTTGGTTCAGGATTTGTTTGAGGTTCTCACCTTGCAGGTACTCCATCGTGATGAATTTCACGCCATGCGCTTCGCCAAGATCGTAAATCCGGATCACGTTACGATGAGTCACTTGGGACGAGAGCAGGAGTTCCTGTTTGAAACGAGCCAGGATCTCCGGATTCGAGGCCATTTCGGGGCGGATGACTTTCAAGGCTACGGTGCGATCCACCTCGCGGTCGGCGGTCTTGTAGACGGCCCCCATTCCACCCTCTCCGAGGAGTTCGAGAATTTCATAGCGGCTGCCAAGAAGGGTTCCTGGCTGCAAGAGAATCGCGTTTGTGCCGCTTGCGCCGTCCGGAGGCGAACTCCGGCGAACTGAACTTCCCAATACGATGGTGGCTTCGCTCGACGCGCTTGTGCCCGCATTGGAATCTCGCCGCTCAGCGGACTCGCCTTGACGATCCGTAGGCAGCGCGCCTGGCGTATTTGAAGAGCGAACTACTTGGCTATCTCCGTCAGCTGCTTCTCCGGGAACACGTGTTTTGTCACTGCCCAAGGGAACCTCACCCATAGCGCGCTTCGTAAACCATTAAAGATCTATTGGAATACCCGGTCCACGAAACTGGGAGAACTTTACGGCCGGTGTCGTGGCAGAAGTATAAATGATTTCAGATCCTTCTGTTTATTGACCCACCCCCAGCAATCCTGAGAATCAAATCCGCTTGTCTGTAACATTCGTTAACCCTGATCGAAATGCCTCGGGGCAGGACGGTTCGTGCCGAGCCCAATGCGTGCTCAAGCAGAGTGAATTGTCTTGAGGCTGTTCGCGAGCAGTTGTCCGAACCAGGTTGGCTGGAACGGCTTGGTTGTCCCGCGAGCGGATGCCGCGTCTGCACCCGGCGCGGTCTGCACCCGGCGCGGCGCTGCCGACACATGATCTCTGCATGGAGCCGGGCCGTGTTTCTCGCATCGGCCAAGGACACGTGCGCGCATCCATCAAACTCGAGGCCCAGTAGCTCCAAAGCCGCGCCAAGGCTTAACTGGTTCTCGAGAAGAAGTGTCTCTGGGGTTGCCCCCTCGGCTGAGACAAACAGTTAAGACTCTATTTGCCGTTCGCTGTAAAATGCTCGACCGGCAAGACGAGATTACATCATTCTGTATTTGGCCGGAGAAACAGAGGCGGGCTCCGGTGGAGACCGACCCGTCAAGGGATATCCGGCTGAGACTCATCGAGGCCGATGAGGGCCGGGAGTGCGCACGGATGCAGCTCCCGGCTTTTTCTTTCCACATCGGATCGAAAGATCTCCTATGCCTTGAAAAACTCATGCGACTTGCTCCCGCGCAGCGGCCTCCATATTTTGCCTAGCCAGCTGTGCCTCGAACTCGACGGGCGGCAGATAGCCGAGTGCAGAGTGCAGGCGTTTCTGGTTGTAGATCTTTTCGAGGAACTCGGGAATGGCGGCGCGGGCCTCGGCCAGGTCCCGGTATTCGTCGCGCAGAACCTCTTCGTACTTCAGCGTTTTCATGAACGATTCGCAGGCCGCGTTGTCCCAAGGATTGCCTTTGCGGCTCATGCTGATGTCGATTCCGTGCGCTTTCAGCAGGTCGGTATAATCGTTGCTCGCGTACTGGCTGCCGCGATCAGAGTGATGCACCAGACCGGGCTGGATCGTTCGCCGCGATAGAGCCATGCGCAACGCCGTTAGGGTCAACTCATCCTCCATGTTCCGATCCAGAGCCCAGCCGATCACGCGGCGCGAGAAGGCGTCCAGAATCACCGCCAGGAAGACGAACTCCTCGCGCAGCCGGACATAAGTGATATCGGCTCGCCAGAGTTGATCCACGCCGGTCAGCACCACACCCACCGCCAGGTTCGGGTAGACTTTCCGCCCGTGGTTGGAGTCGGTAGTGACGATGAACTTGCGCTTTCGAACGCAAAGCAGGTTGTCCTCGCGCATCAGCCGGTAGACCCGCTTTGGGTTCACCGTCCATCCGCGCCGCCGCAGTTCCGCCGTGATGCGCGGCCGCCCATAGCTGGGCCACTCCAGCGCGATCCGCTGGATGGCATCGCGCAGGTCCATGTCCCGGTCCGGCTTGGCTTCCTCGCTGAAGCGGTAGAAGCTGGCCCGGCTTACTCGGGCCAACTCCACCATCCGCTCCACAGTCAGTCCCCGGCCGGCGATCACTTCTTCGCCAATCTTCCGGTAGACTGCGGACTTCCATTCGATGCCTGCAGCATCCGCTGCTCTTCGATGCGCTGCAAGCACCCCTTCAAAAAATCGATCTCCACCACCTGCTGACCGATTTTGCGCTCCAGTTCGGCTATGCGGCCTTCGGACCAGCGCCGCTGCCCGTTGCCCGGAAAGGCGTTGCCGGGCGCCTCCCGAAACTCACGCCGCCAACGCTGCAACACATTCGGGTTGACCTCTAATCCACGTGCCACCTCGGCCAGCGATACTCCTGCCTCCAGCCGCCGAACGGCGGCCAGCTTGAATTCTTTGGTGAACTGCCTGCGTGACAAACCCATGACTCATTCTCCATTCCTTGGATTTTGAGTCCAACCGTTTGTCTCAAAAATGGGGGCAAGTCCAAAACGGTTTATCGTTTTCCAAGCTTTCCACCCACCGGCATTTCCACCGTCTGCTTCGGTTGCCACATTGCTCACGCGGCAAGCAGTGAAGGTTGGTTTTCCCAGTGGCTTTCGAATTCCACCGGACTCAGGTAATTCAGGGTTGAGTGCATGCGTTGCCGGTTGTACCAGAGCAGCCAGGCCAGCACCGCATCCTTGGCCTGGCGAATGGTTTCAAAGCGCTCGCCGTGCAGTCGCTCCACCTTCAGCGACCCAAACAGGGTTTCCGTCACCGCCTTGTCCCAGCAGTTGCCCTTGCGGCTCATGGATGGCTGCACGCCGTGCCGATCGAGCACGTTGCGAAAGTCATCACTGGCATACTGGCTGCCGCGATCACTGTGAAAGATCATCTTTCCTTTTGGCGGACGGCGCTGGAACAGGCCCATCTCCAGCGCGTCGATCACCAGGCTGCGATGCATGTCTGGGCGCATCGACCAGCCCACCACCTTGCGGCTGAACAAGTCGATCACCACCGCCAGGAACAGCCAGCCTTCCTCGGTAGCGATGTAGGTGAGATCACCCGTCCAGGCCTGGGTGGGGCCGGCAGGAGTGAAGTTGCGATTCAAAAGGTTCGGCGCGATTCGGCAGGTCGTGCCGGCTGTCGCGTACTGATGGCAACGCTAGGATGGGAAATTGATCGGTCCGATGTGTCCCGAAAAAACCTGAGCAAATACACGGCGCATCAGTGGGCCAGCGAGTTCAAGAGTCTCATACTATAAAAACGTGGAAGACGTCATAGTGAAGTTGGGTGGCCAGGCTGTTGAAGGCCAAGATGTCGTTCCACTATCGGAGTGTCTGATGGCTGGCCTGTAATTGAGGCACTGATGGGGTAGCTGGTACTAGTAGGAGGCCTGTCCCAAGGCTCGAGATAGCCTATCTATCTAAAGTAGATTCCCTGCAGCGTCCTGATACTTACTCTCTCATCCTTATTCAAGCCCATCCTTGTAAGCCACATCGGTACTCAGCGACAGAGCATCTTGCAGTTAGTAGATGGAAGGTAGTGATAACTTTCAGCAAATAGATATTAGATACAAAGCAATGGACGGGCAGCCCGTTTCGTTCGACGATGTAGCCAGAGTCGGGAACGGGAGGCTCTATATGCCTAAGCACATTTTCAATCAGTACGGCGTCGCTGCTTCCCCCTTAGCCATGCGTGCCAAAGCGCCAGTCTTCAGCGCAGAAGACGGAATGTATGAGAATCGTGTCGGTCGTGATTCTGAACAGTCAACTTATCCCACTTATCCAACGACCTTCAAAGCATATGCTCCAACAGCGGAAAGCACTTTGCGCTCAATCGAATCTACGAGCCTGTCGCAGTCGGTCTTCTGCGGTCCTCGGGCAAGCGAAGTTCTTGGGCTGCAATGGAAGTCGTGGACCGGGACAACGTTGGTCCCATACGGAACTGCGTACGAAGGCAATCTGTATCCAGGGCGCTTCAAGACCCGTGCAAGCCAGGCTCCAATCGGAGTTCCGGAGCAGGTCCGACCGGTCATTCAGGCATGGCAGCTAGTGTGCCCGGATCCGTCCCCGGAGGCTCTCATGTTCCCAACCTTTGGGCGGGGCGAACGCAAGGGACAAGCCGTGCCGCGTTGGAGCAAGAACTTCCTGACTGAAAGGATCAGGCCGATAGCCCGGCAGCTTGGTATCCCGGACCGGCTCATTACGTTTCAGGTGATGCGCCAAACACTGGGTACACACCTTCAGCATCACGGGACACTCAAGGACGCGCAAGGGGCTTTGCGCCATGCGAGCATCCAGACAACTGGGGATGTTTACATGCAGGCGATCGAGGGAAGCGTTCTGCAGGCGCTGAATTCTCGAACGTCCGAGATCCTGTCCGACTGGAAGCGGACGCTCGTCTCTGGGAATCAACCAATCAACGGAGAGTCGGTAGGGCCAAAGAGAAGGAACGTAAATCTCGCAAGGGGTTTGGACCAAAATGGACCAAGCGAGATTTTGAAGGAGAGTGCAAGTGCTTGATTTTAATGGTGGACGCGGAAGGAATCGAACCTTCAACCTGTCGGTTAAGAGAACATTAAGCAACGTAATATCAACGACTTACGCGGAACGGCTGGCATTCTAAAGTATTGAAGAGAAACGGCTGGAAATGATGAGGAACTTTTGTTGTGGGGCTCGCGTGGGGTTGGTTCAGCGTTAAGAGTCTCGGAAGCCGCTTTCGCTACTCCATCGATTATTTACCGACTGCTGGTTCCGCGGGCGTGGGCTACTGGTTATCCCGTCCTTGTTTCCGGAATGCACAAGTCCACCATTCTGTCGAGAGTTCACCCGCTTGATGCCCCGGAAACCCGCGTAAACAGGGTAGGGACTTTCAACTATCGACGAAGTGGATCATTTTTGTCGATAGCTGAAAAGTGGGCACCGTAGATAGGGACGCTTATGTCGTAGGATGATCCCGCGCTTGGTCTTATTCACACTGTCCCTGCACTGCGGCGCTCCCGGAAGCGGGGATCGAGTCATTCACAGTCACGAACTTGATCGAGAACTCGCAGTGCGGACTGGATACATTGAACTCTTCCCCTCTATGATGTTTTCCCTGGAACGAGTGACCCTCCGATTCGCCGCTGACTTCGGCAACCATAGCCTCATCGAAGTCAGGATCGTCCATTGTGCCATGGGCGTTTTTTGGCATTTTCTCAGCATCCAAATAAGCGCCCTTTAGCTTCAGGGTCAATCCACGGAATAAGACCGCCTCGCCTTGCCGAAGACTTAATGTTCCCGAATACTTTCTCACGGGACCGGGATGGTCTGGGCTGGGTTGCGGGGTGATATGAATCGAAGCGGCCACAATCAACGCAATTCCCAATGCCGCCAATATCAATTGGCGCGTCTGGGATTGGAGAACGGGAATTTCGATCTGGAATGCTTTAAGGCCACCGCCCACGATGGCGGCTATGAGGCACGCCAAACCGGTTACTAGGAGCGTGGTGTACATTTTGCGTTCGAAGGCTTCCCTTCGATTGAGCATATACCAAACCTACGGAAGCGGCTTTCAGGACGCTAGAGCTGTTTGTGAGCTGCCGGATTGCGTGCCGGGGCGTCATCCGGACCCTTTCGAGACACGCCTGGGCGTTGGGTCGGCATCTACAAAAGGGTTCATATTGTCGAGAGTTTCTAAGGGGAGACAGAATTTGAACCTCCGACCCCCTGGTCCCGAAATAACAATCGGTTCGCTAAGTTGTTGATTCGTTTGGGATGGTTGGTGTGTCTAGCAGGCCCCAAATATATGGTTTTCGGCAGCAATTGGACCCAAACTGGACCCAACTTTTATTCCGCCTGGATTGTTATCCGATTGAGCGGGGCTCGGGGTTCACAAATGGCTTACAGGTTGCTGAAGGCAGCGGAGATGGCTGGCTAACCGCGTTCTGGGGGTAACCACGGAGTAACTGAGGGCATGCCACAATCGGCCAGAACTGAAAAACAGCCGGAGCCTCGCGATTGATGCTCTGATCGATCTTGTTCTTGGATACTTGGCCGGACTCTTTTATCTCTTCTCGGGAGTCGAAGTTTAGCCCACGATGCCGGTGCAGTAAATGTTCAACGAATTGCTTGGTCTGTGGCTTAAGCCCATGCTACTCTATTGCCCATCCATATAAGGCTGCTCAGATATTCATGCCCTTAATCGATCTCTCCCCTTCAGATTCGATGGAAGAAGCGGCCCTCAAGATCCCCACAGACGCCGATGTCATGCTTTTCCTATGCGGGACATGCGATCCGTTGGTCGACCCGCAAATCCGATCTGTACTGGCAAGAGTGGTGGTACCCGCGGCGCTTTCAGTGAACGCGCTGATTGTTGACGACGGTTCGCGCGACACCATGTCTCGGCTGATCGGCGAGGTCGCTCAAACGTTTGATACGCCCCCTAAGCTGTTAGCAATTGCCTCTTCTGCAGAAGACAATCCGGCTGCCAATCATGACTGGATCGTTCGATTACCAGCCGAGTTAATGGGAGATCCAGAGATAGCCCGTTATCGCTTTCTTTCGGAACTCTCGAAGTCAACTGGCAAGAGGAAAAAAGGGATCGCCATTGGTGCGCTCGTTGCCGGGGGCGGAGATTCAGAGAAAAGTATGGCCCTGCGCTTCGTAAGGCGAGGATGGCCGGTGCTGGTCCTTCAGGGCGGAGGTGGATGGGGAGATGTTTTGCTAACGGCTTCAGTTGCCGCAGCCGAGAATTCGCGCGCTCTGGATAAGCTCGATCCAGAATTACGCGAGATCGTGGAAAACGGGCGGATTGCGCCACTTCCACTCACCGGTAGTACAGAGGATCTGACCCGATGTTTTTTAAGCTTTTTGGAGGCGCCACGCGACGTTCTGGAGCAAGCATGGCGATTGTGCTCACGCCTTGATACTGCGTCTTTAAGTCATCAAGTCTCCTTTCGGAGAATTCAGAACGCGATTCTCTCTCTGATGCTTCTCCCCACATTCCTTGCGATCGCAGACCTGACAATTCGAAACCTTGATCCCAAACTTGATTCATGGATGAATGCCGGGCTTGGGTGGGTTCACTTGTTGGCAATCATCGTTCCAATCGTTATTACAACGCTGGTTGCATACAACTCTCGTATTCGTGACGGCAACCAGTGGGTTCTCCTCCGAGCTGCTGCGGAATCAATCAAGAACGAGCTGTACCGATATCGTACCCGCACCGGCGACTACACAACCGACCGGAAGGGTCGAACGTACGCGGATTCACGGCTCGCTGCGGCTGTCAAGGACATCAGCGTCGCCCTATCAAAAACCGAGGCGAATCGGGCCAGTCTACCCAGTTTGGTTGATCAGATCACTCCTGAGCAGCTCAAACCCTTGTCTCCGCAAGGCTATTTGGAGAACAGGGTAGAAGACCAGATCCTCTACTACGAAACGTACACAAAGCGCCTTCACCATCGGTTCAACAACCTCCAGCTTTGGATCCTAGTCATGGGTGGATTTGGAACATTCCTCTCTGCAATCCACCGGGAGGGATGGATGGCATTAACCACTGCTTTCGCTACAGCTCTAACCAACAAACTAGAGGTGGACCAGGTTCAGAATTCGCTTAGGACCTACAATACTGCCCTTACGAACCTAAGAAATATTGAAGCTTGGTGGACGGGACTTTCTCTCTGGGAGAGAACGCGTCGCGCAAATTATGAGTTGCTCGTCGATCAGACGGAGAAGGCACTTGGCCTCCATGGATCAGGTTGGGTCACTGAGATGCAGACCACACTCAGTCAACTGACTGAGAGAGAATCCGGCATGATCCACAAAAGTGAGTAATCGTGGAAGTGCCCAAGATGAATTCGCGGGCCAATCACCGCCATTGCGGACATGATCTCTTGGTAGTGTCTCCATTGTCCGCCATGCCACTGGAACCCGCACCAGACTTTATCCGAGATAAGGCAAATCCTTCCTAGTCCTCTCTATCGCCCGCTTTTGGAGTATCTTCCGTCTGTCTGTCACCCGCCAGAAAGCGAGGTGCAAAACTATCTGGGAGAAGATGTGTCTTCCAGTCCATGAAGCACTTGAGTTATCACGGGGTCGTCCCTCCAGCCACGTGCCAGCTCCTGTGCTGCGGTCTGCCGGACGTTGTTGGCAGCATCATTTCGAAAGCGGTCTAGAAGCATAGGCAAGGTGCCGGGGTCGTCCCTCCAGCCACGTGCCAGCATCTTTAAGGCGGACATCCGGACAAAGGTCTCGTTATCGCTGCGAATGCGGTCCTGAAGCAAGGGCAAGTCCCGGGATCGTCCCTCCAACCGCGTGTCAGCTCCTCCACCGCCGCCATCCGGACAAGGGTCTCGTTATCGTTGCGAACGCGGTCCCGAAGCAAGGCCAGTGTGCCGGGGTCGTCCCTCCAGCCGCGTGCCAGCTCCTCCAGCGCCGTCATCCGGACAAGGGTCTCGTTATCGTTGCAAACGCGGTCCCGAAGCAAGGGCAAGGTCCCGGGATCGTCCCACCAGCTACGTGCCAACTCTCGCACCGCAGTCCACCGAACAAACCGCTCGTTATCGTTGAGAACGCGGTCCCGAAGCAAGGGCAAAGTCCCGGGATCGTCCCTCCAACCGCGTGCCAACTCCTCTACCGCGGCCTGCCGGACCTCGTTGGCCGCATCGTTGCGAGCTCGGTCTTGAAGCCAAGGCAAGGTTCCGGGATCGTCCCGCCAGCCACGTGCCAGCTCCTGCACCGCGGCCTGCCGGACCTCGTTGGCGGCATCGTTGCGAGCGCGGTCTTGAAGCCAAGGTAAGGTCCCGGGATCGTCCCGCCAGCTACGTGCCAACTCCTGCACCGCAGTCCACCGAACAAGCGGGTCGTTATCGTTGCAAACACGGTCCCGAAGTAAGTTCAAGGTCTCAAGATCGTCCCTCCAGCCATGTGCCAGCTCCGCCACAGCGGTCCGCCGGACCCGGCTGTCACGGTCATTGCGAGCTCGGTCTTGAAACATAAGCAGGGTGCCGGGGTCGTCCCTCCAGCCACGTGCCAACTCCCGCATCGCGGCCTGCTGGACCTCGTTGGCGGCATCGTTACGAGCGTGGTCTTGAAGCGAAGGCAAGGTCCCGGGGTCGTCCCTCCAGCGGCGTGCCAGTTCCTGCACTGCTGTCTGTCTGACCATGCTGTCACGGTCATTACGAGCATGGTCCTGAAGCATAGGCAAAGTACCGGGATCGTCCCTCCAGACACGTGCGAGCTCCTGCATCGCGGCCTGCCGGACGTTGCTGTCACGGTCATTGCGAGCGAGCTCTTGAATCCAAGGCAGGGTGCCGAAATCGTCCCTCCAGCCGCGCACCAACTCCTGAATCGCGGCCTGCCGGACCTTGCTGTCACGGTCATTGCGAGTGCGGTCCTGAAGCGTAGGCAAAGTGACGGGATCGTCCCTCCAGCCGCGCGCCAACTCCTGAATCGCGGCCTGCCGGACGTCGTTGGCGGTATCGTTACAAGCGTGCTCTTGAAGCCAAGGCAGGGTACCGGGATCGTCCCTCCAGCCGCGTGCCAACTCCTGCACTGCGGTCTGCCGAACGTTGCTGTCACGCTCATTGCAAGCGCGGTCATGAAGCATAGGCAGAGTGCCGGGATCGTCCCTCCAGCCGTGCGCCAACTCCTGCACTGCGGTCTGCCGGACGTTGCTGGCAGCATCGTTGCGAACGCGGTCCTTAAGCAGGGGCAACGTGCCGGGATCGCCCTTCCAGCCGCGTACGAGTTCTTGGACCGCGGCCTGGCGGATTATCCAGTCACGATCCCGAGCGGCAGCGGAACAGATCCACGACCTAGTGTTTTCCCCTCTCCATGCCAAAGCGATCAATCGGACGGCGCCTTGTCTCGTCGGGCCGACTTCCTTAAACTCGTCCACGGGATCGTAGGAGTAGAGCGGCTCAAACCGAATCGCGTCACGCACGAATCGCTGCCACAATGCCTGCCCGGTCACATCAGTCGCCCTACGATTTCGCACTTCATTCAGGCATCCGGCGGCAAGCACGAGATTAAAGAGCTTTTCATTCCTACCGTCCTGCTTCATGAGAAACAGGATCAGTTGCTCAGCCTTCTTCTCCTCGACCATCCCAGCTATCAGCCGCAGAACTTCATGCCACTTCTCGTCTCTCCAATGGGGTGCGAAGACGTCTTCCTGCAAGTCTTTCAGAGTCAGGTCCTGCTTCTTCTGAAAGCGATGGACGAACCATGCTGCGCAGTAATATTCGAGGAAAGTGCGGTGGACGAAGGAGAACCGATCCGCTCCAGCATATGCAAGAATAAAATTGCGTTCTGTCAATTGCTTTACGAGCAGCCTTGCTTTTGTTCGGCTATCCTGCACGGAATGTTCCTCGAGAAACGTCTGCACTTTATTTCTCAGACGATTTTGCTCTATGAGGTTCCCCGCCAGTCCACCTACGGCCTGCTGCATATCGCCCGCGAGCTCGCGGAGTAACGTTTCCTTGTCCTCGCGGTCGAATTCGCTTATGGGCAGCGCCTTTCTGGCGTCCCAGTCGTCGAGTAAAACGCGGCTGGCCTCCCGGTAGAGCGCGACACGGTTGCGCGGCAGTTCTTGGTTTCGATTGAGGATTGCCATCATTGTAAGGAGCAAGGGATTTCCGGCCAGTTCCCGGATCGCTGGCGACTCGGCGAGGCCTCTCTGCAACCTTGCCTCCATCAGGCCGCGCTCCTTGTCGTCTGGTTCTGCAATTTGGTGCCATTGGCGGAGGAAATCCAGCATTTGGGGAAAACCAAATTCTTCGAGAGTGGCATGGAGAAAGCCCGCATTCCGCAACTGTTCAGGTTCGTAACCTACCTTGCGACTGGTGACGATAATAGACGCTTCTGGAAAGGCCGCGGAGAGCACGACGATTTCTTCAATTACGCCGTGGCGCGTTGAGCCGTCGAAAATTTCGTCGAGCCCATCGAGATAGAATGCCGCTTGACCAGACAATAGGCATTTTCGAAGCTCAATTGTATTTAGCGGAAAGACTTCATGGCCATGTTGGCAGTATTCAAGCATACCTCTGCGGTCTTTTACATATTCCTTCAGATCTAAGAGAAGTGGGAGCGATCCGCGGCCTTCTTTTGCCCACTTGAGCGCGAGGTATCTTAGTAGGGATGTCTTGCCCGAGCCCGGATCGCCCACCACAACGACATGTCGGTTTCCGTCGAGCAATTCGAGCACAGGTCGCACTGGACTTGACTGGTAGCGTAGTCGCAGCTTGTTTAGGTCCTCGTCGTCTGCGGATTGCTGAAGTTGGCCCTCAACCTTGAGCTGTCGTTGAATTTCCAGCGGAAGTTCTGAAATCGGTGCGGATTCCCGCGCCGATTGCGCAACAAATACGCTCCAGAGGGTTACCCTTCTGTCGAATTCGTAGGTGCTGGAATGCAGGACGGCAAGGTGAAGGGCGTTGCATTTTTTGTCAATCAGGAAACGACGATACGCAACAAGGTCAAATCCTGGATCGAGGCCCGCTAGGCGCTCAATGCCCGCAGCCGCGCGTTCGGATGCGTTGGTGGTCCTCTCACGAAGCGCAGTGTCATACGCAGCGCGTAACTCAGGATCTTTCTTGATGTAAATGCGGATCGCTTGAGCGTAGTTCCTGGCGATGAATTTCCAATCGAAGCCCGCCGGCAATTGATCAAGCTTGAGTTCGGCCCACGTGGTCTCGATTCGCCTGAGATCCACTTCTTTGGTCTCAGGGCCCATCCATTGGGCGATCTCTGCCGCAGTGGTTTCGACAAGGATTTTGAATTGATTTCGGTAGCCGCTTAGCGCCGCCGTGAATTCACATTTGTCTTCCAGCTCCTTATTCCACTCCTCGCCAAAGAGCTGAATCGCGTGCCTTGCAGCTTTTTCGCGCGCGGTCGGCCCCAGACGGCGAATTAGAGATTTGCTGCCAGCGCTAGTGGCCTCCTTTGCGAAGCTTTGGATTGCCTCCTTTACCTTTGGTGATGCAAGAATCGCCGTAATTGTGAGCGGGTCCTTCAGGGCGCACAACAGACCGACCTTTGGCTTAGTCATCGATCGGTTTTCGAAAGAGGAGCGTCTTGAGCAAATCGTTCGGCAGCGTCCGGGAGAGATCACCATCTTGGACGGTTTTTCCTGGAGTACCGCGGCCGGATACCGCAGCTACCTAAAGGAGCACGTTCGGCCCAAGTGGGAGAACAGGCCACTGGCAGATATCAAAGCGCTCGAAGTCTGCGAATGGTTGAAGTCGCTCCCTCTCGCGCCGAAGACGCGCGCACACGTCAGAGCCCTCATGCATCTCCTGTTCGAGCGGGCAATGCTGTGGGACCTAATGGATGCGCAGCGGAACCCCGTAGAGTTAGTCAAGCTGAGAGGAACAAGCAGGAGGTTGAAAAGACCTCAAATCCTCACTCCTGAGAAGTTTCAGGAGTTGACCGCCCTTCTACGGGAACCGTACAAGACGATGGCAATTGTCGCGATGTGTACCGGGATGCGAGTGTCCGAGGTTCTGGCTCTCCGCTGGGAACACATCAACTTCGAAACTGGGGCGATGCTTGTTCAACAAGGAGTCGTCAACGGACGAATCGGCAGAGTGAAGACCGAGGCGTCCCAGGACGAAATTCCTCTCGATCCTGATTTCGCACATGTCCTTCGTGATTGGAAGGGCGACAGAACGGAGGGGCTTGTTTTCCCTTCCCACATTACGGGCGGATGCTTCTACGCTGGCATGATCCAGCAGCAGATTCTTAAGCCCAAGGGCGAACAGATCGGCATCGTTGGACTGGGATGGCACACCTTCAGACACACGTATCGCTCGCTCCTCGACGAAACGGGTGCCCCCGTAGGTGTCCAGCAGAAACTTATGCGTCACAGCAACGTGGCAACGACCATGAACGTGTACGGCAACGCGACCTTGAGGGCGAAGCAGCAGGCGAACTCCAAGGTTGTGCAGATGGTAATGAGGCAGGAACAGCCGCAAGCAGAACCAGAGCGGGTGGCTGTCTAATTCTAACTGTGGGGTTGCGTGGGGTTGGGTACTCTTACTGAATCCGCTAAGCTATTGATTCTTTGGTGGACGCGGAAGGAATCGAACCTTCAACCTGTCGGTTAAGAGTTGCGCGGGAGACTTTTTGAACCGTTTTACGTGGTTTACGGCTGCATTGAATCGCCCAATGGAAATGATGGTTTTGCGGCCCTTCTCGGATTGAACTGAGATGCGCCATTTACTGGCGGGCCTCCTTGGTATTCTCCCCGGTACGAAGCTTGGGTTTGGATCAACTCGCCGAGGAAGCCTTGGGCTTGCTCCGAGGGAAGCAATCAACCCCTTCGACGCCAGAAGGCAACCGTCGCCCGGCAAATGGCCCTGGCGCCACGGTGGCAGCCAGGGAGACCCGCGGATGTGTCGAACTACCCCCAAGCTCGGATGGAGCGCGCCAAGTCTTATCGGGAGCAGAATTACCGCAAGCGCTCCTAAAACGAAACGCGCCCCGCAGGTGCTAGCACACATCAAAGTTCATAAAAACTTCATTTTCAGAGGCCTAGGCTGCGATTCCGGTTGATAAGCTTTGTCGCAAACCCATGGAGGCCGGGTTCGGCGGGCGGAATCCCGGTAGATCATCGACCCATCTACCGGGAGCCCCGTTTTGCAGTGGTTCCACGCCGAGAAGTTTTCCCTCTCACACCCGATATCATTGAATGCAAGATGGGAACCTACCATGGGTGGTGCCGCAATTGCGGGGCGAAAGGTTTACGACGATCGAGGCTTCGGGTTGTCGATTTATTTTCTTTATTCGTCCTCCGGTATCCCGCACGGTGCCGCCGCTGCCTTTCGCGCCGATATGTCAGTATTACCGCGGCTCTTCGACTTCCCCAGGCTCCTCGTAGAAAAAAGACCAGCTAAGCGTGTCAAAGTCCTTCCCGCGGGTGTGGCCGGGCATGAGGAGTCGGAGTTTCCTGAAGATTCGCAAACTGCGTTCTCAAACGCCCCAATTTGTCATCTAGCAACGAACTTTCGCGGTCATCGAAATTAAACTCATCACATGAGTCAGGTCGCGAAGGCAACATGAATTTATCTTCGTGCATCGCCACCTCTTGACGTTTTCCTAATTCGCTCATCTTATGAACAAACCATCCACCACAGTTCAACAAAGTCTCAGTGGCGCCTTACTTGAGTTGCTGCGATCGCCCGATCTTTCGCCTGAAGATGTGAAGTGGGTACAGCAGTTCGCCCTACGGACCATTGCCGAATTCAGTGTGATGAAATCGCCGGAAAATGAGAAAGAAGCTCCGAAGGGGGGTCCAACGCGGAGTCCCTAGAGGCCAGCAAAGCGGGGAGCGCTTTTGCCGACCCGGCTCCGCATCGGCGTTTGCCGGGGAACCTGGCCCATTTCTAACGTCTGGGGAGAGCCGTGCAGGGGGTTGCAAAAAGCATATCAATAACGCGCCTTCAGTTTGCCGGCGCATCCTCGGCGAGAAACATTGTCGTTCCGTCCGGAAATCCGACGATGAGAATCGAATGGAAACCGGTCTCTCCAAACTTCTCGAAATCCAAGTCGCCCATCTGAATATAGACAAAAGTGGCAAGTTTTAGGGGAATCAACCTGTGCCAATTCTGCTTCTCATCATCGCTGAAGAGAGTAATTCCTAGTGATTGCGTTTCGCGCCATACATGCGAAACCACGGCTTTGCAGGCACCTTCCTCGCCTAAAATGTGGCCGCCGAATGCCAGGCGCGTTTCACGCGTCCGATAGTAATCGAGGATCCAGCTTGCGCGCTCAGAAGGGATGACCATTCGGGGTCAGTATAGTTGCCGCGGGTTCTGTGCGGCGTCTCTCCAACTCCTGTCGTAATGCTTGTTTAAGCGCTGCCCGCGCCAAATAAAAGGGACTCCTCTGGAGAAGAGCGCCTTCCACGGGGAGTCCGGAGTCCAGACGGGCCGTGGGAAGCCAGCTGAACCGGGCTTCCCGTTCGTCAAAGAAGCCCCAGCACTCTTTCTAATTGGGCAAGGGATAGCTTAGCTCACAACCCGTCTCGGGGAGTCAATCACTTGAGGCCACCCATTTTTCGGGGGTTTATGCCACGCGCCTGGCGGGGGGGATATCTACGGATGGCGAGAAGGCCTGCAGTCGCAGGGCGGCCGGTTTCCGTGGCGCCGACGTGCTGTTCTCGTGCAGACTCCCCGCGTGGAATTCAGCGCCGCCTCCGTCCTTGTTTGACGGACGTGGTTGTCAGGCTCGACTTCGGCCAAGAGCGTGCCGTGCCCCTGCCACCATGCATCCGGCAGTTATCGGGATCGCCGATCAGTGAAGAACGCGAAGGGCCAGCACGGAAATTAGGGCCAAAACAGCGATGTCAACTCAAAAATCGATCTATTACGGTACGTGAATCAAATAACCGCTGATTGTGATGCGCACGTTGAGAAGACCAGCCGGGTCGGTGACTTCTGCCATTGGCGCCTGTCCCGCTTCGAAATACATGAGGGTGGCCTCATTCACGAAGGAAATGCCGGGTGTGGGCACGGAGTGCAGGAACGTATTCTGGACGCCATGGCTCGCGCCACTCAACGTCGAAAATACAAAGTTGTTGGCGACGATCGATACGGTGGATGCGGCTGCGTTGAAGCGTGTGATCACGAGCCGCATGTGGGAGGGAACGGTCTTGAACGTGACCGCGCATGCAGGAGCCTCTTCACATGTGCCGTTTTCAATTGATTGTTGAAAAGGGTTCCGCCCCGGTTCATCGCGGGATTGAACAATTGGGTTTACAGCGGCACTGCTGGTGGGCTGTTGCGCAGTGGCATCTCCGCAAGCGCCTATCCCCAATATCACGAGAGTGACCCACCCACCTGCGTGTCGCATTGGCTCCTCCAGTCTTGTCCAAAACCGCTGCGGCCGGGCGATCAAAGAACTGAGCCTGCCCCGGCCAGAGATGCGGCCTTTCACTGCGCCAGGTGGTTAAATCCTGGCCAACGACTGAAGATTATCGTCTCCGTGAGCGCTGGAAGCAATCTGATTGTGACCATGAAGCGTCCTGAAACGACGAGGGAGCGGTCTGGGCATGAGTGACCGCACGGGCCGCTCCAATTATGTAGCCAAGCAGGACATTTGGACCGCCTAGACTGCCGTCCAACCCTTCTCCTAGTTCCTCGGAAAACGAAGGGGCCAGACCTCTCCAAGCCGTTCAGGGAGTCGAGCCGCGTCAGTCGAGTCCCCTGGCTTGGCTGACATACGAGGGTGCGCTCTGGAGACAATGGGCATCACTTCCTGTTCCACCTTGTAGCACTTTATTGCCTTGGGGTCTCTCTATGCTTCTTTCCACGTCGCTATCCGCCTCGCGCGCAGGGGAACCACTGGCGCCGTCTGCGAGCCCGTACCTCATTCGCAATCGCCTCGCATTTTCCTGTCCTGCCTTTCGCGGTGCCCTATTTGCGTTCCTTTTCGAGCTCTTGGCTAGCGCCTTGGTCGGGACTTGCATTGCAATTGGTCGCCACCTCTTGCACCAATGAGAACATCGCGGGCCCGCCCGTTGCCCTCGCGCGCTGTGGCCCGCAGTTCGCGCGCAAATCGGCCGCACTCGCCCGCTCATCCGGGGGCCATTCGGCGCGGGATCTGTGGTGCCATTTTTCCGCACGTCTCTCCCCAGGGATGGCGCTCTTTGACAAATAGCGAATGAGTGGGAATGGCATTGGTAGTACTCTGGTCGAACATGACGATCTTGTCATCTTCCCCCGGAGAGTCAACCTTGTCCATCCATCGCTGCCTGAGAACCTTCCTGCCTGGTCTTCTGCCGGTCCTTTATACCCTGCTCGCAGCCGCCAGCTCGTGCCGGGCCCAGCAGGCGCCCGCCCCGGACAACCCCTACTTCGTCACCTATTCGCATGACATGACCGAGCCGGGAACGATCGAGCTCGAAACCAAGACCGCTGTGGCGCGTCCCCACGGCGGGAGCCCATACGTCGCATTGGCCCAAGAGATGGAATACGGCGTCACCCCATGGTGGACCGCCGAACTCTACCTCGACGGGCAGGCCACCGATGACCAGTCGACCTTGTTCACCGGGTATCGCTTCGAGAACCGGTTCCGGCCCCTGCGACGCGAACACGTCATCAACCCGGTTCTCTACATTGAGTACGAAAGCATCACCGGCGCCGACAAAAGCATTCTTGAATTCGTCGGTCACGACAGCCAGAGCGACCTTGCCGATTTCAATAGAACGGCCAAGCTCGACCGGGACCACGCGGCGGAGTTCAAGCTGATCCTTTCGTCAAACTTCAAGAGTTGGAACCTCTCGGAGAACTTCATCGCCGAAAAAGACTTGGCGCACGCTCCCTGGGAGTTTGGGTATGCGGTCGCGGCGGCGCGTCCCTTGCATAGTGCGACAGGCCGGGTGTGCAGCGTCTGTGCTGAGAAGTTCATCGCCGGCGCTGAAGCCTATGGGGGTGTCGGGGACACTTGGGCGCTGACACTCCGCGATACGTCGCATTACATCGCGCCAGTGTTCGGCTGGCAGCTCCCCAGGGACATGCGGGTCAGCCTCTCGCCTGGGTTCGGCCTGACCCGTTCCAGCCTGGATTACGGGCTCCGCATCGGATTCGTCATCGAGTTCGGGCATGGCCGCGTTGTCAACTGAAAGGACGGTGAGCCACAACCTGCAGTTCTGTCCCAATATCAGTCGCTGGCCGCATCCCAGCCGTTGACCTCGGTATTCGCAAGCGCGTGGGGCCGCTATCACCGCCTTACGCTCTAGGTGTGGCTTCAGCAACAGATGAGCAGGAAAAGGTAAACCGTTTTATGAGCAAGCCAGAGATACCGCTGAAGGGCGGGGATGAGTACGATGCATTCACGCGCTAGTGCAAGCTGCTGAACTGGCGCCCGGGGGGTTCGCGCGTGGCTGAAACGGGGATCTGCCCTTTTTCTTTGATTTGCGACAACCCCGCCGGCAGGGGTTTATGGAACGCTAGTTGGAGTCGGGGAGTGCGCCCCAGACGGGGAGATGCCAAGGAGCGCACCCCTCGTACGCCAGTCCAAACCGGGGGCTGGACTGACACGGCTCGACTCCTGAAAAGCACGGAGGAAGCCTGGCCCCTTGGTTGTCTGGGGATAAGTAGGGGTTGAGCGACAGTCTAGCAGCTCCAGTGTCTGGTTGGCTTAAAGAATTGGGAGCGGTCCACGCAGGAGTGTCCGAGGGCCGCTCCCCCGTCGTTTCAGAGCGCTTCCCAACGCCCTGGCCGACCTGTGGAACGACACGATAGTCCTATTTCTCGGGAATGACCATTCAAAAACTGTAAGGCTGCCGGCGCAGCTACGGTAAAACTCCAAAGAATGACGAGTCTATGAACTTGCGTGAACCTTGCGCGCGCGCAATTTAGGCGCGTAAAGGGATCGCTAAATTTGAGGTGGCGTCCGACTGCAATGAAAGGCCACGCGATGACCCAAATCCCTTATCCACCTCCATTGGAGCAGTTCGAAGCGATCGTCAGGAATGCGGCTCTTCTCGAGTCGGTTCGGGCGATTTGGCGGGATGCTCTCGCCTATGCGGAACAGGATCCCTCATGGATTCCGCATTTGGAATTCGTAGAAGCATTTATGCGCGAGCGCGGCGTCAGAATCTATGAAGTGTGAGGTAAATCACAACAGCAAACTTCGCCCTGCTGCAGAATGACTACACACCGGCAATATATAAGAACGCTGCCGGCGTGCCCTTGCTCCGGCATGGAGGGTACGGCGAGATTTCAAGTGGGCTCACGTTTGGCAGGACTGGCGGCGAGCCAGATGCCATGGCCGTCCTTTCCCCGTTCGATTGAGGCTACGAGCCAACTGACATATTTTGCGCGCAAAATTCTATGTGTGCAACCGGTTGCGAAGGAGACCGCATCAATTCGGGGAGAAGTGAAACAACCCCAAGCTGGAAGTTTAGTGGCGGCGCGATGGGCGCCGCCCTTTTTGTGAGCGGGCAGGACGGGTCATAGGAATTCGCATGGCGCGCGCCACGCGGCGCCACTGGCCTGCTTGCGTTGCCCTTTCGGACGTAGGAAACCAAGTCCGGAGTGCCGGCGGCGCGTCCTGGGGGAATTTTGTGGGCCTCTCCGAGCCAGTGGGCTAGTCGAAAAGGGGCCCTTGCTCTCGCGCTGTCGGTCTGTGGCCAGTGTCTGTAATACTTGCAGTTTTTGCAGGCCGTGCACGGCTCACTCCCGGTGCAGGTTGAACCAGATGCATCTGTAATGCCAATGAGAGCCACGATCAAGAAAACGATCGCAAACCATGAAAACCTTCGACGTCGCATGGTCTCCTCCATCAGTTGATTCCCCCACTTACGGCCGGTCCGCGCCCGAACGTTCTATAGAAACCAACGGGCACTCGTCTGACGCAACCTGGAGTGGGGCCTCCCCGAAGAGGGGGATCCGCGGGGAGTCTTCTTTAAGGCCAATACACTGGGGCGCCCGGTTTGGTCCAAACGAACCTACGCCTTGTTCCGAATTGGTGATGCAGCACGAAGGTATCGGGGACTAAAGTCACGAATCTCGGCGGCGTGGCCGGTCTCCGTGGCGCATGCCGCCAATCTTGTGGTCTTCAGCCATTGAACCGGGAGCCATTTTGTCGACGCATCCTGGGCATTCAGCGAGCCGAGCCAGGCGCGCATCCAAAGAATTCAGCGATGCTCACCGAACAGGAAATAGCGGAGTTTCAGGACAAGCTCCGCAAACTGAGCCTCAAGGCGCAGAGGGACGTGTACGAGCACCTGAAGCTGGTGGAGCAGGCAGGAGCGGTGAATCCCCCGATCACCCAGCACTTCGCGCCGGAGACGCTCTTCCCACAGGAAACCGAATGAGCCCCGAGAAGCGGAAGCCCACGGTGTTGATAGTGGACAACGAACGTGTGATCACCGACACCCTGGCAATGATCCTCGGGCAGTCCGGATACCGTTGTTCGGTCGCCTACAACGGATGGGCCGGCCTGGCGAGAGCCCGCGAAGTGAAGCCCGACATGATCATAAGTGGCGTCATCAACGGGGACCGTCCCCACGGGATAGCAATGGCGATCCAGATCCTTGCTGAGATGCCAGAAACGAAGATTCTGCTCGTCTCCGGTCATGCTGCATCAGTGGTGTAAATGTCCATGGTGCCGAGCTCTCAGCGCTGATCCGCAACCCAACGCCCACTTCAGCGTCCGGCCAGCGGAGGACGCAAGACTCCCGATACTGGAAGCGCAGATCGAGAGGGAGTGGAATCAGTTTCGCCCGAAGTACCTGAGGGACCTGAAAGCGAGGGGGAAACTCCAGCACCAGATAAGGGAAACGGCCCTGTGGTGCATCCAGGTTCTCGATAGGTACGAGGAGCGCGGCCTCGGCGCGGATCAGGGACGGGAAGCGATCGGAGCCTTAATCAATCCGGACCTCGATCAGTCGTAGTAGAGGCGTTCGGGCGGCCCGGTGCGGACCTTTGCCAATGGGTTCCAGTCATCTCCGCGTCCGCCAAAGCGAAGATTCAGCCCTCAGGCCGTCCCCGGCTCGTTCGCCATCAATTCAGGGTATCTATGTCGCGCAGGCTCTCGCGATAAGTCAACTGGGCAACGGCCCGAATGGGCCGACTACGCTGGTCACCAAGAGGGTTGCGATTTGATTCTGCGTGGGCCAATCGACATCATAGAGGCGATAAACGCGGTTTGGCCTTCCTTCGCCTGTGGTATGCTCGGTCCCCATGGCTGATTGGCAGTTCAAGATCAGTTCTGGCTCTCACGGGCGCACTTCTTGCCGGTCGGAGAGGCACTGACACAGACCGAAGTTTTTGCTCAATGCGTTAAGGAGAATCGATATGCGAAAGATATTTACCCTGGCATTGCTTGTTTCAGCGATCACCCTTACTGCGTCCGCACAAGGCGCAGACAACTCACTCGGAACCTGGAAGGCTAACATCGCGAAGAGTAGGTACACGCCTGCGCCTTGGCCAGTGAAAAGCCTCACAGTGACGCGCGAAGCCGCGCCCGACGGCGTCAAGGTGACCAACACAGGCACCCGCACAGACGGCTCGGTGATCAACGCTAGCTATACCGCAAAATACGATGGTTCGTCATCAGAGGTGACGGGCGAAGGCTCGCCCTATGACAGCATGTCTGTCAAGCAGGGAGATGCCAACACCTTCACTTACGAAGCCAAGAACTCAAAAACGAAATATCGCGCGAGCGGACGGATCGTGATTTCTGGCGACGGCAAAACGATGACCACCACGGCCTCGGGCGTTGACGCCAACGGAAAACCGATGTCATTGAAGCTGGTTTACGACAAGCAATAGCCCCCCGTCCGTCGAGTCCCCCGGCTTGGCTGATGTAAGAGGGGTGCGCTCTGGATCTCCCCTCTGGAGCGCACCCCAGACTCCCCTTTCAGCGTGTACGAAAGGCCCGGGTTGTCCGGATCGGATAATCTCCTTCAGATCACGCCGCCTCTGTTTGGGGTCGTCCTGAATCAGCGATACCAACGTGTCCCGGAAGAGCCGCTCCGCACGTCGGCCAGTACGGTTCCCACTCCTCGAACGGTACGCATGCGGCATCTAAGCGATACATCGCGGTTCCGATTCTCGCCAAATTCAGGTGTCCGGGCACAAGAGATGATCGATGGTTCAGCGCTTCGGGAAGCGCCCGCGCAGGTTCGCATATTAGCGTAATTGGTCAGAATACCCTCTTGGATGTTGACCCGTGTGGCGACCCTCGCGCCGAACTCTTGGACCTGCCCGGCATCAGGGTGCTTGTTGCCGATCTTTTTCCGATCATTGCCCAAACGTCCGCGATGATTCTTAACGCGAAGGGTTTTTCCGCCTTTTCCGCGCTTAGTGTCGACCAGGCGGTAAGGATAGCGCGAGAGAATGCCATCGACGTGGCATTCATTGAACTGCTCATCGGTGAAACGAACGCGATCGATGCAGCTATGCGCATTCTCGCTGTGCGCCCTTACTGCCGCATCATCATCTGGACTGGCCGGAGTGAGCCGGTACTCTCCTGGGTCCGTCGCGAGGCCGAGGAGCAGTTTGGCGGATGCGCTCTGATCTGCAAACCGATTAACCCTGCAGACATGATTCGTATAGCTCGCGGTGAGCCTATTCCCTACGAATGCGCCATCCCGTCCGAATCTCGGAATGCGATCGAGGCGCCCTCATCCGTGGAGGACTATTTGAGCGGCTCAAGCTTGCACGAGTATCTCAGGGAAGCGAGAGAGGTAATGCTGAGGCTAATGAGTGAGAGCAGGTAAAGAAATCCGCCAACGTGTCGCCACTGTCCAAGCAGGCGTCACCGTTCCTGACCCCAGAGGACGGACATGGGAATAGTCATGACGATGCCGAAAGCAGAGCGCCGCCGGCGAACAAATGGACCCGGCCACACACTCCCGTCAACCGATAACAAGACTCACCAACTTACTTAGCTAGTATACTTGCCAAGTTACTGAAATAACTATACTTATACGCAAAATCTTGTTGACTCGTGCGCCGTTTCGGAGTAAAAAAACGATCAGGAGCTAGAAACTCCCCGAAGGCGGCAACCAATCCCCGACAGCGAATGGGATTCCCGCTAAATTCAAACTTACATGGGCTGGAAGCGCGTCCCAGTGATGGCCGCGGCACGACTTTTGGCGTGTTTCTACTTCCAGCCCGCCCAGCCCGAGCCCGTTCGGCTACGAGAAATGATCGAGCGGGAAAGCTCACCAAAAGGAGAAGTACTTATGAGCTCAGTCAACGAATTGCTGAAGCGCGCCGGAGAGCCAGATGCTGCCATCACGCGGTTGCTGGCCGCGGCCGTCCTCGAGAGAGCAGGAGCGGAGGCGCATTGGACTGCCATAGAGACACTCGATTGCGCAAAACTCCAGGCACTGAGAGAGAGCGAAAGGGCAAGTAGGCTCGAGCGGAAACAATGGGAGAAGGAGCGAAACTGCTCTCATCGGCGCGCTGTCGAGGCCGCGAACGGCGTTGCCAGGGCGCTCGCATCTGGTGCGACGTTCAGAGTCCGATGCAAAGGCGACAAGCTGTTCATCAAGCCTGGAAACCGGGAATTTGCGTTCCGCTTCGAGGAGTAAGAGACCGAGCAGGAACGATGCGGCGGGCTACGGGCCCGCCGCGAGGCTCTCAGGCAGAGTACCAGTCATGGAATGGAAGGCTCACCATGCCAAGGAAATCAGAAGGAACCAACCCATCGATGCTCACGCCGCGGCAATTGGCTGACCGGTTCGCCGTCGAAGAGGCGACTCTCGAGGACTGGCGGATGAAAGGCGAAGGACCGCCCTACATTAAGCTCGGGTTCGCCAAGAACTCCCCGATCCGCTACAAAATCGAAGACGTTGAAGCCTGGGAAGCCTCGCTTCCCCGAATCACTCCGATTGCTCTGAGCGTCGATGCCGCCTATTATCGTCACCGGCCTGATCCGCATTAAGCAGAGTCCCGCATTCAAGCTCTGGGGAAGCTGTCCCTCTGGCGCCCGCGCGTGGGCTGAAGCGGAAGTACAACAAGCGTTTCACGGAAAACACTGCGGGGCGGCCTTCGGGTCGCCCGTGGTGACTAATCAGAGGAAGCGTTCTCATCGATTCGTCTGTTCCCAATCACACGAAACGCATTCGGCATTTCCCCGAACCCCGTTTGGATCGCAAGCTCTCTCTCAATGTCCTCGCGAGACCAGCCCTCCTCCATACGCGCCAAGGCCGTCAAGTATGCGTGAGTTCCCGTTACGATTCGCTTTTGAGTCTCCGGCCAGGTCGGCGCGGCCTTCACTCGTTCCGCTTCCTTCTGAAACCCTTCGTTCAGCTCCGCAATGAATTCGTCTGTGATGCTCTTATCGTGTCCCATGGGAACAGGATAGCCTGTGGACCTGTGATCAGTTCGCACCTCCAGGATGCCGGCGAAACAAAGAAGGCACTCGCGAGGCTGCACTTTGCCAATCACGCACGATTTCTTCTCTTCTTGGATCGTCTACGGGCGTGTTGGATGCGGCGACATCGAACCAGAAGAAGGCATTGCTGTGGTCTCGTGTCAAGCCGAGACCTAACCAATACAAACAGCCGAGGCGATGCTGTGCCCCTACGTGCCCCTTTTCGGCGGCCGGCCGATACCATGTTGCGGCCTCAGCATAGTCGTGGGCGATCTCGTCGTGAAGCGCCCCAAGGCAATACATCGCTTCCACAGAGCCCTGGTCGGCAGCTTTTAAGTACCACTCAGAGGCCTCAACGTAGGCCTGGGGCACGCCGCGGCCACATTGGTACATGTAGCCAAGCCCCAGTTGCGCATCTGCGATTCCCTGCTCAGCGGCCTTGAGGCACCAGAAAACGGCTTCAACGTCATCCTGCGGAAGACCGTCGCCGGACGCGTACAGGAGGCCGAGTTTGCTTTGCGCCAGTGGATGTCCCTGCTCCGCCGCCTTGCGATACCATTCGGCGGCTCGCACCGGATCTGCCGGCTCGTTCTGGAATGCCTGCGCTACCTGGAATTGAGCTGTGGCATCTCCGGCCATAGCCATGGACCATATCGATGCGTCCACGCCGGCCGGAGGCTGCGCTGGGTCACCCGAAAACTGTTCTCGGGCATCACTCATTTTAAAACCGCCACTTATCGTGATTTGCCAACTGGCGCGCCTTTTCCTTGTCGCCGCCAGCCTTCTCTAGATATTCCTTGGCGATGTCGGGATTCGTAAGCGGCTTGCCGGCGCCGTCTTGAATGATGGGCTTGCCCGAGCCTCCCGAGACCGTCTGCGCAGGCGCGGCTGCTGCCGCTGCAGGTACATATTTTCCGTTGACCGCGTAGCCCACCACATTTCCCGACTTGTCGCGGTATTGGTGCGTAGCTCCGGCTGGCGGAGTTGCCTGTGTGGTCTGCGCGGGCGCTGTGCTCTGTGCAGGCTTCGCCGACGCCACCTGTGCGCCGTCCTTGCCCGGCGTCGTATCGTTCACGGTGAACCGCACGCCGAGGGGGCTTAGCCTCTTGGAAGCCAGGTCTTTGTCGAGCTTGGTGGCAATCTGGTTCTTCATGTCCGTGAACTCTTCCGGCGTGTATGCCTTGTCCTTGTTGGCGGGATCGTAGAAACCGCCCCTGCCGTCATTCGCGTCCGCGTCGTAGTAGTAGTCGTTGAGCCTGTTGACCTGGGCCGTGGCTGCGTCGATCATCGGTTGCCGTAGCGCATCGTTCGGGGTTCTGCCCGCCGTCGCGCGGTGCGCTGCTGCGAACTTGCGCGCGTCGGCGCTAATCTGTGCAGATTGTGTCCGCGAGTCAGCGGCAGTCTGTGCCGACGTGGTCCTCGCATCGGCGCCGATCGTTGCCGACTGGACCCTTGCGTCTGCGCCCGTCTTCGCAGATTCAGTTCGTGCGTTCGCACCTGTAGTCGCCGCATCGGTGTGCCCTTTGGCGCTAATCATCTGGGCGTATGCGCGCTGGCTGATTTGCTCTCCGGCTAACTCGGGGTGTCCGATGGCCGCGGCCTGTTCCGGTGCGAGAGTGACAGGCGCGTAGCTCTCCGCCTGCGCGTTCTGCCGCGCTGCCTGCGCCATCCGCTCCTGAGTTTGTGATTGAGTGTCGGCGATCGAAGCAGCGGATTGCTGACTCGCCTGGTCGGTGGCCACGCGCTGTTGTGCCTGCCCCTGCAACATACGGTTGTGCAGAGTAGTCCCGGGAATCTGAGCCGCGGCCCCCGGCGTGAGTGTGCTCCCTACCACGTCGGCCACTTTCGCCACTCCGCGCAGGAACGGGTTCTTGATCTTGTTCACGCCGGGCCCGGTGGTCTGCAGCCGCCGCAATTCCGCTTGGTCCTGCTCGAGTTTTGCCTCACCCGCCTGATTCGCAGGGCGCCAATTGTTCCCATTCGGCTGGTCGTTTCCCGTTGAGCTGGTTGCGGCCGGACTCGTGCCTGTGTCTGTGGCCCCGGGGCTGTTGTCACCCAGAGCCTGCCTGAAAACGGTCGACGCTAGCGTGGGAACAGGCTTCGGTCCCGGCATTGCGGGCTGCGACGTTGTTGTCGTGGGCGCCTGGGGGAATCTCAACTCCGTCGCGTTCGGAGAGAGATTATTCCGCATGTCCTGCTGTGCCTGATTCGGGCCGCGCGCGTCGGGCGGGCTGATTAAATTCGAGATCAGATCTGCATACTGCAAATTCTCATCGAGGTACGGGCCTGTGGCCATTGGTGTTCTCCTGCGCCATTGCGCTTGAATTGGTCTTCCAGTCCAGCGGCACTTCGGCGATGCAACCTCCGGGACGGGTCTGTTCAGTCCGAAGAGATAAGATTTCTGATTTCCTCGGCTATCGAAGCATTCGACTCTGCAATCAATATGCGCGAATCGCCCGTGAATCCGACGAGCAGCAGAGTTGTGCCGGCAGCGGAATGCTGAAGGTTAATACACTCGCAATCAAGTAGGTTGACGAGATAAACCTGGTGCGAGTCTAGCCCGATCAGCTTGAAGGTCGATTCCGTGTCTTGCATTACCCTACAGCGAGAAAGGACGGACACGAAAGAGGACTGGTGCTGGACTGCTAGCGGAATTGTCGATTTCGCCCACGTCACGAGACATTCCTTTGCCCGTGCGACCGCATCGTTCAGCGAAGCCAGATCCCGTCTCCTAGAGAGCGTGAACCCCTGCTCTGATTCAGAACTAAAACGAACTAATGGCGGGTCGACGACTGAGTCGACGGAGACTTGCCAGCTGGCAAAAGAGATGGTCGCCTGGATCTCCTGAGAGTATGTAAAAAACAGAAAGCGGTCGCCAGTGTCGGCCCCGAATTCGCCCAATCGACCGACGACCATCATCGGCCCGGTTCGTAGTTCCACCAGGCAATGGTCGCTTGCCCACTGTTTCAAGAGTTCGCGTGCCTTGAGTTTCTGGGACACGTCCATTGCATCGCCGACCCGCGTCGATTTCGGAACTACCTTCTTCTTCGTTTGTGTCTTCACTCGCGCTCTCCTTTATCCCGATCTCGCCCGGGCGTTCCCCTCGTGTTTAAGAAACCGGCTCGGGCCGTCTAATAGTCGTGGATGAACTGGCGCGGCTGTCGCTGCTCCGGCTGGCGTTTAACGGCCAGGGACATTCCAAACGAACCCACGCGAAGTCCGCCGGTCTCATTCGAAGCACCTGCACAAAGCGAACGCGGCGGCCGGCGGTATCCGGCAAGTACATCCTCGCCCGGGATCACGCGGGCCACCGCCGGGATCCCTACGCCGGGCGCCGATGCGCACTATCGAAAACAGGCAGCCATACCCTTCGGCGGCACTCTTGATTTTCAGTGTGGCCCTGGCAGCCGCTCGGGACGCCGCGGAGCCGAGTGGATACTGACCGGGCTTTGGTGCTGAACTTGTAGCGCCCAGGAACTCCTGATGGCCTTTATTGATCATGGTTTGAATCCTCCTCACTGCGCCCTGCTGTTGCGGTTGCCCCAGTTGGAAACCAGGCGGGCAATCCTCCCGTCTGCGCGTAGGTTTCTAGTTCCTGAGTGCTCATCCGGTCGAAGAGATCGTTTATGGAAAGAGTCTCGGTCCGGTCAATCCACTCGCCTGCGGCATTGATCTTGGCGTAGGCTTGAACTGCTGCGACCACTGCTGCCGCCGTTGCGTCCACCTCGCCTGCCCGCTCGATGATGCGTTCGAGTGCCGCGCGGATATTCTTCTGGCGCTTCTGGAACAGTCCAAGAGCGTGGGCGTGCCGGTAGACAGTTGCCCGGTCCTTCAGCCCGTACTCTGTGGCAATGGCCGCTGGGCTGTTCCAGGCAATGAAATCTGCCTCAATCTCCTCGCGGCGCTTGTGCGCACAAACGGTGCAATTCCGTTGATGTCGACCGATGCTCACGGCTATTACTTTCTTTTTCGCCATGCTTTTTTACCTCGCGGGTCCGTCATGTGGCGGGGTTTGGTTCACGCCTATGATCTCCAACGCTTCCAGCCGGTGCTTGCTCCGGTAATCCAGGTCGGTCAGCTTGGCCCGCTCCTGGCGGATGACTGTACCGGGCTCGCCGGCGCTGCAGGCGCGCAAATACACTCTGTCGTCGGGCTCGATCATCGTCAATTCACTCCTTTGGGGGATCTGCTGCCGCGGTCCAGCGATTTTGGTGCTGCCGGGCTGTGCGCGCGCGAAATCTTCGCCGGCTCGCCCTCGGCCGCCTTGATGTGGAAACAAATCGGCTCGGGAGGGCAGGCTGCTTTCAGTTCAAACTCCATGCGGCGGATGCGCAACTCCTCATCGGCCATGGTGATTCCGATCATCCACTCAGCAAACCCGCTGATAGCCGAAGCCCCGCGCAACCGCTGCGTGACGCTGCCCTGCGTTTCCTTATTGAAGTGGTGCAGGATGCCGATCGCCGCGCCCGATTCGTCCTGAATGCGCTTGCACTGATTGAGAACTTTGCGCATCTCCGTGTTGTCATTCTCGTCCGCGGCGTGCAGCACGTTAAACACGTCGAGAATCACAAACTCGAGTCGCTTCGCCTTGATGGCGGCCAGGAGTTCGTTCATTTCCTCTTCGTTGTCGAGCATCAGGCCGGGGGTTTGGGCCCGCGTATTCACATAGAGGTTCTTCTCGAGCATCTGTTGCTGCACGACGGTCAGGCCCTTGCCGGACATCAGCGAGCGCAAGCGCCAGGCGGTCAGGTGCGGATTGTCTTCGCGGCTTACGAGGCCCACCCGCACCGGAACCGGGATAGGGAAGTCAAGCCAGGAGCTGCCGGTGGCCAGCGAAATGGCGAGATCCGACGTGACGAACGACTTGGCTCCCTTGGGCGGCGCCGCGACGAAGCCGTTCGATCCTCGCTCAATGACGCCCAGAACTAGCCAGTCGATCTTGTCGGTCGTCGATGTGACGAACTCGGGAAAGTCCACAAAGACCTTTCGACCGTTGCTCGTATCTGCAGCCGGACTCCAGACCGGGGCGGAAGTGATGAGCTTGCGCAGCTCGTCGACCGTGTGCGTCTCAATCCAATCGGAAACGTCTGACTTTGGCGCCATATCGTGGAACGTCACGCGGCGCACTGTCTCCGCGATCGGGTAGATGGTCTGGCATACATGGTCTGCCCACGCGCGCCCTGCTTCGTCGTTGTCCTCGAACACGATCACGACTTTGCCAGCCAGGTACGTGCTGTACCGATCCTGCCATTTCGGGGCTTGCCCTGGCTGCCATGCGCCTTCGAAGTTCGTTGTGGTAGCGATTCGCAAGTCGGGCCGCTCCGGCCAGGGACTCACATAGGCCAACGTCTCGCAGTCCTTCTCGCCCTCGGCCAGAAGCACCAGATTCGCCGTAATTACCTGGGGAAGGTTGTATAGAACCCGCGGCGAATCGGCGGTGAGCCCATCGCGCCATCCGTTGCCCTCAGGCCGGTAGATCCGGAAGGTCTTGCGACCCTCCCCGGTCTCGAAACGGCGCTTCTGGAATGCGATGGTGCCGTCGGCCTTCCGGAAGTCGTAAACGCCTGTGCACCGGCCAATGCTGCCCGCGGCGCCTATGTTTACACCGGCGATCTCCGCGAGGTTCTTGCGAGCCGTTTCCAGGTCGCAGTTCGAAAACCGCGCTTCGAACTGGAAGACGTTGCCCTTGACTTGGCAGCCGTTGCAATTGAAACCACCGTTACCACTCAGAAACACAGTCGCGCTCGGCGTGCTGTCACTGTGGAAGGGACAGAGTACGGCGATCTTTTCGCGAGCAGGAAGCGGACGGTTCAGGCGCGTCTCGAAGTACTTGCGAATTTGGTCGAAGGTGAGGGTCATTGGATCGGATTTCCCTCCGCATCGATCCAGACTCTGTTCAATGCAACTCCGTCGAGCGATTCATCCTCAAAGCGTTTTTTGTTGAACCAAGTGGCCGGATGCGGTGTGTACTTCTCGTCCTCGCCTTGGCGCTCTCGGGCGTATGCGCGTGTTCTCTCTAGAAGCCATTCGGCATCCTTTGCTGGGGAGATTGAATGGAGCGCCTTTTCGATAGCCCTAAGTGCCTCCCGCTTTCCAATGCGCCGTGGATACGCTTCGTAGATCGCCACCAGTACAGGTTCGGCGATTTTTGGATTTCGCGTTTTGGTACGTTCGGCAGTTAGATCCTTTTTTGCCGCCGGCGCAGCCGGGGATATATATTCCTGTTCCTGTTCCTGTTCCTGATTAGGCATAGCCTTCGCGAAGGCTTTCGCAAAGGCTTCCGTAAAGCCTTCCGTCATGCCTTCGGTGTAGGCTTTAAGTTGTTGGAACAGTTCAAACTTCATCGCGCATTCGGGCAGCAGGTCGAACGCATCGGGCCACGATTTAACGACGTTTGGGGACTCCGGTTTGTTGTACCGAAGGAAGTTCGGTAGCCACAAGAAAGAAGCCTTCTCATCATGCTTTGCCATACCCTTCGTTAAGGCTTCCCGGAAGGCTTCCGCAAAGGGTTCAGTCGGCATCCCGAGCTCGGCCGCCAGGCCCGGGATCGTGGCGCGCATGGCGCCAAGCATGGTGAGGTTCGGATGCGTAAGTTCATAGAAGAAAACCAGTTTGCCCTTCTCCGAGAGGGCATTGAACTTTGCATCGTTCCAGATGCGAGTGTCGATCTTGCGATAGCGGGGCATTGTTCAGGCGCCCTCCTGCGCTCGGCATAGATCGCAGCCGCTTTCCTCGTGCCGGAATCGCCGCTTCAACATAGCGATCGCATCATCGGCGAGAACAGCTGCCCGCTGCCTATCCGGCTCTTGCTTGACGGCGGATCGCAGCCGCTCCTCCCGAACGAGAAGATATTGGCGTATGTGGCAGGCCGAAAATCGCGGCCGTGAATGTGTTTGCGATGTCATTGGTGGGCTCCTCGTTAGCTGGCCTTCGCGGGAATCGTTCCTCGCTGGACAAATTCGTCAATGACGGTCTGCCTGATGCGAACGCAGCGACCAAGGCGCACAATTTCAATCTTGCGTTGGTAGATCCAGTCCCAGAGACCGCGTTCAGATACGCCAAGCTGATTCGAGGCCTCTTTCACGCTCAGCAGTTTTACTGGCATTCCTGTGCCTCGCTTTCCTTGGCGAGGCCCTTCCGCGTGGGAGCGGGCGATTTTGAGTCGTCCTCGATGACTCGCTGCAGTTCGGATTCGCGAATCATTGTTCGGCTACCAACCTTGGTGCGGCGGAGCTTTCCCGCGCTCAACCATGCGTGAATCGTGTACGTGCTCAGGCCGCCCAGCCGTCGAGCAGCCTCTTTAACCGATAGAAGCGCGTCCATTGGCATCTCCTTCCAACTTTGTTCTTGCTTGCCTATACAAGCGCGAGTATATTGGCGCTTGGTGATACAAACATGAGCATGATCGTGTCACGAACATTTCAGTTAACGGTGGCACTGGAGTTCCGGCCAAGAAAGATGGACTGGACCGTGTATGATGCGACAATCTCCGGATGGGAAGAGGAGCACCGCGGAGGGGTCGATCCGCGCAAGTTCTTTCGGCGATCCCGTGGCCCAAGTCGCCCATATGAGGGGGTAGCCTTACGCCTTTGCCCACAGTCGGGCAACGGGGCCATGTTCACGACGGTGAAGCTCGGCCAACTCCCTCCGGACCTGGCAAAGCGGTGTAGAAAGCTCGACCGAAGTGCTGCCATCCCAGACTGGGAGAAACGAGATTCGTTCCCGATTCTGCTGGCACTATCCCCCGGACAGCCAAGCGAGGAGTTGGCGGACCCGTATGAAATGCGGCAACAGTTCTTCGCGCTGAGCAGCGATCTTGATCAACTCGCAAATTTCGCGCGCAAGTGGGGACTATGGGATTCAAACAAGCTCACGATCTCTCATAGTGAGCGGATCCCAATGTTGGACCGAAACGAGATCCCCTGCATCTTTCCGCACCTGATTCAGCAAGAGAAGGCGGAGTACCGCAATGCCATTTGCGCGACGTCGGACCAATGGTTGAGTCAAACCAAACGAAAAATCCACATCGTGCAGCGGTCACGGAAGCCCTACTTCTTCGTCAATACCGATCTCCTCGCCAGCCTTGAGAGTTGCCCAAGTGCAATCGCCGCGACGATCACACTTGACCATCTGAACGGCTCGCAGTTTGGCATCTGCTCGCGGCCTGACTGCAAGGCGGTATTCGAACTCGAAAGCAAGCACGAGCAAAAGTACTGTAAACGAGCTTGTGCTCATGTGATGGCGGTTCGAGCTTACCGGGCAAAGCCGGAAAAAGTGCGGCGAGAAAAGAGAGGAACGTCGTCGCCTTCCAGAGTGAAAGCAGCCGCAAGGAAGCAAGGAGGTTCTCTCGATGTCAGTGTTTCGGTATAAGGGCAGCAAGGTATGGACCATGGATTTCATTTTCCACGGCCAGCGGGTCCGCGAGTCCACCGGGACCCGCTCCAAGACGCTCGCACTCAAAATCGAGGACAAGCGCCGGCGCGACCTGGAGGAAGGGGCGGCGGGCATCAAGAAGGCTCAAGCCCCGCGGTTGCTGTCGGTCGCCGCGGATGAATGGCTCGACATGAAGAAAGCATCCCTGGCTCCGCGATCGGTCCAGATCGAGAAAGCCAACCTGGCGCACCTGCTGCCAGAACTCGGCCGCAAGCTGGCATGCGATATCGAGGCCCGCGACATCGCCCGGTACCAGCAAAAGCGCATCGAGGAAGAAGCCTCTCCGAAGACCGTGAACCTCGAGGTTGGAACCCTCCGTGCCATCCTCAAGCGTACCGGCAATTGGGCGCGCCTCCAGCCGGAAGTGACCATGCTGACAACCCACGACGACATCGGGCGGGCTATCACGTCAGAGGAGGAAGCCGCACTACTGAAAGGCTGCGCGCAATCGCGGTCACGCTCCCTGGTGCCATTTGTCACTCTGGCGATTGAAACCGGTGCGCGGTACGGGACTATTCGAACTCTACAGTGGGGATCTGTCGATTTCGAGAACCGGTGTCTCCGATGGGGCAAGGACAAAACGGCAGCCGGCACAGGACGGGTAATTCCCCTCAGTCAGCGCGCAACGGCCGCGCTCAGCTTCTGGGCAACTCACTTCCCGGACCGCAAGCCTGAGCATTACGTCTTCCCTTCCGAGAGGTACGGCGGTGCTGGAGATGGCTTCTTGCACGCGCCCAGGGCTTACCATGTCGATCCAACCAAGCCAATCGGGAGCATAAAAGAGGCATGGGAAGGCGCCCGGCTGAGAGCTGCAAAGATCCTCGCCGGGAAGGAGATGGATGAGGCCGGCACAGAGGAAGAAACGGCCCAGGCCGAGAAGATCAAGCCGCTCTACTGCCGATTCCACGATCTAAGGCACACTGCCGTCTCTCGGATGCTGAACGCAGGCGTTCCCATCGCCAAGGTTGCGAAGATCGTTGGCTGGAGCGCCTCGACAATGGTCCTCATGGCGAAGCGTTACGGTCACTTCTCATTGAACGAGTTGCGGGGGGCCGTCGAAAGCATCAGCGCAAAGCCAGGGGGCGTGGACAGCATTGGAGTTAAAGATATTGAAAGAACGGCCAATAGACTGCAGTAGGAACGCGTCCGCCGAGATCAACGATCTTTGCGTAGCGTACGAACCATGCCATCGCTGGTAGAGGGCATCTCCTACTCTGGGCCTCGAAGGCGACCTTAAACCCGTTGCGGTAGAATCTTGATTCAAACCGTTTGGATTTATTCCACAAATCAACTTCAGCCGTGGAATATGGAGTAGGACGGTGAGGAACCATTGACGATCGCTATTTCCCTAAAGATCAACGACGGACTCGTGCTGGCTGCCGACAGCGCCACGACATTCGTTCAAAATGGACCTCAGGGCCCGGTTGCGGTCAATGTCTACAACAACGCCAACAAGATTTTCAACCTTCGAAAGGGTATGCCTGTCGGTGCCATCACATGGGGCGCTGGCAGCATTGGTGTGGCTTCCACCTCGACACTTCTGAAAGATCTCCGCAAGTTGTTGACAGAGGACAAGGAGTGGAAAATCGACGTCCTTGACTATGAGATCCGTGACATTGCAGAGAAATTGAAACGGTTCATCTACGATGATCACTATGCGCAGACCTTTGAATCAGTCCAAGGGAAAAAACCGGAAATCGGATTCATCGTCGGCGGATACTCACATGGCGGGCAAAACGCTGAAGAATACAAAGTTGACATCAAATCCGACGGTTCCTGCGACGGTCCGACCCCAATTCGCAAGGTAGAGGAGTGCGGAATCATTTGGTCTGGTCAACCTGAAGCTTTGAATCGCCTCATAATGGGAATAAGCCCCTTGGCCCCCGGACTGCTAAAGTCACAGTTGAACTTGGACGATGAGGCTCTTGGGAAAGTAATGCGTGCCGTATTGCCTCCGCTTCAAGCGCCATTAATTAGCCCGGCCATGCCGTTGCAAGATGCGATTGATCTCGCTGAATTTCTCGCTGAAGTCTCGGTTCAATGGTCGAGGTTCATGCCAGGCGCAAAGTCTGTGGGTGGACCGGTCGAAGTTGCGGCGATAAGCAAACACGAGGGGTTCCGCTGGATCAAGCGAAAGTATTACTATCCGAGAGACCTTAACCCGGAAAATGATTTTGCGGAGGGGAAATGAGCACAGTTCTCACACCGACACTCGAGCCGCCGACAGCCGCGACACAACAGGTCGTCATGGGCGAACCGCGGTCTTTGCAAACTTCAGACAGCGACTTCATCTCAAATTCAATCACAATTCCAGCCGAAGAGGATTCCCGATCAACCATTCACGACCCCGTGTTTGGAACTCACATTCGGGAAGCGGTTGCGATCCTCAAGGATTGGTTTGCTGAGTAGTGGCTCGATACTCGTCCTCGGACCGGTTCAATCTCATCGCGCGGGTCGTCGTGTCAGTGATTTGCTTATCTGCTGCCCTTTGGGTCATCTTGAGCGGCAGATATCCTGATGCTACTTTGAAGTGGGCCTTCGGTGTGGTTGGCCTGATCGTTGGGTATTGGCTCCGCTAAATAGAATGGGCGGCCCAGAAACGACCGTCCATTTTTTCTTTCATCCAAAAATTCCCAACGCTCGGCCTGTGCAGCCGCACATACTCAGGAAAGGGCACGGCGTTGGCGCCCGGCTAAACAAGTCAGCTCATTAGACAAACACAAAACCCTTGGTTTGGGCCAAATCAGACCATTCGAAAGGCGGCTAATCAAGTTGACGAAATCACCTTTCGGCGACAGGTAGCGAAGAGGGTCGTTTTCGGCTAAGGTCCTTGGTAAAGTCCCCGGTACTGAAGAGGGAAGGGAGAGCCGATCGGTGTAAGTGCTTTATTATCTGGTGGACGCGGAAGGAATCGAACCTTCAACCTGTCGGTTAAGAGCCGAATGCTCTGCCAGTTGAGCTACGCGTCCAATTGGATGAAACCCGTGCGGCGGAAACGACAAGACACGGCGGAAAGCAGGCAGGCTCCCCCCACTACCACCTTGAAGAGAATAGCATACCCGCGATTCGATTTCCAAAGGAGTGTGCGGCGGTGGGACTTATTCAAAATTTAGCCGCAAAACGGCGCAAACGAGCCCCGAGGGCGCACCGATCTCGGGGAAAGACTGGAGATTAGAAGGTGAAGGCGAGGCCGCCGCTGAAGCTGCGCTGATTTTGGGCGAACATCAGGAGAGAGCCGTCGGTAAGAATGTACGGGCGGAAGCCCTGGGCGAGGAGGTTGTGGACGTCGAGCATGACATCCAGGCTACGGGCGCTTTCGTGGTGAAAGGTAACGGGCTGGCGAAGGCGAAGGTTGACGAAGGGCTCAGCCGCATCACCGGCAAAGGTTGCTACGCGCGTGACCGTGTCTTCCGGCTGCCACCGATAGCTGGCGTGCCATCGCGTCCGGGTGCCTTCCAGGGTGCCGGAGAGGGAGATCGAATACATGGGAGCGCGGCGCGGACGAGCGGCGGCAACCGCCGCGCTGAACGGGAGCGGGCGGCGCGAGGCAGGCATCGCCAGCGCACTGCCGTTGGCAAAGCTGACACTAATCTGGCTGTCGCCGGGGATACGATGTTCGGCGGTGGCCATGAAACCTGCGGTCGAGAAGCCCGGGCCAGCCATGCGGATGATGCTGCCGGCACGATCGATCAGGGCGTTAGAAGCTATTTCAGGGTTGCTTCGGGACGCCAGGGGGGACATCGCTTCGAGGACCGGATTATCCACACGGTCGGCGTAGAACAGTACCGCGACTCCCGAGTGGTCGGTCTTTCGTTCCCAGCCGATTTCTTGGTGGAGCCCATGCTCGAGGGCGAGACCGCCGTTGCGAACGGAGAGGGCGGGCAGGAAAGCCGATGCCTGATCTGCGTTGGCGGATTGGACGCCGGGCACGATCGTGGTGAAACGATAGCGCAGGGTTGAGTCGCCGCTGTTCCAAGCGGCCCCAACGTAGGGGAGCGCTGCCATCACTGTATTGGGAGAGCTGCGGCCGAGACTCGCAAACACCTGCTCGGCTCCGGCTTCGGCCTCAAACTCGTCGCCCAAGCGGATGGTTTCCGAGGTCCGGAACGAGCCTTCCTCCAATCCCTCTGCGCCTGCGCCCACCATCTCGGGATGGATGGCGAAGGCAGCCATCGACTGAACCGATCCAGCGTAGCCAAGCTCCTGGCGGAAGCCGAGCATCGACTCCAGGCCGCCATCGGAACTCGGATCGAAGTCGACGCGCGCCAGCAGTTCGCGGCTGTTGGAGGGGGTGTTCTCCATCTCCACCGTAATGCGCTCGCCATTCTCGCCGAAAGTGCCAGCCTGGCCGGTAGCCATCAGGCGCGCCTTCAGCTTGGGGGCAGCGCCGGCTTTCTCTGAAACCACGACAAGGGGTCCGTCTTCAAGCCAGCGCAGCAGGGGCCGATTGGCCGCGGAGCGAAGGGTCCACTTCCAGTCATCCCCCTGGGAGGTGGCGTCGCGACGCTCGGCCGGGAGCCACTGCATGACCTCATAGAGAGTATTGAGGGTGAGATTGACGACCGTACTGGTGCGGATGCGGACATTTTCTCGCACCGAGGGGAGGAACGAGGTGCCCATGGCTTTGACAGCGTATTTGCCGGGAAGGACCGATGCAAACGAGAAGCGGCCCTTGGAGGTGGTGTACGCGGTGGCGATTACCGACATGTCCGGGCTGAGGAGTTGGACAACCGCACCGATTTGGGGCACGCCCGTAGAATCCGCGACCAGCCCACTGAGCGTCGCCTGGGTGGCAGGGAACGCCGGAGCCGCCCCGAGGCCGATCAGAGCTGCGAACAACGCGATTTGGAGCCTGCGGATAATCACTAGTTTCTGTGACCCGGCGGCGTCCCTGGCGAAAACTCTTCCAAATGGTCCCGCCAGGTTCCCCCGATCTAATGCCCGGTTAACCCCAGTGCGCGGGACGTATTCATCCTATTCCACGACAAAAGGTGCCGA
Source organism: uncultured Acidobacteriota bacterium (assembly GCA_963730805.1). Taxonomy (GTDB): domain Bacteria; phylum Acidobacteriota; class Terriglobia; order Terriglobales; family Acidobacteriaceae; genus Telmatobacter. Next base: position 237,976 of record CAVSTL010000001.1, on the reverse strand, counting down.
TTGCGCAATCTCTTGTTTTGAGATTGTGTCATTTACTTTAATCGTCACCTTGTATTTTCCAGGTTGGAGACCCGCCATGGGCAGCGTCTTCTCCACGGTCAATTGATCGCTATGCGCTCCCAAGTCTTTTGATTCCAGTTGCTTCTCGAATACCACCGTGTTGGTGGTGCTGTCAATGATCTGATAGGTCACCGTGGCCAGGTTACTTTTGCTGGTTTCATCGATGCCGAGATTGTAGACCTGCATCCAGAAATTCAACTGCTGGCCCCGCTTGAAATTCACCGGGGTGGCCTGGTTGGTAGTAACCCGAGGGCAGATCTTGGTATTGCCAATCACGCAATTACCCGCGCCGATGGAGTGGGAATCGACCGGGCTCATCTGGTCGGCGAGGATCAGCGTCGAGGTCGCCAGTTTTTCGTCGTGGTACGTCGGAACCTCGATCCCGCGGCCGTAGATGCCGATGTGGTCGGGGTTGTTCACATCCTTGATGGCAATGTCGAGACGGTAGAGACCTGGAGGCAGAGGCACAGCCTTCCAGTAGATGGACTTGCGGTCAAGGCTTTTCTCCAGCAATTCGGCCGGCTGCTCCACCGAGACGGTGTCCTCGAAGGTCTGCACCGTTTTGTGCATGATTGTCGTGACCTTGCCCAGAATATTGACAACGCCGGTGGCCACGCCATTTTTGGTCACGAAAGTGATGTCGCGATTCTTCATCTGGACGGTGATGGGGACCAGGACCGTGGTATCGGTAACCTTGATGTAGTCGGTGCGGACGTCAAACGGGAAAATGGGCCCCTGGAGCACCTTGTGCTCGGAGTTGAACAGGGCCGCATCCAGGTCCTTGAACTTGATCGGCGGGGGAGCGAAGATCTTTGCCTGTAATTCGATGCGATCAAACTGCTTGGACTGCTGCGAGCTGCCGAGCGGACCGGTACCGAGGTTTTCGAACCCACCCTTGAAACGGTCAGCCTTCTTGGCCTGACCCATCTCTTCCCATTGGGTGAGGCCCATGCCGGGGACGTGCTGCAGGGCGTCTTTCTCGCCGCGGTCAATGGTGAAGTGATAATCGCCGCACATGCAGGTATCGACGAACTCAAGGTCGATGTTCTCTCCAATGCCCTCGAGGTAGCGATAATGCCAAGTTTCGAAGGGAAAGGTAGAGGTCTCGCCACCGCCCTCATCCATGGGGCGCTGATAGGAACCGCCGGAGGGGTGAGACTCGATGGAGTCGGGCTTACCGAAGGCAATGTAGATATGACCGCGGTCCGTCTTCCAGCCCGGCTTGCCGGCTGCATAGTGCTCGTTGGCGTAGGCGATGCGGCGGTAATGCTCTTCGCGAAACTCGTTTTCGGGAGAATCGGGATTGGGATTGCGGCGCAGCCAGAACTGTTCGATGAACGCCTCGCGCTCCTCGTCGTTGCTAAGATTCTTGAACGCCTTCCGTTCCTCGTCGGAAATGATGTAGGTTACATCCTGCTCCAGCCAGTTCCTATAAGCGTCCTTCAATTCCCTTTTCACTTCTTTCCGGGCCGCGAACCTCTCCTTGTCCGATCGTTCCCGCTTCAAAGGGTCGGGTTCCTGTGCCTGGCCGGTGGCCGGCTGAGCTTGGGGGGTAGGGCTGGTGGATTGCTGGGCGTGGAGCCCGGCGGGGAGAAGGAGAAAGAGGCCGCAACCCAGTGCGACGGCGAAGAACGGTGGGCGGATGGACTTCATTGTGTGGAACAACTCCTGGATGCCTTATTCTACGGGTCTCGTACATCACCGGGCAAGACGCGCGGGAGTTGGCTCGCGTATTAGACGTCCGGCAGCGACCAAAGTTACCATGCTGAATCCCGACATTTCACGAGTTCGGCGTGATTTGAGACTTCATTCGCCATACAATCGTACTTAGAACTAGCGCAAACCTCCCGAAGCTCCGGAATTGGTCGTCACAAACAGGGCATGGACTTCGTTTCCTGACTGGCGGTGAATGGCGTGAGCGGGACGGGAAGCGCGGGCGGGCTCGACATACCCGACGCGGCCCGGCGGGGACCAGGGCCGGGAATTCCAGAAATTCGCGATGGAATCGAGCCGAGACATCGGATTGGGCTTAACAGCGGGGGGCGTCTTGCGTCTCGTTTATCGGGGGACACTCGGCGGGGCTATGGGAACCATCCCGCCGGCATTTGCGTAAACTTAGATTGCGGGAGAGCTGGGAGCAAGCACTTCACATGAAAAAGATTCTTCTTATCATTCTTGGCATTGTCGTGGTCGGCGGGCTTGTGGCCCTGTTTGTGGTCAAGCAGCAGTCCGGATACACCAAGGTGCTGACGGCCAAGCTGGCGAAGCAGGACCTGTCGACCGTGATCAGCGGTACGGGGCAGATCCGTCCAACGACCTATGTGAACGTCGGCGCCAATGTGATGGGCCGGGTAACCCGCTTCTATGTGAAAGAGGGAGACTCGGTCAAGAAGGGCCAGACGGTAGCTACGATCGAAAATGTCCAGCAGAAGGCGAATGTAGCCGGGCAGGAAGCTGCAATCTCTGCAGCCAACACCGACATCAATTCGTACATCGCCGCCGAGAAGACCGCCGACGCGAACGTGGCGCGCGCCAAGGCTGATCTTGAGCAGAAGAAGCTGGACTGGGAGCGCGCACAGGGTCTTTTTGCCGCCGGCATCATGGCCAAGCAGGACTTCGACAGCAAGAAGGCCGCGTACGACACCGACGTCGCGACGGTCGCCCAAATGGTGGCCCAGCTTAACCAGGCCAAGGCGCAAACTGAATCCGCGCGCGGCCATCTGCTAACGCAGATCGCCACCCTCCGCGCCAATCAGGACATGCTCGATAAAACCATCGCGATTGCGCCTTTTGACGGTATCGTTACCAACATGCCGGTCAAGGAAGGCGAGACGGTGGTCACCGGCATTCAGAACACGGCCGGCTCGACCCTGATGACGCTGGCCGACATGAGCGTGATCACCGCCGAAGTGAAGGTTGACGAGACGGATATCGTCAATGTGAAGCTTGGCCAGCCCGCCGACGTTACGGTCGACGCCATTCCGGGCAAGATCTTCAAGGGCCATGTGACGCTGGTTGGTGACCAGGCGCTGCTGCGCTCCAGCGGCGTATCCACATCCCAGTCCACCACCGGCACCGAAGAGGCCAAGGACTTCAAGGTCGTGGTCACGCTCGACGCACCTTCCGATGAACTGCGGCCCGGCCTCTCAACCACGGCGAAAATCACCACGGCCCACAAAGACAGCGTGGTGTCATTGCCGATCCAGGCACTCACCATGCACTCTCCCGATGCCCCCTCCACATCCGGCAAGGTCGAGGCGGCTTCCGTTCCGACTCCAGGATCCAAGCCGGCGCCGGAACAGCAGGGTGTCTTTGTCGTAGAAAAGGACCCGCACGGTAAATTGCGCGTCAAGTTCGTGCCCGTCAAGACCGGCATCACGGGAGCCACCGATATCGAGGTGCTTTCGGGTCTGAACGAAGGAACCGAGGTCGTGACCGGTCCGTACAAGACATTGCGTGGGTTGAAAGAAGGGTCGCTGGTGAAGCGCGACACCGCCAAGCCCGTCACCCCGACGCCGGGAAATTCGTAGCGAATCAGGAAAAACGGGAACCGGACGCAAATGAAGGTGCTTGTCCGGAGTCGAATAGTCTGGAAGAACATCCCAACAGGCAGCGGCTTGTTGCGGAGGCCCGAGAAGCGTGCGCAGCGTAGAAGACGCGAGGCAGGTCCGGATCAAGAGGGCCACGCACGCAGAATGCAGAGGAACACATGGGTATGGCATTGGACAGCATCATTACTGAAGACGCAACGCTACCCTATACGGCGCCCAGCGGCGACGTGATTGTCGTCGAGGACCTGTGGCGCACCTACGACATGGGATCGGAGCAGCAGGTGCACGCACTCCGGGGCGTTAACCTGCGCATCAAGCACAACGAATATGTGGCCATCATGGGGCCGTCGGGTTCTGGAAAATCGACGCTCATGAACCTGATTGGGTGCCTGGACACGCCTTCGAAGGGCAAGTACTGGCTGAACGGGCAGTTGGTGAGCGAGCTGGACGACGACCAGTTGGCGCGAATCCGTAACAAGGAAATCGGATTCGTGTTCCAGACGTTCAACCTGCTGGCCAGGGCCACTTCTCTGCACAACGTCGAGCTGCCGCTGATTTACAACGGCACGCCGGCGGCTGCGCGCATCGAGCGCGCTAAGGAATCGCTGACCAGCGTTGGCCTGGAAAGCCGCATGCACCACAAGCCGAACGAGCTTTCGGGCGGCCAGCGGCAGCGTGTGGCCATCGCCCGGGCGCTGGTGAATCATCCTTCGATCATCCTGGCCGACGAGCCGACCGGAAACCTGGACTCGAAGACGGGCGTCGAAATCATGGCCCTGTTCGACACGCTGCACGCCAAGGGCAACACCATTGTGCTGGTGACGCATGAGCCGGATATCGCCGAGCACGCTCATCGCGTGGTTCACATCCGCGACGGCCAGATCTTCTCCGACGAGCCTTCGAAGAGGGTTAAAAAGAGGGATTAAGGATCAGGGTCAGCCCGCCTGTTGCCTGGCACGGTCTTCATGAGGGACTTCGGTTCAGCCAGACCTGTCCAGCTATCGGCTTGAATCGCTGTGGCACCTCTGCCCTCATCCTTAACCCGGTTTCGCGCCAATTCGGGCAATAATTCGATCTAAGTCGCCCGAACTTATCTGAGTTTTGAGGGGTTCTCGCGCCGAATTCCACATGGAAACTGTGAAACTGTGGGAAGTTCCTGACTGTAATCATATGAAGACGATTGACTTACCTGTGGTTTCACAGTTTCACGTCACAGGCAGAGGAATTTTGGGGTTTTCTTGGATCGTCTGAAGGTGGAAGTTAACCGAACTTCCGCTGCGGAAGTTGGGTTAACCGGGATGCAGGCGCGGCGACGAAGTCGTGGATTCCTCCCCCGATTTCCATCTTGCTCCAGGGATGGGTAATTTTCTGCAATGCGGCTTCGGAAATTACGACTTGCGCAGGTCCGTAATGTGCCAGAGAACGCCGGTTGGATCGCTCAGGTAGAGCAACCCGGATGCCCCACGGTTGCATCTGCGGAGGCTTGCACACGATCCCCGGATACTTCTTGGGGAACTCCATCCTTTGGATGTGGTCCCACCACTTGTCCGCATCCTCGACGGTCAGGCTCATCATGAAGTTGCCGGCATGCTCGGCGACGTAGAACGTCTGCAGCAGGAATCGGAAAGAACCAATCTGGAGTTCCGCAATCTGTTCATTACTCCAGTTGACCGTAAAACCGAGATCGGCGTAGAACTTTTTGGAAAGCTCAGGGTCTTTGGCGGGGACAAATGTCTTGAGGTCGGTTACGGAACCAGGCAGCATTGGCCCTCACTTCACGCCGAATGTTCGTGAAAGCAGGGCCAGAATACCACGGTGCCTGCCGTTCGCCGTTCAGCCCTGTTCCGCCTTTCCTGCTTGTATTTATCGCCTGTCAACGATACCTTGAGGTATGGGGATCCCCTTCATCCCTATGCGCAAACATTCGTAACGGTCCATCGACACCATTGGGCGCGTTCGCATCCCCACCCAACCCTCCGGAGGAGTTTACGCATATGTCGTCACCCATGGATTCCGCAGCTTGTAGCGGCGTGTCGCGCCGCTCGTTTTTCCGCTTCGCTGCCGGCGCATCGGCGCTGGCTACCATGCCCATCCTGACCGAAGCCCGTCTCGCGCTGGCGGCGCGTCCTCATTTCACCGATCCCAACAAGGGGATCCATATCGACGCCAACGAGAACCCCATGGGCCCGTCGGATGCCGCTCGCCAGGCGATGATCGACATAGTTCCCCGGGGAGGCCGGTACCTGTTTCCGCTGGAGACCGAACCGGCGGAGATTTTCGCGAAGCAGGAGGGCCTGAATCCCGAGTCTGTGATTTCGTTCGCGGGATCGAGCGAGCCGCTGCACTACACCGTGCTGGCTTTTACCAGCAAGGACAAGCCGCTGGTGATCGCCGATCCCGGTTACGAGGCACCCATGTGGGCCGCGCAGGTGAGCGGGGCGTCGGTGCTGAAGGTTCCGCTGGCCGATCCCAAGGGCGCAGCTACGCACGACATCAAGGCGATGCTCGCGGCGGCGTCGAATCCGGGCGTGATTTACATCTGCAATCCCAACAACCCGACGGGAACCTGTACGTCGCGCAAGGACATTGAATACGCGGTAGCGCACGCCCCCAAGGACACGATCCTGCTGATCGACGAGGCCTACATTCATCTCTGCGATCAGCCTCATTCCCTCGACTTCGTGAAGGAAGGCAAGAATGTCATCGTACTGCGCACCTTCTCGAAGCTCTATGGAATGGCCGGCATCCGCATGGGATTCGCCATTGGCCGTCCCGATCTGCTGCAGAAGATCTCGACTTTCGGTGGGATGAATGCGCTGCCCGTCACGGCTGTTGCGGCGGCCAAGGCAAGCCTGCTTGATGCCGACCTGATTCCCTCGCGCAAAAAGAAGATTGGCGACATTCGCGCTGAAAACATCGCGTGGCTGAAGAGTCAGGGTTATGCGGCCACTCCATCGGAGAGCAACTGCTTCATGCTTGACGTGCGCCGTCCGGGAGCCGAAGTGCAGGCGGCGCTGGCGAAGAAGGACATGTATGTCGGCCGCATCTGGCCGGCATGGCCGAATTCGCTGCGGATCACAGTCGGCACGCGCGATGAGATGATGGCTTTCCAGAAGGCTTTCACGGAGGTGATGTCGGGCTCGACCGCCGGCCTTGCCGCGCCAAAGCTGCCGGGAAGGCTCGCAGAGCGGCCGTTTACGCATATGTCGTAAAGGCAGATGCCGGCCCCTAACTTCTAGTTATGACAAAGCGCATCGAAGCAGGCCTCGCCAGCAATGGCGAGGCTTTTTTGTCCCGAATCTGAAAGTGGAAAGAGTCCCCCCTCCCCACAACACCAGATATGCCGCTCGTCCACGAATGGGGCCTCCGGGTGTTTTTTTCTGCACCACGTACCAAAACGAAACCCCGGCCGCGGCCGGGGTCTCGTTTCCTGGAGGAGAAAATAGAAGCGACTACATCGCCGCTACGAAATCAGGAAGAATCACTGCAGCATGATCCTGAAGCAGCTGAGTCAGCCGCGCAGCCATCGCCGTATACATTGAAGCGGCGCGAAAGGCATTCACGCGAACCCCCTCACCTGCCTGGCTGAATGCATATTGCGCCAGTCCCATCAGCACACAAACTCGAATCTGCATCGCGTCACTGCGCAACGTTTCCAGCAGGACCCTATCGACCTCGCTGCTGTTCCGGGTGGCAAAATCCGCAATTTCCATCATGACGCGGGCATTTTGGAACATCACCCAAAGGCCCTTCGGACCTTCCATCCGTTGCCAGGCATCTTCGGGGGTTGCGTTTACGCCCTCTTTCCAGAGGAACTGATCGCTTAAATCGCGTGCGCTCCATTCCGGTCGAAGACTAGCCAGCAGCGAATCCCACGATTGCGAATTTCGTCTACGCACACCGGCGCGCCAGCGAAGGAAGAACCCCACCACGGCTGCAATTACTACAACTTGGAGCAAGATCAAAATCATGAATGACCCTCGAGCCGGCTTTCGGGAACCTCTAGTTTTACGAACACGTTCCGGCTGTCCATTGTTGCGGTTTTACTTGTACCAGGCAATGAACCTATTGTGCACGAAAATCCCCTGTTTGTGTATAGTACCTCTCGACAATTGGTAATCGAAAGGGTATTGCACCAACGTAACCGAGACATAAGGGTACTTTTTCCTCAAATGGGGCCAAGTGCTACGGCTTTCCCGGCTTATGCGTGGAGCCAATACCGGAGTTTGCGAGTGCGATGCGGGTGCTGCGAGTGGCGCCCGTCATGGCCAGCAGAAACGTTTGCATCTGGGGGGTAAATTCCTGGCGTTCCTGTTCCTTCTGGGCGAAGCTGACAATCCAATAGACCAGCGAGAAGTCGTAGATTGCGACGCCAATCTGGTCGGGGATGTGGTAGTTGCGCACATTCGCCGCGGCCTGATGGGCGTGGATAAACGAAATCCCCAGACTGAACATGGAATAAAAGCCGAGGCCGGTTGCGATCTGCAGTTCGCGGTTTCGCCAGCCGATGGAAAGCAACTGGCTGAATCCGGCCAGAGCCACGAAGATGACCACGCGAAGCAAGGCGATGGTCTGTTGGGCGTGGACGAGGAGGGCGCCGGAATGGGTGAGATTGCCTTGAATCATGTGAGCCGAAATCGGCCAGATCGCGGCTCCGCACAGGGCGACCATCAAGGTGAGAATCAGGATCGAATATCGGGGAAGCGAAGAGCGGATCGGCCGGAGCACAGCCCACCCAAGTTCCACCATCACCGCAAACTGGAAGAGCGAGTCCGCGATCATTTCCACGAGGTAGATTTGAAAATAATTTTGACTGAAATAGCGGTTCAGAAAAAAGAAAAGGATGTCGTTAAGCAGACACCAGACAATGTAGGAGCAAAAAACGGGAGTAATGCGGAAGAGCTTTCCCCGGATGCATAGGGCAACGACCCCAGCTTCTGCAGAAAGGCCAATGAGCCAGAGAATCGTGTCGAGACTCAAAGGCATTCTCCCACGCTGCCAAGGTAAGCAGGGATTCAGTGTAGCAAAGTGCTAAACCGTCGTAACTGACCCGTTTGTGGGGGGCACCGGAACCGGCCAGATCGGTGTGGTCACGCTGCCGTTCGTGGGCGGAACGGGGACAGGCCATATCGGGGTGGCAACCGCGATGCTACCGTTCGTCGGAGGCACCGGAACCGGCCAGATGGGAGTCGCGACGCTGCCGTTCGTCGGCGGAACAGGGACAGGCCATATTGGGGTGGCAACTGCGATGCTACCGTTCGTCGGCGGCACCGGAACCGGCCAGATCGGGGTGGTCACGCTGCCGTTCGTGGGCGGAACAGGGACAGGCCATATCGGAGTGGCAACCGCGATGCTACCGTTCGTCGGAGGTACCGGAACCGGCCAGATCGGAGTGGTCACGCTGCCGTTCGTGGGCGGAACAGGGACAGGCCATATTGGGGTGGCAACTGCGATGCTACCGTTCGTGGGCGGCACCGGAACCGGCCAGATGGGAGTCGCGACGCTGCCGTTCGTCGGCGGAACAGGGACAGGCCATATTGGGGTGGCAACTGCGATGCTACCGTTCGTCGGCGGCACCGGAACCGGCCAGATCGGGGTGGTCACGCTGCCGTTCGTGGGCGGAACAGGGACAGGCCATATCGGAGTGGCAACCGCGATGCTACCGTTCGTCGGAGGTACCGGAACCGGCCAGATCGGAGTGGTCACGCTGCCGTTCGTGGGCGGAACAGGGACAGGCCATATTGGGGTGGCAACTGCGATGCTACCGTTCGTGGGCGGCACCGGAACCGGCCAGATCGGTGTGGTCACGCTGCCGTTCGTGGGCGGAACAGGGACAGGCCAGATGGGAGTGGCAACTGCGATGCTACCGTTCGTCGGCGGCACCGGAACCGGCCAGATCGGTGTGGTCACGCTGCCGTTCGTGGGCGGAACGGGGACAGGCCATATCGGGGTGGCAACCGCAATGCTACCGTTCGTGGGCGGCACCGGAACCGGCCAGATCGGTGTGGTCACGCTGCCGTTCGTGGGCGGAACAGGGACAGGCCAGATGGGAGTGGCAACTGCGATGCTACCGTTCGTCGGCGGCACCGGAACCGGCCAGATCGGTGTGGTCACGCTGCCGTTCGTGGGCGGAACAGGGACAGGCCAGATGGGCGTGGCAACTGCGATGCTACCGTTCGTCGGCGGCACCGGAACCGGCCAGATGGGTGTGGTAACGTTGCCATTTTGGGTCGGAAAAATCGAATTCGTACCGGCGGTTTCGCCCTTTGTCGGAGCAAGAGAAAACGAACGGAGAGCGGTGACGCTGTCAGGACTCGTGGACCGGATCGCTGGAATCGGAGTGGCCGCGGTGGCAAATGTCGAAGACAAAATGATGACGAGTGCAGCAAGACGGAAATTAAGCAGAGATGAGGTCATTTGAGCCATGCTCCCTTTGTGTAAATGGTCGTAATGAAAAGAGTACCCCAGAAGCGGCACATCAACTACGACAAAAGTAATATTTCAGCCGATCTTTTGGCACTTAGGTGCGGTTATCAAGCTTACTTTTCGACTATTACCTAATGGTCAGTGCGTCAGATCACCTCTCGGATAGACAAAGACGCCCCATGACTGAGGATGAATCATACAAATTGTCTTAGGTAGGGACACAACGGAAGGATATCTTGGTTCTGCGGCGAAAATGATCCTTCGATCACGCTCAGGAGAATCTCTTGATTCCAGCCCTCCGCGCGAGCTTCAACCGAAAGTTCTCCCCCGACCGCTATTCCGGTCTGCTGGCGTGGCTCGAAGAGCGATGCCGGGTGAGGGTCGAGTTCCGGGTGGCCGAAACGCCCATCTTCGTTCCGCTCGCCCTGCTTGACCAAATGGCCACAGCCGGGGCGGATCTGGCCAGGAGACTGATCGGGTGGCCTGAATATTTGAAAGCGTCGCTGCGGGCGATCCCGGCCGGCTACCGTGTCGCCGGAGAGTCCGCGCATCCGAATTTCCTCACTGCCGATTTCGCGCTCGTGCGCAGCGGCGGCGAACTTGTTCCCCGCCTGGTCGAGATTCAGGCGTTTCCGTCCGTGTACGGGTACCAGTCTGTTCTGGGATCCGGCTATCGTGCCGCGTTCGATCTCGATCCGGGGCTGGGAATGTACTTATCCGGATTGACGGAACGAAGCTATTGGGACCTGGTCTGCCGCACCGTGCTCGGCTCCCATGACCCCGAGCACGTCGTACTCACCGAGGTGGACCCGCTGCACCAGAAAACCCGGCCAGACTTTGAAATCACGGGGCAGCGCTTAGGAATTGCGGTGGTCGATATCGCCTCGCTCGAAGCCGTGGGCGACAAGCTTCACTATCGCAACCGCACGGGAAGGATGGTTCCGATTCACCGGATCTATAACCGCGCCATCGTCGACGAGCTCATGGCGCGAAAGATCCGACTGCCATTCGACTTAACGCGGAAGTGGGACGTGGAATGGGCGGGCCACCCGAACTGGTATTTCCTGATCAGCAAGTTCTCGCTGCCGTGGCTGTCGCGGCCGCCGGTGCGCCACCCGGTAATTCCTCCCGCCGTGTTCCTGGACGACTTCCTTGTCGGGAGCGGGCGGGAGGAACTGATGGCGCGAGGGGTGGAGCTTCCGGGTACGATCTCGCCCGGCACGGTCTATCGCGACCTGCTGCTGAAGCCGCTATTTTCTTTTGCCGGGAAGGGGATCCAGTTTGACCCCACGCAGGCGGAGCTCGACGCCATTCCGGCCGAGAGCCGGGGAGAGTACCTTTTGCAGCAGCGAATGAACTTTGTGCCGACGATCGAGACACCCTGCGGGCTGACCCAGGCGGAGATCCGGATTCTATATCTATGGCCGGATCCTGGAACCCTCACGCCGGCCCTTTCTCTGGTACGGCTGGGGAGAGGGAAGATGATGGGCGTGGATCACAACAAGGATCAGGAATGGGTGGGCGCCTCGGCCGCCTTCTTTCCGCGATGATGGCAGACGCGAGACGGCCGGCGGAACTAGCTTCCTTTTGTTAAGTACCCAACATACAAAAGGTTACTACTATGAGAACTTTCGTGCCGTGGGATTTTTGAATCGGGAAAGCGTAGAGTTTGTCTTAAAGAGATGCCCGAAGAGGCTTGGGCCATTTTGAAAGCGGGAAGTCTATCTTAATGGGTGAACTAATGAAAACTTCGGCAGTGGTTGACGGCCCTTCCGCCAGTCAGGAAGTTCGCTGTGCCGTTCGATTTCCTCTAAATCTGCCGGTGGTAGTCTCCACGGGCAGGAGCGAGTATTCTGCTCTGACCAGCAACGTAAGTGCCAGCGGCGTACTGTTTGAGATGACCAGCCCGCTCACGGTGGGCGATGGGATCGATTTTTCGCTGAGAATGCCGGCGGCGATCCTGGGTACCCCAAACGACGTATTGATTCACTGTCACGGGCGTGTGGTACGCTGCTCAGTGAGTCACTCCCAGTCCCAGGTTGCTGCCACGATTGATGAATACGAGTTTGTGGAGCAGTGACATACGGATCTGGCAGCGCTCAAGCTGCGTATGGACTTTATTGAAGATTCTTCCGACGGCGACTCCTTTGAGGCACAGGCAAAGCCAGGAGTTATTCGCATCATCCTGGCGGATTCGCAAGCCATTTACCGGGTAGGGATCCGCAAGATCTTCGCGCTCGAGGATGATCTTCGCGTAGTCGCGCAAGCTGACTCGCTGGAGAACCTGCGCGCGGCGATCGAACGTTACCCGAGTGACGTGGTCCTGCTGGAAGGGGCCCTGGTGACAGGTTCAGCCAGCGCCGTTTCCGACCTTCTGCGGATTGCGCCTAACGCCAAGCTGATCATCCAGGCGGTTTCCTCTGACGAAAGCCATACCGTCGAGCTTTACCGGAAGGGTGTACGCGGAATCATCTCGCGCTCCATCTCTCCCGACCTCCTGGTTCGCTGCGTGCGACGCATTGCCGCGGGCGAGACCTGGATCGACAACCAGTCAGTGAACTGGGTGATCGAGGCCTATCGCGCCCAGGCTGCCGCCCTGGTCAGCCCCAAGAGCCAGCCGCGCCTATCGCCCAAAGAGATGGCGATCATCACCTGCATCACGCAGGGCAAGCGCAACAAGGAGATCGCGTTCCAGCTCGGCACGACCGAGCAGGTAATCAAGAACTACCTGCGCAAGATCTATGACAAGCTGGGCGTTTCCGACCGCCTGGAACTGGCGCTCTACTGCCTGCACAACAAGATCATCAAGGGCGACGCCGATGAAGAAGCTGTGGCCCAGAAGATATTGTCGCGTTAACCGGAATCTCTGCACTACTTGAGTCTTATTCCGGGTTTTCAGGGTAACTGTCAGCCAAAAGCTGGTAGGAACCGTGATGTCGAGGCGCCTTCTTGCGGCTTTTCACCGATCTCAATCCTGAGAACTGATCAGGAAGCGTGGAATTCCTCTTCCACCCGCCCTTCAGCGTCGTAGGTCCGATCAGGAGTTCCCTGGTCCAGAACATCATTCAGGAGAACTCCCTTGAGGCCATCCCCCAGGCGGCTGGTCGCCTGGCGAACCTGGACTTCCGGCGTATGCTGTTCGCGAACCACCAGCAGTGCGGGACGGGCATACTGGCGAAACCACTGATTCCATCCTGACGAGAGCACGGGAGGGCAATCCAGGATCATCCAGTCATAGCGGTCGTGAGCCCAGTTCAGAAACGAAGCCAGGAGCGGCAGGTGGGTTTTGAGTTCTGACTTAGGCATGGCGTTCTTTACCGCGGCCACTCCCAGCAATTCGTCTCCCATCAGAAAGACGCTGTCCGCAGGAGAGGCCAGGCGGCGCATGGCGCAATCGACTCCGAATCGAATCGGCAGATTGCCCAGAACGCTGCTAAACCGGGGCCGCTCAAAATTCAGCTCTGCCAGAAGCACCGATGCCCCCCGCGTAGTGAGTGCCCACGCCAGATTGAACGCAGTGCTCGTCTTGCCATCACCTTCGGCGGGACTGGTGACGAAAATACGGCGGGGGTTCCACCATCCCCCGGACAGCAACCGATCCGCGACGCCTTGATAACTTGCGTCGGCCGGCGACTGCTCGTTGGCAAAGAGCAGGGCGGGATGCACGCCTTCGCGCAGGAGCTCCACTGCCTCCAGCCTGCCGTCACCGAGGGGCATGCTCAAGGACAGCCGGGACGCCGGTATTACACGCTGTGTCGCCATGTAGTCATTCCGGGAATGGCGCCAAGATAGGCGACGCTCTCGGGCACAATCCTTTCCAGCGTTTCCGCATTACGAACTGTGCGAAACCGCCAAACCGCCAAGAGTAAATAGAGAACAGCGCACAGCGGCCCAGCCACCGCCACGAGCCATTGCAGCAGGCGACGAGGGTTATTGGTTGGCTGCGCATTTTCCGCGCGCTCCAGGATCTTGAACACCCGCACCTGGTCTGCTTGCGCCGGATCCACAGTCTGCGAGTTGGAAGCGGCGAGGGTGGGTGACGGCGCAGGAGTGCTCAACGCGGGCCGGCGTTGTATTGGGTGTGGCTCGATTGAAGGTTGGTGCGGCGTCGTGTCCGGCACCGACCCTCTGACTTCCTGACTGTGAAGAATCGTTTCCAGCCTCGCCTTCCTGGAAAGCTCGTCCGATAGACGGATCTTCTCCGCATTCTGGTGAATGACTTCCCTTTTCACCGCATTCAGTCGGGACTGATCGGCATCCGGCGTGGGCCGCAGGGGCGTGGCGGCCAGCTTTTGCTCGGTCTCTGCAATTCGCTCCTGGGCCGCCTCCACATCGGGATAGGCGTCGGTGTATCGCACGCGGAGCTGGTCGAGTTTCTTCTTGTCTGCTGCGAGTTGTTCGGTCAATGGCTGCCTGGCGGAGATACTCGCCTGCCTTTCGGCATTGGCTTGCCCGATTCCGGTCTCAAGTCTGTTTGCTTCGTCGCGCAGCGCGGCCAGTTTTTTGTCCGTGGCAACCAGCAAAACCTGAAGATCCCTTTCTTCATACAAAAGCGTATCGAGGCGAGCCTTGGCGGGATTCGGTTTTTCGTGCAGTCTTTCAATCAGCGGCTTTGGTTCAGCAGGAACTACTGCGATCGGCGCAGCCGGTGGAGCAGGCACAGGCGCAACCGGATCGGAGCGCCGGCCGGCCGCGTCAGGGACCCAGGATGTAAACAGGACCGCAACCGTATTTGTTACGGCCACGGTTTGACTGCGGTCGGTGCCTTTCCATGTCACGCGCAGACTCGACGTGGACTCCCGATTCAGCATCAGGCTGGAACGAAATCGGGCGGCTGGGTCGCTCGCGCCGGGAAACAGGCCAAAATGCCTGCAGATGGCATTGACGAGGTCGTCGGTCAGGATCGATTTGGCCAACTCGGTGGCTTGTGCCTGGTCGGTATGTACTTTGCGCGGGTCCGGCTTGGGAGCCGCGCTCCGATCGAAAAAGAGCAACGCCGAACTGGTATATTCCTGCGGCGGTAAACGGCGGGCAAACACGATGTAGCCGGCGATGAACGCGACAACGATGCCAGCCGCAATAAGCTTGTGGCGCAGCGGAAGTGCGATCAATCGGCCAGCAAGGAATCCTATCCGCATTCCCTTCCTTCACCGCACGCCGGCGGGTTTCGACTCAGAACCTCTGGGCGGCGACCACCAGAGCGTAAAGACAGATACGGTCCGTCCCGCCTCCGCAGCAAACCCTGAAAAGGAAAATCGGCGAAGTTCCATTTCCTCAGAAAATCCCATCCACAACCGCCAGCGGAAGCTGCCATCCACAAAGGAGCCATGGTAAGTCTGCCTGGAATGGGGATCCGATCCATATAGCTCGTTGAGGCTTGCCGATACGCCGACAGAGCGGCCGAACGCATGGCGCAGGCCCGCTCCTCCGGTGCTTTGAAGAATCGTATGTTCAAGCACGCCATTGCCAAGATCGCGGTCTCCGGTCAGATAGAAGTCGGTTCGGTGGGTCAGGCGCGTGTACAGAGCCGCATTGCCGGTAAACTCAACCCTTCTTCCGCAACCTGGATTGGCGCCATTCACTCCGCCCGACAGGTTCAACGATGCGCGCGAACCCGAAGAGAGCACGCGCATCCCCGCCCCGCCAAGCGTGCAATCGAGGGGATGAGTCTGGTGTTCCCCACTGCCGTAAAAGCCGAGTGCCGTTCCCTGGGCGATGCGGTGCAAATACTCGACCCGGGCACGCGCTGAATGCACCAGGAAGCCGTCCGAGTTGTACTTCGTGTAGTTATGCGACCCGCTGAAGTCCCAGGCGGAACGCCGCGAAACCTCGTAGCGCAACTTCACGCCTTCCTCGCCCTCGGTCATCAGGCCGGCGTGCAATCCATAAGCCGCCGTGTCGGGAGCGGGCGCATCGGCTGTCCCGATCATCCGGTAGTCGATGGGAGCCACCTGGCGGGCTGCATCGGTTCCATAGGTATTGGTTGCCGAGCCCTGCCAGGTAAGCCGCGGGGAGATCTCGCCGGTCATGCGCAGCGCCGACAGGTTCAGGCCTACGAAATGGCCGCCTGACAACTGGAAGTCGGCTGCGCCGCCAGCGTCCTCAGCCATCAGTTGAAAGCGGCGTTTTTCAATCAATCCTGACATTGCGCTCAGTCCGCCATAAGCCTTGCCTTCGCCGTCCCCGGGCAAGCTGAACGCGCTCAGGCCACCGGCGGTGAAGGTGAAACTCGAAGGCACGTCCTGGGGAGAAACTCTGGTCCCGCTGCCAAGTGCCGACGGCGCGAGTCCGAACGACGCTGAATTCCATCGATCAACCGTGCGAATGTTTGCCCAGCACGGGAATTCGGGTGTCCCCTGCTGCAGCGCGATCGACAAAGCGTCGCCGCAACTGCTGAGCGGTTCCGTGCCTCCCGCAAGGGAGCCTGCGGAATCCACGCGGTGGAGCGAATAGAGCTGCTCCTCATTGTCGTTGGCGGCGAGCTGTACGTTTTGGCCCCGGACAAATTGCGTCGTGAGGAAGAGTGTGACTAGAACGTACAAAACGCTGGCCCGCTTTTCAGTTGAAACTGGATTGCTCATGGCACCACCACCGTATCCCCGGGCGCCAGTTCAACATTCTGTTCCGGCGCTTGGCCCTTGAGTAGTTTTCGATAGTCGACCTTGACCCGGGCTCCCTTTGCAGCCCGGAGAACATAGACCTGTTTACTTTTGGCGAAATCCGTCAATCCTCCGGATCGAGAAACCAGCTGCACCACAGTCATGGTGTCGATAAGTGGATAAGCGCCGGGCCGCTGCACCTCGCCGGTGATGTAAACCATCCGGCTATGAATTTCCTGGACGATAACTGTGACTCGCGGCTTATGTACGAATTTCTCCAGCCTGGCGGTCAGCATTGTCTCTGCCAATTCCGGAGTCAGGCCTGCCACAACCACCTCGGAAACCAGGGGGATGGAAATCATTCCGTCGGGCCGGACTACGGCTGCTTCGGTAAACTGGGGTTCTTCCCACACGGAGACGTGCAGCACATCGCCAACGCCAATTTTGTAAGAAGGGCCACCAGCACTGGCAGGCTTCAGATCGGCGGCTTTCGGATCCAGCGGATCCGGGCCAGATTTCACCGACGCGATGTCCTGTGCGAAGTTTGCTATTGATCCCATGAGGAAAAGCACCACCGGCAGTCCCCAGGAGACACGATGGAGCAACCGCAATCGCATAGTTATACTCTCAAGCGAAGTTTGCTGAGTAAGATACTGGCCGGTTTGAATTAGGCTGTTACGGCAAAGAGAGTTGGCTTGCCTGTCGAACTTATCAATCGCAACGATCGCGCGATCGGTTTTCGAAGTGTACCTGCGCAAGACTGGTTTGGCAATCGGTTTCTGACGCTCACCGAACTTAGCGTACGACTTAGCCGAGATGGGATAACATGGCGGGCCGAAGCTTTACCGTTTTTTAATCATTTGCTCTACTCACTAAGTTACTTTCGCGCAAAGCATATTACCTCCGCTCAACTCTGTGAAAGACGATAGTAATGACACGCCGATTACTTCGAAATGCGGCCGGTGGCGAGTTGACTGAACCAGGAGCGGGAATGAACGTGGCTGTGAGCGATTCGTGGATTGCCACCGCGAGGGGAAGGCTGTTTGCCAGAGTCTGGGAACCGGCGGGGCTATCCATCGATCAGGGAGAACCGATTCTGTTGTTCCATGATTCGCTTGGGTGCGTGGAGTTGTGGCGGGACTTTCCCGCAAAACTTGCGATGGCGACGGGCCGGTCGGTGGTCGCCTATGACCGGCTGGGATTCGGACGGTCGGAGGCGCAGGAAGGGCGGCTCGCATTCAGTTTCATTGGCGATGAGGCTGCGCATGTGGTGCCAGGTCTTCTGGAGGCCCTGGGGATCGCCAGGATGGTTCCGTTCGGACATAGCGTTGGTGGGGCGATGGCGGTGGCGACCGCGGCGCAACACCCCAAAAGATGCGCGGCCGTGATTACCGAATCCGCGCAGAGTTTTGTTGAGGACCGCACGCTCGAAGGAGTGCGGGCCGGGCAGGCCACGTTCAAACGACCGGATCAGTTCGAGCGCCTGAAGCGATATCACGGGGCGAAGGCGCGCTGGGTTGTCGATGCCTGGACCGAAACCTGGCTGGCACCCGAGTTTGGCGGCTGGACCCTCGATGATGAGCTGCGCGGTGTCACCTGCGCGGTGCTTGCGCTGCACGGCGACCGGGACGAGTACGGATCCGTCGAACAGCCTGAACGGATTGCGAGACTCACGCGTGGGCGAGCGGGAGCAGTGGTCCTGGAAGGATGCGGGCACGTTCCCCATCGAGAACATCCGGCGCGAGTCCTGCGCGAAATCGTGCAGTTCCTGGCGGAACGTCCGGGAGCCGCGATGTAAGCAGAAACCCTTACGAGAGAAGCAGTTCGGCGGAGTTGAGCCGTTTTCTGGCTTTCCTCATTCCGAGGCTAAAAACCATCGAAAAACAGCGAAAAAGTGCGGTTTTTCAGCGAAAAAGTGCGGTTTTCGCACCATTCCTGCAATATTTGTCCGCGTATAATTTCGCGTAAGATGATGATTTAAGGATGGTTAAGTGCGTTTTCACAGTTTTACAGCCCAGAATTTTTTTTTGCTGCAGCGCGCCGGAAGGGAAATAAACGGCGAATCGCTCACCGGTCGAAACTGGAATTGCGGGCTTCGCGCGAGGCCATGGGATTCCCTCTCTCGATACCATTGTCTCTCCGTCATGCATAATGATCTGCAAAATTGCCGGAAATCGTTAGGAAACGAACTCTGATTCGGTCAACTTCGCGCGCGGGAGTTGCGGCGACAGTGATTCGTCGCTTTTCGGGCCGGAACGCGCGTCCTCTCACCTGGTGATATTCACCAGAAGCTGGAGCGGGTTTTTCTGATTGGCATCGACGACGATGAGGCTGGGCAGGTCGCCACGACGCAGCGGCACAGCCAAAAGCCGCGTGACCTTCACCGCGGAAATGCTGGAGACGTCGACAACGGACTTGTTAGAAAATACCCCTCCGGTCCCCACCCCGTTGTAGAGCCATACATACAGGGGGAAGGAGCCAGTGGATTGGTTGCCGTAGGCAATGAGATCCGGCCTTCCATCTCCATCCAGATCCGCCACCGCGGCGTCTCCAAGCCAGGGGATGGAAAGGGCGGCTTTCCAATAGAATCCCGTGGTCTGTTTTGCGAGCACGCTGGCGATTCGCGGCTGTGCGGCTGGCGAGCTCTTTGCCGCAAGACTGAGGACCATGTCTGATTTCCCGTCGCGATCAAGGTCGGCGATTGCCGGGGGGCCCTGAATGGCGCTATCCGCAACATAAGCCAGCGATGGGGTGGAAAACGTTCCATCCCCGTGTCCATAGGCCATGTAGAAGCGTGGTCCCGGAAAATCGGTGACCATGAAGGCCAGGTCCCGCGTGCCGTCCCGGTTGAAGTCGCCGGTCAAGGGGAGAGCTTCGTTGCCGATGGCGGCTTCGGAGGTGAGGTTCAAGGCCGATGTCGTGAACGTTCCATCCCCCCGTCCCTTGAAGAGGATTTGCTTTTCATAAGCAGGCGTGGCCCTGGGATCTTCGTTAATCACGTTCAGCACGAAATCCAGTTTGCCGTCGTTGGTGAAGTCGCCCAGCACACCCTGGTAGGTTCCGTATGGGACGGGATATTGCGCGCCGGCGGTGAAATGCCCCTTTCCGTCGCCGATAAAAACCCCGATAACGGCATCACTTCCGGCGCTGCTCCCGATGGTGACCATGATGACGTCGGACTTGCCGTCTCCGTTCACGTCGGCAACCAGAAGGGGACTCATCGCGTTGGAGATGGAATTGGACTGAACGATGGAGAAGCCGCCGGCGCCGTCTCCGAAAAGAACGTTCATGTGGCGTGGTGCGGGTTGAAGGCCGACGGTGACGAGGAGATCGGTGTTGCCGTCGTTGTCGAAATCGCCAACGAGTGGTTCTCCGACAGCGTTGTTTGTGCCGCCCATGGAAATTTGCCGGGGAGGCGCCAACTTAATATCGTTCACCACGGAGGGGCTCAAGATAGCGGCGACCCCGTCAATGGAGCCCATTCCGCCTATCGACAGTAGTTGTGTACCACCTGAATCGAGCTTTAGAACCGTTGCCTGTGCATCCAGTCCTGTGCCAATCCAGACGGCGCCATCCGTAACATCGACGCCGAGCGATCTGGGATCAATGGCCAGATTGTCAAGCTCCAGCCCTGAAGCCGATAACTTTGCGACGCGCCCACTGTTCCCATCACCAACCCATACGCTTCCATCTCGCGAGTTCACGGAAACGTCCCGCACTTCGTAGAAGCCGGTTGGATTTACCCGGACGAGTTCAGTGCCATCGGGTGAAAGTTTCACGGCTTGCCCATGGTCTCGGTCGGCAACCCAGGTAGTTTCTCCGCCCCTGGAGGTGCTCCCGGGATCGATGGCGATATCGAGCGGTTCAGCAAACCCGCTCAACCGCAAATGATGGGGTCCGGACGCGGCGCTCGCATCATATCCGTTGAGTTCCTGATCGGTGCCGAACAGAACGACCACCTGGTTATTGAATGCGTCTGCGATCCACACCCGGCCGGACGGCGCCACGCCGATTGCGGTAACCAAGGTCGAAAATCCGGTCACCCTGACAAGCTCCGCGCCGGTATTCGGATCCAGCTTGATTACGGCTCGCGGAGATGTCGCTTGATCCAGGAGAATGGACGTCCAAACCGTTCCGCTGTTCGGATCGATCCCAATACCGAGGGGAGAAGAAAAAGCTATTTGGCGCAGCGGCGTCCCGTCGGGATTGAGCCCGAAAACACGATTATTGTTGGTGTCGCTGACCCAGACGCGACCGTTTCTTTGGTCGGCGCCGATGATGTTTTCAATGCCGAGGGAGTAACCGAATCCCATGCCGAATACGGAGTCGACGGTGACCAGGGTTTGGCCGTTGGTGGCGATTTTGGCGATGCGAGCATCACCCGCGACCCAAACGTCGGCGCGCAACGGGGAACACGCAAAAAGAACGCACGAGAGGGCGGTAACGCGGAGCAGCGCCGGGAAGTGCACGGTAGTTCCTCTTGGTTTGGTCATGGTGATCGGTTTAATTGTTGTGCTCCCCTGTTGCTTGGATGCGCCGCATCCGGTAAAGAACAGGACGAACCCGACCTTGTTCAGCGCCGCAGAAAAACGAAGACGGTATCAGCACGGCGGGCGCACCAAGCTGGGGCCGCGCCGTCAATCGAGACGCGCGGCCGGACGGATGGTGGCGGTGACGCCCACTCCTTCAGCGTGGATAGGCTTGCCCATCCACATGGGTCCGTGTCAAAAAGGCGCCTGGGGATCAGGCGGCGATGAGGAAGCGGCCGTTTTCCATGATCTGCTCTTCGCCGGCGTCGGACTCGAGCCAGATGTTGAAACCTAATCCGACCACGTCGATGTGGGTGCTGGAGTACCAGGGTGCGCCGGTGTGTTCGCCGTAGGGATTGCCGAAGGCGATGTGGATGCCGGGGAATTTCTCGTCCTGCAGGATATTGCCGATGACGCGCTCGACGCCGAGGTTGGTGCCGATGGCGAACTCGCCCACGCGGTCGGAGTTCTCGTCGGTGTGGGTGTAGGTCCAGAAATCCTTTTCGAGCTGCTTGTTGTCGCTGGAGCAGGAGACGATGCGGTTGGCGGCGATGTGGATCGTCAGCGGAGTGGAGGCCAAAAGGCCGTAGCGCGCGCAGAGCCAGTCGCCGACGACGCCGTCGACGACGAAGACCCCGTTGACTTCGCCGGGCGAGGTGAAGCATTCGCCGCCGGGGAGATTTCCCCACTTCTCGGGCGAGATGATGCCGGAGGTCTTGAACCACTTGTAGCCGGGGTTCATGTCGGCGGTGATGGCAGTGCCGGCGGGGGTGGTGGCGCGGATGCGGCGGGCCAGGCGGACGCGATCCAGAACCTGTTGGGAAAGGCGGTCGACACGGGCGTAGTCGGCGCGCATGCCCTGGCACATGATCTCGGGCGTGATGTTGACCATGTGGGCGTGGCGCATACGGCGGCGGTTGACCACGTCGGTCATCTGCATGCGGGAGTGGAGTTCGTTGGGCTGCACCACGACGGCAAATATGGATACCTGGCTGGTTTCCATGTCGGCGAGGACGGCGGACGGCATGTCGGAGAGGGGGCGGGGGGCGAGGTCTTCGAGGACGAAGGCGTTCCAGGCGCATCCGCGTTCGGCGAGCTGGGCGGCAAGGGCGGCGGCAATGGGCTCGGTGACGCGATCGGTGATGAGGGTGACTTTTTCGTCAGGCGCAATGCGAAGGCAGGTAGTGACGGCGGAACGAGCGCCGGGCACGAATTCGGCGGGGTAGTCGAGCGAAAGCAGGCGGGCGGCGGCGGGTTCGGTCATGCGGGCGGGGTGGGACTCCTTGCTGGGACACACAACGGTTGGGATGCGTGTTTGGTTAGGGTAACAAAATTGCGGGTGTAGGGTCCGGTCTTCGGGCGGGATCCTGGTGAGCCCCAGCCCGCCCTGGAGGGGCCATTACGGGGAACCGAGTGCCTGATTCCGAATCGGAGGTCTCAGAAGCGAGATCTCCACCGCCGGATTTTTCCTTTGAGGCGGAGGATGGAAACCTTTTCGCGGGTGGACTCGCAATGGTCTGGTGTGGGCTTGGAAGGGAAAAGCATGAGGCGGCGGATGATGGTTGCCGGGATCGCGGTTGTGGTTGTGATCGCGGCAATCTGGGGGATTGCGGGGTGGGTGGGGAGTCGCGGGCAGAAGGACTACTCGGGTACGGTGGAGACGCGCGAGATCCAGATCGGGTCGAAGGTGGGCGGGCGGGTCACGGAGGTAGGAGTCGAAGAGGGCCAGGTGGTGAAAGCCGGGGCGACGCTGGTGCGGTTCGAGTGCGACGAATTGAAGGCTCAAAGGACTCAGGCGGAGGCGGCGCTCGAGCAGGCGCAGGCGGACCTGGAGCGGATGGTGCGGGGGAATCGGCCGGAGGAGATCGAGCAGGCAGAAGCCACCGCGAAAGCGATGGAGGCGGCGTATGAGAGCGCCCGCAGCGGGCCGCGGCGGCAGGAGATCGAGCAGGCGCAGGCGGATTTCGCGGCGGCCTCGGCGGATGCGACCAACGCCGTCGCGTTCTACAAGCGGATGGAGAAGCTGGCCGCGGCGGACGTGATTTCGCGACAGCAGTTCGACGATGCGCGGGACAAGCGGGATGCGGCGGGACAGAAGGCGGAGTCGGCCAGGCAGCGGCTGGCGCTGTTGCAGGCGGGCACGCGGGCCGAGGACGTGAATGCGGCGGAAGCGCGATACAAGCAGGCTTCGGCGGGGGCGGTGCTGGCGCGGAAGGGATTCCGGCGGGAGGATATCGAGGCGGCGCGGGGCAGGCTGGCGGAGGCACAGGGGCAAGTCGCCGAGCTGGATGCGCGGCTGCGCGAGGCGGAGCTGACGGCACCGGCCGATGCGGTTGTCGAGGTGGTGAGCGTGCGGCCCGGGGACCTGGTACCGGCAGGACGCATTGTGATGACGATGCTGGAGACGTCGCAACTCTGGGTGAAGGTGTATGTGCCGGAGACGGAGCTGGCGCATGTGCACCTGGGACAGCGAGCGACGGTGCAGGTGGACAGCTTCGGAGGGCGGGCATTCGAGGGGCACGTGGGACAGATCGCATCGCAGGCGGAGTTTCTGCCGCGCAACGTGCAGACCAAGAGCGATCGGGAGCACGAGGTGTTCGGCGCCAAGGTTTTTGTGGACAACTCGCAGCAGGCGCTGAAATCGGGCATGGCGGCGACGGTGCACCTGGAATGACGGCGATTATCGAGGCCGACCATCTGACCATTCGCTTCGGACAATTCACGGCCGTCAACGACGTGAGTTTCGCGGTGGGCAAGGGCGAGGTGTTTGGATTTCTGGGTCCGAACGGTTCGGGGAAGACCACCATCATCAAGGCGCTGTGCGGGCTGCTGCGGCCTACCGAGGGCACGGGGCGCATCCTGGGCATGGACATCCGCAAAGACGCGGCGGAGATCCGGCAGCGCGTGGGGTACATGTCGCAAAAGTTTGGGCTGTATGAAGATCTGACCGTCGCGGAGAACATCGCGTTCTATGCGGGCGTGTATGGGCTGGACAGCGGACGGGCGCAGAAGCGGACGCGGGAGGTGCAGGCGCTGACCGGCATCGAGCCCTACATGAATCGGCGCGCGGGGCAGCTTTCGGGCGGGTGGAAGCAGCGGCTGGCGCTGGCCTGCGCGATTATCCATTCGCCGGAGGTGATGTTTCTCGATGAGCCGACGGCGGGGATCGACCCGGTGGCGCGAAGGGCGCTGTGGGATTTGCTGTTCCAGTTGTCGGGGCAGGGCGTGACGTTTTTTGTGACCACGCACTATATGGATGAGGCGGAGCGCTGCGGGCGGGTGGGCTACATCTATATGTCGAAGTTGATCGCGATCGGGACGGTGGCGGAGCTGCAAAGGCTGCCGGATGCGAACCCGCCGGGGACTTCGAGGGTGCAGATTTCGACGGCGAATCCTTCGGAGGTGCTGGATGGGGTGCGCAAGATGGCGGGAGTGCGCGAGGCGACCATCTTCGGGCATTCGATTCATGCGCTGGCGGAAACGGACCAGCTGGCGGCGCTGCGCGAGAAGATGCCGGGAGCGAAGGTGGAGGTGATCGAGCCGTCGCTCGAGGATGTGTTTGTGACGCTGACCTATCAGATCATGGAGCGCTCGCGATGAAGCACCTCTTTCATGGGCTGGTTCCGGTGTGCAGGAAGGAGTTTCTGCATATCGTGCGGGATCCGGGGACGCTGTTCTTCGCGCTGCTGATTCCGATGGTGCAGTTGTTCCTGTTCGGGTTTGCGGTGGATACCAATGTGCGGCAGATTGCGACGGTGGTGCTGGACGAGTCGCATACCCAGGAAAGCCGGCGGTTGCTGGAGAGGTTCGCGGCATCGGACGTGTTCGATCTGAAGAGGTATGCGGGCTCGCCGGCGGAGATGTATGAGGCGATCCGGTCGGGCAAGGCGCGGGCGGGGATCCGGATTCCGTATGACTATGCGCGGCGGCTGGAGGATGGGACGGCGGCGACGGTGCTGGTGCTGGTGGATGGATCGGATTCGACGGTGGCCGGGCAGGCGGTGAGCACATCGACGGGCGTGGCGCTGAAGGAGTCGCTGCTGCGGGTGCTGCCGACGGGGGCGATGCCGATCGAGGTGCGGCCGTCGGTGCTGTATAACCCGGCGACGCGGTCGGCGAATTTCTTTGTGCCGGGGCTGATCGCGATCCTGCTGCAGATCATGACCATTCTGCTGATCGCTCTGAGCCTGGTGCGCGAGCGGGAGCGCGGCACGCTGGAACAGCTCACGATGACGCCGGTGGCGCCGCTGGGGCTGATGCTGGGGAAGATGATTCCTTACGGGGTGCTGGCGTTCGGCGAGCTGTGCGCGATTCTGGTCGTGATGGTCACGGTGTTCCAGGTGCCGATCCACGGAAATTTTCTTCTTCTGCTGGCGCTTTCGGTTCCGTTCCTGATGACGGTGCTGGGGCTGGGGCTGGTGATTTCGACGCGGGCGCGGACCCAGGCGGAAGCGTTCCAGTTGTCGATGGGGACGATTCTGCCTTCGGTGTTCCTGTCGGGCTATATCTTCCTGATCGAGAATATGCCGCTGTTCTTTCGCGGAATCGCGCAGCTGATTCCGGCGACGTATTACATCCAGATTTTGCGGGGGATCATCCTGCGGGGAGCGGGAATCGGAGAATTGTGGGTGCAGGCGGGGGTGCTGGGGCTGATGGGCTGCGGGATGATCGTGCTGGCGGCGCGGCTGTTTGTGAAGCAGGGGGCGAGGTAGGCTCCCAGGTCTCAGAAGGAAATCCTTACCCGAGACCTGGGGCACCGTTTCAATTCCATCCGGCTACTCGTCGTCGCCATTTACAGAAGCCAGCCGCCTGGAGTCGTTGACGATGACTGCTTCGCGGCGGGGAGTTACAATTCCCAGCTCCGCCCATTTCGACAAAATGCGGCTGATGGTGAAGAGGGTGGTTCCTGTCATCTGGGCCAGTTCCTCGCGGCTCAAAGAAACCTGGATTCCTTCGGCTACCGGCTTGCCGATCTGTTTGAGGAGGCGGAGCAGCACGAGAGCGAGGCGTCTTGCGACCTTTTCGGTGGCTACCTCGCGGAATCGTTCTTCGAGTTCGCGCAGGCGGCCGGCGAGAATCCTGCTGATGTTCTGGCGGATCTGGGGGTATTGCGCGATCAGGGCTTGCAGCCGGTTATATTCCCAGACCATGGCTTTGCACTGTTCCATGGCGCGGGCGGAACAGGTGTGGCTGCACGACGGCGAATCGCCCTGTACATGCAACGCTTCTCCGGTACCGCTCATGCGGAGCAGGACTTCGCTGCCGCTTTCGCCCACCTGGGTATGTTTCACGCTTCCGGATTGGAGAAAGATGAGACTGCGCACCGGTTGGCCCTGGCAAAACAGGAGCTCGTCGCGTGCGAAGGTTCGGGCGCGGGCGCAGGAGACGATTTCCTCGACTTCTCGCTGCGACAGGCCGGTGAACAGAGCCGAGGCGCACATCAGCACCAGGTGCTCCGGCAAACTTGGATTAGCTCGTAACGCGGGGGGAGGAACGGGATTTCGTTCCGAACCCAACCATGTAGTGGACGCCATACTTTCTCACCTCGGCAACACAAGTGGTTCAATTTCACTGGTTAAAGCATTTCGGAGAGACCGGGTCCGTCCAGGATCAGGCTGCGCTCTCGAATGGCAGCGATTCCTGTTCTGGCGTTCGTGACGACATTTATCCGAAATTTGCGACCGGGGAAGTCGCTTGGGATGCATTGACTTTGCGCTAATAAGTCTGTGAGATAAATCACACTTTCGCTCGCAAGCTTCTACATCTTTGGAGAGTTACCGTTGGTGTTACCGAGCGGAACGCCATGTTTGGCGTACCCCAACGACAGGTTCGCGGGAGCGTGATACGGCGAAGCGGGTGGTGGAGGCCGGGCCGCTACTCGGCGCGCAGGGTGATGGAGGGGTCAACGCGGGAGGCGCGCCAGGCGGGAGTGGCGCAGGCGACGATCGCAACGGCGGCGAGAAGGGCAAGGACCGCCGCATAGGTGACCGGATCGAGGCGGGAAATCTCAAAGAGCAGCGACTTGAGCGCCTGGGAGCCGATGGCGGCGGCGCCCAGGCCGATGCCGATTCCCATCGCGGTGAGCAGCAGGCCGTCGCGCAGGACCAGCGCAAGGATGTCGCGGGGCGAAGCGCCCAGGGCGGCACGCACGCCGATTTCGCGGGTACGCTCGTTGACGCTGCCGGAGAGGACACCGTAGATGCCGACGGCCGCGAGCACCAGGGCGACGACACCGAAGGCCGCGAACAGGACAAGCACGAAATGGCGTTCGGCCTCGCTGATATCGACCAGGCGGTTCATGGTCTCGACGCGGACAATGGCCTGGTTGCGATCGACGGACCAGATGGCGTTTTTGACGGCGGACGCGAGGGGGGCGGGATCTCCGGCGGTGCGAATGACGAACGACAGGGTTTCATCGGCGAACCATGTCTGGCGCGTGGAGAGATAGACGGCGGCGAGGTCGCTGGTTGCCAGGGAGGCCTGCTTGACGTCGCCCACGACGCCTACGACGGTGTACCAGGGGCGTTCCGGGGGACCGACGTGGAGGCGCTTGCCGAGGGGGTCCTGGTGCGGGTATTGGCTGCGAGCAAGCGACTCGCTGATGACGGCGGCCTGGGGGGCGGACGCGGTGTCGCGTTGGTCGAGGAACCGGCCGTTGCGCAGCGGAATGTTCATGGTTGAGAAGTACTCGGGGCTGACGGCGTAGCGGAAGACCGTGTGGCCTCCGCGGGGGCCGTCGTTTTCAAATTGAGCGCCGTACATGCCCATCATGGGCGGATCGTCGCTGAGGGTGAGGAGGCTGGTAAAGGCCGCCTGCCGTACGCCGGGAACGCGCCTTACGGCGTCGAGCGCCTGTTCGAAGAAGCGTCGGCGTGCAGCCTCGCCGGCGCCGGGGGCGGAGGGCCGTTCGTCGAATTGATGGCCGGAAGTGGGGACCTGGAGGGTGAGCATGTGGTCGGACTGGAATCCGGGATCGACGAGAAGGAGGCGGCGCATGCTGTGCAGAAGGAGGCCGGCGGCGACCAGCAGCACCAGGGCGAGCGCCACTTCAGTCACCACCAGCGCACGGCGGGTGAAGCTGCGGCGAGCGGCAGCGCGGCGAGAGCTGAAATGGAGCGCTGCGCTGAGTTCGGTCCTCGAGACATGGAGCGAAGGGATGAGCCCGGTGAGCAGGCCAATGACGACCGTGATGGAAACCGCGAAAAGAAGCGCCGTGGGGTCGAGGGCGATGGCGTCGAGGCGGGGGAGACCGTGCGGGCTGAGCAGGATGAGCGCGCGCACCCCGGCAAAGGCAACGCCCATGCCGCAAACGCCGCCAATCAGAGAGAGAAGGAGGCTTTCGGTGATGAGTTGGCGAAGGACCCGGCGGCGCGAGGCGCCGAGGGCGGCGCGAACCGCAAATTCGCCGCGCCTCTGGGTGCCGCGAGAGAGCAACAGGTTGAGCACGTTGACGCAGGCGATGGCCAGCACCAGGATCACGGCGCCGGCGATGGCGAGGAGCGCGGGCCTGACGGTGTGGGCGACCGATTCCTGGAGCTGGTCGACGATGAGGCCGTGTTCGAGGGAGGCCCAGAGCGGGCGGGGATACTCGGGCCAGGGCGTGCGGGCGATTTGAGCGATTTCGTCCACCGCCTGGTCTTTGGAGATTCCCGGCTTGAGGCGGGCAACGAGCCGCAAGTGCAGTCCCCACTCCCAGGATTCGAAATTCCTGGCGAGCAGGCTGGGGTCGTACTGTGCCGGCGTCCAGATCTCGGCGGAGGGAGAGACAACATTTTCGAAGGCGGGGGGCATGACGCCGAGGACGGTGTAGTTGTCGCCGTCGAGTTTGACGGCGCGGCCGATAATGCCGGGATCGCGCTGAAAAAGCCGCAGCCAGAGCCGATCGCTGAGGATCGCGACTTTGGGGCCGTGAGAGGCCTCTTCCGATGCCAGGAAGTCGCGCCCTAGTTTCGGAGCGACTCCGAGCACCGTGAAGAAACTGGCGCTGACGCTCTGGCCCTCGAGGCGCTGGGGAGCCGCGGTGCCGGCGAGAGTCGGCTGCCAGGGTTCGAAGATGGCCATGGACTCGCAGGAGCGGCAGCGCGCGAGGAGTTCGCGATAGGTGCCGAAGGAGAGCTCAAAGCGGGCGCCGCGCCAGGTATTCCAGATCATCAGGATGCGGTTGGGATGGGGATAGGGCAGCGGCGAAAACAGGATGGGATTGACGGCGCTGAAGATGGCGGTGCTGGCGCCGATGCCGAGCGCGAGAGTGATGACGGCAACGGTGGTGAATCCGGCATTGTTGCGCAGTTGGCGGGCGGCGTAGCGCACATCGAAAATGAGGCTGCGAACAGCATTTTCCCAGCCGTAGGAGCGGACCTGTTCCTGAACCGCGGCGGTGTTGCCGAGGTCTTCGCGGGCGGCGCGGCGGGCCTGGTCGAGGGAGAGGCCGCGGGCGAGGCCGGCGGCGGTGGCGTCTTCGAGGTACTGGCGAATTTCGGCGGCGATGTCGTCGTTGGCGCGGGATTGGAGAAAGAGCCCGCGCATGCCGCGTGCGAGTTGCCGCAACAACGACATGGTTTCAGTCCTCCGCTTTCAGGAGCCGCGCGATCGCTCCGGCGCGGCGGTTCCAGTCGGCAGTCTCGAGTTCGAGCTGTTTCTTTCCTGCCCGGGTGAGCGAGTAGATCTTGGCGCGACGGGAGTTTTCGGTCTGCCGCCACTCGCAATCGAGCCATCCGGCGCGCTCCAGGCGCTGCAGGGCGGTGAGCAGCGAGCCGGGATTCACTTTAAAAACTCCGCGCGAGATTTGCTCCACCCGACGGGCGATGCCGAAGCCGTGCATGGGCTCGAGGCTCAGCGTTTTCAGGATGAGCATGTCGAGCGTTCCCTGGATAACGTCGGTATTCGGTTCGTCCATGGGAGATGACGGTACAGCGGCTTCATTATGATTGTCAAGATGTGATTGACAAGGGGAAGAAGACGGGGACCAAGGGACCGAGGGAACAAGACATCAGGGATTCAGACGCCGGGGACGGGGGGGCAGCCGGGGAACTCGGTGAGGAAGGTGTTGCCCTTGTAACCGAGGTACTTGATGCCGATTTTGCTGGTGAAGAAGCCGTCGGCGGCGAAATTGCGCAGGAACGAGAAGAACTCCACGGGTTCGACGAGGGATTGGTCCTTGTCGGCGTTCCTGCGATAGGCGATCCGGTCGAGGATTTCTTTCTGCTGCTGGGGAGGGCAGTCGATCCAGGGCTTTCCATAGCGGGCGGTGCAGGTGGTGTCGAGCCACTTCAGGCCGCCACCAAGCTTCTTCTGAAAATCGGAATTCTCGCTGGTGAGGAGATCAATGAATTCCGGAGCGCCGGCTTCGATCGCGCCGCCCGAGTCGGCGTCGGCGGGGAAGATGGTTTCGCAGAGAGTCTGCAAGGTCTTGTATTGATGCGGATCGAAGAACTTTGGGGCGTAGGCGGGCGCGGTGGATTTCTCGTCGTCGATGAGGTGATGCGCGTATTCGGCGGCCTGGAGGGGAATCACGCGCAGGACCGAGCCGACGGTTGCGCCGATGGTCAGCGACTTCAGGATGGTGCGCCGGGATGGTTGATCGGTGCGCATGCGCCTAGAGTTCTCCTTTTTTGGCCTGGTCGAGAAGATACTCGGAAGTTTTCCAGGACAGGGCCATGATGCTGAGCGTGGGGTTCTTGTCGGGGTTGGAGACGAAAGGCGCGGCATCGGCGACAAACAGATTCTTCACATCGTGAGCCTGGCAGTTTTTGTTCAGGGGCGAAGTTTTCGGATCGTTGCCCATGCGGACGCAGCCGAGTTCATGGATGATTGCGCCGCCCACGGAGATGGGCCCCGCGGGCTGCTGCACCTGGGCGTTGCTGGCGCCGGCAGCGGCTTTCTGCGGATGGCGGCGGGTGCCGGCGATCACGGTTCCGCCGGCGGTCTCGATGATGGAGCGGAAGGTCTGCTGCATATCGGCGGCCATTTTATGTTCGTTCTCGCCCCACTTCCAGTGGAAGCGGAGCACGGGGATGCCCCATTTGTCTTTCACTTGAGGGTCGATGTCGCAAAAGGAGCCGGCGTTGGGAATCATTTCTCCGCGGCCGCTGAATCCGATGAAACAGCCGTAGGAAGTGCGGCATTTCTGCTTGAGGCTGACGCCGTAGCCTTCGCTCTGCTGGCACACGTAGTCGAAGCCGCCCACGCCGGGCATGTCGCGGCCGCCGCCGAATTCGATGTGGTAGCCGCGGAGGAATTCGTTTTTCTTTCCGAAGCGCCACCAGGGCATGTACATGTGCATGCCGCCGACGCCGTCGTGGTTGTGGATGGGCATGTTTTCGAGTTGCGGGAAGTAGCCGGCGAGATCGCTGCCGACCGAGTCAGTGAGATAGCGGCCCACGGCGCCGGAGGAGTTGGCGAGGCCGCTGGGGAATCGCGGCGAGCGCGAGTTAAGCAGGATGCGCGCCGACTCGCAGGCGCTGCCGGCAACGACCACGGCCTTGGCGTAGACGCGCTGCTCGGCGCTGGTGGTCTTGTCGATGTAGGAGACGGCTTCAGCCTTGCCGCTGTCGTTCACGATGATTTCGCGGGCCATGGCGTTGGCGATCATGGTGAAGCGGCCTGTGGCGGCGGCGGGCGGAATCATCACCTGGCTGGAGGAGAAGTTTGACGCGGTGCGGCAGCCGCGGCCGCACTGCGCGCAGTAGTGGCAGGCGTCGCGATCGTTGAGAGCCTTGGTGAGGATGGCCAGGCGCGAAGGGATGCAGGTGATGTGGAGATGATCGCAGGCTTTTTTGATCAGGGTTTCGGTGCAACGTGGTTTCGGAGGCGGCTGAAAGATGCCGTCGGGAGCGTTGGGGACATTCTCTTTGCTTCCGAATACGCCGATGAAGGCTTCGACCTTGTCGTAGTAGGGGGCGAGTTCTTCGTAGGTGATGGGCCAGTCGTCGCCCACGCCGTCGGTGGAATGGGGCCGGAAATCCGCCGGTCCAAAGCGGAGAGCGATGCGGCCCCAGTGGTTGGTGCGGCCGCCTTCGATGCGGGAGCGGAACCAGCGAAACGCGGTGCCGGGCGCGGTGGTGTAGGGTTCCCCGTCGATGTCCCAGAAGCCGTTGGGGGCCAAGAACTCGTCGCCGAGACCGCGCTGGCGCCCGCCCACGCCAACGCCGCGATGCGGAAGCTGGTAGGGCCAGACGTGTTCCTTGAAGTCCTTGTCGGGGTTGAGGCGGGGACCGGCCTCGAGCATCACCACGCTGAGGCCGCCCTCGGTGAGAACCTTGGCGGCAGTGCCGCCCCCGGCGCCGGATCCGATGATGCAAACGTCATACACTGTGCGGCGCGGGTTGACCTGGAACATCGGACCTCCGGAGATGCGGGGACGGCCGGAAACTGCGGGAACCGCAGCGCGCCTTTCGCGCCGATCGGTTCGCCTTCCGGGCGACCCTGCCATGATACACACGCTCGTGGTACAGGCGGTTGATTGAGAACATCGAGGATTGGCGCGGGAAACGGAGGGTTGGATCCGCTCGAGCCCGGCCTCTCTGGATCTTTGGACTGCCGAGCCAAGGATTCGCATGCGGGTTAGAATGGCTGCATGAAAAACGATTTTCGTCCGGGCATTTTGACGGGGGCTTTGTGCCTGATTGCGGCGCTGCTGGCGGGGAATGGGAACAACCCGCTTCCGGCGCAGGATATGGGGCACCCCCAGCCGACGACGCCATCGACCACGCTGACCATCCGCGGGTTGGACGGCAAATCGGTTGAACTCCGCCCCGAAGATGTGGCGGCGCTGCCGCACAAGACGATCTCGGTATTCAACAGTCATACCAAGACAAATGAAAAATATTCGGGCGTGCCTCTGAGCGACCTGCTGAGCAAAGCCGGTTTGCCGCAGGGCGAAGACGTGAAGGGAAAGCTGTTTCTCACCGGGGTGGTGGCGACGGGCACGGACCACTACAGCGTTCTGTATGCGCTGGCGGAGGTGGACCCGGCGATCCACACAGGAGATGTGATCGTGGCGGATTCGGTGGATGGGCAGAAGCTGGGGAAAGACGGCGCGTTCAAGATGGTTTCGACAGAAGAGCGGCGGCCGGCACGGTGGGTTCGCAACCTGGCGGAGATCTCGGTGGTTGAAGTGAAACCGTAGTCGGACGGCTTGGCGCCGGCGTTACGGAATGGCAAGGGCCGCTGCGCAATACAGCGGCCCTTTGATTTTCGAGCAGGGAGAAATCAGGCCTCGGGCTTTGGTTTCTCCTTTTCCTTTTCGTCGGGCTTCCGGTTTTTATCTGGAGGCGGAGGAGGTTGCTGGCGCGGAGCGGGGTGAGGCTCGACGCTGGGCCGGGGTTGCGGCGGCGGCGGAGCGGTGCGCTGGGGAGGAGGCTGGGGGCGAGGCTGGGCCTGCGGCGGAGGGACCGGCCGTTCCGCGGGGCGCACCGGTTGAGTAGGTTGCGGAGGCGGCGCCGGACGATCGTTTTGCCGAACAGGCGGCGGAGGGGTTGGTTGTTGGGGAGCGGGCCGGTCCGGCTGTCGATTTGGGGGCGGAGTTGGTTGTTGATAGGTCGGACGAGGGGTTTGCTGCGCGGGCGGAGTGGGCGCAGGCCGTTCCTCAGGCCGCTGCGGAGGCACTGGCTGGGGCGTCGGAACGGGGCGATCCGTGGGTCGCGCCGGGGCTTGCGGGGTCACGGGCTGAGCCGGCGGCTTGGCGCCGGGAGTTGGGATGGGAGCCGGGTGCGGCTGATTCGATGGAATCGGCGCGGGTGGCTGGCCAGCTGCCGGAGGCGCAGCCACGGGCCGTCCCGGAGCAGGGGCCGGCGGGGCCGGTTGTCCCGGACGGGCAGGCTGGGCCACCGGACGGGGCGCGGTCTGCATGGCCTGGCGGGCGGCGGGGGTCATTTTGACGTTGGGCGGCGGGGCGACGACTGTCCGATTGGGCAATGACGCAGGGGCGGGCGCCGCTTTTACCGGCGGCGGCGCTGCCTGGGCTCTGGGCTGAGCCGCCACCGCAAGGCCCTTGGCATTGATCATGGTGGGACGCTGGGCGGCAACGGGCACGGGCCGCGCCGGGGGACGGGTGATGATGGCCTCGCGGGTCGGTGCGACATCCGGCTTGGCCAGCACCTGGACGCGGGCCATTTGCTGGGGGTCGACGCGAACCGCGGCCTGGGCCACGGGCCGGCCGGCAGCGAAATCCTGCTGGCGCATCGCGGTGACCGCGGTGGTGCGATTCACATAGGTAATGTTGGTCACGTTGGTGACATTGACGATGTTCACGTAGGTCTTCTGCACGTGAATGACGTTGGTTTCCCGGATGTTGGTAATGTTCACGCGGTCCACATACTGGGGGCTGCACGGGTACCAGGGACGATACGGCTCGCCCGGCCCCAGCGGGAACCAGGCCGAAACTCCGCCACCGCCGAACTGGATGCCGCCGGCAAAGACCACCAGCGCTGGAGACCAGACCGCATGCTCTTCACGCGCGCCCGGGATCCAGCCCCAGCGGCCGTGGTAGCTGACCCAGCGGCCATAGTGGAAGGGCGCATAGCCCCAGGGCTCGTCCTCGACCCAGACCCAGCCCCACGGTTGGCGATTGACCCAGTGACCGTTGTGGTAAGGCGCCCAACCGGGCTGCACGCTTGGGAACCACATGTCGCCGTATTCGGTGCCGGGGGTCCATTGACCGTAGGCGTCGAGTTCCTCGGCGCCGGGTGCGTCGGGGCTGACGTAGCGGTAGGACGTTGCCTGGGCGATCTGCTGGTCGCGGCGCTCGCTCCAGCGATCGAGGTCGTCCTGATCGCCGGGCTGGAGCCACTGGGGGTACACCGGATTGGTGCCGACCAGTTCGAGCGCCTGGCCGGGGCCGGTGTCCATTCCGAAGTCGTTGGCTCCAGAGATATACACATCTCCGTCGTAGTTGGTAAAGACGGCCGTCTGCTGGTCGGGATAGACCTCCACCCGGAAGTCCGCGGGACCGGTCACCGTGGTACTGCCGCTGGGCGTCTGCACATAGAGGGATTGTCCTTGCCAGAGGCCGCGGGTCCGGACGTGCAATGCGCCCTGGGCGGCTCCAAAGGTGATGGCATCGTTTCTGAAGTCAACAAACGTCACATCGGAATTGGGGCCGACGCGCACGTAGGTGCGGCCCACCTGGATCTCGGCGCGGCCGTCATCGTCGGTGAAGATGCGGTCGCCTGGACCGATAGGGTAGTTCAGGTAAGCCTGGCCCCAGTCCTGGGTTCCAGCCGGCTGGATGGACACGCTGCCGTTGACGATGGAGAGGCGGCCGGCCTGCTGAGGCGGGTCGTCGTCCTGCGCCCAGGATGGAAGCGGAGCCAGCGCCAGGCAAATGGCGGCGGCCGCCAGCAGAAATCTTGTAAGGGGGAGTGCAGAGCCTCGCTTCATAAGTGTTCCTTTCTTTCTGTCGCCGAAGAGCCGGGGAAAGGGTGCGTCCGGACAGACGTTCGGCGAGGTGGGGAGGAGACGTGAAAATTTATCGATCAAAAGTACATCGGCCCCGCGAAATGCAAGGACCGACGAAAACCTTAAAAATGGTAACCCGCTGACAAGGGAAAAGTGGCACAAAAACTGTATCCCCCGCGCGCAATGATGTTTTCGGTCAGGACCTTTCCAGCCGGGTGGAAAAGGAGTCGGACCATTGAAACCCAGTAAGTTAGATGCATCTCCGGGCGGGCTTCGCCGCCGGGCCAGGAAATGAGCCTGTGGATTGGGAAAAACGTTTCCGAATCGAGGCTGTCGGATGGGGTCATCACCGCAACCATTTGGCAGCGGCCGCACCTCCGGTGATTCGGCCTGGTGGCATGGTACCGGCAGGTTCCGTCCAGACCGGTAAGGAATTTCGAGCCAGGCAGGACTGAAGCCGGCGCAACGCAAAGCGGCATACAAGAGATCGCGGCCGAGGCGGGATAATCTCGCAGTGCTGCCGCGAACACGGTGGGACGGAGAGTCTGTTCCAGACGTTCCGGAGCGAACAAACAGTCAATTCAAATTACTTACCGTAAGCTGGGCATCTCGAAGATAGCTCCGAATATCTAATGTATCGATTGTTGGTTTGCATCGATAAATCGATGTGCTAATAAACAGTCAATCGGCCACTTATCCTTGACATCGGGGCGGTGTGGGAGCACAATCCCCATAACTTGCGGGGGTTGTTCACTCCACACCGTCCTGCAAACAGCAACTTTAACAGAGCGCAAATACTCGCTCTTAATGTTTCCTTGTACCCCCAGATAAAAGCCTTCCGAATCCAAGCGTTGGATATGTGTAAGAAAGCCGCACATGACAGCAAGCTCGCGTGAGATCGATCGGATGGTGCTCGAAGCAGTGTCGGAAGATTATCAATCGTTCGAGGCTGTAGTGAGCAAGCTATCGCAATTTGCCGATTGGGTTGTGTCGGACATTGAACAAATCCTGCTTGCCACCATCACCAATAACTTAGTCGCTGCTTACCTGATTCACGCCGATCCTCCGTACGCGACCGAAGTAGGCGCCGATTCCGAAACGATTCAAAGGTACTGGTTTTGTATCACCGAGGAAGGGCGGCGATATCTTAGTCAACTTACCGAGAAGCAAACAGTCTCAACGCGCCGGGGATCGCGGCAGGTCTTGTGACCGCAGGATTTCGAACCTTCAGGTCTGTTCCATTCCCACCCCTGGGGCGGAAAACTCGCCAGGATGGGGCGCGGAAGATGGTAGATAGAAGAGCGGTCAGAGAGCTGTGTGTACAGTGGGCGAGAATGCGCGGTAAGGGAACGATTTCCGAGCCCCCTGCGACAGGCGGCCAACGCAATTGGCCCGGCATGCCCTTGCATCAGGGCGAAGACCCATCTAAGATGCGCAATTGATTCCTATGTCGAATGCGGCACAATTCGCGCCGGAGCCGGTGTTTCGGCCGCGGCTGCAGCTGGGCAAGATGTGCGTGGCCATCCAGGGGGCGACGCCGGCGGAGATGATCGGCCGCGCGGAAAAGGCGCTCGCGGAGACAAAATTCCTTGAGTTCCGGCTGGACTCGCTGGCCCGGCCGTCGACGGCGCTGGGAGATTTGAAGGATTTCATGGCGGCGCATCGCGACACGACCGCAATTGCGACCTGCCGGCGAAAGGACAACGGGGGGCACTTTCCGGGTTCCTTGACGGCGGAGTTAGACCTTCTGCTCAAGGCTGCGCAGGCAGGGTGCCAGATGGTTGATCTGGAGGTGGAGTCGGCGGAAGAGGCCAAGCGGGCGCAGTTGGAGAAGTTCCGGGAGGGGCTGCGCGCGGCCGGGACGGCGCTGCTGGTGAGCTTTCATGATTTCGCGCGAACCCGGGGGCTGGACCAGGCGGCGGCGCGGATCGCGGCCTTCGAACCGGAGTATGTGAAGGTGGTTTCGACGGCGCACACGCTGGCCGACAACCTGGCGGTCCTGCGCCTGATTGAAGATCGTTCCCGCTCGGCCCGGGTGGTGGGTATCGCCATGGGCGAAGAGGGCCTGGTGAGCCGCGTCCTGGGCCCCCGCGCCGGCGCGGCGTTCACATTTGCGTCGCTGGACGATGGAGTGGAAACCGCTCCGGGCCAGGTGACGGCGAAGACCCTGCGCGATCTGTATCGCCTGGACCATATCGATGCGGCGACCCGGATCTTCGGGGTGGCGGGAAATCCCATCGGACACTCGCTGTCGCCGCTGATGCACAACGCCGCATTCCGGCGCGAACACGTGAACGCGGTGATGCTGCCTTTGAAGGTGAAGGCCCTGAACGACCTGTTGACGCTGGTGCTGGAACTGCCGGTGAGCGGAGTGGCGGTGACCATGCCCTTGAAACAGCAGATCCTGCCGCACCTTGCCAACATGGATGCGCTGACGGCGAAAATCGGGGCGTGCAACACGGTGCGCGCCGGGGCCGATGGAAAGCTGTACGGATTCAATACCGATGTTGCGGGCGTGATCCGGCCGCTCGAAAAGCGCATCCGGCTGAAGGGTGCGCGGGTGGCAGTGCTGGGTGCGGGCGGAGCGGCGCGGGCGGCGGTGTTCGGGCTGGTGAAGGAAGAAGCCGAAGTCTTCATCATCAACCGCACCCATGAACACGCGGTGGCACTGGCAAGAGCGGCCAAGGCCAAGGCGCTGAAGCATGAGTTGCTGGCGAAGAACCGGTTTGACGTGTTGATCAATTCCACTCCATGCGGAATGACGGGGACCAGGCAGGCGCTGCCGATCAAGGAAGACGAACTGAATGCCAGGCTGGTGTTCGACATGGTCTACACGCCTCTGGAGACGCCGCTGCTGAAGCTGGCCGCTGCGCGGGGCCTGGCTGTGATTGGGGGGCTTGAAATGTTTGTGCAACAGGGGGCGCGGCAGTTCGAGATCTGGACGGGGAAACCGGCACCGGAAGCGGAAATGCTGCGGGCGGTGGAGCTGGCGCTGAAGAAGCGTGGCTAGATTCCGGGAGCATTCCTCTGAGAGCAATCCATCCAGAATTCTGTTCGCTGCAGGCGATTCTATTGGCGCTTGACTTGAAAAGCCGCGTCCGGCGAGGCTGGGAATGCGGACCCTGAAACGGAGCAAGATGCATGAGTGATACCCCTCTGTACATGCAGCAGATCAAGCGGACCATGCGCGAAGTGTGGATGGCGGGCGATTTTGGAGTGATCGCTCGCAATACGGCGCGTGCGGCCGAGGCGTTCATTGATCGCCTGGACATTGCGCCGGGAGCACGGGTGCTGGACGTGGCCTGCGGGACGGGGAATACCTCGATTCCGCTGGCCCGGGGCGGAGCGCTGGTGACAGGCGTGGACATCGCGACCAATCTGCTGGAACAGGCCCGCGCACGGGCAGCGTCGGAAGGGCTGGACATCACCTTTGAGGAAGGCGACGCCGAACAGCTCCCCTATCCCGACGCGACGTTTGACGCAGTGGTGACGATGTTCGGGGCCATGTTTGCTCCGCGGCATGAACTGGTGGCGGCGGAGTTCGCCCGGGTGCTGAAGCCGGGCGGCCTGCTGGCCATGGCCAATTGGACGCCGGGCGGATTTGCGGGGCAAATGTTCCAGGTGACGGCGCGGCACGCCGGTTCGCCCATGGGCCTGGCGCCTCCCGTGCATTGGGGTCATGCCAAGTTGGTTCGGGAGCGGCTGGCCGGCCCGTTCGAGAATGTGGAATTGGAGCAGATTCCCCTGGAGTTCGATATCCCGGCAAGCCCGGCGGGGGCGGTAGCGTTTTTTCGGCAGTATTTCGGTCCTACCCAGGCGGCGTTTGACGGACTGGACGAGGCCGGGCAGGCCAGGCTGGCGGCGGATCTGGAAGCGCTGTGGTCCGACGCGAACAGGGCGCCCGATCCCACCCACCGGACCCTGATCCAGAACGAATATCTGCAGGTGGTGGCGCGAAGGAAGTAGCGCTGGTGGCAGGCTGCGAATCCCCTTTTCCGCACGGACAAAGACCGGTCCCTGGGGGGCCCCCGGACCTGGGGCAGCCACTCCTACTTGTCCGGGGTAGCGTCCCATTTCGGCTTTGTTTCCCGGCCCCACTTTTTGGGATCGGCGTTGTGCATTTCCGCCATCGCCTTGGCGGTGTCAGGATGCTTCTCCATCACATGTTTGGTCATGGTCTGCACCATCTCGTCCCAGGATGAGGCGGACAATTTTTGTTCGCAGGCGCCGCCGAGGGATTTACAGGTCATGGTCTTCATGCGCTTCTCCAGTCCCAATCCAGTTAAGTGATGCGGCGACTGAAGATCGCGGTTGGCTCGGAATCAACTCTTCAACTGTTCTGTGGGGCCATGGGCATGCTGCGGGGGCGGTTGCCGGTGGCGGCGAAGATGGCGTTGCCGACTGCGGGGGCGAGGCCGACGAGGCCGGTTTCACCGGCTCCCGCGGAAGGCAGATCTTTGCGATCAAGAAGGACGATTTCGATCTGAGGGGTGTCGCTGAAGCGGGGCAGCCGGTATTTCGCGAAGTGCGGATTCTGGATACGGCCGTTGGCGAAGAGGATTTTTTCAAAGAGCGCGCCGCCGATCCCTTGCACGATCGCGCCGCTGAGCTGGTTCCTGAGGCCGTCGGGATTGATGATCGCGCCGCATTCCCAGGCCTGGACGACGCGGCGGATGTGGATCTTCTTCGTGGTTGGATCAACCGCTACTTCGGCGCAGGTGGCGACGTAGCCTCCCTTGTCGAAACCGCAGGCGATGCCGTGGCCGATTGCGGGGGTCGATTTTGCCTGGGCCCAGCCGAACTTGTCGGCGGCGGCCTGAAGAACCGCGCGCAGACGGGGGTCGGTGAGATTTTTCAGGCGGAATTCGAGCGGATCGATGTGGGCGGCGTGGGCCAGCGTGTCCATGTGCGATTCGCGCGCGAAGTGGTTGGCCGTGGAAGCGAGTCCGCGATAGGAGCCCTGGCGCAGCGGCGAATTGGACGGATGAAACTGGATGAGCTGGTTGGGCACGTTGTACGAGGTGCCGATGGCGGCGGGGCCGGAGTTGTAGTTGTGGAACTCCCACGCGATCAGCGTCCCATCGCGCTTGAGGCCGGCTTTGATCTCGATGAGGCCGGCGGGACGCAGGTAGGCCCAGGTGAATTCATCCTGGCGGGTCCACACCACCTTGACCGGCTTGCCGGCGGCCCGGGAGAGACGGGCGGCTTCAACCGCGGCTTCGCCGGAGTGCTTGCCGCCGTAGCCGGAACCCATGTCGGGCTGGAGGACGCGGACCTGCGCTGCGGGAAGATGGAAGGCCTGCATGAGTTCGTCGCGTACGCCGAAGGGGCGCTGGGTGCCGGTCCAGACGGTGAGCTTGCCGTTCGACCACTCGGCGACGGCGGCGCGCGGCTCGAGCGGGGCGTGGGCGATGTAGTCGACGGTGTAACGGTCTTCGAGCTTGATGTCGGCCGAGGCGAAGGCGTCGGCAACGGAGCCGGAGAGATGCTGCGGCGCGCTATCGCTGCCGGGTTCGGGATTGGCTTTCAGGTATTCGAACAGGCCGTCATTCGATGGCTGCGGAGGCACGGTCCACTTCGCGTCGATGGCGGCGATCGCCTGCTGCGCGGTGTAGGCATCGGGGGCGACCGCGCCGATGAAGTCGCCTTCGTGGACAATCTTCACGCCGGGGATTTTTTCGGCAGCGGCGATGTCGACAGATGCCAGAGCGGCGTTGAAGCCATCCGGCCGGAGGACGGCGCCGAAGAGCATTCCGGGGCGCGTGGTGTCGGAAGGGAACTTGTGTTTGCCGGTGACGAAGTCGCGGCCCTGAGCCTTGAGGACGGGCGTGCCGGCGATCTTCCATTGGGTCGCGGGCGTGAGATGCGGCTCGGTGGTGACGGTCTTGACGAGTTTTTCGCCGCGAGTGAGTTCGCCATAGGAGATGGTGCGCGAAGTTTTGGGATCGACGATCTTGCAGTCGTCGCAGGTGAGCGCGGACCGATCGATGTGCCAGCGCTCGGCAGCCATTTCGATCAGCGTGTCGCGGGCGGCGGCGGCCATGGCGCGAAGCTGCGGGCCCATGGTGGGCGTGGTGCGGCTGCCGAAGGTACCCATATCCCATGGGACCAGGTCGGTGTCGCCCATGATCATGGTGATGGAGTCGAAGGGGACGCGCAGTTCTTCAGCGACCTGTTGCGCGAGGGAGGTGCGGATGTTCTGGCCGACTTCAACCTTGCCGGTGAAGACTTTGATCTTGCCATCGGCGTCGATGTGAATCCAGGCGCTGAGGTCTTTGGGGAGCTCATGGCCGCCCCCGCCGCGGCCCGATTCCTGGGAGATTGCAATGTGAGGGGTGAGACAGATGAGAAGACCGCCGCCAAGAATCTTCAAGAAGTCGCGGCGATCGAGTTCAGGAATAACGTGGGTGCGGTCACCGAGATATTTGGATTCGACAAGAACAGGATCGAGCGGGTTCATTTTGCACCTCCGACGGGCTGCTGCGCGGCGCGCTTGATTGCAGCAACGATGCGCGGATAGGTGCCGCAGCGGCAGACATTGGAGTTCATGTAGGCAAGGATCTGGTCATCGGTGGGATGGCGGGTATCGCGCAGCAGCGCGGTGGCGCTGATGATCATGCCCGAGGTGCAGTAGCCGCACTGGAATGCGCCTTCGTCGAGGAAGGCCTGCTGGACGGGCGTGAGCAGGCCGTGCTGTTCGAGGCCTTCGATGGTGGTGATCTTTGCCGCGACGACCGCGGCCACCGGCATGGCGCAGGAGTGCGTGGGGTTTCCATCGACCAGCACGGTGCAGGCGCCGCACTGGCCTTCGCCGCAGCCATACTTGGTTCCGGTGAGGTCGAGACGATTGCGCAATACGGAGAGAAGAGTTTCGTCTTCAGGAGCAGTAACGGGAAGACGCGCGCCGTTGACATTCAAGACATAATCCGGCATGGGGACCTCCGCATGATGCGGGCACGATCAACGCGTATTCAACAGAATAACGCAATTGGGCGCGGGCGAATTTATCTCCATTTCAGTTGACTAGTCCGCGCCGGAGCATTTATTCATCTAGCAGTAATGCACGTTCTAACGAAGGCTGCACGTTATCAGGGCCCATAGATTTGAATGGCACGAAATATGTAGAAGTTTCGCACCTCGCAACAGCTCAGAATGGTCCAGTGGGGCGTAAATGTGCCGGGGGGTGGTGAGTGTATACTCGCCACAAACTTATCTATAACCGGTATGGTGCTCGACGGATGGTTAAGTGCGAACGTAGGACGACTTCTTTCCCCGATGTGCGCAGGCGTGTGAACGGAGCAAGACCAATTGCGGGGGGATGCCTCAATCGAATTTTCATCGGATTCTTAAAGCCGGTTCTGATAGCGATGGCGCTGCTGACGGCGATGGGAATTTCTCAGGCAGCGCATGGACAGATTTCGCCCGGACCGCTGGCGCGGCCCCACCATCCCCTCGATGGACCCGCCAACTGCACGAAGTGCCACGCGCAGTCGTTGCGGGAGCGTTCGTTCAAATGCGTGGACTGCCATCGCGAAATCGCGGCGGAACTACAAGGGCACCACGGTCTGCACAGCACCTATCCGAATGCGGGGCGGCCGGGGGAGGCGTGCGTCAAGTGCCACTCCGACCACAACGGCGAGGACTTCGCTCTCCTTCACTGGCAGCCGACCCACCAGGGTTTCGATCACTCGAAGACGGGTTATGTGCTGGACGGCAAGCATGCGACCGTGGAT
Source organism: uncultured Acidobacteriota bacterium (assembly GCA_963730805.1). Classification (GTDB taxonomy): domain Bacteria; phylum Acidobacteriota; class Terriglobia; order Terriglobales; family Acidobacteriaceae; genus Telmatobacter. Next base: position 194,681 of record CAVSTL010000001.1, on the reverse strand, counting down.
TGCCGGCAGTGCCACCAGGCGAAAAACATTCAAGCATCGTCGCGCGGATTTTTGCAACAGCAGCAAAAAGACCTGAGCCGGACGTTCTTTGGTTTATCGACACAGTGCATCACCTGCCACGAAGACCATCACAAAGGCCGCCTGGGGACCAACTGCACCAGTTGCCATAACACGTCGGACTGGAAGAGCACGAAGGTCGAGGAAAAGGGATTCGATCATTCCAAGACCAATTACCCGCTGACGGGACGGCACAACGACGTGGCCTGCCAGAAGTGCCACACCGCCGGGGCGGACGGACGGCCGCGGTATACGGGCCTGCAGTTCGGCACGTGCGCGGCGTGCCACGCCGATCCGCACAAGGGCGAGTTCAAGCAGGACTGCTCCTCGTGCCACACCACATCGACGTGGAAGAAATCAGGTTTTGAATCGCAGTTCGATCACTCGAAGACCGCGTTTCCGCTGCTCGGCAAACACAAGGACGTGAACTGCATCGCCTGTCACAAGTCTGCGGACTTCAAGGCGCCGATCGAGTACAAGCTCTGCTCGAACTGCCACAAGGACGAACACAACGGTCAGTTCCTGAAACGGCCCGATGCCGGCAAATGCGAAAGCTGCCACACCGTGCAGGGATGGAAGCCGAGCACGTTCTCGACCGCGGATCATGCACGGACGGGGTTCCCGCTGGTTTCACCGCACGCCAAGGTGGAGTGCGAGAAGTGCCACAAGCCGGATGGACCGAAGACGGTCTACAAAGTAGCTTTCGCGAAATGCCTCGACTGCCATGAAGACGAGCACAAGGGCCAGTTCGCGGCTGCTCCATGGCAGAACAAGTGCGAGAAGTGCCACACGGGCGCAACGTGGAAGACATCCAACTTCACGCTGGCGCTGCACCAGAAGAGCAAGTACCCGCTCGTTGGCGCGCACGTGGCGGTGGCCTGCAACGATTGCCACAAGCCGATGCTGGGCTCGCCGGTGGCGCTGTATCACTTCAAGAGCGTGGAATGCACCACGTGCCACGAGGACATTCACAAGGGCGAGTTTGCGACGCGGATGGCGGTGCTGTCTCCGGCGCACAAGCCGATGGGCTGCGAGGCGTGCCACCAGACCAAGGACTGGCACGACCTGACCAAGTTTGACCACTCGACCACGAAGTTCGCGCTGGACGGGTCGCATCGCGCGGTGCAGTGCATTGAATGCCACAAGCCGCCGAACCTGGAACGGACGATGCTGCACGTGAACTTCGCCGAGGCGCCGAAGGAGTGCAGCGAGTGCCATCAGAATCCGCATGCCGACCAGTTCGGCGATCGCGCTCTCAAGTGCGTCCAATGCCACAAGACCAATAAGTGGAAGCCGTCGCTGTTCGATCACGAGACGACAGGCTTCTCGCTGAAGGGCGGGCATGAGAATGTCGCGTGCGGGGCTTGCCACCAATTGAAGAAGGACGTGAACGGCGAGCAGGTCCTGTTCTACAAGCCCACTCCGAAGGCTTGCGAGGCGTGCCACTCGAACGGCGTGCCGAAGTTGACCACGCCGGAGACCAACAAACCTTCCTGAACAGGGTGAGTTTCGGAGCTGGGATCCCAGGTCTCAAAAGGCGAGACCTGGGATCCCGGGCATCTCTATGGTGCCCGAGAGCCAATTGTCAGCATCCAATGCTAACAGCCTGTGGTGGAAGTCAAGAGATTGAGGAAGACATCCCTCAGCGGTTAAAGCCGCGTTGTTCTTCGTTCCTTTTACGGCACGACTAAAGTCGTGGCCTTTCAAAAACTGTTGTTATTACGGCACGACTAAAGAGGCTGCGGAAAAACAGTGAACAGGGAGTGAAGGGCGAGAGGAAACGTCCCTCGGGGGCTAAAGCCCCGGTCATTCTGCTGCGGTTAATGTACGGGCTGAAGCCCGTACCCTCCATGCACCGAGTTTTTCGCAGCCTGTAAAGTGGTGTCCTTTCAAAAACTGTTGTTATTACGGCACGACTAAAGAGGCTGCGGAAAAACAGTGAACAGGGAGTGAAGGGCGAGAGGAAACGTCCCTCGGGGGCTAAAGCCCCGGTCATTCTGCTGCGGTTAATGTACGGGCTGAAGCCCGTACCCTCCATGCACGGAGTTTTTGCGCAGCCTGTAAAGCCGTGCCCTTTCAAAGCTGTGAGTTTTTTCCGCAGCCGGTAAAGTCGTGCCCTTTCAAAACTGGCGTTACACCACAGGGTTCTAAGACGATGGGTGTTCCCAGCAAAATGTGAGCTAAATCACTAAGTGCGGCTAAGTACGAGAAGTTATATGACGCGAAGATGAACTAATGCGGTGATCTATAGCAAACACTCGATTTTTTGAGAATCCTGCTCTCCAAATTTGGAGTCATACTGTCTAAAATCAGGTAGAACTGATTGCAAAACGCAGCGTCTCGTAGACGAAGGTAACGGACCGTGCAGGATCTCGCGACGGGTCTGTTTCGATCGGGCCTTATTGTGCGACGGCGATGGTGATAGCTTGCTACTAAGGCTCGACAAGTAAGAACGATTGGCGCATCATCAAATCACCTCAAGCGCCGCATACCTGTAATGATTTCGCAATTTTGATTCGTCTTACGGAGGCGGATCAGAAATTTTCCGAAGCTCTGGTGATTTGGCTCACACCATAGGGCGGCGGACTTGTATTGCCTGAATCTGGATTGCAGATCACAACGCAGTCGAAGACAGTTCGGCGTTTGAAAGAGATTGCGACGATGTTTCTCGAGCGGTGGTTTTGTAAATCAGGTCCACGGCAGTTCCTCAGAAGGCGCGACGGATTATTGATGGCGGGGGCAAACTCTTTTTTGCAAAGAGAGCCGCTACGAGGCCCATCATTCCTCAGGAACTCGGGGATACCTGGCAGAGTAGCGATGACGGCCATGCTGGTGCTGGCGTTTGCAAGCGTGTCTTTGCATGGAGGCTCGCAAGTGGCGCCGAGCCCGGATGCCGGCCAGGGTCCGCGCGCCAAGGTGACCAATCCACATGGGCCGGCCATCGGCTCGTGCCAGAACTGTCACACCTACACAAGCTGGAAACCTATCCGGTCGATGCCGGAATTCAATCACGAACAGACGGGCTATCCGCTCAAGGGGATGCACCAGGACGTGGGTTGCACGAAGTGCCACGCGTCGATGGTGTTCAAGAACGTGAGCACCCATTGCTCCGATTGCCATGCCGACATTCACATGCGGCAGTTTGGCGCCAACTGCGAACAATGCCACTCGGTCAAAGGCTGGCAGGTTTCAACGCGCGAGATCCAGAACCACCAGAATCGTTTTCCCCTGGTAGGGGCGCACGCGATGGTGGAGTGCGCGGAGTGCCACAAGGGCGCGGCCACCGGGCAGTTCGTGGGATTGTCGACGCAATGCTATTCGTGCCATGCGCAGGCGGCGAAAACCGCGCCGATCGACCACTCGAGTTTTCCCACGACGTGCGATTCGTGCCACTCGGTGGATAACTGGTTTGGCGCGAAGTTCGATCACCTGGTGGTGACAGGGTACGCGCTGACGGGAATGCACGCGACGCTGGAGTGCACGGCCTGCCACGCCAATAACAAGTTCAAGGGCACGCCGTCGGCATGTTTTTCGTGTCACCAGCTGGACTTTACCAAGACCAATAACCCGCCGCACGTGCAGGGCGGCCTGCCGCACGATTGCGGGGTGTGCCATTCGACGACCGATTGGCTGAACGCAAAGTTCGACCACACGGCGTTCACCGGTTATGCGCTGACGGGGATGCACGCGACCCTGACATGCGTGCAGTGCCACGTGAACAACCAGTATGTAAGCACGCCGACAGATTGCTACTCGTGCCACAAGCCGGACTACGCCGCCACGACCAATCCGAATCACGCGGCAACGGGCATGCCGACCAACTGCTCCATTTGTCATACGACGAGTGCATGGAGTCCGTCGTCGTTCGACCATGCGAGGACGGCGTTTCCTCTAACCGGAGCGCATCTGACGACGGCGTGCGCGCAGTGCCACGTGAATAACAACTACACGAGTTTGCCGACGGACTGCTATTCGTGCCACAAGGCCGACTTTACCGGAACCACGAATCCCGGCCATGTGTCGGCGGGATTTCCGACCAACTGCGCGGTCTGCCACACGACGGCCAACTGGCTGAATGCGAGTTTCAATCACACCACGTACACCGGTTATGCGCTGACGGGCATGCATGCGACGCTCACCTGCCTTCAATGCCACTTGAACGGGAATTACACGAACACGCCGGTAGATTGTTACTCGTGCCACAAGGCGGATTTCGCGGGGACGACCAATCCCAACCACGTGTCCTCGGGCTTCCCGACAGACTGTTCGATCTGCCACTCGACGAGCGGGTGGACGCCGTCGACGTTCGATCATTCGAAGACCACGTTTCCGTTGACGGGCGCGCACCTGACGGTTGCCTGCGCGCAGTGCCACACGAACAACAACTACACGACGGTGCCGACGGATTGCTACTCGTGCCACGTGAAGGACTACAACGGCACGACCAATCCCAATCACGCCACGGCGGGATTCCCGACCAGCTGCGCAACCTGCCACACCACCACGTCATGGGCGGGCGCGGTCTTCGATCACTCCAAGACACCGTTCCCGCTGACGGGCGCGCACATTACGGTGGCATGCGCTCTATGCCACATCAACAACGTATTCGTTGGAACGCCGACCGATTGCTATTCGTGCCACAAGACGGACTACAACGGCACGACCAATCCCAACCACACCACGGCGGGATTCCCAACCACGTGCGCGACGTGCCATACGACGACATCGTGGGCCGGCGCGACGTTCAATCACACCTGGTTTTCGACGAACCATGGCGGCGCGAACGGAGTTTGCGCAACGTGCCACACCAACTCGGCTGACTACTCGGTGTTCACGTGCACCAACTGCCACGCCAAGACGTCGACGGATCAGCGGCACTCGGGCGTCAATGGCTATGTCTACAACAGCGTGAATTGCTACGCCTGCCACAAGAGCGGCGGCGGAGGTTAAATGCGTCTCCTGATGATGTTCATGCTGCTGGGAGTGCCGGTTGGATTGGCCGCGCAACAGGTGGGAGCGGACGCTTCCCCTGCGCCTTCGCAGGCCGCGCCGATGCGAACCGAGTTCCTGGTGAAGTACGTGAATGGAACCAATGTGTACATCGATGCCGGCCGCAACGCGGGCCTGGCAGAGGGCACCAAGATCGTTCTGAAGCAGGCGCCTGCCAAACAGGAGGACAATGCCGCGCCGGTGGAGCCCGGGATTGTGGCGAAGCTGACGGTGGTTTCGGTGGCGACGACTTCGGCGGTGTGCCAGGTGGACCAGACGTCGCGGGATCTCGTGGTGGGCGACGTCCTGAGCCTGCCGGATGCGGAAGTGGAGCAGATGGTCGCGCGGAACGCGATCGGCACTACGCGCGTGTATCCCATGGTGGTGAGTTTCAGCGAAGGCGATCCGCTGGACGAGGAAGTGCGCGACGCAGTCCCCCATCCGCCGCTGCCGGAGATCAACCAGTCGCGCGGGCGGATCGGGTTCGATGTGAGCATGCTGCAGGGGCTGGGCGCCAACAGTTTCACATCGCGGGTGTTTGGCGTGGTGGCGCGCGCCGATATTTCGCGCATGGGCGGATCCCACTGGAACCTGAATGGCTACTGGCGGGGGCGAATCCAATCGAGCAGTGCTCCGGCGCAGTCGTCGATCCAGGACCTGATCAACCGCACCTACCAGATGAGCCTGAATTATGTAAACCCGCAGTCCCGCTGGACGGCGGGGATCGGCCGGCTGTATCTGCCCTGGGCGAGCAGCCTGGAAGTGATCGACGGCGGATATGTGGCCCGGTCAATGTCAGCGGCCAGCATTGTGGGAGCTTTCATGGGATCGACACCCGATCCGACGGCATGGAATTACAATCCGCAGCGCAAGCTATCAGGCGGATTCATGAATTTCCATGGGGGCGACTGGGATAACTTTCGTTATTCGAGCACGGAAGGTGCTGGGGTAGAACTACTTGGCTGGTCGGTCGATAAACCGTTCCTGTTTTCCGAAAACGATTTATCGTTCAAACACGTCTTTTCCTTGTATCATTCAATGCAGATAGATCGGCCGACGGCGAATCCCGGTTCGCCTACGATTAATTTCGGCGTGGGTCAAAGTTTGCTGTCTGTTCGCGTTCAGGCAAACCCGCGTATAGAGTTCGAGTTGCAGGATACCTACTTCCGGGATGTCCCCACCTATGATGCTGCACTTGTGGGCACCGGATTGTTGGACAGATACCTTTTTCAAGGTGTGAGCGGCGGCTCACGCATCCAGTTGCCGCTTCGTGTTACGGGATACTTCAATGTTGGGCGGAGCAATGCGTCCACCGACAAGAAGGATTCGTGGAACACGATGTATGGAGCGTCGATGTCGCGCATCTGGAAAACGGATTTGACGGTAGATGCCCGATATTCAAAGTTCGATAGTTCGTTTGCATCGGGAATCTATCGGACCGTAACGGTTTCCCGCGACCTGGGCGACCGATTCCGTCTGAGCCTGCAGGGCGGAAAGCAATCATTCACTTCTTCGGTGTCGAAGGACAGCGGCGATTATTTTGTTAATGCCTTGGTGGAAACCAATCTTGGATCGCGGTACTTCCTGGAGAGCAGTTTTACGACGCAGCGAGGCGGCACGGATCAGTACAACCAGTTCACGACCACCTTCGGCTTCCGTTTCGATAACCGCTCCCGCGAAAGGATGGCTACACATGCGCAGAAGCCTTAGCGCGCTTTTTATTTGTTTTGGACTAGTGCTGGTGGTTCATGCAGCAGGGGCGCAGGCGGTGGTTCCGGTCAATCTTGTCGACCAGGCGCAGAAGCAGGTGGTGAGCTATATCGCCAAGCTCGCCGACTTGCATTGCACCGAAGACGTGCTGCAGGAAAAGCTGAGACCGAATGGCGGCACCGAGGTATCGACCAAGAGCCAGTACGACTATTTTCTTTACATGCAGGGGAACAGTTACGACTTTCAGTTATCGGAGTCGCGGCTGGAGATGGGTACCCAGAAACAGGCGCGCCAGCCGCTCCTGTTGACGAACGGGTTCTCGACGCTGTTGCTGGTGTTTCACCCGTACTACCGCAACGCGTTCGATTTCACGGCGGGGCCGGTAGAGAGCCTGGAAGGCCGGTCGGTGGTGCCGGTTCACTTTGCGCACATTCAGGGTGCGCGCACCCCGGCGGCATTGGCCTTGCGGGGGCGCGAGTTCCCGCTCGACCTGGAAGGCACGGCGTGGCTGGATTCGAGTTCCGGGCAGGTGGTGCGCATGGACGCGGGCCTCGAACACGAAATGGCGGATGTGGGCATGCGGGCGCTGAAGATCCGGGTCGATTACATCCCGTCGCCCAAGCCGACCGATCACTTCATGGTTCCGGCCAAGGCGGTGGTCGATCTGCAGACGCCACGCCAGCACTGGAGGAACACGCACACGTTCCGCAACTACAAGCTCTTTTCGACAGAAGCGACGCAGGATCCGGCCGTAAAGGTCAAGGCAGCCAAGGAGAACCAGGCTGATCCCGACGCCGCACCTTCCACCTCGGCACCTTCGAGTGCGACACCCCAAAACTAGGAGCAGTCCTGCATTATGGCTCACTCGACTGTTGTTATCTCTGCCGCTGCCCGTACCCGCCAGCAAGCGGAACGCGCGCACCGGATTCGTGTCCGGATTGCGTGGATGGTCGCGCTCGTTTTTTGCGCGGCAATTGGAATTTATGGATTCGATTACTACCGGCTCCCGCGCGAATTGAGGCCGTTTTCCGACAAGCATGAATTACTGCGGCCGAGCGGCCTGATCGGAATCAATCTCGGCGTTCTGGGCACGGTCCTTTTCTTCATCATCTTCATGTACGCGCTGCGCAAGGTGTTTCCCTGGCTGGGCAGGATGGGGACGGCAAAGCACTGGATGGACTTTCACATCGTGTGCGGCGTGAGTGCGCCGATCATTATCGCTTTCCATGCGTCTTTTAAGTTCAACAACATTGCGGGCGTGGCCTTCTGGATCATGCTGGCGGTGGCCCTGAGCGGCATCGGGGGGCGCTACCTGTATGCGCAGATACCGCAATCGCTGAGCGCGGCCAAGACATCGTTCGGAGAACTGGAATCGAACGAATATCAGCTTGCCGAAGCGCTGAAAGAGCAATCGATCTACTCCGAGGAGAAGATTGCGCGAATCTTCGCCATGCCTTCCGCCGATAAAGTGAGAAAAAGTTCGACACTTGGCTCGCTGGGAACGATGATCGTACTGGACATGCGTCGGCCGTTTCAGATTGCGGCCATGCGCCGGCAGGGTTCGAGCGCGGGACAAATCGTGCGCTCCGTCGGGGGTCTGTTCTCGACCGGCAACCCGGAGATTGAAAACATCGTCAGGCTGGTGAGGAAGAAGGCCTCGCTCTCCAAGCGCATCCTGTTCCTCGACCGGGCGGAAAAGGTGTTTCACCTCTGGCACGTGATTCATCGGCCGTTCAGTTACGCCTTCGCGGTTCTCGCCGTGATTCACATCGTCAACGCAATTCGATTGGGGTACTTCTAACCGATGGAGAATCTTTTCAGCTGGCTCATTGCGGCCGCTGTGGTCCTGTTCTTTGTGGTCCGTTACCTGATAGGGCATAAGAAACGCGAAGCTGCCGCCATGGCCGCAGCGGAGCATGGCAAGCTTTTTTCCGACGGACCCAAAGCGCAGCATCCCCACATCAATCTCGAGTCTTGCATTGGATGCGGCACGTGCGTGGATGCGTGTCCCGAGGGCGATGTTCTCGGCCTGCTGAATGGCAAGGTCTCGATCGTAAAGGGCCACAAATGCATCGGGCACAGCATCTGCGCCGATGTATGCCCGGTGGGGGCCATCACCATGGTGATGGCCAAGGCCAGCGCCAGCGCGGATATGCCGGCGCTCACGCCGGAGTATGAAACCAGCATTCCCAACCTGTTCATTGCGGGGGAACTGGGAGGGCTGGCGCTGATCAAGAATGCGGTGAATCAAGGCCGGGACTGCGTGGACCTGATCACCGCGCGGCTGCCGGAACTGCAGGCGGCGACTCCATCGGTCAACGGGCACTCCGATGTGCTGGACGTGATCATTATCGGGGCGGGGCCGGCGGGGATCAGCGCCTCGCTGCGGGCCACGGAAAAGGGCATCTCGCACCTCACCCTGGAACGGGAGTCGGTGGGGGGAACGGTGTCGAAGTATCCCCGGCAAAAGCTGGTGATGACCAGCCCGGTCGAGTTCCCTCTGTATGGAAAGTTCAACAAGACCCAGTTAAGCAAGGAAGAACTGCTTGGCCTGTGGGAGAAGGTGATCGCGCGCGCCGACATCAACGTCAAGACCGGCGAGTGCGTGGATTCGGTCCGGCGCGAGGAGGACGGCGTCTTCGGGGTGAAGACGTGCAACGGGACATACCGGTCGCGGACCGTCGTAATGGCGCTGGGCCGCGCGGGAACGCCGCGGAAGCTCGGCATCCCCGGGGAGGACCTGCCGCACGTGCTGTATCGGCTGATCGAAGCCGACCACTACACCAATAACAAGATCCTGGTGGTGGGAGGCGGAGACAGCGCGGTGGAAGCGGCCATGGGCCTGGCTCATCAACCTGGCAACAAGGTAACGATCTCCTACCGCAAGAGCGAATTCAGCCGGCTGAAAGACCGCAATACCAAACGAATCGAGGAATACATCAAGGGCAAGAAGCTGGAAGTGCTGTTCAACTCCATGCCCACAGAATTCCGCGAGGGAAGCGCGCTGATCGATGTTGGCGGGACGATCCAGGAGATTCCGAACGATTATGTCTGGATCTTTGCGGGAGGCATTCCCCCCACCGAATTCCTGAAATCAACCGGGATTGCTTTCGGGGCGATGGATGTCTCGGCTCGGGCGGAGTGAGAAGGACAGGGAACAAGGGACCGAGGGAACAAGGGACCGAGGGACCTAGGGACCTAGGGACCGAGAAAACAAGGGAAGAAGGATCAAGAAAGGGCCCGCGGAGTTTATCGCTTCGCGGGCCTTTGCTTTTTGGGTGCCGCACAGCGGCGCCCACCACCCGTTCCCCCGGGACTCTAGGTTGGGCTTACGTTGAGATAGAAGGTCACGTTATGCACGCGCGATCCGCTGACGGCCTGCAGCGTGATGGGCACGGTCTGCTTGACCGCAGTGGATTTGGCGGTGAATGTGAGCGTGACACTGCCGCTGGTCAGGCTTGACTGGCTCAGGGCGGCGGTGACACCGGCCGGCAGCCCGGAAACCTGCAGATTCACAGTGCCGAATCCGAAGGAGTTCACGCGCGCGGTAGCGACGGCCGTGGCCGAGGACATGGTGTAGGCGGCGCTGTCCACGCTCACCCTGAAATCAGTGAGAGTGGGCGCCGGAGGCGTGCATGCGGCGACCGGCGAAGTCGCGGGCAGTTTCCAGAGGGAGTTGTAGTCGGTCTCGACCGCGTTCTGCCATCCCGCCAGGTTCACGATCTTGCCGTTCTCCACTTTGAATGCAGTGGGGGTCGTGGAATCGTACCAGGTATTGTTACTCGCGTTGAGGGTGGTGGCGAACTGGGTCCAGTCACTTCCGCCGAGATAGGTACCAAAGACCAGTTGCCCCGACGAGGCGTTCTGGAAGGTGTTTCCGCTGAGAACCATTCCGGTGGTGAAAAGATCGTAGGCCTGACCGGTAATGTAATCGTAGATGACCCTGCCGCCGGCCTGTCCGGCGATGTAGATCTCGGCCTGGTACTTGTTGGTACCGCTGTTGTTGTAGAACGTGTTGTTCTTGATGGTCAGTTTGGGACTGGTGAGGACGTTGATGCCCTGGCCGCTCGAACAGAAATGGCTGTTCTGGACTGTAAGGGGGCCCTCGTCGCGCTCGATCTGCAGAGCGGCCATCACGTTGCCGACGAGCGTGGCATTGTTCACGGTGACGTTCTGGTTGTCGGTGTCGAACCATAAGCCCTGCGCCTGGTTGTTATAAGAGAAATGGTTCTGCACCGTGGCCGTGCGCATCTGGAAGAGCTTGAGGCCGCCCATGGCCCAGTCGTAGAACGCACCCTGGGCGCCGCGCCAGTTGTTGTAGTCGGTTTCGTTGAAGCTGTAAAGCGCGTATGTATCCTGGTCGCCGAGAATGCCGACGCCGCCGTTGTAACTGGCCACCGAATTCTGCACGGTGAAGTTATTGGAGGTGTAAACGCCGAGGCCGCCCCAGTTATTCCATACGGCCTGCACCGAGTCGATCAGGACCTCCGTACTGCCGAAGATATTTACGGAGGTGGTATTCATGCAGTTCGCGGCATGGCGAAACACCAGCCCGCGCAGGACCAAGTTATAGCGGCCAACGGCTGTCAGCGTGGCGGGGCGGGCCGCGGCTTCGACCACAGCGGTGGCCATGTTGGTACCGGTCGGGGGCGAGATATGCAGCATCTGGTAGGCGTCGCTGAAAAAGAAGGTGCCCGGTTTCAGATCGGCGTAGGCCATCACCTGCATTAACGGAGTGCCGTTGATGAAAATCATCTCGGTACGCTGAATGATCGGCGCGAATGTGGTGGGCCAGCCGGAGGGAATGGCGCAAAAGCCGGTGCTATCTAAGAACGGGGCCTGCCAGGTGGTGGCGTTCTGCTGGGTCCAGCCGGTAACAACGTCTGAACCTGCGATAACTGCGCCGCCCGTAACTGCGGCCTGAATCGTGATGGGCGCCCTGGTGGCTTTGTAATTGCCGATCTGGACAGACTCACGGTACACGCCCGAATTCAAAATAAGTTTTACGCCAATATTCTGCTGATTCAGGGCAATGGCCTTGTTGACTCCTGCCTGAACGGTTTTGAAGGGTGCGGTCAGTGCGCCGGAGTTGCTGTCGGAACCGGCTTTCGCGTCCACGTAAACATAGGTGGTCTGATTTTCGACAATGGCAGCCTGCGCGCTCGCACGACTTGCTAAAGCAGCAAGAGTCGCAAGGACGAAAGAGATGACAAAAAAAGCTTTCAGAGTATGCATACGAACCTGGGCCATCACCAGCCACGCATCTGCAAGTTGATTGGTGACGACGGCGCATAACTGGGTGAAGGACGGCCCTCCCGCCCGGGTAGGAGCGATCAATTCACCGCGCTTGGATTTTGGAGCTTAGACAGCAGTTTTCAACCAAGGCTCGAGGCACGTATGTGACCGCAGGCACACCCAGAGAATTACCTTGGTATACCTGATGATCCTATGAGAGGAGACGCGAGACTAAAGGGCGTCATGGACCCGGTTGGTTCAACAGCTCTGCCCGACCTATTTATTCATAACAAATTGAACTTGGGAAATCCATGACAAATCACAAAGACAGACAAACTGACGGTAAGAGACCTACCGAAAGTGTTACAGCCGGTCGATGGTCAGGATGGTCTGATCGTCCTGGGGACGGGTACCGACGCAGAACTGCTCCAGCGCGGCGAAAAGCGCTTCGACGGCGTTGGGCGCGGGGAGATAGCGGGCGAGATTGTCGGCCCCGAATTGGGCTCCCTGCTGGTCCTCGGCTTCGGTGATGCCATCCGTGAGGAGGAGGATGCGGTCGCCGACCTCGAGCGTGAGCGGAATGGCATGAAACCGCACGAAGCCAAAGAGGCCGACCGGCGGGTCGCCGTCGGCAATGGTCTCCACCACCCCACCGGCGCGCACGATGAGGGGCGAAACGTGGCCGCCATTGACGAGTTCGACCTGGCCGCCGGAATAGCGAATCGCAGCCAGGGTGACGTATTTTTCGCCCGGCGCGCGCTCGACGATGAAGCTGTTGAGGCACTGCACCGCATCCACGAGGGAGGCGCCCGAAGTAATCTGCGCGTGAAACATGCCCTGCGCCATAGCTCCCAGCAGCGCGGCCGGCACGCCTTTGCCGCATACGTCGCCGACGATGGCCACAAATCCGCCGGGAACGGGGATTGCGTCGTAAAAGTCTCCGCCGATTCCGGTACAGGGAACGGTGCGCGCGCCCAGCCGTACATCGGGAAACTCGGGCAGATGCTGGGGGATGATCTGGCGCTGGATGGTCGCGGCGATCTCGAGTTCCTTACGGATGAGAACGAATTCGCGCTCGGCGTCGAGCATGCGCAGGTTTTCAAAGAGGGTGGTGGCCTGGCTGGCAATGGCTTCGAGAATCTCGCGGCGGGTGCGCGTGAAATCGTGGGTGGCGGCGCGGCTGTCGAGGTAAAGCAGGCCAAGAAACTGGGTGGGATTCTGGCGCCGGAGGGGGATCGCGACGACGTTGCGAATGGCGCTCATGATGAGACTTTGCTGGCCAATCGCCGCCGGTTCGAGCGAATCGGAGAAGAGGAATGCGAGCTTCGAATTGGCGGCCTCGCGCATCACCGATTGCGACACGTTGGTGGGCGTGGCGATGGGGCTTCCGTTGCGCTCCTGTCCACACTCGAAGTGGAGGGTCTCGGCGCTTTCGCCAAGAAACACGAAGCCGCGCTCGGCGGCCGTGAGACGGATGGTGTACTCGAGCATGGTAGAGAGCACGTCGGCGCGCGCTCCGTGCTGATAGAGGCTTTGCGCCGCCTTGAGGAAGAGCGAGAGGGTATCGAGTTCCGAGGCGCTGCCCGAGCCCGGGCGGGGAGTCATTGCGGTTTGCGAGAACTGGGTGAGGAAAGATCGGGTCGCGCTTCCGCCATCGTTCACCTCGAAGAGAAGCGTGTGATCGGGAGTGCCGAGAGCGATCTGGTCCTGAGAGCGGAGGCGGGTCGTGGTGATGCGCATGCCATTGACGAAGGTGCCGTGGCGGCTGCCGGTGTCGCGGAGGAAGAAGCCGTCGGCATCGCGATCGATGAGCGCATGGGCACGGGAGATTTCCGGGCTGGCCATGCAGAGATCGCGCTCCGAGCTTCGGCCCAGCGTAAAGGGGAGATGGTCGATGGCGACGATGCGCGGCGAATCGCCTGGCTGCAGTCCCGGGAGAGTAAGACGCGCGTTCGAACCTTGTCGCGTAGCCATTGGTCTTATAGAAATTGGATCAGGTTGCTGGGGAGTACGCAGATGGTGCAAGTTGTGTATAGGATAGTACCACCGACTTGCACTCGAAGTTATATTTGCGATGCGGTCGGCCGTTTGCACCAGTTCCAGATACCGGGGGCGATGAATGGGATACGGTGCTGGTTTCGTCTGCAATGGATGAAGATCCGACCATTCCGATGGGAGGGCTTGCCCCGCCAATGCCGGGGCCGCGCACCGACACGCCTGCGACGGGAGCGGCGTGGGGGGGCTTTTCGCTGCTGGCGCGCGTGGGCCACGGCGGCTTCGGGGAGGTGTATCGGGCCTGGGATCCGAACCTGCAGCGCGAGGTCGCGCTGAAGCTTCTGCTGCCGGGAGCCGTGGGGGGAGAAGCGGAGTATGAGGCCATGCTGCGCGAGGCGCGGGCTCTGGCTTCGGTGCGGCATCCCAATATTGTTCCGGTGTACGGGATCGACCGGCACGACGGACGGGTCGGCTTCTGGACCGATTTTGTGCGCGGCAAAACGCTTTCCGCCCTGGTGGGCGAACAGGGCACATTCGGAGCGCGGGAAGCAGCGCTGATCGGGCTGGACGTGGCGCGGGCACTGAGCGCGGTGCATCGCTCCGGTCTGCTGCATCGGGACATCAAGGCGGAAAACGTGATGCGCGAAGAGGGCGGCCGAATCCTTCTGATGGATTTCGGGCTGAGCGCGCTGGAGCAGCGCCAGACCAACATCGCGGGTACCCCAAATTACATGGCGCCGGAGTTGTTCGAAGGCGGCAAAGCGACGGTCGCGAGCGATATCTACGCCATGGGCGTGCTGCTCTACTTCCTGGTCGCGGGCGACTATCCGGTGCACCTGGGCGGAATGACGACACAAGAGGCGCTGGCGGCGATTCCCAGGCGCAAGCCGCTGATGGACCTGCGGCCCGATCTGCCTGAATCGCTGCTGCGCACAGTGAGCACGGCGATGGAGACAGATCCAGCCAAGCGATTCACAAGCGCGGGGCAGTTGGCGAACGCGCTGGCCGAATCGCTGGGGACGCATGCGCCGGTGGAAGTATCGGCGGCGCTGGAGACTCCGCGCCGGTCGAAGCGTGGGGCGGGACCGATTCTGGCGGGCGTGCTGGCGACGGCAGTTCTCCTTGCTGCTTCCCTGCTCTGGTATGGCAGCCGGCCGAAGCCGGGGCACGATGCAGCGACGACGGATTCCAAAGTGACGGCCGGCAATCTGGACGACTTTCAAGAGGCCGAGCAGTTGCTGGTGCATTCCTACAAGGACGCCAATGTGGCAGAGGCCGTAAAGCGATTCCAGGCGGTGCCGGCCACAGACCCGAACTATGCGCTGGCGCAGGCGCGGCTGGGCGCCGCCTACCTGGTGCAATACAAGCACAGCCACGACACAAAGCTGCTGGACCAGGCCAAGGAAGCGACGAATCTTGCAACGCATCTGAATTCCAACCTGGCGGTTCCCTACGTAACGTTGTCTATCATCGCGGCGATGCAGGGCAATACGCAGATGGCCACACAGCAGGCGGAGAAGGCCATCCAGCTTGACGGGAACGATGCCGAGGGTTACGGCGCACTGGGAGAAGTTCTCGAGGCCGAAGGACGGCAGAACGATGCGCTGGCGCAATACAACAAGGCGATCGATCTCGCGCCGGAAGACTGGCGCTGGCCGGTGGAACGGGCGGGGGTCGAATTCGCCCAGGGCGACACTGCCGCATCGATCAAGGATTTGCAGCATGCCACAGAAGAGGCCAAGGATAACGCGCTGACGTACTACGATCTGAGCCTGGTGCACTCCGAAGCGGGGCAGATGGAGGCTGCGCGCACGGACCTGGAGCAATCGCTCAAATATGAATCGACCAGCCGCGCCCATTCCGCGCTGGGCTCGCTCTTGTTGTTCGACGGCAAATATGACGATGCGACGGCGCAGTACAAGCAAGCCATCGCGCTTGACGAGAACAGCTACGTGGCCTGGGCCAACCTGGGCGATGCGTATGGGTGGAGCGGCAAACAGGAAGAGGCAGCCGACGCCTTCCGCAAAGCGATTGCGCTCGAAGAAGTACAACATGCGAAGCGGCCGCGGGATCCGGAACTGCTCGTCACCCTGGCCTTCGCTTATGCGCAGATCGGAAACGTTGCCAAGAGCATCCCCCTGGCCCGGCAGGCGCTTGCCATCGATCAGAGCAACCCAAAAGTCGAATACATTGCCGGCGAGTCGTACGAAGCTCTGCACGAGCGCGAGCAAGCGATACCACTGATCGCGAAGGCGCTCGCCCGGGGCTATCGCGCGCGCGAATTTGAACGCAATCCCCGGCTTGCGGCGCTTCGCGCCGACCCCGCATTCTCGGCGGCGCTCAACAGCGAGAAAGCAAAAAAGAAGTAGACGGCGACTCTGCGGTGCTTTAGTTTCGGTTTATGGCGAACACCGACGTTAAGCTTGTTTTCGACGGCGAGGGTGGCGTGTACATCCCCGCAATCGCCTCGGTTCCAGTAGTCAGCGGCGACACCATTACCTTCTTCACGAGCGACAGAAGCGCGGTCCAGTTGTACTTTTCACCAGACGCGTTGTCGGTGCTGTCGCCTGCATCCGCCAATCCCCACTCCATCCCGGGTGGGCAGAAAGCATCCTTCACGTTCAAGTCGTCGGCTCCAGGCGCCTACAGTGTCTACTTCGAGCCGGAAGGCAAATCACCCGCTTCGAGTTTCCCGGCAGGAGTGTCGCAGCAGCTGCAGTTGGAAACCGACTTCCCTTCCCTGACGCCGGTGATGCAAGACAATCCGTTCATAAGGGGATAGTAAGCCGCTTCGATGATGCAGAGCCGGCGCAAGAGCGGCTAACCCAGAGCCTCGATGCGCAATCGCGTGGCCGGATCGCCCAGCACGATATAGTTGCGCGCATCATCGCGGGCCATGGTCATTTGCGCGATGGCCGAGGTTGCCGCGGCCGGCCTTGGGCTGGATGCGGCGGGAGCCGCCCCAGGAGCGGCCGCCGGAGCCGCCGGCGGCGCCTGGGCCTGGGCCAGGGCAAGCTGCGACGAACGCGCGCTCCACATGATGCTGAGGGTGTCTGCAGCCAGGCCGGTGCGCTTGCCGCGCATCAATAGCTCGAGAGGCGTGCGGACCGCCTGCGGCTGCGGCGTTCCGTTGACGTCGAGCAACGCGAAGGGAAATGCCATGTCAACGTGGGCGATGACCGCGAGCATTCCGTGAGCGAGAAGCGCCTGGGGCAGGCGGGTGATGAACGGCGCGGGCGCGACGGTCACAGACGAGCCGTCGGAGTTGAAGTAGTAACTGTTCTGCGCGGGACAGCCTCCGCTGTAACAGGCAAAGAGAAATCCCACCGTGCCCTGCAGTCGCGCGTCGGCGGGAATGTCATCGGCGGAGATCTGGTTGGCTGGGACAGGCGGTGTTCCGGGAGTCCACTCCTGCGAGAGCATCGAGCCCTGCATAAGGCGCTGCGTGACCGGATCGTCGGGATAGTAGTTGCAACCGTGCGAACCGGTGAAGATGACAGCGGGCGATCCGCCGGGCAGCTTGCCGCGCAGAATGTCGATAAATTGGGCCTTGGTCGCCTTTTCGTTGGTGAAGGCATCGAGCGTGAACTGGCCTTTGGAGCCGAGCTGGTTCGCGGGCGCGAGAAAATCCTGGCAGATGGCGCCGGAAAGCATGGCGGTGGCGAGGTCGCCGTTGTTGCGCGTCACCCAGATGGCGGCGTTCTTGCGCTGTGCGGGGGTAAACGATTTGCTCTCGTATTGAACCACCGCCTGTGCATAGCGGCCGTAGTCAGTAACGCCGTCGAAGTAGAGCCGGCCCACGGCCCACTGCATTTTCAGCAGCGCCTGGAACTCGAAGGAGATTCGTTCCGGAGAGCCGACGATGAGCAGATAGTAGGGCACGCCTTGAAAAGGATCGACAGGCGCGGTGAGCGCCACGCCGCGCTGCTGCGCCCAGCTTGCCGCGCCCTGGCCGGGAAGCACGCCGGTGTTGCCGGAAAAGATTTTGAACAGCGATGGATCCTGCACCTGCTGCTTGCGCAGATCGAGCAGCGGCTGAAGCTGCGCCTGGATGGCGGGATCCGCATCGGACGCGAAGAGAATCGCCCACCCGGTCTGGGTAAGGTCGTTGGGATCGTCGACGCTGTAGTCGGTGCCAAGATGTGTGGAGTTGGCGATGCGCCGATCGGCTCCGGGGAGATCGGATGTAAGCGCGGCGATGTTTTCAAGCGGAGGCGGCGGCTCCGCCTTGCCCGTCGCGGCGTTGACCAGGAGGGGATACGGAACATTGGCTGGGTCGGGCATAGAAAGGTTCCTGTCAGGGACCGCGGGACATCGTGACCTCGTTGTTGCTGGAGGGAACATTGGCACGCGGCGTTATCGGCAGAAGCCTAACACAGTTGGACGGGACTGAGAGACCAGGGGACTGAGGGCGGCGAGGGAAAACGCGTGTGGTAGCGTAGTCGCATGCATCTCTACCGGAAAACCGCGCTCGTTCAGTTCGAGCTATTCAGCGGAGCTACGGAGAGCAGTCTTCCCCTGGCCACGGAGCGCGACTTTGGCGTAATCCTGAGTGTGGATGGAGTCACATACCCAACTCAGAATTTTCGCTCTCCAATCAACGACGAACAGTGGCGGCAGTTCGATCGGCGGCTGCGCGACTGCAACATCAATCACGATTCCACAAACTATCGCGCCGCGGCTTCCATACGCAGCCTGGCCCATGATCTGTACGCAAGCCTGGTAGCGGTCAGCCCTGCCTTGCGCGATTTTCTGGGACGCGCGGGAGAATCCCGCCGACTGGTAATCCAAACCACGCGCCCGGAACTGCACCTTCTGCCGTGGGCGGCCATGATCGACGATACCGGCGCGTTTCTGGCGGCGGGCGATCTGTCGGTGGTCCATTCCTGGGCGGATTTCACCCTCATGGAGTCGACCACGGGCAACACGCTGCAGTTGATGAGCGTGCTGGGGACTGATACCAACCAGGTGACAGCCGCATCGCTCGAAGGGCTGCCAAAAGAAATTCAGACGGTCGATGGAAGCCAGGCGTTCCAGGCCGGCACGAAGGTCGCGAACCTCGACATTCTTCATCTTGAGGAACACGGCAGCGCGGTGACCAACGAGATCGGCGATGTGTTCGCGACCGCGCTAGCCAATACGTTTGCCGAGGTACCCATCGCGCTGCTCTGGAGTTGCTGTTCGGGCGCGACCAACTCGTGGGGAGAGTCGCCGGCGCTGAGCCTGCATCGGCGCGGAGCCGGATTTGTGCTCTCGTTTCTGGCCGAGTTGCACAACCAGGATGCGCAGTCGATCGCCTCCGCGTTCTATCGTGAAGTGTTTGGTCCGGCGGCCAGCCGCGATCCCGAGACCGCGCTGGTGCGGATTCGCGCCGACAAGTTCGCCAACGAATTTCCCTTTGCGAACTGGGCATCGATGACGGTCTACATGCGCAATCCGCTCGACTTGAGCGCATTACCGCTCAACGGGCCAAGAGTGCCGGAGGCGCAGTGGGCTGCCGACGATGCGTCAGATGCCGCGAGCGCATGCGGCTGTCCCGACACGTCTCCCCTTGGGATGGCTACCGAAGCGTCCGCAGAGGCAAATCCTGCAACAGGCGCCAACGCCTCGGCGGCGAGCGCGACTCCGGGGACGAATGCCGCCCCGTCCATCGCCGATTTGTGGGCGAGCCTGGCCCTGGCGCTGAGTCAGCTGCAGCCGGGGACACTCAATGAGTTTCACGGCTTCGAAAATTTCCCAAAAGAAGCCACCGCAAAATTGCCTGTCTCGGCGTTCAAGGCATGGCGCGGCAACGTCATCCGGCTGGATGGCGCGGAAGAGCCACTGGACACTTCGGCGCTGCGCGAACTCAATGTCGCGTGCAATGACATTCCCAACACCGATGCGGCCGAGCGCCTGGTGTGGTTCTTCAAGAAGATCGAGCGGTATGGTTCGCCGTTGATTGTGTGGAGCAATGCCGCGCCTCGCCACATGGCGTTCCTTCGGACCATCGAGCCGAGTTCGACACTGACGTTTGTCTTGATGTATGGTCCGCAGCCGCAGCCGACCCTCATCGACCTGGTAAATGACAACCGGTTGACCGAAGCGCAAACGGCCTGCGCGGCGCTGCCCGACCCCTGCAGCGACGATCTTCTTTCCGCGGCGTATTTTGCCTTTGCCCGCGCCGAAGACGAGGAGGCATCTCTCCGCTTCATACGAAGGGTTTCAAGCCAGCCGGAGATGCTGCTGCTGACTGCGAACTTCATCAGCCGGCGCGGTGTGATTCCCAATCCGCGGCCGGACTGGATGCTCCATCATCCTGACGGCAAGCTTACCAACCTGCAACAACAGCATTGCCAGGAGGACTGCTTTCGCAGAGTGATCAGCGATCCGGGAACGGTGGCTCCGCTGCGCGAGTCGGGACGCGCCAAGCACGAACTGGGGTACCTCTGGCAGTCAGTCGGGAAGACGAGAGTCGCCGAGATGATCTATGGGCAGGCGCTGGCCGACCTGGAAAAGTGTCCTCCGGAGCAGCACGACTATCGCTGGCACGGCACGCTTGGCCGGTTGCTGCGCGACTGGGCCGACCTTCTGGCATCGTCGCCGGAGCGACTGGACAAGGCGCGCGAACTGCTGGCTCGCGCCATGGCGATCCATTCGTTCCATGGGCGCCGTCTGCAGATTGCCTTTTGTCTCGATACGGCAGCGCGCATCGCTCTTACCGGCCAGCGCTTCAGCGAGGCCATCCAGAATGCCGTCGATTCGGCGAATCTTTTTGAAGTCCTGAAGAACTGGCGGGGATGGGGCGAGGCCCTGAAAGTTCTCTTCGATTGCCTCGCGGAGACGCGCGAAACTGCGCGCATGCACAGCCTGGCCGAGCTTGCGATGGATAAGCTGCAGAACTCGAATCTTCCCGAAGATCATCGCGACCGGTTGCGCCGCGCATTTACCTATGAGAAGGCCAATGCGAATTGGATCGCGGGCCGCCTCGCAGAGGCTCGATCGGAACTGGAGAAACTGGGGATGGGATCGACCGATGGAGCCAAAGTTGAGCTCGATCCTGATTTCGAAACGGAATTGAGGCGGCTGTGGAGATTTCTCTCGCTCGCACCGCAGTAAGGCACGCATCTCGGCGATTTCCCGCGTGATTTTTCGCGAGTATATGGTTTCGCGGTTCCAGCCGGAGGTTGCATGGGAAAGATGAATGTGCGCCGTTTGATCCTTGGCGGCATCGTTGCCGGGATGGTTTTCAATCTTCTGGACTACCTCATTGACATCGTGATTCTGGGGCGGCAATGGAGCGAAGGGTTCAAGGCTCTCGGTCACTATGGCTTCTCAACGAATCAGTTGATCGGGTCCAGCCTGACCGGCCTGGTCGGGGGGACGGTCGCCGTCTGGATCTATGCGGGGATCCGGCCCCGTTTCGGGCCCGGGCCGAAGACCGCGGTCTACGCCGGTCTGGCGGTGTGGATTGTTGGCATCTTCCTGCCCAACCTCATCTTCATGCGCATCTTCGGCCTGTTCCCAACCCGCCTCACGCTGATGACGACCTTCGGGGCGCTGCTTGAGACTGTTCCCGGAGCGGTGGCCGGGGCGGCGATCTACAAGGAACCGTGAACCTTCCTGGCGCGGCGTCCGCCGCGTCGGTTAGCCTTGAATCGCAATCCCGCAGGATTCCCCTTTTGCCGAAACCTTCTTCTTATCCACGCCGCATCGCCAGCCTTTCCGACGAAGCCACGGAACTGATCTATCTGCTCGGCGAGCAGGAGCGGATTGTGGGCGTGTCGGGCTTCTCCACGCGGCCCCCCGAAGTGAAGGGCAAGCCAAGAATCTCCACTTTCCGCGATGCGGACTTCGAGGCCATTGCCCGGCTGGAACCCGACCTCATCATCACCTACTCCGACGTCCAGGCGGAGATCACGCGCCAGGCCTCGTTGCGCGGATTCCCGGTTCTGAACTGCAACCAGCGCAGCCTTGCGGAGATCTTCGACACCATCTCTTTGATCGCCCGAATTCTCGGGAAGCAGACGCGTGGCGAAGAACTGATCGACAGCTACCGCGGCGAGTTGCGACGCATCGCGGCAGCAGCGAACGGATTCTCTTTCCGGCCGCGGGTGTTCTTCGAAGAGTGGAACGATCCGCTCATCAGCGGGATTGAATGGGTGGAAGAACTCACGGAGATCGCGGGCGGCGAGCCGGTGTTTCCGGAGTTGCGCCGCGCGGGAAAGGCTCAGGATCGAGTGGTCAGTCCCGGCGCCGTCGTTGAGCGAAATCCGGACGTGATTCTCGCGTCATGGTGCGGAATGAAAGTTAAGCTGAGTGAGATCGCTTCGCGTCCGGGCTGGGACAGGATCAACGCTGTCCGCAACCAGCATGTCTTTGAGATCAATTCGTCGTCCATCCTGCAGCCAGGCCCGGCGGCCTTGACCGACGGCGTAAGGCAGTTGCATGCGATCCTGGCGCGCGTGGCCGGATGATCTCGCAAAGTTTGAAACGCCGGTCAGTTACCGATGCGTCGCCAGGCGCGCCAGCACCGCTTCTTCGGCTTCGGCCTTGGGCTCGCGGAGGGTCAGGACCGGACAGCGGGCGTGGGCCAGCACCTTGTAGATGGTGCGGTCGCGGGCCAAATTCTGAAAGACGTTGCGCTGGCTGGCGCCGAGCACGATGAGGCAGGCATGGCGATCGGCGGCTTCAGCCAGAATCTCGATGGCCGGGTTGCCGTGCACCACATGGGGCTCAATGGCAACCGGGCATTCGCAGCCGGTTTCCTGGGCGATGACGCGCAGCTCGCGCAAAGCCAGCGAATCCACGCCGGTGGGCAGCCCTTTGTGCTCCATCTCGTCCCGGGGCGGCAGCACGTGCAATAACACCAGCTTGCGGTCAAGGTCCGAAGCGATCTTGCAGGCAAGCGCTGCGCTCGGGCGGGAGGCCTCTCTAAGCGTGGTGGCGTGCAGTACGATCCCTTCCGGATCGGCGCCGTCCACCGGGAGATGAGCCTCGGGTCCCACGGTAATGACCGGGATATGTGCCGAGCGCAGCACTTGTTCTGCCACGGAGCCAAGAAGCAGTTTGCTCATCTTGCTTCGGCTCCGGGTCCCGAGAAGAATACGGTCCGCTTTGAACTGACGCGCGGTAGTAAGCACCTGCTGGGCCGCGTTGCCTTCGCGAACCATCGCTTCGCATCCGATTTTCCTGGCCCGCGCCACCGCAACCCATGCCTGCAGCATCTGACCGGCGGTTTCCACCGCTCCGGCGGGATCGTAGTATGGCATTCCCACCGCGTCGACAGCCATCGACTCGCTGGTGGCCAGAACGTGCAACAGTAGCAGACGGGCGCCGGTGCTTTCTGCCTGCTGGACAGCATATGGCATCAACCGTTCCGTGTCGCTCAGGTCGGTCGCCACCAGGATGACTGCGGGGTGAGTCCAAGATTCCGTGACCGTAGTGCCCATGGCATGTACCTCGCAACACGACAGGTTGTCACTAATCGCCGGGCCGGGATGTGCTTAAGCGCACCCGGGGACGTGATTTGGATCACATTCAATGGGGATTCCGAGCCGCCAAGTGTCTGAACCGAAACGTCATGGTTCCCAATTCGGAATATGAGTGTGGTTGTGACGAATCCTGCCCGACCGCCTCGTTTTCGACTGTTTCTTCATTGCTTCCTTATGCGGATTCTCTCTATGTTTGAGAATGGCGACCATTCCACGGCAATTCCATCCTTGTTATTTCCCCAAATAAGACATAAACGTTTCCATTTTTGCCCATTGGTCATTCTTCTATTTCTTTCAGGGCAAACGAAAACCACAACTTGATTTGAATTTTGAGGAGGCTACTCGCATGCTGAATCGAATCACCCGAAGTGTAACCACGGTCGTGCTGATCCTGTTGGTTTCGGTGCTTGCCTGGTCACAGCACACCTTCCGAGGCGGAATCAATGGCACCATCACCGACCAGTCTGGAGCGGTGATCCCGGGCGCCATGGTCCAGATCACCAATACCGCGACGAACGTTATTTTGACAACGACGTCCAGTTCGGCGGGTGAGTTTGCGTTTCCCGAGTTAAACCTGGGCAAATACGACATTCTCGTCTCCGCCACGGGGTTCAAGACCGAAAAGGTGCTGGGAGTCACGGTCTCGGCCGGTCAGATTTTTACCCAGCCGGTGAAGTTGAGCGTGACCTCTTCCGCGGAGACGGTAGAAGTGGATGCTGCTGCTTACACGCTGGATACAACCACCACGACCCAGACCACGATCATCGACTCCCAGGCCGTGGACGATGCGCCTTTGAACGGGCGTGATTTCACGCAGCTCGCCACCCTGACGCCCGGCTTTGCCAATTCAGGCGCGGGCGGCTATGGATCGCTGAACGGCACCCGCGCCAACCAGATCAACTGGCAGATCGATGGCGTGGACAATAACGACATCTGGCACAACATTCCGGCGGTCAACCAGGGCGGCGTTTCCGGGATCGCGGGCATTATTCTGCCCATCGATTCGGTGGAGCAGTTCTCGGTGCAAACCAATGCGTCGGCCGACACCGGCCGCAACCCTGGCGGCACCGCCACGCTCGGCCTGAAGGGCGGCACCAATTCACTGCACGGGTCGGCCTACTATTTCAATCGCAACGAATTTTTCGGCACCAAG
Organism: uncultured Acidobacteriota bacterium; assembly: GCA_963730805.1. Lineage (GTDB taxonomy): Bacteria > Acidobacteriota > Terriglobia > Terriglobales > Acidobacteriaceae > Telmatobacter. Next base: position 170,069 of record CAVSTL010000001.1, on the reverse strand, counting down.
AGCCCGTTTACTCCCACCAAGCAGAAGGTCCGCGATTACAACGCGGGCGGCTCGGTGGGCGGCCCCATTATCAAGGACCATCTTTTCTACTTCGCCAATTATGAACAGCAACGCTTTGTCATCGGCGTTCCGGAACAGGCCACCGAGCCTACGACGCAATGGCAGAAATATGCCAGCGACGTGGTGACTTCGAACGGCGGTACGATCAGCCCCATCTCGTCGGGACTGCTGACCTTGCTATGGCCGTCGTATGCGCTTACATCCCCTTCGTCCGAATCCCAAAGTCCGAAGGTCGACAACTATGTCAGCCCTGATCCCGAATTCGGATACAGCTACAACGGTGTGGGCAAAATCGATTACACCATCAACGCCAACAACTCGCTTTCAGCGCACTGGTTTGGGGGCCAGGGAAACCAGGTGGCGCCGGTGGGTTCCGCATTGCTGCCTTACTATGAAGTCGCTCCCATTCACGTGCAGAACTACCAGCTGACTTACAACCGCACATTCTCCCCATCGCTGACCAACCAGCTTGTTTCCGGCGTGAACTACTTCAACCAGGTGTTCAACGACGACAAGACAGGCTTTGACATCGGCAGCGTGGGGCTGGTGGATGGTTCCGTATTCAAGGACGCTCCGGAACTGCAGATCTCTGGATTTGATTCGACCGGCCGTACCCCGCCCGAGGGCCGCAACGACATCACCGGACAGATCTCCGATAACCTTTCCTGGGTAAAAGGAAAACACCAGGTGCGCTTCGGCGGTGAATTCCGCCGGGTGTCGCTGAACGAGTTCTACCACCGCAAGGCACAGGGCGATTTCAAATTCAATGGCGCCCAAGGAGGTTGGGACCTCGGCAAATCGTCTCTCGCCGGCTCCATCACCGATCCGGCGCTCACAGCACGCTTGCTTTCCCTGGCCGACTTCCTTGCCGGAGACATACAGACCGCCCAGATCACGCTGGGCAACCCCGAGCGGCTGGTCTATGTGCATACGTTTGCTGTCTTTGCGCAGGATTCCTACCAGGTGACGCCCAAGCTGAACCTCAACGCGGGGCTCCGCTGGGACTTTGAAGGGCCGCTGCACGACAGCAAGAAGGACCTTTCGGTCTTCCGGCCATCTCTGGGGGGAATCGTATTTCAAGGCGGAGCGATTTCGTCGGTATACGATCCTACTTACACAGACTTCAGCCCGCGCATCGGCCTCTCCTACCAGGCCACGCAGCACACCGTGGTCCGCGCGGGAGCAGGCATTTATTACGACACTCCCAACATCAACCCGTTCCTCGACAATCGTCCCGGCAACAATGCTCCCAATGGGCTCGAAGGCAATCCGGCCGGCCCCAGTCCGGTGTTCTCGATTTCGGCCAACCCCCTGCCCCCCAGCACTGTCAATCCGAAAGGGAAACTCCTCACCTGGCAGCCTGGAGCCGATATCTTCGGTTCGGCTTCGGCTCCTTCGTGCTCGGCAGAGAATCCTTGCGGCGTGTTCTCGGTACAGAAGTCGTTCCAGCCGTCGAACAACATCAACTACAACCTGCAGGTGGAACAGTCGTTCGGATCGAACATGATTGCGCAGATAGGCTATGTGGGAAGCGCCGGGCATCACCTGCTGTCGATCATCGACCTCAACCAGAGCAGTCCAAATCCGAACGCCGTGGACCAGACCTCGCGCCCCTACTACGGCACGTTCTCGCAGTACGGCAATATCAACGAAATTCAGAGCATCGGCAACTCCAACTACAACTCGCTGCAGGCCACGCTGCGCGCGTCAAACTATCACCATTTCAGCACCCAGTTCGCTTACACGTGGTCGCACTCGTTCGACGACGTGACGGCGTATCGCGGAGCGCTGCCCCAGAACAGCACCAACTTCAAGGGAGACTACGGGCAGGGCGACTTCGATACCCGCAACACCCTGGTGGGCGAGCTCAGTTACGACATCCCCGGCGCCGAGGCGCACAAAGCGATCACCGGCGGGTGGCAGTTGAACAGCGTGATGGCATTCCACTCCGGTTTGCCGTTCACTGTGCTCACCGACGACCAGACCGACAACACCGGCGAAGGCAACCAGCGCGCGAACCAGGTGATTGCCAACCCCTACGCGGGTTTCAAACAACAGAAGACGGGCGCCAACTGGCTGAACCCCGCCGCCTTCACCGATCCGGCGCCGGGAACCTGGGGGACCACCCACCGCAATGCGTTCGTGGCGCCCGGTTTCGGCGATGTCGATTTTTCCATCTTCAAGAACACCAAAATTGGGGAGCGCATCAACACCCAGTTCCGCGTGGAGTTCTACAACATTTTCAACCGCACCAATTTCGCTCCTCCGCTCGGCGGCGGCAACGCCGCCTACAACCCCAACACAGCTACTATCAGCACCATGCAGCTGTATGACACCATTGGCGACTTCAACGGTGCGCCCGGCATCGGCGCGGGCGAGCCGTTCAACACGCAGCTGGCGCTTAAGGTGACGTTCTAGAAAAACAGCTATTAGATGCAAAAGATGAGAATGCCGGCCTCTTTCATCGGATGCCGGCATTTTCGTTGGTACGGCGCTCAAGGGTGGTTGGATAAAGTTCAGCTGTATGGCCAGCGTCATTCGCGCTGGGTCGGACTTCGGCCTCTTCTGCTCAGAAACTCAGGCGCTTGAACCATTAATACTTTCGGAGATTGCAGGAATTCTAACGAAAGGAGTCACGCGCGGCCCGGGTTGGCTGATGCCGGATCAGCATATCGGAAGTCTAATCGCCGGGGACCGTCGATTTAGGATTAAGTACTTACCTTTCGAATAAGCCCGCACGGAAGCGCTCTAACTGGTCGTCTAAGCTACTGATTCGACCCATTTGTGCACGCCCACCATGGCACAGTCTCCGGCACAGCTGATTTAAAGCTATGTTGGCCGCCTTTTTGCGAACGATTCTCACGCATGCGAGTCAACATCACTCATTAATTGTGGCCAAGCCCGTGTCAGGTTTCCGTGTCAACACCGCCTGATGGCTCGGCGACGCAGACACAGGGTCGATGGGATTGTCGTCGGCAACCCGGCCGCCACGCTCACCCAGTCAAGCAATAACAAATCAGGCAGTGCGGGAACCGCTCTGTCGCAGCCACTGACGGCGACGTCATCCGCCGGACAAGCCGGCGGCTCGGCGTCCGGCGCGGGTATTTTGTTTCACCACCTTGGCCGGCACGCCTCTCCAATGGCACAACCAGCGGACGCAGGGTGATTGCGACTTGCTTTCGACGAAAGGAGCCGTGACTTACCGCGCAGGACCAGTTCGCCCTCGGCGGAGCTCAGTAGCATTTACCGAGTAGGCAGACGGATCATCCGGTCCCCTGTTCCACTTCATCTCGCCCTTGGCCCCCGCGTTGGTCAAGTCCTTCCCCAAAGGCTGGGAAAGAAAAACATACAAATCGTTTTGCATACTACCGCCACTAACCAGCTTGCCGGTGCTGCGGACGTCGTTGCCACATATTGCTGGTAACAACTCAGAGCAATTAGAGTGTAACGGCGTTTTGGAAAGGGCCCGCGGACTGCGAGCGCGGCAGTTCTTTAATGGCAACAAGCGGCTGCTCCGGGGCGACGAGGTTTGAGAAGTGCAGGTTGCGACCCCCTCCTGGGCCGATGCGACCCGCAGGGATCGTCTGCGACACTGTTTCATCGCGAGTCACGTCCAGGCTTTGCAGCCTTTTTCAAGCCTGAGGCTTCGCAAACGGACTGCAGGCACTGTTCACGTTCCTCTGTTTGAACAATAGGCCGATCATGGAAACGACCAGGGACATCACCGAGCGCCAGCGAGTTGACGAATCCCTGTACCTGTACGAATTGCAGGTTCAGGCGTTCCTTCAGTTCAATGAGATGGCCGAGCAGCCAATGCAGATGATTACCGATTTTGCGTTGGAGAAGGCCGTCGAGCTGACGAGGAGCAAAATTGGCTACCTGGCTTTTGTAAACGCGGATGGAACCCTGCTAACGATGCATCCGTGGCCGAAGGAACAACGCGCCGGCGAGTTCACTCCGCAGACGTATCCGGTAGCGGAGGGCGGCCGGTGGGAAGAAGCGGTGCGCCAGCGCCGGCCGGTAATCGTCCAGGAGGCCCCGCCCAATACCTTCGAAAAGGGCGCGCCCGAGGGCGTGAAGCCAATGCGCCACATGGACGTGCCTGTATTCGAGGGCGAACGGATTGTTGCCGTAGCCGGCGTGGGAAATAGGGAAGCACCTTACGACGAGAACGATGTGCGTCAACTGAGGCTGCTCATGCTGGGCATGTGGCGGCTCGTTCAGCGCAAGGAGGGGGAAGATCGGTTGCGGTCTGCGGCGGATGCTTTGCGGCGCAGTGAAGCCTACCTTGCCGAGGCCCAGAGGCTGACCCATACCGGGAGTTGGGCCGACGATGGGTCCGTGCGGCCCGTGTACTGGTCCGAGGAACTGTACCGTATCTTCGGACTCGATCCAAAACAGGGAGTGCCTACGCGAGAGCAGCCGCTAGAGCGAATACACCCGGAAGACCGGGCCATTTTCCTCCAGGCCTTCGATCGAGCGATCTATCAAAAAGTAGATGGCGAAGTCGAATTCAGGATCGTGTTACCGGATGGAACAATTAAGTATGCTCACGGCATAGGCCATCCCGTTTTGAATGCGAATGGGGACCTGGTTGAAATCGTGGGGACTCTTGTCGACATCACGGAACGCAAGCACGCCGAGGAAGAGCGCGCCAGGTTGCACCAACTCGAAGCAGATCTCGCCCACATCAATCGGGTGAGCATGATGGGGGAATTGACCGCATCCATCGCGCATGAAGTCAACCAGCCGTTGTCGGGCGTGGTGAGCAATGGCAGCGCCTGTCTGCGTTGGCTGGCTGGAGATCAGCCTAACCTGGAGGAGGCACGGGAGGCGGCCCGGCGCATTGTCCGCGACGGCAAGCGGGCGGCGGAGATCATTGCCCGGATTCGAGCACTGACCAAAAGGACACCATCACATCAAGAAAAACTCAATCTAAATGAAACGATCCGGGAAGTGCTTCCGCTGGTCGGCGATGAAGCGAAAAAAAAGGACGTGAATATCCGAACCTGTTTTGCGGAGGAGGTCTTTGCTGTTGTAGGCGATCGCGTGCAGTTGCAGCAGGTAGTTCTGAACCTGGTGATGAATGGCATCGAAGCTATGAGCACCACTGCAGACCGGGCGCGGGAGTTGGTGATCACCAGCCGGAAAGCTGATCCGGATCAGGTGGAAGTCACGATTGAAGACTCGGGCATCGGTCTCAACCCGGATCAGAGCGCGAAAATCTTTGAGGCGTTCTACACTACAAAGCCCACAGGTATGGGCATGGGGTTGTCGATCTGCCGTTCCATTCTTTTGGCCCATGGCGGCCGGTTATGGGCTACGGCGAACGATGGCCCCGGCACGACCTTCCACTTCAGCCTGCCGAAGGGGAAAGAAGAGCTTGATGCAGAACTCGCGCGACTGTAGAGCGGTGATCGCGATTGTGGACGACGATCCCTCGGTTCGCGAGGGTCTCGAGAGTCTCATCCGGTCTGCCGGCTGGCGAGCGGAAACTTTCGGCTCCGCGCAGGAATTTCTGGCACGCTTGGGCGCGGAGGCGCCAAGTTGCCTGATATTGGACCTGCAACTGCCGGGGCTGAGCGGGCTGGACCTGCAGAAGCGTATGGCCGAAGCCGCACTCGAGATTCCTATCGTCTTCCTTACCGGTCATGGTGATATACCCGCTTCTGTGAAGGCGATGAAAGCGGGAGCGATTGAGTTTCTTACAAAGCCGGTGGCAGAAGAGGACCTCCTGCGGGCGATCCAAGAGGCAATCGAACGCGATGGCCGCACCCGGCAGCAGTATGCGGAGATCCATGACCTGCAAAATCGATATGCGACGCTGACGGCACGGGAGCGGGAAGTGATGCAGCAGGTGATTTCAGGCCTGTTGAACAAGCAGGTCGCGGCTGAGTTGAACATAACCGAGTATACGGTCAAGATTCACCGTGGGCAGGTGATGCGCAAGATGCGCGCCGATTCGCTGGCGCACCTGGTGAGGATGGCGGATAGCCTGGGAATTCGCTCAAAGAAGCGCTAGTGGAGAACCAGCAATTCGCCCGACAATTCCTGTCCAATTCGAGAGGGCCTCCGTCCCGGCCGACGAAGCGCATAAGTCTAGTGCCAAGGTGTAATAGATTCTCTGGTCGTGGGGTGGTATCCATTAGATGGATAGCGCGATGGCACCTCTTGCTGCAGTGATCGACGATGACATCTCGGTTCGGGAATCGCTCCAGAGTCTGATCAGGTCAGCCGGACTGGATGTAAGAGTTTTTGCCTCCGCAGAGGAGTTCCTGAACTCAGCCCATCCCCGCAAGGCGGACTGCCTGATCCTCGATGTTCGCCTTCCAGGCATGAGCGGCATCGATCTACACCAGCAGCTAATGGCCAGCAGTTGTAAGCTGCCCGCCATTTTCATCACGGCACATGGATACGACGACCGCACAAGGTCTCAAACGTACTCTGAGTGGACGGTGGCCTGTTTAACCAAGCCATTCAGCGAGGATGAGTTGTTTGACGCCGTCCAGGCCGCCCTGGAGTGGCAGCCTGGCAGCTAAGGCAGGGAGGACCGATGAACAACCCAGGGACTTTAGTTTACGTTGTGGATGACGATGCGTCGGCGCGCGAGGGAGTCGCCAGTCTGCTTCGCTCCGCCGGACTTAGCGCGAAGACGTTTTCGTCAGGAGAAGAATTCCTTGCAGTGGCGCCGCCCAGGCTGCCAAGCTGCCTGGTGCTCGACGTGAATCTGCCCGGGTTGAGCGGTCTGGAGGTGCAACAGCAGCTTGCGAAAGCTGCCGTCCACGTGCCCATCATCTTCCTCACCGGCCATGGGGACATCCCCACGACGGTGCGCGCGGTCAAAGCGGGGGCCGTAAACTTCCTGACCAAGCCATTCGACGACGACGAACTTCTATACGCAATCCAGCAGAGTACCGCGGATTATTACGAAGCACGAGTCCACCTCGACGCGGAGGCCGCATGCGAATACAACTTCGAAGATATTGTCGGGAAGAGCCACGCGCTTCGCAAAGTGCTGGAACAGGTCGCGATTGTGGCGCCGACGAACTCCACGGTGCTCCTGCACGGCGAGACCGGCACCGGCAAGGAACTGGTGGCACGCGCGGCGCACAGCCTGAGCCCGCGAAAGGACCGCAACCTCGTCCGGCTGAATTGTGCCGCGATTCCTTCAGGGCTGGTCGAGAGTGAACTCTTCGGGCACGAGAAGGGAGCCTTTACCGGCGCCCTGATCCAAAAGCGTGGACGTTTCGAACTCGCCGATCACGGCACGCTGTTTCTCGACGAGATTGGCGATATCGGTCTCGACCTACAGCCCAAGCTCCTGCGCGCACTGCAGGAACAAGAGTTCGAGCGCCTTGGCAGCACGCGAACCGTCCGTGTCGACGTGCGCTTGATCGCCGCTACCCATCGCGATCTCGGGGCGATGATCCGCGCGGGAAAATTCCGGGAAGATCTCTTCTATCGCTTGAACGTTTTCCCGATCGAAATTCCGCCGCTACGTGAGCGCCGCGAGGACATACCGCTGCTCGTCCATCACTTCGTCGCACGATTCGCGCGCCTGATGGACAAGCGGATCGGGACGATTCAGGCGCGCGCCATGGACGCTCTGACGAACGCTCCATGGCCGGGTAACATCCGGGAACTCGAAAATTTTATCGAGCGCTGCGTGATCCTGACGCGTGGCGACCAACTATTCGTTCCTATTGATGAACTGGCGCGAACGGCGGCAGGACACCCGATATCTGCTTCGACGTTCCACGAGGCGGAGCGGCGGGCGATCATCGAGGCATTGCACGCCTGCTCGGGAAGAATGGCGGGGCGTGGCGGGGCGGCTGATCGTCTTGGCCTGAAGCGCACCACGCTGCAGCGGAAAATGAGCCGGCTGAATATCTCGCGCTCCGATTACAATCTCCAACCTTCTGGTGTTTGCTGCTGACGAAGAAGTCGACGCGGGCGAGGTGAGCAGAGAACCTGGACGCCGTGCCGGGATGACCGTTATGGCACGCCTAGCACAGCACAGGTAGACCGCTCGGACACGTCCTGAGTGGGTGCGATCGGTCACGATCGCGCGGTTTCTCATGCCCATGACAATCGGATCGGCCCGGTATTGTTTTGCGGATCTCAGGATCGCATGTACCTCATTGCCTGTGACCAGTTCGGCATCCGGATACAGGCCGGTTTCAACCATCTGCTGTTTTGCGTGGCTATGAAGCGCGGTGCACTGCTGCAGCTGTGCGTGCTTCCAGACGTTGGCGATGATGGCAGACACTGCGAACGAGAAGCTGGCGGGAAGCGGCTTCTGAACGATGACCACTTTCAAGTCTGCGCCGATTTCATGTGCAAGTTCGATCGCTAATCGAAGCGCCCTGGCTCCTTCCTGCGATTGATCAATGGCCGCCAGGATCCTATCCAGCATTTTTGTCCCCCTCGTCTATCGTTGCATCTTCACCCACCACAGATGGTTTCATCCGCCCCTTGAATATCGCGGCTTGGCTCACTTGTCTTTCTCTTGGCGTTGAGCCTCTCCCAGTTCACAGCCGCAATACGTCCTGGCTAGTCTAACTATTCCGTCATTTGCCATTATCGCGGCGAAACGCCGCTATTGCGGCAGCACCTTCGCCCTCGCGGCGCCCCACGCGAATGCTATGTCATTCGTCCTCAGGCGCTTGAAGGATCCGCTGCAATGGCACAGCTCGTGCAAATCAAGTAAGCGGGAGCCGATCACACTGCCTTTGATCTTCCGGGCAACACTCATTCTCGATCGAAGACGCTCGGGTGTGTGAAGAGGGATTTTTTCGGGCTATATCAGCGTAGTGGTGTCGAACTTGGAAAGGTAGTCGCGATGAGCAGAAGAGGCAATTACGACGGCGGGAATTTGAGACGGACACTTCCGGAATCCATGGAGGAGAACAATGGCACAGCATTGCTACAGGTATTGGATGACAACGTGGAAGAACTGCTCTGGATTGCGGTGGTGATGGCAGGTAGCGGACAGGCAGGTGAGCAAAGCCTGGCCGAGGCCATGGAGCTTGCGGAGGCGGCCCCGTACGTAGGACGAGAGTGGATGCTCTCCTGGATCAAGCGGTTGCTGGTCCATGTCGCACTGAGACAGATCAGCGGTGAAATCCTGGAACTCCCGCCATCTGCGGGAACTCGAAGCGCGGTGACACCGACGAGAGCGGGCGTTAGTGCACTCGACCGGCAAAGCCTTCGCACCATACCGTCCCAATGGATGATCGCCTCCTTCGATGTGCTTGAGAGAGCCTGCTTCATCCTCCACACGTATCTCGAATACCCGGTGCTTGACTGCGCCCTACTCCTTGGATGTCCCCGCGGCTGGATCGAACCCATCTCCGAGGGGGTTTTGACGGGGATCGTCGTCTCAGGCAGCTCTGGGTTTCTGGACCATCCGCTCCATGACGAAGGAGTGCCGTCAAGCATTGAGCCTGGCGACTTGCTGGCGGTAGTCGGCCGGCTTAACCGGGTCGAAGCGGCGAGCCGCCAAAGTTAGGTGCGACTCCAGTATCAACGCTGATGGACGACGGCATGACCTATGAAGTGAAACTGGCGAGCAAGGTTCTGCTCTAGTGCCTCCTGCTTGCAATTGCGATGCTGATCTTCTGCACCCAGGAGTCATTGTGACGGAAATTCTTAAGGAACAGCCATGATTACGAATGAAGTAACAATCACCAACGAATCTGACAAAGGACACTGCACGCGTACAAATCCTTGCGACCACTCTGGGGGACAGGCCCTCGTTGCCGCAGCCCAGGCAGGAATCACCGGCGCGATGGACGAGTGGCTGGCCAGGCACAAGACGCTCATGTATCGCCCGGCCAGACGATTCACTAGAAGCCACGAAGATGCGGAGGACCTGGTACAGGACGCGATGTTGCGCGCGTTCGTCAATGTGCGCAGATTCCGCAAGGAGTCTCAAGTCGGCACCTGGTTGATCGCAATCGTGAACAACGCGGCACTTTCAATGATGCGAAGGGGAATGAACAGTTACTTCGTCTCGCTCGATAGGAGGCACGAAGAGGTAGCCGGCCCCGAGCCGCTGGGATTTTCCCGATGCTCGCCCCAATCCGGAGCAGCAGATCATGCTCCAGGAACTGCGCACATTCCTGCACGCAGTACTTCTGCGCCAATCGCCAACACACCAGATCATCCTCGAGCGTTGTGTTTTCGATGAAGTCCGCATTGCTGACGCGGCTTGTTCTCTCGAAGTCACGATCGGTTCGGCTAAATCGAGTCTCTATCGTGCACGACGCAGAGTGTCCGATTCATTCGAACGACACGGTTTCGTTACGAGACGGAACTTCAAAATGAAGCTGGCGCGGCGACTGAGCGCCTGAAGAAGGTAAAGAAACTATGACCCTGAGCCAGAAACTCGCAATCGTGCCAGACGGCTTCTCCATCTCAAGCGTGCCAGATGAGGGCCCGACTTCGGCGCGGCGCCGCGGACATTGCATCGGGATTGCGCGGAGACACGCCCGGGCGCTTATCGCAATCGCCATCGTGTGTGTCCTGCGGCAGCCAATCTTTGCCCAGGAGACGGTCCATCCCGAAGCCACGCAGGCGACCGTTGTTGCAGCGATGCAGCCAAATGCCGTCCTGGCGGGGGGCCTCGAGACCGCCCGGTCCGCGTCCGACTCCGAACCCGCCACCAGCCCCGCCGCCTCCCCCGTCAGTTCAGCTATGGCCACGATCACCGGAACGGTTCTTGACGTGAATGGGGCTCTCGTTCCGGGTGCAACCGTGGTATTGAACGGCAGGTCTTCTGACGATCAGCGCGAAGTAACGGCGGATGATGGCGCTGCATTCAAATTTGACTCAGTCAGGCCCGGTATTCCCTACGAACTCAGCGTGCATGTGAAAGGTTTCTCAGCGTGGACATCTCCGGCCATCGTCCTCACGCCATCGCAATTCCTGATTCTCGATGACATTCACCTGAAGATGGAAGCGGACTCGACTTCGATTACCGTATATGGTTCAACGGAGGAAATCGCGGTGGAGCAGTTGCATCTGGAAGAGCAGCAGCGCGTACTTGGATTCATTCCCAATTTTTACGTAAGCTATGATGCAGCGAATGCGGCACCCCTGACCACCAAGCTCAAGTTCAAGCTAGCCATGAAGGTTGCAACGGATCCCGTCACGATCATCGGAGTCGGCTTTATGTCGGGGATCGATCAGGCCGCCAATACGCCGAACTATGTCCAGGGCGCGAAGGGATTCGGGCAACGCTTTGGAGCGAATGCGGCCGGGGAATTCAGCGACATTCTGATCGGGGGAGCGATTCTGCCGTCGTTGTTGCACCAGGATCCCCGCTACTTCTACCAGGGAACTGGAGGAACGCGTTCGCGTCTGATGCACGCGTTAGCCGCCCCCTTTGTTTGCCGAGGCGACAATGGTCATCGACAGATCAACTTCTCGAGTATGGGAGGAGTCATGGGAGCCACCGCGTTGTCGATGACGTATTACCCCGATTCGAATCGCAGCACTGGAGGTGTATTTGTCGCATTCAGCATCAGCGAAGCCGAACGCGCATTTGCAGCCATCGCGCAGGAGTTCATCCTTCCCCGGTTCACGCCCAGTTTGAGGCGATCGAAGTAGGAGCTAACGGCCCTACGTTAGGGATTACGCCGGGTCTCCTCTCCGAACCGCTTTCAGGAGCGAAGGCGTAATCCCCAATTTTGTCTCAGGAAGGGATGCGTAACGTCCGCGCGCTGTTCCGATTTGCACGCGTGCGGTTCTTTCCCCCAGCTTCCGGTATGGCAGCCTGGGGCGCCATCCGAAGGCTGCGCAATTAGCTAACGGGAGAAGCGGGAGCGAAGCGCACATTCGGGACCGGACGCCGGGCTTGCCGCACAATTTCATATGGTGCGAGAGGGGCGGACCATCGTAGAGGGAACGACGGTTATCGAGACCCAGCACGATTAGATCCTCTTTGTTCCGGCCGGCGAAATCGAGAACGAACGGCGAAGGTTGCGAAGAGCACGTTCTTCAATGCAAGCTGACTGGCGGCCCCCCGCGACCATGGTCCGACCGTAAGCACTGGGCAAGAGACGCAATGGAAGATTTGCTCTGCAACAGAGCCCAGAAAAAGTTTTGCGATGCCGCTCCGCCCGCGCGTACCCAAGACCAGCAGATCGATCTTCGGATCCCGGACGAAATGGCCGAAATTCGAAACCTCGCCATCAAGACTTCAGATGCGATGCTCGATGTTGTCCAGGCTGTGGGCAGATTGAAGACGGCCCATCAGATCCTCGCGATCTCGTGCAGCCAATTCGTCAAGCTGCACCATGAGGTCGGCACGAAGGAGAACTCGGATCGACGAACGGTGTGAACGATATGGGGTGCGGCCCTATACCAGCGAGCTATAACCAGAGCGTGCTGCATGGCCCGGTCCGACCACGGTGCGAAGTCGGTTGCAATTGCAATGTTTCTTATCGCCAAGCCTTGATTCAGTTCCTCAGACATGGCCGGGCCTCCTTGCGGGTCAGAATTACGGGAGCGCCTCGGGCACAGGCTGCAGCCGTCGGGAGCGCATGGGTTGCGGGGCAAGCATTGCAAAACCGAAGGCGGGTCCTGTCTTAGGAAGTGTGCATGCGCCGGGCAATCCCAGGCTCAGAATGATGCTCTTGAGTAGAAAGATGATCTAAGATCCGGGATCCTGGCGTAGTCGTCGAGGCGCACCATGTTGAGCGCGAAGGCTCAGCCCAATTTGTTCGACTGGGCGGCGGCAGCCGCTCACCTGTTCCCGACCCGAGATCTCGATCAATATAGCGGTCTCTATCGTTGAGATGACGACGCAGTGCGTTTCGCGCACGTAACAACCGGGACTTCGCAGCCCCCTCTGTGATGCCGATGGCATTCGCAGCATCCACGAGTCGCACCTCGTCCTGGTGATAGCGCTCCACAACTTGCCGGAAACCTGGAGGAAGCATTCTCACAGCCTGAGCTACTCTTTGGCTCGCTTGCCACTTTGCGTAAACTTGTTCGGGGTTGGGCAACGGGTCCAAAACCTCTAAAATCTCGACCTCTTTCCCGTCCCTGGTGACATATGTCAATCCGGTCTCAGCGTGGCTCTTTCGCTTTCGCAGGAGCATCAACGAAGTGTTAGTTGCGATCGTCATAATCCAGGCCCGAAAGCTGCACTTGCCGCGAAATCCGGCTAGATGCCTGAGGGCGCTCATCATGGTGTCCTGAAGGATGTCCTCTGTGTCTTCCAGGTTGCGAACGATCCGTCGAATCCGCCGCTTCAGCAAAGGTCTATAACGACGGTGCAGCTCCGCGAATGCGTACTGATCGCCACCTTTGGCTGCTGACACGAGGTCTATTTCGCGGGTAGTCTCATAACAGAGGGCCGGGTCATTGACTTCCCCTGATTTCGGGACTGGAGCGTCCGGGACAGGCGCGTCGACCCAAGGCGCGGAATCGTTCATCTGGACACAACCCGATTCCGGAATGCAAACTTCTACTCCGAAGCTGATTACAGCTGTGCTCATTTGTGCCTCGAATTCTCTAATGGCGGCGTACATGTGCGGCGGTACTGGCCCTTGCCGGTGTTGGTTAGCAACCGTAATCGTTGCGGCAAATGTTCAGTCTGCGCATCTTTGTCTGCAGGGTCGTGCGCTTTAATCCCAGTTTCTCGGCGGCCCCGCCGCGGCCCGATAGGCGTCCGGACGCTTCTTTTAACGCCCCGATGATTGCGTTGGATTCCGCCTGATGAAAGCTCGATGAGGTTGGGTTACACATCTCGGGAATACTAACGAACCCCAAAGTCGGAACCTCTAACTCATCTCCGCGAGTGAGAATGACGGCGCGTTCGACAAAGTTTGCCAATTCCCGAATGTTTCCCCGCCAGGAATTCCTGGTGAGAAGTTCCATGGCGTGGTCGGGAATTGACTTGATCTGTTTGCCCATCCGGCTGGATACCTTCGAGACGAAGTAATTCACCAGGAGCGGAATGTCTTCGGGCCGTTCGCGAAGAGGCGGGATCTCGACGGGAAATACGTTGAGCCGGTAAAACAGATCTTCGCGAAAGCTTCCGCTGCGGACCATATCAGGGAGGCTTCGGTGGGTCGCGGCGATCATTCGCACATCGACCTGGATCGTCCGGGTGCTGCCCAGACGTTCAAACTCCCGTTCCTGCACTGCACGTAACAATTTCGGCTGCAATTCCAGGCTGATGTCGCCTATCTCATCAAGAAACAGCGTGCCCCCGTCTGCCAGTTCTAATCTGCCCTTCTTTTGCATCAGGGCCCCCGTGAACGCGCCCTTTTCGTGCCCGAAGACGTCGCTTTCCAGAAGTCCTGCAGGAGTGGCAGCGCAGTTCATACAAACGAAACTGCGGTGGCGCCGGCGACTGAGCTTGTGAATGGCGCGGGCGACCAGTTCCTTGCCGGTTCCCGTCTCTCCGTGAAGCAGAACTGTGGCGTTGGTGGGAGCAACGATCGCTACCTGATCGAGCACTCGACGCAAAGCGGAACTGTGGCCGACGATGTCTTCAAATCCGTAATCAGAGCTAGTTTCTGATTTGGGGAAGATCGTCTCGTCGTCGAAATCGGTAACTTTGGGGAAGCGTGCTTTCATGAAGCCTCCGGGGTCTGTGAAAACAACCGTCGCCATTTGTCTTCCTCCTTTGATTCTTTCCCCGATTGCAGCCAGCCACCATTGCTGTGGTTTCTGTCCTTATCCCAGCATTCTGACTGGAACTCCACAAGGCACCGAACGGACCGGAATTCAGCCCCGGCCGCTCTCAATCTGTTTTGCGCACGCGCTAGTAGTCGAACCCTGCCTCAATGCGCAGTGGGACAAGATTGAATGCCCAGCCCACCATCGCTCCGGCAATGCGGCAGGTCTCGAGCTCGGGATTATTGGTAGAGGACGCGAGATCTTCGGCGTTGCGGCGAAGGTGATCAGCTATCCTTGTCAGTTGGGCGTAATTGACAACTGCTGTCCGCGTCATCACGGCATAGTGTCCCCTGTCGGTGTAGTGTTCGTTACGCTGAAGTGTCTGCATCTTGTTTTCTCGCTTTCTGCCACGACTTAGGGAGGGAACTTATGCGGTGCGGGAATGAAGCTAGCTGCTGATCCAGGTTCCCCATCATGCCCCCATCTTTGAATCCTTCCGGAGAGCGGCGATCAGATGAATGACATTGTGGAGCTTTTCGCGTTCTGGCGGAACTCTGCATCGAGGGAAACGAAGACCTATGTGGAGGCAAGTGGTCGCCTCTATTCGCGGAGGAGACAGGCCTTGTTTGAGGGGAGCGGCTGGCTTCTTTCGGGTGCGCTATTTACCTCTTGCGAGGCGTGGGTTCAATGCGCTTCCAACCGAAAAGGCGCGCATCGACCGACCATAGGCCTGGCCCTAACATTGCCAGGGCAGCACCAAAGGTTGCCACCAGGAGGTAGACCAACCTGTCTGCAGGTAAGATGAGGAGCCTGCAGCTTTCAATCACAGCCACCAGTGTTCCCACGAGCGGAGTAAATAGTCCGATGATGAGAAGAATCGCTGCGGCGGCCAGAAGAACAGACAAGATTGTCATGGGGATGGCCGGGCTCCCTGGCAGGGCGGAAAACGCACTACTCACCAAAGCAAACCCCACAACCAGCCGCATTAAGATAAGACCAAGCCCGGGCCAACCGCCAGCGAATGTGGAATACAAGCGTCGCAATGGACGCACCTCTCATATGCGTATTCATTGTCGTCGATTTCCCAAGAGAATAGAGCCCCACAAAGAGGTCGGATCGAGCCTCTTTTGAGGCGCAGAAGTAGATAAGTTGGGGGCGAAAATCTACAGCTCGATGATCCCACGTTTCAAGGCGATGGTCGTGGCGTGGGTTCGGTCGCTGGCGCCTAATTTGGAAAGGATGCTCCTGACCCGACTTTTTACCGATTCTTCCGTGGTGGAGAGCTGATCTGCGATTTCTTTGTTTGCACGTCCGGCGGCTATGAGTCGCAGCACGTTGATTTCTGCCGGCGTCAGGGAGTCGTCGGTTGCATGCTCGACAATTTCGAGCGAAGCCTCCGGGGAGATGGTTTTCTTGCCCGCATTTGCGGCGCGGATCGTCGCCAGTAATTCTTTGTGCAGTGCGTTCTTCAACAGGTACCCTTGAGCACCTGCCTTGAGCGCGCGGACGATCTGAGCGTCGCTCTTGTAGGTTGTCAGCATAATGATCTTCGCATCCGGGAACTCATTGCGAATGGCAATCAGCGCATCGAGCCCGTTCATTTCCGGCATCTGCAGGTCCATCACCGTCACGTCCGGGCGATGCATCCGGAATTGCTGGATGGCTTCGCGACCGTCGGAGGCTTCGCCTACGAGAATCATGTCCGGCTGAATCGCAATCAACGCGGAGATGCCCTCGCGAACTATGGGATGGTCATCGACCGCCAGAATTCGGATTCGAGTTGTACCGGTACTCATGGTCCAATCTCCACTTGATTTCCTTTACTTTTTGGCCAACAATTCTGAGATCCAAGAACGTTTGGTAGCTGCAGCGTAGGCGGCGGCCGCGGGAACGCGGAGCTCCACTTCCGTACCCGCACCGGCTTCGCTCCAAATCACCAGCTTACCTCCTATCAGTTTGCCGCGTTCCCGCATACCGGGCAAGCCATAGTGTCCTCCCGGCCCGCGCCCCGATAGAACCGCCGATTCCATGCCTTTTCCATCGTCTCGAACGCGGAGCCGGAATTGTTCATTGTCATACCTGATTTCGACTTCAACCTGTTGAGCCGCAGCATGGTTGAAGGCGTTCCGGAGAGATTCAGCGGCAATCCTGTAGATTTCATCGCGCACGATAGGATGGAGTTCTCGCGGGTCGCCTTCAACTGTGACGCGAAATGTCGGAGCGGCATGGTTGGCTGGATCGGTGGCCAATTCCTCACCCAGGGAGTTCACCGCACGCGCGAGGTCGTTTGTTTCAACCGTCGAAGCGCGCAATCCCTGCACGGCATCCCGGCCCTCGGTAATGGCCTTGGCAGCCCTCTCGATGGTTCTGTCGAGTTGTTCCTTTGCGTCCACCGGACGCTCCGGCAACAACTCGGAAACAATCTGGAAGCGCAGCAGCAAACCATGGAAGCTTTGAAGGAGGGTGTCATGAAGTTCGCGGGCGATGCTTGTCCGCTCTCCGACACGCGCCTCCACCGTCATATCGAACTGATGATGCAACTGCCGTAACCGCCAGCGATAGGCTGCCCACAGCAACGTTACGGCAAAAAGCACGCAAAGGGCGCGAAACCAATTTGTACTCCACCAGGGGGGCATGATGACGATGGCTAGCGACGCCCCTTCTTCATTCCATATCCCATCACTGTTCGATCCCTGCACGCGAAAGACATATTTACCGGGATCGAGATTGGTGTAAGTAGCCAGCCGCTGCTTGCTGCCCACCTCGTTCCAGCCAGATTCGAAGTTCTCAAGCTTATACCGATAACGGTTCTTCTGAGAATTCGCATAGCTCAACGCGGCGAATTCGAACGAAAAAACGTTGTCGCGGTAGGGGAGAGTCAGCGAATCGACGTATTGGATAGCTTTGTTGAGCAACGACTCAGGGCCGATGGGTACAGACTGGTTGAAGATTCTGAAACTGGTGATCACGACCGGAGGCACATAGGGATTGTCGCGGACATTTTCAGGAAAAAATGCGTTCAATCCATTGGTACCGCCAAAGAACATTTCTCCGTTTGTGGCTTGATAACAGCCGGTACTGAACTCATTGCTCTGCAAGCCGTCGGATACGTCGTAGTTTCTGAACGTTTCCTGCTTAGGATCGAATCGGGATATGCCCTTCTGGGTGCTGAGCCAAAGGCGGCCCCGTCCATCTTCCAGAATGCATCGAATGGTGCTGCTCGGCAGGCCCTGGTTTTCCGTGTATCGGGCGAACGCTCGGCTTTGCGCGTTGTATCGGTAGAGTCCATCCATCGCTCCCACCCACAATGTGCCGGCCCGGTCTTCGTGGAGAGTGTTGATGCCGCCGCCGTGGAGCTTGCCGGGATCATGGGGATCGGGCGTGTAATTTACAAAAGTCTTCGCCTTGTCATCGAATCGGACCAACGTTCCTCCCCAGGTCCCCAGCCACAGTGCTCCGGAACGATCCTGTTCAATGGCCCAGACGGTATTTGCCAGGCTGGCGGGATTATCTGGAGCCGGCTGGTAATTCACAAAGCGTCCGGTGGCTGGATCGAAGCGGCTGAGACCACCTACCTGGCCCACCCAGAGGTTGTCGTTTCGGTCTCCAAAGAGCGTGTAGACGTTATTAGTGATCAAGCTGTTGAGATCGTCAGGGTTGTGCCGGTAATGCATGAACTGCCCTGTGCGTTCATCCAGCCGATCGAGACCGCTGCCCCCGCCACCGACCCAGAGATACCCTGCTCTATCTTTGTAAATGCTATTGACGTTCGTGCCTGCGGCGAGCGTATTCTGGGCGCCAGCCGTGGGAGCATAATGGGTGATCTTGGCCGTCTTTCGATCGAATCGATCGAGGACGCGCGGAAACAAGCCTACCCACAGTACGCCATTGGTATCTTGATAAATCGCCTTGACCCTGCCCGGCGAGAGACTACCGGGATCGGCAGGGCGATGCATGAAATGGACGAACTGTTCTTGCCGGAAATCAAGAATGTTGAGTCCCGAGTTTTCAGTTCCCACCCATAGCACGCCGCCCTTGTCCCGATAGACTGAGAAAATCGCGTCGCTGTCGAGGCTATCCGGGTTGGTTTCATTGTGCTGAAACCGAAATGTGAACTGTTCTG
Source organism: uncultured Acidobacteriota bacterium (assembly GCA_963730805.1). GTDB lineage: Bacteria > Acidobacteriota > Terriglobia > Terriglobales > Acidobacteriaceae > Telmatobacter. The sequence continues at coordinate 151,249 of CAVSTL010000001.1, read as the reverse complement.
CGCGCCAGTCAAAGTAATAGAGACCATGGCTCGATGGCACCCATAAGCCATTCTGCCCGTCCGCCACAAGGGTGCCGTTCAGCGACCCTCCGCTGCTCGTTGATGCCAGAGCGCCGCCATCATGGGTGCCAAGCGGGTAGGTCGTGAGGCGCTCCGCCTGTCGATCGTACTTCACGAGTCCGACGATGGGGGAAGTGGCCAGCATCCACAAATTGCCGGCTTCGTCTTCATACACACTGTCGGCGCTGAGGCCATTGCTCGTTGCAGGAGGGCGGTTGACCTGTCCCGTCTGTTGATTCAGATGAAGCAGACCGCGCTCGCTAACAAACCAGATCTCGCGATGCCTGTCTTCGATCACCTGGCTGATCCTCCCAACAAAGTGGCCATCGCTGTCATTTTTGTAGTGAGTAAAGGTTCCGGTCGTTGGATCGAGTTTGTCCAGGCCGCTGTCTTCGGTGCCAAACCAGAGAGAACCGCGATTGTCCTGGGCGATGCTCTTGACCGAGGCGCCACCAAGACTGTTGGGATTGCCGGGGTCATGAAGGTAGCGGATACAGCGTTCGGTTTCGGGGTCGAATCGATTCACACCGGTGTTGGTCGCGATCCACAGATAGCCGTGATCGTCCTGCATCAGGTCCTGCAAAAAGTTGGAGTTCAAGCTGCCGGAGTCGTTGGGGTTGTTTTTGTATACGACAAAGGAGTTGCCATCATAGCGATTCAGACCATCCCGGGTGGCAAACCACATGAAGCCCCGTCGGTCCTGCAAAATGGCAACGACATAGCCTTGAGAGAGGCCATCATTGGTGGTCAGGTGGGTGAATTTGAGGTCCCTCACCAGCGAACGGACGTCTTGAGAATGGATATCCTGAGACGGGCGAGGAGTTGCGTGCGCTCCAGGTTCGTGCTCCGAGGGGAAAGCGGCTCTTGGAGTCAGGTGGGTGGAGGGTGTGTTACTGACTTGGGCAATTAGAATTTCGGCGGGGTTGGATTCAGCGGCTATGGCATAGGAACTTTGAATCGTGCACAGGAGCACGATCCTGCTCGCTCGATGCAAGGCCAGCGCTGTAATTCGGCGTATGGCGGTCATGCTTTTCCCGCAAACTTTTCGAATAGCCAGGAACCCCTCCGAGCTGTCGTGTATGCGGAGGAAGCAGGAACAATCAATTCCACTTCGGTTCCGGCGCCACCTTCGCTCCAAACCACCAATTCTCCCCCTATTAGTCCGGCGCGTTCCCGCATGCCGAGTAAACCGTAGTGTCCCTCAGGCCCGTCTGCCGACAGAACAGCGGGATCAATGCCTTTACCATCATCCCGCACACGCAGCCGGAACAGTTGATTGTCATATCGAATCTCAACCTCGACCTGACGAGCCTGGGCGTGGCGGAAGGCGTTCCTGAGAGCCTCCGCCGCAATTCTGTAGATTTCGTCACGCTCGATAGGACGCAGATCTCGCGGGTCGCCTTCAACTGTGACGCGAAATACCGGAGATGCGCAATTGGCGGGGTCATTTGCGAGTTCCTCACCGAGCGTATTGATGGCCCGCGCGAGATCATTCGTTTGCACTGTGGCGGTGCGCAGACCCTGCACCGCATCCCGGCCTTCGGTGATTGCATCGGCAGCCCGCTTCATCGCCCCGTCCAGTTTCTCCTTTGCCTCGATGGGACGATCAGGGAGCATCTGCGCAACTATTTCAAACCGCAGCATCAAACCCTGGAAGCTCTGAAGCAGGGTGTCATGAAGCTCGCGCGCGATGCTTGTCCGCTCTCCGACACGCGCTTCCAACGCCAGAGCGAAATCGTGGCGCAATTGCCTGACCCTGATCTGGTAGATTGCCCACACCAGGGCCAGAACGAGAACAGCGCACAGCGCGCGAAACCAATTCGTCTGGTAGTACGCCGGGGCAATCGAGAATTCCAGCGAATCACCCTGCTCGTTCCAGACGCCGCTGTTGTTGCTTGCGATCACGCGAAACAGATAGGTACCCGGAGCGAGGTTTGAATACTGCACATCCCGGTCATTGACCACCTCCCGCCAGTCAGGATCCTGGCCTTCAAGCCGGTATTTGAAATGGACCCTTTCAGGCGCTTCAAAAGTGAGGGCAGTGTAAAAGATCTGCAGATCGTGCATTCGGGCCGGCAGATGCAGATTCGGAATCGATGCGCCTGGCAGGTTCTGCCAGTAGGTGTTGCTGTCGGCTACGACCTTTTCGACGTGGACGGGTGGCGCGAGTTTGTTCAAAGCAAGATGAGGAGGATCGACGACCTCAATGTCCTCTCGCGTTACGAACCACAGTTTTCCATCAGCAGCCTTCGCGAAAGTTGGACCGAACGAGGAAGGGGATCCCCAAGGCAGGGCGCCGTCCGTCGCATCCCAAACCGTCGGTTCGACCCGGCGCCTCGGGTCGGAGATCCAGGCGTCCACCTGACTGCGTGGTATGCGCACCACGCCGCAGCCCGTGTACAGCCACAATGAACCATCATTCTCCTCTGTGGTCCAGTGAATCCTGTCGCACGGCAAGCCGTTGCTGGTTGTGAGGGTGGTGATCCGGCCGTCTTTAATGCGGCTCACGCCGCCATTCTGCGTTGCGGCCCACACGGCCCCATCCCGACCGAGGCGAAGGGCGGCAACAGGCCCCTTGGTCATTCCATTCGCGGCTGTGTACGTAATGCGGACCTGGCCATCCATGAAGTACTCCACCGCCCCATCCTGCCAGAATCCAAGCCAGAGTCCGCCGCGGTCCTGATCGAACATGATCACACTGGCCTGTTGACGGTGCCCAAGTGCTGTCCAGAGAAGATTTTCGATCAGGCGTCCTTCCCGAAGATGAGAAAGGCCTTTATTTCCTGAAAGCCAGAGATTGCCTGAGTTGTCCCCGGTAATGGAACCGACCTCCGTACTGGGTACCCCATCTACGGACACGAACCTGCCGTTGTTGAACCAGGCCAGTCCATGACCTGTAAACACCCAGATGCGCCCAGCATGATCCTGGTACATGGACTGCACCATGTCATCCGGCAGTCCATCGGCTCTACGGAATATGGTCGTATTTCCTTTCTGCCATCTCGTCAAACCATCGCGGGTAGCAATCCAGGTGCTGCCATCCGTCGTCGCGATTACGGAATGAACGTTATCGCTGGACAAACCCTGTTTCGTAGAAACAGTAGTGACGGGGAGTTCTCGAAACCGATCAAGTCCCCCAGCAGTGGACACCCAGATATTCCCTTCGCGATCCTCGAAAAGGCCGGCGATGATGTTGCCTGACAAACCGCTCTCTGCCGTGAAGACATCTGTGCGACCGTGATGCACGTGGATTAGCCCTCGCTGGTTGGTTCCGATCCAGAGACCTCCATCGCGGTCCCTGAGCAGCTTATTCGCATCGATGTCGCGGTCGGACAGCGTCGCATTGGAGTTTATGGCGCTGCGAATCGGGTAGGCTTCGAGTTTGTCGCCAACGACCTGCCTGAGTCCTTCACCTCTGATCCCGACGATTAGCCGGCCGTCGCCGGATTGAGTCAGGTCGGCAAGCCGCGCTCCGGGCACGGCATAGCGCTTGGGCGAACCGGGCTTCCAGCGCCAAAGACCGGATTCGGCACCAGTCCAGAGAGCGCCGGAACTGTCCTCACCCAGACTCCAGACGAAACCGCCCAAGGCGCCATCCTGCCCGTAGCACCGCACGGTCCCGCTTCGGATTGCACACAGCCTGGAGCTCCCCATCGCGCCGGCCCACACGGTTCCCTCCCGGTCTTCGAGCAGCGATGTCACAAACATTCCCTGAAGCTCCGGGTATTGAGTCAGCTCGCCGCGCTTCCAGCTCGCGAGCCCAGAAAATGTGCCAATCCAGAGAGTGCCATCGCGGGTGACGAGCAGAGCGTATGGGCTTTCGGGGAGGTGCTGCCCCGCCGGTGGTTGCCAGGGGACGAAACGTACGCCATCGGAGCGAAACAAGCCAAATTCCGTACCGAGCCAGAGGTAACCGTCCGGCGTCTGGGCCATCGCGAAGGCGGTACCCGGAGTGAACCCGTCGCGGATGGTCCATGCAGTATGCCCGTACTGGCTGATGTCCGACGAGGGGTCCAGGGCAAAAGAGCAAGGATAGCCCCGCAGCAGAATACCTAGGGTAACCGCGGCCAAACACGCTCTTCTCACGTGGGTAGAGTATCCTAGCATACCCGCGCAAACACCAGAAAGTTCAATCAAGTTGATCCCGAGATTGAGTAGGACATTGAGCTTCGGCCTGACTCAGAATCATCGGAACGCCGGACGAGCAAGGAATCGGACTCGGAGGTCAATACACGCTCTTCGCCGTCTCATTCGCTACACCATGACGCAGATCGCGTTTGCGCCGGAAGATCATTGATACAGTATCGCCGCAGCTTTTCCGAATGGCCGGGTGGCCGAGGGCATTCTCGACGGCAGTCCACGGCAATCGTTCGAGCTTGGGCATCTGGCGTAGCCCTTCTCGAACCTCTTCCTATGTGGTTGTTGGTCTTGATTTGACCTCCGCTTTTCGACAAGCGGAATCCGGTGTAATCATTGAAGCCTTACGGGCCGCCGGAGAGGAATTGCTGGCAAGGGAGGAGCCGCTGACGCCTGCTCAATGCGGCACCGCGAACGTCTCGGCTTTGATTTCCGGTGCGCTGCGATTAACAGCAACGTCTTTATTGAAATTGAGATCCGTGGGGGCAGCACCGGTGATAAGCCGAGCCCCACGACTGAAGGTCAAGTCCTGAATCGCCCACTGGATGAAAACCAAAAGGCGATTCTGGAAGGTCACGATGTACATGAGGTGGATGAAAGCCCAGACCATCCAGGCAACCAGGCCTGAGAGGTGGACACCGAAGGCATTGGCCACGGCTGCCCAGCGTCCAATGACCGCCAAAGAACCTTTATCAAAGTAACGAAAGGGAGGGAGTTCCGGCTGGCCTTTCACTTTTCGCAAGATCGCCGTGGCCGCGTAGACCCCTCCCTGCATGGCCACCTGCGCCAGGCCCGGCAGGGGTTTTCCATTGGCATCTACAGCTGAGGCGAGATCGCCGATCACATAAACGTCTGGATAATTGGGAACCGTCAGGTCAGGTCTTACCTTGACTCTTCCGCCCATGTCAGTTTCAGCCTTCGTGCGGCTTGCGAGAATTTGTCCCAGGGGAGAAGCCGTAATGCCGCCAGCCCAGATTACCGTCTTGGCGCTGATGTACTCCCGGTGATTGGCGACTTCGATGGTCAAACCGTTTTTGTTAACATCCACGACCATTGCGCCGCACTTGACGGTGACACCCAGCTTGACCAGAGACCGCGTGGCCTTCCCCGCCAGATCTTCTGGAAATGGTATGAGCACGCGCGGTGCTCTGTTCAGCAAAATAATCTGGGCTTCTTCCGGATTGATGGAACGAAAATCATTCTTGAGCGTTTGCCGGGCGATCTCCGCGATGGCTCCAGCAAGCTCCACACCTGTCGGGCCTGCCCCGACGATAACAAAAGTCAGCCACGCACGCCGCTGAACCGGATCCATGATCCGCTCTGCGACTTCGAAGGCGTACAGAATCTTGTGGCGGATGGTTGTGGCTTCTTCAACGCTTTTCAGGCCAGGCGCCCACTCCTGCCACTCATTGTGCCCGAAATACCAAGTTTGCGATCCAGTGGCGAGGATCAATGAATCGTAAGGGAGGGCAGCTCCGTCGGAAAGAAATACCCGCTTCGAATCAGCGTCAATATCTTCGACTGAACCCAGGAGGACACGGGTATTCCTCTGGCGGCTCAAGACACTCCGCAGGGGAGCCGAAATCTGTCCTGGAGAGAGCGACCCCGTTGCAACCTGGTACAGAAGAGGCTGAAAGAGATGATAGTTGCGACGATCAATCAAGGTCACATCTATCAACTCCGAATTCAGTGCCTGGGCGGCACGAAGTCCGCCAAAACCGCCTCCAACTATGATCACCCGCCATGGCTCGTGCATAGATACCTCTCGTTTCGTTCAGGTTTTCTTCGACTGCGGACTCAGAAGCTTACCGGCGCCCGGCTCAATCCAAACGGCCACGGGGTGGTCCCCGTGGGTGATTGGATTGGTAGCTATGTTTGAGTCCTCTATGAACCTGTAGGCCCGTGGTTCGGTGCAAGCGTCTATCCAGTGCATGATCAGTTCCGGTCTGCGGGTGTCTTCGATTACGGGATGTCCGTTGTGCGGTCGCCGAACGTAGCGATGCTCGACATATGCTTTCTCCCTTGTGCCAATAAGAACAGCATTCTGAAGCTGTGAACGTTCCTCTTGGCAAGCTGCGGCTTGCCAAGCGCCGGCAAGTTGGCCGCCTCGATCTGACACTTCCTTGCTGCCAGTATTCCTAAGACGATAAAGCCAGCCGCGAAGAGGAACTGAACAAGTTGAAAGAACGAAAACGACTGTGTGGCTGATGGGGTAAACAGCAGCGAGTTCCCGAATATACGTATTGATAGGAAGGCACAATCGAGGTAGAGGACAGCGGCCACAGAGAGTGCGAAGATCGTGCGCCAACGACCCAAGAGGCCGAATTTAAGCCAGGCAACGATCGCTGCTCCTGAGCAATACACCGACAGGATGCAAATCTGTTGAACCGGCGTAAGGTGATGCGTTAGAGGCATGAGCCCCGCCAGGCTCGCAATGATGCTCCACCTCAGGAAGCGGATGGTACATGCACTGCTAAGCCTCCTCCGGAACACACCACGCAAAACGATGACGCCGGCAATCGCCGCGAAAAGCGCGAACGCGACATTGATCCATCCAAATAGGTCCATCTTGTGTTCCTCCCATCCGCAATGCACCCACTCGGAGCAACCCGGATGCCAAAGCCAGGCAACGAGTATGTCCTGGCGGTTTATTCCGCGGGCGCTTCCTCCAGTCTCTTGATCACGCAGGAATTACCGCATTGGTTTGCTTTGGCATTGTCGTTTTGCTGGAGGCCAGCGAGCGTGGTCACGGAGCACACCGGCCGCGGTGCAATGACGCTACCGCGGCATGTGCCGCAATAGCGGCACTCTTTCTGAATGTCCGGGGTCACTGCGCTTCTCCATCTCGTTTTGATTCAGCGGATCGGCCGTTGGTCATTTTGGGCACAGAAATGCAAATACCAATGCGAGGCCAAGATCAACCCTCGGTACAAGAGACAAGGCAGAGCGGTCGACCGGGGTGAGATTGGCTGTCAGGACAGATCCCCTTACCGCGGAAGCCAATATGGATGAAGTTTGGGATGTCTGAACATCCGTGCTGAATCCTGTCTGGAAATACTCACGAATTTGTGAAAGGGACTAAGATGAATTTCTGCTCCACTCCAAAAGTCGCCAGAGACGTAATTCGCTCTCTCGCAGTCATAGGTGCTTCCGTTAGCCTTCTCGCCGGATGCATTCGAAATTCAAAGATTGCGGCGGATCAGCCCCTTCCGGTGGAACTCCGCGCTCCCCACCGACTCAACCAGCCGGCATCAGTTTCCGCGAGCGGTTCGGTGGAAGCCAATGTGACCGCACTCACGGCCTTCCAGGTCGGCGGGCGCGTGGCGCGCGTGTCTGCCGAAGAGGGACAATTCGTCAAGCAGGGCCAGGTCCTGGCGGAGCTTGATTGCTCCGATTATCGCAATGCGTTCGAGGCGGCCACAGGCCAGGCCACAGCGGCTGAAGCCACCGCAACCCAGGCAATAAACGGCGTGCGGGCGCAGGAACTCGAGCAGGCCCGCATCGACTTCGAGCGCGCGCAAGACGAGTATCAGCGGCAAAAGTATCTCTACGATCATCAAAGCCTTCCGGCCAATGACTTCCACAAGATCGAAGCGGCCTACCTGGCTTCGCAACAGCGCTACGATATGGCCCGCGCAGGTGCGCGCGTCGAGGAGAAGCAAGCCACTCAAGGGCAGGCGCATGCTGCCGATGGCCAGTTGAGCGAAGCCAGGAAACACCTCGCGGATTGCCAACTAAGGGCCCCCATCAGCGGATTTGTTGGAATGCGTCACGTGAATGTCGGCGACACCGTATCGGCCGGCAATCCGGCCTTCTCCGTGCTTGATCTTGATTTGGTCAAGGTCCGCGTCGGAATCCCCGAAGCAGAGATCGGCAAGGTACACGATGGTGCGCGCGCCGTCGTTACGATACCCTCGCTCGACAACCGGCAATTCGATGGCAAGGTCGAAGCGGTCGGTTATTCGGCTGATTTTGTTTCGCGCACGTTCACCACCAAGATTGCCATTCCCAATCCCATCCACGTTCTGCGCGCAGGCATGATCACCGAATCGCGCGTCTACGATTCCGTGATGGTCGACGTGCTTGCGGTTCCTTCCATCGCTGTGGTCCACGATCTTCGCGGACTTCCCCTGGTCTATGTCTACGACGTTACTCGACAACGTGTATTCGCTCGCCGCGTGGAACTTGGTTACCTGATCGGCGATGAGGTCGAGATCAAGAGCGGCTTGAAACCGGATGAGCAGATCGTGGTTGCCGGGCAGCAGAATGTCCACGAAGGCTCCCCGGTGAGCATTGCCGGAGGTGGCCAATGAACCCCGTACGCGCATCGTTGCGCTTCCCCCAGGTGACGCTCGTCATTACTGCAATGATGTTTTTGGTTGGCATCACCGAGTTCCTGACCATGCCGCGTCGTGAAGACCCCAAGATCACTATCCGTACCGGGCTGGTCATTGCAGAGTATCCGGGCGCGACCGCGGAAGAGGTCGAAAGCCAAGTTACACACAAGATCGAGGAGCGCCTGTTCCGGTTTGAAGAAGTGCGCCGGGAAAAGACCTACTCCACCTCCCGCAACGGACTGGTGATTATCAACGTTGAGTTGAACAAGTCGGTGAAGAACTCCGACCAGTTCTGGTCGAAGCTTCGCCTTGACATGGCGGTCTTGAAGCAATCCGAGCTGCCGTCCGGTGTCCGCGGCCCAATCGTGGACTCTGATTTCGGTGACACGGTGGCGGCTCTTATTGCCGTGAAGGGCGGTCACTATAGTTATAGCGAGCTGAAGGATTACGCACAGCGCGTGGAGAGCGCGATCCGCACCATCCCCGCCGCATCGAAGATCAAGCGCATTGGCGACCAGAAGGAGAGCATCGAGGTCACAAGCTCCTGGGAGAAGATCTCGCAGTATGGAGTGGATCCGCAGAGGGTCGAAAAGGCTCTACAAGGCCGTAACACCATCACCTACGGCGGCAGCGTTCCGGGCGAAGCCAGCAAGCCTCTCATCGATGCCAACGGCCAGTTCCAGACGGAAGATCAGATCCGAAAAATCATGGTCGATGTATCTCCGTCGGGGCAGCCCATCTACCTGGGCGATCTGGCCGATGTGAAGCGCGTCTACAAGGATCCGGTCGAATATGTACGCGACGGCGGCCAGCCGGCCATCCTGCTCTCCGTCGAGATGCACGAAGGCAACAACATCGTGGAGTTCGGCAAAACATTGCACGAGACTCTCGATCGTGTCCGGACCACATTGCCGCCCGATGTACAGTTGGAGTTCGTCGCCGATCAGCCGCAGGTCGTCCACGAGCGGGTGCAGGATTTCACGCGCGAATTCGGGATTGCGATCATATCCGTCATTCTCGTGACCATGCTGCTGCTGCCCATGCGGGTCGCGCTGGTCTCCGCGGTCGCTATCCCGGTCACGGTTTCGATTACATTCGCGATGCTCAATGCGGCGGGAATCGAGCTTCACCAGGTGTCGATTGCCGGGCTCATTGTCGTCCTTGGCATGGTGGTCGACGATGCCATCGTCATCGCCGATAACTATGTCGAATTGCTGGATCAAACGGTTCCGATTGCAGATGCATGCTGGAGATGCGCCAGTGAAATGGCGATCCCGGTGCTGGCCGCAACGCTCACCATCATCGCATCCTTCCTGCCGTTGCTGCTGCTGAGCGGCACGAGCGGAGAGTTCATTCGCGCTCTGCCTATCGCCGTAGCGGTTGCCTTGAGCGTCTCCTTCGTGGTCGCGATGATGTTGACCCCGCTGATCAACGGTTTCTTCATCAAGAAAGGGCTGCATGATCCGTCCGCCGACCCATTGCAGAAGAAACCCACGGCCCTGGACCACATGCAGCGTTATTACAACGCCATCATTCTCTGGGCCATGCACCACCGGAAAAAGGTATTGATTGCGGCGGTCATCAGTTTTGTAGCCGGGATCGGAATCTTATCCCTTGTTCGCCAGCAGTTCTTCCCGCTGGCGGAACGCGACCAGTTCGTTATGGACATCTGGCTGCCAGAAGGAACGCGCATCGAAGCCACGGATGCGGCAGTGCGCCGCATTGAAGATACACTTCGCAAAGATAAAGAGGTTCGCAGTTTCACCAGCTTTATGGGCTCGAGCTTCCCGCGCTTCTATTACAACGTCAACCCGGTTCCCACGGCATCCAATTTCGCGCAAATTCTGGTCAACACGCACACCGTCAAGGGAACGCCAAAGCTGGTGGCGCAGCTCCGTGAACAATTGCCATCCGTTGCTCCGGCGGCCAAGGTGTTCGTCAAGGAAATGCAGCAGGGCAATGCCATGGAGGCTCCCATCGAGGTCCGCATCGTGGGCGACGACCTGTCCACAATCCGCTCGCTGGGCAATCAGGTCCAAAACATCCTCAGTCACACGCCGGGCGCGGTTTACATCCACACCGATTGGCACGAAGACCAGATGCTGGCTGGAGTCGACCTGCACCAGGAGGTCGCCAATCGGCTCGGATTTACAAACACGACGATCGCCAACGAACTCGCCGGGAGTTTCGATGGCGATACCGTATCAACCTTCTGGGAGGGCGATCGCGATGTGGACATCGACCTTCGTCTCGATCCGGCGCAGCGCCAGACGTTCCAGAATGTTTCGGATACCTACTTGCTTTCACCGATAACAGGCGCTCGCGTTCCAGTAAGCGCAATGGCTTCGCTTTCGCCGGAGTGGCATCCCGGCAGGATTGTCCGCCGCAACGGCATCCGCACACTAACGGTGCGCGCTTTCCCGGGTGAAGGCCGGCTTGCCAGCCAAATCCTGAGCGATGCCAAAACGCAGATCTCGAAGCTGCAGTTGCCTCCGGGCTATCGTGTCGAGTACGGCGGCGAGGATGAAAACCAGCGCGAGACTTTCGGCGAGATGCGCAATGCGCTGGGAGTCAGCATGGTTCTGATCTTCCTGATCTTGTTGCTCCAGTTCCGCACCCTGAAAGATGCCCTCGTCGTCATGGCCGCGATCCCTCTGGCCTTGCCCGGAGCTGCTTTGGGCCTCTTCATCACCCACAACCCATTCGGCTTCACCGCCTTCATCGGCGTCATCAGCCTGGGAGGCCTGGTGGTGCGCAACTCCATCATCCTGGTCGACTACATTCACGAACGCATGAAACATGGAGTTCCATTGGAGGAGGCGACTCTTGAGGCTGGTGAACGCAGGCTGCGCCCCATCTTCCTCACTACGATGGCAGCCGCCGTCGGCGTCACTCCTATGATCATTTCCCGCTCCAGCATGTGGTCCCCGCTGGCAAGCGTGATTGCTTTCGGCCTGCTCGGCTCCATGTTCTTTACCCTGGTCGTCATTCCGGTGTTGTTTGTCGCGGTGAACACGAAGAAAGTCTCGAAGCCCGTGGCCGCCATGGCTGCGAGCGTGGCTCTCCTGTTTGCGCTAGCCACTCCCGCCCAGGCACAACAACCCGGAGCCCCCAACGACCGCCTTCCGTCGTCGGAGTCGGTCCAGTCCCTCACTCTCGATGAGTCTCTCCAAATGGCGATGAAGAAGAACTCCACCGTTCGCATTGCCGAACAGAAAGCCAGGGAGGCAGACGCAAAAGTGGTTCAGGCAAGAGCGAACTACTTTCCTACCGCGAAGAATGAGACCAATGCCCTGCACACCGGGGAAACTGAATTTCTAACCATCAAAGAGGGAGTGCTGGGAACCTACAACTCCACCGGCCCGCTGCCCGGCAAAGATGTAAGGATCCAGCTTGGCAAGCAGGACTTCCTCGTGTCCCAAACCACCGTGGCGCAGCCGGTCACGCAGATGTTCAAGATCCACGCCGGCGCAATTGCGGCAGAGGCCGAAGCGAGGATGGCGCGCAACGACCTCGACCGCGCGCGGAACGAAGTCTCACTCAGCGTCAAGGAATTCTACTACCGGCTACTTTCTGCACAGCAGCGAAAGCATGCTGCCGAGTTGCGGCTTCAGGCCGGCGAGACCGGCCTGAAGGAAGCGCAGGACGCCGCCCAAAGCGGAGTCGCGCTACAGGTGAAAGTACTGGAAGGCCAGGCGAAGATTGCCGAGGCCAAACACTCGCTGGGTTCCATCCAGGACCAGATCGCCGATGCAACCAACTCGTTCAATGACCTGGTGGGGTTGCCGCTGCCAACCGAAACCGAACTCGTCGAGCCTGCTGAGTCGTCGGACGGGGCGAGTAATTCCGGTGTGGCGGCAACTCCTGAAGACCTGGCAATTGCCGACAATCCTGAGCTTCGTTCGGCACGGCAGGCCGTAGCCAAGGCTCATGCGGGGCTCAACGCCGCACGGGCCGAGTACATCCCCGATGTCTCTCTCATCGCACAGCACACTTATCAAAACGGGGCGCCACTGATGCCGGAAAACACCGCCGTGGTTGGATTCCACGCGGAGTGGACGATCTCCGAGTTCGGCAAGCGCGTCGGCCTGGTCCGGGAGCGTAAGTCTCAGGTGGCCCAGGCGCAGGAGGATCTCCTCGCAACGGAGAGGAAGATTCGCATGGACGTGGAGTCTGAAACGCGCCGGGTCCATCGTTCCGAGACCGGCCTCGAAGCGGCCCGTGAGGCCGTCGCGGTGCGAACTGAACTTCTGCGCATCACCAACGACCAGGTGGTGGCGAAGACTGCCAACGAGTCTGCTCTCAAAGACGCGCAGGCGGAAATGGCCGATGCCAAGGCCCAGCTCTTCGATGCGGAGATGGAGCGCGTCGTCGCGCAGTCAGAACTTGTGCGCACAGAAGGCCGCCAGTGAATGTGATCTTCCAATTCGTTTTGCGGCATGGCTACTCCTTCCTCTTCGCCGCGCTCTTTGCGCACCAGATAGGGATTCCGATACCGGGACCTCTGTTCCTGCTGTCGGCCGGGGCGCTTGCAGCGGCCGGACGGTTGGGCGTCCTGCCGACGATCGGTCTCACCATAGCCGCCTGCCTATTGGCTGACTGGGTTTGGTACGAGGCGGGTCGTCGAGGCGGTGACAAGGTGTTGCACTTCATACATCGGTTCACGCGTGACCCCGACTTCCACGATCGCAGAGCAAAGAGGATCTTCGCCCGGTTTGGGCTACCCCTTCTGCTGGTGGCCAAGTTCGTCCCCGGGTTGGACGCGGTAGCGCCGCCTCTGGCAGGGACATCACGCACCAGCCGAGTCCGCTTCCTCGCCTATGATGCGGTCGGTGCCGGGCTCTATGCGTGCGTCTATGGCGGTCTGGGTTACTTTTTCAGCCATAACCTGGACCGCGCGGCTGCCTATGTGTCGCGAGCGGGAACCCTTTTAGTAGGTCTTGCATTGGTTGGAATCTGCATTTACATCGCCTGCAAGCTGGCTCAACGGCATCGCATTGTGCGCGAATCTCGAGTTGTGCCAATCGTTCTAGTTTCTCCGATTGAATGTGGAGACTCCGTTGACATGCCCTGCGGGGTCCTTGGAGGGCAAGAACATGGCGACTAACGCGACAACGAAAGGACAGGCACCTCCCCGATGCTGCCAGGCTCCTACAATCGCGCGCCGGGTATTGAAACTAACGCTGATCACTGCGGAACAGACTTAGAGCGTGTTGAAAGGATCTCAATGAGACTTAGCAAACAGCTGTCATTGTTAGCGGCTTTTTTGTTCATGATCACCTGCGCTTATGGCCAGGAGATTCACTACAACTATGAGCGTGGCGCAAACTTTGCCAAGTACAGAACATACCAATGGATCGAGATCCCAAACGAGGCGCCGAAGGTCGATTCCCCGGCTGCGGCATCAAAGCTGGACCTCCCGGGGCCTCCGCCAAACCTGCCCGCTCCCCCGCCTGACATCCCCGGCGGTGCGCCAAACTTTCCGGGCACCGCGTCAGATGTCCGCAGCACCGGCTCAGAGGATCCGTTGATCGATCAGGACATCAGGCGGGCAGTGGACGAACAGCTGGCACAAAAGGGACTCACCAAGGTCGAAAAGAACGCGGACCTTCAGGTGATCTATCATGCCGCAATCCATCAGGAAAAGAATCTTTCGATCTGGGGACGCGGGGGTTCGGGCTGGTGGGGTGTCGACGATTCAGTGCAGGGTCAGACATCTACCATTTCCGTCGGCACGCTGGTGGTGGACCTGTATGACCCCGCAAGAAAACAGTTGATCTGGCGCGGAGATGCCACCAAGACCATCGACCTTAAGAAGGATCCGGACAAGAATTACAAGAACCTGCAAAAGGCGATGGCCAAACTTTTTAGAAACTACCCGCCTGCGCCCAATAAGTAGGGCAAAGTTTGAACATCTAAGTTGCCAGCGGAACTAACACTGACCCGGGATTCTTAGACTGGCGCCGGGTCAACCAGGGGAAGACATGGACTCACGTTTCTGGGACATCGTTCGCGATATCCGTTCTCTCATCCACAAGCCGGATGACGCACTATTCATCCTTCACACGCCAATCGGGGCGATTACGGTGGATAGATTTGTCTATCGAGCCGAAGCCGGTTATATCTTCCTGCAGGGCACCGATGAAAACGGGAAGGAACGCATCGCCGGCTTTTCCGAACAACAGCTCTCTTCATTTCCGTTCGAGATTCGGACCAGGGCCGGCGGCAAGGACGGGCAGATCCGATTCAATCCCTATGTAGCAGAGAGCCTTTCTTAGAAGCGCTGTTTCCGCTGGCTGCGCACTGCGGCCCGCTGTGGGAGTCTTTTTGCTACGCCACGACCGGACGATCACCACCTTTGTGAGCTGGGGCTGGTTCGGGTGCTGTACTCCTTCGCCGTGCTCGATCTGAAGTTGATCGGATGGGAACATGAGCAGCAGAAGGGATCCGCTGCAAGGAGAAAAAGCTTTACAGATGCCTGTGATATCCGGGACAACTGCGTGATGATTATGCACATTGCACACATCATTCAATACGCAACACTTTTGTCGCTTCTGATGGGTGGCCTCGGCCTGGTTGTCGCGGTCGTGAATCACCGCGAGCAGGCGAAAACTCAGATCTTCCTGGCAATGTCTGCCCAGTACAACGAACTGTTGAAGAGTTCTTCGGCAGGTTTCTGGCTGAATACGCCACCTGGCACGGAGCTTCCGGAGCGAACGGACGATTTAATCATCTCGATGTTACGATTTTGCACCCTGGTTTCCGTGACCTATCTTCTGTTTCTAGAACACCGTATACCCAGACGGATGTGGGAGTTGATGCTGCGTTCCGCTGAGCGGAGGTTCCGAAGCCCATTGTTTATGCGTGAATGGGAGCATTTGATTGTTGAGTTCGAAGGGTTTCCGGAATTCGTCAATCTCGTTCATGCTCTGCACTCTGAGCCGACTCATATCGAATCCCGCGGCGCTGGATCCATGCTGCCTACACCGAAAGAAGGACGCCGGCCCCGCGCTGACTTCCTCTGAGCTGAAGAAGATATCAGTCTTTGCCTGCTTGAACGACGCCAACCTTATGTGGCTCTCGCAGTAGGGTGCCGATCTTCATCTTGAACCGGGCGAGTACCTCATCCACAAAGGAGAGCCGATCCTTTTTGGGTCGTGCTCGAAGGAGCCACGGAATTGTTCAAAGAGGTCATGGGGCGTCAAACGGAAGTTTATGAGTACCGCCAGGGCGATTTCTTGAGTAAATTGCCCATTCTCATGGCAACGGGTATCGTCGATGCGCCCACCAACCCTCAACCACCGCCGCAGTGTTCGAGCGTTGGCATTGGTCAGGTGTGCTCTCTGACTGGATTGGGATCGAAGTCAAGCTGATGTACGATGTTGTTGTTCCGTGCGGATCCGTTGGGCGGAACACACGAGTTGCTTCCGTACGGGCTGCTTGGAGGTGATCTCGTGGAACTGTTTAGAAAGAACAAGTCGAAGTATTACTGGTATGACTTCACGGTGCGCGGCGAGCGCTACCGCGGATCGACCAAGGAAACCAATGAAACGAGAGCTCAGAAGATTGCCGCTCTCAAACTCGCTGCCGCGATCAAGGGCAGCGAACTTCTCGACAGGAAGCCGCCCACGCCTCGTGATACTCGAAGGACTTCCTTCAATAGGTGGAAACGGGTCGGCTCGAGGCCGACAGCCTCTTCATCGCTGCGGTCCCGGTGGAAGTCGCTTCGAGGCATGCCGTATCCGATCCAGACCTCGCAACCTCGTTGAAGCGCTGCATCAAGATCCTGCAGATATTGTGAAAGCACCCGCATCTTTATCCAGGGCGAAATGAGGATCAGAAGTTGTTGCGCTTCACGCAGCGCCTTGCGGAGTATCTGCGGGTGTTCCTCAACTCGTAAATGCCTGGTCCGTGGCGCCGAAGCAAGAAGCGCTTCAAGTTTCTCAAGTTCTGTTTGCCGTTGCTCTATCTCCGCTTTTGCCTGCTGGAAAACCTGCTCTGACTCGGTCGGTTTGGCGGCCTGCTGTTCAGCGCCGTCAAACACACCCAGTTCACGAGCCAACAGGCGCATGCTGGCTAAGCATCCCGGGAGTTGCGAGCAGACTTGGCTTTGCTTCAGCAGATCGTCGCGATCGATCTCGGCCCATGCTTCTGCATTTTGGATAAAAGAGAGCAGAAGTTCGAGGGCGTCTGGTGGAAGCTTGTTCAGCGAGCGAAGCTCGAAGGCGCAATTCGCCAGGTTGCTCAGTTCCGGCTCTAGGCCTGCGTCACCGGAGCAGCCCATAATCAGCGCTTCAATTGCGCTCCGGAAGGCGGCCACGGCATCATTCAGAGCCCCTGACTTCAGCGCTGCGTTGCTCGCGAAGACCATCTCTGAGAGCGGCGCGTGCGGCTTGCTCGGGGCTCTTTCCCCTCCCACCGCAGCCTTTTCGACTGCTGTTAGCGCCTGTTTCAGTTTCCCGACATGTTCACGCTTTTTCGAAATCTCATCCTCGGCGTACGCCGTCTTCGTCCGGGCCGAAAGTGAATTCCAGAATGCTCTCGCCGTGCCAAGCGGATCATCGGGGAAATAAGTATTCACTCTGCCGTCGCGGCCCAGCAACTGCTCGAAGTCGTTGCTCAAGGAAGCCAATGGCTGATCGTAGTTCTCTGGATTAAAGAGCAGAAAGCGTCCACTCTGATGAGATTCAGATTGGTAGCAGGCCAGGTTCAGGCGGATCCATTGAAGCTCGCCCAACTCGTCAAACTGACTTGCCGCCACCTCCTGATCGTTCGATTGCATTCGGATTGCATCTTGAACCGCACCCTCGGAATCTTTGACCCTCGACGAGACATAAGATCCCAGCCATCGGGCAGGAGATTCCACTTCTTTCTCCAGCAGCCTGCAGTGAAAGCGGCGCTCACCCAAGTCGATCGACTGGCCAAAGACAGCATCCCTCACCAAAAAGACTTCCCGATCCGTTACTACCCCCCGGCTGCATGATGCCAGTGCTGGAGCGGCTGCGCTGGTCGGGAAGGTCTTCAAGGCGTCCATGTTCAGTAATGGTTTGAGAAGGCCGCCTGCGCAATTGCCGAGTTCTTTCGCAATGGTTCCTGCATAACGCTCGCTGCAGCCGAGGAAGCGCGCCGCCTCTGATAATTCGCTCACTCCGGATATGATGATCCGCAGCAGGCCTTCTTCCAATGCATCCAAAGGAACGGTTTGCCTCATTGTGAGCAGCAGCCGATGCCTGAAAACCGGCCAGAAGATGGTCTCAATTGCAGTGAGCTCCATCCTCCCGAATCGGTCTCCGAAGCGCTGCTGCACGTCCCCGACATTACTCGGCATAAAACGTCTCCTTCGAGGCTCCATCCACGAGCAGCGATTCCTCGATAAGGCCTCTGAGTCTCGCGACTGGATTCTGTTTGCCGAACACCTTTGGTCGGCGGCCTAGGACGTCCAGCCCGCCAATCAGCACAAGGAGTTCTTTCGCTCGTGAAAGGGCTACGTTAAGGCGTCGCCTGTCGAAAAAGAAGTAGTTCAGGTCGGGGTCGGTAGCAACGAAGCTCAGGATAATTGCATCCTTCTCTCGCCCTTGAAATGCATCGACGGTTCCTAACTGGGTCGTAATAAAGGGACAATCGGTCACAGATCTTGGGAGCGCATCTTCAAGTGCGGCCACCTGCCCGCGATACATGGAAATGATTCCCAACTCGTAGGGACGATCCGGCTGTATTTCGTTCAACTGAAGGGTCAGCCTTTCCGCGATATCCACTGCGGCAAGGATCTCGCCTCGGTTGCGAAGGCTGTGGCCTCCGTTCTTTTCAGCACGGTTCAATCGGCCCGCGCATTGGATCCAGTGAATGGGTTTAAGTCCCCGGAAAGGATGGTGTCTGCTCTTCGCAATTCCGCAGGTCTCGAGAGTCTGGTCGGGCCAGTACGAGATGTCTGACACGATATCGCAGATGTCCTGGACCATCCGGTATTGTGAAGACAGAGCCTGTTTTCTGGAACAAGCGGTGTTGTTGAAGAGGCGCTCAAACAACGGCACCTCGGCAGCTTCAGAAGTGGCCAGGTCGTCCGAAATTTCTCGGTCCAACATAGGGGGCAGTTGCTTGTAATCGCCGACAAGAACGATCGTTTTTCCGCGCACCATCGGAATGAGCAAATCCAGTGGCGTAGCCCGGCCTGCTTCATCGATGATCACATAGTCGAATACTGGGTCAAAATCCTTGGCACCAGCTATGCCGCTGCAAGTCGCCGCTATGACATTGGCTTCGTGAACCACGGCTCTTTTGAGGTCGACTCCATGGCCCTCAAGACGCGCTTGATACTGGAGAAGAGATTCTCGAAGAATTCCCCACCTTTCTCTGCGCGCATGAATGGATCCAGCTGCACTGCGCAGGCGGTCGCCTTCCCAACGCGACATGCGATGGCCGTTGAGGATCTATGGGAGATCAGGCGCGGGCTCATCGCTGGGAGCAGACGTAGAAGTCAACGAGCCGCCAGAGCTGCTCGCGAGGTGCTGCAGCATGCGCCGAATCCTGGCTAAACAGGAACGGCGAAGGGGTTGCTGACCCTCGGGAAACCTGCCTCACCGTTGGGGGTTACAAGCTGAATCCGTATCTGTTCGCAATCCGAAAAGGTATATGATAAAGATACTTATCTGAAATTAAATGCTGGCAACGCGACTTTCGCGTGGTACTCAGGCGTAAACACCTGTAATTAGAACAGGTTATGTGGCGTCCGCCGTGGTTATAGATCGAGGTGTATATGGACCCCTTTGTCGATCAATTGAAACATCTTTGCGCCACCTATCCTACCCGGTCGAAGTGGGTGTTTGTTCCGGACCATGCGACCGGGCGAACTCTGGGCGAACGAGTCGCCCGTGAGGGCACAAACTGGCTCAATCTGCGATTTATCACCCCGCTCGATATCGCTTTGCAGATGGGGGCTCCGTTTCTCGTTGAGCGCGGAATCGAACCTTCTGAGGAAGGGCTCGGGCCCGCCCTGATGATGCGACTGTTGCTCGACCTTCCCACCGAGGGCGGCTACTTTCGTCCACTCGCGGATCAGCCGACCATGGCACAAGCGATCTGGGCAACCTTGCACGAGCTGCGGATGGCCGAAGTCCGGCCGGATGCCTTGAAACCTGAGGTATTCCAAGCGCGTGCGAAGCATGCTGAACTCGTGGCACTCCTCTCTGCCTACGAGCATTTTCTCGAGCAAAATAGACGTGCGGATATGGCCGCCGTTTATGAAGAGGCGGTCAAGCACCAGGATTGGTGCCCAATCAAATCCAGGGATTGCTGGACTGTACGGCCGGATGTCAACTGGAGCCAGCTCCAGCGTCTGCTAATTGATGCGATGCCAGGTGAACGACTGAACCCTTGTGCCTTCAAGCTTGAAGGTGTACGCATCCCTCGACGCCTGAAGTCGCTTAGAACGGAGAGGATCGCGGCGGATGCCGCGACAAACGAGTTAGCGTTTCTTATGAGTCCGGCGTCCTTGCCGCCGCGCACCTCGCCAGCCCAGAAAATCGCGCTGTTCCAGGCGGGCGGCCATGAAGCGGAAATCGAAGAAGTCTTCCGCCGGATTCTTTCCGCCGGCAAATCCTTGGATCAGGTCGAAATTGCATGCGCGTCCGACGCCCACGTAGCCCTGATTTGGGAGAAGGCGTTGCGCAACAACTGGCCAGTGACTCTCGCGCCGGGCATTCCCGCGACGTTTACACGTCCGGGTCGAGCGCTGATCGGGCTTTGCGACTGGATAGAAACCGATTTTTCCGCGGCCCATTTGCGTCGCCTGCTTCAGTCGGGTGACCTGGCCTTTGACGCTGAGGCGGAGGGCTTCACTGCAGGACAAGCGGCTCGCGTGCTTGGGCATGCGGAGGCCAGCTGGGGGCGGGCAACATATCAGTTGGCACTGGGACGGCTCCAAACATGGTATGAATCTCTTTCCGCCGATCAGGATACATCGGACGAAGATCGGGCTGACGCGAAGGGGAAGGCAGACCGCACGGGGAAGATTCTTGCCTGGATCACTTCGCTGTTGGCGAGCCTGCCGCTACCAGCGCCAGACGGCAGAGTCCCGTTACAGGCTGTGGTGCTCGGCATTCTAGGATTTCTTCAACGCGCCGCGACCCGGAGCAATGCGCTCGATCAACGTGCAGCTGCGGCTTTAGAGGACTATGTTGGCGAATTGCGCGCTCTGGGCGAGTTTTCATGCACGCTGGCGGAGTCACTCCGGTTTATTCGCGAGCGGGTAACCTCGCTGTACGTTGCGCCAGAACGCCCTCGCCATGGCCATCTTCATGTCAGCAGGATTACACAATCCGGTTATGCCGGGCGTGCTCACCTCTATCTCGTGGGCCTGGAAGAAGGGCGGGTGTTTTCTTCTTCGACAGAGGATGCGGTGCTCCTGGATATCGAGCGCGAAGGGATTTCACCGGGCCTGCGCCTGTCAACCGACAGGATCGACGAAGCGGTGTACGCCGTTGTGACGCGACTCGCCGCCTCCTCTGCTTCCGTCACATTTAGCTATTCGTGCCGGGACACAAGGGAATTCCGCGAAACCTATGCATCCTGGCTGATGCTGCAAGCATTCAGGCTGCAAAAGGGAGCCGCCGCGCTCTCCTATCGCGAGTTAAAGGTTGAACTTGGAGAACCGAAATCCGCAGTACCCGAGAACCGTGATGTCGCGGTTTCCGCGGGGGGGTGGTGGCTACGAAGTGTTGTGGGCACGGGTGCGGTAGGGGCTAAAGTTTTAGGCCAAACGTTCACTGGGCTTGTAAATGGTCGAACAGCGGAAAGTATGCGCATGTCCGATCAGTTCACCGAATTCGACGGATACGTGCCCGACGCGGGACGCGTGCTCGATCCTTTTGCATCCGGAGCCCTCTCGGTAACCGAGTTGGAGAGTGTCGCCGAGTGTCCATTTCGGTTCTTCCTTAAGCGGGGATTGGGAGTTCGTCCCTCGGACGATGGTGAGCGAAACAAGGATGTCTGGCTCGATCCGTGTACCCGGGGTTCGGAACTGCACGAGATATACGCCACATTGTTGCGCCGCGCTCGCGACGAGAACCGCCGTGTGAACAGACAGGACACCGCATGGCTGATGGCTCTTGCGCAGGAGCGGCTTATGAAACTGAACGAGGAGATGCCGGCCTCCACTCAACAGATATTCGAAGGTGAGTCCAGAGATTTTCTCGAAGATGTCAGGCTATTTGTGGAAGCCGAGGCCGCCAACTCTGCGTCGGAACCAATTGGCTTTGAGGTCGAATTCGGAAGGCCCCTGGAAGATGATGCGGAACCACTCGCCCGACCCGAAGCGGTTGAGATCGATCTGGGCAACGGGAACACCTTCCGGATTGCCGGCCGCATCGATCGAATTGATAAAGTGGGCGAGGCCTCCTTCGAAGTGCTCGACTATAAGACCGGCAGCTTCTGGGGGCCCAACTGGACAGGGATTTTCCAGGGCGGGCGTCTGCTTCAGCACGCTCTCTATGGGTTGGCCGCCGCCGAACTGCTAAAAACGCTCCACAAGAATCCGACGGTCACTGGTGGCGTCTATTACTTCCCGAGCCGTCGTGGACGACAGGAGCGCGTGAGGATTTCTGCACCGTCCCGGGAAGCCGTCTCCGCGGTTCTTCGAGATTTGCGAGATTTGATTCTCAATGGTCAATTCGTCCGAACACCGGACAAGAGCGACTGCAGGTACTGTGACTACGCTCAGGCGTGTGGCGAAGAAATGAACCAGCAGGCGGGAGGAAAGATGTCCGATTCGAAACTCGATGCTTACCGAAGGTTGGCCGCCCATGTCTGACACGCGTTCGATCGATCAGGAATCTCGCCGCCTGGTTCGCGAGGACTTGCTGACCAATATCCTGCTCGAAGCTGGAGCGGGGTCCGGGAAAACGCAGATGCTTGCTGAGCGTATGGCTGCAGGTGTCGCCTGCGGCGTTTACAGCGTCGAGCAAATGGCTGCGGTCACGTTTACTCGCAAGGCAGCATCAGAACTTCGCGGGCGCTTCCACTTGGCTCTTGAAGGAGAGCTTGCAAAGGTACGCAATTCGCCTTCCGCCTCCAACGGGGAGATGAGGGCAGAACGTATTCTATCGGCTTTATCGAATATGGAGCGCTTTTTCGGCGGGACGATTCACTCGTTCTGCGCCCGCCTTCTGCGCGAGCGGCCGGTTGAGTCAGGCGTGTCTCCTGGATTCACGGAGCTCGACGAGGTCCAGGATCTGGAGTTGCGCCAGCGAGTCTGGCGAGACTTCGTTTCGAGCCGCCGGAACGCGGGCGATCCTGATATGGTGGCACTACTTGAAGCCGATATTCGACCCCAGGATCTCGATTCTGCCTTTGCGACTTTATGCGCAAATGACGACGTCGACTTTCCTGCCGGCGCAGCAGAATACCCCGATCCAAAACCCGCACGCAAGGCGCTTGACGAGTTCTGGAAAGAACTACGAACTCACCTTCCGTCATATATCGACCCCGACACAACCTGCGCTATTCAGCAGAAAGCGCGATATTTTCGCGGACAGCTGCGGGTCTCTCAAGCCCATCTTGACCGCCCGGCCATCCTCGCATCCTTGCTGGAAACGTGGGACTGCGATTCGAAGATAGTTCAAAAACGGTGGGCTGAGTCAGCAAGCGAGAAGAAACGCCTCCGAGATCTCATCCAGGGGCTTCACGAGAACTTTCGGACCAGCGTAGTGGTCCCATACCTGGCGCAGTGGCGGCAATACGTATACCGATTGTCTGTTACGCTTTTGAGCCAGGCCCGGGAATTCGCCGCGGCTGAGCGTCGCCGTATCAACGCTCTTAACTACGGGGACCTCCTCATTCTGACTGCACGTGTTCTCCGGGAGAATGAAGCCGTACGGAGGGCATTGCAATGCAAATACCAGTTTCTCCTGGTTGACGAATTCCAGGACACCGATCCGATCCAGGCAGAAATATTGTTCTGGTTGGCAGAGGATAGCGCGTCGACGACTACAAGCGCGAACGAAATTAACGCGGACTGGAGGACGCTCCCGTTGCGGCCTGGTGCCCTGTTCGTCGTGGGCGATCCCAAGCAGTCCATCTACCGCTTCCGGCGAGCTGACATCGACATCTACAACTTGGTACGGCGGCGATTCAACGAAATCGGACGTGTAGTCCCGCTCACGCTTAATTTTCGCTCCGTACCTCAGTTATGTACTTGGGCGAATGATGTTTTTAGGACTCGGTTCCCGGCCGAGCCGACAACCCACGCACCACGCTTCACTGCGCTCGATGCCTATAACGCCGATTCGGCATCCGGAGGCATTTTCACTTTAACGTATACTTCCGACGGCAACGCATTGCTCACTGAGGATGCGGAGAGGATCGCTAAATACATCCGTGCGGAAGTTGATGCTGGGCGGCGCCGATTTAGAGATTTTCTGATTCTCACCAGGCGGAAGAAAAGTCGAATTGCCCCATATGCCGATGCTTTGGAGTCGCTGAATATCCCTGTCGAAGTCAGCGGAGCTGGAGCCTTTGGCGAGTCGGCTGAGGTCAAGGCGTTGACGAGGTTATTGCGTGCCCTCGCCGATCCGCAAAATGCGGTGTCACTCGTCGGGGTCATGCGGGGTCCCTTGTTTGGGATCAGTGATCAGGAACTGTTCAGATTCAAGCGGTCCGGAGGCTGGTTCAGTCTATTCTATGATCCCGGTGATACGGTGGCGGGAACTCCACCGTTACAAACGCGCGTCGCCCTATGCGCGCTGCGTCAATACTACCGATGGACACGGATCCTTCCCGCCGCTGCAGCGCTAGATCGCATTCTCGAAGACACGGGCTTTCTTGCATTGGCCTCAACCACGCCCGGTGGTGTCAATGCCGGGGACCTGATCCACGTGGTCGATCGCGTTCGCCGCGTGGTAGCAGAAGGTGGGAGTCTCGCCGACGCGGCCGATGCGCTCGAGGCGGACAGCGAAGCGGCAAGCGAGGTCGAATCGCTCTCTCTTGAGCCGGGGCGTACCGACGTCGTCAGGCTGATGAATCTTCATAAGGCAAAAGGCCTTGAAGCCGCGGTCGTTTTCCTCGCAGACCCGGCTGGTGCAGTCAATTCACATGTCGACGTGCACATCGAACGGACAGATTTAATGGCGCGCGGATGGCTGAAGATTGCCCGAAGAAACAAAGATTCGTACGGCGAAAAGTTGCTTGGCGAGCCAGCGGATTGGGCCGTTCACGAGTCAACGGAATTACCATATCTGAGCGCCGAAGAGGATCGACTCCTTTATGTTGCCGCGACACGTGCCCGCGAGACTTTGGTGATAAGTCGATCGACAAAGAAACTAAGGTCTTCCGCCTGGGGCGTACTCAATGATTTCTTGGCGCCGGTGTCGGAACTATCGATTCCCACAAACGCAATCGTGGCTCCGGCGGTATTACCGTTGGACTGCGGGGATGCGTTGGTACAAGCCGCTGAGACCCGCCGGGTTCAGGCGCATACCTTGGTCATCGAGCCATCGTGGCGGACGGCCTCTGTCACGGCGGAGGCGCGCCACATCGATCGCATGGTGCACTCTGTGGTTCCGTCAGCTGACGATCCGGCAAAGGTGCTGGCTGGGGATTCGGCGTCCCATCGAGCTGATGCCGGCCAGGCATGGGGCACGCTGATTCATGGGCTGCTCGAACATGCGATGAGACAGAAGACCTTCACCGAAGATGATTTGCGACGGCTCGGATCGTGGTTGACGGTTGACGAACCCCAACTGCGACCCATGCTCGGATTGGCCGTCAAGACGGTCCTTCATGTCGCGAAGTCGGACATTTGGAATATGGCGAAGAAAACAGATCGTTCGGTTGAGACTCCGTTCGCATTCGCGGAGAACCCCAATGCCATCCTTACTGGTGTCATCGACCTACTGTTCGGACACGAGGGGCACTGGCAAATCATCGACTACAAGACCGACTTTGATTCACCAAAGCAGATAGCTTCATACCAGGCGCAGCTCAAGATGTACGAGCAGGCGGTAGCGAGTATTGGCATCCAAGATGTGACGAGCGCGATCGAGCATGTCAGAGGCGTGGGCGACTGACGTCTTCAACCTTGACGGTTTCGCCGACTCGAGACAGCAAGGAGAACTCAATTAAATGGAGTGAACGCTGTGCCATTCCACCTGTCGAGCTTCGTGACGCTATTCGACTTGGTCTGTCAGCAGAAATTCGGCAGAACATACGATCTCGGCGCTCTCGAATCGTACTTTTCCGATCATGCAAGCGGAAGGCGTCATCTTACGGCCAAAGACGTTGGCAAGCTGTTCAACGCAGACACGACTCCTTACGGAAAGTATTGGCCGCGGCCCCACATGAAGACCCTGGAAGAGAGCCTGCGGGAGAAGCGCATTTATCTCGGGCTCTCCGGCACCGAGCCAAGCGCTCTGGTGCAAAGCCTGCTTTCGGTGTTCCACAATATCGGGACGGCCTCCTTAGTGTTACGTTTCGTTCATCCTGAACAGTTCGGGATATTTAGCACTCCAGTGATCCATCTGGTGCAGGTAACGCGATCTGCAACGATTGATCTTTACCTCGCCTATTGCGAGGAACTTGTCAAATGGCGTGACTATTTCAAAATGGCCTCGGCTGCTCAGACGGAAACGGCATTGTGGGCGTTCGCCGAATACGTAAAGAATGCCGACGGCGATAAGACTGCCGCTTCTGCCAAACGCAGTTTTGACGACGACCTTTGGATTCAGCGCGAATGTGCGGCGCAAGTGATCCGACCGTTCTTCCACCGTTACGGGCGGCTGCATCTCGCCAGAATCCTGCTGGATGAAGACCAGATCTTGTCCGGAAAGATCGCGGCAGAAGAATACGAACGGTTGTTGAATTGCGTTTCACTCCGTCTTCTGAAGAGACCGCTGCCTTTTCAAAAGGGTGCCGCTCCCGCTCTCGTGCAGGAACTCCCAGAGAAGGCTCACATTCGCTCAGAAGACCGAACCGATTTGGACCGCGTTTGGGAAATTCGAAACAAGGTGGTCCATCCATTGGGGAAACGTCCTGAGCGAGAGGAGGTCGAGATCATGATCGACTACATTGAGCGCATCGCGGCTCCTTGGGAGAAATAGTGAACCCGTGGCTAAAGATCTGGCCCATTCATCCGAGGAGTCGAATGCCCTGAGGCTGGTCGTCGTTCCGACAATGCACACGCAGACTTCAATTCCGGTGGTGTTTACCAAATAGTAAAATTTTCACACCAGTTCGAGTGATCCGATTCAGAGAGCTCCGCCACAGCAAACTGATAGTGTGATGGTTGGAAGGGTGTGTCTTGGCGGGCGTGCCATAATCTAGTACGAAGCCCTACAATTTTTGGAAACAGGCAACAGCTTGCCGTTTGGCAAAGTTTTGCCTGTTTTGACAATGTGTGTGCCTGACCTGAGGCTGATGCGCATTGGAATGACCTGTTATTCCACCCAGGTCGGGTTAAGGGTTTGGGCGTTCACGGTATGCCCAACACGTGGGATGTTTGGGTTTGTACAGGCCCCCTGCCGACTTCTGCTCCGTCTGTCCCTGAAGGCGATAGGATTCAAGCCGAGGAGCGTTCGCTCAGTTTCACTAGCGGACCGGAAGAACCTGCATTCCGCGATTTTGACAGTCAGAATTATCAGCGGACGGGGCTGGCTCAAATATACTTTAGACTAAGACAAATTTGGGAAAGGGAAACTGTTCCTGACCAGTTTTGGCCTTAAGCTCCTGTGTCGCTGAGATTTAGAAAGCCGCTGACACGAGATTTTGGCTAGACACGAAATATTGTCCGTGCCGGACATGAAATTTTGGCACAGGACATGAAAAATTGGCAGTGAACAAGAGAGAGAAAAGGTCAGATGGCCAAGAGTGTTAATAAAGTCATCCTTTTGGGAAACGTGGGCAAGGACCCCGAGATCCGTTCCACTGGCGGCGGGACCATGGTGGCGACTTTTGGGCTGGCCACGTCAGAGCGCGCCAAGGATGCGCAGGGCAATTGGCAGGACAAAACCGAGTGGCACAACATTGTGGCGTATGGGCGGGTGGCGGAGATTATCCGCGACTATGTGAAGAAGGGTCACAAGATCTTCATCGAGGGCCGCCTTAATACGCGTAACTGGGACGACAAGGAACACGCCGGCCGAAAGGTCTATCGGACAGAGATAATCGTCAACGATCTCTCTCTGCTTACGGGGCGTGACGACGCCGGAAGCTCCGGCGGATACACCCGCAGTTCGGGGCCGTCAACTTCAACCGCCAGCTTTGATCAACGCCCCGCCGCCGGACACGAGGACTTCGCTCAATCCACCGAAATCTCCGACGAGGATATCCCGTTCTAATTGACACCAACATTAGATTTGCTTCTGGTCATCGAAATGCGAGGTGACCTAGGTGTGAAGCGCGCATCCAACGGATCGGAATTCAGACAGCCTTCATCGAAAACGCTACTCAGACCGACTAAACGAGCCATCACCCTGCGGGATCTCAGAACCAGGCAACGGCGTGTCCTCATTCTTTCGCAAGCCGATGACGGGAGTTGCCGATTGAATTCTCGAACGCTTGTGCCGTATCTGTCCGATCTTCTATTTTGCCGGCTCCTGAACGCATGCAAAATTTTCGGCGGCGTTTGTGTCTCCCTGGCCCTTGTATCGCGCGACAGCGGGGTACGCACAAAGCGGCCGGGTCAACGGTGTTCCTTCAACCTTGGCCTTGGGATCGGCGCCGATCTTGCCGCTGGCGATAAGTTTGTCTGGAGCAACGCCCTCGGTGACCCATCGATCGAGCGCCAGGACGACATCGTTATCGGCATTATCGGGCTTGCCAATTAGAGACGCGTCGTTGCCGAAGCTGACCGCTCCCAGGCCGCCGGCGCAATGCTGCATGCCCGGGACCATGAACAAGCGGTAGAACGCCTGGATGTCTTTGGGCGTGCTGGAACGCGGATCGGGGTAGCGCTCCAGGAAGGACCGGACCTTCTCATAGAACGCGATCGAGTCTCGGGGAGCGATGGCGCCATCGCCCCACCCGTGGTACTGGATAAGTTTGCCGCCGTGATCGCGAAAGCTGCGCAGGTCGGGGTTATCCGAGTTCAGAATGGAGGCGGTCTTCTCATCGGCCAGGCGCAGGTCGCGATCAAAATCCATCGTATGCCAGTCCCAGTGCGGGTCCTCGTGCACCGCTCCCGAGAAGAAGCTGTTTCCGAAGAGGGACTGGGCGGAGAGACCCACAATCCAGAGCGCCCAGCCACCCGGTTCGGCTTCGGTTCCAGGTTCATAGCCGGGATAGATCAGTTCGCCTGTCTTGGGATTTGTCGGGCCGGCGTAAATTTTCTGGAGCGCCTCAACCTGGGGCTGGGTCAGACAATCTGCGCCAGGCGCACCGTGGCAGAGGAGAATCGTGGGATCGAAATGGCATTGCCGCGGATCCTGGATCAGCCCATCCTTGATGCCATCGAGAGCATCGCACGCGGCCAGTGCGGCCCTCTCAATCGCGGGAAGTTGCTCGGGAGTGATCTTGCTCTCCGGCTTGCTGTTCAGCGCGATCTCGTTCCAAAGGAAGCCGGTGAAGTGATGGGTCCAATGGTTGGCAGGCGCGCCGGCAATGATGCCATCAAAGTCCTCGGGAAAGCGCTCGGCTTCCATCAGGGCTTCGCGTCCACCGTCGGAACATCCGGAGAAATATGCGTGATCCGAGGGCTTGCTGTAGTACGCCTCGAGGATCGCTTTCGAAAGTACAGCGGTCTCGTGCAGGGACCGATAGCCAAAGTCGATGAGCTTCTCGGGATGGCCAATGGCCCAGCTTGCGTCGGGCATGATCCCCTGGGTGCGATGACCATCATCCGTTGCGGCGACCGCGTAGCCGCGGGCCAGCGGCGCGACCAGGACCACCGGCTGAATGGACCCAGCCCATCCACCATTGCCGCTCTGCATGTATTTGCCATTCCAGGATTCTTTAGGAGGGAGCCACAGAGTGAAATCGATTTCGGAATCCGCTGTTGGACGCGCGATCGCCGTCACCTCGCAATGGCGCGGAATCGTGACGTCCGGTACTTTGAAGGGCGTTCCCGGAGGGGCCTTCAGCGGAGCGGGTTCCTGCGCTGCCGCGGTAACAACCGTGGCGTGATCGAGCTTCAAATCCTTTAGCGATTCGCAGGTTCGCTGCGCGATCGTGATGCCGGGACTTGCCACCACAAAGGCGCATGCTGCAAACAGAAATCCGTTCCATGGACGCATGGTTTCGTTCTCCCGAAGTTGCATTCTCCAATTCGGGAACCATTCTTCCACATGCGGCTGCACGGTGGGTTCTCTATTGGGAGAACCTGCTTCGATCAGACCGCAGTGAGCCCGCCGTCGCACATGTAGAGGCCGCCCGTGCAGTAAGCGGATTCATCCGACGCAAGGAACAGTGCGATGCCTTCGATGTCCTGCGGGGTGCCGAGCCGGCCGACCGGGACCGCTTCGCGGTACTGTTCCCGAACCGCCGCGTCAGCAAGAATGTAGGCGTTCATAGGTGTATCCATTGTGCCGGGAACGATCGAGTTGACGCGGATATTATTGCGCGCATAGGCGGCGGCCATTACCTTCGTGAGACCCATAACGGCCGCCTTGCTGGTGCTGTAAGCGGTCAGCGCGGGGGCACATCCGACCAGGCCGGTGGGTGAGCCTAGAAAGATGATCGATCCTCCGCCGTTGGCGAGCATCGCGGTCACGGCTTGTTTGGCGCAGAGGAATGATCCGCGCAAGTTGATGCCCATGACATGGTCCCAGGTTTCGAGGCTGAGCTCGTGGATGGGAAGATCTTGCCCCGGAAGCAAAACGGCGGCGTTGTTGTAAAGCACGTCGAGCCGCCCATAGCGCGACAATGCGGTTTCGAACAAGGCATGCACGGCGCATTCCTGCGAAACGTCGGTGCGGACAAAGAGGGCGTCGAACCCCTCAGACTTCAGTTGTTCAGCCAACGCGGCGCCATCCCGTTCGTTGACGTCGGCAACTACCACCGATGCGCCTTCACGCGCAAACCGTGTCGCGGCAGCACGCCCCAGGCCCACTGCAGCGCCTGTCAAAAGGGCCACTTTTCCAGCTAGTCTCATGCCTTCCGTCCATTTGTGGTGTCTGGTTCGGGATCGTCGAAATGAGGATTGTTTCTTTGTCGCCTCAGCATAGTAGCGTTCAAAAATTATCAACGTCTCTGAGGATTGAGGAAAGTTTTGTTGAAGCAGCACGATTCAGGCGTACGAATCAGGGCCACACCGGAGTTTTACAACATTCCTTGCGCGGATTCCTTATAGCAATTGGGGCGATTGGTGTAGGAATATTGGGGAATTCTCGACGGGTTTCTTCCCCCTGGGACCAAACAGGAGAATGATATGCGGCTTCCCTCTCAGGTCGCGCTGGTGACCGGTGCTGCCTCCGGCATATCGCGGGCAGTTGCAATCCGCTTTGCCCAGGAGGGCGCTGCGGTCATGGTGGCCGATGCCAGCGAGCGCGGCGGCATGGAAACAGCGGAACAAATCCGGACAAACGGGGGACACGCCCTGTTCGCAAGGCTGGATGTATCGCAACCCGAGGACGTAAAGCAGGTGGTGCGGCGCACAGTGGAAGAACTGGGCGATCTGCACATCCTCTTCAACGGCGCGGGAATCCTGAGTTATGGAACCGCTCTCGAAACCACGGAAGACGCGTGGAATCGCATGATGGCGGTCAATCTGACCGGAACGTTTCTTTGCTCGAAGGCGGCCCTGGCGCACATGGTGGCGAAGGGCAGGGGGGCCATCATCAACGTGGCTTCGACTACCGGATCGCACGACGCATGCGCGCACGCGGCGGCGTATGTGAGTTCGAAGGGCGGCGTAACGCTGCTCACCAGGTCCATGGCAATCGACTTCGCCAAACAAGGAATCCGGGTGAACGCAATCTGCCCAGGACCAACCGATACTCCCATGCTGCGCAACGCGTTGACGGCGGACGAACTCCAGGCATTTGCCAGAACATTTCCCATGCACCGCCTGGGACGGCCTGAGGAAATCGCGGGCGCCGCGCTGTTTTTGGCGTCGGAGGATGCATCGTTTGTGACCGGCGCGCTGCTCTACGTCGATGGCGGGCAGACCGCCGAGGTGTAGTAGTTTTCTTACAAACCGGGGAGTTTCGATGATTTTCGCGAGCGATCTGCAAAATCCTGAAGGTCCGGTCGCGCTGCCGGATGGCACGTGGGTGCTGGTGGAGGGCGGCGCGACGCGGGGCTGCGTGTCGCACTTGAGCGCAGATGGGACGACCCGGCGGGAGATCAGGAAGACGGGACGGCCGAATGGCCTGGCCGTCGATGCCGATGGAGTGATCTGGGTCGCGGAGTCGAAGATGCCTTCGCTGTTGCGGCTCACCATGAGCGGACAGTGCGACGTGGTGGCGACCGAATTTGACGGCGGAAAGTTTCTGTTTCCCAACGATCTGTGCTTCGGGCCGGACGGCGCTATTTACATGACGGATTCCGGAGTGAACATCGAGAATTTCGCGCCCAATAACCAGATTCGCGCCGACTACAAAGACATCGAGTACGACGGGCGCGTGTTCCGCATTGACCCCGGAAGCGGCAAAGTGACGCTGCTCGATCGCGGCATCAAGTTTACGAATGGCATCGCGTTCGGCCCGGACCAGACGCTCTACGCCAACGAAACCCTGGGTGGAAATATCTATCGCTACGCCTGGACGGACGCGGGGGTTTCAACCAAGCGTGAACTGTTTGGCAACGTGGTTCGTCCCCATGACGGGCCGGAGTGGGTCGGGCCCGATGGGATGGCTTTCGATGAGAACGGTCTCTTGTACGTGGCGGTCTTCGGGCAGGGCGATGTAACCGTGCTGGGTCTCGATGGAAACGTGGTGCGACGATTCCCCACGGATGACAAACTGCCTACCAACCTGGCATTTGCGCTTCCTGGCGAACGCCGCATTCATGTAACCGAGTACCAACACGGGCGGATGGAAGCAATCGACGTCGATTGCAACGGCCTCGCGCTCTGGGACGGCCGCAAGCGCGAGACTCGAGCCGAGGTTGGAGAGGAGTCGCATGAGCCTGCCTGATGGCGAAGAGACTCAGAAACTCCGCCGGGTTCTATCACTCAGGGATCTGATTTTTTATGGGATTGTCGCGGTTACGCCGAGCGCGCCGGCGACGATCTTTGGACTGGCGGAGGTGAAATCTCGCGGGCACGTTGTGCTGACGATCCTCGCGGCAATGGTAGCCATGGTGTTGACTGCAATCAGCTATGGGCGAATGGCTGCGTTATATCCGTCAGCCGGCTCCGCATATGCGTATGTGAGCCGCGGCATTCATCCATATCTCGGATTCTTCGCCGGATGGGCCATGCTCCTGGACTACGTATTCATTCCCCTCTTCTGCGTGATATACGGAACTTTATCCTTGCAGCGCGCCCTTCCGTGGATGCCCTTTTCAGTGGGCGCTCTGCTGTTCGCCGGTGGAATCACAATCCTGAACCTGAGGGGAATTCGCTATACGGCGCGCGCCAACGACGTGATGCTGGTGTTCATGTTCGTGGTGCTGATTTGCTTTATCGTCCTGTCGTCCAAATACATCGCCGCCCAACATGGATGGGGCGGATTGCTCTCGATGCAGCCCCTTTACAATCGCGCCACGTTCAGTTTGAGCGCAATCTCGGGCGCCACTTCTTTTGCGGCGCTGACCTATCTGGGATTCGATGCAGTGACGACGCTTGCCGAGGATGTAAAGAATCCGCGGCGCAATGTGCTGCTGGCGGCGGTTATTGTTTGCGTGTTTACCGGCGTCTTCGGCGGACTGCTTGTCTACCTGGCTCACCTCGCGTGGCCCGATTACACAACGTTTGCCAATGTCGAGACGGCATTTATCGATGTAACGGGACGCGTCGGCGGGAAGTGGCTGTTTCAGGCCATGGCGATTCTGCTGGTGGTGGCGAATATCGGGGCGGGGCTTACGTCGCAGGTGGGAGCAGCGCGGCTGCTGTTCGGCATGGGGCGGGAGAATGTGATCCCGCGCCGCATTTTCGCGCGTCTGCACCCGGTGCGCAATACGCCCTGGATCAACATTCTGCTGCTCGGCATTCTGGCTTTCTGCGGCGCGCAGGTGATGAGTTACGAACTGACGGCCGAATTACTCAACTTCGGCGCATTTCTTGGATTCATGGGGGTAAATGCGGCGGTGATCTGGAATTTCTGGTTCCGCCCTGCTCATCCGCGTGCGCGCAGCTTCTTGCTGGACCTGGTCGTCCCTGCGGCCGGCTTTCTGTTTTGCGCCGTGATATGGCTGGGCCTGAACCGGCCCGCCAAGATCGCGGGAAGCCTGTGGCTGGTGGTGGGCGTGTTTGTGCTGGCGGCCCACACCCGCACGTTTCGCGATCCCATGGTGATGACGGACCCTTCCGTTTACGAGTAACGAGGAGCAACGCACGATGCCCATGAAAAAGTTCATCAACGATCCCAAAAACCTGGTCCCGGAATTATTGGAAGGTTTTGCGTTGGCGTTTCCCGACAAAGTAAAACTCAAAGGAACCGGCACAATTGTGCGGGCAGAACCAAAGCCTGCAGGCAAGGTCCGGCTCGTGACCTTGGGCGGCAGCGGGCACGAGCCGGGGCTGAGCGGATTCGTAGGCAAGGGCATGCTCGACGTGAGCGTGGCCGGCGAGATTTTTGCCGCACCCGGCGCGGTGAAATGCATTGAGGCGCTTCGCGATGCATGCGCGGGCGGCGAAAGTGCGCTCCTTGTGGTGTTGAATCACTCCGGCGATGTGCTAGCCGGCAACATCGCCATGCAAGCGGCGGAGCGTGAAGGCCTCAAGGTAAAGATGGTGCTGACCGAGGAGGATATCTCGGGGCCGATAGGGGATCGTAGAGGCCTGGTGGGCTGCGTCGCGGTCTACAAAGTGGCCGGCGCGGCCGCAGAGGATGGCGCATCGCTCGACGCATGCGTTGAGATTGCCCAGCGCATGGAGCGCAATATGCGGACTTTGGCAGTCGCGGTGCGCACTGCCACCCATCCGGCCACGGGGCAGCCGATCTTCGAACTCGGCGACGATGAGATGGAGATTGGCATGGGACAGCACGGCGAAGCCGGAACCGGTCGCATGCTATTGAAGTCCGCCAACGAGACTGCGGAAATCATGCTCGAAAAGCTGCTCGCCGATCTGAGCGTGACCGAGGGAGAAGAACTGCTGGTGCTGTTGAACGGCGCGGGGGCAACCACGCTGATGGAGTTGTATCTCATTTTTCGCAGGGTGGCGCAGCTACTGGATGAGAAGAAGATCCGGCTGGCGCGCAGCGCAATCGGGGAGTTCATAACCACGCAGGAGCAGGCGGGCTTCCAGATGATGATTGCGCGCATGGACGCGGAATTGATCGAACTTTGGGATGCGCCGGCCAATGCGCCGTTCTTCGCCAAGTTATGAACGACGTCATCTGCATCTCGGAATTGAGGCACATGTTTGCCGCCGCGGCGAACCAAATCCGCGAGGAGCACGTCCTGCTTTCGCAACTCGATTGCATCGGTGGCGACGGCGATCACGGAACCACGATGGTTCGTGCCATGGAGAAGCTTGAAGAGGCAATAAATGCCGCCGGAGAAAAGGCTTTGAACGCCCGGCTCAAGGACGCGGGCTGGATCGTACTGGGTGTCGACGGAGGCGCGTCGAGCGCCATTCTTGGAACATTCATCGCCGGGATGGGGGACGCGGATATGGGCGAGGAAACCGACTGCAAGCACCTGGCGGCGAGTTTCTCCGCAGGCCTGCGCGCGGTCGAGAAGCAGACCAGGGCCGCGCCCGGCGACAAGACCATGATGGATGCGCTTGTGCCTGCGGTGCGGCTATTCGAGGCAGCCGCGCAGGAGGGCGAATCGATTGCACGGGCCATGGAGATGGCCGCCGAGGCGGCAAGTGCCGGCGCGCAAACCACTAAGGATATGATCGCGAGATACGGTCGTGCCAAGTTCCTGGGCGAAAAGACACGGGGATCGCCGGACCCGGGAGCCACTTCAATCGCACTGCTATTTCGAGGATTCAGTACGGCGCTCCTCAAGGAACGGGAGACTTAATCTGGCCACTTGCATGGTGTAATGCGTACCAACCCAGATAAAACGCATTCATTGAAATCCAGAGAAGAAAGAAGCAAATATGCCCAATAAGAACACAACCCAGGTAGTTTGCGTAGCCGAGTTTTTCGCCAGGGAAGGCAAGGCCGAAGAGCTGATCGAAGTGCTGCATGCGCTGATGAAGCCCACCCATGCGGAGCCTGGCTGCATCCGCTACGAACTGAATCAACGCACGGACCAGCCCAACGGCATCACGTTCATTGAGAAATGGAAAGACAAGAAGGTCTTCGATGAACATTGCGCGACACCATACATCACGCATTTTTTCGACGACTTGCGGCCGGGACTGGTGGATCGGTTTGAAGTGAAGCTGTACGAGGAAATCCTGCCCTGACGATGAAACTCGAGCAGATCAAGACGCCAGCACTCTGCGTGGATCTCGACGCCATGGAGGCGAACCTGCGCGATATGGCGGCGTTCTTTAGGGGGAAGCGATGCAAGCTGCGTCCCCACTTCAAAAATCACAAGGTCCCACTGCTGGCCTGGAAACAGATTCGAGCCGGCGCGATTGGGATGACGTGCGCGACGGTGCGCGAAGCGGAGATCCTGGTGGAGCACGGGATCGACAGTATCCTGATCGCCAACGAAATCGCGGGACAGGAGAAGCCGGAGCGTCTAGCCGAGCTTTCACGCCAGGCATCGGTGATGGTCGCGGTTGATAATTTCCACTCGGTACGCGACCTGGCGGCGGCG
Source organism: uncultured Acidobacteriota bacterium (assembly GCA_963730805.1). Taxonomy (GTDB): domain Bacteria; phylum Acidobacteriota; class Terriglobia; order Terriglobales; family Acidobacteriaceae; genus Telmatobacter. Next base: position 114,908 of record CAVSTL010000001.1, on the reverse strand, counting down.
CAGCGAAATCGCAACGCGAAAATTCAGGTGCTGGTAGATATCAACGTCGGTCTGAACCGTTGCGGTGTGGAGGCCGGGAAGCCGGCGCTGGACCTGGCTCGTTATGCCGCTGAGCACGGGCTCGTCGTGCGCGGCGTGATGGGCTATGACGGCCATCTGCAGGCAATGCCGCCAAGTCCCGAGCGGGATGAAATTGTCCGGCAGGGAAGCCGGGCCATTGTTGAATCGGCCAAACTGATCGAGAGCGCGGGAATTGAAGCTCCGATTGTCTCAACCGGAGGAACCGGGACCTACGCCGTGTCAGGGGACTACCCGGGCATAACGGAAATCCAGGCGGGATCTTATCTGCTGATGGATAACGCTTATGTCGGTCGCGGTGCGCCATTCCAGCGTTCCCTCACAGTTCTTGCTACCGTGGTCAGCACGCGTGGCGCAACGCACGCCGTGCTCGATTGCGGCGTGAAGGCGATCAGTGGAGAGCGAGGCCTGCCGACTCTGAAGCACTTGAATGGCGGGCAATTGACAGCACTGCACGCTGAGCACGCCCTGGTGGAACTCGATCCGCACGCGGCACCGGCCTTGATCCCAGGGCAAAAACTTGAAGTGTGGGTGCATTACAGCGACGGGACCGTCAATCTGCATTCCAACATGTATGGAGTCCGCCATGGCGAAGTTGAGGAAACCTTCAAAATCGAGCACTGATCCTGCACGCACCAGCATGGTTGCGACCCAACCGTCCGGGCCGCGTCCCGGCAGTCTGCCGCGTCGAATGAAACTGCCGAAGGCGTCCTACCGGGACCACTTCGATCTCGTTGAGCCACAGATCAACGCGGAAGGCGTGCACATCTGGCCCTTCGATGTGCCATGTCCCGTGGACGTGCTTTTCCTCACCGTGGACGACCGGCATCGGGTGCGCATGAATCGGCACCGGTATTTCGAGGTACTCTACTTGTGTTCCGGTTCCGCGAATTGCCACATCCAGGACCGGCTGCTGCCGTTCAATGAAGGCGACCTTGCCATCATCGGAAGCACGCTCTACCACCGCATTGAGTGCCAGTCGTCTTCTCCCATCACGATTGCGGCTTTGTTCTTCGAACCGGATCTGATTCGCTGCGACGGGGCCAGCGAAAGCGCGGAATACCTGACACCGTTTCTTCTTCAGGACGAGGATTTTCCGCATGTCATTCCAGCGGAAACGGGCGTGCCGCGCCAGGTGCTGGACCTCATGCTGCGCATCCGCTCCGAGATTCCCGCTTCGTCCACGCGGGGGCGGCTTTCGCTGAAAACCTATCTCAAGATGCTGTTGATTCAACTGGTGAATCACTACGCGCCATACGCCGGCACGGTCGAGACCTATCAGCGCCAGCAACAAAACCTCGAGCGGCTGCGACCCCTGTTCCGACACCTCGGCGAGAATTGCGGCGATTCTATCCAGGTGCGCGAGGCAGCGCGTATTTGTGGGATGAGCGAGTCGCATTTCATGAGCCTTTTCAAAAGGGTTACGGGGCTGTCGTTTGTGACTTATTTCAATCATTTCCGCATCGAGCGCGCCCAGGCGCTGCTTGCCAAGACCGACGAGTCGATGGCGAACATCAGCCAGCAGGTAGGTTTCTGCGACCAAAGCTACTTCGGCACGGTATTCCGCAGAATCGTTGGCATGACGCCGGCCACCTATCGAAGGCGCATTCGCAACAACAACATTTCCGATCAGCGGCAGCCCTATCACATGCCCCGACTGCACGCCGATAACTTGCCCAGTCTGGAACCGGCGATGCGGCCCGCTCCGCCGCGGGCGAGTTCCTCAATGCGTAAAGCCAGGGCCGGCTAACATTGCAGCCTCACCGATCGCGACCGCATGGTGTCCCCTACCCACGGCATAACGGCTTGTGTGTTTTGCCTGAGAGTGTTGGAACGGTTCAAGTTACTCGGGCGGCAGCCAGCCAATAGACTGGTTTACTCCAGAGCAGGGCTGCGCTTCTCAGAAAGTTGTGCTCGAGTCGCTCAACCGCAGGGTCTCGTAGCTTTCCACAAAAAAACAATGGGAATCCACTATACCGTGATGCCCGGTTGACGGGACGATGGTGAACACTCCGCAGCCCGATCCATGCGCGGAGTCTGGCAACCATTGCACGTCGTTGTTTCCCCGGTCAGGAATGGATCGACCGCAGACAAGCTATCTTTGCGCGCGCCGGCTTCCGCTGCGTTCAAATCTACACACAGGCGAGCGAACCTGGAGCTGAGTGTGAAACCAAGAACGTTCCTTGCCAATTTCCGCATCCGAGTCTGCGTGAAGGCAGCACTCTTTCCAGTCATCGTCTGCCTCGCGTTTCTGCTTTGCACAGGACTGGCCCACGCCCAAAGTCAGAGCGGCATCAACGGCACCGTCACCGATGCCAGCCAGGCGGTGATCAACGCGGCCAGGGTCACGATCACCAACAAGTCCACCGGCGTGGTCTCGACCACCGCAACCACCAGCGCAGGAACCTTCAACGTCATCGGGCTCATTCCCGCTGAATACTCCCTGACTGTTGACGCTTCGGGATTCCGAAAGAGCGAGACCACGGTGGTGGTCGAGATCGCAAAGATGTCGACAGTCAACATCACGCTGGTTCCCGGAGCCGCATCGGAAACAGTGAGCGTGAAGGGAAGCACCATCTCCCTGGACACGACTTCGCCGGAGATCGGAACCACGCTGGAACCAGAACTGGTGGATGCTGCGCCCATTGAGATCAGCGGACTGGCGCGCCAGATTGACTCCTTCAGCTATCTCGCGCCTGGAGTGCAGGGGACAGCTTCGTCGCATGCGATCAATGGCGGAGTGACATTCGAGAACGAAGTTCAGTTCAACGGAGTACCGGTCGCGTTTGTGCAGTTCCAGGGCAATCAGACCAATATCAATCCGCCCTATGAAGCGGTGAACGAGTTTCGCGTGAACACGTCGACGTTCAACGCGCAATATGGCCTCGGACAGGGCGCCGTTACGTTCAGCCTGGCATCGGGGACCAACGATTTTCATGGAGATGCCTTCGATATCCTGCGCAACCAGCTTTTTGATTCAGCGGGATTCTTCCCCACTCGCTTTTCTCCATCGGGCAAAGCCGAGCCCCCCATCAACCAGCAGAACAACTATGGATTCACAGCGGGCGGGCCGGTGTGGCTCCCGCGCTTGTATAACGGGCGGAACAAGACGTTTTTCCACTTCAGCGCGGACTGGTTCCGCCAGAACTTCGCGTTGAGCAACATCGGTACCGTTCCGACGGCCGCGATGAAGGGCGGCGATTTCTCCAATTTCGTTGATTCGACCGGCACCCTCATTCCAATCTACGACCCAACCACAGGCCAGCCATTCCCGCAAAACAAGATTCCGTCGTCGCGTTTCAGCGCCCTGGCGCAGTCGGTGCTTTCCCTCATTCCCGACCCGGATACAACGGGGATCAACGGGGGCCTGGTGAGTAACAAGCTTCCGGCGATTCACTCGATTCCGATCCGGCAGTTTCTATGGGACTACACCATCGATGAGAACCTCACCAGCTCGCAGAGCATCCATTTCAGCCAGTGGCGCGACCGGGTCAACTCGCCCTTCTTTACATCGTCCCCCATCGTGCCGGCTTCCAATGCGCTGCAAAGCGAGGTCTCCAATGAGAATTTGGGCACGGGGTATGTGCTGAACTATGCCAAGACAATTTCACAACACCTGGTGGTGACGGCAGGTGCGGATGCGATTGGCAATATCGTTGGTCAGCACAATGCGAACAGCAGTGTCTCGTTCGGCGCCGTCCAGGGGGGAACCACCTTTCCCCTGGTAACTTTCGATGGCCAGAACGCGCCCTCGGCGTGGGGCGTAAACGGAGGAGCCTACCTGGAATGCTGCTCCGGCGGTCTCACCGTGAACAACAACCGCATGCTCGGAATCGTGGGAGTGAACAACTGGCTGTGGACCACCGGCCGGCACTCCGTCAATTTTGGTTTCCAGGTGCGGCAAACGTCTCAGGATACGATCAACTGCAATTTCTGCAGCGGCACGTTCAACTTCAGCCAGAGGACCACATCGACGCCTGATTCGAATAATCCGAACTTTGGGCTGTTTGGCAGTTCGTTCGCAAGCTTCCTTCTCGGCGAGGTCGATGCCAGCGAGCGCAACTTTGCCAGCGAAGCCAAGCTTCGAAACAAGGCCTTCGCGTTTTACGTGCAGGATGACTTCAAGGTCAATGACCGCCTCACAATCAATGCGGGACTGCGTTATGACGTCCTGGTGCCCTTTACTGAGGCGCATAACAACATCATCTTTGTGAATCGTACCGAGCCGAATCCCGGAGCCGGCAACATACCCGGAGCCGCCACGAAATTCGGCACTTGCACAGGATGCGCCGGAATTACGCGGGCCGCCATTCACTGGAAGAACTGGCAGCCGCGCTTGGGCGTCTCCTACCAGATCAACCGCAAAACGGTGCTCCAGACGGGCTTCTATCTTTCCTTCCTCAACGGAGGAGCCTATGAATACGGGACTTCGTTTGCGGCTTCATTCATGGCGAACCTGCAGAATGGATCGTTCATTCGCGCTGCGACCGGTAGCAGCACGCCCGGCTACGGAAGCTGGGATGCTCAATCGCTTCCTTATCCGCAGCAACTGCCGTTCTCCCCAACGGTCGGAAATGCGGGAGTCATCTTTGACTTTCCCTACAACAAGGACAATCACATGCCGGAACTCCCCAACGCTCGTTCGGTGGGAATCGCGCCATACGATCAGGCATGGAGCATCGGGGTGCAGCGTGAATTGCCTTGGGATATGTTCATGACCATCTCCTATGTCGGCAACCGGGCCATTCATCTGCCGGATACGCTGGAACTCTCCAATCAGCCGAACCCCTCGGTGCTGCAGTATGGATCCCTGCTAGGCGACAACATTCTGGATCCGGCCGTCATTGCCGCGGGGTTCACACCGCCCTATCCGGAGTACCCTGCGCAATTCGGTGGCGCTGCAACCCTGGAGCAGGCGCTGACCCCCTTTCCCCAGTTCGCGGGTTACTTCCCGGTTTACGAAATGGACGGCACGGCGTTCTACAACGCGCTCCAGGTTCAGGCCGAAAAGCGTTTCACCGGGGGCCTGAGCTACCTCGCTAACCTGACGATTCCGCGACTCTTGGCCAACACCGCTATCGGATCCGGTCCTTATTCGCCAAACGGCATGAATGCCTATAATCCCGGTCCGGAATATGTTCCGTCTTATCTCGATCATCCCTACGATCTCAAGCTCGTCGGAACGTATGAATTGCCCTTCGGACCGCATAAGAAGTATCTGAATACCGGCCGATGGCGCTCTGAAATTGTAGGTGGATGGCAAGTCAGCGGCATCCTCGCTTACTCCGGCGGGTTTGCCTTTGGCGCATATAACGGATTCAATCCGCTGCTCGTGAACAGCTTTGACCGCCCGAATATCGTTGACGGTGTCTCGCTCAAAACATTCAGCTACGGGAAGTCGAAAGACTTCTTCACGGGAAAGACACCCGTGCAGCCAGTACAGTTTACAACCAATGCCTTTCAGAACACGGGGCCTTGGGGCCTCGGCACCTCGAAGCGGGCTTACGCGGCGTTGCGCACCCCTCCCCTGCAGATGGAGAGTTTCGACGCGATCAAGAGCTTCCATTTTGGCGAGCGGGTACACGCCAGCCTCCGCGTGGATTATTTCAATGCATTTAACCGCACTCAACTTCAGGCCGCGGACAACAATTCGCTCGATTCGACATTTGGCCAGATCACGAATTTGAGTTCACAGATCAGCAACCGCCAGGGACAGGCCACGTTCCGCGTCGAATTCTAGGCCAGTAAGTGACGGGAGATGCATGTTCAGACTTATAGTTGGATCGCTCTCTGCCGCGGCATTAGCGGCCGTTGCAGTTAGTGCCGCCGCGCAGGCATCGTATCCGTTGAAGGTGAGCGAGAGTCATCGTTACCTTGTGGATCAAAACGGCAAGCCCTTCCTGATCGTCGGCGATACGCCGCAGGGACTCATGGGACGCTTGAGCGAGCAGGATGCGGAGTATTACTTTGCCGATCGCGAAGCGCATGGATTCAATACGCTCGGCTGGGTCGACGTGATGTGCGCGGGAAACGACTACCCAACCAACAAGGACGCTATAACTCCGGATGGGATCAAGCCTTTCACCGGCTACGTTGCCGGAGGGACGGACTTCACCCACTACGATCTCAGCAAGCCGAATGAAGCCTACTTCGTTCGCCTGGATCACATTGTTCAGCTTGCGGAGAAACACCACCTGCTGCTTTTCATCGACCCCGTCGAGACCATCGGATGGCTGCCCGCGCTGCGCAACAACGGCCTGAAAGCAGCCTATGCCTATGGCCAGTATCTCGGGAATCGATACAAAGGTTACGCCAACGTTGCGTGGCTCAATGGCAATGACTTCAACCACTGGACCATCCCCGAGGACGACCGCCTGGTGCAGGCGGTTTCGAAAGGCATCCGTTCGGCCGCACCCAACCAACTCCAGACAGTTGAGTTGCATGTGCGGACCAGTTCTTCGTTCGACGACCCGCGCTGGATTCCGCTCATCGAGTTGAACAGTGTTTACACTTATTCGCCGACTTATATACAAATGCTGCACAGTTACAACCAGAAGCCCATTGCTCCCGCTTACCTCGTCGAGGGCCACTACGATTGGGAGAATGTCGGCGAACCACCCGATTTTGGAACGCCCTATGTGCTCCGCAAGCAGGATTACTGGACGATCCTGACGGGCGGCACAGGGCAGTTTTACGGCAACAAGTACACATGGTCGTTCGCCGATGGATGGAAAGACAAGATCGATACGCCCGGCGTGGAACAGCTTGCCATCTGGAAGAAGTTTTTCGCGTCACTGCCGTGGCAGGACCTGGTTCCCGACCAGGACCATACCGTTCTCACCGCGGGCATAGGGACTTATGGCGATGTCGATACCCGCGTGAGCGAGAGCGACTACGCCACCGCGGCCCGTACGCCCGATGGCTCTACCGTCGTCGCATACGTGCCTTCCGCCCGCACGATCACGCTGAACATGGCGTGCCTGCGCGGCAGCGCCAAAGCTAGATGGTTCGATCCTTCGAACGGAAGCTATGTGGATGCTGCGAGCGGCGAGATGCCGAACAACGGTTCGCACGAGTTCACGCCTCCCGGCAAGAATCATGCCGGAGACGGAGATTGGGTGCTGCTTCTGGAGGCTGCCCCCTGAGCCGTCGCCGCATCAATTCGCTCTAGCCGGGCCGCACCAGGATCTTTACATGGCGGTCTTTCTCGTGGAGTAGCCCGTGGTACCCCTTTGCGACCAGGTCGTCGAGGCCGATGCGATCGGAGATGAGAATATCGCCGCGAAAACGCGGGTCGCTCATGATCTGGATAGTCTCTTCGTAGACGCCGTATCCACTCATGCTGCCCATGACGGTCTTCTCGCGAAACACAATATCCGTGAGATCCAGCGCGGCAGGCTTTTCAAACACACCCATGATCACAAGCCGACCTCGCGTTCTCGTAATGCGGCCTGCCATCAGGACTGTTGCCGGCAGCCCGGCACATTCGATCACTACGTCGAATCCTTCGCCGTCAGTGATCTCGAGCGCGGCGCGCTCCGGATCCGAGACTGCTGGGTTAATCACCGCGTCGGCTCCGCATTGCCGCGCCGCTTCAATACGCTTTTCTGCCACCTCGAACGCGACTACACGTTTTGCGCCGCGAATGCGAGCCGCCATAAGAGACATGAGGCCGATGGGCCCAGCGCCCACGATGGCCACATTATCGTGACGGGTGGCGCCGCTCTGGGCGACGGCGCGCACAGTCGCAGAGAATGGTTCGACGAGTGCACCGATTTCATCGGAGATAGCATCGCCGAGTTGGTAGCACTGATAAGCATTCAGGTTGAGGCACTCGGCAAGGCCGCCGCCGGTCCACGAAGTTCCCAGAAAGGCAACTCGATCGCATTGCGCCATTGAACCGCTCGCGCACCAGCGGCACTTGCCGCACCCGATAATGGGGCACGCCGCAATGCGATCGCCGGCCGTGAACCGCTCCACGCCTTCGCCCACCGCGGTGACCACGCCCGACATTTCGTGGCCGATGATGACCGGCGCTTTTACGCCGGTAAGTGGATGAGGCCGATGAAGCGGGATGTAGAGAGGGCCGCCGGTGTACTCGTGCAGATCGGTCCCGCAGATGCCGCACCATGCCACCCGTACCTGCAACTGGCCCGGTGCGGGGATGGGAGGATCGTCCACGTTCTCAATGCGCACATCTCTCTGTCCGTGCCACAACGCGGCTTTCATAGCGCCTCCGGATGGATTCGTCCATCCGATTATCAATCGGGCGCCAGGCCTATCGCTACTCGGACCGCAGTGCGCGCATTGGATCGATGGAAGCCGCCCGCAGCGCCGGAAGCCCCGATGCCGCGAGCGCCAGCAGCATTACGCCCAGCGCCGCCACCGACAACACCAGCGGATCAAACGGGCTGACTCCGAACAGAAGCGAACGCAGTAGTCCTGAAGCCGCCGCGGCGCCGGCCAGTCCGATTACGCATCCGATCACGGCCAGTTTCGCACCCGACTGCAACACCAGCCGCATGATGGCGCCGCGCTGCGATCCCAATGCCATGCGAATCGCCATCTCCTGCACCCGCGAGGCCACCGAAAACGCGATGACGCTGTAGATGCCCAGAATGGCCAGCAGCACTGCCGCAAATGCGAAGCTGCCGATCAGCACTGTGTTGAATCGCCGCGGCGCCTCGCTCTGCGACACAGCATGTTCCATCGTCTGCACCTGCGTAAGCGGCAGCAGAGGATCAATGGACCGAACCGTCGCGCGCAGCGCATTTTCCATCTGCTCGGCCGGCAGGTTCGATCGCAGCACGATGAAGCCGCCGGTGCCATTGAGATCGGTCGGCGAGGCCAGTGCTCCGGCGTCATCGACTCCCTGATCCACCGGTGAGTAGTATTGCTCCTTAGAAGGCTCGTCGGGCGAGGTCAGCTTCACGTCGGCCACTTCCCCCACCACCGTCAGCCAAGGCGTCTGCATCTCCGGCGTGCCGAGGCGCAACCGCTTTCCGATTGGATCCTGTCCTGGCCAGTAGTGCTGCGCCAGTTTGTGATTCACGATGAGCACCAGTTGCGAACCGTGCCGGTCGGCCTCGGTGAAAAATCGCCCGCGCAACAACGGAACGCCCATCGCCTGGAAGAAGTTGCCCATCACCACCGACGTGGTCGCCAGATTCAAGTCTGCCCCTTTGGGCGGAGTAAATCCTTCAGCGACGAACGTCTGATTGTTGTTCGCTCCATTCGCGGGAAGCTGCGTCGTGATCCCGGTCGCAATCACACCTGGCAGCGTGTTCAGCCGTTGCATCAGTTCGCGGTTGAATGTATCCACCTGCGACTGCTTTTCATATTGCTTCTGCGGCAGACCATACGCACCGGTAGTCACATGCTCCGGCCGGAAGCCCAAATCGACAGATCGCATCTTTTCGAAGCTACGCAGCAGCAGGCACGATGCGGTCAGCAGGACCAGCGCGATGGCAATCTCGGTCACCACCAGGGTCGAACGCAGCCGCGCGTGTCCTCCGCCTTCCGAGCCGCTCCGACCACCTTCTTTCAAGTTGGCGCTCACGTTGGTGCGCAACGCCGCAAATGCCGGAATCAGTCCGCAGACCAGTCCGGTGATTACGCCGAGCCCCAGCGCAAATCCCACGATGCTCCAGTTCAATCCGATTTCACTCACGCGCGGCAGGCTCTCCGGAAGCATGCTCTTGCCCATGCGCAACGCCGCCGCAGCCAGGATCAGGCCTAGTGCTCCTCCGCCCAGGCTGAGCACGAGGCTCTCCAGTATCGCCTGCCGCAGCAGTGCCGATGCCTTTGCTCCCAGCGCCAGCCGTACGGCCACTTCTCTCTGGTGCCTGATTGCGCGCACCAGCATCAGGCCGGCAAGATTTACGCATGCGATCAGCAACACTACCGCCACCGCCAGGAACAGCGTTCGCAATAGCGGCCGCGTCTGCTCCGTGGTGTCCTGCCGCAGGGGCCGCACCATCGCGCTGATGTGCAGGTTCGCAATCATGGCCGGAAAGTTGCGCATGATCTCCTGCGCTACTGTTTCCGCGTCGCTCTCCGCCTGCTTGGCTGAAACGCCGGGCTTCAGGCGCCCCACCATCTGATAGCTCCAGTTGGCCGCGGCTACGGGCACCAGTTCATCCGGTCTGAAGCTCATCGGAACCCATAGCTCGGCGCGGTTCAGCTGGCCGGGCACCAGCGGAAATTCAAAATTCCGCGGCATCACGCCAATCACGACGTAAGGCTTGCGATCGAGTTGGATCTTTTGCCCCAGGATCTGCGGGTCGCCATGGAACCGGCTCAACCAGGTTCCGTAACTCAGCACCGCCAGTTGCTGGCTGTGTTGCTCTTCGTCGGTTGTGAATACTCTCCCCAGCTGCGCCTGAACCCCGAGCGCGGAAAAGACCCCGGCCGTCAGTCTGGCCGCATTCACCTGGGCAGGCTCGCCCAGGCCCGATAGTTCGAATCCCGTACCCTGGTATCCGCCCAAAGCGCTGAACCCGTGCGTATCCCGCGTATATGCCTTGATGTCGGGGACCGTGACCCCTACCTCGCTATTCCCGCTGACGTTTACCCCTTCCAATCGGTCTGACAACGCCACCAGTCGGTTGGAATCCGGGAATGGCAGCGGGCGCAGCAGGACTGCTTCCACTATCGAGAAAATCGCGGTCGTCGCGCCAATGCCCAAAGCCAGCATCAGGATTGCTGTGATCGCAAAGCCGGGCGACTTGGCCAGCTGCCGCAAAACGAGGCGTAGATCGAAGCGCAGTTTCTGCATACCAATCCCTCAAACCAACGGAATAAAATTTCAGAAGCAGTTCATTCACCAAATCTATTGCCGCTAATCCTCATGGAATCAGTGAGTGAGGCGTACCATTTTGAACTGACTCCGTCCGCTCGCGAACCATTTGTCCATAAATGAACACAGACGCTCTGGCACCTCCAGCCCTCGAGTGCCCGTACGAAATGGCATTCGGAATCGTTCTGTGGGTTATGGTCTCCGACCAGTACATCGGCATTGGCAAGCCCGCCGACCTCGTTAGGAATGCCAGGATTCAAGATGGCCGAAAGGTTCGCTGCCACCCAAAACCACGACGGCTAAAGACGATTGTCTGGCGGAGCGGTTTTATCACATGGTTGTGATGACTGGTATCTCTATCCGGTAACGGCTCGGGAAGAAATTACTGCAGTCTCTCCAATTCACGGTGCGCAGTACCTACACGAAGGATGCTCGCTGCGGCATCCTCGAGAGTTCGCGGCCGACGCCGTCCGCGCCACTGCATGTATACAAAGCCCAACATAAGTGCGGCCAAGAACAAATAGGGAGTCAGCTTAGCAGGCCAGTCAGGAGTTAGATACACGGTGACGAAAAGGACACGCAGTTCGTATGGCTTCGCTGTCGATGTCAGGTTGTCGCAAAACGGGCTTTGTTTCAGAGGGCTAATCCCTATTTGTTGACGCTGATATGCCAATCCAGCCGGGACCCAGGCTTTGAGTCGGGCCTATTCCAGGAGAAATTGATTTCGGAGGAGTTCCAACCTACAACGGCTGCCCCGACGCGCTCATAACCGCAACTCTTATGCTAAGATCGGCAACACTGGAAAGGGCAGCGTGGAATCTGGACCGATTCCGATCGTAGGAAGAATAAATCTTGGCAGCGAAGCGATCCGAGCCGGCGCACGCACGGCCGACCACTCCTCAGGCGTTGCAATTGCTCGAGAAACTTTCGTATCCTGGCTTCTTCTTATGAGCCACCGTTCATCGAACTCCATAGAGTTCGGGGCGATTTTTTCTCCCGCGTCTGGAGTAACGTTGCGTTCGGTCCACTGGTGGGGGTAATCGCTTCGGGCTGCCTGACTGGACCGCGGACTGGCGGCGAATGGCAGCCGGAAAAGTCGAGGCTCTCCGAGTAGCGCACTGCGAGGTATGGGGGGGACGTGGAACCATTTAATGCGTTTCTAAGTCACAAATACGAAGCGTCGCTAGTGAATTCATTCTTTTTCCGCACCTTTGCCGGCATAGCGGACGTTCAGTTCGAGGTAGACACAGGCAAATACCCGACCAATGTGACGCGCTTGGAGCGCATGATTCGTGATGCCGATGCATTTCTGGGGATATATCCATTCGAACTCGGCGGCGAAGCGGTTCCTTCCATCGAAAGCCTTAAACAATACGCCCGCTATTTCCGTTTGGAACTGGATCTAATAAGCCGGTCCTCTGTGCCAGCCTTGATTTTTACCGACTCGCGCTATGGCAACGTGCTTGCCACATCTGCCTCTATCATGCACGAATCATTCGATATCAATGAGGTCCAATCGCGTGGCGCCAAGCCGAGTATGGCGAGGTTTGCCCAGGCTTTTGCGGATTTTGCCAACCGTGTGGTTGCAGCGAAGAATTTTCGCTTGTCGGAGCACCGATTCGACAAAGTGAGAGGGCGCGTTGGATTTCTCATACCACAGGACGGTGGTCCGGAAGGCTATGCGCCTGAGCACATTCGCCAGCTGAAAGCCACTACTGAACAGGCCGGCTTCGATCCGATTGTGATGGACTGGCCGGTGGTGCTTACGCCACGCCTTATCGGACAGTTGCGCTCCTTCGATTGGGTAGTAGTGGACGTGGGGTATGCCAATCTATCCGGCGGCATCGTCGGATACCTACACGGCGCATTCGTACCGTGCATGCGACTGATGAAGGTGCAGAACGATGACCTCTCTATGCCGGCCCACTCGCTCTATGACGGTGTAGATGTGGGCTACCGGAAGGATATCCTTCGCTGGACCGACCAGTCCACGTTGGAGGCCGGATTCAAGGAACGCCTCAAATCCCTCACTTCGCCAACACGCCGCATGTCTACTTTAGACGAGGCGCTCGATTACTTTCTTGAGGCTACGCGAATCAAGGAGCCGATATTTATCAGCTACGCGGGGGAGGATCAAGGTGCGTCCGAGGAAATCCGCAGCGCACTGCGAAATCGTTTCCAAAATGTATTCGACTACCGAGATGGCAAATCGATTCCTGCCGGAAAAGAGTGGCTAGGTCATATTTATGACCAGATACAGCGCAGTACGGTCGGCATTCCTCTTTTTTCCTCGGAGTATTTCTCTAACGGAAACTGTATGCACGAATTAGAGAAAATGATTGCGCTAAAGGACGAGGGCAGGATGCAAATATTCCCCGTGAAGCTGAACGAGGGGGAAAGACTCAAGATGCCTCCGGCAATCGACAGCACCCAGTACTGGCGCCTCTGGGAGCACAAGTCGGCGGCAGAATTCGCTGACTTTATCGTTGCTAACCTGCCTGAAAAGATCGCAACAAAGCAAAAGTAACTAGCGCAGCGTGTGAGTTCAACGGGACACGCACTCAAGGTTCCTGAGTTATAGGTCTTCAAAAATCGCATTGAGTAGGCCTGTTAACCCTACCTGAGTGCTTCGACGATAAGAGACCTCAGTCAATTCGGAATAACGGTGAACCGGACAGGGATGAAATCGTGCTTGGACGCGACCGGCTCCGCTTCGATATACGACAGAGCTTCCCAGCGGCCTCAACCTTTTGCATCCGTGGGAATATCCACCGCTTGCCTGGCTGCGGCTTCATCGCAGCAGGAAAACGGATGGACACCCGCTCGTCCCGAAGAACGCGGGAGTCTCCAAATCCGAACGTCTCTTCAAGAATTGCGATCGCAAACGCGCCGGCTAGCCCTGCAGCACTCCCCTCACCCAATCTCGGCGGTGCGATAGACCGAGATTTGTTTTGCATCGAAACGAAGCGGCATCTGCACATTGAACTCGGCGATCTCTTCTCTATTCAAAGTGCGTGCCGTGCGGAGCGACGTCCTGGCGATCAGGTCCGTCATCTCCACCAGAAATTGGCGCACTGTTCCATCCGACGAAGCTGTCAGCACTCTCTTCCCGTCGGGACTGAACGCAACGCTATTCACCTCCGTGGTATGTCCTTTGAGAGTCGCCTGCAGATTCCCTTTGGGAATTGACCAGAGTTGAGCTACGCCGGAACTTGAAGCCGTAAGGAGAAGCTCTCGGTTGGGACTGAAGGAGACCCGCCTGATCGAGGTCCCGCGCTGCGCGACGAATTGAGCGATCTGTTGGCCCTCCCTGTCCCAGACCTTCATGATGTTTCCTTCGTCCACGATGCAAATACTTTCGCCGTCCTTATCAAACGCAATGGGATTCCACTCGCCTCCTTTTGCTGCAAGTCGACAAATCAGTTGGCCTTCACTATCCCAAAGTCGAACTTCGGGCATCGCGCCTTCGGCCACCGTCAGTATGCGGTCCCCTCCCGGGAAATATAATCCGCGCTTCACCTTATTTGTGGCGCAGGGAAGCTCGCAGAGAAGCTTCCCCTGAAAATCCCACAGCATCGCCATTTGCCGCACCGTGGTCAAGATACGGTTCCGGTCGGGTGCAATCGCAATGCTGAAGAGGTTGTCCCAGGCTGAAGCTCCATCGGTCAGGAACGAGCTTATGAGCTGGCCTTGCGAATCCCATACCCAAACCGATCCGTTGATCGAAGCGGTCACAATGTGATTCCCATCGGAGTTGAACGAGGCAAAGTCCACCGTCAATTTTTCGCGCAGATTTTGATTGGGACCCTCCAGAGCAGCGATCAGATTTCCATGACGATCCCATAACTCTGCCGTTTGCCTCCAGGTGAGAATACGGTCGCCTCTCGGGCTGAAGACCGCGTTGCGGTCTTGGCCGGTGGACGTTGTTTCACGGCTGCCAAGAATGGCCAAAGGCACGCCCTCGCCTTGTGATCTCATACGGGCCTTCGATTTGCGCGTGACTCCGCCATCCGCTTTGTCGATATCCGGCAACTCCCAGAGAAGCACTTCCTTGGTTTCCGGGACTACGGTAAGCAGAAGCCGCTCATCGCGACTCACGCAAGCGCTGGTCAAATCGCAGACTCCGCGGTAAATCCCCTGGCATTCGCCGTAGATATCGCAAAGAGTCGTTGTACCCTCCATCGATGACAGCAGTACCCGCGTTCCTCGAGAAATATAGATCGCGTGTGTGACTGGTTTGTGGTGGTGGGCGATCTTCGGCAGCGGCGGTCCCACTTGCCTCCACAGGCGAGCCGTAGCGTCACCCGAAGCCGTTACGATCTGGTTTCCGTCGCCACTGAATGCTACATCTTCAACGCGACCCAGGTGCCCTCGAAACACTTCAAGCGTTCTGCCATCGACATCGAACAGTTTGGCCGTTTCGTCGCTCGAGCCGGTGAGAATCCTCTTGCCATCGGGGCTGAAGGCTACGCTTCTTATCCAATCCGTATGCCCGGTGTCAATGACGGTAACCAACTCGCCTGCAGTTGTCCAAAGCCGCAGCGACGGATCCCGAGTGCCACCGCCAGGCACCGCCGTCAGGATCAGGTTGCCGTCCGGGCTGAAGGCGAGATGTCCAACATCAGCAGCATGGCCCGAAAGCACCGCGATCAGTTTTCCGTCCGCGGACCAGAGACGAGCGGTCTTATCCACCGATCCGGTCAAGACCAGATTTCCGTCGGGGCTGAATATGGCATGGACCACCATGTCCTCGTGGCCTCTCAGGATCGTTTGACGCTTTCTTCGAGGCGACCAGATGCGGGCTTCGCCGTCCTCCGAGGCGGTTACAACGAACCGCGAATCGTAACTGAACGCGGCGCTGAAGATTCTCTTGCTGTGACCCTCGCTGCAGATGCGTTCATCTTCATCGTTGTCGAACGAAAGTTGGTCGTCTTGGAGGCGCGCCCTATAGGCAGACAGTTTCGGCCTCGCGTCCCAATCTGTAGGCACAAGCTCTCCTGAAATTCGCCATAACCACGCCTGGTCATAGTCGCAGACCAGTACCAATTTCCCGTCGGGGCTAAATGCCCCCCTGGTCAGCCTGGAGTGATGTCCGGAGGACGGGTAAGTGAAGGTTCTGATGCAGTTTCCATCAAGGTCCCAGAGGCGGGCCGTGCCATCTTCCGACGCGGTCAGGATACTTTTCTGGTCGGGGCTGAATGTTGCCGTGGTGACGGCTTGTTGATGCCCGGCAAGCCGGACAAGGCATTTGCCCCGAAGATTCCACAAACATGCCGTCCCATCGTCGGAAGCTGTGAGCAAAGTGTTGCCGTCGCCACGAAACGAAGCGCTGTTTACTCCTTTCCGGTGCCCTTCCAATGCCACTACTTCCCAGGAAATCCTGTCCAATGTGTCCCGGAGCAACTCTTCGGTAAGAGGATTATGGTCCCAGTGGACCGCTTCACACGCCAGCAAGAGTGCGGTCTCAGGCCTGGAAGTTCCCAGAGCCCGAGCGGCAAATGCCAGCCTTTGCGACTCCGTGATGGCCAGTTGTCTCTCGGCCCGCGCAAGCGCCTGTTGCAGTTCTTGTTTCTGCTCGAGCTCTCGAGCTTGAAGGGCGTCTCTGTCGACGAGGCTCTGCTGGACATAGTCTCGTTCCGCGTGGCTTAAGTCATCCCCGCGAACCAGGAGCCATTGTTCCGCTTCGGAAAGATCGCGGCCCCTCAGCAACATGCCTTTGTCACGGTTGTGCCGATCTGGATCAGTCCCTGCCCAGTTCGTCACGCGGTTTTCCATGCGCTGGCGCCAATCAAGAAACTTGCGATCTTCCTGCAAACGGCGCCTGAGCAATCCCCACTCTCTCAAGAGTGCTTCGTGGATAAGCTCGACGTTGTCGCCCGTCGTAACCAGAAGGCGGGCTGCGACCAACTGCTGCATAATCTGGCCAACCTGGTTGCGCTCGTTTTCGTTGCGCCAGAGTTCCTTGGCTGGCCGGCGCCGCCGCGTATCCGGCGTTGCCTTGCTATCGTCGCCCAGATGGACCAAATCGGTTACGATCCGGAACACCAGCGGCCGCTGCTCGGGTGCGATCTTGCGGTACTCCCGATCGGCCCAATTCGTGAGCGCTCCCGTAACGCCGAAAATCCTGTTCCGATAGGCCTCGTGAGTCAGGACGCCATCCTCGCGAAGTTCCCACAGCTGAGTCAGGGTGAACTCAAGCAAGGGCAGGACCGTGCTCCTGCCCACACGTCCGGCTTCCGCGTGATCGATCTCAAGGGTGTCGTTCACGATCGTTTCCACCAGGTGCGGTTCAAATTGCAGCCCCACGGACTTGACTGGTTTTTCAATGATCTCCACGAGTTCCGTCGGAGAAAGAGTTGAGGGAATATTCGCCATACCGCGCTCCAGCCATGGAACAAGAGCCGGCGCCTCGCGTGTGAACTGAGGGTAGAATTCATCGCGCATTGTCAGGAGGATGCTGACCGGAAGATCTGCATCCAGCAGCTCCGCGGCACTCTCAAGAAACCCATTCCTCACTTTCGGTGTGCAACTTGTAAAAACCTCTTCAAACTGGTCAATGATGAGCACGAGATGCTCGCAGGGCGTGTTCCCATCGAGCCAAGTGGCGGCTCTCGCTTTCAGGTTCTCCGCGCCCGCCATCCCGGCATCGGAGAGCTCTTTCCATGGATCCCTCGATGGGCTGATGAGGACCATGCCCCAGCGCTGGCTTCCGGGCAGCCTCCCGCGCTTGAGATTTGGAATCAGACCGGCCTGAACCAGCGAGGATTTCCCGCTGCCCGATGGGCCAAGCAGTGCCAGGAAGGTTGGTTCCCCCTTCAGCTTTTGCAGCAGTCTTTGAATGAGTGTGTCGCGGCCGAAGAACCAGGCAGCATCCGCTTCGGCAAAAGCCTGCAGCCCCTTGTATGGGCAGATATCGTGGAACTGCAGCTCCGGGCAGATCTCCCGTATTGTTTCGACCGGAGTGATAAATGCCGTTTCAGAATTTCGACCGAACCGATCCGGACGCAGGATGGATGTGATCATCCCGATCACGCGTTGCGTGGCGGTATCCAGCGCCGGCCCGCCGCTAAACCCCGTACTGATTTCCTGGCTGCGCAATCCGAGGACCCTGTACGTCGAATCAGTGGTCCAACCTAAAATCGTCCCGGTCCCGGGAATGCCGTCGGTCTCCTTTCCCTCCGGAAACCCGAATGTTTTCACGACGTGGTCGTCGACTCCGCCAGAACTTCCCAGCAGCACGGGATGAACGGATTCCGGCAGCTTGCCTGCCAGACGGAGAACTGCAACGTCCTGCTCTGCAGGATCGCGCCAGTGTTCCACATGTGCCGATCGTTTCTCATCACTGCCGGCAAATACCAGCTCCACCGTGTGGGATGGGTCGAAAATGACGTGCGCGCAGGTCGCGATCAATCCCCCGTCCGTCACAACGAAGCCTGCACCGGCCGTATCGCCCTTGCGATCCAGTATGCGCACAACTGCGTTCCTCAGGTCGCCGGTCATGTCTCTCTCCAGTCAGGGTCGATCCGCACTCCGCTTCCAGACGAGTTTGATGGAGTAATTCGCTTCGCCGCCGAGTTTGCCAATGGCCAGGTTCCCCAGTTCCCCGGTTGCCTTGAGCGAAAAGCTCATTTCCGCCTCGGTGGGCGGCTCCTGGAGATCTTCGATGGCGCCGAGAAAAGCCCTCGCGTTCGATTGAAGGGTGGTCCGCACCGCCTCTTCGAAGGTCGTCTGTGCAACCGCGATCGTCTCCTCGGCCCGGCTCTTTAAACCAGCCTTTACCACCCCTCGGGAGCCCGTGGTCTCCCGATCGTCCACCTCAATCAGGACGACCCCGCCCTGGGCTGCGTCAAACCGAATGTACTCGCTCATCCTCACACCTCAACGAGAGTCTAGTCGCCCTGGCCGATTCGAGGAATCTTCTCCACTTCGCGATATCTGCTTTTTTCGGACTATCCTTGCGCTATGCCGGCTCGAGACGAATTCGACAGGCCCTCCAGGCCCAAACGGAGATCCGCACCATATCCCTTCATCCTCGAAGCTCTGGCTCCACTCCAGCCCGAAGTGCGGCCCATGTTTTCGGGTTTCGCCGTCTATGTCGGCGACAAGATCATGCTTATGCTGCGGGATAGCCTGAAATCCCCCCATGACAATGGTGTCTGGCTTGTCTTCTCCGAGTCCGCCAATCCCGCCGGTGACGCCACCCGTCGAGACTTTCCGTCCCTTCGTCCCATCGGGCTGCTTGGCGGCAAGATCGGTCATTGGCGCCTCATCCCAGCCGACAGCCCGACCTTCGAGTCCGAATCCCTGCATGCCTGCGAACTTCTCCTCAAGCACGACGCGCGGTTCGGCAGGGTCCCGCAGTCCCGTCAAACCCGTCCCACCAGACCCCGCCGGAACTGACGAAATGGTAGTAGCTATCTCTTTAACGGGCGGGTTAAGTATTCGGTGTCACGATTCGAATCGATTTGGGAAAGGTCGAGAGGCGGCCAGAGGGCAAGGATAGTGGAACCATCTAGTGCCTCCTGAAGACTTACAAAACGGTATCGACGAACGTGTCGATGGCCTTTGAAAGTGACGAACCCGCCCTCCAATTCGACAACGCCTGAGTCATCGTCGCTCGTAGGACGGTTATTCATGAGTCCTCCGAATTTGTATGTGTAGGTGCCGTTGGAGGCAATCGTGTATCCGTAGTTGACGGCCGTTAGGGAGTTGCTCTGATACTGACCCGAGTTGTTGTAGTAAGCGGTGTTGGTAACAATGCCCCCGGTCCAGTATCCCTCCAGATCGGAGACTTTAATGGAGAACCGGATTGGCGAGGCTTTAAGGGGCGCCACACGAACGCTGCCGACTATGGCGCGCTCATTGTGGCTCATGCCGTCAAGCACATTGCGATTGGTGCTGGTGAACGAAACGGGAACGAAGACTTTGCCGGCCTCGAGCACATACAAGCGGGTGTAGGACGTATTGGTGGCGCTGGAGGCGTCGTAGTATTTTCCCGAATAACCCACCATCTTGCTGGTGTCGTATGGATCATATCCGGGCATTTTGCCGTAATCAGGCAAAGGCAAGACCACGCGTCTCCAGGCAGTTCTGAAATCGGCATTAGGGTCCCCGCTGGACGGCATCGCGCTGTAAACGCCCACCAACCAGAAACGATTGTCGGTCTTCAAGGTCATCGCACCGACATCCGGCCCTTGCTGGTATTGCCAGCCCTCGGGGACTGCGAAAGATACCTCGCCCACAGTTTTAACTTGCGCGGAGGCAGGCGCAAGGCTCAAAACGACAGAAGCCGCCGTGAGGCAAAGCGTGCGAAGCATACCGTCTCCCCCCATCGGGAATCTGCCGTCGCGGGCAGGACAGCCTCACCGTTCGTGCAACCGGTTCTCAGGAAATAAACGATTAAAGTGTAAACCGAACCCCGATGGCGGATAAACAAGATAGCAGCGAGGCCTTCGCCGGCTCCTCCTCGAGATGAGCCGCGGAGTGGACGCAAAAATCCGCCTCGGTCTCGATGTCCCAGTCTCAAGCAATTGGAGCCAGATCCCAAATAACTGCTGCGAACAGCCGACCTTACGCGCGCGGGAAAACAAACGATTGCCTAAAGAGACACCGGGGAAAACAATGGTCTTGACACCCGTCTTCCGCGCGTGCTGTAATCCCGACGATTGTAAAAGAGCCGCAAATATCCCCATTCGAGAGCTGAAAAGGCCCTGATTGCGGCGCATTCGATTGTCACATTGTGATTCCCGTTGTCGTACCTGGGGTCCGCAACGAAGTCCCAGACAAATCGATTGACTTTACTTTGAGGAAAGCAAAACAAGCACCAGTTTCACTTGTAAGGCAGTTCTGGAGGCACGTTCATGAAAGCAGTTCAGTGGTTTCTCGCCATTCTGCTGGCCGCAGCATGCGGTTCAGGCTTGGCGCAAAGCGTAAACGCAGGGGATATCCGGGGAAGCGTCACCGATTCATCGGGCGCGCTGGTTCCCGATGTCACCGTCAGCGTCGTCAACGTCGATACCGGCGTTTCCAAGGAATTCACCACCAACGCATCCGGACTCTACGACACGAATTCCATCGTTCCCGGCCATTACCTTCTGACCTTCAAGCGGGACGGCTTTGAAAAGCTGGTCCGGGGGCCGATCACGCTGGAAGTCGGATTTACCACCGTGAATGCCGAAATGAAGGTCGGTTCCGCAGAGGTGCAGGTCACGGTCAGCACCGACATTCCCTTGCTGGATACGGAGACCGGGCAGCAACAGACAACCCTCGATGCCAAGTCGATGGACGAACTTCCCCAGGTGACCCAGGATTGGGAGAACTTCGTGATCCTGTTGCCAGGAGCAGCTGGAACTCCCGGATCGTCCGCCGGCTCTTCGAATCCCGGCCAGGTTGCGTCCGTCAACGGCAATCTCCCCTACAGTAACATCCTGGCCGACGGCGCATCGACCACGCTGTCGCACAGCGCCAACGCCAATCCGGCCACCTTTGAGAACGTCGCCGAGCTGCAGGTGAATACTTCGTCGTTTTCGGCACAATATGGAATCGGCGGCGTTCTTTTCAACCAGATCAGCAAGGGCGGGACGAATTCGTTCCACGGAACTGCCTACGATTTCATCCAGAACGACGCGTTCAACGCATACGCCTTCCAGTTCGGCCAAAAGCCGAGCCCGCAACTCCTGCGCTACAACGACTATGGCGCCAGCCTTGGCGGTCCGCTGCTGAAAGGGCCGTTGCATAACAAGGCGTTCTTCTATTTCAACTTCGACAAGATCGTTAACAACAGCGCCTATCCTGCCACGTCAAGCGTCCCGACAGACGCGATACTGGGTGGAGACTTTAGCGGGTTGACAACCCTGTACGACCCCACCACGCAGACCATCGCCACGGACGCGGGTGGCCATTCGTACCCCGTTAGAAAGACGTTCATGGAGGAATATGGCGCCAACAAGATTCCCGCCGCGCTCATCGATGCCGTGTCGGCCAAGTTCCAGGCGTTTTATCCCTCCAGTTCACAACATATTCCCAATGGCCACTTCGTCAGCGGAGGGGGTACGGGACCACACGGGGAAGCCATCCAGAACTTCACCGCATCGGTTCCAAGCAAGAATCCCTGGAACAAGTATTTCGGGCGACTGGACTATGACATCACTAAGGGCAACCGGCTGACCTTGTCGGACACGCAAGCCGATAACCCGGCGGTTTATCCCAGTTCCGTGGCGGCGTGCCCGGTTGGCTGCCAGGCCGGGGATGTGGACAACAACAATGCCCAGATCACGGATGTGTGGAACATTCGGCCGAATCTGGTCAATGAGGCGCGCATCGGATACACCGCTCAGTTGAATTTTTTTGCCGACCTGGCGCTCGGTAAAGGTTATGCCAGCAAACTGGGCTGGCAGTTCGCTAAGGCGGATGATTTTCCGGCCATCAAGTTTGCCGACGGCGACTGGAACTACGCCTGGATCAATCCCAGTTCCAATGCAGTCTACAAAGAACATGTGTTCGATCCCTCGGACGTGGTCACCCTGGTGGAAGGAAAGCACATCCTGCACTTCGGCGCAGAGGTCCTGATCTATCGGGACGATTCGACCGCCTGGGGCAACACCAACGCGGGTGCAATGGACTTTGGAAGCCCGGAGTATGGCAACAACTACAACTACACGGCAAACTGGGCAGTCGATCCCAAGACCGGACTGGCTTCCATCGATTCCAGCACGGGCTGGGCTTACGCCGACTTCCTCCTGGGCGATGTCAACACCTGGTACGCCAGCGTGACGCCGGAATATGGAGCCCGCCTCAAGGCTCCTCAATTCTTTGCTCAGGATGACTTCAAAATCACGCCTACCTTAACGTTGAACCTGGGCATCCGCTATCAGATCACGCACGGATGGAGCGAAGTTCACGGCAACATCGATAACTTCGATCCCACCGTGAAAAACACCGACGGCACGTCCGGCGCCATGTGGTACGCCGTCACTCATGCCAATGGCCGCACGAACTTGCAGCAGGATACGTACAACACCTGGCTGCCGCGAGTGGGGTTCTCCTGGCTGGCGAATGGGAAGACGACCTTCCGGGGCGGCTTCGGCATGTACGCCTATAACTGGAGCCTCGATACCTACGGCGGAGGCATGGGCGCGCCCTTCGGGTCGTCCGGCAGCCTGCAGGACAACACCTTCGGCATCACTCCGGTGGTGAAACTCGATGGGACCGGCAACCAGATTACACCCCTCACTGGCGTCACCTCGAGCAACCCACTCCCCTACAGTTCCGCGTCTACCGCACCGGACCGGTTTAACGGTCAAAGCGTGAACGGGAACCAATACAAAACACCCGTCCCGCAGATTTATCAGTGGAATTTCGGGATGCAGCGCGAGGTGGCATCGGGGATGGTTGCCGAAATCTCCTACGTTGCAAGTCACGCCAAGAATCTGAACTTTCCCGTCAATCTGAACCAGATTCCTCAAAGCCAGTTGCTCTCGACGGGCGTGAACAAATCGGCCATTCCTTACCCCAACTTCAACAACATCTCCTGGAGCACCAACAACGCGATCTCCAACTACAATTCCCTCCAGGCCCAGATCACCAAGCGCATGGCCAAGGGCGTGAGCTTCAATTTCAACTATGTCTGGTCCCACTTCCTGGATGATCAGGACTCCTCCGGTTGGGGCAGCCGCGCGGGTCCGCAGCAATACCAGAATGCCTACAGCCCCAGCGCCAACTACGGCGCCTCCAACTTCGACGTGCGCAACGCCTTCAAGGGCTACGTGGTCTACGAGCTGCCGTTCGGAAAAGGAAAGATGCTCCTGAATCGCGGAGGTCCCCTCAATGCCGTCGCCGGCGGATGGCAAATTTCAGGCACCACCGTTCTCTCCACAGGCAATCCGTTTACGGTGATTTCGAACCAGTCGACAAATGCCAATGGAAGCGGAGGCCCCTACCCGAATCCCAGCGGCACAAGTTGGAAAGTCTCGGGGCCCAACTACAAAACCTGGTATAACCCGGAGGCCTTCACCCGGCCCGCGGATGGCACCTACGGGACCGTGCGCAGGAACTCGCTCTACGGGCCCGGAATCAACCAGTTCAATCTATCCGCGCACAAGCAGTTTGACCTTTTCGAAGCCTGGGCGCACACCTTTAGCATGCAGTTCCGCATGGATACGACCAACACCTTCAACCACCCCAGCTTCAACGCCCCGAACGGCACGCTTGCGGGAGATTCGGGTGTGGGCACCCCTTACACTTCCACCGGCGCCGGGACCGGCAATCAGATCACGTCAACCACGGTGGGCGGCCGTAACGTTCAGTTCGCGCTGCGCCTGAACTTCTAATCATCGTTGATACCGATCCTGACAGGAGGCGGCCCACGGGCCGCCTCTCTTTTTCGCATCGCATCTTGTGTTCGGGTTCAGTAACATGAGGTTCAAATGAGCATTTTTAATCGATGGCTGCGATTGGGAGCGGGACTGCTGCTGGCCTCCAGCCTCTGCTTTGCCCAGGACCAGGCCGACAAACAAAAGCAAATCGCCGAGCATAACCTGAAGGCGAAGGGATACCTCGATGAGAAACGGCCCGACCTTGCGTTGCCGGAATTGCAGGCATTAGTGGCGCTGGACCCCAGCAACACCGACGCCGTGGCCAACATCGGCGTGCTGTTGTTTTTCAAGGGAGACTGTGCCAGCGCAGTGCCCCAGTTGCGCACGGCCAGCGGGCAACGAAGCGGACTATGGCGTGTTCAGTTCCTGCTTGCGGTTTGTGAAGGCCGGCTGGGAGACGCGGCCGCCGCGCGGTCTGACTTTGAGAACGTTTTCCCCCATCTTGACGATCCCAAGCTGAAGCTCGAAGCCGGAACGGCACTGATTCAGATCTATGAAAGCGCCGACGATCTGGATAAGGCGGCGCAAATGGTCACCACTCTGCGTGCCGGGAATCCCACCAATGTTCCGCTCATCTACGAGGCGTATCGACTGCATACGAAGCTCGCGGGAGAGGCGATGCTGGCCCTGTCGCTGGTCGATCCCAACTCCGCCGAAATGCACCAGGTGATCGGTCATGAAGCGCTCCGCTATGGCGATTTCCCGGGAGCCATCAACCAGTATCGCGAGGCCGTCAAGATCAACCCGAAGCTGTCGGGAATACATCTCGAACTCGGGGATGCGCTGAGCAATTCGACCAATCCCACCATCAAAAGCCAGGCCGAAGCTGAGTACAAACTCGCCATACAACTCAATCCTCTTGACGAGAGGGCCTTATGCAGAGAGGCCGAGGCCGAGGTCGATCACGCCGACGTGGACAAGGCATTGGCGGATTATACGAAGGCCACGCAGCTGGCGCCGACCGATATCGATGCGCAACTTGGATTGGCGAAGGTCCTGCTGATGATGCGCAAGCCCGATGCGGCGCGTCCCATCCTTGAGAAGGTTCTGCAACTGGAGCCGGAGAACGAGGCGGCGCATTATCAACTCAGCCGCCTCTACTGGCAGGAAGGCCGCAAGGACGATGCCAACCGCGAAGTGGAGCTTTACAAAAAATACCGGGAAATGAAAAAGAAACTGCGCGACCTCTATCAGCAGATGCGCATCACTCCTCCCGATGCCGTTGCCGCCATCCTCAAAGAACCGGCAGAAGCAAAGGAAAAGTAGGCCGGTATGAGGTGCTTCGTTTTCGTCCTGGTTGCAGCGGGGCTGCTTGGTTCCTCAATCGAAGCCCGGCCCCAGGCTGCTCCAGCGCCGGTGCAGGTTCAATTCGGACTTGCGCTTGAACTTGCCCGGCACGGAGACGCAGGACAAGCACTCGAAGCTGTGAACACGTTACTGGACTCCCATCCTGGCTACGTTCCGGCATGGAAGCTGAAAGGTTCGTTGTTAGAGGACGCGAAGCGGCAGGCGGAAGCTGCGGAAGCATACGAAAAAGGTCTCAAGTTCGCCCCTTCCGATCCCGACCTGCTCTACAAGGTCGGCGTGTATCAGTTGGTTGCCGGCGACCGGGACCGCGCTGCAACGCTGCTCGATCACTATGTGCGGCTGCAGCCGCAAGACGGCGACGGCTTCTATTACCTCGCGCAGGCCTATCATCTCTCCAAGCAGGACGAGCGCGCCCTCGGCGCCATTCGCTCCTGCCTCAAGCTCAAACCAAAAGACCCGGCGGTATGGCAGAAATACGGGGAGTTGCTGGTCAGTACCGGCGATGGGGAAAACGGCTTCGCATGGTTGCAGAAAGCATTTCAGGCCAATCCCCGCCTCGAGCGCATCCACTTTGACCTTGGCGTCGCCAGCCTTGACCGGATGGATCTCCAGACTGCCGAATCCTTCGCGCGGCAAGCCGCAGACGAGCATCCCGAGGATCTCAGCACCCTCCACTTGGTCGCATCGGTTGCAGTCAAACTTTCGCACTGGCAGGAAGCTCTCGAGGTCTACCAGAAGATCCTGAAGTTGAATGCAAAGGATGGCGATGCCCTCTTGGGGCTGGGCCGCTGTCAACTGGAGTTGAAGCAATACAGCGAGGCCGTCGCGACACTCAACCTTCAACTTACAGTCGATCCGGCGAATATCCTGGCGCACTATTACTTGTCTCGTGCGTATGCGGCTACGGGGGATAACGCGGAGGCGCAGCACCAGGCCGAGCTGCACCAGAAGATGGTCGAGCAGACGTCCTTCCTATCCTCGGCGCTCGGCTCCGAGCAGGACCGCGCTGTCTGGGACCGCGCCAGGAAACTGGTGCAAGAGGGACACGAGGACCAGGCGCTGGCGCTCTTCCGCCACGATGCGAAAGCAACGCCAGGCTCTCCGGGACAGCCATATTTCCTGGTAGGTGCTCTGGACCTGTACCTGGGCAATCAAGCCGGTGGAATACGCAACCTGCACCGCGCGCTCGAACTCGATCCCAAGGTCCGCGGGCCGCGCACGTACCTGGGAATCGTAGACCTGCAGCACAACAACCTGGAGGACGCCGAGAAAGAATTCACCGCCGAGATTGCCAACGATCCCAATTACCAGACCGCCATCTCGGAACTGGGTTTGGTTCGTTACCGGCAGCAACGCTGGGCGGAAGCGGCGGACGAACTATCCCGGTCGCACACCCGAAATCCAGCCCTGCTCTTGACGCTTTGCGATTCCTATTTCCGCCTCGGAAAGACAAAGGAAGCAAATCTGACCGCGGAGTTGGCTGCGGCATATGCCAAAGACGATCCAGCGACTATCGACAGCCTCGCCGAGGTGCTCCATCGCAACGGCCAGGAAGAGCTTGCATTCAAGCTCTCCGGAAAA
This sequence comes from uncultured Acidobacteriota bacterium, assembly GCA_963730805.1. Lineage (GTDB taxonomy): Bacteria > Acidobacteriota > Terriglobia > Terriglobales > Acidobacteriaceae > Telmatobacter. The sequence goes on along the minus strand of CAVSTL010000001.1, from coordinate 87,770 downwards.
CCCCGTCCCTGACTGGCGAGCTATTCCGTTGGCTCGGTAATAGGGATGATCCGGTCGGCCTTCACATTCGTCAAAACCTGCTTGATCCCGCTTGGCCACGCAAGTTCGATCTTGTCGATCACGGCCGCGTCCCCGAGACCGAAGTGGACCCGCTTATCGCTCGAGGAGTTATAACCCGTCGCGGTTGTCGCGACATTGAACTGTGTCCGCTGCGCGGCGGTGATCTTGACCTTTGTCCCCAGGCCGTCCCGATTCGATTTCGTACCGACAAGCTTCAGGATGATCCAATGATTCGGCGCCGTGTTTCGATTCATCAGCAACTGCGGCGGTCCGTTGATCGTGGAAACCACGATATCGATCTTGCCGTCGTTGTTGAAATCGCCGAACGCCGCGCCGCGATGCGCCGCGGGCCGGGCAAAGTCCGCTCCCACGCGTGCGCTCCAGTCCTCCCACGTCAGATTCCCGCGGTTGTGAAAGAGGCTGTTGGGGAGAGGATAGGGCCTGTGCGAAATCTTCATCGACATATCGAGAATCTCGGCGTTAGCCGTGAATAGATCCTTGTGTCCATCGTTGTCGAAGTCAAAAATCCCCGTCCCCCAACCGGTAAGGCGGCTACTGAAGAGAGTCAAACCCGACGCCGCGGAAATATCCTGGAACTGGCCGTCGCCCACGTTGTGATAAAGCTGAAAGCTGTCGCCGAACATGGATGTCTGAACGATGTCGGGCCTTCCGTCATCGTCCAGATCCCGAAAGTCAGCGCCCATGCCCGCCATGTTTTTTCCGCTCTCGTTGTACTGCACCCCGGCGATCATGGCGACATCCGTAAAAGTGCCGTCGCCGTTATTGTGCAACAGAAAGTTCTGGTAAGTGTCGTTGGAAATAAAGACGTCCGTGAACCCGTCGTTGTCATAGTCGCCAAAGGCGAGGCCCATCCCTTTGCCGATGTACTGCGACACATGCGACTGCTCGGAAACGTCGGTGAACGTACCATCGCCGTTGTTGTGGTAAAGAATATTGGGCGTCCCCTGAAAATCGTTGGGAGAGCAATAGGCCGGAACTCCGTTGGTGGGACAGGTGCGCGCCGTCTTGATGTCGTAGTTCAAATAGTTGATCACCAATAGATCGAGCCGGCCGTCGTTGTCGTAATCGAACCAGCCCGCGGCCACCGACCACGCTTTGCCGATACCCGGCACGATTCCGCTCACGCGCGCCTTGTCAGTAACATCCGTAAACGTCCCCCCACCGTTATTGTGAAATAGCTGGTTGCGATTCACGCCGGTCACGTAAAGGTCGACGAAGCCGTCGTTGTCGTAGTCTCCCGCCGCCACCCCCATGGAGTAACCGATCCCTTTCAATCCAGCTTTCTCGGTTACATCGGTAAATGTTCCGTCGCCATTGTTCCTGTAGAGACGATTCCAGTAACTCGGGTCAGTCTTTTCGAGAGAAGGTATAGCCGCGCCGTTGGTAAGAAAGATGTCGAGCAACCCGTCGTTGTTGTAGTCGAACACGGCGACACCGCCCAGCATCGTTTCGATCGAGTAATGCGCGGCGCTGACACAGTTTCGCAAGACAAAGCCGATCCGGGAACGTTCGATGATGTTCTCGAACTGCAGAGCCGTTGCCGCAGGAACAGCCAATCCCCGCGGTGACGCTCCGGGAGAATTCGCGCGCTGTTGCGAACTCTTGGTATGGGCAGGAATGCCCGCCGGTTTTCCCGCCTGTTCCTGGCACTGCCCCGCAGCCCCATTCGCAAGAATGAGAGCCAATGTTCCCCTAAGCACGGCGAGAGTTACCGCCATGCGCCGGCTTCTCTGAGTGCGGGAACGGGCTCGATACCGGAGCACAAGATTGCTTCCTGGCCGGGCGATAAGCAGGTGCACGCTCGAGCCCGTATGGTTTTGGGCGCCGCCCGCCGTTCACCAGAATTCGATGGGTGCAACGCTGTGGTGTGAGTGGCGCCTTTCCATGCAATGATACATAGCTCAACTCGAACTTCTTCGTCGCAATAAAGCGGCGATTCCAAGCCGGGGTTGGAGATTGAATCCCCTCCACCTCAACAAGGAAACATCAGCTTGGTCGCGGTGCGTTCGAGTTCTGTGTCTCCACCGCCGATCGCGTGAGCGAGTGCGGCGGCGCAGCGCGTAAATACTGCTTGGGCCAGCTCGCCGGCTCAGACAGCGCAGCCGCCGCGTGCACCGGCCAGTAAGGATCGCGCAACATCTCCCGTGCAAGAAACACGAAGTCTGCGTGCCCCTGTTCGATGATGGCATTGGCCTGGGTGGGTTCGGTGATCATGCCTACGGCTGCCGTGGGGATGCCCGCCTCGGAACGGATGCGCGCCGCGAACGGAACCTGGTAGCCCGGCGACAGCGGAATCTGCGCATGCGGCACCATTCCGCCCGAAGAGACATCGATGATGTCTACGCCTCGCTCCCGTAGCAACCGCGCCAGCGGCACCGAGTCGTCGATCGTCCATCCTCCCTCGGCCCAGTCCGTCGCCGAAATGCGTACCGAGAGCGGCAGATGATCGGGCCAGGCGCTGCGAACCGCCGAAACCACCTCGAGCAGCAGGCGGGCGCGGTTTTCGAAACTGCCGCCGTACCCATCGGCGCGCTGGTTGGCCAGCGGCGACAGAAACTCATGCAGCAGGTATCCATGCGCGGCATGGATCTCGACAAGGTCGAAGCCCGCGGCCAGGGCCCGGTGCGCGCCATCGACAAACGCCGCGACAACCGCATGGATCCCGGCCTCGTCCAAGGCATGCGGCACGGCATATTTCGGAGAGAAAGCAATAGGGCTGGGCCCCACTGGAGTCCATGCGCCCTCTTCCGCGGTCAGCAGCCGCTCCCCGGTAAACGGCGCGGTAACACTCGCCTTGCGCCCGGCATGTGCAAGTTGGATTCCGGCCCGCGCGCCCTGCGAATGGAGGAACGAAGCTATCCGCGCCAGCATGGGGATATGCTCATCCTTCCAGATACCCAGATCGGCGTTGGAGATGCGGCCTTCCGCCAACACTGCGGAGGCTTCCACCATCACCAGTCCCGCTCCGCCCTGGGCGCGGCTGCCCAGATGCACGAGGTGCCAATCGGTCGCAAACCCGTCGTCGCAGGAGTACTGGCACATCGGCGAGACCCCGATGCGGTTGGCAAACGTCACCGAACGAAGCTGAAAAGGAGAGAAGAGAGGATAGCTCATGAAGTCTCGATCATTCCGTCTTCCCATAGATGAGTGAAATTGCCAATGCGATGCACCCCAACGATTTTCGCGAAACCATCTGCCGCGCTCTGCGGCGATGCGATAGGCTTTCCCTGAAGAGGGCCAATGCCCGCGAACGACAGACAATGCGACGTGGCCATCATCGGCGCCGGAATTGTGGGCCTGGCCGCGGGTCTCCACCTGGTTCGCAGAGTTCCCGGCATCAATGTCCTGATTCTCGATAAAGAAAACGAAGTCGCCGCACACCAGACCGGCCACAACAGTGGCGTGATTCACTCCGGCCTCTATTACAAGCCCGGCTCGCTCAAGGCAAAATTGTGCGTCGAGGGAAGCGCGGCCATGGTGCGCTTCTGCCGCGAGTACTCGGTTCCCCACGAGGTCTGCGGTAAGGTCGTGGTGGCTACCCACGAAAGCGAGATTCCCAGCCTGAATGAACTGCTTCGCCGCGGCCGCGCCAACGGACTCACCGGTTTGCGCGAACTCGACGCCGGCCAGATCCGCGAAATCGAACCCTTTGCCGCAGGAGTCCGTGGAATACACATCCCCTCCACAGGCATCACCAATTTCAAAATGGTCGCGCAGAAATACGCGGAGCTCTTCGCACGCGCCGGCGGGGAAATTCTCACCCGCCACGGTGTCGAGCGCATCGCCCATGGTCAAAACGAGGTGATCCTCGAGACGACCTCCGGCACGATTCGCGCGCGCCACGCGATCAACTGCGCCGGCCTGCACAGCGATGTCGTCGCGCGCATGGCTGGGGAGCATTTCGGCCTGCGCATCATCCCGTTCCGGGGCGAATACTACAAAGTCACCCCAGCCAAAGAACACCTCGTGAAGAGCCTCATCTACCCGGTCGCCGACCCGCGCTTTCCTTTTCTGGGCGTGCATTTCACCCGGCGCGTCACCGGCGGTCTCGAGGCCGGCCCCAATGCCGTGTTCGCCTTCAAGCGCGAAGGATACTCGCGCACGTCCTTCAGCTTGCGCGACTCCTTTGGCGCCGCACTCTTCCCTGGCTTCTGGAAGATGGCGGCACGCTACTGGAAGAGCGGCGCTGAGGAAATGTATCGCTCCTGGAACAAGCGCGCCTTCGCGGCCGCATCCAGGAAGCTGCTGCCGTCGCTGTCTGAAGAGGATCTCGAGCCCGGCGGATCAGGCGTGCGCGCGCAAGCCCTCGACAATTCCGGCCGTCTGCTTGATGACTTCTATTTCGTGTATCGCGACAGTATCCTGCACGTGTGCAATGTGCCCTCCCCCGCCGCCACGGCCTCGCTTGTGATCGGGCGCGAGATCATTTCCAAACTGCTGCAGCATGCGGATTTGAAGAAAACCACGGTGCCGCTCAGTGCTTATGGGCGGAGACCGAATGGATCGCTGTAACCACGCGCCCGGAAAGGATTCCAACGAAAAGGGCCACCCCCGAAGGAGCAGCCCTGTTTTTTGCACTATTCAGAACGCTTTATGCCGGCGAAGGTGAACCCTCTCCGTGGATCGGGCCGCCGCGCGAGCCTTCCGGCTTCAGCACCTGTTGCGTGCCGCCGCTGCCGTCGCTGGGCGAAGCCAGAATCGACCGCACGGGCGGAAGTTCCCTGCCCTCGATCAGCATCTTCACTTCCTCGGCATCGATGGTTTCGCGCTCCAGCAGCGCCGCCGCAATGCGATGCATCGCATCCTGATTGGCGTCGATGATGGTGTGAGCCGACTGGTACGCCTCGTCGATCAGGCGCCGCACTTCGAGATCGATCTGCCGGGCAGTCTCTTCAGAGAAATCGCGATGCTGCGCGATTTCGCGGCCGAGGAAGATCTGCTCTTCCTTCTTGCCGAAGGTCAGAGGCCCGAGCCGGCTCATGCCGAACTCGCACACCATGCGGCGGGCCAGATCGGTTGCGCTTTCGATATCGCTGCCCGCGCCGGTGGACATCTGGTTGAGGAAGATCTCCTCCGCCACCCGTCCGCCATACGCCGTCGCCAGCCGGGTCTCGAGATATTCGCGCGTGTAGTTGTGCCGGTCGTCCGGCAGGTAGACGGTGACGCCCAGCGCCATGCCGCGCGGAATAATCGTGACCTTGTGAATCGGATCCGAGTGGTCGCGCAGGTACGAAACCAGCGCGTGGCCGGCCTCGTGATACGCGGTCACCCGCTTCTCTTCGTCGGTCAGCAGCATCGACTTCCGTTCCGCGCCCATCAGGACCTTGTCCTTGGCCAGTTCGAAGTCGTACATGGTGACCTGCTTGCGATTGAGCCGCGCGCCGTTGAGCGCCGCCTCGTTCACCATGTTGGCCAGGTCGGCTCCGGAAAAGCCCGGTGTTCCGCGCGCCAGCACGTTGAGATTGACATCGTCTGAAACCGGAACCTTCTTCACGTGAACGCGCAGCACTTCTTCGCGCCCGCGCACATCCGGCAGACCCACCACCACGCGGCGATCGAAACGCCCCGGCCGCAGCAGCGCCGGATCGAGCACGTCGGGCCGGTTGGTAGCCGCCACCAGGATCACCCCGTCGTTGGACTCGAAGCCGTCCATCTCAACCAGCAGCTGATTCAGCGTTTGTTCGCGCTCGTCGTGTCCGCCGCCGAGACCGGCGCCGCGATGACGCCCCACCGCGTCGATTTCGTCGATGAAGATGATGCAGGGCGCATTCTTCTTGCCCTGCTCGAACAGATCGCGCACGCGGCTTGCGCCCACGCCCACGAACATCTCTACGAAGTCCGAACCGGAGATCGAGAAGAACGGCACGTTGGCTTCGCCGGCCACCGCTCGGGCCAGCAGCGTCTTGCCCGTTCCGGGGGGCCCAACCAGCAGCACGCCCTTGGGAATCCGACCACCCAGCTTCTGGAACTTCTGCGGCTCGCGCAGGTATTCAATGATTTCCTTCAGCTCTTCCTTGGCCTCATCCACGCCCGCCACGTCCTTGAACGTGACCTTCTTCTGCTGCATCGAGAGCAGCCGCGCACGGCTCTTGCCAAAGCTCAGCGCCTTGTTGCCGCCCGACTGCATTTGCCGCAGCATGAAGAACCAGATCGCGCCGATCAGCACGAACGGACCGACATTGAAGAGAATGGGGAGTAGAAGGTTATTCGCCGGGTCCTTCAAGTTGATACCGACCTTGGCTTCCCTTAATTCCTTGGTCAGCGAATCGGTACTTGCCGGAATCGTGGTGTGGAACTGGTCCTTCGGGGTCGCCTTCAGGTGGCCATGCAGTTCCGTGCCTTGAATCGTGACATCCTGCACCAGCCCTGCCTGGACTTTGTCCAGCAGTTCCGAGTATGTATACTCCGGTTCTTTCCCTACGCCCGTGCCCCGCGAGACCACACCCCACAAAAGCATCAGGCAGATTAGGATGAAGACCCAGAACATGATCGTTTTGACGGTTGAATTCACCAGGACTCCTCGTTTCCCGGCGGGGGAGAATTCCGCTGAAAACTCCAGCACCGCCTACTTCATCCTTAATTAAGACGCCCGCGCTTCCCGTTAGGTCACAGAAAATACGCATGTCTTTGACGGCAGACAAGACTTCCCGCCCGCCAGGGGATGAGCAGTAGATTCGATTGTACTCCCAACCTCGCAAATGGGAATGCGTCCCAAGGGGAATGCCGGGAGAAAACGCCGGCCGCTCCCGGGCCGGAATTCATTCCAGGGAAGACAGCTCCGATCCCATCTCCTCCAACGGGCTCACCGAGACTTCGATCCCCCCTTCCGGCTCAAGCTGAACCCCCTGCATCCATACAATCCGGCCTCCCAGTTCCAGAACCGGCCAGTTGGCTCGCGCCGAACCGGTAACGTGCATCCGTTCCAGTACTTCCTTCACCTTCCGTCCACTCCCGGAATGTCGAAGCCGTACCCGGTCCCCCGGCTTCCACCCCCGCAAACAAGCGTGGCCGGTCGCCTTAGACACCCCGGTGGGGCAAAAGAAAATCTTCATCCGGATCCCCCATTCCCGCGCCTCGATCTCCCCCGGAACCTCGACCGTATATTGACCCGCCGCCCCCGCTTCCGGCGTCCCTCCGCCCGTTCCGGCCAACCGCAGTTCCCGATGTGTCCGTTCCCCCTGCAGCCCGGCCAGTTCGCACTTCTGCCCCGCTTTTCCCTTGAGCGCCAGGTTCCGCAGCGCCTCTGTACCCTCGAAATCCGGAGCCGTCCCCAGCCGTTTCGCCGCGAGGCGCAACACCCGGCGCTGCAGTGCCACCGGAAGCTCCGCCAGCCTGCTGGCCTCGATCGCCAGACCCTCCCCCGCCGCCCGTCCCCCGCCGCGCACCGGCTTTCCCGGCAGAATCACCTGCCCCGCCACCCGCGACGCTTCCGCTTCCCACCAGGCCTCTTCTTCCCGCGCCAGTTCTGCCATCCGCGCCAGGTGCTCGCGCAGTCGGGGATTCCACCCCTCCAGCAGCGGAAGCAGTTCGTGGCGAATCCGGTTGCGGGTAAATGTCAGCTTCCGGTTGGACGAATCTTCCCGCCACCCCTGCCCCAGCTCCCCCAGGTATTTCTCAATCTCCGCCCGGCCTGCCGCCAGTAGCGGACGCACAATCCGGCCTTCCGCAAACCCCACCATGGGGTGAATCCCCGAAAGCCCCTCGGTCCATGCTCCCCGCAGGAACTTCGCCAATACCGTTTCCGCCTGGTCGTCGCGGGTGTGGGCCGTGGCCACCGCGTTCACCGTTCCCGATGCCATCAGTTCCCGAAACCACCCATAGCGGAGCCGCCGCGCGGCTTCCTCGATGGTCTCGGCAGCCTTGCTCCGCCCCGGATCGGCCTTGGCCGCAGCCCCGGTATCCACCCGCGCCTCGTGAAACGGCAGCCCTAGCCGTTCCGCCAGGTCCCGGCAAAAATCCCGGTCGCCATCCGCCTCGGCCCCGCGCAGGCCGTGGTGCAAATGGGCAACGTGCACCACCAGCCCCAGTTCCCCGGCACGCCTCGCCAGCTCTCGCAGCAAAGCCACAGAATCCGCACCGCCGGAAACCCCCACCGCCAGCCGCAACCCCGGCTTCAGCAGCGCCGTATCAATCTTCAAACCGGTGGAGCGTTCGGCACACACGCATCGATGATACGGCACATGAAATTGACGCTCCGGGAATGGGTCCGCCTATACTCAGCCCATGCTGGAAACCCGCACCGCCACAGTCAATGACGCCGCTCTCATTGCGTCCCATCGCCGGGACATGTTCGCGTCCATGGGCGGATTTGACGATGAACTCCTCGGCCGGGTCCGCCGCAATTCCGAACCCTGGATCGCCCGCCTTATAATGGAAGGAAAATACCTCGGCTGGATCACGACGGACGATTCCCGCCCGATCGCCTCCGCGGGCCTCCTCATCCTCGACTGGCCCCCGCATCCTCTTGATCCCGACGGCGAGACCCGCGCTTATCTGCTCAATGTCTTTGTGGAGGCGGAATACCGCCGCCGCGGCCTGGCGCGCGCGCTCCTCGAACGGTGTCTGGCCGAGGCCCGGAGCCGCTCCATTCGCGTGGTCTCCCTGCACGCTTCCGCGGAAGGGCGGCAGCTCTACGAGCAATTGGGATTCAAAACCACCAACGAAATGCTCTTCGTCGATCGCCAATCCCACTCGTGAAGGCCGGCCTACTTCTTTTCCGCCGCGCAGACGAAGCTCTCGTCCCGGTTAGGATCGCCGCTACCCTTGTACTTTGCCGCCTGCGGGTACGGGCACAAGGGTCTCGTCATCGTGGGCGGAGCCGTAGCCTCGCCGGTCCCGCCCGGCCCACCACCCGCCGTCTTTGCAGCGATCAGCGAACCCGGCGCGGTTCCCTTTTCCACCCATATCTCCAGCGCCGTGCGCGCATTGCGTTGCGGATCAGATGGCCACGTTCCCTCCTGGCCGAACGCATCTGCCCCTGGCCCCCCAGCGCAATGCTGCATCCCCGGAACCATGTACAGGCGCACAAACGAATCGGCATTGGCCTGGCCCATCTTGCCCACTACACTCTGGTAGTAGTTCACCGTGTTGACCGCCGGAATCGCGGGATCGTTCCATCCGTGATAGAGAATCAGCTTGCCGCCCCGCGATCGAAACGCGGTCAGATCCGGATCCACCGAGTCCAGTGCCGCCGCCGTCTTTTCCTTGCCCGCCCGCATAGCGCTTTCCACCGCAAAATTCTTCAAGTCCCAGTCCACTTTTTCGTACACCATATCCGAGAAGTAGCCGTGGGCGAAGGCTGCCATCAGGCTTCGGCCGGGAGCGGGCCCGGTAATCCAGAGGCCCCAACCGCCCTGCCCTTCTTCCGCCCCAGGCAGGTATCCGGGAAAGAGCGCCTGGCCGTGTGAATCTCTGAGTCCGGCGTAAATGGCCTTGAGCGCCGTCACCTGCGCCGAGGTCAGGCACTTGTCCGTGTCTTCACCCTCCTTGCACTGGATCGACGCGGGATCGAACCGGCATTGCCGCGGATCGTTCAAAACGCCGTCGCGGACCCCATCGGCTTCATCGCAGGCCGCCAGCACGGCTTGCCCGATAGTGGGAATCTTCGCCGGCGGAATGAAGCTGGCTGGAGTCGCGGTCAGCGCCTGCGTGACCGCCGCGCCCAGGGGAAGAAGCGCGGTCCAGTAATTGGCCGGCGCCCCTGCCAGGATGCCGTCGTAGTCAGCCGGATAGCGCTGCGCTTCCATCAAGGCTTCCCGGCCGCCGTCGGAACAGGCAGCAAAATAGGCATGGGCTGGCCCCGAACCATAGAACTGCTGCACCACGGCCTTTGCCACGCGAGTCATCTCGTGGATTCCGCGATGCCCGAAATCCACCACCTTCTCCGGATGGCCCAGAGCCCACGCGGCCTCGATGGGCGAACCGGTGTGTCCCGCGTCGGTCGCCGTGGACGCGTAGCCTTTGCCCAGCGCGGCGCCTAATTCGAAGTTGTCGATCAGCCCTGCGAAGCCGCCGTTCCCCAGGCCTTGCAGCTTCCCATTCCACCCCGCCAGCGGCATCCATACTTCGATGGTGATGTTGGAATCAGCCGAGGGCTTGGCCACCGCAACGACCCGGCAGAAGGCCGGCAGCTTGCTGTAGAGCCCGGAGAGATCCCTGCCCGTAAACGGCTGCGGCGGCCCTGTGAATTCCCCCGCGCCATATGCCTTGGCACTGCTGATGCTGACATTCGGCAGCGCAACCCCAGCCAGTTTCCCGCAGGCTTCGCTGGGCACGGCTTTGGCCGGTTGGGCGCTGAGCGCGGTGGTGAACAGCGATGGAAGTAAAGCCAGAACCAACCGAAGCATCCGCATTGTGATCATCCTTTGCTGAATTCGCGGCACCGAACATTCTAGCCCGGCTGCCCAACCATCCGATTGATTTCATCGCCACGCCGCGCCCGTTCCGGGTGAGCCACCGCCCGCGGCGAAGTTGTATACTCTGCGAGTTATGCAAGTGTTTGCGATTCTTCCCGCGGCGGGCCTCGGTACACGGATGGCCGGCCCTCAGCCGAAACAGTTCCTCTCTCTCGACGGAGTCCCCATCCTCATCCACTCGCTGCGTGCCTTCGCCGAGGTCCGCCGCATCACCTCCATCTGGGTCGCGGTTCGCAAGCCGGAGATGGAACGCGTGCAGGCCCAGGTGGCCGACTATGGATTCTCGTCCCGCGTGCGAGTCGTCGAAGGGGGCGACAATCGCCAGGAATCCGTTGCCCACGCGCTCTCCGCCTTGCCCGCCGACCCGGACGATATCGTTCTCGTCCACGACGCGGTGCGGCCGCTCATCGATGCCGCCACCATCGATCGCACCATTGACGCGGTCATCGAGCACGGCGCCGCCATCGTCGGCATGCCCGCCGTCGACACCATCAAGCAGGTGGAGCGCACCGCCCATGGCGCACTCATCACCTCCACCATTCCCCGCGAATTTATCGTCCTCGCGCAAACGCCCCAGGGATTCCGCTTCGGCCTCCTCGAAAGTGCCTTCGCCGAAGCCATGGCCGACGGATTTGTCGGCACTGACGAGGCCTCCGTAGTTGAGCGCGCCGGACATGCGGTAGCCGTCGTACACGGATCTCAGGTTAATCTGAAGATCACTCAACCCGGCGACCTGGAGCTCGCCGAGTTCTATATGCGACAGCGCATCCCCGCCGGAGCACGCAATCTGGGTTAAGCTGATCAGGTACAGGCAAACCACGAATGGATACAAGGATCGGATTTGGCTGGGACTCTCATGCGTTCAAAGCGGGCGTGCCGCTGCGCATTGGGGGCATGTTGCTCGACCATCCCGAGGGCCTCGCCGGCCACTCCGACGGCGACGTGCTGCTGCATGCCATCACCGACGCGCTGCTCGGTTCCATAGCCGCTGGCGATATCGGGACCTTCTTCCCTCCCAGTGATCCCCGCTGGAAAGACGCCGACTCCGCCATCTTCATCAGGCTCGCCCTCGAAGAGCTCAAGCACGCCGGCTATCAGATCGTGAATATCGACACCACGCTCATCATGGCCGCCCCCAAGATCGCGCCGATCGCTGGCGAAATGCGCTCCCGCGTCGCCGATATCCTCGACGTGGATATGGACCAGGTCAGCATCAAGGCCAAGACCCCCGAAGGCCTCGGCCTCGATCACGTCGCCCAGTGCCACGCCGTCGCGCTGGTCGAACGCGCCCTCGACGACGAAGACCTCAAGAGCATGAGCGCCATCGTCGAAACCCAGCGTCAGCTCGAAGACGTCGTCGACGACCTGCTCGCCTCCGTGCACGGCTTGCCGAAAAAACGTATCTCGCCCGTCTACGACACCGAGGACATCACGTAAGAGCTGTTGCCGCATCGTTCCAGCGAACTTGTTAACTCGCCACGCGCGAAGCGGCGCTATCTCGCGAAAATCGGAAGACTCCCTTTTCCCTGCTCGAAAGCCGCGAGCCGTTTTTCCGAGTCGTCATCCGCGTCTCCGTCTCAAACGGATGGAACGCACCTGTTCTGTTTTGGAGCCCTGCCGATGAATCTGCGCGCCTCAACTCAATTTGTGTTTTCGTTGCTCGCCGTCCTGCCGCTTCCCCTCATCGCCCAGTCCCCCGACTGGCGCACCCCCGCCGAGATCTCCAACTACCGCACCACCCCCGACTACGCCGAAACCGTCGCTTACCTCGAGCGCATCGCCGCCGCCGCACCCAACCAGGTCCGCATCGAAAACTTCGGCAAGACCGGCGAAGGCCGCGACCTGAAAATCGTCATCGCCTCCAAGGACGGCGTCTTCGACCCCGCCGCCATCCACGCCTCCGGCCGCGCCATTCTCCTCGTCCAGAACTCCATCCACGCCGGCGAAATGGATGGCAAGGACTCCTGCCTGGCTCTCCTCCGCGACATCGCCGTCACCAAAACCCGCGCCGCGCTCCTCGATCACGTCGCCTTCGTCTTCATCCCCGTCTACAACCTCGACGGCCACGAGCGCCGCTCCCCTTACAACCGCATCAACCAGAATGGCCCTGAAGTCATCGGCTGGCGCGGCAACGGGTCCAACATCAATCTCAACCGAGACTATCTCAAGGCCGACGCCCCAGAAACCCGCGCCTTCCTCAAGATGTTCCACCGCTGGATGCCCGACTTCTTCGTCGACGATCACGTCACCGACGGCGCCGACTTCCAATACGACGTCACCTTCAACGCCGACGCCACCCCCGACGTAGCCCCCGGCATCGCCCGCTGGCTCCGCGAATCCGTCACGCCCGAACTCGAACGCCAAATCGACGCTGCCGGCCATCTCGCCTTTCCCTCGCTCATCAACCTCAGCGACGACACCGATCCCGCCCGGGGCCTCACCAGCATGACCAACCCGCCCCGCTTCTCCACCGGCCAGATGATCCTCGAAAACCGCCCCGGCCTGCTGGTCGAGATCCACATGCTCAAGGACTACAAGACTCGCGTCACCGGCAACTACGAAATCCTGCGCGCGCTCCTCGAAGTCCTCAACCGCGACACCGCGAAGCTCATCGCCCTCAACCAGGAGGCCGACGCCGCCGCGGCCCAGCTCGGCACCCACCCCCTCTCCAACCAGAAATTCCCGCTGGCTCTCGACATAACCAGCGACACCACCCCTGTCGTCTTCCACGGCTATCAGTTCACGCGCGCGCTCAGCGAGGTCTCCGGCTCAATGTGGGTCAGCTACAGCCATGAGCCATGGAACGTCACCCTGCCGCTCGCCACCGGCACCAAGGTCGTTGCCTCGACCACCCCTCCCGCCGCCTACATCCTCCCGCCCCAGTGGACGAGGGTGATCGACGTGCTCGCCGCTCACGATGTGGCCATGCGACACACCTCCGCCGCATGGACCGGCAAAGTGGAGCGCTATCGCTGCAGTGGAATGCAATGGCAGGGTCCTCCCTTCGAAGGCCGGCATCCCATCTTTGCCGGCGAAGGCGCGGGCGCCGAGCCCGGCCGCTTCGGCCAGTGCACCCTGTCTACGGAAACAATGACCTTCCCCGCCGGCTCGCTCGTCGTCCCCCTCAACCAGCGCCTGTCAAAAGTAGCCATCCACTGGCTCGAACCAGAGGCGCCCGACTCCGCTGTCCGCTGGGGCTTCTTCGACTCCGTCTTTGAACAGCGCGAATACGGCGAGTCCTACGTTCTGGAAAAGCTGGCCCGCGAAAGCCTCGCCAAAGATCACGCCCTCAAGGCCGAATTCGAACACCGCATCCAGGTTGATCCCCGCTTCGCCGCCAGCCCCGAAGCCCGCCTCGAATTCTTCTACGACCGCTCGCCCTGGGGGCTCGCCAACCACATCGGCGAGTACCCCGTCGGCCGCCTGCTTTCCCTCGACGGCGTCCCCATGGAGTAACTCCGCGGCTCGAGTTTCCCGTTGCCAATTCCCGGCTTTGGCCGTACCTTGGCTCAGAGTTCCATATCAATACCGGAGTGTGCGCAATGTTTCTCGCGTTGTTCCTGCAAAACACCAATCTGGATCAGGAGCAGATTCAGAAGCTCGTGATCGCCATGATGGCCTTTATTCCGATCCTGATGCTGATCGGCATCGCCATCGTCATGATCCCGTGCTGGTTCATCTGCAAGAAAGCCGGCTTTTCTCCCTGGCTCTCCCTGCTCGTTGTGGTCCCGGGATTTGGTCAACTCGTGCTTCTTTACATCCTTGCCTTCGCGGATTGGAAAGTGACCCCCGTTGTTGCGCCGGCGTGGTCTCCGCAGCCACCCTACCCGCCGCAGCCGCCCTATCCGCCCACGGCCTGACACCGCGGAACCGACGCTCAACTGCTGCCTGCCGCGGTGGGCAGGTTTACCTCCGTAGAGTGATTTCCCAGGCCCCCAACGGATAGTTCTTCATCCGTGGGGTGATTTAGCATCGAAGAGGACTCTTCTCAACGATGCCTCAGGATTCTTTCGCTTCCGCACCCGCGCTACGCGTCCGTTTCGCCCCTTCGCCCACCGGCTTCCTTCACGTCGGCAGCGCCCGCACCTTCATCTTCAATTGGCTCTTTGCCCGCCACAACCACGGCACCATGGTGCTGCGCCTCGACGACACCGATCTGGAACGAAACACCGACGCCAGTGTCCAGTCCATCTTCGAAGGCCTGCGCTGGCTGGGCCTCTCCTGGGACGAGGAGCACAAGCAATCCGAGCGCCTCGCCCTCCACCGCCAACAGGCCGAAGCCATCTTCGAAAAGGGCCTTGCCTACCGCGACTTCACCCCCGCCCACTCGGCCGAAGGCGAGGCGTCTTCCGCTCAAGGCGCCTGGCTCTTCAACCCCGGCATGCGCGAATTATCGCGAGAAGCCAGCGACCGGCGCGCCGCCTCCGGCGAGCCCTTTGCCCTTCGTTATCGTGTCCCCCGCGATCAAAATCGCATCCTGAGCTTTGTCGATGCCGTCTATGGGGCGCAGTCCAAACTCGCCGACGAAGTCGAAGACTTCGCGCTTCTGCGCTCGGATGGAATGCCGACCTATCACCTCGCCTCCTGCGTAGACGATGCCGATTTGCGCATCAGCCACATCATCCGCGGCCAGGATCACCTCACCAACACCTTCAAACACCTGCTCATCTTCGAAGCCCTTGGCGTCCCCGCGCCGCAGTTCGCACACCTTCCCCTCCTGGTAGCTCCCGATGGCGCGAAGCTCTCGAAACGCAAACACGGCCCCGTCGTCAGCGTCACCACTTATCGCGACGCCGGCTTCCTGCCCCAGGCCTTCATCAACTTCCTTTGCCTGCTCGGCTGGTCTCCCAAAAACGACCGCGAATTCCTTACCCTCGACGAACTCACCGCCGCGTTTACTCTCGAGGGTGTCAACCGCGCCAACGCCGTCGTGAATTTCACAGAGGACGATCCCTTCGACGTCAAGGCTGTGTGGCTCAATGCTGAACACATCCGCGCCCTGCCTGTCGACGAGCTCAGCCGCCAGTTGCAGCCCTTCTTCCAGCAGGCAGGATATGATCCAAAGCCGGAAAAAACACTCGCTGTTGCCCCGCTGATCCGCGAGCGCATCAAGCTCCTCGGCGATGCCGTCTCCGCCGCTGACTTCTTCTTCGTCCCGGAACTCGCACCGTACGATCCCGCCGATCTGATTCCGCAAAAGGCCGACGCCGCCCTCGCCCGCCGCATTCTCGAACACGCCGAACAGATACTCGCCACCACCCCGTTCGATCACGATTCGCTGGATCGCGCCCTGCGCCAGGGCGCGGCTACGCTCGGTCTCAAAGCCGGCTCCATGTTCCAGCCCATCCGCGTCGCCGTCTGCGGCCGCAAAAACGCGCCGCCGCTCTTTGAAACCATGGCCGTCCTCGGCCGCGACGTCTGCCTCACCCGCATCCTCCAGGCCCAAGCCATGCTTCAACCGCTCGGCTGACACGAAACTCGCCGCGTTGAGGCGAGGTTACTGCTTGACGTTCTGTAATCGAACGATTACACTTTGACCATGTTTTCTGTCAGGCCGCTTCCCGAATTCACCACATGGCTTGATGGATTGAAAGACAACAAGGTCCGCGGCGCGGTGGCGGAACGAATCAAGCGCCTCACATTCGGCTTGCTGGGCGACTTCAAGGCGATTGGCGACGGCGTGATTGAGCTGCGCATCGAATTCGGCGCGGGCTGGCGCGTCTACTACACACAATTTGGCGCGCGGATCGTCGTGTTGCTTGCCGGCGGTTCCAAACGCACGCAGAAGAGAGATATCAAGCGGGCCAAGGCTTTGGCCGCATCGCTCAAAAACGAAAGGGATAAAGATGAGAAAAACCATCAACGTGGATGACCTGCCTGAATTCGATCCCGCAAAGTATCTCGACAACGAAGAGAGCGTTGCCGTCTATCTGACCGGAATTCTGGAAGCGAATGACGCGGCCCTTCTGGCTTCGGCGCTCGGCGACATTGCCCGCGCGCGCGGCATGACGGAGATTGCCAAGGCCGCGGGAATTACCCGTGAAGCTCTCTACAGAGCCCTTCGCCCCGATAGCGCGCCACGTTTTGATACCATCAGCCGCGTCTGTGCGGCGCTCGGCGTGCGTTTAGTGGCACAGCCCGTCCCTGCCGGGAAAGAAGCCGCCTGACCTGAGGGTCTCCTGGCCGAAGAACCGTCTGCGGCCGCAAGAACGCCCCTCCGCTCTTTGAAACCATGGCCGTCCTCGGCCGCGACGTCTGCCTCGCCCGCATCCGCCAGGCAACCACCCAATTTCAATCGGTCAAGTCAGCGTGACGACCGCTGAACCACCTCTAGACCGGAGAGACTTTGACGTGAACAAACGGAAGTTCGTCTTTTGGGTTTGCCTTTCGTTGGCAGTCGGGGCAATAGCCGGGGCTCAAGTCGAGCCAAATCATCCGAACGAGACAGTAGGCGGCGTGTCGATTCTCAGCGATACGCGTGGTGTCAATTTCGGACCCTACCTGAAGACCATTCGCGACATCACCCTGTCCACATGGACGCCGCTTGTTCCCAAAGAAGCCGGTCCGCCCACCCTCGCGGCCGGATGTTCTCAGATTCGCTTCAAGCTTCTGCCCAATGGCAACTTAGAATCCCACAGCATGGTGCTCGAGGGACGCACGACAACCGCTTCTCTGGACCGCGCTGCGTGGGGTGCGATCACGGGTTCGAAATACCCGCCGCTTCCGGGCGAGTTCGACGGAGAATTCCTCGAGCTTCGGCTTGTCTTTCTCTATAACAAGTCTCCGAAAACTGGCTGCCCGCTCGGCCACCATCCCGTGGAACAATAACAGTATGGCCACCACTGCGAACGCAAAGCCGGAAAGTTTCGAAGCCCGCCCCCAGTCCAATTTCCTTCGTGATCAGATCGCCGAAGATGTGCGCTCCAAAAAGTACGGCGACGCCGTGGTGCAGACCCGTTTCCCCCCCGAGCCCAACGGCTACCTCCACATCGGCCACGCCAAGGCCATCTGCCTCGACTTCGGCCTGGCCGACGAGTTCGGCGGCAAAACCAACCTGCGCTTCGACGACACCAATCCCGAGAAAGAAGAGCAGGAATATGTCGACTCCATCCAGAAAGACGTCCGCTGGCTGGGCTTCGACTGGGAACGCCTCTGCTACGCCTCCGACTACTTCGGCCAGCTCTACGAGTGGGCTCTAGCCCTAATCAAGGCCGGCAAGGCCTACGTCGATGACCTCACGGCCGACGAAATCCGCCAGCATCGCGGCACCCTTACCGAACCCGGAAAAGACAGCCCCTACCGCAACCGCTCTGTCGAAGAAAACCTCGACTTGTTTACCCGCATGAAGGCGGGCGAGTTTCCCGACGGCACCCGCGTTCTCCGCGCCAAAATCGACATGGCCTCGCCCAACCTCAACCTGCGCGACCCAGTCATGTATCGCATCCTCCACGCCACCCACCACCGCACTGGCGACCAGTGGTGCATCTACCCCATGTACGACTACGCCCACGGACAGTCGGACTCGATCGAGCGCGTCACCCACTCCATGTGCACCCTGGAGTTTGCCGACCACCAGCCCCTCTACCGGTGGTATATCGACAACCTCGGCATCTTTCCCTCGCAGCAGATCGAATTCGATCGCCTCAACCTTACCTACACTCTGCTCAGCAAACGCAAGCTCCTGCAGCTGGTGCAGGAAAAGCGGGTCAACGGCTGGGATGACCCGCGCATGCCGACGCTCTCCGGAATCCGGCGCCGCGGCTTTACTCCCGAAGCTATCCGCGCCTTCTGCGCCACGATCGGCGCCACCCGCACCAACGGGACGACCGACATCGAAATGCTCGAACACTTCCAGCGCGACGACCTCAACCGCCGGGCCAATCGCGCCATGGTTGTTCTGCGCCCCCTCAAGCTGGTGATCGACAACTACCCGGCCGGCCAGTCAGAGTTCGTTGAAGTGGCCAATAACCCCGAAGATCCCTCCGCCGGAACCCGCCAGGTTCCTTTCTCCGGCGAAATCTATATCGAACAAGACGACTTCCGCGAGGTTCCCCCGCCCAAGTACTACCGCCTCTCCCCCGGCAAGGAAGTCCGCCTGCGCAACGCCTACTTCATCACCGCCCAAAATGTAGTGAAGGATTCAGAGGGCAACATCGTCGAGGTGCGCTGCACTTACGATCCGGCCAGCCGCGGCGGCAACTCTCCCGACGGCCGCAAGGTCAAGTCCACCCTCCACTGGGTCTCGACCGCCCACGCCATCTCCGCCGAAATCCGCCTCTACGGAAACCTCTTCGCCAAGTCCAATCCTTACGACCTGGAAGAGGGCCAGGACGTCCTCGACAACCTCAACCCCAACTCGCTCGAGATCCTTACCGGCGCCAGGCTGGAGCCGTCCCTCGCCAACGCCGGGCTGGACGACCGCTTCCAGTTCGAGCGCGTCGGCTACTTCTGCCTCGACCCCGACTCCACCCCGCAAAATCAGGTCTTCAACCGCACCCTCCCACTCAAAGACTCCTGGGCCAAAATCGAAAAGAAGATAGGAGCGTAAAAGGCGAGCTTTTAGCTTTTAGCCCGGCCCTCTCAGCGATTTGTCATCCTGAGCAAGTTCGGCGCGCGATGCACGCCGAACGCAGTCGAAGGATCCGCGGTGGCACGTCGGCCGGATGCCCAGGTCTCACTTTTGAGCTGGGAGGGCCCCCACTTACTTCCCCACCACGTCAATCGGCACGGTAATCGTCTTCGGCGGCAGGCAGGCATTCGCGTCGCACGCCTGGTAGTGGAGTTTGGCTTCCACCATGTGATCGCCGCCCTGCGCGACAATCCTCGTCTGGATTGCAAACTCACCGGTATACACCACCAGCTTCGTGCCTGGATCGACCGGCAACGCAAATTCGACTCCCGGCGGATAGGCCGCCGATTCCAGCCGCACCCCCGACGAATCCGGGATCGAAAGAACCGTCGGAATCAGATACTCATCCTTGGGCGCATGCGAATTGATGTGCAGCCCTTCCTTGATCCGGAAATGCAGCGTTACCGGCGTCGATTTCCCCGCCGCCACCGTCACCTGCTCGGGGTAGAGATACTGAACGGCCTCGGCCTTCGCCCCGGTGCGTCCCGCCTTCGCGCTCTCCTGGACCTGTGCGAACGCCCCCGCGCCCGCCAGCACCCACGCAGCCACCACCGTAACTCGTCTCACGTCCAGCATTCCTATCGTCGACCCAATCCGGTTCCCACAGACCCGCGCGGTTGCAAGACCAAGCTAATGGCTAATAGCTAAAAGCTAATGGCTGCGTTTAGCTTCCCAGCGCCTTCTTGATATTGCTTTCGATGTCGTCCTTTGACGTAATCCCCATCTGCGCCGCGACAATCTTTCCGCTCCGGTCGACAAAGAACGAAGTCGGCATCGCGTCCAGGCCCCCGTAGGGCTTGCTCAGCTTGTCGCCCTCAATCAGCACCGGATAGGGCATGTGCATCCGCTGCACAAAATCGCCAATCTCCTTCTTTTCCGTACCGAGCATCTTGCTGTCGTCCCGGTCGATATCGTCCGTCGACACGCCCAGAATTTCAAACCCCTGCCCCGCATACTGGTTGCGCAAATCCACCAGCCAGGGCGTTTCAATCTTGCACGGCCCGCACCACGTCGCCCAGAAATTGACCAGAACCGCCTTGCCTTTGTAGTCGGCCAGCGAGACCTTTTTGCCGCTCAGATCTTCGAGCGCAAACTCGGGTGCCGGCTTGCCCACCAGGGGAGAAAGCGCTGCCTGGGGATCTCCCGCAGCGGCCACCAGCTGGCCTTGCGACACATCGGCCATTCGCTTGTCCGCCGCCTGCTTGCGAGACTCATAATTCGCCCACCCCGCCCACGCAAACACAGCCAGGATGAACAGAACCACGCCAATCACAACAGTGTTACGCTTCACTCGTCCGACCTCTCACTTTTGATTGTACGAGCGCGCATTGCGTTACAAAATGACTCGCGGGCGGACCGCCCAGTCCCTAGTCCCTTGGTCCCTTAGTCCCTTTCTCCCTTGGTCCCTTAGTCCCTTTCTCTCTTGGTCCCTTGGTCCCTTTCTCCCTTGGTCCCTTGGTCCCTGGGTCCCTTGGTCCCTGGGTCCCTTGGTCCCTGATACGATTAGAAACCGATGAATCCCACGGATCGCAAAGGACCTTCTGATCCGGACTGCCTGCAGCCCGCGGCCCTGGTGCGCACCGAGGCGGCGGCGCTCGAGGCCCTCGCCCGGCGCCTGGAAGGCCCCATGGAGGCCGCCTTCCACCGCGCCGTCGACCTCATCGTCCGCTGCGGCGAAGGGAATGGCCGCGTAGTCGTCACCGGCATGGGCAAGAGCGGCATCATTGCCCAGAAGATCGCCGCCACCCTCAGTTCCACGGGCTCGCCGGCCCTCTTTCTGCATCCCGCCGAAGCCGTCCACGGCGACCTCGGCGTGCTGATGCAGGGCGACGTGGTGATTGCCCTCTCCGCCAGCGGCGAAACCGAAGAGATCCTTCGCCTCCTCGCCACCCTCAAGCGCAAGGGCGACGCGCTCATCAGCTTCTGCTGCAGCCTGTCATCCACCCTGGCGCAGGCCAGCGATGTGGCCCTCGACTGCAGCGTGGAACGCGAAGCATGCGGCCTCAACCTCGCTCCCACCGCATCGACCACAGCCATGCTGGCGCTTGGGGATGCGCTGGCCGTGGCGGTCAGCCTGCGCAAAGGCTTCCGCGCCGAAGACTTCGCCGAACTCCATCCCGGCGGGATGCTAGGCAAGCAACTGGCCAAGGTCAGCGACCTGATGCACAAGGGCGACGACGTCCCTGCCGTAGCTCTCGCCACTGCGATGAGCGACGTCATCTACGAAATGTCGTCGAAGAAACTGGGCATGACCACGGTGCAGGAAAACGGCCTCCTGCGCGGCGTGATCAGCGACGGCGACCTCCGCCGCCTGCTCGAGCGCGAAGGCGGCGCAGCCCTCACCCGCACCGCAGGCGAAGCCATGAATCCCCACCCCAAAACCATCGCCGCCAGCGAACTCGCCGCCAAAGCCCTGGCCTTTCTCGAAGAGCGCAAGATCACGTCCCTTGTCGTCGTCGGCGGCGATAGCCGCGTCGAAGGCGTTGTCCATCTGCACGACCTGTGGGGCGTGGAGCTGATTTGACGCTGAACGGGGGGCGGGGCGATTGCAAATCCTGAAGGGGCGGAGTCCTCGTGACCCCGACGCGTGTCACCTGTTCCACATCTCTGTGTTCCGCATGACACGGGCTGACCGGGCCATCGATCGGCAACCCCATTGTTTTCAGGGCTAACCACCGTGGCATGGGAGTTGCAATCTCCATGGTGCGGGGCGCTTGAGGGTCAGTCGTCAAGTTGCCTTGGAATCCCCAATCCCTTGGGCGCCCTGCAACGGAGATCGAAGTGACGGCAAGTTCCTATCAGGTGTGGCAAATGCTCGGGCGAGTCAGAATCCCAGAGCAGGCGAATGCCTCGAGCTCGCGAACATTTAAGATGGAAGTTGACTCTTCATCGTCTTGCGTCCGCCTCGCGGACCGGAAAGCACGTCAAGCCATCTCTATGCATCGTTGGTCCAAGCTCTTTGTTCCCACCCTTCGCGAGGCCCCGGCCGACGCCGAAGTGGCCAGCCACAAGTTCCTGCTCCGCGCCGGCTACATGCGCCAGCTCGGAGCCGGCATTTACAACTACCTCTTCCTCGGGCAGCGCTCCTTGAACAAGATCATCGGCATTGTCCGCGAGGAGATGGACAAGATCGGCCAGGAATTCCTTCTTCCCGCCATCCTCCCCAAGGAACCGTGGGTCGAGAGCGGCCGCTGGACCGCCATCGGCGACAACATGTTCCGCCTCAAAGACCGCAAGGGCGCCGACCTCTGCCTGGGCTTCACCCACGAAGAGATCATGACCACGATCGCCCGCAGCGAGCTGCGCAGCTACAAGCAGCTGCCGCAGATCTGGTATCAGATCCAGACCAAGTTTCGCGACGAGCCGCGCCCCAAAGCCGGGCTGCTGCGGGTGCGCCAGTTCATCATGAAGGACGCCTATTCATTCGACATCGATCCGGCCGGCCTCGATGTCAGCTTCAGCAAGCACGACAGCGTCTATCGCACCATCTTCACCCGCTGCGGCCTGAAGTTCGTGGCGGTCGAAGCCGATTCAGGAGCCATGGGCGGCTCCCAGTCCCAGGAATTCATGGTTTATACCGACGCCGGCGAAGACCTGATCGCGAGCTGCCCGGTTTGCGGCTATGCAGCCAACGTGGAAAAAGCCACGTCCCGCCTCGACCCGGTCAATGAAATGGAATCCACCGGCGATGGCACCCCGGAACTCGTCTCCACTCCCGGCTGCGCCGCCATCTCCGACGTCGCCGCCTTCTTCAAAATCTCCCCGGCCTCCGACGTCAAGTGCGTGGCCTACATGGCTTTGAAGCGCGGCGCGGGAAAAACCCCGGACACCTGGCACGGCGTCGCCACCTTCTTGCGCGGCGACCACCAGGTCAACGAGACCAAGCTGCTGGGCGCCCTCGGCGCCGCCGAGCTTCGCACCATGCAGACCGCCGAACTCGAACAGTACTTCAACGGCCCGGCCGGCTACCTCGGCCCGGCTGGCCTCAAGCACGACGACAAGGCTCTGGCCGACGGCCTGACAGTCATCATCGACAAGTCTCTCGAGGGCCGCAAAAACATGGTGTGCGGCGCCAACAAGCTGGACTACCATCTTCGCAACGTCGTTCCGGGCCGGGATTTCACCTGGACCCTGAGCGCCGACATCCGCTCCGTAAACGAAGGCGAGTCCTGCCCCGTCGATAGTTGTAGCGGCAAGCTGGTCGTCGGCAAGGCCGTCGAGGTGGGCCACATCTTCAAACTCGGCTACAAGTACACCGAATCGATGGGCGCCAGTGTGCTCGACCCCAACGGCAAGGAAGTCAAGCCGATCATGGGCAGCTACGGAATCGGAATCGAGCGCATCCTGACCGCCGCGGTCGAGCAGTCCAACGATGCCAATGGTTTCTGGCTGCCCGCTTCGATAGCCCCGTTTACCGTGGTCGTCACCGTGACCAACGTGGGCGACACGAACCTGAAGACCATCGGCGAGCAGATCGCCGGCGAGCTCGACGCAGCCGGCCTCGACGTCCTGCTCGATGACCGGGATGAGCGCGCCGGCGTCAAATTCAAGGATGCGGACCTTGTGGGCATCCCGTTCCGCATCAATGTAGGTAAGAAAGCCGCGAACGGCCAGGTGGAGCTGGTAACCCGCGCAATCAGCCAGAGCATGGACGTAGCCATCACCGATGTAGTGGCACAGGTCAAGGCCCGCGTCGCCGAAGAAACCTAGCTGGAGGAAGAGACAGATTAGCGCTCAGCCTTCAGATGTCAGCTTTCAGCCGGGTCCCGCAAGATGGGGCGGCCCAGGTGAACAATCGGCCACCAAGGGGCGACTGTTCCGGTACAAACGACTGAAAGCTGATGGCTGATAGCTGAAAGCTGCATTTTTATGGCACTCAAAATCAAATTCCGAATGCCCACCCGGACCCAAGGCTGGGCTTCGCTCGCTATCCGTATCGTGCTCATTCTGGTTGCAGCCGTAGCCGTCACCATTCTGACCGTAGGCGGCTACTACTACGTCAAGTACCAGCACATCGTCGACGAGCGCCTCAAGCAGCCGCTATTCAAAAACACAGCCAAAATCTTTGCCGAGCCCCGCGAAGTCCGCCCCGGACAGAAACTCTCCGTTCGTCTCATCGCTGAAGAGCTCCGCCAGGCCAATTACACCATGGCAGGTACGCAAAAAGACTCCCCCATGGGCACCTATAGCGAGAGCGGCGGATCCATCACTGTCTACCCCGGCCCGCAGTCCTATCACGCCCAGGACAGCGCCACCATCCATGTCAGCAGCGGCGTAGTCGACACCATTACCGACGACCATAATCAGCCCCTCGCCAGCTATGAACTCGAGCCCGTGATGATCACCGGCCTCAGCGAAGATGCCAACCGCACCAAGCGCCGCCTGGTCAATTACGACGAGATTCCGCAAAACCTGGTGCAGGCCGTCCTCGCCATCGAAGACCGCCGTTTTTTCGAGCACGGAGGCGTCAACTACTTCCGCCTCGCGGAAGCCATCCTGCGCGACTTGACCACCGGCCAGAAACAGCAGGGCGGCTCCACGCTCACCATGCAGTTGGCCCGCGGCTTCTTCCTCACTCCCGAAAAGCGCATCAAGCGCAAGATCATCGAGATCGTCATTACCTTCCAGCTTGAACACCGCTTTACCAAGAAGCAGATTTTTGAGATGTACGCCAACCAGATCAACCTGGGCCAGCGCGGCAGTTTCGCGATCAACGGATTCGGCGAGGCGTCACAATCCTACTTCGGCAAGGATGTGCGCCAGCTCGATCTGGCTGAATGCGCGCTCCTGGCGGGCATGATCCAGCGGCCCAACTACTTCTCTCCATTCCGCCATCCCGAACGCGCCATCGAACGTCGCAACCGGGTGCTCGACTCCATGGTCGAAACCGGCGCTATCACCAAGCAGCAGGGGGAGCACGCCCAGGCCGAGGCGCTCCATCTCTCCACCTCCAGCGTCGACGCCAGTGAAGCGCCGTACTTTGTCGATCTGGTTCATGAGCAGTTGCTGCAGAAAATCGGCGAGCGCGACTCCAACCTCGAAGGCCTGCGCATCTATACCACTCTCGATCCCGACCTCCAGCGCCTCGCCTCCACCGCGGTCGATTCCACCATCCATGTAGTCGACGAGCAGGTGGAGAAGCTGCACGCGCCCCACAAAGCCAGGAAGGGAGCTCCGCCGCCGCCGCCGCCCGGGCCGATCACCTATCCCCAGGTTGCTCTTATCGCGCTGAATCCCCACACCGGGCAGGTGCTGGCGCTGGTTGGCGGCCGCAACTACGGCACCAGCCAGGTGAACCATGCCGTCGCGCATCGTCCCACCGGCTCCATCTTCAAACCCATCGTCTACGCCGCGGCCTTCCAGACCGCCGTGGAAGGAACGCCGCTGCCGGGTCAGGAAAAGCTGTTCTCGCCCGTCACCATGCTCAATGACGAGCAAAGCACCTACATGGTCGGCGACAAGGAATACAGCCCGCGCAACGACCACAACAACTACCACGACCAGGTCACCGCGCGCTACGCGTTGCAGTGGTCGCTGAATAACGCCACCATTGGTCTCGCTTCCATGGTCGGCTTCGACCGCGTGGCCGCCCTCGGCCGCGATGCCGGAGTCAAGAGTGCCCGGGGAACTCCTTCTGTCGCTATCGGCTCCTACGACGCCACGCCGCTCGAAATGGCGGGCGCTTACACCATCTTCGCCAACGGCGGCGTCCATCTCGACCCCTGGATGCTGGCCAGCGTGCGCACCGCCAGCGGCGACGTCATGACCGACTACACGCCCAATGCCCGCCAGGTCCTCGACCCGCGCGTCGCCTACCTCACCACCAACATGATGGAAGCCGTGCTGAACGGCGGTACCGCCGGCCGCGTTCGCACCACTTGGGAATTTACCGCCCCGGCCGCTGGCAAGACCGGCTCCAGCCACGATGCCTGGTTCGCTGGCTTCACCAGCAACCTGCTCTGCGTGGTGTGGGTCGGCAACGACGACTACACTGACATCAAAATCGAAGGCGCGCACGCCGCCGCACCCATCTGGGCCGAGTTCATGAAGAAAGCGGTGCAGCTGCCGCAGTACTCCGACACCAAGGAATTTTCTCCTCCGGCTGGAGTGGACCTGATCAACCTTGACAAGGGAACCAACCTGCTCCCCGACGGCGCCTGCCCTGAGACTTACACTGCGGCCTTCCTCGAAGGCACGGCTCCCACCGACACCTGCAGCCACCCTCCCGATCGCCGCAACCTTTTCCAGAAGATCTTGGGACTGGGAAACAAGTCCGGCAACTAGCCTGATGCGTAGTCTTGAAGGGATGCGACCATGCTTTGGCTAAGGATTGCCGTCCTTCTTTGCTCCGTATCCTCCGGAACCTCGGCCTTGGCGCAAATCGCCGGCGGATCTCTGCGCGGAATCGTTCAGGACTCCACAGGCGCTCGCATCGCCGAGGCAACCATCGAAGTGCGCATGCCGAACACGGCATTCGTTCGCCGGGCCTTGTCGGATAAACGCGGCGAATTTCTGCTCGCGGACCTCCCTCCCGGCAGGTACGAGATCACCGTATCGGCGCAGAACTTCGCGACTTTGCCCACCGGGTTTGTGATTGCCGTAAGCACCGTCAGGGACATCACGGTCAGCCTTGCACCGCTTGCTGCACCGCAATCCGTCCGCGTCAAATCGCAGGCATCCTCGATTGCATCGCAACCCATCGACTTGGCCGGCAGCGTTCACCAGGGTGTGATCACCGGGGCTGACCTTGCGGCTCTACCGTTGCCGGCACGCAGCTTCGCGAATATTGCTTACCTTGCGCCGGGGACCGAACCAGTGGAGCCATCCGACCCCACCAAAGCGCGCATCACTGCCGTGTCTACAGGAGGAAGCTCCGGACTGAATAACGAGCTTTCCGTGGATGGCGGAGACGATTCCGATGACTTTATCGGAGGATTTCTCCAGAATTACTCTCCAGACGCCATCCAGGAATTCGCCATCCGGACGGCACAGGAAGATGCCAACACCGGCGGCAGCACCGCTGGATCGGTCGTGATCAGGACCAAAAGCGGAACCAACGAATGGTTTGGCGACCTGGCTTTCTTCGACCGCGACACCCGGCTCAATGCGCGCTTTCCCATCGAGAACCCCGCCCCAAACCCCAAGCAGCCCTTTTCGCGGCAAAATTATGTTGGCACACTCGGAGGTCCCATCCGGAAGGATCGTCTCTGGTTCTTTGCCGCACTCGAGCACGTCCACGAAAATTCCAGCA
This sequence comes from uncultured Acidobacteriota bacterium, assembly GCA_963730805.1. Classification (GTDB taxonomy): domain Bacteria; phylum Acidobacteriota; class Terriglobia; order Terriglobales; family Acidobacteriaceae; genus Telmatobacter. The sequence continues at coordinate 60,394 of CAVSTL010000001.1, read as the reverse complement.
TCGTGTACAGCCCGGCAAGCACCACCCAGTTCAATGCCCTGGCAAGCCTCGCGGCAGACGGATTGATCCCCGGTGTGCCGTCCATCGCGGTACCCGCAAGCGTGCCAGTCCCATTTCGCGACACGCTGGGAATGCTGCGATTGGATTGGGCGCGGAATCCCCGGTCCGCGTGGATGCTGCGGGCTTCGATCGACACTTACACGACCCACAATGATCTCGTGCAACAGGGAACATTGCCATCGACCGGATTGCTGACTCACAATAACTACCTCAGCCTCCTGGTCGGCAACCAATGTCAGTTCTCATCCAACCTGGTGGGGAACCTGGTCTTCAACTCCACCGGACTGCATCTGACGCAAACGCGCTCGTCGAATCTCGGCTTTGCGCTGGCGTTCCCGTTCAGCTCCACTTCCCTCACCGTTTCCGGATTTGAGACCTACGGCGATAACCAGTTCGCGACACCCATCACCTTCTTTCCCTCGGAGCGCAACCAGGAGAAATATCAGCTCCGTTACGACATAAGCTGGGCGCATCCGAATCATTCGTACAATTTTGGAGCGAATCTCACCCATGAACCTGTGCTTGGCGGTGCGTTCCCGGAGAACGCCGAAACCCTCTACCTGTTTCCCGAAAACCCTTCTTACTATCTCAACAATCCGGCGCAATTCACTTCCGATATGCAGGCGGGGTCTTCGACATCGAACTTGGGCGGCCCGTTTTCGCAGAACATTCAGCGCATGGCTTTGTATGGCCAGGATTCGTGGCGGATCAAGCGGCAGCTGACTCTCAATTACGGGATTCGCTATTCGACCACCTCGGGATTATTTACCGGATCGGGCCGGGACCAGGCTGCCAATCCCGGATACATCACTCTCGCCGCGCTTCACATCCCGCTAATTTCCGGCGCCCCGCACGACTATCGCAGGCAAACTGCCCCACGCATTGGCCTCGCTTACTCGCCAGGAGCGAGGAATGCGACGGTGTTTCGGGCAGGCTTCGGCCTGTACTTCAACGACCTTGCCCAAAGCGGATGGGTCACGGCCATGCAAGCAGTCAGTAGCCCGCCTGGATCCTGCCTGGACCCCGTCCAGAACGAGGGAGGAACCGAGAATGCCGGATGTGTCGCGGGCCATGCGTCGGGCGGGACTGCCAACCTGATTTCTCCGAATTACAAGACGCCCTACGCCTTGCACGTTTCCGGCGGAGTTCAGCACGCCTTCAATCCCAACTGGTCCTTGAGCGTGGATTACATTCACGAACAGGGCAATCATGGTTATCGCGCCTATAGTTATACCGGCGGTGCGAACTTATTTACGCCGCTCTTGCCGCTTGCAGATCCTGCGCAACCAGCTTATGTTCCCGACGTCAACGTCTTTCATTCGGACAACCGTTCAAGTTACAACGCGCTGTTGGTCCACCTGCAGGGAAACCTCAAGACACGGCTTCGATTCATTGCCAACTACGCGTTCGCAAAAGCGCAAACGTGGGGCTGTTCGCTCGGCGAACTGTTCGACTATGTCAACGGAGTCTGCGATCCACTCAATCCGTTTGGGACCGGCGACTATGGCCCGTCGGGCGAGGACGTGCGGCATCGCCTCGTATTGGCCGGTATGGGCCGCGTTGCGGGAGGGGTTGAGCTAAGCGTGCTTAGCCAGGTCGAGAGCGCGCGGCCGTTCACCATCACCACAGCGGACGGCGGCGGCCGAATTGCGATTAACAGCGTCCCAACGTCGCTCGATCAATTTCGCGGGACCCCTTACCTGCAAACCGATCTCCGGGTAAGCCGGCCCATTTCGATTGGCGATCGCTGGTCGATCATTCCGTTCGTGGAGTTCTTCAACTTGCTGAACAGGAACAATCCCGGGGCAAACTTTGTGACGAACATCGCCACGCTTCCCGTTCCGGCCGCCGAAGCCCTGACCGGAAATGTAACTGACATTTGCGCCAATTTGGACTGCACGGCCAACCAGCCGATCAAGAGCCCAAACCAGCTGCGCGTACCCAGCGGAGGCCTGGGTGACTTCTTCGGTCCCGGGACTACAGTCGGCATTCCGTTTGCGGCCCAGTTCGGCGCACGGCTGACATTGAATCATCGTTCCGCCTACTCGATGTTCTGATCCAAAGGATGCAACGCACCGCCAGACCCTGCGTTGTGCGCCAGTTCCGCCTATCGCGCTTACCCCGCAATGGGTCAATGAGAATCGCGAGGAACTCCGGCCCCGCTGGAACCCCGGAGAAAGTCGAAATCGGCGCCGAGATTCGCCTGCAGAACGTGTTCGACGTAGAGCTTGGCCCAGCCACGCTCGGGAGTTGCCGGGGGTTGCCATTCCTTTCTTCTCGCCTCCAGCGTGGAATCGTCGACATCGAGATTCAATTGGCGCGCTGGAACGTCCAGCGTGATCCGGTCTCCGGTTCGCACCAGCGCGAGCGGGCCGCCTGCCGCGGCCTCCGGGGCGCAATGAAGGACCACCGTGCCATAGGCAGTGCCGCTCATGCGGGCGTCGGATATTCTCACCATATCGGTGATGCCCTTCTTCAGGATCTTCCGCGGCAGCGGCATATTGCCAACCTCGGCCATTCCGGGGTATCCCCTTGGTCCGCAATTCTTGAGCACCATCACACAAGTTTCATCAATATCCAGCGCGTCGTCGTCAATCCGCCGTGCAAAGTCCTCGATGTTCTCGAAGACAACCGCGCGGCCGCTGTGCTGCAACAGGTGTCGGCTGGCAGCCGACGGTTTGATTACGGCGCCATCGGGGGCTAAAGTCCCACGGAGAACCGCAATGCCCGCGTGCGTTTGAAAGGGGGCAGAAACGGCGTGAATGATCTCACGATTCCAGCAGGGCGCCGTTCGAACATTCTCCCAGATCGTGCGCCCGGTTACGGTGAGCGCATCGCGATGCAGGACTTCGGCCTCGCCCAACTCGCGAAGCACGGCTTCCACGCCACCCGCATAGAAGAAATCCTCCATCAGATGTTTTCCCGATGGCTGAATGTCAACCAGGTTCGGCAACTCCGATCCCAGACGATCCCAGTCATTCAATTCCAGGGGAACGCCGACGCGTCCGGCCCACGCGATCAGGTGAATGACGGCATTGGTCGAGCCGCCCACCGCGGCATTGGTGAAGATCGCATTCTCAAACGCCTCGCGTGTCATGATCTTCGAAATGCGCAGATCCTCCTTCACCATCTCGACAATCCGGCGCCCGGTTAGCTGAGCCTGCTTGTTTCTCCGCGAATCCGCTGCGGGGATAGCGGCATTGCCAGGAAGAGCCATGCCCAGCGCTTCCACTATCGTGGCCAGCGTAGAAGCCGTGCCCATGGTCATGCAGTGCCCTTTGGAGCGGCTCATGCAACTCTCGGCCTCCATCAATAGCTCCGCGGAGACCAGGCCCGCGCGTTGCATTTCCGACATTTGCCACACGGCGGTCCCGGAGCCGAGATCCTTGCCATGCAGTTTTCCGTTGAGCATTGGCCCCCCGGATAGACCAATGGTGGGGAGATCGCAGGAAGCCGCTCCCATCATCAACGAAGCCGTGGTCTTGTCGCAGCCGGTCAGCAGTACAACTCCATCGATGGGATTCCCGCGGATGGACTCCTCGACGTCCATACTGGCAAGATTGCGGAACAACATTGCTGTCGGGCGCAACAGCGCTTCCCCAAGCGACATGACAGGAAATTCGAGCGGAAATCCCCCCGCCTCCAAGACGCCGCGTTTCACCCACTCGGCCAGCTCGCGAAAATGCGCGTTACATGGAGTCAGCTCCGACCAGGAATTGCAGATGCCGATGACCGGCTTGCCCTCGAACATGTCATTCGGCCAACCCTGATTCTTCATCCAACTCCGGTAAATAAACCCGTCCCGATCCTTGCGCCCGAACCATTCCTGACTGCGGAGTTTTACCATTGCCCGGATCATCCCTTCGGCGCGAGCATCGGCGCCCCAGTGCATGCCTGGAACCCCAGCGCATCGGTCCTTCTGTCTAAACCACTCTCTTCAAGGATCGCCGCAGCGTTCACGCTAACAGGAGAACTTTGCCGACGCCACCCTTCTCCGCTTCAGCGTGTGCTTTCGCCGCATCGGCAAGCGGAATTGTGCGATCGATAGGAATCTTGAACAGTCCGTTCGCGATGTCTTCTGCGAGCAAACGCATACTCGCTGCGTCAGGATGGGAGCCAAATGCCTCCACCTTTACCGTAGGGTGCAGTTTGGCATTGGGGGGAGGACCTACGATGGAGGCGAAGGTTCCGCCCGGCTTGACTTTAGCCATAAGCGCATCGCCGACGTTGCCGCCAATCGTATCCGCGACGACCTCGACCTGGCCGAGTGAGTCCATCTCCTGGCGGCTATCGAGCGCGAGAAGGGCATCGGCTCCGAGCTGCTCAGCTGCCTCCTTCTGTGAACCGCGGACGCCGGCGATGACGTGCGCACCGAGTTTCTTCGCCACCCAGACAGCGGTCCGGCCTACGCTGCCCAGCGCGCCGGTAATGACGACAGTCTGGCCAGCCTGAAGCTTGCCCGCCTGAACGATGAGTTGTTCCCCGGTGTTGAGCACTACCGGAAGTGCTGCGGCCTGGATGGGATCAAGGCCCTTGGGAAGCTTCGACAAGCCGGCAAGATCAGCCAGAACGAACTCAGCATAGGTTTTGCCGGCGCGACCGAAGACCTGGTCGCCTTCGGAATAGCCCTCAACGCCCTTGCCGACCGCGCGAACGACGCCGGAGTAGTCGTAACCGAGGATCGTTGGCAATTCCAGCGGCATGAAAGCCTTCATGGCGCCGCTGCGAAGCTTCCAATCAATGGGATTGACTCCGGCTGCAGTGACTTGTATAAGGATCTGGCCATTACCCGCCTCGGGATCGTCCCAATCCTCATATTTCAACTTATCGGGCCCGCCGTATTCATGGAGCACAACTGCCTTCATAACCATACCTCGCAAGCTTCTCTCGTTAGATTGTCACTGAATGCCGACTCGTTGCCGACAGAAGGCCGACAACTCTGGCGTTCTTCCGGGAACAGCAAAGGCGCCTGGAAGTGATTCAAGCATGCCCGCGCTCTCCTGCGAAAGAGCGGACGGCGAACAAGCCGCGCTTCACTCATACTCTGCCAATGCCAGGAAGACCAATTTGAAGGGCTCAACCCGAAACTGGATATAAGGTCCGGACTTTTCAAAGCTCACCGGTTTCTGCTCGGGCAATCGCATTACCCGCCGCACTCTGCGGCCAGATGGAGGAAGAACCCGGACGGCAGCGCCCACCGCGATCGTCGGCACATGCTCCTGCAGATTGATGAGTCCTATCAGCAGCCGACGCTGTTCCGGTTGATCGAATACCGTCACTTCGACGACCCGATTGGTCTCTGCCTCGAATCGATAGGGTCCCGGCAGCGCATCGCGAAGAAGATGCTTCACCAGGTTGTGGCCTACGGCTTCGGTGAGCGCTTCGACACGGCCGGCGATCCAGATCGCTTTCCCTTTGCCAAATGAATTCACAACAATGCCGGGATCGCTCCCCGGCTTTGCCGATGGAGGATCGCTCCAGATCTGCGCAAAGTGCGCACCAATCGAATATCCGGCATTCGGAGCCACGAAGGGCAACGTCGCCGTGGCGAGGACCTGGGCGCCCGGCAGACTCTGCGCCCGGACCATCGACCACGGGAGCGTTATATTCTCTTGCGGCCAGATGACCTTGGCGATTTCCGGGCTGGCGGGGGAAAGAAAGGTGACCGACTCGCCAAAGCCACCCATGTAGCGCACGCCCAGGACATCCTCAAGCAGGAAGCGGGGATCGCCCAACTCCGGCGCGCTCAAAGACGAGGGCCCACTGGCGTAGAGGACCCCTCCGTTCCGCACAAATTCGCGAAAGTGATTCGCCTGCTCTACAGTCATCTCGAGCACGTTGGGCAAAAAGACCGCGCGAAATCGGCTCAACTGATCCAGCGTGATATTCGTAACCACGCCGTAAGGGATGTGCCCCTCGCGCAGGATGCGTGCAGTGCCTATCACCGCATCCAGGTGTGGCAAATTTACTTTGGTGGCGGGTGGCGCCGGTATTCCCAGATTGCGCGGGCCCGAGTGGCTGGAGGCGAGATTCGGCGAAAGCACAGAGGCCGGCACTCCGTTCAGATCGGGGTCGTACATCGACGTCTTGTCGTAATAAATCGCGACATCGGCCTGCAGCTCGCCACCGAGAAAGCCCTCGTAGGCATCATGCTGCGCGTTGACATGAGACACAAATTCATAGAACTGCTGGTTCACCGTCCCCATCGGCTTGATGGCATCAATCAGCATGAAAGCCGCCGAGTGTAAGGCGGGAACCATGGTTTCGAGCACCAGTTCCTCGAAGGGCTTGGTGTTCTCGAAATCGCTCAGGCTGGGGCTGGCGCGCGACGTCATAACCTCGAAAGGCCGGCTAAGGGTCAGTCCCGTATAAGCCTTGCAAACCAGGGAACTCTCGGTGGGGCCTCCATAGAAGTCTCCGCCACAGAAGTCGGATGCTCTTCCTTGCTCGAGGGAAGTTCCCAGCTGCCACGGGGCGAAGATCGACGCGAAATTAAAGTAGACAGTGATGGGGCGCGTCTTTTTGGCGGTCTCCCGCACTGTCATCATGAACTCCTCCAGCCACTGCTGCCGCGATCGCTGAAAAGTGCGCCACGCAGGATCCTTCCAATCGACAATTCGCGGCAGCTCATTGTTTTGTTCTCGCCAGAAGCGAGCGGAACAATGCGGGCAGTAACAGATCGTCGGCCAGAAGGGCTGGTCCAGGAAGAGGCACTCGAAGTCATAATTGCCCACCAGTTCCCGCACACAGGCGAAGGCATAGTCGCGATACGGAGAATTTGGGCAGACCATTCCGGTGCGGCTGAAGAGCTCCGAGTCGTAGCCATCTTCGGGGAGGATTCGCCAATCCGGATGTATCTGATAGGCCCAGTCGTCAAAGATCAGGCTGTAGTAGGCCACGCGATGCAGGCCATGGCGTCGGCATTCTTCCATCACCTCGCCGAAATAATCACGCCCGTTCATGCCTCTGTGCATCTGCCCCAATTTGGTGCGCCACAGGCATAGTCCGACATGAGAATTTGCGTACTGTTCAAGCGATTGAAAACCCGCCTTGGCGATGGCCGAGACATACTCCGCGGCATTGAACTCGCTGAGTAAGTGGTCCCAGTCGGGTACATGGGTATCAACCAGGAGCCGGCGGTAGGTTTGCGAAGGCCACGCCGTTTTGCGCTCCGGGATATTCGCGAAGCCCTTCGGCGTTCCAATCTCCAGTGTGTCGGATCCGAGGTCCGTTTCCGGCCTCTGGGCTCCGAACGCCGCCCCGCTGGCGAGAGAGGCCATCATTCCCGATGCGAATGCCTTGTGAAACGTTCTCCTGTCCATCTTGCTTGCCGCTCCATTTCCTTCAAATACATGCAATGGATTTTGGATTGACCCCTGCCAAGTGAGGGTGATAGGCTTCTGCCGATTCATCGCTTAAGCGCTTGTTTTCCGTGTGCTTTCCCATTAAATCACCACGTAACGCCGGGGGGCCTGTTTAATAGCGCCGTTCGACGAGATGATCGACTGCGAAATCAGTTGGCAGGTGTTCTTCGACCCCATGGAGCAGCCCGAGCATGAAACATATTGACGAGAAGACGAAACCTGAAGTGGGTTTCTCCCGCCGGCGGTTTCTTACCGCGGCCGCATCCACGGCCGCAGGCATGGCGTTGGCAGGATCCTCGCACGACGCGGATGCCCAATACACGCGCATCCGGCGTTCCGGTACAGCGGAAGCTCCACCGCCGCTGCTGGTCGAAAATCCGGGATATCGATTGTTGATCGATCGGAAGTCTGGATCCATCTCCGCATTTCAGTCGGTCTATGGCGAGATCCGAAATCTGCTGATTCCTCGCCATGCTGCGCGTCCGCTCCTGACGATCGAACTGCGAAACGAAAAGGGAGAGTTTCAGACGATCGATTCCTCTCAGACCGAAGCGGTCGAAGTACGGGATGATTCGAAAGACGGCGTGCCAACGGTCGTCATTCAATTTCGCAACATGGGCGGTCTGCCGGTGGATGCAACCGTTCATGTGAAATGCCCTCGGCAAAGCGCGCTCACCTATTGGAGTTTTGATCTGAAGAATGGAACGGATTCATGGATCGGGCATATTCAGTTTCCCCACATTTTGGTGCCCTTCGACGATGCCGATGGCAAGCATCCCGGCAATATCCTTTGGTCGATCGGCGACGGAGGACTCACAGGCCCGGTCACGCCATCCATGCAAGTCGGAGGATGGTACCGCAGTCAGCGCAATACCCCCGAAGTATGGCGCTTCAACAACTATCCGGGGCAGTGGGCTTCCACGCAGCTGATGGCCTGCTACAACGATCTCGGCGGCCTCTACCTGGCCTGTGACGACAACGCCGGCCTGCCCAAGTTCATTGACCCATTGCTGGAGGACGAGGGTGTCACTCTGGGCATTGGGCACTATCCCGGCACCAAAGGCCCCGGCACCTATCAGCTTCCGTATCACGTCGTGCTTGGCACGTTCCAGGGGGACTGGTACGCGGCGGCGGAGATTTACCGTGACTGGGCTTCGAAGCAGCCCTTCTGCCCTCCGAAGCTGGCCGATCGCCAGGACGTGCCTAAATGGGTCACCGCTTCACCCGTTGGCATTATGTTCCCGATGCGCGGCCAGTGCGACTGGGACGGTCCAGTCACGGAAAATCCGGAATTCACGCCCGCCTCGAATGCCATTCCTTATCTTGAAAAGATCGCCGCGGGGCTCAACGCCCCTCTGATGCCGCTGATATTCAATTGGGAACACGCTGGGCCGTGGGTCCAGCCGGATGCTTATCCGCCCGTGGGCGGCGAAACGGCCATGAAGGAATTCATGGCAACCGCCAAAGCGAAAGGTTGGAGCCCCGGCATCTACGGAGACGGCCTGAACTGGGTCACTTCGCAGAAAAACACTGGCTACGATGGCAAGCCGTATTTCGAAGCCCACGGCGGAAATGCCGCCGTGTCTCTCAACTGGAACGGCGCGCCTTTAGAGGATGCCGGTGTCGGCGCGTGGCGAACCAGCTTTAGCGTCTGTGTCGCGACGCCCCGTGCCAACCAGATGGTCCTGGACATGACCAGGCGCATGGCTGAGTTCGGCCCCTTGCTGGTTCAGATGTTCGACCAGGGACCCGGCCCCAAGGCATGCTATTCCGACCAGCATGGTCACCCGCCCGTTCCCGGTCCGTGGATGATTTCTGCTTTCAAAAAGCTCTTGAGCGAAGACACGCAGGTTGCGCAGGCAGCCAATAAAGATGTCGCGATGTGTTGCGAGGCCGCCCCTCCCGAAACATTTCTGCGCGACTTCCACATCTGGGATGGACGCATTCGCACCTGTCCTCTCTACGCGTTCATCTATCACGAGTACTGCAACGGGCATCATGGTCTTTACACCAATCGCATCAGCGATGAGACCCTGCGTCTCTCTGTCGCGCGAGCCTTGGTCACCGGCTACATGACCAACTTCACCCTGCGCGACAAAGGCCTCATTGAATACGACTGGGATCAGCCATGGACGCGTGCCATTCCCGACCAGGCCGCCATTTTGGACTGGACCAATCGCGCCAACAAACTGCGTACCGGCCCTGCCAAAGACTATCTGATTTTTGGCAGGATGATGCGCCCATGGACAGTCAGCAATGTAACGCAGCGCGACTTCGGCTGGGGCAAGGAGGCCATGGTCCAGTCCGGCACATGGCAGGCGGCCGACGGGCGCATCGGAGTTGTCCTCGCAAATTTCAGCGACCTTGGCGAGGCGCCTCGTGTGATGTTGCAAGGCGCGACGAAAAAGAACGTCCTGCTCTGGATTGATGGAGAACAGAAGAGCCAGGGCATCGACCTACCTGCTGCGCTCGATCTCGAGCTGTCGCCCCGGTCCTTCGCATTGATTGAAGTGCCTCACGCTTAATCGCAGCTCAAAGGCCGCTGGCCGCCGAATTTCTGGCTTTAAGCGATAGCGGACAATCTCGCCGGCTGATTTCATTTCGCCGGCCAGGCGGTCATTCCGCCGCGATGGTACGCCAGGTTTCCAATATGGCCCGCCCTCGCTGCCGCGATTCCTGTCTCGACTGGCGCGTTCGGATCCTTGCGCGTCTTAATGCAGTCGAAGAAGTTCCTCATGTGCGGCGTTGTGCCGTCCTCGAAACTCTCTTCTTTTAGTACGGGATTTCGATCGCCCTTCACATTTTCGCGAAAGATTGTCATGCCCGCGCGGGTAATCTTCAGGGTCGCTTCGGTGCCGCGAAATTCGAGCCCGCCATCGTCGATCGACGAGCTCATCATGCCCTCGTAGACCACATCAAACCCGGGATAGCGAAACGCCGCCTGGATGGTATCCGGGCACTCCCATTCCGTAAATACGTGTTTGTCGCCCAGCATCAACGCCATCGAGGGCTGGTCCGCTTTCATCGCCCACTGCGCGACGTCGATCCAGTGAGTGAACAAGTCCGTCATGGCGCCGCCGCCGAAGCTCCAGAACCACCGCCAGCGGTTGTACTTCTCCAGGGTGAACGGCTGATCCGGCGCTCCGCCGAGCCACTGTTTCCAGTCCAGCTGCGCGGTATCAACCGGCTTCGGCGCCCAATTGGAGCCGTAGTTCTGCCACCAATAGGTGCGCACCTGGGTTACCTTCCCGAGCGCGCCGCCCTGGATGAGGTCTACCGCGTTGCAAAAGTGAGTCCAGCTCCTCTGCTGCATTCCGCACTGCAGGATCTGCCGGCTCGATCGAACGCTCTTGAGCAGCGCCTCGCCCTCTTCGAGCGTATGCGTCACCGGCTTCTCCAGGTACACATCTTTGCCCGCGGCCAGCGCCGCTGTAGCGACCCGAACATGCCAATGGTCCGGGGTCGCGATGATCACGGCATCGATGCTCTTGTCGTCCAGAACCTGGTTGTAATCCCCGCAGGTCGTGGCGTCGGCCGCACACGCGCGGGATTTCACCTCGTCGCGCCGAGGCGTATACACGTCGCACACCGATACGATCTCGAACGGGATGCCGGAGTTTTCGGCCGAATTGAGCAGCTGCCGCATGCGGCCTCCCGCGCCGATCACACCGATCCGGAGTTTGTCATTGGCCGCAAAGGATCTCGTGGCGGCGAGCGCGGTAAGTCCCCCTGCGATGAGGAAGCTGCGCCGATTGGGCATATAGGTCATGGCAACTCCTGTGGATGTTTGCACTCCCGATGATGTTAGCAATGGTTGCTCAGGGCTTGGTTTCGGCAAAACTTAAGCATCGATCTACTTTTTCGGATCACGATCCCACTTCACGACCGGTCCTTCGCCGGGGAACGGCCAGTTTTTGTCGAGCAAGATCTCCTTTTCGCGTTCCGCCTTCGGCACCGTATCAATCCGGAGGTTCTCAAAGAAGTGCACGCCGGTCTTGCCCGCTGTGGCAATGTCGAGGTCGCCGTCCCCATCGAGATCCTCGACCAAAAACTGAGTTCCGGCAGCTGCGGTCCCATTCACCGAAATCGGATAGCGCGTGAAGGACCCCGTCTTGCGATCGATCTTGTAGTAGTACACGACCAGCGGATCGTAGGATCCGGGATCGTCACCCGCATGCCCGCGGTAGCGCTTGCCGGCTATCAACTCCGGCTCCCCGTCGCCATCGATGTCGGCCATCTTGAGCGCGTGTACCTGCGAGAACGATTCGTCGATGGTGTGCTTGACCCATGCGCGGCTGCCGCCACTGGCCTGCTGTTCGAGCCAATAGATCCCGTAGCTGTGTCCCTGGCCATAGATCACATCCATCTTGCCGTCATTGTTTACGTCGTAGCCGATAATCGGAAAGCCCGCGTCCTCCATTTTCCAGTCCCCATGCCACTCCCACTGATCATGGTCGGCATCGATCTGCTTGAACCACCCGTTGGGCGTAAGAATATCTGCCTTTCCATCGCCGTCGATATCGGCCACGCCAATGCCGTGTCCATCCTCGGCGCGCCCGCCTGCGTGATGTACTTTGGGCTCTGGTCCGGCGAAGTCGATCCACAGCACACCCATATGCCCGTAGTGCCCGAAGATCAGGTCGGGCTTGCCGTCGCCATTGATGTCCGCCATCCAGCCGCCTTCCGTCTCATGGCTGTCGGTGATAAAGTGACGCTTCCACTCCGCGCCCAGCTTGCCCGGATTCTCCCACCAGAAGATCCCGTTGGTCATCCAGCCGGCGGTCACCACATCCGGCCGCCCGTCATGATTCACGTCGACTGTCCACTCGCCGCAGTCCGAGACGAACTCATTCAACAACTCCACTTCCCGATACTGGTGACGCGTCCATTCGCCGCCCTGCGGGCCCGGGTTCTCATACCAATACGCCCCGCTTAGAATGTCCGGCCGTCCGTCACCGTTCATGTCCAGCGTGGTGATGCCCTCGGCGTGGTCGGTTCCCAGGCGATGAATAAAGAACGTCGCCTGATCCACCCCGCCCGGTGCAGGCCCGCGCTTGAGGTTGTGCTGGTAGTGGGCTTGCGACGGAGGTTGCGCCGCGGAGGTGACTAGGAAGGTTGCCGCCGCAAAAACCACGACCAGCGCCATACGGCTCATCCGGAACAAAGATCGGTGCATAACTCCATCCCAGTCCATAGTTTGCTTGCCGCGCTATTCTCAAGGACCGGGGGCCTTGCCTACAAGGCAAATCAAGGAAAGAGAGCGGCGGCAGACAGTCAGCCCAACAGGGTAGATCTCCGGCGAAGCTTGATTGACATTTTCCCGCATCGTCCCGGAAGCGGCATCGCTTGCCCGCGCAACTCCCTGGGAACCTCGGGGTTCTATCAAACAACCGGATCAGGGAACGGTCCTGATCCTATAGGAGAAAACAAACATTATGCATACAAGGTCCATATCGATGCTGCTCGGCGCCGTGCTGGCGACCGGTGCGGCCCTGGCGCAGGCGCCGGATCAGAATCAGCCCTCGAGCGCCGCACAGGCGACTGAGAATACCAACGCGCGTACGCACCAGGCACCCAACCCCGATCGCATGGCGAAGCACCTGGGCAAGAAACTCAACCTTTCGAACGATCAGGTGGCCCAGATTAAGCCACTGCTTGAAGATCGCACACAACAGATGCAGGCCGTGCGCGCCGACACTACCCTCTCGCAACAAGACCGGCACAACAAGGCCCGCCAGATCATGCAGGACTCGGACACCAGGATCGAAGCGGTGCTGAACGACACGCAGAAGCAGCAGTTTGAACAGATGCTGCAGGAGCGCCGCGCTCATCACAACTCACAGCCGAAAGCACAATAACAACAGTCGTCCATAAAAAAATACAAACCCGGCAGCCCCACCTTCGCAGACGTTTTTTGTTCGCGAAGGTGGGAGACTGCAGCCGTCGTATCCGGGTTCGACGCGAGAACACATACCGCTTCCCAATTTCCTTTCGCATTCCCTGGAAGCCTGGCTTTCTCCCCGTTACCGGAAACCTGTCGAGCCGCCGAACCCCAAATAATGCGCAAGAATCGAAAACGCAAAGGCCCTTGCCGGTTGAGCAAGGGCCATATGCATTTTTACCGCTTACCTCGCGATCGGTTTGCCCCTAGTAAAGAGTGACTGTCAGTGTGCCGTTCACGTAGGTGTCGAACGTGTAGTTGGGAGAAAACAAGCTATTGGGACCGATGAGGATGGGGTAGCTTCCCGGTGCCGAATATTGGCTCGCATATGTGAATTCGAAGGGGGCGCCCCCAACAACCGCCGCAGTATCCCCGTTCACAAACCCGGTGATCGTGTAGGTAAGTGCCGGCATATACGTGTTGAAGGTCACGGTCGCGTTGTTTGCCGTTACCGTCAGAGAAGCGGGAGTACCAGTCTCAGCGAATGTTGCCGTGCTCGCGAGGCCTTTGATCGATGCGGTTACTGTCAGGTTTCCAGCCGCGGTGGCTACACCGGTTAGCGAAGCAATGCCGCTGGCGTTAGTGATTGCGGTGCCATTCGACAGCCTGACGTTTGCGCCCGTGAAACCAACTGTCACGCCGCTCACGGGGAGACCGCTGGCATCGGTGACAAGGACACTAAAGGGCTGGGCAAACGCGCTGCCATAAACCGCCGTCTGACCCGCGCCCGAGCTGACAGAGACCTTCGCTGGAGCGGGCGATGTTGCCTTCTCAGTGAACGTCGCGCTCAGCGTTGTACCGGGTATCGACGCCAGTGCGGTGAGGTTGCCGACGATGGAAGGGGTTGCCGTGACGGCTGCCGAACCGACAATGATCGAACCGGATGCAAAGGCGGGCGTCGTCACCGAGGCTGCCGACAGGCTCATCTGCGTTGAGGTGAAATTCACAGGCACCCCGCCGAGGAGTTCATTGCCGGTACCGAACACCTCGACCTCAAGCGGATTGAGATATGCGTGTCCCAAAGTGGTCGACTGTGAGTTACCGAAAACAGCCACAATGTGCGCCGGGTTGTCGAGGGTCAAAACACCTGTGGCGAAGACCACCTTGTACGTTGACTTCAGTGACAGGGTTCCGAGACTGGCATTAATCGAATATGCACCGGCAGGCGATCCAGTCACCGCAGTGGTGGTCAGCGCCGGCGCGCCTGTGTAGCCGTCATTGTTCAGCAGTCCCGTCAGCGTGTATTTCGACAGGGAGAAGGGCTGGTTTACGGCCCAGCTGAAGCTGAGCGGTGTGACCGTCACAGTTGCCTGGATCCCGGTCTCGGTGAAGACGGCATGCGAGGCTACTCCGCTGATCGACGCAGTGGCTGTAATGGTGCCCGTGCCATAGGCGATTCCTGTAACCGATGCGACGCCGCTTGCGTTGGTTACAGCCGTAGGCGAGCTGACGGTGATGCCATTGGTGGTAAAGCTCACCTTGATGTTCGCGACCCCCACGCCGGAGGCATCCTTAACCACCACCGTCAACGGTTGCGCGAAGGCCGAGGTAAAGACAGCGGATTGCCCTGACCCGCTCAGCACGGAAATGCTTGTCGGAACGTCGATGCCGGTTCCGGAGAGCGGAATCGTTGCCGAAGCGGGATAGGCATTCAGGGCGAGCACGTCTGCGCTGCTCAGGGGCCCGTTTGACGTTGGCGTGAAGCTGAAGCTGAGGTCGCAGGTGGCTCCCGGTTGCAGGGTAATGAGAGTTCCGCAATCGGCTACCGGTCCTGCTGACTTGATCTGGGCAAAGTTGGTGCTGCTTGAGAGGCCGCCGGCCGCCAGCAGAGGCATATTACCCACATTGGCAATCTGCACCGCCTTGGGGCTGTCGCTGCTGGTCAGGTTCACGTTCGTTGAAGCAAAGGTCAACGAGGGAACCTGGTTCCCGGTGAGCTTGAGGATGCGGCCGTTTGCGCCGTCGGAGATATAGACGTTTCCGGCGCCGTCTACGGCCACGCCGCAGGGATTCACGACGCCGGTGCCGATCACAAACTGGGGGCCGCCATTGGCGGGGATTTCGGTGATGCCGGGGATGCTGGTGTCGGAGACGAAGACATCTCCGGCGGCATCCACAGCCAGGCCGCAGGGTGAAGCGAATCCTGTCCCGAGGGTGGTGGAAACACCGGTGCTCAGGTTGAACTTTCTAACCTGCCGCGCGGGCGTCGGCGCTCCATCCGTCGTATAGATGTTCCCGGCGCCGTCCACTGCGACTCCGTCCGGATTCTGCCAGGCTCCGCCATTGATCGTGCTCTGAATTCCGCCGATCGCAGAAATCTTTACGACGCGATTATTGCCATGATCCGCCACGTAAATGTTTCCGACGTTATCGACCGCTAGGCCGTAGGGAGATTTCACATTCGACGACAACACCGACTGCGCTCCGTTCGGCGCTATCCTGACGACCCGGTTGTTGATGTAGTCGGATGCAAACACGGTGCCGAGCCCGTCGACAGCCAAACCAAACGCGCCGGTGAGACCCGCACCCAAAGTGGTTGGCGCACTGCCCGACGCGGGGTACTCTACGACGTGGGTCATGCCCTGGGCCGTCGCAAACACGTTGCCGCCGCCGTCAACGGCAACCTCCGCGGGCCACGACACTATGCCGAGAGTGCTCTGTACTGGGGAGTATGTTACCTGCGGACCGATACCGAAGCCATACACCAGCGTGCTCGATTGCACGGTGCCGCTTGCATCCAAAACCTGCATGATCGCATTCCGGGGTCCCGCGAATTGCGGCGAGAACGTCACGGTGGCGGGGCATAGGGTCGAGATACAGGCAGCGGTCGCCTTGAACTCAGTGCTCGGTACTCCTCCGGTGAGGAACCGGATGCCGGGCGTGGCGCCTGTGGTGTTGAGCCACAGAGTCTGCGTTGCTGTGCAGGAGCCCGTTGCCGTCAAACCGGGAACGCAGATGTCCAGAGACCCGAAATTGACTGAAATGCGCTGCAGTTCGACGATGACATTGCCGGTGCCCGACGGAAAGATCAAGCTTCCATTGGCATCCACCGAGATACTGCCGAGCGGCACGTCGCCTGGGCCCTGGTAGACCGTGAAAGGCTGGCCATTGCCGGCCGGGATCTCACCGATTGACCCGCCATTCAGGAAGAAGACGTTTCCGGCAAGATCCGTGGCGACCGCCTGCAGAAGGCCGTACCCGCTTCTCACCGTCTCAGGGGCGGAACCGCCATAGGGCAACTCCACGATCGAACCGAGGCCGCGGTCGGCAATGAACACGTTCCCCGCGGGATCGGAGGCCATGCCGTAAGGCGCACTCAAGCCGTACATATTCAATTGCAGGCGGGCATTGCTGTTGGCCGGCACCTCGAAGAGCTGCGCGGCAAAAGCGGGCTGGTCAACCCAGTCGAGAACGAACACGTCTCCCGCGGCATCGGTGGAAACCGCAACCGGGCTCACCCATCCTGAACCAACATTGCTCTGCACGCCGGCCGGGGTCAGCTTGATGATCGAACTGGTCGAGCCGCCCTGCGCCGTTCCCGAGTTGTTGGCGATATACAGGTTGCCGGCTCCATCCACGGCGATGGCAGCCGGGTTGGTGACACCCGACGCTTTCACCGGCGCGAGCTGGCTGCTGCCGGCAGGTAGTTCCTGTACTGTATGCAGGTTAGCGTCCGTCATGTAGACGTTCCCGGCGCGGTCGACCGCGGTTGCGACGTACGAATAGGCATTAGTCTGGCTACCGGGAAGAATCTGGGGGTCGGCGTAAGCAAAGCTCGGCGTCTGCGCCGTAAGGTTAGAGGTGAAGGCACACAACAGAACAGCACCGGCCAGGGCGGCCAGTTTCTGTGGCAGGTGGGAGGTCCAGTGAAGCGCAGTATTCCTGTACATGGGGATGTCCATCCTTTGCGTAAGGGGATTTCGGCAAACTCGCGCAGTGGATGTCCATGAGGTCATCTTGAGAACTGCTGAAATTGCCTTCACACTCTACGGCGACAACTCCCGGCGGTTACCTACATGCGATTTGAAAAAAAAGCGCGCCTGTATCTGCCCGAACCTTTGAGGTCAAAGAATGTATCCGAAGCGAATTCTGAAGGGATCGCAAATGACTCGCGATATAATCCGCCGCAGGCGCTGCATTTCTCTTTGAGATTTCCCCGAGCCCCAAATCTCCCTGATTCCAGGGTGGCTACAGCCGAATCATCGATAGGAGGGTCGCAAGAATGCCATCCGATCAAGAGCGCGTAACTCTTCTGCTCAAGGATTGGAGCGATGGAAACAAAGAGTCGCTCGAGCGGCTCATGCCGCTGCTTTACAACCAGCTCCATCGGCTGGCCTCCTCCTGCCTTCGATCCGAGCGTCGCGACCACACCCTTCGTGCTACGGCGCTGGTGCATGAGGCTTACCTGCGTCTGGTGGACTCGGACGTCCCCTGGGAGAGCCGAGCCCACTTCTATGCCGTGGCAGCTCGCGTCCTGCGCCACATTCTGGTGGACTATGCCAAGGCCAGCGGTCGGAAGAAGCGCGGCGGAGGGGTAGAGAAAATCCCGCTGGAGGAGGCGGTCATGATCGGCCCGGAACTTTCCTCGGAGATCATCGAACTCGACGACGCTCTGAAGCTGCTGGCCGAACAAGACGCGCGCAAGGCTGAGGTCGTCAATCTCATTTTTTTCGGCGGTCTCACCTACGAGGAAACCGCGCGAGCGCTCGGGGTCTCCGATGTCACGGTGCATCGGGAACTGAAAATGGCCAAGGCGTTTCTTTACGCTCAATTGTCCCGCACCGTTACGGCAAATTCCTGACCCATGCAGACCGGCGCAGGCAAGGAGCACTGGCAGACGCTCGAAGAGCTTTTCCATGCGGCGCTGGACCTCGATCCCGCCGAGCGTGAGAGCTTCCTCGACCGGTCCTGCCCAAACAATCCGGCGCTGCGGTCTGAGATTGAACTTTTGGTGAAGTCCGCCGACAAGACATGGGGATTCTTTCAGAAACCGTGGCAGGCGGCTGCCCAAACCGTCGTGCCGAGTGCTGACCGGGGCGGTCAACGCATCGGCGACTACGAGGTGATGTACCTGATCGGGGAGGGCGGTATGGGCGCGGTGTATCTCGCCCGCCGCGCCGACGAGCTTTACGAGCAGAAGGTTGCCGTCAAGGTGGTGCAGAGCGGCACCGGACGCACACACAGTCTTCTCGTCCGATTTGCCGCAGAGCGTCAGATTCTCGCCAATCTGGTTCATCCAAACATTGCGCGGTTGCTCGATGCGGGCCTGACGGAAGAGGGCTTTCCATACCTCGTGATGGAGTATATCGAGGGCGTTCCGATCGACAAATATGTAGTCATGCACCATCTCCCGCTGGGAAGCCGCCTCGACTTGTTTCGCCAGGTGTGTTCCGCCGTCTCGTACGCTCACAGCAATCTTGTGATCCATCGTGATATCAAGCCCGCCAATATCCTTGTGACAACGGACGCCACACCCAAGCTGCTGGATTTCGGCATTGCGAAACTGATTCAGCCGGAGGGATTGGTCCCCGCGGAACCGGCCCTGACGCGCGCCACGGAACGGCTGATGACGCCCGAGTACGCGAGCCCCGAGCAGGTGCGCGGACAGCTTGTCACGACGGCGACCGACGTTTACGCACTGGGCGGACTGCTGTACACGCTGCTTGCGGGCCGTCCCCCATTCAAGGTCGACAGCGGCGATCCTCTCGAGATTGCGCGTGTCATCTGCGAACATCCGCCCACTCGCCCTAGCGCCGCCTCGACTGCCCGGACATTCCTGCCTGGCCATGATTGGAAACGCCTCAAAGGCGACTTGGACAATATCGTGCTCAAGGCGTTGCGCAAAGAACCGGAAAAGCGCTACGCATCCGCAGCCGATCTCTCCGAAGATGTGCGCCGCTACCTTGAAGGCTTCCCGTTACAGGCGGGCTCGCAGGCGTGGACCTATCGGGCACAGAAGTTCTTTGCCCGCCACAAGACCGCCGTAAGCGCAGCAGTGATTATGTTGTTAGCGGTCGTGGCGTTTTCAATCGCGATGGGCATTCTGGCGCAGCGGGCCCGCCGCGAGCGCGCCAATGCCATTCGCGAACAGCAGAAAGCGCAGCAGGAAGCAGGCTTCCTTTCGGGGCTGTTTCGCGCCGCCACCCCCGATGCGGAGCGGGGCAAAACGATTACCGCACGGGACGTCCTCGATCTAAGCGCGGCCCGCATTCACCGCGAACTGGCCTCGCAACCCGACGTGCGCGCGGCGATGTTGAACAGTATTGGCGACTCCTACGTTGCCCTGGGACTTTACCCCCAGGCCGAGCCAATGCTCACCGAGGCCTACGCACTGCGCAAGCAGACCGACGCCGCAGGCACGCTTGAACTGGCCGAGAGCGCATCAAGTCTTTCCGAAGTCCGGAACGCGCAGGGCAAGTACAAGGAGCAGGAGACGCTCGTTCGCGAGGCGCTCGCGATCCGTCAGCGAATTCTGGGAGATGCGAATCCTCTCGTAGCGCAGAGCCTGCTGAGCCTTGGGGAATGCCTGTATCTCCAGAGCCGCACGCGCGAAGCGGAGCCCGTGCTTCGCAGGGCCGTCACCGTTAGTCCGAACGACTCCGACACAAAGTCGGGCGCAATGAACTTTCTCGCCCTGGTCATCGAAAAGAAAGGAGCTTCGGCGGAAGCGGCCCAATTGCTGCGTTCGGCTTCAGATATCTCCGCCCGAGTGGAGGGCACCGACAGTCCCGATTATCTGACCAGCATGCATAATCTCGCCGGAGCGCTTCGCGACCTTGGCGACCTGGATGGAGCCGAAGCTACGGAGCGCAAGGTGCTCGCCATTCGCCTGCGCGTTTCCGGTCCGGATCATCCCCACACCACCTTCTCGATGAACATGCTGGGATGGATTCTGCTGGAAAAGGGCGAATGGGCCGCGGCCGAGCCGTACCTGAAACGGGCCCTCGAGGCCAATCGCAATAAGCTTGGCAATCATCATCCCCGACTCGCCGTAAGCATGAACAACCTGGGCCAGGTATACGAGGCCAAAGGCGATTTCCGAACTGCGGACAAGTATTATCGCGACGGTTTGGCGATCCTCGAGGAAAACAAGCTTGGTGAGAGTTGGTCCGCTGCAAGGATCGAGACCAACCTGGGCTTTCTGGCGATGGATCGAGGCGACTACGCCGATGCTGAACGTCGCGCCAGCCTGGCACTCGAGATGGAACGAAAGCTGGGCGGCAATACCAACCCCGATTACGCATCTTCGCTGATCCTGTTCGGCGTTGCACGATCGCTCCAACATGACGGAGCTGCGGCTGAACCGCTTCTGCGGCAGGCACTCGAAGTGCGCAAGAAGGCGTTCCCTCCGGGACATCTTCTGATCATCGCGGCGCAGACTCGACTCGGCGAGGTCCTCATGGAAGAAGGCAAGGACAGCGAAGCCGAGTCTCTCCTGCGCGACGCCGTGACGGCCGCGCGCCACTCGCCGTTTCCGCTCCCTGCATGGCAGTCAGCGGAGGCGGAGAACGCGCTGGGAGCTTGCCTCGCCGCCAGGGGAAGACGGAGTGAAGCATTGCCCCTGCTTCGTAATAGTCAGGCTGCGCTCAAGGGGCATCCCCAGATGACATTTCGCACTCAGGCACTCGCCCGCACAGCAGTTATCCTGATGGCCCACGGTCAAAGCCAATTGCACTAACTTTCCGTAACTTCACCGGCTTCTTTATTCCGCTACAGCTCACAGGCTCTCCCGAATCGTCTTTCACATACTGAGCACAGAGGAACCTGCAATGGCGGCGTATCCCACAGGGCAGAAGAGCAAGCCTTACGACGCGCCGGGTAACATTCCATTGATCGAGGTGGCAATCGCGGACATTTTCTTCTTAGCAATATCCGAAAACCGTGATATAGTTCACCAAAATCGCGGAATCATGGAATCGAGAAAAAATAACAACAAGATTTCCTGCTTCGCTCTTTGATTTTCGGGAACCGCTCGTGTTTCTTAGCGCATCCTGCTCGGAATTCTGAATAAATCCCTGAACCGCGGATCGATGCCCCGATCGTACTGTTCGCTTCTGGCCTTTCATCGGACAGTCTGACCTTCCCGACTGGGAGCATCGTCGAGGACTGGGCAGGAGCAACCCATGGCCATCGTCAGGTCGGCGGCAAAGACAGCTGCGGTGATCTTGGCCTTTTTTGGTTTCGCTCACGCACAAGTCACGATGGCCACGATCACCGGCGTGGTCGAGGATGTCTCCGGGGCCGTGATTTCAGGAAGCACGATCACCATCCGCTGCGTCGACACCGGTTTGCTGCGATCGACGATGACCGACAGGGTCGGTCGGTATGTTGCGACCGACCTCGAACCGGGTACTTACGAACTCGAGGCCGCAAAATCAGGATTCGAGACCGAGGTCCGCAGCGGGATCCGGTTGAACGTCGGAGCAACTAGCGAATTCAACTTCAGGTTGAAGGTCGGTGCCGTTCGCGAAAAGGTAGTGGTCTCGAACGTCGCTTCGCCGGTAGAGACCGTCGACTCCTCGATGGGCCACCTTGTCGAACGCAAGGAGATCCAGGACCTTCCCCTGAACGGCCGTGACTACACGCGTCTTACGCTTCTTTCGCCAGGCGTGGTGGATGTAACCACGTTTGCGGGCAGTTCGTTTTTCGGACTTACGCGACGGATTGCCGTGGCCGGGAGCCGCCCGTCAAGCGGCGGGACATACCTGCTTGACGGGACAAACGTGATGAGTTTCTTTGACGACAACGCGGGAAACCCAAGTCTGGGAACAGCGCTGGGCGCCGAGGCGATTCGAGAATTCAAGTTAGAGACCAACACCTTCAGCCCGGAGTACGGTCGCTCGGGAGCCTCGGTAATCAACGCGCTTTCCCGGTCTGGCTCCAACCAATTCCAGGCGAGCGTGTTCGAGTTCTTCAGGAACAGCGCGCTCGATGCGCGCAATTATTTCGATGGACCGCACGTTCCATCATTCCGGCGCAACCAATTTGGATTTTCGGCAGGCGGCCCGATTGTCCAGGACCGCGCTTTCTTTTTTGGGACCTACGAAGGACTGCGCGAGGCGTTAGGCGAATCGGAAATCGGAGGAACACCCAACGCCGCGGCGAGGGAAGGCAATCTTGAGTCGGGACACGTAACCGTGAATCCGGCCATTGTGCCTTTGATGAACCTATTCCCGCTGCCCAATGGCCCCGACCTGGGAGACGGCGTTGCGGGGGTGACGACCACCGCAAGCCGCACCGCCGGCGAGGATTATTTTTCGCTGCGCATCGACCATCATATTTCTGATAGAGACAGCCTGTTTGGTCGCGTCATCTGGGATAACGGCAAGTTGCTGGACCCTTATCCGCTGGCCGGGGCGTATCTGCCCTTCTATCAAAACTCCCTGGGACGAAACCGCTATGCGACCCTTCAAGCAACCCGGATCGGGTCGGCAAATGTGGCCGATTCGCTGCGCATCAGTTTCAATCGCAACAACTCGTCCGGGGACACGAGGGACACCCGCTCGGCGCTGAACCTCATTCCCGGTGTAAGCGGACGGGCTCCGGGTGCCGTCGCGGTGGGTGGAGTCGGTTTCGTTGGTCCCAATCCGATTGTCCCCTACTACCTGATCCTGAATACGTGGAGCGCGGCCGATGACCTCTCACTTGTCCGCGGTGCTCATTTCTTCAAAGCGGGAATCGAGTGGCAGAAGATACAGGACCCCTACCGCGCCGATCTCTATTCCGGCGGCTACCTGGCGTTCAACACGCTGGCGGACTTCCTCACAGCCAGTCCTTTCACCTTTCTGGCGCCATTACCGGACAAGCTGAATACCAGGAGAACATGGAATGAGAATGTCCTGGGCATGTATGTATACGACTCGTACCGTGCCCGGAAGACCGTTACCTTGAATCTCGGAGCGCGTTACGAATTCATCACAAATCCGACTGAAAGCCACGGACGCTTTAGCGCGCTGCTGAACCTGGACGATGCTACGGTGACACGCGAGCCGCATGTATTCGCCCAGAATCCATCGCTGAAGAATATCGCGCCTCGAGTTGGATTTGCATGGGATGTTACCGGCAACGGAAAGATGTCGGTCCGGGGAGGATACGGGATATTTTTCCAGCAATACATGCCGCGGGACTACGGAGAATATGGGTTTGCACCCCCCGAAACGATACTGGGCATCGGAATCTTCCCGGGATTTCCGATCTCGCCGGAGACTCTGTTCGGGCTGCCGCCGGCGATTTCGTTGGTCACCGGCTATCACATCAAGGCCACTCCCTACATGATGGAGTACAACCTGAACGTGCAGAGGGAAATCGCCCGAGATATTGCGTTCCAGATCGGCGGAGTGTTCTCGGAAGGGCGCAAGCTATTGGGCGCATACGACTACAATCAGCCGCTTCCCGATGCGACTCTCCCCGATGGCACTCCGATTCGCACGGCCAATGCGAGGCGGCCGAATCCTCATTTCTCTTCGCTTCAGTTCACTTACCCCATCAACACTTCTAATTACAGCTCGCTTATAGCGACATTGGAAAAAAGATTTACCGGCAACGCGAAGCTGTTCGCGGCTTACACCTGGTCTCATTCGCTGGACACGCAATCCAACGAGTTTAACGGCGACGGATGGAACGATTCCGGCGAAAGCACCGACATTCACAATCTGAAGCTTGACTACGGCAGCTCAACGTTCGACGTGCGGCATAACCTGACGGTCAACTATGTCTACGGAATCCCGGTGGCCGGCGGAGTCGGCCGCGCAGCCCGATCTGTCCTGAGGGATTGGCAGGCCAGCGGCATTTTTGCCTTTCGTACTGGCATTCCTTTTTCGGTCGAGAACGGCTTTGACCGCGCCAACACGCTCCAGTCTCTGGCGCCCCCCAACGCCTCCGAGCGGCCCGACCTCGCCCCCGGCTTCAGCAACAACCCGCTGCTCCGCTCACCGGAGCGGTGGTTCAATCCCAGGGCGTTTCAGTTGCAGCCGGAAGGAGCATTCGGTAACCTGGGCCGCAATACGGTCCGGGGGCCGCGCATGGCGAACTTTGATGCGGGCATCTTCAGGACCTTGAACCGGAATGAGCGCTATGCGTGCCAGATCCGCTTTGAAGTGTTCAATGTGTTCAATCACCCGAATTTTGCGGTGCCCGACTTCCTGAACCGGCAGGTATTTCTTGATACCGCCGGAGATATAAACCCCGAGGCCGGCCGGATCACAAAAACTGTAACTTATTCGCGCCAATTACAGCTCGCTTTACGCTTTAACTACTGAGGAGTGGATGCCATGTTCGAACGCTACGCAAAGAAATGGACGCCTTCCTTACTGGACAAGATGCGTGAGGTTGGAGATCCCTACGCCGACGAGGTGGTGGCCAAAGTATTCGACTCCACCGATCCGTGTTCCGCATGGGGGCTGATGATGCAGCTGGATAGGGAAGAAGGAGCGGACTCGACGCGTCTTCCCCCCGTGCTCCAGGAGTATCTTCGCAAGACGGACGCGATTCTCAAACAGGCTGAGCCCGAGACCGTGGGCGGACACTGGCTCTATAAGAACTACAGCCCGGAGATATTTTTTATCCTGGCCGTCTATTCCCTTCCGGCTGCCTACGCAGCGGCCAAAGGGGTGAAGGTTCTCCATCGCACGACCCTGATTGAGAAACGTCCCGACACGCGCCTTGCCCAGACCGCCCGTATCGTCGAGAACATCCTCAAGCGAGACGGCATCCGGCCCGGTGCGCAGGGAATGCGAAGCATCCAGAAAGTTCGGCTGATCCACGCTGCGATCCGCTTCCTTATTCTCCACGACCAGAAAAACAAGTGGAAAGCGGAACTCGGTGTACCGGTGAACCAGGAGGATCTTGCGGGAACCCTGATGGTCTTCAGCTACCTGATACTCGACGGGCTGAGGAAACTGGGTATCACCATCCCTAAAAAGCATCAGCAGGGATTTATCGAGACCTGGGGCGTGATTGGCCGCCTGATGGGGATTCAGGATGAGCTGATTCCTGCGACGGTGAAAGAAGCCAAGGCACTCTGCAATATCATTCAGCGTCGCCAGGTACACACCTCCGAGGAGGGAATATTTGCAGCACATGCTCTGCTGAAGGTACTTGAAGAGCAGGCCGGGATAGCCTTCCAGCGGTGGCCCGCGGCATCAATGCGATTCTTCCTGCCCAGGAAAGTGGCCAAGGGTTTTGGCATTCCAATTTACTGGTTCGAGGAGTCGGCTCTCTATCTCGTCAGGATATTCGACCGGCTCTTCAGGCGGGACAATCCTCTGCGGCTTCCCTTCGTACGGCACATCGGGAAGCAGCTCGTAGATCAGTTCATCGATGCAAACACCGCGCCTTACAAGCTTCCCACCACGTTGATGGGAAAGCCAGACCAGTTTCGAAACATACCTTGCTGAATCCCTTTTTGAATCGATTTCAATGCACGAAGGAGCAAGTCAATGAATGCAATGCCGGTTCCCCCCCCTGTCCTCGATGCTCCAAAGCCAGTTCCGCCTGGATGGGTCCTGGAGATGCACTGGAACAATCTTCTGTTTGCCAGTTGGCCGGTACCCGTCTCGGTCATCCGGCCGCTGGTCCCAAAAGAACTCGAAGTGGATACCTTCGATGGAAGCGCGTGGGTTACGCTCGTCCCGCTGGGCGTGGATGTAATGAATTGGAAAGGCTGGCCTCCGATTCCCGGTCAGGAGGGGCTGCGGGAGTTGAATTTGCGTACCTACACGACGCGCGATAACAAGCCCGGAGTGTATTTCCTGAGCATCGATTGCCCATCTGAGATTCCTGACTGGATCGGGCGCCATATCTTTGGCGTGCCATTTTTCAAGGCCGAATTCGCCTACTACAACGATTCGAAGACCTACAACCTTGGCGTGGAGCGGACCCAGGAAAATATGCAGCTTGCCGCACTGTTCGGGGAATTCACTCCCTCCGGCGCACCTTATCGCCCCATGCCCGGTACGCTGACGCATTTCCTGGTTGAACGGCTGTGCCTGTATCACGTTTCATGCGGAGCGGTGCACCGCGTGGACATTTTCCACCCCGAGTGGAAACTCAAAGACGCAACTACCAACTTCCAGGTAAACACCGTATTGGAAGCGGCTGGCCTCACGGGTCTCCCGCCGGTTCCTCGCCACGTCGTCTTCTGCGATTCGGTCGACACCCATGTCTGGCCTCCAGTGAAGGTAACCGATGGGAATGCGAAAGCAAGACCTAAAAACACGGCGAAGTTCCATTTCATGACAGTGTGGACGATCGATGCGCCGCTTCCCCCGGTATGGGAAGCTCTCTTTCACTTCGAAAGCTGGACGACTTGGTGGCCGGGCGTGCTGGACACAGTGGTTGTCAATCGCGGTGACGCGCATCGTCTCGGATTTCACACACGCCAGACATGGAAGGCGGCGCTTCCCTATAAGCTCAAGTTCGAAACCACGGTCGAAGACATTTCGCCCATGTCATTGATCCGGGTTAAGGCCGGCGGCGACCTGGAAGGAACCGGATACCTGCGCTTCGAAAAACGAAATGATCAGACAATCTTCCAGGTGGATTGGATAGTTTCGCCGACTAAGTTATGGATGAAGCTCCTGACCCCTGTGCTGAGGGGAATTTTCGCGTGGAATCATCGGGTCCTCATGGACTGGGGAGCGAAGGGACTCTCCAGAAAACTGGGCATACCCACCATCACAACGTCGACTGAGGGCGTGCTACCACCGATCGAGATCGGAACAGACCTGTGAGCGCGGCAGAAATAGCGTAGAGAACGCCGATTCCAACGAGGGCGAACTTGGCGACGGAGAGCGATGCGGAGAGCCCCGTCGTCAATCCGCTGGCATGGCCGAACACATCCCAGGTAAGGAGTGAATTCTGTAGAGCCCAAACCGCCCCTGCGAGCCACTGGGCCCAGGCGATGGTCAGACCGAGCCTCGCGAAAGTCCCGCTCAATCGCTTTGCGGAAATTACGCAATAGACGGCGATAGTGTTGGTCAATGCAAACAGGCAAAGAAAATTCAGCCCGAGGCTGAATGCCATTTCCAACTTTGCCGCTTCGGCCCACGAAGCTACCACCTGGGCGAGGCGATCCGGCGTCGCGGCCAGTTCCAGGGAGAGAATGCCCATTGGCGCAACCGGGTTGTTCAATTTGATGTAGACGCTTCCCAGCACAGCCAAAAGAACTACCGTGAGGGCCGACAGCATCCAAAAGGCGCGCCGAAGCCGAGGCGGGGTCATCGATTCAAAGGGATGCGACATGGACACTTACCTCCCCGAAGCTGTCGATTAAGGTCTTGGCCCTTCTTAGATCTGCGGTATCGAATCCTTCCGTGAAAGCGGAATACACGCCGATAAGCAGACTCTTGGCTGCCTCGGTTTGTCCTCGTTGGTGGTACAACCTTCCCAAACTCATCGCCGCGCGTAGTTCAGCCGACCTTTGTTCAAATCGTCTCGCCATGTTCAGCGCACGAGTCAGAAATTCCTCCCCTTGTTGAACCACTCCGCGACGCAGCAGGATCTCCCCTTTCAGGCGATACATCTCGGGAAGTTTCTCGCATGGCCCGGAGGCCTCGGCTTGTGGAAGATATTGTTCGAGCGCACCCGCCGCTTCCTCGGCTCGTTCATGTTCCAGCAATGCCGACGCCAGGCCGAAGGCTAATAGCGGCAAGGCTAGACTCATATGGATGGCTTCCGCCTCGAGCTGGGCTTCTCGGATTAGCGGCCAGCCGTCATCCGGCCTGCCCAGCCGGGTCATTGACCAGCCACATGCGAACTTCCCCCAGAACAACGTGTTTTTCTGAAGGCCGTGCTTGTTGGCGATCTCAATCACTTCTTGCGAGGCCGCCATCATTTCGCGAGGGTCGTCAAGAAGTTCGCTAAGCATTGCGTGACTGACAAGAACAACTGATAAAGGCAGCGGATGTTGAGCGGCACGGGCATGCTCAACGGCCTTTTGCATCAGGCTCCGGCCTTCGGTCGGAAAGCCGCGATACCAGCAATTCAGCGCCAGGATCGCAAGGCCATTGGCGCGAGGGTCGAGCCCAAACGTTTGGACCAGGGCAACATCGCGAACTGGATCGTAGAGTGCAATGGCATCGCGGAGATTCTGATCGGCCTCGAGGTGCTCACCAAGGTGAAAGCACGAGTAGCCGATGAGGAATCGCGCTTGCATCAGCGTGGCCGGATCGCTGACACGTTCAGCGATACGCAGGCAATGGTTGGCACGCTCCTTGGCTCCGGCAAAATCGCATGTTGACAAGGCCGACCAGAACATCCCCACCTGGGCAAAAAGTGCCCCCACCTGATCGCCGCACTCCTGGGAAAGCTCCTCCACGCGGCGATGGCTCTCGAGTGTCTCGCTGGAGGCATGTGTCTTCTGGTTTCGCAAAGCCAGCGCGAGGCTGCCATGCAGAGCAAGTTCCAGCCGCTTTTGTTCAGGAGTGCCGGCGATGGCCTGGGCAGCCAGCAGCCCGCGCCGGGCCAGGGCCTCCGCCTCCGTTTCGGCGAAAAGCCGAAGCGCATTCTGAGCGGCGGTTTGATAGTAGGCGGCGGCCCATTCGAATTCGCGGGCCGCATCGAACAGTGTAGCCAGCTGCGCGGCGATTTTCTCCGATTGCGCTCCATAGAAATGTTGCAAGGCCTTTCCTATCGCCTTGCTGAGCAGCACGCGCCGCGCGGGCCGGACGGATTGGTAAAGATGATCGTGATAGAGGACGTGAACGAAGCGATAACGGAGCGTCAGGGTGCGGTCGGGAAGTTCGTGTTCATCAATCAGCCGCAGCAGACCGCTCCTGCGCTCTAACTTCTCCAGCTTGTCTTCCAGTTCCACTGCGTCCAGGGCTATCGCCTGAGCCAGCACCGCGCTATCGAAATCGTTACCCTGGACACTGGCAGCCGCCAGCAGCTTGCGCTCATCCTCTCCCAATTGCTCCATGGTCCGCTGCACCATGCTGCGGACAGTGCCAGGCATTCGATTCAACAGAGAAGGCAGCGGTCCGGTAAGGCTCCAACCGCCGTCCCGAAAGACAATTGCCTCCTGTTCCTGCATATAACGGAGGAGATCGGCAACAAATAACGGATTGCCTTCAGTCCGCTCCGCAAGCTTCTGGGCCAACTCGTCTGGGAACGAGTGACCGGGAAAGCGCAGATCGAGGTATTCGCGAATTTCGGCCACGGAAAAAAATTCAAGTGCTATCTCGCGAGAGAGACGACGGGTTTGCATCTCGCGATGCAATTGCAGGAACGGATGGTTGCTGGGGTACAACTCCGCAAAACGAAAGGTGGTGACCAGGAGAACCCGCAGTTGGTCCATCTGCCTGCTGGTATACAGCAGAAGATCAATGGTCGAAACGTCAGCCCAGTGCACGTCATCGAGGAACACCAACAAGGTTTGCCGTGCCGACAATTCCTGCAGCAACACCAAAAACTCGCGCTTGAGTCTTTCTTCAGATGGCGGTGGCGGCGTGGCGCCGGCAGCCGAAACCAGTTGCCCATACCACGTGGGAGCGATCGACTTGATGATTGCCGTCGTCGATTCTCGGTCTCCCCCGGTTAGAAGGCTTTCGAGCATCTCCAGCAGGGGAAGATACGCGCCCGCGCCGGCCAGGCGTTCAGAGCAACGGCCAACGGCCACGAGAGCCTTGCCCCGGCTGGACACATCCAGGAGGAACTCGTCAATCAAAGTGGTCTTGCCTTGGCCGGCTTCTCCTGAAATGCAAAGCATCATGCTCTGTCCATGCGTCGCTCCCTGCAGCGCGGCATTGAGTTCGGCCAGTTCCTTTCGCCGCCCGGCAATGCGACGAGAAGGCGTCGCGGAAGACGGAACCGACGGAGCATCTTTCAGTTCCCTTTCGCCAAATACCTGAACCACATCCGCGGCAGCACACCGCCGTTGCGGGTCCTTTTCAAGCATGCGCGTGAGCAGGGAGTCAAGCCATATTGGGATCGACGGGTTCAAGCGAGAAGGCCGAATCACCTGACGGGAAAGGATCGAATGCATAAACCCGATTCTGGAATCGGCTTCGAACGGGTGTTTTCCGGTGGCCAGTTCGTAGAGAACAATGCCCATCGAAAACACGTCGGATGCGCTGGTCAGCCATTCCCCCCGCACCTGTTCCGGCGACATGTATTCCGGAGTTCCCACGGTTGTGCCTGGCAACGTAAGCGCCGTCGGCGTGGAAGTGGACACCGGCCCGGCAAGCCTGGCAATGCCAAAATCGAGAACTTTCACCAGCCCGTCGGGCCGCACCATGATGTTGTCGGGCTTGAGATCCCGGTGGATAATTCCAGAGGCGTGCGTCGCTTCCATGGCGCGAGCGATTTGCGTACCGATCGCGGCCACCGACGAAGTATCAAGCGGCCTTGGTTCCAGGGAGCGGAGCCGTTGTCCATTGATCAACTCCATGGCCAGATATTGACCGAACTCGCACTCGCCGAATCCGTAGATGGTGACGATGTTCGGGTGACTCAGCGCGGACGCGGCCTTGGCTTCCTGGGTTAACCGGCGCACACGGTGTTTATCGCCGGTAACCTCCGCCGGCAGCAGCTTGATCGCCACCCGTCTTTCGAGAGCCGGATCCAGCGCGACATACACGTCACCCATTCCCCCTTTGCCGAGACGTTCGATCGTCACATAGCGTCCCAGCCTGGTTCCCGGTGGAAGAGCTTCACCGGAATCGTCTGACCCGGGCTCTTCAGTCGACGAAATCGCCGGTTCCGACAGAAATCCTCGCAGCCGATCATTCTCCTCCAGCAGAGCCTCCACCTTGTCTCGCAGGCCAGGCTGGCCGATGCATGCCCGATCGAGCAGGGCTCTCCTTTCCTCACCCTTCAGATCCAGGGCCTCTCCGAATACCTGTTCGGCGGCCTGCTCCAAATTCTCCATTGGATTCATCCTGTTTCGGTGTTTTGGTCGGGGACTAAGGGAACTCCACGATACCATGGACTGTCAACGACTTTCCCGGCACGCCGCGTTGGCCCCTCGGCGCACAGACTGTGAATGCTCACCACCGCGACATTGCATCCCGTCGACTCGGATTACTCCCGCGAAGACGATTCCTCGGACCCCGCCAACGAAAACGCGCCGCGAACCAGCCGTTTTAACCCGCGCAGGCTTCCAGGGGAGAATCGCCTTCACTCAGAATGCGTTCCAGCCCGTCAAAAGGGGCAAACGAGGCGAGAAGGGCGGTGAAACACGATGGTCACTCCCCGTCTGTGATTCCCGTTGGCAATGGAAGGTCGGGATTCAAATGCCGATACAGCCAGATGCGGGCGAGCGACCAGTCGCGCTTCACCGATCGCGGCGAGACATCTAGGATTCGGGCAATCTGATCGACTGAAAGGCCGCCGAAGTAACGCAGTTCGACAACACGCGCCTGGCGGGGATTGGCCTGGACCAGCTTGGTAAGCCCCTCGTCCAGCCACATCACTTCTTCGAGGCGATCGGACGTGATGGCAAGGTCGTCCTTCAGCTCGATGCGGCGGAGTCCGCCGGCCCGCCTCAACGCAGAATGAGAACGCGCGAAATCAACCAGGACATTGCGCATCACGTGGGCAGCCACGCCGATGAAGTGAGCCCGGCTGTTCCAGTCAATTTCGCACCCCACGAGGCGCATGTAGGCCTCATTGATGAGAGCCGTCGTCTGGAGAGTGTGCCCGGGGCGCTCTCGACGCATATACGATTCCGCCAGGCGATGGAGTTCTGAATATACGAGCGGAAGAACATGCTCCGCGGCAGAAGAATCGCCGGCATTCATGGCCTTGAGAAGTCGCGTAACCTCGCCCGGAACCGCCTCCATCTGCGCTCGATACCCCGATACCGATCAAGATATCAGAAGTTTTCGCTTCAGATGTGACGATTCAAAGCTTGGAGCCCTCCACGGCCGAGGCCGTCAATGGGCAAGGTGCCCTGGATTGGGTCGATTCAGCTGATTCCCGGTCCTGCTGCTTCACTGTTTTTTATTTGAATGCCGATGCGCCGGGTTGCACCAGGTTGTACAGCGTGCTGCCCACTTCCGGGAATTGATAAGCGAGCCAGGTGAGGATTGGTATCGCGCCAAAGGAAATGATGCGAACGTAGAAGTCCCAACCCAATTCGTTTTGCCGGGTTGCTGTGACCCTGCTGAGAATCGGATCGCGATGCATCTGAGCGAAGATCCACACCATTCCCAGGCTCAGAACCAGAAGCACGGACGTGAACAGCCAGTCGCCCATCTCCCGGGGCTGAAAAGGATACGAATTCCAGGCCACGATGGTCAGCACGAACGTGATGCTGAAAAAGAGCATCATGTAGCGCATGTTGCCTAGTACGGCGCGAATCAACGTCATGTAGCGCATGGCGAGGAACTCCTCGGCGGCAAGGATCCTGCGCGGATACTCGGAGCTGTGCCCTGCGTGCAACTCGACAGGGAGGCGTGACGCGTCAGCTTCAGATTCCGAACGTCTCGCCTTCAGGGGAAAGCTCTCGGCATCGTCGCTCTCCACCAGTCCGGTGCGCTCATTTTCCCAGAACGGAATCAGGACGCAGGAAAGCAATTCTTCACTGAAGGCGGCCATGTTCATTTCAACCTGCTCGGTGTCGGTGAAGTTGCGCGGTCGTTCCGGGTTTTGCATCGCCGGCGGAAGGTTACTGCGCAGAAATGGACGGCTGGCCTTCTCCAGCCGGTCGCGCTGGTCCTTTGAAAGGCTCCTTTTGAGATCCGTCAGGTGCAGCATCTGACGCATGGACTCGACGCATCGGTCGAGGTCCCGCCGCTGCTCATCCATTCCCACGCGGCTCAGTACAGTCATCCACCCTTTGCCTTGCAGCTTGCTGAACGCGAATCGAAGGGGAAAATTCTCCAGCGGGACCAGCAACTCGTTTTTCAACGAAGCCCACACCAGAATCAGGCGCAGCCAACCGGAGCATGCACACCAGAAGAGCGGAAAGAAAAGCAGTCCAATCAATATCTCGTAAGGGCATGACCAACAGTTGCCCACGCTCGACATAAGATGATCGATGCTTCTGAAAGGGCTTGCCAGGGAGAACCATCCAGCGGCAACCAGGTAACCGGCGGCGATCGCGAGATCCATCCCCGCATTTTGTGAATCCAGGAGCCATCGGATCAGTCCGCGAGTGACCAAAAGACAGCCCAGTCTTTTGTAGAGGCCAAAGGAGTCGGGGTCTCCCGCGTGATTGAGGCTTTCGTCGGAGACGAAGAGAGACACATCAGACCCGCCGTTCAACCTCTTCGGAAGGCGCGGCCGTTTGCTCTCTGAAAAGCACATGCGCCATGTCTGAAAGAGTCCCCACAGGTACCATCCAAAGAGCAACAGCAACACGGGAATAAGTGGGGACACTCCGTTCAGGGGGTGGAGACACCTGAAGGCGAAGCTCAGCCCAGCAGAGTCGCAGTAGTGCAACGGCCGCAACCTGGTGCCGTGGTGAGTGTTGTTCATGCAGATATATGTCCACAGCGCTGGAATAAGAAGGATGGTCGCCGCCGCCATCGCGTTGAATACCGAATACACGTTGGCGGAGATCCAGTTGCGCAGCAGGGTCGCCCCGCGGAAGAGCGCGGACGATGTTGCATTAGCCGGACTTTGAACCTTGCGCCATTCGCAGTTGCCCCGCGTCGCCCGAAAGCCGGCGCGCAGCGCAACAAGACCGCTCACGAGGGTAAGGGCTGCTTCCCCGAGGCTCAGTGCGCTGAACGGGACGATGATCTCCATGACAAAAAGCGGGATGGCCAGAACCAATGCCATCGAGGCCAGCATCGAGGTCGAAAAGCGGATGTACACCGATCGCCGATGAGGTTGATCATTGTTCTGCACATCCAGATCGTGCGTCAGCGAGGAATCGTACTTCGCGGATCGGATTACGACCGCGTGAAAAATGCAGAGGATAATAACCAGGCCGCACAGGGCTTCCCATTGAAGGGCGGGGTGGGCGGCCGGCACTGTGGAGCGGTCGACCGGGAGTTTGACGCGGGAATTTGCCTGGCTGAGGTCGCAGGGCTGATCCGAGGCAATGGGCCGTTTACGATCGTCGAATCGGACTTGCGGCATAAGGCGGTTGAATATCGGGTTGTTCTTTGTGGAGTCGTTGGGACAGGGGTGTACAAGGCCGAGAGGATAGTATCCATCGCTCCCGAGTGTGGTAACCCATAGCGCGGGCGGACGAAGGTACGTCTCGGTGGCATCAAACCGATAGCCCTCCAAAGGCACCCTCTCCGGCGATGGCTTTGCGGCGGAGGATTGGCGGCCCGGATTTTGATTGGTTCTCTGCCTCCAAAAAGAGAAACTCGCGGCGTTGTAATAAGCTTCACTGCCCGTGTCGGTATAGACACGCGCCCCGCCGATACCCTGCGTACGGAACAATTTGGTCATGAAGGAATACGGGCTGACGGTGATAGACCCCACGTAAGGGAGCACGTCGACATCGCGAGCCATCAGCAGGTCGCTTTGCACAAAAACCAGTCGCGCATCAGGGCAGGTCCGGCGAAAGAATCGCGCCAGGAATATTTCATCGAGTGGGTCGGAGGCTGAGATCGCGACTACCTTGCTCCTTCTCCCGTTGAGTTCCCGCGCAATGGCCATCAACTGAGATTCCTGCGAAAGCGGCGAATGTTCCGGCGAGAACTGAAGAACAGAGTCCTGCCCGTTTGAGTCTTTCACCGAAAAGTGGAGATAAGGACTGGGCGCATTCCCTGACGTTATGGGGAAGGGATCGGACCCAACCGACTTGTTGCGCAGCACAGCGATCTCGCGTGGAAAGTGCATGTAGAGAACTTTTCCATCGGGATCAAATTTTTCAGGGTCGTTTTTCTTTTGCTCAGTCGATTCATTCTCGGAATTGGCGACCCGGTCCATGCGTCCGCGATAAGCCAATCCATTGCTTCCAAACACGGTGCCATCCTCGGACAGGACGGCGATCCTCGCCGGATCGTATCCCGACGCCACGGCCTGCTTCAGGAATTCCTCCATGTTGTAGGAAACGTGGGCGGCGAAGGAGAAGTAGTTCACTCGCGAAGGATTTCCGTTCCCGGAACTCATCAGTTCGCCGACAGAGAGGACAGTTTGAGTCGATCCAAACACGTCGAACGCTGCCGGGCATTGCGCTTGACCAGGGGGACATCCCTTCTCGATCGCAGCCCGAAGAGAAGCCGCCGACCCCGAATACGTCGGGCCAATGATCGTAGCGTTGGATCCACCCGCGGAATCCGCACTGTTCGAGCCCGCGATCTTTTGGATTTGGGATTGGTATGAAAGGGCATTCTGAAACTGAAATCCATCGACGCCTTCAGTGGGAGTCTCCGCAACCAGGAAGACATAGATCACTTTGTAGTAGCTGCTGGACAGCGAGAGGTCGTCGCCTTTGGGGTCAACGTTAGGTTTGAGAATGATCAGGCCGGGTTGGCGCTCTCGCGCCTCAGCCTGCGCTAACTCCTTGCCCGATGAAGCGTCGGGCTGCCACGAACCGTGGCCTGTTCTCCAGGGAAGCCAGTAATAACTGCTGAGATATCCGTTGTCGCCGGCCGCCTGCAGGAGTACCTGGATCGTACGGTCAAACCCGAGCGAGAGATGCGTGTGGACCGGGTCGGGAACGATGGCAATGGCGGTCCTGATTTGGGGTGATTCAACGTCGTGCGAACCGGGCTCAGGAATTCCCCATCGCTCGTTCATGCCGGCACTGCATGCGCGATCGTCTTGCAACTCGCCGCGAGTCTCGCTCGTTGCGGATGTGTCCTTGTTCTTCCCGAGCGCAGCCTGAGAACGGCCCCCATCGGACCCCAAATCCGCGGCTCGCGTCGCGGTGGAATCCTTGGACGGCGCCCAATATCGGCACGAGGCGAGCCACGGCCCCTCCCCGCGAACGACGCTCTGGGCGCGAGGATCCTGAACCAGAACCGAAAGACCCTCCACTTGGCGAGCAGGAAGATTTCTACTCTCCGCCGGAGGTCCGCCTCCCGTATGGAAGAGAAACGCCCCCGCAAGAAATGTCCCCGCAAAGAGACCATGACCCTTGTTCATACCACGTTTTCCTTCTGAGCCGGAGTCCCCTGGGCCCTCTCTGCTCTCGCACGGTGCCGACGTCGCCCGACTACATTGTCAATAGCGCAGAATTCCTTTAAAGAGGGACACGTCGGCTGCCGACTGCCACGAGCCGCCTGTAGTAGAAGTCCGGCTTTGAAAGGGCCCGACTTTAGTCGTGCCGTAAAGGCCCAAGCATCAATGCGGCTTTAGCCTGTGGCAGAAGTCCCGCTTTGAAAGGGCAGGCTGCGGAAAAACTCCGTGCATGGAGGGTACGGGCTTCAGCCCGTACATTAACCTCACCAGAATGACCGGGGCTTTAGCCCCCGAGGGACGTTTCCTCCTCGCCCATCGCCCGCTGTTCACTGTTTTTCCGCAGCCTCTTTAGTCGTGCCGCAAAGGCCCAGGAATCAATGCGGCTCTTAGCCTGTAGTAGGAGTCCGGCTTTGAAAGGGCACGACTTTAGAGGCTGCGGAAAAACTCCGTGCATGGAGGGTACGGGCTTCAGCCCGTACATTAACCTCACCAGAATGACCGGGGCTTTAGCCCCCGAGGGACGTTTCCTCCTCGCCTTTCGCCCGCTGTTCACTGTTTTTCCGCAGCCTCTTTAGTCGTGCCGCAAAGGCCCAACAATAATGCGGCTTTTAGCCGCTGAGGGATGATTTTCTTGAACTCTGGACTTTCACCACAGGCTGTCAGCCGTCCAAAGCGCGGGGCCGCCGGGCAGATGTGCGGCAATGGATGTTCCGCATTC
Source organism: uncultured Acidobacteriota bacterium (assembly GCA_963730805.1). GTDB lineage: Bacteria > Acidobacteriota > Terriglobia > Terriglobales > Acidobacteriaceae > Telmatobacter. The sequence continues at coordinate 23,283 of CAVSTL010000001.1, read as the reverse complement.
GTTGGTGAACATTTGCCATCATCCGCTCAGGACGAACCAGCTCGCCCGACTTATCCGCGCGTCATGGATGAGGTATCGTTGGTGAGAAAATGTAATTCGATGCGAACCGCGGAACTTATCGCCCCCTTGACATTCCGGCTTACTGACATGGCGATCGAAGATCCCGCGCCGGGCGAAGTGCAGGTTCGGATCGAGGCTGTCGGCGTGTGCGGATCCGATCTCCATGCCTACACCGAGGGCGGTGTAGGGACCTCACCCAACGTCTATCCCATGGTGCTTGGGCACGAACCCGCGGGTACGATCGTGAAGACCGGAGCCGGTGTTACCGGACTGGGGCCGGGCGATCGCGGAGCCCTTGAGCCCGCGCTCTACTGCTATCACTGCGAGTTCTGTTTGAGCGGGCACCACAACGTGTGCGCGAACATACGCTTTCTAAGCAATCCTCATCATCCCGGCTTTTTCCGGGAACTGGTCAACTTGCCGGTCGCCAACTTTCTGCCCATCCCCGGCGGGATGTCGTTCAACGAAGCGGCCCTGGCCGAACCGCTTGCCATCGCGATTCATTCCCTCCGCCTGGCGACCATCCGCCCGGGGGAAACGGTGTTAGTCATCGGCGCGGGACCAATCGGGCTCTTGACGATTGCCGCCTTGCGTGCCACCCAGGCAGGGCGAATCTGGGCCGTGGAACCCCTGGCACATCGCCGCGAGTTAGCCCGCGAGATAGGCGCTCACGCCGCGCTTGAACCCGAACAGGCGGCTGAGGAAATCCTCAAAGGGACGAACCAGCGCGGCGTGGACTGTGCGATTGACTGTGCCGCCGGACCCGATACCACCAATCAGGCGATTCAGCTAACCCGCAACGCCGGACGCGTGGCGCTGACCGGCATTCATTCCACGCCGCTGGTGTCGATGGATGGGTCGTCCATGAGGCGCAAGGAACTCACCATCTTCAACGTGCGCCGATCGAACCACGAGACCGAAGAAGCCCTGGACCTGATCCACGCGCATCCCGATTGGTTTCGACCGCTGCTTACGCACACCCGACAGCTCGAAGACATCGACGACGCGTTCGCAATCGCCGGCCAATATCGCGACGGCGTCGGGAAAATGATCGTCAGGCCTTAGAACCGAACACCCTGGAATCCGGGCTTGCCCGCCAACTCTAGCATTGGCTTAGAAACGAAAAATGACGCCGTTTACGGGAATGTCGATTTCATCGAGCATGGCGGCGGGATTCACCTCCACTTTGGAACCCTTGGGCCTGCGGAGGAAAACATAGCCTGAAATTCTCGATCCCTGCTTGACGGCAGTCGGCCGCAGAAACATTGGCGGATGGGCCGGATCGAGTTGTGGCATCGCGGGAGTGTTTCCGGCTCTGATTCCGCAATTGGAGCTGGCGCATCTCCTCTTCCGATCTGGTCCCGGCATCGGGCGTGGATGGCATCATTTCTGGATGGTTGGGCAGCGGATCGGCGCTTTTGCTGTTGCCGATGGGGTTCGATTCCCCGGAAGGGCCACCACCCGGCTGACCAAGACCGGCGGCGCGCCTGCTCAGTTCCGTATCCAGATCGTGCGCTTTGTCAAACCAGCGGAAGCGCGTGTGGGCGGCGTCAGGGTAAACGGCCGTGATCTCTTTGGGATTGATTTCAGCTTCGCCGGTCCCCTCCTGCAAAACTGCGACAAAGACCGAGAACTCTCCGTTGGCCCAGTTCTGGGGCAGATTGATCGCCACGGTTGTGCCTTCGTAGGTGGTTTCAAGAAGCGGCTTGCCCCCAACCGTCACGACCTTGCAGTGCGCCGTATCCGCGCGGTTGAAGGTGATGATTTTGGGACTCTCGGCGGTCTGCGCAAGCGCCGCGACCGAAAACAGAAGAGAAGAAATAAGAAGCTTCACTGGCATTCCTTCGAATTCGCCGACCTGGATAATTATTTTGCATTGCGGCGATCGGTGTCTGTGACATTGGTAACGATTGCGGTGAAGCAGCGCCGGGCTGTCCGGCTCAAGCAAGACCGTTGGCTTTGAGCAGCCCATAAAAGCGATCGGGCCGAAGGGCAAGGCTGGCCGAAAAATCCGCGGCCCTCTGCCATTGGTAGAGCAACTGATCCTTCGGCGCAAATCCGAACAGCGGGGCGGCCTTCGCAGCCGAATGCGGCGAGCGGCCTTTATCCCAGTCCTCGGCCAGGGCTTTCAGCAGGCTCCGGTCCCGCTCGGCGATTTCCCGGATGAGTCGATGCGCGGACACGGAATCAAATCGCTTTCCCGCGGCGTGCTCGAAAATAACCGACTCGCGCCAGAACATGGCGTCGAGATACTCCACGCTCAACGCGAGCGCCTGGAAGTCGGAATGATTTTTCAGAACTGACGGCTGTAACGAAGCCACCAGGCTGCGCAGTCGGGTGAACGGATTTGAGCCGGACGCGCGATTCTTCAAAAGCGCCGTGAGATGCTCTTCGTCGCTGAACGGAACCGGCAATCGAAGTCCGATCGAAGACAAGGGATCCCGCTCTCCGTAAGCCGGCGCCGCATCGTAGATGAGTTGAAATGTTTCGCTCCAGACCGTACTCCATTGGGCTCCGAAGTGCCTTTCGACAAAGCGCCGATGCCCTGATTCGCGTGCCGTCGCGCTGCCATGCTTGAACGCAACCGCCGCGTACGCGAACCCATCCCAGATCGAGTTCTGAATATACCGGCTCGGAACCCAATTCGTAAGAACGGCGCCGAGCGAACCGGAGGCGTCGGGTGCGAAGTAAGCATCCGCGAAAGCATCGATATTGCGCAACGACTTGGTGCCTGCCCTCGGACCCCATCGATAGCTGATCAAGCCGGGCCCTCCGATTCCGCGATGGCCGCTGGCTCCAATCGCCGCAAGGGCGTCGCGAAATTGACCCGCATTCGTATCCCAATAGTTCCAGTCCATGATGATGATGTTCTTGTTGAGCTGCCCGAGAATGCCCGGCTCCTTGTGAACAACAAAATCTCCCCACACGATGAATTGTTTTCCCAGCGCTTCGACCGATTGGTTTAATGCATTAAGGTACTCGACCCAAACCTGAGCCCGCGTCTTCGTCTGAAGCGCCTTTCGCGAGAGCGCCGAACCGCCCCAGTTCACTTCATCGCAACCGCCGTGCACATAGCGCGAAGGGAAAATCGCCGCCACTTCGCGGAAAAGTCTGTTGAACAGTTCGGTCGTATCAGGGTGCACCGGAATGACCCCGGTGAATTCCTGATCGCCTTGCGGTTCGCTATCGAGCAAATGCGCATACACGAGCGAACGCGTGATGTAGCCGGTATGGCCAAACGACTCCACCTCAGGAATCACATCGACACCGTGAGCCTTGCCGTACTCCGCGAGGTTTCTAAGCTGCTCAGGAGTGAACGCGTCAGGATGGGTCACGAGATCAGGCACCGACGAAAATCGCAATGCGGTCCCCTGGTCGTCAGCCAGCCGGAATTGAAGCGTGTTCAATTCCCAATCGGAGCAGAACTCAATCAAGCGCCGGTAGTAGTCAATGGACTCCGGCACGCGCGCCGCGTCCACCATCACACCGCGTATGCTGGCTCGAACCTCGGCGTGTTCAGATGATTCCAGTTCCGAACTTGCGCTGACTGCGTCTCCAACCCCTGCTCCCCGCACCATCTTGGGTATCGGAAGCGCGATCGCGGCAATCGTGGTGGATGCGGCCGCGGCCGCCCGAAGAAATTCCCGTCTGTTCTTATGTCCCATCGCCTTGTGCAGAATCATACGTGAACGGCGGCGAAATAGATGGCCGTACAATTCAGGAGAAATTAATCCCTGATCGGAGCCTGCGGATGACGGGAGAAGATCCATCGGCACGACTGCGGCAACAGGGCGTAGCTATGTTGACGGACGTCTTCGCCAGGGATTGTCTGGTGCTGTTACAGGAGGCCGCAACCCGGTGCTTTCAGTCGATCTCAACCGAAAGCCAGCTTCCTGAGCGCTACCAGTTCAACCGCTTTTCTCATTCCGTGCTTCTCACCGCGCTGCTGGACTTTGGCTGTGACACCGTGGAGGAATTGGTAGCTCCGCTATCTGCGCCCGGGCTTGATCAACTGTTCGCCGATGCGATCGGCCCCCGGTGGACTTGCAACATGGAACAGTCGTGGGTTCGGAAAAAATTTGCGCCGCTTCAGGCTCCGCCATCCGGATATCGTCCCCATAGCTGGCACCAGGACGGAGCCTTGGGAGTGCGTTTTCCGCCGGAACCCCGCGCGATGCCCCCGATGACCGAATTGTTAACCTGCTGGATTCCGTTGAACCCTTGCGGCACACACAGCCCCGGCCTGGAATTCGTTCGCCGCCGTCAATCAGCGTTGTTGCATTTCACCGAACTCGATCAACCGGATCTTCGCCAACGGTTCTCGCCGGAGGATTTCTGGGCGCCCGAATTTGCATTCGGCGATGGCGTGGTCTTTCTGAACGACGTTCTCCACCGCACCCACGTTCTGCCCGAAATGCGGCACGATCGGCTGAGCGTGGAATACCGCATTTTCCCGGGTTGACGCCTGCTCCCAATCGCGTTGCCGTATGCAATCCCGCAAACTCTTCCAAGCCATCGTTTGCGCGAAGGCGGAGCTTGCCGTGAGAATACGGACTTGATCCTGCCACTGCCCGCTGGTGCGAGGCGAACCACTGCCTTCGATTAGTGCCGATTCCCGGTGAGAAGAGGTTCCATGCACGCTATTCCGAAGTTCACCCGAAGGACGATGTTGAAGGCGAGCCCGATGAGCCTCCTCGGACTCAGCCTCCCCGATTCGCTGCTCGCTTTTCCGGCGGACAGCGCCGACCCTCAGTATGCTCGGTTCGTGAATCCGCCAGACGAGGCGCGGCCATGGGTCTACTGGTACTTCATGGACGGCCATCTTACCCCCGAGGGAATGGCCGCGGATCTCGACGCCATGAAAAGCGCGGGGATCGGTGGCGGCGTCTATCTCGAAGTCAATATCGGGATTCCCCCCGGCCCGGTACGTTTCATGAGCGAAGACTGGCAGAGAACCGTCGCCAATGCGTTCGGACGAGCCGATGAACTGGGGCTGGAGATTGCCCTGGCGGCCGGCGCGGGGTGGTGCGGAGCGGGCGGCCCATGGGTGAAGCCTGAAGAGTCGATGCAGTTCCTGGTGACCAGCGAAACCCGCGTGCACGGGCCGGCGAAATTCAACGGCCAGTTGCCGCGTCCCCAGCCGCGCACGCCGTTCTTCGGCGAAGACACGTTGACTCCGGAGTTGCGCGCCGTATGGGAGAACTTCTACATCGATTCATTTGTGCTGGCTTTCCCCGCTCCGCAGGATGGGGCGCGCACCGCGGACCTGGCCGAGAAGGCGCTGTACATGCGCGGTTCCTACTCCTCGCAAATTCTGGGGCCATATTCGACGGTGCCGTGGGTCCGGCCGTTCCTGCCCGGCAGCGCCGCATACGAACCATCGCCGGCGCAGGAATGCGTGCCGCAAATGCAGGTGCAGGACCTGACCAGCCGCATGGGAAAGGACGGACGACTGGAGTGGGACATTCCCGAAGGCGACTGGATCCTGGTGCGCGCGGGCCGGAGGATCACGGCGCAAACCACGCGGCCTGCGCCCATACCGGGTCTGGGCTTTGAAACAGACAAGTTCAGCCGCGCCGCGGCTGATCATCATTTCGACGCGTACTACGGAAAGCTTCTCGACCGCATCGGCACCCGGCGCCACAAGACCAGCGGCCTGACGACGTTGCACTACGACAGTTGGGAGATGAGTTCCCAGAACTGGACGCCGGACTTCCCTGCTCAATTCAAGGCGCGCAGAAGCTATGATCTGACGCCGTATCTTCCCGTACTCGCCGGCTTCGTCGTAAATGACCGCGGCGCAACGGAGCGGTTCCTTTGGGATTTCCGCCAGACCGCGCAGGAACTGGTCATCGAGAACCAGGCGGAACGGCTTCGCGAGTTGGGACACAGATACGGGCTCCAGCTTGCGCTGGAACCGTATGACCTGGACCCCTGTTCGGATCTGGAACTTGGGCGTGCGGCCGATGTGCCGATGGCGGAGTTCTGGTCCCATTTCGGCGAGATCGATACGAACTGGAGCGTGGTCGAGTCCACCTCCGTGGGCCACACCAACGGGCGCACCATCGTCGCGGCCGAGGCCTTCACGGCGGAGTTTGCGGAGCGATGGCTGCAGCATCCGGCATCGATCAAGAACCAGGGCGACTGGGCATTCTGTGCGGGAATCAATCGCATTGTGTTTCATCGCTTTCAGTCCCAGTCGGGGACCGATCGCTCTCCGGGCATGACCATGGGGCCCGATGGCGGATTTGGCGTGCACTGGGACCGCACCCAGACATGGTGGGACATGGCGCATGCCTATCACCGCTACGTCGCGCGGTGTTCCGCAATGCTGCGCCGCGGGCTGTTTGTGGCCGACGTCTTATACCTTGCCGCCGAGGGGGCGCCCCACGTATTTCTTCCGCCGCCGTCGGTGTTTCTTCCGGGCGAGTTTCCCGACCGCCGCGGATACAACTTTGACGGCTGCAGTCCCGAGACACTGATTGCGCGCGCTTCTGTTGCAGATGGTGACATCGTGTTTCCCGACGGCATGCGCTATCGGCTCCTGGTGCTGCCCCAGGTTGAGACCATGACGCCGCGGCTGCTGAGAAAGGTCAGGGACCTGGCCCGCGCGGGAGCAACGGTGATCGGAATGCCCCCGAAAGCGTCGCCCAGCCTGAACGACTACCCGCACTGCGATGCGGAGGTCCAGCAACTATCGAAAGAGCTCTGGGCCGCTCGGCCCGCCGAAGAAGCTGGCAAAGTCGGCCGCGGCGCCCTTCTCCACAACGACAGCGCATTTCGATGGGCCGGGCAGAACCCGTTGGCACAGGCGAAATGGATCTGGGCCGCAGGTTCAAATGAGCCCGGCGACAACAAGGGAACGCGCACCTTCACGCGCAAGTTCCAAGTGGACGGCGCCGCAACCATCGACATGGCGGAAGTTCTGATCACCGCGAGCCCGTCGTACGAAGTTTCGGTGAACACCATGCGACTTGGTGCGTTTCACGTTGCGGATCAAGTGCGCAGGTTCGACGTGACGTCTCTGCTGACCGACGGCGAGAACGAAATTCGCGTGACAGTGGATGGCAGCAAACATGCCGCAAAACTGCCGTTCGGCGTGATCGCGGCAGTGGCGCGCTGGGGCTCCTCCGGACCGCCGGTCATCGTGGCAACGGATAATGAGTGGCAGGTGACGACGGACGGGGGCATGGATCGCGCCATCGAGCATGGCGGATTCGACGCGGCGCCGTGGAAGCTTACCCCGGCAAGTCTGCAGCAGGCTTCGCTCTATCCGTCGTACCGCGTCACCGCCCGCGTACTGGCTGCGCGCGACATCGCGCCCGATTTCGAAGGCGAAGGCGTGCGTGCCATTCACCGGCGCGACGGCGACGAAGACCTCTTCTTTATCGCCAATCGGCAAGAGCGCGAGAACGCCACAACCTGCGCGTTTCGTGTGAGCGGCAAGCTCCCGGAATGGTGGGACGCCGTGACCGGGGAACGCCGCGCGCTCGGCCAGTTTGAAGAGAAGAACGGTCGGACACTGCTGCCGGTTCGGCTGGCGCCCCATCAGAGCGGCTTCGTGGTATTTCGCAAGAGCGACGAGTCGAGGCCGGCCGGGGAAAACTTTCCGGCTCTTGTGGACCTTCAGACCATCGACGGTCCGTGGGAGGTATCGTTCGATCCGCGCTGGGGCGGTCCGGCCAGCGTGCAGTTTGACCACCTCCAGGACTGGACCGAACGCACCGAACCAGGCATCCGCTATTACTCCGGAAAGGCGACATACCGCATCCGCTTCGACGCCGCGAACGCACCGGCCCAGCGGGCCATGTTCCTGTCGCTGGGGCGCGTGCACAACCTCGCGTCCGTTCGGTTGAACGGGAGCGACCTCGGAGTAGTGTGGTGTGCCCCCTGGCGGGCGAGCCTTCCCGCCCATGCCCTGAAAGCCGGCGGAAATGAGTTGGAAATCACCGTGGCCAACCTCTGGCTGAACCGGCTGATTCGCGATAGCGGGCTGCCCGAAAAAGAGCGCCTGACGTGGATTCCGGACAAATATCCGTTCCAGCCGGATGACCCGCTGCAGCCTTCAGGATTGCTGGGACCGGTGCGGATCGTGGCGCAGGGTTGAGCGACGCAGCGTGTCCGCAAGCCCGATTGCTTACAATCAACTCGCGAGTGAAAGCGTCCCGCGCAATGTGGCGGGAACGCGTCGCGCGTCGAGAGGGAGGAATTTCGTGATCAGGATGACTCTGCGGCCGGGTGTCTGGGGAGCGGCAGTGCTGGCAATCTTCGTGGCAACGGCAGGAGCCGGCGCCCAGCAGGCAGGCACAGTGCCGGAGGCAAAAACACCGGCGCCTGTTCCCACTCAGAACGTCCAGCCACCTCCGCCGATGTCGGCGTGGGAACGGTCACACCAGGAGCAGTTGAAGAACGACTGGCCGTGGCTGGCCCGCTTCAAGGAGGCCGATTTGAAACTCCCCGCTCCGGCTGCGGGCGAAAACCGCGTGGTGTTCATGGGAGACTCCATCACCGAGGGCTGGCACTTCGACGGCCCTGAAGGATCCTTTGCGGGCAAGCCTTACATCAACCGCGGCATCAGCGGGCAGACTTCCCCCCAGATGGTTTTGCGCTTCCGCCAGGATGTGATCGAGCTGCAGCCCAAGGTCGTGGTCATCCTCGCAGGAACCAACGACATCGCCGGAAACACCGGCCCCATGACGCTCGAGCAAACCGAGGACAACCTGGCTTCGATGGCGGATCTGGCCACCGCAAACCATATCCGGGTAGTGCTGTGCTCGGTGCTGCCGGCGTACGACTTCGGGTGGCATCCGGGGCTCGAGCCGGCTCCCAAGATCGTTGCCCTCAATGCGTGGATCAAGTCCTATGCGGCTGAAAAAGGCTACGTCTACGTGGACTATCACTCCGCGATGAAGGATCAGCGCGACGGGCTGCCCGCCAACCTGAGCAAGGATGGAGTCCATCCCCTTCCCGCCGGCTATGCGGTGATGGCGCCGCTGGTCGAGGCAGGAATCAAGAGCGCGCTGGCCCAATGAAGAGCCCGGCGGCGAATGGGCGCCGCCGGTGTGGACAAATCTCTCCGATCTAGTTCGAACCCGGCGTCGTCGGCGCGGACGAAGCCGTCGCGGGAGCCGGCGCCGCCGCTGGCGCACCCGCGGGCTGATCCTTCGACAGGCCCCGAATGTACTGAATAATCCCCTTGACCTCGTCATTTTTCGCCCGGGCAGCATCCTCGCCGGGCATCTTGTCCTTGCCCTTGCGTATCAGCTCGAACAACTGGTCATCGGTCATGCCTTGCAGCGTCTTCGGATCGGTCAAGTCGCTCAGAGTCAGTTGCATATCCTTGGCAAGATCGGTTTTGCCGTCTCCGTTCGAGTTATGGCAAAGGGCGCAGTCGACCTCATAAATCTTCTTTGCGCGAGTTTGCCCTTCGTTGGAGGCTTTGGGAGCTTTGGCGGCGCCCTCCTGGGGCACAGCCAGGGGATTCCACGCGGCGCCCAGCGCTAAAAGGACAACCGCGGGAAGGAGGAGCAGGGGTTTACGCATGTTGGGTCTCCTCAGTTGCAGGTGTCGGGGAATGGCATCTTGCAGCTGGATTAGTTTTTCTGCCGATCATTATAGGCCCATTGCGCACAGAGTCCAGTGATCCGTTCGATTGCGGAGCCTTCGAAATCACCCTATAATAGGAAGACTGCAGGAAAGGTCTAGACATCCGAGATGCCCAAGGAAAAGATTCACCCCAATTATGCCGCCGTGCGAGTGCTGTGCGCGTGCGGAAACAACTTTGAGACCCGGTCGACCCACAAGGGCGACATCCACGTGGAAATCTGCTCCGTTTGCCACCCCTTCTTCACCGGCAAGCAGAGGCTGGTAGATACGGCCGGACGCGTCGAACGCTTCCGCCGCAAGTATGCCAAGCCGGCAGACGCTGCCGCGGCCAAGTAGCTACCGCAGCGGTTGGGTTCAGCAAGATCGGGCCTCCGCCCTGGCGGAGGCCCTTGTATGTTTGGGACAACGAGTTCGTAGTTCTCAGTTCATAGTTTGTTCGAGTCGGCACAATGCCGTGTCTCGCTGGGAAACGAAACTGCTAACTACGAACTGTGAACTGAGAACTGTACTTATGGCGGGTAAGGGATTCACGGTGAAGAAGGCCTGGGACAATCCACGGGAGCACGCGATGCCCGCCGAGGCGCGGGTTCCGGCCGAGCTGCGCATCGGGCCGGTAGCGGTCCGTCCCGCGACGGTCCTGGCGCCCATGGCCGGCGTTACCGACACCGTATTCCGGCGGTTTATCCGCCACGCCAGCCTGTTCACAACCGCTCGGGGGTCAGAAACTGGAGCCGTCGAGGCAACCGTCACCAACCAGCAGTCCGGATGCGGTCTTCTCATGACCGAATTCACCTCGGCGGACGGCCTCTCCCGCATGCGCGAATCGAAACGCCGCCGCTACCTGACGTTCTACGACGACGAGCACCCTATCGGCGCTCAGCTCTTCGGGTCGAACGCCGAGACCCTGGCCGAGGCCGCCCGCATCGTCCAGGACACCGGGTTCGACACCGTTGACCTCAATCTGGGCTGCCCGGCCAAGCGGGTGGTCGGCTGCAACGGCGGATCGGGCCTGCTCCGCGACCTGCCCCGCATCGGGGAGATCTTTCGCACCGTGCGCCAGGCGGTCACGATCCCCTTTACCGTGAAATTCCGCCTCGGCTGGAGCGACGCGCAAATCGTCTGCGTCGAACTGGCCCGCATGGCCGAAGCCGAGGGCCTGAATGCCGTGGCCCTCCACGCCCGCACCCGCGAGCAGGCCTACACCGGCCAGGCGCGCTGGGAATGGATCGCCGCTATCAAGCAGGCAGTCAACATTCCGGTCATCGGCAACGGCGACATCCGCACCCCCGAGGACGCCGCGGCGATGATCGCCCAGACCGGATGCGACGCCGTCATGATCGGGCGGGCGGCGCCGGCCAATCCGTGGATCTTCCGCCAGATCGCCCAATACACCGCCACCGGCGCCTACGAGCACCCCACGGTCGAGGACCGCTATCGCATCATCCGCGCCTACTTCCAGATGCTCCTTGACGAGCAGGAAGCCTGCAAGGACCTGCCCCGCGACGCCCGCATCGGGGAGACAGCCGGCAAAATGAAGCAGTTTGCCTCGTGGTTTACGCACGGCGTGCCCGGCGGAGCGAAACTGCGCGCCTCGATCTTCCACGCGAAGACCGGAGCTGCGGTGCTGGAACAGGTGGACGCCTTTTTCAGCAATCCGCTTTCCACCCCATCCGACGCCGATCGCACCGCTGAAGACATTCCCCTGCTCGACCTCGCCGGCGCCGCGATTGCCTGCGACTGACCTGGAGCGCCCGCTGAACTCGCGCCACCTCGGCACTTCCGAATCTCCGGATTGAGTAGAACCTTGCCAGCTAAATCCACCCCAGGCACGGCCTCAAAAGATTCAGGGGGCCGGAACAACCTGAAACCGGCCCGGGATCAAGCGCCTTTCGCGGCCACCCCGCACACCTTTCCTGGTCGCCTCGTGATGGCTGGGGTAGACTTAAAGACGGTACAGGAATGGATGTTGCCCAAGACGATCGCCTTGACCGTCCGGTATGCCCATCTTGCTCCAACCCACAAGTTGCGGGCCCTGGCTCACCCGAATTTGATTTCGGTGCCGGGTGCCTTCAAAATGGCTGCTGGAGCCCAAAAGCCGCGCAGCAGTATACATGTTAATAGCGTTCAACTTACTGAGAATCAATAAGTTGAATCAGGTGAGAGCCCGTAGCTCAGTTGGTAGAGCAACGCCCTTTTAAGGCGTGGGTCGTGCGTTCGAGCCGCACCGGGCTCACCAAGAAAAATACAAGACTTAACAGAACAGCCTTAAGAGCCAAAATAACCGCTGTGATTCAAAAGTGATACAGAGAGGCTATATAGGTCCGTTTCGAGAAAAAACTCTCAGCCTAAGGCGAATCTCCAATTCGGTCATTGCAATCGTTCGCATCGGGACGCACACCGCTTGAGAACCAAGGGATCGCAGCAGCGCGACCGAAATTAAAGTAACCATCCGGGGAATGTCATCAGTGATTCTCGCTCTCTCCCCCACCGTTCTTACTCTCTTCCGCGTCCACGGCGGGGGCTTTAGTTCTCCAAGCCTGCATCAGCAACGAACAATCTTCGACGAGACAATCCCCTTGGTTGCATTTCGCGTATCGATCACCAACTGCGATTGCTCCACGATGGCACGGTAATCGTAGCTGGTGTGATCGGTGACGATGAGGACCGCGTCATACTGCCCCAGAATTTCCAGCGGGGTGTTGGTCATGTTCAAGTCGTAGTGGCGCCCGCGCCCCACCGTCGGGAAGTAAGGATCGTTGTATGAGACGGCTGCGCCCTTCTCGCGAAGGAGCTCGATGATGGTGAGCGAGGGCGATTCGCGCAGATCGTCGATGTCGCGCTTGTAAGCCAGGCCAAGGACGAGAATGTTCGAGCCTTTGATCGATTTGCATTGTTGGTTGAGCGCTTCCGCGGTCTGGTCGATGACGAAGTAGGGCATCTTCATATTCACTTCGCCGGCCAGTTCGATGAAGCGGGTGCGAAAGTCGTATTCCTTTGCCTTCCAGGAAAGATAGAACGGGTCGATGGGGATGCAATGTCCGCCCAGGCCCGGCCCAGGATAGAACGCCTGAAATCCAAATGGCTTAGTGCGCGCGGCATCGATCACTTCGTGGATGTCGATGCCCATCCGCATACAGAGCTGCTTGAGCTCGTTGACCAGAGCGATGTTCACACAGCGATAGATGTTCTCGAGCAGCTTGGTCATCTCCGCGACTGCGGGACTGCTGACCGGGATAATACGGCGGAAGATGGAGCCGTAGAGCGCCGAGGCCAGTTCCACGGCCGCGGGGCCGCATCCGCCGATGACCTTGGGAATGTCATGGCGGGCGACGGTGTCGTTGCCAGGGTCTTCGCGCTCGGGCGAAAACGCGGCATGAAAGCCGGGCTGGCCGGCGTCGCGTGAAACTCTCAGGCTATGGGGATTGCCTTTTTCCAGCAGCGGCACCACGACATCCTCGGTGGTTCCGGGATAGGTTGTGCTCTCCAGCACGATGAGTTGGCCCTCGTGAATGTGCGGCGCAATGGACTTCACCGTTCCCGTCACATAGCTGAGGTCCGGCTCGTGATACTCGTTCAGCGGCGTGGGAACGCAAATGATGACCGCGTCCATGGCGGCGATCTGAGAGTAATCGGCGGTGGCGCGGAAGCCCGCCTGCTGTGCCTTCTGAATGTCCGCCGGGAGAATGCGCACAATGTAGGATCCGCCGGCGTTCAGGGTGCTGACTTTATCTGCCGCGATATCGAAGCCGGTCACCCGGAACCGCTCGTCACTGAACAGCAGCGCGAGGGGCAAGCCAACGTAGCCCATGCCGACGATGCCGATGCGGGCCTGCCGGGTTTCGATCCGCTGTTTGAGCTCTGCCAAGGTGGGGTCGAGTGCGATAGTCATGCCGACGATTGTAAAGGTTTGGGGATGCATGGCAGTGACGCGGGACACCGACTTCGGCGCCTTCGTCTCATCCCGCCAGCGCCGGAACAACGACTCCGAATTTCGCCACAATCTCCGGCTTTCGAACCAATCGAAACTCTCGATGATTCGGTTTGGCCAGAGGTAATTTAGTGTGATTATCGAAGTCCAGGTCGTAGATCCCGTTATTCCCGGCGGAGCCGTCGCCATGCCGAAACGACCCGTTACTCCGCTCTTCGTGACTCGCTCGCCGATGTCCGGCTGGCCCGGGAACTCATTGGTTATGAACCGAAAGTCGATTTTTGCGAGGGCTTGAGGCGGACTGTGGAGTGGTATCGGGGAAGCCGCGAAAACTGATCCAAACCAGTCGAACGGAATGGCCGAAGAATATGGAATTCTGTGGACCATTTCTCTCGAATCGTCCAGCCAAGAGACGCCGGGAAAGCTTAGCGGTCGATAGAACGCCGCGCATCGTGCGCATAAACAGCGAAAAGGGCACGCTTCTCGTGCCCTTTTCAATTTGAAGAACAAGAAGAACAAATCGACTACATGTTCAGGATCAGACCGGACGACTTCACCTTCCTGAAAGCAACAAATGCCAGGCCGAGGAGTCCCGTGCCTAGCAACAGCAAGGACGAAGGCTCCGGTGTCGCAACAACATCAGTAAGGGTAAAATTACCAAAGTCAGAAACGTACCCGCCATTTCTGTAGATGTCAGCCTCATAGGTACCCGGTCCAGCACCATTTGAGAAGATATTGAGAGTGTCTCCGATGTCAGGGCCACTGGTAAATTTAAACAAAAGCCCACCGTTGGTAATAAGCGGGTTTTGTCCGGGCCGAAGAACGTTGTCGAAGTAGAAAGCCCCATCCGGAGACGTCGCCTGATTTGGAGCATTTGGATTGGGAATGAGGGTTAAATCTGCAAAAGGAAGAAGGCCGAGGCCATAAAAGAAACCGGTTCCACCCGTGGCAACCCATTGACCCGTCACTTTGGTTGCAGCGAGGGCAGTAACATTGAAAGCACCAGTGGTGCCGTCGTTACTGGAGTAGGTGAAGTAGAACGTGTCAGCCGTTGCAGCCGGCGTAATCGCAAGGGCCATTGCCAGAGCGAGTAATGCTAACAAAGACTTTTTCATCTTTCCTCCTGGAGGTGCCCTCGCGGCAACGGCTTTAACTTTGTCCTTTGCCTGCGAAGAACCAAGGGTTTTGAACTGTTGTTAAGATCCGCGCAATCAAATTCGAGAAAACGAAATGCCGCGCACTGGCATTCGAGCCCAGTTTCTGCACACTGCCCGAGGCGTACCGGCGAAATTCTTTGGGACCCAGTTGCGTGCTTGCTTGGAAGGCCTACAGAGTCTCCAACGGGCACGCCCCGATAACGCTCCCCCTCGACTATGCACATGTATCGCCAAAACTAGAACTTTTGGATTCAGCACTTTGCACGGCGAAAAGTTGGAAGTGCGCAATTGATTGCGCATTCACTTCCAAAAAAGTTCCCTCTTCGGGAGTTAGTTCTCAATCAGGAGAGGGAAATCTTGGCGGGCCGATGGACAGGGACTGAAATACGTAGGATCTACGACCAATCAAGAGTCACGGTGTCGATCAGTCAGATTGACAGCCACCAGGCGCGGTCGAGGAAAGCGGCCAGAGGATATTGCACTAATCTGATGTGAAGAACGCAAAGGGCACGTATCCGTGCACTCTGCTCTCAAGTAAAGAAGAAAAGGACCTACTGCATGTTCAAGACCAGGCGGGAAGGGCGGGCTTTGCGAAACAGGGTTTGAACCCAGGTAAAGAAGGTTATCGAGGCCAGTCAGGTTGGTACCCCCTCCGGCCTCGAAACCACCATTAGGAACGGGATCAAAGTCCCGCTAAAGTGCCCTTCCTTTTCCAGCCAGCAAGTTTGCATAGGCACTGGTGACCCGGGCCATCATGGCTTCCTCGGTAAATCTCTCAACGGCAAGGATTCGCCCTGCAGACCCCATCGCTCTTGCTCGAGATGGATCGGAGAGTAGTCGCATGATAGCCCCCGCAAGCGCTGGTTCGTTCTCTTGAGAAACAAGTAACCCGGTAACCCCATCTTTTACTGCCTCGGCGTTTCCACCGACGTCGGTTGCAACGACCGGAAGAGAAGCTGCCATCGCCTCCACGACGGCATTGGAGAAGCCTTCGCTGCGTGAAGGGAGAACGAAGATGTCGGCCGCGGCAAGATGTTCACGGAGATTCGTTATGCCGCCATCGAAACGGACATGATTGGTGAGGTTCAAATCCTCGACGAGCGCTTTCAATTCGGCAGAATAAATAGGCTCCAAGACGTCTCCGGCGATGCTAAATGAAGCCTTCGGGAATTGCCGCACGACCGCTGCAGCTGCCCTGATGAGTACATCGTGCCCCTTCACTCGCCGAATATTGCCTACGGTTGTGACCAGGAATTCTCCTGGAACTCTTTGAGGTCTAGACACTGCGGTCCAATCGTCGAAGTTAAGGCCGTTGTAGATGGTCTGAACGCGAGCAGGGTCGATTCGATCCACCTCAATCGAATGCTGCCGTACCTGTTCCGAGACGGCAAACACCGCATCGGGAAGACCAGCCGTGAGCCGATAGGCAATGCGATGTTTGCGAGTCCTCAGAATTCCCATGTCGCGACGAGACCAAATCAGCTTGGCCTTTGACATTGTCTTCGTAACCAATCCAGCCCAGATGTCGGAACTCTCAAAAAAAGTATGGACGATCTCGACTCTTTGCCGTCTTAGGAATTGACTGACTTCAAAAGCAGCTCGAATTGCTGTCAAGCTGTAGGAGCGCCGCAAGGGCAGACAGTAAATGGGACACGGAGCCAATTTCAAAGCGGAACACTCTGGATTCACATAAAACGTCAGAATCGATGCTCGATATCCATACTGTGGAAGAAGAGTCGCGAGCTTGAGAATAGTGCGTTCCCCGCCTCCCAGAGTGCTTGGCAACTGATCGACTACCAACAGGACATGAGGCAGGTTACCCTGCGCCACATTCGTTGTGGCAAGCGACTCCGGCGGCAACGCAACAACCTCAATCATCTGCGTCACACTTCTGCGGCCGAGCACCCGAAAAGGAGCTTCGATAACCGACTTCTATAGCGCGATTCTCATTTTTGACGCTCTGCCAAGGGTCTTTCACGTCGATTTCCGTCGGGATGAGATTCGCTTTCGGATACAATGCCGCGAGATGAAACGCGCGGGCGGCGGCGCCGGCCAATATCCACACCGGCCCGGTGATTTCTAGGTAGGTCCACCGATCACCAAAACAGTTCGCGACAACGGAAGCGCAAATTGCAAGGAGAAGCCCAAGACCGAGGCCACGGTACAAAGTGTCGCTCGCATGCACGAAAAGCCTGTAGCACAAGGCAAGGATCTGTTGGAATAGAGCTAAAGCCATAATGAGCCCGACAATTCCAGTTTCTACCACCACTTTGATATACCAGTTATGTGTGTCTTTCAAGTTGTCAACATGTGGCTTCAGCTGGAAGGTTCCATAACCGTTTCCCAAAATCGGACTATTAACAATCGAGGCCCATGACTCCTTCCATAGATCTACGCGCTCTTGAGCGGACTTTTCAAGTTCACCGTCATTGTTATAAGTCATGGTGACGCGTTCACGGACGGCTGCAGGAACAATTGCCTGCCAGGTTACCAGGAAGACTCCGAGGATGATCAGAAGTTTTCTGTCTTTCAAAAGCCCAAGAACGAAGACGCTGAAGAGCACCGCAAGATAACCCCCGCGGGAGAACGTGTACATGGTTGCAAACAAGGTGACTACTACGAGTCCGTAGCCGACAATCTTGATCGTCCTTCTCTTCACAAACTCGATAAACCCCCAAAAGAACATACTCAATTGAGCCAGGAATGCGGCTGTCTGGTTGGATCCAAAGGCCAGCGGTCCGCCGCTCCGTTTCCTTTCGTCAAAGGTATTCCACGTTCGCGACATGCTCTCCAATATGCAACTCCTGTCAATAAACAACAGCGTAATGGCGGTGATGAGGACCACCGCTTTAATGGCTTTACGGTCTTCGACGACCAGGCTGACCGCGACGAAGAGCAATGGAATCATCAAATAGTCTTTCCAAGTAACAAAGTTGACGTCCAATAGCCAAAGCGGCGCGGGGGCATTCCCAAGCGCGACACCCAGCCACATTGACAAATAGAGGTATCCTCCTATAACGAGCCAAATTAGATAAAGGTTTGATTTAGGTCGACGCTTGCCACGAAGAACCGCGCCAACGATTACAGCAATGACAAGGATGGTCAGCATGTTATCCCCGAGGGGGTAGTCGTGGAAGTGATCCCGTAGTGTGCGATAAGGTACGAATGGAATTGCATAGTATAAACCAAATAGGGGTCGCCATCCGACTGAAACAAAACACATGATCCAAAAGCCTAGGTAAGCTAATAGTGGAAGATAATGTCCAATGCCTGACCCCACGATTTCTCCTCGATGCCGCATAACACATGCGGGTGTAAAATCCTCAGTCATCACCCAGAACCCGATGTTCTGGCTGTCCAAGATCCTCTAAGTGCAGATCCCTGTCAGCCCATGCACTCGAAACTCTAGATCAGAGCGGCCGGAATTGGATTTCGAGTCAAAATAGAACAATTCTCACCATCCATAAGCTCAGTAGCCGCAAGTGAGAGAATGTTCCAGTGATGACGTGAAGCTGCCGTCATGATCCCACATCGGAACCAGCCTACTGAGTCCACAATGTCCTTCGTCCGATGATAAAACTGTAGAAAGCAACAGCGGCAGCTGCGTTAAGCATAACAAAGGTGTTGGTCACGGCAACCGGCCTGAACCTCTTTGTAGCCGGTATCAAAGCCCCCAAAGCAGCCAGAGCGTAGATAAGTGCCTGGAGCCAGGCTGCAATGTGATAAATCACTCCCTTAGACAATACAGACGCGACTAGCATAACGATGAGTAGCAATGGCACGACGAGCCTTAGGATCTTGTGACTGATGAACCTGAAAAGTAAAGGATTTGCGAGCGATAGCAGCCAGGGATCCTGCCGCAGTAACTGATAATTCCCCGCCAAGGTTCGAACTTTGCGTGCAAATTCCTTCCCTTTCTTGCTGGATAGGCGATCGTGGGCAATTGCTGATGGTTGAAAGACTACTCGTTTACCCAGGCGTACTATTCTCATTGGGACAAGAACGTCGTCAAGAATTGTCCCTTGGGGAATCTCTGTATAGAGCTCCCGGCGAATCGCGTAAATAGCCCCAGTTACTCCTACAACCGAGCCGGATGCCGATTCGAGTCTGCGGACGAGTTTTTCGAGCCTCCAGTAGATACCCAGGGCACCTGTGGAATTAACAGTTGATTCCGCATCAATCACTAATTCGCCACTAACTGCGCCAATGGCTGCATCCGCGAAGCAGGAGACCAACTCGGTGATTGCATTAGGTTCGACAGATTGCCGTGCGTCCATAAACACTAGAATCTCACCTGTCACGCACTTTATGGCCTCATTCAAGGCGAACGCTTTCCCGTTGGACTCGGCAAGAATCACGGGCACAATGTGGGGGAATTGCTCTTCCAGTATTTTTGCGGTGCGATCAGTAGATCCATCCGAAACGATGACAATCTGAAGGCGTTCCTTGGGGTAATCCAGCCGGAGAAGATTTTCCAGTCGGGCAGGCACGTTGCGTTCTTCATTTCGCGCAGCGATGACGACCGACACGCTCGGGGTGAAGCGCTTTCTAGTGACTGGGCGATTGCGAACTCGAGAGAGAACCAAGAGCCAGAGAACATATCCGAAGTACGCGTAGACTACCGTCGAAATACAGAGCCAAAAGAGCAACTTCACTGCGCCCTCCGGTGAGGAGATATAAGAATCGTGCCAGGGTCAAGCGCACATAATGCACAGTCGGGTGCGCAACCAGCGATAGATGACCGCGTGATCAAGGGTGATTTGGTGCCTCGAGCGCCGAAGTGTCCGCCTATAATTGTCACTGGGCACCTCTTCTCAAAATGATTGTCTTGACGGTCTCAAACATGATGAGCAAATCGAGCCCAAGAGACAGGTGCTTGACGTAGTAAAGATCGTATTCGAGCTTCTGTTTCGTTTCTTGGAGGCTGGCGCCATACTGATAGCGCACCTGAGCCCAGCCCGTGATTCCTGGGCGAATGATGTGACGCAGGTCGTAGTATGGAATCTCGTTCGTGAGCCATTGCACGAACTCCGGGCGCTCCGGGCGGGGTCCAACAAAGGCCATGTCTCCGCGAAGGACGTTCCAGAGTTGGGGAATTTCATCCAGCCGGGTTTTACGCATGAATCTGCCAAGAGGAGTCACTCGAGGGTCATTTTTTGCCGCCCATACCGCCCCCTTGGCTTCAGCATTTTGGGCCATCGTCCTGAATTTCAATATTGTGAAAGGACGGCCCCCACGCCCGATCCGTTTCTGGCGGAACAAGATGGGCCCCGGGGAAGAGAGCCGCACTGCCAGAGCGATGAGCGGAATCAGGGGTAGACAGATCGTCAGCCCGATTAGCGAGACGGTAAGGGAGACCAATCGCCGAACGAACTGCAGCGGCGCCCTAACGTTAAAACCTTCTGTGAAGATGAGCGTGCTGGGCGTAAGCCCTTCCAGCGGCACCTTGCCCGTAAGTCTCTCGATGAGCAGACTGGCATCCTCAATCACAACACCGCTGAGACGAAGTGCGAGGAGCTCACGAACTGGCATCAATCCGCGTCGGTCTTCCATAGCAACAACGACGCGGTCAATGGAAGGGTTCGGTTTCCGGAATCCGCGAAGTGCCTCACCAAAACGTAGCAGTTGCTCGCCGGGTACTCCGCAACTCTCCTCCGCGATTACTTCCATGCCTACGTCGCGCCGCGAACGCAGAATCCCGACGATGGAGCGCGCCCGCTCGCCGGAACCCAAGACATATACGCGCTCGCGGAAAACTGAGAGACCAATCACCCATTCATAAAGCCTTCGCCAAACGACGAGAGCAATCACAAGAACCCACACGCCTGCGGCCAGGACATTCCGTCCTATGTCTACGCCGGGGAAACAATAGATGACTACCGCGAGGACAAAAGACAGAACGCTAAGAACCAACAATAATCGAAAGTAGATCTCCCATCGTCCTGAGATCCGCTGCGGTTCATAGAGATCGAAGTAGTACGAGAGAAGTAACGTGAGAACGGTGATGCTCAGGATCTTTAGGATCCCATTCTCATAAACCAAAGAAATGTAAGCATCCGGTCCAATCAGGTATGCCAAAGCCAGGAGAAATGACCCGCTAATCAGGAGTACCTCAATGAGAAGCAGCACGATGGCCCGGGTTGGATAGTAAACATTAAGGAGCCTTATCATCTTAACCTCCACAATTACCTATCCCTGCGCACCATGCCGCTGTCCCTCTTCCCCCCCGTAGTAGTCGGAGTACGAATGGTTGCAGGGATTCTCCTTGACCGCATTTAGAACGAAACCAAGAATGCGGGCGCTGCCAAAAGCGGCCTGGGTGCGCCGCGCTACGTCAAATGGGGTGTTCGCTCCACGCGCAACAAGCAAAACTGCATCGGCGGCGCGAGCAAGCTCTACCGCGTCCGTGACCGCAAGAACGGGTGGCGAGTCGATCACTATCCAATCGAAATGCGGAGTTACAGTTGCGATCAGGTCCTCCATACGGGGAGAGGCGATAACCTCAGACGAGTTATCGCCGCCGACTCCGGCCGGGATGAAAGTGACGTTCGAAATGCCGCGCATGACGCTGGTGCTTGCTTTGTCGGCTGCCAGGCTACGTTGCATAACGCTCGTCAGCTCTGCGGTTCCGGAGAGATATTCCGCCAGCCCAGGTGTATTGGGAGCACCGAGCAAATTATGAAGGGTTCCGCGACGTAGATCCCCGTCAATGAGAAGAACGTTATGAACGGTGTTCCGCGCCATGCTCAGGGCAAGGTTTGCCGCTATGAAAGACTTGCCTTCACCAGGTATCCCGCTGCTGACAAGGATTGTCTTGATGGGGGCCTGAATGCGAAGCTGGTCGATGCGCGAGCGCAGACCACGAAACTGCTCGATGCTCGCGCCGCGATTTGCGATCGTCGGAAGCGAAGCCTCAAATGGCCTCCAAAGGTGGCGTACAATGTTTTCCGAATCGAAATCTCCCTCGACCTCGGGGAGTTGAACGACACTCGGAGCAATCGTCCCCTCCGTAACATGCCTCGATTCAGGTTCCCGGGCGGCGCTGCGCTCACGATCTGCTCGTTGAATTGCTTCGTATATGCGGCTCATGACTCACGTCCTTTACGGAGTTTGGTAGAATCCGCGATCGACTCGACCGTGTTGCACATGGTCGCAGCCTGTTGATTCTCCGGCAATCCCGGCGCGTCGACCGTGGAGACCAGGAAGGGCTGCATATCCAACTCCAGCTCCTTTCCGACCGACTCCACGATGCGCGCTGGGATCGGCTTGATCTGCTCCACATAGGCTTCAACCATGGAGTGCTCGCAAACCAGATTGATGACGCGTGGAATTCCTCTCGAATAGCGATAGACAAGCTTTACCGACTCTGGAAACAGTACGGGCTTTCTGGCTCCGGCAATCCGCAATCGCTCGGTGATGTACGCCTCCGTCTCCTCTTCGGTAAGCGGATGCGTTTTGCACCACAGTGAAACACGCTGGCGCAGTTGACGAACACTGGGGTGGCGCAGCTTTTCCTGAAGCTCCGGTTGACCGGAAAGCACAATTTGCACCAGTTTCTCCGACGAAGTTTCGAGGTTGGTAAGCAAACGAATCTCTTCGAGAAGTTCCCAGGAGAGATTTTGGGCTTCGTCCACAACGATCACGCAGATTCCCTTATCGTTAAAACGGTCGATCAGCCAACGATTGAGCTGCAACAACATGCCCGACTTGGTCCTCGCAATGGGCGGAATGCCAAGATCAGTCAGAACGAATTCAAAAAAATCCAACACATCGAGACGCGGATTGAAGACGAAGGCCGAGGAGACGCGTCCCTTTGCGAACGAGCCAAGCACTGTCTTGAGCAAAGTTGTTTTTCCTGTGCCGACTTCTCCGGTGAGGACGACAAAGCCTTTGCGGGCCGCCACACCGTATTGCAGACAAGCGAGCGCTTCCCGCACGTGCGGCATCATATAGAGAAACCGCGGATCGGGACTCGCTTCGAAAGGCAGGGCACGAAGGCCAAAGAACGATCTGTACATGGCTATCCGACACTCTCAGTTGACTTGTTTAGTTGCAATGAGGGCTTTATGCGCTTCTTAACCTTTGCGGGCTGGGGGAGATCCTTCAATTCAGAGATGATCGCCAGTGTCGGGAGCTTCGTGAACGCCCAAATGTCTCTCTCGTTGCGGAGAGTGGTGTCTCGATACTCGAGCAATGCTGCCAGCAGCAGACCCAGGAACAACCCGGCAGCGAGGCCTCCGCCGGCAAACACGAAGCGGTTCGGAAAGGTCGGCTCTTCGGGAAGGTTAGGAGCATCCATTACCCGGAACTGTTCTCCCTGCTGGCGGTGTTCAAGAGCGGTGGCCATCGACGATTCATTCATTTTTTTCAGCAGGGTGTTATAGAACTGCAGGGCCGTTTCATGGTCTCGAGTGACCTGCTTATACTCTTGCTCGACCATCGGGCTGGACTCGATTCTCGACTCGTACGTGCGGACTTGCTGCTCGATCCGACCCTGTTCCTGTTTTGCAGAAACCATGGCCTGCTGCGCGG